>NZ_HG428752.1:1505-4541 GCF_000380245.2 Bacillus massiliigorillae
GAAAACTAGATAGCAGTAAGTAAAGCAAATGTTAAGTTTGCATCCAAACACCAAGTATAACAATTCCATCATATCTTCGATATGGTGATAACCAATATAGGTTAAGTTAGAAAGGGCGCACGGTGGATGCCTTGGCACTAGGAGCCGATGAAGGACGGGACTAACACCGATATGCTTTGGGGAGCTGTAAGTAAGCTTTGATCCAGAGATTTCCGAATGGGGAAACCCACTGTTTTTAATAGAACAGTATCTCTACCTGAATACATAGGGTAGTTGAAGGCAGACCCGGGGAACTGAAACATCTAAGTACCCGGAGGAAGAGAAAGCAAACGCGATTTCCTGAGTAGCGGCGAGCGAAACGGAACATAGCCCAAACCGAAAGGCTTGCCTTTCGGGGTTGTAGGACACTCTATATGGAGTTACAAAGGAACGGGGTAGATGAAGAGGCATGGAAAGGCCTGTCATAGAAGGTAACAACCCTGTAGTCGAAACTTCGTTCCCTCTTGAGTGTATCCTGAGTACGGCGGAACACGTGAAATTCCGTCGGAATCCGGGAGGACCATCTCCCAAGGCTAAATACTACCTAGTGACCGATAGTGAACCAGTACCGTGAGGGAAAGGTGAAAAGCACCCCGGAAGGGGAGTGAAATAGATCCTGAAACCGTGTGCCTACAAGTAGTCAGAGCTCATTAATGAGTGATGGCGTGCCTTTTGTAGAATGAACCGGCGAGTTACGATTACGTGCAAGGTTAAGTTGATAAGACGGAGCCGCAGCGAAAGCGAGTCTGAATAGGGCGATTTAGTACGTGGTCGTAGACCCGAAACCAGGTGATCTACCCATGTCCAGGGTGAAGTTCAGGTAACACTGAATGGAGGCCCGAACCCACGCACGTTGAAAAGTGCGGGGATGAGGTGTGGGTAGCGGAGAAATTCCAATCGAACTTGGAGATAGCTGGTTCTCTCCGAAATAGCTTTAGGGCTAGCCTCATGTGTAAGAGTCTTGGAGGTAGAGCACTGATTGGACTAGGGGCCCTCATCGGGTTACCGAATTCAGTCAAACTCCGAATGCCAATGACTTATCCATGGGAGTCAGACTGCGAGTGATAAGATCCGTAGTCAAGAGGGAAACAGCCCAGACCACCAGCTAAGGTCCCAAAGTATACGTTAAGTGGAAAAGGATGTGGAGTTGCTTAGACAACCAGGATGTTGGCTTAGAAGCAGCCACCATTTAAAGAGTGCGTAATAGCTCACTGGTCGAGTGACTCTGCGCCGAAAATGTACCGGGGCTAAACGTATCACCGAAGCTGTGGATGCATACCGTTGGTATGCGTGGTAGGAGAGCGTTCTAAGTGCAGTGAAGTCAGACCGGAAGGACTGGTGGAGCGCTTAGAAGTGAGAATGCCGGTATGAGTAGCGAAAGAAGGGTGAGAATCCCTTCCACCGAATGCCTAAGGTTTCCTGGGGAAGGCTCGTCCGCCCAGGGTTAGTCAGGACCTAAGCCGAGGCCGAAAGGCGTAGGCGATGGACAACAGGTTGATATTCCTGTACCACCTCTTAATCGTTTGAGCAATGGAGGGACGCAGTAAGATAGAGTAAGCGCGCTGTTGGATATGCGCGTCCAAGCAGTTAGGCTGTCAACGAGGCAAATCCCGTTGGCGTGAAGGCGGAGCTGTGATGGCGAGGGAAATTTAGTACCGAAGTTCTTGATTCTACACTGCCAAGAAAAGCTTCTAGCGAGATTAAAGGTGCCTGTACCGCAAACCGACACAGGTAGGCGAGGAGAGAATCCTAAGGTGTGCGAGAGAACTCTCGTTAAGGAACTCGGCAAAATGACCCCGTAACTTCGGGAGAAGGGGTGCTCTGGTAGGGTGTTAAAGCCCGAGAGAGCCGCAGTGAATAGGCCCAGGCGACTGTTTAGCAAAAACACAGGTCTCTGCGAAGCCGCAAGGCGAAGTATAGGGGCTGACGCCTGCCCGGTGCTGGAAGGTTAAGAGGAGAGGTTAGCGCAAGCGAAGCTTTGAATCGAAGCCCCAGTAAACGGCGGCCGTAACTATAACGGTCCTAAGGTAGCGAAATTCCTTGTCGGGTAAGTTCCGACCCGCACGAAAGGCGTAACGATCTGGGCACTGTCTCAACGAGAGACTCGGTGAAATTATAGTACCTGTGAAGATGCAGGTTACCCGCGACAGGACGGAAAGACCCCGTGGAGCTTTACTGCAGCCTGATATTGAATTTTGGTACAGCTTGTACAGGATAGGTAGGAGCCTTTGAAGCCGGAGCGCTAGCTTCGGTGGAGGCGTCGGTGGGATACTACCCTGGTTGTATTGAAATTCTAACCCGCACCCCTTATCGGGGTGGGAGACAGTGTCAGGTGGGCAGTTTGACTGGGGCGGTCGCCTCCTAAAATGTAACGGAGGCGCCCAAAGGTTCCCTCAGAATGGTTGGAAATCATTCGTAGAGTGTAAAGGCACAAGGGAGCTTGACTGCGAGACCTACAAGTCGAGCAGGGACGAAAGTCGGGCTTAGTGATCCGGTGGTTCCGCATGGAAGGGCCATCGCTCAACGGATAAAAGCTACCCCGGGGATAACAGGCTTATCTCCCCCAAGAGTCCACATCGACGGGGAGGTTTGGCACCTCGATGTCGGCTCATCGCATCCTGGGGCTGTAGTCGGTCCCAAGGGTTGGGCTGTTCGCCCATTAAAGCGGTACGCGAGCTGGGTTCAGAACGTCGTGAGACAGTTCGGTCCCTATCCGTCGTGGGCGTAGGAAATTTGAGAGGAGCTGTCCTTAGTACGAGAGGACCGGGATGGACGCACCTCTGGTGTACCAGTTGTCTTGCCAAAGGCATCGCTGGGTAGCTATGTGCGGACGGGATAAGTGCTGAAAGCATCTAAGCATGAAGCCCCCCTCAAGATGAGATTTCCCATAGCGTCAAGCTAGTAAGACCCCTGAAAGATGATCAGGTTGATAGGTTCGAGATGGAAGTGTGGCGACACATGGAGTTGACGAATACTAATAGGTCGAGGACTTAACCA
>NZ_HG428751.1 GCF_000380245.2 Bacillus massiliigorillae
GTTTTTACAACTATAGAAGGAAAACTCTATAAAATGAGATATTAAATAATCATAAAAGAAATATGTAATAAACAGATACGAAAAGCCACCTTGGAAAATATATTGAAATATCTTTAAGGTGGCTAATACATTTTCTGTTTTGTTTATTTAAATAGGAAAGTAAACGTAAAAGTTATTACATAAATATAAATTCATTTTCCTCTAGTAACCATTTACTTATTAAAAAAGGGCCCTTATACAATGTTACGTTAAGAAACTTTTGTATAATTGGAAAGTCCTCATTAGGATTTGTTTTCATGAGATCTAGCCACCATTCTGTTTCATAGCGAGCAATCATACTCAAATTATAAAGTAATAAGTAATGAATAAGAATCTCACCTAAATAAGGACAATGCGAATTTTGAGAGAGTGAGAAATGAAAGTTTTGTGTAAACAAATTAAAGCGAAAAGGATGATTATAGTTATAGGAAAAAGGTCGGTTAATATGAAAATAGAGCTTTTGCTTTTCTTCTTTAACATCCAGCGTCAGTTTAAAAGATTTTTTGAGAAGGGTTTCTAGTCTTTCATCACTCATATGTAAAGTGTCTAATATTTTATTTGTTGTTTGATATGTAGTAGCTGTTATCGCTGTTAATGGGTAGCTTCTTTCCTTATTAAAGAATAGTAATTCATTATAGAGCTCAGGTATCTGAACGAGGAGATCATTCATGATGATTCTTTCTCCTTCAATTTGCTTCGTTAAAAATAATTTTTCACTCAAATGGCTATATAAACCACTTTTCTGAATCTTAATCTCATCTTTTAAAAATTGGTATTGTTGTTTTTTTCGCTTTCGGGTAGTGACTCCATGAGCTAATAAAGAAGTGGAGCTAGGGTAATTTGGATCTACCGTAAGTAAGCAGGCCTTTAGCAATTGTATATATCCATAGAACAGCAGAACTGGTTTAATTGTAAGGGGGGCAATCTCTGCTTGTTTATAGTATGTTTGGGCGTATTCTAAGTAGTATATAAATGTAGGGCAGTTTTGGAAGCTAAGCGACTCGCTATCTTTATGAAGAAGCTTCTCATAACAAGATTTTAAATATTTTTGTGTCGATGACGCAGAATAAAAAAGGGAAATAGTACTCCAAATTTCATCTAAATAATTCATTTATTATTTCCTCCTTAAGAAGTTTGAAAAATCAAACTTTTTCATTCTTTCTTGACAGTATTTTGTCCAATTGATAACCTACTAATAATATTTTCAATCGGGAGGGTAAAAGTATGTGGGAGAATAAATTCGTAAAAGAAGGATTAACATTTGATGATGTATTGTTAGTCCCTGCTAAGTCAGAAGTTTTACCCAAGGACGTAAATGTTTCTGTTAATATGACTGAAACACTTAAGTTGAACATTCCTATCATTAGTGCTGGAATGGATACAGTAACAGAGGCTGATATGGCTATTGCTATGGCTCGTCAAGGTGGTCTAGGTATTATTCATAAGAATATGTCGATTGAACAACAAGCAGAGCAGGTTGATAAAGTTAAACGCTCTGAGAGTGGTGTTATTACAGATCCTTTCTTCTTAACTCCAGATCATCAAGTATTTGATGCAGAACATTTAATGGGAAAATACCGCATTTCAGGTGTTCCAATCGTTAATAATGAGACAGAACAGCAGTTGGTAGGTATTTTAACAAATCGTGATTTACGTTTTATTAGCGATTACTCTATGCGCATTCATGAAGTAATGACTGCGGAGGATTTAGTAACAGCTCCAGTCGGCACAACGCTTGAGCAAGCTGAAAAAATTCTTCAAAAGCATAAAATTGAAAAATTACCACTTGTAGATGAACAAGGTATTCTGAAAGGTCTTATCACGATTAAGGATATTGAAAAGGTAATTGAATTCCCGAATTCAGCAAAAGATAGCCAAGGACGCCTTCTTGCAGGTGCTGCTGTAGGTATTGCAAAAGATACAATGAAACGTGTTAAAGCACTTGTTAAGTCGAATGTAGACGCAATCGTAGTTGATACAGCACATGGTCACTCAGCAGGTGTACTGAACATCGTTAGAGAGATTCGTGAAGCATATCCAACTTTAAACATTATCGCTGGTAACGTAGCGACTGCTGGAGCTACAAAAGCTTTAATCGAAGCTGGAGCTGATATCGTTAAGGTAGGTATTGGACCTGGATCAATCTGTACAACTCGTGTCGTTGCAGGTGTAGGTGTTCCACAAATTACAGCCGTTTATGATTGTGCTACTGAAGCAAGAAAACACGGTAAAACAATTATTGCCGATGGTGGTATTAAATATTCTGGTGACGTTGTTAAAGCGTTAGCGTCTGGTGGTCACGCTGTTATGTTAGGAAGTCTTTTAGCTGGTGTAACAGAAAGCCCTGGCGAAACAGAAATTTACCAAGGTAGAAGATTTAAGGTATACCGTGGTATGGGTTCAGTTGGAGCTATGGAAAAAGGATCAAAAGATCGCTATTTCCAAGAAGATAATAAAAAGTTTGTTCCTGAAGGAATTGAAGGACGTTTACCTTATAAAGGACCTTTAGCAGATACATTGTATCAATTAGTTGGTGGTATTCGCGCTGGTATGGGATACTGTGGTACAGCAAACTTAGAAGAGTTAAGAGAGAACTCTCAATTTGTTCGTATGACAGGTGCTGGTTTAAGAGAAAGTCATCCACATGATGTTCAAATTACGAAAGAAGCACCAAACTATTCAATGTAATGATAAAGTACTAAAATAGACAGAGCGGTTTTTCTCTGTCTATTTTTTTTGTTTTTTTTATGCTAAACTAGACAAAGTGTGAGTGGAAAATAAGAGAAATAAGATGGATCATTATATGCAGTGGAGGTATGGAAAGTTGAAAAAAATCAGCCAGATTACTCTGATTTTCACATTACTTGTAACGCTTGTATGTTCTCAATTTGCAGTGAATATTTCACCTGCTCAAGCATCTGGAAATGATCCTCTAGGATTAAAAGCAGAAGCTGCTATTCTATTAGATGCAAAAACAGGTAAAATTCTGTATGAGAAAAATGCAGATAAAGTTCTAGGCGTTGCTAGTATGTCAAAAATGATGACAGAGTATATTGTTCTTGAATCTATTAAAGAAGGCAAAATTACTTGGGATCAAAAAGTAAACATTAATGAGTATGTTCATAACCTATCGAAAGCACCAGGGTTATCAAATATTGGTTTAACGCAAGGTGAGTCGTACACAGTTAAAGAATTATACCAAGCAATGGCAATCTTCTCAGGTAATGCAGCAACAGTTGCTTTAGCAGAAGTCGTTGGTGGTAGTGAGAAAAACTTTATCACTTTGATGAATAAAAAAGCTAAAGAACTAGGATTGAAAGATTATAAATTCGTTAACTCTAGCGGTTTGAATAATAGTAACTTATTAGGTCAAATTCCTGCTGGTGGACCGAATGAAGAGAATGTCATGACAGCTCGTGATATGGCAACTCTAGCTTTCCGTTTGTTACATGACTTCCCTGAAGTATTAGAAACATCAAGTATGTCTAAATTAAAATTCAGAGATGGTAAAGAATATCCGAACTTTAACTGGATGTTACCAGGTTTAATCTTTGAATATGATGGTGTAGATGGACTGAAGACAGGTTCGACAGATTTTGCAGGCTATGGATTTACAGCGACTGCAAAACGTGGCGACCAACGATTTATTTCAGTAGTTATGAAGTCTACTTCAAAAAATGAGCGTTTTACTGATACAACTAAAATTCTTGATTATGCATTCAGCACATTTGATACTGAAAAAGTAGTAAAGAAAGATTATCAACCTAAGAAGCAAGGAACAATTGCTGTTGATAAAGGTAAAGAAGATCAAGTAAAACTAAAAACAAATAAATCAATTGATTTAGTAATTGAAAAAGGTACGGCGAAAGATTACAAGCCTGTAGTCGTAATCGATAAGAAGAAACTAAATGAAGATGGAGAGCTTGTAGCTCCAATCAAAAAAGGTGAAAAAATCGGTTATGTAACTGTACAATCTGAAACAAATAACTATGGCTTCTTAACAAAAGATGGTGAAAAGCTAGCAAGTGCTGATCTTGTAGCTGCGGAAGATGTAGAAAAAGCAAACTGGTTTGTTTTATCTATGCGAGCAGTAGGCGGATTCTTCGGCAATGTATGGGATAGCGTTTCATCTATGGTTAAAGGCTGGTTTTGATTAAAAAACTCTCTATCTTAGATAGGGAGTTTTTTGTCGGTGTCTAGCCTTACGCCAGCGGCAAGGCTCCTTTTTACTTTGAAGTAAACAAGAAGTAAAAAGGACCGGTGATGGTTTTTCTGGTTGGAGAGTATAAAAGGGTTGCAACTAGGAAAAAAATATAGTAAATTGAAAACAAAATTAATATCCTTTAAAGCATTGAGAGGAAATAGTAACATATGTTGTAATCCGTAGAGAGTCGGTGGTTGGTGCAAACCGATGATGCAGCTGTGTGAATCCGTCCTTGAGTGGAGTGTGGAACGCCTACATTGATAGGCTATTAAATACTTTCGGCTAAGAAGCCGTTATTCTTTTAAGTGAAAAGCAGTATGGTGCTGTTTTTAACTAGGGTGGCAACGCGGGTAACTCTCGTCCCTTCTTGGGATGGGGGTTTTTTTGTTGTCTATTTTAGGGTATGTGTATAAAAAACTACGTTATGAGCTAACAAGAAGGAGGAAATTAGAATGTTGGATTTGAAATATGTCCGCGCTAACTTTGAAGAAGTGAAGAAGAATCTTCAATGTCGAGGTGAAGATTTATCTAGTTTAGATCAATTTGAGGAATTAGATAGCAAGCGTCGTGAACTGATTGTTCAAACAGAAGAGTTAAAAAGTCGTCGTAATGAGGTTTCTCAACAAATTTCTATTATGAAACGCGAGAAACAAGATGCAGATCATGTTATTAAAGAAATGCGTGAAGTAGGCGATAAGATTAAAGTATTAGATGATGAACTACGTGGAGTAGAAGAAGCATTAGAGCAATTAATGTTATCTATCCCTAACATTCCTCATCCAAGTGTACCTGTTGGTGACAGTGAAGATGATAATGTAGTAGCTAGAACATGGGGAGAGATTCCTCAATTTGATTTCGAGCCTAAGCCACACTGGGACGTTGCAGACGGTCTAGGAATCCTTGATTTCGAAAGAGCAGCAAAAGTAACTGGAAGCCGCTTCGTGTTCTATAGAGGGCTAGGAGCTCGCTTAGAACGTGCTTTAATTAGCTTTATGTTAGACCTTCATGTAGAAGAGCATGGTTATACAGAAATCATGCCACCATACATGGTTAATCGTGCAAGTATGACAGGTACGGGCCAATTACCAAAGTTTGAAGAAGATGCGTTCCGTATTGAGAGCGATGATTATTTCTTAATTCCAACTGCTGAAGTTCCTGTAACAAATATGCACCGCGATGAAATCTTAAGTGCAGAAGATCTACCGGTTCGTTATGCAGCGTATAGTGCTTGTTTCCGTTCAGAAGCTGGATCTGCTGGACGCGATACGAGAGGATTGATTCGTCAGCACCAATTCAATAAGGTTGAACTTGTTCAATTCGTAAAGCCAGAAGATTCTTATGAAGCATTAGAGAAGCTAACAAACAATGCAGAGAAAGTTCTTCAATTGCTTGGTTTACCATATCAAGTATTAAGTATGTGTACAGCCGACCTAGGATTTACTGCTGCGAAAAAATATGACATTGAAGTTTGGTTACCAAGCTATGGTGTATATCGTGAAATTTCTTCTTGCAGTAACTTCGAAGGTTTCCAAGCAAGACGTGCAAACATTCGTTTCCGTCGTGACGCCAAAGGTAAACCAGAGCATGTACACACATTGAATGGTTCAGGTTTAGCAATTGGACGTACAGTTGCTGCTATTTTAGAGAATTATCAACGCGAAGATGGAAGTGTTGTTATTCCAGAAGTTTTACGTCCATATATGGGTGGAAAAGAAGTTATTAGTAAATAATATTCTTAGAGGTTATTTTGTTTTTATACAAGATAATCTCTTTTTCAGTATAAGAAGAGAAGAAAGAACACATAGTAATACTAGAAAGAAAAACATTCTCATATTTTATTGACGTTCATAATAGTATATGCTATATTATTAATTGTTCTTAATTGGATATGGAGGTATACCCAAGTCCGGCTGAAGGGATCGGTCTTGAAAACCGACAGGGGCTTAACGGCTCGCGGGGGTTCGAATCCCTCTACCTCCTCCATTATTTTATAATTAAACCCAGCGCATAAATGGGATTGTGAATCGTTACTGATGTAACGATTTTTTTGTTGTCTTAATGGAATAATCATAATAAAAAAGGTCACTGGTTTCTTAACCGGTGACCTTTTAATTATGTCTAGCTCCAGCCCTAGTGTCTCTTCGAGTATCCTTTATCCTCAGTCGAAGGGTTCTAGTTCATGAGAGGCTAGACCAGACGCTTCTGCTTTTTTATTAATACGTCTTACGTAATGATTGCGTATGTTTTAAGAAATGACCAACGCGTTCAACGATTGGCTCAATAGACTGTTCGTCATTCACTAAATCATAATCATTAATGTTTAATCGTAAAACAGGGCATGAGTTAAATTGATTAATCCAGTTCTCGTATCTAGTATGCATCTCTTCCCAATACTCGATAGGCGTTTGCTGTTCCATTGGACGCCCACGCTCTTTGATTCTACCTAGAATGTCATCTAGTGAACCTTCTAAGTATATGAGTAGGTCTGGATGTGGAAAATATGGCGTCATAACCATTGCTTCAAATAAGCTCGTATAGTTTTCATAGTCGACCTTTGTCATCGTACCTTTTTCGAAGTGCATTTTTGCGAAGATACCTGTATCCTCGTAAATGGAACGATCCTGAATAAAGCCGCCTCCATATTCAAAGATACGTTTTTGCTCCTTAAATCGTTCTGCTAAGAAGTAGATTTGTAAATGGAAACTCCAACGTGAGAAATCTCCGTAAAATTTATCTAAATAAGGATTTAAATCTACTTTTTCGAAAGAAGTGCGGAAATTTAAAGCCTCTGCTAGTGAATTAGTAATCGTTGATTTTCCAACTCCTACTGTTCCGGCGATTGTAATAACTGCATTCTTCGGTATATTGTATTTCTCTCTTAGATTCATAGTTGTTTTACTCCTTTATGAAGCTGATCCTCGATTTGATTGATAATCGTTTGAAGATCATGTTTATTCTTAACGAAATCCATTTCGTCTCCGTTAAATTGTAGTACAGTAACCTCTGGATGCTTTTCAATGAATTGTTCCATGAAGTTTTGATAGTCTATTGTCAGTTGTTCTAAATAAAGAGGGCTAATATTCTTTTCAATTTCTCTTCCTCTTTTTTGAATTCTTGCTAATAGCGTATCAAGGCTGGCATTTAAATAAATGACCATATTGGGAGCTGGCATATCTTCTGTAAGGATATTAAAAATATTGAGGTATTTATCATATTGAGCGTTCTTTAGGCTTCGCTGTGCAAAGATTAAATTCTTAAATATATGATAATCTGCAACGACTGGCATTTGATTAGATAAGAACTTGGTTTCAATATCTTCAAGTTGCTTATATCGATTGCAGAGAAAGAACATTTCCGTTTGAAAGCTCCACTCATCAATATTTTCATAAAATTTCCCTAGAAATGGGTTTTCATCTACAATTTCTCGTAGAATTTTATATTGAAAATGTTCAGAGATGGCTCTCGATAACGTGGTTTTTCCGACTCCAATCGGCCCTTCTACTGTAATAAAAGGTGTGTGATTCATGATTTACTCGGCCTCCTGGTTCATTGAGGGTTTTATGGCTCCTGTTATTTTAACATACACTTTTTATTCCGGAAGCTAAATTATACAAGAAAAAAAGTTGCAAATTTTAGTAGCGATTATCTAACTGAATCATCTCACTGTTACGGATGTCTGCTTTTAAGACATTTTTCATCATCGTTATGGCGTATTTATTATCTTGGATATCGGCAGATGCAATACAATTTTGTGGGCAATATAATGTGAACTCACGCATATAAGCGTCGTTTGCAGTAAAAAGTACACATATATTACCCGCGATTCCGGTCAAAATGAGTTCCTTTACTTTTAGATGAGCAAGTAATGTATTTAAAGAGGTACCGAAAAATGCTGAGTGCTTTGGTTTAATGAGGAAGAAATCCTCATCTGTAGGCTCGATTTGATCAATAATTTCTTTATTGTCTCGATTACGACATTGGTCGGTGATTTTTTTGAAATTAGCTTGCCATAGATTATAATGATCATTGATGTATATAGTGGGAATGTTCGCTGCTTTGGCTTTCTGTTTTAGTTGAAGAAGTGGTTGTAATATTTCATAAGTGTGTTGCAAGAGTTGGTCGCCGTGCTCGAATTGAAAGTCATTAATCATATCAATAATGAGTAGCGCTCTTGTGGACTGTTTAAGTTTGTGCATGAGTATTCCCCCTTTTGAGATTTTCTAATGCTATTAGTGTGTTATGATTTAGACGATTTAGTCATTAAAATGTAAGGAGAGCTTTCTTGATGAGTACAGAAGATATAAAGTTTATGAAGGCGGCTTTAGAGGAAGCAGAGAAAGCGGGTCAATTAGGTGAAGTTCCAATCGGTGCTGTTCTTGTGCTGGATGGAGAGATTATTGCTAGAGCTCATAACTTAAGAGAAACTGAACAAAGTGCCACTGCCCATGCTGAATTAATGGTTATTGAAGAAGCGTGTAAAAAGCTTGGTACGTGGAGATTAGAAGATACAGTTCTATATGTCACCCTAGAGCCATGTCCAATGTGCTCTGGAGCTATTATCCTTTCGCGTGTGAAAAGAGTCGTATATGGAGCATCAGATCCAAAGGCAGGGTGTGCGGGAACATTCATGAATTTATTAACAGATGAGCGCTTTAATCATCAAAGTGAAGTGTGTGCTGGCGTGTTAGAACAGGAGTGCGGTAATATTTTAACAGCTTTTTTTAAAGAGTTACGGAAGCGTAAGAAAGAAATGAAACAGAAAAATAAACAGTTGGATAAAGATGCAACAATTAACTCTTAGTAAGATGTTGCTTTTTTAATCAAATATAGATATACTTGAACATGTGTCAGTTATGACGCACTTTAATATTGGTATCATTTTTGCCGTACTAGGTGGGGAGGTAGCGGTGCCCTGTACTCGCAATCCGCTCTAGCGAGACTGAATCCCTTCTAGAGGTTAGTATGCTGTAGGGTCTGCCTTTTGCAAGTGGTGTTGACGCTTGGGTCCTGCGCAATGGAAATCCATGAACCATGTCAGGTCCGGAAGGAAGCAGCATTAAGTGGAAGCTTCCATGTGCCGCAGGGTTGCCTGAGCCGAGCTAACTACAAAAGTAACGCTTATGGCAGCTAATCGACGGAAGGTGTACGGCAGTAATTTATTATATAAACACAAGAGGATGAGGTGTTCGATAAGAGCATTCATCCTCTTTTTGTATAAAGTTAATGTTTTTTCATTGTCTTTTTGAAATGACGAAATTAATTCATGTATAATGATAATGATTATGTAAAAGGAGGGCCTACCGTGGGATATCAAGCGCTGTATAGAGTTTGGAGACCACAGCAATTCTCTGACGTGATCGGACAAAAACATGTTACGAAGACGATGCAAAATGCTCTCGAGCAAGAAAAGATTTCCCACGCTTATTTATTTTCAGGACCTCGAGGAACTGGGAAAACGAGTGTTGCGAAGATACTTGCTAAAGCAGTCAATTGTGAAAAGTCACCTACGAGAGAGCCGTGTAATGAATGTCCATCTTGTTTAGGAATTACTGATGGCTCTATTTCAGATGTAATTGAAATCGATGCTGCTTCCAACAATGGAGTAGATGAAATTAGAGATATACGAGATAAAGTCAAATATGCACCAAACTCAGTACGATATAAAGTGTATATAATAGATGAAGTACATATGCTTTCGACCGGAGCCTTTAATGCGTTACTAAAAACATTAGAAGAACCGCCAAAGCATGTTATTTTTATACTTGCTACTACTGAGCCTCATAAAATACCACTTACGATTATTTCTCGCTGCCAAAGGTTTGATTTTAAACGAATTGGACCTGAGGATATTGTAGAGCGTATGCAAACAATTATTGGTAATACGGGAAATGCATGTGATGAACAGGCACTATATATCATTGCTAGGGCAGCTGAAGGTGGAATGAGGGATGCACTTAGCTTGTTAGACCAAGCTATATCCTTTAGTACGAATGAGAAGGTAACTGTAGAAGATGCATTAACAGTGACTGGATCTGTTTCACAAATTTTTATAAATGATTTAGTGCATGCCATTCATCATAAAAATGTTTCTGAGGCGCTTCGTTTGTTAAAAGAACTTTTAGCATTAGGAAAAGACCCAATTCGTTTGATTGAGGATTTAATATTATATTTTAGAGACATGCTTCTTTATCAAGTATCACCCCAATTAGCCGACTCATTTGAACGAGTGGTTGTGGATGACCAGTTTAAAGAACTAGCGGGACAAATGCACGAACAATCTATTTATCAAATGATAGATGGTTTAAATAAAGCACAACAAGAAATGAAGTGGACGAACCATCCACGTATTCAACTTGAAGTGATGTTAGTTAAGTTATGTCATAATAAGACAGAAGTAGCACATGCTAGTCAGGATTTAGAACAACTTACCATGAAGATTAGTCAGTTGGAATCTGAATTACGATTATTGAAGACAGAAGGAGTAGCTATGAAAGTAGATACACCATCAGCTCCTTCGCCTTCCAAAGCGGTGAAAAAGAAGACATATAAAGCACCGGTTGGAAAGATTAATAATGTGTTAAAGAATGCAACGAAGCAAGATTTACAAGTGGTAAAAAATCATTGGAGTGACTTGTTATCAACGCTCGGTAATCAGAATATGAAATCTGTAGCTGCGTTATTGAGTGGCTCTGAACCTGTTGCTGCATCTAATACAGCATTTGTGGTAAAATTCAAATACGATATTCATTGCGAGAAAGTTATGCAAAGCAATCAATATCTCGAGAAAATCGCTTCTGTATTAATGCAATTGGTAGGAAAACCATTGACGTTGGAAGGTATTCCAGAATCTCAATGGCAGCAAGTTCGAGAAGATTTTCTAGCAATGCAAGATTCTCCTGAAGAAGATAACAATCAACCAAAAGAAGAAGATCCTATTATTGCTGAAGCAAGAAAGCTAGTTGGCGATGAATTATTAGAGATTAAAGATTAAATTGGAGGTTTTTATATTATGCGTGGTATGGGTAATATGCAAGGTATGATGAAGCAAATGCAAAAAATGCAAAAGCAAATGGCGAAAGCTCAAGAAGAGCTAGGAGAAAAAAGAATTGAAGGTACGGCAGGTGGCGGTATGGTAGCCGTTACTGTTTCCGGTCACAAAGAAGTTATAGAAGTGAAAATCAAACCTGAAGTTGTTGACCCAGATGATATCGAAATGTTAGAAGATCTAGTATTAGCTGCAACAAATGATGCTTTGAAGAAAGCAGAAGAACTAACAGCTTCTACTATGGGTCAGTTCACTAAAGGATTAAATCTTCCAGGGATGTTCTAGGAGGCAACTATATGCACTATCCTGAACCTATTTCCAAATTGATAGATAGTTTTATGAAATTGCCGGGTATTGGTCCTAAGACTGCCGCCCGGCTCGCTTTTTTTGTACTTGGTATGAAAGAAGATACGGTTTTAGATTTTGCTAAGGCGTTGGTCAATGCGAAGCGTAATTTATCATACTGTTCGGTTTGTGGACATATAACTGACCAAGATCCGTGTTATATTTGTGAAGATAAGCGTCGAGACCGTGATGTAGTTTGTGTTGTACAAGATCCGAAAGATGTTATTGCTATGGAGAAGATGCGTGAGTATAACGGACTTTATCATGTGCTCCACGGTAGTATATCACCTATGGACGGAATTGGACCTGAGGATATTAACATTTCTGATTTAATTAAACGATTACAGGATGCGACAATCCAGGAGGTTATATTAGCTACGAATCCTAATATTGAAGGTGAAGCAACGGCTATGTATATATCTAGATTGCTTAAACCTTCAGGAATTAAAGTTACAAGAATTGCGCACGGTTTACCTGTTGGAGGAGACTTAGAGTATGCGGATGAAGTAACTTTATCTAAGGCTCTTGAAGGACGGAGAGAGTTATAATATTTGAGAGGGTCATGTTCTATGTTGTTTCGGCGAAAAGGTAGGCTTCGTAAAGAATATGATGAGAAGTTACTACAACAATTAGAAGATCTTAAGCAGAACTGGATTCATCAAAAAGAGCTATTAGAAATATGTTTAGATCCGAATGATGATGTAATTATGGAAGCAAAAATGGCTGAGATTAAATACTTTTCATTATTTAAAGAAGCAAAAATAAGAAATGTATCTAAAAAACTTTAGGGAATTCCCCTCCTGTTATAGGTTCTGAAAAGCTATCCTATAGCATAGCTTGTACTAGTGAGCTATTAACGAGGGGAGTTTTTTTATGGATCCGGTTATTATTATTTCTGTTATTGTGGGCCTGATTTTACTTTTGTTATTTTTAGGAGCTTCTTATAAGCCATTACGTATTATTGGGAATATCGCAGTGAAAATTGTGATTGGGGCCATGTTATTGTTTTTTTTGAATGCTTTTGGCAGCAGTATCGGTTTGCACGTACCAATTAATGTGGCAACAGCTGGAGTAGCTGGGTTATTAGGGATTCCAGGAGTATTTACTTTAGCAGCCCTACAATATTGGGTTGTATAAGAGCGATGTGAATGATCTTAATTTATATACTAAAAAAGTTTTAAAAAAGTATTGACGATATGTTTAATTGAGTGGTATATTATTAAAGTCGCTTCGGAGCGATGAAAAAACATTTTAAAAAACAGTTGATTTGAAACAAACTATATGGTAAGATATAAAAGTTGTTTCAAACAACCAATCGTTCA
>NZ_HG428750.1 GCF_000380245.2 Bacillus massiliigorillae
GATCATTTCGTTACTGTTACAGCAACTTTTATATAATATCATTTAAGTTATTCACTGTCAATAACTTTTTTAACATTATTTTCGTCGCCATCAGAAGCAACTTTATTAATATACCATTTCATCACTTTCAAGTCAACTACTTTTTTGAAGTTTTCATTTACTTACTTTGTAGTCCGCTTGTTAGCAACGGATATAAATATACCATTATAAAATAACCAATGCAATAGTTTTCTTTAAAAACCTAGATTATTTTTATAAGATCACTCCGAAAACGTTTTACTGATAAAACAATTCCCCATTTTGTTTTTTATAGAAGACTCTCTTTTATTTATAGGTTTTAGCTACAAAGAAAAAGACAGCATATATGCTGTCTTTTTCTTTAAATACAATTTAATTATCGTTGACGCATGTAAGGGAATAACAATACATCGCGAATTGATGGTGAATTCGTTAATAACATAACTAAACGATCGACACCAATCCCTAGTCCTCCTGTTGGCGGAAGACCATATTCTAATGCTTCGATGAAATCATCATCCATTTCGTGCGCTTCATCGTTACCTTGTTCTTTTTCTTTTAATTGCGCTTCAAAACGCCCGCGTTGGTCAATTGGGTCATTTAGCTCTGTGAAGGCATTTGCATGCTCACGACCGACGATAAATAACTCAAAACGATCCGTAAAACGAGGATCTTCATCGTTCTTCTTCGCTAATGGAGAAATCTCTACTGGATGACCGTAGATGAATGTCGGTTGAATAAGCTTCTCTTCTACAACTTGTTCAAAGAATTCATTTACAATATGTCCAAACTCCATGTGCTCATTCACTTCAATATTATGCTCTTTCGCTAATTGTTGAGCTTCTTCTTTCGTCATTTCTTTCCAGAAGTCTACTCCACAATATTGCTTAACAGCATCAACCATATGAAGTCTTGTCCACTTAGGTGTTAAATCAATTTGCTCTTCGCCATACTGGATAACCATGCTACCATGAACCTCTTGGGCAATGTGAGCAATTAGATTTTCAGTCAGCTCCATAATATCGTTATAATCAGCATACGCTTCATATAACTCAATCATTGTAAATTCTGGGTTATGTCTTGTAGATACACCCTCATTACGGAATACACGACCAATTTCATATACCTTTTCTAATCCACCTACAATTAAACGCTTTAAGTGTAGCTCAATTGCAATACGCATGAATAATTCCATGTCTAGCGCATTGTGGTGTGTTACGAATGGACGTGCAGAAGCTCCACCAGCAATTGTATGCATCATTGGTGTTTCAACTTCCAAGAAACCTTGCGCATCTAGGTAGCGACGCATTGCTTGAATAATTTTACTTCTAAGAATGAAAGTTTGTCTACTTTCCTCATTAGTAATTAAATCTACATAACGCTTACGGTAACGTTCTTCTACATCTTTTAAACCGTGGAATTTATCAGGTAGCGGACGTAGCGCCTTTGTTAAGAAAGTAAATTCTTTTACTTTAATAGATAATTCGCCCACTTGAGTTTTGAAGATCGTACCAGCAACACCTACGATATCTCCTAAATCCGCATGTTTGAAATCTTCATAGTTTTCTTCGCCCACTGCATCTTTACGAACATAAATTTGAATTTGGCCAGTCAAATCCTGAATATGAGCAAAACCAGCTTTACCTTTACCTCGTTTTGTCATAATACGTCCAGCGATTATAACTTCAATATTCTTCTCTTCTAATTCTTCTTTAGATAGTTCACCATATGTATCAAGAATTTCTTGTGATAGGTGAGTACGGTCAAATCTTTTACCGAATGGATCTTTACCTGCATCACGTAACGCTTGCATTTTGTCACGTCTTACTTGCAATTGGTCATTTAATTCTTCATGACTCATGATTGTTCACTCCAATTTCCTTGTCATATATATATTTAGTTCGATAAACGAACTGTAATGTCTAATTTCCATTGTACACAAAGAAGCATAGGAAAACACCTTTTTTCCATGAAAGGTTGTTTTACATCCAAAAAAACTGCCAGAAAAACCGGCAGTTTAGTGAATATCATAGGAAATTACTATTAGAAATTCAAACCATTATACAACGTGTATAGTAGCTGCCTTTCTTTCCACTTCCTCTACTAACCCAGTTAATACGTTAGCCATTTGTGCTCTTGTCGTACACTCATTAATATCATTACGTGCTTTAGCATTACCTTTAATGCCTTTTAAATACCAAGCTGCATGTTTTCTCATTTCACGTACAGCTACATTTTCGTTCTTTAAATCAATTAAGCGATCTAAATGAAGTAAGCACACGTCAATCTTCTCACGTGCTGTCGGCTCGTCAACTAGTTCCCCTGTTTCTAAATATTTAACTGTACGATAAATCATCCAAGGGTTCCCAAGTGCCGCTCGACCAATCATTACACCATCACAACCAGTCTCATCTAACATCCTTTTCGCATCTTGTGGTGTTTCAACATCACCATTTCCAATAATCGGGATATTGGTTGCTTCTTTCACTTGGCGAATAATATCCCAGTTGGATTTACCTTCATACATTTGGTAACGAGTTCTTCCATGTAACGCGACTGCTTTTCCTCCCGCTCGTTCTACCGCTTGAGCATTTTCAATTGCATATACATGTTCTTCATCCCAGCCCATACGCATTTTTACAGTTACAGGCTTATCAACAGTATCAACAACCGCCGCTACCATTTCATATATTTTATTAGGATCTAGTAACCATTTTGCCCCAGCATCTACCTTTGTAATCTTCGGCACCGGACATCCCATATTGATATCAATAATATCTGCATTTGTATTCTTATCAACAAATTGCGCTGCTTCTACTAATGTTGATTTTTCTCCACCAAAAATTTGTAAGCTCAGCGGCTTTTCTCTTTCATCAATAAAAAGCATATCCATCGTTCTCGCGTTTTTATATACAATCCCCTTATCACTTACCATTTCAGCGCAAACTAGCCCTGCACCAAATTCTTTAACCGTTAAGCGGAATGCAACATTACATACCCCAGCCATCGGGGCAAGAACAATACGATTCTTCATTTCGATATCGCCTATTTTAAACAATAGATGTCCTCCTTTCTTAAAGCTGCATGAAATACATTCCCATTCCCTAAGCTTCGTTCCAATTTATCGATTAATCAACCGGCTGCAATTCATTAATTGAAATCCCTAAAACATCTGCGATTTCTTTAATAAACTGTTCCGTCGGCATTCTATTTCCACGTTCTATTTCACCAAGATATGATACAGATACCAATAACTCTTTAGCAAACCCTTCCTGTGTGTATCCTTTTAACTTTCTAAATGCTCGAATACGTCTTCCCCATTTTTCCGCTTCCATAATCGTACTCCTTCTTTATCCGGTATACGTTCTAAAATTTCATTAAAAGATTGACCCGATGTGGGAAGCTGGATGTTTGGCTCTATTTCCACTAAAGGAATGATGACAAAAGCACGCTCGTGCATCCTAGGATGTGGAACAGAAAGGTCATCTGTTTCAATATTTTCGTGATTAAACAATAAAATGTCAAGGTCCACCGTTCGTGGACCCCAACGAATTACCCTTTTTCTACCAAGAGTATTTTCGATACTTTGACAGACAGAAAGCAATTGCTCCGCTGTGTACGTAGTTTTTAATTCGACAACGATATTTAAGAAATTTCCTTGATTTGTATAACCGACAGGGTCGGTTTCATAAAGTGATGAAATGTCACTCACTTCAATATGCTGATCACCATGTAATAACTGAACGGCTTCACGCAAATATAGTAGCCTATCATCCAGATTAGAACCAAGTGATAAATAAGCAGTAGATGTCATTACAATTCACGGCTCCTCTTTATTTCAATAGCCACTGATTTATAATGACCTGGGATTGGCGGATCTGGCTTAATTACCTTCACAGTACAAGTTTGCACTAATGGAAATTGATTTAATATCGTTGATGCAATTTTTTCAGCTACAGCTTCTAGTAGTTTATATGGTTTTCCTTCTACAATCATCTTACACGCATTGAAAAGTTCACCATAATGAACAGAATAAGTTAGTTCATCACTTTTTCCCGCTTTTGATAAATCAGTTTCAACCATTAGATCTACCTTAAAGCGTTGACCTAACTTTGTTTCTTCTGGAAACACGCCATGGTAACCATAGAACTCCATTTCATTGACATAAATTTTATCCATTGTCTTGCCCCTTTCCAACTAACGCATCCATCATTTTCGCCATGCGAGCTACTTCTTTCACATCATGGACCCGCATAATTTGGCAACCTTTTTGAATGCCATAACAAACAGTGGCACCTGTGCCTTCTAAACGCTCATTAGCTGGTAAGTCTAAAATCGCACCAATCATCGATTTTCGTGATGTACCAAGTAACACTGGATATCCTAATGCCACAAGTGTATCCAAATTACGCATCATTTCTACATTTTGTTGTAAATCTTTCGCAAAGCCAATACCAGGGTCAACAATGATATTTTCATCTTTCACACCCGCTTGCTTTGCCAATGAAATACTTTCATACATATCATAAAAAGCATCGCGAACAAAGTTTTCATAGTCTTGGTCATGACGATTGTGCATGATAACGAATGGTACATTGAGTTCTGCAGCCACACTCGCCATGCGATCATCGGCTTTACCACCCCATATATCATTAATAATATGAGCGCCTGCCATGATAGCTTGTTTTGCCACTTCTGCTTTGTACGTATCAATGGAAATAGGTACACTTACTTCACTTGCTAAAGCTTTGATAATAGGAATAACTCGTTGTAATTCTTCTTCTACAGAGACTGGGGCGTGACCAGGGCGTGTAGATTCCCCACCAATATCGATGATGTCTGCTCCGTCTTGCACTAATTTTTTTGCTTGAGCTACCGCTGCTTCTATTTCATTAAATCGTCCACCATCAGAAAATGAATCAGGTGTGACGTTCAAGATACCCATAATCAATGTCTTCTTACTATAATCTAGCTTATATGGTCCACAAGAAATAATCGTATTGTTTGTATTCATATTGAGTCACCTAGCATTTCATCGTAATGTTTGACTTGTCTCTAATTGATTTCTATATTCCTTATACATAGAAAAAAGTTGATTCGTAACCGAACCAGTTGCTCCCTGATAACGAGCTTTGCCTACCAACTCGTTCACTGCTACTATTTCCTGAATAGAATTCGTAATGAAGACCTCATCAGCTTGCTCAAGTTCTTCTACCCGATAGTAACCTTCCTGTACCTGCAAGCCTATTTTTTCAGCCATACGTATAATCAATCTTCGCGTAATACCCGGTAAAATACCTGTACATATATGTGGCGTATACAAAACATCCCGCTTCACCAAAAAAACATTGGATGTGATTGCCTCCGAAACATAGCCTTCTTTCGTTAAAAAAATACCTTCTGCTTCAGGGTAATTTTTCAATTCCATTTTCGCCGCAATATTATTACCATAATGATGCGACTTCAAGCGAACGGATGTTTCAGGTGTGTTTCGGGCCACCTGCAAAAGCACAGCCGACTTTTCCTGCAATGTGTCTAAAGGCTCTTGTAATGGACTAATAAACACCATTATATTAGGCTCGCGATAAGGTTGATTAGGTAGACCCACCACTCCTACACCTGCAGATACATTGATCCGAACACGAGCATGCTTTAAATCATTTTTCATGAGCAATTGTAGGAGAATCTGTTTCATCTCTTCTTTTTGAATTGTCACTTCAATGAACATCTCTCGTAAACCTTGTTGCAATCGCTCTATATGATCATCTAGCAAGAAAGCATGTCCATCATACAACCGCAATGTTTCAAAAAGACCTATTCCATACAGAAAACCATGATCAAACGGAGAAATCATCACTTTCTCTTCGTCCAAATACTGACCATTTTGATAGATAATCATCTTATCACCCATTAATTGTTTGTTTTACTATAATAACGCAAAAATTGCTCTAATTGTTCTTTCCCGTACTCTGTCATTATTGACTCTGGATGGAATTGCACTCCTTCTATCGGCAACTCCTTATGTCTAATAGCCATAATTTCTCCCTCTTCAGTCCAAGCAGATATTTCAAAGCAAGAAGGTAGTGTTTCTCTCTTTACAATCAATGAATGGTAGCGCGTTGCCTGAAATGGGTTTTTTATATCTTTAAAGATGGTTTTCCTATCATGATAAACTGGCGACGTTTTACCATGCATTAATCGTTCTGCTCTTACAACCTCTGCACCAAATGCTTGTCCAATAGATTGCTGACCAAGACAAACACCGAAGATTGGAATACTACCTGCAAAGTGTTCAATGACCTGCAAGCTAACACCCGCTTCATTCGGACTGCATGGTCCAGGAGAAATCATAATATAGCTAGGTGATAATTCCTCAATCTCCGCTATTGTAATCTCATCATTTCTCTTCACAATCAGCTCTTGTCCCATTTCACCTAGATATTGTACTAAATTAAATGTAAATGAATCATAATTATCAATCATTAGTATCATCGTTGCTCTTCACCTTTACGTAATGCTTTTTCATCCGCTAACTCTTTCGCTCTCCAAACAGCCGCTGCTTTCTTTAAACTTTCCTTATACTCATGCTTCGGTTGAGAATCAATGACAATTCCTGCTCCCGCTTGAATATGCCCAACACCATCTTTTGCAAATAATGTACGAATGACAATATTTAATTCTAAATCTCCATTAAAGCCAATCCAACCTATTGATCCCGTATAGACACCCCTACGTACTGGCTCTAATTCTTCAATAATCTCCATTGTCCGTACCTTAGGAGCTCCAGTAATCGTTCCACCAGGGAATGTAGCACGAATTACATCATATTCATCTGCAGAAGCTGCTAGGCTTCCTCTTACATTTGATACAATATGCATCACGTGTGAATATTTTTCTATAACCATAAATTCATTAACTTCTACTGTGCCATATTCACAGACACGACCAAGGTCGTTTCTCTCAAGATCCACTAGCATTACATGTTCCGCTCGTTCTTTCTCATTTTGAATTAATTCATCCGCAAGCTGTTCATCTTCTATTTCATTCTTACCGCGCGAACGTGTACCGGCTATCGGTCTTGTACTAACAGCACGTCTCTTTTTCTTTACAAGTAATTCGGGAGATCCACTCACTACTTGAAAATAGGGCGTTTGTAAATAGCTCATGTATGGAGATGGATTCAACTCTCTCAGAGCGGTATAAATTTCAAGAGGGTGTGCTACAAGTTGTTTAGATTGTCTAACGGAGAGATTAACTTGAAAGATATCTCCTTGAGCGATATATGCTTTCACCTTATCAACAGCATCTTTAAATTGCTGCTCTGTCATTGAAACCTCTAAGTCTCCATCATTTTCACTCAATAGATCAAAATGTAGTTCTTGGCTACGTGAAGAAGCTTCAACGAATTGATGCTCCATTTCTTCTAACCTACGTTGACATACATCTTCATCATGACCAACCATCATGAGCCACAACACTTCTTCCTCATGATCGAACAATGCCACTTCATCGAATACAAGGAAATAAAGTATAGGAGTTTCCAAATCATCCTCAGCTAACATCGGTAAATTCTCTATGTAACGCGCATAGTCATAGCTAATAAAACCGATAGCTCCACCTTGGAAGTCAGGTAAATCCTGTTGAAATGCTACTTCCCTTTGCCTCATCCACTGCTTCATACTAAGAAGCGGGTCACCTGAAATAATTTCTTCCTGACCCTGCTCGCTTACTACCAATCGATTATGATAACCTTCTATCACCGCATGAGCATGTATTCCACAAATAGAATACTTACCACCTCTACCACTTTCTAAAATTATATGATGTTCACTTTTATATGACAAAACCTTGTATGCATGAAAAAAATCTTCTTTCTTGAAGGGGATTTTTCTATTAAACACTTGGCGCATCTATCTATTCACTCCTAATTTAAGCCTTCATCTGTTTTCACTCTCTTAGTGTACTATGCCCTAGACCATTTTCATAACAAAAAAAGCACCCATGAAATGGATGCTTTTCACCGCTATTAAACGAAATAATTATTCAAAGTTATACAATGGCGTACTTAAGTAGCGCTCACCATTACTTGGAAGAATCGCTAATACTTTTTTACCTTTACCTAATTGCTTCGCTACTTGAAGAGCAGCTGAAATGGCAGCACCCGATGAAATCCCACCAAGGATACCTTCTTCTTTAGCCGCACGTCGAGCGTATTCAAAAGCCGCTTCATTTTGTACAGGAATAATTTCATCATAAATATTTGTATTTAAAGTATCTGGAATAAAACCTGCTCCAATTCCTTGAATCTTATGAGGACCTGGTTTACCACCTGCTAAAACTGGTGAATCTGCTGGTTCCACTGCAACGATTTTGATGTTCGGAAAAGCTTCACGTAACACTTCACCTGTCCCCGTAATTGTTCCACCTGTACCAACACCAGAAATAAAAGCATCTAGTTGCTCTCCAGCGAATTGTGCAACGATTTCTTTTCCTGTTGTTTTTCTGTGTATTTCAGGATTTGCTTCATTTTTGAATTGTTGTGGTACAAAATAACCATGCTCTTTCGCAAGCTCTTCTGCTTTACGGATAGCTCCACCCATCCCCTCTGGTCCTGGAGTTAAAACAAGATCTGCTCCGTAAGCACGTAAAAGATTTCTGCGCTCGATACTCATTGTTTCAGGCATTACAAGAATGGCTTTGTATCCTTTTGCTGCTGCGATCATTGCAAGACCAATCCCCGTATTCCCACTTGTTGGTTCAATAATTGTTGCACCTGGCTTTAAGTCACCTGTTGCTTCTGCCGCTTCAATCATAGCTAACGCAATACGGTCCTTTACACTACTTCCTGGATTCATATATTCAAGCTTCACGTATACATCTGCACTATTTTCATCTACTAAACGATTTAATTTAACAATTGGTGTTTGACCCACTAATTCTGCTACTGAATTTGCGATTTTACTCACTTCATCCACCCCTAATTCCGAGTATTTGTATTGGTATTATTAAATTACCATACCGTAACATTTAATGTCAATCAATTAACAACTAATTATATGTAAAATTCTTAATCTTTTTCTTATTATCTCTTTTTTTACCCCAAAATACAAAAAAGAGCTTAATATACTCATTAAGCTCTTTTTACTCTTTCTTATCATATAGCCATTGTACATCAGAATCTGCCCATAAGTTTTCAGCCGAAAGAGGACCATTCATTTCCTCAAGTGCCAATTGGCGCTTTAACATACTTTTCACTTCCTTGAATGAGTATGTCTTTCGTTTTAAACGGTCATGTAGATAAATAATAGCATAACCATCATCAAGCTTAATTGGTTTACTATATGTGCCTACTTTCATTTCCGCTGCTTTATCTCGATATACTTCGGGAAATCTTTTGTGATTCTTGGTAATATACCCAATGTCGCCTTTTTGCTGCGCCGATAAATCATCTTGTGATTTTTCCATCGCTAACACTTTAAATGAGGCACCGTCTTGTAATTCATTATATATTTGTTTCGCTTCTTTTTTCTTCTTCACAACAATATGCGAAAGATGATACGCAGCAGGAAGTGTATAGGCATCTTTATTCTTCTCATAAGCAGCTTCTAATTCTTCATCAGATATCTCTACATTATGAACTAAAAGCTTTTCAAGCAATATCTTGCTTCTAATTTGAGCTTCCCATTGTTTTTTACTTTGTAAATATTGTTGATCATAAGAACCATACTGCGTTTTAATAAAATGAAGTTCTTGGTTGAGCTCTTTATCTGACACTGTAATATTGTATCGTTCAGCTGTCTGCTTAATCACTTCTTCATCAATTAAGTCCTTCAAAACTGCCTTACCATAACGCTTATCCAGTTCATCAATTAATTGTTGACGCTCAATAGTAACCTTACCAACCGTTGCTACTTCCTCAGGATCATCCTCAGAGCTAAAAACGCCTGTCGAAAAAAGAATGGTTACAACATTTATTACAAGTAGTGCTGCAATAATTGCAAGTAACTGCTTCTTCGATAAGGGAAATTGATTCCACTTTATTTCGCGTCTTTTTCTAATTGTTCTAGCTCCTCTTTTGAGAAATGATATTTTTCATTACAGAAATGACAATTCGCCTCTGCTTGTCCTTCTTCATCAATGATGTTACGTATTTCTTGCTTCCCTAAACTAATTAGTGCATTTTCAATACGTTCCTTCGAACATTGACATTGGAAAGTAACAGGCATTTTCTCAAGAATTTGCACATTTCCTTTTCCTAATAATTCTTCTAAAATATCTTCCGGTGTTAAACCAGATTGAATCATTTTAGAAATTGGCTGAATCGTTTTTAATCTTTCTTCAATAGCAACAATCGTTTCTTCTTCTGTACCCGGCAATAATTGTAGAATAAATCCACCTGCAGCCTGGATTGAATTATCCGGATTCACAAGGACCCCTACACCAACAGATGAAGGAACTTGTTCTGATGTTACTAAATAATACGTAAAATCATCACCGATTTCTCCAGAAACAATTGGAGTTTGACCAGTAAAATAGTCTTTCAATCCTAAATCCTTTACGATACTTAACATACCATCTGTTCCTACAGCTCTACGAACATCTAATTTACCATGCTCATTTAAATCAAAGTGCGTTTGTGGATTTGTTACATATCCTCTTACTTCCCCCTTAGCATTGCTATCTACTAGAATAGTGCCAATAGGTCCGCCACCTTCGATTTTGATTGTAAGTGTATTATCGCCCTTTAACATAGCACCCAACATAACACCCGCTGTCATCGTACGTCCAAGTGCTGCTGACGCTGTTGGCCACGTATAATGACGACGTTGTGCTTCTGCAACCGCTTCTGTAGTAGAAACTGCATATGCACGCACTTGTCCGTTAAATCCTAATGCTTTTACTAAATAATCTTTCATATGTTCTAATGCCCCTATTCTTACACGTACTTTTTCACTTGATCTTTGTTGCGTTGATAGATTAATTTTAATCCCGTTAATGTCAAGAAAGGATCCACCACATCAATCACATTTGATTCTGCAGCAATCAGTGCAGATAGACCACCTGTAGCAATTACAGTTGGCTCTCCTTTACTTTCTGCTTTCATCCTCGTTACAATACCTTCTACTTGTCCAACGTATCCATATAGAATACCCGATTGCATCGCTGCAACTGTACTCTTTCCAACAATGCCTTCTGGTTTCACAATTTCAATTCGTGGTAGCTTTGCAGCTCTTGAATAAAGTGCTTCTGTTGAAATACCTATTCCGGGTGCAATAGCTCCTCCCATATATTGTTTCTTTTCATTCACATAACAATACGTTGTAGCTGTACCAAAATCGACAATAATCAATGGTCCGTCATATTGGTCAATCGCAGCTACAGCATTCACTATACGGTCAGCCCCTACTTCTCTAGGGTTATCATACTTTATATTTAAGCCTGTTTTAATTCCTGGTCCAACAACTAGTGGAATGGATTTAAAATACTTCTTACACATACGTTCAAGAGCAGCCATGATTGGTGGAACAACTGAAGAAATGATGATTCCATCAAAATCTTGAAACGTTAAATCTACATGCTTCAATAGCTGTTTAATCAACATGCCATATTCGTCTTCCGTTTTATTACGACTAGTTTCTATACGCCAATGATGTTTTAGCTCTTCTTTTTGATATACACCTAATACGGTATTTGTGTTTCCTACATCTAGTACAAATATCATTGTTCTCACCACTTTTACCAAATTCATTGTCACACCTTCACATCATACCATAATTAGCATTGAATCGTTAAACAGAATTGTCGAAATAAGCCGATTCATAGCACATCGTTTCTAGGCTATCCGCTTATATGCTCCGTTCATTCTTGAAGACTTGAATCCTACAATATACGTTTTTGTTTTCAAAAAAGCGGTCCTTATTAGGACCGCTTTTCATACCACTATTTTTTCTCATCATTTGAAGAAGATTCTTCAGTACTCTCTTCTTGAACTGGAGGAGTTACATCTTCCTCACGTTGCTCCTTAACCTCAGGAGAATTCGTTTGCTCAGAAGGCGTCTCTACTGATTCTTTTTTCTTACCGATATTTACTTTCACATCACCAGAGGATGATTCTAGATTACCATTTAACGTTTTGTACGTACGTTCAGGTAATGAACCGTGGTCACATAAGTGCTTGATTTGATCTGCATCTAATGTTTCAACCTCTAATAATGTATTCGCAATTAAATCTAGTTTATCACGATTATCAGTTAAGATTGTTTTCGCTCTTTGATAACTCTCTTTAATGATTCGTTGAATTTCTAGATCAATATCGTAAGCAATTGCATCAGAGTAATTTTGGTCGTTATTGAAGTCACGACCAAGGAATACTTGACCTCCTTGAGATGAACCGAATTGAAGTGGTCCAAGTTTATCACTCATACCATATTCTGTTACCATGCTACGAGCAATGGCTGTCGCACGTTGGAAGTCGTTATGAGCACCTGTACTTACTTCACCGAATACGATTTCCTCAGCTACACGTCCACCAAGTAAACCAACAATTTTATCAAGTAATTCTGGCTTTGTCATAAAGAAACGATCTTCTTTTGGAAGCATTACTGCATATCCACCAGCTTGACCACGAGGGACAATCGTAACTTTATGAACAGTTTCAGCTTCATCTAACACAACACCAATTACTGTATGACCTGCTTCGTGGAAAGCAACGATATTACGTTCTTTCTTAGAAATAACACGATTCTTCTTAGCTGGTCCTGCAATAACACGGTCAGTTGCTTCATCAATATCAGCCATATCAATTTTCTTTTTATTTTGACGAGCAGCTACTAATGCTGCTTCATTTAATAAGTTTTCTAAATCAGCACCAGAGAATCCAGGAGTTCTTTGAGCAATTGCTTTCAAGTCTACACTTTCATCAAATGGCTTGTTACGAGCATGTACGTGCAGTACAGCTTCACGACCTTTAACATCTGGACGACCTACCGTAATTTGACGGTCAAAACGTCCTGGACGAAGTAACGCAGGATCAAGAATATCAGGACGGTTAGTTGCAGCGATAATGATGATACCTTCATTCACGCCGAATCCATCCATTTCAACTAGCAACTGGTTAAGTGTTTGTTCACGCTCATCGTGACCACCACCAAGACCTGCACCACGTTGACGACCTACTGCATCAATTTCATCGATAAAGATGATACATGGAGCGTTCTTCTTCGCGTTCTCGAATAAATCACGAACACGAGATGCACCGACACCGACAAACATTTCAACGAAATCCGAACCCGAGATAGAGAAGAACGGAACGCCTGCTTCACCTGCAACAGCCCTAGCAAGCAATGTTTTACCAGTACCAGGAGGTCCAACAAGTAGAACCCCTTTCGGAATACGAGCTCCAACCTCTGAGAATTTACGAGGGTCTTTCAAAAATTCTACCACTTCAACAAGTTCTTGCTTCTCTTCATCCGCTCCAGCTACATCATTAAAGCGAACCTTTTTCTTCTCATCGTTGTAAAGCTTTGCTTTACTTTTACCAAAGTTCATTACACGACCACCGCCGCCTTGAGCTTGGTTTAATAAGAAGAAGAATAGAATGAACATAATCACAAGTGGAATTATGCTTGTAAAGAATGTAACCCAACCACTTGTTTCCTTAGCTTTAACAGTTTTGACTTCAGTGCCATTCTTTTCAGCTAAATCATACATTTGAGTCATTGTTTTATCACTGTTGACCACGTATGTTAAGAAAAGCTCACCCTTCTTAGCACCTTTTAATTGACCTTGAACAGCATAAACTCCTGCCTCAGGCTGTAAGGTAAAGTTAGTGATTTCCCCATCATTCAAGTACTTAAAAAATTGGTCTTGAGTGATTTGTTTATTCGCTTCATTATTGTTGGTGAAAATGCTCACAATACCAATAATGACCAACAATATTAATAAATAAAAAATGGTATTACGGAAGATCCGATTCATTCCTTACCTCCTCCCACAGTCACATTTAAATAAAATCTTACCATAGTAAAACACAATATTACAATAAATTAACATTTATGTAGACTGTATATTTATAGTTACTTTAAGCTTAGCTTTGGTAAATTTCAGGCTTTAATACACCAATGTACGGTAAGTTGCGGTATCTTTCTGCAAAATCCAATCCGTAACCAACTACGAATGCATCTGGTACATTGAAACCTACATAGTCAGCTTGAATGTCTACTTTACGACCAGTAGGCTTATCTAATAATGTAACAATCTTAATACTTTTTGCTTTTCTATAACGGAATAAATCAACTAAATAGTTTAATGTTAAACCGCTATCAATAATATCTTCGACAATTAAGATATCTCTTCCTTCTACTGAAGTGTTTAAATCTTTAACAATTTTTACTTCACCAGAAGAAACTGTTGAATTACCATAGCTAGAAACGTCCATAAAGTCCATTTCCAAGTGAGCATCTACTCGTTTAAATAAATCTGCCATAAATGGCATTGCTCCTTTTAAAACTCCAATCGCCAAAGGAAATTTATCACGATACTCTTCTGCTAATTGATTTCCCAACTCGAGAATTCTCTTTTGTATTTCCTCTTCACTAATTAATACTTCTTCAATTTCATTGTGCAAGCTCATTAACTGCTTTCCTCCTAGAAGAACGATTTCTACACGTATTTTAATGTAATGAAAGACTTATTTACCCCCACTGCCTCTTTGTAAGATTTTTTTAATCCAGGAATCCAAATAATCTCTCGGTTTCCATCCTCCACAATGGGCCATGATGCTCTTTCTGCTAAAGGTATTTTTTCATCGATAAAAATATCTTTTACCTTTTTCGATCCATTTAAGCCTTTTATTCTTATACGATCGCCATTTCTTCTTGTTCTGACTGTTAAAGGTAACCTTACCTCTTCAGGATCAATAATGAAAGTATTATTACTTACATCATTATTTCCTTCTATATAATACGCTTTTATTGTACCACCATTCGGAAGTATAATGTCTCCTGGGATATGTAAAGTAAAGGAATAAGGTTCTTGCACCTTTTCATCGAATAAAAATGTACAATAGTCATAAGACTTTTTGACTTTTAAACCTGCTGGCAAATGGATTTCACCGGATGAATGAGAATTTTGAATAAGCCTTAAAACTGCTTCAAGATGAGCTGCGGATAATTCTTCGTGTCTTTCAAAATAAAGATAGTTTAATATTAGTTGAATAGCTCTTCTTTGTAAAGGCTTAGACATCTCAAGAAACAAGCTTATTTGAATCTTTGAGAACTTTTCATCTTTTATCCAAAAAGTTTGTAACCTTTCTAGCGCTAGCGATTGTAAATATACCTCATCTTCTAACAATTCTTCACTAAATCGCTGAAAATGTTCATGCGTATTTTGATTCTCCTGTTTAAGAAAAGGAAGGACATTTAATCGAAATCGATTACGAGCGTATACGGGTTTCTCATTGCTATAATCTATTCGCGGAGTGAGACAGTTATGTTGACAATATACTTCAATCTCAGCTCTGCTTGCCCATAAGAAAGGACGAATTACAACAAATGTTTCAAATTCCCTTTTATATGCTATTCCTGCTCTCGCTTCACCAGTAGCTCCTCTCGTTAACCTCATGAGAATGGTTTCAATTTGATCATCACCATGATGTCCCGTTACGAGCTTATGTATATTATGCTTTAGCATCACCTCTTCAAAAAAGCGATACCTTACCTCTCTAGCTGCTATTTGTGATGATTTACCCGTAGTTTCAATATAGGCTGGTACATCCAAACGTGCCCCCTCAAATGTCAGGTCCATTTCTTTACATATTTGCTTCACAAACAAATAATCTTCATATGATTCTTGTCCTCTGAACATGTGATCTACATGCGCAACGATTAATCTCAACTGGTATTTTTCTTGGATACTATGTAAAAAGTGAAGCAAAGCCAATGAATCAGGTCCCCCTGAAACTCCTACTAGTAGAGCATCACCTTTTTCAATAAGGTGATATTTATCGATTGCATACCTTGCCTTTTTTTCAAGCATTGAAAACCCCTTCTTACTCAGAACTATATTTTACTTTATGAACAATGACACAAAGGTTATATGATATATTGTACTGTATCAAATAATTTTTTCCAAAAGAAAAGTATAGAAACTCTTGGCTTTTAACCAACTATTATTGTGTACAAATATAGTCCATATAAACAGCAAACAATAACCAATAAGAAAATTGTTTCAGCAAAACTACTTTTTTTAGATTTTTTAGTCGAAGTTGCCCGTGTTTGATGTCTTTTTCCGCTCTGGCTACTACTATGATTTCTTTGTGGCGAATATCCTTGTGCAATCTTCAAGATGTCTGTTCTCATTACCTCTGCACTCGTATAACTTCCCGATATAGCTCCTTGTAAAACCTTTTTATATGGTACTAATTCTTTAGTGCCACGAACAACCTCTAATAGTTGATTAGAACTCTTGGTATTTTTATTAAAACGTTGCGGATAATACGCATTAATCCATACCATTGCAACAGAAAATAAATCATAGGAAGGTTCCGCTTTTCGTGACCCGGCTCCCCAATATCCTCTATCAAAAAACTCCGTAAACTCTTTTACCGAACGACCTATATTGGTTGTACCTCCTACATCCACGCATCGAATTTGGTGAGATGGAAATGTAACAATTAAATTTTCAGGTTTTAAATCACCAAAGATCCATCCATTCTTATGCAATTGTTCAAGGCTTGATAATAGCTGTAATAACAAAATAACAACCCAATGTTTTCCCTTCGCTTTTACAAAAGGTAAAAACTCTTGTCCTTCAATATATTCCATGACATAAAAGGTCAGCGTGACTTGCCCTTTTACCATATCATCTCCATGGAACAAATAAGGCCCGAGGGAAGACCCTTGGACCTTGGAGAAAGACTTCAAGACATTCATTTCCGAGGCAATAGCTGCATAGTTATCACTAATTTTCAGTGCCACTAATTGTCCGTTATATTGAGCAAGATAAACAACCCCATTTGCACCTGCGCCTAATTGCTTTACGATTGTGTAGCTGTGCTTGAGCCATTTCCCTGTAATAATAGTTCCCGGTGCTAAATCACATTGACTCTTCATAGTACTGTTCATCATTAGACAGCAAACCTCTCAATGTACGTCTTTTACCAAAATAACGAATGGCTTCACTTAGAGCTGGACCAGTGGGTGTAATCCCTCGTGGTGTTAATTTATCAAAAACTTTCGTTAAAGAATCAAGTTTAGGTGTCCAGTCAAGTAACTTGGAAACATCACTCTTTTTCCCGGGAAATATAAAGACGGAAAATTTGTTATTTCCAATTCGAGCGTTTAAACTAATGGACAAATCAATTAGAGATTCTTTTACCGTAGGAATTTTGTGCTTCATACTTGCGCTCGTATCAACTAGTACTAGCACTTCTAAGTTGGAAGTTTCACTAATTTCGTCTACTACTTCAATGACTTCTCCACGTTTATCAGGTGAGAGGTCTTCTATGGAAGTAGAACGTCCTAGAATTTGTTTCAACTCTTTATTAACCACCCCTTGAATAGTCGTTGTCATGGCTTTACGTGTCACCATTTGCACCGTTTGTGATAGTGCTGACGCATAGACAATCTGACTAACTCCTCCTCCTGCGGCCGCAATTGCTTCAATTTCTTGTATTCCACTCTCATCAATTGTATCGTTTTCCATTACACCTATCACATTCACTGTGATTCCTTGTTCTCTTGCAAATGCAGCCATGGCTGCGGGATCTTCACCTTTATTTGAACAACCATCGGTGATTAATAGAATTTGCTTCAATGTACTTACTTGCATAGCAATCTCCCTTCCCGGCTAAATTTACTATCATCATCGCCGAGAATAAGAAGAAATATACTATCTTTATTGCGCCTTTTTTTGCATGGAAGAAACCGGGATTGAGGACCATCTTGGCGTATTATGCTTTACTTTTGCAACAACAACGGTCATGTCATCTCCTATCTCTCCTCTCGTTCGAATAACCTCTTCAAGAATTAAATCAGCCACCGCTTGTGGATCATCCGTTTTCAATTCTTTAATTTTCCGTTTCATCCAAAACTCAGCATTCTCAACATACATTGGCCCTTCAAAAATCCCATCACTCATCATGATTAGTAAATCTTCTGCTTTTAATTGTTCACTTACAACATCTACGTCTATATCGTTCATAAACCCTATCGGTAAATTACTAGATTCTATTTGAAACACCTTATCACCTCGTTTTACAAAGCTAGGTGTAGAACATATTTTTAAAAATCTGGCTTTTGCATCGTGCAAATCTATCATAGCCAAATCTAAAGTAGAAAAAATTTCATCGGTTGTACGCAGCGATAGAATAGAATTCACTGATTTAATCGCTACCTTTTCTTCAATACCTAATAATAAAATCTTCTGTAATAACTGAAGTGTTTCCATACTTTCGATATGTGCTCTTTCACCATTACCCATACCATCACTAATGGCTACGGCATATTTTCCTCTTCCAATTTCCATCGTCGTATAGCTGTCACCTGAAATTAAGCCTCCATCCTTTGCCGCATGGGCAATTCCAGTTTCAATGACATACTTCTTAGCCGACCGAAAATTCGCGAAGCAAGAGCCTTTTTTTGTTTCCACATCTTCTGCGGCTACAACAATTGTTTCACCCAAAATATCCGATAACATCGGCGCAATTAATTTCTCACATTCTCCTCTCTCCTGGTAATAAGGAATCGTCATATCAATATCAATATTTCCTTTCTCCAAGTTATAGATTTCCACATTGCTAATTTGCACGCCAAAATTACTAATAGATTCGAGTATTTGCTCCTCCTGAATATAATGGTTCTGCCTTTCTCTTTGAATTTCTTGCGCGAAATCTTCCATGACTTCTGAAACGCCACGCAATTGTTCCGCTACTAAGCGTCTACTATCTTTCACTTGTTTTTTCAATCTTTGATTCGCTTGATAATAAGATAATTCTTGAGAAATCGCGTCTATCACACGCTTCGAACGTAATGTGCAGTGCTGGGCCCAATCTTTTTCCGTTTTTATAGAGAGTTGGCGGTCGTTTAACGCCAATTCTGTCATAATTCCTTTCATCCCTTCATATGTCGTTTGAAAATCTTTCGCCCAGCAGCTTTCCTTTTTCGGACAAGTTTGACAGGTCTTTTCCGTCACATTACTTAAAAAATAATCAAATTCCCGTACAGGATCCTCCTCCTTCTCCATTTCATCGATTTGTAAAAAACTATTGGACAATGCCTCAAAGACATTGGAAAATTGCGCAACACGCTGCGCCGTTACATCTCTCATTTTCCTCATATACTTCTGCTGCTCATTCGTGTACTCAGACGTCCCCGGTATATGCTTGGCTAATTTATCAATTACAGAAGTAGGTGTTAATAATAATAAAAAAATAGCACCTAACGATTCATAAATCGTTACCATTAAGCTTGTATTGCCTTCTCCATACAAGCCTAGTAACACTGTCGCTATTAAAAGTCCCACCGCCACACCAATCTTTTTCCCCTCTTTTAACAGCCCTCCTAGTAAACCTGAGAAAGCGAGTAGACTCATTTGATATAAAGTGGCTACGCTAGCCAGACTAAATATGAGCCCTGTTACTACGCCAACTGTTGAGCCGATAGCAGCTCCAGCTGATAAGGCAAAAATTAATACTAAATAACGAGAAATCATATGTTCAATAGATAGATCATATATCGTCCATCCTATTGTTCCTGTCATAACAGAAGCCATTAAAATAATGACACTTACTATTTCTTCCGTTTTTAATGAATGCGTTCTTGGCTTAAACGAGATAAGAGGTATACATTGGATGAAAATCATCGTTAGTATACAAGCTAGACTCGCTTCTATTAGAATCATCATGCCATCGTACATAAGTAATTTACTATGAGTGAGATAATGAACGGTTAAGTTCGTTATCCCTAATGAAAGAAAGACATAAAACGAGACAACTCTAAATTGTTTGGTTAAGGAGGGTTCCCTCGCCTTGTATAGCAGCATGAAGAATACCGCAGATGCACTAATGATTACAGCATTCACCATTTGCACAGTTAAAGCTCCTGCTAGTAAACCTATTAACGCATACGGTGCACGATTTTTTCTTAATAGATACACCGCAGCAAAGAACGGAAGTGCAAAAGGGGCTAATTGAGATAGGATCAAAGCTCGTCCTAATAAGAAACCTATTAAAGCTAGTAATAATCCTTGGTGAATTAAAACATCTTCTACTTTCTTTTGAAAAGACACGTACCATTTTTTCGCACTTTCTTGAGCGTAGTGTAACGGCATGTCTGAAACTGGTTCAATCATACTTCTATTAATTCTTTCCACAATAATCACTCCCAACAAGATTAGTTGTTCTAGTGATTTTTATTATAGTTAGTAGAGTTATGTTTTTTTGTCGTAATGTAGACTCCGAACAAAAGAAATGTTCGACGTATTTCTAGAAATTAAGGCATGGACGTACACAATTAGAAGCCTCCTCTTCTAAATTCATGGAAAGAGAACAAAAGAAACACCGAAATTTAGCTTTTTTTACATAATAAAAAAACAGAATAATAATTCTTTTTATTTTCCGTTGACAAAAAATCAATTTCTATGTAAGATAAATCTTGTGCTTCTCAAGTAGAGAACAAACAAATGAGAATATGGCGGTGTAGCTCAGCTGGCTAGAGCATTCGGTTCATACCCGAAAGGTCGTGGGTTCGACTCCCTCCGCCGCTACCATATTTATTTTGGCCCGTTGGTCAAGCGGTTAAGACACCGCCCTTTCACGGCGGTAACACGGGTTCGAATCCCGTACGGGTCATATCAAAAAGACATTCAAAAGCTAAACTTTTGGATGTCTTTTTTTGTTTTATATAAGAAAAACCGTCACCGGTCCTTTTTGATTAATTATTACTCATCTTGTTTTACGCCATAAAAAATAGACAAGGCATAAAGCCATTGTCTATTGATAAAAATACAGTCTATTTATCTAAAGGAAAAACTGCTATATCGTCTTCAGCAGCAAGTCTTAACCACGTCTGCCTCCGCGGCCCCCTCTTTTCGTCTCCGTACTACGCTTAAGTGTAGATAAACGTTCGTCACTATCTTTCAAGAATCTTGCCATCTTCTGTTCAAAATTCTCTTTCGGAGCACGTGAGAAATTGTCTCTTGAACGGTTATCGCCACGACCATTACCACCACGCGGACGACTATCGCTACGACCATTACCACCAGTTCCCCCATTATAACGTGGGCGAGGCTGGTACGTTTGCTCAGGGCGATCTTTTGCTTTTTTAATAGAAAGACCAATCTTTCCATCTTTTTCTACATTAATAACCTTAACTTCTACTTGGTCACCAACTTTTAAATGTTCGTTGATATCCTTTACATAATTATCAGCTACCTCGCTGATGTGAACAAGACCTGTTGTTCCTTCAGGCAATTCAACGAACGCCCCAAATTTAGTGATGCCTGTTACTTTCCCTTGTAACTTGCTGCCTACTTCGATTGACATAAAAAAAATGTTCCTCCTTAAAAATTTCAAAAATCATACATAGTTTATATTATAGCGAAAGTAAAAAAACAGTGTCAACATTAGTCCTTGTCTTCTTTACTTTTTGGAAGATTAAAAATTACCTCTCCTTCTTGTGAAAGGTTAAAATCTCTTCTGGCAATTTTCGCTATGTACTCATCATCATTCAATTTGACGATCTCTTCTTCTAACAATTGTTGCTTCTTTTCTAATGAAGCCAACTTCTTTTCGATTTTGTTTACTTCATCTTTTTTCTTCTCTATGGCAGATGATTGAGAGAACAAAGTTGAAATGGTAAAACTTAAAAGAACAGCAAAGCATATCCCAAATACAACAAGGCGCCGGAGTAAACCACGCTTATTCTTAGCTTGCCTTTGTTGCGTTTGCTCACGTTGCTTAACATAGGTTGACTCTATCTTAGATACTTTCTTTTCTTTCAAGCTCCCCATCTCATTCACTCCTTCTATCTCTTCATCTTCGACTTCCATTTATCTATTATACTACTTATATATTTCTGTAATTTACCGAAAAACCCTTTAGTCTTATTATGTAACTTCTCGACTTTATTTGTAACAGGTTTCGGTAAAATATTATAAAACAGACGTAAAATCCACACAATTGGAAAAAAAACGAGTCTTAAACACCATATTACGACTCTCCAAAGCATTTTAACAAGGGTAAATAGACCCTTTAATACTAGTTTTATTACAAAAAATAGCAAAGTAATTATACTTAAAATAGGCTTAACAATTAAAATCATACATAACTTTTTCAAAAAATTTAAGGTTGCTTTGCAAAAGCTAATGATTTTATTCAAAATGAATAGATAGCCCTTCTTTAATAATGCTTGATAAGCTGCAAAGCCACACACTAAAGCTAAAAATAAATAAAGTCGGATTTCACCTTGATTAACAATAAACAAAACATAAAAAATAAGAACAGCCTGTAAAACCCAGAATAGTAGATCATGTATAAAGACGAGCCATCTACTTCTTATGGGCCGCTTTAAAAATAGTTGATATGTGTCTAAAGCAGCACCAAAATAGCTCCCCATTCCAATCATGGCAATTAAAGTGTAAAACTGTGTAGAGAGCGTCATCTGAATAACTTACCAAAGAAGCCTTTACCCTTATCTCCACCTGGCTCATCAACATACACAAGATCAAAAATTTTCCCTTTAATAGAGACAACACCACTATCTACATCTAAGTTTTTCATCTGTAAGTTCTCACCCTTAATCGCCAAGAAACCCATACTTGTCTCTAATAAGAACTCTTCATTATCAAAGCTTTCTACTTGTTTAACACCTGTTATTTCAAGAAGTCTACGACCCTTCATGATTACATCGTGGTCTGGTACATTACTTCTTACTTTATTATCACCTTGTTCAAAATATTGGCTGCTCATTCTACAACCTCCTGTAAAACATTTTGTACAAATGTATGTAAGAAGGACGAGGTTTAGAACAGCGCTCGAAAAGCATTAAAACTCTTCTTGTTGAACCTTTTCTTCTTTCACAACACTGTACATTTCCGTTGCTTCTTCTTTTCTTACGTTTTCTTGTAGCTTTTCAATACGTACAGTAACTAACTTTTGACCGAATTGAATAAATAGCTCATCACCAACTTTTACATTGGAGCTAGCCTTTGCTGGTGTTCCATTAATTGAAATACGTCCTTTATCAGCTACTTCTTTTGCCAATGTTCTTCTTTTAATTAAGCGCGATACTTTTAAAAATTTATCTAATCTCATATTCTCTTCTCCTTCACTCTTACATTCCTTTTGACTTTGCTTCATCCCAATAACGATCTAATTGTTCTAACTTGCACTGATCAAAAGTTAACCCTTGTTCCTGTAAACACTTCTCAATATATTGGAAACGACGAGCAAATTTCATATTCGTTGCATGTAAAGCCTCTTCTGGATAGATATTATGGAAACGAGCAATATTAACGAGTGCAAATAATACATCTCCGTACTCTGCGCGAATTTCTGCTTTTGAAGAGCCTTTCTTGATTTCAGCTTGGAATTCTTGAATTTCTTCATTGACTTTTTCCCAGGCTGACTCTACTTCATCCCAATCAAACCCAACTTTAGCCGCTCGTTTTTGATATTCATAAGCAATTAGTAACTGCGGTAAGGATTTCTCTACATCTGCTAATAAAGATTCTGTCTGCAGAGCAGCTTCACCTTTTTCTTCAAGCTTAATTTTATTCCAATTTACCAATACTTCATCTTCATTCTCCACATGAGTATCACCAAACACATGCGGATGTCTACGAATCATTTTCTCACTTAATTCTTGCACAACATCATCAATCGTAAACATACCTTCATCTTCACCAATTTGAGCATGTAGTAGAACTTGTAGAAGCACATCCCCTAATTCACTTATGATGCCATCTGTATCATCTTCATCAATTGCATCAATCAATTCATAAGCTTCTTCTAACACATACTTCTTCAAGCTTTCATGCGTTTGTTTTTGATCCCACGGACAACCGTTCGGACCACGTAACTCTGCAATAATATTTCGCAGCTTAAAGAACTCCTTTTGTAACAATTCTTCATTCGTTACAGGAGGTACATATACTGATGTTAAGTTACTCAATTTCGCTTGGCGATCTAATTCATACAAAGGTAGCCATATAACCTCTTCTGCTGAACTTCCTGCTGCTGTTACAAGTGCTACTTGATAGTCATCCGGATATTTCTCCATCAGTGTTAACTTCACTTCAGAAGCAATATAACCATCATATACTTGTCCAATGATAATATGTTGCTTCATTTGTAAAGAATCCCTATTTAGTGCAGTACCATCTAACAACTGAAATCCATCAATCGGATCAATCTTCACTGCTTGAAAAAGGGCATCTAAAAAGCTTTGTCCACCCTCAATACTTAACTCTATTTGTTGTTTCGCTGTTTTTTCTATTAATAGTTGTACCGTCATCTCTGCAACCATTGGATGTCCTGGTACTGTATATACCACATCTGAACTCTCAGCTAAACGTATAATTGTATCGGAAATCTCCTCGTACACTTCCTCGAATGTGTCGTACTTCTCATACACTGCATCAAAGCTTTCGAATTGTACACCCTCTTGTTGAAGTTCATCAATAACAGGATGATCCATTGTTCTCGTATAGATTTTCCCACATGTTTTTAATTGCTTATATATACCATAAGGCAACTGATCAAGATCACCAGCACCTAAGCCCATTACTATAATTTTATTACTCATTGTTATACTCCCATTTTTTCATTGTATTAGTGTTTCTGTTTGTTCTTTGGTAAAAATTTAGCTAACTTACTGCCAAAAGGCAAGAGCGATAATTCTTCAAATGTAAATAAGCCCATTCGAATAATCATAAACATGTAAACGACTGCTCCTGAAAAAACCGCTACCAGTACTTCACAGGCTGTAAATAATCGACTATCTGCAAAGTACCTGCTCAGCATATCAAACAATTCTCTTTCAATAAGAAGAGTAATGGACATACCTAATGAAGCAAGTAAAGTTAGTAAAAAGGTTCGCCGTTCAACAATTGGCTTTTTAAAGATTCTTCTCATGTATACAAATAACATACATGCCATCACGAAAAAAGCGACTGTCGTTGAAAGTGCCGCTCCCATTATAGAGGCTTTCGGTATCCAAATTAGCATTAGGGCAAATTTGACTAATAACCCAAGCACAATAATTCCAATTGCCACAATGGAATAGCCCAAGCTTTGCAAAACAAACATCCCTGTCATTAAAAACGAGCAAAAAAGAATCGACAAACTTAATACACCTAAAGCATCACTTCCTTTAGCATCCGTAAAAAGCATAATATTGACAGGTTCAATAATCCACAACAAGCCGACTGTCGCTGCCATTCCGAGCATAATACTTAAACGATACGACAGCTCTGTATATTTCCGAACTAACTGTTGCTCTTGTTGCTGCATAAACTTTGAAATAAGTGGCACGATGGTTAATGATAACGCAATCGTTGCTGCTGTTCCTAATTGTAATAAAGGCTGTCCACGGTCATATACACCTTTCCATTGCTTCGCCTCCGTCATTTCCATCCCTGAATCTGTAAGTAACGGATATAAGACAAGTGCATCCATAAACTGTATAAATACAAGAATTAAACTACTGATACCGAAAATGATACCTTGTCCAAGTATTTGACGCGAAAGAGGAATCAAACTTCTCCTCATATTAAGACTATCAATAGATATGCTATTTTTTCTATTCATTCTGCGATAAAAGAATATTAAAATAACGCCACTGATTACACTACCTAAAACAGAACCTAAAAACGCCCATTCTGCTACTTCATATAGAGACAGACCATAGTAATAAAAAATAATTGAAAATACTAAAATAAATCCAACCCGCACTGATTGCTCCACCACTTGTGCAACAGCTGTAGGCATCATTTCTCCATCACTTTGAAAAATCCCTTTCATAATAGATATAAAAGGTAATAACAAAAAAGAAAATGAAATCATTTTAATTGATTTAGTAAGCATAGGATCATTCATTATATTAGCTAAAAAACTAGCTCCAAAGAATAGACTACAGAACATCACTATGCTGATAATAACTAAAGAAAACCATGAAGTTACTATAATGTCTGTTCGCGTGTATCCTCTATAATCATCTTTCGCTTCCGCTAATAGTTTAGAAATAATAACTGGAAAGCCATAGGTAGAAAGAACGAGCACTAATGCATAAAAAGGATATACTTGCTGATATATATAGAAACCGACATCTCCAACAATATTTTGATATGGTATACGATAAATAGCACTTAATAATTTAATTACTATTGAAGATAAAGTTAATATAAATGCACCTTGTATAAATTTCTTGGAAAGGTCGTTATTTCTTTTAATTACTTCTCCACTCCTTTTCTACTAAGGAATACTTCCGTTTGTATTATAGCATACAAGCTTTTTCTCCTATAAAGTACCACTTACTTTTCCCATCCCTTTTAGACAGGTTAGGCATAAAAAAAAGGGCAGCATATGCTACCCATTTTTGACCGTCAAGTTATTTTAAGATTCCATTTGACGAGCTAAGAATCCTGCAGCCGTTTCAACTGCTTTTTGTTCTACTTCTCCAAGAGTACCTTCTTTAGAGAAAATAATTACCGCACCGATTGGGTCTCCATTCGCTACGATTGGAGCAATCGTATAAGATTGAATATCTTCAGTAAATCCATCTACTAATGAGATTTGAGTTTTTTGTGTTTCTAAAGTTGGATTACGATCTTCCATAGTGCTTTCTACTAAGTCACTAATACTACGGTTTAAGTAATCCTTTTTAGATCCACCTGCTACAGTGATATATGTATCTCTATCACAAATTAATACAGGATTTCCTAGGCTATCAAATAATGCTTCTGCATATTCTTTTGCGAAATCACTTAATTCACTAATTGGAGAATATTTTTTTAAGATAACTTCTCCGTCACGATCAACAAAAATTTCAAGAGGATCTCCTTCACGAATACGAAGAGTTCTACGAATTTCTTTAGGGATAACTACTCGTCCTAAATCATCTATACGACGAACGATTCCAGTTGCTTTCATCTAATGTTGCCTCACTTTCCTCTTTTTGGTTTCGGTTATGACACTTTGAAATTTTTACCTGTCCCACAACCGTAATGAACTTATTGAACTTAGTATTTTTTTCTATGTTAAGTTCTATTCATCCAGAAAAATATTTTCTTACTATATTTTTCCCGTATCTATATTTCAACACGAAATTGTTAGAACTGCAACCAAAATTTATTATTATTGGTTGACTTTATCTTTTTTGACATCTTTAAGACCTTTAACAAGATTTTCAACTTTAAGCATCCATTCAACTGTCCCAGTATCTTTTATAGGTAACGTTATTTTTAAACGTTTACCTTCCATACCCAATCCAACTCGTCTTTCAATTTGACTAGTCACTTGATATACTTTTGAACCATCGATATCACCAGTTGCATTCTCAGTTATTAAAATCACAACTTCATGCTTCTGCTGTTTTATTGATTCAACGTACGCTTCCATTGCATATACCTTAATATAAGCGATACCAAACAAGTATTCTACTTCCTCTGGATATTCACCGAAACGATCTGTCATTTCTTCTTTTAATTCTTCGATTTCCTCTAATGATGTGACACCGCGGAACTTTTTATACATTTCGATTTTCTGGTTACCATCAGAAATATATTGATCCGGTATATACGCATCTACTTGAATGTCGATTTCAACTTGATGCTTTTCTTCAATTGGTTGATCTGTCATACGCTTTTCAATCGCTTCTTTCAACATTTGTGAATACAAATCAAAACCAACAGAATCGATGAATCCATGCTGTTCAGCACCAAGTAGGTTTCCTGCTCCTCGTATAGATAAGTCACGCATCGCAATTTTGAATCCTGAACCAAGCTCTGTAAATTCTTTAATTGCTTGTAGACGCTTTTCAGCTACCTCTGTTAATACCTTATCTTTTCTGTACGTAAAATATGCATAAGCTACTCGATTCGAACGGCCAACTCGTCCACGTAGCTGATACAACTGGGAAAGGCCCATCTTATCTGCATCGTGCACAATGAGCGTATTAACATTAGGAATATCAACACCTGTTTCAATAATCGTCGTGCTCACTAATACGTCATACTCACCTTCAAGGAAACCAATCATAACCGTTTCTAATTCTTGCTCCGACATACGACCATGAGCGTAAACCACACGTGCATCTGGCACTAGCATGGAAATCTCTTCCGCTTTTCTTGCTATATCTTCTACCCGATTATATAAGAAGTAAACTTGCCCCTCACGAGCAAGCTCTCTTTCAATAGCTTCCCTTACGAGCACACCATTATACTCCATGACATAAGTTTGTACAGGGAAACGGTTCTCTGGTGGAGTTTCAATTACTGATAAATCCCTAACCCCTAACATGGACATATGTAGAGTCCTTGGAATCGGCGTTGCTGTTAATGTTAATACATCAATATTTGCTTTTAATTGCTTAATTTTTTCTTTATGAGTCACACCAAAGCGTTGCTCTTCATCAATAATCAACAATCCTAAGTCACGATATTGCACATCTTTTGACAGTAATCGATGCGTACCAACGACGATATCCACTGTTCCAGCTTTAATGCCTTTTAATGTTTCCGTTTGTTGCTTTCTCGTTCTAAAACGATTTAATAAACCGATAGAAATCGGGAAATCTTGAAACCTTTCACGAATAGTATCGAAATGTTGTTGGGCTAGAATCGTTGTTGGGACTAGGAACGCCACTTGCTTACCATCTGCAATCGCTTTAAATGCCGCACGAATAGCTACCTCTGTTTTCCCATAACCAACATCACCACAAAGAAGACGATCCATTGGTCGCTCACGTTGCATATCTTGTTTTATTTCATTAATTGAGCGAATTTGATCCTCGGTTTCATTATAAGGAAAAGCTGATTCAAACTCGCGTTGCATGTCACCATCCGGAGAGAATGGATATCCTTTCGTAGCTTCACGCTCCGCATGGATTTTAATTAAATCATCCGCAATATCTTCTACAGAAGATTTAACTTTACTCTTCACACGCTTCCAATCGTTACCGCCAAGTTTATATAATTTAGGCTCTTTCCCTTCAGAGGCCACGTACTTTTGAATAAGTTCAATTTGTTCAACAGGCACATACAATTGGTCAGACCCTTGGTAACGGATATTTAAGTAATCTTTATGCACACCTTTTATATCTAATGTTTCGATACCTAAATATTTACCAATCCCGTGATTTACGTGAACAACATAGTCACCAATATTTAATTCTGAATAACTCTTAATACGTTCAGCATTTGATAGCTTTTGCCTCTTAGTTGATCGCTTTGTTTTCTTGTTGAACAACTCTTGCTCTGTAATAACAGCAAGCTTTTGCATTGGTAGTTCAAAGCCTGTATGCAAGTTCCCTCTAGCAATCTGCACCTTACCATTTAAAATCGAACTAGACTCTGTCAGTTCTGCTGCTTCTACTTCATAATCATCCAACACACGACGCAGCTTCATCATCCGTTCTTGGGTTGGACCTAATATAACGACAGAGTATTTACTTTTCTTCCAACGCTCTATCTCGGATTTAAACACGTTCATTTGTCCGTGGAAGTTTTGCATCTGCTTACACGTAACGTTTATTATGTTTTGTGGATTAGTGTGTGGTACATGTCGTAGAAATAGAGATAAATAAATTAACTTTTGAGATGAAGATGATATAAGTTGCTGAAAACTAAATGATAGTTGAACATCATGAATTATTTCCCCTTCACTTAGAAGATTTGTAAACCACTCCAATTCTTCCTTCTCAAGCGTTGTTGCAACTTCTTGTATACGACTAATTTCATCAAGAATAACTAATCCATTAGCTGGTAAATAATCTAGTAAACTAGTTGGGCGTTCGTATGCCAAACTGATATATTTAAAAATCTCATCAAGTTTAATATTTGTTCGCAGTTGATTTAATTCAAAACCAATGTTTTGTAATAATAAATTCTTTGTTTTTTCATTTTTGATTTTCTTTAAACTTGTCTTAAGACCATCTTCTAAAAGATTTGTCATCCGTTCGATATTCTCTTGTTCCAGTAATAATTCCGTTGCAGGACCAATTTGAACAGATTCTACTTTCTCTAGAGATTTTTGATCTTCAATCGAAAAAGTTCGAATGGATTGCACCTCTGTATCAAATAATTCGATTCGAATAGGCTTACTTTCTGTTAGTGGGTAAATATCAATAATTCCACCACGCACGCTAAATTCACCTGGAGACGATACCATATCTGCTCGATGATAGCCCATAACAACAAATTGCTTTAGCGTCGCTTCTAAATCGATTTCATCATCAACTGTAAAAGTGACTTGATACTTCCTCCATAATTGCTTCGGAGGTAGAATTTTACGGAATCCCCCCATTGGGACAATAACAATTCCACTTTGATTTTGTGACCAACGGTTCAAAACTTCTATACGCTGTGCTCTTAACTCTGGACTTGCTATACTTAGTTCCGCTGCAATCAGTTCATTAGCCGGATAAATAAACAAATCTTCTTCCGAAACGAAGTTCGATAAATCCTCATATAACTTCTGCGCTTGTAAAAGATTATATGTAACCACTAAAATTGAACGATTCGTTTGACGGTATACAGAAGATATTAACATTGCTCGCGAAGAACCAGATAATCCAGCTACCAATTGCTCACGAAGACCTTCATCCACACCAGTTAAAATCGATTGTATATCTTCATTTTGCATAAATATTTGGTTAAGCGCGTTCATATCGAATTCCCCCTTTAAAAGCCATCATATTTAACTTTTTCTTGTTTTTATATTTTTCAATCTAACGAAAATATAACTACTCTCTTTTTTGTGTAATAAAACAAACGGAAAAATGCTTTGGAATAGTCCAAAGCTAATTTCTATTGAATAATATAATCCATACCATGAAGGTTCGGATTAGACCTTAAAGCTGATTCACAGTCGTCACAAACAATCGTGACATGAATATTCCCAAGCGGATCCGTCGTAATCATTTCTTGATATTCTTGTGAATTCAATAGTTCAAAGCCAAGTTGTTCTATTTTCACCGATTGTTTAGGCAACATACCCAGACAGACACCGCAATGCCTACACGTATAATATAAGCTCATGCTATTAGCCCCTTTTATCCATTTACTGCTAGTATGAACAGAATGGACGGGTATTTATTCACCTTTAAAGATAAAATTTAACAATCGTCATTACTTTTAATTATGCTCATTCATAACCTGTAAGAACGGTTTAACTAAAAAATCATCACATGCCCGATTACATGACTTGATTACATCTTTCATGACAACCCATTCGTCCTCTTGAAATCTACCTAAAACATGATTAGTCACGCTCATAGCACCATGCGGACGACCAATTCCGATGCGTACACGATTAAACTCTTGCGTACCAAGATGAGCAATCATTGATTTAATTCCATTATGACCACCAGCGCCACCTTTTTGACGTAAGCGAATCTTCCCAACAGCCAAATCTAAATCATCATAAAAGACAACAATATCATCTAAATCTACCTTGAAATAGTCCATGACTGCTTTTATACTTTCACCTGATAAGTTCATATATGTTAGTGGTTTAAGTAAAATTACTTTCGTTCCACCTACATAACCAACGCCATAAAGACCTTTATGTTTCGCTTGATTTAATGGAATATTCCATTGATCAGCCAGAACATCAATGACTTCAAAGCCTATATTATGTCTTGTTCTTTCATACTCTTTACCAGGATTTCCTAAACCGATTATTAATTTCATTAAGATGTCTCAACTCCAACAATGACATTTCTTTTCTTGCTTAAATATATATAAACCATAACAAAGTGTCTTGCTCCGATACCCTGCTTATGTGGTGCACGTCAAGCACTTCCATGTTTCTTTTATATGTATTCCCTAAAAAAGCGGAATTTCCTCTTCATAATTCAAAATTGATTACCAAACTACAACAAAGACGTAACTCAAATAGCCACGTCCTTACTATTATAGCATGATTATACAGTTTCTTGCTGTAATCACTTGTTATACCATTTTTTCTTCTTGCTTTAAGTAATGCCAAAAAGCGGCTTCCATTTCAGATGAAAGCCGCTTTTCCTATTATCAATCAAATAATACACTTACTGATTGATCTTCGTATACACGAATAATAGACTCTGCAAGTAATGGAGCTACAGAAAGTTCAACCAATTTGTCAAATTTCTTCTCTTCTGGAAGACCTATAGAATTTGTAACAACTAATTCTTTAATTTTTGAATTTTTGATACGTTCGATCGCTGGACCTGAAAGAACCGGATGCGTACAGCAAGCATAAACTTCTGCAGCACCATTTTCCACTAGTGCATTTGCAGCTAATGTAATAGTTCCCGCAGTATCAATAATATCATCAATCAGAATTGCTGTTTTACCTTCAATATTACCAACAATATTCATAACTTCTGCAACGTTTGGTCTTGGACGACGCTTATCAATGATTGCAATTGGAGCTTTTAAGCGATCAGCCATTTTACGTGCACGAGTTACACCACCATGGTCAGGTGAAACAATAACGATATCGTCTAAGTTCTTGTTCTCGAAGTAATCTGATAGAATTGGCACACCCATTAAGTGGTCAATTGGAATATCAAAGAAACCTTGAATTTGTGGTGCGTGTAAATCTAAAGAAATGACACGGTGTGCACCAGCAGTTTCAATAAGGTTTGCAACTAATTTAGCTGTAATCGGCTCACGAGCGCGCGCTTTACGATCTTGACGTGCATAACCGTAATAAGGAATTACAACGTTAATTGTTTTAGCAGACGCACGTTTTAATGCATCAATTAAAATCAATAATTCCATTAAGTGTTCATTAACAGGTTGGCTTGTAGATTGGATGATAAATACGTCACAACCACGAATACTTTCTTCGATGTTGATTTGGATTTCTCCATCGCTAAAGTGTGTTACAGAACACTTCGCTAATTCTACCCCTATTACTTTTGCAATTTCTTCTGCTAATCCGCGATTTGAACTAAGTGAGAACACTTTTAAATTCGGATCAAGATACTGATTTGACATGGTGAACCTCCAATGGTTATTTATTAAAATTTAATTTACTTACATAATCCTCTTTATTCACTTGACGTGCACGAGCAATAGCTAGTGCCTCGCCTGGTACATCTTCTGTAATTGTCGATCCAGCAGCAATATACGCTCCATCTCCAACAGATACCGGCGCAACTAGATTAGAATTACAGCCAACAAATACATCGTCGCCAATCTTTGTCAGAAATTTATTTTTACCATCATAATTTACAGTAATAGAACCGCAACCGATGTTTACATCACTACCTACTTCAGCATCGCCAATATAGCTTAAATGAGAAGCTTTGCTTCCATGACCAAAGACAGATTTCTTGATCTCAACAAAGTTACCGATTTTCACTTCATCCGCAATTTGCGATTGTGGGCGAATATGAGCAAATGGTCCAATCTTAACATGAGAACCAATACTACTATTATGCGCCACTGATTGACGAATAGCTGTTGAATCCCCAATCTCACACTGAGCAATTTCAGTATTGGGACCTATTTCACAATCACTTCCAATAGTCGTACCTGATTTAATGATTGTTCCTGGATAAATAATCGTATCTTGACCAATCGTTACATCAGCTTCAATGTACGTTTGCTCTGGATCAATTAAAGTAACGCCATTTTTCATATGCTCAAAATTAATTCGCTTTCTCATAATCTTTTCAGCTTCTGATAAAGCAATACGGTCATTTACACCTAAAGTCTCTTCGAAATCAGCTGTTTGATAAGCCGTCACAATTTCGCCTTCAGATTTTAATATTTCGATAACATCTGGCAAGTAATATTCACCTTGGACATTATCATTTGATACTTTTTTAAGAGCCTCAAATAAGGCTTGATTATCGAAACAATACGTTCCTGTATTGATTTCTGTTACTAACTTTTCTGCTTCAGTAGCATCTTTATGCTCAACAATCTTCTCGACAAATCCTTCTTTGTTACGAATGATTCGTCCGTAACCAGTAGGATCTTCCAAGTAAGCAGTTAATACAGATGCTTTAGCTCCTTGTGCTTCATGTTGCTTAATTAAGGCTTCCATTGTTTCAGCTTTAATTAACGGAGTATCTCCACAGATAACAAATGTTGTACCTTGCTTACCTTGCAATAAAGACTCAGCTTGCATAACAGCGTGAGCTGTTCCTAATTGCTCAGCTTGAAGTGCAAATCCACATTTGTCTCCTAATTGTGCCTGAACCTTTTCCGCTCCATGGCCTACAATAGTAACTGTTTCCTTTACTTGTAGTGCTGAAACTTGGTCAAGTACATGTTGAACCATAGGTTTTCCACAAACAGAATGAAGAACCTTATATAGTTTTGACTTCATTCTAGTTCCTTGTCCTGCTGCTAAAACGATCGCAAAACGATTACTCATGACGTTCCTCCCTACATTGTGTATTATCTATATTCCGTACATTGTATAGATTACTTTCATAAATATCCTTATAAAATATATCTTAAATAACTGACGTTTTCAAGAATCGACTTAAATTTGTGCTATTTTGTAAGATATTTACTATTGGAAGAAACAGTATATTCCGCTAAAAATAAAGAGAATTTAAACAATTCAATCACAGTTTAATAGTAACAGATTTTCACCTTTTTGTATAAAGTGAACCATTGAACTTATAATTTCCGTTCAAATAAAATAGTATAAGTAACTAGCGTTCCGACTAGAAGAACACTGTGTTTAGATAAAATGCCAGAAACTTTTAAACACAGAAAAAAGAGCCTTACTTAAGAAGTAAGTGCTCTTGTTGCTTGTTCGGTTAATAGATTTGAATTAAGCGCCTGCTTCTTCTAACTCCACTTCTTCTAACCCTTCAACCTCACCAAGACGATGATACTCTGTTAAAACAGCATCCTGAATTTTTCCTCGAGTGGATGAATTAATTGGGTGAGCAATATCACGGAATTCTCCGTCTGGAGTTCGTTTGCTCGGCATCGCTACAAATAAACCATTATTACCATCAATCACACGAATATCATGAATAACAAACTCATTGTCCAAAGTAATGGATGCGATTGCTCTCATACGGCCATCCGTGTTAACGCGGCGTAATCTTACGTCAGTTACTTCCATCGTGTTCACCACCTTCAATTAATAAAAACTTATGCTAAATTAAATTCAACAAAAATATTCATAATCCTTCTAAACTTGAAAAAATTTTCAATATTTTTTCAATTTAATAGAAAAATAAATAAAATAGGCCAAAAACAGTAAGATTTTACATGTTTTTTTAGACATGTAACACATTTTGTTATTTGTTTATTATAAATTTTCAGTATATTTATATCACAAAAAAGGTGAGCATTACATATGTAAATACTCACCTTTTTTTCGTGATGTTACATAGTTCTTTATTTAACTAGCGCTATTACTTCAATTTCTAATAATACATCCTTAGGTAAACGTGCTACCTCTACACATGATCTTGCTGGTTTATGTTCAACAAAATATTGACCGTATATTTCATTTATTGCTGCAAAATCATCCATATTTTTAATGAAAACTGTTGCTTTTACAACAGTATCAAATGAAGCGTTTGCAGCTTCTAATACAGCTTGTAAATTTTTAAACACTTGATGTGTTTGGTCTTGGACGCTACCCTCTACTAATGTCCCCTCTGCCGTCAAAGGTATTTGACCTGAGCTATAGAACATATTATTCACAACAATTCCTTGAGAATATGGACCAATTGCCGCCGGAGCGTCTGGTGTAAATACAACTTTCATAAAAAATTCCTCCCTTATTTCCCTTTAATTCGTCATGTTAAAGTAATTTCCCTGCGCTACATGTATCTTTTTTTCTTTAACATCTACTTCTGCTAGCTTTAATAAAGAAAGATAATTGTCTACTAAGCGCTCTTCCGTATCTTCCGATTCAATCAAGACCGCAACCCCCGATACAGTAGCATCAAACTCTTCCAATAAGCTAATCATACCATTTAACGTGCCTCCCGCTTTCATAAAGTCATCCACAACAAGCACCTTTGATCCTACCTCTAGACTTCTCTTCGATAACAGCATCGTTTGAATGCGTTTCGATGAACCAGAAATATAATTAATGCTAACCGTTGGGCCTTCCGTTACTTTATTATCGCGTCGTACAATAACGACAGGAACGTTTAAATGACTTGCTACAGCATAAGCAATAGGAATTCCCTTTGTTGCCATCGTCATGATGACATCTACTTGCTTATCAGCGTAAGCAGAAGCTATCAAACGACCTACTTTGTCCATCATATGTGGGTTACCTAAAATATCATTCATATATAAATAACCACCAGGTAATAGGCGGTCTGGTTTTGTCATAATTCCGCACAATTCTTCAATGAATTGAACCGCTTCTTCCTTATTTGCTCTTACAATATATTTCACTCCTCCAGCCGCTCCTGGAACAGTCATTAATAATCCAATACCACGTTGTTCAAACGTTTCTTTTATAATCGTTAAATCTTCACTTATTGAAGACTTAGCTGAACCGTATCTTTCTGCAAAAAAAGTAAGCGGAACAAGTTGATTTGGATTTTCTAATAAATAATTTGTCATATCCACAAGTCGTTCACTTCTACGAAACTTCAACGTCAACCCTCCTTAAATCCGAATATTATTATAATTATAGTAACTTAATATACGTGTTTATTCAAGAGTAGACTGTTCGCCTAACAATCTAACAGCATGAACTTGTTCACAAAAGCCACGTAATCCGTTATATACTCTATGCATTCTAGAATCATACTCAACCAATCCAAATACCGTTGGACCACTACCACTCATTAATACCGCATCTGCACCGAATTTTTTCATTTGCTTCTTAATATTCGATACTTCTGGATACAGAGACAGAGTAACTTGTTCTAATACATTTCCTACATTCTTACATACCATTTGATAATCATTATGAGCTATAGCATCTACCATGCTGGAGATGTCAGGATGCTTTACCTCTTTAATATCCAATCTTTTATAAATATCTGCAGTTGAAACCCCCATTACTGGTTTAGCAAGAACCACCCAACATTTAGGTGGGCTTGTTAGATGCTTAATTTTTTCTCCTCTTCCTGTTGCAAGTGCCGTTCCTCCGTACACACAAAAAGAAACATCTGAACCGATTTCTGAGCCAATCTCAGCTAATTCGTCTAAACTTAAACCTAACTGCCAAAGTTTATTTAATCCTCTTAATGTAGCCGCTGCATCACTACTTCCTCCAGCTAACCCAGCTGCTACAGGAATATTCTTTTCAATCGTGATGCCAACGCCTTTTTTTATATGATAACGTCTTTTCAATAATGCCGCCGCTTGATAGGCTAAATTCCTTTCATCATCCGGCACATAGCGATTATGTGAAAAGATTTTAATTTCATCTTCATTCTTTTCTTCCAACTCTATACGATCAGCAAGATCAACAGTAGTCATGATCATTTCTACTTCATGATATTGATCTGGCCTTTTATAAAGCACATCAAGAGCAAGGTTAATTTTAGCTGGTGCTTTCTCCATTAACTTCACAACAATCCACCTACTTTACGTTCTTAAAAAGTTCTTGTCCTATTTTACCATATCTATTTTTTACGCGTGCATTTTTTAAAGTTGTTCTAAAAAAGAACAAATCTCTAACAAAATAGAACGTTCATTATCTCTTGTATAGAGTTATATCCAATAATATATATAATCTAATCTTTTTACGCGCAAATATGTAAGTGAGTCTTGGCAAAAAAGGTGTTCCACATGTGGAACACCTTAAGTATTGTCAGCATGATTTTATTATGAGCATGACTTTACACGAAACTTTTTTAGAACGAATGTTAGAGATCTTTGCCAGCCAGATTACTTTGAGCAATCTCAATTGCTCGTTTCACCATATTACCCGCATCACGAGCTCGAATACCTCCCCAGCCTTCCTTTTGGACAACATCGTAGAACCCAAGCTCTTTTGCAATCTCTTCTTTAAGTCGATCTGACATAATTCCTTTTCTAGCCATTTGTTAACCACTCCTTTATTCATGCTGCAACAATGATAGTATGTGCATTTTTACGAAAAACCGTCACTCATCCTTTTTAATGGATGAATTTTCTTTTTTAATATAACGTTCATTTAAATCGGTCAAAGGCTAAACATACTTTCTTAGAGCATAAAAAAGACAGTAAACAAAAGTTTACTGTCCGCTTAAAGCTACCTGTCCTGCTGTTTCGTCAAAGAAGGTTAACTGTACAGTTTCTGTAAGAACATCTGCATAACTGTAGGAGACTCTTTCGAATGCATTCTCATCTTGATCAAGCTCAATAACGAATACAGAAGGATAAGTTTCTGCTAGCGTTCCAAAACGCTCCACTGTCTTTCTTCTACCGCCATTTGCTTTTAAAACTAACCTCTTTCCAAGATTGGAATCCAAGGCTTTCTTAATATCAGCTAAAGTTTTTGGCATTTTCGGTCCACCTCACTAAGTGTAGTATATCACATATTGGGACAAACCGTCAAACAAAATATAAAATTATATCAATTTATATTTTTACTTGTCAATGGTTTTAACCAATAAATTTCTATTTCTTAATACATTTTTATTTTAACCATTTTATTGGTAATTATGTAAATAAGAAAAATCATCACTGGTCTTTTTGGATTGATGTTTATGCTCCTTGATTTTCACCCAATCCTAAAAGAGCTATGCGGCAGAAATAAGCCAGTCTATTTCAGAGCATAGCAGGTGTAAGGTTAGACACTGTAAAAAAAGCTGCCTCAAAATGAGACAGCTTCCTTATACTTCTTCTTCCATTGATTTATATGGCATACCCGTCCGTAGCACACCCTTTGTTTCAATGCCACCAATTCCCTTTTCACCCGTTAACGTATTCCGTAATACATCCCAAACATGAATACGTTCCATGAAAGGCGTAAAACTAATTTTAGCTACAATATACACAGGATCAAGTGCATGAATATTAACGCGAGAAGGAGAACTTGCAAAATTTGCTCCAGCTGCAATTAATGATTCAAAATGAGATTGACACGCTCCAGCAAAAATGACAAGTTGATCAAGCTGTGGAATTTTCTTGCGAGCTTCTCGTACGGTTTGAACAAAATGCCACGAATGACGGTATGCATTAATATCAATCATTTTACCTTTAGACTTTGAATAAGAGTCGTGTCCTGTTACAACTAGAATATCAGGTCGATACATTTCTAGCAGTTCCGTAATACGGCTAGGCATCTCTTTTTCATTACAATAAAGACCCTTTACAGGTATGCCGATTTTTTCATACACGTCCATACATTTTTTCAAATAAGAAGGGTCCCCGTCTAAATGCAATACCTTTCCCGGTATCTGGAAATAATCGCCTTGTTGTCTATAACCATCACTCACCTCAAAACGCCTTTTTTGATCAAGTAGCTCGCGGTCTTGAGAGAAAAGCTGTAAAGAATGGCGAACCATTTCTTCATTCTTTTGCTTCCGCGCACTTCTTTCACTCTCATTGACTTTTACTAAATCATCCAAAGGAGCATGAGCAACAAGTCGAATATCTTCACCATAAAGAATGGCAATCGTTTTTCCATTCTCTTCTTTTATTTGAATAACACGAAATAATACGTCACAGCCATAGCTGACACGTCCTACAATATCATGAATCCCTATACTCATCGTTTTCACCTCTGACAAAGATTTCGTTACTTTGCCACTTTCGCCTTCTTCATAACCTATGCATTCAGCGATAAAGATGTGAAGTGTCCCAATGAGCTAACGGCTATCATTTAAAATCCGCTACTAATTCATCACTTAAACGCCCGAACTCTTCAATGGATAACGTTTCTCCACGACGTTTCGGATCAATATTAGCGCGTTCAAGTGCTGCTAAAATTAACTCTTTCTTTTCTTTACCGTTTTTCAATTGACTTGTTAAATTGTTTTGCAATGTTTTTCGTCTTTGAGCAAAGCTTGCTCTCGTCACAGTGAAGAAGAAGTCTTCGTCTTTTACTTCTACTAGAGGTTTCTCTCTTTTGGTTAATCGAATAACAGCTGAATCTACATTTGGTTGAGGAATAAATACCGTTTTTGGCACAATCATAACTGTTTCAGCTTCTGTGTAATATTGAATAGCAATCGATAAAGAACCATATTCCTTCGTACCAGGCTTCGCGGAAATACGATCAGCTACTTCTTTTTGTAACATACAAACGATACCTCTAATCGGTAGCTTTTCCTCTAATAGCTTCATAATAATTGGTGTCGTAACATAGTAAGGCAGATTGGCTACTACCATTAAATCATCAATACCTTGGAATTCTTGTTCAATAACGCTCCCAACATCTGCTTTTAGCACGTCATTATGAATCACCTTTACATGTTCATAAGGAGAAAGTGTATCTTGTAAGATTGGTAATAAGCGTTGGTCGATTTCAAATGCTACAACTCGCTTACTACTCTTCGCTAATTGTTCTGTTAACGCACCAATTCCCGGACCAATTTCGATTGCTCCGCTTTTCTCCTGGTCTAAACCTGCAAAATCAATAATACGATGTAATATATTCGTATCAATTAAAAAGTTTTGACCTAAGCTTTTCTTAAAAGAAAAACCGTATTTCTCTAAAATCATTTTCGTTCGAATGGGAGTAGCAATATCTTTATGCATCGTGTTCCTCCTGAATTATTTCTCTCATTGCTTGTATAAAGTCTTCTTTTGGTATTTGAAACATATTCAGCCTATTATAAAGCTGTTTTCCGTTTGTATAACCGATTCTTAATTTAATACCTAGTTTTTCTCTTCGGGCTTTTGAACCCGCACCGCCTATTAAACCACAATCCATAAGATCTTGTGGAGAAATTTCTTCTTGAAATATTTCTTTTAATACTTGTGCCTCTTTAAGAGCTAGTCGAATGGCCTCAGTCGAAGCATGTTCTACACCTATACCTCTCCCATTCTTCGGTCTAGCTTCTGCCTTTGGAAGAAAGGCATGCTTACATCCTGGTACCTTTGATGAAACAATATTACGTATACGCTCACCTGGATAATCAGGGTCTGTAAAAATGATGACGCCTCTTTTTTCTTGCGCTAAACGAACTTGTTCAATTACAGCGTCTCCAATAGAAGATCCATTTGTTTCAATTGTATCTGCATCAAGGGCTCTTTTTATAGCCGTTGTATCATCTTTTCCCTCTACCACAATAATTTCTTTAATTTTCATTTTTCCTCCGAAATAGTGAAACTTTTTATCTGTTTATACGTCTAATAAATAAAGTATCTTTATTATTATACTCCTTCTTATAAAATTAACAAAAAAAGCAGAGGAATTCTCCCCCGCTTTAATACAAAGTATCTTTTATCATAAAATACGTATTTTGACTTGTTTCCGTCCCCACTGGTAAGCGCGTGATTTGCTGGAGAAGAAAATGTCAATCTTATTACCTTTAATAGCCCCACCCGTATCTGCAGCAATAGCATAACCGTAGCCTTCCACATATACTTTTGTACCTAGTGGAATAACACTTGGATCTACTGCAATGATTTTTGCGTTAGGATTGTTACGTAAATCAAATCCTGTTGCTGTTAAACCGGAGCATCCATTACAAAAGGCTGTATAAGCTGTAGCGGTTACGGTTAATTCACGTCCACCCGTCGCTTCACCTCTTGAAACTGTATCATTAATGACTTTTGTACCAACAGCCACAACTTTATCTTGTGATGCACGCACAACTTTTGTAGCCTTTAATGATTTTTTAACTTCTTTACCATTTTCCTTGATGATTTCATATTGATTAGATACTAAGCCTTCTTTCCCTTCTGTAACAACTTTTTCGTTACCTCTTGGAAGACTGCTATCTTTTTGAGATATTACTTTATATTTCACTGGTTCTTCCACTACATCGGTGACCTTTTGGACTCTAACAACATTCACAACGCTATTCGGTTTTATCTGTGTCTCTAGCGATGGTTCAACACGGTCTAATGGTTGCATATTGATCCCTTGCTGCTTTAAAAAGTCAGCGACCGTAGCCGAAGTTGACCAAACCTGTGTAGGCTTTCCTCCATCTACCACTTGTAATGGAAAAGCACGTTCAATAGAAACGTCCATATCATTTTTTATTGTGGTATCAAGTGATGAAGAAACTTTATCTTCATTTCTCAACTGTATCTTTTGCTCTTCTAAAAATTCACCAACTGTATCTTTTGTTGTCCATATTGCTTTTTTAACACTACCGTCTATAACCGTTATTTCTTTTGCAGGCTTCCATGTTACCTCGGTTTTATCCGTAATTTTGGTATCACCTGCTGGATATAAATAATCATTCTTTGAAACGGAAATCTTTAAATTTTGTAATAAGTCCTGGATCGTAGATGCATGAGTAGTTACAACTTGCTCTTTACCATCTAACGTAAGTGCAACGGTTTTCTTTGTACCTTGATATAACAAGATACCGGTAGCTGCTAAAAATACTATGAAACTAGTAATGTAAATAGCCATTGTCCTTCGTTTAAAAGGTTTGGCAAAACTTTTTTTCAATGTTTTTATCACGATGAAAAAAGCCCTCCTTCCTCTCCGGTGATTATATAGACTTCAAATCCTACTGTCAAATAACTGTGCTAACTTACCATAGTTCATTATTATGCATAGACTCTATTACTTTGAAAAGAGTGGCTTATCGACAAACGTATTTCTAAGTTCCGCTTTTTTTGTTGAAATCTTCAGAATGCAATTGCCAAAAGACAGCCACTCTTACTATTCGACACGATATTTTATCAGTTTATGCCGAATAATTTTTTTGCATTTTCTGTAGTAATATTCGCAATTTCTTCGAAAGAAAGGTTCTTTAATTCTGCAATCTGTTCTGCTACTAGCTTAACATAGCCTGGTTCATTTCTTTTTCCACGGAATGGGTGTGGCGTTAAGTATGGACAATCCGTTTCCACTAATAGTCGATCTAACGGAATTTGAGCTGCCACTTCTTTTACATTTTTAGCGTTTTTAAAAGTAACTGGGCCACCAAAGGAAATATAAAAGTTCATCTTGATGCATTCTTTCGCTATTTCTGCGCTACCGCTGAAACAATGCATAATGCCTCCTACTTCCTCAGCTCCTTCTTCTTTTAAGATGTTCATAATATCTTGCGTTGCCTCACGATTATGAATGATAATGGGAAGTTTCACACGTTTTGCCAACGCAATCTGCTTTCTAAATACTTCCTTTTGAATTTCCTTTGGAGACTTATCCCAATGATAATCCAATCCCATTTCACCGAGAGCCACAACTTTCGGATGCGCAGCTAACTCTTCTATCCAAACAAGATCGTCCTCAGTCATATCAATAGCATCTACTGGGTGCCACCCTACACTTGCGTAAATAAAAGAATATGATTCAGCTAATTCCATAGCCTTCGTAATAGTGGGCTTATCAAAACCAACTACCACAATCTTTGAAACACCTTCAGCTTGTGCTCGTTCAATAACTGCTTCTAAATCTTCTTCATATTGTTCTGCGTTTAAATGTGCGTGTGTATCAAAAAGCATTTAAAATCTTCCTCTCTAGCATCTAGTTTATTATGAAATACAGATTTCATGTCTCACATTTAGGTAACAATTTGATTACAAAACTAGGTCATTTGTATTACTTAACGTATTAAAAGGACCTTTTTTATACAAATCCATACACCAAATTACCCTTTTTAGATATAAGGATATATCTTTTCGACTATAAAAGAGCAAGTACAACTCTATCGAATCAACATACTGCTTTTATTTAGTTATACCATCAAAAATCAATCTAGCTCGTTTTAATAGAACAGCCTTTATAATAGAACATGAATTTCAAAAAGGAATGTTTCACGTGAAACATTCCTTTTCGAAATACTTTGTTACATAAGAATTATTACTTTACTTTCGCACCATTTGGTAATGCTTCAGCTACAGAAGCAAGCGCTAGCTTGCCATCTTCACTTCCAGCTAAAATCATACCTTGGGATAATTCTCCTCTTAATTTCACAGGTTTTAAGTTCGTTACACAAATAACCTTTCTTCCAACTAACTCTTCTGGCTTGTAAAATTGTGCAATACCAGAAATTACTTGGCGCTTTTCAAAACCTAAATCAAGTTGTAGTTTAAGAAGCTTATCTGCTTTTTTTACAGGTTCAGCTTGAATGACCTCAGCTACTCGTAAATCTACTTTCATAAAGTCATCAATCGTTATTTCGTCCGCTAATTCGATCTTTTTTTCTTCCTTCGGCTCTTCTTTTGCAGGAGCAGAACCTTGCATTTTTTCTTTGATAAATTCAACTTCTTTTTCAATTTCTAAGCGCGGGAAAATAGGTTCACCTTTATTTACTTTCGTACCTTCAGGAATTACACCAAATTTAGCTAAACTATCCCATGACTGTAAAGCTTCATCTTGGATATTAAGTTGAGCAAAGATTTTTTCAGGTGTTTGTGTTAAGAATGGTTTTAAAAGAATAGCCGTTCTTCTTAAAGATTCGGCTAAATGAGCCATAACACTTCCTAATTCGTCATTTTTCTCTTCTTTCGCTAATACCCATGGTGCTGTTTCATCAATAAATTTATTCGTGCGACTAACTAATTGCCAAATGCTTGATAGTGCCACTGAGAATTCCATTGATTCCATTGCTTCTTCATATTTTACAACTGTTTCTTTACTTGTTTTAAGAAGCTGTTCTTCAAATTCACTAGTAGAACCTGTATATTGTGGAATTTCACCGCCGAAATATTTTTGGACCATCGCCACTGTACGATTTAATAAATTACCTAAGTCATTCGCTAAATCAAAGTTAATTCTCTCCACAAAGCCTTCTGGTGTAAACACGCCGTCTGAACCAAATGGTACTTCACGAAGTAAATAGTAACGTAATGCGTCTAATCCATACTGATCAATTAATGTTACTGGATCAACAACATTACCCTTAGATTTCGACATTTTTCCATCTTTCATTAGTAACCAGCCATGAGCGAATACTTTCTTTGGAAGTGGTAAATCAAGAGCCATTAACATAATTGGCCAATAAATCGTATGGAAACGAACAATCTCTTTTCCAACAAGGTGCACATCAGCCGGCCAATATTTCTCAAACTTACTTTGGTCATCTGTACCATAACCAAGGGCTGTAATATAGTTTGTTAGTGCATCTATCCAAACATAGATAACATGCTTTGGATTTTCTGGCACTTTAATACCCCAATCAAATGTAGTTCTAGAAACCGCTAAATCCTCTAAACCTGGTTTAATAAAGTTATTAATCATTTCATTCTTACGTGATTCAGGTTGGATAAACTCTGGATTTTCTTCGTAGAATTGTAATAAACGATCTGCATACTTACTCATTCTAAAGAAATACGATTCTTCTTTTACTTTTTCAACAGAACGACCGCAGTCTGGGCAATTCCCATTGCTTTCTTCTACTTGACGATCAGTAAAGAATGATTCACATGGTGTACAATACCAGCCTTCATATTGGTCTAAGTAAATATCTCCTTGATCTACTAAGCGTTGAAAGATTTTTGCTACCACTTCTTTATGACGATCCTCCGTTGTACGAATGAAATCATCATATGAAATATCAAGCTTCTTCCATAAGTCTTTGATGCCGCTAACGATATTATCGACATATGCTTGTGGCGTAATACCATCTTCAGCAGCTTTACGTTGAATTTTTTGTCCATGCTCATCTGTTCCAGTTAAGTACATAACATCAAATCCACGCATACGCTTATATCGCGCCATTGCGTCACCAGCAACTGTCGTATAAGCATGTCCAATATGTAATTTTCCACTTGGATAATAAATCGGTGTTGTTATAAAAAATGGTTTTTGATTCTTCATTTTTTCCTCCTGCTTAACATAAAATTTTATCTTTAAATTAGGCGTTGAACCTATCTTATGAATTATAGTAACCCATCTATTCAGTAGTGCTATAAACGGTGCCGTCAAGTATTTTTCTACATAAAAACGCTTCTTCCATTATAGCAAGAAAACGAAACAATTCATCCATAAAAAGATTGTAACTCTCTACAAATTACATTTAGAGCATTTATAATGACAGCATTACCTTTTCATTCTATAATTTATACCTTGAATGGTGAAAGTTTACATAATTAACAATTAAGTTAGAATTTTTGCGATATTTTAAACAAAATAGTATAATTATTACTGAAATACAAAAAAATGTATTTTTTCTCCGATTACTTCTCCAATATCACCAAAAAGATTTTGTCGAACTCTGTCGAAGATTGCACTTTTCCGTTGTGAAATTCCAAAAATTTTTTTCGGTATTTTTTAAAAAATATTATTTGAAAGTTCCAAAAAACCTTGGTATAGCGGTTTTTGTTTGGGTTTTAAAGGATTATAACAAAAAGATTGACGTATATGGGAATGGCTGGTATTATTAAAGCATTATAAGAACTTTGTCGAATAATGACGAAAATTGTTTAAATTTGATCCATTCAAAATACTATAAGAGGGGCGTATACATATGAAATCTACAGGTATTGTCCGTAAAGTTGATGAGCTTGGCCGAGTTGTTATTCCTATCGAACTTCGTCGTACTTTAGGAATCGCTGAAAAGGATGCACTAGAAATCTATGTTGATGACGAACGCATTATTTTAAAGAAATACAAACCAAACATGACTTGCCAAATCACTGGTGAAGTTTCAGACAATAATTTATCACTAGCTGATGGTAAATTGATTTTAAGTAAAGAAGGCGCTGAGCAACTTCTTAAAGAAATTCATGATTACCTTGAGCCAGTAAAATAAGTTTAGACCAAAAACAGGTTATCTAAATAGATAACCTGTTTTTTTATGATTATTCCACATGATACGCATGATAAATATCACGTTTATTTGCATCGCGATCTTTTGCTACTTGTTTTATCGCTTCTTTGCTTTGCATGCCTTTTTCCTCAATATAGACATTAACATGCTCGATAATCGTTAGCTCGTCCCACCATTGTTCCACAACAGCAACATCTGCTTCACTACCACCTTCAATAATTAAGCAAAACTCACCTCGAATTTCATTAGCCTCAGCCCATTGAAGAGCGCCTTCTATATCGCCTCTTATAAATTCTTCAAATTTCTTGGTCAATTCTCGGCAAAGCACAATTTTACGATTACCTAATATCTTCAACATAGCTTGTAATGACTCTTTTAAACGATGAGGAGATTCATATAGAATGAATGTCGATGTAATCGACTTTAATTTTTCTAACTCTTTCTTTTTATTTTTAGAGCCTCTTTCTAGAAATCCATAAAAATAAAATGGTTGTGGAGCTAATCCTGAAGCAATTAGTGCTGTTAGAGCTGCATTCGCACCTGGTAATGGAATAACAGTAATTTTCTCAGCTAGTGCTTCTTGCACAAGCTCATATCCTGGGTCAGAAATAGTTGGCATCCCCGCATCACTTACTAATGCTACCGTTTGCCCTGCTTGTAATCGCTCTACAACCAGCTTACCGCTACTCATTTTATTATGTTCATGATAACTAATAATAGGTGTATCTATTTCAAAATAGTTACATAGCTTCTTTGTATTTCTCGTATCTTCTGCCGCAATTACATCCGCTTCTTTTAAGATACGAATTGCACGGAAGCTCATGTCCTCTAAATTACCAATGGGAGTTGGCACTAAATATAACGCAGGTTCTATTCCTTCTTTTGCAAAGCTATGTTGTTGCCACATACCAACTTCGCCTCCTATATAATATATGACCTTCTTACTCTTCAGAGGAAGAAGGTCCTTTTGTATTTGTTTTTATTTGTAGTTCTTTTTGCACTCTAGATAATTGTTTAAAACGGTATTCCGCTTTCATTGCTGCTTCTTTTGTCTCAAAACGTTCTGTATATATTAATGTAACAGGTGTTCTTCCACGTGTATACTTTGCACCTTTTCCACTATTATGGGTTTTTATGCGTTCTTCTAAACGATTAGTATAGCCCGTATAATATGTACCATCACTACATTCTAGTACATACATATAATGGTTATTCTCCATATAACATCTTTCTTGCTTCAGCTGTATACTCATTATTTTCATCATATACAGTAAATGGTGGGAGGATTTTCAAATCAGGATTTCCATCCTTAATTCCCTCAATTAATAATGTATTAGCTTCTTTACCTCTCATCGGATGTACAAACTGAATTCTTTTTGGCTCAATACGGTATTTCCTCATTAATGTCAGTATATCCATTAGCCTTCCTGGTCGATGAACAAAAGCAGCTTTTCCACCTTGTTTTAATAGTTGGCTACTTGTTTGAATTACATCTTCTAAATTACAAAGAATTTCATGTCGTGCAATCGCAAAATGTTCGTTTTTATTGATTTCTTCAACCGATGGTGTTGGAAAGTAAGGAGGATTACATGTTACAACATCATATTTAGAATAACCGATTTCCTTAGGTATTCCTTTTAAATCTCGATGCATCATTTCTAACTGATCACTTAACTGGTTATACTCAATACTTCGAATAGCCATATCATATAAACGTTCTTGAATTTCAACTCCGACTATTTTTCCACGTGTCCGCGTACTAAGTAGGAGAGGAATAACACCATTACCAGAACAAAGGTCAACGAGCTGACCTTTCACAATTGGCACAGTTACAAATCGTGCTAATAATACGGCATCAAGAGAAAATGAAAACACAGAAGGGCTTTGAATAATTCGCAACTCTTCTGCAAGAAGATAGTCTAATCTTTCATCTGCTTTTAACATATTTTTAACGTGCACCTCATTTATAAAATAGTAGCTATATAGCCTACTTTCAAATCTTACTTTTCTCTCTTATTTTTAGCATAAAAAAACCTTCCATGTGAAGGGAAGGCTCATTATTTTTTATTTAAGAAAGATAAACAAAATAGGCAATCGCCTTCTTTACGAGGGCTTCCAAAATGTAAATTACAAATGTGGAAACCTTCTTGATATAATCTAGCAAGATTGTCATAACCTTCGCCAATATCGAAGCCTTTTTGCTCTTTCGTTTCTTGTTTAACTTTTTTCTTTGGAATATCATCTTGTTTCTTCTTCTGAACTTGTTGGTCTAATCGACGTCTTAAATGCTCATTTTCAATCGTAAGCATATTGTTCTCTTCTAAAATCTCAGCAACGTGATGTTTTAATTCCCCAAGTTGCTTGTACAAGTGACCAATTTGTTTCTCCATACTACTAACCGAATCAAAAATTTCTTTTTTCTCCACGTGCTCACCACCTTAGTAATCTGTGGCTTGAATAGAAACGGCTCCCTCATTTAAAATTTCTTCCAATGTGAATTCTAATACTCTTCCATGTTCTACTAGTTCCACTTGAAGTACTCTTTCTAGAATATTAAGCCCCACTACCTTGCCTGTTCCATTCGGAGTTTTTACCATCTCTCCAAGATCAGGAAGCTGTTCTTTTGCAGTTTCATATTCATCATTCTCATATTTCAAACAACACATTAATCTACCACAAAGCCCTGAAATTTTCGTAGGGTTTAATGATAGATTTTGATCTTTTGCCATCTTAATAGATACTGGTTCAAAATCACCTAAGTAAGTCGAACAACAAAGCATTCTTCCACAAGGACCAATACCACCAAGCATCTTCGCTTCATCACGTACCCCTATTTGTCGTAATTCTATTCGAGTTCTGAAGATAGCAGCTAAATCTTTCACAAGTTCTCGAAAATCTACTCTACCATCCGCTGTAAAATAAAAGATTACTTTATTTCGGTCAAACGTATATTCAACATCAATTAGCTTCATATCTAATTCATGCTCTTCTACTTTTTGACCACAAACTTCGTAAGCTTCTGTAGCCGCTTTTTTATTCTCATCAACAATTAGTCGATCTTTCGCGTCAGCTATTCGCAGCACTTTCTTTAATGGTAGCACAACATCATGTTCTTCTACTTGTTTCCGAGCAATAACTACTCTTCCGAATTCCACACCACGTGCTGTCTCTACTATGACAAACTCATCCTTTGGAATATCGAAATCGCCCGGATCGAAGTAGTATATTTTACCCGCTTTTTTAAAGCGGACTCCTACTACATCATACAAAGGATGATCCCTCCTGCAAATTCAACACTAACTGCTCCATAACTAGCTGTGGATTTGTATTGGACATCAGCCTTCTCTTCGCCTCCAGAATCGCTTCCATATAAGTAGCTAGCATTCTTTGACTATGATGAAGGGCTGACTTCTCAAGTTCTAATTTCATATTTTGAAACACCATAGAATCTTTCTGGTCCAACTGAATATATAATAAATCTTTGTATATAAGAAGTAATAAATCTAACCCACGGTCAATCTGTTCCTTATCTTTAAAGTGATCCAACCACTCTTCTTGAAGGTACAATAATCCCTTCATATAGTTTTGGTTCAACACTTCATATAATTTTAACACTTTTCGCTGAGCTTGTGCAAACCAATCGTCAAAACTTATTGCTCTAGCTTCTTCAAAGTGATTCGTCAAATGACTAGCGATTGCAGCAGTCTGTATATCAACACCTTCTTCTACTAATCGGTTCTTTATTTGCTCTGAAGATAGAGGTTGAAATGTAATCATCTGACATCTCGATACAATTGTCGGTAGAATTCGTTGTGACTGCTCAGTTATGAGAATAGCAGTTGTTTCAGATAGAGGTTCTTCTAAAAATTTCAGTAAACTATTAGCAGCCTGTACTGTCATTTTTTCAGCAGCTTCAATAATATATACCTTACGTTCTGATTCAACGCTCTTCTTTGAAAATTCATCTTGCAATAGATGAATTTGATCTTTCTTAATTGATAAGCCATCTGGCTCAATAAGATGTACATCTGGATGGTTTCCACTTGAAATTCTTCGACAGTTTGCACAGTGATTGCAAGGTTGATTGTTTTCATCTAGTTGTTCACAATACAAGCTTTTAGCTAATAGAATACTTGCTTCTTTCTTTCCTGTACCACGTTCACCTTCGAAAAGATACGCATGAGCCACTCGCTTTTTAGCAAGACTGTTTGAAAGCATCTGACATACGAGTGGCTGTATTTCCTTTAGCTCATTCCAAGTATTTATCATGTCTTATTCCTACCTTAAGTATATAAATTAATAAGCAGCCCTTTAATTTCGCCAATTTGACCAAGAATCGTTATCGAATCTTTTTCTTTATTGATTACTTGATCCGTTAATTCAACTAACTTTTCATCTATTGTATTAACGGTCTTTAGCTTTCTAGTTTGTCCATATTGGTTCCAACTTTGCGATTGTTTCAATTCCATTCCGAAATTGACTGCTTCTTTAACAAATTTTTTAACTAACGTTTTGTATTTTGCTAAATCCTTAAATGTACGAGAACGTTCAAGTCGCTCTCCTGCTCCTTCAATACTAACTAACAGCTTATTTAGCGCTTCAAATTGCATCTTTTGATCTTGCTTATGAACGACAGCGGAAAAGCGAACATTTCCAGGAGTTGAAGACTTTGGTTCTTTAGGAACTTTATCTAACTTAACAGGAATATCTTGATTAATCTTCATGCATACACCTCTTATATATCATTAAAATTGGTGAAACTGCTCAACTGGTAGAACAAATACAGTTGCGCCTCCAACTTTTACATCAACAGGGTATGGTACATACGAATCTGCATTACCACCCATTGGAGAAATTGGTGCAACAAGCTGCTCTCGAGATTGACAGTTTTCTTCTATTATTTGTAAACATTTATTCACACGAATTTCTTCTGTACCAATCATAAAAGTTGTGTTCCCTGATTTAAGAAAACCGCCTGTTGTTGCGAGCTTTGTTACCCGAAAATTATGTTCTACTAAAGCTGTTGATAATTTATGACTATCCTTATCTTGAACTACAGCAATAATCATTTTCATGGTTAACATCTCCTTTTCACTGTTCTCGCTTTTTATATACTTCTATTATAGCAATGATTGAAAAAGTTTTCTTATTTTTCCTATATTATAATTTATTACCTTATAATACATTTCGTTTATGGATAAAATGCTTCACTACTTTTAATGTTTGATCAAGTACTTTACTAATATCGTCTGAAGCATCAATTACTTTAATTCGCTCTGGAAAACGATCTACCAACAGATGATAGCCTTCTCGAACTTTATGGTGAAAAGACAAATTCTCCATATCTAAACGGTTTACTTCACGATCATCATTTTTATGAATTCGTTGTAAACCTTCTTCAGGCTCAATATCAAAGTATAATGTCAAATCAGGCATTGTATCATCAATAGCAAACTTGTTAATACGATACACTTCATCGATACCCAATCCACGTGCATGTCCCTGATAGGCTAATGAACTGTCAATAAATCGATCACATAAAACAATTTCACCTTCACTTAGAGCTGGTTCTACTTTCTCAACTAAATGTTGTCTCCTAGAAGCCGCATATAATAAAGCCTCTGTTCGTTCGTCCATCGTCGTATTATCTTTATTTAATACTACTTCTCTTATTTGTTCAGATATAGAAATGCCACCTGGCTCCCTCGTCAATAAAAGAGAGTAACCTTCTTGCTGTAATTTTTCGTGTAATAGACCAAGAATTGTGGACTTACCTGCTCCTTCTGGTCCTTCAACTGTAATAAAAATCCCGCGTTTCATGGATGTACCTCCAATAATCATGTCTAATCTTAAGTATACAATATTTATTCACTGTTTTTTATACATATACAATGATATTGCGTTCATCTAGGCAACTACTACTATGAAATTTTGTACCTGACTGAATCATTTGTTCTAGATTGGCGATTTTCTTTTTAGTAATTTTCTCGCCTTTCATCATATACGGTATACCGGGAGGATATGGAACAATCGTTTCAGCTATAATGCAATCGATTGCTTGGAAAAAAGGTACGCTCTTTGTTTCCCTATTCAACATTTCCTCAAAGGATAGCTCTAACTCTGTAAGCTCCTCTACTTCATCTAACATAGTAGGACGAACTTGCTTCTCTTTATTAATTTTCTTTAACAGTGATACAGCATCCTTCATACCTGAAACTATTCTGTCATATGAGAAAGTCTGTCCAACCTTTAGGATTGGTAAAACTAACAAAACGTTTTTCATATCTGCTAATTCACTGTATATACCGTATCTTTGTAGAGCAGATTGTAATTGATGACCAGTATACGCATCATCTATTTGAACAGTTACTTTCAAAATATCATATGAATTCTTTTTATGTTGTAATACTCGTATTCCACTAATCTCATTTAATTCTCTCTTAAATTCTTCAATTGTTGTCTTCGTGTACAGCAAGTCTTCATCAGTTAATGTACCTAAATAAGAACGAGCCAAATCAAGCGACGCCATAATAGGATAAGAAGGACTACTAGATTGCAGCATTTGAAGATACATTTCAACATGTCTATAATTGTTCACGGCATGGTTTACATGTAAGTATGAACCCATCGTCATAGCAGGCAACGTTTTATGTGCTGATTGAACAACATAATCAGCTCCATATGCTAAACTGCTTTTAAGAAATGGTTCACGTCCAATAAAGTGAGCTCCATGCGCCTCATCAACAAGCACTGTTACATGATTTTTATGTGCTAATGAAATAATAGCCTCTATATTATCGCCTATTCCATAATAACTAGGATAAGTAAGAATAATAGCTTTTGTTTTCGGATAAGCTTGTAGTGCTTTCTGAACAGTGCTTACAGATATTCCCTCAGCCGTTCCCCACTCTTCATTTATATTAGTTCGTAAAAAGATAGGAGTAGCTTTAGCCAATGTCAAGGCATGTAATACTGATTTATGACAGTTTCTTTGTACAAGTACAATATCTCCTTCTCTGCAATTCCCTAAAATCATCGCCAAATTTCCACATGTAGAGCCATTTACAAGAAAATAGCTTTTTTGTGCATTATACAATTGAGCCAGAAGTTGCTGAGCTTCTAAAATAGCTCCTTCAGGGGCATGTAAATCATCTAGCCCTTCTACTTCGGTTGCGTCTATTTGTAATAATTGCTGAAAGATAAGCTTTCCCTTTTCTTGAAAAACAGTACCATTCTTATGGCCTGGTACATGACAAGATATAGGATTTTCATTACGATATGCTTCTAACGCATCATATAAAGGTGTTTGTTTATGTATATGTTTCATTGATGATCATCCTTTTTATTTTTCATTTTATTTAGTGTATCAAATAATAATCATCTTAGTTCAAAAACATAAAATAAGAGCTCCACAAACGGAACTCTTAGGATTTATTTTTCTGATTTATTAACTTTTCGTAGCTGTTGTAAATAATATTTATATTTAGGATCAGAAGTTTCGGTCTTTATAATTTCTTCCTCACAAGAGCGACATACAAAAGATGCATAAAGGTAAATTCCTTCACTTTTTAATTCTTCACATACTATACACGTTTCCTCTATAGGTACTTTAGCTGCTGCATCCATTTCTCCACCTCCATGTTCCTATTATTCCCGCAATCTATTTTTGTATACAACTTTCTAAATAAACATAATTTAATTAAGTGTATGTATGATATCAACGTTTCGTGTATGTCTATATAAGAACGC
>NZ_HG428749.1 GCF_000380245.2 Bacillus massiliigorillae
TCGTTTAGTTTTCAAAGATCATTTTTCTAAAAACAGCTTTTCGATTATATCATCCAACCGTTTTTGTTGTCAATAACTTTTTTATTATTTCCCAACCGCTTCAACAGCGACTTGATTAATATAACATTTTGTTATTTAGCTGTCAACAACTTTTTCGAAGTGTTTTTTTCGAAGTTGTTTCAGCGACGTTTATTAATATACCAAGGGAATAATAAATTGTCAACGATTTTTCTGTAAAAAAGTTTTTTAGTTTATCTATGTTTATAATCAGTAATCCAAACTAGCTCTCCCTTTCCAAACAAAAAGTACTCGAACACCTTAATACCGCTTTGTTCTCACGTATTTCATACATGCTTCTGAACTAGCTATTTTCGAAAATAATGTAAACAATATTTTATATCTCTCTTCCATTGCGCGCTTTACAATCGGCTCAATACGCTCATCTTTAAAATCATATAGTAGCTCGTCCATTTCTCTCTTTAGTAAATATTCAATTTCTTTTTGTTCACGATCCGAAACTAAAATTCCTAACATTCTTTCACCTCTATCACCACATCTCTATTTATTCTTAACAATTACTTGCCATTCTATGTAGCGCATTTGTCATATCTTACTCGTCCAAGCATAGGATTTTTATATAAGGGTTTGATGAGGTGATAATGATGAATTTTTTTATGGTATTACAAGCTAAAAAAATTAAACAATATCTATTTGTAATCACTTTAGCTTTTTTTACAGCTTGGTTTTTATACATACAGTACGGTACAGACAACCCTGTTTTTTCAACAAAAAAAGGACCAAAAGCAGTCTATAGAGGAGAAAGCAATGTTGCTTTAACCTTTAATATTGGCTGGGGGGATGAGAAGGCTCCTATTATTTTAAAAGAACTAAAAAGACTTAAAATTAAAAACGCCACTTTTTTTCTCTCAGGTTCATGGGCTGAACGGCATCCTCACATCGTAGAAAACATTGTTCAAGAGGGCTATGAAATTGGTATGCTCGGCTATAATTATGTGGATTACTCCCAAATCGAAAGTAGTGAAATAACAAAAGATATTTTGAAAGGGCAAGAGGCATTCCGTAAATTAGGTATTAAAAATATACAATGCCTACGCGCTCCAACCGGTCATTTCGATAAACGACTACTTTCTATTAGTGAAAGATATGGTTATACCGTTGTCCATTGGAGCATAGACTCGAAAGACTGGACAAACCCAGGTATCACAAAAATCGTACAAAATATCGATCGCGTCGGAAAAGGGGATATACTCCTATTCCATGCTTCCGACTCAGCCAAACAAACAGCTTCAGCTCTTCCAACTGTCCTATCCACTATTCAAAATAAAAACTTAAAACTCATAACCGTTTCCGAAATGCTTTCCAACTCCTCCGTCAAAACAAAAGAAATTAAATAAACAAAAGAGACAGCTGATGAACCATCAACTGTCTCTTTTCACATTAAGCATTTTCTAATTTATTTTTAACTTTCGGTTGCTTTTGCAACTTCTTATTCTTTAATTCTTCGGCAGATTTGGCATTGATTTTATGTAAAATCAACACTTGATATGCATTACAAAGGAGTAATGGGATTAACATAAAATATAGCCATGCTTCATCATTCACTCGTAAAACCGGAATCCATTCAATAACCGTTACCACCGTCATGAAAAACAAGGTTGGAACTAAGGCTTGTTTATTTGTAGCCTTTACCTTCATAAATGCGACCATTAATCCAACTAAAACAAGAATTCCCGCTACTAAAAGATACGAAAATACACTCTCATTTTTACCAAAAGTAATGAAACGGAAGTACACTAAATCAAACAAAACAAATAAGATCAAGACAATTTGAACTGGATTCCATAAACTACGGAAAAATCCTAAACCAAATCGATGTAATGTTAAATAAGCAAAGAACCCCATCTGACTAATAACACTAAAAATTAACCCTACACCAATTAACCAGAAGAAAGTCATTATAATCTCACCGTAAGCCATGGAACTAAACAGTGGCTTGAAGCTATCCCATCTTGCTGCGAATCCCACAACTCCCCCTGATAGCCCTCCTAATAGCAAAGTAGAAAAAAACAAACGCACTACATGACGACTATTCACTTTTCGTTCCCCCATCATTTCGTTCTTTTCCATAATTGTATCAATCTGCCAATTAAAATGCTACCAAATGCCACGCATTATTTTTTATCATGAAACAGATATTATCAGTAGAAAGAGTTTGGAAAGGAGCCTAGATCATGAAGTACCGATTAGCTTTTCTAACCTTACTAATGTTCTACGTATTAGTAGGCTGCGCACAAAAAGAAGCCAGTACAGAAAAAACCAATTATGAAGAAACGAAAAAAATGGTTGTAGATATATTAAAAACGGATGAGGGTAAAAAAGCCATTCAAGAAATAATGACGGATGACAAAACGAAACAAAATCTCGTTATGGACCAAGCAACTGTCACTCAAGCAATCGAGAAAAACCTCACATCTGATAAGGCTAAAAAATTCTGGGAAAAAGCTTTCAAAGATCCTAAATTCGCCGCTGCTTACGCAAAAAGTCTTGAAGAAGAACATAAAAAACTTTTAAAAGACTTAATGAAAGATCCTGATTATGTAAGCAAAGTTATGGAGATATGGCAAGATCCTGAGATGCAAAAAGAACTAACAAAGATACTGAAGAGTAAAAAAGTAACAGAGGAATTCAAGAAATCCATTATCGAAACTGTTGATAGCCCTCTTGTTAAGGCAAAACTTCAAGATATTCTTTTGAAAGCAGCTGAAGAACTTCCAGCTGAAACGGAAAAGAAAAAAGGAGGTTCAAGCCAAACTGACACCAGCAGTAGTGGTGGTGGATCTGGAAACGAGCAAGGTGGCGGTGGTGGTGGTTAATAAACAATTTTTACTTCACCGTTCAAACGAACAAACAGCCCTTACTTAAAAGGGCTGTTTATCGTTTATTTATTCTGCAGCTGCAATTACTTTTTTCGCAATATCATTAAAAATTTGTCCTGTTGGATGATCTGCTTCATAAATAGAAGGAGCAAACTCCTCTTCATTCCAGTCCGGTTGTCTTAATGGTAATTGGCCAAGTAATTCTGTTTTCAATTCTTCAGCTAGCTTTTGGCCGCCACCTTGTCCGAAGATGTATTCTCTTTCTTTCGTTAGCTTACTTTCAAAATAAGACATGTTTTCGATTACACCGATAATTTCATGTTCTGTATTTAAAGCCATAACACCCGCTCTAGCTGCAACAAATGCCGCTGTTGGATGCGGTGTAGTTACGATTATTTCTTTACTTGAAGGTAGCATTTGATGTAAGTCTAATGCCACATCACCTGTTCCTGGAGGAAGATCTAGTAATAGGTAATCTAAATCGCCCCACTCTACTTCTTTAAAAAAGCTATTAAGCATCTTACCAAGCATTGGTCCTCTCCAAATGATTGGCGCATTATCTTCTACAAAGAAGCCCATTGAAATGACTTTCACGCCAAATCGTTCAACAGGAATAATTCTTTCACCACGTACAACAGGTCGTTGTGTGATACCCATCATATCCGGAACGCTGAATCCATAAATATCAGCATCAATTAAGCCTACTTTTTTTCCTAAACGAGCTAATGAAGTAGCTAGGTTCACTGAGACTGTTGATTTACCAACGCCACCTTTACCACTCGCAATAGCGATAAACTTTGTTTTACAATTTGGCGATAATAAACCTAAACCATCTTCTTGCTCACCTACACGGTGCTTCGCAATTTCTTCATCAGATAGTTGTCCGAAACGAATCCCTACAGATTCAACTCCTGATTTTTTTAATGTATCTACAACTTTCATTTGTAATTGTAATTGCTCGGGTGTACCTGTTTTAGCAATAAGAATTTTTACACTTACATGGTTTTTTTCAGGCTTTATTTTAATTTCTGTAATACCATTTGTTTCTTTTAAAGCTTTATGTAGAAAAGGGTCTTTCAGATCCCCTAATAGTTCTACTACTTGTTGTTCTGTCGCCATAATTGCACCCCTCTTATAGATTAATTACTCATAATTCAGTATATCATAACTGCAAACGATACCTCTCATTATGAGTTTTTATTGTGATTTTATACACAAAAAAGAAAAGCGCAAGCGCCCGTTCTGTGACGTATAGATTGGAGCACCTCGACTGAGATAAAGGAAACACGAAGAGGCGGTAGCCTTTTTCGTGTTGACTTATCGTAGGAAGATGGGCGAAATCTATACGTCGCTGGGCACTGAAGCCAGACACCGTTGGTAAGACGAGCTGTTCTTAAAAACCTGCTTTTGGCTTTCAAAACTGATTGACTTATTTCCGAGCATAGCAGGTGTAAGGTTGGACAGAGAAAAACTGGCACCGATCTTTTTTATGCTTACTCAGCGTAAAATACTCCCAATCAAAAAAACCCTTCTAAAAAAGGGTTTTTTCACTCTATAATTTACTCCCCATCCTCATCATCTTTCATAGTTCCTTCCGTAAAATATCGCATAATTCCTTTATATATAGATGCTGATACCTTATTTTGATACGAAGACTTTGTTAATTGCGCTCTTTCATTAGCATTAGAAAGGAATCCTACTTCTACAAGTGCACCTGGTTTCTTCGCATACTTCATTACATATACATGATCAATGGACTTTGCTTCACGCGTTGTATTATTTAAATTATGAGTAAGCTCATATTGAATAAATTTCGCTACTTCCTTATTCTCCTTATATCTCATTGTATAAAACGTCTGCGCACCACTATATTTCGAAGAAGGAAAGGCATTTAAATGAATACTTAAATATAAGTCAGCTTGAGAATCATTAATAATTTCTACTCGTTTCTTTAAATCTTCTCGTTTGCGCGCACGATAGCCTGCGATATCTCCCGCTAAGTCTTTATCTTTCTCACGTGTCATAATCACGAGAGCTCCTTGTTCCTGTAAATAATCCCGAACCATCTTCGTGATCGATAATGCAATATCCTTCTCTAGAATACCCTCCGCTGAAGCACCTCCATCTGGCCCCCCATGACCAGCATCAAGAACAATAACCTTACCTGATAACGGAAGATTCCATGAACTCCATGAATACTCTTCAACAAATTGAAACGTTGCTATGAGAAATAGCGCTACAATTCCGATAGCAACGGCAGTGTATCTCAACCTACTCCACACGAAAACATCGCCTCCCGCTCGTCCTACATATACCATATGGGACGAGCAAAGGATTTAGAACTTCCATTTAATGAAGGCGAAGTTTATATCGCTTAGAACCCTTTGCAAATCCATCATGCCACCAGTTATCAACATATTGTTCACATTGATAATAAAGGGATTCATTATACATATCAAAATCACTAATTTTCCCCCAGTATAAAATAAAATTAAATAACGTATCGATTAAATGCTTCTCCTCATGAAAGCATCTAGCTTTAATATTATCCACAGACTCTCCATAGAAACTAAATTTACTAAAGTTTGCCCCAAGTAAATAAGCCTCAATAGCCACATCATAGCAGCCTTCCTCTAGCACTTGAGAGAAAGTAATACCTAAAGACCGTTGAGTAGATAAAAACGTGTTAAAGCGCTCTTTCAAAAGCTTAGGGGTTAAATCCTTTAACACCTTTCTTTCATAGCGTAACTGTTTATCCCTTCTCTTCTCTTTAAATGACAAAATGACATTATCCACATATTCCACCTCAAACTATACAAAAGGAAAAATCCTTTAATAATTATTAGTAATTAAGCAACAACACTCGTACATCGTTGTCACTTTCTTACCTATAGCTTTTGATATAGAGTCCTCAGTGATTCTTCCTATTTCTGTGTACAATGCAAGAGAAAAGCACGTATAAAAAGTTATCAACATGTGGATATCTTACAATACTATTTTTCATTTAGAAGTTATCCACAATTAAGAATTAATAATAAAAAAGGGACGCATCATTTCATAATCTTCATGTTCTAACATATGACAATGCCATACATACAAACCTGTATAAGGTCCAAATTTTTTAATGACTCGTGTCACCTCATTTGGATTTGCTCTAACTGTATCCTTCCACCCTCGTTCCTGTGGTTCAGGAGGTATAGCAGGCCCTGTATAACGAATGACTTTTTTCTTTTTAAATACATCCACATCAAATGGTCTGCGATCTATAATTTGAAAATCATTCAAATGAATATGCATAGGATGAGTGTCACCCGTTAGATTAATGAAATACCAGAGTTCAACTGTTCCTACTTGCATTATTTCCGATATTGGCTCATCCCACTTTTTATCATCCTGTATCATCAATTCGCGACCATATCGATCTCTTTTACTATCTAAAGTTAAATAACGTTTTTGCTGCACCATATTTTCAGGAAGTTGTGGTAATGTACCAATATAAGCTGGAATAACACTTGTATCAATACTGGAAAGTGAAAGCGATACTCTAAATTCCATCACTTCACCAACTGCCTCACGATTAGGTTTATCCCCACTTGGAAAGGGAGCAGGCGCATCATTTATCATCTTTATTTTTTTCCCATTCATATTAGTAAAATCAATAATCACATCTACTCTTTCAGCCGGAGCGATCATAATTTCGGTTACACCAATTGGATGTTCCATGAATCCACCTTCAGTACCAATCTGATAAAAAAGCTGTTCTGAATCTAATTGAATCCGATAAAAGCGTGAGTTAGCTGCATTCAAGATCCGAAATCGATATTTACGAGGTTCTACATCTAAATAAGGCCATACTTTCCCATTTACCAAGTTCGTCTCTCCAAAAAATTCAGCAACAATAGATACATCCAACCCTTCTATTGGTTGATCTGGTTGACTAGGATAGTAAAGTGAGCCATTCTCTCGAAATGATTTATCCTGTATAATAAGTGGTATTTCAAATCGACCTGAGGGTAAATTTAAAGAACGCTCATGTGAACTCCTAATGATATATACTCCTGCTAAACCCGCATACACATTTAGTCGTGTAATCCCTAAAGCGTGATCATGATACCAAAGCATACACGCTCTCATATCATTATCATATCGGTATATTTTCTTTATAAAATATGGACCCACTTCTTTAAATCCATTCGTAAACCACGCTTCTGGATACCCATCACTTTCTGCTTCGACACTTGCCCCATGCACATGAACAACCGTTCGAACATCCGGTACATCATGATGTGCCCCATGCACTGTATGGTCAATTGGAAGTAAATGCATGGTAGGCAAACTATTTTGCCATTTGATAAATACTTTCTCTCCTGCCTCTACTTCAATCGTTGGACCAGGATAACTATTTTCATATCCCCAAACAGTTGTTTCAGGCATTTCGCTATGTAACTTTTGCTTAAATTCCGTCATATTCACTTCGTAGTATGTATTTCCAGCATCTTTTTGAACAGGTTTAAGAATAGTAGGTATCGGAAGTGCATCTACAAATTTAGATAAGACTTTCTTTCTCAACATTTCTTTATAATCTCTAGCTCTGCAAATCTCTCCATACTGACATTCCATACTAAAACAATCTGGATTCGAACAATGTCTAAAGAAATACAAATGCTTATGATATAAATTCATAGTCGTTACCCCCATACCGAAGTTGTGTTATTACTTATGCAGCAAACCTCTGTATTAACACAACTAGTTTATATCCTTATGTTATGAAAGCCTTTGTCCAACGAGTTCATATAATGTTTTTAAGAAAATAAAGGAGATAGATTCACATGTAAAAAATTCTTCAAATTTTAGATAGCAAACAAGGGGATAAAGTAGATGATGTTTTTATCTTTATGAATACAGGCGGAAGAAGCGGAATTAGAAATGGTTATATTGTAAATAATAGCTTTTAAAAAAGATTTAATACTGATTTATTCAATCAAACATATAAATATATTGTTACCTATAAAGACTATTACAAGTTGGATGTAATCAGTCATACTGTTAATAAAAAAAGACCCTCGAACCAATCTGTTCGAGAGTCTTTGAAACGATAATATAAAGATTAACGTTTTGAGAACTGAGGAGCACGACGAGCACCTTTAAGACCGTATTTCTTACGTTCTTTCATACGTGCATCACGAGTTAATAATCCTGCAGATTTAAGTGCTGGACGGAATGCTGGATCAGCTTGAAGTAACGCACGAGCGATACCGTGACGTACTGCACCAGCTTGACCAGTGAATCCACCACCAGATACGTTAACAAGTACATCATAGCTTCCAGTAGTTTCTGTAGCTTCTAATGGTTGTTTAACAACTAAAATAAGTGTTTCAAATGGGAAATATTCGTTGATTTCACGGTCGTTAAGAATGATACGACCTGTACCTGGTACTAAACGTACACGAGCTACAGAGCTTTTACGACGACCTGTGCCATAATATTGAACCTGTGCCAAAGTAGTAACCTCCTTAGTTAATTAAAAATTATCCGCGTAATTCATATGCTTCTGGTTTTTGAGCTTGTTGCTTGTGCTCAGGACCAGCATACACATGTAATTTTTTAAACATTTGACGTCCAAGAGAGTTCTTTGGAAGCATGCCTTTGATAGCAAGTTCTAACATTCTCTCTGGGTAGTTAGTTCTCATTTCTAGAGCTGTTCTTTCTTTTAATCCACCTGGGTGCATAGTGTGGCGACGGTAGATTTTATCTGTTAACTTTTTACCTGTTAACTCGATTTTTTCCGCATTGATGATGATTACATGATCACCAGTATCAACGTGCGGAGTAAATGTTGGTTTATTTTTACCGCGTAAAATAGCAGCTACTTCGCTTGCAAGACGACCAAGAGTTTGGCCTTCAGCGTCAATAACGTACCACTTACGATCGATTTCATTTGCTTTTGCCATGAATGTCGTACGCATCAATTTTACCTCCTAGTAATTTGAAAAATTAATTTATTTATTTACAATCACGAAAAACTCTTCCGGGGCTCATCGTGGGATTAAATAAAATACATACCATATTATATTATCTGCTGGGTGCATCATTGTCAAGCGATTGTTATTTCAATTTATACTCCCTAATTTATTCACTCAGGTTTTTGTCCGTCATAATAGACTTCCCATAAGTACAAACCTTGCGCTGGAGCCGTTTTCCCTGCCGCAGCACGATCACGACTATCAATGATGTTTTTTAATTCTGCTGGTTGTCGTTTACCAATACCTACGTCAATAAATGTACCCGTTAAGATACGTACCATATTGTAAAGAAAACCACTACCTTCATAAATGAAAGTAAGTTCATCACCTTCTAGCATGCATTCAATACGATAAATCGTTCGAACTTTATCTTTCACATCTGTTCGAACTGCACTAAAGCTCGTAAAGTCATGAGTCCCTACTACATAAGGAATAGCTTCCTTGATTTTGTCCACATTAATGGGATATGGATAATGATACGTATAGTTTCGCTTCAATGGATTTCTGATTTTTCCTAAGTCCATAACGTAACGATATTGCTTACCTTTCGCACCAAATCTTGCATGAAAAGAATCAGTAACATATTCCGCTGATAGCACAGCTATGTCATCTGGAAGCATAGCATTCATTGCCTTAATCCAATTTGCAGGTGGAATCTGTAAATTCGTATCAAAGTGAATAACTTGTCCATATGCATGAACACCTGCATCTGTTCTACCTGAAGCGACAACCTTCACATCTCGTTTATGCATAACAGCAAGTACTTTTTCAAGCTCACTTTGCACGGTACGTTTATCCACTTGTACTTGGTAACCAGAAAATAATGAGCCATCGTACGAAATAATACATTTTACTCGTTGCATATGTGTAAACTCCTACGCTCTAAAATAATACAAAACAGCTGTTAATAAAGCCAGTGAAATTAGTAGCATTGTATCCGAAAATCCCCAGATTAAACTTCGATACTTTGTACGGCCTTCTCCACCACGATAACCTCTAGCTTCCATAGCTGTCGCTAGTTCTTCAGCTCGTTTAAACGAACTAACGAATAAAGGCACTAGTAAAGGAACAATTGCCGAAATTCGTTCTTTAATCGGCCCTGAAGAGAAGTCGACTCCTCTTGCTGCTTGGGCTTTCATTATTTTGCCCGTTTCTTGCATTAAAGTCGGAATAAAACGTAATGAAATTGACATCATTAATGCCAATTCATGAACAGGTAATTTCACCTTTTTAAAAGGTCCTAATAACTGCTCAAGTCCGTCTGTTAAGGAAATTGGTGTTGTAGATAGAGTTAATAATGTAGTTATAAGAATTAAGTACGTAAAACGAAGTGATATGAAAATCCCTTGTCGTACGCCGCCTTCATAAATTTTCAGCCAACCCCATTCTACCAAGATATCTCCTTCTTTTGTAAAGAAAATATGCAAGAGGAACGTAAAAACAATGATGATTAGAATGGGTTTCAATCCATTAAACAGAAAGCGAATTGGGATTTTTGACATTATAATTAAAGCTAGTGTATATGCTCCAAGAATACTGTATGTTATGGTATTATTCGCTAAAAAGACAATACAAACAAAAAAGAACACGAGCATTAGTTTTGAACGAGGGTCCATTCGATGAAGAACAGAATTGGATGGGACATATCGTCCAATAATCATACTATCCATCATAGAGTTGCCCCCCTTTTCATCACATTCACAATTCCTTCAACTAAAGAATCGATTGATAAACATGGTTGATCAAAACGGAATCCAGCCTCTTTCTGCAACATCAATTGAAAGCGAACTGTCTCTGGCACATCTAACCCAAGTTCCATCAACTGCTCAGGTTGAGAAAATATATCTAATGGTGTCCCTTTCTTATGCACAGTTCCTTTATGCATAATAACAATTTCATCCGCATAATGCGCTGCATCTTCCATACTGTGCGTAACCAATATCGTGGTTAACCCTTTTTCTTTATGAAGGTTTGCAAATAAGTCCATAATCTCTTTGCGCCCACGAGGATCTAATCCAGCTGTAGGTTCATCTAATACAATTACTTCAGGCTCCATAGCTAAGACACCAGCAATTGCTACACGGCGCATTTGACCACCTGATAAATCAAAAGGTGATTTTTGCATAACCTCTTCTGATAGTCCCACCAGCTTAATCGCTTCATTAGCTAATTGCTTCGCCTTTTCTTCTGGTACACCAAAATTCATCGGTCCAAAGCATATATCTTTCTCTACCGTTTCTTCAAATAACTGATGCTCTGGAAATTGAAATACAATACCTACTTTTTTTCGGACAGATTTTAAGTCTTTGTCTTTTTTACCAGCGACAATAACTTTTTCACCAACCTGGATTTCACCTTTTGTTGGTCGAATTAACCCATTCAAATGTTGTAGTAGAGTAGATTTTCCAGAACCCGTATGCCCAATAATAGCTAGATAACTTCCTGATGGAATATCTATATTTATGTCATGTATAGCCAATCTCTCAAATGGCGTATCTACTTGATAGCGGTATTCTACATCTCTGAGTTCAATTCGCATAGTTCTTTCACCAACTGTTCATAAGATAAATACCTATCAGAAATAGGCACTTTAAAATCATCAAGTGCTTTTGAAAGCTTAATAGAGAAAGGAATGTCTAGTCCAATATCCGTAAGCTCTTGATCCATGCGGAATATTTCCGTAGGCGTCCCTTCACGATAAACCTGTCCCCCATTCATGACAATAATGCGATCGGCTTTCGCAGCCTCTTCCAAGTCATGAGTAATCGAAACAACTGTTAACGTACGATCTTCTTTCAATACACGAACCGTTTCCAATACTTCTTCTCTACCACGTGGATCTAACATGGAAGTAGCTTCATCAAGAATGATGATACTCGGTTGTAACGCTAACACCGATGCAATAGCTACCCGTTGTTTTTGTCCACCAGAAAGATGGTGCGGCTCTTGATCAAGAAATGCGTCCATTTTGACGCTTTCTAAAGCCCACTTCACTCGTTCTACCATAACTTCTCTTGGTATCCCGTTATTTTCTAAACCAAAAGCCACATCATCTTGGACTGTAGAACCTACAAATTGGTTGTCTGGATTTTGAAAAACCATCCCAATTTCTCTTCGTACATCCCAAACCGTTTCTTCTGATAAGATTTGATCTTTCACGACAATCTGACCTGATGTAGGAAACTGAAGTCCGTTCAATAACTTTGCTAATGTAGATTTCCCTGAACCATTGTGTCCAACAATAGCAAGCCATTCTCCCTCTTTAACCGAAAGAGTAACATCATTTAGCGCGCGTTGTTCACCGCCGTCATATGTAAATGAGACATTTTCAACCCTTACTAATTCTTTACTCATCCTTATCCTCCTAACCTCAGCTTATCTAATCTCTGCTAAGCTCATCTATCTATGTACTTTATTACGTACTTCCTATACTCCAAACTAAGCCTAACTATATAAAAGTTTATAACGCTTTTCATAAAGCGTCTACTACCACATTCGCATAATTCATTATATCCCAAAGAATTCTTGCTCATATAAGGCTATTCATATTTATAAAAATTTTCAACCTATTAAAAAACGCTGCATCCCTCCTAAAGGAAACAGATTGCTTCCTTAGTCGAATAGCAGCGAATACTCAATTCTTCATATAAACTCCATAACCCGGAGTCAGGAGGGATGCGAGAGCTAGACGAGAAGCATATAAAAATATGCAGCCATCGTAACGCTCCAATTGCGTATTTCAAGGCCATATTAAACATATGGCAAAAAGACTAAGAACTAGTCAGTTCTTAGCCCTTTTCATTGGAAAAAATATTATACTAACTCGATAACTACTACTGGTGCTCCGTCTCCACGACGAGGACCCATTTTCATGATACGAGTGTATCCGCCTTGGCGCTCTTCATAACGAGGTGCGATATCGCTGAATAGTTTTTGAAGTGCACTTTGACCTGATTCTTCGTTAGCTACTTCATTACGGATGAATGCTGCAGCTTGACGACGAGCGTGTAAATCTCCACGCTTACCAAGAGTAATCATTTTTTCAACAACAGAACGTAACTCTTTAGCTTTTGCTTCAGTAGTTTCGATGCGTTCGAAAACGATTAGGTCAGTTGCTAAATCACGAAGTAATGCTTTACGTTGAGAACTTGTGCGTCCTAACTTTCTGTAACCCATTTAGAGATTCCCTCCTTTGTTGATATTATTATCTATTTTGCCAGTTCATATCGAATCTAGTCACGAAATCGTAACTAGTAATCAGTCGTCTTTTCTAAGACCTAAACCTAGCTCATCTAGTTTCGCTTTCACTTCTTCAAGTGATTTACGTCCTAGATTACGTACTTTCATCATATCTTCTTCTGTTTTATGAGCTAGCTCTTGAACAGTGTTGATTCCAGCACGCTTCAAACAGTTGTAAGAACGAACAGAAAGGTCTAATTCTTCGATCGTCATCTCAAGAACTTTTTCTTTTTGATCTTCTTCTTTTTCAACCATAATTTCAGCATTTTGTGCTTCATCAGTTAGACCAACGAAGATATTTAAGTGCTCTGTTAAAATCTTTGATCCGAGTGCGATTGCTTCTTTTGGACCAGTGCTTCCATCAGTCCAAACGTCAAGCGTTAGCTTATCATAGTTTGTCATTTGCCCTACACGTGTGTTTTCTACTTGGTAGGCAACACGTGCAACTGGAGTGTAAATAGAGTCGATTGGAATCACACCGATTGGTTGATCGTCTCTTTTATTCTGATCAGCTGGAGTATAACCACGTCCACGACGTGCCATTAAACGCATACGCAAGTGACCGCCTTTGCCAACAGTCGCAATGTGTAAATCTGGATTTAAGATTTCTACATCACTATCATGCGTAATATCAGCTGCAGTAATAACTCCTTCACTCTGAACATCAATTTCAAGTGTCTTCTCTTCATCAGAGTAGATTTTAAGCGCTAATTTTTTAACGTTAAGAATAATAGAAGTTACATCCTCTACTACACCTTCAATTGTTGAGAACTCATGCATTACTCCATCTATTTGAATAGATGTGACAGCAGCACCTGGAAGTGAAGATAAAAGGATACGACGTAAGGAATTACCTAAAGTTGTACCATATCCACGTTCAAGTGGCTCGACGACGAATTTTCCGTACTTGGCGTCATCGCTGATTTGAACCGTTTCGATTTTTGGTTTTTCTATTTCAATCATTAATAAACCCTCCTTCAAAACGTCAAAACCTCGGCTAGTAATTAGTTAATATGACCTAACCGAAATTCCCCATGTAATTGTTCCCGACTATGCGTAACAACTAAATTAATCCATCTGTAATATTACAATGATTGTATCATATCCCATTATAGTCAAAGATACAAATTCTATACAGAAAAATTAAACACGGCGACGTTTTGGTGGACGGCATCCGTTATGTGGAACTGGAGTTACGTCTTTAATAGCTGTAACTTCAAGACCAGCTGATTGAAGTGCACGGATTGCAGCTTCACGACCTGAACCAGGTCCTTTAACTGTAACTTCAAGAGTTTTTAAACCATGTTCCATACCAGCTTTTGCTGCAGTTTCAGCTGCCATTTGAGCTGCGAATGGAGTAGATTTACGTGATCCTCTGAAGCCTAGTGCACCAGCACTTGACCAAGAAAGAGCGTTTCCGTGTGTATCAGTGATAGTAACGATTGTGTTGTTGAAAGTTGAACGGATATGTGCAATACCAGCTTCAATATTCTTTTTCACACGACGTTTACGAGTGTTTGTCTTACGTGCCATGAATAAGTCCCTCCTTTACTTAATTATTTCTTTTTGTTCGCTACTGTACGACGAGGTCCTTTACGTGTACGAGCGTTGTTCTTAGTATTTTGACCACGAACAGGTAAACCACGACGGTGACGAAGACCGCGGTAGCAGCCGATTTCCATTAAACGTTTGATGTTTAATGAGATTTCACGACGAAGGTCACCTTCTACTTTTAATTTATCAATTGCTTCACGGATTTTGTTTAATTCATCTTCCGTTAAATCGCGTGCACGAGTATCTTCAGAGATACCAGTTTCAGCAAGGATTTGTTGAGCAGTTGCTTTACCAATACCATAAATATATGTTAATGAAATGACAATACGTTTGTCACGTGGAATATCAACACCAGCAATACGTGCCATGAGCGTTGCACCTCCTTCTTAATTAGCCTTGTTTTTGTTTGTGTTTAGGGTTTTCACAAATAACCATTACTTTACCTTTTCTACGAATAACTTTACATTTTTCGCAAATAGGTTTAACTGATGGTCTCACTTTCATTGATACCTAACCTCCTTAGATAGATCGGAGTGTAACTTAGATTATTTGAATCTGTAAGTGATTCGTCCGCGAGTTAAGTCATACGGTGAAAGCTCAACAGTTACCTTATCACCAGGCAGAATACGAATAAAGTGCATGCGAATTTTACCTGATACATGAGCTAATATAGTATGACCGTTTTCTAATTCTACCTTGAACATTGCATTCGGTAAAGTCTCAGTGACTGTACCTTCAATTTCAATTACATCATCTTTAGCCATCGATGTGGTCTCCCTTCTTTAAGACAAAACTGTCTTATTGATAATATCCAATCAACACTGATTTCTAAATACACTCCGTCTTAAATCTTTGTTAATATCTCATAACCCGATTCAGTAATCGCAACTGTATGTTCGAAATGAGCGCACATTTTTCCATCTTGAGTAACGACAGTCCAATTATCCTCTAAAGTCTTCACATATCTTGTTCCTGCATTTACCATAGGTTCTACAGCCAACACCATACCAGGCTTTAAACGAGGACCTTTGTTGGGCGGACCAAAATGAGGGATTTGTGGTTCCTCATGTAAGTCTTGACCAACACCGTGACCAACATACTCTCTAACAATGGAGAAGTTGTTCGCCTCAGCATATGTTTGAATAGCATGGGAGATGTTCGAAAGTCGCGCACCTGGCTTAGCTTCTTCCAAACCTCTATATAAGGACTCTTCAGTTACATCCAAGAGTCGTTGTGTTTCTTCACTAATACTACCTACAGCATATGTCCAAGCTGAGTCACCATGATAGCCATTATACTTCGCACCGATATCGATGCTAATTATATCACCATCTTGAAGAATTCGCTTGCCCGGAATACCATGAACAAGTTCATTGTTTACCGAGGCGCATATACTGCCGCGAAACCCGTATAATCCTTTAAAAGAAGGGATCGCATCATGTTTACGAATAAAGCTTTCAGCAATTGTATCCAGCTCTAGCGTCGTCACACCTGGTTTAATATGTTTCTTCAGCTCTTGATGAGTTAAAGCAACAATCTGGCCTGCATGACGCATGACTTCAATTTCGCGAGGGGTTTTGCAAATTATCATCCGTTAAGGCCCCCAAGAAGTTCATTAATGTTTTCAAAGACGATATTTATATCTTGTTGTCCATTAATGTTACGTAGCGTGCCTTTATCTTCATAGAAAGATAAAAGTGGCTGTGTTTGCTTCAGATTAACATCTAAACGATTTTGAACCGTTTCAGCGTTATCATCAGCACGTTGGTACAACTCTCCACCGCAACGATCACATTCACCCTCTTTTGTAGGAGGATTGAACACTAGATGATAAGTAGCGCCACATTCTTTACAAATTCGTCTTCCTGTTAGTCTTTCCATTAAAATGTCCTTATCAACATCTACGTTAATAACGTAATCGATTGGACGATTTAAATCAGAAAGAATGCTTTCTAACGCTTCAGCTTGTTCAACTGTACGTGGGAAACCATCTAACAAGAAACCTAATTTGCAGTCGTCTTTACTAAGTCTTTCACGAACAATGCCAATAGTTACTTCATCAGGAACTAATTCGCCTTTATCCATGAACGATTTAGCAAGTAGACCAAGTTCCGTTCCTTCTTTAATAGCAGCACGGAACATATCTCCAGTAGAGATATGAGGGATGTTATAGTTTTCTACAATTTTTTCAGCTTGAGTGCCTTTGCCTGCACCCGGTAGCCCCATAAGAACGAGATTCATTATTTTTCCCCCTCAAAACTCCATAATTGGTTTGGGGAACTTATAGAATATGTTCCCAAACCGATTATTTTATAAAACCTTTGTAATGTCGTTTTACAAGTTGTGCTTCTAGCCCTTTCATCGTTTCGAGAGCAACACCTACTACGATTAGTAAGCTTGTTCCCCCGATTTGAACAGATTGCGGTAGACCTGCAAACTTAATAAAGAACACCGGTAAAATCGCAATAACTGCAAGGAATAGTGATCCAACTAGTGTAAGACGTGACAATACTCGGCTTAAGTATTCTTGAGTACTTTTACCAGGTCTAATACCTGGCACATAGCCACCTTGCTTCTTTAAGTTCTCTGCAACTTGTTCAGGATTAACCTGTACAAACGCATAGAAGTAAGAGAATGCAATGATTAAGGCAATGTATATAACCATACCAACAGGATGGCTGTAATTAAAGTACTTAATTACGGCTTCTGTAAAGCTGTTAGGCTCAAAGAATCCTGCGATAAGTGGCGGTGTCATAATAAAAGACACTGCGAAGATTACAGGAATTACACCTGCTGCATTAACTTTTAAAGGTAAATGCGTTGATTGCCCTCCAACAGGAGCACGACCGGACGTACGCTTAGCGTACTGAATCGGTATTTTACGTAAAGCTTGTTGGATGAAAATTACACCCACAATAATTGCAATTACAGCAAGAGCAATTAAGACAATAGTTACGATTCGAATGAAAAGTGCATCTCCAGCATCTTGAATTTGTTGAGCGTAGATTTGATTTACCGTATTTGGTAAAGCAGCTACGATACCAGCAAAGATGATGATAGAAATACCATTGCCTACACCTTTCGCTGTGATTTGTTCACCAAGCCACATTAGAAAAGCAGTACCAGCCGTTAATACAACTGCAATTAAAAGATAAGTTGTAATTCCTGGATCTGTAATCAGCTGTCCATTAGCCATGCTATTGAAACCGTATGACATACCAAGAGCTTGAATAAACCCAAGTACGATCGTTCCATAGCGGGTAAACTGAGCTAATTTACGTCTACCTACTTCACCTTGCTTCGACCATTCCGTAAATTTAGGCACTACGTCCATTTGCAATAAAGAAATGATAATAGATGCTGTAATGTACGGCATGATTCCCATAGCCAGAATGGAGAAGTTCTTCAGGGCTCCACCACCAAATGTATTTAGTACTCCAAATACACCTAGTTGGTCTTGCGCCTTCAGAATCTCTGCATTCACATGTGGTACAGGAATGAATGTTCCGATACGGAAAACAATCAACATTAACAAGGTAAAGAAGATTTTATTCCGTATTTCGCCCACGCGCATAAAATTGGAGATTGTGCGGAACATTAAATCACCTCAGTTTGACCGCCAGCAGCTTCAATTGCTTCTTTTGCAGCAGAGGAGAATTTGTTAGCTTTTACTGTAAGCTTTTTCTCAATCTTACCGTTAGCAAGAATTTTGATTCCTGCTTTTTCTTTTTTCACAACACCAGTTTCAATAAGAAGAGCTGGAGTTACTTCAGTTCCGTTTTCGAAAACGTTAAGAGTGTCTAAGTTAACAACAGCGTAATCTTTACGGTTGATGTTAGTGAATCCGCGTTTTGGTAAACGTCTGAATAATGGTGTTTGACCACCTTCAAATCCTAAACGTACTCCGCCGCCTGAACGAGCGTTTTGACCTTTATGACCTTTACCAGCTGTTTTACCGTTACCAGATCCGATACCGCGTCCTTTACGTTTACGATCTTGACGAGAACCTTCTGCAGGTTTTAATTCATGAAGTTTCATTATGGGCACCTCCTTGTTAAGAAAAAATAATATTATTGTTCTTTGACAGTAACAAGATGAGAAACCTTATTAATCATACCGCGAATAGCAGCATTATCATCAAGAACCACTGTTTGATGCATTTTACGTAAACCTAGCGTATTAACAGTCACGCGTTGGTCTTGTGGACGACCAATTAAGCTACGAGTGAGGGTAATTTCTAATTTATTAGCCATTATATTTCCCTCCTTATCCTAACAGTTCTTCTACTGATTTGCCACGTAGTTTCGCAACGTCCTCAGCACGTTTTAATTGCTTTAATCCGTCCATAGTTGCACGAACCATATTAATAGGCGTGTTAGAGCCTAGAGATTTTGAAAGAATATCAGCTACACCAGCTAATTCAAGTACCGCACGTACTGGACCACCAGCGATAACTCCTGTACCTTCTGCAGCAGGTTTTAAAAGAATTTGTCCTGCTCCAAAATGTCCAAGAACTTCGTGAGGGATACTTGTATTTACCATAGGTACTGAGATTAAGTTCTTTTTAGCATCTTCAATTGCTTTACGGATTGCATCTGGCACTTCTTGTGCTTTACCAGTACCGAATCCAACATTACCGTTTTTGTCACCAACAACAACTAGTGCTGTAAAGCGGAAACGACGTCCACCTTTTACAACTTTAGCTACACGGTTAACGGTAACTACGCGTTCTTCAAGTTCTAATTTATTAGGATCAATACGACGCATGTTCATTTGTCCCTCCTTTTTACATTAAAATTGTAAGCCGTTTTCACGAGCAGCATCTGCTAATGCTTTTACACGGCCGTGGAAAAGGTATCCTCCGCGGTCAAATACCACTTCTGAATATCCTTTTTCTACTGCGCTTTTAGCGATGTTTGCGCCAACTGTTTGAGCTGCTTCGATGTTACTTGTGCTAGCAAGTTCAAGGCCTTTGTCTTGAGTTGAAGCACTTGCAAGTGTTACGCCGTTTACATCATCAATTAGTTGAGCGTAAATGTGCTTGTTTGAACGGAACACATTTAAACGAGGACGAGCTTCCGTTCCAGAAAGTTTAGCACGAACACGAGCATGTCTTTTCTGACGAACAGCATTTTTGTCAAGCTTCGAAATCATTTATGACACTCCTTTCATATACTTATGCGATCTTACTTACCAGTTTTACCTTCTTTACGACGTACATATTCGCCTTCGTAACGAATACCTTTACCTTTGTAAGGTTCTGGCGGACGAACGTCACGGATATTTGCTGCTAATGCACCAACACGTTCTTTGTTCGTACCTTTTACGATAACTTTTGTATTTGAAGGAACTTCGATTTCAATTCCTGCTTCTGGTTCAATCTCAACAGGGTGAGAGTATCCAACGTTTAGAACTAGTTTAGTACCTTGCTTTTGTGCACGGTAACCAACACCGATAAGTTCTAAAGACTTTTCAAAGCCTTTTGATACACCTTCAACCATGTTAGCAAGAACAGCACGAGTTGTACCATGAATAGTACGGTGTTCTTTTGAATCAGAAGGACGAGATAATGTAATCACGTTCTCTTCTTGTGTGATAGTGATCTCTGGATTAAAAGAACGAGTTAATTCGCCTTTTGGTCCCTTTACAGTAACTGCGTTTTCTGCTGCAATAGTTACTGTAACTCCAGCTGGAACCTCGATTGGTTTTTTACCTATACGAGACATTTAGTGCACCTCCATTCGTGAAAAAAATATTACCAAACGTATGCTAGTACTTCTCCACCAATTTTCTTAGCGCGTGCTTCTTTATCAGTTACAACGCCTTGAGAAGTAGAAACGATTGCGATACCTAAACCGTTAAGTACACGAGGTACTTCTCCAGCTTTAGCATACACACGTAGACCTGGCTTAGAAATACGTTTAAGACCAGTAATTACACGTTCATTATTTGAACCGTATTTTAAGAAGATACGGATGATTCCTTGTTTGTTGTCTTCAATTAGTTCAACATCGCGGATGAAGCCCTCACGTTTTAAGATTTCTGCAACATCAGCTTTAATCTTAGAAGCAGGAAGCTCAAGTTTTTCGTGACGCACCATATTAGCGTTACGAATACGAGTAAGCATATCTGCGATTGGATCTGTCATGACCATTTATTTTTACCTCCTTCCCAAAATCGGGTTTTACCAGCTAGCTTTTTTCACGCCAGGAATTTGTCCTTTATATGCAAGTTCACGGAAACAAATACGGCAAAGCTTAAATTTACGGTACACAGAGTGTGGACGACCACAGCGCTCACAGCGAGTGTACTCTTGTACTTTAAACTTAGGTGTGCGCTTTTGTTTCACGACCATAGATTTTTTAGCCACGTTTACGCCTCCCTTTATTTTAAATTACTTTTGGAACGGCATTCCTAATGAAGTAAGCAATTCACGAGCTTCTTCGTCAGTATTTGCCGTAGTAACGATTACGATATCCATTCCACGAACTTTGCTTACTTTATCGTAGTCAATTTCAGGGAAGATTAATTGTTCTTTAACACCAAGAGTGTAGTTTCCGCGACCATCGAAAGATTTCTTAGAAACCCCACGGAAGTCACGTACACGTGGTAAAGAAACAGATACTAACTTGTCTAGGAATTCGTACATGCGTTCGCCGCGAAGAGTAACTTTCGCACCGATAGGCATACCTTCACGTAGACGGAAGCCAGCGATAGATTTTTTTGCCTTAGTTACAACAGGTTTTTGACCTGTGATTTGGCTTAATTCTTCCACTGCATTGTCAAGAGCTTTAGCGTTTGCTACAGCATCACCTACACCCATGTTGATAACGATCTTATCAACTTTAGGAGTTTGCATTACAGATTTATAGTTAAACTTGCTCACTAGAGCAGGAACGATTTCATTTGTATACTTTTCCTTTAGGCGGTTCATTAGAGTACCTCCCTTCATTTATTACTTATTTATCTAAGGATTCACCCGATTTTACAGCAACGCGTACTTTGTTTCCATCAACTGTTTTGTAACCAACACGAGTTGGAGCACCAGTTTTAGGATCAAGTGGCATTACGTTTGAAACGTGGATTGCAGCTTCTTGGCTGATGATTCCTCCTTGAGGATTCAGTTGAGATGGTTTAGCGTGTTTCTTCACGATGTTAACACCTTCAACCAATACACGGTTTTTCTTTGGGTATGCTTCAAGGATAACGCCTTGTTTGCCTTTATCCTTACCAGAGATGACTACTACTTTGTCACCTTTTTTTACATGCATAGCTTCGCACCTCCTTGAAAGGCTTTTACGAGAATTTACATTACAGTACTTCTGGAGCTAGTGAAACGATCTTCATGAAGTTATTATCACGAAGTTCACGTGCAACCGGTCCGAAGATACGAGTTCCACGAGGACCTTTATCGTCTTTGATAATTACACAAGCATTTTCGTCAAACTTGATGTAAGAACCATCTTTACGACGCATGCCTGACTTAGTACGAACAACAACTGCTTTAACTACGTCGCCTTTTTTAACAACGCCACCTGGTGTTGCTTGTTTTACTGTACAAACGATAACATCACCAATGTTAGCCGTTTTACGACCAGAACCACCAAGAACTTTAATTGTTAAAACTTCACGTGCGCCAGAGTTGTCAGCGACTTTTAAACGGGATTCTTGTTGAATCATGTTCAAGACCTCCTTCCGGAATTTACTTTATCCGAACAGAATTTAATTAGATAATAACAGCTTTCTCTACTACTTCTACAAGACGGAAGCGTTTTGTAGCAGATAGTGGACGAGTTTCCATGATTTTTACTACGTCACCGATTTTAGCAACGTTTTGCTCATCATGCGCTTTGAATTTTTTAGAGTATTTAACACGCTTTCCGTATAATTTGTGTGTCTTATACGTTTCTACCTGAACAGTAATAGTTTTATCCATTTTGTCAGATACTACACGACCTGTGTAGACTTTGCGTTGGTTACGTTCACTCATGTGTGCAAACCTCCTCTCGATTATTAATTGTTGGCACTGATCTCTCTTTGACGAACAACAGTTTTCATACGAGCGATCGATTTGCGTACTTCACGAATACGTGCAGTATTTTCAAGTTGCCCAGTTGCTAACTGGAAACGAAGATTAAATAATTCTTCTTTAAGCGATTTTACTTTTTGTTCAATTTCAGCAGTGGTTAAGTCTTTGATTTCATTAACTTTCATTTGATTCACCACCATTTTCTTCTCGTTTCACGAACTTACATTTAACTGGAAGTTTGTGCATAGCAAGACGTAAAGCTTCACGTGCGATTTCTTCAGATACACCTGAGATTTCGAACATTACTTTACCAGGTTTAACAACAGCAACCCAACCTTCTGGAGCACCTTTACCAGAACCCATTCGGACTTCTAGAGGTTTTGCAGTGTAAGGCTTGCTTGGGAAAATTTTAATCCAAACTTTACCGCCACGTTTCATGTAACGTGTCATGGCAATACGAGCAGATTCGATTTGGCGGTTAGTAATCCAAGATGCTTCAAGAGCTTGAAGACCGAATTCACCGAAATGAACTTCAGTACCACCTTTTGCACGACCTCTCATCTTTCCGCGGTGTTCGCGACGATATTTAACGCGTTTAGGCATTAACATGATTAATTTCCTCCTTCCTCGGATTTCTTCTTAGTAGGAAGGACTTCTCCGCGATAGATCCATACTTTAACACCAAGCTTACCATAAGTAGTATCAGCTTCAGCGTGAGCATAATCTATATCAGCGCGAAGTGTATGAAGTGGAACAGTTCCTTCGCTGTATTGTTCTGAACGAGCGATATCAGCGCCACCAAGACGACCAGATACCATTGTTTTAATACCTTTAGCTCCTGAACGCATTGAGCGTTGGATAGCTTGTTTTTGTGCACGACGGAAAGATACACGGTTTTCTAATTGACGAGCAATGTTCTCAGCAACTAGTTTAGCGTCTAAATCCGCACGCTTGATTTCGATAATGTTGATGTGTACGCGTTTGCCAGTAAGTTGGTTTAACGCTTTACGAAGTGCTTCAACTTCAGTACCACCTTTACCGATAACCATTCCTGGTTTTGCAGTGTGAACTGAGATGTTGATGCGATTAGCAGCACGTTCAATTTCAACCTTTGATACAGAAGCGTCATTTAAACGTTTCGCGATGTATTCACGAACTTTAAGATCTTCATGTAAAAGATTTGCATAGTCTTTGTCTGCGTACCATTTTGATTCCCAATCACGGATAACACCGATACGCAAACCTATTGGATTGACCTTTTGACCCACGGATTAACCCTCCTTCTTTTCTGATAACACGATAGTAATGTGTGAAGTACGTTTGTTAATAGCACTAGCACGGCCCATTGCACGAGGACGGAAACGTTTTAAAGTTGGTCCTTCGTTTACAAAAGCTTCATTTACTACTAAATTGTTAACATCCATTTCGTAGTTATGCTCAGCATTTGCCATAGCAGATTTTAATAACTTTTCTACTACTGGTGATGCAGATTTTGGAGTATGACGAAGAATTGCGATTGCTTCGCCTACTTGCTTTCCTCGAATAAGATCGATTACTAGACGAACTTTACGAGGAGCGATACGAACTGTATTAGCAACAGCTTTAGCTTGCATGAGATGCCCTCCTCTCGTTAACGTCTTGTTTTCTTATCGTCACTTGCGTGACCTTTGTAAGCGCGCGTTGGTGCGAACTCACCTAATTTATGACCTACCATATCTTCTGTAACATATACTGGAACGTGTTTACGTCCATCATATACAGCGATAGTGTGACCGATGAATTGTGGGAAGATTGTAGAACGACGAGACCAAGTTTTGATAACTTGTTTCTTCTCAGTTTCGTTTAACTTCTCAACTTTAACCATTAAATGATCATCAACAAAAGGTCCTTTTTTAAGGCTGCGACCCATGAGTGTACCTCCTCTCGTGATTGTCCTACGGTCCGTTTTGTGAACCGTAGCTCAACCCCGTTATTTTTTGCGACGACGTACGATAAACTTGTCGGATTTATTTTTCTTCTTACGTGTTTTAGCACCAAGAGTTGGTTTACCCCATGGAGACATTGGTGATTTACGTCCGATTGGTGAACGTCCTTCACCACCACCGTGTGGGTGATCAACTGGGTTCATTACAGATCCACGTACAGTTGGGCGTTTACCTAACCAACGGTTACGGCCTGCTTTACCGATATTAATAAGTTCATGTTGTTCGTTACCAACTTGACCGATTGTAGCGCGACAAGTAGCAAGAATCATACGAACTTCACCAGAGTTAAGACGTACTAATACGTAGCGTCCTTCTTTACCAAGTAATTGTGCAGATGTACCAGCAGAGCGAACTAACTGACCACCTTTACCAGGTTTTAATTCGATGTTGTGGATAACTGTACCCACTGGAATGTTTTGTAGTGGTAATGCGTTACCTACTTTGATGTCAGCATCAACGCCAGACATAATCTCCATACCAACTTCTAAGTTTTTTGGAGCTAAGATGTAACGTTTTTCACCGTCTACGTAATTAATTAATGCGATATTAGCCGAACGGTTCGGATCATATTCGATAGTAGCAACGCGTCCTGGTATACCATCTTTATTGCGTTTGAAATCAATAATACGGTATTGACGCTTATGGCCGCCACCTTGATGACGAACAGTTAACTTACCTTGGTTATTACGGCCGCCTTTTTTGTGTAAAGGAGCAAGCAATGATTTTTCTGGAGTGCTTGTTGTGATTTCAGCAAAATCAGAAGCAGTCATATTGCGTCGACCATTAGAGGTAGGTTTATACTTTTTAATTGCCATCTGTAGTTCCCTCCTTCTCTAAAAAATTAAGCTTCAAAGATTTCGATATCTTTGCTATCTTGAGTTAAAGTAACAATCGCTTTACGGCGCTTGTTTGTATAGCCTGCATGTTTACCCATGCGTTTGAATTTACCTTTGTAGTTCATGATATTAACTTTCTCAACTTTAACACTGAAAATTTCTTGAACAGCGTCTTTAACTTGAGTTTTGTTAGCTTTCACGTCAACTTCAAAAGTGTATTTTTTGTCAGCCATGATTTCAGAAGAACGTTCAGTAATCACGGGGCGCTTAATAATATCGCGTGCGTCCATTATGCAAGCACCTCCTCTACTTTTTCAACAGCTGCTTTAGTAATGATCAGCTTGTTGTGTCCTACTAAGTCAAGAACATTAATGCCAGCTGCTTCGACTACAGTAACACCAGGGATGTTACGAGCTGCTAAAGCAACAGTCTCATCAACATTAGCTGTAACGATAAGTGCTTTAGTATCTACTGATAAGTTGTTTAAGAATGCTACGAATTCTTTTGTTTTTGGAGCTTCGAAAGATAAGCTTTCAAGAACTAGGATGTTAGCTTCTTGTACTTTAGTAGCTAAAGCAGATTTAAGAGCTAAACGACGTACCTTCTTAGGAAGTTTGTAAGCGTAAGATCTTGGTGTTGGACCGAATACAGTACCACCGCCACGCCATTGTGGTGAACGGATAGATCCTTGACGTGCACGACCAGTACCTTTTTGGCGCCATGGTTTGCGTCCGCCGCCTGCTACTTCAGAACGATTTTTTACTTTGTGTGTACCTTGGCGTAAAGAAGCTCTTTGCATAACAATTGCATCGAATAATACGCTTTGGTTTGGTTCGATACCAAAAATTGATTCGTTAAGTTCGATTTCTCCAACGTTTGAACCTTTTTGGTCAAATAATGTAACTTTAGGCATTTTCTAATGCTCCTCCTTTCTTATTGTGATTATTTTGCTTTAACAGCACTCTTAACTTTGATTAAAGATTTTTTCGCACCAGGTACGTTACCTTTAACTAAAAGTAAGTTGCGCTCAGCATCAACTTTAACAATTGTTAAGTTTTGAACAGTAATTTGTTCTCCACCCATACGTCCAGGTAATAATTTACCTTTAAATACGCGGTTAGGAGCAACTGGACCCATTGAACCAGGGCGACGGTGATAACGAGAACCGTGAGACATTGGTCCGCGAGATTGTCCGTGGCGCTTGATAGAACCTTGGAATCCTTTACCTTTTGATACTCCTGTCACATCTACTACATCGCCTTCAGCGAAAATAGTTGCTTTGACTTCTTGACCAACCTCGAACTCATCAAGATTTAACCCGCGGAATTCACGGATGAAGCGCTTAGGAGCTGTGTTTGCTTTGCTAACGTGACCTTGTTCAGGTTTGTTAGAAAGTTTTTCACGTTTATCAGAGAAACCGATTTGTACAGCTTCGTATCCATCGTTTTCAATCGTTTTCTTTTGAAGAACAACGTTTGAAGCAGTTTCAATAACTGTTACTGGGATAAGTTCGCCGTTTTCAGCAAATACTTGCGTCATACCGATTTTCTTACCTAAGATTCCTTTAGTCATAAGTCAACACCTCCAAATTTTATTTTAATTTATAAATTACAGTTTAATTTCAATATCAACACCAGATGGTAAATCTAAACGCATTAATGAATCAACAGTTTGTGGAGTTGGGTTCACGATGTCGATTAAACGTTTATGTGTACGCATCTCGAATTGTTCACGAGAATCTTTGTATTTATGAACCGCACGAAGGATTGTGTATACAGATCTTTCAGTTGGTAATGGAATCGGACCAGATACAGCCGCACCAGAACGTTTTGCAGTTTCTACAATTTTCTCAGCAGATTGATCAAGAATTCTGTGATCATATGCTTTTAAACGAATACGAATTTTTTGTTTTGCCATTACTTTCCCTCCTTTTCGCCTATTTTAGAAAATAGACATTACTCCGTGAAAATTTCCCACACACTTGCCATGGCAAAGCGGCCGGGTGTGTCAGCAACCTCTCACATCATCGCAGTCAAAGACCAACATTGTCTATTATACAGAAGCCCAAAGAAAAAAGCAAGACTTTATTTCTTCGTTATTTCCGTTTCACACTTTTTCTATTATACATAGGTCTGAACCATTTTTCAAGTTTAAGTTTCAAACCTTTATTTCTTTGCCTTGCAACATTTATTACTATAGAAGAAACTCGGCAAAAAGTATAGTAGAAACCTTTAACAATTCATTAGAATTTTAGTTACCTTGCCACTAGATTACTAATGATTTTAATTTCTACATATGATAACGAAATAAAAAAGCAGATGGATAATCCATCTGCTTTTTCTTAAAAGCTTTCGCTTATTATTACTCAGAGATTGAAGCTACTACTCCAGCACCTACAGTACGTCCACCCTCACGGATAGAGAACTTAGTACCTTCTTCAATAGCTACAGGAGCGATAAGTTCAACAGTCATTTCGATGTTATCGCCAGGCATTACCATTTCAACGCCTTCTGGTAATTGGATGATTCCAGTTACGTCAGTAGTACGGAAATAGAATTGTGGACGGTAGTTAGAGAAGAATGGAGTGTGACGTCCACCTTCTTCTTTTGATAAAACATAAACTTCAGCTTTGAACTTTTGGTGTGGGTTGATTGTACCTGGTTTAGCAAGTACTTGTCCACGTTGGATATCTTCACGAGCAACCCCACGAAGTAGAGCACCGATGTTGTCACCAGCTTCAGCATAATCAAGAAGCTTACGGAACATTTCAACACCTGTTACAGTAGTTGATTTTGGCTCTTCAGTTAAACCTACGATTTCAACAACATCGCCGACTTTAACTTCACCACGCTCAACACGTCCTGTAGCAACTGTTCCACGACCAGTGATTGAGAATACGTCCTCAACTGGCATCATGAATGGTTTTTCTTTGTCACGCTCTGGAGTTGGGATGTACTCATCAACAGCAGCCATTAACTCGTTGATTTTTTCTTCCCACTCAGCTTCTCCTTCAAGAGCTTTAAGAGCAGAACCTTTGATTACTGGGATATCATCGCCAGGGAATTCATATTCAGATAGTAGGTCACGGATTTCCATTTCTACTAACTCAAGTAATTCTTCATCGTCTACCATGTCACATTTGTTCATGAATACTACTAAGTAAGGTACACCTACTTGACGAGAAAGAAGGATGTGCTCACGAGTTTGTGGCATTGGGCCATCAGCAGCAGATACTACTAAGATACCGCCGTCCATTTGTGCAGCACCAGTGATCATGTTTTTAACATAGTCAGCGTGACCTGGGCAGTCAACGTGTGCGTAGTGACGAGTAGCAGTTTCATACTCAACGTGTGCAGTTGAGATTGTGATACCACGTTCTCTTTCTTCTGGTGCACCGTCGATTTGATCGTATGCACGAGCTTCTGCTCCACCAGTTTTAGCAAGTACAGTTGTAATTGCAGCTGTTAATGTAGTTTTACCATGGTCAACGTGACCGATTGTTCCAATGTTAACATGGGGCTTAGAGCGATCGAATTTTTCTTTTGCCATTTGAAAATTCCTCCTTAATATTAGAAAAAAGTTAAATTTAAGTATTATATGTTGCAATGAAAGGAATACTCCTTTCATTGCTTACATTAGTAGTTATACTTTAATGAAAGGTGAAAATCAATTATTCACCTTTATTTTTTTTGATGATCTCTTCAGAGATTGATTTAGGTACTTCTTCATAGTGGTCGAAGTGCATTGAGAATGTTCCACGACCTTGTGTAGAAGAACGTAGAGATGTTGCATACCCGAACATTTCAGATAGTGGAACGAACGCTTTAACAACTTGTGCGTTACCGCGAGCTTCCATACCTTCTACGCGTCCACGACGTGAAGTAATGTTACCCATAATATCTCCAAGATACTCTTCAGGCATTACAACTTCAACTTTCATAACTGGCTCAAGGATAACTGGTTGACATTTCTTAGCTGCATTTTTAAGAGCTAAAGAAGCGGCAACTTTAAACGCCATCTCAGATGAGTCAACATCATGGTAAGATCCGTCGAATAATTTAGCTTTAACGTCTACCATAGGGAAACCAGCTAATACACCTCGCTCAAGAGCGTCTTCTAGACCAGCTTGTACTGCTGGGATGTATTCACGTGGTACAACCCCACCGACGATAGCATTTTCAAATTCAAATCCTTTTCCTTCTTCGTTTGGAGCGAATTCGATCCAAACGTGTCCGAATTGACCACGTCCACCAGATTGGCGAGCGAATTTACCTTCAACCTGAGCAGATTGACGGAAAGTTTCACGGTATGCTACTTGAGGAGCACCAACGTTAGCTTCTACTTTAAATTCACGACGCATACGGTCTACAAGGATATCAAGGTGAAGTTCACCCATACCTGCAATGATAACTTCTCCAGTTTCCTGGTCAGTATGTGCACGGAATGTAGGATCTTCTTCTTGTAATTTTTGAAGTGCTGTACTCATTTTATCTAAGTCAGCCTTTGTTTTAGGCTCGATAGATAATGAGATAACTGGCTCTGGGAATTCCATAGACTCAAGAATAACAAGATTCTTTTCGTCACATAGAGTATCACCAGTAGTAGTGTCTTTAAGACCCACAGCAGCAGCGATATCTCCAGCGTGTACTTCTGAAATCTCTTCACGAGAGTTAGCATGCATTTGTAGGATACGACCTACACGCTCACGCTTACCTTTAGTAGAGTTTTGTACGTATGAACCAGAGCTCAATGTACCAGAATACACACGGAAGAATGTTAATTTACCAACATAAGGGTCAGTCATAACTTTAAACGCTAGAGCAGCGAATGGCTCATCGTCGCTTGAAGGACGAGTAACTTCTTCATCTGATTGTGGAATTGTACCTTTGATAGCTGGTACATCCAGTGGAGATGGAAGGTAGTCAATTACAGCGTCAAGCATAGGTTGAACACCTTTGTTTTTGAATGCAGAACCACAGATTACTGGGAAGAATTCAACGTTTACAGTACCTTTACGGATAGCAGCTTTAAGCTCATCAACAGTGATTTCTTCTCCGCCTAGGTATTTCTCCATTAATTCTTCATCAAGTTCAGCTACCGCTTCAAGTAATTTTTCACGGTATTCTTCAGCTTGATCTTTGTACTCTGCAGGGATTTCTACTTCAGTAGTATCCGTTCCTAAATCATTACCATACATGATAGCTTTCATTTCAACTAGGTCAATGATTCCAGTGAATTGATCTTCAGCACCAATTGGTAATTGGATTGCGTGTGCATTAGCTTGAAGACGATCGTGGATAGTTCCTACTGAATATAAGAAATCTGCACCGATTTTGTCCATTTTGTTTACGAATACAACACGTGGTACGCCGTAAGTTGTAGCTTGACGCCAAACTGTTTCAGTTTGAGGCTCAACACCAGATTGAGCATCAAGTACTGCTACAGCACCATCAAGTACACGAAGTGAACGTTCAACTTCAACAGTGAAGTCTACGTGTCCTGGTGTATCAATGATGTTTACGCGGTGTTCTTTCCACTGTGCTGTTGTAGCAGCAGAAGTGATTGTGATACCACGCTCTTGTTCTTGTTCCATCCAGTCCATTTGTGAAGCACCTTCGTGCGTTTCACCAATTTTGTGGATACGACCTGTATAGTAAAGAACACGTTCAGTAGTGGTAGTTTTACCAGCATCGATATGTGCCATGATACCAATATTACGAGTCTTTGCTAAGGAGAACTCTCTTGCCATCTTGGTATTTCTCCTTCCATATTGAAGAATAATTTTAGAAATAAACTGCGAATCTTACCAACGATAATGAGCGAATGCTTTGTTAGCTTCAGCCATTTTGTGAGTATCTTCACGTTTCTTAACTGATGCACCAGTGTTGTTAGCAGCATCTAGGATTTCGTTAGCTAAACGCTCTTCCATCGTTTTTTCACCACGAAGACGAGTGTAGTTAACTAACCAACGAAGACCTAAAGTAGTACGACGGTCTGGACGCACCTCAACTGGTACTTGGTAGTTTGCACCACCTACACGACGTGCTCTAACTTCTAATACAGGCATAATGTTCTTAAGCGCTGCATCGAATACTTCCATTGGTTCTTTACCAGAACGTTCTTGAATAAGTTCAAAAGAATTGTACAGAATTTGTTGTGCTGTACCTCTTTTGCCGTCGATCATCAATTTATTGATTAGACGAGTAACTAATTTTGAGTTGTATAACGGATCAGGTAATACATCTCTTTTTGCAACAGGACCTTTACGAGGCATGTTATGTCCTCCTTTCAAAGAAGAATTATTTTAAGTTTATTGTTATTATTTCTTAGCAGCTTTTGGACGCTTAGTACCGTATTTAGAACGACTTTGCATACGGTTGTTAACACCAGCAGTATCAAGCGCACCACGTACGATATGATAACGTACCCCTGGTAAATCCTTTACTCTTCCGCCACGGATAAGAACAACACTGTGTTCTTGTAAGTTATGGCCAATACCTGGGATATAAGCTGTAACCTCGATTCCGTTAGTTAAACGTACACGAGCATATTTACGTAACGCTGAGTTTGGTTTCTTCGGCGTCATTGTACCAACACGAGTACATACACCACGTTTTTGTGGAGATGAAACGTTTGTTTGAGCTTTCTTGAAGCTGTTATAGCCTTTGTTAAGAGCTGGAGACTTAGATTTAGTTTCTTTAGACTCACGGCCTTTACGTACTAATTGGTTAATAGTAGGCATTATTTTTCCTCCTTTCACATTTTGGTTCTAGTACCACACATCCAGGTGGTTCATAATTGAGCAAAAACAAAGTTTTTGCAGAAATCTACAAAAACAGTTTTACTTTTGAAAATAACATAGCAACTACAAGTACGATTGTACGTACTCTTCATTAGTAGTTTCTATTGAAATAGCACAACGTTACTATTATAACGCGGTCACTACTAAAAACACAAGAAACTTACTTCTCTTCATATATTGATTTGCAAATCTCAATGAAGCACATTTGTTATAATATCACCTATGCATATAGGATGTCAACTTCCGTTTTAAAAAATCTAATATTATTTTTTCAAAATTTGCTACAAATTTATTACGTAACTCTGTATTTATTTGATTTAATTGGCTTTTAAACCATAATAGTTTTTTATTATAAGCAAAGCGGTCAGTAAATATACTGACCGCTTTATCGTATTTATTCTACAGGTTGTGTTTCTTTTTCTTGATCTTCAACGAATACTGGAACTGCTTTTCTGTATCGTGGCATACCTGTACCAGCTGGTACTAGCTTACCAATGATAACATTTTCTTTAAGTCCAAGTAATTCATCACGTTTACCTTTAATTGCAGCATCTGTAAGAACACGAGTTGTTTCTTGGAATGATGCAGCAGATAAGAATGAATCAGTTTCAAGCGATGCTTTTGTAATACCAAGCAATACTGGACGTCCAGTTGCTGGTGCTTTACCAGTTAACAACGCTGAAGTATTCGCTTCAGTAAATTGGTGAATATCAAGCAATGTACCTGGTAATACATCTGTTTCACCCGCATCGATTACGCGGATTTTGCGAAGCATTTGTCTTACCATTACCTCGATATGTTTGTCACCAATTTCTACACCTTGCATACGATATACTTTTTGAACTTCTTTTAGTAAGTATTCTTGTACTGCAAGAGTATCTTTTACTTTAAGAAGTTCTTTCGGATCAATAGATCCTTCTGTTAGTTCTTGACCACGTTTTATTTCAGAGTTAACGCCTACTTTCAGACGTGCTGTATAAGGAACTGTGTACGAACGTGTTTCTACCACGCCTTGTACAGCGATTTCCTGCTGTTTATCTTTACCTTCTGTAATAGAAACAACAATACCATCGATTTCTGAAATATGCGCCAAACCTTTCGGATTACGCGCTTCGAAAATTTCTTGGATACGAGGTAAACCTTGAGTGATATCGTCTCCGGCAACCCCACCTGTATGGAATGTACGCATCGTTAATTGTGTACCAGGCTCACCGATTGATTGAGCAGCGATAATACCAACCGCTTCACCCACTTCAACCTCTTGACCTGTTGCAAGGTTACGACCATAACATTTCTTACATACACCATGACGTGTATTACATGTGAATGCAGAGCGAATCCAAACTTGCTCGATTCCAACTTTTTCAATATATATTGCAAGATCTTCAGTAATAAGTCCATTTTCAGGTACGATTACTTCGCCTGTTTCTGGATGCTTAATTGTTTTTCTTGCATATCGTCCAATTAGACGTTCTTCTAGAGCTTCAATTGTCTCCGTACCGTCTTTAAGAGCAGATACAAGAAGACCACGGTCTGTTCCACAATCATCATCGCGAACGATAACATCTTGTGCAACGTCTACAAGACGACGAGTCAGGTAACCTGAATCGGCTGTCTTAAGGGCTGTATCGGCAAGACCTTTACGAGCACCGTGTGTAGAGATGAAGTATTCAAGTACTGTTAAACCTTCACGGAAACTTGATTTAATCGGTAACTCGATGATACGACCAGCCGGGTTGGCCATCAGACCACGCATACCAGCTAACTGCGTAAAGTTAGATGCGTTACCACGGGCACCAGAGTCACTCATGATAAAGATTGGATTCGAACGATTTAACGATTTCATCAGTTTTCCTTGAATTACGTCTTTTGCAGCACTCCAGATAGAGATTACACGATCATAACGTTCCTCTTCTGTAATTAAACCACGTCTGAATTGCTTCAACACGTTGTCTACTTTTACTTGAGCATCGTGAATGATTTGTGTTTTCTCTTCTAATACTACGATATCCGCAACACCTACAGTAATACCTGCTTTTGTTGAGTATTTAAATCCAAGATCCTTCATCTTATCAAGCATCTTAGATGTTTCAGTAATTTTGAAACGTTTAAATACTTCAGCAATGATATTACCAAGAATACCTTTCTTGAATGGTTCATTAAGTGGTTGTGCTTTAATAGCTTCCACTACATTTTCACCTTTTTCAATGAAGAAGCGTTCAGGTGTTTTGACTTCTAAGTTTTCTTTAGTAGGTTCGTTGATATACGGGAAAGTCTTAGGAAGAATTTCGTTGAATACCAATTTACCAACTGTTGTCATTAGAAGCTGGTTGTTTTGCTCTTCAGTAAATGTTTGGTTTTGTAATGATGATGCACGTACTGCTACACGCGTATGAAGATGTACATAGCCATTTTGATAAGCTAGTAATGCTTCATTTGTATCATTGAAGACCATACCTTCACCAACAGCATTTTCTCTTTCTAGTGTTAAGTAGTAGTTACCTAATACCATATCCTGAGAAGGAGTAACAACCGGTTTACCATCTTTAGGGTTCAAGATATTTTGAGCCGCAAGCATTAATAGACGTGCTTCAGCTTGTGCTTCAGATGATAACGGTACGTGAACAGCCATTTGGTCACCGTCAAAGTCAGCGTTATAAGCTGTACATACTAACGGGTGAAGACGAATTGCACGACCTTCTACTAATGTTGGTTCGAATGCTTGAATACCTAGTCTGTGTAGCGTAGGGGCACGGTTTAATAGAACTGGGTGTTCTTTAATAACCGATTCTAAAACATCCCACACTTCAGGTTGTAATCTTTCGATTTTACGTTTAGCTGATTTAATGTTATGAGCTAAACCTTTACCAACTAGTTCTTTCATTACGAATGGTTTGAATAATTCAATCGCCATTTCTTTAGGAAGACCACATTGGTACATTTTTAAGTTTGGACCTACTACGATAACCGAACGACCTGAATAGTCAACACGTTTACCTAGTAAGTTTTGACGGAAGCGTCCTTGCTTACCTTTAAGCATGTGCGATAAAGATTTTAATGGACGGTTACCTGGTCCAGTAACCGGTCTTCCGCGACGACCGTTATCGATTAATGCATCAACAGCTTCTTGAAGCATACGCTTCTCGTTTTGAACGATAATGCTTGGTGCACCCAAGTCTAATAAACGTTTTAAACGGTTGTTACGGTTGATTACACGACGATATAAGTCATTTAAATCTGAAGTTGCGAAACGTCCACCATCAAGTTGTACCATTGGACGAAGTTCTGGCGGAATTACCGGAAGAACGTCTAAGATCATCCATGATGGCTCATTGCCTGAGTTACGGAATGCTTCTAATACTTCAAGACGTTTAATTGCTCTTGTACGACGTTGTCCTTGAGCAGTTTTTAATTCTTCTTTTAATTGTTCCACTTCTTTTTCTGTATCAATATCAGATAGAAGTTTGCGAATAGCTTCTGCACCCATCGCAGCTTGGAACTTGTTACCGTATTTCTCGCGATACGCGCGGTACTCTTTCTCAGAAAGAAGTTGCTTCTTCTCTAAAGAAGTTGCTCCTGATTCAGTTACCACATAAGAAGCAAAATAGATTACTTCTTCAAGCGCACGAGGGGACATGTCTAAGACAAGTCCCATACGGCTTGGGATTCCTTTGAAATACCATATATGTGATACTGGTGCTGCTAGTTCGATATGTCCCATACGTTCACGACGAACTTTTGCTCTCGTTACTTCAACTCCACAACGATCACAAACTACGCCTTTATAGCGAACTCTTTTATATTTTCCACAGTGACATTCCCAGTCCTTAGTTGGACCGAAGATTCTTTCACAGAACAGACCATCTTTTTCTGGTTTTAAAGTACGATAGTTAATAGTTTCTGGCTTCTTCACTTCACCAAATGACCAAGAACGAATCTTGTCAGGTGATGCAAGACCTATTTTCATATACTCAAAATTATTTACATCCAGCAAGGGGCCGACCTCCCTTTTAGATTCCAGGTTTTACCCTTTTTGCGTAAGGCTCGTGCAATTGTGCTTACTTTGTTGTATTAACTTCTGTTTCAACAACTGGCGCTTTCGATTCCGACTCTAATGACAATGCATCTGATTGGTTAACATCATCTTCATCTTCTAAATCACGCATTTCTATTTCTTTATCATCGCTAGAAAGGATCTTAACATCCAATCCTAAGCTTTGAAGTTCTTTCATTAATACTTTAAATGATTCTGGAACGCCTGGTTCCGGAACATTTTCACCTTTAACAATCGCTTCATAAGTCTTAACACGTCCAACAACGTCATCCGACTTAACTGTAAGAATTTCTTGAAGTGTGTATGCCGCACCGTATGCTTCAAGTGCCCATACCTCCATCTCACCGAAACGTTGTCCACCGAACTGAGCTTTACCACCAAGTGGTTGCTGAGTTACAAGTGAGTATGGTCCTGTTGAACGAGCGTGAAGCTTATCATCAACCATGTGCGCTAGTTTGATCATGTACATGATACCAACAGATACACGGTTATCGAATGGCTCACCTGTTCTTCCGTCATAAAGAATTGTTTTAGCATCGCGTGCCATTCCAGCTTCTTCAATTGTTGACCATACGTCTTCCTCTGTTGCTCCATCAAATACTGGTGATGCAACATGAATACCTAAGTAGCGTGCAGCCATACCTAAGTGTAGCTCAAGCACCTGACCGATATTCATACGAGAAGGTACACCCTGCGGGTTAAGCATGATATCAATTGGCGTTCCATCTGGTAAATAAGGCATATCTTCTTCTGGAAGAATACGTGAGATAACACCCTTGTTACCATGTCGTCCGGCCATTTTATCACCAGCAGAGATTTTACGTTTTTGTACGATATATGCGCGAACAAGTTGATTTACTCCCGGAGGAAGCTCGTCTCCATCTTCGCGGTTAAATACTTTAACATCAAGGACAATACCGCCACCGCCGTGTGGTACGCGTAATGATGTATCACGTACTTCACGTGCTTTCTCACCAAAGATTGCATGAAGTAGACGTTCTTCAGCAGTAAGTTCTGTTACACCTTTAGGTGTTACTTTACCTACTAGTAAGTCTCCATCTTTTACTTCAGCACCGATACGAATGATTCCTCTTTCATCAAGGTTTCTAAGCGCATCTTCTCCGACGTTCGGAATGTCACGAGTAATTTCTTCAGGTCCTAGCTTCGTATCACGAGACTCTGATTCGTATTCTTCAATATGAATTGAAGTATATACGTCATCTTTAACAAGACGCTCACTCATAATGATGGCATCCTCATAGTTATATCCGTCCCATGTCATGAAACCAATTAACACGTTACGGCCAAGAGCTAATTCACCCTTCTCCATAGATGGACCATCTGCTAGAATTTCACCTTTTACTACACGATCCCCAACACTTACAATTGGGCGTTGGTTGTAACAAGTACCTTGGTTCGAACGAATGTACTTCAACATACGATACTTATCAAGGTTACCTTTTGTTTCAACACCGTCAACTTCTGTTACACGACGAACCCAAACTTCACGAGATTCAACATGTTCTACAATACCAGGATGCTTACAGATTACTGCAGCTCCAGAGTCTTTTGCAGATACATATTCCATCCCTGTACCTACGATAGGTGCTTCAGGTTGCATTAATGGAACAGCTTGACGTTGCATGTTCGCTCCCATTAGGGCACGGTTAGAGTCATCATTCTCTAAGAAAGGAATACAAGCTGTTGCTGCTGATACTACCTGTTTAGGTGATACGTCCATGTAGTCAACACGATCATTTGGAACAACCGTATTTTCACCACGGAAACGAGCAACTACTTCATCATCTAGGAATGTGCCGTCATCTGATAGACGAACGTTCGCTTGTGCTACTACATAATTGTCTTCCTCATCAGCAGTTAAGTAGTCGATACGATCCGTTACTTTTCCTGTTTCAGGGTCAACTTTTCTATATGGCGTTTCGATAAAACCAAAACGATTTACTTTTGCATAACTAGACAATGAGTTGATCAAACCAATGTTTGGTCCCTCTGGAGTCTCGATAGGACACATACGACCGTAGTGAGAATAATGAACGTCACGCACTTCCATACCAGCGCGTTCACGCGTTAAACCACCAGGTCCTAATGCAGATAGACGACGTTTATGCGTTAACTCTGCAAGTGGATTCGTTTGATCCATGAATTGCGATAATTGAGAGCTTCCGAAGAATTCTTTAATAGACGCAATAACAGGACGAATATTAATTAATTGCTGTGGTGTAATTGTGTTCGTATCTTGAATTGACATTCTTTCACGAACAACACGCTCCATACGAGATAAACCAATACGGAATTGATTTTGAAGCAATTCACCAACAGAACGTAAACGACGGTTACCAAGATGATCGATATCATCTGTATCGCCTACTGAATGTAATAGATTAAAGAAGTAACTAATAGATGCAATGATATCTGCAGGAGTGATATTTTTAATCTCTTCTGTGATATTAGCATTACCAATAATATTAATTACCTTTTCTCCATCATCCGTAGATGAGTAGATTTTAATAGATTGCAGTAATACATCATCTTCAACTACTCCACCAAAAGGTTTGAATGTCTTAAATCCAATACCTTCTTCTAAGAATGGAAGAATGCGATCAAGATTACGACGATCTAAAACCGTATCTTTTTCTACAATGATTTCACCAGTCTCAGGATCAACCAATGTTTCAGCAATACGCTGACCGAATAAACGGTTTTTAATATGAAGCTTTTTATTTATTTTATAGCGGCCAACATTCGCTAAATCATAACGTTTAGGATCAAAGAAGCGAGATACTAATAGACTTTTCGCATTCTCTACTGTTGGTGGTTCGCCTGGTCGTAAGCGCTCGTAAATCTCGATAAGCGCTTTTTCAGTGCTTTCCGTGTTGTCTTTTTCAAGAGTATTACGTAAGTATTCGTTCTCACCGATAAGATCGATAATTTCTTGATCAGAACCAAAGCCTAGTGAACGTAACAATACAGTTACAGGCAGCTTTCTAGTACGATCAATACGAACATAAACAACATCTTTCGCATCTGTTTCATACTCTAACCATGCACCACGGTTAGGAATAACAGTTGCTGTAAAGCCTTGCTTACCATTTTTGTCTACTTTTTTACTAAAGTATACACTTGGTGAACGCACTAACTGTGATACAATTACACGTTCTGCACCATTTACAATAAATGTACCTGTTTCCGTCATTAGAGGGAAATCGCCCATGAATACATCTTGGTCTTTTACTTCCCCTGTCTCTTTATTAACAAGACGGACTTTCACACGTAGAGGCGCTGAATAAGTTACATCGCGCTCTTTAGATTCTTCTACTGAATACTTAGGATCACCTAAGCTGTAATCGATGAATTCCAGCGATAGGTTTCCTGTGAAATCCTCAATTGGAGAAATATCTTTAAACATTTCTCTTAAGCCTTCATCCAAGAAATTTTGGTAAGAAGCTGTTTGGATTTCGATAAGATTTGGTAATTCTAGCACCTCGCTAATGCGTGCATAACTTCTGCGTTGGCGGTGTCGTCCATACTGAACAAGTTGACCTGTCAACAGATTCACCCCTCAAATCAAGCGTTATTAAGGATCTATTATCTTAAGGAATATCGAAATATTCTCCTAAGACAAAAAGAAAATGGTTTTATTTCAAAACCACAATTCACATAAAACGAACTATTATTTTATATATATTTCCCACTTATTCATGTTTTATACGATTAAATTTAGAGAATTTGAGTAGAAACTATATATATGCATTTTATAATATTAACATAGCCCTAAATTAGAGTCAATTTTTTTTAGAAACAAGTATATAATAACCCTTCTTCTTCACTGCTACTTCAACGTTACCGAATAACGATTCCATCTTTTCCATGGCAGAAGGCGCACCTTGTTTCTTTTGGATAACTACCCAAAGTTCGCCGCCTGAACATAAGTGATCATAACTCTTTGTAAAGATTTCATGAACAACACTTTTCCCTGCTCGAATAGGAGGATTCGTTAAAATAGCTGCAAAGGATGTATTCGTTACTCCTTCTAAAACATTACTCTCGTATATTTTTACATTAGATATTCCATTAGAAGCTGCATTGTCTTTCGCAAGCTCAATCGCTCTCGCATTTACATCAACCATTTCAACTACTAAATCTTGATAAGCGTTTGCTAAGCTAAGTCCAATTGGACCATAACCACACCCCACATCTAGTAGTCCGCCTTCTACATCATCTGGATAAGTAAAAGTTTCTATTAACAAGCGCGAACCAAAGTCCACTTCTTTCTTCGAGAAAACCCCGTTATCAGTTTTAAAACGGAAGTTCTTCCCTCTGAGAGTAAATTCCCAGTATTTCGGATTACTTTCCGTGCTGGGATTTTTGGAATAATAATGATTTGTCAAAGGACACTCCTCCTTTAGAAAGGATTAATGGAAGTTTAGATAATTAGTGGTGAAGCAACGGAGAACATCTTTATCTTAGCAGTTCGCAAGACTTAAGGCAAAAAAAGCTCGCTGAATCCAGCGAGCTTTTTTTAAGCAATATTACTTAACTTCAACGTTTGCTCCAACTTCTTCAAGTTTAGCTTTAAGTTCTTCAGCTTCTTCTTTAGAAACGCCTTCTTTAAGTGCTTTTGGAGCGTTATCAACGATTTCTTTTGCTTCTTTAAGTCCAAGACCTGTAACTTCACGTACAACCTTGATAACTTTGATTTTTTGGTCGCCAGCAGATGCTAGAACAACGTCAAATTCAGTTTTTTCAGCAGCAGCGTCTCCGCCTGCAGCTCCGCCCATCATTGCTACTGGTGCAGCAGCTGTTACGCCAAACTCTTCTTCGATCGCTTTTACAAGGTCATTTAGTTCTAAAACAGTCATATTTTTAACTGCTTCGATGATTTGTTCTTTAGTCATTATATTGTTCCTCCTAATAGTAATTTTCATGGTCAAACATATTCAAATGCAACGTAGTAATTACGCGCCTTGTTCTTCTTTTTGATCTGCAACTGCTTTAGTTGCAAGAGCAAGATTACGAATTGGTGCTTGAAGTACGCTAAGCAACATAGAAAGAAGACCTTCACGTGATGGAAGTTCAGCAAGAGCTTTAACTTCTTCTTGAGTAGCAACGTTACCTTCGATAACACCTGCTTTAATTTCTAAAGCCTCGTGTTTTTTAGCGAAATCGTTAAGGATTTTCGCAGGTGCAACTACATCTTCGTTTGAAAATGCGATTGCATTTGGACCAGTAAGAGCTTCGTTTAATGCAGATAGCTCAACTGAATCAGCAGCAAGACGTGTAAGTGAGTTTTTGTAGACTTTGAATTCTACTCCAGCCTCACGAAGTTGTTTACGAAGTTCAGTAACTTCAGCAACATTTAGTCCACGGTAGTCAACAACGATTGTTGATTTACTCGCTTTCATCTTGTCGGCGATTTCTGATACGATCTGTTTTTTTGCTTCAATAGCACTGCTCATGGTTTACACCTCCTGTATATTTGCTTAAAAATACATTTATACCGGTTAAAAAGAAAACCCTCAAATCTTAAACGAGACATGAGGGTAGTAAATTCCAGAACACAGTCAAATGACTATATATATCGAAATTACCTCGGCAGGATATTAAGTTCTAAATAGAACACCTACTGTCTACGGTACAAATGTTATTCATTTTTTCAACAAAAATGATTATATAACATTCATCCTATGAATGTCAAATGCATTTTTTCGTTGATTAGAAAGTAGAAGGATCTACTTTAATTCCAGGGCCCATTGTAGAAGTTACAGTTACATTTTTCATGTAAGTACCTTTTGCAGCCGCAGGTTTAACTTTTAATAAAGTTTCGTTGATTGCAGCAAAGTTTTCAACTAATTTGTTGTCTTCGAAAGAAACTTTACCGATTGGAACATGGATGTTACCAGCTTTATCAACACGGTATTCAACTTTACCAGCTTTGATTTCGTTAACAGCTTTAGTTACATCGAAAGTAACAGTTCCTGTTTTAGGGTTTGGCATTAAACCTTTAGGTCCTAATACACGACCAAGTTTACCAACTTCACCCATCATGTCAGGTGTAGCAACGATTACATCAAATTCAAACCAACCTTTTTGGATTTGAGCGATGTAGTCTGTATCGCCTACGTAGTCAGCACCAGCAGCTTCAGCTTCTTTAGCTTTCTCACCTTTAGCGAATACTAATACGCGTTGAGTTTTACCAGTTCCATTCGGAAGAACTAAAGCTCCACGAATTTGTTGGTCAGCTTTCTTAGGATCTACTCCAAGACGGAAAGCAACCTCAACTGTTGCGTCAAACTTAGTAAAGTTTGTTTTCTTTACTAATTCGATAGCTTCAACAGCAGTATAAGCTTTTGTTTTATCAACAAGCTTTACAGCTTCTGCATATTTCTTACTTTTTTTAGCCATTTTAAATCCTCCTAATAATGTGGTTTTAACGGTATAAGCCTCCCACGAAAAAGGTTGCGAATAACCATATGAAATCCGCAACCCCGTAGAAACGTTTAACTATTTCACAAAGGATTAGTCTTCGATGACAATACCCATGCTACGTGCAGTACCTTCAACCATGCGCATTGCAGACTCAACGTTTGCAGCGTTTAGGTCAGGCATTTTAGTTTCAGCAATCTCACGCACCTTGTCGCGTTTAACTGTTGCAACTTTTTTACGATTTGGTTCACCAGAACCAGACTCAATTCCAGCCGCTTTTTTAAGTAAAACAGCAGCAGGTGGAGTTTTCGTAATGAATGTAAATGAACGGTCTTCGAAAACCGTAATTTCTACAGGAATGATAAGACCAGCTTGTTCTGCAGTACGAGCGTTGAACTCTTTACAGAAACCCATGATGTTAACACCTGCTTGACCTAGTGCTGGACCAACTGGTGGAGCTGGATTAGCTTTAGCTGCAGGAATCTGAAGTTTTACAATCTTGATAACTTTTTTAGCCACGAGACACACCTCCTTAAAGTCCGTGATGTGGTAATAGGGGCTCGTTCCCCTCCCACTCATATATTCTTTATATTATTGAAATAAAGAACTAAACAATTGTTCAGGTCTCTAATCATTGAGACATACTGACCTAGGAAATTTTATCATTTCTATAGCTAGATAGCAAGTTTTTTTCTCATTATAATTTTTCGACTTGGTTAAAATCTAGTTCTACCTTCGTGTCACGACCGAACATATTAACTAAAACTTTCAGTTTTGCCTTATCTCCATCAAGCTCTTCAATTGTACCTGAGTATGAAGCAAATGGACCTTCTTTAATTGTCACTGTTTCACCAAGTTCATAATCTGTTTCAAAGCGTTTCTCATCCATACCCATTTGTTTCAGTAGTGCTACTACTTCTTCAGGTAAAAGTGGAGTTGGCTTTGAACCTGAACCTGCTGATCCAACGAAACCAGTTACACCTGGTGTATTACGAACAACATACCAAGAATCATCTGTCATGATGATTTCTACAAGAACATAACCAGGGAAAACTTTCTTCTTCACTACTTTTTTCTTACCGTTTTTGATCTCTGTTTCTTCCTCTTCAGGAACTACCACTCGGAAAATCTTATCTTGCATTCCCATAGATTCTACACGTTTTTCCAAGTTTGCTTTTACTTTATTCTCATAACCAGAATAAGTGTGTACAACATACCAATTCTTTTCCATTTAATTCAGGACGTTACGTCCTTCCCTCCCTGCCTTAAATTCATCTAATTAGGCTTAAAAATATTAAAACTCATATAACAAATCATCAATCGATTGTTTATTTTTCCCAAATTAAAAAACCCGTTTACCGGGCTTTTTTATACATCTTATTCTATCACTATTATGACTATTTTACGAATAACTTATTCAATACCGGTAACAAATTACCTCTGAGTTACTTCGTTACTAGACGAATAAGTTCAGAAATACCTAAGTCAACTACAGTAAAGAATAATGACATAAATACTACTGTACTAAGAACTATAAGTGTATAGCTAGCAAGCTCTTTCCTCTTTGGCCAGCTTACTTTTTTCATCTCGCGGATTACGCCACGAAAAAAATCGGTCAAGCGTTGCATGTTCCTAACCTCCACATAAATGAGTGCGTCGAAATGATTTATTTTGTTTCTTTATGAAGTGTGTGAGCGTTACAAGTTTTGCAAAACTTCTTTATTTCAAGACGCTCTGTTTTAGAAATTTTGCTACTTTCAGTAGAGTAATTTCTGGAACCACAATCTTTACAAGCGAGAATCACTTTGGTTCTCATATATAAACACCTGCTTAAGTTTAAAAATATGTCCCTAAAACCTTATCATGACTATATTATAATGTCAACGGGATGAAGTAATATATAGGAATTTATGGAAGGTTATATATCACTATTAATTCGGAAGGACTTTAAAGAGAAATCTCGCGAACTTCTAAATAGCGTTCAAGTTTACGTTTCACTCTTTGAAGTGCGTTATCGATGGATTTGACATGACGGTTTAACTCTTCTGAAATTTCTTGATAAGATTGACCATCCAAATAGAGTGCCAATACTTTTCGTTCTAAATCACTTAGCAGTTCTGCCATCTTCAACTCAATATCATCAAATTCTTCTTGATTAATAATTAACTCTTCTGGGTTTAATATTTTTGCCCCTGATATTACATCTAAAAGCGTTCGATCGGATTCTTCGTCATAGATAGGCTTGTCCAAAGAAACATACGAATTTAACGGAATATGTTTTTGGCGTGTTGCCGTTTTAATTGCGGTTATAATCTGTCTTGTAATACATATTTCAGCAAAAGCTTTAAATGATGTCAGCTTATCGCCTTTAAAATCCCTTATGGCCTTATAAAGACCAATCATTCCTTCTTGAACAATATCCTCTTTATCTGCACCAATAAGAAAGTATGTACGCGCTTTCGCTCGTACAAAATTACGATACTTATGAATCAAATAATCTAAAGCTTCACTTTCCCCTTTGTGAACAAGCTCTACCAGTATGTCATCATCATGATGTAAATACTTTTCGCTTATTTTATGTCCGTATTCAGCAACCAATCCTAAACCCCCCGCCCCACACATAGTTAGAATTATTATACAGTAGTGATTTTTTCGACGTCAATATGTCAAAATTGTCCTCTGCGCCATTTTTCAAATTTTTCCTCTACTTCTTTTGTTAGTGGAATCTTAGAAGTCGGCTTTGCTTTTGACTGTATTTTCACCTTTTTCTCTACTTCCCGAGAGACATATTTACTTTCATGTAAAAGTTCACGTGCTGACTTTCGCAATGCCCCCTGTCCGAATATCGCCCATTGCTCAGTAAAATCCGAAGTAGCAACATGAACTTGCGTTTGAATGTTACTCAATTCAATCGCAAGTTTTTCAATTCGTTCATCTGCTGTCTCATTCTCTTTTGTATAAATCACGTCAATGTTGTAATTTTTATATTTTCTTTCTAAGCCTTGAACAAAATAGGCATCAAAAACAACAATTACTTGATAACCAGTATACGCTTTATACTCTGCTAGAATTTCTATTAGTCGATCACGTGCTGCTGAAAGATCTCGATCTTTTAATACTTTAAGCTCCGGCCAGGCGCCTATAATATTGTAGCCGTCTACTAATAGGATATTTCTCATAACTTACTGCCCCAAGGGATTACGTTTTCGATACACTTCATACATCAGAAGACTAGCTGCTACCGAAGCATTTAAGGATGTTACCTTGCCAACCATCGGCATATGAACAAGGAAATCACATTTTTCTCGTAGAATTCGGCTCATGCCTCGTCCTTCACTACCAATGATGACACCAATAGACATAGCTCCATCTAGCGTACGATAATCATCGCTACCTTTCGCATCCGTTCCAACAATCCAAAGCCCACGTTTCTGTAGCTCCTCAATTGTTCGTGCCAGATTCGTCACACGTGCTACTGGAATATACTCAATGGCTCCTGTCGATGCTTTCGCTACTGTTGCTGTTAAACCAACCGCTCGGCGTTTTGGAATAATGATGCCATGTGCACCTGTCGCGTCCGCTGTTCTCATAATCGAACCTAAATTATGAGGGTCTTCAATTTCATCTAAAATTAAAAAGAAAGGCGCTTCATTTCTCTTTTCTGCAAGTGCAAATAAATCATCTAATTCTGCGTATTGGTAAGCTGCAACTGCAGCTACAACACCTTGGTGAATACCATCCACCATCGCATCAATTTTCTTTTTAGGAACAATTTGCGTAAGCACATTCTTTTCTTTCGCCAAGTTAATCACTTGTCCCATGGACCCTTTTTGTGATCCTTCAGCAATCCAGATTTTATTAATATCTCTTTCTGACTTTAACGCCTCTAATACTGGGTTTCTACCAATAATGAATTCTTCACTCATGAAGCGTTCTCACCTCAATTCTTTCTTCTCTTCTGTGAAGTTGATCCCCATTCTAATAATTTCTTCCATCCGCTCTATACAATTACTTAAATATAAATAACCAATCAATGCTTCAAAAGCCGTTGAATATCGGTATGTTTGTACATCTGTATTCTTTGGAACACTCCCCGATTTGGCATTTCGTCCTCTTCTTACAACCCCTTGTTCTTCTTCAGATAATATCCCTTCATCTAATAGAAAATGTATGAATTGATTCTGCGCCTTAGCCGAAACAAAGCGAGTTGCTTCTCGATGCAATAGATTAGGCTTGACTGCTCCTTTAAGAAGTAGGTGATGCCGTATATATTTTTCATATACAGCATCTCCCATATAAGCCAAAGCCAAACTATTTAGTTCTATAGGTTTTATTTCGTTGTATTCATTATTCACGCTTATCCTCTTTTCCATCTCGTTCCTTGAGGAGTATCTTCTAAGATAATATTCATCGCTTTTAACTGATCACGAATTTCATCTGATCTTTGGAAATTACGATCTTTACGAGCTTGAATACGCTCTTCAATTAACTTTTCGATATCTTCATCTAGAAGTTCTTCTTCTTGTTGCAATGATAAACCAAGCACTTGGAATAACTGCTCGAATTCTTCAGTGAAAGCTGTAATAACATCCGTATGCGTATGTTGTTCCATCAAATAATAATTCGCTTGCTTAGAAAGCTCGAATAATAAAGAAATCGCATTGGCTGTATTGAAATCATCATCCATATCCACGATAAATTGGTTATGAATATCTTGGATTTTTTGTAACCATTCTGCATTGTTGTCACTAATGTTCGTAGCCATATCTTCACGATGCTTCAGGTTATGATAAGACGTTTTCAAACGCTCTAATGCCGCTTTCGCATTATTTAATAACTCATCACTATAGTTAATCGGATTACGATAATGAACCGATAACATGAAGAAACGAAGTACCTGTGGATCATGACGCTTGATAATATCATGAACTAACACGAAGTTTCCAAGTGATTTAGACATTTTTTCGTTATCAATATTTATATAACCATTATGCATCCAGTATTTCGCAAATGTCTTACCTGACAGTGCTTCTGACTGAGCAATTTCATTCTCATGGTGAGGGAATGATAAATCTTGCCCACCTGCATGAATATCGATTGTTTCACCTAAATACTTCTTCGCCATTGCCGAGCATTCAATATGCCATCCCGGACGTCCTTTACCCCAAGGACTATCCCATGAAATCTCTCCTTCTTTTGCCGCTTTCCATAAAGCAAAATCTAGAGGATCTTGTTTCTTCTCACCTACTTCAATTCTAGCTCCTGCACGTAAATCATCAATTGATTGATGCGACAGTTTTCCATATCCATCAAACTGACGAGTACGGTAGTATACATCACCTTCTGATTCATAAGCATAGCCTTTATCGATTAGTGCTTGAACAAACTCAATGATGATATCCATATTATCCATTACACGTGGATGAACATCTGCTTTGTTGCAACCTAACGCTTGAACATCTTCAAAGTAGGCATCAATAAAACGTTGAGCAACAGTTGGTACATCAGTACCCAACTCGTTTGCCACACGAATCAATTTATCGTCAACATCCGTGAAATTCGATACATAGTTCACATCATAACCACGGAATTGTAAATACTTACGAACCGTATCAAATACAATAGGCGGACGAGCATTTCCAATATGAATGAAGTTGTATACGGTAGGACCGCACACATACATCTTCACCTTACCTTCTTCTAAGGGCTGAAACGTTTCCTTCTGCCTAGTTAATGTATTATAAATTTTGATAGTCATGCTCCTTGCTCCTTTCAGTACGCAGACTTTCTAATTCTTCTTTCATTGTAGCTAGTTCTTGCTCCAATTTCTTAAAACGATTTCCTGTTGGATCTGGTAAATCCCCATGATTTAAATCTCGCTTCAAGCGAACACCATCTTGGATAACGACCTTCCCTGGAATACCTACTACAGTTGAGTTTGCCGGAACTTCTTTCAGCACTACTGAGCCAGCACCGATTTTAGAATTCTCCCCGACTGTAATAGAACCTAACACTTTGGCACCTGTAGCAATCAGAACATTATCTTCTATTGTTGGGTGTCGCTTTCCTTTTTCTTTCCCTGTACCGCCTAGTGTTACACCTTGGAATATCGTAACATTATCACCGATTTCACATGTTTCTCCAATTACGATTCCCATCCCATGGTCTATAAAGAACCTACGACCGATTTTTGCCCCTGGATGGATTTCTATCCCGGTAAAGAAACGACTAATTTGTGAAATAACACGAGCTAAGAAATAAATTTTATTTCTGTAAAACATATGTGCAAGTCGGTGTGCCCAAATCGCATGTAGACCTGCATAGGTTAAAATAACTTCTAGGTAGCTTCTTGCTGCTGGATCTTGATCAAAAACAACTTCAATATCTTCTTTCAGCACTTTAAACAAGTGAATCCCCCCAAACCCCTTTGATGCAATACAAAAAAGCGCCTCTGTCTACTGACAGAGACGCATAATTAGCGCGGTTCCACTCTGTTTGGAATTGATATGGCACTATGTCATTCTCTTCCCAACTCATCATAATAACGGTATGAGGCCGCCTATACCTACTTAGATCCCTGTTCGGTATAAGACTCCAGAGTGCATTTCAAGAAACGAGTAGCTTAAACCACTTTCAGCCGGTGGTGGTTCTCTCTAAAAAGCATCTTTTCTTTACTTCTCTCCATCTACGCAAAATATTCATAATTAATTATTACTATATTATATTTTTGACACTTTGTTAATCTAAAATACTTAAAAGACGATTTTTTATTTTTTCTTTGCCAATTAATGCAATGGCTTGTGGAAGGTCAGGACCATGTGTTTGACCTGTTGTAGCAACACGAATCGGCATAAATAACTTCTTACCTTTTTGTCCTGTTTTCTTTTGAACAGCTTTCATTGCTGCTTTAATAGCACCCGCTTCAAACGCTTCAAGTGTATCAAGTTCTTCTACAAATGCACGTAGTACTTCAGGTACTTGTTCTTCTGCAAGTACTTCTTTACCATCCTCTTCAATGTCCATCTCATCCTTGAAGATGACTTCAGAAAGTTCAACAATTTCCGCTCCAAAGCTCATTTTCTCTTGGTAAAGTGCCATTAAATCATGTACCCACTTTTGTTTCTCTTCTGTTAACGGCTCAGAAATTTTACCAGCTTTAATTAAGTGTGGTAAAGCTAATTCTGTTAAGCGTTCTACATCTAAGTTCTTTAAGTATTGATTGTTCATCCAAGTTAATTTATTCGTATCGAATAAAGCAGGTGATTTAGATAATCGCTTCTCATCAAAAATTTCAATGAATTGCTCCTTCGTGAAGATTTCTTCTTCTCCACCTGGTGCCCATCCAAGTAATGCGATGAAGTTAAAAATAGCTTCTGGTAAATAGCCTAAATCCGCATACTGTTCGATAAATTGAATAATTGACTCATCGCGCTTACTCAATTTACGACGGCTTTCATTTACGATTAACGTCATATGTCCGAATACTGGTGGTTCCCATCCTAACGCTTCATAAATCATGATTTGTTTCGGTGTATTCGAAATATGGTCATCTCCACGTAATACGTGTGAAATCTCCATTAAATGATCATCGATTGCTACTGCGAAGTTATACGTAGGTGTTCCGTCTTTCTTCACAATAACTAAATCACTAATACCTTCTGATTCAAAAGATACTTCACCTTTAACCATATCATTGAAAGTGAAAACCGTATCAGCAGGTACTGCGAAACGAATGCTTGGTTGTCTACCTTCTGCCTCTAGCTTCTCACGATCTTCATCAGTTAGATGACGACATTTCCCGGAATAAATCGGCATTGCGCCACTTTCAGATTGAGCTTCGCGTTCTGCTACTAATTCTTCTTCCGTACAATAGCATTTATACGCTAAGCCTTTCTCAAGCAATTCTGTATAGTAGACTTTATAAATATCATTACGTTCAGATTGGCGATATGGACCGTATTCACCTGGCTTATCCACACTCTCATCCCAATCCATACCTAACCATTTCAAATATTTTAATTGACTTTCTTCGCCACCTGCAATATTTCGCTTCTGATCCGTATCCTCTATACGAATAATAAACTTCCCATTGTTGTGACGTGCAAATAAATAATTAAATAGTGCCGTACGAGCATTACCAATATGTAAATGGCCCGTAGGACTTGGAGCATAACGAACTCTGATGTCTTTGCTCATTTCTACGCCTCCTAAGCTTTTTGTTACAGTTGTTCTGTACACGTATTTCTCCATTTTACCACTGTAGAACTATGGAAAAAAGCGTACTTACTTATTTTTTCTTTATTAGAATAGCTACTTGAGCGGCAATTCCTTCGCCTCTACCAGTAAACCCTAGTTTTTCAGTTGTTGTTGCTTTTACATTTACCAAATCAACAGGTGCTTCTAAAAGCTCAGCAATACGACTTCTCATCGCTTCAATATGCGGCAGCATCTTTGGCTTTTGTGCAATAATCGTGCAATCAACATTGCCAAGTTCATAGCCTTTTTCCTTTACTAACACCCAAACATGTTGCAGTAATTTGGCGGAATCCGCTCCTTCGAACTCTGGGTCTGTATCCGGGAAATGCTTACCAATATCACCTTCGCCAATAGCGCCTAAAGCAGCATCTGCTACTGTATGTAATAATACATCAGCATCTGAATGTCCTAGCAACCCTTTTTCATACGGAATGGTAATGCCTCCGATAATTAAAGGTCTTCCCTCTACTAATTGATGTACATCGAAGCCTTGTCCAATTCGAAACATATTCATTCTCCTTTTCCGTTATATCTTAACTTGCTAAAAATCATTTCAGCAATATATAAGTCTTCTGGTGTTGTAATTTTTATATTATCATAATCATCTTCTACCATATAAACCACATCTCCAACTTCTTCTACAAGACTGGCATCGTCTGTTCCAAGAAAGCCAATTCCTTCAGCTGCTTCATGGGCTTTTTTCAAGACAGAAACACGAAAAGCTTGTGGCGTATGCACCGCCCACAAGCTTGATCGTTCCACAGTGTCTATCACTTGTCCGTCTTTTACTCTCTTGATTGTATCTTTCACAGGTACTCCTGGGATTGCACTTCCTTGTTCTTTCGCACTCTCTACCAATTTGTAGATTAACTCTCTTTTCACAAACGGACGAGCTCCATCATGAACAAGAACGATATTCGTGTCTGTTTCTGATACATACTTCAAGCCGTTATATACACTGTTCTGCCGTTCTTTTCCGCCAGCTACTAATTGAATGTTTTTTTGAAATTGATATTGTTTAATTAAGTCTTCAAAAAGTTGTTGTTCCTGCGGGTTTATAGGAAGAATAATATGCTTACAATATGGATCTTGATCAAATACCTTTATCGTCTGAACAATGATAGGCTCATTCGCAAGTTCTAGAAATATTTTATTTCTCCCTGCTTTCATTCTTTTGCCTTGTCCAGCGGCTAGTATAATGACTTCATAGAACATATTCAATTATTCCCCCGTCTTTTTGCTATAAAGCTTTTTCTAATAATTTTGGCTTTGCGAAAATCATGCGTCCTGCTGATGTTTGTAATACGCTTGTTACAATTACGTCAATTTGTTTACCGATGTAGTCTCGACCTTCTTCTACTACAATCATTGTACCATCATCTAAATACGCAACACCTTGATTTTGCTCTTTACCATCTTTAATAACTAGTACATTCATTTCTTCACCAGGAATGACAACCGGCTTAATCGCATTTGCTAAATCATTGATATTCAATACAGGTACGTTCTGAAACTCACATACTTTATTTAAATTAAAATCGTTCGTTACAAGAATACCTTGCATCACTTTTGCAAGCTTTACTAGTTTGCTATCTACTTCTTGAATATCTTCAAAATCACCTTCGTAGAACTCTACATTAACAGCTAATTCTTTTTGAATACGATTCAATATATCTAAACCTCTTCGTCCACGATTACGTTTTAACGCATCAGATGAATCAGCGATATGTTGCAATTCTTCTAGCACAAATTGAGGAATAACCAAAGTACCTTCAACAAAACCTGTTTGGCAAATATCCGCTATTCTACCATCGATAATAACACTTGTATCTAGAATCTTATAAGTAGATTTCATCGCATCTTGAGATTTATCTTCCTCAACTTCTTGACTCTTCTTCTTATTACCACTTCTGATCAGGCCAATCAATTCATCCCGCTTCTTCGTCCCTACTTGAAAACCTAAATATCCGAACAACAAAGTAATCAAGATTGGAGCTACTGTATTAACAACCGGTAAATTTATGGACGATAATGCAAAACCGACTAAGAAAGCTACTAATAGTCCTATAACTAAACCAATTGTACCAAAAATAATATCGGTTATTGGTGCTTTAACAAGCAGTTCTTCCATCCACTTAATGAAATTCAACACATAATCTACTGACCAAAAAGTTATAAGATAAAATATGATTGCACCTAAAATAGCTGTTACATAAGGATTGTTAATATAATTAATATCATCAGCATTTATCAGAATTAATATTTTAGGAATCAAAATCATTCCTAAAGTACCTCCAATAATTAATAAACATGCTTGTATAATACGTTTTAACATCCTTTTCACCTCCCTTATACATTATAAACAATTTATTTTTTTTAAAACCTGACTTCAACAGTTTTTAATAATAGACATACCTTCCAATTAGTACGTTTTTCACACCGAAAAAGTTTCACTTTTTCGTAAAGTTTAGATTGTTTTTTTGAAATGAACTATTATATATTACGTATACTCATATAATCTATTACATCGATCTTTCCGCCTGCATATAGTTTCTTATCAAACGCAAGCCTTCTTTAATCTTCTTCGCTCTAACTTCCCCAATTCCTTCAACATCATCCAGTTCTTCAACTGTAGCGTTCATAATGGCATTAAAATCGGCAAAGGATTGTACTAAGTTATCAATAATAAGTGCCGGAAGTCTCGGGATTTTATGAAGTATGCGGTATCCTCTTGGCGTAATCATCTCATCAAGTGGAACGTACCCATTATACCCAAGCACTTTCAGAATCGTACTATCTTCTAAAAATTGTTGATAGGATAGTTCTTTAAGTTTAAGTAAAGCGTCCTTAGCGTCCGCACTTTGGGGACATAAATAATCCTTCACAATTAATTCGCCTTCTTCTTCTAGTGAAGAAATGATTTCATTCATCTGTAAGCGAATTAACCTTCCCTCTACACCAAGCTCAGTTAAATATGACAATAATTCATTCTTAATCCGGATAAACATAACATACCGATGAAGTACCCGTAGAAGATCCGCATATGTGACAAAAGCTTCAAATTCTAAAAGCCCTAAACCGCTAATACTTTGTTGCAACACTGCTTTATATTTCTCTAGGGTTTGAACAGCCTGATTTGCCTTTGTCAAAATAACAGCTATATCTTTTAACGAATAACGAAAGCTGCCTTGATACACAGTAATAATGGTCCTACGCTGTGAGATAGCAATCACCAACGATTTCGTTTCTTTAGCTACTCGCTCTGCTGTACGATGCCTCATCCCTGTTTCTCTGGATGGAATAGACGAATCGGGTACGAGCTGTGCATTAGCTAATAATATTTTATCTCCAGCCTCATTCAAGATAATGGCACCATCCATTTTAGCCAATTCATATAACGAACTAGGCGTACAAGGGCAGCCAATTTTGAAACCACCATCCACGATTTCCTTCACTTTATCATTAAATCCTACTACAATTAATCCGCCTGTATTTGCTCTGAGAACATTATCAATGCCATCGCGTAAAGGGGTACCAGGAGCCACAAGCTGCAATATTTCTGATTTTGTTTTCTCAGCTTTCTTTTCACTCATATTTATCCTCCTAATGCATGCTTTAACGCTTCAGATACAGTAGAAACACCTACTATTTCAATTCCTTTTGGAGGATTCCAACCTCCAATGTTGTTTTCAGGGAGAATAACTCTTTCAAAGCCTAATTTCGCTGCTTCTTGTACTCGCTGCTCTATTCTTGATACCCTCCGAACTTCACCCGTTAAACCAACTTCTCCAATAATACAGTCCGTTTGTCTTGTTGGTTTGTCTCGAAAGCTTGAGGCAATGCTAACAGCAATCGCTAAATCAATAGCTGGTTCATCTAATTTAACTCCACCTGCTACCTTTAAATATGCATCCTGATTTTGGAGAAGTAATCCTACACGTTTTTCTAATACCGCCATCAGCAACGGTACGCGATTATGATCGACACCTGTTGCCATTCTTCTAGGATTCCCAAAACTTGTTGGTGAAATAAGTGCTTGTATTTCAACAAGAACAGGTCTTGTTCCTTCCATAGATGCCACAACCGTTGAACCAGCCGCTCCTTGAGAACGCTCTTCTAGAAAAATCTCAGAAGGATTTTCTACTTCATCAAGTCCATGCTCTTTCATTTCGAATATACCCATTTCATTGGTTGATCCGAAACGATTTTTGACAGCTCGCACAATTCGGTATGTATGATGTCGCTCACCCTCAAAGTAGAGAACGGTATCGACCATATGTTCTAATAGTCTTGGACCGGCAATGTTACCTTCTTTTGTAACATGTCCTACTATAAATATAGCAATGCCTTTTGTCTTAGCAATTCTCATAAGGGAAGCTGTACACTCTCTAACTTGCGAGACACTTCCTGGAGCCGATGTGACTTCCGATTGAAACACAGTTTGAATGGAATCGATAATAACTAAGTTGGGTTCCACTTCATTAATTGCCTGCTCAATGAAATCCATATCTGTTTCAGAGAAAACATATAAGTGATCACTAACTGTTCCTAATCGATCTGCTCGAAGCTTTGTTTGCTTAACAGATTCTTCACCTGATACATATAAAACCTTTTTTTGCTTTTGAGCCATTTGTGCCGATACTTGCAATAACAATGTAGACTTTCCAATCCCCGGATCGCCCCCAATTAATACAAGTGAACCATTGACAATGCCCCCACCTAAAGCTCGGTTTAATTCCTTCAAATCCGTAAGCATCCTAGATTCCTGATCGGTTTGAATGCTAGTAATCGGTGCTGCTTTCACACGTGTTCCACTGGAATCAAGGGTATGAGTAAAGGCTCCTTTTCGCTGAGGCTTGACGATTTCAACTTCCTCAACCATCTTATTCCATTCCCCACACCCTGGACATCGTCCCATCCATTTAGGGGATTCATATCCGCAAGATTGACACATGAATTTTGATTTCTTTTTCGCCAATGAAATACCCCCTTTATTTTATTAAATCTATTTTATATTCATGTCGTTTTTATAATATTTTCTTAAACATACTTTTTTTATTTCAGGAAGGCGTCGATACCTCCATAATATACGCCTAAAACTATTATAGAAAAGTTTTCTTAAAAAAAGATTAAGGTTTTCTTACAAAAAGATTAAAAAACGCACAGGGCTTATAAAGCTCTGTGCGTTTTGATAGGTTATTTACTCGTTGAAGCTACTTCTTCTACAGGCTTTACTACAAATTCACCGTTTTCCATATCAATTTTCACACGTTGACCTTTATGAACATTACCTTTTAGTAACTCTTCAGAAAGCTGATCTTCTACGTGTTTCTGAATAGCTCGGCGAATCGGACGAGCACCATACTCTGGATCATATCCTTCTTGCGCAATTTTAGCTATAGCTGCATCAGATAACTCTACGTGAATATCTTGTTCTTTTAAACGAGTAACAAGCTGTTTTGTCATTAATTGAACAATTTCTTCTAAATGCTTCTTCTCTAAAGAGTGGAAAACAATCATTTCATCGATACGGTTTAGGAATTCAGGACGGAATGCTTTTTTCAGCTCTTCCATTACTTTGCCCTTCATATCTTTGTAATCTTGGCCCTCATCTTGAATGTTAAAACCAACATATTTATTTTTTTGTAGTGCTGAAGCACCTACGTTGGATGTCATTATAAGGATGGTATTTCTAAAATCTACTGTACGTCCTTTAGAATCCGTTAATCTACCATCTTCAAGTACTTGTAGAAGAATGTTAAACACATCTGGATGTGCCTTTTCAATTTCATCTAGTAATACAACTGAATATGGTTTTCTGCGTACTTTCTCTGTTAATTGACCACCTTCATCGTATCCTACATATCCTGGAGGTGAACCAACTAAACGAGAAGTTGAGTGTTTCTCCATGTACTCAGACATATCTACACGAATCATGGCATCTTCATCACCAAAAATTGACTCAGCTAACGCTCTAGCAAGCTCTGTTTTACCTACACCTGTTGGTCCTAAGAAGATAAATGAGCCCACAGGACGTTTTGGATCTTTCAAGCCTGCTCGTGCACGACGTACTGCTTTTGCTACTGCTATAACAGCTTCATCCTGCCCAATTACACGTTTATGAAGGATGTTTTCCATATTTAGAAGCTTTTCAGATTCTGTTTGTGCGAGTCTCGTAACAGGAACACCAGTCCAGTTAGATACAACTGTTGCGATATCATCCACTGTTACCTCACTGTTTTCCTTACCTTGTTGCTCTTTCCAGATTTTCTTAGTATCTTCTAATTTTTCTCGTAGTCGTTGCTCTGTATCACGTAATGAAGCCGCCTTTTCAAACTCTTGGCTTTGAACGGCTGCATCTTTCTCCTTGCGTACTTCTTCAAGCTTCAATTCTAACTCCTTCAGATTTGGAGGAGTCGTATATGAACGAAGACGAACTTTAGAACCCGCCTCATCTATTAAATCAATCGCTTTATCTGGTAAGAAGCGATCTGAAATATAACGATCTGAAAGTTTAACAGCTGCTTCAATGGCATCATCTGTAATAGATACTCTATGATGTGCTTCATAGCGATCACGTAGTCCTTGTAGAATTTGAATTGATTCTTCTACAGATGGCTCATCCACCTGAATTGGTTGGAAACGTCGCTCAAGTGCTGCATCTTTCTCGATATACTTACGGTATTCATCAAGTGTTGTTGCACCAATACATTGAAGCTCACCACGCGCTAATGATGGCTTAAGAATATTAGATGCATCAATTGCACCCTCTGCTCCACCTGCACCAATAAGTGTGTGCAGCTCATCAATGAATAGAATAATGTTACCTGCCTGACGAATCTCATCCATTACTTTCTTCAAACGGTCTTCGAATTCACCACGATATTTCGTACCAGCAACAACCGTTCCCATATCCAGTGTCATAACACGCTTATCACGTAAAATCTCTGGTACTTCATTATTTACAATTTGTTGTGCCAAACCTTCTGCAATCGCCGTTTTACCTACACCTGGCTCTCCGATAAGAACAGGGTTATTTTTTGTACGACGACTTAACACTTCAATAACACGTTGAATTTCTTTACCTCGACCAATAACTGGATCAAGACTACCTTCACGGGCAATCACTGTAAGATCGCGTGCTAAACTATCTAAAGTAGGAGTACTAGCTGTTGCAGAAGTATTACCTTGATGACCTGCTGATTCATTACTACCCAAAAGTTGTAACACTTGTTGACGAGCCTTATTCAAGCTCACTCCTAAGTTATTCAACACTCTTGCAGCTACTCCTTCTCCTTCACGAATTAATCCTAAAAGGATGTGCTCTGTACCTACATAAGAGTGTCCTAACTTTCTTGCTTCATCCATTGAAAGTTCAATGACTTTTTTTGCTCTAGGAGTATAGTGAATCGTTTGCTTCGCATCTGGTCCACGACCAATTAATGTTTCAACTTCCTTCTGGATTTTATCAGCACCTAAGCCAAGTGCATATAAAGCTTTCGCTGCAATACCATCACCTTCACGAACAAGTCCAAGTAGGATATGCTCAGTTCCAATATTGTTATGACCTAATCGAATTGCCTCTTCTTGTGCTAATGCTAAAACCTTTTGGGCTCTCTCAGTAAACCTTCCAAACATCATAAGTATTTCCTCCTCACTCTTTATGTGTTTCCATATTCAAACGGTCTCTAATAAAAGCTGCTCGGCGATAATCTCTCTCTTGTGGTCTTAGAACTCCGCCTGCATACTGTTGTAGAAAACCCGGCTGAGTTAAAATCATAAGTTCATTAAGAATGGTTTTAGAGATATCTTTTATATACCCTAAATCTATACCCAATCTAACATCGGACAAACATTTAGCTGCTTCTTTTGATTCCATAATTCGAGCGGTTGAAAGAATACCTAGCGACCTAAATACTCTATCTTCTAATTGTATGTTTGAGGATTTGACTAATGCTTCTCTAGCCAATCTTTCTTGTGTTATCAACTGCTGTACAACGCTCTTTAAATCTTCTACTATGTCACTTTCCGATTTACCCAATGTGATTTGATTCGATATTTGAAAGATATTGCCTAAAGCTTCGCTTCCCTCACCGTAAATTCCTCTAACAACTAAACCTAATTGGTTAATAGCTGGTATAATTCGACTCATTCGTTGGGTAAGAATGAGTCCTGGTAAATGCATCATTACGGAGGCTCTCAAGCCTGTGCCTACATTCGTAGGACAACTTGTTAAATATCCTCGTTTCTCATCAAAGGCATAATCAACTTGCTCTTCAATAACGTCATCAATACCATTAGCCATTTCTAGTGCTTCAGATAATTGTAAACCTGATAAAATGCATTGAATTCGCAAATGATCTTCCTCATTAATCATGATGCTAATTTTTTCATCTTGAGAAAGTAGGCTCACACCATAATGTGAATTCTCAGCTAAATATGGACTAATTAAATGCTTTTCAACGAGCATTAATTTCTCTAATGGATTCATATTTGCCATGATAAGAGTTTCCATATGTTTTTCATTCTTCAAATGTTCCAATTTTCCTTCAAAAATCTCAATGATTTCTGAAGCTTCATCTCTCTCAAGCATAGGAGGAAATGTATAATTCTTTAAATTTCTAGCTAATCGAATTCGACTACTTAAAACAATGTCTGATTCAGGTCCTTCTTCGCTCATCCAAGAACTTAGTGCCTGATTCAAGAAGTTTTGCAAACTCAAAGCAAATCACTCCTTTCTTCGGAGCTCTTCGCTTCTTTCTCAAGGGAACGAATTTCATCTCTTATTTCAGCTGCATTTTCAAATTCCTCTTGTAAGATACTCATCTGCAACTCTTGTTTCAGGTCATTAATTTTTTTTCGAAGCGAGATGTTGCCACCAATTCTTTTCGGTATTTTACCAGTATGTGTTGAATTTCCACCATGAAGTCGCTTTAAAATTGGCTCTAGTTGCTTACTAAATGAATCGTAGCATGAAGAACATCCAAATTTACCAACGCGTGCAAACTGTGAATAACTCAAATGACAATGATCACAGCGAATATCATTTCCATTTACGAAAGGATTTTGCTGTGTTGATGTAAAACCTTGATCAATATTTAATAGACCGGCCAATATGCTACTAATAGAAAAGTTAGAACCAGCATCAATCATGAGTATGTCGCTTTTCCCTTGGGAGCATTTTTCACATAAATGAACTTCTGTTTTTTCCCCATTAATAATCTTTGTAAAATGAAGAGTAGCCGGTTTTTGTTTGCACTCCTGGCAAATCATCCGAATCACCTCTTTATAACAATTACTGATATCTTAAACTCGTAAGCATCGCTTTCATCATCCGCGCTCTAAGTTCATCACGGAATGGTAAATCAATCATTATTACTGATCGATCTATTACACTTAGCATAAGCTTTGCTTCACGACTAGTAATAATTTCTTCTTCGACTAATCGAACAATCATGTTTTCAGCCATTTGTTGAGGCAGTTTATCATCAATAAGATGAAGTAGCTGATCGATTACATGAGCATGGTCATACAATCTTACTTTGGCAATACGTATATAACCACCACCACCTCGCTTACTTTCAACAACATATCCTTTTTCAGTTGTAAAACGGGTATTTATAACATAATTGATTTGTGAAGGAACACATTGAAACTTGTCTGCTATTTCACTTCGCTTTATAATGACGATTTCCTTCTCACTTTGATTAAGAACTTGCTTCAAATAGTTTTCAATTATGTCAGATATGTTTTTCATCTGCCCTCCTCCAATCCGACTTTCTGTATATTCTAAGATGATGTTGACTATTCGGTTTCTGACTTTGACTATATTTGACTATAATTATATGAGAAAAAACACCGTTGTGCAACTCGGGTGCCTTGTCGTACCCTTCTATATTCGCCAATTTTTATATTTATTTATACTCTTTTTCCAATTTTTATTAAAAAGAAATGGTTTATTACGATTTCACTGGTTGTAATTGTAAATTATACGATATTATAGATATATTTCCA
>NZ_HG428748.1 GCF_000380245.2 Bacillus massiliigorillae
GATCATTCCGTTGCTGTTGTGGCAACTTTTATATAATATCACTTAAGTTATTCACTGTCAATAACTTTTTTAATATTATTTTCGTTGCTATCAGAAGCAACTTTTATAATATAACATTTCGTCACTCGCGTGTCAATGACTTTTTTCAACATATTCATGATGATAAGCTGTCATTCAGCAGCAACGAATATAAATATACCACGCTGACTTAAGAAGCACAAGTATTTTTTCAAAAAAATTACTAGATTAATATAGAAAAATAGAGCCCTGCTTCACCGCAAGGCTCTATAGAAGATAATTATCACTATTCCTGTCCTACTTCTTGTAAATAAGTAGTTAAGTTATTCTTATTTACGATATGAAGAATATCGGTATGTTCCTTTGGGTGTTGCATAGCTTGCATCATCATATCACCTACTACTGGATAATAATGAAATGCATCAAAAAAGTAATCCATATTAGTAGTTACAGGTGTGCTTCCTTGGAAGCTATATACTTCCCCAAATACATCTACCATTTCCTTATACCAACGATTATACGCATCTCTATGATAAGGACTTGATAGAATAGTATTCAACCTTTCTTCAGGCATTGGATCGGTGAACACAACGAATTTTGTATTTGGAAAAGCATTCTTCAAATCTATTAAACGTTTCTTATAATTTTCATTATAGGCGACTGGCTGATTCGCTCTCTTATTAAAGGACTCCTCGAACTTATCTAAAATAATAGGCAAACGCTCATTCGAAAAAGAAGTTTGAGCTACATTATCTCTTGTATAGCTTCTTGGACCATCGTATTTGTTCTCTTTCGAAATCTCATAATTGGTAATAGCCGATTCTAGTGTTTTCTCAGAAAATAGCGATGTGAATTTATAAAAAGGGTTCTCTGCTATATCTATATATATAGACGCTGCTCTTCCTGTGTTAGTAACTTCACCTGCATTATATGAATTTTGATAGAGTTCCATATAAATCGTATCAAAATCTTCTCCCTTCTTCTTCGCTGCATATTGTATGAAAGGTAAATACTCATCAATATGCAAAGAGCTAAGAGAATAGTTAAATACTTTCTCACCTTTAAATTCACGAGAATCCATATACGTTACTCGACTAGTTCCTATTAATAAGCTGTCATAATCGAACTTTCTACTATTGATATAATTTGTTTTTTGTTGTCTTTCATCAAAGCCCACTTGATAATCATTATAATCATTTTTGTGCTCAAAATTCCAAAGAGGGTCTATCCAGTAATTAAAGCCCATTACCCCAAAAGCCGGTATACCTACAACGACAATTGTTGTAAGAACCAATCGTATCATCCATTGCTTCGAATTCATGTAATCACACCTTAGTTAGAAATTGAAATATAGAAACACACTGTTTCTTTGCATATAAAATACAGTGACCAAAACAAATAACAGCAACAATTGACATGTGAAGATGTAACGCCATTGTAATTTAAATTGTTCTAGCCATTGAATAGAGTTCTTCGCAAAGAAAGCAACAAGTAACAGAAGGATAATCGTTAGAATCGCAACTTTTGGGTTATTCAGTGTGAAAAGATTAAAATCAAATGTTGCAGACTGAACGAAATGTCTCATCGGATGTGTAAAAAATGTAGTCATTTCATGCCAGTTTGGTTGAAACATTTTTAAGAGAATTGTATTCGCTTGTTCAACAGTCGTAGCTCGAAAATATACCCACGCAATGTTTACAAATTGAAAAGTAATAAACCACGATACCCAATAAGGCAGTGTAATCTTTGTTTTTGACCATAACCTTAAAACTATGGAAGCCAAACCATGTAGCGTTCCCCAAATAATGAAGGTCCAACCCGCTCCATGCCAAAATCCACTAACAAAGAAAACTAAAAATAGATTCACATATGTTAAAACTTCACCTTTACGACTTCCTCCTAATGGAATGTACAAATATTGTGTAAGGAATCTCCCTAACGTTGCATGCCATCTTTTCCAGAAGTCTCTTATATTTCTTGATTTATAAGGAGAGTTAAAATTAATTGGTAGTTTAATGTTAAAGAGTAGCCCTAAACCAATTGCCATATCACAGTAACCGCTAAAATCGAAATAAAGCTGAATAGTATATGAAAGTGAAGTAATCCATGACTCGACAAACGTTAACGCTTGATAGTGTAGATAGCCATCATTTACCCAAATAGCAACCGTATCAGCAATAGCTACTTTCTTAACCAAACCGATGAAGAAAATAAAAAGCCCCATAGAAACATTATTCCAGTTAATACGTCGATTCTTCTCCTCTTCGAACTGAGGAATAATCTCTTTATGTTGCACAATTGGTCCAGCAATTAATTGTGGGAAAAATGTTGCAAAAAGAGCAAATGTAGAAAAACTATATTTCTTCGTTTCATGTCGATAAGCATCTACTAAATAGCCGATTTTTTGGAAAGTAATAAAACTTAATCCTAGAGGAAGAACTAAATGTAGCAAGTGAAAGTTTGTACCTGCAACCGCATTTACGTTACTAATAAAGAAATCTGCATATTTGTAATAACCCAATAAACCTACATTAAATAAAATCCCTATCGTTAAATATAACTTACGCCTTTTCAACACCGAAGTATCGATTATTAAGCGTCCCATCAAAAAGTTAAAACAAATCGAAAATGCAATTAAAATTAAATAACTTGGATTAAAATATCCATAGAAAAATAAGCACGACACCACTAACCAATAAATAGATAGCTGCTTCTGCTTGAAATGATTCAACAGAAAATACCCACTAAAAACAATTGGAAGGAACAAAAAGATAAACTCAAACGAATTAAATAACAATCCCATCACTCACTTTGTTTCGGTCTTGAATATGTCGAATATTCAGTATTGTAAGAACACAAAACCCCTTAGCTAGATCAACATTTACTATCCCGGATTTGAATACCCCACTTTCTGACTCAGTCCGCAATATTTCTGTATAATTAAAAAATTCCGTATTTTATACAACTATTCTGTATATCATCTAACGCAGAGATTCCTTGATAGATATTACCACCATTCTAAAAATCTATCAATAATATACGATAAGTAGCCATATAAAGCTATTTATTCATTCTGACCACCTCAAAAAAAGAGAGAAAAGAATTCTATCATCCTCTTCTCTCTTTAATTTGTCTATCTATAATTAAGCCATATTATTCAATTGTTCATTCACTTGCTTACGAAGAGCCATTTTTTGAAATTTACCAACAGATGTTTTCGGAATTTCATCTAAGAATAAGACATCATCTGGTAGCCACCATTTCGCAAATTGAGGTCTTATAAATTCTTGCAGTTCTTCTTTCTCTACTTTGTTTTTATAAGCATCCTTCAATACAACACAAGCTATCGGCCGCTCCTGCCATTCTTGGTGTGGAACCGCTATTACACACGCTTCAAGAACAGCTTCATGTGCCATTAGCGCATTTTCTAAGTCGACGGATGAAATCCATTCACCGCCGCTCTTGATTAAATCTTTCGTGCGATCAACTAGCTTGACCACTCCTTCTTCATCAACAACAGCGACATCTCCGGTGTGAAGCCACCCATCCTTAAACGCATCTTTCGTACGATCATCTTTATAATATTCATTGGCAATCCATGGACCACGAATGAGCAGTTCACCCATTTCAACGCCATTCCACTTTACTTCTCCTTTATCACCAATAACTTTCATTTCTAGCCCCGGCACTAACATGCCTTGTTTTGCACGAAGATCTAATAATTCTTCTTCACTTAAATCAGTTTGATAGCTTTTTCTTCTAGATAATAAAGCAATTGGCGTTGTTTCAGTCATGCCGTACGCATGAAGGAATGGGATTTTATATTTTGTTTCAAAGATACGAATAATTCCTTTCGGAGCAGCTGAACCTCCACAAAGAACCGCTCGCAAAGAAGATGTATCATAGTTTCCTTGCTCTAACACTTGTAGTAACCCAATCCATATTGTTGGTACACCAGCCGTTACTGTTACTTTTTCTTGTTCAATTAACTCAGCTAGTAACTTCGGATGAAACTGAGGTCCTGGAAAAACTTGCGTGCTTCCAAACCATGTACATGCAAATGGCATTCCCCACGCATTCACATGAAACATTGGTACTACAGCCATCGCAATATCACTTTCAGATAAACCTACCGTATCAGTCAATCCTAAAGCAAAAGTATGAAGCACAATACCACGATGTGTATATACAACTCCTTTTGGCTTACCAGTTGTAGCAGATGTATAGCACATACCCGCTGGTTCATTCTCATCAATATCTGTAGCAAATGCATAGTTTGGATCTTTATCTTCAATTAGTTTCTCATAGGAGTAAGCAGGGCTGAGGGATGTTTCTGGCAATTCTTCTTGATCAGTCATAATCACATATGCTTTAACTGTTTTAAAATGGTGATGTATTTTTTCTACTAGAGGTAGGATATCTTCATCAATTAGTAACACTTGATCTTCCGCGTGATTAATAATGTAGGTAATATCTTCCGGTGAGAGACGAATATTAATTGTATGCAGGACTGCACCCATTCCAGGAGCCGCAAAATAAGCCTCTAAATGACGGTGATGATTCCAAGCAAGTGTTCCAACGCGCTCTCCTCGCTTCACCCCTAATCCTTCTAAAGCGTGAGCTAGTTTACGAGTACGTTCTCCTATTTCCTTATATGTCAATCGGTGAATCCTTGAGTGTGTTCGTGAAATAACTTGTTTCTTCGCAAAATATTTTTCTGCTCTTTCTAGAAGCGATCCAACTGTTAAAGGCACATTCATCATAGAGCCTTACTCCCTTCAATTTTATAAGAACTTCAATATATTGCATATTCACGATGCTGGTGACATCAAAGTAGCTAACACAATTACCCTCTTTGCTTATTTATAGATTAACGTGCGGCATTATCACTCGAAAGAATATCTTCTAATTGCTTTCTCAGTATGAACTTTTGTATTTTCCCGCTCGCGTTACGAGGCATTGTTTCACAGAATATATACTTCCTAGGTCGCTTATAATTCGCGAGCTTCTCACTGTTCTTGCAATAAGCTTCTAAATCTTCCGCTGTCATCGTCTCATCCTTTGTCACAATGAAGGCAGTTACGATTTCTCCCCAGTGCTCATCTGGTTGACCAATAACAGCAACGTCTAGAACACCTGGATATTCATAAAGCAAATCTTCTACTTCTCTTGGATATACATTCTCGCCACCACTAATAATCATATCGTCCACTCGATCTTTCACCCATAAATAGCCTTCATCATCCAGATAACCAATGTCACCAGAATGATACCAACCTTTATAAAGCGCTTTCTTAGAATCCTCCTCTCTTTGGAAATATCCTCTCATAACACATGGACCTTGAACGATAATTTCTCCTGTTTGACCATTTGGTACTACATCATCTGGTTCTGATGGACCATCTTCATTTGGTCTCACAATTCGTATTTCGTGATTGAGACAGGCTTTTCCTGCTGAACCTGCTTTTCTTATCTGATCATCTTCAGCTAGAAATGTAATAGCTGGTCCCATCTCAGTCATACCATAGGCTTGTACTTGTTGAACGCCTAGTTTCTCACGACAAGCTGTTACTAAAACTGGAGCCATTGGAGCCGCACCATACAGCCCTAGCTTCATACTAGATAGATCATATTTCTCATAGTTCTCTTGCAGTAACATATTCCACATAGTTGGAGCGGCAAAAAACTTAGTAATGCGCTCTTTCTCAATCGTTTCAAGAGTCTTAACTGGATTAAATTGGTGCATTATTACATTCGAAGCTCCTGAATGAACGCGTGGTAAAAAAGCAACATGTAATTCCGCACAGTGGAACATTGGAGCAATAATTAAACCACGATCATTAAACGTTATTTTCGTATTTTGAATCGCTAGCATACTTTGCTCGACCATATCACGATGACGATGAATAACCCCCTTAGGTCTTCCAGTTGTACCACTAGTGTACATAATCGCATAATCATCATTTTCATTCATATCTTCCATAATTTCTTCAGTGGGAGCTTGTTTTACTTTCACTTCATAGTCTACTGCATAGTTTGGTGCCTCATCGTCGGTATACCAGAAAGATATATGAGGGAAACGATGTTCAATTTTTGCTACTACGTCTTCTAAAGCTTGTTCAAAAAGTACCACTTTCGGCGTCGCATCTTCCAAAATATAAGCTACTTCCTCTGCCATTAAACGGAAGTTAATTGGGTTAAAGATCGCCCCCAGCTTAGCGCATGCAAAGAAGGTTGTTGCCAACTCTTCACGATTATAAAGAAATGTAGAAACACGGTCTCCTTTCTTCACTCCTTGCCCCTTTAACGCATTTGCCAGTCGAGTCACTTCCTCACTCCACTCTTTATATGTGTAGCGATTATTACTTCTAATATCATATAACGCTTCTTTGTTTGGATAATTGCGTACCGTTAATTCAAAGATACTCCCAATTGTCATACTCATTCTAATTGCCTCCCGTCTATTAATCTAATCTTTCTATAATCGTTGCATTTGCCATGCCATAGCCTTCACACATCGTTTGTAATCCGTAGCGACCACCTGTTCTTTCTAGCTCACTCATCATAGTTAACATTAATCTCGCACCACTTGCCCCTAGTGGATGCCCAAGTGCAATAGCCCCTCCACAAGGATTTAATTTCTTCGGATCAGCACCTGTTTCTTTCAGCCATGCAAGAGTAACAGAGGCAAAGGCTTCGTTTACTTCGAATACATCTATATCATCAATCGATAAACCTGATTTCTGTAATGCTTTTTGTGTTGCTGGAATAGGACCCGTTAACATTAAGGTTGGATCAGAACCTACGACCACTCTCGTATGGATAAGGAAACGAGGCTTCATTCCAAGTTCTTCAGCTTTCTCTCTACTCATAATAAGTAGCGCTCCTGCTCCATCACTAATTTGACTAGCATTACCTGCATGAATAGATCCACCTTCTAGGAATGCTGGTTTTAATCCACTCAACACTTCTACTGTTGTTCCTTTTCGTGGACCTGCATCATGTCGGACAATTTCTATTTCTCCCTCTCCAACAGTTACAGATACAGGCATAATTTCTTTATCAAAATAGCCCGCTTCTTGTGCCTTTAATGCTTTTTCATGACTTTCAACAGATAAAGCATCAAGATCTTCTCTTGTAAACCCGTACTGTTCTGCTATTCTTTCCGCTGATAATCCTTGATTAATAATTTCGTGCTGACTACGTAATTGTTCGCTCGGTTTCACACCTTGAAAATTCGATCCCATTGGAATGCGTGACATACTTTCCACGCCTCCAGCAATCACAATATCCATATCACCAGCAAGAATGGCTTGTGCAGCGAAATGAATTGCTTGCTGACTAGAACCACATTGACGATCAATCGTCGTTCCTGGAACTTCGATAGGTAAACCAGCAATTAACGCCGCTACTCTTGCAATATCATTCGCTTGCTCTCCGACCTGAGTCACACACCCTAAAATGACATCATCTATTAAATGAGGATCGATTCCAGATTTGTTAACCAACTCTTTAATAACAAGCCCACCTAAATCATCCGCTCTAAAATCTTTTAAATAACCATTTCGTCTTCCAACAGGTGTTCTTATACCTTCCACAATGACCGCTTGTCTCATTCTTGTTCTCTCCCTTTCTATAAGCCTAAATTTTTCGCAATAATCGTTTTCATAATTTCATTCGTTCCTGCGTAAATGCTCGCTACTGGAATATCACGATATCTTCTAGCAATCGGATATTCTTCCATATATCCATAGCCACCATGCAATTTCATACATTGAGTCGCTATTTCTCTTGCCACCTCTGTCAACTTCCACTTTGCCATCGATACTTTTGTTACAACATTTTCTCCTGCTATATGCTCTGCTATTAAAGAATCTAGAAACGCTCTACTCATTTGAATATCCGTCGCCATTTCAGCGATTTTGAATTGCGTGTTTTGAAATTGACTTATATTCTTACCGAAAGCACTACGTGATTTTACATATTCAATAGTTGAAGAAAGCATTTCTTCGGACGAAATTTGTGCGCCAATCGCAACAAGAAGTCGTTCCTGCTGTAGCTTCTCCATTAAATAAATAAAACCTTTTCCCTCTTCTCCTAGTAGATTCTCTTTAGGAACTCTACAATCTTCAAATATTAACTCTGCAGTATCTTGGCAATGTAGGCCGACTTTATTTAATTTTCTACCGCGTGAAAAACCAGGTGTATCTCTTTCAATAACTATTAAACTTACACCTTTATGTTTTGGAACTACTTTCGTATCGGTTTTCACCGCTACAACAATTAAATCCGAATGAATACCATTTGTAATAAATGTTTTTTGACCATTTACAATATAATGATCTCCATCTAATACAGCCGTTGTACTAATCCCAGCTAAATCAGAACCAGCACCTGGCTCTGTCATAGCAATCGCTGTAATACATTCCCCTGTTACACATTTCGGTAGCCAGCGTTCTTTCTGTTCTTTCGTTCCATATGCCGTAATATAAGGAACAACAATATCGTTATGCAGCCCAATCCCAATTGTCCCTGAGCCAACACGCTCGATTTCTTCATTAATAACTACAGAAAAACCCCAGTCCACATCACTGCCACCGTACTCTTCTGGAATATCCGGACATAGAAAACCTTGTGCACCCATCTTCTTCCAAAATGATCGTGGAATGATACGATCCTCTTCCCACTGCTCATAATATGGATACGCTTCTTTCTCTAAAAATTTTCTAAAAGATGCGCGGAAAATTTCATGTTCTTCATTTAAATATGGATGTTTCATCACTATACACTCCTTCGCTTCTATAAAAATCTTTTATTCATAAAATGCAATTCCTATGCCAAAGCATATATAGTCATTCTATCGCTACCTCATACCACCTAACTTGTTTATCCCAAATACATGCATGAAAAAAGGTGTCCATTTATAGGACACCTGCATTCGTTAATTGATATTTTTTTAATTTCTCATAAAGACTGGATCGACTAATTCCTAGTAATCTAGCAGCTTCTGCTTTATTCCCTTTTGTTTGCTTTAACGCTTTCTTAATTGCATTAATCTCCGCATCCTCAAACATCGTCGTATCTGGTTGCTCTAATTGCTTTCTCTCGATTTGTTTAAGCATATACTCTGGCAAATCTTCAATTTGGATGCTTCCATGTTCAGCGAATGTCATCGCACGCTCTAGCACATTCTTTAATTCTCTAACATTACCTGGCCAATGATAAGATAACATCGTTTTCTTAGCCTCTTGATCAAAGCCCGTAATACTTGTTTCAAGAACACGATTTAATTCTTCCATAATATGCACAATCAAATGCTCAATATCGGCTTTTCTTTCACGAAGTGGTGGTACGTGTAACGAAATAACATTTAAGCGATAATACAAATCTTCCCGGAACAAACCATCCTTCACCATTTGTTCTAAGTCTCGATTCGTTGCTGCTATAATCCTAACATCTACTTGAATTTTCGCAGTTCCACCTACACGATAAAACTCTCGATCTTGTAAGACACGAAGTAGTTTCGCTTGTAGCGTAAGAGACATATCACCAATCTCATCTAGAAATAACGTACCTCCATTAGCTAAATCAAACTTCCCAATTTTCCCTCGCTGTCTGGCTCCTGTAAAGGCTCCTTCTTCATAACCAAAAAACTCTGATTCTAGCAAATCCTCAGGAATGGCCGCGCAATTAACAATTACAAAACGATCATCTCTTCTTGCACTACTCGAATGAATCGCATGGGCAAATAATTCCTTACCCGTTCCGCTTTCACCGCGGATAAGAACAGTCGACCGACCTTTGGCAGCTTTTTTTCCACTCTTCTTCAATTTATCCATTTGAGTATCAACTGAATAGATTTGATCCCATGTATACTTAGCTGTTTCTGTCTGCTTATATTGTTTATGGTAGTAGTCCGCTTTACGCTCTGCTTTCTGCCATTTCTTAAATAGTTGACCTACTTCATTTAATTGTCGAAACATCACTTTACCAATCGCACCTATGACTTTTCCATCATGAATAATTGGAATGCGATGGACAATGTACTTAATACCTTGCTCTTCCTCAAAATCGCTGAAATCTGCTTCTTGTGTTTCAAATACATGAGCTAGCTGTAATTCTGGCAAAACCTTTGAAACAACTTTACCTAATACATCTTTCTCTTGTAAACGAAATAACTGTAACAATGACGGGCTCACCATCTGAACAATCCGTTTTTCATCTATTGTAATAATGCCATCATAAGCATGATTTAATGTTGTTTGTAACGTTGTTTTTAAGCTTTTAACTGTTTCTAGCTCTTCCGCCATTCTTTCTAATTCGGGCGTCTCTTGAAATAGTACAATAAATCCTTTCTCCATAGCATTTCTTTGATAAGGAGATAAGAAAGCAATCGCTTTACTATTACGAAGTGTTATAGACATATAATTTTGACTCGATTGTAATGGAGCTTTAAATTCAGGAAAAACATAATGAAGTTGATTTCCAAGCATTTGATTAGCATTCTTTCCGCTCATTCGATGCAAAAGATCATTCACATACGTAATATGTAATTGTTCATCTGTCATGATGACACCTATATGAGCATGTTGAATAATGGTTTCAAGCTGCTCTTTTAAAAAGTTCGTTGATTCAAAAAGCGACAATACCATATCTGTTTTGGAAAACAACCCAATCACTCTATTATCCTCATCCACGACAACTGCTGTTCCAACCTCACTCGTCTTTGCTAATTCCACTATTTCATCAAACGGGGTTTCGATGTTAATCGTTATAACATGGTTTTTTATATACTTTCGAATTGGAGTAGTGAGTTTTACTTCATCCATAATCATTTGATGCATATTTCGTCTCGTAAACACACCTTGCAATATGCCCTCTTTATTTGTTACCGGCAATAGGGTGAATTTCTGCCCTAGTAATAAAGCAGCAGCTTCTTCAAATGTGGTTTCTTCACTTATCTGCCTTTGAAAACGAGAAACTTTTTTTCGAAATTCCACCATACTACTCCTCCCCCTTACCAACCTTAATATTTCCGAATATTAAGAAACTAACTCTATTTACCCTATCATAATTTTCCAATCAAGCAAAGGCATCTTATACCCACTCTCATAAATTAATAACCTCTTATCGTGAAATTTGTTACTCTGTTACACAAAATGTATCAGGTTACAGCTTCATACCGTCTGTGTCTAAAAGCCGTTTTCCTATTCCAAAATAGCTTGCATCTAGCCTATACTCTAGTTGTAGCAAGTTAGTACATACGTATGTTAAGAGATTCACAAAAATACTTAATGAGGTGACAGAAGTTATGAAAAGAGATTACATCGATACTAAAGATTTTACGAAAGAAGAAATTGTACAGTTAATTGAACTTGGTTTGGAATTAAAACAATCTATTAAAAACGGCTATTATCCTGAATTATTAAAAAATAAAACATTAGGTATGATCTTTGAACAGTCTTCTACTCGTACTCGTGTTTCTTTTGAAACAGCGATGACTCAACTTGGTGGCCACGCACAATATTTAGCTCCTGGTCAAATCCAACTTGGCGGACATGAATCAGTTGCTGACACAGCTCGCGTACTTTCCCGCTTAGTAGACATTATGATGGCTCGTGTAGAACGCCATGAAACAGTTGTTGAACTTGCTGAAAACTCAACTATTCCAGTAATCAATGGTATGTCTGATTATAACCATCCAACACAAGAACTAGGTGATGCAATCACAATGTTCGAGCATCTACCAGCAGGTAAAAAGATTGAAGATTGCAAAATCGTGTTCGTAGGTGACGCTACTCAAGTTTGTGCTTCTACAATGTTCATGGCTACGAAACTTGGTATGGACTTCGTTCACTTCGGACCAAAAGGATTCCAATTACGTGAAGAGCATTTAAAAATCGCTGAAGAAAACTGCAAAATCTCTGGTGGTAGCTGCTTAGTAACAGAAGATGCTGATATCGCACTTGCTGGAGCAGACTTCATCTATACAGACGTTTGGTATGGCTTATACGAAGCTGAGCTTTCTGAAGAAGAACGTATGAACGTATTCTTCCCTAAATACCAAGTAAATGCTGAAATGATTAGCAAAGCAGCTCCACATGTAAAATTCATGCACTGCTTACCAGCAACTCGTAACGAAGAAGTAACAGATGAAGTGTTAGATGCAGACTACTCAATCGTTATTGATGAAGCTGAAAACCGTCTAACTGCAATGCGTGCATTACTGGTTTACTTCATGAACCCTTCTTATTACACAAAGAATGAAGAACCTAAAGTGAAAGAACTGGTGATGAGCTAAATTGAAATGCGAAAGCCTCCGTTTAGCAACGTATGGACTGGAGCATACCGAACGAGATAAAGGATACACGAAGAGCTGATAAGCGATTCGATGTTGACTTATCGTAAGGAGGAGTGTGAAGTCCACTAGTTGCTGGAGGCTGGAGCTAGACACCACACTTAATTTTACGCTTTCTATCACAAATAATGAGGAGAGGGAAACTACACTTCCCTCCCCCCACTTAAAAAAGGAGTGGGCATTTTGCAAAAGAAAAAATTTAGGTTATTTGATGCTGTATTAATGGCCGTTGTTGTTATCTTAGTTGTAGAATCTGCCGCACCAGCAGCTGCAATCGGCTCTTCACAATTCTTCTGGTGGATCGCCATGCTAGGACTATTCTTCCTACCTTATGGTTTAATTTCCGCTGAACTTGGAACTACATACGATGACGAAGGTGGAATTTATGATTGGGTAAAAAGAGCCTTCGGTAAAAGTTGGGGCGCTCGCGTTGCTTGGCTATATTGGATTAACTACCCGCTTTGGATGGCAAGCTTAGCTGTTCTATTTATGGAAGTATTCAAGCAGATTTTCTCAATTAATCTTAGCACGCCTGTTAATATTGCCATTCAGTTAATCTTTGTTTGGGCTGTTGTTATGGTTAGCTGCTATCCAGTCAGCGACAGTAAATGGATTCTGAATGCTGCTGCATTCTGTAAATTAATCATTATGCTTAGCCTTGGTGGAATTGGTATTTATTTCGCATTCACAAATGGACTTGCTAATGATTTCTCTGGTGCAGCTTTATTACCAAGTTTTGATGTAACAAGTTTGTCTTTCATTTCTGTTATTCTATTTAATTTCTTAGGCTTTGAAGTAGTAACTTCATTCGCAAGCAGTATGGAAAATCCCAAAAAACAAATTCCACAAGCCATTATCTATGGTGGAGTTTTAATTGCTGTTTTCTATTTACTTGCAGCATTCGGTATGGGAGCAGCTATTCCTACAAGCGAACTTTCTACTTCTGGTGGTTTAGTTGATAGCTTCATCATTATGCTTGGTGGCATTAACCCATTTGTCATCATCATAGGTATTATGTTTATGTATACACTTGCAGCAAACCTTATCTCTTGGGCACTTGGAGTAAACTATGTAGCAATGTATGCAGCTCGTCATAATGATTTACCTAAAGCATTTGGAAAAACAAGCAAGAAAAATGATATGCCAGTTGGAGCAAGTATCATCAACGGTATCGTTGCATCTGTATTAATTGTAACGGCTCCTTTAATTCCGAATGAAAATATTTTCTGGGCATTTTTCGCATTGAATGTAGTAGCACTTCTAGCATCTTATATTATGATGTTCCCTGCATTCCTTAAATTACGTCGAATTGACCCTGACAGAGAACGTCCATTTAAAGTTCCTGGTGGGCCAGTTCTAATTAGACTAATGACATACGTACCAATGGTGTTATTAATCATTACATTGATTTTCTCTGCAGTACCTTTAAACGGATCAGCTGCCGAAATGGATGAAAAAATACCGATTTTAATTGGTTCTGTTTTAGCCGTAATTATAGGTGAAATCTGCATCAAGATTGCAAGAAGACAAAAACAAAGCGTTGAGACAAAAGATCAGGTAAAAGGAGAGGTAGAACATGAAAGTCATTGATAGTACAGCAAAGAAAGATGGATTCCGCATGCCAGGAGAATTTGAAAAACACCGTGGTTGTTACATTATTTGGCCAGAACGCCCTGATAACTGGCGTCTAGGTGGAAAACCAGCACAAAAAGTATTTGTTGATGTCGCAACAGCGATTTCTAAATTCGAACCAGTTACAGTTGGAGCATCAAGCGAGCAATATGCTAATGCTCGTCACATGTTACCTGAACAAGTACGTGTAGTTGAAATCGACAATGACGATTCATGGGTACGTGATTCCGGACCTACTTTTGTTGTAAATGATGAAGGCGATGTTCGTGGAATTGATTGGACATTTAACGCATGGGGTGGTCTTGAAGACGGCTTATACTTCCCTTGGGATAAAGATGATCAAGTTGCCCAAAAAATCTGTGAGTTAGAAATGAGCGATCGTTATCGCCTACCAGATTTCGTTCTTGAAGGTGGTTCTATTCACGTTGATGGTGAAGGTACACTAATTACAACAGAGGAATGCTTATTATCTGAAGGTCGAAACCCTCAACTTTCAAGAGAACAAATTGAACAAGTATTGAAAGAATACTTAAATCTTGAAAAAGTTATTTGGTTAAAACGAGGTATTTATTTAGATGAAACAAATGGTCATGTCGACAATATCGTTAACTATGTTCGTCCTGGTGTCGTAGCGTTAGCTTGGACAGACGATGTGAATGATCCACAATATGAAATCTCGAAAGAATGCTATGACATTTTAAGCAATTCAACAGATGCTAAAGGCCGTAAATTAGAAGTTCATAAAATTCATGTACCAAAACCAATTTTAATTACAAAAGCAGAAAGTGAAGGTGTCGATGCTGTTGATGGTACCCTTCCACGAGAAGAAGGAGACCGTTTAGCAGCAAGTTACATCAATTACTATACTGCAAACGGCGGCGTAGTCTTCCCATTATTCGATGATCCTAGAGATGAAGAAGCACGTCAAAAATTAGCAGAACTATACCCAGACCGTGAAATTATAGGTGTACCTGCACGCGAAATTTTACTTGGTGGAGGCAATATTCACTGTATTACACAGCAAGTGCCACTGGGTTAATTCAACTAACTAAATAAAAATACCAATAACCATCAGTGTCCTTCACTGATGGTTCATTTAATCATAATACAAATTAGGAGGCTTCATTATGACACCAACTGCTACAGCTATAGCTCCAGAAAGACCTAAAGTACAAACAGTAACACAAAGAATTGTCGTTGCTCTTGGAGGAAATGCCATTCTTTCAACCGATGCATCCGCTCAGGCTCAACAAGAAGCTCTAAATAAAACAGCCGAGTATTTAGTCCAATTCATTAAGGAAGGTCATGACTTAATCATTTCTCACGGTAATGGACCACAAGTGGGTAACTTATTACTCCAACAAATAGCCGGTAAATCTGAGAAAAACCCTCCCCTGCCGCTTGATTCATGTGTTGCTATGACACAAGGAAGCATCGGCTATTGGATGCAAAACGCAATTGGTAAAGCAATGAAAAAACATGGCATCCAAAAGGATGCTGTATCGATTATTACACAAGTCATTGTCGATAAAAATGACCCTGCATTCCAAAATCCAACTAAACCTATCGGCCCTTTCTTTACACAAGAAGAAGCTGAATACGAAATGCAAAAAAACGGATCCATCTTCAAAGAAGACGCTGGTCGTGGCTGGAGAAAAGTCGTTCCTTCCCCTCGCCCACACAGCATTCATGAACATCGCGTTATCGACCAACTTGTAAGAGATGGCATCGTAACAATCTCTGTAGGTGGAGGTGGCGTTTCGGTTATCCAAGATGGAAGCGATTTAGTAGGTGTAGAAGCTGTCATCGATAAAGATTTTGCGTCACAAAAACTAGCAGAACTAGTAGATGCTGACCTATTAGTAATCTTAACAGGCGTTGATAACGTTTATATCAATTACAATCAACCAAACCAAGAAAAACTAGAGCATGTAACAGTCGCACAAATAGAAGAATATATTAGACAAAACCAATTCGCACCTGGCTGTATGCTACCTAAAGTAGAAGCTGCCATTGAATTTGTAAGAAATCGTCCTCAAGGAAAAGCAATTATTACATCTCTTGAAAATATTGAAGCTATGTTAAATGAAGGAGCAGGAACAGTTATTACTCTGTATTAAAGAAAAAAATGACACCGGTCCTTTTTCAATAGAAAAGAAAAAGGGCCGCGTGCTCCGTATTTTAAAAGACACTTCCATAGTGTCCTTTTTTATTCATAAAATCTCTATTTTTTTCTAAAAAACTATTATTATACTAAAATAGAAAATGTTCAGAAGGCTTGGAAGGAGCAGATTCACTATGCTATTAAATAGCTCACCAAAAAAAGATGGGTTTAGGATGCCCGGCGAATTCGAACAACATGAAGCATGTTATATGATTTGGCCAGAGCGTCCAGATAATTGGAGGTTAGGAGGCAAGCCGGCACAGCATTGCTTTGTAGAAGTTGCATGTGCCATAAGTCAATTTGAACCCGTAACGATGTTAACCTCTCACCATCAATATTTAAATGCACGAAACATGTTACCTGATCATATACGCGTCGTTGAAATGAGCAATAATGATTCTTGGATTCGTGATTATGGTCCTAGCTTTCTTATCAACCATCATGGAGAGCTCCGCGGTGTTGATTGGCGTTTCAATGCATGGGGTGGTTTATTAGATGGCCTATATTTTCCTTGGGATAAAGATGATTTAATGGCGCAAAAAATTTGCGAATTAGAACATATTGACTGCTACTCTTTAGAGAATTTTATTCTAGAAGGCTGCTCCATCCATGTAGATGGTGAAGGTACTCTCATCACGACGGAAGAATGCCTTCTATCAGAAGGAAGAAATGGTCAGCTATCACAATCACAAATCGAAGCTGTCTTAAAAGAATACTTTAACGTCGAAAAAATCATCTGGTTAAAACATGGTTGCTACTTAGATGAAACAAACGGGCATGTTGATAATATCATCAACTATGTACGACCTGGTGAAGTCGTCTTATCTTGGACAGATGACCAAAACGACCCACAATATGAGATATCTAAAGAATGTGAAGACATTTTGATGAATTCAGTAGATGCACAAGGTCGACCATTTATTATACATAAACTGCACTGTCCAACACCTGTACTGATTACAGAAGAAGAAAGTAAAGGGATTGATGCCATTAATGGTACGTTCCCTAGACAAGCAGGAGATCGGTTAGCTGCAAGTTACGTAAATTACTATACAGCTAACGGGGGGATTATTTTCCCTTTATTCGATGACCCGAAGGATGAAGATGCACAAAAATTATTAGAACAACTCTATCCTGATCGTAAAGTAATGGGTGTAAAGGCAAGAGAAATTTTACTTGGTGGCGGAAACATACACTGCATTACACAAAACGTACCAAAAAGAGCGAAATAATGCGAGGCACAATAAAACAAGCCGTTTTTGAAACCTTTTCAAAAACGGCTACACATCCAAGTAGAAGTTTTATCTTAATAGAAGTTTTATCTTAAACAGAAACATGAGAATGATATCATGTATTTATATTAAGGAGGGCTAGAATGGATTTCTTTGAAATTTCTAGCAAAAATGTAGAAACCTTAACAAGAAATGAAAGAGCTTTATTCGACTTTGTTGTTAAAAATATGGACGCTATTAAAAATCAAAGTATTCGTGAAGTTTCAGCAGAGTGTTTTGTTTCAACGACAACTTTCCTTCGTTTTGTCCGAAAATTAGGTTTTTCTGGTTATAGCGAATTTACAACTGTTTTAAAGTTTACTTTATTTAATAAAGTAGAAGTAAAGCCCTCTCCATTTGTAGTAGATCAAAAAAAATATCGAGAGGAGTATTTAAAAAATATTATAGAATCTGTGCGCGTATTGGAAACAACAAAAATTGACACCATTTCAAAAAAATTACGCAATCATCCTAAAATCTATATCTTTGCTAAAAGACTAAGTAAGACAGTAGCTCGTTACGTGAAATATCTATACTCAACAAGCGGTTTCCTAGTGGAATTTCCTGAAGATCAACAATACCGTCAAGCGGTCATTCCACACATTGGCAAAGAGGATATTGTATTTATATTTACATATGACGGTAAGGATAGCGAACTCATTCAAATAGCTCAAAAGTTGCAAGCACTTAAAAACAGCCCTTTTATTATCTCTATCACAGGAGCAGATAATAATATCATTCAAAACTTAAGTGATATTAACTTATATATTTTCACCGATGAAATTGAAATGAATCAATTAGATATCACTTCCCGTATTTCAACCATCGCTATTATGGAGCTTATTCTATATCAATATATGGAGGATACACACCAATTAACATAATGACCACTCACCGTTTAAATCACTTACATATCTACTAAAAAAACATCCAAATGATGCATGCGAAGCACATGTATCATTTGGATGTTTTTTTATTTCCTAGCACTGCTGGCAACAACTCTCTTTCGATTTAACTTTATGAAAGATATACCAACAGAGCTTCCTAACCAAAAAATAAGACCTATAATAATGCTAGCTGCAAAGCTACCGCCTGCTTGTAAAATAGCCAAGACAGTAATGACACATACGAGGCACCCAATCATTCCATACACAGAGCCTTTCGCGATATAAGAAGCCTTCTTCGACCCTGATTTAATTCCAACCATTAACACAGCTGTAATCATAACAGCTGGAAAAGACGCAAAAATACCAGCAAGCAATTTCCAAGGTGAAACAACCGTAATTACATAACTAAGCATCACAGCCGTTCCTCCGAGTAGAAAACGAATGACTAAATCTCGATTATCCATAACGACAAGCCCCTCCTATAACTGTGATGTTATGATTACAACTGTAGCTGAAAACACTGCCCAACACATCATGGCACTTGTTAAACCTTTCTTCCAGCCTTGCTTCACTAATAATTGGCCAGCAATTATAGCAATGACTATATTAATCGCCATGCCAATTAGGGCTCCTTTAGACAATACAATCGAATGATTAATCAAAGCCTCTCCGTCAAAATCAAATGCAGCGGTTAACAAAGCAGCCAAGTATACAGCTGGAAATGCCGCAAAGATTCCCCCTGCTCGTTCTCCTAGCTTCTTACCGACAATTGTACATAACACGACAGCCGATCCCCCTAGCAAGAATCGAATTAATAAAGCACTTAAAGATAATTCAACCAATGAATTTCGCCTCTTTTGCTTTGGATTTCTTTCTCTCTTTTTAATATTGTGAAGTATGTAACAATTAATCCTTCCTCATTGTAACAGAACGATATTTGATTTTCACGCATTACAATAAGGAAACGCTATGAGTTATTGGTATAATTGGCAATTCCGTTATAGTACTTCAATTTTCAGTAAAAAGTCTACAAAACTGTACCATTGAATGTAATTTATTGTTATAATTCAAATCAACAAAGAGCATGGCACATGACCGAGCATAGTAGGTGTAAGGTTGGGCAGCGAAACAAAAAAGCTCTTCTTAAAGTCACCATGGACTATAAGAAGAGCTTTACTAGTAAACTTATTTCAAGAAAATGAAGTAAGCCAGGAATATTAATGATAAAACGTACATAAGTGGATGTACCTTCTTCGCTTTACCAGCTACAACCATAGTAACAGTATAGAATAAGAATCCAATTGCAATACCTGTTGCGATACTATATGTTAATGCCATCATTGCCACTGTAAAGAACGCTGGTACTGCTACTTCGAATTTATCCCATTCGATATCTTTTAATGATGTAGCCATTAGAACACCAACGATAATTAATGCTGGCGCTGTAACAGCAGAAGTAATAACTGATAATAATGGGAAGAAGAACAATGATAACAGCATTAAAATACCTGTTACAATTGCCGCAAACCCTGTACGTGCACCTGCTGCAACACCAGCAGTTGATTCAACGAATGAAGTCGTAGTTGATGTACCAAAGATTGCACCAGCAACAATTGCAAGTGAATCCGCTAATAAACCTCTACCGGCACGTGGTAATGTGTTACCTTTCATAATACCTGCTTGCTTTGTAACAGCTACTAATGTACCTGCAGTATCAAAGAATGCTACGAATAAGAATGTTAAAATTACAATTAAAACATCACCATTTAATAATTGTGAAGGATCTTTAAATGCTTCAAAAGCTACGCCAAATGTTGGTTTAATGCTAGGAACAGCTCCAACAACTTGACCAGGAACTTGAATAAGGCCACAAAACATACCAACAATCGTTGAAATAATCATACCAATGAAGATACCTGCTTTAAATCCTCTTGTTAATAAAACAACCGCAATAACAACACCGAAAATAGCTAATAATGTATTACCATTTGTTAAATCACCGATACCTACTAATGTAGCAGGATTTGCAACAACGATTCCTGCACTTTGTAAACCGATAAATGCGATGAAAAGACCAATACCTGCGCCTACTGCATTTTTCAACTCAATTGGAATAGCATTAATAATTTTTTCACGAATACCAGAAAGAGATAAAAGAACGAAGATTACACCAGAAATTAAAACGCCTGTTAAAGCTGTTTGCCATGGTATACCAAGCGTTAATACCGCTGTGTAAGCGAATAACGCATTAAGACCCATACCAGGAGCAAGAGCAACTGGGAATCTAGCAATCAATCCCATTAAAATACTACCAACACCAGCCGCTAGTGCTGTTGCAACGAATACGGCACCTTTATCCATGCGAAGCGCATCTGGAAAGTCCGCAATATCTGCTAATGTTAATACATTAGGATTTACTACAAGAATGTATGCCATTGCTAAGAAAGTTGTAAAACCACCGATAATCTCGCGGCTATAACTAGTGCCTAGCTTATCAAATTCAAAATACTTCTTCATTTTCCGTTTCCCTCCGAAAATTTGTCGTTAAGATACTTTTGGAATCCCTTTTCTCATACAAAAAGCTCCGTCTATAACTAGAACGGAGCATGACAATCAATGAAAAAGTAAACATACCTATCGATAGAGAGATTCATATATTGAAAATCACTAGAATAATAGGTAGACATTTCATCGTAGTCAAGCCGTTCATGGCAGCTTGGTAGAAACTTTTGGGCCATATCCCCAAGAATATACGACTAAATATATAGTTTGATATAATTTCTGTTATCATAGTACCAACTCAAAAATTAAAAGTCAAGCAAAAAGACGAACATTAAATGTTCCGAAACTTTTAAAGTTCGTCTTCTGTTCTATTTCACACAATTCAGACACAAACAAGCCACCCAATAAACGGTATTTTTTGTATATGTTAGGAATGTCACGAACTACTTTATGAGCTTCCCTAAAGAAATATTCCCATCCAATCGTGCATTTCTATATGAACCTTCTATATTAAAAATGATATATACTTCGTCTCCATGCTGTTTTCTTCCACATAACAGCTAATATCATCTCTAATACCCCCACCAAGAAAAAAATAGGTTGTAAAACGGATAATAAACCAATTAATGCAACTTGAATAACAATCCAAACAACTAATACAAAGCCCATGAAGAAAATATATTTCCATACGTCCACACAGTTCTGTTTAATTGCAATCAGTGCGGTTATTGTTTGACCTAACCCAATAACGATGAATAAAAATAAACCTGGAACCATGTAATTAGGAAAAATCTCTTTTGGTAAAATATCTGTCGTCATTCCAACTGCATGTCCTGAAGGATCAGCAATAAAACCGAAACCTGCAGTTAATGCTCCAATTCCTGTAAAAAATAACAAAATGAGATTTAAAGTTTTCACCAATTTTCTATTTCTCATAAAAACCTCTCCTACATTTTTTCTGTCAATATAGTTTCTTTTCACTTAACGCCTATTTGTAAACCTGATTCATACAAATAAAAAAAGAGAATGTCAGCATTGTTCAAGCATCTGACATTCTCTTATTCAGTATTTATATTCGATTATTTACATGCACATTTTTTATGATAGTGTCTGCCTAAAGCATCCGCTGCTATCATAGCAGCTACAACATCATCTGGTTTTACATCAAATGGCATATTTCCCATTGTGTCGCTCTCTGCACATGCAATTTCAGCAACTTGTTGCAGTTGCTTAACATTTAACTCTTTCACACCTAATTCACCTAACGTAATTGGTAATCCTACGCTCACACAGAATTCAATCACTCGGTTTAGCTCATCAGACCCAATATTTTCAAGTACCAACTGCGTAATCGTTCCGAAAGCTACTTTTTCACCGTGATACATATGATGCGTTTCTGGCATCGCTGTCATTCCATTATGAATAGCATGAGCAGCAGCAAGACCTCCACTTTCGAAGCCAACACCACTTAAATATGTATTTGCTTCAATAACATTATCAACAGCTTTCGTAACTGTATGATTTTCTACTGCTAAAGTTGCTTTTAAACCATCTTCTATGATTGTTTCATAACAAAGCTTTGCAAGTGCAATTCCGGCTTTTGTTGGTTTTGCTCCCACAATTGTATTCCCATTCGAATTCAATGTTGCTCTCGCCTCGAAATAGGTTGCTAACGCATCACCAATACCTGCAATAAACAAGCGAACAGGTGCATTAGCTATAACTTGTGAATCGACAATAACCATATCTGGATTCTTCGGTAAAAATAAATATTCTTCGAAAACGCCGTCCTCCGTATACACAACACTTAACGCACTACATGGTGCATCCGTTGACGCAGCCGTCGGTACAATCACGACAGGGCACTTTTTATAAAACGCTACTGCCTTCGATGTATCTAATGTCTTTCCACCACCAACACCGATAATCACATCATAATCCTTCGCTACTTCTAACAATCTATTAATTTCTACTTTCGAACATTCTCCATTAAACTTTTCAATCGTACAAGGTGATCCATTTTCCTCAAAGCTTTTTCTTATTGTTCCACCTAATGTTTCAACGAGAAAAGCATCTACAAGAATAAATACTTTATCGCCTAGTGCACTTACATGGTTATAAATCTTTTCAAGCTCACCCTTACCTTGAATATACCTACTTGTTGAAATAATTACGTTTGTCATATATCCAGCTCCTCCTAATAACCATATTCAACATTTGTAGTTCCCCGATTTCTTTCTGTACAAACTTATCTCAAACGAAAAAATAAAAAGAGGATGGCCCATAAGTCAAATCTAGAATATTGGTTAGTGAATGTAGAAAAGAATGCTTTGATCTTTTAAGGTTAAGTTTTACCCTGTTCAAAAGTACTAAAAATCAACTATTCAAGTGACCTAACTGACCGATTGGATGTAGCATCTTAAAAGCATAAAGAGGCTTCCGAAAAGTGATTAAAAATCACTTTTCGGACAGCCCCCCTCTTTTATTATTCATTTACTGCATTTAATGGTTTCGCTTGTAGCTTCACTAGATAGCGCTTCGTCAAAATCGCTAGTAACACTTCCACAATAATCGCAAATAACACAATCACAAACACTTGATTTGAAAAACGATCAAACAACACACCGTACAACGACTGCCCAAGTGGATACGAACACATAACAATCGTTCCAACTAGCGCACTTACTTTACCTAACATAGCAGTAGGTGTTTCCGTCTGAATAAACGTCTGCGCAAAAATCGAGAAAATACCAACAGAAGCTAAACATAAAAATGTACTCAAACAAATGACAACATAAGCAAACATCGGATGTACATCTAGCCCTGATACGATTGCAATCGGAATTAAGACAATTCCGCCTAATAAAATGAATACATACGAGTTTTGAATGCTATATTTCTTCGATACTACACCAATTAAAAGACCTGCTGCAATGGCACCAATCGCTAAAATACTTTCCGCAATACCGTATAACTGAGAACTTAATCCAAGCTGTATTTTAATCAAATAAGGCAAACCAATCATTAACATTGATGAGAAAAATAAATTCAATCCAGCAACTACTAATAACACTTTAAAAACAATCGGATTATCCTTGCTTATAAAATGTAATGCTTGCTTTAAATCCGTCACAACCATATCAAGTACGTTCCCATTAAATGCTTGTTTCGTAAACGGAATACGAATAAAAACTTCTAATATTGCTGATATACCAAATGCAATAGTACTAACGATTACTATCGCCTTTAAATCAAAGAAACCATAAAACATACCGCCTAAAATTGGTCCTAAAAATGTGGCTAATGCGTTCACTTGAGCAACGACTCCATTCGCTTGCAACAAATGTTCACTCTCTACTAATATAGGCACACTCGATTGAACAGCTGGCTGATACATCGACTGAATGATAGAAAAAATGATCATCACACCAGCCACTAAAAAAACAATATGATCACTTCCTACTACCGTAAGAAATACAATACACACTAATGCCATTAAAGCGTCTAAACAAACCATTATATTTCTCCGATTTACCCGATCTGCTAACACCCCACCAATTGGTGATAACAAAATCGTCGGAATCATTGAGATTGCAAGAATGCTTCCGAAAGCAGTAGCAGAACCTGTCACATCTAACACGTACAATGATAGTGAAAAACGAAGTATTGAGTTTCCAAATAACGATATAATCTGTCCGATAACTAATAATGTAAAATCTTTTTGGAATAGTTTACTTTGCATAAAAAACATCTCCTTTTTCCTTAACAAACCGACCGGCGGTATGTATATACTAAATAATATACTGCCTCGTTAATAAGGCAGCTTATTTTTTAAATACAGTCTTTAAATAACTATGCATTGCTTGCAAAACTTCTTCATCCATAAATGGTACACCCATCTGATCCGTTAAATTTTTCAGGAACATGATTTTACGTTCTAACTCTTCTTCATTCTCTTTGATAATCATCGGGCTAAGCCAAATATTATTTAATAGTAAAATAACTTCACTGGCGCTCTTACTGTCTTCTACAGTTATAGAGCCATCTTTTTTACCTTCTTCGATTAAATCTTGAAAGAGAGGTACACCATATTTCATTGTCCCATGTAGTAATGTACTAACGAATTTAGGATTGTCAGCTAAAGAGATTGACATCTTATCAAACAGCTGTTTTTCATTAGCTTTGAATTCTTCACAAATGATTTTTTTGATTTTTTCCAATCCGTTTAAATCCTCGACATTTTTATACTTTTGGAACGTATTTCTTTCATTAAATCCTTTATCACCAATCGCATGCAGAATTTCTTCCTTTGATTTGAAGTGATGATAAATGGCTCCTTTACTCATGCCTAGTTCGTTAATAATATCTTGGATTGTTGTTTGTTCATAACCTTTCTCCAAGAATAAACGATATGAAATAGAAAGGATTTGTTCAATTGTTTTTTCTGGGTTTTTATTGCGAACCATGTGCTTATCCTCCAAACATACCACTGGTATGTTTAAAGGATAGCACTACAGATTTTGGATGTCAATGGGCGTATTTCTTTTTAAATAGCAAAAAACCTCGGAGCCTGAGGTTCCGAGGTTTAATTAGTTCTATTCCCACTCAATAGTAGCAGGTGGCTTAGAAGTAATGTCATACACAACGCGGTTGATGTGTGGTAAAAACATTGCTATATCAACGTTTTTAGCTCTTTCACACCAATTGACAAGAACTTACAAATTCTCATTTTACCCTAAATTAATATATCTCAATAGTAGCACGTTAAAAGCTCGCTTTCAACTGATATGACAAGGATTTGAGCGTAAATATAAGCACATCTTTTGAACAGAATTATTTTTTATACCTTTCTTCACTTACATCGACAAAACACCACTTCTACAAAAATCATTTTCGTTTAATATGAGAGCCTCTCAGCAACACCCCATAAACAAAAAAAGGACAGAAGCTTATTTATTAGCCTCTGCCTTACTTAACTTTCTCTAGTTTATATAGTTTCTTCGTTTTATGTTGTCCGCAATAATTAACCCTCATAACTTTCTTTGTATCTATAAGCGTATATCCAGCTTCTTGAAGTTCATGGGTTATTGATAAATAATACACTTCTCCATTAGCATTTTGTACGGCTTCAATTTGATATCGATCGTCTACCCGTTCTAAATAAACTTGAGGCGTTTCGTTCTCATTACCTTTACTAATTTTATACTTCAAATTCTTTCACCTTCTTCTCCGCTAAATAATAAGCCAATACATTAGATAAACTCAAAAGGAACAATAACTTCACAATGACAGCCTCCTTTTTGTTCGCTTGGATTAATACACGCTTTTAACTTCCATCTTCCTTTTTTAGAGAAATGGAGAATTGAATGAGTTATTACAAACTCTCTCCCCTTAATCTTGAGCTTTGTTCCATCTCTATACTTCTTAGCCGTTGCCATCATGGAAGAAGAAACTGGAACTTCTAATTTACCTCCAGCGTGGTGAAGAAATAATTTCCCTTCCTCATTTTCCTTAATACAATCATCTTCTGTATTGTAGAGAGAAACCCCCTCTACACCTTCTATATTCATTAGTCCGTCTAATTCTACAATGAGTTCCATCATTCTTCTTCACTCTCCACTATTTCGAAATCATCCTTAGAAAGTTCTATAATATCCTTCAATTCTTCGGCTGTAATAATCTCACGTTTAGGAGCTTCCATGTGGTTGATAGAGCCGTTAATAGTGATGTTATTATTATTCATTCCATACGCTTTTGTAAGGTGCTCCAAAGCCTTTAAACGTGCTAGTGTTGGGGCGGGAATAGTCTCTCTCTTTCCTGTCTTAGCGTTTATAATAACGTCCGTAGCTTCTCCACGAACAATATCGGATAAATGGACAAGAACCTCTTCTACAGAGGCAATCTCTTCATTAGTCCAATACTTATGATGTTCTTTAATGAAGTTGTTAATATCGGGACGATTGAGAAGTGCCCAACCATGCTTAGAATTATATCCCGCACGTTTAGAAGCTTCGGGAACGCTCCCCGTTAAAAGGTAGTTATGAACAAATTTTCGTTGCCTATCATTCAATGGTTTAAAGTTATTTAAGGCTTCCACTGTCTCAGGGGAAACCTCATGTACTTCCATTACATGATTTCTCGTTACACTTGGCATATTATTTCTTCCTTTCTTTAATTTAAAATGGTAAATTGCGAGCTTCTTCCTCTGATAATAAATAACTATTAATCCCGAAAGAGCTTAATAAGTCTTGATAAGTATCTTCTTGGGTATGTTCTTTTGAAGAATTAAATATTGGGTTTTTTTCTAATCGATCGGGTTGTGGTGAATAGTTTTGAGGTGATACTTTTAAGGATAAATTTAAAGAGGGTTTCTTTTCTTGAGGTAGTTCTTTCATTACGTCTTTAATTAAAGCTGTAGCGTAACTCTCTTTCATCCGTATAGGACGAGAAATACTCTCCAACTTAATTTTTAGCCTTTTTAAAACAATTTCTTGTAACTCTACTTTCACTTTCTCTTTTACCATACATTGAGCTACTCGCTCCAATTCCTCGTTATGGTTAGGAACTATAATAGGAGTATCAGAAAAAGTATTTAAAAATTCTATAAGCCTATTCAAGTCTCCAGCTGGGAGAATAATGTCCGAAGGAATACGTATTCCACAAAATTCTTCTCCCCTCTTGGCTTTAATAGTTTGCTCAAAAGGTAAACTATACATAGTAGCGTTCTTATCGCCATTACCTATTGATTTGATTAGTCCAGCGTTCTCTAATCGTTTCATAGAAGCCGTATATTGAGTTCGTGTATATCCTAGATATTCTTGTGCTGTATTGCTAGTGTAGTAACAAAACACTTCAAAGGTTGCCGTATGATGATAATGTATAGCTTCCTTATGTGATAATCTATAGAGGTCTGCTATTTCATCATACAACACTACGTCTGCTGGCTGGATAATCTTATATTTAAGGTAGACTCTCGCCAATTTACTAGACAACTTAAAATTGTCGTGTATGCTTACTTTCGGAAATCCTGTATCTCCGTCAAACTCAAAACCTTCCTGCTGTAATACTTCTCTTTCAATCTTTATATTCATATTTCTTTCATTTCTCCTTTAAGTGTAATTAATAGACCTTATAATGCTCTTATAATTCTCATTTACGGGCTAATAATTCTCCGTAAGCCTCATTCACTAGTAACTCTATAACTTGTGTTCGATTAAGTGAAACATTAAATCTCATATTATATTCTTGTAGAAGTTCGTCCGCCTTCTTAATAATTACAGGCTTTAACGATACAGTTGTTCTTTTATTTGTTTGTTTCATTATTTATTTCCTCCTGTTGAAAAGGTGTTATATTTTATCCTGAATATCGCTCATATCTTTTCTTAAATTACTGTGAATCATTTTTAATCGACTCTCACATAACTTCACTTGAGCCTTCCTAGCCGCCCCTATTAGTTGTTCGGCTTTATCTAGGCGTAGTATTTCTAGTTCGATTTGTTCGGAGTATTTTAAATATATATCTGAGTGGTCGTCTCTGAAAAGTTGAAGGTCTTCAAATAACCTCACTGTATAGTCAGTGGCGTAACTCATGAGTTAATTCTCCTTTCTATCCGTATTAATAAAATAGGAAGAAGCTAATTTAGCTCCTCCCTTTGATTACTTCCATTAATTCTTTCTAAAGTTTTTATATACATCCTCCATAGAGGGAGAAGTTTCGATAGCTTGTGTAATTTCATTATCCGTATATCCACGCTTACGACCTAGTTCAAACGCTCCAACTAAACCGTCAAACTCTTCTAGCCTCATAGTAAAAGCTTTTGAAAGAAGTTTTTCGTCAACTTCAAAGTTTGTCATTCCCGTTTGTAAGCGTCCAAACACTGAACGTTCTAGGCTATAAAGTTCGTTTCGTTGTTGGTGAGTTAGTTGGTCTAAGCTCCTAACCATTTCTATATTTGTAACTTCCGAAAAATCATTCGTTTTTAATAGTACGGGAGTACCTCCCACCACACGTAAAGCCTCTACATTACGATTTTTGCCGAAAGTTCTCTCGTTCGCTTCACGAATACGTTTTTGTTCGGCTTCTTGATATGCCTCATATTCTGCTTTAAGTTGTACTTCTTCTTCTCGAAGTCTTTCCTCTAAAGCCTTTCTTTCTTGTTGTCTTTTTCTGTCAATAAACTCAAGATAACTGATCGTCATAATTTTCGTATCTCCATTTCTATTTGGTATATTTTTTATACCTCCTATTTAAAAAAGAGAGAAGCAGCTTTCCGACTACTTCCCTCTACTGTCGACTGCTGCCGACTACTTTTAAAGAAATAGGAGATATACATAGATGAGAAAGTTAACTCATCTATCGAGACTACAAAGGCGCGTACCCTTTATAATCTCTAACATGAGTTAATAGGTCTATTAATGTAAAAAATAAAGAAAGGAGTTGAAGTGAAATGAAATGAAATGATGTGAAACTCTTTCGAGCTTCATGGAACTCTCGAATAGTTCAAGAACTCTATGAAACTAAATAAGGAGAGAACTGGCTTTCTGTTACCAGCTCTCTAGTGTGGTAAAGGATGTATGTTGGCTAACACTACATTAGGAGAAATGAATAAATCTCCTTACTATATAGTTCCGTTCCTGTTGTTTTTTTGAGACATATTTCACGATAAAAAATATTAAAATCTTTCATAAAAAAGGAAGCTACTCTCTCCGCCATTTCCGCAAAGAGAATAACTTCCCGTCAAGGTTAGATATTGAAGTAATTTCCGTTTAAAAGAGATTTAGAATAATTAGTTACTTCCGCTTTAGCGGAAATCCTTTCTCTTTATTCTTTTACTCTTTCTTTAAAACACTTCCTCGTTTCACTCGGAAATAACTATAAAAATATTTCAGTGGCTACTTATCCAATAGAAAGAATTTTTACCCCCACATAAATACACTTTCTCTAAGGACTTTAAAGATACTAGGTGGACTAGTGACCTGTAACTACTGTATGAAGTTATTGAGTGAGCTAATGAAGTGTTTGGGGAAACAACTTTCTATTGCTTACAGTATATAGTTCCGTCTGTAATGGAGAATTGGGACGCCCTTTACTATATTTTTTATAAACTCTCTGAGGAGGACGGGAGGCATGAGAGCTTGCGAGGAGCGGCGGGGCATCTCTCTTATACACTCTTTCTAAAGGAAATAGCCGACAATAGAGGAATAATATATTTATAGCCACTAATAACGGATATTTATTTACTAATGATTTTATAGTTACTGTGTAGAAGCTTTAGCTTCGGCACAATATCTTTTTTTATTAGTTTAGATATATTAGTTTGGATATATTAGTTTGGATTGTGTAGTAATTTAATACATCTAGTTGTAGTAATTTAATACATCTAGTTGGCTTAATTTAATACAACTGAAATAACCTCACCAATAAAAAAGAGAGGTAAAGCGTTACTCTCTATTTCTCACACCATCTCTCCCTCTCTATACTTCTTTAAATGTCTCTTGAAGGTTGCCAAACTTACTCCAGCCATTTCAGAAGCTTTTGGCTGTGAGATAGTTCCCTTCTCTACTTCTTCTATCCAATGACGAACAACAGGAGAGAGCTTGGTCTTTTTCGGCTGTCCGAACTGAACACCTTTCTTTTTGGCTTTCTCTCTTCCCTCATTGGTACGTTCTAAAATTCTATTTCTCTCAAACTCTGCAAAGGCTGAGAACATAGTGAATACAAGTTTACCAGCTGGAGTATTATCCACTGTTCCAATGTCTCCAAACACTACTGTAATATTCTTCTTTAAAAGCTGTTCCAGAACTGTCAAAGCGTCCTTAGTGTTTCTTGCCAGTCTATCAAGTTTGGAAACATGAAGAATGTCGCCTTCTCTCACAAAGTCAATACACTCTTGAAGAGCTTTCCTCTCTTCCATTTCAGAACCTGAACGCTTCTCTCCAAAAACCTTTGTAACTCCCTTGTCCTTCATGTATTGCTCTTGAGTGGCTAAATCTTGACCTACTGTTGATACCCTTATGTAACCTACTTCCATAGTTGTCTCCTCCTGTTGTAGCTGTTTTCTCGGCTACTATTTTAGATATATATATATCTTGCCTATACGTGCCATACAGAGCCATTTTTAAAGCACCCCCTCCCCTTCTGAAGCTGAGAGAGTGTGTACTATCCCGTTCTTATTTGATATTCAATTATTGCTCTTTATGGCTCAATGTCATTATATAAGCTCTAATATTAAATGAGCTGATTAAATGAACCTTATACAATCCTTATTCTATATGTATATAATGATAGTGTCAATTAATTATAATTAAATGAGCTTATCAATATGGTAGTTCGTTCTTAAAGAAAGCATAGAAAGGCTAGAGTAGAGTAATAAAGGTGAGTCTGTTTCCCACAGATTAATAGTCATTTCAATACTGTTAAATTTCATTGTTGATAGGCAAAAGAAAAAAGAGCTTCATTTAAAGCTCCAATTTGGTTTTTTATTAAACTAACTTGCCCTATATTAAATTAAAAAGATTCCCTTTTTATTACACTATTTATATATCTAACCTTATTGAAATGTGTATTAATTTATATTTATATTCACATTTGGAAGTTCATTCAAATCATGTATTGCATCAATATACATTTGGCTGTTCATTGGAATAAAATTAATCTCTCCCGATTTATATTCCTCGTACGAATTTGCTGTTGCAATTATCGTTGCTTTGCCGAAGAATTCTTTTTGTAATGAGGAAATCCATTTACACGCATCAATAATTTCACCAGCATATAATTGCATTACATATAAGTATACATTATGCATAATTCTATTCATTCTATCTGTTAACCCTTGAATAGCTATATTCTCTTCCATTCTTTGAATTTCTTGCTTTACAGTACTCCATCCGTCATACCTCAATAATTGCTCTCTATTCATCACGAAAAATTTTCCATTCTGACTATTCGTAAAAGAAGAAATAGGAAGATCAAAATGTTGTGCAAAATTTCTTAGTCTAACAATAAAACGATATGTATAAAATTGATCGTACATTTTCGATAAAAAAGATTTAAATTCCTCTTTCACTTGCGAATTAAATGTCTTTGACAGAGCAGAAGAAATATGATCATCATAAGTTCTAAGAATTGATAAGTAATTCATAAACAATCTATTCGATTCAAAGATAAGAGAGTCGGGACTTTCTAACTCTGACATTTCTTTATCTCTTATTATTTCTAAATATTTTTCTAACTCCTCTCCATTTTTCACAATGAGTTGATATAAATGTTTATTTTTAAGATGTACCCCAAGATATCGTGCTTTCTCAAGATGAGTATCATATTCTTGTTGGGTAAATTCTCTAATAAGATTTACCTTGTGTTCTCCCTCTTTTACCTGATCAATACTACCAATTCTATAATACATTTCTCTTTCTCCCCAATCGCAACATTTAAATAATTCAGATAAATAAAATTAATTTCTTTTCAACTTACAAAGCTACTAGCTTTTTATAGTCCAGTCCTCCACTAAATTTCAATTAGAAGTATTGTTTCAAAACTAAAAACCACAGGTTTCCATATCATTTTTCACGCTAAATATAATATTATATCAAAATATTTATTTCATCTCTTGTTGGATAAACCCTGAGACAATTCCACATCTTTAAGATAACCTCCTTCAAAGGTTCAAGGACATTTAAACTATCCCAATTAGGATATGTTGAGTCTAATGTTCGTAATGCGTTCTTTAATTCACTCCATATCTCTCCGATATAATATTGATCCATAAATAAATCAATTTGTTCTTCTACCTCAGAAAAATTTTTATTCAACCCTTCAAGTTCACCTATAAGTGTTGCTAAAACTTTCATCAAATGTCCTCCAGTTAACTGTACAGAACCAAAAACAGCTAAAATTTCAATTTCCCCATCTTCAAATTTTTGGATTTGATTATCCATATTATTCTTTGTATATTCAATAATTTCTATTAAAAAATCAACGTTTACAATTTTCTGTATTGCCTTTGTTGTAACAGCCATTTTAGGAACCACATACTCACTAAAAATATTCATCGCATGAAGATTTAGAACATGATTAAGACCTTCGTTATCTTCTTCCATTTCTTTTTGAAACCCGGTCATACTTGCCAGATCGTGATTTTCATGAACATGGCAAAGTTCATGATGAATAAGATTTAAAGATAGTTGTTTTCCTTCGTCATCTCCAAGAAACAAAGCAATTAAAATCTCTTTCCTAATAAAAATACGATCTTTCTCATCTCCATCTACCATTAGCTGCATTGTCTTGCCAAAAGCTGTTCCCATTTCATTGTTCGTATATCCTCGTTCCTCAAGTCCATGTGCTATTTGGAAATCAAGAATAGCTTTATCAAAGTCATTAGGGAAATACAGACAATCCAACCTTGTTAAATTTAAGGATTTAGCAAAATTATCATTGATATATCTTTCTATTTCTAATCGCATTTGTTCAAGTAATTCCTCATTATAATCATCAAGCTTTTCAATTACTATCATTCCAATACCCCTTTAATAAATTTATATATTTATACTATAAATTACTGCTTCTTCAATGTGTTTATATCCATTGTACATTAATTGGTAAATAAAAACAGACCCCATCATGTCAGTTCAATAATCACTAAATTTTAGCACTTAAAAAATGCCATTTATTATTTACAAGAAAATCTCTATCATATACTGAATGTGAGTGAAATGGTCTAAGCAGTTGGACATAGTTATTCCCTACTGTCAGAGATACAAAAAGAAATATCAATGACAATAGGGAATAGCTTATTACTGAACGTTCGTTCATGGCTGAAGTTCTTTGTATAACCTTGTTTAGCTATTGCTTCTCAGCACCACATAACTCATTTAATTTCTGCCCTAAATGTCTGTTATCGTTATGTGTTCCAGCCTCCTTAGAGACTCAGAAATCCACCTACACTGTTAATGGTCGCAATCACCTACCTCCACTCACCATAAACAAGGAAACGGCTGAAATTTAACTCAGAGTGAAGGAGCGTTTTGTTTGCAGTGGGAACGCTAAACCCTGACCATATTTAACAAGTTAATGGGCAACCTTGCCTCATCTTTCCTAAAAAAGACAATAGGAAACTAGACCTCTTGAAGCTAATTTTTAAAAATGATAGAATAGCCAAGAAGCTGATAAGGATTTCTTTATTCAGTTTTAAACGTTGAAGTTTTGAGTCTCCAGTTCCAGCTGGGGACTTTTTATTTTTGTGTCTTGTTTCGTTTTACATGAACATCTCTCAAAGGACTATGAACACGTCCTAAATATAAAATGTCATCCTGTTCCATTCCTCTAAGGTATTTAGACGTTATTTGAGTATCATAATGTCCTAGTAAACGACTCAAGCTGTAAACATCAATTCCATTTCTTAATTGCTTTTGAGCGAAGTAATGACGACAATCATGAGGAGAACAACGAACATCTTTTCTTACTTTTGCTCTAATACAATTCTCTCTAAGAATTGTATTAATTCGAGAACGTGATAGCCTCATTGCTGATTGGTCTAAAAAATAATAGTCTTCAATCTCATCAGGTTGTTTATTTTTAAAGCGTTCATTTCTGGCTTTCTCGTAAAGTCTCATGTACTTCCTCATAATGCGACTAATATATACAAGACGCTGTTTTGAGCCTTTTCCATGAATTAGGATATGACGAGTTGATACCTCACTCTGTTTAATATCACAAAGCTCAGAAACCCTTACTCCCGTATCGAAAAGAAATATTAAAATTAGCTTGTCTCTTATATTTGAATAAGTGTCCTCTTTGATACCATTAATAATTCGTGAGACCTCATCATCATTAAATGTAACAATGACTTTATTATCCTCTTTCAAGTTTTTAATCTTCCTTATCGGATTTTCAAATTCACCTATAAATTCTTCTTCCACTAGATAATTAAAAAATACTCTCATAGTTGAAAGAGTGTTATTAATTGTCCTGTTGTTCTCTCTTCCTAAGTTCTGTCTCTCTTTGATAAACTTTTTAACATGAATTGGTTTAACATCTTCCACTTCAAACACTTCTAAAGTCTCTAAGAAATCCTTAAACATCTTCAGACGATACATACAACTCTCAATATATTTTGGTTTTCTTCCCAAAATTTCTTGATTGAATCTAAAATCATCAATCATCTCAATAATTTTAGACACAAAAAAGACCCCCTTTCTTACTCATAATTAGAGTAAAAAAGAGAGTCATTTTGAAAGTTCAATAGTTGTAGGTGATGTAACAGTTTTATTACTCAAAACGCCACAAAACCTTGATATGACAAGCTTCAAGAGACTATTTTGTCTCTAGAAATACTCAGGTCACTCCCACTCAATAGTAGCAGGTGGCTTAGAAGTAATATCATACACAACGCGGTTGATGTGTGCTACTTCGTTTACGATACGAACTGAGATCTTTTGAAGAACGTCCCAAGGGATACGTGCCCAGTCAGATGTCATTCCGTCGATTGATGTTACTGCACGGATACCGATTGTGTAATCGTACGTACGAGCATCACCCATAACACCTACGCTACGGATGTTAGGAAGTACTGTGAAGTATTGCCAGATGTCGCGCTCAAGACCTGCTTTTTTGATTTCGTCACGAAGAATGAAATCTGATTCACGAACGATTTCAAGTTTCTCTTCCGTGATTTCACCAAGTACACGGATACCAAGACCAGGACCTGGGAATGGTTGACGCCATACTACTTCGTCACTCATGCCAAGCTCAGTTCCTAATGCACGAACTTCGTCTTTGAATAATGTGTTTAATGGCTCGATCAATTTGAATGCCATATCTTCTGGAAGTCCACCTACGTTGTGGTGAGACTTGATTGTTTGAGCTGTTGCAGTACCACTTTCGATGATGTCTGTGTAAAGTGTACCTTGTGCTAGGAACTCAATACCTTCAAGTTTAGCCGCTTCATCATCGAATACATAGATGAATTCGTTACCGATGATTTTACGTTTTTGTTCTGGATCAGAAACGCCAGCAAGTTTGTTCATGAAGCGCTCCCTTGCATCCACTTTAATAACGTTCATGTGGAATTGCTCAGTGAAAGTTTTCATAACGCCTTCTGCTTCGCCTTTACGAAGTAAGCCGTGGTCAACGAAGATACAAGTTAGTTGATCGCCAATTGCTTTATGAATTAAAACCGCAACAACTGAAGAATCTACACCGCCACTAAGTGCGCATAGTACTTTCTTGTCGCCAACTGTTTGACGGATTTTCTCGATTTCGATTTCGATAAAGTTATGCATTGACCAGTCGCCTTTACATCCACATACGTTGAATGCAAAGTTCTTTAGAATATCATTGCCGTATTCTGAATGTTGTACTTCTGGGTGGAATTGTACAGCATATAACTTACGAGACTCGTCGCTCATACCTGCGATTGGGCAAGAAGCACTTGTAGTATCTACTACGAAGCCTTCTGGAGTTGCAGTAACTAAGTCACCATGACTCATCCAAACCACTTGGTCCGTTGGAAGTTCTTTATAAAGAGAAGATACGTTTTGAATATTAATTTCTGCTTTACCGTACTCACTGTGATCTGCTTTCTCTACTTTTCCACCGAAGTGTGAAGTCATTAATTGCATACCATAACAAATACCGAACACTGGAATACCCATATCAAAAATACGCTCATCACAACGGAATGAATTTTCATCATATACGCTGTTAGGACCGCCAGAAAGAATGATTCCTTTTGGATTCATCTCTTGTAGCTCTTCAACTGTAATTGTGTGCGGATGTAATTCAGAATACACGCCAAATTCTCTGATACGTCTTGTAATTAACTGGTTGTATTGACTACCAAAATCAAGTACTACAATAATCTCTTGATTTTGCATTTCTGTTTTCAATGCCACAAAAGTCACCTCTAAATTGTATTTTATAAAATTAATATCAACCTGTATAAGCAGATTGATTCATAGCTACAAAGTTTGAACCTATCTTATCACTTGAACATCGATTTTCAAAGCAATAACAAAAGCATAAAGAAAAAACTAGAATCTACATTTGCATAGCTATGGTATACAAATGTAGTCTAGTCTTATTTCCAATCGTTCCTCAAGGAGAAATAAGCGCAAAATAGCGCTTATTCCACTTCATAGTCAGGTCATTTACGGCGACCCGGTAGAAACTTTCGAACCATATTATCGAGGATATACGAAGGAAATGATATTTAGTTATATATAAAATCAAATCCTATTGTAACAATAGTATAAAAAAGAGGTCAAGTTATTGTTGTTTTCATAACTTTCTTCCATAATATTTTTGCCTGCTTCCAATTCTCCATGGAGTTTTCACCTCGATACACAACCTTTTCATAATAGAAGGTCAGTTCACTCATTTCATTTATTTGATAGGTTTCATCAACGAAATTCGCATATTCTCTCAGCGTCTGATTTTGCATTCGTTTCAATCCAGAACGTTGTAACTGCTTCAACAGTACCTCATATGCCTTCACAAAGGTTTCTTCTGTATCTTTTCTGCTAAAGTACCAGAACCATATGTAAGGTAACCATCTTCTTCTACTCATAAACAAAGCCATTACAATTAGTACAATCAAACCGATACTTGCAACAACCATTTGCCAATTATCAGACCATTTCTCAATAAATACCTTTACCTTGTCGTTAAAGCTAGTCTGCGTTTTAGGTGTATTTTTCTCAGTTTCTTTCGGCTCAGGTTTCTTTGTTGCTTCTTTTTCCTGTTCTGGCGTTTTATCCTGAGTGGCTGTGTTACTCTTAGTATTCTCAAAACGTGTAGGATTGTTATACCCTTTTGTCGGCTCAAATGGAACCCAACCAATATTCGGGAAAAACACTTCTACCCACGAATGGGCATTGTTATTTGTGATTTCATATACGATTTTTCCATCCTCATACTTCTTGTACTCACCTTCTGTATAACCCTTAACCCATCTAGTTGGGATACCAATGGTGCGTAATAGAACAGCCATTGAGGTTGAAAAATGATCGCAATATCCCCGTTTCGTATCAAAAACAAATTGCTCTACGAAATCTTGATTTTCCTTTGGATAAGGAATATTTTCATGATCGTATATAAACTCTGGTTTATCAAAATAATCTTCAATCGCTTTCGCTTTGTCATACCAATTTGTTTTACCTTCTGTTATCGATTCAGCTAATTGTCGCAATCGTGACTGTACTTCTTCATCATTTGGTGTGAAGTCAGGAAGTTCTGTATATGTTCGAAATAATTCGGTCTCTGGCATCCCCTTCACTTCTTGCAACTTAGCTTTATCAAAAACAGGCATTCGATATACCGTTCTATAGCGATCTAGTTTGATATGTTGCTGTTCTAGGTCCAAGCTAACAACTCGATTATTCATCGGTGTATATAGAAAGGATACATTCGCTCCTCTTTCTGAGTCTTGCGAAATAATCGTACTTTCAGCCATCGGTTCAGCATAAGGAATATGCACATATGGAAGCTTCACATCTACTTCATCAACAAGCAGCTTACTTTGTTTCACATTTTGACTACAACAACCCTCTGGAATCGCTTGTCCATTATCAAAAGACTCGATTCTAGTATTTCCTTCTGCATACCAACCTTTACCTGAGTAAATCGATTTTGATTCAACTTTCCAATAGTGCTTTTCACTTGTCTTTGCCACAAATACCGTTGTGTCATCTCCAATAAAATCGCCGCCTAGAGTAGAATCATCAAGACCATACCCTACTTTGTTGACAGACGGCTTGTCATCTTTAAACTTTTCTGAATAAGAAACAAAAAACGGTACTGGATCTGGCCATTGTGCAGGAAACTTAGGTGAAGCAAATCCTAACATACTACTTAGCACAATCATGAAAACTAATGGTAACAGCCAAATGCTATATTGTTTTGGACTGATAAATAAGCTTTCCCTTTGAATTAGCCGGAAGAATGTTAAATTTCCTAGTAATAACAACCCGATAATAAATAAACGAACAATTGCCCAATCACCATTGTAAGGAGTAAATGTATCAAGAATCGTTACGTATAGCACACTTAAAAAGAAGAAAAGAAAAATGCTGCGTTGAATCATCACCCAATAATGAATTAAGTATGTCATGACCCATAGTAAGAAAAACAATAGCAAAGTTTGAAAGCTAAACGACATATTATTTATGTCCAATTGAAATAACGAAACAATGCTTTGACTTACGTCTGAAATGAACGCTATTATCCACTGAATATTAAAGAATGAAAAAGCAGAGTAATATAGAAAGTAAGTTGCCCAAATGATGTATAGAACTAATAAGACAGTCTTTAGCGATGTTTTAAGTTTTAAGCAATGTAACAGAAAAGGTAGAGCAAGAAATATAAAAAAGATATACATATTATCTATATCTGTTAACGCCTTTAGTGGATATAGCCATTCTAATAGAAGCAAATATCCCATGATATAAAAGACAAATTGAGAAAGGCGATGCATGGATACTTGTCTCATTTGCCTACTCCCCCTTCAAATGAAGTTGAATCGATATATTTGCAATTGATTCCTTTAACGGCAGCATCGACTTGAATTTTATTTTCATTCTGATCAAGCTTTTGCTTACCCTTCATAACTAAAAGAGTAGAAGTAGACTGACCTTTGATTGAAGAAATATAAGCTAGTAACTCTTTCGTTATTTGTGATGAAATAAAAACACAGGATGCATTAGATGGAATAGAGCGCTTATTAAAAGCCAAAGGTTGCATAGCATTCTCTTCTATTGTTGCTAAGGCATAAAACACCTTTTGCCTCTGATGTTCACCTCTCCCAACACCTATGATTTGGTGCATTTGTGCAGTACTTGCAAACGCAATTCCTATTTGATTTTGAATCAATGTATTGGTTATTGTTGCTGCGAATGATACCATTTCTTCAAACAAAGAGCTCGGGCTTTGGTCTAGAATAATAACAACATCTTGGCTCTGTCGCTCTTCGAAATCTTTCGTCATCATTTCATTTCTTCTAGCAGATGCCTTCCAATGAATCCATGATTGCTTATCTCCTGGTGAATACTCTCGAACACCTGATACAATAGCTGCATCATGATGTTTTCGAACAAATGCTGATTGTTGTCCTTCCTCGTACATTGATTCAAGCTGACGAAAAGATAACTGTTGATAACTTGGATATACCAACAACTGATGTTGGCACTCAATAGATGCTTCTTTCTCATATAAGCTTAAGAAATCACCTGCTTTAATAACGACTTGCTTAAAATCATAATCTCCCCGTACAGCCTTAGGAATCGTATAGGTTAGCTTCATTTCCTTACGAAAGAACGGAAACAATATGCCTTTTGGATAGTTAGTACTATTTTTAAGAAAACGTTCAGGTAGTTGATCTTCCACTGTTAAATAAAGCAGTGGAAAGCTATTACTACGCTTGATTGTTAACTCCACTTCCATGCGTTCTCCAGCGCGATAATCTGATTTATTAAAACGACGACTTATTTCTATATCCTTTAAAGGGTATACACTTAATAGAATTGGATATAAAGCAAATGGTATAAAACTATAAAAAACAAACCAGCTTACAAAGCCACCTTGAAACATAGCATATATGAATGCGGCTAAAACAAGAAAAAGAACTAACCCGATTTTCACATAGGGAGCCATCATCATTCTTAACTTTTTCATCATTTCTTTACTAGCCTTTGAACAGGAACTGGTACACTAGCTAAAATACTTTCAATAATCGATTCTGGACTTACTCCTCCGTATTTGATCTCCGGCTTCAAAATCATACGATGAGCAAAAACAAATGGCGTTAAATATTGAATATCATCCGGTAACACATAATCTCTTCCTTGCATTAATGCATATGCTTGTGAGGCTTTCATTAAAGCGATTGACCCACGCGGACTCACGCCTAATTCAATACTATTATGATGACGTGTTTCATTCGCAAGCTGCACAATATATTCTTTAATCGCCTTTTCCACATGCACCTGCTTCGCTTGCTGTTGTAATTGACATACTTCTTCAATGGTTACAACAGGATGTATGTCTTCTATAGGATGATTGACTTGTGAGCGTTCTAATACTTCCACTTCTTCACTTGGATATGGATATCCCATTTCCAACTTCAATAAAAATCTATCAAGTTGAGCTTCTGGTAAAGGATATGTTCCTTCATGCTCAATTGGATTTTGCGTAGCCATAACAAGAAAAGGCTGCTCTAGCTTATGTGTTACGCCATCAATCGTTACACTCGCTTCCTCCATCCCTTCGAGGAGAGCAGATTGTGTTTTCGGTGAAGTACGGTTAATTTCATCAGCCAGAATAATATTTCCCATAAGAGGACCTGGACGGAATACAAATTCCTGATTCTTTGGATTATAAATGCTTGTCCCTGTTACGTCTGACGGTAATAAATCAGGTGTAAACTGAATTCGTTTGAAACTAGCGTCAATCGATGTAGCAAGTGCACGTACCATCATTGTTTTTCCTACCCCTGGAACATCTTCTAATAGCACATGCCCCTCTGCTAATAAAGCGACTAAACTTAATTCAGCAATATTTCTTTTCCCAATCATTACCCCATCTATATTTTGTAAAATGGCTTCAATAACACTATTTTTTTGTTCGTACACTAATATGCCCCCTTGTGTATGAATATTAAGAAAATTTAAATCACTACCAATAATACCATTTTTCTACTATTCAATTGTTGGAAATTACTAACATAATTAAATAATCTTATACATATTACATGTTTTTCTCTGGCTAATGTGCATAAAACTAAATTTGGTATATATATTTCATGTTTTGTGCGCATAAAAAAGCGACGTATGAAATTTATTTCATACGTCGCTTTTGCTGTTCCTACTTTAAGGTGTTGTCACTTTCGGTCCATCTAGTTTGACATGTGGATTGCTCCATAACTCTTTCCATTTCTTAAGCGCAGCAATCATAATAACTAATCCTAATGCAAGCATGATGATTGATAATGTACCGTTTAAAGCACTATATCCAGCCGCTGCTTTATTCCAATAAACATTCTTCACCATCCAGTAGCCTGCATAGTTTACTGTTACATACAAGTAAGCTAGAGGAACAAGACAAGTTAGCATATACCAACGTTTATCCGCGATTTTCAGAATAACAGTTGCGCCAATAATTAAGCCTATAGAAGCCATTAGCTGATTGGAAACTCCAAACAATGCCCAAATAGAGCCAATATCTCCTGAATAGAGTAAGTATCCCCATAAGAAGCAGGCTAATGCACTAGCAAAGATGGAACCCGGAATCCAGTCAGTCTTCTTCAATGGTTTATACACATCACCTAAGAAATCTTGAATTAAATATCGTGCTACGCGAGTTCCAGCATCGATTGCTGTTAAAATAAATACCGCTTCAAACATAATAACGAATTGATAGAAGTATGAAGCAAGATGACTAAACCATTTAATCCCCGTAAAGATATAAGTCATACCTACTGCAAGTGTTACCGCTCCACCTGTTCGTCCTTCTAAATCCATGCCAATCTCTTTACTAAGAGCTGGTAAGTTTTCTACAGTCATACCTAATGTTTTAAACACTTCTGGTGTAGAGTTAATTGCAAAATAATCAGATGGATGTAGAGCTGTTGCTGCAATTAATGCCATGATCCCAACAAGACACTCGACAAGCATTGCTCCAAATCCTACAACCTTAATATCAGTCCAACGGTCAAGCATTTTGGGCGTTGTTCCTGATCCTACAAAGGCATGGAACCCTGAGATAGCTCCACAAGCAATTGTGATGGAAACAAACGGCCAAACAGGTCCAGCATTAATTGGACCACCACCGCTAACAAATTCCGTGAATCCAGGCATTTGAATAACAGGGTTAACAACAAATACGCCGATAATAAGTGCAATAAACACGCCAATTTTCATAAAGCTACTTAAGTAATCGCGAGGTGCAAGTAATAACCAAACTGGTAAAGCAGCCGCAAAGAAAGCATAAATAGGTAAAATAATAGCTAATGTCTTTGTATCAAGCGTTAATAAATCGCCAAGTGCTGTACCTTGAATTTTTGGTCCTAAGAAAACACCTACCATTAAAAGAATAAAACCAATAGTCGAAGTTAATCCTAAATTACCTGTCTTTTTATAAGCAATACCTACTAGCATCGCAATTGGAATTGTAATGGCTACAGCAAATGTACCCCAAGGATTATTTTGCAGGGCATTTAATACAACCATTGAAAGACCGGCCATAGTAATCGTAATGATAAATAGCATAGCAAGTCCTGTACAAAAGCCTGCAACTGGTCCTAATTCATCCTTTGCTACTTCAGATAAAGACTTCCCTTTCTTTTTCATAGAAGCAAATAAAACAACCGCGTCGTGTACAGCTCCCCCAATTACCGCTCCAATTAATAACCATATTAATCCTGGTAAATATCCAAACTGTGCTGCAAGGATTGGACCTACCAGTGGTCCTGCTGCTGCAATCGCTGCAAAATGGTGTCCAAATGTTACCCATTTATTTGTTGGAACATAGTCTTTTCCATCTGCTAATTCATGTGCAGGTGTTGGAATTGAATCATCTAGCTTTAAGACCTTCATTGCCATGAATGTGCCATACAAACGGTAAGCAATCATTAATATACACATAGAAGCAATAACAATAGTAATCGCATTCATTATTGGTCAACCCCCTTATTCATTCGTTAGTAAAAGCATATACTACTATTCTTTGAAAACATCAATTTCAATTTAAAACGTCAAAAACGAACGATGAAAAGCATGATTGGTCAGTTGAAATGCAAAAAACAAAAACAAAATACCATGAAGATAGTGTAAAACAGAAAAAAATCGCCTTATCACTACATAATGAAGTACAAAGACGATTTAATCACTAACTCTATAATCCTATTCGTTTTTTTAATTCTTTCGTATATGTTCTACTTACGGGCACTGACGCTCCGTCCTGCATAATGAGATTATAAGTAGAATGAAACCACGGTTGTAATTCTTTTACTTGATCTAAATTTACTAGAAATGCTCTATGAACCCTAAATAACGATGTATTCGTTAACTTACGTTCAAATGCTACTAATGATTCTGCCGCTTCATATTTCATCGTGCTTGTGGCAATGATTGTTTTTCCTTCTTCTGATGTTAAGTATAGAATATCGTTCACCTTTACTAGTGCGATTCGATCCTCTAAAGTAACAGCCAATTTCTCAATAGCATTTCCTTCTTTTTTTGTTACTTTATCCTCGGAAAATTGTTGTCCTTTTTTCGCTTCAACGGACTTTTGTAACTTCAAGATCGTTTGATGCACTCTATTTTCTTCAAATGGTTTCAAGATATAATCAAATGCACTTAGCTCAAATGCCTTCAATGCATATTCGTCATACGCTGTTGCAAACACTATTTCCGGTCGATCAACCATATTTTGAATACGCTCTGCTAATTCTAAACCACTTTCTTCTGCAAGTTGAATATCAAGAAATATCACATCGGCGTCCATATAAGGTAATTGTTCAATAGCGTCCTTCACATTGTCAGTTTCTCCGGCAATTTCAATGACTTTACATCTATTCAATAAATAGCTGAGTTCATCTCTAGCTAATGGCTCATCATCCACTATAAAGGCTCTTAACATCCTCTTCACTCCATTTACTCTGTTTTAACGGCAAGCGAATTATGATTTTTGTTCCTCTACCAACTTGGCTAACTACTTCAAATGATGCTTCATCTCCATATAACTCTTCAATTCGCTGCTTAATATTTCGTAAAGCCGTACCCGTTCCTTTTGGAGAATGTACTGCTGTATTCCCTAGATTACCTACATGTTCTGGAGAAATCCCAATGCCATTGTCCTCCGTAATTACTACCATTTGCTCTTCTTCTAAAAAGACACGCACAATCACATTGCCCTTCTTTGTTCTTACAAACGCATGATGAATGGCATTTTCCACTAATGGCTGTAATGTAAACGGTGGAATTAGTACTTCTTTCAAGGCTGGATCAATGTCCATGCATATCAAATATTTATCAGGAAATCTTGCTTGCTCAATCGACAAGTACGCTTCTACATGCTCCAATTCCTTCGATAATGGTACTAGCATCTGTCTCGCACCGTGAATATTACTTCTAAAAAATGTACTTAATTGAATTAATAGATTACGAGCTTTATCAGCATCTATTCTCACAAGACTTGATATCGTATTTAAGCTATTAAATAAGAAGTGAGGATGCACTTGGGCGTGAAGTGCTTTAATCTCTGCATCCTTCAATAGCTTACGTTGTAGCTCTGCCTCCGCTAATTCAAGCTGTGTAGAAAATAGTTTACTAAGCCCTTCTGCTAACTCTTGTTCAACGGTAGTTAAACGAGCTGAATTGGTAAAATACATCTTCAATGAGCCAACCGTTTGATGATGTGCATTTAACGGTAAAACAATCGCGGCTTGTAACGGGCAATCCGCACGGTTACATCCAATTTCGATTCGATTTTTTGCTGTAATGATTCGCCCTTGTTCTAGTACTTTTTTGGTTAATTTAGTCAAAATATTCTGTTTTTGACTATGATGATCTCCTCCAGCACCAATATGAGCGAGTACCTTATCATTATCTGTTATAGAAATAGCATCTGCCTTCGTCTCATCGTAAATAATTTCAGCTACCTTTTGACAAGATTCCTCGTTCAAGCCTTTACGAAAGTGTGGTAACGTTAATTGCGCAATATGTAGCGCTTTATGCGTCTGCAATGCTTGTGTACGTTCTTCCTCTGACACCATGGTTTTAATAATCAGCATAAACATTAATGTTCCAAACCCATTCATCACAATCATTGGAATAGCAATAATCTCTACAAGATGAACTGCGGATGAGAAAGGTTTTGCAACAAGTAAAATAAATGCCATTTGAAATACTTCCATTACGATACCGATGACAACCGCTCTTTTATAAGAAAGACTTTTCTTAATCCCTAATTTTTTCCCGAGGAGTCCCGTAATGATTCCCGCTATGATGGTAGATACGCCACATGCTACTGCTGTAAAACCACCAAGTGTCAAACGATGCAAGCCTGCTATTAAACCAACACCTAGTCCAACAATCGGGCCCCCTAGTAAACCACCAATTGCCACCCCCATCACTCTTGTATTCGCTAATGCTCCTTCAAGCTCTACGTTCACTTGCCAAACTTGGGCATTAATAAAGCCTTTTTCTATTTGAATACCAGTATAATTACTAATCACGCCAAAAATACCAAAAATCAAAATCAATATTGCTTTTTCTTTCTTCCCATGCTCGTTGTGAATCATCTGTCGAAAGGATTTTAGCCGTGATAATAAAAAAGCTAGAATGATTAATAACCCCACTCTTTCTAGCATTAATGGTAATAATTCAAACATTTGAGCTACCCCTTAGTATTTTTTTGTACAATCATTATACAACAATAAAATAAAAAGTTGATTGACAAAGGCTTTCATACTGACCAATTGAAATAAAAAAGTCTGTTTTCTTCATACATAAAAATATGAAGAAGACAGACTTTATATGATTAGCTTTCGGCTATTAATCTCTCTATCTAGGTACACTAAATAATACTTGCTTGCTTTTAAATAAACGCTGACCATTCGAATCAACCAAAGGACCAAATTCTAGCTTGAACTTTTTATATATGCCAAATTCATCTTTTCGCATTAAGAACACATGATATTTCTCACCTTTTGCTCCTGGCTCTATAACATCAGGCTCTCTTGGTTCTACCATTCCTTCTGACATAACTCTTGCACGATTATCATCTATTTTTAAGATTGAGATAAGACTTGAAAGACTAATAGGTGACTGTGATTTATTATCAATATTGAATTTCATTGTTAATGCCACAATTCCACTATCACCAAAATTTCTAAATCTATCTTTATTCGTTTCTGTTGGAGTAATTTCAGTATATTGCACTCCGTCTAATGTAATACTTGCTTCACCTAATTGCTTTGTATCATTAATTCCCGATTTTTCAAAAATCATCTTTTTATCAGCTAAATTTCCAGTTGTTAATTGATCTTGATAGAATTTAGCATCAGCAGCTATCGCTTGTTTCTGTTCATCATTATAAACAAAATCAAAAATGCCTTCTCCAAGTGTGGCACCTTTAAATGTAGTATCTTTAGCTACTCCACCTTCAATAACGTATTTCGGCTTTACTGTTTGCATCGTTGCAAACTCTTCATTAGAGATATTAAATGTCAAAAGACCCGTTACAGTTTCATTAGCCGCAAATTTACCAATTTCTTTTTCTGTTTTAGAAGCGATGATATCCTTGTCCGCAAGGAAACTTCTTGTATTACTAGGAATATACGTATATTTATCTGTCATTCTAATATTATGTGTATTGTTATAATACTTAGGTTCATTTGTACCGTTCGTAATCGTCACTTTAGAAGTTAACACATAACCGTCTGTTTGATTATCAAAGCGCATCGCTACATCTTGATCCATATCCGTTACCTTAACTAGTTGATAAGCATCAACAGACACTTTAAAACCGTCAAAATCCTTCACAAACTTCGCATCATTATTAGAGTATAAAACTTCTACCTTCCCACCGGTTTCTTTTTCAAGATTCGGATTCAATAATTCTGTTGCCTGCTTTGCATCAGAAGAATCTTCTTTTTCAACTGCAGGGTTTGGTTCAGGCTTTTGTTCCTCAGTAGTCTTTTGTGTTGCCTCTTCCTTTGGCTTTTTTTCATCTGTAGACGTTTTTTCATCATTACCACATGCAGCCAAAACTAACATTGCTGATAATGCCATCCCAAGCATTTTCACTCTTTTCATCATTATCCCATCCTTCATTCCAATCATTACTTATAAAAACAACTGCAATTATGTCAATATTTCCTTTAATTATGTATCATTGAATCAAATTCTCGTCAAACACATGTCGAAATTTGTATGAGTATTAAGCATGATTTTACGTTCCACTTTCTAGCCATACTCTCGTAAATAGAAATTGGTTTAGGTATAATACACCTCCATTCCAACACAACAATCAGGACTTCCGAAATATGAACATCCCCAAAGAACGTTTTTATCATTCGTTTGTACTGTTTTTGTAAAAAAATGAGTGTCTATACTGTTCTACTCGCATTTCATATATAGGTAACGTTACTTCTATTTGTAAACAGGGTATTAACTTATTGCTTATTCTTTTCATGTAATGAGAAATGAGGAGGGAAAAATCATGATTTCTTTTTTATTAACACTAAAGAAATTTTTATCTGGTTTAGCACACGCATTTAAATCTGAGGAGTCAAAGATTTTAACATTTTTAATCGTGATGTTATTAATATCCGGTACATTCTTCTATTCTTCCGTTGAAGGCTTCTCGTACATAGATGCTCTCTATCATTCTGTTTTAACTTTAACAACTGTGGGTGATAGTGGATTAATTGTACAAACTACCTTCGGAAAAATCTTTTCTATTGTATATATCTTCGCTGGAATTGGAATTATGTTTGGGTTTCTTTATAATATTTCAGCTGGAATCTATAAATCTTATCATGAAAAAGATAAGGAAAAAGAATCCGAAGAACCGAAGAAATCTGCACAAACTTAAGAACCACTGCAAGCGCAGTGGTTCTCTTTTATATACTAGTAAATTTATTTATTTATTCGTTTGTTTACTATGACTTCTTACTATAAAAATGGATGCAATGATACCACCAATGAGACCATCAATCATATCAAACATCGTATCATCAGGATCTCGGCCTTGTGCTGTAAAATGAAATAATTTATCACCAGCAAATTCAAGTAGCTCCCATGCGCCTGCTACCGCTAATGCAAACACAATAATATACAAACCAATAAAGAACTTAGGAAGCTGTTTGACAAGATTATCTCCTACAATTAACCCCATTAAAATCCAAGCACCATAGCCAATCCAGATACCTGAAGATAAGTGAAGAAAATCATCAAAATGATGAATGCTATAAAATCCACCAAACGTTCCTAATCCTACAGCAATAAAAATAAAAACATACGTCATTCCTGCAAATAAATCAGGAAATGCATAGCGTGATTTTCGCTGCCAAACACCAATAACAATCAAACTAGCAATTGTTAACAAGCCCATGAACGCTTTCGTTCCTCGACCATCAAACAGCATATAGGCACTCCATGCCGTAATGATGAGAAAGACTGCCCACCAAATTATTCTAACTATATTTTTCACTGTTGTATTTTTTTGGCTTTCCATTTTATTTTCCTTTCTCTTACCTATATTTCTATTGTATGAACAGATCATAATCCATATTCTCAAAAACATATAAATTACTATATAAGCAAAATAACATACCAGCAGTATTTCATATACGTGAAAATTTATACAATCCTCTAAAATACGTCTTCCCCTTTACCACACTTTACATCGGGACTAAACATCTAGAGGATGTAAAAAGTAGATTCATACTATATAGCCCCGACCATGTGTCACTTTAATTCCAATCAAAAAAGCTGCAGATTTCAACATGCAAACCTTCTACTAAAAATGATTCACCTATTAATCTAACTATTCAAAGAAGCTATAATAGTACTAATACATACGGAGGGTAAATCATGTTAAAAAAATTCACTGGCAATCTATCTCAAAAAGAGAAAAGCTTGAAAGAATTATATAAATTAATTTTTGAAAATGGTTCAGTCTCTAAAGGGGATTTAATCAAACTAACTGGAATGAGACAAACAACTTGTACGCGGTTAATTGATGAATTACTCGTTTCAGGACTAATCAAGGAATGCGGCTACGGTGAATCTAGCGGTGGGCGTAAACCACTAATGTACGAAATCAATAAAAATATTAACTACGTTATTGGAATAGATATATCAAGAACATACACAAAAATTTTATTAATGGATTTAAGTTTTAGCATTATTGCTCAAGCAAAATTCAAAATGAATGAAACGACTACACCAGATGTTACAATTGATCTTATCATCTCCCATATAAATAAGATGATGAAATTGTATCAATTAACTAAAGATGATATTTTAGGTATCGGAATCGGAACAATAGGCCCTCTTAATCGTGAAAAAGGGATTATTATTAACCCGAATAACTTCCCCTCGGATGGATGGGAAAATATTAAAATTTGCGAACGCTTAAATGATGTACTTCAACTACATACAATTCTGGAATATGGAGCCAATACTGCCCTTCTTGCAGAATATAGTCAAGAACCTTTTAATCAATTTCGCAATGTTATTCATGTCATTAAAGGTACTGGAACACGCACTGGTATCATTATGGATGGTAGATTAGTTTTAGGAACGGACAAACTGAGCAGTCTGGGACAAGGTCATATGATTGTTGATTTATATGGAAGAAAATGCAGTTGTGGAAGTAATGGATGTATAAACGCCTATTCCTCTATATCAGCTATGAAAAATGATATTATCGACGCCATCCAACAAGGTGCGCCATCACTTATCACAAATAAAGTATCAAATATAGAAGATATTGATTTCAATGATATTTGCCAAGCTGTTAACGATGGTGATCCTCTCTCAACACGTATTGTTCAAAATGCTGCTTATTATACAGGTGTTGGACTTGCAAATTTAGCACAAGTCCTATTCCCAGATCTTATTATATTAAGTGGTCCTACTTATACTAATATGGAATTGTTTTATGATGTAGTAACTTCAACTGCTTCAAAACGTTGTGAAAAAATGTATAGTAATCAAAGAATCATTTTTAGTAGAGGACAGCTTGGAGAAAATGCCACGGCAATTGGTGCTGGTCGAATAGTGTTGGAGCATTTTTTAGCAGATTCAGCAAGTAACGGAACACTAAATAAACTGTATATTTAACAAAGAAGGAAGCACAAAAAGCTTCCTTCTTTAACATATCAATCCCTTTTATTCAGGTAAATCAATATTTAAACTATTAACTTTTCTTTTGAATCCACTCGTTTTAATAGTTAAGAAGATAAAACCATATTCCAAAAAGTAAACTGAAATCTATGTTTTTGTTAGATTATGGGATTATACAATACGCCAAACAAATGATTATTATATTCTTGAAGTTATTGTTTTTGAGATGATAATTTTTTAATTGAAGGTTGTTTTATAATAAGATGATTTTCTTTCACGGATGTTCGATCAGGGTTTGTAAAGATGATAAAGAGCAAGCTAAAAACGAATACAACAGAAGCACCTACAGTAATCGAATAATTGAATCCTAACGTTGTATTGCCATTTGCTAATTGCACTACCCAACCTGTGACAAGCGGTCCAATAATTCCTGCTAAATTGGCTAATCCAATTAACGTACCAGAAGCTAATCCTGGTCTTTCAGGAAGTAATTGATTCGCAATTTGTGGGGCAATAGAAAATACTGTATTAACAAGCATGACCCCAAACGCTAATGCAATGACAGCTCCAACGATTGAGTGAACAACTGTAGTGAGATATAAAGCAATGGAAGCTAAAATTAAAGCATACCCTGCTACAAAAACTCTAGACTTTCTATGACTTTTCGTTTTTCTTAGTACATAATCAGATAACATTGCTGCCAATACGGAACCAACAGAAGTAAAAATCCCTATTCCAGCAACCGTATATCCCATATACGTTGGAGATAAATGAATGATTTCCGTTAAATAAATAGGCATCCAAACAAAAGACCAGCTTAAAATCCAAAATGCTGAGAAAAAAGCTAAGATTGTAAAAATGAAATCTTTCTTCATCAATCGTTTGATTAGTACAGACCACTTTATTTTCGGTAACTCGTTCTTAGATACTTCGCTTATTTTTTGTTTTTTAGGCTGTTCTTTACCGAATATAGTCCACAAAATAACCCAAATTAGGCTTAACGTTCCTAAGAAACCAAATGCAATTCTCCAGCTATAAGTATGAACAATCAGAATCAGAAGAGGAGCTATTACTTTCGCCCCCATACTTCCACAGTTAGCTAAAGACAATGCAAATGCCCTGCGCTCAGGAGGAAACCATTTACTAATTTGGTTTACCGCTGTGGCAAGATAAGGACCTTCAAAAGCTCCAAGTATAACCCTTGTTATAACAAGAAGTGTTAATCCTTGAATGGCAAATGCACTGAACTGAGCAACAGTCCATGCAATAGCCATAACGATAAGCAATTTCTTCGTACCGAATTTATCAATCAACGCAGCACCAAAGATTCCTCCTATTGAAAATAACCAATAAAACGAACTTCCAACTAATCCCCACTCCGCATATGTCAGATTTAAATCTGACATAATCGGAACTGCCGCATAACCAACAATCGCTTTATCTGCATAATTGATGATATAAATAAAGAATAAAAACAGCACAATCACCCAACGCATCAAATTCCTCCTTTTACAAAAGTGATTTTCTCAATCAAATTACCAACGATTTCTAAATAACGATTTAAACATGTTAAGTACTTCTAAGGATGAATATGTTTCTTTTCCGTTGGGCTAATAATAGTAATCTTTTATTATACCTGTACTGTCTCTAAATCCTTCCCTACGTACAATTTACCTTGGAATTTTGCTGACGCTTCACGATATGTTTTTTCTTCATCAATACCGGGTAAAAAATGCGTTAATATCAGTTTTTCTACATTTGCTTCTTGCGCAATTGTAGCAGCCTGAGAAGGAGTACAGTGCTCTTTTTGCAGTTCATTCCATATTTTGATTAATTCAGGGTCAGTGGCATTTTCATATATTTCATTTGAAGTTAAACTCGCATCAAGCACCAAAATATCGGCATTCTCTGCTAATTTAATAATCTCCTTAGTTGGTGCAGTATCTCCAGAAAATACAACACTCTTATCTCCAATTTGGAATCGGTAAGCATATGTTTGTACATTGTGTATCATTTCAGCAGCCGTAATCTCTACATCTAATCCACAATTTTCAACAGTTCCTGGTTGTTCAATCTCAATAATCTTCACATCCAATACACCGTTTCCTGGTCTGCCCAATGACATTCTGTAAGCGATATCATCTTTAAACAAATCTAACAGAGTGTCATGAAAATGCTTCATTCCTTTAGGACCAACTACCGTTAGTTCCCTTCTTCCTAATCCCCAACCACCTAACAAGAAGTTTCCATAGCCAAACAAATGATCAGAGTGTAAGTGCGTCATAAATAAATAATTAATCTTACTAGGACAAATTCCCGCTTTCATTAATTGATATGTAACACCTTCACCACTATCAACCAGCACATGCGTTCCATCAACTGTTAATAGCTGTGACGGACCTTTACGCTCCAAATCTGGTCTAGGACTTCCTGTCCCAAGCATTGTTACTTCAATTTGTTCCATGTTATACCCCTCCAATAATCTTTTTAAATTTAATCACCGTGCTCACCTTGTCAATTTCCATTTTAAGTTAAGGTAATTTTATACATTTTAACCATTTTAGTCAAAAGTTTTTTTGTATTTTTTGAGTTAAATAATTTTACCCAATAAAATATCGGATATCGTACTTACAAAACTGAACCACCATAAAACTAATATCCAAAAAAGTTAAAAGTAGACGTATTCTAGATCAAATACGAAACCCATGCCAAACAAAAAGAGCTAACAACCTACTGGTTGTTAGCTCTTTAACATTCTATATACTTCTTATTAAAGGGGTGTAAATAAGAATTTATAAGTTTCCAATGGATAAATATTTTGTTTCTAAGTAAGGCTCAATGCCTTCAAGACCACCTTCACGTCCAATTCCGCTTTCTTTCATACCACCAAATGGTACATGAGCACCTGAAGGAGCACCATCGTTCCATCCGACAATACCAAATTGTAAATGTTCATGTAAGTACGTACCTGTTTTATAATCGTTTGTGAAGAAGTAAGCAGCAAGTCCATATGGAGTGCTATTTGCAATTTCTACCGCATCTTCGATTTCTTTAAAACTGATAAGCGGAGCTACAGGTCCAAACGTTTCTTCCTGCATAATCTTCATATCTTCATTAACATTTTTTAAAACCGTAGGATAAACGAAGAAATAACCTTTTTCTTTATTCGCATCATATTCATTTCCAACTAGAACTTCTGCACCTTTATCAACGGCATCTTGAATTTGCTCAACAATCTTTGTATATCCTTTTTCATTAATGACTGGTCCGATTTGCGTGTCCTTTTCAAGCCCATTACCAACTTTTAATTTCATAACTTCTGCCGCCAATTTAGCGGAGAACTCTTCGATTACATTTTCATGCACAATGATACGATTTGCACACACACAAGTTTGTCCAGCATTTCGAAACTTCGATATAATTGTTTGATTGACAACCACATCCAAATCAGCATCTTCTGCAATAATAAGTGGAGCATGACCACCTAATTCCATCGTGACATGTTTTACAGTATCAGCACTATTTTTGATTAATGCCTTTCCGACAGGAGTAGAACCTGTAAACGTGATTTTCCGTACAAATTCACTACTTGTGAACAACTCTCCTACCTCTTTTCCATCACCAATAACATATTGAATTGCATCTTTCGGAATCCCAACTTCATGTGCAAGTTCAACTAATTTAATAGTCGTTAATGGTGTATCTTCCGCAGGCTTCACAATGAATGTACATCCAGCAGCTAAAGCAGGTGCAGCTTTTCTTGTCATCATTGCCGCTGGAAAATTCCATGGTGTAATCGCAGCTACTAATCCAATTGGTTCTCTACTTACGATAATTCGTTTTGTTTCAGTAGCAGCTGGAATTGTACGTCCATAAATCCGTTTTGCTTCTTCCGCATACCAGTCAATATAGCTCGTTGCATAATCAACTTCACCCAAGGACTCACTAAGAGGTTTTCCGTTTTCTAGCGTCATCACTTCTGCGATTTCTTCTTTTTGTTCCTGGATTTTATCAGACCATTTTCTTAATAATCTTGAACGTTCATGAGCGTTCACTTTAGACCATTTCTTAAAGCTATCATGGCCATTCTCCAACGCTTGTTGTATTTCATCCAAAGTGTTAACTCTTACTTCTGAGATTAATTTGCCTGTGGCTGGGTTGTTTACTTTAAAATAGTTTGTCATTTCCGGGCACACCTCAATTCTGATTTCATTTACACTTTATTGAAATGATTTTTCTAAAATAGCAAATCCTTTTTCTAATTCTTCATCAGTGATTACTAATGGTGCTAAGAAACGAATAACATTACCTTTTAAACCAGCAGAAAGAAGCAGTAGGCCGTTATCATTTGCATATGTCACAATTTCAGATGTTTTAGCCTTATTCGGTTTTTTACTTAAACGATCTTCAACAATTTCTACTGCAACCATAGAACCTAAGCGGCGAATCTCTCCAACATAGTCATACTTTTCAGCAAGCTCTTGCAATTTTGCTTCTATTTTCTGTCCAATAACTTCAGATTTTCCAACTAGCTTTTCTTCTTCCATAATATCAATAACAGCTAATGCAGCTGCACAAGCAACTGGACTTCCTGAATAAGTTCCACCTAATTCACCAGGTCCTGCTTCATTTAAGATTTCAGTTTTACCAACAACACCGCTCAATGGTAAACCAGCTGCTAAAGATTTTGAAACCGTCATTAAATCAGGTGTAACATCAAAATGTTCAATCGCAAATAATTTTCCTGTACGACCAAATCCAGTTTGAATTTCATCTGCTACAAACACAATTCCGTTTTCTGTACAGAATTCTCTAACCGCTTGAACAAATTTTTTCGGAGGAATAATAAATCCACCTTCGCCTTGAACAGGCTCCATAACGATACAAGCAACTGATTCAGGAGCTACTGTAGCAATGAAGAAGTCTTTGAACTCTTCAATTTTCATGTCAATATACGCTTCATCAGTCATTTCACTTGGTTTTTGATATACATAAGGGAAAGGTGCTTGATAAATTTCTGGAGCAAATGGTCCAAATCCGAATTTATATGGTTTAACCTTGCTTGTCATTCCCATCGTTAAATTTGTTCTTCCATGATAACCACGAACGAATGAAACAACAGCTTGACGACCAGTATAACGACGAGAAATTTTTATCGCATTTTCAACTGCTTCAGCACCTGAATTAAAGAAGATTGCTTGTTTTTCAAAATCACCAGGTGTTATTTGGCATAATTTTTCAGCAAGAGTAATGTAGCCTTCGTACATCATTACATTGAAACCAGGGTGTAAAAATCTTTCCACTTGTTCTTTTACAGCTGCCGTTACTTTAGGATGGCTATGACCCACGTTTAATGTTCCAATCGCCCCTGCAAAATCGATCCAATCGTTACCATCGATATCAGTAATTGTTGCTCCTGAAGCCTTATGGGCAATATTTAAGTTCCCGTTACTTACACCTTTAGGAACATATTTTACTCTTTTTTCTTGTAACTCTTTAGTAGATAAAAATGATGTTGTCATTGTTATTCCCCCACACTGTTTTATTATTAGAATAATAAGAATTTAATGATATTTTTACATCATTTTGGTACAATGAAAAGTACCAAAGAGAAGAAATTAAAGGTACCAGAGATTTGAGGGATAAACATGATTTATTTAAAAATCGATAAAAACGTAAAAACGAATTTTATATATCAACAGATCTATGAAGGAATAAAGGAGAATATCTTAAAAGGTAGGCTGAATCCGGATGAGAAGCTACCACCAAAACGAATATTAGCATCTCAGTTAGGTGTCAGCGTTAACTCCGTTATGAATGCATATGACCAATTGCTGGCAGAGGGATACATCTATACCACTGAAAGAAAAGGTTATTACGTAGAAAAAATAACACAGTTTATCCATCAAGAAAACTCGATGAATTTTCACTTGCCTAGTGACCTTAAAGAAAGTGCTGAAGATAAAGAAGGATGGCTTTCCCTCTCACATATGACATCCAATATCTCATTTTTCCCTTTTAAAGAATGGATGCGATGTCAAAAGAAAGCCATTGACCAGCATCAACGAGAGCTCTCAGAAATGCCCCATCCACAAGGTCCTTATATTGTACGAAAAACCATTTGCCGGTTGCTCTCCTTAACACGTGGAGTTATTTGTGAGCCTGAGCAGATTGTAATTGGGGCAGGTACAATGTCATTAATACGCCAATTAATGTGGATACAGAATAAAAATTCAGTAGTTGTAGTGGAGAATCCTGGATACCTTCGATTATATAAGTTGCTTAAAGGGATGGGATTTCCGATTCATCCTGTAAATGTAGATGAAAAAGGAATCTGTATAGATGATCTCCAGTCTTTAAAAGCAAACTTTGTTTTTGTTACCCCTTCACATCAATTTCCAACTGGCACAATCATGCCTATTTCTAGACGGATTGAACTGTTAAACCAAGCAACTGTCTCTAATAATATGTATATTGTCGAGGATGATTACGATAGTGAGTTTAAATACGAAACTGATAATATTCCATCATTACAAAGTTTAGATCGAAATCATCGAGTCATTTATACAGGTACTTTTTCAAAAACGATGTTGCCTGGTTTACGCATAAGTTACATGATATTGCCGCCTAATTTATTAAGAGAATATCGCAACCATTATTCCGATTTAATGCAATCTAGCAATACTCTCAATCTATTGACCTTACATTATTTCATTGAAAACGGTGAGTACAATCGACATGTAAAAAGAATGAATCATTACTACGAAACAAAACGAAAAATACTAATAAACGAACTAACCAATCAGTTTGGCGAACAAATTCAAATCGAGGATATTCCGGCAGGTCTCCATTTCGTTGCTCATTTTACAACGGACAAAAGTTATGAAGAAATCGAAGAAAAAATAAAGCAAGCAAAACTAGAAGTATATATGATGAAGCGATTTATGTTAAATAGCCAACCTATGCAAAAAAAGAGCATTGAGTTAGTGATTGGATTTGCTAATATACCAGAGGACAAGATTAGTGAAGCGGTGGAGCGGTTGTATCGGGTAATTTGTTGTTAGGACTTAGATTATAAAACCCATAAAAAAAGTGAGCAATCGTTGCTCACTTTTCTTATGGTCTTTATTTTTACAAGGCTACCTTCTTTTTTAATCAGATATATCTTTGTCATCCATTAATAAATGCGCAAACTTATCAAGTTTATATTTTGTGAGTAAATTAGCAATTTGCATGTCAATCTTCAGTTTTTCTGACGATAAAGGTCGATCTTTTTTGATGTCCAATAAATGCAAAAGTAGCTGGTCGTCCGGCTTATTTGCGGAACGATATGCGAAGATTTCCATTTCTGTTAACGAAGGCTCGTCTACGTCACGGTTTTTATACCAAGTTTGAAAACGCTCAATAATACGATTGTAGTCTTTTCGTAGAACATATGGAATCATATCAGGTATTTTCAAAAGTAAAAACTTCAACGCCTCTTTTTTAATGAATGGAGATAAGTGCGGATAGATGGCTATAAGTATTTCAACAGTCATTTCAGCGCTATTGAAGGTTCTATATTTTTTTTGTGCGAGAAGCCAGTTTATAACTGGCGTGCGCAGTTTTACATCAAGCTGTTCATCAGGAATATCGCTCTGTTGGAACATTTCCTTGGTTGTTTTGTGAGTCAATAAATCATACAGGCTTTGTAATTTTGCATGTTGTGACAAGGTTGCGTTAAGTAGAACGGCTGCTGTGTCGCTTATTCCGTTAAAGTAGACAAGCTGAAGATACCGGTTATTAAGGGGGCTAATTGAACCGCACTTATCAATCAGAAACGCACGTGCTGTATCATCAAGTATACGGTCGCAAGTAATACGAGTTGCGTCTAACTGGTACGAGGAAGATTTCGGATACATATAGTATTTGTGTAATGAGTCTGCAAGGATGCCGACCCGATTGGCATTATGAAAGTTTTCAATTGCAAACAGTGTATCGTAACCGTAATGAATGCTCGGTATACGTGAAAAATCAAATCTGCGTAAAACCGAAACTTTGTAAAGTTTACACCATACTGTCCTCATAAACTGGTGATACGCAGAAAAATGCGTGTCAAACATTTCTGGTGTATCTAATACGAGATTATGATCCAATTTTCGAATTTCAATCAGATTCTTGTTTGTCTCATTGATAAAATCATTTCCACAAGCAACGATATCGAGATCATTATTCGATATAAACTGGCCCATACTCATCAAAAAGTGAGGTTTGTATTCATCGTCTGCATCGAGAAAGCAAAGATAATCACAATCATCGTAATTAGCAATGATTTCTGTCCAGCTATTCCCCTTTTCATGAACATGATTTTGCTTGTTTCTAAGCGCAATTATACGCGAATCTTTGGAAGCATATTGTTTTATGATTTGGCCTGTTCCGTCTGTTGAAGCATTATCTAATAAATACCAGATCCAGTTCTGCTCAGTCTGGGCTAGAACGCTTTCAATCGCACGCGCCATTGTTTTTTCTGCATTATAAGCGTATGTGTAGAAAATACACTTTTTCAAGCAACATCATCCCCTAAGCATGTGAAAAAATTCGCGGGATTTTTCCCAACTTTTATAGATTATGTAGGTTTATACAAAATGTTACTTCGTCCATAGAGAATGGCTACTTGTGGTTCCCGCAAAAGCTTATACGATTTGAACACCCTAGCGAGATTTAGTTATATCGATTTGGACAATTCTTATACCTTCTGGCGACCGCATTGTATTACTCCCCATTAACAGCTAAGTAATTGGTCATATATTTTAATTGCTTCTCATAGCCTGTAACTCGGTTTGATATAATGCTTTCATACATATTTTTCATAAAAGCGAGCATAGATTTTTCAATATCCTCAACAATTTCCGGTGCACGTTTAGAGAGATATTCTGCCCTTGTTTGATACATCGACAAATACTCATCGAGCAATTCCGGCGTCATCTGCTTGTTGTGTATAAACGCCGTCATGTTAGACGCGTGTTTCCTGAAATAATACATTGCAATATTCCACAGTGCTATGCGCTGCGCCCTCTCAAATACCTTGTAGATAACGTGAATGTCGTCCACCAGCACATTGTCTGGGAATGACAGCCCTTTCCACAAACTGCGCCGAAAGAGCTTAGTCGGTGGTGCAACGTTATAAAGCCGACGGTTTAATAACTCTCTTAATCCTTGCAGCCGGTCAAAAACAAACCGCTCATTGCAAATGAAGTATGGATCCAGCCTGCCCCCAAAATCATTGTAGCTACCGCACATAGTAATATCAGCATTCTCTTCGCGTGCAAGATTGAAGAGAAACGCGAGCATCGATGGCTCGCACCGGTCGTCATCGTCCACAAATGTAACATATTCGCCTGTAGCAACAGCTAGACCACTGTTGCGTCCAAATGATGCACCTTTGTTCTTCTGAATTGTTATTAGTTTCACCCGCTTATCTGCTTCCGCGTAGGCCGCGCAGAGTTCAGCTGTACCGTCAGTTGAACCATTGTCGACTAGAATCAACTCATAATCACCAAATGTCTGATTCCGCAAAGAATCAAGCATAACTGGCAGATACTCCTCACGATTGTATGTAAGCAAAATAACGGTAATAGACGGCATAGTAGGCATAGGCACCTCCAGACGTTAAAATTCAACGATATGCAAATCGTCTTCATCAATACCAAGCGTAATAAACTGTCTCCTAAGTTCCTCTCGAACATTTCGATACCCGGAGCCAATCAAGATTGTTATCGGTTTGTCAGCAGCTATCTTTGTTACAGCATCTGGGAGACGAACAGGAATTCCATCAGCTAACATTCCGTTTTTTTGTACATCGTTGTCAAAAAAACCAGAAAAAGAAAGGCCGCTTGTCTCAAAAGCAGTTTTTAAATATAAACCAATATGGCCGGTCGGAGCCAAATATATATCTCCCCCCTTAGCTAACACCCTCCTGGCTATTTGCTCAACTATGTTAAAGCATTGTAATCGCAAACTGGTAAGACCCGCAGCAGTACCTTCTGATAACAGCTTATCAATTACAGAACAGCCGTGGTCTTCTGAGGACGTGGCCATACTTTTCAAATCTTTTTGTTTTAAACATTTATCTATCACAGCGGCATTTTCGGTTATTTGCTTATTACTCACGATGCATAACGCGGTCACGAGTTGGTAACGAAATTGCTCCATATAAACGTGTACAAAGCCTCGCTCTTGTTCCGTATTTGTCGCACACCGCATCAACCACGTTAAAGAGAGCAAAAGCTTGCAGCACTCCGAAACATTCTCCAACGCCGTTAGTCTCGAAATAGATGATGAATGCACACGGTACAAATAAATCAGTGTGTCAACGTAGTACACCGAGCGCGCTGAAAGCAAAGTACGGACAGATACGTAGACATCATTATAAATATTAACTGGCGTCTTTAAATGTTTTACACTACCATAGTGCTCCCGTAATTCTCGCGAAAAAATCAGCCGCCACGTTGCTACATTAAACGGCTGTGTTTCGGTCAGGTATTCAAGAGCTCGATCCTTCCCCCGACCATTAATGCGTTTGGTTTGATAAGGTGTATCAGTAAAGTTAATAACATTTTCCTCTAATACCGGACTGAACCTCCCAAAAAGCACATCGGGAGCATCGTTCCGTAAAATATCCACAATTTCTCCGTATGCGTCCGGTGCCAACATATCGTCGCCATCTACATAATGTATGTATTGCCCCTGTGCTTGTTTGGTGCCGTACATAACCGCCTTTCCGAAAATTGGCTCACCATTCAGCGCGTAATATCGTATCTGTTTATTATCTGCTGCGTATTCTCTGCAAATGGCATCGCTACCGTCAGTAGAGTTGTTATTGACCAAAACAATCTCATAATCATCAAAGGGCTGAATAATGATGCTATCCAAACAAGCTCCAATATAACGCTCTAGGTTATATACACTTACAATAAAGCTTACAAGCGGCCTTTGCCCAAACACCTGCATATTTACACCTCTTTTATGATACTCCCGTTCATCTCTAAGTACCTCAAATACCGTTCTACCCCTGTGCGAGTATCCACGGATGGCGTGTAATCCAGTACTGTTTTTATTTTGCTCAAATCCGGACAGCGGCGCTGTGGGTTGTCCGTGTTGTAATATTTATCCGTATGTTCACTAAATATGATGCTCCCGTTATATCCAAAGATGAAATTCCCGACAGAACGGTAGATTTCTGCTAATTCATGAATCGTCATTTCTTCCGCATCATTACCGATATTGAAGATGTCATATCGCGCATACAGTGCGCATTTTAATGATGCAAGGGTCGTATCCGAAGCATAACAGAAGGTACGGGTTGCTTTACCGTCGCTGTACAAGACAATTGGTTCTTTCTGCAAAATATTCATCGCAAAATCCGCCGGGGCACGTTTATCATTTATACGTAACCCAGGTCCGAAACTGTTAAACGGGCGCAATACTGTGACCGGGATTCCTTTCTGATAATGGAAATTATAACAAAGGGTTTCGGCGTAACGCTTTGATTCATCATAGCAGGAGCGTGGTCCAGAGCAGTTAACATTGCCCCAATAACTTTCTGGCGTTGGAACCATTTTTGGATCAGGATCACCATAAATCTCACTGGTGGAGTAAAACAACAAATTGAAAATGCCTCTACCACCATAAAAGTCCAACAGGCGTCTCAGCCCAACAACATCAGCATCCATCGTTTCGATTGGATGCAATCTATAATAAACAGGTGACGCCAGTGATGCCATATGAAAAATAAGGTCCGCATCACTAGCAAACGAGAAATCCTCCCGAGTGACGTCACCCTCGCGCACCGTAAACAGAGGGTGGCTTTCTATTCCGTGAACCCACTTGGGCTTTCCGAAAATGTAATTGTCTAGCATGTATATACGCTTCACACCAAGCGTCTGTCCATATTGGGCAAAAAAATGCACCAGCATAAATCCAAGAGAACCCGCAAAACCCGTTATTAATATTTTCCTGCCTGATAACGCGCTGCGCTCGCGCTCTGAAAGTCCATCCACAATGCGCCGCAAATCCTCTAAGAGAATAATGTTATTTGTCATATAATTCCCCTTTCCTTATCAGTGTTTACCCTCCGCCAAATTAACACTTAATTCTCTAAGAAATATCTGCAATCGACGAAACGTATATCTGGAAAGGTCTTATCAATTCCTTTAAATTCTTCCCAAGCGGTCACAAGCGCGACCACTTTGCAAGTTTCACATACCTCACGCACTGATGTGCAATAGGTGATGGAAAGTCCGAACGTGTTTTGAAACTCCCGCATAGCAAGTGGATCATAGGTATGGATACTAACATAACCGTCGCGTATCAGCGTAGCGATGATCTTTGCCGCTGGGCTGTCGCGAACATCATCAGAGCCTGGTTTAAACGACAGGCCAAGTATACCGATTTCCTCAGTTTTTCCTCCTGCTACGCGGGCGATTTTTCGAGCAGTCAGTTCAGGCATTTCATTATTAAGAGAAATTACACCTTCCAGTATTTGAGGTGTGAATCCCTTTTTTAGTGCGACAGCGTCAAGAGCAGCTGTGTCTTTTGGTAGGCAATACCCACCGTAACCGCAGCCGGGATATATGTAGGTGTTGATTCCTGCACCAGCAAGCCGTCTGTCCTCATGCAGAATTCGAAACGCCCTTGCCGTTTCGATATCACCAATCGCATCTGCGAGTAGAGCCATCTCATTCGAGTAACTGACTAGCGCTGCAAGCAAGGAGTTGGATAAATATTTAATAAACTCAGCTGTGTTAGGTTCTACAAAATGAATCGGTGTGTCAAACGGCATATATAGTTTCATAAGCACATTCTTTGCTGTATCGTCGGTAACACCGCAGACAATTCTGTCAGCGTTCATAAAATCATCCCAGCATTTGCCCTCACGTAAAAACTCCGGGTTTACCGCAAGTGGATTGTTTGCTCCCTTCGCACGGACATACGGCATGATTCGTTCTTTAAGTGTTCCCGGTGGAATAGTGGATTTCACGACAAGTACACAGACTTTAGATACTGTTACAAGAATACTGTCAATTGCCGATAGTAAATGTGCCAAATCTGCGCTACCGTCAGATAATCCTGGCGTTCCAACGCAAAAAAAACAGATATCGCTCTTATACGCCGCATCTATTGCGCTTTCTGCTATCGTGAATGTTTTGCCAAGATTCCGCGCGAGTGCGTCATCCAGTCCTGGTTCGAAAAACGGAACTTTTCCGCTGGCTATCTCTGCACAGCGTTCTTTGTTAATATCATATCCGCGCACAGAAAAACCTTTGTCTGCAAAACCGAGCGCAGTAGTTAGCCCAACAAATCCAAGTCCAAATACAGCAATTTGCATTTCCTCCCCCTCCTCTACCTCAAACAACACGGTATCATAGTAGCCTTCTCATGTGACGGGGTACGAATTTATAATCATGAATACAAAATGTCTTCATCAATACAAAAATATCTCCAGTGTAAGATTAACGTTAGCTGTCAACTTGCCAGCCGCTTTTCTAAAATTAGCCTGCTCAAGTCCATAGTATATATATGGTACCCTCTGCCGCTTTAGAACATCTCAACGCTATCACTGATATGATTCATGATTTTAATCCATCCAAACTTTCCACTTCGCATTGCCGCTCGCCCAATCAGCTTCCAGCGCACCTTTATCCCGAGCCGTATCCATACAGGCCCAGAATTTATTATGCTTATATACACCGAGCTTGCCATCTGTGCTTAAACACTCAAGCGGGCCGCGCTCAAAAATCGTTGAATCTCCATCTATATAATCAAAGACTTCGGGTTCCATCACCATGAAACCTGCGTTTATCCAAACACCGTCTTCTTGCGCTTTTTCATGAAAACCAGTTATTGTCCCATCATGATCGTTGATGTTGAGAATACCAAACCGTCCGCCTGGTTGAATCGCCGATAATGTAACGGTCTTTTCTGATTTTTCGTGAGTACGGATGAGTTTTGTTATATCAATGTCACTGACTCCATCGCCGTAGGTCATCATAAACCGCTCATTGCCGATATAAGGCGCAATGCGCTTAATACGTCCGCCAGTCAGTGTATGCAATCCAGTATCCACAACGGTGACTTTCCATGGCTCCGCAACATTCGTGTGTATAATCATTTTGTTATCGGCCTTAAAGTCAAATGTCATATCACTGCGATGTAAATAATAGTTGGCAAAGTACTCTTTAATCATATATCCCTTGTATCCGCAGCAAATTATGAATTCGTTGAAGCCATAATGAGAATAAATCTTCATAATATGCCACAGAATCGGTGCGTCACCAATCTCTATCATCGGCTTAGGTAGTAAGTGTGATTCCTCACTTATACGAGTGCCGAAACCTCCCGCGAGAATTACTACTTTCATAATAAACCTCCATTCTGGCTTTGCCAGCACAAATAGAAATGAAAGGAGGGTGTCTAGCCACCCGATCCACATGGAATATAATATGCCGACAAATATGCCTAGGTGCCTATTTAATCTGTCTGCGGGAGAATTGAAAAGCAGTTAGTAGAAGTAAAAAACGAATGGAGTAATTGAAGAATGCGGTAGTCTATGAAACTTGGTGGAAAGAACAACGAAACATATTTGAACTAAGTGCTTTTTTAGAACATCTGCTTTTTGATTTGCATAAACTTAATATTATTGGAAGTTGATTGGAGGCGAATACAAATGGTAAATGATATCTCATTGGATTTGATTTTAAATAAACCTAATTACCAAGAGTTAATTATCGATAAATGCGCCGAACTTCTAAAAGAATTCGAAAGTACTTCTATTGTTTTATTTGGTGCTGGCGATATTGGAGTTGGATACCTGAGATATTTCAGGGCTCATCATATCACCGACAGACTCCTCTTTTGCGATAATGATTCAAGAAAGCAGGGAACTCAAATAGAGGGAGTTCCTGTCATAAGCTTTGATGATCTTAAGACCAAATATAGTGATAGTTTTATTCTTATTACATCCTATCAATACAGCGAAGAAATATCTGTTCAATTAAAAGAAAATAAATTGCACAACAACCTGATTGAACATATTGTTGCATCGGACATTGCCTTTTATTTAATATTCCGGAATTATTCAGCGGTGGTGAGTATGAATACCACTGATTTTAACACCGTTTACAACATGCTTGCAGATGAACAGTCCAAGCATGTTTTTTATGAACGAATCAATTATTGTATTACTGGGAACCGTGAGCATCTGATTCCTTTGAAAAGCGAGGCTCCTCAGTATTTTGAATCCGATATAATCACATTGACGGAAGAAGAAGTTTTCGTTGATGGAGGTGCTTTCACCGGCGACACTCTAGAAATGTTTCTTAAGCAAACGGGAGGAAAGTATAAGAGAATCTACGCTTTTGAACCGGAGGAAAGTAAACATAAACAGTTTCTTGACAAGTTTGCACAATCGGCAAATATTGAGCTTATACCGTGCGGCCTTTGGAGTCAAAAAGACAAGCTTCTCTTCAATGCACAGGGGAGCGTAGCCAGCGGATTAAGCACAAACGGAAATATTGAGATTCCTGTTATATCTGTTGATGAAGTTCTTCAGGGAGAGCCCGTTACGTTTATCAAAATGGACATAGAAGGCGCAGAGTTAGAAGCGCTCAAAGGGGCAGAGCGGACAATAAGAAAATATAAACCAAAGCTTGCCATCTGCGTGTATCATAAGCCGTTGGATATCGTACAAATACCATTATATTTAAAGCAGCTAGTACCAGAATATAAACTATTTATGAGACATTACAGCGATGGGTTTTGTGAAACTGTATGTTATGCTGTCACATAAGGAGAGAAATCTATGCCGATCCTAAGTATCATCATCCCTGTATATAATGTCGAATCATATTTGGACGAATGCCTTCAAAGCATCTTAAATCAGATTGATATCGATTATGAGGTTATCTTAGTCGATAATGCAGCAACGGATCGAAGTGGCCCTATCTGTGATGCTTATGCAGCACGTTATAAACATATCAACACCATTCATCTGGATGTGAATAGCCTTCCTGCAGGGGCACGGAATGCAGGTTTAAGGATAGCGACAGGAAAATACGTCCATTTTTGCGATGGCGACGATTATTTTATAAAAGGGATATTTTTACGAATCAAAGACTTATTGCAGTCTTCTGGCTCTGATGTACTTATAGGGCGATTTGTTTGTATACCGGAAAAAGGAGCGTACATTACGAACGACGTCACTCTCAATCCAGATGTTTTTAACGGGTCTTGTTCAAGTTCAATGGCAGAATACCTGCTTAGTTTGCCTAACCTGTTATGCACCTCCTGGAGATTGATTGTAAACCGAGAGTTATTATTGGCTAACTGTATTACTTTTCCCGAGGGATGCCATTCGGAGGATGAGGAATGGTTTCTAAAGGTAATATGTTGTGCCAATACATTCTCTTTAATGCATGAGCCTTTTTATTGTTATCGCCCTAGAGCAATCGGATCGGTAACAGCAACGAAAGAATATTTAAACAGCAAGTCTCATCTCATCGTAACTTTGCATTTACTGAGGTTTCTTCATGAAAAGAATTATGAAGATGCCCGGCGCGATCTCATCTATTCGCGCGTTGACTTTCTACTTGGCTTGTTCGCAACACGTTGCGATACCTTTAGTAGAAGGGAGTTATATGAATTAGCTAACATCATTGAAAAAAATATGGACATTTTTCCACTGGTCTCAAAATTGCCGCGGAATTATTATTTATTTGAATTAATCAACGTGTATGGCTCTTTCATCGGAATATATATGTACCGTACACTGGTTGTAGAAACGACATTGGAGTTGTTGTACGGTCAAGAGGGCAAGGACGGAATTTATGTATTCCCTACAGGATATAACGGCGAAGGCACAGCTAGAATCTTGCAGAACGCAGGGTACAATGTAAAAGGTTTTTTGGATAACAGTGAGCAAAAAGCCGGCTGTGTCATCAATGGACTTCCTGTAAGTTTGCCTAGTACATTAGAACGAATGTCACCAGAAACCCGGGACCGTATATTCGTAATCGTTACAATACAGAGCGAGCATATTGCACAGTTGATAAAGAAGCAACTGCGGGAGCTAGGGCTTCGTGATTCCCAGTTTACCAGCAGAATCTATTAGCAAGATTGTAGAATGGAGCGGCTCCGATGACAATCAGCGTCCTAATTCATCGTTTCTTAAATTTTCTATCAGCAAGAAACTCTTGGTAAATAAATTTTAATAACACAAAAAAGGCTACCCCTTTTTAGGGAGTAGTCTTCTTAAAATCAATGAATTATATATTAGACAGCTTCATAATATAAGGTTAAAACCTTACATCATGCCGCCCATATAGTTTCAAAGTGTAATATGTTTAACCATATTAGAAACAAACAGCCTGAAACCAACGTTTTTCTAGTGTTAAGTGTAATATCTTTAACTTGAATTTAATGTGATTTATTATCTTTCGTTAGCAAAATGTTAGCATTTGGTTAGTAGCTATTGATAAGCGATTAAACCTATATAGCAAAATAATAAAGGTTAAACGAAAAGCGATGCTACTCCTAAATGCATCGCTTTTCGTCAATGATTACCTACTTAACATGTGTGAAGTGTAATTGACAACACACGAGATGTTGGTGGCTTTACAAACTAATCAATCCAAATTTCTTTCAATTAAAACCTAGAAAGCATAATCTTCATCTGTTTCGGCTACATTGTCAAAGCTAGATTCACCAGGCTTCGTATTCTCACACATTAACTCTGCCTGCTTCATAACAACTTCTAATGCTTCTCTTGCTTGCTTTGGTGGATAATCGTATTTCTTCAACAATCGTTTGATAATACGACGCATGCCTGCTTGAGCACTTTTGCGGACGCTCCAATCAATTGTAATATTGTATTGGATAGCAATTGTCAGTTCTTGAGCGATTTTCTTTAAGGTATCATCGCCCATCATTTGCTTGACGATTTCATCAGCGGTCAGTGCTGTATAGAAAGCAATTTCATCCGAATTTAAACCTAACGCTCGTTCCTCTTCTTTTGCCTTCTTTATCTCATGAGCCATCTTAATCAGTTCTTCAATTACCTCTGCATTCGTAATTGCTTGATTGCGATATTTATTAATTGCTTTCTTCAATTTCTCAGAGAATTTCTCCGATTTAACGAGATTGCTTTTCTCCATTACTTTTAGATTTCCTTCTAGCAACTTACGTAGCATTTCTACAGCTAAGTTTTTATGTTGAAGATGACGGACTTCTTCCAAGAAATCTTCCGATAATATAGAGATATCAGGGCGTTTAATGCCTAGACTATCAAACACATCAATTACATCTTCCGAAATAATAGATCGTTCAAGCATTTGATTCACACGGGCTTCAATTTCTTTCTTCGACTTCTTTTTCGTTCCTTTTGCTCCCAGTTTAGAAAGACTGGCTTTCACCGCTTTGAAATAACTTATTTCCAGTGCAGCTTGCTTTCCTTCTTCTGTAGCTGCACATAGTGAATGAGCTTTTGCAACTTCTATAGCAAACTGTTTGAAATCCTTTTGCTCTTTCTCTTCCAACCCTAAAATGAAGTTCATACCACCTGTGATTGCGCGGACTCTTCTTGCTTGTGATGTGCCCATATAAGCCGAGTAATCATAGTGATGAAACATTCCACGTAAAACTTCTAGCTTTTCCTGCATAACCGCAATTGCTGCATTCGTATCAATAGCTGTGTTTGCTCGATCACTGTCAGTATATTGCTTTAATGCTTTTTTTAAGTTTTCTAGAATCCCGATATAATCAACAACAACACCACCAGGTTTATCTTTAAACACACGATTGACACGTGCGATTGCCTGCATTAAGTTGTGACCTTTCATAGGCTTATCAATATACATCGTATGCATAGAAGGTACATCGAATCCAGTTAACCACATATCTCGAACAATAACGATCTGCAGTTCATCGCTCGTATCTTTCATTCGTCTCGCTAACGTATCACGACGATGCTTTCCACCCACATGCTTTTGTAAACGTTCTTCATCTCCAGCACTACCTGTCATAACGACCTTGATTACGCCTTTTTCTAATTCATCACTATGCCATTCTGGACGAATTTTAATTATTTCATCGTATAAATCTGCACAAATTTTACGACTCATACAAACGACCATCGCTTTACCTGCAATTGTTTTTGATTTTTCCTCGTAATGTTCTACAATATCTCTAGCTAAGCGCTTCACCCGATTTGGTGCGCCCACAATCGCTTCCATACGGGACCATTTGGTTTTATACTTTTCGCGATCGTTATCTTCCTGGCCTTCTGTAATTTCTTCAAATTCATCATCAAGCTTTTGCCATTCTTCTTCATCCGTATCCAATTTGATAATGCGGTTTTCATAAAAAATCTTAACTGTCGCTTCATCTTCAACAGCTCTTGTCATATCATAAACATCAATATAATGACCAAATACAGCTGGCGTCGATTTATCTTCAAATTCAATCGGTGTGCCTGTAAACCCTATAAAAGAAGCATTCGGCAAGGCATCACGCAAGTATTTCGCATAGCCATACTTCACTTCGCCTGTCTTGCTGTCTGTTGAGGCTTCAAGTCCATACTGACTTCGGTGCGCTTCATCAGCAATAATAATAACATTACGACGATCGGTAAGAACCGGCATTTCTCCATCTTCCGGCTTAAACTTTTGAATGGTTGTAAAAATAATACCGCCAGATTCTCGATCATTTAATAAATCGTATAAACCGTTTAGTTCTTTTGAGTTATCTTTCGCCTGCTGTTTCTTCTGTTCATCAGATAACTTACGTATATGTGCTTGTTTCGGTGATTGACGAAGAATATCTTCCGACTTAGCAAACGTTGTATACAGTTGATCATCTAGATCATTTCGGTCGGTGATCACAACAATTGTCGGGTTATTCAACTCTTTTACGAGCGATGCCGTATAGAAAACCATCGAATAACTTTTTCCCGATCCTTGTGTATGCCAGACAACTCCAATTTTCCGGTCACCTTGTTCCGCGGTTGCTTGCTTTGTACTCTCTACTGCTTTTTTAACCGCAAAGTATTGATGATAGGCAGCTAGAATTTTAATAATTGTGTTATTGTCACCAATCTTATTACCGTTCTCATCATGGATTGCCTCTTTTGATTCTTGGAAAAGAATAAAGTTCTGAACAATATCTACTAATCTCTTCTTATCAAGCATCCCTCGAAGTGCCACTTCATATTGCGGCACTTCAAGCGGCTCGATATTTACACCATCCACTGTACGCCAATTCATAAAGCGCTCTTCATTCGACGTAATCGTACCTGCTTTAGCATTAATGCCATCTGATATAATGTTGAATGCATTGTAACGAAATAATGAAGGAATATCAGTTTTATAAGTCTGAATCTGATTATATGCTTGTTCAATTCCTACACTTTCATCAGAAGCTGATTTCAACTCAATGACTACAAGAGGAAGGCCATTCACAAAAATAAGCACATCTGGCCTACGTTCCTCTTTTTCAATAATCGTAAATTGATTCACCACAAGGAATTCATTACGTTCCGGTTCATTAAAATCCACTACAATCGCTTTTTCCGTTTTAATTTCACCTTCTTTACGAAAGCTTACGTCAATTCCTTCAACCATTAGTTGATGAAATTGTTTATTGTTTTCATTCAAAGAAGGGCTATTAATCGTCACAATCTTACGGTACGCCTCTTCTAGTGCATCTTGTGGTAAATGACGGTTCAATTTATACAATGCATCACGCAGTCGCTCGCTCAACACCACTTCACAATAATCCTTCCGTTCCGGTTGCTCACCATCATGTCCAATCTCTGGACCAAATACATATTCATAATCCATCTCTTGCAGAATCTCAATAACCGCTTCCTCTAAACGATCTTCTGTGAAATTCTCTAAAAGACTCATACGACTTCCCCCTTTTTGCAGTGAAAACTATTCTTTCTCTATAGGGACACGGATTTCTCCTGACATTAGTTTTGGTAGGAGAGTGTCTCTTAACTCTATTAATCTTTTGGATTGTTTTTTTAGATTCACCTTCTGCTCAAACAGTTGTTTCATAAATTTGTTAGCTTTTTCATATGTTTCCTCATTAGGTACCAATACCTTTGAGTCGACTAAATCTTTTCTTTTTATGTGTCCCATAGTAGTAGCCTTACTCTCAGCAATTCTAATAAAGTTATCTAAATGATGTCTTGTCCATTGGAAGTAAAACCATTTGTCATAATTTTGAGATGTTACTTTAAATAAATGCTGATTTAACCCACATATTCCTCCACACCAAATATCAACTAGTAAGCTGCCAGACCACGAAAAAATAATATCTCCGTCTTGAATAATGTAATTACTACTTATATTCTCTGAGCAAATATCACTATTCTTATCAGTAAAACCTTGGCGAAGTTCCTTAATTTTCATAACTGGTATACCAACTTCATTTTCAGAAGGTCTATATTTTTGCATAGCTAATCCATTTAAAAATCCTGCTATCTTATCTAAACTACTTACTTCCCACCCCTCAGGTATCATCCCAAGTTCACTTTCAGCCATTGCTCCACCGCTCGATTTATACGGTTTTCCTTCTTCATTCGGAAACTCAAAATCGACAAACCATTGTTTAAAAATCGCTTGCGCCAATTCTTCTAGTTTTTTGTTGATTGCATTATTGACTTCAATTTTTTCATCAAGAGATGAAAGGATGTTTGCTATGGCTCTTTGTTCAGATAGTACAGGAATTGGCACAGGAATTTTTTTTAATGATGTTGATGCTTGAGCTATTGCGGGTACACCTACTTGTGATTGATTCATTAACAAGTGATATTGACCCATTCTCGAGTTTAGATAATAATATAAGAATTTACTATTCACTTTCTCCTCATCACAAGTTAATTTCATGCCACTTTGGGATACAATATATTTTTCATAATTGGAGTTTTCGGGAATATACCCTACTTGTCCTAAAGTTCCGCGGTGTGTAATTACAAGATCTTTTCTTTTAACCCAGCTTGACTTCAATTCAACTGCTTTTTCTTCTGTAACATATACAAAATCACTTTCTGAAAAATGATAACTCTTAAGATTATTCCCTCTAATAACAGGTACACCAGCGTCTACAAAATTTTCTTTTTTTATTTTAGATCCAAATGGCCCCATTGAGATAGCATTTTTATCAGATGATTTTATATTGTCAACTATCTCTATATCCCATTCTTCCGGAATTATTCCTACTTTCGTTTGTTTATATTTCATATCCAATCCCCCCAAGGTTCTTTCTTATTTCATCCTCTAGGCGACGTGATTCGACGAAAAATTCTCCAATCTCACTTGTCAGTCTTTCCATCTTCTCTTCGAACGGAACTCCATCATCTTTCTCTTCTTCAATTCCCACATAACGTCCTGGTGTTAACACATAATCATGTTCAAGCACTTCTTCTAACTTGGCTGCTTTGCAGAAACCTTGAACGTCTTCATACTTGCCATCTTCATTGCGCCAGTTGTGATATGCTTGTGCAATTTTAGTAATGTCTTCATCGCTTAACTCGCGATGGCGGCGGTCGACCATCATTCCTAGATTGCGTCCATCAATGAACAAGATTTCATTTTCCCTATTGCGGAATGAACCATGCTGTTTCTTATTTCTATTCAGTATCCATAAACATACCGGAATGGATGTAGAGTAAAACAGGCTTCCCGGTAGTGACACAATACAGTCCACTAAATCAGCATTAATTAAATTCTTACGAATTTCTCCTTCATTAGAAGTACTAGTACTTAATGAACCGTTTGCTAATACGATGCCGGCTACTCCGTTTGGTGCCAGATGATACACCATGTGCTGTAGCCAAGCATAATTGGCATTCCCTTCTGGTGGCGTGCCGTATTTCCAACGCACATCGTCGGTTAAACTGCTCCCACCCCAGTCACTGATATTGAATGGAGGATTCGCTAAAATATAATCTGCTTTTAACGTACGGTGCAAATCATCATGAAAAGTATCAGCATGATGATCTCCCAATTTCCCTGCTAATCCTCGAATCGCTAAATTCATACGACATAACTTCCAAGTAGTAGAATTTAATTCTTGACCATATATAGAAAGGTCATCCACTTTCCCTTGATGTTCAGTAACGAACTTTTCACTTTGAATAAACATTCCACCACTACCACATGCAGGGTCATAAATACGTCCTTTATATGGTTCAATTAGTTCGACTAATGTTTTAACAACGCTTGTTGGTGTATAGAACTCCCCACCGCCTTTTCCTTCGGCGCTTGCGAATTTACCTAAGAAATACTCATACACACGTCCAAGTAGATCTTTCTCGCCGTTGCTGTGCAATTTAATCGTAGAAATTAAGTCAATTAGTTCCCCTAGTCGGCGTTTATCTAGTTCTGGGCGAGCATAGCGCTTATCTAATACTCCTTTTAAATCTGTATTCTCTTTTTCAATAAGGATCATTGCATCATCAATGATTTGCCCAATTTTCACATCTTTAGCGTGATCTTTCACATAATCCCAACGAGATTCCACAGGAACCCAGAATATATTCTCACAATCATATTCATCTCTATCTTCTTCAAACCCTTCGCCTTCTTCTACCAACTCGTTGTATTTTGTTTCAAATTTATCTGAGATATATTTTAGGAAAATCAATCCTAAAACAACGTGTTTATATTCACCTGAATCCATGCTTCCTCGCAGCTTATCGGCTGCTTTCCATAGTTTTTCCTCAAAACCCACATTAGCGGTTGTTGTCATGTTACTTCCTCCTACATTCATTTCTTATTTATTTTAATAGTTATAGTCATCAAGAACTTCAAAGAGCTCGCTTTCAAACTCAGACTGTGATTCATCGCTATCAATTTCAGCTGGAAGCACCTCCAAATAATGCCCTAGTGCTTCTATCGTCCTTTTTAGAATCGCTTCATGCTGTGCTTTCTCCAGTAATTCTACAATTAATGCGTATGTATCCATATAAGGATGATCATCCACAATTTCAATGGCAGCTTTAAAACGGGCGACAAGCTTTGCTTTTTCGATTGACCTCTCGATTGCATTCATTTCTTCTTTATCGTAAATAGGAACATCAACGAGGTATTCATTTTCTTCATTTAAAGTAAACTTAGTTTCATGTCGTTCAACAACAGGCTGCAGATCTTGCTTCAGCTTTTCTTTTTGTATTTCCAACTTGTCGAGATCAGTCAGCTCTTTTGGAAAATAACTTGCTGGGATATTAAACAATTCTTCAAGGACAGGGAGATACTTTTTTGGTATATTCTGTTTCCCTTTTATCCACATATTAATATTCTGCTTCTTAATGCCAAGCTGATCAGCTAGTTCAATATGCTGCATATTAAATAGATGAAGAATATATTCGAGACCATTCAATCGCTCACCCCGTTTCTTTATTGTCCTGGTCAATCATGTTTATTTTACCCGTTCTATAAACGCTTTTCAATGAGGGGGTGAGCCTCACGAATTATTGAAAAAGGAGAAAGAATGTAAACTCTTTCTCCCAAAATATTATTTTAATTTAATTTTTTCATACTCTCCGCCTGACCAGCCAAAGCCGCTAGAAACTTGCAGTGAATAACTTGTAGAGTCAGCCGGCAATTCAAAAACCATTTTTCCTGTCTTTGATAAACCTGGATTAATGTCTTGAAGGAAGAAATCCATTGATCCTTCAAGCGCCATTGTAACGTCTGAATCAGTAGAAGGATCGAATTCCCTCTTCTTATCATCCACGACTTTAAACATACTACTGTCCACCATTCTCGCTTTACTATCGTTATTAACTGCTTCAATATCAATGATAACAAATTGCCCTGAAGTAGTTGCAGACTCAATAAATTGATTATTCGACTTTATTTCATTGGTTGCTGTTACATTCGTAACCTTGTAAGCCAATTTCCCTGTATTAACCATATCTCCTACTTGATACGTCTTAGATTCTTCTTTTTTAGCTTCTTTCTTTTGATCGGCTTTTACTTCTGTAGAGGCTTTTTCATCTGTAGATGACTCATCATCTCCCATAGATCCTATAATGCCAATTACAATGAACCCCCCTAATATGATCGCAATGATTTTTAAAAATTTCTTCATAATTAAAATCCCCCTATATTTTTATAACTCAATGCTCGGTTCAATATATTGTCTGAGTCAATAAATTTATATTAATGCATTTTATTGTCTGAGTCAATAAAAATAACAAAACTTAACTTAAATAACTAAATTCATAATCATTCTAAAATTCCTTTAGCTATTTATTGCACTTTTTCGATGAAAGGGTTTTATTACCTATACAAATTGAAATCCTATAGGGTCAGAGCTGCTCCCTCTGTCAAAACGCTGTCGTTGCTAGTACCGACACGAGTGAAACTAGAAACAGAATATCTGAACGTGGGATTTGCCCTTAAGTCACGATAAATAAGAGGAGGTTAGCTGAGCCGATGCTATAAAATCAGCGTACCATACATCAGTCAAGGATATTGCCACTGTATAAAGTCCGGTATGGGAGCCTTAGAGAAGTGACGACAACTTCTTGTGGAAATCGGTCGGGTTGGGATTCTAGTGATTACGGTCACGTAGATTGCTAGTGATACTTTGTTGGGTAGAATGACAAAGTGCTAGCTTTGATAGAAATATCGTGTTTAACAGTGGTGACTCACATATGCACTCAGCACATGGACGAAGTTGTGTAACATCTATCCTCTAGCCTATAAACTTTATGTTTGTAGAGCTAGGGTAGGTGTTTTGTGATCTAAACCGCAACTCGCAGCATACCGAAGTTATGTGTTATGAAGGAATGTGGCTCCAGCCATATTCACTGAAATAACATACGAAGTAACACTTACCTGTATTTACCTCTTGAAATTTTAGCGTGAAATGGTTTTCGTTATCTAGCAGTCAGATGAATTGCCGAAACACTTGATAAGGAGAATTATGATGAATAGAAAGCCAGTACTTACTAGAAACGATAAGAAGATTCGCTACGCTACAGAGCAAAAGCTAAAGAAGATGAGAGATAAAGGTGTAGTAGTATGAGAGCAATACCTTCCCCACAACTAAAGAAGAAAGCCAACAAATTGGTGAAACAAGGATTACTATCTCCCTTATTGTTTCATAGTTTTGTAGCTTATGAGAAGGAAAGGATACTACAAGATGAAGAATCCGTCAATTAATCCTTCATTCCCTGGTCAGCAAATCAAAACTGTAACGGTATATATCAAACGTAGCGAACATGAGGCATTCACCCAATTATGTTTACCTCTTTTCGACGAAGACGATGAACCTGCGATTAACAGTACATAGGTATAAAACAATCACTTCCATGTCAATGATGCATGATGAGGTGATATCAATGCGTAAAGTCATTAAACTGCAAACCGTTCAGCAGGACAATAACGCGGCGCAAGTTTGGATGGAACATCTAATCAACCGACTTTTATTGGAAGAACTGAATCTGCCTATTCCTTTGGTAGCGAAAGCAGTATATCAACTATCTAAATCAAATCAGAAATGAGGCATACATATGAATCATAAGTATCATGTCTTCTTTCGTCGCGTTAGCAGTGCTAATCAAGACTTGGAAACACAGATTGAATTTGATCGTCCATTCAGAGAAGCTTGTGATGAAGACAAAATATTGATCATTGATGAAGATGCGACATCAGCCAATAAGCTCCGAATAGACCAACGCCCCAAAATCATGGAGGTTCTCGAACTTATTGAAGCAGATAATGTAGATACAGTATATGCTTATGACCGCACTCGGTTATTTCGTGACTATTATGAGGCACAAGACTTCTGCCAAGCTTGCATCGAACATGAAGTGAAGATTATTTTCACGTCGACAAGCAACGGACATATCCCATTCACTGGTGACATCTTTATGGAAGGTATTCTTAATTTGTTCGGTGATATTGAAGGAAAAAACATTGCTAGAAGAACGGACGAAGCTCGGAGAAAGTATCCGCCTAAGAAATACGGATATAGGAAAACAAATGATAAAAAATATCAAAAAGTAATGGAAACAAAGCAAATCATTGAGGAATTCTTCGAAGAAATTCAAGAGATTCACTCCTTGAAATCTCTAATTTCTTTTCTAAAGAAGTACCGACAATCTTTAGGGAAAGGTCGAATGGATAAGGATCTTTTGCGAATGGCTACTGATCCTTTCTATGCTGGGTATGATTTGCACGGAGGAGAATTTCACCTTCCTCATGTGGACCCTTTTCTATCGAAAGAAAGCTTCCTGCAAATTCAAAAACAACTTGTCCCTGTTATAGAAGCTTATGAATCACATCTAACAAACATTCAGTCGCTTTATACAAGTCTACCAAAGTGCGGATATTGTCATAAAACATTAAAGCCAAAGCTTACCGCTGATCGCTCTGTCACCTTTATGTCATGTTCGTCTAGACATATTAAGGTCTATTATGAAACGAAAGAAATCAATGCAGTAGTACTAGAAACAATCAAGCAAGTGTTAAATCAATTGGATGCAGACAAGCTCATCTTTGATTCAAATGCAAAAATGAAAGAGATTCGGAAAACACTTAAGGAAGAAATCAATAAAACCAAAAGGGAAATACAAAAAGCTTCTGATGCGATCCTTTTCTCTGAAAATGATTCCTATAACGAAAACTGGGAAGAAAACGAACAGTATAAAACAATGCAAGAACTTCATAAGGTATACAGGTATTTGGAAGAAGAACTAAGGGAAAAACATAAATTGCTAATCGGTAATCAGCAACTATATCAACTCACTATAGAATCCTTAGAAAATCAGGCAGAAATGAATATCAGCGCTTTAACAGGTCTACTTATCAATGAAGTGCGACTGTTTGCAGAGAAGATAGAAATTGATGTGAACAAATTTGATTATCTTAGAGATTTCAATACCGAAATAATCATACAACAGGAGGCTTTCTCATGAACCAACCAGCCTTTGCATACATTCGTCGATCGTCATACAAGCAACAGCAAAACCATAGCGTTGAAACACAAAAGGCGCGTATCCTAGACTTTGCAAAGAATAAAGGTCTTTCCATACCGGAAGACTTCATCATTATTGAAGATGTGACCAGTGCTTATAGTAAGAAAGCCAGCCAACGGAAAGCTTTGATGAGACTGAAAGAACACATGATGGAAAGTGGTATCAACACAGTTGTATTTAATGAAGAGTCTCGCATGGATCGAACTGGTTATACCTTTGTCCTTGATTTTTACCGTCCTTTATTTCAACACTTTGGCAAACTGAATATATATACGACAGAATCAACTGAAGTTTGGTCTCCCGATGCCCAACAAGTCAAGATTGCATTCCTTCTTTATCAACAAGAATCCACCATTAAGTCTGAACGTGCTATCGGTGACTTACGAACTCGTTTGCAATCTGAAGAAGGAAAGCGAAGACGTCCAGGATCCAAGGTACCTTTTGGCTATAATCAAGTGGACAATGAATTAATACCGAATAATCAAGCAGAAATCGTATCGTTTATCTATTACTTGCATAGTTGGGGCCACTCTATGAAATATATTGCTGAATGTTTGAATTACGCTGATATACCATCTGCCACAAATGGAAAATGGGCTGTCAGCAGTATCGAATCCATTCTGAAAAACAAAGTATATACAGGCACTTTGCAGTGGAACATCAAGAAAGGAAAGGCAGCGGAAACATTTACGTTCCCTTCTTCCCACCCATCCATCGTCCCTACCACTCTAATCGAATTGATAGAGATGAACTATCAACTGCAGGAAACCTATGGGCGAATGAATACACCGTTCTTACTTTTAAACAAAGTATGCTGTAGCAATTGTCAACAAACACTGGTATGTAAGAATGCTTCCACAAAACGAAGTGGCAAGTCATACAAGTATCAATATTACATCTGCACTCACTGTTCTTACAAATGGCCTGCAGAAGAATTACACAGTACAGTCTACGAGAAATTGGTTCGTTATATCAAGCAACTATTGTCTGATAATGAACAACATAAGGTGATGGAACAATCCATTCAACAACATCAACTGTTTTTCGACCAATGCATCGAAGAAGTAGAACACAAGCTCAACCTTCTTCTCACTAAAGAAGCACTAGCAAAAGCAAATTCCGATGAAAAACTTCTCGATTTAATCATGTATAAAAATGAAGAGCTCATTCAAGAAAGAGAATTATTGCATTCTAAACAACAATTGCTTGAAACCATACATGAATCATTATTAAATGGTACCTTCTTAGAAAGATTTACACTAGTCTCTGAAGAAAGCATGCACACGCAAGAATTACGACTATTAATTTTATATTTCGTTGAATCGATTACTGTATCGGCTTCTTCAGCACCCAAAATCACTTTTTCATCAGATGTGTTGCGAGATTTATTCGCGGAAGAATAGATGCAATACCGAAATTCCTAAATCCTTAATGGATGAAAAATCGAGTGTCATCTTAGGTGACATTCTTTACATACATATCAAATATTTGAAAAGGCACTAGCACTGCCTTTTCAGCCATTATGTTTTCGATACTACATCTGTAATGGTATACCAATATGGATATAGTGCCGAAACCTATTACCAGTATAGACAAAGAACCGAAATATAAACATAAAAGCAATTTTGGAGGGGTTTACTTATGAATCAAACAAAACAATATACGACTTGGGAATCTCTACCCGATACATTAACAGCGTCTCACATCGCGCAGTTTCTTGGAATCTCAAGAAAAACAGTCTATGAATTATTCAAGCAACATGTAGAACACGGTGGCATTCCCAACTTTGATATTGGCGCCTCTAAGCGAGTAGAAAAAGCCGATTTAGCTATGTGGATTGCCAATCAAAAACAGAAAAAAACTCAAGCAATGTAGATTAAGAATAGAAGAAAAGTAATTCCTTCTTATCCTTACATAGTAAATAAAGAAAACGTATCTGCTACATGTGCAGTGGAAATAATAAATAATCGTAGGAACATTACACCAAAGAAAAGAGGTTTACGAAATGAAAGGACATTTTCATCGTAGAGGCTGTACATGCAAAAAGAAACGATGCAGTTGTGGCTCAACTTGGAGCTTCGTAATTGATATCGGGCGAGACCCCGCTACTGGGAAGAGAAAACAAAAGACGAAAGGAGGATTTCGAACAAAACAAGAAGCTGAATCAGCTGCTACAGAGCTTATTTATGAAATCAATCAAGGCATGTACGTGCAGGAACAGAACGTCGTCTTCAAAGATTTTACAAGCGAATGGCTTCTTATATATAGCGAGAAGAATAACGTAAAACCGGGTACCATTCGTATCAGACAGCACGAAATCAATAAATTATTGCCCTACTTCTCTCTTTTAAAGCTAAAAGACATCACAGCGAAACGATATCAAGATGCTTTAAATGATTTAAAAGAAAAAGGTTACGCGGATAATACATTGGATGGTGTACATCGTACCGGAAGAATGATTTTCAAGAAGGCCATTGAAATGAGAATCATTAAAAACGATCCAACAGAGTTCGCCTATCTAAAGAAAGATCGAAAAACCATTGAGGAATTAGAGGAACAAGAAATCCCGAAATATATGGAAAAAGAAGAGCTAGCTTTACTATTACAAACATCCGCTCAAAAAGGATTAGATTTGGATTACTTAATCTTCCTTACTCTTTCCTACACAGGCATGCGAGTTGGTGAATTAGTAGCACTTAAGTGGAAAGACATTGACTTTGAAGAACAGACAATCAGCATTACGAAAACATACTATAATCCGACTAATAACACGCTGGAATACCAACTAGTACCACCTAAGACTAGAAGATCTAAGCGAACCATAGTCGTTGCTGAAGATGTTATTGTAGCTCTTAATGAGCATATGGAATTACAAAGAAAGGTTAAGGAACGATTAGGTGATGCTTATTTTGATGAAGGATTTATTTTCGCCAAGAATGACAGACATCCTGGCTACCCTATTTTCATTAAGACCATCGAAAACCGAATGGCTCGATTACTGAAATTAGCAAGACTAAACACAGAGCTTACTCCTCACTCTTTACGCCATACGCACACATCATTGCTTGCAGAAGCGAGAGTAGGATTAGAAGAAATAATGGACCGATTAGGACACTGCGATGATGAAACAACGAAAAATGTTTATCTGCACGTAACAAAAGAAATGAAAAAAGAGGCTTCTCATAAATTTGCTCAATTAATGAGAAGCCTCTAATCGGGCGAGAAATGTTAACAAAATGTTAGCATTGCTCTTATCCCTTATTCAAAATCCTTATAAATCAAGGGTTTCGGGGGCAGATTACATCATGCCGCCCATTCCACCCATGCCGCCCATATCAGGCATCATTGGTGCGCCGCCTTCTTGTGGCTTGTCAGCAACTACTGCTTCAGTAGTTAAGAACATAGCCGCAACAGAAGCTGCGTTTTGTAGTGCGTAACGAGTTACTTTAGTTGGATCTACGATACCAGCTTCGATCATGTTAACCCACTCGCCGTTTGCTGCGTTGAAGCCTGTTCCTACTTCTTCGCGCTTTAAGCGTTCTACGATTACAGAACCTTCTAAACCAGCGTTGTGAGCGATTTGACGTACAGGCTCTTCCATTGCACGTAGTACAATGTTTACACCAGTAGCTTCGTCACCTTCAGCAACGATTTCAGCTACTTTGTTGTATACGTTAAGAAGTGCAGTACCACCACCTGATACGATACCTTCTTCAACTGCTGCACGAGTTGAGTTAAGAGCATCTTCAATACGTAATTTGCGTTCTTTAAGCTCAGTTTCAGTAGCAGCACCAACTTTGATTACTGCAACACCACCAGCTAATTTAGCAAGACGTTCTTGAAGTTTTTCACGATCGAATTCTGAAGTAGTTTCTTCAAGTTGAACACGGATTTGGTTGATACGAGCGTCGATATTTGTTTTATCTCCAGCACCTTCAACGATTACAGTGTTTTCTTTTGTTACAACGATTTTAGCTGCGCGTCCTAGTGATTCAAGACCAGCTGATTTAAGGTCACGACCTAATTCTTCAGTAATCACTTCACCACCAGTTAATGCAGCTATATCTTCTAGCATTGCTTTACGACGGTCACCAAATCCAGGAGCTTTAACAGCTACTGCATTGAATGTTCCACGTAATTTGTTCACTACTAGAGTTGCAAGAGCTTCACCTTCAACATCTTCAGCAACGATTAATAATGGTTTGCTTTGTTGAACAACTTGCTCAAGAACTGGTAGGATTTCTTGAATGCTACCGATTTTCTTATCAGTGATTAAGATGAATGGATTGTCAAGAACTGCTTCCATTTTATCTGAATCAGTTACCATGTATGCAGATGCATATCCACGGTCGAATTGCATACCTTCTACAACGTCTAATTCAGTTGTGAAACCTTTAGATTCTTCAATTGTGATAACACCGTCGTTACCAACACGTTCCATAGCCTCTGAAATAAGTTGTCCAACTTCAGAATCAGCTGCAGAAATAGCTGCTACTTGAGCGATAGACTCTTTATTTTCGATTGGTTTAGAAATTGCTTGTAATTCTTCTACAGCTAATTTAACTGCTTTCTCGATACCTTTGCGAATACCCATTGGGTTAGCACCAGCTGTAACGTTCTTTAAGCCTTCGCGAATCATCGCTTGAGCAAGAACTGTTGCAGTAGTTGTACCGTCACCAGCGATATCATTTGTTTTGCTTGCTACTTCAGCAACTAGTTTAGCACCCATGTTTTCGAATGCATCTTCTAGTTCGATTTCTTTAGCAATTGTTACACCATCATTAGTAATAAGTGGTGAACCAAATTTCTTTTCTAGAACCACGTTGCGTCCTTTTGGTCCAAGAGTAACTTTTACTGCATTTGCAAGAGCATCTACACCACGAAGCATCGAACGACGAGCTTCTTCACTGAACTTAATGTCTTTTGCCATGTTTCCATTACCTCCCTAGAATATTAACGTTTTATAAAAAAAGTAAGTATAGTATTAGCCAATTACCGCTAAGATGTCAGATTCACGTAAAATTAAGTATTCAGTACCTTCGTATTTCACTTCAGTACCAGCATATTTTGAGAAGATGATACGATCGCCAACAGCAACCTCTAGAGCTACACGCTCACCGTTATCATATACATTACCTGCACCTACGGCTACAATTTTACCTTCTTGAGGCTTTTCCTTTGCAGAATCTGGTAGTACGATACCGCTTGCAGTTTTCTCTTCTGATTGAACTAGTTCAATAATTACGCGATCACCTAATGGTTTTAACAAGAAAAACACCCTCCTCAATTACATTTCCTAATTATTCTTTATTAGCACTCATTCATATAGAGTGCTAACACAAGTTATATAATAAATAAATTCTCAATATATTTCAAGTATTTCATTTGAAATCTTTCCCCTCTTTTTCAACATATCCATACAAAAAACTACATAAATCGCAAACTTTCTACAGTATGCTACTATCAAACAATTTTTATAACACGAGTAGTTCATAAAAAGAAAATATGAATTCTATAGTAGAACTAACGATAATCGTTTGAAAGAAATTACTAAAAAGAAGTACAATAAACACATGCTACATTAAAAGGAGTATACAGCGTGAAAAAAGAATATATAATTGTCATTCTTGCCTATCTCATCATGCAATTCTCTGGGATTATAGGCATGCCGCTTTTTGCATTTTTCGCAAAACAGATGCATATTTCAAGCACTCAAATTGAAATTGCATCATTTGCATACTGGTCAATTTTTAGCTTTATCATTACTTTAATAATTGCACTATTCGTTTTAAGAAAAGATTTTCGCTCTACAACTAGTTTATTACGAGATCGCAAGCAAGAAAGTATAAGTACTTCTATACTTTGGGCAATACTTGGTGTCTTCTTAGCATTCTTCGCTCAATCTTTTGCTATTTTGATTGAAAGCATGATTGGCATTGGATCAGGCTCGGAAAATACGCACTTCTTAGTGGATGTCATTGAGAGCATTCCGCTCTTTGCAATAGTGACAGCAATCGTAGGCCCTATTCTTGAAGAACTCGTATTTAGAAAAATCATCTTTGGCACATTTTACAAAAAATATAACTTTGTCATCTCAGCTTTCATTAGTTCATTGATCTTTGGACTTGCTCATTTTGAATTTGAACATATCATTTTGTATACAGCTATGGGCTTCACATTTGCCTTCTTATATGTAAAAACGAACCGTATTCTCGTTCCCATTTTTGCTCATGTAGCAATGAATACGACAGTAGTTGTCACACAGATTAGCTATAGAGAAGATATAGATAGCATGTTAAAAGATATGGAACAATTGCAAAGCATTATTGGAGGATTCTTATGAGACGTCAGTCACCTTTAGTATCGGGCATAATTTATATCATTCTAGGCATCATTTTTACAGCACTAGCCATAAATTATGTATCAAAAGATGGATGGAATTTATTTTCTTTCTTAATCGTATTTCTAGCTACAATTGACATTGGTTCTGGCATCCGGTTAATCACGCTTCATTTACGATTGAAAAGAATGCAGAAGAAAAAATAACCCTTCTTCGGAGGGCTAAAAAAGCGTAAAGGGGCGTGCGAAAAGTGATTTTCTATCACTTTTCGCACGCCCCTTTGTTTATTATTCTGTTATTGGCTCTTCAACAAGCGTCTCTTGCATCGGATAATGTTTCAAGAAATACACCAATGATTGCAGCTCGACAGCTAAATCAATATGATGAACGCGAATAGAAGCCGGCACGTTTAAACGAGCAGGTGTAAAGTTTAAGATACCTTTTACATCTGCGCTTACAAGTCGGTCTGTAATAGGTTGTGCAACTGGCGCTGGTACTGTAAGAATCGTAACTGCTACACCTTCTTTTCTCAGTAGTTCCTCCATATCATCCATATGGTAGATAGGAACATCGCCAATTCGTGTGCCTACTTTATCTGCATCTACATCAAAAGCCATTTCAATTTTTGTATTATTGTTTTTTAAAAAATTATAGTGAAGAAAAGCCGTTCCAAGATTACCTACCCCAATAATGGCAACCTTTGTTAATTCGTCTTGATCAAGTGTTTTTCTGAAAAATGATAATAAATAATTGACATTATACCCATAACCCTTTTTACCTAGTGCTCCAAAATAAGAAAAATCACGACGAATAGTAGCGGAATCAACCTTTACCGCTTCACTTAGTTCTGCTGATGATACTCTTTGTTTTCCCGATGAATGTAGATTCTTTAAGAAACGATAATACAAAGGCAATCTTTTAGCTGTTGCTTGCGGAATCTTTAATGTGTCTTGTGGCATAATTTATTCCCCCTACTTTATTTTGCTACAATACTGATCAATTTGTCTATAATTATCAGGGCTTGATGATCCACCTGTTGCATTTAACAACATGGTAGACCCAATAAATATACCTTTATCTACCGTTTTTAAATGATTATAAACGGTTAAAGCAACAGTTGATACCGCTGTTAACGCTTCCAGCTCTACCCTTTGCGAATCTTTACCCATCACTGTAGCTGTACAATGAATAACATAGCTGTCATCTCGTAAATCCCATTTAAAGAAGACGTTCACACTATGTTTTGGATTCAAATGGTACATCGGAATCTTAGATGAAGTATTTTTACAAGCCATCACTCCTGCTGCCTTAGCAACTGAAAAAATATTCCCTTGTTTATTACGTGAAGAGACAATTTGATCATAAATGTCTTTGTTTACCTTTATACTACATAAAGCAGTAGCGGTTTGAACAATTCCTTGCCTATAGCTGACATCTATCAATATGTCTCTACCCTCTTTGTGAAGATGGGTAAACACGCCCATATAATCCCCCCTTACTCTTCTGATGATACACTATTTTTAGATTTTTGTGTCAAAGTTTGTATCCTTTTTCACAAAAGAAATTGACATATAATTGCTCCAACACCCCCATTTCGTATACACTACACTTAAGACAACTGAGGTGAAAATAATGATTGTTTTACAAGTTAATAAACTATCGAAGTACTTTGGAGCTGAAAAAATCCTTTCTGATATAAAGCTTGAAGTGCAACATAGAGATCGAATTGGTCTTGTTGGGCGAAATGGGGCAGGCAAATCTACTCTATTAAAAATCATAGCTGATCAAATGTCACATGATGACGGTGAAATTATAAAACCGAAAGAGCTAACAATGGGTTACCTTGCACAAAATACTATAGTAGACTCTGAGCGCTCTATTTGGGATGAAATGCTTACTGTATTCACTCCTTTAATTCAGCTTGAAAATCAAATACGAAATCTTGAACAGCGAATGACACTACCAGAAACCTATAACAATGACGAGCTGTATCAAAAAATCGTTAAAGAATATGATGAGCTACAAATTCGTTTTAAAGAAAGTGGAGGTTATCAGTATGAGGCAGATATTCGTTCCGTTCTCCACGGCCTTCAATTCGGACAATTCGATTATGACACACCTGTATCGACCCTTAGTGGTGGACAGCGAACAAGATTAGCACTTGGGAAACTACTATTATCTCAACCACAACTTTTAATTCTAGACGAACCTACCAACCATTTAGATATTGAAACGTTAACATGGTTGGAACAATACTTACAGAATTATAAGGGTGCTGTTTTAATTGTTTCCCATGACCGATACTTTATGGATAAGGTCGTATCCATCATTTATGAATTATCTCGTACCACCATTAAGAAATATCATGGTAATTACAGCTATTATCTCGAGCGCAAAGCAGAAGACTACGAACGAGAAATGAAGCTATTCGAAAAGCAACAAGATGAAATCGCTAAATTAAATGATTTTATTCAAAAAAATATCGCAAGAGCCACTACTACCAAACGTGCTCAAAGTCGCAGAAAACAACTGGACCGCATGCAAGTAATGGATAAGCCGCTTGGCGATGAAAAATCTGCTTCATTCACTTTTAGAATGGAAAAGCAAACAGGGCATATCGTTGCAACATTGTCCGATGTATCCATTGGTTTTAATGAACAACCAATTGCGCAACATATTAACATTGCCATAACGAAAGGTGATAGCATCGCCCTAGTAGGTCCTAATGGTGTTGGAAAGACAACCTTACTGAAAACCATCATCGATCGTCTTCCTAAGCTACATGGCTCCATTTCATTTGGTTCAAATGTAGTTATTGGATACTATGACCAGGAACAAGCTAACCTAACTTCAAATAAGCGCGTTCTAAACGAATTATGGGATGAGTATCCATTAACAAATGAAAAGGATATTCGAACAGTACTTGGCAATTTCTTATTCTCTGGTGATGATGTGTTAAAGCCTGTATCTACATTAAGTGGTGGAGAAAAAGCTCGTCTAGCATTAGCCAAGTTAATGATGCAAGGTGCCAACTTCTTAATACTAGATGAGCCTACCAACCATCTAGATTTAGACAGTAAGATTGTACTAGAAAATGCATTAGTGGAGTTCCCTGGAACACTTCTTTTCGTATCTCATGACCGTTATTTCATTAATCGAATTGCCTCTAAGGTAGTTCAGCTTTCGGCAGATGAAAGTCAAGAGTTCTTAGGTGACTATGACTATTACGTTCAAAAGAAACAAGAGCAAGCAGAACTAGAAGCATTAGAACAAGCTACTACTACTAGCACGGTTACTAAAGTCGAGGAAAAAGTTTCTTATCAAGTGGATAAAGAAACAAAAAAACGCCAAAGGCAAATTAAAAGGCGCTTAGAAGAAATTGAAAAGCGAATTGAAGAATTAGAAGCAATTATCACTGTTCAAAATGAACAACTTTGTGATCCAGACATCTATCAGAATCATGAAAAAGTATTGGAAATCAATAAAATTGTTGATGAAGCCAATGCTGAAATGGAGCAGTTGATGGAAGAATGGGCAGACTTAGAAAGTGAACAAGATTCATAATTAAAATCAAGCAAGAGATTATCCTACAATTATGGATAATCTCTTTTTTTCTTATGTCACTTTGTTTTTTCATCCACAATACAATCGTATTTATTACGTAATTTGTTGTTTTCCACAAGTTCAACTAACACATCATTTAGATTTGAAAATCTTTTCAGAATTCTGTGGATAAGTGTGAAAACGCTCCCATTTAGTATGTGAATAAGTTATTTTTTGTGGATAAGTTAATGTTTCGTTGTGGATACTGTGGAAAAACCTGTTGAAAGGTTGTTTTCTTCCTATTTTTAATGTGGACAAAAAAGGGGATAAAAAATGAATGTTGGGGATATCTATATTCTTCTCTCTGCTAATTGTTGATAAATATTAAGGCGAAAGATAAATAATATCATAGAATAGTATTTCATGGTACTATTTTTTCTATTTCAATACAAACGTTTTCTTTTCGTTATATTTTTAACTGCTTGATAAAAACTAAAAAGGCTACCTACAAGTGATTGCTAATCACTTGTAGGTAGCCTCCTTTTCAAAATCTATACTATGCCTCCAAATCCAAGCCTGGGTTTGCATTTAAATCATACCCAGAAACTTTTCCTTGTTCAAAAGCAATTGTTCCAACAGCGGCAATCATAGCCGCATTATCAGTGCATAACGATAATGGTGGAATAACTAAGTCAATTTCAGGCAATGCTGCAAACTCTGTTTGTAATGTTGCACGCAGTCCTTTATTAGCTGCTACTCCTCCAGCTAGAAGCACTTGTTTCACCTGTAATTCTTTCGCAGCTTTCACTGCTTTAGTTACAAGAACATCAATAACGCTACTTTGGAAGCTCGCAGCTAAATCAGCAGGTTCAATATGCTCACCACGCTGTTCTGCGTTATGAACTGTATTAATTACAGCTGACTTTAAACCACTAAAACTAAAATCATACGAGCCTTCTTCTAGCCAAGCTCTAGGTAATTTAATCGTTGGATTACCCTCATGCGCCAAACGATCAATATGTGGGCCACCAGGATAAGGTAAGTTTAACGTTCTAGCAACCTTGTCATAAGCTTCTCCAGCGGCATCATCACGCGTTTCCCCAAGCACTTTAAAGGAACCATGCTCTTCCATATAAACAAGCTCTGTATGCCCCCCTGAAACAACTAACGAAAGTAAAGGGAACTTCATTTCTTCTACTAATCGATTCGCATAAATATGCCCTGCAATATGGTGTACACCTACTAGTGGTATATTATGTGCAAAAGCCACAGCTTTAGCCGCATTTACTCCAATAAGTAAAGCTCCTACTAGTCCAGGTCCTTCAGTCACTGCAATGGCATCAATATCTTCATAGCTGAGATTTGCTTGTTGTAACGCTTCTTCTAAAACAATTGTCATTGACTCTACATGATGACGAGAAGCAATCTCTGGCACAACACCACCAAAGCGCTTATGACTTTCAATTTGAGATGCAACAACATTAGCTATAATTTCCGTTCCATTCTTTACAATCGCCACTGCTGTTTCATCACAACTTGTCTCAATTCCTAAAATAATTGTATCTTTCACTCTATATTCACCCACATTACAATCGCATCCTCTTGATTGTCACTATAATATTTTTTTCGTATTGCACCATCTTGGAAACCTAGCTTTTTATAAAGTGATTGTGCAACAGTATTACTTGCTCGTACTTCCAAGGTCATTCTTTCAATATGATCTTCTCTACATTTATCAATCATCTTTTGCAATAATGCTTCTCCTAAACCTCTTCCACGAAATTCAGGTAAAATCGCTATATTTGTAATATGTGCCTCGTCAATAACTAACCAAGCACCACAATAACCGATAATCTTACCTTCTTCTTCTAGTATAAAATACGTAGCATATTGATTTTGATAAAGTTCATTAAAGAAAGCATCTCTACTCCAAGGCACAGTAAAACATTTATGCTCTAATTCAACAATTTCATCTAAATCCTTTTCTTCCATATAACGAAAAGAAAGTGTTTGACTCATATTCATTCCATCCCTTTATTGGTCCGAGTTCTTTTTCTGTTGTTCAATCCAATTCGCTTCTGCTTCAGCAAGGCGTATATAATTCGGAACAAACTCATGAACATTCTCTGCTGGCAAATCTTTTCCGATTAAAGCCAATTCACTCGGTCTTGGATTTAATTGAGCTACATCTGCAAATACAGCACGCTCTCCTAAAACAGATTGTAATGTCTCTCGATGTATAGGCGTGTCATTACCAATAAACATAATATTTTGTTCCAAAGCAAGCAGTTCCTTAGCCCAATCACTACTCTGAACAATTGTGTCTTTCTTAACAGATTTTATTTGTCCATTTTGTCCCTCATATAATCCTGTATAGATTTGTCCTCTTCGCCCATCAAACAACGGTGATATATACCCTTGAAAAAATTTACCGTTAGCTGCTAAAACTTCTAAACTTGATACGCCACTAATAGGAATATTCAATGTCCACGCAAGCGTTTTTGCAATGGTAACCCCAATACGAACTCCTGTGTAAGATCCTGGACCTTTTGCAACCACAATTTTATCAAGATCAGCAGGCTTCATATCACAATCATTCATTAATCTTTCTATCGCTGGCATTGCTCGAACGGAATGATTTTTCTTTAAATTCGATATGTACTCACCAACTACTTGATCACCATCGAGTAATGCGACCCCAAGTGCATAATTTGATGTATCAATGGCTAGTATTTTCATGAAATAATCTCCTTACATAATTCAACATACTTTTCTCCTACTGGATTAAAGACAATCTTCCTTTCATCCTCACCAGTATAGAATATTTGAATACTTAATAGCTCTTTAGGAAGCTGATCTTGAATGAGATGAGCCCACTCGACTACTGTCACGCCTTCTCCTTCAAAATACTCGTGAAATCCTAAATCCTCAAACTCATCTTCAATGCGATATACATCCATATGATATAAAGGCAGTCGTCCTTTATATTCTTTAATAATCGTAAATGTTGGGCTATTAACGTTCTTTGTTACGCCTAAACCCTTTGCCAATCCTTTTGTAAATGTTGTCTTACCAGCACCCAGATCGCCCTCTAACGTAATGACAGAACCTTTAGATACTAATTCTCCTAGCTTAAAAGCAATTGCAGACGTTTCATCTGCATGATGTGTTAGAACTTCATATTTATTCATATGTCTCACCTTATATATTTTATCTAAATAATCAACTTCGTATAATAAACTTTACTACAAAAAAACCTTAGGAAGCATTATTCCTAAGGACCTTCTTAATATGTAGTGTACCTTTTTTTTGAGGATTAAACAAATCCAGCACGTAAATCTATACTATTCTGTCTTTTAGACAAATAAAAAAACAGAACATAATGTTCCGTTACCTGAAATGATATGGCGGTCCCGACGGGAATCGAACCCGCGATCTCCTGCGTGACAGGCAGGCATGTTAACCGCTACACCACGGGACCATTTGGTTGCGGGGACAGGATTTGAACCTGCGACCTTCGGGTTATGAGCCCGACGAGCTACCGAACTGCTCCACCCCGCGATAATATAAATGCCTGGCAACGTCCTACTCTCACAGGGGGAAACCCCCAACTACCATCGGCGCTGAAGAGCTTAACTTCCGTGTTCGGAATGGGAACGGGTGTGGCCTCTTCGCCATCATTACCAGACATATGAAGAATTTTCATTC
>NZ_HG428747.1:0-40032 GCF_000380245.2 Bacillus massiliigorillae
GATCATTTCGTTGCCGTTACAGCAGCTTTTATATAATAACATTTTCCGTTGTTTCTTGTCAACAACTTTTTTATTATTATTTTTTCACCGCTCTCAAGCGACTTTATTAAGATAACATTTTCACCGTTATGCTGTCAACAACTTTTTTATTTTAAAATAAAAACTATTGATATGAAGCTTATTAACGTTTGTTTTCTTAAATTTAAACTTCCTAGCAAAGAAAGACTTTTCATTAAAATCTCTCGCTCGGAATTCCAATAATACTATCTTAATATATATAAGTCAATAACTTTTTTATAAAAAACTTTTAGTATATCCTCCTTATCTAATCATCCAATAATAAAAACATCCTTCCATCGTTATTCAGGAAGGATATTTCACTTTTCATTTAAAACAATACGGTCTTATTCTTCTCAACGATGACACGATCTTCAATATGCCATTTCAATCCACGAGCTAGAACGCTTCTTTCTATATTACGGCCGATTTTTTTCAAATCTTCTACAGAATCACGATGACTTACACGATTAATATCTTGTTCAATAATTGGTCCTTCATCTAAATCATTCGTAACATAATGGCAAGTCGCACCGATTAACTTTACGCCTCTTGCATAAGCGCGCTCATATGGACGTGCTCCAATAAATGCTGGTAAGAATGAATGGTGAATATTAATAATTTGACTCGGGAACTGTGCTACAAAGTTTGGCGTTAAAATTTGCATATAACGTGCCAATACAATAACGTCAATTTGGTGGTCTTTTAACATTTGGATTTGTTGTTGTTCAACCTGTTCTCTTATATCCTTATTTGCTGGTATATAGTAGAACGGAATATCTAATGCTTCAACAATCTCTCTCGTATCTTCATGATTACTAATTACCATTACGATGTCCACCATCATATCTCCACTTTGGTATTCCCATAATAGCTCTAATAAACAATGAGGTTCTTTTGAAACAAAAATCGCTGTTTTCTTCAATTCAGAAACATAGCGGAATGAATATTCCATATTAAATTGCTCTGCTATCGTAAGGAAAGCTTCTTCCATACGAGTACGAACCTCTATTAATTGTGGTAGTTCAAATTCCATACGTAAAAAAAACGTTCCATTATCTGGGTCTGAAGAGTGCTGACTGGATTCTACAATATTTGCATTGTACTCATATAAAAAGTTAGAAACAGCGGCTACTATTCCTGGCTGGTCTGGACATTTAATTAACAATCTTGCTCTATTCTCAAATTGCTGCCTGTACACATTTTTTTGCTTTTGCATTAAATCTCTCATAACATCCCTAACCTTTGCTTTAATTTTTAAAATAATTATACAGAAAAATGCAATAAAAAAATATTTATTCAAACTATACAGAAAACTTTAGAGATATTAGCACTCCAGACAACTTTATTCGACAAATTATCACAATTTGTTCATTTTTTCAAGACAATTGGCACATAAATAATAGTGAATGAAGTATAAATGAAGTAAAATAATAGTTAGATATTTATAAACAAACAAAGTATGTAATGGGAAAACATACAAAAACTATACTCAATGTTAATTGTATTGCAGAAAAAACATATAAGGACAGATTTCATGAATTCAAAAAAAATCGCTTGGATTACAGATAGTACAGCCTTTATCACTGATGACTTGAAAAATCATCCGGATCTTTATGTCATTCCTCTTGGCATCAATTTCAATGACGCCTCTTATGAAGACGGTGTAAATTTAACCACTGAAATACTTTACAGAAGCATCAATGAACAAAAAGAAGTTCCAAAAACATCTCAACCATCTGTGGGCAAGGTCGCTGAATTATGCGAGTCACTAAAAAAAGACTATGATGCAGCTATCGCTATCCATGTATCTAGTAAAATCAGTGGCACTCTAGCGAGTGTTGCAGCTGGTGCAGAACTAGCTGAATTCCCAATAGAAGTTGTTGATTCTACCGCTATGTCTTATGTCATTACAACCCTACTTCATAAAGGGATGGATATGTGTAAGCAAGGTATTGACTATAAAGAAATTGCTGACTTCCTCCGTGAAGACGCTACCAAAAACGAAAATTACATTCTTCTTGGAAACCTGGATCAATTCTACAAAGGTGGACGTATGTCTGGTACACAGTACTTACTAGGCAATTTGCTTAAAATTAAACCAATTATCCGTATTCACAAGGGAGAATTTGAGCTATTTGAAAAAGTACGCTCTGAAAAAAGAGCAGTAAAAAAACTGCTTGATCTTTTCGGTGAAGCGTATCAAAAATATACAGTTAATAAAATTGAAATCATGCATGGAAATGTGAAAGCAAAAGCACAGGAATATAAAGAAGAATTTCTGAAACATTATCCAGGCTTAGAAGTAATTATCGGCGAGATTAGCTCTTCTATTGCTGTACATGCAGGTGAAGGAACAATCGCTATTATTTGGCATAACGAGCCTAAATAAGATAAAAAGCAGAGCTATAATAGGTATTCCCTATTTCTAAAGCTCTGCTTTTTTTATATAAAATATAAAGTTACCTCGATTCCACCTTACTTCTTATATATTATCTACCCTTTGTTTTAACCGTATTTTTCAATTTTCAATTATATAATTCCATAAAGCACTTAACATTTACATCTTTTCAATTTATCATTATACAAGAAAAGCTAAATCAAAATTATACGATTTTATTTACATAACTTTATATGTATATCTTCTCACACATTTGTGCTTTTCTATTAATAGAACAAAATATAGAAAGTGAAATTTTTTTCAATACTATTTCAATTAATAGAGAACTTTACTTAAATACAGTAAAATAAGAATATAAAACTAATACTCTTAGTGTGGTTATGCCATACTTATATCAACTATAAATTAATCATGTAAATGTAAAAATTCATGTTAAAGGATAAATGTTATGAAAAAAAAAATTGCTTGGATCACTGACAGTACCGCTTATATACCAGAAGACTTACAAAATCACCCTGACGTTTATGTAGTGCCATTAAGTATTACATTTAGTCATGGGTCGTATGAAGATGGTGTAAATTTAACAACCGAACAGCTTTATACAAATCTCAAAAATGAAAAAGAAATTCCAAAAACCTCTCAACCACCAGTTGGTAGATTTGCTGAGCTATTTGAAAAGCTAAAGGATGACTATGATGCAGCGATTGGTATTCATATTTCAGCTGACTTAAGTGGAACATTGGCAAGCTGTAAAGCTGGTGGAGAATTGGCGAACTTCCCTGTTGAAGTAGTCGACTCTAAAGCTATGGCTATCGCTATCACTCGATTGATTTGGCTTGGAATGGAATTACAAGAACAAGGCATGGATTATAAAGAAATCAGCAAAAAGCTTCAGAAAGATGCCTATAGAATAGAAAATTACATGGTTCTTGGAAACCTGGATCAGTTCTATAAAGGCGGACGTATGTCTGGGACGCAATATTTGCTAGGAAACATTCTACAAATCAAACCGATTATTCGTATTCTCGATGGTAAGTTTGAATTGTTTGAGAAAGTTCGCTCAGAGAAGAAAGCTGTCAAAAGAATGCTTGAACTATTTGAAACAGCCTGTCAAAAGAGTGATATTAATCAAATCTTTGTTATGCACGGAAACGTAATGGAGAAAGCTTTACACTATAAAGAACAATTGTTAAGTAAGCATCCTAATCTTGAAGTCATTATTTCTGAACTAAGTTCTACAGTATCAGTTCATTCAGGTGAAGGCACAATTGTACTAGCTTGGGCAAACGATCCTGTCAATTAAAGCGTGTGTAAGAGAACCTTTCCGGCTTTACAAAAAGCCAGTGAAAGGTTTTCTTTGTGTCGATTAGAAATACATTTCCAAATATGCTATATTAACACATAAACTGTACTGCTTATTTTGTAATAGAACTACTTTTTATATATAATTCAATTAAATGATGAAGAAACGAAAGAGGTTGAATAAAGTGAGTGATAACGCGACAAACGCTTCTAATTTTATTAAAACAATCGTTATTGACGACTTAAAAAGCGGCAAACACGATAGCATCGTAACACGCTTTCCGCCAGAACCAAACGGATATTTACATATCGGTCATGCCAAAAGTATCGTTTTAAATTTTGGATTAGCTGATGAATTCAATGGTAAAACGAATTTACGTTTTGACGATACAAACCCTTTAAAAGAAGATCAAGAATACGTTGATGCTATTAAAGAAGATGTGAAATGGTTAGGTTATGACTGGGATAATTTATTCTTTGCATCCGACTATTTTGATTTTATGTATGAGAAAGCAATCCTTCTTATTAAAAAAGGCTTAGCTTATGTGGATGATTTATCAGCTGAAGAAATTCGCGAATACCGTGGAACTTTAACAGAGCCGGGGAAGGAAAGTCCTTTCCGTAATCGCACAGTAGAAGAGAACCTTGAATTATTCGAGCAAATGAAAGATGGTAAATTCGGTAACGGAGAAAAAGTATTACGTGCCAAAATCGATATGAGTTCACCTAATATTAATCTACGTGACCCTGTTATTTATCGTATTGCTCACGCAACACATCATAATACAGGTGACAAATGGTGCATATATCCAATGTATGCATTCGCACATCCTTTAGAAGATGCTCTTGAAGGTGTTACACACTCTATTTGTACATTAGAATTCGAAGATCAAAGACCTCTATATGATTGGGTTATTGAGAGTTGTGAAACGGAAGCAAAGCCACATCAATATGAATTTGGTCGTTTAAATTTAACAGATACAGTAATGAGTAAACGTAAGTTAAAGCAACTTGTTGATGAAGAAGTAGTTGACGGTTGGGATGACCCACGTATGCCAACAATTTCTGGTTTACGTCGCAGAGGCTTCACACCTGAAAGTATCCGTAACTTCTGCCGTGAAATTGGTGTTGCAAAAACATCTGGTATCGTTGATGTACAAATGCTTGAGCACTTTGTACGTGAAGACTTAAAACTAAAAGCACCTCGTACAATGGGTATTGTTAAACCACTTAAAGTCGTGATTACAAACTACCCAGAAGGACAAGTTGAAATGCTTGATGCAGAAATCAATCCAGAGAATGAAGAAATGGGTATGCGCCAAATTCCATTCTCTCGTGAAATTTATATTGAACAAGAAGATTTCATGGAAAATCCACCGAAGAAATATTTCCGTCTATTCCCAGGTAATGAAGTTCGCTTAAAACACGCTTATTTCATTAAATGTGAAGAAGTTATTAAAGACGAAAATGGAAACGTAGTGGAGCTTCACTGCACATATGATCCAAAAACAAAGAGTGGTTCAGGCTTTAATGAACGTAAAGTAAAAGGCACTCTTCATTGGGTAGAAGCTACACAAGCAGTTCCAGCGGAATTCCGTCTGTTCAATCCTCTTCTACAAGAAGATGATGAAGAGTCAACTGAAGAGAAAACTTTCATGGACCAAGTGAATCCAAACTCTTTAGAGATACACGAAGGTTTTGTTGAAGCAAACATGAAAGATGTAAAGGGTGGAGACAAGTTCCAATTCTTCCGCCACGGCTACTTCAATGTAGATCCTAAATTAACTACAGCTGAAAAACCTGTATTTAACTTAATCGTTTCATTGAAAAGCTCTTTTAAAATTTAATGTTTAGTCAGCAGAAGTAATTCTGCTTCGGGTAGGAGAATGTTCCGTGAATCAAAATGACAAATTCACGGAACAGCCTCCTTTTTTGATTGGAAGTAATACAAGAAAAATAATCATCATCCAAAAAGAGCAGCGACGGTTTTTCTTGTTATACCTTATTTTTACTTTTTTACTGAATATGGAGGAATTTTCACCGCTTGTTCCACCGTTGTTATATAATAATTATTTGTGATACATTGTACTTATCGCTATGTTTAAATAATATTTTTGGAAGGTTGGAATTATATGAGGAACTTTTTCAATAATTATAAAATGACCCTTCTATTACTACTTGGAATCATTATTGGTGGTATTGCTGGAGTTATTTTTGGTCCAAAAGCTTCTGTCGTGAAGCCATTTGGAGACTTGTTCTTAAACTTAATGTTTATGATTATTGTTCCGCTTGTATTCTTCAGCATTGCGTCAGCTATTGCGAATATGACGGAAATGAAGCGTTTAGGAAAAATTATGGGCAGTATTCTACTTGTCTTCTTCGTAACAGCAACTATTGCCGGTGTCATTGGTATTATCGGTGTTTCTATCGTTAATCCACTTGAAGGCACTGATACTACCGCTATTAAAGAATTAATGACAACAAGTGATGTCGATCCTGCTGTTGAAGAAGTAACATTTCTAGATAAACTTGTTCAAACAGTAACAGTGTCAGATTTCTCGAATTTACTTTCGAAAAGTAATATGCTGCAACTTATTATCTTTTCCATTCTATTTGGATTAGCAACAGCTTTTGCTAAAGAGAAAGGTAAGCCAATTGCAAGCTTCCTATCATCTGGTACAGAAGTTATGATGAAGATGGTCTCTTTCATCATGTACTATGCACCAATCGGACTTGGCTGTTATTTTGCTTCTGTAATTGGTGATTTAGGTGCTTCCATCTTAGAGGGATATGCACGTGTATTCGTTCTATATCTTGTCATCACCGTTATTTATTTTGTTGGATTCTTTACGTTATATGCATATTTTGCTGGTGGAAAACTAGGCATACAAGTATTTTGGAAAAATGTATTGCCACCATCTGTTACTGCCGTTGCTACATGCTCAAGTGCGGCATCTATTCCGGTAAACTTAGATTCAACGAAAAAAATGGGTGTACCTACAGATATAGCCGAAACTGTTATTCCACTTGGAGCAAACACGCATAAAGATGGCTCTGTTTTAGGTGGAGTTATGAAGGTTGTCTTCTTATTCGCCTTATTCGGTAAGGACATGACGAGTGTTTCAAGTCTCTTAAGTATTTTAGTTGTTTCTTTCCTTGTTGGTGCTGTTATGGGTGCTATTCCTGGCGGTGGTATGATTGGAGAAATGCTTATCCTAAGTATTTTCGGATTCCCAGTAGAATCACTACCAATCATCGCTGTAATTAGTACGATTATTGATGCTCCAGCTACACTTTTAAATAGTACAGGTAACACAGTTTGTGCCATGATGGTCACACGCCTTGTTGAAGGTAAAGACTGGTTGAAGAAAAAAGTAGCAGTTGCTTAATTAGTAAAACCATCACCGGTCTTTTTTAATTGATGTCTTTTCTCCTTGATTTACTCCCAATCAAAAAAGAGCTATGCTCGGAAATAAGATGAGCTTATTTCCGAGCATAGCAGGTGTAAGGTTAGACAACATAGAAGGGGCTATCCTCTAAAGTCAAAAACAACGACTTTTTGGGTAGCCCCTCTTCTATTTTTCTGGCGAAAGTGGCAACAACACTTTAAAGCTGGTTCTTTGTTCATTGCTCGTAACCTCAATAGAACCACGATGTGAATCGACTATCCCTTTTGCAATCGCCAAACCTAAGCCTGTTCCTCCTGTTTCAGAGGATCTAGAGGATTCTACTCGGTATAATCTGTCGAATAACAACGGTATTGCCGCTTGTGGAATCGGATCACCTATATTAACAATAGTCACAGTTGCGAATCCATCTTCTCTATCAACGATAATATCAATATCCTTACCTTCATATCCATACTTAAGTGCATTCGAAATAATATTTTCAAATACCCGTACTAGCTTATCCGGATCAGCTTGAAAGATTACGTTCATTTCTTTTTCTACTAAATCAATGCAAACGCCTCTCTTACCAGATTCGGGCAAGAATTGAGCAACTAGCTGTTTCAGCAATTCATTTAAATTCAATCGTATCGTATTGAGAACGATTTCATCATTTTGAAGCTTCGTAAACTCGAATAAATCATTCACCATTCGCTTTAAACGAATCGACTTTTCATAAGCAATATCTGCATAATACATCAGTTCCACTTCATCTTTATACTTATTGCTCTCAATCAATTGCAAATACCCAATCATTGATGTTAAAGGTGTTCGTAAATCATGAGATACATTCGTAATCAATTCGTTCTTCAAATTGCTTACACGCTTTTCTTCCTTAATCAGATAATCTAACTGCCTTTTCATCAACTCTAGATTTTCTAGTACATGCAGAGGTATGTTCGTAGAATCTTTCGGAATCTTTACATCAAAGTTACCTTCAGATAACTCCATCGTCACATGCTCCACTTGCGTAAAATAAACACTCCATTTACGAATCAACCAAATAAAATAAATGAATTGGAATATAAGAATAAGCGCTAAAACGAAAGGTGATAATCCATATCCGTAATAATACTTTCTCATGGTTATACCGATAAACTCCGTAGCGGATGAATTCTTATAAATTTTATATAAAAACAATAATAATACCGTACTCGTAACAGCTGACAACACTAAGCTATAGACAAAAACAAGTATTAATCGAAGATGCAGAGAACGACGTATATTATTTTTCAATTTTGTATCCTACTCCCCAAATCGTCTTAATAACCTTGTAACCAAGCTCCTTCTCTAATTTATCTCGAAGATTACTAATATGAACCATGATTGTATTATTTGCATTCATATAGGATTCCTTCCAAACGAGCTGATATAATTCCTCCGCACTATATACACGTCCAGGATTAGAAGCAAGAATCGTCAAGATACTAAACTCTTTTGCAGTAAGTAAGATGACTTTTCCTGCTGCTTTGACCGTATGTGACTGTTGATCAATTTCCAAGTTATCAATTAAAATAAGATCACTTTGAGGTTTGCTTACGTACTGATAAACTCTACGTAACAATGTTTTCACACGTGCTACCACTTCTAATGGATTGAAGGGCTTTGTTAAATAATCATCGGCACCGCTCATCAAACCACTAATTTTATCTATATCCTCTGACTTAGCCGTAAGCATCAGAATTGGTACAAGACTATCCTGTTCACGCAAACGTCTGCACACTTCCATTCCATCCATAACAGGCATCATTAAATCCAGTATGAGTAAATCAATATTCTCTTTATTCATTAATTCCAATGCTTCTTTGCCATTACTAGCTCTATGAATCAGAAAGCCTTCATTTTTCAAGTAAATGGAAATCAAATTCACGATTTCCTGGTCATCATCCACTACAAGAATCTGCTTCAAGGCAATCCATCCCTTCTCTGTAATCCATCATTTTTTACGAAATCTTCATAAAAATTATATCATAGTGTATTTAGCCACCATAGTTGATGCCAGCATTCAATAATGCGGTTGAATCTTGAAAGATATCTTCTTTAGTTGAATCAAAAACAAGGGCAATTAAATGTCGTCCATCTACTTTAATAGAAGAAATTAAACATCTCCCTGCTTCATCTGTAAATCCAGTCTTGATTCCATCCACGCCCTCGAAATAATGCTCATTATCTGGATCTAGAAGCATATTCGTATTTTTGAAAGTAACAGATTTGTCTCGATAAGATGATTGCGACACAATATCCATGAACCCCTCCATCTTCATAGCTGCCTGTGTAATCAATGCCATATCGTATGCCGTTGTATAGTGATTACGATTATGAAGTCCATTTGAATTAACGAAGTGTGAATGATTTGCTCCTAGCTTCTTCGCATATCTGTTCATTTCATCCACAAATGCGGCTGTTGCCTTTTGTTGACTTAAGCCTTCATCTCCCGCTATTTTCTTCCCAATATTAACAGCAATTGTTCTCGCTGCATCATTTCCAGACGGCAACATTAAACCTGCCAGTATCTCTCGTAGTGTATACGTACTGCCTTCCATTAAATAAGCTGTACTTTCCCCCTTCACTTTAGCATTCACTTCATCACCGATTGTCATCTCTTCGTTTAAGTCCCCATATTTCAAGGCTAGTAATGTCGTAAGAATTTTGGTCGTACTAGCAGGGTATATACGTTTATTAGCATTCTTGTCATATAAAATCGTTCCATCGCGATCATCTATTAATAGCGCTACAGATCCTGTCAAACCTAAATTCTGTATATGAACGCCTTCTGCTTGTTTCATTTTACTAGGTGAAGTTTGAGTTAGTCCTTGAAGATCAAGACTTTTACCATACGTATTCCATCCCCATACACCCGTTATCAATATTATAAATAAAATAAATACCTTACCAGTTCTCTTCATTTTTTTCATCTCCGTCATGTCAGTTTCCATACTTTAATTGTAGGAAATGACTCTAAAGAGAAATGAAAGAAAAGCTTAAGAAAAACTTAAATTTGTAAAAAAAAACCGTCACCGGTCTTTTTTGATTGTCTTTTATGCTCCTTGAGCTACCCCAAATCAAAAAAGAGCTATGCGGCAGAAATAAGACGAGCTGTTCTTGAAAACCCGCTTTTGGTTTTCAAAACAGATTGACTTATTTCCGAGCATAGCAGGTGTAAGGTTGGACAGAGAAAAACCGTCACCGGTCTTTTTTGATTGTCTTTTATGCTCCTTGAGCTACCCCCAAATCAAAAAAGAGCTATGCGGCAGAAATAAGACGAGCTGTTCTTGAAAACCCGCTTTTGGTTTTCAAAACAGATTGACTTATTTCCGAGCATAGCAGGTGTAAGGTTGGACAGAGAAAAACCAACGTTAGTCTTTGTTTTTTTATTCTTCAACTACAACATATTGATTAACTGGGCGACCGATTCCTCCGTATTGTATAATGATTTCCACCTTATTTTGTTTCTCTAAGTAGTCCAAATATCTTCTTGCCGTAACACGAGCTAGCCCGACACCCTTTGATACTTCTTCAGCAGAAATGGGATTTGTTTGCGAGCTTATATAAGAAACGATTTTATCTAAGGTAGCTGGATTAAGCCCTTTCGGCAAACAATCATTTGGATGTTCCTTTTCATTTGATTGCTGGGAATGGAATATGTGATCCAATTCCTTTTGTGTAAATCCATCTTCGCTATCCATTCGTTGTTTATAATCTGAGTACCTATCTAAAGATTGTTTTACTCGTTCAAAGGTAAACGGCTTCATTATATAATCAAAAACACCATATTGCAGAACATGTTGCACGGTTTTCATATCATTTGCTGCCGTTACGGTAATAACGTCCACGGGTAATTTTTTACCTCGTATCTTTTCAATTGTCAAAAGGCCATCCTGCTCTGGCATATAGATATCCATAAATACTAGATTTGGCTTTAATTTTTCTATTTGTGAAATACCTTCCACTCCATTGCTAGCAAAACCAACCACTGTATACCCCTTAACCTTTTCTATGAACTGACGATTCACCTCACGCACCATCGGATCATCTTCTATTAATAAAACCGTAATGTTCCCCATACAAACCACCCTCTACATATCAAATGTAATGATAAAGCTTGTCCCTTCATTCAGAGCACTCTCTACTTGTATCGTTCCATGTCCTTTTTTGACAATCTCATAAATCAAATGTAAACCAATTCCCCGACTCATACCTTGCTTAGTCGAGTATCCTTGTTCAAAAATCGTATCAATCTTATTCGGAGGAATTCCCAATCCATTGTCCTCTACTAATATAGAAAGCAACCCATCTTCTTGATCTATGCTAATAGCTATTTTCTTATCTTCAATAGTAGTTGCTTGAACAGCATCAAAAGCATTATTAATTAGATTTCCAAGAATAATAACAAAATCATGCTGATCAAGCCCTTTAGGAAAATGAGTAAATTTACTGTTCCGATCAATTTCTACAGTAATTCCCAATTCCTTTCCATGACCAATTTTACTGAGAAGTAATCCTGATAAATGATCATTTTTTATTTTTTGGTCTAAAAATTTCGTTAATTCCTCTTGTTCTTCTTTAACTTGAAAAATATATTCTAAAGCACGATCATAATGATTCAGTTGAATCAGCCCAGCAATAGTATGCAATTTATTTTTATGTTCATGATTTTGAATCCGCAAAGCTTGAACAAATGCTTTTACACCTGTTAATTCTTCCGCCAACTTCTTCACTTCAGTCCGGTCCTGGAAGATTGCTACTGCACCGACCGTATAATCATTAACTTCAATCGGTATGCGATTACTTAAAATATTTCGACTATTAATTTGTAGCTCTTTATTATAAATTGGATAATTATAATCTAGTATTTCTGGAAGGCGTGTATCTGGAACAATGTCATAAATAGATTTGCCAACCAAATTTACTCCTTCTACCCCTAGTATTTCTCGTGCTTTATTATTGAAAATGGTGACAACTAAATTATTATCAATCGCAATAATTCCTTCATGCATAGCATTAAACGTTTCACTTCTTTCCACGTAAAGCCTAGAAATTTCATGAGGTTCTAATCCAAACATTTGTCTCTTCATATGTCGCGCAAGCGCCCAAGCTCCCCATCCTCCGAAGAATAGCGAAAACATGGTCGTAAGTAAGATTTCTTTCTTAAGACTCATCAAAATTTCCCACATAGTTGGAAGAACATAACCTGCTATAACAACCCCTACTTGCTCATGTTGCTCATCCATAATTGGAACAAAAGCTCGAACAACGGTCCCTACTTCTCCTTTTGCTTTCGATAAATATGTATGCTCAAAAAAAGAAGCATTTTCATCAGCTGTTTTAGATTTAGTTCCAATCATTTCAGAAATAGGATGAGAAAGACGAACTCGATCCATATTGAGAACAACAATATAATCAGCTTTATTGATTACACGAATTCTTTCAACGATAGGATCAATTTGTTTAGAAGCAACTTCTCCTTCTTTCAAATATTGCTGTATTTCTGGCAACTCGGCTACCGTTCGTGCCATTAGCATAGAGCGATTACTTAATTCACTTTCTTTCGTTTCCATAATGTTATTAAAAATAAAAATACCGGCAACTAAGAAAGAAAGAGCAATGATGAAGAAAGTAAGGGCTATGATTTTCCAATGAATCGGAATACGCTTCATACTCATATGTTCCTTTCCTATCTAAGAATAATCTTCTTAATATTGTATCACGTCCCGTCATGTTACAATATTAAGAAGATTCCAAAGAAATGACGTGATACCATTTGCGATATTTTATGAGTATATCAACAACATTTGTTATTTTAATATTATTATATATTGGTTATCAGCATAATTTCGGTATGGATTCCGATTTACCGACTGATGAAGAACAAGCTGGACTCAATGACCAAATTGTTATTAATTTTAGTCATGTAGTAGCTGAAAACACACCAAAAGGACTAGCGGCTAATAAGTTCGCTAAACTAGTCGAACAGAAAACAAATGGGAAAGTGAAAGTAGAAGTGTATCCCAATAGTATGCTCTATTCAGACGATAATGAAATACAAGCTTTACAAAATGGGGATATTCAAATGATTGCACCCTCTTTCTCTAACCTTACAAAAAGCATTCCAGAATGGCAGGTACTCGATCTACCATACATCTTTCGAGATTATGAAGATATTCAACAAGTTTTTACCGGAGAAACTAGTAAAGAGTTGCTCGATATGCTTAATGACATGAATATAAAAGGCATGGCTTTTTGGAGCAATGGCTTTAAGCAAATGACTTCAAATCAAAGACCTCTTATTCATGTAGAAGATTTCAAAGGGTTGAAAGTACGTACTATGCCAAGCGATATTCTTCAACAACAATTTACTATGTTAAAAGCTTCGCCGTCTGATATAGGTTTTGATAAAGTGTTTTCGGCTTTAGAAAAGAACGTCATTGATACAGAAGAAAACACAATCTCTAATATTTATTCAAAAGGTTTCTATAAAGCGCAAAAATATATGACAATAAGTAATCATGGTATTCTAGGATATGCTGTCATGATGAACGAAGATTTTTGGAATAGCTTACCGAAGGATATTCAGGAGAAAATACAGGAGTCCATAGAGGAAACAACGCTTTGGAACATGAAGCAATCCGAGAAAATGAATAAAGATGATTTAGAAAAAATAAAGAAGGATTCTTCTCTAAGCATATATACTCTACCCGAATCGATTCAAAAAGAATGGATGAAAAAATGGGATCCGCTCTATCAGCATTATGAAGAAGAGATTAATCCAAAATTAATTAAACAGATTCAACATGAGTTACAACAACACTGAAAATTTTGCTTGATATATAGGACTTTACCGTAATCCACGGTAAGGTCCTTTCTCTTGAGACCAAAAAGAACAAAAAGACCTTTATCACCATAAAACCAATTTTGCTTCATTTTCCGTTATGATGATAAAAACTTTGAAAGCGGTAACAAGCATAATTTGAAAGAAGGGGTAACCATGAAGATTAATTTTAAAAATCTAACGGTTCAAGTTATTTCTGGTATTATCTTAGGGATTATAGTAGGAGCCATCTTTCCTGAATTTGGAGCACAACTTAAAGTACTCGCAGATATCTTTATTAAGTTGATAAAAATGCTTATTGCTCCAATTATTTTCCTAACTGTCGTTATTGGGATTGGTAGCATGGGCAATCTTAAGAAAGTCGGGAAAATTGGTGGTAAAGCACTTATTTACTTTGAAATTGTTTCATCCATTGCTTTGGCAATTGGACTTATTGTCGTGAATCTCATTCAACCAGGTAAAGGGCTTAACACAGATGGCCTGAAAGCTGGAGATGTTTCACAATATACACAGCAAGCAGCTGAAAGCGAACATGGATTTGTTAACTTTATTATGGATATTATTCCTGAAAACGTAGTAGGTGCTCTAGCTAATGGTCAACTACTTCCAGTACTATTCTCTGCTGTACTGTTCGGTTTAGCAGCAGCGTCTATTGGTGAAAAAGCAAAGCCTGTCATTTCTTTCTTTGAAAATGTGGCAGAAATTTTCTTCAAAATCGTAAATATGGTTATGAAGATATCACCTCTTGCCGCATTTGGAGCAATGGCTTATACAATCGGTAACTTCGGTTTAAGTTCACTTACATCACTTGGTAAACTAATGGGTTCAGTTTATTTAACAATGTTCCTATTCGTTATTTTAGTTTTAGGCGGAATCGCAAAATTCTATGGCTTTAATATCTTTAAGTTTTTAGCATATATCAAAGAAGAGATTCTACTTGTTCTTGGTACATCTTCTTCAGAGTCTGCTTTACCAGGTATTATGAAGCGCTTAGAGAACTATGGTTGTTCTAAACAAGTGGTTGGTTTAGTTGTCCCTACAGGGTACTCCTTCAACCTAGATGGTACATCCATCTATTTATCAATGGCAGCTATTTTCATAGCACAAGCGTACGGAGTGGATTTATCACTTGGACAAGAGTTACTATTACTCGGAATTCTCATGTTAACATCTAAAGGAGCCGCTGGTGTTACTGGATCTGGCTTTATCACACTAGCTGCTACACTTGCAGCATTCCCGATGATTCCAGTAGCAGGAATTGCCTTATTACTAGGTGTCGATCGCTTCATGTCTGAAGCACGTGCGATTACAAACTTAATTGGAAATAGCGTAGCAACAGTTGTTATTTCTAAAATGGAAAATGAATTCAATCCTCCATTAGAGTTAGCAAAAGATAAAAACAATAAGAATGACACCAATCACGAAGCAATATAAAGATTTACTTTTTAAAAAACCATGGCTTGTTCAACCAAGCCATGGTTTTTTGTTATTACTTAAAATTGCGCTACTTTACTATTCGTTTCAGCAGTTGGAATGCCAGCCCCTTCAGGGATTAATCCAAACTTTTGACCAATCTTAAGTAGGTTAGCAGTCATCTCTTCTGTTATCTTTGCAATATCATTTTCAGATATTCCGACAAGATTAATAGCTTCCTTCTCATTTATTTTTGGCATATCAATCTTATCTTTTAAAACTGTTTCTGTATCTACGTCAGCTTTAAAAGTAATCGTTTCAGTACCTTCTCCTCCGGTAACTTCTATAGCAAATTTCTGCTTAGAATACTCTTCTTTAAGATTAATATCATTGTTTTGCTTTACTTTTCCTTTCAAAACGAAAGCATCATTTGATTGACTACCCTCATTTACAACAAACTCAATTACTCTATCAATATCTTGTTTACTAGCCTTCTTACCATTAAACGTACTCTTCATGGAAATGTCTAGCCCTTGTTCTGGTTCACCGCTAGATGCGATTGAAAAATGAACTTTCATATCTTCATTTCGTTTGTCACCAGTTGTTGCAATATCATTGTTATATTGAACTACTAGTTTATCAGCATTAGTTTTACCAGATGTTATTTCCATTTTAATTTCCTTGAATTGTTTGTTATCTCCATAAGGCACATCTTTACCATTCACTACTAAATTCACTTTTTCAGTACCATCATCAATTGTCATTTTCATTTTACGATCAACGATTTGTTCATTTTTATCTAGTAAAAGTGTAGATGTAAAGCCAGCTGGATACTTAACATCCTTCATCGATTCCTTCATATCTTTTAATGACTGTACTAACTCTTCCTTCAGTTGCTTTGCGTCTGGCAATGCAACACTTGGATCAACTGAGGCCATTCCTGCTTTAGACATTTTCTCCATGCGAGTAACTAACATATTATGAAGCTCTGTATCTTTGATTAAATAATCCATAAAATTATTTATCAGCTTTTCCGTTTCACTAGATGAAAGTTTAAGCGTTACTTCCTTCAATGTTAGCTTTTCACCCTTCTGTTCATAATCGACTGATTTTTGTACAGAGAAGTTTTTCTCATCCAATTGCTCTGTAATAAACGTTGCGTAATGTTCTTGAATATACTTCTTTTCCTTTTCCGTAAACTGATAATCTTTCATATCAAATTGATAATCTGAGAAATCTAGTTTTTCTGGACCGACATAATTCGGATCAATTGTACGCATGAGACTTCCATATTCATCTAGATTAAAATAGAAAGCTTTTTCATATAATGCAGGTATTTTTATTCCAATACGTTCTTTCGTTTGAAAAACCTCTGCATCAATTGCTTTCTTCTTATCTATATTTACCGCTATATTTGAGTAGTTTTGCTGCTTAATAGGATCTTGCTCTGCTTTAAAAGAGATTGAAGCTTTATTTAAAAATTCCTTGAACATCGTAAAATCAGGATCATTGTTCAGGGATGGGCTATCTATTCCACCTGTAAATTCCACTTTAGAGCTAGATGGTTTCTCTAACATTTTTTCTTGAAATGCAAGAGCGTCACCATATTGGTCATCAAAATCTGCTTTCATTTGCTGTAAATTATTGTATTCTGCTAATAAATATAATTCTTTTGGCGTTTTTTGTAAAAGCATTGCCGCTGTTACAGAAACAGCAGCTAAAAGTACAAAAATAGTTGTAAGAATCAATGTCTTTCTACCAAATGTTTTCTTAGCTACAGGAGGTACAGTTGTTCCAGCTAATTGTGCTGTGGCTGATGTTTCTTGCATTGTTTGTTTCGCTACATGCTCCGCAGAAAAACCGCAAGCTTCACAACTATGATCTCCTTCACTTATTTGTTTCCCACATGATTGACAATACTTCACTCGGTTCCCTTCTTCCTTAAAAAATTAATAAATGAATCAAATTATGCCTAACATTTCTTACTTTATCATTTTCCATGGGTATTTTTAACAATTCGACAAAAATCACAACTTAATTCCTATACTTATTTTTAACAAAAGCATAAAAGGGCTGCCTAAAAAGTAATCATCAGTTACTTTTTGGACAGCCCTTTTCTCTTCTACAATTCCATCATCGGATTTGCACTTGATAATTCGGATTATTTTCATTCAGTTTATAATATTGAACCATAGCCGGTACTCCGGCTTTAAAATCAGGGCAAGCAATATTCGCCTTCATTAAATCCTCTTTCGCTTGGCGGCAATCGAAATTTCCCTTCCATGTAAAATAATCTATTGTTTCTTGCTCCGTGTGAAGAAATTTCCGTATCGGTGCTAATGCTAAAAATGCTTTACACCAAGATATTGGAATAATCCCCTTTGGTCTTACATGATACATTTCTTGTACTAACATTTCATATATTTCTGTTGCACTATATGGATTAGGGTCTGTTAAATGATACGTTTTTCCCGCTCCTTGCTCATAAAGTGCTAGAAATGAAACAGCTTCAATAATGAAATCGACTGGCACAAGATTAATTTTTGACGTTGATTTCCCGATGTATGGTTTAATCGGAAGAAATCCTATCGCACGTAAAGTATTAAGGATAAAATATGGTCCATCAAACTTAACAGTTTCACCTGTTACAGAATGACCTTTCACGATTCCAGGGCGAATGATGGTCGTTGGCACTTGCGGCTTTAAAGCTTCTACTAATACTTCTGCCTCATACTTTGTTTCTTCGTAATAATTTTTAAAGGATGGCGGCTTTATCAATTCTGTTTCTAAAAGGGCACCTTCTCTTGTCCCTGCTACATAAGCCGTACTGAAATATATATATCTTTGTATATTTGGTAGTGTTAATATCCAATTATTAACATTTTTCGTTCCAGTGACGTTTACCGTATAAGCAATATCTTTCGGAACCGCTAGGTCATAGATAGCTGCTAAATGGAACACATGTGTTATTTGTTCATGATTGACTGTTTGTGTTAAATCTAGATTCATTTTTGTAATATCCCCAACAACAACTTGTAAAGTACCTGAATCTAGTTTGAGCTCTTGCTCTAATCGCTGTGCCTCTTGCTTCGCTTTATCTTCAAGTGCGGGCAAAACAAGTAAAAATGCTTTTTCGAACAACTCATCTTTATGAATCAGCCCTTTAATAAGCCTAGTTGCTAGAAAACCCGGAAATCCAGTGAAAAAATAAACGTGATTGACATTCATACGTATCCCCCTTGAAGAAATAAGTTTCTTTATTACATAATTCGAGCTATAAAGAAAAAAATCCTCTGTCACATGAAGGATTTACCTTCTATATTAACTAGACAAAAATCCAAACAACCGATAATGTCAAAAGTATAAAAAGGAGTTATACTTACTCGTTTACTTTAATAAGGTTAAATAGAGGTAGTATTTGGACAAACTGTACTCATTCACTCTCGTAAAATGAAGCTATTTATTTCTCTTCTGGGGTTTAACGAAGAATCAAAGGAGCACGAATATGGAAGCTTGGATTATGGATTTAATAGACCAATATGGATATTGGGGCGTCTTTCTCCTAATTGCTCTAGAGAATATTTTCCCGCCCATTCCATCTGAAGTGATTCTTACCTTCAGTGGATTTATGACCGAAACAACCAACCTTACAATAACAGGAGTCATCATCATTTCAACTGCCGGTTCCGTTGTTGGAGCCATCCTTCTTTATGGTATCGGTCTACTATTAGATGTAGAACGTTTGGAGAAAATCATCAATCGGTACGGACGTATTTTACGTTTAACTAAAGATGATATATATCGAGCTGATTCGTGGTTTGATAAGTATGGAATATGGACAGTCTTATTTTGTCGATTAATTCCCTTAATACGGAGCTTAATCTCAATCCCAGCTGGAATGTCCAATATGAATTTTGGCTTATTCCTCCTATTCACAACAATTGGAACGCTCGTGTGGAATACAATATTAGTGAATGTTGGAGCTGCAGTAGGCTCGAACTGGCATGATATTGTCGGCTACATGGACATCTTCTCAAACATTATCTACACTATTCTCATTATCCTAGCTATTTTAGTGCTTATTTGGTATATAAAAAAGCGCAAGGAGCGTAAGAATAAGTGATTATAACTAGCTAAGTCATTTTAAAAGTGGCTTGGCTTATTTTATATGCCTATATATCAATTCCACTAAACACGCAAAAAACAAAAAACGACACTTATTCCCCAACTGAATAAGTGTCGTCCTTTGTTATTTCACTATTTTATACTCTTTTCTTCAACGTAATCGTGACTTTAAATAAATCACCATCAACATCAATATCCATTTCACCTTCATGTAAATCTACAATCGATTTAGCAATGGCTAATCCTAGACCTGAGCCTTCTGTATGACGTGATTGATCGCCACGCTTAAAACGCTCAAATAATTCGTCTACATTTCCACCAAGCTCGAACTGTGAAACATTCTTAAATGAAATTTCCACATCATCGATTGTATTTTTAACCGCTATATAAACTCTTGTATGCGGCAAAGAATATTTCAATATATTTAAGATTAAGTTATCAAATACTCGATATAATTTCTGCCCATCTACAATTGCTTCAATCGGCTGTTGGTCATGTGATACTCTAAACTGTAGCTGAGAAGAAGCTATTTCTTCATCATGTTCTGCTAGCGTTTGTTGTAGCAATTGAACAATTTCAACTTTACTTTTTACTAATTCGATATTTCCTGTTGCCATCTTAGATGCTTCAAATAAATCATCAATCAATACTTTCAAACGCTTCGATTTGCGGTCGATGATTTCAATATAACTTTGACGCTCATCTTCTGTTACATCTGTTGATTTCAATAAATCTGTATACGTAATAATAGATGTCAAAGGTGTGCGTAAATCGTGACTTACATTCGTAATAAGCTCTGTTTTCAAACGTTCACTCTTTACTTGTTCTTTTTGTGATGTTTTTACTCCATGTTTCAATAGATTGACATCTCTTGCTAGGTCAGCGAGCGCCGATTTTCCTTTAATTTCAAGGTCTGGTTCATTTTTACCATAAACGATTCCATTAACTGCCTGTATAATTCGACTTAAATAGCCTGCGTGTTTAAATAGAATATATAGAATTGGCATACCAACTACTAATACAATTACTCCAAATAAAGCAACAACAATTAACGAATCTCCAGTAGCACCCATTCCCATAGCAAAGAATAATCCAATGAATAATCCAAGAAAAGGAACAATCACTAATAACATAAGCATTTGCATACCAATACTGCGATTTAAAAAGGCATCTCTTATAGAATGTATAATTCTTAAAACAAGTGCACTTTGAATTTCTTGTTCATAACCTTTTTCAATTGTGTTATTGATACATGTAGCTACTTGATAGACGCCTAGCACTAACATCCACGTACTAATAAAGATATACGGCAGGACATTTCTAATAACATTTTCAAAATCGTAAACATGAGACCAAGTGAACAACATTGCTATATATACAAATGTACAAACAACTAGAATTAAGCGTAAATCTACTGGTATTCGACTATACCATTGCCAATTCGATAGCTGAATGGTAGACACAACTCCTCTTCTTTTGATTGTATATAAAGCGATCCCCATTACAATTAGCCCGGTTAATAAACAACTAAAAATACTTATTTGAGCATTTCTATATTTATTTGCATTTACAATAATTCGGTCAGATGCTGACACATCTTTTGGAATTCCTATAAATCCTTTGAACGTTTTAATGCCCTTATTCTGTTCATTCACTATTTCGTGACCTAAACCTGTTTCTGTTACAAAGGACTCCTCACCATAATAACCAATATAGTCATTCCATCGATTCGCAGTGATTGGCAACTGCGTAACAACTCGACCATCTTCTACCTTTAGAGCATTGTTTTTCGTGTCATATGCTTTCACGTAACGCATATTATCTTTATCAAAGAATGAGCGATATGCCTTTGCTTCTTCAGCTGGCAGAGATGTATATACTTGACCAGTCTTTTCATCTTCTAAGTAATATTCAAACAGGTTATATGGATTATTACTTGCTTTATTAGCCAAGAAAGTTTGATAACTTTCATCAATTTGTTTTTCTTTTTGAGCAATTATTTTTTTACGCACATGTTCATCACTCGTAAAGTTCAACGTAATGTCCTTAATTTTTGCATCAAGTTCTTTTTGAAGAATTTCGGATACTTCTAGATTCCCCATTCGTTTTGCTTCGCTAATACGGGACTCATATTGTTCTTTAAGATTCGTTACTTGCTCAGATAAATCACCATATTCATATCGGTGGTTATCTATTTCCTCAGCAGAAACGGTAATATGTTTCTTTAGTGCTACAGGATCAAATTCTGATAGTTGATACGTTCCTAAAAAATTAAGAAATGTATTATATTCACTATGAAAGCGATTCGTTTCAAAATAATTTTTCTTCAAAAATTCTGGGCTATTAAAGATATTGGTGAAAAATACACTACATCCGAAACTAAATAGCAGAAGAATTAAGAAGACTTCTTTTTTACTTTTCCATTTTGTACCCAATTCCCCAAACCACCTTTAAAAATCTCGGATTTTTTGGATCGATTTCAATTTTTTCACGGATTTTTCGGATATGTACGGCGACCGTATTTTCCGCATTAAACCCTGGCTCGTTCCAAACGATTTCATATATTTCATTGATTGAAAAAACACGACCTGCATTTTTCATCAATAGCTCAACTATTTTATACTCAATAGGAGTTAGTTTTACCGGCTCTCCATTAACGGCGACTTGTTTCGCATCTTCATCAAGTGTTAAACCATGCAAATCAATTTGTTTCTTTACACCTTCGTATGTTCCAAGCGTCACATATCTACGCAGTTGCGACTTCACTCGCGCAATTAACTCTAAAGGATTGAAAGGCTTCGTTACATAATCATCCGCGCCAATTTGTAGCCCTAATACCTTGTCCGTATCTTCACTCTTAGCACTCAATATAATAATCGGTATATTCTTCTTCTCACGGATTTTAAATGTGGTTGAAATACCATCCATTCGGGGCATCATCACATCCAAGATAATTAAATGAATCGTATGTTCATGCAGTTTCTCTAAAGCCTCAATACCATCAGCTGCTTTAATAACAGAAATACCTTCATTCTTCAAATATATCTCAATTCCATCACGGATTTCTTGCTCATCATCTACTACTAATACGTTGAACGTTGTCATCGTTTCAACCTCCCTCCTATCAAAGTATACCATCTTCATTTCTTACTTATAATGTAGCCTGAAAATCTTAAAATAGATGAGGGATAAATCTTAAGAATTTCTTAAATGTTACACTCATACCCCGAAATGAATACGCTTACATAACTAAAGGGTTTTTGTCAAGAATTATACGTTGGTAAATAATTCTTACACCTATTTACGGCTAGGGAAAAATGGTACTATTAATGGTGGTTTAGATTTAGAACTTATCCTTATTGCCTATCTTTTTCTATGTTTTCCAATCATATTTATAAATGCTCAACATTTCACATCTGATGGATTACATACTAGGAAATGTGCTTGGTAACAATAACAATATTATTAGAAGTAGTAGGAGGTAACATGGAACATACAGCTCTTCGTGATGTCGAGAAATTGGCATTGAAAAAACAAAAAGTGTTCGATCAAAGCATTATTAAATATTTATTACGTGCTATCTTAGCAAGTGCCTTTATCGGATTTGGTGTTATTATTGCTTTTAAATCAGGTAACTTGTTCTATGCAGAACATTCACCAATGGCATATCCAATTGCCGCTTTCACATTCGGTACAGCCATCGTTCTTATTGCTTATGCTGGCGGAGACTTATTTACGGGTAATACATTCTACTTCACATATGCAGCACTTCGCGGAAAAATGACGTGGCCAAAAGTGTTAAAAATGTGGCTAGGAACATATAGTGGAAACTTAATTGGCGCTTTACTTTTCGCTGGTCTTATCTATTTAACAGGAATCATGGCTTCAGGAGATGCTAATGGGTTCTTAATGAGTGTAGCAGCAGGTAAAATGAGTCATTCAACTATGGAATTATTCTTTAGAGCGGTTCTTTGTAACTGGCTAGTATGTTTGGCTTTCTATGTACCAATGACATTAAAAGGTGACGGACCTAAATTATTCACAATGATCCTTTTAGTATTCGGATTTTTCATTTCTGGTTACGAGCATAGCATTGCAAACATGAGTACATTTGCAATCGCATTAATTGTCGATCACCCTGATACGATTACAATCGGTAAAGCACTTCACAATATCATTCCTGTTACAATTGGAAATATTGTTGGTGGAGCGGTCTTCATGGCGATATTCTACAACTATGTAAGTGGACCTAAATCTGAAGACGAAGACAAGTTCTCTGAAGAAGAAGATCAATCTCATATTGTTCAATTTGACAAAGTAGCTGAGAAGTAATTAGTAAATTGATTACGCGAACCAAATATCATTTGGTTCGCGTTTTTTGTGATTGCATAACAGCATCCCTTGTTGATGAAATACTATAACCATTTATATTCCACACGTTTAAGTCGAAGAAAACAGTAGAATGAACTTAATTAACCATAATTGTTCTAAATGAAAAGTTGTTACCCACAACAGACTTTTCTAGTTTAATCTTACCTTCATAGAGCATTTTTTTATTATTCACACCTACAACATCTATTTTCGCAACTGGCGTAAACAAACCAGACATAATATATAATTTATTATCACTTGCTGTCATTGTAAGACCATTACTATTCTTCCATTTATCATTTTGTAAAAGTAAACTTGTACTATTCTTTTCTAAATCGATTTGATACAGCTCACCTGATTCAGTTGACAAATAGTATATTTTATTATCGTTTTTATAGTAATCCCAGTCATATGCAGTTTTATCTGGTAGGTGTATTTGTTTCAATTGACCTTCATGCAAATCAATAGCATACATTGTATAGATTGTTGGTTCATTGCTGACTGATTTTGCTACCTGAAAAGTATAATAAGTAGCTAGTTCTAAGTTCTGTTCGAAATTATTTATATAGATGCTCTGATCTTCCGTTTTACTATGTTCTAGACTATAAACCGTTTTACTATGATTAATTTTCTCTTGCTTCAGGTTCACATAAAGTAGGAATATATCGTTACGCTTAGGCACGTGACCACCTAGTACAACTACCATTTGTTGGTCAATTAATTGAATATCATGCACAAATACGTCCTTGTATTTACTATATTCTTTCGGCAAGCTCAACGTAAATTCATGACTAGTATTATTCAATTTATCGTAGTATTCGATTTCCAATTGCTTTTTGGCATTATTCGACTCTGCAAATAATAACAAAGTCTTATCTTCATATAGCTCATCTATATTTTGTTTCCCTCTCATGAAACTACGATATTGTTCTTGCAACTGGGCGATTTTCAATGTAGATTCATCTAGATTTGGCTGTCCAAACCATAGATTTAATGCAGATACTGGTTTCACGGTTGCTTTCTTCTCCGTCACAGTAACCGTACTACTAACATTATTGATAAATCCTTCTCCATAAATCTTTACGTCTTTCATTTCGTCCTGATTACCACTAACCGTTTTAATAGACAAAGATGGTACTGTCTCACTCCTTGCTGAAAAGAATATATAAAAACAAGCAGTACTCGCTAACACAATAATGGTAAAGATAATTGATGTACTATATCTTTTCACGATTTATCCCCCCTTACACCCATATTCTCTTATTGATTAAACGTGTACTAATCACAAGTGATATAGCAATGATAATGACCATATTCACATATGTAAAAATAGTCATTTCGTTTTCATAAAGAGGTACGATTGAATTTACGAACATAGGAAGCAACAGGATCAAAATATTGAAGATTACAAATAAAACACCTAGAATAATCCCTCTAATCCGAAAGCTTCTTTCTATTAAGATAACCGTAAAAATGACAATCACGGATGTAATCCCTAAACCGTAAAACAAAGCAAAATCTTTAGCCCAAACAGGTATTAACATATAAATATATGGACTCCCACCAACCCATGAAACAAGCGAACTATCCACCTGAGCCACTTCTGGTACAATCGCCACATACAATGCCTGAAAGATAGGATACATCAATAATTGAATCGCAATACAGCCAAAGATGAATAATAACAAGGCTGTTAATTTTGCATAATAAACAGTCATCCGATCAAATGGTAACACTAACAATTGAAAAGCAAACGTATGCTTACTAAACCATTCACGATACCAAGTGAAGAAAATATAAATGACTAAAATAGCTATAATGAGTAAGATGACAACCACAGAGAAAATAGAGAATGTAAATCCTTCTAGTGGCCAATCTCCAATACCATTTCCATATGTTTTACTCTGACTTTTCAAGCTATTCATTTGCATCATAAAAGAAACAAACTCAGTAATAACTAATAGACCAAGCAAAACCGCATACATCTTCCAAAATCTCTTCAGCTCAAAATCTACTAACTTCAAATAATTCTTCATCCTTCATACACCTCCCGTAGCTTATCGATAACAGACATGCCTTCATCGATTCGCACTTGCTCTGTGTAGAAGTCCTGCACAATCACACCATCGTTCAATATAACAACCCGATCTAGTAAATGCTCTACTTCATCAATTTCGTGTGTTGTTAATAAAACACCTCGTCCTTCAAAAAATGGCGTTGAAAACAACTCACGGATTTTTTCTTTTGCAAACATATCGACACCAGAGAATGGCTCATCTAATAAGATATAATCGGTATTTAACGATAAACCTAATATCAAACTAACCTTCGCGGCATTCCCCTTGGATAGTTCACCGATTTTTTGCTCCACATCCATTTTGAAGAAATCAACTAGCTCAGCCGCTCTCTCTTCATTCCAACGTGGATAAAAATCTTCCATATATTGAAAGGCCTGCTTTATTTTCATCGAACCGAGCATTGTCATGTGATCTGCTACATAGGCGATGTTGTCACTCCGCTTCTTCCTTATACTCGTACTATCAACTGTAATATCACCTTTTGCAAATGGCATGATTCCTAGAATTGTTTTCAAAGTAGTAGACTTCCCCGTTCCATTTACCCCAATGAGACACGTTATTTCATCTTTCTTCACCGTGAAAGAAACATCTCTTAACACATGCTTAAAGCGATATTTCTTCGAGATCCCTTTGACTTCAATCATTCAAGCACAACCTCCTTACTTCAATTCTCCCGTTTTATAAACCTCTCTGACCGATTGCATCATTTCATCTTCCGTCACTGCAATGCGTTTCATTGTTTCTACAAATTGAACCGTTGCTTCTTTTATTAACTCTTTACGAACTTGCTGCAATACAACCTCATCCTTTGTAATTCGACTTGGAAAATTTCGTTCTGTCTCAATCAATTCTTGATCCTCCATTTCTTTATAAGCCTTCTGAACAGTATTTGGATTGATGTTTAATAAGACAGCTAATTCTCTTCTTGATGGTATTTCTTCACCAGCCACTAATTCGCCAATAGCTATTCTTTGTTTAAAATAGATAACAACTTGTAAATAAATCGGCTCTCGGTTGTTCAACACTAATTTCAAGTTCATACCTCCTTTACCATAAAATAAGTGTATTACCTAATTGATACAGCATATGAACGTATTATTACATTAATACACTTTCTTTGTCTACTCTTTTTTCCAAATTATACATATACTATTTGTGCAGAATTGTTTCTCTATTAGATAGAAAAGGGTAATAGATGAGAAAGAAAGAAAGAGAAGAAGGGATGTACGATGAGCATTAAATGGTTAGAATGGGCAAAGCAAATGCAATCAATCGCTCAAGCAGGTCTAATGTATTCTAAAGATGTATTCGACATAGAAAGATTTCAGCAATTACGAGATTTAAGCTGTGAAATAATAAGTATGTACACCAAACTAGACATGGAAATCGTCAAAGATTTATTCGCCAACGAAAAAGGCTATCAAACGCCAAAAGTTGATATACGAGCCGTGATTTTTCAGGATCAAAAAATTCTATTAGTGAAAGAACATAGTGATGGTAAATGGTCACTTCCAGGCGGCTGGGGAGATGTTGGTTATTCGCCTTCTGAGGTGGCAGTGAAAGAAGTAAGAGAAGAAACAGGCTATAATGCAGTGGCAGAAAAATTATTAGCGGTTTTAGATAACACGCGCCCTTATCACCATCATCCACCTTCCGCCTATCATGTGTACAAGCTATTTATCAAGTGCAAAATAGTAAGCGGTTCGCCAACATCAAGCATTGAAACAGATGAGATTGCTTTCTTTGAAAAAGATAAATTACCACCTCTTTCAACTGCTCGAAATACGGAATCTCAAATTCATATGCTGTTTGAATTTCTGGATAATCCGAATAAGGAAGTTGTGCTTGATTGATTCAACATTAAGAAGATTTACTAGTCATAAGAGGGATGCCTTTAAGCATCCCTCTTCCTTTTCTCTATTGCAACGAAATATACAAATCAATCGTTTGGTTATTCATATCACTAGAATCATTATGATAAACTTCAAAGTCACATACATATGCTCTTGGTAAATCCATCTTCCAAATACTTTCCCATGCTTCTCCGACAGCTTTTTGCATATGGCCAACGACAGTAAACTTTGCATATCGTCCTTGAGGAAGTACCATATATTGAATGCCATCAGCTGCATCTTGTTGACTTACCTCTATACCTGCTAAGAAATCATATGGTTTAGAAGCGTCACTTTCATAATTGCTATACACACCATATGCCTGATGACCAATCTGATTCGGGATACGCTCCATTACTTGATCTCCAATAAATGTTTGCCAAGTTGCACCGATATCCGACATTGCTTGACCATTTTCATTTGTTGTTCGAATGGCGATTCCTGCAACAATCTTCTCATTTAGCTCGACAATTGTATAATTCATATGTATCATCCTTTCTTATGTATTAACCATAACAAACAAAAGCTGACATCAGTCTGTCAGCTTTTATAGATACTTTTTATTTTATTTAATTCCACATGAAGCATTTCAACTAGCTCATTCGGTTGCAGTATTTGTACACTATCTCCGAAACTGAGTATAAACGGAATAATTGCGTAATCAAAATGATATGTAAACTCAACGATGACATGTTCTTCTGTCATTTCTTTAATTTCATCCAAACTGAAATAATCATAGACAATTCCTAGTTTGTTTTTAGTAAACTGCAAACGTACATCAATTGGAGGACGATTGACGGTCAACTCTACGCTTTTCTTTGCTATATCATTTCCTATGCTAGTTTGAGTGTCAGCTATTTGAAGGTCACGAATCCTTGAAAGTTTAAACACTCGCTCATCGCCACGTAAATGGCAATAGGCTTCTACATACCAGCTTCCATTGCGTAATACAATTGCTGTCGGCTGAACAGTACGATCCGTAGTTTCACCTTTGTAACTGACATAAGCAAAAGAGACCTCCCTGCGTGAATCAATCGCTGTTGAAATACAATGCATTCGTTCTTTTATCTCCTTATCCACCTCTGGTCGGTAAATAGATGGGCTTGATAAACGAAGCGATGCTGGTTGAACCTCAGATGAAAGCTGTTGAATTTTCTGCTGTAATTCTTCTGTATAATTATCTTCCAATAATTCTTTCCTATAATCTAAACTATGTAACAATAATTGTTTTTCTTCATCTGAGAACGTAAATACAGTAAGCTTATAGGATTCTAATAATGCATAGCCTCCACCTTTTCCGCTATAAGTGACAATAGGAATTCCTGCTATCAATAATGATTCCATATCCCGATAAATGGTCCTCTTCGTTACTTCAAAGCGCTCTGCTAAGAAATCCGCTGTAATCCGCTCTTCTTTTAATAACAGTAACAAGATGGATAATAGTCTTTCCAATTTCATGGACTCACCTCTTCTACTACAAAAAATCGCTATAATCATTATCACATATTTCAACAAAGAAAAAACCGCATCCATAAGGATACGGTTCTCGAAAAAAGTTAATTATTTAGTTACAGCGATAACTTCAACTTCGCAAAGTACACCTTTTGGTAACTCACGAACAGCTACGCAAGAACGAGCTGGTTTGTGGTTAGCGAAGTATTCGCCATATACAGCGTTGAATGCTGCAAAATCGTTCATATCAACGATGAAGCAAGTAGTTTTTACAACTGACTCTAAATCAGAGTTAGCAGCTTCTAATACAGCTTTCACGTTTTCCATAACTTGTTTCGCTTGCTCAGTAACGCCACCTTCTACAACTTCACCTGTAGCTGGGTTGATTGGAATCGCACCTGAAGCATATAACATGTTGTTTACTTTAATTCCTTGGCAATATGGTCCGATAGCTGCTGGAGCTTTTTCTGTGTTGATGATTTCTAACATAATGTATAGCACTCCTTAAGATTTGGTTTATTTATTTGTCATCTTTCGTATGTAGATTGCGAAGATGTAAATATACAGTTGGTTTGGTTATTTTTAATGCTTTTGCTACAATCGATGCCGCATCTCTCATATTAAAGACGCCACGTTCATGTAACAGATTAATAATATGCTTATTGCGATTAGCATGCGAAATTGATGATGCATTTACTTCATCAATAGTATTTCTTATAATGTCGTAAATCATTTCTTCAACATTATTAGCAAAATATTCTTGATGACTCTCATTGACCATTGCATTCGGTGAAAAAGCTTTCAATATCTCACTAAAAGGACTATCCAAATTCAAATTAAGACAGAGTAAGCCTATAATATTTCCATGCTCACCGCGTATCACAATTGTGCTAGATTTCATGAGTTTATTATTCTTATTTCGCGTAAAATAACTCAAAAATTGCTGGTCTTCAGAGCTTTGAATTTCTTTAAGCATTTGTAACGCTAAATTCGTAATAGGCGCTCCAATACTACGACCTGTATGATGATTATTCGCAATATGAATAACCGATTGTTGATAATCCTCTAGACTATGCAGCACAATTTCACTTGATGAACCTAAATATTGTGCTAATCCATCCACAACAGCTTTATAGGAAGCAAGAATTCGATGATCCGTCTCAGTAAAAGTGACATTTTCCACCTTCGCTACCTCAATTCACATATTTTTTAGTAAATCAAATTATAGTTCATTGACTTAACTTAAAGTTAATTAACTTAACTATTTGTATAGTATAACACATATGAAATTATATTAAAATAATATAAAGGGTTGTTTTTTTCAGATAGATTGAAAAATAAATGAACGAGAACGATATGGCATATATATTTTAGTAAGCTTTAGTTTCATTCATACTGACAAGTGATAAAATGAAAAGTAAAAAGGAGAATTGAATAATGCGAAATGAAATGATTGAACGATTTATTACATATGTGAAAGTAGACACACAATCAAATAGTGACAGTACAACTTGCCCTACTACACCAGGTCAATTAACACTCGCTAACATGCTTGTTGAGGAGTTAAAACAAATCGGTATGAGTGATGTAACAATTGATGAAAATGGTTATGTAATGGCTACCTTACCTGCTAATTCTGATAAAGAAATACCAACAATCGGTTTCTTAGCACATGTGGATACTGCAACAGATATGACAGGAGCTAATGTTAACCCACAAATCGTTGAGAACTATGATGGTAACGATATTGTCTTGAACAAAGAGCAACAAGTTATCCTGTCTCCATCAGCATTCCCTGAACTTGCAAACTATAAGGGCCAAACGCTTATTACAACAGATGGTACAACTCTACTTGGCGCTGATGATAAAGCTGGTGTAGCTGAAATTATGACAGCAATGGCATATCTCATTCAACATCCTGAAATTAAGCATGGAAAAATTCGTGTTGCCTTCACGCCAGATGAAGAAATTGGTAGAGGTCCTCACAAGTTCAATGTAGAAGCATTTAATGCTACATATGCTTACACAATGGACGGCGGTCCATTAGGTGAACTACAATATGAAAGCTTCAATGCAGCAGGTGCAAAGGTAACTATTAAAGGTAAAAACGTACATCCAGGCACAGCGAAAAATAAAATGGTTAATTCAACGAAAATCGCTATGGAATTCCAAAACCTATTACCAGTAAACGAAGCGCCAGAATATACAGATGGTTATGAAGGTTTTTACCACTTACTTGCCTTCAATGGTGACGTAGAAGAAACGACATTACAGTACATCATCCGCGATCACGATAAAGAAGCTTTTGCTGCTCGTAAAGCAAAGATGGAAAGTATAACAGCTGACTTACAAGCGAAATACGGAAAAGACCGCATTATTCTAGATATGAATGACCAATATTACAATATGGGTGAGAAAATTAAGCCTGTTAAACATATCGTTGACATCGCTTCGCAAGCTATGAAGAATTTAGATATTGAGCCAATCATTCAACCAATTCGTGGAGGTACTGATGGTTCTCAATTATCATATATGGGACTGCCTACACCAAATATCTTTGCAGGCGGAGAAAACTTCCATGGTCGCTACGAATACGTTTCAGTAGATACAATGGAGAAAGCAACAAACGTTATTATTGAAATTGCCAAATTATATGATCAACAAGCATAAATTGATAAAAAAAGAGACAATCCAAAATCCCATTTTGCGATTGTCTCTTTCTTATTTTAACTTAACATTTGTGCGATTAATTCACGATTTCTTTCTTTAAAAACATCATTATGAGATGAAACCATGCCACTTTCATGTGCATCGGGTTCAATATACTGCTTTGCTTTATTCACTGCATTAACAGCATCTTGAAAAGCTCCTGCTATTAAATGAACCTTTCCATTATAAGCTACAATATCACCTGCCGCAAATAAACCAGGAAGAGATGTTTGACTATTCGGAGTTCCTGCAATATAGAAATCATCAACCAATTCAATATCTAAATTACTCTTAGTTAGTAACTCTGATTCTCGCTCATATCCATGATTAATAATCACTTCATCTACAGCTACAGTTGTTTTTTCATCTGTTTCTGTATGCATTAATTCTACAGACTCGATTTGATTTTCGTCATTTGCAATTAGTTTAGTAATATTTGTGCTTAAATAGCACTGCGCTGAACTTTTTATAAGCTGAGAAATTTGTGCTTCATGAGCATTTAAATGTGTTTTTCGATATGTTAAATAAACCTTTTTCGCAATAGGCTCCAATTCATTTGCCCAATCAATAGCCGAGTTGCCGCCACCTGATATTAAAACAATTTTATCCTTAAAACGTTGAAGTGACTTGATTGTATAATTTAAATTTGTGACTTCAAAGCGTTCGGCTCCCTCGATTTCTAATTTCTGAGGTTTTAAAATCCCCCCACCAATTGCAACAATAACCGCTTTGGAATAATGCTCGTTACCATTAGCAGATTGTAATGTAAAATAACCATCCGTGCTTTTTGTTATAGAAATAATTTTTTCATCAAGCACCACTTCTGGATTAAAAGTTAAACCTTGTTGAATGATTTGCTTCGTTAATTGAGCACAAGGCATAGGTGTCATTCCTCCAACATCCCAAATCATCTTTTCAGGATACACACGTAATTTACCACCCAATTCAGATTGAAACTCAATAATTTTTGTTTTCATTCCTCGTAAACCGCTATAAAAAGCTGAATATAATCCAGCTGGCCCTCCACCAATTATGGTAACGTCAAATAAAGTATAGTCATTCATAATTATCCCCTTCTAACCATTAATGATTATCATTCTCAATTAAATTATACACAAATTGGCTTTAATATCAAATTACTTATATGAAAAACCCCCTATCAGCACAAAGGCTAATAGGAGATTCACTTCTTTACATTTTATTTTTCATACCTGTATAAATCATAATCGCATCACGTAAAAATTCGGCTGTACCCGGTTGTTCCTTATCATAATAAGCTGTGAAACGCTCATCATCCACATACATTTGCGCTAAGCCTGCATGTGCTTCTTTTGAATATGTGTCCCAATAATAGCACAGCCATTCACGATGCAATGCTGCTGCTTTTTGCGCTAATTCACCTGCAGGATCTCCGGTTTGAAATGCTTCGCTTAATGTTTCAGTAACATCGTTTGCTAGCTTTGTCACTTCATCATGCTGTTCTTGCGTCATTCCTTTTACTTTTTGATTTGATTTATTAACAGTCTCATCGCCATATTTTTCACGAATTTCTTTTCCATACTTCTTCTCATTCTCATCTATCATACGCTGTTTAAAGCCTTCGAACTTTTCTTGATTTGACATGGATATTCTCCCTTCTTTTAAGGCAATCGTCTTTTCGACGTTCGCAATTAATGTATCTAATTGCTTTCGTTTATCAAGAAGCTTCTCGCGGTGTTCCTTGAGTGCTAGAGCTCCGTCAAAAGCAGGTGCCGTTACAATTTGCTTAATACTTTCTAAGCCAACGCCGAGTTCACGATAAAACAGAATTTGCTGTAATCGATCAACTTCGGCTTGACCGTATATCCGATATCCTGACGAATTGATTCTTGCCGGCTTAAGAATTCCAATTTCATCATAATAACGTAATGTTCTTGAACTAACACCCGCTAACTTTCCTAGTTTGTGCACTGTATATTCCACGGTAACACCTCCTGACAAAACTAACTATACACCCTTACGTAGCGTCAATGTAAATAGGCTTTCTTTAAATTTCCCCGTTCAAATTTTTGCTATTTTATAAGCATTGTAATAGATGACAAACTAATAGTGGATGGCGCATTTACAATTCTTTAAAGTAATAAAAGGTCACTCTTAGAGTGACCTTTTATTACTTTAATATAGTGCCTTTTGATGAAAATAATTAGGTGTCTTAACGACATTCGGGTAAGGCTTATGAAATATATGTGTTGTAGCCGATGAAAGCGGAGGAATTAGCCAAACCCAATTTCCTGTAACCATTCTTCCACATGCGGCCTCCTGCTTCTCAAATAACTCAAACTGATGAGCAGCTGTGTGGTGATCCACAATGGTTACCCCCTGCTCTTTAAATGAATGTAAAACTGCTATATTTAATTCAACAAGCGCTTTATCTTTCCATAGTAATGCGTTCTTCGATGTATCCAATCCCATTATTTCAGCAACAGCCGGTAACAAATGATATCGATCTTCATCTGCTAAATTACGTGCTCCTATTTCAGTACCCATATACCAACCATTAAAGGGAGCTGCATTGTACGTTATGCCTCCTATTTCTAAACACATATCTGAAATAATCGGTACACCATACCACTTCGCTTCCAATGATTCGAATGCATACTCTGGATGAGTAATTGTAACTTCTTTTACTAAGTCTTTTGGTATTTCTTTATACGAAGGTTTTTCTCCGTCAATGGAAATGACCAACGGCAATATATCATAGTGTGTCTTAGGTCCCCTCCATCCTAATGACTCACAAAATGTAGTAAATGGAATAGAGAGAGGGTCACCAATCGTACCATACTCTGTTTCATAGCCTGCATAACGAATTAATTGATGATTATAAATACAAATTTGATTGTTTTCCTGTTGATATGGTTTAAAAATCGTTATCGTCGGTCGAATTCTACCACCATTCGTTGCATATTCAATATGATGAAATAGAGCATCGTAAATCTCATCATGACTCTCCACTTCCCGAGCATCCAAAACCGTTAAGCTATTCCAAAACAAACGTCCAATACAGCGATTACTATTTCGCCATGCCATTCTAGCACCATGAACAAGCTCATCAAAGGTATGCTCATACGTACCGGTAGCTATAATTTGCTCTTTGATTTCCACTAACCGTTCTGTAATCCTACTCTCTTGATTTGATTCAGCATAGCACTGTTGTATAAATGCTTCTGCTTTTTCAAAAAGCTCTTGTTTTGTTATCATAGAATTCCCCTTCTTCTTCATACATACCCTCATTATGCATTTACTAGAGTAAAAAAATCTATTATGAACACACGGTATAATCGAAAATTCAGTGAATATATGAATCTCTCTCTTTGCTCCCGGTAACTTCTAATTTTTTAGCCATTATTAAATATTCACTGGCCAGAAGGTTTCCAAACTAAAAAAAGCTAACCTATAAGTTAGCTCTTCCCATTCATATTTATATTGTTTTCATAAATGATTTTAAGTCTTTTTTACATCCATCCGATAGATTATGCCACCTAATACCTTGAATAGCACCTTCCAAACCATATAATCGATTAATGCAGGCAGAAGAATCAATCTTTTTAATTCGCGTAAAAGCTTCTTTGCTTCCGACCTCCGTCAGCTCCTCTGAAGTATGAATTCCTACTTCATTAAGCTGTGAAGCTACAACTTTCCCTATGTTAGGTAACTCTTGTAAAGCAGTCATGAGAACCCCTCTTCATTCATCTTTCCATTATTCTACTATATGTTACCCTATTAAATTCAAATAAAAACCTAGGAATCCCTAGGCTTTTATTATTATTCAGAACTAAATGGAGAGTTCTTTTTATTTAAATGAAGCATATCCTTCGTCAGCCATAACAACGCTACCATTAATAGCACTTGCTTCAGGTAATGATAATAGATACACTGCATCGGCTACTTGTTCTGGATCTAATAATTTACGAGCCATGCTTTTTGATTTCATAGATTCTAGCATACCCATATCTTTATAACCTTGGATAATTGGTGTATCAACCATACCTGGTGCAACAGCTACTACACGAATTCCATAACGAGCCAATTCAAGTGCTGCTGATTTTGTCATCATAACAACAGCACCTTTTGCTGCATGATAAGCAAAAGTACCAGGCGATGCTAAGTATCCAAATACCGATGCAGTATTAACAATCACACCTTTTACACCAAGCTCTTTCATCTTAGAACCAGCAGCCATAATTCCGTATGCTACACCATGTTGGTTAACTGCTACTGTTCTTTCGTATATATCAATATTCTGCTCTAGAATACCGCTAGAGCTACCAATACCTGCATTATTAAACATTACATCGATGCTACCAAATTTGTTTACTGCTGTTTCAACTAAAGATTGAACCTCTTCATATTTTGAAACATCCGTTTTTACAAAAATTGCTTCTCCACCAGCTTTTTCGATTTCATTTACAGTGGAAACACCTGTAGCTTCATTATAGTCTGCCACTACAACAATATCGCCTTTACTAGCAAACTTAAGCGCTGTTGCCTTCCCTATTCCACTTGCCGCTCCTGTAATCACTACTACTCTTTTTGCTGTCATGTGTAATTCCTCCCTATTTTTGAAAGAACAATCTGCAATTCGTCATTCAATATCCCTTAATACCCGCATAAAACATATATAAATCTTTATATTTATATTCTATCACCTTGTAGTATTTAATAAAATTTAAATATTTTTACTATTTATTAAGTTATACTTAATAAGAAAAGCGCAAGCGCCCGTTTTGCGACGTATAGATTGGAGCACTTCGACTGAGATAAAGGAAACACGAAGAGGCGGTAGCCTTTTTCGTGTTGACTTAACGTAGGGAGATGGGCGAAATCTACTAGTCGCTGGGCACTGGAGCTAGACACCGCGCAAAACTATATACTTTCTTAATCTTATAAGAACAGCCGTCACTGATCTCTTTTATCATTTTTATAGTTATTTTGCACTGTAAAGCAAATATAAAAAGCCCAATTTCTCGATTAACAATGAAGAAATTGGACTTCTATCATTACCTCTGAATAACGCCCGTTTCTAGATTATCGAAGATCAAGGGCATATAATATCTTGTCATATCGAGCAGTTCCTACAGCTACAAAACGGGGTAATCGACCGTATTCTTTGAATCCTAGGGAATTATAAAGTTTAGCCGCTCGAAAGTTGTCTCCCCGGAAGTCAAGGGTTAACATCTCGATTCCAGTATCGATGGCCGTGGAAATCAACTTATCCATGAGGAGATGACCTAAACCAAAGCCTTGATAACGTGGGTCAATTGCCACTTTTTCTATATCAGCATGTGGATTATGGGTCGGGCGACTATATCGTTTCCAATACCCAATACCCGCAAGATCTTGATCGACCCAAATCGAAATTAGACATGCGTCATTATTTCCACTTGCGATGGTCAATTCTTGAAGTAAGCCAGTCACCTCTTCTGTTGAAGGTGGATCGACCCATCCAATTGCTGCACCGTTTGAAACGAGTCCCTGTAATAATTGTGCTGCTTTCTCCACGAACGATAAGTCTTCTAGGTTTCCACTATCTACTACACGTAGCACAACAGAGTCCTTCATCAAGCTCCCCCATTCTATTATGATTATCACAAAAACATGGTAGTCTTTAACATTATAAACCATGTTTTACTAGTTCCATCAAACAAAATGGCTGAACGAAATTTAAAAAGTCCACACTCTATTATTTGTTACAAAACTCTGTTCACTATTCTATGTTCAATAACCTAATAGAATTTGTCCTACGTTACAATAGGAACAGGGTAAAAAGGAAAGCTTATTTTTGAAAGGAGCAAAAGAAAATGAACATCGAACAATTAACATACATCTGTGAAGTGGCGAAAACAGGCTCCTTCACAAAAGCAGCTCAAAGCACTCATATTACTTTATCTGCTATTAGCCAATCTATTTCTTCCTTAGAAACTGAACTAGGTGTTTCTTTATTCACTCGTTCACGCGGTTCTGGGGCAGTCCCAACAATTGAAGGACAAGTTATTATTTCAAAAGCTAGTGAGATTATTCACAAAATTAATGACTTAAAGGAAGAAGCGAAAAGCTATTCCGATATTCTAAGTGGAGAACTGAAAATCGCTACTATACCAGGTCCTATGCACTTATTAGTCAATATCGTTTCCAACTTCAAAAAAGATTTTCCTAACGTAAAAATCGAACTACTTGAAAAAGGACCGAAAGACATTATTGAAGATATTAAAAAAAATCAAATCGATATTGGGTTCATAATCTTTCATGATGATTTCGCTCAAAAAAGCTATGAGCTATCAGTTGAGCGATTAATAGAAGGAAAACTCGTTGTTGGAGTTAGTAAAAACTCACCGTTAGCACTAGAAAAAGCTATTACGCCTGAACAATTGCAACAACAAACGATGGTTTTATATGATGACGACTATATTCGCTGGGTAATGGAGCAATTCGTAGCCAAATACGGACCCGTTGACATACTATTTACAAGCAATAATACAGAAGCCATTCAAAATGCAGTAAAAGAGCAATTAGCTGTTACAGTTGGATTAGATTATTCTTTCAAAAGCAGTGCACCGTATAAAAAGAAACGAATGGTCACTGTCCCATTAGAAATTCCAGACCTCGAATCCGTGTATTATGGGTGGGTTTGCAGAGAGGAAAAGAATGCCTCCAAGCTAGCTAAACGATTTCTTGAAAGGTTAAAATATGAATTATAACGATAAGGAATAAGGTGTATGTTATGGAATATGAAACGCTATGGAATAAACGGTGCTCATTATATTATCAAAAGATGATGCGCTATTTTTCACTAATTGCAAGCAGTGTATTTTATTCACTACTTCTTGTCGGTAGCATTTTTGCTTACTATTACATTCAATTTTTAAAATGGGTTCCGTCTTCATTTCCAACTGAAATAGTAGTAGCTTTCTTAGTCTCTATCTTTTTCCTACAAACAAAGATACGGACATTCATTGTGAAAGCAGATCGTATTTTTTTACTACCTTTAGAGAAGAAATTATCTTCCTATTTTAGAAAATCATTTTATTACACAGCCGTTATAGATGGATTTAAGACTATTATTCTACTCGGTATCATTACGCCTTTAATTCATTATGGATGGATTCAAATTGATTCCATCATCGTCACTATTGCTACAATTGCAGTCAATCTATACTTTGCTTGGTCGATGCAATGGATGACAAGTAGAATTCAAATAACCTTACATACACTGATAAGACTGTTAACATTAACATTTATCTTATATTTCGTATTCATAGATTACTGGTATATTTCCATCATCATTCTTTTATGCACCGTTGGTTTCATGTATTTCCTGTTTGGAACGCAATCTAAAAGGATCAATTGGGATTACCTAATTACGCAGGAAGAACGAACAGTTTTACAGATTTACAATTTCATTAATATTTATGTAGATGTTCCACATCTTAAATACGCATATAAACGTAGAATGTGGCTTTCTTGGTTAGTGAAAAAAACCATTCGCTATCACCATTCTTCTTTCTTCCGTTATTTATTTACGCTTTTATTTGTTCGATATAATAGTTTTTATTATTTATATATAAGATTAACGTTCATTGGTTTCATACTGATTTATTGCTTACCATCTTATCAGTGGATTGCCATGTTAATAATCCTATTTATGACAGGCTATCAATTATTACCTTTACAAGCAGCCATTAATGATTTGATTCGTACTTATCCTGTTTCTTTCCTTGAGTTCAAGACTTCCTTCTTGAAACTACTAACATCTTTGCTTAGTATTCAATTGCTTATTCTTACGATGGCACACCTATCCCATCCAACAATACAGGATATACTACTATCTCTCTTAGCAGGATGCTTATTTATCTACTTCTTTGTATATATTTTTGCACCTAAGCGTATTCGTTCATTTCGATATTTAGACTAAAAGAAAGCG
>NZ_HG428747.1:40053-115392 GCF_000380245.2 Bacillus massiliigorillae
CAATCGCTTTCTTTTACTATTATTTAATCTCTTCGAATCGCACTTCGAAATCTTCCCCTAAACGCGTTTGAATGAAATTCAACACATGCTTTTTCGCTGGTGCTGCATGAATGGCCCCTTTTACTGAAGCTGTTAAAGCACCACTCGCATTCGCAAACGTTAGGATGTCATCATGCTTATCTGCTAAAATTTGCTCAACGTTCGCTAACTGTACTTTATGAGCGGTTAGCATATATAGCAAGCCACCAATAAAGGCATCGCCGGCACCCGTTGTGTCCGAAACCGTTACTTTAAAACCAGAAGATACAAAGCTTTGATTCTTTAAATGCAACTCGGCACCATCTGCACCTTTCGTATACACAACTGCTTTTACATCACCAACAAATAGTGATTGAAGAGCTTCTTTTTCATCTGCAATGCCTGTGATAAATTCTAATTCTTCATCCGATACTTTTACGATATGTGATAGTGGTAAAAATTCTTGCACCGTTGCTTTACATTCATCATGATCGTCCCAAAGCGATAAACGAATATTTGGGTCAAAGCTAACAATACCGCCCTTTTCCTTCACGCTTTGAATTGCTTTCTTATGTGCGTATTTCATTGGGCATTCCACTAAATCAACTGAGCAGAAATGAAGTATATCTTCTCCACTGAACCAATCTGCTTGTACTTCATCTTCCGTTAATAGCATATCTGCAGATGGATTTCGGTAGAAAGAGAAGTCACGCTCCCCATCTTCCTTAACAGATACAAATGCCAGAGCTGTATTTGCTTCTTTCGTACGCAACACTTTATCTACTTCTACACCATTTTCTTTCAAAATATCAGCTAAGAAATCACCAAATGCATCTTCACCAAGTTTGGTTATCATTGAAGCTTGCCCCCCATATTTGGCTACTGCTATCGCTACATTTGCTGGTGCGCCGCCTGGTAATTTTTCAAATGTATCTACTTCCTTTAACGCTTTTCCTTTTTGCTCTGGAATAAAATCGATTAATGCTTCACCAATACTAAATACTTTTCCCATAACTAAACCTCTTTCTTACCTATACGGCAAAAAGCCAGCACTTTTTGACAGTACTTGGCTTTTGATATTCCGGTTATTTATTTTCTTTCCAAATATCTTTTAACTTCCAAGCTTGTACAGATTCCACTGCTACTTTTCCATTCTTCGCATAGAATTGTACTTGTAAGCTTTCAGGATTTGGATAAATTCTACTTGTCATATTTACATCTCCATCATTTGCAAACACTTCTACTGAAGAACGGTCGCAGTATACATGTACAATTAGTGAATCACCTTGGACATCCATCTTTGTTTTGCGAATGCCTGCTACACCCTTACCTGAATGCTCACGATCAAGGAATAGCTTAGAAGATGCCACATCATAACCAATAATAGTTTCTTCTTTACCATCTTCACTACATCTTACTTTTATACCGAATTCTTCAGCTGTTACATCTTTTAACGAGAAAACTGCTTTAATTTCTACTAAATCTTCATGAATATTTGTTTGAATGCATTCATTATTGATTTCCGTTAGAGGTATAACTAATTCCTCATCACGTAGTAACTCAAGTTCTGCTACTGGCTTCATGATGATTTTTCCTTCTTTTGAAAGAGATAATTCACGTGGTAACGTTAGTGCGCCACACCATCCAGCTTCTTTCGTTGGCATATTTGATTCCCACATATCCATCCAGCCAATACCGATGCGTCTACCTTTATCATCGTGTAATGTTTGAACAGCATAGTAATCGTGACCATGATCTAATTCTACGAAATCGCCATATGTTAGTTTTCCAGTGCTCTCATTATAGTCACCCAATAAGTAACCTGTTTGGTATAGATTTTGATATTTATCACCATCTGCTTTCATTCCTTGAGGCGAGAATAATAAAGCATGCTTACCATCAAGCTCAATGAAATCTGGACATTCCCACATATAGCCTAAATCACTTTCATTTTTAGCAATGACACCTTCATAATGCCAGTTCTTTAAATCTTTTGAGCTATAGTGAATTGCACGACCGATATCATCTTTTGTACGGTTTCCAAGAACCATATGAAAATCATCGTTTTGCTTCCAAACTTTCGGATCACGTAAGTGACCTGTACTATCACTTGGAACCTCTTTAATAACTGGGTTTCCTTCAAACTTCGTAAATGTAATACCATCTTTACTTGAAGCGATACATTGCGTTTGAATCGCGATATCCTTTGGACGGTCAACCCATACATGACCCGTATAAACTAAGTATAATGTGTCACCATCAACTATGGCACTACCTGAGAAACAACCATCACGGTCATATTCTTCATCTGGAGCTAAAGCAATCGGCAAATGCTCCCAATGCACTAAGTCTTTACTTTTCGCATGTCCCCAATGCATCGGCCCCCAATGCTCATCGTAAGGATGATGCTGATAGAATACATGATACTCTCCTTTGAAGTACACTAAGCCATTTGGGTCGTTAATCCAGTTAGCTGGCGCTGCAATATGAAAACCTAAACGATGATCTTGTTTCACATTCTTTGTCGCTTTTTGCAAGGCTTCGTTTGCTTGTTCCAATACTGTTTTTTTATCTAAAGTTTGTGTAGTCATGAATGAAACAATCCTTTCTCCCTTTAACTATTAAGCTGTTTGTTGTAATTTTGCTGTTGCTTCAGATTTCTTATCATTAATCAATGTAAAGTAAGAAATAATGTTAAATGTCAGTACAATTCCACCAATAATAAAGTACACTTTCGAGAATCCAATCGAGTCATACAGCTTACCGAATACCGGTGAGAAGAATGCTGCTGCAATTGCATTCGAGAATTGAAATCCTACTAAATACAATGTAGAAGATAAGCGATTATCAAAGTTTTGTGCTAGGTACTTAAATACCGCAATTAGCATGATTGGTAATTCTAAAGCGTGTAGTAATTTCATACATGAAATACCGATTGGCTCAAATGCTAAGCCTGAACCAATAATACGAACTGACATGACAAAACCAGCAAAAATAAGGGCTCTCTTTGCTCCAATTTTATTTACAATAAACGGAGCAGCAAACATCATTCCAGCTTCCAAAAATACTTGGAATGAATTTAAGTAACCATAAATTTGGTTCCCTGATGCTACACTGTCAAAAAGTGAAGAATAATAAATCGGGAATTGCTGATCGTACACAGAGTAGAAGCATACAACCCCTAATACATACACAACGAAGAACCAGAACTTCTTAAGTTTTAATAAACCAAAAACATCTTTCATTTTAATAGGTTCTTGTTGCTCTCCTTCTGAAGCTGAGGAAGTTAAATCTATTTTCATTAATAAGAGAATAATAACTAAACAGATAGCAGAACCAGAGGCAATCCAGAAATTAATATTAGGATTAATATTGAAAAGCTGTCCTGCAAAGAATGTCGCCGCTGCCCAACCTAGTGAACCCCACATTCTTGATTTTCCATATTCAAAGTCGCATTTACGACCAATTTTTTCGATATATGATTCAACTGCTCCACAACCAGCTTGAAAAGCAGCTCCTAAATATACACCACCAACGATTGCACCAAGTAATACATTATATTTCAATAATGGGCCATACACGTAAATGAAAAATGGACCAGATAAAACCAGTAAACCAGCAATAAACCATAATATATGTTTCTTCAATCCAATTTTATCGGAAATTACACCATAAAGTGGCTGCATGATTAAAGCGAAAATAGCATTTGCCGAGAAGATAATACCGGTACTAGCACCACTTAATTGAATATCCTGACCTAACCAAATAGAGAATAATGCCATACATGAAGACCATGTAAAGAAATAAAAAAAGAAAAATGCACTTAATAACCAATAATTTTTCTTTGCACCTAATGCCATAACGAATCCCTTCTTCCTGAAAATTAAACCGTTTTCATTTTAGTTAATCGTTTACGTAATCGTTTAACTAGATTATAAAAGCGTTTTCAAAAAGAGTCAACAGTAAAATTATATTAAAAAATCATTTTCGGCATTAGCCTAACATACTAGCCTTTCTCTTTTACTAATGAGGATTTCTCTGATAGAGTTTATATTTATTAAATACACCTCGTATTTTAATAATTATTTAATGTTCCTCAATTAAGCTAGATCTAGAAAGGGGATATACAATGAGTGGTTTAATTCATTCTTTTTTACTTGTATTGATGAAACTAGGATATCTCGGGATTACTTTTGCATTAATGATTGAAGTGATTCCAAGCGAAATCGTACTTTCTTATGCTGGATATCTAGTTTCAATTGGAGAAATTAGTTTTTTAGGAGCTGTAGTAGCCGGTACAATCGGAGGGGTAATTGCACAATTACTCATATATTGGATCGGAAAATATGGCGGAAGACCATTCTTAAAAAAATTCGGGAAATACTTCTTTATACGCGAAAAGCAAATTGATTTAGCAGAAAAATGGTTTCAGAAATACGGGATAGGAGTTATTTTTACAGCTCGTTTCATTCCGATTGTTAGACATGCTATTTCAATTCCTGCTGGTATTTCAAAAATGCCCATAAAAAAATTCACACTCTATACGACGCTTGCCATTATTCCCTGGTCTATACTTTTCGTTTATCTTGGAGAAAGATTATCATCAAACTGGGGGCAAATTAATGAATTTGCAAAGCCATATGTACAACCTGTAATAATTATTGCTCTCATAAGCATCATTGCTTATATAGTAATAACATTAAAAAGAAGAAAACAAGAATCTATATGATTGTTTTTCCTATAGTTGGGCGATTACTACTATCTCATTTAGTAGTTTTTCTTTTTTCTCGTACGAACTTTCACCTCAACAGATGTTGTTCTTCCTGTTGAGGTAGATAGAAATGCTACGATGAGCTATTAATATGAGCCATTCATAGTACACTCTCAAACTAAATTCTTTATTCTTTCACAAAAGCCTTGTTTAACTCTACAACGAATTGTTTTACCTCAGATGTTTCAACTTTCATGATGATATACGTAAAAGAAACAGGGAGTGTAATTTGATAATCTTTGATTTCAACCAATGCCTCATTATTCAATTCTTCCTGAACCATTGACAAAGGCAAATACGAAACGCCTAACCCCTGCTCAATAAACCGTTTTGTGATTTCCATCTGTGTAACAGGTAATGTGCGAACATAAGGATACATTCTTTTAAGTTCTGATAATAGCTCATCCCAATATGCTGGATGATTATTCGTTAATAATCGATATTGCTTGAGCATCTCTTCTTCATTATATTGGCCATTTCCTATTAAATTTGGGGCGACCATAATAACAGGATCACGATGTATTGTTTTACAACTTACATCAGTTTGAATAGGCTGCATCCTTGTCAGTCCAATATCAGCTCTACCTAAACTTACTTCTTCCCCAATTTTATATGAGCTGACTACATTAATAATTACTTCTATATCCGAATGTTTATCTATAAAATTCCGAAGAAATGAAGGGAGAACAGAAGCAGCAATTTGTGGAGCCACAGCAATTGTTAATTTACGATTATACCCTTGTTTCCACCCCTCAAATTCCTCCATTTCTTGCTCGTATTTATTCATAATTTGAACTGCAGATGCTAAGAACTTATAGCCAGCAGGAGTCAGCGAAATATTTTTTCCTACTCGATTAAATAATTCGATATGTAATTCATGTTCCAATCGTTGAATATGCTTCGTTACAGCAGGCTGTGTTAAATATAATTCTTCTGAGGCTTTTCGAAAATTTTCATATTTCGTAGCAACAATAAACGTTTTCAACCATTTCATATCCATTAACATGACAACCTTTCCCATTAATAACAAATCGTTATTAAAACCCATGCTTTTTATTATTTTCCATTATATACTAAACACATTATAATTTTCCTAACGAACATTTTTAAAAAAAGGGGGATTTTTATATGACAACGAAACAACATGTAAAAGAACAATTTAACGAAAATGCGCCACACTATGATAATCAACGAAAAAGATTAATACCCTGCTTTCATGATTTCTACTCCATTCCTATTTCCATTATTGAAACAAAAAATAATGCGCCTACCGTTTTAGAAATTGGTGCAGGTACAGGTCTTTTTGCTTCTTTCTTAAAAGAGAAGTATCCACAAGCACATATCACCGCTATTGACTTATCAGAAAAGATGCTAGATGTCGCCAAAGAACGATTTCAAAATGATAAGGACATAGACTATATTAACGCTGACTATACTACTCATAATTTCAAAGGTACGTTCGATATCGTTATCTCTTCTCTTTCCATCCACCATTTAACGGATGAAGAAAAACAAAAATTATATAACAAAATATATGACTTACTTAATCCAAATGGTATTTTTATTAACGCTGATCAAGTACTTGGACAAACAGCTTATATTGAAACACTTTACACAAATGATTGGAAAGCAAAAATTGAAGCAAGCGGTTTAACACAACAAGAACTAACAGCTGCATTTGAACGAACGAAGCTTGATAAAATGGCTACTCTTGCTGATCAACTAAATTGGTTAACAGAAAGTGGATTTCAAGATGTTGATTGTATATATAAATATTTTAACTTTGTCGTATTGTTTGGACGAAAAATATAAAAGAAACCCAGCGATTTGTTTCAATCGCTGGGTTTCTTCTCTCTATTTTCGACTAATTGATTTACGCGCCTGTTCTAATAAAAGTAAACAAATTGCAAAGAAAAAGCAGTAGTAGTGGGAATAGAAATATTCGTCATCCAATCATCTATCATTTATACAATACAAATAACTCCAAGGAAGACACTCTACCTTTTAACAAGATTTTCTGACTATTAATGACGTATCCAGTAAATATTCCCCTGATGGCGCATCATTATTGGCAATACGTTCAAGAAGAACTTCAGCAGCTTTCTGCCCTATCTCAAACGCTGGCTGACGCACACATGATAAAGGTGGATTTATAATCTTAGTCCATTCATAATCATCAAAGCCAATAATAGCTAGTTCATCCGGGATATTTATATGACATTCCTGAAAGTATGAAATGGCACCCATTGTTAAAATATTATTTGCTATAAAAACAGCTGATACATCTTTTTGTTCAACTAACTCTTTTGTTAATGAATATCCATGCTCTACTGAAACACAATCTTCTTTCACATAGTTTTTATCATAAATAATCCCATGCTTTAAAAGCGCTTTCTGATATCCCTCTAAGCGAGCCCGATCCGTTGTTAATCCACCGTTTCCATTAATAAATCCAATTTTCTTGTGACCTTGTTTAATCAAATATTCCGTCGCTTCAAAAGCACCCTGACAGTTATTTGCCAATACGCAGTCACCTTGATAGACTTTCGGTTTTCGATCAATAAATACGACTGGGTATTGCTCAGTAAGATTCCTGTAATCTTCACCAGATGGTGCCAAGATTAGGCCATCGACTAATTGTGCATTAAACATTTGAATATGCTCTTTCTCTACTTCTATATCTTCATACGAATTACATAATATTAACTTGTAACCGTTCTTTGTTAATATTGATTCGATACCTTGTGCTATCGCCATGAAGAACAAGTTTGCCATATCCGCTGGATTCTTAACAGGAATAATTAAGCCAACTAAATAAGATTGATGACTTCTCAGTGATCTAGCAATTGGATTAGGTGTATAATTCAATTCCTTCATGGCTGCTTTCACTTTTTCACTTACCTCATCTGAAACGTAGCGAGTTCCATTAATAACATGAGAAACAGTTGCAGTAGATACACCTGATTTCTCAGCTACGTCTTTAATTCTAGGTTTATTCCTATTACCTTTGGCTACCATCTATACAAACCCTCTCTGAAATATCCATCATTATTTATAAACAATGCTACCTTTTAACCAAAATTATTTTTCAATAATTATAGCATAGCATTATTTCATAGAAATTGGTCTAACCTTACTGATCATCCTTAGTCATCATATACACATCATGTAACATATCCATATTGTAATAATGTTTTACAATTTGTTTCACTTTTTTCATTCCTACCCGCTTCGCTACAGCTTTTGATGCTTCATTATTATCTCTGATAATACTTGTTACATAATCATAATGAAGCTGATGAAAAGCGTAGTCCCGACAAGCTATCGCAGCCTCTGTCGCAAAACCTTGATGCCAATATTTCTTCTTAAGTAAATAACCGATTTCTAATTTATCTGTATCTTCGACAGGCTGCATTGTAAGCCCTGCTTGACCTATAAAGGACCCCGTTCGCTTATCAATAATCGCCCATAAGCCAAATCTATATTGGTTGTACCTTTTCAGCTGATTTGTGAGCCAATTTTGTACCTCTTCATCACTAAATGCATGTTCATACGCATACATTACTTCTTCATCTTGTAATATCTCACATAATTGATCGTAATCTTCAACTGTCATTTCTCTAAGATATATTCGGTCAGTCTCAAGTATTTTCTTCATTTTTTCTCCCTCACTTTTCTACTTAATCTCATTATAAGACCATCCCCACCATCCTAAAACGTTTCTATACTTAATTCTTTAAACACCGGGTAATAATAGGCAATTACAATCAACATTTGAGACCTCACTATAAAAGTTTGTATTTTCTAAAAATTAAGTTTATTCTAGTATTGGTTGGACCAATATTTCATTGAGGTGAGAAAATGAATCTAATAGAACAATTAAGAACTATTCTTTCAGAAGAACAAGTTACAACAAATGATATTATTTTAGAACAACATAGTCATGACGAATCATATCATACGCCATGTCTTCCAGATGTAGTCGTATTTCCAAATACAACCGAAGAAGTAAGTAAAGTATTACAATTCGCCAATAACAACAAAATTCCTGTTGTTCCCTTTGGTCTTGGCTCAAGCTTAGAAGGTCATGTTGTTCCAGAGCATGGCGGAATTTCTTTAGACATGTCCCAAATGAACCAAATACTAGAAGTGAGAAATCAAGATTTTCTAGTACGTGTTCAGCCTGGCGTAACTCGGACACAAGTTAATAAAGAACTGAATAAGCACGGGTTATTCTTTACTGTTGATCCAGGGGCGGATGCCACATTAGGTGGTATGGCTGCTACAAATGCGAGCGGTACAACATCGGTTCGTTATGGCATCATGCGTGATCAAGTACGTGATTTAGAAGTAGTTCTAGCGGATGGTACGATTATACATACTGGCGGTCTTTCAGCAAAATCATCTTCAGGTCTGCATTTAAATGGATTAATGGTTGGTTCAGAAGGAACGCTTGGTGTTATTACGGAATTAACGCTACGTGTTTTTGGTATTCCTGAAAAAATCACAGCTGCACGTGCAACTTTTCCAACGATTCAAAATGCTGTAGATGCTGTTGTCGCCGTAATGTCCGCCGGTATTCCAATGGCTCGAATTGAGCTCGTGGATACAAGGAGTATTCAACAAGTCAATACTTCTTTGGAGGCTTCATTTGAGGAAGCACCTACTCTCTTCCTCGAATTCCATGGTAGTGAGGCCGCTTTAGACTATGATGTAACTTTTACACAAGAAATTTTAAAAGATATGAACTGTATTAACTTTGACTTTGAAAAAGATTCTAAAGCAAGAAATGCCTTATGGGAACTACGCCATAACCTTGCTTACTCATTTATTCATAGCGCGCCTGGAAAGAAATTAATGGTTACAGATGCAAGTGTGCCAATCAATGAGCTACCATCTGCCATTCTTAATTCACGACAAAAAATTGAAGATATGGGACTCGATGCAGCCATCGTTGGACATGTAGGTGACGGCAATTATCATGTTCTAATGATGATTGATTTGTCTAATACTGAGGAAGTAAATCAAGCTAAAGAATTGAATGAACATATCGTAAACTTTGCATTATCTAAGGGTGGCACATGTACAGGTGAGCATGGCGTAGGTATTGGTAAAGCAAAATATCAATCCCTTGAGCATGGAGCTGCCTTTGAAGTAATGAAAAGCATTAAGAAGACATTAGATCCAAATAATATTTTAAATCCAGGAAAGATTTTCAGGGATATTAATGAATGATCCCTCCGCCAAAACAAAACCAAAAGGTATATCAAATTATTTTTCATCGTATTAAAGAGTCCATAGTAGCTGGCGAGTTTATTCCTGGAGATAAATTACCATCTGAGCGGGACTTAGCTATACGCTTTAACGTGAGTCGAACTTCGATTCGTGAAGCATTACGAGCCTTAGAAATTCACGGTATTATAGAAAGCAAACAAGGTGATGGTACCTTTATTAAAGCTTCTGATCTTCAAAAAGTAATTGACGATTTATCAACTGCCATCATGCATCCTGATGACTATCTTGTATATGAAATGTTAGAAACACGACAAGCGTTAGAATCGGAATGTGCTTATTTAGCCGCATATCGAGCCAATAGCTATGATTTAGAAAAAATGCGAAAGTGTATTGAAGATATGCGTATAGCAAGTGGCGATGAGGAAAAAGGATTAATGGCGGATTTGAATTTTCATTATAGTATTGCTGAAGCTGCCCATAACTCCATTTTATTAGGGTTAGTTCAAATATTAGGGGAGCATATGAAGAATACTATTCGCATTACTCGCAACTATCGTTTCTCTAATACAACATATTTTCAAGAAACCTTTAGTGAACATAGAGAGTTATATCTGGCTATTGCAAACCGTGATGCTGATAGTGCGAAAAAATTAATGGAAAATCATATTACGAAAACTCGGCAAAAAATGACCGAAGCAACAATTAAAGATGTTGAATAATAGAAAATCCCTAGACTACTCATTATGGAGCAATCTAGGGATTTTATTATTTTTTATTAAACAATCTAACCTTCCTATAGATTTCTTCAACCATGATTTGATTAATAGCTGTTGGAACCATTTCAAAGATATCTTGATTCAACACGATAAAATCTAATATTTATAGTGAATTTGTCTATACAATTTAAAACACCCATACATAGCATATGTAGAATACCTATGAACGCTAGGTTATTTCACTACATTAAACATTCTAATAGCTGTAGGTATTTCATTATTTCTAATTTTGCACTTATGTTTGAAGGGAGAGTAAGTATGATGCAAATGAAGCAGTTATCAGATGCTCAACATAATAGTTATCATAGAATAGTAAGACAAATTAAACGACAAGAACTGACATTAAATGAACTATTAGATCGCTTAGCAAATTTTCAGTTTTATGCATATACATGTAAACCGAAAATCACTAAAAGTGTAATAAATAAAATGCGAAGACAAATTGATATTGCAGAGGATATTCTAAATGAGGTTTTGTATGACACAACAAATATTCGTTCTTTTTCACCGAGGTATATTTCAATCATTAACGAAGAACAAGCTATTCTATTATGTAAACAAGTTGATCGACAAGAAAAAATACTACATGAAATTTCTACACACCTGAATAACTTTTACGCTACTTTGCAAAGCCATTCAATCTATCAACAAAAGAAAAATATTTCTGATATGCAAAGCGGGAAATTACAAAACAAAATATTACAGGAATTAAAGAGAATTCAACAAATACCATCAGTTACTTCAATGACACATCCTAAAATAAACCTAGACTTCGATATAGAGCAATTAACCAGATTTATCCCATTTTTAACTAATTTATTCGACATAATAAACCCCGATAAAACGGAACAAGAATATTCTTCTTCCGGAAATATACCTTTTAACTTAGATGGAGAAACAATAAAGACAATTACAAAATTCCTAACCAACTTGTTTAACAATACAGAAAATGAGCAAGAGCAGCTTGGAATATTCGGTATGCTCGATTTAAACTTAGAAGATGATGATTACACCACCATCGCCAATCTCTTATCACACTACATGAATAAGGAAAAGAACAGTGAAGATTCCCAAGAAAATGGCATACTTAGTAGGTTCAACATTAATTTAGACGCTAACAGTTTAACAACTATTTCAAGTGTCCTATCCCAGTTCTTTAAAAATCAAACAGACGATGATAACGACGAGAATGGCGGATTTTTAAATGGTTTATTACAGCACGAAAATTTTACAACTCTCACTAAAGTACTTCCTTACTTTTTTAATAATATGAATGACGATGATGAACAAAGCTTCGACATACTAAATATAGTTACAACCCTAACCAATATTTATAACAAAGAAGAAAATGATAGCTTGTTCAATATGTTTAACATTAATTTAGATGAGGAAACGATCATAGCTACTGCCCCTATACTAATCGATATATATAACTGGTTGAAACAAGATACTGATGCAACGGAAAAAGAACCACAAACTGTCGACTGACATTTATAAAATATTATCATTGTAATATAGTAAATAACGATAAAAGTAAAAGCAGTGAACTTTCATACAAGAAGCTATTCACTGCTTTTTTATTATTATTTTCCGCAGCTACTTCCGAACATATTTATCAAAATAAGCATTACGAATATTAGTATAAATCCAACGTCATCACTTAATCGGCATTTCGAGTAATGTTTTGATTCCACAAGATTAAGATATTCTAGAAAATAAAACTTGCTTAGGACATATATATTAGGAGCATAGTGGAATTATATTAATTTAATTATCCTCCTCTATTCATGCAATTGAGCATTCTATCTCACCTTTCGCGTAGAAATCATATCATAAAAAACATTTAATTCCCCTTCATGAAATTTTTTCCTTTACACCATTGACAATGATACTGATAATCATTATCATTTGTAAGTGAAAACGATTATCAATTAAACAATCAATAGGGGGATATTATGAGAAAAGGAATCATCATACATATACTATTATTCTTGCTGATTTTAACGGGATGTACGCAAGAATCAAGTGAGAAAACAAATCAAGAAACAAAGCAAACAGATACAGCAACCAAAACAACTACTATTTCAATTACAGATTTTGCGGATCGTAAAGTGACATTCGACAAAGTACCAAATAACATCGTTGCTTTAAGCAACGGTGATATGGATATCGTTAATGCATTAGGAGGCCATTTAGTTGGTAGACCAACTGCTCATGAAACAAATCCTAATCCAAAAATTGAAGCTGTTGAACAAGTTGGTTCTTCCCATGAATTCGATTTAGAGAAAATCGCTAGCGCACAGGCTGATGTAGTTCTAGGAAGCAACCCGATGAATATTAAAGATGTAGCTTCAGTTGAAGGTATTGGTGCAAAAATGATACTAACTAATGCGAATTCAATCAAAGATATACAAAAACAAATTCTTTTATTTGGGGATTTACTTCAAAAGCGTGAAAAAGCAGCAGAGTTAAACAAGAATATCGATGATAAACTTGATGCTATTTCGAAGAATCAACCGAACAAAAAAGTCAGAGTATTGTTAATTTACGGCGCACCTGGGACATACATGGCTGCACTACCTAATTCACTAAGTGGCAATATACTTGAAACAGTTGGCGGAGAAAATATTGCAGCAGATTATCCAGCACTTGAACAATACCCACAATATGCACAGTTAAATACAGAAAGAGTAATTGAAGCAAACCCACAATATGTTTTATTAATGAGTCATGGTAATCCAAAAGAAGTGAAGGAAGGCTTCTTAAATGAAATGAAGCAAAATGCTGCTTGGAATGGTCTTGATGCAGTGAAGAATAATCATGTAGAAGTACTACCATCGAATTTATTCGGAACTAATCCAGGAACACAAATAAGTGAAGCTATTGACTTATTAGATGGATTACTGAAATCCGTGAAGCAATAACGATGAATATTCAGCAAAGAACGAGTCGAAGAAAATGGGCAATTACACTTACTCCCATTCTACTTCTCATCGTTTCCTTTTATGGTATTACTTATGGCTCTGTTTCAATTTCATTACCTGAAATTTGGGACGTGTTTACAGCAAAGCAGCAGGCAGTTCATGAAACGATTATTTTGAATTTACGACTACCTAGAGTTTTAATCGGCTTACTTGTAGGGGCCTGTCTTGCTGTTTCAGGTGCATTACTACAAGGTGTTATGAAGAATCCTCTAGCGGATCCTGGCATTATCGGGGTTACAACAGGTGGCGGTTTAGCGGCGAGCATCACGATGATTCTACTACCTCAGTTTTCTTATTTACTACCTGTTGCTGCTTTTATAGGGGCATTACTAACATCACTTATTATCTATGCTTTAGCCTGGGACAAAGGTGCTTCACCATTAAAAATTATCCTAGCTGGCGTTGCAATTAATGCTCTCCTAGGAGCTGTTCAAAGCGGTGTAATGGTCATCTACAGTGATCGAGTACAATCGATTTTACCTTGGTTAGCGGGTGGTCTTAACGGTAGAAGCTGGTATCATCTTCAATTTATGGCGCCTTATGCATTAGTTGGTCTTGTTCTTTCCCTATTCGCCATTAAATCAGCTAATTTACTGCTATTAGGAGATGATTCTGCCAAGCTTCTTGGTCAAAAAGTAGAATTACAAAGGTTATTTATTATTCTTCTAGCTTCTTTGTTAGCCGGAGCAGCCGTGAGTGTTGCAGGGTTAATTGGCTTTGTCGGATTAGTCGTACCACATGTAATACGACTTCTTTTAGGGGATGATTATCGTTACTTGCTTCCCCTCTCAGCTATTGGTGGCGCCATTTTAGTTGTATTTGCTGATACGATAGCTCGCTCATGGTTTGATCCAATCGAGTTACCAGTTGGTATATTACTAGCAAGCTTGGGGGCACCGTTCTTTTTAATATTATTAAAGAAGCGGAGGTTACTATAATGATTGCAGTTGAAGCGAGAAATATTGCACACCATGTTGGTCAATTTGCCTTACAAAATATTAATCTTACATTTCCAAAAGGGCAAGTTACAGCCATTGTTGGACCTAATGGTTCTGGTAAGTCTACTTTCTTAAAGATCGTTTCGCAGCTGCTTAACCTTCATGAAGGTTATATGTTCGTTCACAATAAGCCTATTCAGCACTACAAGCAAAAGGAATTTGCTCAGATTCTATCTATGCTACCGCAATCTAAACAAGCACTGCCTGATTTAACTGTTGAGGAATTGATTTCATTCGGCCGTTATCCATATAAAGGGCTGTTTCAACAACAATCAAGTAACAAAGATAAAGAAATAGTTCAATGGGCGATGAATATAACCGGAACAACGAAACATCGAGAGCGCATGTTTCACCAGCTATCTGGCGGGGAGCAGCAAAAAGTTCGTATTGCCATGGCTCTAGCTCAAAAAACAGATATTATTTTGCTCGATGAGCCAACAACTTTTCTAGATCTTTCTCATCAGCTAGATGTTATGGAAATGTTGCAGCAAATCAATATAGATTATGGCATTACAATCATTATGGTCCTACACGACCTACAGCAAGCTGCCACGTATTGCCACAACATGATTGCAATGAAGCAAGGTCGTGTAGCTCAGGTCGGTCAACCAAAACAAATTCTGACACCACAGTTTTTGAAAGAAGTTTACGATATTGAAGCATGTATCAAGTTTGAAGAAGATTTTCCAATAATTATTCCAAAACGAAGAGGTGGAAAGAAAGATGATCATCGTAACAAACAAGTCCAAGCTTATTAAAGGCGAAGGACCAACATTAGTCAACCGATTTAATAAAGTAGGTAAAGTGGAATCAATGAAGGGTTTTATTAATCTCGAAGTCCTTCTCACACAAAGTATAGACGAATATGATGAAGTAACCATCCTAACAAGATGGGAATCAAAAGCCGATTTTCAAGCATGGATGAAGAGCAGCGCTTTTAAATCTGTCCATTCAAAAGATACAATTCCAGAGTTCATTATAGAAAACAAAATTACATTTTATGATGTGAAAATTGTAAGAGAAGCAATTCATTCGAATCATTCATATTCAAATGTTATTGCTCATTAATAATTAGGTACCCCTTACTCCCTTAAAATAGATAGTAAAGCCATCATTCTCTACTCCCTTGAATGATGGCTTTACCTATTTTAACTCCACTATCTAATTGTCTGCAATAACTGTTTCATCTCTTCTAATTGCTTTTGCTGACTCGTTACAATATTTTGAGCGATCGCTTTCAATTCTTCGTTATTTGTATAATTCAAGATGTTTGAAGCCATCTTAACAGCACCTTCATGATGTGGTATCATTTCCTCTAAGAAATCTCGATCAATATTACCTGTCGGCTTTGCCTCTTCCATTGCCTTCATCATTTCATTATGGGCTTTATTGTACACTTTCAAATACGCAGCTTCTTTTGCCTTATCTACTTGTGGATTTTGCTTCAATTTCTTTAATAATGCTTCCATCTGAGCAATTCCTTTAAGCTGATCATGAACAATTGCCGTAGCAAGCTTCTTCACTTGCTCATTACTTCCGTACTTAAGAATATTCTCAGCCATGGAAACAGCTGCTTCATGATGTGGTATCATCTCATATAAAAAATCAAGTGATGGATCACCTGTTTTCGGTGCACTATCCATTCCCTTTTTCATAACCTGAAGAATGCTTTGATAATTATCATAATATGCCTGTTCCTTTTCACCTAACTCAGCATACACTTGCATACTAAATAAGCAGATTGCAACAGTAAGTAAACTTGTAAAGATATTGCGAATACTTCTATTCACCAATATATTTCCCTCCTAAACATAATCTTCATTTTATTATGTTAGAAGAATGTTATTCCTATACAAATATTTACTTTTTAGCAATATACACTTTTAATACTTTTCCTTTGACGGTCGTTTTTTTCATTGCTTGTAGGACGATATCACCTTTACCATTTAAAATCTCAACGAAAGAAGCTTGCTCTTGAATGGTGATGATACCGATGTCATCTGCCGTTACACCAGGTATCTTAGCTATTGTACCGACGAAATCCACAGCTCGTATTTTCTTTTTCTTACCACCATTAAAATAAAGCTTTGTAATATCTTTATTTAATTCTTCATTCCTTGCTTGTTTGAAATCAGGAATTTGGTCCATTTTCTCTTTGAAAGCGGGTCTCGATTCCGCTATTTCAGCCTTTGTTGGAGCTTCATTTACAGGAATTCGAAAACCAATATAAGCCTCCGTCATTTCTACTAATTCTTGTTCAGAAGGTGTCATGAATGAAATGGCTTTTCCTGTGTTTCCAGCTCGCCCTGTTCTGCCCGTTCGATGAACGTAACTCTCCTTTTCCACAGGAAAATCATAATTAAAGATATGTGTAATATTATCTATATCTATACCTCTAGCCGCCACGTCTGTTGCCACTAAATAGCGAAAAGCACCCTTCCTGAAATCATCCATCACGGCGAATCGATCTTCTTGATACATACCGCCGTGCAACTGATCACAGTCATAATTTAATAGGTCAAGCTCTTTGTATAGTTCGTTTACACGTTCTTGTGTACGACAGAAAATAATCGCGCTATCTGGTTTTTCAACGATTGTAAGATCACGAAGAAGCGATAACTTTTCTTCTTCTTCAACAGAATATAGTTCGTGGTTAATATGCTCTGTCGTTAAACCTTTTGCTTTGATTTCAATATGAACTGGTTGATTCATATATGTAGTACAAAGGTGTTCCACATCCTCTGGTAAAGTTGCTGAGAACAATGCAGTCATTCGATTTTTTGGTAGTTGTTCAATAATAGCTGAGACTTGGTCAATGAAACCCATATTCAGCATTTCATCACTTTCATCAATGACCAAATACTTTAATGCCTCCACAGCCAATGTACCCTTTTCAATATGATCAAGGACACGGCCTGGCGTTCCTACAACAACATGTGTTTTCTGCTTTAAATCTAGCTTTTGTTTGGCATATGATTGTTTGCCATAAATAGCAGCTGCTTTAATACGTTTGAATCTACCAATATTCGTAAAATCCTCTTTTACCTGAGCGGCAAGCTCTCGTGTAGGCGTTAATATTAAAGCTTGTGGTTTATTCTCTAGCCAATCCAACATTTCACAGATTGGAATCGCATAAGAGGCAGTCTTACCACTTCCAGTTTGTGATTTCACAACATGATCTTGTTGCTCTAAAGCAACTGGTATCACCTTACTTTGTACTTCCGTAGGCGTTCTATATTGCAGACTTTCTAATGCTCTCAAAATTTCCTTACTCAATGGAAAGGTTTGAAAAGTTACTGTATTCATTTTTAACCTCATTTATTAAAATTATTGTTTCTTCACATAGCGTACCATGTAAAAACCATTTTGTTTCATTTAGTTTTATACACATCTAATAACACCTAAATATTTCCTCGGAAATAATGAAATGATTCAGTAAAAAAGATGCCCTACAATGACGATAGGACATCTTTTATCTTATGCTTCTTTACAAACATCTACCCATTTCTCTGCTTTTGAATAGGTTTGTAGTTCATCACATGTTAATTCAATCGCTGAATTGCTACTTCCGCAAGCTGGAAACACAGTATCAAAGCGCTTCATAGATTCATCTAAATAAACGCGTAAATCATGTGCTAAGCCAAACGGACAAACACCACCAATAGCATGTCCTGTAAATTCAAGCACTTCATCTGGATTTAGCATCTTTGCTTTCGTACCAAATTCACTCTTGAATTTCTTATTATCAATCTTAATATCACCGGCCGTTACGACTAAAATAGCACTATCTCCTTCTTTAAAAGAAAGTGTTTTCGCTATTCGTGCCGGTATAACCTCTAGTGCCGCAGCAGCAAGTTCAACCGTTGCACTCGATTGATCAAATTCACGAATTCGATCTTGTACATTAAATTGTTTAAAGTATTCTCTTACATTTTCGATAGCCATGTATATGTCATTCCTTTCTTTTCAAAACTGCATCAATAAGTGATATATGTAAAAATTATACAACAATGATAAACCATTTCAAAAATTCAGCCTATTATTATTGCAAAATTACAAATTTTATACGGGTCACTTAGCAAATTATGATGTCTTCTCTTACTACTACTGAATAATGACAGCGTTCTTCTTTATTGAAATCATAGTATGATACGAGGTTTTCAAAGTCAATTAATCCGATATTTCAATTGGAATAATTTGAAAATATGTTATTTTTTAGCTCATTTATCCTAATTTCTGCTTACATAAAAAAATAATTTAAAACCAGTATTTTCATCGGGATTGAAAGACTCGAAAACGCTTACTATTAGAAAATTTATATTTTTATGTATTGACAGAATATATTTACCGAAGTATTATTCTAATTACTTAAAAAAACTCTATAAATATAACTTATCCAGAGCGACCGAGGGACTAGGCCCTATGACGTCCGGCAACCCCCATTTTGGGAAGGTGCCAATTCCGGCAGAATGATTTTCATTCTGAAAGATAAGTCGAGATACAGATGATGTTTCGATGCTTCTTTCAGTAGAAAGAAGCATTTTTTAATACGAAAAACTGCATCGGTCGATGGCTCCAAAGGAGATTGTGGCATGATTAAAATCCAAAATGTTTCAAAGATTTATAAAACTAAAAAAAGTGAAGTAAAAGGCGTTGATGATGTTTCACTAACCATTAACAAAGGTGATATTTACGGAATTGTTGGCTATTCTGGTGCCGGAAAAAGTTCCTTATTACGATGCATTAACCTATTGGAACGACCAACATCAGGAACCATTACAGTAGATGGCATTGATTTAACATCTTTAAACTCTCATGAACTACGAGTAGCACGTTTGAAAATCGGCATGATTTTTCAACACTTTTATTTAATTAGTCAAAAGACAGTATTCGAGAACATTGCTTTTTCCTTAAAAGCAGCGAAGGTTCCAGCTAATGAGATAAATGCTCGTGTAGAAAGTTTATTAAAAATGGTTGGTCTAGCTGATAAGCGTGATGTATTTCCTGCGCAATTAAGCGGTGGTCAAAAGCAACGTGTTGGAATTGCCAGAGCACTCGCTAATGATCCAACCGTCTTACTATGTGATGAAGCAACATCAGCTCTCGACCCAACAACAACAAAATCGATTTTAAATTTATTAAAGAAAATTAATAAAGAACTCCATATCACGATTGTACTGATCACTCATGAAATGGATGTAGTGAAAGAAATCTGTAATCGAATGGCAATCATGCAGGATGGAAAAGTGATTGAAGAAGGTCCTGTTTACGATATATTTGCAAACCCACAAGCAGATTTAACAAAGGAGTTCATTGAAAGTGTTGTTTCCTTCGATGTACCAGAAGTTATTCTCAACCAATGTGAGGGAGCAATTGTGAAAATCATTTTCAAAGGAACGATTGCAGGAGAAAGCATCATCTCAGATACGTTACAACAGTTTAACGTAAAAGGTAATTTCCTACATGGTTCGATTGAATATATTCAAGATTTGCCTTTAGGTATTTTCATAATGGAGCTTAAAGGTTCGGAAATACAAAATGCGCTTCAGTATATTCAAACACGACAAGCGCAAGTGGAGGTGTTACGTCATGGGCTTTGATTTCGCTCACTTAGTTGAGATGATTCCAGATCTTAATAAAGCATTCGGTGAAACCCTTTATATGATTGCTCTCTCATCAGTGATTGCAATCATACTCGGTCTACCCGTTGGTATTCTTCTCTATGTCACCGACAAGGGGTTGTTTTGGGAGAACCGTGCTTTTCAAAGTATATTAGGCTTTTTAGTCAATTTAATTCGTTCTATTCCATTTATCATCTTACTAGTGGCTTTACTTCCATTAACAGACCTAATAGTAGGTGACATCATTGGACCAACTGCTGCGAGTGTTTCCTTAACTGTTGCTGCAATTCCATTCTTTGCTCGGATTGTGGAAACCTCACTTCGAGAGATTGATAAAGGGGTCATAGAAGCTGCGATTGCAGCGGGTGCTACACCTTGGATGATTATTAAGGACGTCCTTCTCCTTGAAGCACGTTCTAGCATTATATCTGGTGTGACACTCACACTTATTAGTTTAATGGGCTTTTCTGCTATGGCAGGTTTTGTTGGCGGTGGCGGAATCGGTGACTTAGCGATTCGATTCGGTTATTACCGTTATGACAATACAATTATGATTACATCCGTTGTCATTTTAATCATTTTAGTTCAGTTAATTCAGCTATTGGGTGACTTCATCTCCAAGGCTGTTGATAAAAGATAAAGAAAGTGGGAGAAATTCATGAAGAAATGGTACAGAGGCTTTATATTATTGCTAACAATCTTAACAATTAGCGCTTTAGCAGCTTGCGGAAGCGATGATGCATCAAGTGACGATGCAAAGAAGGATAAGAAAAAAATTACGTTTGGTGCTACTGCGGGTCCATACAGTGACATGGTGAAGGAAGCTATCATCCCTGGTTTAGAAAAAAAAGGTTACGAAGTTGAAATCCGCGAATTCAGTGATTATGTACAACCAAACAATGCTTTAGCTAAAGGTAGCATCGACGCTAACCTTTTCCAACATAGCATTTACTTAGAGAACTTTATTAAAGAAAACAAACTTGATTTAACAGGTCTTATTACTGTTCCAACAGCGCCAATGGGTATCTATTCCAACAAATATAAATCATTAGATGACATTAAAGATGGAGCGACAATTACAATTCCTAATGACCCTACAAATGCAGCACGTGCTTTTACAACATTACAAGATCAAGGCTTAATCAAAATTGATGAAAAAGCAGACGTACTAACTGTTTCGGAAAAAGACGTAGTAGAGAATAAGAAAAACCTAAAATTCAAACCAATCGAAGCTGGTCAACTTCCTCGTTCAGTTGATAGTGTGGACTTAGCAGCTGTTCCTGGGAACTTTGCATTAGCCGCGAAATTCGACTTATTAAGTGCATTAGTTCTTGAAAATATGCTTGATCCATTCCGTAATATTGTCGCGATTCAAACAAAGAACAAAGATGCTCAATTTGCTAAAGATATTAAAGAAGTAATTGAATCAGATGATTTCGAAAAGGTAATTGATGAGAAATTTAAAGGTTTCGGAAAACCAGAATGGATGAAGAAATAATTAAGAAGTTATAGAAAAGAGTGAGGAATATGGAGACTTTTTCAGTTCATGGAGCACCTAGTGAATACATCTTACAAGAAGGCATATTAAATGAATTGGAACCTATGCTCATAGAGCGTGGTATTCAAAAAGTCTTGATTGTTCATGGTCAGAAGTCATGGCAGGCAGCTATGACCTTCTTTCCAGCTTTCACTAGTGTGACTTCTCAAAGCTATATCTATAGTGGCGAATGCTCATTAAGCCAGATTAATTTTATTGCCGCACTTGTTAATACAAATGAATATGATGCCGTTATTGGTATAGGTGGTGGTAAAGTTCTTGATTTAGTCAAGTCTGCTTGCCACGTTACTCATAAACAAGCCATATTGATTCCTACACTAGCTTCTAACTGTTCACCATGGACACCAGTCAGTGTCATTTATGATGATGCAGGAACGTTTATACGATTTGATATTTATCCAACAAGCGCCAGCCTTGTTCTTGTTGAACCACGTATTTTGCTTCAGGCACCAGTCAACCTTCTCATCGCCGGCATTGGTGATACACTTGCCAAGTGGTATGAAGCAGATGTACAAATGGCTGTTATTTCGAATAAACCGGTAGCCCTACAGATTTCACATTACACAGCGAAACAATGTAAAGATGTGATTATGAAGCACGCAAAAGGAGCAATACAAGCTGTAACAACTGGCTTTGTAAATGATGATTTTATCCAGATTACTGAAACGATTATTATGTTAGCTGGTATGGTTGGTGGGTTTGGTGATCACTATGGCCGGATTGCTGGGGCACATTCGATTCATAATGGCTTAACTGTATTAGAGGAAACCCATCATGCCTTACATGGTGAAAAAGTAGCCTACGGTATTCTAGTTCAACTAGTATTAGAAAACAAATGGTCAGAAATTGATTCACTATTACCTATCTATCGTGAACTAGGCTTACCATGCACACTTCATGATTTAGGCGTAACTATACTTAACAAACAAATCATTGCTGATGTAGCTGGTAAAGCAACCTCACTTGAAGAATCGATTCACGTTATGCCGATTGGTGCAATTACAAAAGAGCGTGTAGCAGAAGCAATCACATCATTAGAAAACAAACTAGCCTTAGAAAAAGAGCTTGCCTAAAGATATCCATCTTAATACGAAAAGAGGCTGTCCCAAATGAACTTTTGGGACAGCCTCTTTTTATGCATTTACACTATGCATAAAAAGAAAAACACCTCATATCTTCTAATAAATCCTCTATTAACATGACAAGATATACTATATGATGAACACAAGACATAATATTCTATTATTTTTGGAGGTTATTATGAATTCACTTACGAAACATCTAATAGTTATCTCGTTTGATTGCCTTTCATCGCTAGATTTTTCTCAACTAGAGCAGCTCCCTAATTTTCAAAAGCTTTTACAAAAGGCCTCTTATTGCAAAAATGTTGAAACTATATACCCTTCCGTAACCTACCCTTGCCACGCTACTATCGTCACAGGAAATTTTCCAAAGCGCCATAGAATCATTAATAATACTTTTCTACAGCCTGGTAGACTCTCCCCTGACTGGTACTGGCACCGTAAACATATACAAGGCACAACTTTATATGATGAAGCTAAAAAAGCAGGGATGACAACAGCCGCTCTACTTTGGCCAGTCACAGCCAGAGCAAATATTGATTATAATCTTCCAGAGATTTTTCCAAACCGCCCTTGGCACCACCAAGTTGCAGTTTCTTTATGGAACGGAAGCCCACTTTATCTTCTCGATTTAGAAAGAAGATTTGGTCACATCCGTAAGGGACTTAGCCAACCGGAACTAGATGATTTCGTATTGGCATCTACTGTGCATACCATTAAAACGAAGAAACCCAATTTAATGCTCATTCATTTTGTTGATCTTGACTCACAGCGCCACTATCATGGTTTTAATTCTAAGCAAGCACAGGATGCCATTAGACGCCATGATGAGCGCCTCGGACACATCATTCAGGCACTAAAAGATAGTCAAATATATGAAGAATCAACAATCATCATCTTAGGTGATCACAGCGCTCTTGATGAATCAAAAGTGATAAAGCCCAACGTTATTCTTCAACAGCAAGGCTTAATCAACTTAAATCATCATGGGAAAGTCACTGATTGGAAAGCCTACTGCAAAAGCTGTGATGGTTCTGCTTATATCTATTTGAAAGATGGAGATGATACTGAAACAAAAACAGCTGTAACTGAGCTTATTCAAACATTCTCTCAAAATTCATTGAATGGTATCGAAAAAATATACACAGCGGAGGAAGCTGGTATAAGAGGAGCCGATCAACAAGCCTTCTTTATGCTTGAAGCTCATCGCGGCTATTACTTCTCTGAGCAACTTCAAGGGGATTATATAGATGAAATTACTGACGAAGATGTTAAACAAAAGAAATACACAGTAGCTTGTCACGGCTATAGCCCTGAAAAGACTGATTATAAAACCGTTTTTATTGCTGTGGGAAAAGGCATTCAGCCAAATAAAGTCATACCTACTATGCATCTTACCGATGAGGGACCAACCTTCGCTCGTTTACTAGGTTTAAGCTTAGGTCAAACTGACGGAAAAGCCATTGAAGAAATATTAAGTTTGTAAAATTATCGTAAAATTCTGTATTTGACACCCCACCATATTCGTTTTTCTGTACAATAAAAATGTATATATTTTCTAGAGAGGGGCTTACCAATGAAGGCTTTTACAAAAGAAGAAAATAGTTGGGTATTTTATGATTGGGCTAATTCGGCTTATTCCATTATCATTACAACAGCAGTATTTCCTCTCTTCTTTAAGGCATCTGCAACAGAAGCTGGTATAAGTGCTGCAAAGTCAACGGCTTACTTAGGATATACGATTGCTATTTCTACTTTTATCCTTGCCATGCTTGGACCCGTATTAGGTACGATTGCTGATTATCGAGATTATAAGAAGAAATTCTTTACGTTCTTCTTCGCTATTGGTGTTATAAGCACAGCTTTACTCGCCTTTATTCCCTATGACAACTGGTTGCTCTTATTAATTTGTTATACATTCACAGCTATTGGATTTGCAGGTACAAACGTTTTCTATGATGCTTTTCTAATTGATGTCACATCAGAAAAAAAAATGAACCAAATTTCATCAAGAGGATTTAGTTTTGGCTATATTGGCAGCACTATTCCCTTTCTCATCAGCATTATCATCATTGTGCTAGCTCAAAGCCATGTCATTCCACTTTCTGTAACAATGGCTAGTAAAATATCCTTTCTTATTACCGCTCTTTGGTGGGGGTTGTTCTCAATTCCATTATTTCGAAATGTTACACAGCGCTATTATATCGAACGAGAGCCAAGGCCTATTCTCAACAGCTTTAAACGGCTAGGTCAAACCTTTAAAGACATAAGTCAATATAGAGCATTATTTCTTTTTCTAATCGCCTATTTTTTCTATATCGATGGCGTTGGTACCATCATTACAATGTCAACTGCTTATGGATCAGATTTAGGTCTTAGCTCTACTCAATTATTGATTGTTTTATTCGTAACGCAAGTAGTAGCTGCTCCATTTGCCATTCTGTATGGTAGATTAGCTGAGAAATTCACAGATAAAACAATGCTCTATGTCGGTATCTCCATTTATATTGTGGTATGTATCTATGCTTTATTCTTAGAAACAACCGTAGATTTTTGGGTTTTAGCGATGCTAGTCGCTACATCTCAAGGTGGAATTCAAGCATTAAGTCGCGCCTACTATGCAAAGCTTGTACCAAAAGAGAAATCCAATGAATTTTTCGGATTTTATGCGATTTTCGGCAAGTTTGCTTCTATTATGGGGCCACTTCTCGTGGGCATTACCGCTCAGTTTACAGGTAATTCAGCAAACGGTGTCTTCAGTTTAATTGTACTTTTCGTAATCGGAATCATCACTTTAGCATATGTACCAGAACCAACAAAAGAAAAAACTACAATCTCAGCAGACATGAATCAATGAGAGAAGTGAAACTTTTAATGGGTGGGGCTTGATTCACTCCCCACCATGCATACGTTAATCTAATCAGATTTCAAATAGTGTAAGGTATAAGTAAAGAAATAAAGTAATTACTACATATGTCGAGCCACTGCATCTTTAGGAAGCTCACCATCCAGCGATAAATAATAATGCCTTATAGGTTTTAATTGGTCATCTAGTTCATAAACAAGTGGTGTACCAGTTGGAATGTTTAGACTAGCAATGCCATCACGTGATACATCATCTAAATATTGGACTAATGCTCGAATGGTATTCCCATGAGCAGAAATAATAATCTTTTTATCCTTTTTCAATAAAGGTATGATGTTTTCGTCCCATTCTTTAATTACTCGTTTTTCTGTATCTGCTAGATTTTCTGTCAAAGGAATGTTATTTTCCTTCAAACAGTGGTATTTATACTCATGACCTGCGTATCGTTCATCATCTTTCTGTAATGCGGGTGGTCGTGCATCCACCGACCTTCTCCATTCATGAACTTGCTCTTCGCCATACTTTTCAACCGTTTCTTGTTTATTTAACCCTTGTAAAGCTCCATAATGTCGCTCATTTAATCGCCATTCTTTATGGACGGGAATCCACATTAAGTCCATTTCGTGCAAAATAATCCATACTGTCCTTATGGCTCGCTTCAACACAGATGTATAAGCAACATCAAACGTATAACCATTCTTCTTCAAAATTTCCCCAGCTTTTCTCGCTTCTTCTCTACCATTATCGGATAAATCTACATCAGTCCATCCTGTAAATTTATTTTCTAAGTTCCAAAGACTTTGTCCATGTCGAATTAATACGATTTTTTTCATTTACCCTCATCTCTCCAATCTTGTGTATTACGATTTACTCCCACTTCTTATACCCCATTCAAGATAGAACCATTCTTTAAAGTACAGCACGATCATTTTGCAAAACTTTCAGAACTTATTTCTAACAATCTCAGCTAAAATGATTTATACTAGATTTGATTAATCAAGATAGACTATATTTTGTCTATACTCTAAGGAGGTTCCAAGTATGTATATTGTTACGAATCGAATTAAAGTCAAAAAAGGTATGGGTGCAATGATGGCTCCTAGATTTACAGCACCAGGTCCATTAGATACTTTTGATGGTTTTGTAAAAGTGGAAGTTTTATTAACACAAAATCTTACAGATTACGACGAAATGAGCGTTAATATGTATTGGGAAAATCTTGATAGCTTTACTACATGGAGAAATAGCGATGCATTTAAAGCTGCTCACAAACAACCAGAGCCAGGCTCAGAAGCTGCTAAGAAGGAATCTCCAATCATCGGTAGCGAATTAATCACATATGAAGTAGCATCAGTACGAGAAAAAGCTTAATATTTATACACTGATAAGAGGCTGTCCCAAAGGAGATTTTCAATCCCTTTTAGGGCAGTCTCTTTTTTCATTTTAATTAGTACTCCTCGAGAAGATATATTCTAGATAGTTTTATAAGAGCTAATCATTTAATTCGATAATATTTTTACTATATAAAGTCTAAAAACTTAGTATTTTTGTATTATTTTGTATAAATGAAAATAAGCTAATTTTCTTACCATTATTGACGAAATGTGTTATCTTAATAATATGTTAATGCGCTAAAGGATTAAGATTATTTAGAAAAAAGGGGATTTCTATTAAATGAAACGTATAGCGACTATTATTTTGACTATTACTGCTTTATTTGCAATCCTTGCGGGATGCGGCTCTAAGTCTGAAAAAACAGAAGCAGATAAGTCATCAGATGGTAAAGAAAAGATTGTTATCGGTATTGATGACATGTTCGCTCCAATGGGATTCAGAGATAAAAATAACAAGATTGTTGGATTCGATATTGATTACGCAACAGCTGCAGCTGAACACATGGGCGTAGACGTTGAATTTCAAACAATTGATTGGTCAGCAAAAGAATCTGAATTAATGAGTGGTCGTATCGATTTAATTTGGAACGGATATACAATTACAAAAGATCGTCAAAAGAAAGTTTTATTTACAAAACCATATTTAAAAAATGCACAAGTGGTTGTAACACTAGCAGATTCTAAGCTTACTAAATTAGATGATTTAGCAGGGAAAGAAGTTGGTATTCAAAAACTTTCTTCAGCACTTGATGCATTAAATGCAAACCCAATTAAAGATAAAGTGAAAACAATTTCTGAATACAAAGATAATGTATTAGCTTTAAGCGATTTAAAAGCTGGTCGTGTTGATGCAGTCGCAATCGACGAAGTGGTTATTGATTATTACATGTCTAAAGAAAAAGGTACTTTCAAATTACTTGATGGCTCTCTTGCACCAGAAGAATACGGTGTTGGTGTAAAGAAAGGCAACGAAGAATTATTGAAAAAACTTCAAGCTGCTCTTGATAAGATGAACGAGGACGGCACAGCAGCAAAAATTTCTGAAAAATGGTTTGGTGAAAATAAAGTACTTCAATAAACCGACCTTACAAATAAAAAAGACAAACAGGATTTCCTAGGGAAATTCTGTTTTGTTTTTGGGAGGGATCCTTTTATGTCAGATTATCTTAATACTATGATTATACCCATGCTAGATGGAGCAAAGATGACCATACTCTTGTTCATCATTGCTATTATCATATCTATTCCACTCGGCTTTCTGCTTACACTAGGTGTTCGAAGCCGTTTCAAGCCACTTTCATGGCTTGCTCAAACATATATTTACGTAATGCGTGGTACACCACTATTACTACAACTACTCTTTATCTGTTTCGGGTTACCACTCATTCCTGGAATCGGAGAATATTTAGTGCTCGATCGTTTCGTTGCAGCTTGCTTAGGATTCATCCTTAATTATGCAGCCTACTTCGCAGAGATTTTCCGTGGTGGTCTATTAGCAATCGACAAAGGGCAATATGAAGCATCACAAGTACTGGGCCTAAGTAGATGGCAAACAACGATCCGTATCGTGTTACCACAAATGTTTCGTATTGCACTACCTGCTGTTTCCAACGAATCTGTCACACTCGTGAAAGACACGGCGTTATTATATGCCGTTGCCGTACCGGAATTATTACACTTTGCTCAAACGGCAGTTAACCGTGATTTTACGATTGTGCCTTTCTTTATAGCAGGTATTATTTATCTACTAATCACACTTATACTAACATTGTTCTTTAAATGGCTTGAAAAACGCTTCAAATTTGAATAAGAAGGAGTGATAAAAGTGGCGATTATTGAAGTATCTAATCTTAAGAAATCTTTCGGTCAGCTAGACGTACTTAAACAGATTACTTTTGATGTAAATAAAAACGATGTAGTGGCAGTAATCGGTCCCTCCGGCTCTGGAAAAAGCACCATGCTTCGCAGTCTCATCCATCTTGAAGAAATCAATGGAGGCAGCGTCAGTGTTGATGGAAATTATCTCGTAAAGGACGGCAATTATTCAAAACCACAAGATATAAAACGTATTACAGGTCGAATGGGTATGGTGTTTCAACACTTTAATCTCTTTCCACATCTAACTGTTAAAGATAATTTAGAAATAGCACCAAAAATGTTAAAGACAGAATCAAAGGCTGCTATTCAACAGCGAAGTACGGAACTTTTGAAGAAGATTGGGCTTTCTGAGCGTGCAAATGCCTACCCATCTATGCTTTCAGGCGGCCAAAAGCAAAGGGTAGCCATCGCACGTGCGTTGATGTTAAATCCTGAAATCCTACTCTTTGACGAGCCTACTTCTGCTTTAGACCCTGAATTAACAGGCGAAGTACTACAAGTTATGAAGGACTTGGCTGAAGAGCATATGACAATGATTGTCGTGACGCATGAAATGGGCTTTGCGAGAGAAGTCGCCAACCGTGTCATGTTCATGGACAATGGAGAAATTATTGAATCAGGTCATCCAACTGAACTTTTTGATAACCCCAAAAACGAACGAACAAAAGCGTTCCTAAAAAGGAGTTTAAAATAAAAAAGAGCTGAGCAAAAGTGATTTTCATTCACTTTTGCTCAGCTCTTTTTCGCCAGTTATATCAAAACTATAAGTATTCTTCTACTAACTCATAGCATCTTTGCTTTGTAATATAGGCTAGGTTAATTGCATACTGTGCTCCTTGCCAAGCACCTTCGAAGGACTCTATTCCTTTTTCTGCATAAGTATCTCTATAGCTAATCCATTCTCTTTGTACAACCCGTAATTTATTCATTTCACTAGTTGATAATTGCTGCTGTAATTCCCCATATATCTCATTTAATAAATCGTCCCACATTCTAAAATTCACTTCTTCTACCATACGGTATTCAGCAGTCGAGTAAGAGGCATATTTAGCAGATTGCGCCTCTGTTTCTTTCGTTACTAATTCGAGCTTAGCTAAATAAGTATTCTTTATTTTTGCTGTTTCTTTTTGATTTTTGATTTCTTTAGTAGTATTTATATGCATAGGAATGGATTTTTCCTTTTCTATATTATTTACACTCATCTTTTTATATTCTTCAACTTTTTTTCGTAAAGAATGATTTAATAAATCTTGTTCAAGCATTGCTGTAGCTTTATCCAGTGCTTTTCTCCACTTTTCATTCTCTATATCTTCTTTCAATTGCTGATAGGCAGCCAATTGTTTATACGATTGTTTGGATGTATCATCAAGTGCCTTCTCATCCAAAGCTGCCTCGAACGACGCCAATGCTAAATCAAAATCACCTTTAGCTACTGCTTCTTTTGCTTGTTTAATCGATTGATTATACGTATCACTCCCACATCCCATTAATAAAAAGCAGCTAAAAATAATACCAACAGCCTTTTTCACATTCTCCACCTCCCACTACAGCAGTAACTAAATACTATATTGAAAAATAGAAAAAGCTATCTATAAGTTTGTAACAACTCATAAACAGCTCCCCTGTATGTATACGCTTACTTTTTGTCTACTCCGACTCTTTTTTCGCAAAAGTTGCTGGCATTACTACTGCAATTACTTCTCCACGAGCGCAAAGTGTGTCATTCGCATACACTTCTGCATCAACTTTCCATTTCTTCGGATGAATTTCTGTAATGGTTCCAATAGCTTTCAAAGGAACTTCTTGAGGGGTTGGCTTTAGAAAATCTACTTTTAAGGATGCTGTTACAAATCGTGGTGGCTCTGCGCCATCTCCTGCTTCATGACCGTTTTTGCGGTGTAATGCTAATGATGCGGAACCTGTTCCATGGCAATCAATTAATGAGGCAATTACTCCGCCATATACGAAACCTGGTAATGCCGTATGCTCAGGTTCTGGCGTATAAATCGTAATTGTTTGATCATCTTGCCAACTTGTACGAATATGGTGACCATGCTCGTTTAATCGACCACATCCATAACACCATGCAAAATCATCTGGATAATCATCTTGTATAGCTCTCACAATTGTCTCTTCCATTCTTCCACCCCTTTTCCAAATCATTATATCACATAAAAATGGTATATATTACATTTTTTAACACAATACGACTGATTCGTATTTACTCACAGATAAATTTTAAAAAAATTTATAAATTTCAACCTTCAATAAATAATTTTCGTCCTTTCAATAAAAAAGAGCATTGACAGACAAACTAAATACACTTATATTTACTAGAGTAACGACACTGAGAATCATTTTCATTTACAAAAATTGGGGGTTCTATGATGGTTCGACTTTATACAGATAACTTAAATATTGGCTATGATGAACGCCTCATTGTTAAGAATTTAAGTGTTAAAATTCCAGATAAAAAAATAACTGTCATTATCGGTCCAAACGGATGCGGTAAATCGACATTACTAAAAGCTATCACACGAATCATTCCATTCCACTCTGGATCTGTGATTTTAGATGGTGAAAATATAAAAAAAGATAGTACTAAAAAGCTGGCACAAAAACTAGCGATTCTTCCACAAACGCCTGAAAGTGCAAGTGGATTAACAGTTGGTGAACTTGTTTCTTATGGTCGCTTTCCTTATCAAAAGGGTTTCGGCCGCTTAACGAAGAAAGACTACGAAGTCATCGATTGGGCATTAGAGGTAACAGGAACACAAGAATTTAAATTTCGATCTGTAGATGCTCTGTCTGGTGGGCAACGTCAACGTGTATGGATTGCAATGGCTCTAGCACAGGAAACAGAAATGATTTTCCTTGATGAACCAACTACATACTTAGATATGGCACATCAATTAGAAGTATTAGAATTATTACAGAAATTAAATCAAGAACAAGAGCGTACCATAGTGATGGTACTACATGACTTGAATCAGGCTGCCCGCTTTGCTGACTATATTATTGCATTAAAAGATGGTGAAATTATTAAAGCTGGTGATTGCGAAGAAGTAATCGATAAAGATGTTTTAAAGAAAGTTTTTAATATTGATGCTGAAATAGGAAGAGATCCACGTACAAATAAACCAATGTGTTTGACATACCATCTAGTCAAAGACGAATAGAAAATGAAGCACTAAATTATACTATCCATGGCTGTCTCAAAAATGATTATTGACCAATTTTGAGACAGCCTACTTACATTAAAGCCTTAAACGAATGTCTAATTACGTCTCCTCGACTAATAATGCCCACTAACACGCCATTTCGTTCTACTGGTAGCTTCTTAATATGTTTTTTTCCTAATATAGAAGCGATTCGTTCGATATTTTCATCCCAAGATACTTTGTTGACCGATTTTTGTCCAATCTCCATCACATTCATATCCAATATATTTTTAACTCTTGTATCAAACTCCTCTTGATCACCCTTAATAACATTTACGAAATAAAACGTATCAATAATAACATCGTTATACTTTCCGATATATCGCATAATATCACCATCACTTATATAAGCAACAATTTCATTCCTTTCATTAACGACAGGAAGACCACTAATACCATGCTCAATAAATTTCTCGATAACTGCTCGCACATTATCTTGTTTTTTGACTTTAATTACTGGCTTTTTCATAATATCTTGCGCTTTCATCATGTTCCTCCTCCCGTATTAAAAGCTGTTTATAAAAATGAAGCAACTATATAGTTGTACTATACAACTATATATCCGAATAATGCAACTACTAATAGTATTCTACTCAAGATGAAAGTAAAATTGACAACTAGCTTTTGTAAGTTATTATGAACTTTAGAGACGTAAAGTTACGAGGTGATTGACTTGAATTCAGATCCATTAGAAACAATAGAAGTCGAAATGGCACTGCTAGTTCGGAAAATATCAGCACTTACAGCAATCAGTGAAAAAGGCAGCCTTGACCGATCTGCTTATTTACTATTACACCAAATCTCCATTCAAAATGGAGTGGGCGTAAAAACGTTAGCTCATGAATTATTATTAAATGTTTCAACTGTTAGTCGGCAAGCAGCAGCTTTAGAAAAGAAAGGGCTCGTTATAAAAGTGGATGACCCTAATGATGGTAGAGCTTATTTCTTTGAACTCACGGAACAAGGCGAAACAGAGCTACGAAACTTTAAAGAAATTAGGTTAGAAAGAATAGCATCCTTATTGAGCGAGTGGCCAGATGAAGACTGCGAAACATTCGGACGACTATTAAAAAAGTTAAACCACGAAATTAGATCATATGAATAAATATAAACGGACTACAACTATATTGTAATTAAGCAATCTGCTTCTCGTTTTAAGTGAAGCAGATTGCTTTTTTTTCTTGATTGTTAACACCCTTGATAATCTTTTTAACCCTAGTAGAAATGGTTTTAAAAAATCTGAAAAAAAATATTTTTCTAAATTGACTTAACACTATAAGCGTAGTATAATTTCTCATTACTACTCTAATTAAAGTAATTTAAATTTATTGTTCATAAATAAAGGGGTGTACAAATGAAAACTTTTTTAAAGTTACTGAAGAATCCGGGGATCATTGGCGGTATCGTCATGGCGGTCTTCTATCAAATCATTTTCATTACGATTTTTATGTATGGCTACAGCGCTATTCCTAAAAACATGGATGAATTAAAAGTGGCTATCGTAAATGATGACGCTAATTATGGGAAAGAAATGGCTAAACAAATTAAAGAGCAAATGCCATTCCAAACGTCTACTCCTAAGTCTTTAGAGAATGCGAAAGAAAAATTGGAGAATCGTGATGTTCATTTAATTATTCATATTCCAAAAGATTTTTCAGAAAAGCTTACAAAACAAGGTGAAAAAGTAAAACTGGATTATTTCATAAATGACTCAAATCCAGCTATGGTTTCTTCAACAATGAAACAAGTAACATCAGAAATTAGTACTACCATGAACCAACAATTTGCAACGCAAACTGCACAAGGTATTTTTACAAGTATGAAAATGCCCGAAGAACAAGCTAAACAGCTTGCTGCCGAAATACCTACAAAGCTAGATGCAAATGTTGTTACAACAAATAAAGTACCAGCAGGTATGCACAATCAGATGGCTCCATTTTTCATTACAATGGTTTCCTTTGTTGGTGCTATGATCTTCTCTATGATTGTTATGGGTGTAGTCTCTGCTGTTAAACATGCATATGGAAAATGGCAAACATTCTGGTCAGTTCAAGCCATTATCGTACTTGTTTCGATCATTGCTCCAATTATAGGAATTGCTATTTACTACGCAATGACAGATGGATTAGGTGGAGAAATATTCGTAAAAATGTGGCTAACGCATGCGTTAGAAATGTTCGGTGCAATTGAATTTATGTCTATTTTCAGTCTGCTACTCGGACAAAAATCAATTTTTGTTAACTTACCATTTATGTTAATTCAAACAATTAGCAGTGGTGCAGTATTAACACAAGGCATGATGCCTGGCTTCTTCAAGTTTTTCAGCTACATTTCTATCATGTTTTATACTGTACAAGTTGACTTAAGTGTCATGTTCGGCGGAGGAAAAATTGCAGAACATCTTATTGGATTAGCAATTACGACTGCTGTATGCTTCCTGATTGTATTAGTCATCTATACATTGCAACCAACAAAAGAATTAAGCAAATCAAGTATAAATCATGCCGCTTAAGTATATTTAGTGTAAACTGTAATATGGAGCCAACAAGCTTGGCTCCATATTATTGTGTAAAGGAGCTCCTGCTTATGTCACTACAAATTTTTATTTTAGGCGTTCTAAGTGCAGGAAACCATCATCCTTATGACATAAAAAAAATGTTCAAGAAAAATAATATTGATGAATTGTCAAAAATCAGTGATGGTACTCTATACTATAACTTCGAATCTCTTCTCAAGCAGGGCTGTATCGAAAAAATCGAAGTTATACGTGATGAAAATAGACCTGATAAAACCACATATGGCATTACTGCAAAAGGTAGAGAAGCATTAGAACAAAAAATCTATAATAGTTTTAAAAACTATACTTCTATTTCTTCCTTATTCTCATCAACGATTTTTTTAAAATATGTTGATACAAATAAAGTAGCCTTCTTACTCGAAGAAATTATTAACAAGTTAAAAGAAAAGATAGAACGGTATGATATACTATGGGATGAGATTCACCCGGACTCTACTCCCGCTATTCATCTCATACAGTCATATACACATAATCAAATGAAAGTGGATTTAGAATGGCTAGAGCGATTATTATTATTCGTTCGTAGTCAGTAATATAGAAAAGGACGTGCAATTAATGTTTGCACGTCCTTTAAATTTTTATTTACTTCGTCTTCGATATAAGTCTATGGATTTATATCCTTCTCCTAAAATCGTGTCCATTTCGGCTAATCGTTTTTCCTGTGTTTCTTTTCTTTTGGCACTATATACATAACGAGCCCAGTCTTTTTGATAGCCGAAAGTTAAACTATTATAGAAAGATAATAATTCCTCATTTTTAGTTAAATATTGTTTTATGTCATCCACATGTTCAATATAATCATCAACGCATTGACTTTTCTTTGTACTTTTTGCTTTTTTCACTTCTGATTTTAAACCAACCACTGTGAAAACATCATTAAAGCTTACCATGCGAGAAAATTTTAGCTCACTACCCTTCACATAACCTTCTTCATCTACTGGAATGATTTCAAAGAAGCGATCACGCTCAATATACTCTTTATATTGTCGATTATTCTTTTTCGGATAAGCAAAGAAGACATATCCTTTGTCATTCATACATTGCTTATCAATAAACTGCTGTAACCGTTTCAGAAAGTCTGCTTCACTAAAAATGAAGGTGAAAATTAAATCATACTTTTCTTTTTCCAGGAATGTATCATACTGTAGTTCTTGAAAGTCATGTATATCTTCAGGAATATGAAGAATCGCTTTGCTTGGATATTTATTTAAATTTAATTTTTCAATTATCGTTTTAGTTGAGTTCATTGAATTACTCCTTTAAGTTCCCTAATTGTCATTCACCATTGTAGCAAATCTATATAGTATTACCCAGGTTGTGTTGAAATCATATTATTTGATATATTTTTTATACTAGATATACTTTTTATATAGGTGGTGTTAGAAATGGAAATTTGTCCTTACTTAGAATACTCACTGCAAATATTAGGAAGAAAGTGGAATGGTTTAATCATTCACTACCTATCTCTTTGTCCAGAGGGATCAGCACATTTTTCTGCAATAAAAAGAGATTTGACAGATATTACGCCAAGAGCTCTTTCATTAAAATTATCTGAATTAGAAGAGTTCGGTCTTATTGAAAAAAAAGTAACGACCAAACCAACAGTTTCAATTTCATATGAACTAACGGAAAAGGGAAATTCGCTGACGAAGGCTTTAGAGCCTATCCAACAATGGGCTCACGATTACAAAATCGATAAGAAAAAAGGGGTATATGAACATGAATAATATGAACTGTGATTTACAAACAGGGATATGTGGGGATGCAGGAGAAGATGCTGTACAATTGATTGATTTCAACACAATCAACGAAAAGATTACAGTCTACTATGTAACAGATCCTATCTGTTCACATTGCTGGGCATTAGAGCCTGTTTTGCGACGATTTGAGAAGCAATATGGTCAGTATTTCAACATCCAAACAGTTATGGGTGGTTTATTGGAAAGCTGGAATGGCTTTGCCGATGTCAAAAACGGCATAGGCAAACCTGCTGATGTAGCCGGGCACTGGAGAGAAGTTGGTGAGCATGCTCGTATGCCTATTGATGGCTCACTATGGTTAACCAATCCTATTCAATCCTCTTACCCACCATCACGTGTGTTTAAAGTTATTCAGCAAAAGGATGAGCAACTTGCTACCACTTTCTTACGCCGTACACGAGAAGCGGTTTTTGTATTCAACCAAAACATTGGTGAAGCATCTGTACTTATTGAGATTGTAAATCAACTTAACTTAGACGGAGAAGCCATCTTGAAAGAAGCAGAACAAGGTAAAGGTCAACAACTACTAGAACAAGATTTTGCTCTAGCACGTTCACTTGGTGTTCGAGGATTTCCATCTATTATCATGATTAACAAAGAGAATAAAGGAACAAAAATTGTAGGTGCAAGACCATTAGAATATTATTTAAAAGGCCTTGAGCAAACTCTCGCAAAGACATCATTACAACCTCAAGCACCCTCACCATTATCTCAATTACTGGAGAAAGAAGTTCGTCTCTTCTCAAAAGAAATTGAAGTAATGTATGATCTAACCCAATCACAAATACAATCCTTTATTCAAAAAGAATTAGATGAAACAGCTTACTCAGCAAAAACCATTCTTAATGAGCTTTATATTGAAATAAAATAGACTAAAAAAACCGCTCTTTCATTGAATTCGAGCGGTTTTCTTTATATATCATGCATGACTATGGCTATCTAGATATGATTTGCCATATGATCAGCTGCAATATAACCAAATGTCATTGCCGGTCCAAGTGTTGCTCCTGGGCCAGCATACGTTTCACCCATAACCGCTGCCGAGCAATTACCCGCTGCATACAGTCCTTGAATAGCCTCATTATTATTGTTTAATACTCTTGCATTCTCATCAATAACAACTCCTCCCTTTGTTCCAATATCACCTGGGTAAATTGGGACAGCATAGAAAGGAGCTTTTTCAAGTGGTGCCAAATTAGGAGCTGGTAAAGTCGGGTCTCCGTAATAATGATCGTACACACTATCACCACGCTGGAAGTCTTCATCCTTACCCGCCCGAGCTAATGAATTAAAGCGATCAACTGTATCTACTAAATTATTTACGGGTACCTTCATTTTCTCAGCCAATTCTGATATAGAGTTCCCTACCTTAATATATCCACTCTCAATCCACCTCTTCGGAAAACTTTGCCCAGGGAATAATCCCATGAAAATATAACGGCTTCTTGCAGTTTGATCAAGTATTAACCACGAAGGCACAGTCCTTGCACCTGGTTTATCATTCTCATACATTTGATCAATGAAGTCATGATAAGGAGCAGCTTCATTAAGATAGCGCTCACCGTTGCTATTAACAACAATCATGTTCGGTATACCTCGTTCCGCTACTAAGAAAAATGGTTTTCCTTCAGGTGGCACTGCAGATGGTGCTCCCCATACTTTATCCATCAAATCAAACTTGGCACCTGCACGAAGGCTCGCCTCAATAATATCACCTGTTTGTCCTTCAGCTGCCGATGTCCAGCTTGTTGAAGTAGGCGAAGGCAAATATTTTTCTCGAAATTGTTGATTATGTGAAAAGCCACCGGCACCTAATACAACGCCACGGCGAGCTTTAATTCGTAATTTCTTCCCATTACGCTCAACAATTAAACCGACCACTTTATCGTTCTCAATAATAAAATCCGAGAAAGCAGTAGATAACCAAACAGAGCCACCCGCTTCTTTAAGTGATAATCGTAATCGCGCCACAAGCGCTTCACCAAGAGCTGCTGGTTTATATCCTGTAAAAATAGTTTTCATCAAACGCATACCAATTTTTAAAGACATGGCTTTTCCCTTTGAAGTTCGCTTAATCATATTTACTTTATGAAATTCATAAGAGTTCATCACCATACCGTACGTTGGTAAATTAGCTCGACGCATTAACTTACGTTCATCACCTAATTTACGCAAATCAAATATTACAGGCTCTACTGACCTTCCCCCCGGAAATCCACCTGGCATTTCTGGGTAATAATCCGAATATGCTGGCGTGTATTCAAAGCGCATATGATCGGTTTGACTGTGTAAAAAATCTACCATCTCTGATCCACGAGTAAGATAGGCTTTTTTCAAGCTAGCTGGAACACGGTCACCAATAATCGCATCTAAGTACGCTCCCACTTCCTCTAATGTATCTTCTACACCGGCTTCCTTTAAATAACGATTAAGAGGAACCCAAATTGCGCCACCTGAAAGAGCACTTGATCCACCATAATGAGTGGTCTTTTCCAATACCAAAGCAGATAATCCTTTCAACGTTGCAGCGAGTGCTGTCGTTAAACCAGCAGCTCCAGATCCAACTACTAAAACATCATAACTAGCATCCCATTCCATTCATATTTTCCTCACTTCCGATATAAATTTAAGAACGTATGACTCTATTTGGTGTAGTTATATAACTTCCTGTTTATTTGTAGTAATATCTGCATTTCTGACTCTGATAGCGATGCAAGAAACCCTTCCATTAATCGCATTCGCTTCTCTCTTAATGGTTTTAAAAGCTTCATACCTTGCTCTGTAATTTCCATATACACGACTCGGCGATCTTTCATATCGCGAGTTCGTTTGACTAACCCACTCTTCACTAACTTATCGACAATCCCCGTAACTGCTCCAGTAGTAACAGAAAGAGAAATAGCTAGATTAGATGCTGTTTGCTTTCCTTCAGCACTCAAAAATTCTAAAGCTAAAGCATGTGTAGTAGAATGATTTTCCTCACTCACCTTATTCCATTCTTGAGACCACCGTTTATTTAAAATGCGATACATCTCAAAAAGCTCCACTAAATCAACACAATCCATAGCCATCTCCTTTCTATCCATGCCGTTACATATCTTACTACTAAGAAGTTTACTCTTAAGATATTTCATTGTATGTGGGATGGACGAGGTTTAGAAGAAGAACTATATATTATGTATTTAAAGTGACACTTTTCTATCCTTTATGGATATAGGAGTTGCCTTAGGAACTGTGATTTTAAGCGCCATCGTTACAGCCACAAGCTATGCATTTATGTATCGAGTTTCTAGCTTATGTATGGTGCTATTTCTTATCATATATATAGTTCATATCGTTCAAACACGCAACAAACATAAGCTATCCGCTATTCATTGACCAAAATAAAGAAGCAAGATGCATGGGGAGCATCTTGCTTCTTTCAAAACAAATTCGTTTCTTAAATCTTCTTAACAAACTCAGACTTTAATTTCATCGCACCAAAACCATCAATTTTACAATCAATATCGTGATCACCATCTACTAGACGGATGCTTTTTACTTTTGTACCTTGTTTCAAAACAGATGAACTTCCTTTTACTTTAAGGTCTTTAATAACCGTTACAGCATCGCCATCATTTAAAACATTACCATTCGCATCTTTCACAACTTTTACATCTTCGTTGTTTTCAACTTCTGAGCCTAAAGTCCACTCATGACCACATTCTGGGCAAACTAAAAGTGTTCCATCTTCATACGTATACTCTGAATTACATTTTGGGCAATTTGGTAAGTTATTCATTTTCATCTATTCTCCATTCTTTATTTTTCATTTCAATATATATAATTGATTTCATTTTTAAGAAAATCACTTGAAAACTATTATGAGATAGGAATTGACCAATCAATATCTAGGTATCTCCTCATAGGCTTGTATAATATCATAGTCTTCTTGTATTGACAAACCAGCATAAAATCCACGTAACTCATCATTTTGTTTTAAAAATAAAGTAATAATTCGTTTATAGCTGATGAATATCTTTACTAAAAACATGGTTTTTTTTAGAAAAAAGGCAAAAGCTTTGACTTACTGTTCAAAATGATGTAAATTACCATTGGGCGAACGATTTCAACACCAAAATATAATAACGTTCGTATTTAGAGGTGTATACTAATGAGAAAAGTATTTGATTATGAAGACATTCAATTAATTCCCGCAAAATGTATAGTAAATAGTCGATCTGAGTGCGACACAAGTGTAACATTAGGTGGACATACTTTTAAGATACCTGTAGTACCTGCAAATATGCAGACAATCATTGATGAAAAAATTGCTATGTTTTTAGCTGAAAACGGTTACTTTTATATCATGCATCGTTTCCAACCTGAAAAGCGTTTGAACTTTATTAAAGACATGCAATCACGTGGTCTAATTGCATCAATCAGTGTTGGTGTTAAACCAGAAGAATATAGCTTCGTTAAACAACTTGCAGAAGAAAAGCTTATACCAGAATTTATTACAATTGATATTGCACATGGACATTCCAATGCAGTAATCAATATGATTAAACATATTAAAGATTACCTACCTACTAGCTTTGTAATTGCAGGAAATGTAGGAACACCTGAAGCAGTGAGAGAATTAGAACATGCTGGCGCTGATGCTACGAAAGTCGGTATTGGACCAGGTAAAGTATGCATTACAAAGATCAAAACTGGATTCGGAACAGGTGGCTGGCAATTAGCAGCTCTACGTCTATGTGCAAAAGCAGCAACGAAACCTATTATCGCAGATGGCGGCATTCGTACGCATGGTGATATTGCTAAATCTGTTCGATTCGGTGCAAGTATGGTCATGATTGGTTCTTTATTTGCTGGTCATGAGGAATCTCCAGGAATCACTGTAGAGAAAGATGGAAATCTATATAAAGAGTACTTTGGTTCAGCGTCTGAATTCCAAAAAGGCGAGAAGAAAAATGTTGAAGGTAAAAAAATGTTTGTTGAATTCAAAGGTTCTCTAAAAGATACACTAGTAGAAATGCAACAAGATTTGCAATCTTCTATTTCTTACGCTGGTGGAAATACATTAGATGCTATTCGCACAGTAGATTACGTAGTTGTTAAAAATTCAATCTTTAATGGCGATAAAGTATTTTAATAAACAATTTAACTATATAAAAAAAGGTGAGCAAGTTACACGAACTACTTGCTCACCTTTTTTTATTTCGTTTTATCTACTACAACATGTAAAAATCTTTCTCCCAATACATCAATATCAAACGCCTGGCCAAACCCAACAACAAATCGACCTTCTTGAGGAACTAATTCAAACAATGAAAAATCCAATCCTCGTAAAACGCCCATCATCGGCTTTCCATGAATATTTTCAAATTCAGTGAAGATTTCCTCGTATCCTTCATTACCAAGATTTTCAGAAGTACATTGGAAGCGAGCTCGCTCACGAGCAAATAAATTGGACGAACCGTGCTCATCAGCAAGTAACATAATATGAATCAAATCATTCTCTTCGATATATTGGTAATGGTCTGATATTTTACTAATATAAATATAAAACTTTCCATCATGTTTCACGAAAGGTGCATAACTAATAAATGGGTCACCATTATTATCTTTTGAACTAATGACAATCGTTTTACGCGTATTGATGAACTCTAAGTACTGTTCTTTTTTTTGAGCAAGATCTATTTGCTTTACCATTTACTCTCCTCCTAGTTCGCTACAACTGGCGAAATACCAACTAAATTAATACGTGGTTTTCTATGCTGATAATGTGAGTCAATCTCGCACTCTACTCCGTATATTGTACGAATCATATCCTTGGTCATTACTTCCTCAGGTGTACCATAATTCACTACGATTCCTTTTGAGAGCACACAAATTTTATCACTATATATACTAGCTTGATTTAAATCATGTAACACCATCACAATGGTCATACCCAACTCACGATTAACGGCGTGAATTAATTCTAATAGCTGAAGTTGATGAGCGATATCTAAGTATGTAGTAGGCTCATCAAGAAGTAATAGCTTAGGTCGCTGTGCTAAAGACATTGCAATCCATGCTCGCTGCGCCTCTCCGCCTGAAAGTGAAGCTACTTGCCGATTTCTTAAAGCGGTTAATCCTGTTTTTTCAATTGCCCAATCGACGATATCTAAGTCTTCTACTTTTGTTCGTTCATACCATTTCTTATGAGGTGTGCGACCATACTGTACTAGTTCCTCGACTGTAATATCAGCTGGTGGTTCATTTGATTGGAATAACACACTCATCACTTTTGAAATAGACTTAGACTTTAACAACTGAAGGTCTTTACCATCTAAAAAAACTTTCCCTTTTTGGACTGGAATCAGTCTAGACATGGCTTTCAACGCTGTAGATTTCCCCGAACCATTCGGACCAATAATCGAAACAATCTCACCTTTTTCAACGTCTATCTTAAAATCATCTAATATCTTTTTATGATCATAGCTAATATCCAATGATTGAGCTTTAAGCATATTAAATGTCACCCGCTCTCATTAAATATAAAAAATATGGTCCCCCTACCATTGCCATTACGATACCTGCTGGAATATCTAAAGGTGCAAATAAGGAACGGCCAATTGTATCTGCTGCTAGTAGTACGACTGCACCTAATACCATGCTCATTGGCAATAACAGGCGATAATTGGAACCAACTAAAAACCTAGACATATGTGGCACAATCAGCCCTACAAATCCTAATAAACCGACAACTGAAACAGAAATGGCTGCTAAATACACTGCTACAAAAGAAAGCACAATACGAATTCGATTCGTATTTTCTCCCAGGTTCACAGCCACGTTTTCACCCAAGCTCAAAATATTAGCAGAACGAATACAAAACAATGCAAGAACCCAGCCAATTAACGAATAAGGAAACAGTATACTAACATCTCCCATCCCTTTTGCAGACAAGCTTCCATTCAACCATTGCAGTGCAGAAGGAAGTCGGTCGCTATAAAGAATCGATAATAAGCCCGTTATACCACCGAATACGGCATTAACAGCTACTCCTGAAAGAATGATCCGAACAGGGGATATGCCATTTTTCTTCCATGCTAGCGCGTACACTATCGTAACAGCTACTCCCCCTCCAATTACAGCTGCCAGTGGAATCCACTGACCGAGGCTTGGGAAAAGTAACATAATACATAAAACAGTAACGGCTGCTCCACTTGAAACGCCTGTTAAACCTGGATCTGCTAGAGGGTTTCTCATTACTGCTTGTAGTAATGCACCTGAAATAGCGAAATTAATTCCTACTAAAACAGCAATAAGTACTCTTGGAATTCGTAAATCCCAAACAATTGTTTCAGACAACGCTTCTCCAGAACCAAAGATTGTTTTAATGGTTTCCGTAGGTGAAATATATACACTACCTATACCTATAGATATAATGATGAAAGCAATTAATAGAACAAAGGTTACACCAATGCTGATTTTTTTCCTCGGTTTAACTTCCATTTCTTTCAACCCTCATTCTAGAACGGATTACTTAAATAAAATCTCGTTTAGTTTCTCTAATCCTGTAGTTGCCTTTTCAATTGAAGCATATCCGAAAATTTCGTAGTCTAAAGCTTGAACACGATCCTCTTTAAACGCATTTAATTTCTCCCATGCACCGTTCTTTTTCACTTCAGCTTTAAATTGTTCTAATGCTGCTGTTGGATCACCATGTGATACAAGAAGAATCGCATCTGGATTAGCCGCAATAACATCTTCCATATTCATTGGTACGTATGCTTCTGTCGATTCCGTAGCTTCATTTACAATATTAATTGCGCCTAATTTCTTCACTAAACTACCCACATACGTTGTTTCATTCATCAGCATGAATGATTCACCAGAACCAAATAACATCATCACTTTCGGTGCAGTTTTCCCTTTACTATTTTCCAAGACAGCCTTTTCTTTTTCTTCTAATTGTGCAAGATATTCCTTAGCTTTATCTTCTTTATGCAATGTTTTTCCTAACACTTCTAATGAGATTTTCAATTCTTCATAAGAATCAGTTGGAATATATGCTCTCTTTACCTTACTTTGCTTGATTTTCTTTTCTAAACTCTCTTCAATTGATTCTGGTCCGATAATAATATCCGGATTTAGACTTGCAATCTTCTCTACATCAGGCGCTATCGTAGACCCGATTTGCGTAATTGTATCGAAGCCTTCCGGTAATTTATGAGTTGAAGTTGGTATTCCAACTGGTTTAACATCTAAAACATTTAACATTTCAACAATCGAAACAGATGTTGTTACGATTGATTTTGGTTGTTCTGAAGGGAATTGTTTCAATAATTCCTTTACTTTAGCGTCATTTTCACTAGTTGATTTTGATTCATCTTGTGTTTTTGCATCATGATTTCCATGATCTTTTGCTACTTCTTCTTTCTTTGTTACTGGTTCTGCCTTATCTTCTGAACATCCCCCTAAAACAAATAATGCAGATAAGAACAGCATCCCGAATATACCCTTTTTCATTGTAAGAAATCCCCCGTTATTCATAATTGAAAATAATTATCATTATCAGATAGAAATATATCAGACAATTCAAACGCTAGCAATACATTTTTTTCTTAATTTTAGTAATTTTATAAAATCTATACTAAAAAGCCATTCTAAATATATAGAATGGCTTGAGATAAAATAATATGAAGTTATCGTAAAAAAAGTACAACTAAAAAATAGTAAAATCCCATGTTTTAGCTACGTGTTCCAATAATTTCACACCCGCTACGCTATTACCAAATTCATCTATAGCCGGTCCATAAATCCCGATTCCACAACCATTTGGAAATGGTGTATCTTCCGATTTAACACTTGGTGGAATAGCTGCTACAATACCGCCAGACACTCCACTTTTAGCAGGAACACCAACAAACGCTGCAAATTTCCCTGAAGCATTATACATACCGCAAGTCACCATCAACGCTTTTGTTATTCTAGCTATTTCTTTAGAAAAAATTTGCTCCTTTTTAATTGGATGATAACCGTCTAACGCAAGAATTAATCCAATCATTGCTATATCTTCTGCATTTACTTCAATAGAGCATTGTCGTAAGTAAACTTCCAAAGCTTCTTCTACGGAACATTCTAGAAAACCTGTCTCTTTCAAATAATGTGCTAGTGCACGATTTCGATGAGCTGTATGCCATTCCGATTCAAATACTTCCTCATTTACTACTGGTCGTTTTCCAATCATTTTCTCAATAAATGCGCATAAGGTATCTACTTTCTCTTGAGGAGATTTACCACCAAGTAATGCAGAAACTGTAATTGCACCAGCATTAATCATTGGATTAAATGGCCGACCAGGCTTATGCATCTCTAAACGAATAATCGAGTTAAAAGCATCACCAGTTGGCTCCACGTCTACTCTCTCCAACACATATGGAATGCCATGCTCCATACAAGCATCAATAAAACTAATGACTTTAGAAATGCTTTGTAATGTAAATGGTACTTCACAATCTCCACTTTTAATCATTGAACCATCTGCACCCATCATACAAATACCTAATTGTGATGGATCTGCTCTTTTTAAAGCAGGTATATACGCAGCACATTGTCCTAGTTCAGTATAAGATTTATATTGATTGACCCATTCCTGTACACAACTTGCCTCTTCGTGATTTACCTTCTCTAATACGTTTTGTACATTTCCCATATTGTATCGTTCCTTTCTTTTTAGAGAAAATAAATGATGAGAACCAAGAAGATTCTCATCATGTCCAAAACAGTAGCTCTCTATAATCATCTGCATGTTAATATGCACGTAACTGTTCATAAATTATTTAAGTATAATTTTATCTCTCTTTTTCTTCATATTATCAAAAATACATTATATATTCATAGTTAATTTCTCCCTAATGCTAATAGTGTTAAACCTATACTCCCATGTATTAACGTGATGTTCCAAACCTTTAACATACGTAAAAAGAACTATTTTTATTTCCTTGATAAAACTTTACCCAATTTTAACCTTCATCAAATAAAGTTATTTATAACAATAGTCATCATATAAACAGGGAAAACAATAAAAGCATTAAGTAAAACACTAAACTATATTACATAACGATTGCCCAAAAGGGTTATCAGGGGGTGCATTGCTAACTATGCTCGATAAAGAATGGATCACACTTATTTTAGAAGCGAAGAATTTAGGAATAAAAATTGAGGATGTAAGGAATTTTTTCCACACATATACTTTTAAAGAAAGTTAATAAAGCTATTAAAATACGACGTTTTCTTACTATGACAATAACAAGAAAAAGTAGCGGCCTAAGATAGCTTCCTCTACTTTTTCTTAAATGTATTTCGAAGCTAAATTTGAAGTTTTCATATTCGGTTTAATTTGAAAAGCTTATATCTTCAAGCAATATAACAGATTCATCTGGTAAACTCATAATTTCGCCAAGTAATATATCATGATAATCTATGTTACTTTTTTCATTACTCTTGATGTCTATCGCGTTGCTTTTTTTTATGGCACGCTCAACAAATGTTTCCTGATCTTGCCCTGTTATTCTAGTAAAGCATTGCTTATCAATAACTTGTCCTTTTGCTACAAATATTAATTTATATCCGTCGGAAATCTCCAATTTCAATAAGATACTCTTCTCAAGGAACTCCCGATTACGGTTTATTCCACTTTTTAAATATTGAATAGCTTGTAGGATATCTCGATACTTTGATGCCATTTCAAAACGGTAATCAACCGCTGCTTCTTGCATCTTTTTCTCTAACTGCTTGACGAAGCGCTCCATTTTTTTGACATCTAAAAATAGCTCATTCATGACGAGTCTATTTTTCTCTTTTTCTTCACTTGTCATTGAAATGGGTAATACATGATATTCAAATTCATACTTTTGCTTGTTCTTTTGGATAGGATAAATATTTTTTAGCGCATCAATCATTTGTTGTAAAGTATGCTTCCTACGAAATGGACCATAGCAATGTTCTTCTCTTTGATAAACGACGCTTAAAGGTGCTGAACGCTCATCCATTCCGACTTTGGCATATACATAGCGATTATCATTTTTCATTTGAACATTGAAGTACGGCTGAATCTCTTTAATTAGTTTACATTCAAGAAGCATTGCTTCTAAATGTGTATCAGTTATGACTATTTCTAAGTCTTTTATAAAAGGCTGCATTTTGATTACTTTTTCCCACTTTGGAGACTCAACAAAATAGGATTTCACTCTTTTTTTCAAGCATTTGCTTTTCCCAATATAGATGATACTTCCACTAGCATCTAACATTTTATAAATTCCAGGGCAATCCGGTAGGTTACTTAATTTATCTTGTAATACTTTCGTTAATTTAATCAAAGGTATTAGCCTTCTTTCTTCATACTCTTCTTTAGCCTACACCATGATATTTAGAAAAACACGACTTATCGCCCCTAATGGCGAAAGTCGATGTCTTTTCTTATACTTTATTCCTTTAATGAAGGTAAACTTTCTTAAAATATAAAAAAAGGAATTACCCCACTTCCATGCAGGATAATTCCTTTTCATTTATTTTGTTAAATCGATTTTTTTATTTATAAAATAAATTGCCATACCACCAATAGTCATAGACAATAGTTCACCAATTCCAACCGTTAAGTACGTCGGCCAAAATGGAAGATCAAAAAGAATAGTTAATTGTCCTGCTACTGTAAACATTGATACAGCGAAAATTAACGCGGTAATGACCATTTTCAAAATATCATTTGCAATCTTTTTTGTAACTGCACGACACAGAATTAATACGAGAAATGTTGAGATACCACCAATTGGTACATCAAGAACCCACGTAGGAGACATGAAATTGGCAAGTATAACTCCTAAAGTAACTCCAACAACATAACGTTTATTATACAACGCTAAATAGTTAAACATTTCCGATAATCGCAATTGTACTGCACCAAAACTAATAACAGATATGACAACTGTCACTGCCACATACAAGGCAGCTACAAGTGACGTCTTCGTAAGTTCGCTTACAGACGTCCGTGATGAATCTTTTGAAATAGACGTATTCAATTTAAATTCTCCTTTGTAAAGTAGCTTATACACTACTTTAGTAATAACTACGACCAAAGGAAGGGAGTTTGTCGCTCCGTCAGAAGTGCCGTAGTGCAAGCAAAGATTTTGCTTACCAGCGTATTATAACAGAAGAATTAATTCTTGAAAATGCTATTTCATAATCCAGCCACCATCAATTGGCACAGTCGTTCCATGCATATAATCAGCTGCACGACTAGCTAAATATAACGTTAAGTTCGCTACTTCACTCGGCTGCGCCCAGCGTCCAGCAGGTGTCTCATTCGCCACCCACTTTGCCATTTCTCCTTCACCTTCAAAATCAGCTTTATTCATTGGCGTTTGAATGGCACCAGGTGCAATAGCATTTGCTCGAATTCCTTCACGACAATAATCATAATCCAACTGTTTCGTATAGCCAATAATCGCATGTTTCGATGCCGTATAAGCAGCTCCGCCACCACCTGCAACAAGCCCAGCAATAGAAGCCATATTTACGACAATGCCTGATTTTTGCTTCAACATATTTGGTAAAACGGCATTAGTCACTAAATATGTACCTTTCACATTCGTATCCATAATTCGATTCCAAAGAGCTTCATCTGTATCAAGCGTCTTCGCAAATCCATCTAAAACGCCAGCTGTATTTAGCAATATATCAATTGATCCATATTTATCCGACGCTTTTCCAACGGCTTGCTGAACCTCTTCCATCTTAGACACACTACCAACACTATAATCGAAGCGTCCTTCATACTTCTTTTTTATCTTTAGCAAGCCTTGTTTATCCATGTCCAGTGCGAATACCTTCGCTCCGTTGTCTAAAAAGGCAAGGGCTTGAGCTTCACCGATTCCAGAGGCAGCTCCTGTTACAAATACTGTTTTTCCTGCATATTCTTCAAACTTCATAACATCACCTTCATTAAAAAAACCCACGATAATTCATGGGCTCTATTATTATTCAACTATTTTCCAATCTTCAGCTAATAAATCACATACAGTAGGCGTAAACATTGTATAGCCTTCACCTTGTACATTAATTAAAAAGTATGGGTTTAAATTCTCCCCATCATGTTCGCTTTGCCCTACAAGTTTTACATATAACTCTGCACCAGGCCAACCTTCACGAATTACTTTTTCACCGTTCTTTAAACGTGGTAATACTTCTTCGAAAGTCATCTATACTCATCCTTTATCTATGTAATAACCATTACTCTTGAGAAAAGTATACTGAATAATCAAGGTGTTTACAACAGATGGTCGGTTAAGACGTTATTGGTATTTTATTTTGAAATTAAATACTTAATTTCATACTATTGTTTATACTAGAATAATTATATTAGTTTTCGAAATTCACATGAGGTGATAAACATGAAAATTGGAATCATCGGATTAGGTGATATCGCTCAAAAAGCATATCTACCGGTACTTTCCGAAAAAGAAGGCATTGAGCTTGTCCTTTGCACTAGAAACGTAACAACCTTAAACAACTTATCCAAAAAGTATCGTATTCAAGAAAAAGTTCAAACTGTGGAAGAACTAATCACAACGAATATTGATGCAGCTTTTGTAAGTACCGCTACAGCATCTCATTTTGAAATAGCAGAAAAACTACTCTTAAATGGAATTCATGTATATATAGATAAACCTATATCCATGAATTTTCAAGAAACTGAAAGAATAGTAAACCTTTCAAAAGAGAGTGGGAAGCTAGCCATGGTTGGCTTCAATAGAAGATTTATACCTAGAGTAAAAGAGCTAAAAGAACATGGTCAAGCCAACCTCATTATTATGCAAAAAAACCGATTTGCTTTTCCCGAATATGTAAGAAGATTTGTAGTTGAAGATTTTATACATGTAGTCGATACGCTTAGATTTTTAATGGATACTACTATAAAAGATGTAAAAGTAGAGTATTTGAAAAAAGATGACATACTAGAACATCTAGTAATTCAACTGATTGGTGAAAGATGTACAGCAATAGGTATCATGAATAGAAATACAGGTGTAACAGAAGAAACCATTGAATATATGACAGCACGAGATAAATTGGTTGTAAATAGTCTTGTGGAAACTACGCATTATCATAATAAAGACATACATATAATGAAATTCGGAGATTGGGAACCAACATTGTATAAGCGTGGTTTCTATCAAATAGTTGATCACTTTATTGATTGTGTAATAAATAATAAAATACCTAATCCTTCTATTGATGATTCACTAGTTACTCATGAAATTTGCGAGAGGATTGTTGCTTGCATTGATAGTAACGCATAAAATAGTTTAATATTTCCTAGGTAATTAGGGTTCACAGAATTCAAGTAGTGACTGTGAACCTCAGGCTAGGTTTTATAACATATGCCTTCTACTTGATTTCTTGTTTTGCCGCATTTCATTCTATAATTCACCATACTGATTGTAGAATTCATTCCCTCTACCATCTAAATCGATTGGTCAGTTTCAAACAAGGTATCTACTTCTTCCGATAAGGTACTAAATTACATTGCCTTCATTTGCATTTTTTTTAAGGTTTCTTTCCCAAAAAAGGCATCCGCTTTCTTCTTGATTTCCATTAAAACGGCATCATTTTCACGAAGTATTTCTCGGATTCTGTTTACAATCTGCATAGCATTTGTCTCATGGATTTGTTTAGCAACTCGTTCCAGGAGAACCTTTGTATCGTCAGATGAACTCCGTGCAAAGCGGTGGCACTGAACTACATTGTGCCTGAGAAACTCCGAATATTCAGGTGTAAAAGCACGACGAATACAGCCCCTCATTCCTGCATAACCATAGGAAACTTCCGATGCAGCACGATAAAGCAAAATCATTCCACCCGCACGACTTGATTCAGGAGTTAATCTTAGTTCTGTAATATTTGAAACTAAGCGCTTTACTACTACTGTACCTTGCTCTGTTGCCTCCCACCATTCTAATAAACGCTGTTTTTCCTCTTCACTCATTTGAACAGAAGATTGATGTGGCATTCCCTTCTCTCCCTTATAAAAATAGTCATCTAAATGCGAGGAATAGCTTGAACGCTTTGGACGCGTTTTAGAATCACGTTCCATTCCGTTCCTAATAGAGCTTTTCCATAACTGTTAGCCTCATAGACTACATGTGTAATTTGCTGATTTAAAAATTGACTTTGCTCAATTAAATAAAAGGTGTCCGATGTAGATTCTTTTGCTACTAGCTCAAAGTTGGGCTTTAACTGAATTTCACTAATCCGTAGAGTATCGAGATCCAAAACAAGCATTTCTTTTCCAAGAGGAATTATTTCGCCACTACGAAGTCGTTCTATCGTTCCTCTAACAGCATCAAAGCTGTAGCCAATATCAGCCACAGTTGCATGATATGAGTTTAGCCCTGGCGCATTTCGTAACGAAGGAATCAAGCGAAAGCCAGTCGTAATGGAGCAAACCACTTCCTTTGCCGCCATTCCTTTATCTAAGATAGCTTCTATCGCATCAAGATAACTACTCCACTGACTATCTCCTATTTTCACAAATAATCTCCTCCTTTTGCCCCGTTTCCCACGACTCGTTATAAGTACTTTCAAGATAAGATATTCGTTCATGCTCCGTCCTTATGATAAATTTTGAGATATCTGGAGAATATACGTTTTAGAAAGCAAAAGAACAAGATAATGAATGTATCCCTCATTAGATATATATATATTTCACATAAACACAACAAAGCCATAACCCTACTTGAAGGTTATGGCTTACAGTTACTTATGATACGGTTCATTCCGATTAATCCGAAATGCTCGATAAATCTGTTCTACCAAAATCAACCTCATCAGTTGATGAGGAAACGTCATCTTCGAAAAACTAAGAGTCTCATTACTACGCTTCATCACTTCATCACTCAAGCCAAGCGATCCACCAATCACAAATGCAACTTTACTCTTCCCATATGTCGCTAATTTATCAAGATTTTCCGCTAGTTGTTCCGATGTTTTCATGCTACCCTCAATAGCGAGTGCAATGACATGTGTATCTAGAGAAATTTTCGCTAAGATACGTTCGCCTTCTTTTTGTTTGACGATTAGCATATCTGTTTCACTTAAATTCTCTGGGGCTTTTTCATCAGGTAATTCGATAATATCAATTTTTGCATAAGCTGAAAGTCGTTTCGTATATTCAGCAATGCCTTGTTTTAAATATTTTTCTTTCAGTTTCCCTACGGTGATAATTGAGATATTCACAGGTATCCTCACTTTACAAACATATTACAAACAACTTATACACAGGACTTATCCACATATCCACAATAGATGTCCACATTTCGTATGGGAATATCAGTTCCCTACTACATATATAGCTTTGTTATTACAATATTCACAGGTTGTGGACAACTTTTCTTCCTCTGTTAATTCTGTAAGCACTGGGGCTACTTCATGTTCGTCTACCATTACATCTAACGCTAATTCTACGTGCTCTTTGCAGCAATTGATCATTGTCCTATTCCTCCATCTAGTATTATTTCCTCACTATTTATCCTTCGATAATTATAGTTTTTTCAAAAATGCGAAATTTATCCACAACTAATAACCATTCAATAAGTTATACACAGTTTATTCTTCACACTAGTCATCATAGCATAAAAAGCAAAGTTATCAACAATAAGAAAAGCGGAAGCGCCCGTTTTGTGACGTATAGATTGGAGCACTTCGACTGAGATAAAGGAAACACGAAGAGGCGGTAGCCTTTTTCGATGTTGACTTATCGTAGGGAGATGAGCGAAATCTACTAGTCACAGGGCGCTGGAGCTAGACACCGCACAAAATTATATACTTTCTTAGCATTCAAAGAAAAACCATCACCGGTCTTTTTGGATTGATGTTTACTCTTCTTGATTTATCCCCAATAAAAAAGAGTCGCATGCACGACTCTTCATAAACTTATAATGTTTCCCCTTGCAATGTAATTGTTGCACTTTCTAATTTACCGTTCCGATAAAATTTAACCTTCAACTGATCGCCAATCTTTTTATCAATATACAAATGTTTTCGGAAGCTAACGAGATCTTTAATTTTCTCTCCATCCATTTCAACAATGACATCATACGCTTTAATACCTGCTTTTGCTGCTGGTGAATTTCGTTGAACCTCTACAATTGCCACACCAGTTGTTACATTTGCTGGTAACTTAAACGTATTTTCACGATGATATTGCGTTACTTCTTCAATTGGTGCTAGGCTTACACCTAAATATGGGCGTTTCACTTCTCCATACTTCTCAATATCTTTTATAACTGGTATCGCTGAGTTTATAGGTATAGCAAGACCAATTCCCTCAACCGCTTGCTCTGCAATTTTCATAGAATTAATACCAATTACTTGGCCTTTTAAATTCACCAAGGCACCACCGCTATTACCAGGGTTAATAGCAGTATCCGTTTGAATAACTTCTGAATTCCAATCTACAACGCCATCTTGATTAATATCAATTTCTATCGTTCTTTCTAAACCTGAAATAATACCCTGTGTCACCGATCCAGAGAATTGTAAGCCAAGTGGATTTCCAATCGCTAAAACAGGCTCACCTGGTTTCAATGAAGAAGAATCACCAAATTCGGCTATTGTTTTTATTTTACTAGCATCTGTTTGAATAACAGCTAAGTCAGTCCACACATCGCTCCCAATCACCTTCGCAGGAATTTTTGTACCATCTGAAAGCGATACTTCTAGTGCAGATGCACCTTCAATTACGTGGTGATTAGTAACAATATAAGCTTTTCCATTGGCTTTTTCGTACACAACACCTGAACCAGTTCCCGCTTCGCCACCTTGAGAAAAAATACTAGCTTCTTGAATATTAGTTATGCCGACAACAGCATCTGCTGCCTTATCATAAGCATCTGTGACCGAACTTGTAACATTTAAAGCTACATTTTGCTTAATTCCAGGTGATTGATTTGTATGATTGATTTCATTAGCACCATTAGTGCCATTCATCCAACCCATTGCTGGAAAGACTAAACCAACTAATAGAGCACCAACAATAACGCCTATTAAACCTGAAAAAAAATACCCCTTTTTATTTCCCGCTCTACGCTTTGGTCTTTGATCATAATCGTGATCGTAGTAATCCAATTCTCTCAGTCCTCTCATAATTAATCATATTTATTATTATAGCCGCTTTTCATACTTTTTAACTTTCAGTGGATTAGTTTGCATCTTTGTTAATACATATATTCTCTATACTTAATAAAGGGTTTATATAGGATTCACCTGAATCAAACGTGTAAAAAAAGGCTGTTCGAACGGTGACTTGAATTCACCCGTTCGAACAGCCTTTTATCTTAAACAGTCACCAAATCGGTCGCTGTTTTCGGATCGGTATCATATAATGAAAATCCTTCTCCGACAATTAATCCTTTGCTTTCTAATGTTTGAGTAACAGACATACGCGCTAAATCTTTCATATTATTATCAAGACTCAAATGCGCCAAGTAAATACGTTTCGTCTGATCACCAATAACCTCGCTCATAGCTAAGGCTGCATCTTCATTCGATACATGCCCTACATCACTAAGAATTCTACGTTTTACGCTCCATGGGTAGCGTCCCATTCGTAACATCCCAACATCATGATTACTCTCAAATACGAAACAATCAGCATTAGCAATCACGCCTTTCATTCGATCACTGACATACCCAGTGTCAGTCATTAGAGCAATTTTCTTACCATTATGATGGAACACATAAAACATTGGCTCAGCAGCATCATGAGAAACACCAAATGATTCAATATCTAAACTACCAAATGTCTTAACCGTTTCCATATCAAAAGTAAACTTCTGTTCAGTTGGAACTTCACCAATTAAACCTTCCATGGCATGCCATGTTTTCTCATTCGCATAGATTGGTAGCTTGTGCTTACGAGCGATTACACCCAGCCCTTTAATATGATCACTATGCTCATGAGTAACTAGTACACCAGTAAGTTCAGAAAGATTTCGCCCAATTTGTTGAAATAAACCTTCCATTCCTTTTCCGCTCAAGCCCGCATCTACTAGAAAGCGCTGATCTTCTGTTTCTACATAAAACGCATTTCCCGTGCTCCCGCTTGCGAGAACGCTAAAATGCATCGTCATGAATCTTCACTCCAATATTAATTTTTTATCATCCATATCCGATTCATCAGAGATATTCACTCCATCATTAAATTCAATAATTCTACCATCAAGCGCATTTACAAAGAAATCATCCTCATTATTAATTTCTACATGCCAAATCGGTGTCAAGATATGTGAAGCCGTATCCTGGAGTATATTGATATAACCTAATTCCACATTAGTAATTTCATTATTAGGCTGAATACTTCCTTTATTAAATAATGTTTCAATCGCTTTTATAGCTGGTATAACATCATCTTTTTCGTTAAATTGTTCGTCAATATCATCTAGATATGTTTGCGTATAAGATATAACTTGTCTCTTATCATCCATTTTTAGCTCTAGTTTTGCACTACTGTTATTAAAAATCATCTTACCTTTATATGTTTGATAATAAATAATCACGTTACCGATTTCGTCAACTTTCCAAAACCGATACTGATCTCCGTGCAATACATTTTCTTTTACAAAAGAATCTAACGCTTCCGAATGAATTTTTTCACCTAATTGCAATGGCTTAAATTCTGAAGCATATATTTGTTGATTTTTTTCTTTTTGAACTCGTTGATTTTTGAGTTTTTTTAATTCCTCATCAGAAAAAAGTTTACTTTTCGCACTTAAGTATTGCTCTTTATTCGGTTGCTTTGGCAACGTTTTATACGTAATTTCATTTTCTTTTAATTTATCTTCAATGGTTGATTCTGCAATCACTTCAAGACCATTAGAACTTCTTTTTTGAATATATTGATACAGAAGGAACATATTGAGAACAAGAAAAACTACAATAAAAATGGTTTTCGTTTTACTCCAATCCACGTGATATTCCTCCTGTTTGTTTCAACGTTAATGACTTCCACTCACCATTATATTTGTAATACCAAGCGGGCTCCAAAGAAATATTGTCATACTGAAATGCTTCCATATCTTTAACCATACGATAACCAATCTGCATATCCTCTAACAAGTCTGCTTCATAGTTAGGTTCAGCCACCGAACTAATTTGTTGAAATGCTTCCTTCCCTGAAGGTAAGGTAACCATATCACTTTCAGATAATATGGCTAGTTCTAATGTAAAGAATGGTCGAAAATATGACTTTAGATCGTCTTCTACCCATTTTTGAACAAGCTCAGACATGAATTGGTTATTGAAGGTAGGTAAGCCATTTACATATAACCGAAAGGTCGTTTTCTGTTCGTCTTGATTAATTTCAGCAAATCGATAATTATCTTCCCATCCTGAATGCTCATTAATAAATTCGATACTGTTCTCTAATAAATCAGCTTTTGCAGTTTTATATGTTTCTTTTAAGCCTGGATTGACATATTTGAGCACCATTGTATCATAAAACACACGCATAAATGTCGATCCCCCTGTAAACTCTTGCCCTCTTACAATTTGGTCTGATTTCACAACGCCTGGATCTGGAAATAATGCATTTTTAAATTTATTTACATCTAGTAATTTTGTAGTGTATTTATATTTAGGATACTGACCTTTATTTTCTGGTACATAGAGAGCTTTATTAGGTGTCGCATTAATTACTGTATAGTGATCAAATTTCTTCGCTTTCTCACGTATCTGGTTCGTTAGCTTTTTTAAATGTGAAGCACTCACATCAAATCTATAAACATATTTCTTCTCAGGATCAGTAGAGACGAAATAAACTTCATTTTCTTCTCCATTTCCCGTAGCTGCACTAATAAGAATGCGGTCAAATTCAAGATCTCTGCGAAGTTCTCGATCTTCTACCTTAATGACTTTTTTATAAATCGCAAATGGTACGTTATCAGGAAACACTAATTCAATCATTGCTTTTTTATCGATAAATGACTGTACTTTTTGTGTAATGCTATTTGTTACATCTTTAAAATTATAAAAAGTCCAATCATCCATCTCATCTAAGACCATATTAATATCTTCATCTTTTATACTGCCATAATACTCATCGTCTTCATGAACCATAATAAGTGAAGGCCTAATAATGTCTTTTTCCGCTTTCTTATTAGAAATCGCTACATTCGGAATAACCTGTTCCTTCGTTGTAAGATCAATTTTAGGTGAATATGTCACTATGCTCCATGTCAAAAAAACACTATTACAAACTAAAAATGTGAGAAGGATTGTCTTGATTAATTCTTTATTCATAACCACTCATCCTCTTGATCTCGGTCATAAGGAAGCGTAAAGAAAATTGTTGTACCTTTTCCTTCTTTACTTGTTGCCCATATATTTCCTCCATGCGCGAGCACCATTTCTTTTGCTATCGCTAATCCTAGGCCAGTACCACCTAGATTTCTAGTTCGAGCTTTATCTACTCGGTAGAATCGCTCAAATATTTTCTCCAATTTGTCCTTCGGTATCCCAACACCTTCATCTTGAATACTGACTTCAATAAATCCATCTAACTCCTTCAAACGAAAAGTAAGCTGACCACCTTCAGGAGAATATTTCATAGCATTTGAAATTGTATTGTATAGAACCTGTGTAATCTTATCTTCGTCAATATCTACAAAAATCGCCTTCTTCGGTATATCCCGTTTAAATGTAATATGACCTTCTTTCCCTATTTCAAAGCGATCAATAATATGATTGAAGAAATTACTAAAGTTGACCCAATCCTTCTTTAATCGATAATCTTTACTATCCATTTTTGATAGCTGCAATAAGTCATTTACAAGACGAATCATTCTTTCCGTTTCATTTTGCGTTACAGTTAAGAAATTGGGAGCAATTGATTCATCTTTCCAAGCACCATCAGCTAATGCTTCTAAATAACTACGCATCGTTGTCAGTGGTGTTCGTAATTCATGTGAAACATTCGCTACGAACTCACGGCGTTCATAATCAATTTTTTCTTGTTCAGTAATATCGTGTAATACCGTAATTAGTCCATTTACGAATCCTGTTTCTTTTTGTATCACTGAGAAATTTGCTCGAAGAACGTAATGTTCCTCTGATGTACTAAAGTCTAGAATAAGAGAGTCTTGTTGACTTAGTAAATCCTCAAAAGAATAATCGCTTTCTAAACCTAGTAATGAAACAATGGGCATAGATAATACTGTTTCACGTGAAACATTTAATAATTGAGCTGCAGGCTCATTAATAAGGATGACTCGTCCTTTTCGATTGGTTGCAATTACTCCATCTGTCATATATGCGAGAACAGATGATAGCTTCTTTCGCTCCCCTTCTGTTGTAGAAGTCGCATCCTGTAGTTTTTTCGTTAAATTATTAAAGGTAATCGCAAGCTGACCAATCTCATCATCACCATACACTTTAACCTTTCTAGAGAAATTCCCCTTCGCCATCGCCAAGGCTTGTTTTCTCATATCAGACATAGGTCGAGTAATCGTTTGAGCGAGTAAAATGCCTAGTCCTGCTGTTACTACAAGCGCAATAGCTGTTCCAGTCATAAAGATATTATTAATTTCTCGCAACTGCACATACACATTCTCGATTTTAGCAACTAAGTAAATCGCACCAATCGTCTCGTTTTTGGATTTTATTGGTTTTGAAAGGACCCATACTCTATTTTTCGTTTGACGATCTAATGATACTTTACTAATTTCTGTTCCTAATCCTAATGTTTTTTTAATAGAGTCTTCAGTTGTTCTTTTTCCTACATACCCTTGTTTATCAGGATCGGATGTACCGATAATACGGCTACGGTTATCAATAATACGTACCTCAGAAACGTCATTAGAAGAGAAGTCTGATAAAACCGAGCGAATATCATCTTCCAACCTATTATCTTTAACTTCTCTTGGTTTTATCATTTCTTCTTCTACGTTATATGCTAGCAAATTCACTTTTTCTTCTAATGACTCTTTAAAATTCGCTACAAGCCGCTTTTCTAATCGATCGATAAAATATACACCAATAATCTGCATAGCTACAAGAATAAGCAATACATAAATCAGTACAAACTTTAAATGGACCGAGCGAAAGAAACCTACTTTTTTCATTTATTTTACTCCTGTTCAGGATTGCGTAAGTAATAGCCTACTCCTCTTCGTGTTACAATCCAACCTGGATGACTTGGATTGTCTTCAATCTTTTCTCGCAAACGGCGCACTGTCACGTCTACTGTACGTACATCACCATAGTAATCGTAGCCCCATACAGTTTGTAACAAATGTTCACGTGTCATAACTTGTCCAATATGTTTCGCTAAATAATGAAGCAATTCAAATTCACGATGTGTTAATTCAATCGTTTCACCACGTTTAGATACGACGTATGCATCAGGATGAATCGTTAACGAACCAACTGAAATTTCCTTAGTCTCTTCGTCTTCTTCCTGACTTTGATTCACTAATGTTTGCTGCCTTCTTAAGTTCGCTTTTACACGGGCTAATAATTCACGTGTGCTAAATGGTTTCGTCACATAGTCATCTGCCCCTAGTTCAAGCCCTAGTACTTTGTCTATTTCTGAATCCTTCGCTGTCAACATAATAATAGGTGTTTCATATTTCTTTCGTACTTCTCGACATACTTCCATTCCATCGCGTCCTGGTAGCATAATATCAAGTAAGATTAAATCTGGCTGAAGTTCTTCTACCTTCACGAGTGCCTCATTTCCATCATAAGCACAATGAACCTCGAAACCTTCTTTCTTTAAATTAAATTCAATAATATCCGCAATTGGTTTTTCATCATCCACAACAAGGATCTTTTTCTCCATGCTAAAATCTCCTTTATCTTATTATTTGCTTCTTCAGCATATATTAAAAACTGATTTAAATTATGTTAAATAAATATCGTCATACTTATTACTTTATCATGATAACAAGTGTAATTCATCTTTTTAATAAGTGAGTTCACTTGTTTGTTTTACACTTCTTTTACAAAATAACCAAGAATGAATGTAAGATTATAGCCTAATAAAAACAGCCTTCGGAACTATTTTCCGAAGGCTGCCAAATCTGTTCAATCTTACACACTTGCCTTGTATTCTTATAAATAATCAAGCGGATTTGCAATTCTTCCGTTAATAAATAATTCGAAATGTAGATGAACACCTGTTGAATTACCAGTGGAGCCCATCACACCGATTTTTGTGCCGGCAGAAACGGTTTGTCCTGCTGATACACTAATTGATGACATATGTGAATATGTCGTTCTCATACCATTCCCATGGTCAATTTCTACACGATTACCATAACCACCATTATTAAAACCAGCTGAAACCACGACTCCGTTATCTGCCGCTTTAATGGTTAAATCACTCGGACGAGCAATGTCAATTCCTTTATGCATTTTACCCCAACGGTAACCTACTTCACTTGAAATATAACCACCAACTGTTGGCCATGCAAACTGTCCACTACCTGTTGAAGGAGTTTCTTTTGTACCTTTTATACGAACTTCAGCCACAGGCTGCTTAATTACTTTATCTGTTAGTATATTTTGCGCTACTTGTTTACCATTCGTTTGCGTTACATAATAATGAGTGGCTTTTTCACCAACTTGCCCCTCTTGTTTAAGCTTTGAATCACCTTTATTCAGATCGTCGCTTTCAACTATTTTATGTTCAAATGGAATAGCTTGTTTTTTAAAGATTTCTCTTTGAGCAGTTACTTCTAGAACTGGTCTAGGTGCTGCTACTTTAATCACTTGCCCTACTTGTAAAAGAGAATCCGCTGTCATACCTTGATTCAGCTTTAACAGTTCGTCTGTCGTTAATCCGTATGCAGATGCAATGTTTTCTATTACATCGCCTTCTTGGATAGTATAGTTCTTCACTTCATATGAACCTTTATTTAAAAACGCTAATGCTGCTTGTTCATCCATAATCTTTGTTGGAATAGTAGCTGATTGAACAAATTCAATATTCTTTGATAGCGTTAAACTTGTAAGACGTGAACCAGAAGTTGTAAGAGGTGCCTCTTGGTCTCCTGTCTGATTTTCAAATTGTGCTAATTCATCAGCCGTTACATATTGAAGTTTAAACTTACGAAGAAGTTGGTCCGCAGCTTCTTTTGTGGCTACATATCCTACTTCTTTTCCATCAATAACTAGTGCTGTTGCTTGTGCTTCAATTTGTACATTATTTTTCAATGCTTCAAGTGCACTCGTATAAGCTTCATCATTATGAAACACATTTTCTTCAATATATGTAACATCTTTATCTACTTCTAAAACCTTATCTGGATATTGCTTTTTCACTTGATCAAGTTTTATTGCGAGATGTTGGTCTAATATATTTTTATCTTCTTCGGAGATTGTTCCGACAAATTGTTCTTTATTATAAACATGATAGATTGTTTCAATATCATGTGTTTTTTCCTCTGCAGCTGCTACATGTTGAAAAGACAAAGAAGTTAAAGCAACTGTTGCCATAAGCATTGCTTTTTTCATCGTATTTGTATAATCTCCTAAGTCTAAATTTCTTAAAGAAAACACGCAAACTCCCCTTTCAAACAGCATCAAAATCTATTTATTATGAATCACTTTAAATAACTTTTATACTTTAACATATTTTTTAGGGAATCTAAGAAACGTCGTTATAATGTAATACAACTGTATAATTGATAGGAAAATTTAACATAAAACCCACTTTTCTATCACAAAATGCTTAGTTTTGCTCCAAAAAAAGCTGTTTTAAAATAATTTCACGATGAAATGATGACATCTAGTAACATAACTGAAACAATATAGTTACGTTACATCCAAAAAAAGCCAATCCGTATAAACGGATTGGCTTTTTCCATTCAAATTTATTACATTTCTTCTGGTGCTGCAATGCCTAGTAGACGTAAACCTTCTTTTAATGTGATTTTCACAGCTTCTACAAGTGCAAGTCTTGCTTGCAATGACTCGTCTTGAAGTAGAATATGGGTATTTCCATAGTACTTATTAAATGCTTGTGATAAATCTACAACATATTTCGCAATAACAGAAGGCTCTAACTGTTTATTTGCTTTTTCGATCATAGCAGGGAATTTTTGAAGTTCTTTTACTACTTCCCAGCTTAACTCATCTTGTAATGCATAGCTCGTTTGCCCTTCTTGTAGTGGAGACTTACGTAGAATAGAGCATGCACGAGTATGTGTATATTGTACGTAAGGACCTGTTTCTCCTTCAAATTTCAACATATCCGTTAATGAATATTCAACGCTATTCATACGGTCGTTCTTCAAGTCATGGAAGATAACTGCACCTACACCTACTTGTTTTGCTACTTCTTCTTTGTTAGGTAAGTTCGGGTTTTTCTCACTAATATTTTGTTCAGCCAATGCAATTGTTTCAGCAAGAACTTCTTCTAGCAGAATGATTTTACCTTTACGAGTAGACATTTTCTTACCATCTTTTAAAATAAGACCGAAAGGAACATGTGTCATATCATCTGACCAATCAAATCCAAGTTTCTTTAATACAGCTTTAAGCTGTTTAAAATGTAAGCTTTGCTCATTCCCTACAACATAAATAGATTTTGCAAAATCATACGTGTTTTTACGGTAAATAGCCGTAGCTAAATCACGTGTAATGTATAAAGTTGCACCATCTGATTTCAGAATTAAGCATGGTGGCAATTCTTCTTCTTCCAGTTTCACTACTTGAGCACCTTTATCTTCTACTAACAAACCGCTATCTTTAATCAGTTGAATAGCTGCACCCATTTTATCATTATAGAACGCTTCACCATTATACGAATCGAATGAAATACCTAACAACTTATAGATTTTATTGAACTCTTGTAGAGATTCTTCACGGAACCATTTCCATAGCTCTACCGCTTCTTGATCATTGTCTTCTAGCTTTTTAAACCACTTACGTCCTTCATCTTCAAGAGATGTATCCTTTTCGGCTTCTTCATGGAATTGAACATACAATTTTAGAAGCTCTTTAATTGGCTCTTTACGAACAGCTTCTTCATTGCCCCATTTTTTATATGCAACGATAAGCTTACCAAATTGTGTTCCCCAGTCTCCAAGATGATTGATTTTTATTGGTGTATAGCCACATTTTGCGACGATATTAGCTAAAGCATTTCCAATTACAGTTGAACGTAAATGCCCCATTGAGAACGGCTTCGCAATATTAGGAGATGACATATCAATCGTTACATTACCGCCATTACCAATGCTTAGATTTCCATAGTTATCGCCTTCATTAAGAATCTTCGCCAAAATATCGTTACTCACAAGCCCTTTATTTAAGAAGAAATTAACATATGGACCAACAACTTCAACTTTCTCAAACTGTTGCTGATCTAATTTCTCTGCTAATTCTGAAGCAATGAGCTGAGGAGCTTTTCTCATTGTCTTAGCTAATGAAAAACATGGAAAAGCAAAATCTCCATGAGTAGAATACTTTGGCTTTTCTAATAATAGACTTACCTCTTCTTCTGATAGTGAATCACTTAATGCCTTACTGATGTTTATAGCAACCATTTGTTGATAGTCCATACTAACCCTCCATTATTTTTGTATAATAAAAAAACCCGTCTCTTTGATAAAAAAGAGACGAGTTGAATTCCCGCGGTACCACTCTAGTTGTTCTAATGAACCTCTTTATTTTTTAACGAGGATAAAACCCCGGTTTACTCTACTTTACTTCAAGTAAACATCTCAAAAGTGCGCTTCATTATAGGTTATCGACTAGGCTCACACCACCCCTAGCTCGCTTTACTGACTTCTCTATAACTACTCTCTTTCTCATTGATTGTACGAGTATGAATTTGTAAAAATTATAACAAACTTATTTGTAAGCATCAACTAAATGTGAACATTTATCAAATTAGTCTCATAATAAGGTTTTCTATTCAATATACTAATATAATTAAACTATATACTTACCAGTTAGGAGTGCTTATATGAATCTAAATATGAATATGAGTAAAGAAAGAAGACAGTACTTCTTAAAGAAATTAATTACCGAGCAAGAAGTGGAAACACAAGAACAACTAGTGATGCTGTTAAACGAAAAAGGTATGGATGTTACCCAAGCTACTATTTCAAGAGATATACGAGAATTAAATCTTGTGAAAGTACCCCTTACTTCTGGAAAGTTTAAATATAGTTTTATTGCAGAAAACAATGATCATGCCCAATATAAGAAATTACTAAAAAAAACGCAGGAAGTTGTTGTGAAGTTTGATTCTGTCGATAATCTAATCGTACTAAAAACACTTCCTGGTAATGCCCATGTGATTGGTGTACTTCTCGACAATGTAAACTGGGATGAGATGGTGGGCTGTGTATGTGGAAATGATACGTGCCTAATTATTGCTAGAACTAAGGAAGATGCAGATATCATATATAATCGAATGACAAAGACGAGCTTTTAACAGCTCGTCTTCTTTATTTTTACCACTAATTTAAATTTTCAAACAATAAATAAAAAGTATGTGTACTGAATAAATAAAAAGTTTTATTCATTTTTCAACAAAAATATTCAGTCATTATTCACTTTCAAAGCGTAATAACATATAAAGTCCGACGGTTAATTCTTTGTGAAAGCGTTAACATATTGTCACACTCCCTTTTCATCTAAACTTCACACATTCATAAACTTACAAAAGTATGCATTGTATATTCCCAAAAGTGTCAGATATTTCGCATTTGGTGTATGAAGTATTCCACATTTTCTACTTTATAAATCGCTTAATATAAATCTTGTAAGAAACATCACATACAAAGCAGGGAGGCAACACACATGAATCACCCTATTCACGTTCACTCTGAGATTGGAAAATTAAAAACAGTCTTAGTTAAACGTCCTGGTAAAGAGTTAGAAAACCTAATCCCAGAATTATTACCACAACTTTTATTTGATGACATCCCTTACTTAAAAGTCATTCAAGAAGAACATGATTTCTTCGCTAAAACACTTCGTGATCAAGGCGCTGAAGTTTTATATCTTGAGAAACTAGCAAGCGAGGCGTTACATACAGACGAATTAAAAGCTGAGTTTGCTGAAAGAATTCTAAACGAGTCTAAGGCAAATGTGAATGGTTCATTCCAACACTTAAAAGAATATTTACTTTCGTTCTCTACAGAGGATATGGTAGACAAAATCATGAGCGGTGTTCGTAAAAACGAAATCGAGGCTAAGAGAAAAACTCATTTATATGAGCTTATGGAAGACCACTATCCATTCTATTTAGACCCAATGCCAAATCTATACTTCACTCGTGACCCAGCAGCATCAATCGGTAATGGTCTTTCCATCAATAGAATGCGACAACCTGCCCGTCGTCGCGAATCACTATTTATGGAATATATTATAAAGCATCATCCACGTTTTGCAAACCATGATGTTCCAGTCTGGTTAGATCGTAATTTCAACTTCCCTATTGAAGGTGGAGATGAATTAGTTCTAAGTGAAGAAGTTATCGCAATCGGTGTTTCTGAACGTAGCTCTGCGAAAGCAATTGAGCGCTTAGCACTTAACTTATTCAGCAAGCAAGACAAAGTGAAGAAAGTATTAGCGATTGAAATTCCAAATTGCCGTGCATTTATGCACCTAGATACTGTGTTCACAATGATTGACCATGATAAATTCACTATTCACCCTGCAATTCAAAGTCCGGAAGGTAAGATGAATGTTTATACATTAGAAAAAGGACCAGATGCAGATCACTTAAAGATCACACATAGTGAAGACCTAAAACAAACATTAAAAGAAGCACTAGGATTAGAGGAATTAGTACTTATTCCATGTGGTGGTGGCGATGAAATCGTTTCAGCTCGTGAACAATGGAATGATGGCTCTAACACATTAGCTATCTCTCCTGGCGTTGTTGTTACATATGATCGTAACTACGTATCTAATGAATTACTACGTGAGCATGGCGTGAAAGTAATTGAAGTACTAAGTTCGGAATTGTCTCGCGGTCGTGGGGGCCCACGTTGCATGAGTATGCCAATCATTCGTGAAGATATTTAAGAAAACAAAGTATTCATTTAACAAATAACAACTAGCTACAGTGTTTTAAAACTAATACTGTAGCTAGTTACAAATAATCCTTATATAACCTACATACACCAAGATAAATCTAAACACTTAATATAAGAAAAAAGGCGGGAAACGAGCATGTTATTAACAAAACCAAACTTAAAAGGTAGAAGTTTTTTAGCAGAGAAAGATTTTACTGAAGAAGAATTCTTATATTTCATCGAATTAGCCGCTGAATTAAAAGAGAAAAAGAAAAACGGCATCCCTCATCGTTATTTAGAAGGTAAAAACATTGCCTTACTTTTTGAAAAACCATCTACTCGTACTCGTTGTGCATTTACAGTAGCTAGCATTGATTTAGGTGCACACCCAGAGTATCTAGGTAAAGGTGATATTCAATTAGGTAAAAAAGAATCTGTTGAAGATACAGCTAAAGTATTAGGTCGTATGTTTGACGGAATCGAGTTCCGTGGATTCTCTCAACGTACAGTTGAAGGATTAGCAGAACATTCTGGTGTACCTGTATGGAACGGACTAACTGACGAATGGCATCCAACACAAATGCTTGCTGACTTCTTAACAGTTAAAGAAAATATTGGTCACTTAAAAGGTGTTAAATTCGTTTACGTTGGTGACGGTCGTAACAATATGGCAAACAGCTTCTTAATTGCTGGTGCAAAAGTTGGTATGGATATGCGCATTTGCTCTCCAGAATCATTATTCCCTGAGCAAGAAATTATCGATCTTGCAAAAGAAATTGCAAAAGAAACAAACGGCCGTATTACTGTAACAAGCGACATTGATGCAGCAGTTTCTGGCGCAGACGTACTATATACTGATGTTTGGGTTTCTATGGGTGAAGAAGATAAGTTCGCTGAAAGAATTGAATTATTATCTCCATTCCAAGTAAATATGGAAATGGTTCGTAAGACTGGTAATGAAAATGTTATCTTCTTACACTGCCTACCTGCTTTCCATGATACTGAAACACAATATGGTCTTGAAATGTTTGAAAAGCACGGCCTAAAAGAAATGGAAGTAACTGATGAAGTATTCCGTAGCAAACATTCTCACGTTTTCGATCAAGCTGAAAACAGAATGCATACAATTAAAGCAGTAATGGCTGCGACTTTAGGCGATCTTTAATAATTTCAAGGTTATTTTAGAGGAAAAGGAGGAGGAATGCTCTTCCTTCTTTTTTTCTAAAGCCTTAATGGGGTGAATATAATGGCAGAAGAAAAAAAGTTAGGTTTCTTTTCGTTAGTCGCACTGGTTATCGGTTCCATGATAGGTGGAGGGATTTTTAACTTAGCAAGTGATATGGCAGCTGGAGCAGGTGCCTTCTCAATTATTGTCGGCTGGATTATTACAGGTATCGGGATGATTTCACTCGGTATGTCTTTCCAAAACTTGAATATGAAGCGACCAGACTTAGATGGTGGGGTTTTTAGTTATGCGAGAGCTGGATTCGGAGACTTTATGGGCTTCAATAGTGCTTGGGGTTACTGGCTATCTGCATTTCTAGGTAACGTTGCATATGGAACTTTACTATTCTCATCTATCGGTTACTTTATTCCTGTTTTCGAAGGTGGACAAAACGTAGCTTCTATTATTGGGGCAAGTGTGATGTTATGGGGCGTACATTTCTTGATTTTACGAGGTGTTCACTCTGCAGCTATTATCAACTTAATTACTACAATTGCAAAACTAATTCCTGTACTTGTATTTATTATTGCAGCAATCTTTGCATTTAATATTGATATTTTCCAAGATGGTTTCTGGGGTGATGCAGGATCATTCTCTTGGAGCGCAGTAGGAAGCCAAGTTAAGAGCACAATGCTTGTAACACTATGGGTGTTCATTGGTATTGAAGGTGCTGTTGTATTCTCTAGTCGTGCTAAGAACCGTAAAGATGTTGGTAGAGCAACAATTATTGGTCTTATTGGAACTCTAGCAATCTACATAATGATTACATTATTATCTCTTGGTGTAATGAATCAAGTTGAAGTAGGACAACTACAAAATCCTTCAATGGCTTACATCTTAGAACATGTTGTAGGCAAATGGGGCGCTGTACTAATTAACCTTGGATTAATTATCTCTGTTCTAGGTGCATGGTTAGGTTGGACACTACTTGCTAGTGAAATTCCATTCCTTGCAGCTAAAGATAAAGTATTCCCTAAATGGTTTGGTAAAGAAAATAAAAACAAAGCCCCTATTAACGCTTTATGGTTAACAAACGGGTTAATCCAAATTTTCTTATTAACATTTATTATTTCTGATCAAGCATATACATTTGCATTCTCATTAGCTTCATCTGCGATCTTAATTCCATATGCTTTCTCTGCTTTCTATCAATTAAAGTACAGCTGGCATTCTACTGAATCAGATCGTATGAAAAACATCATCGTCGGTGCAGTGGCGAGTATTTACGGTATTTGGTTAGTATATGCAGCAGGTTTAGACTTCTTATTATTAACAATGATTTTATTTGCACCTGGTACTCTTGTTTTCCGTTGGGTACAAAAAGAAAACAATAAAGAGCGTACTTTCTCAAAAATCGAATTGGGTATCGCAATACTTTTCGTTGTACTTGCTATTTACGCAATTTATCAGCTAGCAACAGGTAATATCACTATTTAAACGAAACATTGTAAATTGGAGGAATACCTATTATGAAAAGAAGAAAAGTAGTAATCGCATTAGGTGGTAACGCAATTCAATCTGGAGATGCTAGTGCTATTGCACAGCAAACAGCTTTAGAAAAAACAGCTGAACAACTAGCTAAATTCATTGAAAACGATGTAGATATTGTTATTGCACACGGTAATGGACCACAGGTAGGTAATATTCTATTACAACAAAAAGCAGCAGATTGCGAAAAAAACCCAGCAATGCCTCTTGATACTTGTGGCGCAATGAGTCAAGGTATGATTGGCTATTGGATGCAAAATGCAATTGATAAAATGTTGAAAAAGCATCATATCCAACGTGACGTAGCAACTATTCTAACTCGTGTTGTCGTAGATGCCAATGATCCAGCATTCATGAATCCAACAAAACCAATTGGACCTTTCTATACAGAAGAAGAAGCAAAACGTCTTATGAATGATACAGGAGCTGTCTTCAAAGAAGATGCTGGTCGTGGCTGGAGACGCGTTGTTCCTTCACCAAAACCAGTAAGCATCCATGAGCACCATATTATTAATTCACTTGTAGAAGACCGTGACATCGTGATTGCTGTTGGCGGCGGCGGTGTTCCAGTAATGGAAACAGAACAGGACTTAATTGGTGTAGAAGCTGTTATTGATAAAGATTTCGCAGCACAAAAACTAGCCGAACTAGTAGATGCTGATACATTAATTATCTTAACAGCAGTAGATAATGTATACGTAAACTTTAACAAGCCTAATCAGAAAAAGCTGGAACATACTTCTATTGCTGAATTAGAACAGTATATTACAGAAGACCAGTTTGCACCAGGAAGCATGCTTCCAAAAGTACAAGCTGCTATTGATTTCGCTAATTCTGGAGATGGACGTCAAACTATTATTACATCGCTTGACCAAGCGTATGAAGCTCTAGAAGGAAAAGCTGGAACAATTGTTTCAAAAAAGGGTGCTCTAACTCTCGTTTAAATAACTAAAATAACATAGAAGAAGTTACTCATAACTTCTTCTATGTTATTTGTATGTATTTTTTACAGCCTTCATTTTTTCAACATATATAATCTCTCTAAATTCAATATCTATACAGTGATAATTCAGAAAGCCCTCACATTAAATTCATAAACAAATGTTATTATTATTTCGTACATGGAGTAATTGTATGAGAAGTTTAAAAACTAAATAGAAACAAATACAGTTACATTGAGGAAGAAGGGATTTTTTAGTATGGAAAGAAATATCGTTCAGGAACTAAAAAAATTCGAGATATTCTCCGACTTTTCGAAAGAAGAACTACGTGATATCAAATCTTGTGTTTATTGGAGAACATATAAAAAAGGGCAACTTTTATTTGTAGAGGATGATCCAAGGGAAAGAATTTATTTTCTATTAGATGGCTATGTAAAGCTCGTTCGAGATAATAAAGAAGGCGAAATGATTTATTTTGATTACATAAAATCATATACGATGTTCCCTTACGGCGGTTTATTAGTCGACACTACCTATCATTATTCAGCGGAAGCGGTTACAGATATTGAATTATTTTATCTACCTACTTCCGTTTTTGAAGAGCAGTTGAAAAACAATCGAAACCAACTTATTAAAGTGGTCAATAAACTATCTAATCTACTTGAATTACATGAGAATAGAGTTCAAAAGATACCAAATGCACAACAACGTGTCATTCAAACTATTAGTAACTTAATGTCAGATTTAGGTGAAGAGCAGAAACATGATGTAGTCATTAATTGCCCCATAACTACAACCGATATATCAAAACTATCTGGAACGTCGCGTGAAACAGTTAGCCAGGTATTCAAACAATTAAAGCAGGAAAATAAAGTGTCTACTAAACAAAAGAAAATCTTCATTCATATGCCGGAATATTTCAGACAGTAGCTTACTGCTAACTTAAACTTCCCCGACTAACATGAAAATCCAATATAAGAAAAGACATCGACTTATCCCCCCTAATGGTGAAAGTCGATGTCTTTTCTTATACTTTATTCCTGTAATGAAGTTAAACTTTCTTAAAGTATAAAAAAGTGATGAAAGACATTCATCACTTTTTTGTGCATCTCACGTTCATTATACAAAAAAAGCGCCTATAATTAGACACTTTTTACAAGATGGCTCAGGACGGAATCGAACCGCCGACACAAGGATTTTCAGTCCTTTGCTCTACCGACTGAGCTACTGAGCCAATATATATAGTAAGCACACATATGTGTGTTATTTTTGATAATTTTTTAATAAAATAAATGGCGGTCCCGACGGGAATCGAACCCGCGATCTCCTGCGTGACAGGCAGGCATGTTAACCGCTACACCACGGGACCTAAAAATTTCAACTATTAAACTATCAAGTAGAATGTAGCAAGCAAACCGTCCTTGCCGATTTGCTCACTTCTTCTACAATGCCGATGACCCATACGGGATTCGAACCCGTGTTACCGCCGTGAAAGGGCGGTGTCTTAACCGCTTGACCAATGGGCCAAAAATGGTGAGCCATGAAGGATTCGAACCTTCGACCCTCTGATTAAAAGTCAGATGCTCTACCGACTGAGCTAATGGCTCATTACTTAATTTATTATCAGCAACGTTTTAAATAATAGCATATAATATATTAGAATTGCAATATATTTTTTCAAAAAAGTTTATATGAAGTTTTTACCATACAAAAAGTGCAAGCGCCCGCTTTACGACGTATAGATTGGAGCACTTCGACTGAGATAAAGTCAACACGAAGAGGCGGTAGCCTTTTTCGTGTTGACTTATCGTAGGAGATGGGCGAAATCTACTGGGCGCTGGAGCTAGACACCATTTAAAATTATATGCTTTCTTATCTTTCAAAAAAGGTATTCTCCATCAGAAAACACCCTCTAAAAAACTTATGTTTTTAATACGTTAAACTTGCAGCTACAACAATACCAACCACAATAGCAAGGGAAAATAAACTAAAACCAATTGCTGTATTCCCTTCCTCAACCTTCTTCTCTACATTAATGCTAGGTCTTAAGATTATTTCTATTACTAAGTACACAACAACTTGAACAACGATACCTACAAGACCCCAAATAAAAGCATCTAATAAACTAACTGAGTTAGACCACACTGTATAAATAATAATCGCTAAACCAATTGCTTTTCCCCATAGCTTTAAAGCAACTGCCACATTTCCTTGTGATATTAGCTTCATTTCTGAAAACCTCGTCGTCAAAGCAAATGCAATCAACCCTATTAAAATTAAAAACAACCCTGTACCAGCATGTGCCAAGAAATCCAGTAATGCTGATAAAGATATGAAATTATCCATTATTCATTTTCCTCCCTCTTATGATAACCAATCGGTAAAAAATATGAAGTATTATCCGTAATTGGACCGCCAGCTCTAATACCAATAGCAGCCGACTTACCGTTTAATAAAAAGCTTCCATACATAATATGAGCTGTTTTCTTTCCTTCCTCCGTTACAATATCGTATCGTGGTAACTCTATGTATTTTTGATAAATTGGCAACTCCATAGCATAGGTTTGATGTTGGTCTTCTACCTGTAACAGCCCCTTTTCATTAAAAATTTGGACTGTATCTCCTTCTCTGCCAAAAGAAGGCTTCTTCACATATTTCACATCGAGCTCTTTAAATACATCTTCATCTAAATAAGTAGGCAGAAAATACGTTTCAATCCACTCATGTTCATCCGCTGAATAAAACTCATGCTGCTCCTCATGTAATCCCCAAATAAGAGAAATGATTGCTTTTGACTGTAATAAAAAGGCTGATGGCGGATTAAGTATAGCAACATCTTTATTTTCAACTAATCGTAAAAGTATTTCTCCAACTTTATCACTTGTTGTTGGATCTTCATCGTTTATCAAATGTTCGATTGGGTATGTTTGTCGATACAGTACATCGATTTTCTCTAAATTTGGAGTATATACGCCTCTCGGAATTGAAATCTGTCCATTCTCCACTACGTCTTCCTCGACAATCTTTAATTCATGAATAGGAATACACTCTGCATGTTCCCCATACAAGTCAGCTAAATAGGCTGATGTAAAGAAATCCTCTTCATGATCTGAATGTGAGGTAAATACAACTTTACCATTTCGAGGAGCTCCAATACTTGCTAACGACCACTGTACAGCATGCCTAATACTATCGGCTAAATTCTCTTCATACCCCGCATTCACATTATCACAACTAAAATACTGACATACATGATGATTCACGTGAAACGTTTCCTTAATAAAGGTAGGTGTATCGCTATTAATTTCCAATAATTTAATCTCCTGATTACTTACAACTAAATCTAAGCGAGCAATTACACTTTCAAAAGGGATGTTCTTAATACGCAGATAAGAAAGCGTTTGTTTTGGAAAACCAAGCTGAAGTAAAGTTTCATCATCTAACTGTCGCAGTAAAGAAGATGTTTTATAGAAGATACGTCCAATTCTTTCTGTAGCTGTTCGTATAGTACCAATTCTTTCACGATTTTCTATTTTAATATCTAACAATGCATATTCCGTCCCATATATATCATGCCAAAACTGTGGAATACTACCGTATAACTGCTGACGCTCTGCTACATGGCTTCTCATATCAGCCTCCGAATCCTCCTTTAGATCCACTGCCAATTCCAGATTTATAGCTTTTATTTTCACTTGATGAACCACTACCAGAATAGCTTCCACCGCCCCCGCTACCTGATGAATACTCTTCATTCTTGGTATTTGGTCGATAGCTTTGTCTGTACGTTTTATATTTACTACTCGACGTTAAAGCACTTCTTGAATTAAACATTTGTCCCATCAAATAATACATTCCAAAATTGCTAGATCGTCGATCATCACAATAATACGTTCCTGTATCATCATCCCAATCCCAATCACCACAGGAAACGTCAGTTGGTTCAGCAGGCCGATTTTTGGCTGCATTCTTCTCATCGTAATTATTTTGACCCTCTTCCTGATTGTTACATGCAGTCACAGAAACAGCCATTAGCGTCGCTACTACACCAGCCATCATTTTCTTTGTCTTCTTCATGATTCCTTAATCCTCCCACTCATAGCCTGTTGGTGTAACGTACAATACATACGCTTTACGATCTTCATCCAGCTCAGCACTATCTCTTTCATACTCCAACTGGTTAACAAACGTGAAAGTTGATCCAATAATGCATAATACTTCAATATGAAACTCAAGATACTTTGTTTCCAATAACGGATGATTACGGATTGCATTTAACTCACGAATTTCAAGCGTAATCATATTTCCAATGCCACCACGAATGGTTTCAGGAGGACTCTCTTCATAAACTTCAACATATATAACAAATAAATTTTTTTCAATTGAAGAAGAAACTTGTTTATATGTAACCCCATCTTTTACAAAAAATTCACATTCTCTTCTCGCTAACATTTCTTCTAACTCAATATTGTCATAATGATACAAGGATTTATATTCTTCATTTCCTAGCCAAAGTCGATATTCTAACACCTGTTTTTGAAACTCCAAGTAATCAGCCCCTTCTTCACTTTACCCCGTTCAAACGAATGCTCAGTGTGGGATAAAATGTTCCGCCGAGCATAGTTTCACTTTATATGTACGTACATCACAAGATAGCGGTTTCAATAAATCGAAAATATATCTATATCACAACCATTATTATATGGAAAAACACAATTAATATCTTTGCTTTAAAAGAAAAAGCATCAATAGTCCTTCTTTTTGCAAAAAACGTCCAAATGACAGTTAAAAGTGGGGCCAACTAATCATAAGCGGGTTGATACGGTTTCAGAGGCTATTAGAGGATACAATAAGTATAAAAAAAGTCCTCCTCT
>NZ_HG428747.1:115750-142983 GCF_000380245.2 Bacillus massiliigorillae
AAGTCCTCCTCTATTTAGAAAATAGAGGAGGACTTTTTTATACTTATTATAATCTCCAAGGATTAGTTACTACATTAGTTTGGTTACGATCTGGTCCTACAGAGAAAGTTGTTAAAGGAATACCTGTTAATTGTGAAACACGTTCAATATAATGACGAGCATTAGCAGGAAGTTCACCTAATGTTTTCACGCCAGTAATATCTTCTGTCCAACCTGGTAACTCTTCGTAAATTGGCTCACATTTAGAAAGAATACGTAAGTTAGCTGGATATTCTTCAATTACTTGATCGCCATAACGGTAAGCTACGCAAATTTTAACCGTTTCAAGACCTGTTAACACGTCGATAGAGTTTAGAGATAAGTCTGTAATACCACTTACACGGCGAGCGTGACGTACTACAACAGAGTCAAACCAACCAACACGACGTGGACGTCCTGTTGTTGTACCGTATTCGCGACCTACTTCACGAATTTGGTGACCTACTTCATCAAATAATTCAGTTGGGAAAGGACCATCACCAACACGAGATGTATAAGCTTTACATACACCTACAACGTGATTGATTTTTGTTGGACCTACACCAGAGCCGATTGTCACGCCACCCGCAACAGGGTTTGAAGATGTAACGAATGGGTATGTTCCTTGGTCGATATCTAACATGACACCTTGTGCTCCTTCAAAAAGAACACGACGACCTTCGTCAAGTGCATCATTTAGAACAACAGCTGTATCACATACATAATGTTGAATTTGTTGTCCGTACTCATAATATTCATCAAGAATATCTTCTAATTTAAAGCCTTCTACTTCATAGAACTTTTCTAGAAGACGATTTTTTTCTTTTAAGTTATGTGCTAATTTCTCTTCGAACACTTCACGATCAAGAAGATCAGCCATACGAATACCCATACGAGCAGCTTTATCCATATATGCTGGTCCGATACCTTTTTTCGTAGTACCGATTTTATTATCACCTTTGCGGTCTTCTTCAACTTCATCAAGCTTCAAGTGATATGGTAAAATCACATGAGCACGATTGCTTATACGTAAATTATCAGTAGTAATGCCACGGTCATGTAGATATTTAAGCTCTGTAAGTAAAGCTTTAGGATCTACTACCATTCCATTACCGATAACACAAATTTTTTCACTATTAAAAATACCAGATGGAATTAAGTGCAACTTATACGTTTCACCATTAAATTTAATTGTGTGACCTGCATTGTTTCCACCTTGATAACGAGCTACTACTTCTGCATGTTCAGACAAAAAGTCTGTAATTTTACCTTTACCTTCATCTCCCCATTGTGTTCCCACAACTACTACTGAAGACATATCCTGCACCTCCAAAGGTTCGCATTTGTACCGAATACTATCAAACATACTTATATTATCAGTTTTAGGAGGAAGAAGTCAAGAAAAAACCGAACAATACTAATATGTTAAAAAGTATTGTTCGTAAAAATAAAGTATCAGAAAATACCAAAATACTTTCAACAATTGGATGATTTTTCATGTATAATAAATAAAGTCGAATTAAGTTGGAATCTGACAAAATGTATCAAATTATTAATCTAAATATTTGAATATATATGAATAATATTAGTTTAGGGAGGGACTATAAATATGAAATTCAAATTAGTCATTCTGTTACTTGTAGCCACTCTATTCACAGTTGGCTGTGCAGAAAAGACTATCGGCAACAAAGAGGATGATCACATACAAAAATATGTAAAAGATTCGAAGTACCCCGAATTGGAGATTGAAACAGAAATCGGCGAATATGATACATACAAGTATGCGATTCATTTTCCACGTACAGACCAAGAAGATGTAAATAGCGTAATAAAACATTTAGTCGCAAAGCAAAAGAAAACTTTCGTATCTCAAGCAAAAAAAACAAAAACCGATAAAGGTACATTCTCCGAACTTTTACTAGATTATAAGATTACAAACCTATCTGATACACTTTTATCGATTGTTTTTTCAAGCAGTAAGAATATTTATGGGCAAGAAAGTCATAAGCAAATGTATACGCTGAATTTTGATCGTAAAACTGGTAAACAAATTAAACTAAAAAATCTGTTGACTGATGATTCATCACTTCAAAAAATTGCGAGATTATCACAAAACATGATATTGCAAGATGCGAAAGCAATGGAACTATCTGATGTTAGTCAAGTAATGGACGGAACGAAGCCAGAACTAAGTAACTTTAGTGCCTATAGCTTTTCAAACAATACAATGGATATTTACTTAAAAGAAGAACAAATTGGTCCTAAAGAGATGGGTACTTATAAAGTACAAATTGCATTAAATGACCTTAATGGTGTATTAGAAAAATCATATACTGATTCATTGGAATTAAAAATCCCAAATGAAACTGAATTGCTTTCCAATACAACAACTGGTCAAGAACAGCAACAGAAGCAATCCGCTTTAACACCTGGAGTAAAATATGTCGCCCTAACTTTCGACGATGGCCCTCACCATCAACTAACGCCACGTATATTAGACATATTAAAAAAATATAATGCGAAAGCTACATTCTTTGTACTTGGTAATAGAGTAGAGTATTATCCTGAGATTGTGAAGCGTACAGTGGATGAAGGACATGAAATAGGCAGTCATTCATGGAGTCACCCTAAATTAACAAGCTTAAAACCAGCGGAGTTAGCACAGCAAATTAACCAAACATCTAATTCAGTAGAAAAAATCACGGGTAAACCGCCAGCAACATTAAGACCACCATATGGAGCTGTGAACGACGCGGTTAAACAGGCAACGAATGGCCCGATTGTAAACTGGTCCGTTGATACATTAGATTGGAAGCACCATAACAAGGAAAAGGTTAAACAAATCATTCGTCAAAACACACGTGATGGTAGCATTATTCTCATGCATGATATTCAAAAGGCTAGTGCTGATGCGTTAGAAGATATAATCATTTATCTTTCTAAACAAGGATATCATTTCGTAACTGTCAGTCAGCTTTTACAATTAGGTGATCACCCAGAAAAATACGTTGGTAAAGTATATACAAATGGTTAAATAAAAAAGGGCATCAGCCCTTTTTTATTTACTTAAGACATATTGTCTAATACTTTTCATTACTCCAGCTTCATTATTCGTTTCTGCTTCGAATCGTGCCACATTTTTAATTTCACCATGTGCATTTGCCATAGCAAAGCTATAATAAGCCTGACGCATCATATCTAAATCATTTAAATAATCACCAAATACCATTGTCTGTTCCGAAGTAATACCGAAATATTCTTGTACCTTTTGAATAGCCGTTCCCTTATTGGCATCTCCATTCGTAATATCTAACCAAAGAAACCCAGAGACAGCCACTTGTAATTGCTCTCTATACTCAGAGAAGAAGTGATTACTATTGTCTTCCGCTCCTTTAAAATCAAGAATCGTTACCTTCAATACCTCGTCGTCTACCTGCGTTAAATCCTCAACAATCTCTCTTCTTGCATAATATTTATCTACTTGCTCTAACAACTCTGGTGTAGAACGTTCAATATAAGCGGATTTCTTACCACATAATATAATATACGCATCTTCTATTGTTCTACCAATTTCTATTAACTTCATAGCTACATCTCGCGGTAATGTATTAGCAAACAACTCCTTGCCTTTATGCACAACAAATGTGCCATTTTCCGCGATGAAGAGCATATCATCTTTTTGATCAGTAAATCGTTCAATCAAATTATAATATTGACGGCCACTAGCCGCTCCAAAGATAATACCTTTTTCCATTAACGCCTGATAAACTTCTTGAAACTCTGTAGGTAATTGATTTTGATCATTTAAGAGTGTACCATCCATATCTGTTGCAATTAATTTAATCATAATTCGTCTCCTCTATGAAATATACATATCTTGTCTATCCATCACCAATGTAATCTATTATATAACTAGCTCATTTATCATAGCTGCTGTAAAAAATTACAGCTTAGTCGCAATAAAAAAGGAAGTCGTTGAATGTAGTATTACATCAATAACTTCCTTTACTCATCTCTTTACGCACCTGGTGGAACCGAAGATTCATCATAACGCTGTTCAAGATTTACGAACTTATTATATTCTTTTACGAAAGCTAATGAAACTGTACCAACGGGGCCGTTACGTTGCTTCGCAATAATAATCTCAATGATATTCTTATTCTCAGATTCTTTATCATAATAGTCATCACGATATAAGAAGGCAACAATGTCAGCATCCTGCTCAATACTACCTGATTCACGAATATCAGACATCATTGGGCGTTTATCTTGACGTTGCTCTACACCACGTGATAACTGTGAAAGAGCGATTACAGGTACCTTCAATTCACGAGCTAATGCTTTTAATGAACGAGAGATTTCCGATACCTCTTGCTGACGATTATCCCCAGAGTTACCATCTCCACGAATTAACTGCAAGTAATCAATTAATATCATGCCTAATCCATGCTCTTGCTTGAGTCGACGACATTTAGAACGAATATCCCCAATACGAACACCAGGCGTATCATCAATATAAATACCCGCATTCGAAAGACTCCCCATTGCCATCGTTAACTTGCGCCAATCTTCATCCGTTAATGCACCTGTCCTTAAACCTTGGGCATTAATATTTCCTTCCGCACACAGCATACGCATAACCAGCTGCTCTGCACCCATCTCTAGACTAAAGATCGCTACATTTTCGTCTGTTTTCGTTGCTACGTTTTGCGCTATATTCAAAGCGAAGGCTGTTTTACCTACGGAAGGACGCGCTCCAACAATAATTAAATCATTGCGTTGGAAACCGGCTGTCATGCGGTCAAGCTCAGCAAAGCCCGTAGGAATACCTGTAATATCCCCTTTTCTGTTAGCCAAAATCTCAATATTATCATACGTGTTCACTAGAACATCTTTAATATTTTGGAATGCACCTGCATTTTTACGCTGAGCCACTTCCATAATACTTTTCTCAGCTTCACTTATATATGCTTCTACTTCATCTTCTCGCGTATAACCATCTTGCACAATTTGCGTAGCAACACGAATTGTTTTACGAAGCAATGATTTTTCATCTACAATTTTGGCGTAATATTCAATATTAGCTGCAGTTGGTGCTGATTCCGCTAATTCACTTAAATAGTTTACGCCACCAACATCTTCAAGACTTTTTGTAGCCGAAAGTTCCTCGGTTACTGTAACTAAGTCCACGGCACTTCCGCTATTGTTTAGCTTCAACATGACTTGGAAGATCTTTTGGTGTGCAACTCGATAGAAATCCTCAGCCATTAAATATTCTGATGCTGTGATAATAGAAGAAGGCTGCAAAAAGATGGCACCTAATACAGCTTGCTCTGCTTCTATATTTTGAGGTGGTATTTGATTTTGAAACATTTCGCTCAATGTTTGCAACCTCCCATCCGTTTAAAAATAATAATCTTATACATATAAGACGACCCCTATACAGTTCATATATTGAAAAGAAGGAGTCGTCTTTCATTATTGTAATCAGGATACAGAAAAGCCGATAAGTTATAGCTAATCCTAATCCATTTATAACAAATTTTTAGTTCATTATGTGTAAATATGCTTGGTAATTATAATTGCAACATCATTGTACAAGCTTTATATTCAATCGTAAAGGTTAAAATTTAGCTTATTTAACTTCTTTTACATGTACATTTAATGTTGCCATTACTTCATGATGAAGTTTAACTGGAACTTTTGTATAACCTAATGCTCTAATACCATCAGCTAGTTCCATTTTACGCTTATCAATTTTGATTGATGAAGAAGCTTGCAATGCTTCAGCGATTTGTTTAGTAGTAATAGATCCGAATAAACGGCCACCATCGCCTGCTTTAGCAGAAATTTCAACAGTGATTTTTTCAAGTTTTTCTTTTAGCTCTTTAGCTTGTTGTAATTCTTCTGCCGCTTGTTGGTTGACTTTATTCTTTTGTGCTTCAAGCTTTTTCATATTACCAGGTGTAGCTTCAATAGCTAACTCTTGTTTTAATAAAAAGTTATGAGCATATCCATCGGAAACATTCTTAATTTCACCTTTTTTTCCTTTACCTTTAACGTCTTTTAAAAATATAACTTTCATTCTTTAAGTCCTCCTTCAAGATAATCATCTATTGCAAGCTGTAATTTAGCTACAGCTTCATCCACAGTAATACCATCTAATTGAGTTGCGGCATTCGTCAAATGACCGCCGCCGTTTAGCATTTCCATAATAATTTGGACATTGACTTCACCCAGTGAACGAGCACTAATAGCAACTTTTTCGTCTGCCCGCTTTGAAATAACAAAGGATGCGCCAATACCTTCCATCATAAGCAACGTATCTGCCGCTTGAGCAATGATAATTTGCTCATATACCTCGTCAGGATCTCCTTTAGCAATCGCAATATCTTTTTTATAGAATTTCACGCTTTCAATTAACTTTGCCCTTTGGATAAAGACGTCTAAGTTTTCCTTTAAAAACTCTTGCACTAAGACGGTATTTGCACCATGCGACCGTAAATAAGAGGCAGCATCAAATGTTCTAGAACCCGTTCGCAATGTAAAGCTTTTCGTATCAACGATAATACCAGCTAACAAGGCAGTTGCTTCAAGCATTTCAATCTTGCTATTCTTATCCTGATATTCCAGCAACTCCGTAACGAGTTCAGCAGTAGAAGAAGCATATGGCTCCATATATACAAGGAGTGCACGATTAATAAACTCTTCACCACGACGATGATGATCAATAACAACGACTTTCTCAATACTACGAATTAACTTCTCATCTATAACCATTGATGGTTTATGTGTATCAACAATTACAAGCAATGTATCATCCGTTATAATTTCATATGCATCTTCAGGCGTAATAAAGCGAGCAAATAAATCTGGCTTATTTTTGATTTCCTTCATTAAGCGTTTAACACCTGTATCAAGTTCTTGAAAGTTTACAACGATATAAGATTCACGATCATTCATTTCTGCTACTTCTGAAATTCCAATTGCGGAACCTATCGCATCCATATCAGGATATTTATGACCCATAATAACGACTTTATCGCTATCTAAAATAATATCCTTCAATGCATGTGAAATAACACGGGCTCGTACTCTCGTTCGTTTTTCAACAGGATTTGTTTTACCACCGAAGAATTTTGCCTTTCCATTTGGAAGCTTAATCGCAACTTGATCTCCACCCCTACCGAGTGCTAAATCCAAGCTAGACTGTGCGATATTTCCTAATTCCGGCAAAGAGGAAGCTCCACATCCTACACCAATACTTAGTGTTAAAGGAACATGTTGCTTAGCCGTCGTTTCTCTAATTTCATCTAAAATAGTAAACTTTGTTTTCTCTAGATTTTGAAGGATACTCTCATTAAACACGCCAATAAAGCGATCAGATGACGTTCTCTTTAAGAATACTCCATTATCTATTGCCCATTCATCTAATAATGAGGTCACTAAGCTATTTAAGCTACTTCTCTTTTGGTCATTCATCGGTTGCGTCAATTCATCGTAATTATCTAAGAAGATAATACTGATAACCGTGCGCTCATCTTCGTACATTTTTTCCATTTCAACTTGTTCTGTTACATCAAAGAAATATAATAATCGTTCAGAACGTTTATGAATAACTTTAAATTTTCTTTCATGAATTGTAACAGTTTCCATCTCAATTTCATGCCTTATAATTGGTACAAGTGAATCAGCCACATCAAACAGAGAACGACCAACAATTGTTTCTTCTTGAAAGCAAGAACTCATGAATGGATTCGTCCATTCAATATTAAAGTCCTCATTCACAAGCATAATTCCTATTGGCATTTCCAGCAATGCTTCTTCTCCTACCTTCTTTAGCCGGTAAGAAAGTGTGGAAATATACTTCTCTGTTTCTTTACGATTATTCGCTTCAATTTTAATTATTGAATAAAATAATCCAAAGGTAATTAGAATTCCAACTAATGCAACGACCCATTGATGATAAGCAAGAATAATGAGTAATACAGAAACTATTGCGATCAATCCATAAAGTGAATATCGAATAGATTTACTTTGTATGTTTGATGACATTATTTCAGCTCCTAAAAGCTCGTAATTTCAACATTTTACTTCTTATTATCCTTATCTTTATTATTTGTTATTTTTTCTCTTATAGGAAATCCTAAATCAATAATGCCTAAAATGCGTATAAAAGAAATAAATATTGGTACTAAAAATGTAAAAATAGTCACTGTTACAGGTATAGCCTTTGATAATCCCTTTGCATGACTAAAATAAAATAGTAGGGAATAACCTTGAATAAGGATAAAAAACTGTAAAGCAATTAACAAATTAGATATTACGGAAAAAGAAAAACTTCCTTGTTCGGGATTGAAAACTAACGAAACAACCATGATAAATAAATAATACCATAAAAGGCTCTTCGGTAGTGTGATATCTCGAATAGGCTCTATTTCGAATTTCTGATTACTCACTCTGTTAATAATAGGCTTACATGCCACAAAAATAATCGCAACAAATATAATTGATGAGATTACAAGAAAGCTCGGAAGCAGCATTTCAACAAACTCTAATGACGATTTAAACTTATCAATCATCGGTTGTATTTGTTCCCCTTGACTTGCTGAAGATATAATACTGGCTGATTGATCAATCGCCTGATTTAATAAATTAACGGTCTCTGTAATAATGTTAAAATCAAAGAAAACAATCGATATAACAAACATGAACAGAAGACAGGCAATAAAAACCAAAACAGACACAATAAACATTTGTAACTTACTTTTATTTGTACGAATATAGTAACCCATAATGGTTCCTACTAGTCCAAACATAATAGTAATCGGAATGGCCATTACTGAGCCAATTACCAATGTTAATAATACTGCTGTACCTAAAAGAAAAAACGACCATTTAATATCGTGTTTAATGCCATACAAAATAAAAGGAACAGGCAGTAGAAACATCATAATGGTTCCTGCAAAAGGTATGTACATCACTATAAAAAGCATTACAGCATAAATAGCTAATAGCACGCCACCTTCTGCTAATCCTCTACTTTTATTCAAATCATATTATCCCCTTTCCTCTTTTACCACTCTATAAATTCTTTAATTGATCTTGCGATTATAAATCAGTACTTCCTCATATATATCAAAGGAGACATAGACCATTATTGTATCTATTATACCCTTTCTCTTAAAAACTTACCGCATATCCATTGTACACACAGACCATTATTCCATAATATAAATCAAAATGTTTCACATGAAACATTTTGATTTGTTCAACGAAAAGATGAAAAAGGAGTTCTAAAAGTGGTTTTTCCATCACTTTTAGAACTCCTCTTCACTGCTTATTTGCTTAACTCAGAAAAATATTTTCTTCTGCAAATGAAATATAAAACAACTTGGATAACTAGAAAAACAACACATACAAGACCTGATTTCATGAGTAGGGTCCATCTCATAATATCGTTAGAGAACATCACATAAATATAATACATGCCTAATCCCATACCAATTAGTGTAGGTAAGAAAAAGGTTACTGCTAATTCTCTAGAAACCATTCGTTGTAATTCCCTAAACGTAATTCCAATTCTTTTTAATGAAATAATCCGCTCTTTTTCTTCATCAATATCAGTTAATACTTTATAGTACAACACAACTCCAGAAGCAATTGTAAATAATACACCCATAAAAATCATAATAAAGAAGATAAACCCGTTTGATTCTAGCTGTAAGGCCAACTGTTCATCTTTAAACGTTGGTCTATAATCGTTTATATCACCTTTACTATTTGCTCCATACCCATGAGATGTCTTTTCTAACCATGTAGAAGGGTCTAGCCCATTTTTTGGGCTTAGTACGCTCACAAATGCACGGAAATCTTTTTTGCTTATATCACCTTTAATTAAATGCATGGTCTTTACTTTGTCTAATCCTACTGCCTGTAATAGTGTTTCATATACTTCATCGTCTACAACGAGTATGTCTCCAGTCATATAAGACCTTGTAAAATGATAGTTCGTGAACGGTTCAGTTATTTCCTTGATATTCTTACTATCGAATGCTACAAAAGTATTCCCTTTTAAGCTTTGCTGAAGCTCTTTATATTTTTCTTCTTTGCTATCTGTACTTCCCTCTAATTGACTCTGTAGATGTTTCACTTGTTTCTCGTTACTAACAGAAAGTATGGTGTTTGGTTTTTCATAGTCCATATTCTCTGAGTGAACTCGGACTGATATCATATTATTCGGTTTCACATTGTATTGTTTTTTCATGTGTTTGCTGAAATTACTTTCACTTACAACGCTACTTCCCTCACTCCAAAGAACAAAATCATTTTCCAAATCCTTAAACTCTGCTACATCTATATAGTCCAACTTGTCGTATTGAGTAATGGAACTACCATTTTGTTGCAATGCTTTTTCTACTTCGTCTTGACTGATATTATTAACATGATTTTCTTCTAAAAACATAACATCATATGGATTATCCTTATCGTTCTTGATTTCACTAGATGAGTAGAATGAATACGTTAATCCTACAAAGAAAATCGCTACTCCAAGTAACAGTGAAACAATATATAATGAATTTTTATATGCTAAAAATCGGTGAGATAAGTTAGATAATAGCAACAATTGATTATTATAAGTTTTCTCAAATCGTTTAATGGCTGCTTTATATAAGACAATTAAAGTACCAATGATTACATACGGACAAGCAATCGTCAAAAAGATAAAGATGTAAATGGTGTATAACTGCCCTTTAAATATTTTGTTTAATAAAATTTTAGGGATTAAGTAAGCTGATACTACAAACAAAAATAGCGCTACTCCACCGAACACAACGCTATTTTTTCCGATTTCTTTTTTATTTGAAGAACGTAATATATCAATAACAGACGATCTTTTAATATAAAAAATACTAAATATGAAATTACATATGAAAATAATAAGGAATACTCCAATACTAAGTAAAAAGCTATTTACATGAACTTCAAAATCAACAGGATTAAATGGTAACATCTTATTCAAACCAAGATAAAAAAACTTACCAAATACGGCACCAGAAAGTAAACCTGAACCTATTGAAAGAAATAAAATACCGATATTCTCAATAAATAATAGTTTAATTAAATCTTTCGTCGTCATTCCTAATGTAATATACATGCCAAATTCTTTACCACGATACTTTAAGAAAGATATATTACTATACGTAATAAACACGATAGAAAACAATACAAGCACTAATAAAGCTGATTTGATTGTTTCATACAATGTTGTTTGACCTACTTGTTCAAGAACATCTGAATTAAACATTAAGCTACCAAATATAAATAACATAGCAACGATTAGCGTGTTAACAAAATACATGCTCATGAACTTCTTAATATTATAAATAAAGTTCTTACGAATAATAGCTGAGAACGTCATGATTGACCGCCCCCTATTATGCTTTGCGATTCTAAGATTTTATCAAAGAATTGCTTACGATCACCTGAAGAGTGGATTTCCAGTTCTATCTTTCCATCTTTAATAAAAATAATTCGTTTACAAAAGGAAGCAGCGAACGCATCATGTGTTACCATTAGTACCGTACTATGTAACTCTTCATTCAACTTTGCTATCGTATTCATTAAATTATTAGCTGACTTCGAATCAAGATTACCCGTCGGTTCATCAGCAAAGATAACCGATGGATTATTCACAATAGCACGTGCCGCTGCAACCCTCTGCTTTTGACCACCTGAAAGATGATATGGATACTTATCCTTTAACTCTTCAATCCCTAAGAAAGTCATTAATTGCTGAACCTTCATATTAATTTTTTTCGGCTCTACCTTGTCCAAAATAAGAGGTAATGCAATATTTTCTTTCAATGTTAAACTATCAAGCAAATTAAAGTCTTGAAAGATATATCCTATATTTCCCCTGCGAAATAAGGCCAGCTGATCCTTCTTCATTTGCACAATATCTTTCCCATCAATGATTACTTCACCTGATGTGGCAGTATCAACGCCAGATAAAATATTTAAAAGTGTTGTTTTTCCGCTTCCACTCGGACCCATAATGCCAACAAAATCACCTTTTTGGATTGAGAGATGAAGATGATCAACCGCTGTTACTTCTTTCGTACCTTTGAAGCCATTATATACTTTCACTAATTGATCAACCGTAATAATATCCATTTTAAAATTCCTCCTCTATATAAAAGCTAACCGCTGTCTATAAATAAAGTATAAAAGGGAAATGCATCATTCCTAATGCATTTCCCTTACATAACCTTACACTTTTGAAAGGAAAGAAAGTCTAACTTTCGTTCCTTTCTCTTCTATTGATGTAATGGATATTTGGTGACCAAGACTTTTCACTATTGTTTTCACCATATAAAGCCCAATACCTGTCGCAGATTCATTCTTTCTTCCATTTTCGCCTGTGAAAAAAGGATCAAATACCCTCGGTAAATCACTCGCTGCTATTCCTATTCCTTCATCTTGAATCTCTAATTCAACACTCTGTTCAGTTTGCAAAGCTGTAATAATTATTGTTTTCTGTACCTGATGAGGGCTATATTTAATAGCATTCGATATAATTTGTTTCAATATGTATTTACACCATTTAGAGTCTGTTAATACCTCAATGCTTTCATCTATCTGTACTTTTGGAAATACGCCTTGATAAATAAAATCTCTCTTTTGCGCATTCACAACATCCAAAACTAAACGTTGTAAAGAAAGCTTCTCAGGAATATAATCACGTGAAAATTCATCTAAGCGCAATACATTTAAACTTTCCTCTAAATTAGTCTTTAACTTCTCATTTTCTTCCTTAATATCTTCTAAATAATCCAGCTTCTGCTGTTGGTTAGCTCCCTTTTCATAGGCAAGATCAATAATTGCAATTGATACTTTCATATTATGAATCCATTGTGAAAATAAAGCATTTCGTTCTTTAAATGTACTATTTAACTTATATAACTTCGTATGATATTCGGCATGAATATCATTTGTCACCTCAAAAATCAGCCTGTCCTCCACTTTCAGTGGATCAATTTCTAAGTTAGGACTCAATTTAGCATCTTCTAATTTTCTGCTAAAATTCCAAAACTTCATTGCTGCAAATAACAAATATACCAGTAAAATAAATAAACTAATGGTAATCGGATAAATAAATTTGCTATATCCACTTAGTAAATAAATCAGTATGATGAGAAGAATGGTGTTCATGCAATAGGCAGCAATAAACCCTAATTTTGCTTTCAGAAAGTTACGTATTACTTGGTTCAAAGACATATCCTACTCCTCGTTTAGTCGTAATTACATTTTCTAAACCCAAATCAGCTAATTTCTTCTTCAACCTAGTAATATTAACTGTTAATGTATTATCATCTACAAATACAAATTCATCCCAAAGGGCCTCTAATAACTCTTCGCGTTTTACTACGCTACCAGCCTGTGATAAAAAGATTCTCATCAAACGATATTCATTTTTACTTAGCTCTGTTAATTGACCAGCGACTTCTAATTTCATACTCTCGTTATGAAGGATAATATTACTGACTGCTAATACGGGACGATCTGTTGTAAAGGTTGTTCTTCTTAAAACAGCGTTGATTTTGGCTAATAAAATACCTACGCTAAATGGTTTCGTCACATAATCATCTGCTCCTAATTCCATCCCCCGTATTTGTTCACTTTCATCACTACGCGCTGACAAAATAATAATAGGTATATACATTTTCCTTCTCAACGCACTTAAATAATAGAATCCGTCAAACTTAGGTAAGTTAATATCTAACAAAATCAAGTTAGGCTTTTCTTTTTCAACTTGTTCAATAACGGTATTAAAATCTTGTATCGTAATGACCTCATATTCATAAGCAGATAAATACTCTCGTATATACTTTTGTAATTTCATATCATCTTCAATGAGCATTATTCTATTCATATATTCTACCTTTTCTGTATTCTTTTCTTTTAGTATAGTCAAACTTGCTCACGGATTCACTAGAATATTCTTCATACCGATTAGTTCATACTCTCTTCATGTTGGAGTTTTTTATATTTTATCAATCTAAATTTCAGGAGGTAGAGACTTTTCTTTAGCGACTTTGGGCAACTATTCTCGATGAGTGATAGATTCAAACATGTCCTACTAAGGAAAATGGAGGCTTCATTACAGCATGGTAATCATGTAATCATTAGTAGTCTGATTATCGTTGCTATGGGGTCTATTAGTCTTTATTATTTGGATTTACTTAGGGAAATTGAATTTGTTTTCAAACATCACGTTAAAATAATTTAAAAAATAAGAAACAAAAAAGCACTCGATATAAATCGAGTGCTTTTAACTAGTGATTACTCACCAGATACGTATGGAAGTAAAGCCATAGTACGTGCGCGTTTGATAGCAACTGTTAATTTACGTTGGTATTTAGCGCTAGTTCCTGTTACACGACGAGGTAAAATTTTACCACGCTCAGAAACGAATTTTTTTAATAAATCTACATCTTTATAATCGATGTGAGTGATACCGTTTGAAGTAAAGAAACAAACTTTACGACGTTTTGCACGGCCACCTCTGCGTCCACCCATTGCCATTGGTTATTCCCTCCTTTTGATTTTGTTATATAAACAATACGGTTGTTTATATTAGAATGGCAGATCATCATCAGAAATGTCGATCGTTTGACCGCCATTTGCAAATGGATCATCATCTACACGAGTGTAGTTGCCACCACGTTGTTGATTTTGGTTTTGATTCTGATTTCGGTTTTGCCCTTGTCCATAAGAGTTGAAATCATCTCTTGGTGGAGGATTACCGAAAGAACCACCCTCGTTTCTGTTACCTTGGCTAGCGCCTCTAGGTTCTAAGAACTGAACACTTTCAGCTACAACCTCTGTAACATAAACGCGCTTACCATCTTGTCCTTCATAGCTACGTGTTTGTAGACGGCCATCAACGCCTGCTAAACTGCCTTTTTTCAAGAAGTTCGCAACGTTTTCTGCCGGCTTACGCCATACTACACAATTAATAAAGTCTGCTTCACGCTCACCTTGCTGATTTGAGAACGTACGGTTCACAGCAAGAGTAAAGGTTGCTACAGGTACTCCACTTGGTGTGTAACGCAAATCTGGATCTTTTGTTAAGCGTCCTACAAGAACGACGCGGTTCATCATCAGAATCAACTCCTTCTCTTCTTAATATGTTTCACGGGAAACATCACAAGAAAAGATTTATAAAAATTTTATATTAAACTTCTTCTTTAATTACCATATGGCGGATCATGTCTTCACTGATTTTTGCAAGACGGTCAAATTCTTGAACAGCAGCAGCATCAGCTTGAACTTTTACGATTTGGTAGAAGCCATCACGGAAATCATTGATTTCGTATGCAAGACGACGTTTACCCCAATCTTTAGTTTCTGTAACTTCCGCACCATTATCAGTAAGAACTGCGTTGAAACGCTCAATTAAAGCTTTTTTAGCTTCATCTTCGATATTTGGACGGATGATGTACATAATTTCGTATTTTCTCATCACTGTCACCTCCTTTTGGACTAACGGCCCTTAATTGGGCAAGGAGCAATTTAATAATTACTCACGAGTTCTAAGTATAGCATAAGTGTTTCCTATTTGCAAAGCACTATACCTACTAAAAAACAATCTCAAAATATATACTTATAAAAAAGTAAAACGCCCAAAGTCAATACTGTTTATTGACTCTAGACGTTATATCTATTATACGTTAAAACGGAAGTGAATAACATCCCCATCTTGAACAATATATTCTTTTCCTTCTAAACGAACTTTACCCGCTTCACGAGCAGCAGCCATATTGCCACCTGCAAGTAAGTCCTCATATGAAACAGTTTCCGCACGAATAAATCCTCTTTCGAAATCAGAATGAATAATACCTGCACATTGTGGAGCTTTCATACCTTGGATAAATGTCCAAGCACGTACTTCCTGTACACCAGCTGTGAAGTACGTTGCTAAACCTAATAAATGGTAAGCAGCGCGAATTAATTGGTCTAAACCTGACTCTTCAATGCCTAGTTCAGATAGGAACATTTCCTTTTCTTCACCATCAAGCTCCGCAATTTCTGATTCAATTTTCGCACAAACAACAATTACTTCTGCATTATCTTTTTCAGCAAATTCGCGTACTTTTTGTACGTATTCGTTTTCTGATGCATCTGCAACATCATCTTCACTAACGTTAGCTACGTATAGAATTGGCTTGATTGTTAGAAGGTGCATCATTTTAACAACGCGCATTTCTTCTTCTGTAAATTCAACTGTACGAGCTGGCTTTTCATTTTCGAATGCTTCCTTTAAGCGGACTAAAATATCATGCTCATACATTGCTTCTTTATCTTTTTGCTTCGCCATTTTAGCAACACGAGTAATACGCTTATCAACTGACTCTAAATCAGCAAGAATTAACTCTAAGTTAATAACTTCGATATCATCAATCGGATCAACTTTACCAGCAACGTGTGTAATGTTTTCATCATCAAAGCAACGAACTACTTGGCAAATAGCGTCTACTTCGCGAATATGTGATAAGAATTTATTTCCTAAACCTTCACCTTTACTAGCACCTTTAACGATACCAGCGATATCTGTAAATTCAAAAGTTGTTGGAACTGTCTTTTTAGGTTGAACAAGTTCTGTTAGCTTCTGTAAACGATCATCTGGTACTTCAACAATACCTACGTTAGGATCAATCGTACAGAAAGGATAGTTTGCAGATTCTGCACCTGCTTGTGTAATTGCGTTAAATAATGTTGATTTCCCAACGTTCGGTAAACCAACGATTCCAGCTGTTAAAGCCATTAAACATTCACTCCTCTATAAAATAAATGGGCTTCTGCTTTTTGAAAATAACAGCGGAAAGACCCTCATATATTGCTATATTGACTTCTAAATTACAAAGTTAACTACTATACATAAACCTCTACCAATTATAGAGATTACACTATAAAAAGACAAGCATATCAAAAAAAGAAGCATGATTATTCTTCATGCTTCTCAATGATTTTTTTCATTTTACGAACAAAATCCTTACGTGGAATTAAAACGCTATGACCGCAGCCCTCACATTTTACTCGAATATCCATACCTAAACGAATGACTTTCCATTTATTCGCACCACAAGGATGAGGCTTTTTCATTTCAACAATATCATTTAAACCGAATTGTTTCTCTTCCATTTCTAGACCTCCTACATGTGCTTTGCAGTTTGTTTCCCCTCATTATCTTGTCTATTATACATAACCATACGAGGGAACGGAATTTCAATACCATTTGCATCTAATGTATTTTTCAATTCTTTTCGTATTTCTCTGGCCATAAAGAAATGGCGCATTGGTACCGTTTCTGCTGTTATACGAAGTACTACCTCAGATGGGCCTAAACTTTGTACCCCAAGCAATTCAGGCGCTTTCACTAAATCTTCATAACGGTCCGGCATACCTTCAAGCATATGATTAATTACGCGTTCTGCTTTCTCAATATCGCCTTCATAAGCGATACCAATATCAACAATCGCAATACTATTATGAATAGAAAAGTTCGTTACTTCTAAAATACTACCATTTGGAATAACATTTAATTCACCATGAATTCCTTTAATTTTCGAAGTGCGAAGACCGATTTCTTCAACTGTTCCTTCAAACTGACCAACTCGAACATAATCGCCTACAGCAAATTGATCTTCAAAGATAATAAAGAAACCTGTAATAATATCTTTTACTAAACTTTGTGCCCCAAAACCGACTGCAAGACCTAGAATACCAGCCCCTGCTAATAAACCTTTCACTTCCACACCAATTGTTCCTAACATAGTCATTAAAGCAACGAAGTACACAAAGTAAGAAATAACATTTTTTAACAATTTAAGCATCGTTGCTTCTCGACGTTCTGAAACTCGAAGCGGACTTTTTGCACGTAATATAAAGATATTCGTAATGACTTTCTTCCCAATCTTCACTATAATTCCTGCAATGATAATAATTAAGAAGATTTGAATGCATTTATCCATTATACCAATCCATAAATTCTCATCACCAAACTTTGTAATAAAGTATTCAATGAGCTTACTCGAATGGGTCAACTCTTTATCCAATTTATGTCACACCCTTTTACCTATGTTAAAATTCACCAATTAATTTCAACGTTTTTTTTAGACCTCTTTGGGTAAATAAATTAACACAATAGTATCCTTTATGATAAAGGTATTTATTTCCTTATGATAACTTACCTATTTCCACTACTGCATGTATACATTTCCTTTTATTTCCGTATACTGTTACTACTACATCAAAGGAGTGGGAGTGTAATGAACGTTAAGCGTAGCTTTCTTGACCTGAATAGTAATAAAAAACATACACCATTTGAAGATCATGATGCAGTAGAAAAAATTTCATTAAATCTCTTATCATCTATTCCGGCAAATCGCCCTAAATCAATTGTAGTCGCCTGTATTGGTACGGATCGCTCAACTGGAGATTCTTTAGGTCCTTTAGTGGGGACATATTTGACAGAAAAACCAAACTCCCCTTTCCTTGTATATGGTACATTAGAGAATCCTATCCACGCTGTTAATTTACAGGAAAAAGTACAAGAAATCAAAGAAAAACATCATGACGCATTTATCATTGCTGTAGATGCTTGCTTAGGAAGAATGAAAAACGTCGGTACTGTTCAAATAGGCGATGGCCCTTTAAAACCAGGAGCAGGTGTTAATAAAAATCTACCTGAAGTAGGTGATATTCACGTAACTGGTATCGTAAATGTAAGTGGATTTATGGAATTTTTTGTTTTACAGAATACACGATTAAATCTCGTTGTTAAAATGGCAAAAACCATAGCTGATAGCATCTATGTAGCTGGGGAGTCTTTAACAACACAAACACCATTTAACAATTTAAGTTGGACATTTGATCATAAAGAAGCTACAACATAAAGAAAAACCGTCACTGCCTTTGTAATTGGTTACAGTCAGTAGTCACATATAGATTGTTCGGAGCACATAAACATACGTTATTTAAAAGATTAAATAACATAGAAGGCTGTGTCAAAAGTATTTCCTATCACTTTTGACACAGCCTTTTTATAATTGTATATTGCCATAATAAAAAATAGCTGATAAAACCGCTACAATTGCTAGTGCTGGTAATAAATTTGCTACTCTTACTTTTGTTACCCCCATAATATTCAAACCTATAGCAACAATCATAATTCCACCTGTAGCTGTCATTTCGGTAATAAAAAAATCCAAGAGCTCTTGAGGCACTACTTTTGTAATTTGCGTTGCAAATAAAGCAATGGTTCCTTGGTACAATACAACAGGAACAGCTGAAAAAAGAACACCAATGCCAAGTGTACTCGCCAATACAATAGATGTAAATCCATCGATAATTCCTTTGGTGTACAATATATTGTGATCGCCTCTTATACCACTATCCAATGCTCCTAAAACAGCCATTGCCCCGATAACAAAGATTAGTGTAGATGTAACAAATCCTTGTGCTACATAATTTCCTTCTTTAGCGTTCAACTTTACTTCTAACCATTTCCCTACTCTATTTAACTTGTCATCTAAATCAATAAATTCTCCAATAACAGCTCCGATTACTAAACTTAATATAACGACTAAAAATTGTTCACTTTTCAATCCCATTTGTAAACCAATAATAATTACAGCTAACCCAATAGCGTACATAACCGTATCTCTAATTTTATCCGGAATATTCCGAAAACTCCTGCCGATTAAAGTACCAATAATAATTAAAAGACCATTAACCAATGTTCCTAATAGTGCCATCGCTGTTACACCTTCTCTGACATATTCAATATTTACTTACAAATAAACCATCCATAAAGGATGGTTTATGAATTAATTATTTCTGATCCAAAAGAGTTAATATACGATTTAAATCATCTGGCGAGAAAAACTCGATTTCTATTTTACCCTTTTTCTTACGTTGCGTAATTGTAACTGTTGTACCAAAACGCTCTCTTAAGACATTTTCTTGCTCTTGAATGAATATATCTTTTTTCACGGTTTTCTTCTTCGTTTCATGTGAAACATTTTCATTTAATTGCTGAATCCACTGTTCCAATTGACGGACATTCATTTCTTCTTTGACAATTTTTTCAACAACTATTGAAAGAAATTCTTTGTTTTTTAAACCAAGTAATGCTCTTCCATGTCCCATTGAAATAGTCCCTTGAGATATTAGTTGTTGAATATCTTTTGGAAGTGAAAGTAAACGAAGATGATTAGTTATATGTGGTCTACTTTTACCTAATCTTTTTGCCAACTCTTCTTGGGTAATTCCCAATTTATCAAGCAATGTTTGATAAGCTGTTGCTTCTTCAATTGGAGTTAAATCTTCCCGTTGTAGATTCTCTAAAACAGCAAGCTCCATCATTTGTTGGTTATTATACTCTTTAACAACGACTGGAACTTTCGTCAGCCCAGCGGCCTTAGCAGCGCGAAAACGACGCTCTCCTACAACGATTTCGTATCCTTTAATACTCTTCTTCACAATAATCGGTTGAAGAATACCATGTTGAATAATGGACGCTTTTAATTCCTCGATCCCTTGCTCCGAGAATATTTTTCTCGGTTGATAAGGATTGGGTCTCAATTCTTTCAATTCAACTTCTAAAATGAGATCCTCTTTAGTTGCTTCAAGGCCAGTAAATAAGGCATTTATACCTTTTCCTAATCCTTTAGCCATTTGAAACCACTTCCTTTGCCAAATCTACATATACTTCTGCTCCTCGTGACTTAGCATCATAAATAATAATAGGTTCACCGTGACTTGGAGCTTCACTAAGACGGACATTTCTAGGTATGATTGTCTGATAAACTTTATCTTGAAAGTACTTCTTCACTTCTTCAATTACTTGAATACCAAGATTAGTCCTAGCATCTAGCATTGTAAGCAATACACCTTCAATCTTTAATTCCTCATTTAGGTGCTTTTGTACGAGACGTACTGTGTTTAATAACTGACTTAATCCTTCTAGTGCATAATACTCACACTGCACCGGAATAATTACCGCGTCTGCAGCTGTTAATGCATTGATTGTAAGTAGACCTAAAGAAGGAGGACAATCAATAATAATGTAATCATAGTCCTTTTTTACTTTTTCTAATGCACGTTTTAAACGAACTTCTCTAGAAATAGTAGGCACAAGCTCAATCTCTGCACCTGCTAGCTGAATAGTAGCTGGTACTACATGTAAGTTTTCAACTTTAGCAGCTTTAATTACATCTGATACTTCTAAATCATCCACAAGCACATCATAAATGCATCGTTCAACATCAGCTTTTTCGATACCAATTCCACTTGTTGCATTACCCTGTGGATCAATGTCTACTAATAAAACCCTTTTACCAATATAAGCCATACATGCGGCAAGATTTACAGATGTAGTCGTTTTTCCCACTCCACCTTTTTGATTGGCAATAGCTATAATTTTTCCCACGATGTCACCTACCCTTATTCCTTCATCAATACAAATTTATTATATAAATGTTGAAAAGCAATCTATTACGTTACGAAAAACAAGTTTACATGTACTATATTTTATCATAAAAAATTGCTAGCAGATTTTTTAATCATTAACTTTCTACACTTAACTAACTGAATAATTAGATAATTTATAACATTTATGAGTATAAAGAAAAGGAGCTTTGGTTGTAAATGTCCTACCTTGAGCTCCTTATGTCTTCATGTATTTACTTTTTCTTTGGGATTTTAATAGTAAATTGATAATACTCCTCATGCTCTTCTTCTTCAGCATTAAGGTCAATCCCATTATCTATAACCATTGATAACGATTGGCGAATAGTATTAACGGCAATTCGCATATCCTTGCTGATTGCTTTTCGCTTCGGCTTTTTCTTCTCTGGAGAAGTGGATAAAAGCTTGGCTACTCGATCTTCCGTTTGCTTTACATTTAAATGATTGTCAATAATCTCTTGTAGTAAAGCCAACTGTTTCGTTACATCCTTTAAAGGGATGAGCGAACGAGCATGACGTTCCGTAATTGTTTTATTTAATAGTGCCTGGTGTACTTCATCAGGCAATTTTAGTAATCGTAGCTTATTTGCAACCGTTGATTGACCAATTCCTAATCTTTGAGCTAATGCCTCTTGTGTTAACTGATGAAGCTCTAATAGCTTACTATATGCAACAGCTTCTTCAATCGGAGATAATTCTTCACGCTGTAAATTTTCAATAAGAGCTACTGAAGCCGTTTCTGTATCGCTAAGATTTTTAACAATTACCGGAGCCATTTCCCAACCTAGCTTTTGCATTGCTCTAAACCTACGCTCACCAGCAATAATTTCAAATTTACCTTGTTCGTATTCTCTCACAACAATTGGCTGTATAATTCCATGTGTATGTATGGTTTGTGCCAATTCGGTTATTTTTGCATCATTAAAAATCGTTCGTGGTTGAAACCTATTAGGAACGATTTCTGCAATGGGGATTTGTTTTATTTCTTCATTGTTGCTTGGCTTTTCATCTACTGCCTTCTCTTCTTCCAATTGTCTTTCCTGCTTATCACTTAAGCCGAAAAAACGCGAAAAAGGATGCTTCATATCCCTAACACCACCTTTTAGAAACTCCCTTAGTACATATTCTCTATAAAAACTACAAGTTCCTTTAATTTTCTTACGACAAAATCAAAATAATTATAAGCAGTTTCACGTGAAACTTTTTGTATCATTCAAAACATAGTAGTCCCGGTTACTAGCGACTACTATGTAACCGAAACTACTATCTAATAAATATTTAAAATAAGTTTCCATCTACTCAATCGGAGATTTGTTTGGCGTTCCTGCCTTACGTGGATACTTTTTACCTGTTGATTTGATTTTTTTAACGGTAATAATATTGCGCTCACTATTCTCAAAAGGTAAATTCATGCTTTCTACCTTTTCTAATTGACCACCTAACGTAGTAATTGCCTTTTTACCAACATTCAATTCTTCCTGAGCACTAGCTGCTTTCATCGCTACAAAATGTCCATTTACTTTAACAAGAGGAATACATAACTCTGAAAGTACGGACATCCTTGCTACTGCACGTGCCGTTACAAGATCATATTTCTCACGATGCAGTGGATTTTGTCCAAAATCTTCTGCACGACTATGATAAAAATGAACTGAATCTAATTTTAATACATCGGCTAAATGATGTAAAAATGAAATTCGCTTATTCAAAGAATCTACAATCGATACAGATAGATGTGGGAAACAGATTTTCAGGGGAATACTAGGAAATCCTGCTCCTGCTCCAACATCACAAATGCTTTCAACGCTATTAAAATCAAAGTAGAAAGCTGCAGAAATGGAATCGTAGAAATGCTTTAAATACACTTCTTCTTGTTCTGTAATGGCCGTTAAATTCATTTTTTCATTCCACTCAACTAATGTTTGAAAGTAGATTTGAAATTGTTCCATTTGCCAAGGAGAAAGCACTATCCCTTTCTCCTCTAGCATTGTTTTAAATTGTTGTTCATTCATTCGTTTCCGACCTCGATATGATTAATTTGAAATACGAGCAATTTTCCCTTGTTCTAAGTAGACCAATAAGATTGATACATCAGCTGGATTTACCCCTGATATACGTGAAGCTTGAGCCACTGTTAATGGACGCACTTGCTTTAATTTTTGACGAGCCTCAGTTGCTAAACTATTAATCGCATCGTAATCAATGTTATCAGGAATTTTTTTATCTTCCATTTTCTTTAATCGTTCTACTTGTTGCAAGGATTTCTCGATATAGCCTTCATACTTTATCTGAATTTCGACTTGTTCTTTAATATCTTCTGATAAAGGTTGCTCACTAGGAACAATTTGCTCAATATGAGCATAGTTCATTTCCGGACGTCTTAATAAATCAGCGGCTTTAATACCATCTTTCAATTCACTTCCGCCTGCGCTTGCAATCATCTCTTGCACTTCTGCCGTAGGCTTGATGCGAACAGTCTTTAAGCGCTCTTTTTCTTCTTCTATTAAGCGTTTTTTCTCATTAAATGCTACATAACGATCTTCTTTAATAAGACCTACTTTTGCTCCAATTTCCGTTAAACGCAAGTCTGCGTTATCGTGACGAAGTAATAAGCGGTACTCTGCTCTAGATGTTAATAAACGATATGGTTCATTCGTACCTTTCGTAACAAGATCATCAATTAATACACCAATATAAGCATCTGAACGACCTAAAATCACTTGCTCTTTACCTAATGCTTTTAGAGCTGCATTAAGACCAGCCATTAAACCTTGACCTGCCGCTTCTTCATAACCTGAAGTACCGTTAATTTGTCCAGCTGTATATAAACCTTCAATTTTCTTCGTTTCAAGTGTTGGCCACAATTGCGTTGGTACGATTGCATCATACTCAATTGCATAACCTGCACGCATTAACTGAACATTTTCAAGTCCTGGAATTGATGCCAGCATACGCTTTTGCACATCTTCTGGCAAGCTTGTTGATAATCCTTGTACATACACTTCACGTGTATTGCGTCCTTCTGGCTCTAAGAAAATTTGGTGGCGCGGTTTATCATTAAAACGAACGACCTTATCCTCAATAGATGGGCAATAACGTGGACCAGTTCCTTTAATCATACCTGAATACATTGGTGACCGGTGTAAGTTTTCATCAATAATTTGATGTGTTTGTAAACTTGTATATGTTAACCAGCATGGTAATTGGTCTGTAATATAAGCCGTTGTCTCATAGGAGAAAGCACGTGGCACGTCGTCACCAGGTTGAATTTCTGTTTTACTATAATCAATGGAATCACTATTTACACGTGGTGGCGTACCTGTTTTAAAACGAACTAAATCGAAGCCAAGCTCTTCTAAGTGCTCAGATAAGCGAACAGATGGCTGTTGGTTATTTGGACCACTAGAGTACTTCAATTCACCAATAATAATTTCACCACGTAAAAATGTTCCTGTAGTGATAACAACACTTTTGGCTTTATATGTTGCACCTGTTTGTGTGATCACGCCCGTGCATTTCCCGTCTTCAATGATTAGGCGCTCAACCATACCTTGAACAAGAGATAGTTTTTCTTCCTTCTCAATCGTTAACTTCATCTCTTGTTGATACAAAAATTTATCCGCTTGAGCACGTAATGCACGTACAGCTGGCCCTTTACCTGTATTCAACATACGCATTTGGATATGTGTTTTATCGATATTTTTACCCATCTCACCACCAAGAGCATCGATTTCTCGTACAACGATCCCTTTAGCTGGACCCCCTACCGATGGATTACATGGCATAAAGGCAACCATATCTAAATTAATTGTTAACATTAGCGTTTTAGCACCAGCTCGTGCTGCAGCTAAACCTGCTTCACACCCTGCATGTCCTGCTCCGATGACAATGACATCATAACTACCTGCTTCGTAAGACACTTCTCTTCCTCCTTTGTTATTATAACGACTATTTTCCTAAACAAAATTGCGAAAATAGCTGGTCAATTAAACTTTCGTGTACGGCGTCACCTATAATTTCACCTAATAGTTCCCATGCTCTTGTTAAATCAATTTGCACCAAATCAATCGGTACTCCATTTTCAATAGCAGAAACAGCTTCTTCTATTGTTGAAATAGCCTGGGAAATCAAAGCAATATGCCTTGTATTTGATACATATGTTAAATCTCCAGCTTCTAAATCTCCTTCAAAGAAAAGATCTGCAATAGCCTCTTCTAGTTCGTCGACACCTTTATCTTCTAATAATGAAGTCGTCATGACAGGAGCCTTACCAGCAAGTTCTTTCACACGATCTAAATCAATGGCTTGAGGTAAATCCGTTTTATTCACAATGACAATAACGTCCATACCTTTTGTCACTTCAAATAGCTTCTCATCTTCTTCAGAAATAGCTTCTGAATAATTTAAAACAAGCAGGATAAGGTCAGCTTCTTTTAATACAGCGCGTGACTTTTCCACACCGATTCGTTCAACAATGTCTTCTGTTTCACGTATACCTGCCGTATCTAGTAATCGAAGTGGTACACCACGAACATTGACATACTCTTCAATGACATCACGAGTAGTACCAGGAATATCAGTAACAATCGCTTTATTTTCTTGAACGAAGCTATTTAATAAAGATGATTTCCCAACGTTAGGACGACCTACAATGGCTGTGGATAGACCTTCACGCAAGATTTTACCTTGCTCCGCTGTTTGTAATAACTTTCGTAATTGCTGTTGAACATATGTAGCTTTTTCAATTAGCATATTATGCGTCATTTCTTCTACATCATCGTATTCTGGATAATCAATATTTACTTCGACATGAGCTAACGTTTCTAATATTTCTTGGCGAAGCTTTTGAATCAATTTGGACAAGCGACCTTCCATTTGATTCAAAGCGACACTCATGGCACGATCAGTTTTTGCACGAATTAGATCCATTACCGCTTCAGCTTGTGATAAGTCAATACGTCCATTTAAGAATGCTCGCTTCGTAAATTCACCTGGATCAGCAAGTCTTGCGCCATTTACTAGTACTAAATTCAATACTTTCTTGACTGACACCAATCCACCGTGACAGTTGATTTCAACAACATCTTCTCTAGTAAATGTTTTAGGTCCTTTCATAACAGATACCATCACTTCTTCGACGACAGCATTTGTTTTTGGATCAATTAAATGACCATAGTGAATAGTATGTGTAGCTACTTCAATTAGTCTTTTTCCATTAGGGCTTCTAAACAAACGATCAACAATTGAAAGCGCTTGGTCACCACTTAGTCGGACAATCGCAATAGCCCCTTCTCCCATTGGCGTTGATATGGCCGCAATTGTTTCAAATTCCATCATGTCACCTCATTCCATTTTTCCGTTTCTTACTATATTTGAATTGTCTATCTTGAAATCACTTTATATTTGTATTTACTTCTGTATAAAACTGTAGTTAATTTCATTATCGCCCAAATTAATTACCTAAATTACTACAATAACACAGTCTTTTTTTGAAAAAAAGAAAAAACCACCTTTGAAACGAATTGTCCACAATGCATTTCAACTGCTGTTTCCATCGATAATTGTAACTTATCCACATGTGAATAACAACGTTCACCATTCCCACCTCTTTGTTCACATCATCAATATGCATATTTATTCGAACCACTGTATTCTTTTGGGCAATTAATTTTAAAAAC
>NZ_HG428747.1:143480-155737 GCF_000380245.2 Bacillus massiliigorillae
ACATTATTTTTTTTAGTGTAATGACTAAATGACGATAAGGATCTTTACCACTAGAATATGTCTCAATACGATTGTATTTCATTAAAGCAGTATGAATTACTTTTCGCTCATATGAAGGCATAGGCTCTAAGGCAACTTCTTTTTTTGTTTTGAAAACTTTTTGAGCCATTTTTTCTGCAAGATTTACAAGCGTATCATTTCTTCTTTGTCGATAATCTTCAGCATCTAACAGAATAGTTAAATACTGCTTTGAATGGCGATTTGCCACCAACTGGGTTAACAATTGAAGAGAATTTAACGTTTGTCCTCTCTTACCAATTAGCAATGCAATTTTACTACCTGATAGTTTAAAGGTAATGACTTTTCCATCTACTTCGGCTTCAATCACTACATCTAACCCCATATTCGTAGTTACTTTTTGCAAGAAAGCTTTCGCTTCTTCAATTGGATTAGGTTGCAAGGTAACCTTAACAGCAGCTTTACGTGAACCAAAAAGTCCAAACAACCCTTTCTTTCCTTCATCTAGTATTTCAATTTCAACACGATCTCTTGTTGTATTTAATTGAGCTAAAGCTGATTCTACTGCTTCGTTGACATTTTGTCCTGTAGCAGTTAATTCTCTCACTTTTTCGCTCCTCCTGCTTTAGCAGTAGCTTTTTTCAAGTCTGGTCCTTTAATCAAGTACGTTTGTACAATCATAAAGATGTTACCAACTACCCAATATAATGATAGTGCTGCTGGGAAGTTGACTGCAAAAACAACGATCATAATCGGCATTAACCAAAGCATCATTGCCATTTGAGGATTACCCTCTTGGCCAGCCATCATTAATTTTTGCTGAATAAATGTTGTAATACCAGCGACAATCGGCAAAATGAAATACGGATCTTTATCTCCTAAATCAAACCATAGGAAACTATGATTCGCAATTTCCTGTGTACGCATAATTGCGTGATAGAAACCAATTAAGATTGGCATTTGAACAATTAGTGGAAGACAGCCTGCCAATGGGTTTACACCATGCTTTTGGAATAAAGCCATCGTTTCTTGTTGTAATTTTTGTTGTGTTGCAGCATCTTTAGAAGCATATTTTTCTTTAAGCTTTGCCATTTCTGGTTGAATAGCCTGCATCGCTTTCGTGCTTCTCGTTTGCTTAATCATTAAAGGTAAGATTAATAAACGAACTAGGATTGTAACGACAATGATACCTAGACCAAAGTTATTCCCCAGTGCATGTGAGACAGTTGTAATCACTACAGAAAGTGGGTAAACAATAAACTCGTTCCAGAATCCTTCACTTTTATCAGTAATCGGTACGCCTGTTTCCGTACATCCTGCTAACAGGAACATTACAGAAGCGATACCAACCATAAGCAATATTCGCTTTTTCAAACGTTTATTCCTCCTTATTGCTTGTAACTTTAGTATAGATTTATATATTTATTTGAAGGGGAAAACTTGTCCTACAATAAGCTCACTGAATATAGATCCTTTATGTAAGGGCTTTCCTCTTAAAAAATAAATTTATTTTGTATTTTATCATTTATTTTTAAACAATTCTTCAGTAGAAAGAAAAATTATTGCATTTTTTCTCTTCTGGAATGTTTTTTTAATGCTTTTCCTTTTCGAAGGGCATGAGCCAAACTGCTTTTTACTTCATGAAAATCCATTTGTGCAGCAGGCTTTCTAGCAATAATAACATAATCCCTCTGAGTTACTAGATCATCTTTCATTTCTAAGAAGGATTGACGTATATATCGTTTAATTTGGTTTCTCATAACTGCGTTACCTATCTTCTTACTCACAGATAAACCAATTCGAAAATAATCCTGCTCTTCCTTCGGCAAGATATATATCACAAATTGTCTATTCGCAAATGATTCACCTTTATGAAAAACTTGTTGAAATTCTTCATTCTTCTTTATTCTAAATTTCTTTTTCATTATACACACCTTCAAGTTATATCAATCCCGTTTGTAAGAGAAAAAGCCCTAAGCTGAAAAAAGACCACTGAGAGTTATCAGTGGCCTATGCAGATAATACTTTTCTACCTTTACGACGACGAGCTGCTAACACCTTACGTCCGTTTTTAGTGCTCATGCGTGCACGAAAACCGTGAACTTTACTGTGTTTACGCTTATTTGGTTGATAAGTTCTTTTCATTATATGACACCTCCCTGAGGATTACAGTTACAGACAGTCTTACTAATTATATAGATGGTATATAAAAATTGTCAACCGAAATCAAAAAATAGTTTTTAACGGCCTTTTACTTTCTACACATTCTCTGCAAATTTTCTTTAGGACTTTTCTTATTTTATAACATGATTCAGCGAACTGCGCATACCTTTTATTTTTGGCATTCTGACGAGTTTCTACACCATTTTCTCTTCTTGTGGATAATTTTTATACCTCTTTTTCATTATCCACAACACTATTAGACAAGTTTTTCACAAGTTAAATAGTTGGTGATAACTTTTTACTAACAGCCATGCATAATGTGGATAACTTTTAATAAGCATTGCAACTCCTTGATTTATTTGATATTATATTAATGTTTTCACTCTGAATAACTTTATCCACAAAAACATTTATCCACAGACTGTGAATAACTTGTGGATAGTTATTTACAGGTGTGTACAATTACTTGTCCACATATTGTGGATTTTGTCGAAAAACCAAATTACTTCTTATATATAATTTATCCACAAGTATGTTCTATTGTGGTTATTCCATGAGCTCTGAAGAATTTGATTTCATATCCCTTATTGTATCTTGAAATCCTTTTCGTATTCTCACGTATTCCGCTTTGTGTGAATCAGTAAGTACGGTAAAGCAAACCATAATGCAAAAATGAAAGAAATATACAGATAGACTATATTCTTAAAAAAAGGAGGGTTTACGTTGGAGAATATTGATTCTTTATGGGATCAAGTATTACACCAAATGGAGAAAAAGGTGAGTAAACCTAGTTTTGAGACCTGGTTGAAATCAACAAAAGCTTCTTCTATACAAGGAGATACACTCACCATTACGGCTCCAAATGAATTCGCTAGAGATTGGCTTGAAGGACGGTATACTCACTTAATTTCTAGTGTTTTATATGAGGTTATTGGCGAAGAACTACTAGTTAAGTTTGTCATTCCTCAAAATCAGCATACCTCTGATCTTGATTCGATTAAGCAAGCTGAGAAAAAAGGCAAGAAACGTGACGACGATCATGCTGATTTTCCTCAACATATGTTAAATAATAAAAATACTTTTGATACGTTCGTTATCGGATCCGGAAACAGATTCGCTCACGCAGCATCGTTAGCTGTGGCTGAAGCACCTGCCAAAGCCTATAATCCGTTATTTATCTATGGTGGAGTTGGACTTGGAAAGACGCATTTAATGCACGCAATTGGTCATTATGTATTAGAGCATAATCCAGCTGCAAAAGTTGTTTATTTATCATCAGAAAAATTCACAAATGAATTCATTAACTCGATTCGTGATAATAAAGCTGTCGAATTTCGTAATAAATACAGAAATGTTGATGTATTACTAATAGATGATATTCAATTTCTTGCTGGAAAAGAACAAACACAAGAAGAATTTTTCCATACTTTCAACACACTTCATGAAGAAAGTAAACAAATTGTTATATCAAGTGACCGACCTCCGAAGGAAATTCCAACACTCGAAGATCGATTACGTTCTCGCTTTGAATGGGGTTTAATTACAGATATTACTCCTCCTGATTTAGAAACAAGAATTGCTATCCTTCGTAAAAAAGCAAAAGCTGAAGGTTTAGATATTCCAAACGAAGTTATGCTATATATAGCAAACCAAATTGATTCAAACATTCGTGAATTAGAAGGTGCACTTATTCGGGTAGTTGCTTACTCATCGTTAATTAATAAAGATATTAATGCAAGCCTAGCTGCAGAAGCATTAAAAGATATCATTCCTAGCTCTAAGCCAAAAATCATTACGATTTATGAAATTCAAAAAGCTGTTGGCGAACAATTTAATGTAAAGTTAGAAGATTTTAAAGCGAAGAAAAGAACAAAGTCTGTAGCTTTTCCTCGTCAAATTGCTATGTACTTGTCTAGAGAATTAACCGATTCTTCATTACCCAAAATTGGTGATGAATTTGGTGGTAGAGATCATACAACTGTCATCCATGCTCATGAGAAAATCTCGAAATTAGTACAAACAGATTCTCAACTTCAACATCATTTAAAAGAAATTAATGATCGATTGAAAGCATAAACGCTAACTGAATACTGTTGATAACAAGCTGAGGTTTATACACAGTCTGTCCACATGTGGATAGACTGTTTTTCCTTGATAAAATTATAGTTATCCACATATCTACAGGCCCTACTATTACTACTACTATTTTTTTTAAAAAAGAATTATATATCATTCATAAAATAAGGAGGATCATGATGCAATTCATTATTCAAAGAGACCGATTAGTAGAAAGTGTACAAGATGTAATGAAAGCCGTTGCTTCAAGAACAACGATTCCCATCTTAACAGGTATAAAAATTACCGTAACAACTAGTGGTGTTACATTAACTGGTAGTGACTCAGATATTTCGATTGAATCATCTATTCCATTAGAAGAAGAAGGTAAGGTATTAGTAGAAATTAAAAAAGCGGGAAGTATTGTTTTACCTGCTAGATTCTTTAATGAAATCGTTAAAAAACTACCAATGGATGATGTAGAAATTAGTGTTGAAAATGGGTTGCAAACCATTATCCGTTCTGGAAAAGCCGAATTCAGCTTAAACGGATTAGATGCAGATGAGTATCCTCATTTGCCACAAATTGAAGAAGAAAATATTATTACTATTCCAACTGACCTATTAAAAACATTAATTAGACAAACTGTTTACGCAGTGTCCACGTCAGAAACACGCCCCATCTTGACAGGTGTCAACTGGAAGATTGAAAACGGTGATATGATCTGTACTGCAACAGATAGCCATAGGTTGGCTCTACGTAAAGCAAAAGTAGAATCAAATACTGTCGAAAGCTATAATGTAGTTATTCCGGGAAAAAGCTTAACAGAGCTAAGTAAAATATTAGATGACTCACAAAATCCCGTGAGTATTGTTATTACAAATAATCAAGTTTTATTTAAAGCGGAGCACTTACTATTTTTCTCAAGATTATTAGAAGGCAACTATCCTGATACTTCTCGCTTAATTCCTGCTGAAAGTAAAACGGATATCGTTGTTAATACAAAAGATTTCCTTCAGTCAATTGTGCGTGCTTCACTATTAGGAGAAGGGAAAAATAATATTGTAAAGCTTTCTACAATTGAACAATCTGGTGTGGAGATTTCTTCAAATATCCCTGAAATCGGAAAGGTTGTTGAAGAAGTACAAGCGGAATCAATCAATGGGGAAGATTTAAAAATTTCTTTTAATGCGAAATTTATGATGGACGCTTTAAGAGCGCTAGAAGGTACTGAAATTAAAATCAGTTTTACTGGTGCAATGAGACCATTTTTAATTCAACCACAACATGACGATTCAATGTTACAATTAATTCTTCCGGTAAGAACTTATTAAAACAATTAAAAGCTGTTAGTTTCCGCTAGCAGCTTTTAATTATTTATTGAAAGTAAATTTAACCTAACTTTTGTGCATATTAAAATTACTAGTATTAAACTAGTTTTCTTTGTGTATTTAGTTAGCTTTTAGTAAAATGAAGTATTAGAGATGATTAAAGAAAGAGTGTATAAATATATGGATACAATCTCAATTTCAACCGAATATATTACATTAGGTCAGTTCTTAAAAGTAGCAGATGTTATTCAAAGTGGTGGAATGGCAAAATGGTTTTTAGCCGAACACGAAGTATATATAAATAATGAGTTGGATGTAAGAAGAGGACGTAAACTGCGTGCAGGTGATGTAGTTGAAATACCTCAAATAGGTAAATTTCTTATTAAGTGAAGTTTTTTTTCTCCCTAACACTTATTATTTTAATAAAATATTAGGTGAATCGGGGTAAAAGGAGCAAAGTAAAGGAAACGATTGTATGTACATTGAATCACTTAAGGTGAAAAATTACAGAAATTACGAAAAGCTAGAAGTGAGCTTCGAAAATAAAGTGAATGTCATTTTAGGAGAGAATGCTCAAGGTAAAACAAATATCATGGAATCTATTTATGTGTTAGCGATGGCAAAGTCTCACCGAACATCAAATGATAAAGAACTTATTCGTTGGGATGAAGAATATGCTAAAATAGAAGGAAGAATACATAAAAGAAATTCAACGATTCCACTTGAATTAGTTATTTCGAAAAAAGGTAAAAAAGCCAAGTCTAATCATATTGAACAGCAGCGCTTAAGCCAGTATGTTGGAAATATGAACGTCGTAATGTTTGCTCCTGAAGATTTAAACCTTGTAAAAGGAAGTCCTCAAGTAAGACGGCGATTTATTGATATGGAAATTGGACAAGTATCAGCTCTATATTTGCATGACTATAGCCAATTCCAAAAAATACTTCAACAAAGAAATCATTATTTAAAACTGCTGCAAATTAAGAAACAGACAGATCTAGCCATGCTTGATGTTTTAACGGAACAGTTTATTCAATATGCCGTCAAAATTATTGAAAAACGATTTCAGTTCCTTACCCTATTACAAAAATGGGCAGAACCGATTCATGATGGTATATCAAGAGGCTTAGAAACGTTAAAAATACAGTATAAACCATCGGTAGATGTATCAGAATCAATGGATTTGTCGACAATGATTGATAAATACACTGAAAAATTTATCAAAATTAAACAAAGAGAAATAGATCGAGGAGTTACCCTTTTTGGACCCCATAGAGATGATCTTGCTTTTATAGTAAATGGGCGAGATGTACAAACATTTGGATCTCAGGGACAACAAAGAACAACAGCTCTATCACTAAAATTAGCAGAAATTGAATTGATTCATGCTGAAATAGGTGAATACCCTATTTTACTACTCGATGACGTTTTATCTGAATTAGATGATTATCGTCAATCACATCTTCTTAACACGATTCAAGGTAAAGTACAAACCTTTGTTACGACTACGAGTATTGAAGGAATAGATCATGCAACATTACGCGCGGCAGCTACTTTTCATGTTATTCAGGGAGATATGAAACAAGTAAAATAGAGGTGTCATGATGTATATCAGTATTGGTGGTGAGGTTGTTATAAAATCTAAGGATCTTGTTGCAATCCTTGACCAACATATAGTCCACGAATCAAAGATTATGAGAGATTTTTTGAGAAAGACGACGGAGCATGTTGCTGAAGCAACAAAGGATACGTATAAATCAATCGTAATAACAACAGACAAGGTATATTTTTCACCTTTGTCTTCTTCAACCCTGATTAAGCGCACCTATTAATATGCTTACCTTGATAAATAGGTCATGTTATAAGGGTGAACGGAAAGATTATTAATGAATTCTCATAAGGAAATTCAAATAAAAAGTGCAGGTGATACGAATTGACAATGGATCAAAAGGCTGATCAAGAACAAACATATGATGCGAGTCAGATTCAAGTATTAGAAGGTCTTGAAGCGGTTCGGAAGCGTCCTGGAATGTACATTGGATCAACAAGTGAAAAAGGTCTACACCATCTAGTATGGGAAATTGTTGATAATAGTATTGATGAAGCATTAGCAGGATACTGTAACGAAATTAAAGTAACAATTGAAAGTGATAATAGCATTACCGTCCAAGATAATGGTCGTGGTATTCCAGTAGATATTCAGGAAAAAATGGGTCGACCAGCTGTAGAAGTTATTCTTACAGTCCTTCATGCTGGAGGTAAGTTTGGTGGCGGAGGATATAAAGTATCAGGTGGACTTCATGGTGTTGGTGCATCTGTCGTAAATGCCTTGTCTACAAAATTAGAAGTATTTGTTCATAAAGATGGGAAAATTTATTACCAGCAATATGCAAAAGGTGTTCCGGTTGCTGATTTAAAAGTCATTGGTGAAACAGATACGAGTGGAACAATTATAAAGTTCTGGCCTGATGGCGAAATATTCACTGAAACACTTGTTTACAATTACGATACCTTAGCTACTCGTTTACGCGAGCTTGCTTTCCTAAATAGAGGTATAAAAATCATCATAGCTGATGAACGTGAGAATAAAAAAGTGAATGAATATCACTATGAAGGCGGAATTGTTTCTTACGTTGAGCATTTGAATCGCACGAAAGAAGTACTTCATGAAGAGCCAATTTCTTTAATTGGTGAACGTGATGGTATTTCAATCGAAATTGCATTGCAATATAACGATAGTTATACAAGCAATATTTATTCTTTTGCTAATAACATTCATACGTATGAAGGTGGTACGCATGAAGCGGGCTTTAAATCAGCACTAACACGTGTTATTAATGATTATGCTCGTAAACAAGGAATGATTAAAGAAAATGATGCGAATCTTTCAGGAGATGACGTTCGTGAAGGATTGACGGGTATTATTTCTGTTAAGCATCCAGATCCTCAGTTTGAAGGGCAAACTAAAACAAAATTAGGTAATAGTGAAGCTAGAACAATTACTGATTCTATTCTTTCAGAAAAGCTGGAGAAATTTATGCTTGAAAATCCAGTGGTGGCTAAGAAGATTGTCGAAAAAGGATTAATGGCTGCTAGAGCTCGAATGGCTGCAAAGAAAGCCCGTGAATTAACGCGAAGAAAGTCGGCTTTAGAAGTTTCAAGCTTACCTGGTAAGTTGGCTGATTGTTCGTCTAGAGATGCTTCTATTAGTGAATTATATATCGTTGAGGGTGACTCAGCGGGTGGTTCAGCTAAACAAGGACGTGACCGTCACTTCCAAGCCATTCTACCTTTACGTGGTAAAATTCTAAATGTAGAAAAAGCTCGATTAGATAAAATTCTTTCTAATAATGAGATTCGTACAATTGTAACGGCTCTTGGAACAGGAATTGGGGAAGAGTTTGATATTACAAAAGCTCGTTACCATAAAATCATTTTCATGACCGATGCCGATGTTGATGGTGCACACATTAGAACGCTACTATTAACGTTCTTCTATCGTTACATGAGAAGTATCATTGAGCATGGCTATATTTATATTGCTCAACCACCTCTTTACAAAATTACGCAAGGTAAAAAGATGGAGTATGCATACAATGATAGACAGCTTCAAGAAATTTTAAACACATTACCTGAAACACCAAAGCCAGGTTTACAGCGTTATAAAGGTCTTGGAGAAATGAATCCAGAGCAACTATGGGAAACAACAATGAATCCTGAAACAAGGACATTGCTACAAGTTTCACTTAAAGACGCAATTACTGCCGATGAAACGTTCGATATGTTAATGGGTGATAAGGTCGAACCACGTCGAAACTTTATTGAAGAAAATGCGGTTTATGTGAAAAACTTAGATATATAGAAAAAAGCAGGATAGCACCATCTATCCTGCCTTTTACATAGCAACGAAAAAAGATAAAGCAAATGCTTTCAAAGGGAGGTTTTCTCCATGTCGGAAAGAGTAGTGGAAATTAACATTAGTCAGGAAATGCGAACATCATTCTTAGATTATTCTATGAGTGTAATTGTTTCACGTGCACTTCCAGATGTCAGAGACGGTTTAAAACCAGTACACCGTCGTGTTTTATATGCAATGCATGATTTAGGTATGCATTCTGATAAAGCATACAAAAAATCAGCTCGTATCGTTGGAGAAGTAATTGGTAAGTATCATCCACATGGTGATTCTTCGGTTTATGGAACAATGGTTCGTATGGCGCAAGACTTTAACTATCGTTATATGCTTGTTGATGGTCATGGTAACTTTGGCTCAGTTGACGGTGATGGAGCGGCCGCGATGCGTTATACAGAAGCACGTATGTCAAAAATCTCAATGGAATTACTGAGAGATATCAACAAAGATACAATTGATTATCAAGATAACTATGATGGTTCAGAAAGAGAACCAGCTGTGCTACCATCTCGTTTTCCAAACCTTTTAGTGAATGGTTCATCAGGAATCGCTGTCGGTATGGCTACTAATGTACCGCCGCACCAACTTGGAGAAACGATTGATGGTGTATTAGCAGTATCGGAAAATCCAGATATCACAATTGATGAACTAATGGAATATATTCCAGGTCCTGATTTTCCAACAGCTGGATTAATTCTAGGTCGTAGCGGAATTCGTAAGGCTTATCAAACAGGAAGAGGGTCTATTACTCTTCGCGCTAAAGTAGAAATTGAAGAAAAACCAAATGGTAAGCAAACAATTATCGTTACTGAAATTCCTTACCAAGTGAATAAAGCAAAACTTGTAGAGAAAATTGCTGAATTAGCACGTGATAAGAAAGTTGATGGTATTACAGATTTACGTGATGAGTCTGACCGAAACGGTATGCGAATTGTTATGGAAGTTCGTAGAGATGCTAATGCTAATGTAATTTTAAATAATCTATATAAACATACAGCTTTACAATCTAGTTTTGGTATTAATCTTCTTGCATTAGTTGATGGACAACCAAAAGTTTTAAATCTTAAACAGTGTCTTGTACACTACTTAGATCATCAAAAGGTTGTTATTCGTCGTAGAACGGAGTTTGAACTTCGAAAAGCGGAAGCTAGGGCTCATATTTTAGAGGGATTACGTATCGCATTAGATCATCTTGATGAGGTTATCGCTCTTATTCGTAGCTCACAAACAACTGACATTGCAAAAGAAGGCTTAATGACTAATTTCTCTTTATCTGAAAAGCAAGCGCAAGCTATTCTAGATATGCGTCTGCAACGCTTAACAGGTTTAGAGCGCGAAAAAATTGAAAATGAATTTCAAGCTTTAGTAGCGTTAATTGAGGAGTTAAGAGGCATTCTAGCTGATGAAGAAAAAATCCTAGAAATTATTCGTGTGGAACTTCAAGAAATTAAAGAGCGTTTTAATGATGAAAGAAGAACGGAAATCGTTCTAAAAGGCTTAGAAAGTATTGAAGATGAGGATTTAATTCCACAGGAAAATATAGTTGTTACATTAACTCAAAAAGGGTATATTAAACGACTACCAATTTCTACTTATAAAGCCCAAAAACGTGGAGGTAGAGGCGTACAAGGTATGGGTACGAATGAAGATGATTTCGTAGAACATCTTTTAACAACAAGTACACATGATACTATTCTATTCTTCACGAACAAAGGAAAAGTATACCGTGCAAAAGGATATGAAATTCCTGAGTTTGGTCGTACAGCTAAAGGATTACCTATTATTAATTTGTTAGAAGTAGATAAAGGTGAGTGGATCAACGCTATTATCCCTGTAAGTGAGTTTAAGGAAGATAATTTCTTATTCTTTACAACTAAGTTGGGGATTAGTAAACGTTCACCACTAGATTCTTTTGCTAACATCAGAAATAACGGACTAATTGCCTTAGGATTAAAAGATGAAGATGAACTTATTTCTGTTAAATTAACAGATGGAAATAAAGATATTGTTATTGGTACTAAGGATGGTATGATGATCCGTTTCCCTGAAACAGATGTACGTTCTATGGGACGAACAGCGACTGGTGTTAAAGGTATTACTCTTCGTGGTGATGATGAGGTTATTGGAATGGAACTTCTTGATGAAGGAGCGGAAATTCTAATTGTCACTCATAATGGGTACGGAAAACGTACTAATGAAAAAGAATACCGAATCCAAAGTCGAGGCGGTAAAGGTATTAAAACATGTAATATCACCGATAAAACAGGTAAACTTGTTGCCATCAAAACTGTAACTGGTGAAGAAGATTTAATGATTATTACAGCAGCTGGCGTTATCATTCGTATGGCGGTTTGCGATATTTCTCAAACTGGTAGAAATACGCAAGGTGTAAAACTTATTCGTCTAGATAGCGATGATAATGAATTTGTCTCTACTGTGGCTATTGTAGAGAAAGAAGACGAGTCAGATGTTGAAGAAGATATGTTAGAAGAAGAATCTTCAGGCGATCAAGAGATTGTAGAAGAATAAAATGAAGCTACTAATCCTTTCTGAGTAAAGAGGATTAGTAGCTTTTTTATTTGTTAATGGAAGGATAAAGTGAATTAAATAAATTTAATATTCTAACTTTAATAAAAGACTTGCGTTTTATGTATAACGATTATATAATAATAAAAGTCGATAAGGGCTTAACTAACTGGTCAAAAAAACTTGTTGACAAGGAAAGAATAAAATAGTAAAATAATAAAAGTCGTTAAGATAAACGACCTAATCGTTCA
>NZ_HG428746.1:0-51289 GCF_000380245.2 Bacillus massiliigorillae
TAAAAGTTTTGTTTCTATCTAGTAGAAACTTATTTTAGAATTAACGTTGACGTGTTGTCTTGTTTAGTTTTCAAAGAACAATTTAATTGGAGCGGGTGAAGAGAATCGAACTCTCATCATCAGCTTGGAAGGCTGAGGTTTTACCACTAAACTACACCCGCATATTATATAAACTGGAGAATGGTCGGGAAGACAGGATTTGAACCTGCGACCCCTTGGTCCCAAACCAAGTGCTCTACCAAGCTGAGCTACTCCCCGGTTTTTGTTTTATAAATATAATGGCGCGCCCGAAAGGAGTCGAACCCATAACCTTCTGATCCGTAGTCAGACGCTCTATCCAATTGAGCTACGGGCGCATGTTGTTTTTTTCTAAGATGTCATTTGGTGCGGCCGAGAGGACTTGAACCTCCACAGGGTTTCCCCCACTAGGCCCTCAACCTAGCGCGTCTGCCATTCCGCCACGACCGCAAAGTCGTAAGTGACAAAACTTATTATACCAGCATAACTTTTCAGTGTCAACTGTTTTTTTATTTTTTCTTGAGTGCGGGTGAAGGGACTTGAACCCCCACGCCGTAAGGCGCCAGATCCTAAGTCTGGTGCGTCTGCCAATTCCGCCACACCCGCGAATAAAAAATGGTGAGCCATGAAGGATTCGAACCTTCGACCCTCTGATTAAAAGTCAGATGCTCTACCGACTGAGCTAATGGCTCTCTAGATGGCTGGGCTAGAAGGATTCGAACCTTCGCATGACGGAATCAAAATCCGTTGCCTTACCGCTTGGCTATAGCCCATCATTTAAATGTTATATCAGTATAGCTTCGAAGAATAAAACTTAACCTCTTCCAGAAGCAACTCATTTATACTACCATATACCAATCTGCAAAAGCAAGCTTTTTTTGAAAAAGTTTTTTTAGCTGATTTCAATATATGTGATAAGTTAGAGAATGGGAAGCGACCAATCGCCTCCCATTCTCTATAGTGATGACCCGTACGGGATTCGAACCCGTGTTACCGCCGTGAAAGGGCGGTGTCTTAACCGCTTGACCAACGGGCCATATTGTCTGGCGGAGAAGGAGGGATTTGAACCCTCGCGCCGGTTACCCGACCTACACCCTTAGCAGGGGCGCCTCTTCAGCCTCTTGAGTACTTCCCCAAGACATAAAAATGGCTCCGCAGGTAGGATTCGAACCTACGACCGCTCGGTTAACAGCCGAGTGCTCTACCACTGAGCTACTGCGGAACAATAGATAAAGTTGTAAATACATTTGTAATTGTTTATTAGTTAATTACCGTATCGACTCTTCAAATTATAATTACATTTCTTCCTAATGTCAACAAGTTAGTTAAAAAAATTATATTTCCTATTTAAATCTCTTTCATCCCCTTTTGTTTAAGGGCTCCTCTGCATTTTCCGCATACATATTTAGTAAGATTTATATTTCTTTTTCTTATATATTGGGTACAACACGAAGTACATTGGAAGTAATAAATTCTCTTACTACTTCTTTTCTTCTTCTTTGATGGTAGCGGTGTACAGAATCTTGGCGCTCCTACTTTTTTTAATAGTTGCTTGAAATCAGTATCTTGATGTTTATATCCTCTGTTTTCAAGATGAAGATGGTAATGACACAATTCATGTTTAATAATTCCTACTAACTCATCTAAACCGTATTGTTCATAATAGGTATAATTGATTTCAATATTGTGGCTCCCAAGCATGTATCGTCCGCCAGTTGTACGAAGACGCTTATTAAAAAACGCTATATGCTGGAATGGCTTATGAAAGTATTTTAATGACAATTCTTCCGTCAGCCTTTGCAATTGTTCATCATTCACATCAATCCACCTCTTTCTATGAAACATGACAAACCATTATAACATACAATGATAAACACCTATGAATTTCAGGAGGTAATAGAATGCCTAGATGGTTACAAAAACAACTCCAAAAAGCTTTCTTAACTAAAGACTCCTATCAAGTACACTTACTCAATCAATGCTGGTACTTCTACAGAAAGACTAATAAGAATCTATAATCAAAAAAGGCGTCAGAGAATTGATAGTAAATCACTTCTCTGACAGCCCCTTTCTTCCATTCTATTTATTCGGTGGTAACATCGTTAAGGCTACTCGCTGTTTCTTTGCATCTACAGAGTCCACCCAAACAGTGACAACATCACCAACTGAAACGATATCTAATGGATGCTTTACAAAGTTCTTGCTCAATTTAGATATATGAACTAAGCCATCTTGCTTCACACCAATATCAACAAATGCACCAAAATCGACAACATTACGAACCGTTCCTTGCAACTCCATACCCTCTGATAAGTCTTCCATCTTCAAAACATCTTGTTTCAATAACGGTGCAGCTAACTCATCACGAGGATCTCTTCCCGGTTTCATTAATGAATCTACAATATCCTTTAATGTAATTTCACCAATATTCAATTCACTAGCTAATGTTGGATAATCAATTTTCTCTAGCTCTTCCTGCAAAGGTTTAGTTCCAATATCTTTTGTACTAAATCCTAATTTCGTCAGTAAACTTAATACATCTTCATAATTTTCCGGATGTATTGCAGTGCTGTCCAATGGTTCTGTTCCATTTGGAATACGTAAGAAACCAATACACTGTTCATATGTTTTTGCACCAAGACGTGGAATTTTCTTTAGTTGTTTTCTTGTTAGGAATGCTCCCTCTTCTTCTCTTTTCTTCACAATATTATTTGCTACAGATTTAGATAAGCCTGCAACATATTGTAATAAAGAAGAGGATGCTGTATTCACATTCACCCCTACTTGGTTAACAGCTGTTTCCACAACAAACGCTAAAGACTCATTTAATTTTTTCTGAGAAACATCATGCTGATACTGCCCAACACCTACTGACTTCGGATCAATCTTCACTAGTTCAGCTAGTGGATCTTGCAATCTTCTAGCAATAGATACAGCACTTCTTTCTTCAACGTGAAGATCAGGAAATTCCTCTCTCGCTAAATCAGAAGCAGAATATACACTCGCTCCCGCTTCATTAACGATAATATACGAAATATTCCCTTTCGTTTCTTTCAATAAATCAGCAATGAACTGTTCTGTTTCACGAGAAGCTGTTCCGTTCCCAATCGCAACTAATTCTACTTTATAGCTATCAATTATAGAAAGAACTTTCTTCTTCGCTTCCTCCTTCTTAGCCGCTGGAGGATGAGGATAGATTACAGCAATTTGCTCCATCTTTCCTGTTTCATCTACTACCGCAAGCTTACAACCAGTTCGATACGCAGGATCGACACCTAACACAACTTTACCTTTTAGCGGTGGTTGCAGGAGCAAATTCTTTAAGTTCTCTGCAAAAATATGAATTGCTCGATCTTCCGCCTTCTCCGTTAATTCATTGCGAATTTCTCTTTCTATTGATGGCTGAATAAGTCGCTTATAAGCATCTTCGATTGCTTCTTTCACAATGTTTTCAACAGCTGAGTGAGCTACCTTAATTACTTGACGCTCCATATATGTATGAATTTTTTCAGAATCAACTTTAACTGAAACGCGAAGAATCTCTTCTTTCTCACCACGATTAACAGCTAACACTCGATGCGGAACGATTTTCTGAATCGGTTCTTCATAATCATAATAGTTCTCAAAAACATTTTTCTCGTCTTTTTCTTCATCTTTACTGACAGAATGGATTGTTCCCATTTTAAATGTTGTTGTTCGAATCCATTGTCTTAAAGCGGCATCATCCGAAATACTTTCAGCTATGATATCCTTAGCACCATTAATCGCCTCTTCTACAGAAGTAACTTCCTTCTCTTCATCTATAAATGTCGCAGCCTTTTCTTCCACTGAAACATTTTTAAGGAAAGTCAGAATCCATTCCGCTAATGGCTCTAATCCTTTTTCTTTTGCAACAGTTGCTTTCGTGCGTCGTTTTTGCTTAAATGGACGGTATAAATCTTCCACTGTTTGCAACTTATCTGCCTTAGTAATAGCAGCTTGTAATTCTTCTGTTAGCTTTCCTTGCTCTTCAATAATACGAAGCACTTCTTCTTTTCTTTTATGTAAATTCTCAAGATAATTCCAACGATTCATTACATCTCGAATTTGTACTTCATCCATGCTTCCTGTCATTTCTTTACGATATCTCGCGATAAACGGCACAGTATTTCCTTCTTCTAGAAGCTGGATTACTTGTTGAACTGATTTAACGCCGACTTGTAATTCTCGAGCTATCACTGCACTTACATCCACTTTTTTCATTTCTGTAATAGTCAATGTTAATCCTCCAAATAGATAGTCTACTTTTATTTTACCAAACTGATTTATACTCTCCTAATCTCTATAACAATTTCGTTTATATACATATAAATCCCTTTATATTTTTTAAGAACATACGAGATGTTTTAATAGAAAAAAGCCTACCTCTATTGAAGTAAGCTTCCCATAATTAAAGTAACGTCATCTGATTTAGCACCATTCTGATTCCATATTTCTTCTATAATTAAAGAAAGAGCTACTTCTTTCTTCATATAAGATGTCGTTCCCTTTAACTCTAAACCATCTGAAAAAAACATAAATCTCGATAAAGGTTCGTACGAGTAAGTATGTTTATGAAATTTGTTCAGTCTCCCGCAAAGATAACCATTAGTTGGTAGTGGATAAATCAGTTTCTGGGAAATGGGTTTATACAGAAAAAAACGAATATTCCCAACGGATATGTATTGAAATTGACGTTCTTTAAAAATCACTTTAAAAATAGCAACAGCTGCTCCTCTTTTCTTAACTAGCGCCTCATTACACTTCGCTAATAAGTCTTCAATAGCAAGTTGATGATTCGATTCCACGATTTCTGTGATAGCAGTAGAAGATTCATATGCAAATTCTCCACTACCAAGCCCATCAGCTAATACGCAAATGAAATATTCTTCTGTAGTGGTATAGAAATATGCGTCACCACAATAATGATTATTTCCTTTTGCTATTTGTTTCACGATCAACTCCACTTTATCGTTCATCATTTCACAACGCATTAAACAAACTCCGATGTACTTTCAGCATGAATGGCTTCTCGCAACTTCTTAATGGCTCTTCTTTGTAATCTAGAGACATGCATTTGAGAAATATTTAACAATTCGCCAGCTTCTTTCTGACTTAAATTATCAAGATATGTATACTTAATAATCATTTTTTCTCGATCTGTTAATACATGCAGTACTTTTTCTAAAACAAGGCGTTGATTTACCTTCTCGTATCCATCGTCAACATTTCCGAAAATATCTAATAATGTAACCGTTCCGCCATCTGAATCTGCTTCTATCGTATGATCAACGGATAAAGCTTGGTAGCTTTTCCCCATCTCCATCGCTTCAAGCACTTCTTCTTCAGATACAGAAATGTAAGTAGCTATTTCATCAACACGAGGTGAGCGCCCAAGGTCTGTCGTTAACTCTTCCACAGCTTTTTTAATTTTCGGGCCTAATTCCTTTATTCTACGAGGAACATGTACACTCCATGTTTTGTCTCGTAAGAATCGTTTAATTTCTCCGATAATCGTAGGTACAGCGAAAGCTTCAAAACTTTTACCATACGTTTCATCATAACGACGTATTGCTCCTAACAAACCAATCATTCCTACTTGATATATATCTTCCTGAAACGATCTCCCTTTAGCATACTTTCGGGCTATAGTTTGGACTAAGCCTTTATAATGCATAACTAAATGCTTTTGAGCTTCCTCATCTTGGTGTAACTGATAAGCCTTAATCCAAGCATTTATTTGATTTCTCATTTCTTGATTAGGTTGAGATTGTTTCTGCATCATCCTCCACCTGCTCTCTCTCTAGAAACTTAGTCATAAATACAGTTACGCCCTGATTCTGATGAATACTAACCTTATCCATTAAAGTTTCAATCAAATATAGACCTAATCCACCCTCTCTTAAAAATTCCACTTCATGATGCTCTTCGTAAGGGCCTAGATCTTGCCTTATTTGCTCCAAATCACAACTATTCCCATGATCTGCAACCATCATTTCCAAACGGTCATGATACAAACCAAATCCAATTAGAACTTCTCCTCTGTCTGAATCAGTATAAGCATGTTGAACCGAATTTGTACAAGCTTCACTAACTGCAACCTTTAAGTCTTCAATATCCTCATACAAAAATCCCATCCTACTAGCAATTCCAGAAAGCGTTAATCGTACAATTCCAATATATTCAGGCTTAGCAGGTACTTTCATTTCAACATAATCATAGCCTTGCTTCATAATATTCCACCCTTTGTATCGCTTGTAATATCAATGATTTCAGTAAGCCCAGTTATATCAAATAAACGTTTTAATCTTGCAGATAAACCAACTAGTTTGAACTTCCCATTATTTGCACGAACTTGTTTAAAGATTCCCACAAACAATCCAAGCCCAGTGCTATCCATATAAGATACATCTGATAAATCCACTAAAATAGATACTTGTTGTCGACCCGCTACTTGTTCTAATGTTTCTTTCAGCTCTGGTGCTGTATAAGCATCAATCTCACCCTTAATGAACACTTCTACATTTTGCTTCATATCATTTACATCGATTTTAAAATTCATTCCCTAATCCACCTCATTAAATAACCTTCCTTTACCCAAACCTAAATATTGTAAACATCATAGCTATAGTAAAAAGACTGGTTATTGTACTTTTTTCAAAATTATCAAGGTAAAATCATCTCTCAATTTAAAATGCTGCAACTTTTCTAGATGTTTGTAGACATTCAGGACAATCTCATTTGGATGAAAATGAATATTTTGCTGGATTAAATTAATTAAATATTCTTTTTCAATAAAACCATTCTCATTTCGACATTCCGTTACACCATCTGACATAAGAATAATCATATCCCCAATATTCACTTGTTGTTCGTACTGCTTATATGTTGTATCCTTATTAACTCCTAAAAGCAATCCTTTCGCATAAAGCTCTTCAAAACTGTTCGTGTCCGCATGGTAGTACAATCCTGGTTCATGACCAGCCGAAGCGTAAGAGAAAATCGACGTCTTCGGATTGTACATTCCATAAAACATCGTAATAAACATGCTTGTATCCACATTTCGCTCCACAACCATATTAAGTGCTTGAAGAACATGGCTTGGTAGATGCTTTTGATCAGGAATACTATCCATGGCATATTTAATCATACTCATACATAAGGCCGCCGGTATACCTTTCCCAATTACATCCGCAATCGCAACACCAATATTACCTGTTTCATCTTGAAGAAATTGATAGAAATCACCATTCATATGTTTAGCTGGTATACTAATTGATCCAATTTCTAATTCTTCTAGCTCTGGTATCTTCGTTTCAAGTAACGTACTTTGTACATTTGCTGCAATTTCCATCTCTGAATTCAATTCTTGTTGGATATGACGTAAACTTTGTGTTTCTCGATAAGCAATTCCATATCCCATCATTACTTCTAACAAGAAATCCAGTGAATCTAATATCTCTGGCCGTGTCTCAGGAAATATATCGAGTAATGCTTTTTTATGCCAACTAATGATTTCTTCCGGAGAAATATTATGCTCAATGGTTTTTCTACTTAACAACTGCCCTTGATATAACTGCTGTTCCGTCTGTTCTTGAACATATTTCATCAATGCTTTTTTATAACCATTTTCTATTTGGCTAGAGTCATTCTCAATCATTTATTTCCCCTCCTTAGCGGAGCCATTTAGTTGCGCTAATGCTTGTACCTTTACCAGGTATAGAGTCAATATCAAAAGAATCCATTAACCTTTTAACACCCGGAAGCCCTGCTCCTAATCCCCCTGAAGTTGAATATCCATCTTCCATCACTTTTCGTATATCAAGAATACCTGGACCTTCATCACTCGCTTTTATTAATATCCCGATTTCACCATGTTCCTGTACTTTATCGATACAAATCATTCCTTGACCAGCATATAAATATATATTACGAGCAAGCTCACTGATTGCAGTTGTAATTCGAGCTTGATCTACAATTCCAAAACCCAATTCTTTAGCTACATTACGCCCTAATTGCCTGGCCGCTACAATATCCCATTCATTCATTATTTTGATATAGGATTGATCCATATATTCAATCCCCCAGTTCCAGTTGTAGTTTCTCTAAACCTTTTTCTAAATCTAATGCTGTGAATACATCATTTAATGTAATTCCTAATTCGATTAGCGTAATAGCAACAGCAGGCTGAATTCCTGTTAGTACTACTTTCGCCCCCATTAATTTAGACATACTAACAACATCTCCAAGTATTTTGGCAATAAATGAATCTATATAATCAATCGAAGTTAAATCAATTACTACACCACTTGCACTTGTTTCATGAATCTTCTTCAATAAATCTTCTTGAAACTGAAGAGCTGTTCCATCATCAAGCTCCCATTGTATAGATACTAAAAGGTAATCGTATAATTTTAATATTGGTATTCTCATACAATTCCCTCCGCATCTATATTTTCGATTTTGCGATTTGTTAGAACTAAAGCCTCTTCAATACCCCTTTTCAAGGTGTTTTTCGTAATGACTTCATTTAAATTTATTCCTAAATTAACAATCGTTTGTGCAATTTCTGGTCGAATCCCACAGAGTATACATGTTGCTCCTACTAGCCTTACTGCTTCTGCAGCTTGAATAATATGATGAGCGACCATTGTATCCACTAACGGAACACCTGTAATATCAATCAACACTACTTCTGACCGATGCTCTACAACACCATTCAACAAATTCTCCATGATTTGTCTAGCTCTTTCCGTATCAATCGTTCCAACAAGTGGCATTACAGTTATACCTTCTAACACAGGAATTAATGGAGCTGATAACTCTTGGAGTGCGATTTTTTGTAATAAAACCGTTTGTTCCCAAGATTGGGTATATGTATTAATGATTTCCGTTCCCATCGGACTCGACCATTTGTGGAAATTGTACAGAATTTCAGTTTGATTATTCTCACTAATAGCACCATCATGAATCATGCTATCAATGATAATAATATTAAATTTAGTCAAACCATCACTAACAAAGGAAAGTGGCCAACCGATTTGAATGGCTTTTTCTGTGAAACTATTTAGTTTCACCTTAAAACCTTCAGTTGTTTCTTTTTCTTTAGCGATAATCAAATCAAGAAATTCAGTACTCGTTTCCTTAAAAACTTGCTCAGAATAAAGATTTATTGATTGGAAATCTAAATCTTCACGAGCCAAATTCATCCATTTTACTAATATTTCGTCTTTATTTTCAATAATATACGTTACTACTAATTGATTCATAATACCCTCCTATTTTAACACACTTATAATTTCAAAATTATTCTGTCAAAAATTTGTTGTCGTTTTGTAACCACTAGAACATAATTTGATGTTTAAAACACATAACTTAACGATATTTAGTGGAAAATTGATGATATTGCACTAAAACTTTAGTACCTATGGTTTATTTATTGTAAAACAAAGAATTTTTCATGAACAAAATCGAAACTCTTTAATATTCCTAATCTTTTCATCAAATATGTTGCAACTACTCATCGTTTGCACACATATTCTTTTTTATTTTAGCAGAAACTTCACTATTTTTTTATTCCATAAAACGGCATTCTTGATGTTTTGCACACCTTTAAAAAAGGCATAAAAAAAAGACCTCTTCCTTAAGAAGAGACCTTTATAGTAAATATATAAGATTCAAAACTCTATTAGTCCCGTACTGATTTGCAAAGCATTATCTACTTTCTTCATCATATGCTCATCTAAATGAGTGATCTTATCAGTTAAGCGCTGCTTATCAATGGTCCGTATTTGTTCCATTAGAATGACAGAGTCTCGTTCGAATCCATACTTCTTGGCATCGATTTCGACATGCGTTGGAAGCTTAGCTTTTTGTATTTGAGCAGTAATGGCCGCTACAATCACAGTAGGGCTAAAGCGATTACCGATATCATTCTGAATAATCAACACAGGGCGGGTTCCACCTTGCTCGGAGCCTACCACAGGGGACAAGTCTGCATAGTATACGTCACCGCGCTTAACAACGATCACAGGATTACCCCCCGCTTACTAATCGTTCGACGCAGTGCTCAGCCTCGTACTCTGCTTGAAAGGCTTCAGAGGCAATGCTCAAATTAATCGTAGCCATTTCAATATAGCCACGTTTCATTTCATCACGAAGTTTTCTCTTTTTTCTTTCGTGAAGATACATTTTAGTTGCTCGATATAGAAGTTCGTTGCGATTAACGTTGTCCTCTTGCACACATCCATCGAGCTCAGTTAAGAGATTCTGTGGTAACTGAATTAATATTTCTCTAGTTACGCTGGGTTCAGACACAAGAATACACCTCCACCATCACTACACACCTAATACTATTTCACCCTTCATATTACCATTAATAAGGAAATTTGCAAAGGAATTATTGGCTTTTCCATAATATTATTATAGGCGCTACCACATCTTTTTTATGCGTGTTCACAAATATTTTTTATATTAAATCATTATGGACAGAACAGACTTGCCCAGCTTTCATGTATTTACGTGGGATTCTTCGCCCAAGAATACAAATCACTTCATAATTAATAGTTTCTAATTTTGCTGCTATTTCATCTACAGAAATGAGTTCTGTACCATCTACGCCTATAAGCGTTACTTCTGTTCCAACAGGATAAAATGAAGGCAATTTCACCATACATTGATCCATACATACACGCCCAACAATCGGCATTCGCTTACCATCAATTAACACTTCTTGCCCCTGCAACTTACGCAACCAACCATCTGCATAACCAATCGGTATTGTCGCAATCCATTCTTCTTCCTGAGCTTTATACGTCGCACCATAGCTGACTGTTTCATTCTTTTCAATTTGTTTAACATGTGAAATCTTTGTGTGTAAAGACAGAGCTTCCTTTAAAGGAAAAGGTAAGCATTCCTTTATTTCCATGGAAGGGCTTAGCCCATACATGGATATACCAAATCTAACAGCATTAAACCATGTATCTTCAAAGCGCAACGAAGCTGCACTATTCCCACTATGCACAAGTGATGGTCTTTCAGATAATGCACTAACCATCTCTGTAAACCTAGCGTATTGCTTTTGAAATAACGTATTATCCAATTCATCAGCCGTTGCAAAGTGCGTGAAAATTCCCGTTAAAGATAGTACACCTGAATTTTTAATGATTTCTTCCGCTTTTTTTACTTGCTCTGCGTTTCTAAATCCAAGTCTCCCCATTCCGGTATCACACTTAATATGGACGGATAGCTTTGCTCCTTCAGGTAGATGATTAATCGCACTCTCTAACCACTCATGTTGAAAAACCGTTACAGATATATTATGTTGTGCCGCAACCGCAGCATCAGATGATCGCACCACTCCAAGTACAAGAATCGGCGATTGGAACCCTGCTTGTCTTAACTGAATCGCTTCATCAAGTATTGCTACTACTAGAAAATCTGCACCAGCTTTCAATGCTGTTTCGGCCACCTCAATAACTCCATGACCATATCCATTCGCCTTTACAACAGCACCTAACTTAACATCATCGCGCAAGTATTGTCTCATACTATGCACATTATCATATATAGCATCGAGATTAATTTCTATCCAAGTATCTCTGTAAAATGCTGAAATCACTTATATAAACCTTCCTTCTTATCCGCATTCAAATCTATGTTCATTATTATATAGGAAAGTAGACTCTTTTTGTTTAATTAACAATGGAAAGATGAAGCAGGCCAAAATATGACCTGCTTACTTCCAAACTATTTCACTGGCGTTACTTGAACAGATTGTGCAATATCGATTAAATCTTCTTGAGATAAATTTTGAGAAGCAATTGTATAGTCCACACCTTCATATGTCCAAGAAATGCTCTTATCCGTTAAAGCACCAACTGTATAGCCTAAATCAACAGGGTTTCCAAGTATGCTTGTGGGTACAGTAGATGATTCGACCACTTCCGCTTTCTCCGCAATCAGCGTAAAGCTCTTATCACCTTCATATGTTAGAACATAACGCTTTCCATTCTCAGTGGCTACTTCCTTTTCATCAACAAGTTTAATACTTTCCGTATCAGCTGGATACTTCAGGCTAAACTCTTTACTCTTGGCATCTGCCATTACCGGAACCTCAAGCTGGGCACCTGTCATGTTCTTCTTCATATCGAAATCATCCTTATCAAAGGAAGGATTAAACGAAACCTTTGTGAATTGAACTGTTACTAATACATTTCGATCCGGATCCATCACCTTAACACTAACTGGCGCTAGATTTTTTTTGTCCAAAGTAATTTCTTGTGATGGTAACATTTTGCTGTTTTGATATCTTGTTTTCGTTTCAAACACATACTCTTTTTCATTCGCTTTAAAGCTTGAGTCTTTATCTTCTACAATATCTTTTACAATACTTTCATATAAATACGCTTGGCTGCTGTTTTTTGGCCATTCACTTTGAAAGTGAAAGCTTTTATTCAATGCAGGTGTTAAAACAAATACACCTTCTTTATTACGCAAAATCATTTGACTTTGCTCTTTCTTCTCATTTTTCAATTTCACACGATAAAAATCAGGGTTCTTATACCAAATTTCCACATCATATACCTGCGGTTCATCACCCATTTTAAGCGTCATTTTTGCATTTGCACTATAACTCTTCATCTGCTCCATTTTTTTATTTAATGATTGAACAACATCATCCTTCGACTTCTGTCCACAAGCAGATAAAGCTAGTAACAACATAATTCCCACCATGATTAGCAATAATTTTCTCATCTTTTCAACCCCTTCTTTTATTTACACAAAAAAGGGAGACAAAGAGGCTTAAATTAGGCATGGATTTATTCATATCAATATGCATTGTATAAATGTAATATAAGAACGATAAAAGTATATATTCAACAAGTAACCTTTTCCTCCAAGTTCCCTTTACCGGACCTTGTCTCACCTATAGCACTACAAGTATATGTAAGGTATCCCTTGAATATGTCCAAGTCATGACAAGCTTTTTTTGGCTAAGAGGGAGCAAAAGAATTTACGCTTCTATAATAACTTGGGCCGCAGCGAAGGCTTGGCTATGAGTAATAGATACATGTACACCTTCTGAAATCGGCTTAGTTATACAAGGTTTTCCCTTATCATCATAAGACGTTTCGATATCTAGAAAACTCAACCCTTCTCCTATACCAGTACCAACCGCTTTCGAAAACGCTTCTTTTACTGCAAAGCGACCAGCAAGGTATTCAATACGACGTCCACTTTTCAATGATTCATATCGTTTTTGTTCATCATCCGTCAAAATCCGTTTTACGAACTTTGGTTGCTTTTCTACTAATTGACGCACTCGATCTATTTCAATAATATCTAAACCAATTCCCTTAATCATGCTTTCCACCTTCTAAAAAAACTTTTTTTGAATATACTGTTAATATCATAACTGAATTGTTAATGGAGTTGAAATTATGTTCGCCCGAAGAGAAACCTTTAATCAATTTATTCAAATGTATCCTGTTATTTCTATCATCATTGCCATTAACACCCTACTTTTTTTAGCTATTCATATACCTTTCTTTCCACAGAACACAATCATAAACCAATTAATCGGTTTCAATCTATACATAAAAGAAGGACAACTATGGAGACTCGTTACACCGATTTTCCTCCATAGTGCCCTTACTCACTTTATATTTAACAATTTTGCTCTACTTATATTTGGTCCTGCTATCGAAAGTATGCTACGGCCATTCCGCTTTATCCTTTTCTATTTACTTTGTGGAATTGGCGCTAACATTGTTACGTATCTTATTAAACCGCTTAATTATTCACATCTTGGCGCAAGTGGCGTTATCTTTGGATTATTAGGTTTTTATCTTTACATCGTTTTCTTCAAAACACAGTTACTAACAAAACAAGATTCACAAATGATTAAAGCAATCTCAGCAATTGCCATAATCATGTCTTTCTTACAACCTAATGTAAATATAATCGCTCATTTCAGTGGCTGTTTAATTGGTTTCATTTTAGCGAAATTCTTCATCAAAAAAACCTATTATACTTTCCTTTGAAACCAATTTCGAATATGCAGTAAATCTTCTTCAGATATATCTAATACCCTACCTCTGCTAGGACCTAACCCAGTTTTACTGTAAACAGATAATGTTCCTAGCTTTCTTCTTTTTTGGAATAGGCTTTGTCGAGTTTTCATCGATTGTATTCTCTTCTTACGCACAATATAAGTTTGTTTTGAAAACGCTCTGTACGTTAATGTTAATTGCTGATTCTTTAAATTCCAACCAGCCTCTCTATATGATAAATAACCCCAAAGCAAACCAACAATTAGCAATACCATTGAGCCAAAACCCAAAGGTCTGAAGAAATATATAAGGATTGCTATAATTGGCACCCACCAATAACATTCTCGAATCATGTATCTTCTCAATGCTCTTTTTGGTACAGCCTTCATAGTAACATCTACGGCATAATCATCCGTGACCTTTTCTAGAAATGAAGCTAAGTGACGTTTCTTAATAAGCGGAAACAACATTACTTTAGCATTTTCACTATCAGACACTGAACCTGATGCAGTTTCAACATAGACCGTTGCATAGCCTAACGGCTGGCGTATCAGATTTTCCACCACTCGAATAGCTTGTATTTTATTAGACGAAATCGTAAATTGTCGTCGTTCAAGCAAGCCTCTTGTAATGACAATTTCATTACTTGATTTCTTTACTGTAAAGTAAGCGTATTTCAGTATAATACCAATTGTAGCGATAAGGTAAGCTAACGATAATACAATAATAACAATTAGCACAATAAATAACCACGACGCTACTGTTACCATTGCCTCAAGCTTCGAATACACTTTATCAAATTCGATAAATTGTACAAACTGACTGAACAATGCCAATGCACCCGAGAACACAATCCCCACACCACCAGATGTCGCTCCCATAACGAACAGTTCTTTAAATGACATTTGGAATAATATTTTTTCTTCTTTTACAATAGGAGTCGACTCGTCAGTTGTCACATCTGCATCTTGATTACTAACTTCTATTTTCCCTCTCTTTGCTTCATCTAATATAGACTGAAACAACTCCGCTTCATGCTTAGGTATAGCTGTTAATACCGCTTCAGCTTGTTGCTTTGCTGAACCAGCAGTATCAATTGTTACTTTCACTAAAGAAAAAAGCCTTTGCAATATCCCTTCCGTTACATCAATACTTTGTATTCTTTCTAGTCGAATATAACGTTTCTTTTTAATAAAAATACCTTGATCAATTCGAATTTCACCATCTTCAATCCGATAAGTAAACTTAAACCAAGCAAGTGTACCGTACACAATACTCCCTACTAAATAAATACCTAAAAATATCAATTCGTAGTAATCCGATGATCTGCTACCTTGAAATAATAAAACAGCTATTAAAGGTAGTATTGTATCTTTGACAATTTTTAAAGCGTTTAAAACAATAGCGATAGGATGTAAGCGTTTTGCCTCAAACATCATCTTTCACCGTTCGAATCATTTCTACGATAAATGCCCGTAGACGTTCCGCCTCATCATAATCTAAAGCTGGAATTTCATGAACTGTCGCCGCTGTTGAAATTTCTACCGAAGCCAAATTATTTTTACGCATTAACGGACCCTGCTGGGTATCAACATGCTGAACACGAACCATCGGTACTAACGTTCGCGTAATAATAAATAAGCCTTTTTGAATTTCAATCTCTTCATCTCGTACTTCATATCGCCACCATTTCCATCGTAAAGATGGAATCAAGAATACTAATAACAAGAATAGAATAACGAACATACCCCATGAACCGTACACAAGCCATAACGGTCCATCAAAAATGTAACGAATAATAGTAACAGCTATAGCGATAATAAGCATACAAGCTGATACAATTAACCCTGTTTGCCTCCATACTTTCAACGCCCTAAGTGAAATCCTATTTTGAAGTTCCATATCCTCTCTACCTTTCTCCCCACCAATATGTTTAATCTTCTATTTTATACGGATATACAAGGAAAAAGTTTCTATTCATTTTTCAACATAGCTCAAAGCTCGCTTCATTTAACCACCTAACATTCTTAGACAAGCGAATATCCTTCATAAGCTGAAACAAGGCTTCGTCTTTTAATTTTGCCTCAATCATGACGTCTATTTGAGGAACTGTCCCTTGAACAGCACTCACAAACTCCCAAAACATGTCTAAATCAATTAAATCTGCATGAGCACGAAATTCCTTGTTGCTTTTTGGAGATGAGATATGCATTTTCAATGGCAGTTTACTTTGCTGCCAAGTAGCAATAGTTCGTTGCCAATTCACTTGAAAATCATTACCTTCTTCTCGATTAGCCAAATGATGGTGATAGTCAAAGACTAATGGAATCCCTAATTTTTCACACACATATAAAGTATCGCTCCATGTAAAAGTGGTATCGTCATTTTCAAGCATAACCATCCTTTGAATATGATGTGGGACAAGTGCCCAATTATGAATAAACTGCTCTAAAGCTAATTCTTTATCTTGATAACTTCCTCCTACATGCATAACGCAACGGTGATCGATTGCAATCCCCATTCCCTTCAATAACATATAATGCATTTGCAGTGTTTTTATCGAAACCGAAAATACATCCTTATCTTTCGTGTTCAATAAGACGAAATGATCCGGATGAAAATCAATTCGCAAATCTGGATAAGTCTTTATAAACTCTTTCAACTCTGCTAAAGATGTACGAAGTGGCTTGATATAGTCCCAATCCAATAACTCTGGATGGTTCGCTAAGGGAATCAACTTAGAGCTCAATCGAAAAAAGCTAATGTGATGCGCAACGTTATGACGCAAAAGCCGCAAACAATTATGTAGATTATTTTGAGCAATCCGCTCAAGCTTTCTTATGGCAGCTTCTCTATCAGCTAACTTCGAGAACTGAGTATAGGTCATCGTTTTTGATGGAGATGCATTTTTCACATGAACACTCATTGCCACATATCCAAATCGAAATACAGTCATAAATACGACCTCCTTTTACCCCTATTGTTCTCTAACTTAACCCTTTACACACAATAAAAAAAGGTTGCCCTATTATTAGAGCAACCTTTCTTCAACCGTATATTAGTTAGAACGCTCAGAACGTTCTCTTCTTCCATTACCACCATTGCTACGACGATCGCCGTTATAGCTACGGTTACGGTCACGATCATTACGACGTTTTCCACCTTGATCTTTACGGTTATAAGCACGTCCATTACGTTGTTTAGAACCACTGTTAAATTTACGATCTTTCTTAGATGCAACCGGTGCTTCACCAGTTAATTTAATTGGTGTATTATCGGGCTCTTTCGTCATTAGTTTTAACGCTGTTGCAACTAAGCTTTGTGCATCATGCTTTTCTAATAACTCAGCAGCTGTTGATAAATAAATTGTTAAATCTTCATTTTCAAGTGTATTAACAATTTTCTCTGTTACTGCTTTTTGTTGTCCTTCAATAGCTTGTGTGATTGTTGGAACTTGAAGACGATCCATACGTTTCTTCGTTGTTTTTTCAATTAAATATAATTGATTTCTTTCTCTGTAAGTTACGAATGAAATCGCAACACCTGTTTTTCCAGCACGACCTGTACGTCCAATACGGTGAACATAGCTTTCAGGGTCTTGTGGAATATCGAAGTTGTAAACATGTGTTACACCAGAAATATCTAATCCACGAGCTGCTACGTCTGTTGCAACTAGTACATCAATACTTCCATCTTTAAATTTCTTCAATACAGAAAGACGCTTCGCTTGGCTTAAATCACCATGAATTCCTTCTGCTGTGTAACCACGTAGGTTTAAAGCAGTTGATAATTCATCAACACGACGCTTCGTACGACCGAATACAATCGCTAATTCTGGTGTTTGAATATCAAGTAAACGAGTAAGTGCATCGAACTTTTCGTTTTCTTTCAATTCAACATAATATTGTTGAATACGATCAACTGTCATTTCTTTTGCTTTTACTTTAACGTGGTGTGGATCTTCCATGAAACGTTCAGCAATTTTGCGGATTGGTTCTGGCATTGTAGCAGAGAATAGTAATGTTTGGTGTTCTTCAGGAACAGTTGAAAGAATAGACTCGATATCTTCAATAAAGCCCATGTTTAACATTTCATCCGCTTCATCAAGAACAACTGTTTCAACGTTACCTAATTTAAGAGTCTTACGGTTGATGTGGTCTAATAAACGACCTGGTGTACCTACGATGATATGTGGCTTCTTCTTAAGTGCACGAATTTGACGTTCAATATCTTGCCCGCCATATACAGCTAGTACGCGTACACGTTTACCATAACCTAATTTAAATAGTTCTTCAGATACTTGAATCGCTAACTCACGAGTTGGTGCGATTACGATACCTTGAACATGCTCAGCGCTTGTATCGATTTTTTCCATTAAAGGAATACCGAAAGCAGCTGTTTTACCAGTACCTGTTTGTGCTTGACCGATAATATCTTTACCTTCAAGTGCTACAGGAATTGTTTGTGCTTGAATTGGCGTTGCCTCTTCAAACCCCATTTTTTCTACAGAACGCATTGTGGACTTTTGCAGTCCTAATTCACTAAACAAAGTCAATTTTTCCTAACTCCTTTTTATCGAGAAATAACTTAATATATCTCAAGAAAAACCGTCACCAGTCTCACGTTCATTAAGAAAACGAAGAAAACACGCAATTAAGCGGTATGCTGAAGTGTCTTAACACTAGCACCCACAGCATAAGACGATTCTCAAGGAACTGTTAGTCCAGCAGAGAAATGACTTATATCCTTAGCGTGTTAGGTGAAAAATTAGACATAGAATATACTGGTTTTTACGCATTAACACTTAACAAAGTAATTTTTTTCGTAACTATTAAAAAAACCAAAATTGGCCTAAAATTTTCTCAAAATATACCTAAGTTTAAAACTTATTCATTATACAGTAACATAATCATTTTTATGTTAAATAATAATTATACTACTTTTATCAAAAGATGTCCTACAGAACATAATAACACCTATTGACTTTTTATGCAATGAAGCTACCATATCAACTCTAAACTATTTTTCCTTGAGTAAAAACTGTTGGATAATATGGAATAGCGTTTCATTATGAGGGCTGTGACATATTAAATGCTTCGCTTCCTCATCAATGTATACAACTTTGTAATCTGAAGCTAGTTTCCTGTAAAGAAACCCTGCCGTTTTCGGAGGCACAATACCGTCTCTTCTCCCTTGAGCAATGAATACTGGAATTGTAATATCTTTAAACACTTTAGCATTTGCTGCTACCAATGTACGAAATTGTCCTGTAGCATGAAGCGGCGTCTGCTTTATTTTCGTGGTGTATCGTTTATACAACTCATTATCTTTTATGTTTCCACGAAACGAGTCTTTTATTACATCCTTAATATCTAATGAAAGTTGCTTTGCACTGATATATTTTGCTGCTGCACTCAATAATACTAATTTTTTTACAGGGTATTTCTTTGCCAAATTACAAGCTATGATTCCCCCCATCGAAAATCCAACAACAAAGATTTCTTCACAACGTTCGAATAGCTGTTGCAATGCATCTTCCGCACACGCGATCCACTCCATATATTGGATAGAAGATAAGTCACCATTCTCTCCATGACCAGGTAATGTCGGAACAACAATTTCCCAATTAGTATGAAATCGAAAATACTCCGCTAAAGGTTCTACCTCAAAAGGTGCTCCGGTAAAACCATGTATACATAAACAACCTATCTTCTTCATATCTGATCACCGCATAATAAGAATTTGGATAAGGCGAAGCTTTGATTGGTAACTACACACCCTACCATTCATTGTACACTTTCTTAAATGATTTATTGTACTAATCAAAACTCAAAACCCAAATCAAAAAAGCCTAGAATAATTCATTCCAGGCTTACAACACGCTTTATATAATACTTATAGCTGAAAAATGTTCAATCTCACATATCTTTAAGATGGATTCTACGTGTTCATTTAAACCCATCATTTCTACTGAATATTTCTGTGATAAAGGGTGGAGCCAATTAAGTAAAGACACGACACCCGTACTATCTATAAATCGGACCTTTGATAAATCCAAACATATTCTCACCACATTAAATGGTGGTTTAAAATCTTGTAAATCGCATTCTAATTCTGGTAAGTGTTCAAAATGGATATCATTTTCTACTGTAATGAACAAAGTTGAATCTTTCAACGTTACTTGAAGCATATGTGCGTGGCTCCCTTCAAATGATTGATTGATTGATTGTATAACTTTATCAATTGCCTCCAACTTCAGCAAAATTATTCATACGAATTTATAACAGAGCCTTTATATAAAGTCGGAAAAAAAACCTTTTTAAGAAGGTTTTTATTTTGAATATCATGCGATTCTTATAATGATTTTTGTTTTTGAACTTCACTTCTTATATGCCCTTTGATTTTCTCTAAAAATGGATGTTTAAACTGACATTGGTGTTCTAAGCGGTATAACTGACTCCAAATTGAATTAAAAATTGGACGTACTTCTGTAGAAACACTTTGTGACAGTGTTCTTTGAAGATGCATTAATCGAAATTTAATATAATTTCTTTCCCCTTGAGAGTTAGAAAATTCTCCCATATCAATTCCAACTACCCTTTCATTCGCCTCATTCAAAAGAATTTCAGCCATATCAACTTCACTAATAAATTCCTGCCCCTCGTACTTCAACATTTGATTCATAGTACACCTCAGTTTACTATTATATATTTTGTTTCTAGCTTTAAGACCGCATAGTATACCTCTAGATCAAATAATAGTGAACGATAAGAATTCTAAAATGCTGATAAATGGTACTCTTTTCCGAAAATCAAGAACAACTTCTTCTAAAGGATTTATGATTTAAATTTATCCGTCAATTCATTATTAAAGAAACTTAATTGCTCTGCCATTTCAGAAATTCCATAAGAAGCTTTAGTAATCTCCTCAAAAGTTTTCTTAAAGTCATGTACGGCATTACTAAAGTTACTAATTCGTTCATCACTTGTTTTTACACTATCTACTGAATTATCCAGAATATCAATGATGTTATGGTTTATATCACGAAACTGACTTGTTTCATCCACAATGGTTTGAAAGCTTTTCTCAAATTGATCTATTGTATACTGAACAGCCGTTATTTGACTTTGAATATGGTCAAGCGCATTCTCTGTCTGATGAGCAAGTTTCCTAACTTCTTGTGCAACAATCGAGAAACCTCTTCCGTGTTCTCCTGCTCTTGCGGCTTCAATCGCTGCATTTAACGATAGGATATTCGTTTGATTGGATATTCCTCTTATCGTTTTAACCACTTGACCTATTTGAGTAGAGCTATCACTTAGCTCTTTAGTAAGCCCTTTTGTAGAATGGATTAAATCAACTACCTCATCCATCTTTGTCAAAGATGCAGCTACATTTTTCTTTCCTGATTCAACCCGTTTAATCATCTCTCTTGAGTTATCTTTAATAGATCCAATTTCCTCTAACATATGCAACACTTGAGTTTCTTTATCTGCAATAGAGGATGTCGTTTGTTGGGAAGTGGCAGCAAGTGCAGATGCTGAATCATTTAATTTGAATTGTAATTCTTCAATTTCATTAAATTTCATCATGGAAGAAGTAAAGGAGTCAATATAAGTTGAGATTGCAATTTGCATATCAAATGCACATAGTTTTCGAAATGATGTATAGGTTCTACTAACATCTTCCCAGTTTCCTAACTCTTTTGCTAAAATCTTTAATACTTCATTCTGTATAATGGTATACGCACCAATATACCATTCTGGAAAGAGGCCGATGCGGTTGTGCACATTCCCAATAATCTTTCTTCGCACAACGTACTCTTCTCCGACTTCTCCAGAAACCATATCTAATAAATATTGCGAAAGTGTTTGCTTCAGCCTTTCAACAGTGGAATGTTCCTGTATAATTTCTGTTAGCTTCGGTATTTCCAGCAACTGACTATAGAAGCTTTCTACAATATGATTAATATTTCGTGCTAAGATGGACTTAATTTGGGTCAAAGTTTGAATATCTACTTCAGTTAAATTCACAAACTTAATTAATAACTTTTGTTTACCTTGCATTAACTGCCTGAAATGCTTGCCAATTTCTTGCTGATTCTCTCCATTCTCTTTTAATACATTTGTATCTTGTATAGAAGTCTTACGAAAAAGATCGACAGCCCCTTTTTGGTTCTGAAACAGACTTCTAAATGGACAACCACTCATCCCTTATCCCCCCAACGCATTATAAAAAGCTTCGCTACTCTTATATAATGTCTTTAAACCTATAAAAAACGGACTGTTTTTCTTTCAGTATATACGAAAATAGTCTATTATTGTTTGTATTTTCTGACATTTTTATGAAAATAATAGTAAATTTTTCTTATATTTCCACAATCAAAAAAGCCTGAAAGGAGATTCTTTCAGGACTTTATATCGAATTATTATTTTTGTAGCTCTTGAACTACTTCTTCTAATTTCATACCTCTAGATGCCTTAACAAGCACTAAATCATTTTTCTGTGTACGTTGTTTCAACTCTTGAATTAATGCCTGTTTATCAAGAAAAGCGTGTACACAATCTTCTCCTAAAACCGTCTTAGCCCCCTCAGCTATATACTTAGCAAGAGTCCCAAATGTAAATAGCTGATCAATTGTACCTTGTTTCAATGATTCACCAATTGTTCGGTGGAATTGAATTTCATCTGGACCAAGCTCAAGCATATCACCTAAAACAAGATATTTTTGGCCGAAACCTTTTAATTCCACAACAAGATCAATAGCTGCTTTCATAGATGTTGGGCTAGCATTATATGCATCATTAATGATTTTCTCACCTTGCTTGCCATCCACCATTTCCATTCGCATATTAGTGACCTTTAAATCTACTAACCCTTTAGCAATAGCTGAAGAATCAACCTCTAACTCTCTCGCAACAAGGATTGCAGCTAACGCATTTAATACATTATGGTTTCCGAGTACCGGTAGAACAAAAGCTTCGTTATACAGATTCGTTGAAAAAGTTGTTTGATCTTGGCCAGATTCAATAGTTAACGGATAAATTGTATTACTTTGTTCTCGACCAAACGAACATGTTTTCCACTGACTTTGTGATAATTTACTATGAAGTAATGGTTCATCACCATGATAAATCATAACGCCATTTTCTTTCAGCCCGGTTGTAATTTCTAATTTGGCCTCAGCGATACCTTCTCTTGACCCTAAGTCTAATAAATGAGCTTCACCAATATTCGTAATGACAGCAATATCAGGTTTTGCCAACTTAGACAATAATTCAATTTCTCCTCTACCACTCATACCCATTTCAAGAACAGCTACTTCTGTTTCTTCAGTCATTCCTAAAATCGTTAAAGGAAGACCTAAATGATTATTATAATTACCCTCTGTTTTATGAACGCTATATTTTTGTGAAAGAAGAGAAGCAATCATGTCTTTTGTCGTTGTTTTTCCGTTACTTCCTGTTACCCCGACAACCTTTGGAGAAACTTGCTGTAAATAACTCTCTGCAAGCTTCTGTAAAGCTTCTAAAGTATCATCAACTAATAGAATCGGTAAATCGGCAGGAGGATTAGGTACATCTTTCTGCCATAGTGCAGCACCAGCTCCATTTGCAATCGCACTTGCAACATACGCATGACCATCTGTATTTTCACCTTGAAAAGGTACAAATAAGTTCCCCTTCTTAACCTTCCTTGAGTCAATGGCTACACCTGAGATGAGTTCTGTTCGTTGCTTCATGCTGTCTAATCCAATCATAGATGCAATTTGTTCGAGTGTTCGCTTGATCATTTTCTTCCTCCAATACGTAAAGGTTCTATTGATTTTCTTATCATGTGTAAGAGCTATATATATGATTCTAATGTAGACATACGAAAGAAGCAGAATCAATTCACTTGTTTCTGCTTGCTTCCTTACATTAAATCCTCTATTTACTTAGAACGTATGTTTAATTTGTTGTTTCTCTTCATAACGTTCTAAAGCAAGGTTTATTAGTTTTTCAATTAGTTTTGGATATTCCAATCCTGTTTCTCTCCACATTAGTGGGAACATACTAACAGGCGTAAAGCCAGGCATCGTGTTTACTTCGTTAATGATAAATCTTCCGTCTTCTGTTAGGAAGAAGTCCGCACGCACAAGACCCGCACAATCTAATGATTGAAACGCTGTTACAGCAAGTTGTTTCATCTCTTCATACTTTTCCTTCGAAATATCCGCCGGAATAACAAGCCCTGTATTCCCATCTTCATATTTCGCTTGATAATCGTAGAATGCCACATCTTTAGGAATGATTTCTCCAGCTACTGAACATTGTGGATCTTCATTACCAAGTACACCAATTTCAATTTCACGAGCAGTCACGCCTTCTTCAATAATGATTCGACGATCAAATTGGAAAGCTTCTTCAAAAGCAGCTTTTAATTCTTCTTGATTAGAACATTTATTAATACCAACACTAGAACCTAAGTTTGCTGGCTTCACAAAGCAAGGATAGCCAAGCTCTTGTTCTACTTGTTCATATGTTTTCGTTTCATTTTGTTCCCATTGTTTACGAGTACACCAAACATAATTTACTTGTGGTAAACCAGCTTGAGCAAAGACGTTCTTCATTACTACTTTATCCATTCCCGCTGAAGATGCTAATACTCCATTACCCACATACGGAATATTTAACAATTCAAGCATTCCTTGAACTGTTCCATCTTCTCCATTCGGCCCATGAAGTAACGGAAAAATGACATCAAACGGCTTATCAATAGCATTGTTAGCTAAGCCTACAATGAACTCATCGCCTTTTGGAGTAAGTGTTAACTCTTCCACATTTTTTGCAGGGGCAGTTAATTGATCCCCAGTTATCCAATTTCCTTCTACTGTAATATAAACCGGATATATATCAAATTTAGTAAAATCTAATGCCTTTGATACTGCAAGTGCAGTTTGTAAAGATACTTTATGCTCTGCAGATTTACCACCATAAAGTAATCCTAATTTCATCTTCATTACGATACCTCCATTACTTTTTCAGCCATTCTATTGTACCACTTTATTTTTCTATCAAGGAAATAATATCATGTTTGTTTATCAAAAAATTACGACTGCCTAAATCACCTTATTATTTTATGCCCAGATTCGTAAAGTGTACGTTATTCAAATAAAATCAACCACAATAATTATATCAAAATAATTTTCTGAAAAGTTTTATTTTTTATTCACCTCTTAACTTCTTTCAAAAATCAAGGTATAATCCATGTATAAAATACACTTGTTCGTTTAAGGAGGACATTATGAAACGATTCGGTTTACTTCCACGCATTATACTAGCAATTGCTCTTGGGATTACGATTGGTCTTGTAGCTCCTAAGGAAATTATTCGCATTTTCGCTACTTTCAATGGGATTTTCGGTAACTTTCTAGGCTTTATTATTCCACTAATTATTATTGGCTTTATCGCACCTGGAATCGGCACAATGGGTAAAGGTTCAGGTAAAATGCTTGGAATTACAACAGGATTCGCATATGCCTCAACAATTTTTGCTGGTTTATTAGCTTTCGTAGCAGCGAAAACACTTTATCCTTTTATCTTAAATAATCAAGCTCAAGCAAGTTTTAATAATCCAGAAGAAGCATTGCTTGAACCTTTTTTCAAAGTAGATATGCCACCAGCAATGGGTGTAATGACTGCGCTACTTATCGCTTTCACAATCGGACTTGGCTTAACAGCTATTAAAGGAAATGCTCTACAACATGTAATGAATGATTTTAAAGAGATTATTGAAAAAGTAATTAATGCCATTATTATTCCACTATTACCATTTCATATCTTTGGAATTTTCGCTAACATGACACAGGGTGGACAAATCACTATGATTATGAGCGTATTTGCAAAAGTATTCATTATGATTATTGCTTTACATGTAACAATGCTACTAATTCAATATAGTATTGCAGGAACAGTCTCTAAACAAAATCCACTTAAAATGTTAAAAGAAATGATGCCAGCTTACTTTACAGCACTGGGCACACAATCATCTGCTTCTTCAATCCCAGTTACAATGCGTCATACGAAGAATCTTGGGGTGAAGAAACGTGTTGCTAATTTCTCTGTTCCATTATTAGCGACAATCCATTTATCAGGAAGCACGATTACATTAGTTAGCTGTGCTATGGCTGTTATGTTATTACAAGGACAAGTAGCAACATTCTCTACTATGCTCCCATTTATTCTGATGTTAGGAATTACAATGATTGCAGCACCAGGCGTTCCTGGAGGAGCTGTTATGGCCGCTCTTGGCTTATTAGGATCTATGCTAGGATTTACAGAAACAATGCTTTCACTTATGATTGCTTTATATTTAGCACAAGATAGCTTTGGAACAGCATGTAATGTAACAGGTGACGGGGCTATTACAGTTCTTTCAAATACATTCGCTTCTGACGATAAGGAAGAAGAACAAGTCGAACAAGTAGCGTCTTAATCAAAAAAGAGCTGTTTGAAAAGTGATTACAATCACCTTTCGAACAGCTCTTTTCATTTTCAATATTACTATATTTTATTTCAACACAAGTGCCCATTCTTTCGTCTTGCGAATAAAGATTAACTTTGCATCTGGTTCTGTTTGATTCAGCTCTTTATAGCTATCAGCCACTTCATCAATATCATTATAATCACCAATAACCCAAATAGGTACCTCAAGACGATTTCTCGATTGTTCAATTTGTTCAAAGGATATGACAATCCCTTCAGCCATGAAAGAGGATAATCTAATAAAAGTCTCGATTGGAATTCCTGGATAGTCCGCTCTTTTTCGAATACCTAGCCATGTTTTTTCTACTTTTAAGCTTTCCATTTTATGTGGAATGAACAATCCTAATTGCTGAAAGAATTGATCTAATGATCGGTAATAAATTTTATTAAACCAATCATCATGATGCGATAAATATACAAATTCATTATTTAACATTCGATAAAATGGTGGGCGTAAATGATTCTTACAGTGGGCTAAATACAGTAATTCTGCTAACTGCTGCCCATCTAGAGCATCTAACCCCGATTCATCCTCAAAATCAATCCAACAAAAATCCCCTATACGGTCTGGATTTGTCTTAACCAACTTTTGTATATCCTCTTGATATACAAACTCAAGTAAAGTATTTCGATTATATTCTCCATCTTCATAGCGATGTTTCAGCAAAAGTATATTTTGAAGAGGCTTTGAAAGCGTACGATAAAAATCTTCAAATGTAAGACCACTTGATAACACGAAACGGTCAGAAGCATGTAGATGTATGTATAATAATTCTTTTGTATCATTTCTCATTATTAAAGCCTCCCAAAACAAACCCCAAACGCTGACATCGTTATTCTTATTCTGTAATAGCTCTTTCTCTTCATCACACTTAATGAATTAATTTTGCTATTTAAAATTATAGTTCGTTTTTTCTAAAATTTCTGTCTTTATCCCATTGATACTATACTTTTATACAACGCTTACTTCCTTTATTCCTGTAAAGTAAGACTTTTCATCAAGTATAACAAAAATTTCAAGTGAACTAAAGTCATTATGCTATAACGTAATATAATCGTAATCAAGTAAGCTTATCCTGTATATTTAAGAAAATTACATATTTACAGAATTGTAAGTATACGGTTGAAATGTTAGCATTATACATAATCTTATTAATGTAGAAAGGTGTTACCTATGAAAAAACGTCAAACGTTTTCAGAACGATTCGACTGGACACTTTGTCTAATAATATTTTTGTTTCTCCTGGTCAGTTGTCTCGCTATTTATAGTGCTCAGGCAACCGGTCAATACGGCACAACGAATTTCGTATTCAAACAAATTCAATGGTATGTAATTGGCTCAGTAATTGTTGCGATTATTATGTACTTCGATCCCGATCAAATAAGAAGATTATCCTGGTATCTATACGGTTTTGGTATTTTACTTCTAATCTTAATTATCATCTCACCCGAAAGTCTTGTACCTAAAATCAATGGGGCTCGCAGTTGGTTTAAGCTCCCCGTTGGAGGAATCGCTATACAACCATCCGAATTCATGAAGACTTTCCTCATTCTGATTCTTAGTCGAATTGCCATTTCGCATCAACAAACAACAGAGATTAAAACTATTAAAACAGATTTAGTTTTACTTGGAAAATTAGGAGTTGTAACCCTGCTCCCTCTAGCACTTATTATGAAACAGCCTGATTTAGGTACATCTCTTGTAATCATTTCGATTTTTCTCGGAATTGTACTTGTTTCAGGAATCAATTGGAAAATACTCCTTCCAGCTATCGGTGGCGGTATTAGTATTGGTAGTTTACTCATTTATCTCGTTTTATATTTTCCGGAATTACTACAAAAATATTTAGGCGTGGAATCCTACCAATTTAAACGAATTTATGCTTGGCTTAGACCAGAAGAATATGCAGGAAAAGAGGCTTTTCACTTAGAACAATCGTTAGATGCCATTGGCTCAGGCATGATGACTGGGAAAGGATTTACAAAAGCCGTAGTCTATATACCAGAAAGCCATTCTGATTTTATTTTTAGTGTCATTGGAGAAGAATTTGGCTTTGTAGGCGGGAGTATCGTGATAGGCTTGTATTTTATTTTAATTTATCATCTGATTAAAATCGCTCTTTCTGCTGCAGATGGTTTTATATCTTATGTGTGTGCCGGCATTATTAGCATGCTTACCTTCCATGTGTTTCAAAATATCGGTATGACCATTCAAGTTCTTCCGATTACAGGTATTCCTTTACCATTCATAAGCTATGGTGGTAGTTCATTAATGGGAACAATGATGGCTATGGGAGTTATCTTTAGTATTCAGTATTATTCAAGAGCATCCATGTTTTCCACCCCAACTAAAACTTCTTCATCACCAATGAAGAGAAAACGCTCCCATACAATACGTGGATAGTTCAAAAAATATCCGATAGTAAATCAATACTATTGGTTATTTTTTACAAAAAACACAAAAACAATCTCCCCAGATTACGGAGGAGATTGTTTTATTTAAAGCTTAATTTTTTGAAGACGTAATGCGTTCAACACGACACTTACAGAACTAAATGCCATCGCGGCCCCCGCTACCCAAGGAGCAAGAAATCCTAATGCCGCAATCGGGATACCTAGTGTATTATAGCCAAGTGCCCAAAATAAGTTTTGCTTTATGTTTCGAACAGTAGATTTACTCATCATAATCGCATCCGCAATGGAATTTAAATCGCCTCTCATTAACGTAATATCAGCCGCTTCCATTGCTACATCTGTCCCTGTTCCAATTGCCATTCCAATATCCGCAACCGCTAAAGCTGGAGCATCATTAATTCCGTCTCCTACCATTGCAACATGCTTTCCGTTCTCTTGAAGTTTCTTCACTTCATTTGCCTTTTGCTCCGGTAAAACTTCTGCAATTACATGTTGAATGCCTGCTTCTTGAGCAATAGCTTTTGCAGTTCGCTCATTGTCTCCTGTAATCATCCAAACATCAATACCCATATTAATCAAACGATTGATTGCTTGTTTTGATGAATCTTTAATGGTATCTGCTACAGCTACAATACCTGCGTAAGATCCATCAACAGCAACAAGCATAGCCGTTTTTCCTTCTTCTTCAAATCCGTTCATTGCTTGATGACCAAGTTCATCAATGGTTACTAAATGTTTTTCCATCAACCTGCGAGTACCAATCAGCAATATACGATTGTTTACTTTCGCTTCAATCCCAAAGCCTGGTACCGCATCAAATGACTCTACTTGTGTTAAGGCAACTCCTTTTTCCTGTACACCTTTTACAATTGCCTCTGCTAACGGATGCTCAGATTGTTTCTCAGCTGAAGCTACTAAACCGAGTAACTCTTTTTCATTCCAATTAGGAGCCAAAACTACATCTGTTAAAACAGGTTTTCCGTTTGTAACTGTTCCTGTTTTATCAAGCAACACTGTGTCAATCTTATGTGTTTGCTCTAAATGTTCGCCACCTTTAAACAAAATCCCAAATTCAGCAGCTCGACCAGAACCCGCCATAATAGAAGTTGGTGTAGCCAAGCCAAGCGCACATGGACATGCAATGACTAACACTGCAATCATTTTCTCTAATGCTTCTGGGAAGTTACCTGGATCAGCTATAAAGTACCAAATCAAGAAGGTAACTGCCGCAATCCCAACAACGATTGGAACGAATATACCAGAAATCTTATCTGCTAATCGTTGGATAGGAGCTTTTGAGCCTTGGGCTTGCTCTACTACTTTCACGATTTGTGCAAGAGCTGTATCACTACCCACTTTAGTAGCTCGAATTTTCAAGAAGCCGTTTTTATTAATGGTTGCCCCTATTACAGCATCACCTACAACTTTATCAACAGGTACACTTTCACCTGTAATCATTGATTCATCAAGAGCTGATCGTCCTTCTACAATTTCGCCGTCAACAGGTACTTTTTCACCCGGTTTTACGAACACTATGTCACCAGTGGTTACTTCTTCTAATGGTACTTCTATTTCTTCACCATCTCTTTCCACAATTGCTGTTTTAGCTTGTAAACCCATTAACTTCTTAATCGCTTCTGAAGAGCGACCTTTTGCTTTCGCTTCAAATAATTTACCTAATAATATCAATGTAATCAGTACAGCACTAGTTTCGTAATACAGACTCAACTCATGCGCATGGGCACCAATTGATTGAATGCTTTGATATAAACTATAGAAATAGGCCGCTGAAGTTCCTAAAACAACAAGTACATCCATGTTGGCACTACCGTTTCTGAGTGCTTTAAAAGCTCCAATATAAAACTGGCTACCAATAATAAATTGCACAGGTGTTGCTAATGCGAACTGAAACCATGGATTCATTAAGAAATCAGGCATATAAATCCACGATGTAAAGGAGAAATGTCCAACCATTGTATATAGTAATGGCAATGATAAAATCGCAGAGATGATGAATTTCCATTTTTGCTTTTCAATTGCTCTTTGACGATGATCAATTTGTTCACCCTGTTTATCTTGCTTTCTTTCCGCACCATAGCCTAACTTTTCGACTTTGGCAATAATATCACTCGGTGAAACTGCTTCAGGATTGTATGTTACAGTCGCAGTTTCAAGTGTTAAATTTACATTAGCACTTGTAACGCCATCCATTTTGTTCAGCCCTTTTTCAACTCTTGTTGAACAAGCTGCGCACGTCATGCCTGTTATATTAAACTCCGCTACATCCATTGAAACACCGTAGCCAAGCTTCTCTATTTTTTGTTGAAGTTCCTCTGGTTTCACTTTTTTTGGATCGTACGTAATGGTCGATTTCTCTAGAGCTAAGTTAACATTGGCTTGCTCTACACCTTCCATTTTATTCAATCCTTTTTCTATTCTTGCCGAACAGGCAGCACATGTCATACCTGTTATATTAAACGTTGTTTCTTTTGATTGTTCACTCACTGAACTCACCTCTTTATACCCTTATGGGGTATATATTATTTCTAGAAAAACTCGGTTACTTGAACCGAGCTCCCCCTTACTTTATAAGACCTATAAATAACTCCGCTTTTCGTTATTGAACATCGTATCCTTGATCATCGATTGTTTCTTTAATGGTCTCTAATGTTACGACAGATGCATCGTATTCTACATCAACTTTACTATCACTTAAGTTTACTGCAACGCTCTTAACACCTTCCAGTTCACCAACGCTTCCTTCTACAGCCTTTACACAGTGACCACATGACATACCTTTTACGATTAAAGTAGATTTTTCCATGATTCATCTCTCCTTATTTCTTCATTAATTTTTGTATAGTAACTAAAACTTCATCTAATACATCCATATCACCTTGTTGAATACGCTCAAGAACACAGCTTTTCATATGCCCTTCAAGTAGCAATTTAGCCACACTATTCAGAGCCGATTGTGTTGCAGCAAGTTGTGTAATAATGTCGTCACAGTACACATCTTTTTCAATCATCCCTTTAATGCCGCGAACTTGCCCCTCCACGCGATTCAAGCGAGTAATAAGATTTTTCTTTACATTATCTGAATGGTGGCTTTTACGATCGGAATGTTGAAGACAACAAGAGTCTTCAGATACAAATTCGTTCGAGTCATTATTCATAATCTTATTCCCTCCCCACGACTATAATATACTATACCCCCCTACCCTATGTAAAGCCCAAAGTTTTATTTCCACAATTTGTACTAATACCTTGTATTACAGTTATTCTTTTATTGATGTACAATTTACTTATTATCAAGACCATTTAACAAAGAAGGAGATTTCATAGAATGCTTACTATTTATTTTACGCGTCATGGTCAGACCGAGTGGAATGTCGAACATCGTATGCAAGGTTGGGGGAACGGAGAATTAACCGAGCTAGGTCGTTCTGACGCCTACAATTTAGCTGTACGTTTAAATAATACCCATCTCGATAAAATCTATTCTAGTACTAGTAAAAGAGCCTCCGAAACGGCAGAGATTGTGGCAAACGGTAGAAATATCCCTCTAATCAAAAACGACCTGTTCCGTGAAATGTATTTTGGTGAATGGGATGGCATGTTACGAGATGATGTCATCGCCAAGTATCCAGATGATCATAAATGCTTCTGGGAAACACCACATTTATTCACTGGCAAAGGCGGAGAAACCTTTCATGACGTACAAGACCGTGCTAAGCAAGCTCTTCAATTAATTCTAGATGAAAATAAAGAAGGTACGGTTCTCGTTGTAGCGCATTCCATCTTCTTACGTGTCGTGTTTGCTACATTAAAGAACTTACCAATTGCGAAAGTATTCGAACAAGACCCTCCTGGCAACACAAGCTTAACGAAAGTTATATATGATGGAAAGAATCTAACAATCGAGTATGAAGGCGATATGTCTCACGCGAAATAAGAAAAGCGCAAGCGTCCGTTTAGCGACGTATAGATTGGAGCACTTCGACTGAGATAAAGTCAACACGAAGAGGCGGTAGCCTTTTTCATGTTGACTTATCGTAGGGAGATGGGCGAAATCTACTAGTCGCTGGGCGCTGGAGCTAGACACCATTCAAAATTATATACATTCTTATCCTTCAAAAAAGACTCTAATCCAAATGATTGAATTAGAGCCATCTACTTTAATTCTCGAAAACACCCATTAACAAATATTTTGCCATTTGTTTTTTCGATAATTGTTTTAAATTATATTTTTGAATTGTTGTTGTTGTCATTGGTGTAATGAAGGCTGAATTATTGGCGTGTATTAATTTCGGCTTAACCACAATAAGGCTTCCTTCTTTAACTCCATTGGTTACTTCTTGTTTTCCTGCAAAAGAAAGACCTGGAGTAATTTTTGTTTTTTTAACAAAACCTTTTTCATTAAGCTGATACACATTCATCTTCTTGCCTGTTTTGAAAGTTGACTTCGTTGCAACAACTGGTACATCCTTAACCTCATTTACAATAACCTGCATACTAAGCTTTGCACCTGGTAGCAATTGCTCATCAGCGTCATTTAGTCTCACCATAAACGGATATTTCGTTTCTTTATCTACACTTGGATTGCCTTTAGGATATGAAACGATTTGTTGAACATTGCCCTCATAGTCTTGATCATGAAGAGTAGAATGCATTTTCACTTGCTGCTCAACAGCTACTTTTTTCATTTGCGATTCAGTTAATTCACCTTCAACCGCTAATGTCTTTGATGCTATCGTAATAATTGGGTTTTGCATATCTTTATTAATAGCTACGACTTGACCTTCCACTTCACTGTTGACGGTTGTTTGACTAATTTTATCTGAAATACGACTTAACTTACTTTCATATTTCTCTAGTTTTGCTTTTAATTTACTAGCTTCAGTTTCTGCTGCTAGAATTGCTTTTTCAACATCAGTCTTTACACCGCTAGTAACATCAACATTAACTTCTACTTTTAGATCTTTATTTCCAGAAGTTGAAGAAGTTCCACTTGTAGATGATGGTGTTGTTAATTTCTTTAATTCAGCTATTTCTTCATTTACACCATCCAACTCACCTTGGATTTGAGTGATTTCCGCATCCACTTCAGCTTTCTCATCTTCCAAATCTTTAGAGCCGTATGTAAATAAGCCTGTACCTGCTGAAACGACATCTCCTTCTTTAACTAAAAATGAAGAAAATGGTCCTTGTTGCTCATCATAGTAGACTCCATGCTTAGTTTCAGGCTGCACAACACCTTTTGTTTGGAACGTCTCTTTAACATCGTCTTTTTGAACTCTAGTCCACTCTTTTATATACGATACTCGATCTGCTTTACTGCTTTCTTTAAATAAGAGAAAAAGATTGCCTCCAATAAAAGCAACGGTAAGTAAAGAGATGAGTGTTATTTTCCACTTTTTTTTCACGTTCCTCTTTCCCCCTTAAAAAAAGACACCTATTTTTATATAAGAAAACAGACTAGAAATTGCCCAATAAAATACAAACAGCAAAATTACAATTGAAATTACTTGTTTCTTCGTTAACTCTGTTAATTTACGTAAATAGTAAACTACTACAAACATCATACCAATCTGGAAGATTGTTATTTGACTAAAGAAGTGAATAATAATCTCCTTGTTTGTTAAATATTGCGCAGCAATTCCTAATGATAAAGGATTAGATGTTGCATCGATATGTAGTAAAACAAACATTGGTATCTGAATGATTTGCTCTAACAAATAAATACAAAAAACAGTCATTTGCATAATGACATATTTCTTAAAAGAACCATTTGAAAAACACCAATAATACAGTGAACTTAAAAACAAAAATACACATGGAACAAGTAGTCCTAGTAATAGTCTACCAACAAAAAATAACTGCTTACGAACTTCCAATTCACCGTTAGTCCAATTAGTTATTTCTTTGGATAATGATTCAGTTCCTATTCCAAATCCTGCACTAACCCCATATGTACATAAGCTCACAAAAAAGAGAAGCGCGATCATTCGCTTGTATCCTCTAAAGGCCTCTGCTTCCTTCAATTGATAGCTATACTTCTCCGGTCTAAAGATTCCAAGCAATGGGTGTATCCGGAAAGTCATTTTACATCCCCCAATTAAATTTTCCTAATTATCGTCTTACAAAAAAAGACTACCTTTTTCATTTTAAACTAAAATCTCTGAAATGTTTACAAATTAATAGCAATTTTACAATAAAAAGTGATAATTTTGTAGAAAATACGCAGAGCCGTTGCCAGTCCATTTTAATTTAGGATATTTCTTGTTGTTTTACTCCAAATCAAAAAATGTCACTTTACACAAAAAGCATAAAGTGACATAAAAAATGATGAGTTTCTTCTATAGTATTAGATAACACCGATAATATTTAAAAATACAACAACAATTACAATCGGAATAATATATCTCATAATGAAAAACCAAATATTAAACGCAGTTGTACCGAATCTCGAATGTGAAAGTAATTCTGTTTGCAAGATATTCTTCTTAATTTTCCAAGATACAAAGATAGAGATTAGCAGTACGCCTAGTGGCATTAAGATATTACTTACTAAATAATCTGCTGCATCAAAGATACTTTTCGAAAATATAGTTACATCACTTAATACACTATATGATAACGCAGATGGAACACCAACAACGAAAATCAGCAAACCAATAATAACTGCGAATTTTTTTCGCTTATTTTCGTTCCCTTTTACAACAGCTGCTACAATGATTTCTAGCATAGAAAATGCAGAAGTTAACGTAGCAAATAAGAATAATGCTAAGAAACAAACAAGGAATACTTCACCAAAGAAAATTTGATCAAAAACAGAAGGTAACACCACGAACAATAATCCAGGTCCTTCAGCTGGTTCCAATCCTAATGAGAAAACAGCTGGGAAAATTGCTAGACCCGCCAATAAAGCGATAGTTAAGTTCATTGATACAATAGAAATCGCTGGTTGAATCAAGCTTTCCTTCTTCGATAAATAAGAACTATACGTAACCATAACAGATACACCAACACTTAAACTGAAGAAAGCTTGTCCCATTGCAAACAGAATACTCTCTGAAGTGATATGTGAAAAGTCAGGAGCTAAGAAGAACTTCACACCTTCAATTGCATTGTCTAATGTAAGTGAACGAATGATTAAGATCAGAAATAAAACGAATAGTGCAGGCATTAAGATTTTACTAGCTCGCTCGATCCCATTTTGAATGCCTTTCGCTACTACTAAAATTGTAATTCCTAAAAACGCACCTTGTGCAATAACTGTTAATAAAGGATTACCAATTGTTTGATTGAAAAGTTCTCCATAATGAGCACCTTCACTAATAATTCCTCCGTATAACCCTTTTACAAGATAAATAACGATCCAACCGCCAATTACACTATAAAAAGATAACAACAGAAAACATGTAAACACGCCGAGCTTACCAATCAAATTCCAATTCGTATTTGGAGCAAGCAGCTTATATGCACTAATTGCTTCTTTCTGCGTGCTTCTCCCGATAATAAACTCCGCTAATAGTAATGGGAATCCAATTAATAAGGAAAATAATATGAATAGAAGAAAGAAGGCTCCTCCTCCACTAACACCTGTAACATACGGTAACTTCCAAATCGCACCTATACCAATAGCCGATCCGGCAGCAGCTAATATAAAGCCTATCTTCGATGACCATTGCTCGGTCTTCTCCATAAGAATCCATCCAATCTAGTTGATTTTATTTATTTAACGCAATAAGTACACACTTTATTTTCGGAATGTTCGAAATAAAGAGATAAGTTCAATAATTGCAAAATACTTCCATTTACAATTCCAAACAAAAAAGCCACGTCTCTATCTAAAAGATAGGGACGTGGCTTATCACGCGGTACCACCCTAATTGGAAACAAATTTTGCTTCCCACTTCATAAAATAACGGTTTAATCCGTCTTTATATTACATGGCCTAGGATGCAATATAAAGAGAGCTCCAAGAGTGAAATTCACCTAATCTTTGTATCAGTTTGCACCAACCACTGATTCTCTATTAACAGGGAGACCGGCTTAATTAGTTCTTTTCCTCGCTCAATACGATATTTTTTTAATAATACTCGAAATTATATTATGATAACAGAAAAAGGTCAAGCTTACTATTTTAGAATTTTTTATAAATATCTGACACCCTCATAACCCTTCTATACTCCACATAGGTTCACGAGATCTAACTATTTACCCAACAATATTTTTACATAATAAACCACTTGATTTTATAAACTTCACATTTTATCCTCAGTTTCTTCGCAATGAAAACTAAATTGAAAACGCTTGTATTTACATTTTTTTGATGTTAATCCATAATCTTATTTCACAATATGGACATAATAAATATTAACTAATCGGTCTATACCACTAATTATCTTGATATAATAAAAACGCACAAAAGATATGTTTGTACTACTGAAAATTTTTATAAATTTTTTAGTAATCAAACATAACTTATAGCAATTCTTATGTTGTACATTCATATGGCTTGCAAGAAATTATAAAATTTATTTTGCACGAATCTATAACATGATGTGAATTGCTTGTAGCAACTTTTCAAGGAGGAAATTCCATTATGATCATGAAGTATTTACAAAAACTTGGTCGTTCACTGATGTTACCGGTAGCAGTATTACCAGCAGCTGCTATTCTAATGGGTATCGGTTATTGGATTGACCCATCTGGTTGGGGTGCAGATAGCCCAATTGCAGCTTTCTTAATCAAATCTGGTGGTTCACTTATCGATAATTTACCTATTCTATTCGCTGTTGGGGTAGCTTTAGGTATGTCGAAAGACAAAGATGGCTCATCCGCACTTAGTGGTTTAGTTGCTTATCTAGTTGTTACTACTCTACTTAGCACAGATGTAGTAGCGATGTTACAAAGTATTGAACCTGATGCTGTAGATCCAGCATTTGCAAAAATCGGTAATGCTTTCGTTGGTATTATCTCAGGTCTTGTAGCAGCATCTATGTACAACCGATTTAGTCAAACGAAATTACCAGATGCTTTAGCATTCTTTAGTGGTAAACGTCTAGTACCTATTATGACAGCGGTTTCAATGTTAGTTGTTTCTGCTATCCTTTTCTTCGTTTGGCCACTAGTATTCACTGGTCTTGTTAATTTCGGGGAAGCAATCAGTAAGTTAGGCGCTGCAGGTGCTGGTATTTATGGTTTCTTCAACCGTTTATTAATCCCTACAGGTTTACACCACGCATTAAACTCTGTATTCTGGTTTGACGTTGCAGGTATCAATGATATCGGTAACTTCTGGGCAAGCACAGGTGAAAAAGGTGTAACTGGTATGTATCAAGCTGGTTTCTTCCCAGTTATGATGTTTGGTTTACCAGCAGCTGGTTTAGCAATGTACCACACTGCTAAATCATCTAGAAAGAAACAAGCAGCATCATTATTTATCGCAGCTGGTTTCGCTGCATTCTTCACAGGTGTTACTGAGCCACTTGAATTCGCATTCATGTTCGCTGCTCCAGCACTTTACGTAGTACACGCTGTATTAACAGGTATTTCATTAGCAGTAGCTGCCCTATTCCACTGGACTGCAGGATTTGGTTTCAGTGCAGGTCTTGTCGACTTTGTATTAAGTTCAAGATTACCACTTGCTAACCAACCATATATGTTATTAGTTCAAGGTCTTGTATTTGGTTTAATCTACTACTTCTTATTCCGTTTCTTAATTGTTAAATTCAACCTTAAGACTCCTGGTAGAGAAGATGGAGATCCAGAAGACGATAACACTGATGAAGTTGCTGGCGGACAAGCAACTGGTAACGAAAAATTTGCTAAGATGGCTGCAGTAATTTATGAAGGTTTAGGCGGAGACGCTAACGTTGTTTCTGTTGATAACTGTATTACTCGCCTTCGTTTAGAAGTAAAAGATATGAACAAAGTAGATCAAAACAAAATCAAATCTACTGGCGTACCAGGAATTAAGGTTGTTGGTGAAACTAGCATCCAAGTAATCGTTGGTACTCAAGTTCAATTCGTTGCGGATGAAATCGCAAAAATCCGCAAATAATGAAGTAGAACTACTTTAATAAAAAGGCTAAATCGTTCATGATACGATTTAGCCTTTTTTTGCACAATAAAATACCTTTTTATTATTCTAAAATAAGAATATACTACAACTGGTGGTGATGATAGCCATGGATTCGTCTTGGCTAATTGACTTTTTAATCGTTCTTTTATTAATCCTTTTTAATGGTGTATTTGCCATGACAGAACTCGCGCTCATTTCTTCAAATCCATCCAAATTACAATATGAAGCGAACCGAGGTAAACGAAGTGCCAAATTAGCGTTGCAATATACCAAAGATCCTACCAATCTTCTCTCAACTGTTCAAGTTGGCATTACGTTAATTGGTATTATTAATGGAGCATTCGGAGGTGCTCGCTTATCCACTCCACTCGCTGACATATTAAGCGGATTCGGGCTAAATAGTGAATATGCGTATTCCATTAGTTATATTATTGTCGTTACAGTTATTACATATCTGTCTCTCATTATTGGAGAGCTCGTACCAAAACGAATTGCAATCGTTGCTCCTGAGCGTGTTTCTATGACTGTTATCTCAAGCATGGATACCTTTTCAAAGCTAATGAGACCTTTTATTTGGATTCTATCTAAATCAACCTTATTTTTATTTAGCTTCCTTGGATTGAAACAGGAACGTTCCACAGAGGAAACAGAATTTGAAATTAGACAATTACTATCAAAAGGTGCTCAAGAAGGTGCATTTGAACATGACGAAGTGCAACAAGTAGAACGCGTTTTCGCCTTTCACGACCAACGAGCTTATGAATTGATGCAACCACGTACGACATTAGAATGGATTGACTTAGAAGATTCAGTTGATGAAATAACAGAAATGATTATAAATAGTAAACATAATAAGCTTCCAGTAGGGCGTGCCAGTTTAGATGACTTCGTTGGTTATATTGAGGTTCGCGACTTATTAACAGAACTACCATTAGAGAATATGCAAGCTTTAATGAAGAAATTAAAACAACCACTCGTTGTTCCAAGAGCAATGGATGATGCTAGTATTGTTCTTCAATTGATGCAAAAGAACGGAAGTGAGATAGCTTTCATACTAGATGAGTACGGAGGATTTCTCGGATTACTAACATTATTCGATATTCTTGAAGCGATTGTTGGTGAGATTCCTGTTGAAGAGGAGCAGCCAGAATTAGTCGTACGTCATGATGGAACTTTCTTAGCAGATGGACTCTTGCATATCGATGATTTGAAACGAGCTCTTCATTTAACTCAACCATTACCCGATGAGGATCGCTCCTCTTACCATACTGTGGCTGGTCTACTCATTTACTTACTAGGAGACTTGCCGGAAAGAGGAAGTAGAGTAACCTGCCAAGGCTACTCGTTCGAAGTAGTTGACTTAGATGGGAAACGAATTGATCAGATTTTAATTGAACCTATCAAAGAATTCCAAGAAACATCTATAGATGAGATAAAAAAATAAAAAGAGGACATTTCGTCCTCTTTACTCTTTTACCAGCCGCGGCTTGCACCACCACCCCCAGAAGATCCACCGCCTCCTCCTCTTGGCCCATCTCCACCTCTTCCACCACCGCCTCCACGAGAAATAATCATAAGTAGTAAATGCGTGAGTGTTCCTCCAAAGAACTTCATATCTAGAAATATGAGAATAACCAGACCTATAACACCTAATATGACAACTATAGGATTCATCCCATCATCAGTTGTATCCTTATATGGGATGGCTTTGGCTGTCTCTCCATCCCAGTTATATTCAGCGGCTGTTTCATTATATAAAACCTTATATGTCTGAATGACAGCTTGATCTGGCTCATTATTCTTCAAATAAGGTACGGCGAATTGGTCCATAATTCTACCTACTTTTCCATCTGGTAACGCTCCTTCAAGACCATAACCTACTTCAATACGAATCTTATGGTCATCCATTGCAAGCACAAGCAATACGCCATTATTCTCTTTCTTACTACCAATACCGTATTGTCTAAATGCTTTATTCGCATACTCCTCTATTGATTCTCCCTCTAAGGAATCGATAATCAAAGTTGAAATTTGGGCTGAAGTACCATTCTCTAGATTTCTACCTAGTTGATTTAATTCAGCTTTTTGTTCACTAGAAAGAACCCCTACAAAGTCCTGAACGTATATGTCTCCCCTAGGAGCTGGTACATCTGCTGCAAGTCCATCGTTCAGAAAGTAACCAAAGAAAAGACTAAAAGCTGCTACCAGTATGAAAGCAGCTCGCTTAATCATTCTCCATTCCCCTCAAAGTCAACAGTTGGTGCTTTTTCAGCCCCTTCTTGCGCTTTAAAATATTCCTTCTCATCAAAGCCAAACATACCTGCCATTAGAGACCCTGGGAATCGTTTGACACTTCGATTAAAAGTTGAAACTTGGTCATTATAGTCTTTACGTGCTACCGTTAAACGATTTTCTGTCCCTGATAATTCATCCATTAATTGACGATAATTTGCATCTGACTTCAACTCTGGATAATTTTCAACCACTACAAGCAATCGATTCAAAGCATTTGTTAATTCACCATCCGCAGTTGCTTGATCAGCTGGTGTGTTGGCTCCAGCTAATTTTGCTCTAGCGTTTGTCACACTATTGATAACATCTTTCTCTTGCTTAGCAAAACCTTTCACTGTATTCACCAAATTAGGTATTAAATCAACTCTACGTTGTAATTGATTCTCTACTTGTGAATAAGCCTGATTCACATCTTCTTCTTTATTCACAAGCCCGTTATAGCTAGAAACTAACGTAACTGCTAATACTACAATAATGATCCCTACAATTAAAATTGGTCCAAATCTCTTCACATAATCACCTCAGAAAAAAATCTCTTTATTATTCTACTCATATACCTCAATATTTAAGATAGAAACTTTAAATTTTTTCCAAACAAATTCCCATTTCAACAAAAAAGCTTCAATGAATATTTCATCCATTGAAGCTTTTGATTATTTACTATGCATTTTAAACTCTAAGAACAACTCATTATAATAAGCTAAGTTACGCTTACCTAAGTTCCTATATACCTCTAATTTTTCCGTTAGTTCAGGGCTAGGATAGAAGCGCTCATCTTCTGATACTTCCTTACCTAAATACTTTAATGCCCCAACGTTTGGTGTAGAGTATCCAACATAATCCGTGTTTTCAGCAGCGTTTTTTGGATCAAGCATGAAATTAATAAACGCATGCGCACCTTCTAAATTCTTCGCTGTTTTCGGAATAACAATATTATCAAACCATAAGTTAGAGCCTTCTTTTGGTACAACATAATCTAGCTTTTCATTTTCGTACATAATTTCAGAAGCATCACCAGACCATACAACACCTACTGCCGCTTCTTCATTGGCCATTAACATTTTAATTTCATCACCAACAATTGCTTTTACATTTGGTGTTAATGTATCTAGTTTTTCTTTCGCTTCTCTTAAATGCTTCTTGTCTACATCATTTAAAGAATACCCTAAACTATTTAGACCGAAGCCCATTACTTCACGAGCTCCATCAACTAGCAAGATATCATTGCGTAAGTTTTTATCCCACAGATCATTCCAACTTGTAATCTTTCCATCGACCTTATCAGGGTTATAAACAATACCTACTGTTCCCCAGAAATATGGAATCGAATACTTATTCTTCGGATCAAATGGTAAGTCTAGAAAACGCTTATCAATATACTTCAAATTCGGAAGCTTACTATGATCGATTGGAAGCAATAAATTCTCTTCCTTCATTTTTGAAATTGCATATTCTGAAGGAACAGCAATATCAAAAGTTGTTCCACCTTGCTCAATCTTTGTTAGCATTGCTTCATTTGAATCAAACGTTTGATAAATGACTTTATAGCCTGTTTCTTTTTCAAACTTCTTAATCAGTTTTGGTTCGATATAATCTCCCCAGTTATATACCGTAATTGTATTGCCACCAGAATATCCTTCTGAGGCATTTAAGCGGCCTATCCAAAATAGAAGGCCAAATGAAACGGCAAAAACGAGAATAAATACTTTTGTTAATGAATTCATTTTCTTACTCCCGCTCCTTTCGCTCGGCTATTGCGTTGATTAATGAAGTAATAACCGATTACTAATACGATAGTGAATAAGAAAATAAGTGTTGATAAGGCATTGATTTGGAGCGAAATACCTCTTCTTGCTAACGAGTAAATTTCAACAGACAGCGTTGAGAATCCGTTCCCCGTTACGAAGAATGTAACCGCAAAATCATCTAAAGAATATGTTAATGCCATAAAGAATCCAGCAAAAATCCCTGGTGTAATAAATGGAATAACAACTTTCGATAAAACATCCCACTTATTTGCTCCTAAATCAAGCGCCGCATCAATTAACGTCGGGCTCATTTCTTGTAGCTTTGGCAGCACCATGATTACAACAATCGGAATACTGAAAGCGATATGTGAAAGCAATACAGATGTAAAACCAAGCTTAATGCCAATCATTGTGAAAAGAATTAGGAATGAAGCTCCGATAATAACGTCTGGACTAACAATTAAGACGTTATTTAGTGATAACATCGTATTCTTCATTTTGATATTCTTTAAATACATAATTGAGAGCGCCCCTAGCACTCCAATAATCGTTGAAATTGCCGCTGATAAAAGCGCAATAACTAATGTATTCAATACGATGATTAACAGTCTAGTATCTTGTAGTACTTCTTTATAATAATCAAGTGTAAATCCTTCAAAGCCTGACATACTGCCACCGCTGTTAAAGGAATAAAACATTAGATAGAAAATCGGCGCGTATAAAATGATAAATACAATTGCCAAATAAATAGTAGAGATCTTACTATTTCTTTTCAATTTTCATCCCTCGCTTCCGATTACCTGTAAGAATCATAATAGCAAACATAATAATTATTAAGAATACAGCGATTGTCGCACCCATTCCCCAGTCTTGCGTTACAAGGAAATGTTGTTCAATAGCTGTACCAAGTGTAATGACACGATTACCTGCAATCAATCTTGTAATCATGAATAGCGATAGCGCTGGGATGAATACAGCTTGGCAACCTGCTTTTACTCCATCAAGCGTTAATGGAAAGACTACTCGTTTGAAAGTCGTCCAGCCAGAAGCACCCAAATCAAGCGATGCATAGACAAGCGAAGGATTTAATTTCTCTAACGCATTGAAAATCGGTAAAATCATAAACGGAATAAAGATGTATACAGAAACAAATACAAAACTAAAGTCCGTAAACAAAATTTGTGTATTTCCAATTCCGATGACCTCTAGAAAAGCATTAATCGGTCCGTACGTTCCGAAAATACCCATGAAAGCATATGCCTTTAATAAAAGATTAATCCATGATGGCAAAATAATAAGCAGCAACCACAATTGTTTATGCTTTGTTTTCGTTAATAAGTACGCTGTTGGATAGGATACTAATAATGCGAATCCTGTAATTAAAAAAGCATACCAAAACGAACTAAACGTCATTTTCAAATAAACAGGTGTGAAGAATTTCTGATAATTAGCTAATGTAAAGCCGCCTTCGATATCAATAAAAGAAAAATACAGTACTAAAACAATCGGCGCAATAACAAACAACAACATCCATGCGTAATATGGAATCGCATATAAAATTCGATTACTCTTCATGGTCTGCCTCTTCGTATGCCTCAATACGCGCATCGAATTCTTCTTCTGTTTCACCTGGAGCCATTACGTGAATAGCTTCTGGATCAAAATATAAGCCGATTTCTTCACCTACTGTTGCTTTCTTCGTTGAATGAACAAGCCACTCATTACCATCACTGTCATAACAAGAAATTTCATAATGTACACCACGGAATAATTGAGTGTCTACTTTCACTTGAATCTTACCTTGTTCAGGTGTTGTAATCTCTAAGTCTTCAGGACGAATCACGATTTCAATTGCTTTATTCGGACTTAATCCCCCATCGACGCATTCAAAACGCTTTCCAGTAAACTCTACTAAATAGTCTTCAATCATACGTCCTTCAACAATATTAGATTCACCGATGAAATCCGCAACAAAACGGTTAATAGGTTCGTCATAAATATCTAATGGCGTTCCACTTTGTTCAATGTTTCCACCATTAAGAACGAAGATTTCATCACTCATTGCTAGCGCCTCTTCTTGGTCATGCGTAACAAAAATAAAGGTAATACCTAGTCGACGCTGTAATTCACGAAGCTCATATTGCATTTCCGTACGAAGCTTCAGGTCTAGGGCAGATAGTGGTTCATCTAATAAAATAACTTCCGGTTCATTGACAATCGCTCTCGCAATTGCAACACGTTGGCGTTGTCCACCAGACATCTCACTAATTTCTCGATTTTCATAACCAGCTAAGTTTACGAAACGAAGAGCTTCTTTAACCTTTTGGTCAATTTGGCTGTTGTTCATTTTCTTAATACGTAAGCCAAATGCAACATTTTCATACACATTTAAATGAGGAAATAATGCATAGTCTTGAAATACCGTATTTACTTGGCGCTTATTAGCTGGAATATTGTTTACCAACTTACCATTAATATAAATGTCACCTTGTGATGGACTTGTAAATCCTGCAATCAAACGTAAAATCGTGGTTTTACCACAACCAGATGGTCCAAGTAATGTATAGAATTTCCCTCTTTCAATTTCAAAGCTTACGCTATTTAAAACGGGAGGGTCATTGTCATATTGCTTTGTAACTCCTTCAAAGCGAATGATAGTTTGTTCTGTCATGTCGGTCTCCTTTATTCTTATTCCCCATTGGTGCAGGTATTTCTATAGATAAGAATCTGTTGCTACAAGTACCATTTGCGATTTCCCCGCAAAATCGTTTACAATTTGGTGCTCATCTGAAGCCCCAAAGTAAATCGCTTCTCCTGCCTTAGCATAGTATTCTCTTTTTCCTAAACGAACTTTTATTTTTCCTTCTAACACATAACCGAATGTTTCAGAAAGAGATGGCTCAAACACTTTGAACTCACCCTTCTCTTCAAAAGTAAGAATAATCGGCTCCATTTCTTTCTCATTGGACTCTGGCACAAGCCATTGAATATGATAGCCACGCTCTTCATCTTCATAATTTGTCTGATCCTCTTCACCATAAACTACTTTTTGAACATGATCTTCCTCATTAAAGAACTCTTTCGGTGAACAGCCTAAAACTTCAATTATATTGAAAAACGTTTCTATAGAAGGTGAGCTTAAATCACGCTCTAACTGTGAAATATAACCTTTACTTAAATCTGTACGCTCTCCTAATTCTTCTTGCGTAAGACCTTTTTTCAATCGTAAATTTTTAATTTTCCTGCCAATTTGCATGATTGTATAACCTCAATCGTGTTTAAAGTTAGTAAACTTGGAGTAACTATTGTTTAGTAATACATTACTCAGAGTTTACTTTTACCACTAGATATTATACAAGATTCATCAAAAACTGCAATAGAAAAGTATTAATTTTTTTGGACTTTTTATTACAATAATATTTCTTATTATGTGAGGACTTCTTTGAAAATATAAAGATGTTTTATGTTTGTGAAAAATGAATGGATGTGATAGTATTAAACACAACATTTAGTATTAAAACAAAAGCAACAAACTATATATTGTGTTTAACTGTGGTGTCCTTTGTTAGGACTTAATAGGGAATTCGGTGAAAATCCGGAGCTGTTCCCGCAACTGTAATTGCAGACGAAAGAATGAAACCACTATATAACGAAGATGCTAATTCATCTTCTTATATGGGAAGGCATTCACGTAGGATGAAGCATAGCCAGGAGACCTGCCACCTTTAATTATTAGTTTCTTTCTTCGGGGATTGAGAGTTGAAACGACTTATTAAAAAGGACATTTCCTTTTATTTTCGTATGTCGTTTTAAATCCGCTCCTATAAGTAGCGGATTTTTTTATGCTCTCCTTTTTACTAAAGATTGAATAGAAAAGGAGCTCAATTAACATGATTGAATTAGAAAAAAATGAAACATACAAAACCATTTACAATGAACTACAGCAACTCCGTATAGCATTCCCTAAACTTCCGATGCATCTACTTGAAGAAAAGCTGGAGCATTTAGTTAACCATTATAATGACGAGCACAACATCTACCAACAAGTTATTTTAGAGTGCCTATCCTTCGTTTCGGTAGAAGAACCTGAATGGAGCTACGCTGCCGCACGTTTGTACATGCAAACGTTATACAAAGAAGCAAGTAGCAATCGAAACTATAACATAGAACAACGGTATGGCTCTCTATATGAGCTTATTACCATACTAACAGAAAAAAATATTTATCATAAAAACCTTTTAGAAAGCTATACCCAACAAGAGATAGAGACCATTGGTTCCTTCATCAAGCCGGAACAAGATAATTTATTCAATTATATCGGTATTAAAATGCTAGCCGACCGCTATTTAGCAAGAAGTCATCAAGGTCACCTTTTTGAATTACCTCAGGAAAGATTTATGATTATTGCAATGACGCTAATGAAAGATGAGACAAAAGAAAAACGTTTGCATTTTATACAAGAAGCATATTGGGCAATGAGTAATCTGTACATGACAACTGCTACACCAACACTATCAAATGCCGGCAAAACATGGGGACAGCTTTCTAGTTGCTTTATCGAAACAGTAGACGATAGCTTAGAATCAATCTACGACAGTAATACAGATATTGCTACCCTTTCGAAAAACGGTGGTGGTATAGGCGTTTATTTAGGTAAAATCCGTTGCCATGGAAGTGATATTAAAGGATTTAAAGGCGCTTCTTCAGGTGTCATTCCTTGGATGAAGCAATTAAACAATACAGCTGTGAGTGTCGATCAGCTCGGACAACGTCAAGGAGCCATTAGCGCTTATTTAGACATATGGCACAAAGACATCTTCGCTTTTCTAGATGCCAAGCTTAATAACGGTGATGAGCGTATGCGTACGCATGATTTATTTACTGGCGTATGTATTCCTGACTATTTCATGGAACAAGTAGATGCACGAGGCGACTGGTATTTATTCGATCCACATGAAGTACGTCAAGTAATGGGATACTCTCTTGAAGATTTTTACGATGAGGAAAAAGGAAAAGGTGCATTTCGTAGTAAATATGAAGAATGTGTTAACCAACCATTCCTTTCAAAAGAAAAAGTAGCTGCCATTGATATTATGAAAAGCATCATGCGAAGCCAATTAGAAACTGGTACGCCATTTATGTTTTATAGAGATGAAGTAAACCGTAAAAATCCAAACTCTCATCTAGGCATGATTTATTGTAGTAACTTATGTACGGAAATTACACAGAATCAAAGTGCTACCCTTCGCATTGAAGAATATATAAAAGACGGACGTATCGTAACAGAAAAAGTACCTGGAGATTTTGTTGTATGCAACCTATCCTCGATTAATCTCGCTAAAGCTATAAGTGATGATGTATTAGAAAGATTGATTGCTATTCAACTACGTATGCTTGATAACGTCATTGATTTAAATACTATTCCCGTTCTTCAAGGAGCTACAACTAACAAGAAATATAGATCAGTAGGACTTGGTACATTCGGATGGCATCACCTTCTCGCCTTACAACAAATCAAGTGGGAAAGCGACGAAGCAGTAAACTATGCCGATCAAGTATATGAAAAAATTGCTTACTATACGATTAGTGAAAGTATGAATCTTGCTAAAGAAAAAGGACATTATCCAGGCTTTATTGGCTCTGAATGGCAAACAGGTGCTTATTTTGAGAAAAGAGAATACAACAATTCTAACTCTGAGCTTGATTGGTCATCGTTACAAGCAGAAGTAGCTAATTACGGGATTAGAAACGGCTATTTACTAGCGGTTGCACCAAATGCTTCGACTGCTCTTATTGCAGGAAGCACGCCTAGTATCGACCCAATCTATAAAAAACAATACTCGGAGGAAAAGAAAGATTATCGTATTCCAGTAACAGCACCAGATTTAAACGCCAAAACGACTTGGTTCTACAAAGCTGCCAATACAATTGATCAATCTTGGAGTATTAAACAAAATGCCAAACGACAAAAGCACGTTGACCAAGCCATTTCATTTAATTTATATATTCAAAACACAATTAAAGCTATCGAACTATTAAACTACCACTTAGAAGCATGGGAAAGTGGCTTAAAAACGACCTATTATGTCCGTTCAACCTCGTCTGAAATAGAAGAATGTGAGTCTTGTTCAAGCTAATAAGAACAACATTAAGCAAACTATTAAATAATAAAGGAGACTTAACTATGACAATCCCTGTGTCACCAAGAACCATAATGAACAAAACAGCACCAAATCGAGCAACAGCCATCGTAAACGGCACTTGTTCCAACATACTTAACTGGGATGATGTACGATTCAAATGGGCTTACCCAAAATACAAAAAAATGCTCGGCAACTTCTGGACACCTTTTGAAATTAATATGTCTCAAGATAAAAAGCAGTTTCCTGAACTGACTAAAACGGAGCAGGAAGCCTTCCTAAAAATTATTGGCTTATTGGCTCTACTAGATAGTATTCAAACCGATTATGCAGGCAAAGTTGCTGATTATTTAACAGATTCAAGTCTTTCTGCTCTGATGATTATACTTGCTCAACAAGAGGTTATTCATAACCATTCATATTCTTATGTTCTATCAAGTCTTGTACAAAAAGAAAAACAAGATGAAGTATTTGAATTTTGGCGTACTGAACCAATTCTCGAAGTACGTAATGACTTTATTACAAACGGTTATCGTGACTTTACTGAAAAACCAACAGTTGAAAACTTATTAAAGAGTATTGTATATGACGTCATTCTCGAAGGCTTATTCTTCTACTCTGGTTTCGCTTTCTTCTATTATCTGGCACGTAATCAAAAGATGGTTGCGACTAGCACAATGATTAACTATATCAATCGCGATGAGCAAATTCATGTAGACTTATTCGTTAAGATTTTCAAAGAGGTATTAAATGAAAATCCCGAAGCTAATACACAAGAACTAGCTGACTTCGTTCAACAAACATTTGTAAAAGCTGCTGAACTTGAAATTGACTGGGCACGCTATATTATCGGTGATAAAGTAGACGGCATTTTAATCAGTGATCTTGAAGCATATATCAAATTCTATGCAAATGTACGCTGCAATCAACTTGGCTTTGAAAGACCTTTTGAAGGCTATCGTACTAATCCGCTACGCTGGATTAAAGCCTATGAGGAAGTTGACCTCGGTAAATCTGATTTCTTCGAACAAAAATCACGACAATATACGAAAGTAAATACAATTGATAACGGTTTTGATGAATTATAATAAATTGAAGAGCCAAACAATTTAACAAATAATCGTTTGGCTTTTTTTATTCATTAAACATTCATAATCAAATGTTTCGTAAGCATTATATATGTCTATTACGTATAGTAACAAAACAAATAGAAAGAGGTTCGCAAACCATGAGTACCTTAATAGTCTATTCAACAAAGAATGGAACGACCGAAAAATGCGCGAATATGCTTGCTGAAAAACTGCATACAACTAATGTTGTAAATGTTGCATCCCAATCTATTGATATTGATGATTATGAAACAATTGTCATCGGAAGTTGTATTCGCTTTGGAAAAATACTAAAGCCTATGGAAAATTTCCTATCAGAAAATCTTCATTTATTGTTACATAAACAAATCGCTCTTTTCATTTGCTGTGGATTTCAAAATCAGGCTGAACAACATTTTATAGCTAACTTTCCTGAAGACTTACTATACCACGCTGTAACTAAGCAATGCTTCGGTGGCGAATTAGACCCGAATAACTTAAAGGGCTTTGATCGTTTCGTAACAAAGATAGTTATGAAGTCAACTGTGGCACAAGAAAATCCAAAGCCTCACCTATTATTAAACAACATTGATGAACTAGCGAAATATATACATTAACTTAAGAAAAGTGCAAGCACCCGTTTTGCGACGTATAGATTGGAGCACTTCGACTGAGATAAAGTCAACACGAAGAGGGGATAGCCTTTTTCGTGTTGACTTATCGTAGGGAGATGGGCGAAATCTACTAGTCGCTGGGCGCCAATAAGAAAAACCCGTTACCGGTCTTTTTTGATTAATGTTTATGCTCCTTGATTTACTCCCAATCAAAACAGATTGGCTTACTTCCAAGAATAGCAGGTGTAAGGTTAGACATCATAAGAAAAACCCATCAGCTTA
>NZ_HG428746.1:51310-169917 GCF_000380245.2 Bacillus massiliigorillae
ACAACTGATGGGTTTTAACATACTATCAATTTTTAAAAAAAGAGGGGTTCTTTTCATTATCATCAGGTTTTATTTACTAATACCTTCTGAAACTTCTTTCACCATTTGTGCTACTGATTCTAAACCGCCACCAGCTAAATACCAAATTTCTGGATCTAAGCTAATGATCTTATCATTTTTAGCAGCGTTTGTTTTACCAACGATTTCGTTTTGAACTGTTTCTTTTAATGTTGATTGTTCACCAACTGCTGCATCACGATCAATTACAAATAAGTAATCTGGGTTTTTATCCAATACATACTCAGCTGTTACGTCATTACCGTGAGTAGATTCTTTAATATCTTTATCAGCAGGCGTTACACCTAATACATCATGGATTAATCCAAAACGAGACCCTGCGCCATATGCGCTAAGTTGTTTTGCATTTGAAAGAACGATTAAACCTTTTTTATCAGCTGGTACTTTTGCTTTTGTATCTTCAATTGCTTTATCAATATCAGCAAGTTTTGTTTTTGCTTCATCTTCTTTACCGAAGATTTCTGCTAAAGTTTCAACGTTTTTCTTAAATGAATTGATATAATCTGTTGTATCTACAGCTTGATAAATAGTTGGTGCGATTTCTGCAAACTTATCATATGAATCTGCTTGACGTCCTGAAATGATAATTAAATCTGGCTCTGCTTCTTTAATTGCTTCAAAATCTGGCTCTTTTAAACCACCAGCATTAGCAATCTCTTCTTTATCATATTGAGATAAATAGCTTGGGATATTTTGTTTTGGTAAACCAACTACTGAATCACCAACGCCTAAAGCATCCATTGTATCAAGTGAACCGAAGTCAAAAACAACTACTTTTTTAGGGTTTTTCTCAACTTTTGTTTCACCATATTCATGCTTAACTGTTACTACTTCTTCTTTCTTGTCATCACCTGATGTTTTTTCGTCTTCTTTTGATGTATCGTTGCTGCCACAAGCTGCAAGTACAACTGTAAATAATGCTAATAAGAATACTAACAATGATTTCTTCATGTCTTCTACTCCTTTATGAAAAATACACACATATTTTTTGACAATTGAAATTCTGGATAGATATGTCCATATCATAAATCTCTTTCAAAATTGGCGAGCTTATAATTTCATCTGCAGGTCCTTCTTTGATTACCTTGCCATCCTTTAGGGCAACAATATAATCAGAATATACAGAAGCAAAGTTAATATCATGAATAACGATAATAATCGTCTTATTTAATTCATCCACGAGCTTGCGAAGAATTTTCATGATTTGTACAGAATGTTTCATATCTAAATTATTTAAAGGCTCGTCTAATAAGATATATTCGGTATCTTGTGCAATAACCATTGCAATATAAGCACGTTGTCGTTGACCACCGCTCAATTGATCCAAGTATTTATTCTCAAATTCCTCTAATTCCATATAAGCGATAGCTTCATCTACCTTTTCCCAATCCTCTTTATTCAAGCGACCTTGAGAATATGGGAATCGCCCAAAGGATACTAGCTCGCGAACGGTTAATCGAACATTGATATGGTTAGATTGTTTAAGAATCGAAATCTTCTTAGCTAACTCACTGCTTTTAACTGTGCTAATATCATTACCTTCAATGATTACTTCACCTGTATCCGCTGCAATTAATCGGCTAATCATAGACAAAACAGTACTTTTCCCCGCACCATTCGGACCGATGAAAGACGTTATTTGTCCTTTTTGAATTCTAATCGATACATCTTCTACAACGCTCTTTGACCCATACACTTTTGTAAGATTCGATACTTCTATCATTTGCGATTCTCCTTTAGTAAAAGGTATATAAAATAAACTCCACCGACAAAGTTAATAATGACACTTAAAGTTGTTGAGAATGTAAATACTCTCTCAACGAGTAATAAACCACCAACAAGAGCGATTATACTCACCAAAATCGAGCCAACAATGACATAAGAATGCTTGTAAGTATGTATCACCTGATACGCCACATTCACAACTAACAAACCTAGGAATGTGATTGGACCTACAAGTGCTGTACTGATGGAAATGAAAATCGCTACAACAATGAGCAATCTTCGTACCACATAATCATAATTCACACCTAAATTAATAGCGGTGTCTCTTCCTAATGCCAAAACATCTAAATATTTCAAAAAACGCAATGCATAAAGTGTTACAACAACAATACTTATGACAGAAATCCATAGTAAATCAGTCTGTATATTGTTAAAGCTTGCAAACATCTTTCCTTGAATCGATTGATATTCATTTGGATCAATCAATACTTGCAAAAACGTCGACATACTAGAGAATAATGTTCCAAAAATCAAACCTAATAATAAAAGAAAGTATAGGTTTTGTCCTTCTCTTTTAAATAGTAGGCGGTAAAGCAAACCAACGAACAAAATCATAATCGCAATTGTAATAAAAAAGTTCACGTTCTTATTTACAATGGTTTGACTTGTTGAACCTAATATAAAAATTAAGGCTGTTTGTATTAACATATATAGCGAGTCTAAACCGATAATACTCGGCGTTAATATGCGGTTATTCGTAATCGTTTGAAAGATTACTGTTGAAAAAGCAATACATCCACCTGTAATCACGATAGCAAAAATCTTCAGCCCACGTTTAGGCAAGACATAGTCTGGAAATCTTCCCACGTCTGTAAACATGAAGACGCCTACAAGGGCAATTGCAATAATTGCTAATAATCCAATTCTAGCTTTATCATTCATACGCCTTTCTCCTCAAAAGTAAGTAAGCAAAGATGGCACTTCCAATTACACCTACTGTTAGACCAATAGGAACTTCATATGGATAAATAATTAATCGCCCAAAAATGTCACAGCCTAGTATGAAGATGGCCCCTAACAGTGCTGTGTGAGGTAAATTGTTCTTCAAATGATCACCTCGATAAATAGAGACGATATTCGGAATGATTAATCCTAGAAACGGAATACTACCAACAGTTAAAATAACAACAGCTGTTACCATCGCTACAATCGCAAGACCGATATTAACTACACGCTTATAATTCAAACCTAGGTTTACTGCAAACTCTTCACCCATACCAGCCACTGTAAATTTATTCGCAAATAAGTATGCAATAATCATTAACGGTACGCTAATATAAATGACTTCATAATTACCCTTCATCACACCAGAAAAGCTACCTTGCAGCCATGCTGACATGCTTTGCATTAAATCTTGCTTATATGCAAAGAAAGTAGTAATGGATTCAATAATTCCGCCAAACATAAGTCCAACTAACGGAATAAAAATCGCATCTTTAAACTTAATCTTGTCAAGAATCTTCATGAATATAAAGGTACCTAGTAACGCAAAGAAAAAGGAGATAAGAATCTTTTGAGTCATTGTTGCTGATGTAAACAGCATCATACTTACTAAGATTCCTAATTGTGCTGAATCCATTGTTCCAGCTGTTGTAGGTGAAACAAACTTGTTTCTCGTTAACTGCTGCATAATTAAACCACAAACACTTAAGCTAACCCCTGCAACAATAATACTTATTAATCTTGGAATACGACTAATAATTAATACATCCCACTGATCATTACTCAAGTTAAACAAATCAAGTGGAGAAATATTTGTCACACCAATGAATAGGCTTGTTATTGATAATATTATAAGTAGTACAACTAGATATCTCTTCTTCATAGGTAGCCTCTCTTTAACATTCATCTCTTGACTAGGATGTTTAATTCATTTAGTAAAGATTATCATTCTCAATTACTTTTGTAAAAAATTTAGGCTGCTATAGCGTTTAATCGCGAAGCCACCATTTTTCACGTGTGTATACTGAAAATATAACTTACATATCAAATGATAATGATTATCATTATAGTTTGTCAATGATTATTTACTTATTTATCAATAATTTGAATAAATATTCTTTCAAATCCCGACTTATTTAACACTAAAAAGAAGGCTACCCAAAAGTGATTTCCATTCACTTTTAGATAGCCTTCATCTAATATTGGCTTGTAGTTAAAGAAAATAATTCTTTTCTCCCTAATACATTACTCATCATAATGCGCCATATTTAATTCGTGACTTCCTAAAATATTCATTGACTCAATATAATTCCGAGTTCCCTCATCTCCTAATTCATAAAGCTTTTCATATAACTGAATTAAAGAGTGATCATATTGATCATTTGCTTTATCATGATGATATTCTAAAAAAGGTATATGTGATCTTATATATGTTTGCACATCATGATGATAAAGTTCATTTACAATTTGATTAATCTCTTCATATTGCTCATTTGTTGCATGAATAACAAAATGTCCACCTTGTTCTGGTGTGTTCACCGAAATCCTTCCACTCTGAACATCCACATAATAAACATTCTCGTCCTTATCCAAAACCAACATCTCCTTTATTAAGAAGATTTACTATAGGAGTATATTTTACACCTTTTACTTTTTGGTAAATAAACAAGATATACAAATACAATACTTTATCTTTACTCTACTGGCTTTGGGTCAAATCTTTTACGATTTTATCCATCATTTTATCAAGAGTAATCGGATCAGAGAAAGAAGCAGTACGTTCATCCAAAAGGAATACACGATTGTTTTTAACGGCTGGTAAGTTCATCCAAATTGTACTATTCTGGACTGGGTTGTTATTCGCATCAGCACTGGTACTTAAATAGATATAATCTCCAGCATAATGAGGGATACTTTCTATTGGAACTTCCAATAAAGGTACCCTATCAATGATATTGTGTTGAACAAGCTGAGGGGCTTTCAATTCTAAAGCATCATAAATCACTTCTCCCCCATGCCCTGCTTGATTTCCATATACATTTACTCCATTAGCTGTTTGTTGCATAATAGAAATCGTTTTGTTCCCTATAAACTTTTGCACGATATCTTTATTGATGGTTACTTTTTCTTCCCATTTAGCCAACCAAGCTTCTGCTTCTTTTTCTTTTCTGACTAAGTGCCCAAGTGCCATCATTTTCTGAAGATAATTCCTTTTATCCCAATCAAAAGCCACAGTAGGAGCAACACCCTGAAGGTCTTCTATACTTTCATCTGATATTTCTGCAATAATTAAGTCGGGCTCTAGCATCATAATCTCTTCTAATGCATCGCTTGAAACAGCTTCTGTTCCCTCAAGCATCCCTTTAAAATATGGATTTTCAAACGCTAGTTTCGGTACAGCTACTGGGTGAATACCTAATTGCAAAAGATATCCAACATATGGCGTTGATAAAACGACTATCTTTTGTGGATTTTCTGGTACATCAATAATTCCATTATCAGCTTCGAATGCAAAAAATGGATTTTCTTTCTTTACATCCTCAACTTCTTCTTCATCCTTCTTATTACTACAAGCACTCACGGTTACACATATACATACAAGCAGGAATATCCATGCGTTTATTTTTCTTTTCATAACTGCGTTCAACCTCTTCTATATAACTCACTGCCCCTATTGTATAGTAACCTTAACGCTTATTCTAATGTGAAACTTTGGAAAAATTGAATAAAAATCAGAAAAACCGATTTCTCATCTAGGAAGAAATCGGCTTTTAATATATTCGGAAAGATATCTATTTAACTCTTCTCACTAACAACAGTGAAGCGCTTATTTACATATGCTGCATTTTCAATCTCATCTACTAACGCAATAGCAAAATCAGCATAACTAATATAGCTATCACCTGTGCTGTTTACTAATAAATGATCTTGACCAATTGAATAACTGCCTGTACGAGCACCTTCTGGATCAAAGAATGCAGACGGGCTAATAAACGTCCACGTGATGTTAGCTTCTTGTAAATCCAAAAAGTTTTTGAATTGATTTTTTGCTGTTGGGACGAATATTTCTGGAAAATCAGGAGTGTCAACAAGACGTATTGTGTTAGCTTTATCAACAAATAGACTGCCTGCACCACCAACCACGATTAAACGAGTAGAAGCACCTTCAAAAATGTCAATTAAGTGTTTGCCGACTATAACGTGCTGTTCCTCATGACCAATTGGTGCACCAAATGCATTAACGATCACATCAAATGCTTTAACATCATCTTTCGTTAAAAATAAAATATCTTTTTCAATATATGGCACATCTTTCGTTAGTTTTGATGCTGAACGCACGATAGCTGTAACATCTAGCCCCCTTGAAAGTGCCTCGTTTACAATTTTCGAGCCTGCTTTTCCTGTAGCACCAATGATTGCAATTTTCATTATAAATGCCCCCTATTTTATTTTTTGTAACAATAATTGTTACATAAGTGATGAAATGAAAACCAGTTATTAATCAAACTGGTTTAACACTTGATTTAGCGATTGCTTCGCTAGATCCTTTTCTGTATTTTGTTGAATGTTTTGAAACATGGTTCCAAGTGTTGATTCAATTTGGCGACCAACATTGCAATTCATGTTCGCATTTTGATGTACGGAAAAAAGCGTATTTTTCGGATCTACTGCACGCAAAATATCTAAAAACGAAATGTCTTCTGGCGATTTACACAACTCAAGTCCTCTATTACCGTGAACAGCTCTTAGCAAACCTGCCTTTTTTAAGGCACTAATCATACGGCGAACGACAACAGGGTTCGTTTGAATACTGCCTGCAATCCATTCAGAATTGAGCCTCTCCGAATCATTCGACAAAGCGACTATTGATAAAATGTGTATACCGATTGCTAATCGAGTATTAACCATTTCATCCACCACCTTCTGTAACTATTATAGTTACTAATGTTGCAACATGCAAATCTTTGGATCACTTGCGGAAATAACTTAACCATAAAAATTCTTTACATATTATTATACAAGGTAGTATCTTACTATGACTTTCTTCGTGATGCTAGAAAGTAATAATACCTCTATCCTAAAAGACCTTTTTATTTTTATCAATAAAAGAACGATTTCAAGAATAAAGGACTAGGAATATGGATGCGTAATAGCAAGAAAAAATATTTATAAAAAGAAGGATTTTTCTTCATTTGTAAGAATATATACATTTAACAGATAAAATGAATGACCATTCATTTTATCTGTAGCTTTATCAATCTAACTAAATGGAGGTTATGTATGAACGAATTTGCTATGTCATTAGCAGAACTTAAAAAAAGGAAAGGAGTGTTTATTGCCCTAATAGCTGTATTACTTGTTCCGCTAATATACGCAGCCATTATACTAACTCCATCATGGGGACCTTATGACAACTTGTCTAATTTACCTGTTGCGGTAGTTAATAAAGACAAAGGAGCTATGTCAGGGAAAGATTCAATTAATGTTGGAGAAGATTTAATAGCTGATTTAAAGCAAAGCAAATCGTTAGGTTGGCATTTCGTTAGCCAAGTAGAAGCTGACAAAGGGATGAAAAATTTAAAGTATTACATGGTTATTGAAGTGCCGGAAAACTTCTCACAAGATGTAACAACAGTATTATCGGAGAACCCAAAAATTCCAGAACTAATCTACACGCAAAATGAAGGACTACATTTCATGGCAGCACAAGTAACCAAGAGTGCAACTGAAAGAATTCGTGAGCAATTAGCAAATAAAATTACAGAAACCTATGCCAAAAATATGTTTGCTCAACTGAAACAAGTTGCAAATGGATTCAAAGACGGTGCTAATGGTTCTACGAAGCTACATGAAGGTTCTGTTGCTCTCCAAAAAGGTACTGGACAAATCTTACAATCTCTTCAATCAAAGTCCGGTGATATTAACAAACTAGCTGCTGGTACACAAGAATTAAAAGCTGGCACTGGCACTCTCCTACAAAACCTTCAATCAAAATCAGGTGATATCGCAAAACTAGCTGCTGGTACGCAAGAATTGAAGGCTGGTACCGGTACTCTCCTACAAAATCTTCAGTCAAAATCAGGTGACATCAACAAATTAGCTGCCGGAAGTGCGCAGCTCCAAAATGGTACATCACAATTATTGAAGGCTATGCAAGATGGCTCGGGCAATGTAAATAAATTAGCAAATGGTGCAAAAGATTTAGCAGCTGGTTCAACTGGATTAGCATCTGGAGCACAAAGTTTAGCTACTGGTGCTGAAACGTTCGCTAACGGAGCAAAGTCATTCACATCAGGTTCCAAAACCTTCGTTGATGGTTCTAAATCATTTGCAACCGGTGCAAAATCATTTGCCTCAGGAGCAAAATCTTTCGTTGATGGCTCCAAAGGACTTGCAACCGGTGCAAAATCTCTGCAATCTGGTTCAACTCAAGTATTAGAAGGATTAAAACAATCTCAATCTGGAAGTAATGAGTTAGCTCAAGCACTGAATAAATTATCCCCTGGTAGTAAACAAGTAGCCGATGGTGTCGCAGCTGTTAACGCAGGAGCGGATCAACTTGCTGGTGGTGCAAATCAAGTAACAGCTGGTTTAGAACAACTAGCTAACCACCCTGAACTAGGAGCTATTCTAAGTAGTAGCCCTGAATTTCAAAAGCTATTGCAAGGAAGTAAGTCTGTATCAAATGGACTTAATAAGTTAGCTACTGACTCCAATACGTTAAAAGCTGGTGCTAACCAAGTTGCAGACGGTCTTGCCAAAGCTTCAACTGGAGCTCAAGCATTAAACGATGGAATCGACAAACTAGTAGCAGGGCAATCTCAAGTTACACAAGGCGCAAATCAATTAGCTTCTGGAGCTGGACAATTAGAAGCTGGTGCTGATAAATTAGCTGCCGGCGCAAACCAATTAGAGCCAAGCGCCTCACAATTAGATACTGGTGCTAATCAACTTGGTACTGGAGCTACTCAATTGGAACCAGGTGCATCTAAATTAAACGAAGGTGCTAATCAACTAAATGTTGGCGCTTCTAAATTCTCAGAAGGTGCTACTACACTCGCTAATGGAAACGCTTCCTTAAATGCCTCTTGGGGTACAATTACTAAATCTGTAGCTGCAATTGATGGCAGTATGAAGACCGTTAGTAATGGTAATAAAACAGTAAGTCAAGGTTGGAGTGCGCTAACAGATGGGGCAAGAAAGTTAGACAGCGGCATGGTTCAAGTGAATTCTGGAAACCAAACTGTGAAAGCCGGTTGGAGTGCACTAACAGATGGGGCAAGAAAATTAGACAGCGGCATGGTTCAAGTGAATGCTGGAAATCAAACTGTGAAAGCTGGCTGGGGCACTTTAACAGTTGGCGTAAAACAAGTAGATAACGGTATTGGCAAAATTGAAGGTGGTAGTCAAGAACTAGCAACAGGATTAAAAGGCGGCGCTGATCAAGTAGGCGCACTACATGTAACAGACAAAAACATTACACAGTTCTCATCACCTGTTGAATTGAAAGGTAAAGCAATAAATACATTCCCATTCTATCGATATGCCAATGCACCATATATCCTTTCTTTAGCTCTATTCGTAGGAGCATTAGCATTAACATTATTGTTCAATGTTCATAAACCTGAAGATAGTGCTCTCTCTAGTGCTAAGTGGTACGGAACAGTCTTTGCGAAAATGGCTGGCTTTGCTGCTATTCAAGCAGTAGTTATGAGCATCTTTACATTATTCTTTATAAAATTAAGCGTTATGAATGGTTTCTTATTAATTCTCTTCTCCATCTTAGCGAGCATCACGTTCCTTGCAATAACCTTCTTCCTTGTAGCGCTAGCAGGCAATATTGGTCGCTTTATCGCTGTTGCCTTCGTTGTTCTGCAGCTATCAACAACTGGATCAAGCCTTCCAGTTGAGATGCTGCCGGAAAGCCTACGAAACTTAAGCAATTTCTTACCAATGAGGCATTCGATTGCTAGCTTTAGATCACTCATTTCGTTAGACAATACAAGCGCTGCATGGAGTAGTATTACAACGCTTTCCCTGTATCTTGTACTTGCAGCTGTGCTTATTGCCATCGTAGCTGTCATTCACGCAAGAAAAAAAGAATCTAATACTTCAATTGAAGCATAATACTATTTAACAAAAGATGGGGAGTTCAAACAATGATTAGAAATCACCGTTTGAACTCCCCTAACACTTTTTATCCATTCAAAGTGATTTTGAATAGGAAACAATTTCTCTCATATACTCTTCTAATTTTGGAATAACTTGATCATAACTAAATTTTCGTGCAGTTGCTCTTCCATTTATACGCAAACGATCTTTCATTAAAGGATTACTTAATACTTCAGTCACGCTTTTAGTTAAGCCTTGCACATCACCAGGTTCATTGAGTAAACAATTGTAACCATGAAGTGCATATTCTTGAACTCCCCCGCTATTTGTAGCCACAACCGGCGTACCACAACTCATAGCCTCTAATGGTGGCATGCCAAACCCTTCATACCAAGAAGTGAATAAAAGCACATCTGCCTGCTGATAACATTCTACGATTTCTTCCTGTAACGGTTGAATCATATAATGTACTGGAAACACTGTATTAACCTCTGACTTCTGCTGACAAATCCATTTCACTTGAAAACGCAGTCCATTTGCCCACACTTGCTCTAATGCCTTTAGCGCAGCAGGGAAACCTTTAAAACGTAAAGATGGACTTCCAACTAAAAGGACCACTGGTAATATCGCAGGTACGCGCTCTAAATCTGGCTTAAATAAAGATATATCAATTCCATTTGTAATGACAGGAGTATCGATCCCATATCTTGCCTTCAACACTTTCGCAACGAATGACGAGACACTAGCAATCGGTATTCCGGCATTATAACAAAGATCTAAACTACTTCTAATTCCTGGAATATACGCATAGTCTGGAATATCCCCAAATAAGGATTCGTGTCCTTGCTCCCAGTAAAAAACGTTCGTGTCCTTCCCTTTAAACTCTAACAATTGATAAATCCATCCAACTACTACAATGTCACATTCCTTTGTATGAGCCTCTAGTAACTCTAACGGTGAAACTAGAACCTCTTCATCTACTGTAATCTCGCTCCAAGCAGGTAGAACTCTACTCCCTTGTTCTCCTTTAAAGAAAGCTGTTATATGATGTCCACGTTTTCTCAACATTTGCATTTGTGTAAGAAGCATTTTTAGTCCGCCTGTTAAGCTATGGTGCGGCAAGACATAACCGATTTTTAATGGTTCTTCACTTGTGCTAATTATTTCAACTGGTTTTTGAACTTTCCGAGGATATATTTTAATAATATTTGCACCGTTGTCACCCACATTGACTTGACTAAAGTGGTAATCAAAATCAACAAAGTCAACAACTGTCCATCTACTTTTATGTCTTTCTAATGTATTGCCTAAATACTCTTCTTGAGGTGCTGGATTAATTGGTGTAGAAACGATTAAAGAGGTATTTGTTATTTTTAATAGGTCTTCTAGTAATTTCAGACCTTCCTGTTTGTCGAAATGCTCTAGTACATCAATAAGAAGAACTGTATCATATTTTTGTTCTAATTTAGGCAATATCGTATAAATTTCACCATAGTACATTTTATTGTATACATAATCATGGATTGGATTTTGATAAGCCTCGAATCCTTCGATACCATCAATTTTTACAATCCAATCTTTCTTCTCATAACGTTCATACGGTATGTCAAATGCTTCACGTAATAATACACCATATTTTCCAAAGCCGATGCCAATATCCAAAATCGACGTTGGATGATCGAGTAATACTAAATCAATTATAGCCGGAGTAGCTTGATACCAGCTTGTTGGCATTACTTGTTCACCTCATTTATTCATCATTTACAAGTAGAAAGACTATTCTTTATGCTGTAATAACGTTTCTAAATAACGTTTATTATGCAAAACACTTTCATGACCTGGATTGTAAAGTCTCGCCATTTCATTATGATAAAACGCTCTTTCATGCTGCTGTAGGGTATCATAGCAAACGCATAATTGAAGATGTGGAAGCCAAGTGTAATAAGCATAATCTACTAAACCACCTGTACTTTTCACTTTTTCAACATCGCATTTTAATGCGGCTTCATACCAATAAACCGCTCGGTCAAATTCTTTTTGTTCCATATATAAATACCCTAGCTTACAACAAAGATTGGCACGAGGAATAGCATATGAAAAAGACCTTAGAATGAGCATAATTGCTTCCTTAGTGTTACCTAATCTGATGTAAGCCTCAGCTCCTTGGTCACATGCCCTAATACAATCATCAAACCAACCTCGTTCCGTATCTAAAAACTTCTTATAATAAGTAATCGCTTCTTCATTCAAGTTATGCTCATAGCATTCATTCGCGTAGTAAAATAAATCTCTTGGGGTAAACTCTAATCCTTTCTCCATTTGCTTGCGATAAATTTTGATATTACGATCCGTTTTTCCCGTCTTTATGCTTTGATGTGTAATACAGATTTCACTCAAAATAATATTTCCGCCTACCTCTACATACTCATGTACAGCCCCAATCCATTTGAACTTGTTCGATGTTTTTAAAAGACGATTTCTATTTAAGCTACTAATAATGGCGCCATGCTCATCCTTCAACAGAACATATTTCATCTGTACAGAATCAACCGAAGAATCTAGCGTTTTCTTTAACTCTTTAAACTTCTCTTGATCCGGTTCCAATATGACATCATCTGCATCAAGCCAAAGTGTATATTCCTTACTTGCCTTACTGAATGCAAAATTTCTCGCCTTAGCAAAATCATCTTCCCATTCGAAATCATAGATTTGATCTGTAAATTTTTTCACAATTTCTTTAGTACGATCACTTGAACCAGTATCTACAATAATAATTTCATCAACTAAAGGAGCCACACTTTCTAAGCAACGTGCTATCACTTTTTCTTCGTTTTTCACAATCATACATAAAGAGATCGAAACCACTTGATCCCCTCCTATTTGCTATTCATTTATATGTATGCAAGAAGCATAGTATTATTTCCTGTACAATTTTCATATGTGGCTTTTACATAAGAAAAAAAGTCATCGGTCCTTTTTGATTTAGAATTTACTTCTTGTTTTAGCTTCTAATTAAAAAGGAGACCTGTGGCATAAGACGAGCTGTTCTCGAAAACCTGCTTTTAGTTTTCAAAACAGAACGGCTTATGACCGAGTATGTCAGGTGTAAGGTTAGACAACACGAAAAATTATTTATTTTCATATCTTTTCGGAAAAACGTAAAGAGGCTGTTTGAAAATATTTTTTCAAACAGCCTCTACCTCTTATTTATTAAGTTCCTTATAAGCCAGCACTTTCAACGCCAGAATTTCTTCATCCGTTAATTTATCCTGGACTTGATTCATAATTTCTTCTTTAGAAGCAGTTCCATTTTGAACTTGCTCTTTTATATTATTAAGCTTACTAATTCCTACTTTTCGAACTAGCACCCTAGTAGCTTCTTCTTTCGTAGTAAACGGTAATTTACTTTCATCTACATTTGCGCCCTCTTTAACCATCTTCTTCAAATCTGGGTCCTTTTCGATTTCCTTCTTAACAGCCTCTATTTGCCCACTATTCTCTAATTCTTTCGATACAGCATCCATTACCTTCTCAGAAGCCATATTCGTTCCAAAATAATATACACCATATCCGATTCCCGCTAACACGATGACAATAACGGCTAATACTTTTATAAATTTCATGAGTAAAATAAACCTCCCTATATTGGTCAGATGCGATTAAACAGTTGATTCAAAGAGGAACCTATATCTACTTTAACGCTAATTAGAATTCACCTATAAGTTATTCCATAATACCATATTTACACTAAACTCCGCTCAAGATGGTTACTATCTTCATATCAAAAATGATATATTCATAGCTTTATAGCCTATAGCCCTGTACAATTAGTGTTAACATAGCATGCTAGGAGTGACATTCTTGGAAACATTACTCATTTATAATGATGATTTATCCAATAAATTTTGGAAAATCCATGTATCAGGAAACACTTTTACCATAACCTACGGAAAAATTGGTACGAGTGGATCGGTGAAAACAAAGAAATTCGAGACTAAAGAAGATTGTAAAAAGGAAAGCGAGAAACTAATCAAAACTAAGATTAAAAAAGGTTATAAATTTTCACAATCTTCCCAATTAGTCGTGAAAGAAAGTTCTATGACGGAGGCTCTCTTCTGGGAATTATTAAAGAAATGTAAACTCAAAGGTGAATATGCAGAAGAACAAATCGAATGGCTTATCACTCATTTATCGAAAAAATCTATTAAAGATATTGTTAAATTCGATTATATATTCAACACCTACTATAAAACATCGTACACATCAGAACTGTGGGCTGCCGCTTATATTATTTTAGGCGGATGCTCAGATGATTGCTTTGATTATTTTCGAGCATGGGTGCTTTACTTAGGAAAAAAAGAATATGAAACTGCCATCAATGATCCACAGACATTACTACCTTATTTACAACAATTGAATGGATATGATGATATTCCCCAATTAGAAGAATTAATTTCGGTAGCTATCTTAGCTTATGAAGAAAAAACAGGATTAGATGATGAATCGTATTATGATATATATAGTCAGCTAACGAATGATAGTCATGATAATCCAGATATTGATCTTGATTGGGATGAAGATGATGAAGAACAGTTACGCAGTATGTTTCCTCTTCTATGGGATGTCTATGGTGAAAATCCCTTAACATAACTCATTCAATAAACAATCATATACAGCAAAAGGCTTCCCCTTAAAGTGCATAAATTACATTTTAAAAGGGAAGCCTTTATCTTTATGATTTATTCATTAACTAGCGTTTCTAACGCAACTGTAATCATGTCATTGAACGTTGTTTGGCGCTCTTCTGCAGTTGTTTCTTCACCAGTAATAACGTGATCACTTACTGTCATAATACTTAATACATCAACACCATATTTCGCACCTAATGTGTAAAGTGCTGATGTCTCCATATCTACACCAAGTACTCCGTAATCCGCTAGCTTGTGAATCATTGTTTCATCATCTTCATAGAAAGAATCACCCGTAAATACGTTACCTACACGAACTGTCATATCCTCGTATGCTTTCGATAAGCGATAAGCTCTCTCTAAAAGAGTGAAGCTAGCATTTGGCGCATAATTAATTTGTGGGAAAATGATATTTTGCATTTTCGAATCATTTGTTGCAGCCATTGCCATAATGATGTCACGGATTTTCACTTCACGCTTCATTGCGCCGATTGTACCGATACGAATGATGTTCTTAACACCATAATCTTTAATCAACTCAGTAGCATAAATGCTCATTGATGGAGCACCCATTCCAGATGATTGGATAGAGATTTTCTCTCCTTTATAAGTTCCAGTATAACCATACATTCCGCGAACTGTGTTGTGGCATTCTACATTTTCTAAAAATGTATCTGCAATATATTTCGCACGAAGTGGATCTCCTGGCATTAATACTTTTTCTGAAATTTGTCCTTCTGCTGCATTTAAATGAATACTCATTGTGAATAACCTCCTAAAAATCCGTTCCTAATTCTTCTATAATTAAGCTACTTTTCCGCCTTGTTTTGCTTCTGTTGCTTTCAATTGTTTTTGAGAATAAATCCAACTGAAAACAAATCCTACTGCGAATGTTAATAATACACCTAAGCTATTTCCTTCAAAAATACCTTTTGCAAATGGTGCTGGGAATAATGGATTTTCTGTAAATAATAGACCTGTAATAACACTTGCAAACCAAATGATTACATTTCCTTTATTTACTGCAATATTTTTATCACCAGAAATGATTTCTGGATCATAGCCTTGTTTCTTACGTAAGATGATGTAATCTGCTACGAATACTGCTGTCCAAGCTGCTAAACCGATACCAACTACTCCTAAAAACATTTGGAAAGAACCTAAGAAATCACCGTTTATGAATAATACGTATGTTGGTAATAAAATCATTATCGCACCATGGAAAATGATTGAAGTACGATCTGATAATTTAATGTTAGTTGCTTCTAATGCCGTACGACCTGAGCGTAAAGAAATTACAGCTGGAGGAATAATTCCACCTAATGCCGTAATGAAGTATGGAATTACCATCCATTTAGGCATTTGTAATGCTAATGCAGCAATCGGGTCAGCTGAACTTACTAGCTCTGGATTTGTTGCATTCATAAGAATCCCTAAGAACATAATTACGAAAAGTGGTGTTGCAGACGCTAACGTCGTTGTAATAAAAATAGATTTATTAGATGAATTTGGGCTTTGGTAACAAGAGTAATCACTCGCACACATTGCCCAACTTAATGCCGAACCTGCAATGATAATAGAGATTGCTGGTAATACGCCACCGATCCAATCACCGTTTGGCATATTTACTAGTGCACTCCAATCAGTTTGTGGAACTAAAATGAATAGTACTACTACTGTAAGAGCACCAAAGATATATGTGAAAATTGTTTGAGCTTTAACTAATGTTTCTTGCTTCACAAGTGATAATGCCATAATTGCAATTGATAAACCAATTAAACCAATGATCTGCGTAGTTGTTGTAACTTCAAAGCCTGCTGCTGTTACGATTGCATTAAGTGAGAAGATACCTGTCGGAACGTTACCAACACTTAACCAACCAATTAAACAAATCCAAGCTAAAACGGCAGGAATTAAATTCCCTTTCGAGCCAAAAGCCGCACGTGATAAAACGAAGGTTGGAGCTTTACCTAACTTACCTGGTAAGCTTAAGTAACCAATCAGTGCAAATGAAGCTGCACCCAATACAGCTGCTACAACTGATTGCACGAAGTTTAAGCCATAGCTTACGATAATACCTCCGTATACTAGACCCATAACACCAATATTTAATGAGAACCAAATCCAAAATAGCTGTTTCGGGCTTCCGGTTCTTTCTTGTTCAGGAATTAAATCTGGATATTTTTTACTCATCGTCTCTTCCTCCCTTTCACTCTCATTTGCTAAAGAATAAGTATTCCGCCACCAGCTGTTGACTTTGTGAATTACTATTAATTGCAAACATTATGAGTAACTTTTATCTAATCTGTAAAATAATGTAGTAGTATGTCTGATGTCAGACATCTTAAAATATTAAAAAAATAATAACGCATTTGTAAATGCGAAGTACATCTTGTAGGACTAGTTCTTACCTTTATTATAACTAGCCTATCCTCTTAATCTGTAAGCGGTTTCAGCATTTACAAAACAATCATAACATCTTAATTAGTATTTTGGAATAGTAATTTACGCAACCTATAATTGAAAATAAATTCTAAATATTGAGATTATAACTCATTTACTTTGTAATAAAGTAAAAAGTCTACCCAAAGTGATTCGCATTCACTTTGGGTAGACTTTTTGCTCTCTTTCTATTTACCCTTCTTCACAATAATCTGCCAGCTTGCTTCACTCAATTGCTCAAATTCTGTGATTTCATGACCAGCTGTTGCTGCCCAACGTGGAATACTTTCAGTTGCCTGTGTGCAATCAAAGTTAATAATTAGTTCCTCTCCGATTTCCATTGTCTCAATCGCGTTTTTTGCCTCTACTAGTGGAAACGGGCATACCATACCTGTAGTTTCTAATAGTTTTGTCATTTTAATTTCCTCCTTCAAAATCCTTTAAGTTTTCTTATATTAAGCCGAAACTTTTGTAGATGAACCAGCTTTAGATTTTTTATTTTTACGAATAATTGTAAAATATACTGCAATCCAGCTTCCTAATAAGAAGCAAGCCATCGCTACCCAGCCTTGCCATGCGAAAATCGCAGAATTTACAAGACCATTACCAATTGTACATCCCCCAGCAATACTCGCACCGAAGCCCATTACTAAACCGCCAATTGCGTTATTTCTTAATGTTGCTTTATCTGGTAAACGGAATCGGAATTCTCCACTTCCTTTTGCCGCAATGAAAGAACCAATAAAAATACCTAATACTAAAAATACACCCCAATCTAATAATGCATTGTCACCTGTTACTAAAAATTGAAGTGTTTTTGCTGTTGGTGTCGTAATTCCTAAACCAGCATTACGACCTGTTGCCTCACTTAAAGGCCATGCAATTATAGCAATTAAACCAACTAGAGCAGCCGTCACAAATGGATGCCAAGCTTTCTCAAATAAAACATGAGAAAGACCTGTTTTCTTTGGCTTCAATCTTGCAACAAACAATTTTGGCTTTCTCAATTCACGAATTACTAATGCACCAACAATACCAACCAACAATACAACTAAATACCACTTTGAAATTCCCAATGTTTCGAAAACATAAGCATCACTTGCCTTATAGGACGTTAACTCGTCAGCTACCGGCAATAAAACCCCAAACTTTGTCATCGCCGATCCTAACATATAACCAAATAAAGCAATCCAACTTCCGATTAAACCTTCACCTGCTCGATACCATGTTCCTGTAGCACAGCCGCCAGCTAACACCATACCTACTCCAAATATTAGCCCCCCAACAATTGTGCCAAGCCATGGAAACAGACCTGTTTCTAGTACAAGGTTTCCTGTATCCCACAACAGAAACACACCGACACTTTGAATTGCAATAACAATGAATGTTGCTAAAAACATTCTTCCATCTCTAGCTAAAATCAGGTCGCGATAAGCTCCTACTATACAAAATCGTCCTCTTTGTAAGACGAATCCTAATAATATCCCACATATAATTCCAGTAATAATCATTTGAGCCATGTTATTCCACCTCTTTTGCTATTTTTTACAATATTACTACAATTCTCATGAAATTACTAGGATTAAATTCAAAATAATTGAATTGTCTATTTTTTTACCACTTTTAACTTAGATAGAACAAAAAAGACTGTTCCAAAGTCTTATCTTCAGAACAGCCTTTTTACCTATTGTGCTTGTCTTTCTTCTATCTCAACTTGAGGAGTCTCCTCATCATGAATATCTAATTTATCTTTTAGTTCTTTATCTCTCTTAATACGACTTTTGCCCATTGCAAGTGCTGCAAATACACCTGTCACGATAAATACTAAGCCTGTTAAGAACACTAAAGAGAAGGATTCAGTCCATGCTGTAGCTATTCCCTTTACCACTAATTCCTGTAGCTCTACTGGAAATGGTAATGCTGATGGATTAATTAACAAACCAAACAATGCATCTGTTTTTTCAGATAGTGCATGAAGTGCTTGTTGTACAGCAGGTTCCGTTGCTGCTTTACTTGCTTCACTCATTTTTGTAACGATTGATTGATTCATAACACTATTCAAGACAGTAACACCAATCGTTCCTCCAATTGAACGGAAGAATGTTGCAGCAGATGTTACTTGTCCTAACTGAGAAGTTGGAAATTCATTTTGAATAGCAATTGTAATAGTAGGCATAACTAATCCCATACCAAGACCTAGAACAATCATGTATAAATACACTTGCCATTGAGTAGATTCTAATCCCATTGTACTCATTAAATAAAAACCAACTGAAGCAATTACCATACCAGTTGTTAACACCGTACGGAAACGCAATTTTAATAATAATCTTCCACCAACTACACTTGCAATAATAAGTGCAATCATCATCGGTGTCATAGCAGACCCTGCTTCAGTTGGTGAAACACCTAATATACCTTGCATAAACATTGGAACGAACATAATCGCACCAAACATACCAAGACCTAGTAAGAAACCAAGCAAATTCGATACCGCAAATACACGATTTTTAAAGAAACGGAAATCTAAAATCGGATCAACCGCTTTTCTTTCAATAAATGCAAAAGCAACTAATAAAACAATGACTGCACCCATAATGGCCATTGATGTACCTGATGCCCAAGCAAATTTATCTCCACCGAAAGTTAACCATACTAAGAAAAGAACGACTGCCGGAATCAATGTAGCTATTCCTAAATAATCGATACTTACTTTTCCCTTCTTAATTGGTTCATGCTTCATACCTACATAAATTAAGATGGCAGATAATAACCCAAATGGTAAATTAATAAGGAAAATCCAATGCCAACTTACGTAATCAACGATTACACCGCCAAGAAACGGTCCAAAAACAGAACTTAAACCAAATAAAGCACCGAAAACACCTTGCCATTTTGCTCTTTGTTCAGCACTAAAAATATCACCGATAATTGTTTGTGATAGTGGCATAATCATACCGCCACCGATACCTTGTAATCCTCTATACAGTACAAGCTCTTCCATTGTATTGGCAGTAGCACAAAGTCCTGAACCAAGAATGAAAATAATTGTACCGAGCAAATATAGCTTTCTTCTTCCATATAAGTCAGATAGCTTACCTACAATTGGTACTACTGCAGTAGATGCAATCATGTAAGCTGTTGTAACCCAAGCAAAAATACTAAATCCATTCAGTTCCGCTACAATCGTAGGCATAGCTGTACCTACAACAGTTTGCTCTAAGGAACTGAAGAACATTCCTATCATTAAACCAGCTAGCACTAAGTTTTTCTTAATGCCTATATTTTGATGACTTAGTTCCAAAGCAATCACCCTTTACTATAACTTATGTTACATTTTTCACGTAAAAGAATTATAGTTAAGAGTGACCAGTCAGTCAACGTCCAAAAAAAGGAAGCGTCCATTATCTAAATGAACGCTTGAATAGTTCTCTATTGTATTTGAAAAAACGCAGCAATCTTATTTCGATATACTGTTAGTTCTGTAATTTCATTAAAATTAGAAAGCATTCCTTGAATAACAGGAATTCTAGGCTGTTCCTTTTGAAGCTCTTGTTCTAATACTTCTAAAGAAATCATTAAATCTTCTTTAGTATCAAGCTCTGCAATGATGCTCTTCATTTTCGATAACACATCATAAATATCCGTTTGGAAACAGCTATGTTTACTATTAATGAGCTCTTGCATTAAGCTTTCATCTAATAAAGGCTTATCGTTCATTAGACCACTCACGATATCATCCATACGACGAATCATAAATTCCATTACAAAATCTACTCGAATCATCTCATTATTAAAAAACATGATTCTTAAATAGGAATGAAGCATCCCTTCTAACATTAATGAAAGATCCCAAATAAAAGGTTTAACACGTTCACCATATATATTTAATAGCCCTTGTTGTAAGAAATGATGCATTCTAAGCTGCATGTTATACAACTCTTCCTTAATTCTTTCATTTAAAGGGATAGCTTGCTCTCGTGTTTGCATAATCATGAATTCTTTATTAGCGATAACACTTTCTAGCACCGATTGAAGTTGTTTTATGAACTTTTCACGAGATGGTAAATCCTTATTCTCATAGAACAACATTTTATTCTCTAATTGCTCAGAGTAATGTTGGAAAATAGCAAGTAACAACGCATCCTTCGACTTAAAATATAAGTAAAAAGCGCCTTTTGATATTCCACTTTCTGCAACGATTTCGCTTATAGAAGTAGAAGAGTATCCTTTAGCAGCAAATAATTTAATAGCAGATTTAATGATTATTTTTTCTTTTTCTTTCATGCTAATTCTCCCTATCCTCTATAATCTTTCTCTACAAAAATGAATACGTTATCATTAGTCCAAGCCACAGGACCGACTAGTCAGCATTTTACAGTACAGGAACATTTCAGTCAAGAAAAGGTAGAGCGTCAATTTCATCAAGTACCAACTAATTAATCGTTTGATTAGTAAATAGAGGTAAGCGCCCATCTTCCTTTAGCGCTTACCCTTCCCATTATTTATCCCGTTCAAACTGGCGCTAAGACTCCCACTTCAAAACGTAGCGTAAGCAGAGACGTTTATGTGGGGAGATCAAGCACCAATAAGAACCCGATTGGTTCAACTAATGCTCAGTTGGAATAAGCACCCCACCGAGCAAAGTTTCACTTTATTTTCGTTCATCTTTATCGTCTTTTGATGGTCCATAAATACCCGGTACCTTCACACCAGCTTGATGCATTAGTACACTCATTTGACCACGGTGATGGATCTCATGAGAAACCAGCATAGACAAAGTAGCACCATTTGCTTGAGGCTGTCCAAAAATTGCGCTTTCTGCAAGTAAATCTCCATCTTTCCATTGTTTCTTCACTGCTGCCAAAATGCCTTGGCTCATTTGCTGATAGCCTTCAGCTATTTCTTTTGCTAAAGCTGGAATAGGCGATTCAGGAGATGGAGAATTAAAATCAAGCCCTGTTTGTTTGGCGATAAGTCCTCCAACAACTACGATATGCCATGCTGTTTCACCTAGTGACCAATAGCCAGGTGCAATTTCTTGTTTTAATGACTCATCAGTAAGTTGATTCATTAATTTCTGTGTAAGACTAGATTCCATTTGCCATACATTTAAAAATCCTTCAACAGTTTGATACATATAAACTCCTCCTTCTTTATTTACTCTATCATTATTACACATAATAGTCTGAAAACCTTTTAACTTTGTTCACCCTATCCTGAATTATTCAAATACTCTAATAGTAATTATGATGAACATGTTACAATTAAAACAGTATTTCACTCTAATTAAGGAGACTGCTATGATTACACCAATCGATATTACTCAAAAAGAAATTGCGTCAGTTGTTTTATCAATTCAAATACCTGCTTATCAAGTGGAAGCTGAGCTACTGAACGTTCCAGCCCTTCCTCCCTTACAAGATACAATTGAGAGTTTACAAAATTGCGGTGAAACATTTTATGGTTATTTCATAAACGAAACATTAGCCGGATTTATATCGTATAAGTTTGAAGATCATATGCTCGATATTCATCGTCTTGCCGTTCATCCTACATACTTTCATGAAGGCATTGGAAAATCACTACTACATTTTATAGAAGAAATAGAACCATCTGTAGATAAAATTCAAGTTACTACTGGCACAGGCAATAAACCTGCTACTACGCTTTATAAACAATTCGGCTATCAAGAAGTAAAACAAATTAAAGTTTCAAACCAACTCTCTTTAACTAATTTTGAGAAAGCACTAACTTAAATAAAAGAAATGATCCCAATTATGTGTGGGATCATTTCTTTTATTTATTAGTATGTCATAGCTTTTTGATTTTGAGCTGCATCGAGTAAGATAAAAATCGCTGATAAGATATGAAGAATCATGCCCACGATAGGAATCCATCCGATACATGAAGTGACAATTCCAAGAATGTTTCCACTTGCTTTTACACCATTTCTAGAAGCAAATACAACGATAACAATATGTAGCACTAACATAATAGCTAAAGGCGCCCACGCTAAACTAAGAATAATAGTACCTCCCAGAATAGGAATACCAAGCAATGCCTCCAGACCTCCAGCAACCCATTTCAATGTGTTCAGATCCTTAGGGCCCATCGTCTTTTCCTCCTCTTAATCTATCGTATACATTTCTTTTTTCCTTTTTCTAGATTCATTAAACATTCTCTATATATTGAGGGGAGTTTTTCATTATGTTACATTAGCCATAGAAACATATAAACCATACTAAAGGAATGATTGCATGATTCTCGTTAGCTCCTGCTTAGCAGGATTATCCTGTCGTTACGACGGAAAACATCAACTTCAAGAGAAGATTCGCATTTTAGTAGAGAAGAAGAAAGCTATTATGGCATGTCCTGAATTATTAGGTGGATTCACTACTCCTCGTGAACCCGCTGAAATAGTGGATGGTACAGGAGCAGATGTTATTCTTGGCAAGGCAAAAGTGATTTCTCGCTCAGGCGAAGATGTAACGAAGCAATATGTAGATGGTGCCTATCAAACACTAGCTATAGTCCAACAAACACAAGCAACAACCATTGTATTAAAAGAAAATAGCCCTTCATGTGGAAGTAAACAGATTTATAATGGTACATTTTCTGGAGCAAAGATTGCAGGTGAAGGCGTGACAACCGCCTTATTGCGTAGTAAAGGGTTTCAAGTTATTTCCGAAGAAGAATTTATGGCGAAATATTAAAAGAGGCTACCTTGTGCGATAGCCTCTTTCTTCACTATTGACCTATAATCTGATCTACAATTCCATATTTTTTTGCTTCATCCACACTCATAAAATAATCTCGTTCTGTATCTTCACGTATTTTTTCAATCGGCTGTCCTGTACAGTCGGCTATTATTTGATTTATATGTTCCTTCAACTTTAAGATACGACGAGCTGTAATTTCGATTTCTGTCGCTTGCCCTTTCACGCCACCTAATGGTTGATGAATCATAATCTCACTATTAGGTAATGCGAATCTTTTTCCTTTCGTACCAGCTAGCAACAAAAGCGCTCCAAAGGAAGCAGCCATTCCTGTGCAAATGGTACGAATATCAGGTTTTATATAATTCATCGTATCAAAGATGGCAAAGCCAGCTGAAGTTGAGCCACCAGGGCTATTTATATAAATTGATATATCTTTCTCTGGGTCCTCTGCCGCTAAAAAAAGCAACTGAGCAATAATATTGTTTGCCACTTGATCATTAATTTCATCACCAAGCATAATAATCCGATCTTTCAATAGGCGTGAATAAATATCATATGAACGCTCACCTTGCTTCGTTTGTTCAATTACATAAGGAATCGTAGCCATTTGTAAAACCTCCTATAATTATTGGTTATGCAACCATAGAGAGTGTAGGAGAAGTTGATATCTTACTAGGCTTGCAAGTAAATCTCACAACATTTGCCTCTGTAGCAAGTGATGGAATCGATGGTATGTGCTGGATGAGTATTGTTGGATCTTGTTGCTCAATTGCATATTGTAGAAGCTCTAATAAGTTACTCCGATCTTCCTCATCACCTTGTTCAAAATCTGCCGCCTCTTCATTCATATCCGCTATTCTTTTCTTCGTTCGATGCAATGAAGCCTTCACAGCCGTTTCTGTCGTTACCATCATCAGCGCAATTTCTTTCACTTGATAAAGAAACACTTCTTTCAAGATAAAAATAACCGATTGCTTAGGTGTTAATTGATGCAACAGCAATTCCAGTGTTTCAGCCAATTGAGATGCTGAAGAAACTTGTTGTTCTTTTTCTTCTATTATATCGCTATCATTTACTTCAAATCTTCTCTTACGTGTCCAATCAATCCATTGGTTATAAGCCATTTTGGTCAACAATGATTTTGGAATATGTCCTTGATCTGCATAATGGTTAATGGCCTTCAATATGGCTTCTTGTGCAAGATCGTCACCATCCCACGTATTTTTTGATAAATAACGGCAGTATTTAATCAGATCATTATAATGTTCAAGTATTGGGCTGTATTCCAATTCCAGCTTATTCATTTCCATCCACTCCTTAAATACCCTCTCTACCTTTAAAACGAATTAGGATTGAAAAAAGATACGGGGGCCAAAAGTTTTTAAAAAGGAATTTTTTTGAACTTCACTCTTATTTCATCGTACCCGAATGCAAGAAAAGTAAACAATGATATCTATACATATGAAAAAAGCATCGATACCGATGCTTTTTTTCACTTATTGATAATCATAGTAATCTTGTGTTTGATAAGAAACAAATCCGCATTTCTCATATAAGGAAAGCGCATTTTCATTTTCTGTTGCTACTTCTATATAAACATCATTATTCTCTTCTAATTGTACAAGCTGTGTAAGCGCGCTTCTACCATAGCCATTTCCTTGATATTGTGGATAGATAACAAACCCATAAATCCAACTTTGATCTTGTTCACATCGAATATGTATTTTTCCAACTGTCTTTCCTTCAACTTCTATTATATATACGGTTCCATCTTCTACTTCTCCACGATATTCTTCTTCATCATCAAACTCATAACCGAATCCAATTACATTCAATTCCATCATTGCTTTCATATCAGTAACGTTTCCAGCACGCAATTGAACTAATGAATTATCTAGCAACAATTGTTTCTCCCAATGCATTTGATGTTCTGAGAATGCATAGCTGCAAGGAATCGTATTCAGCCAATCTTTAGCAGTCTTTGATTGAGCAGGTGCATTAAGTAAGATTGGCTCACTTTCATCAATTGTAGCAAGTGCCTGCTTCCATAACGCTGTAAAAATTCCTTTTCGGCGATATTGTGGATGAACCATTCCACACATTTCATATTCTAGCCCTATTTTATACACTCCTAAAAAACCAACAAGTACGTCATCTTCATAATGTAAAAAATCAAACTGCTCATCCTCTTCTCTAGTCTTAAGAAGATCCCAGTTCAGTTTTAGATTCAAATTATCGTAGCTTTCACAAATATCTTGTAGTTGAATTAACTCTAAAAGTTGAATGTCATTCAAGCTTGTTTTCCTCCTTTAAAAAACTTATATGTACTATACAATTTTAACATGATACTAAATCATTATAAGTAATATGACCTAAGCCAAAACTCCTCTAAATTAAATGAGCCTAAAAAAAGAGAGGTAAATCCTCTATTTGCATAGAATATACAAGAAATACTTTTTTGTCATATAAGGGGGTTTTTTGATGAAACGCTTCATATTACCTTTAGCAATTATTCTTTCAGGATTATTATTTATTTTTGTTATCCCAAAAGATAATGAATTTATAAGACTTATCTTTAAGCTAATTCCTATGGTACTCATCTTAATTTATGCATACAAACGGCAAAATACCTACTATACAATTATACACGAACGACTAATTCTAGCTGGATTATTCGTTTGTATGCTCGGAGATGCGTTTATCATTTTTTCATTTCTATTGGGATTAGTGGCTTTCCTAATCGGACATCTCTTCTACATCGGAGCATTCCTAAAACAATGGAAGTTCTCAAAGCTACGAGCTTTAGCAGCTCTACCAATCATTATATATGGAATCTTCTTTGGTAATAAAATTACCACAGCACTTAGCCTTGATGGTAACACTGCACTCATAATCCCCGTTATTATATATGTAATTGTATTATCGATAATGGGCTGGACAGCATTTATGACAGGCAATAAGTGGGCTATTATCGGGAGTATCTTGTTTATTGCTTCTGACACCATTCTATCTTGGAATCTATTCGTTTCAGACGTTACCTATTCAACAGCACTTATTATGCTAACTTATTATAGTGCACAATTGCTCATAGCCAAAAGTCTAATCTATCGTAAGCCTGCGTTATACGTGTATCCATCTAGGCCATATTAAAACTATAGAGGAAAACAATGCTTAAAGAGTAGCTTTGTTCTCCTCTAAAACCATGCTAACATGGTAATACATATTATTTATGACCACTAGGAGGATGCATCATGATTAAGTTCGGTATTATCGGTACCAATTGGATTACTGAAAGATTTATTAATGCAGCAAAACAAGTAGAAGGTTTTTCACTTACCGCTGTATATTCTCGTACTGAAGAAAGAGCAAATGATTTCGCTTCACAATTTAACATTCCCTATACTTATACAAGTATCGAGGACATGGTTCAATCAGATACAATCGATGCGGTTTATATTGCAAGCCCCAACTCGCTACATGCAGAACAAGCTATTCTTTGCATGAATCATGGTAAGCATGTCTTATGTGAGAAACCACTAGCATCTAATGTAGTAGAAATCCAAGCTATGGTTGCTGCCGCCAAGCAAAATCAAGTATTACTAATGGAAGCGTTAAAGACAACATTCATTCCAAACTTTACAATTATAAAAGAACACTTACATAAAATCGGCCCAGTTCGTCGCTATTTCGCAAACTTTTGCCAATACTCCTCTAGATACGATGCTTATAAAGGGGGCACGGTATTAAATGCTTTCAACCCTACCTTCTCTAATGGCTCATTAATGGATATCGGCGTTTATTGCCTTTACCCACTAGTTACGTTATTCGGTGAACCTATGAAAGTTCAAGCTAATGGATTGATGCTAGAATCAGGTGTCGATGGTCAAGGTAGTATCACTTTACAATACAAGGATATGGAAGCAATCATTATGTATTCGAAAATCTCAGAATCTCAACTTCCAAATGAAATCCAAGGAGAACTAGGGCGCATTGTTATTAATAAAATTAGTTCCCCTTCACAAGTTCAAATCGTTTACAACGATGGAACAGTCGAAGACATTACACAGCCGCAACTAGAAAATACAATGTTCTATGAGGTCCAAGAATTTATTGATTTACTTCATAAGCAACAACTCGAATCAACAATCAATACTTACGAAAATTCTTTTATCACAATGAAGATAATGGATGAAGCTCGCAAGCAAATTGGCGTTACATATCCTGCTGATCAAAAATAGTTAAAAAATAAAAAGCTCAGAGTCTTTTTGAACTCTGAGCTTTACATGTGTATATTATAAAAGTTCCAATCTATTGTTGGGATTTTTTTTTTCATTCGAGAAATATTTGCACATCCAGTAAGGTATGAATAAAAGTGATGCATAACCGCCAATATAAATTGTTGAAGCAATAATTTCAATAACTCCTGCGCTCGTCATCTAATCACCCCTAAATATTTACTTCTTTTCCTTATTTTATGACAAACTTGTGAACTTTGCAAGCGCTTTCCTTCTAAATTTTGTAAAAATATAAAAAAAGTCAGTTCAAATCCTTGCTTTTTTTATATTTTTAATACTTTATTACTATTTCCAAGTGAGTTAAATAACATACATCATCTTGTTTCCTATTATCTCAGCCCCTTCTCTAGCATTTTCATTAAATATAGAGTGAGCTATTAGTCAATAATGAATAATCAATTTAATTAATCTTTTAAAAGATGTTATACTAATAGGAAGAAAAGATGAAAAGGAGGTTCACACTATGGATCACCGATCGTTAGTTCTATTAGGATTGCTAATGGCTCAAAGCCAGCACGGCTATCAAATAAATGAGTTTATTGAAAATAATTTAGGTATGATTACCGATATGAAGAAACCTACTGCATATGCCACTTTAGATAAATTAAGTAAAAAAGGATACATTGAAGTTCACATGGAACAAGAGGGAAATAGACCTCCACGTAAGGTGTATACAATCAATGAGAATGGTAAGAAGTATTTCTATGAATTACTTTACGATAATCTTTCTTCAGCCGAAACAGTGCATTATCAAGGAGATTTAGGGTTAATGTTCATGGATCATCTACCACTGGATAAGGCACTGGATGCTTTGCATAAAAGATTAGAAAGAAACCACAATCTACTTGTTGCCTTAAAACAAACGCCTAGTCATGGAAAAGCGACAGCTGTTGACTTAGCCGTCAAACATAAAATAAAAATGGCAGAAGCAGAAATAGCCTTTCTAGAATCTACTATCGAAGATTTCTCTATTAACCATTCATAAACCTACTAAAAAGGGCTGTCCCAAAAGTGATTTTCAATCACTTTTGGGACGCCCTTTTACGCTTTTTGTACCATTCGAAGTTGTGTTCATTTCAATCGCATTTTTGCTTAGTAAACTAAAAAAGCTGGTTTTTAGCGCTTTTGGTCAAGATGAAACTCAAATGACTCCTTAAAAAGTCAAAATATTCTTTACTTGCACACTAAATGATATAACGGATTCAACTGATTGAATATCCCCCTTTTTTTTGCACCAATTAGTCAAACTTGACTAATCATATATATTCTAATTATAATTTGTTTAAATAGTCAGAATTGACTAATCATACTGAAACTAAGGGGTGACTATCAATGTTTCTTGCTTTAAAGGAATTAAAGCATGGTAAACTACGTTTCTTAATGATCGGAATCATACTAATCTTAATCTCCTGGTTAGTATTTATTCTTTCTGGTTTAGGAAATGGACTTAATACGCTGAGTGCTGCTGTATTTAAAAATATGGATGCACAATATATAGCATTCGAAGATGGTTCTCGTGCATCGCTAAGTCGTTCTATCATTGGCGAAGAACAAATTGCAAAACTAGAAAAACAAAAAGATGTACAAGCTGCCGCTCCAATCGGGAACAAAATGGCAACCATTCAAAAAGAAAAATCTACGAAGGATGAAGATAAAGTAGATGTTGCTATTATTGGGGTAAATCCAGGTACATTTGTTGAGCCAAAAATTATTGAGGGATCTGCATTATCGGAGAAGAACTCTACTAACATCATCGCAAATATAGCATTGAAAGATAAAGGCTTTAAAATTGGAGATACAGTAAGAATCGAAGGTTCACATGAAAAAATGAAGATTGTAGGCTTTGTAGAAAACCAATCTTATAATCACGTATCTGCTGTTTTTACAACGATGGATAAATGGCGTGCTATTAACTTTGCTGCACCTGGTTCGGACAATGGGGTCCAGAATCCTGTTAATGGTATTGCTTTAAAAGGAGAAAATATTAATCCTGACAGCATCAATAAACACCTTGATTCTACGGAAGTTGTTACAAAATCCGAAGCTATACAAGGTATGCCCGGCTATAAAGAGGAAAATGGAACGATTACAATGATGCTTGCATTCTTACTAGCCATTTCAACATTTGTCATTGCTGTTTTCTTCTATGTATTAACATTACAAAAATCTAATCAATTTGGCATTATGAAAGCAATCGGTGCAAGTAATGGTTTTCTAGGAAAAGCCATTGTATCTCAAGTATTCGTCCTATCGCTATTCAGTATCTTAGTCGGAATGGGATTAGCTTATGGCGTTGCAGCCGTATTACCTAAAGAAGTGCCATTTCTACTAGATATTAAGCTTGTCATGATTTATGGACTTGTTCTTTTAGTTGTTTCTCTTTTAAGTTCATTATTATCTGTCCGTAAAATTACAAAGATTGATCCACTTCAAGCAATTGGGAGGGTTGAATAATGTCTGGAATAGCATTAAATCACGTATCGAAATTCTATCATGAAGGTGAACATAAAGTTGTAGCTCTTAATGATGTCTCCTTACATGTAAAACCAGGTGAATTCGTGGCTATTATTGGCCCATCTGGTTCTGGTAAAAGTACATTCCTATCAGTTGCTGGCGCCTTACTACAGGCTTCTGAAGGTGATGTTATATTAAATGATAAAAAAATTGCTGGATTATCTCCTAAAAGTCTATCAAAAGCAAGATTGGATGAAATAGGATTTATTTTACAAACATCTAATCTAGTTCCTTATTTAACTGTTATTGATCAGCTGTTATTAGTTAAGAAAATGACAGGCACTGTTACACATGCAGATAAAGTATTCGCTAGGGAGCTACTAACAGATTTAGGTCTTGGAACAAAGCTGAAAAAATTCCCTGATCAACTTTCTGGTGGTGAGCGCCAACGTACAGCTATTGCTAGAGCATTTATCAATGATCCAACGATTATTCTTGCAGACGAGCCAACAGCTAGCCTAGATACGAATCGTGCTCATGAAGTAGTTAAACTAATAGCGAAAGAAGTAAAAACAAGAAATAAGGCAGCTATCATGGTTACGCATGATGAACGGATGCTGACGTACTGTGATAAGGTATATCGTATGGAAGATGGTTGTCTTACTTTACAATCATAAGACATTAAATAAATTAGAAGAGCTGTGTTCGAATTCACTTCGAGCACAGCTCTTTTTATATTATCTTCTTGAAGACAGTTTTAATATTAAGTTCCCAACCCGCTTAGTATTCTTATTCTTCATATATCATTTTCTTCGTCATTCCACCATCAATTACAAGATTTGTACCTGTAACGAAGTCATTCTCTGGAGAAGTTAAATACAAGCAAGCTCGTGCAATATCATCTGGCTGCCCAACTCGTTTTGATAAGTGTTGCTCATGGTCACGTTCCGTTAACTGCTCATAATCCCCTGTTTCAATCCAGCCTGGAGAAATAGCATTAACTGTTATGAAATCTTTACTAAAGGAAGCTGCGAAAGCATGTGTTAAAGCAACAATTCCACCTTTCGAAGCAGCATATAATTCTGTGTATGGTTCCGACATAAGTGCTCGTGTAGATGCTATGTTCACAATTGAACCGCCCTTCTCATTCAACTTCATATATTTTGCAGCTTCACGTGATGCAAGAAAGACACTTCTTAAACTCGTTTGTAGCATGTCATCCCATTCTTCCAACTCAATATCATAAGGAGATTTATAAAGCATTTTACCGGCATTATTAATAAGAATATCAATTCTTCCATATGTATCAATTGTTGTTTTCATGAGATGAATAAGATCGTTTTCTTTCCTAACGTCACATTTCACAAAGAGAACTACTTTCCCGTCCTCCTGCCACTGTCTTACGAACTCTACACCTCTCTCATCCACATCAGCAACTACAACACAATCTCCTCTACTTGCAAATGCGAATGCTACAGCACGTCCAATCCCATTTGCCGCTCCCGTCACAATGACTACTGCCATATTCATTCTCCCGCCTTTCATTTGTTTTACTATACTTACATTATTATCATACAAGAAAAAAGCCCACTCTATTGAGTAAGCTACATGCATCGTTATTATTATATATCTACATGCTCAGCTTAACCTCAAACGATAAGTTGTTCGATACAATTTCATAAACTTCGTCAAACTGAAGGATCCTCTTCATAATATGTTCATGGCTCATGTGGGAATGCTCTTTACACTTACGATACCAAGTCACCGCATTGCTTTTTCAAAAGAGAGTAATATGGTTTTAGTTGAATGGAGAAATAAGAAAGAAGAGCAGCAGTTCCCTTTTATAGCCTCTATCTAAAGTGGGAAGATTGAGCTGTTAGCCTGGGGGAGGCCTCTAGTCATGATGGCAGAGAACTGCTACTAGTCATAAAAAAAAACAACTTCCAGTGGAAGTTGTTAATTCACGTAAAAAAATAAAATCCACATGCACATTTATTCAAAAATGTTCATGCTCCAATACTTCGAATTAACATCTCCTATCCTCGTAGGTACTTGATGCATCTAATAAATAGGCAGGTCTCCTGGCTTATGATCATCACAATTCGAACCTTCCCATTTCTATTCCCTAGAAACAGTGGTATATTCCGAATGGCTCCCAAATACAGTTGCGGGACAGCGTCGGGCTCTAACCGACTTCCCTTTTAAGCAGATAAAATACAAACGATTATCTACACCTAATTATTCATTTATTCAATTTCTCATTTAATATATCAGATTATTTTAATTATTACAATTAAAAACCTTCTTTTCATCATTAGATACTCTCTTTTTAAAGTCCATACCACTTTATTAAAAATCTTAAGCTTTTTTTAAGAAAACTTGTTTAAGATGTTATTAATAGAAAAAATTTATATAAAAATGAAACTTATATCATACTTCTACGTATTGATTATCAGCAGATCTATTCTGAGAAATATTTTAAACAAACCATCACGTGACAGTTAGGAGGCGCTTTAGTTGGGATTGGTAGAATGCGAATTGGAGAGTTAGCGCAGTTATCAAATGTTTCTAAGCGAACCATTGATTATTATACGAATATCGGATTAATTGAAGCAGAACGCACTGCTTCAAATTATAGATGTTACACACAAGAAGCTTATCAAAAGCTAAAAATCATTAAAGAACTTAAAAATAAGAATATGTCACTTGATGAAATAAGAGAATTTTTTCTTGAACAAGATACTCATAATCTTGATTTAAACAAGCTAAAACAAAAGCTAGAAGGATTAGAGAAAGACGTTTCAGAAATTGTAGAGCTAATTCAAAAAAACAAGTTAGATAAAACAGATTTGGTAAATAAACAAATTTCACACGAAACAATCACTTTAATTCAAACTCTATTAATATTATTGCTATAAAATAAAGGAGGATTTACTTTGGGATACATTGTGTACTTTATTATCATCATGGCTGCACCACTATTGGTACAACTGTATTTAAAGAAAACTTATTCAACCTATTTAGAAGTGCCAGCTTCTTCAGGATTAACAGGTGCTGAAGCTGCAAGAAAGGTACTAGACGATAACGGCTTATATCATGTAGCTGTAGAAGAAGTTCACGGTCACCTTTCAGACCATTACGATCCAAGAGACAAAGTTGTTCGACTTTCAAGTGCTAACTTCCATGGTACTTCTATTGCTGCCATCTCAGTTGGTACGCATGAAGTAGGACACGCTATTCAAGACCAAGTTGATTATGCACCATTACGTTTTAGACATTCTTTAGTTCCAGTTGCAAACTTCGGTTCAAGCATGTCTTTCATCGTTATACTAGCAGGTATCATCCTACAAAGTGCTAACTTCATTTTGCTTGGTATTGTCTTAATGGCTGCGGCAGTATTATTTCAAGTTGTTACATTGCCAGTTGAATTCAATGCATCATCTAGAGCTCTATCACAAATGGTGGGTTCAGGATTAATTAGAAATGATGAAGAGGGTGGCGCACGAAAAGTATTAAATGCAGCGGCTCTTACGTATGTTGCAGCTACTGTAGTTGCGATTGCTGAACTCCTTCGCTTTGTTCTAATGTTCATCGGTATGAGAAACGACGATGAATAAACTAGATTACTAAGTTACTAAACAAACACAATAACTTCACACATATAACAGGAGGTGTACACCTTACTAAGGTAAGGTAAAATTTGGACATATTAAACTTAACACTAGTAGCCATACTAATTGCTCTTACAGGCTTTTTCGTAGCTACCGAATTCGCTATGGTAAAGGTCAGGATGACGAGAATTAATCAATTGATTGAGGAAGGTAAACCAGGTGCAATTGCAGCAAAGAAAGTAGTCACTCACTTAGATGAATACTTATCAGCCTGTCAGCTTGGTATTACTATTACAGCTTTAGGTCTAGGTGCATTAGCCGAGCCTACAGTTGAACGCTTATTACATCCCGTGTTTGATAGCATGAATCTCGATCCGACATGGAGTAGCGTATTATCTTATATCATTGCATTCGCATCCGTAACGTTCCTGCACGTAGTAGTTGGTGAATTGGCTCCAAAGACTGTAGCCATCCAAAAGGCTGAAACAATCACATTATTATTCGCAAAACCAATTATTTGGTTCTACAGAATTATGTTCCCTGCTATTTGGTTACTCAATGGCTCAGCTGGTCTACTAGTTAAAATGTTCGGATTAAAGCAAGCTTCAGAACATGAAGTTTCGCACTCGGAAGAAGAATTACGCATGATTCTTTCAGATAGTTATAAAAGCGGTGAAATTAACCAAACTGAATTAACATACGTGAACAATATCTTCGAATTCGATAATAGAATTGCTAAAGAAATTATGGTTCCTCGTACTTCTATCATTGCCGTATCCATAGATGATACATTAGGAGATGTGCTTGACTTAATGGACGCAGAGAAATACACGCGTTATCCAGTAGTTGATGGAGACAAGGATAATATTCTAGGAATCATTAACGTAAAAGACATGATGAAAGCTCAAAGAAAATATGCGATTACAGATTGTCCAATGCGTGAATTAATGAAGCCTGTCATTAGCATTATTGAAACTATCCCTATCAATGAATTATTGTTAAAAATGCAGAAAGAACGTACACATATGGCTGTCCTCTATGACGAATATGGTGGTACGTCAGGTATTGTAACGGTTGAAGATATTCTAGAAGAAATCGTCGGTGAAATCCAAGATGAATATGACACTGATGAAGTGGAAGATATTCGTAAAATCAAAGAAAATCATTACCTTGTAAGTTCTATGGTATTAATTGAAGACGTAAATGATTTACTTGGAACACATCTTTCTGAAGAAGAAGTCGATACAATCGGTGGCTGGATTTTAACAAGGAAATATGAAGTTGAAGTTGGCGATATCATCGAAGAAGAAGGCTTTGAGTTCACAATTAAAGAAATGGATGGGCATCAAATTCTATTTATTGATGTGAAAAAAGTATAAAATAAAGGTGTCCCGAAAGTGATTGTAATCACTTTCGGGACGCCTCTTTTTGATTAATTCTGTCGAGTATTGTCCGGGAAATATATTCAAAATGAATTTTCATTGAGAAATTTCCCATATTCACGAAAACATTGTCGAACAGCCTTAATCCTGCACTTCATATTCCTTATATTTCTCATAATCAGCTTGCTTACACTCTACCTTTATCATTGTTCCATTTTCTTCGTAGCTTGTTTGAACTACATGTGCATGTTCATTGAAATATGAAATCAGATTTCCTTTTTCATACGGAATTAATAAATCACATACGACATAATCCTTAAAGATATGCTTACGAATGACATTAGTTAATTCTGTTATACCTACCTTTTGCTTCGCTGATAAATAGACAATATTACCTTCAACCTTAGGATAATCATCATCCACCAAATCGGCTTTATTAAAAGCAAAAATAGTTGGAACGTCTTCAACTCCTATACTTTTCAAGGTCTGGTTTGTCGTTTCAATCAATTGCTCATAATGTGGATTTGAATAGTCTACAACATGAATCAGTAAATCTGCATTGGCTGCTTCTTCTAAAGTCGAACGGAAGGCTTTCACCAAATGATGCGGTAGCTTCTTTACAAATCCTACTGTATCTGTAAGCAAAAATGATTTATGATCTTCTTGCTCAATATGACGAATTGATGTTTCAAGTGTGGCAAATAACATATCTTTCTCAAAAACTTGTTTATTAACAGCTTTATTAAAAATTTCAAGCATACTATTCATGACAGTCGATTTACCAGCATTCGTGTAACCAACTAATGAAACAACGGGTAGTTCATTCTTCTTTCGTTGTCTACGCTGTACTTCTCGTTGTGCTACAAGCGTTGCTAATTCTTTGCTTAAAACTGTAATTTTCTCTTCAATTCTTCGGCGATCTAGCTCTAATTTAGTTTCACCAGCCCCTCTATTCTTTAGACCAGTTCCTCCGCCACCACCTTGGCGACCTAACGATGCACGAAGACCTACTAAACGCGGAAGCATATATTGAAGTTTAGCCACTTCTACTTGAAGTTGAGCTTCTCTTGTTTTTGCACGTCTTGCAAAAATATCTAGAATTAAAATTGTACGATCAATTACTTTACAATCTAATTCAGCCTCTAAATTACGTATTTGTGAAGGGGATAATTCATCATCAAATATCACTGTATCCGCATCGAACATAGCTATTAGATTGACGATTTCCTCAATCTTTCCCTTCCCTACATAATGAGCTGTATTAAATCGCTCTAGCTTCTGCGTGATTTGCCCAACAACTTCAACATTACAAGCAGCGGCTAATTCGCCCAACTCCTCCATTGAATACTCAAATTCAATTTCGTCTTCACTTTTTAAATGTACTCCAACTAAAATCGCTTTTTCACGTTGTTCCATCATATATATTTTCCTCCTCTTCTTATAAAAACAAAAAAAACACAAGTAGGGTACCTGTGTTAAAGATAAACGGATGATGATACGTATAAGCCAGTGAATAGTACATACTCTCTGACAAATAAGAAGCGGTCTCCAAACTAAAAAGTCGACATATCGCCTATCATCATTTGTAATGCATAACGAATGATTCTAAAGATGGCGTACTTTTAGTTGAAATATTCTCTTTTCCTTTTTTAAAGATACAAAAAAGAGGCAGAATCGTCTCCCCCTCTTTCCTTGCATTTGCAAAAGTAGGTACCTTAAAAATAGGCAGACCAGTCCCGTTTACCCTGCACACAAGCAGAGCCTTTGAACACTATTCAGTTAGCGCCGTTCAAAGCTTGGAATCGTAATCTGCAATAATACATATTAAGGATACCCTCCGTTCAATTTTAAGTTACTGCCATGATACCATTTACAACTCTTAATTACAATATAATCATTTCACAAAACCGTTATTTAGCGATTGTATATAACATGCTGTTTTGTGTTAATTTAGAATATATGTTCATTTTTTCACATTATTCAAGGGAGGGAGCAACGAATGAACCATCTAATCGTTTTTGCGCATCCTACTGCTAATAGTTTTAATGCAGCAATTAAGGACAGCATTATTAAGCAAGTAAAAATGCACAAACAAGAATTTAAGATTCGTGATTTATACGCAATCAATTTCAATCCCATTCTTCAATATAATGAGATACTTGATTTCCAAGATAAACAATATAGTCCAGACATTGCTTTTGAACAACAACAAATTCAGTGGGCCGATGTTATCTATTTCATCTACCCAACATGGTGGTACTCTATGCCCGCTATATTAAAAGGCTACTGTGATCGTGTATTTGCACACGGCTTTGCATTCACCTCAACTCCAGATGGACCAAAAGGATTATTACATGGCAAGAAAGCTTTCATATTTGAAACTGCCGGTGATTCTGAACAGTCATTAATCCAGCGAAATTTAAAGCAATCCATGGTGCAGGTACTAGATGTTGGTATACTACAGTATTGCGGTATCGAGGTGTTACAACATAAAATAATGCCCAGTATTCATGAAATTCATACCAATCAACATGAACAATACTTACGAGAAATTGAAATTACAGTACAACAGCAAATTAATTTATAACGGCTGTTCGACAATTGATTTACAATCACTTGTCGAACGCCCCTTTTTATTTAATCGTCTAACGCTCTCATAATTGAATTAGGATCGTATCCTTCAACCCATCTGCCATTTATCTCTGTTTGTGGTACATTATTCCCCCCCGTCATTTGAATAAGTTTCTGAGCTAATTCGATTCACTGCGCACCTTTAATTGATAAACATTTCCAATTACCATCAAAAGAACATCGAAAATTCTCAAAAATAACACAATTGGTTGTTATTCTGATAGAGAATAAAGGATGGAGGGAAAAAAATGAAGAAACTCGCAATATTATTTTTATCTGCCATATTAATGATTTTTATTTCAGCTTGTGGTGATAAAGAAGCAACTAATAAAGAAACGGACAAAGCCACTGATACACCAAAGGTGGAAAAAACAGCGCATGAAAACGATCCTCAGGAGCCACATGACCAAGAAAAATGTGCTTTCTGCAACATGAAGGTATATGCACGAGATGATGAAATGGGGGAATTCACTACTCAAGCTCTTACGAAGGATGGAAAGCATTTATTTTTTGATGATTCTGGCTGTTTATTAAATGGCCCAAGAAAAGCAAATGAACAATATGAAAAAACATGGGTTAGAGATGCTAACACAAAAGATTGGATTGAATCTGATAAAGCTATCATCGTTAAATCAGATACAATGACACCAATGAAATACGGCTATTCCTTCTTTAGTACACAAGAAAGCGCCGATAAGTTTATAAATGACAATAAAGATAAAAATGCTGTAATTGCCACATGGGATGATGTTGAAAAAGTTTCAAATGAACGTTACCAAATGAAAATGCAAAATATGAAGCAACACAATACAAATCATGAATCTGAATCCATGCACCACGATTCAGAAACTCAACATAATTAAAGGGCTATGCAAAAAGTGATTCAATATCACTTTTTGCATGCCCTTTTCTCATTTATCCCGTTCAAACTGGTGCTAAGGTTGGTTCAACTAATAATCGGTGGGGATGAAGGCCCTCACCAATTAAAGTTTCACTTTATTGCTTTTGTAGCATTTGTTTTTCAAAAAATACCTTCTCTAATGAGACCTTTTCGCCATCTCTCATCACTAAATCTTTCACACAATCAAAATGAAGAAGTTCTCCACCTTCGATAAAAGCAGCTTTATCAGCTATTTCTTCTACGAGTGTAAGGATATGCGTTGTAAACAAAATGGCCTTTCCCTTCGCCTTCTCATCATGCATAATTTCTTTAAAACGATATACCCAATACGGATCTAACCCATTTGTTGGTTCGTCTAAAATGAGAAGTGGTGTGTCTGCTAGCAAGGCTTGTGCAAATGATAGTCTTTGTTGCATCCCTTTTGAGAAATGTTTAATCAGTCTATTTTTATCTTCATACAAGCCAACAATCTCTAATACTTCTCCTACTTTTTCCTTTGATACCTTGCGCAGGTTAGCAAAGAAATTCAGTACTTCTACAGCCGATAGTTGACGCGGAAATAACATATCGTCTGGCATATAGGAGAAGCTATTACGATAATCCATGCTAATCGTATTAACAATATTTCCGTCTATTTCGATATGGCCACTTGTTGGTTTAATAATTCCTGTAATCATTTTAATAAGTGTACTTTTCCCTGCACCATTCCCACCACATAAAGCGACAATTTCACCTTGGTGAATGGGAAAACTGATATCTTCCACTCTACTTTTTTCTGAATATATCTTTGTCAGTGCGACTAGTTCTATTACTTTATTCATTGCCTATTCTCCTTTTCAACACAAAGCTACTAGCTAATAACGGTACCGCTAACCATAATAAACTTGAAGCGATGAATAGTACTTGCCCCTGAAAGCCGCTTGCCCAAATCGTTAAATCATAAAGACTTGGTCCAAAGATAGCCGACCCATCTAATGATAGAATCGACCAAACTCTCACTAGCTCGACGGGATTAATAAAAATAGAAATAGACAACATTGATAAAACATATTGCTTGGGAATAATTAGACTAATACCCATTACTAAAAATTCAAAGAAAAGCACTGTAAACGCCCAAACAATTAGACTTGAGCCTAATGCCTGAAATCTCGTCTTCGCTAATAAACCTACTAACATTGAAATAGCTAGAAAAATAGCCGCTAACAGTAAAGAAAACAAATAGAATTTCAGAATAATAAGTAATGATACATCTACTGCAGCAACATACATCATTAATAGAGCAGCTCCATACCCAAATGTAACAACAGACCATAGTGCAGTTAGCAATCCTATGTATTTTCCGATAACAACTGAGTAGATAGGAACGGGATAAGTGAGCATAAGCATTAGTCCTCTGTCTTCTTTTTCCCCAGATAGAAAGAGACCACCCACTAATAAAGAAATAAGGGGAATGAGCAATAGGTTTAAGTTCAGCAAACTCGCCGTCATCCGATTAAACCCTAAATATCCAGACTCACCCGAGTTCCCAAAATAACTAATGAAAATAGCTAAAAAAGCAAATAACAATCCAAATGTGATTAACCATTTACTTCGGAGAATCAGTGTAAATTGTTGTCTAGCAAGATTTATAATCATTTTTCCCATCCCCACTTATGTTGTGATAACTGTTTGAAATCGTATAATTCTCCTTTACCTTGTTCTTTCAAATATTTCTCTGCATCAGCTTGTTTTTCAAATACAACGACCCCATAAGCCATCGGTGTCCAAAAACCTTTATTATAGGCATAATGTGCTTCTTTCGCTTCAAGCCATTTGCCGCTTTCCATATCACGTACATATTGTTTCGCGATATCTTTCTCTGCTATTCTTTTATCTTTATAGATAAATTCGTACATACAACCAATATCATCGAACTTATATACATCTCCATCTTTGGAGAATAATTGTGTCGCAAAGTTTTCTTCCGCAATGCTCATATTACAAATTTCACAAACATCTACTTCTGGATTAATTTTAGCCGGCTCAAAGGACTGTTCCTTCCCACACGCCGCAAGTAAAAACACTACTATTAATAAACTACTTAGTTTTTTCATGATAAACGCCTCCCTGACCAAATGACTAAGATTGAGAACCAAAGAAATGGCAACGCCAGTAACAATGCACCTATATTCCGCTCACTGCTCGTCTTTGCAGAATCCTGACTTAACTTTACAGGCTCAACTAAAGGTTTCTCATCATATACATCCGCAACACCTATAGATGGAAATAATGTCTCTGCCTTGCTCCACAATTTAATAGACGGACTTTCAAAGAAAAATTGCCAATACGGCTCTCGATCAAGCAATTGATCATAGAGAGAACCAGCTTTATACGTAATTTCTCCTATCCCATCACCCGTTACATCATAGCTTGAATAGTCATCCCAATAGTTTCCCCGTACCCCATTGTCTAATTTCATCTTATTATTAGTAATTTTTGATTGTACAACATTACCGATAAAGTTGTTTTCCGTAAAAATATTGTTCTTATTTTCACCAATAAATTCTAACCCTACTTGATTACCCGAAATAACATTTCTATTAATTTGTACATCTACTGTTTTTTCTAATGATAGCCCTGTACTATTTTGTTGAACTTTATTACTTTGTAATAAAATAGATTTACTATCATAAATTAGTATACCGAAGCCGCGAACATGAAATTGACGACTTACAGAATTATCAATAATTTTAACATTTGATGAATCCATAATCATAAGACCCGTAATATTAGCTACCAGTTCGTTTTGGTTAATCTGAATATCTTTACTGAACATGAAGTGAAAGCCATATCTAGAACCAATGACTTTATTCTCCTTCACCTTAATATTCTTTGTATGATCTAAATACACACCATCTTGCACTTGGACAATTGTGTTCTTTTTAATTTCGTGACCTTCTCCATTATAAAGATGAATGCCACTACCTCTTTTTGAAAAATGAACAGCGTAGCTGCTAATATTATTATTAATGATGTGGTGGCTTTCCCCATCTTGAACATAAATACCATACATAACTTCATGAATCATATTATTCTCAATAGTATTGTTTCGGCCATCCTTTAAATAAATGGCACTTTCATTTTTTCCCGTACCACTTTTCTGAATGGTTAATCCTTTAATTGTTACGTCATCCGCCCCAACTGTAATTACATGCCCTTTTCCTTCACCATCAATGATTGCCCCTTCTTCGCCTTCTAACGTAATCGATTTCTTGATAATCAATGAACCTTCATACTTCCCTTTCGCAAGCTTAATTACATCTCCTGGTGCTGCACTGTCAATAATAGATTGCAATGATTGTTTATTAGGAGAAACTTTTATTTCAACCGCTTCAGTTGGTCGAGGAACAATTGTACATATGATGATGACCCCCAAAAGTATAAATCCCTTTAACACTGTTTTCATGCCACACCACCCTTTTTACTCCTAATATTACCAAGTAAATGTGTGATAATTTTGAAAAGTAAATGTTATTTTGATTGAATAATGACATAAATATGAACAAAAAGGCGTTTACTTGCCAAAAGAACCTGTTTGAAACAGTAAATTTCAAACAGGTTCTTTATCCTAATCTATGCAGTTTGTGGGACTGGACTTCTTCCACGATGCCATAATACTAAACATAATGTTGTGATTCCTTCAGAAACTGGGAACGCAAGCCATATTCCGTTTACTCCAAGTAGCTTTGGAAGTAACCATAATAGAGGAATTAACAAAAAGATACTACGTGTTAATATAATGATGATTGACAAGCGAATATTTCGGATTGCTTGATAATACTCTGCATAAACCAAATTGTATGCGAGGAACAAATAGCTAATAAAGAATAAAGCAATTCCTTTCACTGTAAAATCACGTACTTCCTGTGACTCTATTCCAAACATGGATACTAAGAAATCTGCGAACAGCACGCCCAATGCAAGTGTTATAAGCCCGAATACAATACCTGTTCGGACAGATAATTTCAAACAACTACGTAATCTTTCGAATAGTTTCGCACCGAAATGAAAGCTCGCAATTGGTTGTAATGCTGCACCTACACCTAGGAACAATAACAGGAACATAACATGAATATAATTTACAACCGCAAAGGCTGTCACACCAAGTTCTCCTGTATAATGCATGAAGGTAATGTTATAGCCCATCGTAAGAATAGCAGCTGAACTTTCGACAATAAAACTTGGAAAGCCAATGGTCATAATTTGCTTTACAATCTCATACTCGAATTTCAATTTCACAAACTTTAGCGTACTATTTTTACGTAAGAAATGCGTTAACATTACTAGGAAACCAATAAATGTCGCTAATACCGTCGCATAAGCAGCACCACTGATGCCTAAATCCATGATAAAGATAAAGACATAGTTAAAGATAATATTTAAAACCGAAGTGATAATTAAGCCAATCATCGCTAATTTTGGGTTACCATCATTTCGAATAAAAATACTTAAAACATTCTCAAATACAAAAACGATTCCGTACAATAAAATAATGTGCAAATAATCCAGCACATACGGAAGAATACGCTCATTTGCTCCAAAGAAATAGGCTAATTCGGTTTCCTTCCATAAACTTAAAAGTACAAGTACTCCAACAATTGAAATAGCTAGAACAAATGACTGTGTGAAAATCGATTGAGCTTTCTTTATTTCATTTCTACCGAGTGAAATCGAATATAGTGTCGCCCCACCCATTCCAATCCACAAGGATATAGACAAAAATATAGAGAATATTGGCACAGCTATATTCACGCCCGCTAATGCATCTTCTCCAACTCCATGACTAACAAATATACCGTCCACTAATATGTTAACTGACATAAGTAACATTCCTAGAACAGAAGGAATTAAATAAGAAAGAAATAATTTAGTAACTGGTGTTTCTCTAAGTTTTAACGATGTCTCCGTCATGAGTGAACCTCCTTCATCAACGTTATTCAGTTTAAACTTTAAAGTAACTTTAAGGTCAATAGATTATTTTAAAAAAGTAAAAAAACCTTTACTAATCACTTTTGAATATAGATGAAATTCGCTCAAAAACCTAAAGAATAGCTACATCTCATTTCTGATAAAAAAACCATCACCAGTCCTTTTTAATAGGCTCTTATTCCTTGTTTCACTTCCATAAAAAATAAGCCATACTATGAGCGTAAGACAAACTGTTCTTGAAAATCCATCTTGATTTTCAACAATAATTGACTTACGATCGAGCATGGCTTTGAGAAGGTTGAACTTATATCGCTAACACTAATAGAATTCCTCTAAATATCACCAACATACGTTATTTTACAATTTTTTTCACTGGAATTTGGTATTCTGTTATAAACTCTGTTTCATCCGCTATTACAGAATGATCGACAAGACCTATTTCAATCGCATCTCCAATTGCCTCATAACCACTTTTTTGAATATCCTTTATTAACCGTTTAAGTGCTAGATGCGTGTCATTATATGAGCCTTTATGATAGGTGCATGCATAATATCCTTCACGTATATAAGAGTAATTTTCCACTGCTGTTTGCATATCTTCCATCGAAATAAACAGGCCATTATAATCATAGTAATTACCTTTTAGTATGCTCTTGATGGAAATCGTCGTTCCAATTTTTTGTGAAATAGAAGCAGGTGCTGCAACATGCATTTTTGTCTGTAATTCATTTAAGCTCATAATGAATAGCTCATCTGATAAATCACTTTCTACAGGCATAAAATGAATTGGCCTTTGTTTTATTTTTTGATAAAAAACGCTCGAATAATCTTGCTGGAGTCCTTCTTTAATGATTTCGATTTTCTTTTGCATCATCGAAGTCATATATTCGATTTCTCGTTGCTTTTGTAAAAGAAGTTCTGTTTGTTTTTCAAATAATTGGAGTGCCGTTTCAGGTGTTCGATGCTCTACATATTGCTTTACTTCACTTAACGATATATCCAAATGCCGTAAAAATTTGATAATTTCCAACATTGAAAATTGATCAATTGTATAGTACCGATATTGTGTTTGTGGATCGACCGTCTTTGGTTGAAAGATTCCTTTTTGGTCATAATAGCGAAGGGTGGATTCAGGGATATTATGTAACTTTGCGATTTCTCCAATCGTAAATCGTTGCTTCATGGTATTCACCTCTTTTTGAATCTAAAATCTCAAAATTACATTAAAGCGAATAAGATCGGATGAAGTGTCCGATCTTATTGTTACTGTTTTAATTATTTCTTAATTCGTATGAAAACAACTTTTAAATAATCGCCTTCTGGAAAAGAACGGAGTGTGCGAAAATCACTAGGCAGGCTATATTCTTCAAGAATAGAATAAGAAGTTTGTGTTTCTTTACAAGCTGTTTGAATAAATTGCTTAAAGCGTCGCATATTAAAAGCACTACTATTCGTTGAAGCAACAATAACACCTTCATCCTTCGTAATAGCAATCGTTTCCTTTAACAATTCTGTATAATCCTTAGCTGCGCTAAATGTACGTTTTTTCGTTTTTGCAAAACTTGGTGGATCTAATACGACTAAATCGAATAATCGACCTTTTCTAGCTGCATATTTAAAGTATTGAAACACGTCTTCTACTACGATTTGTTGTGTCTCATAATCAATATTATTCACTGCAAATTGTTCATTCGTTTTTGCACGGCTACGGTTAGCCACATCAACGCTCGTTGTCATACGAGCACCACCAAGAGCCGCATTAACAGAAAAAGCCCCTGTATAAGAGAATGTATTAAGCATTTCTGCACCATTTGAATATCGCTTACGAATGGCTTGTCTTACTTCACGCTGATCGAGAAAAATCCCCGTCATTGCTCCATCGTTTAAGTAAACTGCAAATTTCACACCATTTTCCTTAATAATTAGTGGGAATGTACCACGCTCACCTGTTACAAAATCATCTTCTTCGATATATTTTCCTTTATCGTCAAAGCGTTTCTTTTGATAAATACCTTTATATTCTACAGTTTGCTCTAGTGCTTTTATAATATCTTCGCGGAACGAATAAATTCCTTCACTATACCATTGAATGACATAATAACCATCATAGTAATCAATGATGATTCCGCCAAGGCCATCGCCTTCACCGTTGACGACACGAAATGCTGTCGTCTCAGGGTCTTCAAACAGTGCTTTACGATGCGTAATAGCTGTTTCAATTTTATTAGCGAAAAAAGCGACATTTATTTTTTCATTCGCTTTTCTACTTAAAACCCAGCCGATTCCTTTATTTTGCGAACCGTAGTATCCAATACCAATAAATTTATTTTGCTCATCCATTAGACGTAATAAATCGCCTTCTGTCAGCTTTAATTTTTTATCTACAACAGCATCCTTTTCAATTAAAGGATAATCTTTTTGCATTTTAGCTGCATATTTTTGTTTAATAATGATGTTTTGAAGTTTTGTCATATTTCCTCCATAATGCCTTCTTCTATAAGTACATATAATTACTATCCTTCTAGTGTATAGCTAAGTTTAGCATTATACAAATTTACCTAATAGAACTATCTGCTCAACTATCATGAGCCGCAAAAAAAATGTCTAATCTTAAGGATTCCCCTCTTAATTAGACTCTATAACTTCAACATTTATACCATTTTGACAACAAGCGTACCTCAAACTATTGTTTGTTAAATGAGGTGCCTGCAAGTTCAGATAAATTTTGTGCGTTTCTACTAATTTCATTAATGGTAGAAGAGATTTCTTCAATCGCTGCCGCTTGATTATCCGACAACTGATTGATGCCCGAGAATGCATCATTAAGATTTTGGATAGAACTTTGAATCCTTCTAGTTAACTCATCAATTTGAGTAACATTTTCCTTTGAATTATTGGCTAGCTTACGTATCTCATCCGCTACTACCGAAAAGCCTCGTCCTGCTTCACCAGCTCTAGCTGCTTCAATAGCCGCATTCAAACCTAGTAAATTACTTTGATCAGATACCCCTTTAACGACCGTAGAGATTTGACCAATTTGATTAGCTCCAAGGCTTACTTCCTTCATATGAGAAGAAACCTCCGTTACTCGACCCGCTAAGTTTTTCACAGAACCTGTAATATCATCAATAGAAGCCGCTGTTTCTTCTACTATCGCAGATAGGTTTTCAGCCACTTCATAAAGTTGATTAGACTTTTCCAAACTCACACCGATGCCAACGCCGCCTATCACTTTATTGTTAAAATCATGAATTGGAATAGAGTTTGCAACAATCGGGAATCCAAATACTTCTTTCGGTACGATATCCATAACTTCACGATTTCCTCTTACAGCAGCTGTAATTGCATCTCCCTCTTGCAATGGACTGCCTAACTTAATATTTAGAGAAAACGTTTCTCCCGGTATATAACAAACTGCCTTTTCCGTATCATAGATCCCTACAGTTATATCCTCATGAATTAATTTGTTAAGATAAGGTGCTACTTTAATGAAAGCATCTAATAATTCATGACCCATATCTTTATTACTCATTTCCCTCACCTATTCCTTTCATTCCCTGAATCAATATATGCCACATTCTGTCTTCAAACAACGATTATGATGACAAATTATATCATAAATTTTCAGATTTCAACTTATTAGCCATGACATTTCTCCTATTTTTACAATAAATGTGTCGAGATAATCTACAACCAAAGGCCTAATCAAGAGCCTATATTGCTAGTTAGGGGAAAACCCCTATAGAAACTGTAAGCGTTTTCCACTATTATTAATTTGAAAATTCAGTTAATAAATGTTGTTATCAAAAAGTCATTGCCTTAAGGGAGGATATGCAATTGAACAATAATTACAAGGTTGTCATCGTCGGAGGAGGTTCTGCAGGCATTTCTGTAGCAGCTCGTTTATTACGTCAATCGCATTCATTATTCAACCAAATTGCTATTGTTGAACCTGCTGATAAACATTATTACCAGCCATTATGGACATTGGTTGGCGGCGGTGCAGCAAAAAAAGAAGTTACAGAACGAGAAATGCAATCTGTCATCCCAGAAGGTACAATTTGGATTCAAGAAGCAGTAAATACATTCTTGCCAAATGAGAATGCCATTACTACAGATCAAGGAACACTCATCACATATGAGTACTTAGTAGTGGCAGCTGGTATCGAAGTTAATTGGAACGGTGTAAAAGGCTTGCAGGAAGCACTTGGACAGCATGAAGTATGTAGTAATTACTCCTATACTCATGTGGACTATACATGGGAAACCATTCGTTCCTTTAAAGGCGGAACAGCTCTCTTTACTCATCCCGCAACGCCAGTTAAATGTGGAGGCGCTCCACAAAAAATCATGTATTTAGCTGAGGATTATTTCAACCGCTCCGGAGTAAGAAATCAAACACAAGTTGTTTTCGGCTCCGCAAATCCAGCTATTTTTGACGTAGCTAAATATCGTGCAACATTAGAGAAAGTACTAGAGAGAAAACAAATAGATGCTCGTTTTAGAAGAAATTTAATAGAGATTAATGCAGAAGAAAAAATAGCAACTTTCGAACATTTAGATACAGGTGCAAAAGAAACTGTAGCTTATGACATGATACACGTTACACCTCCTATGCAAGCTCCAACTTTCATTAAAAATAGCCCCCTATCAGACGCAGCTGGGTGGCTAGATGTTCACAAGCATACACTGCAGCACAATCAATTCGCTAACGTCTTTGGCTTAGGCGATTGCGCTAATTTACCAACGTCGAAAACAGGTGCAGCCATTCGCAAGCAAGCTCCTGTTGCAGCGACTAATATCATCTCTTTAATGCGTGACCAACCACTAACTGCTAGCTACGATGGTTATTCCTCTTGTCCAATTGTTACAGGCTATAACAAATTAGTTCTAGCAGAATTTGATTACACGAAAGAACCTTGCGAAATGATGCCGTTTAACCAAGCGGTCGAACGTCAGAGCATGTATATATTAAAGAAAGATTTACTACCTGTTATGTACTGGAACGGTATGTTAAAAGGCACTATGTAATGAATTCTAGCAAGTCTTGAGAGAAGGAGGTTCTTAAGGATGATAGAAGCAGACACACAACATAACAATATGACATTAGATTGGTTAAACGAGTTGGAAGATCCGCGTATTCAACAATCTATGATTGAACTAATACGCAAACTACCTGAAATTCAAACAACACTACAATCTGTTGAGGACATAGTTTCATTTGGTAAAGCAACTATTCAAGATAAACAAACGACAGCCATGCTTGAAGAAAAACTCTCCACTTACAATGTGAATGGGGAAACGTTACAAGCTCTTTTCACGCTCTTAGAAAAGCTCCCTGCCATGGTGAAAGTTATTCAGCAATTCGAAGAAATTAGCGCTTTTCTATTAAGCATTGTACAAGATAAAGAATCTTCCGCTTACTTAATAAATAACTTGAAAGAATATGCTGACCCTGTTCTTCAAGGAGGAAAAAATGGTCTAGCGTTTATCCAAGAAGTAAAAGAACGAGCAAATTGTAATCCTCAGTCCATTACGATTTTCTCTATTGTAAGATGGCTGAAAGAGCCCGCTGTTCAAAAATCTTTATGCTACGTCCAAGCTGCCATAGATGTTTTGTCAGACAAAAAAACACGTTAAAAAGAAAGGAGAAATAAACTATGCTATTACGCTATTTTTATGATGAGAAACTAGCTCATGCATCATATCTTGTTGGATGCCAAGCTACTGGAGAAGCAGTAATTGTTGATCCAATGAGAAATATTCTACCTTATATCGCTACAGCAAAAGCAGAGAATGTCAAAATCGTTGGTGCTCTTGAAACTCATATCCATGCAGATTTTGTTTCAGGATCACGAGAATTAGCCAATCGTTTTGATGCAACGCTCTATATTTCTGATGAAGGAGGCGAAGACTGGACTTACCAAAACCTTGATACTATTAAACATCAATTATTAAAAGACGGTGATGTTTTCAAAATTGGTAACCTCGTATTTGAAACGATGCATACTCCAGGTCATACGCCTGAAAGTATTTCCTTCTTATTAACGGACCGAGGCGGTAAAGCAGATAAGCCAATGGGTATTTTCTCAGGTGACTTTGTATTCGTTGGTGATATTGGACGCCCTGATTTATTAGAGAAAGCAGCAGGCATGACGGGTACGGCAGAAGCTGGTGCCAAAGTTATGTATCACTCCGTAGAACGCTTTAAAGAATTACCTGACTACTTACAGGTATGGCCAGCTCATGGGGCAGGAAGTGCTTGTGGTAAAGCATTAGGTGCTGTCCCTTCATCTACAGTAGGTTATGAAAAACGATTTAACTGGGCTATGCACTATGACAACCAACAAACATTCATGGATGATCTATTAAATGGTCAACCAGAGCCACCTTATTACTTCGCTATTATGAAGCATGTAAATAAGGTTGGAATCAAATTACTTAAAGAATTACCATCATTAAAAACCATTTCTTCTTTTAAAGAAGTGCAAGCTTTAATCGAACAAGGCGTACAAGTCATTGATACTCGCCAAGCAGGTTCATTTGCCAATGCTCATATTGAAGGAACCATTAATATTCCTTTCAATAAATCCATTACGAATTGGGCTGGCTGGCTTGTTAACTATGAACAACCGCTTTATTTATTAACTAATCCAAAGCACTTAGACGAGATCTTAATCGCTCTACGCTCCATTGGAATTGATAATGTAATGGGCTATGGAGATATCACAAATATTCTCCTTAATCTCCCTGCTCAACCTTCTTTAGAGTCTTATGATAGCGTGACTCCATTACAAATAGCTGAATCAGTGGCTAATGGTGATGTGCACGTACTAGATGTGCGAAATCAATCTGAATGGAATCAAGGTCATATCGAAGGTGCCCAACACATTATGATAGGTACTCTTATTAAGCGAATGAATGAAATTATTGATGACAAACAAATCATCGTTCAATGCCAATCTGGCGTTCGTTCCGCTATCGCTACAAGCGTATTACAAGCACAAGGCAAGAAGAATTGCGTAAATCTCTTAGGTGGTTATAATCGTTGGCAAAAAGAAGCTCAAACGCAAAATGTATAAATAAAAAAATAGAGGATATTTGATGAGAGAGATTAATAATATTAGTTAGTTTGTAAGAAATTCTTTGTTTTAGTAAGTAGCCTATGGGGTTTCATCTAAATCAAAAGCGCCAAAAATGAACTTCTTTAGTCTACTAAGTAAAAATGAGATTTCGTTGAAAACAATTTGGAATGGCAAAAAAAGTGTAAAAGGGCGTCCAAAAAGTGATGAAAATTCTCTTTTCGGGCAGCCCCTTCTTCGTTAATATTCCAATCTTGTATTAAAATGTAATTATTAATTACATTTCGAGGTGTTCTAACATATGATTGAATCTCTCCATCTAGAAAATAAATATTTAAAACAAATTTTTCAAAGTATACAAGATGGCATTATTATTATGAATCAAGAAAGAACCATTCTGATGATGAATCCTTCCGCTGAACGATTAACTGGTTGGAAACTTCAAGGCAGTGTTCCCTACTGCTCTTTCTGCGAAAATCGCCAGCTACATAATAACGAGAATAAGTGCTATTTAATTCAAAATGATGAAGTACCTTATTTCTTGTCTGAAATGCCTACCTATCATGGGCAGAAAATAGATGTAGAAATGAGTACGGCACTTATGTTTCAAGATTCGACTAAAGAAGAAAAAGAATATTTACTCGTTTTACGAGATCAAAGTGTTAAGAAAAAAGAAGAAGAAGCACGCATATCAAAACTCATCATTAAGAAGCTTATTGAAGCAAAAGAAGAAGAACATAAGCGGCTCGCTCAAGAGCTTCATGACGGTGTTGGTCAATCATTGTTTACCGTATCTGTTGCACTCCAAGCCATAGAATCTTATGTAGATGATGAGCGCCTGAACACTTATATAGTAGAAGTACGCCAAGAATTAGAGAAAGCGATGAAAGATATCAAATCCTACTCCTACGAACTACGACCACAGAGCCTAGATCAGCTCGGACTTGTCGCAACCATCAAAAGTTTACTTACTTCCGTAAAACGTACTAATCGAGAAATTGATTTTATCTTTGAATCAAATACGGAAGAACGTTGTAATTCAACGGTTTCTATTAACCTATATCGTGTTGTACAAGAAGCCATTTACAATACGATTAAATACGCGGAAGCAACTAAAGTAACTATTACTCTCCAAGACTCTCATAATGGTTTACACTTAACGATTTCGGATAATGGCAAAGGCTTCAATATCGACACGATTACGAATGAAGGGCTCGGACTTAAACATATGTCGGAAAGAGTACATCAAATTGCTGGCGAATTTCTCATTCAATCTGAGCTAACAATTGGAACAAAAGTACTAATTACTATTCCCAATTGGAAGGAAGAGATCCCGTGATAAAAATTATGGTTGTGGATGATCATGTTCTAATTAGAAAAGGAATTGTATTACTATTAGAAAGCTATGCGAACTTTCAGATTGTCGGGGAAGCAGGTGATGGTGAAGAAGCCATTCTTGCTGCCGTACGCAACAAACCAGATGTCATACTAATGGACATATCTATTCCGAATGGATTGGATGGATTCACAGCTACACAGGAAATATTGAAAGAAGTAAAAAATGTAAAAATTGTTCTTTTAACAATGCACAATGAAGAAGTATATATTCAGAAAGCTATTGAAATTGAAGCACATGGTTATGTATTGAAGAATAGCCAAGGAGGCGAATTATATGAAGCTATTACATCCGTGTATAACGGGAAACGCTATTATAATGTCGGCCTTCCACAAGAGCAGTTGGAGAAGTTATTTCTCAATAAACGAAAAAGAAAAACATCTATTTTATCTGCTCGGGAAAAAGAAGTTGTACGCCTTACTATCCTCGGCTATACAAATAAGCAAATGTCCGAAAAACTACTCATCAGTGTAAAAACAGTCGAAAATCATAAAGCAAATATTATGCAAAAGTTAAATTTAAAGAAGAAATCAGAGCTCATTCAATACGGTCTCAGCAATAACTATATCCAATTAAGTCAGTAATCTTTGGCTACTTCTCTTGGAAGTAGTCTTTTACTTAGAAAGGAGGATATGATGGATTTCACATTCATACTTGTTATTTTTCTCATTGGATTTATCGGTTCATACATTTCTGGAATGGTTGGAATCGGGGGCTCAATTATTAAATATCCAATGCTATTATATATTCCTCCCCTACTTGGCTTTGCGGCCTTTAATGCACATGAAGTTTCAGGAATAAGTGCCATTCAAGTATTCTTCGCTACAATTGGTGGCGTGTGGGCATATCGTAAAAGTGGTTTTTTAAATAAGAATCTTATCATCTATATGGGTTCAGGAATATTAATCGGAGGTTTATTAGGAGGATATGGCTCCACTTATTTATCAGAAGGTATCATTAATATCGTCTATGCTATTCTTGCAACAATCGCTGTTATTATGATGTTCCTACCTAAGAAAAACAACGATGATCAGCCCATTGGAGAGATTCATTTTAATAAAGCTCTAGCTGCTCTAATTGCTTTCATCGTGGGTGCTGCATCTGGAATTGTCGGAGCTGCTGGAGCATTTATTCTTGTCCCTATCCTTCTCGTTGTATTTAAGATTCCAACGAGGGTAACAATTGCTACTTCTCTTGCTATTACATTCATCTCTTCAATTGGCTCTACCATTGGAAAGATTACAACAGGGCAAGTATTAGCAATTCCTGCAATTATCATGATTGTAGCAAGTCTTATCGCTTCTCCTCTCGGGGCAAAAGCAGGGCAAAAAATGAATACAAAAGTTTTGCAATGGATTTTATCCCTATTAATCTTGGCAACAGCGATTAAAATTTGGCTAGATATTTTATAATGAAAAGCGTAAAAGTCGCCCCAAAAGTGATTTTCAATCTCTTTTGGGACGACTCCTCTCTATAAAATAATATCAGATTTTCTTAACTTATTCTTATTCTTTTTCTTATCGTCACCCTGTTCATCATCTTCCGCTAGAACTTCTTGCTCTTCATGAAACGATACTGCCGTTTGTCCAGTTAATTCATCAAATGGTGTGTAATAAGCCGTAATATTTCTTTTTCGCACAAACAAATTAAATAATCCGATACATGTTAATATGAGAATGGCTAAAGGAAAACCAAGTAAAGCTAAATTAAGGCTATCCACAAAATCAACTCCTACCCGAGTCTATTGTACTAACCTCTATTATATCATTTCCTCAAGATACCAGTTAAAGCCTTCAAGCATCATTCATTTCCACTAATCGTTTGATTAACAAGTAAATAACTTATGCATCTTTGCTTTTATTCTCATTTTGAAAGGAAGGATTAACTGCCGCGTTGGATGAGATAAAAAATGTCGTAATCAAAAATAAAACAAAGCTAATGAGAAGAATAGAACCACCTACTATATAGAAAACAACTGCAAAGCTTTCAGGTACATTAAAAGGCTTTAGATTATTCAAATACATGCCTGCTGTCAATCCAATGCTCCCGATAATTGCCGTCCACACATGCCATTTCGCAAGCCTGCTTGCTGTCACTTGAAACACTTTATAATACACACTCCAAGCAAATAATGTTAACCAACCTACTACTAGAATATGAGCATGAATAGGTCGGAAGGCATACGCACCCGATCCTGCCATGTGAGAGCCTAGAAATGCACCGATTACTGCAAAAACAGCGGAAAAACGGACTAATAATACACTTTCTTTATTCATCAAACCTCCCCTTTCAACATCATAAATCTTGCAAAAATTCTCCCACTAAAATTCTCGTATTATTATAAGAATTGAAGATGAACGGAATATGAACAAAATATTACAAATTTAGTTTTTTATTACATTTATAGTGTCATTACCCACACTCCTAAAATAAAATATTCTAAATTTTATATTTTTCACTAGTAATTAATATAGAGATAGTGTTAAACTATAAAATAATTATTCCAATAAGTTTTATCGGAATAAGGTCCATCATTATGAAACAGGGGGTTAGAAAATGACTGGTTATGTTATTTTAAACATTGCAATTATGATTGTTCTTTTATTCGTGCTTTTCTTTATGCAAAAAAAGCATATTTCATTTACAAAAAGAGTATTTACAGCTTTAGGATTAGGTATCATTTTTGGATTATTACTGCAAACATTCTATGAACCGCAATCCGAAGCAATTGTTAAATCAACCGACTGGTTTAGTCTTGTCGGTAGTGGTTATGTGAAGTTTCTTCAGATGATTGTCATGCCGCTTGTTTTCGTTTCAATTGTATCTGCATTTACTAAATTGAAACTAACAAGCAATATCGGGAAAATAAGTGTACTTATCCTCGGTATATTAATTGGAACTACAGCAGTTGCGGCAGCAGTTGGAATCACATCAGCGACAATTTTCAATTTAGAAGCTGTTCAGATTGAACAAGGAGATGCCGAATCAGCACGTGCTGATCAATTGGAACAAACATTTGGCACTATTAAGGATCAAACCTTCCCGCAACAAATTCTAGAGTTGATTCCTTCAAATCCATTCTTAGATTTTACGGGAGCAAGACCAACTTCAACAATTTCGGTTGTAATTTTCGCAGCCTTTATTGGATTTGCCTATATCGGAATTAAACGTAAACAACCTGAACAAGCAGAGTTTTTTGCAAAAATCATTGATACTTTATATAGCATTACGATGAGAATTGTCAAATTGATTTTACGCTTAACGCCTTATGGTATTTTAGCAATCATGACAAAAACAGTAGCGCTTAGTGATTTTGATTCAATTATTAAGCTTGGCAAGTTTGTAGGGGCTTCTTATGTAGCCTTACTAATAATGTTCCTTATCCATTTACTATTGTTATCATTAGGTGGACTAAATCCACTCACATATATCAAGAAAGCATTCCCTGTTCTATCTTTTGCCTTCACATCTCGTACGAGTGCAGGAGCTCTTCCACTTAATATTGAAACGCAAAAGAAACTAGGGGTACCAGATGGAATTGCCAACTTTGCAGGTTCATTTGGATTATCTATTGGTCAAAACGGATGTGCTGGTATTTATCCAGCTATGCTGGCTGTTATGATTGCACCAACAGTCGGAATTGATCCATTAACACCTTCCTTTATTGGCATGTTAATTCTTATTGTGGCAATCAGTTCTTTTGGAGTTGCTGGTGTCGGTGGCGGAGCAACATTCGCAGCTATTCTTGTACTTTCTGCAATGGACTTACCAATTGCATTAGCTGGTTTACTCATCTCAGTTGAGCCATTAATTGATATGGGACGTACAGCATTGAACGTTAGTGGTAGTATGACATCTGGAATTCTGACAAGTAGAGTAGTTGGAGACTTAGATTCTGATTTATATAAAGATACCTCTGCTAAAATTGAAGCTGGAGCATAAAAATTATCAAAATAAAAACACAAGTTACAGATTCTCTGTTTTGTAACTTGTGTTTTTATTTATAATTGAAACTTCGTTTGTAGTAACTCTCGAATTGCATCTACCGCTTCTTGAATACTATGAACAGCAATGGTTATACTTCTTTCTTTTGGATACTGTTGAGCCGTATGTTCATATAACGGATCATAGTAATATTGCAACAATAACGCTACAGCGGAAGAAAAACGATCACAATATAGATGCTCTTCAATTTGTGCTGCAATTGGCGTATGAATACGCTTTTTTATCTTATGAAAAGCCTCGATACAAGCTTCCTTGTGCTCTACTGGATCATAGTCAGCTAGAATATGACGAACTCGTTCCTCAATCGGCATATCTATAAATATTTGAATACCTTTTTCCTTCTTCTCTACGAAGAATGGTGGCAAAACAACCTTACCAATTCGCTTACTTTCCGCTTCGAATAATATATATGGAGATTGCTTCGTTTGCGTTAGCTTTTGTAATAGCAACGTTTCGAATGTCTTTTGATTATTAGGTTCTAAGCCTATTTGCCCAAAAATAGAACCTCTGTGATTTGCCATTTGCTCTAAATCGAGAACAGGATATCCCTCTTGATGCAACTGTTGAAGAATAGCTGTTTTTCCCGCTCCGGTATATCCATTTAAAACCAATGCTTCTGCTTGTAAATCGAATTGCCCTAAAGATTCTACAACCCATTGGCGATATTCACGGTAACCACCATGTAGGCGACATACATGTATATCCATTAAACTTAATACAGTAGCGGTTGTTTTACTACGCATACCTCCTCGCCAACAAAAAACGATCTTCTCTCCCTCTATTTCATGAAACTTCTTCACAAAACTAGGGAGTTTAGCAGAAACGATTTCTAAACCTCGTTCCTTGGCAGCATCTATACTTACTTGTTTATACAATGTTCCTACTTCTGCTCGCTCTTGATCATCAAATAACGGAATATTGATACTTCCCGGAATGGTAGCATCCTTGAACTCAGATGGTGATCGTACATCGATGAATACTATATCTTGTTGATTTTGCTTTTGTAATAATTCATTTATCGTGATATCTTGAAACACTTTTCTTCCTTCTCTCTTACAAGTTAAACAGTACTTAAGAATGAAACTTCCCTTCTCAAGCAGTCATTAAACTTTTACGTTCATCATAGATTACTTTTTTACCACTTTTAATTCGGAAGCGATTTTTTCCGCTGTATGAATACCATTTGTTATACATGATGGAATTCCCACACCATAGTAAGAACATCCAGCAAGAATAATATGTGGATAAATTGTGGATAGCTTTTCATTTAAAGACTGTATCGCATCTCCATGATCCAAATTATATGTTGGCATTAATTCCGTCCACTTCGTTACTTCTACTGTTTTCGGTTTTTCTGTAATACCAAAGCTTTTCTCCATATCTTTTAACGCTATTTGAACTAATTCTTCTTCAGTCATTTGATTTAGTTCGTCAAAATTAGGAAGAATGTTTTTATAGAAAAGACGCACTAATAGCTGACGGTTACTTGACGTATGCGTCCATTTGCGACTCGTCCACGTACAGGCATTACAAAGTAAATCCCCTTTACCAGAATTAATAAAACCTGTGCCCTCCTTTGGTAGTCTACTATCAGGAACATCGAAACCCATATACATTGTGATAACAGATGAATTCTGTAACTTATTAAAGGATGAGTTAAGTTCCTCATGATGCAAAACTTCTTGTGCTACATTAAACGGCGTACTTAACACAACATAATCAGCTTCAATTGTTTCATGATTCACAAACGATACATCATAATGCTCCTGATTTCTTTCCACACTATCTGTTTCTACACCTTTTAAAATTGTAACATCTGTTAGTTCTTGTTCAAGTCGATCAATAATTGTGGATAAGCCATTTTTAAAAGAAAGAAACTTTTTATTATTTGCTGTTGGAGCTGGCTTATGATGCTTACCTAAACCGCGAATGATACTACCGTACTTATTTTTGTAATCCAGAAGATAAGGAAGAGTAGATGAAATAAGTAAATCTTCTAATTTCCCTGAATAAACACCCGATAAAATAGGTGCAATTTGATTTTCGACATATTCTTTTCCTAGAAATGCCTCTAAGAACTCTCCAATTGAACTATCCTTCGTAAAGGTTTTATTGCGTGTTATTAAGTCTTTATGCGCTTCCAGCTTCCCTTTATATGACACGAGCGGACTTTTCATCAACGCTTCCATGCTTGTAGGTATACCAAAAACAGTATCTTCCGGCACTTGCATTAATGTATTGTGAAGATAAATATATGATTTTCCTGTTGCGTTATATACGACTTCATCCGTTAGCTTTAACTCCTCAATGAAAGGCATCACATTATCTTTATTCGCAACGATGGAATCCGCACCGGTTTCCATAATAAACTCTCCCTGATTTATAGTAGCGATTTTCCCCCCTAACTTCTCATTCTTCTCAACTAGAATCAACTTAATATCTAAGTTTTGCTCTCGTTTAATCTTTTGTAAATAATACATGGTTGATAAGCCGGTAATTCCACCACCAATAACCATAACTGTCTTCATAATATTCACTTCCCCATAAAGTTAAATCATATATTCATACACAATAGCTTATTAGTTTATTATAAATAAAAGCCGAAGGTCCTGTCGTCCCTCGGCTTTTATTTTTTCATGAAGATTTTGGATGACTGGACACAAACGCCCAAAAAGAGCTTGTATTCTAGTTTTACAAAAAAATCATTCTATTTAGTTAGTACTCTACTTATGATTGGAAATAACCTACTGGTCCAACTTCTAAATTAACGTTGATTTGTTTCACTTCTTGGAATTCATCTAAGCCGAATGTTCCTAAGTTACGACCAACACCTGATTGCTTGTAACCACCCCAAGGTGCTTCATTGTATGTCGGACCAAATGCATTAATCCATGTGATACCTGCTTTTAATTTCTTGATGACACGCATACCTCTTGCCCCATCATTTGTGAATACACCAGCTGCAAGACCATAAACAGTACCGTTAGCTAGGGCAATAGCCTCTTCTTCTGTGCTGAACTTTTGGATGACAACTACAGGTCCGAAGATTTCTTCCTGAACGATTCGCATGTCAGATGTTACATTTGTGAATACAGTTGGCTCAACGAAATATCCGTTTTCTAAACCGCCAGTTGTAATTCTGTTACCACCACAAGCTAATGTAGCACCTTCTTCTTTACCAATTTCGATGTAGCTAAGTACTTTCTCCATATGCTGTTGACTAACTAAAGGTCCTATTTCTGTACCTTCTGCATTTCCAAAGCCTACTTTAATTTTCTTCGCTCGCTCTACAAATCTTTCCACATACTTGTCATAGATTGTATCTTGAACAAGAATACGTGATCCTGCAGAACACACTTGACCAGTACCATAGAAGATACCGAATAATCCATGATCGACAACTGTTTCAAGGTCTGTATCATCAAAGACAATATTAGGTGATTTTCCACCTAGCTCTAGTGATACTTTCTTCACTGTGTCTGCTGCTGTTTTCATAATATGCTTACCAGTTTTTGTTCCGCCTGTGAATGAGATTAAGTCTACATCTGCACTTTCAACAATTGCGTTACCTACTTCTGCACCTGTTCCTGTTACCATATTTACTACACCTTTAGGGATGCCTACTTCCTCAAGGATTGCAATTAATTTTTGTGGTGTAACTGGTGTTACTTCAGATGGCTTGAATACGATTGTATTTCCAGCCGCTAATGCAGGAGCGATTTTCCATACGCTCATTAATAATGGGAAGTTCCAAGGAACAATCAATCCACAAACCCCAACTGGTTCACGAACAACCATTGCCTGCATTGGGTCACCAACATGGTATGTTTGGCCATCTGGAGCTTTAATTAAACCTGCATAATAGCGGAAACAAGCTGCCGCATCTGCTACGTCAAAACCAGCTTCTGTTAATGTTTTTCCGTTATCTTGTGTTTCTAACGGAACTAACTCATCTTGGTATTCTTCAATTTTGTCAGCGATTTTTAATAAATATGTTGATCTTTCTTGTGCAGAGATTCCAGACCATACACCTGAATCAAATGCTTTACGTGCTGCGTCAACCGCTTCCTTAACATCTGCTACTGTACCTTGCGGAAGTTGTGCAAATACTTCTCCGCTTGCAGGATTAATAACAGGAATTGTTGTTCTGTCTCCAGATGCTACCCATTCACCGTTAATATACATTTTCAAATCAATTGTTGTAGTCGTCGTCATTTCCTCTTCCTCCTATTGCTTCATTTTTTTAGATGTTTAAAACAAGCTTGCCTTCTTTGGCTCTAGAACAACAAGTTAGAATAGAATTAAGATCTTTACGCTCTTCATCGCGATAGAAAGAATCTCGGTGATCTACTTCACCATCAACGACCTCTAATTCGCAACTACCACAGCCTCCGATTTTACATGAATAAGGTGCATCTATACCTTCTTTCAATAATGTTTCTAAAAGCGTTGCACCTTCAGGAACTTGAATTTCCTTTTTGCTACTTGCTAGCTCTACTACGAAAGGATTTCGAGGTCCTTCTTCTGCTGCAGCAAATAATTCGAAGTGGATGGCTGGTATTGGATAACCATATCCTTCAGCGGCTTCACGATATTCATTTACCATCGATACAGGTCCGCAGAAGTATACATGTGATCCGATTCGATGCTCTGCCATAGATGCAGATGTCATTCGTGAAGACCCTTCTTCCTGTGAAAAATAGAAGGTGCACACTCCAGGATAATTTTCATTGATATAATCATAGTACGCACAAAGTTCTTTTGATTTAGCCGCATAATGTAATTCAAATGACTTACCTTCAGCTTTTAAATCAGCCATCATTGTTAAGAACGGTGTAATTCCTATACCAGCTGCATAAAATACATGATGTTTTGCTTCATAACTTAGTGGAAAATGATTCTTCGGAAAACTAACTTCTAAATGATCACCTTCATTTACATTGTCATGCCAGAAAATCGATCCGCCTTTCGATTGCTCATCTCTACGAATGGAAATAGCATATTGCGATCGATCAACAGGATTACTCACTAATGAATAATGACGTTCGATAACTTCGTTGCCGTTAGCAACAAACGTTGTAATATGTGATCCTCCAGTGAAAGCAGGTAAAGGCTTGCCGTCTACTGGTCGGAATTCAAATCGTTTAATAGTTTCTGTTACGGGTACGATTTTTTCTACGCACACTTTGATGTTTCCTGCAACTCTCATTCTCAGCATCTCCTAACCTATCTGATGTCTTGTCCTAAAGAATTACTCTTCTATAGGAATAAATGGATATCCAATATAGCCTTTTCTTACTTTTGAAAAGAAAGGACCAACTTCTAAATGCGCATGACACTGTGCACATTGAACTTCTTTCTCATCTTTAATCGAAGACAATGTGAAACATTTCATACAATAAATATGGCGTTCTTTCTCTCCATCTACAGCAAGCTGAATTTCTTCCTCTGAGTAGCCTACTTCGATTGCTAACGGGAAGATGATTTTTGCATTTTCCCAAGTAGATGCAATATAAAGCTGTGTCCCCATTTTTTGCTGCGCTAACACTTCTTTCGCTTTTGCTTCATCTGCCTTACCGTTCATAATAAATAATTCATAAGGCACTTCTTGGTTAATTTCACTTTGAAATCTTCCAACCGCTTCATTCATAGCAGAATCTGTAATAATTAAGCATTTTCTCTTTCTTTCCACCTTCGAGAATTGCTCTACAATACTTTCAGAACCATCGTATAGTACAGGACTTTTATATGTTGCCATTATGTTATCCTCCTCTTCAGTAGCTGCTTATTGTTTAGCTCCTTCAGCTATATTTTTTAAATATTCAACCGACTGAGGTAAGAAAGGCGCAATTCCTTTATATTCAGCCATCGCTTCAGGAATATCTTGTAAAACGCTATACGTTAAATCAAACCACTCTTGTCTTTTTTGTAAATCTTCTAAAGGCAAGAACTGAGTATTTAAAACGAATAATATGGTATTGCTACGTGGCATACGATAGAACTTTTGCTCTTCTACACGAAGGTGAACAAGCTCTCCTGCATTTTCAGGTGTTACCTTATAACGCTCCGGTCCCCAAATATCCATTGTTTCGTAGTTTACATCCCAACGGTCAGCCATTAGATTCCAGTTAATTCTTGTCCAAGGCTCACCTGGGTTAATACTTAATAAGAACTTGCGAATTCTAGCAATAAGATCCACTCCTGTACGTGAAACAAATGGTACTGGGGCATGGATTTCATCATATGACATACCTACATTCCAGTGAGCAGAGAATAGCGCCGCATAGGCAACCTGACCACATTCTAAGAAGAAATTATCATCTCTATGCACCATACAGATAAAGTCATTATGGAAATGTCTACCAATAAAATCTAGTGGTTCATGTGGAATACTACTTTCATCGCCAAATACAAAAGTCTCTTTTTCATTTAAAATATGATTTTCAAAAACCCAGTTATCTCCGTCTTTTTGCACACTGAAATCATTCGGATATTTATCAACAGCCATATCCACTAGCATTTCAAGAATCTCCCACTGCATTTCCATCGTATGTGGGAACGATTGAAAACGAACATCTGGCTCTGTATCTAGCATCTCGCGTTTTCTTTTAATTTGATCCTTATATTCAGGTGTAATTTCAATACAATTTATATCAGTTAATTTTTTAAGATCGTTGGAATAACGATAACTACCTTCTGTAAATGGAAATGGAAATTGATCTAAATTCGTAGATTTAAACATGATGATTCCTCCCTTAATAAACGTTTATGGTTACTATTTTTATTAATAAACTATTTCTCATATCAATTAGATTGCTTTTTTCACTATTTCAGTTGTACTATCCTTCTTTTCACGGTCTACGTTAAAAGAGAAGATATATTTCGATGACACATAGAAACTAATCGCGGAGGCGAAATAAGATGGAATTCCCGCTGTTGTAAAGTCAAACATGCCACTTGCAGAACCTGTAATTGGGTTATAAAGACACCAATAGACGACTGTACCAATAATGAAAGCGACAACAGCAGATGGATTAACGCCACGCCAATATCGATATTTCCCCTTTGTATCATATAAATCCCTTAATGAAATATTCTGCTTCTTTACAAAGAAGAAATCTGCAATTACTATTCCACCAATGACTGACATAATATATGAAATAATAGTGATGAATGAATTGAAAGCATCGTAGAAAGCAGAGCTTAACAATAAGAATACAGTTGGAACTGTTGTACACATCGCAAATAGCCAAGATTTCTTTGGCACAACTGTTTTAAAACTAATGACTTGTGAATACATCAAAAAGATTGTTGCTGTAAGATTACCGAGCGTCAATAGAATAAGACCAATCAATCCCACCCAAGGACCGCCGATAGCAAACATCCAATCTGTTGGGTCAAGTGAAGCCACTACTAACGCCGTTAGAGCACCTAAAATTGCCGCTATGTTAACAAACACACCGTAGCTTAAAAAACCTGCTTTAAATGCTGCCTTCTCATTTTTTGCAAGACGGCTGTATTGACCAAAATACGGAAGCCAAGAAAAACCTAACCCAATATTTAATTCAAGCGCTGTTGCCATTGAGCGAGCTAGTTCATCACTAGGTTCAGCTGGGTTTAAAGCAAAGATTTTATCTAAGCCTTGCCCAAATACTAAAATAGCTATTAATCCAACCATTACTAGTAAAATTGCTGGAACACCAATCATATTAAACTTTTTAATAAATACAGGTCCTCTAAATGTTACAAGGAAAGCTATTACGAATAGGAAAATCGCAAAGAAAGGAGCTCCTGTTGTTCTTGAAGTAAAGAATTCTGCGAAGTTAAAGAATGACGAGACTTCAACAAGGGCTTGCCCAGCCATAAATAAAGCAACAGACATATAGCCAATTGTCAAAACCATAAAAACATAATAAAAAATAGTGGAGCCTAAATATCCTAATGAACTACGAAATCCAATAAACGTATCAATGCCATAGCGAGCAAAATAAATAACAATCGGTACGATTAGCATAATCGGAATTGCATTTCCAAATAAGATTGCAGCAATTGATTCTTTCGCATCTACTAACATTCCAGTATTTCCACCAACTAATAAGCAAAAACAGGATACTCCAATACCGACTTGTATGAGAATTAAATCCCATAAACCAAAAACACGATCTGCTTTTTTAGCTGGAAGAAATCCAAAAGCAACATCTTTTGAAATAGATAATTGTTCTTTACTCACATATTGCCCCCCTAACCCCTATTAAGTTCTTGTAAACATTGTAAACTTAAGCCAAAAAATGTTATGATTCTTCTTATAAGTGTTTTACAAAATAACTGATGCTAGAAATAGAATAATGGCACCAACAATGATGATTGAACCCGTAGCATCCTTTAATTTGATTCTTTCAATTCTTGAATTACCATTTTCAAATTCTTGAATACGGCTATTAAGGTCACTGTACATACTTTTAATTAATGCATTGTCAGAGTTTACATGTTCTTCTAGTAAATTGTGCTCACTCATCGCCTTCACCTCCTAAAGGATCGTCACGTAAATATATTGCAATTATCGTGCCAAATGATTTTTCCTATTATAACAGGGATAAAGCATAATAATAAATTTAATATTCGAAATTTTATTTCATTTTTGAATTTTCACAAAACACGAATAAAGAAGGATGTGGAAATATTGCACAATCTTAATCAGCATTCTACTTCTTATGAGAAATTACAGAAGAACATTCAAGTATTACAAAATGTACTTCTATCTATTTATGATCAAATCACCATCACAGATTTAACAGGTCTCATCATTGGACAAGTCGGAGATATTGCGGAATTATGGGATACTCTAAATACCAATCTTAAGGGTCAAAATTTATTAGATCTTGAACAAAAAACATTTTTTGGTGAGTCATCGATTCTTTCAATCATGAAATCAAAGCAAAGAAGTTCACTTACAAAAACTTCGTGGCAAGGTAGAAACATACTCGTAACTGGCTTTCCAATTATCGATAATCAAACTGTAAGCCATTACGTATGGGCATATAAAAATATTTCAGAAGAAATTCCACACACCCCTGAACTAGAGTCATTGAATTATTCGAACATCATGAATACTTTATCAACAACACTCATTGTTCAAAGTCCGATTATGCTAGAAGTATTAGATAAAATCGAAATGGTGTCACAGGTTTCCTCTACAGTTCTTCTATTAGGAGAATCAGGAGTCGGAAAGGAGATGTTTGCTAGAGCGATTCACGAATTAAGTCATCGTCACTCAAAGCCTTTTATCGCAGTAAATTGTGGAGCAATTCCTGAGAGTCTACTAGAAAGTGAGTTATTTGGCTACGAAGAGGGAGCTTTTACAGGCTCAAGAAAAACAGGCTCACAAGGTAAGTTCGAATTAGCGAATAACGGCATACTCTTTCTCGATGAAATTGGAGAAATGCCTCTTAACTTGCAGGTGAAATTATTACGCGTTCTTCAGGACCGTGAAATTACTCCTTTAGGTGGGACTAAAGCTAAGAAAATTGATATTCAAGTCATTGCAGCTACAAATAAGTCTTTGCTACAACTCGTTAAAAAAGGTTCTTTCCGAGAGGATCTCTATTACCGCTTAAATGTCGTACCCATCGTTATACCAACCTTGAGAGAGCGCATTGAAGAAATTCCATACCTCGTGAATCACTTCCTTCAAAAATATAACAACTTATACAACCGAAATATTCAAATTACGCCAGATGCCATCGATTTATTGTCCATTTACCCTTGGCCTGGAAATGTTCGTGAGCTTGAGAATATTATGGAACGATTTGTCGTTACAAGTAGGAAGAAAACGATTGATTCATCCCTTATCCATCATACATTGCATGAGAAAACAAAGATGGTTAGTAAACCACCGATTATTGAGAACTTGATGCCTTTACAAGAAGCACTGGACCTTGTTGAAGAACAATTAATTTCAATGGCAATGGACCAATATAAATCAGTAAAGTTAGCTGCGAAGGTTTTGGAGGTTAGTCAGCCAACAATGAGCCGAAAGTACAAAAAAATCCGTGAGAAAACTGAGCAAACAAATCTCTCACCATCTAACAAAAGAAAAATACTAGAGGAACAATTAAATAAACAATTACGATCTATCGCAATTGTTACAGCAGCCGTTATTCAACCGGATGAAATTATTCAATTAATAGCTGACAACTCTCCAACCAATCCGATTTATCAAAAGCTACAAAAGAAACTGACTTTGATTCGAGAGCAAGAAGGCATTATAGAATGGGTATATATCTTTGAAGTTCGCGACAATAAAATGACGATTAATCTTTGTGCAGATGAAGATTTTGTTTTAAAACCTGGAGAGGTATACGATGGACCACCTGAAATTATGGATGTAGCATTTGCCGCTATGCGGGGAAAAGTAGGTGTCACACCATTATATAAAGATGCCTACGGTGAATGGAAAACTAGTTTTGCACCCGTATTCGATGTAAATGGAATTGTAGTGGCTATTATCGGCTATGACTATAGCAAATCGTATATATCATCAGAAATGCAAAAACTAGAAAAGCTATTGAACATTCATATTTAAATGAAAAATTATTCACACTCATAAAAATGATAAGTGTACTCACGAAACCCTTATTGAAAATTTAAAGGCGACCCCAAAAATGATCAAAAATCACTTTTAGGACCGCCTCTTTTTTACTAAACTAATTCGTTGCCTTTTGAAATTATGATTCTTTCTCAAAGTGACTCTCCGAATTTTTCGCCATCTTACTCAACAATTGTAAAGCCATTCTTTGCTCCTCACATGTTAAATTTTTTGTTAAAATTTGCGTCCAAGACATGAGAATGGATTTTAGAATTGGTTCAAAAGTATGTGCTTTTTCGGTCAAATAAATTTTCTTAACTCTTTTATTCACACTGAAAGTTTTCCGTTCAATATAACCGCTTTCTTCTAATTTACAGATTGCTCTTGCCGTTGTCCCTTTGTCCATCTTCAATAAGCAAGCAAGATCATCTTGAGACAGTCCTTCGTTTTGATACAATGCTGCTAAAAACTGATATTGTCCCGCTCCAATATTATATTCCTTCAATTGTTCACTCATATAATTACTACTATATCTATTTAGCAACGAAATCCAGCGTCCAACAGATTCTTCACTACATTCATGCATTCAATTTCTTCCTTCCCACTAGACTATATTTCAAGATTCACCGACTACCATCAATAACTTCTATAGCGTATCAATTTTCCAATCTATGAACAATAAAAACAAACTGAAAGCATATTGTTTGATTTAATGAAACAAACTTTATATTATTTAGTTGCAACAACAACAAAATTTAAAAACATAAGAAAAAAATATAAATTTAGTCAATTGCTTTTTATTGCATCAACAACAACTTTATATTTTTATCTCATTTAAACTAGCTCTAAGACACCCACTTGTATGTGGCATTGAGAGTCTTAGCACTAGGGAGAACAGAATCTTTACATCATCGTATTAACAGGGGGAACACATATGTCAAAAGTATTATTTATTAAAGCAAACAATCGTCCACTTGAACAAGCAGTAAGCGTAAAGCTATATCACGCTTTTGTTGATCGTTATAAAGAAATAAATCCAAGTCATGACATCACGGAACTTGATTTATTCGCTGAAAATCTACCATACTATGACAACACAATGATTACTGCTATGTATAAACTTGCAAACGGCTTCGAACTTACAGCTGAAGAAAAACAAGCGAACGATACTCAAGTGAAATATTTAAATCAATTCCTTGATGCAGAAAAGGTAGTCTTTGCATTCCCATTATGGAATAAAACGATTCCTGCCGTTTTACACACTTATATTGATTATTTAAATGTAGCAGGTAAAACGTTCAAATACACTGCAGAAGGTCCTGTTGGTCTAGCTCCAGATAAAAAAGTAGCCATCTTAAACGCTAGAGGCGCAGATTTCTCTATAGAGCCAGCAGCATCTGAAGAAATGGCTGTTACATTAATAGAAAAAACAATGCTACAATTCGGTATCAAAGATGTAACATCCGTTATTGTCGAAGGACATAATCAATACCCAGATCAAGCAGAAGTACTTATTTCTACAGGAGTTGCCAAAGCGCAAAAAGCTGCAGAAACATTTTAATCCCAAAAAGGGCTGTCTATTACAGACAGCCCTTTTACATTTTTCGCCATTCGAAATCGATGGTAAACACGAATGCCCCACCGATCAAATTTCACATTATTATTATCATTTTATCGCAATGCCGAAGCTGCCATGCGAATATATGTATGTCTCTTACCTCGAATTGCTATCGATAATGCTTGGATGTTTTCTGGAATAGCCATCCCCGAAAATCCTGAATCTCCAATATGAACCATATCTACCCCTGCTCTTTTTGCACTAAGTGCAATGGTACGAATAGTTTCTATATCCGCTCCTTCTTGGCTTGTCCCAATAGCTGCTAACGCAAGTGCGCCTTTGCTTTTCACAAGCTGAACAGCTTCTGCAAGTGTTCGTTCTCTTACACCAGGAACTGTACCCGGTGCTGGAAGTAGTACAATATCTGCACCCGCTTCAACAAATTGCTCGATTGCAGTTAAGTCCAATACCTTTCCTGTAGTACCCGCACTATGCATTTTCCCTGCTATAATTAATCCTTGGAAATGCTGTTTCGCCAATTGAATTGCGTGAGAAATTGCCTCATTCGTTACACCTGTTTTAGGATTTCCTGTTAAACAAATAAAGTCACAACCAAGCTCTTTCGCTTTAGCTAATGATTGAGCAGTAGCTGTTCGACCTTCAGGAAGTGAGTATAATTCTTCTGTTGCTTCAGCAGCCAAGTCTACTGGCTCAAGATTAATGCCCACTGGAAGACCTGTCAGCTTCTGAATGGTTTTAATCACAGAATCGTCCGCTGTCTCATCTTGTTCAGTTGGATGTAAAACATTATAAGATTTGATACCTTTTACATATGGATGAAACACATCAAAAATATTCAATAATATAAAATCTGCACCAAAAGCTTTCATCATTTCGGGATTAGACACTTCAGGAAATAGCGGCTGTGAGCTAACGATTGTTTCTGCCATAACCGTTCTTCCTTCAGAAGCTAATATAGCTTGCTTTAACTCGTCTTTTCCCATACGACGAAAATCTGACCCTCTGCAATCTAAAATCCTTTTCATTATGTAAACACGCCTTTCTTATAAATGCTTCCATTATTATAATTAACACAGATTTAGCTTTTATAGATAAAAAAACTATATAAAAATATTAAATTCTGGTGACATAACAAAATAGAACTCGACAAAAGAAAAACCGTCACTGGTCCTTTTTGCTTGATGCCTTTACTTCAAAGCAAAAAGAAGACACTTGGCAGGTGTAAGGTTAGACAGTAAGACTTTGCCCAGTTCTATCCATGCTTATTGACAATTATGCTAAGTACGCATCTCTAATTTCACTATTCTCAATTAACTCCGTACCTGTTCCACTCAGCACAATTTCTCCGTTTTGAATCACATAGCCTCGATGAGCAATACTTAACGCTTGGTATGCATTCTGTTCTACTAGCAGAATCGTAATGCCTTCTTCGTTTAACTCTTTTATGATTTCAAAAATCTGCTCTACAATGATAGGTGCAAGCCCCATAGATGGCTCATCGAGCATTAATAAATCAGGTTTCATCATTAATGCACGCCCAATGGCTAGCATTTGTTGCTCACCACCACTCATCGTCCCTCCCTTTTGCTCAAGTCTGTCTTTTAGCTTAGGAAAATATTTAAATACTAGCTCCATTCGCTCATCAATCACACTTTTTTTCTTAACAGAGAAAGCGCCCATTAGTAGATTTTCCTTCACTGTTAATCGTGAGAAAATCCGTCTCCCCTCTGGAACATGTGACATACCTAAGAGAGATGTTTCATGAGCTGGCTTTTTTGTAATATCATTTTTCTTGAACAATATATTACCTTGCTTAGCTTTAACTAAGCCACTAATTGTTTTCAGTGTCGTCGACTTACCAGCGCCGTTGCTTCCGATTAATGTAACAACTTCACCTGGTTCAACTGTTAAACTAATTCCTTTCAAGGCTTGTATGCCTCCATAATAGGTTTCAATATTTTCCACTTCTAGAATAGGCATCGTCCGCATCGTCCGCATCCCCCTTTACATTGCATGAATGGCTCCTGAACCTAAATAGGCTTCAATTACTTTTGGATTTGTGCGAATGTCTTCTGGATTTCCTTCTGCGATTTTCACGCCATGGTCAAGCACAACGATATGTTCCGAAATCTCCATAACAAGCTTCATATCATGTTCTATTAAAAGAATGGTTACATCAAATTCATGTTTCATTTTTTTAATAATATCCGTCAATTCCTTCGTTTCTTTTGGATTCATCCCCGCCGCAGGTTCATCTAGCAATATCAACTTAGGCTTCGTCGCTAATGCACGCGCTATTTCAAGCTTTCTTTGTGCACCATAGCTTAAATTACATGCTTTTTCATTTAAAAGTGATGCAAGATCAAAATACTCAAGCAAACGATAGGCGAGTCTTTCTGCCTCCAACTCTTCTTTTTTCGTTTTGCGTAAATTCATGAGAATACTAAATAAACCCGCTTGTAAATGTGTATGCATACCTACTAGCACATTTTCAATTACAGACATCTCAGCAAATAAACGAATGTTTTGAAACGTTCTAGCAATCCCTCTTTTTGATACTTCATGAGGCTTTAAACGTACAAGGGATTTTCCCTCTAGAGCAATCCCACCAGAAGTCGGCTGGTAAACACCTGTAATCATATTAAAGAAAGTAGTTTTCCCAGCTCCATTTGGTCCAATGACTGCTGTAATCGACCCTTTCTCTACATTCATCGTTACATCTTGATTCGCTGTTAATCCTCCAAATGTTTTCGTTAAGTTCGTTACTTCTAATAGTGACATGAAAGACACCTCCTATAACGGCATATTTTCCTGACTATTCGACACAGGTACTTGTTCATTTCGCTGACCTTTTAATTCTGCTTCATTAAAGACTTTATTTTTCGCCGGAATTAACCCTTTCGGTCGATACAGGGCAAATATAATGAGTAAAGCACCGAATATGAAGCGCTGCATCTTCGCTGGTGATAGCGCATCTGGAATCGTTAATACACCATCTAAACTGAGTTGATTCACCCAATTTGTTAATTCGGTTAATACTTGCAAGTTTAGAATAGTCATAACTGCCGCACCAAGAATGACACCAGGAACACTACCCATTCCACCTAGAATAACCATAACTAGAATTGTGATGGATTCAAGCAATGTGAAACTAGTTGGATCAACAAAGGCCTGTTTCGCAGCAAAGACAACGCCCATCATGCCTGAAAATGATGCACCAATTGCAAAAGCCATCAGCTTCGTTCTCACCAGTGGTATGCCCATGGATTGAGCCGCAATTTCATTTTCTCTTACCGCTTTCCATGAACGTCCTATTTTAGAATGTTCAAATCTACGAACTGTAAAAATCGTAAAGATTAAAATGACCAACACAACAAAATAAAACTGATTGGGAAAAGTAAATTCGAGACCAAATAATTTTGGAGCCGTAACCGATGGAATCCCCATTGCTCCGCCCGTTATATTAACGGGACGATCTAAATTATTAAAAATAATGCGGATAATCTCACCAAATCCAAGCGTTACAATTGCTAAGTAATCACCTTTTACACGCAATACAGGTATACCAAGCAAAACACCGAATAAAGCAGCTACTAAACAACCAATCACTAAGAAAATCCAAAAACTATTTCCATCTAACGGATAAGTCCCAAATGGCATAAAGTTTGCTGCTTGTGGAGTTGCAAATATACTATACGTATAAGCACCAACCGCAAAGAAAGCAACAAACCCTAAATCAAGAAGCCCTGCCATACCAACAACAATGTTCAGACCTAAAGCCATCGTGACATAAATCCCTACCATAGTGGCAACTTCCATATACGATTGGTAAGCAGCCCCGCCACTCGAAGCAAAAGGAATAAGAATAAATAATAATCCTCCACCGACCAACCATTTCACTAAATTTGATAGTTTCATATAATAAAGTAATAACAATGAAGAAAGTAATAATAGAAAGGAGATAACCGATTTCTGTGACAAATAAAGCGAGGTAGATGTTATTGCTACAAACAAAATAAATAGAATTACCTGTGCATTTTTATTTTGCAAAAATAAAGACCATTTCTTCTTCATAGACATCACCTATACTTTCTCAGCCACAGGTTTGCCTAACAAACCTTCTGGTCTAAAAATCAGTACAATTATCAAAATGGCAAAAGCAAATACATCTTTATATTCCGCACCGAAAACGCCACCTGTTAGTAAAGAAAGATTAGCAGAAGCGAACATTTCCATTAATCCCAAAATCAATCCCCCAAGCATGGCACCACGTATATTACCAATCCCTCCAAGAACCGCAGCTGTAAAAGCTTTCAATCCTAGAATAAAACCAATATACGGATCAACCGTTCCATATTGAACAGCAAACAACACACCTGTTGCTCCACCTAATGCTGAACCAACAAAAAACGTAATAGAAATAACTTTATTCACATTTACTGACATTAATGCAGCTGTATCACGATCAAGAGCAACGGCTCTCATAGCCATTCCCCATTTTGTTCTATTAACAAAGTAATCTAACGCAATCATCAAAATGACAGCTGTAACTAACACGATGATAAAGGATGACTTTATACTTGCATTATCAAAGACAGATAAAACAGCAGACGCTTCAATCTTAATTTGAGAGGTAAACAATGATGGACCCGTTACAATATAATTCCCTTTTGTTAATTCAGCGATAAAACGTACCAAGTCTTGAAGAAGAAAAGAAATACCGATTGCAGTAATGAGCGGTATTAATTTAGGAGCATTCCGAAGTGGTCGATAAGCAACTCTTTCAATTCCCATTCCAAGTAACCCCGTTAAAACAGCAGTAACAAGTAAAACAAAAATTAACATGACTATTGTAGGTAATGCTGATACCCAACCAATCCCGGTTAGAATAAGTAATAATGCCGTACCGATAAATGCGCCAGACATGAAGATCTCACCATGAGCAAAATTGATTAATTCTAGTATTCCATAAACCATTGTATAACCAAGGGCAATAACAGCATATACCGTTCCAAGTGTAAGTCCATCTATTAAAACTTGTGGTAAACTTTGCAATATCTCTTGAAACATTCCATCCTCTCCTTACACATTTCTTTATCCCGTTCAAACTAGCGCTAAGACCTCGATTGATTCAACTTTTGCCCTACTAAGCAAAGTTTCATTTTATAAGAAAAAGGAGTTGGTATACTCTTCAACACCAACACCTTTTTTCCAACCATTTATTTTCGACTAACTTCTCCTTCAAATACTGCTGGATAGCTTACTTTGTCAAATTTATAGAGATAAATCTTCGCATGCTCATTATCTCCTTTATCATTGAATGAAACTTCAGTAAGTGCTCCTTTATAATCTGAAATTGAACGAACAGCTTCTGCTACCTTTTCTTTTTCAGGTATTTTTCCACCATTGTCAGCAATTGATTTTTCAATACCTGCAAGGAGAGCGCCCATTGAGTCATAACCATAAATAGAGAAAGATTCTGGTTTCTTTTTAAACTTCGATTCATATGTCTTTACGAATTGTTGAGCTGTTTCTGTTTTCGAACTGTCACCCGCTACAGACGTAATAAATGTATTCTTAACCGCTTCTCCTGCAATATCAACAAGACCTGACGAATCCATTCCATCGCCACCCATGATCGGTACATCAATACCTTTCTCGCGAGCCTGCTTAATAATTAATCCGCCTTCTGCATATAGACCGCCAAAATAAAGTAAATCTGGTTTCTTAGAAAGTACTTGGTTAATAACACCATTAAAATCTTTTTCACCAATCGTAATACCTTCATATCCTACAATCGTTGCTCCTTGGTCTTCAGCAGCTTTCTTAAATGCATCTGCCAGACCTGAGCCATAAGCTGTTTTATCTTGAATAATAAAGATTTTCTTCGCTCCTAATTTTGTAATCGCATATTCTGCACCAGCAGGACCTTGGAAATCATCGCGGCCACAAATGCGGTTCACTGTTTTCAGACCACGCTCGGTTACTTCAACAGCTGTATTAGCTGGCGATACCATTGGTATTTTGTATTTCTCGTATACTTCCGATGATGGAATTGCAACACCTGAATTAAAGTGACCTACAACCCCATACACTTCTTTATCTGCTCCAATTAAGTTGGCGTTAGAAACACCTTTCTTAGGATCGCCTTGATCGTCATACGGTTGCAGCTGCAACTTATACCCTAACTTCTCAAACTTTGCTTTTTCCTCTTCCAATTTCAACTGAGCACCAAGCTTGATTGCCTCACCTATATTGGCACTTCCGCCAGAAAGCGGTGATTGCGTTGCAATTTTAATGACATTACTACCGCTTCCACTATCTTTGTCTTCTTCTTTTGACGTACTAGTGGATGAGCATCCTGCCATTAATCCGATGGCTAAAGAGCTCGATAATAAGAAAGAAAATGCCTTTTTCCACTTCATAGAAATCCCCCTAAAATTTTTTTAGTAGTTTCCTTACTCTCGTTGTCAAAGCCAGATTTATTTCAGTATATTGTTTAATAGGTAAAAGGACAGCATCCTTGTAAGATGTTCTAACATACTTTTTATATTTCGAGTTTTTCCGCTATTTTCACCGCAAAAAATGTCAATAAATATAACATTATTTTACGTTTTTTTAGTTGTACAACCTCCAAAAAGAACTGTAAAATAAAGTAAAACTCCCATTAATGAGTTCTTTTTACATACTAGACGAAATTTTAACGTGGTAAATAAAACTGTAAGATAAAAGAGGTGGACACTTCCATGTCATGGATTGATGGCTCTTACAAAGATAAGAAGGTTATGTCGATAGGAACTGTAAAAGAATTAACGGGGTTATCGGAAAGACAAATTCGTTACTATGAAGAAAGAAAACTAATCTTCCCCGAACGATCAAAGACCGGAATTAGAAAGTATTCATTTATAGATATTGAACTACTTGTTATGATTTCAAACAAAATTGAAGAAGGCGTTTGGACAAATGAAATAAAAAAAGAATTAAAGTATCGAGATCAACAGCCGTTAACGAATAAAGAAATCCGCAACTCCATGTTAAAAGGACAACTCAATGTACAATTCAATGTATAACACTCCTACTATTATTCTCCTAACAATCTTTCTCTAGAGTAAACATACTTATTTTTATATCCTCTTAGACTATAAACACAAACTATTCTCCACCCTATATAGAAGCAGCCAAAATATCATAAAAAAACGTTCAACAGGTGATTGTTCGTCACATGCTGAACGTTTTTTACTGCTATTGCTCATCCTATAACATCGATACTCAGAATTAAATCTCTCTTAATTCTACACGACGAATTTTCCCTGATGATGTTTTTGGAAGCTCATCGATAAATTCAATACTTCTCGGATATTTATATGGCGCCGTTAATTTCTTAACATGCTTTTGGAGCGTTGAAATTAACTGTTTATCAAAGCGATTAACACCTTCTTTTAACACTACAAATGCCTTGACGATATGTCCGCGTACTTCATCTGGACTTGCCACTACTGCACATTCCTTTACGGTAGGATGTTTGATTAAAGCATCCTCAACTTCAAATGGTCCAATTGTATAACCAGAGCTTATAATAATATCATCGCTACGTCCTTCAAACCAAAAATACCCTTCATCATCTTTTTTTGCTTGATCGCCCGTTATATAATAATCCCCTCTAAATTGCATAGCCGTTCTTTCTGGGTCTTTATAATACTGTTTAAAAAGAGCTGGTGAACTAACATGAACAGCTATATCGCCAACTTCTCCTATTTCACAAACCTCATTGTTTTCATTTAATATTTCTACGATATTACCTGGAGTTGGTTTGCCCATTGAACCAGGCTTTATCTCCATACCTTTCGTAACACCAATCAATAATGTACTTTCTGTTTGCCCATAGCCATCTCGTACTGTTACATTGAAATGTTTTCGGAAAATATCCATCACTTCTCTATTCAAAGGTTCTCCTGCCGAAACAGCACTATGAAGCTTCTCTAAACAGTATTGGTCCAAATTCTCTTCCTTTGCCATTAAGCGATATTCTGTTGGTGTACAGCATAATACATTGATTTGATATTTTTGTAAAAGCTCTAGAAACTTCTTCGGATTAAATCTACCATTATAAACAAATCCCGTTGCTCCCGTTCCTAACACGGATAGAAATGGACTCCAAACCCATTTCTGCCATCCAGGCGCTGCGGTTGCCCATACAAGATCTTGCTCTCCAATACAAAGCCAATTGACAGCCGCTGTTCTCAAATGCGCATACGCCCATGCGTGTGTATGAACAGCCGCTTTCGGTTTGCCAGTTGTTCCAGATGTATAAGAAAGAAATGCCATATCATCTCTCATTGTTTCCACGACTTTCATTTCTTCACTAGCAGGTAGCATTGCTTCTTCTAAAGATATCCATCCATCTTTACTTCCACCTATGCTATATTTCAATAAGCCTTGAGCTTCTGGTATCGCATCTATCTCTTCTAAAAAATCCGCATAACAAATAACAGCTTTTACATTGCCGTGAACCACACGATACTGTAAATCTGTTGCCTTTAACATTTCTGAGCATGGAATAATAACTAAACCCGCTTTTAATGCTGCTATATATACTTGATACGCCATAATCACTCTCGGAACAATGATCATGATTGCGTCTCCTTTATGTAAACCCATTTCACAAAATACATTTCCTAATTTGTTTGAAGCTTTTATCAATGCATCATATGTTATTTCTTTCGTTTCACCAGCTTCATTTTCCCACTTAATTGCTACTTTGTTCAATTGATTAGAGTGCTTCTCGATTTCATTAACCAAATTGTAATGCAACGGTGCTATTAATTCTTCTCTTTTCATCCTTTTGCCTCCTAAGTATTCCCCGAGCAGTTGAAAAATTCCGTCTTTTCAAACTGTGAATTAACGTAGATGTAAACAAATAGATTACAAGAACATTAACACTTGTCTTTAGTAACTGGTCTTAATTATAGGTTATAAATCTATAATTAACAATAAAAAATACTTTTCATTATATATGGTTTCAAAATTTTTTCATATTTTAACGAAGCCAAACATTTCTTTCATCTTCCCCAACATACGCTTTGCTCACGTTCATACATATAAGTAAAATTGACTACACTCCAATACCAATATAAACAAAAACTATTTTATCAAAATAGCATAACTCTTCTTGAACAATGATATCACCAATCTCTGATATGCTTAAATAAAAAGTAAAAAATAGCAATTACCTCCTAAATTACTACTCTAGCCAATTATCTAAGTAACTAAACTAGTAATTACTTGTTATTTTACAAGAATATTCAGATTATGTTTTTTTCGAGTCAGATTTCTTTCTTTTTTCCTACATTAGATTTAGACTAAAAGTAGGGATACAAAGGGAGATTCACTAATAGTATTCGATGGGAAAAGCAGTTTTAACCTATTATAGCCTCTTATAAAGGCGCTATATTAAGTTTTTACAATATTCAAAAAGTATAACAAAGGGGATGTTTTTAAATGGGTCGTTTAGAAAATAAAGTTGCTATTATTACTGGTGGAGCATCAGGGATGGGTGCTGCCATGGCTAAATTATTTGCTGGTGAAGGCGCAACAGTTATCGCTGCAGATATTAACGAAGCAAACTTAGCAAAAATCGCTGAATTAGACAACGTTGAAGGGATGAAATTAGACGTTTCTAATGATGAAAACTGGGCTGAGTTAACAAAAGCGGTTGTAGATAAATATGGTCGCATCGATATCCTAATCAACAATGCTGGTATCTCATCTGAAAAAACACCAGATCAAATCACTGATGCTGATTGGGCATTGTTACACAAAATCAATTCATATGGTCCATTCTTGGGCATCAAACATGTTTCTAAATATATGAAAGAAGCTGGTCACGGTTCTATCGTAAATACTTCTTCATACACTGCTATTATTGGATCCGGTTTCAACCACTATTCTGCATCTAAAGGTTCATTACGTGCAATCGCTCGTGCAGCTGCTGCAGAATTAGGTAAATTCAATATTCGTGTAAACACTGTATTCCCAGGTGTAATCGAAACACCAATGACTGCAAACCTTACACAATATAAAGAAGCAATGGCAATGCTAGTACGTGCTACTCCAATGCAACGTCTAGGTAAACCAGAAGAAGTAGCAAATGCTATTCTATTCTTAGCTTCAGACGAAGCATCATACATTACTGGTGGCGAACTAGTAATCGATGGTGGATATTCAGCACAATAATCTCTTTACCAAACAAGGCATCCCAAACGTAATTTCAATTACGTTTGGGATGCCTTTTACTCTGTATAGCCCCTTTTTGATAATCGAAGCACAGTTCAAAACATAGCCACTTAAACTGATTCCATTCTCTCATTATTAATTATAGAAAACACCGTTTTTCCTTTACATTTTCCCTCTCAAGCTCTAAAACTATAAAAATATACTTTTTTTGTTAAAATAAGCACTAAAGGAAAGATATACCTTCCTATATACAAGATACATTTACTGGATGGGAGATGAATCGTCTTGTCGTTATTAATGGTTGTATTACCGGCTTTCATGATATTTTTTGCTGGATTTATCGGACAAAAACTAATTGGTTTTGATATTCGGTCAGTTTCGAAAGTCGCATTATATATTATGTCGCCCTTTTTAGCATTTCGGACATTTTATGTAAATGAATTAACAATGGAATATTTCTATATCATTTTATTTTGCTTAGCTCTTTGTTTCGCTCTAATGTTCGTTGTATGGATTACAGCTCACTTCACTAAAGCATCTAAACAACAAATGTCCGCTATGATGCTTGGAGGAGCCTTCATGAATAGTGGTAACTACGGAGCACCAATCGTGCTATTTGCACTCGGTAAGGTTGGCTTTGATTATGCGGTTATCATGATGGTCTTTCAATCTTTTCTTATGAATACTATCGGGCTCTTTTTCGCTTCACTTGGCGGTGAAGAAGAAGCATCCGCCAAAGAATCCTTTAGTCGAGTCATTCGGATGCCCGTTATCCATGGAGCAATCGCAGGTATTCTCTTGCAATTATTATCTATTCAAATTCCGAAGCCTTTTATGGAAGCTGTCTCTCTAATTGCAGATGCCTCCATTCCAACTGTCATGCTCGTGCTTGGTATGCAATTAGCGGTCATCGCTAATAAGCGGGTTGCCTACCGCTATGTCTCTTGGGTTACTCTTATTCGGATGATTGCTTCACCAGTTATTGCTATTTTGATTGTGTCACTTATGCCAATATCAACGCTTTTAAAAGATGTATTAATCATCCAAGCAGCTATGCCAGCTGCAGCTAACACGACCATGTTTGCCATTCAATATGGAACAGAACCAGATTTGGTTTCCTTTACAACATTGATTACAACGCTACTAAGTATCGTTACCATTCCTATTGTGTTGTTTTACTTGGGCGTGTAAACAAGTGGAGCGGTCTCGTTATACGAGACCGCTCCTTATATTACTCAAATCATCCATTCACTTTTCAATAATTGCCCTGTTGCAGAGACCTCCGACATCGCTACCTCACATGGCGGTCCAAAAGCAATCACTTCTCCACCACGTTCACCGCCTTCTGGACCCAAATCAATGACCCAATCACTTTGTGCAATCCACCCTAAATGATGCTCAACGGTAATCACGGTATGACCTTGATGAACGAGCTCTCTTATACAACCTAGAAGAACATCTACATCTTGTGGGTGAAGTCCCGTCGTTGGTTCATCCAATAAGTACAGCGTGTGACCTTTCGTGTTCATGCTCAGCTCTTTCGCGATTTTAATACGTTGTGCCTCGCCTCCTGATAACGTTGGCGCTGGTTGTCCAAGTGGTAAATAACCTAGACCGACATTGTGCAATACTTGTAGCTTTGATGTAATCGCCTTTTGTCCTTTAAATAAAACAAGCGCTTCATCAACCGACATTTGCAGCACTTCATAAATATTGACACCCTTATACTGAACTTGTAAAACATGTTGCTGATATCGCTGTCCATTACACGTAGAACATGTTGTTTGCACATCTGGCATAAAGTGCATAACTGTCGTAATCGTTCCTGCTCCTTCACATGTTTCACAGCGTCCCCCAGCTACATTAAAAGAAAAATCCTTGGCAGTCGCATGGTATCCTACTTGCTTCGCAATTTTTCCATATAACATACGTATTGGTGTAAATACATCCGTATACGTGGCTGCATTCGATCGTGAATTCTTTCCAATTGGAGATTGTTCAATCATTTGAATGCTATCAAATTGTTCTAATCCTGTAATAGCGGTAGCATTTCTTTTCTTCGCAAGTACGTCAAATATTAAAGATGATTTGCCCGAACCTGAAACACCTGTAACTGTCGTCAAAGCATGAGAAGGAATGACTGCGTCAACTGCTTTTAAGTTATGACTTGTTGCACCTTGAATATGAATTGCTCCTGTCATTGTAGGTTTCGCTTCATTTACTTTCAGTGATTGTAATAAATATGGTCGTATGAGCGAATCATCATTTGCAAGTAAATCTTCTACTGTACTAGAAGTAATCACATGCCCTCCATCTTTTCCTGCCTGTGGTCCAATTTCAATAACCCAATCTGCTTGTTTAATCACATCAACATCATGCTCAATGACAATCACTGTATTGCCTAAATCACGAATTTTACGTAAGGATGCTACTAATTCATTAGTATCCTTTGAATGTAACCCCGTTGTTGGCTCATCTAAAATGTACAATACACCCGTTAAGCCTGATTGTAGCAATGAAGCTAAACGGAAGCGCTGAAATTCACCACCAGATAATGTAGAAACTACTCGATCTAATGTTAAATAACCTAATCGAATTGATAATAGCTTTTGTACCGTACTTTTTAACTCTTCAATAAGGGGCTGAACCTTTGACACTTCAAGTGTATTTGCCCATCTCCCCAATTGTTCAATCGAAAACTTCGATACTTCTCCAAGCTTTTTACCCGCTACTTCTACCGAACGGCTAACAGCATTCAGCTTCTCCCCTTCACACACTGAACAAACAAATAAATGAAAGTATTTCTCTAATTTGGCTCGTTTCGTGGATGATTCACCACTTTCCACGAAACGGCGGGTAATATTCGGTATTAACCCTTCAAAACGACCTTTTATAACGGTCTTTGCTGGCGCCACTTCTGGATAATACTTCGCGAATCGCTCATCAAGCGCTCCATATAATAAGAAGGCTTGCGCTTCTTGTGACCACATCTCAACAGGCTGTTCAAAATCATATCGAAAGCCATATAATTTACTCGCATGTTTGAACACTTCTCTATTTCGACTCACATAATGAAAATCCCATTCAAAAACAGAGCCATCTTCAACACTCTTCGACATATCTATAAGCTGTGTAACATCGACTTCATAGTTCTCACCAAGCCCTTTACACGCTTCACATGCTCCTTGCGGTTTATTGAAAGAGAAATATGGCAATGTTAAATTGCGCACTGGTTGATGACAATGCTGACATTCTATCATTTCATCTAATGTATCTTCACTTGCAGGTGTCCATTCTCCACAATGAGAACATTGCCGCATTCCTGCTTTTGTAAAAATCAATCGTAAATAGGAATATAAATCCGTCATCGTTCCGACCGTTGAGCGCGGATTTTTATTGTTATTTATCTGTGAAACACTAATTGCTGGAGATATTCCTGTCATTTTATCGTACTTCGGTTTTTCGAATTCTTCATTTAAAAGTCCAATCGACTCCATATATTGACGCTGACATTCCTTTTGTAACGTATCGAAAATGAGAGACGACTTCCCTGACCCTGATACGCCTGTTACAACAACTAGCTTATTTTTTGGAATGGCTACTGTAATGTTTTTTAAATTATTTTCATAGGCATTGATGATTTCAATTGTACCGTTCATTGTTTCCGCCTCACTTTCCTCTTTCATTGTAACAACCAACTATAAGGTTGGTGTGCAAGTGGAGGGTTTAAAAAAGAATCCTACCCTCCACTTAGACACCACTCTTCTATTCAGCTGCTATACTGTGAATCTAACACGAAGAAAGAAGGTGGATTTATCATTTTATCAGTCAAAAACCTTTCTGTCACATATGGCAATAAACAAGCCGTGAAAGGTTTATCATTCACTGTTAAGCAAGGAGAAGTGTTCGGTTTATTAGGTGCAAATGGTGCTGGAAAGTCAACGAGTATAACAGCCATTTTAGGTATTGAAAAGAGTACAAGCGAGGAGCTTCTTTTATTAGGTCAATCACCTTTTATCAATCGAAAGCAAGTTTTCGAGCAAGTAGGTGTACAATTCCAAGAAACAAATTTCCCCGATAAAATGACAGTCGAGGAAGCTTGTGTCCAATGGAAATCACTCTATAGGCAGCCTACCGATTATAAACCTTTGTTAACAACATTCGGTTTACAAGACAAAACGAACCAACTCATTAAATCCTTATCTGGTGGCGAGAAACAACGGCTTGCTGTTTTATTGGCACTCTTACCTAATCCAAAGCTCGTTTTTCTTGATGAGCTCACAACTGGGCTTGATACAAAAGCACGAAAAATGCTATGGAAGCAATTACTTCTCATGAAAGAAAAAGGATTATCCATCATCTTAACCTCTCATTACATGGATGAAGTAGAAGCGCTCTGTGACTATTTACTAATCTTAAAAAACGGTGAAACGATTGTGAACGGAACCATAGAAGACGTCATTCAAAAAAGTGGACAAAGCTCTTTAGAAGCAGCATATTTACATTTCGTTGGTGAGGAGGAATGGATATGAGTTTATTTTGGACGATGCTAAAAATCGAAGGAAAATTAGTATGGAGAGGTTTAGATATTCTCATCTTCGGCATACTTTTTCCAATTATACTTTCTGTACTATTTGGCTATCTTATGAGCAACAATCCAACTGATAATGGAACATCTATGTTTGAATTATCATATCCTGCTGTTGTTACAATCGGTGTTTTGGCGACGGGTGTCATGGGTGTCCCTTTAACGATTGCCTATTATCGTAATCGTGGCATTTTAAAACGATTTCAAGTTACTCCAGCATCACCTTTACACATTTTATTAGCACAAGGCTTTATACAGTTTGTAGCAGCTATTGTTTCATTAATTGGAGTGACGCTCGTCTATACAGGATTGTTCAATTATGACATGCAAGGTTCTTGGGCATTATTCCTATGTGCTTATTTATTCGTATTAATCGCTATGTACAGTATCGGGATTTTGATTGGAAGTATCGTTCCAGATCAAAAGTCAGCTAATCTTTGGAGTTCTATTGTCTATTTCTCCATGCTACTGTTTTCCGGAGCGACCATTCCATATGAAATCATGCCAATCTTTGTTCAAAAAATCATGGATTTACTCCCGCTATCACAGGGTATCCATTTAATGAAACAACAATCAATAGGAGAGCCTATTAGTAGTTCTCTTTTTGCTGTCACTGTTTTGAGTATTTGCATTATAGTAGGATTAGGATTAGCAAAGAAATTCTTCAAATGGAAGTAGAGGATTAATGAATGTATTTAACAACCGAAGTTGCTAAGCAAGTAAACATTCATCCAAATACAGTTAGACTTTACGAGGAATGGGGCTACATTTCCCCTGCACCTCGTTCTTCTAGTGGCTATCGTATGTTTTCGGATGTTCATTTATTTCAGCTCCAAGTGATTCGAACGGCTTTTCGCTGTGAAATTTGCCTGGGAAATATTCGTGCAAAAGCACGTGCCATCATTCGAGCGAGTGGCAACGAAGATTTTGATTTAGCTTACCAGCTTTCTAAGAGCTACTTAACTCATTTACAGAAAGAATATGCTCATGCCTTAGAAGCAATTGCTATTGTAGAAGAGTGGCTTGATGGTAGAGTAGTAACTTCTACCCAAACATACTCTAGAAAAGAAGCAGCACGAGCATTGGAAGTAACTCCTGAAGTGGTTCGAAACTGGGAAAGAAACGGCTTATTAATAGTCCCTCGCCTTGCCAATGGTTATCGAGCTTATACCGAGAATGAAATTAACACTATGAAAATCATCCGAACGTTACGAACGGCACACTATTCAATGAGTGCGATTCTTCGACTATTAAATAAGACTGAGCAATCGAAGATTTTAAACGTGAAAGACGTATTAGATACACCTGGTGATCATGAGGATATTATTAGCGTGACCGACCGACTCACACATTCGCTTGAAGAAGGCATTGAATCTGCTCATGAATTAATTCGACTTTTGAAACCTAAATCAAAAGAAAGCATGGATATACGTAAAGACTAATAACTACCTTTACGTCTCATCCATGCTTTTTTTATATACTACCTATGATAATCGCTCTTTAAAATCTTGGTAACCGAACGAGCGAACGATACGACAGTCACCACTTTTGTCTTTAATTGCAATGGCTGGTAACGCCATGCCATTAAAAGTATTATTCTTCACCATTGAGTAAATCGCCATATCACCGAAAACAAGACGATCACCACTCTCTAACGGTTTATCGAAGGAATAGTCACCAATCACATCACCAGTTAAACAAGTCGGACCACCTAATCGGTACGTATATGGTTTCTCATTCACTTCGCAAGAGCCAAGCAATGGTGGGAGATAAGGTACTTCTAACACATCTGGCATATGGCAAGAAGCAGATGTATCTACAATGGCAATATCCATTTCGTTTTGTAATGTATCTAACACTGTCGTTACAAGGAAGCCAGCATTTAAAGCAATAGCTTCACCTGGTTCAAGATACACAACCAATCCGTATGTCTCTTGCATACGTTTGATGCACGCTTCAAGCAACGGGATATCATAGCCTTCTTTCGTAATATGATGACCGCCACCTAAGTTAATCCACTCCAGCTCGTGAAGATACTGTCCAAATTTCTCTTCCACAGCATCAAGCGTTGTGGCTAGTGCATCAGCACCTTGCTCGCACAATGTATGAAAATGCAAACCAGAGATCATATGAAGCATGTCAGGACGGAAATGTTTTAACGTGACACCAAATCGTGAGCCTGCCACACAAGGGTCATACATACCATGACCAACTTGCGTCGAGCATTCAGGATTAATGCGCACACCAATGCTTTTACCCGCTTGCTGTGCTTTCTCGCCAAACTTCTCTAGCTGTGAGAAGGAATTAAACACAATATGATCAGAAATAGCCAGGATTTCATCAATTTCATCCTCACGGTAGGCTGGGGAAAAGACATGATTTTCTTTCCCCATTTCCTCATAGCCAAGGCGAGCCTCATATAACCCGCTAGCTGCCGTTCCGCTCAAATACTTGCTGATAAGTGGATAAGTTGCATACATTGAAAAAGCTTTTTGCGCTAGAAGAATCTTACACCCTGTACGTTCCATGACTCCGTTTAAGATTTTTAGATTCTTTTCTAGCAGTTCCTCATCCACTACATAGCAAGGAGTCGGTAATTCCTCGAATCCCATTAATCGACAAGCTCCGGATCAAAGCTTTCTTTCCATGGTAATCCCCATTTATTCAATGCTTCCATGAATGGATCCGGATCGAATTCTTCAATATTATATACGCCTGCTCTATTCCATTGTCCTGTCATAACCATCATTGCACCAATCATAGCTGGTACACCAGTTGTGTAAGAAATAGCTTGTGAGCCCACTTCTTTAAAGCACTCTTCATGGTCACACACATTATATACATAATATGTTTTGTCTTGACCATCTTTCTTACCACGGAAAATACAGCCGATATTTGTTTTCCCTTTCGTACGTGGTCCAAGAGAAGCTGGATCAGGTAATACTGCTTTCAAAAATTGAAGTGGAATGATTTCTTTTCCTTCATACATGATTGGTTCGATAGATGTCATTCCTACATTTTCAAGACATTTCAAGTGCGTTAAATAGCTTTGACCAAATGTCATGAAGAAACGAATTTGTTTTAAACCAGGAACGTTTACTGCAAGTGATTCAAGCTCTTCATGGTATAACAAGTACATATCCTTCTCGCCAACTTCAGGGAAATTATATACGCGCTTAATTTCCATTGGTTGTGTTTCTATCCACTCGCCTTCTTTCCAGTAACGACCGTTCGCAGATACTTCACGAATATTGATTTCAGGATTGAAATTCGTAGCGAAAGGATAGCCATGATCACCTGCGTTACAGTCTAAAATATCGATATATTCAATTTCATCAAAATAATGCTTTAACGCATATGCAGAGAATACACCCGTTACTCCTGGGTCAAAGCCACTTCCTAAAAGTGCCGTGATGCCAGCTTCTTCAAAACGCTCGCGGTATTCCCATTGCCATTTATACTCGAATTTCGCTGTATCTTCTGGCTCATAGTTTGCTGTATCCATATAATGAGTCTTCGTTGCTAGACATGCGTCCATGATTGTAAGGTCTTGATATGGTAACGCAAGATTCATAACAATATCAGGTTTTACTTCTTCAATTAACGCAATAAGCTCATCCACATTATCTGCATCAACTTGCGCTGTTGTAATCTTAGTATTACCACCGTCAAGCTTTGCTTTTAAAGCATCACATTTTGATTTAGTACGACTTGCAATGCAGATTTCTTCAAATACTTCACTGTTTTGTACACATTTATGAATAGCTACAGAAGCTACTCCCCCACAACCAATAATAAGCGCTTTTCCCATAATTCTATCTCCTATCTCAAATTATTTATTTAGAGCCAACAAAAATTCTCTAACAACCTTACAAGCAGTAGCTGTTGAAATCCCGCTAGCATCGTATGTTGGTGACAATTCATTCACATCACAACCAACTACATTCGCGTTACCACACACAGTGAAAATCGCATCAATCAATTCTGGAAAAGTAACACCACCAGCTTCCGGTGTACCCGTTCCTGGAAAAACAGATGGATCGAGTACATCAAGGTCTATCGTCACATATACAGGCTTATCACCAATTTCTTTTACGATGTTTTGGAGCCCTTCAAAGTTGAATTTATTCGTAAACACATGACCATCGTCACTCCATTCAAATTCAGAGCGATCACCAGAACGTATACCAAATTGGAAGATACGTCCGTCACCAAGAATATCGTGACAGCGACGAATTACAGATGCATGTGATAACTTTTCACCTAGATAATCATCACGTAAATCTGTATGTGCATCGAATTGAATAATATGCAAATCTGGAAATTTCTTCGCTATTGCACGAACAGTTCCAAGCGTCACAAGATGCTCGCCACCTATCATGAAAGGTAACTTTCCATCTTCTAAAATTTTGCTAGTGCACTCTTCAATATCACCAAGTACCCTCTCAGGATTTCCAAAGCAAAGCTCTAGGTCACCACTGTCAAAAACAGAGATATCCATTAAATCTTTATTTTGATAAGGACTATATGTTTCCAATCCAAAAGATTCAGAACGAATCGCTGAAGGACCGAAGCGTGTTCCTGGACGGAAAGATGTCGTTCCATCGAACGGAGCACCGAACAAGACGATATTGGCATCTTCATATGCCACCTCACATCCTATGAACGTTTGGACATTTTTATTCAACATCACGCAACAACTCCTCTACGTAAGTAGGTAAGGAAAACGCACCCATGTGCAGCTTCGGATTATAATAACGAGTCTTAATTCCGAGCTTATTCCATGCCTCATTTCTCAAATCATGTTTAGGATGATACTTCTTAGACGCAAATCCAAACAACCAATGTCCTGATGGATAGGTCGGAATATGTGCCTGATACACATAGCTAATCGGAAAACTTTCAACAATTCGCTTATGTGCTCGTTGCATAGCTGCAACATCCTCTGTATAAAAAGGACTTTCATGCTGATTCACCATAATGCCATCCTCATGGAGTGCTTTAAAACAACTACCATAAAACTCCTTTGTGAATAATCCTTCACCTGGACCAAACGGGTCGGTTGAATCAACGATGATTAAATCATATTTATTTTCACAAGAACGGATGAACTTCACGCCATCCTCGTAATAAATGTGTACTCGCGGATCATCGAAGCTACAAGCCGTCTGTGGCAAATGTGTTTTACATACATCAATGACCATTGCATCGATTTCCACTAAGTCAATATGCTCCACTTGTGAATATTGCGTTAGCTCTCGGACAACACCACCATCGCCTGCACCAATAATCAGTACGTTGCGCGGATTTGGATGTACCGCCATCGGTACGTGTGTAATCATCTCATGATAGATGAACTCATCCTTTTCGGTAAGCATCATGTAACCGTCCAAGGTCAAGAAACGTCCAAACTCTTGCGATTCAAACACATCAATACGTTGGAAATCACTTTGAGCACTATAAAGTTGTTTATCGACCTTAATGGATAATTTCACATTAGGTGTATGGCATTCGCTAAACCATAATTCCATCTTGTCACACTCCCTTTATTACATTTAGCCTTTCAATATCCAGGTCTTCTGGTCCTGTCATTGAGCAGCCTTTTTCTTTGGCATATTCGATATAAGTAATAATGTCCTCTGTAATTCGTTCACCTGGTGCAAGAATTGGAATTCCTGGCGGATAGCACATGACAAACTCGCTACATACCCTTCCTACCGTCTCACGAATCGGCAATGATTCCTTTTCGGCATAAAATGCGAACTGTGGTGTCGTAACCACCTCAGGGTCAATATACTCCTGTGTGACAAGACTGGATTTATCTATGCCAAATCGACGGCGAATTTCTGCGAGCGCACTAATTAAACGTTCCACATCTTGTTTACGATCCCCCACTGATACGTAAGCAAGAATATTGCCAATGTCCCCAAACTCAATTTGAATATCATATTCATCACGCAAAAGGTCATATACCTCAATTCCTGCTAGACCAATGTCTAGCGTATGAACCGAAAGCTTCGTCACATCAAAGTCATAAATACTATCGCCATTGATTAGCTCTTTTGAAAAAGCATAATAATCACCAATTTTATTAATTTCACTACGCACATACTCCGCTAGTTCTTTTACTTCCCTGAATATTCGCTCTCCATTTAATGCAAGATTGCGACGAGAAAGATCAAGACTAGAAAGCAATAAATACGAAGCACTAGTCGTCTGCGTTAAATTAACAATTTGTCGTGCATAACCCACATTTACAGCAGGTCCCATTAGCATAAAAGAGCTTTGTGTTAAGCTACCTCCCGATTTATGCATGCTCACAGCAGCCATATCCGCTCCTGCTTCCATCGCAGATACTGGAAGATCTTTTCCAAAAGACAAATGCGTCCCATGCGCTTCATCAACTAAAATGAGCATGTTGTGCTTATGAGCTAGCTGTACAATACTTCGCAAATCGGAACAAATCCCATAATAAGTTGGATTATTCACTAAAATCGCCTTAGACTCAGGGTTTTCTTTAATCGCTTTTTCCACCTGACTCAGCGACATCCCAAGTGCAATCCCAAGTCGTTTATCCATCTCTGGATTCACGTACACTGGTTCTGCTCCACAAAGTACGAGTGCATTAATCACACTGCGGTGAACGTTGCGTGGGAGAATGATTTTATCTCCTTGTTTACAAGCAGTTTGTACCATAGCCTGCACGGCCGATGTTGTACCATTGACCATAAAGAAAGCATTTGCCGCTCCAAAAGCCTGTGCCGCTAATTGTTCTGCTTCTCTAATAACTGATACGGGATGGCAAAGATTATCTAAAGGTTTCATAGAGTTAACGTCTATGCTGACACATCGCTCGCCTAAAAAAGCCGCTAATTCTGGATTGCCCCTTCCTCGTTTATGACCTGGAACATCGAAGGGTACAACTCTTTTTTTCTTAAACTGTTCCAAAGCTTCATAAATGGGCGCGCTTTTTTGAGAAGAACAATATGGTGTATCTTTTGTATCCAATTAGTAAACCTCCATTCCACTGAATATTTCGATCATTTCACGCCGCAAACTGTTACTAATATCAAGTCGCGTTTGAGGAGCTAACTCATATACATCCGTGTTAAAAAGATAGTTTTGCAGATCAATTTCCTTGATTAGCATTTTCGTATGAAATATGTTGGACTGATAAACATTTACATCCATAGCATCGTAGCGTTTTAATGTATTGGTATCAATGTAATCCTGAATAGAGGTAATCTTATGGTCCATATACAGCTTTTTACCTTCAACATTGCGAGTAAAGCCACGTACTCGATAATCCATTGTAATAATATCTGAATCAAAACTACCAATCAGGTAATCTAAGGTCGAAAGAGGTGTAATCTCTCCACATGTCGCCACATCAATATCTACTCGAAAAGTAGCAAGACTGTTAGCAGGATGGTATTCAGGGTACGTATGGACTGTTACATGACTTTTATCCAAATGTCCCAGTACCGTATCACTTTTGATAGATGGTATCTTTTCTTCTGCAATCAAGCACGTCACACTTGCACCTTGTGGATCATAATCCTGTTTAGCGATATTTAATACTTGGGCTCCTATCATCTCGGTGACATGTATCAATATATCGGTCAATCGGTCTGAATTGTATTGCTCATCAATATACTCAATGTAGTTCTTTTGCTCGCGGGGAGTTTTTGCATAACATACATCGTATATATTAAAGCTCAATGATTTCGTTAAATTATTAAAGCCGTAAAGTTTAAGCTTGTTCTCCACGTCCCATCCCACCTCAAAAATGACAATAAAAAAAGCAAGTAAATGTCGCATAAATAGCGCATCACTTGCTTGTTAGATATAAAGGCATAATTAAAAAACATAACGTAATAAACTAGACACTCGTTTTGTAAAGATCTCAAAGGATCATAACGACGTCTAATGACAGAAAGCTTTTCAATATCCAAATATACCTGAATAGGTTTCCTAGAGTCTATATAGCAAATAATTACTTTTACTACTCTTATTGACCGTTTCACAAGTTGATGTGCGCTTGCACGCATCGGTTATAAAGTAACCAACTTATAAAATTTGAGCTTCTAACTCAATCAATAAGGCAACGAAGTTGCCAATCGGCATTTGACCCGGCTGTCCGTATGGCCTTGACTTCCCATTTTGGTGGGTAAGTGGTCAAAAACTTATTTGCTTGGAAAGACCCTTATCTGAACATTTGCTTTCCAAAAATAATTTCTTAGATATATTAACAGCTTAAGGAAAAATTGGCAATAAAAAATTATAAATTAATTTAATTTTTTGTTTTTTCTTAACAACCTCCCGCTTCTTATTTCGATATATACATATTTTTAAAATTTTCTTAATATTCATTTACATCCCCTTAATACCACATCAATAATTTGGTTTTATATTGAACTTATAAGAAAAAAATTATAAAAAACGGGGGAAAACCATGAAAAGCCACATTACTAAAACATGTGTTGCATTATCAGCAGCCTTCATGTTAGCTGCTTGCAGTCAAGAAACAGACAAAGCTTCCACAAAAGAAAACAGTTCAAACAAACTATCAGGAGAACTAACCATTTACACAGCCATAGAAGAAGAATTAATTCCACAGTATTTGGAATCATTCGAGAAAGAATATCCAAATATCGACTTAAACATTGTCAGAGATTCTACAGGAATCATCACTGCTAAATTACTTGCTGAAGGCAAGAATACGGAAGCTGATGTTGTTTGGGGAACAGCTGCATCTAGCTTACTAGCACTAGATAAGAAAGATATGCTGGAAGGCTATACCCCAAAGGACAGCGAGAAAATACTTCCTCAGTATAAAGACAGCTCACAACCTGAGAAATGGGTTGGTAACACAGCTTTTATGACCGGAGTCATAGTCAATACTAAAGAGTTAGAGAAAAAAGGACTCGACATCCCTAAAACATACGAGGATTTATTAAAACCTGAATATAAAGGACTTATTGTAATGCCTCACCCTGCTTCCTCAGGAACTGGATTCTTAACCGTTTCCGCTTGGTTGCAAATGATGGGTGAAGAAAAAGGCTGGGCGTATATGGATCAATTACATAAGAACGTTGGAACATACACACATTCTGGCTCCAAACCTACCAAACTAGCGGCAGCTGGTGAATATCCAATCGGTATTTCACTCGTTTACACAGGAGTGAAGCAAAAAGAAGAAGGTGCTCCAATTGAAGTCATCCTGCCAGAAGAAGGTCTTGGTTGGGAAGTAGAAGCGAATGCTTTAATTAAAAAAGAAAACCATGAAAGTGACGAGCTAGCAAAAGTATTCCTCGATTGGGCTATAACAGATGACGTTATGAAGAAGTATTACGAAGCAAATGGTTTCTCTACCATGAAAAATAACTTTGAGAAACTGGCAAATTTCCCAGATGTAGCGGACAAAATGTACGTAAATAATGACTTTACATGGGCTGCTGAATCTCGAAATAGCATTCTAGAAAAATGGGAAAATAAATACGGAAAAAAAGCAGAACCGAAAGAATAAAATTCTACTCTCTCGAAAAGGAGTGCTTAACATTGGCTGATCCTTATTTAAAAATTAACTGCATCCACAAACAGTTTGGTTCATTTACCGCTTTACAGGACATTTCAATTGATATTCACAAAAATGAATTTGTTTGTTTACTAGGACCAAGCGGATGTGGAAAAACAACGTTACTTCGCATTGTTGCTGGATTAGAAGAAGCTACGTCAGGAAATATTTTATTAAATGGACAAGACATTTCGAAATTGCCACCAGCTAAACGCAACTTCGGGATTGTCTTTCAATCATATGCCCTTTTTCCGAATTTGACAGCGCTGCAAAATATCGAATTTGGACTAAAAGCTCGAAAAAGAAGCAAAAAAGAAGCAAAAGAAATTGCATTAGAAACACTTGCGCTCGTCGACTTATTGCATCATAAAGATAAATATCCCGCTCAGCTGTCTGGTGGTCAGCAACAAAGAGTTGCTCTTGCGCGAGCTATTTCACTATCACCTGATTTTTTATTACTAGATGAACCACTTTCAGCTCTAGACGCGAAGGTACGTGAAAAACTACGTCGTGAAATTCGAACAATTCAAGAAAAGCTTCAAATCACAACGATTATGGTTACTCACGACCAGGATGAAGCTTTATCAATGGCTGATAAAATTGTCGTCATGAATAACGCTGAAGTTATGCAAGTTGGAACGCCACAAGAAGTGTATCAAACACCTGCAAATCCATTCATTGCAGATTTTATTGGGTCTATAAACTTTTGGGAAGATGCGCAAACACTCAAAACTCAGCGTGCCATTCGTCCAGAACATATACGATTATCAAATCAAGAAGGTATTTTTGCAAAAGTAGAAGAAATGGAGTTTCGCGGTCCCATTTATCGAATCCAATTCAAGATTTTAGATCAATCATCTGATTTATACGGTAAATGCATTAAAGTAGATGTTTCTATTCAAGAGGTGCATACCTTTAATCTCTCTAGAGATGCGACCATCTATATCTCATTACTAGCAGAAAGAATCCTTACTTATAAGGAACAGGTGGTTGTTTAATATGGAAGTCATTCGTAAGACAAATCGCGTGGGATTCATGAACAGAATAAATCAAGAAACATGGCTTCAACGTGCTCTTTTACTCTCTATTATTCTCGTTTTCCTTGCCATATTAGTCTTACCGCTAGCCACATTATTTATAAAAGCCTTTCAAAATGAAGAAGGTGTATGGATTGGTTTAGCAAACTTTATCCAATACTTTTCAACACCTTCTTTAGTTCAATCGTTGCAAAATACGCTATTTGTCTCATCCATGACCACGTTCATTTCTGTGACAATGGCATTCACTTATGCTTATTGTTTAATACGGACCAATATAAAAGGAAAAATGTTTTTTCACTTTGTCGCACTCTTACCTTTATTTGCTCCAACGATGATGCATGGGATTGCACTTATGTATTTGTTCGGCAATCAAGGGCTTATTACAACAGGTTTTTTTGGTTCCCTTCCTGGCTTTCACGTGGAGCTATACGGGCCTGTTGGAATTATTATGGCAGAGGTAATTTATACATTCCCACAAGCCTTTTTAATTATGCTTATTGCATTAAAAGGATCGGATTACAGATTGTATGAAGCAGCAAACACATTAGGTGTTCACAAAGTAAAGCAGTTCACATCCATAACCCTACCTAATGTGAAATATGGTTTAATTAGCGCCATTTTTGTTGTATTTTCACTCAGCTTCACAGATTATGGAGCTCCAAAAGTAGTTGGAGGACAATACAATGTTCTAGCTACCGACGTATACAAGCAAGTAATTGGTCAACAAAAAATGGAGATGGGCGCTACGGTAGGAATTATTCTTATCATACCCGCACTAGTAGCCTTCCTCGTCGATCAAATCGCGCAACGGAAGCAAGGAAGTCTCATCTCTTCCAAATCAGTACCTTATCGCATTAAGAAGAATCATAGAAGAGATGTGTTTTCCTTTGCCTTTTGTTTCATGGTAGCAGCCAGTGTTCTAGCGATATTCGCAGCGGTTATTTTAGCTGCTAGCGTAAAAGTATGGCCATACGATATGGGTCTAACGTGGAAACACTTCGAATTAAAAAGCTACACAGGTGATGGATTAACAGCTTACAAAAATAGTTTACTAGCTGCAGCTCTAACTGCGATATTTGGAACGATTTTTACGTTCATATCTGCGTATGGCATTGAAAAGATTAGAAAAATGGTTGGTATAAGAAAGCTAGGAAACTTATTCTCCATCCTACCACTTGCCGTACCCGGTCTTGTTATCGGTCTAAGTTATGTGTTCTTTTTTAGCCAGCCTGAATGGAATCTATTTGGATGGACTCTTTCCAATCCATTGAATTTCTTATACGGCACCGTCGCTATTATCGTCATTGCGAATATTTTACATTTTTATTCCGTCGCTTATGTAACAGCTACAACGGCGCTCAAAAAGCTAGATCGCGAATTCGAGTTTGTATCAGAATCCATGGGAATTCCTTTCTATAAAACGTTTTGGAAAATCACATTACCTATGTGTTTGCCCGCTGTTTTAGAAATGACGATGTACTTCTTTGTTAATTCAATGGTTACGATATCAGCCGTCATTTTCTTATACACCGCTGATTTTAAACTGGCTGCAATCTCAATTGTAAATATGGATGATGCGGGCAACTTAGCCTCCGCTGCAGCAATGAGTGTATTAGTGATTGCTACAAATATTGTTGTAAGAATGTTGTATGAATGGGTAACAAAAATTCTCCTTAAGAAATATGGAAAGTGGCAAAGTAACTCTTAAAAATAGATGAATCTCAACTAAAAGGAGCGAATAACAATGAAAGTATTTTGTTTAGGTGGAGCAGGTAAAATTTGTCGTGAAGCAATTTTAGATTTAGTAAAATACTCTTCTTTCGAACAAATTACCGTAGGAGATTTTAATGAAGAAGAAGGTCGTAAAGTAGTCGAATGGTTAAATGATCCTCGCGTAGATTTTATAAAAGTAAATGTATTTAACCATGAAGAAACAGTCAAGCAAATGCGTGGATACGATATCGTTATGGATGGAACGACGATTACATTAAACGGGTATTCAACAGCTTGTATTGCGGAAGCTGGCTGTCATGGTATTAACTTGAATGGCTTTGGGGAAGAAGACCGCTCACATGATGTGTTCATAGAACATGGAAAAACATGCTTACCAGGCTTCGGCATGACTCCTGGCTTAACGCAAATGATGGCGATGCATGCTGCGAACCAATTAGATACCATTCATTCAGTGCGTGTAAGTCATGGTTCTTATCGTCCAATTGCCTTTTCTAAATCTATCACCGAAACAACAACTTACGAATATGATCCCACACTACCGACTCGTGTGGTGTATGAAAAAGGCGAGTTTATCCAAGTCCCGCCTTTCGCTCGTCCAAGGGAAATTCAATTACCAGAACCATATGGCAAAGCTGTTCAATATATCATTCCCCACTCGGAAACAAAAACGCTTGCTAAAGCATTGCACAATAAAGATGTGCAGCTTATCGAAGTTCGTGGAACATGGCCGCAAGAAAACATGGAACTTGTTCGCGCTCTTTATAATTATGGTTTCTTAAAAAACGAAGAAATCATGATTAACGGGCAACCAATTGGTATCATGGATTGCATTAGCGAATATTTGTACCAATGTGACAAAGGTCAAACAACCGAGCTGTATGGATACGCTCTTCATGTCGAAGTAACAGGAACAAAAGATGGTAACCATTATCATCACACATTAACACATACACATCCTGCTTCAGATGGCTCCGTAGAAGGGTGGGAAGGATTACGAGCGTATACGCGAAATGTCGGTATACCAATGGCAATTGCAACTGAGATAATCGCCAAAGGATTGGTAGAAAATCAAGGTGTCATCATTCCAGAAGAAGCATTCCTTGATCCACAAGTTATTTTTACAGAACTAGCTAAACGTGATATATTTGTCCAAGAAAAAATCGAAAAATTACAAACTTTAGAAGATTTCATATTAGCTTAACACACAAGGGGCAAAGATTATGTCAGTATTGGCTGAAGAACGAAAACGGATTATCATTGAAATGATTGCAAGAAAAGGCAAAGTAAAAGTAAATGATTTAGCGCAAAACTTTGAAGTTTCTACAGAGACCATCCGTCGTTATTTAGAGGATTTAGAAAGTGAAAATAAACTCAAAAAAGTTTATGGCGGTGCAATCAAAGTTAAAGTAGATGAAGAACCACCTATGTTCGAACGCAATATTCTACGAATCGAAGAAAAAAAACGAATTGGCACAAAAGCCGTCTCCTTTATTCAAAAAGACGATATTATTTTTATAGATGAAGGCAGTACAACCATTCAGATGGCTCATTCATTAACCCACTTATCAAATGTGACGGTTATTACCAATTCATTTCCTTTCGTTGCATTACTAATGAAATATGAGAACAACAGCCTTTTTACAGGAGACATTATTTTTCTAGGTGGTCATGTAAATAGTAACCATTTTCGTGCATCAGGCTCTTTAGCCGAACAAATGGCAAAAGATTTCTACGTAAACAAAGCCTTTATTTCCATAGACGGTATTCACCCTGACTTAGGCATCACAAGCTTTGATTTAGAAAAATGTATGCTATCGAAAATGTTCATGCAAAACTGTGACAAAGCCTATATCCTTACTGATTATTCTAAGTTACATATAAAAGCAACGTGTAAGATTGGGACACTAACAGACCAAAACACTTTCATTATTTCGGATGTCCCTCAACCAGTAGAATGGAATAATTGTAACTTAAATTGGATTTCATGTTAAAAAGACAGGCAAGTTCATAACGATGAACTTGCCTGTCTTTTATTCTATTAATAAACTACTTCTATCAATCAGCAGATCTTTTGATGTAATAGAAATATTCACATCAAAGTCCTTATTATATATTACTAGTTCTCTTCTTACGCTTAACTTGAGGTAGTTGTGGCAATATTAGAGCCATAAGTATTAGAAGCACGCCCATCCACTGAACGCCAGATACGTCTTCTTTCAGCACAAACATCGATAACAGAATAACAACTGGTAACTCAGCGGCCCCTAATATAGTAGCCAAGCCCGTACCGATTTTCGGAACGCCAGCAGCAAATAAGATCGGAGGTATAACCAACCCGAAAAAGCCAAGGAGTATACCATATTTCGCAAGACCCGTTACAGTTTCTATATGTAATAGAAAGGTAGGTGGAAAAACAATAGCAACTGCTATTAAAGCACCCGTCCCGATGTAATAACCCTTCGTAATACTTTGGAGATTAGGAGCAATAGCGCCATTAAAATAAATGGAAAAAGCGTAAGACACTGCTGAAATCAATCCGAATATTACGCCTGTTGCATTCCATTCTGCTTTACTACCAATTAACCCACCAGCTAAAGCTGTACCAAATAAAATGATAACAATCGTTATTATTTTTACGAGACTTGGAGGTTTTTTCATTGTAATACTTTCTAATAATAAGCCAATCCACGTAAATTGAAATAATAAAATAATGCCTAATGATGCAGATACGTGTGATAGTGAAATATTATAAGTAATACTTGTTACAGCCGTCATGATACCTGCCAGTAATAGCTGTATCTTTTCTTTTTTCGTTGTTGAAACACCCTTTTTCAACATAATGGCACTCATCATTAGCCAGCCAAAAATATATTGTGCTAAAACAACTTCATGAGGCTGATACCCCTCTCCATAAGCCAGTTTGACAATTGTAGATAAAACACCAAAACTACAAGAGCCTAGAAAAACATATATTGCGTATTTCATTTTGCCCCTCATTTCATGCTAAAAAGCCCATTTATACGAGATATATTATACGGTCTTCAAAATAAAAAGCATAGTATCCGCATTATGCTTTTCATACTCTCATTACAAAAAAACACGAAAAGCCGAATCCATAAAGATTCGACAGGCTAATCTAATTCCTGCTATATTTTTATGTTTCATGCGTCCATGTGACAGATTCTCCTGTAGTCGGGCAGCTCGGGAATTTTTCTCCTTGCTGTAACACTACATGTTCGCCATCTGCATCTATATAATGACCGGATTCCATAACTGTTTCTCCTGTTCGGTGCGAATGACTAGCATGGGCCCAAGTCGTATCACCATTTGTTGAAGGGCAGTTTGGAAATGTATCACCCTGTCTTAGTACTTGTGTTTCTCCAGTAGAACAAATATACGTCCCTGTTTCTGAAACAATGTCACCTGTATGATGATGATCTTTAAAGTGAGTCATAAAAAAAGCCTCCTGTTTGGTATTTTTACCTTTTTTAGCTTTCTCTCTGACCACTTAAATTATTCGATTCTTTCATTGAGCGAGACATGCTTCGTTTATCGTATTTACAAATTAAATATATTTATAAATAAAAATACGATAAATGGAAGTAACAATGCAGGTAATAAATTTAATGTTTTGAACTTTTTAATCCCCAAAATACTTAAACCTGTACTTAAAATCAATACCCCACCTACAATAGAGATTTCAGCCAGTAAGTCAGCTGTTAAGAAGTTCTCTATAAATTTAGCTCCTACATAAAAGAAGCCTTGCCACAAGAATAATACAATGGCAGCAGCGGAAATGCCAAAACCAAAAGTTGACGCTAAAACAATGGAAGTAATACCATCTAGTATGCCATTAGTAATTAAATATGTATAATTACCTTTCAAAGCCGCTTCCACAGGACCTAAAATAGATAATGATCCTATACAAAATAAAAGGATAGCCGTAGATAAGCCTTCTGCTAAATTCCCTTTTGAAAACTTATTAACAATTTCATTAAATCTTCGATCAAAATTGAGCTTTTGTCCAACTAACCCACCTATTGCGAGGCTCACAATAAAAAGAACTGGATAATTACTAGAAGGTAAATATTGAACAATCGCATTTATGCCTAGAGCCATCGCAGCCAGCCCCATCGCTTGCATAAGCGCTTCCTGATATTCATCCTTAATTCCTTTTTTAAACAAACTACCAATTGTACTCCCTGCGAGAATCATTATGCAATTAAATAATGTTCCAATCATCTTGACTCTCTCCTTACAAAATACTAAAGAAATAATAAACCCTCTAGTTACTAGAGGGTCAATGATTTTGTGATTGGAATTTGAATTTCCGTTACGAATTTACTCTTATCATTTGTAAATCCATAATCAATTAACGTAATTTCTATTGCATCATCTACTATTTCATATTGATTCTTCTCTATGTAATCAATAAGCTGGTCATAATAAGGACTTGCATCTTCATGTGTCCCTTCAAAACGAATCGACAGGTAGATTCCTTTAGATAATGTTCTCGCTTCTGAATAACGATACGATTCTGCATCTACAATGATAAATATAGAATTGTATTCATTAAACATTCGTTTTTTTAAGTTATCAGCTGCAATCGAAAATCCAACCTTCCCTAAAAATACAGCTGATTTCATATTTGCATTGTTTTCAAGTACACGAATTAACATTTCAAAATCATTCTTCATATAAATATTTTGCTTTAAATAAACAACGACACGTTCAGGTAATTCATGCTCACGAATGCGATATAATACATCCTGATGAGTGGCATCTTTGATTTGTTCGATTCGTTTGTCTATCTTCCGTTGAACTTGAGAGATTTCATACAGCCTTTTCTCTGTTTCTATTTTTTGTTTTTCTAGAAGAAATAAAATATTATCAACATCCCGATTCTCCAAAAACTCTTTAATATCCTTCAGTGGAACATGAAGAGATTTTAAATAAAGAATGGTATTTAATTGTTCGAATTGGTCGATTGTATAGTATCTATATCCATTATGTTCATCTACATATTTAGGCTTAAACAAATGGATTTTATCATAATATCTTAGTGTTCTAATATCTAATTGAAATAGCTTGGACACTTCACCTATTAAAAATGAATCTTTCATTATATTCACCTAAATCACCTTCATTTTACAGACGATGTTCCTGCATATATTACAACTTTTATGTTGCTTTATAACTCGTTAAAAATACTTTCCCTTTTGCTTTTTTAGTAGATTCAACTGCGTCCACCGCTTTGCTGACATCTTTCAAGTCAAATGTAGAATCTACCTTCATGAAACGTAATTTGTTAGCATCTATTAAGCGGATTAAATATTGAAAAGTCTCTTGCCATTTCACCGCTGACACATTTTTATTCCAATGTCGCAAGTGAAAAATATTCGCCTTTACTCCCGCTTTCTGTACAATATCCGCCCAATTCACTTGGATTCCAGATAGAAGACCGATTGTAATGAAATTTCCATTAGGACGAACACAAAAAGCCAATTCGTTTCCGTCCGGGCCGCCAATAGAATCAATCGCCGCGTCTGCACCCTTTCCATATGTTATTTCCATCACTGTTTCACGGAGTGGCATAGTAGACGTATCTATGACATAAGAAGCACCGAGATGTAGTAACTCTTCTGTATGTTTACTATTCCTTGTCACCGCAATTAATCGGAAACCAATTATCTGAGACATTTGTGCAAACAAATGACCAATTGCGGAACCACAAGCGTTAACCAATAAAACATCATTAGGCTTCAATTGTAGAGCTTCCGTACAAGCTACCCATGCCGTAACGGGATTGATATACATTTGTGCAGCTGTGAAATCATCGATTGACTCTGGTATAGAAATGGCTAACTCCGCTGTTGTTTTTACATACTCTTGCCATGTACCTTCTCCACGTAAAGGTAAAACACGTTTACCAATAAGATCTTTGGAAACGCAAGAGCCGACTTCTTCTACAATACCAACTCCTTCATAGCCAGGTATATTGGGCAAAGAAATTCGATGTGCATAGGAGCCTCTTACCGGAATTAAGTCGGATGGATTGATGGGTCTTGCTAGCATTCGGACTAATACTTCATTGCTTTTTGGTGATTCTATATGTTTATCTTCAATTTGTAGCACCTTTTGAGGAGTGCCGAACTCGTGGAATTTTATGCATTTGGCTTGCAATGTGTTTTCCCCCTTTTGCAGTTAGGAAAATTATATCATCTTCAATTAGTGCTGGTTTGGAATAAAGTCTGTTCAATAGTGTTTTACAAACCTTTAGTTAGAAAAAAGCAAAGAGAATCCATCTTGAAAAAAGAGTGACAAAAATGGATTCTTCTATACCATAACTAAATATGTTATTTATAAAAGAATTGATTATCCTTTTTTTCTCCGAAAAAGGATACTAACTTTAGTTGAAAATAAAGGTATAAGATACATATTCAAACCTTAAAAATCATATTTTGTAACGATTGATGGAATTTAAATTCGGGAGGCTATAAGAGTGAATGAAAAACATCATAAACAAAGGCATTCCTTATTAAAAGAAAGCCACTATGAGAATCGAGACATCTCCACTGAGCCAACTAAACTCCATTCCCAGACAATCGGCTCTAGGGGGCCTATACTGGAACAAGATAGTATACTGCACGAAACTTTACACGAATTTATTCATGAAAAGATTTTAGAAAGACCTGTTCATGCGAAAGGATTTGGTGCATTTGGTTATTTTCAAACGATATATCCGATGTCTGAACACACAAAACTAAGCTTTTTACAAAATTCTAATCAGAAGGTTCCTATTATGGTCCGCTTTTCATTAGCTGTCGGTACGAAGGGAACACCCGATACATCTAGAAATGTAAGTGGTTTTGCTACAAAGTTTTATACAAAAGATGGCGTTTTTGACCTTTTATGTAATCACATTCCTGTCTTTTCTATTCGTGATGCGATACGATTTCCGGAATTTATTAAAGCATTCTCACCTTCACCAAAAAATAATTTAATTGACCCTAATAGGTCTTGGGGGTTTGTAGCAAAATCTCCTGAATCGATCCATTTTATAGTACGTTTATACTCTGATGCTGGTACGATAAGAAGCCTTCGACACATTCCAGGACATAGTGTAAATACATATGTTTGGAGAAATGCACAAGGTATTAGAAAGTACGTTAAATACCATTGGTACCCCTTTGAAGGTATAGACTACATTAGTCGTGAAGAAGCCAATAGACTATCCGCAGAAAATCCTGATTACGCTGGTAAAGATTTATACGATGCAATTGCAAGTGGAAAACCGGTGGAATATGGTTTGTATGTTCAGCTCATGGACCCAAAGGATGAAGCCATTCTTGCTTATGATCCTTTAGACGATACAAAAGTATGGGATGAAAAAGCTTACCCCCTAATTCCAGTAGGCAAAATGGTACTAAATAAAAATCCAGATAATTATATGGAACAAGTAGAAAAAGTCGCCTTCTCCCCTACAAATTTACTAGATGGTGCAGAATTATCTGATGATAAAATACTCCAGGGCCGTGCCAATTTTTATAGTGAATCCCAAAGAAGAAGAATCGGAGCTGAATTTCGCAAATTACCGGTAAACCAACAGCGAAATTGGACGCCAGCCAATCAAATTACAAGTGGCGATGGAAGATATGTTAAAGGAAACTTAGAAAGAACTTCTATAAAAAAGCAAGACGATTTTGGGCAGGCTAGTGAATTCTATACGAGATTAACTCCATTAGAAAAGGAACATCTAGCCGATAATTTAGCCGGTGATTTGAAAGTCATATCTGATGATATTAGAAAGAAAGTTATGGAGTATTTCAATAAAGTATCACCGGACTTAGCAAAGAGAATTGAGATTGACATGAAAAAGTGATTAAAAATTGAAAAACAGTCATTACTAATCTTTATTCAGCTTCAAATGCATTATAAGGCGCAGAATGAACGTAATTTAGAAATACTGGAGCAATATTTAAAGGCAATAGGACAATCATTGATACTAAATTCCTTCAATATTGATACAATAAATCATCGGGGGGATTTTTATGATGTTTAATGACATGTTTAAAGAATTAATAAATTATGCGAAAGCTGCCCTTGACGAGGATGAAAACACACCTTTGTTTTTGTATTTGTATAAAAATCAGCTCTACATTACAACGGAAGCAGAACCCCCAACGGTAGGCAAAATTATCATTGCTCAACGCTATGAATTCATTGAATTACTTAATTCGCTTGATGAAAAACAAGCCATCGATACATTGAGTTACATGGTATATCAGCATTTAGTATAATTTTGCTCCGTTAGTAAACTAAAAAGAGGCTGGGACATAACTAGCTTCCTAAAACGAAAAACGTGAAATAGAGTTTGCTCCATTTCACGTTTTTCTGTTTTTCTTCTATGACTCCAGTTCTTAACTTCTTTGTTGGCCGTTAATTTCCGTAAATTAACGGCCATTAATGCGAAGCCCATTTCGTTTTCAACTTTTGATTTTCCTCGAACAGAAAATCGAGTGAAACGTAAATTAGCCTTCAAGAATCCTTCAATTGACCATTTTTCATATAGTCATCTTTCATGTGCATAAATGTAGCATCGAAATCTGTCTTTGAATAGCTATTTCGTGTACCGAAGATTTCAAAGTCCCTTTGATATTTCAATTTTTTGGTCATATTCAGAAGCGACATTGTCTACGTTTTGAACCATTTGTTTGAGCTCTTCCACAGTTAATTGTTCTGCACTTTCTCGTTCAATTTCAGGCATGATTTCTTTTTCTAATAGCTCATTGTAAGGTTGGTTTGATTTTTCAATCAATCCGTTATGATAGTTCTCGGTGGATTTCTTCTAAACGAACGTAAATTTATTCGCATTCGCTTCAATTTTTGTTCCATCAATAAAAATACCTTCTTGGCCAATCAGTTTCTCTTCTACTAATAGCGTGAGGAATTGGACAAAGCATTGACGAAGTAGTTCTTTTACTTCAGGTTGTACACGGAACCTATTAATGGTGTGATATCTTGGTTCATATCCTTGCGCTAGCCACATCATACGAATACTATCTTTTAAAAGAGCTTCTATTAGCTGATTTGTTGAATAAAGAAGTACATTTGAACACAATTTAATGCATGATAACGACCATCCCTTTGTTCTTTTCTAATATGGTCATACCTAAAAGTAATAGCAAATTCGTAAATTGACCTCCAGTTAATCACTATTAGTCCCCTTTTTCTTGATCCAATTCATCTTATTCTTCAACCCTCAAATACATTAAATTAATATTCATTGTTTAGTACACTGCATTTTTTCACTATCTCTAGGAATGACGGGGATAATAAAAAGGAGGTCTCTTTCCTTTACTTTGTTTTCCAATCCATAAGAACCATCCTGAAACTTTCTTGTAGGCAGATTGTAAAAACTCAGGTCCAACTTCATCTAATTATTTGTGGATTTTCTTATCTTTTCATTTATTTAGTTATTTTTTTGAGTTTTCTTACCTTTAATCATAGTTAAAGACACAACGAAAAGGGAAAATAATGAAAATACTGCACCAACTATAGGATTAATTTCGATTCTAGAATATTCAATTACAACTCCACCAATCATAGAACCCAGTGCAATACCAAAATGTGTGGCTGAGTTATTTATACTCTGTTGAATATCAGAAGTCTCTGGAGCAGAGACGATTAAGTAACTTTGTATGGCAGGTGATATTGCCCAACTTAGCATACTCCAAATCATCAATACAACAATAAATAAAGGGAAAAACTTTATTGAAAATGGAAGTGCAATAAGCGATATGGTGAAAACAATAATTATACCGATTATGCTTTTTTGAGGTCCGAAGCGATCAGATAAAACTCCTCCAAGGCCACCACCAATAATAGCAGCTACTCCAAAAATCAATAAAATGATGCTAATTCCGTAACCTTCTAATCCCAAAGTTGTTTCCAAATATGGAGTGAGATAAGAATAGAGTATTATATGTCCCGATATGAAGAAAAAGGATGTTAACTGTATCAATAAAATTTTCCTGCTTTTCAATGAGAGCAGCTGATCTTTTAGTTGTTTTTTTAATGGTATACATGATTTAGACTCAATTTTTTCCATGAAGAAATAAATTAAAATAATGGATATGACTGTAAGGATAACTATAAGTAAGAATGGTGCACGCCAGCCAAAAGAATTACCAAGCATTAATCCCAACGGAACACCAAGCACTAATGAGCCGGTTACACCCATAAAGACGACTCCTATTGCCCGAGCACGATATGCTTCCGATACGATATTTGAGGCAATGGTTACACATAAAGATATCAATAAGGATGCGCATATGCCCGATAACACTCGAGCAAGCAAAAGCATGCTGTAGCCTGTGCTTAACCAAGCAATTACATTCGCAAAAAGGAATACAAGCAATGTAATCAATATGAGTTTTTTTCTTTCAACTTTAGAAGTTGTTGATAAAAGAATGGGCCCAGAAATGGCATACATAAAGGAAAAAATTGAAATTAACATGCCTGCTCGTCCAAGTGAAACATTGAAATCTAGGGCAACTAAGTGAAGAATACCCCCTAAAATTAATTCTACTAAACCAACAACAAAAGAAACGATTGTTAGTAAGTACACTCGCTTATCCATAAAACACCTCGTTGTTTTTAAAATTATGTTACCACTAAAGAGGTAACATAATCACAAGTATATCATTTGAATTTATAAAAACAAGTGGAATTTACCTTATAGATTGGTTTATGCTAATGGAAAGAACTAAAATTATTTATAAAAGAGGAGATTTTATGCTTCAAAAATTTGGTTTTACACAGTATGAAAGTCAAGTGTATACATCACTTATTTCCGTTAATCAAGCTCTTGATGCGACGGCAATTGTAAAACGATCTGGCGTACCTCGTACAAAAATCTATGAAGTTTTAAATAGGCTTGTAGTTAAAGGAATTTTGTTAGAAACGACTGTTGAGAAGAAGCGCTTATACACTGCATTGCCGATGGATGCGTTAATTGAAAAATTAAAAATAGACTTTGATTCAGATATAGAAGAACTGAAAAAAATAGAGGTAGTGGAAATGGAAGTGGATGATCGAGTTTGGACATTAAAAGAGAATCAATCAATCACCTCTATGATAAAGGAGTTATCACAGAAAGCGACAAAATCTATTTTTATCTCCATGTGGGAAGATGATCTACAAAATCATTTGCCTTTACTTGAGAAAAAATATCAGGATGGTTTGGAAGTAGTTATTCACGTAATTGGAAAAGTCAATACTATTATCCCAACTGTCTACACTCTAATCCCTAATCAAAATCATGATATGTTGGAACGAGGCAGAATTTTAATTGTTGATGAGATTGAAATGTTGTTTGCGGGAATGGAAGAAGACAGTTGGCAAGCAATTCGAACTCAATCGCCGCCACTCGTAAAGTTTTTCACGGATTTTTTCCATCATGATGTCGCTCTAACTAAAATCACGCAGCGCTATCATAACATTTTAATAGAAGATGAAGACATAAAAGAAGCACTTCTGAAACTTCGTTATTAAACAAATTTGGCAGCATTACTATTAAAAAAGAACCTATAAAAAGAAACTTAGGAAATGATGTACAAAAGTAAAGTGTACCCTTTGTAAAGGACATTTTTAAAAAAGCTCTAAGCAACTTGAAGAAGATGATGTCTGTATTGTGTAGGCGTCATCTTCTTTAGGTTCCACTGACCTCGATAATGATTGTAATATAGCCTTTATTTTCCCTTTTTATATCTTCCAGTGTTTCACATGATTTTAAATCTGTTTCATCTTTAAAATACCCAAAGAACGATTCTTGAGGAGTGTTATCCCAACAATTTCCACCTGTAGGACATTGACTGTTCTAACTCCTTTTTCTTCACAAGCTTTTTGGAATCAAGGATTGGCATAGTGGAATCCTTGATCCGAGTTGATGAATGCACCATCCACTCGTTTGATACCATTCTTCTTTAAATTTCTTATAGTTTTCAGGTTGATATCTATCCTACTTGATCGATATCAACCTGATTGCATAATTAACACAGGTTCAGCTAGTGGTGTCCATCACTCATTAAATATTGGTGACGTTGTTATTTCAACAGAAGTTCGTCATCATGAAGTGGATGCAACTGCATTCAATTATGAATGGGGTCAAGAACCACAAATGCCAGCCGCTTATCTTCCAGATGAAAAATTAGTGAAAGCAGCAGCTGTGGCGCAAATTTGCTACAACTACAAAGTGCCATTCGTAATTGTTCGTGCGCTATCTGATATTGCAGGGAAAGAGTCAGGTATATCATTCGATAACTTCATACACAGCAGCGCTACACTCTACAAATCTTATTATGAAAATGTTACAAGACTTGAAATAATTGAAGCAGCAACGACTAATGTAATCCTTGGTTGACCTTTTTATTTAGGTTCTAGAATACTAATAGTAGCTGGGGTAGAACGACCGCACCCGTGGGATTTAATCCCGACAACTAAACCGTTCGCCCCTACTTATAGAAGCATGATTGAAGCTGGTTGGGACGTGGATCTCGTATAACAAGCAAAGCTATGACACTATAAGCAGCCATAAGGGTTACCAACGAATTGATTAATAGGAAGGGTAAACATGAATCCATTCATTGGTCTTGATGTAGTAAAAGGCGAAAGTCAGGTTTAAGCATTCTTGGAGAGAAAGAAACCTTACAAAAAGAGCTTTATTTTAAAGCCGGATATCTAGGGTCACCCTATAGACTACATCCTTAGCCAGACACACAAAATAAACACGAAGTGATAATTCCACTTCGTGTTTATTTAAGTTAGTTACCAACATTAATGTCGTTGTACACAGTTTGAAATTTAAATCCAATTCTTACTCAACCGTAACACTTTTAGCTAAATTACGTGGTTTATCAACATCGCAATCACGATGTAAAGCAGCGTAATAAGCAATAAGTTGTAACGGAATAACAGAGACAAGAGGTGTTAATAATTCGTGCACGGCTGGTAGAACAAAGCTATCATCTGCTTCTTCTAAGCCTTTCATTGAAATAATGCACGGATTTGCACCACGAGCAACGACTTCTTTTACGTTACCGCGAATGCTTAGGTTAACAGCTTCTTGAGTAGCTAGAGCGATAACTGGTGTGCCTTCTTCGATTAAGGCAATTGTACCATGTTTTAGCTCGCCACCTGCGAAACCTTCCGCTTGAATATAGGAAATTTCTTTAAGCTTCAAGGCACCTTCAAGACCTACGAAGAAGTCCAATGTACGACCAATGAAGAAGCAATTACGTGTTACAGATAAGAATTCGCGAGCAAGGCCCTCGAATTGTTCCTTTGAATCACATAATACTTCCATTGCATTCGCCACAATACCTAGTTCTTGCACTAAATCAAGTTGTGATTCTAATCCTTTTGCAGTCGCTGTAACGTTTGCTAGGATCGCTAGAACGGCAATTTGAGCAGTGTATGCTTTCGTAGATGCTACTGCGATTTCTGGACCAGCATGTAGAAGAAGTGTATAGTCCGCTTCACGAGAAAGCGTTGAGCCTGGAACATTTGTAATCGTAAGAGCTTTATGACCAAGTTCCTTAACAGATACAAGCACAGCACGGCTATCCGCTGTTTCCCCACTTTGTGAAATGAAGATGAATAACGGTTTAGCAGATAGAATCGGCATATTGTAGTTGAATTCTGAAGCTACATGTACTTCAACTGGAATACGAGACATACCTTCAATGAACTGTTTTCCAACAAGCCCAGCATGATAACTTGTTCCACAAGCTACGATATAGATACGATCTGTATCTTTCATCGCTTCTAGAATATTATCCGCAATTGTTAGTTCACCTTGCTCATTTTGGTATGCTTGAACGATTTTACGAGTTACAAGTGGTTGCTCATCGATTTCCTTCAACATGTAATGAGGGTATGTGCCTTTTTCAATATCACTTGCATCTAGTTCTGCTGTATATGCTTCACGCTTTACAATTGTGCCATCAAGCTTCTTAATCGTAACTGTTTCTTGTGTTACTATAACGATTTCTTTATCCATTAGCTCTACGAATTGGTCTGTTACTTGTAGCATTGCCATTGCATCTGAAGCAACAACATTGAAGTCTTCACCAATACCAATTAGAAGTGGACTTTTGTTCTTCCCTACGAAGATTGTTCCATTATTTTGCTCGTCTAGAAGAGCTAGAGCGTAAGATCCTTTTAGTAGCGATAGCGTTTTACGGAACGCTTCTTCAACAGTAGAATTGTCTTCTTGAGCGAATTTCTCAATAAGAGCAACGATTACTTCTGTATCTGTTTCACTTTTAAAAGTAACATCTTGTAAATACTCACGCTTTAAGATTTGATAATTCTCGATTACTCCGTTATGAACAAGTGTAAAGCGTGCTGAAGTGCTTTGATGTGGATGTGCATTAACTGTACTTGGTACACCGTGAGTTGCCCAACGTGTATGTCCGATACCTGTTTGTGCAAATACGGATGCATCCACTACTTCGCGTAGGTCTGCGATTCGACCTTTCTCCTTGAACACTTGTACGCCAGAATTATTCATAACAGCGATTCCCGCTGAATCATACCCTCTATATTCAAGCTTTTCTAAGCCTTTAAGCAAAATCTCTTTCGCATCTTGATTTCCTATATATCCAACGATACCACACATATTTGTTCCTCCTAATATAGAAAGAAGGGAACAAGTATGCCCGAGAGGGACAAACTTGTCCCCTCATCTCTGATCATTTAATATTTTAGTTTTATGCATTTTCCACTCTTTGTCGAAAAGGTTACCCTTTTGTTTTGGAGAAGAAATCTACAGCTGTGCATTTCAACTGGGAGGTACCCGCCGAAAAATCGATAAACCTCCACCTCGTCAACTAAACAGCCCCACCGGGTTTAGTTCAGGCGCTTATAATCATCATTTTATCTAACCTTACTACTTACTTAATCCTTTCTTAAAATTTGGAGCTTCGCTTTAGAGTGTGTAAACCAAAAGCAAAATAATCATACCTTAAGTTAATCAATTCGTCAACAATAGTGTAAATTTGTCCCAATATCTCACTTAAAGGTATTTTCCCCTTACAAACAAAATATGCATAAGAAGCAAATGTGTGCTTCTTATGCATATTCATGTACCTTATATTTCATTTTCTTAAACCTAAATTCAAGAAAAATATATGAACTAAACTCTTATAGCCCCATTTCTTTTTCTACAACTGCACAAATACGTTCTACATATTCGTTACATTGCTCTTGTGTTGGAGCTTCTGCCATTACACGCACAAGAGGCTCTGTACCAGAAGGACGTACAAGAATACGACCATTTCCATTCATTTCTGCTTCAACTTCAGAAATGATTTCAGCTACTTTCGCATTGTCCGTCACATGATATTTATCAGTAACTTTAACGTTCACAAGCTTTTGAGGATATTTCTTCATTTCAGCTGCAAGCTCAGATAGTGGCTTTTTCGTAGCTTTCATAATGTTTACTAATTGAAGACCTGTTAATAAGCCATCTCCTGTTGTGTTGTAATCAAGGAAAATAATATGACCTGATTGTTCTCCACCAAGATTATAATTATTCTTCTTCATTTCTTCTACTACATAACGATCTCCAACAGCCGTTTGTGCACTATTAATTCCTTGCGCTTCTAATGCTTTATAATAACCTAAGTTACTCATAACTGTAGAAACAACTGTACCTTGTTTTAGACGACCTTGTTCTTTTAAATACTTACCACAAATATAAAGGATATGGTCTCCGTCTACTATTTCACCGTTTTCATCAACAGCAATAATGCGGTCTCCATCACCATCAAATGCTAAACCAACATCTGCGCCTTTTTCTTTCACAAATGCTGCTAATGCTTCTGGATGTGTTGAACCAACGCCTTCGTTAATATTTAATCCGTTTGGAGCTGATCCCATTGTAGAGATGTCAGCCTCTAAATCAGCAAATAAATGCGTAGCCAATGAAGATGTCGCACCGTGTGCGCAGTCTAGAGCAACATGTAAACCAGTGAAATCTTCGTCTACTGTTTGTTTTAAATATGATAAATACTTTTGGCCACCTTCGAAATAATCGTTAACTTGACCTAAGTCCTTACCTACCGGTCTTGGCAATGTATCTTCAGATAAATCCATTAATTCCTCAATTTCAGCTTCTTGATCGTCAGATAATTTAAAACCATCGCTTCCGAAGAATTTAATCCCGTTATCTGCAACAGGATTGTGTGAAGCTGAAATCATAACACCTGCTTCAGCACTTAACGCTTTAGTTAAGTATGAGACACCAGGTGTAGAAATAACGCCAAGGCGCATAACCTCTGCTCCAATGGATAGTAAGCCTGCCACTAATGCTCCTTCAAGCATATGTCCAGAAATACGAGTATCGCGACCAATTAATACCTTTGGACGACGGTCCGTATGTTTTGTTAGTACGTACCCTCCGAAGCGCCCTAATTTAAAAGCTAACTCAGGCGTTAATTCGCTATTTGCCACGCCTCTTACTCCGTCAGTACCAAAATATTTACCCATTATAAAATTCTCTCCTTCATGTGTTTTATTGTGAAATTGCACAATAAAGTCATCCTAGCATCAGTGACTTATAATACACTGATATTTATATGAACCAATCATTTTTACTATCTTCTTCTCTACACTACTTTAAGATATTACGAAAGCATACTTCGTGGATTGGTATCTCAAAAAGTTTCTGCTGTTTTCTTCGTAATCGAAATTTTCACTGTTGAGTCAGATGCTTTTCCATCAATGTTTGCTGGCGTTTCTATTTTTATTGGTACGGTATGTTCACCTTCTTGCAAATCATCAACTTGGATTGAAACTTGAATATCAGATGCCTTTAAACTGTTAAGATCACTTTGCTTTCCTGTGACTGAAACACTTGTACTACCCCCGCTCGGTGAAATAAAAGCGAGGTCAAATTCATCTCCTAAATTCCCATAATGTATCGGAATGTTTGAGAATGTTTTCGATGCATTCGCTTCTTCACCATTCGGTTGTTCCTCTTCTGGCTTTTTGTCACCAGTAGTCTCGTCAGTATCCCCCTCACCTTTCTTAGAAGTGACGGATACCTTTACTTTCACCTCTTGAACAGAGGATGCCTTAATACCATCTGGAAGTTCAATGGCAACATTATACACCGTATTTTTCTCAATCTTACTTATATCGACAGGAATTTGAAAAGCATTCATAGCATCTAAAACTGATTTTTTCCCGAACAATGTTATTTCTTTCGGTTCAGTTGTAATACTTTCAATCTCGATTCCTTTTTTTGTATTTCCACTAGCAACTGGTTCAATCTTCATCGTTTTCGTAGGGCTCTTAATCGGAACTTCTACTTCTACAACATTTGGATTAATAGATACATCTAATTTATTCAGATCACGATCTAATGCTTGTACTCGTACTTCACGATAGATGGTATCATTAGCACCTGCTTTGATGTTAATAATAGCTTTAACATAAGCAATTTTTTCGATTACATCTTTAGCACCTGTAATTTTTACTTTTCCAGGTTTTACTTTTGGCTCTTCAGCAATATAACCTTCTGCTAAAAGAGTGCGGTCATACTCAGGTTCTACTGTAAATTCCTTTGTTAATTTCTCCTGTACTGATACCTCAACAGTAGCTGGTTCAATCGTATAGCTGATTTTTTCATTTAAGTCCTTAATTTTAAGGGAAACTCTTTTTGTTCCTAATTTTATTTCAGGATCCGATAAATCTACGTATACTTTAAAGTCACGTAGCGTTGCAGCCGGAATCATGATATTCTTTGGACCATTTAATTTAACATCAACTGTTTTTGGAACACCTGTAACTACTAAATTATCTCGATCATAATAAACTTCAACTGGTACGTTTTCCACAACTTGTGTATCTTTATCAGACGGTGTATTATAGGAATTTATTTTCTTACTATCAAAATTAACAGATATAAATAATAGAGCTGCTAATGATAAAGCTATTACTTTCATAAACCAAGGGGTTTCAATCAATTTATCCATTTTTCTTCACCCTCCAGTTCCATCGAGTCTGAGTTGGTGATTTATATACATCAACTAACTCTTTCATTAACATCTCTTTGAATTCTTCAGGGTTAAGGTTTCGGTGAAGCTCACCATTTCTAGCTAATGATATAGCTCCTGTTTCCTCAGATACAATAACAGTTAAACTATCTGTTACTTCACTGACACCAAGAGCTGCTCTATGCCTTGTCCCTAACTCTTTAGAGATGAATGGACTTTCTGATAGAGGTAAATAGCATGCCGCAGCTGCTACTTTATTCTTTTGAATAATCACAGCACCGTCATGTAATGGCGTATTTGGAATAAAAATATTAATTAATAGCTCTGAGGAAATCTTTGAATCTAAACTAATACCTGTTTCGATATATTCCGTCAAGCCAGTTTCTCTCTCAATTGATATAAGAGCTCCTATACGTCGCTTTGCCATATAAGCTGTTGCTTTTGCAATAGCTTCCACTGTAAGTTCTCTTTCATTTTCTTCTTGGAAAGCACTTCTAGAGAATAATTTCCCTCTACCTAATTGTTCTAGTGCTCGTCTTAATTCAGGTTGGAATAGAACGATGATAGCAATAAATCCCCAATCCATCGCTTGATCCATTAACCATTCAAGTGTATTCAAACCAAATAAACCACTTAAACTTCTTACAACAACAATAACAAAAATACCTTTTAATAATTGAACGGCTTTAGTGCCTTTAATAACCATTAATAATTTATATATAACGAACCATACTATGATAATATCCGCAACATTCGTAATGATATCAAAGAAAGTAAAGTTAGCTAATGACATGTTACTTCCTCCATTTTTTAAGTATGAAACTACCTTTTAAATTTTCGATAACTTCACTATTATATCATATAATAACCAAACACCCATAAAAAGCATACGCTCATTATCTAAAAAAACTCCGTTCTAAGCATATTAATTAAACACAAAAAAGCCATCCACACTAGTTGGATGACTGAACATCTTCAGGGTTTTTTATCATATTCATGAATTGTTTAGTACCGTCTTTAATCTTATACCAAAGCCATTCAAATATTTCATCTACCTCTTCAATCTCACCTGAAACATGACCTGCTGATGCAAGATATTTATCCCCATTAATGACGGTGACATTGCCATCAACTTCACCCTCTATTTTGATATTACCATTTCTGACAACAACATCTCCTGAAACAGTCTTTCCTGCCGGTACAATAACCGTATCATTTTCAACGACTAATTCAGGTTGCTTCGAAAATGAAAACTGATAATCTTCCTTCCAATGCGTTAGTAATGCACTTCCCATTAACACAACGAATAGTGAAGCTGCTGTTAAAAGCGGATGATTTTTAAACCATCTTGTCATTCCGACTTTTCTTTTCTCTTTCGGTAAATTCGCCATTACCTTTTGTGTGAAACCAGAAGGTGCTACCATATTAGACGTACTTTGGACAAATAGGATTGCTTTTTTTAATTCATGAAAATGAGCTTGGCAATCTCCACAATCTTGCAGATGATGTCGCAGAATACCTTCATGTTCCACACTTATTTCATTATCTAAATATTCATGCATATATTCTATCATTTCATTTGAACATTTCAAAATAACCACCTGCTTTTTTATAAATTGCTCAATTGCTTTCTTAAAGCTTCTCGTCCTCGGTGGATTCGAGTTTTAATTGTGCCAATTGGCATATCTAGTATTTCACCGATTTCTTTCAGCGATAATTCTTCAATATACTTTAAAACGATTACGGTTCGATACTTTTCAGGAAGCTTCATAATTTCTTTCTGAATCGTATCATGTAATTCGAGGCTTTCTACTTCATCTGATGGATCTTCCGCATCTGACGCAATCTGCGAATACATATTCAACCCATCTGTTCCTGCTACTTCTGCATCTAAATAGTAATCAGGTTTCTTTTTCCTTATTCGATCAATACACAAATTGGTTGCAATACGATACAGCCATGTAGAGAATTTGAGCTTTATGTTAAACGTGTGTATGTTTACATATGCCTTAACAAATGCCTCCTGTGCCATATCTTCTGCCTCATGTCGATTACCAAGCATACGAAAACAAAGCTGAAATACTTTATCTTTGTAGATTTCAACCAATTCCCCGTAGGCGTTTTGATCTCCCTTCAAAACTTGCTTTATTCTTTGTTTAACCAGTAATTCCATTTCCTTTTTGACCTCCGCCCTATGCGGCTATACGATATTTACGTATCGTAAGCATAAAGGTTTCAAATAAATATCTACTTTATCTTAACAAATTTTCACTTTCTTCGTTTATAAAACGTCGAAGATGGGTATTAAATGACATGTCAATTTTAATGAAAGGTGGAATATATCATGATGAAAGAAGTTTGTCAACTTCAGCAAAAAATTGAACAGACTCGAAAAAAAATGATAATCCTTGCCTCTCATACCTCCATAAATCATCAAGATGTCATAGCACTCAGCAAACAACTAGATGAACTCATCGTTAAATATATTTATCTCACAAGAAAGAGGCTACCCTAAACGTGATTTTCAATCACATTTAAAGCACCTCTATTTGGCACTTTCTATTAAACTGAAATCTAATACCTGCTTAACATATTTAAAATATGATTTTTCAATCAATTATCATACAACCGCTTTCATTTCTATAAGAGCACTTCCCCAAACAAAGAACCCATTAAAGCAACAGCAACAGTAGCTGTCTTATTTCTTTCATCTAGGATGGGATTTACTTCTACGAACTCAGCAGATGTAATAAGACCAGACTCTGCAAGCATCTCCATTGCTAAGTGACTTTCCCGATAGCTTATTCCACCCAACACAGGTGTTCCAACTCCAGGCGCATCAGTAGGATCTAATCCATCTAAATCTAAAGATAAATGAATACCATCTGTTTTATCCTTTAAATAAGCAACTGTTTCTTCTATGACTGTAGCCATACCAAGACGATCTATTTCATGCATTGTATATACTTTGATATTTAACTTTTTAATAATATCTTTTTCACCCTTATCAAGCTGTCTAGCTCCAATGATAACAATATTCTCAGGCTTTATTTTCGGTGAATATTGTAAAACAGTAGTGAGTGAAGCATCTCCCCATCCTAAACTTGCAGCCAATGACATACCATGGGCATTACCAGATGGACTTGTTTCCATTGTATTTAAATCACCATGGGCATCATACCAAATCACACCTAAATTTTTATAATGTTTTGCAATTCCTGCTATACTGCCAATTGCAATACTATGATCTCCACCCAGAATAAGTGGGAAATGCCCTTGCGATACTACATTATCTAATTCATGTGCTAACTTCTCATTCACTTGGGCTACTATTTCAATATTATTAGAGTCCTTCTTTATTACATTCTCTTTCAGGTTATGCTTAACGACCATATCACCAAGATCATGTACAACAAAATCTAGATTTTCTAGCCTCTCCACAACACCAGCATACCTAATAGCACTCGGTCCCATGTCAACTCCTCTACGCTTCTGCCCCATATCCATAGGTACACCAATAATGGAAATTTGCTTGTTCATCCGCATCCCCCTTTTCCATTGTCTACCATATATTTTATCCTAAAAAAGGGCATAAAAAAAGCTATAAACCAAAATGGTTTATAGCGAAATAATAGTATGTAGTATAATGGTGGAGCCTAGCGGGATCGAACCGCTGACCTCCTGCGTGCAAGGCAGGCGCTCTCCCAGCTGAGCTAAGGCCCCAATATTAATATGTAAAATGGTGAGCCATGAAGGATTCGAACCTTCGACCCTCTGATTAAAAGTCAGATGCTCTACCGACTGAGCTAATGGCTCTCTAGATGGCTGGGCTAGAAGGATTCGAACCTTCGCATGACGGAATCAAAATCCGTTGCCTTACCGCTTGGCTATAGCCCATCAATGAATTCTATAAAAATAGGTGGTAAGTTTATTAACTTGTCCACTTTCTTAAAAAATAAATGGTGGAGGGGGGCAGATTCGAACTGCCGAACCCTAAGGAGCGGATTTACAGTCCGCCGCGTTTAGCCACTTCGCTACCCCTCCACGCGTAATATATGGTGCCGGCGAAAGGAGTCGAACCCTCGACCTACTGATTACAAGTCAGTTGCTCTACCAACTGAGCTACACCGGCAAGATAATGGTGGAGGATGACGGGATCGAACCGCCGACCCCCTGCTTGTAAGGCAGGTGCTCTCCCAGCTGAGCTAATCCTCCAAAAAAAAGTATTGTTTTTAAAAATAAATGGTGACCCATACGGGATTCGAACCCGTGTTACCGCCGTGAAAGGGCGGTGTCTTAACCGCTTGACCAATGGGCCGTTTGTTTGCATTAATAAAGCTTCCAACCGGGCTCGAACCGGTGACCTCTTCCTTACCATGGAAGTGCTCTACCTGCTGAGCTATGGAAGCAATTATATGGCTCCGCAGGTAGGATTCGAACCTACGACCGCTCGGTTAACAGCCGAGTGCTCTACCACTGAGCTACTGCGGAACAATAAAAGCCTGGCAACGTCCTACTCTCACAGGGGGAAACCCCCAACTACCATCGGCGCTGAAGAGCTTAACTTCCGTGTTCGGAATGGGAACGGGTGTGGCCTCTTCGCCATCATTACCAGACATTTAATCTTGGTTGCTTTCAAAACTATTTTGCACAAAGACATTAACGATTCTATCATGGTCTTTGTTTTTTTTCAAGAAAGAATTTTCGTTCC
>NZ_HG428745.1:0-7352 GCF_000380245.2 Bacillus massiliigorillae
GATCATTTTTCAAAAACAGCTTTTTGATTATATCATTCAGCTGATTTTGTTGTCAATAAGTTTTTTACCAAAACTTTTTGTCGTTAAGAGCGACTTTCTTATTATAGCATTCAGCAAAACTTTGTCAACCTTTTTTCGAAATTCAAAATAGCTAACAGCTTTTCACTTAAACTCGCTTTGTCTTAAGGACAAGATATAATTTATCATGTTTTTTATCATATCGCAATAGTTTTTTTGAAAAAAACTTATTTTTTTAGAAAAACTATAAGATTCTCCTAAAAATATATTGTTCTTATCATACAAACTTCTATTATCCAAATCAATAAAGTATTTACCTGTCTTCATTGATAATAATGAATAAATCCTTTAATTCATTGATGCTTCTCTTTTTACTATCACATATAATATATACTTAGAGATTCCCTTCAGATATATATACCGTAACATTAACATTAAGGGGGATAAGGTATGGATATTTTCACAAGTATAATTGATTATCAAACGAGGCTTGATATATTTTTAAAGCTGGGTATAACCGCCATTTTAGGATTAATTATAGGAATCGAACGCGAGATACGAAGAAAGCCTGTCGGTTTAAAAACTAGTCTTGTCATTTCTATAGTAAGTTGTTTATTAACGATTGTTTCAATAAAATCCGCTTATTTATTTCCAAGTAGCGACCATGTTAACATCACTATGGATCCTCTACGACTGGCTGCTCAAATCATTTCTGGTATCGGTTTTCTTGGAGCAGGTGTTATTTTACGCAGAGAAAATGATAGTATTTCTGGATTAACTACAGCTGCAATGATCTGGGGAGCAGCTGGATTAGGAATAGCAGTTGGAGCAGGGTTTTATATAGAGGCAATTGCAGGCGTGTTTCTTCTCATAATAAGTGTTGAAATAGTCCCGCTTATTATGAATATTATCGGACCAAAGCAACTGAGGCAAAAAGAAATATTGTTACAGTTAACTGTATTTGATAAACAAGAAATTGGGCATATCATTCATCAAATACAAAAAGAAGGAATCTCAATCAAGAATATCCGAATTAAAGATATGGAAACCACCCATTTCATACAGTTAAAAACAACTATTCACTATCAACGTAGAACAGTTGACGTATATACAGCAATCTCTAATATAGAAGGTATTCAAACCGTAGAAATTGAAAGCTTATAAACAGGAATTCCCTATTGACAATTTCCTGAAAATTGGATAAAAATGAAATATAAATAATATTTCGGGGCATTAGCGCAGCTGGGAGCGCGCAACACTGGCAGTGTTGAGGTCAGGGGTTCGAGCCCCCTATGCTCCATACACTTGAAACCCTTGTTTATCAAGGGTTTTTCTCATTTTCTCTGTCTCAACTTAATTTCCTTCGAATGACTCTTCTTTTTCGAAAGATTCTCCTCTACATGAACTGCTACCCTCTTTTCAAATATCTGCGAATAAATTTCTAAAGTCGTCTTTAATACATCCATGCCATAAATGTTCTTGCACTGCTTTGGGATTGTTCCCCCACTTCACAACATCACCGTTTTTGTCTGTCATAAATCAAGGTAAATAATACCAAACACAAAAGGATAGTCGTAATCAATCTTTGATTGCGACTATCCTTTATACATTCTTAAATTAAATCTTCACCATTAGAAGCAATAACTTTCTTGTACCAGTTGAAGCTTTTCTTTTTGTAACGTTTTAATGTTCCATTACCTTCGTTATCCTTATCTACATAGATAAAGCCATATCGTTTTTTCATTTCAGCAGTAGAAGCACTTACAAGGTCAATAGGACCCCATGTAGTGTAACCGATTAAGTCAACACCATCAGCGATAGCTTCCTTCATTTCAGCAATATGATCACGGAAATAGCTAATACGGTAATCGTCATTTACGGTCTCATTTTCTAAAATATCAACAGCACCAAAACCATTTTCAACGATAAATAAAGGAATTTGGTAACGGTCGTATAACGAATTTAAAGCAATTCGAAGGCCTTTCGGATCAATTTCCCATCCCCATTCGGATGCTTCTAAGTACGGGTTTTCTACGCCCCCTAATTGTAAGTTACCATCAGAAGCCTTATGATTTTCAGGAGTTGCAGAGGCCGTACCACTGTTATAGTAACTGAAACCTAAGTAGTCTACTTTATGTGTACGAAGAATTTCTTCATCACCAGGCTCCATTTTAATTGTAATATTATGTTCTGCAAAGTAGCGTTCTGTATAGGAAGGATAATATCCACGAACTTGAACATCTGTGAAGAATACAGTTTCACGGTCTAACATCATAGCCGTCCATACGTCTTCTGGATTACATGAATAAGGATAAGTTGGTGCATAAGCAAGCATACAACCAATTTTACTATCCGGATTAATCTCGTGACCTGCCTTTACTGCTAGAGCACTGGCAACAAATTGGTGATGAGCTGCTTGATATTGCGTATCTTTTACATTTTCACCTTCCTCAAACTCAAGTCCACCACCAGTAAATGGAGCATGGATAACAAAATTAATCTCATTAAATGTCATCCAATATTTCACTTGATCTTTGTAGCGAGTAAAAAGAGTTCTAGCAAAACGCTCATAAAATTCTATAAGTTTACGGTTTTTCCAACCTCCATAATTTTTCACTAAAGCAAGCGGCATTTCATAGTGAGAAATGGTAACGATAGGCTGAATATTATGTGTAGCTAACTCAGCAAATACGTCATCATAAAATTTTAAACCTTCTTCATTTGGTTCTAATTCGTCACCATTCGGGAATATACGAGTCCATGCAATACTCATACGGAAACATTTAAAACCCATTTCAGCAAAAAGAGCGATATCTTCTTTGTAGTTGTGATAAAAATCAATTGCAGTGTGGTAAGGATAATAACCTTCCATTGAATAATCTTGTGGGTTAAAAACACCATGTGGTAATACGTCTGCTGTAGAAAGGCCTTTACCATTCTCTTGGTATGCACCTTCTATTTGGTTTGCTGCTGTTGCTCCACCCCATAAAAAATCTTTTGGAAATGGTTTTGAGAAGCTTTTCATCTTTGTTTGTCCCTCCAAAATATGCTAAACCAACCGGGAATAAACAGAGTTCATTCCCAATCAGTTAGATGTATTAGATTACTAGAGTTAATAAATCTTCGTTTTTAGCAATTTGTTCTTTATTTGTTTCAATGATATCCATATATTGCGCAGTGTTTGTAATAATTACAGGTGTTGTTACAAGATAGCCAGCCTTTTTAATCTTTTCCATATCAAAGTCGATTAAATGTTGTCCTTTTGTTACTTTGTCACCCGTTTTCACATGTGCATTGAAGTATTTCCCTTCTAATTGAACCGTATCAATTCCAATATGAATGAGAATTTCCGCTCCATCATCTGATGTAATACCAACAGCATGTCCTGTAGGGAAGATTGTTGTAATGATACCGTTTACTGGTGAATGAACTTCACCAACAGTTGGCTCAATTGCTATTCCTTTCCCCATCGCCTCAGATGCAAATACAGCATCTTTTACTTGATTTAAAGGAGTAATAGTTCCTGTTAAGGGGCTAACGATTCCTTCTTTTTTTACAAGTAGTTCTCCTGCTTTAATTGTTGTATCAGTATTTTGTGGTTTCTTTTTGTCTTCATAACCTAAGAAATATGTTAAGGCTGCTGCTCCACCTATTGTCATGATAATCATAAAGAAGTATGGAAGCCACGGTGTAGTTGTACCACTTAGTGTAAATATCGTGTGAAGTGCAAAGGCATTATTTTCAGCTCCAAATGCCCCAATGAAAGCACCACCGATTGCTCCGACAATAACAACATATTTTAATGTGCGTTTATGAGTTGCAATTAATCCATAAAGAATTGGCTCCGTTACACCTGAAAGTAATCCAGTTAGAGTAGTTGAACCGGCAAGAGCTTTTGTTTCTTTGTCTTTTGTTTTTAAGAAAATACCTAATGCAATACCCATTTGAGCAAAGGTACTTGCTGCCCACATAGGGTCAATTGGGTCTCCGCCGTTCATTAAGTTTTCAATACTCATTGGAATAAGAGCCCAATGTAATCCAAACATAATAAGAAAAACCATAGCGCCACCAACAACGGCACCCGTTAATAGTCCGCTATGTTCACTCAAGAAATTAATTCCTGCAGCAACCATTTGACCTACATAAGTTCCAAAAGGACCAAAAGCAATAGCAGCTAATGGTACAATAATCATTAATGAAAGCATTGGTACTAAGAACATTTGTAAATCTTTATATATAACTTTTTTCAAGAATTTCTCTAATTGAGCATAAATAAGTACTGAAATAAATGCCGGTACGATTTGAGAAGAATAGTCCATCAAAATAACTGGTATTCCTAAGAACGAACTTGTATCTCCATTAGCTAATAAAGCTGTATAGTTTGGTTCTAAAAGTGCGGCTCCGATAATCCCCCCCATATATGGGTTAGCTCCTAATTTCGTAGCTAAAGTAAAACCTATCATAATAGGTAAGAAGAATAGAATAGCATTACCAGCAGCAGATAAAATAGCATACGTACCGCTTTGATCTGATAACAAATCAAACATAACTAATACACCTAAAAGAGCCTTCAACATACCTGCTCCAGCAAGAGGTGCTAATAATGGGGTAAATGTACCAGAAATCAATTCAAATATTTTTCCGGATAGTGATATTTTTTCTTCCGATGTTTCACTAGATTCTTTGGAGAAGTTACTGATTTTATTAATTTCTTTAAATACATCAGAAACATGGTTACCAATTACTACTTGTTGTTGGCCACCCGTTTGAACAACACTAATAACACCCTTCACATTTTCTAATGCTTCTTTATTTACTTTTTTACTGTCTTTTACTTTAAAACGTAAGCGAGTAGCACAGTGTACTAAACTGTTTACGTTGTTTTCTCCACCGATATGTTGGAGAATTTCTTTAGCTAAGCTTGTATAGCTCATATATGGCACTCCTTTTATTTTATTTTTATATAAAGAAAAACCTGAATTGATATCAATTATTCGAAATAATGAACTCGAATAAGTAAAATCAACTCAGGTTTTGCCTGCCGAACAGTCACAATCCTGTGGTTCAATTATTATGTTTTTCCCGTGATGTAATACGGTGAATGTGAAGCATTAAATACAGCATTTCATCTTTGTTTGGTTTTTTATCATAAGTGGACTCAATATAAGCTTTTACCTTTTGGGTACATTGATATGCTTCAGGATATTTTGTCTTTACTTGTTCATATAATTCTTTCTCACCTTCAATAGTAGATTCATTATGAGTCAATCTATAGGCAAAATATCTTAAATGAGTAACGAAGCGACTGTAATTAATTGAATTTTCATCTAGCTCTAAACCATAATGATATTTAACGATAGTAAGAACATCATTTACCATTTTCGTCATATTCATCGTGTCTTCCATATCATTTTGGTTTTGCTGAGCATTAATAAGGTGAAGAGCTATCGAACCAGCTTCATCCTCAGGTAGCTTATAACCCGTCTTCCTTTCAATGATTTGTAATGCGTGTAAAGCAACTTCATATTCATTACGATAAAATTTCTTCACTTCCCAAAGCAACGCATTTTTGAGTATTAAGCCTTGTTGAAAGCGAGATATTGAAAAACTAATATGGTCAGTTAAGGTGAGATAAATATTATCACTAATTTTCCCAGGTAACATTAATTTAGCATAGGTGATAATTTCATCTGATAAATCCAAATGTTCCGATGGAATTTCGTTAATGAGATGAGCTAATTTATCTGATAGGCCTTTTGTTTCTAAAACAAATGTTTTATCAACATTGGAAGGATCAATATCTTCACCTGATTTCTTTTGAAAAGCAAGACCTCTCCCCATAACAATCATTTCAGAATTATTATCATTTTCTACTAAGACTACATTATTGTTGAATACTTTTTTGATTTTCATATTTCATCACCTACTTATTAGCCTAAATAAAAAACCTAAACTCATACCAAGAATACAATTATCTTGTATCCTTGGTATGAATTTAGGTTTTGCCTGCCGAACAGTCACAATCCTGTGTAAGAGGTATTCAATTACAGTTTGTCTTTTTCTATTTGTATTATAACTATGCTTGATAACGGTTTCAAGAGTTTTTTGCATAAAAATTATATAAAAATAATAAAAAGGTTTAGTATTCTTATTAACAATGAATGATATTACAAGAACCAAAGATTACAAATCTAGCAGAAAATCTTCTTGTTCCATGCTATTGATGTAAAGATAAAATGAACGTAATATGAACTATAGATTACATTTTGTGAGTGTCTCACTACTTTTAGATTCATCCACACACTTAACAGCACCGTCGCGTGTGTATGTCGCAAATCACAAAAAGTGATTTGGGGTACATGCGCTTTTTTTATTTATTCATTAAATTCTCTCAACATCATACGTGGATCTTGAAAAGTACCTAATTCCATGTTTGGAAAAACTAAATCTAATGGATTGAAAACCTTTCCAAACGCTTCTTTCCATTTTTCCGGTTCCTCTTTATGCTCTCTCCTATATTTATAAATTACTTAGAAGGAAGACTTATTGAACATATAGAGCTATGGGCTTTCGGTCTTTTTTTGAATAATCCTTTTTCCTTTGTATAAGCTAACTTCTTCTAACAGATAAAGTTTCATTAAGAAAATCTATATCATCCCATTACAGTCCCAGATAATTGATATTAAAAAAGCTGTTTCATCACGGCGTATTATGAGTGGTATTTAAATTCAAATATCTAATTTTTAAATTTTTATTCATAAAGAACTATTTTAAAAGATTTTAGTCTAATCCATTTTTTTATAGAGACATAAGATATAGCACTTAGAACGAAAGGAGAAAGTAAAAATCAGGACAACATATAAGGCTGATTCATCAAGGTATATCATGACTGGCACTTAAATTCAAATATCTAATTTTAAAATTTTTATTCACAAAAAACTATTTTAAAAGATTTTAGTCTAATCCAATTTTTTATAGCGGCATAAGATATAGTAGCTAGAATGAAAGGAGAAGGTAAAAATTGGGACAACATAGAAGATGTATGGTATGTGGTATCCACAATTGTAGATGTAAATTTTCTGAATCCACAGATTGTAAGCATAAAAAACACAGATGTAAATCTCCAGAATCTTCGGATTTCGAGTGTAATAAATGCAGATGCGAATCATCTGAATCTTCAGATTTCGGTCGTGAAAAATGCAGATGTGAAAATAGAAAATGTAAATGTTGTTGTAGAGGGCCACGAGGACGTAAAGGTGCTACAGGTGCTACGGGCGCTACAGGTGCCACAGGACCTACAGGTGCTACGGGTGCTACAGGTGCCACAGGACCTA
>NZ_HG428745.1:7373-72829 GCF_000380245.2 Bacillus massiliigorillae
CTACGGGTGCCACAGGACCTACAGGTGCTACGGGTGCTACGGGTGCTACGGGTGCTACGGGTGCTACGGGTGCTACGGGTGCTACGGGTGCTACGGGTGCCACAGGTGCTACGGGTACTACGGGTGAAAGCTTATTGCTGATTTATTTGGCTTCAGATCAATCAATTGGCAATGGTGATTTCATGGGATTAGGTACCTCACAAGGTGGAGCAGATGGATTTGTGAGGGATAATGTAGTTATATCACAGACCTCAACAATTACAGGCTTAGTTTTAAATATACGTGATAAAGCTTTAGCCGCTGGACAGGCGGTTAGTGGTGAAATATTTAGAAGTACGGACGGCGGGGTAACTTTTACAGGTACAGGAATTATAGCGACAGTAAATGGCCCGAACCCTCCTAATTTTGCTGCCGCGACTACCGCTAGTTTCACTGTCAATGAATTCGATTTGTTATCTGTACAAATTACTTCTGAGGCTGGGGCCTTAGCCCATGGCGCAGCAGCTACTATCATATTAAGTGCGGTTTAACCAGATTAAACGAGACAATGAATAAGTAAAGAGTTTCCTGCTCTTCAAAAAATATATAAATCCAATGCATTGTATGGTGTATTGGATTTATTCCTTGTATTTAGATTCATCTCAGGGTTGACGAACTGACTTTACAATTTGCGGTTTTGTTAATAATAAAAGAGGAAGTTTTGAAAAATGATTATTCAAAACTTCCTCTTTTCATTTACTTTTATTTCATAATAATTATTTAAAAATCATTGGAAGATTTCTTAAGGCAGCATTAACACTCAATAATTATTCTGTCCCTACCTTACTTTCATTCCAAAAATTATTTAACTTTCTTAGGCCAAAAACTATATTTTCCTGCATTCTTTTCAGCACGTTTACACGGATTAGATGGCCAGAATGACTTCTCTCCTGCAATAGCGAATAAAGCTGGCATCAGAGTTAAACATGCAATTAATATAAGTTCTATTGCAACAACAAATACTGGTCAAAGCCACGATAAGATTCATATACAGCAAAGAATAGTGTTGCCATACTTAGTAACACTGTACTCCCAATGAATACAATTGGTTCTTTAACAAAGTTCAAAGCATTTTTCATGACTGCATTTACGTGCAAGCCTTTTTCCAGCTCTTCGCGGAAACGAGAAAATAGTAAAAATGAATAATCTGTAATAACAACAAATAATAATATCACCATTAAAGAGAATAATTTCGTTAATAAGCACTACACCCGCCAATTTCTTAATCTATAGGTGGACAACCACTCTCCATGCATTAAAATAGCATACCCTAATGTATATAAACGAAAGGTGGTTGTGCTTTTTATGTCATGTAGACGTGAATTTGAATCATTAGACTGTAATAGAAATCGTTGCGATTTCAAATCATGTGACTGCGATAAATGTCGTTGCGATTTTAAATTATTTGACTGCGATAAATGTCGTTGCGATTTTAAATTAGACTGTAATAAAAACCAATGCGATTTTAAATCATGTGACTGTGATAAATGCAACAGTAGAAAACGATGTAAACGCTTCTTCCTTTGGTAGATCGCCTTTTAAGATTTATTCTAGAGTCATACTATTAGTTAGTTTCTGCAAAATAAAGAGTCTATGGTTTATTAAGGACTCTATAAGGGCTTATCTTAACCTAGAACGCTAAATATCAACCTTTGTAATCTACTAAAAAAGCGTAAAAAGGGCTGTCCAAAAAGTGATCTACAATCACTTTTTGGACAGCCCCTATAATTACTTGAAATAGGTTTCACCTTATAAGTTTGCCCCATTGGTAGCTATTACTTCTTTATACCATTCAAAGCTTTTTTTCTTCGTTCTTTTTAGTGTACCATTTCCTTCATTATCTTTATCTACATAGATAAAACCATAGCGCTTTTTCATCTCACCAGTAGATGCACTCACTAAATCTATACATCCCCAAGATGTATATCCCCAAAGGTCAACGCCATCAATGTTAACTGCATCTTTCATAGCTTTAAGATGCGCCTTTAGGTAATCAATTCGATAATCATCTTCAATATTTCCATTCTCATCTGGAATATCAACAGCACCTAATCCATTTTCCACAATGAAGAGTGGCTTCTGATACCTGTCGTAAATAGCATTCATAGTAATTCTTAACCCTAGTGGATCAATCTGCCATCCCCATTCGCTAGCTTGTAAATATGGGTTCCTTAAAGTTGCAAACACATTTCCTTCAGTTTGTTCCTCTTCAGGCTCTGCACTTGTTAATCGAGAAGAATAATATGAAAATGAAATAAAGTCTACGGTATGTTCTTTCAATAACTGCTTATCTTCCTCTGTAATACCAATATCTATGTTCTTACGTTCTAATTCCTTAAGTGCATAAGAAGGATACTCACCTCTCGCTTGTACATCAATAAAGAAATAATTCTCGCGGTCTTTTTCCATCGATTTCCATATATCTTCCGGGTTACACGTTTTTGCATACGTATTTCCGGCTGCAAGCATACATCCAATCTTAAAATCCGGATTAATTTCATGAGCTATTTTTGTCGCAGCAGCACTGGCAACTAACTCATGATGAGCAGCTAAATATTTAACAGCTTCTTCATTTTCACCATCTTCAAAATATAAGCCTGCTCCTAAGAAAGGTAAATGCATAATCATATTAATTTCATTAAATGTAAGCCAATATTTGACTAAATCCTTATATCTAGTAAATAAAACTCTACATAAATTTTCATAGAAGCCAATTAGCTTTCGGTTTTTCCACCCACCATATTCTGTTATTAAATGCATTGGACAATCAAAATGCGTGATTGTTACCAAAGGCTCTATTCCATGCTTTTTACACTCTTTAAAGATATTCTCATAGAATTGTAAGCCTTCTTCATTCGGCTCACTCTCGTCACCTTTTGGAAAGATACGACTCCAAGCAATCGATAATCGGTATGTTTTAAAGCCCATTTCTCCAAATAAAGCGATATCTTCTTTATAACGGTGATACATATCAATGGCTTCTAAAGCAGGAAAATAATGTTCCTCATCTAATTCAAACATTTTCTTTTTACCTAACATTACTGGAAAACGATCTTCACCACGAGGAATAACATCTACATTCGCTAAACCTCTTCCACCTTCACTATATCCACCTTCACATTGATTCGCAGCGGTTGCTCCGCCCCATAAAAAACCTTCGGGTAATCCAGATTTCGACATAATATCCTCCCAAACTACTACAACTCATTGTAGTCATTTTTTTAGAAAAGGTTTGAAATAGATTAGACATTTACTAATTTATTTCAAACCTCTTGTTCCACTTTATAAACTCAATCTCTCTATCACATCATTAATAACTATTTTATCGAAATCTGCTACATGCATATCTGCAATTGGTAGATTTTCTACATTACCTACTCCAACTGCTTTCATTCCCGCATTGTGCGCTGCTTCGATTCCAGCAAGAGCATCCTCAAAAACAAGGCATTCTTCATTTTGAAGATGTATTGCCGCTGCACCTTTTACAAATACCTCAGGATTCGGTTTTGCTTCAGTAACACTCTCTCCATCAATAATTGCATCAAACATATTCATAAGACCTACATTTGATAATATTGTTTTGGCATTTTTACTTGCTGAACCTAGTGCAATTTTATAACCCTGTTCTTTAGCATTTTGTAAAAAGCATTTCATACCTGGAAGTATTTCTTCCTCTGTCATATTACTAATATATTGAAGATATATTTCATTTTTCCGACGGCAAAATTCATTCTGTTCTTCTACTGACATCGTTCGATTACCTAGTTCCAAAATAATCTTGAAAGAACGATTTCTACTTACACCTTTTAAAAGCTCATTATCAGCGAGTGTAAATTCGATTTGTAATTCATCCGCAATCGATTTCCACGCTAAATAATGATATTTTGCTGTATCAACTATGACACCATCTAAATCAAATAGTAATCCTTTAATCATGTAGTACCTCCATTAAAGAGTTGTATCCCAGTATCCACAGAACGGATCGTTCGGATTGATACCTTTGAATTCACTCTTTCCGATGATTTTTTCAACAATATGCTTTGGATTAAATTCATTTGCTGTATACGCATTGATATATGTTTTAATCATCGGTACATCTTGTAAATGATATGGATTTGCGATTGATACAAAGATCGTCGGTACTTCATTTACAAACCAAGGCGCATCTAAGCCCATTGGTGGCTGCCAATTGATACGAACCGTTGTCTGATTACTTGCCGTCTTAATGTTAGCAAAGTAGAAAATAATATCATACTTTTCTTGTAGTTCACTTGTAGGAGCATTCATAAACAATTCTTTATGCGTTTCCACTTCAAATCGTTCAACATCAAAACCTGCTTTTTCAAGTTCACTAATGAACAATCCACCTGTAGCAGGCTTTCCACTTGCACTTACAGCATCACCAAGCACGATGACTAACGCTTTCTTATGCTTCTCTACATCTAGAGGAATAAGATTTTCATTGTTTTTTACTAAAGTAATAGATTGGTCGGATAATTCATTTGCCCAATCCATATGCTCTTTACATCTTAGAACGCTTAGATTTTCAATAGGAGGCATAATCTTGCCTTCCTCTTTTTTTCTATGCAATTGTAAAGAGGCTTTAGTTGCTAGGATTCGAGCAACTGCTTCATCTAATCTTTCATTCGTGATTATGCCAGTTGCGACACCTTCCATAGCTGCTTCATAATCTTCTGCTAAATTTCTCGTAAACAGAATCATGTCACAGCCAGCAGCAATCGATTGTGGAATTAACTCTTTTCTCTTTCCTTGAGCAGTAAATCCAACCATTGATGTTGCATCTGTTACAATCATCCCATTAAAATTCAATTTACCTCGAAGCAAGCCTTGCAGAAGCTCAGGTGATAGTGAGCCTGGCATAATCTCATCATCTTTAATCTCTGGAGAGAAATGCTTTGTATAGGATGGTAGCATAATGTGACCAGCCATCACTGTTTTTGCACCTGCGTCAATCATTCCCTTATAAACCATTCCGAAAGTGTCATTCCACTCTTCTATCGATAAAGTATTAACGGACGCTAGCAAATGCTGATCGCGGTCATCCACTCCATCTCCTGGGAAGTGCTTGATTGAAACAGCTACATCATGCTCCTGACAACCTTTCATATATTCCTTAGCCATCGCTAAAACACGATTTTTGTCTGATCCAAATGTTCTCACATTCGTAATAGGGTTTGAAAAGTTCATATCAATATCAATAACTGGCGCAAATGACCAGTTGCACCCAACCGCACTTCCTTCACGACCAGCAATGGCTCCAAGTCTATAAGCATTCTCTACATTATTACTTGCTGCAACTTGTATATGTCTTCCGTAAAATGTACCTTCATTTCCAATTCCGTCACCACCGGACTCTAAATTAGCCGCTAATAACATCGGTACAGAACTATTATCTTGTAGGAATTGATGAATCCCATAAATCTTCTCACTTGCGCTTGGACGGTACATCATCCCACCAGGCTTATAATCTTCTAAAATTCCTTTCAGAACAGTATAATCGTCTGAATCTCCATGTAAACAAAATAGTTGTCCAACTTTTTCATTTACAGTCATTGAGTTTAATGTATCATTTACCCACTTAATATCTAAATCTGATAAATAGAAAGGATTTTCCTTAAATCTAATCATTGCTGCCTCCAAGTATGTCTAATTTCAACCTAATGTAATAATGGTGTCGTTTGATGAAACGTTCTCTTTTGTTGTTAAATCAAAATTTGCATATTGATGACTATTCGTAATAATGATAGGCGTAGTCGTTGAATATCCTGCGTTTACAATTCCTTCAATATCAAACTCTATTAACAAATCACCTTGTTTAACAGAATCACCTTGCTTTACCTTACTTGTAAAGTGAGCACCTTTTAAATTAACCGTATCCATTCCAACATGAATTAAGATTTCAACACCATTGCTGCCAGTAATACCAATTGCATGTCCAGTAGGGAATAAGCTTGTAACCACTCCATCAATTGGCGCAATCATTTTTCCTTCAGTTGGGTTAATAGCAATACCTTTCCCCATCGTACCGCTTGCAAATACTTGATCCTTTACATCATGAAGTGCTACAACGTCCCCTTTCATTGGGCTAGCAATTTCAACAGATTGACTATCATTTTTTGTTTCTTTTACTTTAGACTCTTTTTTATCCTTAAAAATAAAGATCGTTGCAACAAAAGCGATAACCATTGCAATAACGATAGAAATGACTGCCATTAATACACTATTAACCGCACTTCCATTAGGATCAATATAACAAGGGAAAGAGAAGATACCTTGTCCACCCATTGTATAGAATTTAACACCTAACGCCATTGCTATACCGCCACCAATACCAGATGCAATACAGCTAATGATAAAGGTTTTTTTCAGCGGAAGGGTTACACCATAAATAGCTGGTTCCGTAATCCCAAATATCCCTGAGAAAAACGCCGAAATAGAAGTCGTTTTCAATTTTTGATTTTTTGTTTTTAAAATGATCGCAATTAAGATTGCTACTTGGGTAAATGGAGCTGCCAGTGTAGCTGCAAAAATCGTATCATAGCCGACTGTTGCTAAATTATTAAGTACAATCGGAATAAGTCCTTGGTGAATACCAAAAATAACAAATATTTGCCAGAATGCACCTACGAAGACTCCATATAAAATTGGATTCAATTCAAACAGAAATTGAACAATCAGACCGATTCCACTAGATAACCATGTTGCGATAGGACCAATGACCAAAAATGTAATTGGAATTACAATCGCTAAAGTTAACAATGGAACTAAGAAGGATTTCACAACATCTGGAATGATTTTCTTAGCGACCTTTTCAACCTTTGAAGCGAACCAAACGGCTAAAATAACCGGAATAACCGTTGAAGAGTAATCATTTAACAATACAGGAATTTCTAAAAATGTTAAAAATACATTTGATTCAAACGCTGTACCCTCAAATAAAACACTTAGTGGTTCTCCACTCATCACTGCGATAAGTGTCGGGTAGACCATAATCGTACCGATGGCTAAACCGATTATTTCACTAATGCCAAACTTTTTGGCTGCTGTATAACCAAGGAAAACAGGAAAGAAATAAAAGATACAGTTTCCAATGGCTGATAAAATAATGTAGGTTCCATCTGTTTCAGCTAACACACCTGCAGCTGTCAAAATAACAAGTAAACCTTTCATCATACCTGCCGCACATAGAAGACCGATTACCGGTAAGAAAATACCAGATATGGTATTAATGATTCTACTAAAGATTCCTTGCTTTTCTTCGTTCTGCTCTTCAGAATCTGCTTTTTTCAACTTTGCTTTATCCAAAACCGCCTCACAAACTGCTCCTACATGATTTCCGATGACAATTTGATATTGTCCACCGCTTTGAATGACATTTACAATTTCGTCAGACTGCTTGAGCATTTCAGTATTTGCCTTGCTCTCATCTTTCAGTCGAAATCTTAATCGTGTAAAGCAATGTTCAAGAGAGGCAATATTCTCTTTTCCACCGACATTTTGAATGATGATTCTTGCTAATCCATCATATTTGCTTGCCACTTGTATTCCTCCTCTTTAAAATCTTGTTGATAGTGTCATTTTACGGTGGAAATCGTTTTCATTCTATCCAATACTTGTTTCGTTTTTAGTCGATTTTTGACATGTCACGGTGTACCTTCCTAAACTTCAAAGGCGTTACACCATACGCATTTTTAAAATCACGGATAAATGCTTTACTGTCCGGAGCGCCTATTTCAAAGGCTATATCAGTAATTGTTTTATCTGATTCAAGCAATAATTTCTTCGCAGCATTCACTCTCAAACTTTTAATATGATCCTTATAATTAATACCAATATACTTCTTAAAGCTTCTCGAAAAGTACTCGGACGTATACCCGAAATGCTCTGCCACTTCGTTTAAAGTAATATTTTCTTTATAATGCTCATTCATATACGACAATATCTCTTTATATCTTTCCGCATATTTCTGTGTTTGAACATCAAACACTTCATGCTTGTCATATTTAAAATCCTTCATTAATAGGTATAAAATTTCGTATAAAACACTTCGAATTTGCAGATTGTATAATTCTTCATTTTGTAAATAGATATCCTTCATGCGTGATACAGCATCCATAAGCTTGTTATAGCTCGGATGATTTCGATCTAATATGAAGTGATAATTATCAATATCCGCAAATAACTCTTTCAAAAATTTATATGAAATTAAAATGGAACAACCATACGTTGTATCTTGTGCAAATCCATAATATTCATGAGCTTCCCCACTATTCATGATTTCCATATCATTCGCGACCATTTTCTTTGTTTGTCCATTTTTCCAAATCATACAACTACTATTAGCTACCCAAAAAATCTCAATGCTTCTATGCCAATGTTTCAAAATATGACCATTATCTAAATGAGTACTTTCAATTAAATGTTCATGAGGAACAATTTTCACCGGGTAATTTCTCGTCATACGATTAATTTCATAATATCCACGCTCCACACGATTTCTCTCCTTTTTAAACTCCATAATCCTATTGTTTCCATCGTTAACTCCGTTATTAACTTAAAATATTAATCAGAAATTACATTAGTATAACAAATTATCCCCCTTAGAAAGTAAATCTTTGTGTATTAACTTAAATTAACTGTTTGTTTCTGTCATAAATAGTATCAATAATAATTTCTCTGTACATAAAGCTCCTTCTGTCAAATAATTAGTCATATTCAAAATTACCTAATGATCCAATAAAAACCAATTCCTTTACAGAGAATACTATTAATATCAACTATTACACCAGCCCATTTTCATAATCTATAGGTAGACAACCACGCCTCGTACCGTATAACACCATATCCTAATATATATAAACGAAAGGTTGTGAGTTTTTATGTCATGTAGACGTGATTGCGAATCATTTGGCTGTGATGACAGATGTCATAGAAGAAGAAGATGTTGTTGTAGAAGAAGAAGATGCTGCTGCTTCCCATTCTTTTTCCCATTCTTTTGGTAAAACATATCTACATCAGTTTTCAATAAAAAAAGCACTCCCAATAATTTAGGAGTGCTTTTCAATTCAGCTAGCTTCTATCACTGAAGAAAACTCTTTAGCCCGTTATAGTAGTTGGTTTATACTTATGTGCGCTCATGTTCTTTTCTAAGTAGTAGAAAATCAATTCAAGTAGTAAGCACACAATCCAATAAATAATAGATGCAACGAGATACATTTCTAAGAAATTGTATCCTTGGTTCGCAATCATTTTTGAAATTGCCATAATTTCTACGACTTTCACTGCAAATGCAAGCGATGTTGATTTAATTAAGTTAATAAAAATATTCCCCATGTTTGGCAATGCCATCACGATCATTTGTGGAAACACAACACGACGTAATCCTTGCCATGTTGTCATCCCTACACTGTGACATGCTTCCATTTGACCTGCAGAGATAGAATTTAAGGATGCCCGGAAAATCTCAGTCGTATAAGCAGCTGCGTTCATTGAATACACAATAAAGGCATACCACAACGGTGAGATATTGTCAGCATCCCATTTAGTTTCCCACGTTGCATTAACCCAATCGAGTAGCTCTGGTATACCGTAGAAGAATACGTAAAGTTGTACAAGCAATGGTGTTCCTCGAATAAATGATACGAAAACCGTTGTACATTGATTTAATATCGGAACTCTATAAATACGTGAAAGTGCCATTCCTAAACCGAATAATGAACCTATAACAATCGAAACGGCAGCAATAAGTAGCGTAATCGGTACACCTTTTAATACTTCGGGAAAATGTTCAATTGCAAAAGTCATATCAAAAACTGGCATTTATTTTCTCCCCCTATGATTTCGCTACATTTACATGCCCTTTTTTAAAGCTTTTTTCAAATTGATGAATTAAAACTTCGATTATAGCGCATGTTGCCCAATAAATAATCGAAATGACAACATACACTTGAAACATACCGAGACCGTAATTGTTCCCGATTATTAAGCGGACTTGCCCCATAATATCAACAACTCCAATCGTAAATGCGAGCGTTGTATCCTTTAATAGTTCAATTATGGTGTTCCCCATATTCGGTAACGCCAACACGAAAGCCTGTGGTAAAATGACCCGACGCAAAGCCTGCGAATAGGTCATGCCTACACTATAGCAAGCCTCTAATTGATGCTCGCCAACAGCTAAATAAGCGGAGCGAATCACTTCTGCTAAATAAGCAGAAATATGCAAAGCAAATGTGGAAATCGCAAAAATGAGTGGTGCGACATCATTAATATAAATTCCGAAATATGCTAACAGTTGTGGTAAACCAAAATAAATTAAGAACAGTTGAACTAACAGAGGCGTACATCGAGAAAATGAAATAAATACAGTCATCAACTGATGTAATACTGGTACTTTTTTAATGCGAATAATTGCAATTAACGTGCCGAGAATGAGTCCCACTAGTAACGAAGTAATTAGCATAAAAATTGTTAGTGGTAGCCGCTCTAATATCTGTAGAAACAAATCGCTCCATTGATGAATAGAAGAATCCATTTCTTTCTCCTTTCTAACAAAAGAGAGTGTAACTTTTTCTCTCTTATTACTTGGAATAATTTCAAGAGCCGTACACTCTCCACATCGTTTTCAGTTATGAACAATTATTTACTATTAAATTTATATTGTTCTTGATTGATATAATTTAAGTCTTGGAAGAAATCTACATCGAACCACTTCTCTGCAAGTTTCGATAACGTACCTTCTTTTTCAAGCTCTTTTGTTGCTTCATTAATCGCTTTTTGTAGCTCTTCATTTTTCTTGTTATAAACAATATGAACAGGCTCTTTTGACACAATGCCCCCTACTTTTATGTCTAGATTTAATTCCTTTTGGATCGCATCAAAAGTTGAAACATTTAAAAATACTGCATCATATTTTCCAGCTACCAAGCCTTTTAAATTATCTGCATTAGATGGATGTTCAATTGTTTCAATTTCAACGGCTGTCTTTGGATTTTTTTCATTATAGCTATTCAAAATGGTACGAAGACCGCCACTCGGAGCCATCGGTGCTAGTTTTTTACCTTTTAAATCCTCAAATGTTTTAATATCATTTGTGTCTTTGCGTGTAATAAGAGCTGTCATTGAGTATCCATACTCTGGATTACCGTATAAGAATTTTGCTTCACGTTCTGGATTTTTGAAAAACCAGTTAATCGCAAAATCAAATTTATTGGTACTTACACCGATTAAGTTTCCTTCCTCTTCACCAAATTGATAATCGAATTCATATTTCCCATCTAATTTCTTCTCGACTTCTTTTAAATAGTCGATATCATAACCTACCGGATCGTTTTTATCATCTGTATATAAAAATGGCGGGTTGACCTCATCGCTTAGTGCGACTTTTACAATTTCTGCCCCATTTTCAGATGTCGCTTTTTCATCTGATGAACCACAGCCTGCTAAAAGCGCCCCTGTTAAACTTAAGACTACTGCTATTGAACCAATTTTTTTAAGTGCCATTTCTCTTTTCCCCTTTAATTTAAATAATAAATTCTGGTGCTTTATTTAATCTGCGTAAAAATTGTTTTGTACGCTCTTTTCTTGGATGGATGATTACTTCTTCTGGCGTACCTTCTTCCACAATATATCCTCCATCCATAAAGACCACGTGATTGGATACTTCACGCGCGAATTCAATTTCATGCGTTACAACAATCATTGTGATTCCCTCGCTCGCAATGGTTTTCATTAAAGTTAAAACTTCTCCCACCATTTCTGGATCGAGTGCTGAGGTTGGCTCGTCGAATAAAATAACATCTGGGTTTAAAGCGAGCGCGCGTGCAATCCCTACACGCTGTTGCTGCCCACCAGATAAACTAGATGGATACGCATCTTTCTTTTCTAACAATCCCACTTTTTTCAATAAATTTTCTGCCACTTGTTTAGCGTCTTGCTTATTACGTTTCTGTGCTACGATTAGCCCTTCGGTGATATTCTCTAAAACCGTCTTGTTTTGAAACAAATTGTAATTTTGAAACACCATAGCTGTTCTTCGACGAAGTTGTAAAATATCTCGCTTCGATGGTTTTATTGCATTAATTGATAATTCATCACCAATTTGGATGGTTCCCTTATCAGGCTTTTCTAAAAAATTAATGCAGCGAAGAAATGTTGTTTTGCCAGAGCCAGATGGCCCAATAATTGTTAAAACATCACCTTTCTTAACTTCTAAATCTATCCCCTTTAACACTTCATGATCTTTAAATTGTTTATGGATTCCAGTTAAACGAATCATACCTCCACTCCCTAAATACATTTTTTCAACGACCCGTTCTTTTTTTGAATATAACGACAATTTAACACAAGAATTCATACCTGTAAAGTATGTTTTTTGGTTTTTTTGATAGATTTTTTCCTGAATTATCTGTATTATTGATATTAGTCTCTACAAAATGACTAGGAATTAAGGAGAATTATAATATGAATTCAATAAATCTGTTTATCAAAAATAATGAACAACAAAACGTCATAAGCCAATTGCATACATTAAAAGAAGTGATTAGAAAACGTGGTGAAATAGCGGATCATGAAAATGGTTTCCCTTTTGATAATTTTCAAGACTTATTAAAGATGGATTATAATCAATTAACACTACCAAAAGAATATGGTGGTAAAGGATTTGGAATTTATGACATGATTCTATTCCAAGAAACATTAGCAAGCTTTGATGGGCCTACAGCACTTGCGATTGGCTGGCAATTAGGCGTTGTTGGTGAAATTTACAATAAGAAAATGTGGTCCGAAGCACACTTGAAGAGATTTGCGGATGCAATTGTTAAAGAGCGCGCCTTAACGAATCGTGCTGTAAGTGAAGCCATTACAGGTAGCCCAACGCGCGGTGGTCGCCCTGGTACAAACGCCAAACTCATTGATGGAAAATGGCATATTTCAGGTCGCAAAAGCTTTATGACACTTTCGTATGCCTTAACGCATTTTTTAACATCTGCATGGATTGAAGAAAAAAAGGCAATTGGATATTTCTTAATTCCAAGTGATACAGAAGGTGTTGCAATTGAAGAAACGTGGGATATGATAGCTATGCGTGGTACAGCAAGCCATGACCTCATATTAAATCAGGTCATTTTACCGGAAGATGCTCTCGTCGAAATAAATGATGGACCTCGTAGTAATAAAATTAATGGGTGGGCACTTCATATTCCAGCTGTCTACTTAGGCATTGCACAAGCTGCTCGTGACTATGCTGTTCATTTCGCTAGCACTTATTCGCCAAATAGCTTACCAGGACCAATTGGTGAGCTTCCACACGTACAAGATAAAATTGGGCAAATCGAGTTAAAACTAATGACGGCACGCCACTTCCTTTATAGTGTAGCTGAAAAAATAGAAAACAAATCAACTCAAGATTACATTCAAAATGAGCTAGGCGCAGCTAAAAACATTGTTGTAAACTCTGCCATTGAGATTGTTGATTTAGCTATGCGAGTCGTTGGTGCAAAAAGTCTTCAAAGTAATAATCCTTTAAATCGCTACTATCGTGATGTTCGTGCCGGATTGCATAATCCACCAATGGATGATATGACCATTACAAAACTTGCTCAAGCCGCAATTGCTGAAACACAAGAAGCAAAAAAAGAAATACTTAAATAGTATTTACTAGGGACTGTCTGAAAAGTGATTTTTATAATTAAAGCTATGTTCTTTTAAAACATAAACCGAGGCATCGATTTAAGACGCCTCGGTTTTAATGTTATTTCATAGAATACATATCAATCACACTAGCTTCAATTCCTTGTTCAGCTAGAATTTCTGCTGCCTTTAATGATTCTGCAACCATAATGCCGTTAGCGATTTAGGTTCCTGTCGAATGAATAAGAACATATATATCGCCATCATTCTTTCTTCTTCAGAGAAGAAAAGGGAAGTATCATTTTGTTCTTGCATCTGGTTGTTAGCAAATTGAAGTATTACTTCCGGAACCTGTATAATTGATGTTCTTTTATAAACAATTGCTGGCAATGATTGTTATTCCAACCCAAAATTTAATTTTTCAAAATCATAAAGTATTTGTCTTTTAGTTAATTGCGTTTGCTCAATCAATTGCATCATTTTCAATTTCTTCAAAGAAACAAGATGACTAAAAAGTAATGATGGTCTTCCTTCTAACTGCACTAGAACTACCTCCTGAATTCATCATAATGTAAAACGCTTTCATTTTGTGCTTTTATTGATAACAAATGCTGTTATTCCATTTTTACAAAATTGGTCTTAACTACATTCCTTCGTTGATACGCAACGACTTTATGTTGCACAATCCCCTAATATACTTCGTGTTAAATTATAAGAAAATAAAAAAAGAAACCCTTTTACATAAATTTAAAGCGTCCCATTAGTCACACATCATTTAATCATACAAGAGAAACTGAAATAAGCTATGAAGTCTTTTAGTATAGTTTTTGAAATAAGAAAAACCGTCACCGGTCTTTTTCGATTGATGCCTAGCTCCTTGATTTACTCCCAAACGAAAAAGAGCTATGCGGCAATATCGAAATGCTGAAGCGACCCGTTTAGCCCCGACCAGCATAAGACGGCTCGCTTAAGAAATACGCTTTTCATTTCTAAAGCGAGATGGCTTATGACTCGAGGGGCTGGTCGCTGAAGCTAGACAACATGTATAAGACGAGCTGTTCTTGAAAACCCGCTCTTGGTTTTCAAAACAGGTTGGCTTATTTCTGAGCATAGCAGGTATAAGGTTAGACACATAAAAAACCGCTGAATACTCATTTTATCAACGGCTTAAATACAACGCTCTACTATTCGATTATTATTTTGGTTACCATATATTCTTAAAATCATCACTAGAATACTTCCAATAGTCTTCATTAAATTTAATTAAAAAATCTTTGAGAATTATTTTTGAAACATCGTCCATTTTAGTAAGATCACATTTACTTTTCAAAACTTTACTCAAACTATTCACTTGTTCAGGCATTGATTTATAGCCTAGACGAATTCTTCTTTCTTCACTCGATACTAAAACCTCACAAGCACCGATACCAGAATAATAAGGACCATCTTTTCCTCGGTTTAACGCAACCCAAACAATCCAATATAACTTAGGATCGATAAGCCCTTCTTTTACTTTTTGAAATCTGACCTTTTTTTCAATTTTACTTCGTCCATGCATAGCCTCCATATCGATGTACGCTTCATTATTTTCGGGATCAACGATTATAGACGTAATATTTTCTAATGAAAGAGCTCCTACGCCATAACTTCCATCTCCATTTGTTGGATCATTCTTAATAATATTGAATTGAGCTTTGCTTTTCGGTGTATTAGAATCATTTGATTTCATAGCTAATCCTCCATTCTAAAAAAGACCTTAGCATTCTGTTTATCCATATTCATTTGGTCAATTAATAAGTAGAGATTAGAGAATTTTATTTCTTCTCTCATATATTTAAGGAAAGATATAGATGCCTCTTAAATAAGGTGCCATAAAGGCACCTTATTTAATTACTTATTTAATTAGCACTTGTTCGTATTTTTTAGAAACAACATCCCAGTTAATAATATTGAAGAAGCTTGAAACATAATCTGGTCTTCTATTTTGGTAATTTAAATAATATGCATGCTCCCAAACATCAAGACCTAGAATTGCTTTTTTACCATCCATAACTGGGTGATCTTGATTTGGAGTGCTCATCACTTCTAATTTATTATCTTCATTTACTACTAACCACGCCCAGCCAGAGCCAAATCTAGAAGTTGCAGCTGCAGTGAATAATTGTTTGAATTGATCAAGACTACCAAAAGTAGCATTGATTTCATCGGCTAATTGTCCAACTGGTGCATTGTTTTCTTTAGCTGGAGCAATTACTTCCCAGAATAACGAATGGTTTAAATGTCCACCACCATTGTTTCTTACAGCTGTTCTGATTCCTTCTGGTACACTTTCTAAATTAGCTAAAATTTCTTCAAGTGATTTTTCTTGTAAATCAGCATTTCCTTCAAGTGCTGCATTCAAATTAGTAACATATGTTTGATGGTGCTTACCATAATGAATTTCCATTGTTTGTTGGTCAATTATTGGTTCTAAAGCGTTGAAATCATAATTTAAAGTTGGTAATGAATATTTTGTCATAAGTATTCCTCCTAAGTTTACAAACTTTATAAACTAATAAGTATAAAAAGTATAAATAAAAGATACTATGATATAATTTTTAAAGCAAATTATTTGCTCTGTTATTTAGTGAAATCCACCAAAATCGCTGTTAATTGAATTAACACTAAGAATATTTTATACTTTTTTATATAATAAGTCTGAACAATAAGGAAAATGAGATACACTAACATCAATGATTAGAAATGAGGTGTCTACCTTGCAAACATCTAAACAAAGTACAAAAGAAAAAATTCTTGAGTATATAAAAAAAGAAGGATTACTTACTGTAAATGATCTTACAAAACGATTAGCTATTACAGATATGGCTGTAAGAAAGCATTTGAATATATTAGAAAAAGACCACCTTATTCAAGCAACAGAAATGAAGCAGCCGATGGGGCGGCCTCTTCAAATATTCTCATTAACTGAAAAAGGGGAACGACTATTCCCGAAGAATTATGAAAATATAAGTGTAGAATTTTTACACGATATTCAAGAGATACACGGAAAAGAATCCGTCAGCCTACTTTTTTCGAAAAGAGAGCAAAGACTAACTCAAGAATATTCCAATCGCTTAGCTCTTAAGCCCACAACCAATAAGATTGAAGAACTAGTAAAGATTCAAAACGAAAAGGGTTATATGGCTGATAGCACGCAGATTGATCATAATACCTATGAACTAATCGAATATAATTGTCCAATTATGGCTGTAGCAAATGATTTTAAAATAGCATGTAGCTGCGAAACGGAAATGTTAAAAAACGTGCTAGAAACACAAGAAATCAAAAGAACCTGTTGCCGTACAGATGGAGATCTTCATTGTAAATTCTTAATTACATTTCCTGACATCTCTACAAACGCAACAAAAAGAAGCTGATAAATCATTTCTCCTGATTTGACCAGCTTCTTTTTTTATTGTTCAACTTTACTTTTGCCGATGAGCCATAACAAAGTACAGAACTAATGCCAGTATTTCCGTTACGGCAATAATAACTGCCATCGGTAGCGCTGTATGCTCTCCACCCATTCCCACAAGTGGTGCAACAATTCCGCCAAACAAAAATGATAACAACCCTAACAAAGCTGCCGCACTACCCGCCGTCTTTTCTTGCTTTGCCATTGCTAAAGAGAATGTCGTTGTTCCAACAATACCAACACAAGATACAAGAAAAAATAAAGGAATTAATACAGCGAAGATATTTGCATTCAGAATAACTGCAACAAGCAATGCTATACCTGAAACCGCAGCAAGTGATAACCCAACTATCAACAGCTTTGTCTCTCCATAGCGTCCTGATAATCTCCCCGTAACTTGTGTGGCAATAATGATTCCTATTCCATTTATCGCAAAATACACGCTAAACATTTGTGGTGTGAAATTATATATATTTTGAAGTACAAATGGTGAACCTGCGATATAAGCAAACATAGCCGCAGTAACTAATCCTTGTGATAGCGCATATCCCATAAACAATCGATCACACAAAATATGTCCCATGGAAATGAATGTTTGTTTCATTCCCCCTTGCAATCTTCGTTCAGGGGGAAGCGTTTCTCCTAAACTCCAAACAACAGAAATTAGCGAAAAAACACCTATTAAACTTAAAACGAAGAAAATGCCACGCCAAGATGTTATTTCAAGCAATTGCCCTCCGGCGATTGGTGCTATGATTGGTGCTGCTCCGTTTACCAGCATAAGTAACGCAAAAAATTTCGTTAATTCACTACCTGAATATAAATCTCGTACCATTGCTTTCGAAAGGACAATTCCTACTGCTCCCGCTACACCTTGCAAAAAACGCAAAAAGATAAATACCCAAACAGACTGCGTGAACATACAAAGTAGCGAAGAAACAATATACAATAATAATCCTAAAATTAATGGCATACGACGACCTCTAACATCACTAATCGGACCTGCGAAAAGCTGACCTGCAGCCAATCCAATCATACAAGCTGTTAAGCTCAATTGTGCATAAGATGCCGACGTCTGTAATTCATTTGCTAGCATTGGCAGAGCTGGTAAGTACATATCCAGGCAGAAAGGGCCAAATGCCGATAAAACCCCCAAAACGAATGCTAGCCATAAACGTCGAGAAGCACTACTCTTCATAGAAACTGTTGTAGCCATTTGTTTCATACTTTTTAATCCTTTCCTGTTTTATAATGTAAATTTAAAATACCTGTTACACAGTTTAAACCCTCCCACTACTGGAGAATCAACTACGTAACAGGTATTTGAATTTCTGTTAAATATTCATTTTCATCCTTTGATATAAATTCATCAACAATCATTCTTTCTATCGCGTCACCCCTAATCTTTAAATGATGATCTTCGATATATTTCAGCAACATATGATAGTAATGCTTGGAATCTTCACGCTTCCCATTAAAATTAATACATACATAGTCCCCCTGTGGTAACTCCATGCTACAATCCCCATCATAGTGATGATCTTCTAATAAAATAAAAACAGAACTATACTCATTAAATAGATGCTTGCTTAAATTATGGACAGAAACTGTAAGACCAACTCTTCCTATAAATAAGGATGGCTCTAAATTAAAGCTATTTTCTAATCCCTTTAGCGTTAATTCTAACTGGTGTTCCGAGAATATATTTTCTTGTATAGCTACCATTCTTCTAGCTTCTATCTTCTTTAATTTCACTACACCCAATTCTTTTATTTGCCTAACAGCCATTAATTCCTCTATACGATTTTGAAAACGAGTACTAATTAACTGTAGCTCCTTAATCTTCTGGTCTGTTCTCTCTTTATGGTGCTCTAATAAATGTACAAAATTCTCTAAGCTCCCCTGTTCGAATTGGGTTTTAATTTCTTTCAATGATAACCCTAGAGCCCTCAAGTATTTTATGATATTCAATTGCTCAAACTGTTCTGTTGAATAATAACGGTAACCATTCGTTTGATTTGTTTCAATTGGTTTAAACAGTCCAATTTCATCATAATACCGTAATGTTTTAATTGAAATATTATGTAGCTTCGATATTTCTCCGATTGTAAAAATATTCTTCATGCCATCACCTACTTTTGCAGAATCATTATTAATCTACTTTACAATATATTTATAACTGTAGCACTTATATATGGCTAAAAAGGTAGCTCGCTTTATTTAAAGCAGAAAAGAGGCTATCCAAGAGAACCTTTCTTCTCTTTAGACAGCCTCTAAACTGTAAACAATAACTCTTTTATTCTTTAAGACTTTCAATTAACATTAGATTACTATGATATTTAATACTCTCAACTTCAGATTTATACAAAACATCCTGATATTTAAAGTGAGACATTATAAAGAGAAAGCCTGCAATTATCACAACTGGAATTAACCCGATAGAGATTTTTATCAAATTAGCTGTCATTGGATACTCCTTACTTTATTACTGAACCTTCCAAGTCCCGGACCTTCGGGCATCAGCAGCTCCATAAATTTCGTGATTTTTATAATCAATTACTAACGCTTGAACTCCCCCAAAAAACTCTGGAGAATTTTTTAACGTAACTTCATAATTATGTTTGTAAAGCTCTTTTATTTCATCATATGAAAGTTCTTTTTCTGTATAAACCATGTTATCTTCAACGAAGAATCTCGGTTGATTAATTGAATCTTGAAGTGATTCATTAAACATCAAATGACGAAGCAAAACTTCCGTTATCATTAACGGAATTCTTCTTCCACCTGGACTTCCAATTCCAATCGTTTTTTCTTCATTCCATAGCACAGTCGGTGCGGTAAATGTTCGTGATTTTTTTCCTGGCTCATGATAATTAATACTTTTCTTGTAAGTACTAAAATTACTCAAGCTATTATTAAGGAAAAAACCATTCACATAGTTACCTGATCCAAAGAAATTACTTAATGTATTAGTTACCGAAACAACAGTACCGTCTTTATCCGTTACAACAAAGTGAGTCGTACTTACATGTTCTTCATCTTGGAATGCTTCACTAAAATCATTGCTCTTACTATAATCATCATTCGACATATCTTTCAACATTTGTTCAATATAACTAGGCTCGAGCATTTTTTGATTATTAAACTTATAAAACTTTGGATCACCATTATATTTTAGTCGATCCATATATGTTCGATTTGTTATTTGACCTATCTTATGAATATAATCAGCTGAATTATTAGTTGGTGCTTCTATATTCATTAACTCTGCCATCATTAAAGATTGGATTAAAGTCGTGCCAGAAAACGGAGGTGGAGCTGATACTACATTGTAATCAAGAAACTTACCATATACTGGTTTTCTTTCGACTACCTCATAATTTCGTATATCTTCTTGCTGTATCCCACTCACATTTTTAACAATTTGATTTTCTATGAATGATTCATAAAATACTTCTGCACCATTTCTTTGCAAATTCTTTAAAGTAGTCGCTAATTCTTGTTGTTTTAAATTGGTTCCAGCCTCAAGTACTTTTCCTTCTGGAAAGAATGTAGCTAGCTTTTCAATTGGTAATCTAAATTGAGCTTTAGAAAGCCTTTTAACTAGTGTGTTATCCACAATAAAACCTTCTTCAGCTAGCTTTACAGATGGTGCAAGTAAATCAGCCAATTGCATAGAACCGAATTTTTCATGAACGGTTTCCATACCACGTACAAAACCAGGCATACCTATAGTACTTTCATTAGCTTGGGATGATTGCGGACTCGTTTCTCGATAATCAAAAAAAGTAGCATCTTCTTTGTTTTTCGGAACAATTAGCATTCCGCCGCCACCACCAATTCCCGAACCATATGGTTCAACTACACCAAGTGCATATGAAACGGCTACTGCAGCGTCTACGGCATTTCCTCCCGCTTCCAAAACTTCCATACCCACTTCTACAGCTAGTTTATTAGAAGAACTAACTCCGTAGCTCTTATTCTCTTCTATTGTTTTACTACTTTCAAAACCATTGAACACCTTGAATAATTTTCCACCTTTTTGTTGATCAACTTTTTGAATAACCACTACACCAATAACCAATAAACTTAATAGAATTACAACAACCAGAACAATTTTTTTCTTCATCATTGTTTTTCTAACATTTCATTGTAGTCAACTGAAAATGTTAGCTTTCCATCCTTTTCAGTGAAGTTAATAGTATCTGGTGATTCTTTCGTTAAACGTTTAAAGATTTTCTTCTTATGATAGAAATCATTACTTTTTAATGGGGTAGGAGTAGCTTCCTTAATAAGTAAAGGGGTAATTTCAAAATTAGCTATACCATTTGCATCTAATTTATATTGAACGATGGCTGATTCTCTAGTAGATGACCACCCTTGGTCAAAAATAAAATTACCTAAGCTATAAAAAATAATTGTATTGTTATAGCGATCAATTGACTGCAGAACGTGAGGATGACTACCTACAATGATATCTGCTCCAGCATGTGAAATAGCTTTTGCTAATGCTTTTTGTCTAGGTGAAGCTGATGTTTCATATTCTTGTCCCCAATGAACATTTACAATAACTAAATCTGCATTTTTTTTCGCTTCATTAATAAGAGGTATAAAGATTTCTGGCTTTGCAGCTAGGACGCCGGGTGTATTGATTGTGGCTCTTGAACCATCAACATATGAATCAGTAAAGCCAAGTGTTGCAATAACATTTCCTTTTATAGTTTGGTAATCTATTAATTTAGCTCCTTCTTCATGCTCACCGGCTCCAACCATAGCTAGATTTTGTCCTTGGAAGGCCTTTAAAGTAGCTAATACGCCTTCTGATGAATAATCCATTTGGTGGTTATTAGCTAAATTTAGAACAGAAAAATTTTGATTTTTTAAAGCGCTTAAAGAATCTTCTTTCGTATATAAATGAATCTTCTTATCCTGCTTTGTATATTGTTCAGGATTATCTAATATTGGATGTTCAAAATTCCCTGTTACATAATCAGAATTACGAAAATACTGATTTACATGACGGAATAGAAACTCATATCCACTTCGATTAACTATATTTTCAACATGACGACCGAACATAATGTCTCCAACCATTGTTGCAGTAATTACATTGTCATCTTTTTCACTAACAGCAGAGACTATAGATCTACGATCCATCCACGTCAATGCAAGCATGAGACATATACATGCAATAGTAACAATCCATACATATTTATGCGTCCATTTTTTCGATTTCTTTGTAAAACGAAGTATTTTTTCTTTGAAGTTTAATTTTTTTTTCATGTTATACACCTTAGAATAAATTATAAATAAGCATTAAACAGAACGTTGCTCCACTAATCAATAACGTACTACCATAGGTAACTAGTAAACCTTGTCTTTGAATTGTATTTGCAATTAACCCAGGTACAATTACACCAATTCCTCGGAATTCATAAATTTCAAATGGCATAATTGGATAAAAATAATCAAAAATTAATTTAAGAATTATTCCCACTGTGAGCATGGCTGCAAACTTTCGACGACCGTATAAAATAACAACTTTTGATATACCATACGTTACAATTAAATAGGTTAATAAACTAATAACGATAATCATAAGCATCATTGCAGGTTGGTCAAATACTAATCCTAAATAACCCGGTACAACCAAACCAGCAGGCACTATACCTGTTTTTTCAGTAAACAATAAACTTAATAACACGCCCAATATAAGAGCTACATATAAATCCGTTCCAAACATTCAATCTCACCCTAACTTGCTTTCTCTACAAATTTAATTTCTTCTATTTCTTCAATTAAAGGCTCTGCAGCACCATGAATATTTCCAACACCATATATCATGCGATTTGGTATTTGCGGCATAAGTTGACTGTATATTTCTTCTGTCGTTTGATTTTCAAGATTCATAAGTTTTTCTGCTGGAATTAAGCCATCATTATATGCCTTTACGATAGGAGATGTAGTTTCACCTATTAACACTAAAATAGCGCAAGGAATGTAAGGAAGTACGTCCTTAGCAAATTGTTCAGTACGATCTACACGGTCAGGGCGACAATTCATAATAACGATGGGATTCTCTACAGGATATCCAATCTCCCCAACCCTTTCCCAAATACGAAGTGTTGATGACGCATCGTTCGCTGCAAATCCATTAACGAAGTAAGAAACTGCCCCCGGTTGCCCAAACTTCTTAATTTTCATAGCACCTGGATCTGGATGAGCGTTTAGCATACCTCTAAATGCAATATCTTCAGGAATATCTAATGCTTTTGCAACACCTAACGCAAGAGCTGCATTATCAGGGAAAACCATATAATCAAATTCTCTTAAATAAGCATCTGTAATACGGTCATTATCTGCAACAATAACTTCAGTTCCTCTTTCACGTGCCACTTGCTTAAAATATTCTAAGTACGGGGATTCAATTGTAACTAGATATCCATTATGTGGTATTGTAGCGATAAATGCTTCAGCAACTTCATCAAGAGTAGGCCCCATAACATCCATATGATCTTCTAGAACATTAACAATTACACCAATATTGGCTTGAACCATTTTCTCTTGATAGGTAATTTGATAATCAGGATTAACCGCCATACATTCACTAATTAAGGCTTCAACTCCCATATGTGCAGCTTTCGCCACTACCTTTCTTTGTTCTCCTATATTCGGACCTTCCTTACGTCTAATAATTGGTTCTTCCTCTTTTTGATTCCAATAAATAATCCTAGCCGATGTTCCAGTTGTTTTCCCCATTGTTTTATAACTGGCTTCTTTCACAATTCCTGTAATAAGCCTTGTCACAGTTGACTTACCTCGGATTCCATTAACATTTACTCGAATTTTAATCGAATCTATATTCTTTTGATGATTTCTTTGCTCTATAACTCCGTAAATAATAAATAAAAGTACAGAAATCAAGATGACTATTAATTCCATTGAAATAGTGCTCCTTATTATATTGAAATATTATTTTTTGGAATATCGATTTATCAAAATAGTTTGAAATTTTTCTAATTCAAAATAATTTTTTAAATTCTTCACAAATCTCACACGCAATCACCATCTTATATAAGAGTTCGCTTCCAGGTCAATGCAATTCTAAATCCGCAAAATAGTTTATAAATAGCAAATTTTAAATTTTCTTTTTCAATCTTCGAATGTTCTCTCTACATGTATAGGTATGTTGATTATTTTTAGCTGTAATGGCGCTATTAAAATATTTTTTTAATATTTAAATATAATTATTTTCACCCATTTTCACCATTTATATCCTTCACAAATCCTTCTTTTTTGCACAAAAAAAACGCTCCAATAATTGAGTAACAACTCATTTTGGAACGGTCTTTTTTTATTTATCTTCTATTCACTTTACATTCAAACCACTATATAAAGCCGCTGAAAAATCTGCTCTTGTCGTATTATCATCTGGACGATATGTATCTGTTCTAAATCCTCCTGTTAAATCAATCGCATACATCTTATTAATCGTATTATACAAAGAATAATTAGGGATAGGATCTGAATATGTAAATTTAAAATCAATATCTAATTTATTTAGCTGAAATGTTCTTTCTATAATGAATGCCATTTGTCCTCTCGTCATTGTTTCATTGGGACGAAAAGTTCCATCAGAAAAACCATTTATAATATTCATTTTTTTAATAGCAGCTATATCTTTAGCAAAAGTATATCCTTCTGAAACATCCTTAAATGAATTAAGATTAGCTGGTGGCGTATTTTTCAATACTCTATTAACAATGGCAGCAGCCTGTCCTCTAGTAATTGAGATATCTGGTCGAAAAGTAGAATCACCATAACCACTAATTATTCCTTTAGAGCTTAATACACCAACAGCTCTATAAGCAAAATGTTGCTTTTTTACATCCGTATACTCCCTATATATTTCACTTTCAAACAAACGCTTAGCACCTGTATATTTTTCCTTCCAATAAGGATAGTCCAAACTATCTACCCTTACTCCACCACTTCTAGTTGCACTTATAAAACTATTATTTCCGGTATAAATACCAACGTGAGAGATTCCTTCCTTATATGTATCGGAGAAAAAAACCAAATCACCTAATTTTAAATCTGCTTTTTTGATACTTGTCCCCAAATCATATTGTTTCTCAGCTTTGTGTGGTAAAGATATACCGACTTCATTAAACACATATTTTGTATATCCTGAGCAATCAAAACCATCTACTGTACCTCCACCAAATATATAGGGAACACCTTCATATTTGTAGGCAACTTTCATTAAATCTTCTACAGTAAATGAATCAGAATTTGCACTTGTTTTATTCGTTCCAACGCTTAAAGCCAGTGCTACAACAATAAAAAAACATAGTATCCTCCTCATCAAGACTCCTCTCCTTTAACATTAAAGTATATTGATATAATTTAATGTTAACATAATTCTATAAATTCACTTATATATTTTCGGGGATTTTATAAAATATTTACTATTTTACAAAAATATAAGGAGTTTCAATGAATATAACTACTACAACAATCTAATAATTAATACAAATGTAAGACTAATATAACCCTCCATCTATACCTTTAACCACACAACAACTTCTAATCCCTATGACTCTTCTATTCTTTTTCTACACCTGCAGTATTTCTTCTGTTCATCCAACGTAATCCTACAATCATCACCATAAGAGATGCCACTGTAAATCCAAGCGACCAAAGAATTTCCATCTATAATCAAACTCCTTTTGTTTGTTTTTTAATGCCTCTTAACTATACAAAGGAAGTTTGCAGATTCTATTGATACTTTATCAAGATTTCATCGATATTTTTAGAAGTAGACAAATTACATTAAGATAAGCGCAAGCACCCGTTTAGAGACGTATAAACTGGAGCTCTCCTCCTTTAGATAAAGGAAACACCGCTAAATGTGGAGAACGCCCGTTTATCGGCGACAAGCATAAGGCAAGCTGGCTAGAAGGTCGCTTTTAACCTTCTGGACTGATCGACTTATGACCTCGAGCCGATGGCGTTCGGAACTAGACAACACGAAGAGCCAATAAGCGATTCGATTTTGACTTATCGTAGGGAAGAGATCGAAGTTTACTAGTCTCTGGGCTCTGAAGCTAGACATCGACTTAGGTTCAAGAAAGGGGCATCCATTATAGGATAGCCCCTTTCTTTGCATTCCATTTATAACCTACTCCCCATACAGTTGAAAGATACTCATCTATAGGAAAATTCACTTGTCTAAGCTTCTCGCGAATATTCCTCACATGAGAGTCAATCGTTCGATCTTCCGTGTAGGCTTCATACCCCCAAACCACTTCCAATAAATGCGATCGTGAAAATACTTTATTAGGATTTTTCACTAATAACGCAAATAAGGAAAACTCCTTTGGGGTAAGCTGAATCGGTTGATTTTCATAAGATAATTCATGAGCATCTTCATCTAATAAAAGACCTCTAAACAAAATACGATTGTCTTCATTATTTTTTAGGCGCCTACTCACCGCTGTCATTCTTGCCAATAACTCACCTTCATCAAATGGCTTCGTAACATAATCATCTGCACCTATTTCTAATCCTTTCACTATATCCGTTTTTTCATTCCTAGCCGTTACCATAATAATAGGTACATCCGAAAACTTCCTGATTTCTTTACATGTGCTCCATCCATCTAATTCAGGCATCATGACATCTAATAAAACAATATCCACATGATTTTCTTTTATATAAGAAATCGCGTCTAAACCTGAATTTTTCTTTATACATGAATAATAAGGAGACAAATATATCGTTAATAAATCAAGCATTCGAGGTTCATCATCAACAAGTAAAAGTGTTTTCATTCTTTCATCTCCTTCATCCTAATAGTAAATGTTGTTCCTTCACTTAAACGACTTGTTACTTCAATTATTCCATCTTGCGCTTCTATAAGCTCTTTCACAATAGAAAGTCCTAAACCCGTTCCACCAGAATCTCGTGATCTGGATTTTTCGACCCGATAAAAGCGTTCAAATATATAAGGTAAATCTTCTTCAGGAATTCCATTACCTTGATCGCAAATCTTAATAACAATACTGTCTCGCATTCTATTCATAGATATATTCGTAACTGTATTTGGTCCAGAATATTTAATAGCATTATCTAATAAATTAAAAATTACTTGTTCAAATCTCATAGGATCTATATATACTGAAACTTGTTCATTACAGTTAATTTGTAAATCCATTCCCTTTTCCTTAAAAGCTGGCAGTACTTTATCGTAAATAGTATGCAAATACGAACAGAGCTCTACCTCCGTTCGGTTGATAACAAATGTATTTTTATCAATCTTCGCTAAATCAAATAAATCCTTTATCATATCTGATAATTTCTCTGACTCTTCATAAATAATTTCTAAATATTTTTCTCGTTCTTTACTATCAATATTGGGGCGTTTAGCCACATCTGCATAGCCTTTTACATAGGTTAATGGTGTTCGTAATTCATGAGAAATACTAGCTAGGAATTCCTTGCGTTCTTCCTTTACATGTTGTAAATCTTTCGCTAATATTTTTATCGAACGTGAAAGCTCTCCTAATTCATCATTCCCCATTTCTGGAAGATGTACAGAAAAATCGCCTTTACTTAATTTCTCTGTTGCTTTCTTCATGCGAATTAATGGATTTGTTAATGCTTGTGATAAAAATAATATGGTTAAAACAAGTAAAGTAACCGTTATAAGAGCAGCCGCAATAAAGTGATTGTTTAACTCATTAATAAGAACTTGTACTTGATCGGTACTTCGAAACATATAAAGGTAGCCTTGTGTCCTCTTATTCACATAATAAGGAGTTACGGTCGAAATGAATTTCTCACTTTTCCATCTTTTCTCTAAAATAGCACCATTACGAGGAACGCTTTCCGGCTTCATATTAATGATTTTTAATTCTTCTGGGTCTAATTTTGCAGAGGCGATAATAACATTATGATTTTCATCTGTTATCGCAACTTCTGTATCAGCTTCTGATTCCATTAACGCAATATGATGTAATGTATCTTTATTATAATAATTCTCAAGCACATCTCGATGACCATTTCCACGTGCTTGCAATTCTGTCATTTCCTCATCAATTCTGGAGCTAACTATGCTCGAATGTAAGAAAAAAACAAAACACTTCAATAAAAAGCATGACTATTAAAAACCATAAACCAAATTTCAATGCTATTTTATTTATATTAATCACCACTTTACCGATTTCTACTATTATCATACAGAGTAAATATCAATATTTCATGCAGATTTGTGCATATGTTGCAGAAATCTCTCTTCTTATTATTCCAAAAGGATATATCCACCTAAAATATTTTTCTAAAAAAATATTTTTGCACATTCTGCATAATTTCTCGATAATTATTTTCTATACTACAAATACCAAAACTAAAGGAGTTGCTTATATATGTTTAAGAAGCTAGCTATTGGAATTGTAGGAGTAGGATTACTTGTTGGTGCAGGAACTGCAGTATTTGCAGATAAAGATACAACAGAAAATTATAATGATATAGAATCATATCAAAATGAAAACAACAATCAAAATAATTCATATACGGGTAGCAATTACGAGGACATGAAGCCTCATATGAAGCGAATGCATCCAGAAATGTCTGATGAAGCAATTAATCAAATGTATAATGACTGTCATGGTTCGTCAAAAAACAGACATATGAACTATAATAATCAAACATATTAAAATATATAATTGAGGCTGTTCGAAAGGCGATTTTTCATCACTTATCGGACAGCCTCAACTTATGTTGCGAGTATCAACGTTTATTTTCCCTTTCACAATGTATGATGTTTGCTTTCTAGTTTTATCAATGGTTAAGATAAGATTACATATGATTTCTATGAATCATTCTTTCTAAAGGGAGTGAACTTTTATGAAAATAAAATCAATCGAACCAACACCAAGCCCAAATACAATGAAAATTAATTTAACAGAAGAATTGCCAGCAGGACAAAGTAATAACTATAAAAAAGATCAAGCTGAACAAGCTCCATCACTAATACAGGACATCTTAAATATTGAAGGTATTAAAGGTGTGTATCATGTTGCGGATTTTCTAGCCCTTGAACGAAATGCTAAATATGATTGGAAAGACCTTTTAGTAAAAGTACGCCAAGTCTTTGGTGAAGAGACATCTTCACAGCAACAAGAAAACACCATGCTTGAGCATTTTGGTGAGGTTTCCGTATTCATTCAACAATTCAAGGGTATCCCAATGCAAGTAAAGCTAAATGATGGAACGACTGAAAAGCGCTTCGGTTTGCCTTCACAGTTCATCAATGCCATAGCTGATTCACAAAAGCCCGATGATAATGTTGTGATTCTGCGTAAATGGGTGGATTATGGCGTACGTTATGGCGATTTAGATACGATAGGAACGGAAGTAAGTGAGGAAATCATCGCTGCTTATCCCGAAGAACGATTAAAACATCTTGTTCAAGAAGCTCAATCCTACACAAAAATTAAGCAAAGCCATGCTAAAAGAGAGAAAATAAAATTAACAGTGGAAATGCTTGAAAATGATAGTTGGGAAAAACGCTATCAAGCACTTGAACAAATGGAAGACCCAACAATAGATGATCTTCCTTTGTTAATGAAAGCACTTGAAGATACTAAAGTTTCCATTCGCAGATTAGCTGTTGTATATTTAGGCATGATTGAAGACAAACAAGTATTAAATGGCCTATACAAAGCATTAAAAGATACAAATCCTTCTGTTAGAAGAACTGCTGGTGATTGCTTATCTGATTTAGGATTTGCTGAAGCAATGAAAAATATGGCTGAAGTGCTTTTTGACAAAAGCAAAATTGTAAGATGGCGTGCAGCGATGTTCTTGTATGAATTAGGGGATGAAAGTGTTCTACCTGCCTTAAAAAAGGCAGAGAATGACCCTGAATTTGAAGTAGCTATGCAAGTAAAAATGGCGATTGACCGCATCGAAAACGGCGAAGAAGCAAAAGGCTCCGTTTGGAAACAAATGACGGAAGCAAGACAAGATAAATCTTTATAAGAAAATCCACTAACACTGGAACAAAATGAAATCCCCGGTAAACTCGCACCGGGGATTTCTGAGTGCTTATTCTGCACAGCTTTCACCATTTATGTAATATGCATCCTCTTCATACGTAAGAAAGGCTACTTCAATTTCCTCCAAGCCTAATGACAACACTTGCTTTGTAATTGCTTGTGCAAACTGGTCACGAATTTCTTGGCCGCGTTCAAACCATTTAACCTCAATGAATGGATACATAGCAATTTCGTCTCCATTACAAATATATGTAGCTTGTGGAATTTCAAGTGTGAAATTATCTGTTCCACAAGAGCAAATTTCCGCTAATTCCTCAACTAATGGTTGGCTAATTTGTTTAACTTGATCTACAGATATTCCTCGAATCATAATTTGAGGCATATAATTCCCTCCTACTTGTTTTAAATACTCGCTTGTTCTAAACAACGAAAAGCTAAATGATATTCTAACATATAAAGCAATAAATCTGTCTACTATTCCTATATATTATGCTTCATTTTAATTTTTCATCCTTTTCATCACCTTGAGCTTATCTCCTAAAGGATTTCCTAAAATTAACAAAAATAAAAAAGCAGCTGAATTAGAAGCAACACTTCCTTATAATCAATAATCATACAAATAAACCTCTAGCTATCCTCCCCGATATATCTGGGGAAGAATTAGCTAGAGGTTTTTATTATAAGGTGAACTTCTATATTGCAAGGGGCTAAGAAATAGCTTTTCACATTAAGAAAAGGCAGTAATTCTTACTTATTTAATTAATTCAATCCAATCGAAACATACTTCACTTCTAAAAATTCTTCAATACCATAATGTCCGCCTTCTCTACCTAAACCACTTTCTTTGTATCCACCAAACGGCGCTTGAGCAACAGATGGTAGTGCATCATTTACACCAACAATACCGTATTCAAGCTCTTCTGAAAGTTTAAAGGCTTGGCTTAGATTTTCCGTGAATACATAAGCAGCTAAACCAAAGTTAGAATTGTTTGCACGTTCAATTGCTTCTTCTGCTGTTTTAAAAGTAGCTACTGGTGCAAGTGGTCCGAAAATTTCATCCGTCATACATAGCATATCCTCTGTAATATTTGAAAGAATCGTCGGTGCATAGAAGTAACCATTGTCTGCCGAAGGTGCATGTCCACTATAAACAACTTTACCACCTTTAGCTACAGCATCTTGAACAAATGATTCTACTTTATCTAAAGCAGCTTGATCAATTAGAGGTCCGATATCAATGCCCTCTTCAAGACCATTACCTACCTTTAATTGCTCTAATTCTTGCTTAAAGTAGCCAATAAATTCTTCCGCTACACTTTCTTGCACGTAAATACGATTCGTACAAATACATGTTTGACCTGCATTACGGAATTTCGATAGTATTACTTCTGCAGCTGCTTTTTGTAAATTAGCATCTTCCATAACGATGAAAGGAGCATTACCACCAAGCTCTAGTGACATTTTCTTAACCGTGTCAGCTGCGCCTCTCATTAATGTTTTACCTACTTCTGTTGAACCAGTAAATGTTAGCTTCGTTACGCGTGAATCACTTAACCAAACATCACCGATTTCTGAAGAACGTCCAGTTACTACATTGATAACTCCTTTTGGAATACCTGCATCATGAGCTAGTTCAACCATTTTCAACGCTGTTAGCGGTGTTTGTGATGCTGGCTTTACAACAACAGTACATCCCGCAGCAAGAGCAGGGCCCACTTTACGTGTAATCATAGCAGCTGGAAAGTTCCAAGGTGTAATAGCCGCAACTACACCTACTGGTTCTTTTCTAACAAGAATTCGTTTATTTGGGCTAGACGCAGGAATCGTTTCTCCATATACACGCTTTCCTTCTTCTGCATACCAAGAAATAAAGCTATTAGCATAGTTCATTTCCCCAATTGCTTCTTTCAATGGTTTTCCTTGTTCCATCGTCATGATTTTAGCAATCTCTTCTTTATTTTCTTCAATTAGAATATGCCATTTCATTAACAATTTAGATCGTTCTTCTGCAGTTGTTTTAGACCATGTTTTAAATGCTTGATGAGCAGCATCTACAGCTAATTTTGCTTCTGCAGCTCCTCCAATTGGCACAGCGCCCACAATAGCATTTGTTGCTGGATTTGTTACTTCTGTAAAAACACTATAGTCATTACCTACCCATTCACCATTAATGTACATTGGGTAAATTTCATATTTTTCTTGAACTGAACTCATTCGACTACCACCTCTTTTTTCGCTATGTATGCTGATTCAAAGCCTAGTATCTTATTACTAATAAAAGATGCCATGATTCTATTATCTTTAATAGAATCATGGCTAGATATATTGAGTTATTAAGCTTCTACTTGTGCAAGAACTTGTTTAAAGATGCTAACTACTTGATCAACTTCTTCATAACTAATTTTTAATGAAGGCTCAATACGGATTGTTTTTGAATTAATTAGTGTACCTGCAACAAGAACACCGTTATCAAACATACCTTTAGATACTTCATAGCCAATTTCATCTTTGTGGAATTCGATACCAATCATTAGACCTTGACCACGAATTTCTAATACTTTATCTTCAAAACCAACTGAAGCTTTTCTTAATTCATTTAAGAAATATTCGCCAACTTCTGCTGATCTTTCAGGTAATTTTTCTTCTAATAATACTGAGATTGTTGCTAGTGCCGCTGCACAACCAAGTGGATTTCCACCGAAAGTTGTTGTATGCATGAAAGGATTTTCAAACCAGCTAGAGAATACTTTCTCATTAGCAACTACCGCACCGATTGGCATTACGCCACCACCAAATGCTTTTGCAAGACAGATAATATCAGGTACAACATCAAATAATTCTGCTGCGAACATTTTACCAGTACGGCCCATTCCTGTTTGAACTTCATCAAGAATTAATAGAGCACCATACTCATCACAAAGAGCACGAACTTCTTTTAAGTAACCTGCTGGAGGAATAATGATTCCACCTTCTCCTTGGATTGGCTCAAGGATAACTCCTGCAACATCTTCACCAACTAATGCGCATGCTTCGAATGTTTTTCTCATCATATCGATATCACCATATGCTACATGACGGAAACCAGGAATTAACGGAAGGAATGGCTTACGGAACATACCTTTAGCTGTTCCAGAAAGAGATCCCAAGCTTTTTCCGTGGAATGCTTTAGTAGTTGAGATAAAAGTTGTACGATCGCTGTACATTTTAGCTAGTTTCAAAGCTGCCTCAACACTTTCAGTACCACTATTTGTGAAGAATGCATATTTCAAGTCTCCTGGTGTAATTTCAGCAAGAACTTTTGCTAACATCGCACGAAGAGGATCTAATAAATCTTGTGTGTGTAAAGCTTGACGATTTAATTGGTCTTGAACAGCTTTCACAACTTTTGGATGACGGTGTCCAACATTGTAAATACCAAATCCACCTAGACAGTCGATATATTCTTTACCTTGTAAATCTTTAATACAAGATCCACTATCAGACCATTCAACTGCAGCGAATTGTCCTCCACTAGTTACTGTTTTACGGTATTCTAAGAAACCTGGATTTACATTTTCTCTAAATCCATTAACTGTTTCTTTTGTAATCCATTCTGCTTCTTCAGCTGTAACCGTTTCTTTTTCAATTAAGCCTAAAACCTTATTTAAATAATCTTGAACGTTCTCATTGTTTTTTAATTGCTTTTCTGTTTGTAAATCGATACCCATTTGTCCCACTCCTAGTCGTTTTTTCATTTTATATTATTTAGAGAAATAACTTATTGTAAGTTAATATTAATTTGTTTTACTTCTTGGAATTCATCTAAACCGAATGTTCCTAAGTTACGGCCTACACCTGATTGCTTATAACCGCCCCAAGGTGCTTCATTGAAAGTTGGACCGAACGTATTAATCCAAGTGATACCTGCTTTCATTTTACGGATGACACGCATTGCTCTTGCACCGTCAGTTGTAAATACACCAGCTGCAAGACCGTATACTGTACCGTTAGCTAAAGCGATTGCTTCTTCTTCTGTGCTGAACTTTTGAATCACAACAACTGGTCCGAAGATTTCTTCTTGTACGATACGCATATCTGGCGTTACATTTGTGAATACAGTTGGCTCAACGAAATAACCGTTTTCTAAACCATCCGTTTTAATACGGTTTCCACCATATGCTAAAGTTGCGCCTTCTTCTTTACCAATTTCGATATAACCAAGTACTTTTTCCAAATGCTGCTGACTTACTAAAGGACCCATTTCCACGCCTTCAACATTTCCTGGACCTACTTTAATTTTCTTCGCACCTTCTACGAATGCTTCTACATATTGATCATAGATTGTGTCTTGTACAAGAATACGTGAACCCGCTGAACATACTTGACCTGTACCGTAGAAAATACCGCCTAAACCATATTCCACAACTGTATCTAAGTCTGTATCTTCAAAAATAATGTTTGGTGATTTTCCACCTAACTCTAGAGACACTTTCTTAATTGTGTCTGCAGCTGTTTTCATAATGTGCTTTCCTGTTTTTGTTCCACCAGTGAAAGAAATTAAATCAACATCTGCATGCTCTACAATGGCATTTCCAACTTCTGCACCTGTTCCAGTTACCATGTTGACAACACCTGCAGGTACACCTACTTCTTCAATGATTTCAATTAATTTTTGTGGTGTTACAGGAGTTACTTCTGATGGCTTGAATACGATTGTATTACCAGCTGCTAATGCAGGCGCGATTTTCCATACACTCATTAATAATGGGAAGTTCCAAGGAACGATTAATCCACATACACCAACTGGCTCGCGAACAACCATTGCTTGAATATCCGTAGATACATGATATGTTTGACCATCTGGCGCTTTAATTAAGCCTGCATAATAACGGAAGCAAGCAGCCGCATCGCTTACATCTGCGCTAGATTCTCCCGCAGCTTTACCATTATCCATTGTTTCTAATACTGCTAATTCTTCTGCATATTCTTCGATTTTGTCAGCGATTTTTAAAAGATACTCAGATCTTTCTTGTGCTGAAATATCTGACCATACGCCTGCATCGAATGCTTGGCGTGCTGCAGCAATTGCATCCTTCGCATCGGCAACAGTACCTTGTGGAAGCTGTGCAAATACTTCTCCATTTGCAGGATTGATAACCGGAATAGTTGGTCTACCTTCTGCCGCTTTCCACTCACCGTTAATATACATTTTTAAATCGATTGCTGTAGTTGTAGAATTACTCATATTATAAAATCCTCCTCAATATTTATTTGGATTTATCAACAGTCTGTTCTTCCGTTCTTCTAGAACTTCGAAGAATAACCTTGTATATAAATAGTTATAAAAACTACTTAAATCAAAGATTAGCTGTTTAGCTAAATGTTTACCGCTTTCATAATTCTATATTGCAAGTCTCGTGCCAAATTAAAAAAGCCTATAATTATAGGCTTTCTTTCTGTAAGTTTTTATTTTTTATTCCTTACTGAATAAAATTATTCACTTTTGCATAAAGCGAATCTTTAATCATATTCTTACCGATGCATAATTTCCCATCTACTCCTCTACGTGTTTTCACTGCCATGTTGAAGAAGAAGTCTTAGCACCCATTTGAATGGAATAAAACAAAAAAGACTGTTCATAAAAACAGTCTTTAAACGAATCTCAAATCTTTAATTGTTGCTCTGACACAATTTTTTGATACTTACGACTAACAGAGGACTGACTGATACCTAAAGCTTTGGCAGCCTTTGTAGTTGTCTTAAATTGCTTCATCGCTAACACTATTAGTTGTTCTTCTACTTGATCAAGAGCTTCTTGGAGAGGTACAACTCTAGTAATAACAGGCTTAGATTTATTAAAGTCATATCCTAATGAAAGGAATTGACTCACAAACTCAGCATCTATCGATTGATCTTCCGCTGATACCACTAATCTTTCGATAATATTTTGTAACTCTCGTACATTACCCGGCCAAGAATAAAACTCTAATACATTAACAGCATCGGGAGTTAAATGGAAGTTTTTATCGTATTTTTCATTAAGTTGCTGTAAAAAGTGGAAGGCAAGTACCGCGATATCTTCCGTTCTTTCTCTTAATGGCGGTACATAAAGAGGAATGACATTTAAACGATAATATAGATCTTCTCGGAACGTACCCTCTTCAACCATTTTTTCCAGACGCTTATTTGTCGCTGCGATTATTTGCACATTTACTTTAATTGGAACTGTACTACCAACCGGAATAACTTCCTGTTCTTGTAACACCCTTAGCAACTTCACTTGTAACTGTAATGGCATCTCACCAATTTCATCTAAAAACAAAATACCTTCATCTGCTTGTTTAAAGTATCCATCCTTGCCGTTCTTATCTGCACCTGTGAAAGAACCACTAGCATAGCCAAACAATTCGCTTTCTAATAAGTTCTCAGGAATAGCTCCACAATTTAATTTAAGAAACTTCTTGGAGGATCTTTTTCCAAGCTGGTGAATAGCTTGAGCGATTACTTCTTTCCCTACGCCAGATTCACCATTGATTAGGACTGTAGAAGAAAAGTCAGATACCTTTCTTGCTTGGTTAATTAATTTGTACATTTTATCACTGCGATAAACTAGCTTTTTAACAAAACGATCCTCGTTCTTAAAATCATCTAATTCTTTTTTATACTGTTCGGAAATCTTTTTCATTTCCATCAGTTCTGTTTTAAGACGAGTTGCTTCTGTGATATCTCTTGACGCAATGATAATTCGATCCAATTCGTTCTTCTCATTGAAAACTGGATTACCAACAGACAGAATTTTATTACCTGAATTTGTTTCTTGAACAATAGATACTTTTTTCTTCTTTTCCATTACTAATCTAGTAACAGATGGAGTAAAGATACCTTTTTCTTCTAATTCAATAATATTCTTCCCCACTAAATTCTTTAAATCCGTTTGCCAAAAACTTGCGATAATATTATCACTATATCTCATCAATTCGCCTTTATGATTAACTACAAGAATCTCATCATAAATACTTGAAAGAATGGCATTAAGATCTTTATTTAAATTATTAATATGTTCAATTTCCATAGCCATCTGCTCTACCATTGGTAAATCCTGAATTACAATTGCTATTCCTTTCACTTTCTTATCTGTATTAAAGATTGGACTATAATCTACAATAATTCCTATTTCACCTTTAACTTGAATTTCATTTAAAATGCTTTTTCCAGTAGTGAAAACCTTTTTAATATGTTCTGAAGAAAAAAACTCATCAGCACTATGTTGCAGAACTTTCTCCGACGTAGACCGAACCATCTTCAATCCAGAATCATTACAATTTATTATTTTATGCTCTTTATTAACAACAAAAATCCCCATAGGAATAGACTTTAAAATATTTCTCAATAAATCTACACTTTCATTTTCCTGTTTAAATAATTCCGCTATTAGCTCTTCCCTACGAATATAGCCTATCATTTGATTACTTTCTTTAATAATTGCTATAGGCTCCCCAATTATTTGAAACAATGTAGATAATGAAAGTGGCTGTTCTTGATTAAGCTGACCTAAACTTTCAATACTATTTGCATGTTCAAGGAGCATACTTCCATTTACATTCTTCAAGCTTTTTCGATCATATATCAAATTACCCACATGAACATAAGAAACTATTTCATTTGATTCCGTCAGAAAGATATAAGGTTCTTTCATAATCGTTAAATCAATATGATTAATACTTTCTAACCCCTCTTGATGAATGGAGATAATCGGCCTGATTTTTTCCTGAGCAATCGAAAACATATTACCATCCCCTTTAGCTACTAACTGTGAATACTCTATTCTATACACAATTTCAAAAAAATTCAAAATTAAGTGTATTTTTGTATACACTATATTAACGTAAAAAAGCGACTGTCTTATACAACAGCCGCTTTTTCTTCATAATAGTTATTTCCAATATTTAAAACGCTTTCATGCCTATCTAGCAAAAACACTTGAATAGTAATCTATTACATTTGAATTTCTTCCTCTTCATATTTTGGAGGAGCTACACGGAAAGCTTTGGTTAAATACATCAAATATAATATACCTACTGTCAGCCAAGAAACACCCATTATTAAGGAACTAGCTTCTACATTAGCCCATAACAGACCAATCATAACCGTTCCGCATAAAGGAAAGATTAAGTAATTGATGATTCCTTTTATAGATTTATATTGTTTTTTACGAATAATAAAATAATTAATTACAGATAGATTTACAAAAGTGAATGCCATTAAAGCACCGAAGTTAATCAATGAAGTCGCTGTTGTTAAGTTGAAGAAAATAGCTGAAAGTGAAATAATCCCTACAAGAATAGCGTTTAAAGCTGGTGTCTTCCATTTTGGATGAACATAAGCAAACCATTTCTTAGGAAAAACACGATCTCGTCCCATAACATATAATAAACGTGATACACTTGCGTGTGCAGCTAATCCAGAAGCGAATGTTGGTATAAACGTTAATACAAGAATTACAGATTGAAACATTTTCCCACCTATATATAAAGCAATTTCTGGAAGCGCTTCATCAGGGTGTTTAAATCTAGAAATGTCTGGAAAATATGATTGTATAAAATAGGAAGTTACAATAAAGATAACTCCTCCCCATAAAGCTGTTAAAAATATAGCTTTAGGAATAGTCTTCTTTGCATCCTGCGTTTCTTCCGATAAAGTAGTTACAGCATCGAATCCCAGGAAAGAGAAGCAAACTAATGAAGCACCTGTTATTAACGTTGACATATTAATTCCTTCATTGATAAGTGGCTGTATGGAAAAAACTTCTCCTGTTCCTTCACCGTTCATCAAACCTTTAATTACTAGAACGATAAAAACTAACATTATAGCAACTTGAATAAATACAAAGAATGCATTAAAGTTTGCGAGGATATTTACACTGGTTAAATTCAGAAAGGTAACAAGCCCTACGAAAACTACAACCCAAATCCAAGAGGGAACATTAGGAAATAGTGCGGTAAAATAAATTCTACATAATAATGCATTTACCATTGGAAGAAATAAATAATCTAATAAAGAAGCCCAACCTACAAGAAAGCCAAGGTGACCATTTATTGCTTTACGAGTATACGTATAAGCAGATCCTGCTTCTGGAAAGACTTTTACTAGCTTTCCATAACTTGCTGCTGTGAATAGAATTCCTACGAGTGCAATGATATAGGCAGTAGGAACATGTCCATCTGTTTCTCCCGAGATAATTCCGAACGTATCGAAAACGACCATCGGTGTCATATAAGCTAAACCCATCATAACAATTTGCCATAATTTAAGAGTTTTGTTTAATTGTACTTGATCTTGCATATCTAATCCCCCTCATTTAAAAAAATAACTATCAAATCCCCTAACACTTCTATATTTTTCAGAACATTCATAATTCATTTTGCAATTTTTGTGCCAAACTTGATTTTTCTTCAAAAATAGCGAAAAAACGGCAATAATCGGGAAATTAACTTCGACACTCATTTTTGAACAAACCTTATTCTATTCAAAACTGCATAATGTATGTCGTTTTTCATAACTTCACCAACTTTATGATTAGGGAAATATAAAGGGGTATTATTTCGAAATAAAAATCATTCAAATTCAACTATTAGCTCCTTCTTTTGTCTATAATGATTAATATGTCTAAAATTCAAGTGCTTTAGGAGAGGATTCGATCTATATAGAGGATTGTAAATCAAGGTCTTTCTACTCACTAACGTATAAAGTTACGAAAGAGAGTATAAGAAATACTTAAAAAATGAAACTTCACGTCAACTTCAGACGTAAATACAACAAGTATTCTGTATAAAATAGGGGTGAAAGGAAATTGTCAAAAGATAAATTTAAGAGTTGGACGATCCAAATTCTTATCATATTAACAATCGTTTTTTTATGTACTCAGCTGTCCTTTTTACTAAAGCCAGTTGGAGTTTTCTTTTCTACATTATTCATGCCGTTACTAATTTCAGGATTTCTATTCTTTATCTTTAATCCTGTAGTAAAGCTGTTTCAAAAAAAATTAAAACTCAACCGAAGTTTATCTATATTGCTTTTGTACGTGATTATTTTTGCAGCAATCGGGTTTAGCATTGCAAATATCGTACCGATTATCACAAAACAAATTACATCTTTTGTAAATGACTTACCTACATATGCTAAACAAATGGAAGTATTCATAGACAAAATGTCTCATTCAGCGGAATTAAAAAATTTCCTTGCTAATGACTATGTTCCATTAGAAACCCTTCAAGGTAAGCTAACTGATTTCTTAAATACTTTACCAAACAAAATTACGAATAGTGCTATTGGCTTTTTTGGATTTATTACTAGTGCGACAATCACAATAGTAACTGTACCAATTTTACTATTTTACATGTTTAAAGATGGACATAAACTACCTGGTGCTCTTTCTAAATTCATCCCGATTAACTATCGATCAGAAGGATTAGTAATCATTAAAGATGTAGGAAATACATTATCAGCATATATTAATGGTCAAGTAACAGTAGCATGTTTCGTTGGGTTTCTTTCACTCATTGGATATTGGATTGTTGATGTACCCTATGCATTATTGATGGCGTTAATAGTCGCTGTAACAAATATTATTCCTTATGTTGGACCAATTCTTGGAGGAGCACCGGCTGTAATCATTGCTCTATTTGATTCACCAGTTCAGGCTCTTCTGGTAGTCGTGGTTATTGTAATTGCTCAACAACTTGAAGGGAACTTATTATCACCGCTTATACTTGGAAAAAGCTTAGATATTCATCCAGCAACAGTTATTATTTTGCTCCTTGTAGCCGGAAATATCGCAGGTGTTCTTGGCATGGTATTAGCCGTTCCAACCTATGCTGTTTCGAAAACTATCGTTGTTAGTATTATAAAGTTCCTCAACGCTCGAAAACGATTCAAAGCGGAAACATAAAAAAGTAATTAGCAAAGTAGAAAGGCGTCCAAAAGTGACATTCAAACACTTTTGAGACGCCTTTTTATTTTCAACCCTCCATTTAAAGGTACCCAAAATGCACTTTCTCATCATATAATCGTTCACCTAAACTATCTAACAATTGATAAATATGAAGAAATTCGTTACTCTAATTAAAATTCACCTAAAAGGATGCGAAAAAGAGATGGTAACAGAGCTCACAGTTAGAGATGCTACATTAGAAGATTTACCTACTATTGTTGCAATATATAATTCAACCATTTCTTCACGAATGGTAACAGCAGATACTGAACCAGTGTCAGTACAAAGTAGGGAAAAATGGTTTCACGAACACTCACCTTCCCGTAGACCGCTTTGGATTGTTGAATATGAAGGAAAAGAATGCGGTTGGATTAGCTTTCAATCATTCTATGGAAGACCCGCTTACAACCGCACAGCTGAAATTAGTATATACATTCATGAAGATTTTCGAGGAAAAGGCTTAGGAAAAGCAATGCTACAAAAAGCCATCGATGCCTGCCCAGAATTGCAAATCAAAACAATACTTGGCTTTATCTTTGCCCATAACGAACCAAGTCTTCGCCTATTCAAACATTTTGGTTTTGCTCAATGGGCACATCTACCAAAAGTAGCAGAGCTAGATGGAGTGGAAAGAGACCTTATTATTTTAGGGAAAAGAATATAAGGGCTATTCGAAAAGTGATTGAACATAATCCATATAACAAAAAACGACTATGTCTCATAGTCGTTTTGCTCATTATTATTTACTTTGGAAATCCAATTTCATCAAAAGGAAAGAAACGAAGCTTCACTTCCCCAAGAACAGCCTCATCTTTAACGAATCCAAAATATCTACTATCATTACTATTCTGTCGATTATCACCTAGTACAAATAAAGAACCCTCTGGAACTTTTGTTTTTCCTGTTCTCTCACTTAACGTAAAATCATCAGTCAACTTTTTCCCTGGTTCAAGCTCGTCTTTTTTCTCTTGTAAATAAGGTTCTTTATATTCTTTCCCATTTATATATAGAACATCATTTTTCATTTCAATTGTATCACCTGGTAAACCTATTACTCTCTTAATAATATATTTACTGTCTACTAAATTGCTTTGAAATACAATCGTATCAAATCGCTTAATCTTACTAATTTTACTTACGATTACTTTATTTTTATCATGAAAAGTAGGCTCCATCGATTGACCAGAAACCGTAATTGGCGTAAATAAAAATTGGCGACATACAAACACTATTACGACAGCAAATATAATGGGTTTAATCCAAGAAAGTATTTCTTTTGCTACTGCGTTTTTCTCCACACCTTCACCTCTAATTCTTTCATTAACTTAATTTCTATTATACTACATAGATTTTTTCTTCTTCTAATTGTTTATCCTTTACTATCTTCTGTTTTCAAACTTATAATGATTAATGATTCTTAAATATTTTATAGAGTTCAACAACACTTTTAAAGAATAAAACCTTTTTTTCTTCTAATAAAAATGCAAGTTGCTTAGTTGAATTATATTATTACAAATAATTTTTTCCTATATCAAACTTTTTGTCAAACTCGTCCGTTTAATTAATAACTTGATTTTTAAATTTATAAAGAGTTTATCAAAATTTTGAACAGGATAAATATATTCTACAAGTTCAATTGCATTTAATTTATAACAATTAGATTGGAATGGATCAACTATGAAGAACAGAAAAACATATGTATGTTACCGGGATAATGGAAACAAACAACTAGAAGAAAAACTATACCGAGGCACTCAAAATGTCTAAAGGAAGAAATCGATATATCCCTGGTTTAGATGGACTTAGAGCATTAGCAGTTTTAGCCGTAATCGCTTATCATCTTAATTTCAACTGGGCTTCAGGAGGACTATTAGGCGTAACAATTTTCTTCGTCCTATCAGGTTATTTAATTACTAATTTACTTTTAATTGAGTGGGAGCAAACTCGCCGCATAGATTTAAAAAACTTTTGGATTCGTCGAGCAAGAAGATTACTTCCAGGTATGCTAACGATGGTGCTCATCATTACAGCATGGATTACATTATTCGACCAAGCATTCTTAGCAAAACTACAAGATGATTTTTGGGCAGCAATTTTATATGTTAGTAACTGGTGGTATATTTTCCATGATTTATCTTATTTTGAAAGCATGGGTGTTCCATCTGTACTAACACATTTTTGGTCTTTAGCAATTGAAGAGCAATTCTATATTATTTGGCCATTATTTATTTTTCTTGCTTTATCAATCAAGTTAAAAAGAAAGCCTCTACTTATCTTGATTATTTTGATGGCTACTATATCTGCATTAGCTATGGGATTCATGTATAAACCAGGCGTCGATCCAAGCCGAGTGTACTATGGTACAGATACAAGAGCTTTCTCATTACTAATTGGTGCAATTCTAGCATTTGTTTGGCCAAGTCATAAACTTTCTGCAAGAATTCCGAAGAAGCTACGACTTTCAATGGATTTGATTGGAATCGTCTCATTCATTAGTTTATTGATTATGATTTATTCTTCAAATCAATATAGTGGATTTTTATACCTTGGTGGTATGGTACTCGCTTCAATAATAACAGCAATATTAATTGCTAGTATCGTACATCCATCAAGTACCATTAATAAAGTGCTAGGCGTTAAACCGTTACGTTGGATTGGCGTTCGATCATATGGGATTTATTTATGGCATTATCCTATTATTCTACTAACTAATCCACTAGTTAATACAGAAAAGCCAAGCCTGTTGCACATAGCCTTTCAAATCGCATTAACTTTTGTTATTGCAGAATTATCGTATAAATACATTGAGAATCCAATTCGACGGGGTTGTATCAAACAATTTATTAAAAAAGTTAAATCAGGTAATTGGAAGCTAAAACAACTTTCAACTAGCCGTTGGGTTGCACTAGGATGTGGTTTAATTATTGTATTCATCTCAACCATTGGGCTTGCTGCAACACCTACTGATCAAGCATCGGAAGAAAAAGCAAATAGTACGCGTCCGTTAGAAATAGTAACTGACAACAATAAACAAGAACAAACTGATGCATCCGTGAAATATAATAAAGAAATAAAAGAACAACCAAAAGGAAACGCGAAAGAAGATTCAGAATTACAAAAAGTACCACAGCACGAAACTAATCAAGTAATCAATGTTATTGGAGATTCTGTAGTCCTTGATGTTGCACCATTTCTTCAAGAGAAATTCCAAAATATAAACATTGATGCCAAAGTTGGACGTCAAATGTCCAAAGCCGAAGAAGTTTATCATCAATTTGAACAAAACGGAAAAGCTGGTGACACAATCATTATCGGCCTTGGATCAAATGGAGCATTTTCATCTTCCCAATTACATTCTCTTTTAAGTGCAATTGGGACCGAGAAAAAGATCATTTTAATCAATACACGAGTACCTAGACCATGGGAATCAGTTGTTAATAATGCATTAAAAGAGGCAGCTACTAATAATCAAAATGTTACATTAGTCGATTGGTATTCACATAGTGCTGGTCATAATGAATACTTTGCTCCTGATGGAGTTCACCTAACAAAAACAGGCTCACAAGCTTATGCATCACTAATCGAGCAAACTATTAATAACTAAATGAGATTAACCAATAAGTCCAAATAAATGAATTTGGCTTATATGTATGGGAAGTTATTCATTACGATTATAAGAAAATATCGAGGGCACCATTTCCACCAGAAGCGCCAAATTTATACCTTTTTAGTCTACTAAATCAAACTGAGATTTAATTGAAAACGAATTAGAATGGTACAAAAAGCGTAAAAGGGCTGTACGACAAGTGATTTTCATCACTTGTCGTACAGCCTAAAATAAAATAGTGTCTAAATGAATTCAGACACAGTAATGTATACAATTATTCATTTGAATTGTTACCTACCGCTATCATTTAAGCCCCATTACTTCCTAAATCTTAATGCTTAGAATATTTCCCTACAGCATATATGGCTTTAATGATTCTTTTATTAATCCACTTTAAATTCTCCGGTGTGTTTAAAGCATCATATGCATGCTTTCGTGCTTCATCCGTTGCAACATAATGTGTTGGAAGATTGTTCAAACTAATTGCAATGATTTCATTACGGCATGATTCGCAATGACAAAAAGCTTGATACTCAGGCCCTGCCATAGCTATCGTCACAAGCGTTACTACAATCTCTTCCATAACATTTACATAGTCTTTTATCATCTCTCTCCCGCTTTCATTGTGAGTTGTTCGCTTACTCCTGCATAGTTTATAAGAAAAAATATCCACAAGTGTCAATTTGAATTTTTTTATTATTCTCTATAAAATTATATACAAAGTCCTATAAGAATTCGATAGTCATAGGGAATTTATTTCTCATAACCGAATTTTCACCATCAGACTAGGCATTATTTCCTCTTTCCTACTTTAAATTGCGACATCAAATCTTGAAGATTTCCCACAAGTTCTGTCAATGCCTGAGCAGAACGAGAAATTTCTTCCATCGCAGCAAGCTGTTCTTCCGTTGCTGCACTAGATTCCTGACTAGAATCCACTACCAATTCCGCTTTCTCTTGTACTAAACCTATGACCTTTAAAATAACTTTGGCAACTGCACTAATTTCATCAATTGCTATCGAAACAGTTTGTACTTTCCTCGTTACAACTTCTATACTACTTTCAATATTAGCAAACGCTACCGTTGTATCTTCTGTATACTCAATTCCTTTATTAATCATTCCATTCTCGATTTCCATTGCATGAACTGCTTTTTCTGTTTCTTTCTGAATGAGATCAATCATTCTAAAAATTTCGATTGAAGAGTTCTTCGTTTCCTCCGCCAACTTTCTCACTTCACCTGCTACAACTGTGAAACATCTTCCAGACTCTCCTGCTCTTGCTGCTTCGATAGCTGCATTCAAGGCCAATAAATTTGTTTGATCAGATACATTCGTAATAAATAGTTGTCACTTTACTAATTTCTTTAGAAAGCTCCCCAAGCTCCATAATCATCTTTGTTGTTCCATTTACAGAACGCCCTATCTTTTGCATTTGATCTACAATCGTTTTTAAGGATTTTGCTCCAATATTCGCTTGCAGAGCAGCATTTTTCGTAGCTAACAGCATATCATCGGTGCTTTGTGAAATATTCGATATTTCTGCATTCATTTCTTGAATCTGTCCATTCACATCATAAACAGATGCCAATTGTGTTTTTGCGCCATCTTCAGTGTCCTGTGCAATATTTGCTAATACTTTTGATGCTTCTGCACTTTGTTCAGCAGAGGCCATTAATTGTAAGGACTGAGAAGCCACATGTGAAGAAAAATCAACAACTTCACCAACCACTGAATGTAAATTACCAGTCATGTTGTTTAATGCCATTACCATGTCACCAAGCTCATCTTTATTTTTCACATTCATCTTTTCTATAGTTAAATCGCCATCTGCTACACTTTCAAGTGCACGAGATGCAATTTGCACTGGTTTAGAGATATTGCGAGAAATAAAGTATGCAATTGTAGCTGCAACAACTACAATGACAGACAATATCACAATAATTACATTCATGATAGAATGCGTCTCTTCTAATAGTGCCGTACTTTCTTTATTAATTAATTCATTCTGTTCTTTCACAATTAGTGTAGATTTTTCTACGATTAAATTATTAGCTTCATGAATTTTAGTTAACAGTGCATCTCTTTCTACCTTCTGATTCTTCGGCAACGCAATTAGCATTAGCTTATCATCAATATATGTCTTATTAATCTCAAGAATTTCATTAATTAAGTCAAGGTGTTTTTGTATTTTCAGTATATGTTTCAGTTCTTCCGCCTTCGCCTCAAACATTGCATTCATTTCTTTATGCTTAGTAAAATACTCAGGATCATCTAAGCTTAAGTAAGCTAATAATAAAGCGTGCTTTTCGTTCGCATAGTCAAGCAAATCGTTAACCTTATTAATTTTTTCTACTCGTTGATTTATCATATTATGATAATCATTGGCTATTTTGTTCATTTGATATAAACCAATCAGACCTGTTCCAAGAACAAGGAGAATAACGATAGAAAATCCTAAATATAACTTTTTCAATACAGTGATTTTCATAATAACCTCCATTTTACTAAGCTCACATCAATAAAAGTAGAATTACTTCGAATTTTTTCGAGCGAATGAATTTTGTCTTGCATACATCCAAATGCCATCTCTAATCACTTCTGCCATCATAAATACATCATGAAGTCTTGTGCTTTGAATAACTAAGTAATCCATAAAACCACTAATATTGACAATTCCTTTTATATGAGCATGTCCAACAGGGGTTAACTCCTTCTGTACACCTGCACCAGGCTTTATAGGACCCGCTTGTACAATAACTTTACCTACGTTCTTCTTTTGTCCTAAACAAGCATCTATAGCCAGAATGTAAGCATTCATATGGTTAGTTATTATCTCTTTGTATACATCATCTAAATTAATCGCGTGAATCGGTTCAAAAAGAGTTCCGTATACTTTGTATGGAAAATTAGTCACTTTATTTAATAAGGTTCCTACCAATGGACCTAAACTATCACCAGTAGCACGATCACTTCCTATACACATAATGACAATCTCTTTGTTTACAACTGGCATATTTAACTCTGTCAATTTCTCAGCAATACGTTGACTTGCCTTTTCATCACTTATATTTATATAATTCTTCAGATCATTGTACTTCTTTTCAAAAATATCATCCGTCACCTCATCTCACTTCCTCAATATGAATTAAATTATTATATGAATATAAAGTCGGGAGCGTACTACACTTTTGCACTAACCCAGTATCATAAAGCAGTTACAAAGATTGATTTTTATAACAAAAAAATCTCTTTCTTATGGGTAATGTTCTTATCCATAAGAAAGAGATTCATGAAAATTTGATTTTACCTTTGAATACATTGATAAGTGTCAATGTCCATTCAATCGTTGGACCGATTAACAAAACACCCACTAATGTACCCAATCCAACTGTCCCACCTAGAAGAAAACCGCTGATTACTAGCATAGCATCTAATCCAATTCGAACAAACTTAATTGATATGCCCCATTTATCACTCAAATAAATCATAAGGCCCTCTAAAGCACCTACACCAAAATTTGCTGATAGATAAACACCTAATCCCATTCCTAATAAAAACACTCCTACTATAGAAAAAAAATAGGTTTCTACTCCACTAAAAGAGAAAATAGGTAGCACAATCAAACGATTAATAAAATAACCAACACTTAATGCATTCAATAAGCTTCCCCAGTAAATTTTCGAACGATCTAATAAGAAAACAACAAATAAAACAATAGCATTAAATAGTTGACTTAAAGTACCAAATCGAAAGGGTGTGTAATTCTCTAACCCTTGAAGTAAAACGCTAATAGGGTCTACTCCATGACCCGTTGTAACAAAGAGAATTATACCAATACTAGTTATAAAAGAACCAAATAATACAACGCATGTTTTCCAAAGAAATCTCAAAAAGAACACTTCCCGTTATCTTTGATTACTTTAGTTTTTCTATCAGTGAATGATTTTATGTAGATAGCATTATTAACGTATTCCTTGCCATTCTCCTAAAAAAGTCTTCAAATACTCTTCCATAAATGCATGGCGTTGTTCAGCCATTTGTTTACCATAGCTAGTATTCATCAATCCTTTTAACTTAAGTAGCTTTTCATAAAAATGATTAATAGCTGTTGTTTTTTGCTTTCGATATTCTTCTTTTGTCAGCTGCTCCCTGACTGGAATCGTCGGATCATATATAAGTTGTCCCTTTGCTCCTGAAAAAGCAAACACTCTAGCTATCCCTACTGCCCCAATTGCATCTAAACGATCAGCATCCTGTACAACCTTTCCTTCGAGAGTTTTTACTGGTGGCTGTCCACCACCTTTAAATGACATCGTTGTAATAATTTCAATAATATGTTTACTCGATTCCCCATCTACTTGTAAAGAACGCAGCCACTGTCTCACTTTAGAAATACCTGATTCTTCACTACTATTAAGCTTCTCATCTGCAACATCATGCAGTAAAGCAGCCATTTCACAAATAAATAAATCTGCCCCTTCTTTTTCAGCAATGGTTTTCGCTAGTGAGGTTACCCTATGTATATGCCACCAATCATGACCGCTTGCTTCATCTGATAATAACTCAAAAACAAACTCTTCTGTTAATCGAATCATTTCACTTTGATTCATATATCTTCACTCCTTTTGAACAAATAAATACTATCATAACATGCTTGAGTTTAATCTCTTTTGAACATAATGGATATATAATGCACGAACATTCGGAGTGAGCTATAATGATTCAAAAAATTACAAGCCATATATCTAAAATCCCTAAAATAACAAAATTAGTTATCATCATTTTAATTTTAATTACTCTTTTCGGCTTTACAATGACCATCATCGAGCCAAAGACATTTCCATCCATTCTTGAAGGTATATGGTGGGCAATTGTAACGACTTCAACTGTCGGTTATGGTGACTACACACCTGTAACTATTGTTGGAAAATTAATTGGAATCCTATTGATTTTTATCGGGGCTGGATTTGTAACCACTTATTTTGCCACAGTTTCATCTGCGGCTATTTCATCGGAGGAAAAGCTAATGAATGGAACGAAGGATTTCACAGAAGAAAATCATTATATTATTGTTGGCTGGAATGAACGCTCAAAAAATATCATTTCACGCCTTCATGAACAAAAGTCCAAAGTTCCTATTGTATTAATAGATCAAACATTACGGAAGCATCCTGATCGCCATTTCGGCTTTCACTTTATAAACGGAAAAGCGACAGAAGATAATGTTTTATTAAAAGCCAATATCCAAAAAGCCGCTAGAATTCTTATTACAGCCGATTTCAAGCAACAAGAGTTTCAAGCGGATATGTTTTCTATACTAACTTTAATTGCAAGCAAAGGCTTAAATCCAAACATCTATAGCTGTGTAGAGATTCTCACACTTAGTCAAATGGAAAATGCTAAACGAGCAGGTGCTGATCATATTATCCAAACCAATATTTTTGCTGGTGCCATTATGGTTAACGTATTAACTGGTGAAAATAATTATGGTACATAAAACTCTAATTCTTCAACTAAAGCTTTACCTAAAATATGATACTGATTCTGAATATTTGCATCGCTATCAGCAGGCTCAGAGAACTGATTAAACGCTGATGTCACACTACTTGTATAAGAATGGTCATCTAAGCCACTTTGATATTGATGTGCAAGAACAAATGGAGTTCCTATTTTTACGACTGCACCTTGTTCATCTAATTGACCTTGCACAGCTTCAAAAGGAACACGCAAATACACATAACCTGGTTCATCAGCCATTTTGTAATCGAAATAACCACTATTATAATCCCAATTACCAGCTATGCTATATCCCAGCGGCTTCAATATTTGCTCTAACTCGTAAAGAGAAACAATCGTACCTTCTATTTTCGAAGTAATCTTTTGCATAAGCACACTCCTTTTTCGTATAGATTAACCGATTAATGACTTTTTACACGTCTATGCGAACATTTCACGACTTCATTTTTTTCAAAAGAAAACCCCTCACGCTAATTGGTTGAGGGATTTATTCTTTATATATGAAATTTGCAATATCATTACAACACTATCAAAAACAAACTATATAGCATCATGCATATTTTATTGTTTGAGAAAGTATTAATCATGCATTTCCATACTGAGCAGTTATAGTCTCATGATTAACTTGTACACGCGAAATCCAATTTTCACAAAGTCTCCCTCTTTCAAAAATAGTTGATATGTTTTAGAAGGTTACTATTAACATCGGCTTGTACCAATACTAATTCTTGCAAAACATGTTGATAGTTTATATTTATCATTAGTCCATAAATTTCTGAAAGATAAATATAGGGGACTAAAAAAGGCGTTTTCAGATTGAGTCCACCTCTTTTTTTAATCACTCAAAAACATGACATTTCATTTTAAATTTTTGATCAACAACTAAAGACGCATTTCCATATGTTTGAACTTCTCCAGCAACAAAACTAAAGCGAAGTGTAATGATATCTCCTTCATTCAAAAATCGCTCAATCGTACGCGAAAGCGTAACTTCGTGAGAAACAGAACCAGTACCATTATTCGAATTGAACAAGGAAGCAGAACTTGTTTGATCAACTTCTCCATTTATATAAATATTGACATACACTCTTGCTAAAGCATCTGCAGGAATAACTTGTAATACATTCACGCCAAAAGTAATCTCATAAATACCTGATGATAATACAGTAATAGAATCTGTTGCAACATCTGGCAATACTCTACGAAATGGCCCAAGCTGTGTAAAGTCTACTAAGGCTCCCTGTACAACAGGTATCTCCGCCAGAGCTGGCGGAATTGGATTTGGATTATATAAAGAACCAAAGGCTAAGCACTCACTTTTGATAACCTCTTCAGGTTGGTGATGATGGTGATGATTAGATGGACGACAGCTACAAGGTTTATCTGAACAATAACAATTTTGAAAACCCATAATATCCCTCCTTTATAATGAGCTATACTATATTAAGATGACATCAAAAAAAATTTGCTTGTACATTTATCATATGTTTCCTTCATTAACAATCTAGATTTTTCAAATCTCATATAAACACCTATAAAAAAGAAGAAAAAACCTCTTACAGAACACTTCTCCATTTTTGCACAAATAAAAAACTTGCCTTACAGCGTGGCCCTAACAATAAAAATTATTGAATTATCCCATTGGGTTAGAACCAATACCATTGCCTAAAGATAAACCGCTAAAGTTTCCTAGGCTACATACTTTATGTGCTTCTGATACAGACAATGTGGCATTACCAGACGCAGGAAGTGAACTAGTTGTAGCAATTCCACCAACAAGAGAAATAGTCAATAATGATACATGACTAAACCTTAGTGATACAGTGTCACCAGCTTTTAAGAAGCATTGAATTGTTTTAAAAGGCTTAACATCTTCTCCTTTAGTTAATTTAATGCCTCAAAGACACATACACCTGTACAAAAACCTAATATAAAAAAGGTCTTATCCTACTCTAATTAATTGCAAATAGGTAGAAGAAAACAAAAAACCACGCCATTATTAGCGTGGTTTTACATATATAGTTTATTTTAAACGCTTTTCAAGTTCAGCTTTTTTCTCTTCAAATCCTGGTTTTCCAAGAAGTGCGAACATGTTTACTTTATATGCTTCTACTCCAGGTTGATCAAAAGGATTTACACCTAATAGGTATCCACTGATTGCACAAGCCTTCTCGAAGAAATATACAAGATATCCAAATGTGTAAGCATCCATAGCTGGAATTTCAACAATAAGGTTTGGAACGCCACCATCTGTATGAGCAAGCAATGTTCCTTCAAATGCTTTAGTGTTGACAAAATCAACTGTTTTACCAGCAAGGTAGTTTAAGCCATCACTGTCATTGTCTTCTGCTTCAATTGTTAACTCGTGACGAGCTTCCTTCACTTTCACAACTGTTTCAAATAAGTCACGACGACCTTCTTGAACATATTGTCCTAATGAGTGAAGATCTGTTGAGAAGTTTGCAGAAGAAGGGTAGATACCTTTTTGGTCTTTTCCTTCACTTTCGCCAAACAGTTGCTTCCACCACTCATTGAAATATTGTAAGCCTGGCTCATAGTTAATCAGCATTTCAATTGTTTTACCTTTATTGTAAAGAACATTACGAACAGCTGCATATTGATATGCGGCATTTTCTGCTAATTCTGGGTTGCTGTATTCTTGTTGTGCTGCTTGTGCACCATTCATCATTTCTTCAATGTTTGCACCGCTTACAGCGATTGGTAATAAACCAACTGCTGTTAATACAGAATAGCGACCACCAATATCATCAGCAATTACGAATGTTTCGTATCCTTCTTCGTCTGCAACCGTTTTTAATGCGCCACGTGCTTTATCTGTTGTAGCAAAAATACGTTTGCGCGCTTCTTCTTTACCATATTTCTCTTCTAATATTTTGCGGAAAATACGGAAAGCGATTGCAGGCTCAGTCGTTGTACCTGATTTTGAAATAACATTGATAGAGAAGTCTTTATCTTGTAAAAGATCCATTAAATCCTTCATGTATGTGCTACTAATGTTATTTCCAACAAATACGATTTGAGGCGTTTTACGTTGTTCCTTCGAAATTGCATTGTAGAAACTATGTCGAAGCATTTCAATAGCTGCACGCGCTCCTAAGTATGATCCACCGATTCCAACAACAAGTAGAATATCTGAATCATTTTGAATTTTTGTTGCAGCTTTTTGAATGCGGTTAAATTCTTCTTTATCGTAAGAAGTTGGAAGATCAATCCATCCTAAGAAGTCATTACCCGCCCCTGTTCCTTCGTGGAGTTTATGATGCGCTACTTTCACTGCATCTTGTAAGTATGTAATTTCATGTTCTCCAAAAAATGACAGTGCTGTAGAGTAATCAAAACGTATGTGTGTCATGAGTGTTCCTCCATTTTTAATATTCATTTAACACTTTAGCGAAACGTGAGTATTTAATCAAGATTTCATTATAGTGAAAATGTTGCCAATACATATAACTCAAGCAATATATTTTCTTTTAGGATAACCCATTTCTACCTTTTTACTTCAGAAAAAACTAGTAGATTATGCATAAATATGATTATTTACATCATGCTATTAATACTCCTGAAATTATACGTTTCTATGGAAAAAATTATGTGCACATATCTATTTGCAGCTAAGAACACTTTACAAAGGAGGAAGTATAATGAGTGTTATTCAGCGTATAGCTCTTATTCTAACTGTTATCGGTGCTATTAATTGGGGACTTATCGGATTCTTTCAATTCGATCTTGTTGCATCCATATTTGGTGGACAAGGGAGCTTTATATCTCGAATCATTTATGGATTAGTAGGAATTGCAGGTCTTATCAATCTTGGTCTATTATTTAAACCAAATAAAGTAACTATGCGCTCTCCAGAATCAAGAGCAGTGAGGTAACAAGAAAAACCGTCACCGGTCCTTTTGGATTTAGAATTTGCTTCTTGTTTTTACTTCTAATCCAAAAGGAGGCACACGGCAGGCATAAGACGAGCCATTCTTGAAAACCCTCTTTTGGTTTTCAAAATGGATTGGCTTATGACCGAGTGTGGCAGGAGTAAGGTTAGACAACACGCAAAACTATATACATTCTTATCTTTTAAAATCAAAAGCATCCTTAGCTTGTAATCTAAGGATGCTTTTTTTATTTCTTGGCTTATATTAAATCGATATAATTATAACCAGCCACGGAACTTAACAGCTTCTGCCATTTTACGTGCCCCCGCCATGTAAGCCGCTAAACGCATATCAATGTTTCTTGTTTGAGAAATTTGATATACATTATTAAATGCTTGAACTAGAACTAGTTCTAATTTTTCGTTTACTTCTTCTTCTGTCCAATAGTAACCTTGGTTGTTTTGTACCCACTCAAAGTAAGAAACCGTTACACCACCTGAACTAGCTAACACGTCAGGAACTAATAAAACGCCTCTTTCAGTTAGGATTTTTGTAGCTTCTAATGTTGTTGGGCCATTAGCTGCTTCAACTACAATCGATGCTTTAATATTATGTGCATTGTCTATTGTAATTTGATTTGTAATAGCAGCAGGAACTAGAATATCACATTCTTTTTCTAATAGCTCTTGGTTCGTAATTGTATTATCAAATAATGTAGTTACTGTACCAAAGCTATCACGACGATCTAATAAATAATCGATATCTAAACCTTCTGGATCATATAAAGCGCCATAAGCATCAGAAATACCAACTACTTTAGCTCCTGCATCATGCATGAACTTCGCTAAGAAGCTTCCAGCATTACCAAATCCTTGAACGACAACGCTTGCACCCTCAACATTAATGCCTTTCTTCTTAGCAGCTTCTCTAATACAAATCGTAACACCTTGAGCAGTTGCTTTCTCACGCCCTTGAGATCCACCTAATACTAATGGCTTACCAGTAATAAATCCTGGTGAATCGTATTCGCGTAGCATGCTGTACTCATCTAACATCCAAGCCATAATTTGTGAATTCGTATATACATCCGGAGCCGGAATATCTTTTGTAGGTCCAACAATTTGACTAATAGCACGAACGTAAGCACGGCTTAGTCTTTCTAATTCACCCATTGACATCGTACGTGGATCACAAATTATTCCACCTTTACCTCCACCGTAAGGAAGGTCTACAATGCCACATTTTAAACTCATCCACATTGCAAGTGCCTTAACTTCATGCTCATTTACCTCTGGATGGAAACGTACTCCACCTTTAGTTGGTCCAACAGCATCATTATGTTGTGCACGATAACCTGTAAATATTTTCACACTGCCGTCATCCATCTTAACTGGCATACGAACAGTTAACATACGTAAAGGTTCTTTTAACAACTCATACATTTCATCTGAAAAGCCTAATTTATTAAGTGCTTCATGAATTACGACTTGAGTTGATGATAATAAATTTAATGATTCTTGTTCTTTATCAATCTTTTGATTATTTACCCCAGTTGCTCCCATTGTTCCAATCTACTCCTTTGTCACTCTAATACTTTTTTTATTTTATCAATTGCCCAATCCAATTCTTCTGGTGTAATTACTAAAGGTGGGGCAAATCGAATCACTGTGTCATGTGTTTCTTTGCATAATAATCCTTCATCTTTCAATGCCTCGCAATATTTTCGAGCAGGTTCATTTAGTTCAACACCAATAAACAAGCCTCGGCCGCGAATTTCTTTGATGACAGGACTATGTATTTTATTCAACTCGTCTAAGAAGTATTCCCCTCTTTTCATTGAGTTTCTTGCTAAATCTTCTTCTATTAAAACGTCTATTGCAGCAGTTGATACTGCACAAGCTAAAGGATTCCCACCAAAAGTTGAACCATGAGATCCAGGATTAAACACTCCTAATATATTCTTATCAGCTACTACACATGATAATGGCATTACTCCTCCACCAAGTGCTTTCCCCAATATATACATATCTGGTTGAACGTCTTCCCAATCACAGGCAAACATTTTTCCAGTACGTGCCAATCCAACTTGAATTTCATCTGCAATAAATAGAACATTATTCATTTTACAGAAATCATATGCCTCTTTGATAAATCCTTCTTTCGGTATAATAATTCCTGCCTCACCTTGAATTGGCTCTATCAAAAATGCTGCTGTATTAGGAGTAATCGCTTCGCGTAAAGCTTGTATATCTCCATACGGAATTAATTTAATTCCTGGCAACATGGGACCAAATCCCTGTTGATATTCTTCCTCTGAAGATAATGAAATCGCCGCCATTGTACGTCCATGAAAGTTTCCAGTACAAGCAATAATCTCTGCTCGATTATGTTCTACACCTTTCACTTGATACGCCCAACGCCTTGCAGTCTTAATAGCTGTTTCCACAGCTTCAGCACCGGTATTCATCGGAAGAGCCATTTCTTTTTTCGTTAAAGAGCAAATTTTCTCACACCATGGACCTAACTGATCATTATGAAATGCACGCGAAGTTATTGTCACACGGTTCGCTTGGTTCTGAAGTGCTTGAATAATTTTTGGATGACAATGTCCTTGGTTCACAGCAGAATACGCACTGAGCATATCCATATATTGGTTCCCCTCTGGATCTTTCATCCATACCCCTTTTGCCTCGGATATCACAATAGGTAGTGGATAATAGTTATTCGCACCATATTGCTCTGCTTGCTGAATTAGCGTTTCTGAACTCGTTTGCAAAGCCATTTGATTCCCCCTTTCAACAATTTCAGAAAAAAACTTTTTTTCTGAAATTTAACAAAAGAAAGCTAGCTTAATCCATATACTTCTTCATGGTGACTCCTCACTACTCAACTATTATAACTCATCTTCAAAATAATGCTATGAATTTTTTAAATTAAAATAATATTTTAATTTTACAAAAAAAGCGTTTTCATTTTAATGAGTTATCATTCCCTAACTGAGAATTCATACCATAAAGATAACACATGTTACAAAAAAAGAAAGAGATATGCACAAAAAAAACACCATTTCCTTTTAGGAAATGGTGAAAAAGATTTAGTTCTCAAAAATTATTTTTTGATTAAATCTTGGCGATCAGAAGCTTTAATCCACTCTTGTAACTTATCTTTAAGAGTATTGAATCCTTCTTCAGGAGCAGCAGTTGAAACTACAGCAGCGTGACGTTTCTTTGGAGCTTGTTGTTTTGGACGCTCTGTAGCAGCTGGAGCTTCTTCAGTAGCACGGATTGAAAGGCTGATTTTATTAGATTTTTCATCAACTGAAAGAACTTTCACGTTTACTTCATCACCAATTTTAAGGTGATCATTTACATCTTTAACATAACCATGAGTTACTTCAGAAATATGAACTAAACCTTGTGTATTTTCATCAAGCGCAACAAATGCACCATATGGTTGAATTCCTTTTACCGTACCAGTTAAAACTGAACCTACTTCGTATTTTGTAGACATAATAACACTCCTATATAATTAAAAATTTAAGTCATTTTTTCACAATTACATATTATATCACATTAAACCATCTTTATCAAAGAAGCTAATTTCTTAGAATACTCTTTCTATATAAATATCTCCTATTTCGACAAATTATACTCTTCAACACGAAATGTTCACCTTTTTTATCTTAATATTCTAACAACTTACTGATATAATAAATTTGATATAGCATGTTAAGGAGGAGACAAATTATGTCACAAATCGGAAAAAATATTAAAGTGTGCCGTGAAAATCGCAACATGAGTGTAGAAGATTTAGCTTTAAAAGTTCGATGTGGTACCAAAACATTAGAAAGTTACGAGAATGGAACAAACATCCCAAATAACGAAACGATCTTAAAATTATCTACAGCATTAGATGTAGCAGCATCAGAATTACTTGAAGGGCGTTTACAATAATACGTAACTATTTAAGAAAAACTAAAAACCGGTCCTTTTTGAGATATATGTTTACTCCTTTGCTTTACTCTCTAATCAAGAAGGAAACGGTGTAAGATTAGACACCATCAAATCTTATTTATACCCTAATCATTTAAAACATCAATTGGTAGGAGGTTTTTAGCCTCCCACCAATTATTATTTTCCCCTATAAAATTCTTATGACATATAATTCTAATTTAAGTGAAGAAATTCTCCTCCATACAAGCTCTATACTACTTAACTTTAAGTTAGTTCTGTTTGTTTTGTCTCTTTCCCAAGTACTAAAACCGCAATCGCACCAATTAAAATGGCAATACAAAAAATTGAGAAGATCAGTGAAATGGACACACCCTTTGTCATAAGCGAACCTACAAGCAGCGGTCCAAATATACCACCAAATCTCCCTGCACTTGCAGCCATCCCAGCACCTGCTCCACGCATAACAGTCGGATATTGTTCCGGTGTATAGGCATATAATGCTCCCCATGCTCCTAAGTTAAAGAATGAAAGCATGGCACCTGAAATAATTAATAAAGTTAATGATTCAGCACTTCCAAAGAAATATGCACTAAATGCTGTTCCTAGTAAGTAAACAACTAAAACAAATTTTCTACCAACTTTTTCAATAAGCCATGCCACTGTAAAATATCCTGGTAATTGAGCTAATGTCATAATTAGCACATATTGAAAACTGTGTATTAAGTCGAATCCTTTTGCAGTCATTACACTCGGTAGCCATAAAAACATTCCATAGTAAGAAAACACTACACAAAACCATAAAATCCAGAGCATAATAGTTTGTTTACGATACGGAGCTGCCCAAACTTCTACAATTTGTTGTAAAAAGTTTTTCTTCACCTCTTTTTTCGAGAATTGAGGTGAATCTGGTAATTTCAAACGTAAGTATAAAGCATAGAAAGCAGGTATAGCACAAAGTAATAAAGCGGCTCTCCAGCCATACTCAGGAATGACAAAATAGGAAATAAGTGCAGCCACAATCCAGCCGCCAGCCCAAAAGCTTTCTAGTAAAACAACAACTCTACCTCTTTCCTTAGCAGAAACAGATTCAGAAACAAGTGTGGAAGCAACAGGCAATTCACCACCAAGTCCCATCCCAATTAAGAAACGTAGAACTAAAAAAATTGTTAACGAAGTAGTAAATGCAGATAATCCACTTCCGATAGAAAATAATAATAGCGTTATAATAAATACATTTTTACGGCCAACACGATCTGACATAAGCCCAAATATAAAGGCTCCTACCATCATCCCAATTGAATTAACACTTCCAATTAAACCCACTTGACCAGAAGTTAAATTCCACTCCGCTGCTAATGCAGCTAAAACAAACGAAAGTATTCCCACATCCATTGCATCAAACATCCAACCTAATCCTGCAACACTAAGTAACTTTCGCTTAGAAACTGTCGTCGCTTTCATGTACGAGACTCCTTTGCGATGTAATTTCATGACAATTGTATAAAATATAAAAAAGGGGAAATACTTATTTCAGAAGGCTTTCTACTAATCCATTAAGATTAGTTACGAAAACAATCAGCCATTTTGAAATGCTCCCCCAAACATTTCATTCGAGCTTTGTTTTCAAGTATTCCCCCCTTTTTGAATGGACAAAACAGTTTCTGTTTTGTCCATTTTTTGTTTTTACATACAATCATCTGATTTAAAACTCTTCTAATTTCTCTTTACACAATATTTTTTGTTAAGACAACAGTCTTGACACCCTAGAGCAAACTAATCCCTATAATAACAAACTCTTCTATTCAAAGCGAATAGAAGAGTTTGTTATACAATTACTTACGATTCTCTAAGAACCTTCCAATTCTTTTTACAGCTTCTTGTAATTGCTCAAGTGAAGAGGCATAAGATGCTCGAACATATCCTTCGCCACTTTCACCAAATACACTACCAGGTACAACAGCTACTTTTTCTTCGATTAGCAATTGTTCTGCAAATTCTTCAGATGTTAAGCCTGTACTTTTAATAGATGGGAATGCGTAAAATGCGCCACCAGGTACGTGACACTCTAAACCTAATTCATTAAATGACTTAACAATATAGTTTCTTCTTGCACGATAGCTATTACGCATATCAACAACATCTTGCATACCATTTTTCAAAGCATCTAATGCTGCATATTGTGCCATAGATGAAGCACACATAATTGCATATTGATGGATTTTTACCATAGCTTCAGAAAGTTCAACTGGTGCACATACAAATCCAAGTCTCCAGCCAGTCATAGCGAAACCTTTTGAGAAACCATTAATAACTATTGTTCTTTCTCTCATACCTTCAATTGCACCAAAGCTAGTAAAGGATTCATCATAGGCAAGCTCCGCATAAATTTCATCAGATAATAATACTAAATCATGTTTCTTAATAACCTCAGAAAGAACTTGCAAATCTTCTTTCACTAATTGTGTACCTGTTGGATTATTAGGTGAACAAATTAACACACCTTTTGTTCGGGGTGTGATAGCTGCCTCCAACTCTTCTGGCATTAGTTTAAATCCATTTTCCGGTTTCGTAGATACAGTTACAGGTACTCCTCCTGCAAGTGATACAAGTGGGGCATATGCAACAAAGCATGGCTCAACAACGATTATTTCATCACCAGGATCAACAATCGCTCTCATCGCTATATCAAGTGCTTGACTTGCACCAACAGTAACAATAATTTCATTTTTAGGATCATAAGAAAGTCCAAATGAATTTCTCATATATTTAGATATTTCTTGACGTAATTCAAGTAAACCAGCATTCGCTGTATAAGAAGTATATCCTTGCTCTAAAGATGCAATAGCAGCTTCACGAGCTGACCATGAGGTAACGAAATCAGGTTCACCAACACCTAGAGAAACAACTCCTTCCATCGTAGCCGCAAGATCAAAAAACTTACGAATGCCTGATGGTTTCATTTCACGAGCTGTTTTGGATAAGTGACTTGTCTTAATCATGGTGACACCACAATTCTTTTATCTTCTTCAGGCTGTTCAAATATGATTCCATCATGTTTATATTTCTTTAAAATAAAATGCGTTGTAGTCGAAAGTACTGAATCTAAAGTAGATAATTTTTCAGATACGAAACTTGCTATCTCATTCATGGATTTCCCTTGAATTGTAACAGATAAATCATACACACCTGACATTAAATAAACAGATTGTACTTCTTTAAATCGGTAAATTCTTTTTGCCACTTCATCAAAGCCTACACCACGTTTTGGTTGTACTTTCACATCAATCATAGCTGTAACACCTTGATGCTCATCTACCTTAGCCCAGTCAATGATCGTCATATAACGAACAATAACTTTCATTTCTTCTAACTTCTTTAACGTACCTTCTAATTCGTCTACGCTTAAGTCCGTCATTTTTGCTAAATCATTAATGTCGATTCGGCCATTCTTCTCGATTAATTGTAAAACTTGTATCTCTATTGTATTAAGATGCATATTACATCCTCCTAAGTTAAAAATTGAACATGACCTATTATAGCAAGTTTCAAAATATATGATAAAGCCTTTTTTCAAAGAGCAAAAGGTTTTTGCTCTAGTAAAGGATTAAAATGTTAGAAAAATTTAATTTTTTTAACATTACATCCTTAAAGTAAGGTACAGTGTAAGATAGAGTAAATAAAAAAACAATGTATTAGAAGGTGACAAACGTGAGCAATTATAATTTTGACAAAGAAATTAACAGAAAGAATACCTCATCGCTTAAATGGGACTTTGTAGAAGAACGCTACGGAGCAAAAGACTTATTACCAATGTGGGTAGCAGATATGGACTTCGCGTCACCTGATGAAGTAGTTGAAGCACTCGTAAAGAGAGCACAACATCCGGTTTACGGTTATACAGGTACAACGGATTCAGTCTATCAAAGTGTAATGAATTGGATGAAGAATCAGTATGACTGGAACATCTCAAAAGAAGCAATTACATTTAGTGCAGGTGTTGTTTCTGGATTTACTACCGCTATATTAGCTTTATCAGAACCTGGTGATAAGGTACTCATTCAAACACCTGTTTATACTCCTTTCTTCGATGCAATCAGAAACAACAATCGCGAATTACTTCAAAGTCCATTACGCTATGTTGATGGAACAATGCAAATTGATTTTGAACATTTCGAAGAGCAGCTTAAGCAAGACGTTAAACTATTTTTATTCTGTAGTCCTCACAACCCTGGAGGTAAAGTATGGAGTAAAGAAGATTTACTTAAAATAGGCGAGCTGTGCTTGAAATATAATGTTGTTATTTTATCAGATGAAATTCACGCTGATCTTTGTTTACCAAACTACACTCATTACCCAATTGCTTCATTAAGCAATGAATTAGCTCAAATTACAGTTACATTTATGGCACCAAGCAAAACATTTAACGTAGCTGGTATTCAAGCTTCTCTTATTATTAGTGAAAATGAAGAATTATTGCAGCAAATCCAAACAAAACAATATCAAATTGGCTTTCATGGCTTAAACTTATTTGCCATTGAAGTGATTAGTGCTTCGTATGACCACGGTAAGCCTTGGTTAGAAGAACTACTACAATATTTACAACAACATGTTGAAACCGTGCAAACGTTTTTTAAAGCTGAATTACCTGAAGTTACAGTAATAGCACCAGAAGCATCGTACTTAGTATGGCTTGATTGCAGAGCATTAGGCTATAGCGATGAAGAATTAAAATCACGAATGATTGAAAAAGGAAAAATGGCCATCTCTCCAGGAATGATGTATGGCCCTGGTGGTGAAGGCTTTATCCGATTAAATATTGGTTGCACAACCGAAACATTACAAGAAGGCTTGAAACGTGTAAAACAAGCATTAACTAATTAAATAATTTTCTGAATTCGAAAGAAGAATCAAATGCGTCTTCTCTCAACCAATCAATCAAAAGCGCCAAATTGATGCATTCTAACAAGCTATACAAGTTTATAGATTCAATGAAGCCTACGACGAAGAGCCAATAAAGCGAAAAAAAGGCGTGAAAAAAAGTGATTAGTAATCACTTTTTTTCACAGCCTATTTTTCTTTCTTTATGACACCACAAGCAATACGCTCACCAGAATCGCCTGCTGGTTGCGTCATGCCATTATCCACCTTTTTATGTATCACTATGGATGTACCTTCTTTTGTAAGCAACGTGTTACGTTCTTCTTTTAAAGTTGCTTCTGACTGCAACTTCACTTTCACATTACCATCTTTATCAACATTGATATTCGGTAAATCACCAAGATGCGCTCCTTCAGAATTCATTAATCCATGCTCCTTTTCATCAGGATTATAATGATTTCCTGCCGATTTGAAATCCGGACCTTTGCAAGAGCCTTTTTCATGAATATGAATAGCATGCTCACCTGGAGGTAGACCCTTTAAATCTAAATCAAGTTCTAAGCCCTTTGCTTGTTCAGCTAACTGAATTTTCCCTAATTTATTACCAGCTGCATCATACATGTCTACGTTCATTTTCGTAGGATTCTTATCTGCGCATCCTCCAACCACTAAAAGCAATCCCACTATTAACCATTTCTTCATCATGTGCCTCCATTAGACATTTTGCTTCTAGTTTGTCCAGCAGAAACATGAAATATTCCAAATGAATTGTCGACATACATAAAAGAATGTTTAGACAGCTTAAAACAACACATTATTTCTCTTGGTTTTTTTGCAAAATTTGCTCTTCTAGCTTTTTCAACTTACCTTCTTCTTTTTTAGAATGCTTCATAATTAAACGCCATGTAAAAACGGCTGCTAGTAAAAATATAGCTGTCGTTATTCCAGCAGGAATATATTCCGTCTTATCCTCTGGAAAATACAAAAATAAACCCAACACACTATTATAAAAAAAGTCCATATTAATACATCCTTTCTTTATCTCTTATGTAACATTATACCAATCATTACCTATTTCACTCAATTTTTACACATATGTCCAATCAATAATAGTGTCAAATTCATGTTATTTTTACTTAAAAAGAATAAAAAGGCGTCAAAAAAGTGATTTGTAATCACTTTTTTGACGCCCCAGCCATGTTAACTTAGAATCACTGAATAACTTTCATTGATTTAATGATAACCTTTTCCGCAGGCTTTCCTTGACGGTCAACCTCTACATCCGCAATAGCATCCACTATATCCATACCTTCAATCACTTGGCCAAAAACAGTATGCTTATTGTCCAACCATGGTGTTCCACCTTTTTCCTTATAAGCATTAGCAACTGCTTCTGGGTATGCATCCATAATAGCTTGGTCATTCTCTACTTTTGGAGCTTGTACAATAAAGAACTGACTACCATTTGTATTAGCACCTGAATTCGCCATTGATAGAGCACCTCGGAAGTGATAGAGCTTATTCGAAAACTCATCCTTAAAAGGCTTCTTCCAAATACTTTCTCCGCCCATACCAGTGCCTTCAGGATCGCCCCCTTGAATCATAAAATCTTTTAAAACACGATGGAATGTTAAACCATTGTAATAGCCATTTTCTGCATGAGTCACAAAGTTCTCTACTGCTTTTGGGGCATATTCAGGAAACAACTTTAGTTTAATTATCCCTTTTGACGTTTCCATAGAAACTACTTTCTCTTCTGCTTGAACTGGCATAAATTGTGGATAATTTTCTATAGAGAGATTTTCATTATCACTGCTTTTAAAATTCACCTTTTCTTCTTTTGTTCCGCAAGCGGCTAATATAACGACTAATAGTAAACTTACAAATAATATTTTTTTCATGATGTTTCCTCCTTTCCGTAATGTACAATAAAAGAAACAACATACGCAAGCGTTTGTACAAACGAAACGTTATCGTTGTAACAGATGTTCATGTTTTTGTATCATTTACAGTAAAAGAAAGGAGCATCACAATGAGTCAAAATGAATTTGTAATCGGTGATATTGTAACAGCCTTTAATAAAACAGGTAAATATATTGGAGAAATTACCGCTGATCGAGGGCAAGCCTATTTGGTAAAAGTTCTTGCTGTTTTAAAACATCCAAAACAAGGTGACCTTCATAATCCTAACCAGGTTGATGTGGATTTTTTTCATGAAAGAAAAGCTTTAGCATTTCGTGAACAGACTAATGTTCCTAAAAATATGGTAAGACCTTATAACGACGATATACCTCCCTATCAAGATTCATTACAATTAGCTGTAAATGCTATTAAGCAAGAGCTGGAATCAAAAGATACTCCGTTTAGCAAGAAAAGTCTTGAAGCTATTCAAGAGTTAGAAAAGGAATATTTTAAATAATATCAAAAAA
>NZ_HG428745.1:73187-84109 GCF_000380245.2 Bacillus massiliigorillae
AATCGTTATGATGATTTGGCTTTTTTATGCGAACTTATTGAATACTTCCGATAAATCTATTAAGTCTCCAATAGTAGTCGGTTCATGCTTTTCCATGTACTTTTTATCTTTATCTACTAGCTTATATATATTATAAGTAGTTAGAGCATCGTCTAACGCTCTATGATGTTTCCCGACACCATCTGTTCCATATTCCTTCACAGCTTTCCATAGGCCTGTTTGATTTTGGTCCCCAAAGAAACGCTTATATTCCATTGATAAATCAACGAGTGCTCCTTTAAATGGAAACTTCATACCATTCGCTTGACAGTTCTGGCGCAAAACCTTCATATCCATATTACCCCATGTTACAATTGTACTCTTACCATTTTTCTCGAAAGAAGTTAATTTCTCTATTAATACTTCAAATGCTACACCTTTATCTACTTTGCTCTGTTCAATACCTAAAAAATTTTTACATCGTTTTGAAAGAACGGGGAAACGTTTCGGCTTAACAAATTCAGAGTACTCACTTATTATTTCATCATTCTTCACTACAACAGCGCCAACTTCAATAATCTCTGGATAGAACCCGTCCATTTTCATCTTACCTTCAGGCATCGTAAATTCAAAATCGATAAATATATACTGATGATTTTGTTCCATACTATCCCTCCTTCCTCACAAATGTATCTATTTTTTTACGAAATGTAGGCTTTCCTCTATGTGCTATACAAAATTATATCAGATTATCATACTGTTTTTTCAATTTTTTCTAAATAAGAATATGAAACTACATAACAATTTAAAACATTTTTAATTTTAGCCGAAATAGTTAATGAATAACTAAATGAGACAATTTACAGACAATATATTATTATCAAGGAAGTAACTGAATGAAAACTTTTATGGGCTATATAATCATCCTCATCACCATCCCAATTATGGCTTTACTTTTCAGTAATTTATATAGCGAGTGGTTGAAATACACACCCTTTGGTGAATATATTGAGGCTAACGTTACGATAGACGACATTTCACTTCCCAGTATGAGCTATATTACTGCTGGTAATGGAGAAGTCATCTCTCAAATAACAAACAATGAAAAACGAATTTATCTTGCAGATATCGATATTCCTCAAGTACTTAAAGATGCATTTGTCACAACGGAGGACCGTACTTTTTTTGAACATCAAGGTGTTGATTTTGCTTCTATTGGTAGAGCTATTCTTGTCAATTCAAAACAAAACGATATCAAGCAAGGTGGTAGTACAATTACTCAGCAATTAGCTCGAAATTTATATTTGAATCAAGATAAAACATACAACCGTAAATTAACTGAGCTACTATATTCTTTTGAAATCGAAAAGCATTATTCGAAAGATCAAATCCTTGAGATGTACATTAACGCCATATATTTTGGGAATGGAGCTTACGGAATTGAAGCTGCTGCTCAAACTTATTTTAATAAACCTACGATACAATTGAGCAAAGGTGAACTCTTATTTCTTGCTGCAATTCCAAATAATCCGAGCCTATACAATCCAATAAAGCATTTTAAGGAGACAAAAATCCGTCAAGAAAGAATCATTGACCAACTAACCCAACAAAACAAGTTGTCCCTAAATGAAGCAGAGTCCATAAAACAACAACAATTTGTGCTTAAACAAGGTAATACTATCGATCGCTATCCTGATTATGTGACATATGTTGAAAAAGAAGTACGACAACTCGTTGCTGACCAAGAAGGCTACAATCGAAATTTAAATAGTACGAGTGAAACAGTACGTAATGAAACAGAGAAAAAGCTAAATGATAAAGTGAAACATTTACTAGAATCAGGTGTAACGATTCATACTGCATTAGATCAGCAGTTACAGAAGCAAGTACAGCATTCTATGCAAGACTATATTCCTTATCCAGATATAGAGAGTTCTGTAGTAGTTATACAGCATCATACGCACGAGCTTGTCTCTTTGACTGGGGCAAAAGATTATAAAAAATATTCTTTTCATCGCGCATATCAAAGTTTTCGCCAACCAGGCTCTGCCATTAAACCATTACTTGTATATGGTCCCTATCTAGACATGAAAGAAGCATCGCTATATGAAACAGTAGATGGTTCATCCTTTTGCAAAGATGGCTATTGCCCAGGAAATGCTGGTAACGGAAGTTATGGAAGAGTTTCTATCCTAAAGGCATTTTCTCGATCGTATAACACACCTGCTTTACGCTTGTTTGACCAGAATGGAATAAGGAACAGCTTTGCTTATTTAGATTATTTCAACTTTCAAAAAGTGGAAAAGAAGGACTACCGACTCCCTGCTGCTATCGGTGGCTTTACATATGGTATGAGCCCACTAGAACTAACGGCTGCTTATACTTCATTCTATGATGGAGACTATCAACAACCAAGAGCCATACGAAAAATAACCGATCAAAACGGAAAAATACTGTATCAGTGGCATAATAAACCAGTAAAAGTATGGAAAAGCAGTACAGTTAGTAAAATGAGAAAGCTGCTAAACTCTGTTGTTACGGAAGGAACTGCAAGAAAGGCTAATTATTCAACTGCTGGATATATTGGAGGAAAAACAGGAACAACAAACGATACGAAAGATTTATGGTTTATAGGGTTAAACGACACATATACCACTGGCGTTTGGGTTGGTAAGGATTTACCGGAGAATATAGAATATATCTCCTCACCTCACCTTTACATTTGGCGAAGTATTATGAGTCAATTATAGATACTAACGCTACTCTTCGATGATTTCCTCAAGCGAAGAGTAGCCTTGATATTTTTATATTATTCCTTCTCTATTAAGGTATGGGAAAATATTACTTTTGATATAGTATTCCGCCCTTTAGTATGATAAAATATTTAAAAATTTACAAACTCTCGCTATAAAGGAGGTATTCTTCTGACAAAGAATCTAGTAAATCAGTCATATAAAGATTATCTTTTTATTCCTCCTACACCCCTTACTAATATTGATCATTTTTCAAATCGTAAAATGAAATTTTTCGAAAAAATAACTGAAACAAACAATACGATTTCTTTATTAAAAAAAAAGTATTCGTTAAACTATACCAAACAAAAAAGAATTATAAAAAGTATGTATCACATATATGCTGATTATATAAATATCCCTGTCTTACTAGAATTTTATCATATGGAAGGCGATTCAGATGAGCTATCGGCTTTAATAGAAAAACTAAAAAAATCAGAAGATAAAAATATACAAACATGGGCTTCTCTTTATTATCTTTTGATACGTCACCACACAGATACTATTACCCCACAAGATTTAATTAATCAAACTCTCACTATCCCGACAACAACAAAAGAGATGAAAGTATTTTCTCTACTGCTATTTTTATATGGAGTTTATTGTTTAAGATTATATGATCATTTCAATACTTTGAGTAAACATGTTTTACTTCTCATTAAACAAATTGATAACGACTATTTACGGAACGCCTATAGATTTCAATTATTACTACTATGTTCAGCTTCCTATTTAATGATTAACAAAGTATCTATTAGTAGGGAGCTATGTAAAGACATATTCAAGGAAGAGTTACAAACATACTATCCTCTAACTCATTCGCAGCTATACCATGTCATGGGGGCTAGTTATACATTCACTAACTATCAGGACACTCTTTATTGGCTAAATAAAGCATGTGAGAATTTATTAACACTCTCAACATCATGCGTGAAATTTCATTTACAAAAACAACAATCTACCTTATATTTTGTAGAAAACATTTGGCAAACCAATATACATTATATTCCTCCAGACCCCTCAGAAGCCGCTCATAGACTTATCATCATGAACCGTAAACAAGAAGCGATTAATATATTGAATCATCTTCACAAACAAACAGGTGAACTATCTCCTTTCCAAGAATTTTACTATGCTTCCGCAACCCAGGATATAGCTAGGCTCCAAATGGCTAGAAAGAAATTTCTATCAGAATCAAATTATTATTTTTTGCATCTTTTTCAAAAAGAAAATTTAAATAAGTATGGATTTACCTAATACGTAGATTCAAAAACGAATAGAGGTGTCTGTGAAAGTAATTATTAATTACTCTCATGGACACCTCTATTTTTTCTAGATTGGCAAGCTAGCGAGTAAACTATTATATAGTTTCAGAACTGAATAACCAACAACCGCTATTAAACTGCACCATACAAATGTATGAAAAAAAATCATTCCCATTAATCCTGCTGAAGATAAATAAGCACTAGCTTTATAAATAAAATAAGTGAACGCAATCATTGATGTTATAAAAAAAACTAACGTTATGGCTGCAAATGAAATATTACAGAAAATTGATACACCACTACCAATAAGATAAATGATTGATCCCACTCGAACACTTTTTAAGCTATCTCCACTAATTTCTTTAGAAAACAGTAATAATGATATTTGTAAAAGAGTGTCAGCTATTAGCTTTAATGCTGAAAACATCATAAAAAAAAGTAAAAACAAAATAAATAACAACGTTAATTTAATACCTGTATCTGAAAAAAACTCCAACAATCCACCGTACAACCCCATCGTCTTAAGCACTTCCATCGCTTGCCCCTCTGAATAGATAGCGTAAGATAAGCTAAATAAGATAATAGAAATCAATGGGAAATATCCAGTGAAGTAAGTACTCCTCATGCCTCGACCTCTTTTTGTATGCTGTCCATATAATATTTCCTAAACAGCTATTTTTCGACTATTCTTTCATTATGCTAAATCTATAAGAAAAGAACAATACTACTACTTCTTATAAATATTTTTTCTTCTATTTTTTAGTAAAAAAACCATATACTCGACTTACATTCCCTTTGAAAAACCTCACTAATATCTTGCATATTTCAAAAAAACTTTTTATTCATAAGACGAGTTTCTTCTTATTTATTAAGTAAGATAAAAACATTGGTATAGTAAGGGATTCTCATGCAAGCACAAAATTTTTACGCTATAATTGTAACGAGTAAATGCTTGTAAGGAATACCATTTACAAAAAATAAAGAAACTGGTATTTTACTTTTTGAACCTTTCTTTCATGTATTTTGGTAAAAACGTAAATGCTAGAAAGAAAGTATTTTTTATTCCATTTACATTATAAAAATATAAGGGGGGATTATATGTCATTATTGCATTGGGCTATCCTTTCGCCCTTTCTATTGGCTATCATAATACCTATACTGTACAAATCTTTTCGTCGTGTACATACGGGATGGTTTGTCTTAGTACTACCACTTTTACTTTTCGTATACTTTATTCGGAAAATTCCCGAAATTAGTAACGGCTCCATTATTCATGAAACCCTTCAATGGATTCCTTCCCTCGGTATCAACTTTGAAGTAATTGTTGACGGACTTTCATTATTATTCGCCTTACTTATTACTGGTATTGGTTCTTTAGTGGTATTGTACTCCATTTTTTATTTATCAAAAGATAAAGAGAAACTACATAATTTCTATGTATATTTACTACTATTTATGGGTGCCATGCTTGGCGTCGTTTTATCTGATAACCTAATTGTCCTTTATATGTTCTGGGAATTTACAAGTTTATCTTCCTTCTTACTAATTGGATATTGGTATCACCGCGAGCGTTCACGTTATGGTGCGCAAAAGTCCATGCTTATCACTGTATTTGGTGGCTTAAGTATGCTTGGAGGAATCGTACTCCTTTATGTAATGGGTGGAACTTTCAGTATAAGAGAGTTAATTGGTCAAGCTGATATCCTGATCTCTCATCCTCTATTCCTTTCTGCAATGCTACTAGTTCTATTAGGAGCATTTACGAAGTCAGCTCAATTTCCTTTCCATATCTGGCTTCCTGATGCAATGGAAGCACCTACTCCTGTTAGTGCTTACCTACATTCAGCAACGATGGTTAAAGCAGGTATCTATTTAGTAGCAAGGCTAAGCCCTGTTTTTGCTGAATCTGGTACATGGCTATGGTTAGTTGGAGGAATTGGATTATTAACACTTATATGGGGTTCTTTCTCTGCAGTAAGACAGACCGACTTAAAAGGAATTCTTGCCTATTCAACAATTAGCCAATTAGGTCTAATTATGTCTCTGTTGGGCGTTGGAGCTGCTGCTCTACACTATCCTGGGCTCGATGATAATATTTATATCGCAGCAACAATCGCAGCTGTGTTTCATTTAATTAATCACGCTACATTTAAAGGAAGCCTATTCATGGTTGTAGGTATTGTCGATCATGAAACAGGAACGCGTGATATTCGTAAGCTTGGTGGCTTAATGTCGCTAATGCCAATTACATTTACAATTGCATTAATTGGTACGTTCTCGATGGCTGGACTTCCGCCATTTAATGGCTTCTTAAGTAAAGAAATGTTCTTTACAGGCATGTTATCTGTACTTTCATTAGACATCTTTAATTTGCAAACATGGAGTATGCTATTCCCTGTCATTGCTTGGATCGCTAGTGTGTTTACATTTACGTACAGCATGATTATCTTTTTCAAAACATTTACAGGTAAACTTCAGCCTGAGAAATTGGATAGAAAACCTCATGAGGCTCCAATTGGTATGTTAATTCCACCAATTATTTTGGCCTTATTGGTTATTACATTTGGTTTATTCCCAAACATCTTAAGTGATACTTTAATTAAACCAGCTGCATCAGCTATACTCGGTGATGTTTTACCGGCTGATTACGGCGTTCACATTTCCTTCTGGCATGGATTCACACCAGAATTAATGATGACAATTGGCGTAGTTTTACTAGGAATCATCCTTTATAAAACATGGCCAAAATGGAAACCAGTTTACAACGTGTTTCCAGAAAAACTATCGTTTAACTCACTGTACGATAATAGCCTTCGTTTAATGGAGAAAGGTTCATTCCGTATCGCTAAGTTCTTCATGACAGGTTTCATTCGTAACTATCTAGTTTATGCCTTCTTATTCTTTATCATTTCTCTCGGCATAACACTTTATTGGAAAGACGCTTTAACAGTTAGTGTAAGCAATGTAGCACCGATTCGCTTTTATGAAGTAATTCTTGCTATCATCATTGCACTAGGGGCTATTTCGATATTATTTGTTAAATCTCGTTTAACATCGATTATCATTTTAGGATCTGTAGGTTATACCGTTTCTTTATTCTTCGTTCTGTTCAGAGCACCAGACTTAGCTCTTACTCAGCTAGTAGTTGAAACGATTTCTACAGCATTATTCTTATTATGTTTCTATCACCTACCGAAGAAGTTCCGTAAAGAAGAGCGTTTAACATTTAAGTTAACTAACTTCATGATTTCACTTGGCGTAGGTATTATTGTTACTCTAATTGCTTTATCAGCTCATTCAACAAAGCTAAAAGAAAGCATTTCGAAATTTTACATTGATAAGACGTACACAGAAGCCGGCGGAGAAAACATGGTAAACGTAATTCTTGTCGACTATCGTGGACTTGATACAATGTTTGAGATTACGGTACTTGGAATTGCTGCATTAGGAATTTACGCCATGATTAAACTGCGACTAACAAAAAAAGGAGGAAAAAACGCGAATGAAAACAAATGATATTATTCTTCAAACGGCTACGAAAGTCATTGCATTCGTCATCATTCTATTCTCAATCCGTTTATTTTTCTCTGGTCACTACTATGCTGGGGGCGGTTTTGTTGGTGGCTTAATGACATCTGCAGCGCTTGTTTTAATCATGATTGCTTTCGATATGAAAACGGTAGAATGGATCTTACCTATTAACTATCGATTTTTAATTGGGATTGGTTTATTAACGTCGGTTTCAACTGGATTAATTGGGGTCTTTATGGGCGATCCATTCCTGACTCATTATTTCGGTTATTTTGATTTACCGATACTCGGCAAAACTTCTTTACACACTGCCGCTTTATTTGACCTAGGCGTTTATTTCGTGGTTGTAGGCGTAACAATGACCATTATTAAAAGTATAGGGGAGAGTGAATAATGGAAATTTTAATGGCAGTTGTAATTGGAATTCTATTTACATGTGCAGTCTATTTAATGCTCTCTAAGAGTATTTTACGAATTATTGTTGGAACAGGACTTTTAAGTCATGGGGCACATTTATTAATTTTAACAATGGGTGGCTTAAAACGTGGAGCAGTACCACTACTTGGGGAACATGCTAAATCATATGTAGATCCTCTACCACAAGCTCTAATTTTAACAGCAATTGTTATTAGCTTTGGGGTAACATCTTACTTCCTTGTACTAGCTTATCGTGCGTACCAAGAGCTTGGAACAGATAATATGGACCTACTGAGAGGAAACGAATCAAATGAATAGTCATAACATCGTATTAATGCCTGTATTACTGCCTCTACTTACAGGTATCATTCTTATTTTCTTCCGAAATATTAAGGTGCAGAGAATTATCTCCCTGCTCTCCTTTATTGTCGGAATTGGACTTTCTTTATATTTAGTAACGGCAGTCCACACTAACGGCATACTTACGCTTGATGTGAGCAGTTGGAACGCTCCATTTGGTATTACTATCGCCGCAGATATGCTTGCAAGTATTCTTGTACTAACTACCAATGTAATTGGTTTTAGTTCACTTATCTATTCATTCCGTTCAATCGGAACTGGAAGAGAAAGCTACTATTACTATACGGTATTCCAATTATTAATAGTTGGGGTTAACGGAGCTTTCTTAACAGGTGATATTTTCAACTTATTTGTATTCTTCGAAGTAATGCTAATGTCTTCTTATGTACTTCTTGTACTTGGAGGAACGAAGATTCAATTAAGAGAAACAATCAAATATATTTTAGTAAACGTTATTTCATCTGCTATATTCGTTATCGCTGTTGCCTACCTATATTCAGTAGTAGGAACATTAAATATGGCTGACTTATCAAGAAAAATCGCTGAAATCGGACAGCCTGGCATCATCACTGTCATCGCCGTTCTTTTCTTATTCGTATTCGGATTAAAAGGTGCTGTGTTTCCATTATTCTTCTGGTTACCTGGTTCATACTATGCAGCTCCAGCACCAGTGTTAGCATTATTCGGAGCACTATTAACGAAGGTTGGTATTTACTCCATCTTCCGTACGTATACACTACTGTTCTACCATGACATAGATTATACGCACGCATTACTTGGTGGAATAGGCCTACTGACGATTATTATTGGTGTTATTGGAGCAGTGGCATACTGGGATGTTAAGAAAATCATCATCTATAACATCATTATTGCCGTAGGTGTGCTTGCATTTGGAATTTCATTAAGTAACGAAACGGGAACAACAGGAACGATTCTTTACTTAGTTCATGACATGATCATTAAAGCTGCCCTATTCCTATTAGTGGGTCTTATGGCTAGAATTGCGGGTACGAGTGACTTGCGAAAAATGGGTGGATTTATTAAAGACTATCCACTCGTGGGCTGGACATTCTTCGTTGCTGCCATTTCACTAGCAGGTATTCCACCGTTAAGTGGATTTGCTGGAAAGCTAATGATTCTACAAGGTGCTGCTGAAGCAAAAGCTTACTTTGGTATGTTTATCATTCTAGCTTCAAGCTTGTTCGTATTATATTCTGTCATGAAAATCTTCATCAATGGTTTTTGGGGCGCACCTATCAAAACGGAAGCTGTACCTTCCAAATCAATGATCACTTTACTCGGACCAGCGATTCTACTTGTTGCAATTTCACTTGCATTCGGTTTAGGCGTGGAAAAGATTTTACCGTATATCTCCCAAGCTACTGAAACATTAATGAATCCGGATATCTATATTAATGCGGTCATAAAGGAGTAATGTGAAATGGCATTTCAAATATTATTAAACTTTGTTTTAGCTTTAGTTTGGATGTTTTTATCTCATTCCTACAACCCTACATCGTTCATCGTTGGATTTCTATTAGGAATGCTCATCTTGTTAAGCTTTAGAAGATTCTTTAACACACGTTTTTATATGATTAGAGTTTGGGCAGTTATAAAGCTGATTCTCATCTTTATTAAAGAGCTAATTCTTTCAAATATCGCTGTGCTTAAAGTTATTCTAAAACCAAAGCTTGATATAAAACCTGGTATTTTCGCTTTAGAAACAGAGTTAAAGCAGCCATGGGAAATCACAACTTTAGCTAACTTAATTACATTAACACCAGGAACTTTCGTAATAGAAGTATCTGAAGACAACAAAACTCTTTATGTACATGCAATGGATCTTAATGATGATATTCAATCAGAAATCGATGGTATCAAAAATACGTTTGAAAAAGCCATTATGGAGGTGAGCCGATAATGTTTCAAATTATCATTGCAATTGCGCTAGTATGTATTTCTCTCTCTATGCTCGGCTTAATATATCGTGTTATTAAAGGTCCTTCTATTCCAGACCGAGTAATTGCTTTAGATGCTTTAGGCATTAACTTGATTGCTGTAATTGCATTAGTATCGATTTTCCTTGATACATATGCCTTCCTTGAGGTTATTCTACTTCTCGGAATATTAGCGTTTATCGGAACAGTTGCGATGGCTAAATATTTAGAGAAGGGAGTGATTATTGAGCATGATCGAAATAAGTAAAATCATCGTTGCTATACTCATTTTACTTGGAGCATTTTTAAGCTTAGTCACTACCTTTGGCTTACTTCGACTACCTGATGTGTATACACGGAACCATGCGGCATCTAAAGCAGCTACATTAGGTATCATGTCCATCATGCTTGGAACATTTATCTACTTCTATATGGAGCACGGTCATTTTAACTCTCGTGTTTTACTTGGAATCCTATTTGTCTTCTTCACTGCACCTGTATCAGGTCACTTAATCAGTCGAGCAGCTTATAATTCTGGTGTAAAGCTTTGGGATAAAAGTGTTCGTGATGATTTAAAAAAAGCTAGAGAAAACAGTAAAAGTACTCGATAAGCATATAGGCTAAACATAAAAAAGAAAAAG
>NZ_HG428745.1:84606-251014 GCF_000380245.2 Bacillus massiliigorillae
CTTCCTTTTTCTTTTTTTACTAATCATATTCAAAAATTTGAAAGTTTGTCGATAAATACTAAAAAATTGATTTTTTTAGATATATTACCATTGAAATATTTGATACACACTTAAAAATTTATTGATTTCTTGGAGGAGGATACTAATGCCGGGTCATATTGCAATCTTAGGCGGAGGGATTGGGGGACTCAGTGCGGCAATTGCATTACAAAAAACCGGATATGATGTCACCATTTACGAAAAGCATCATGATTTAATAGAAGTTGGAGCGGGAATCATTCTAGGAGCTAACGCATTAACATCACTTGATTTCTTAGATGTTGGAGATGATATACGTAAAATCGGTTATGCAGAAAACATATGTACTATTCGCTCAGATCGAGGTAAAAAACTTACAGAGCTAACATATGATGGGTCTCAAACTACGAACTATACATTTTTACTACGGTCTGAATTAACTCATATACTTGCATCAAGCTTAAAACCCAATACGATTGTTTTTAATAAAAAACTGAAAGATTTCAAACAGCATGAAGACTCTATCACACTTTATTTTGAAGATGGGACAATCTCTACAGCTAGTCATCTCATTGCTAGTGACGGGATTTTTTCAACTGTTAGACAAAAGCTTCTTCCAGATAAACAACTACGCTTTGCTGGATATACCTGTTGGCGTGGAATAGCTGAAAACTGCCCAAATTATATTGAGAAGAGATTTACAGAAACTTGGGGACCAAAAGGAAGAATTGGCATTGTTCCATTATCTAATAATCGGATGTATTGGTATGCTTTAAAAAATTGTCTGGCTGACGACTTAGAATTTAAGCAATGGAAAAGCTCCGATTTATTTTATAATTTCATTAATTATCATGATCCAATCCCAACGATACTTGAACGAACATCAGATGAGTTTATTAATCATCGTGATATTTATGATTTAGAACCAATCTATCAGTTCGCCTTTAACCGCATCTTACTGTTAGGAGATGCGGCTCATGCTACAACACCAAACATGGGCCAAGGCGCTGGACAAGCAATTGAAGACGCCTTATTTTTAGCTCTTTGCCTAAAAGATGCAAGCGACATAACACAAGCTTTTAAAAACTATGAAGAGCAAAGATTGGAACGTACGAGGAAGGTCGTTAAAGATTCCTGGATGTTCGGAAAAGTAGCTCAAATCGATACACCTCTCCTCTGTTCAATACGTAATAAAGTAATTGAAATAGCTCCAAACAAAGTACATCATAAGAAAATCAAAGAATTATTCGATATCACTAAAACATTAAAAGTATAATAATCTACATCATAGCTTTGTTCGGTGATAACGAAGCACCACCGAGCAAAGCTTTCGTTTATAAATCAATAACAGCCATCGTACATCTTGATACACAAACTAGTTTTTCTTCTTCATCCACTATTTTTATATCCCATACCATTGTTTTTCTTCCTTGATGTAAAACTGTTGCAATCGCTGTAACAACACCTTCTTTTTTACCGCGTATATGATTGGCGTTAATTTCTAAACCTACTACAGCTTGCTTTTCTTGATCAATAAGCTGAAAGGCACCAACACTAGCCACTGTTTCAGCCAACGCTACTGATGCTCCTCCATGTAAAAGTCCAAACGGTTGTCTAGTTCTGTCATCCACAGGCATTGTAGCAATAACTTTTCCTGCTTCCAATGTTGTTATTTCCATTCCAAGTGTTTCAATTAATGTACCTTTTAAATCCATTAATAAATCCCCCTATAGTTTATTTCTCATGTCTTTTTTCTTGATTCTAAATATGTGAATTCATCTCTTCAACAGGATAGCCGAGAGCATAATTATTTTTGTACGTCATATCATGTTTATAGCTCTTTTATTCTTTAAACTTCATGAAAAGATGGATTTATGAAAAGAAGGTGATAATACGTGCACAAACTACCCTATATTAATTATACTCCCTACAATCCTTATATTCCTGCCTACTACATCATTCCTCAACAGCAACCGCTCTATTATCCAGCAAATTTCGAGCATCGAGTCATGTATCCTCCAGTTGACCCTACTATATTTATGAAATCGGCGCATCAATCTCAGGACTTACTAAATGATGCTCAAAAATTATCGAATCAATTATCAAATTCTACAAGCTTCTCTAAAGAAATAATCGAAGCTGCTCAACAATCGAAAACAGAGAAAGTCAAGCAAATGATAAATACATTAGCCCTAAAAAACCACTCAGATATCTACTATAATCCAAATGGAATCACCATTACATTGAAGCCAAAAGAACAACATAATAACTGCTGTACAGTCACATTATCAATGAAGTGGCAAAATATCTGAAAACAAGAGGTGCCCTAAAGTAATAGGGCACCTCTTGTTTTTGATTATTTCTTAAAATCTTGAACTAACTGAGCTAATGTTTTTGTCATTACACCAGTTCCACCATATGTTTGTAATTCACTTGGTTTCTTCACTGTTGCAGTACCCGCTATATCTAAATGCACCCATGGTGTGTCTTCAGCAAACTCACCAACAAAAGCGGCTCCCATAATGGCATGACCATCTCTACCTGGCGAATTATTCAAATCAGCGATTTTACTGCTCTTCACTCGATCACGATCTTTTGCCGTAATCGGAAGCTGCCACATTGGTTCTCCAGTTTTTTCGGAAGCATCTTGTACTTGCTTGAGAAAGCTTTGATTATTCGTAAATACACCCGTCATCTCATTTCCTAGCGCTACTACTACACCACCTGTTAAAGTCGCTATATCGACTAAATACGAAGCTCCATGATGCTTCGCATATGTAACAGCATCGGCTAGTACAAGTCGTCCCTCAGCATCTGTATTTAATACTTCAATCGTCTTCCCACTTAAAGAAGTAATAACATCATCTGGTTTCATTGCAGTCGCACTGACCATATTATCAGTCGATGCAATTACTGCTACTACGTTTTGTTCTGGCTTTAGTTCACCAATAATCTCCATTGCACCAAGAACTGCTGCTGCTCCTCCCATATCGGACTTCATCCCTACCATACTTTCACGAGGTTTAAGTGAATATCCTCCAGTATCATACGTTATTCCCTTTCCTACTAACCCAATAACATCTTTCCATTCTGGCTTTCCTTGATACTTCAGAACAATCATTGCTGGCGGTTCAACTGACCCTTGATTAACAGCTAATAATGCTCCCATACCTAAATTTTGCATTTCTTCTTTATTTAGAACTTCCAATTCAAATCCATATCGTTTACTTAAATCTTCTGCATACTGCGAAAGTGTTGTGGCCGTTAAAATATTAGGTGGTAAATTTACTAGTGTACGAGCAAAGTTCGTCGCTTTTCCGTATACGAAACCTTTTTTTAGTTGATTATGTATTTCTTGATGATTCTCATTCGAAATAATATTGAACTGATCAATACTACTTGATGATTTCTTATTGCTTTGCTTATAGCCGTCAAATGTATAAAGAGACAGCATATACACTTCACCTAAAAGTGCCGCAGCTCTTTCAAATGTAATCGAACTTCCTGTTAAAGAATCTATATCAACTGTAATAGATGACAATCGTAAATCCTTCACCTTACGAAAAGCCCTAGCTACTCCTTCCTTCCAGCTTTCTTCCGTTAACTGCGATTCTCTACCTAATCCAACAAAAATAATCCGCTTCGTTTTTACTTTTCCAAGTGTGGGAATGGTTGTGATGGCTTTCTTAGTAGTAGAAATATCTCCACTTTTTATTAGCTCTATTAAATCATCATTCATCGCGGCATTACAAGCTGGCAGAATGCCCTTTAACATTGTACTTGGATGATAGACTCCAACAATCAAACATTCAATCTCCGACTCTGAATTCCATTGATTTTGCATAGAAAACATGAATATTCCTCCAATAACTAGTTATTTCACTAAAAAATATCAATATACAGAATTTTTTATACGTTCTTTTCTGTATGTTTACTTCTTTACTCAAGTACATATGCTCAATCATTAATCTTACGCTTAAAATTATTATAAAACAAAAAATTTTAGATGGTATGGTTGGATCTACTTCCTTTAACAAAATTCGGAAAACAAATTCATATTTTTTACAAAACAAGTTATGTAACTTCATACAATTTCTTTATACTAATGAAATACACAAAATATGTTTTATATAAAGACATAATGTCTATATATTTAAACAACCTAATATAATAATGCCTTCCATATATATAAAACATTCCATAAGCATTATAATTAAAATAAAGAAGGTGAAGACTTATGAGCGCAGTATGGAATTTTCCAATAATCGCATCTCTCACTGCTATTTTTTTCGCACAGTTTGTAAAAGTACCAATAGGTTACATTGCTACTCGTCGATTTGATTGGTCATTATTAACAAGTACTGGTGGTATGCCAAGTTCTCATTCAGCTGCTGTCACGGCTCTTGCTACAGCAGTCGCTATAGAAACAGGCTTAGACTCTCCTATCTTTGCAGTAGCAACCATATTCGCAATTATCACCATGTTTGATGCAACCGGTGTTCGAAGACAGGCTGGTGAACAAGCTGCCGTATTAAATAAACTAGTTCATGACTTTCAAACTTTCGTTCAAGAAGCAAAACATTGGCAAGAACAAGCCGTACAAGAAAAGCAGAAGAAGTTGAAAGAATTGCTTGGACATAAGCCCATAGAAGTTTTTTTCGGTGCTTTAACAGGAATTTTCATCGCTCTGTTACTTCATTATTTACTATATTAAATGAAGGAGTATACCATGAAAGTCATTTCTTTATGCCCTAGCAATACAGAATTATGTGCAACTTTACAAATTGAAAATCTACTAATAGGCGTTGATGATTATTCAGACTATCCCGAATCCATACAATCACTTCCACGACTAGGACCAGATTTATCAATTAATATGGATCAAGTCGAAGCATTACAACCCGATTTGGTTCTTGCTTCATTAAGTGTACCTGGAATGGAAAAGAATGTAGCGGAATTAGAAAGACGAGGTATTCCACATCTTGTTCTTAATCCAAATTCCCTTCAAGAGATTGCAGAAGATTTAATCATCGTCGGCGAAGCATTGGGAATAGCCGACAAAGCTAAAGAACAAGCTTCTTTATTTCTAGCGGAAATAGAGAAATATCGAAGCATATCTAATTCAATAATGGATAAGAAAAAACTGTATTGGGAGTGGTGGCCAAATCCTTTATTCACACCTGGTGGTAAGAATTGGTTAACCGAAATCAGTGAATTAGCAGGTGGTCGAAATATCTTTGATACAATCGATGTAGCAAGTGCGCAAGTACAGCATTCTGATGTAATCCAGCGTAATCCAGATTATATCCTCCTTGCTTGGGTAGGAGTAGCTCAGCATCGTGTTAAACCAGAACTTGTATTAAAGAGAGAAGGCTGGGAACAAATTACCGCTATTCAAACTGGAAACATCAACATAATGGAGGAACATTTATATTGCAGACCATCACCACGATTACTTGAAGGATTAAAAAAACTCGCTAACTTATTACATCCAGATCAATTTAGTGATTCTTAAGAGCTGACTAAATAAATGAAGTTATTTACTATAACTGGTTGTCATTACAAAGCAAAAAGGCTGTCCTCTAGACTTATAGGACGGCCTCTTTCATATCATTATTTCTTTTGCTTATTTGTAATCTGTTGACGAAAAACTTGGACTTCTTCTTTCTCATTTAAAGCCGTCAATTCATCTTCAGTTAATGACCCTGTACCTCTTTGAATAATATATACTTCTACTTCTCGTTTACCCCATTCATCATATACATCTTGTACTGTCTCATAATATAAATCAAGACGATTACCTTTTATTGCTCCTCCCTTATCTGCAACAACTCCATATCCGTAGTCAGGAATCCAAAGAATTGTGCCTATAGGATACACATTTAAATCAGCCGCTATCGTTGAATATACATCTCTTTTGACCTTAACACCTGAATAGGTAATACCATATGACGGATGATTAACAGTCTTTCCAGTGGATTCAACACCAGCCGTATAACCTGTAGCAACGACGCTAGCTTTCTCGTACTGCTTTAAATCTAAACCTAAATATTCTTCCAAAGTCTTAGGCATTTCAATAGTAGAAGCCTTAACAGCTGTACTCACTACTGCATGCTTCTCTTCACTGGATTTCGAATTCACACTCAAAACATGATTCTGTAAATACTGAATCACATTCGTTGCACTCACTCCAGAAATGTAAGTATATGTTGATTGTAGAGCTAACAGCAAAAGTACTATTAAGATGATTGTCTTAAAAATAATTCTCCTATGTGTCATGAATTATTTCCTTCACTCCTCTCAGAAATATTTGTTTCCTAAAAGAAAAGAAAATATTCATAGAAAAGCGAAAGCATCCGTTTTGCGACGTATAGATTGGAGTACTTCGACTGAGATAAAGGAAACACGAAGAGCTGATAAGCGATTCGATGTTGACTTATCGTAGGGAGATGCGCGAAGTACACTAGTCGCTGGGCGCTGGAGCTAGACAATTAGAAAAGCCGGCACCGATTCTTTTAGCACATAGAAAAAAGCACAGTTCCTACTACACTGTGCTTCATTAAAACATTTGATATCCTTTTTTACGTAAATACTTCATTGTAACCCCTGCTCCTACAGCACCTAAGAAACCACTGGATAAAATAATGATATCCGCTGTTGCAATCCCCGTTACTTTTTCTCCCATATGTCCAAAAGTAGTACTTGGGTCTTTAAAATAGTTAATGAGCTTTGCATTATTAATAATATATAATGCGATTATTGGAAACAATAATGCCATAATCCATGAAGCTCGGAATAACATATTTAATAAAAATCCAATACCAAAAAATAAAATAAAAAATAAGACAATTGAAATTATCAATGATGGTATAGTTAATTGCATTTAGTACTAGCCCCCTTTGAAACATCATAATTAAGTGTACTGAACGAATTGTTTTCAGTCAATTATAAAATTACAAAAGAAACCATATGTACAATATTTTTGAAACTTTAACTTGATTTACTAAAAATATTAAACAAACAATTTATAAGATAAATATCCAAAATGATTTCCTGGATTCACACCATTTATTACTTCTTTAATATCATTTGTATCAAAATGACGAAACTGCTCTAGTAAAACCGATCGATTCTCATCTTTCATTAATTGCTCTGGGTGCATAAAACGAGCCTCGTACAATTCTTCAGTTTGCGTAACAATTTCACTGCTCACAGGCTTACATAAGAAAATTAGCATATTATCGCTACATCCGATAGACAGAACCCCACTTCTTACACCGATTAAGCCTAATACTTCTATATCGATTCCTGTTTCTTCCTTAATTTCTCGAATAACAGCTTCATCAACCGTTTCATCACTTTTAACAAACCCTGCTGGAAAAGACCATTTTCCTTTTAAACCACCATACTTTTTCTTTACGATTAACCATTCTCCTTGTTCATTAATAACCATACCGGAAACAGCTAACCACACATCTTTACATCTCTCTCGCACACAAATCTCCCCCTTTATCTATAAAAAAACGCCCTACCTTCATGGTAAGACGTTTTCATAAAAGATGCTATATTATAGGAATTTAAATTTTCCTTTTTTCATTACTAATCCTGGACCACCAACTATGAATAATGATCGATTATCAATTACTTTCTTCATAAATGCAGCAGGAGTTCCTTTTAATCGCTTGCCGAATACAAGGCCAATCGCATCATTGTGACCTAATGAGCAAACCATACCTTTAATATCTGCTTTAAAATTTTCTAACTGACCTTGATCACGTACTAATGCAGTAATATTTTTCGCGCAAGTAACAGCTTGCTGCATCGCAATCTGAGCAGTTGGAGGATATGGACGATTAACTGCTTCATCAATCATTAATGAACCATCACCAATAATAAAGATATTCTCTTCACCTGGTACACGAAGATCTAAATTAACCTTTACTCGACCGCGCATTGTTTCAATACCCATGTTCTCAACAATTGGATTTCCTCTTACGCCCGCTGCCCAAATAACAGTTAAAGATTTAATCTCTTCAATCTCGTCACCTTTTTTCACAAGGATTCCTTCAGGAGTACATTCCGTAATTGCTGTTTGAATTTTAAATTCTACACCTTTTTTCTCTAATTTTGATACTGCGTAATCTACTAGGTCTTTATCAAAACCAGGTAATACAGTTGGTGCAGCTTCCACACAAATGATTTTTACATTTTGGATGTTTACATTGTATTTTTTACATAGCTCAGGAACTCTTTGTACTAATTCACCTAAGAATTCAACACCAGTAAATCCAGCACCACCGACAACAAATGTTAAACGTTCAGCTTTCGGCTCCGCTTCTTTACTATAAATAGCAAACTGCTCTTCAATATGCTCACGGATTTTTCCAGCTGTATGCATATTCGTAATTGTAAATGCATGTTCTGCTAAACCTTGAATACCGAAAGTTTCCGGTACTGCTCCAATACCAATAACAAGATAATCATATGTTAACTCGCCATTTTCTAGAATTACTTTCTTATTCTCTTTATCAATCTCTACTACAGTATCTTGAACAAACTGAACTTTATTTGAATCAATAATATTATCAATTTGGTAACAAACACGATTCGGATCAATCGTACCAGCAGAAGCCTCGTGTAACCAAGTAGTTTCATAGTGATAATCATTTTTATTAACTAATACGATATCAGCTTCGTTTGCACCTAATAACTTTTGTAAACGTACTATTGTTGTTAAACCAGCATAGCCAGCCCCTAAAATAACGATTTTCTTCTTTGCCAAAATATTCACTTCCATCTTTCAATTATGATAATAAATCTATAGTTGTTTATACTAACAAAGGATTTTCAACATATAATTGAGAAATAAAACGAATAAGCAGAGAAGCTTCTAACAGTTTTATTTATAATTATTTCTTATATGTTTACCAAAAAATCACTTTACTAGTATTGTATTTTTTGGAAATTGACTTTTATATGTGAAACCATTCACTAACTCAGTCAAAAAAATATTAAAAATTGGTCACAAAAAATTAACATTATCCTCAAATAGATAATAGCTTTTTTTAAATGCTTTTTCAAGCACATATCTTGCAAAAAATAATAAAGTAAAAATTCACAATTATCATTCATAAAAATCGAATAAATAGTTAAAAGCAACAGCTCTCCCATGTAACATTTCCATTTTTCTATTGAATGTAATATTTTAATAAAACATTATAACTTTTTACACAAAAAGATATATTTAGACCATTAAATATTATTAGTATTTTATGCACTTTCTTATGTTAAAATGTATCGTATATTGAGAAATTTCAAATAAGGGGGAATTGGAGTGAGTGTAGAACCAAAAGTATATGATATTACAATTATCGGTGGCGGACCGACTGGATTATTTACTGCTTTTTATGGTGGAATGAGACAAGCATCAGTCAAAATCATCGAAAGTCTCCCTCAGTTGGGCGGACAACTTTCTGCGCTTTATCCCGAAAAGTATATTTATGATGTTGCGGGCTTTCCAAAAGTACGGGCTCAAGAACTTATAGATAATTTAAAAGATCAAATGGAGAAATTTGATCCAACAATTGTTCTAGAAGAAGCCGTTGAACAGCTTGAAAAACAAGTCGATGGAACATTCAAGCTAACAACTAATAAAGATGTTCATTATACCAAAACAGTCATTATCACGGCTGGAAATGGAGCATTCCAACCTAGACGCCTTGAACTTGACGGAGCAACAATTTATGAAAAGTCTAACCTCCATTATTTCATCAATGATTTAAATCAATTCGCAAGTCAAAAAGTTGTTATTTGTGGTGGTGGAGATTCCGCTGTTGACTGGGCTTTAATGCTTGAAAATATCGCTGAAAAAGTATATATTGTCCACCGTCGTGATAAATTCCGTGCACACGAGCATAGTGTCGAAAACTTAAACAACTCTGACGTAATCATCAAAACACCTCATATACCAGCTGAAATTATTGGCGATGGAGAGAAAATCTCTCAAATAGTCCTTGAACATGCTGAAAACGGCACAAAAGAAGTCATCGATCTCGATGCGCTTATTGTTAACTTCGGTTTCATTTCCTCATTAGGCCCTATTAAAGATTGGGGATTAGAAATTGAAAAGAACTCCATCATAGTAAACTCAAAAATGGAAACAAATATACCAGGCATCTATGCTGCAGGTGATATCTGTACATATGACGGCAAAGTTAAACTAATTGCGTGTGGATTTGGTGAAGCTCCTACAGCTGTCAACAATGCAAAATCACTTATCGATCCAAAAGCAAGAGTTCAACCAATGCATAGCTCTTCTATGTTTAAATAATTATGAATTGGCTATTCATATTTTAAAATATGAATAGCCAATTTTAATTAAACAATGAAAAGCCTCCTCAAATAGTTATACATTAACTACCGAGAAGGCCTATAATTCATATTCTCTATGTTAATAAGAGAAATTCCCTTAACACTCTTCAGGCTTACCAGCATTCTGCGCTGTACGGAATGAAGAACCACAGCCACATGATGCAATGGCGTTTGGATTATCGATAGTAAATCCTCCACCCATCATTGATTGCTTATAGTCAATTACAGTTCCTTTTAGTACTCCAGCACTTTCCTGATCAACTAAAACTGCTATATCATGCAAATTCATTTCAATATCATTTTCATTTGCTTCTTGTGTAAATCCCATTCCATAAGAAAGACCGCTACAACCGCCACCATGAACGGCAACACGAAGGAAATTACCTTCTTCATTATTCTTCATCATATCTTTTATTTGTAATGCTGCTGCATCAGTAATTGTTATAATTTGTTCCATATTATAAACCTCCTATTTATAAATTGGGGAAGCTACTTGCTATTACAAGTATATACAAAAAAGCGAATTTGGCTCAAGTCTTTGGTTTCTTCTAGCAAAGTTCATAAATATTCTGACTTTCCCCTTCTGATTCTTTATTCATATAGTATAATGGAACATAAGAAAATATTACCATGAAAAGAGAGGATTAAGATGGAAAATATAGAACCATTATATGATAAAAAACTTCAATGCCCGATTTGTAGTGCAAACTTCACATCAAAGAAAGTCCGTTCTAAATTTATTAAAGTAAATACTTACGATACAGACTTTTGTCCTGTTTACGAAGAGGGAAGTATAAACGGGCTACTTTATAATGTGTTTGTATGCCCTGATTGCGGATATTCTTATTCTGAAGATTTTTCAAAATATTTTCCACCACCTACTAAAGAAAACATCCAAGAGAAAATTCAATCTCATTGGACTCCACATAATTTTAGTCAAGAAAGAACTATACCAGCTGCCCTTCAAACCTATAAATTAGCTGCATATGTAGCTTCATTGAAGAAAGAAAAACATATTGTAATCGCTGGATTACATTTACGTACAGCTTGGCTATATCGCATGATAAATAAAATAGAGAAAGAACAACGTTTTATGAAGATGGCAATCGAGGAATATTCTCAATCTTACTCAAATGAGGACTATAAAGGCACACAGGTTTCAGATGTACGTATCCTCTATTTATTAGGTGAATTATCGAGAAGAACGAATCAATATGACGAAGCAATTAAATATTTCTCAATGGTTATTGAAAGAAGAAAGAGAAGCATTGAAACAAAGTTAATAGAGATGGCTCTTGAAAGATACCATGAAATGAAAGAATCTAAAAAACAAGATAAATGTAACTAGTTTGTGAAAAAAACAGAAGTACCCTAAAAAGAGGATGTGTAGAGTAAATCTACTAACACCCTCTTTCAATTTATCATTCATTATATTAAAACATTGGATTTTCTTCTAAATATTCATAGATATTTTCTACTAATTCATCAGGACTATCTCCTGTTACCATATCTCCGTTTACTAAGGCATACATATAGTGATCGCATTTTCCGCAATAATTAAGACATCCATATTCTATTATATCTAAATTAGGATCTTTTTCGAGTTTCTCTAAAGCTTCTTGTGCCCCTTGAGCCAAGTTACTTACACAGAATTCAATAATTGGCTTTATCACTTTCTTCACCTCTCTACCTTCTGCTATGCTACCGCCTTTTTATGTAACAGTCAAATTTTTGAAACTTATTTTTGGTTATATATTACTTAAAAATGAACCAATACTCTCCTAAATCCACCCTCTGAATAGTCAGAAATCTTTCTGATTCTTTAGTAGGAGTGAAAGCTTTTCACTTCATTCAATTATGCTCATTGTTTCACTTTATAGATTTTTCGCAATATTGTTGTAGTTTTGTCACAATTTCGATATACTACATTATGAATGGCTATGGGGAGAAATAATGGGACATAGTGAAGTGAAGACGTTTTCATGCCTTCTATACTATTTTCCATTTAATATAGAAGTGATATATATGGGTATTTATAAATTACTTCCAGTACAAATAACAAACAAGCATAACAACAAAGGGGATTTTGCGATGAGAAAACTAGTTATACTTGGCGGAGGATACGGCGGCATGAAGCTGTTACAACGTTTCCTTCCAAATCAGCTACCTGAAGATGTTACTATTACTTTAATAGACCGTAATCCATATCATAGTTTAAAAACAGAATTTTACGCCTTAGCTGCTGGGACAATTCCAGATCAGCATATCCGTGTTCCTTTTCCTGAACATCCACAGCTTTCATATGTTAGTGGAAGTGTAAAAGAAATCGTGTTAAATGATAACGCTATTATCCTAGATAATGATGAAACTATTACGTATGATGATCTGGTAATTGGCTTAGGTTGCGAGGATAAGTATCATAATGTACCAGGTGCAGATCAATTTACGTATAGTATCCAAACCATCGATAAATCTAGAACAACATATCAAACTTTGAATGGTCTTACTAAGGGAGCAACAGTATCTATTGTTGGAGCAGGACTAAGCGGAGTAGAATTAGCAAGTGAACTTATTGAAAGTCGACCAGATCTAAAGATTAAATTATTCGATCGTGGCAAACATATTTTATCTTCCTTCTCACCACGCCTTAGTGCTTATGTAGAAGGCTGGTTTGATGCGCACAATGTTGAAATTATTAATCAATCTAATATTACTAAAGTTGAAGAACAAGCTCTTTACAATCACGATGAAAAAATTCAAAGTGACGTAATTGTTTGGACAGCGGGTATTCAACCTAGCAAAATTGTCCGCGATTTAGATGTTGAAAAAGATAAACAAGGTCGTGTAAAGTTAACTCCTCAACATCTTATTCCGAATTACGATAACGCATTTGTTGTAGGAGATTGCGCTAGTCTTGACCATGCTCCAAGTGCTCAACTAGCAGAAAGTCAAGCGGAGCAAATTTCTACTGTACTGACAAAAAAATGGAATGGTGAACCACTGCCAGAGAGTTTCCCTAAAATGAAATTGAATGGTGTACTAGGTTCGCTAGGTAAGAAACAAGGGTTTGGTTTAGTATCAAATCGTGCAATAACCGGAAGAGTAGCGCGTATGCTAAAGTCTGGTGTACTTTGGCTGCATAAATACCATAATGGTTAATAAATGGAAGAAGAGGCTGTCCTTAATATAGACAACCTCTTCTTTCTTATTGTTCAGCAATACGATAACCGTGCTGTTCCATCGCTTGAACAATCTTTTTAAGTTGGATAATCCCTTCTCCAACAATTTCATCTTCTATAACAACTACTGGATAAAACAAATCATCCTCTATAATTTGTTGGCAAAAATCTTTGTGTGCCTCCACATGCTGTTCTTTAAAAATGTCGACATAAGTCATCTGAAATGGTTGCTCTGGAAATTTCCTAGATAAAGCTGCATCTAACCACTCATATGTATCTCTAGATGAAGGCGCATTTACACAGCTGGCACAAACTTGATCAGCGCCATATACAATAATTTCTATTCTTTCTTTTCCCAATGAAATCCCTCACTTTACCTTTGATATTATTAATTTCATTGTAGTGCAAACCATTCTTTTCCGAAAGTAAGAATACTCAATGGATTTTTTAGATGGTAGTGATTATAATATGATTAGATAAGGAAAGGAGTCGATAGAATGTCTGAGCAAACAATGACAGAACAAGTTCAAGAAGTTCTAGATAAATTACGTCCATTTTTATTACGCGATGGAGGAGACTGTGAACTTGTTGATATTGAAGATGGAATTGTAAAACTTCGTTTACTTGGCGCTTGTGGAAGCTGCCCAAGTTCTACAATTACACTAAAAGCAGGCATCGAGCGTGCTCTTCTTGAAGAAGTACCTGGTGTTGTAGAAGTAGAACAAGTTTTTTAATAAAATACGAAAATCGTCACCAGTCCATACTCGGTTATAAGTCGAGCATGGCAGGTGGAAGGTTAGACAACACAAAAAATAAGAGGGTGTCCTAAAATTAGGACACCCTCTTTACTTTTATGAATTCTGCACTAAATCTGCTTTACTTAGTACAACACAACCATCTTGATCAATATACAAATGTTTTACCGTACAATCTTCAAATCGTTCTGAAAGTGCTTGTATTAAGTCTGGCATATCCTTAGCTTCCGCGAAGCAAACAACTGTTGGACCTGCACCGCTCAATGCTACTCCAAATGCACCTGCTGTTTCCGCAATTTCTTCCACTTCCGTTAGAAGAGGCACAAGTTTACGTCGGTAAGGTTGATGGAAACGATCACGTTTCATCATTTCACCAGCTACCTGGTAGTTACCAGATAATAATGCAGCTATGAAAGTGTTCGCAATGGCGCTTGCCTTCACACTGTCACTATAAGAGAAGGTGGAAGGTAATACATTTCTTGAATCACTTGTTAACAACTCATAGTTTGGAATAACAGCTGCCACTTCTACATTGGCTAAAGGAAGCGATAATAATTGTGTAGCACTCTCTTCATGCTCGCCCACTACTAAGCCACCAGTGACAGATGCACCAGCATTATCTGGATGTCCTTCTTCTAATGACGCTAAATGTACTTTCTCCTCAACTGAAAGTCCAAGCTTACCAAGAGTATCTGCCAATTGAATGCCGGCAACAATCGCAGAAGCACTACTTCCTAAGCCTCTAGCTAATGGTATCTCGCTATGAACCGCTAAGCGACATGGTGGTAATGTAACACCATATTTTTTAGCAGTTTGTTGTGCTATTTTTACAATATAATGATCTTCATTCGTTGGAAAAGCTTTCATCTCTTCTGTTAATGGTTCAACGACCCATTTATCACTTGGATAAACATGAACAGTTAAATATAGTGAAAGCGCAAGCCCGATTGAATCAAATCCTGGTCCCAAGTTAGCTGTGCTAGCTGGAACCCGAATCGTGCACATCATATCGTCGCTCATACTGTTGACACACCTTTAATATGGTCAATGATTGCCGCTTCATTTGTTGGTAAAACAGCTGGCTTAATCTCACTATAATCTACAGCTGTAGTTGGATCTTTCAAGCCATTACCAGTTAAGATAGCAACAACTTGACTACCTTGCTTAATTTCGCCTGTTTCCACTTGCTTAATTAAACCAGCAATACTTGCACAAGAACCTGGCTCAGCGAAGATACCTTCTGTGCGTGCTAAACGCTTGTATGCAGCAAGAATTTGCTCATCTGTTACTTCATCGATTTTACCTTTTGATTCATTCGCTGCGTTAACTGCAAACTCCCAGCTTGCAGGATTTCCGATACGAATTGCAGTTGCAATTGTTTCAGGGTTCTTAATCACTTCACCACGTACAATCGCTGCTGCACCCTCAGCTTCAAAACCATGCATTTCAGGAAGCTTTGTACCTTTTTTCTCATGGTATTCTTTAAAGCCTTTCCAGTATGCTGTAATATTACCAGCGTTACCAACTGGAATTGCAAGTACGTCTGGGGCGTCTCCTAATACATCGCAAATTTCGAAAGCAGCTGTTTTTTGTCCTTCGATACGATATGGATTTACTGAGTTAACTAGAGCAATTGGTGATTTCTCACTAATGCTACGAACGATTTCTAACGCATCGTCGAAGTTACCATCGATTGCAACGATCTCAGCACCATACATAACTGCTTGAGCTAATTTACCCATCGCAATTTTTCCATCTGGAATAATTACGATACAGCGAATTCCTAAACGTGCTGCATATGCTGCCGCAGCTGCTGAAGTATTACCAGTAGATGCACAAATAATTGTGTCGGCACCTTCTTCTACAGCTTTTGCAACTGCCATAACCATACCGCGGTCTTTAAATGACCCTGTTGGATTTGCTCCTTCATATTTAACATACAGCTCCACACCTAATTCTTTAGAAAGGTTATCACACTTCAATAATGGTGTATTACCTTCTTGGAGTGTTAATAGTGGTGTATTCTCTGTTACTGGTAAAAATTCTTTATATTCTTGAATTAAGCCTTTCCAACCCATTATGCTTCGTCTCCTTCTACTCGATACGTACTTTTCACATCATGAACTAATTCATTATCACGTAGTTTTTGTAATACATCTTCTAAATCTTTCTTCGATGCTTTATGTGTAACTAAAACAATTTCAGATTGATCTTTATCTTTTAATGGTAATTGCATGATTTTCTCAAAACTAATTTTATGTTGTGAGAATAATGTTGTAATCGATGCAAATACCCCTAACTCGTCTTTCACATGTAAACGAAGGAAGTATTTTGATAGAATCTCTTCATCAGACTTTAAGATCTTCTCATATTGAGGAGCTGCTGCGCTACGACCATTAACTCCTAATCTCATATTCTTCATAACTGCTACTAAATCTGAAACGATTGATGTAGCTGTTGGTAAACTTCCTGCACCTGGACCATAGAACATTGTCTCTCCAACCGCTTCTCCATATACATATACAGCATTATATTCATCATTAACACCAGCTAGAGGGTGAGATTCAGAAAGTAAAGTTGGTTGTACGCTTACTTCGACTTTCTCACCGACGCGGTCAGCGATACCAATTAGCTTAATTGTATAGCCAAGACGCTTACTGTAAACTAGATCTTCTTCTGTGATACTTGTAATACCCTTCACACTTACATCTGCCAAATCAATATTCATTGAGAATCCTAGAGTAGCTAAGATTGCCATTTTACGAGCTGCATCTAAGCCTTCTACGTCAGCAGTTGGATCACTTTCAGCATAGCCTAGCTCTTGAGCTTCTTTCAGTACTTCAGCATATGGACTTCCAAACTTACTCATCTTCGTAAGAATGAAGTTTGTTGTTCCGTTGACAATACCCATCATTTTCGTAATTCGATCAGATGCCAAACCATCTACTAAACCACGTAAAATCGGGATACCACCGGCAACACTTGCTTCATAAAACAAGTCACAATTATTTCTAGTTGCTTCTGCTAATAATTCTGGTCCGTGCAATGCCATTAAGTCTTTATTAGCTGTTACAACATGCTTTTTATTGCGAACTGCTCGCAATAAATAATTGCGTGTTTCTTCAACTCCACCCATTACTTCAATTACCACATCAATTTCTGGATCATCTAAAATATCATCTGCTGAGTCTGTTAACATACTCTTGTTAACAATAACTCCTCTGTCCTTCTGTAAATTCTTCACAAGAATTTTTTTAATTTTAACAGGACAACCAATTTGGTGCATTAGTTTATCCTGATGGTTTTCAATAATTTGAACTACCCCAGAACCAACCGTACCAAGACCCAATAAACCAATCGAAATAGCTTTCATATTGTATACTCCCCTTCTGTTGTTCTTTCTGAATACACATTTGTTTCCATATAAAAGACATTATATGCTTTCTATTCGTTATTTTCAATAGTCAAAAATAACAGAAAAGTTTGTACACGTTTATTGTAACAAGAAATGTACAATAAGTAGAAGAATTATATGTGTTTTTATTCCTTATAACCAATCGACTTTTGGTATGCGAAGATTTTGAATAGGAACTTCATTTACTTCGTAAAAGTAACGCAAAAATTCTTCATGATGATGAGATTGTTCTAGCATTTCTTCCAAATTCTCTTCCAGCTTTCTTTGATCCCCCATCTTCCTCGAACTAAAATAGCTTTCAACAGCCTCTAAATAATGAACAGGAAAAAGTAATCTTGCATACAATAATCGCCAAGAAAATCCGCTCAATGGTAAATTACTTTGATATTCATTCATGAATTGTACCATAGTAGGTTGAAAGGTTTGTGGTAAACGATGATAATGTTGCCTAATCCATTCACCTATATCACGGCTTTGATGGTCAAATACCCAATCAAACGGGTTCTTAAGCAAGTATTCTCCGTTCCACATATCATTGTAAAAACGCTCATGACAAACTGTTCCAGCATCCAAATTAGTAGGATTTTCATCGATTTCACAATCAACCAAATATTGAATTGCATTTTCACCCAAGCCTACATAATAAGGAAAGGATTCAACAAACAGCTTTTCAAAATCATTGATGGGATGAGCTTGTAGCTTTTCACGCCAAACCGCTTCAAGCGTATCAATTCGATTTTCCCAAAGCTCTTTCCACTTTCCTATACGATTACAAACCTTAATTGGTTCCGCAAAGGTACGTCCACGGCTATGGAACTTCGATAATTTACTACCCATTTTTATAGGTCGAGGTTCTTCGAGAAGTGTATTTTCCATTAATATAAATAGATTTCCTTCATTTTGGGACAAGTATGTATTCTCCCTCGACATTACGAAGCTGGATACATACTGATCACCTTGCTGCTGCATGAAATGAGACATCTTCAATCTTTCCATTAATTCGTCTTCATTAACTTCAGCAATGGGAACAATGGTAAATAAAGCATGCCCTGAAAAAAAACGCTGATATGCCCCCTCCATTCGTTGTCTTTCCATAGTCAATCCATAGTTCTCATAAATCACATCTTCCAGCATATGAATACTCCCCTTTTTTTCTTTCGTGTAAAATACTTTTATTCGGATACTCTATAATATATATGTGCTTTTTAACCACTCTTTTCATATAAAGTGAAAGTTTAATCGGTCGGGTTTTATTCATCTTCCACCGATTATGAGAGAAAATTTTGACATACATATCAATCTTCACCATATATTTATAGTTACAAGGTACAAGAGTGAATGCATAACATACTAATAAAGAAGAAAAGGTGAGCTAATTATGGACTCTAAACGAATTAATTTATCTGAACAAACCGCTCGCAAATGGTTAAAAGAAAGAGGCGTAACGACACAAGATATCGCTGAACTAGTTATGTATTTACAAAGCGCCTATCACGAAAATCTTTCCATAGATGAATGTCTTCATAATGTTGAAAGGGTATTATCAAAGCGAGAAGTACAAAATGCTATTCTTACTGGAATTCAGCTTGATATGCTGGCAGAAAAAAAGATGCTAGAAGAACCTTTACAATCTATCATCTCAACAGATGAAGGACTATACGGCGTGGATGAAATATTAGCATTTTCAATTGTAAATGTATATGGCTCAATAGGCTTTACAAACTATGGCTTTATCGATAAACAAAAGCCTGGCATTTTACAAAAGCTTAATGATAAATCTTCAGGAGAATGTCATACATTCTTAGACGATATCGTAGGTGCAATTGCAGCTGCTGCCTCAAGTAGACTAGCTCATAGGGCAGTGAATGCAGAATGAATAAGAAAAGCAACTCAAAAAGAACGGCAACTATTCAGCTGCCGTTCTTTTATATTTTATTGAAAAACTTCCTCTTCAATTGCTTGGAAAGTCTCATCTAATATATCAATCATTTTTTCAATTTCTTGCTTCGTAATCACCAATGGAGGAGCAAATACAAGCGTATCTTGGTCAAATACAACGGCACGTATAATTAATCCTCGTTTAGCTGCTTCATTCACAATTCTTGGTGCTAGCGGTGCATCAAAGCCTTCTCCTGTTTGTTGGTCCTTCACAATTTGAATACCACCAATTAAGCCAAGCGCCCTTACATGCCCAATAATTTTGTGCTTACTTTGGAGTTTTTTGAAGCCTTTTAATAATTCTTCTCCTCTAAGCTTCGAATTTTCTACTAAATTTTCTCTCTCAATAATTTCGATGTTTTTTAAACCCACTGCACATGCCATTGCATGTCCACTATATGTGTATCCATGTAACAATGTATCTTTGGATAATGCGATGAAATCTTGATGAATTGGCTCAGACATAATGACACCACCAAGTTGTGCATATCCACTCGTAACACCTTTTGCAAAGCATAGCATATCAGGTACTACCCCGAAATGTTCCATTCCAAAAAATGTTCCTGTACGTCCAAATCCAGTAATAACTTCATCTGCAATCATTAATATCCCATATTCGTCACAAATATCTCTTACTTCTTGGAAATACCCTTCAGGTGCAATATTAACACCACCTGCTCCTTGAACAGGCTCTGTAATAAAAGCTGCAATTGTTTCTGGCCCTTCCTTCTCAATTGTTTCACGAAGAGCAGCTGAAGACATTCCTTCTGTATAATAAAAATCAGGTGCATTTGAATTAGTGAAATCTCTAAATGGTTTTAAACCAGTTGCACTAGTCGCTCCCATCGCTACACCATGATAAGATTTCGTTCTTGAAATTATTTTCTTTCGATTCGGCTGGCCTTTTAAAATCCAATAATGACGAGCTAATTTAAAGGCCGTATCATTCGATTCAGAACCACCAGATGTAAAGAACACCGCATTTAAATTTCCCGGTGCCAAAGAGGCGATCTTTGTCGCTAAGCGAATAGCTGGTTCATTACTATATGTAGAAAAACTAGATGTGAACGCTAATTTAGACATTTGCTGCTTCGCTGCTTCTCCTAATTCTTCTCTTCCATGTCCAACATTTACATTCCATAAAGATGACATACCGTCAATGACCGTTTTTCCATTCACATCTGTCAAATGAATTCCATTACCTTCAGTAAAGATAAAAGCAGGTCCATTCGCTTGTTGTTGTGAAATGGCAGTTGTTGGGTGGATAAAGTGCTTCTTATCTAATTCTGCTAGTTCTTGACCAACTGTTGATTCTTTTAACATGAACAATACATCTCCTTTAATATTGAATATTTAGAAAATTTAATATATAAACCTCCACATAGTGTAACATCTTTTACCAATTTTTTAAATACTATTAGAAAAGCGCAAGCGCCCGTTAAGCGATGTATAGATTGGAGCACTTCGACCGAGATAAAGGAAAAAACGAAATGTGAAGAACGCCCGTTTATCGGTGACAAGCATAAGGCAAGCTGGCTAGAAGGTCGCTTTTAACCTTCTGGACTGATTGACTTATGACCTCGAGCCGATGGCGTTCAGAACTAGACAACACGAAGAGGCGGTAGCTGATTCGATGTTGACTTATCGTAGGGAGATGGGCGAAATCTACTAGTCGCTGGGCGCTGGAGCTAGACAATAAGAAAAACCGTCACCGGTCTTTTTGATTGTTATTTATTCTCCTTGATTTACTCCCAATCAAAAACGAGCGACGCGGAAATAAAGAAATGCTGAGGCGACCCGTTTAGCCCCGACAAGCATAAGACAAATTGCTTAAGAAATATGCTATTCATTGAGATGGCTTATGAGTCGAGGGGCTGGTTGCTGAAGCTAGACAACATGTATAAAACGAGCTATTCTTGAAAACCCGATTTTGGACTTCAAAACAGAATGGCTTATTTCCGAGCATGGCAGGTGTAAAGTTAGACACCAAAAAAAATGGCGTGACGATTGGTAATTCGCCACGCTATGTATACACATTATTCAAATTTCCAATTATCTAATGAAGAAATAACATGCGTTGGTTGCTGCTCATAATTTTTCAGTAATTCAGGCGTTGTTACACCTGTATGGACAAGCAATGTATCTAAACCTGCATTCATACCTGCAAGAATATCCGTATCATAATTGTCACCAACCATCAACGTATCTTCTTTAGCTACACCTAATACTTCTAATGCTTGTTCCATAATAATACTTTCAGGCTTACCAATAAAAATTGGCTGCACACCTGTAGAAACTGTAACAACAGAAGTTAGTGATCCATTACCAGGCAATAAGCCTCTTTCGGTTGGAATAGCAATATCACCATTTGTTGAAATAAATGTTGCTCCACTTCTGACACCTAAACACGCATTTGTTAATTTATCATAATTAATCTCACGGTCAATTCCCATTACAACAAAATCTGGATTTTCCTCAACAAATGTAAAGCCCTTATCCTTCAGAGCTGTTTTAATTCCTTCTTCTCCAATCACATACACAGATGCATTTGGATTCAGATGATATATATAATTAGCTGTCGCTTGACTTGTCGTAAATACCTGCTCTTCAGTAGCTGGAATATCGAATTTTTGAAGCTTAGCTGCAACCTGTGCGGGTGTTCTAGAAGAATTATTCGTTACAAATAAGTAAGGTAAATTTCGTTTTTGTAATTCGTAAACAAATTGTCCCGCTTCTTCTATTTTCTCCGTACCTCTATACATCGTTCCATCCAAATCTATTAAAAAGCCTTTGTATTGTTTCAAAGAATTCACTCCTATATGTTCAAACTACTTTAGAATGCTGTATCCAATCAATACTGTAACATAGGAAAATTATTAGTGCAAAAGAGCTTTGAGGTCATACAAAAAGCCACTCTATTAAATAGAGTAGCTAAACCAATCACCTTTTGCTCCACCAACTTTATCATAAAATCTCTGTGCTCGATGATTATCAGTAGCTGTAATCCATGACATATAGGCATATCCATTTTCTTTCGTATAATTTTCAGCACTTGCAAACAACTGTTGAGCTACACCCGTTCCTCTCTCCTGCTCCACAGCAAAGAGGTCGTTCATTACAGCAATTTTACTAGCCTTCGTTGTACTATATGTAAAATATAAAGTAACGAAACCAACAAGTTGCCCATCTCTCTCTGCCACATATTGAAGACCTTCTTTTCCTTCTAATAGCATATGGATTATTGCATGTACATCCTCAACTGGAGGACTTGGACGTTTATAGAAGTCCACAATATATTGATACATAAGATCCGTTAACTGAGGTATATCATTTTCGCTTGAGCGTCTAATAACTAATGTCAAAACAGCCACTCCTTTAATAGAATTTTCAGTAAATTATATATCCATATTTGTACAATTTCAAGAAAAATATAACATTTTATTTTTTTACACAACTAAAAAAAAATGTCCGAAAAGAAATGAACAATCACTTTTCGGACACCCCTTATGTATCAATTATTAGTTGATAAATGCTGAAACTGGACCTAATTCATTCTCTAAGTACTGTCTAACAGCAGTTGGGAATTGCAAGAACGCCGCAATATTTTGAGTAAATGTTGCTTGCAAAGCATTGTAATCGACATCTAAATAATCTTGCACAATATTTTTTCGTAATGGTAAAACATTCTTAAATTGTTGCTCCATTTCTTTTGAGATTACCTTCTCATCAAGTAAAATATCAACAATATCCTCATAACTGCCTGGATCTCTCATAATAAAACCATCAATGATTGCATTACTTACGTCTAACACACAATCTGTCATTACGTGAATAATTCTTTCAAGAGATAATTGACCTAGATTACCTTCCCACTGCTTTGTTTCTTGATAAAGCTTACTATTTTTCTCTAAGTAAATAAGATTTTGTTCGATTTTTTGTCGGTCAACGAAGTACATACTATTTCTTCCTTTCATAAATGCTTCTATAATTTGCGTACAGTACAGATTTAATTATTACTTATTAAATATTCCTTATTATTTGATAGTATCATAGCTTCTCATTCACTATCAATTCATACAAGTTTGATTTGTCCGCAATCTACAAACGCTTCCATTTTTATGTTCAAGAAAAATTCTAAGATGTTTGTGATGACCTAAACAAAAACATCAAAAGTCTGTTAGAATAGTTGATGGAATTCGATGAATTGGAGGAATTATTTTTGGAACGTGAATTAGCATTGGAAATTGTTCGAGTTACAGAGGCAGCAGCACTTGCATCCGCACAGTGGATGGGAAGAGGAAAGAAGAACGAAGCAGATAATGCTGCGACAACAGCTATGCGTAAAATGTTTGATTCAGTTAACATGGAAGGAACCGTTGTAATCGGTGAAGGAGAACTTGATGAAGCTCCTATGCTATATATCGGTGAAAAACTAGGAACTGGTCAGGGTCCAAAAGTTGATATTGCTGTAGACCCACTTGAAGGTACTACAATTGTTGCAAAAGGAAACAGTAACGCAATGGCAGTTATTGCTGTAGCAGACAAAGGAACTCTGCTTCATGCTCCAGATATGTATATGGAAAAAATCGCAGTAGGACCTAATGCTGCTGGTTTAGTACATTTAGATGATCCAATCGAAACAACAATTGATATAGTTGCAAAAGCAAATAATAAACGTGTTCAAGATTTATGTGTTATTGTACAAGAAAGAGACCGCCATCAAGATATAATTGATCGTATTCGAGCAAAGGGTGCAAGAGTTAACTTGTTCCAAGATGGAGACGTAAGTGCTGCAATTGCAACATCATTTCCCTCTACAGGAATAGACTTATTCATCGGTATTGGTGGAGCTCCAGAAGGTGTTATTTCTGCAGCAGCCATTAAATGCCTAGGTGGAGATATGCAAGCAAGACTTATTCCTCATACGAAAGAAGAAGAAGAACGTTGTATTGAAATGGGACTAAAAAACCCAAGACAACTATTAACGTTAAATGACTTAGTATGCGGGGAAGATGCTATCTTTGCAGCTACTGGTGTTTCAAACGGAGACTTATTAGCAGGCGTACGTTTCTTAGGCGGAGATTTAGTTGAAACAGATTCAATTGTAATGCGAAGTAAAACAAAAACTGTGCGATTCGTAAAAGCACATCATCATTTAAGTCATAAGCCGCATCTTGTTTTTGTATAAGGGGGATTTGTGTGGAAGAACGCTTTTATTTATACGACGATAAGGAACAAACAACAACTCGATTTGTCAGCTTTGTGGGAGAAAGTGAACGATTTGATTTAGCCATCACATCATCTGAACGATTCTATGGAAAACAGCTTGTGCTCAATATGCAAAGCAATCGCTTCGCCATTATTGGACCAGATGATTTAGAAGAAGAAGGTTACCTTGAGCATGTATATAATCTCTCGGAAAGCCTGGCAGAAGAACTAAAGAGTTTTCTTTCAGATATTATCTGACTAAGAAAAGCGCAAGCGCCCGTTTTGCGACATATAGATTGGAGCACTCTTCTTTCGATAAAGGAAAAACCGAAATGTGGAGAACGCCCGTTTATCGGTGACAAGCATAAGGAAAGCTGGCTAGAAGGTCGCTTTTAACCTTCTGGACTGATTGACTTATGACCTCGAGCCGATGGCGTTCGGAACTAGACAATACGAAGAGGCGGTAGCTGATTCGATGTTGACTTATCGTAGAGAGATGGGCAAAATCTACTAGTCACTGGGTGCTGGAGCTAGACTATAAGAAAAACCGTCACCGGTCTTTTTCGAGTAATGCCTACGCTCCTTGATTTACTCCGAAACGAAAAAGAGCTATGCGGCAGAAATAAGACGAGCTGTTCTTGAAAACCCGCTCTTGGTTTTCCAAACAGGTTGGCTTATTTCCGAGCATAGCAGGTGTAAGGTTAGACACCGCGAAAAATATATACATTCTTATCTTGATAAAAATGAGGCATGTCAAAAGTGGTTGCAAATCACTTTTGACACAGCCTCATTTTTTATCACTCTTCAGTCTCTTTACTACAAAGTATGGACAACCAAAATTACAAAATTCATATAAATATTCAGATAACGTACTTATTTTTGTATCAAAGGAAGCTTTTTGATTTTGATCCTCAAAAAAACCTCGTAACCTTAATTGACCGTATCCCCAATCACCTACAACGAAATCGTATTTATTGAGAATATCACTATAACGCGCCTTAAACGCTTCTTCGTTAAACCCGTTACGGAAGTCTTCAACCACTTCATATTGAAGATTATTGATTGTTACCATTTTCTCACCTCGAACTCCATTCCTTGCTTCATTATACCCTATGTACGATTATTTCTAAAAGAAAAAAAGAAAAGGCTGTCCGAAAAGTGAAATTATCACTTTTCAGACAGCCTCATTCTTTTTCATTGTAGCTTCTATATCAACTTATTAATTCCCTGCAATCGCTTGCTCAGTTGCTTCTTGTTTCTTCTTTGCAGCAGCGTTTACTTGTTCGTCCGCATGATACGATGAACGTACAAGTGGACCTGATTCACAATGACTAAAGCCCTTTTGCATCGCAATTTCTTTTAACTCAGCAAACTCTTGTGGTGAATAATATTTGAGGACCGGTAAGTGCTTCTTAGAGGGTTGTAAATATTGACCAATTGTCATGATATCTACATCATGTGCTCTTAAATCATCCATAGTTTCGATAATGTCATCAAAAGTTTCACCTAAGCCTACCATCAAGCTAGATTTTGTAGGAATATCTGGTTGAAGTTCTTTTGCTTGTTGTAAGAATTTTAATGAACGATCGTATTTTGCTCTCGCTCTTACTCGATCTGAAAGTCGTCTAACTGTTTCTATATTATGATTTAAAATATCTGGTTTCGCATCCATTAACATTTTTAAGTTATCGAATTCTCCACCCATATCAGAAGGTAATACCTCAATTGAAGTAAACGGACTTTTTCTTCGAATTGCACGAACTGTTTCAGCAAAGATAGCTGCTCCGCCATCTTTTAAATCATCACGTGCAACAGCCGTTATAACCACGTGCTTCAAGTTCATTTGTGCAACCGAATCCGCTACTCGTTCTGGTTCAGCCAAATCAAGCTCAGTTGGTAAACCTGTCTTTACTGCACAGAAACGACAAGCGCGTGTACAAACCGCCCCTAAAATCATAAATGTAGCCGTACGACGGACAGCCCAACATTCATGTATATTTGGACACTTCGCCTCTTCACATACTGTATGAAGTTTTTTTTCACGCATCATTTTTTTCAAACCAGTATAGTTTTCATTTGTGTGAAGTTTAATTTTCAACCATTCAGGTTTACGAAGATATTCATTTTTTTTGTTGCTCAACCTAACTCAGCTCCAATCTTGTGAATCAAAATAGCTCACTTCTAGTCAATGTAACACAAAAAAATTATGCATTACAAGTATCTCGCACCGCTTTACCAATTATTGATAATAGTATTTATTGAATTACGTCACACACTACATTTATGGATTAAAAACCAGATTCTCAGGCAATTTACATACAAAAATATAATGAATTATTAAAATTATCAAGTGAAGGAAGGAGTCATTTTCTTGCGTTCTATTATAGCTTTATTTGCTTTTGTATCAGCACTATTCATCTTACAATACGACGTCAAAGCGGAAACAACGACTAATTCTGATGTTGAACGAATGAAACTTTTTAAAACAATTGAAAGACATTATCAAATCCCATGGTATTATATCGCTGCTATTGATCAATATGAGCATAGTTTACGCAATGCGAGAAGAGACTTACCTGACTCGGATGGTCCTATCGGTATTCTAGTACCTCCAGAGAAATGGAGCGGATTATTAAATCCAAATCCATACGATACAAATCCAATGAGTATTACTTTTTTTGATGGGATTGGAGTCGATGGAAATGGTGATGGCAAAGCAGATTCACGCTCAGATACTGATATATTAATTTCAATCGCTTCTTATCTTCTCAATTATGGGACTGATGATGATAATTTCCGGATTGCTTTATGGAATTATTATAAACGAGATAAAGCAGTTGGAATTGTTATGAGTAACGCCAAAATATACAAAAAATTTGCTCGCATTGATTTGAACAAGAAAGCTTTCCCTGTACCTATTACCTCTGATTATAGCTATAGAAGTACTTGGGGTGTTGCTAGAGGCTGGGGTGGCAGAAGAACTCATGAAGGTACTGATATCTTCGCCAATTATGGAGTACCTGTTCGTGCTACGAGCTATGGTGTCGTTGAAATCAAAGGATGGAATCGTTATGGTGGCTGGCGAATCGGCATAAGAGATTTAAATAATACGTATCATTATTTCGCTCATTTAAATGGCTTTACGAAGGGAATAAAAATCGGTACCATCGTGGAACCAGGTATGGTAATTGGTAGTGTTGGAAGTACCGGATATGGACCACCTGGAACAAGTGGTAAGTTTCCTCCTCATCTTCACTTTGGTATGTACAAAGACAATGGATTTACAGAATGGAGCTTTGACCCATATTATCATTTAACGGTATGGGAAAGAAATGAAAGACGTAATAAATAAATGGCTGGATTTTAATTAATCATCAAAAATTTCAGAAAAACACGACTTATCGCCCCTACTGGCGAAAGTCGATGTCTTTTCTTATACTTTATTCCTTTAATGAAGTTAAACTTTCTTAAGTATAAAGAAAAAGCGTCCAAATAGTGATTCAATATCACTATTTAGACACCTCTTTTATCAAGCTATTTTAGTCTCATCAGCTGCATCAGCCGCTTTATTTTTCTTTGCTAAGAATAATAGAGCACCAACCATCATGATTACTACTATTGATAATGAAAGAATTGTACTACCTGTAAACCCAAGCATTAAAAATCCTATGGCAGCTATGAAAGCTGATGTTAACGCATATGGTAACTGTGTCATTACATGATCCATATGATTACATCCTGCACCTGTTGATGAAAGAATCGTTGTATCTGAAATCGGTGAACAATGGTCTCCAAATACTGCACCAGCTAATACAGCCGCTAAAGATGGTAGCAACATACTAGAATCCATTGTTGCTACAATATCTCCTGCAAGTGGTAACAAGATACCAAAAGATCCCCACGATGTTCCTGTTGCTAGTGCCATAATCCCTGCAATTACAAACAAAATAAATGGAATGAAACCAATGCTAAGATTTGATTTCTCTACAAATCCTGCTAAGTAGCTACCCGTTTCAAGCGCACCTACTAAATCAACAATAACCCATGCAAAAATCAAAATATATACAGCCGGTAGCATTGACTTAATTCCTTCAAATAAACCTGTCGTTAGCAATGAGCTTTTCACTGCTTTCTTTGCATACACTTGACGAAGGAATAACACTAACGTTACAGCGAACCCAAACAATCCACCATAAAATAATGATGTTGGCACATCTGTATTTTCAAACATTTGAAGGATAGTTGCTCTCCCCTCAACAGCTTTACTTCCTGTCCATAGCATTGCCGAAACCGTTCCAACTACAAGCGCTGCAATTGGTATTAATAAATCTGCTACAGAGCCTTTTTTACTCATTGGTAAATCACTCTTTAATTCACCAGGAGCGATTTTATCTGGATTAGAAACAACACCCGTTGTGATTGCTCGATCTTCATGTACCTTCATAGATCCAAAATTAATATTCTTCCATGAAGATATGAAAACTAATAATAAAGATGCCCAAACATAGAAGTTCATTGGTATCATTTGAATAAATGCTGAGAATCCACTCATATCTAAAGAATTCGCAGCTAATATTGGCGCTAATATCGCAATGATATATGCTCCCCAACTTGAAACAGGTGACACAACACAAATAGGCGCTGCTGTTGAATCAATAATATACGCAAGCTTGGCTCGAGAAACGCGATTACGGTCCGTTAAAGGTCTTGAAATTTGCCCTACTGCCAAGCTATTAAAATAATCATCAATGAAAATAATTATACCTAGAACAGCAGCTGTAAGTTGTGCACCAGCTCTTGTTTTAACACGTTTTAAAGCCCACTCTCCAAATGCTCTACTTCCTCCAGAAATCGTTACAAACGCAGTAACACATCCTAGAAGTAGTAAAAATAGTAATATGTATATTTTTCCTGTATTGAGTTCTCCATCTACATAAAACAAATCCGTGAAAGCTTTTACAAGAATAGATAAAGAATCCATTACATTAAAGTCTGCAAGTAAGAATGCCGCTGTAATGCTCCCTAAACCTAAAGATAACAAAACTCTTTTTGTTAATAAAACCATAATAATAGCAACTAATGGTGGTAATAAAGAAAAAATCGTATTTTCCATGCTGAACACTCCTTCTGTAAAATCTGGAGGTAAAGATCAGAGCTTTCAACTATTTTTAGACAAAAATAAAAAAGGATAGTGATAGAGAACAACCTATCATTACCCTTTGTAATGTATGTTATCGTCCATCGCTCTGTAGCTCCCCATTATAAACTTCCATTTATAATGACAGTGTTGGCTTTATTCAAGACAACCCCAGTAACAATCATTCGACACTAAATGTTACTTCGGCAAAGTTCCCTTTCTTCTGAGTTCAACGTTGTCATCCTCACAACAGCTTACTGATGAACTTTGCATCCTCTACCCCATGCGGTGATAGTTATTTATTATATTTTATTTTTATACTATAACATTAATTTAAAATTTCGCAATATTTTATAGGGAATTACCATATTTTTTAATATTCTAAAATATATTTAACCCGTGATATCGCATCCAATAATCATGATATCTAAATGCTGCTTTAGATCTAATTCGTACGAATCCTCGATATCTTTTCCATTTTCCTTAAGAATCGTAATAACCGGACGGTCGCTCATGCCATCATTTTGTTTTGAAACAACGCCTTCTTTATTATTATTCAAAACCACATTTAAGCCTAATGGATAAATCGCAACAGCTTTTCTAAACGTTTCTACAATATTCGAATCAAATAATGTCCCAGCCCCAGCATATAAAATTTCAAGTCCCTCGTGTGGAAGCATAGCTTGCCGATACACACGATTAGAAGTAACCGCATCAAACACATCAGCAACAGCAATAATCTTACCAAATAAATGAATATCTTTATCCAGTAGCCCTCTTGGATAACCCGTTCCATCCACACGCTCATGATGTTGAAAGGCACAATGAGCAACTAATAAAGGAATAGTTGCTACTCGTTTCAAAATATGAAATCCATAATCTGTATGCTTTTGCATTTCGATATATTCACTTTGTGTTAACTTTCCTGGTTTCATTAATATATCATACGGAACATACATCTTCCCTACATCATGTAAAATAGCCCCTATTCCAAGAATTTCAAGGTCTTTTTGACTAAGTCCTAATTTTATTCCAATGGCTAATGAATATAACGTCACATTGAATGAATGGATAAAAATATATTCGTCATAAATATGCACATCTGAAAGTATAGAAAGTAGCTCCGAATGATCTTTTATTTCATCCAAAATCGTACGAATTAGCTCCATAAATTTTTTTGAGTTTTTTTCTAAAACAATTGAGCTTCCAACAATTGATTCTTTATCATGAATATCTGTAAAAGATGTTTCAATAGCTATAAGAGAATCTTTTCTTACTTTTTCAGATAATGTATTAAATGGCTGTATATGATTTGTTCTAGCATCTTTAATATAAACGTACTGAATTCCTAATTCCCTTAACCTTGTAATCATTCGTTCTGTAAGCGAAACGCCTTCATTTAATAAAATCTGTTGTTGCGTATTATAAATAGTCTTACCGAGCACTGTTTCTGGTTTCAAAAACTCCGTGGATACTAACCGCATGTTAAACTCCCAACTCATTTATCAATTTAGATTTGAAAGGCTTTAATAAATCATTATCAAAACCAATTTCATTATATAAAAAGATTATTCATCTTTAGCACAGGAATTTCCCCTATTTATCCTGAATTAATTCGTTTGACTCATATGAAGAATAAACTATGTAAATCCGACCATATGCTTACATATTGGTAATTATACCAATTTACTACATAAAACTAAATCATTTTTCTTGATTTAATCACAAAAAAACCACCTTCCAGGTGGTTTTTACATTTTTAAAAGTGCTTCTCTACCTATCGTTCCCTTTTCTATTCCTAAGCTTTCTGCGCCAAATGTAACTGATTCTAATGGTGCATCTAGCAGTTGTTCAAGCGTCTTTACCCCCACCGCTCTTCCTGCAATAATATTGCGATCCTTTAACTTCTCATTTAGCAATGCAACATCTAATGCCCCACACATTATATATCCTAATTCAGAGGATACCACTAAAAGTGTTGTCTTGGGTAATTTAACAACAACACCTAAGAATGTTCGATCCTCTATTTGAATTGGTCTTAACTCCATCATAGACGCTTCCGCCTCCTTACTTTATTCAGAGTATGAAAATCGCCTACAATAGGTGTTAATATATTTCCTTCAACTCATGAAGTAGTAAATCTCTTAGAAATTCAGGTAAGTAATACACTTTCTTCTCCGTTCTTTTAATGGCAGGGAAGAAAAAGCCAAACGTAAACATATCAGGTATTGCTAAACGATATGTTTTTTTTGCATCTAATTTTTCATTTCCAATCCATATTTCATGCCGACTATTCATTTTAATATCATTATAAACCATGGTGCCAAGTACATTTCCACGGAAGCCAAAGCCCTTTATTTGCATATGTGGCCAGCTTTTATCGGTTGATTGAATAATAACTTCTTTTAACTCTGAACCTTTTAATTCAATGACACATGGATTAATAGGATGCGGACAAATTCGATGTAAATCATGCATTGTTACTGAGCCTGCTGGTAAATCATCTAATAATAAACCGGCATTTAGAAATGCACAATCAGCATCACACCACTCTTTAAGCGCCTTACATAAAAGCGTGATTAACGGTGTTTCTTCAAACCAATCTACCGATAACGTATGTGGCAAACGGCATACTTCCTGCGACATCTTTTCTTTACCTTCACTGTATAACATAGCAACAAAGTCTTTTTCTCCTTGAACAGGATCTTCTTCATTCATATCATACAATCTAGCTTCACTTTGGATAATATGCTTATCCTTATCAACCATTAATTCAACATGCCCTACATACGTGCCACCTTTACCTGCGCCACATAATAACGTATTGTTCACATATTTACCCTCATGGAGAATATGATGTGTATGCCCACCAAAAATTAGATTTATTTCTGGCATTTCATTTGCAATTAGTTCATCATATTCTAAGCCTAAATGAGAAAGTAAAACAATCATATCTGATTGGTCTTTCACTTCATTTACTGCTTGACGAATTTCCTCAAGTGGCTCCGTAATATTCCACCCTAATGTTTCGTAAAATACGCGAAAATAAGCCGTCGCTCCAATCATGGCAATACGTGTCCCTTTTTCAGTTCTGTGAATGCTATAAGGTAATGCCCACTCTGGTCTTTGCTCATTTTTGTCATATAAATTCGCTACTACAACCTTAAATTTAGCATCATCATATAAATGATTTAATGCATCATAAGAAAATGTAACTCCTTCATTATTTCCAATCGTAGCAAATTGGCACCCCAATTTATTTAGCAGTTCCACATTACCTTTACCTAAAAGAGCTTCTGTATATGGATGAAAACGATCTGTATGATCTCCTATATCTACAACAAGTGTTTCTTCTCCAACATCAGAATGCCATGCTTTTCTTTCATGAATAAAGTGTTCGATTCGTTGCCAATGTTCAAAATGACTATGTAGATCATTAATATGATAAAAATGTATTCTTTCTTCCAACGTAATCCCCTCTTTTTTTCTCTATCTGCCGCATTCCTCATTCTTTTTCTACCCTAAAAACCTTAAACATAACAGCTTTCTAATTATGTAGCTCCAACGTTCAGAAGACCATTAAAACATTTTCTTCAACCAGTAAAGCCTTCAAAAATAAGTTTGACTCCTATTACTAAAAGCATAATTCTCAAAATACTAACGAGTGTTGAACTTTTTAACTTAGTATTAATATATGCACCGATTTTCGCCCCAAACCAAGCACCTGGAATTAAAGCAATCGCATAGGGCCATATAACGTTTCCTAATGCGATATGCGTCACAGAGTTTGTAATAGAGGACAAAAATACAAGGAACATGGAAGTAGCAATCGCCACGTGAGGAGGAAATAAGAACAACAGAATCATAGCGGGTACAATTAATGAACCTCCTCCAATTCCGAATAAGCCCGAACAAAATCCTACAATGAAGCAAATTGAAATCGCAATAATTGGACGATATCCATAAATATATTCTTTACCATTTTGATTTATAAATGTTTTCTTAACAGTTGCACTATTAATTAATTTTGATGGCTTTAATTTATCCTTAATCATTAAAACAACTGAAACAATAATAATAAATGTACCAAAAAATAAATTAAAAGAGTTTAAGTCCAGCATTTTATTCACATACGACCCAAGAATTCCACCAGGACCACTACCTATAAAAAAAATCAAACCTGTTTTATAATCAACTCTCTTATATTTAATATAAGAAAGTGTTGATGATAAACCCGTAAAAATCATCATAACTGTTGATATTCCAACAGCTTTCTGAGGTGTCAAACCATCAAGTAGCCCTAAACTATTATGAAAATATAACACTGCTGGCACAATAATAATGCCGCCACCTAAACCAACTAGAGAGCCTATAATTCCTGCGCATAAGGCTGTTACTACTAAAAGTATAATCCATTCCAATTGCGTATCCGCCTTTATAAAAAAATTTAAAGAGTAAACATCCTCCATTTATTAATTTTCTTTATAAGAAAAATATTATTCACTTCTAAAATAAATCCAGTTGCCTTGGTGCTAAATCTGCATATTCAATACCAAGCAACGCAATCATTTGCTTCGCATTATTTGCTGCGTCACCACCAGAGTTATTATTAAATACTATATAAATATCCTTTGACTGCTTCTCTAATTGAAGGATATGATTTTTCCATTGTATAAGCTCATCCTCATTGTATTGATACAAAAAGCGAACCGCTCTCCAATCATCACCTGCTGTAGCTTTATTCCAACCAAATACATTCCGTCCATGCATCCGAATTAATGTCTTACTCGATGAAGTTGGTTGAAGAATTGTTGGAATAGAACCTTCTCCTGCTTGAGGTTCATCAACAATGCAATGTATCCATCCTTCACTTTTCATAAAAGCTAGCGTTTTATCCGTAAATTTCTCTGAAAACCATGAACGATTACGAAATTCAAGCGCTACTGGAATATCCCTCATCTGCTGCTTGCACCATCGAAGATACTCAACATTCTCCTTAACACATTGAAACCAAGGGGGAAACTGAAACAATACCATCGCTAACTTATTCGCTTCTTGGTACGGAGTTAAGGAATCTATATACGCTTCGAATATTTCTTCTTTGCTCTTATAAGGTTGCTCTCCACGTTGATGACCTGTCATTCCCTGATACGCCTTGACAATAAACTTAAAAGAATCTGGAGTTTCCTTCACCCATTTCAAACTATTGCGTTTCGGTTGTATAGCATAAAATGCCGTATCAACTTCTACAATCGGAAAATGCTCAGCGTAGACCTGCAATCGATCACGAGAAGCTATCTTCGTTCCATATATGGATTCATGATCTCCCCATCCAGTCACTCCAATATATATCATCTACCATCACTCTTTACTCAAGTATTAACACTATTCTAACACAGAGAAAAGTAGTTGGCTTTTTTGAACTACTAAAAAAAGCCAATAACAAACATCGTGATTGTAATGTTGGTTAATAGCTCATAAACTACTTCAAGTTTTATATTCATACCAATAAAATATCCCTTAGTATATAAGAAAAGCCCTACTCCTTACGAGTAGGGCTCTTCTTATATCAATTGAATGGGAGGCTTAACCTATAGACCCTTCCATTTCAAATTTGATAAATGAACATTATCAAAGTGTATATTAATAGAAGAAACTAGGCTTAAAATCAATATTTAGAGGATGTGCGCTTTTTAAATATATCATTTCTTTTCAAACCGAATCGGCACGAAATCGGCACGAAAAAAATAAAAATAAAAGAGCACAACGTGTATAAGTAGTGTTGGTAGCACTCTTATACCGTCCGCCTATCACCCTAGGCAAACACTTGCTGTACTCATGTAATTATTTTACTTGATGTACGTTTCTTTAGCAATGTTTGTCAATGATGGCAGCATTGCTTTTTTGTTTCCCAAGGGAGACGGAGATCATGAAGAAACGTATTGATGTAATTGCTGGGGAAACAGCATTTAACAATTTATCATCATTTAGAGACTTAGAAGAATTAAATAAAACAGTACGAGTATATAGAGACGTTATTAGAACGTCTATTAAGCGCAGAGATGTGCAGTCTAGACTAATTGCATTACTTGAATTATTAAAACGTCATAGCTGTAAACAACTAGGTGTGAGCTATATGTGTAAAAATACGATTGCATCGTTATTAGAAGTGTCTTATAAAACCGTACAAAGATTAATGAAGAAACTAGAAGAAATGAGTATGATCAAACAGGTACCAATGAAGCGCAAAAAAGATATGAGACAAACAGCTAATGCAATCATTATCATGCCAGCAAAAGAAGAAGTGTCCGACAAGATACCACCTAAAAAGACCGATAAGTGTCCTGCCAATAAAACAACTAATATTTCTCTAAAACAAAAGATTAAAAACATACGTAATGTATCTGCAATTGTTAATAAGTCTGTGGATAGCAATAACTCAATTGAATTTTATGATTACACATATGTTTCATCTAACGTTCCAATTACTTTTATTGATGCTGTTAGACCTTTCTTTAGTGATGCTAACGAAATATATAGATTGTGGAGTAGATTAAAGTTAGCTGCAAAGAAATCTAATTTAAATGCCCGTGATCACATAGAGGACTTTATTAAATCATTTAAAGAGGCTATTTTAAATATTAAACAAAAGAAAAATCGCAAAGATGTTATAGGCTATATTTACGGAACATGGAGAAAAACGGCAAGTGTAATTGTACGTAAAAATATAGGTTTCTTTAATTGGTTACAAACGAATTAACTTCTACAGACAAAAAAAGTCACCCTAAAGGGTAACTTAATCAAATTGACTACACATACAAACAACAAAATGTGTGTATTTATCCGACTTCTCATCTGTTGCTCCAATTATTATACGTGGATCAATTAAATATTTTGTGGTTCCATAAACCGTTTGCGATAAAACAGCACCAATTCCTGTCAGTACTTCCATATAAACATCTATTGTTTCAATTTGTACATCCGGAATTAATTTATTAATATCTTCATGTGTTAAATAATGTATATCTAATGCTTTATTCGTAAAGGCATCAAATACAGTGCAATCTCCAAATGTAATATCTTTGTTTGGTTTATCTACAAGATAATAGAGTTGGTAATGAACATGAGGTATAAGCTTTAAGTAGAAATCATATACATCGCTATGGTTTACTTTGGTCTCCATACACTTGATTTTTTCAGGAAGTGCACTTAGAAATTCAGGTTTTAACTGTATTGTCATTTTATTTCCACCTTGCTTTTTTTAATCGTGGAAAGAATAACACAATCGGCCACCAACTAAAATGGTGTATTTTTCCACAACTATTCATTTATACATAAGTTCTAAAATAAGTAGGTCAAAAAAGTTCATAATGTCATCGAATAGAATTAAATGTAATTACTTCACCACGCAATTTATAATCGAGTAACCATTTTTCGAATTTACGTTTACGATCTATAGTTGTAGTAAAAATTTCAAGGCGTGGAGTATCAATGTATTTAAAGCAATCAACATAAGACTGGAGCTTTTTAAGATTGTCTTTCATATCACGTACATTATCTATTTCAACAATATGAGTATATCCATTTCTTTTATATACGGCATCAGCAACCATTTTACTTTTAGTTGCTACAGATAAGCCTTTAAAGACGATACCGTGTGCTGTAGGTTGTTCTGCCTCATATTCTAGAACAGATTCTATTTGCCAATCTATAGGACGATTAAGGTAAAGAAAAGCATCGTTTCTAAGTAATGTATGCTCTATATTGGATGATTTCTTAATGTCCCTATATGATCCAATTAGAGACCTTCCACACTTGTTTAAATAATAGACTTTCTCTTTATTGAAGAACGTTGTGGATGTATATGGTTCAAGTCTTTTAAGAGCAAAACAAGCATTGCGATATGATTTCAAATCATGGATTCCACGAAGATGTTTTATTGTTGCCATCCCTAACCGGTCTATCGTCATTAATAACTTTTCCGTTCTTGCTTGCGTTGATAATCTCATGTTCCTTCTCCTCCATTTTTGTAAACATATACTTATCGTCAATATAAGGGACCTGGACAATACGTTTCTTTTCAATTTTATAAATCGCTCGACCTGGTATGCTTGGAAGTTCTTCAGCACCGTTTTCATCTAAGATAACTCGTGAAGCAACTTGAGCAGCAGCTATAAAGGATAACCGAGCAACAATATTCATTTTGATTTGCATCGGTACAGCTTCTTTCACTGGATACTGAGTACAGAAAAGCATCCTATATCCGATACCTCCACCTATTCGAGCAATCTCTGATAGTGTGGACTGACAATAATTTGCATACTTTTTTAATCCTCCAGTAAGTAAATTAGGTGAAAGTTCTGCCCCTTCATCCACAATGATAAAAGTGCGTTTTTGAATTGGAGAATCAATTATATTTGTATATCCTTGCTGCCTAAATAGCTTTTCACGGTCCTTGAGCTCCTGGTGAATAACTGATAATAATTCAACTGATTCGAGTAGATCAGAAGCAACCCCCTTAACTTGTGGAAGGCCAATATACTTTCCGAACTCTAAGCCGCCTTTTAAATCAAGGAAGTAAAACTCTGCATGTTCTAACTGGTTCATAAGCAGAGTATAAAAAGCTTCTTTAATAAATACTGTTTTACCAAAGCGTGTAACACCACCTACAAGCATATGAGGGTACTTCTCGAAATCGTGATATAAAATGCCTTCGTGATTCTTTCCTATAGGGATTTGCCATGTTCCAGGAGTTAATAATTCATCTGTATATTTCCACTTTGTAGGTAACTTTGAATTGAATGCTTGAAGCTTAAATACTCCATCTTCAAAGGTAAAATCACAGTCTTTATTAAGACCTTCTTCTATTGCTGGAATAATGGCTTCAAATTTATTAGAGGACAAACCGAGTGGAAGTGAAAAAGTGTATGTGGAATATGTTTGTTGATGTGATTGTTTAAGTAGGATTGGGTAGTGGATCTCTTCTTCTTTTCTTATTCCTAGACCTGTATTTTCAAATACCTTCTTTATCTTATCTATGTCCTTCATGCGCCTTTTTGGTACAAGCGCTGCCCCTATCGCTAGGACTGGCAAAGCTAAGTATTCTATCATTGTAATCCTCCTTGTAATTAACAATGTAGTTTACAATCTATCTTTCACGGTAATTTTCATCAGGTGTAATTTTCATTGTAGTTTACAATCTATCTTTCACGGTAATTTTCATCAGGTGTAATTTTCATTGTAGTTTACAGTCATTGATATATAGCGTTATTACCCTTGTACCTATCATTACATTTTATCTCCGACAGATAGTTATCTACTCCCCTTTCTACCCCATCAGGTGCGCTTGCTAAATATTCAGATTTTTAAATTGTGTAACCAATTATCAGAGAAAAAGTGTACTTGCTAACTTGATAATGTATAGTAGTCCACCAAATTTAGCACATTCCATTGTGAATGATAGAAAACTATTATTGATTTTAAATCCTGCATTATCTAATAAACCTAGCGTTATCATTGTTGCACCAAAGCTTCCAATCAGTAATATTCCTTCCACAATACTTCACTCTCCTTTTCTTTGATAATTTCAATGTATGGATATTAGGCTAATTATTGCGTGTCTATCAAGAAAATTTCGGTATTATTATCATTATTTTTTCTTGAAAGGATAAAAACAGACAACAGAGAATATAGTAATAGGTGATATATATGAAACTGAAAAGTAATATAGGGAAAATAATTGACGAGTCTCCTTATAAACGAGACTACATAAGAAAGGTATTTAATCGAAGTCGCAATACTGTTTCAGCCTGGTGTACTGGAAAAAGCTATCCAACTGTAAATGAACTATTTGAACTGGCTAAATTATTAGATGTTAAAGTTGATGATTTATATGATATGGAAGAAGAAAAAAAGCCCTAGACAATTAAGTCCAGGGCTAAAACAACATATTCTATTCTTTTCCGTATTTCAATCCTGGTTTTGCTGAAAGTACAATATTATCATCATATGGACTTATTGAATAATCAATATTGCTATTCGTCGAGATTTCTTTATTTTTAAGGAAATCGGTATCTATATTAATATTTAAATCACTCATTACTTTATCCCGATTACCAATACTCATTTCAGAATCAACAATATTAAATACAGTTTGAAAAGATTTAAGCATATCACTCCTGTTGCCAGCAGCATATCCATCGAAAGTTATTCCTGATTTAACATCCACAACTTTTTTTGTATCTTTATCAATTGTTGCTTGGATTATTAATTTATTTGGTAAAACGATTGTATTAAATCCTTTTTCCTTAGAATCATCCACAACTTTTATATTTTCTTTTCCATATGCAGTTTCTACTACTTTCAATACATGATCAAAGTTAAAATCAAAAGTTTTTTGTTTTTCATCTGAACATCCTACTAATGAAAAAGTAAGAATAGCTAATAGTAATAACACCCTTTTCATAAAATAGCCCCCTTGTCTTATATATACATATTACAACATACATAGGATAATATTTCTATTTATACTATTTATTCGGATATCTATTACAAGTACAACCGCTTAAAATCGAACGAACATTCGTATATAATTATAGAAAATAAGACAAAAAGAAGGTAATGAATATGAAACTTTTATCGGATCAAGACAGAGATATAGTTGAGCAGTTTATTTATTTACCAATGATCCTTACTATTTTAGAGAATGATAAAAAGGCTATTAATACAAGTAATATAAAAATTAAAGAACCTTATTTAACCTTAATTGAAGATACTATGAAGAAGATAACAAAGGATTTAAAAGAAGTTAAAATGTATATGGGAAAGAATCGTATATCGATTAGAAAAGGTGAAAAAGATGAACTATTTACTTCATTTCATTTCAATCATGCTGGACACTGTTATGAAGCGAAATATTTTAACCCACAGATTAAGAACCGGTGCAATTATTTTTTAAATTATTATTTGAACGAAAAATAAGCCCCTCCAATTAAGGAAGGGCTTTTGTTTATTACCTATAAATAAATCAATTATTTTTCCACAATTATTTTATTGATATTGTATTAGTGAAATTTCTTTCAACATAAGAAATATCGAATACATCATATAAAAAGCCTAAAAACCTTTTGATTTATAAGAATTTTGCATGTTCACCAAATAATAATAATCTTTTCAACAAACTGACACATTATCTCTTTATATAGGATTGAAAGCTCTAATTTACTATTTTATAATAATTTTTGATGACGCTTTCACCTTTTCTAAATACTCTTTTTTAGTAAACGTTAGTATGTACAATTAAGAAAAAGCAACAATGTTCTCTCTTTCTCCCTTGCATTGTTGCTTTTTCTTTTTTATTTATTCTTCACGGATTTGAAGAGTAATATCAAACTCTTTTTCTACTTTCTCTTTAAATGCCGTTGCTGATACTTTAGTTGCAAAGGTTCCAGTGTACAAACGATAACGTTTTCCATCATCATTACTTGTAGCTTTAGTAGGTAGCTTTTTATTAGTAATAGTTTCAGCAATAGCTCTACAACACGCATCAAAGTTTTTGTGGTAAGCATCAGCATTTTCTTTAACGTCCACAAAGCATACTTCAATAAGAATGGCTGGTTGTTTCGTTCCGTTAAGAAAACCTAGGTCATTTCGCTTCTTAGCTCCACGATCACGAATACCTAATGAGTTAGAAATAGCGCTAGAAACTTTAGTTGCTATTGTTTTTTGAGCATCTGTACAATACAGTACCTCAACACCGCCAGTTACTTTTGTTCCACTGTTAAAATGTACACTAACATCCAAATCACGTTTTTTACTGTTGTGATACTTAACGATTGTATTGATATTATCCTTTTGAGTTTTAGATGTATCATCGTGAAACTCGTATACAGTAATAACTAACTCTTTCAAATACTTAGCTACTTGTGGAACAACCTTACGTGCTTCTGTTACCTCATTAAGAATACCAATTGCTCCAGATACATATTTAGCATGACCGCTTGAAATGACTACTGAATCCATATTACTTCTCCCCTTCTTTCTTTTGCTTATCATCCTCAATTTTCTTTTGGAAAATGGCTAATGCACGTTGAATCGGTTCTGGAACGTTCACACCAAGAACTGCACTATTTTCACTTAGAGAAATGATTTCATTTAAAATAAATAAGATGACAACAGCATCAGGAATTACTTGTCCAACAGTTAAACCTTGGTCAGCAAGCACAAGATAAATAAGATTAGCAATTACAATCCAAACCCACATCATGCCTTTCTTAATAATCCCTTGATAACCACGCTTGCTATTGATGTTTCCCCAGTTAGCAGCCATACCAGTTAAAAAGTCTAATACGTTCAAAATTAAAAGGACGGTCAGTAATAACGACCATCCCCCAATTAACCAGCTAAAAAAACCGCCTATTGTTGATACAAAAAACTTTTCCATAAAACACCCCTTTATTTTAGACATAAAAAATACACCTCAATTGGTGCTTACTGTACTACTATTAAATCATCTCTACCTTTTTCGAATAGATAAGCGTCAATCCCGTCTTTTAAATCAGGTCGTTTCGTTACAACATCTGTGTATTCATTTTTACCATCAATAATTCTTCCAGCCATAAAAATAGCAATAACCATTTTACATTCCTCCTAATATAATTTCAGACAATACAGCCTCTGTTGTTTCCTGGCGCTGTTTAAATGTTTCATTTTCCTTTGAAATAAAAGCAATATATTCATCTTTGCTGTACTGCTCTTCGTCATATTGCCAATAATTGTTACTTTCTTCACCCTCATCGTTAGTGTTTATAACGGTAATTCTTTCAATGTTTTTTCTAATGTAAACAGTCGTTTTGCCTACTTCTATTTCTTTAACTTCTTTTTGAGTTCCTCTAACTAACATTTTTTAGACCACCTTATAAATAAATTATTCTCGAAGCTATACTAGTTCCTGTCGTTGTAGTACTCAAATTAGATTTTAAGCAAAAAATTCCAGCTTCATCTCCAGATGAGTTATTACCTCCAAATCTGACCAACGTATTACCATTGACAGATGTGTAATCTGAGTAATAAGTCGTTGAAGACCCATTAGTTGATGTAGGGAAAAAACCTGACTTTGTAGTACTTAATGTTCCAGAAATATATCCGCTTAACCCTGTAGATTTTCCAACTTTTTCATATCCAGTTCCTTGATCATTAAAGTTATCAGTTCCAACAAACACGTTGGCGTCAGTATCTGTTCGTACTCCGTCAACAACAATATCTTTATTCCCCCACAAATCTTCAATTCCATGGCATTTAACTCCAATCAATGAAGATGTTCTATCTCCAAAATACATTCCTTTATCGTTTAAATGTCCTGTTTGGACAGACGCTCCACTAACGCGTCCCATACCTAAAGATGATTGTGAGTTCAGATTTTTAAATCTAACCAAATACAATATCTGCATTAACAAAATTTGATAATATGCAATTAAACCGTATCCGACTCCTTTATTTTTAGCCCTAGTTCTGAAAGAATCAATTGTTAATGAAACTGTCGGAGCTTCTCCTGAAGATGAACATAGTTTTAGTTTTCCGCCTCCATCATCAAATACTTTACTTAAGTAAGCGCCGATATATAAAAAATCTTTTTCAATATCACCTCTTTTATGAGCTAAACAATCATAACTGTCATCAACTTTAACACTAGAGTATCTAACGTATACATAATCTCCTTCTTTTTGTATATTCCAATAAATTTTCGGAAACTTAACCATTATATCTCCTGTCATGTATTTATCAGGGCTAGAAGGTTCTCCATTTGTTTTTTTATTGTAATCATTCTTATCTAATTCATAAACAACAGTTCCGCCCAATAATTTAACTGGTTTTATTTCATTGAAAGGGAATTTGTTGTCCCAATCACTAGAAGCCGGAATCATACCTATAGAGTTATCTATATAAGAAACTGACGTTAAAGGGTTTGAATCTTTTGTGTTTATTTTAACTCCGTAAATTAAAGTAGTAGAAGGAGTTGATGATATTTCTTGCGATACATCTTCGTTATACAAATGATTGATGGTGTAAGTGAAAAATCTAAAATAATAAGTTGTATCGTTAGTTAATCCTGTTACAGAAATTGAGTTTTCTGTAGAGTCTACAAATGTTATTCCGTCTGAGACGCTTTCAGGATATGAACCTTCTTTGTAAACACCTAAAGTTTTGTAATATACATTATCTGTTGAAGGAGGGTTATCCCACGTTAAATTTACTTTGCCGTCTTTTGGATCAGCCGAAATGTTAGTTACTGGTTTAGGAGTTTTTTTGATTTCTGTAAAAATACTACCTCCTACACCTTTAGAAATCTCTATATCTCCGAAAGTTGTGTAAATACAGAAAAATTTATAGTAATAGTTTTTCATTTGTTGTGAATCATAAATTAATCCGTTTTCTGTACCTTCGTATATTTTAGTTGCTGAACTTACGCAAGTTTCATAAGACGAGTTAACTATATTTTTAGTTTCACTCATATATAATTCAACTTTCATAAATTCAGATTGAGTAGGAACAACCCAATCCCATGAAATAGCTAAACCTGAATCTGTAGAAGATGAAGTTAAATCAGTTACTTCTGGTAGTGGTTTTGCTGGTTCAGATCCACCTCCTTTTTTACTAAATAAACCATGAGCCATTAATACATAATCAATATTCATTAAGCCACCACCTTATCTACTATGATTCCGTCTGGGTCATACACAAATGACCATGTTTTTGTTAATACTATTTCGGTACCAGCATCATTATAAAACTGCCAAGTTGCTGTTTGGTAATTACCATTACCATCAGGGTTAGACAATGTGCTCTTCATGTATAAACTACCGTCTGCTCGCTTGAAATCAACTGATAAATATACTGTTTCCACTTTATTAGAAGCAAAACTACTCAAACCACTGTCATGAGGCATATACTCTTTTTCATGTACTCCTACAGCTAAATCAATTTTTTCTTGCGCTCCTTCTGGACTTTCAAAGATTTGTCCTAAATCAACATTACCTTCACTATTAGGACCAATACCATTTACACTAGAAACCGCACCAGAGCCATCTACACCTCTTTGCGCAACTAACTGCCATGAAGCATTGCTTTTTGTAGGTAAAGTAGGAGGAGCTACACCAATCGAATCTTTTAATGCTTGGAAGCTACTTCCGTTGAATTCTACAATGTTATTTCTCTTATACTGTACAGTTGCAGAATAAGTACCTTTGTTTTCTAAACCTTGAACGTTAGGCAATAAAGAATTAATCATACTTGTAGATGATTGTGCGTCACTGGTTGCAGCATTAGCAGCAGTCGTAGCAAGTTCAGCGAGCAAAGCTTTTTCATTTGCAAGAGTTGCCTTTTCATCTGCATTTGTAGCTGCATTATTAGCAGATTGCGTAGCAGAAACAACATCTACTTTCAATTGCGAAAGGTTACTAGTTTCTTGGTTAGCATTTTGAGCAGAACTAGCAGCTTCTACAGCCTTTTCATGAGCGTAATCACCTTTTGATTGAGCATATTCACCTTTCTCCTGTGCGTAATTCCCTTGAGTTTCTGCTTCATTGCCTTTTTGCTCAGCCTCATTACCTTTAACATTAGCATTCAACGCAGCTTCTACAGCTAATTGCTTTGTCGCATTAATGGAATCAATATAATCTTGTACATTAACACCAGATAAAAATTCATCACGTTCTTTTGAGTCTTCATCCACACGTTTGATTTCTTGCAATAATTCTTGCTTAGTTGTATTTGATGAGTTATTTTGATTAACAAAATCCTGTTCGATCTGTGAGAAATTATCATTAATATCTTTCCTTGTTTGGCTATCCAGTGGATTTAATATAGTTTTATACTTACTCATTCACAGCGCTCCTTTCATTGATTTTTTGTTTAACCATTCGTAAATACCTTGTTGTCTTTTGTCTTGCTTGCAAATCAGATTTCTTTGATAAATCATTAACTGGCATTTGAGATAAACGCCTTTTCATTTTTCGATGAGTATCTATTAGTTTCTTTTCTTCAATATCAGCGAAATAAATCTCAATAGATCCATCTTCATTTTCACGAAGCATTTTAACCTTCAATTTCATCTACCTCGCTTTCGTGAGTAAGTTCTAAACGAGTAGTTTCATAACCTTTACGTTTTGCCTTAATCTCATATGCAAAATGAATATCATCTCCTTTAATTACAAAGCTATAAGGAGTCATAGAATCTAAATCAACATAGATTTGTCCAAGACCATATGGAGTAAGAAATACTTCATAATCAATATCTGTATTAACGGTTTCTTTGAAAAGAGATTCTATTTCAATAGCACATTCTCCATTTACGACTTTGCCACGACCAATATCACCAAAATAATACTCAGCTGTCTCATATGCTGAGACGTTTACATATCCGATAGAAGTTAGGACAGAAGCGTTTTTGGTTCCTTTGACATTAGAGTCACCATTAACAGTTAAAGAGCCGCCAACATCAGCATTATAACAAGACATTTTAGCGAACATCTCTACTTCATTTGCAGATAAAACTATATTGTTACCGTAACTCATAATATAAAATGCTCCAGAAGACAATTTACCTATATAACCTTTTTGACCATTTGTATTAAATGTCATCAATGGATAAGAATTATTGATATTAGTCGTATCAGATGAGTCAATTATGATACTAGAACTACCATTTTGTGATGTAAGCTTATTCTCTTGCAACAACATTCTTGGTGATGATGTAGAAGGAGATGTCGTTATTGTGAAACCAATAAGTGTACCAGCTACTAATCTATTAACATCAATAGTATTAGTTCTAATAGAACCGCCGTTAATCATCGTTGTATTAGGATATTTCCACACGTTTACAGTCTGTTCTACTTGATCCGCAGCAGCTAAAGCATTGTCTGCATTTTGTTGCGCTTGTGAAGCTTTGCTATTAGCAATAGTAGGGTCATAATTACTGTTATAAAAATTAGTACCTGGACCAACAGTAATATTATTAGCAGCCAGTTGACCGATGGCACCAGCCGATAATACAAAGCCATCTGCTGTAATTGCTTCTTTGAACGACTTACCACCATCAACACTAATTCCTATACCCTTGCTATTTAACCAAACCATTTTATCAGGGTCTGTCGGATCAACAGCAATAATTCCATTTTCGAATATTAACTCTGTTTGAGCTGATTTTAATGCTTCAGTTGCTCTAATAACTGCATCATCAAGTACGTTATAAGGTAGCTTCTGCTCACCATTTAAGATAGCATCCATGTTATCCTTAGTCTTTTGGAAATCAGCTATAGTATCAGTTAAATTGTTCCTAAAATTTTCAAATGTATATTGTGCTGATTGGTTAGATTCTGGAAAGTCCACAATCTCCATGACACGAGATGTTATATCAATATTTAAAGGCTCATAGATGACAAATACACTATCACCTAGTTCTACTTGTGATGTATTTACACCAAGCTTTAATAATTCAATCCCATCAATTTTGAATGAAACTTGCGGCTTATCTATCAACTCCGATTTTATACGGGCCAATAATTCTGATTGAATCGTATATCTCTCATCGTAAACAGGCTTTGCATGACGTTTACCGTATGTAGCCCACATAGGAGATAAATATTCAGCCATAGTTACATAACTTCCATCCTCATTCTTCTTGCCAAACCCTTTAATTACAGTGGACAAATTACTTGTATCAACATATTTCTCAATCGTTTTAACGTTATGTTTAAAACGGAATTGTATATCCGTATCTCTACCAACTTGCTGATAAAATTTAAGATGCTTCTTATTAATGGATACTTCTGCACCAAATACATTTATTGCTTTCTGTACCAAAGCAAGTGAATTATCATTCCCAAATGATTCAAAAACAGCACTAGAGAATGAGTCAACAACTTCATACGTGTATCCAGTTCCTTCTAAGGCAAAAGCTAAACAGGTAGACAGTGTTTGAGTATTAGTAATCGTTCCATACTGAAAAAAGTCCACTAAATCAAAAAAAGTGTGAAAGGCTTCAATCTGTTTAACTACAGCATTACCGACCATTTTTTCAGTCATTTTTTTAATTCGATATAGCTGACTATCATACTCAAGCAAACTTTCCTCCACAACCAAATCAAACGAATGTGTATTACGCTCCGTTTGAAACAACAAAAAAGAGAGCGAATATTCACCGTTCACCCTCCGTTTACGCTGTAATGTTGTATAATCTGTCAACATCTCACTTCGTCCATCTAAATGAGTAACAATCAATATATCACCATCCTTTATATATAGTAGAAACGGAAATCAAATGAAATTAAAAAAGAACCACTTGTACCGGATAAAGTAAAGTCGTTCCACCCTTTTTTAAGCGTTATTAATTTACGGTTTGTATCACCAAATATCGTTAAGCTATTTTTTAGCGATCTAATACCTTCAAGCTTAATAGTATCATTGGTATTAGACGTACCGCTGTATTGCCACACATCACCAGTTGTAGTATTAGTGATTTTTAGATTATTTGATGCACCTTGGTACTTAATAAGTAACGGCAATTCCCTTGGATCAATATCTATATCACTTGCGTTGTAAATACGAAAAGTTGTTGTACTATGCGCATACTTAGCTTCTGTACCAATATCAAAGCCAAGATTCTGTCCAAACTGCCACTTATCAGAATCAAAAGTTAATGGGTCCATTGTTGTACCAACCGACTCAGCATATGGAGACGAAGAAACAAATTCAATCTCAAATGTGCCAGCAACTAATGAAAGCCTTTCGGGTGTGTATGAAGCAGCAGTCTTAACAAGCCATCTCTTGCCTTTCTCTTGAGTATTTATTAAGTAAAATGGCATTTGCGAATAAAAGAGCTTAAATACTTCATTCCTTAGAAGTGAATAATCATGAAAGTCCACAGCTTGAATAAAAAACTTCACTCTCATTTTCCTACCTTCAAATGCAGTACCTAAATCTAGATATCCACTTCTTCCTTCAATTTGCTCGGTAAAATGAATTGGAGAAGGAGAATCCAATATAAAATTAAGTGGTATAATCCCTATACTTTTCGTGTTATACCTTGTGCCTTCTAATGTTTCAATGTATATCATCCCTTAACACCACTCATTCTCCTTCTCGAATTTAATCTACTGCCTAATTCAATCTCTAAAGAATCTGCCATATTTCTAACATCTTGTATAGAAGCATCACCTGTATAGGACAGATTAATAGTAATTGGACTAGAATGAGTAATACTTGTCTTACTTGTACTAGTCGTTGAAGAAGGACCAATATCAATCATCTTCTGAGCATTATCTCCTAACAGTCCATACGCATTATCTATTGCACCCATTAAATCTGGAGATGTTGACTGAATCCCCTTAATAAAACCTTCATTAGTAAATTCTCCAACCTCCATGAAAACACGTGAAGGAGATTTAATGCCTAATAATGATTTAGCTTTATTAATAACACCATCCACAACTCCTGTGATTGCCTCTATAGCTGATGATGTCATAGAAGATATTCCGTTTATCAATCCTCTGATTATGTCTTTACCTACACTAGTTAGATTAATGCCATCTAAGAAGCTTTTAGCCTTATTCCACCCAGTTTCAACCGCCGATTTCACACCATTCATAGCTGTTGTAACTGTAGATTTAAAAGAATTAAATATATTTGTAACAGTTGTTTTAATGCCATTAACAATAGTTGTAATTGATGATTGAATACTAGTCCATATTGATGTAATTGTAGATTTAATACTATTAAAAACACTAGAAGTAGTATTTTTTATACTATCCCATACGGTAGTAAACGTTGATTTTATATTATTTAAAATCGTAGTTATTGACGATTTCACTTCGTTCCATATTGATGTAGCAGAACTTTTCAAGGTGTTCCAAACATTTGTTACCGATGTTTTTATGCCATCCCAAATAGTTGTAAAGGATGTCTTTAAACCGTCTAAAGTAGTTGTGAAAAATGATTTTATACTATTCCATACGGATGTTGCTGTAGATTTCAATCCATTCCACACTGTTTCTACTACTGATTTAATTGCATTCCACACTGTAGTAAATGCCGTTTTGTAAGCATCTAATACCGTAGTAAAGTAAGACTTAATACCATCCCATACTGATGAAGCGATAGACTTTATTCCATTCCAAAGTGTGGAAAGAAAAGTCTTAATATTATTCCAAGCAGTTTCTGTACCTTGTTTAATGGAATCCCAATTTTTTGTTATAAGTGCAATTAATTGACCTAAAGGGCCTCCGAATACAGCTAATAAAGTTAAACCCCATTGACTAAAGAAATCTTTAATACCATTCCATACAGCCTCAGCAGTTGATTTTATACCATCCCATGTGGATGATAAAAAATCTTTGATCCCATTCCACGCACTTTCAAACCCTGATTTAATACCGTCCCACACTGAAGAAAGGAAATCTTTGATTCCATTCCAAATCGTAATAGCATAAGCACTAATTTCATCCCAATTCTTATATACCGCTACACCTGCTGCAATAAGTAATCCTATGGCCGCTACAACTCCTGCAATTGGTAACGCAATCGCTGCTATACTAGCCATAAGAGGTGTGGACGCTGCAATAATACCCATAAAGAGAGGTGCTAACGCCATCGCTGCACCAACTAAAATACCTATAGCTGTTCCTATCGCTACTAATGTAGCAGCTAATGTAGGATTATTTTGAACCCATTCCGCAATTTTACCGATTACTTCAGCTATTGTAGTTAGTAATGGTTCCAGAGCTACTTTTAAATCAGAAAAAGCTTGTCTCAATGCCACAGTAGGATCTGTATTAAGCTTCTCAGTGGAAGAATTAACATCATCAATTCCTTTTTTTAAATCGGCGGTTCCTTTTTCAGCATTTATCATTGTGTCTACAATTTTCATGCCTTGGTCTTCGAATTTGGTACCGAAAATTTGCACTCCTAATTCATTCCGAAGGGTAGCATCTTCCACACCAGCCAAAGCCTTTGCGACTTCAACCATGGCTTGTTTTCCGCCTTCTCCACCTTTAGCGACTGCCGCACCCCATGTCTGCATCTGTTTAGCAGAGATATCTGTTTTAGATAGTAATTCTCCCATCGCTTTAGGTATTTCTAATCCAAACTCGGAAAGACCTATCTTCCCTTCCTTCAACCCGTCAAGTAAGTTATCGATATTCCAACTTTTAGTGTCGACCGCAGCTGAGAGGATGTTTTGGACCTCTGTAGCACTGAATCCTGCAATTTTCAGCTGTTCCCCGTATTCGGAGATGATGTCTAGTTGTTCTGGAGGAAATCCTGTTTTGAGCAAAGAGTTTACAAGTCCGAGTGCTTGTTCATTCGAAATATTGAGTGCTCCACCGATTTCATTAGCTTCCTGGATCAACTCTGTAAAATCAATCCCTGAATAAGCAGCAGCGATAGTTCCTGCCATTTTAACAACAGCTGCGTTTGACTCATCACTTGCATCTTTATTAAGCGCCCACTGTCTACGTACACCTTCAAGTGCTGATTCAGCATCTACACCATAACTTGTTACAGTATTAATAGCGTCTTTAACAGATGCTTTTGAAGACTCTGGTACTTCCATTGATATTTCAATCTTTGTGTTTAAAGAAGATGTATCTAATGCAGCACTAATAGCACCAGCAATACCACCACCAGCAGCTAGACCAGCTACAGTATTTTTTAGTTCATCACCAAAGCCGTTAACAGCTTGTTCAGCTTCATTTGCTTCTTGTGATACTCTATTTAAATCCTGTCTTATCTGATCAATACTAGCTCCATTATGAACATTTGATAACGCAGCTCTTAATCTACCTAAATCTGTATCAGCTCCTAACGCAGCTTGACCAATACGTTCAATAGCTTGATTAAGTTGTGCTGATGTAGCAGTACCATTTCTAATAGCAGATGTAAGACGGCCGCCGAGAGCATTTGCAAATTGGTCTACACTTGTACCGGTTGCTTGAAACAAAGCTTGAAGTTCGCGTGTTGCATTACCAGTTCTTTGTTGTTCGTTGGCCATATTTTGAAGTTGCCCTCTAAGACCATTTAAAGTACCTTCAGTTGTTTCAATCTCACGCCTAAAAGCTCGGTATTGCTCTGCTCCAATTTGTCCGCTCTGAAATTGCGCTTCTACCTGTGCCTGCGCTTGTTTTAATGTATCTAGCTTTTCGGATGTCGCTTGAATTCTTTCGGTTAAGATTTGTTGTTTTTGTGCCAACAGCTCAATGTTACCAGGGTCAAACTTAAGAGCCCTTTCAACCTGTTTAAGTTCTGTTTGTAAACTAGTACTCTGCTTGTTTACATCCTTTAAGGCATTCTGTAAACCTGTTGTCTCTCCACCAATTTCAATAGTGATTCCTTTGATATTTCCAGCCATATTCTCACCTCGCTTCAGAACTTGTCAAAATCATTTTGAGTAGCTTTTCTAACCCGCTCTTTAGCTGGCTTTTTCATTTCCATGTATTCATCCACATAATCAAGACACATACCAATCGTCATATATTCCATATCAGCAATACTCAATTCGCATTTCTTACACAATAAAAGGTACATCTCTGTAGAGAATTGATCTCCACTAGATGTACCTTTGTTTTTAGTTATTTTTTTTTAGAGTTAAGCATCCTTGCTAAGATGTCCTGTAGTTCAGGAATAATATCAACAATAGGGAATTCATCAAATGTATCAAGCCATTCCAACGGTGAAGCAATCTCTTTATCTGCTGTTTTAGCAAGGGTCCAAGCGATATTATAGAAAGCTTCAAAATCAAGAGATTCATATGAAGCCTCTTTTGCATTAAATGCTTTTTCCATTTTGGCTAATTCTGCAAAAAAGTCTTTACCAAACTGCTGTTTATACCTTAAAGGAGTAGCACCTGTACTTTTAAATACAACATTTTTACCATCTATTACAATTGTCTTTTCCATTCTTTATGCCCTCCTATTAAGATCCTGGGCTAACTTCTTTTTGATAAACCTTTGTATACCAAGCATCATAAATAGAAGGTGAAGTAGCAGCAGTTGTTTTAGTTTTAACCATCATTTTTCCATCAATCTCAATAGGACTGGAAACTAATTTTAATTCATTAGGTGAAACTTCGGTGCCTGTCTCTTTTGTATTACCGCTGATATTTGGTCTGTTTGCTTTACAGTTAAAAAGAACATGACGAGTAGCTTTTACATCACCTTCAAATTGCCATAAAAGAGCAAACGGTTTACCTTGTGCATCTGCTAATTCATTTAATACTTTGTCTGCTTCATCAAGTTCTTCACCTAAGGCATCAATGGCAAACTGTTCTGTAATTGTTGCAATATTTAAGGTTGATTCATAACCTTGGTTACTGCTCGCAACATAGTAAAGAATGTTATCCGCATAAAACTCTGTAAGCTCCCCTTTTGGTTCAGAAGTCATACTCACAGCACCTGGAATTGGAATAGGTGTTTCAAATGTTACTTTCCCATTAGTAATTGTGTATGGCGCATAATGCACTTTACTTAAACCAAATTCAACTTTGTTTTCACTCATATATCACCACTCCTAAAATAGTTTTATTTCATAAATTCGTTGGAATAGATTCTCTGATTCTATATAGGTTTCAATAGCATCATTAGGAAGTTCATTCTCTTCAAGAATCTTTTCTAACTTTGCTTCTGCAACTAAATCTTTCTTTGCTGTATAAAGTTCGAGTTGAACAATATCCACACGCTTATATACTTTGTTATCTGCTTTAACATTGGCTGTATAAGGCGTCAAATAACAAATGTAAGGCGGAGCCGGAACAGGCTTTGTAGATGTTGCAGTGAAATGCGAATAAGCCACAGGATAACCCGTAGCATCTAATATTTTCTTTAATTTAGCTAATGTCATGATCTAACCGCATCCTCTACTAAATTAGTAAAGTTTTCGATGGCATTCTGTTCAGCAGGTCTTATATGAGCTTTACCAGGAACACGCCCACCACTTACTTTTGCATGACCTTTTTCTAAAAGATGGGTTAATTGCGGTTTTTTCTTATTAACAACAATTGTTTTTCCATCTTTTTGAACAGTTCCCCACCCCGATGCATAATCTCCTCCACCTGGACTTCTTGGACTTGTCGCTTTTAATTCAGAAACAGCTTCTTTAGCAGCTTTCTTTTCTGCATCTTTTACCTTCACCTCTACATCAGATGAATAAATAGCTAATTGTCTAGCAATCTCATCAGCTAAGTTATCAATATTAGCCACCAATTTTCACCTCACAATAAAGTTCAATTGTTTCATCTTTTCTCTCATATGTTCGATAAATATGATAGATTTTATTATTAAACTTCACTGTCACTTCATCCTGATAATCCAAACAGTGGATAATTAGAACACAACTAGCTTTAATTCCACTTTGACCGGCTTGAAAAAATTCAGATTGTGGAGATGATTTCTTTTCACAAAAGACCATTCTAGAATAATCTTCTTTTTCGGTTACTTGCCCTAACTCATCTTCGGTGCTTGTTGTAATTGGAAGGAATACTATATCGCTAAACACTATATTCACCACACAATGCCAAACTAATGACTAATGAATCAAATGACATACGATACTTTTCCGAATCCGTATTAGACAAGCCAAATTCCGATTTACAGTAAACAATAATAGCTTGTCTTATTAATGGGTCCTTGTCTTGGTATGTCTTTATCCCTTTGATCAACATTTCAGCTTTACATGAAGCTATTAAATCTTCAATCTCGCTATCTAATTCATTATGAGAAATACGCAATGCTTTTTTTACTATTTCGAGCATTAAATCACCACCAAAAAAGCATTGAAAACAACCTATTCAGTAGCCTTCAATGCTTCAATTAATTCAGCTTTATTCATAGCACTATAACCAACTATCCCTACTTCTTTTGCTAATACTTTTAGTTCAGTTACAGTCATTTCCTCATAGTTGGTAGGTACGCTAAAGGTCGTGCTTCTACCTTCAACATTAATTACTTTTTTAAGATGACAAATGCTTTTGTATCAATTACACCACCATCCACAATTGCATAAGCTACATAATCAACTTTACGAGCTTTGGCATGTTCCTCAGTTGTAATTGAAATATCTTCGTTAATATTAGCTTTGTATCCAGCACTTAAATTAGCAAAAGCGATTTCCCCATCAGCTAAAGTAGCATCTACTTTTACAGTTCGACCAAGAATACGACCAACTCCACCATTGATTACATCCGCAATAAACATTGGTCGTCCCATTTCATCAACTACATTAGCTAAAACATCCCAAACAGTAGCATTGTTCGCATAAATTGTTACACCATTTGCATACTTAGAATAAATTTTACCCATTGCTTTTGTTAGATCTTTATATACAACACCATTTGCTTCAGTATAAGTGATAATTTGCGGTGTTCCAGATTCTTTTGTTAATGCTGTTTTAAATCCTTCTGGTTCAGGTTTAAATACTTCACTAGTACCAGGCTTACCCTTACCAGCATATACCCCATAAGACAATGCTTGTCCTAATAAATCAGATAGTGTTTGTTGGATATAGGGAATAAAATCCCCGATTGCCATTGCACGGAGCTTCCAAGTAATAGTTACTGAACGTGATAATTCGCAACCAGTTAAATTCAGTTCACCAAATTTCATTTCGGTGTCTTCTGTTTCTGTTGCTTCATCATACCATTCTGTAGTAGAAGTAGCTCCTGCTCCTTTTGTATATGTTAAGTTACCTTTAATTCGTGTTGCAGAAACATCCGACCATAAAGGATAATCTTCAGCAATTTGTGTCCAAATACCAGCTGCGACAGTATCAGGAATTAAGATACCAGTATTTTCAGTAGTGTGCGTGAAAGCAGCCTTAAATTCATCATTAACACGATCAAACACTTCTTGCTCGTCATTTGTAAGTTTCATACCTTTCATATCTTTAGCCCATGCCATTAGATATTCTTTAGATGCAGAAGCCTTCTCTTCTTTCGGTTCAGTGCCAAACATATTGATTACTGTTCCAGAATGACCATCATTGATTTTAGCAGCTCTTTCTAAAAGTTTGGCTTGTGCTTCAAGTGAATGCATTTCATCGTCTTTTGCAAACATGATTTCTGCTTTTAATTCATTTTTCAACTCTTCTAGTTCAGCTTTAATCTTCTCTGCTTCATCATATTTCTTTGCCTTAACAAGCTCCTTACCTTCTTGTTCTTTAGCTTCAATTTTTGCTTGCAATTCTTTTAATTTATTCATTCTAACTTCCTCCTAAAAATCGAATAAAAATTCGTGTGTTTTATCAATACTATTTTGTTGCTTGGCGCTTATGAGACTACTTGGTGTATTTTTAAAATCTTTATACATCTCAGATATACAAGCAACAGCTTGTACTTCATCGCTAACACGAATATCAAAATATTTTGCTGCTTCCTCTCCTGTAAACCATGTTTCATCTGCAACAAACTGACGAATGGTTTCAATATCCACACTTTCATTTAGATTGTCAGCGTAAATATTCATCATGCCTTCTTCTAAAACATCTAATGTATCAGCTTGTTTACGTAGATCGTTAGCGTTTCCCCATGTACTTAGCCAAGGTTTGTGAACCATAAAGAAAGCATTAGCTGGAATAATGATTTCATCACCCGCTAACGCTATTACGGATGCTATACTTGCTGCTAGACCATCCACATATACTCTTTTATAACCCTGGTGTCGCTTCAGCATGTTGTAGATTGCAATACCAGCGAAGACAGCACCACCACCGCTATTTATATAAATGTTTAGTTCTTTTCCTTTAGCAGAATCTAAAAAGTTTTTAACATTCTCAGGGTATTGGTCCGTATCATCCCATGCTCCCCACCAACTAGAAACAATATCTCCGTAGAAATAAAGATCGGCACTAGTTTCTGTCATGTTTTTTACTTCTAAGAAACTTTTAAGATTGTCCTTTTTCAATTATTCTCACCTCCTTCAGTTGCGGTTTGCCTATCATCAGTAATAGGAACTGTATCTAAACGTCTAACATATTCATCCCCACCTTCTACAGGTGGCATATTTAATACTTTTCTTATGTCATTTGCGCTCATCACACCTCGATCCAAAAACTGCACTAGATTAATTTTTGTCTGCATGGAAGCATACTGAAGAGACGACGCTTCAAAGATAATAGAATTACCGAAACCTCGCTCACGTTTTGAAAATATTTTTCTTGTGTATTCATTACTATTTTGCATCGAATATGGTTCTACTTCAGCTTCAAAATAAGAATTCCATTCGTTTTCTGTATAGTTACTCATAACAATTTTGTCATTGGTACCAAAATAAGCGTAAACACGTTTTACCGTATCTGCAGTTTGTTTTTCATTTGGTACATACGCTTCATTTTTAACTTGTTCCAAATCATATTTAGCATCTGCCGCAGCTGCACCACCCGTTTCAGAATCAATCGAAAGATAATTTTCAGTAAAATCTATTGTTTGTTGTTTCATATCTTCTGGTCGTAGTGTACTTTTGAATTTTAATAGCCATTTTACTACAGCAGAATTTTTTATAGCTTTAATAATTCCTTGGTCAATAGTAGTTACAACATCCATTAAAGGTAACAATACATCTCTTGGAGAATCTCCAAATAAATCATTACTGTTATAATCATTACGCAAATGAATAATATGCTTATATGGAATTGTTTGATACTTTCCGTTTGAAAATAAAAACTTTAAATATAACTCCCCAGTACTGTCTTGTACTGCTTCTACTGACGTACAAGGAACTGGCCACAATTCTGTTAACATACCATGTTCGTATTTCATATAAATAAAAGCATTATTATTTAATTTGTAATGCGTTGCAATCTTTTCTTGAAGCATCTGACCACTCATTAAAGGGTTTGGTTCTTCTAATAAAAATCTAATGTTTACATTTGGATTTATTTTAAAAGTTTGTTCGTTGCTTAGAATATGTTTAGCAATAAGCTTTCCACTTGCTTTAGCAAAAGGACGAATACAGGATCGGATGATGTCTGACTTATACAAATTGCCACCGAAAGAATAAAAACCATTACCGTTATCACTAATCATTTCAAATCTAGTTGTTGCTTTACTTTGCTTGTTAGGAAAAAGCCAATCTAATAACCCCAATGTTTCACCTCCCTTATATCATATTTTGATAATCATTCATCTTGTCTTGAAGAACTACATACGCATTTAATAATGCAGCTGTACCATCAATACGCCTTCTCTGATTATTTGTTTTACAAGGTTGTATATTTAAGTTCTTATCAATTTCAACTGCTGTATTTGATAAGCACCATTTATCTATCGGATGATTATTATAGTTAATTCTTTTTGCATCTAAATCTGCTTCTAACAAATACATAGGACCAGATAATGTTTTCTTTCCCTGAAAAACAGGTATCATTGATTCTTTTCCAAAATACCCTTGCATTTCCTCCACCCAATATTCAGCAGACCAAGCATCATAACCAATCCAAGGTAGATAAATATCATATTCGTCTCTACATTCTAAATACCATTCAGTAACTAGCTTAGGATGAACCTTGTTACCAGGTGAAACCCTTAATAGACCTGCATCATGCCATAAGTTATAAGGAATCTTATCTTCAGCACTTCTCTTATCTAATAATTCCTCTGGTAGCCAGTACATTTGCTTAACGTAAATTGTTTCATCACCAGGCAACATAAAAAGGACCTTTGCGGCTGTAAGGTCCGTTGTTTTAGACAAATCAGTTCCTCCGATACCATAACGTGGTTTAAGTTGAAGAATATCGAAAGTGGATTTATTATTTAATTGTTCAAATGTAAGCCATGCTTCTGAAGCTGTCTCTCTTATATTGAAATCTTTTGTTAAGAGATTCTTAACCAACAACGGGTTAGCCTTCGCTTTATTAACTTTAGTGCGTAGCTGATCTACTTGCTTTATAGTTCCAAGTCCTGGATTAGCTTTTGCCCATGTTTCTTCCCCTTCTAACCACTCTTTACGGTTATCCAACTCATAAATAATGGGGAGAAATCGCTCATCTTTATATCCATCTTCATCATCAAAACCATTAAGAACCATTTCAGCTTCTTCATACTTCATATCATAAACAGATTCACGAATAGTACCAGCTGTGGTTATCATGAATATCATAGGCTGTTCACGAGAAGATGTACCATCGACTATAACATCATACAAGTTTTTATCTTTCCAAGCATGAATTTCATCCATCATAGCACCATGAACGTTAAGGCCATCTAAAGTTTCAGAATCGGAACCAAGTGGCTTAAATACAGCATCGTATGCATCAGCTCTCAACTCACTTACTAACGGTTTGATTCGTTTCCTTAATGCTGGGGACTTAGTAACCATACGCTTTGCATCAAGCCACACTAATTTTGCCTGGTCTTTCTTCGTTGCTACAGCATATACTTCAGCACCAGGCTCTCCATCAGCAATCATTAAATACAATCCTATCCCTGAAGCAATCGTTGACTTTCCATTTTTCCTAGCCACAATTAGAAGTACTTCACGATATTTGCGAGTGCCATCAATTTTATGAATGAAGCCAAAAGATGCAGCAATAAAAGCTTTCTGCCATAATTCTAATTCAATCTGTTGACCGCCCCATTTACCTTTCGAATGCTTACAGAAGTTTTCTATAAATTCTATAGCATGATTGGCTCGTGAAGTGCTATATTCATATTCACTTTTAACATCATTTATATCATCAACAAGCTTTTTATAAATACGTCTAACCTTATTGGATACTACAACTTCACCAGATTGAATTTGATTGTAGTAATCAATAATAGGATTATAAGCCAATGGATAACGTTTCATCTGTCCATCACAAAGGTTTCAAAACCATCATCTTCAGGAACATTGGTACCTTTAGGGAATAAACCAAGTATTTCTTTCATGACAGTTGTATATCTTTGAATCATGGCATTGTAAGTAGTAACTGCTGGACTCGCTCTTAAAATCGAATATTCGCCTTGCTCCATTTCATCAATTGGTCCATTAGTATTTATATCTTCCTTGAGTTCAGCGAGTGTAGCTCTCATAAATGCTGCTTCTTGAATTAACCCTTCAACAGCCGATTTTTTATTTTCCTCTAAATCTTTGAAAATATCGCTTAGTCTCTTGATCTCTTTTTTAATCGCTCTTTCTTTTGGAAGCACTTTTCTAGTCGCCATAAAAAACACCACCTTTTTTTCGAAAAATGCTGAGTTTTTGGGAGGGGGGTCTTACAAAAACGACCTGTGTATTCTTTGAACCTCCCCTCTCGGTCCCCGTGCCGTTATCCTTGTTGAATATTAAGGGGGGCTATGCTTCTTCTTTTTCTTTTTCTTTATAAATAGTTATATTATTCATTTCCCTAGTGGCATGAAACCATCTTCTTGCAGTTGGATAATATTTATATGGATAATCACATTCTGTAGTTGTAACTGTTCCGTTTGTTACTTTACAAACTACTTCAAATTCGTTCACACCACACACCAACCTTAACAAGATTACCTTCATCATCAAACATTACATCACTACGAACAGGACTATACTTCTCATGGTGCTCCTTGTTATGGCAATCCTGACATAAGTATTCAAGGTTATCATGATTAAGAGATACATATGGATCAGTAATATTATTAGGTGTTAAGTATTCAATATGATGTAATATCTTACCCGGTTGTTTACATCTCTCGCATAATCCATACACATTACTGATATAGCTCTCTCGGCATTGTCTCCATGCTTTACTCTTATAAAACTTCTTGGCCCATTCTTTAGCCATTAACAGTTAATCCTTTTCAATCTCTTCTGACTTATCATCTAATCTACCATCAATAAGATGAACCAAATCATTTCTCATAAGTGGTAATTGCTTTCCTGCATCCAGTAAACAACTCTCTAACTCTTTAACATAATCAACTAAAGTATAGACAGACATGTTACTTCCTCCTCACAGCACCATTGCACCTTTTGTAAGTATCACGATTAACACCCATGATATTTTCCCATTCCTTTGTCGTATGCTTCTCTTTTACCTTAATAGCATTCAGTTTCTTGATAGCTTCAGGTGTAAGTCCATCTTTCAGTTTCATGCTAATCACATCCTTTAGGCATAATAAAAAGCACCTGTTAAATCTGGTGCTTTAAACTTAATAATTTCATATATTTTTTTCATCAATATTCTTGGCGATTTCTTCAAATAGATTTTCTACTTCGGCTCCACGAATTATTTCTCCTTTTTCTGTTTCAATTTTTATTCTTTTCCATTCCGATTTTAAGATTACCTGTTGAATATACGATAGCGTCTTTTTATATTCACTGTATTTAGGCATTTTAAAGTCATCACTAAGGATTTCATTAATAGTACAATCCAAATAGTATGTAAGCATCTTTGAAAAAAATTCTGTTGGGTTGATTAATAACTCAATATTATTTTTAGAAGCTATCACATTTTGATATGGTTCTCTAAAATCGTAACTACTTTTGTCCAAACTTTTCATTTGAATAGCAAATATAATCATACTTTGGGTATGAGTTAGTTTGTTAAATTCTACAAATGCATTTCTTAATTTATTAATCCACTCAATCCTTTGAATACTAATTGTATCAATTAGTCTTCTTTTATCTAAGGAGATTATATTTTCCTTCCCAATTTGTTCAGTACTTGCGGCAATCTCTATTGCTGTCTTGGTGTTTTCTTCAGCTATTGCTTTTGTGATTTTGATATTTTCTTTAGCTAGTTCTTTTGTAATTTTGATATTTTCTTCAGCTATTGCTTTTGCCGAATTGGTATTTTTTATTCCTATTACCACTGTTCCTACTAACGCGATTAATGCAGCAAATACCGAAGCTCCAGCTGCTATTAGCGCAACTTTCATTTCTTTACTTACTTCATTACCCAAAAACACCTCAATTAAAAATCCTACAAAGTCCAATATAATCATCCTTTTCAAAAATACACAGTTATATATTTACATTTTACTATATTTTCAAAGGATTTTACTCATTCAATTATCTACATACTATATTTTGTATAATTCACCTTACTTAAAAAATCCTTTATTACCAGTACTTCTAACCACTCTAAAATTTCAATTAGACAATTCTTTTTTGTAGATAATTGAAAAAGGCATTAAATTAATGATTAGATTTTATATTTTGTTTGATACGCATTTAAACCATCTTGTTGAATGCCAATATATCGAAGTGTCTCTTTCTGATCTGTATGATTAAACATCATTTGTAGAGCTACAACATCTTTAAATTGATTATAAAAATGATATCCATACGTTTTCCTAAATGAATGAGTACCAATGCGTTCTAAATCAAATTCCTCTGCTACATCCTGAAGAATCTTATAAGCCATTCCCCTTGTTATGGGTTTATTCTTTCCAATCCTACTTTTAAAAAGAAATTCATATTTAGGTTTTCCTTGCACATAAGACCTAACGGCTTTCTTTAATTCAGGAGGCATCTTTACTTCTTTTGGTTTCTTTGTTTTTTTCTCACGGACAAAAACGTTCCAACCTTGTACATCTCGGACTCTAAGGTTAAGGATGTCGGATATTCGCAATCCTGTGTTAATACCAAACAGAAAAAGAATATAATTTCTTTCATTTCTTTCTTTTAAGTACTCTTTAATTTCTTGGATTAATTCTTTATCTCTTATTGGTTGTACAAGATTCATTATCCTCACCGCCCGCCTTTAATAAAAAAAGATGGTACCAACTCTATTGTTAGCACCACCTCAATATCGAATATATAGACTTATCAACCATATATTTAGCAAATTATCAAATTTACCATACTATCATCTTATCAGCTTTTTCCCTTTATGCTCTGCCATCATTCTGCCGATTATCTGCCATTTTCAAATATATGATTCAATTTTCAGTGCAGCAGCCAGTTTAAAGAATGCTTTTGATTTCATTCTGTAATACTGTCTTTCTGATAAGTTCATTTCAGTATATATCTGATAATCATACACCATATCATCAACTAAATACCGTTTAATAATGATTTCTCTTTCACGAGCATTTAATCGATTTACACCTTTTCGAATCCAGTTAATATGCCGTTCTTTTATTTGCTCTAAATGAACACGATCAATCGCTACCGATTCGGTCGTAGAATTGAATAAATTTGAAGGAGCAGCCGATACCATTGAATATGTTGCTGTCACTTTAGGAAGCTTCTCTTCTGATACACTGAACATGAACTCTCGATATTTCACTAGAGCTTCTTCCACATTTGCCTTTGTTTCTTCCTCATTGATGGCTGGAATAAGACTTAACTGTTCAATCATTTAACGACCTCCTAACAATTTAATTCTTCAATCTTTGAGACCTGCAATGCAATTTTTTCGTAACATCCATCTATATCGCTCGAACAATCATGAACATCTTGTCCTTCAATCTCATATAGACCAAATTCATTAAGAAAGACCTTTATGTTATGAATTATGATAGTTCCTTCTTCTTTCACTTTCAATAACTTAGAATAAACAGGATCAAATTCATGTCCTAACTCATTATAAATTGATAACTGCTCCATAATTCACCTTCTTGCTTCCGTCTATCAAACTCTATAAGGGCTAAATATCTAAAATCAGTATGTCTAGCCAAGTATTGCAACTCGGCTAGACTAGCAATTCTAAGATTCATAACGTATTAGTTTCTCTTTTAATTCTTTATTTTCTCTTAGCAAACTAAGAATATAATTATGTTGATAATCCATTCTTTCCTTCATTCCAAAAATGTAATGTAATTGATCTACATTTTCTTGTATTGCATGTTCAACTAATTCAGTGTTTGTCCAAGATGAAGGAGTAAATGGTTCTGGATACTTTTCAGCACCTTTGCAAATCTGTCCTTGTCTAACCTTTTCCCATGCTTCCTTTGCTTCCTGGTAGAATGGATGAGCTAAATGCAATTGCAATTTATTTTCCAACATACATTTCCTCCTATTCAACTGGTTTACTCTTTTGTTTCCTTAACATTTCTCTTTAATGAGGTGAGCACATCATCTAGAGTACTTTTCTCACCACATATTTCGCGATTATTCTCTATATGCCATATAATGTTCTTAACTTGTCTATTCGTTAATGCCATAGAAATCCTCTCCATTCTCTTCTATATCGTTTTTAGCTAAATTCAACATTTTTCTACTACTTCTTACATAAAAAGTTATAATATACCTATATCAAAAAAAGTTGGTGTTGTTATGACAAAAGTACAAGAGAAAAATATAACCACAAATGCACAAGAAAAAACATTTGATAAGATTCAATGTGGATTAATTATGCCTATTGCACCCATTAGAGATTATTCAGAAGCCCATTGGCAAGATGTAAAAAGAATAATTCAAGAAACCACTTATAGTATCGAAGGTTATTCTTTTAAGACTGAGATGGTAAGTGACTCTGATGGTGAAACGAATATGATACACAAAAATATAATTCAAAATATTTACAATGCGGATATTGTTGTCTGTGATATAAGTGGACGTAATCCAAATGTGTTATTTGAATTAGGTATGCGTTTAACGTTTGATAAACCTACCGTCATTATTATGGATAATCAAACAGACTTTTTATTCGATATAGGCTCTATCGACACCCTTATTTACCCTAAGGATTTAAGATTTCAAAATATTATTGATTTTAAGGGTAAGTTAGCTCAAAAGATAATCCAAACCCTCCATAAATATAAGGAAGATAAGAATTATTCTGCTTTTTTAAAGCATTTCGGTGATTTCGAAGTACCAACAATAGATCAAAAACAACTTAGCACTGACCATATCATTCTGAATGAACTGCAGAGAATGAATAGAGATATTAGAATGATTAAAAATCAAACTAACTACGATAATAATTACTTAGAACAAAGAAAAAGTCCGATTAACCGTTCTAGCACTGTAAAAAATATTGCTCTTTCCTTGATTCAAACCTATGTCGCAAATTATATTACATCTACATTAGATAATAGAGCTCCAATAGAAATTGCTAAAAGTAAAGAATTTGTAGAATATATTACTTCTAATCTTGAAGCAAAATATACTCAATATATATCGAAAGATGAAATGATTAATATAATTGAACAAGCACAAATAGCTTATTAGATTATCATAGACTGAATTCGTAATACCATAATTCAGTCTATGAATCTCTCTCAACCTTGTGTTTCCTGGTAATAAAATGTAAAACCATTTATCTTATGTGATACAATTATCAAAAACAGGTGGGATTTTTAATGAACTATGATGATCTGATAGCCCAACTATTTTTATTTGTTATCACATTAGCAATATTATTTGGTGTTTATCGTGTTATTAAATTTGTATTTTCCCTAAAGAATCAGTCTAGTAATTCAAAGTCAGTTGAAGAAAAACTCGATAAAGTTATTGAATTACTGAAGAAAGATAAGAAAAGTTAATTCCTTCAATACGAAGGGATTTTTCTTTTAAGCAACACAATAATTCTTAAGATTCCAAAGATTTTCAATCACATATGAAACTTCTTATAAAGTAATTCCGTATTAATATGTAAACTAATTACATATAAGGGGAATTTTATGTCTAGACGAGTTTTAGGAACAACAATTGCAATATTAGGTGCACTTGCAACGATTATTAACCTTTCTTTTTTTCAGCATATGGAGTGGTATGATAAAGTCCGAGTGATTTCCTATGCTGTATTTTTTATAGGAATAATGTTAATTCCAGAATACAATAAGAAGAAAAGTAAAAATCAAGAGTAGGCTATAGTAAAGGGAAGCAGACAACTGTTTTCCTTTATTTCGTTATCCATCTTCATTCCTCCCCTATTCACTCATAATCTTTTCTGTATATGCTTTAACGAAGAATGACTTCTCTTCTTTTAATTGCTCAATTTGATTCCAATCGAACGTTTCCAAAATCTTAAGTAGCCGTTCCACTTTAGGAGCTCTCCAAGCTGTCATTGCATACGTATGAGCTTTAGCCGAATAGTGATAATGATTTAACTCAAGATGGCGCTTTGCTTCTGCTTTTGTTAAGAACATGGTATTTGGAGCAATAAACGAAACCTGCTCTTCATAAATTGGATAAAACCTTGAATCATCATCATAAGATTCAATCCAACTATAGACATCATTAGGTGAATCAAACTCTTGAAGATCCTTTAGTTCTTCTATTTCATCTTCAGTAAAATCTTCGCTACGTTCTCCATTTAAGATTTCATCTACATAATCATTTAGCTCTACAGTTTCACAAGCATCTGAATCAAATAAGGAAATTCTATCCTCATGCCCTTCTGCAGTAACTACCCATTTATAGTCCATAATCGCCCAAAATCTTGGTGAAGCTTGACAGTCATTTTCTTGGGTTCTAAGTTCTTGTTGCAAATCCTTTAAGAACTGAATATCTCCAATCATTTTTAATCCTCCTATCGATTTAGGAAACATAATACAAAATCTATTTCATATCTTGTGCAAATTCTGCAGATAGTGACCACTTACAACCACAAGTACAAACAAACACTAGCTTTTTATACTTCATAATATCGCTGTAAACTGTATACTTACATTTCGGACAATACGCTTTATATAGCTTCATACAGCATCATCCTAACTAATCAATTTCCACCCTTGTTTCAATCGATTGTGTAATTGATATTTTCGTAAAGGCTCAAACGAATAAACTTTTTGTCCATCTTCCCATTTATATAAAAAAAGCCATTTTGCATCTGGATGAACTCTCATTACATCATCCCCTAGCTATAAACTGAATTTGTCTACTGCTTCGTCTATTATGTCTTGATTAATCCCTATATAACGCATAGTTACACTTGGTGAAGAATGATTAAAAATCTCCTGGAGTATCGCTATATCCTTATATTTTTGATAAAAGTGATATCCGAACGTCTTGCGTAATGTATGTGTACCTATTTCTGTAATATTAACTTCTCTTGCTGCTTTATTAAGAATCTTCCAAGCTTGAACTCTTTTAATTGCTTTACTTCCCCGTAAGGATTTAAATAAAAAATCATCGTCATGTAGTTGCCGAATATATTGACTGATATGCGTTTGTAGATTTTCATTCAGCTTAAATCGTTTGTATTTACCTGTTTTCTTCTCGTTTAAAATCAAATGAGACTTACCTTTTACGTCAGATACTTTCAACCCAAGTAAATCACTAATACGTAACCCAGTATTAATTCCTAGAAGAAAAAGAAAGTAATTTCTGTAATGCTGATTCTTTAAAATTCCCTTCATTGCAGCAATCTTGTTCAAATCACGTATAGGTTGAACTGTTTTCAAATAAATGCCATCCCCTTGTTGTTTTGTCACCAATATTTATTCAAATTTTTATAGTGTTTTATTAAGTCTTTTTTACGTAATTCATAAAGCTTTGTACAAACAGTAGCTTTTGTTCGCCCTAATGCAAGTGCTACTGTTTCTAGATGGTCAAATTCATTAAATTTGCATAAATACTCTAAATCCTCTTCCGTCCATGGTGATTTTTGTTTAAAGTGCAGTTCTGGATGATATTTAATACGCCCACAGGAATCATATTCAATTCCTTGCAAATCATCTATTGTCACCCTAACCACCCTCCCGGACGAGATTTAATCCTTTTCTCACGCATCAAATGAAAAAGCACAAGAAAGATATCATCTAACGTTATTCGAAAACGTAATGCGATTTTACTAGCTTTTATGCCTTCGTTATATAGACTGATAACCTCTCTAAGATCACTTTCATTCCAGTCAAATTTCAGCTCGTCCAAAATGATGACTGTATTATCAAAATCAACACAAGCCCCCATATTACTCCCTCCTATGAAAACTTTTTAAAGCGATAGTTTTTTCCTTCGATTTTAATTGAGTCACAATATTGAACCATTCTGCTAAAATCTCGTTCTCCATACAATTCAATCAATTGTTTTGCTGTAAAATTCGTTGTATAAATAGTAGACTTACCAACCCGACTATCAACGACTTCATAAATTTTCCCCTTTGCCCATGCAGCAGCATCATCTTTCTTTCCATCAATTTCTACTCCAAGATCATCAAGGACAAGAACATTTACATTTTGTAATGCCGATAATACCTCTACTTCCTGCAAAGCACTTTTCCTGTTATACGTAGCTTTTAATTCCGTCATCAACCTTGGTAGAGAAATAAATATTCCACTATATTTTTTCTTAATTAATTCTTTAACAATCGCAGATGCAAGGTGGCTTTTACCTAGACCTGGTTTCCCTTGTAAAACTAATCCTCTCTCACAATCAAATTCATTTATATAAGTTTTTACCGTTTCAAGAGCAACATCTTGTGATTCATTTTGTGGATAATACTTATCTAAGGTAGCTTCATGTAAATCTTTATTCATTAGACTTTTCTTTTTAAATGCCGACATTAATTTATGAACATCTTCATTTTCTAACGCTTTTTCAGCCGAATCCTTTATTTCCTTATCTTCTGCAGCAATAGTAGAGCAATAAAAACAAAATTCATTTCCATTCTCATCAATGAGAAGCTTTCGTTTACATATGCTGTTGTTAATAATGTCGATATTTCTACAACGATTATCAGAAGTCAAAATTGTATTCTTCTGAAAGACTTTTGAGGTTTGGATCGATTTCATTTTGTCCACCACCTTTTTGATTTAAATATGATTCAAAGTTAGTACCAAACAACGTTTTAGGACGCACGAATTTATTCATTTTTTTATCATTCAGCCATTCGGCCACTTTTATATCAATTACTTGTTTAAAATCATCTAATCTAAATCCTTCATTCCAACGAGCTTTTATATAATCTCTGGATTGTTTAGAAGAAGAACGATAATTTGTATTTGCTTTAGCATTTAAATAGTCGAGTATCTCGACAAATGGAATTTCTTCTTTTTCTTTTTCTTCTTCTTTTTCTTCTTCTTTTTCTTTTTCTTTTTCTTTTTCTTTTTCTTGTCCACCTGTCGTACTACGATTCGTTGACGATACGTTGAACCCTTCATTGACAAGGAATTCAGTGAAAATATCTTTTATGTTTGGCTGCTGAATCATTTTATAAATTGGAACTAATTGAGACACATTCTTAATTAGTTTCAACTCTTTTCTTATTAAATCTTCTACAGGCTTACCAGCACGCCCTAAATTGTACTTTCCCCAATTTATAATAGCGATTTCTCTTGTTTTATTATCATAAGTAACTAATTTATGATGGTCGGTAAACCTTTGTAATAGAGCATTAACAGCCTCTTGTGCATATCCCATTTCAAAAGCTATTTGCTTTTTAGTTATTTGATAAACACCTATTTGGCGTGTATGAGGGTTAGTGAGAAGATAGAGATAAAAGAACTTATCCTCTGGTGTAAATTCCTCTTGAACCTTAACGTCATTCCAAAATGTTGTATGAACTTGTCTAAATACAGTCATTATGGCCTCCTTACAGTTCCTATAGATTTTCACTAGAAAATAGTGTAAAATTTACAGGAACGTAAATTCATCAATTATGTTTAAGTCTAGTGTTCCAGCACTAGGCTATTTTCTTTTTTACACAAGTGGTCTCCATGATTTAATCCAAGCTAACGCCTCATCAAAGTCAATTTTGCGTAAATCCCTGTATGTAGGTATCGCGAAAGCATCTCGAAAGTTACGATGAATTTTCGGAAATAACAGGTTTTTACCGATAGCATTAGGGTTATAATCTTCATAGACTTTGTAAACTCTTGAACCGATTTGTTTCTTAATGACATTGTTTTCAACCTCAATAAGTCTTTGATCAAACTCCAATAGCTTTTTATCATGTTCGAGAGACAGTTGTAAAAGCTCTACTCTTTGTTCATGTTCAGTTAAAACTTTCACCTTATTAAAATACGAGTCTACTAGCTTTGCATAAACTTCCCAAGCAGCATCCGTATTAAGTGATTTAGCATGAAGAAAAGCGCCTTTTTCTGTCCATAGGTATAAAACAGATGAATATTTAAGGGTGGCGTCAATTTGTCGTGACCCTTTAAACGCTTTTAAATCTTCTCCAGTTAGAGCAAAATAATGCTTACCATGAACATACCTATCAGTATTACGTTGGAAGTTCCTATTAATAGTTTTAGTATCTGTAGCGTAACTTTCTGCTAATTGGCTTGTTAATAAAACTCTTTGTCCATTTTTCTCGATGACTTTTAACTGATTCATGAAAACATTCCTTTCTAAAAATAATTAGATCAACTTAACATTTACTTTTCTTTCAATTTCAAAAGGCACTTCTGTTGTTAGATAAATGTTCATTGCTCCTTTTTCAGCAAGATATTTGATGTTGTCCAATGCATCTATTTCATCATCAAACATTGAAATGGTTGGAACGGAATTGTTATCCTTACAAATTACTACAAACATCTCTTTCACCTCCTCTCGGGTTTAGACCAACTTTCGTTCCTCAAATTCTGCAAAACTATTAAAAAGAGAGAGCCTTTTCAGGCTTACGCTTTTGAAAATCATAAACACGTTTCCGGTATTCAAGTTCTGATGCAATAACTAAGGCAGGATTCTGACGTAGATTATTATTATGTATTAGCACATCCTTTGCCTTCATTAGGCGACTTACCTGTAAGAGATAGGGCATAAATTATGTTCACTCCTTTAATAAACTTTCTCTTTAATTCATTGCTTTTTCTTCAAGCCAATTTAAAAGAAATTCTTTTGTTGCTTTAGCTGGAAAGTACCATTTCCCACCTACTTTTCTTTTGGGAAAGTTAGGATGAAAAAAGAACTCTTTCTGAATCGTATTCCAGCTCATACAAGTTCTTCTTTCTAATTCTCTTGAATCCCAAAAAAGAAGTTCTGCATCTATCTCTTTAAGCTTTTCTTCTATCTGATTTAGATAAACTTTCTTTAACTCCATTTCGTCTAACTCAATCTTTAGCATTTAAACACCTACAATTCGTTCCTTTTTAGGAACTTCAATTTCAAAAAAATAAGCACGTGGTATTCCAAAATGACTCGACATCATACGTGCTTCTTCCAGCGAAAAATCCCCACCTGTACCGTTTAACTTTTGATTAATCGCACTAGGGCTCTTTGCTAGTAATAAACCTACTTCCTTTTGTGAAATGTAATTTTCCACCAAGAACGCTTTGATTTTATTGTACGGAGGATGCCTACGTGATGTTTCACCATTAATATTCGCCATCCTTTCACCTCCTTTAAACCGTTCCTATTGAGGAACAACTTTAGTATAGATTAATGAAAATTATCTGTCAATAAATTTCGTTCCTTATTAGGAATATATTTTATGAATTTGTTGCATTATAGGAATTGTTGGTATAGTATATTAGATATGAATAATATCAAAGAGGGGAAATAAATATGCACTCATTTGGAGCCATACTAAAAAATCTTAGAACTTCTAGAAAACTCAGTATCGATCAATTAGCCAAACAAATAAATGAAAAGTATCAAACTAAAATTAGTAAAAGTATGATTTCTAGATATGAAAATAATTTATCTGAACCAAAGATGGATATTGTAAGAGTTTTTGCAGATTTTTTTGATGCGTCTCCAGAATACATAATGGGTATAAATCAAGCTGACACTGAACCTAAAGAAAAAACATCTAAAGCAATAGAAACTATTGCAGCTCACCTAGAAGGAAAAGACATCACAGACGAGAAAATGAAGGATGTTTTAAAATACATTGATTTTATTTTTCAAGATGAAGATTAATATATAAGGTGGGCACTCTTATAATGCATTACGAAAACTTACTATTAGAATACGATGACATTAAAGTTAAAGAAAAAAATCTTCAATATGGTTTTAAAGGATTATATAAAGATGGTGTTATTATTATTGATAAAAGCCTTTCTTTTATTGAAAAAGGATGTATCTTAGCTGAAGAGCTTGGTCATCACAATAAAACTGTTGGTAATATCCTTGATCAAAGTAAGATTTCGAATGTAAAGCAAGAAAAAATTGCAAGAGGATGGGCACACAATAAAATAATGCCTTTATCATGTTTTGTAGATGCTTATAGATATGGCTGTAGAAATAGATATGAGGTTGCAGAGTATTTAAATGTAACTGAAGAATTTTTACAAGAAGCTTTAGATAGGTATATTGAAAAATATGGAGATTATGTCGTTGAAGAAAATCTGATTATTCTGTTAAATCCTTTAAATATAATTGAAAACAGGTGATAACAAATGGCTACATTCAGAAAGTTAAAGAGTGGGAAATGGCAAGCTAGAGTTTCTAGAAATGGAAAGGAATTTAGCATTGGTACATTTCGCACAAAAAAAGAGGCTGAAATTGAAGCTGGCAGAGTTGAAGAACGAATTTACTATGGTCAAGCACTAAATGATCGCAATCTCTTATTTGATAAAGTTGCAAAAGAGTGGTTATATGATTATAAAAAGTCGAATGTTAAAGAGTCTACATTTGTACAACTTGAAGTAATTGTCCGATTACATCTTCTACCTTTCTTTGAAAATAAGAGGATTATGCAAATAAGACGTTCTGAATTGAATAAGTGGATTAAACATTATTCAGAGATAAAAAATAAAAATGGAGATCTGAAATACTCCTATGGAGCACGACTGAAATATTTATCAGTTTTAAAAAGCATATTTCATTATGCCGTACATGAATTAGAAGTCTTAGAAAAAAATCCATCAGATCGCTTAAAGGTACCAGTCCAAGATTCAGTGGCCTTAAAAAAAGACGTTAAATATTACTCGTTAAACGAATTAAAAACATTACTAAAATTCATGAAGACGTATAAACATCAGCGCTTCCCAGAATACCAGTTATACTTCATGCTTATGTATTTTTTTAGTGAAACCGGGTTAAGAATTAGTGAAGCTTTAGCTTTAAAGTGGACTGATATAGAGGAAAACAAAATAACAATCGAACGACAAACTAAAAGAGATTATAACAACAAAGTAACACTTACTACATTGAAAAATACTTCTTCTTACCGTACAATTGCTATCAATGAGCAACTATTAAAAGAACTAAAGAAATTTAAGCTAAAACAAAATGAAATGTTTTTAAGTAATAAAACGTTCAGAAGAAATAAAGATGGTATCATTTTTCAGAATTACTTAGGTAATTATTTAACTCCATCTACTGTACGAGACTCTTTTCTTAACTATTGTAAAAAAGCTGGAGTGGATTATAAAGGTACTCATGTATTTAGACATACACATGCAGTCTTACTTCTTGAATCAGGGGCAAATATAAAGTTTGTTTCACAAAGATTGGGACACAAAACCATTAAGACTACTGCAGATACTTACCTTGATATCACAGAAAAAATAGAAGAAGACGAACTTAAAAAGTTCGCCTCCTATACTAACAATAATATTTGAATCGGCACGAATTCGGCACGAAAAGATATATATACCTCAGCTTTATCCTCTAAACGTTGTTAAATCAACGTTTTTAACACTTTAGCCTATAGAACCTTCCATTTCGAATTTGATTAATCTATTCATTTCTACCGCATATTCCATCGGTAACTCTTTAGTGAATGGTTCGATGAAGCCCATTACGATCATTTCTGTCGCTTCTTGCTCAGAAATACCACGGCTCATTAGATAGAATAATTGTTCTTCAGATACTTTCGAAACTTTCGCTTCATGCTCTAAAGAAATGTTATCATTTAGAATTTCGTTATATGGAATTGTATCTGATGTTGATTGGTTATCCATAATCAATGTATCACATTCAATGTTAGAACGTGCGCCATCTGCTTTACGACCAAAGTGTACAATACCGCGATATGTTACTTTTCCACCATGTTTCGAAATAGATTTCGATACGATTGTAGATGAAGTATTTGGTGCTAAGTGAAGCATTTTCGCACCTGCATCTTGGTGTTGTCCTTTACCAGCGATTGCGATTGATAATGTTAAACCACGAGCGCCTTCACCTTTTAAGATAACAGCTGGATATTTCATCGTTAATTTAGAACCGATGTTACCATCAATCCATTCCATCGTTGCATTTGCATCACATGTTGCACGCTTCGTAACTAGGTTATATACGTTATTTGCCCAGTTTTGAATTGTTGTGTAACGGCAATATGCATCTTTCTTAATAATGATTTCAACAACTGCACTGTGAAGAGAGTTTGTTGTATAAACAGGAGCTGTACATCCTTCAACATAGTGTACGCTTGCGCCTTCATCAACTATGATTAATGTACGCTCAAATTGTCCCATATTTTCAGAGTTAATACGGAAATAAGCTTGAAGTGGTGTTTCTAATTTAACTCCTTTAGGAACATAGATAAATGAACCACCAGACCAAACAGCAGAGTTTAGTGCAGCGAATTTATTATCAGTAGGAGGAATTACAGTAGCCCAGTGCTCACGGAAAATATCTTCGTTTTCACGTAATGCTGAATCTGTATCTTTAAAGACAATACCTTGCTCTTCAAGTTCTTCCTTCATGTTGTGGTAAACAACTTCAGATTCATATTGAGCTGATACACCAGCAAGGTACTTTTGTTCTGCTTCTGGGATACCTAGCTTATCAAATGTTTGCTTGATTTCATCAGGTACTTCATCCCAAGATTTCTCAGACTTCTCAGATGGTTTTACGTAATACGTAATTTCATCAAAGTTTAAGCTTGATAAGTCCCCGCCCCATTGTGGCATAGGCATTTTGTAGAAATACTCTAATGACTTAAGACGGAAGTCAAGCATCCATTGTGGTTCGTTTTTCATCTTTGAGATTTCTTCTACGATTTCTTTTGTTAATCCGCGTTTAGAACGGAAAATCGAAACATCGCGATCAGAAAATCCATATTTATAATCCCCGATTTCAGGCGCTTTTTTTGCCATAGGTCGTATACCTCCAGTTCAAAGGAGAAAAGGCCTTCATTGTTGTGATGAGACGTTTTCTCTCTCGTTTTTATACCGTTCAACTTATGAGTAAAGGGAGCAATAGTCCCTCTATTCAAAGCTGCATTATTATTCTTTTAAACCTTTTTCCATCGCTTTCCAAGCGAGTGTTGCACATTTAATACGAGCTGGGAATTTGGAAACACCTTGAAGCGCTTCAATATCGCCTAAGTCCAAATCACCTTCATCATAATCTTTGCCTTGCATCATATCAGAAAAGATTTTTGACATCTTCATAGCTGTCTCTAAGTCTTTTCCTTTGATGGCTTGAGTCATCATAGAAGCTGACGACATTGAAATTGAACAACCTTCTCCATCGAACTTCGCATCCTTAACAATGCCATCTTCCACTTTTAACGTTAAGTGAATGCGGTCTCCACAAGTTGGATTATTCATATCAATTGTTAAGCTTCCTTCGTCAAGCTCACCTTTATTACGAGGATTTTTATAATGATCCATAATTACTTGGCGATAAAGGGTATCTAAATTATTAAAAGACATTGCTAAAATACTCCTTTGTTTTGACAAGCCCAGCTACTAGCTTATCAATATCTTCTTCCGTGTTATATAAATAAAAGCTTGCTCTTGCTGTCGCAGAAGCTTTTAACCATCTCATTAAAGGTTGTGCACAGTGATGACCTGCACGTACAGCAATTCCTTCCGCATCTAGAACCGTCGCTACATCATGCGGATGAACATCATCTAGATTGAAAGTAATAACACCTGCACGCATAGCAGAATCTTCTGGCCCATAGATTGTAAGGCCTTCTACAGTAGACATGCGTTCCATTGCGTAAGCAGCAAGTTTGTGCTCGTGCTGTTCAATAGCCTCAAGTCCAATGCTCTCTAAGAAATCAATGGCAGCACCTAAACCAATAGCACCTGCAATGATTGGTGTTCCACCTTCGAACTTCCAAGGTAGCTCTTTCCAAGTTGAATCGTATAGATCAACGAAATCAATCATTTCACCACCGAATTCAATCGGCTCCATTTTTTCTAAAAGTGCTTTCTTACCGTATAGAACACCTATTCCAGTTGGTCCACACATTTTATGACCTGAGAACGCATAGAAATCACAGTCCATATCTTGAACGTCTAGCTTAATATGCGGTGCACCTTGTGCTCCATCAACAACCATAATTGCTCCATTTTCATGAGCGATTGCAGCTAATTCTTTAACAGGATTGATGACACCTAATACGTTTGATACGTGCATAATTGACACGATTTTTGTATTTGGTGTAATAACTTTTCTCGCTTCCTCTAATGAAATCGTTCCATTAGGTTGAAGTGGCAAGTATTTCAATGTTGCACCTGTTACCTTTGCTACTTGTTGCCAAGGAATGATATTACTATGATGCTCCATGTAAGAGATGACAATTTCATCACCTTCTTTTACATTTGCACGACCATAACTTGCTGCAACAAGGTTTAAGGAAGCTGTAGTACCTTTTGTAAAAACAATTTCTTCCGTAGAAGAAGCATTCATAAACTTACGAACTTTTTCGCGTGCGCCTTCGTATCCATCAGTTGCTCTTGTTCCTAGTGTATGCACACCACGATGTACATTCGAATTATACTCTCTATAATATTTTTCAATTGCATCTATTACCATTTGTGGCTTTTGTGAAGTGGCAGCTGAATCAAGATAAACAAGCGGTGAGCCGTTTACTTCTTGATTCAGTATGGGAAACAACTTACGAATTTCGAATGCATCCATTATCGAACTTTCCTTTCGATTACCTCAACTAGTTGTTTCTTAACTGCTTCAATTGGAAGTTGGTTAACAACCGGTGCAAGGAATCCATGAATAATTAAACGTTCTGCTTCTTTCTTAGAGATACCGCGGCTCATAATATAGTAAAGCTGAACTGGATCAACACGACCAACCGATGCAGCGTGTCCTGCTGTAACATCATCTTCATCAATTAGAAGGATTGGGTTCGCGTCTCCACGAGCTTTTTCGCTAAGCATTAATACTCTTGATTCTTGTTCTGCATTTGATTTAGTTGCACCATGTTCAATTTTACCGATACCATTGAAAATTGATGATGCACTATCTTTCATAACACCGTGTTTCAGAATATAACCTTCTGAATACTTACCGTGGTGAATAATACTTGTTGTGAAGTTTTGCTTTTGTTCTCCACGACCAACAACAACTGTTTTAGAGTCAGCAAATGATCCATCACCGATCAAGTTCGTAACGTTTTCTGAAACCGTATTACCATCGTTCATTAAACCAAGTGCCCATTCAATTCTTGCATTAGCACTAGCTACACCACGACGATTTACATATGTTACGTGATCTTTAGATAATGTATCTACCGCTCCATATACAACTTTCGAGTTATTTCCAGCGATTACTTCAGAAGCAATATTTACAACGCCAGAACCTTCTACTGTTGAAATGTAGTTCTCAACGTACGTTACCATACTATTATCTTCAGCTACGATTAATACATGATTAAATAGTGATGCATCTTGTTGGTCAAGAACGTATACAGCTTGAAGTGGTTCTTTCACCTCAACATTTTTTGGCACATAAATGAAGATACCACCGTTCATTAATGCTGCATGAAGAGCCGATAAACGATGCTCATTAACTGTAATTCCTTTTGTCATAAAGAATTTTTCTACAAGTTCGCTGTGCTCACGAGCAGCAGTGAAAATATCTGTAAAAATAACACCTTGTTCTTTCAATGTTTCAGAAAGCTCAATATAAGCAGGTGTATTATTTCTTTGTACATAAAGATTGTTACTTGAATCTACATCTAATAGTGATTTTACTTCGCTTGGAAGTGCATCTACAGAAGCGTATACCTCACTTACTGTAGTGTGCTTAGGAAAATCTGTGAAATTCCATTTTTCTATTTTTGTTTTATCTGGCTTTGGTAATGGAAGAGTAGAAACAGCTTCAAAAGCTTTTTCTCTTAACTCCAATAACCAGCTAGGTTCATTATTTTGTTTTGAGAAAGATTGAATATCTTCTTTCCCAAGTGATAGTTTCATTTCAGTAGTCATTGAAATCCTCCTAACCTTACGCTTCTTGGCCTTCAGTTTCGTCTTCAATACCTAATTCTTGTTTAATCCAATCGTAACCTTCTGCTTCAAGACGTTGCGCAAGCTCAGGGCCACCAGATTTCACGATACGACCTTGCATCATAACGTGTACGAAATCAGGAGTAATATAATTTAATAGACGTTGATAGTGAGTAATCATAATGCAACCAAAGTCTTCTCCACGCATTTCGTTAATACCTTTTGATACAACTTTTAATGCATCGATATCTAAACCAGAGTCAATTTCATCAAGAATTGCAATTTTTGGTTCAATCATCATTAATTGAAGAATTTCATTACGTTTCTTCTCTCCACCAGAGAAGCCTTCATTTAAATAACGTTGTGCCATATCTGGATCCATTTCTAAGAATTCCATTTTAGAATCTAATTGACGGATGAACTTCATAATTGAAAGTTCATTTCCTTCTTCACGACGCGCATTAATCGCCGAACGTAAGAAGTCTGCATTTGTAACACCAGCAATTTCACTTGGATATTGCATAGCAAGGAATAGACCCGCTTGCGCGCGTTCATCTACTTCCATTTCTAATACATCTTCATTATCTAATGTAATGCTACCACTTGTTACTTCATATTTAGGGTGTCCCATGATTGCAGAAGATAATGTTGATTTCCCTGTACCATTCGGTCCCATGATTGCGTGAATTTCTCCACCTTTAACTTCTAAATCCAAACCTTTGATAATTTCTTTATCCTCAATTGAAACATGTAAATCTTTGATCTTTAATGTAGAAGATGCCATATATTTATACCTCCAACAATTTCTTGTGAACTTTTTGTATTTTTTGGTAAAATCATTCTCAATTTATTCTCATTACAATATTATAACAAATGAAAAGTAGACGCAACTAATACATTTTATTTTCCACTGTATATATAGTGGAAAATAAAATATCAAAAAAATCCCTATTTAATATGGGTTTTTCCTATACTATTTTGTCCATTTATTACATTTCCCTGTAAATAACGGTTTCTGTAACGTAAAGTACATTACAACTCACCTATAATTGATTGATAAAAACTGAGCAATCTTTTCAGTCGAAAAAGCCAGCGTTATAAACACTGACTTTCTTTACCTTATTTAAAAACACGACGACTGTATTCATTTACGATTTGAGACTCGAGTCTATAACTTTTTTCTCTGCGCTGTTCTACTTTTATTCTCACATCTAGATTACGGCTATACTCATTATAACCTACTCCATGCGAATGCTGCAAAGCCTTCTCCATATTCTCTGTCACGACCAAATCCAACTCATTTGAGTTAATAATGAACCAATCCCTTCATTTTTAGCTTCATTCAGCGAAGCCTTATTTCTATATTAGGTTACCATTCCTTTAGAGTCCTACTCAAATGCTATATAAACGAATATTCTTACTATAATTACAATGAACAAACATTTAAGAAACAATACTCTTTTTATTCATACAATAACTCTTGAATACTCCATTTAAGGGCTTGTTAGGTTAGAAAAGCCGACTTGGGACCTTTTTTTTGCTTCTTATTTTACCGCCAATAGAAGAGGTTGTAGAGTTATATAACTCCAGAATCATATATTTAGAATCAAGCCCCAAAACAACAAAAGGTCTAGGCATCAAGCCTAGACCTTCAACAATTATTCATTTACAGGAACAATTGCACCTTTATATTCTTTAGTAATGAAGTCTTGGATTTCTTTAGAATGTAAAACTTCCACTAAAGCTTTAATATTTTCTTTGTTTTCGTCACCTTTACGAACTGCAACGATGTTTACATACGGAGAATCTGATCCTTCAATTGCGATTGAATCCTTTAATGGATTTAAACCAGCATCAATTGCGAAGTTTGAGTTAATTACAACGATATCTCCTTCACCATTATTGAATACTTGTGGTAATAATTCTGGTGAAATATCTGTTTTAAATTTAAGTTTTTTAGAGTTTTCAACAATATCTTTTTGTGTCGCTGCTGTTTTATCAATACCGTCTTTTAATTTAATTAAACCTTCTTTTTCAAGAAGAGATAATACACGACCATGGTCAGCAACAGAACTACTCATGATTACTGTTGCACCTTCTGGTAAATCACTTAATTTTTTATATTTCTTAGAGTATACGCCGATTGGTTCAATGTGGATGCCACCAGCATTTACAAAATCATAACCATTATCTTTAATTTGTTGTTCTAAATAAGGGATATGTTGGAAATAATTCGCATCAAGACTCTTTTCCTCTAACGCTTTGTTTGGAATTACATAGTCATTATACTTTTGAATATCTAACTCAATCCCTTTTTTCTCTAAAAGCGGTTTTGCTTGTTCCAAAATTTCAGCATGAGGTACGTTAGAAGCACCTACTACTAATGTGTTCTTTTCTTCTTTCCCTTTAGCTTCGTCTCCTGACTTCTTGTCGTCAGAACTTGTTCCGCATGCAGTTAAAGCCAATAACAATGAAAGTGCTAGAACTAAAAATAAACTAATTTTCTTCATTTACTATAACTCCCCTTTTCTTTATAGCTTAATTTGATTTATCTTTTATCAACTTTAGAAGTTGCAAAATCACCGATAAATTGAACTATGAATACAATAATTAAAATAATAATGGTAGCTACTAATGTAACGTCACTTTGTCCACGTTGGAACCCATCTAAGTAAGCAACATTTCCAAGACCACCAGCTCCGATTGCTCCCGCCATTGCTGTTGAACCAATTAAAGCAATCGTCGTAACAGTAATACCTGAAATAATAGCTGGCATTGACTCTGGAATTAATACTTTAAAAATAATTGTGCTTGTTTTGGCACCCATCGCTTTAGCTGCTTCAATAACCCCTTTATCGATTTCACGTAATGCAATTTCAACCATACGAGCATAGAATGGTGCAGTCCCGATAATTAGTGCTGGCAATGCCGCCTTCGCTCCAATCATCGTTCCCATAATCATCTTCGTAAATGGAATTAATAATACAATTAATATAATAAACGGAATACTACGGAATATGTTGACATATGCTCCAACAATCGTATATACAAACTTATTCTGCCATAGATTCCCTTTAGAAGTTAAAAATAATACTAGACCTAGCAGTACACCCAAAATAAAAACAGCAACCACAGAAACGCCTGTCATAAATAATGTTTCTTTTGTAGCTTCCCACATGGACTCCCAGTCTACATTAGGAAAGTATTGCTCAAGCATTTGTGATCACCTCCACGCCTACTCTTCGTTGATTTAAGAAATCAATTGCTTGACTTAATTCAGAATCATTTCCATCAATGTGTAAAAATAATGTCCCATATGAACCTTTTTGCGTTTGTTGTATTTTCCCCTGGATAATATTGATATCAAATTGGAAATGACGAATAAGTTCATTTACAACAGGTTTCTCCGCATCATCACCAACAAATGTCAGCTTAACAACATGACCTGTCTGATATTTCTGTAATAAGTTATCAATAGCCTCTGTTGTTTCTTCAGGATCAGTCAATTGCTGAACGAAACGTTTCGTAATATCTTGTTGAGGATTTTGGAACACCTCTAACACATCCCCAATTTCTACAACTCGGCCTTTTTCCATTACAGCTACACGATGACATATTTTCTGAATAACATGCATTTCATGCGTAATTAAAACAATTGTTAAATTTAGCTTCTTATTAATATCCACTAATAAATCTAAGATACTATCTGTCGTTTGGGGATCAAGCGCTGAAGTTGCCTCGTCACAAAGCAGAACTTTAGGATTGTTAGCCAGTGCTCTAGCAATACCTACACGTTGCTTTTGACCACCACTCAACTGAGAAGGATATGCATCTCCACGTCCTTCTAAGCCAACAAGTGCAATCAATTCATCTACACGTTTTAAACGTTGCTGCTTAGATACACCTGCAATTTCTAATGGAAAAGCGATATTTTCTCTTACCGTCCTTGACCATAATAGATTGAAATGTTGAAAAATCATTCCAATTTCATGGCGTGCTGCTCGAAGCTTAGCACCTTTAATCGCAGACACTTCTTGATCACCTACAACAATTGTTCCTTCAGTTGGAACTTCCAGACCGTTTAACATACGAATCAATGTACTTTTTCCGGCACCACTATAGCCAATAACACCGAAAATTTCACCAGTATCAATATCAATTGAGACATTATCGACAGCTTTTAGTTTATCTTTTAGCCCTTGAGAGAAGAGCTTCGTAACTTTACTAATTTTTATCATGATCAATCACCTCTTTGTCCAGAAATAAAGACAAATATTTATTTACTAGATTATATCTTAAAACAACAAAAACCTTTCTGCTTAAAATGAGCAGAAAGGCATAATGATTTAAGGAACCTTCCTCTCATCTGTCAAAGTACGATACATACTTTGTGTGAATTGGCACCATTTCAAAAGTTAATTTGACGGTTGCCGGGCTTCAACGGGCACATCCCTCCACCACTCTTGATAAGAGCTTAAGCGCAATATTTAATTAACATTCACAAATAAATATTTTAGTAAAGTGATTTTATCATTAAAAAGACGATACTGTCAATTGAATTCTGAAAATAAAACTCTTTATCTTACTATAGAGATAAAGTGTTAAACTGATGTAGATTGCAGTGATGTAACACCTGTTGCAATTTCAATAGCATTCTCTAAATCAGCAATAATATCATCAATATGCTCGATACCAATTGATAAACGTACTAAATCCTCTGTTACACCTGATAATACTAACTCTTCAGCTGTAAGCTGCTGATGAGTTGTGCTTGCAGGATGAATAATTAAGCTCTTAGCATCCCCAACATTTGCAACGTGACTCCAAAGCTTAACGTTGTTAATTAACTTCGCACCGGCTTCTCTTCCACCTTCGATACCAAAAACAACTACTGCACCTGCACCTTTCGGTAAATACTTCTCAGCAAGAGCATGGTCTTTATGATCTTTGTCTCCTGGATATAGAACCCATTTAACCGCTGGATGTGCTTTTAAATACTCAACTACTTGCTTAGTATTCGAAATGTGTTCCTTCATTCTTACATGTAATGTTTCCAATCCTAAGCTAAATTGGTAAGCACTGAATGAGCTTAGTGCTGGCCCTAGGTCACGAAGTAATTGTACACGTGCTTTAATGATGAAAGCAGCAGCTCCAATTGCTTCACTATAAACTAAATTATTATAGCTAGGATCTGGTGTCGTAAATCCAGGGAATTTTGGTGAATTCCAATCGAATTTACCAGCATCAACAATGATTCCACCTAGTGTTGTGCCATTTCCTAAAAGCCATTTAGTAGCTGAATGGACAACAATATCCGCACCATGCTCTATTGGCTTGCATAGATACGGCGTAGCAAATGTATTATCAATAATTAAAGGAATACCGTTTTCATGAGCAATAGCGGCTACCTTTTCAATATCTAGTACAACTAAACTTGGATTACCAATTGTTTCAGCAAACACAGCTTTTGTGTTCTCATTAATAGCTGCACGGAAGTTCTCTGGATCTTCTGGATTTACTAGATGTACCTTAATTCCGTACTTCGGTAATGTATTGGCAAATAAATTAAATGTTCCACCATAAAGCGTTGAAGCTGCAACGATTTCATCTCCAGCGCCTGCGATATTAAGAATAGCTAATGTAATAGCTGCCATACCACTTGCTGCTGCAAGAGCTCCTATACCACCTTCAAGTAGTGCTACTCGCTCTTCAAACACAGAAGCAGTCGGATTATGCAAACGAGAATAAATATAACCGTTTTCCTTCAAGCCAAAAAGATTCGCTGCATGGTCCGTATCTTTAAATACATATGCATTACTTTGATAAATCGGTGTTGAACGTGCACCCGTTACAGGGTCTACTTGAATTCCCCCATGAATACTTAATGTTTCAAAACGATAGTTTTTTTCATTATTGCTCATTTCTTCCACTCCCATATTATTTCTTTTATTCCTAAATCCAAAAAGCGTAAACGCCCGCTTAGTTCCGTAAGGACTGGAGCCATCCAACTGAGATAAAGGAAACACGAAAAGCCGTTAGGCGTTTCGATGTTGACTTATCGTAGGGCGGATGGCGAAGTCATCTAGGAACTGGGCGTTGAAGCTAGATTAAAAAAAGCTCCTTCGATAAGAAGAAGCTTTATAGCCATATCTTCTTATCTTCACAGAGCATTGCTACTCTGCTGGATTTAGCACCGTGTAACTCATACCGGTTGCTGGGCTTCACAGGGCCAATCCCTCCACCTCTCTTGATAAGGTTATTTTATTTTAATACCAAGTAATTCCATAAACTTTAATTGAATATATCATCTTTCGAAAATTCAGTCAACTTATTTTAACAAAAATTCTTACTTTTTCACACTATTTGTTGCGAACGACTTAATAAAAAAATAGCTTCAATCAATAAAACTTGCCGATAATTACCCTGCACCTGAATTTTATTAAGCTTTTGTAATTGGCGGATTGAAGCTTCGCCACGAATAATTTCTTGAATCGATTCTTTTGACCCGAACAAGTGAATACGATATCTTCCTTTATCTGAATAATTCGTGTGTAATTCAGAAGTAGATAAAAACAAATGCCACTTTTCTTCTTCAGTAGAAAAAACAACCATCGTATGAGCCTTCTTTAGTAATACTCGTAGTTGCTCTCTATCTTCTAAATTCACTAACATCGATTGTAAAATACTCTCCACATCCGCCAACTCCCTTTTCTTCATCTTAAGATATAGAGATACCACAGATGTGAGAGTATTTCCTTTATTATTTGCTCGACAAGTTTCTTCGACGTTGTCGATAATTATTGTTCCATATCTCTAAAGAGTTCTAATAAATACGGTACAGAATGAAAAGCATATATTTTCTCATGTAACTTACCTTCTCTAAATAGTAACAAACAAGGTACACTTTCCACTTGATATTGCTCTGCTAAACCACGGATATAATTCACATCACTTTTACCTAATTCAACAGTTGGCACAATCTCCTTCACAACTGCTAACATCTTTGAAGCCACTTGACATGTACCACAAATAGGAGTGTATAAATACAAGCAAAACGAATTACCTGCTCTTATTTTATTTGTTATTTCTTCCCCATTCCACTCATTCATGCTACTTCATTCATCCTTTATTTAGATATTGTGTATGTACTGCAAAATTTGCGCTTAACAAGACCGTTGCAACATGATTATTAGGAGCAGACGCAACCTCTCTATATGCTTTATCAATGTACAAATGCTTTGCCTGTGGCATTTCACGTTTAAATTGCTTACGAAGTTTTTCGCCTGACTCGTCTTGATCAACCATAATATATACTTCTTTATCGTATAATTCATCTACGAACATATCCATCTTCTGAAAAGAGATGGTTCCATTCGTACAAAGTATCTCTACATCCTCTTTCAATACCTTTTGTACTTTTTTCTTGTCAGATGTACCTTCGACAATAATCACTTTTTCAATTTGAAAATCTTCCATACATATCACCTTTTACAAATGGTCTCATTAAAACTAACATAACCTATTTTTGGTTTAATATCTATTAATAATGTTTAAATTAAGAAAAGCGCAAACGCCCTGCTTAGCTCCGTATGTGCTGGAGCCCTCCAACTGAAATAAAGGAAAAACCGAAATGTGGAGAACGCACGTTTATCGGTGACAAGCATAAGGCAAGCTGGATAGAAGGTTGCTTTTAACCTTCTGGACTGATTGACTTATGACCTCGAGCCGATGGCGTTCGGAACTAGACAACACGAAGAGACGCTAGGCGATTCGATGTTGACTTATCGTAGGGAGAGGATGGCGAAGCACACTAGGAGCTGGGCGCTGGAGCTAGACAATAAAAAAAGGCATGCCTTAAAACAAAGGCACACCTTTTCATATCATCGAATTAATCTTCTTTTGTCATTTCTTCATACTGCTCTGCAGTCATTAGCTTCTCTAACTCTGATGCATCTGAAGCTTCAATCACAACCATCCATGCTTTTTCATAAGCAGATTCGTTAACGAATTCTGGGCTATCATTTAAATCTTCATTCACTTCTACAACTGTACCGCTTACAGGTGCGTACAATTCAGAAACAGTTTTAACAGACTCAACGCTACCAAAAGGCTCGTCCGCTGTTAATGTATCGCCTACTTCAGGAAGCTCAACGAATACGATATCTCCAAGTTCTGCTTGAGCAAAGTCTGTAATACCGATTCTCATTTTATTTCCTTCTACTTTTACCCATTCATGTTCTTCTGAGTAACGTAAATCTTGTGGTACTACTGCCATTCTAAATCCCTCCAAAAAAAATATATAAATGCAAAAGAGTTAATTATAACCACATTTGCTGGAACTGCTCTTCTTTAAATCCAACTGTAACTTGCTTTCCATCCGTTACAATTGGACGTTTAATTAACATACCATCTGATGCTAACAATTCGAACATTTCATCTTCAGAGGCTGTTTTTAGTCGGTCTTTCAAACCTAGTTCACGATATTTTTGTCCACTAGTATTAAAGAATTTCTTAATATCTAACCCACTTTTTCTATGTAAATCTTGTAATACTTCTTTCGTAGGTGGATTCTCAACGATATGTATTTCTTGAAATGCTAGACCATTCGTTTCTAACCATTTCTTTGCGTTTCTACAAGTACCACACTTTGGGTATGTATAAAATGTTACTTCCATATTTTTCACACCTTTCTTTAGAATACCTTGTTATCAATAAAAGTACAAAATTTTTGTCTTACATTTCTAATTCATACAATAACAGCTATTAACGAAAAATCAAAATGTTTTCCTTATATTTCTTAACTCTATTTACTAGATACAATGACAAAGAGAAAGCCACCAAAAAGGCGGCTTTCTCGATAAGCTATTATACAAAATATTTTTCTGTTTCAACAAGCGCTGCTGCTACTTCACGCTTCTTACCAATTACATTAATTGGTGTGTGACGAGTGAACTTACGTAATGCTGAAATCATCATACGTAAAGTATCACCTTCTTCAACAGCTAATAATGTTTCCTTCGCATGTTGTTCAATTGTATTGAACGACTCTTGGCAGAAAATTTGTGTATATAGAAGCTTTTGCTTATTGTTTTCTAAGCCAGTGTTTCCGATTGCTTTCTCTGTACGTAGCACTACGGATTCCATTGCGTATGCTAATGATACAATATCAGCAATATTCGCTAATACTTCTTGCTCTTTTTCTAATGCTGTACCGAATTTTTGAGCTGCAAGACCTGCTGCCAATAAGCCGATTTTCTTAGCATTCTTCACAAGGTATTTTTCTTGTGCTAACGGCTCATCGCCTGGCTCTTCAGGCATCATTGACATTAGCTCTCCTTGAAGTGCCATTGCTTTTTGGAATAATGGAAGCTCACCCTTCATTGCCTTACGGACAAATGTACCCGGAACTAATAGACGGTTAATTTCATTTGTTCCTTCAAAGATTCGGTTAATACGAGAATCACGATATGCTCTTTCAATCTCATATTCAGCCATAAATCCATATCCACCGTGGATTTGTACACCTTCATCTACAACATAATCTAATACTTCTGAAGCGAAGAATTTATTTAGTGAACATTCAATTGCATATTCAGCGATTGAACTTGCTAACACTTTAATATCCTTTACTTCTTCCGTACTCAAAGCCCCCATATAGTCTTCATAAAGACCTACAGTACGATAAACTGAGCTTTCAGCAGCATAGATTTTTGAAGCCATTGTTGCTAACTTTTCTCTTATTAAGTTAAAAGAAGAAATTGGTGTTTTGAATTGTTGACGTTGATTGGCATATTGTGCAGCCACTTCAAATGCACGTTTCGCACCACCAACTGTACCTACACCTAATTTATAACGACCAATATTTAAGATGTTGAATGCAATTACGTGTCCTTTTCCAACTTCACCAAGCAAGTTTTCTTTTGGAACTAGTGCATCTTGTAGGATGACTGTACGAGTAGATGAGCTCTTAATTCCCATCTTCTTCTCTTCTGCGCCTGTAGATACACCAGGGAATTCTCTTTCAACGATGAAAGCAGAGAATTTATCTCCATCAATTTTTGCATAAACAACAAATACATCTGCAAAACCAGCATTTGTGATCCATTGTTTTTCACCATTTAATACGTAATGAGTGCCTTCAGCGTTTAATTTCGCCACTGTTTTCGCACCCAGCGCATCAGAACCAGAACCAGGCTCAGTTAAACAGTAAGCAGCAAGCTTTTCACCTGAAGCTAATAATGGTAAATATTTATGCTTTTGCTCTTCGTTACCGAAAAGCACGATTGGTAATGAACCAATTCCTACATGAGCACCATGAGATAGAGAAAATCCGCCAGCACGTGCCATTTTTTCTGTAATTAATGATGAACTAATTTTATCAAGACCTAGTCCACCATACTCTTCAGGTACATCCGCCCCTAATAATCCAAGCTCCCCCGCTTCTTTCAGAAGACGAACTGTAATATCGAATTGATGCTCTTCTAATTTATCAATATTAGGAGTAACTTCGTTAATAACAAAGTCTTCCGTTGTTTTGGCAATCATTTTTTGCTCTTCAGTGTAATCCTCTGGAGTAAATAATTGTGCAGCTTCAATATCCTCAATTAAAAAACTTCCACCTTTAATAATAGCTTTTGTTGATTCAGACATAATAAAAACCTCCCCTTTGATTTAAACTCCGTAAGTAATGTTGTATACATGGAACCATCCAAAAAGTTCAAATACGTATCAACATTTACTTACTAGAGTTATTCGTAAAAAATTTGTCTTCAAACGGTCTTTTACTTAAGCTAATAATTCAAATACACCAGCAGCCCCCATGCCGCCGCCAATACACATTGTTACAACACCGAATTGTTGATTTCTACGTTTCATTTCATGAAGTAGTGTAAGAGTAAGCTTTGCCCCTGAACATCCAAGTGGGTGTCCTAGTGCAATTGCTCCACCGTTTACATTAACCTTCTCTTCATCAAGACCAAGCTCACGGATAACTTGAATGGATTGAGAAGCAAATGCTTCATTTAATTCAAATAATCCAATATCAGATAGCTCTAGACCAGCGATTTTCAAAGCTTTTGGGATTGCAGCTACTGGACCAATTCCCATGATTTCAGGTGGAACACCAGCTACTGCAAATGAACGGAATCTACCCATTGGCTGTAAACCTAAAGAGCTTGCTTTTTCACTGTCCATCACCATTACTGCTGCCGCACCATCACTTGTTTGTGAAGAGTTACCCGCTGTTACAGAGCCTGTTACAGAGAATGCAGGTCTTAGCTTAGCTAACCCTTCAACACTCGTACCAGGACGTACACCTTCATCTATCGAAAATAATGATGTTGATTCTTTTAATTTATTATCACTACCAACAGAACGACTAATTACTTCTACAGGAACAATTTCATCCACGAACTTACCAGCTGCAATAGCTGCTGCTGCTTTCTGATGACTTCTTACTGCAAATTCATCTTGATCCGCTCTTGAGATACCGTATTTCTTCGCTACTTCTTCCGCAGTATGTCCCATGCCCATATAATATTGAGGTGCGCCTTCTGCAAGCTTCACATTAGGACGTACAACGTGACCCATCATTGGAACAAGACTCATAGATTCCGCTCCACCAGCAATAATCGTATCACTAGCACCTAGCATAATTCGCTCTGCTCCATAAGCAATTGTTTGTAAACCACTTGAACAATAACGATTAACTGTGATAGCAGGAACGGTATGTGGCAACCCAGCTAACGCGCCAATATTTCTTGCCATATTTAAACCTTGTTCAGCTTCTGGCATTGCACAGCCTATAATTAAATCATCAATATTACCTTCATAGTTACCAGCACGCTTTAATGTTTCTTTGACAACTAATGCTCCTAAATCATCAGGACGTACATGTGCAAGCGTACCTTTCTTCGATTTCCCCACTGGAGTTCTTGCACCAGCAACAATTACCGCTTCTCTCACGCTTGTTCCCCCTTTTCATTATGAATCCGCTCTATTAATTACGTAATGGCTTTCCTTTAACAAGCATATGCTGCATTCTTGCTTGTGATTTCGGCTGTTGAACAAGACTAATAAATGCTTCAAGCTCTAAATCAAGCAAATATTGCTCATCTACTTCTGTTCCATAAGGAACTCGACCTCCAGCAATAACATATGCAAGTTTCTCAGCAATCTTCAAATCATGTTCAGAAATAAACCCTGATAACAGCATCGTTTTTGCACCTAACAATAGCGTTGCATAACCTGTTTCACCAACAACAGGTACCTTCTTTCGAACAGGTGGTGTATATCCTTGCTCATCAAGAGCTAAAACAACCTGCTTGGCATCATACAATTGATGATCCGCATTTACGCTTACAGCATCTTGATTATTCAACACATTATTTTCTCTTGCTTCTTGGCCAGAAGTTGATACTTTTGCCATTGCAATGCTTTCAAATACTTTATTCGCAACTTGCTGTAAATCGACCTGTACACCATTTGGAAGGCTTTCTAAATGCTTAATATAAAGCTCTTTATTACCGCCACCACCAGGAATTAATCCAACTCCTGTTTCAACGAGTCCCATATACGCTTCAGGTCCGGCTTGAATGCGAGCTGCTGGTAAACAAACTTCTGTTCCACCACCAAGCGTCATACCAAATGGAGCAGCAACAACTGGCTTCGCACTATATTTAATACGCATCATTGCTTGTTGGAAGCCACGTACTACAGATTGAACTTCGAAAATATCGTCATCTTGAACGCCCATTAAGATCATCGCTAAATTCGCACCAACACAGAAGTTCTTACCTTGATTACCGATTACAAGACCTTTGTAATTCTTCTCTACTTCATCGATTGCGAAATTAACCATTTGAATAATATCGTAACCAATTGCATTATTTTGTGAATGGAATTCTAGTAACGCTACACCATCACCTAAATCTATTAAACTAGCTCCAGAATTTTTATGAATAACACCTTTTTGTTTCTTCAAACGTTTAAGATTAATCACCTTTGGGTTTTCTTTTACTTTTTTATATTCACCATAGCTATAGTAGTACACGTTCCCATCTTCTTCTTTGTAGAAAGATGTAACACCACTTGCTAGCATATTTTCAACCCAATCTGGAATTTGACGACCTTCTTGCTTCATACGTTCTACCGATTTAGCAACGCCAATCGCATCCCATAATTCAAACGGTCCTTGTTGCCAACCGAAGCCCCATTTCATCGCTTGGTCAATCGCAACAATATCATCTGCAATATTGCCAAATAATTCAGCAGAATAAATTAATGTAGGAACAGTAATATTCCATAGTAAAGCTCCTGCTTTGTCGTCACTATATAATAACGTTTTCAATTTATTATTTAAGCCTTTTTCTTGTTTACTTAATTCAACAGATGGAGCTTTTAATTTTTTTCTTGCTTCGTATTCAAGCGTTGTTGGATTCAATTCCAGAATTTCTTTTCCTTTTTTCAAGAAGAAACCCTGTCCAGATTTAGCACCATACCAACCATTTTCAAGCATAGAAGAAATGAATGTTGGCAGTTCGAATACTTGCTTCTCAACACCCTCAACTTGGTCATAAACATTCTTTGCCACATGTGCGAACGTATCTAAACCAACTACATCTAATGTTCTAAATGTTGCACTTGAAGGTCTACCAATCAATGGACCAGTAACTGAATCAACTTCACCAACACTGTAACCGCCCTTTAACATTTCTTGTACAGTTATAAGTAATCCGTATGTTCCAATACGGTTTGCAATAAAATTTGGCGTATCTTTTGCTTCAACTACACCTTTTCCAAGAACATCTTCTCCGAATGTTTTCATGAAAGATAGAACTTTAGAACTTGTATGTTGAGTAGGAATAACCTCTAATAATTTTAAGTAACGTGGAGGATTGAAGAAATGCGTTCCTAAGAAGTGCTTTTTAAAATCTTCTGAACGTCCTTCTACCATTGCCTCTACTGATATTCCTGACGTATTAGAGCTTATAATGCTCCCAACTTTTCTATATTGATCAACTTGAGCAAATACTTGCTTTTTAATTTTTAAATTTTCAACAACTACTTCAATAACCCAGTCAACTTCTGCAAGACGTTTCATATCGTCTTCAAAGTTACCAGCCTCTAGAAGAGCTAAGTTCTTCTTAACAGCTAGTGGAGCTGGCTTTTGTTTTAATAATTTTTGTAGATTAGTCGTACTGATGCGATTTCTAACTTGTGAATCTTCTAAAGTAAGTCCTTTTTGTTTCTCTGCTTCAGTTAATTCACGCGGAACAATATCTAGCAACAATGTAGGAATTCCAACGTTTGCAAGATGCGCAGCAATACCTGCTCCCATTACCCCAGATCCTAATACTGCTGCTTTTCGAATATTTCGTACCAATTTAATGTCCCCCTTTGTACGAATTTGAATGAATGGTCATTCATTTTTTAGTCAAAAAAAATATCAAACTCGACTTGATAAATATATGATAAAAGATTTTTGAAAATTCTGCAACATATTAAATGCATTTTTTGTTTATTTTTACAAAAAATTTTTTATCCCTTTTTCATAATTCCTTTTAAAATAAAAGCAACATTAGCGGGTCTTTCAGCAAGTCTACGCATAAAATAACCGTACCAGTCTGTTCCATAAGGCACATATACCCGCATTTTGTAGCCTTCGTTTACTAATTCAACTTGGCGCTCGTGTCGAATACCATACAGCATTTGAAATTCGAACTGATCATTTTCAATTCGATATTCCTTCACAAGTTGTTTAGTATAATCAATGATTGCGTCATCATGTGTGGCAATCGCGGTGTAATTTCCATTTAGCAAATGTGTTTTTATGATTCTTTTAAAATTAGCATCAACATCGCTTTTCTTTGGAAAAGCAACCTCTGAAGATTCTTTATACGCTCCTTTCACTAACCGAAGATTAGGTTTATACAAGTTTAATTCTTCAATGTCATTCTTCGATCTATATAGATATGCTTGTAGTACGGTGCCAATATGTTGATGCTTCGCTCGCAACTTTTTAAAAAGAGTAAGTGTTTGATGACATCTTGTATAATCCTCCATATCAATGGTAACGAATACATGATGTTCTTCCGCAGACTTCAAAATCCGCATCATATTATTTAAGACAATTCCCTCAGATAAATCTAATCCCATTGATGTTGCCTTTAACGATAACTGTGCATCCAATTGCTCACCACCAATTGCTTGAATAGCTTCAATACAATGATCCACCATTTTCTTAGCTTCCGCTTCATTATCGATAAACTCACCTAAATAATCAATCGTTACACAAAGCCCTTGCCTATTTAAATTCTTAATTACTTCAACAGCTTGTTCAATTGACTCTCCTGCAACGAATCTAGAAGCACCAAACCGTAAGCCATACTTTTTAGCCATCTTTGTCATCATTTTATTTTTAGATAAATAAAGAAAAAAATCTCGCATAACTTGCATCCTTGATCCCTCCTGAAACGTTTCATTAGATGCCATACTACATGCTGTTTCTTATTTCTGACACATCTATCCATTCTTTATATTCTATGTCACTAATGCCGAATACTTGTAATAAAAAAGCACAAAATAAGACAGCCTAATTATTATAGAAGGAGGAAAATAAAATGAATCAACAAAACAATCAGTTTCAGAACCAACAACCTAGTACAAATCAAGTTGTTTATCCTGAGCCACCTGCTGTACTAACAACGAAAGATGAACTCTATTTAACAGATATGATGTCCTGGAATTTAGTTATTTTCAAGAAAGCTGCCTTTTACGCTCAACACTGCCAAGATCCTGAAATCAAACAAGCTATTCAAACAGTAGGACAAATGCATCAAAAGCAGTATGATTCTTTTCTATCTCACTTAGGATTAGCACAAAATGGCGGAGCTACACCATTACAATAAGGTTAGGAGGCTATTCTATGAACAGCAATCAAAATAAAATTCAAAATCCACAGACTACTGTGCCACAAACACCACAAATGAATGATCGTGATTTTATTAACGACATGCTAGCAACTGAAAAACATATCACGAATTCTTATAGTACAGCCATGCATGAGGCGAGTCATCAAGGACTTTATCAAAATATTTATACCGCTTTCCAAGAATCCTCTCAAGCACAGCGAGATTTATATGACCTTATGTTTAAAAAAGGTTGGTATGGAATGGATAAAGCTCAGCAACAAGGCATTTTGCAAGATTATCAAAAATTCACTGGTTATAAAAGTCAATTTCCATTTGGCAATATGATTCAATAACATGAAAAGTATCTGTTTACATAAAAAAAGCAAAATCATTTTATAATTGATTTTGCTTTTATGTATTTTGTTGTTCCTCTTTTAATTGAATCCAATTAAGGATACTACGAAAGACATTTTCGAATTCTTTACCGATTGATGTTAATTCATATTCTACTTTTCTCGGTGAAGAAGGCGATACCTTCTTTACAATAATTCCTTGCTTTTCAAGATCACGCAAACGCTCAGTCAATAAACGATCTGAAATCCCTGGTATACTTTCTGATAGTTCATGAAACCTTTTAGGTCCATTTAATAGATTGTATATGATAATTCCCATCCATCGTTTACCAATAAATTCAATCGTATTATGAAAGTTATCACAAAAATTAGTACAACTATTATCCTTTTTATATTGCTCGTCCATTATCATACCCTCATTTTTTTGATTAATTGTATAGTATCACATTTCCCATTGACAGTTAAACTTACTTTTAGTAAGCTTATTTCAACTTACTAAAAGTAAGTTGAAATATCATTCTCTGGAGGGTCATATGTCAAACACAACAAAAAGTTTATCTGAAATTATACATGCTCGTCATTCTGTAAGAAAATTCGATTCTTCTTTTTCAATATCAAAAGAAGAAATTGAAAATATATTAAGTGAAGCAACTTCAGCGCCTTCATCAAGCAACTTACAGCCATGGAAGTTTATCGTTATTCAAGATGCAGAAGTCAAAAAAGAATTACGAGCAATTGCTTATAATCAAGAACAAGTTGAAACAGCTTCTGCCGTTATTGCTGTACTAGGCGACACAGAAATGTACCGAAATGCCGAACAAGTACATCAAAGCAGTCTAGAAGTAGGATTCATTGATGAAGACAGAAAGAAACTACTGATTGATAATGTAAATAAGGCCTATCCTTATGCTCCATTCGAAGCAAGAGCGAATATCGCCACATTTGATGCAGGCTTAATCTCTATGCAGCTTATGTTAATTGCAAAAGAAAAAGGATATGATACGGTAACAATGGGTGGATTTGATAAACAAAAACTCATTGAGAAATTTAACATTAATGAAAGATATATACCGATTGTATTAATTGCATTAGGAAAAGCTGCTGCTCCAGCTTATAAAACAACACGATTGCCAATTGAACAATTAGTACAGTTTGTGTAACCACAAAATTCCCATACAAAAAGAGGTTGAAAAGTATTAATACTTTTCAACCTCTTTTTCCTATTTCTCCGAGGAGAACATATATTTCTTATAGTGATAACCGATACTGAAGATAACGCCCATGGCGAGCATATTCCCCCAAAGTGAACTTCCTCCGTAACTAATAAACGGTAATGGAATACCTGTAATAGGAAGTAAACCAATTGTCATACCAATATTTTGGAATACATGGAACGTAATCATACTAATTACACCAACACATATGTAGGTGTAGAATGAATTTTTCGTACCCATTGCAATTCTAATAATATGATAAATCAATAAGAAGAATAAACTCACGACAATGCTTGTACCGACGAATCCAAATTCTTCACCAATAACACTAAAGATAAAGTCTGTTTGACTTTCTGGTAAATATACTTCTCTATTGCCGATTCCTTTACCTGTCGTTTCTCCAGAACCAATCGCTAACAGAGAACGAGTTAAGTGGAAACCTGCTGAACTTTCATAGTTATACGGGTCTAACCAAGAGTAAATTCGGCCAAACTGATACTGCTTCACGCCTAAATACTTCTCTAATACTTCAGGAGCCCATAATACAAAAAACATGACCGCTGATGCAAGTAAAGTCCCGGCCGAAAATATAGGTACTAATATTTTCCACGTAATACCCGATACGAAAATAACACCTAATAAAATCGATAAAAACACAAGCGCAGTTCCAAGGTCAGGTTGCTGCATAATAAAGGCTAACGGTAATGCTGTTACTAATCCAAGTTTAATTAAAAGCCAAAAATCGCTCTTAACTGTTTTAATTGGATTTTTTTCATGATGGGTAGCTACTACATTTGCCAATGCTACTATTAGAAATACTTTCATAAATTCCGAAGGTTGCAAAGAACCAATTCCCGGAAGCTTATACCAACTTTTCGCTCCATTAATAACTGGTGCAATACTCTTTGGTGCTACAATTAAGAAAGCTAATAGCGCATTACCAAAACCATACGCATACCATGAAATTTTTCTTAGCTGATCTGAGTCTAACCGAATAACGGCCAATATGATGACAACACCTGTCCCATACCAAACCATTTGCTTTAATAAGAAATTCTCTTTATACTGTCCAGTCATTTGTGCGCTATAAATAGCTAAACAACTACTCAGAAAGAGAAGAAACAATAATAAGACTAACGTGTAGTCTATCCTTGATGTTCGTAGTTTAACTGGTTGCACAATTTTATTCTCCTTATAACTAGGGAATGTTAAATTTTAAATACTATAATACTTTTTCAATTATACTGTATGCTACAAAAATCACAACTGAGAAAACTCGCTTGGATACATTTTCAATCAGAAAAAAAACAAAGAAATTCAAGTTTAATCAATATTCAACTGGTTTTATTAATTTTTGTTCTAAATCAAAAAATATACAGATAGAATTGCTTTTTCAATCCAGCATGGTATTTTCCACTATTAGCAATAAGCAAAATAATAAAAATTACCTCTTTATATATGTTTAAATATAATAAAACAATATAAAGAAAGAGGCGAATATAATTGTTAAAGGAGTTTCGAAACTTTATTGCCCGTGGTAACGTCATTGATTTGGCAGTTGGGGTTATTATTGGTGGAGCATTCGGAAAAATTATCACATCATTAGTAGAAGACGTTATTATGCCGCCAATTGGTTTACTAATTGGAAAAGTTGACTTCACAGAGCTATACATTAATCTTTCAGGTAAAGACTATAATTCATTAGCAGAAGCAAAAACAGCTGGAGCCGCTACCATTAATTATGGACTATTTTTAAATAATGTTATTAACTTCTTAATCATTGCTTTCTGTATTTTCATCGTCATAAGACAAATCAATAAACTGTCAAGAAAAAAAGAAGACGCACCCAAAACAACAAAAGAATGCCCTGCATGTTTGTCAGAGATACCACTTAAAGCATCCCGTTGCCCTGCATGTACCTCATATGTAGAAAACGGTGAACAAAAAGCTACTTCATAACTTAAAGAAAAGTTGTAAAATTGCTAATCAAAACATCAATAAAAAGAGTAAGAGAGTCAATCATTTCGATTGACTCTCTTACTCTTTTTTCCCGTTCAACTAATGCATGGTGATGAATAAAACGCCCACCAAGCAAAGTTTCACTTTATTGATTAAAGTAATTCGTTACACCTTGCACAATTCCTCTAGCTACCTTTTGACGATAGCTTGCTGTGCTTATAATGCTTTCTTCTGTAGGGTTCGATAAAAATCCTAATTCAACTAAAACAGAAGGCTTACTATTTTCTCTACTTACATGAAAATCTCCAAAATGAACACCTGCATTATGTAAGTTTGTATTTTTTACTAGCTCATTTTGAATACTATTAGCAAGCATTCGATCCTTTGATGGTGAATAATAAAATGACATAATTCCACTACTTGTTTTTAAAGCCGAATTATAATGAAAACTAATAAATGCATCAGCATTTGAAGCATGACTTACCCTAACTCTTTCTTCTAAGGCAATATACGCATCCTGATTTCTTGTAAAAATAACATTTGCACCTGCTGCTTGTAATAAACTTGCTGTTTCCATCACTGTTGCTAACGTTAAATCTTTTTCCAAATAAGTAGCACCAATTTTACCTGGGTCTCTACCACCATGCCCAGCATCTAATACAATCGTTTTACCTTGAATACCTCTTGAATGACTTACTGTCGTTTGTTGTGTACCATTGCTAGTATTAGTAGTAGAATTCGTTCCAGTAGTCAACCAACTCGCTACCCATGCAGCTGAACCATTTGGTAATTGTACTTGTATCCAATCACCACTTGAGCCAATGACTTTATATGTGGAACCTGCTTGTCCAAGTAGTACGGATTGATGTTGTGTGCTTGGTCCTGTCCTTAAATTTGCATTCGAGCGAAGGACTATGTTTCCTTGATTAGATGAATGGGAATTCTCTTGTGTAGTATTAGTCGAAGAAGCTAAATATTGATTAGCCACCCAACCTTGTCCATTTGAAAACTGGACCTTTGACCACTCACCAACCTCTTGCAAAACAGTTACTTGATCATTTTGTTTTAAAACTTGAACAATAGTACTATTAGTAGATGACTTTGAACGGACATTTAATGTAGAGGATTTAACATACTTTATCCCTCCTACATAGTTACTATCTCTAGAGGGTGTTGAATCCTCCTTACTACCTTGTAAAGAAATATAATCTTTTGAAACCCATCCATTAATATAACCAGATTGAATATAATACCAGCCTTGACTTTCAGAAATAATTGTTACTTGTGTTCCTTTATTTAATGAACCTATCTTTGTACTTGTATCACTCGCTTTACTACGTATATTGAGTGACGATCCTGTTGTGTAGCCTTTAAGATGCTTGAATCGTAAATATTCTGAAGAAACCCAACCAATTGTTGAGCCAAACTCAATCTTACTCCATCCATTTTGCGTTCCTAGTATTTGTACTTGCTGATTTTGTTGCAATACCCCCACTATAGAAGCGTTTGTACTCGGGGTTGAACGTACACGTAGTGTATCTGCGCTTACGTTCGCAAATTGATAAGTGTCAGCACTAGATGAAATTGGTTGCCAAAACCATAAGGAACAAAACATAACTATACTAATTACGGATAATACTATCTGTCTTCGCATTTGTTCACCCCTTCTAATAATTTAAAACTATTATCTCTAGTAATTTCATTCAAAATGGCTTAGATGAGAGATTATTACTACATATATCGTACATCATTTCAATATTTTAATATAATCATTAAAAGAAAAATGATGAAATAATGTCAATATTTTTGAATATTTTAACAATAAATCATTAATTTTCCTATTAAAAGAGTATTTAGACCCACTTCTTTCGGCGTTCTTCCGAATGAAATTACTATGCTGATATGTTTTCAATTCAAACTTTATACTACCCAAATTGACTATCACTCTAACACACTTTTATATTATTCTATAAATCTATTAAGAAATTATTTTAATATCTTCAAAAACCCAAAACCTCTTTTTACACACCAAAAAAGCTGTCAATAAAAAACTCCTGGACAGCTTTTTTCCTATATTATGCTCTTCCATCCGAAACAATCATTATATCAGTATTTCGAAGATGCCTCATAATGATATTAACAATACTTCCTTTCGTAATTTCTTCCCAACGTGTTCGGGCAGATTGCCCCATTACTATTTGGGTAATTCTCTTTTTTTTAGCTACTTCTACAATTATATTAGCAGGTTTTTTCTTTCCTTTTTCTTCTATTATAAAATGTGCATTACACTCAGCAGCTAATTCTTTCCAAAGTTTTATTTTTTGTTTTTTTTCCTCTGAATATGAACCTTCACTTTCAGAGGAAATATTCAATATATATAATTCCGCTTTTAACCGTTTCGCAACTCGTGCTCCTCGTCTAATCAAACGTTCAGCAGTTGGACCGTACTGAACACAAACAAGAATGCGATCATATACACCAATCGGTCCATCTATATCATTATCATTTGATTCAATTTTTTCATCTACTTCATTTGCCGCTTCTCGAAGTAACAATTCCCTTAAAGCAGATAAATTATTTATGGTGAAAAAATTTTGTAACGACTGCTCTATTTTATCGGATTTATATATTTTCCCTTCTAATAGACGTTTCTGTAATGTTTCTGGACTTGCATCAATTACCTGAAGTTCATCTGCTTTTTGAATGAAAAAGTCCGGTACTCTTTCTCTGACAGCTACTCCTGTAATTTGCTTAACAATATCATTCACACTTGCAATATGTTGAATATTTACTGCACACCATACTGTAATACCCGCTTCTAAAAGCTCTTCTACATCTTGAAATCTTTTTCTCCATTTACTTCCCGGTATATTCGTATGAGCTAATTCATCAATTAAGACAATCTCAGGATTTCTTTTCAAAATAGCAGGTACATTCACTTCTGTAAAATGGCGGTTTTTATATGTAATTTCTGCAAGAGGCACACATTCTAAGTCTTGCACTTGCGCTTCTGTTTCTTTCCTTCCATGAGATTCTATATACCCTATAACAATATCTTTTCCTTCTAGTCTTGCCTCATGCGCATCTTGAAGCATCTTAAATGTTTTACCTACTCCGGGAGCCGCTCCAATATAAATTTTTAATTTTCCTTTTGAACTTTCATAAATTTCTCCTAACAGTTCCACAGGTGTTTTTCTTCTGAAATACGGATGTTCTTCAGCCATACTTCTTCCTCCCTCATCACAAAGCATACCCTAACGATATATAGGTTAGGGTCGCATTTCATTTATTCATATAGTTTCTGAAGGCTTATATTTAACTCTAAAACATTTATTTTCTCTTGACCAAAAAGACCGAGTGCCTTACCTTCTGTATGCTCTTTAATTAACGATTTTAATTTTTCTTTAGATATGCCACCTTTTTCAGCGATTCGATCCACTTGAACATACGCTGCCTTTGGACTAATATGCGGGTCTAATCCTGATCCTGAATTCGTTAATAAATCGATGGGCACCTCTTCAATTGGTATAGTAGGATTTTCTTTCTTCCAATTCACTATCGATTCTTCTAATCGTTTATGATAATCCTTATTAGAAGGTGCATAATTATTAGAACCTGATCCATTCGCATTGTTCTCGATACTTGAAATTCTTCCATGAAAATATTTTGGGTCAGAAAAGTTTTGTCCTATCAACTCCGAACCTATCACTTCATGATGAGCATTATAAACTAAACTACCATCAGCTTTTTTCTGCATAAAAGCTTGCGCAACTCCAGTTGAAACTAACGGATAAATCAAACCACAAATCAACATGAATACTAAACTAATTCTGATTACAGGGCTAACGATGCTTTTCAGCTCTTTCATGAGCATTCAAACCTCTTTCTTTATTAGATTGGCTTTTACATGAATAATCCTAACAACAAATCAATGAGTTTAATTCCAATGAACGGTGCAATGACCCCACCTAACCCATAAATGCCTAAATTTCTTTTTAATAAAGTATTTGCACTCATCGGCTTATACGCAATTCCTCTCATTGCTAAAGGAATAAGCAATGGTATGATAATCGCATTAAAGATTAATGCTGATAAAATAGCTGATTCCGATGAATGTAAGCCCATTACATTGAGCGTGTCCATTTCAGGTATCGCAACCATAAACATCGCTGGGATGATTGCGAAATATTTAGCAACATCGTTTGCGATACTAAAGGTTGTTAAAGCACCACGCGTCATTAACAGTTGCTTTCCTATTTCTACTACTTCAATGATTTTCGTTGGATTAGAATCTAAATCAACCATATTAGCCGCTTCTTTTGCTGCTGTTGTACCAGAATTCATCGCCAATCCAACATCTGCTTGAGCAAGCGCTGGAGCATCATTCGTTCCATCACCCGTCATTGCCACAAGTTTACCCTGACTTTGTTCATAGCGAATAACATCGATTTTATCCTCAGGCTTACATTCTGCAATAAACTCATCTACGCCAGCCTCTTTCGCAATCGTAGCTGCTGTTAACGGATTATCTCCCGTACACATAACGGTTTTAATCCCCATTTGACGTAGTTTTTCAAATCTTTCTCTCATACCCGGTTTAACCGTATCCTTTAAATAAATTAAACCGATAATTTGATAGTTCACAGCAACAGCTAATGGTGTGCCACCTTTTTTCGCAATTATATTCGCTTTTTCATCTAAATCTTGCGGAACAAAGCCACCTTGTCCTTGTACCCACGTCTTAATAGCATCTACAGCACCTTTACGAACCTTCCGACCATCAGGAAAATCTAACCCACTCATTCTTGTTTCAGCTTTAAACGGAATAATCTCTGCGCCATCAATCAATGATTCTTTCACAACTGTTCCCATTGTTTTCGCTAATTCAATAACAGATTTCCCTTCTGGTGTATCATCTTGTAAAGATGTAACTACACTATAGTGTTGAACTTCCTGGTCAGTCGAGTCACCAATGGGAATGAATTCGCTCGCCATCCGATTACCAAATGTGATGGTACCCGTTTTATCAAGAATAATCGTATGAATATCTCCAGAAGCTTCTACTGCTTTACCAGACATAGCGATTACATTGAATTGCGTTACACGATCCATTCCTGCAATACCGATTGCTGAAAGTAAGCCCCCAATTGTAGTCGGTATTAAACAAACTAATAAAGCAATTAAAACCGGCACATCTATCGTAAATCCTAAATATTTCGTAAAGAACGGCAGAGCCATAACCACAATCATAAAAATGAGCGTTAAACTTGTTAATACCGTATTCAATGCGATTTCATTCGGCGTTTTTTTACGTTCAGCACCCTCTACTAAAGAAATCATACGGTCTAAGAATGACTCACCAGGATCACTTGTAATCTTCACCGTAATACAATCGCTGACCACCTTCGTTCCTCCTGTTACCGAACAGAAGTCGCCTCCGCTTTCTTTAATAACAGGTGCGGACTCACCCGTAATAGCTGATTCATCAATGGAAGCTAACCCTTTAATGATTTCACCATCTCCAGGAATAAACTCCCCCTCAGAAGCGATGACAATATCTCCTTTTTTCAAGGTTGCAGATGATACCGTTACAACCTTCTCACCTTTTAAGAGATTAGCAGGTATATCTTTCTTCGATTGCTTTAATGAATCGGCTTGTGCTTTTCCTCGTCCCTCCGCCAATGATTCTGCAAAGTTGGCAAATAAAATAGTGAGCAATAAAATAATTGAAACCGTAATGTTAAACCAAACCTCTGACCCACTATCTCCAAATAAATTTGGAGCAAATGATAAAATCAACGTTACAATAAAGCCTACTTCCACGACAAACATGATTGGATTTTTAATCATAATTGCCGGATTTAATTTTATAAACGCTTGTTTAATAGCATCCTTTATTAATAGACTTTGTGAAGAGTGAGGTTGGTCGAAGAGTGTGTCACCTTCCGCATCCTCATTTACTTTATTTTTCACTTTTATACTTACACCGTGTTTTGACTGTTCTTTAACGGCTGGTTTTCCCATCGTATTCCATCCTCCATCTTATAAAGTTAAAAGTTCCGCGACCGGTCCTAAAACCAATGTTGGGAAGAACGTTAAGGCACCTACAATAATGATGGAGCCTAATAAGATTCCTCCAAATAACGATGTATCTGTGCGAAACGTACCTACCGTTTCAGGTACTAGTCTTTTACTAGCCAATGAACCAGCAACAGCAATCATCGCAATAATGCTAAAGCATCTACCAAAGAACATGACAATTCCAGTTGAAATATTCCAAAATGGCGTTGCGTCAGCCAACCCTTCAAAGCCCGAACCATTATTCGCAGCTGAAGAAGTAAATTCATACACAATTTGTGTAAGGCCATGAAACCCTGGATTCGAAATACTATCCGACCCAAGCGGAGTCCAAAGAGCAATCGCTGAAGCACCTAATATTAATAACGGATGAATGAGAAGCGTAAGAGCAATGATTTTCATTTCTCTACCTTCTATTTTCTTACCTAGAAATTCTGGTGTTCTTCCTACCATAAGTCCTGATAAAAATACCGCGATGATACAGTACATCAATACGTTAATAAAACCTGCACCAACGCCGCCGAAGATTGTATTGAGCATCATGTTCATCAATGGAATCATGCCACCAATTGGCGTTAATGTATCATGCATCGTATTGACAGCACCTGTTTCCGCAGCTGTTGTAACAACAGAGTAAAACGCTGAATCCCCAACACCAAATCGCACTTCTTTTCCTTCCATACTTCCTTGATTTGCTTGTAACCCCATTTCACCAAGGACTGGATTTCCATTGAATTCAGAAGTAAGTGAAGTACTCAACATAATGACAAACATAACCGCCATAACTGTAAATAAAATTCGTCCTTGTTTTCGATTGCCTACCATTTTGCCGTATGCGAAAGGCAGTGCCGTTGGTAGCAGTAACATAAGCCAAATTTGTAAAAAGTTACTCATTGCATTCGGATTTTCAAAAGGATGCGCTGAATTTGCGCCAAAGAATCCACCACCGTTATTACCAACCTCTTTAATAGCTAAAAATGCCGCTACTGGACCTCTAGCAATCTCTTGTTCCTCTCCACTAACCGTATGTGCCGTCACAGTGGGCTCTAAAGTTTGTGGAACACCTAACGCTACAAAGATTAATCCCGCAATAAAAGCAATCGGTAAAAATACACGAGTGATACTTCTTGTTAAATCCACGAAGAAGTTGCCAAGACCTTTACCAGCTAATCCTCGAATAATCGCCATTACGGATGCAAGAGCCGTAGCAGGTGAAACGAACATTAAGAAAACAATCGCAACCATTTGAGATAAATAAGACAAGCCTGACTCTCCGCTATAATGCTGTAAATTCGTATTTGCCATAAAGCTGATAGCTGTATTAAAAGCCAATGTTGGCTCCATTCCTGCAATATGGTTTGGATTTAAAGGCAACACACCTTGTAATCGAAAAACCAAATACGTCAGAAATACTGTACAAACATTTACGAGTAAAAAAGATAACGCATATAACTTCCAGCTTTGGTTTTCTTGTTTCACTCCCGTCACTTTATATATAAGATTTTCAAATCCTCCAAAAAAGCGATCTATTTTTGTTTTGTTATAATCAAAAGCGTTTGCTAAATAAATACCAGTTGGTTTTATCATGATGCCTATAATAAGCAAAGCAATAATAATGGAAACGATACTCATGACCAAGCCGTCCATCCTCCTATATGATTAGAATTTTTCTGGATTACATAACGCATATAATAAATACAAAGAAACACAACAACCTAGAGCAAATAAAATAACGCCCATATTACTCACTTCCTTTTTCAATTTCAGAAGAAGCATATTTAATAAATCCCACCATTAACGATGTCGAGAGAATGATGATTCCAATCATAAGAACATCCAACATTTTTTTTCGCCTCCAGCATTTTGAATTCAAACTACACGTAAAACTTTTTCAAAGTAATTGCTTATATGAAGTTCAGCTAAGCCATCCTCCTTTTATGCCAAACAAAAAAGACCAATGCATACTTTTCTCCACGTTGAAAATAATCGTACAAGAATAGAAACGAATATAGTCTTAAAAAAGCACATATAATCCGTTCTTCTTTGCACATTCAACTTTAAATTGGAGAAAAAGTAAGCATTGGTCTACTTAACGCCCAGCTAGCGCTAGCTACCTTTGCGTTCCGTCTTCCATTTGCACTTTTTCAATTTATAGGCATAATAAAAAGACCTACAAAATTCGTTCAAATAGCTCCTTTTCTACGAATAATCGCATAAAAAAAGCCCCTTGAATAAGGTGGTCTTTAGGACCTCCTTCGCTTTAGCCGACGAAGTTAGCTGACGGGTAGGATGGCGAAAGAGATTGTCTCTCATCCCTTCTACGCATGTAGAATTAACCCCAAAAGATTGGTTCCTCCGCTCTCGTTACGAGACTAGGCCGAATTAAATTTGAATTCATAATAACGTGGTTAAGAGCATTATGCAAACGAAAAATTTCAGCAAAAAATAACTAAATTTATTCATTTCAGCTTATTTTTCTTATCTTTTCCCTCTAAATCTCATTATTTCATTAAAATTCTCTCTATTTCATTTCTTTCAAAAGTATAAACAAAATGGTACAAATAAATAACAAATTAATGTCATATTGTAAAATTCTCTCTGAAACAAACTATTTAAATATAATTTATATCTAAATGAAGTGAGGAATGGATATTGGCTCTAAACAAAAAAAAGTTAGAAAATGAGTTAAGTGAGGCATTTATAAAGTTACAAAGAGATTTAATCGGGAGAGGACCACAAGAAACAAAAACATATATCGTCAAAGATATGATTATTGTCCGATCAAAAGGTGCTTTAACCGTTGAAGAAAAGCATTTAGTAAAGCATGATAACGGACGAAAACTTGTAAAAAAAGCACGTCAAATTCTACGCGAAATGTATAGTGAAAACTTCGAAGAAATTGTAGAGCGTTACACAGAGTGTCAAGTACTATCGAGTCATAGCGATATTAGTACGAAAACAGGTGAAAGAATTGAAGTATTTATTATTGATAGAGATTTAGAAAAAATGCTCGAAGGTTAAATCTTTGCAAATATAACAAAAATAGAAACTGGGACATAACTAAAATGTCTCACCTTTTAGACAAATAAGCAAAAAATCCGAACTAATATGAAACTCTATTTAGAATTTCATATTGGTTCGGATTTTCTTTGGGCTAAAATGTTTTTGTCACAGCTTCAAATTCTTGTTATTTTATTACTAGCAATTGCTAAAGAAATATTTTTCTTCACTAGTTAAGAAAATATATTGTAATGAGCTGATGCATCTGTTGATAATATCGCATTTCCACCAAGAGCGACGACAGCTTTCCGTTTAATCATCAGATCTTCTCCTTTTTTCTAATGTAAAAAATCAGATCTTCACCATTTGATACTTTTCCTTATACACGGGGAATAAATAAGTTTCCGAGTGTTGCAGCCATAATTGCCTTGATGGAGTGCATGCGATTTTCAGCTTGGTCAAATTGCCGTGCATATTGGCTACGGAATACCTCATCCGTGATTTCCATTTCTTTCACACCGAAACGTTCAGCCATTTGTTTACCATACACCGTTTCTGTATCGTGAAAGGCTGGTAAGCAATGTAAAATGATAAGATTATCATTCTTTGTTTTCTTCACCATATCCATGTTAATTTGGTAAGGCTTCAATAATGTAATACGTTCTTCAAATTTCTCTTCTTCCCCCATCGAAACCCAGACGTCTGTGTAAAGTACATCAGCGCCATCTACACCCTTGGTCACATCGTCAGTAATCATGATTTCTGCACCAGACACTTTAGCATAACCCTCTGCTAATGCAATAATATTTGCTTCTGGGAATAAAGTTTCTGGTGCGACGATTCGCATATTAACTCCTAATATTGCTCCGGTAACAAGTAAAGAGTTAGCAACATTATTACGTCCATCGCCTACGTAAACCATATTAATGCCTTCTAGACGACCAAAATTTTCTTGAACCGTTAGGAAATCCGCAATCATTTGTGTTGGATGCCATTGATCCGTTAATCCATTCCATACAGGTACACTTGAAAATTCAGCCAACTGTTCCACTACCTTTTGGCTAAATCCTCGGAATTCAATACCGTCAAACATCCGCCCTAACACTTTTGCTGTATCTTCAACAGATTCTTTCTTTCCTAATTGAATATCGTCTTTACCAAGATATTCAGGGTGTGCACCAAGATCAATGGCTGCCGTAGTGAAAGCGGCTCTTGTTCGAGTTGAGGTTTTTTCAAACAACAAAGCTATATTTTTGCCTTCTAGATAACGATGAGGAATGCCTCGTTTTTTCAGGTCTTTTAAGTACTCGGAAAAATCAATTAAGTATTGGAGTTCTTCTCTACTAAAATCCTTCTCTGCTAAGAAACTTCTTCCTTGAAAAACTGTTTTTTTCATCCTACATCTCTCCTCTAATCATGTTTGATTTAACAAAGGTCTGTTAATCTATGAAAAAGTCTAAATAATGTTTGCTAATTCAAGTAAGCAAAGGATAAATAAAATACTTAATATTCCTGCTATAAATTTTTCATACGTACGAAAAACTGGTTTTTGATACGATTTTTGTACATATACAAAGATAATTGTACCTGGAAAAAAGAGTACTACAGTCAACAATAAATACCATAACCCCGATGCGTATGCTAGCCATAGCATGTAGACTGTCGAGATAGATCCTAATATGATATTCTTCATAAAATCCGATTCTTTTTTAACCGTAAGTGTATATTTTAATTGGTACAATGCTACACAAGCATAAGGTAACAAAATTGTAGAAGAAGCTAAAGAAGCCATAGCTGTATATGCTTGATCCGTGATTAAGAAGGATAACAAGAACAACTGAACAATCGAATTTGTAATGAGTAACGCATTAACTGGCATTCCTGAAGCATTTTCTTTAAGAAAGACTTTCGGAAAGATGCGATCCTTCCCAGCTTGATAAGACACTTCTTCAGCAAGTAACGTATTTGCCATCCAAGCTCCTAATATAGAAATAATAACGCCAAGATTTACAATCACTGCCCCTGCTTTTCCAATGATTTTTTCTAAAACAAATGCCATTGCGGGTTGATCTAGATTGCTCAATTCTTGTTGTGTCATAATACCATAAGAAAGTACCGTTACCATCATATAGATGAGTGTTACTGCTGCGAATCCTAATAATGTAGCCTTACCTACATCACTACGTTTTTTTGCACGACCAGAAAAAACGACAGCTCCTTCGATTCCAATAAATACCCAAACCGTGATAAGCATCGTTCCCTTTACCTGGTTCAATACGTCATTGAAGTGGAAATTCCCACTCAGCGTTCCCCAAAAATCTTGCGTAAAGACACCTACATTAAAAGCACCAATCACACATACAAGGAAAATGACGATTGGCACAAGCTTCGCAATCATTACAAGGGTATTGATAAAAGCAGCCTTGTCCAGCCCCTGACAGATTATGAAATGTATAGTCCACAAGATTATGGAAGCACCAATAATAGAAGCAACGTTCTGGCCACCTGAAAAAATCGGAATAAAATATCCTATCGCACTAAATAACAATGTTCCAAAGGCAACATTTCCAAGGATGACAGAAATCCAATATCCCCATACGGAATTAAACCCAATATAATTACCAAATCCTGCTTTCGCATAACTAAATATACCTGCATCTAAATCCGGTCGCTTTATATTTAAATTCATTAGGCAAAATGCAAGAGACCCCATACCGATACCTGCCACTAACCAACCTAAGATCGTTGCACCGGCAGAAGCTGTATTTGCCATATCAGACATTAAATTAAATATTCCAGCACCAATAATGGCGCTCATAATAATACCGACTAACGAGAGTAAGTTTAACTTTTTTTCACTTGATTCCATTTGTCTTGTCACTTCCTCGTTTATATAGTCATAATCTATGTAGGATTACATTAAATAAAGCATAGCTCCAGTTCAGTGAAGTACTGAAACTATGCTCTACATTGTCGCTTTCGAATGTACGCTAAAAGATTATTTTCATAAGGATGTTAACCTTATCATTTAGAATCGAAGAGATAGACAACTTAAGCCACCATCGATTTTTCTAAACTCCGAAGTATCAACTACAAGAACTTTATAACCAAGTTCTTCGATTTTCTTTTGAACAGTAGGGTATCCTTCTGGAACCAATACATAATCATTGACCCAAATACAGTTCGCACCATAAGCTTCATCTTCAGGTACGACTATTTTATTAAATTTAGCGAATTCAGGATCATCAATAAATTCACCAGCAACTAATAGATTATTATTTTCTAAATATGCTAGCCCTGTTTTTAAATGAAGAACCTTTTCTAAAGTAACAATGGATCCACTTAATCCATATTTCTCAAGAATAGCAATCATTTGATTTGCTCCTTCTTTGTTTGTACGAGCAGATTCACCTATGTAGAAATGATCTCCAACCATCATAATATCCCCTGCTTCAACAGTTCCAGGAGCTTCAATTTGTTCAATATGCTCATAAAACTTTCCAAGTGCTTCTTTCATATCGGCTAACTGCACTTCTTTTTGTCTCGTTTCTGCACCTGGTCTTGTAATAATGGCACATTTACTAGTACATAACGCAACATCTTCAACAAAACATGAATCAGGGAATGCTTCTTTAGGTTCAAGTACTGTTACTTCAACACCTGTCTTAGTGAGAGCGCTTACATAGTTCTCGTGTTGCATAAGTGCTTTTTCGTAAATAGGCTTTCCTAAGCTAGCACTTGTAATGCCTTCTGAAATACTGCTTGCAGGTACTCTTACAATAACATTTTTAAACATTTTTCATTCCTTCTTCCTATTGTTTTTTGTATTAAATGTTCCTTATGTATACAATATACAATACTAAATTCAGACTTGTCAATTATATTAAAAAAATAATATTTAAAGATTGTATGAGAATTGTTATACTTATAGTAGAAAGTTCAAGAGGAGAATTAGTATGCAAAATTACTCATCGCAAAAACGGAATATTTACAATTTCATTTCGGAAGAAATTAGTAGTGGGAAATTAACAAGAAGTGACAAACTAACAGAGCAATATATCGCTGAAAAACTGAATATAAGTAGAACTCCTGTGAGAGAGGCTTTATTTCAACTTGCTTCGGACGGAATACTAGAACATACTCCAAGAAAAGGTTTTAAAATCAAAAAACTAAGTCAACAAGACGCAAAGAACATTTATCAGTTGATTGGTCTTCTAGATGCAAAAGCCGCCATATTGTCAATTCCTTATTTGGATGAGAATGATTTTTCAAATATGCAATTTCTTATTGACGCCATGAATTCGGCAATAAAAAATAAATTGTATACAAAATACAATGAGCTACAAAGGCAATTTCATGATGTTTATATTTTCAAGTGTCAAAATAAAATTCTTATTGAATCATTAGAGAAATATAAGGACTTTTTTATTGGAAATGAATACTGCAATATCAACTCAAATGAAATCCAGGATTTGCTTTTGAAAACGAACGAAGAGCATCAAAAAATACTAGAGTATTTCAAAGAGAATGATTTGACTGCTTTAAGAGATTATATAGAGAATGTTCATTGGAGTATTGAAAGTGCACAATATGATATATGGTAAAAACACAGTAGTCTTATTCATAAGCTATATAGAGTTCTCAAAATAGAAGTTTACGTTTTACTCTAGCAAATATCTTTCAAAATGATCATTTCTGGGTACTACCAACAAAACGCGGATATTATAAGCTAAACGGGTGCGTTAGTACAACAGTATAAAAACTTGTTGTTGTAAATGCGGTCATTTGTAGTACAAAAGAGGATAGATAGAGCATATTTCATTCTACTCATCTATCCTCTTTTATTTACCCTACATAATGTCTGACATTAAATAAAAATAATGTGTTATTAAGGATTCAAAAAATTGTGCTGACTTTTAATAAAAAATTAAGAAACCAATTTTAAACCAACAGCCGACCCTAATATCATAAAAATAAACAGTATTCGTTTCCAGTTTTTCGGTTCATTATAAAGAAGCATGCCTATGATTGCTCCACCAGAGGCACCAATACCTGTCCAAATTGCATACGCTGTCCCCATTGGCAAATCAAGCATAGCAATGGCTAGAAAAAGAAAGCTTGCTGTAAATGCTAAAAGCATCATCGTGAATGAAGACTTGTTTTTTTGTTCATGAAATCGATTGATCATCATAACACCTGTCATTTCAAACAATCCTGCTAAAATCAAATAAACCCAAGCCATTATGCTCCCTCTCCCTTCTTCTCACCCGTCACTAATTTAAGGCCAACCACACCAGCTAATAAAATAATGATTAAAATCATTTTCACCCAGCTGAATGACTCGCCAAAAAAGAGAATATCTGAACACACCGTTCCTGCGGTTCCTAGCCCTACAAATACAGCATAGACGGTACCTACAGGTAATTCTTTTCCTGCCATAATCATCAAGTAAAAACTAATTGCAATACAAATAATCGTACCTATCCATTCCAAAGTATTGTCAGCATGCTTTAGTCCAATCACCCAAAAAACTTCAAAAAAAGCTGCAATAAAAACCTTCAACCATTCTTTATTCATCTTTTCATTCCTCCTCTAAATAATCACAAACTCAAAAAAGCCCGTGAGAATAGAATCATCTAATCTCCCAGGCTTTTATCCTTCCGTGACATTGTAATAACAATGAGTTTTCTCTCGGACCAGGCTAGCTATGCAGCTACGGAACCCTAGAAAACATTTTTTCTATTGGATTATCATTTATATACAAAATAACACATCTATTACTTAATTAAAATATCTAATTCTTATTCTTATGTACATAAAAATAAATCGTTAAAGGCCACCATAAAACAGCAAAAGTAGGATAAACAAACCAAATAACACTTGGAGAATAATACATATTAATAAATAAAAAGAAAGAAATAATCAATACACTTCCACAAACTGAATAACCAAAATGAATTTTCTTCATATAATTTCGCTTTTCTTTTTTCATTTGGTTAGCAAGAAGCTCTTTACAGTTTGCTTCAAAAGCTTGTTTCTTTACCTTAGTTTCCTCACTATCGGGAAAATCTTTAAACAATTCATCTATTTGATGTTTCAATTCCTGCATATACGTCACCTCGAACTACCACAACTTCCATGAATCTATTAACTACATACTATTATATCAGTTCACAGGAGCCGATATATAACGGATTGTATTTCCAATAGAGTTGATTGTAGGGCAATACAATTCGTGTCATAATGAAACATAATGATGAATGAAAGGATTCATGCAAATGGCACGAAAAAAGAGAATTGAACATCATGAATTAATGGCAGAAACAGAGAAATTACTGTTAGAGAAAGGCTATAATGCTTTTCATTTTCGCTTATTATCCGAAAGACTAGGAGTCGGTAGAAGCACTATCTATGAATACTATGCAAATAAAGATGAGTTAATTATTGCATATATTCATATATTTGCTTTTGAACGTGTCGAAGATTGTAAAAAGATTATGAAAATCAGTGATATCAAAGAAAAAATACGTGAATTTTTACGAATCTTTTTGAAATATTCTCATGTTCAACAAGTGATTACAATGTTAACACAAATGGAAGAGCAATCAAAAGATGCAGAACGAGTGAAACCAGTTCGAGAACTGTCCAGACAAATATACTTATATAGTTTAGAGATCATTAAAGAAGCAAAACAAACCGGCTTGCTACGCAAAGAAGTAGATAATACATTTATTTCCTATATCATGTTCAACTTAATTCAAATACCAAATCTTCGAAAACAATCGGAAGAAGAAAGATTAAACGAAATGATAGATTTCATCCTAAATGGCGTCGGAGCATAAACATTGACGCCTTTTCTTTTTTTATGTGATAATTTTACCAGTTATCTAAAAAGAGGTCTTCATCTTTTTTTTAGAATATCCGACACTACTGTCGGAAAAATTACAAGGGGGATTATTCATGTTTAAAAGTGTAGCAAAAGTTGCTCGTTCTAAACGAGGCGTAGGGATTACACTTTCCATTTGGGTACTACTAATGGTGTTACTATCTGCATTAGCACCATCATCTAGAGATGCAATTTCTCCAAAAGACGGAAGCGGTCTACCAGAAAGCGCCTTATCCGAACAAGCAAAAAAAGAAATGAATCGCTATTTCTCAAACGATGCAAGTACACCTGCAATACTCGTATTTACGTCCGATAAGCCACTCACAACAGAAGAATTATCGAGCATTGCAAAAGCTAGTAAAGCTATTGATGAAGCAAAAATCAAATCTGTAAAAGAAGTTTTACCATTGTATCAAATGCCTTCTCAAGTGCTTCAAGCATTTGTGTCGGAAGATGGAACGAGTATTTCTTTACCTGTAACCCTGCTTCCAAATTTAGAGGCTAAGGAAATGTCAGCAGCCATTAAAAAAATTGAAAAAGAGACAAAAGACAACGTTTCAAATTCTGTTCAATACTATATGACAGGTCCTGCAGCTATTGCAGCCGACGCAACAAAGTTATTTGAAAATGCTGATGTCGTTTTAATTTTATCAACAGTAGCGTTAATTTTAGTATTACTTGTAGTCATTTATCGCTCTCCGCTTCTTGCAATTATTCCATTGCTCGCATGTGGAATTGTGTATCAAGTTACCGATAAAATATTAGGTCTAGTTGGAAAAGCTGGTGTCTTCTTAGATTCTCAGACGCTCTCCATCATGTCCATTCTGTTATTTGCAGCAATTACAGACTATTCGCTATTTATCTTCGCACGATTCCGTGAAGAGCTTAAAGCAGGTCACACTAAATACCAAAGCATGCAAAATGCGATGAAACATGTAGCTGAGCCTATTTTCTTTAGCGGAGCAACTGTCATTGTGTCCGTTCTAATCCTATTCTTTGCAAGTGATGCAGCATATCGAAATTTCGCTCCTGTCTTTGCAATCGCTATGTTCATCATCGTCATTGGAGGATTAACACTTGTACCAGCGCTATTCACTTTGTTTGGTAAAATTGCTTTTTGGCCATTCATTCCAAAACCAAATAAAGTACAAAAAGAAAAAATAACTGTGTGGAGTAAATTAGGAACATTTGTAACGAAGCGTCCAGGAATTATTGCCATTGTTATTACAATCATCATGCTTGCATTCTCAGCTAATGTGTTTAACATGCAATTCTCATTCAACTTATTAAAATCTTTCCCTGAAGATTTAGAATCACGTCAAGGCTTTGAAATTCTTGAAGAGAAATATTCACCAGGTAGTTTAGCACCAACTACAGTCTTAATAACGTCTAACGAAAAAATAAATGGTGAACAATTAGCAGAATTAGCCGCTGAACTTGAGAAACAAAAAGGTGTTGAAAGTATTTCACCAACGCCTGAAGCAATAAAACGAGATTTCTCAAGTACCTTATCTGAAAATGGAAAAGCCGCTAAATTACAATTAACGTTAAAGGATAATCCATATTCACAAAAAGCAATGGATGTGGTAAAAAATCTCCAAAAGAATACAGATCAAATGTTAAAAGACAGTGATACAAAAGAAACATTTTCACTTTATTTTTCAGGAGAAACAGCACTACAAGCTGATATCGACAGAGCCAATGACCGAGATACATTACTTGTCGTTTCACTTGTAACAATATTTATTACGATTATGCTAGGTATTTTAACACGTTCCATCATTGCACCAATTTATATGATGGGAACCATTTTACTATCGTTCTTCTCAGCTTTAGGGATCGGAACATTCCTACTTGATGCCATTTTCGGTGTTGATGCCGTCAGCTCTAGGATACCGCTGTATACATTCGTATTCTTAGTAGCACTAGGCGTTGACTATAACATCATGCTGATATCAAGAATTCAAGAAGAAGTTGGTCACTTCTCCATGAAAGAAGCAGTACAACGAGGGGTAACATATACTGGAGGCGTGATTTCGTCAGCTGGATTAATACTTGCTGCTACCTTCGCAGTTCTTACAACACAGCCAATAATGGAACTATTTACATTTGGATTCATTGTTGCTCTTGGCATATTGCTCGATACATTTATCATTCGTTCGATGCTCGTACCAGCCATCGTAGTATTGCTCGGAAATAAAGCATTTTGGCCATTTAAACAAAAGAATAAAAAATTAGAAGATTATCAAGCTTAAAAATGAAAAACCACATCTATTCAGCCAATAGATGTGGTTTTTTTTAATTCTTACCCATTCTCTTCTTGATTCACGAAATGCTGTGCTGTGAAAATAGATGTTGCGATTTGTTCAAATGAAGTACCGGGAGCTGAAGAGGCGACTAGTGCACCTTCTAGTGAATATGTGGATGTTCCTAATCCAGGATGATCTATGGCAGTGAAAATAGTTGTTACAGTATCAATATCCGTATCATTAACAAATCAAATAAAGGTTCCATCATTTCTAGTAATCCTGTAACTTAACAAATTAGCTCGAAGTGGTAAAGCGCTACACTGAAAGAGGAAGATATTGCTTCGATTGGACATTTCTTGTCCTACTTTTACATTTACAATCATATAGTTAAATGAATATTAACACTGTATCCATACGAATAAATATTTTAATTAATAAATTATAATTATTTTAATTTAGGTATTGATTTTTAACTTAAATGCATTTAGTATTACTTTATAATAATTATAATTTACATAAGGGGGATTTCTTATGAGTAATAATAAAAATCATCTAACAACTAGCTGGGGTGCACCTGTTGGTGACAACCAAAATTCGCAAACGGCAGGAGCACATGGCCCTACTTTGCTACAAGATGTTCATTTGCTAGAAAAACTAGCTCATTTCAACAGAGAACGTGTGCCTGAGCGTGTTGTTCACGCAAAAGGTGCTGGTGCACATGGTTACTTCGAAGTTACTAATGATGTAACGCAATATACAAAAGCAGCGTTTCTATCTGAAGTTGGTAAGCGCACTCCTTTATTCGCTCGTTTCTCAACTGTTGCTGGTGAGCTTGGCTCTTCCGATACAGTACGTGACCCACGTGGGTTTGCAGTGAAGTTTTATACAGAGGAAGGAAACTATGATTTAGTTGGTAACAACACACCTGTTTTCTTTATTCGCGATGCTATTAAGTTTCCTGATTTCATTCATACTCAAAAAAGAGATCCTCAAACACATTTAAAAAATCCAACAGCTGTATGGGATTTCTGGTCACTATCACCTGAATCACTACATCAAGTAACCATTCTAATGTCTGATCGTGGTATCCCTGCTACATTCCGTCATATGAACGGGTACGGTAGCCATACTTATCAATGGGTAAATGCAGAAGGTGAAGGTGTATGGGTAAAATTCCACTTCAAAACAGAGCAAGGTATTAAAAATATGGATGTTGATTTAGCTGCTAAAGTGGCGGGTGAGAATCCAGATTTCCATACGGAAGAATTATTCAATGCAATTGAGAATGGTGACTTCCCTTCTTGGAAACTATGTGTTCAAATCATGCCATTTGAAGAAGCTAGCATATACCGCTTTGATCCATTCGATGTAACAAAAGTTTGGTCACAAAAGGATTACCCGTTAATTGAAGTAGGTCGTATGGTGTTAAATCGCAATCCTGAAAACTATTTTGCAGAAGTTGAACAAGCTACATTCTCACCTGGCACACTAGTTCCTGGTATTGATGTATCACCTGATAAAATGCTACAAGGTCGTTTATTCGCTTATGCAGATGCCCATCGTTATCGTGTAGGAGCAAACCATAACGCACTACCAATCAATGCACCGAAATGTCCGTTTAGCACATATCAGCGCGATGGATTCATGCGTCCTGATAACAACGGTGGTAAGTCCGTTTACTATGAACCAAACAGCTTTGGAGGACCGGCAGAAGCACCAGAACATAAACGTCCATCCATGCCTGTTTCAGGTGTAGCAGACAGCGTAGCTTATGATAACGATGACCACTATACACAAGCAGGTGACCTATATCGCCTATTATCACCTGCAGAGCGTACTCGTCTTGTAAATAATATTGTCGGCGCTATGAAACCCGTTACGAAAGACGAAATTAAATTACGTCAAATCGGTCACTTCTATAAAGCAGATCCTGAATATGGAACTCGTATCGCTGAAGGTCTAGGACTAGAAGTACCTAAAGAAGTTATTCGACAAGCTTAAACAAAATTTTCTCAATTATATTCTCGAATTCTCAATTTAAGCATTCACTAAAGTGAATGCTTTTTTTCATTTAGACTAAGTAAAATGAAAAATAAAAGGGGCTTTACAAATATAAAAAAGCAAATTACAACCAAAATAGTCAACGTTGAATAAATAATATTGAATAAAAGGAGGATATAGAAGTGCAAAACCAATTAGTAAATATTATCCATCTAGAAAAAAGCTTCTCTTCTACAAAAGCCGTTCATGATCTTTCATTTAGTATTTCAAAAGGGGAAGTCATTATGATTATAGGTCCAAATGGTTCTGGTAAATCCACTACATTAGATTTAATTCTTGGTATACAACACCCTACAAAAGGTGAAGTGCAATTTTGGTCTACTAATTACCGTTCTTTAGTAGGCGTTCAATTGCAATCTACACCTTTCTTCCCTGGCTTGACTGCCAAAGAAAATTTGTTACTATTCGCTAACTTTTATAAAAGGAAGCTGAGCGAGGGGCAACTAACTCATATTTTACGCTTGTGCTCACTGGAATCTGTCGCAAATACGGAAGTTACAAAACTATCAGGAGGACAGCAAAAAAGATTATCAATTGGGCTTGCTCTCGTCCATCTACCAGAACTCGTTTTTCTTGATGAACCTACAGCAGCACTAGACCCACGTGCAAGAAAAGAAGTCCATCAAACGATTACAGAAATTCAGAAACAAGGAACAACTGTCGTAATCACATCACATGATATGGACGAAGTTACAAAGCTCGCTGACCGTATCCTTTTCTTCCACAGTGGAACAAAAATTGCAGAAGGTACTGCCTCAGAGCTCTGTGCTCAATATGGCGTTCAAAATTTAGAAGAATTATATATAAATTTAACAAAGGATGGTGTTCATGAATGACAATGATTCGTTTAATGCTGAAGGATACTTTGAATGATAAACTTTCTTTATTCTATGCAATTTTCTTTCCAATCGGTTTGTTAATGGGCGGTAGGTATTATATTGACTCCAACTCCTACCAATTAACCTTTCTAACAGGAACCATTAGCTTAAGTATTTTATTTTGGAATCTACAAGGATTAGCTTTTCAAATTTTCCGTCAAAAAAGTAGTGGTGTTTATCGTTTATTGCGAATTACACCTTTAAAAATGAGTACATTTCTTTCATTAATGATTGGGGTTAGAACATTGATTTCTTTCATGATTAACATCACACTTTTACTATTCGGACTCTTTCTATTCGACATTTCATTTACTGCCATATTTCTTTTACAATGTACATTAATTATTCTTCTGGCTTCTTTATGCTTTTCAGCATTAGGGTTTTTGATTAGTAATATCTCGAAGAACGAAGGGCAAATCAACATATTCAGTAATCTCTTATTTTTTCAAATGATTTTCTGTAGCGAAGCATTCTATTCTCTGCAAAGTGCTCCAGACTGGATGTTACTACTTGGGAAGTGCTTCCCATTTCATTACACAACCGAGGCTTTCCGCGTTGCCTTCCAGATCCATGATGGTTCCTTTACGGTCATGGCAACAAGTATCATCGGCTTTTCAATATTATTTTTCTTGCTCAGCCTTGCAACATTCAACAAGTCTTTTACTTTACTTTTTTTCAAACGAAAAATTGCGATGCAAAAATAAAATATGATACATTGTAGACATATATTCAACATTAAATAATCAAGATTGAGGTATCTACATGACAAGATTAATGGTACTAGGACTACTCCGTGTAAAACCTATGTCCGGTTATGAAATTCAACAGTTATTACTAGAAAGCAAAACAGATGTATGGGCTGGTATTCTACCCGGCTCCATCTATCATGCCCTTAAGAAGATGGATAAGGAAGGTTTAGTGACTATTTCCTCTGTCGAAACAACAGGTAATCGTTCAAAAGCTATCTATGCTATTACAGAGCAAGGTGAAGCTGAGTTTAATTCATTATTACTAGAATCTTTCTCATCGTCGTCGCTTAATCTTCCAGCATCGCTTTATACGGGGCTTTCCATGTTAACAATGGGTAACATTTCTGTGCAGAACGAACAGCTTTTAACTGCCATTCAAAGTCAAAAGGCACAATTACAAGCAAAGTATGAAGAAATGAAAACAGGAATGGACATCAAGAAACAACATATTGGAGACTTCGACCCATTTACGGATTTAGTCTATAAAAACTTTAATTCTCAATGTGAGCTACAATTAAACTGCCTAGAACAACTAGAGCAAATATTACAGAGTAAATAGAATAAGAAAAGCGCAAAACGGGCGCTGGAGCTAGACACCACACAAAATTATATACATTCTTATCATTTCAAAAAAAGCGCCCCAAAAGTGATTTTCATTGCAATCACTTTTGGAACGCCTCTTTTTCATTATAAAATATCCATCCAAACCTTAATTGCTGTTGCCATAATTAAAATGGCTAAAACAACTTGTAAAACTTTTGTATTCATCTTTTGCCCAATCTTAGCTCCAATAGGTGAGGCAATTAGACTTGAAACAATTAATACAGCTGCTGGTAAATATGATATTTGCCCAGTTGAAATCTTACCGATTGTTGAGCCAATCGAAGAAATGAAGGCTACAGCAAGAGAAGTAGCTATTGTCATTCGAGTAGGAATCTTTAACACCACAAGCATGATTGGTACTAAAATAAAGGAACCACCTGCTCCAACAATTCCTGCAGCAATCCCAACAATTAAAGCTAAGATTACAGCTAAAATTTTATTATATTTTACTTGATTAGCTGGTACATCATCTAACCCTTTTTTCGGAATGAACATCATAATTGTAGCGATTGTTGCTAATATCGCATAAATGAAATTAACCGCGGTTTCTGGCATTAAGTCTGAACCATATCCACCTGCAAAACTACCAATTAAGATCGCCGTACCCATATAAAGAATTAGGTTTTTATTTAAATAACCACTATTTCTGTATGCCCATACTCCTCCAATTGTCGCAAATACAACTTGAACGGCACTTATACCAGATACATCATGCGCGCTGAAGGCTGTGAAACCTAGTAAAGGAGGTATATATAATAACATCGGATAGTTGATGATTGATCCTCCAATACCGACCATTCCAGAAATGAAAGAACCCACTAACCCAATTAAGAAGATTGTGACGATAAAACCTATATCCATCTAATCCCCTCCCTGTTAATCTTCTGAAACAGCATTAGGAGGGGCTACATACTCCCTCCTAACAAATCTACTATTTACTGAAACTTATTCTCCCTTTTTCACGAAGAACTTAAATACACCATTATCTTCAGAGCTTTCCAATAATTCATGTCCTGTTGATTTCGTCCATGCTGTTAAGTCTGCTAGTGAGCCTTTGTCCGTTGTATGGATTTCTAATACTTCTCCTGCTTCAATTGTATTGATTGCTTTCTTAGTTCTTACAATTGGCATTGGACATGCTAAACCTTTTGCATCTAAAAATTGATCTGCTTTAATCATCTTCATTACCATCCCTTAATATTCATAAATTTATCCCGTTCAAACAGGCGCTAAGACTCCCACTTCAAAATGAGAGCGAATGCAAGGCGTTTAAGTGGGAGCTCAAGCGCCTGTAAGAACCCGATTGGTTCAACTAATGCTCGGTGGGGGATGAATGCCCCCCACCGAGCAAAGTTTCACTTTATCTTTTGAAATCATTATTACTAATTACTTATCTAACTGCACAACGGTTAGGACCGATTTCCATTTCACGTTGCTCTTCTTCATTTGGCGTAATCTTACCCATATTAGTCTTACGAATTTCTTGATATGCATTTGGCTGTGGAGGAAGATTTTTTGATACTAAATTTCTAAATTCTTCTTCATCCTCAATATTTAAACCATGATTTTTAGCAAATAGCGTTCCTAATTTCTCTGAAACACTTCCGTCATCATTTAATTCTTCAATAATCATAAAGTGAGCTGGTAGGACGACTAACTCTTCAGAAAGTTCTTTATAACGGCTATATAATGTTTCTCGTAAATCTCCTACCCAATCATCTGCTAAACCAGCTAGATCAGGGCGACCGATGGAATCAATAAATAAAATATCACCTGTTAGTAGGAACTTCTCATCTACTACGAAAGAAGTCGAACCAATTGTATGACCTGGAGAATATAGGGCATGAATGTTGATTGTTGTATGACCAATTGTTACATCATTACCGCCTTCTAGCTTCTCATAATCAAACTGTACTTCTTCAGCATCTTTTGGTGGTAACCAGTAAGTTGCACCTGTTGCTTCAGCAATATGACGTCCTCCTGAGATGTGATCTGCATGAAGATGCGTATCAAACACATGCTTGATTTCCACACCTTTCTCTTTAGCAAAATCTAAGAAAATATCCTTCATACGCGTTGCATCAATAATAGCCGCTTCTCCATTTGAAATAACCATGTAAGAAAGACACCCCTTACCGATACGAACAAATTGATAAATTTCTCCTCCGTCTTTTAAATCACCAACTTTTACAGGCTCTAAATGCTCACTCCAAGCTTTCATACCTCCTTGAAGATAAGCAACATCAAGTCCTGCTTCATACAGCATTTCAGCTACCATAATAGAAGAACCTTCTTTTGCACACACTACTAATATGTCTTTACCCTTTGGAAGCTGATCCATAATCCCTTCTACACCATCTAATAAATCAAAATAAGGAACATTTAAATATTCGAAGTTTTCGCCTTCAATTTTCCAATCTGCAAATGCATCTTCGTTACGAACGTCTAAAATGAATAATGCATCCTTATTAAAAACTTTCTTCGTCACTTCACTAGCTAACATAACTTTCATCACTAACAATTACCCCCTATGGTATATTAAAGAATAAAAAAATTCAGGAAATTTTGAGCGTCAAAATTTAGAACGTCAATGTTACATCAGCATCTTTTGCAAATTCTAAAAATGTTACTGCTCCCCCTACTTCAATGCCGTCTACAAAATCTTCCTTCGTTAATCCCATTACATCCATAGTCATTTGACAGCCAATAAATGTAACTCCCATTTCTTGAGCCATACTTGTAAGTTCTGGTATTGTTGGCACATTTGCTTTCTGAAAACCTTCTGCAAAATGTTCTTTTCCTGCTGGCATTTCAAGATGTTGATTTCCTTCTTTATGAATTAAATTCAATCCTTCAAATGTAAAGAACACTGCTACTTCTTGATCTGTTGCTGCTGCTGCATTTGCAATATTAAACACTTTGTATGCATCAAATAATCCGCCATTACTTGCGATAATTGCTACTTTTTTACTCATATTACTTTTTACACCCCTATATTCTTTATAACCTGCATAATCTATCTAAGATTATGCAGGTATCATATATTTACTTACCTTCAGTCCACTCACTCATACCTGGTACTACATTCACTACTTTTGCAAAACCATTTGCCGCTAATTTTTGAGCAGCCATATCACTTCTGTTGCCAGAGCGACATACAACATAAATTTCTTCAGCTTTATTTAGTTCATTCATGCGTTCTTCTAATTCACCAAGAGGAATAGATACTGCCCCCGGTATATGATTGAACGCATATTCTGCTGTTTCTCGAACATCCAGCACCACTATTTTATTTTCAGCTTGTAGTTTTTCTTGAAGCTGTTCATTATTTATTACTTGAGAATACTTTCTTTCAGTTGGCTCATCATCAGAAGACTTTCTTAAATAATGTTTAAGTACATCGCCTTCCTCAATTGTTCCAATATACTGATGCCCTGTGCTTTCAGCCCAAGCTTTCATATCGGCCTTTGAGCCTTTATCAGTCGCTTCCACTTCTAAAACTTGACCTGCTTCTAGCGTATTCATCGTTTTCTTTGTTCTTACAATCGGCATTGGACAAGCTAAGCCTTTTGCATCCAAAGTAACGTCCACTTTGATCGCCATCTATATTCCTCCCAAAACCTCAATAATTAATTACTCTGTTTTACCTTCCCAAGACATCATTCCACCAGTCATATTGATAACATTGTATCCTTGACCTTCTAAAAACTGTGTCGCGCTTCCACTTCTACCACCTGAGCGACAAACCATAATATATTCCTTCGATTTATCTAACTCATTCATACGGAATTCTAATAGACCCAGAGGAATATTTACTGCTGTTGGAATCTTTCCAGCTGCTACTTCATCTACTTCTCGAACATCGATAATATTCAATTGTTTGCCTTCATTTAACTGTTGTTCTACTTCTTTTGGCGTAATGTTTTTCATCGTTGTTCCCTCTTTTCTTTTATTATGACCACGTACTCATGCCACCCTTAACATTTGTCACTTGCTGAAATCCCATCTTCTTAAGTAATTTGCTCGCCTTATTACTTCTCATTCCACTTTGACATATAACAATAACCTCTTTTTCCTTAGAAAGTTGAGATGCTTTGGTAGTTAGCTCTTGCAGCGGAATATTTTTAAATCCTTTAATATGGTGAGATTTATATTCTCCGGGTGTTCGTACATCTATATATTGCTTATTTTTTTCATTTAATTGTTTTCTTAAATCAATCGTTGTTATATTCGATACTCCTTTAGTAGGCATCATGCGCCACACTAGAAAAGCTACGATTAATACAATGACAGCAACATTCATCCAATCCATGTGAAATCTCTCCTTATTCTAATTAAATAAACAAGTTCACATTACCATCCTCGGCATCTGCCAAATATGCTGCAACACCTGCATATTCAATATCATCTAGTAATTCTGCTTTATCTAGTCCTAATAAATCCATTGTCATCGTACAAGCAACAAGTTTCACGTCTTGCTCTTGAGCCATTTCAATGAGCTGAGATACTGTTAAAGTATTATGTTTCTTCATAATATCTTTAATCATTTTCGGACCCATACCAGCAAAGTTCATTTTAGAAAGACCCATCTTTTCTGAACCTCTCGGCATCATCTTTGCAAACATTTTTTCCATAAAACCTTTTTTCACTTCTATCACTTCGTCTTTACGTAATGCGTTTAAACCCCAGAAGGTATGAAAGATTGTCACCTCGTGATCGTATGCTGCTGCACCATTTGCAATGATATAAGCAGCCATCGCCTTATCATAATCTCCACTAAACAAAACAATTGTCGTTCTCTTCTTCTCCGTCATTTTGTTCCCCCTGTTATTCTTTGAATTAAATATACCTTAAGGGGTATATTTATGTCTAAAAAAATGCTCATATATAACTCTTATACAATTACTATCTTTTTTATTTTATCATCCTGGTTTTCCTACCCCTACGGGTATTAATATTAATAAAAATAAAAGAGACTGTCAACTCTTTTATCTTATCTGCTTTTTACTAATAAATTAACAGCTTCTTTCACTAATGCTTCTGTATCTTGACCTTTAGATTCAGCATTTTGAACACATTCCACTAAGTTAGAACTAACAATCACTCCAATTGTACGATCTACTGCTGATCTTGTTGCTGAAAGTTGAGTAATTACTTCTTTACAGTCTTTTCCCTCTTCCATCATACGTAGAATACCACGTAATTGTCCTTCAATACGTTTAACTCGATTCTTTACTTGGTTATCATAAATCATTATTTATCCTCCTTCTTGTTGTTTATTTACAAGTACAATTGCTCATTGTATAAGACATCACATTGATACCATTCTTTCGTAAAAGTCTAATACCCATATTCTTCTCAATTTGGTTTTGAGCAATGACATGTACATTTTTGCTAGGTATTTCATGATAATGCCTATTTAAATAGGCTACTGGAATATTAATTGCATTCGATGATAATGGTCTTTTATCTGAAATATTATAATCCCTTAAATCAACTATAACAACAGGTAGTTCTTGCTTAACTTTTGAACACGGCACACCTTGTACAGGGGCAAATCTTTTATACATCATTATTAAAATGATTAAAAATACTGCAATGAGTATATATGTCATTATATCAACTCCTCATACATTTAGGAATATAACTATACCTTTATTTCCATTTATCAGGTAATGATATGCTTGACTACTTCAATATAATATTCCCTTGATTATCTTATACTATACTATAAGGGGTATAATCTATTTTTTTGCTTATAATTTTTTCAATAAAAAAACTGCTCTCAAAATCGAGAGCAGTAATTAAGTTACATATCTTTTGTCATTTCCCTAGAAGATTTTCTAGTAAACTTCTTCGTTAACTTGCTTGTTACTTCATATGCAATTGGAACAATAACAAGTGTTAATAGCGTTGAACTAATTAAACCACCAATTACAGTAACACCTAGACTCTTCGAAATAATTCCGCTTCCTTCAAGACCTAGTGCTAATGGAATTAATGCACCAATTGTCGCAATAGCTGTCATCAGAATTGGACGTAAACGCGTTACTCCCGCTTCCAGAATAGCCTCTCTTGTAGACAATCCTTCTCTTTCTTTATGAATAACACGGTCAATTAACACAATCGCATTTGTTACTACGATACCAATCAACATAAGAGCACCCATCATAGATGATACGCTTAATGTTTCTCCAGAGATTAGTAATGCTAATAATGCACCAATAATCGTAAATGGCAGTGAGAATAGAATAGCAAACGGTGCTAATCCTCCACCAAATGTGATAACAAGAACTAAGTAAACAATTGCAATAGCTGCAAGCATTGCTAAACCTAGTTGCGTAAATGATTCTTGAATGTCCGCTGTAACGCCACCCATCGAAACATCTACTTTAGATGGAATATCTAATTTGTCTATTTTTTTCTGAATCGCTTGTGACGCAGCAGATACATCATCTGTCTTAAGCTCTCCGCTTACACTCACATAGATTTTACCGTTACGACGATTTACCGTATCAGAAGTTGTTGCTTCTTCTACTTTAGCAACATCTTTAATTTTCACAGTCATGCCAAGTGGAGATGTAATCGTTTTGTTTTGTAAATCTTCAAGCGTTGCATACGTTGCTTTTTCTTTTTGAACATATACTTTTAAGTCTTCACCGTCTTTTTCAACAGTTGTTAATACAGGCTGTTCTCTTTCTGGAGCTAATGCCATACTAATTTGTCCGGCCGTTAAACCTAGCTTCGCTAACTTCTCTTGATCGGCTACAAATGTATACTGATCATATGTTTTTGCGATACTAGAATCGACTTTTTTGATATCCTTGTTAGCTTTTAGGATGTCTTCTACTTCTTTAACAACAGGCTCAATGTCTTTCATACGCTCTCCAGATACTTGCATATCAATAGCATTACTTGTTCCTGTCATGCCGAAATCTTGAGACTTCCATTCACCTTTATCTGTTTTAGCTTGAACACCTTTAATAACTTCATCTTTTTCTTTTTCGAAGTTCTTCGTATCCTTATCATAGTTTATAAAGAACATCGCACTTGTTGAATTACCTGGAGTCATTGGATTTGATCCACCAAGTGACATTTGTACCATCTCAACATCTTTACGATCTAAGAAATACTTTTCAGCATCTGTTGTAATCTTCTCAGCCTCTTCCATTGTTACACCTGGCTCTGGCTTAAACGTAACAATCATTGATTTCTCTTCACCCATGTCCATGAAGCTTACGCCAATCAATGGAATTAAGGCAAGACTCCCAACCAATAAGAGTACAGCAATACCGCTAGTAATCCATTTATGATTTAATGCCCAATTTAATATTTTCTTATAACCGCCTGCCATTTTTCCAGGCTTATGGTCTTCATGCTTTATCTTCACACCATTTTTAAACATTGTATGCGCAAGCATTGGAACAATCGTAATCGCTACAAACAATGAAGCTAATAATGAGAAAACCATTGTTAAACCAAAAGGTAAGAATAGTTCACCTACCATGCCACCTACTAAACCTAACGGTAAGAATACCGCGATTGTTACAATCGTTGATGACATAATTGGCATGAACATTTCTTTTGTTGCTTCACGAATTAAAGCGCCACCAGTTAATTTCTCGTTTTTATTGCCCATCCTACGATAAATATTTTCTATAACTACAATGGAATCATCGACAACACGACCAATTGCAACGGTCATGGCACCAAGAGTCATCATATTCAATGTAATATCCATCTGTTTTAGAAGTAGAACCGCAATCAGTAATGATAACGGAATAGATACTACAGAAATAATCGTTGAACGAATATCACGTAAGAACAAAAGAATAATTAGAATCGCAAAACCTGCACCAAATAGTGCTTTACTTAACATCGTTTTAACCGAATCTTCGATAGGAAGTGCTTGGTCAAATGATGTAACAACATCTAAGCCTTCGATATCTTCTTCAAAATCTTTCATTTTATCTTTAACTTTATTTGCTACATCAACTGTATTAGCATCAACGGATTTCACAACCGAAATACCGATTGCTTCTTTACCGTTCGTTCTTGAAATAGACTCGGCTTCGCCTACTTCTTTAATATCTGCTATTTCACTTAATTTAACTGTAGGTATACCTGCCATCCCAGCTTGATTAGCAGCAGGTGCCTGACTCATGCCAGTAGCCCCTTGAGGTCCTTGAGCAGCACCTTGCCCTGCTTCACTATCTGAAGATGGAATAACTGGAATTTGCATATTCTTTAAATCTTCGATAGTTGTAATATTACCGTTTACTTGAACGGCTTTTTCTTTATTTTTAAACGTATATAATCCTAATGGAACATTAATATCTGAACCTTTAATAATTCCTTCAACTGTTTCTTGTGAAAGGCCTAATTGTTTCATTTTGTCTTCTTTATAGACTAGCTGTACTTTATCAATTTGCTGACCTGATACTTGAACAGCAGAAACACCATCAAGTCCTTCTAAAGCTGGAGCAATCTTATCTTCCACAATATTCGTTAATGAAGCAAGAGATTCTTTATCATTTGCCACACTCAAAGCTAGAATCGGGAACGCATTGATATTCATTTTATCAATAGTTGAATCTTCTACACCATCTGGTAAAACTAGAGCTTCAAGTACATCTTCAATATCTTTTTTTGCATCATCCATATTTTTTCCATATTCATACTCCACCTGTACAGATGAAGCATTTTGGTAGGATGTAGAAGCTACCGTTTTTACACTATTTAAATTTCGTATCGCCTTCTCAATTGGCTGTGATACTTGATCATCTACTTGTTCTGGAGTAGCTCCAGGATAAACCGTAGTTACACTTAACACTGGAATACTAATATCTGGAATACTTTCCATTTTCATTTTCAACCCAGAATACAAACCAGCTACGACTACAATAATCGTAATAAGCCAAACGGCTAGCTTATTTTTCAAGGTGAAATTAATAATACTATTCATTGGTTCCCCCTTAATTATTTGTGCTGTTAGCTACATATTATGTATTTCTCTATTCTAGCCATTTATACTATTATTGAAACTAACTGAGCACTCTTTTTAGAATTCTTTGTTAATTGATACTCAAACTATAATTGACTGGTCATCCAATTTCAAATGATAGCACTTGAAATAATGCTAATAAATGTAAATTTTCCGAACTTTTTCGCAAAGTAGTAATACTTCAAGAATCATTACTGGTATAATTATAGTTATTTGTATTTAAAGACTTTCTTCTAAAACTTTTCATATGTATTTCACGATTACAACACTTTCGCATTGACCAACTAGTCATAATCATTAATAATATAACTGACCAGTCATTCACATGTCAATAACTACTGTTCTAATTTATTTTTCTTTTACATTTGGAGGTATATCGTATGAAAGAAAAGGAAAAGTTAATTATGCAGTCATCCATGAAATTATTCGCCCAAAAGGGATTTTCCTCTACTTCAATTCAAGAAATAGCAACTGATGCAGGAATTTCAAAAGGATCTTTTTATCTCTACTACAAATCAAAAGAAGCCTTACTTGTAGCCATTTTTAATTATTTTTCTCATAAATTTAATGAAGATATAGAAGTGATTAAAAAGAAACAACTACCTCCTCGAGAAACTTTTGTTGCAGAGATGATTGCACAATTTCATACATTTCTTGAACATAAAGATTTTATTATCATGCATGCCCGAGAAAGCGTCATTCCAGCCAATGAAGAAATTTCTCATATGATTAACACAACACGAGCAAAGCTGATTCATTCTTTAAGAGGTACACTACTATCCATTTACGGAGAAGAGATTAAACCATACTTATTATCATTAACTATTCTAGTCGAAGGAATTTTCCAATCGCACTTAGAAGTATTGTTATTTAGTAAACCTCAATTAGAATTGAATCAATTAGCGCATTACATGTTAAAACGAACTGATGATGTAGCACAGGGGCTAATGAAGTCTAATGAAGAACCTTTACTAACGGATGCTACTGTAAATTATCCCCCATTTTGTTCTTCTTATTTGGAACAGGTAACTAAAGATACCGTTTTACAATCATTGGAGAAAGCAAAGCATAAATGGCATCACATGGAAGATATTCTTATTACACTTGAGGTTCTAGAAGAAGAAATAAACAAAAGTAATCCGAGAAGTCCCGTTATACAAGGTATGCTCGGTAATTTGAAGAAAGAAAATGATTTCGATGATCTTCATCATCAAATTAGTAAACTATTTCATATATAAGCACTCATTCCTACCCTTTCATAAAATTTTTTTGAAAGGGTTTTTATCATGTAAATAAGAGAACCTTATAATAGAATTCAAATTATTACCTTTCACTTCAATAATTCATCCTGAAAAACACTCTTCTTCAATATTTTTCTAATGAAAAGTTTAGCATTTGTTGTTAGTCTAAAACGGTTATAACATTAGTCCTTATCCGATACATATGTTATAATCAAAAATTGGATACTCATTTTGAGTATTCTATCCTACATTAGACATAACAGAAAAAAGTTCTTAAATATATTATCTAGGTTGGTGACTACTATGTGCGGATTTATTGGCTGCATTCACAATAAAAAAAATACTACTGATGAGCAGTTATTCAAACAAATGAACGCTGTAATTACTCATAGAGGACCTGATGATGAAGGTTACTACTTTGATGAGCATATTAATTTTGGTTTTAGAAGACTAAGCATCATCGACGTTGAAAGTGGACATCAACCACTATCATATGAAAACGAAAGATATTGGATTATCTTCAATGGAGAAGTATACAACTATATTGAATTAAGAAAAGAATTAGAAGAGCAAGGCTATACATTTGCAACAGATTCTGATACGGAAGTAATCATTGCTTTATATAGCGCTCTTAAAGAAGAATCAGTAAAAAAATTAAGAGGTATGTTTGGTTTCCTTATTTGGGACAAGCTAGAAAAGAAATTATTTGGAGCACGTGATCATTTTGGTATCAAACCTTTCTTCTATGTAGAAAAAGGAGATACTACGTATTTTGCTTCTGAGAAAAAGAGCATCTTACTGGCAATGGACGGTGAGCTAGATCATGACTCTCTACAGAACTATTTAAGTTTCCAATATGTACCTGAACCAGATACAATGACTTCGGAAATCCACAAATTAGAGCCAGGACACTATTTCACAAAAAAACCTGGATGCAAAATGCAGATTCAAAGCTATTGGAAGCCTAAGTTCAACGCTACACAAACAGCTGAATCACAAATTATTACAGATATCCGTAATGTTTTAATGGATTCTGTAAATGTGCATATGCGAAGCGATGTTCCAGTTGGATCATTCCTTTCTGGTGGAATTGACTCATCCATCATTGTTTCAATCGCAAAACAGTTCAATCCTAACTTAAAAACATTCTCTGTTGGTTTCGAACGAGATGGCTTTAGCGAAATTAATGTAGCGAAAGAAACAGCTGACGCTCTTGGTTTAGAAAACATTAGCTATGTGATTTCGCCAGAAGAGTACATGAAGGAACTTCCAAAGATTATTTGGCATATGGATGATCCATTAGCAGATCCTGCTGCTATTCCTTTATACTTCGTAGCTCGTGAAGCTCGAAAACACGTTACTGTTGTTCTTTCTGGTGAGGGTGCAGATGAATTATTCGGTGGCTATAACATCTATAGAGAACCTGAATCATTAAAAATGTTCAATCATATCCCAAGACCACTTAAGAGCGTTTTAAAACAATTAAGTGCGATTTTACCAGACGGTGTAAAAGGAAAAAGCTTCATTGAACGTGGTGTTACACCATTAGAAGAACGTTATATCGGTAATGCAAAAATGTTTGAAGAAAAAGAGAAGCAAATTTTATTGAAAAATTATTCTCCAAACCTTGAATATAATAAAATTACCGAATCTATTTACAAACAATCAGCTGGTTATGATCCCGTAGCTAAAATGCAACATTTAGATATGCATACTTGGTTACGTGGTGATATTTTATTAAAAGCTGACAGAATGACAATGGCGAATTCACTTGAATTACGTGTACCATTCTTAGATAAAGAAGTATTTGATGTAGCATCTAAAATCCCTATGGATATGAAGATTGCTAACAACACAACAAAATACATTCTTCGTAGAGCAGCTGAAGGTATCGTACCTGACCATGTATTGAATAGAAAGAAACTTGGCTTCCCTGTTCCAATTCGTCATTGGTTAAAAGACGAGATGAACGAGTGGGCTAAAAATATTATCCGTACTAGTGACACAGATCATATCTTCAATAAGCAAGAAGTACTTAACTTATTAGAAGAACATTGTGCTAATAAGAAAGATAATAGCCGAAAAATCTGGACAATTCTTGTGTTTATGATTTGGCACCAAATCTACATTGAGCGTATTTATGATTTCGAATCAGAATATAATGTGGATCGTAAACAAGTAGTAGCTTCTAAATAATAATGAGTAAGAGACCTTTCCTATTTGGAATGGTCTCTTTTTTTCTCTTATATACAAATCACAACTTCATCGTCACTTGTTAATGTATACTGGAATTAATTTGATTTTTTTAAAATATTATTCCTTATTCCTGATAGGAGCGTTTACAGATGACTTTACTTTCGATTAAACAATTAGAAAAAAGAAATGGAAACAACGTGTTATTTCCTCCCTTTGATTTAGACATCCATAAAGGGGAAATAGTAGCTATTCATTGTAATGCTGAAGTAGGGTTTCAGCTAATCCAAATGATGATAGGTAAATTACCCGTTTCAAATGGGGAAATGATTATGTTTGATCTCCCTTTCAATACAAATTATAAAAAACTATGTAAACATATTGGTATCGTTTTATTGCATGATTCAGCTTATGAGCGACTCACACCTAAAGATTATTTACTATTTTTCCAAGGTTTATATCATTCTTCTACAAATATTGACAGTATTCTACAAAAAGTTGGTCTACATGAAAAACGAAGACAAACGATTAAAAAACTTACATATTCTGAGATAAAACGACTGAATATTGCGCGGGCAATAATTCATCAACCAGAACTTATTATAATGGAAGAACCCGATCAAAATGTGGATTTAGAAACCAAACTGATTATTAAACGATTAATTGATGAACTGGCTTCGAAGAATCATGCTATTCTCATTACCACTAGCAATATGGAAAGTGCCATTTCATTAGCCAATAAAGTTTTTCGTTTAAATGACAGTGGATTAAAACAACAAGATATTGTTGATGAAGAAATAGATACTATGATAGAAACTGAAATTCTTAAAGATCAACCAACAGAGATGATTAGTCAACCACTCCGCTTTGATAAAATCCCGGCTAAAGTAAATGATAAATTGATTCTTTTTGACCCAACTGAAATAGATTATATTGAAAGCCGTGATGGTATTTCTCACCTTTTCATTAAAGGGGACGAGTACCCTTGTACCTTCACTCTTACAGAACTTGATGAGCGCTTGCACGCATTTGGCTTCTTTCGATGCCATCGTTCATACATTGTCAACTTACAAAAAGTACGAGAAGTGATTAGTTGGACACGAAACAGCTATAGTTTAATTTTAGAAGATCCAAAGAAAAGCTCCATACCTTTATCTAAAGGTAAAATGAGTGAACTGAAACACATCATTGGCATGTAAACCTTACTCCATTCAACATAGCATACGATCCATTCATCTTGATTTAATCTCTTTTCACATAGAATATAAGGCACTAACTCCTTACACATCATAAACTTAGGTTAACAAAGCGAGACAGCCTACAAAGGAAACTTGTGAAAAAGGAGTTATGGAGATGGAAAATATCATTGAAGTTAAAGAACTTATGAAAACCTTTCAAAACAAAACAGCATTAAAAGATGTGACCTTTACTATTAAAAAAGGAGAAACATTTGGATTATTAGGGCCAAGTGGTTCTGGAAAAACAACTACCATAAAAATATTAACTGGACAGCTACTTCCAACACATGGAGATGTATCAGTTTTCAATAATAGCTTAAAGTATTTAAATAAGCCCTCTACAATGAAGCGAATTGGCATTTTAACAGATAATAGTAGCTTGTACGAACGTTTGACAATTTTCGACAACTTATCATTATATTGCGATCTTTACGATGTAAATAAAAAGCGGATTGATGAAGTATTAGAAACTGTAAATTTACTAAATGAAAAGAAAACAATCGTGTCCAAATTATCTAAAGGTATGAAGCAACGAGCAATTTTAGCTCGTGCCATCCTCCACAAGCCTGATTTATTATTTTTAGATGAACCAACATCTGCTTTAGATCCGACAAATACGAAACAAATTCATGAGGGACTAAAACGTTTGAATGAGCAAGGTACAACTATTTTTCTTACTACACATGATATGCATGAAGCAGAAACCATTTGTGATCGAATCGCCTTTCTCCATAATGGAGAAATACAACTAATGGATACACCAAAAAATGTACGTGTACACTATGCTAAACCAACAGTGGAATTATTATTAACAAACAATCGACTAGTAACTGTACCTAAAAATCCAGAGGGTGCCCAAGAAATTCAACGCTATATGAATAATGGAGAATTATTAACGATGCATTCTAACGAACCAACATTAGGAGATATATTCGTGCAATTAACAGGGAGGAACTTATCATGACATTTTCAATGAAACGTGTTCAAGCTATATTTACAAAAGATTATAAAGATTTAATGAAGAATTATTATGTACTTTTCAACCCTCTTTTCCCACTTCTTATTGCATTATGGGTAGGAAAAACAGGTAATACAACTTCAACACAAATGGGTTTCTTGTTTAACTTTGCTCTTGTAATGACGGCAATCTATGTTCAAGCTGCAATAGTTGCAGAAGAAAAAGAAAAAAATACATTGCGTGGTTTACTTTTATCACCAGCCAGTACAACTGAAATCATGCTCGGCAAAAGTTTATTAACCACTTTTGTAACATTTATAACGTTAATTGCATCTATCTTTTTATCTGGATATAAAATTACAAATCTATTATGGTTTACTATTGCTATTTTATTATGTTTAATCACTTATATTGCTCTTGGAACAATACTTGGTCTACTTTCAAGAAGCGTCATGGAATCTTCTCTTGTAGGAATTCCTTTTATGTTCATATTCTGTGCTAGTTCTTTAATTATGCCAATGATTGATAATGAAATACTAAAAAAAATTATAGCCAGCTTACCAAACAGTCACTTAGAAGCAGCACTTGATTCCTTAAATGGCAATACAAGCCTCAGTAGCATAAGTGAACATATTATCAACCTACTTATTTGGGGCATTGTTTGTATCGCTATCACACTTGTTATTTATAAAAAACGTCGCTTTGATTAATAAAGTACGTAAACTCTATAACCTTTAACTAAATTGTAATATAATGGAATTATAGTTTGTAGCTTGCATGAAAGGAGAATAACTATGCCTACATGTCAAAATTGTCATTTCAAGTGGAGCTGGGTAACTACTTTCAAAAGGATGTTTACTTTTAAAGCCGGCATAATATGCCCGCATTGCCAACACACACAATATGTAACAACAAAAGCACGAAATAGAACTTCTTTAATTGGAATGAGCCCATTGTTCAGCCTTGTGCCCTTATCATTATTTAATCCATCCATCAGTATTAAACTAACAATTGAAGTTCTATTATTTATCATTGCAATTCTTATAGTGCCTTTATTTTATAAGCTAAGTAATAAAGAAGAACCATTATTTTAGAAAAGCAAAAAAAGGATAGTTTGAGCAGAAATCATCTGCTTCAGCTATCCTTTTTATCCAGCTTGTACTCTTATGTATTATAATATCAGCTGTGATTTAACAACTGAACTCTATCATTATTACTATCGAATTTAATTACTTATAAACCTTCGCAACATTACGATTCTTATTGTTACTAAAATTGCCTATCCAAATAAGTATAATAGCTATTACAACCAATATCCCATACGATAAAAAATCCCATATATTTATTGAAGGCTGTTCGACAAATTGACTTACAACATAATTAATCATGAAAGTAACAGGAATAGCAGATAAAACGACAATAGCAGATGCCATCCATCTTCTTGTTTTCATTAATGAGAATAAAATATAAATGCACCATAAATAGACTATCGCAATAGCAGATACACGAATTCCGATTGGCATCAATAATTCAGCGCTACCGATAATTTTATCCAACACAAAAAGAAAAGGTATGATTATAATACTAAGTACTGCAAGTGATACACGTATCCCTCTTCTTTCATACTGAAATAATGGCATAATAATAAGCCATGCAAAAATAATGGAGCTAATCGGATATAATGACCATGTCAAAGTACCAGTAATCGCAAAATCACAAATGACACAAACAATCATACCAAGTAAAAACATCACTGATATAATATTCTTCCCTATAGTTCGTATGTTTCTAAATTTACTGCGTGTAGATTTATCTGCATAATGCAATGCCTTTTCCACAACTACTTCCGCTTCACGGACAACTTCATGAACTGATGTATTACTCCGTTCACCATTTAACAGCTCATTTGTTGTTACTCCAAATATTTCTGCTAGTGGGGATAAAAGTGATATATCAGGATAACTCAATCCTCGTTCCCATTTCGAAACTGCTTTATCCGTTATATTTAATTTCTCGGCTAATTGTTTCTGTGTCATATTGTGCGACTTTCTGAGTTCTAAAATAAACTTAGCCATTGCCTCATTATTCATCTTAAACACCGTCCTTTCTCTTACTATTTTAGTACTAATACACAAGATAACAATCGACTAATTGTAGAATTTAGCAAAGTAAACGAGTGGTAGAGTCTACTTTATGTCATTTTAACGTAATGTTTTGACACCTAAATACTCTTCATCCTTTTTAACATATATATCGTATTGTGTTTGATCAACAAAACGTTCTGTCCTACTCTCAAAGCCTCTAAATGGAACTTTGACTTTATACTTAACTCCCTTTGCTTTTAATTTTGCAATTATCTTGAAGTATTCTTCATTACCAAATACAGAATAGATTAATACCCAATTTCTATTAGAGAAAAACCGAACTAATGAAATAATCATACATACTAATATAAAAACTGTAATTGCCATATACATTGCAGTGTCACTCCTAAGAGATATATTTATATTAAAATTCTATAATAATCAATAAATTCCTTTTTGGGGATATTATTTCTTAATGATTAGATAAAGGATAATGTTATCCAATCATACTTTTATATGTATGAGAGGTGGTTCGTTTTTATTTATTTTATAGAATGAAACGTAAACTGTGCTCAACTAAAAATACAAAAAGAGGCTATCCAAAAAGTGATTGAAAATCGCTTTTGGAATAGCCTCTTTAAAATAATAAAATTTCTGTTTCGCTATTATGCTTTCGTATATACTTCTCGATTAATCAAAGATGATGGACATTTTCCTTGCAACGCCGCTACTAAGTTTTCAGCTGCCAGCATACTCATATTTAATCGTGTTTCGTGAGTTGCTGATCCAACATGAGGAAGTGTTACGACATTTTTCATTGAAAGTAATGGATGATGATTTTGGATAGGTTCTTGAACAAAAACATCCAAGCCAGCTCCTGCAATTTCCTCTTCTTGTAAAGCCTTCACTAGCGCTTCTTCATCCACCGTCTTACCACGTGAGCCGTTTATGAAAAAGGCTGATTTCTTCATCAGCTTAAATTCTTTCTCTCCCATCAGCTTAGCAGTTTGTGGTGTTAATGGTGTCATAAGCACAACAAAATCAGATTGTTGTAGTAATTCTTCTAAACCGCAATATGTAGCATCATATAATCTTTCCGCTGCTTCGTTATGTGTTCGATTATGATAGAGCACTTTCATATCAAATCCTAGATGAGCCCTTTTCGCAATCGTTGCGCCTATACCACCCATTCCAATAATGCCAATCACTTTATGATGAACATCCACGCCAAACCTTTCTTGTTCAACAGACCCTTTCCACTGCCCTGTTTTCACATACTGATCGAGCTCTGGAAATCTTCTAGCGGTCGCTAAAAGTAAGCCGAAAATAGTATCAGCTGTTGTATCATTTAATATTTCTGGTGTATTGGTAGCTAGGATGCCACGTTTTGATAATTGAGCAATATCTAAATTATCATACCCTACTGCAATATTACTCACGACTTTTAAATGCGGCGCTTGATCTAATAACATTTCATTTACAGCTAATTCATTTCCCATTAAACCATTAGCATCCTGCAATTCAATTAAGAAAGAAGCACGATTATCATCAGTCAATCGTTCATAATAAACAACGTCACAATATTCTTGTATGTACTCTAACACTTGTTGAGGAACTCGCTTATACACAATAACTTTAGGCTTCATTACATGCAGCTCCTTTTTCGAATTTCCACTATTTCTCATAGCATAGCATGGTTTTCATTGTGCTTCTATTGTAATGACTTATGAGTGGTAGTCTTCTTTCGAAATCAAGGTGACTGAATAACCAGTCTCTTTATTTAATTCCAGGTTAGACTCTTTATATATAGTTTATATGAGCTACTTCACTCAAATCGATTATAGGTCAATCGATGTTGTTTAATAGTCTAGAAGCATATCACACTATTTTTTCGCATATTTTTTTAGGACAATCTCAAAACCAATGGAAAAAATCATTTTACTTCTCCTACTCACCACATTTGTAAACGTTTTCTTTCCGATCTCTATTATCTTCACCATTTATTCCATTGGAAACACTCTTAAATATAGAGAGGGGGTAGCCGTTATTAAACGGCGAACATCTATGTCTGAAGAAAAACAATTACCTAAAGAGAACGATAATCATTTAGCAAGACGAAACTTTTTGAAAAGCGCAGGCTTTACGATTGGTGGAATTGCAGTTGGTGGCGGTATTGTAGGTGCTTTAATGAATAATAAGGAGGAAGAAAAAACGAAACAATCTGATCAGCCAAAAGCACATTCAGAACCAACTCCAAACTTTAATCAAGCGTTAATGTACTTTACACCCGAACAATTCAAAGTCATTGAAGCTGCATCAGAAGTCATTTTTCCAAAAACAGATATCGGTCCTGGAGCAAAAGAACTTTTGGTCGCATACTTCATCGATCACCAATTAGCAGGAAACTGGGGTTCTAGTGCTAAGGAATATATGACTGGACCATTTTACCCTACTAAAGCTGTCCCCGAACAAGGATATCAATATCATTTAACACGTTGTGAAATTTTTGACCTTGGAATTGAATTAATGAACAAAGAAGCCTCCAAGCGTTACAATACGGCAGATAAAAAGAATATTCGCTATCATGAGTTAACTGAAGATCAACAAGCTACTATTCTTAAAGATATGGAAGAAAATAAATTAACCTTATCCTCTTCCATTCCAGCAGGTATGTTCTTCAGTCTTCTTCGCCAAGTAACTATTGAAGGAGCCTATGCTGACCCAATGTATGGTGGAAACAAAGACATGGCTGGCTGGAGTATGAAGAATTTCCCTGGTCACCAAATGAATTTAAAAGAAGCCATTATGAAGGATGAATTGGTGAGAATGGCTCCAAAAAGCTTGAATTCTCAACATAATCATTAAGGATAAGGAGGCGAACTAGATGGCCAAAACACTACCAAAAACAAATATTGTTCTTGTCGGAGTTGGCTGGGTTGGAGGTATTATAGCAGCTGAGTTAACAAAAAAAGGCTATAAAGTTGTTGGTTTAGAACGTGGTAAAGAAAAAACATCAGAAGATTATTTTATGGGTCATGATGAACTTCGATATGCGCTGCGTTATGAAATGATGCAAGACTTGTCAAAGGAAACTGTTACATTTAGACACGATAAATCGAAACAAGCATTACCTTACCGTCGCTGGGGATCTTTTTTACTAGGTGAAGGTGTAGGTGGTGCAGGTCTTCATTGGAATGGTCAGCTGTTCCGCTTCTTAGAATATGATTTTCAAATTTACACAAAAACAGTCGAGCGATATGGTAAAAACAAAATTCCTAAAGGAATGATGCTTCAAGATTGGGGTATTACGTATGAGGAACTTGCTCCCTACTTCGATAAATTCGATTTAATGTCTGGTGTATCAGGAGAACAAAATCCTATACCTGGCTATCCAGAAATTAAATACCCTACTCCACCAATGATTGAGACACCTGGTATTAAATTGTTTAAAGAAGCAAGTAAAAAACTAGGCTTACATCCATATCAAATGCCTTCATGTAATCTTTCGGAGAACTACACTAACCCAGATGGAATTAGCCGCTCCGCCTGCCAATATTGTGGGTACTGTGAACGCTTTGGCTGTGAATATGGAGCAAAAGCTGATCCAGCTGTTACTGTCGTACCAGTAGCAAAGAATACAGGGAATTTTGAAATCAAAACGCATTCTGTTGTGCGTAAAGTCCTTCATACAAATGGCAAGGCAACTGGGGTTTTATTCGTTGATATCCGTAGTGGTGAAGAATATATTCAGCCTGCCGATGTAGTTGTTGTTTCCGCTTTTGCATTAAATAACGTTAAAATTCTTTTAAATTCTCAGCTTGGTCGTCCATATGACCCTACTACTGGAAAAGGAGTAGTTGGTAAAAACTACGCTTATCAAGCTTCATTAGGTGGCTCTACAGGTTTCTTTGACGATAAAGAATTTAATACTTATGGCGGTGCTGGTGCATTAGGTGCCACTTTCGATGATTATAACGGTGACTTCTTCGACCATTCAAATTTGGATTTCTTACATGGTGGTATGATTTCATCTACACAAACAGGTAATCGTCCAATTGCCAACAATAATGTACCATCAGGAACACCTAACTGGGGAAAAGAGTTTAAAGACAAATCAATATACTATGCTAATCGAGTTTTACGAGTAGGTTCCCAAGGTGCCTCTCTACCTCATCAAGATAACTTCCTAGACCTTGACCCTACCTATAAAGATACCTTTGGAGACCCTCTTCTTCGTATGACTTTCAACTGGAAAGATCAAGATCGAAACTTAATGAAATTTTTAGGACAAAAAACAGGTGAAGTCATGAAAGAGATGGGTGCTACTGAAGTAAGTATCGGTGGCCAAGAAATAGGAGATTATGATATTCGTAACTATCAATCTACGCATAACACGGGTGGAGCTATTATGGGAGCCGTTCCTGAAACGAGCGTACTAAATAATTATCTACAAATGTGGGATTGTGAGAACGTCTTTGTGCCAGGTGCTAGTGCTTTTGCTCATAATTCTGGTTATAACCCAACTGCAACTGTTGGAGCATTAGCTTATCGCGCTGCCGATGGAATCGAGAAATACTTACAAAAAGGTGGTTCATTAGTTTAAAAAAAGGAGGAGATTTATCATGATGAACATTGGTGTTCCTGGTTTAATTATTATTTTGGTGATTGCTCTCATTATTTTTGGACCAGCAAAGTTACCTCAACTCGGAAAAGCAGTGGGTGAAACATTACGTGAGTTTCGTTCATCAACAAAAGAAATCGTGGATGATATAACAGATGAAGAAGAAACAAACAAGAAACAAGCCACAAAAGGGTGACACCTATGGATGAAAACTGGATTGAACATTTAGAAGAGCTGCGAAAAAGACTTATTTTCATCGCAGTAGCTTTTATCATCAGTTTAATCATTGGTTTTGCTTTTTCAAATAGCTTATTAGAATTTTTAAAAGTTCATTATGTACCTGAACAAATTCAATGGAATGTATTTGGCTTTACTGATGGCTTTTTAATCTATTTTAAACTATCCTTTCTCATCTCTCTAATACTTTCATTTCCCATTGCCATCTATCAAATCTGGGCCTTTGTCAAACCAGGATTAACCGAGAAAGAAGCAAAAGGAACTTTGCTATATGTCCCCCTCTCCTTTTTCCTCTTTATTGTCGGCTTATCCTTTTCTTTCTTTATTGTTTTTCCTATGACATTGAATTTTATGAGCAACGTAAATAGTGCCATTGGAGCAATTGAAACATACGGATTGCAACATTATTTTACATTTATGTTTAATGTGGTCATCCCAATTAGTTTAGTGTTTGAACTACCCGTTGTGATTCTTTTCCTTACAAAGCTAGGTATCATCAATCCTACTAGTTTAAAAAAAGTTCGGAAATACGCATACTTTCTATTAATCGTAATCGGTGTTACTTTAACACCACCTGATTTTATTTCTGATTTTCTTGTGATTATTCCACTCATTTTATTGTATGAAATAAGTATTTGGATTTCTGCAAAAGTTTACAAACAACAAATCAAAAAAGAATTTATCACGGAAAATAGTTGAACTACAATATAAAAACTATTAATAAAAGTTGCTCTACTTCATTTTGCACTCCTTCTGATAGGAGATTATCTTGTGATGAAGAATAAGTAAAAGGATATAAACCTATCATAAACCGAGCAAGGAGAATACTTATGAAAGAATTTGTAGGCAATTGTACATTATGTCAAAAAGAAATCAATTGTTTAGAAGGCTTCCTTAATGGTGTCATTAATGAAAAAGATGGGAGGCTTTATTGTTTCGAGTGTGATGCTGAAAGCACAGAAAACTAACTCCAATGCATTCCATAGAAAAAGACCATTCTGATATTTTTCTCTATCTTCAGAATGGTCTACTTTTCTTAACATCCAACTCGTTGATCATCTATATTTGCATTACTATTTAGTTGAGATAACTGAGCAACATTGTCGTAAGGAGGACCACATGTTGTCCCAACAAGTAAAGCAATATCTGTGAAATTCGCTGGTACTCCCCAAGCGTTTCCTGTTAAAGTTGTCAACGCTCCATCAACCAAAAACCCACCTCGTGTATTGTATACTGTATTATTATTGATCGTACCTGTCACATTAGGATTTATATACATCCCTGTTCGCAAAGAATAGAAATATTCGTAACCGTTATATTCGTGTTGCCTACTTGTGGCACAACAGCTCGATTAACAACCCAATTACTTGAAGGTGGTGGTTATGGAGCAATTCTTTGAATCAATATTGATGCGTTTACATTTGGAACTGTTTGAACTGGTGATGAACCAAGATCAATTGTAAACGTATTCGTTATGTTTCGCACGTTTAGAATTTGGCCAACTACAACTGAGATAATAGTCATGCCTGGATTCGGTTCATTTCCACCTACTGAGCTGTATGCACTCCCTACAACTAACTGATTATCAAGAAACAGACCAAATTGATTATCTGGATCCCCATTAACGATAAACCAAACAGCATAGACACCATCAAGTGTAAATTCAATATCTGCACTTCCTAAACTATGATTAATACCGATCATTGCCCCATTATTACTAAATAAAATATTATCATTTGAAGCAAGAGATTGATCTGCTGTATTAAAAATATACGCAAAAGCAGTAGCAGGTGCCTGACCTGTGGCTCCAGTTGCTCCTGTCTCTCCGGTTGAACCCGTCGCTCCTATTGTTCCAGTTACTCCCGTTGCTCCCGTCTCTCCGGTTGGACCAGTTGCTCCTATTGTTCCAGTTACTCCCGTTGCTCCCGTCTCTCCGGTTGGACCAGTTGCTCCTATTGTTCCAGTTACTCCCGTTGAACCTGTTGCCCCTGTCTCTCCGGTTGAACCCGTCGCTCCTATTGTTCCAGTTACTCCCGTTGCTCCCGTCTCTCCTGTTGGACCAGTTGCTCCTGTGGTTCCAGTTGCTCCTGTAGTTCCAGTTGCTCCTGTAGTTCCAGTTGCTCCTGTTGATCCAGTTACTCCCGTTGAACCTGTTGCCCCTGTCTCTCCGGTTGAACCCGTCGCTCCTATTGTTCCAGTTACTCCCGTTGAGCCCGTTGCTCCCGTTGAGCCCGTCTCTCCTGTTGGACCGGTCGCTCCTATTGTTCCAGTTACTCCCGTTGCTCCCGTCTCTCCTGTTGGACCAGTTGCTCCTGTGGTTCCAGTTGCTCCTGTAGTTCCAGTTACTCCTGTGGTTCCAGTTGCTCCTGTGGTTCCAGTTGCTCCTGTGGTTCCGGTTGCTCCTGTAGTTCCAGTTACTCCTGTTGATCCAGTTGCTCCTGTGGTTCCAGTTGCTCCTGTGGTTCCAGTTACTCCCGTGGTTCCGGTTGCTCCTGTGGTTCCGGTTGCTCCTGTGGTTCCAGTTGCTCCTGTGGTTCCAGTTACTCCCGTGGTTCCAGTCGCACCTGTTGGACCAGTTGCTCCCTGCGGACCAGATGGCCCAGGAATAAACGTATAATCATCACAACCGCTACTTTCATGTCTTCTCTGTACCATACTCTCCCCCCTTGTTATTAATAAATGACTAGTTCCCCCATATTGACACAAATTTTAAATATGCTTCAAAATAAAAAAGTAGCCCCTACGGAATGAAGGAGCTACTACATTATTACTAATCTTTTATTCAGTTTAATACCAAATACATCACTTATTCAGCAATCTTCTTTTTCACTCTTGCATATTCTTCTTCTAGTTCATGCAAAGGATATTCATACAAATGCCTAGAATCACCTTCCATTTTATATACGCCATTGCTATTCAAGAAATCCATAAGTACTTCTTTACGATTTTCAATAGGTTTCGCTAGCTTCATATCATTACCTCCCTCGTACAGTAATCCACTATTAGTTTGTCTCAGCATGATATGTTTAAAACACTTCAATTAACGATTACTATATTGAGTTAGGCTTCTTGTTAATACAAGAAATTCCCTTAATTGCTCATTTACTCTTTCTTCTAACTTTTCATCTGTAATTGGCTTAATCACATTTAATTTATCTATAGTATCATCTGTTAAATACACACCTCGAAGAATAGTCTGTGCTTGTAAAGCCGCTAGCAACGGTTTAAACGAATAATCGATTGCAAGCAAATGGGCCTGACTGCCTCCAACCATCAATGGATAAATCGGTTTGTATTTCAAAATATCTTGCGGTAATAAATCCAATAAAGTCTTTAATGCACCTGTATAAGCAGCTTTATAAACAGGTGATGCGATAATTACCCCTTTTGCTTTTTGAATTGTATCGATAATTTTTACTATTGAAGGATCATCATATTTCCCTTGAATCAGTACAGTTGGATTTATATCTAACACACTAATTTCACTTACAGAAAGCTCTTCTTGCTTTACTTGTTCGCCCAAATAATTTAATACAGCATTTGTTCTAGACTCATATGAAGTCGTTCCAGATATAATAACGATATCACTCATTTTAATCATCCTTTTCTGTTTGGAATTATCTTCTGTGCTAAAATGCGATTAATTATATTTATCTATTACTTTTTCTAAAGCTTGTATTCCCACTTCCGTTATTGCCTCATACGTATTTCCTTCTCCTATTTCAATAACAGGTACATGACGAACACCATACTTTACCTCAAGAATATCTCTAAGCTCATCACGATTGGTAAGATTAATTACTTTATATTCAATTTCCTTTTGATCCAAATATTGTTTCACATCATCACAATAACTACATCTATCTTTGGACCAAACTACTACAGAAAGATTTCTCATCCTCTTTTTCCCTCGTTTACTTCTTTTATAATCACTAACTATTAGTGTCATTTTATACTCACAATCCACATAAGTAAAGTAGGAATTAGAAGAATGCCCTTCACTATTTATAAAGTAACAACAAATAAATTCAGCATAAAAAAAGAGAGCTATCTCATTAATAATAATGAAACAGATCTCTTTCTTCTATAATATAGACATTATCCTCGTCTTCGCTTAAATAAGCTCGCAAGCACAATCATCAAGAGCAACAAAAGCACAAACCCAGCAGTCATCAGTATTGATTGCAGTGAATTACCACTTTCTTCTCTCGATTGCGGCCCATCACCTTCATTAAAGTTAAAAGGATTATTTTGATTATCAAAATTAGGTGGCTGCATTTCTCCCTGTTTAATATTCTCTGGTGGCTGAGGAAGATTTCCATTTCCCTCTGGAGGTTGTGGTCTTTCTCCTTGATTATCATTAGCTCCTCTATTTGGAAGCTGAGGCATATCACCTTGACCTTGTTTCTCACCTGGCATGCCTCCTCCACCAAATCCACCACTCGTGTCAGCTTCTACAACAAGTTCACCAGATAGTTGTTTCAAAATCGAATCTGCTCGCTTAACAGCAAAGGCTACAAGACTTTCATCTCCCGACACACCCTCTAAAAACTGTTCAGTTGTCGTAAACTTTGTAGGATCCTTTTCAACATACTTTAAAATAGTAGCAGAAATTTGATTTGTTAATGTCTGCATATTTTTTTCTGTAAAGAATGTAGTCGCGATTTCTTCAAGGTATTGATTATACTTCTCTCGGTATTTATCTATAGAAAGCAATGCATTCAACAATGGGCGATCTTCTAACGTGGTGCCTGAGACTGGCGTCGTAATGCTAAAGTTAATGCTTTTCTCATTCATGAGATTTCCGCTCATCATGCCACCCATATTACCATCACGATTTTTTTCGTTGTTTTCATCTTGAACATTTTTTTGTTCATTGGCTTGTGGTTTATTTCCTTCACCACCGGCCCCGAACCCACCAAACGACATATTATAATCCCATGGTAAAATAGAAAATATACCGTTTTGTTCATACAAATAATAATTATGCTTCATGCTACCTTGATAATGATCTAAATTCACTAATGCCGTATTTGTCGCAAAATATCGTAGCATTTCATCTACATCCATGACTTCTTCTAAATTACCACCGTTATTAATAACATCTAGCAGCTTCATCATCGCGCTTTGATCGGAACTATCTTTATTTGTTTTTAAATTCAAACCACTATAGTCCTTAATATCATCACTTATCCATTTCAAGTCACTACCTGTACCATCAGGCTTATATAAATCCCCTGTGGAATCTTCATAATTCTGTGCCAAAAATGTTTCATCGATAGCTTCAACTCCTAAATATAGACCCCATTCTTTCCCGTTTATCGTTACATACATATATGAATTAGCTGGAGTTGGGATTCCCATCTTCTCCATTAACTTATATGACAAATACTCTCTGGAAAGTGTTGAATCACTATAATTATTATTTAAAGCTAGCTTCTTTAAACCGTATAAATTTTGACCATCATTATAATAATCAAAATCGATTTTGAAACTATAACGGTCCGAATCTGTCATATTAGCAACAGAACGTAATGTCATATTTCCCTTTGTGCGAAAGCCAACGTCTGCAACTTTCTTTCCATTAATTACGACAGTTGCTGGTACAACTTCCTTCTTCATTGGGTTTTCTAATATGGATGTAAGATCTTTTTCATCCATTGTTATGTCCACAGTTGAAACTTTATTCTGATTGAATACTTTCTTTACATATCCCGTTTCAGCAACTTTTGTTTGCTGTTCGACTTTGGGAAGATATATAACTACTAGTATAAGAAGCGATAGCATCAATACAATGGATAAAACAATATATCGATTCTTCACATTCGATGCCCCTTTCATACTTCCTGCTTCATTTCGGAAAGAGAGCGCTTCTATGCAGTAAAATTACCATCATAGCTAAGCATAACCGCTGACTTCACACCGTTCATTTCCATAATCGTATTAATAAAATTCACATCATTTTCTTTAACTCGTACTTCATAAATAATTTCTAAATCATTGCCTGGCATAGCCGATTTAGATTTCATAGAGTACTTCTTAGATTTTTGTGAAATAATTTGTTTTAATAGTTCCTCAACTTCGACATCGTTGTATTTCACAATGACTAAATACGGATTTTCTATCGTAATCTTATTCACAAAGACTAACAAAACAATTCCAATCAATATAGAACCTATAATGACTAGTGGAATGAATCCCGCTCCACACAAAATCCCAGCAACAATAGACCAGAATATATAAACAATATCCATTGGGTCTTTAATTGGTGTTCTAAAACGAACAATAGATAATGCACCGACCATACCTAGCGATAACAGTACATTTGAAGATATGCCCATAATAATTAAGGCTGTTGCCATCGACATAACAATTAATGAGATGTTAAAGCTATGTGAGTAAATTACACCCGCGAATGTTTTCTTATACACCATATAAATGAATAATCCAACAACAAAAGCTACTAATAACCCAATTAGTGAATCTACTATTGAAAAACTCGTTGTTTTTTCTAAAAAACTAGACTTAAAAATATCATTAAAATTAAAACTATCCATGTTTCCGTCCTCCATCAAAACAAATTAACCATACATTCTACTAATTTGATATTTCGAATATGTTTCTTTCCTACGATCATTTACTTGGAGCAAAAGTTTAATGATATCAGGTAGAAATTCATCATATTTCACTTCTAAGATGACAATATTAGGATCCAGTGTTTCTACCATATTGACATCTGAATTCAAGACATCATTATTCCTCATACTCGTACGTATATGACTATCAAACGTGACTCGAACATTACCAGGCCCATATATGAAAACTTCTCGTTCATAATCAACAATTGTCACAGGTTTTAATTGCAGAAGTTTCATTTGCACATAAAGCTCTTGAATAAGTGACCTTCCATCATTCTCCATCCATTCTAAATCGCCACGTCTTATTTGTTCATATTCCTCTGCTGTAATTCGACATTTTTCTTTAAATGTTAGGTTATTACGCTTACTCTTTTTCTCTAAATTCATATAATCCGTTTTATAGTCGTATAGCCGAACTCTATATTTATCACGCTCATACATGCCTTCCTTCTTCTGAATGAGCACTTTATTATCAAAGTTATCGAAATACACACTTCTGATTACATATTTTCCATCCTGATTCGCATGTGGATCTGTTTTCATTACTGTTCTTAGCTTATTTCGTAAAAGATAACAATCCGCTTTCGTAATAGCATGCTTTAACTCACTTCTACCTTTTTCCACATTGATTCCTAAATTCTTCATACTCTTCACCCTCCTTTGCTGTCATCATTTTCTTGTTTATCAATGTAAAGGACATACCTTAAAGAAACCTTAAAAAAATACATAAATTTAACAATAATAGTATTGAAGAAATATGAACGCAACAAAAAAAGATTGCCTCCAATACACTCGGAAGCAACCTCTTCTCATATATTTATTATAGTAATCGACTTTTCTAACTCTTGCTTAAATGTCTCCACATTTCTTTCTCCAATATAGCCTAGTGGATTACAAATAATTGTCTTTTGTTCATCCTTATATAACGGATACCGCTCATGTGTATGCCCAAAAATAGCATACTTTATATTCGCATATCGATTGATTAGTTCCCCCATCCTAACCGAACCCATAAATGCATTATATACATCCCAATTCATGTATTCATTGCTACGTATTACATATTCTTTATATGGAACAAAATGAGTAACAAAAATCACTTCTTTATCTTTATTTAATCTCAATTGTTCTTCTAATTGATTTAGCATGACTTGATTTAGCTCACCATCATCCATATTCCAATTCGTATACTTATGATCGCCCCAATCTTCTTTCTCAGAAAGTATTTCGTACATTGAACTTGATTCAGCTGCCAACGAATAATCGAACCAACCCATATCGCCAATAATGACATATTCATTATTAACGACAAAAGGCTTGTTGATTATAGATGAAGGATGTTTTTCAAACATCTTATAACTATCCCATGAGCTTTCATTATTCCTTACCCAAATATCATGATTACCAGGAATAAACAATATTTTCACCTTAACATGTTTTTCGATTTCATCCAGCATTGTAATCGTGCTTGTTACATGGTCACTTAAATCTCCCGCTATAACTATTAAATCCGGTTGTTTCTCTACAAAAGTTTCAATTAGTATTGGCAATAAATCTTCACCGACAAAATTCGAATTCATATCCAAATGAAGATCACTAAGTACAGCTATATTCACGTAACATTCTCCTCTAATCCAGTAAATAAGGGGAGGTATTTAAAATCTTGGTAACTTGATTGTAAATGTTGTTCCTTTTTCTAAGGTGCTTTCTACTTTAATCGTGCCTTGGTGACTACCTACAATCCATTGTGCAATCGATAGACCTAATCCTACTCCCCCGTGCTCTCTTGATCTTGCTTGATCCGCTCGATAGAAACGATCAAAAATATGTTTACGGTGTTCTTCGCTAATTCCCATTCCCGTATCACTAACTTGGATCATAACCTTAGCTTCTTCTGCTGTTGTTTTAATACTTATTGTGTCATTCTCTGCTGTATACTTTAATGCGTTATCTAATAGTATGATGATTAATTGATGTATTCTACTTTTATCTGCCGAAATCTCAACATTAGACTGTAAATCAATCTGTAAATGTTTATTCTGTAGTTCAGCAACTTCAATATAAGGTGTACAAACATCTTTAATGAACATATCTAAATCTAGTTTTTCCTTCACAATTTGAGTTTCGGAAGAATCTGCCCTAGCCAATGTTAATAAATCTGTTGTTAATTTCGATAGACGCCTTGTTTCTGATAGACTTAAAGCGATATTATCAAACTTATCTACAATTTTTTCATTAGGAGTAGTAAGTAACAGCTCTAATTTATTTTGAATTATAGTCAGTGGTGTTCGAAGTTCATGCGATGCATTTTCAACGAAAACTAACTGTCTATTCCATGAATTCACGATAGGCTTCATCGATTTTCGAGATAAAATAAAACTCGCTGTAATGGATAATAAAACCGCTACCATAGAACAGATAATAAGGATTTTTTCAAAGTTTCGAATGATACTATTCTCGGAATCCACGTTAATCAACAACTGCGTATACGTATTTGTTTCATTCTTATTTTTAAACAATAGTGAACGGTAATTATACGAATCGTCGATACTAATATTCGTTAAAACATCCAATTTACTTTTATCAAATGAAATATCCTCTGAATATGTTTCGTAAAAAAGACTCCCCATTTGTTCTTGATTAATGATTTTCCCTTTATCATTCCACTTCAAAGCAATAATTCTTGGATTCATCGGTTGCTTTCCCTTTAAAAAAGGCATGTCATCTGGCGAATCCCTCTTTGGAATTCTATCTGGAAAGTTACTTTCTAATTTTTCTTGAAAAGCTTGCAATTCTTTATCAGCCTGAGAATAAAGCGTACTTTGTACAATACTAAAAATAATCAAGCCAAAGATCATGAAAATAAGGGTGAAAGCGATAAAGTTAGACACCATAAATGTAAGTTGTTGCTTTCGTAGCATATCATTCATTTGTAACACCATTTTCAGCTAACATATAACCTAATCCTCGAAAGGTTTTTATATATTGATCGTAATGATATTTCTTTAAATTCTTTCGTAAATGACTCGCGTATACTTCCACTACTGTATTTGATGTTTCTGATTCAAATCCCCACACTCTATCGAAAATTTGCTCCTTTGTAAGAATGGTATTCTTATTATTTATTAAGTACTCCAATAAATCGAATTGCTTACCATTTAATTTAATACTATCATTTCCAATAGTAGCTGTTTTGTTCTTAATATTTAGCTTCAAGTCTTTAAAGGATAAAATATTTTCATTAAATCCACCAACAGAACGTCTTACAATCGCTTCTAATCGTAATAATAGCTCTTCTCTATGAAATGGTTTTACTAAATAGTCATCCGCTCCCACTTTAAATCCATGAATTTTATCATCAATTCCATCTTTCGCTGTTAAGAAAATCACTGGTGTCGTAATATTTTGTTTTCTTAACTCTTTTAATACATCATAACCGTTCATATTTGGTAGCATAATGTCTAAGATGATAGCATCATAAATATTTTGACAAGCTAAGTACAAGCCTTCTTCGCCTTCAAATGCTTGTACCGTCTCAAATAAATCTCCAATTGTTTCAACAATTGTATTAGAAAGATACTGATCATCTTCAATAATTAATATTTTCATTGTAACACCTCATTCTGCTTAAACTATTACTCATATGTTAATGTCATTATCGTAACAAAAATTTATAACAAATCTATGAATGAAAAAAAGATATTACATAAAAGTAACACAAAGCAAAAAAGTGCACGATATTTCGTACACTTTTTTAATATATCTGGAGAAGTAAAGTAATTTATGATTGATTGAGTTCCTTCGCTAGCATCTGTTTTTCCCTCTTCCAATGTTACCACTGAAATACAAACGGCAGATGATCATCACTACTACGAACTCGCCGCCATCCAAGTTAGAATCGACCAGCGCTAACACACCTACTCTAACTGGACTTCAAACGTTCCATTGTTTTGATCCCTTATTTTGATAACCTTAGGTCTCCACTATTCAAGTATGAGAAAGATTAGTTTAATAGCCAAATCTACTAATCTCTAGTACATCATCTCAGATGCATAGACGAATGCTAAACCCTTAGCTATTCCTAGCATTCATTACCTCACCTTGCCTACACATGGATTCGTCACCTAACCATAGCTACCTTTTAAAGAACCCCGCGAAACTTTATTAGTTGATAGTGGAAAGTGGACCGTTGAAAGTTATTTAACTATCAATTATCAACTATAAACTATCAACTAATTTCTACGTCTTCACCTGACTTCATCCCTTCTGTTTGTTAGAACATCACTGGATGCAGGAGGATTAGGCACATATCTTTTGGCTATTCGATATGAATTGGATTTTCACCAATTAATTCAAAACAATAGTTAGAGAATATTTTCTCCACTCTTTTCACTAGCATAGTAGCTTATAAAGTAACGTTTCGTTTATTTTTATTTAAGAGTTTGATCAGCTTTGAATAAGAATCTTGCATAGTCTCCACGTTTTGCTGGATTGTTTGTTCCAAACTGTTTTGCATTAATACCATTTGTAATTTCATTTTTTACAAGAGCTGAAACAGCTTCTTTGTATTGAGAAGCTACGTCAGTAAATTTAACTTCTGAATTACCTTCTAAGTTAAAACCTTTTTGAATCCATACTGCTAATTCACCACGAGTAATTAAATCTTTCGCACCAAATTTAGTAGTTGTTTTACCTGAAGTAATACCAGCTTTTTTAAGAGCATTTACATATGGTACTGCATTTGTAGGAACATCTGTAAATTCAGATGTTGTTTCTGTTTTATCGACATCTAATTCTAGAACTTTAGCTAGAAGAACAGCTGCATCTTGACGGATAATGTTTTCATTAACACCAAATTTTGATGCAGTTAAACCTTGTGCTCCTTTAGAAACAACAAAATCTACTGCCTCTTGATATTGTGGAGCAACATCCGTGAAAGATGCTGCTGATGCTACTGGTGCAACTGCTAATGCAACAGCCGTTGCCGTTACAGCTGTTGCAGTGAATTTACGAGAAGATTTTGATTGATAAGACATTAAGTGAAGCCTCCTGATTAATTGAGTTTTCTATAAAAATGAACAAATACGGTTATTGTCGTGTAATAGATCACAAATTAATAACAATTACTTTTGTGTAGCAACGTCAATAATACGTCCTTCTACTTGAGGAGCAATTGTTTTATTTGGTTGCGCTTCCAAGTGTTCTTTAAACACTTCCCAATCAACATAACCAGGTTGACTTACTCGACCTTCATTGAATGCTTTTTCAAACATTGTGTATCCGTCTCCACCTTTAGCAGTGAAAACATTTGTTGCAACAAAATATGTTTCTTCGTTATTTAATGGCTCATACTTATCACCATTTTGTACTTCGATTGAAAGTACTTTTTCACCTGCTGGTTTGCTGCTATCATATTTAAACTTCATACCAGCAACTTGTAGGAATCGTCCGTTTGGAGTTGGTGCCATTTCAACACTGTATTCAATTGCCTCAGCAATTTCACTACCTTTTAACTCCATAATCCCAAGTGTGTTACTAAATGGAAGAACCTTCAAAATAGAACCCGTTGTAATATCACCAGCTGGAAGTGTTGTACGAACACCTCCACCATTTTGAACAGCCATTACCGTTTTTGGGTTAAGTGATTTTGCTTTTGCAAGCATACCATCAGCAATGAAGTTTCCTAAGTTTGTTTCACCGATACGTGAAGGTGGATTTCCACCAAGTAATTCAACTTCTGATTTACCTACAACTTCTTGTTCCATTTCATCAACAGCTGGCTTATATTTTGTGTTCAAAATTTCTGAAGCTTCTTTGTTTGCAGGAATTACATATTCTCCAGCTTCTGTCTTAGCATTCAAATCGATTAATTGACCAGCATGGCCAATGATTTTACCATCTGCATCAAACGTAACATCTAAAGTACCAAGATATTTATTATATTCATTAGCTTGAACAATGATTGTTGGCTCATCGAATTTCTCAACTAATACAGGTTCAGTTAATCCTCGGTGATCATGACCACCTACAATTACGTCAATACCCTCTACATGGTTTGCTAATTGTGTATCATCATCGATACCACCATCTTTGTAGCCGATATGTGTTAATGCAACGATTTTGTTAACACCTTGCTTTTCAAACTCTGCTACTGCAGATTTAGCTGATTCAATATAATTACTAAATGTTACTGATCCTGGGCTTGCAATGCTAGGTGTTTCTTCAGTTGTTAAACCAAAGATACCCACTTTTTCACCATTAATCGTTTTCACAATTCCATTGTAGATTTCTGCATTGTTTGGTTTTGAAGAATACTTTTGATTAAAGTATTGCTTTAACAAATCATCCTTGCTAAAATCAATATTTGCACTAACAAATGGGAATTGAGCATTTTTAATAAAGTTTCCTAATGTTTCAGAGTCTTTATCAAACTCATGATTACCAAATGTCATAGCATCGTACTTAGCCATATTCATGAATTCTAAGTCTGCTTGTCCTAAAAATTTATTAAAATATAAAGTTCCTGAGAAAACATCTCCTGCACTTAATAACACATTATACGGCTTTTCAGCACGAACTTGTTCAATTGCAGTAATCTTTCTTGGTACACTATCCAAGTTAGCATGTGTATCATTCGTATGCATAATCGTTAATTCAAAGTTTTCATTGCTGCTATTTCCAGCTCACACTGGACCTACACCGCACGGGCGCCTTTCAGCGCATACGGCGTGCCATCAATCAAAGAAATCTTCTACTTCTTCTCCATCTCTACTATAATATGAATTTGTTATTCTAGTATAAAGTTATTATATTTTTATTATTTAGAAATAACTAAATTCTTAATATAAAAGATACCGAAGATTTACCTACTATGATTTAAAAACTTGTAGCGCCTCATTAAGCTCCTTCGTTTGTTTATAAACTCTTTGATAGATCGTAAATAATTGTTGATACTTCTCAACATTATGTTGTATTGGCGTATATTCCTCAGCAACATCTAAAAATGCCTTACTGCATGCCTGCAGTGAATCAAACCAGCCACAGCCATAAGCAGCAAGCATCGCTGCTCCCATACCTGGTCCTTGCTCTGTTGAGAATTTCACTATTTTACTATTAAATATATCTGCCTGCATTTGCAACCATTCTTCATTTTTGGCTCCGCCTCCAATTGAATAAATCGTATCAATTACTTTTCCGTTTTCTCTAAAAATATGTATGCTTTCATTTAGCGAAAAAGTGATTCCTTCCATTACAGCTCGGGCAAAATGTTTACGTGTGTGCGATGCATCCATTCCGATAAAACTACCTCTAATAATCGAATCAGCATGCGGTGTACGTTCGCCAACTAAATAAGGTGTAAATAATAAACCATTTGAACCAATCGGCACTTCAGCTACTCCCTGTAATAATGTTTCGAAATCTTCATTTGGTGCAAATGTATCCTTAAACCAACTTAAGCTATAACCAGCGGCTAAAGTTACGCCCATAGTATAAAAAGCATCTTCTTGGCCATGATTGAAATAGTGAACCTCTCCTTGAAAATCTAAATCTCCACGATTTTCGTAAGAAAGAACAACACCAGAAGTTCCGATACTACACAATGTTTTTCCTTCTGATAAAATACCCGTTCCAATTGCACCGCATGCATTATCAGCACCACCAGCGAATACTTTAACAGTTGATGGCAATCCTGTTTTTTCACTTATAGCAGGAATGAGTGAACCTACATTCTCATGAGATTCTACAAGAGGTGGGCAAAGGCTCATTGGTATACCAAACGCCTCACACATTTCTGCGCTCCATTGCTTCTTGTTCACATCAAGCAATAACGTACCAGCTGCATCCGAATATTCACTATGTATTTTTCCCGTTAAACGATAACGTAAATAATCTTTAGGCAACAAACAAACAGCCGCTTTTTCAAAAAGCTCCAGTTCCTCTTCTTTCACCCAAAGAAGCTTAGGTAGCGTGAATCCTTCAAGTGCTGGGTTTTTCGTAATCTCTAGCAAACGCTCCTGGCCAATCATTTCATAAATCTCCTGGCACTGCTTAGTTGTTCTCGTATCATTCCAAAGAATTGCATTGCGCAATAACTTTTGATTATGGTCAAGTAAAACTAATCCGTGCATTTGTCCAGAAATGCTAATACCTTCTATATCATTCATATTTCCTTCAAATGAATGTACAAGTTCCGCTAATCCATTAATCGTTTTCTCTACCCACTCTTTTGGGTTTTGTTCACTATATCCTGATTTAGAATGAATAAGTGGATATGATTTCGTTACTGTATTACAAACTTCCCCAAGCTTATTCACTAAAAGAATCTTTACAGCACTTGTTCCAAGATCAATCCCGATTACGTATTTCATGCTTTCAACGTCCTTTTCATTATATTTTGCAAGAATACAATTGCTTTCATTAAGACATTCAGAGCTGATGTCATTGCTTACAAAAAATGTGTTGGATTTTATCATTGATCCAACACATTTTTTCATACATCTTCTCTTTATACAGTTGCTGGCTCAGTGATTACTTCCAATAAGTATTGATTCAATAAAGATTTTAATCTTTCTTCACGTCCAGATTGTAATTCTATTTCTCCTAATTGCAATGCATGTGCTTCTAGCGTACGGAAATTGACATTACCGTTCACAATATCTAAGCCGATTCCTTTCGTAAAGCTTTCATATCTTTCATCTATAAAGCTTTCAAAAACACGCTCTTCTAATAATTTATTGGCTACTAATGCACCTATTGCAAAGCTATCCATACCAGCAATATGAGCGTGGAATAAATCTTCTGGATCAAATGAAGCTCTGCGTACTTTAGAATCGAAGTTCAATCCACCTCTTCCAAGTCCACCATTTTTCATAATTTCGTACATAGCTAAAGTTGTTGCATATAAATCTGTAGGGAATTCATCCGTATCCCAACCAATTAATTTATCACCTTGGTTTGCATCGACTGATCCTAACATTCCATTAATCCGTGCTACACATAATTCATGCTCAAACGTATGACCTGCAAGTGTTGCATGATTTGCTTCAATATTGAATTTAAAGTAGTCACTTAAACCATACTTTTGTAAGAAAGCAAGACCCGTTGCTACATCGAAATCATATTGATGCTTTGTCGGCTCTTTAGGTTTTGGTTCAATTAAGAATTGTGCATCAAAACCAATTTCTTTTGCATAATCTACTGCCATATGAAAGAAACGAGCTAAGTTATCTTGTTCAAGTTTCATATTCGTATTCAGCAACGTATCATAGCCTTCACGGCCACCCCAGAAGACATAGTTTTCAGCACCTAATTCTTTACCCACTTCTAAACCTTTTTTTACTTTTGCTGCTGAATAAGCAAATACATCTGCATTACAAGATGTAGCTGCACCATGTACATAACGAGGGTTTGTAAATAGATTAGCCGTATTCCAAAGCAACTTTGTTTTGCTTGTTTTCATATAGTCTTTAATCATATTTACAATCACATCAGTATTATCAAATGATTCTTTCAACGTATTTCCTTCAGGCGCTATATCCACATCGTGAAAAGCAAAGAATGGAACATCCAGTTTTTCAAATAATTCGAATGCTGCTTCTACACGAGCCTTTGCTTGATCCATGCCTGATAAATGATTCCACGGACGACGCATCGTACCAGCTCCAAACGGATCTCCTCCATCAGCATTAAATGTATGCCAATAAGCAACAGAGAATCGCATTAATTCTTCCATTCTTTGCCCATTTATCATTCTTTCTGGGTTGTAATATTTAAACGCCAATGCATTTCTTGATTTAGGACCTTCATACATAATTTTATTTACATTTTGAAAATAACTCATGTTCTCTACTCCTCACCTATGCGCCTGGATTATAGCGTTATTTTGAATTCTTGAACACCTTGCTCTGGTTTTACAACAACACCGACAGCCGATGTTTCAACTTCGCCACTAGTTGTTGCTGTAACTGATTGACGACCGCTAACACAAATCGAATATTGTTCTACATCTGTTTGAATTACTAATGTATCTCCATTACGAGTCACAGCGATGGTACCTGCCAACTCACCTTTCGTATTACGAATAGTTGTTGATATTGTTTGTTCGTCTGCAATTTCATACAGATGGAAACATATATCTTTCGCATATTCATACTCTGTTTCATGCTCATTGAAGCCAATAGGTAAAATTGTATTTTCTTTCACAAACAGTGGAAGGTTCATATAATCGTATGTTTCCGTTCTCCAAGAGCCACCTTTTACAACCTCACCAGTGAATAAATGCGTCCACTTACCTTCAGGTAAATAATATGTAACTTCGCCCGTTTCACTAAATATTGGTGCCACAAGTAACGAATCACCTAACATATATTGACGATCTAACATACTACATGTTAGGTCCTGCGGGAAATCAAATAACATGGCACGCATCATCGGAATACCTGTTACATGATTTTTATACGCTGAATCATATAGATAAGGCATTAAACGATTTTTTAATCGAGTAAAGTGGCTTGCCACATCAACCGCTTCTTCATCATATGCCCAAGGCACACGATAAGAAATACTTCCATGCAGGCGACTATGAGTTGACAATAAACCGAATGCTAACCAACGTTTAAATAAATCTGGTGTTGCGATGTTTTCAAAACCTCCGATATCATGACTCCAATAGCCAAATCCGGATGCTGTTAACGATAATCCACCACGTAAGCTTTCCGCCATAGATTCATATGTTGAATCGCAATCGCCACCCCAATGTACAGGGAATTTTTGTCCACCTGTTGTCGCAGAACGAGCAAATACAGCAGCTTCATGCTCACCCAGTTTTTCTTTTAAAACATTGAAAACAATTTCATTATATTTATAAGAATAATAATTGTGCATTCGATAAGGATCGGAACCATCTGCATAAACTACATCCGTTGGAATTCTTTCACCAAAATCCGTTTTAAACGAGTCAACACCCATGTCCACTAAATCGCGTAACAAGTTCGCATACCATTCACATGCATCTTCATTCGTGAAATCAACAATACCCATTCCAGATTGCCACAGATCCCACTGCCACACATCACCGTTTGCTTTCTTAATAAGATAGCCTTTTTCAACTGCTTCATCGAACAGTTTAGACTTTTGTGCGATATACGGATTTATCCACACGCATATTTTTAACCCTTTTGCTTTTAAACGTTGAATCATACCTTCTGGATCAGGGAAATTGTTGCGGTCCCATTCAAAATTACACCATTCAAACCCTTTCATCCAGAAGCAATCAAAATGAAATACTTTCAATGGGATATTTCGCTCGAACATTCCATCAACAAAATGATTTACTGTCTCCTCGTTATATTCTGTAGAAAACGAAGTCGTTAACCATAAACCGAATGACCAAGCTGGCGGTAAAGCAGGCTTTCCTGTCAGATTTGTATAACGAGTGATGACTTCTTTCGGCGTTTCACCGCTCATAATATAGTAATCAATCATTTCACCAGGAACGCTGAACTGAGATTTGGCTACTGTCTCTGAACCTAATTCAAATTCTACATTCTCTGGATGATTGACAAATACGCCATAACCTTTGTTGCTTAAAAAGAAAGGAACATTTTTATACGCTTGCTCAGAGCTTGTTCCTCCGTCACGGTTCCACATTTCGACTGATTGCCCGTTTTTCACAAATGGTGTAAAACGTTCACCAAGACCATATAATTGCTCACCAACACCTAAATTTAGCTGTGCACGCATATATGCATCTTTATTTGGCCCCTCAATCCAAGCAAGACCTTTTGTATCGCAATGTGTTAATTTGTGCTCCCCATCGTAAAAGTCCATTTTAAATATTTCTTTCGAGATGACAACACGCATGGAACCACTTTGAATAGTCACTTGCTCATCTGTTTGTGTTACCTGTAAATGCGGTGAAGTTTCATTGACTGCAAAGTTCGGATATTTTGGTTTACCACCTTTATGATGCCATGTTTGGACACGAATTATATTTTCTGCAGGAGATGAAATTTCAATTGTTAATTGTGCGATATTTAATGTATCCCCACGATCATTAATATATTGACAAGGTGCAAAAATTGTCACACCGTTAGTTTTTTCATGCACATCGTATACCGTTTTCGGACTATGTATGTTAAATCCTTCACGCACTAACCAATAACCATCTGTAAATTTCATTTCAGCATACACTTCCTTCTTCTAATGGATTGAATATCTTTTAAATCTAGAAAACAATTATTTAATCGAGCCACTTACTAAGCCCTTAATTAAATGTTTTTGAAGTAAAATAAATATGATAATAACCGGTAATACTGAAATAGTCGCGAATGCCATCAAGTCATTCCACTCAATTCCATATCTACCAATCGCATTGTTAATACCTGCCGTTAATGGCCAAAGCTCTTGATTTCGGTTAAAGGTAATACTGTAAATCAAATCACCCCAAGCAAAGAAGAACGAAACCGCTCCACATACAACGATGCTCGGCATAGAAATTGGGATAATTACTCGAATAAACGCTTTTACACGACCACAGCCATCAATAATCGCTGCTTCTTCAATTTCTTTTGGTATGCCAATGAAGAATGTTCGTAAAATCAACACTGAAAAAGGTATTCCAAGTGTGGCTGTTGAAAGAATCGGTCCCCAAAATGTATTCAACATCGAAAATTTATTAAACAATAAGAATAAGGGAGTTAATACAACCGTTGCTGGTAACATTTGCGTAACGAGGAACAAGAGAATCATAGACTTCTTGCCCTTCATATTAAATCTTGCTAAACCATAGGCAGATGGAACAGCTAACAGTAAAACAATAATTGTCGATACTCCCGCGATAATCAAACTGTTTAGAAAGTACTGACCAACGTTATCTTGGAAAATAGAGATGAAACTATCAATTTGAAAATCCTTCGGCCAAAAAGTAGGTGGTGTTTGGAATATTTCAGATTGGCTTTTAAACGCTGTTATGATCATCCAATACACCGGAAACAAGAAAGCACATACAATCAAAATACCCAGAATATTCAAAATCCATTCTTTACGTTTGCCCACAATTACATCACCTCATCATTCTTAATCATTTTCAGGTACACAAGACTTACAACAAATAAGATGACGAACAAGACATTTGCTGCTGCCGCACCTAGACTAAATTGGAATTCATTGAAAGAGAAACGATAAGCAAGAGTTGATAAAACCTCTGTTGAATTGATTGGTCCTCCGCCAGTCATAACAAACACGATATCAAACACTTTAAACGTGTAGATAAAGCCTAACATTAACACGACCAATATGACTGGTTTTAATAACGGTAATGTAATATGAACTAACTTATGATACCAGCTAGCTCCATCAAGGCTCGCGCTTTCATAAACATCCTCTGGAAGTGAGCTTATACCAGTTGATAATAAAAGCATATTGAACGGGATACCAATCCAAATATTCGTAATGATAACACTCCATAATGCAACATTCGGATCTGACAACCAAGCAATTGGACTATCTATGATGCCACTATTTATAAGCATTTGGTTGATAACACCATCACCGCTCATCATAAACTTGAATAGAAGTGCTGTAATCGTCATCGGAATCAACCATGCAATCATCATGAAACCTCTTAAGAATGATGCCAATTTAAATTTCATACTAAAAAATAAAGCTAAAGCAAAACCGATAATTACTTGGAAAAACACGCTTCCGATTGTATAAATAAACGTGTTGACCACAGAGATACTAAATCCTTCTGTTTCAGCTAATGTCTTATAGTTGTCGATTCCTATAAAACTCTTTTCTCCTGAAGCAAGATTACTAATATCTACATCTAAAAAACTGAGGAAAATATTATAGATTAAGGGGTATCCTACTAACAGCAACATAAATAAAACAGCGGGAAGAACGAAGCCATAACCTTCAAACTTTCCAAATCTTTTTTTGTTCATTTCAATTTCTCCTTATCTTCAAATCAATAGTGAACATCGTATTCAATAGATTTCATGGAGATAAAAGCCTTATTTCTGACTTATGTACTCTTTTAAAGTATTTCACTTTCCTTACATACACAAAGGGAACGAGTAACCAATTCCCTTTGTATATGTAAGAACCAATTACAGAACAATGCTCTGTAATCGGCTCTTGCATGATATGGTTACTACATTATTTATTCATGAGAGACTCAACTTTTTTAGCCGCACCTTTCATAGCCTCTTCAGGTGATTTTGTTTCTGTCAAAGCTTCTTGGATAGCAATTTGAATTGCCTCAGAAACTTTTGGCCAATCTGGTGATGGACCACGAGGATCTGCTACATCCATAATTGGTACGAAACCTTTTAAGTATTTATCATTTTTCCAGAAATCAGATCCTTCAAGAACATCTTTTCTTGCTGGGAATACGCCTGTATCAGCTGTGAATTCTTCATAACGTTCTGGTTCAAATAACCATTTTACGAAATCCCAAGCTGGATCAACATTTCCACCTTTGATTAAAGCAATATTTTCCCCACCTAGAACAGATGCGAATTCTTTATCTTTTGGAATTTGTGTAATAGCAAATTTCAAATTTGGATTTTCTTTTTCAATACGAGAAATGTTCCAAGGTCCATTTACCATCATCGCAATTTTTCCTTGAGCAAACTGACGAGCAAGATCATCTTGCGTATTATTTAAAATATCTTTATTCATTGAACCATCATCATAGATATCTTTTAATAAACTTAAAGCATTAATTGGACCTTCAGCAGCAAGGTCTGTATAATCCCCACCACTTGATTTTAAGTATGGATAGAATTGGAATGTACCTTCTTCTGATTTATTAGCAGCGATACCAAGACCTTTAACATCACCTTTTGTCAGCTTTTTCGCTGCTTCTCTGAACTCAGCCCACGTTGTTGGCGGTTCAGTAATGCCTGCTTGTGCAAATAATTCTTCATTATAGAATAAGCCTAGACAGTTACTTGCATATGGTAAGCCATAATATTTGTCTTCATATTTTGCAGAGTTTAAAGGACCTTCAATAAATGTTTCAGTAGCTTCCCATTTTTCTAATTTAGTAGTAAGGTCTTCTAAAACGCCCATTGCCGCAAAAGAAGCATTATCAACATTGTCTAGCAAGATTGCATCAGGTAGAGTTCCACCGGCAATACCGACAGATAGCTGTTTCTTTGTATCCGGAAATGGAACATATTCAGCCTCAACCTTCACTTTATCTTGAGATTTATTATATTCCTTTACTAGATCTTTAAATAAATCTTCTTGTTTACCAGAGAAATAGTACCAAAACTTAACTATTTCAGTGCCATCACTATTAGTGGTTTTCTTCTTATCTGAATCACCAACTGATTCGCCACCACCACAAGCAGTTAACACTAAAACAAATAAAACCATCAGAATGCTGACTAACTTCTTCAAAAGATCTCCTCCTTGATGCATGATAGATAGTTTAATAGTTAAACTAATCAAAAGATTGTTTAATTGACAAACTAAGTATATTGGAGAAATGTAAACGCTGTCAATATTAAAAAATATATTAAAATAGAAATTTTTCCGACTTTATTTGATTGTACATCTTTCACATAATCGTTTATACTAAGTTTATCCAATAAACAAAGTTAGGTGAAAGTATGAATAAAGCACGAACCGGTGATCAATACTTAGTAAAAAAAATAAATAAATCTATCGTATTAAATACAATCCAACAATGCAGCCCTATATCTCGAGCACAAATTGCTAAAGATACAAATTTAAATAAAGCTACTGTCTCTACAATGGTTACAGAACTACTTAATGAATCACTTGTATACGAAATTGGACAAGGCCAATCTAGTGGCGGAAGAAAACCAGTAATGTTATATTTCAATAATAAGGCAGGCTATTCCATTGGCATTGATTTAGGTGTCAATTACATACTAGCAATTCTTACAGACTTACGAGGTGAAATCATTGAAGAGTATACAGAAACACTTCATAGTCGAGAATTTCACACCGTATTACAATCCATCCTACATTTAATAGAAAAACTAATATTGGAAGCACCAGCTAGTCCATATGGAATAGTAGGGATTGGCCTTGGTATTCCTGGATTCGTCGATACAAAAGGTCAAATACTACAAGCATCAGGTCTAGAATGGAAACATGTTGATTTGATACCTTACATAGAAGATAAGTTCAATATTCCTATTACTATTGAGAATGAAGCTAACGCAGGCGCCTTGGGAGAAAAAATCTATGGTTTAGGCAATAAAGCCACTAATTTAATTTATATAAGTATTGGTATGGGTATCGGCACAGGAATAATCATAAATAATAACCTATATAAAGGTTCAACTGGGATCGCAGCAGAAATGGGTCATATGACCATCGAGTTAAAAGGAAAGAAGTGCTTCTGTGGTAACCGTGGCTGTTGGGAATTATATGCATCAGAATACGCACTTATTGAAGAAGCACAAAAACTAAAAGGATTCAAAAATACCACTGTTACTTTAGAAAAGCTATTAGAGGAAGCATATAATGGAAACAAAGAAATTATCAATCTTTTTCATCATATTGGTGAATATCTTGGAATTGGTATAACAAACATTATTAACACGCTGAATCCTGAGATAATTATTATTGGAAATCGAATGGGCCGTTTTGAAAAATGGATTACAAATAGTTTAGAAAGAGTATTAGATGAAAGGTTATCACCTCATCACAGAGAAGCCACACAAATTATCTTTTCAAATCTAGATCATTATTCAATAGCACTTGGTTCATCTTTTCTTGCAATTTCAAACTTTTTTTTACCACATACAATCGAGGTTAAATAATGACGATTTAAAAACTACATATAACAAATATAAAAAGAGTATATCACTAAGCTATGATATGACACTTAGCAATACACTCTTTTTTATTTAATTTGGTTATCAAAAACAAAGGGCTGTATGAAAATAATCATTGATTAGTTCATACAGCCCTTAATATGTATTAATTGATTTTGTAAATAAGAACTGGCGGAGAAGGAGGGATTTGAACCCTCGCGCCGGTTACCCGACCTACACCCTTAGCAGGGGCGCCTCTTCAGCCTCTTGAGTACTTCCCCAGTTTAAAAAATGGCTCCGCAGGTAGGATTCGAACCTACGACCGCTCGGTTAACAGCCGAGTGCTCTACCACTGAGCTACTGCGGAACAACTATATGGTGGGCCTAAGTGGACTCGAACCACCGACCTCACGCTTATCAGGCGTGCGCTCTAACCAGCTGAGCTATAGGCCCATATAAGTATATATATGGGGCGACTGATGGGAATCGAACCCACGAATGTCGGAACCACAATCCGATGCGTTAACCACTTCGCCACAATCGCCACAACTATTTATAATAGATGGCGGTCCGGACGGGACTCGAACCCGCGACCTCCTGCGTGACAGGCAGGCATTCTAACCAGCTGAACTACCGGACCAATTTAATGATGTTTAACCTTACACCTGCCATGCTCAGAAATAAGCCCATCTGTTTTGAAATCCAAAAACAGGATTTCAAGAACCGTTCGTCTTATTTGTGCCGCATGGCTCCTTTTCAAGGAAGTACAGTCAAGAAGTCTGTTTGCTTTTGAAAAGGGCCGGTGACGGTTTTTCTTTATTGCGGGGACAGGATTTGAACCTGCGACCTTCGGGTTATGAGCCCGACGAGCTACCGAACTGCTCCACCCCGCGACGATGGAAATATTAGAAAAAAATAATGGAGGAGGTAGAGGGATTCGAACCCCCGCGAGCCGTTAAGCCCCTGTCGGTTTTCAAGACCGATCCCTTCAGCCGGACTTGGGTATACCTCCATATTATGATAAGTAGCGGCGGAGGGAGTCGAACCCACGACCTTTCGGGTATGAACCGAATGCTCTAGCCAGCTGAGCTACACCGCCATAATACAATTTCATTATTTTTTTAATGGTGGAGCCTAGCGGGATCGAACCGCTGACCTCCTGCGTGCAAGGCAGGCGCTCTCCCAGCTGAGCTAAGGCCCCAAAACATAATTACTTAAAATTTTATATGGCGCGCCCGAAAGGAGTCGAACCCATAACCTTCTGATCCGTAGTCAGACGCTCTATCCAATTGAGCTACGGGCGCATATGTTAGTTTATAGTTTAAATGGTGCCGAGGACCGGAATCGAACCGGTACGGTAGTCACCTACCGCAGGATTTTAAGTCCTGTGCGTCTGCCAGTTCCGCCACCCCGGCATTGGAACTTTTTTTGGAGCGGAAGACGGGATTCGAACCCGCGACCCCAACCTTGGCAAGGTTGTATTCTACCACTGAACTACTTCCGCATATGA
>NZ_HG428744.1:0-70913 GCF_000380245.2 Bacillus massiliigorillae
TAAAAATTGTGTTCAATCGAGTTGAACTTTTTTTAGAATTAACGTTGACGTGTTGTCTTGTTTAGTTTTCAAAGACCATTTTTTAAAACAGCTTTTTCATTATATCACCAAGCCGTTTTTGGTGTCAATAACTTTTTTTTGTTATTTCACTTTTCTATCACTCGTTCAGAAGCGACTTTACTAATATAACAGCCTCACCTCACGGTGTCAATAACTTTTAAAATAAAAATTATTAATTGATGTTTCATATTTCAAAGTTCATTTCATCTTAGCGACTTGTTATACTTTAACACCAATTTTATTATTGGTCAATAACTTTCTTAAAAAAGTTTAAGAAAGTTTATATAATCGGTGATAAAGATCGTTTCCTTTTGTCTCAACAAGCACTACCTCAATAATTCCTTTATCTACTAAATACTCAACTAATACTGTTAAATCAACAGAGTAATACTTCAATTCTGGGTGATTCATCATATCTGCTATCGTCCATGGTTCTTGTTTCGATTCTAAAATATGTGTTAGGTGTTGTGTTCCTACACTTGTTCTTGAATAAATTAAAAACTCACTAGCTAAAAATAATAACTCTAGTCGTTTCTCTAAAGATTCTTCACTCATAATTAACTCTTCATATAATTTATAAATTTGAGGTTCAATATGTCTCACTTGTTCCCAAACAGTTACTTCTGGATAAAATCCACTATTAATAACTTCAAGGCGCGCTAAGTGATGTAATGAGTGAACCATATGATTATATGCATCTAAGTAATGTCCTGTGTCAAAAGATGATTTACCTTGCATATACCTTTTCACAAGTTTAGCAAATGTAAGCCCTTGCTTTAACTTTCTCCCGCTAAATGGAAATTCATGAATTTCACGTTTAAGGCTTGCGATATTTTCATTACGATCAAAGATAATTTTCCCATTGTGCAACCATTCTGTTAATCTACGATTGCTGCCAAGTAATAACCACTCTTGCACCTGTTGCATACTAACTATATGAAGTGCTGCTTTTTGATTTTTATAAGCGTAATGTTTAACTTGAACAGGTACTTCTTCACTTTCTGTAATAACAAGCAATGTATAATCAAAAGTATCTGTAATGTCAGATGAATAATCTTTCTTTTCAATTAACAGAATTCCTAAAGTAGATGCCAAACTTGCTCTTTCTTGATATATAGAACGTAAAATATCCTCCATGGTATAATCACTCCAATTTTTTTACTAAGTTTTATGTTTCGACATTGATATTATAAATCCTTTATTAACTTTCAACAAATTTCGACAAGAACACCTTTGTTTTCCAATCACTAAGTTTTTTTCCATAATATCCATTGGTTAAATATGTTATATTAGTGATTCAAGGGAGGAATCATATATGGCTAAATATTCTAGTAAAATTAATAAAATACGCACTTTTGCATTGAGTTTAATTTTTATTGGATTCATCGTAATGTACGGGGGAATTTTCTTTAAAAGCTCTCCCATTATTATGACCATCTTTATGATACTAGGCTTGCTTTGCATTATTGCCAGTACAGTTGTTTACTTCTGGATTGGGATGTTATCCACTAAAAGTGTCCAGGTTGTTTGTCCTAATTGTCAAAAAATTACGAAGATTCTAGGGCGAGTTGATATGTGTATGTATTGTAATGAACCGCTAACATTAGATAAAAATTTAGAAGGAAAAGCATTTAACGAATCCTATAATAAAAAAAGAAGCACGAACTAAATTAAACAAAATAAAAAAGTTGGCAAATTATTACGCCAACTTTTTTAATGTGCGGCTTTAGCCATACAGTCCGGACATTCGCCATAAACTTCCATACGATGTTGGAATACTTTAAAACCCGTTACATGAGAAGCTAACTGTTCCACTTCATCTAAACCAGGATAGTGGAAATCTACGATTTTTCCGCAATTAACGCAAATTACGTGATAATGGTCCGATGTCGTAAAATCAAAACGACTAGAAGAATCCCCATAAGTCAATTCTTTTACTAATCCAACTTCACGAAACACTCGCAAATTATTATAAACCGTTGCAACGCTCATGTTAGGGAATTTCCCCTCTAAAGCTTTATAAATATCATCAGCTGTAGGATGGGACATTGACTCAATCAAATACTCAAGTATCGCATGACGCTGCGGTGTTATTCTAACACTTGATTTCTTCAGCATATCCAATGCATCTTTAAGTTGATGCTCCGCCATTGCCATGTACCTCCTTTATCCTTTTATCATTTAGAAGACATTATTACTTTATAATATTTATAATTAGTGTAAGCTGTCACCACTGATTTTGTCAATTATTCTTGATGTAAAGTAGGTTCTATGCATGCTAATTTTTGGTTTACATATCTAGCAGCCACAAAAAGCAAATCAGATAAGCGATTTAAGTAAGATAATACTAATGGATTTACTTCACCATCAATACCTACTGCTCCTCTTTCCGCTCTTCTCACAATTGTTCTAGCAGAATGTAGTGCAGCTCCACTCGGATGTCCTCCAGGTAAAACAAAGTTCTTCAAGGCTGGAAGTGTCGCATCCCATTTGTCAATTACTTCTTCCATATGTTCAACATGACTTTGCTCTAGTTTCCAATGAACTTTCTTACCAGGCGGAGTAGCTAATTCCGCACCTACATGAAAAAGCTCTGTTTGGATACGGTGAAAGACATTCTTTACTTCTTCTTTATCTTGAAATTGTTCATTACTCAATAAACTCATTGCTAACCCAATCATAGAATTTGCTTCATCACATGTCCCATAAGCTTCTACACGGGCATCTGTTTTGGAAACCCTTTGTCCATATACCAATGCCGTCGTTCCTTTGTCTCCACTTTTCGTATATATTTTCATATACATTCTCCCCTTATTAACATTCTTTCCTAATATCCAAATTATTTATTTATACTACTATATTCTATTGTATTTCATCTTACGAATCATTTCTTAATGTTTTTATCATACCATCAATAGTAATAGTTTAAAAATATGGTAAATTCAGAATTGTATAAAAATAGTTTTTTACATGCAGGACTTTAGTATAGTAATCTATTGATACATCGTTTACAAAAAGAAAAATAAAAACCATGATTCTACGCAATATAACTATAATACGGACAATTATAGTCAACGTCGTTCTATTGGAGGTAAGTTAATTTGGAAAAAACAAAAAAGAAAAAGAAGTGGCCTAAAATAGTTCTCCTCGTCTTTGTATTATTACTTGTAGGTGGAGGAGCATACGCATATTCCGTATATCATTCACTCACAAAAAACATCAAAGAAATGCACGAGCCCATTACAAGATCTGTTTCAGACAAACGTAGCAATAAATTAGATGTAGAAAAGCAACATCCTTTTTCTGTACTTATGCTTGGAGTGGATCAAAGAAAGAATGATTCAGGTCGTTCGGACACCATGATTGTAGCTACTATTAATCCGAAGAAACAATCTGTTGAAATGGTCAGTATTCCACGCGATACAAGAGTCGAAATAGTTGGAAAAAACAAGGAAGATAAAATTAATCACGCCTTTGCATTTGGGGGTACAGAAACAGCCATCAAAACGGTTGAAGAATTTCTCGAAATACCCATTGATTATGTGGTCAATATCAATATGGAAGGCTTTAGAGATATTGTTGACGCAGTTGGAGGAATTACTGTTAATAATGATTTAGATTTTTCATATGGTGGTCACCATTACAAAAAAGGAGAAATTTCTCTTAATGGTGAGGAAGCACTTTCTTATGTAAGGATGCGGAAAGAAGATCCTCGAGGAGATTTCGGTCGCCAAATACGACAAAGGCAAGCTATAGAAAGTATTGTAAAAAAAGCTATAAGTTTCTCTTCAATCACTCGTTACCAAGATATATTTGATGCCGTTGGAAACAATGTCAAAACGAACATGACGCTGAGTGACATTATGAATATCCAAAAAAATTATAGAGCCGCAAGTCAAAAAATTATTCAGCATGAAATTGAAGGAGAAGGAACTAGAATAGACAATATTTATTACTTCATTCCTAATGAAGAAGATGTTCAAGAATTGAGAGATATGCTAAAAAAACATTTAGACTTGAAATCCTCAGATAAAATTAACACAATAGATAAGCCTAATTCTAATGACAAAACGGAAACTAATTCAAAAGATTCAAATCAATAATGTGAAACTTTAATCTGTGAGGGCTTTTGTTCATACCCCACCGATTATTTGTTGAGCGGAATAAAAATAAGCGGGTCATTTCGACCCGCTTTCGAGTTAAGAAAACGTTTGAGGAGGTATTCCCATACTCAATTATATGTAAATGCTCGTATTATGAATTGGACAAAAGCCTTAATTTTAAAAAGCAGTGGTGCCCATTTTACGCAGACCTTACTCGCTTAGCATTGTAGCAAACAATATCTTTAAATCGATTAATTATAAATTTTCTTTAATGTAAGCTAGCAGTTCATCAGCATGACCTTTAGCAGTCACTTTGCGCCATTCTTTCACTAAAATGCCGTCTGTATTCATTAAAAAAGTGGAACGTTCAATCCCCATATACTCCTTACCAAAATTCTTCTTTAATTTCCATACATCATAAGCATTCGCTACTTCTTGGTTTTCATCGGCAAGTAAAGTAAATGTTAAGCCGTGCTTTTCGATGAATTTCAAATGTGAAGAAATCGGATCTGGGCTCACCCCTAATACAACTGTATTTACATCCGCAAATTCTTGACTCATATCACGAAAATCGCACGCTTGAACGGTACAACCTGGTGTCATATCTTTTGGATAGAAATAAAGTACTACATTCTTCCCTTTATAATCTGATAACCTCACTTGTTTACCATCACTTGATGGAAGCACAAAATCTAGTGCTTGTTCTCCAATAACTGTTGTCATCACAATTCCTCCATATCATTCATTACTTTCTCATACATAGAGTACATAACATTGCTTTGACATTCAAATTTAGAACCTTACTTATTTCCTTGTTCTAAGTCAATAACGGTTCTTACTACAAATGCCGCCGGGAGAGTGTAGCCAACAAAAGCTTGTATAGTAGCAATAATTCTACCAATGCCAATTGGAATTAATTCACCATAACCTACAGAAAACATCGTCATTGCACTAAAATAAAAAGAGGTTTCTAATTTCAAAAAGAAATTACCACTCATTTGTATACCATGATCGAGAATAACACTCATATCTTTTAATTCAAATAATAAATAAAGCATAGCAAAGCCGATACAAATCGTTCCGTACAAATAGACGAGCCATAAAAAATGACTAATTGATATTTTGTGAATTCCTGATTCAATAGGTGTAAATATAGCCCGCACGCTCATTACCATGCAAAAGATAACCGCGCCAACCAAAATATAAAAATCCATGCTCATCCCTCACTTCAAACCTATACTTCAATTTACTCCCGTTTGTCCCACTTTATGTGCAGTTATTATCATCTAATGAGGTAGACTTTTCTCATCTAGTTTCGTATCGTTTTATTATAGAAGGAGGAAGAAAAAATGCATTCCATATTTATTGTTGAGGACGATCCAAAAATAGCACAGCTCTTGAAAGAACATCTAGAACGTTATGATTACACTGTACATATTGCAACAGCATTTGATCACTTAAAGCAACAACTTATAGAAATAGAACCTTCATTAATATTGTTAGATATCAATTTACCTAAATACGATGGCTATTATTGGTGTAGACAATTCCGCACTGTATCCAACTGTCCTATTATTTTTATTTCAGCTCGAGCAGGTGAAATGGATCAAGTTATGGCCATTGAAAATGGCGGGGATGATTATATTACAAAACCTTTCCACTTTGACATAGTCATCGCCAAAATTAAAGGACTCATTCGTCGTACATACGGAGAGTATGCCACTAATCAAAATTCAAAAATAATTGATATTGATGGCTTATCATTATCTGTTGATCAACATATTCTTTCATATAAACAGCAACAAACAGACTTAAGTAAACGGGAATTTACATTGTTAGAAACACTGTTTTTACAGCCTGGTAAAATAATTAGTCGTGAAACTTTATTGGAAAATCTCTGGGATGATATTCAATTTGTCGATGATAATACCCTCTCCGTAAACATCACAAGAGTAAGAAAAAAACTAGCCGATCTTGGAATTTCAGATGCGATTGAAACTGTTCGTGGCCTAGGTTACAAACTAAACGTTACATGGAGGGACTAACTTGAGAGGATTTCTTAAACAATATCGAAGCTTTATAGTCTTTTATTTATTTAACATTGCTTTAATAATCGGTATTATCATGTTGGATTTATTCAATCAGACAAGAACTGTTTCAAATGGAAGTATTCTATACATTATCATTCTTTCGCTCGTATTATTCACATTGTTTCTTTGCTTTACCTATTTCAAAGATCGACAAAACTATAAAGCATTACGTGAGGAAATAAATGATATTAATCAACCAATTCATTTATTTCAAGATAGTTCCTATCACTTTGAGGAATTTAATCGAATTTTAAACCAGCAATACGGCTACTATATTGAAGATTTATCAATAACGAATGAAGAAAAACAACGATACTATACCTTTATTAATCAATGGGTACATCAAATGAAAACGCCACTTTCTGTTATTAGTTTATTATTGCAAAACGCTAAACAAAGCAATACTCAAGATGCAACACTTATTCAAAATATCGAAGAAGAAACAGAAAAGCTAACTAAAGGATTAGAGCTAGTTCTTCACTCTTCTAGACTTGATTTATTTCATGAAGATTTCAAGGTAGAAAGAATTTCCCTTTCTACTATTGTAAGAGACTGTATTAAGGACCATAAAACAGCTTTTATCAGAAATAAAGTATATCCTGTGATGGATATATGTGAAGAACATATCATCGAAAGTGACCGAAAATGGTTAGCGTTCATTATCAATCAAATTATCGCTAATGCTATTAAATATACTGCTGGTATTGGAAAACAAATAAAGTTTTATACAGAGAAACACGAGAATCAATTAATATTGTGCATACAAGATGATGGAATTGGCATACCATCACAAGATATTAAAAGGGTTTTCCAACCTTTCTTTACAGGACATAATGGAAGAAAATACGCTGAATCAACCGGTATGGGTTTATATTTAGCAAAAAGAACATGCGATGAAATCGGACATACTATTGGTATAGAATCCGAGGAAAACAAGGGAACTACAATTACAATTACTTTTTATAATGTGACAAGTTTGTAAGAATATTCTTGAACATTGAAAGGAAAAGCCATAGGTATCAAACCATTTCCTCTTTATACTATTATTACAACGAAAGGAGGAACTGATGATGACATTATTAGAAGCTATTAACTTAACTAAAATATATGGAAATAAAAACCTTCAATATCGAGCGCTAGACAGTTTACACATTGAAATGAACAAAGGTGAATTTATTGGTATTATGGGACCTTCTGGTAGTGGAAAAACGACATTATTAAATTTATTATCCAGCATCGATAAACCGACAAGTGGAATAGTAAAGATTAATAATTTCAATGTCTCTTCTCTTTCTAAAAAAGAGCTTGCTCTATTTCGACGCAAACAGCTTGGTTTCATCTTTCAAGATTTTAATTTACTGAACACATTAACCATTGAAGAAAATATCATCTTACCTCTAACTCTCGATAACCGACCTTTAAAAGAAATGGATGAAAATCTAATCAGAGTATCTAAACAATTAAACATTGATGATATTTTACAAAAAAGAGTACATGAAGTATCAGGTGGTCAGCAACAGCGGACAGCTATTGCGCGAGCGATTATTCATAATCCATCGCTAGTATTTGCAGATGAACCAACAGGTAATTTAGATTCTAAATCTTCAAAAGATGTAATGGAAGCTTTACAAACGATGAATGAAGAACAGCAAGTATCCATATTAATGGTGACACACGACCCAATAGCCGCTAGCTATTGCCAACGTATTCTCTTCATAAAAGACGGACAATTATTTAATGAAATCCATCGCGGTAATAATCGTCATGCTTTCTTCCAAGATATCCTAGATGTGCTGTCATTATTAGGAGGAAATGCTAATGAATTTTCGCCAATTCGCTCTTACTAATGTGAAGCGTAACACAAGGAGTTATGCTGCCTATTTCTTAAGCAGTGTATTCTCCATTACGATTTTCTTTATTTATGCGGCTTTTATTTTTCACCCAGATGTACTTACAGGAAGTTTAAGCGAGAAGTCCGTAACAACTAGCCTAAGTAAAGAAGCTTTACGAAGTAGTATTATATTAGCAGAATCCATTATTTTTTCATTTTCGTTCTTATTTGTTTTGTATTCTATGAATGCATTTTTACAATCTCGTAAAAAAGAATTTGGGATCTTGAATTTACTTGGTATCACAAATGGACAGTTAAATAAATTAATCTTTATTGAAAATAATGTAATTGGTATAACCGCCATTGTTACGGGCATCGGCTTTGGAATGTTATTTTTTAAGTTGTTTCTGATGGGTGTCTCAGCCGTTCTATCACTCCCAGTCACTTTGCCTTTCATCATTGCGCCGAAGGCATTGTATGTGACAATCGGAGCATTTCTCATTTTATTTGAAGTAATTTGCTTTCTTACTTTGTTTACGGTTCGATTTAATAATGTAACAGAATTACTTTATAGTATCAAAAAACCAAAGAAATCCCCGACATACTCCGTTTGGTTATCATTGGTTGCTCTTACCACTATAGGTACTGGTTACTATTTAGCCTATACAGCTAATCTCTTTAAAATGATCATATTCATGGTTCCCATTACTCTATTAGTCACTTTCGGAACGTATTTTTTATTTACACAATGCAGTATTTTATTTATCCGATTACTAAAGAAAAATCGTGCTTACTATTTACGTTCTACGAATTTGCTAACCTTTTCAGATTTAGCTTTTAAACTGAAGGATAACGCACGTGTCTTATTTATCGTAAGCATAATAAGCGCGGTCTCCTTTACTTCAAGCGGCGTGTTATTCTCACTTGTTAGCAATATGAAAGACGAAACTGTAATGAGATATCCTCAAAGCATTGCTTTGGCTACTTCTTATAATATTGAAGGTTATAACATCACAAAGAAGCAACTGACAAATGCTTTACAAGATACACATTTATCCTATGAAGCTCATGAAATGAAGCTATTAAAAGCTTGGTATCTGTTAGATAAGAACAATATAAACACACCTTTTGGGATTAACACTAGTCCCGAAAAGGAAAAAACAAATATTCTACTACTATCCCAAAGTGACTATAACATTTGGGCAAAACTTACAAGTAAAGAACCACTTAGCCTAGATAATAAGCAAGCCATCTTTGTAGCGTCAACACCAGACCCAGGCATCATTTGGTATAACAAAGACTATATAAAAATTGAAGCAAACCAACATTCTTATACTTTTTCTATACGCTATATGCAACAGCCAATTTTATCTCCTAGCGCATTAACGGGCGAACTTTTGGTTATTCACGATTCCATATATGAGCAAATAGCTACTAAATACGAAATAAAAAATATTATTACAATCTACGGAATCCATTTACCAAACTGGGAAAAAGATCATGATGCAGTCGTTAACATATCAAAAAATTTAAAACTAGATAAAGGCCTCTATTTCGATTCTAGAGCAAATATGATCAATGAATATAAAAGCATGTTCTATCTCCCTTTCTTCATCGGATTATTTATAAGTTGCCTATTCTTCCTAGCAGCTGCTAGTATATTGTATTTCCGATTGTATAACGATATCGACAATGAATTGCTTCATTATCGTTCATTATTCAGAATGGGGTTAACACCTGAAGAAATGAAATCGATTATATCAAAACAAATATTTCTATTATTCTTTGTACCATTTATAGTAGCCGTCACTCATGCTAGCTTTGCTGTCAAAGCCTTACACAATATGATTAACGGTTCCGTACTCGGTCCAAGTCTAACCATTTTCGGTATATTCTTTTCACTTCAATTAGTTTATTTCTTTGCTGTAAGAGCAATCTATTTCAAAAAATTAAAACAAGTCATGTAAATCGTCTGTCACCAATACTCGGTGGCAGACTTTTTTTACTTTCATTCCTAGTAATTGATTAAAATGTTATAGCATAATTTAAGCTTGTTTTTGGTACAATAATAGAAGTCGATGCTAGTTTTTTTATAAACTAGTTTAATTAATTCATAGAACTACATACAGAAAGGTTAGGGGAAAATAAAATGAAGCATACAAATTCAGAAGCATTATACCAAGAAGCTCTTGAGCATATCGTAGGCGGTGTAAACAGCCCATCTCGTTCATACAAGGCTGTAGGAGGCGGCGCTCCAGTAGTAATGGAAAGAGGCGAAGGTGCTTACTTCTGGGATGTTGACGGAAATAAATATATCGATTACTTAGCAGCGTATGGTCCAATTATTACTGGTCTTACTCATCCACATATTTCAAAAGCACTTCAAACAGCAGCAGAAACAGGCGTATTATTCGGGACTCCAACACGCCATGAAATTACTTTTGCGAAAATGTTAAAGGAAGCAATTCCTTCAATGGATAAAGTCCGCTTCAATAATTCAGGTACAGAAGCTGTTATGTCTACAATCCGTGTTGCTCGCGCTTACACAGGTCGTGATAAAATCATGAAATTCGCTGGATGCTACCACGGTCATTCAGACTTAGTACTAGTAGCGGCTGGCTCTGGTCCTTCTACATTAGGAACTCCAGACTCTGCTGGTGTACCAAAAAGTATTGCACAAGAAGTAATCACGGTTCCTTTTAACGATATTGACGCATATAAAGAAGCTCTTGATAAATGGGGCGACCAAGTTGCTGCAGTATTAGTAGAACCAATTGTAGGGAACTTCGGTATCGTTGAACCAAAGCCTGGCTTCCTCGAAGCTGTTAATGAATTAACACATGCTGCTGGTGCATTAGTTATTTATGATGAAGTCATTACAGCATTCCGCTTTACTTATGGTGGAGCTCAAAACCTATTAGGTGTAACACCTGACTTAACAGCACTTGGTAAAATCATCGGCGGTGGTCTTCCAATCGGTGCTTACGGTGGTAAGAAAGAAATCATGGAAACAGTAGCTCCACTTGGACCAGCATATCAAGCAGGAACACATGCTGGAAATCCGGCTTCTATGCTTACAGGTATTGCTTGTCTTGAAGTTCTAAAGCAAGAAGGTGTTTATGAAGAGCTTGATCGTTTAGGACAAATGTTAGAAGAAGGCGTTTTAGCTGCTGCTAAGAAATACGATATGCCAATTTCAACAAATCGTCTAAAAGGTGCATTCACTTTATACTTTACAACTGAAAAAGTTTATAACTATGAACAAGCAGAAAACACAGATGGTGAAATGTTCGGTAAGTTCTTTAAGCTAATGCTTGAACAAGGAATCAATCTTGCTCCTTCGAAATACGAAGCTTGGTTCTTAACAATCCAACATACAGAACAAGACATCAAAGATACAATTATTGCGGTTGAAAATGCATTTAAAGCTTTAAAAATGAACTAACACTAGAAAAATATTCATTTTTTATGCATCCTCAAAGCTTCTATTGCTTTGAGGATTTTTTTACATCATTTGGAAACGTTTACACGTTGGATTTACCTCTTATTTTCCACAAAATACACCTATTTCGCTTATCCATACCTTTGCATAAATAATTGATTTCTGAAATTTTAGATGATATTATTAGTATCACCACTGACAACTTCTATTTTTTTACATTACACACATTTTTTTCATTTCTTGTTTTAAATTATTTCAAAATATATATGTACTACTAACTATAGGAGGTGAATGGCAGCTATAAGTGTAATCTTATAAGTGCCAAAACATTATGACTCAACAATGGAGCCCGAGTTTATTTAGTGATTTCCGAAACCAAGAGCATGATGCATGCGGAATTGTGTCATGTATTGAAAAAAAAAGAATCCCTACTCGTGAAAATATATTTGCTTGTATAGATGCTTTAGTAAAAATGAATCACCGTGCTGGATTTATTAATGGTGAAGGTGATGGAGTCGGTATTCATATCGATATTCCAAGAGCACTTTGGAAAAACAAATTACAAGAGCAAGGTCTTCAGCCTGAACTAGCTGATTCCGACGGCTTCGTCGTAGGTCACTTCTTCCTCAGTCAAAAAGAAGAACACCACAAACTTCAATCAGAAATTAAAGAAGCTTTCTTACAAGAAGGCCTTTCCATATTATTCGAAAGTGATTCAGTTCATACTCCCAACGCTTTAGGCCCTATCGCTATTCAAGAAAACCCTGTCTTCTGGCAAATCGCACTTATAAGTAATCAAACATCCCAACAAGAGCTATCTAAACTACTCTTTAAATTAACTCACACAATCGAACAAAACCATCACATCCACGTTGCCTCTTTAAGTCAATATCATGCTATTTATAAAGTAATGGGTGCAGGTGATATTTTACCTAAATATTATCATGATTTAGCAAACCCACTTGTAGCTTCTACGATGACATTAGGACATAACCGCTATTCTACGAATACCCTTTCAAGTTTTTTCCGTGTACAACCATTTAGTGTGCTTGGTCATAATGGTGAAATCAATACAATTGCCAAACTCCGAGATGAAGCAAAAATGATTGGCGTACCTCTTGTAAAAGATGGCAGTGATTCTCAAGATTTAAGTCGCACATTGGAAACTTTCATATGTGAACATGAATATTCACTTTTTGAAGCTATTGACGTTGTTTTCCCTCCAATTATCAATGAAATTAAGGCATATTCGAAAGACCTTAGCAATCTTTACACATATATTCGTGAAGCATGGGGGCATTTCGCTCAAGGACCTGCAGGTATCATATCTCGTTTTGGAGATGAAGCTGTCTTTTCTGTAGATGCTCTTGGCTTACGTCCTCTTTGGAAAATCGAAACAGAAAGCTCATACATGTTCTCTTCTGAACCTGGTATTATTCCTTCATCTGAATATTATGGTGAACCTAAGCCAATCGGACCAGGAGAAAAAATCGGCATGAAATGGAACGGTCAAGATATTCAGATTTATCACTATGCTGACTTTCAGCAAGAAGTATACGATCGTTTCATTATGCGCATTGAACTATCCAATGATCGTAAACGGCTAGAAATCCCTATTCTAGAAAAGAAAATTACTCATACATTACCGACAAAAATTCAGAACGGTCAATATAAAGCAATGGGCTGGGAAAAAGACCATGTTCAATTTGTTGAACAAATGGCTGAAAAAGGTGTGGAGCCTATTCGTTCACTCGGGCATGACTCACCTCTTGCTTCGCTGAATACATCAAGAAGAAATGTAGCTGATTTCATTAAAGAAAGCGTAGCAGTTGTAACCAATCCAGCGATTGATCGTGATCGTGAAACAGAACATTTTTCTACACGCACTATCATTGGTCAAAGGCCTTCCCTATTCCAAAAGGAAAAAGCTAATCATGTTATCGAATTATTAACGCCGATTTTAATAGAAGGAAAAATGGGCTACGATTGTTCAAAAGAATTGCAACAGCCAAGCTTTGATTCATTAGTTGGTTATTTCCATGATCATCAGCTAGCACATGTCATTTCAATGACTTTTACTAAAGAAGAAAGTATTGCTGAAGCTTTAAATAGACTTACAGAGGAAGCAATTACAGCTGTTACAAATGGAAAATCATTGCTCGTTTTAGATGATGCAAATGCACATCATGAAGGCCATTTATGGCTTGATCCACATATTGTAACATCAGCAGTTGATCAAGGATTAGTAGCAGCAGGAAAACGCCGTAATTGTTCAATTCTTCTCCGATCTGCAGCTATTCGAACATTGCACGACATCATCACTGTGTATGGATTAGGCGCTAACTTAATTAGCCCGTACTTTATGTTCTTAACGGTTACAGAAGACCATACAGCACCAGTGAAAAATCTATATAGTTCATTAACAAAAGGCTTAGAAAAAGTTATTTCAACAATTGGTATTCATGAGCTTAGAGGATACGGTCGTCTATACTCAAGTATTGGTTTACACAATGAAATCGCTGATAGATTAAAGATTGTGAACTTCCTAGGTTCTGAATTGATAGCCTATAACTTTGAGACGTTAAAAGAAGATGCGATTCAACGCGCACAAGATTACCATGGTGAAGGTGAAAAAGTAAATCGGTCTTATCATGTTCTACCCCGAATATGGAAAGCAGTTGCTGAAGTCGCAGCATCTGGTAAGTATGATTTGTATCGCGAGAAGATTACAGAACTTGAGCAGGAACATCCAACAACAATCCGTCACCTAACAGATTTCAAGAACAGTGAACGAATCATTGCTGCACAAGATGTATCTATTAAAGTAGGAGAACATGACTTACCCTTTATTATTTCCTCTATGTCATTTGGCTCACAAAACGAAATTGCTTTCCGTGCATATGCTGAAGCTGCCGACCGTTTAAACATGATTAGCTTAAATGGTGAAGGTGGAGAAATTAAAGATATGCTTGGCAAATACCCGAAAACACGCGGACAACAAGTAGCATCAGGACGGTTCGGTGTTAACGCTGAATTATTAAATTCATCTAATCTACTAGAAATAAAAATCGGTCAAGGAGCTAAACCTGGAGAAGGCGGACATTTACCAGGATCTAAAGTAACAGCTAAAATTGCTGAATCACGTAATGCAACAATTGGTTCAGACTTAATCTCACCTTCAAACAACCATGATATTTACTCTATTGAAGATTTAGCACAAATGATTCATGAGTTAAAAACAGCAAATGATCGAGCTAAGGTAGCTGTTAAAGTACCTGTTGTGCCAAACATCGGAACGATTGCCGTTGGTGTTGCAAAAGCAGGTGCTGACATTATTACCATCTCAGGCTTCGATGGTGGTACAGGTGCTGCTCGAATTCATGCTATTCAACACGTTGGATTACCGGTTGAAATTGGCGTAAAAGCAGCACACAATGCATTATTAGAGGCTGGATTACGTGAGAGCATAGAAGTATGGGCTGATGGTGGCATTAAAAGCGCTGCAGATGTCTTAAAAATCATGTTACTTGGTGCAAATCGTGTTGGTTTCGGTACATTATCTATGATTGCTGTTGGATGTACTTCATGCCATGGCTGTCATTTAGATACTTGCCACGTTGGAATTGCCACACAAATTGAATCAGAAGCGCAAGCAAAAGAACATGGTCTACGTCGTTTTGTACCACGTAAATTCGATACAGCCGTTGCTTCCCTTGCGAATATGTTCAAAGCTTTTGGCGAAGAGCTACAAGCTTTGGCTGGAGCATTAGGTATTAAAAATCTACAAAATGCAGTTGGACACTCTAACCTTCTAGAACAAGTAAAAGGCACAAATTTACTAGATTTAACTTATCTATTGAAAACTTTAGATATTGGTCAAATCAACACGAGAGAAGCAGCCGCTACCCTCGAAAGAGCCACTATACAAATGGCTGTTGGAGCAGAGTATTTAGACAGCTCCGTAGAAAAGCTACAGGAATCAAGAGAATTTAGTGCTATTACTTCAGAACAACGTGTACTAGGTAGTCGTGTTTCCTGTCACCGAGTTCGCGGGCGTCTAGATGGTTCCTACCTGGCTCTACCAAATGTGACCCTATCTTACAAAGATGGTTCTATTCCAGGTAACGGACTAGGTGCTTACAATAGCACAGGAATAGATATAAAAGTAAATGGTGGCGCTCAAGATGGTATTGGTAAAACAGCCTTTGGAGGAACTATTGCCATCTTTAAATCAAAAGGAAAAGATGGTAACTATTATAATGGTTCAGTTGGTAAAGGATTTGGATACGGGGCTCAAAAAGGCTTATTAATTGCACAAGGTAACGCAGATGCTAGAGCTGGCATTCGACTATCTGGAGCGGATATGATTATCGGTGGTCAATTAACTCAACCGATACCAGTGAAAGAGTACGGGAACATCGGTGTTCATTCTAATATTAAAGGATTCGCTTTTGAATATATGACAAACGGACGTGGGCTTGTGCTTGGAGATATTGGACCTTGGGCTTGCGCAGGTATGACTGGTGGTGTCATCTACCAACGACTTCAACCAGAAATGGGCTTAACAAAGGATGTCATTGCTCGTCGTATGGCAAAAGGTGCAAAAGTAACGATTGATCCGTTATGTGAACAAGGCAAGCAAGAAGTAACGGAGCTTTTATCACGATATACTGATTTATTGAAAGAACAAAGCCAAGTGGATGAAGCTGCACAATTAGAATCGTTGTTATTAAATCTTGAAAATCATTTCATGCAAATTGTACCGTTCAAAGAACAAGCAGATCCATCCATTTCTACTGAGTGATTCGTCACCATACTACGTGCTCCTCTTTGTTAATCCACTAAAAAATTGCAAAATTGAACATTACGCTACCTACTGAATATTTCTGTAAGAAACCTATACCCTACAAAGGCTTCGCAGCCAATGTAGGGTATTTTTATATTCCTAGTAATCACGACCACTTCAAACTTTGTTCACACCATTATGGATTTACCTCTTGCTACATGAAAGAATCTCATGTATATTACAATATTGTTTATTACTCAGTAATTTGTGTAAAAGTAAAGAATACACTAATGTAAAATGTTTAAATTAGAAAGGAACCCATTTTATATGAAAATCGGTGCTCGAATACTGAAAACCGGAATTGCTATCGTTTTAGCACTTGGTTTAGCACAACTCTTAAAGTTTCCTTCTCCCGCTTTTGCAGGAATTGCTGCGATTTTTGCCATTCAACCAACTATTTACAGATCCTATCGAACTGTAATTGAGCAACTACAAGGTAATGTTATTGGTGCGGCAATTGCAATAGGATTCGTTCTTTTGTTTGGAAACAACGTCTTTTATGTAGGCTTAGCTTCTGTTATCATCATCATTATTAATGTAAAGATGAAAACAGAAAACACAATTTCCTTAGCGATTGTTACAGTTATTGCCATTATGGAAAATCAAAATGGTAACTTTCTCGACTTTGCATTCGTTCGATTTTTTACTATTATGCTTGGAATTCTTTCAGCCTTTGTTGTAAATTTCTTTTTTCTACCTCCTAAATATGAAACAAAGCTTTATTATCATATTTCGAATGTGACTGAAGAAATTTATAAATGGATTCGAATTAGTACAAGTAATGTATCTGAACCGCTTCATATTAAAGGTGAAATACAGGCTACGAAAGAGCAACTAATGAAAGTTGAGCAGTTGTACTTGATGTACAAAGAGGATCGTGAATTATTTAAAAAAGCTTCACTTGCCAAATCACGAAAGCTCGTCGTTTATCGTCAAATGATGATTACAACAAGAAAAGCCTTAAATATATTAATCAAACTCAATAAATACGAAAATCAATTTCATCACATGCCTGAAGACTTTCAAAATACGATACGTGAACAAATAGAATATTTGATTACGCAACATCAACAAATTCAATTAAAGTATGTTCGACAAATCAAAACTTCTTATGAATTTGAAAGAGAACAAGGCATTACTCATAAAGAATTATTGAATCTCTTCTTGTCCGTTCAAAAACAAGTAAATGATGAGAATGAACAAGACATTTATCACATGATGGCTCTTACCTCCTCGATTATTGAATACGAAGAACATATTGAGCATCTCGATACATTAATTAGCAGCTTTCAATCATTCCATAAGGATGATGATGAATTGAAGATTGAAACGAAGAATGAAGATTAAAAAAGGTGTCCCAAAAGTGATTTTTAATCACTTTTGGGACACCTTTTTACGCTTTTAAGATGCTCCATACTTGTTTACATCTAATCGGTCATTTAAATTAGGTTACTTGGAATAGTTGATTTATAGCACTTTTGGTGAAGAGAATACACTTAATTTCAGCTAATGGCAAAGAGAAATCCCTACTAAATGACACTAACTAATATACCCTTTGAGGCACCCTCTCTTCAATTTAATAAAGCATTATTGAATAAAAGTTAACACCATTAATTTTTCATTCGAGGATCCAAAGCATCTCGTAAGCCGTCACCCATTAAATTAAATCCTAAAACAGTTAACATGATGGCTAGCCCAGGGAAAAACACTGTCCATGGGGCTTGCATTAGCAATGCCCGAGAATCAGCTAGCATCTTCCCCCACTCTGGATTTGGTGCTTCCGCTCCCAACCCGAGAAATCCTAGCGCCGCCGCTTCAATAATTGCTGTCGCAATCGCTAACGTTCCTTGCACAATGATAGGAGCCATACTATTTGGTAACACATGATGAAATAATATTCTAGTATTGCTCATTCCAATAGCTTTTGCTGCCATGATGTACTCTTCTTCTTTCACACTAAGCACTCTTGACCGTATTAATCTCCCAAAGTTAGGAATATTAATAACAGCTATTGCTATTAGTGCGTTTTGAAGAGACGGCCCAAGAGCTGCTACAATGGCTATCGCTAATAAAATACTAGGAAAAGCGAGCATAATATCAAAGATTCGTGAAATGATTCCATCAATCCATTTACCAAAATAACCAGCCATAATTCCTAACAATGTGCCAACCACTACTGATCCAAGAACGGAGAAGAAGCCAACCCATAAAGAAATTCTTGCACCATATATAATTCTAGAAAAAATGTCTCTACCGAAATCATCTGTACCAAACCAATGATCACTAGATGGTGATTGTAATCGATTCGCTATATTTTGTTCTTTAAAGCCATATGGAGCGATTATGGGAGCTAAAAGTGCCAATACAATAAAAGCGAGTACAATACATGTTCCAACTACAGCAATTTTGTTCTTCTTAAAGCTTCTCCAAGCCTCTAGCCCTGGAGAAATACTTTTGTCCGTTCCTTCAGGTATTGGAGGTTCCATACGCTTATCCGCTATTTCCATCGCACCTTCCCCCTTTCCTTTTAATATTTAATCCGTGGATCAATTGCTGCATACAATAAATCCACTATTAAATTTATAAATACGAAAAATAACGCAATCACCAATATTCCTGATTGAATAACTGGATAATCTCGATAGCCAATTGCTTCGTATATATAGCGCCCAATCCCCGGCCAACTAAAAATCGTTTCCGTCAGAATAGCTCCTCCTAATAACAAACCTGTCTGTAAACCTATAATCGTTATAACCGGAATTACAGCGTTTTTAAAAGAATGTTTATAAATAACCCAAAACATTCTTACCCCTTTAGCACGCGCCGTTCTAATATAATCTGAACGCATTACTTCGAGCATTGTTGACCGCGTAATTCGGGCAATAATGGCAGTCGGAATGGTGGCTAAAGCAACACTTGGAAGAATTAAATGTTTAATAACTGTTACAAACTGATCCAGCCTGCCTTGTATTAAGGTATCGAGTAAGAGTAAATGTGTAATCGGTTCGACTGGATCTCGTACATTCATACGACCTGAGGTTGGTAACCATTCTAAATTAATGGAAAATGCCCATTGCTCCATCAATCCTAACCAAAATATTGGCATAGAAACACCAATCAAAGCGAGTAACATTGCGATATAATCAAACCAAGAATTTTGAAACCAAGCACTAATGATTCCCGCATTCACACCAACAAAAACAGCAATAAGCATAGCGGCAAGGGCTAACTCAATGGTAGCAGCTAAATAAGGCCAAATTTCTTCACTAATTGCTGACTTTGTTCGAATAGAATTACCTAAATCACCAGATAGCAAATCCCCAGCATAATTAAAATATTGAATATACCAAGGCTGATCTAAGCCTAATGACTTTGATAATTCTGCTATCGCTTCTTTCGACGCAGCTTGGCCTAAAATCACTTGTGCTGGATCACCAGGAATAGCACGAATTATGAAAAAAACAACTAATGAAAGCCCAAATAATACAGGAATGAGCAGAAGTAATCTTCGGACTGTAAACGCTAACATGATTACACCTCCTACATTGAATATAAGGAAAAGGAAGTCAGAGATGATTGACTTCCTTTTCCTATTTTTTATTTCGTCATTTCTACTTCTTTCAAGAAATCTGACCCTGTTGGATGTGCGATAAAGTTCTTCACCTTCACGCTACCCGCTAGAACCGGATTAGAGTGAACAAGTGGAATCCAAGGAGCATCTTCTTTAATAAGCACCTGTGCTTCTTTATACAATTTATCTCTTTCATCTTGATTGACCGTAGATTGCGCTTTAATCAAGATGTCGTGTACTTTTTGATTCTTATAATATGAATAGTTATTACTTCCAATACTATCTTGATCTAATAAAACATATAAGAAATTATCCGCATCCCCATTGTCACCCGTCCAACCTAATAGGAATGTATCCGCTTCTCCTAAACGAAGCTTATCTAAATAAGTAGCCCACTCATAAGATACAATTTTTGCCTTAACGCCCACTTTTTCAAAGTCTGCTTGAATTGCTTCTGCTACTTTTTGACCATCTGGCATATATGGTCTAGTTACTGGCATTGCCCATAATTCAATTTCGAAACCATCTTTGTAGCCTGCTTTTGCAAGCAATTCTTTAGCTTTCTCTGGATTATACTCGTAATCTTTAACATCTGAATTATACCCAGAAATCACAGGTGGCATTGGGTTAATAGCGGGTTCCGCTGACCCTAAATAGAAAGCATCAATAATCGCTTGCTTATTTACTGCATAATTCAACGCTTGTCGTACTAATTTGTTTTTCATCGGTCCACGAGTACTTGTTAATCCTAAGTATGCTACGTTCATAGATGGACGTTGGAAAATTTGTAGCTTGTCGTTTTTCTCAATTGCTGGTAAATCACTATAATTAACTCCTTCTACAACATCTGCTTCTCCAGCATTCAACGCGTTAAGACGAGCAGAATTCTCAGGAATTACTGTGAAAATAACTTTATCTAATTTTGGAAGACCTTTTTGCCAGTAGTTTTCGTTTTTCACAATCGTAATGGATTCTGTTCGTTTCCATTCTTTAAACTTAAAGGCACCTGTCCCAACAGGATTTTCAAGGAATTTATTACCATACTTTTCAATAGCCGCTGGACTTGCGATACCAAACGGACTCATCGCTAAGTTTTTATAAAAAGTGGCTATTGGACGAGATGTGGTCACTTCGACTGTCATTGAATCAACAGCTTTTACATCGGTCACTAAATTACCAAACTGTGAATTATAATAGTAGAACTTTTCTTTATCTCCTCCACTCCAACGCTTGAAATTAAATACTACTGCATCTGCGTTAAATTCTGTTCCATCATGGAATTTAACACCTTCTTGGAGTTTCATCGTGTATTTTAAGCCATCATCCGAAACACTCCATTCTTTTGCTAATCCTGGTTGTAAAGAAGTATCTTTATCGCCAAATTGAATCAGTGTTTCAAAGATATTCTTCGTTACTCGGAAAGACTCACCATCTGTAACAGTAGCTGGATCAAGTTCTACTGAATCACCACCACGAGCGAATACGAGTGTATCTCCACTCTCTACTTTTGCAGTTGTACCTTCTTTCTCTTTCTTATCAGTATCCTTGTCGTCCTTTGAATTACATCCCATTAATGCAGTTGAGATTATCATAATTAAAGCAAATAACAACATTACACTTCGTTTCTTCATATAACTCCCCCTTTTTTCTCATTGCTAAAAAAGCTTTATCACTCATGCAACATGACCTTTAATCGTTATATAAATGACATGCTACAAAATGACCTTTCTTCATTTCCTTTAGTTGTGGTTTTACCGTTGTACAGATGTTCATACATTCTTTACAACGTGTATGAAATGCACAGCCTAAAGGAGGATTAGCAGGGCTAGGGATATCTCCGCCTAAGAGCTCTTTCTTCTCCCTTTTGATTGTTGGATCTGGTACTGGGACAGCTGCCAATAATGCGTGAGTATATGGATGGAGTGGTTCATCATATAAAGAATCACCATCTGCCAATTCTACTAACCTACCAAGATACATTACGCCGACTCTGTCACTTATATGCCTCACAACTCCTAAATCATGAGCAATAAATATATATGTCAAACCAAATTCCTTCTGTAAATCTTCTAAAAGGTTTAATACTTGCGATTGAATGGATACATCTAAGGCCGAAACAGGTTCATCAGCAATAATGAGCTTTGGCTTTGTCATAAGCGCACGTGCAATACCTATTCTTTGTCTCTGTCCACCGCTGAATTGATGAGGATAACGCTTGGCATGGTAACTACTAAGACCAACTGTCTCTAACATTTCTGCGACAAGTTTTTTTCTTTCATTACGATCACCTATACCATGAACAATTAGTGGTTCTTCGAGGATTTTTTTAACTGTATGTCGAGGATTTAATGAAGCATATGGATCTTGAAATACCATTTGCATATCTCTTCGCAAATGACGCATTTCACTTTGGGAAAGTAACGTAACATCTTTATTATCGAAAATGACTCTACCATCTGTAGGTTCAATGAGACGCATGAGCATACGACCTGTCGTTGATTTACCACATCCTGATTCTCCGACAATTCCTAGTGTTTCACCCTTTCGTACGGAAAAACTAATATCATCTACCGCCTTTACTTCTCCGGTTTGTCCACCAAACAACCCGCTTCTAATCGGAAAGTATTTCTTTAAATGCTCTACCTGTAATAATAAATCAGTCATTCTTGCTTCCTCCTTTATCATGCAAAAAGCAACGAACATAATGTCGTTCTTCTTCCGTTTTATAAAGCGGAGGATTTTCTTGCGTACACCGTTCATGGGCATGCTCACATCTTGCAGCAAATCGACAGCCTAGATGTATAGTACCTGGCTTTGGAACATTGCCTGGTATGGAGTAGAGCCTTTCTTTCTTCTCTTGAATATCAGGAACAGATTGCAGTAAGCCAACAGTATATGGATGTCTTGGATTTCGAAAAATCTGTTCAACAGATCCTTCTTCAATGATTTTGCCAGCATACATGACAATAACTCTCTCACACAGTTCAGCTACAATACCTAAATCATGTGTAATCATAATAATAGAAGTTTTGAGCTTACGATTTAAGTCGCTCATTAAGGATAGAATTTGCGCTTGAATGGTTACATCTAATGCAGTAGTTGGTTCATCTGCAATTAATAATTGAGGATCACAGGATAATGCCATTGCAATCATCACTCTTTGGCGCATACCACCAGAGAGCTGATGCGGATATTCACTCATCATTTCTTTCGCTCTAGGAAGACCAACTAACTGTAACATTTCAACACCACGAGCAAAGGCTGTTTTTTTTGATAATTTCTTATGTAATCGGATGGCTTCCGTTAATTGATTTCCTATTGTAAAAAGGGGATTTAAAGAGGTCATTGGCTCTTGGAAAATCATCGCCACATCATTTCCTCTTTTTTGTCGCATTTCTTTCTCTGATAGGTCTACAAGATTTACACCCTTGAGTCTAATTTCTCCACTAACAATTTTGCCAGGAGGTTGGGGAATAAGTCGCATGATGGAAAGTGACATAACACTTTTACCACATCCTGACTCACCAACAATACCAATTACTTCACCTTCTCCTACTGAAAAGCTAATTTCATCTACTGCTGGCACTTCACCATCGCTAGAGAAGAAAGAAGTCTTTAATTTTTTTACTTCTAGCACTGGGGTCTGACTCAAGCTTTTACTCCCCTTTCTATTTCATTCAGTATTCGAAAAGCTTTAAAAGTATAACTTTCTTTTTTCTCATTCTATTAAAAAACAATTCAAACATTCGCATTTTCTTATTAAAATAAATAAAAAAAGGTAGTCATATTTTCATAACTACCTTTCAAATATCTTCTTTAAAGCATTAAAGTATTACTAGTTGAAATTCGCTATAATTCTCACGCTTTTCTCTTAGTAGCTAAATTATACTAAATAAAATTATTTTAAAATAAAAAAACGTATCAAAGACGATTCAAATCGCTTTTGACACGTTTTCAAAATGTATTAATGTAACTGCTGTACTTGAAACAGCTTGTAATAATTACTTTGCTTCTTCATTAAAGCTTCATGTGTCCCTTCTTCTACCACTTGTCCATGCTCAATCATAATAATTCTATCTGCATGGGTAATAGTCGTTAAGCGATGAGCTACGATGAAGGTAGTTCGATTCTTTGCTAGTTTTTCCAAAGATTCTTGAATTAAATGCTCACTTTCTAAATCAAGCGCGGACGTTGCTTCATCAAGAATTAAAATTGGAGGATTCTTTAAGAAAACACGAGCAATAGCTACTCTTTGCTTCTGACCACCTGATAGTTTCACTCCTCGTTCGCCGACCTTCGTATTGTACCCATCAGGCAAATTCATAATAAAGTCATGAGCATTTGCAGCCTTGGCAGCTGCAATTACTTCTTCCTTGCTTGCTGTCGGTTTCCCTAATAAAATATTCTCCGCTACCGATTCACTAAATAATATATTGTCTTGCAGTACCATTCCGATATTATCTCGTAATGAGCGCACTTTATAGTTCTGGATGTTCTCACCATCTAATAAAATAGCACCTTCCGTTACATCATAAAATCTCGGAATTAAGCTTACTAGTGAAGATTTACCTCCGCCGCTCATCCCCACCAGTGCGACAGTTTCCCCTTGTTTAATATTTAGCTGAATATTATTCAAAACCGCTTCACTTTCTTCTTCATATGCAAAGCTTACATTATCAAATACAATGTTTCCTTTTACTTCTTTACACATAATTGCATCTTTACGGTCTTCAATATCATATTTCTCATCAATAAATTCAAACATTCGATCCATTGATGCAATAGCTTGTGTTAATGTTGTCGATGAATTAACTAGTCGGCGTAGTGGTTCATATAATCTTTCAATATAAGCAATAAATGCTACCATTGTTCCGACCGATAAACTTCCATGAATCACTTGATATGCGGAGAAACCTATTACAAGAAGAGGTGCTATATCTGTAATTGTGTTTACGATTCCGAAAGATTTGGCATTCCATCTTGTTTGCTCTAACGCCTTATCTAAAAAATGCTTGTTTTGCTTACTAAAATTATCTTGTTCATATTCTTCAATGGCAAAGCTTTTTATAACAGGCATTCCTTGAACACGCTCATGTAAGTAGCTTTGTACCTCAGCTAATGCCTGTGAACGTTCTCTTGTTAATCCTCTTAATTTTCCGAAGAAATAACGCACTGAGAACGCATAGAGTGGAAATAATAAAAGCGATACAATAGTAAGCTTAACATCCATTGTAAACATGATAATTGCAGCTATGAAAATAGTCGCAACATCAAGCCATACATTCATTAATCCTGTTATGACGAAATTCTTTGTTTGCTCTACATCATTAATAACTCTAGAAATAATTTCTCCTGTTCTCGTATTGCTATAATACTTGAAGCTGAGCTTATTAATATGAGTAAACAACTGATTACGAATATCAAATAGAATTTTGCTGGCAGTCCATTGTGCAAAATACTGGCGATAATATTCAATTGGCGGTCTCAAAATGACAAATACAACAAGCATAATTCCCATAATAATCAATAATTTCTCTTGTTTAGCCGCTGCCGATAATACTTTACTGCCAATAATATCATCTACCACATATTTTATTAGTAACGGTATTAGTAGCGGAATCGCAAATTTAATAACCCCAATTATTATCGTACCGATAATAGGCCATTTATATGGCTTTACCCATTGTAAATAACGACGTACACTTCCCATATATTACATCCCTTTTTATGATTATATTCCCTTCATCATAAACACTAAAAAACCTGTTGTCACTCCAACAGGCTTCAGGTCTTGTTACATTAACGATAAGTTAAGTAACGTTCGTACCACATATCAATAAAATCTGCAGAAAACGGTCCCTTTTGTTGGCGAATCCAAAAAATTAGTTGATTTACATTCTTTTTTAGAATTGCATCAATTTCCTTTGGATATCCCATTTCCTTGCTGTGCTTCTCATACTCATCTTCATCTAGCAATTGAAACGTCATATCTGGATACACTTTAATATCCAAATCATAATCAATATATTTCAATGCTTCATCGTCATACACGAATGGTGAACTTACATTACAATAATAATAGACACCATCTTCTCTAAGCATACCAATTACATTGAACCATACTTGCGAATGAAAATAACAAATAGCTGGTTCACGTGTAATCCATGAACGTCCATCCGACTCCGTTACTCGCACTCTGTCGTTCGCTACGATTACTAGATTTTGTGTTGCTTTCAACACGGTTGTATCTTCCCATATACGATGGATATGGCCGTCATGTTTGTAACTGTGAATCTGAATAGTATCTCCTTCCATGGGGATCTTCATAGTATCATCCCTACTTTCTAATCAACATATCGACCACAAGTTCCTCGAAATAACTATACATTTTCCCACGTATCTTACTTATTATTATAGCGATTAAGAAGATATTTTAAAACCAATGCGTATGAAAAAAGAAAAGTAGGTATGCTAACTAATAGAAAAAGGTGTGGATATTCCTCTTATCTCTATTAGAAATAAGAGGAAATCACACACCTTTACACAATACAATAACTAATTGTTATTGTTGGCTATTTTGACCATGTCCTGAAGCTTGCGACTTCTTAGCTTCAGATTGTTGGTTTTGTTGTCTTACTTGCGCTACGTCTGTTTGGCTAGCGAACTCAGTTCCGTATGAACTTGAGCTTGAGTTTTTAGAAGCACTAGCAGAATGTTGGTTTTGTTGTTTTACTTTCGCCACATCTGTTTGACTAGCGAATTCAGTTCCATAAGAAGAACTTGAGCTTCCCGCATTTTGTTGTTTCACATGTTGAATGCTTGTACCTGATGATGTTTGATTTTTGTTTGCCATTAATAATCACCTCCACGCTCATTAATGTAACCAAGAGCTTAAGTGAATATCCTAAAAACAAAAATTGGTACTAACTTCTACACAAGCAAAGAAATTCCACCATCAACAATAATTGTTTGTCCTCTGATCATACTTGCATCCTCAGAAATAAGGAACATAATTGTATTAACCATATCATCAATCTCTACCATTCGACCTGCAGGAGTCGCTTCTGCTGCTTCTTTTAACAGCTCTTCACGATTTGGAAAATGCTTTAAAGCATCTGTATCAACAGCCCCACCTGAAACTGCATTAACACGAATATTCTTAGGTGCAAATTCAACAGCTAAATATCTAGTTAAAGCTTCAAGAGCTGCTTTTGACACGCCAACAGCTGTATAGTTTTCTAAATAGCGAATCGAACCAAGAGAACTAATATTAACGATTTGTCCACCGCCGGTTTTCTCCATTAGCTTAGCCGCTTCTTTCGCACAAAACAATGCGCCTTTGCCGTTAATTCCCATTGTCCAATCCCAATGATTTTCTTCTAATTCATCGATTGGCTTTTGTACACCTGAAGCCGCATTATTTACTAAAACATCCAATCGACCAAAAGTTTCTTCAATCGTTTCAAACATCGCTTTAATTTTTTTCACATCTCCGACATTGGCTTTGATTAAAAGAACTTTTCTGCCTAAACTTTCAATTTCTTCTACAACTTCAAGTGCCGCTGATTTACTGCGAGCATAATTGATTACAATGTCATAGCCTGCTTTTGCAAGACGGAGGGCTGTTTGCTTTCCAATCCCTCTACTACTTCCTGTTATTAGTGCAACTTTATTTGTCATTTCGTTCATCCTTTCTATCATCAACTATCTTTTTGACATAAAGTGAAACTTTGCTTGGTAGGGGTTTTTGTTAATCCCCCACCAAGCATTAGTTGAACCAATCGGGTTCTTACTGGCGCTTGATCTTCCACTTAAACGCCCCTGCTATTGCTTCCATTTTGAAGTGGAAGTCTTAGCGCCAGTTTAAACGGGATAAATTAAATAATCCCTGCTCATAATAATAAAGAAAAGTTCTTCAATTCTATTCGTAGAAGGAGTCTATTATATGTATGTAGGCAGAGACTTAACTGAGCTATCATTACTTCAGAAGAAAGATTGGAAAGACAGTGAATTACAGTACTTTCACCACTCTCTTCAACAAATGGTACCTTATTTAAATGTTCAAGGACAGTCCATTCTTAAACAAATCCTAAAAGAAATAGAAAGTAGAGGCGGGCTCCACCGCAATGAAGCGGATTATACCCACGGTACTGAACTGTCCATTGACTGACTGTAAAGTGATTTACTAGCCGTAACTAAACAAATCCTAGCATAGCGATTGAAGGGATGGCTTATATGTCATCCCTTTCTAAGTAAGCACTGAACATCTTTTGATATGGTACAGGGAAAGCTAACTCTGTCATTTCTTGCTCTGTCACCCATCTTAATCGATGCTTTTCCATTAGTTCAGGTGCAATTTCCTCTTGAACCAATCCTGTATAAGCTGATAAATTCCATACTAAATGCGAGAAAACATGTTGAATTTCCGTTAATTTAGGCATGTCGAGTAAGACTCGACTGTTATACTGTATAACAAAAGCATCCTCAAATAAGTTTTTATTTAAGCTTTGCTTCTGATCAAAAGAAAAGCTCGGGAATTCCCATAGATTTGCTAATAAACCTTTTTCCGGACGCTTTTGAACTAGAATTCTTCCTTGCTCATCTTTTAATAAACCAGATATAAGTTTTACTTTTTTCGTTTTCGTGACTTTTGTTTTTATAGGAAGTTCTGCTTGAACACCTTCAGCGAAGGCTACACAATGTTCTCTAACAGGACATAGCATACACGCTGGAGTCCCCGGTGTACAAATTAAAGCTCCTAATTCCATTAGCGCTTGGTTAAAGTAAGAGGGATTATCATGAGAAATAAGAGCACGAACCGCATCTTCAAAGATTTTCCTCGTCTTTGGTTTTGCAATATCTTCTTTAATAAGTAGAATACGTGAGAGTACACGCATCACATTTCCATCCACGGCTGGCTCTGGAATACCATAGGCAATACTTAATATAGCACCTGCTGTATAAGGACCTACGCCCTTTAAACTTATAATGTCACTATGATTCTTCGGTACAACACCGCCGTAATTTTCCTTCACTTCCCTAACTGCGCTTTGTAAGTTACGCACGCGAGAATAATAACCAAGCCCTTCCCATGCTTTTAGTATTTTTTCCTCGTCTGCATCCGCAAAATCCTGCAGTGTCGGAAACCATTCCATAAAGCGGTTAAAGTAAGGGATTACTGTATCTACACGTGTTTGCTGTAACATGATTTCCGAAACCCATACTTTATATGGATCACGATCCGCTCTCCATGGCAAACTTCGTTGTTCTTGTTCAAACCACTGTATTAAATCTTGCTGAAATTCTTCAATCTTAAATTTATCCAAAGCTTCGATCTCGTGCAAAATAGTTCCTCCGTGATGTTACATATTAGTTAAAAAAGGGAATACAATAAGAGATTAGAATTACTAATGAAGCTAAAAGTGTTACAATTTAACTAGAAGTTTTTTAAAAAAAATTTTCTCTAATTGACTTACCTTTTGACCTTAATAGGCATATTACTAGTAGGAGCGAAAGGACTTTCATTAGACAATAAACAAGCCGTCACATTCACACTTATTATGATTCTTACTATACTAAAATTGTTAACATAATACTAATGGAATCATCCGACCATATGTTGGCTGATTTCTATATAATGAAATTTACTGTTCTACCCTTGAATTAAAGTAAGGCTAGCATCAGTAAGGAGGTTTATGACCATTGGATACCGCTACACATGTAGTAATGGGAATCGGACTTGGAGCACTTGCAACGCTTGATCCAGTTGTTGCAAATAGCCCACTAACTGCACAAGCTATAATGTTTGGAACTATTATTGGTTCCCAAGCTCCCGACATTGATACTGTATTAAAAATGCGAAATAATGCCATATATATACGAAATCATCGTGGTAGAACACATTCAATACCAGCTGTTTTACTGTGGCCCTTACTTATAACCTTTGTCCTTTACGCCATATTTCCTGAATCGAATCTTTTACATTTATGGTTATGGACATTCGCCGCAGTGTTCATTCATGTATTCGTTGATATCTTTAATGCTTATGGGACACAAGCTTTACGCCCATTATCTTCTAAATGGATAGCACTAGGAGTAATCAACACATTTGATCCATTTATCTTTGGCATTCATGTTGCTGGATTAATGTTATGGGCTTTTGGAGCCAACCCTGGTTATACATTTTTACTTGTTTATATCGTCATGTTCTTCTATTACTTAGCACGATTCCGAGAACAAAGACGTGTTAAACTAGCCGTACAACTAAAAATACCAGGTGCGCGTAAAATCATCCTTTCTCCAACTCTCCGCTATCATAAATGGAAAGTTGCTGTAATAACTGAACAATATTATTACGTAGCACTATCCCAAAACGGGGAAATAACGATTTTCGATAAATTTACACGAGTACCATTACCGGATCATCCGGCTATTGATATCGCTAAGCATGACAAAAATTTATCAGCATTTTTGTCTTTTTCACCAATATACCGATTTGAAATTGACGAAAGCGATTATCATTATGAAGTGAAATTTATTGATTTAAGATATCGAAGTAATGGACATTACCCATTTGTTGCAGTTGTCCATTTAGATCGTGATTTGAATATTACCAACTCATATACTGGTTGGGTTTTCAGTGAAGAAAAACTACGGAAAAAACTAAAGGTTTTACCACATTAAATAGAAAAAGGGTACAAAAGCAAGCCTCACTTACTTTTGTACCCTTTTTCTGACACTATTTCCTTTATCAAAGCTAATCCCCATTATTTACAGACCATATTTTCATGACCTTAGCTCAAACTAGTAGTACGCGAAGAAACTCGCGTAAATAAGTAGATGTCTCCACACATCTTCTTAAGGGGGAACATGTTAATGCGTAATAAAGCGAGAAACTTTCCAGCTGTTAACCGCTTTGGTGGTGAGCCTAGAGCAAAAGCAGAATATGCCTCTAAAAGAGCCGATGGTAGCATTAATACTCATCCACAAGAGCGTATGTTAGCTTCTTCGCAGCGAGTAGAAGATCAACAAACAAATTAATTATTTGTTCGGAGGTTGAAGCATGGTAAACAAAAGGTATCAACTTCATGATCACAACTATAATAGTCCATTTAATAGCACTTGGACGAGCGCTAAACATGCAAAAGCTCAAGTAAATGGACAAACGCAACAAACGCAACCCCATATCATTTTAGAACGTGAAACAAGAAAGCGTTCATAAAAAACAAGAAGAATAAGCCTGTAACAAGGCTTATTCTTCCACTTTTGCTTCTTTTAACTTTTCTAAGACAGAAATGGGCATTGCTTCTTGTTTTCCGTTTCCACCTAGTCGGTATCCCCAAGCAAATACACCATTCAAATAATCCACTTTGAAATATGTACCTGGATCTCCTTGAATACCGTAAATTTCCCCTTTAATAAAATCTTTCGGATCTAACATATAAGCCTTAGCCAAGATTGCTTTTCTTTCAAGAACTGCAAATTCATTGACCATTCCCATTTGCTCGGCTTTACGAGCTTTTTCATGAAGATGACCAAGCTCTTGCTGTAATTCATACGTAGACATCGTGCTATAACGTTTTTCTGACATTTGTTATTCCCCTATCTCTTGTTGAATTTCTTCTAAATATCTTTCAATCAATTCGATTGTAAAACCTTTACGATATAGAGCGCTTTTCATTTTTTGTTGAAATTCATATCCTGTATACTTACTATATCGTCTTAAAGCTTTATCACCATGAATCTGAATCGAGTTCCATTCTTGTTCATCATCTTGAGAAATCTGAATATTACGTAATGCTTCCTCTATTATATAAGAAGAGTAACCTTTTCTAATGAGAGTTTGCTCGATTTTTCTTTTTAATTCGATTGTTGATGCATTTGATTTATTTTTAACGAGTTTAAGGATTTGTTTCTCGGCATGTTGTATTTGTCGTTCATTTGTATATAACTGCAATGCAGCTTCAGCATGAACGTCACTAATTCCTTTCTGTTTCAACTCTTGAGCAATGATAACAGGTCCTTTATCAGCTGCATTCATACGTGTGTTTACAAGAGCAATAGCAAATTCTTCATCATTTAAAAACTTGAGTGTATAAAGCTTATGAATGACTTCTTTAATGATATGCTCTTCATATTCTTTTTCTTTTAGCTTACGAACGACTTCAGCTTCTGAGCGCATGCGATGTGCTAAATAATGTAGCGCATCTGAAAAGCCTTTTTGAATGTCTTCTTGATAAGCGATTTCCATTAACTCTAAGTCATCAATGACCATCCCTTTTTTCAAATCCATTTTGATTAAAACATCTTCGCTTACACTAAATCCGTATTCTTCGCCTTTACCTTGATCTATATAAATATTATAACGATTTTTATTTTTTACTCCGACAGCGATTTTTGTGATAGTTATCAAAGTACTCACCTCTCTATTAACTGTAGCATATTAACTGTTTGGTCGTCTGTTGATATAGTAGAAAAAACATGGAGGGATAAAAATGAAAGTAGCAATTGCTGGTGGTAGTGGCTTTGTAGGGAAAGCAATTACGAAAGAACTACTCGCTAATAATCATGATATTTACATACTTACACGAGACAAGTCACGTATGAAACATCATCAGAAAATCACTTATATTCAATGGCTTAATACTGGCGATAATCCCGAATCAGAACTAAACGGTGTAGATGTCATCATCAATCTTGCAGGCGAATCATTAAATAGCGGGCGCTGGACAGCTTCACGGAAAAAAAGCATTCTAGAAAGTCGATTACAAGCGACCACTGAAATAAAACGAATCATTAATAGTATGACCACTAAACCACATACTTTATTAAATGCAAGTGCCATTGGATACTATGGCACTTCAGACACAAACGTCTTTACTGAAGAAGATATAATATCACCTACTGATTTTTTATCTGATACAGTTCACCAATGGGAGCAACAAGCGATGCAAGTAGAAACATATGGTGTTAGGATTGTTTGTATGCGTTTTGGTGTCATATTAGGAAAAGAGGATGGTGCCCTACCGCGTATGCTGCTACCTTATAAATTATTTGTAGGTGGAACTGTCGGAAGCGGTAAGCAATGGTTATCATGGATTCATATTAAAGACGTGGTAAAAGCAGCTCTTTTCTGTATAAATAACACTTTAATTCATGGTGCTGTTAATTTCACTTCTCCCCATCCTGAAACGATGAAAACATTTGGACAAACCATTGCATTTGTAATGCATCGTTCTCATTGGGTACCGGCCCCAGCGCCAATATTACAATTAGCACTAGGTGAAATGAGTATACTCGTTTTAAAAGGTCAAAAGGTATTACCGACTATATTAGAACAACATGGCTATAATTTTTATTTTCCTACTCTTCAAGAAGCTCTTCAGGATTTATCCCATTCAAACTGGCACTAAAAGACTCTCACTAAGTGGAAGAATAAGCGCCAGTAAGAAACTGATTGGTTCAACATAGAAATGTGGAATCGGCCTGTTTAGCCTAAGGCAAGCATAAGATAGCTCTCAGTAGGAAATATGGTTTTCATTTCCGGAAAAGAGATAGCTTATGACCTCGAGGGGCTGGCCGATGTAGCTATACAATAATGCTCGGTTAGGATATGCATCCCGCCGAGCAAAGTTTCACTTTATTACCATAATGATGAATGATTCATCATCTTTAAGGAAAAAATGGTAGTAGAAACCACTAAAGGAGTGATGATTATGGACAAAAAGAAAAAAGAAAAAATGAAAAATAAGTTAACCACTACGCAAGAGGTTTTATATGGACGCGAGTTTAGAATGGCAGACCGCGCAGCTGGATTTGGTCATAAGCGCTAAAATAATAGTTTGATTAACAAAGATTTACTGTAGTGTAACAATATAGAGAAGTTGTACCAAAACATTTTTATAAGAAAAATAAGAGGTTGCTCAACTGAGTCAACCTCTTTTATATTTAAACTTAGTATTTAATAGATATATCACCTTTTGATTGTTTGCTTCTTCCCATATTCTCTTTTATTAAAGGAATTGCAAAGCAATCTACGCCAAAATAATATGTACCAATTACTAAAGCTGGAATTATAACAATACCAATCCATTAGACACGTACAACAATAGACTTCACATTCTTTAAACAATTAATTGAAAATATATCACAAAAATTTATTATTTGAACACTTCTGATTCCATTCAAGTTATCCTCTATTCGAATAAGATTGTGAATAACTTATACACAAAATTGTGAATAGTGTGAATAATAACTGGATAACTCCATTTTCAATTCGTTTTTTCGACAACTATCAACAAGAAAACCTTATTCCAATTTGTGGATATGTTGATAAGTCTGTTAATTCTTATTTATCAAACAACTAAATCGTGTGGATAACTAAAAAAACAAACGAACGTCTCAATAAAAACACTCGTTTGTTCAGTCTATTTTCTGTCTTAAATTATACATAATGTTAATTTAGAATAATGTTTCATCATTATTGTGTAATCTTTACATAGTAAAGATTACTTTCACCCAATAATACAATAAAAATAATGTAACAAATGTAGAAATCGGAATGACAATGATAGTTACACTTAAATAATCTTTCCATTTTACTTTAATTTTATTTTCTCGCAAAATATACATCCAAATTAATGAAGCTAATGTTCCTATCGGCAATAATAGCGATCCCATGTCGCTTCCTATGATATTCGCTAGATAAATAGTCTTTAAGGTAATAGGGTCTAATCCCATCTCAGTTAACGTAATGGTACCTATCATCAATGCAGGGTGATTATTAAACAAGTTAGATAGGAAAGAAACCAATCCCCCCATAAGAAAGCTTGCTTGAAACAGTCCCTGGTGAACAATCGGCTCAAACAGACGAACCATAACATCCGTAAGTCCTGCATTGTGAAGCCCATATATTATAACGTACATTGAGAATGCGAAGATTAATATATGCCAAGGTGTTTTCTTTAATATATCAATAGGATTTGTACCAAGGTGATACCATCTCCATATTAATAATATGATAGAGCCAAGTACCGCTACCAATTCGATAGGTATAGAAAAATATGATGCAACAAATAGTAAGCACCTAATAGAAAAAACAAACAATAATATTTTCAACATTAATTTTGTACGTTTTCTCTTTGTTTCCACAGAAAGATTACCTTTGAGAGGATGAAATTGCTTAGTAAAAAACATCTCTTCCATATCAAAAACTCCACTTGGGAGTTGCTTTGGCAACTTGCGCTTTACTACTAAATACATAAGATACGACATAAATAATAATCCAAGCGTCGCAGGAACAAACATCATCGCAGTATGCATATAAAGTGTCATATGAACAATTTTCAATGCAATTAAATTCACAATATTACTGACACCAATCGGAGCACTTGAAGCTGTTGCAATTAAAGCACCACTCAAAAGATAAGGAATTTGTTCATGTGGTTTAAGTCGAAGGTTTTTCAGAAGTAATATTAGAATTGGAGTTGTTATTAAAATGCTACCATCATTATTAAATAATAATGTCATGAGAAAACATAGCAATTGAATATACCAATATAAACGATATCCTGATCCTTTAGCCAGTTGTGCTAGACGAGCAGCTGCCCAATGAAAAAAACCAAAACTCTCCAATATGACAGCCATGACCACCGTCGCCATAATGGTTATGGAAGCTCCTCCAATTTTACTAATTATGTCGCGAATATCATCTAATGATACAATTCCTAGCAATACAATCATCACTGCTCCCACAGTAGCTGGGATCGCTTCATTTATCCCCCTTGGTCGCCAAAAGATTACGACCATTGTCATGATAAAAATGAAAATGGACATCCCTATTTCAAAGCTCATATCTTTCAACCTTCTTTAATTTTTTTCATAAGACAATCCTCCTTACTTGTCCTATTCCATATATAAATATTCATCCCTAATAAACTTGACTGTATGTCCCCCCTTTTTCCACTAAATATACGATTGTCCCTCCATTGAAAATCACCCTACATGATATAAGAAAAGCGCAAGCGCCCGTTTAAAGACGTATAAACTGGAGCTAGACAGCGATTTAGGTTCTAATTTATATACTTTCTTAATCTTTAAAGAAAAACCGGCACCGGTGCTTTTTGATTTGGAATTCACTTCTTGTTTTTACTTCTAATCAAAAAGCAGCCATGCGGTAGGCGTAAGACGAGCTGTTCTTGAAAACCCGCTGTTGGTTTTCAAAACAGAACGGCTTACGACCGAGCATGGCAGGTGTAAGGTTAGACAAAGAAAAAACGGCACCGGTCTTTTTTGATTGATATTTATGCTCCTTGATTTACCTCCAATCAAAAAAGGGCTATGCGGCAGAAATTAGACGATTTGTTCTTGAAAATCTTCTTTTGGTTTTCAAAGCAGATTGGCTTATTTCCGAGTATAACAGGTGTAAGGTTGGACATCTAAAAAACAGAAAAGCATCCCTTATAGGATGCTATTTGAAAGTATTATTAAGTTTCATGATCACTTCACACCTTACGGACGCTTTTTATGTGATGAAGATTTAAATATACAGGATAATCTCTTGCAATCTGTAGTTCTACAATATTATCTGCTACTTTATTAATCTTCCCAATCATATTTTTGGTTTCTCCCATATCGAAAACAACAACTTCATTTGTTAAACGCTCCACTTGCATCTCAAACGTTCTTGCTAATGAAAGACTGGTTGGCTGAACAGGAAGATTCTGATTATCCAACCCATATGGACGCTGATTAATTGGATATGGAATCAACCATTTCACATGGTTAAGAGTTACATACATCGTTTTAAAGATCGGTGAATAGAAAACAAAATAATTATTCATTATGCTCGTAACATAGCCATGTATCGATTGATTACTAGCTATATAGATTTCTACAAACATCCCTTTCGCTGTTGTCAAAACCTTTCGGAACGATAGCTCCTTATCTACATTAATCCCTGGTTCATCAGTTGACATATTTATATTATTCTCATTCTTATCTCCAACCTGTACATTTTTCATATGAACGATTGGCATGTAGATATAATCTATTCCATCGAACAAGACGATAATATCGCTTCCGATATCTCTGACAGTACCATTAATGATTTTTTTTCCTGAAACCTCTACTTGCACTGTTTCTCCGATTAGGCTATGAAATATTTTACTCACGTTATCACCTTCTTTTCATTCTGAAGCTTAGTTATCATACTGACAATCATCTATCGAACGTACTTAACTTTATTTATTTCATAATCAAATTTTTTAACAACAATCTCTTAAGCATTGACATTGCCTATCAGCATGCTTCATTAGAGAACAATATTGTTCTTCTAATCTTGCTCTTTCCACACATGATAAGGAACAACAATGAGCAACTCGATCCCTATTTCTTTCTGCTTGCTTCTTCAAAGAACAGAATTGTGCTTCTATCATAGCTCTTTGGGCAATTTCATCCATACAACTCCACTCATTCGAAGAACATTCTTCTCTATTCTTCCGATTAATCCCATTGCCAACTTCACTGGGAAAATAAGGGTCATTATCATTTACTTTTTCATTTTTTTTTTCATCATTATCATATTCATTCTCCTTTGCCTGGTTGTTTTCTGCCGCTTGTTTATTGCTATTATCCTGTGATTGATTCTCACTTTTCTCTTCAGACTTCTTTTCAATTTCTCCTTGTTGTACATTTAAAATAAATGCTTTAGGAATCATAAACTGATTTTCTTTATTAATTATGACAATATGATCATCATAAATTCGACTTAAAAAGCCAGTAAATGTTTGGCTACTTATACTCGTTATTGTGATCCATTTATATTTTAATTCAGCAAGTACTTCATGTAGTTGTTTTGGATTACTTGTAGGCATTTCAAAAGTAACTGTTGGTTCCACGTATTTTGTACTTCTTGAAAGTGCATGAATTTGCTCCTTAGCGTAGTACACAACTTTTAAATTATTTTCTATTGCAACATGGTCCTCCTTGATATCAAGTAAAGTCCCCTCAACAAACTGACCTCCATTTAGAAACATACCGATTTTCGTACCCTTATATTGATCTAATGCTTCTGAGAAATTTTGACCACTCACTAACGTTCATCCTCCTTATACACGATTTGTCGCTTCCACTTAAATAGAAGCGACAAGAAAAATCTTTCCTCACGACACACTTAATCACTTACTCTTTTCGTCCTTCTTTCCACCCTCTTTATTGTTTTCATCTTCATCATTTGATTTTTTCTTCTTAATCTCATAACCAATATTACGAATATGGAACATTGAAATTCTGATTACTTCCTCATTAGAAATGACTGTTACATAATCTTCATTGATATCATCCAAAACACCTTCAATCGATTCTTTGCCACCACGATTGATTTTTACCCAGCGATATTTCAAACCATCTAATAAAGTCGCAAAGTCTTTAGCTGTAAGACATGTAGCTTCTTCTGTAATTTCTCCTTCTTTAAAATGAATGCCTTTTCTCGAATTTTCCGTTAAACTTTTTATATGGTGAGTTAAATAATAAATAACACCATCTTGTTCTGTAAGAAGTGCGAAGTGATCATTTTCAACTCCTAATAACTTTCCTATACGAGACTCTGGGCCACCTCTGTCAACTTTGACCATTTTCCCGACTAAAGAAAGTAGCAAATCTTTATTCATTCTTTCTAACCTCCCATCATATATTCACTGTATCTATATGTGTCATAGGATGACAAAGTACTATGTAAAGAGCCTGTTTTAATACAAATATTAAAAATAGGTAAAAAATTAGGTAACCTCAATATAAAGTTTTGAGGTTACCTAATTTCTTTATGAATTTCTTTTTTCATTATTTTAAGCGGACAAATATTCTGCTTCCATCCAATTTCCTTATTGTATATATTCTTATCTTCTAAAAAAGCTGCTTTAAAAATATTAAAATCACACTTTTAAAGCAGCTTTTATCTATTTTTAAATACTTACATCAACAAAACTAAATGTTGTAACATCAAACAATCCTTGATTCGTTAATTTTAACGACGGAATAACAGGAAGAGCTAAAAACGATAATGTTAGTAATGGTGAAAACTCTGTTGTAATACCAAGATGATTTAAAGCTTCTAGTAATTCACTATAATCATCATTTAATTGAGATGGTGAAACTGTGGTCATTAAACCACCAACTGGTAAGGATAGAGAAGACATAACCTTTCCTTCACCAACCACTGTAATACCTCCACCAATACGCTCTAATTCACGAATAGCGATATCCATATCCTCATCATTCGTACCGATGCAAATAATATTATGAGAATCATGTGCAATAGTAGTAGCTACAGCACCTGCTTGTAAACGGAAGCCTTTTACAATTCCAACGCCTACACTTCCTAAACCTTTATGGCGTTCAACAACAGCTATTTTCACAAAATCTGCTTCTGTATCTGAAACAAACAAACCATCTTTCACAGTAACAGCATACTCAGCATTCTTTGTTACGATTGAGTTTGGAATGATTTCAATAACCCTTGCTTGTTCACTAGCCATTGGTAACTGAAGCAGCTCTTTATGATAGTCACCTAAAACGACTGTGTTCTCGAATTCTACAGTATGATCCTTTGCTTCTACTTCTTCATACTGTACACCGTTCACCCATACTGACTCTACATCAAAAGTTTGTACATCCTTCAATAAAATGAAATCAGCATCATATCCAGGCGCAATGGCACCTTTTCCTTTCAGATTGTAGCATTGTGCCGTATTTAAAGACGCCATTCGTAAGACAGAATATACATCGATGCCAGCTTTTAAGCATTCACGCACATGGAAATCTATGCTACCTTCTTCAAGTAAATCATCGATATGCTTATCATCTGTACAAAATAGTAAACGATGTGAAAGTTCTTTACGGTAGCCTTTTAATAAATCATGTAAGTTACGAGCTGCTGAGCCCTCACGAAGCATAACATACATGCCACGACGAACACGCTCAATCATTTCATCAGGGTGTACACATTCATGGTCCGTGGTAATACCCGCTGTTAAATAGGCATTTACATCTTTACCGCTTAAGCCAGCACCATGCCCATCAATAGGTACATTATGATTAATGGCACTTGTAAGCTTATCCATCATTCCTTGTTGCCCTGATAAAACAGCTGGAAAATCCATTACTTCGGCTAACCCAAGTACGTTTTTCTTACCGTAATAAGCGACTAAGTCTGCAATAGTTAAAGTAGCACCATTATCCTCAAATGAAGTAGCTGGTACACAAGAAGGTAACTGATAATGATAATTTAACATACATCCTTCACTGTCCTTTAACATCCAGTCGATGCCTTTTGTTCCAGTCACATTCGCAATTTCATGAGGATCAGTCACGATTGTAGTAATACCTTTAGGTAAAACGACTTTCTGGAACTGTGATGGTGATAGCATACTTGATTCAATATGCACATGAGCGTCAATTAAACCAGGCACCATTGTATATTGTGAACCATCGATTTCTTTCACACCATCATAGTTACCGATTCCTACGAATTTACCATTATGAATGGCTACATCAACTTGTTCAATTTCATCTGTAAACAAGTTAACAATCTTCACGTTCTTTATGACAAGCTCAGGGAGTATTACGCTTCTAGCTGCTTGTATTTGTGTTTGTAATAATGTTGAGTTCATCATGAATTCTTCCTCCTAATTTGTAAGCAGGCAAGGAAGAATAGTAGAGTCTTCTTATGGGGATAAGATTGAAAGATAAATATATAGCATCGTCTTCCAATGATAGAAAACGATGCTATATTCTACTATTCTCGTAGCCGAACTATTTACGGTAGTTTGTAGAAACTTTTGGACCATATTTCCAAGATTATACGAGTAATTTATATATGCATTTGAAGTATTATTTTATTGGTTCGTTGTACCGTTTAAAGCATTTTAACAATGATAAATACGAACGTCAATAAATAACGAAGCTTTTTAAATTTGTTTATATTATGTAATATATTTAAATAATTTTTAAAATTTAGATTAAAAGAAACTTAACTACTAGAATTAGGCTTATAATTAAATACAAGTGTTATTTAGTTCACCACTTACAAACATGATTAAACATGCTAAAGAAATGAGGTCTATAAAATGGAAAATGTAGTAATAAGTTATTTCAACATAGAAAGTGAAGCATTTCAAGCACTATCAGAACTTAAAAAACTAAGTACATTTGATGACAAAATTCTTTTATCACAAGTGGCTCTAATCAAAAAAATAGACGGACAAATTATTTTGAAAGATAGCTTTGATACTGGTAAAAAAACAGCTAATGATACTTGGAAAGGTGGATTAATTGGCACGCTTGTCGGCATTATAGGTGGTCCAATTGGGATGCTATTAGGACTTGGTGTTGGTACACTTGTAGGAGCAGTTATAGATATGGATGATGCCAAAGACGAGGACAGCCTCATTTATTCTGTAACAACACGAATGCAAGATGGAGATGTTGCTCTAGTCGCAGTCGTTCAAGAAGAGACAGAAGCTTCTTACGATCATGTAATGATGCCATTTGATGTAACGACTATTCGCTATGATGCGGCTGTAATCCACGAAGAAGTAGATCATGCACGTGAAGTAGAAAATTATTTAGAAGAAAAAACTTCTGCGAAAATGAAAGAAAAACGTTCAGAAGAAAGACACGCCAAAGTTACTGAATATAAAACTAAACTTAAAAATGAATTCAATGAACTGAAACAAAAAGTGACTTCAAACAAGTAAAGCTAAATTACTCATATTAAAGAACTAACCAATAAGTACTATTTGCTATATTTATTTGTATGTATGACAATGAAATTTGTTGATTTTTTATAGAGTCATTTGAGTTTTATCTTGACCAAAAGCGCTAAAAATCAGCTTTTTTAGTCAACTTAGCAAAAATAAGATTGAAAATGAACACGAATTCGAATCGTACAAAAAGCGTAAAAAGGCGTCCGAAAAGTGAATTTTAATCACTTTTCGGACAGCCTCTCGTTATTATTTAAACCAGCCTTTTTCCTTCGATTGCGTTATGGCTTCAATTCGGTTTTTCACTTCAAGTTTATCAAGTATAGCCGAGATATAATTGCGGACAGTACCAGCTTTAATGCTCAGTTCATCAGCAATCTCTTTTGTATTTTTTCCGGTTGCTACAAGTTCTAATACTTCTTTCTCTCGATCAGTAAGCGGATTTTCCTCGCCGTACAAATCATCAACCAGTTCTGGCGCATAAATTCGTTTTCCTGCCATCACACTTCTAATTGAACTAGCCAACTCTTCACTCGGACTATCTTTCAATAAATACCCACTGACTCCCGCTTTTACTGCTCTTTGGAAATAACCTGTCCGTGCAAAAGTTGTTAAAATAATAACCTTACAACCTTGCCCTTTCAATTCTTCAGCAGCTTCAAGCCCCGTCTTACCTGGCATTTCGATATCCATGATACAGACATCAGGTTGAAATTCTTTTACAAGAGCAATTGCTTCCTCTCCATTTGATGCTTTACCAACTACCTGCATATCTTCTTCTAAACTAAGAAGTGATCCAAAGGCTCCCAATAACATTTTCTGATCCTCAGCAATCACTATAGTAATCATGAAAGATCCTCCTTATCCGTCTGCTTTCCGTTATTTGGAACCCTAATGATAATAGCTGTTCCCTCTTTCAAATGGACATCTAAACTACCATTCACAAATTCCAAGCGTTCTTTCATTCCTCTTAGTCCATGACCTTTCTCAAAAAAGGCAGATAAATCTTTGAATTCTCCATCATCACGTATCGTTAATACAATTTCTTTCCATGATTGTTCAATAGAGATATAACAATTGCTAGCACCACTATGTTTCACGACATTTGTTACTGCCTCTTTTAAACACATGCTAAGAATATTCTCTGTTAATAACGTTACTTTCGATAACTTAAATTCACCTTCTCGTGTCAAATGAATTTGTGCAGCATCAAGTATTTGCTGAATACGGATGATTTCATCTTTTAACCGAATTCCCCGCATGGAGGAAACCATTGTACGCACTTCATTTAATGCCGTTCGTGCAGTTTGTTGTACATCTTTCAATTCAGCTTTTGCTTGATCTGGATTAGATGATATTAATCTTCTTGCTAGGTCACTTTTTAAACCTATTAACGAGAGCTTCTGCCCCAGTGTGTCATGAAGATCACGAGCGATACGTGCACGTTCTTCTAATTTTACCAATTCAGCAATTTTCTTATTCGCATCCTCAAGTTTCATCTCAAGCCTGCCACGCTCATTTCTACTACGAATGCTAAATGGTAGAAGTAAAGTACATAACCAAGTAATCACAACAAATGGTATTTGGTGAACAAATAAAGCATCTTTTTGCATAAAAGCGATATATATGGAGATCGATATTGCAATCAGCTGGATGAAATATAGCACTCGAAATGTAATCAGCTTATGAATTCTACCTACAAAATATGCTATAAAAAAAGCAAAATATACATAACTAAAAGAAATCGTGGCAGTAACTGATATACCTATTAAAAGTAATGTCCATACATAGATAGACCAACCTTTCGCAATAAAAGCAAAGCGATAACAAATAAAGAAAATAACTGTAAGCAATATACCTATGATAATTGCGACAGTTGATGATGATTGAAGAATAAAATAAAAAGGTAAAATGCAAAGAATCGTCCAAATATAAGGGGAAATACCATTGTTCTTTTGCCTTACGAGGGCAATTAGTCTTTTGATCATATTTCATACCCCATTCTTGGCTTAGGATTTTTTCTCAAATCCTTCTTTCTCTACATCTTACCATCTCATCTTGTATATTGACTTGTCAGAGCACTTACAAGTACTGACAAACTAGATTATGCCTTTTTATACTTAGGCTGAATTGAACTGCTTTCTTCAATTGTTCTTACTTTAATATCTTTAAAGGTTACGAACTTATCCTGCCTCTCATCCCATAGTTTAAACTTCAAGCATTCTAAGCTTGTTGCAAGTGTTATCGTCGGTACATGTTGCAACGGCGTTGTATCATTATGAACGGTTTCAAGCTTATAGTTTGGTACTCGTGGGCTTAAATGATGCACGTGGTGATAGCCAATATTACCTGTTAACCATTGCAATACTTTTGGAAGCTTATAGAAAGAACTTCCTTCTACTGCAGCCTTCACATATTCCCATTCCTTATTATCAACAAAGTACGTGTCTTCAAATGTATGTTGTACATAAAATAACCAAATTCCTAATATACCTGAAATATAGAAAATGGGACCTTGAATTAACAAATATGTTTCCCAACCAAACGTATAACACATAACCGCAGCCAAAGCCACGATTCCTACGTTAGTCAGATACGTATTCATACGCTCCTTACGTTTAGCTCCTTTTCGATTAAAACGATTAGTAATTAAAAACACATATATAGGACCTAAACCAAACATCACTATAGGATTACGGTATAAACGATACGCTACTCGTTGCCAAAATGAAGCTTCTAAATACTCATCTACAGTCAAAAACCAAATATCTCCGATTCCGCGTTTATCTAAATTCCCACTTGAAGCATGATGTACATTATGGCTATGTTGCCATTGCTTAAACGGGAAAAATGTAAGAATACCTGCTATCGTACCAATCGTCTGATTAATACGTTTATCTTTAAAGAATGATCCATGACAGCAATCATGAAAAATAATAAAAACACGAACTAAAAAACCTGCTCCAATCACACAAAGTACTAAAGTAAGCGCATATGAAATAGATAAGCTCTCATATGCTAAATACCATATCAATACATATGGTATAAATGTATTCAACATCTGCTTGATGCTCCTAGATGTATCTGACTTCTCATAAGGAGCTACTTGTTTGCGTAAATTCTTTAACATTTGAGTTTGTTTTGTCATCATCAACCAAACCCTTCCCCCATCATTTATTAAAGTTATTATAATGACTAGGTACTAATTTTTGCAGACATACGTGTCATAGTGTGTATATGACATTTGTCATATACACGAATAAAAAACAACCAAACTCCTTATGAATGCTACGTTTTAAAAAAGTGTACAATTTATGAATTAACAATAGGCACTGTCCCTCAAGTCATCTTGACTAACTAGGGACAGTGCCTTATATCACGACTCTAATTATTTATTTCTCAAATATAAGCCAACTTATATAATACAAATCGTTCATTTTCATCACGCTCATTTAATCCTACCTCTCCTCTACGTTCAAAGGAAGGATGGTCATCCAAGAAGAATAAATATTCCTCTGATGGATAATAAAGTACAACTGTTATTTCACGCTTCGTACGCTCGACAGAAAGTAGAATATTATTGATGACATTTCTGAAAATCTGCACCGAAAATGGATTAAAGAAATAAAACACATTATCTCGGCGATTCACTTCGTACTCTTGCGCAAAGCAACATAGAAATTGAATCTTATCAGTAGATGCTTTCTTTCCATAACTAGCTAAATTAGCAAGTGCTTCTTCATAAAATCCTTCATCCATTTCAATACCTACCACTGATGCCTGACACTCATGATGAATAAAAAAATTGAGTCTACCTTTTCCGCAGCCAAAGTCCACAACACGATCGTTACCTGTTAAAGGCAAATGCTGTAACAATTTCTTCAATCCTGCATACGGTGTTGGTTCATAGCGATGATAATGTAAAGATTTATGAAAGCCCATTTGGTCGCCAGTTGTTTTGATGTTGAGTAAATGATCGTATTCAATTTCCTTCATTTAGTCACTCCTGTAAAAAAGATTATGTTTATTATGACACGTTTCTTGTGAGAAAAACGTGACGTATTATACGTTGCAAAAAGCAGCCTATGTCTTAATAACAAAGCTGCTTCTCTACTATGATTCTAACCTATTAATCTATTAACTAATTGTAGTAACTGTTGATTGTCAAACACTTGATAATCTGGGGTAAACTCATCATTGTCAATTGTACGATTGCGATGATTCACCCAAATACTTTTCCACTCAGCTGATTTTGCACCAATCACATCGTTCTGGAACGAATCTCCCACATAGTATGTATGACTCGCTGCAAAACCAAATTGCTTTTCCGCAATGGCAAATATCTCTTTGCTTGGCTTAGCTACATCCACTTCACTGGATATAATAATTTTGTCATCTTCAAACCAATGAGATAACCCTAATGCTTTCATTTTCATTCTTTGATGCATCGATGGTCCATTCGTTATAATACCGATTTCAATTCCCTTCTCCTTACACATGTTAAACACTTGCTGTATCTCAGGGACAATTGTAATCTTATACTGCTGATCCGCATATTCCACTTGAAAGGTAGCTGCTTGTTCTTTATCAATCGTTATTCCCTGTTGTTCAAATGCTAGCTGGATTCTATTACAATGCATTTCATGAACATCTAATTCTCCGCTTTCTGTAAGATGAAATACCTCGTCACTATATTTCCTACTATCGATATATAGCTTATATACATCGACAGCATCCATCTTATGAAAAATTGAATCATAAGCTTTTTGGAAAGGTGAAAATTGATTATAAATGGTATCGTCTAAATCAAATACGAAGTTTATCAAGGCTGCACATTCCTTTATATGATTTTTTAAATATACTAATGTAAGAAGAATTTAGTATTGTTAGCTTAATAAAATAGCAAACTCTTAATGATTTCTATTCACAACATAATTCAATAAATGCTTTAGAAAAGCTGTATTGCGAGGTACCTCTTGTAGAGATTCTATTGCAAGACAATAATGATTCCACAATTCTTTTCTAGCCGCTTCTTGACCTAAAATCGATACAAAGGTTGAATTGTTATTCTCCTCATCTTGTCCAATAGGTTTTCCAAGAATCGTTCGATTCCCTTCCACATCAAGCAAATCATCCTTGATTTGAAACGCAATACCAGTATGTCGAGCGAATCTTTTCAGTGCTTCCATTTCCGATTCCTTAGCATGAGCGAGAATGGCAGGCATGATTAGTGATGCTTCAAATGCAATCCCTGTTTTATAAAAACACATTGTGTTCAGTTGTTCGATTGTCAAAGGCTTGCCTTTGGAACCTAAATCCATTGCTTGACCTCTACACATATCCATTGCAATTCGCGATGAATATTGAATTAAGTGAAGTACAGTCTTTGAATCAAACTGTTCAAGGGATGTTTGTTCCTCAATAGCCTTCTGAGTTAGAAAAAGACCTGTTATTTCTGCAATAGCAGGATTATATTCCTGATGGAGTGTTGCGCGCCCTCTGCGAGTAGAGGCATTGTCTTGAGATGGCAAATCATCAAAGATTAGTGATGCAGTATGCATATACTCCAATGATTTCAAAAGTGGTAAAATCGCTGACTTTTTCAATCCGTATCCATCAACACCCATAACCCAAGTCATAATTGGTCTTAAACGCTTGCCATCGCCTTCCAAACTATAATTAGCGGCATCAATAATTGGCTCTTTTATACCTTGTATATGATTGTCTTTAGTAATCGGTAAGCTGTTATTAATCTCTTCACGAACGCTTTCAATCGTTTGGACAAAATTGTCCCGTTCTTTCCGTTCTTCTCTTAACATAGAAAGCATATGATCGCGAAGTAGTTTATCAAAAAAGTCTACATCATCTGCTTTACGTACTAATTCCTGTATAATCCTATTAAATTCTGAGTCACCTGAAGCTAATATATCCATAATTTCATTATACTTCTCTGTACCCAACCGTTCTTTGTATCGTTTCAAACCGTTTATCGCACGATCTAAAATAACTTCACATACCTTTGAATCAGAATGATACACATTATGAATTAAGTTGGAAATGACCGTCCAATATAATTCATAAGGATTAATTAAATCTGGTCGCTTATCATGATATTTCATGTAGTACGTATAAGGCGTTACTGCGCCAGCCTGCATATCATCAAACATATCGGCAAAATCATCCGCTAACTGATTGTAAATACCATAATAAAACGTTCGGTTATGAAACCCCTCATCTTCTTCAGCACTAATAACAGAACGAACAATTAAACGTGAAGAAGCCGATTTTAAAATAACTGGTATATACAGTTCCCCATTGGTATAGTCTGTCTTCTTTAAATCCTTATTACGATCCACTTCCTGAGATTGAAAAAACACATAAGATTGCTCGAAAAACTGTTTGCTTGTCTCTGGGCGTTGTTGAGATTTAATATATTCAAAAGCATCTCGAAGTTCTGCATGTATATACCTCATTAACTCCATGTTTCTCCAAGACCATTTGTCTATCCTTGGTACCGCCCCTGTAAGTAGTGTAGTACGAATTAAATTCGAATATTGTTTTTTCTCATTAACAGATAAAACTTCAGAATCTAGCAGATCATCAATAAAGGGATAAGTTAAGCCATAGGAGTATCCCAGTCTAATCGCCTCATCAAGCTTTTGGATGCGTTCTTCAGAAGAGATTTGTTCGTCCATCTCCTCCATCACATGCATTACTACCCCACCTATAAGCTTAATAAGCTTTCTTTGGGCTTGTTCAGCATCCATCCCTTCAGGAATACGAGAAGATACCCTTCTTATTTTATCTATCACCCAGATGACAGTTGATTCAACGCCTTCTTTCTGAGCCCATTTATACAACCCAGCCATGCTAAACGTCATATTATCTTCTTTTGGAGTAGATGTAGTTAATTGACGTTTCAGACTATCAACAGAACGCTGAACTCTCTCTTGTGTTTCGGCTGTATCCAAGGCTTTCCCAAGATCTCTCATAAATATATAAGCGACACTTCTATCTAAGTAATTATCAAGCTTACCTGTATGATCCAACCATTGAATATAATTGTAATAATCTTTAGTACTTGGCTTTCTCTTTCTACGAGAAAAAACAGAAAATAGGGGTTGACGATATATATGGTTCGGTTTCCAAGATTGTATGTCTCTCGTCAAATTAGAGACATAGTTCTTCTCCTTAACTTGTTCTTTAAGTGTATTGAAATAATGAGCAGCTCTCTGCTCAGCTATCCGATAGCATTCATCGGCATTTGTTATTAACTCCTTATTCATACGGAACATTACCTCGACTTAATGGTCTTTTAAATCTATTACAACTTCCTCTAAAATAGATATTATTTTAATATAATTAAAAATACCATCTTTATTGCTAGAAAGCTAAATGAAGATTATTGGTATATCTGTTAACTCACATCATTTATTGCCTAACTTAATCATATTTATTTAACCACTTATCAATTTATTCCATTACATCCTATGTAAATCCTGCGATATAACCTTTGCTTTCTTCTTTATACTACGTTTTAAATTGAATAAAGTTTTAAGCTAAAGAAAAAGAATTAAATAAAACCCTGAAATCATGAAAATAAAATTCAATGATTTCAGGGTTTTCACATCATAATCATGTTCCACAAAATGTCCGATAAGGTATATTCGATGGCTCTGGAAGCTTACAATACTCCTCTTGTTCTGGCGTGTATGCGAATGGATTAGAAAGGATATTAAGTAATCTCTCCATCACGCTGAAGTCTCCATTCACAGCGGCTTTAAGTGCTTCCTCTACTCTATGATTACGTGGAATAACCGCTGGATTACTCTTCTTCATCAAGTTTAGTGAAGCTTCTTTTGATTCCTCTTGTCTGTTAAGTCGCTCTTGCCACTGTTGATACCATTGCTTAAATTCTTCTTTATCATGTAGAACAGTATTTTCTAGTTTGTCTATAGTTAATGCACGAAATGTATTTGTATAATCCGCTCGATATTCTTCCATCATATCGAGAAGAACTTTAATAAGCTCTTCATCTTTTTTCTCTTCATTAAAGATACCGAGTTTTGCTCTTAAGCCAGCATACCAATTACTCTGGAACAGCATTGCAAACTCAGAAAGTGCATTTTCAGCAATTTTGATTGCTTCTTCCTGCTTCTCATGGAGTAATGGCACTAAAGTTTCAGCAAATCGAGTGAGATTCCATAAACCTATATATGGCTGATTACCAAACGCATAACGACCTTGTTCATCAATTGAGCTGAATACAGTTGCAGGGTCATATGTATCCATGAAAGCACACGGACCATAATCAATTGTTTCTCCACTAATCGTCATATTATCAGTATTCATAACACCATGAATAAAACCAACAAGCTGCCATTTAGCAATTAAATCAGCTTGACGTTTAATTACTTCCTCAAGAAGAGCTAAGTATCGGTTTGCATCCTCTTTAATATCGGGATAATGTCTTTTTATCGTATAATCAGCCAGTGTACGAACATCATCAGCTGATCCAAAGTTCACAGCGAATTGAAAGGTTCCAACACGAATATGACTACCTGCCACACGAGTCAAAATAGCACCAGGCAAGTACGTTTCACGAGCTACTCCTTCGCCCGTTGTCACTACTGCTAAACTACGAGTTGTGGGAATTCCTAGACTATGCATCGCTTCACTAATAATATATTCACGTAACATCGGACCAAGTGCCGCTCGACCGTCACCACCACGCGAATAAGGTGTTCGTCCTGAACCTTTCAACTGAATATCATGCCGTTCTCCTTGTGGTGTAATCTGCTCACCAAGTAGAATGGCTCTCCCGTCTCCTAACATATTAAAGTGTCCAAACTGATGCCCCGCATAAGCTTGCGCTAAAGGTTCTGCACCTTCAGGAATCTTATTACCAGCGAACACTGCAATAGCATCTTCACTTTGAAGTTTATCTGGATTCAATCCTAATGATTTGGCTAATGATTGATTTAAAATAATTAATTGTGGAGACTTTACTGGGGTTGGATTCATATTTTTATAAAACAATTTTGGTAGTCGAGCGTAACTATTATCAAAATTCCAGCCTGTATTTGTCATGATATCCCCTTTCTTTTTCATATTCTTCATCACATAATCCTTTAAAAGTCTGCTTTTCCATTACTTTATTATAGCCTCGTGGTGCTTTTTATATGTTATTCAAAGACTTGAGTATGGATATTTGGGGTATAAAAGAGGAATATGAGATTACTAGCATTTTAAATAACTAAGCATGAAAAAAAGCAGAAACAATTTTACTTTGTTTCTGCTTCTTTTTGTATTTGCTATAAACTTCAATGGTTACACGCTATCACAATATCTGATGTTATATTTCTTTACTCTTCTGAAAAGGAATATACTCTTCATCAAAACACAAATCGTAAAGTATTTATTTTGTTGTTTAACTTTATTAAATAAAAGGTATCAGCAAACAACATATTGCTTTTCAATCACTTGAATCTTCTCATACAACTCTTCATTAACAGGTGTAGCAACCCCATATTTCTTCCCTAATGCCACTACTGTACCTGCGAATAATTCTACCTCACTGAATCGCTTTGCTTCCACATCTTGAGCCATTGACGGCTTTCCATTTGGACTTAACTTACCTAATACGTTTAGCCAATATTGTAAATCTTCTTCCGTTAAATGAACTCCTTCTTTTTCAGATAGTGCGATTACCTCTCGCATAGCTGCAATCATCATATCCCTTGCTTCACCTTCTCTTTGCACTTCACCATAATTGCTTTTATAAACAGCAACCGTTTGATTTACACCTACATTAAGCATAAATTTTCCCCATTGGCGTCTATACATATCATGATCTAATTCAAACGGAAGCTCCATCTTTTCAAAAAAAGCTGCCAAGTCCTTTGCATTTTGTGAGACTTTACTAGGATCTTTATCACCAAAACAGAGCATGCCCATATGGTCGTAGGTCAATTTATTCCCAACCTTAACCGCATCCATTCCTTGTGCAACACAATACAATAACCTATCCATTCCATATATTTCACCAATAATTTGTTCACTTGTAATTCCATTCAACAAGGAAATAATAATTGTATTTTTTCCAATATGATTCTTTACAGCTTGTATAGCTTCTTTCAATCCATTATATTTAACTGCAATTATAAGCAAGTCAGCTGGGCCGCAAGCTTCATCAGGTGTTACATAGTTAAATTCACATATTTCATTATTACAATATACCTTGTTACTTTCATATCTTTGGATACGATCCTGATCTGCTATTATTCTTAAATCTTCTTTCCCCATTTTCTTAGATAAATGATTTCCAAACAAAACACCTAATGCTCCTAAACCAATAATCGATACTTTTTTTATTGTCATATCCCTTAGCCCCTCTTCGCTTTTATAAAAATTTTAACACATTAAAAGAATTTTCTGTCTAATGCACTCACACTACTATTTATAAGATATAAATGACTCTTTTTTACAATGATTTAACATATCAATCTTAATTTGTTGACCAAAGCTAATAAAGATGATAGAATTCCTTTATTGTTTTATAAATATAATGAATGTTAGTTCGAAGATTACTTTAATTTTCTATCCAACTTAGACATTCGAATATTTTCATATATTAGTAAGCAATGAATGCCGTGGATTAAACTATGGCAGGAGCAGCTTCTGGAGAGACTGTACAATGTACAGCGCCGAAGGATTCACAATCTCAGGCAAAAGGACAGAAGAATAACGAGTTATAAATTGTTATTCTCGCCCTTGATGAGATTGGATATGTCCAATCTCTTTTTTTATTGTTTTAAATCATCTTTTTCCAATCTATTAATACTAAGAGGGAAAAAGAACAGTTAGACCTGATGAATGGTTACTAACTCATGAGTCATCTTATTTAATAAAATGACATCATTTAATTGCATATAAACAGCTTCAAAAACGGAAAGTTCAGTATATCACAAGGAATCTCTGCATTCATTTTATTTCTGAATTTTTAAAAAGTTTATTTGCAACTAAGAATTTAAACTACGGGGGCGTACAAATTGGCTAAGCAAGAACTAAAACGAGACTTAAAAGATCGGCACGTACAACTGATTGCGATAGGTGGTACAATCGGAACGGGTTTATTTTTAGGCTCTGGTAAATCTATTCAGATGGCAGGTCCATCTATCATATTCGCCTATCTCTTAATCGGAATAGCGTTATTCTTTGTTATGAGAGCTTTAGGAGAACTACTTTTATCAAACGCTGGTTACTTATCCTTCACTGAATTTGCAACCGAATATATTGGACCGTGGGCTGGATTTATAACGGGTTGGACATACTGGTTCTGTTGGATTATGACAGCGATGGCCGATATTATCGCTGTTGGTGTCTATATGCAATATTGGTTTGATATCCCGCAATGGGTGCCAGCTATAGCATGTCTAGTTATTTTATTAGGATTAAATTTACTATCTGTAAGATTATTTGGGGAATTAGAATTTTGGTTCGCTATTATTAAAGTAATTACTATTATTATACTGATTGTTGTTGGTATCGTTTTATTAGTCATTGGCTTTAAAACCGATACAGGAACTGTTACAATTTCTAACTTATGGAGTCACGGAGGCATGTTTCCAAACGGAATTTCCGGCTTCTTATTCTCACTACAACTTGTTGTCTTTTCATTTGTAGGAGTTGAATTAGTAGGGGTTTCAGCAGCTGAAACAGCAGATCCAAAGAAAAACATACCATCTGCGATTAATAAAATTCCGGTTCGTATATTGCTTTTCTACGTTGGTGCATTATTAGTTATCCTTTTCATTAACCCTTGGGATCTATTAGATGCATCTAGCAGTCCTTTCGTAGAGGTATTTGCATTAGTCGGTATACCTGTTGCTGCTGGAATTATCAATTTCGTTGTATTAACATCTGCCGCTTCTGCGTGCAATAGCGGTTTATTTTCTACAAGCCGTATACTATATACATTAAGCAGACATAAAGAAGCGCCTGCTAAACTATCTAAATTAAATAAGTACTCGGTTCCAAGTAACGCGTTATTTACATCAACAATTGTTGTTTCAGTTGGTGCATTATTAAGTAAGCTAGTTCCAGAGCAAGCATTTTCAATCGTTACAACAATTAGTGCTATCTGTTTCATTTGGGTATGGAGCATTATCTTAATCTCTCATATTATCTATTCTAAAAAACGACCTGATTTGAGAGCAAAATCAATATTCAAAGCTCCTTTAACACCATTTATTAATTATGTTATTTTAGCATTGTTTGTATTTATTCTAATCGTTATGTTATTTGCGGATGCTACACGTATCCCACTGTTATTGACACCAATTTGGTTTATTATGCTGGCTATATTATATAGATTTAAAATAAAACAATAGTACATCTAGTAAAGGTCGACAATATTTGAGAGTTAGATAAAGATTTTTACTTGTTGATATCTGATTTTCTCGTATTAACATTAACAAAAATAAGAAAAACGGTTTAAGTAAAAGGATTTTTTCCTTTTACTCAAACCGTTTTTTATTTGTAGCAACTTTGATATATTTACTCATTAAAAAATCTATAATTTCAAAAAAACCATCAATTAAAACGCAAATGCATTTCAATTGATGGTTAAATAAACTTACTTTATTATATAGTTTCGCTTACATTCCCTAAATCATCTTTTTTAAGCATTAGCATGACAGCAAAGGAAATACAATATAAACCTGCTAAGTAGAGCATCGCAACTTTCATATCATAACTTTGTAGAATATAGCCGACAAGAAATGGTGAAAAACCGCCTATAGCTCGGCCAAAGTTAAAAATTGTGTTTGTTGCTGTACTTCGAATTTGAACGGGATATAGACTACCAATCAACGCTCCGTATCCGGCGAACATTCCATTTGAGAAAAATCCGACAATTGCACCACCTATTAGTACACCCATACTACCAGTAGCATAAGAGTATAAAAACACAGCACATGCTGAAGCAATAAGGAAGACGCCAAAGGCACGCTTTGCGCCAAACCGATCTAAGAATAGCCCAAAGGTTAACATACCAATAATCATGCCAACGGCTGTACTAATTGTCCAAATAGCAGAGCTTGAAACAGATAAACCTTGTGACTGCTGCAACATCGATGGTAGCCAAATCATTAACCCGTTATAACCGGCAATTTGAACAGTTGCCATTATTATTAAAGAGATTGTTGTAATCGCTGTTCGTGGCGTTTCAAACAATTGTACCAACTTACCCTTTTCATCTTTCTTACTAGCCTTTTTATTTTTCTGAGCAGCGAGCCACTCAGGTGATTCATCTAAATTTTTCCTTACGATAAAGGCAAAAATAACAGGTACTACACCAACAAAGAACAATGCTCTCCATCCTAAAGTAGGAAGAATGATCGCACTTAGTAATGCTGCTAAAATGACACCATATTGAGCACCTACACTGACATATGAAGACGCACGCCCTTGTTTATTTTTCGGCCAAGCTTCTGCAACAAGAGCCATACCAATACCATATTCTCCTCCGGCACCTATTCCTGCGATAAATCTAAATAGATATACTTGTTCAATGCTAGTGGCTAGGCCCGTTAAAGCTGTACCAATTGCAAACACGATGACAGTATATGTAAAGACCTTTACCCTTCCATACTTATCCGCTAAAACTCCGAAAACAATTCCTCCTAATAGCATCCCTACATTCGTTATAGAAGAAATAAGTCCTCCAGTTGCTAAATCAACGTTAAATTCTGCAATAATCATTGTCATCGCAAATGAGATAAACATAATGTCCATGCCTTCTAATGTTAAACCAGCTACCGATGCGACCACGGTTTTTTTACGATAATCCATTCTACTCTCCTCCAGTATGTTCTAGATGAAATTAATCTCTTTTATTTACGAATGAATGGATGTATCTAAATAAATAAAACTTTTCCATTCTCCTTTTAAGTCTCACTGGACTTCCTTTAAAAGAGGTACGTTAGTTGTGTCATCACAGCTAAAATGCAAAATAAATGCCCTTTCGTCAGATTAGACAAAAGGGCATGAATAAACAAAGATATTAATAACATAATAACTTAAAATATCAAGTAGCCCTTTTCAGCCTCTCTGGACCATATTAAAGGTTAATTATTTCAAAATATATTTTAGCAAAATTATCTATATTTCTCAATATAAAATTTATTGTGATAAATATTATTAAGTCCAGATGATATTATCTCGAAAGAAGAATTAGTCGAATACCGCGAACTAACAGACAATAAAATCAATGAACACTAAAAGGAAATTAAAATTGAATAAGATAAGTACAGAATTTGCGAAACTACATCATTTCACAGCTGTCGTCCCATCAACTTTATTTTCCAAAGTTATCAAGCAATTGACGTACTTCATCTGTTGATTTCGTATTCATTAATTGATTTCTTAATTCAGCGGCTCCAGGGAATCCTTTGACATAAATTTTGAAAAAGCGATGAAGCCCTGTCATTGAACGTGGCAGTACTTCTGCATATTGATCTTGTAAATCAAGTTGTAATCTTAACAGATCAAGATACTCTTTACTGCTATGCTCTTTTGGCTCTTTTTCAAAAGCAAACGGATTTTTAAAAATACCTCTCCCAATCATAATGCCATCAATACCATATTTCTCAGCAAGCTGAAGCCCCGTTTGACGGTCAGGAATGTCTCCATTGATTGTTAGTAGCGTATTTGGTGCAATGCGGTCACGTAATTTTTTGATTTCCGGAATTAGCTCCCAATGCGCATCTACTTGGCTCATTTCTTCTCTTGTACGCAAATGTATAGAAAGGTTCGCAATATCTTGTTTTAAAATATGCGTTAGCCACTCCTCCCATTCATTTATATCCTTATAACCAAGTCGTGTTTTCACACTGACAGGCAGTCCGCCCGCTTTGGCTGCTTGAATAAGTTCTGCCGCAACATCTGGACGCAAGATTAGGCCACTACCTTTCCCTCTTGACGCCACATTAGGTACAGGGCAGCCCATATTGATATCTACGCCTTTAAATCCTAACTCTGCCATTCCAATACTCATTTGACGAAAATACTCAGGCTTGTCTCCCCATATATGTGCAACCATTGGCTGTTCATCTTCTGTAAACATCAAACGGCCACGTAAACTGTTTATGCCTTCTGGATGACAATAGCTATCCGAGTTTGCAAACTCTGTAAAAAATACATCCGGTCTACCTGCTTGACTTACTACATGACGAAAAACAACATCCGTCACATCTTCCATTGGTGCAAGTATAAAAAATGGTCGTGGTAAATCACGCCAAAAATTCTCTATCATTTCAAACTCAAATCCTCTCATTATGAATACAATTTCAGCCTCTCGGACAAAAAATATAATGCCAAATGCTTCACTTCTTTTACACTTATATCATGCCTAATAACTTATTATCAAACACAAGGACATTTGACATGTATAATTTGTCGATACCGGAAATATTTATTTTAACGAAAATCACCCTTAAATAGTATTGTAATAAACAAAAAAAGCAGATGGTATAGATTTTTTCTATATCAACTGCTTTTCGAGTTTATCGTTTTTTATGAAGTGGCATGAACAAAATGTTAGCTAACCAATTACATACATCCGCATAGCATATGCTCTTTCCAATTACCATGTGGAATATAAATGGCGCTGTTGTCAAAAAGCTGGTCATTATCTTTGTTATAAAAATAGACAAAGCATTTTTCTTTTTCATTCGTATGAAGATTTTCAACCTCAAGAATGACTTTATGGTATTCATTTTCAGGATTTTTTTCACTGATGAATCCTTCCATTTTGTCCATCGCATTCATTGTCTCTTCATAATGCTCTTCACTAATTACCATGATTTCCCCATAAACTGTATCTTCACCGAAGGTTAAAGCCGGATATCCTTTGTATGGCAGATGATATAATTTCATATTTTCAAGCTTAGCATCTCTTTTCTCGATGACCTTACCGTCTAAATACTTTTTATAATTAAAGAAACCTTCTCTTAAACTCCCATAAACAAAAAGATTGATCGCTTTCATCAGCAGATTTCTCCGCCTACTGCTTTAATATCCTTGTCATTAATCGTGCAGGCTTCAATCGCAAGTTCCAAGCCTTTTACAATATCATCCAACGACATGAACGGTGTGTTTTTCTTATCCATAACCTGCGAAGTCATATAAGGAATGTGAATAAATCCACCTTTGATATGAGGGTACTTTTTATCGATCATGTATAGAATGCCGTACATAACATGATTGCATACAAATGTTCCCGCTGTATAAGATACAGTTGCTGGTATGTTATGCTCATTCATATGCTTAACCATCGCTTTTACTGGCAAATTCGTGAAATAAGCTGGCTGCCCATCTGCTTGTATAACTGTATCTATTGGCTGATTGCCTTCATTGTCCTTAATTCTGTAATCATCTAGATTAATGGCAACTCTTTCAGGAGTAATATCAAATCTTCCTCCCGCTTGACCTACCGATATAACAATATCCGGATTATGCTTTTCAATTGCAGCTTCAATAGCTTGAACAGATTTTGTTTGAACTGTAGGAATAATAATTTTAACCACTTCAGCTCCGTTTATCTGGTCACTGACCATTTTAACTGCTTCTTCTGCCGGATTAACCGGCTCTCCGCCAAATGCGTCAAATCCTGTTAATAGTACTTTCATAGCTCGGTCTCCTATTGAAAAAATTTAATATATCTAATTTTTAAAATCCTAAAACATACATCAAGATAATATGAACGACTAACAATGTTAAAGCTATAGGTGCTTGTACTTTAATAACTGCGTTTTTATCTTTCATTTCAAGCAATACTGCCGGTAGCATATTGAAGTTTGCCGCCATTGGTGTTAATAATGTTCCACAGTATCCTGCTGTTAGAGCAAGCGTTCCGCAAATTACTGGATCTCCACCGATGCTGAATACGAACGGTACACCAATACCAACTGTAATAACAGCGAATGCCGCAAATGCATTACCCATGATGATTGTAAATAATGCCATACCGATACAATATGTCGCTACCCCAATGAAGGAGTTACCTGTCGGAATTACACTTGAAATCATAGAAGCAATCTTATCGCCTACTCCCGCAGTTGTAAATAATACACCTAAAGAAGCTAATAATTGAGGAAGGATAGCAAATGAACCAATCGATTGGAATGTTCTGTTTGAATCCGCCAGCATCTCTTTTGGTTTTGCTTTAGTAATAATAAACGTCAGCAATAGCGCACTCACAGCCGCAATACCGATTGCAACCGTACCCGGAAAACTTGTGAAAGATGCTACAAGCATCGCGATAATTGCGATAGATAGAGATGGGATGAAGATTTTCAGCCCTAATTTTTCTGCTTTTAAAGTCGCAAACGTATCATCTAATTGCTTAAACGTTCCGATATTGATTTGCTTCGTTGCTGATAAAATAGCAATTACAACGACCAATAAGCCGACAATCGTACTTGGAATATAATTTCCAAAAATGAAAATAAAACCAAGAATCCCCCAGAATGCAGCTGTACCGATTCTTGTTTTATGGTTTGTATCTTTAATTGTGAATACCATTGTGATACCCATGAATAACCCAATGATTATATAAAATATTTCTAATAACAAATTAGAGATTTGTGTCATATCCATTATTGATCACCTCTAATTTTTTCATTTTCTTTAGACCCATATTTTTTCTTAAGCTTTTTATCAAATAACATATTTTGAGTAACCCAAAACACGAATGAAATAACAGCTACTGGAATTGCTACTTTAACCACTTGCAGTGTATCTATCGGCATACCGATTCCTTCTAATGTAGAAGCGATTAAAAGTACACCTGCATTTGCCATGAATATATTCTGTGCAAAGAAGTTACCAATATTATCAGATGCTGCAGAATATGCTCTAATCTTTTCCATATCTTTTTCTTCTATTTTATCTCCGTACTTAGCAATAGCTGCACCTTCAGCCATTGGGCTAACTAGCGGTCGAACGAATTGTGGGTGTCCACCAAGTGTTACTCCCATTCCAATCGTTATTTTTCTTATTAAAGTATAGCCACTCAATAGTTTACCAACCGATAAGTTAGTTGCTTTCTTGATTAGCATAACTGCTTTCGCCTTCAATCCATACCTTTCAGACAAGCCGATAACAGGAAGTGTGATTAAAAATAAACATGTTACACGATTTGATACAAAAGCTGCCCCCAGTGTATCCAATATTTCAATAGGATTCATCTTTGCTACTAATCCAGTAGAAATACCTGCTACAACAATTACTGCAATAGTATCCCACTTCAACGCAAAGCCTACTATGATAATTAAAATCCCTATTAATTCCATAAGTTACTCTCCTATACTATGAATATTAATTATATTGATATAATGTTTATTCATTATATAATCAAACCTTTAGGAATGTAAATAACTTAGAAATAGTATTGTTTGGTAATTCAACGTGTTAAAGCGATAAATTAAATATAATTTCTATCTTATATTCAACAATAATAAAGCCGCCTATTTTGGCAGCTTTAAGCAGACTATAGAGAGAACTTGATAGCCAGCGGAAGATTTTTAAGAAAGTTATTTCCTATGAATTTAAATGAATGTATGGAGGAGCATTATTCCATACATTCCAGAAAAAAAAATTAAGGAACTATTGAGCTTTCAAGAGCTGATCCCACAATTACTTTATTCGTGAGTTGTCAACTGATTGCAGTATTCATATTCAACATAAGTTCATTAAGCCTTTTTAAGAATCATAAAAAGCCAGCACCCTCTTCAATAGTAGAGGGCTGCCTTATTTTAAAACAAGAAAAAGACTTGAGGTACAAGGTTTTCTCCCCTGCTTCTCAAGCCTTTACAATTAATTATCAGAACAACACTTTACCCTCTATACCTCATTGCCAATCCTTTTAAGAAGTTTCGAGCATAGCGATCTCCACATGGCACATAATGTTTATGCCCTTCTTTTCTAAAAATAGCGCTCAATTCACTATTTGAAAGAATAACGCCCGCTTCGTCTAGAATCTCTAGTATGTCATCACTTGTTAATGATAATGCTATTTTTAGCTTCTTAAACACTACATTATTCACACTACTATTATGCTTTATCGTAATTGCTGGTCTTTCAGGCTGCCCTGGTTTTGGTTCTTGTCTTCCTCTTTTGAAGATAATAAGTCCGTTTAAAAACGACTCTAGCATAACATTACTACAAATAACGTAATCGTCATCCAACTCATCGTCTTCATCATTATAATAACTATCTGGTGTTTTAGTAAGTAGCTCACGTAGCTCTTCTCTCGTTACCTCAACACCACCAAGTTTAAAAATCTTAATCATATCCACATCTTTTATATCTAGTGCATATCTAATTCGAATTAAAATATCATTATTATTCATATCCATCTAAAAAACTCCTAGTTGCCTTATTTTAAAACAAGCTTCGCTACACACTCCACATGCGAAGTCTGAGGGAACATATCTACTGGCTGTACATATTCTACTTTGTATAACTTACTTAGGTGCGAAATATCCTTCGCTAATGTGGATGGGTTACAAGAAACATACACAATTTTCTTTGGCTTCGCTTGAACCATTGCTCGTAGTAATTGTTGATCTAATCCTGTTCGTGGTGGATCAACGACGATAACATCTGGCTTCCAACCTTTTTTCAACCAAATAGGTAGCACATTTTCTGCTTTACCTACTTCAAACTTCACATTTGTTTTTTCATGGCGAGCCGCATTTTCTCTTGCATCTCTAATGGAATCTTTAATACTGTCCATACCACGAACCTCTTTTGCTTCGTCACTTAGCCATAATCCAATTGTACCTACTCCACAATAAGCATCTACTACATTTTCTTCACCTGTTAATGCTGCTGCTTTTTTTACTTCATTATATAGCTTAACTGTTTGAATCGGATTTAATTGGAAGAACGTTCTTGCTGAAAGCTCGTATGATAAGTCACCTAAAGTTTCTTTAATGATGTTTTCACCTGCTAAGTGGATAGATTTTTCTCCAAATACAAGCGATGTTTTTTCATTATTTACGTTTTGAACTACTGACTTCACTTCTGGATGCTTGTCCATAATCATGTGTATCAGTTGATCTTTCTTTGGCAATTTCTCTGAAACCGTCACAAGTACTACTTGTACTTCTCCTGTTGCAAATCCTGCACGAACAACTACTGTTCTAACGATTCCTGATTTTGTCTTTTCATTATAGATTGGGATATTCAATTCTTGTAGAGCCTTCTTCACTGTAACCGTTACTTCATTACAAGATGGATGTTGCACAATACATTCTGGAATATCAATTAAGTGATGGGAGTTTAAACCGTACAAGCCAGCAATGACTTCCCCATCATTTGTTAAACCTAGTTGGAACTGACTTTTATTTCGATAGTTCCATGGTTTGTCCATACCGATCGTTTCTTTCATATCTATGTCATTGATTGCGTGTTTCATATATCGCTCAAATGCTTGTTTAACGATATCTTGTTTCTCTTTCAATTGTTGGCTGTATTCTAAGTGTTGAATTTGGCATCCTCCACATTGATCGTATACTGGGCATGGTGGAGCGATACGATGCTTGGATTTCTTACGGATTTTCTTTACTTTTGCTTCTGCAAATTTAGGATGTACCTTTGTTGCTTCTGCGACAATTTCTTCACCTGGTAATGCCCCAGGAACAAACACAACGCCTCTTTTAAAATATCCTACACCTTCACCGTTAATGCCTAATCTTTTTATTGTTAAAGGAAATGTCTGTCCTAGACTCAAAGCCATTTCTTGTTGCTTCTTCATTTGTTTCACTCCGTTTTCTTTACACTTCTACTTAAAGCGTATCTTAAATAGGGCTTCCATTCTGAGTGCTGGATGCCTCTCTTGATTTATGGCAAATAGTATAATGCAAAACTATCACTTCTCATCACTTTTACGTATTATATCATTTTTCATATGGAGAAACACGATACGCCACTAAGCAAATATATATACAGAAAAATTAGGCATTGTGATTGTTGACACATAATATTATACGGCATATAATATGACTATAGACATACTATACGACGTATAATATATATAAATCTATAATATAACTATTTGGAGGTGTAGCAACAATGACCTTTCAACTTGGTTCTGCACTACTCGATGCTTGTGTGCTTGCCATCTTAGCGAAAGAAGATGCATATGGCTATTCATTGACACAACAAGTGCGTGAAGTCATGGATATTTCTGAATCTACACTTTATCCAGTGTTACGCAGATTACAAAAAGGCGAATATTTGTCTACATATGATCAGCCATTTCAAGGAAGAAACCGTCGCTATTATCGCATTACTGATCATGGACGTGAAAAGTACGAAGAATTGTTAGCAGAATGGACGGAATATAAAGAAAAAATCGATCATGTGTTGATGGGAGGATTAAACGATGAATAAAGAGACGTATTTGAAACAGCTTGAATCTAAACTCAAAAGATTACCAAGTTATGAAGTTGAAGCCGCTCTTGAATATTATAATGAATACTTCGATGAAGCCGGAGAAGAAAATGTTCAACAAGTTATCAAGGAATTAGGATCACCTGCTCAAGTTGCATCAAAGATTTTAGCTGATTATGCAATAAAAGACTTAGATAGTCATCCAGAATCTACGAAGAAAGGATTTTCAGCTATCTGGATTATTATACTAGCCATCTTAGCATCACCAATCGCATTACCACTTGTGATAGCTGTAGGTGCCTTAATCTTTGCTTTCGTCCTATTATTTATTTCATTAGCCTTTGCTGGATTTGCTCTTACGATTTCTTTAATTATTGCTGGAATTGCAAGTGTCGTTGCCGGGGTTGCCGTCTTAGCACAGCATATTCCTACAGCTATTTTCTTTATCGGAATCGGATTAACAGCCACAGGAATTGGCATACTTATTTTTTCACCAGTTATATCATTAATTAAAAAAGGTAGCCGCGCTATTGCTCTATCACTGAAAAAACTATTTGATCGAATCTCTAAACGAAGTAAGGGGGCATTAAAATGAAAAAGTCAAAACTAATCCCAATCATCGCTGGTTGTATGATTGTCATTGGACTCATTCTTACTGCCATCGGCTTTGCTTTAGGAGCTAAATTTTCAATTGTAACTACAAATGATGGTTTTAAAGTCATTGACTTCAAAGATATGCGAGTAGAATCAAAGGATTTATCACCATTTACAAGTATTAGTGCTGATTTTAGGGATGCAGATGTTGAAATTATTCCTTCTAACGAATATAAAATCGAAATACGTTCACATAAAGAGCTTAAGAAAGAATTTACGTACAAAGTAACGAATAACAAGCTCATTATTGAAAGCAAAGGTTCATTAAAATCAAACTTTGGATTATTTAATTTAAGTTTTGGTGGAATTCCACAAACAACTATAAAAGTATACGTCCCAAAAAATACAAGTTTTGATAATATCGATATCGTAAATGATTTCGGAGATATTCATTTGGACGGAATAAACAGTAATTCTCTTCAAATTAAAACACAAGATGGAGACTTACTAATCAATAATATTCGAACAAACTCTTTTGAAATTAAAAATAATTTTGGCGATATAGATGCAAATAGTATTACAGCTAAAGAGCTAACTATTAAGATGAATGATGGAGATTTAGAATTTAATTCAGTTAAAGCTAACTCTACTGCTATTACAAATCGATTTGGAGATATTTCATTAAGCGACTTTACTAGTGAAGGACTTAATATTCAAAGTAACGATGGTGATATTGAAGTACAAGGTTTACTGTTAGGAACATCTGAAATTTCATCAACTTTTGGAGATGTAGATGTGCAAGCTTCTAACAAAGAAAGCGAGCTAAGTTATACTATCAAGAGTAGCTTTGGAGATATTATGGTAAATAACAATGAATTTGAGTCAAACGCTACACATCAAGTAAATTCTAGTCATAAACTTGATATTAAGGCGAAAGACGGAGATGTCAGTTTACAATTTTAATTTTTAAACCGAGACTAAACTAGTCTCGGTTTTTTTGCGCTTTACTGTTTGGTTGCTTCATTAAATAATCAATACTTTTAAATGTATATCCTTGCTTTTTCAAGTCCACAATAACTCTTTCAAGCGCACCTGCATTATCTTTTGAAATCGTATGAATTAACAGGATTGCCCCAGGATGAATTTGCTTCATTATTTCGTTGTAAGCATAATCCGCTCCTCTTTGCGCATTTACATCCCAATCTTTATAAGCAAGTGACCAGAAAATATGTTTATAGCCTGCCTCATTCGCAATTTGCAGCGTTCGTTCACTGAAGATGCCACGTGGTGGGCGTAAATATTTCATTGTCTTCTGCCCAGTAAGCCTCGCAGTTTCTTGTTGAACCGTATTTAATTCCTCAAGAATTTGTGCCTGTGATTGTGTTGTCATATCCGGATGATGCCACGAATGATTACCAATTATGTGCCCCTCTTTTACCATTCGTTTCGCAAGGTCAGGTGCACTTTTTAAATAATGACCCGTCACGAAGAAAATGCCAGGTACTTTATGTTTTTTTAACACATCTAGAAATTGTGCTGTATAGCCATTTTCATAGCCATTATCAAAGGTTAAATACAACACTTTTTTAGAAGGATTACCTTTATACACTGCGCCATGCTTTTCTACAATCGCATTAAGCTCAGGTCCTGCATCAGCAGGAATTCCATCTTTACTTTTCACTAACCCCCAGCCATATGCTTTATTCGGAACATTTGCATGAGCTGGTATCGCCAACGATAAAGCGATTGCTATAGATACAATAATCATATATATATTTCTCATAGTTCTAGTTCCTTTCAACTGTCTTACGTGTAGTATTTGAAAGTACAACTAAAACATGAAAGGTAAAAAAAGGCTGCCTCATATGAGACAGCCTTAACATTCTTAATTAAATACACGATCCTTGAATTGAGCTAATTTTTCTAGAGATGATTTATCAACATCTTGGTGAAGACTGTTGCCGTGTGAATCCATTGTTACTACCGCTTTGAAGTCTTCTACTTTCAAATGCCACATTGCTTCTGGAATACCAAATTGCATAAGGTCTACACCTTCTACTGATTTGATACAGTCAGCATAGTATTGTGCAGCTCCACCGATTGCATTTAAGTATACGCCACCGTGTTCTTCAAGAGCAGCAAGAGTTTTTGCTCCCATACCACCTTTACCCATAACCGCACGAATACCGAATTTCTTCATGATATCACCTTGGTAAGGTTCTTCACGAATACTAGTAGTTGGACCTGCAGCTTTTACATGCCAGTTACCTTCGTCATCTTTAAGCATTACTGGACCACAGTGGTAGATAATTTGTCCATTTAAGTCGATTGGTGCATCGTTATCTGAAAGATGTTTATGGATTGCATCACGACCAGTGTACATCATGCCACTGATTTTTACTACGTCACCGACTTTAAGAGCACGAATTTGTTCTTCTGTAATTGGAGCACGAAGTTCAACTTCAGTTGCACTTTCTTGTGTAGCTGCTGATTCTTGTTCAGCTTCAGATACAAGATTGATTTTTTCTCCTTCTTGATATAACCATTCGTTAATAGCACCAGTCGTAGGATCGATTTCAACACCTAAACGACGGAATGCCCAACAGTTATACGCTACAGAAACGAAGAAGCTAGCTGGAATACGGTTCATTACGCCAACTTTACAGCCTAGTAATGTAGTTTCGCCACCGAAGCCCATAGTTCCGATTCCTAATTCATTAGCATGTTCCATTACATACTCTTCTAGTTTGCGAAGATCTTCATTTGGATTTACATCATCAGCACTTCTGAATAATTGTGCTTTTGCTAAATCGTAACCAGATGAACGATCGCCACCGATTCCTACACCGATGAAACCAGCACTACAGCCTTGTCCTTGTGCTTGGTATACAGAATGCATAATACATTTACGAATACCATCTAAGTCACGGCCAGCACGACCTAAGCCTTCAAGTTCACATGGAAGACTGTATTGAATGTTCTTATTTTCACAACCGCCACCCTTTAAAATTAAACGAGCATCGATATAGTCTTTTTCCCACTGATCAAATTTAATAACTGGTAAACCGATTCCAAGATTGTCACCGCTGTTTTCACCTGTTAACGAATCAACTGAGTTCGGACGAAGCTTTCCGTCTTTTGTAGCTTGAACAATTGCTTTATAAATCGCCTCTTTAATTTCAAGTTGATTTACGCCAACTGGAGTTTTGATTTTGAATGTTGGTAGTCCAGTATCTTGGCAAATTGGCGAGATGTTTTCATCAGCCATGTTAATGTTTTGCGCAATTGTTGCAAGACTCATTGCTGAACGAGTTCCTGCGATTTCTTTCTCTTTCGCAACCTTTAAAGCGCGTCGTACATCCTTTGGTAAGTTCGTAGACGTTTCAACAACTAATTGATACATACTATCTTGTAACTTCTGTAAGTCCATTCTATTTTCCCCCTTATGTAAAGCCCTTTAAAAATAGATAGAAAGTTTACACTTTTCCCTAAATTACATTATACCTTCCCATTTTAAATAGGAAAAGGAATAAGACAATTAAGAAAAGGGAAAGCGTCCTGCTTAACTCCCTCTCTTGGTTCTCAAAACGGATTGGTTTATGACCGAGTTTAGCAGGTGTAAAGTTAGACAAGAAAAAGGACTGGAGTTAGACAAAACAAAAAAAGCCCCACATAGGGACTCTTATCTTGTTTTGAACTGTTCACACTTCACTTCTAATTCATCCAGAATTTCGATAAGACGATCTACATCTTCTAAATCTGCATCCTCTGGATCTATATTATCAAGAACCTCTAAAAACATTGTTAAACGTTGTTTCAGAAAATTCATTTGATCATCTTTATTAAAAATTGGTTTACCCATGAGCATATTGCTCCTTTCTGACGTGTACACATAATACAATTTAGTAGTTATATTCTCTTACAAAAACAAAAAAAATACAATGAATACTTTAAAATCATTTGTTTTTCATTGTCAAAAAAGATACATTAATAGTTGTTTTAATCCTTATTTCTTCACATACACTGTAATGATATGACAAAAAACATATAAAATCATACGAAATAATATGATATTAAATCTTAAGGGAGAAGCGAAAATGATCATAAACAATAAAAATCAATTACCACCGATAACAATAAACCATGACCCTTGGGAAGCTTATAATGACATAGAACAATTTGGTAAACAGATGTTAACCAATATTGAATTCACAACAACTAATCTTTGCAACATGCGCTGCGAACATTGTGCGGTTGGTTATACATTATCAAATAAAGATGAAGAAGCACTTCCAATTGATTTACTATTAAGTCGATTGGATGAAGTCGAACACCTGAAAGCTTTAAGCATTACAGGTGGGGAGCCTATGATGTCAAAGAAAAGCGTGCAAAACTATGTTGTTCCTTTGTTAAAGTATGCCCATGAACGAGGAGTTCGAACACAAATTAATTCTAACTTAACAGTTGACCTAGCAAAATACGATGACATTATTCCATATCTAGATGTGCTTCATATTTCTCACAATTGGGGAACTATCGACCAATTTATTGATAATGGCTTTGCGATGATGGACAAGAAACCAACAAGACAACAAAGAGCAAAGCTTTTTGATCGAATGATCGAAAACAGCCGTGAGCTATCCAAGCAAGGAGTTTTTGTTTCAGCTGAAACAATGATTAATAACCGTACATTACCTTATCTTGAAGATATTCATAAACAAATTGTAGATGAAATGCTATGCAAACGCCATGAGGTGCATCCGATGTATCCAAGTGATTTTGCTTCTACATTACAAGCTGTTTCACTCGATGAAATTCGCAATGCTATATTGCATTTATTAGACATTCGTAATCAAGATGTTTGGATGCTATTTGGTACACTTCCATTCTATCCATGTAGTTCTACACCTGAAGACATCTCTTTACTTCAAAAACTATATGATGCAAAAAATGTATCAGTTCGTAATGATCCAGATGGTCGTTCACGCTTAAACATCAATATCTTTAACGGAGAGGTTATTGTTACTGACTTTGGTGATGCGCCACCACTAGGCAACGTACAGACAGATACACTTCAACAAGCATATGATAACTGGAATAAAACAGATTTAGCGCAAACATTAAACTGCCATTGTTCAAGTGTAAAATGCCTTGGCCCTAATGTACTCGTAAAGAATGCCTATTATCCAGAAATAGATTTCAAAAGGCGTAAAGCTAATGCAAGTTTGCAAAAATAAAAAGAAAGAGGCTGTCCCAAAAGTGATTTTCAATTGGGATAGCCTTTTCTTTTTTTATACATCAATCTTCAAGAGCAATATCATACAAGAATCACTATAAGCTGTATGATAGACTATGTAGCAAATAGGAAGAAAGGATGTCTGGAGCAATGAAGCAAGAAATCCGAACGGCACTCTTGGATGAGGATTTACAAATCGAGGCTTATCATTTCAAAGGAATTATGCAAAGGTTTCCAAATCACTTTCATGAATACTATGTTATTGGCTTTATTGAGAAAGGCCAACGTCGTTTAACGTGTAAGAACAAAGATTTCATTATAGATACTGGAGACTTAATTTTACTAAATCCACATGAAAATCATGCTTGTGAACAGATTGATGGACAAACTTTGGATTATCGCTGTATCAACATTCAACCACAAATTATGAAAAAAATCGTTGCTGAAATACAAGGAACAGAAGCATTACCTCACTTTAACACAAAAGTTATTTTTCACAGCGAACTAGTTTCTTCTTTAAAGGAACTTCACTTAATGATTTTAGAAGAGAATAAAGATTTCAAAAAGGAAGAGATTTTGTTCTTTCTTATTAAGCAATTAATTGAAGAATACTCTGAACCACTTTCACATGAAACGAAAATAGAACTACGTACAGAGATACAGTCTGTTTGCGAGTATTTAGAAAACAACTACACGAAAACTATTACATTAGATGAGTTAAGTCATATCGCAGGACTAAGTAAGTATCATTTGCTTCGTTCCTTTACTAAGCAAACAGGGATATCACCATACAGTTATTTAGAAACAATACGTATCAATCAAGCCAAAAAATTATTAAAAAGAGGAGTACCTCTTATTGATGTAGCAATGCAAACAGGTTTTAACGACCAAAGTCACTTTTCGAATTTCTTCAAAAAGTTTATTGGCCTAACTCCTAAGCAATACATGAAGATATTTATCGAGCAGTGACTAGCAAGGTCAGGAGGAATTTATGAATACAAACAAATTAATACTAGGTCATTTAGCTGCTTTCATTACAATTATGATTTGGGGTACAACTTTCATTTCAACAAAGATTCTTTTAGATTATTTCACACCTTTAGAAATACTGTTTTTCGTTTTTTTATTGGGTTCATTACACTTTGCCTTGTCTACCCATCCAAACTTCGATTGGCTGATAAAAAGCAAAAATGGTACTTTATTGGAGCTGGTTTATGCGGAGTAACACTATATTTCTTATTAGAAAATATAGCTCTAACACACACATTAGCATCAAATGTAGGAGTTATTATTAGCATCGCTCCTTTCTTTACCGCTATCTTTGCACATCTGTTCCTAACAAGTGAAAATTTCAAAATGAACTTCTTTATTGGTTTTATAGCTGCTTTTATCGGGATTTTTCTCATTAGCTTTAATGGTAATACCAACTTTCACTTAAATCCTATTGGAGATATATTAGCTATTCTAGCCGCTATTGTATGGGCTATTTATTCTATACTAATGAAAAAAATAACCGAGTTTCAATATAATACTATTCAAACTACAAGACGAATTTTTTTCTATGGTTTACTCTTTATGATTCCGACGTTATTTATATTGGACTTTAATTTAGGGCTAGAGAGATTCACTTACATTCCAAACTTACTTAATATTCTTTTTTTAGGACTAGGAGCTTCAGCACTTTGCTTTGTTACATGGAACTTTGCAGTAAAAATGTTAGGAGCCATAAAAACGAGCATTTATATTTATCTTGTTCCTGTTATTACAGTCGTAACTTCAATGATTGTTTTAAATGAAAAAATCACTACTTTGGCTGTGCTTGGAACCATTCTCACACTCGTGGGATTATTGATTTCAGAGCTTAAATTCAACCCTAAAAAGAAAGACAGCCACTTATGATTAAAAATCAGCAAAAACAGT
>NZ_HG428744.1:70934-227272 GCF_000380245.2 Bacillus massiliigorillae
GTTTTTTACTGTTTATCGTGGTCGATCGGTTGCAATAAAACCAAATGAAATATGGTCTTGAACAGGAATCCAAGCTCCAATCCCTTGAGATGTTACATTTTTAATAACAAGTGATCTTTTATTTCCTTTTAACACTAAATACACTTCACCATATGTCACTTTTCCCTTTTCGTTTACAGCACTTGCATAAGCATATAAGTATCCTAAACGATTCGGAGGAATATTGTATACTCTCTCACTTTTCGTTCCCCCACCAATAATGGTTTCAAATGATAATGGCAGGTTTGTTTTATCAGCTGCTTTTAAAATCATCATCTTCTGTACATCTTTTGCAGCAGGAACTTTTGCTGTTAAACCTCCGTGAATCATCTTCTGCAACTCTTGTACATAGTGCATACGATACGGAAGATTTCCGCCACGATTATCGTAGTAATTAGTATTGATTTTTTGAAACTCCCAGTTTGGTGATGTTTCAGCTGATTCATATTGCAAAGCCCAATGACCTAAGTAAATTGTGGCACGATAGCCTAATGCAAATGGTGCTTTCGCAATGGTTGTTTCATTTAGTATGCGAATTAACTCAGGATTTTCAATTTTTACATTAGAAGAAGCTATTAGTTGCTTCGTAAGTTCACTCGGCTGCAAATATGGTAAATCTTGACTTGGGTTTGGATACGTATTCTCTTTCGTAATATGAATGACATTAGCAGGAACCTTTAAAGCAGCGACTTGGCTACTCCGTTGTGTAATTGATATTCCATTAGCTGCAAGTGGATATGCACAAATTAGTATCGCTGTGCTAATTGTTATAAGCCATTTCTTCATGATGCCGACTCCCTTTTTTCAGAGGTAAATTTCAATGTGTCGTTATTTTTTGTCGGCGCTCAAGATTATATACAGCAAGCGTATAAATGTAATATTTTTGTAATTTTTTGATTATTTACTTTATAAATCACAAGGAGTATAATAAGGTTAATCTTCAGTAGAAGGAGGGAACAAATTCGATAACGATAATACCAACGAATTAAGGAGGTATGTGTATCGATTGTAACAGCGGCATTATTTTTCTACACAAAATAATAATAGAAAGCGGTGAACCTTCCTACAAATATTATAACAAAGTCGTCATGTAAGCTTGTTTGAAATGAAGTAGCCAAAACGATTGGTAACAGTAATAGTTTGTTGGATTTTAATATGCATGTAAATTTAATAGAAGAATTTTAATAAGGACTCTGCAAATACAGAATTTATGCAGAGTCCTTATTTTGATTTATAACAAGAAAAATCCAATCCCCATAATAACATAAGCTGCTAATAGTGTTGCCCCTTCAAACCAGTTCGTTTCCCCATCATTAGAAATCACAATGATTAAGAACACAGACGTTACCATTGAAATTAGTTCAGGCATAGTAAATACTAACGGCATGGATGTCGGAAATAATAACGAAATCAATACTAGAATTGGTGCAACAAACATAGCAACTTGAAGAGTGGACCCTACTGCAATTTCAACAGCAATATCCATTTTATTTTTATAAGCAAAAATGATCGCTGAAGCATGTTCAGCTGCATTCCCTACAATGGCTACAATGATAATACCAATAAATAATTGAGACCAACCAAATGATGCAGCAACAGTTTCAAACGTATGTACAAGATTTTCCGATACATAGGCTACAGCTATAGTCGATAGTAACAATATGATAATTGCTTTCTTTTTTGACCATTCTGGCATTTCTTCTTCCTCTACAACACCTCCCCCTTCCTTATGCTGATACACCCCACGATGTGTAACTAACTTAAAGAATAGAGCCAATAAGTATAATACAATCATAATCACTGCTATCCCTACACTTAAAGACATTGTCTTTGCTTCAGTCATTGTTTGAGAGAACACTTCTGGAATAACAAATGCCACAATAACCGCAAAAATTAATAATCCCGCATTATGTCGAGCATCAAATACATTAAACTTTTGCCTCTTGAACTTCAATCCTCCAATGAAGAATGAAAATCCTGCTACAAGCAATAAGTTACCTAGTACAGAACCCGTTAATGACGCTAATACTACTTCTGTTAAACCAGCTTGCAATGCAAAAATTGAAATAATTAATTCCACTGCATTTCCAAACGTGGCATTTAATAATCCACCAATCCGCGGTCCCATCACAACAGCTAAACTTTCTGTCGCCCTTCCCATAAAGCTTGCTAGAGCAATAATGGTAACACAATACACTCCAAACATGATTACACTTGGCCAATGCATTAAACTTCCAGCTAGAGATAACGGTAACCCAACTAATAAAAGAATAAAAAAGATTTTATTCCCCATGCTATTCCCTCTCTTTCCCAGTCTCCTTTATTATTTCAGTTAACTTTCATTATTTATTTTTCATATTTTACCCTTATCTTGCTAGTCACAATCATATTCTTGCACAAAACAACCATTGAAAGTACGATAGAGATAAGACAATTACACGGAAAAGGATATATACATCATGAATAAAGACACCTTACGCTTTTGGATACTTGTTAGCATCGTTGGAATTTCAGGATTTTCCCAAGGTATTTTAATGCCTTTGATTGCCATTATTTTCGAAAGTGATGGAGTAAGTTCCTCAATGAATGGTCTTCACGCGACCGGCTTGTATATTGGTGTTTTATTTGTGGCACCTTTAATGGAAGCACCATTACGGCGCTTCGGATATAAACCACTTATTATAGTCGGTGTCGGAGCAGTGGCGATTGCATTTGCTTTATTTCCTATGTGGAAATCCTTTTGGTTCTGGTTCTTTTTAAGACTTATTATCGGTATTGGAGATCACATGCTTCACTTCTCTACACAAACATGGATTACCGATGCTTCACCGCTTCATAAGCGTGGGCGAAATATTTCAATTTATGGATTATTCTTCAGTCTAGGATTTGCTTTCGGACCATTAATGGCACGATTAGTTCAAGTAAATGAAGCACTACCATTTATTATTTCATCAGCTGTTACTGTAATCGCTTGGTTAACAGTTTTATTACTTAAAAATGAACGTCCTGAACAGAGTACCGAAACGGAATCTATTTTCAGTACATTTTCACGCTTTAAAGATGTTTTGCGATATGCTTGGATTGCCTTGCTTCCACCTCTAGGCTTTGGAATTTTAGAAGCTTCACTGAACGGTAGCTTTCCAGTATATGCACTTCGAAATGATATCAATATTGATGCAGTTTCAATTATTCTGCCTGCCTTCTCCATTGGTGCAATCATTTTCCAAATACCATTAGGAATGATTAGCGATACATACGGTCGAAGAAAAGTGCTCAAAATTGTTATTCCATTAGGCGGCATCATTTTCACTACTGCAGCAATCATCCAAGATTCAGCTATTGGCTTATTTATTTGCTTCATTCTAGGCGGTATGATTGTAGGGTCATTATTTTCTCTTGGTATTACCTATATGGCAGACCTATTACCAAAAGACCTGCTCCCTGCTGGAAATTTACTATGTGGTATGTTCTTTAGCTTCGGCAGCATGGTTGGTCCATTCATCGGTGGACTCGTAATCGAACATTTTGATGGAGGTTCATTGTTCTATCTATTAAGTTTTGTACTGTTCATTGTGTTCTTCGCTTTATTAAGCTTCAAGCCAAAGAAGAAACATTCGCATGACTTCGCCTTATAATATAAGTCATATTTGTTTTCTTTTGCATATAATGTATGGTAACATAATAGTAATAAATGGAAAAAGAATATTAATGAACCATGAGAAAGTTTTGCTGTCACCAAATTGGTGGCAGCTTTCGTGTTTTTTAAGGGTAATGATGTTGACTATCTTTCTCATTTGGAAATTTAAAGGAGGAGAAAAAAATGAATGCTGAAGCCAAAGTGATGAACCAAAATGCTAGTAAGCCAAATAAAGAACAAAGCTCATTAAGCAAAAAAATGCTTCCTCACATTGAATTAATAGCCGCTATTATTTGTGGGATTTTAATTTTCACTGGATGGCTTCTTTCCAAAGCTGATTATGAAACAGCGGCAACCATAAGCTATTTAGCTTCCTTTCTTATTGGAGGTTACGCAAAGGCAAAAGAAGGTATACTCGATACAATCGAAGAAAAAGAACTGAATGTTGAGATGTTAATGATTCTAGCAGCTATCGGCTCTGCCATAATCGGTTATTGGACAGAAGGTGCTATGCTTATCTTTATTTTTGCAGTAAGCGGTGCATTAGAAACCTATACAATGAACAAAAGTCGTAAAGAAATTTCCGCACTAATGGATCTACAACCCGAGGATGCATTAAAGATTACCCCTGATGGCACAGAAGTAAAAGTGCATATTTCTGAATTACGAGTTGGGGACCATCTTCTTGTCAAAGCTGGGGAACGTATTCCAACAGACGGAACCATAATAGATGGTGATACACATATCGACCAAGCAGCTATTACTGGTGAATCCATCCCTGTTAATAAGAAAATACATGATGAAGTGTATGCAGGAACCGTAAATTTACGTGGCACAATTACTATTGAAATGACAAAACCAAGTGACCAAACACTTTTTCAAAAAATCATTAAGCTTGTTCAATCGGCTCAAAGCGAAAAATCTCCCTCTCAATTATTTATTGAAAAATTTGAAGGAACCTATGTAAAAGTCGTCTTAATTGTAGTCCTTGTTATGATGTTTTTACCACACTTTGCACTAGGGTGGTCTTGGACAGAATCATTTTATAGAGCAATGATATTATTAGTTGTTGCGTCACCATGTGCACTTGTTGCGTCCATTATGCCTGCAACACTAGCTGCAATTTCAAACGGTGCTCGACATGGTATTTTATTTAAAGGTGGCGTACATTTAGAAAACCTTGGTCACCTTGACGCTATTGCGCTAGATAAAACAGGTACACTAACGAAGGGTAAACCAGAAGTAACAGCTATATACGTACGTGAAGACTATACGAAAGAACAATTCTTGCACATTGTTGCTTCTATCGAGAAATATTCAAATCATCCTTTAGCACAAGCCATTGTACTCTATAGCAATACATTCACGAAGGAACCATATATTAAACCTACAAGTACGGAAGATGTGAGTGGCTGGGGTGTACAAGGAATGATCGACGGTCAGCAATGGCAAGTTGGTAAAGCAGACTTTGTAAATAAAGAAGCAGCCTATGCTTTCATGGACGGTGTAGCTGAAAAACTGGCTCTTGAAGGAAATACTGTCACATTCGCTAAGGATGAAAAAGGCATTGCTGGTGTGATTGCATTGAAAGATGTTGTGCGCCAAGAAACTCTTAAAGCGATTAATGAACTAAAAGGTTACGGTGTACACACCGTTATGCTAACTGGTGATGGTGAAAAAACAGCAGCCGCTATTGCCTCTGAAATTCACATTGATGAACATCATGCTGAATGCTTACCTGAAACAAAAGTGAATGAAATTAAGTCTCTGAAAACAAGATACAATACGGTCGCCATGGTCGGTGATGGAATTAACGATGCTCCAGCCCTAGCTACCGCAACAATTGGCATAGCCATGGGTGAAGGAACAGATGTAGCATTAGAAACAGCTGACATTGTTCTTATGAAAAATGATTTACCACGTATTGCCGAAGCTATTGCATTATCGAAAAAAATGAACATTATTATTAAACAAAACGTGATTTTTTCCATTGGGGTCATCATGTGTCTGATTGCCGCTAACTTCCTACAAGTACTAGATCTTCCTTTAGGAGTTATTGGACATGAGGGTAGTACCATTCTTGTTATTTTGAACGGTTTACGTTTATTACGTAATTAGTGTTATTTAAAGCTTTAAACAAATAAGAGCTAAAGTGGAAGACCGCTTTAGCTCTTATTTTAGTTAATGATATCCGTTCTGACCGTTTGCAGAACTAGATGTTTTGTTTTTGGGTTTATTCTTTCCTTTTTGCTTCGTACCGCCATCTTTTTTCGTATGCTTCGCCATATAATTAACTTCCCTTCCTATCATGTAATGAACATGTTCAAACTTATCATGGCTTGTTACCATCCATTATATGAAAGAGAATTACTGGGATATTTTTTTCTCACTCGCCATTGCGTTTAACTCGCCGCCAATTATAATGATATGAGCCGATAAGTAGAACCAAAGCATTAAAACGATAATACCTCCGATACTACCATACGTAGTCGTATAATTAGCAAAATTATTAACATAGTAAGAAAATCCCCACGAAACAACTGACCATCCAAGAGTAGTAAACAAAGCTCCAGGTGCAACTCTTCGATGTAGCTTTTTAAATGGAACCATCAAATATAATATACTAAATACACAAAATAAAATAAGTATACTCATGCTCCAACGAAGAATATCCCAAATGAGTTGAACGTTTTGATTAACATCAAGATGAGCAAATAGAAACAAGCCTATTTGCTTTCCGAAAACAGGTAACAATAATCCAACAATAAACACAAACACCATAGCTATTGTTAAGACAATAGAAATAGCTCTCGAAAGTAAATATGTGCGTGTATCTTCGACATTATACGCTCTATTAAAAGCTTTATGGATTGCATTCATACCATTAGAAGCAGACCAAAGAGTTGCTATAATCCCAAAAGAGAGTAATTTACCGCTTCCTCGCATAATATTATCAACTTGACTTTCTATAATTTTCATGGAGCTTTCAGGAACGTAAGTACCAAGAAAATCTAGAATATCCTGAGCGGTAATTGGTAAATAGGGTAGAAGTGTTACAAGGAATAATAATAATGGAAAGAGTGATAGTAAAAAGAAAAACGCAAGTTGAGCTGCCATTCCAGATACATCATGGTCCTGCATTCTCTTTATAATCTTAGCTATAAATCTTGTTATAGTTAACGCGTTTTTCTTAACCATGGCATCACCCCAAATCATTTATCACTTAAACGTGTTCATCTTCTTTACTTTCTTCCGTAAAAACTTCTTTTGTTTCTTTAACCACAGATGCTAATTGCGGTGTAATATCCTTAATTGCTTCTACTTGATTTGTAATCACCGCTACATCTTCTGTAATGCTCTCAATTGTAGAACGAATTTTATTCGATGTTTCTTTTACTTGTCCAATTACGATATCTGGATTTTCAATAATTTCACGAGTTTGACGGTAGCCTTTTTTTGCACACTCAATTGTAGTTTCTCGAGTATGACGATCTAACATACTAATAGCTGCGCCAGCTAACGCTCCTAATAATATACCTTGTAGTAATTTATTTTTATTCGAACAATTTCTATTACATGTACCCAAAATGTTCCCCACCCTTTCTATTTATAAACCTTTTTCCATTTTTATTTTCTGTAATAACGCTTGGCATCCTTGGTTAACCAGATCGTATACCTCTTCAAAATTGCCTGTGAAATACGGATCCGGTACATCTTTATTATGAACAGCTGGTACAAGATCCAACAGTCTCCCTACAAATGCACCTGTATGTCCCTCTTGCCAATGCTTCATATTTTCAATATTACTAGCATCCATAGCTATAATATATTGATATGTATCATAATCTTTCGTAACCATTTGACGCGCCTTCATACCTTCATAACTAATTCCTTTACGATCTAATAAATCACGCGTCCCCTGATGAGGTTGATGCCCAATATGCCAATCCCCCGTTCCAGCAGAATCAATCGTTATTTTGTCATCTAAGCCTTCTCGTTTTACTAAATCTCGAAACATTGCCTCTGCCATTGGAGAACGACAAATATTCCCTAAACAAACGAACAATACATTAACCAAAATATTCACTTCCCTCATTGTTTAATCTATCTTACATAATAGTATATTTATACTTATATTTTCTATTTTTTTAAGTTTCTTTTAGTAATTCTTTATGTTCCCCCTTATTCAGGTTATACTTTTTGAAGATAGAACAATAGGGGGAAAGGAAGTAAAGAAATGGATTTATCACAGAACACGCCTGAAAATGTAGAATATATGGTAGAAAGAATCAAAGAAAAACTACGCATGATGAACGTAGGAGCAATCAACTCTTCTCACTTCAATCACGACATGTACGAAGAATTAAATGATTTATATACAATGGTTATGGGCAAAAAATCATTTAGCATTAGTGAAATGGAAGCAATTGCTTCAGAGCTAGGAAGCTTAAAAAAATAAAGTTGCTCTTAAAAGAACTATCACCTGTTGATAGTTCTTTTTTTCAAAGGTAAAACAACAATCTCAAAAGAGCGGTGATGTTTTTTCGTATATTTAGCATCCGTTTAATAGGAATAAAATATGATATAATTTATTCAAAACATTTTCATACTAACTTACATACAGTGAAAATAAAGAAAAGAGTGAATTTGTATGAATGACAACCGTGGCATTATTCTTTTCGATGGTCAATGTAATTTATGTAATCACAGCGTACACTTTATTTTAAAGCGAGATCATAAGCAATATTTTCGATTTGCTTCCTTACAAAGCGAAGTAGGTCAATCTCTACTAGAGCTATATCAATTACCTATGACGCTTAATAGTGTTGTCTTTATAAATAAAGGCATTGCTTATATAGAATCAGATGCACCGATACATATATGTCAACACTTAAAGGGGCTTTGGAAATTACTATATGTAGCTAAAATCATTCCTACACCATTACGTAACTATTGTTATAGAGTTATTGCAAAAAAACGCTATCAATGGTGGGGTAAATCGACTTCTTGTATGCTTCCTACACCCGATATAAAGAAACGATTTTTGTCTTAATATCTAAAAAATATGCTGTCGCATTGGTTACTTAACCAAAAGTTTAAATATTTTGAATTTTCTGTTAAAAATTTATGTATTTTTTGTTACATATAGAATATAATTAAACTATCCAAAAACACTAACATGTTTAGTAAGAAATTACTCCCTAACATAAACATGAGTAGTGGTGGAACTTGGTGAAGCCATTTCTTTGCAAACCGGATTCCAATATGGACGAATCAAATGTAAAACCCCCTTATGATGGTATTTAGCCATTAAAATTTACCTAATAATTCCCCATTTCTAATCCATGACAATACCTTTGTTATGGAAATTTTTTTGTCTAATTTTCACAAGTAATACTTCAGGGTTCACCTCAGCCAAAAGCGCCATAAATCAACCATTTCAAGTAACTTAAATTAAATTAAAGATTAGATGCAAACAAATACGAAGCATCTTAAAAGCGTAAAAAGGCGTCCCAAAAGTGATTTGTAATCACTTTTGGGACAGCCACTTCTTTTTTATTTATTTAATTGTGTTCGTGGAGTAATTAATATCTCTACGCGTCTATTCTTTGATTTTCCTTCAGCTGTTTTATTGGATGCTATTGGTTTAAATTCTCCATAGCCTTTCGCACTAAACCATTCTGGACTTAAAGCAGGATTCTCAAGTACCACTTTCATAAAGTTTACAGCACGCATTACACTTAAATCCCAATTCGAATTAAATTGTGAATTAGAGATTGGAACATTATCGGTATGCCCACTGATTACTATACTTCGTGGTGGATCCATCACTAGTAAAGCTGCTATTTCCTTGGCAACTTGTCTATCACGAGGAAGCACATCAGCACTACCAGATCCAAATAAAACATTATCTCTTATTGAAATCATTAACCCTTCCCCAGTTAATGAGGTTCCGAGTTTATCTTTTATATCACTTTTTTCAATATATTCATTTACTCGTTCTTGCATAGCTGAAAGCTCTTTATAGTCTTTCTCACCAAGTGCCTTCCTAACTTCCCCTTTGCTTTGTATCATAGTTTCATTTTGAGAATCACTTCTACCATTTGTCTCCATGGGACTTGAAAAATCCATAACACCAGTGCCGCTCGTAAAAATATCATTAAAGGCTTTCGACAATTGTTGAAATTTAACAGCATCAACAGAACTCATTGCAAATAAAACAATGAATAACGCTAATAATAATGTCATTAAATCTGCATATGGTATTAACCAAGATTCATCCATATGCTCATCATGATGCTTCTTTTTTTTCTTTCTAGCCATCTTGCTTCACATCGCCTTCTAGCCATTTTTTTCTGTCTGCAGCTGGCAAATATGAAGTTAACTTTTGCTCAATTGTTCTAGGAGCTTCTCCTTCAATTATTGATAGAATACCTTCGATCATCATATTCTTAATACGAACTTCTTGCATAGATTTACGCTTTAGCTTATTAGCAAATGGATGCCATAATACATAACCAGTGAATATACCTAATAATGTAGCAACGAATGCTGCTGAAATTGAAACACCTAGTGCATCTGTGTTATCCATATTTCCAAGAGCTGCTATTAGTCCAACAACCGCTCCTAGTACCCCTAGTGTAGGTGCATATGTACCTGCTTGTGAAAAGATTGCCGCTCCAGACTGATGACGCTCCTCCATTGCTTCAATCTCTTCTGACAAAATATCTCTTATGTAATCCGCACTTTGACCTTCAACTGCTAAATTTAATCCGTTACGCAAAAAAGGATCCTCTACTTGTTCAGAGATTCCCTCTAGGGCAAGTAAACCTTCTTTTCTAGCAATAATTGCCCATTCTGAAAATGTTTTAATTAATGCTTCTGGTTGTATTAATTGAGTTTCTTTGAAAAGAATTTTAAACAACTTAGGTACTCGTTTAATTTCATTTGTTGGAAATGCAATTGTTACAGCTGCTGCTGTCCCTACGATGATGATTAAGAATGCCGCCGGATTAATTAAGGCTGCTACCTTAACCCCCTTCAATAACATCCCAACGAAAACCGCAGTAATCCCAAGAATAATTCCTATTACGGACGTTTTATCCATATAACTCACCCGACTTTTCTTTATGATTCTATATATCATATCGGACGAATCTTAAAAAAAATGAGAGTTTTTGATAATTTTTCTCTATTAAAATGTTCATCACTGGAAAAAAAACAAGCTACTAATTATTTAGCAGCTTGTTTTTGTCGATTGAATATAGTTATCTTAACTTCATATTATTTAATAGCCGATTGTCGCCATGTATTCCCTTAAAACGTTGTTAGAATTTTTGAATTTGTCCATTTCATCTTCTGTTAAATTCAATTCTACAACTTCTTTTGCACCTTCACGTGTAATAATAGTTGGAACACCCGTACAAATATTTTCAAAGCCATATTCGCCATCTAGAATTGTCGAAACAGCAATGATTTTGTGGTCATCATTAAAGATGGAACGAGTAATCGATGCTAAGGCACATCCAATTCCATAATATGTTGTTCCTTTACGGTTTAAAATTTCAAATCCTGCTTTACGAACTTGATCGATAATTTCATCAAGGTCGATTTCACCTAATGTTTCTTTATGTTCTTCTAAAATTTGCATGAAAGGTTTTCCACCAATTGTTAAGTGTGACCAAGCCGCAAATTGTGAATCTCCGTGCTCACCTAATGTATAACCATGAATACTTCTTGGATCTACTTTTATATGTTGTGAAAGAATGGATTTTAGACGAGAAGAATCTAATGAAGTTCCTGTTCCAAGTACTTGATTACGAGGAAGACCTGATTCTTTCCATACAAGATACGTAATGATATCAACTGGATTAGATGCAACTAAGAAAATCCCATTAAATCCACTTTTCATTACGCCATCTACAACCGATTTTACAATTTTAGCACTTAGTTCTAATGTGTCTAAACGAGTTTGTCCTGGCTTTGGAGGTCCTCCGGCCGTAACAATCACAATATCCATATCCTTACATTCTTCATATGACCCTACACTTACTTTAGTGCGTGAAGTCGTAAAATCAACACAATGCTGCAAATCCATTGCTTCTCCAAGTGCTCTTTCTTTATTAATGTCAATTAGCATCAATTCATCACAAATATTTTGGTTTACTAATGAATAACCTGCACTAGCTCCCACGAAGCCAGTTCCTACTATTGCTACTTTTCTCGTTGTAAGTTTCAAATCTGTCATCTCCTAAGCGAAAACTTTTTGTAAAAAATCCGAGCATCTTCTATTTATATATCGCTTTCATTTATCTTAATGTGAAATATCGAACAAGGTTCTTTTACGTGCTAAATTATAATGAACAATATCTATTTAAGGATATGGACAAATTGTGAACAATCAACTTCTTTACTTTTTATGTTCATTTATTATCAGACTTTTGCTTTAAAACACAACATAAAAAAAATTTGTTTTATAGTACAGTTTAATTTTTATATATGATACAGGTTTGTATTTTAGTGTAAAAAATCTAAATATTTCTCTAATAAAAATAATAAATATTTCACTTATTACTGGTTAAAATATTCACATTAACACTGTATAAAGCTTATTATATAGCATTTTTAACCTAATTAATTCCATATTACACCCTAATAACGCTCATTCGTTCACAAATTGTTCATTCTTTTTTATTGTGAACTATTTATCATATTTCATTCACCATGTATAATCTGTTATATACAAAAAAGACATTCTGTTTTATACCCAAACAAATGAGAGGCGGAAAACAACATGGAACAATGGAAAGGCTTTCAAAGAGGTACATGGAACAAAGAAATTAACGTTCGTGACTTCATTATTAATAACATTACAGTTTACGATAAAGATGATTCATTCTTATCAGGTCCAACAGAAGCTACTACAAAGCTTTGGGCTCAAGTTATGGATTTAAATAAACAAGAACGTGAAGCAGGCGGAGTTTTAGATTTAGATTCTAAAGTAGTTTCTACTATTACTTCTCACGGTCCTGGATACTTAAACAAAGATTTAGAAACAGTTGTAGGTTTCCAAACTGACGCTCCATTCAAACGTTCACTACAACCATTCGGTGGAATTCGTATGGCTGAGCAAGCTGCTGAATCTTACGGCTTCCATGTAGATGAAGAAGTAAAAGAAATCTTCACTAAATACCGTAAAACACACAACCAAGGTGTATTCGATGCTTACACTGACGAAATGAAATTAGCTCGTAAAGCTGGTATCATCACTGGTCTACCAGATGCTTATGGTCGTGGACGTATTATCGGTGACTACCGTCGTGTAGCTTTATACGGTGTTGACTTCTTAATCAACGAAAAGAAAGCAGATCTTAAAAACACAGGCGCTGTAATGAGTGAAGATGTTATCCGTCTTCGTGAAGAGCTTTCTGAGCAAATTCGTTCATTAAACGAATTAAAGCAAATGGCTGCTGCTCACGGATTCGATATCTCTGCTCCAGCTTCTAACGCTCGTGAAGCATTCCAATGGTTATACTTCGGTTACCTAGCTGCTATTAAAGAGCAAAACGGTGCTGCAATGAGTTTAGGTCGTACATCTACTTTCTTAGATATCTATATCGAAAGAGATTTACAAAACGGTTCATTAACTGAAATCGAAGCACAAGAATTAGTTGACCACTTCGTAATGAAGTTACGTCTTGTTAAATTCGCTCGTACACCTGATTACAATGAATTATTCAGTGGAGATCCAACTTGGGTAACTGAATCAATCGGTGGTGTATCTCTAGACGGAACACCTTTAGTAACTAAGAACTCATTCCGTTTCTTACACACATTATCAAACCTTGGACCAGCTCCAGAGCCAAACTTAACAGTTCTTTGGTCTACTAAGCTTCCACAAGGATTTAAAACTTTCTGTGCAAAAATGTCTATCGAAACAAGTGCAATTCAGTACGAAAACGATGACATCATGCGTTTAGAGTACGGCGATGACTATGCAATTGCTTGCTGTGTATCTGCAATGCGTGTAGGTAAACAAATGCAATTCTTCGGAGCTCGTGCTAACTTAGCAAAAACTTTATTATATGCAATCAACGGTGGAATCGACGAAAAACTTAAAGTACAAGTTGCTCCAAGATTCGCTCCAATCACTTCTGATATCTTAGAATATGATGAAGTTATGGCTCGTTTCGATACAATGATGGAATGGTTAGCAGGTCTTTACATCAACACATTAAACTGCATCCACTACATGCACGATAAATATAGCTATGAAAGAATCGAAATGGCATTACATGATACAAAGATTCTTCGTACAATGGCAACTGGTATCGCTGGACTAAGTGTTGTAGCTGACTCTTTAAGTGCTATTAAATACGGTCAAGTTAAAGTTATCCGTGACGAAAACGGTGTAGCTGTTGACTTCGAAACAACTGGTGACTACCCTAAATACGGTAACAACGATGATCGCGTAGACCAAATGGCTGTTGATTTAGTTCACACATTTATGACTAAGCTTCGCAAGCACGCAACTTACCGTGATTCATTAACAACAATGTCAATCTTAACTATTACTTCTAACGTAGTATATGGTAAGAAAACAGGTAACACTCCTGACGGACGTCGTGCTGGTGAGCCATTCGCTCCTGGTGCAAACCCAATGCACGGAAGAGATACAAAAGGTGCTCTAGCTTCATTAGCATCTGTTGCAAAACTTCCATACCATGATGCATTAGATGGAATCTCAAACACATTCTCTATGGTTCCTAAAGCACTTGGTAAAGACGAAGCTAGCCAAGAAGCTAACTTAGCTGCAATTCTTGATGGATATGCTTCTAAAGAAGGTCACCACTTAAATATCAACGTATTTAACCGTGATACTTTATTAGACGCTATGGAACATCCAGAAGAGTATCCACAATTAACAATTCGTGTATCTGGTTACGCAGTTAACTTTATTAAATTAACTCGTGAGCAACAAATCGATGTAATTAACCGTACTTTCCACGGAAGTATGTAATATAGAAAAGCGGAAAGTGGTCGTTTGGCGGCGTATGGACTGGAGCACTCTGATACGAGATATAGGAAACACGAAGAACGCAGTGATTCGATGTTGACTTATCGTAGAGAAGAGTGTGAAGTCCACTTGGAGCTAGACAATATAGAAAGACTCAATTATTGAAAGCTCTACCTGTTAACATGTTTAACAGATGAGCTTTCGGAATTGAGCTTTTAGAAAATAGATAAAGCGTCTTATACAGCTTATTATTTTAAACTGTATAAAAGTCATTTCGAAACGAAAACTAGCTTTAGGCGCTGTAGCAATACAAAGACCAAATTCGAATGACAATCTCTTTAACAGATGTTATTCATTTTGGTCTTTTATTTTAGTAGAGCTCCCTTCATATCCAGTTGATTGGAGCTAGGAGGGGAATTTTAAAATGCAAGGAAATATTCATTCCGTTGAAACATGCGGTACAGTTGATGGACCGGGAATTAGATATATCGTATTTACACAAGGTTGTATGCTTCGCTGCCAATATTGTCATAATGCTGATACTTGGGAGTTTGGTACAGGTAAAACAATGACAGTTGATGAAATCGTGCAAGACCTTGAAAGCTATCGTCCATTTATGGAGTCTTCGGGCGGCGGTATTACAGTTAGTGGTGGAGAGCCATTATTCCAAATGCCATTCGTAACTGAGCTTTTCAAAGCTTGTAAAGCGAAAGGAATTCACACAACAATTGACTCGTCAGGTGGAAACTTCTCTGAAAGACCTGAATATCTAAGTCAATTAGATGAATTACTACAATATACAGATCTTATTTTAGTCGATTTAAAGCACATCGATCGTGAACAACATAAACGACTAACTGGGAAATACAATGATCATATTCTTAAATTCGCACAATATTTATCAGATAAAAACATTCCAGTTTGGATCCGTCACGTATTAGTACCTGGCGTTTCAGATTTCGATGAATATCTTGATAAGCTTGGTGAATTTATTGGCACTTTAAACAATGTAGAAAAAGTTGAAGTGTTACCTTACCATAAACTTGGCGTATATAAATGGGAAGCACTTAATTTAAAATATCCTCTAGAAGATACAGAGCCACCAACAGAAGATCGCGTGGAAAATGCATACGACAGACTAACTCGTCATTTGAAAAAACGTGTCGGTACTTGCTAAACAATAGAATATATTGTCCGGGAAATATTGCAAAATTCCACGAAAAAAGAAGCAGCGCCAACAGCGTTGCTTCTTTTCTTATTAATCGCCGTAAACGGCAGCATATGTTTTATATCCACCACTCACATTAACTACATCAAAGCCATTTTGATCTAGAATTTTACAAGCTAAATATCCTCTTAATCCAACTTGACATGATACATAAATCGTCTGATCTTTTGGTAGTTCGTCCATTCGGTCTCTTAATTGTCCTAAAGGAATATTAATTGAGTTTGGAATAAATCCATTATCTCTTTCATGTGGGTCACGTACATCTACTAATAGAGCTCCGTTATTTACAAGCTCGTCAATTTGATTATAATGAACAACTTTTACATCACCATCAACTACATGTGAAGCTACATATCCTAGCATGTTAACTGGATCTTTCGCTGATGAGTATGGTGGAGCATATGCAAGCTCTAATTCAGGAAGATCATGGACTGTAAGTCCGCCTTTAATAGCCGTTGCTACAACATCAATGCGCTTATCTACCCCGTCTTTACCGACGCCTTGAACACCATAAATTGTTCCATCTTCTTTACTAAACGTTAGCTTTAGTGAAATTGGGCTTGCACCTGGATAATATCCTGCATGTGAAGCGGGATGAATATGTACTGCCTCATAATCAACACCTAAACGTTTTAATGTTTTTTCATTATGTCCCGCAACCGCTACTGTTAAATCAAATACTTTTGCAATAGCTGTTCCTAATGTACCTTTATATGGTGTTTTCTTTCCATATATATTATCCGCAACGATTCTACCTTGACGATTCGCTGGCCAAGCAAGTGGAACCATCGTATCGTGTTTTAGTAAATAATCTTTCACTTGGATTGCATCACCGATTGCATAAATACTTTCATCATTTGTTTGTAAGTATTCATTTACAACAATGCCACCTCGTTCTCCTAATTCTAAACCAGCACTCTTAGCTAATTCATTTTCTGGTCTCACACCAATTGATAGAATCGTAACATCACTTTCTAATTCTTTACCGCTTGTTAGAATAATCTTTTTGCCTTTGTCAGCAAATGCCTTTACACCATCTTCTAAGATTAATTGAACTCCCTTTGCTTTTAAATGCTTATGAACAATACTTGCCATTTCATAGTCTAAAGGAGCCATTACTTGATTAGCCATTTCAACAACTGTCACTTCAATACCGCGATGTGCTAAGTTCTCTGCCATTTCAAGTCCAATGAAGCCTCCACCAATAACAACAGCTTTCTTTGGTTGATGAGAATCAACTGCAGCTTTTATATCATCCGTATCTGGAATATTTCTTAATGTAAAAATATTATTTGCTTCAACTATTCCTTCAATTGGAGGAACAATTGCCCTAGCTCCTGGTGATAGAATAAGAGCATCATATGATTCTTCATAGGATTCTCCATTTGCTAGATTTGTAACAGAAACTGTTTTACGATCACGATTAATATTAGTCACTTCTGATAAATTTCGAATATCTAATACAAACTTCTTAGACATTCCTTCTACCGTCTGAACAAGCAATGCTTGGCGTTTTGAAATAACTTCTCCGATGTAATATGGCAATCCGCAATTTGCGAATGAAATATGCTCGCCTCTTTCAAATAAAACGATTTCTGCTTTTTCGTCTAAACGACGCAGTCTTGCAGCAGCTGTTGCACCTCCAGCTACGCCTCCTACAATTACGATTTTCTTAGTCATGTTCATACTCCTCGCTTGTTATGTCGTTAAAGTCATTATATACCCCATAGGGTACATTGTAAACTAAAAACCTATTATAAATATCGTACTACGAAATAGCCTAAATATTCAGCTATGTTTATGAAAATTAGTAAAATAGTTTTATGATTATACTATTAAGGCGTATTCATCAAGCGCAACAAAAAATCAGCACGACTGAATAGAGAACAACAAATTATTGTTGTTCTTTATTCGTCTGGCTATATTTCACTGTATAACCGAGAGATGCAAAAATAATGATTACGCCGATTATTTGCAGTGGCCCTGGAATAAAGCCTGTAATAAAAATATCTAGTACAATGGCTACTAACGGATCTAGAAAAATCAATACAGAGGCGATTCCAGCACTCAAATAGCGGATACTATCATAAAACAATAAATAGACTATACCAGTATGTACAATCCCCGTTACTATACTAAACAACAAACCTTCGTTCGTTAAATGAGTATATGATACAAAACTAACAAAAGGCATTAACATAACTATACCTATGAATGTTTGAATAAACGTCGTCATATAAGAGCTGGATTTTTGTATTTTTCTCCCTAATGAAATAATTGCTCCGTAGAATACTGCTGCAGCAAGCGCTAGCAATCCTCCCATTACTTCATTTCCCGCAGAAGACTGATCAAACTGAAACGTAATTAATATTGTTCCGAGAAAAGCGACAATAGTAGCAATTATAATTCTTCTCTCTACTCTTTCTTTAAACAGGAATATATTAATAAATAACGCTATTAAGGGAGCTAAATTATAGATGGAGATTGCTATTGTTATAGATGTTTGTCTAAATGCATAAAACAACAATAACCAATTTAACACGAGAAATATACCACTTAATATAATATAAATCAGTTCTTTTCGATCCCAAATCTCTTGTTTATACTTTCCACTAATAAGCCAATAACCGATTAAAAAAAGAGTCGCACAAACACATCGTAGAAACACTAATTCTAAAACAGGTAAGCCTGTTAAATTAGAAAAAAAGCCGATTGTGCCGAAGATAACCATAGAAGTTGATAGCTTAATAACGGCTCCTTTATTCATTCTAAATCTCTCCTAGTCACATTGTTAGAATTTTCAATATACTAATTTTATAAAAATACTTATTACATTGCTCATAAAGTGCATAAAAAACGTACAAATACAAAATAATGTACTGTACGCTTTTTAACCATATCATACTAATTCATAAAATTTAATCGTATTTTGATAAAGTATTTCATAAACATTTTCTATTTCTACCTGTTTAATATGAGCGATTTTCTTAATGGATTCATGTATCATGCTAGGAGATGTCATTTGACCTTCAAATCGTTCTTCAAATGGCCACGGTCCATCTGTTTCTACCATCATTAGTTCTAATGGATAGCTTTGAACAAGTTGCTGAATCTCTTCCTCATAGCAAATATCTGGCGTAATCGATATATAGTATCCGTTCGAAATCATTCTTTTCACTGTTTCCTTACTACCTTTAAACCAATGAAAATGTGCTTTAGTCACATTATGGTTCTCTAATAAATCACAAACAATCGGTGCATCTTCATATACCGCATGAAGAATAATTGGTTTATTTGTTTCTTTTGCGAATAGTATAAAGCGTTCTAGCAATGCAATATATGCTTCTAAATCAACAGCTGCTTGTTCTTGTCGTAAATAGTATGGTAAACCTACCTCACCAACTGCCACCATTTCATCTTGATGCTCATCCATCCATGTTAATAGCTGTTGTATTTCTTTCTCAGATGGAAGTGGCTGTTCAGGATGAAAGCCAAATGCTGCTTGAACTCGTTGATCTTTCTTCGCTAACTGTAAGTTAGTGATAGCTGATTGTAAATGCATCGAAACCGTAATGAGATATGAAAAATCTTCGTTAGCAAGAATCTGTTTCTGCTCTTCAGCGCAATACGTATCTAGATGGATATGGCTATCAATAATCTTCATTTTCAACTCTCCTTCAATAGGTGATAAAGCTCTTTCTTCATCTGAAGTAACTCATTACTAACGAGTAAGTCTTCACTTCGAGGGCGACTAAATGGTACTGTAATCTCTTTGATCACAGTGGCTGGCTTTGAAGATAATACGTAGATTTTATCAGAGAGTAATAATGCTTCTTCTATACTATGTGTAATAAATAAAACAGAGCGTTTGTCTTCTTCCCATACTTTCAACAGCCACTTTTGCATAGATAGTCTCGTAAGTTCATCTAATGCTGAAAATGGTTCATCTAAGCACATTATTGATTGCGGACTAGAAATACAACGTAGAAACGCAACACGTTGTTTCATCCCACCTGATAATTCATGTGGTAATGCATGTTCATATGCTTCTAAACCAACTTTTTTGATTTGTTCCTTCGCCTTCTCTTTATCAACTTTCCCAGATAATTCGGCACCTAGTACAACATTATCAAGTACAGTACGCCACGGAAGCAATGCAGGTTGTTGTGGCATGTAACTGATATGCCCTTTACAGCCGTTGATATTCTTTCCTTTTAAAAGAATTTCTCCTTTATTCGGTTGATATAATCCACCAATTAAATGAAAGATTGTGCTTTTCCCACTTCCAGAAGGCCCTAAAATGCTAACGAACTCCCCTTCTTTTACACTCAGATGTAAATGCTCAATAATGGATTGCTCGCTCGTAAAAGAAAAGGAAATATCATTCATTTCGAGTATCATAATTGTTATTCTCCTTTCTTTTCCACGACACGAAGTATCTTTCAAGAAGTGTAATACAGCTAAAGAATAATAAACTTAATGCCATAATAATAAAGATGGCGACAAATACACGATCTGTACGAAATGATGAAGAAGCGAGTGTCATATACACGCCTATCCCTTCCTTAGCACCTAACCATTCGGAAATAACTGCTCCCATCACACTATACGTTGCTGATATTTTCAGACCTGAAAATAAAAACGGTAACGCATGAGGCAGCTCTAACTTCCAAAACAATTCCTTCTTACCCGCTCCCATCATATGAAAATAATGCTTTAATTCATACGGTGTTTGGCGAAAACCATCCAATGCTGCAACAGCAACAGGGAAAAAGCAAACTAATGTAATGACAATAATTTTTGGTAAGATTCCAAAGCCAAACCAAATAACTAACAATGGTGCTAATACGATAATCGGTACATTTTGCGAAAGAATGAGCAAAGGATATACCGCATCTTTCACTTTCGGAAATAGATGTAGCATCGCTGCTATAAGGATTCCAATTAAGCTCCCAATAATTAGGCCGATAACCGCAAGTTGAACCGTCGAACCTAACTGTTCAAAGACTCTATCGAAATCAGCAATGCCCTCTTTAAGAATGGCTGAAGGAGATGGTAAAAGCCATGATTCCACCTTCATAACCCTTGTTATTACTTCCCAAACGACTAATAAAAATAATAAAAGAAAGAAGGGCGCGCCCTTCTTCCATATAAATTGCTTACTCATTACTTATATTTCTCCGTTAGTGTATCCATCGTAATGCCACTCGGCTGAAATAAAATTTTCACTTGAGATATAACATTTGGTGAACCAAGCTCAATCATTCTATGATTCATTTTTTCTATAATGGTAAATAGATGTGATAATTCACCTTCCATTGTTGTTTCTAACGGATGTACCTCGTATTTCACACCTGATTCATCAATGATTTTAATTGCTTCATCTACTAAAGGAATGACATTCTCTCCTTTAGGAATAATTTGAATGCTGATTAATGAATTAGCCATTTTATTTCCCCCCTACTCCGGTAAATAATCATTTGTAAATGCTGCCTTCGGATCAAACTTTCCTTCTAACAGCTTGTTCTCTGCCATCCAGTCACTATAGTTCTTCCAAACCTCTAGCTTTTGTTCACCCCAACGTTTCGCATCATCTTGATATCTTGGTGCTAGCCATTCTTGGCTCTTCTTCACAAGCTCTGGATTTAAATCTGGTACTTCTTTAATCAATATATCCGCTGCTTCACTTGGAGAATCAATTGCGAACTCATAACCTTTTGAAACGGCTTTAACAAATGCTTTTACGGTTTCTGGGTCTTTCGCAATCATTTTTTCACTCGTCGTTAAAATTGGAGTATAGTAATCTAGCTCTTTAGAGTAATCCTTTACATAAAGCATATCTAATTTTTCGCCTCTTAACTCCGCTTCAATTCCCGTCCAAGCATAATAAATCCAAGCAAAATCAATATCTCTCTTCACAGCTGTAAAATAATCCGCTTCACCCATATTGATAATATCAACTTTCTTTACATCCGCATTCTCTTTTTCCATAATAGCCTTCATAATTGCTTCTTCTACAGGCGAACCATAGCCACCGTATTTTTTTCCTTCGAAGTCTTTCGGAGATTTTATATTCTTATTCGCTGGTGCAGCAAATCCAGATGTATTATGCTGAATAATAGCTGCAAGCGATACAAGTGGCACACCTTGTGCACGAGCTTGTGTTAACCCTTCTTGATAACCAATACCAAAATCCGCCTTTCCTGAAGCTACAAGCTGATCCGCTCCTGCTTCACCTGGCATAATGATTTCCACATCTAAGCCTTGCTCTTTAAAATAGCCCTTTTCCTTCGCTACATAAAGACCTGTATGGTTCGTATTCGGTGTCCAATCTAACACAACTGATACTTTCTTCAAGTCTTCTTTCTTATTCTTGTCACCTTCATTACTATTGTTACCACTACACCCTACTAATAAAAGAGCTACTACTAAAAAAATAAGTACCTTCTTCACAAGCTTTCTTCCTCTCGTATGTACTATTCATAGTATGAATATGATCATGAAAAATCTTGCAAATATTATTTAGTAAATAAAAAACGCCCGAAAAAATATCTTCGGACGGTCGCATACAATAAACGTAAATAATATGTTCCCTCCGCTGGTATGAGCCAGATCAGGTTCAAAGAGTCAGCATCTTACGGACGCTATCTCAGCTGGCAACACCAGCCCCTCCACATGATATTTCACTATGAACTTGTCGTTGTTATTATAACAAAATATCGAGGAAATGCAAAAAACTATTCCGAATATTTCACACATGCTACGATTAAGAAAAGCGGAAGCGTCAGTTTAGCTCCGTATATTCTTTCGCCCTCTTCCTTTAGATAAAGGAAACACGAAGAGCCAATAGGCGATTCGCTGTTGACTTATCGTAGGGAGGAAGACCGTAAGTTCACTAGGAGCTGGGCTGCTTGCGCTAGACATAACGTGAACTACATACTTTTTCTAAATTCTAAGGAGGATGAACAATTATGACGCTAAACAATTGGTTTAACAAAGGTTTAACCGAGGAAGAGTACTTAAATGCTATGACTGTGAATCGAGATAATATGGAGAAAGTCGCAAGTCAATATATCTTAAAGGATGCAGACAAAGCGAAATCTTTGCAGCCACATAACTTACGGGCACTTGTTTTAACAGCAGATTGGTGTGGAGATGCTATGATGAATTTACCTATTTTCATGGCTATTGCTAAAGAAGCGAATATCAAAGCAGCTTATTTCATTCGTGATGAAAATCTTGAATTAATGGATCAATATTTAACAAATGGAACAGCTCGCTCCATTCCAATCATCGTCCTTATCGATGAAAACGGTGAAGAATTCGCTAAATGGGGACCTCGTGCAGTAAAAGTTCAAACGATGGTAGATGAAAAACGAAAAGAGCTTCCTCCACAAGAAGACCCTGCTTTTGAAACGGTTATTAAAGAATTTTATGCGATGATTGGTAAGCTTTACACTACTGATTCCACTCTTTGGTCTCAAGTTGAAGAAGATATGCTACACACATTTGTAAAATAAATTAGAGCCCGACTCTCTCTCATTTTACTAACCACAACTCAGCATTTACTCACCATAACATTAACAAGAAAAAGGGATGAACATTTATCATCCCTTTTAGCATTTATCTACATCATAATTCCGCCATCTACATGTAAGACCGTACCATTTACATAGTTTGCTTCATCTGAAGCCAAGTATAAATAGGCATTTGCTATATCAGCTGGCTTACCTAATCGCTGTAGTGGAATTGTGCTTTTCAACTTATCAATGACTTTTTCAGGAATAGTTTCTACCATTGAAGTCGCAATGAACCCTGGTACAACGGCATTAACTGTAATTCCTTTTCGTCCGAGTTCTTTCGCCCAAGTTTTTGTCATACCAATAATGCCAGATTTAGCAGCTGCGTAATTTGTTTGACCTACATTACCATACACACCTGAAACAGAGGATGTATTAATAATGCGACCTGATTGGTTTTGAATCAAATGTGGGACAACTGCTTGTGTACAGTGAAATAATCCAGTTAAGTTAACATCAATAACACTTTGAAAATCTTCAATGCTCATCTTCGTTAACATTGCATCTTTAGTTATACCTGCATTATTAATTAGAATATCAATTTTGCCAAAATGCTCATCCACTGCTTGAACCATTTCATTAACGCTGTCTCGATTCGCTACATTCACATGGAATGCTGCAACATGATTTGCATATTCTCCGAGTTCAGTTATTTTTTCTTTCACACCATCAATTGAATAATCAGCAATTGCAACCTTCGCACCAGCCTTAAGAAATACATTTACTGCTTCCCATCCAATTCCATTTGCTCCACCAGTGATAATCGCTACTTTATTTTGTAATTTCATACCTTCGCCCCTTGCTTTTTATGAAATAACCACAAACCATATTCTACCATATTTTCAGAAGCAACAGTGTAATTTACACATATATAATATTTACATATGTTAAAATAGCCTAAAAAGTTCCAAAATAAACAAAAAAATAAAAGGAGCAAAGAAATTGAACAAAGTTATAACGATTCATGTAACTGGTCGAGTGCAAAAAGTAGGCTTCCGAAAATCCACTGCAAAATTAGCAAATAAGCTACATATTAAAGGGTGGGTTAGTAATACACCAGATGGTGGTGTCCAAATTGAAGCTGAAGGTGCTCAAGATCATCTTGATGCATTTATAAAATCTGTATCCAAAGGTCCTCTTTTTGCTAAAGTACAATCCATTACTGTCAGTGAAACATCTACCTCAACAGGTTATGAATTATTTCAAGTAAAAACGGAATAAAAAACACACCAACATAGTCTCATTATATTGGTGTACACTATATTAAAGTGACACTTTTATCCGTCTGTAAGGAGCGTACTCATATGATACGTATTTCCATCAATGTAGAAGGCCATGTTCAAGGTGTTGGTTTTCGCTATTTCACCACTCTAATAGCCGAAAATCATCATATTAAAGGCTGGGTTCGAAATAAGGAAAATGGAGATGTAGAAATTGAAGCTGAAGGTGAAATTCATAATCTAAAAGGTTTTATCAATAACATTCGCAAAGGTCCTCGTTTTGCAAGGGTTGACAATGTGACCATTCGAGAACTTGAAACAATTCATGGTTATGATAAGTTTAAACAAATTTACTAAGAAAAACTGTCACCGGTCATTTTTGATTGATGCTTATGCTACTACTCCCAATCCAAAAGAGCCGTGCGGCAGAAATAAACAAGCTGTTCTTGAAAACCCTCTTTTGATTTTCAATATTGTTCCTAATTTTGATAAGTGCAAATTTGAATGATTTTCTCAATGATTTAGGTTCGAAAAATAACAAAGCGGTATCTCTTTTTTATTAAGAAATACCGCTTATATATGCTCCATTCTTGCTATATCAATTAAGACTCTTCTACTTTAAATTGGCTGTTGATTTTATTTAAATCATTGGATGTTTTATTTAACTCATTAACAAGTTGGTCCAATGATTGTATGGAAGAATTAATTTCTTGTCCAGAAGCGGATACTTCCTCAATACTTGCTGCATTTTCTTCTGAGATAGAAGCAAGCTCCATAATAGACTGATTAATAGCTGATTCCTTTTCAGATACCAATGACAATTGTGAGTGCATATCATTCGCTAACTCATTCATAAGAGATAGTGATGAAGAAATATTGTTAAATGTTTCACCTGTTTGGTTTAAATTTGTTCTTCCGCTTGATACTTTTTCTAATCCACCTTTTAATATTTCAACCATTTTAAGGGAGTTATCTGTAACCGTAGATACAATAGTATCAATGTCTTTAACGGAACAAGAAACCTCTTTTGATAGCTTTCCTACTTCACCAGCTACAACGGCAAAACCTTTACCATGCTCACCCGCTCTAGCTGCTTCAATAGAGGCATTTAGAGACAGTAAGTTAGTTTGGTCGGCAATGCTACTAATAATTGTTACAAGCGATGATACCTTCTTATTCTCCTCATTTAATATTTTAACTTCCTCTACTGCATTAGTAATAATCTGATAGATTTCTTCCATATGTTCTTTTGATTCATTCATCAAACTCGTACCTGTATTCGATTCCTTCAATAACTCGTGAGTAGAATCTACAATAGCATTCCCCTGTAAAGTTGTCTGTTGATATAAATTCGTAAATTCCATCATTAATTCATTTAAATCAGTAGCTAGTCTAGCTTCTGATTCAGCAGCAGAAGCCATTTCACTCATTGTGGTTGTCACTTGCTCTGCTCCGATACTTACCTCACTTGTTGATTTATTTAGATGAGTACTTTGTGCATGAAGATTAACAGCAATAGCTCTCATTTTCCCGATTAGTGATTCAATCGTTTCTGTCATATTCTTAGTTGATTCATAGAGCTTACCAATTTCATTAGTAGCTTTCATTTGATTCGGCTTCAATACTTCACTTGCTTTTGATAGCTCTCCATTCGTTATATATTGAGTAGCCGTAATAAGATGTTCAAATGGTTTGAATTCCTTGGTTAATAACACGAAAATAATCGCTAATATAATAACGGATAGAACTAGCACTATAATGATTAACGACGGTAATTCTTTCTTTAGGACTTGTTTTTCAACGTCCTTCAAGAAATGTGCATCAACATCAATTCCAACTACACCAATAACCTCACCATTATTATTTTTGATTGGTGCGAAAGATGAAATGTAATCTCCAAATTCTTTATCTTTTGTTAGTCCGCTACTACTTGTTTGGCCCTTAAAGGCGGATTCTGTATCTTTATAGGTTGTACCGGTCACATTTGAACCTACTGGACTTGGCTCATCTCTACCGTCAACCATTATTTTGAGATCATGGTTATCATCTGATAATGTGTATACATAAAAAAATCCATTATTTTTTCGAACATTATTTAATTGGTCTACAAGTGCTTGATATTCTTCTCCACTAGGATTACTTAAAAACTTTTCATATTGTTTAGCATCAATTTCAGCAGCAATACGTGTGGCATCCAATTCTCCGTTTTCTTGAAAAGTTCCCCTGATAGAGGAAGCCGTATTTTTGTATAAAAGACTGATCGTACCAATTAACATAATGATGATAACTGCTATAATCAGTGCTAATAAGCCTCTTTTTAAACTTTTTCGTATAAAATGAAACATGATATTCTACACTCCACTCCTATAGATTTCCCCTCTACAGTCGTGAAAATTCTAGCCTCCCAAAATCCCTGTTACGCATGCCTTAATAAGTATGTATATAATCTCACACATTAATTGTAGTTTAAAACTTTCAAATGTTATACCTTTTTTGACAATTCAGTGTGAAACATCTGTGAATAAGAAAAGCGTAAGCTCCCTACTCAGCTCCGTATGTGCTGGAGCTCTCCAAACCGAGATAAAGGAAACACGAAGAAGCGCTCTAGGCGATTCGATGTTGACTTATCGCAGGAAGGATAGCGAAGCACACTAGAGCTGGGCGCTTGCGCTAGACAATTAAAAAAGCCCGCTATTAGAAGCGGGAGTTTATAATTTTTCATCTTTACACAACGACCAAGAACGAAATTCTAGGTCTTCTTTATTAAATAGCATTCAATGCTTGCTCTATATCCTTCCAAATATCCTCCCATGCTTCTAATCCAACTGATAATCGTATTAGCTGATCGGTAATTCCCATTTCTAGACGCTCTTTTTCAGGAATTCCCGAATGCGTCATAGAGGCAGGATGCTGAATTAATGTTTCTGTATCTCCTAGACTTACTGCTATTTTTAATAAGGTAAGAGCGTTCAAGAAGTCTTGTGCCTCTTGTTTACTACCGTTAATTTCAAACGAAATAACTCCGCCGCTTTTCTTCATTTGTTTATGGGTAATCGCATAATCAGGATGTTCTTGATCTCCTGGATAGTATATTGCCTTAACCTTTGGATGAGCTTTCAAATGAGAAAAAACCTTTTCCGCATTCTCACAATGACGATCCATTCGTACAGGTAGTGTTTTCAAACCACGAAGCAATAGCCATGCATCAAATGGAGACATAATGCCTCCAATATCTTTTTGAGTAGTGGATTCTACAGTATTCATAAATGCTTTCGTTCCAACTGCAACACCTGCAATCACATCGCCGTGACCACCAATATATTTCGTTGCACTATGAACTACCACATCGCAGCCTAATTCAATCGGTTTTTGTAAATAAGGTGTGGAGAACGTATTATCTACCACTACTGTAACACCATGTTCTTTCGCAAACTTTGCAACCATGCTTAAATCAATCATTTTCATGGTAGGATTAATGGGTGTTTCAATGTATATAACCGTTGTTTCAGGCTTAATCACCTGCTCCAAATCCTCCACTGAAGATAGCCAGCTAAATGAATGTGTAATATTATATTTATCTTGCATTAAATTCAGCAAGCCAAAGGTACACCCATATAGACCTTGTGAGCATACAATGTGATCTCCCGCTTTTGTAAGTGAAAGTAATACAGCTGAAACAGCTGCCATTCCCGAACCGAAAGCAAGTGCTGCTTCTCCACCTTCTAAAAACGCCATTTTTTCCGTTAATATATCAACCGTAGGATTGCCTATTCGAGAATAAATATAGCCATCCTCTTCTCCTCCAAAACGTTTTTCCCCTTGTTCAGCACTTTCAAAAGTAAATGTAGATGTTTGGTATATAGGTACAGAAAGACTTCCATTATGTTTCTTTGAATCATACCCAAAATGAATAACCGCTGTTTCAATATTATTGAATTTTTCTCCCATATTTTTTCTCCTTTACATTACATTTCCATTATCATTGTATGGTAAACGCACAGAAAATGTAAGCTATTCACTTTACAAAAAAACCGACTCTTATCATTTATAAAATGATAAGAGTCGGTTTAGCCCATTATTTCTTTTTACGTTTAGGTGACGGACGCTTAGTAGAACGAGGCGCTGTAGGTCGCTCTGTTTTTCTTGCGTCTACAATACCACCTTTGAAGAATTCTTTCTTGCTCACTTGTATGTTTAGCTTCTTCGCTAATTGCTTCAATTCTTTTTCTTCTGAAGCTGTTATGATGCTAATAACCGTACCATCATTTCCAGCTCTTCCTGTTCTTCCAGAGCGATGTGTATATTGCTCTAATGTTCTTGGTAAATCAAAATGAACAACCGTAGTAAGTCCTTTAATATCTAATCCTCTTGCTGCTACATCAGTAGAAAGCATCATTGGATAAATACCTTTTCGGAACCCTTTAATAGCTTGTTCACGTTCGCTTTTATTACCATCAGCACTCAATGCAGCAATGTTCATCTTATTGTATTTCATCTTCGTCGCGATGAATTCCATGTCAACAATGTCCTTCATGAAAACAAGTGCCTTTACATCTTGTAGACGAGCAATCTTCTCAAGTACATAAAGCTTTTCACGCTTCTCACATATGAAGTAAATATGCTCAACATTACTTGAAAGTGTAGCATCCTTCTTAATTGAAATAGAAGCTGGCTCTTTTATATAATCTGCTAAACGAGCTGCCACTTCATTATTCACTGTGGCTGAAAATAAAAGAAGCTGACGATCTTTCATCGTACTTTTAATAATAGCTGTAACCGTATCAAAATGCTCTGGTACAAGTAGTGTATCACCTTCATCCAATACGATGGTTTTCACTTCGTGCATTTTCATTTTCTTTTGCTGAATAAGCTCTTGAATTTTCCCTGGTGTTCCTACTACAATTTGTGGCTTCTTCTTTAGTTTCTCAAGCTGACGTTTACTGTTAGCTCCACCAATAAATGAAGCACAGCGAATATCAGTACCTGCTGTCCAGTTAATGATTTCTTGATGGATTTGCATTACAAGCTCTCTAGAAGATGCTAGAATTACTGTTTGCAAATGAATCGATTTTATATCCAACTTCGTTAATAACGGCAGTAAATACGCTAGTGTTTTACCTGTTCCTGTTGGTGATTCAGCAATGACATCTTGTCCATCCATTATATACGGAAAAGCTTGTTCTTGAATGTTAGTTGGTGCTTGAAATCCTTCTTTCTTCCATGCTTCTTGTAGGAAGGAAGGCATTTCTTGAATAAATGAAGCTGTTTTCATAGTTATTCTCCTTCATACCATTTCATCTGGTGTATTTTCGTCAATGAATTACTTTTTATTTTTAACTTTTTTCGTTTGATTATCAACTATTCTCAAATAGACTACTATAGCTCCGACTAGCATATGCTATATTGCTTCAGAAATCCAGCTTTTCCACAAAAAAAGCTGATTCATATAAGACAGTAACACGCCTTATACAAATCAACTTTCATCTTACTTTGTTTGTTGAACAGCTTCATTAAATTCTTTTTCAATTTGTAACGATGGCTTAGGAGATAATAAGCTTACAATTACAATCACAATAACCCCAGCGATAAACCCTGGAATGATTTCATACACCGCTGAAAACGCTTCGATATTTTCCCATACAATTACGGTAACAGTCCCTGCCACCATTCCTGCTAACGCACTCCACTTCGTCATACGCTTCCAATATAAGCTCAATAATATAACAGGTCCGAATGCCGCACCAAATCCTGCCCAGGCATACCCTACCAAGTTTAAAATAGTTTCATTTGGATTTAACGCCAGCACTAATCCAATAAGTGATACTATTAGAACAGCTATGCGTCCAACAAGTACGAGTTCTTTATCAGAAGCATTACGCTTAATAAACGCCTTGAAGAAATCCTCCGTTAAAGCACTTGATGTCACAAGTAATTGAGATGAAATAGTACTCATTACCGCCGCTAATATCGCAGCTAGCAAGAAGCCAGTAATAATGGATGGAAACAACTGCTCTGACAATACGATGAACACCGTCTCTGGATTACTTAATGTTTGGTTGGTTAACTTAAAATAAGCAATACCAACAAGCCCAGTAAACATAGCTCCAACCACAGAAAAAAGCATCCAGCTCATCCCCACTCGTCTAGCCTTCTTCATTTCTTTTACAGAAGAGATAGCCATAAAACGAACGATAATATGAGGTTGTCCGAAGTATCCAAGTCCCCATGCTAGTAAAGAAATAATACCGATAGCTGTCGTTCCTTCGAAGGCTTTTAATAAATGAGGATCAATCGCACGAATTGTATCAAATGTCATGTTCGGATTTCCGATGTTTGCAATAGTAACAGTCGGTACCGTAATTAAGGCAAGGAACATAATTAATCCTTGTACTGTATCTGTCCAACTTACGGCTAAGAAGCCACCGAATAAGGTATAAAGTATAACAACCGTTGCTGTAACAATAATACCTGTTCGATAATCCATACCAAATGCTGTTTTAAACAATTCTCCTCCAGCTACCATCCCAGAAGACGTATAGAATGTGAAAAATATTAAAATAACAAGTGCTGATGTAAGACGTAAAATTCTAGATGAATCTTTGAAGCGGTTTTCCAAATAATCTGGAATAGTAATTGAATTATTTGCAATCTCTGTATAAGTGCGTAGTCTTGGCGCAACATATAACCAGTTCATATATGCTCCCAATGTTAAACCTACTACTATCCAACCAGCGCTTAAACCCGCTACATACATAGAGCCTGGTAACCCCATAAGTAACCAACCACTCATATCTGAAGCTCCTGCACTTAACGCCGTTACGACCGGACCTAAATCTCGTCCTCCTAACATATAATCTGTTAAGTTCGACGTCCTTTTATAGGCCATGTAACCTAATAAAAGCATCCCCGCCATATAGATTACGATGGAAATAATAACACCGTACTCCAAATTGTATCCCCCCATAAGTAGAATTATTTTCATATTTTTTCATTATTTTCTGAAAATAGTTTATCTACAGGATAACAAGAATTTAAAAATTTGTTAAGAAAAATGAATCGGTATACTAATAAAATAGCACTAGAGCCATATTAGTATATAACTCATAATTATCCAAACCTATACATATGAACACCATATATTTTTCAGAAAAATATAGAAATATAATATTTAAATTGTTATACTCATCTACAGCAAACAACTCAGAAAGGAACGTATCACATGCAACGACTGTCTAACAAACAATTAGTTTTTATTAGCTTTATGCTATTCTCGATGTTTTTCGGTGCAGGTAATTTAATTTTCCCTGCTTTCCTAGGAAGAGCATCAGGTACAGAAACATGGATTTCAATGGCTGGATTCATCATATCAGCAGTAGGCTTACCGATTTTAGGGGTTATAGCGGTTGCCAAACTGGGAGGATTAGATGTTATCGGCGGCCGAGTTTCTCCGTTATTCTCTATTCTATTTCCTGTTATTATTTATATTTCTATTGGGCCATTAATGGCTATTCCACGATGTGCAACCGTGGCATTTGAAATGGGTGTCAAACCATATATGTCAAGCGATGAAGGCATGTTAGGGATAGCACTTATCATTTATTCTATCGTCTTCTTCTGCATTGTTTTATGGCTGAGTCTTTCACCAAGTAAACTTGTGGATCGCTTTGGAAAATTATTAACACCTACTTTACTTGTTCTTATATTAATTATTTTAATAAAGAGTATTGTGACTCCTTTAGGAGGAACAACATCACCTACTGAAGCTTATAGTGAAGGCCCATTTTTCAAAGGCTTCTTAGATGGTTACTTAACAATGGACTTATTAGCATCCCTTGCATTTGGTATAGTGATAGCCAATACTATTCGTACACAAGGTATTACAAACAAACGTAGTATTTCCTTCTCTATGATGGTTGCAGGGCTTGGTGCAGGTGCGCTTCTAGCTATCATCTATAGTATCCTTGGCTTTCTAGGAGCTTCTAGTGGCGCTGCTTTTGGCGAAACCGATAATGGGGCTTCAGTTCTAACACAAGTTATGGAACAATTATTTGGTAATGGAGGTATTATCCTACTAGGTGCAATCTTTACTATTGCCTGTTTGTGCGTATCAATCGGACTTGTTATCTCTTGTAGTGAGTATTTCACAAACTTGATACCTCGACTCAGTTATAAACAATGGGCTATCGTCCTCACTGTTCTAAGTGGCCTCATTGCTAATATGGGCTTAAACGCAATTTTGTCATTCTCAGTCCCTGTACTTGGCATGATTTATCCAATTGCCGTTGTACTCATTCTTTTAGTATTCATGGATGACCTGATTAATAGCAGTAGAGTAGTATATGTATTAGGTATTTCATTAACAGCTATTTTCAGTATTCTAGATACGTTAAACAACACTTTATTAGATAAAAAAATAACAAACCTACTACAAATAATGCCTTTCTATGAACTTGGCATTGGCTGGATTCTGCCTGGTATTGTAGGAATTATTATAGGATTAATCATCCACAAGTTTACACATAAACCGACTGAAGCATAAGAAAATAAAAAGGTTCACTGTACATTTCGTATTACAGTGAACCTTTTTATTTTTTATGCTATACTATTATCCTAAAACTAAATCACTAGCTATCTGATTTAGATTATGTTATAATTATACGCATTGCGAGAAAGAGATAGATACCATTTTAGGTAACTCGTCTTTTTCTGGGGTGTTGCTTTTAATTCTTTCACATGATGAAAGTTCATAAGAAAAATCTTGGATTTCTGATGGAATATAGTGATTTGCTTTTAACATAACAAATACTTTTTCCATTGCATGATCCGAATCTAGTATTTCATTTGTTCTGTTGCACTTGAAGCCTTCGACACAAGTCGAAATAACATTTTCATAAACTGTTTCTTCTTGAAAAACAATTGAAGCATCTAGAATTTTTTCCACTTCTGAATTATCCAATTCAATAATTGTAAGGATATTCACAACTATCACCCACCCAATTTGCTTTTTAATAATTTCTTCAAAGAAATTCAACATATTAATTATTCTGGAAATTCCCTTGTTAAGTTCATCTTAACATGTTCCATGCATAATTTCCTTTAATAATGTAAACATTATATGAATTCAGTGAAACATAAATTTTCTGAATTAAATATTCCATGTTTAAAACTTCCTATACAGGATAATATAATGGAGAGCTTTGCATAGTATTCTTGCAGTAGCGAATTGTGGATTCACTACTTCTGTTTCTTGTTATATCTATGAAGTTTCTCTTAAGTAAGAAGTAAATTGAGCGGTAAAACATTCAAAAATAAAAAATATGGTTGTCTCAGGAGGCATCAACATTTGAATCGGTCAACATTTAGTACAGTAGTTGTTCTAAAGAACCTATTCACACCGGATCGGCTTCGGAGCCGTAGGGATGTATGAGAGGTAGGGCTTACATCGTTTAGGTAAGAACATACCACTGCCGAAACCCAACTTCAAAGATAAAGAAAGAATTATATCTGAGCGAAAAAAGCTCTGCAACATAAAAAGAGGGTATCCTACTATAGGGGATACCCTCTATTCAATTTAATTTTGTAAACTTGCTTCCACAAGATCATGATAAAAACCCGCTTGCTGGACTAACTCTCGATGCAAACCTCTTTCAATAATGCTTCCATTTTGTAGGACGATAATTTGATCTGCTTCTCTAATTGTATTTAAACGATGCGCAATTACAAAACTCGTTCTCCCTTTCATAAGTCGCTTCAATGCTTGTTGAATATGCAATTCTGTAATTGTATCAATGCTACTTGTAGCTTCATCTAAAATCAAAATAATAGGATTAGCAAGAATAGCTCGTGCTATGGCAAGTAATTGTCTTTGCCCTTGGCTTAAGCCACTCCCTCCGTTATTTAACATCGTTTGATAACCATTCGGCAAACGTTCAATAAACGAATGAGCATTAGCTAACTTAGCTGCTTCGATTATTTCATCTTCACTGGCCTCTAATCTACCATAGCGAATATTCTCTTCAATAGTTCCTTGAAATAAAAAAGATTCCTGCAATACGAATGCCATTTGCTTTCTCACACTTGCTCGAGTGACAGAGGTAACATCAACACCATCAATTGTAATAACACCTTCATTATAATTATAAAAACGAGATAATAAATTAATAATCGTCGTTTTACCTGCTCCTGTTGGTCCAACAAGTGCTACTGTGTCGCCTGGTTTTGCAGTAAACGTAATATGTCGAAGAGTAGAACCCTCTTCCTCATATGAGAAAGATACATTCTGAAAGCTTACTTCTCCTTTCACATCCCGCAAAACATCTTTGTTTCGTTCATCAATACCTTCTTCTTCTGTATTTAATATTTCAAATACCCGCTCTGCTCCAGCAATCGCTGATAATAACGTATTAAATTGGTTGGCTAAATCATTCAACGGACGTGTAAACTGACGAGCAAACTCCACAAATATGACAATAACGCCAATAGTAATCCACCCTTTAAGAGCAAATATACCCCCTACACCAGCAATGATTGCAAAACTAGCATTATTCAACACATTCATGAGTTTGGGAATCATCCCCGAATACGTTTGCGACCAAAATCCCGTTAATTTAAGCTTCTCTACTTTATCTAAAAATTGTTCATTAACCTTACTTTCAGCAGAAAAAGCTTTAATAATCGTCTGCCCAGAAATGCTTTCTTCAATTACACCATTTAACTCTCCTAAGCTTTGCTGCTGCTTTTGAAATAGCTTACCGGTTCTACTTGTAATCCATCGCATCCCAAGAAACATAACTGGAATGATAATCATCGTGATTAAAGCTAGTAACGGACTAAGATACAGCATGACCGAGAGTGTTCCAATCAGTGTAAGTGTACTTGAAAACACTTGAATAACCGAGCTATTTAAAGTAGAGCTAACATTTTCAATATCATTAGTTACTCGACTCATTAATTCTCCTTGTTGGCGCTTATCGAAGAATGCAATTGGCAATTTGTGTAGATGACTAAATAACTTTGTACGTAAACTTAATACAGTTCGCTGAGCAATGCCAATCATGATAATATTTTGTAACCAAGATGATAGTGAATAAACAATGTATACCGCTATTAACATGAACAATATAGTAGACAAGCCATTCAGCTTCCTTGCAACTATATAATCATCAATAACCCTTCCTATTAATACTGGACCAGCTAATGCTAACGCTGAGCTAATCACTACTAAAAACAACACAAAAAAGAATAATCCTTTTTGTAATGTCAGCATACGCCAAATGATTCCTAAAGTTGTCTTTGTATCATTTGCTCTTGCCTTCTTTTTAGTTATTTTCTTTTCAAAATCACTTGATTGGAGGATTTTTTCATAATGAAATGGCTCACTTAGTTGTTTCCATAACATTGCTCTCTCTCCTTCCTTCAAGCTGAGACGTGATAATGTCTCGATATAGAGAAGAGTGTCGCTGTAGTTCTTCATGTGTTCCTTCAGCTACCTTCTCTCCATTCAGTAAAAGCATGATACGATCCGCATGAAGAGCCGTACTAATTTTTTGTGTCACCATTATTTTTGTCCCGTTATAAGAAGCTAACGCCTTTAAGAGTTTTTGTTCCGTCTTCGAATCTAATGCACTTGTGCTATCGTCTAACAACAAAACACTAGGCTTACGAATTAATGCACGAGCTATCGTTAATCGTTGGCGCTGTCCTCCTGATAGATTCACACCTCTTTGACCAATTAATGTATCTAATTGTTCCGGCAATTCCTTAATCGTTTCAGCGATTTGAGCATGTTCACAAGCTGCTTGTATTTCCGAATCAGTCGCATCATGCTTACCCCACAATATATTTTCTCTAATTGTACCCGTAAAAAGTAAAGCTTCTTGTGGCACAATGCCGATTTGTTTTCGTAAGAAATCTTGGTTATAATCCTTTACGTTTACACCATCAATCAATACCTTACCTTCACATGTATCATACAATCGTGGGATTAAATGCATGACAGTTGTTTTCCCTGAGCCTGTGGCACCTAAGATTGCTAACGTTTGACCCGGCTTAACAGAAAAAGAAACATTTTTCAGTGCCCATCTTGTTTCATCTTGATAATAGAAACCTACATTTTCAAATGTAACTTCCCCATTTATTTGTTTTATCTGTTCATCATTTGCCGTATCACTCATATCAGCCGGTGTTTCTAAAACTTCCTCAATTCTTGAAGCAGATGCTTTCGACCGTGAAAAAATAACTATGAGGAAGGAAAACATGGATAAAGCAGAAGTAATACGTGTCGAATAATTTACGATTGCAACAACCTCACCAACATTAGCTGTTCCAACCATAATTTCTTTATTTCCAAACCACAGAATACAAATTACTGTCATATTCATTAATAATAAAAGTGCCGGCATAGTTACTTCCATGAAGCGGAGAACAGAAGCTGTTCGTTCCTTTAATTGCTTATTCACTTCTTCAAAACGATTAATCTCATAATCGCTTCTGCGAAAAGCACGAATTAATTTCATCCCTGCTAAATTCTCACTCATCACATTATTCACTTGATCTAATCTTTGCTGAACAGTTTTAAACATCTTCCCGCCTTTGTTGAAAAGGTTAACAACAAATACAAATAAAAGCGGAACAACCACGCCAAGAAACATTGCTAACGAAGGATGTACAATAAAAGCCATTACCAATCCACCAATTATAAGTAAAGGAGCTCTTAGCATTATGCGTAACACCATAAATACAGTTACTTGCAATTGTTGTACATCGTTCGTTAGCCGCGTCATCAATGAACCTTTTGGAAAGATTGTGAATTGAGAATATGATAATGATTGAACACGTTTGAACAACGTCTTCCTCATATCATAAGAGAAGCTTTGGCTTACATGAGACGCATAAAATGTATTAGCAATCCCTGCTATAAAAGCTAGGATTGAAAACAAAATCATTACGCTTCCCCAGACAATAACAATATGTAAATTCTCTTTCATTACCCCTTCATTAATTATTTGAGCCATTAGTAATGGTTGGAATAATTCCACTGCCAATTCGGCTAACATAAAAATAATGGCAATAACCGCAGCTAATTTATACGGTTTTAGAAACTGCCCAATCACTTTCAAACCATCGCCCCCCTTTGAAGAAAAGCTGTGCATCCGTTTTCCACAACCGATAAGTATATATATCTTACCCTTTTTTGGTTTTTTTTCCGAATTTTTTAACTTCCATCTCACACTATCTTCAAGAACAATTGATTTGCTACACTCTAAAGAATTTGCGTATTATAATAATTGAATAACGATTTAATTACATGAAAGAGGACCTATACATATGAATCATATACTGAGTATAACGATTAATGTTTGTTTAGGATTAAACATTTTCCTAGCGATTTTCGTAATTTTTCGAGAGCGAAGAGATATTTCCTCCACTTGGGGTTGGCTACTTGTCTTATTCTTCATACCTCTACTAGGGTTTGTCCTATATTTAACTTTCGGTCAAAATTTAAGGCGTGAGAAACTATTTCAATGGGATGATCAAAAGAAAATCGGATTAAAAGAGATGATTACAGAACAAGCAATCGAATTGAAAGAAAATACATATTCCTTTCGTAATATCTCCGTAAAGCAGCATTTTGATTTAATTTATATGCATTTAACGAATAATGGTGCCCTATTATCTGAAAATAATGATGTAACCATTTTTACGGACGGCAAAGAAAAGTTCAAAAATCTAATTCAAGACATTCGAGAAGCAGAGCGTTTCATCCATATGCAATATTACATCATCAAAAATGATAACTTAGGAAAAGAAGTAATCGCAGAACTTACCAAAAAAGCAAAAGAAGGCGTAAAAGTACGTGTTCTATACGACGAATTAGGTTCACGTGGTTTAAAAAAGAAAGCCTTCGCCGAACTAAGAGAAGCAGGAGGAGAAGTAGAAGTCTTCTTCCCGTCTAAGTTTCACCTTATTAACCTCCGCATGAATTATCGAAATCACCGAAAGCTTGTCATTATAGATGGTAACGTTGGGTACGTAGGTGGATTTAATGTAGGTGATGAATATTTAGGACACAATCCAAAGTTTGGATATTGGCGTGATACGCATTTACGTCTTACTGGAAGTGCTGTATATGCCATGCAGATACGCTTTATCCTTGACTGGAATCAAGCATCTCATCGACATGATATTGCGTATAACCCTTCACTATTCCCACCTAGAAAGGTTGATGGGGATGTAGGAGTTCAAATCGTCACTAGTGGGCCTGATTCAGAATGGGAACAAATTAAACTTGGCTATATTAAATTGATTATGTCAGCTAAGAAATCCATTCTAATTCAAACACCTTACTTCATACCAGACGCTAGCTTACTCGATGCCCTTCGAACGGCGTGTTTAACAGGAAAAGATGTTAAAATCATGATACCGAACAAACCTGACCATATGTTCGTTTATTGGGCTACCCTGTCCAACATAGGAGAATTATTAAAAACAGGGGCTAAAGTATATATTTATGAAAATGGCTTTATTCACGCTAAAATGATTATCATTGATGAAGAAGTATCGTCAGTTGGTACAGCTAATATCGATGTACGCAGCTTCCGTCTAAATTTTGAAGTAAACGCCTTTATTTATAATTGCAAAGTGTCTAAGCAACTTGCTCAAGCTTTTACAGATGATATCAAGTTCTGTCATCGATTAACATTAATGGAGTATAGTAAACGCTCCTATTTCATCCGTTTTAAAGAATCTATTTCAAGATTACTTTCACCAATTTTATAAGAAGGCCACACTCTTTCGCTTAAACAACCCAAAAGAAGCTTATTCAAATGTTTTGAATAAGCTTCTTTACTTATAAGATTAGCTACATTGGAAGGTGAATTTCACTTGATCAAACTTCTTATGCTTTAAATCTTCTATATCCATACAAAAATACAATGTATTTTCCATCTTTTGTGTTATCTTAAATAAGGGGTGCATTTATGACAATCGCAACTGAAAGTAATCCAACCGAAACAAAAAATAAGCTACGAAAGTTCTCTATTATGATGACTTCATTCATGATCATTGTAATTATTGAAGACACGTTATCATGTAGGGTTCAGCATCCATTGATTCAATACATAACATTTCACATTATATTTCTACTCGTTTCTTTAATTGGCTATATGATATATAAACTACTACTTCAACAATTAGATGATTGTTGTTGCGAATAATGAAAAACACTCCCATAACAGGAGTGTTTTTTTTGTTTATTATAAAGCAGGCACACCTACAAAAAAGGCATCATACAATGCTTTAACAGCTTTCTTCTCATTAACAGCTTTAATTCCGAACATCATACTTACTTCAGAAGAACCTTGGTTAATCATTTCAATATTAACACCAGCATCAGCAAGTGCTTGTGAAGCCTTCGCTGTTGTACCAACATTATGACGCATACCTTCACCTACGACCATAAGCAGTGCCAAACCATGATCTATCTCAACTTTATCGGCATGTAATTCATCATAAATTCTTGCAACGATTTTCGCTTCTTTTTCTGGATCTAACTGATCTTCTTTAAGAACAACCGTCATATCATCAATACCTGATGGTGAATGTTCATAAGACACACCATAGTCTTCTAAGATTTGCATTAACTTACGACCAAATCCTAACTCTCTGTTCATTAAATATTTACTTACATAAATACTACAGAAACCTTTATCAGATGCAATACCGATAACAGGCCCATTTGTATTATGGCGTTCATTCACAATTAATGTTCCTGGAGCAGAAGGATTGTTTGTATTCTTTACGTTTACAGGAATACCTGCTCGGAATGCAGGAATTAACGCTTCATCATGGAACACTGAGAAACCTGCGTAAGAAAGTTCTCGCATTTCACGATAAGTAAGCTCTTTAATTTCCTTAGGGTTTTCTACAATTGTAGGATTTACAGAATACACTGCATCAACATCTGTGAAGTTCTCATATACTTTCGCTTTCGTACCATTAGCCAGAATTGACCCTGTAATATCAGAACCGCTACGAGAGAATGTAGCAATTTCCCCATCAAGTGTAAATCCAAAGAAACCTGGGAATACAACAATTCCCTCATACTCTCTTAGCTTATACAAATTCTCATAGGATTGTGGTAATACTTGAGCATTACCTGGCTCATCACTTACATAAAGACCTGCATCTTTCGGGTTTACATAAACCGCATCTGTACCCATGCTACGGAAGAAAGCTGCAATAAGCTTCGCACTATTATCTTCCCCACTTGCTTTCACAGCATCCATATATTTCTCAGGTTTGCTTTGGTCGCCTTCAAGTACTTTATAAATATCTGCTTCAATTGCTTCCATTACATCCTTCGGTAAATTCAATTCTTGTGCAATGCTTGAATATCTTTCCAATAAAGTTGCAACCGGTGCATTTTCTTTGCTATTACTTAAGTATTGCTCCACACACTCTATTAATAAATCTGTTACCTTAATATCGTCTGACGACCTTTTTCCTGGTGCTGAAACGACGACAATCTTTCTTTCAGGATCACTCATAACAATGCTATATACTTTTTGCAATTGCTCTCCTGACGCTAATGAAGATCCTCCAAATTTTACAACTTTCATTCTGACCTCTCCTAAACGTTAAAATACTCAGATAATTTTATATTATTATGAACTTTCGGAATAAAACTTGCAACACTTTTCTATCTTAATCACATAAATAGACGATTTTTTTACGAGTTTCATAAAAATATAGCTATTTAACTTCCTTCTTCTTGGTTTCAACCTTAACAGGCGGTGGTAAACTCCCACCATTACTATAATATTCTGGCACTTCACCAGGAATAAATATATCACCAATTTTCGCTTGGAACTTTATTGGTTCTTCATCCGAAAAGTAAGGAATTACAATTTGGATATCTAGTTCAAAATCAACAAACAACTCTAACAAAGTGTTGTTAATTCCTCCATCTGTCATTACTGTTCGAAATTTAGACTCTACATCTCGAACTAACGATAACTCGACAGGGATTTCTGGACCAAAGTTTGCTAATAACGAATTCCCCGTTGCTACGCCTAGAGGAATCTTATACACAATATTTTGAATCTGAGCATCTTGTACATCATTAATATTACGACTAGATTTATCATCCATATGCTTAATTCCTAATCGTTTCTCAATATCCTTCGTTGTGAGTGTTAACACATCATAGTAGACCTTCGGATTAAAACTATATGTCGATGGAAGCCCATCCCGCTTCTTTTCTATTATTAATTCATCAAGATCCACTTGATTCCTTATATTCTTATAAACTGCTTCATCAATCGCTTCCGTTGCAATACGCTTCACTTCTGTCTTTGCTACATCTTTAATGATTGGTGTAATTGCCTTATCAACTAACCAGAGCGACATAAAATTAAAGCCTAAAAAAATGAGAAAAGAATACCACAATACCTTAGGCATACTTAAAGGCTTACGTCGCACTTTCATTCCTGTTCGATATCTCCATCTTTTCATAAGGAACCAGCCCCTTTGGAACATTCATATGCCTGTTCACTAGAAAAAATGAAAATTTCTAAGAAAAGCGTAAGCGCCCGCTTTGCGACGTATAGATTGGAGCACTTCGACTGAGATAAAGGAAATACGAAGAGGCAGTAGCCTTTTTCGTGTTGACTTATCGTAGGGAGATGGGCGAAATCTACTAGTCGCTGGGCGCTGGAGCTAGACACCATTCAAAATTATATACTTTCTTATCTTCTAAAAAAGCCGACAAAATCACTTCTGCCGGCTTATGAATCGTCTTATAAAACCTTACTCAAGAAAGATTTCGTTCTTTCATGCTGTGGGTGTTCAAAGATTTCAACTGGTTTATTCTCTTCAATTACATATCCTTCGTCCATGAAAATCACGCGATCTCCAACCTCACGCGCAAATCCCATTTCATGCGTTACGACAACCATTGTCATACCTTCTTTGGCAAGCTGCTTCATTACTTCAAGCACTTCACCAACCATTTCTGGATCAAGTGCTGAGGTTGGCTCATCAAAGAGCATCACTTTTGGCTCCATAGCTAATGCTCTAGCAATAGCTACACGTTGTTTCTGTCCACCAGATAATGAGTCTGGATACGCATTTGCCTTATCTTCAAGTCCTACTTTACGTAATAGCTCTAATCCTTTTTGCTTTGCTTGTTCCAAAGGAACTCCTTTTACTTTAGTTGGAGCAAGCGTGATGTTTTCAAGTACTGTTTTATGTGGAAACAGGTTAAATTGTTGGAATACCATACCTACGTCCATACGCAAACGGTTAATATCCGTCTTTGGATTGGCGATATCTAAGCCTTCTATATAGATATGTCCTCCAGTAATTTCTTCTAGCAGATTAATACAACGCAAAAACGTTGATTTACCAGAACCAGAAGGACCGATTACCACGACAACTTCTTTTGGTTGTATCATTACATTTATATCTTTTAATACTTCATGTTTTCCAAATGATTTTTTCAGCTGTTCGACTTTTATCATCTTGTTTCCAGCCTTCTTTCAATACGATTTAATACATAACTTAAAGAAACAGTTATAATCAAATAAATAACAGCCGCAGTTAAGTATGGTTCCCAAACTTTAAAGTACTGTGACCCCATCGCTCTTCCCCAATACATAAGCTCTGGAGCCGCAATAATACATGCTATAGATGATTCTTTAATAAGGACGATAAATTCATTTCCAAGCGGTGGAATAATACGTTTCGTCGCTTGAGGTAAAATAACATGCTTCATCGCTTGGATGTGTGTCATCCCCAGAGAGCGAGCTGCTTCCATTTGGCCTTTTTCAATCGATTGAATACCAGCACGGAAGATTTCAGCAATATAAGCACCTGAGTTAAGAGATAACGCAACTGCCGTAGCAAGAACTGCATTTGTATCCCCCATGAACATAGGTACAACACCAAAGTGAATAATTAATACTTGTACTAGTAATGGTGTTCCTCTAAACACCGTAATATATAATTTAAATGGCCACGATAGCCATTTGTTGCGCATCATTTTCCCTAAACCAATTAGCAAACCTAGGATCATCCCAAATAGAATCCCAACAAATGATAAACCAATTGTATATAGTGTTCCTTTTAATAGAAAAGGCGCATACTCCACTATTATATCGAAGCGAAAATCCATACAATATCCTCCTGAGTTCGTTCATTTACTAAAATAAATGGCAAAAATTGCGTAACTATTGAAAGTCTGTTACGCAATTTTTAGCTTATGTTCTTATTTCTCTTGTTGTTTTTTCAATAATTCTATATCTGGATCAATACCAAACCATTTTTGATAAATTTCTTTATATTTACCATTTTCAAAGATTGTATTAATCGCTTTATTCAGTTCTTTTTGTAAATCCTCATTTCCTTTTGCAAGCATGATTCCGTAGAATTCAGCTCCAAAAGCTGCGTTATCTTCAATAACTGTCAATTTATCCTTTGGATTGTTCTTCGCATATTCATCCACAATAGCACTATCAGCAACTACTGCATCTGCTCCACCTTTAGTTAATTCCATGATTGCTAGATTGTTACTTTCGAATTTTTTAATATTTTCACTATTTTTACCTAGTAATTTTTCAGCAGCAATATTACCTGTAGTTCCACCTTGTACAGCTACTTTTTTACCTTTCAAGTCAGCTGCGCTTTTAATTGAGCTTCCCTTTGGAACTAAAATCTTTAAAGTAGATAGATAGTATGGATGTGTGAAATCATATGTTTTCTTACGATCTTTATCAATAGTAATAGCCGCTACCGCCATATCAGCACGCTTATTATCTAACTCTACAAACATTGGATCCCATCCAACATGATCTACCTTCACATCATATCCAGCTGCTTCTGCAACAGCTTTTGCAAAGTCAACATCGAAACCTTTTACTTCATCTTTATCTAAGAATTCCATTGGTGCATAAGCTGCATCTGTTACGACACGTAATGTTTTCTTCTCTGCCTTATCTCCTGAATCTTTACTGTTATCTTTCGTTCCACAACCTGTTAAGGCTAGTAAAAAGGCGCATAACAGCATAAAACCAACCGTCATTTTTTTCATGATGAAAAACTCCTTCATATTGTTGTCTATTAAATGTACGTATGTTTTATAACCTTCTGATATATCAATATATTATAACATACACTTATTTTTATGCAACTATATGAATATTTATTTTTTGATTAAATTTTTAAAAAGTTATAATACTTTATCGCAATATTCGTTTAACGTACAAAAGTATAGATTATTAGATTGCTAAAATAATAGAAAGCATCTCATCAATCTAATTCATACAAGCTAAAAAGGTAGAAATATTTTTCACTTGTTATTTCTTCCCTATTTATCCAATGTATTATATTCAGAGAGTATTCATTTATAAACCATTAGGAGCGGAATAAATTAGGAAAAGAAGCCTATTAAATCTATAATACTTTCATAATATACTTATTTAATCTTATAGTTGTTAATATTCTGAACTTAACATTAACAACTTTTATAGCTACATTCATACTTATATTAAGGTGATTATTTTTAGGAGGGAATTTGTTTGCGAAAGAAGATTAGGATTTTACTTGCTGTACTTGTGTTCTGTATGTTTGCTTCATTCATTCCAACAACGGAAGCAGCAGGTCAACAACTGATTATTATTAATAAAAAGAACAATCAATTAGCCTACTATGAAAATGGGAGGATAACAAAATTATTCCTTGTTGGAACGGGTCGACAAGCATCTATGACACCAGAAGGTAAATTTAACATTGTAAATAAAATCAAAAACAGACCATATTATGCTGGAAATATACCTGGAGGTAGTGCAAAAAACCCGCTAGGCAACCGTTGGTTAGGTATTAATGCAAGAGGTACATGGGGAACAACCTATGCCATTCACGGAAATAATAATCCTGCATCCATTGGGAATTACGTAAGCGCTGGTTGTGTACGCATGTATAATGAACAAATCCAATGGTTGTTTGATCATGTTGCAGTCAACACACCCGTTATCATCACAAATTCAACTAAAGGCTTCAATGCCATCGCAACAGCTAATGGATATAAAGCAAGTGGTAATGTAAATGTCGCTTTACCTTTCATGAAGAAAGGTGATCGTAATGAAGCCGTGCGCATTGTTCAAAAACGCCTTCTACAACTTGGTTTTAACCCTAACGGAGTTGACGGAACCTTCGGTGCAGGAACAGAACGTGCCGTTAAGCAATTCCAAATAAGTAAGAAACTATCACCAAACGGCATGGTAGGCGCAACAACAGCGCAGGCGATGGGGTTATAAGAACAGCGCAAGTGCACTGTTTAGCTCCGTATGTGCTGGAACCCTCTTCCTTTTAAGATAAAGGAACACACATAAGCCCTAAGTACTGTGACTTAGGGCTTTCTTATTTACTGATTTACTATAGTTAATAATTCCTTCATGGTCTTTCTTTCACGTTCTTTTGGTAACATCGCTGGATACCCAATGTGCATATTAGCAATCGCTCTTTCACCTGGTTTAATTCCTAATGCTTCTCGAACCATTGCATCTTGTAGCCAACCATACGAATGCCATGTCATACCAATACCTTTCTCCCATGCTAGTAAACTAAAGTTTTGAATAACACAACTAGTGGCTGCAAAATCTTCCTCTCTCGTTACAAGATTAGGGTCTTCTTCCATCACAACCATAAGGAACATCGGATTGGCCATCAGCTTATTATAGATTTTTTCGCCTTCACTCTTCTTCTTTGATGGATCTGGTTCTTTGTTCTCCTTCATTTGGCGAACCGTTGCAGCAAGCCTTTCTTTACCTTCTCCATAAAACATAATAAAACGCCACGGCTCAGTCATACGATGATTAGGTGCCCACACTGCTATATCCAATAACTCTTGAATTAACTCAGGCGATACTTCTCGTTCTTCAAATCGTTTAATTGATCTTCTCCCTTTAATTACATCCTCTAAATTCATTCTACCCCTCCGCTCAACTGATAATGATTATCATTTTAAATTATATCGATTTTTCTTCATATATAGCAAATATTAAAACTTCTTAAAAACCCGGTCTTTGATTAGGTAATTATCATAAGATGTATCAATCAATAGTTTATTGGAGGGATTTTCACATTGAAACTAACTGGGAGAATTGTGACACCAAAAGATCCTGATTACAATGAGGCAAGAACGAATATTAATACTAACATCCCTTTTTATCCAAAAATCATTGTCTTTTGCCAATGTACCACTGATGTTGTAAACGCCTTATTATGGGCAAAAGAAAATTGTATACCTTTTCGAATCAGAAGCGGTCGACATAGTTATGAAAACTTTTCACTCCTAAATGACGGGCTCGTAATCGATATAAGTGAGATGAATCGAATACATGTTGATACAATGGAAAGTATCGCATCAATTGAAGCTGGTGCTGAATTAGGGGATGTATATAAAAAACTATGGAAACATGGTCAAACAATCCCAGCTGGAACAGTAGCAAACGTTGGGTTGGTAGGGCTTACGCTTGGTGGAGGGATTGGCTATTTAACTAGAGTGTTCGGACTTACTTGCGATAACTTACTCGAAGCAGAAGTTGTTCTTGCATCTGGTAAAGTAGTAACAACAAACAAGCACAATCATCGTGATTTATTTTGGGCCTTACAAGGCGGCGGTGGTGGAAACTTTGGCATCGTGACGAATTTAACGTTTCAAACGCATAGTATTCATAATGTGTCTATTTTTTCTATTGAATGGGCTTGGGAAGACTTCGAATGTGCTTATGATACTTGGCAAAATTGGGCCCCCTACACAGATTGTCGTCTAACTTCTTCTATTGAAATGAAAGCGAATCGAACTATTATTGCGCAGGGTCAATTGGTCGGCTCAAAAGAGGAGCTGTTGAAACTCATTCAACCTCTTGTAAAAGCCTGCAAACCTTGTAGTATTAAAATCAAAAACACTTCTTTCATTAATGCCACTCGTTTCTTTGATGACCCTGCAGAAAACGAGCCTGCTCCATTCAAAAGATCCGGTTCATTTGTACAAGAACCGTTTCCTCAAGAAGCCTTATCTCTTATGAAACGATTATTAGAAAAAGCACCAAGTGAAAATTGTGCAATTTGGCAGCAATCTCTCTGCGGCAAAGCAGGTTGTATTGAACCAGAAGATACAGCATTCTTCTATCGCGATTCAATCATTGCACAAGAATATAATGCAACATGGTCTTGCCATCATGAACGACGTCAAAACATCCGCTGGGTTGAATCTGTACGAAAGTCCCTAGGTAGATATACAAACGGTGATTATGTGAACTGGCCAGATTTATTTATTCAGAACTGGCAGACCACCTACTATGGCGATAATTATAAAAGATTACAAGAAATTAAAGCTAAATACGATCCAGACAATATATTCCGCTTTCCACAAAGCATTATGCCAAGCACAACGCTATGATAGGTTGTGCTTGGCCTTACTTTTATTTGGGTACCCGCTCGGATAATTTGTTCTCCGCTCATATATTTCGTTCTCCGCTCATATATTTTGTTCTCTACTCATATATTTTGTTCTCCGCTCATATATTTTGTTCTCAGCTCATATATTTTGTTCTCTGCTCATATATTTCGTGCTCCACTCATATTTTTCGTTCTCCACTCATATTTTTCGTTCTCCACTCATATTTTTCGTTCTCCACTCATATTTTTCGTTCTCCGCTCATATATTTCGTTCTCCGCTCATATATTTCGTTCTCCGCTCATATATTTCGTTCTTCACTCCATATATTAATCTTAATTTAATTTTTCCGACATTCTTCTCCCGTTTTTTTTCAAAAAATTAACTCTCCTGAAGGATAATCTCTTTTTTAATCGAATTTAAAAATATATCATAAAAAACGAGGTGAATGTATGATTTTAAAAGAACGAACTTATCCTTTGCTAGCGACCAAATATGAGGCACTACTGAGAAGACTTCCAGATAAACATCCTAAGAAAAAAATAATTGAAAATGAATTAGGAAAAATAATTGCTGGATATCGTGGTGAAAAATCTTTAGATTATTATCTAAGTTTTCTTCCATCTGATGAATGATTTATATTACACAATTTGCGGCTACCCTCACAGCAAAATAACTATTACTTTCAAATGGACTTACTCATTCTAACTCAAACTTATTTCTTAATAATTGAAGTAAAAAATATTGTAGGGACCATTACGTATGATCCTGAATTTCAACAATTAATAAGACATCATGAAAATAAAGAATCTGTTTTTAAGGATCCTATTTTACAAGTCCATCGACAAAGGCAACAATTGCAATACTGGCTATCAAAACAGTCTTTAATACATCCTATCCCCATATTAACAACCGTCATTCTCAGTAATCCTCAATCCATTATCAAAAAAACACCTAATCTTACCACAGGCACTTTTCCATTAATCCGCCCCGATAAACTCACTTCTAAAATAAAAGAACTTTCCAAACTATATACTCAAGCACTCATTACTATTAGAGACATTAAAAAACTAGCAAAAAATCTTAAAAATATGCATCGAGAAAATGATGAAAATGTTCTAAACAAGTTTCAACTAACTTACGAAGATTTAATAAAAGGTGTTAATTGCCCCAAATGTTCTTTCATTCCTATGGAACAACAACGCTACACTTGGTTTTGTCCAAAATGCTATTTAAATGATAAAATGGCATTCCAATATGCGCTATTAGACTATTTCTCCCTTATAAATTCATCCATAACCAACATTCAATTACGGGACTTCCTGCAAGTTTCTTCTAGAAATACAGCTAAACGATTATTAAAATCTGCAAATCTCATTCAATTAGGAACAAACAAAGGAACTTATTATTCCCCAAAATGAATGCCTCCAATCAAATTCCTTATATTCTTATCGGAATTCATATAATAATAATGATATTACCCTTGAATACATTTATAAAGTAAATTAAAGTAAAGGTAATTATTAACTAATATTAAGGGGGATGTATAATGTCATATTTAAACGAAAGGCTTGAGCAGCTGTATCCAGAAATGGTTGAACTGAGACGCTATTTTCATCAGCATCCTGAATTATCCTTTCATGAGGTACATACTCCAAAGAAAATCGCAGAATATTTAACCAATCTAGGAGTGGAAGTACATACAGGTGTTGGCGGTCGTGGAGTTGTCGGCTATATACGCGGAGGTAAGCCAGGCAAAACAGTCGCATTACGTGCTGACTTTGACGCTCTACCTATTCAAGATGAGAAAGACGTTCCTTATAAATCTACTGTACCTGGTGTAATGCATGCTTGTGGGCACGACGGACATACCACTATTTTGCTAAGTGTGGCAAAAGTTTTATCAGAAATCAAAGACGAATTAGCAGGTAATGTGGTCCTTATCCATCAGTTTGCAGAAGAAATTGTACCAGGTGGAGCCAAACCAATGATTGAAGCTGGCTGCTTAGATGGTGTAGACGCCATCTTTGGCACACATTTGTGGTCGCCAATTCCTGTAGGTGAAATCGGTTATCGAAGTGGCGCTTTCATGGCTGGTGCTGATGGATTTGATATTGAAATCATTGGGAGAGGTGGCCACGGAGCAGTACCTCATGCTACGGTTGATCCAATTGCTCTCGGTACATCAATTGTTCAACAACTACAACAAATTGTTAGCAGGCGCATCGACCCATTAAAACCTGCCGTTCTTACCGTTGCCACATTCAACGCTGGCAAAGCATTTAATGTTATTCCGACGACAGCTCGAATATCTGGAACAGTTCGTACATTCGACGCAGCAGTACAAGATGAAATCATTAAGCATATGCAAAATATCATTGCCTATAATTGTGAACATGCAGGAGCTACTTATACTTTCAATTATGAAAAGGGCTACCCTGCTGTTATCAACCATGAAGCAGAAACAGAGTTATTAAAGAAAAAGGCAATTGATATCATTGGTGAAGATAACGTAAAACAAATTGATCCTAGCATGGCAGCTGAAGATTTTTCTTATTATGTACAGAAAGTACCTGGCACTTATTTCTTTACTGGTGCTGGAAACAAAGATACTGATATTATCTATCCACATCATCATGCAAAATTTGATATTGATGAAAGAAGCATGTTAATTGCAGCTAAAATACTAGCATCAACTGCTGTTGACTTTCTAAATAACAAGTAAGGTGATTCGTTAATGAAAAAAATACTGTATAGACTTGAAGAACTATATCCTGAAATGGTTGAGCTCAGACGACATTTTCATCAACACCCTGAGCTCTCTTTTCAGGAAGTACATACGCCCCAAAAAATCTCTGATTATCTTAACAATTTAGGAATTGAAGTGAAAACAAACTTCGGTGGCAATGGTGTCGTTGGCTATATTCGAGGTGGTAAACCTGGGAAAACAGTCGCGCTTCGAGCTGACTTCGATGCTCTTCCTATTCAAGATGAGAAAGGTGTTCCTTATAAATCGACCGTACCAGGTGTAATGCATGCATGTGGACATGATGCACATACGACGATTTTACTCGCAATTGCAAAGGTACTATCAGAAGTGAAACACGAACTAAAAGGTAATGTCGTTCTCATTCATCAATTTGGTGAAGAAGTATCCCCTGGTGGAGCTAAACCAATGATTGAAGCAGGCTGCTTAGACGGTGTAGATGCTATTTTCGGTACGCATATGTGGTCTGGCGTTTCAACAGGTGAAATTTATTGTCGCAGTGGAGCAATGATGGCTGGTGGAGGCGTCTTTGATTTAGAAATCATCGGAAGCGGTGGGCATGGCTCTAATCCACATGAGACGATTGATCCTATTACGATTGGGACATCGATTGTGGGTCAATTGCAACAAATCGTTAGCCGCAGAATTGACCCTTTACAGCCTGCCGTATTATCTGTTACAACATTTCACGCTGGACAAGGATATGATGTCATACCTCATTCAGCAAGTATTTCTGGCTCCGTACGCGTATATGATAACGCTGTTCTTGATAGCATCATTACTCATATGGAAAAAATCATCGCAGCTACTTGTGAGGGAGCCAATGCTGCTTACAAATTTCAATTTAAAAAAGGCTACCCGCCTCTTATAAATCATGATACAGAAACAAAGCTACTGATAGAAAATGCAATACCGATTGTTGGAAAAGAAAATGTAAAATTGATGCAACCTGTCATGGCAGGTGAAGACTTTGCATATTATTTACAAGAGGTGCCTGGTACATTCTTTTTCACCGGTTCAGGTAATGAAGAACATGGTCTCATCGTGCCAAGTCATCATCCCAAATTCGACATTGACGAGAGAAGCATGGTAATCGGGGCGAAGGTACTTCTTGCTACGGCACTCACTTATTTGAATAACCACTGAATGTTGATATGCTCAACTTCAGTGGTTTTTTATATTAAGTATGAGCCTTTAATAACGACGCCAACCTCATTAAGCCATCTTTCATTTCATCAAATTGTGCATACGAATAAGATAGCCGTATATGTGTTTGATCCTTTCGATCATAAACATACCCTGGATTTAACAAAATACCTTCTTTGACAGCTCTCATAAATAATTGTTTTGTAGAAACCTTCTTATTTAGAGACAACCAAATATAAAATCCTCCCCTCGGAATACTCCAACAAGCAATATCTCGGAAGTATTTATTCAATATAGCCAACATATAATCACGTCTAAGCTTAAGCTCTAATCGAATAGTCTTCAAATGCTCCTCATATAATCCAGTCGCTAACCATTCCGCAACTGCAAACTGTGATAGAGTACTAGATCCATAATCCGTCTGCATTTTAATATCTGCTAGTCTGTCAATCACCGCTTGTGGAGCAACAATCCATCCAATTCTTAAACCTGGCCCTAATGTTTTTGACATACTGCCCATATACAAAACTAAGCCTTGATGATCTATTGCTTTTAACGGCTTAGGGGCTGCTTCTTCCAACCATAAATCTCCATATGCATCATCTTCGATTATCGGCAGCCTTTCTTGCATACAAGTATCCAATAATACTTGTCTTCTTTCCTGAGATGTGACTATCCCGGTTGGATTATGAAACGATGGTATGCTATAAAGCAAAGAAGCATTATGTTTTCGCTTTAACTTTCCGATATCAAGTACTTGAATTCCTTCCTCATCCATTGAAACACCCTGCAATTGCATACCAGCAGATTAAAATATATGTACAGAATTTAAGTACGATGGTGTTTCATGAAGAATAGTAGAACCTCGTTGTAATAGCCCGAGCGAAATTAATTGTAGAGCTTGTAATCCTCCCGAAACAATTAGTATTGAAGAAGGTGATGCTACTATTCCTTTTGTTTTCAAATAATCACTCAAGCATTCTCGCAGAAACAAACTACCTTTCGATTCTGGATATCCTAGTGAAAGTTGATGCGCTCCACTCTCTTGAAAGACTGCATTCATTCGATGAATAGGGAGCAATTCCGGTGCTAGTTCTCCTGTACCTAGCCTTATGAAGTTTGGCTCAAATTCCATCCGATTAATTTCTTGAATAGTTTGCAAATTAGGTTGATGCGTACCCGCCCGAACATAACTATTCCAATCAGGCGATGGAACAGATGCAAGCAAATTCCATGTATTATTGATTACATATGTACCCTTTCCTACCTTCGATTGAATTAATCCGTCCGCTGTTAATTCATCTAATGCATAAACGATTGTACTTCGATTTACATTATATAATTTTGCCAGTTCACGTTGTGGAGGGATTTTTGTCCCTACTACCCACTCACCGTTTATAATATTTTGCTTCATATATTCATAGATTTGTTGATGAAGTGGAATGGACAACCCTTTAGTAGGAATCCAATATGCTTTAGTCATGTGCTATACTCCACCCTTTTTTCCAACTATTATAACGATTGGTTGGGTATACATTCAATTCATTGGTTGGAGATTATTCAACTTCATTCCTTTACAATTGAGGAAAGCTTAAAGAGGAGGGAAAACTTTCAAAATGTTTGAAGCAATTATTCACGGATTCATTTTAGCATTTGGATTAATCTTGCCACTTGGAGTACAAAACGTTTTCGTTTTCAATCAAGGGGTTTCTCATCCATATATTAGGAAAGCATTACCCGTTATATTCACTGCCTCTATTTGTGATACTGTCTTAATTTCGATTGCAATACTTGGTGTCAGCGTAATTGTTGCTGATTCTTATTGGATTAAGAATAGCTTATTATTAATCGGGATTGGTTTCCTGCTCTATATGGGATTCATGACTTGGAGAAGTAAACCATCCATTGATGATTCTAATAACAATAACGCCTTATCAGCTAAGAAGCAAATCATTTTCGCTGCTTCGGTTTCACTATTAAATCCACATGCAATCATTGATACAATCGGAGTTATTGGAACTAGTTCATTACAATATAGCTCTTTTGACAAAGTAGCTTTTGCCTTATCCTGTATTTTAGTATCTTGGATTTGGTTCTTTAGCTTAGGTATTACAGGTAGAATCATTGGACAATTAGATCATAATGGTCGAATCCTCCTTCTATTCAATAAAATTTCTGCTATTGTCATGTGGGGAACAGCTATCTATTTAGCACGTTCTTTGTTCTAATGTAACTTTTTCAATTTCACAAGCCGATAAAAAAAGAAGATTGAGGACATCTCCTCAATCTTCATCTTTAATATCTATATCTTCAGGTATAGGTTCATTCTGTAGTTCCTCTACAAGAATGCGGTATTTCTCCAACTGTTCTAAATGAGTTTTAAACTGCTCTTTGTAAATTAAATACTGTTCTCCGTCATGTAAGGCTCTGATTTTCCCTTGAAGAATTAAATTTTCTACATAAGGGATTGATACAGATAAATATTCCGCTGTTTCTTCAACAGTTAAATACATCCTTTTTCACTTCCTTATATTGCACTGTTACTCTTTATCTTCCTTACCTTCGTTAAACCATAGAGGATCATCAATATCAACATCGCCATTATAATTGATTAATACTTCTTCGCCAGCCTTAATATCTGTATAAGCATAGAAATCAAATGTATGGTTATCAAAGTTAATTTCATATTCTGCATTCGGCTCATAAGAATGATTAAATAACATTCCATAGCCTAAGAGAATCGCTGTATGATTAATACCGTACTCAAATACATAATCAGCAAGCAATGTTTTCTCAATATGTTCATGTTCAGCATTTGGGAAAGATATTACTGGCGCTTCATGAATTAAAGTACCTTTCTTAATATCTTGCTTCGCAAATACTCCTCTATTGAACTCTCCATCACCGAGAGGGGATCTTTTAATTTCTATCAAAATCGTCACCTACGCATTTCATCGAAGTTTATTCTTTTCTTAGTTTGACAGGAGTTGGCAATGAACGCAACTGATTGTTGCAAATTTCTCAAAATCAAACTCTTCGAAAAGCAATCCAGATTGCTTCTTCACTTATGATTCCCATCATCAAATGGCTAAAAAAAGCATAAAGAGGCGCCCTGAAATTGACTTAAAACCACTTTCAGGACAACCCCTCTTACTTCTTGAACTTCTTTCTTCGATTTGTTTCCATTAAGAATATTCCTATTACCCCAAGAAGGAAGCCACCCGCTTGAACATAATTCATGATAGGATCAGGATTACTCATACTCGACGCTACAATGGTTGTAATAATTCCTAAAACTAATAATACAATGCCTGCTTTAATCATCTATCTTTCAACCCTAACTATAATATTCATCTTGCATAACAAGTATAGCCAGTTTGGTATGCATTATGACATTGAAAATATTAGCAATTCAAAAAGCAAAAGACCAATTTTCCCCTTGGCCTTTTGCTTTAAACAATACTTATCAACTAAGCATTTTCCCCAAATGCCTTACCGTTGGTGTTAAATTAACAAAGAAATATGATTCTCTCAACCGTCTTGACGGTGGGCTACACTTCAAGTAACCAGCACTACCTTGATGAAGCATGCAAGCATGCGTAGCTTTTGAAGTTAAATGTACTGTTTGCAATCTTACATTTAATAACCCTTTCCATTGTTCCCGCAAATCAGTTTGAGTAATATAATGTTCTAATTGTGACCTCAACTGTTGTAACTCCTCCGATAATTCATCGGATTGAACAGCTAGATATTTATTGCATCCTGCCTGTCTACTACATACTTTATCAATCGATTGAATGGATGCTCCTGTTACTCCAAACCCAAGTGGAATTTGGTAAAGAACAAAGGCTGGTCGGATTTTTTCTACAAATGAATCCGCTTGTTCAGCAATAACCCAATCATCTGGAATAAATACATCATCGAATTGGCAAGCATATGTGGCACTTCCATTTAACCCTAAATATCCTAGCTTTTCTTTAAAAACTAAACGCTCTACATTTCCTTGGACGTAAGCCATGATTCTTTGATTATTATCAATAGAAGCAATGATACCAAACCAATGATCTCTACCTAAGTTAGAAACTGCTGGAAGTGTCCCTGAAATAGTATAGCCACCGTCCACTCGACGAGCTTGTAAATGTAGCTTTTCAAGTCCTGCATAATACTTCATTGGATTGGATAAACCTGTTGCACCTAGTAGCTCTCCACTTTCTAGTAACGGTAATAGATTATTCTTCAAATACATATTATCCGTTGCACGAATATACGTTAATGATGCAAGATGACACCAAATATTAAACGCTGTTGTCATACATACTTTTGCTGTTTCCTCCACCACACGTGCTTCCCGAAGAAGTACCTCGCTATAATCCAATCCTTCCGATTGAAAATAACCCGATTTGCCTAATTGCAAAAGAAATTCTCGTGGATAATATGCTTCCTCGTCAATTTTTTTGACATGCTGTTTCAGTTGACTTTGCAATAAATCCTCTAACCCCTGTAGTTTAACCATCTTACTTACGCCCCCGTCTTTGTAAATGAAAACCCCCAAGAATGGAGGTTTTTTTGACCGAATTAGTTCTTTGGTAGAATTTCAGTAATCGTATCAATTGGTGCTTTAACAGCTTCACGTGCTTTCTTCACTGTCGATTCGTTTGGTGCATCATAGAAGCATAAGCATTTTGTCATGTCTTCACACACATACGTTCTTGAGAATGATACTTCTGGAACTTCTGCATAATGTACAGAGTTTGTTTTCTTTCTATCTAAATAGGCATCCATTGTTAAGTTCTCAGGTAAATTCCATTCTACTAAGTAATTCACCACATCCGCTTTCTGCTTCACATCTTCTAATTCTTGACCAACTAAGCGAACAGATTTAATTAAGCTGATTGGCACTTCTAAGCTACGGAAGCTTTCATTAATTGTGTTGCGCTCATCACTTTCCACGATAAAGAAAGCTCTTGAGAAATCCTTAGAAACTTGAATTTCAATTAACGTCGCTTGCTTCTGACTTAAATCTGCTTGTAGCGCATCTGCTTTTTTTTCAAAAGAAGCTTGATCCTTCACATTACTGTTTAAAACTGACTCAACTAAATATAATCCCATTGTAATTCCTCCTAAATTCCCCTTTGTATGGTAGAATTCTTTTAATTCCGATAAGATTAGTGTAATATTCTAACTATTAACAATATATTACACTAAGTTCAAAAAATCAACCTACTAAACAAAAAAATGTTATGATTATTTTCAGATGACACTTGGAGGTTATTAAAACATGAAAGACAGATATAATTTACCGTGCAACATTGCACAAACAATGAACATCATCGGTGATCGTTGGACCTTACTCATTGTGCATGAAATATCTATCGGCAATTGCACCTTTAATGAAATTAAGAAAAACCTAGCAGGTATCTCGTCAAACCTGTTATCTGATCGCTTAAAATTTCTAGAGGAGGCTGAACTAATCACATCCAGCCTATACTCTGATCATCCTCCTCGATATAAATACGTTCTTACTGAAAGCGGTGAAAGCCTACAAGATATCTTTAACGTCATGGTCATTTGGGGTAAAAATAATTTAAAAAAATGCTACAAAAAACTCGTACATACGGAGTGTCAGCATGAAGTAGAAATTGCGTATTACTGCCCACATTGCAACCAAAGCGTAGACGATCTTGAAGTCGTTAGGCTAGAAGAAGAATAACCATTAAGAGCCGAGAAGGACAAGCTTCTCGGTTTTTCTTTATACTCCCGCTCTTCCCCATTGTTTCTCTACCCATCTTTCAAAAAGCCCGACCGCTTTATCTAGCAGTAGACCTGACACACCAATAAAAATAATACCTGCAAGTACGATATCTAAATTCATTGAATTTCGAGCATCCACGATTAAATACCCTAGTCCTGATTGAGCTCCGACCATTTCTCCAGCTACAAGAAAGATCCAGGCTGAACCTAACGCAATATGAAGACCATTAGCTATGAACGGAAAGGCTGCTGGAAAGATAATTTTTCTCATTAATTCCGATTGTTTCAATTCGAAATTTTGAGCCACTTTCAAATACGTCTTATCTACCTTCCGAACAGCAGAAACTGTTGAAAGTAAAACAGGGAAGAATGCCGCAATAAAAATAATCACGATAGCTGGAATATCTCCGATACCAAACCATAAAACAATAAACGGAGACCAAGCAATCGGTGAAACCGGTCTTAATACTTGCACAATTGGATCAATAACACCCCATACTCTTTTCATACGTCCTAAAATTAAACCTAAAAAGATTGCCACTATAACTGCTAGTAAATAACCGACTGCAAAACGGAATAAGCTCACTTGCAAATGAATAAAAATCGTTCCATCTTTAATAAGTGTTACAATCGACTCCCCCACTTTTAACGGTGAAGGAAATAGAGCTTCATTATGGTCTCCAATAATAATGAGCAGTTGCCAAAAGGCAATTAATAGCACAAAACCTATTATTATATTTGATGTTTTCTTCAAACTGTTCATATCATCACTTCGCTTTATCAATTAAGGTTACATCCACAAATTCTTTATAAGTTGGAGGATTTTCGAATAACTTCATTTCTGTCACATTATTTGTTAACTCTTTATATGCGTCTTCATTTATTCGCAAATCATCATATGAAATCCACTGCAATGATAAATCCATTACCTTTTTGTCTACTTTCATATATTTAGAGGATACTTCATGTGTATGAGCATCTTTCTTTTCTGCTAACTCGCCTGCTTTTACATACTCACTCACAAATTCTTGTGCTACTTTCTCTTCGTTCTTAATAAAATCACCACGAAGTACTAGTGCACAATCTAAAGAATCTTTCCATAATTCATCTGATTGATATAATACTTTCCCCTTACCAATTGCCACTGAAATGGCACCAAACGGTTCCGCTACGACATATCCAGAAATACGTCCTTCAGAAAGAGCAGCTGGCATTTCCGCAGGTGGAAGCTCGATGACATTCACATCTTCATATTTCAGACCCGCTTGCTTTAACATTTGATAAAGCAATATATTATGTGTTGAAAACTTATGCGGAATCGCAAAATTTTTACCTTTTAAATCTTTTACCTCTTTAATATCATTTGCTGAAACAAGTACGTTACCATCACGATGCCCTAAGGCGACTGCTTTCAAATCAATTCCTTGTGCTTTTGCTTTCATCGCTAGCGTAATCAATACAGATGCGCCATCAATTCTTCCTGTATTTAAAGCATCCATCAGCTCTGGCCAAGAACCGAATTTCACTAACTCAAGTTCCGAATTTTCAAATTTCTTTTTTTGCTCTTTTTCCACATAAAGCGGTACAGCATGCGTTATCGGTAAATACCCAATCTTGATTACTCTTTTCTCAGTTGATGCAGTCTTCGATGTCCCTTCACTGGCACCGCAAGCAGATAATAAAAGTATGAACACAAGCAACCATGTGATTCCAATATATTTCTTCATCCCATCATCTCCTAAATAGCCCTATATTAAATGTTGTACTCAATTGCTGTTTTTGATCTACTAAACTCAAATTCTTCGAAAATCATTTTTCGAAAATGTTGAAAATCACCATGACTTCGATCGCGCGGACGTGGTGTTCGAATAGCGATTTCCTTTTTCACTCGACCGGGTTTAGCACTCATGATAAACACCCTGTTTGACAAATAAATAGCTTCGTCAATGTCGTGAGTAACGAGAACAATCGTTGTCTTTTCCTTGCTTTGAATCGTTAATAATTCATCTTGTAGATAATAACGATTAAATGTATCTAAGGCAGCGAACGGTTCATCCATTAAAATCAACTCTGGTTGAATTGCAAGGGCTCGCGCAATAGCTACCCTTTGCTGCATACCACCAGACAATTCATGTGGAAACAAGTTCACTTTATCCAGCAAACCTACCAGTTCCAAATAATGAAGCGCTCGCTCTCTTCGTTGTTTACCATTCGTTACTCCATCCTCTAACCCGAGCTCAACATTCTTTAATACAGATCGCCACGGGAGTAATCCATAGTTTTGAAATAACATAATCCCTCTTCTGCTCGGCCCCTTTACCGGTTGACCATCCATTGTAACTATTCCATGATCCACCTGCTCGAAACCACCAATAACATTTAATAATGTACTCTTTCCACAACCACTTTCTCCAAGAACTGAAACAATCTCTCCCTTTTGTATTTGTAAAGAAACATTACTCAATACATGTTCCGACTGATCTTGATTAAAGAAGCTTTTGCTAACATCTTCTACAGTAATGAAATCTGCTCTACCCAACTCATTCCCATCCCCTCTAAGAGAAGTCATTTATTATCATTTGAAACAAAACCTTCTAATTCCTATAAAAATAGTAAGAATAAAGTTGTAAGTTATTTTATTACACTTTGTTAATTTTTTCAACTTAATATTGGAACTATTTAGCACATTTTTTATTCGGTAAGGAAAAACTTATAAGAAGGCGATTCTTATTGCAGATATTGTAATAAATTAAGAATTGCTTGATTTAAAAAGCCTTATGTATAATAAAAGTTATATTATGTTAAATTTCGAAAATTATTGATGTTGGAAAAGGTAACTTTCTTACGATTAGAGGTATAAGTGCGATGAAAAAACTCATACGAAACTATGATGTTCCAATATTGATTACTGTACTATTGTTATGCCTGTTTGGATTGGTAATGGTATATAGTGCAAGTTCGATAGTAGCTCCTTCAATTTATCATTTTGACTCAGACTTCTTTTTTCAAAAGCAAAAAACATCGATGATAATTGGCTTATTAGCTATGGTAATAGCAATGATATTTCCATATAAAGCGTATCGCACGGATCTTTTTTTAATTATTACAACCATCGGAATAACACTGTTTCTATTACTTACTTTCTTCTTAGGGCATACATCAGGTAATGCCCAAAGTTGGTTAATGCTAGGTTCTCGTGCTATTCAACCTAGTGAATTCGCAAAACTTGTGATTATCATCTACTTATCTGCTATATTCAGCAAAAGGCAAAATAAGATTAATAAAATTGGTAAAGCTATTTTACCGCCTATTATATTATTAGTTATGATTTGTTTTCTTATTGTTATACAGCCTGATTACGGTACAGCTGGTATTATATTTTTGATAGCCCTCACGTTATTTGTATCCTCAGGAATGTCATTGAAAACATTATTTAAACTAATACTATTAACTGCTATATGTGTTAGTGTTCTTTTTCTATTTATTACAATCACCGGGAACTTTTCGAAAGTATTTTCAGAGGAGAGAGTTTCTCGTTTTAGTAGTCTTTCAAATCCTTTTATTGATGAGAACGACTCTGGGTATCAACTAGTCAATTCCTACATTGCCATTGGATCAGGTGGTATTGCAGGAAACGGATTAGGAAGTAGTATTCAAAAATATGGTTATCTTCCCGAACCTCACACAGATTTTATTTTAGCGATTATTTCGGAAGAACTTGGTCTAGTAGGTGTATTGTTTACTCTTGGAGGATTAGGGTTCATTGTTTTAAGAGGGCTACTCTTAGCAGGACGTTGTAAAGACCCATTTGGTTCATTACTGATATTAGGAATTTCATCAATGATTGGTATACAAACCATCATTAACGCGGGTGGCGTTGTTGGCTTTCTCCCAATAACCGGGATTACCTTACCGTTCATTAGCTATGGTGGTTCTTCTCTACTACTTCTTCTACTGTCGATGGGTATACTTCAAAACGTGATAGCGAACTACAATTACACTAGTAGAAAAAATCAAAACAAAACCGTTAAATCTACGAAAATACATGCTTCCAATCAGTTAGTTTAATAGAAAACACATTTAATAGGAGGTTGTCTCAACAGTGACTTTTAATCACAGTTGGGACAACCTCCTACACTTTTTTCTCAACAAATATGTACCACTAGTTTGAATTTGCCCACACTATTAAGTCCCCTTTAAATTAACAAAGAAGGCATCCAAATTCGGATACCTTCTCATTCTTACTTTACAATATTCTTATATCCAACATACGTTGCAAAGAAGTAACCTCCGTATACAAGAATAAGAAATGCACCTGTAATTAACGATGGTATGAAAACACTTGTTTCACCAAATAGCATAACTGCTTCATTTACTACCTTAATTCCAAAGAACGAATGAACAATCGCTAACGTTAACGGCATTAAGAAGTAAATTCCAATTTGCTTGAAGATGGCTCGATTTGAAACCTTCATAGGTACACCGATTTTCTTAAGCATAGAATAGCGTGTAATATTATCGCTCGCCTCCGATAATTGCTGTAACGCCAATACAGCCGTACTTGCAATAAGGAAAATAGCGCCTAAATAAATACCTAAGAATACGAAAATAGTTGAGTTACCGACAGCCGCATCATACGAATATGATTTCGTAAGTGCGTAAATTGGATAACCTCGTTTCTGTGCCTCTGGTCCATAGCTTAAAGAACCCATCTTATCCATAATCTCTTTATCTTTGGCAACTACATTTTGCTTATAGTTTACATTCCAAATTGATTCATACACGCTCATGCCTTTTACCGCCTCATCTGGTAAGACAACTACAATGGCATCACTTGGATTAAACGTATTTGTATAAGAAAATTTCTCCGCTTTGCTATTAATGATTTTATAATCTTTACCTTGAATGTTAAGTGTTTTTTGGTTCTCAATTAAGTTTTCATTCGTTTTACGGAAATTCTCCATATTATAGAAAATCCATACAGAATCTTTCGGTATATTAACTGTTTTTTCTCCTTGCATATTAGCTAGTTTTTTATAGTCCGATTGCTTAATAGCTGCTAATGGCATAGAAGGAGCATTTTTCGTCAGCTTTTCTGCCGATTCATCTTGATGCTTTTTCAATAAAGCATTTTGTTCTACTTTTGTATTGTATAAGTTAACGCTATATGCTTGATCGTATTTCGTTGTATCAATCTTATATTCCTTTAAGACTTTATTCACATCTACTGCTGATTGGTCTTCTGATGCTGCAAATGTATACACAGATGCATCAAATGGGTTCGCAGCTTCTAGTCCTGATTCCATAGAATTTTTAATACTAAAGCCTGTCGATAATACACCAATCGTAAAGAACAGCATGATACAAATAACAGACATTGATAAGAACGTTGTATTTACCTTACTATTAATTTGGCGCAATACGAACATATTGATATTGCTATAATAGATTTTTTTATTGCGTTTTAAGATGTTTAACGCAAAGCCAGACAACGACATGAAGAATAAAAATGTTCCTGCTACACCTAAGATAATGCTAATTAATAATGAGTTATCTTGAGCGAACAGTCCATTTTCAAGAACGATTCGATAAGCAAAGCCTAGCAGTACAATCGAAACAATGAATAATAAAACAGATACCCATGTTTTGCGAATTTTCAAGCTTTCATTTTTACGAGAAGCTGTTAATAAATCAATCAATTTATAACGTGTAATCGTAAATGTATTAAACAACATAACTAATAAGTAGATAATTCCGAAGTAAAGCGCTGTTTTTCCAATCGCTTCTGTCGAAATAACAAACTCATATTTCTTCACATCTACTTCGAACATTTTCGCTGTTAAAATCGATAAGCCTTGTGAAGCAATGATACCAAGACCAAGACCGACAGCGAGCGATAACAATCCAACAAATAACGTTTCTGTTACGAGAATACGAGAAATCTTATATTTGCTCATACCGAGTGTCATATAAAGACCTAGTTCTTTTTTTCTTCGTTTAATTAAGAAATTATTTGCATAAATAATAAGAAAGCCTAGAACAACTGACACAAATACGGATACGTATGAAAGCAATTGTATTAACCCATCAATAGTGTTAGACTTCGCTTCAGACACATCGAACATCGCTTGCTGAGCTGAAATCGAATTAAAGCTATAAAAAATACAAACTGCGAATGTTAAGGTTAAAAAGTAAATGAGAAAGTCACTAATACTTCTTTTTACATTACGAAAGGCTAGTTTAAAATACATTGTTAGAGTCACCACCTAACATGGTTACCACTTCAATAATTTGATTAAAGAATTCTTTTCGTGTCTTATTACCACGGAATAGCTCCTTAAAGATTTCACCATCTTTAATAAATAAAATACGGTGCGCATAGCTTGCGGTAAAAGCATCGTGTGTAACCATTAAGATTGTTGTTTGTAGTTCTTGATTCAGCTTTTCAAATGAATCTAATAAAAGAGTAGACGACTTCGAATCTAGAGCTCCCGTTGGCTCATCTGCTAATACTAGCGTAGGATTCGTAACAATCGCCCTTACAGAAGCTACCCTCTGCTTTTGTCCCCCTGACATTTGATAAGGAAATTTATTTAGCACTTCTGTAATCTCCAATTTCGCAGCCATTTCTTTTACAAGGATATCAATCTCACTTGTTTTTCTACCTTGAATGGTTAACGCAATGGCAATATTCTCAAATGCAGTTAAAGTATCTAGTAAATTGAAATCTTGAAAGATAAAACCTAATTCATCACGGCGAAACTTCTCAAGCTTCCCAGCTTTCAGCTTTGTCACGTCCTGCCCTTTAATTGAAATCATCCCTGAAGAAACACGATCTATTGTCGAAATACAATTCAATAATGTTGTTTTCCCGCTTCCAGAGGGTCCCATAATACCAACGAATTCCCCCTCTTCTACTGTAAAACTAATATCATTTATCGCTTTAGAAACATTACCTTTATTCCCGAACTGTTTCTCTATATGATCAACTGTCAATACCGTACTCATATCGTTCAATCTCCTTTGTATTTGATACTTAAATTGTAAATCTATTAGTAAAAATCAAATATCGATTGAGATTTCAAATGCCTTACAAAGTTGTAAGAAAGATTGAACACGCTGTAAGGTGGCCAATTCAAGCATAGGTACAGAGAGCCTAATTATTAGCGACAATAAAAAAACTGCTCACAGTCAATGACTTTGACTATGAACAGTTATATCTTTACAACAAAATAAAAATAAGCAATAATGCTATAGCTATTTGGAATATACCAATTCCACCTGCATATGCAGATAATTTCCAACCATGTTGCGTTAAATCTCTCACCTTTACACTCATCCCAATACCAGCAAGTGCAATAATTTCTAAATAATTACCGAACTCTTTAATTGGATGTGTAACAGCCGTTGGGAATAGAAAAATACTGTTGATTAAACATAGTAATAAAAACCCCGCTACATACCATGGGACAATGGACTTCATATTGAATTTTTCTTTTACAGGTTGTTCCACTTGCTTACCATTTTTCACTTGTTGCAATATGAATACCACAGCTGCTAAAAAGATAATTCTACTAATCTTAAAAACGGCAGCCTGATCTTTAACAGCCTCACCGACAATACTTCCACTGGCAACTACTTGCCCAACTGATTGCAACGTTCCTCCAATAAGAGCGGATGATTGTAGTACCTCATTATGAAAGAGGATGCTTGTAATGGCAGGAAGAACAATCATCATAACCGTACCTAATAAATTAACAATCGTAACCGATACTGCCATATCAGAAACTTTCGCTTTCAAAGCTGGCGCTGTAGCTGCAATAGCAGATGAACCACATACCGCATTACCACTTGCCATTAATAAACCAAAATCCTGTTCAAACTTTAGCTTCTCTCCTAGCCATATAACAAAAGCTATCGTACATACCATTTGAATAAGGATGTAAGAAAGCCCTGTAATGCCAATTTCAAAGATCGAATGAAAAGTTAAAGTTGCTCCTAGTAAAATAATCGAATAATACAATAAATTGCTTTCTGAAAACTTAATACCGGGTCTCAAGCTTTCATTCGAACCAATTGGCAGATTACCAATGACGATACCAATCAAAATGGCAAACAACCCACTACCTAAGCTAGGAAAAAAATGTCCAATCACTTTGCCAAGAATAGCAATTGCTACGCACAAAATCAATCCTGGTAGAATACTCTTCATTTTTTTCATATTTTTACCACCTAAATGTTTTTATATTTTTAACTTACTAAATGTTTCTCTATAAGGAAAATAAATTATAATAATACGTATTATAAGTAAATACTTATAGTGCATTTTTCAGAATGACAAAAAAGACAAGAACCATACGGCTCTTGTCTTTTCATGCTATTTCACAATATTTTTATACCCTGTATAAGTGGCTAAAAAATAACCGCCATACACAACCACTATAATTAATCCTGTAATAAGGGAAGGCAGCAATACACTTGAATTCCCGAAGAAGACAATTGCTTTATTTACTACTTGAATGCCGAAGATAGAATGCACAATCGCTAAGGATAACGGCATCATGAAATAAATAAAGATTTGTCGGAAGATTGCCTTGTTAATCCCTTTCTTCGTAACACCAATTTTCTTCAACATCGTATAGCGCTCTCTATTATCACTTGCTTCAGAAAGCTGTTGCAAGGCAAGAATGGCAGCACTTGAAATTAAGAAAACAATACCAAGATAGATTCCGATAAACACAAATATCGTAGATTGCCCAACACTCATATCATATGCTAGTGTTCTCGTTAATCCATGTAAGAAGAAACCGTATTTCTCTGTATTCCCTCCTGTTGTCATGAAAGAGTTGAACATTTTATAAAATTCATCATCAAATTTTTCTTGATTACCTTGTGTATAGTTAATATTTAGATTTGAAATACTTGGTTTCCAGTTTTTCACTGTTTCATCAGGTACTACTACTAACAAGGTTTCCATCGCTGCATAATCTGTTTTCGTTGAGAAAGACTGTATTTCTTTCTGTGAAATCTTATATTCTTGACCATCTAACGTAATTTTGTTCTGATCTTTAATAAAACGATTCAATGTGTCTTTCATAGCAGATACATTTGATAATAAGATTACTTCGTTTTTCCCCATTGTTAATGGTTCTTTTCCTTGCATTTTAACTAAGCGCTCGTAATCTGATTTTTTAATCGCTTCAATGGATGCATCGTAATTGCCGGAAAACATTGATTTTGTTTTACTATCAGCATAAGGTTTCAACAAAGAGTTCATACCAGTATTTGTCTTATAAAAATTGAAACTAAATACATCACCATATTGATTCACATCTATATTCATTTGCTTTAATGCATCTGGAACTGTTATAGGTTTTTCATCATCAAGATAGCTATAAATAGAGACATCATATGGTGTCGCAGCATCTAAATCTTTCTGCATAACATTTTTCAAACTAAAACCAGTAGATAAAACACCAATTGTAAAAAATAACATGATAGATATAACTGTCATTGAAACAAATGTTGTATTTACTTTGCTATTAATTTGACGTAATACAAACATATTTACATCTTTAAAATAGATATTTTTATTACGCTGAAGCATGTTTAACATAAAACCTGATAACGACATGAAGAATAAGAACGTTCCAAGTGTACCTAAGCCCACGCAGAACCATGTTAAAGTCATACTTTCAAATAAGCCATACTTTAACATCACTCCATATGAGATTCCTAAAATGATGATAGATACGATAAAAAGAAAAACGGAAGTTGACGTTTTACGGATTTTTAAACTTTCATTTTTTCTTGCTGCTGTTAACAAATCAATCAATTTATATTTTGAAATAATAACACTATTAAAAATCATAACAAACAAAAAGATAATTCCAAAATATAGAACTGTCTTTAAAATAGCAGCACTAGAAAATACAAATTCAAACTTCGTTAAATCAATCTCAAACATTTTAGCTGTTAATACAGATAAGCCTTGAGAAAGAAGAATCCCAACAGCTAGACCTGCCACTAACGAAATCATCCCTACAAAGAATGTCTCAACGACAAGAATGCGAGAGATAGTATACTTACTCATCCCCAATGACATATACAACCCAAGTTCTTTTTTACGTCTTTTAATTAAAAAGTTATTCGCAAATATAATTAAAAAGCCTAACACAATGGATACAAACACCGAAAGCATCGAAATAATTTGTGTTAACATCTTTATATTCTCTGAAACACTTGCTGATACATTCATCATTGCCTTTTGATCAGACAGCGAATTAAAACTGTAAAAAATACAAACTGCAAAAGTTAACGTTAAGAAGTAAATAAAATAATCTTTAAAACTTCTTTTGACATTTCGTGCTGACAGTTTAAAGAACATTATTTGTATCCCCTCCTAGTAGCGTTACAACTTCAATAATACGATTGAAAAATTCTTTTCTTGTATCATTTCCACGAATTAGCTCATTGAAAATCTTACCGTCTTTAATAAACAGAATCCGTTTCGCATAGCTCGCTGTGAACGCGTCATGCGTAACCATGAGTATTGTTGCTTGTAATTCTTCATTCAGTTTTTCAAATGAATCTAGCAGAAGACGAGCTGATTTTGAATCAAGTGCTCCAGTCGGTTCATCCGCTAGGATAAGTGTGGGATTCGTTACAATTGCACGTGCTGACGCAACCCTTTGCTTTTGTCCACCCGACATTTGATAAGGGAACTTGTCTAATACAGATGTAATTTCTAATTTAGCAGCAATATCTTCTACAAGTTTTGTAATTTCCGATGGTTTGCGCCCTTGAATCGTTAGCGCAATCGCAATGTTTTCAAACGCAGTTAACGTATCTAAAAGGTTAAAATCTTGAAAGATAAAACCTAATTCATCACGGCGAAACTTCTCTAACTTACCTGCTTTTAGCTTCGTAATATCTTGTCCGTTAATTTGGATGTTACCAGTCGTCACGGTATCTATTGTCGAAATGCAGTTCAATAGTGTTGTTTTACCACTTCCAGATGGACCCATGATTCCAACGAACTCGCCCTTTTCTACTTCAAAGCTTATATGATCAATAGCTTTCGCTACATTTCCTTTATTACCAAAATACTTTTCAATACCGTCCACTTTAAGTACGTTAGCCATGTTTTTATCAATCTCCTTTTTCTTGTTGGTTCTAGTGTATCTCTTAACAAGAAAAATACATATTGCTCTACATTTCGATAATCTTACATTTTTGTAAGAGAAGCTGAACAAAAAAAGAGCCCTTTTTTATTTAGGACTCTAATAATAGTATTTTGCTTTTTGGAAAGATAATATGTACCTCTGTACCTACATCCTTTGTCGATGTAAGAGTTAAACCTAGATGTAATTTATCCGCTAATGTTTTACAAATATATAACCCCATGCCTGTCGACTTTCTGTAAAGCCGACCATTCTCACCTGTAAAACCTTTCTCAAATACACGCCCGATATCTTTTTCATCGATACCGATACCATTATCAAAGATTTTAAGTATAAGATTGTTTTCCTGTTTAACCGTTGATATTTGGATTTTACTTTCTGATTTATTACTATAATTAATAGCATTAACAAGGATTTGATTTACGATGAACTCAACCCATTTCTCATCACTAAACACAACCTCGTCCAATTCAGCTAATTGAAGTTGAATTTTCTTGTGTATAAAAGATTTTGCATTACGTTTAATGACTTTTGAAACACAAGCCTTCAAATCGAATTCTTTCACAATATAATCTTTGCCGGCACTATTGCTGCGTGCATAATAAAGAGCTTGCTCCACATAATCTTCAATTTTATTAAGTTCTTCGACGATTCCCTTTGTAGCTTCATTTTTTTGATTTTCAAGCATAAGCTTACTCGTTGCAATAGGTGTTTTAATTTCATGCACCCAAGCCTCAATATACTCGCGGTATTCAGTTTGCTTATTTTTATACCTATTCACGTGCTCATGCATCTGTTTATCTGTTGTTTTTAGTATGTCGTACACGATTTGTCCTTCAAGAAAATCTGGTTCTTCAATAACCTCAGATAACAAATACTTTTGATCCAATGTTTCTAAATTGCTTTGTAATGTATCATAAAACTTTTTGCGCCTGATAAATTCTAATGCATATGAAACGAGTAACGGACCAAACCAAGCAATGAAAACAATGATAATAACAACGCTTTGTACTTTAATTAGCCATAAAAAAATAGCTATGAAGATAAATAAAACTCCATTGCCGATCAAAAAAATAGCTCTTTCCTTCAGGTAGTCTCTTAGCTTCATGACATAATATACCCAAGACCACGTCTTGTTTCGATTGGATTTTCCATCCCTATGCCTTCAATCTTTTTGCGTAATCTCGTTATATTTACAGATAACGTATTATCATCAATAAACAAATCCGATGACCATAAATATTCCATTAATTCTTCTCTAGATACAATCTTACCTTTATTCTTCATCAAACAATGTAGTATTTTCAATTCATTTTTCGTTAGCTCTTCCTGCTGATTTTGATGAGATATAGAACCGCTTGATAAATGTAATTTCAAAGCTCCATAGTTTAAAACAGCAGATTCTTGTTTTGCATATGTACGCTTTAATACCGATTCAATACGAGCTAATAGAATCTGTGTATTGTATGGCTTCGTTACAAAATCATCCGCGCCAAGATTCATACTCATTAATTCATCCACTTCATTATCTCGGCTTGTTACAATAATAATCGGAACTTGAGATGTTTTACGAATTTCTCTACAAATATAATAACCATCAAACACTGGCAAGTTAATATCTAATAAAATAAGATGGACATCCTCCTGATTCACATATTGCATAATATTTTGAAAGTCATCTGGTGCTTCGACAGCATAACCATAATTCGATAAAAATTCTTTTAACTCATTTCGTAGCGTTTCTGTATCTTCTACAATTAAGATTTTCATCTTATCCATTCTAGCCACTCCTAAAAAATGTGTTGTAGTAACATATTTCATTATAGCTACTTTTGAATTAGTATGCTTTGGAATTCCATATTTCCACAAAAATAAAAGGGGATGTCCAATATTTGAACATCCCCTTTTATATTATTTCACTACAGCTTTTAAAATATTATCAACAATTTGTCCGTTTGCAATCGCACCTGTGTATAACCAGCTTTCATCTGCTGAATACTCAAATACATTACCAGCCTTCACAGCAGGGATGTTCTTCCACAATGCGTTGCTTAATTGAGTTTTGTCTTTTGCTGTATCACTATTAATTACGAATAAGTAATCAGCATCTAATTCCACTAATTTCTCTAAAGAGATGGCACTCCAATTTCCTGTAGCACTCGCTGAAATTTCTTTCACAACTGCAGGTTCCTTCAATCCTAAATCTCCGTACATAACCGCACCAGCAGAGAGATTATCACTTACAACAAAGAATTCGTCGTTTACTAACCAAACGGCCGCAACAGAAGGATTGCCTGCAGCATCCTTAATTTTTTCTTTTGCATCCTTCGCTTTTGCATCATAATCTTCTAATACTTTTTTCGCTTCCGCTTCTTTACCGAACACTTCACCAGTACGTGTTAATTCATCACGCCAGTCATTATTTACTTCCTTACCAATGACATAGGTTGGTGCAATCTTTTTATATTGTTCATACTTGCCACCTTCAACCATACTTGCAGAATCCATGATAATTAAATCTGGAGAAAACTTTTGCACAGCTTCAAATGGAAGATCATGAGGAATAGTTGGTATTCCCTTTAATTCATTTTGTAAGTAACCTTGAATACTCGCTCCGTCGTTTACACTCCATTGAGCAACTGGCTTAATCCCTAAAGCAACTAAATTATCTTCTAAATATGTTGCGATTACTCGCTTCGGATTAGCAGGAATTACTACTTCATGCCCCATCGCATCTGTCAGTGTACGCTCTTTACCTGCTTCTGCTTTTTGATCCGAAGTAGATTGTTGTTCTGTATTTTCTCCACTCTTCTTCTCTGCTTTATCTTCATTATTATCACTACATGCCGCTAATGAGATTGCTAACAATCCAGCACCCATTAGTTGCAAGAATTTCTTTTTACTTAACACATTAATCATTTAAATCCTCCTAAAGTTATGCTACTATATAATAGGTTTGATAATGATTCTCAATATCATTCTTAGTATATTTTAATGATAATCAGAATCATTAGTCAATCTTTTTTTCTAAAACACAAGAAAGAAGTCGTTTTTATGAATCAAAATAACTATTCAGCTTCATCAAATAAAAAATATCATCTTCATAGTAATCATTTCTTAGGAATAGCCACTCTTATTATTGGACCTATTCTATTATTACTAGCAATCATTGTCTCGATTCATTTCGGAGCATCTAATTTAAGTTATTCCTCCGTATGGGAGGCTTTATTCTCATATGACGATAACGTTTCATCTCATGTTATCGTAAGAGAACTACGTTTACCAAGAGCAATCGCAGCAGCATTTGTTGGAGCAGCACTTGCTGTATCAGGAGCAATCCTGCAAGGAATGACACGAAATCCACTAGGAGAACCTTCAATCATGGGTGTAACGGCTGGTGCTTCGTTTTTCATTGCTATCGCTTTTGCCTTTTTTCCCTCTGTATCTTATTTAGGGTTAATGGGATTCTCTTTCGTTGGAGCAGGTGTAGGGGCTTTTCTAGTTCTAGCAATTACATCCTTTTCAAGAGGTGGCATCACACCAGTCAAACTAGCCTTAGCAGGAGCTGCTATTACCTCCTTGCTTAGTTCTCTTTCAACAGCTATTGGAATTAAATTCAATATTTCAAAAGATATTAGTTATTGGTATGCAGGTGGCGTGGCTGGCGTCCAAATGAAACATTTAGCGATCATCATCCCAGCTATTATTATTGGACTTATTGCAGCTATTATGCTCTCTCGTTCAATATCTGTTTTAAGTATGGGTGAAGAAATCGCAAAAGGATTAGGTCAAAATACACGTGTTATTCAATTCCTTGGAACAGTAATCGTTTTACTATTAACGGGGGCTGCTGTTTCAATTGGAGGAATGATTGGATTTATTGGTCTTGTTATACCGCATATTACGAGATTTATCGTAGGTGTTGATTATCGGTGGATTATCCCCTGCTCTGCCATTTTAGGGGCGCTTCTTTTAGTATTTGCTGATATTGTAAGTCGCATGATAAATGCACCGTTTGAAACACCCGTTGGTGCAGTTACAGCTCTTATTGGTGTTCCTTTCTTTCTCTATTTAGCTCGTAAGGAAGGAAGTGGTATATAACGATGAAAACATTTAATAATCATCCATATAAATTTCAAATACTACTTAGTAGTACTATTTTATTATGTATTGTAATGATTTTTATCAGCATAAATGCTGGCTATATGGAAATTCCCTTTACGGATGTAATAGCTACACTGACTGGTCATGGCACTCCTCAAAACGAGATTACAATATTTGATTTCCGCTTGCCTCGAATCGTGATGGCTTTACTTGTTGGTATGGGTATTTCCGTATCTGGAGCACTTTTACAAGGAATATCAAGAAATCCTCTAGCTGACCCTGGTATTTTGGGAATTAATTCAGGGGCAGGGTTAGCCGTAGTCATTTATATGTTTATTTTTCAAGGTTCTACCTTTCTAACAGGATGGTTATCCATCTTTATTATGCCGTTTACAGCTTTAGTAGGTGCGTTTACGGCTGCCGCTCTCATTTACCTTCTTTCTTGGAAAAATGGGCAAGTCACACCTGTCCGCTTATTGTTGGTAGGTATTGGTCTTAATGCAGCATTTGGAGCTGGGCTAATTGTTTTCCAAATGAAAATGGAACCTGCAAATTTTCTAAAAGCAATCACATGGTTATCTGGAACCATTTGGGGAACGAATTGGACATTTGTTTTAGCTATTTTGCCTTGGCTACTTATTTTCATCCCTTTAGCCATTTATAAATCTAGATATTTAGATGTTTTACTTTTAGGTGATTCCATAGCAAAGGGCGTCGGTGTCCATATCGAAAAAGAACGCAGACTTTTACTATTCATATCCGTTGCTTTAGCTGGTGCATCTGTTGCTGTAGGTGGAGGAATTACATTTCTTGGATTAATTGCACCGCATATCGCAAGACGCCTAATTGGAGCAAAACACGCGAAAATTCTACCTTTATCTGCTGCAATCGGAGCATTGCTTCTATTATCAGCAGATACATTAGGAAGAGTCATTATGGCACCTATGGAATTACCGGTTGGTTTAGTCGTTTCCATTCTGGGAGCACCGTATTTTATCTACTTGCTAATGAAAAATGTGTAATAGAACTCAACTCAGTCGAATTAAAAAAGCACTTGGACATTGCATTCCAAGTGCTTTTCTATTCTCTATTAACCTAACCTTTGAATCCACTTCTTCGTTTCACCATAAATATCTTCTACACCTAATATTGCAGAAACAACAGCAATTCCATTTACATGCTCTAAATTGATTTGATCTATATTATGCAATTTTATTCCACCAATCGCTACAAGAGGGATATCGATAGCTTCCTTAATTGATTGAAGCATTTGCATATCAATGGTACGTGCATTATCCTTTGTCGTTGTTGGAAACATTGCCCCTACTCCAATATAGTCTGCTCCTTCACGCTGTGCTTGCAATGCCTTCTCTACGTCATTGACTGAAACTCCAATAATTTTATCCTTCCCCATTAATTGATGAACACCCGCAACTGTGATATCGCTTTGACCAATATGCACTCCGTCCGCATCCGCCAATTGAGCAATATCCACTCGATCGTTTACAATAAAGTGTGCATCATATTTACGAGTTAATTCTCTTAAAGCAATTGCCTTCTCTAAAAACTCACGTCCAGAGCAATGTTTTTCGCGCAATTGAACGATTTTCACACCGCCTCGTAACGCCGCTTCGATACAGGAAAGAAAAATTCTTCCTTCTAAAATTTTTGAATCAGTCACTAAATATAATTCTTTATTTTTTTGAAACAAATTAATCTCCCCTTATTTCACAGCTTCTTTCACTTCTTCATATGCCATATCCCAGAACTTTAATTCATAAAGACTTGCTTTCTTGAAAATATCAATTAATCTCTCTTGCTCTTCTAGTGAACTATCAGCAAACAAACGATTAGAATAAGTAAGCCAAGTATCGCTTAATTGCGTAAATTCTTCTCTACCATACGAATCAATCCAGCGTTTATAGAAATGATTATCATCAATCTCGTAGTTCTCTAATAAATGCTTACCAATATAGTTATAGCTCCATACACATGGAAGTACTGCTGCCACGATTTCCTTCACATCACCTTTTAGACTGATACCATGCATATAGCTCGTATAACTTTCCGTTGTTAGCTCCAATTCTTGTTGTTCTAAATCCTCTATTGAAAAACCAAAGTTCCTTAAATATTCAATATGAACGGCTGTCTCATATTTAAATGTACCGCCTGCCGCTTGATGAAAGAATTGCATATCCTCAATCGTGTTCGATTTAACTACTCCCATACAAAATACTTTCGTGTACTCCTTCAAATACAAATAATCTTGTATTAAATAATGCTCGAATTTCTTATGATTTAATGTACCGTTTCCCATCTCTGTAATAAATGGGTGTTGAAGGTATTCATTCCAAATTTGTTTAGATTGTTGCAATAAAACATCGGTTAAATTCATAACGTTTCCACCTTTACATAGTTTTCTATTGCATTGGCATCTAGGCAATTCATCTCATCAAACAATTGCACTTTAAATGTTCCAATAGCAGGATCATTGTGATTAGCTAACTCACCACTTAATGACATAGTAAGGACACCCATAGCAGCCGCTTTAAACGGATCATTCGTTACACCTAAATAACTTCCTACTAAACTTGCAGTCATACAGCCTGTTCCTGTCACAGACTTTAATTTAGTAGAGCCATTGTGTATTAGAATCGTTCTTTCACCATCAGTAATAAAATCCGTTTTACCAGTAGCAGCGATGGTTGTTTGAATTGATTTAGAAAAATTCCGTAATTTATTGATATCTATTTCTAAATCATCCGATGCATCTACACCTTTTCCTCTTGTTTCAAGCCCAGCCATAAACAATATTTCAGCACTATTTCCTTTAATCACATCAAATTTTACTTTACTCAGTAATTCTTCCACAAAATTTGTTCTTTGCTTGCTAGCAAATACACCTACTGGATCTAAAACAATTGGTTTCTGCAGAGCATTGGCAATTCTACCAGCCTCTAAATATAAAGGAATTTGTGAAGAATGCATCTTACCAATATTAAGGACAACGGCGTTGCTAATCGTAATTAAATCTTCCACTTCTTCAATAGCATCGCCCATAATTGGACTAGCGCCTATTGCAAGTGTTGCATTAGCACAATCATTAATTGTTACCTCATTTGTATAATGCAGAACTAAAGGATTTTGATTAATGACTTCACTAACTAAGTTGCTTATTTTACGAATTTCCATTTATTTTTTCTCCTTCAAATTGATAAAAATGATGAACAGGACCAATTCCCGAACCAATTGCAAAGCTATAACGAATGGCATCGGTAATGTATTGCTTACCCCTAGCTACCGCTTCTTCAACACTACAACCTAAAGCTAAATAAGAAGTTATAGCGGATGAAAGCGTACATCCTGTGCCATGTGTATTCATTTTGTTTAAGCGTTCATTATGATAGATTTCAATACCATGCTCTCCTATCAATATATCGCTCGCATCACCGATTAAATGTCCGCCTTTTATGAGTACATATTGAGGTCCTAATGAACGAATCATTTGTCCAGCTTTTTTCATATCTTCTATACAAGTAATTTTCATTCCTGTAATCTCTTCAGCTTCCGGAATATTTGGAGTGACAAGGAATGCTCTCGGCATGAGCTTCGTAATAAGCGCATCTTTCGCTTCATTCGCTAAGAGTGCACAACCACTCTTTGAAATCATTACCGGATCTACAACTAAATACGGTACTTCATATTGTGCTAGCGTTTCTGTAATAGCTTGAATAATATCAGCACTAGATACCATGCCGACCTTAATTGCTTGCGGGGGAATATCATCTAGAACCACTTGGATTTGTCTTCTAACCATTTCCGTGCTCAAGTCTTCTACTAGAAATACTCCCTGTGTGTTTTGAGCTGTTATTGCTGTAATTACACTCATCCCATACGTACCTATAGCAGCAAATGTTTTCAAATCCGCTTGAATTCCTGCTCCACCCGATGAATCAGAACCAGCAATCGTTAATGTTGCTATGCCATAGTTTCTCAATCAATCATCTCCTTGAATTGTGACCTATTGTAAGAAACGAACTGTATGGGAATTACTTTTCTACGCAAAAAAAGCTATTCTCCACATATAGGAAAATAGCTTTTCATCCTCATAAACTTGATAAAGATAAAGAGTATACGCTTTCCTACGCTGGTATGATCCAGATCAGGTAATGAGGGTTAATGATTATTCGATCATCTCTCAGCCAAAAGGCACCCCTAGCTACATATTCGATTCTTATGTTAAACAGTAGTTTCTTTAGTAAAGAATGTCAAGGATATTATATCTAATTTTTCAGATAAAATATTTTAGTATAGTCTATATTGTATATCTAAATGAATAACAGAACTTATCGTAGTCCATCTTTTCTTCATAGAAGCGGTGAGCAGCTGTTCGATGTAAAGCCGATTCTAATTCCACATAAGCACAGCCCTGTTCTTTCGCATATTCATGAATATAACTTAATAAGTATTCCCCATGTCCTTTTGAACGTTCTGTATCGAGCGTAACTAAATCATACACATACATATAATGTCCATTACAGAAATTTGTTAGTTTAATAATCCCAGATACAGCAACAACCTGCCCATCTACTTCAAGCTGTAGCATACGATAGCCACGCTTTATCATATCTTCATATAAACTATAATAGTTTTCCTCTGTTAAATGTGAATAAAGCTGGCTAAATAATGGATATACTTTTTCAATATCTTCTTTTTTATCAATAAATACAATTTTCTTTTCACTCATGTTAGTACCTCTTCTGTTAATATTTTCATATAATTAATTTTTTATTCTTCAATATTACTAAATATCGTCCAACCAATAGATGGATTCGTCACTTGTAGCCCTGTTAAGTTAATAAAATGATCTAACAGAAAACGACCAAAAGGATGGTCACAAACAGACTGATGTAATTTTTCAATCGAATATCCTTCATCTATAAGCCTTTCTTGCTGTTCATTAATATAAGCATGCATAATATCTCCAGAAAACTCTGGATGAAATTGTACACCCCAAATATGATTATCAATTGCATAGGCATGATATGGTTCAAATTGATTGTACGCAAGAATTCGTGCATCCACAGGAAGCTCCACTACTGTTTGCCTATGAGCAACATGGCCATAGAAAGTATCGTGTAAAATAGCCAATAATCTATCTTGACTTCCCTCTTCTGTTAATTGGATTTTCTTTGTACCAATTTCTATTCCTTGTGGATGAGTATCGACTTTTCCGCCAAACGCTTCAGCTATTAATTGATGACCATAACAAATACCCAATGTAGGAATTTGTTGATGCCTTATATCACGAAGCCATTGCATTAATCGAGTGCTCCATTCTTCACGCTCTGTCACCATTGTATGTGAACCAGTAATGATAATGGCCGCAATCTGATCGGTACTTGGCAATGATGTTTGATCATCATAAACATTTGCAACAACGACATCATCTACAGAAATACCGCATGCACGGATAATCATATCTTCAAAATCACCATATTGCTCTATGATTGATGAAAACGATGTACCCGTTTTAACAACAAGTAATTTCTTCACTCCACATCATCACCTTCCAAATAGTAATTTAGTTGCCTAATGCATTTATAATTATAAATTTTATAATATTCTGAAAAAATAACAAGTAAAAAAACATATATATCTATTATTTTTATGTATTATTTAACTGCAAAAAGTAGTAAAAAGCAACTAAAAAATGAAGCTACATTAGCAAATGTAGCTTCATTTTTTATCTACTCTGCCTGCACCCTTTTTTGACGCCATGTATACGCAATTGCCATAGCGATAGATGGACAAAATACTATAGCTGACCCGAAAAGAACAATATTAAGTGGCCAAGCAATCCAATTAGCATCCACTATCTCTATTGGCAATGACATTAGAATCGAAGAAACGAGTAATAATACTAACGACCAAAATGCCATCTTTGAAAACTGGTTCTTCATTCTTTCATATTTCTCTTTATGACTAGCAGCATCCGTATAAATTGAAACTGTACCTGGAGGTGCTGAAAAAAAGTGCATATCTTCATATGAACACATATGCTGCCAACCCGATGCTTTAAACATATCAAAATACACTTCTTGATCATTATCCTCGAATGTCTTATAATCCATGCAGTACACTAAATCCCTTGGTTCAGCCTTCACTAGCTTATAACCTCTTAACAACGTTAACTTTTCAAGGATCCAGCCTTCTTTTGCATATTTAGCTAATTTTTCCATAGCTTTATTTTCATCAAAAGCTAATCCCCCATTAGAAATATACTTCACCGGCTTACTCATTTTCGTTTCCTCCATTCAAAGAGCGTAATACTTTTTTGCCATACTCAACCATAATCATTCTTCTCTCGATGTCTTTTTTCAGTATTTCTTTCCCCTTAGGAGTTAACATGTATACTTTGCGACGATCATCACTTGGGACTAGATCAATTAATTGTGCCGTTTGTAATTTCTTCAAAATTGTATACAAACTAGCAGGACCGATTGTCATTGTTCCCTGCGACATCTGCTCGATTTCTTGCATAATCCCATAACCATGTATAGGGTTTACCATTGTCAGCAAAATATAGTACGTTGAATCAGTTAATATTTCATCATCTAATGCTTTTCCTCTAGCCATCTTCTACTCCTTTATATCATTTAATGATATATCTTATAATGATATATTATTAAATGATATAACATTTGTCAACAAGTCCTAAAGAAAGAAATTAAGATGTCCAATAATTCGGAATAATAATATTGGTTAGTTTGTGCAGATATAGGAATTCTTTGATTTATTAAAAAGTCTGTAGAGTTTCATCTTGACCAAAAGCGCCAAAAATCAACCTTTTCAGTCTACTGAGCAAAAATGAGATTTAATTGAAAACAATTTCGAATGGTAAAAAAAGCGTAAAAGGGCGCCCAAAAAGTGATTAAAAATCACTTTTTTGGACAGCCCCTCATCTTACTTCTTTACCAAACGGCATTAATGATAATTGCGCCATTTTCAATGATTGCAATGCAAATGGAATTCCTATTATAGTAATGGCCAACAGCAAAGCACTTACTAAATTGGCTATAGCTAATGCTAAACCTCCAAAAACAATCCATAGTATATTCAACAATAAACTACCAAATCCATTATTTACGGTTACAATGTCTTTCCCAAATGGAGCTAATTGTAGCTTCGCCATTTTAAAACACTGTAATCCAACTGGAATTCCTACTATAGTAATACACCATAGCCCTCCAATTAATAGCCAACCAAGAGCATTAAAAAAACCACCAAATATAAACCATAAAATATTCCCTAAACAACTCATTTTATTCACCTTCACTTTTCTTAATGCTTTTACGTTTATTTCGAAGCTAAAGTTACAAGGTAAATATATCCAAATAAATAACCATATATAATTCTTTACCCGTTTCAAACGTGTTTAATCGAATAAAAAGAAATGATAGAGAATACATTTCACATTTTACATGGCTTATACTTTTTAACTCAAAATTCTTCTTTATTTTCATTTTTCTATTCTCCATATGAATAACTTTAATTCATAAAAATTTATGTTTATGCTTCCTCTTTTTACTATTTTTGTGTGATACATGTTATACAAACTTCATGATTTATCTCAAAAAAGCATGAAATTCATATCAAAATTCGATAAATTGATGTATTTTTCATCTAAAATTCTTCTTTTACGAACATTTTTTTCGCAAAAAGGATATTCATCCGTTCACATATGATGTATAATTAAAAATACATTTCAGAAAATTTATGCAAATTATATTCATTACATCTAGACTCATATAATCAATTTACTGAAAGTTCTAACTTGTTATTGTGACTTACTTTTTCTATTTTTCAAGTAGAGAGATGCGTAATTTACACTTACATTGTTGTAATAAAATTTTAGATAAACATCTTTTAAAGGGGAGTAAATTAATATGGCTATTTTACAAGAAATTCAACAAGAATCTATGCAAATCGCAAAGGATTATGTTAATGAAGTTTATGAAGCAGTAAAAAAGCGTAACCCAAACGAAAGTGAATTTCATCAAGCAGTTAAAGAAATATTCGATTCACTGGTACCAGTATTCGCTAAACATCCAGAATATATGAAGTACAGCGTTTTAGAAAGAATTTCTGAACCAGAAAGAGTTATTATGTTCCGTGTTCCTTGGGTAGATGACCAAGGCAAAGTACAAGTAAACCGCGGTTACCGTGTTCAATTCAACAGTAATATTGGACCTTACAAAGGTGGCCTACGCTTCCATCCCTCCGTTAATGCAAGTATCATCAAATTTTTAGGTTTCGAACAAATTTTCAAAAATTCCCTAACAGGCCAACCTATCGGTGGTGGTAAAGGCGGATCTGACTTTGATCCAAAAGGTAAATCAGATATGGAAGTTATGCGATTTACGCAAAGCTTTATGACTGAGTTATGCAAACATATCGGCCCTGACGTTGACGTACCTGCTGGAGACATCGGTGTTGGTGCAAGAGAAATCGGATATTTATTCGGACAATATAAACGCATTCGTGGTGCTTATGAAGCAGGCGTATTAACTGGTAAAGGACTTGGTTACGGCGGAAGCTTAACAAGAACAGAAGCTACTGGATACGGAACAGTTTACTTTGTTGAAGAAATGTTAAAAGATAAAGGTTTAAGCTTCAACGGAAGTACTGTTGTAGTATCAGGTTCTGGTAATGTTTCTATTTACGCTATCGAAAAAGCACATCAATTAGGTGCTAAAGTAGTTGCTTGTAGCGATTCAAACGGCTATATTTATGATCCAAATGGAATTAATTTAGATACAGTAAAACAATTAAAAGAAGTAGAAAGAAAAAGAATCCAAGAATATGTATTAGCTCATCCTGAAGCTACTTATGTAGAAGGTTGCGAAGGCATCTGGTCAATCAATTGCGATATCGCTCTACCATGTGCGACACAAAATGAAATTAACGAAGATGCAGCAAAATTATTAGTAGCAAACGGTGTAAAAGCAATTGGTGAAGGTGCTAATATGCCATCTACACTTGAAGCAATCGATGTATTCTTAGGAAACAACGTTCTTTTCGGACCAGCTAAAGCGACAAATGCAGGTGGTGTAGCAGTTTCTGCATTAGAAATGGCTCAAAACAGCAGCAGAATGCCTTGGTCATTTGAAGAAGTAGATGCAAAGCTTCATGATATTATGAAAAACATCTACACAAACAGCATTACAGCTGCTGAAGAATATGGTCAACCAGGAAACCTAGTTGTAGGTGCTAACATTGCTGGCTTTATCAAAGTAGCAGATGCCATGATGGCTCAAGGTATCGTTTAATTATAATCACTACAAACCCAGAAATCGCCCTCTCTAGGCTGATTTCTGGGTTTTTCATTTCGCTCAAAACCAATTATTATGTCTTTCTCCCGTAAATTGATACTATATTGAACAAGAACCTCTTCCATTTATTTATCATATAGAAAGAAGTGAAAAACATATGACTTTATCGCTGAAAAATATCCGTTATTCTGTATTAGATTTAGCACCAATTATTGCTGGTGGAACTGCACAAGATGCGTTTCAAAATACAATTGACCTTGCGCAACATGTTGAAAAGTGGGGATATACACGCTACTGGTTAGCTGAACATCATAATAACCCCGGTATCGCTAGCTCTGCTACCTCGCTAATTATTGGGCATATAGCAGCAGGAACAAAATCTATTAGAGTTGGTTCAGGTGGTATTATGCTACCTAATCATGCTCCTCTTGTTATAGCCGAACAATTTGGTACACTCGAATCCCTTTATCCCAACCGCATCGATTTAGGCATTGGGCGTGCGCCAGGAACTGACCATGCAACTACATATGCATTAAGAAGAGATAGTCGTAATGGGGCTCATGATTTCCCCGAGAATTTACATGAACTCCGCTCTTACTTCAACCCTGCGCTAAGTGAAGGAAGAAATGTCGTAAAAGCATTTCCAGGTGAAGGCTTATCCATTCCTATTTGGTTATTAGGTTCAAGTGGTTACAGTGCACAATTGGCTGGTCAGCTTGGATTACCTTTCTCCTTTGCTAACCACTTTGCACCGGAAAATACGATGCCTGCTTTACAGCTTTACCGTAGAAGTTTCCAGCCTTCTGACGTACTCGACAAACCATATGCCATGATTGGGGTTAACATTATCGCGGCTGAAACTGATGAAGAAGCGAAAAAACTAGCTACATCAATGCAGCAACAATTTCTAAAATTAATTCGCAATGCACCTGGTCCACTTGAACCTCCGATTGATCATTTGGACTCTATTACTAATGATTTAGAGAAAGAAGCACTTCAAGCACGTGTATCAGCCTCAATCATTGGTAGCCCAGTGACAGTAAAAAAACGACTAACAGAATTGCTAAATGAGACACAAGCAGATGAAATCATTATAAATAGCTCTATTTATGATCATAGTGCTCGTTTACGGTCGTACGAAATCGTTTCAAAAATACTAAAAAAATAAACTCTTCGGTACGATACATCAATCATTTACAATAAAAAAAGCAGAACCGATTTTAATGAAATCGTCTGCTTTTTTTATACATTTACTCTTCATATGGTAAAAGGTTTTCCGCTCTTTCCATCCGCTTACTCGCATCTTTTTCCATAGTAGGTATACGAATCATTGCAATTAATTGACAAAATGCAATTGAGCATAAAATAATTCGAACATGAATATATGGGAATACTAATCCACTGATTAATAAAATAATATAGGAAGATAATAAAATTTCACATTTACTACGTAGCGTTAGTCCTCCACGTTCTTTATAAGGTACCACGTATTTTTGATATACTTTACGACTTTTAATCCATTCTTCATTTTTCTTGGAACTTTTTGCAAATAATGTTGCAGCTAATAATATAAATGGTGTAGTTGGCAGAAGTGGTACGACTACGCCAATCATTCCTAATAGAAAACTAATCCAACCACATATAAGAAGTATTTTCTTCTTCAAATAATCAGCTCCTTCAATTTTAAATATGAATATAGAAATGGTACAAAGCCCAATTAAGTTAAATTACAATAAAAAAACACACTCAAATCGTTATAACATTAGCGAATAATTGAGCATGTTAACAGTTTAATCCAACAGATTCACATAAATATGACAATTAGGTTGTTTCAACCCACAATAACATTATATAAATATATTATTAAATTTGTCTATCCTAATAACCTTATAGTTTTTACCAACTGAAAAAGTTATTTCTCAAAAATATTTCCAGAGAAATAACTTACGCAATTGATTACCATTTGTTAAAAACTCTTTCGGCAAATCCTAAAAAATCAACCAGTTCTATTTCTTGTCCATCATCAAGTATCGCTTTTCCAGTGAACTTACCAAACACTTGATGTTGTTCACTCGCAATGAAACCTATAGACGTAAAATCTTCGCGATCAAGTATAGGAACAAATGTCATTTCAAATCGATGATCACTAGAAGTAAAAGTCCAAGGTTGCATATATTCATAAGTCTCTCCGTGCATTGGTATATGAAAATGAACATCTTTCAGCTTATGCGCTTTTCCATCATAAAAGAGCATATTTTCAGTGGCTGCTGATGTATCTCCAAAACCATATCCTATGTTAAAACCGAAGCTTACACCATCTACATATCCTGAAGCAGATCCCCAATACCATGTATTCTTATAAGTCCACACTCCTCTTCCCCAGTCCAAAGTTGCTGTTGAAGTTATAGGATCAAAATGATATTCTTTACCATCATATGTCGCAAAACCTTTTGCTTTCATACAATTTATTTTTTGATTATAATAAAATGCTTTTCGGTCTTCAGAAAATGGTGTAGCGATTACCATAGAATCATTTGGTTCATCGAATAATTGAAAATCACATGAGAAATCTTTACCTTCATTAAAATTCTTCATATGACATTTCAAAATTCTTTCAGAACCATTATTTAAAAACTCCATGTTTATCCGCTTATCATGATAAATAATATCACCAACTTTCGAAGAACTTGGGAGCCCCAATTTACCAAAAGTAAACAGTTTAATACTACTTGTTGTCTTATACCATCTATTTGTAAAATCCAATAAAGAAACACTTATCAAACCCATATAGGAATTATCCGCTACTGTAAGAGCAACACCGAATTCATCGTTTGAAATTAAGTAATAATCCCATTCTTTTATTCGAAATGAGTTTGCCTTGATTGTTTTCCTATCATATTGTAATAATAATTCTCTAGCGTAACCTCTTTCAATTAACTCACCATGATCATTCAATAGCTCATCAGGTGTAATAATTTCTCTTTGCATAGAACCCCCCCACTACATCATTTTCACATCTCTTCTTGTTCTCATATTTTATATAGAAAAAAAGTGCCTCTACTTATTTGTAGAAACACAATAATATTTATTTTACATCCATGAACAAGAACGGATACTACTTTCAACGAAACCTCTATACTATTAAATATAGACTATTGTTAAAAATATGACAATTTATAATTATAATGTATTCGCCAGTAAAAAAACAGTGCAACGTATAATAATCACATTGCACTGTTTTTTTACTATATCAACATATTCGTGGTAACATCACGCCGCTTAGTCGGTGTAACGGTCGTTTTACTCCCAGTGGTGTTTGCAATAATAATTGGCCTTTATCTGTGTTAGCAATATGACCAACGCATACAGCATCTTTACCCTCTGTGAATGAATGTAGCACTTCAAGTACACATTCTTTCTCTTGAGCTGGCACAATGATAATTACTTTACCTTCGTTCGCTAAATAAAGTGGGTCAAATCCTAACAAATCGCAAGCACCATGTACTTCATCTTTCACAAGGATTGCTTCTTCATCTAAAACAATCGTTAATGAAAAATCTTCAGCAATTTCCACAAGTGTTGTTGCTAGCCCCCCACGTGTAGGGTCTCGCATGATACGAACCTGATTCGTTTCACTCGTTACGCCAGCAATCATCGTATTCAATGATGCACAATCACTATTTACTGGAGTTGAAATACCTAACTCACCTCTAGCAGCAAGAATGGCAATACCATGATCACCAATTGAACCTGAAACAATTACTGCATCTCCTGCTTCAAAAGTCGGCTGTAATTCTTCTGTTACTAATCCAATTCCAGTTGTATTAATGTACACGCCATCACAGCTACCGCGTTCAACAACCTTTGTATCTCCCGCTACAATTGTAATACCAGCTTTGTTTGCTTCCGCTGCCATGTCGGTTACAATTTGCTTTAAATCTTTAATTGGAAAACCTTCTTCTAACACAAATCCACATGTTAAATATAGAGGTTTTGCGCCACTAACAGCTAAATCATTCACTGTTCCTGCGATAGCCAACTTGCCAATTGAACCGCCTGGAAAGAAAATCGGCTTTACTACAAAAGAATCCGTTGAAACAGCTATTTTCCCGCTCCCAATTTGTAGTAATGCTGAATCAAACATCGCTTCTTTTTGATTACCAAATGCCTTCACAAACACTTCTTGTACAAGTTCATAGCTTAGTTCTCCACCATCACCATGCGCTAATGTGATTACTCGTTCCATTAATGGCTCCCCCTCATATATTGGTAAGAAGCTGAACAGCTTCCTTCAGTTGAAACCATGCACGGTCCGATTGGCTTTCTTGGCGTACATGCCTTACCGAATAGCGGGCAATCTTCAGGCGTAATAAGCCCTCGAATAATTTCGCCACAACGACATTTTGTCTTACGTGGTTCCTTCGTTTCGATATGAAACTTCTCTTTTGCATTAAAACGTGCGTATGCTGGTTTTAAATCCAATCCACTCTTAGGAATCGTTCCAATACCTCGCCAAGCTTCATCACTTTCTTCAAAGTACGTACTCATTAAGCCTTGAGCAACTGTGTTGCCAGCTTTAGAGACGATAGAAGCATGGTCATTTATAACAGTGGCTTCTTCCTCTAATGCAAGAGAGATTAATTTATAAATACCACTTAATAATTCTGCTGGTTCAAATCCTGAAATAACACCTGAAATCGCAAATTCTTGTGGTAGAAAGGCAAATCCGTCTTCACCAAGAACAATGGCTACATGACCTGGCAATAAGAAGCCATCTAACTCTACTTCACCTAAGGCTAATAAATAACGCAAAATAGGTTCAACTAACTTTGTCGTCATCCAAATGGAGAAGTTACTAAGATTTTTTTTCTCTGCTTCAGCAACTAGGATTGAAAGAATTGGAATAGTCGTTTCGAAGCCAATTCCTAAAAAGATTACTTCTTTATCAGGATTTTCTTCTGCGATAGCGATAGCATCAACAGGCGAATAAACAACTCGTATATCTTTGCCATCTGTTTTCATTTCCATCAGTGATTGTGTAGAGCCAGGAACGCGCATCATATCCCCAAATGTGCAAATGATACGATTCTCTCCTTCTGATAGAGCAATCATCGCATCAATGGAACGTTGATCAGTTACACAAACGGGGCATCCTGGTCCAGATATTAAAGTTACGTGATCTTTCAATGCTTGCTTCACACCTGATTTAGCAAGTGCCATTGTATGAGAACCACACACTTCCATGAACGATGGTTTACGCCCAAAACGACGCTTGAACTCTTCAGCTTTTTCCGTTACTGCTTGTAATAAAGGAATTGTAATTTCTCTCTTAGAGGACTGATTCAGAATTTCTAGCATCGACTAACTTCCTCCATTCTTCTACGCTTTCCTTCGCATACTGTTCGTCAATTATACTCATCGCTTGTCCAGCATGGACGATGACGTATTCTCCAACATTCACTTCTGGTACGAAAATAATCCCAACTGTTGTTTGAGACCCCATTACATCAACTAAAGCACTATATTCATGTTTCTCTATTACTTTCGCTGGTACGCCTACACACATTTCTCTTTCCCCCTTTTGGCTGAAGCAACCATTAATTGGCCGTATGATAACCCTCCATCATTACAAGGAATATCACGATGACTATATACTTCAAATCCAAGCTCCGATAAAGTCTTGGTTAATCTCTCTATTAAATAACGATTATGAAAACTACCACCTGACAGCACAACACGTTTCTGTAAATCCGAAGTACTTTGTAACCTACTCATCGCTTGTACAATGGCACAAACGATTGTTTCATGAAAGGCTGTACTAATCTCACGCACATCTCTTTGGCTCAGCACATCTTCAACAATTTCTTTCAACATCTGTGTAAAATCAAAAAGTAGTTCATCTTGTTCATGTATTTCAAAACTATATGGTTTTAATTCCAATGAGCAATCCGCTAATTCCGATAATAGAATAGCAGCTTCACCATCATAAGAAGCATTCATGCACACACCTGTAATTGCACTCACTGCATCAAATAATCTACCACATGTTCCGGCATAAACTGTATTCATATTTTTTTCCATCATAGCTTGTAAAACCGGAAAAGCCGCTCTATTGCAAGGGAATAACGCTTCACAATATTGTTTTCCCTCTTCTCCCAATAAATGCATAAGCATACTAACAGCATTTCTCCACGGCTCTCGAATACATTTCTCAGCTCCTGGAAGTGGTGTATATGTTAAATGGGCAAGACGAGTGAAATCCCGTGCATCACCATGAAGAATTTCAAATCCCCATATGTGACCATCTAGCCCGAATCCAGTTCCATCAAGAATGATAGCAAAGGTTTGATCCTCTATATTATTATCGGCCATGCATGCAGCCATATGAGCATGATGATGTTGCACTTCTATGACTTCTTGAAAGTCATATTCTTTTACTATTTGCCGCGCTTGATATCCAGGATGATAATCAATTACGGCTGTTCGCAAAGATGGTGCTACCCATTTCATAAGGTGAGTTAATTCATTCTGATAATGCTCAATTGTTTCGATTGTATCCAATTCACCAATATACGGACCAACAAACACTTGATGCCCTCGTCCAATGGCAAAGGTTGCCTTCTGTTGTCCACCTAACGCAATGATGCCATCAACGTTTTTCTTCGTCGTAAGTGGGTCGGGCGCATATCCTCTCGATCTCCTAAAGAAGTCCTTTTGATTTTCTACTATTTGTACAACAGAATCATCAACTGGATGAAGAATTTCACGATTATGGACTAGAAAATAGTCTGCAATATGCGCTAGGTTTTGCAGTGCCTCGTCATCACGATAGTTCATCGGCAAACCAGATGTATTAGCACTCGTCATGACAAGCGTTTGTAATTCATCATGTTGTAACAGTAAGTGATGCAATGGCGTATAAGGCAACATAACTCCTATCGTACTCATCTTAGAAGCCACGCTGTCCGCTAAGTTATACTTACTATTTTTTTGTAGCACAACAATCGGCGCTTCTGGACTTTTTAGTAATGATTCCTCTTGTTCAGATATTTTTGCAAAACTTTTCATTTCTTCAATGGACTGGCTCATCACTGCTAAAGGTCTGTTCGGTCGTTTTTTTCGCTCCCTAAGAGATGCCACCGCTACTTCATTACGTGCATCACAGCATAAGTGATAGCCACCTAAACCTTTAACGGCAATGATTTTTCCCTGCAACAATAAATCATTCACTGTTGTAAACACATCTTCCGTAGCAATAGCTTGATTTTGACAATCTACTAAACTCACCCTTGGACCACAAACTGGACAAGCAATCGGCTGTGCATGATGACGTCGATTATAAGGATCGTTATACTCTTTCTCACAATCCTCGCAAAACGCAAAAGAAGCCATGGACGTATAAATACGGTCGTATGGCAACTCTTTAATAATCGTATATCTAGGACCGCATTGCGTACAATTAATAAAAGGATATGCATAGCGACGATCATTTGGGTTATTCATTTCTTCAAGACAATCCTCGCATACCGCAACATCCATCGGAATAATTAATTGAGAAGCACCCGTTCTTTCACTTTCAATAATAGAAAATTGATCAAAACCTCTCGGCTCTGCTTCTTCAACAATTACTTCCTCGATTCTTGATAATCTTGGAGCTTCCTTCTCTAATAAAACGACAAACTGTTCAAGCACTGCTTGTGGCCCTTCGAGATGAATTTCTACGCCGTTCATATTGTTTTGGATTGTTCCATGTAAATGAAGTCTCTCGGCTAATTGGAAGACAAAGGGGCGGAAGCCCACCCCTTGCACTCTTCCTCGCACAATCATGTTTATTGCTTGGCACATGATGCGTATGCCTCTTCAACCCAAGTAATCCAATTATCTAATCCTTCTTTCGTACGTGCTGAAACAGGAATAAGCTTAGATTCTGGATTAATTGCTGTTAAATCTTCAATAGCAGTTGGTACATCAAAATCCAAATAAGGCAGTAAATCCACTTTATTTAGTAAAACGAGCTCAGTTCGCATAAACATTTGAGGATATTTTGGAATCTTATCGTTTCCTTCCGGTACACTTAACACAGCTATCTTATGCTGTTGACCTAAATCATAGCCAGAAGGACAAACAAGATTACCTACGTTTTCAATAAATAAAATATCAATTTCATCTAAATTGAATTCTTGTAAAGTTGCTGCAACCATACGTGCGTCAAGATGACAGCCACCGTGTGTATTAATTTGAACAGCTTGTGCTCCAAGAGCTCTAATACGGTCAGCATCTATTTCAGTTGATAAATCGCCCTCAATTACACCAATCCGATATTTCTTCGATAATGCTTTTACCGTTTCTTCTAATAATGTCGTTTTCCCAGCACCTGGTGAACTCATCATATTGATAACAAGCGTTTTAGAGTTCGTAAATAAATCTCTATTATATTGTGCTGCCACATTATTATTCGTTAGAACATTCGTGTTCAAAGTAACTTTCATTTCTTCTGACTCCCCTCATATGATAAAACTTGAAACGTTTCGCCAGATATCAGCTTTCCCGAAGGCATATTGCACGAAGGACAAATAGATATTCGCTGAGTAGGTTTATAATGACAATTGCAAAAAATACATTCTGCCTTCGCCTCTTCCATATGGATAAAAAGAGCCGCATCTTCAGCGAACAACTGTGGATTTTGCTCTTTGTAAATAGCAAATGCCATGCGCAATGCATCTGGCATTGCGTTACTGAGTTCACCAACAGTTAACTCAATTTTCTCAAGCTGATTAATCTGCCTCGTCACGGCATCTTCTTGAATAATATTCAAAATATCTCCCATTAAAGCCATTTCATGCATTTTAATCATCCTATTTGCTTATTTCAGAGTGGATTTTTTCATCCCAACATAATATCCATCATCTTGTTGTTTTACAGGGTACTCCGTAAGAGTTACGTTTGTCGCTTCATCTCGGAATTGTACGGAAAAATCCTTATCACAATGCATGCATTTACAAGTAGAAGCAAAAGTCGATACAGATAACAAATTCGTGCATGTAGGACAAATCCCACTAAATGCACGAATTGTTTCACCATCTTTTACACATAAAATAGGTTTACCTGCAACGTATTTCTGCTCCAAATGCTTCACACTTTGAGAATTAGGTGTCAAATTCAACCAGCAAATACCTAATAATTGGTCAGCTGAATGGTCAATTTTTTTTAAATCGTCTTCCACAAATGGCTCATAGATTTCTTTTACCGTCTCAAACAAGCTTGCTCGCATTTCCTTTAAGAAGTTCAAACGATTCATAACGTTTTCTTCCATTCACTCACTTGATTTTTGACAAGTTCTATTAGTTTTGGAAGTTGCTCTTCATTAGCAGGTGATAATCCAATTCCAAGTTCTAAAGAAGTTGGTTGCATACCCATCATAACGATATGCTTCGGATACTTATCACGAATCTTTGCCGCTAATAATACCTCTTGGAAGCCTAATTGATGAATAGACATTTTAATTCCATAATAGGCAGGAATCTCATCACCTTGTAAGGTGATGATTGTTCCTCCTTCTTTACCTGCATTAATCGCATCTAGAATGATAAGATATTCCGATTCTTCAACAGGGCCTAGTAAACGCATCCCGTCTGTTGATCCATCCATAACTTCTACATCACTATCGTCCTTGAAAATCTCTTCAAGATAAGGTAAGGACATCATGCCCACGCCTTCATCTTGATAAAGAGTATTTCCTATGCCTAGTATGCGAATCCTTGCTGTTGATTCTAAATCATTTATCATCTTCTTCACCGACCGCTTTTTTAGGTTCTGTTTTATATCCTGTGAAAATGGATGACATTGTACCATTTCGTTGTAAATAGTCTTCACGGAATGATAAATAGATATGCGCTACCATAAAGAGCATAAATGCCCAAGCTACAAGATGATGCCAAGAACGAATCGTAAAGCTATCACCCAAAATATATGGAACCCAAGCAAACATCATGCCCCAAATAGATTCTGGCTGCGGTTCAAAATACATATAAAAACCAGTAAGAATCATAACAATAGAACCACCGCCAATCATGATCCAATAACTTAATTGTGCTAATGGATTATGACCCACGTAATGAGGTTTTTTATTCTTCATGAATAAATAAAACTTCGTTGTTTCAATAACCTCTTTCCAGAAAATCTTTCGAAATGGATTAGATGTTGCATAGCGATTTCCTGTGAACACCCAATACCAACGGAATAATAAATTTGCTGTAAACACAAAGGCAGAGAAGAAGTGAATATATCTCGCCCACCCCATTAAAAATGAGAAATGTGCTTCTTCTGGAACAGAAGCTCCGAAGAATGGATTACCAATATAAATACCTGTCAGCATTAATAAAACAATCGCCGCAGCATTGATCCAATGGAATACCCTAACTGGTAATTCCCATACATAAACTTTTACTGAATCTTTCTTCACCGGAACGACTTTAGCAGGTCGGTGCTTCTTATACACTAACTCACTATTTTGATTTGGCGCTGGATTCGGATTTGACATATGTCTTTCCCCCTAACCAATCGTAATTTTCGTTTGTGATTTCGTCTCTAAGTCTGTTAAATGCACGGCACAAGCTAAACACGGATCAAACGAATGAATAACACGTAATAATTCAAGTGGCTGTGTTTTATCTAATAATGGTGTACCAATTAATGATTTCTCGTATGCTCCAAGATTATTTTCTAAGTCACGAGGTGTTGCATTCCAAGTAGTTGGAACTACTGCTTGATAGTTCTTAGTTTTACCATCCTCAATATTAATCCAGTGACCTAATGCTCCACGTGGGGCTTCAATCCAGCCTACACCTTTTGCACTCTTAGGCCATGTGCTTGGATCCCATTTCGTACGGTCAAATGTAACTTGGTTACCGTTCTTAATATTTTTCAATAGCTCATCCATATCATCGCGAATCCAATCAGCGATTAATGTTGATTCAAGACCACGAGCAATTGTACGACCAAGAGCTGATTGAAGCGACTCAATTGGCATATCAAGTTTCTTCAATGTGCTGTCTACAACATTTTTCACATCTTCTTTACCTGCAGCGTAACCAATCATTAAGCGCGCTAATGGACCTGTTTCCATAGGTTGACCTTTCCAACGTGGCGATTTAATCCATGAATACTTCTCTTCTTTATTCAACGTCTTAAATGGCGCTTTTGGTCCTGTATATTTCAGGTTGGTTTGTCCATCCCATGGATGCAAGCCATCCTTTTCGTTCTTTCCTTCGTATTCATACCATGAATGGTCAACGAATTCCTGAATATGTTCAGGGTTTTTCAAATCAACATCATGGATTTCATTCAAGTTACCGTTTAGGATAACTCCTCGTGGGAATCTATATTTATCGATATCATAATGATCTCCTGTAGAGAAATCACCATAAGATAAATAGTTATTAATTCCACCACCATATGTCCAATCTTTATAGAAAGAACCAATCGCAAGTAAATCTGGAATATACACTTGGTTAACGAATTCACGAGCTTCATCAATGACTTGTGAAATATGCATTAATCGCTCAGCATGAATTCCGTTATCACTATTAATATCAATCGGCGTAGCCATACCACCAACCACGTAATGTGGATGTGGGTTCTTTCCACCTAGAATTGTTTGGATTTTAACAATTTCTTTTTGCCAATCAAGTGCTTCTAAATAGTGAGCTACAGCTAAAAGGTTCACTTCTGGTGGTAACTTATACGCTTTATGTCCCCAATAACCATTAGCGAAAATACCTAACTGTCCACTATCAACAACTTTCTTCACCTTGTTTTGTACATCTTTGAAATATCCTGGTGAAGATTTTGGCCATGTTGAAATAGATTGTGCTAGCTTAGACGTTTCATTTACATCTGCTTTTAAAGCACTTACTACATCTACCCAATCAAGAGCATGTAAATGATAGAAATGCACAACATGGTCATGAATGAAAACGGTCTCATTCATAATGTTACGGATTAAGTGAGCGTTCCTAGGAATCTTAATGCCTAAAGCATCTTCTACTGATCGAATAGAAGCAAGTGCATGTGTTGAAGTACATACTCCACAAATACGTTGAATAAATGCCCAAACATCACGTGGATCACGATCTTTTACTATCAATTCAAGTCCACGGACAGCTGTTCCTGAACTAAATGAATCTTTAATAATTCCTTTTTCATCTATATCTATTTCCACACGTAAGTGACCTTCAATTCTCGTGATTGGATCTACTACTATACGTTCTGTCATTGGTCTTCACCTCGTTTGTCATCCATCTTCTTTTTCACTACTGTTGCTGTTGCATGAGCCGCTACACCAACCGCTGTAGCTCCTAATGCTGCTAGTCCAACTACATCTGGATTAATCGTTGTTTGAGTACTTGGTATTTCTGCACGTCGCTCGTAAAATGGTCCGTTATCCCAGAAATTATTTTCTGAACAACCAATACAAGGATTACCAGATTGAATTGGATAACTTACGCCACCATTCCAACGCATTTCTGCACATGAATTGTATGTTGTTGGTCCTTTACATCCAACTTTATATAAGCAATATCCTTGTTTTGCACCTTCATCGTCGAAGTTTTCAACAAATAAACCTGCATCGAAGTATGCACGACGATTACATTTATCGTGAATACGATGACGATAGAATGCTTTTGGACGTCCTGAATGATCAAGCTCTGGTATTTCCCCAAAAGTAATAATGTGAGCAATAACACCTGTCATAACTTCCGCAATTGGTGGACATCCTGGCACAAGAATAGTAGGAGTGTCTTTCACATAATAAGTAACTGGTTTTGCACCAGTTGGGTTTGGATATGCTGCAGGAATTCCTCCCCATGAAGAACAACTTCCGTAAGCAATAATCGCTTTAGCACCTTTAGCTGCTTTGATAAATGTTTCTTTCGCTGCATGCCCTGCTACAGATAAGAAATCATTATTCTTTGGTATACTACCTTCAACAGCTAGGATATATTCTCCCTCGTAATCCTTAAGTACTTTCTCCATTGCATCTTCAACTTGATATCCTGATGCTGCTGATAGTACTTCTGAGTATTCAAGTGAAATCATATCGAATAAAACACTTTCCGTCTTTGGATGTGTTGATCGGATAAATGATTCAGAGCAGCCTGTACAATCTTGGAATTGGAGCCAAATAACTGGCACTCGTGTCTTCGTTTCCATAGCAGCAACTACCTTATCTGCTTCATTGTAATTCAGGCCAATTGTAGCTGCTAACACAGAGCACATTTTCAAGAAATCTCTTCTTGTTACACCTTGTGATAGCGCTGTATCATAAATCGTTTGTCTCTTCATTTTCCTGCCCCCTTCAGCTCTGACAACAAATACTTTTTCACCCAATTGTAACATCCTCCGGGACAAAACCCGCCCAATTTGTGAAGAATGACACAAAAACGCCTTAACTATATATTCATAGTATTTAAATAAAATAAAAACGTTTGCTGATATACTGCGTATTCTGCTTTTTAGCAAGAATATTCAGTCTGACTGTTGTTGTATTTTTGGACATTACGTGAATTGTGAAATTTTTTTCACACTTTATTTTGCTAGCGATTTATGATAGTAAGTAAAATAGATACTTTTTATACAAGAAAGTGGGAGACTATGAGAATTGCAGTGATAGATGGACAAGGCGGTGGAATTGGACGTGTCATTGTAGAAAAGATCAGCCAAGCTTTCGGAAATGACATCAACATCGTTGCCCTCGGAACAAACACAATGGCAACTTCGAGCATGTTAAAAGCAGGTGCTAATGAAGGAGCAACGGGTGAACATGCAATCATCTGGAACGCTCCACGCGTAAACCTTATTCTAGGACCAATCGGTATACTTACTCCTAACACAATGCTTGGAGAATGGACTCCGAAAATGGCTGAAGCTATTTCTGATAGTCCAGCACGAAAGGTTGTCATTCCACTATGTAAATGGAATGTTGATATTATAGGAATTCAATCTAAGTCACTCCCTCAATCAGTGGACGATTTAGTAGTAACAATTGAAAAATATGTAAGAGGTGAATGTCATGTGTGAACAAAATGTATATATGCTAAACGAAGAAGGCGAAGAAAGATTAATTATGAAGTCAGTGGATAAGTTTATCCCTAAAGAAAATGGCATTTATCTTGAAAATATTTTTGGTGAACGAAAAACCATTCAAGCAACTGTTAAAGAAATGAGATTAGTTGATCACCGTATTATCCTTGAAGCGAAATAAGAAAAACAAAAAAAAGTAGACAGCATTGACATTAATACCTATAATCAATTTGAACATCAATTCACGAAGAATTGAAACTTTCTAACCTTAATCTTTTACATACGGTTCTTAATATATCTAGCCAAGAAGGCAAATATAAGTTGCAGAAGCAACGTGTATTTGTCTTCTTTTTTTTGGGATTAGAAAATATTTTGAAAGAAATAGTAAAAAATAACAACGAACTAATTTAATACAATTATGGAGGAATATGATGAAAAAATGGTTTACAATTCTAGCAATTATTACATTGTGTCTAAGCGTAGTAGCTTGTAGTAAAGATGACAATAAAAAGGAAGAAAAGGCAAATGAAGCAACAAAAAAAGACGAACTAGTCTTAGCATTAACTAGTGAACCAGATGGAGGCTTCGATCCAACTAAAGGATACGCAGCATACGGTTCTCCCCTTATTCAAAGTACATTATTAGCTACTGATGCAAATTCAAACATTATCTATGATCTAGCTACTGAATATAAACAAAGTGAAGATAAATTAACGTGGGAATTTAAACTTCGTCAAGATGCCACGTTCACTGATGGAAAACCCGTCAAAGCAGAAGATGTTGTTTTCACATATGAAACAGCGAAAAAAAGTGGATCAACTGTCGACTTAGTCCACATGAAACAAGTAAAAGCACTTGATGATAATACGGTTCAATTTATATTAGAAAAGCCACAATCAACATTCGTTTATACAGCTGCATCTATCGGAATTGTTCCAAAGCATGCTTATAGTGACACTTATAGCACTACACCAATCGGCTCAGGTCCTTATAAGTTAGTAGAATGGAAACAAGGTCAACAAGCAATTTTTGAACGTAATGATGATTATTATGGAGATAAAGGACATTTCAAAAAAGTAACAGCTTTATTTATGAGTGAGGATCAAGCATTTGCCGCTGCCAAGGCAGGACAAGTAGATGTAGCTCAAACTTCATTCGCATTTGCGAACGAAAAAGTTCCAGGTATGAAAATTGAATCTTATCAAACTGTCGATAACCGAGGTATTTCCTTCGTAACAATTCCTGAAGGGTCAGAAGTAAACGGACAAAAAGCAGGAAATAATGTCACAAGTGATTTAGCTATTCGCCAAGCTATTAATTTAGCTCTTGATCGTCAAGCTATTGTAGATGATGCGTTAGATGGCTTCGGTAAAACAGCATTTAGTAACAGCGATCACCTGCCTTGGTGGAATGCAGATACAGAGATTAAACGAGATGTAGAGAAAGCAAAAACAGTGTTAGCTGATGCAGGCTGGAAAGATAGCGATGGAGATAAAATTCTTGAAAAAGGAAAAGTGAAAGCACACTTTAATCTCATCTATACAGCTGGTGATTCAACAAGACAAACGATTGCTATGGCTGTGAAACAACAGTTAAAGGAAATTGGTATCGATGTGACCGTTTCTGGTGGATCATGGGATGATATCGAAAAGAAAATGTATAGTGATGCAGTTCTGTTTGGATGGGGAAATCGTAACCCAATGGAAGTGTATTACCTATATCACTCTTCTAATATTGGCTTTGATTACTATAATACAAACTCATACAAAAACGCTGAGGTGGATCAAGCTTTAGACCAAGCACTTATAAGTGGTAATATGGAGGATTGGAAAAAAGCGCAGCAACCAATTATTCACGACCTTCCTTGGGCATGGTTAGTAAATGTTGATCATTTATATTTTGTGAAAGATGGATTAAGTTTAGGTAAACAACCTATTCATCCACATTCTCATGCATTAGATATTATGAGTAACCTTGAAGAATGGAACTGGAAAAAATAATGTTCAAGCATATTGTAACTTATTGTGTGCGTGGGATTACACTGCTAATTGCAGTTGTAATCCTCGCTTTTTCACTTTTAATGGCTTCACCTATTGATCCTGTTCAATCATATGTTGGAGCAGGGGTTGCTATCTCCCCTGAACAAAAAGAAAATATCGCAGAATATTGGGGGCTTAATGACCCACCTGTGGAACGTTTCTTTACTTGGGCAAATAATGTTTTACACGGCGATTTAGGCGTATCTATGACATATCAGCAAGAAGTAAAAGACGTAATTGGAGACAAATTTACTAAATCCATTCTGCTTATGCTAACCGCTTGGGTGATTAGCGGAGTTTTAGGATTAGTCATTGGTTTAGTAATGGGAGCCAATCAAAATAAATGGCTTGATCGAGCTTTAAAAGGCATTTGCTATACATTGACAGCCGTCCCTTCGTTTTATTTAGGTATTTTATTAGTAATGATTTTCGCTGTTTATTTAGCCTGGTTCCCAATTGGATTAGCAAGTCCCATAGGTGTTCTCGAATCAGATGTCACTATCATGGAGCGTATTAAACATATGGTGCTACCAGCAATTTGCTTATCAGTTGTTAGCATGCCAAGCATTGCTTTACATACACGCTCTAAATTAATTGATGCACTGGAAAGTGATTATGCCCAATTCGCTCGTGCACGTGGGGAAAAAGAATATAAAATTGTTCTTCATCAATGCTTTCGAAATATTATTTTGCCAGCAACGATGTTGCAATTCGCTTCATTCTCCGAACTGTTTGGTGGATCAGTACTTGTAGAACAAGTATTTTCTTACCCAGGCTTAGGTAATGCTGCCGTTGCAGCTGGAACAAATGGAGATGTACCGCTTCTATTAGGTATAACCCTCTTTAGTGCTGTTTTTGTCTTTATCGGTAATGCTATAGGCGATATCATTATTCATACTGCCGATCCAAGAATAAGGGTGAGGAGACGACGAAATGCTTCAAACATTTAATAGACGTAAAAAAACTTTAATACTCATTTTCGCCTCTTCTACCGTGCTTTTATTTATTATGCTTGGTGGTTCTTTCATTCCTGAAAGTGCATATGATGCTAACTTTTCAATTAAAAATCAAAGCCCTTCATTGAGTCATATTTTCGGAACAGACTTTATGGGAAGAGATATGTTCTTTCGTACTTGGAAAGGACTAACGGTTAGTTTAGTTGTCGGTTTATCTGCAGCCATCATTAGCGCCCTAATAGCTCTTGCCCTTGGTATTACAGCGGCGCTGTCGAGAAAGGCTGATGTTGTAATTAGTTGGTTAATCGACTTATTATTGGCTGTACCTCACATCGTATTACTTATTCTTATTTCTATTGCTTTAGGAAAAGGAGTGGTTGGCGTAGTAGTTGGTGTCGCTTTAACACACTGGGCAGCTTTAACACGAATTATTCGAGCAGAGGTACTTTCCGTACGAAATGCTCCTTTCGTTCAACAAGCAAACAAGTTAGGTATGAGTAAATGGAGAATAGCCAAAAAGCATATGATTCCGCATTTATTCCCTCAATTTGTGGTTGGAACATTGCTTATTTTTCCTCATGCCATTTTACATGAGGCATCTATTACGTTTTTAGGCTTTGGCTTATCACCTGAGCAACCTGCTATCGGAATTATTTTATCTGAATCATTGAAGTACATAACAAGTGGAGCATGGTGGTTAGCGTTCTTCCCTGGCCTTATGCTCGTCTGTATCATTCTTTTATTCGATGCATTAGGTGAGCAACTAAGCGCACTTTTGAATCCACGTAAATCAAGAGAATAGGAGTGTAAGTGATGAAAGAAAAGATTCTTGAAGTAAATCAACTAAATATGGCATTTACCTCTTATTCAAAAGGATTGTATAAGCAAAGCACGCAAGCCATCCATAACTTATCAGTAAACATTCATGCTGGTGAAATGGTAGCTGTTGCTGGTGCTTCTGGATCGGGTAAAAGCTTATTAGCACATGCACTACTTGGTATCCTCCCTTCTAACGCCTGTGTGAATGGTACCATGAATTTTAAAGGACAAGAAATGACTCCTAAACTCATACAACAATTACGAGGAAATAAAATTGCTTTAATCCCTCAATCCGTCTCTTGTTTAAACCCTTTAATGAAAGTCGGGAAGTTTGCTGGGAAAAAGGCATGCTCATTATTTCCTCGCTATGGTTTAAGCAAAGAAGTGGAGAACTTGTATCCTCACGAACTGTCTGGAGGCATGGCACGTCGAGTCTTGATTTCATGCGCTGCTAGTACGGATGCTGATTTACTAATTGCAGATGAGCCAACTGCTGGATTAAACGACGAGCTAGCGCATGAAACAATGAAGCATTTAAGAGAACTCGCTGATGAAGGAAAAGCAGTCTTATTAATCACTCACGACCTTTATCTTGCCTCTCAGTATGTTGATACAGTCACAATTATGTATGAGGGAAAAACAATCGAAACACTAAGTATAGAAGCATTAAAGAATGGAAAATGGAAAGACTCCTTTACCGAACAACTTTGGAGAGCACTTCCTGAAAATGAATTTATCTGTGACATAAAGGACATGAAATAGTCATGACGAAGAAACTAAAAGGAACTAATTTATCATTCTCCTATCATAAAAAGAAAATAGTAGAAGAAATAAATATTGAAATTGCAGCTGGTGAATGTGTTGGCTTATTAGGTCCAAGCGGAGCAGGTAAAACAACGATTGGTCGTTTATTAGCAGGTTATGAAGTTCCTTCAAAAGGAATCATTACTGTAAATAGTGAGCCAATTAAAATGAAGGGCTTTTGTAATGTACAATTGATTGGTCAACATCCACAGTTAGCATTTGATGAAAGAATGAAAATGGGTGAGGCATTAAAGGAAACTGGAATGGACCCAAAGCTAAATCAAGCAACACTTGATTTAGTCGGTATTAAACAAGAATGGCTAAATCGTTATCCAATTGAACTATCCGGTGGAGAGCTCCAGCGTTTCTGTATCGCTCGTGCATTAAATGTAAAAACTCAGTACCTAATAGCTGATGAAATATCCGCTATGCTTGATGCTATAACCCAAGCACAAATTTGGCAATTACTACTTCAAATAAAAGAAGAACGAAATCTAGGTATATTGGCCATTACTCATAATGAAGCATTAGCTACAAAGGTTTGTGATCGTATTATTCGAGTAAGTGAACTATAGACAAGTCCCCACTTCTAAACATTATAAATAACCTGTAACGACCATCATTAAGCGATTGGCGTTACAGGTTATTTATAATAGAATTATTTATTAAAAAGTAAATTCATTTTTGGGGTTCCAATTAAAACTGCGTTTCAGTCAAAAGAAAAAGCCCATCTTATGAGGTTGAGCTTTTCTAGCATTATATCTAGTTAATCTAAATGAGATTATTGTTGAATGACATGTTTATAGTAATAGACAACCTGCATACCTTACTATTTCACTGCTCACGATGCGAAATATCGCCTTCCATCACAAAGTTCATTTGACCATTATCTATCTCTAAAACTGTTAAACTAGTATCGTGTATATATGGTGGCTCCCACAGATTCTCAAGTGGAATATTCTTTACATATTTCAATAATATTTTAATAATAACTGTATGCGTAACGACTAATATATTACCCTCATCATTTTCAGATGTGATACGATTCAGTATTTGCACAACTCGATTCTCTACATCAGTAAAGCTTTCACCAGTAGTTGCTTCAAAGCGATGCGGCGCATAGAAGAAAGATTGATACATAGCAACATCGTGCTCATCTAATTCGTCTTCTGTTTGCCCTTCCCAATGCCCCATATGTATTTCTCTTAAGGAATCGTCCGTCATAATTGATTGTGTTCTATTTTCAAGAATACATTCAGTCGTTGTAACCGTACGGTTGCTTGGACTTGAATAAACCGCTTGAAATTCGACATCTTGTAACCTATTTCCTAACAGCTTAGCATGATGAATACCCTTTTCCGTCAACGGTGAATCTTTCCACCCTTGTAATCTTCTCTGCGTATTCCAAACAGTCTCCCCGTGCCTTGTTACATATAATCTTAACAAACCATTTCCCCCTTAATAACGTTCAAACTTAAAGTAACTTGCCTTACTGTCATCGTATCATGTTATGTGTATACATAACAAAAGAGACCACTCATATAAACGAGCAGTCTCTTCTATAGTTTCATATCAATATTATTCTCAAATATGAAGTGATTTACAGTTGTTTTACTAAGTTCATAACAATTTCAGCTGAGTTTTCTGCAGCCTTAATTTCGAACTCTTCGTATGTTACATCCGCTTCACCGTTCGCTAAATCAGAGATTGAACGAATGATTATAACTGGTACGTTATTTACGCTTGCAACGTGTGCGATAGCTGCGCCTTCCATCTCAGCAGCATATGCATCGTGATCTTTAATCAACTCTGCTTTAAGATCAGCATTACTTACAAAGATATCACCAGAAGCAATTGTTCCGATATATGCTTTGTTATCTTTTAAAACTTCATTTGCAACTTTTTGAGTTTTTTCAGCTAACTCTTTGTCTGTTTCGAAATAAGTTGGTTCACCATTCTCAGACATGTCTGAGATGTATCCTTTTTTGTGACCGAACGCTGTAATATCCATGTCATGCTCTACAGCACGATTTGAAACAACTACATCGCCAACTTTTAATTCGCTATATAATCCACCAGCTACTCCGCTGTTAATTAATGTACTTACATTAAAATCGTCAATTAAAATTTGTGTACATAGTGCCGCATTTACTTTACCAACACCTGATTGAACAATAACCACTGATTTACCGTTTAATTCACCAGCATGGAACTCTAATCCAGCTTTCTTCGTTACTTTAACATTTTCAAGCTTCGACTTTAATGTCTTCACTTCAGAATCCATAGCCCCAATAATACCAATTGGTTGTACTTGTTCTTTCTTTTCTGGTGCTTCTTCTTTTGCTTTCTCATTAGATGAACATCCTGTTAAAATTGCAAATAAAGCCATCATGATGACTAAAATCTTCTTCATGTAGTAAATCTCCTTCGTTCGTGTAATAGGTTCTTTCAACAGAACTTATTATATTAATATAATTCGTGGTCTGTCAACACTAAAAACGAATATTTAAGAATAAAAACACCTATAACGTTCGTTTTTAATTCTTTTTTTCAGTACCCCCCTTCAATTATTCTGCAAAACACTATTTATTTCCTAACAACAAAAAAGCACAGAGCCATAAAGCTCTGCACTTTTTTCACGTAGTTATTTTCAAGGTTATAACACTTAAAATTAATATAGCTAAAGATATAATCTGCCCTCTATTTAGTTTTTCTTTAAACCAAATAACGCCTAAAGCAGTAATTCCAATTGCTCCTACTCCTGCCCAGACTGCATATGCAACACCTGGGGGAATTTCTTTCATTGAATATGTTAGCATGGAAATGGAAAATACAAACCCAATCACAACAACAGCAATTGGTGTTTTACGCTTCCATCCATCAATATATTTCATCGCAAATGTAGCGACAACTTCTTCTAGTCCTGCTAGTATTAAAAATAACCATGCCATTATGAATGACTCCTTTCATTCTTCGGTTTATCATCCGTTGACATTTTTAATCCAATAATACCAGCTAATAGCCCTAATACGGCTACACCTTGAATTAAAGAAAATTCTTGTCCAGATAACACACTAATAATGTATGTTCCGATTGTACCTATTCCAACGAAAACACTGTATGCAACTGCTACTGGAATTCGTTTATATGAAATAATTAATAGCACGAAGCTAATTGCAATTATGGAAATTAAGATAATCCATTCCATTGGCGTTGACACAACCTTTAAGCTAGATGCCCAAATTACCTCTAGCGCTCCTGCAATCAACACTAATACCCAACCCATATTTTCACTCTCCATGTTTGATGACTGACCGTCAGTCTTGATGTCTAATAATAAAAAGTAGATAAAACAGTCTTATCTACCTCTTCAACCCAATCGCTCTATAAATAAATTGTGCTACTTCATTTTTATAATAGTCAATTGAATCCTGCTTTTGATCTTGAAAGTAATATCGTTCTGCTGCCTGATCAATTAAATTAATAATAATTTGAGAAGCGTGACGTGGGTCAATCTGTTCCAAAATATAACCTTCTATCTGCCCTTGTCTAAGCTGTGCATCTAGCCAATTATAATATGGGCCATAAATCAATTCCCATTTACTAAAAAACTTCTCATAGGCAAATCTAGAATATGATAATAGAATGATGTTTTTATACATATTCGTATACTTAAACTGTACATCAATAATTGTTTTAATAAGTTTCTCAAATGTTTTATTTTCTAAGTTGTCATATTGATTTTGAATTTCTACCATTGTTTTTTGTAATAAAGACTCGGTAAGGGCTGGTACAAGTGCCGCTTTAGAATCAAAATAAAGATAAAATGTTCCCTTTGCTACTTGAGCCTCACTTACAATATCCGAGACTGCTGTTTTATCAAATCCTTTTTCTGAAATGACTTTATGAGCAGCTTGTAGAATTCGTTCGTACTTATCACCTTTTTTCGCCATTTACTAATAACCCACCTTACATTCGCAAAAATGACCCGCGGTCATTATTCTTTTATTCTATCTGTTTTTTTCTCTTTTGTCAAAAAAAACGAGCGACAAACGTCACCCATTTTTGCTGTTAACAACGTTTATTCTTTGTCAAACCTTACACCTGGCACACTCTGTCATAAGCCCATCCATTTTGAAAACCAAAAACGGGTTTTCAAGAACGGCTCGTCTTATATCTGCCGTGTGCCTTCTTTTTAATTAGTAGTTATTCGAAGAAGTATATTCGTTAATTAAAAAGAACTGGTGACGGTTTTTCTTAAAAGATAAGAATATATATAAATTTGTACTGTGTCTAGCTCCAGCACCCCGCGACTAGTAGATTTCGCAAAACGGGCGCTTGCGCTTTTCCTATTTCCCACAGCACTTTTTATATTTTTTCCCACTACCACATGGACAAGGTTCATTTCTTCCAACTTTCTTCATCGTTGGTTTATGATCTGCTACTACTGCCGTTGGTTTAGGTGATAATTCATTAGGTGTATACCCTTTTAATGACCATAATCTTGTATGATTCATAACATTAACAACAAATGGAATGAAACGTTGTAAATCTTCTACGTTTTCGAATGGTAAATATTTACCGAACAATCCTACAACCTCTGCTAAAGGCTCACCAGATTGAACCATAAACATGCATTCACCAATTATTTCATCCATCGTATCTGCAGTTACATCATACTTACTATTAATGTATTGTATTAATTCTTGAACTTGTTGTGTTCGTGTATAAAGCTCATGTCGATTCATGGTATACATTAATTCTTCTGGAATTGGGTAGTAATTAAGTTCAGTTTTCTCAGATTGTAATTTTTGTAAGCCTTCTTCATCCTCAATTAAATCATCAACTAAATAATCGCCACTGATTTTGAATGAATTATAATACTGTACTAAGTGATTAACATATTCAACGAACCATTTCGCATCAAGCTCTTCACCTAAATGCTTCTCAACCATTGCTTGCGCAGTAGCCAAGTCTACCATTCCGTAATATCGAATCATGCCAAACAACAGATTCGTGATTTTTTGGTTTTTATTCACCAATTCCTTTAATTGAACTGGCTCTAGCTTAAAGAATTGAGCCATTACTTCTTGAGGCATAACAAGAATTTGTTGGTCTTCTTGTACTGCTGGGTGAATATAGCCCACACTACTTAAATAAAACACATCTTCCATATCTAACTGTTCCATTTCAACAATACCGCTTTTCGACATAAGGCGTAGAATAGCTGCGTACTGATCCACATCCATCAATTCTGCTTTAGTAGCTACAGACTGAGGTATATGCTCATTTAATGCCACTACAAGCTCTTTCTTACGTAAGGAACTCATATTCTTCAATTCTAAATTACGACGAATATTTTTTAACTGCTCCATGTTTAACGCATTCAATAATGTCTCTAACTTATATTCGTCCACTACTTCAACATTCATTACTTTCTTTTCCTCCTAATATAAAAAGCGAACAACTACTATTCGCTAGTAACTCTTATATTCCGATAACAATTTCTTCTAGCATCAACCATTTTATCGATGAATAAAAAAAGAATCAATACTTCATTCATTCCTTTTTACCACATTGACATAGTTAGAATCTAGACAATCTAATCACATAAAGTATATTTTAACACTTTTAGCAACTTATTTCATTTCATTTGAAATATACAGAAAAGAGTAGCAAAGATCTCATCTCATACTACTCTTTTTTGTATATTTTTGTAACATAAAATACCATATTACATCTACAATTCCATACCATTGAGCAATTCACGTAAAGCCTTCAAGTCTTCAGTTGTTAATGTTACACCTTTACCCATCTTCTCGTGGTTAGGTGCCCAATCTCGCAAATCATATTTTGCAGATTTGCCATTCCAACTAATTAGATTTAATTCCTTATTCCACCCTTTTGGTGATTGTGATAATGTTCCTATCTGTTGCTTGATTTCATATTTAATATCTGCCATGCCAAAACCTCCATACTTATTTTCGTTTCGGTTTGTATTGGTAGGACTTTCGCAATCACTGTCTGATCAACTATAAACGCCACTTGACAATAACAGTATTCCCCAAAATCATCATAAATCCCACCAGCACTACGTGTCCCTTTAGCTACGGTTTTATAACTATTAGCGACATAACCGACTTTACCACCTATATTTTCAATTTCTACTTGAATTGCTTCACCATCGTATTTATTGTTGTAATCTTTCTTAAGCTTAAGAATTTGACCGACATTAAATATTTCTACCCCAAAGTAATGATTAAGACCGACAATTGAAATAAATTTCTCATCCATATCGATTCTCTCCCCATTATATCGTTTTTAATTTTCCTTCTATATAAATTATAACGCAAAGCCTATACAAAAAATGATTATCCTTTTACTCGCATTCTGATTAGAACTAAAAACAAGCGTGTTCAAGTAAATGAACACGCTTGTTTTTAGTTCAACTGATAATAACGCTCTATTTTGTCTTGAATCATAGTAATAGCTTTTTGACGATTTATTTGATTAACAACATCCATTAAATCGTGCGGATAAAAAATAATGGCTTTACCGCCCATTAAGTAATCATCTTCCAGCGATAAATGAAAAGTATCATTCTCAAAATAAATATAAGGTGTTACATCTTCATTCTGTTCAAAAGCATCCTTCACTTGCTCAAATAATAATTTAGCTACATCGTATAACAAAATAACCCCTCCCTAATTCTTACAATACTTTTATATACAAGAAAAGAGTAGCCTCTATAGCTACTCTTCATGTTTTTTCAATTATTCTTCTAGTTAATTCAATATATTACTTCTTTTTAGCTGGACGTTTTCGTTTTTTCTTTTTTCGTTTATTTGGATTTGGCTCTTTTTCCTTGATAAAGCGCAAAATAATAAATGCTAAATAAACAGCTAAAGATACATAAAAAAGAATCGGTACATGTTTAAAATCGGCTCTCCATAAAAGGATGAACATATAAATCATAAAAATACTAGTTATAATTCCATTCTTGGGAAGCTTTACATCTTTTAAGCTTGGTATTTTAATTTTACTAACCATCAAGTAGGCTAATACATAAAACAGAATCATAAACACGACTGGATTAATATAATGGTTTAATAGTATGAAGAAAGTAACTACCCCACCAGCCATTGTAATTGGTATTCCAGTGAAATATTCCATCGATTCCTCTGTTTTCGTAAGATTAAACCTTGCTAAACGAAACGCACCGCATAACGGGAATAGCGCAGTAAGAGCAACACCCCAAACTCCCCAATCATCAAAATATGTAAGTGCAACCATATAGGCCGGTGCAACACCGAAGGAAACAACATCAGCTAAAGAATCTAGCTGCTTCCCTAAATCGTTTGAAACTCCAAGAATACGTGCAATTCTACCATCAACCGCATCAAGCATAATCGCGATAAAAATAAGGATTGTCGCATTCGCTATTTCACCATTAACCGTAAAATGTAGCGATAAAAAACCACAAAATAAATTTCCAAAAGTAAATAAATTAGGTATATGTCTTTTCATAAATTTCTTCTTTCATAAAGATTATATTGATATATTATATCCACTTCTCAGTCCCCTTATCATGTTTTCATTCATGATTGCAGCTAACTTCTATACAAAGACTACACTATTCATCATAGAAAAATCAATGTAGTCCATAAGATCGAATTATCGTACAGGATACTTTACTGCATTTTTAATTAACTTAGCTTCCACTTCTTTCTCCAGATCAATCTCCAATTTATCCGCTAACTGAACTAAATATATTAACACATCCGCCATTTCTTCTTTTATATTTTGCTTAGTAGCTGCAATAGCTTCTTCACTGCTTTTCCACTGAAAATTCTCCAATAGCTCATTTGCTTCTAATGAAATGGAAATCGCTAAATCTTTCTCATCATGATATGGTTTCCATCCTCTTTCATCACGGAAGGCTAAAATTTTATCTTGAATGTTTTTCATAAAAAGGTCTCCTTTAATCGAATACATCTATTGTACCTATTTTAGATTGTTTTTTTCAAAAGTTATTAAAAACATGCATCTGCATAGTATGACGAAAGGCTTCATTGATTTATATATAGAAACGAATTAATAAAGGACAACTTACTATTATTACGAACAAGAATACATCAGGTTCCTGATTTTTAGTAAAAAAAAGACATTTCCTTTAATTACTTCGTTGGTTAATAAAATAAGACACAAAAAAGCCTTGTAGTCCAAGGCTTTTTTTGTGTCTTATTGATTTGCTTTTTTAATGGCTTCAGCAATTGTTACTGTACGTTTCGCTTGATGCTGTACTGACGCTTCAATATCCTCTACCATTTCACCATTTTGATCTACTGTTACACTTGTTCCGTAAGGGTTACCTCCAGAACCAAATATAACTGGATCTGTATAACCAGGCGCTGCTACGATTGCACCCCAATGATACATTGAAGTGTATAGAGATAGAATAGTCGCTTCTTGACCACCGTGAGCATTTTGTGCTGAACTCATTGCACTTACTACTTTGTTTGCTAATTTTCCGTGGAACCAAAGACCACCAGTTGTATCAATGAAGTTCTTCATTTGACCTGGCATGTTACCAAAACGTGTTGGCACAGAGAAAATAATGGCATCTGCCCATTCTAAATCAGCTAAAGTTACCTCTGGAACATCTGCAGTTGCTGCAATATGTGCTTTCCAAGCTGGATTAGAATCAATTGCTGCTTGTGGAGCTGTTTCTGGCACCTTTAGTACTTTTACTTCTGCCCCAATTGCTTTTGCTCCTTCTTCAGCCATTTTCGCCATCTTGTAGTTCGTACCGCCTGAACTATAATAAACTACCGCTAATTTTACACTTTCCATCTTTTCAATCTCCTCATCACTTGTTTTTTTGAATAATTTATCGAATAACCCCATGTTGTTTCACCCTTTGATTTATATTGACTAAATCACCTTTCTCTAAAGACTAGTGACATTTTTTCTTTTTAAAACTTCTTACTATACCAAGTAGTTGCTTCTTCTACCTCTGAACGTGTTAACGAATGCCCATAATATTCCCAATGAATCGTTACATCGGCTCCTGCTTTCTCCAATGTTGTGAATAATTCCTCTGACTCTGCAGCAGGACAAATTGGATCATTCTTACCAGCTGCAATAAAGACAGATGCACCGTCTAAGTTAGGTAACTCGATACCACGTCTAGGAACCATTGGATGATGTAAGATTGCTCCCTTTAATGCATCACCATAATGAAACATAAGACTTGCTGCAATATTAGCTCCATTTGAATAACCAATGGCGATAATATTAGAACGATCAAAATCATATTCCTTCGCTGCTTCATCAAGAAATGCATTCAATTGTTGCGTGCGATAAATTAAATCTTCCTCATCAAAAATCCCTTCTGCCAAGCGACGGAAGAAACGTGGCATTCCATTTTCCAACACTTCTCCTCGTACACTTAATACTGAAGCATCCCCATCTACTAAATCAGCTAATGCTAGCAAATCATGCTCGTTTCCACCTGTTCCATGAAGTAAAAGTAAAGTTGGTTTCTCGTTACTTTTACCACGTTTAAAAATATGCTTCACAACTAGTTCCCCCTATTGTTATTCAGGTCTTTCAATGGAAAAGACCTCACCTATTTTTGCATAATTACTACCAGCTAAACGGCTCACCGCTCCTAATCCCTCATGTTCAATTCGACCTTGATTATAAAGACCTTCAGCTATATGATAATGAACCACTTTACCAATCAGTAAATCGCAGCCATTATGATGATCTCCACCTAATTCAATTACTCTTTCTAAAACACATTCCAGTCGAACCTTTGCTTCTTTTATCCCGGGAGTTGCAACCTTCGTACTAGGTATAACAGTTAAATTCGTTAATGCTATTTCACTTTCATTAGCAGGAAGCATTGCTGCCGTTTCATTTACTTGATGTACAATTGCCTCATCCACCACATGAACAACAAATTCTTTTGTTTCTACGATATTTCTAGCAGTATCTTTTCGCTTTCCATTTTTCCTTTGAACAGAAATCGAAATTAGAGGCGGATTAGATGAAACAATATTGAAAAAGCTAAACGGAGCTGCATTTAGCGTTCCATCGCTAGCAACAGTTGTGACAAAAGCAATCGGTCTTGGAATGATACTTCCTATTAAAAACTTATAGTTTTCTCTTTCGCTTAAATCATTCGGATCAATCGAAATCATATGACTCGCTCCTTATCAACTTAGTCAATATCTCTTACTTGTAAAGGTATTAGAACATCTTCCAGTTGACCACGATGAACTTCATACTGAGGTGGTAGCATTAAATTTTGCCCCATTGTCTCGTGTGATTCATCATGCGCAAATCCTGGAGGGTCAGTTGCTATTTCAAACAGTATTTCACCATGCTCTCTAAAATAGATGGCATTGAAATAGCTTCGATCTCGTACAGGTGTAACGCCATAACCATGCTGACTCACATGTTGCTTCCAATCTAATTGATCAGCATCATCTTTTGCACGCCACGCAATATGATGAACTGTACCTACTCCCATTTGCCCTCTTTCTACGACAGATAATTTAATATCAATCACATTGCCAATGTCTCCAATCGAGCGCAGTCGAAGAAAATCGCCTTCTTGCCCAACCTTTTCAAGCCCCATAACATTCTCTAGCAACTTAGCTGTACTTTCTGGTTTTGAAGATAATAGAGTGGCACCACCAAACCCTTTAATAGCCACATTTGGAGATACGTCACCAAATCTCCATGTATTCTTATCTCCATCTTCTCTTTCCACGATTTCTAGTAACAGTCCATGTGGATCTACAAAAGTTAAGTATTGCTCACCAAAACGCTCCATTTTGGCAAACTCGATATTGAACTTTGTTAGTCTTTCTTCCCAGAATGACATAGCCCCAACTGGTACAACATATGAAGTTACACCTACTTGACCACTCCCAAGCTTACCTTGATGAGCATTAGCCCATGGAAAGAACGTAATTATTGTTCCAGGCGCCCCACCTTCATTTCCAAAATACAGATGATATGTCCCTGGATCGTCAAAGTTAACCGTCTTTTTTACTAAACGTAATCCTAAAACCCCTGCGTAGAAATCTACGTTTTCCTGAGGATGGCCAACAATTGCTGTTATATGATGAATACCCATAGTTTGTTTACCCATGTTTATCTCCCCTTAAATGTAATTCCACTTTATCGTATTTTCATTTCGTATATCTCTAATTCGAGATATATTGTTATAAAAAAATTAGCTCTTCGGAAGGCCAATTTTTTTAAGTAATTCAATCGTAGTCTCTAATTCTTCATTTGTTAAGTTTGCAAAGATATCTTCAATCGTTGCTTCATGCTTTGGAAAAGCTTCTTGAATAAACTCTTTACCATTTTCAGTGATAGCGGCATATGTTACACGTCGGTCAGTTGGACATGCTTTTCGTTCAACAAAACCTTTCGATTCCAACTTATCAACCACATACGTAATGCTACTGCTAGCTAATAAAATTTTCTTACCGATATGTTGAATTGGTTGATCGCCTTTATGAAAGAGAAGTTCCAGCACTGCAAACTCAGTTGGATTCACCCCATACTTCCCCATATCTTGTTTCACTTTATCTTGCACAGATTGTGAAGCGCGCATTAATACGACTAATGCCTTTAAGGATAAATTCGTTTCCATCGTTAATACACCCTTTACTTCATTTATTATCTCGAACATGTTTATTTAAAATTAATTTATCTCGAATATGAGATAATAATAACTGAACTAAAATGAAATGTCAAACAGTTTCACTAACACTTTTTTTATTATTACAGTTGAAAAGGCACTCCAAAAAGTGATTTGCAACAATTTTTGGAGTGCCTCCCGCTTAAATTATTTTAAAGTACGCTTTAAAAACTCTTTTGTACGCTCTTGCTTTGGATTATTAAAAATTTGCTCTGGACTTCCTTCTTCTGCAATAACTCCTTTGTCCATAAAGACCACACGATCCGATACTTCACGAGCAAAATCCATTTCATGCGTTACAATCAGCATTGTAAGCCCTGTTTGAGCGAGCTCTTTCATAACCTTTAACACTTCCCCAACCATTTCAGGGTCAAGTGCTGACGTTGGCTCATCAAATAGTAATACATCCGGCTCCATAGAAAGCGCTCTCGCAATAGCTACTCGTTGCTTTTGTCCCCCAGATAATTGACTCGGTTTTGCATGAATATATTTGTCCATTCCAACTATCTTCAAATACTTCATCGCCGTTTTCTCAGCTTCTTCTTTTGAACGCTTCAATACTTTAATTTGTCCAACCACACAGTTTTTTAATACATCATGATTATTGAATAAATTAAATTGCTGAAACACCATACCTAGCTTTGTACGATACTCCAGAATATTATGCTTTTCATCTAGTATATTTTCATTATGATAAATAATTTTGCCACCACTTGGCTTCTCTAGCAAGTTCACACAGCGAAGAAGAGTTGATTTTCCAGAACCTGAAGAACCGATAATACAAACAACTTCTCCTTTATTTACCGAAAAATTAATATCCTTCAACACTTCATGTGTGCCAAAATGTTTGCTTACATGTTGAATTTCAATAACCTTTTCCAACCTTTTTTTCACCCGCCCATATAAATCCTCAGTTTACCTACTATTCATCTAATTAATTACTGTTCATTTTATAATTTTCCGGACCATCTAATTTCTTTTCGATATAACGTAATATTAATGTTATGGTAAATGTCAAAACGAAATAAATCATCGATGCAACAAAGAATGTTTCGAAGTATCTGAAATTATTACCCGCAATAGATTTAGACACAAAGAATAATTCAGTTACAGATATTACATTTAAGACAGAAGTATCTTTAATATTAATCAAATACTGATTACCAGTTGCCGGTAATATATTACGAATAACTTGTGGTAAAACGACATTCATCATTGTTTGAATATGGCTCATTCCTATCGCCTGAGCTGCTTCAAACTGCCCTTTGTCGACTGAAAGGATTCCACCACGGACAATTTCCGCCATATATGCACCCGTATTAATAGATACAACAGCCATACCCGCTATTAAAGGATTCATTTGTATATCAAATAAAAGAGCTGGACCATAATAAATCACCATTGCCTGTACAATCATTGGTGTACCGCGGAAGAACTCAATGTAGATTGAAAGGATTACATTGATGAATTTCAAGCCAAATCTTTTAGCTCCTCTTTCTGGCATTGGAACAGTTCGTACTATCCCTGCCAATAAACCAATAACTGCTCCAAAAATCGTACCAATTGTTGCAATTAATAGCGTTACACCAGCCCCTCTAATGAACATCGGCCAGTTTTCTAAAACTATCTGTTCTAACCACTCAAAAGTCACGTTTATCCCCCTATAATGTACAATAAAACCGAATGTAAACAGAATACACTCGGTTTAATATACTTAATTCTTCGCTGCTGGTTGATTTTCAATTGCAGAATCCATAATGCTCATACGCTCATCTTCTGAAATACCTGCTAGAATTTCATTGATTTTTTTCGTCAAGTCGCTATCTTTCTTAACACCTACAGCAATTGCAGTATCATCATCGCTTGTTTTGAATTTGGACTTTTTATCAAACTCTACCATTTTAAATTTCTTGTTCGCAGCTTGTGCACTTACACCTTCTGGGCGTTCTGAAACATAGCCATCAATGATTCCTGATTCTAGTGCTACACGCATAGCAGGGAAGTTATCCATAGCTGGCTTCTTCTCTACATCTTTAATTTGATCAATAACGGAATAATGGAATGTATTTAATTGAGCTGTGATTTTTGCACCTTTAAAATCTTGAATAGATTTTGCATTTACATATTTTCCACCATTTTTTACAACCATAACTAAGTCAGACTTGTAATAATTATCTGAAAAATAAATGGATTTTTTTCTCTTATCTGTTGGTGACATACCTGCAATAACTGCATCAATCTTATTTGATTGTAAAGCTGGTATTAATCCATCCCATTCTGTTTTAACAATAACTAACTCTTTACCTAAGCCATCTGCAATTTTTTTAGCAATCTCTACATCATAGCCACCTGCATACTCTCCACTGCCGTCAATTTTCACAGCACCATTTGAATCATCATTTTGAGACCAGTTAAATGGAGCATATCCAGCTTCTAAACCTACTTTGAAAGTCCCCTTCTTCTCATCAGAAGATTTATCCTCCGACTTGCTTCCCGTGCTTTCACTCGTTCCGCATGCAGCTAAGAACAGCATCATCGTTAAAGATAATGCAAATAATAATGAAAGTTTTTTTCTCATTCGTCTTTCTCCCCTCTTCCTACTTAAACTTATATATCAGACTCTTTCCTAACCAAAAAAGACCTGAGATGAACTCAAGTCGCAAGCTTCATAGGTTATCCGTAAATCCTCTTCTTCTTTTAGATGACATAACTGATGAATTAAGGAATTTATTAAGATAGTCCTGTAGACGTCATTGCAGACTAAGAGCAATATTCTTAATATTACAAAAATTTCCTATAGAACTTTTCTTCCCTTTAGTATTCAAACTCTCTTTCTCACTACTAAAGACTCTTCCATCGTCGCACCTCTTCTTCATCTATAGTACAGAGGATATAAGTCTTCTATTTTTTAGTTTATAACAACACCCGAGACCCGTCAACCAATATATTCATTAAGATATGCACTTTGCCAATATAATATTTTTGTACTTTTCAAGGAGATTTTTTGCTTAATAAAAATCAGTAATAATAAAGGAAATTACATATAGTGAATTCCATTCTTCTCAGTGTCTACACTCATTTTAACTTATAGTGAGGTTTCCACTAAAAAAAGGAATAATCCTTCAATTCTCTTAGAAGAATTACTCCTTTTCACGTTCAAAATATAATTATTAGATTACTTTACTTCCTTAAGGACTTTATCGTAAAGGTCGTTAGCAATTACATCTTTAGTAGCAATGTCACCATTAACTAAACCATTGTCCTTAAACCATTTAATCCATGTTCCAACATTCTCTTCCCAAACCTTAGCATCTCGGTCTACATAAGGAAGATTGTCTGCAACAAGCTCCTCCGAAATACCTGTTTCTTTAGAAAGAACAGCAACTGCTTTTTTGAATTCTTCACTATTTTTATCTTTTGCCATTAAGACATTATCATAGTAATAACGTACTGACTCGATATATGCTGCTAAGAAACGCTCTGCAACATCTTGATCTTTCATCATTTTTCCTGAGTAGAAAATGCTTGTTGTTTGCATTTTAACTTTATCGCCAATCCATGTAATTAATTGACCTTTCTTTTGCTCAATTAACGGTGTAGCTACTGAGCTTAAAAGTAAACCTGCATCTACTTGATTACTTTCTAAAGCTGCTGCGATATTACCAATTCCACCTAGCGGTACCAATTCTACATCCTTAATAGAAAGACCTTCTTGCTCAAGTAATTGACCAGCCATGAAATGGTGTGAAGATCCTGTTTGAGTAATACCGATTTTTTTACCTTTTAAATCTTTAACACTTTTTACGCCTTTTTCAAAAGCGCCATTACTTACTACAAGAGCAGTTAATTTATGACCAGGCCATTCTTTACCGCTGTCAGCGATAACGCGAATATCAGAATTTTTAGCTAGTAGATTAAAGAATCCAGCCGTCAATGCTGTAGAACCTACATCGATATCACCAGTTTGAGCTGCAACCGCAATTGGTTGAGCAGCTTGAAAAGGTACGAATTCAAGTTCAATACCATGTTTCTTAAAAATCCCTTGCTCATTACCAATATACACGGATGAATTAGATAATGATTTCAACATACCAATCTTTACTTTGGCTACTTCATTGGTTTTGGCTTCTTTCTTTTCACCTGCTTTATCTTCGTCACCGGAGTTCTTTGAAGAACAAGCAACTAAACTTAATGACAATACTAAAATCAGCAGTGTTAACCAGACTGATTTTTTCTTCTTATTCATGTCGTTTTCCCCCTTTGTATTTTTCTAACTCTATTTCCACGGAATGAGTTTCTTCTCTAACCAGGCAAGCACTTGATTGAATAAAATCCCCATCACACAAAGAACAGACACCCCTACCAAGACTTTAGCAATATCTAACAGATCCGCATTAAGTAGAATAAATGCACCTATACCATGTTGAGCTGCTACCATCTCAGCCGAAACTAGAAGTAACAATGCCGTACCTGCTGAAATTCTCATTCCAGATAAAATCATCGGGAATGAACTTGGTAAAATTACTTTTCTAATTAAATCCCATCGATTTGCACCAAATGTCATAGCCACATTGATTAATAATCGACTTGTTTGAGATACACCTGTATACGTGTTATAAACGACTGGGAAGAATACCCCAATAGCAATAACGGTTACTTTTGATATTTCTCCAATACCGAGCCATAGCATAATCAATGGAAGAATCGCGATTTTCGGCACAGGATATAATAGATTAATAATCGGCATCCCAATACGGTCAGAAACTTTAGAAATTCCAAACAAGATACCAACTACGATTCCCGCTATACAGCCGAGTAAATAACCTGAAAATATCCTTACAATACTTGCTTTCGTCTCCATCCATAACGTACCATCTACAATCAAATCCCAACCTGTTGTAACGACGATATATGGTGAAGGTAGTGTTAACTCACTTACAAGGCCTACACTACAAACGATTTGCCAAAGAGCAATCAAAACAATAATACCTAGTGGAGCTAAATAAACAGGAATCTTCTTGTCTATAAAAGCTAATCGGTTTTTAACTACAAACTCTTTCCCTTCAGGTTGGGTGGGTCTGCTTTCAATCTCTATCATCTTTAGCCCTCCCTTAATGCATTTAGGGCATCCTCTTTAATTAAATCCCAAATGACTTTACTATAATCTGCTACTTCTCTTTGATACTGCTTGTCATCTCTTCCTTGACGTGGCAAATCAATCGAGATAATAGATTTGATTTTTCCTGGCCTTCTAGAAAGTACAACAACACGATCAGCTAAATAAACAGCTTCATTAATATTATGTGTCACGTAAACTGTGCGATGCCTTTCCGTATTCCATATATTTAGTAGCTCTTCTTGCATGATTTGTCTCGTTTGAGCATCTAAAGCTGATAATGGCTCGTCCATTAAAAGTAAATCTGGCTTAACAGCTAATGCTCTTGCAATCCCTGCTCTTTGTTTCATACCACCCGATAATTGATGAGGATATGCGTTTTCAAAACCAGCAAGTCCAACCATATGCAAATAATGAGTTACTCTTTCAGTTGTTTCAGCTTTCGAAAGATTCATATGCTCCATCCCAAACTGAATATTGTCATAAACGGTTCTCCAAGGAAATAAACCCGTATCCTGAAAAACAACTGAAATTCTTGGAGTTTCATTCACTTTCACATCATCAAAATAAATACGTCCAGATGTCGAGGACATAAGACCCGCTATAATATTCAGAAGCGTCGATTTACCACACCCACTCGGTCCTACTATCGCAACAAATTCTTCGTTATGAACAGTAAGATTAATATCTTGTAACGCAACCGTTTCTACTCTTTTCTGATCCACATATGATTTCGATATATTTTCAATAACTAGATTCATTTCATTTTTGCCCCTTACTTTCTGCCTGTAATACTCATTAAGAACGTAGTATCGAAGAGAATTTAAATTAAAGCTTTCTGCTGTATTAAATGTTGCTGTACACTTTTATAATTCACGTTTCCACTTTGAGCATATAATGAGGCAGCTATCCCTGCAGCATGTCCTGTAGCAAAAGCTGTTCCCATTACTCTTGCAGACCCAAATGCCGTTTGATCACAGGAGATAATACGTCCTGAACACCATAGATTTTTGGTCGTTTTTTCTTTTAACGCTCGTAATGGAATTTGATAATAGGAAAGGTCACGAATTTGCTTATAAATAACCGGTTTACCAGGAGCCGCATGGATTTCGACTGGCCATCCTCCTAAAGCAACCGAATCTTCGTGGCTTCTTCCTTCTATCACATCTTCTCCAGTTAGGGTATATTCACCAATCACATGCCTAGTTTCTCGAATACCAATGGAAGGCCCTGTTTGAACTAAATAGGCATTTTCAAAACCAGGTACATATTTCTTAAACACATTTATGTACTTCCACGCTTGGTCTCTCGTATACATTTCGGCATTAGTAATACTAAATGAATCTAATCCATTTATTTGCGCATCAGCAAAAATCGCAAGAATATCATTTGAACCTGGCATTTGAATTAATGCTCCTTTTTCCTTCGTAAGATTAACTCCCTCGATTTTCGCTTGTTTAATAGCTTCATAAATATACGTTCGTTCAAGATTGTTTATATGTGAAACACCACCGATTCTCATAACTAATGATCCTATTTGAAAGTCGCTTTCATGCTTGCCTGCTCTTATACTTCCTCCTGCAAAGGCTGTCAAATCCGCTTCTCCGCTCGCGTCTACAAAAGCCTTTGATTCAACTGTAAAGAAGCCGCTGTGATCAAAACATTCAATAGCTCGAATCTCTCCATTTGAAACTATTGCATTAGTTACTTGGCAATGAAGCAACGGTATCACTTTGTTATGAATGAGCATTCGGTCAAACACTGTCTTAACTGCTTCTGGATCTACAATAATACCTACATTTTTAGTAGAAGGATTCCGGTACGGCCCATAACTCATACCCATATTTCGAACATGCTCTAATACCTCTCCGCCAACTCCACCTACTACCAATTCTAAAGGATCTTTCATGCTGTACATGCCGCAAATTGTAAAAACAGAACTATGCGTTAAGGCTCCACCGAAATATGGATTCTTCTCGATTAACAATGTTTTCGCTCCTACTTTTGCTGCTCCAATTGCTGCGGCAATACCAGCTGTACCGCCTCCTACAACAACTACATCAAAGCTATATCGCCTCTCACTCATATATACACCCCGAACAAATATCAAAAAATTAAGATTTGTTTAAATATTAAATTATTTAAACGAGCAGCTCAATCGGTATTTATGATACTATTAATTAGAAATAACAAATAATAGAAGAGGGCAATCTATGGAAATTCATCAATTACAATACGTTATAGCTGTTGCCAAACATAACCATTTCACTAAAGCTGCTCAAGAAATTTGTGTTTCGCAATCGACTCTATCTCAGCAAATTACCAAGTTAGAAAATGAATTAGGTGTGAAACTATTTGATCGTTCAACTCGCTATGTGCAAACTACTTCTGCAGGCAATGAATTTATTATGCACGCAAAACAAATTTTGTCTGAAATTGATAAAGTGAAAACAAAGATGCTAGACTTCATCGGATTAACCAAGGGAGATATTCGTATTGGGGCTATTAATTCCATTGGTGACTCTACAATTCCTTCATTAATTACATCCTTCGAGAAGAAATATCCAGGTTTAAATCTACTAATAATAGAAGAAGGAAGTTATAGACTCTTAGAAATGCTGGAAAATGGCGATGTTGATGTCGCTATTCTTACGCCTCCAATGGAACAAGATATTCATAATGTTTTGGAAATCGATCCTTTAATAGAAGACGAAGTCGTTCTAATTGCTTCATCCAATCATCCATTAGCGAAAAAGACGATTATTGACTTAAAAGAAGCAGAAAATGAAAAATTCATTTTTCCAAGTCGCAGTCATAGTGCGTTCAACATTGCAATGCATGGATGTCAATCTGCAGGATTCAACCCAAAAATCTATTGTGAAAGCAGTCATTTATACGCTCGCTTTAATCTTGTTAGCCAAGAAATAGGTGTTGCTCTTGTCTCTTCAAAGGTTGCCAAAGTTGCTAAGAACGATGATAGCGTTATTATTCACTTAAAACAATCACTCAAAAAACCAACAGTGCTAGCCGTTTTAAAGAATCCTCATCATCCTCCTCCAGTCGGTGCATTCCGTGATTTTGCACGAGAGTGGATTGCTACGCACTCTGAATCTTTTGTCTCCAGTGAGTAAATAGTCTTCTATTCTACTATTTTTCTGATGACAAAAAGCCTTATAATTAAGGCTTTTTGTATTGTCCTCTATCTATTTCAAACAACTATAATAATACTTCCTATATATTTTTATCTGTACACACTCTTCTCATTATTCATTGATTGTTTCAACCAAACCATAACGCATTGAATTATTTCAATATCATAAAACAAAAGGAAAACTAATCAAAAACTACACTAGTATGACTGACCCTTTGTATCTAATTAGTGGGGATACATTTTACTATCATACAAATAGATAAAGATAACTCTATCTCCTTTATCTATTTAGTAGATACGATATTCACAAAAGCATCATCTACATCTACTTTCTTCTTAATAACACCTGACTTTAACAGCCAGTCCGCTTCCTCTTGCCACTTGGCTTTTTCTTGAAAGCCAAACGGAACCTTTTCCTCTTCCATTAATGGCAATAAAATTTGTAAACTTTCTTTCTCTACTTCTGGATCTAAAGGAAAACTATCGTTCTCATGATTGAGCAATATTTGCAGACCAGAAGTTGGATTTTGTTTAACCATTTCTTGTCCTTTTGTCACAGCCCGCCAAAACTTTTCGATTGAAGCCTTTTTCTTTTGCAACGTTTTTTCACCTGTAACAACAATTAACGCATATTCGTCTGGAATTCCGTAATCCGTTAAGTTTAATGCTTTCATTTTATAGCCTTCTTTTTGTAAGAGAACTAATTCATGATTAATTAGTCCACCAATCGTAGCATCCACACGGTCAGTGGCTAGACTAGCAATTAAATCCCAACCTACATCTGTCATTTTCACTTTACTTTCATCAGCACCATCCGATTTCATCACCGAAGCTACCGTTGCTTCGCTAATAGAAGATGAAGCATACCCTATACGTTTTCCTTCAAGATCTTTTGGAGAACGAATGCCACTATCTTCTTTATACATGATAGTATTTAGCGTATGTCTTACTAGCGCCGCAACAGAAACAACTGGAATATCCTCTGATCTTGATAATAGCAATTGTGCTTGATAACTAATAGCTAAATCAACTTTACCCGCCGCAGCCAGCTTTAACGGATCATTCGTATCTGCCGGCATTTCTATTTTCACATCTAAGCCTTCATCTTTAAAATAGCCTTTTTCCTGAGCTGCATAAATCGCTGAATGAACAGCATTTGGATACCAATCAAGCATAATACTCATTTCTTCAAGTTCATTATTACCTTTTTCTTTACTCGTATTATTAGAACAACCTACAGCTAGCAAGCTCATTATAACTAGTAATATAGTCATCAACTTTCCTTTTTTCATAATACTTCCACCCCTTTTATTCATTTTTCCATCGTATAACCTTTTTCTCTATTGCCACTATGAGTGCGAATAGTACTATTCCGAGTAGAGTCAGAATGGTAATAGCAGCAAAAACCCCTTCAGCATTCATATTTCCAGACATCCGTCGACTATAGTAGCCAAGCCCTTCACTTGCTCCAAGCCATTCACCAATAGTTGCTCCTACTAATGCATAGACAATTGATAGCTTTAAAGCTGAGAAAAAAGAAGGTAACGCCATTGGGATATGTAATTTCCGAAAAATATGCCACGGTTTCGCCCCCATCGAACGCAATAGCTCAACATATTCTCTATCGCTCGATTTCAAACCATCATATGTACCAACTACAATAGGAAAAAACGAGATTAATATTGTTACAGCTACCTTGCTCCAAATCGTATAGCCAAACCAAAGCACAAAAATAGGTGACAAAGCAATTGTCGGTATCATCTGTGAAATGAGAATGGCTGGATAAAGCATTTTCTCAATCGTTTGCGAATAAAACATGCTAACTCCTAGCACCACTCCTCCTATGACTGCAATGACAAAGCCGATAAAAAATTCAAGCATCGTCATCGGAAGATGTTCCAATAAAAGTGGTCTCCAGTTTTCTATTATTAAAGTAATAACACCTGTTGGAGCAGGCATAATATAAGAAGGTATTAGTTCCGTCCGAACAGCCCATTCTAATGTAAGGAAAATCGTAAAACTAAAGATGAGAAATAAACTATAAGTTCTTAACCAGTTACTAATATGTTTCATGAGCAATCCTATTCTCCACATTTTTACGTAAACTAACGAAATACTCTTCATGAAGCATCTCTAGTCGGCGTGGTCTTTTCATATCTACTTGAATTTCTTCAATAGCGTAATTAGGATGTAAAAGAATAATACGATCGCTAAGGAAACAAGCTTCTTCTAAATCATGTGTAATAAACAGAACTGTCTTATTTAACTCTTGCCAAAGCGATAAAAGCCACGACTGCATTTCTTTTTTTGTTAGTGCATCCAATGCTCCAAATGGCTCATCGAGTAATAAAACATCCTTACCTGCTAGCAAAGCTCGTAAAAAAGAGACTCGTTGTCTCATTCCTCCCGACAATTGCTTTGGGAGAGCATTCTCGTAGGATCGTAATCCTACACGTTCTAGCCAATTTCTCACCTCATCTTTCGTAATTTGTACATCTTTATTAATCTCTGATACTAACAAGAGATTATCCATAATCGTTCTCCACGGTAATAACAAATCTCGTTGAGGCATATATCCAACGTCCCCCAGTGAAACAGGCTTTCCATGAATAAATATTTCCCCTTCATCCTGCTTTAAGAGACCTGTTATTAATCGTAGAATCGTGCTTTTCCCTGTTCCGCTTTTACCAATTAATGAAACAAACTCCCCCTTACCTATCTCCATATTTAAATGGCTTATTACTTTCTTTGCTTGTTTCGTTTCATTTTGAAAAGAATACGAAACATTTTTTAATGCTAAAGTCATTGTTCCAGCACCTCCTTGAAATAAAAAAACCACTTTCCCTAAGGAAAGTGGTAAATGAACGAAACACGAAAAATCCTTCATTACTACTTCCCTCCGCTAGTCTTAACTAGATCAGGTTCAAAGGGTACTTCTCAGCCAATGGCGCCCCTAGTAGAAATCGTATTATATTGTATTTATATAACTGCAACATAAAAAACCCCAACATTCGTGAAAGAAGGTTGGGATGAATTGGGCAGACTTGTTCCAATATAACCATAACCACCTTCCCTCCACTAGTATGAACTAGATCAGGTTCAAAGGGTTCGGAACAAATTGTCCATCTCAGCCTTTTACAAGACACCCCTAGTGAGTTAATTGCAATTATCTATATGTTATCATGAACTTACGTTAATGCAAGAATAAATTTTGAATAATTAAACATTTCAACCTCCTAATCACATAACCTTCTCATTTGTTAGAGAATCTAGTTTAACTAAAGCTTTCTTTTTCATTATGTTAGCTGTTAAGATACACACAATGCTTAAGATAAATAGAATAAGGAAGAATATCCATGCTGCTTGATAACTATTCGTTAAATCATAAATAAAGCCTGATACGATAACTCCTAATGAGCCAGCAATAGTGAAGAAGATTTGTATGAAACCAAAAATAGCTCCGAAATCCTTCTTTCCAAAAATATCATCAGTCATAAAGGGAGGCCCTACAGTTGAAATGACAATACTTAAACCATATGCGATTGCAAATAAAAAGGCAAAAGCCTGCATTTTCGCCATCAGCAATGATAACATCGCAATTGTCATACATACTCCAACAAAAATGGCTCCTCCTGCTGTTTTAAATTTATCAAAGATAAGGCCTAAAATGAGTTTACCGATTGTATTCGTTAAAGATAACAATCCGAAAATTGTTCCTGCAAATATCGCCGGATGTCCAATATCCATTAAGTAAGCTGGAATATGCATTTGCACACCACCTGAAACTAGTGCAAAGCAGATGACTCCTAATATAAAGATCCAAAACATTGGTGTTTTCTTTGCTTCATTCAAAGTTAATCCGGATTGAACGACATCTTCTTGCTGTTCGGTTGCTTTTTCAGCTCCTAAAGCTATCATCCCTTTTTCAGCTGGGCTTTTCTTAGTGAAAAGTAATACTAGTGGAAGCGATATGACAATTATAAGGGCTCCTGCAATCACATAAGTTGTTCTCCAGCCATAGTTTGAAATGAATGTCGTTAACAATGGACTAAGTGCTGCTGTACCTATTCCTGATCCGGCAAATGTCAATCCCATTGCCATTCCTTTCTTCTCATAAAACCAGTTGGTAAGCATAATTGAAATAGGTATATTAGAAAAACCAGCTACACATACCCCAACAAAGAAAGCAACAATGCCGAAATAAATCGCAGATTGTGCTAATGAATAAGACATAAATCCTAATCCAGCTAAAATAACACATGCTGACATAATTAATTTCATATTACCTTTAACTAAAAGCTTCCCCATAAAAGGAGAAGCTAGTGCTAAGCCAAGACCACCAATTGACAATATTATAGAAAATGTCGTTCTACTTATTCCTAATTCTTCTGTAACAGGGACCAAAAATAAACTGTGTAAGGAATTCACGATTGAGAATGCAGAAAACATAATCAAAAATCCTGTTAATACAACATACCATCCATAGAAAACACCTTTATTCGCTTGTGGCATTTTTCCCTACCCCCGTCACTTTTTCAAATGAATTCATAGAAATACTGAGATTTTAGCTTAATTGTATATAACATGTTTTTTCACGTGTATATTCAAGTACTGAATCTGTCCCGTATCCACTATTTTTTTTGCCTCCAAATGGCAATTCAGTACCAACGAGACGATACGTGTTAACCCAAACGTTTCCTGATTCTAAAGAACGTATCATACGATGTGCCCGATCTAAATTAGATGTCCAAACACCAGCGCCTAACCCATAATCCGTATCATTAGCAATCGCAATAGCTTCTTCTTCAGTATCAAATGGGATAATAACTGCTACTGGACCAAATATTTCTTCTTGGCAAATGCGTAAGGAATTACTATCTACCTTTAATAAAGTAGGCTCTACCCAATAGCCATCCGCTAATTCTTCATTATTTGGTAACAATGTAGCACCGCCATATCGTCCACCTACAATTACTTCTCCACCTTCTTGCTTGCCAAGTTCAATATAAGAGCAGACCTTCTTGAATTGCATTTCATTTGCAACAGGTCCCATTGCTGTTTGCATGTCCATTGTATTTCCTAGTGATATATTTTTTGTAACTTCCTCTTTCATAAGCGCTATCATTTCATCTAAGATGGATCTTTGAATTAAGATACGCGAACCACCAACACATATTTGACCCGCATTTCCACTAAAAATTCCATTTAGCGTTACTCCTTGAGCTGCTTTAACTAAGTCTGCATCTTCAAAAACGATATTTGGGGATTTTCCACCTAACTCTAGAATCATTGGTTTAGGCTGTTGCGAAGTAGATTGAGCAATAGCCTTCGCTGTATTACCTGAACCTGTTAAACTTACTTTATTTACTTTCGGATGACGAACTAGAGCATCCCCCACCTCAGCTCCAGTGCCTGATACAACATTTAAAACACCAGGAGGCAAGATACTTTGAATAATTTCACCATAGCGTAGGGATGCAACGGATGCGAGCTCTGAAGGCTTTATAATGACTGTATTACCACCAGCAAGTGCATAGGCAGCTTTTATTGTAAATGTCCATAGCGCTGAGTTCCAAGGGATTATACCAACTACAACTCCATAAGGCTCTCTTAATGAATAACCGACAGTGTTAGTTCCTACTTGAACTGTTTCACCTTTACTGCCAAGAATCGCTGCACTTGCCGCATCATGCCACATACTTGTTAGTACTGGAATAAGTCCATGCTTTGTTTCTCGAATCACCCAACCATTATCTTTCGTTTCAAGTTCAGCTAGTTCATCAGCATATTCTGAAAGAAGATCACCAATACGTCTCAAGTAATTTGCTCTCTCCATAGCTGGAAGGGAAGACCACGCAGGTAATGCACTTCTTGCAGCTGTAACACTTGCCTCAGCATCCTCAACTGTACTACTAGGAATAGTTGCCCAAACCTTTCCTGTAGCTGGGTCATAGCTATCCATCTTTTCACCCGATGATGATGGAACAGTTTTCCCATTGATTACATTGTGAAATGTTTTTACAGCATTAAGTGCCTTCGTCATATTTCTTCATCCTTTCACCGACTATTTATAATTGTTTTACCATCCTAGTGCAACTGCTGCTTGTTCATAATACTGTTGTGTGCTACCAAGATAATTTTCGTAGAAACGAGCTCGTTTAACGTACAAATGACAATCCATTTCTTCTGTAAACCCAATTCCGCCATGAACTTGAATACTTTGCGATGCAACTCGAATATATGCTTCCGTAGCGAATAGTCTCGCGCTTGTAATTGCTTCGACTTTATCAGCAGCATTAATTTCCATTGCCCAGTTCGCATAATACGCTAATGAACGAGCTGTTTCTAAATCCATTTTCATATCTACTAATCTATGTTTAATAGCTTGGAATCTACCAATCGGCTGTCCAAACTGCTCACGAATATTTGCATATTCAACTGCTGTTTCAACGATTTTTTCCATACCACCAACAATCGTTGCACATAATGCTGCATTAAATGATAATAGACCTTCTTGCAATACTTCCCAGCCATTATCCATCGCGCCAAGAATTTGATTTTTCGATACTTGCACTTCATTAAATGTTACTTCCGCTAACAAACGCGTCTCATCAATATTCTTTTGATTCTTGATTTGTAAAGCTACTTCATCTCGATCAACAATAACAAGTGAAATCCCTTCTTGATCTTGACCATCTGTAGTGCGAACTAAAACAAGTAAGCTATCTGCCATTTCTGCTTCTGGAACTAATGTTTTTACGCCATTTAGTGTAATAACATCACCGTCTACAGTTCCTTGCAATCTTACATTTGCTGGCTTATAATTTCCGCCTACCTCCAACCAAGCTAATGTAAAAGTATGCTCCCCGCCTGCAATAGCAGATAAATATTTTCTCTTCTGCTCGTTGGTACCGTATTTTTCTAATAGCGGAACAGCTAAAGCTGATGTTTCCAAGTATAAACCAGGAAGTAATGCACGACCTGACTCCTCCATAATTGGTACTAAATCAAGCTGCTTCAATCCCATTCCACCATATTCTTCTTGAATATTCACACTTGCACATCCCAGTTCAGCTAATCCCTCATAAAGCTCTTTATAAGAACTTGTATTACCTTGTGTGAACTCACGTGCTATTTTTGTTTGTCCCATATCATCTAAATACTTACGTACATAATTACGAAACATTTCTTGTTCTTGATTTAAAGAGAAATCCATATAGTACACCTCCTAGTTTTTATCGACCCATATCCTTTGGTAAACCTAGAATTCTTTCAGCAATCGTATTCTTTTGTATTTCGCTCGTTCCACCACCGATTGTCTGTCCGAAAGAATATAAGTAATTATCTTGCCAATATGAACGGCCAGCAACAGCATCTTCTTTCCATAACACACCACGGTGACCTTGCATTGAAACGGATTGTGCAAGCAATTCTTTTGTCAATTCACTAACCATTAATTTATCCATAGAGCTCTCCGCACCAGGATGACCATTTTTCAATTGCTTCGTTAAATTACGATAATAGTTTAATAATGAGCCACGAGAACGCGCATATAAATCGACCATAGCCTTACGAATAAATGGATCTTTAATGATTGATTCATCATCGTCCTTTAGCTCTTTAGCCAAGGCAACTAAATCGTTGAATTGTTGTTCTAATGTAAATACTTGAGCACCAATTCCAGTTCTCTCATGCATAAGCAGAGCAATAATTACTTTCCAACCTTCATCTACTTCACCAATGATATCTGCATCATACGCAACAGCATCATTCAAATACACTTCATTGAAATCATGTTGACCATCCATTTGAATAATTGGTCTAGTTTCAACACCTGGTTGATGCATATCAAGTAAAAATACAGTAATTCCTTTATGTTTTTTCTCCAAACGACTAGTTCGAGTAATTAAGAAGCAACGATCAGCAACATGACCAAAACTAGTCCAAATTTTCTGACCGTTAATAATCCAACGATCTCCATCTTTTACTGCAGTCGTTTGGATAGCTGCTACGTCAGATCCTGCGTTTGGTTCTGAGTATCCTTGACACCATACTTCTTCACCAGTAATGATTTTTTGAATATATTTTTCTTTTTGTTCTTCCGTACCAATTTGCATTAGGGTTGGTGCAACCATATGAATACCAACATAGTTAATCAGTGCCGGAGCCATTACTCGAACCATTTCTTGCTGGTAAACGATTTCTTCCATTAATGTTGCATTCCGTCCACCATATTTTTCAGGCCAAGCGATAGCTGCCCATCCACCTTCATATAATTTCCGCTGCCAGTCACGTAAGAATAGTTCATATTCTTTACTTTCTTTATCAAGCTTAAATTCACCATCTAACCAACCTTGTGGTAAATTCTCTTCTAGCCATGCTCTAAGTTCTTGGCGAAATTCCTCTTCCTGTGCAGTAAATGAAAAATCCATTGTATTCATTCCTCCTTAATAAAAAATGATAAGTATCCGTAAAGCTAAGCATGAATACATACTTAAGCTTTACGCTGATGATAAAATGCTATTTTTACGCCTGTACCCACTGTGGAAGTGCACGTTCTTCCGTAATATCTTGCCAAACCATTTTCAACGGCATTCCTATCTTTAACTCATCAGGTGCACACTCTAGTACATTGGCAAGAATTTTCACTTCTGGAACTTTGTCTAACTCTACAACAGCAATAATTGTTGGCAAATCATCTTGAAAACCTGGTAAGAAAGGACGATTTGATACGATAAACGAATATAATTCACCTGTGACATCACTACCTTGGCTTTCCCAGCTTAGCTCTGTAGAGCCACATTTCGAACAAGCAGGTCCTGGTGGATGATTGTAAGATTGACATGTTTCACATTTTTGCAGGACAAGCTCATGACGATCCGCTGCATCCCAATATGGTTGATTATCTTGCGTTTTAACTGGAATTGGTTTTTGATAGCTCATGGTTTTCCCTCCTAGTTTCTTAGAATCATTGCACCAGCGATATCTGGACCTGCCCAGCCAGTACAAATGCCTATTTCACAGTTTTCAACTTGACGATCTGTTCCTTTATACTCGTGACGAACTTGGCGAACGATTTCGAGCACATTATTCATACCATGTGTATAGCCTTCTGATAACATTCCACCTGCTGTATTCGTAGGTAGCTTACCACCCATTTTTAAATTACCAGCTGCTACGAAATCACCCACTTCACCACGCTTCGCAAAGCCATAAGCTTCTAACTGTCGTAGTGCTACCCAGCTAAAGCAGTCGTAAATGGATGCTACTTGAATATCCTCTGGTGTTACACCAGCTTTTTTATATAAAGAAGGAGCTACATAATCCGCCGCTACTTCATCTAGATTCGTCCAATAATGGGCATGTGACACACATTGTCTCGCTTCAATTCCCATAATATAAACAGGTCTCGATTTACAATCTTTTGCTCGTTCAGCAGATGTTACAATAATTGCATTGGCTTCGTCAGATTCTAAACAGAAGTCATGCTTAGTAAATGGATAGCTTAATTCTGGTGTGTTTAAATATTCTTCCATCGTTAATGGTTTACCGTAAAAGAATGCTTTTGGATTACGTTGTGCATGCTCATAGAAACTCACACATACATGACCTAAATGCTCCTTTGTAACACCTGTTTGCTGCATATGGCGTGATGCAAACATACCAAACCATTGTCCAGGACTACCTGCTCCATATGGTATAAAGAAGCTTCCACCATCCATCACCGTTTGAAGCATATTCACATCCCAGCCACCGCCACCCATGCGGACACCAGAACGACCATTCATTGAACGATAAATTAAAATCGTGTTAGCTTGACCTGTTTCAATTAAGCCAATCGCATCGGCAATTAACATTTCGGTACTGCTTCCTCCACCCAAAATATCTTTTACATACTTTGGACGAACACCTAAATAAGTCGCTAACTGATGAGCCGTACAGGAATCATTTTCTGAATAGCTCATAAATCCATCAATTTCTTTCGCATTAATTCCTGCATCATTAATTGCTGCTCGTGCTGCATCTAAAGCTAAATGCAATGGAGTTGTTCCTGAATTCTTTGAACGTTCACTTTCACCTACACCGACAATGGCATAGCGATCTTTAATATCAGCCATTTTAATAACCTCCTTATTTCTACTCGTTAAAATACATGTAAAGTTGCTTCACCAGATCCTACGACTTTTCCTGGTGCTTTCTCTGCAATAAGCTCTAAATCTACTAATTGTTTTTCATTTTCTTCATATACTTTTTTCACAATAGCTGAACATGTAATTTCATCTCCAGGCCTTGTCATTGCTCCAAATCTCATTTTGAAATTAGTTGGAGTTGCAGATACACCCGCTAGCTCCATCACATACTGTCCGAGAAAGCCCATCACTAACATTCCGTGCGCAATAACTCCAGGCATTCCTATGCTTTGAGCAAAAGCATCATCTGTATGTAGAGGATTGAAATCTCCTGAGGCTCCTGCATATTTGACTAGTTGAACTTTAGTAACAGCAGATTTTACAAGTGGCTCAAGTTTTTGCCCTACTTGTAAAGTTGCAATTTGTAACATCTCCATTCCTCCCTTAAGCTTTAGTTCAGATGTTGAACGAAGAATTCGTTCAACATCTTTTTCTTAAAAACATTTAAGCTTTATTACTCGCTAATGCACGGTAAATGATATTCGTACGATTGATGACTACTAGTTCTCCTGCTTCATCTTTCATTTCTGTATCCATGACTAAAAACTGCATAGTACCTGATTTCCCTTCACGTTCATACACATTTGTCACTTTCATTTGACAATATAAACGATCTCCTAGACGAATTGGACGATTGTATATAAACTCTTGTTCTCCATGAAGCATTCGGCTATAATCCAGCGGAAGATCAATTCCTTGGCCACTGTCAGCTCCAATCGCTACCGGGAAACTTGGTGGTGCAATAATGCCACCATAAACTGTAGATTTCGCATATTCTTCATCAACATATAAAGGATTAGGATCACCAATTGCCTCCGCAAATTGACGAATATGTCTTTTCTCCACTTCAAAAATAAATTGTGGTCCTGTTAAACCTATTAAGCTTTTATCTAACTCCATTTCCTTACCCCCTTACTGCTATTTCTTCTGTAGCTTCATGACTTACAGCAATCATGGCATCTGCCGCTTTTACCCCATCTTCATATACAAGTAATGGATTAATATCTAATTCTTCTATAACATCTTCATTCTCTTTAACTAGCGAAGAGACTTTTAAGAGCACTTCAATAATGGCTTCAATATCAGCAGGCGCTTTACCTCGCGCACCTTTTAATAGTGCATTTCCTTTAATTTCTTCAATCATTTCAATAGCATCTTCTCTCGTTAAAGGAGCTACTCTAAATGAAATATCTTTAAAGACTTCAACAAAAATTCCTCCTAGACCAAACATAACGACTGGTCCAAAAACAGGATCTTTTGTAGCACCGATTATGACTTCTGTACCTTCTGGAAGCATTTCTTGTACAGAAACTCCAGTTATACGAGCATCAGGCTTATACGCTTTTGCATTTTGAACAATAGCTGTATACGCATCAATTACATCACGCTCATTTTTGACATTTAAGTAAATCGCATTTGCTTCTGTTTTATGTGGAATATCAGGTGAATCAATTTTTAAAACAACTGGGTAGCCAATTGTATTAGCGAATTCAACAGCTTCTTCTACAGTTGTAGCAATTGTTCGTTTCGTTGTAGGAATTTCATAACGCTCTAAAATATCTGTTGCTTGAGATTCACTTAGTGTAGTACCTGGTTGAAGGGAAATTCGTATGTCTTTCTTAGGAGTTTGTTCTGTATGTTCTTGAGGAGTTCTTTGTTGGTGTTTTCGATAACTTTCACTATATTGAACAAGTTTTGATAAACCTTTAATTGGATTTAAATCACCTGGAATAACAGGAATACCGTTTTTCTCTAACTCTGCTTGACCTAGCGGAACAGACATACCTTCTAATGGGAAAGTTGTAATAAACACGAATTTATCAGAGCTCTTACAAATGTCGATAAACTCTTGTAAATACGGATTGTTCGCATCCCACTGTAGTGGAAACTCAGTCAAAATAATATTGTGAACATCCGGATCTGCCATTAGCGCTCGCATAGGAGCAATATATAATTCCGGATTCGTTACTGAAGCTGCTGCAGTTAAATCAATCGGATTGGAAGCGCTACCAAAAGATGGGATATGCTTCTTAATTTCTGTCTTTGTTTCATCACTTAGCGGAATAATATTTAATCCAAGTGCTTCACAACGATCTGATTCATTAATACCACGACCACCAGAGCTTGTAATCAGTACGGTATTTTTACCCTTTGGTAGTTTATTAGATAAGAATAATTTAGAGAATGTAATAATATCATCATAATCATCGACTCTTACAATACCTGATTGTTTAAAGAACGCATCATATATCGTATCAGAACCTGCAAGAGAACCTGTATGTGAAGCTGCTGCTCTACTTCCAGCAGAACTGCGACCAGTCTTCATTAAAACGATCGGTTTTTTCTTATCTAGAGCTTCCTTCGCTAATCGACGTAGTTTTTTAGCGTCTTTCGCACCTTCTAAATACCCTGTAATAACCTTTGTTTTCGGATCGTGAATCATATATTCCACTACATCAGAAAACTCTGTTTCCATTTCATTTCCGACACTCACGAAATAATTGAAACTTAATCCCTTTTGCGCAGCTGCCATGTATGTCAAAATACCAAATGCACCACTTTGAGATGCATAACCAACTGATTTTTCTTCATGTAATGGTACAGCCAAAATCGCTGGTGAGAATGTACCGATCATGCCATTTGTTGTATTTACTAGTCCTACACAGTTCGGACCAATTAAGCGAATTCCATTCTTCTTAGCTACATCTGCAATTTCTTGTTGTAATTTTTCACCATCTTCTCCTACTTCTGAGAATCCAGAAGCAAACACAATACCAGCTTTCACATTTTTCTTCGCACATTGTTCAAGACTATCTTTCACCTGCTCAGCACTTACTGCAAAAATGGCCAAGTCCACTTCACCAGGAACTGCTGTGACAGAAGGATAGCATGTAAGTCCTTCAATTTCAGTCGCTTTTGGATTAATCGGATAAATCGTACCAGCAAAGCCACCGTCTAAAAGCGCTTTCAATTGAATATAGCCGATTTTGTATTTATTCGTAGAGGCTCCAAGTACTGCGATAGACTTGGGATTAAATAAAGGTTCTAATGTTTCATAGGATTTCATTTCATTACTCAATATTTTCACCTCGGTTTCAAATTATAGAAGAACAACAGATTATGTTGATATTCTATCGAATCAAGGCAAGTACTCTAGAAAAAAAGTGAAACTAAAATGATTTAATTATTATGTAGTACAGATAAAAAATATCGTCCCAAATCCTTGCTATGACAATGCTTGAAAATTTCACAAATAATTTTATAATCTCAATAACCACGACATCTACACATAATAACCTCGACTTATGATAGAGATAAGAGCGAAAAAAAAGGGGCTGTTCAATAAGTTCTATTTGCTATATTTATTTGTATATATGAGATTGAAATTTGTTGATTTTTTTAAGAGTCATTTGAGCTTCATCTTGACCAAAAGCGCTAAAAATCAGCTTTTTTAGTCTACTAAGTAAAAATGAGATTAAAATGAACACGAGTTCGAATGGTACAAAAAGCGTAAAAGGGCGTCCGAAAAGTGATTGAAAATCACTTTTCGGACAGCCCCTCTTTAACACAATCAACGAGGATTGATCACAACTTACGTAAATCTCTCCATCCATTTTATTATTTTATTTTGAACCTTTACAGAAGGCTCTTTCATCCCTCTTTCGATGTTACTCACATAAGATGAGGAAATTTCAAGCTCTTCAGCTACTTGCAATAATGATAAGCGCAGCCGTTTACGGACGCTTCGTAATTGCTCTCCTATGAATTCTCCTTTCATCTTTTTGTTTTTTACTGCTGAATAATCTACTACAGAATTCGTATTTTTCTTCGTTTTTTCGATTGAGCGATACTGCTCTTTAATGATTTCAGGTGGGTAAACACTAATCGTTGTATTTAGCCAAATCCGAACCCATCCCTTATTATTTGCTATCGCTTCATCCCAACTATTATAATGCCATGCGCTTATAACACCATCATCCAATAATAAATCAAGGGCTTTTTCTAAACGATCTCGCGTCCTAGATGGTGCACGCTCATTGACTTTTTCCCCAATTGCTTCGATTAAAGTTCGTATTTTATTAGGTTGTAGGAAATCACCTTTCCGTGCCTGTGTTCTCCATCTCCAACTAAAATACCTAGCTAATCTTTTTTCCCATGTTTGTCGATATGGATTATATTGCAATGTTTGTATAGGTAGCAATGCAATTTGTCTACCTGAACCATATAGATATTTCGCAAACACTTTGTCAACTGTAAAAGTAAACTTTTTTTGAGTTGATTGCATAGAGATATCATATTCTGTACGATCATTCGTTACAAATAAAAATGTCCGACCTTGAAGCTGTGTCTGAACAGGCTTTCCTTTTTCATATACAGTTGCTTTTTCTAGTTCTATCCATAAACTTTGAATCATTGTAAGCGATTTCATAATTTGCTCTCGTTGTTTCTGTTCATAGCCTCCTCTTCTCCCTTCACCTCCAAGTTTAGGTTTAAGCCCACGAATGACTAATAAATCATCAAACTGAATTTCAATAATATCCTCAGAATATCGTGATTTTAAAAGAAAAATACTACATAATGCATCAAATATATCAACTTCTAAGTCTGTTAAACTTTTTGATTGAAGATACGCTTCGTCATAAGCATTCTGATGTTGAATTGCCTCTTTTTCGTTTTGAAACGGTCGAAATTGAACGCTTCCTTCTATATTACCTTTATAGAGTGGAGTAGTTGGCCAAGGTGAGGTTGAGGTAATGACAAAGTTTTTCTTATAAAGCGCTTCTCGCACGTATTGATATGGTGCATTGTTCATAACGTGTAAATGTTGGTCGACTGCTAATGTATAGAGAAGATCTTTTCTTTGAGGAATTGGCTGTTGACCAGAGGAATTAGATATTTGAAGTAATGCTTCAATATCTTCAGATGAATAATTATTAAGATTCATAGAAGCCTTAATATTATTTATCCATTCAGATGTATAATCATTTACTATTGTTATATATTCAGAAAGGAATATGGTGTTTGATGAAAAATTTTTCGTAATCATTTGGTAGAATAAATCATTTAATTCTTGATTATGCATCGCTTCCATTTTTTCCAAACCAATTGTCCTCTCCATCTCTTCAAGTATCCATTCTGTTAAATGAATACGAAACGATGAACAAAATTCTTCCCAAGCAGCATCCTCACTAAGAAATGTATTTGCCTTAATTACATTTTCCATTCGTTCAACGTACTGCTCTATTTGTTGACTATCGTGAGTGATTACATTCCGTTTGGAAGTCTGATTCAGTTGAGCATCATATTTATTTAGAAGATACGCCACTATAGTACTAGCTATCCATTTAATCATCTGGTTACGTGATTTAATTCGCAAGTTTACAAATAACTCTTCACTCTCTCTATAAGTTCGTTCCCAAATAACAAAAGTATTCGAATCGACTTTTTGATTTAAAGGAAGCGTATGAAAGGCCATGCCATTCTTTGTTTCAATTTTAGATAATTTCTCTTGCTCATAAATACAAAGAACGAGATAATGATCGATTTTATTAACCCATTGATTAGGCTTCATATTATGGTCATTTCGAATAATTTCCGCTGGATTTAAGACGACATCATTACAATAACCTTTACTTAACATGATTACCTCCTAGAAAAATATTCGTTTATATCAAATGGCACTGTGCTTAACATGTAAATAGCGCCATTAAAATATGATAGTAATTCTATCATTAATTATCAGAATATTCTATACATACACATCTTTACCATCAAAAAAACTTCATTTTAGAAAGATGAAGTAAAAAACCATTCTATTTTTCTCATATATAAAAGGCGCCTAGTTTCCATAACCCTAAGGCGCCTTTATCAAATTATTTTATTCTACTGGTGGATTCAATTCTTCCACTTCTTGCTTTGATTCTTGTATCGTTGGCTTCACGAAATTATCATAGAAGGCTGCTATCGAAGTCATATAATATGGCGTTACATATATACTTACTCCAAACATAACAAGTCCACCTACAATCAAACTACCAATGCCAAGCATGACCATCCCGAAAGGATTAGCAACTCCATCTATAAATCCTATAATTAATGAAATCGTTGCTACAATAAAGAAAGCAACCGGAATCAAATACCATCCAATGAAAGATAAACATAAGAAAAATAAGTTCTTCTTCTTACCGTCCATTAAACGGCGACTTTCTGTAATTGCTTCCAGAGCACTCATTTGTGGATTATCACGTAAAATATAAAAAGTCATAGAATACGACAAACCTTTAATAATCCCTGGAATAATTAATAATAATGACCATAAAAAAGTAAAAATGGTTACTAATACAGAGCTTAATAGGTTTCGAACATAGTTGTCCTTAAAGCCTGAGAACAACTTTTCCAAGTTCGGGTTAGTTCCTCTTTTCAGCTCTAAATAAAACCAACTATACCCTACTGATAGTGGTGCAGAAAAGAAAACAAAACCAAGAACATAAAGCCAGTAATAATCATCTGGAATAGCTCCCACAATACCACTAAGTATAAAATAAATAAAAAATACCCCAATAGCTATGCCCCAATTTCCTTTTAGTGCATCCTTTGCAGCTAATTTGTGCTGACGTGCTTTCATATTATTCATCTCCTTAAAACAGTTTTACCAATTAAGCTAAACACATTTCAACATTTTACAAGCATTTTATTATATCAAAAAAACTATAAATGCCCGACTTTTTTAATTAATACCTAATCCTATACTTAGCAATCTATCATTCTCCATTATTTATATGATATTAATCATTCTTTAAAACCAAAAAAGCTTGAAGCATGTGGATTCCTCCTTATGTTCAAGCCTTTTAACAATTTATTAAATTGAATAACCCGTTAGTATTATCCCTTTTATAATAACATTCTCAAAAATTTCTCGAAGTTAACTCCTTCTTCTTTAGGTATTTGATCTAGGGAGGTATCAGTAATGGCTGCAGTTAGAAATGCTTCTGCAAGCTGTACAGATTTTTCTAGGTCTTCTCCTCGCATCATGCTTCCCATTAAGACAGAGGCAAATAAATCACCCGTACCAGAATAACTTTTACCGTTATACGGCATTGATCCATATAATGTTTTAGTCCCGTCCAAATACATATTACCGATGAACTGCTTATCTGTATGTGTCGACGGTGGATTAACGCCAGTGATAATTACCTTAGCTTCCGTTTCTTGTTGCAATGTATTTCCGGCTTCTTCTAATGCCTTGATAAAATCGTCTTCACTTGAATAGCTATGTAATTTTTCATAAGACAATCCAGTTAATAGGCAGCACTCCGTTACATTTGGTGTAATCACATCTGCACATTTCACAAGCTCTCTCATGCGCATTAGCAATTCTTCAGTAAAAAGTTTATAGGCTTCACCTACATCCCCCATTACCGGATCAACAAGTAAAGTAGTTTCCTTTGTTTGAAATGTATCTAAAAAACGAAAAATATTATCAATTTGCTCCCGCCCTGTTACAAAGCCAGTATAGATTCCATCGAAGGATATTTGAAGCTTGCTCCATTCCTCTTCGAAGTATTGCATTTTAGATGTAAAATCTTCACAAAAAAAACTCGAAAAACCTGTCTGCGCAGACAATATAGCAGTTGGTAAAGGACATGCCTGTACCCCCATTACCGACAGAACCGGAATCGCAGCTGTTAACGAACATTTTCCAAACGATGATAAATCTTGTATTACAGCGACTTTTTTCATAATAACCTCCATAAGATCTTTCCAACTTAAACTTTATTCATATTAACACAAATAAAAAATAGGGAAAATACCTGATAGTTCAGATAATTAAAGGAATTTATTTAATTTGTGTGCTCTAAACAATCCATTTGAATATAGCACTACTTTTATAACTTTGTGTTTTATTTGCTTTTTAATTAAGGCAATTCAAAAACTGACCCCTACGTTTTCTTAAAAATTGACCCTTTTGTATATGTCAGTTTTTTGTTAAAGTAATCGGTAAATTCTGTAGTTAGGAGATTTACAAATATGGAAAATACACAAAGTTATTCCAAGACGCGTCAAAAAACTTTTGATTTAATTATGACTTCAATGTTAGTTGCACTTGTATTCGTTTCTACTGTATTTTTGAATATTAAACTACCCATTACTGCAAATGGAGGCTTAGTTCATCTAGGAACAGCCATGCTTTTTATTGCATCTATTTTATTTGGTCCTAAAAAAGGGGCTATTGCTGGTGCAATAGGAATGGGGTTATTCGATATACTTGGAGGTTGGGCTTTATGGGCACCTATCACCATTGTAGCGCGTGGTTTGCAAGGATATATAGTTGGTAAAATTGCTTGGTCAAATGGTCGCAAAGGTGACAGCATTGCGTTAAACTTAACTGCAACAATCGTTTCTATTCCATTTATGGTAGCCGTTTACTACGTTGGTGAAGGAATTCTATACGCTAATTGGATTGCACCTCTAGCTTCAATCCCTGGAGATCTCGTTCAAAATGTATTAGGCATTATAGTTGCTGTACCAGTTTGTGTTATCTTAAAAAAAGCGCCTTATTTCAAGTAGTGTGAATTATTCAATAAATAAAAAGTCGTTAGAAGCTTTCACAATATAATACAAAAACGAATTCCCATTAGGAATTCGTTTTTGATTAATTCTATTCTAGCTCTAGACAAGCGACTGATTCAATATGTGTCGTCTGAGGGAACATATCAACCGGCTGTACTTCGACCGTCTTATAGCCACCATCTTCTAAAATGCGTAAATCACGTGCTAATGTTCCTGGATTGCAAGAAACATACACTACTCGTTTTGGCTTCATTGCAAGAATCGTATTTAATAATGATTCCTCACAGCCCTTACGTGGTGGGTCTACTACGATGACATCTGCTTTAATGCCTTCATTTTGCCAATCAAGCATCACTGTTTCAGCTGGTCCAGCAACGAATTCAGCATTTGTAATGTTATTTAGCTTTGCATTTTCTCTTGCATCACGAACTGCATCTTCAACGATTTCTACACCGTATACTTTTTTCGCTTGTTGAGCAAGGAATAAAGAGATTGTTCCGATTCCACAATATGCATCAATAACCGTTTCTTCTCCTGTTAACTGCGCATATTGTAGAGCTTGGTCATACAATACTTTCGTTTGTACTGGGTTTACTTGATAGAAAGAACGTGGAGAAATAGCGAACTTAATTTCTCCAATCATATCTGTGATTGTACTTTTACCCCAAAGAGTTAAAGAACGGTCGCCAAGAATAACATTTGTACGTTTTACATTGATGTTATGAACAATACTCTTTACATTTGGAATAGCTTTCACAATATCTTTCACAAGTTCTTCTTGATTCGGCAGTGTTCTCGTGCGAGTTACAAGAACGACCATGATTTCACCAGTAGCTTTTGCCCAGCGAACAACAATATGACGAATAGTTCCTTTATGTTCCTTCTCGTCATAAGGAGTGATTCCGTTATCTACCAAGATGTCACGGATTTTCAATACGATGCTGTCATCCATTGATAGTTCAACACCACAGTTTGTCATATCAACGATTTCATGACTACGCTTCTTGTAATAACCAGCTACCGTACGACCATTTTGGAAACCTACAGGTACTTGTACTTTATTACGATATTGCCAAGGGTTTTCCATACCCATTACAGGATGTACTTTCACGCCTTTTAAACCACCAATACGCTCTAGAGCATCACGAACTTGTTTTTCTTTCGCACGTAATTGTCCTTCATAGCTTAAGTGTAGAAGTTGAGCACCTCCACATTCTTTATGCAATGAACAAGGATAATCCACTCGATCTGGACTTTGCTCAAGAATTTCCTCTAAGCGTCCAAAGCCATAGCCTTTATTTACTTTAATGACTCTAACCTTTGCTTTCTCTCCTGGCAATGCAAATGGTACGAATAATGGGTAGCCGTCTACTTTTGCTACACCTGAACCATCATGTGTTAAATCTTCAAACTCAACTGTCACGATGTCATTTTTCTTGACTGGTGCATTCTTCTTCATTTATTCAACTTCCTTTTCTATGTGATGCCAATTTGGCTTACTTTCTAAATTAGACTAGATTGATTCTACCATAAAGAGTTAGCACAATAAAGAAAGCCACTATATAGCTTTACTTGTCATTGTTCTACTCATAGAAAAAAGATGAAGGGAGAGCCCATTCATCTTTTTTCTATCAACTTGTTTTTACAGGTAAAATGACACCGCTATTTTCATATATAAAATTGATTGATACATCATTAAAGGCCTGAGATTGATCGATATTACAAACATGTCCGGCTTTTTCAATGCATTCTAGCTTTACATAGCTCTTTGTTGTAAGCACTACGTCTTCAACAGCATCTAAAAATAAATAATCTTCTTCTCCCATCACAAACAGCGTAGGAATGTCTTGAAAATCCTTTTGTAATTCTTCTAAATATGGATTTACGTCTTTCGTTAATGAGAACCAACGAATGAATTCCTTTTGACACATACGTTTAGCTTGTTCAACAAACGTCACACGCGCTTCCTTATGATTGCTTCTCGGCATAATAATCCATGCAAATAAACGATAAAGCCACATATACGGAAGAATGTGCTTACCGAAATGACCGAGCGTCAAATAGAATTTCGTACGTAGATTTAAACTCGTGATTGCTCCACCTAAAACCATAGAAGAAACACGGTCTGGATAATTCTTAGCAATGGTTTGGATAACAATTGTCCCCAATGAAATACCTACAAAGTGAGAGCTCTTTATATTTTCTCGATCAAGTACAGCCATTACTTCTTTAGCAATGGTTGTAAAACTATCATCATCTTTCCATGAAACCAATTGTGATTTCCCGTGACCACGTAAATCTATTAATAGAATATTAAAGTGCTTCTTATAATCTCGTAATTGTTTAAACCATACAGCCGAGTTACCCCCTGCTCCATGAACAAACGTTACCCAAGGTTTATAATCGTCAATATAATGAGTACGATAATGCAACAACATTATCATCCTTTCAATATAGTTATTGTTATACAATTATATTGAGTATAATCGAATGTTTGTGAAAGAAAAAGCATAATTCACGAGACAAACCATCATATTATTTCCATCCTTTTTTCACAAAGATCTAACATTCTTTCTAACCAAAAAAAATAACAGGGTAAAACATTGCTATGAAAGCATTTACACAATATCATCACAAAGAAATATAATGTTTTCCATCGACATATTTCCGACACAATTTAATCATCGTTTACTTTCTTCATTTCACATAATGAGTTCCTTAAGTGTTTAACAAAATATCTTTTACTGTTTTTGTATTCTCTTTATCTAAAGTGCCAAACGTATTCTTTTCCTTATCAATAAAAGTAGCTGTTCCACCACCTTGATTAAACCAAATAAAATACTCACATAATCTCTCTGGCATATTTTTATCAAATGTAAAGAATAGAGTGGCGATTACATCTTCTTTTCGAGACATTTCTGCTTTCACGTTTGGTTCCCAATTTATTTCACCAAATGCTTTTCTTAAATCGTTGATTTTATCTTTTTCTGCAATGATTAAGTCATCTTCAGAGTTTCCATTTGCTTGAATTTGCACATCCACTCTAGTTAAATCTTTCAAATCAAATTCTTTAGGAACTTCATTGGAGCATCCTATTAATGCGATTAATAGGATAATAAATGCAACTAAGTTAGTGACTTTTCTTCTCATAAATAAAACATCCCCTTTCCACCATATTCCAAAATAACTATATAAAAAAACAGACCAACTTATCACAAATTGGTCTGTCATATACAAAAAGTCCATAAGCCTACTAGGCTATTCCTCTTTATTCATTTTCTTCTGATTCTAAGCGCTGTGGAATCGCATCTGGCATAAAATTTTCAGGTACAAACACATCAAAATGGCGATACATATTCACAAATTCTGCAGGAGCAACTCCACCGTATTCTCCATCTAAATTCAATTGCATTTTTTGTTTAGATGTTACTTTAATACGATTGGCTTTCACATAAATTACCGCTGGATCTTTCGTATGTTCTCCACGAATTGCAAGCGATGCGATACGAATAAATTCCGCAAGATTTGTTTTCTTTAAGATAAGCAATGTAAACATACCATCATTCAACGATGCATCTGGTGCTAAACGCTCAAAACCACCAACAGAGTTCGTATTCGCAACAAGGAATAGCATGATTTCACCTTCGAACAATTTACCATCATACTCGATTTTTACATCTGTTGCTTTTAGAGACGGTAGCATCTCAATACCTTTTAAATAATAGGCAAGCTGACCTAGCATTGTTTTTAACTTGCTAGGTACTTCATATGTAAGCTCGGTTAAACGACCGCCACCCGCTATATTGATAAAGTATTTTTCATTCATCTTTCCAACATCGATAGGAATTGTATTACCTGCCGTAATAATATCAACCGCAGCATCTACCGAACGTGGAACGTGAATTGCTCGTGCAAAATCATTTGTTGTCCCAACTGGAATAATACCTAGTTTTGGACGATGCTCAGCATCCGCCAATCCGTTTACTACTTCATAAATCGTTCCGTCTCCACCTGCAGCAATAACAACATCGTATTTTCTTTCAATTGCTATACGAGCCGCTCTTGTTGCATCTCCTTCACAGGTAGTTGCGTGACAGGAAGCTTCATAACCTGCCGCTTCAAGCTTTGCTAATACATCTGGTAAGTGCTTTCGAATGGCCTCTCGCCCTGAAGTTGGATTATATATTAATCTAGCCCGTTTCATTGTCATCATCCTATACGTAAAATTCATTTTAACCTATTTTACTAAAACAACTTGTTAACTTTTTAATAATGAAATTGATTATATAGTACTGTATTCAAAATAGCTACACATATAAATAAAGTATCCCACTCTTAGTAATACCTAAACTTCTCATACAAAAACAAAGGGACTTGAATTTAATTCCAAGTCACTATTCATTGTATACTATTCAAACTGTTTTTGGCTACTCAAAGCATTTGTTATTTCTTGATATCATTTCCTAGTCTTTTGTTGCTTTTCAAATATAAGGTAGGTATTTCCGTATAATCATAACGGCGGTTCGATCCCTCATCTACCTTCATTTTCGTCTGCGTTTCTTATACTTTTCAGCGTCACTAAACTTAACCGCTATAGCAACTATTATCCCAATAACCACAATAACCCCTACATATATCGTAATTTCCATTTCTCATTCCCCCTTGTTCAAACTTTACCTATAAGAAGTGAGAAAAGCAAAAAATCTTCCGTACCTTTCAATGACAAAAGTAGATTCAGTCACAACCTCCGCCGCCACCAGAATCTCCACCACCGCCAAAATCGCTTCCTCCACCATAGTCACAATTCCCTCCATGATCGTGATGGTGGTGATGATCATGATGACGGTCATGCCTGCCATTATCAATGCTTTCTGTCCCATAGAATTGATGATTTGTTGATGTATGATTAAATGAGTTGTTTTTAGAAGCTCCTGATTTCCCAGCTAGGACTAATTTTGAAAGAACTAAACCTATCATGAATAAAATAAATAAAGTAAAAAGAATTTCCATTTACATGCCCCCTAAATTCAGTTTTATACTATTAATACGTATTATCTCTACTACAAGTTACATAATGTATAATTAATATTGTACTATTCTCTTAGTATAAAGTGATATAAAATGGTAAAAAAAAGCATAAAAGGCAGTTCAAAAAGTGATTAAATATCACTTTTTGAACTGCCAAATTTTAATTACTTTTCTCCAAATCAAACGAAAAAATAACACTATTTTCGCCATTTCTTACAGCATACTCACTATTATGAAGCTGCAAGATTTGTTTAACAATTGCAAGGCCCAACCCCGTTCCACCTAGCTTACGATCTCGCGAAGCATCTAATCTATAAAACTGAGCCCAAACACGATCTAGTTGATTTTCTGGTATTAGCTCTCCTTTATTTTCAACTTGCACTTCTATCTTTTTCTTATGCTCAATTAAATAAATAGTAACTGCTGTTCCCATTTCCGCATGTCGAATAGCATTACTAATCATATTAATAAAAACTTGTGATATTTTCTTTTCATCAGCATGAACCAAATCATTTGCGATTGGCTCATATTGTATAGCCAATTGCTTTTCCTCTAATTGCTGATTAAATTGTTCAATCACACTTTCAATAATATCATGTAAAGAAAACACGCTTTGTCGAAGAGACATGACATTTGCTTCATATTTGGAAAGTTGTAGTAAATCTAATACCATACCATCCATTCGTTCGACTTCATTCAAAATAAGGTCTAAATATCTTTCTCTTTTATTTTGAGCGATATCATCTTGCAAGCCTTCCGTAAATCCACGAATGATACCTAAAGGTGTTTTCAATTCATGAGATACATTTGCTGTAAATTCTTTTCGTATTTGTTCTCGTTGTTGCTTCTTACTCAGCTCATCCTGAAGCTGTATATTTGCTAGCGTTAACTGTTGAATCGTTTCTTGTAGATGAGATGACATTTGTTCAAGACTATCTGCTAATTCACCAATTTCATCTCGATTTCGCTTTGAAAGTTTTACAGTAAAGTCTAGTTTCGCTAACCTTTTCGCGCCTTGGTTTAAAGATACTAACGGGCTAGCTACCATCTTCGAATACACATAACTAAGAACTAGTAAAAGCAATACACCTGCACCTGCAATGTAACCATAATATTGCTTCATTGTTTCCATGGCTTCATCAACTGGTTGCAAGGAAGTATAAGCCATTACATATTGCGGCATATCTTTCGGTAAAGAAAGAGGTAACATAATGACAGCATACTTAATACCACTTACTACATCCTGCCACTCCAATTGAACTTTTTTACCTTGATTCAATGATTTCGTATATTTCTTATTCATAGCTATTTCATGAAGAATGGTAGAGTTTAAACTATCTTGATAGAACGCATTGTAGGCTCTTTGTTTTGGAAGAGTTAAGCTTATAACCGTTCCTTCTATACGTGTAAGACCAACAGGTAACTCTTTCACTATTCTTTCTGTTAATTGTACCTGCACAGGCTCCATCGAGCGATTCTTTGTATCTATATAAAACCCATCAACTACTACTTGATCTCCTACTTTTAGGGTTGAAGGAATTTGATTTAGTCGCATTCCTTCTTTGGAAAGTATGATATTTTTTATGCCATTTTTCGTTTTCATAGTGATGCGATATGGATTCAAAGCGTAGCGTCCAAAAACATCTGATGCTATAGTGAACGTAGCATCATTTTCTTCCATAAACTCCCCAGCCATTCGCGACATCTTTTCTTCGTCTTGAGGATTCTTGATAATTTGTTGTTTCGTATCTTCCAACTTCTTTTCTAGCTTACTAGCCTTTTGATACAAATAAAATCGTTCAAAAAAAGTTGCTTGCCCTATTAATAACAAACCATAGAAAAAGAAGAAGACAGCAAACGTAAAAATCGATAATTTCCATACAATACTAATGTTCTTCATTACATTCCCTCAAATTTATAACCAACACGTATCACGGTAACAATTCGCTTGCTTTCTTCACCTAACTTTGCACGTAATTTCTTAATATGTGTATCTACAGTTCTTGCATCTCCAAAAAAATCATATCCCCAAACGGCATTTAACAACTGTTCACGCGTTAACACTGTATCCTTTTGTTTAATTAAATAAAGCAACACATCAAATTCCTTAGGTGATAACTCTGCTTGTTTTCCTGCTACACTTACAGTTCGAGACCGCTCATTAAGCTCTAACAATCCAAATTTCCGTGTCGCATCATTCATGTACACATCACCCATGCTACGTTTAAGCAATGCTTTTGCTTTCGCAACAAGAACTCGTGGGCTAAAAGGTTTCGTCACATAATCATCTACACCCATTTCAAACCCTAACAATTTATCATCTTCATCATTACGTGCCGTTAACATAATAATAGGTACGGAGGAAGTTTTTCTTAACCTTCTACAAACCGTCCATCCATCCAATTTTGGAAGCATTACATCTAAAATGACAATATCAATCTGTTGTTTTTCAAAAATGGATAATGCTTCTTGCCCATCTTCTGCCTCATAAATGGACCAAACCTCTTTTTCGAAATAATCAGAAATAAATTCTCGTACAAGCTCCTCATCTTCTACAATCAATACACTTTGTGCCATGTGGGTATCTTCCTTCTCTCTCTCGCTCATGTATATCCATTATAAAAGCGTGAGAAGAAGAAAAATACTACTTCTTAAGGTTAGTACCGACATTATAAACTTTCCATTCACCCTTCGGCTCTTTCATTAAATACACATGATGCCAATGTGGAAGATATAGTTCATTAACAGGATTGCATTGAGAAACAGTCAAATACTCTACACCAGCCTTTTCATAATATGAAAAAATCGGCATTTCTTTCGCATACTTTAAATACCAATCAAATGGTTCTACATAGAAATCTGTTGAGTCTGATTCATTCGGTCCGTAAATGGGAGTTCCTTTTTTATCTTTTCCAACAACACGAAGATTCGATTTAACATACTGATTGAAGTACGTTTTCGTAAAAGCTGGATCCATAATAGCATGTAACTGTTTTAACGTATACGATTGATCCTTTACCTCTTCTTGGATAGCAATAACGCGATCTGTTATTTTCTTTACGCTTGCTATAGATGTTGTTTTATAAAAGCGTATTGATTTGTTTGATAGATACGCTTTCTTTTTATTAAAACGAATTTCTGCCCATCCCGATTGTGTCTGAGCATACACCTTTACCTTTTGACTTTTCTTAATTGTTCCTACTGTTTTAGCATTATTGTTTGGAGCGCTTTTTACTGTAGCAGTTGGAACATCAACGGTTGCTTCTTTCAACGTCGCCGCTTCTGTTTTTTGAATTGAAACAATTGGAATAATCATGATTGCTACAAGTAGCAAAGCAATCATCCTTCCTCTATCAAGTAAACTCTTTGCCATCTAAGTTCCTCCTTTATATTTACATAAATTAGCATACTTCATCGATGTGTCCATGGTGTGACCACTAGATGAATTCCGCACGTTATCTGTATTTAAAACCACTAAAATTAAAAAGAGGATGCGTTAATTTATAAAAGAAGTCTGTGGAGTTTCATCTTGACCAAAAGCGCAAAAATCAACCATAATTGTCTATTAAACAAAATAGGGATTTAATTGAAAACAATTTCGAATGATAAAAAAAGTGTAAAAGGGCGTCTCAAAAGTGCTTTTCAAGCACTTTTGAGACAGCCCTTTTATTTTATCGTTTTTCAATCTCTTGTGTAAGTAGCTTGTTCACAACTTGTGGATTAGCTTGTCCCTTCGTTGCTTTCATGATTTGACCTACTAAGAAGCCAGTTGCTTTCTTCTGACCAGCTTTGTAGTCTTCAATTGATTTCGGATTGTTATCAAGTGCTTCTGTAATGATTTTTAGAAGTGCACCTTCATCTGAAATTTGAACAAGACCTTTTTCTTTGACGATTGTTTCTGCATCGCCACCGTTTTCAACTAGCTCTTTGAAAACGGTTTTTGCAATTTTAGAAGAAATCGTTCCTTTTTCAATTAACACAATCATACCAGCTAACGCTTGTGGCGTTAATGGTAGGTCGTGAAGTTCTTTTCCTTCTGCATTCATATAGCCTGAAAGCTCACCCATAATCCAGTTAGAAGCAAGCTTCGCATCTGCACCTGCTGCAACAGTCGCTTCAAAGAAATCAGAAGTTTCTTTTGTTACTGTTAATACAGCTGCATCATATGCTGGTAAGCCTAATTCTTCAACATAGCGCTTTTGACGAGTATCTGGAAGCTCAGGAATTTCCGCACGAACGCGCGCTTTCCACTCATCATCAATGTATAGCTCTACTAAGTCTGGCTCTGGGAAATAACGGTAGTCATCAGAACCTTCTTTTACACGCATAAGCAATGTTTTACCTGTCGTTTCATCAAAACGACGTGTTTCTTGATCAATCGTACCACCTGCTGAAACAACCGCAATTTGGCGACGTTCTTCGAATTCGATACCTTTACGAACGAAGTTGAAAGAGTTTAAGTTCTTTAACTCTGTTTTTGTTCCGAACTCTTTTTGACCTACTGGACGGATTGAGATGTTCGCATCACAACGAAGTGATCCTTCTTCCATCTTACAGTCAGAAACACCAGTATATTGGATGATTGATTTTAATTTTTCTAAGTATGCATACGCTTCATTAGCTGTACGGATATCTGGCTCAGAAACGATTTCTACAAGGGGTGTACCTTGACGGTTGTAGTCACAAAGTGAATTACCACCTACACCATGCGTTAATTTACCTGCATCTTCTTCCAAATGAATACGTGTGATACCGATACGCTTCTTATAGCCATCCACTTCGATATCAATATAACCATGTTCACCGATTGGTTGGTCGAACTGCGAAATTTGATAAGCTTTTGGATTGTCTGGATAGAAATAGTTTTTGCGGTCAAATTTCGTATGAGTTGCTACTTCACAATTGATTGCCATTGCTGCCTTCATCCCGAAATCAACTGCTTGTTTGTTTAGTACTGGTAGTACCCCTGGATACCCAAGATCGATTACCGACGTGTTCGTGTTCGGATCAGCTCCGAATTGGTTTGGACTTGATGAGAAAATCTTTGAATTAGTTTTTAATTCAACGTGTACTTCAAGACCAATTACTGTTTCAAATTGTTGCATGTTCCTCACCCCTTACAGTTGTGGTTTTTTTGTATGATGATCTGTTGCTTGCTCGAACGCATGAGCAACGCGGTAAACTGTACTTTCATCGAAATGTTTACCGATGATTTGTAAGCCATAAGGTAATCCTTCTTGTGATAAGCCACAAGGAACCGAAATACCTGGTACACCTGCTAAGTTAACAGGAATTGTTAAAATATCATTTGCGTACATTGTTAATGGATCTTTCGTATTTTGACCGATTTTGAATGCTGGTGTTGGAGTTGTTGGTCCGACGATAACATCGTAGTTCTCAAACACATCTTCGAAATCTTTCTTAATTAATGTACGAACTTGTTGAGCTTTCTTGTAATACGCATCATAGTAACCAGAGCTTAAAGCAAATGTTCCAAGCATAATACGACGTTTAACTTCGCTACCAAAGCCTTCTGCACGTGTTTTCTTGTACATATCAATTAAGTTCTCAGCATTTGGTGTTCTGTAGCCATAACGAACGCCATCGAAGCGAGCTAAGTTTGCTGATGCTTCAGATGAAGATAGTAAGTAATATGTTGCTAACGCGTATTTAGAATGTGGTAGAGAAACCTCTTCCCATGTTGCGCCAAGTGATTCTAGAACTTTCAACGATTCTAATACAGATTGCTTCACATCTTCCGCTACACCTTCACCAAGATATTCTTTTGGCACAGCGATACGTAAGCCTTTTACATCACCTGTTAAAGCTTCTGAGAATTTAGGAACTTCTACATTTGCTGATGTGCCGTCCATTGGGTCAATTCCTGAGATAGCTTCTAATAGAAACGCATTATCTTCTACACGATTTGTAATCGGCCCGATTTGATCTAGTGAAGAAGCAAATGCTACTAATCCGAAACGAGATACACGACCATAAGTAGGCTTCATTCCGACTACTCCACAATATGCTGCTGGCTGACGGATTGAACCACCTGTATCTGAACCAAGTGAGAATAATACTTCTCCTGCCGCTACTGATGCTGCCGAACCACCTGATGATCCACCTGGTACACAGTCTGTATTCCATGGGTTACGAACTGTTTTATATGCTGAGTTTTCATTTGAAGAACCCATTGCAAACTCGTCCATATTTAATTTACCGATTGTTACTGTTCCAGCTTGTTGAAGCTTTTGAATAACAGTCGCATCATAAATCGGGTCGAAATTTTCTAATATTTTACTAGCACATGTAGTGCGTAGGTTTTTCGTTACGATGTTGTCTTTAATTCCGATAGGCATACCAAATAGAGAACCTTGAGCTTCTCCTTTAGCTAGCTTTTTATCTAAAATTTTTGCTTGCTGACGTGCGCTCTCTTCGTTTAATGTAAGAAAAGCAGCAACTGTCTCGTCTACTTGTTCAATACGTTTAAAAGATGTATCTACTAAATCAGATACACTAACCTCTTTCTTTAGTAAAAGACCTTGTAATTCCTTTAAACTTTGTGAAAAAAGTGACATAAAGTTCCCCCCTTTAATCGATGATTGATGGTACTACAATTAGTCCATCTCTATGTTCTGGTGCATTCTTCACTACTTCTTCAACCGGTAAACCTGGTTTTGCTACGTCTTCACGAAGAACGTTAACTGTTTCAACAACGCGTGATGTTGGTTTCACACCAGTTGTATCTAGTTCATTCAATTGTTCAGCAAATGAAATAATTGCATCTAGTTCTTTTGTCATTTTCTCTACTTCTTCTTCTGTCACTGCTAATCGTGCTAGATTCGCTACGTGCTTTACTTGTTCAGTTGAAATACGAGACATTCTACATTCCACCTCCAGCATTTTTTCGACCAAAAGCCATACTCATAATATTATCAAATTTTGCCACGTTAAGGCAATATTCGTGCAAAAGTCATTTCTTACAAAAAATAGACTGCAAATTTTCATCTACAGTCTACCTATTTAATCTATTATGCTGTTCCTAATACTACGCCTAGTTTCGTCAAATATTGACGATACGCAATACTCATGCGATCACAAATGAGCGAAAGCTCTACTTGTAAATCAAGTGGCAAATCCTCAGGCTTCTGATTTTCTACAATCGGCTTATCTTGTGCGAAAATCATATTCTGAAATTCTACAATTTCTTCATCCGTCGTACCTGTATCATAATTAAAAGAAAGAATACCATAAGCAATAGATTTTTCCTTCTCAATCGGTAAGATGGTTAAAAGAATCGCCATTTGGTTACCGTTCTCTTTATCTAGCTTTGTAAAACGAACTGTAAGTGGACGTAAAATTTCATATGTGTAATACACATGCTTTGCCTGCCCAGAACCATCTGGATCAGGTTGATACAAGGCAATTTCATCCGAATACAGAGAATCTTCTCCTTGATGTACTTTATAATCACCAATAACAGGGTGCAATTCTTCTCCCAAGTATCCACCATGTACAAAAGCTAAATGACCTACATCTAAGAAATTCTCAACAATTCGAGGTGGGTTTGCTTCCACTTCCTGTGGACCCCAAAGCACACTATGAAAAGACTTATCGTCGAACTCTTTATATGTAAATAGCTCGGTATCACTATTTTCTAAATTCACCCAAACAAATCCATATTTCTCTAAGCAACCATATTTAGCAGCTTTCGCTTTCCCTGGAATAGTACGCCCTTCAGGTAATTGAGGAATTTTTGTACATGTTCCTTCACTATCAAACTCCCAACCATGATACGGACATACGAGATTTCCATTCTTCACGCACCCCAGTGATAGAGCAGCTCCACGATGAATACATAGGTCTTTAAAAGCATGAATCCCTTCTTCATTTCGAAAGAGCACCACTCTTTCTCCCATAACGATGACTTGTAAAGGTTTTTCCCCAACATCTTCCGCCTTACAAGCTACAATCCAATCACTTCGCAACACTTGATCTTGTACTATCATGTTCGTTCCCCCCTAGTTAATGTGCACCTCCATTTTAAGATGGGGGGTATTAGTATGTCAATTCAAAAAACGAACAATATTTATAATATTTAATAAAAACATTCGCTTTATTGTTTACATTCGACAATTTTCTTCTTATAATGCAAGTGAGTTTGTAATTATATCTGAACAAAGGGAATATTAAAGCAAATACATTTTTTTGTCTTTTAAGGGGAGGAAATAAAAATGGAAGAACAAACGAGGTCGACAAACATTATTGTCGGTGTTGACGAGAAAATCAGTATGAAGCGGTCTGTACTGTTAGGTATGCAGCATGTTCTTGCAATGGATTTATATTTAGCACCGATTATTATTGCTGGTTTATTATCATTAAGTACGGCCAATACCACATTTTTTATTCAAATGTGCTTTTTAGCAGCGGGTCTTGCTACAATTATTCAAACAACAATCGGATTAAAACTACCTGTCGTTCAAGGGCCTTCCTATGTACCAATTGGAGCATTAGCAGCAATTGGGGGGAAATTAGGATTGGGTGCTGTATTCGGTAGTTTGTTGCCAGGTGCACTCTTAATCGCAATTCTTGGTTATCCATTAAAAGCTTTTGCGCATGTTGTACGAAAAATCATCCCTCCAACAGTCGCAGGAACAGTTATTGTCATTGTCGGAATTTCTTTAATGCCCATTCCATTTAACGGCATCTATTCTGCACCAGGATTTATTGGTCACAATGCCATGATTGCATTTGTATCTACAGCAGTCTTAGTTATTTGTATTTTACTAGGTCGAAAAACGAAAGGCTTAGGTACCTTCTTTCGTTTAGTATCGGTAATCTTAGCAATTATCGCTGGTACAATAACAGCATCTCTTTATGGAACAGTTGACTTCTCACCTGTAAAAGAAGCAGCTTGGTTCTCACTTCCATCATTTTTTCCTTTCGGCGCACCTGTTTTTAATTTACACGCCATACTTACTATGATATTTATATACATTGTGATTTTAATTGAAACGACAGGAACATGGTTTGTTGTTTCAACCGTTACTGATGAAGAGTTAACGAATAAAAGACTAAACAGAGCATCGTTCGGAGAAGGTATTGGTTGCTTTGTTGGTACATTATTTGGCGGAACTCCTATGACTGGCTATTCCTCAAATGCGGGCTTAATCGCAATAACAGGCGTTGCTAGTCGTCGTGCCATTATTGCAGCTGGTTTTATCCTAGTAGGACTTGGTCTAATACCGAAGCTATCGACACTAATTACATGTATTCCCGGACCTGTTATTAATGGTATTTTCGGAGTAATCTGTATCGCCATCGTGATGAATGGTTTAAAAGTTATTCAGCATATTACAATTGATGATCGCAATATGATTGTGATGGGAATGCCAATTCTACTTACAATCGGAACGACAGTATTACCGAAAGAGATTCTGAATACAATGCCAGATTTCTTAAACTATATTCTTTCATCAGGAACAGCTGTCGGAGCGATAGCTGCTGTCGTCCTAAACTTAATCATACCTGCAGAAAAGTTTAAAGGATAAAGAAATTTCATCATTTCTACCTTTCTACTAAATGAAAAAGAGCAAGCCAAAAGTAAATGATTCATTACTTTTGGCTATGCTTTTTTAATACATTTCTGAAATGGTTTTCGCTTGCATATGCAATACTAAATAATCAGGACCTCCAGCTTTCGAATCCGTCCCCGACATATTAAAACCACCAAATGGTTGATAACCAACAATCGCTCCTGTACAGCCTCGATTCACATATAAATTACCAACATGGAAATCCTCTTGCGCTTGTTCGATATGCGCACGATTCGTTGAAATAACAGCACCTGTTAAACCATATTCCGTATTATTTGCTATTTCAATTGCATGCGCAAAATCTTTCGCTTTAGCAATTGCAACGACTGGTCCAAAAATCTCTTCCTGCATTAAACGCGCATTCGGTTCTACATCAGCAAAGATGGTTGGCTGAATAAAATAACCTTGTGAGTCATCTCCTTCTCCACCAGCCATCAAACGACCTTCCTTCTTACCAATTTCGATATAGTGCATAACTTTCTTATACGCAGAAGCATCAATGACTGGGCCCATAAAATGTTCCTTTGCTTCTGGATTTCCTACTCTTAGCTGCTTTGTTAATTGTACAACCCGTGCTAGTACTTCTTCATAAACCTCTTCTACAACAACAGCTCGAGAACAAGCAGAACATTTTTGACCCGAAAAACCAAATGCTGACTTCACGATACTTTCAGCGGCTAAATCCAGATTCGCTTCACGATCCACCACAATTGTGTCTTTACCGCCCATTTCAGCAATTACACGCTTTAACCAAATTTGCCCCTTTTGTACTTTAGAAGCACGTTCATATATTCTCATTCCAACATCCCGAGAGCCCGTAAAGGAAATGAAACGCGTTTTCGGATGATCCACTAAATAATCTCCCACTTCCGCTCCGCTTCCGGGCACAAAGTTCAATACACCTGCTGGGAGACCTGCTTCCACCATTACTTCTACAAACTTAGCAGCCACAATTGGTGTTGTAGATGCTGGCTTTAATACCACTGTATTACCAGAGACAATTGCAGCAACCGTTGTACCAGCCATGATAGCTAACGGAAAATTCCATGGAGAAATAATAATACCTACTCCTAGCGGAACATATTGATATTGATTGTGTTCTCCAGGGCGGCTTTCAACAGAAATGCCGTTCTTCATTTTTAGTATTTGCCTTGCGTAAAACTCCATGAAATCGATTGCTTCTGCCGTATCACCATCTGCTTCATTCCATGGTTTTCCCGCTTCTTTCGTCAACAATGCTGAGAACTCATGCTTACGTCGCCGAATAATCGCCGCTGCTCGAAATAAAATATCTGCTCTAGATTCTGGTTTCACCTTACGCCATGATTCAAATGCCTCACTGGCTGCCACAATTGCTTGCTCTGCCAATTCACGATTCGCCTTTGACACCGTTCCAATCACTTCTTGTTTATCAGCAGGATTATACGAAACTATTTTCTCTTCTGCTTTTACTCTTTCCCCATTAATCAATAAATCATACTCTTGTCCTAAGTAGCTCTTAACTTCTTCTAATCCTTCAAGATAGGCTATTTCATTATTACTGCGAGAAAAATCTGTAAATGGCTCATGCTTATATGCTTGTACCAAACTCGTTCCCTCCCAATTTAGTATGTACATTAATCACCATTAATTGTAAGTCTGGTTTATGATATGTTTAAAAGTTTCTTATTCTAACATATGCAATAAATTTCACTTTAGAATTCTATTCGATTGCCACTTATTATATTCGGCTCAATACTTATATGTTGTCGCCCCGCTCATATTTTTTTGTAACTTCCCACTAAATCAATAAAAAA
>NZ_HG428744.1:227630-267146 GCF_000380245.2 Bacillus massiliigorillae
GTCGTTTTTTTATTGATAAATATGAACAAATGGTTCTTTCGAATCTGCATTTCGAACAATCAAGGATTCTTGCCCACTAACAGATGAAACAGCTACTTGAACATTAATATAGTCTGGGAATATCTCCATGACTTTACCAGCTACATACTGAGTAAAGCCAACTGCTTCAGACTTTCCATAGAATTGAATCGGAATATCAATTTTCAAATCTGTCAGTTGATCATCAATATAGAATGCTCTACCGATGACTCCGTTAAAGTTCGGGAAGTACTTCTCAATATCTTGTTTGAAATTCAAGAATAATTTATTATCATCGCGATGCTGTTCTTCGGCTTCAGATGATGGGAATAAGTAATACTTCTCGTTTACTTTTTTCCAGCTAGATATTTGCGAACTACCTTGTCCTACTTCTGTGTAGGCAACAAAATTTCCTGGTACAACGGCGTTTTTCTTTTGTTGCTTAAAGAGAGCAATTGTTATCGGAACGTTCTTCAAATCTTCATCTTGACGCAAACGATTTAGTACTTCTTGTGCAATTTTCTTTCCTTCAGCCATCATTTTTTCATTTGGAATATCTACATCAAAGACATCACCAAATTCTTCTTTTTGGTAATAGTGAGTTGAATTTAAAGCAAGACCAATTACAACGCCACCTAAACCTACTTTGTTATCTGACTTACGCACCATATAATTATGTTCAAGAATATGCGCTAAATAAAGCGGATTCTCTTCGTTTCGTTTTTCAATATCACCTTTACCTGGATCAATAGGATTCAAGCCAAGATTTTCTGATTCTTTCATCTTGTTTGCTTTCAATTGCTCAGGGGTATATTTACGTTCTAGCCAGCTTTTTACCTTCTTCGTAGATAAAAATTGACCTTCTTTGAAGAAATATTTATCCGGATTAAAACTTTCTTGTGCAATACGCATTAAACCCATTTCCATTTCATTCATATCGTAACGAGTATTTAAATTCGAAACAACTTGTCCACGTGCCTTGCTTGGCTCAAATGGTAAAATCGTTTGATAATACTTATCCGAAATTTTGTATTTGGGAATAATCGCTTTTGTCTCGTTATCTTTGTTCTTTTGTCCTCCTTGTTCTTGGCTATCATACTTAGGAGCACATCCTGATAAGAGCAGCATAAATGCTAACCCCATACACAAGATACGTTTCATGGTTTACACCTCTTATTTATTTAGTTCTTCTATTAGTTTCTCCTCGTCCCATACTTCAACACCAAGCTCTTGTGCTTTTGCTAATTTCGATCCAGCATCAGCGCCTGCAACGACTAAGTGTGTTTTCTTACTAACACTGCCAGCTACTTTCGCGCCTTTCGCCTCTAGCTTTTCCTTAGCTTCGTTACGAGTAAGCACTTCTAGCTTACCAGTTAACACGACTGTTTTACCAGCAAAGTATGAATCGCTGTCTTCAGCTGTCACTAATTTTGGACCTTTATAAGTCATATTCACTCCAAAACTACGTAGCTCCTCAAGCAGTTCCGCCACTTCCGGCTGTTCAAAGAACGTAACAACGGAATCAGCCATTTTTTCGCCGATTTCATTAATATCTTTAATATCGTCGAAAGAAGCTTTTGCTAAAGCATCCATTGTTTCGAATTGCTGAGCAAGAGTCTTAGCTGCTTTCGCTCCCACATGGCGAATCCCGATACCAAATAACAAACGTTCTAACGAATTTTCTTTTGATGCTTCAATAGCTGCTAACAGCTTTGTTGCTGACTTTTCTCCCATACGCTCTAAGCCTAGTAACTGCTCTTTCGTTAGCTTATATAAATCCGCTACATCTTGAACTAGACTTTCTTGGAATAGCTGCGTAATCACTTTTTCTCCACAACCATCAATGTTCATCGCAGTACGTGCCACAAAGTGAATTAAACCTTCACGAATTTGCGCTGGACATTTCGGATTAATACAGCGAAGTGCTACTTCTCCTTCTAAGCGAACAAGTTCGCTCTCACATTCAGGACAATGTGTTGGCATTTTAAAGTCTTGCTCTTCACCTGTTCGGCGTTCAACCAGAACATTAACCACTTTCGGAATAATATCGCCAGCTTTTTTCACAACAACATAATCACCAATTTTAATATCTTTATCACGAATTAAATCTTCATTATGCAGTGAAGCACGGCTAACCGTTGTACCCGCAACACGAACTGGCTCCAGAATAGCTGTAGGTGTAATAACTCCCGTACGTCCTACGCTTAATTCAATATCAAGCAGTTTAGTGACAACCTCTTCAGCTGGGAATTTATAAGCAATTGCCCAACGTGGACTTTTCGCTGTCATACCGAGTTCCTCTTGCTGCGCTAATGAATTCACTTTAATAACGATGCCATCAATTTCATAAGGTAAATGTGGACGCTTTTCTGTCCAACCATTCACGTATTGAATTACTTCTTCAATGTTCGCACATGTACGGCGCTCTTTATTCGTTTTAAAACCAAGCTCGTCTAACAAATCCAAACCTTCACTATGTGCAACAACACCCGTTCCCCCTAAATCAGCAATTCCATAAAGAAAGACATCTAAATTACGTGATGCCGCAATTCGTGGATCAAGCTGACGCAGTGAGCCTGCCGCAGCATTACGTGGATTCGCGAATAAATCTTCTTCACGTTCAGCACGAGCTATATTTAAATTCTCAAAAGACTTCTTCGGCATAAACGCTTCGCCACGCACCTCAAATGTTAATGGCTGTTTAATACGAAGTGGAATAGATTTAATGGTTTTTAGATTAGCTGTAATATCCTCACCTATTGTACCATCTCCACGCGTAGCACCACGAACAAATAAACCTGCTTCATACATTAACGAAACAGCTAAGCCATCGATTTTTAATTCACACACATACGAATAATTTTCTCCGATAGCTTGACGAACCTTTCGATCAAAATCTAATAAATCCGCTTCATTAAAAGCATTTCCGAGGCTTAACATCGGTGTTTGATGCTCTACTTTTTGAAAAGCATCCAACACCGCTCCACCAACACGTTCTGTTGGTGAATCAGGTGCTTTCAACTCCGGATATTGCTCTTCAAGGTCAATTAGCTCGTGAAGACGCTGATCGTATTCCGCATCTGGAACCGATGGGTTATCCAGTACATGGTATTCATAGTTATATTGATTTAATATATTGTGTAGCTCAGCTACTCTTGTTTTGGCAGTCGTTAAATCCATTTGACCAGCCCTTTCTTTACACTTTTTCTATTGGAGCAAAAGCCGCTAATAAACGTTTAATACCTGTAGGGCTTGGGAAAGCAATATCAAGCTCTTTCTTTTCGCCCTCACCTTTTACACTAACAACCGTTCCGACTCCCCATTTCTTATGCTGTACTTTATCGCCCACACCTAATGCAAGATTATTACCACCCGTTTGAACTGGTGCTTTCACTGGTTGCGCGGCTACCGCAGCACGTCTTGAAGAGAAAGTGCTTGTACCTCTAGAAGCTGGTGAAGATGCTGCTCTTTTTTGACGCTCTTCCTCGCGAATGTCCACAAGTAAGCTACTTGGAATTTCACTAATGAACCTAGAAACTGGATTACAGTTCGTACGACCAAACAGTGTACGCATCTGAGCATTCGTGAGGAATAATTCTTGTTCAGCACGCGTTACACCTACATACATAAGACGACGCTCTTCTTCCATCTCCTCTTCTTCCATTAATGAACGGCTATGTGGGAAGACCCCTTCTTCTAATCCAAGTAAGAATACAATAGGGAACTCTAGTCCTTTCGCTGAGTGAAGAGTCATTAATGTCACACCTTCTTGTGGTGTTTCATCTTTATCTAATTGATCAATATCTGCTACAAGTGCTAAATCTGTTAAAAACGCCACTAAGCTCTTATCTTCATTATTAGCTTCAAAGTTGTTTGTAACAGATAAAAACTCTTCCAAGTTCTCAAGACGACTTTGCGCTTCTAATGATTTCTCCGCTTTCAACATTTCATTATAACCTGTTTTATCCAGTACTTCTTCAACTAGCTCCGTTACTGATAAGTAATCCTGCATATTCGTATAGCCTTGGATTAAATCACAGAATTCACGTGCTGCTTTCGTAATCTTTGGACTTAGTCCAATTAAATCAATATTCATAAGCGCATCAAACATAGAAGTATCTTGCATTACAGCAAAATCAGCAATTTTATCAAGCGATGTTGAACCAATTCCACGCTTTGGAACATTAATAATACGACGTAAACTTATATCATCATGTGGGTTAGAAATTAAACGTAAATACGCCAGTACATCTTTAATCTCTTTACGATCATAGAACTTCACGCCGCCCACAATGGTATATGGCAAGTTCGATTTTAGTAAAAATTCCTCCATTACACGCGACTGGGCATTTGTACGATAGAGAATAGCTACATCACTTAATTTCTTGCCATTATTTCTTGTTGCATCAAGAATTTTACTCACAACAAAACTAGCTTCTGCCTGCTCATTATCCGCTTGATAATAGTGAATTTTATTTCCTTCATCATTATCTGTCCAAAGATTTTTCGGCTTACGATTGCTGTTATTAGCAATTACTTCATTGGCTGCTTCAAGAATACGTTTTGTTGAACGATAATTTTGCTCTAAGAAAATGATATTTGCATTGCTATAGTCTTTCTCAAATGAAAGAATATTAGCGATATCTGCTCCACGCCAACGATAGATTGACTGATCTGAGTCACCAACTACGCATAAATTTCTGAAACGTGCAGCTAACATTTTAACTAACATATATTGTGCACGGTTCGTATCTTGGTACTCATCCACGTGAATGTATTGAAACTTACGTTGATAAAATTCAAGCGTTTCAGGTACGCGCTCGAACAAAAGAATCGTCTTCATAATTAAATCATCGAAGTCTAAACTTTGATTTTTACGAAGGCGCTTTTCATATTCTTTATATACATCACTCACGACTTTTGAGAAATAGTCAGCCGCTGTTTTCTCATATTCTTCGCTATTTACTAATTCGTTTTTTGCTGAGCTAATTGCTCCTAATAAAGCACGATAATCGTACTTCTTAGAGTCTATATTTAAATCTTTCAAGATTTGCTTAATAACTGATTGCTGATCCGTTGTATCAAGTATAGAAAATGTACGACTATAACCGATACGATCAATATCTCTTCTTAAAATACGTACACACATCGAGTGAAATGTTGAAATCCAAATATTTTCCGCATCTGGACCAAGCAAGTTACCGATACGCTCTCTCATTTCGCGCGCCGCTTTATTTGTAAACGTAATCGCAAGGATACTCCACGGAGCAACACCCTTTTCCTTCATTAAATACGCTATTCGGTGTGTTAACACTCGCGTCTTACCACTACCTGCACCCGCCATAATAAGAAGCGGTCCTTCTGTCGTTTGGACAGCTTTTTTCTGCTCAGGATTTAATCCTTTAACAAGCATTTCTGCATTTCCCATATTTACACCACCAATAAGAACATTCGTTCTGTATATTATACTGTATTTATCACTTGTTTTGGAATTTAATTAGAATCTTTAACGGCTTTTACCGTTTTTAAGGCTTCTGCAAAATTATCATAGATTATATTTCCAACAACTACGACATCTGCATGTTGTGCCATTTCTTTTGCTTGCTCTACACGTGTAATACCGCCACCATAGAACAATGTTGTTTTCTCTAATTTCAACTTTACGTTTTCAACAACCTCTGGATCACCGTACATACCACTATATTCAATATAAAAAATTGGCAACGAAAACATTCTTTCTGCCATTTCACCATAGGCAACTACATCTTCAGTAGAAAGCTCCGTATTCGCATTCGTCACTTTAGCAGCTTTACAATCCCCATTCAAAATACAGTAACCTTCAATGTGAATTTCTTCCCAATCCATCACATCACCATATTCTTTTACTGCTTCCTGATGGAGCCCAACAATCCATTTCGGATCACGGCTATTTAATACACTTGGAATAAAATATAAATCAAATCCAGGCGTCACCGTTTCAATCGAGGACACTTCTAACACACATGGCACACTATATCTACGTACACGCGCCATAAGATCAAGCACATTTTCTAGTGTAACACCATCTGTGCCACCAACCATTATAGCATCTGTACCGGACTCGCAAATTTGTTCTAATTGTTCATCATTGATTTCTTTATTTGGATCGAGCTTAAATACATGTTTCCACTCGTTGTAATCGTACATTATACGGCCCCCAATCTTTCTTCCATTTCATCATTATAGCATTAAGAAAACGCAGAAAAAAAGTTCTTCAGAAAAGGGGACATTAATCCTAATATCACCTTTATTTCCAAAAGAAAAGACAGGCACTTTGCCTGTCGAATTACTTTTCTTCCTTATCTGATTCAATTCGGTCTAATGCCATCGCATATGCATCATTACCATAATTTAAACAACGCTTGACGCGTGAAATCGTAGCTGTGCTTGCACCTGTTTCCGTTTCAATCTTATGATAGGTTTTTCCCTCTTGAAGCATACGAGCTACTTCTAAACGTTGAGCAAGAGATTGAATTTCGTTAATCGTGCATAAATCATCAAAGAATCGATAACATTCTTCTAAATCTTTTAAAGATAGTACAGCGTTAAATAGCTGATCTAGCTCTTTTCCTCTAAGTTTATCAATCTGCATATGGTTGTCACTCCTTTGCTCACATAAATATATCCTTTTTCACCTTACATGAAATTAGTTTGTATAATAAACATTAATTAGCATCATTGAAAGGTTACGTTTGACTCTAAACCAGGTTTATCTGGAACAACATTAACCCATGTTTTTCCTGGTACGAGTTTCGCCTCTTTTCCATCTTTCACGAAAGTAATCACATTGTTATTAAACTGCCACTGTATTGTATTCCATTTTCCTTCTTGTAACAAGTACGCATTACCACCAGCAGAGAAATCAATATCGCGACGCCCTTGACTATCAATGATCTTATGCGGAGCTTCTAGAATAATAATATTACTTAATAACACAGGTTCATCTGTGTCTTTATCAACCGTTTGAACACCATCACTATAACGTGTATATTGCATCTTACCTTCATCATACTTATACATCACATCAAAAGAATGAGAACCATATTTCACTGTTACATTTGTAGCAGCTTCTCCTTCAAGAGACTTTTCTTCCTTTTCACTTAAGAAAGCAAATCCCTTTGGTTGCTCTTCAAGATTAAAGGACTGTTCTTCTGCACCCTTTTCAATATTAGCAAATGTTATATAAGAATTATGCGGTGCTTTACGTGAATTGTCACGTTTAAAGAGCGTTCCATCATAAAATAAGCCATTCAAATTGTCAATATAGCCAGCATCGAGTAGTTGTTTTGCATCTGGGCTATACCCGTGACAAATATAAATACTATTCAAGCCTTTTGCTAGTTCAATAAAATAATCTCGTGCACTTCTAACAGGCCCAACCCTTTCTGGCTCTTCACTTTGATAAACCGCCAAAAACCTTGTTACATCGCCTTCTGCTAACATTTCATAAACAATATCTGCTTTTTGCAGTCCACTTTGTGGACGTGCCTTTGGATGATTATTAATCATTACTGCTACTGGTCTCTTGTTGACTTCACCCTCTGTTGATTGACCTGTTAAAGGATAAGTATATTTTGTTTCTTCTTTAACTTCTACCTTTTTATGAACAGGCTTGTCTTCTTCTGGTTCCTTATCTTTACTGCAGCCTACAATCAATAGTGAGGCTGCCAATATACAAGAAATAGTCTTAAGCTTCATAATAATGATTTCTCCATTTCATATTAGCCTATCTGTAATGCCTTCTTTACTATTTTAACGCATTATAGTCGGAAAGAGTACTGTCTTATTCATAACATCGTACATTCCTGTTGGAGTAATACGAATATATGGTAAATGAGTCGATGAGAAAAACAATAAACTATATACAGGATCGGTATATTTGTATCCTCTTTCTTTTAAAAGTTCTGTTAGCACTTTTTCTTCCTCAATTAATATGTCCATAGGTTTATCTGACATGATTCCTTTGAGAGCAAGCGGTATGCGATGAAGTACTTCTCCATTTTCCGTCAATACGATACCTCCACCCATTCTTTTGAGTTCTTGCATGGCGAGCATCATATCTTCTTTTCGTTTACCGATGACAATAATATCTCCCGTATTCGAAAACGAACTTGCAAAACCACATAATTTATCAGCAAACCCTTTTAGAATCGTATTATTTCTCCATTTCCCATGTCGATCGATGAGCATAAAGAAACATTCATCATGATTGAAATCTAACTCATCATAAGACATATCACGCGTAACCGAATATGGCTTCATGATGACATTATTCACCATCTCTACTCCAAATGGCATTGAAAACTGTAAATCATCCTGTGTTAAATCCCACTCCAATTGAAGTGGATCAAGATTATATTCTGACCATTTAATTTCATACTCTTGCTTCTGTTTCTTCCCATCTCTCAACATCCATTTTCCTTTAGCCATAACAGATACTGGTGTTGGATTTGTCGGATCTGTAAGGAAATTAATATTTGCCACACGGCCTGTATTAATATTCCCATGTAAATATTCCAAGTTATAATGTCGAGCAACATTAATGGTTGCCATATTATACGCATCTATAACTGGAACTCCGTGTTCAATACAAATAGCAATGAGACGATTCATGACACCATTTTCATAAAAGGCAGGTGAAGAACCATCCGTATTAAGGAAGAACTTATCATAACGGTCGATACCCAACTCATGAATTTCATCAATCATTTTTGGCAAATCCGGTCTAATCGATGAATGACGTAGAGAAACAGAATAACCTTGCATCAATCGATTCATCACTTCTTCCCCAGTCATCGCTTCGTGATCACAATCCGCTCCAAGTAATGTCATCTTAGCTAATGTTTTTTCCGATGCTCCAGGAAAATGTCCTTCAATTTGCTTACGCATTCTCTTCGCTTCTTGAATCCAATGCAACATTAAATCGTCACCATCAAGTAGCTTTGGCCATCCTGTTAGCTCTCCACCTTGCAAGACAGCATCGTGTTCAAGCCAGGATTTAATATTCGCATGAGAGAACACCGTTTCTTCATTTGGAATTTCAGTTTGTGGATCAAAACGGCACCACCAATACATAGACATAGGTGAATTTCTAAATTTCCTTAACAAAGAAAACGCTTTCTTTTTATCCAAATGTAAAAATAACATCATGTTGTCATTAATAAGCGTAGTAGTTCCTGTTAACGATGCATAATGAGAAAATGATTGGGGATTATATAATTGAAATGGATGAACATGAGGCTCAATGTAACCTGGTACTAAAAATAGAGAGGTGCAATCTACAACCTCACACTCTTTTATCTTCTCAGGAAGTTTAGGACCCACATAGATGATACGATCATCATAGATCCAAATGTTCGCGACTAACCATTTCCGTAACGCTTGATTTAAATACGTTGCGTTTTTTAATAATATTTGCGGTGACCTTTTGCCATCTAATATGGCGATATGCTCACGCAGTTGTTTGTTCTTCCACCTATAGCGCTGTTCTAGCATGAACATCCCTCCAAGCATTATTTTGTTTTTTATTTAATAGCGCTTTAGCTTTTCTTACAGTTTTGTATCTATGTTAACATATTTGGTTAATTTTACACAGTAATGTTTCACAACTTTCAGTTAACATTTTGTGAAGGGAGACTTTCAACATGTTGAAGTATAAACCAAACATCTCTACTATGAACGCACTTTTACGAATAACGTGTGGATTAACCATGTTATCTTGGTTTACTGCGAAAATGGTGAGAAGACCTTGGAAAGAATCGTATATCATCTGGGTAATTATCGCAAGCATGAAGGTTGCAGAAGGTATTGTACGCTATTGCCCAATGACTGCCCTATTTAACAAAGGTCAAGGTATGGTTCAAGACCTTATGGACGACATGGACATGATGGACCTTACTATGTTCCAAGATGAAGCTTCTACAGATACACAATCAAACCCGAGTTAAATTCCTCTATCTTGCTTCCGTCTTACATCATAGACGGAAGTTTTTCATTTATTATCCCCAATTTTCAACAACTTTATTTTTTCATCTTTATGCATATCCCAAAATGCAATAAGAAAAGCGCAAGCGCCCGTTTTGCGACGTATAGATTGGAGCACTTCGACTGAGATAAAGGAAACACGAAGAGGCGGTAGCCGATTCGATGTTGACTTATCGTAGGGAGATGGGCGAAATCTATACGTCGCTGGGCGCTGGAGCTAGACACTGCACCAATCTATATACTTTCTTATCTAATTTAAAAAACCGGCACCGACCCTTTTGAATGAATATGTTTCCTCTTTGTATTACTTCCAATGCGAAAGGAGACAGGTGTAAGGTTAGACGTTTACTTCTATCGAAAAAAAATGGATGTCTAAAAACCATGCTTAGTTAGACATCCACTTTCTATGTTTACTTTACTGAAGCTTTAATGACTCTATGTCCAATATCACTACGATAGAACAAAGCATCGCAAGATACTTTCTTAATTTCTTCATAAACTTTTTGTTTTGCATCTTCAAGAGTTGCACCTTTTGCTGATAAGAATAACACACGTCCACCATTCGTTACGGTATTTCCTTGCGCATCAAGTGCTGTACCTGAATGATACACATGAACATCTTTATCAATAGTGTCTAACCCAGTAATAACATCACCTTTGTTATAGTCATCTGGATAACCTTTTGCCGCAAGAACTACGCCAAGAACAGCATCCTTTGACCAATCAAGTTCGAATTCTTGTCCTGCACGAACAGCATCTAGTACGTCTACTAAATCTGAATTCAAACGAGGAAGAATAACTTGAGTTTCTGGATCACCGAAACGAGCATTAAATTCTATAACTTTCGGACCCTTTGCAGTAAGCATTAATCCTGCATAAAGGATGCCTGAGAATGTACGACCTTCACTAATCATTGCTTGAGCCGTTGGATGAACAACCGTTTCCAATGTTTCTGCAATGACTGCTTCAGAGATTTGTGGTACTGGAGAATACGCACCCATTCCACCAGTATTAGGTCCTTGATCACCGTCGAATGCACGCTTATGATCTTGTGCAATCACCATTGGATATACTTTATCGCCATTTACAAATGAAAGAAGTGAAAACTCTTCTCCCTCTAAATACTCTTCAATTACAACACTAGCCGAAGCTTCACCGAATTTTGCATTTAACATCATTTCCGATAATGCATCAATTGCTTCCTCTTCTGTCATTGCAACGACAACGCCTTTACCAGCCGCTAAGCCGTTTGCTTTAATAACGATCGGAGCACCCATTTTCTCAACATAGCTCTTCGCTTCTTCAAAGGATGTAAATGTTTCGTATGTAGCAGTTGGTATGTTGTATTTCTTCATTAAATCTTTGGCGAAGCTTTTGCTACCTTCAATTTCAGCAGCATTTTGACGAGGTCCGAACGCTTTCAAACCTGCTGCTTCTAAAGCATCAACAAGACCTTCTAATAGAGGTACTTCAGGACCAACAAATGTCCACTCAACATTGTTCTCTTTCGCAAAAGCAATGATTTGCTCTTGCTCATTTTCCAAAATTGGAACTAATGTAGCTACATCTTGCATACCTGGATTACCTGGTGCTACAAACACTTTTGTTACACGATTACTTTCCGAGAATTTACGAGCAATCGCATGCTCACGTCCCCCACGACCAACAACTAAAACGTTCATTCTGTGCATACCTCCATTTTAATGTTTAAAATGTCTAACGCCTGTAAATACCATTGCAATACCAGCTTCATCAGCCGCTTTGATTGAATCCTCATCACGGATACTTCCGCCTGTTTGAATAATCGCTGTAATTCCTGCTTTAGCTGCTACTTCAACTGTATCACCCATTGGGAAGAATGCATCAGAAGCCAGTGCTGCACCTTTTGCTTTTTCACCAGCTTGCTCAAGCGCAATTTTCGCTGAACCTACACGATTCATTTGACCTGCACCAACACCTAATGTCATTTGACGGTCTGTTACAACAATCGCATTTGATTTCACATGTTTAACAACTTTCCAGCCTAATTTTAACGCTTCCCACTCTTCGTCAGTAGGTTGACGTTTTGTTGGAACAGTAATATTTGCATCTTCTAGAGAATACATATCAGCATCTTGCACTAGTAAGCCACCTTCAACAGATGTCATTACTTTTTCCGCTACATTATTATCGCTGAAAGGAATTGTTAATAGACGAAGATTCTTCTTACTAGTTAACACATCTAATGCTTCTTGAGAGAAGCTTGGTGCTATGATGATTTCTAAGAAAATCTCGTGCAATTTCTTCGCTGTTTCAACATCTACTTCACCGTTTAAAGCGATAATTCCACCAAAGATGGAAGTTGAATCTGCCTCATATGCTTTTGAGAATGCTTCAAAAATAGACGCACCTGTACCAACGCCACAAGGATTGTTATGTTTTACTGCTACTGCTGCTGGACCTTCAAATTCTTTAACGATTTGTAGTGCTGCATTTGCATCATTAATGTTGTTGTAAGAAAGTTCTTTTCCGTGCAATTGCGTTGCATTTGCAATTGAGAATGTTGAACCAAGTGGCTTTTTATAGAACGCTGCTTGTTGATGTGGGTTTTCACCATAACGTAAGCTTTGTTGTAAATCATAAGTGTACGTTACGCTCTCAGGTTGTTTTTCACCTACAAGTTCTGTCATGTATTGAGAAATCACACTATCATAAGCTGCTGTATGACGGAATACTTTTGCTGCTAACGCACGACGAGTTGCAAATGTTGTTTTGCCTTCTGCTTTGTATTCAGCAATAACTGTTTCATAATCGCTTGGGTCAACTACAACAGTTACATACTCATGATTTTTCGCAGCTGATCGTAGCATTGTTGGTCCACCGATATCAATGTTTTCAATCGCATCTTCAACCGTTACATCCGCTTTCGCAATTGTTTGTTGGAACGGATAAAGGTTTACACAAACAAGTTCAATTGGTTGAATGTTATGTGCTTCGATTTGCTGTTTATGATCTGGATCATCATGTCTAGCAAGCAAGCCACCATGTACGCTTGGATGTAATGTTTTTACACGTCCATCTAGAATTTCTGGGAAGTTTGTTACATCACTAATGCCAATTACTTCTACACCTGCTTCTTGTAATGCCTTACTTGTTCCACCAGTAGAAATAATTTCAAAACCAACTTCTTTTAATTGCTTAGCGAATTCTACGATTCCTGTTTTGTCCGATACACTAATTAACGCTCTTTTTGTCATGATCAAATGTCTCCCTTTCTATTAGAAAAAACGTTCTATGCTAAAATCTTACGCAACACGTCTGGATACAACCAATGCTCTGTATCTTGAATACGAACTTGCAATGTATCTCTCGTATCTCCGTCCAAAATGTCAACCGCTTGTTGCGCGATAATTGGTCCTGTATCCATGCCTTCATCTACATAATGAATGGTTACTCCCGTAATCTTCACGCCTGCATTAAATGCTTGCCCAATCGCATCTTTACCAGGAAACGCAGGAAGAAGTGAAGGATGAATATTCACGATTTTATGCGAGTAAGCACTTAGAAGCGTTTCACCGATTAAACGCATATAACCAGCTAACACAATGAATTCTACGTCTCTTTCACGCAGTTCTTTCACAATTTCCGTTTCAAAAGCTACTTTATTCTCATAGTCTTTTGCTTTGAAAATGAACGTTGGAATGTTCTCTTTCTTTGCTCTTTCAATCGCAAACGCACCTGGTTGATCACACACAACTAAAGCAATTTCAGCTTGTAACGTACCTTGTTTAATATAATCAACAATGCTTTGTAAGTTAGTTCCACTGCCTGACGCAAAAATTGCGATTTTCTTCATTGTTTTATTTCCCCCAGTGTACGCCTTGTTCTGAAACGACTTGTCCGATTTCATAAGCCTTTTCACCAAGTTGTTCAAAATGAGCTACCGCTGCTTTTGCTTCTTCTGCTGGTACAACAACAACCATACCGATTCCCATGTTGAAGATATTGTACATTTCATCTTCTACTAAATTGCCTTCCTTCTGAAGCAATTGGAAAATTGGATGTACTGGCCAAGTGCCTTTATTGATTTCAACGCCAAAATCTTGAGGAAGCATTCTTGGAATATTTTCTATAAAGCCGCCACCTGTAATATGTGCCATACCTTTTACGTTGAATTGCTTCAAAGCAGAAAGTAAAGACTTCACATAAATGCGTGTAGGTTTTAATAATTCCTCACCGATTTTACAGCCTAATGTTTCGTCAAATTCTTGCAGGTCTTTCCCTGCATCTTGCAATAACACCTTACGTACTAATGAATACCCATTACTGTGAATACCGCTTGATGCTAACCCGATTAACGCATCACCAGCAGCAATATTTGCACCTGTAATTAAGTTCTTCTTCTCACAAGCACCTACTGCAAATCCAGCTAAATCATATTCTTCTTCATCATACATGCCCGGCATTTCTGCTGTTTCTCCACCGATTAAAGCTGCACCAGCTTGCTCACAACCTGTTGCTACCCCTTTTACAATCGCTTCAATTTTATCCGGATCAGCTTTACCACAAGCAATATAGTCTAAGAAATATAATGGCTCTGCACCTTGTACAACGATATCGTTTACGCACATAGCTACCGCATCAATACCGATTGTATCGTGCTTATCCATCATGAAAGCTAGCATCAGCTTCGTACCAACTCCGTCCGTACCTGATACAAGAACTGGTTCTTCAAGTCCAAGTGTGGAAAGGTCGAACATTCCACCAAAGCCACCTAGTCCGCTTAATACTCCTTTGCGCATTGTCTTTTGAACGTGTTTCTTCATTTTATTTACGGCTTCATAACCTGCTTCAATGTCTACACCAGCTTGTTTATATGCATTTGCCATTTTGTCGGTCCTCCAATTACAAACAATAGGTTTTAAGTAAGAAAGCAGCATATATCATGCTGCTTTATGTTTTTTATCCCGTTCAATGTTGCACCTTAGTCAGTGCCTTAACAAATCGTTTTAGATGAGTTCAATTCCAATTCTTCATATATTTCAGTTGGATATTTCCCATTAAAGCAAGCTAAACAGCAGCCTTTCATTTCGCCATCCAACGAACTACTAATCGCTTCAACCATCCCTGTTTCACTTAAGAACGTTAATGAATCAGCTTCGATTAATTCACGGATTTCATCCACAGATTTATCCGAAGCAATCAGTTCTTCTCGTGTAGATGTGTCAATGCCATAGAAGCATGGGTTTTTAATTGGCGGTGAGCTAATAACAACATGTACTTCTGTCGCTCCCGCTTCTTTCAACAATCTCACAATACGTTTGCTTGTCGTTCCACGAACAATTGAATCATCTACCATGATGACGCGTTTTCCTTCTACTACACCACGAACAGGTGATAGTTTCATTTTTACACCTTGCTCACGTAATGATTGAGAAGGCTGAATAAAGGTACGACCTACATAACGATTTTTAACTAATCCCATTTCATATGGAATACCAGCTGCCTCTGCATATCCGATAGCAGCTGAAATACTTGAATCTGGTACACCCGTTACAACATCGGCATCAATTAACGCTTCCATCGCTAATTTTTTACCCATGTTTTTACGAGCTGTATGCACGTTAATACCATCGATGTCGCTGTCAGGACGAGAGAAATACACATATTCCATTGCACACATTGCATGTGTATGAGATGAAGCAAATCGCTCTGCTTTCACTCCTTCATCGCTAATAATCAACATTTCACCTGGTTCAATATCTCGAATGAACGTAGCCCCAACAATATCAATCGCACATGTTTCAGACGCTACTACATAGCCATCACCTAGCTTAGCCAGTGAAAGTGGACGTAGACCATGCGGATCACGAGCTACAATCATTTCTTTTTCTCCCATCACAAGGAATGCATATGCACCTTTTACAAGGCTCAATGCATTCTTTACACGGTCTTTTAAACTCATAGGTCCAGAACGTCTAATTAAATGAGCTACTACTTCTGTATCAGAAGTTGTTTGAAAAATACTTCCTTGCGCTTCAAGTTGCGCTTTTAATTGAGTAGCATTCACTAAATTACCGTTATGAGCTAAGCCCATACTTTCATTTTGAAAGTGGAAGAGAAGGGGTTGAACATTTTCAATCCCGCCTCCACCAGCTGTTGCATAGCGTACATGACCAATTGATCCAATACCATGAACATCTTTCATTTTCTCTTGTGAAAATACTTCAGTCACTAAACCTTCGCCCTTCACACCGATTAGCTTTTCGCCATCCGTCAGAACCATTCCAGCTCCTTCTTGCCCACGGTGCTGCAAGCTGTGCAATCCGTAATAAGTAATTTGGGCAGCATCGCTATGTCCCCAAATACCTATAACACCACACTCTTCGTTTAGACCTTTTATTTCAGCAAGCATGGTATAGCCCCTTTCCAAGCCGAATGTAAATCCTTCACCTGTTCGTTGAGAACTGTTTCGTTATTTTCATTAGCAATCACTAAAGAACCTGTATTTGTTACTTCACCAATATGAATAGCATCTTCTACTAAGCTTTCAAATTGTGCTTGTTGTACTTTAGGCACAGATACTAGGAAACGAGATTGTGTTTCACTGAATAATGCTGATACAACATCGCCTTTTACAGTTACATTCACACCTAATTCTTCTTTACCGAACAATGACTCAGAAAGTGCAACTGCAAGACCACCCTCCGCAACGTCATGAGCAGATGCCACTACCCCTGCACGAATCGCTGCAAGAAGTTGTTGTTGGCGTTTTTCTTCTACTTGTAAATCAATAGAAGGAGCTGGTCCGAAAACTTTGCCATTTAACATTTTTTGAAGCTCTGATCCACCAAATTCTTCTTTTGTTTCACCAATTACATAAATCGCATCGCCTTCATGTTTGAAGTTTTGCGTCGTAATATGCGCTAAGTCTGATACAAGACCAACCATACCGATAACTGGTGTTGGATAAATAGCTTCACCATTTGTTTCGTTGTATAATGATACGTTTCCACCGATTACAGGAGTTGATAATTCACGACAAGCTGCACTCATACCGTCAGCTGCTTTTTCAATTTGCCAGAAGATTTCCGGTTTCTCTGGGTTACCAAAGTTTAAGCAGTCTGTAATAGCAAGTGGCTCAGCACCCGAACAAACGATGTTACGCGCTGCTTCTGCAACTGCGATTTTTCCGCCTGCTACTGGATCTAAGTAGATATATCTTGAATTACAATCTGTTGTCATCGCTAATGCTTTATTTGTTTCACGAATACGTACAATCGCCGCATCTGATCCAGGTGCTACAACGGTGTTCGTACGTACCATGTAGTCATATTGATCATAAACCCATTCTTTACTTGCAATTGTTGCTTGTGAAAGAAGCTTCGTTAATGTTTCACCATAATTCTCGATTACTGGTGTTTCAAGCTTCATACCTTGGAATTCACCAAAGTAAGCAGGCTCTGAAGAAGGCTTATGATAAACTGGAGCATCTTCTGCTAATGCATCTGCTGGTACATCTGCAACTACTTCACCTTTATGAATTAAACGAAGTTGCTTATCGTCTGTTACGTGACCGATTGCAACAGCTTCTAAATCATATTTAGAGAAAAGATCAACGATTTCTTGCTCGCGTCCTTTTTTAACAACGATTAGCATACGCTCTTGTGATTCAGAAAGCATCATTTCATAAGCTGTCATGCCTGTTTCACGTTGTGGAACTAAGTCAAGATTCATTTCGATACCAGATCCTGCTTTACTTGCCATCTCCGCTGATGAACTTGTAAGACCTGCAGCACCCATATCTTGAATACCAACTAGTGCATCACAGTTAATCAATTCAAGACAAGCTTCTAGTAATAATTTCTCCATGAATGGGTCTCCAACTTGAACCGCTGGACGATTATCGCCAGAAGTTTCAGTTAGCTCTTCCGATGCAAATGTTGCCCCGTGAATACCGTCACGACCTGTTTTCGCACCAACATACATCACTGTATTGCCAACACCGTGCGCTTGACCTTTTTTAATATCTTCATGATTAATTAAGCCAACACACATTGCATTTACAAGTGGGTTGCCTTCATAGCAGTCTTCGAATTGGATTTCGCCACCAACAGTAGGAATACCAATACAGTTACCGTAGCCCGCAATACCAGCAACTACTTCTTTAAATAAATACTTTGTACGTGGTGTGTTTAACTCACCAAAACGTAAAGAGTTTAATAGAGCGATTGGACGAGCTCCCATTGAGAAAACGTCACGAATAATACCACCAACACCTGTTGCAGCACCTTGGTAAGGCTCAATTGCTGAAGGATGGTTATGTGATTCGATTTTGAATACAACAGCTTGGTTATTACCGATATCAACGATACCTGCGCCTTCACCAGGTCCTTGAAGTACTTTTTCGCCTGTAATTGGGAACTTCTTCAATACTGGCTTAGAGTTTTTGTAAGAGCAGTGCTCTGACCACATAACAGAGAAAAGACCGATTTCTGTGTAATTCGGAAGACGTCCTAGAATTTTAGTTACCATTTCGAATTCTTCAGGAGAAAGTCCCATTTCTGCATAAATTTTATCTGATTGAATTTGTTCTGGACTTGGCTCAAGCAGTAACGACATGTGATTCCCTCCAATGTTTAACTATAGATTGAAATAACTTTAATCCGTCCGCACTTCCTAGTAATGAATCTACCGCACGCTCTGGGTGAGGCATCATTCCTAGTACATTACCTTGTTCATTCGTAATACCAGCAATATCTTCTAAACTACCGTTCGGATTTGTACCCGCATAAGTGAATGCAATTTGACCATTATCTTTCAATTGTTGTAGCGTTGCTTCATCACAATAATAGTTTCCTTCACCATGTGCGATTGGAATTGTAATAACTTCATTATTGTCATAAGCATTCGTGAACATTGTATTATTGTTTGCTACTTGTAATTCCACATTTCGGCAAATGAAATGCAAGCTATCATTACGTCTCATTGCACCAGGTAAAAGACCTGCTTCCAAAAGAATTTGGAATCCGTTACATACGCCTAATATTGGTTTTCCATCTTGAGCAGCTTTAATTACTTGCTCCATTACATTTGAAAAGCGCGCGATTGCACCACAGCGAAGATAATCGCCATAAGAGAAACCACCTGGTAATAAAATCCCATCATACTGAGATAAATCTGTTTCAGTATGCCAAACGTAATCGACTTCCTCACCAAGCTCATCTTTAATCGCGTGATACATATCTACGTCACAGTTGGACCCAGGAAACACGATGACTGCAAATTTCACTGTGCGACAACCTCCTCAACATCATAGCGATAGTCTTCGATTACCGTATTAACTAATAACTTCTCACATACTTCTTTCACGACTTCATTTACATCACGGTCGCTTTTTTCGATTGTTAACTCCATATATTTACCAATACGAACATCTTGTACTTCTGTATATGAAAGGCTGTTCAATGAATGTTGAACGGCTGTTCCTTGTGGATCTAATACACTTTCTCGTAATGTTACATAAACTTTTACCTTATACATGTTGAGCTCCTCCAAGTCTAGTTAAAATCTGTTCATACGCATCTGTGATATTTCCTAAGTCGCGACGGAATACATCTTTATCAAGTTTTTCACCTGTTGTTGCATCCCAAAGGCGGCAAGTATCTGGTGAAATTTCATCTGCTAATAGAATTTCACCATCAGCTGTTTTACCAAATTCAAGCTTGTAATCTATTAATCTAATATTAATTGATGCAAAAAATTCTTTTAAAACATCATTTACTTTCAATGCTTTTTCAGTAATTTCTTTGATTTCTTCTGGTGTTGCAATTTCTAATAATGAGATGTGAGCATCTGTAATTAATGGATCTCCTAAATCATCATTTTTATAATATAACTCTACGATAGGATGTCTTAGCACTGTACCTTCTTCCATTCCTAAACGTTTAGATAGACTTCCAGCTGCTACATTACGAACGACTACCTCTAATGGAATGATGTCCACTTTCTTCGCTAAATGCTCGCGGTCAGAAAGCTTTTTAATAAAGTGAGAAGGAATACCTTTTTCTTGAAGTTTTACAAATAAAAGACTTGTAATCTCATTATTTAAAACGCCTTTACCTTGAATATTTTCTTTCTTCTCTCCATTAAAAGCTGTAGCTTGGTCTGTATATTCTAACCAAACCACATTTTCATCATTTGTTGCATATACTCTTTTCGCTTTTCCTTGATATAGTAACGCTTGTTTCTCCATGACGTAGCCCCTCCAAATTGGGAATAGTGGGAATTAATAAAGCATTAAGAATCCCTCATATTAGTTATTTACCAATAGTATTAATCAAAATATTACCTATATTCAAATTCTTCCGAAAACAAACCTTAAATAGAAAACTCATTTAGGAAAACATCCGGAAGTGAGCAACTCACTTCCAAGATGTTTATATAGTTCTTAAAGTCCTACGCGTTCAAAAATAACATCAACATTTTTTAGGTGATAATTATAATCGAAGCAGTCAGCAATCTCTTCAGGAGAAAGAAGACTTGTGATTTTATCATCACTTTCAATTAATGTACGGAATTGTACTTGCTCATCCCAAGCTTGCATTGCTCTTGGTTGAACTGTATCGTACGCTTCTTCACGTGCAAGACCTTTATCAATTAGCGCAAGTAGAACGCGCTGTGAGTAAATTAAACCTAATGTGCGATCCATATTGCGTTTCATGTTATCTGGGAATACCGTTAAGTTTTTCACGATATTACCGAAACGGTTTAACATGTAGTTTAATGCAATCGTTGCATCAGGTAAGATGACACGCTCTGCTGAAGAGTGTGAAATATCTCTTTCATGCCATAATGGAACATTTTCATAAGCTGTCATCATGTAGCCACGAATAACACGTGCAAGACCAGTCATGTTCTCAGAACCGATTGGATTACGTTTATGTGGCATTGCAGAAGAACCTTTTTGACCTTTCGCAAATGCTTCTTCTACTTCACGCGTTTCACTCTTCTGTAAACCACGAACTTCAGTTGCAAACTTCTCAATAGATGTCGCAATTAATGCGATTGTGCTCATGTAATGAGCGTGACGATCACGTTGTAATGTTTGTGTAGAAATTGGAGCAGGCTTTGTTCCTAGCTTTTCACAAACATATTTTTCTACAAAAGGATCGATGTTTGCATATGTACCAACCGCTCCAGAAATTTTTCCATACTCAACACTTTCTCTTCCTGCTTTAAAACGCTCTAGGTTACGTTTCATTTCTGCATACCAAAGTGCTAATTTCAAACCAAATGTAGTCGGCTCTGCGTGAACACCATGAGTACGTCCCATCATAACTGTATATTTATGTTCTAATGCTTTATTTTTTAGGATTTCCACAAAGCGCTCTAAATCTGCTTGTAGAATATCATTTGCTTGTTTTAATAAATATGAGTTTGCTGTATCAACAACGTCAGTTGAAGTTAAACCATAATGTACCCATTTACGCTCATCACCAAGTGTTTCAGATACCGCACGAGTGAAAGCCACTACATCATGACGAGTTTCTAATTCGATTTCATTGATACGTGCAATATCAAAAGATGCATTTTCACGAAGTAATTTAACATCTTCCTTTGGAATAACCCCTAGCTCTGACCAAGCTTCACAAGCTAAAATTTCAACTTCTAACCATGCATTAAAGCGATTATCTTCCGTCCAAATCGCTCCCATTTCTGGTCGTGTATAACGTTCAATCATGTTTTAATTCCTCCATTTTTTCGTATATATCTTCACTTACCATATATTGCTTCGTTCAGCTTCGATTAAAGCCTCTTCTGTCGTTTCACGTAAAATATTTACATGCCCCATCTTACGCTTAACTTTCGCTTCCGATTTACCGTATAAATGGATTTTCCAATTATTCAAATCGGGTATTTTATTCAATAATGGTTCCATATGTTCACCAAGAATATTCACCATTACGACTGGCTTTAACAAAGTCGTATCCGCTAGCTTCCAATTACAAACGGCACGAATATGCTGTTCAAATTGAGAAGTTTCACAAGCTTCCATCGTATAATGACCAGAGTTATGTGGTCGCGGTGCCAATTCATTGATATAGATTTTTTCATTTTCGGTAACGAACATCTCTACTGCTAATATTCCTACAAGTTTCATAGAATTTGCGATAAGCATTGCTTTCTCAACTGCTGCATTCTCTGTTTGCTTAGAAATACGAGCCGGAACAATCGATTGATACAGAATGTTTTCACGATGAATATTTTCCGCTACCGGAAAAACTTTCGTTTCTCCATTCACATTGCGCGTGACAATAACGGAAATCTCTTTCACAAATGGAACCCATGCTTCTAATACACAGTCACCATGTTTCAGAATTTCCGTAGCTTCTTCAAGCATTTCTTTGCTTTGTAAGACAAGCTGTCCTTTACCATCGTATCCACCTGTAGCGGTTTTTAATACGCTTGGATAACCAATTTTATCAATCTGCTCATGAAGATCTGTCTCACTTTGAATTACAGCATACGGTGCAACTTCAACTCCTGCTTCCGTAATTGCCGCCTTTTCAATAATTCGATTTTGACTAATTTTCAAGAGCTCTGAGCCTTGAGGAATGTAAGCATGCTGCTTTAGCCACTCAAGTGCTTCACCACTAATATTTTCAAATTCAAATGTAATTACATCACTCGCATCAGCTAGCTGCTGTAATGCATTCAAATCATTGTATTGCGCTGTAATTTCGATATCTGCCACTTGACCGCACGGACAATTTGGTGTTGGATCTAAAACAGCAATTTTAAAGCCTGATGCCTTAGCTGCAAGAGCCATCATTCTACCTAATTGACCGCCACCAATAATTCCAATTGTTTGACCTGGTAAGATAACTTTATTTAAGTTGTTCACTGCTCTCTAACACCTTTTCTCTTGTCTCATTTCGCATTGCATCTAATTTACCTGCTAATGACTCGTCAAATGCGGATAGTATTTGTGCTGCGAGTAATCCAGCATTCGTTGCTCCTGCTTTTCCAATTGCTACTGTCGCAACTGGAACACCACCTGGCATTTGCACGATGGAAAGAAGTGAATCTAAACCATTGAGTGCTCTAGATTGCACTGGCACACCAATGACAGGTAAAGTTGTCTTCGCTGCTACCATTCCTGGTAAATGCGCAGCTCCTCCTGCACCTGCAATAATGACCTTAATTCCTTTCTCTCTTGCACTTTCTGCATATTCAAACATTAAATCTGGTGTTCTATGTGCAGAAACAACTTGCTTCTCATAAGGTATCTCAAACTTATCTAATTCTTCGCATGCGTATTTCATCGTATCCCAATCCGAAATACTCCCCATAATAACGCCAACCTGAGGCTTCATCTCTTCCCCTCCTGAAATAAAAAGCTGAAACGGCTTGCTCAGCCTCGGCAGGTATAAGACATTTCTCTTTAGAAATCCGATTTTGATTTCTGAAGAGGAAGGGCTTATATCCTCAAGAGGCTAGCCGTTAAAGCTAGATTCAATTGAAATGCCGTCACCGGTGACATGCGACTTATGACCGAGCATGTCAGGTGTAAGGCTAGACACTTAAAAAAGCTGAAACGGCTTGCTCAGCCCCTGAGAGGCTTAGCCGCCGAAGCTAATATGAAATGCAGACATGCAGAAGACAGACCTTACAGAAAATCCATCTCTGAAAAGGAAAGACTTATGCATGATATTGAGCTAAACATGAACAAATAACTTACTTTACAAAAAAACAATCAACTATCGCTATACCCTGTTTTACGCATAAAAAAACCGAATAGTCTACTTCTACAAGAGAAAGTAAACTATCCGGGAACCGTTTTTATCCCAAATACTTCTACGAGAAGAAGAGACAATACACCCTAATAGTATGTACTTTCTCTCATAGTCCGATCATTTACGGTAATCGGGTAGAAACTTATGGGCCTTATCCCCAAGATTATATGAGAGGTACTTTTATTCTAGATTCATATTAACAACCAACAGTTTGTAAGTCAATAAATAATCGAACAATAATAACACAACTTATTTTATTGTTCGCTTTTTGCTATATTTTTAGGCCATCAAACACAATTTTTCTTCCTTCGGGTTCATAAATAGTTTCACCGTTCTTGACAATTTCTTTAAATACAGGCTTTTCAGTTCGTCTAACCGGCATATATCCTTCTTGTTTCATACGATCCAAACACATATCGATTGTTTCATTTTCTTGCACTTCAAATTTTTTCTTTGCAGTCATACAGTAACGCTGCCTCCGTTTTACATAAAATTAAGATTTTCTTCGTCCATAAGATACTAGTTAGTGTAACCAATCCTAACACTTTGAACAAGGTAAAAATAGAAAAAGGGATGTCCGAAAAGTAATTTCCGAACCCCCTTTTACGCTTTATTATATAACCTATGTTACCTAATATTTCTCTACATATATTCTGAACATAATACAACCGCATCACTTTCCAACGATTGTTTCACATCAATAATTCGCTGATTTGATGATCCTCTAAATAAAAGCTCATGTGACTTTTTCTCTTCTATAAAACGACCATCGACTAAAACATCTATCTGCTGTAACAGTAACTGACGATCCTGATAGTGAGGATTTCGCTCATTCATCAACTCTTCCCAGCAGTATCCCGTATATGCCCATATATCTAGCCCACACTTCTTAGCCTCTATTGCAATAGGTAGTAACGCTTTCGCTTGTAAAAACGGATCACCGCCAGATAATGTGATGCCGCGTTGTAACTTAGCTGAATGAATTTGTTCAATGATGCTAGCACATGTTACTTCAAAACCACCATCCAATGAATGTGTCTTCGGATTGTGACACCCTTCACATCGATGTGGACAACCTTGTGTCCATAACACCATTCGTAAGCCAGGTCCATCTACAATACTATCAATCGTTAGTGGAGCGGCAACTCGTACCTTCATTCTGTCGTCTCCTTCACCATTACGTATGTTTCACACGATCCTTAACTTCAGCTTTCTTCGCATTATTAAATCGATCCACGGTTCCAACTAAATAACCAGTAATTCGTCTAATTCTGTCAAATTTCATATCGCCTTCATTTTCATTACGACCGCATGCTGGACAAATTTCTCCTTCAATAACACCGGAATAACCACAGATTGGATCACGATCTACAGGATGATTAATACTACCATACCCAATTCCTAATTCTTTCATCGCACGAATGATACTTTCAAATGCTTCTAAATTATGTGAAGGGTTACCATCCAATTCAATATACGTAATATGTCCAGCATTAGTCAGTTCATGGTATGGAGCTTCTGTTTTGATTTTATCAAATGCATTCAACTTATAATAAACAGGTACATGGAAAGAATTCGTATAATATTCTCGATCTGTAATGCCCTTAATAACACCAAACTTTTCTTTATCAATGGCTGTGAAACGTCCAGAAAGTCCTTCTGCTGGAGTTGCAATTAATGAAAAGTTTAAACCATATTTAGAAGCTGCATCATCCATTCGCTTACGCATATGACCAATGATTTGTAATCCTAGCTCTTGAGACTCAGCACTCTCACCATGATGCTTACCAGTTAGTGCAACTAAACACTCTGCTAAACCAATAAATCCAATTGTTAAAGTTCCTTGTTTAATAACTTCTGATAATTGATCATCCCACTCCAAATTCTCAGAACCCTGCCAAATATGCTGCCCCATTAAGAACGGGAAGTTCTTCACACGTTTATTACCTTGTACTTCCATTCTCTCTAATAACTGTTCAATTACTAAATCAATTTTTTCATCTAGCTCTTCAAAAAATGCTTCCATATTACTTTCTTGTGCATATACCAACCCATGCTTAATACCAAGACGTGGTAAATTAACCGTTGTAAATGAAAGATTTCCTCGCCCACTTACAATTTCAGAGCCACAATTATTTCCTAATACACGTGTGCGGCATCCCATATAAGTCGCTTCTGTCTCTGGTTTACCTTCCACATAATATTCAGCATTAAAAGGTGCATCCAAGAAACTAAAGTTCGGGAATAGGCGTTTAGCTGACACTCGACACGCTAACTGGAATAAATCGTAGTTAGGATCTCCTGGGTTTAGACTAATGCCTTCTTTCACCTTAAAAATTAAAATTGGAAAAATTGGTGTCTCTCCATTTCCTAATCCGCTTTCTAATGAAAGTAATAAATTCTTTGAAATCATTCTTCCTTCAGCAGACGTATCTGTTCCAAAGTTCACGCTCGAAAAAGGCACTTGAGCTCCCGCTCGTGAATGCATCGTATTTAAGTTATGAATAAATGCTTCCATTGCTTGATATGTCTTTTGATTCGTTTCTAATTGTGCTTCTTTATAAGAGAAACTTTGAATTTTATCGACAAGCAGCTCCTCAATCGAGAAACGACTCATTAAGAGCTTTTTCTCCATAGCCTTATAAGTATCTGCCAAAGTTAATTGCAACGGCGTACCGCTTAACGCTTCAGCTTCTTGCACTAATTCTTTTAAGCCGTTCACTTCTTCCAGATTTTCAAAAAGCTGTATCGCCTTACGTAAATGATTAACGTATGACTTTTTGAATGTTTTCTTCACGCCATCAGCTAGACCATAATCAAAGAAAGGAATACTTTGACCTCCGTGCTGGTCATTCTGATTACTTTGAATTGCAATAGCAGCTAGAGCTGCATAGCTAGCAATATCATTTGGCTCACGTAAAAAACCATGCCCCGTTGAAAATCCACCTTTAAAAAGCTTCTTCACATCAATTTGACAGCAAGTTAGAGTACCCATATTTAAGAAATCCATATCATGAATGTGAATATCACCACAATCATGAGCATGCGTATACTCTGGCTTCAAAATATTTGTTTTACAAAATTCCTTTGATACTGTACTTCCATATTGAAGCATGGTACCCATTGCTGTATTCCCATCAATATTAGCATTCTCACGCTTAATATCGGCTGCATCAGCATCTAAAAAAGTAATTTCTTTAATCGAATTCATTAATCTACTTTTGGAATCACGAATTCTGCTTCGCTCTCCACGATATAAAATATATTGCTCACTAGTTTTCACATGACCATTCTTAATTAATGTTCTCACTACTATATCTTGTATATCTTCAACACTAGGAATACTACCCACAAATCGCTCGTTAATAATTGAAATGACTTCATTTGCTAACTCGATTGCGATATGTTGATCTACTTGTTTACCCTCTCTACTAGCTACTTGCTCCGCCGCTAAATAGATAGCATTTGTAATTTTATCCTTCTTAAATAAACTTACTCTACCGTCGCGTTTACATACTTGATCAATCATCTTAATCCCCCTAGGCACCATATATTGATAAAAACACCTAAATAAATACAATATATAGTTTATATGTCAAAAAAAATCCCCTTTAACTCAAGTTAAAGGGCTCAGCCGTCTATAAATCTTAATCTATCAAAATACAAATTCATCGTCAATCTCCGCAAAAAAATATTCTAGTATTGTAAATTAATCTTGCAAAAAAGTTCACTTTTTATTCATTTACTCGTATTTTATTTACCAAAAATATTTACTTTGCACGTAAATAATCCAAAAAAATATTTTTCAAAATCTTATGTTGTTTTTCAAATTCACAACCTGATTCCGTAATAGAAATACTTTGAAAAATCGTTAACTTTCTAGAAAAACTTGCAAATGCATATGTAATAGAGATGAATGCTTCTGTTATTTCAATATCCGTTCGAATCGATCCATCCAATTTTCCCTGTTCTATAATCGCTTCAAAAATTTTAGAGGTTCTATTAATCGCAGCAAAATAATTCTCAATACCTTCTAACGGCTGTTCAGAAAGTGCAGCATAGCTTTCAAAAGCATCTAGTAATCTTGTATGATTTTGAAACTCAGACAAGTTTAACGACATAAAAAAATCAAACATTTGATCAAGCTTTTCTATACAAGGTATGTCTAGATTATTAACCGATTCGAATATAGCAATTTTCTTTTCCATTATATGAACCGCTACAGATACAACTAGCTTCTCTTTTCTAGGAAAGTAACGAAATACAGTAGCTACACCTATCCCCTCTTCATCAGCAATATCTTGCATGGTGGTCTTTTCAAATCCTTTTACTAAAAATAATTTTTCCGCTGTCTCAATAATACTTTTCATTCTTCTATTCCTACCATCAAGACGTTCTTGGGATAACCTTTCGAGAGGATTCATGATTATAACAACTCCTTTGAACATTTCAATTGTAGAGTATGCTAACAAACCACCTCCGAATTGTCAATTTTATGAAAATAGGTGTAGCATTTGGATAATTAAGGATATATAATAGTTTCATAGTCATGATAGTAAGGCTATCACTATGATATTCGTTCTATCACGACAAGAAAAGAAAACGCTTTCTTTAAATCTAATTACGTAAGGGAGAGTAATTTATGCCAGCAAAAAAACCAGCTTCATGGGACTATGAAACCGATGTTGTTGTACTCGGAACAGGTGGTGCTGCCCTTGTCTCAGCCATTTTAGCACATGACAATGGAGCTAATGTTATCATTCTCGAAAAAGCAAATCAAATAGGAGGAACAACAGCTTTCTCTGGTGGAGTTCCTTGGATACCGATGAATCGTTATATGAAAGAAAAAGGGATTGAAGATTCACGAGAACAGGCATTAACATATCTTCAGCGTTTAACAGGCGGCAAAGTACCTAACCCAGCTTTACTTGAAACATTTGTTGATCATGCTCACAAGATGATTGATTATCTCCATGAAAATACTCCATTAAGATTTGCTATTCCAAAAGACTTCACAGAATACTACACTCAAATTCCTGGCACAACAAAAGGCGGACGTTCATTAGACCCAATGCCTTTCTCATTAAATGAATTAGGAGAATGGGCAGATAAACTTCGTAACAACCCTGTATTCCCACCATTAACATTAGAAGAAGGCGGAGCCGTCGGTGGCATTGATTATATGAAAATCGCTGAACGAATGGAAAACAATATTGTTACGATGGGACGTTCATTAATTGCCTCCCTCTTTAAAGCATGTCTTGATAGAGGAATTCAAGCTTTTACGGAAACACCAGGTAAAGAATTGGTTATGAATGATAACGGAGAAGTAATTGGCGTTCGCGCTGAACAGAGTGGACAAAACCTTTTCGTAGGTGCTCGTAAAGGCGTCATTCTGGCAAGCGGTGGCTTCGAGTGGAATCAGGAACTAGTGAAAACATTCTTAAAAGGACATGTTACACATCCCCTATCTCCTAAAGGAAATACAGGAGATGGACTCATTATGGCAATGGAAGCTGGAGCAGCACTCGGAAATATGAGTGAAGCATGGTGGTACCCAGCCATGCAAGACCCAACTATTGAGTATGAAGATGATATTTTGACCATCATAGGAAATGGCCGTGGCGGTAAAAACAGCATTATTGTAAACAAGAATGCCAAACGATTTGTAAATGAAGGTACTTCCTATATGGATATGCCTAAAGCCTTCTACGAATACGATCCAGTTAAACTAGAGTGGCCTAATGAACCACCTGTATGGATGATTTTTGATTCACAATTAAAAAACAGTACTATGGTCGTAACTGTTCTTCCAGAGGACCCTGCTCCTGACTGGATGAATCAAGCAGACACTTTACGTGATTTAGCAATCCAACTCGATCTTGATCCTAATCAATTAGAAGCTACAGTACAACAATTCAATGAATATGCACGTAATGGAGTAGATCCGGATTTCGGTAGAGGAACTTCCAATTTTGAAGACTTTTCAACGAATAATGGTGGAGTTGAAGCAAACTTAGGACCAATCGAGCAAGGCCCTTTCTATGCTATACCTATCTATTACGGTACGCTTGGCACAAACGGTGGTCCTCGCATTAATGAAAACGGACAAGTGATTAGCCTAAGAGGTAAAACAATACCTGGGTTATATGCCGCTGGAAATGCGGCGATGGGCGTATTTGGAGCTACATACCCATCAGCTGGCGGGACAATTGGCCCAGCAATGACATTCGGATATTTAGCTGGTATCGCAATTGGGCAAGAGGAAGCTAGAAGCATTTTATCTTAATATATAGTGAAAGTAGGGATTTGTATGCCAAGTGGTATCCATCAAGTAGAACTTGATTTGTCGATTGAACAAATATGGGATTTTGTAAAAGATATGAATAAATGGGCTCCTCTCGTACCTGGCTATATTACGCATGAAATTCTAACTGAAAAACAATCCACTTGGGAATTCAAAGGTGATATTGGCATTATGAAAAAAAAGGTTCGCCTACAAATTGATATTAAAGAATGGATTGAACCATCTACTGTTACCTTTGATTTAAAAGGTTTGAATGAAAACTTCGGCGGTGACGGCTATTTTAAAGCAGAAATAATTAATGAAAATAAAACGCTTATGACGGGTAGTCTCGATATTACCGCTTCTGGAAAAATGGGACCAATGATTAATGTAATCTTGAAAAAATTTGTTCCGCAAACAGCAACTGAATTAACAGATGCTATTGCAGCAAAAATACAAGAAGTGAATGGTATAAATGTATAAAGAAAACCTAGAATGAATTGGTTTATGAATGAGTATGAGTTGAACATAAAATAAGAAAAAGGTCTCATCAGCATTTGATGAGACCTTTTTCTTACATTTTTTCTTGTACTGGCTTCTTCCAGAAACCAACTAGAACAGCCGTGATAATTGAACCAATCATTAAAGATATAAAGTACATGAATGGGTTTTTAACTGCCCATAATACGAAGATTCCTCCATGAGGAGCTTGAAGTGTACATCCGAAGCATAACGCAAGACCACCAGCAACTGCTGCACCAATTACAGAACTTACAATGACACGAATTGGATCTGCAGCAGCAAATGGAATCGCACCTTCTGTAATGAAAGATGCACCCATGATGTAGTTTGTTTTCCCTGCATCTTTTTCAGCCTTCGTAAATTTGCTCTTAAAGAATGTTGTTGCAAGAGCTAAACCTAGTGGTGGAACCATACCACCAATCATAACTGCTGCTTGAGGAGCATAGTTACCTGCATCAATCATGGCAATACCAAATGTGAAAGCTGCTTTATTGATTGGACCACCCATATCAACTGCCATCATACCCGCTAGGATGATACCAAGAAGTACAATATTTGTACCTGTTAAACCATTTAACCAGTTTGTTAAACCATCCATTAAGAACTTAACAGGTGTATTCACAACGAAAATCATAATAAGACCAGTTAAAAGAATACCGAAGAATGGATATAGTAAAACAGGCTTAATTCCTTCAAATGATTGAGGTAAACCAGCAAAAAGTTTCTTTAAACCAATTACGATATAACCAGCTAAGAAACCAGCTATTAAACCGCCAAGGAAACCAGCTCCACCTGAAGCTGCTAACATACCACCAACTAAACCAGGTGCTAAACCAGGACGATCTGCAATACCCATAGCAATGAAACCAGCAAGAACTGGTACTAATAATGCAAACGCATTACCGCCACCAATAGTATTTAGCGCTTCTGCTAATGTTCCTTCTGCTTTAAATCCACCAATTAAGAATGATAACGCAATTAATAGACCTCCACCAACAACTAAAGGTAGCATGTTCGAAACACCATTCATTAATGGCTTATAGAAATATGATTTTCCACCTTTTGATGATTCATCATTTGAGCTAGATTGACCACTTGCTTTATACACTGGTGCATCTTGATTTACTGCTCTATTTAGTAGCTCTTCTGTTTTTCGAATACCAGCTGCTACAGGCACTTCAATTACGTGTTTACCATCAAAGCGATCCATGTCTACTTTTTTATCAGCCGCTACGATAATTGTTGTAGCTTTAGCGATTTCTTCGTCCGTTAATTTATTTTTAACACCTGTTGAACCGTTCGTTTCAGCTTTAAAAGGAATACCTAATTCTTTTGCCTTCGCTTTTAATGCATCTGCTGCCATATACGTATGAGCAATACCTGTTGGACATGCTGTTACAGCTAGAATTAATTTCTCATCTTCTTTCGTTTCTACAACCGTTTCTTGCTCTCCATCTTCTTCTGACTCTTTACGGTCAATGATAGAGATTACTTCATCTGGTGAAGATGCCCCTAATAATTCTTTACGGAATGCTTCATCCATTAATAGTGAAGATAAGCGTGATAAAGTTTCTAAATGCTCATTATTTGCTCCAGCACTAGCCGCAATCATGAATAATAGATGTGCAGGTTGACCATCTAATGATTCATAATCCACACCTTCAGCAGACTTAGCGAAACAAATCGCTGGGATTTTAACCGCTTCAGTCTTCGCATGAGGAATAGCAATACCTTCACCGATTCCTGTTGTACTTTGTGATTCCCTTTTTAAAATAGCTTCTCTGAAAGCTTCTAAATCATTTAAACGTCCAGCTTCATTTAACTTAGCTGACATTTCATCTATTGCTGCTTCTTTTGAGTTAGCAGCTAAACTAATAATGACTGTATCTTTTTTCAATAAGTCTGTAATTCTCATGATGTTATCATTCCTCGCTGCATTAAAGTTTAGTTATTTGCACTTGATCCAGTAAAGAATCTATTTTTTCTTTTGATGCTAAATCACGACTGAAAGCTGTCGCACTTCCTGTTGCAACGGCATATTTGAAAGCTTTCACGAAATCATTTTCCGTCGTGTATGTTCCAATAAAGCCCGCTACAAGTGAATCACCAGCTCCAACTGAGTTTAATACCTTACCCTTAGGAATCGTCGCTGTATAAGTTGCCTCTTTCGTAAACAATAGAGCACCAGCTCCAGCCATTGAAACAATTACATTCTCTGCACCCATTTCAACTACTTTACGTCCATAAGGAATTACTTCTTCTACCGTTTCAATCTTCGTACCGAATAAATCGCTAAGTTCATGATGATTCGGTTTTACTAAGAATGGCTTATCTTTCAATACTTCAGCTAAAATTTTCCCGCCAGCATCTACAATTACCTTTACTCCTCGTTGACTATATTTAGATGTTAAATCTGAATACAATGTCTTCGGAAGTGAAGGAGGAATACTTCCTGCTAAAATTAATACATCGCCTGCTTCTAGTAGCTCTAGCTTTGCATATAATGTTTGAAGATTTTCTTCAGTTAATGAAGGGCCTTGACCGTTTATTTCTGTTTCTTGTCCCGTCTTCAACTTAATATTGATTCGAGAATCATCGGCAACGTTTACAAAATCATGAGCAATTCCCTCTGCTTCAATAGAGTCTTGAATAAACTTACCCGTAAAACCACCAACAAATCCTAATGCTTTCGTTGGTATACCGATATTGGTTAAAACGCGAGATACATTTATTCCTTTCCCACCTGGAAATTTGCTTTCACGATCAATAACGTTTAAGGCATCTAGCTGAAATTGGTCAACCTCAACGATATAATCGATAGAAGGGTTTAGTGTTACTGTATAAATCATGATGTCACAACCTTCAAGTTTGTTTTTGCTTCAAATTGTTTTTGAATCTCTTTATCTAAATTTGATGTAATAATGACAGCTGCTTCAACATCAGCCACTTTCGCAAAGAAAGTCTCCGTAAATTTCGTTTTATCCACAAGTACATACGATGTTTCCGAAAGACTCATGGCTACTTTTTTTAAAGCTGCTTCTTCAGGATCTGGTGTCGTAAACCCACTTTGAACATTTACACCATTCATTCCGAGAAAGCTTTTATCAAATCTATATTGTTTTAAGTTCTCTAAAGCTACTGAGCCGACAATAGCATTAGTATTTCCCTTAATTTTGCCACCTATTATATATGTCGGTATTTTTGCAACAGTTAATGCTTCAACATGCATTAAACCATTTGTTACAACAACGATATTCTTATCGACTAGAAATGGAAGCATCTCTGCAACAGTGCTCCCAGCATCTAAGTAAATACAATCTCCATCATGGATTAAACTCGCTGCCTTTTCTGCAATCATTTTTTTACCTTGACGGTTTTTGGCTGTTTTATCTTTCATGTTTGGTTCATCAACCTTCGAATAGGGAAGTGTTGCCCCTCCATGAATTCTTCTTAATAAGCCTTTCCCCTCTAAAAGAGCTAAATCTCTTCGAACCGTTGATTCGGAGGACTGTGTATTACTTACAAGCCTTTGCAAGTCTACAACACCATGCTCAGAAAGTAATTCAAGAATGATTTGGTGACGCTCGGTCGTTAACATACTTCCACTTCCTTTGTGAAGAATATCACTAGTATAGAGTAAAATTAAATCATAATCAATCAATTTCATTCAAAAACAATCATAATTATATATAAAAAAACCGCCTTCTTAATATGGCGGTTTTTTTTCATTTATTTTTTCTAGTGATTAAACATGAGATACAATCAGTTCCATATCCCCCATTAGTTTATATTCACCAAAATTATGTGGAAGTAAGAAATGCTCTCCCTTATCTAATTCATATTCACGACTTTTAGAAATAAGCTTTCCATCTCCATCAATTACACTACATAATAAGAATGGATATGACTGTTCAAACGAAGCTTTCCCACTTACTTCATATTTATCTACCGAAAAATATTCATTTGCAACAAATGGTGTTACTATCGTTTCTTCTGTTTGTTCCGTTCCAAATGATAAATTTTCATTAACAAAAGGAACTTGAATAACATCCTTTGACTTTTCTAAATGCAATTCTCTTACATTACCATTAGCATCTTTTCGATTATAATCATACAAACGATAAGTCGTATCAGAATTCTGCTGCGTTTCAAGTACAAGTGTACCTTTACAAAGCGCATGTACCGTTCCACTTGGCACATAGAAGAAGTCACCTTTTTTAATTTTGACGATTCGGAGTAACTCATCCCACTTTTCTTCGTCTACCATTCTTACTAACTCTTCTTGAGATTTAGCATTATGACCGAAAATCAGCTCAGCATCCTCATCACAATCGATAATATACCAACACTCTGTTTTTCCAAGTTCATCTTTTTCGTTCTCTTTCGCATATTGATCATCAGGATGAACTTGTACTGATAAATTATCATTTGCATCCAAAATTTTAGTAAGCAATGGAAAAGTATCTCCCGATAGATTACCAAAAAGGTTACGATGCTCTTTCCACAAATCCGCTAAAGATAACCCTTTGTAAGACCCATTCTTAACAATGCTTGGTCCATTTGGATGAGCAGAAAAAGCCCAACATTCACCTGTCTTACCAGACGGAATATCATATCCAAAAGACGTTAATCTTGTTCCTCCCCAAATTCTTTCTTGAAATACTGGTTCAAAAAATAATGGTTCCACTCTTATTCAACGCCCTTCATTTATGCAATATTCTCTAGTAGTCGATAGGCTTCTTCTTTCTCTTGTACAGCAACTAATTGCTCTCTAAATTCATCATCCATCAATTGTCTAGACAGCATTTGAAGAATTTTCAAGTGCTCATTACCTGCACTGCTTTCTGGAACAGCAATCATAAAGATCAATTTCGCATCAGTTCCATCGAGACTTTTCCAATCTACTCCATCTCTTTTAATACCAAATACGACACTTGGCTTTTTAACTGCTTGAGATTTACCGTGAGGAATTGCAATGTTCATACCTATTCCAGTCGAACCTTCCTTTTCACGGTTAAGAATAGCTTCCTTAAATGCCTCTTTAGAATGTAAAGCTCCAACTTGATCTAATTTACTAATCATTTCATCAATGATTTCTTCTTGAGTAGCCCCCGTTAAATTTGTATCAATTAACTCAAAGCTAGTAATATCTGTTAACTTATTAATTTCTTGTTTCTTTTCTTCTTGTTTTACTTTTATCTCTGTAACATTTTCCTTCATTTCTGGTGCTTTCACTTGCTCAACATCTTTCTTAAGTAGGCTAATCATTACAACTGTTACAAGTGAACCAGCAATAACTGCTACAAAGAACATTAAAACATTGTCTACTGCACCCAGTGCGGCAACAATTGGACCACCATGTGCCACTCTATCTCCTACATTGAAAAGCATCGCAATAACCGAACCAGTCATAGAACCTACGACAATACTTGGAATAACACGAAGTGGATCTTGTGCAGCAAATGGAATTGCTCCTTCCGTAATACCGAACAAGCCCATTGTAAATGCTGCTTTCCCTGCTTCTCTTTCTTGTGCTTCGAATTTACGCTTGTTAATAAATGTAGCAAGCCCTAAACCAATCGGTGGAATACAGATTGCTACAGCGATAGGTCCCATAATTCCATAGTTTCCTTCAACAATCATAGCTGAGCCAAACATAAATGCTACTTTATTGAAAGGACCACCCATATCTACTGCAATCATAGCTCCTAAAATCATAGCTAATAGAATTGAACTTGTACCTTGCATACCTGCTAACCAATCCGTTAACATAACAAACACGTGTGAAATTGGTGCACCAATGAATAAAATAAATGCTAAACCAACAAGAAGTGAACCAAATACCGGAATAATGATAATCGGCATAATAGGCATGATTGCTTTTGGTACTTTAAGCTTCTTAATAGCTAAAACGATATAACCAGCAAGAAAACCAGCGATAATTCCACCTAAGAAACCAGCTCCTGCTTCACTACCATAGAAACTTCCATTTGCGGCAATATATCCTCCAACCATACCCGGTACTAAACCAGGCTTATCAGCAATACTAAATGCGATATAACCTGCTAATATTGGAACCATGAAGGAGAATGCTGCCCCACCAATGTTATTGATTGTATGCCATATAGAATCTTCTGGTATAACAATTCCACCAGGTGTATTTTCTCCACCAAGTGCAAGAGAAATGGCTACTAACAGTCCACCTACGACAATGAACGGAACCATATAAGAAACCCCATTCATTAAGTGACGATAGATTGCATTTACAACGCCTGATTTCCCGTTTGATTCTTGAGGATTGTCAGAACTAGCTTCTGATTCCTTATATACAGATACCTTACCATCTTCGAATTGCTTAAATAATGATTCTGGCTTTCGAATTCCATCTTGAACGCCTACAACAAGTAATCGCTTCCCTTTAAAACGTCCTTTATCTACTTTTCGATCTGCTGCAATAATGATTCCATCTGCTTCACGGATTTCTTGAGCTGTTAACTGATTTTCGACGCCGACACCACCTTGCGTCTCTACTTTCATTTCGATTCCCAACTTGTCAGCTGCTTTTTGAAGATTTTCAGCGGCCATATATGTATGAGCAATACCATTGGGACATGAAGTAATAGCTAATAATTTCATATCTCTTTCCTCCTCCAGTATTTGTAATCGTTTTCATTTCTTATTTATTACTATACTAGAATAACGAAAATAAATAGCTTTGATTTTTACCGTAGCTTCCGGAAAAAAGAGATTTTATATCATCTAAAAGAACTAGAACTGTCCATCATTTATCCACATGCTGTTTAATTTATTTAAAAAAGTCATTGGATCGGTTTCTTTAATCAATGCTTGAATATGTTCTGGTTGCTCACTTAAATAAGATAATTCCTGAAATAATTGTTTGATTTCATTCTGATTTTCATGATTTACTGCCATCATAAATAGAAGCGATACTTTTTCCGCCCCCCATACAATAGGTTCCTTTAATGTTGCAATAACAACAGCTGGCTGAATCACCAATTTAGGATTACCGTGAGGGATTGCTATACCTGCACCTATAGTAGTTGCTGACATTTTTTCTCTCATAACCGCATTAGCAATATACTCTTCTTCAACATACCCTTTCTTATAAAGGGAAGTTGCTAAGTCTTCAATCAACTTATAAGGATGCTTTGGTTCCATTTGTAAAAATACTAAAAACGGATTCGAATATTTCATAAAACTAGACTGGTTTAATTGCTTCTTAGAAGGATTAGTCAACTGTTTAATAAAATCTTTCAATTTATTCTCTTCTACTGCTTCTAATAATGGAGATACAACTATATGAGGAATGTCCATTTCTTGCAATTTAATGGTTGAAATAACAAAATCAACTTCATGACGTGATAAATAGGCTTTTAAGTCATCTTTTGAAATACAATCTTGAATATCTATGGATGGAAAATTTCGATCAATCTTTGTTCTCAATAATTGAGACATGCCTATTCCCATATGACAAACAACAACAGCTTTTTTTAATATGCCTTTATTTTTTTCATACCGTTCAACAGATGCTTGAAAATGTAGAGTAAGATACGCAGCTTCTTCTTCAGGTATTTGTAAAGGAAGCCTCTTACTTACTTCATCTAAAGCAGAAATAACAGTATTAAACATATACGGATACATATTCTTTATTTCTTTTAACATCGGATTTGTAACGACCAAACCATAATTCAATCGATTCAGAGTAGTATATAAATGTACCTTTAATCCATCTATTAGCGCATGATCTTTAGCGAAATCTATCGCATGTAAATCCGACATATGTTCAACTAAATAGTTCATCAAATCAGTAAGAATAATATTATTCTCTGTAAAATCATCCTCTTCGACTAATGAAACACTTTGTCGATAACGGAATTTACCACCCAATATATGTAGTGCTAAATAAAGGATTTCATCCTCTGGAAAACGAATCGCAAAGAATGATTCTAATTTTTTCAGAAAATCAATTGTCCATTTATATTCTTTCTTGTCATGTAGCCGAAACTCTTTCGTTTCATACATAGCAATAGGCTGATTTAATTTTACTCTCTTAATCATAAACAACGTATGAACAAGTAGACCTTCAAAAGATTGGTCGGTGAAAAATAAAGAATGACGCCTCTGCAAGATTTTTAACTCTGTTGTTACTATTTCAATTTCATGTGCAGAGAATTGCCTCGCAATAAATTGTTTTGTTAGCTCTTGATTACTAGTTAGTTCTGAGAGTCTTGCTAATGCTTTTCTTTTATTACCTTCTGTACCTTCAATACTTAATCCAATTTTTTGTTTAGAAACAAGTGTTAATCCTAATGTTTCAAGCCACTCCCCTATTACATCCAAATTTTTTTTATCATAGCTCTGTTTACAAAATATTGAGAAGAAAATTCATTGGCAGAAATAGCTTTCGTACTCATTAATAGCTTATATGCGATTTGTAGAGTTCTCTCTTCATCAGAAATATACGGAGAAATTTCATTTACTGACTGAAGTTGATTATATAAATAGGCTTTCTCATAATCATCAATTTGTAACTGTACACCTAATCCTGGCTTTCTTATTAATGAAGCATTTGAATGTATAGAAAGGTATTCTTCTAATTTCTTAAAGTCATTACGGATCGTTTTCTCTGAACAACCTACCTTTTCTGCAAAATCATTCACGATAAAATATTGTTGAGGATTTGTTAGTAAGATGCGCAATATATCTTGTTGTCTTGTATTCATAAATTACTCCTTCCTCAAATAGTAAAACAGTATATTGTTACTCCTTTCACATAAATTTATATAAGTCATCTTCATTATTATATAAATACTCCCTATTCATAAAAATAGTAATATTAACCACTATGTAGTACCCTTAAATATAAAC
>NZ_HG428743.1:0-38576 GCF_000380245.2 Bacillus massiliigorillae
GGTCGGGAGCAAGCTCCCTTCCATTCGCTCGACTTGCATGTATTAGGCACGCCGCCAGCGTTCGTCCTGAGCCAGGATCAAACTCTCCAAAAAGTGTTTGTCTTGCTCATAAAAGTTTTGTTCAATCAAGTTGAACTTTGTTTTAGAATTAACGTTGACGTGTTGTCTTGTTTAGTTTTCAAAGAACTTTCGTTGTCGTAGCGACAACTTTTATATCATAACATTTTCTGTTGTATCTTGTCAACAACTTTTTTGTTATTTTTTCTGTCGTTCGTAAGCGACTTGAATATAATAACACTTAAGTTGTTTTATCGTCAATAACTTTTTAAAAAAGTTATTCTGATACTCGAGATTGCTATTCTTCTAAATCCCTTTTCGAATGACTATTTTAATAGCTTTCCGTCTCGGGAATTACTATATTACTCTTCTAATCTCTTTTGGTCAATACCTTTTTAAATTTAATTTCTTGGGGAAGTATTAAAAGCTTAGTTTATACTCTCTACCAAAAGCGTTGTAATTTATCATTCCAAGTAACTATGCTTGAATCATCTACTTTCCGTAACCATGTACAAACCATCTAAAAAGCGTAAAAAGGGGTTCTAAAAGTGATTGAAAATCACTTTTAGAACCCCTCTACACATTTATTGTATTTTATTTTTCAATGTGCCTATACCGGTAATTTCTAACTCTACTACATCACCTGTTTCTAACCATCTATGAACATCCGAACCTAACTCTAATAAACAGCCATTTCCTACGGTACCTGACCCAATGATTTCTCCTGGGAATAGGGTAACACCTGCAGAGGCTCTTTCAATCATTTGACCAAATGTATAAAAGATATCTTTAAAATTTCCCTTTGAGAGTAATACTCCATTCACTTTCGCAGTCATCGATAAATGAAGTTGATTGTTTTCTCTAAACTCTTCTAATTCATCCTTTGTTACAATACAAGGACCAATAGAAGTTGCAAAGTCTTTCCCTTTTGCCGGACCTAATCCAACTTTCATCTCTTTAAACTGCAGATCACGGGCAGACCAATCGTTCATAATGGTATAACCAAAAATGTACTCTTCTGCTTCTTCAGCTTTAATATCTTTCCCTTGCTTACCAATAATACAAGCTATTTCTAATTCATAATCAAGATTCTTACATTCTATTGGCTTCTCCACGTCTTGTTCTGGACCTACAACAGCCATATGATTTGTGAAATAAAAAACAGGAATCTCGTACCATTCTGGTGCAATCTTCATATCACTACGTTTCGTCGCATTTTGCAGATGCTCCTCAAATGCCATAAAATCTCTTATACTAGTAGGATTAGGTAACGGTGCTACTAACTCCGTTTTATCCAACATGTAGGATGAAGTATTCAAACTAGCAAACAAATCCTTCACAATCACCCCTGTATCATGGTGACTCTTTATAAAACCCATCATATTATCCGGTAATCTTCCATTACTCACTTCATACATATCAAACACGTAATTATGTTTAATCCAGCCCAACTTTAGCTTTCCATGACAATCTTTAAACGTCACAAACTTCATTCGTTTCATCCTCTTCTATAAGATTTACTCCATAAGTGAAACTTTAATCAGTAGGGATTGTTCCTTTTCTCCATTCTCTATTGAACTAACTCATTTCTTAGCTTTTACCTAATCTCCCACTCCAAAGCCCTTATTTCTTCTTCATTTTGAAGTGAGATTTCTAGTGTCTGTTGGAATGTACTATACTTTTAAAATACTGATTCTAAAAGGATTTGATGTTTATTTACTATAATTCTGCCATTCTCTGTTATGCTTACTTTTCTCCTCCACATTCCGTATTCCTTCAAGTAGTTTTGTTTAATTAATTTGGACAGAATAGCCGAAGCCTTTAAAGAGTCATATTCATGCTGAATTAAGTATTGCTGTAAAATATGCGGACCCTGTTGAACTAATTGAAGGAATTTCAAATCTTCAACCGACACCTGATCAGGAGCAATCTGTAATTCCTGTTCATTTAAATCTACATACTCCATCCCTTTAGATGTAATTTCAAAAGTATAGAAGCCAGGACCTGTATATTTTTCTCGATTAATTAAATATTTCTTATCTAAATCCTCAATTAGTGTATTGCTTACAGATGAGTCCGTACCTAATAAATCACTAATCTCAGCCATCGTGTTATAACCTAAATAGATATCTTTTAGTATCTTTCTTTCTATATTACTTACTTCGATACTTTGCTTTTGCATAGCTACCTTATCACTTTTCCATCCAGGTTCAGCATAATAACTAGGTTTCGTTAATAAGCTAACAACTACGATCGTAACGAGTGTCGCTACTAATCCGACTACACCAACATGTGTATATTGATCAATAATAAAAATCTTAAACAATCCTAACAGGGTAAAAATAACCGTGACACTAATGCCTACAACAGTGCCATAAAAAGCGCCTTTAGTCGTTGTGCGCTTCCACCATATACCCAATAGCACTAATAAAGAAGGTGGTCCAAGCCATGCTGTAGAAAAAGCAAATAAATAAAGAGGACCTCCAGGATAAAAACATAATAACCAAACTAATAATCCTAATATGAGAGTTATCATTTTCGAGGGAAAAGTAAGTTCTTTTGGAGTAGCATTAGGTTTCACAAACCGTTGGTATAAATCACGCATTGCCGTGCTGGAAGCCCCGATTAATGCTGTAGTAGATGTTGAAATGGAGGCAGAAAGGGCACCAATCAAGGCAAATGCAGCTATACTAATCGGTACAGCCTTCAGCACCACTCCAAATGCTGACATTGGACTAGCCTCACCATGAGGTGCAAAAGCATCCGGAAAGATGGCTCCTGCGTAAACACCTACGAATGCCAATACCACAATTGGAATTAGTAGTAGTACAGCTCCAAAAATAAAAGAGAGTTTTGCAGTTCTTTCACTACGAACTGATGAAACGCGTAGCCAGTAATAATTATTTCCCCAAACAAGGAAACAGGCGAAGAGAATAATAAATGTTAATATACTTGGATATTCAATCGAAAAGAGAGGCATTTGTCCATTTGAAATACCATGTGTTGAAAAACCAAAATCACCTGGCCATTTACTGCTAGCAAAGTCCAAGCCACCATACTTTATAACGATTGATATAATTAGTGCAGGTAAAGCAATTAATCCAATACACATTTGAATAAAGTCCGTCAATGTAACCGCCCAAAAGCCACCTATATACGTGAATATCAAAAACATAAAGAAAATAACGGATAATGTTGCTACTAATGACCATCCTGTAAACCCAGTCACAACAATCGCCATGGAAACCACATTATTTGCCATGATGCCTAACAAACCTAAGATGGTTGTAATCGTAATGAGCGTTCTTGTTTTCGAATCAAATCTCATTTCAAGCCATTCTGATAATGTATGTGCTCCTGATCGCCGCACAAAAGGAGCAAAAATAATGCCATAAAGAGCATCCATAGACAAGTCCAAAAGCTAAAGAACCCCATAAACCAGTTGTCAACGCTAAACCTGGACCAAGCGTAATCATGGTTCCTGCAAATCCAATTGCCGCAACGCCAAAAATATTAGTGATAAGACCTACTTCACGACCTGCAATAAAATAATCATTTGAACCCGTTACCCACTTCCTCGTAATCCACCCTCCATATAAAAGAACCAGGACAAAGATAATGCTATAAATCAAGAATACACTATTGAATCCCATGATCATCTCTCCCTTTATTCTCTATTCAAAAATAGCCACCGGCCGAGCCCACCCTGCACTAGCACCTTTTATTTTGATAGGAAATACAGCCACCTTAAAGCCATGCTTACGAGGCAGAGATTCTAAGTTCGCCAGCTTTTCTATTTGACAATATTCATATTCTTTTCCAACAAAATGAGCTGCCCATAATACGCCATCTCTTGGCTGCTTCCTGTATTCTTCAGCTTGGATATCCAATGGTATATCCCATCCCCATCCATCTGTCCCCATTACTTTAATTCCTTTTTCAATGAGCCATCTTGTTCCTTCCGCAGACATTCCCGCATGATGACTTGCATAATTGTCTTGATAATAGAATTTATCAGCATCCGTTCGAATAAGAACAATATCATAAGGCTTTAATTCATATTGCATATCCTTTAATTGGTGAACTAAATCGTCAACTTGTATTTCATACCCAGGTTCTTTGTCACTAAAGTCAAAAAGCACACCGTTCCCGTAAAACCATTCGAGAGGTAATTCATCAATTTTCCTTGATACTTCACCATCTGTTGTAGGAGAATAATGCCACGGAGCATCTACATGTGTGCCTGTATGTGTTGTTAAAGTAACCGTTTCATTCGCCCATGCTTTTGAATCAGGAAAATCCGTCGCACTTAATCCTAATAAACTAGCAGCCTGTTTTGCCCCTTCTTCATGTGTTTCATATTGAATTTGAGGTGGGAATGGTTCCTTCGCTTCTTGATCTAACGGCACACTTAAATCAATAATGACTAATTTTTCTCTATTCATCTCAATCGTAACCTCCGTTATTTTTACATATTAAAAATCATTAATTAGCCATTCTAGATCTTCCCCATACTTTTCTTTAATGGGCACGATGAAATCATGTACTAATCGGTTTACATAAATATCATGTCTGATATAATTCCGTGTAATCTTCACCATGACATGATGACTAGAAACAATCGCATGCGGCTGTTGATTGACAGATTCAAATATAATGGCTTTTTTCTGGTCAATCACGCAGGATAACTCCCCTTTATGACTTTTATCAACAGTTTGTATCTCATAATGATTGAAATTTCTCCACGGCACAGGGTGGTCATAAGGACTGAATGTAATCGTTACAACATTTACACCTTTTTCATATGCTATTTTTAATTCTTTATGAAGTAGCTCTAACTCCTGTCCCCAGCAACTTATAATAATTTCATTGCTTGCCTCCTTAATCTCACTCTTTATGACTTCTATGGATATTTCATACCCCTCTACATGAAATAATTCAGTCCAATCATTGTTCGAATTGCTTTGCATGTTTTGGAAATGAAGGCTTAAAAGGCTCATATTTTGTGAAAAGGACTGCTCCATTTTTTCCAGTAGTGTTTGATAGGGAAGAGGTGCATATCTCTTTGCATTGCTACTATCATCACTCTTTACAACATAGACAACTCCCTTTTCTTGCATTCTTCTTAATGTTTCATACACTTTTGGTCCAGGAACACCTGACTTAACAGCAATTGCATTACCGTTTAACGGGAATTCTTGTAGAAGTGACACATACACTTTTGCTTCATATTCAGAGAATCCATAGTCCTTCAAAACAATTACAACGTCATGGGTATCCATCACTTTCACCTCATCATCGTATTACTACCTAAGTGGTAAGATAATGCTAATTCATATATATGTCCGAGGAGAAGATATATATCTATCAATAGAAAATATTCACATACATACAATCTTTCGGAATGTAGATGCCCGTAGATATTCTATTTACACAAAAAAATACCCACCTCAAAAGGTAGGTTTACGCTTCTTTCACATATACAATCCATCCGAATGTTTTCTTCAGCTTCTCAGCTGCTTGCTCCGCCTTTTGTTTATTCGCAAATGTACCAGTCATCAGCCGATACTTCTGTGCTTCTTTCCCTTCTACCATCGGCAGCTTACTTCCACCCCTAAGCTTTTGGAGCGATAGCCCGAACGTATACTGAAAATGAGGATAGTCCTTGAAATCTGTCCAGTCTCCTCCCCATTCCAAACCAAGGGATTTACCAATGGCTCCAACTCTAATCCAACGTTTATCCACTTGCCAATTAGGAATGAATTTCCCACCAATAATATCGTATATACAGAAATCAAAGGCTAAACCAAAATTGTGGTAGGAGTAGCCTCCACATGCATTTGTTACCACTTTGCCAGGCTTCGTTCGTCCTTGCTCATATAAAGCATTTTGCTCGGCAACAGTTCGAAGCCCTTGGGTAATGATCACAAGGATTCCTTCCGCATATGCTTTTTTCATAGGCTCCCTCGCTTTTTCTACCAAAAAGGGGTAAAACCCCTCGTAATTTTGGCTCAGCTTTTTCTAGTAAATGATTGATTGCCATAAAACTTCTCTACACTCTTCCAATCCATCGAACTCTTCCTTTCATCATTCACATTTTCAAAGCGAAAATCGAAACCTTATGAAGAAAATAGATGATTTATGATCAAAAAACTAGTTTGCTTTTACGTTATTACTCCATGAAAACAAACATATATTTCCATTTTATCACAAAAATAAATACTTTCCCTCTACTTATTGAAGCAAAAGGAAAAATCGTAATTTTTCTAGTAAATTTCACTATAACTCTATTATTTTTGGTTGCTATCACTTACAATAGAAGAATAAAAGAAGAAAACAACGTTGGAAGAAACAAAGGTACATAGTTTTCAATTAAAAAAGGAGGCAATTTAGATGCCTTGTAAGGTAATCACTTTTGGTATTCAAAAAGGCGGATGCGGTAAAAGTACGACAACTGGTATTACTGCGCATTTATTAAGAGAAGATGGCTACCGTGTGTTAGCTATCGACATGGACTCACAAGGAAATTTAACAGAATTACTTTCTGAGCAACCATCCAATGAATTTATGGGAAATTCAATCTTAGAAGCGCTACAAACAAATCGTATTCAAGATTATATCGTACCAGTAGCTGAAAATCTTGATTTGCTTCCTGCCAATAACTTTCTAGCGACATTCCCTCGCTGGATTTATACAGGTAAAACCTATACAGGTGAGAATTTACCATTTAAAGGTAATCCGAGCTTGATTTTAGATCAAATCTTAGAACCAATTCGAGATCAATATGATTTCATCGTTATTGATACGCCACCTTCATTGAGTGAACAAACAACAAACGCACTTTGTGCGAGCGATTATGTAGTCGTAATGTTTGAATGCTCGAACTGGTGCTACTCAGCCATTCCAAACTTTATGGATTCAGTAGAAGGTGCTCGAAGCTTCGGTCATCGTGATACACAAGTAATTGGTATTTTACGTACCTTAAATGATGTACGTCGAAGTGATGCCAAAGCCTTCAACGAAATGATTCAAGAAGACTATCCAGAGGATGTATTCGAAACGATTATTACGCGTAAAGCACCTACAGGACGCTTGTCCGTTTACGGCTTTAACGAAAATCCAGAAATCAAACAAGCATTAGAGCAATACACAAGTTTTTATAAGGAGTTGATACAACGTGTCAAAGGTTAATGCGATCAAGAACATGAAACGCCAACAAAAAGTCATTACTCCTACGCAAGCATTAGCTGCATCAGTAGGCGAAGAAGATCTAGAACAAGAGCAAGAACAAATCGAGCCAGCAGCTACTTCTTCCAATCAACCAATCACTGTTTCTTCGAGCGAAGAAAACTTCGAACCAAAAAGAGGAGCAACTAAAGTGGACAGAAAACGCGTATCATTCGACTTACGTACGGACTTGCATAAAGAGTTGAAACTTCAAGCACTTATGCAAGAAAAGAATATTTACATTTTGATTGAAGAAGCTTTAGAGCAGTATTTGAAAGAAAATAAGTAAATAATTAAAGCGCCACTCTATTGAGTTGGCGCTCTTTCTTTTATATACGTCACAAATTACAGATGACGTTTTCTTTAGCTGCTAGTAGCTCCACTACCATTTCCTTTGCTTCCTGCAAATCTCTCGCCCGCCATTTTGTATCAATATGGCGATTGTATAGCATATCAATTAGAATGACGTCTCTCCCTCGTTTCTGAAATTCTATGAATGTATTAGGCTTGTCGTCAATCAATATATCTCCATAAATCATCCATTTACAGCTACAAAAAATTACATTTTCTTTAGGAAAGTTAGGGAAATGTTCCTTAATCCAAGCTCTCTTATCATCAGCAGGATTAGAATGAGCGTGCTGGATCGGATAATTGATATTTTGAAATTCTACAATTTCTCCGTACGATGTTCCACGTGGTACATCACTTACCATATATACTTCCCCTATATCCTGTAGGTCTTCTATAAACGTTTGTGCGTGCTCTTTAACAGGTATATGTCTAAAAAGTCCTGGTATTTTAAATAATTGATACGCTTCTAATCCTCTATTTGAAAACAAGTCTAAATCCCATTGGTTCACGTTATCAGGATGAACATTATCTTCAAATGCTTGATTATGTATTGCCCAATACACCTTTGAGAAGACATTAAGCGTATCATCTATATCTACTAAAATAATAGGTTTTGTTTGGGGAATATTTGATTGTTGCTGCATTGCCTGTCATACCCTTCCATCGATGCTATTGTTGAAATAATCATAGCAAAAGGCTTACGTAAATGGAATTTCATTTATCACACCCAAAACCTTGTTCCACCATTCAAATAAAAATGAAATTTCTCAACCAAACAAAGAAGAAAACAACGTTTCTTCCTTTAAAGATTTGATGATATATTCTTTCGTCCATCTTACCCTTTCGCAATATCGGTCAAATCAACATTTGGTAAAATATGTTACAATTAAATATACATATTTCGTAAAGCAATGAAACAAGATTTGTCTAAGCTCACTTTCGGTAGAGCATTTACCATTATAAGTGCGTTCGTCATAATAATTACGATGTCTTTTTTCAAAGAAGCCGAATGGTACGATTTAATTCGTAAAATTTCATTTGCTGGATTTATGATTGGGTTACTCCTATTACCTGATTACGTCAAAGCGAAAAAGAAAAGTTAAACATTCCTACATACAAAAAAAGAGAGTCACCTTGTGGCTCTCTTTAACGTTGGATCAAACCTTCGCATTAGAAAATAATATCCTTCGTTTTAACTACAGATGCAAACCATTGGGCATGGACGGAATTATGGTGATTGATGATTTGTGATGCCTTTAAAACAATAGAATCGTATGTACTATGACCATCTGCTACAAGAATGACATCATAGCCTAGACTATAGGCTCGACGACATGTAGCATCTACACAAATTTCCGTTTGAATGCCTGTAATAATTAGTTGATTTATATATCTACTAGTTAATTCTTGTTGAAGAGATGTTTGCTGAAAGGCATCAGGATGATTTTTTTCAATGATTATATCTTCTGGCTTTAAAGTCATGGACGGATGGATGTTCCATCCAGGGCTACCTTTTTGATTAAGCATACCTGTTTTACCATCATGTTTCGTAAAGAAAACCGGAATCCCTGCCATACGTGCCTTTGAAATAAGTAACTGATTATTACTTACTAACTCCTTGTCCTTAAATAGAGGCTGCTCCTCCAAAAACGATGCTGTTTGTATATCAATAATAAGTAACGCAGCGTTTTTTCCGTTCATACTCATCCTCTTTTTTCACCTTTTTTCTTTATAAAAATCACTTGAATTATCCACTTATATCTCACAGCTATTTAGTATTCCCATTAAAGGAGATTTATAATGCTTTAATAATTTCTTACACATTTCCTTCCAAATGCAGATATTGAAAAAGCATATGAACTAGCGTCTGAAGTGTTTAAAGGTACTGTTATTGCACCTGATGACCTACAAACCATTACGGTTGATCATTTATCGAAGGTATCGGGTTAATATAAGCTCCTCTTTGCTCCACTGTTTGTATATAAAACATGAAAAAGCCGATTTTTTATCCCACTAATAAATCGGCTTTTTACATTTGATATTAAATAAATTTTCAATCCCCTGTTTTCTCACATAATTCCCCAAACATTTTAATTCGACTATAAATATCTTATTTTCTATATAAAATGAAAAAGTGCGAAAACAACTAGTTTTTCCCTTGATGCTTATCTAATGGAGCCGGATCGATACTTTGGTCATTAGCCGTTAAGTCTATTCCGTAGTCTTTAGCGAATACCATATGCGTTTCTACTAAAACATTTTCTGTATTTTCGTCGAGATTAAATACTCTGGCGCCTCGTAATCTATTACGCTCTGCACCTGGTAGACCATATGTGCCGAATCCTGTATTTCCAGCATAGCCGAGTAAAATGCCGTAATAATTTCCGCAATATGTATTGATATGATCATGACCACAGAAAACACCTTTTACATCTCCACGTGCCAGCATGGCTGAAAACAAACCACTATTGATAGGTCCCATACATTCATCTTCATTTCTTTCACCTACAATCTGATGCTTGTTTACAGCAGTAGCGTGGTTAGCTTCCGTTCGGTGATCAACACTGGCATACCACATGAATCGATGCTCCCATAGAGGAATATGAATAAAAACAAGTGAAGGAATTTTCTTTCTGTACTGCTGCTCTAACTTCTTGGATGTTTCATAATACCAACCAACTTGATCGAAACGGAGCCAGTCCCAAGTCGGATAGCCGTTGAAATCTTGTCCTGCAATCGTTTTTGGCGCGTATCTACCACTATCCATTAACCAAATATTGAATGCTGGTTTATTTCCTTTTGCATTATTAATGAGTAGATTCATGTTTCCTGTACCAGTTAAACCCTTCTCCCCTACACGATTTTGATTAAATCGATAGGTCCTATAGAATGCCAGCATATCTTCCTCATCCATGCCACTTTTCGATGTAGAATCTTCGTCATGATTACCAAAGGTAACAGCCCATTTGATACCCCGTTTTTCCATTGGAAGTGCAACATTATTCATCGCTTGTTTCATTTCCAATGGTGTGTCGCAGCCTTCTGCAATATTATCTCCATTTAATACAACAAAATCTGGCTTCTCTTTATCAAGGACCTTCTCCATTAGCTGAATCGTTCGTCCATCAATACGCTCATCATCCTGTGTATCATTAAATTGAACGATCTTGAATTTACCATTTCGATTAAATTGAAGTTTTATATCTTCTGTTTTTGCTTCAGCATACATATTTTCCCCAAACAATTCTCCTGGAAAATCAAACGTGCCAAGTGTTAAAGCAAGTGTACTCATACCACCAATTTTAAGAAAACTGCGTCTGTCTACACCTCTGTTAGAATCTTGATTACTCATACAATCACTCCCAGTTCATTAATAGACTAGTTCATAGAAAAGTACATTTCATAAGGTCTTAGCTTGCGATGTTTGATTCGTTACTTTCCATCATAAAGTGATAATATTAATAAACTATTATTCTTATATGAAATATATGTAAAAATCTCCCCTCCTAGGCGCTCTATCTATCTACTTGAATAAAACGCTGTGTACAACTGAATGAATCCATAGTTGGAAAGACTTTAATTTTCAGTAGAAAGAGTATAACTCTATACATCACTACTTAAAAACATAAACGACAACAGACTATCATGATCCCTTCAGCGACTCTTTGAAGCAAACAACGTTTCTTTGAAGGAAGAAATCAATAAATATATAAAAAAAGAAAAACGTCATTATTGATAATGACGTTTTTCTTTCTGGTTACACCTCACCCACAGCAAGCCAAGGAAACATCCCATCTAAGAAGCGTTCTGTTGCAGGCATGAAATAAGAACCGAAATGGTAGTCAGGGTCCAAAGTGGTAATAATCCATGTTCCATTTGTACTCACTTTGTCCACATACAAGACAGCTCCTCCATCTTTCGTTGTTATGAGCTTCTCTGCTTGAGCTGGCGGCCAGAATACACCGTGTTGATGCCACGTTGCATCCTCCAACGTGATGTACTGGAATAATGGATAGTCGGGATTGGCAAGGACGAGTCCACTTTGTGCATTCTTTTCAAGCCACCACCAAAAATTCGTTGGACGCTCCTCCCATTTTTGATTAGGAAGCCATCCCCAAGGCTGAGGTCCGAATGCTACAACAATTCCTCCTCTTTCAGAGAATGCATCTATTTTTTCCTTTGCTTGCAGAAGCAAGTGATTATTTAATTGAGAAGGAACAATAAGAACATCATAACCATCTAAATCTAATTCTTGAAATTCGGGTAAGTAAATAAGTTGTTCAATATACTGTGCATATTTTGGTTCATGGAACGTACGATAGTGAGACGCATTTCCACTGTAAATAACGGCTATTTTTCTCATTGAACCTTCTCTCCCTTCAACTGATGACATTCTGACACAACCCATTGCCAAGCTTGCTTGCCAATTCTATCTGTCGACTTGCTTTGGCCACTATATTGGAACAAACTGCGACCTGCATGAACTAGAATCGTTCCATTTGTACTATGACGATCAACGTAAGTGATAGGCTTACCGTCTTCAAAGGTCAATTGTACTTCTGCCTCTTTAGGCGCTGGATGATAGCCACGAGCAAAAAAACCAGCAACGCCTTTGTTATAGACCATATCCTCTATTTCTACACCAGCAAAAATACCATTTGGCTCATTTATTACCATATAGTAATCCTTATGCGAGCGAATTTGCTTCGGCATGAAAGGGCTACAGCCTGGCAGCCATTGACGGAACAAATGTCCACAAAAGATGACAATATTGCCTGCTTCTAAAAATGCCTCGATTTTCCGTTTATGTGTAAATAAATATTCTTGGTCGATGAAATCCGTTATAAGAAGTACGTCGTATTCTTGCAATTCCACATTTGCTAATGCATATTGATCAACCATTGTTCTGTTGATTTGATTGTCTCCAGCCATTTGTTGCCCAAGTCCAAAGGCATGTCCAGGGTTAAGTTCTAGTATTCTTGGTGTCTCACTCATATTTTCACTCCTCTATTTTTTACGCTTGCTTCACAAATAACTTCTGACGTCGTTCGAAATAGGCGCAAGCATCAATTAATTGTTTCGTATAAGCATGATTCGGATGATAAAGCACGTCGTGTGTCGGACGATTCTCTACGATGGTTCCTTTTTCAAGTACAAGCAAACGATTAGCAAACTGCTCTGTTGTCGTAATCCGATGAGTAATATATAAAATCGATAGCTTAAGATAACGTTGAAACTCCTTCAAAAGCTCGATAATGACCGCCTCTGTTTCTGGGTCTAAAGCTGAAGTAATTTCATCAGCTATAAGCAAATTTGGCTGACATGTTAATGCACGGATAATAGCTGCTCGTTGTTTTTGACCACCTGAACATTCATTTGGTTTTCGCGTTAACAATTCCTTTGGAAGTTCAGCTTGATCCATTAGCTTATGAATATTTGCCAAAGCTTCCGCCTTAGGTACTTTGCGGAGTAGTAATGGTTCTAATAAGCTCTCCTGCATGGTTAAATACGGATTGAAAGACCGTTCGGGATTTTGGTAAATATATTGGCAGTTGCGTTTCTGTTCCCATATAAGCTCGCCTTCCGTTGGCTGCTGGAGACCGATGATGAGTTCTGCAAGTGTTGACTTTCCTGAGCCAGATTCTCCGATTAAGCCAACGATCTCATTGCTTCCAATCGTAAAATCAATATGATTCAGCACTTGCTGGCTTCCAAATTGCTTCGAAATATTTTGTAATTTAAGCATAGGCTGTGGCTTCCTCCTTCAGCATGTGGTTGTCAATCCGAAACGTTCGGTTCGAAATGGCATAGGCAACATCTAAATCATGTGTGATAAAAATTAAACTAACTTCAGAACGATGTACTTTATCCTCCAATAACTGTACGATTTCTTTTTTCAAAATAGGATCTAATGCACTCGTGCATTCGTCTGCTATTACAACATCTGGTTCGTTTACAAAAGCAAGAGCAATCATTGCTCGACTCAGCATGCCTCCCGAACATTCAAACGGATATTTCTCTAAAACATGTCCTGGTAATGAAACTTGTTCCACCGCATGCTTCGCTTCTTCTTCCGTGACACCCATTTCCATGAATTGCTCCTTCAACGTTAATAATGGATTGAAGGCTGCACGGGCATCTTGGTAAATGAATGAACATGTACGCCAATAATGTTCTTGGCTAAACTGACTGTTTCGAACTGAAACGGCGTTATACCTTACATCACCTGTCCATTGATGTGCGGGTAAAAGACCATACATTGCTCGTGCCAATGTCGTTTTTCCAGAGCCCGAAGGACCAATGATGCTCACAATTTCACCAGGTTTCACGCGAAACGATACATTTTTCACCACTTGTTGCTGATTAAATGAGACTGTTACATCCTTACAACATAAGCCGTCTACTGGTTCATTTTCTTGCTTCACCACTTCTATTGGCTTGGCTTTCTTTCGTTTCATCGATCTTTCCTCCATCAGAAAGGCTAGACTAATAGTCGTAATGATAAGCATAAGAACAGGAGGAAGAACGATCCATATCCATGCATTGCTTAAATAAATGGATGGCTCTGAAAAGGCAGCGTTTAACATACTTCCCCAAGAAACAAAGTTTGGATCTCCTAACCCTAAAAACGCTAGACCTGACTCGGTTAAAATAGCTGTACGAAACGAAAGAATGAACTTTGCTTTCATAAATGGTGTTATATGTGGCAGTAGATGCTTCCGTAACACATACAATGGACTTCCACCAAACATCGTAGCTGTTTTTACAAATTCACGTTCCTTCAAAGACAGTACAGCCGAACGGATGAGCCTCATGTAACCAGGCCAAGATAGCAAGCTTAAGACGACAACTAGTTGAACCATCCCACCACCTGTAAAGGAAATAAACAATAGGATTAAAAGCAAACTAGGCAAAACGAGCAAAACATTAGCAACACCATTAATAAGGCGATCTAGCCAAGGAATATATCCTGCCAGCAATCCCAATATGACGCTCAGTGCCGTACTGAAACAAGCTACTAATAAACCAATTAATAAACTAGTACGTGTTCCTGCCAACAGTTGAGACCAAACGTCTTGTCCAAGCTTATTCGTTCCAAGCCAATGCTCAAAAGACAGTGAAAGATAGGAGCCACTCTCAAAGGTAAAAGGATCATGCATTGATAAGAAGGGAGAAAATACTGCCATCCCGATAATCATCAACAGTACGACCAACGGCCATCTATACATGTTTTTCAATGACATTCCCTCCTTTTATACGCGGATCTAGTTTCGGATATAAATAATCGGCTAGCATATTCACGAATAAGATGATGCTTGAAAATATAAAGAATAAGCCGTGCATCAGTGGATAATCACGCGATAAAATCGCTTCTTGCAATAACTTTCCGATTCCTGGATAAGAAAACAGCGTCTCAATGAAAATCGCACCAGTAAAAAGTAAGCCAATACGAATCATTAGCAACGTAAACACAGCCAGCAAGGCATTTTTAGCCGTATGACGATATAGTAAACGTCTTCGATTAAGCCCTTTCATTTTGGCAAACTCCATGTATGGAGATGCTAATACCCGAATTGATTCATTTCGCACAAGCAAATACACGCTCGATATATTCACGATTGTCAATGTCAGCACCGGTAAAAAGCCATGCCACACTTTATCCTTCAACTCTTCAAACCAGCTAGCATCACTCATAAATGGTGTCGATGCTCCACTTAACGGAAAAATCGCACCATATACGGCAAACACGAGCAAAAAGACAATACCTAAAAGAAATTCGGGAATCGAACCGATGGCTAGCATTGTCACCATGAAATGACGATCGCCACGCTTTCCATGAAGCCAGGCAGACAATAGCCCAATCGTGATTCCAATAACAAACGACAACACCACAGACATTCCAACAATTGAGACCGTATAAGAAAAATGCTCAAGAACTAAATCCGTAACAGCTGTCTTATGAGAAAAAGATGTACCGAAATCAAATGTCACGATACCTTTTACGTAATGTACAAACTGTTCCCCTAATGATTGATTCAACCCATAATATTCAATCATTGATTCTTTTTGAGCTTCAGTCAGCATTGGTCCACTGTCCTGACCCTCAATAAATTCAACAGGTCCCCCCGGCATAAGCCGAGGTAGAAAGAAATTTAACAATAATAAGACGATAAACACTGTCCCGTATAAAGAGAATAATCGTTTCATTACTGTATAAACGCCGCCTTGTTATCCCATAAAGGTATACCATCCGAAATACCACCATACGTATTAAACCAACCATCAAAGTCAGATGCTTTGTAGATGAAATAGAATGGACGGTGGTAAAGCACTAATGTCGGTAATTCATCTGCCAAAATATCCTGCATTTTATCGATTGTAGCCTTACGCTCTGTTTCATTTGTCTGGGTTAGTTGTAAATTAGCTAATTCTTTAAACTGCTTATTATCAAAGACGCTTTTACCAGCCAATGAATTACTAGCTTGTCCTGAGAACCATAGACGTAGGAAGTCTGGGTCACCACTTAAGCCAATATGCCCAGTAATCGCCATATCAAAATTGCCTTCAGACATAACTGTTGAAAAGGCTGCTGAATCAACAGACTGTATTGTCAGGTCAATGCCAACCTTCGCAAGCATTACCTTCATTAACTCTGCTTCTTGAGAAGTAGAAGAAACAAGTACGCGTAACTTCAAGCCATCACGAACACCTTTTGTGTTTTTGTTGTAGCCTAGCTCATCAAGTAATGCATTTGCTTTGTCGGTAGAATACTCATATTGCTTCACGTTTGTGTTATACCATGGTGAATCCAAAGGAATTACACCTGCATTTCCTACCATCGGTTCATTAGAGCCTGTTAGTTTCTCTGAAACTTGTGCACGGTCTAACGCATAACCGATTGCTTGACGAAGTCGTTTATCCTTCAGTTGTTCATGATTCAAGTTAAACACTGTACGTACTGCACTACCTGTTGGGTCTGCTTTAATTACATCAAAGCCTTGTTGTTTCATTTGTTCCACTTCTTTGTAATTAAATGTCATACCTGCTGAGATTTCGTTGTTTTGTAAAGATAAAACTTTATTTTCAACGGCTAAGTAATGGACTTCATCAACATTTACTTTGCCTTTGAAGTAGTGGTCATTTTTTACAAATCGATAATTTCCGGCTGCCTTGTCATACTCAGCTAATGTAAATGGACCTGAGCCAATTAACGCTTGATTTTCTTGATACTCAACAGGATTCTTTACATTCTCCCAAATATGCTTTGGAATGATTGGTAAAATCCCTGCAATTTCTGTGATGAATGGTGAAAATGGTTCTTCTAAATGAATTTTCACTTCTGTGTCGCTCACTTTTTCAGCTGATTTAACCTTTGTCATATCAGCATTCCACGGGAAAACATGCTCCTTGAAATACGTATATGAGAAGACCACATCATCAGCTGTAAGTGGTTTACCGTCATAGAATTTCACGTCTTTTTCTAAATTAAATGTATATGTTAACTGATCATCCGATAGTGTCCAATCTGTAGCTAGCCACGGAATTACACCTTTTTCATCCTTCCATGTCAATGTATCGAATAGAAATGAATTTCGTAAATATCCCCCTGGTCCACTCGTCGTAAATGTAAATGGCGAAATGAAACCACTGTCTTGCCAAGCAATCTTTACAATTTTTTTCGCTTTTTCATTTCCTGCCTCTTTCGTAGATGATTCGTCACTGCTAGAGCAACCCACCAATAATATAGCGAAAAGTAAGCATAATACCCCTAATAATTTCCTCATAGCCTTCATTCCCTCACTCGTAAATATTTTTTGACAATTACAAATATAAACCTTTTGAGAATGATTATCAATATCATTTGTGAAAAAACTATAAAAAATTTAGAATCGTCGTTTTTACTCTTAATTCACTAACCAACCTCTTCCAAAAACATCTATTTAGTATTCTTTTAAACTGTTCCATAGAAAAAGAGTATGATCTAAACGACCATACTCCGAATATAATTCATACTATTACAAACGTTTGCAAACTACAAAAATATCATGATTGATATGCTTTCACATATTCAAAAAAATCACGTACCACCTTTTTTGTAAACCTTTGTGTTTTCTTCACAATCCATAAATTTCGTGTTATGTTCACTTCATTTATCGATATTTCTCGCAATCTCCCTGATGCCAACTCACTTAATACCGTTAGTTTTGGTAAAATACTTACGCCTAAATCTGCTTCTACCGCACTTTTTATCGCTTGTGTACTTCCAATTTCCATGAAATTATTCAGCTTAGACAATATACCGTTTTCTCTTAAAGCCTCTTCGACAATCTGCCTCGTTCCCGAATTAGCTTCTCTCCAAATCATTCTTTCATTTTCCAATTCATCAATCGATATAGCATTTTTCCATGGATGGTCTGTTGAACAAACAAGAATGAGTTCATCTTCTGCTAATTTTTCAACAGTGAAATCGGAGTGTTGGACAATCCCTTCCACAAAAGCTATATCTATTAAATCATTTGCTAAATCTTCTAATATACTTGGTGTGTTTTTAATAGAGAGTTTGGCATTCAGCTCCGCATTTTGTTTTTTAAACCTGCCTAATACATTAGGTAAGTAGTACTCTCCTAATGTAAATGAAGCTCCTACTCGTAATGTTTCATTGTATTTACCTATTGCTTGATTAACAGCTTCTTGTGATTGATTAAACTCATTTACAATCGTTTTCGCATAAGAATAGAGTAGTTCTCCTATTTTCGTAACTGTTAATTTATTATTTGTCCGATCAAACAGCAATGCCCCATATACATCCTCTAAATGATGAATATGCCTTGTAACAGCAGGCTGTGTCATGTAATTTAACCTCGCTGCCTGACTAATACTGCCTTCTTCTACAACTAAACAAAAAAGTTTAAGATGTTCGATATTCAAACATACCCCTCCATGATAATACCTCTTATACTACCATTCATATTAATCTAACTATTCTTATTTTAGTATAAAGCGAAACTTTGCTTGGTGGGGATTTTCTTTGCATTCATTGAACCAATCGGGTTCTTATTAGCGCTTAAACGAGATAAGCATACTCTGGTATAACGATTTGTTATACCCTATGTTACATCGGCAATTTACCAGTATTATCTATTCTGATAACGTAATATAACAAGAGGAACTTATTACTTTATTTGAAAAGAGGGAGCAGGATGTATCGACAATGGAAGCAATTATGGGATATATTTTTCGTGTTTTTTAAAATCGGACCAACTACTTTTGGTGGTGGGTTTGCGATGATTCCTATTATTGAGAAAGAAATTGTAGAAAAACGCAAATGGCTCTCTAAAGAGGAAATCACGGATATGTTTGCATTGTCTCAGTCCATTCCTGGTGCAATCGGTGTGAATGTTGCAACATTCATTGGCCAAAGAGTAAATGGGCTAAAAGGTGCCTTAGCCGCCATGATAGGTATTTCCTTCCCTACTTTTTTCATTGTTTTATTATTAGGCCTCGCATACTTTTCTATGGCGGACAATCAATTGTTAGAAGCTGCCTTTATTTCGATCCGGGCTACGATAGTCGCACTGATCGCTTATGCAGCTATTAATATAGTGAAAACGGCTGCCGTAGATAAAATGACAGTCGTTCTCATGCTCATAGGGATTCCTGCACTTTTTTTCCTTCACCCTATTTTGGTTTTATTATGTGGAGCAATTGTAGGTGTATATTCCACCTATGTGAAACGTAGAAGAATGCTCCAATCAAATAAAAGCAATCTACCTACTTCCACTGATGACAAATCAATAAAGCGAGTGAAAGGACTATGATTCTTTTGGATTTGTTTATTACATTCGTCTATATCGGGTTAGTTTCATTTGGTGGAGGGTACGCTATCATTCCTGTTATTCAACAAGAAGTGCTCAAACATAAATGGATGACAGCTCAACAATTTACAGATATGATTGCTATTTCAGGCATGTCACCCGGCCCTATCGCTACTAATAGCGCTATTTTAGTAGGTTATAATACGGAAGGTTTACTAGGAGCAACTATAGCTGTCATTGGGATGATTCTTCCTTCTCTGTTCTTAGTTGTTCTTGTCGCTACATTTTTTATGAAATTTCATCATAAGCCTATAGTGAAATCGATTTTTTATGGTTTACGCCCTATTGTTGCTAGTTTAGTTATCTACGCAGCTTTGAGCTTTGCCCATACGAACCACCTACTAAACCTTACATTCTCGTGGTATACGCTCAGTTTATGGATCATCTTTGGACTATCATTTATTGCTTTAATTAAATTTCGTTGGTCACCTTTGTATGTGATATTACTTTCGGGGCTGGTTGGGGTTGTACTTTATTCGTAGTACGTGACTTATATAGAAGAAAAGCGTAAGCGCCCTGCTAAGCTCCGTATGTGCTGGAGCTCTCCAACCGAGATAAAGGAAACACGAAGAGCCGATAGGCGATTCGATGTTGACTTATCGTAGGGAGGATGGCGAAGCACACTAGGAGCTGGGAGCTTGCGCTAGACAACAAAAAAGAAGAAAACAACGTTTCTTCGTGGTAAGGTTGTTTCCTTCTTTTATTACATCATACTCCACAGATGTTAGATATCTTATGCTGTTTAATAGGCATCCAAATGCTTGAAAGTACCTACTTAAAAGCTCGTCCATTTAGTTACGGTTTTAGCAGACAGACTAGTCCGAACTTTTTAAGTGTTTTTTAACTTACGAATATATGATTCAGATATTCCTAGTAATGTAGCTAGTTTTCAATTTGATAATTTGGGGTGACGCTTCATCGCCTCCTGTAATTGCCATAGCTTAGTGATTTTCATTCTTAAGGCTGATTAGATGATGCAACGGAAATACCTCATAGCAATAGTTATCAATTTTATTTCAATATAATTTAATCCTTTCCTTGTTTTTATAACTCCATCATTACAATTTATCAATCATTCATCCTCTTAAGGATTCATTACTTACACCTATAACCAAAATATTACGAAAATACCGTCTAAATGGAAAAAAGTGAAGATACCACAAATAATAACAATACTGATAAAATAATTATATTAAAAAATTATTTATTTAGGAGTAAACGATGATTGAAAAAATGATTCTATGTAAACATCCCAAGGAACAAAATGCACCTTCTAACCTCTTATGTAGTGCTGTTCTTATTTTTAAAGAAGGGCACCCACTCGTTTATGCCTATTGCGACATCCTAATAGAAAATGAAGATATCCACATCCAGTCACACGGATGGGGTATTGCTACCGAAAGCATGATCAAAAAAATACAGATGTATGTACGAAATAAAATAGATGCGATTGAAACAGGTAAAATCCCAACTTTTGCTGAAGCATGTAAACGAAGAGATACCCTTCTTCGTAAACAAGGTCGTTATTTCGAAGAGGAAATAAAACATGTAGAAATCACAGAAGAAGAACAAGAAATATTACATACGTCTCATGTTGAATTAGAGGCGATGAAAGCTCAAGTTCGTAAAGAAATGCAAGAGCTTATCAAAAAGGTGAATGGCGAATAGATTTATAATCTTTGTTTCAAGCAAAGAAACCCCACTTCAAGCTAAGCTGGAGTGGGGCTTTTCATTTAGATAGAAACTACCTTATCTTGCTCATATACTTTTTGGCCATCCATCACTGTTACAGCCACTTTTGTTTGTAAAATTTCTTCTGCAGGAACAGTGAAGAGATTGCGATCTAAAATAATAATATCTGCTAGTTTGCCAGTTTCGATTGTACCTAGTTCATTTTCACGGAAAACACTATAGGCAGATCCTACTGTGTATGCTCGTAACGCTTCTGCTAGTGTTACTTTTTCTTGTTCATTCCACGTATCTTCTAACGTAATATCCTTACGCGTAACAGCATGATATAGTTCTAGCATTGGTTCTAAAGGAACAATTGGATAATCACTGCTATACGAAACTTTTGCTCCAGATCGAAGCAATGTAGCATTCGGATAAATATAAGCATATTTCTCTTGGCTTACACGTGTTGTATGACTTTCCCTTGGCATCAACGCCATGTGGAATGGTTGAATGGATGGCATAACACCCAATTCCTCAAAACGAGGAATATCTTCTGGCGCAATGACTTCAATATGTTCTAAGGCATGTCTAGAATCACGTACACCATTTTCTTTCTGTGCTTTTTCATATAAATCTAAGCCTAAACGAACGGCTCCGTCACCGATTGTATGGAAACGTATTTGGAAGCCTTCCTGATCAGCTTCTAAAACCCATTTTTCTAATTTCTCAACTGTATAAGCAAGCTCACCTTTTGTTTCTGGTTGATCAACATACGGGTCAAGCATATATGCTGTATAGCCCGTCACAACTCCATCAATAAACTGCTTTAAACCAGCTAATTGAAGCTTGCCCGAGTTATATAAAGCACGTTGTTCTTTCGCTTTTTCAATATCACCGTTCAATGGTGGATACAAATGAAAACGAGTTGTTAGTTTATTCATTTCATCAAATTCTTTGTAAACACTGTAGGCTTCTAGCTTTTCATGTGCGCGACTCGCATATAAATCATTGACTGATGTTACCCCTAGAGCTGCTGCGTGATCAAGAAATTGACTAACCATTTCACTCAGCTGTTCTTTTGAAAAGTCATAGGCATAATCTGTCACTAATGAAATAGCCGTTTCAATCAGAATACCTGATGGTTCTCCTTCATTATCCTTATAAATAATTCCGTAATCAGGGTTTTCCGTATCTCTTGTAATTCCTGACACCTCAAGAGCCTTTGAATTAACCCATCCATAATGCCCTTCTGCATGCAGCAGTATAACTGGACGATTCTCTAATACCTCATCTAATAAATAACGAGTTGGAAAATTTTTTTCTCCCCAAGCTGTATGGTCCCATCCTGTTCCAATAATCCACTCGGCATCTTGATGTGCTTCTGCGTACTCGCTTACTCTCTGCACAGCTTCTTGAGAAGATTTTACATCTACTAAAGAAACACAATAATGGCTAAATAAACTACCTAACATAATATGCAAATGGGCATCATGAAAGCCCGGCATAACAAGACGATCACCTGCAGAGATTACTTCCGTTTCAGGTGAAATGTAATCTTGTATTTCAGCTTCATTCGCAACATGAATAATTTTATTGTCTTTAATAGCAATTGCCAATGCTTCTGGTTGATCTTGTAAGCCAGTAAAAACGGCGTTTCCTTTAATAATCAAGTCTGCTTTTGTCATTCTGATTCTCTCCCTTTTACTGTTCAATTGTTAAATCCATTTGTGGTGGTCTTTGTTTTAACCCTTTTGTTAAAAACAATAAATAAATCAAACCACACACAAACCAAATACTTCCTAGAATTTTAGAATGTGAATCTAAATTTATAAGCAACCATATATCTAAAACAGCTCCAATAAGAGGAATGATTAAATATAAAAGTGTTCCTTTAACAGATCGTTCTTTCTTTCTAACGTAAAAATATGAAATAACGGATATGTTTACACACGTAAAAGCAAGAAATGCGCCAAAATTGATAAAAGAAGCTACTAAACCTAAGCTCAACACTAATGAAAGTAAGGCAAAGGCACTAATTAACAAAATATTATTTACTGGAGTATTCGTCTTTGCATGTAATGTACCGAAAAACTTCTTCGGTAATTGTCCATCGCGCCCCATTACATATAGAACACGAGATGCACTTGCCTGTGATGACATTGCAGAGCCAAAAGCCGTAACAGCATATACAGCTAAGAAGAAAGAGGCAAATGTCTTTCCACCAACCATTTTAATAATTTCATGAGCTGCTGAATCGGGATTCGCAAATGTGCTGTAATCTGGCCAAACACTATGTGCAAAATAAGCTACTACTATGAAGATAAACCCACCTGTTAGGGTAATGATGTACACGGCACGAGGAATTGTTTTCTTTGGTTCAATCGTTTCTTCCGCAAATGTTGTTGCTGTATCAAAGCCAAGGAATGAAAAACATAAAAGTGCGGCTCCAGATACTATAAATGAGAAGGGCTGTTCAGGGTTGTAGAAAGCATCGAAGTTGAAGAAACTGCCTGTCCCAGTTCCTGCTGAGATTTCTTTTATACAAAAACCAATAAAGATACAAATAAACGCTAAAGTAAAAATCGTAATGAGGGTATTAGCCTGAGATGCGAGTTTAACACCTTTAATATTAATAATCGTAACAAGCGTTAACATTCCAAGAATCCATACATAGCCTGGAATAGAAGGAAATGCTGCAGAGAAGAAAATACTAAATAACAAATAGTTTACAAGAGGAATAAACAAATAATCCATTAAGATTGCCCAACCAACTAAGAAGCCAATATAAGGATTAAGGGCTTGTTGCGTATAGGCATAAGCTGAACCAGCTGAAGGAATGACTTTTGCCATTTGCCCATAACTATAAGCAGTAAATAACATCACTACTAAGGCTAGCAAGTAGGCTCCCGGTACCATACCATGTGATAATTCAGCAGCAATACCATATGTACTAAATACCGTTGCCAGTGCCATAAATGAAAATCCAAATAAAACGACGGGTAACAAAGTTAACGTAGGCTTCATTTCTTTTTGTTTCGACATAAATTTCCTCCTTTTACAAGTTAATAAAGTTATTAACTATCTTGCAAAAAATGTGCCATTTTGTAGAATACTCCACAAAACCTCCATTAATAGTGCGTTTTTATTCACATATGTAATGATAGAAAAAAACAGATGTATTCAGTTATGAATAAAATATGCAAGGATGAATTCTCCCGCAAAACTCTGATAAATGTTGATTTTTATATAAAAATTAAGGGAACCTCGATGAATGAGGTTCCCTGTTCATGACATAAACAAAAAAAACTGTCAAAATGACAGCTTAATCTTCTGCTAATGCATATGTTCGTACAATCTAAGTTGCATTATCTTTTGATGCCAAAGGATGATGTTCAATGCCCTTTATGTAAAGATAATCTTAGGTACGTTGTTTCATTCAACGCCTTTTAAAAATATTTGAGAAAAGCGCTCCATAAGCTCCATTCTCTTTTTCTTATCAACCTTTGGATTAAAAGTAATAATTCCATTGACTGTTGCAGCTGCAATCTGACCAGCAGATTCAATATCTTCAATTTGCCATTCATTTTCTCTATTTCCAGCACTAAAAATATCATAGTACATGTCCACATATCGCTGTTCGAATTCTTTTATTTTTTCCTCAATATGTTTTGATTCATGTTCTCTAGCATAAAATTCAAGAATTGCTGTTTGCAAAGGATAGTAGGCATCCATTTTAATGGATAATTCGTTAAATAAATAAAACTTTTCTCTATTGCTCTGACATTTTTTCTCTTCCTCATGCCATCTTTCAAACCATTTTTCATCTTCAATATTTATAATTTCTAAAAAGAGATTTTCTTTTGTTTTAAAATGATAATATAGATTCCCTTTACTGCTGCCAGAATATTTCACAATATCCCCAGTTGTAGTAGCATTATAACCATTTTTAATAAATAGTTCTTTTGCCACCTTTAGTATCTTTTCTCTCAAATTTTTCACTCCTACTGTGAAGAAATTTTCATTGTTATTCATTATAGCATAAACAATAACTATTCGTTTCTATGGCTTATCATACTGCTTATCCATTTAAATTCAAAAAAACCCACGCAATTTTCACTTGAATAAACTATTTTTATAAGATATACTCCTCCCATAGACCGTACGGTCGGTCTATAAAATATGATTAAAAAGGAGAGAAATTAGATGGCTTCATTTTTTTCGAAAACGTCAGATATGATGACAGCTAAGCAGAGATGGACTGCTTTGATTGTTCTTGCAGCTAGCTTATTCGTTGTTATGATGGATATGACTATTCTTATTATGGCTTTACCTGACCTTGTGAGGGATTTAAATCCCACTTCTACTCAACAGTTATGGATTGTTGATATCTATTCACTCATTTTAGCTGGTTTTATTATTCCTATGAGTGCTCTAGCCGATAAATGGGGACGTAAAAAGGCTTTATTAACTGGCTTTGCTCTATTCGGCTTAGTATCTTTACTCATATTTTTTGCCGAAAGTGCATCCTATGTAATCGCTATTCGATTTCTTCTCGGATTTGCTGGCGCTCTAATCATGCCAACGACACTTTCTATGATTCGTGTAATCTTTGAAAATCCTAAAGAAAGAGCAACAGCACTGGCTGTATGGTCGATTGTTTCTTCTGTGGGTACTGTATTTGGTCCAATTATCGGAGGAGCTTTACTTGAAGAGTTTTCATGGCATTCAGCCTTTTTAATTAATGTTCCATTCGCTTTACTGGCTGTAGTTGCTGGTCTATTCTTATTACCTGAATCACGCGTATCAAAATCACAAGCTCATAGCTGGGATATACCGTCTACTTTTTTATCAGTCGCAGGTATGATTGCACTTGTTTGGAGCATTAAAGAATTTTCAAAAGAAGGGCTTTCTGAATTAACACCGTGGATTGTTATTGTAGCTGCCTTCGTTATGCTCATATTGTTTGTAAGACGTAATTTAACAAGCTCTAAGCCAATGCTTGATGTGAGGCTATTTAATAGTCGTCCTTTCTCAGCTGGTACAATTGCGGCACTGATGACCATGTTTGCAATGGCTTCTGTCATCTTATTAGTCGCCCAATGGTTACAAGTGGTTGAAGGACTTTCACCATTTAAAGCAGGATTCTATCTGTTACCAATGGCAGTAGGAGCAATGGTTTTCGCTCCATTAGCTCCGGGATTAGCAGCACGTCTAGGCGCAAAAATTGTACTACCAATTGGAATTGCAATTGCAGCTATTGGCATGTTCATTATGTATTTCTTTGGACATCCGTTAACATATCCAACCTTAGCTGTAGCACTAATATTAGTCGGAGCTGGTACTGCTTCGTTAGCTGTTGCTTCTGCTCTCATAATGTTGGAAACGCCAACGGAAAAAGCAGGAAATGCTGCTGCAATTGAAGAATCCATGTATGATCTTGGCAACGTGTTTGGTGTAGCTGTTCTTGGGAGTCTTGCATCACAGCTTTATCGCTCCTATTTAGATATTGAAGCATTTTCATCCAATGGAATTGTTGGTGAATTAGCTCATATAGCTAACGAATCCGTTGTAGGTGCTATTGAGGTTGCTAAGATAACGGGCTTTACTAAGCTTGCTACTGAAGCTACTGCTGCGTTTAATGACTCTTTTGTAACAACAGCCTTAATAGGTGGAATTATAATGATGATAGTAGCAGTCATTGTCTTCATTCTAATTCCTAAATCGCTTGATATTACGAAGCAAAATCATCACTAACAAATAGCTCTTTTGCAAAATCAAGTATTTCACTGTCAAACAGTTGTCTGCGATATCGAGTCCAAAATGATAATGCATCAAGAACACCGGATGGTTATTACTATCTAATTTCATTGATAGAGCCAGTCCTCTTAATGAAAAGAAAAGAGAATGAATGGATTTTCCCTTCATTCTCTTTCTATTAAGATATTAAGCTAAGTTATGAATAGATGCTCTCACTCGTTCTAAACCTTCACCAATAATCTCTTCTGCTTTTAAAGGGTTAGCATTATGCCCTTCAATAATAACTTCATCGGCTAATGTCATACCAAATACACCTACTGTAGTATTTCTAACATAGTTTGCAGCCATTTCTAATGGTTTCATTTCAGGTGTTGAATATACGCCACCACTTGCACATAAGATAACTACTTTTTTCCCTTCCAGTAGACCTACTAATTGACCTTGCTCATTATACTTGAATGAGAAGCCTACTTCGGAAATGTAGTCAAAGAAAGTGTGCAATCTAGCAGGGATTGTTAAGTTCCAAAGTGGAAAAGCAAACACAACTACATCTGCCCCAGAAACAGCATCTTTAGCTTTTTGCTTTGCAGTAAGTAACCGTGATTCTACATCTAATAGCTCTTCCCCATTTTGCAATTTACCAATTGCATCGAAAAGCTCTTGACCTAAATAAGGCATTTCTTCTTCGAACACATCATATATAGAGACATTTAGATTCGCTACTTTTGATACTTCATCTATGTAAGTATCGAACATTTTTGTTGAAATTCCATCAGGGCGATTATTTGCTTTAACGACTAATACATTCATTCTCGTAACCTCTTTGTTGTAAAATTAATTATCTAATGTTATTCCACTGATAATAGTTATCATTTTAATAAGACTTTCAATAAAATTCAATTAATATTCATTGGTACTAGTTGAAAAAACTAGGGGATGTATTTCCTTTAATACGTCCAATCACCATTAGTGCGGAGTCACGAGTTGGGATTGGACATCTACCTAGTGTTGCAATTCTTATTGAACTAAACTGTTCTGTTTGTAGAATAAGAAAAGGCTGCTAATATGCAGCCTTTTTCGTTTATATGAATACTAGATATAAAATTAAAAATCTAACTTCTTTATAATTAATTAGGCTCAACATGAACATGAACCTCATATACACCATGTTCTCTCATCATTATACCTTCAACGTTATTAGCAATATCATGTGCTTCAGTTATTCCTAGTTTTGAGTTAACTAGGATAACGACATCAATCACTTCATTATTGCCGTAGTTTCTGCCTCTAATTTCTTTTATTCCTTTAACTCCATCTAACTTAGCAATAACACCTTTATATTCTTGAAGGATGTTTTCATCAAACCCATCTGTAAGTTCATGAGAAGCATTTTTGAAAATGTCCCAAGCAGTTTTACAAATTAAAAATCCAACAATCAATGCTGTGACAGTATCTAGCCAAGCCATATTTAGCTGAGAACCAAGAATACCAACTGCTGTACCAATACTTACCCAAGCATCAGAAAGATTGTCTTTCGCAGCTGCCATTACTGCTTTACTATTAATCTTCTCTGCTAAGTTCTTATTATAACGATATACAAAATACATAACTAAAGCTGAACCTAATCCGACATATGCTGCAAGAATATCAGGTGATTCTTTATCTCCTTGGAACATTGAAAGAATAGCATCTCCTAATACTTGAATTCCTACTGCCATCATAATAAACGAAGCAACCATAGATGCTATTGTTTCACTTTTCCAATGTCCATACTTGTGGTCATGATCTGCTGGCTTTTGAGCCATTTTAAGTCCAATAAGAACGGCAATTGAGGCAATAATATCTGTAGTATTATTTAAACCATCAGCTTGTAACGCTTCTGAACCACTTGTGTAACCAATTACTAGTTTAAGTATTGATAAAATAATATAAGCTACAATACTAATGATGGCTCCACGTTCACCTAATTTGAGGTTATCATACTTTTCTTGTTCCATTGCTGCTTACCCCTTCCTCGAGTTCCTATTAATAGTAACAACTCAAGTACGAGTGGGTCTACAGCAACCTTTTTGCTTGTCTTTACATATTTAAGAGGCATATAAAAAAGTTGCCTATGCGAAAAAAAGTAAGCTATAGCCTAAATATAAAAACCTTACTTCTATCCATTTTTTTGAACTATTCTGCACCGTTTGTAGAATAACAAAAAAGCCGTCTAAATGACAGCCCAGTATTTCTGCTAATACACTTGATTGTTTAAGTGTAATTATTCACAACCTCTAGATAATTTCTCCTTTATCCCAGCCATTGATTATTGTAAGCTATTATCCCTAAATTAAATCGAATGTATTATGGAACATCTTTCTACAATCATATATTTTAGATAAGTACGGAATAACAACGTTGTGCCATTCATTATGTAAACCACCTTCACTCAAATATTTTTCAGAAGTAAATAAATAAACAGCTAAGAATTTAAAAGTCTTATCATCTAAAACAGATACTTTAAATGTTGGATTATCCGTATAAAGATCCGTGAATTCATCAAGTCCGATTAAGACGCCACCTCCCTCACCTACATCTTTATCAATATCTTTTTGAACCAATAATGTTTCGGTTACCCTTTCTAAAATCACTTCTTTAATCATGTGAATCCCCCTATCAAATCTATCAGCCAATGCCTCTATAAATATTGTATAGGGTTTACATACAATATCCAACATATTCCCTCTCTAATATAATTTATAAGTCCTTTGCTACTTAAAAGTGAAACAAATGAATTTCTCCTTCATTCCACACCCTATGTACATTACGTTATTTTCGTTATCATAAAAAATATCCCTACTTAATATTGCTTTTAGTAGGGATATTCTTCCTTAATCAAATACTTTTTTATCAATTACACTTCCTATCTCTAAAAATCGTAATTATCAATATTATCCTTCGTAAACACAACTCGTTCTGGCAATAGAATAATGCCACTATCCTCGGCTGTGTAATCATAGCCTTGAATTGTATTTGGCTCTATTTTCACCTTACCGATATTTGGCACTTCAAACTCATCGCCCACTTTTAATTCTTTGCCTTCTACCGTCATTAAATACGCTACATATGCCGCAAGAGCGCCTTGTTTTTTCACATCCCACAGACCGAATTGTTTCACTGTATCTCGCTTTACATAATCTCTCATTACATTAGGTGTTGAAAAGCCTGTAATGACAACATTGCCAGCTTTCTTTAAGTTTTCGGCAGCTTGCGCCATGGCTGGAAGAGCTGTCGCATCTGGAGCAATAACCGCATCAATATCTGGGTATGTTTTTAGAATATTTTCTCCAACAGATAACGATTTTTGCGCATCGTTTTCACCGTATTGTGTCGTGACGATTTGCCAGCCCGGATATGTTTTAGCAATGATTTCTTTTGCCTTTGTAACCCATTGATTTTGGTCCGTTACAGTAGGGCTTGAATAGAAGAAGGCGACCTTGCCTTTATCGCCAATTTGGTCATACGTCATCTTGATTAACATTTCAGCCAGTTGGTCAGGTGTGCCTTGATTGATATAGAATGATCTGTCTTTCGGATTCACGTCTGAATCCCATGTAAGGATCTTAACACCACGCGCTTTAGCTCTTTTAAGTGCTTGGCTAAGACCGTCCGTTGAAACAGAAGAAATCATTAACGCTTTATAACCTTGATTTGTAAAATTATTGATGAATTGTACCTGCCCAGAGACTGAAGCTTCTGTTGGTCCGTCGTATTTCAGCTCGACGCCTAATGAGTCAGCCATTTCTTTTGCCCCTTGACCTCCAGAGGTAAAGAAGCCTACTCCTGTTAGCTTTGGTATAAATGCCAGTTTTACATCCTTTGCCTTGTTTTCTACCTTTTCTTTGCCCGAATCTTTACTCTTTGAATCGGATGAACTAGATTGCTTATCACTACAGCCCAGTAATGTTCCTATTATTAATAAGAAAATCACACAAACAGATAATAATCGTTTTCTACTCATAACAATACCTCCCCTTATTTGTTCGCTAATGACTTGCGATTTTTAAATAAAGTAGTCACTTTATCCCGTTCAAACTGGTGCTAAGACTCCCACTTCATCAAGGAAGTGAAAGCACATAGACTAGTAAGTGGGAGATCAAGCACCAGTAATAACCCGATTGGTTCAACTAATAATCGGTGTGGGATGAAGGCCCCCACCGATTAAAGTTTCACTTTATGCCAATTAAAATTTCTTAATAACACGGCAATAATGAGCAATGAACCTATTACAACACTTGTTTGCTGGCTGGACATGCCGACCATTTGTAAGCCATATTGCATCATACCAATAACAATGCTTGCGATTGCTGTCCCGAGAATGCTTCCTCTCCCTCCCAAAATACTTGTTCCACCTAACACAACAGCTGTAATAACAGGCAAAATAGCTTCTGCTCCTAGATCTGAACGTGCCGAGCTAAAATAGGATGTTAGTAAAACACCACTAATACTTCCTCCAATCCCTGATAAAATATATGTGCTCATCACAATCCATTTTGTGCGTATACCTGAATAGTTAGCTGCTTTTATATTAATCCCCACTAAAAACACGTTACGCCCATAACGCGTCAAGTGAAGTAAAACACCGAATAGGATGATACAAATCACAATAAACCAAACGGGATTAGGAATGCCAAGCCAGCTCCCATTCGCAATCTCGACAAAGGAATCCGGAAAGCCACTAATTCCCTCATACCCCGAAGCACTAGCTCCTCCCGATAAAATAAGTGCAATGCCGGAAAATAAAAACATCGTCCCTAATGTAATAATTAATGGCTGCACATCCGTCAATGCCGCAAGCAATCCATTTAAAAGCCCTGCAACTGCCGCAGCTAGTATCGTGATGATAATTGCTACATATAAATTGACGCCATTCATCCAGAGCACACCTAAAAGAATAGAAGACAGTCCCATGACAGAACCAATGGAAACATCAATCCCACCCGTCACAATCACAAACGTCATCGGAATAGCCGCCAGCGCAATATACGCATAATCATTCATACTGTAAAGGAGATTATTGACATCGATGAAACCAGGAGATAGTTGACCAAAAACGATGATTTCAACGAATAAAAAGAGAAATAAGAACAATTCCCACTTAACGAACCACTTGATCTTCTTTGTCATGGTCATTCTCTCCCTTCTTCAAAACTGATTTTCCATACGTTCGTTTGAACGATTTACTAAATAAATAGCTTTTAAATTTCGAATCACCAACAACAATTAGAAGTAATAGAAAACCAGATATCGCATCATTCCAGTATGCTGGTATTTTAAGATAAATCAGTGAGTTGCTTATAATAGTGAAAAAAATAGCCCCTAAACTAGCGCCTACTACACTCCCTAGACCTCCCGTTAAACTCACGCCACCTAAGACAGCTGCTGCAATCACTTGCAGTTCGATGCCACTTCCAGTTTGATTCGGCACAAAGCCGATGTTCATAACAAAGATAAGACCAGCAATTGAAGCAGAAAGCCCAGAAAAAATAAACGCTAGTAATTTTACTTGAAAGACAGGTAATCCTACTGATTTAGCGCCATCTTCATTATCTCCAACAGCAAAAAAATAACGTCCAAATTTCATTCTACTAAGAAATACATGTGCGATGATCACTAAACCAATGACCATCCACACGGGAAATGTCACGCCAAGAAACTCCATACTTGAATACTTCTTATAAAAATTCGGAATGTCCTCAATCCACATACCTTCCGTATAAATCAGCATAATCCCACGAATAATACCTAGCGTTCCTAACGTCATAATAATAGAAGGGACGCGGAATAAAGAAACACCGATTCCATTCACAAAGCCTGTTGCTATGCCAACAAATAATACAATAAACACCGTCAACACCACATTCATGCCACTCGTTAACAGCACACCACATACAGCTGCACTTAGCCCCATAATAGAACCAACAGAAACGTCAATATTTGATGTAAATAACACAAATGACTGACCAACAGCCATAATCAAGAGTATCGTACTTGCCTTCACCATAAGTGAAATCGTATCACCCGATACAAAATTGCTATTAATTGAGCCAATCACGATGAAGAATAGCACCATCAATAGAACGATAGATAGTTCACGCGTCTTAAGAAGTCGGGTCAAGAATGCCAATTGTATCCCCCCCCTTTTTTCACTCCGAAAGCTGATGACGTGATATTTTCAATGGTGACTTCCTCGTTTTGTAAAACATTTACAATTCTTCCTTCATGCATGACAAGCACTCGATCACTCAGTTTTTGAATTTCTTCCATATCTGAAGAAATCAATAAAACAGCTAAACCCTGCCTTTTTAGCTTTCGAATGATACGATAAATATCGTTGCGTGCACTGGCATCAATTCCACGGGTAGGTTCATCTAATATGATGACCTTGGGCGTAGTAGCTAAATATTTAGAGAGCACGACTTTTTGTTGGTTACCACCTGATAAGTCCTTTAACTCTTGACTCATATGTGTGGCCTTTACTTTTAATTCAGAGATATAGTGTAAGGAAAGTTCTTTTTCACGTTTAATTGGGAGGAATAAACCCTTTAACTTATATAGGATGATAGAGGATATATTATTTTTAATAGAAGTAATCGGAAAAATACCATGGGAAAGGCGGTCTTCCGGCACATACACAAGACCATGATTCATTCTTTGCCGACTATTTAACGCATTCATTTCTTTATCATCTAAAAAAATCTTTCCGGCTTCAACAGGCTCCATTCCTGAAATTGCTTCAACTAATTCTGTTCGCCCAGCACCCACAACACCCGCAATACCAACAATTTCTCCCGAATAAATATCAAAGGAAATATCGTGAAAATGCTTGTTACCTAATTTCACAACTTGAAGAGTCAACTTTTTCGGCATATGACTCACTTCTGCTTCTTCAATATCTTCGGATAAAGTGGTTTCTATCCGTACATGCTCCGAAACTAAGCCTTGAACTAGCTTCTCATAATTAAACTCCGACACTGGTCCTGATGCAGAGATATGTCCGTCCCTCAAGACTGAAACAGAATCAGCCAAAATGAAAATTTCTGAGAATCGATGCGTAATATAGAAAATTCCTATGCCTTCATTCCTGAGCTGTTTAATGGTCGCAAATAATGATTCAATTTCACCAAATGTTAACGCGGAAGTTGGTTCATCCAAGATCAGTATTTCTGCTTCTCTCACTAAACCTCTCACCACTTCAACTAATTGCTTTTCGGCTACAGCTAAAAGATGCGCCTTTCTTTGTAGGTCGAGCTTCCAACCTAACCGATTCAAAATGCGATAAATCTTCTTTCGCACATCCAGTTTCGAGCCAGGTAAACCCATGCTAATATTCTCTTCCACACTCATATTCGGAAATATAAGTGGTTCTTGAGGAACGAGATAAATACCGTTCCGATGTGCATCATACGTATTTCGAAAGGTCACTGGATGACCTTTCACCTTGACCGCACCTCGATCAGCCTTGTATAAGCCAGTAATAATCTTCATCAATGTCGATTTTCCGGCTCCATTCCCTCCGACAAGCGCATGCACTTCACCATTTTGAAGCGTAAGACTTACATCGTCTAATACGGTGTTACCTTCAAATTCTTTATGCAAATTTTGAATTTCAAGCAAATATTCCACTTTACTCATTATTTAACCACCTTATTAATGAATATAAGCGCTTTCAAAATAAGAATAAGTAATCATTTGTTTAATACAGGATTTTATGTTTACACATTCGCATTTAGAATATTTATCCCACTTATAATTCATCCTCTTTTTTCGTCAATATATCCTCCAAAAAATTATCGAATGAACACAAAGTAGATGCATATACTCTTTTTATAATTCACAAAAATTTATGTACCGGACAAAAGTTGAAAGGTAGATATAACATGAACAATGATATCTATACAGAAAATGTCTTAATCAAAGTGGCTTGGTACTACTACAAAGAAAATCTCACTCAAAACGAAATCGCCGAGATTCTAGGATTATCTAGAAATAAAGTAGTCCGCCTACTCGATAAAGCACGAGCAGATGGAATCGTTCAATTTCATATTCAAGGAACGGGAAGCAACTGTTTAGAAATTGAACAAGATTTGAAGAAAAAGTATAAGTTACCCCATGCTTTTATCATTCCAACGCCTATAAACCCTACCGATTTAAGCCATTCCTTAGCAAAAGCTGCCGCACAATACATCCAAAGTAAAACCGAACAACATGATTTATTAGGTTTCGGCTGGGGTAAAGCTGTATCCGATACGATTGACCAACTTTCCTTTGACACCGACCGTCCTATTTCCATGGTCACTTTAACGGGAGGCGTTAATTATTACTTACCCACTAGTAGTATCGGGCATGGTGGTATAGGGAAGTTTCACAAAATCCATATCATCCCTACACCTTTTTTAGCATCCTCTGAAGAAATGGCAAGTAAGTTTTTAAGCGAGCCTTCCGTTAAAGAAATTTTAGATCTCGCCAAGCTAACCAAATATATCATTGTAGGAATTGGGGGAATCTCCCCTGAAGCAACCATTATAGTAGAAGAAAAACTCACCATTCATGAGCTTACGCATATTAAACAACAGCACGCTGTAGGTGATATTTTAGGACAGTTTTTCAATAAAGACGGAGAAATATTGGAATTACCACATCATTCACGATTAATTGGTACAGAACTTTCCTTATTAAAAGAATTACAAAATGTTATTGCCGTTGCTGGAGGAGAAAACAAAATCACAGCCATATATGGAGCTTTAAAAGGAAAATACGTGCAAACACTGATTACCGATGAAGCAACCGCAAAATCTTTACTGGAGATGGAGGTTGACTAGAATCATGTCATATTTGCTGGCATTTGATGCAGGAACAGGTAGTGTTCGAGCCGTTCTATTTGATACAAAAGGCACTCAAATAGGGGTTGCACAGAAAGAATGGATACATGTAGCCGATGAAAAGCACCCTGGTTCAATGGATTTCGACTATACCGAGAACTGGCAACTCATCTTATCGTGTGTCGAACAGCTTTTACAGAAAACCAATATAGACCCAAAAGATATTAAAGCCATTAGCGCAACCAGTATGCGTGAAGGCTTTGTGCTCTACGATAAGAAAGGTCAGGAAATATGGGCGTGTGCCAATGTAGATGCTAGAGCAACCGAGGAAGTGAAATATTTAAAAACGCTAGATGCTGATATAGAAAAGAAAATATATCACTTATCTGGTCAAACTTTTGCTTTAGGTGCCCTTCCCCGTCTACTTTGGTTAAAGAATCATAAACCTGACATTTACAAACAAGCTACTTCACTTACGATGATTAATGATTGGATATTGTATAAACTATCAGGCCAGCTACAAGTGGACCCTTCTAATGGTTGTACAACAGGTATTTTTGATGTAAAGACGCGCCAATGGAAAACAGAAATTGCCGACATATGTGGCATCAAAACAAACTTATTCCCAGCTGTTAACGAAGCTGGAACCATTCTAGGAAACGTTACGGAAAATGTTTCCCGTGAAACAAATTTATCACAAGCAACAGTAGTCGTTTCGGGAGGCGGAGATGCCCAAATGGCCACTGTCGGTGTTGGAGCGATTCATGCCAATCAAACCGTCATCTCAGGCGGGTCCTTTTGGCAACAAACCATCAACATCCAAGAACCTCTGACAGACGCCGATGGACACTTACGAATTAATTGCCATGCCGTACCGAATGTATGGCAAATTGAAACAATCGCCTTTAATCCAGGGCTTGCTATGAGATGGTTTCGAGATGCATTCTGCCAACTTGAACAAACAGAAGCAATTCTATCTGGAAGAGATGTATATGAGCTTCTCGAAGAACAAGCAAAAGATGTTCCTATTGGCTCGCATGGCATCATTCCCATTTTCTCTGATACGATGAACTATATGTCATGGCGACACGCCGCACCTTCCTTCATTAACCTTAGCCTAGATCCTCTAAAATCCGGAAAAAAAGAACTGTTTAAATCCCTCCAAGAAAACGCTACTTTAATCACACTAGGAAACCTCCAACTTATTAAAGAAAAAATCGGATTCTATCCATCAGAAGTTATCTTTGCTGGTGGTGCATCGAAAGGAAAGCTATGGAGTCAAACATTGGCTGATGTATTAGGGGTAACCGTTAAAATTCCGATAGTCAAAGAAGCTGCAGCGCTTGGCACGGCTCTCTATGCAGGCGTAGGTGCAGGGCTTTACCCAACTATTCAGGAAGGCGTTCAATCCATCATCGAGTGGGATCGTATTCACATCCCCAATATGGAGAATCATCAAAAGTATCAAGACATCTATCAAACTTGGAAACAAGTATACAAAGAGCAATTGAAATTAGCAGATGCTGGACTCACCACACATATGTGGAAAGCGCCCGGACTCTAAAATTGATGCTTCATTTGGAAAGGAGATAATAGATGAAAAAAGTACATGAAAGTGATTTTGAATACCGATTTGGAGACAACGGACCAAAATATTTAACGAAAGGGCCTAATATTGATTTAGGCATCGTTGTTTTAAAGCCTGGTCAAGATTTTCAAAATCACTACCACACAACTTGTGAAGAAGTATTTTATATTCTCGAAGGAAACATAGACTTCTATATAAATAATCAACGATACCCCGTACAACCAGGCGATATGATTCAATGCAGTCCCGGTGATTCTCATTACCTCATTAATACATCGACTGCACCATTTAAAGCCGTCTTTATCAAATCACCGCATATCGGAGTCAATGATTCCGTCGCTATTGATGCACCGATTATTACTAAAGGAGTGGAGTAAGAATATGAGTTGGGGTTTAAAAAATCGATTAAATAAAATTCTTCCAAACGGGAGAGCTGTCATGCTAGCGATTGATCATGGTTATTTTCTAGGGCCGATAACAGGATTAGAAAAACCAGAAAGGACAGTAAGGGAATTACTACCTTATACAGATTCCCTGTATTTAACGCGTGGCGTACTATCCTCTTCCATCCCAGATACAACCGAAACACCAATGGTCCTGCGCGTATCAGGCGGCCCAACGGTTGTTGGAAAAGATTTATCGAACGAAACTCTAGTTACAACAGTAAAAGAAGCAATAAGGCACAACGTTATAGGTGTTGGTGTTTCTGTCTTTATTGGCTCTGATTACGAAACGCAAACCGTTACAAACTTAGCTCATTTAGTAACCGAAGCACATGATTATGGTTTACCTGTCCTAGGAATTACTGCGGTTGGTAAGGAATTAGAAAAAAGAGACGCTCGGTTCCTTTCTCTCGCTTCACGCGTGGTAGCTGAAATGGGAGCCGACATTGTAAAAACCTATTATTGCGAGGATTTTGAAAAAGTCACTAGAACTTGTCCTGCACCTATTGTCATTGCTGGCGGACCAAAATTCGATACGATTGAGCAGGCACTAGAACTCACATACAATGCCATACAACAAGGAGCAGCCGGAGTCGATATGGGTCGCAACATTTGGCAGTCCTCCCATCCAACCGCCATGATAAAAGCCATCCATGCGATTGTCAAAAGACATTTCTCATTGAAGGAAGCTGTGGAGTTGTACAAAGAAGAACAAAACAAATAAAAAAATCCACCTCAT
>NZ_HG428743.1:38597-45413 GCF_000380245.2 Bacillus massiliigorillae
CTGTTTTTGTATATATTGTTGATTGTGCTGTCCATATTTCTTTTCCATCTTGCTGTAATTTGTCTTATAAATAATGGTAAAATGAAAGTCCTTAACATAATACTAAAACCACCACCAGGGACCACAATATTCTGATAATAAATAAAAAGTATAGTAATTGAATAAATAATTAATTTTATATATTTTCCCCGAATAATATTCAGTGAATATACACTCTTATCTTCCAGTTATTACGATAAAATTATCACGACCGTATTGAAAGCGTTATCATTCAATATTTAAATCAAATTCAGTTGCATTCACACCATTTATAATATTACAAAAGCATGCATTGTATATTCTTGAAGCGTCAAATATTTGGCAGTCAGGGTATGAATAATTCCACATATAGTTGTTTCTATATCTTTTAATATGAACCTTGTAAGAAATACATAAATATATCTAAAAGGAGAATAACTTCATGAACGGCGATAACGCAGTAGTAGCAAGAAATGCGGAAAATGCTCCAAATGGTATTGGTCTATATTCACAAACTGTAGCGTTCTCTCATTATAATAATCTTTCAGCTCAATTACCTATCGAACCCAAAACCGGTAAATTAGTAGCTGGCGGTATAAAAGAGCAGGCTGAACAGTGCTTTAAAAATATCAAGGCAATTATAGACAGCATCGATCATGTTATGAGCGATATTGTTAGAATCACTGTATTCGTTAAGAATATCAAAGATATTGACGCCGTAGATGAAGTTTATAAAACATTCTTCCCTACCTATGTTCCTACACGGACGACAGTCGCAGTTGCAGCTTTACCTATGGATGCTTTGGTGCAAATTGAAGCACTTGTTTCAAATGGTGAAGGTACAATTCCAAATGCACCACAAGCAGGCGATCTCATAAAGCTTACAAATAACACGGCAAATGCACCAATAAGTCCTTTATCTACACAAACTGTGTCTTTCTCTCATTACAACAATCTTTCAGCTCAATTACCTATCGATCCAAAAACTGGTAGATCGGTAACTGGCGGTGTAAAAGAGCAGGCTGGACAGTGCTTAAAAAATATCAAGGCAATTTTAGAAAGTATCGATGTTCCTTTTGACGATATTGTTAAAATTAATATCTTCCTTAAAAACCTCTCGGATATAGAGGCCGTAAACGAAGTTTATACAACATTTTTCCCAGACTCGGCTATCGCCAGAGCCGTAGCCTATGTCCCTGCACGTACAATAGTTGCAGCTTCAGCTTTACCTATGGATGCTTTAGTACAAATTGAAGCAGTGGTATCACACGGAGATGGTACACCACCACAAGCTGTTGAAGACAGACATGGACTTGTCATATGGGCAAACAACACTAAAAATGCACCAAAGTGTTCTCTATCTACACAAACTGTAGCATTTTCTCATTACAATCATCTTTCAGCTCAATTACCTTTGGACCCAACAACTGGTCAAATAGTAGCTGGTGGTGTAAAAGAGCAGGCTGGACAGTGCTTAAAAAATATCAAGGCAATTTTAGAAAGTATCAACCACGTTATGGACGATGTGGTTAAAGTAAATATCTTTCTTAAAAATATTGCAGATATTGATGCTGTAGACGAAGTTTACACAACATTCTTCCCAGGCGGTGTTCCTGCACGAAGAACAGTTGGCGTATCAGCTTTACCTAAAGATGCTTTAATCCAAATCGATGTAGTTGTATCAAACGCTGAAGGAACACCTCCAAAAGCATAACAGGCATTTGTTAGTAAATACAGAAACTATCAAAGCTACTTGTTAATGCCGGTGGTAAAAGCGACATCGCACATCCTATTCATAAAAAGGGGCTGTCTCAAATGACAATTGAGACAGCCCCTTTTTACAGCGCAGTTGAAAAAGCATCGAGATGCTAGCAAGGAGAAAAGCTTGCGATAACGACAAAATCTTACCAATCGAGTACAGTCCTCCACTCTATTTAAAATCAGTAATCTGAATAAATAATTGAATCTCTGCCAGAATCATTAAGATTAAGAATTTAAAAGACTTTCAACTTAACTCGGGATTACTTTGTTCATTTGTTCCCCAAGATCAATCGCTCCATCTCCACTTTATATTCCACAACGGATTACATCGGAATCTCCTCCTTATCAAGTAAGTATAATTATGGACCTGTAGGACCAAAATTGCGATATCTTTTCCCTTTTAACCATTGACCTTCTAATAGCTATACATCTCGTGCAGATACATCATCAACAATAACAATCCTTGCAATAAACTGATATCTATTAATAGAAGAAAAGAATCTCTTTCCTATTTTTCACTTCATTTCTTCTTTATCACCTTTAAACTTTTCTTCACTTCTTCTTTTCCTCTCTCATACTTCTATTTTCTTTCTTCTTCCTCTTTTCATTTTTTAAAGCATTTCATTTTTCTCTCTCCTTCTTTTCTTCTTTATCACCTTTAAACTTTTCTTCGCTTCTTCCTTTCTTCTCTCATACTTCTATTTTCCCTTTTCTTCCTCTTTTCATTTTTTATGACATTTCATTTCTTCCTCTCCTTCTTTTCTTCTTTATCACTTTTAAACTTTTCTTCACTTCTTCCTTTCTTCTCTCATACTTCTATTTTCTCTCTTCTTCCTCTTTTCATTTTTTAATACACTTACTTTTCTTCTTTACTTCTTTATCACTTTTGAATTTTTCTTCACTTCTTCTTTTCTTTTTTACTACTTTTAAACTTATCTTCTCATCCTCTTTTATTGTTAAATACTTATATTTTTTTATTCTTTTACTCTTTTATTCTTTACTGTCTTTATTTTTTTCTTTTTTACTTCTTTTACATATTTACAACCTTTATTTTATTCTTCTTTTCTTCTTTATCACTTAAAAATGTTTCTTTTTCAATTCTTTTCTTCGTACCAAGAAAAATTGTTGCAATCCCACACATTTTCGTCTAAAATATGGTTAAAACAAACTAGGCACATAATATACATTATATACGTTCATTCTTAAAAAACATGTGTTAAACTCGGCATATAATGTTTAAAAACAATAGGGTTTTAGATAGTAAATGATAGTAATATACTCGGCATATAAGTGAATAAATTTCAACAACGATTTAGAAATATTTTTCCATATCCAATTGGATTAAAGTACCATTTATTTCTCCGGTAACAATTTATCTTATTTTTACTTTTTTAACATATATAACCAATCTTTTTTGTTAAGATTATTAATATTAAAAATCAATTGAAAAATATTAAATTATTTATATATTAAAATTATAGAAATTATCGCAATTAACATAATATAAAGTTTATTTAGAATGTTTCGTAATTAATAGATAAGTTAGAATATTCACTCTGTTAACTTCAGGAAAGGAGTGTGAACGATGATTCAGGAATATATTTCCTTTCTCCAAGAAAAGGGAATGGCACAAAATACCATTATTTCCTATAGTAATGATTTATCTTATTTTTTCCGTGATTTACATATTCAACCAGATGATTTTGTAACGGCAGCTGATATCCGAAAATGGATCAATGAAATGTTAAATCCTACACATACAAAAGCGTTAGCAATCACTACCATCAATCGTCGATTAAATGCATTAAGAGGATTTTATAATTGGGCTGTGAAAATGAAGAAGATACAGCACAATCCAATTATAGATATTCAAGATTTGAAATCTGCAGATGAAGAGCATGAAAAGATCATGTGGCTAACGGAAGATGAGTTCGAAGATTTACTCCATATAATAAGGAAGAAACCCGTCAAAAGTCGTGGTGTTGATCCCGAAGAAAAGTTTCGTAGAGATAGAACCATTATCTACTTACTGACATATGCTGGACTAAGGGTGGACGAACTATCATGCCTCAAGCTGACAGATGTGGACCTGGAGTTAAAGCGTATTCGTGTTGTCGGAAAAGGTATGAAGGTGCGGACCATACCGATTGCCAACATACTGCTGGCTGAAATACAGGAATGGTTTAGTTTTAGGTCCAAAATGGCAGAGCAAAAACCGTATATTGCGGATTCACCATATGTCTTCTACAGTCAACGCTCACCGAAGTTTACTGTTCGTGGTATTCAGACAATGATTGAAGGCTATAGCTTACCGAAGAAAAAGCTAACGCCTCATATGTTCCGACATACATTTTGTAAGTGGATGCTGAAGGCAACGAACAATGATATTGAAAAAGTGCGCAGACTTGCTGGTCACAGCAACATAGCGACAACCAGTCGTTATTTGAAAGATTCATATAGTGACTTAGCAGATGCGGTTGATGCGTTGCCAAGGTTTTAAAATTCATAAATTAAATTAAAATGGCGAAAATAAACGGTCAATTAATCTCTTCACAAGAAAAGCGCAAGCGCCCGTTTAGAGACGTATAAACTGGAGCTCTCATCCTTTAGATAAAGGAAAAACCGAAATGTGGAGAACGCCTGTTTATTGGTGACAAGCATAAAGCAAGCTGGCTAGAAGGTCGCTTTTAACTTTCTGGACTGATTGACTTATGTCTTCGAGCCGATGGCGTTCGAAACTAGACAACACGAAGAGCCGATAGGCGATTCGATGTTGACCTATCGTAGGGAAGAGAGCGAAGTTTACTAGTCTCTGGGCGCTGAAGCTAGACAATAGAAAAACCATCTCAAAGTAAAAATGCCTTACTTTAAGATGGTTTTTGTCTATTTCAAATCCTTTTATTGTCTAACCTCATACCTAGTAGAAGGCCCATTTCCCTTCTTTACAATTACTTTTTGTTCCAGTAATTGTTGAATCAACTGTCTGACAGAAGATTTACTTTTATTTAAATAATGTTCTACATCTTTGCTTGTGAATGTAGGCTGTGAGGATAACCACTCCAATAAAGAAGCATGGTCATGGTCTTGTTCCAAAGGATGGTCTAAATCAATTTTAGGTAATGTGACCACAAAAGAGTTTGGACCAATTTCCCACGATGGAAGTAAGCCTGTATCTTGATAGCTTTCTTTCATGCGTTGAAGCCCCGTCCCGTAGCTTTCAATCCATTTTAATCGAAAGAAGATGTTTGCTAGCTTTGGATTACGACTTTGTGAAATACCAAGCTCAATGTCAGTAATCGTTAAGCCCGATACGAGCCCACCAACTGAAACAAATTCGATTCGATCATCAAATAGATGAATTAAAATGCTAGTACTAAAGCTATAATCTCGATGAACAGCCGCATTAATGAGTGCTTCCCGAATCGCATAAGCTGGGTATTCCGTCATTTCTACACGAGATAAACCATTAAAATAAGAAGATGTTGCATTGTGCATTTGGATATATTCGAAAGCATCATTCACTTGTTTTAATAAAGAGCCCGTAAACTCTTTCCGGTCCTTAAATTCAAGCTTTGTATCACCGTTATACCTTGCGCATTTAATGGAATGCTCACATTGATCCGATAAAAGTAACGCTACGTTTGTATAATAACCCTCATCATTCACTACCCCAAGGGTTCGTAACTGTGAATCACCAAAAGTTAGTTGCTGCTGCTCAAATACCTTTTTGGCTTCTTGGAATGTAAGCTGTTGATTGAGGCAACGCATATTCTCAAAATCAAAACCATCACTCTCTTTAATCATCTGACGAATCGCTTCATCAGATGCAGCACTCACAGATGTGCCATGACGTACAAATACACCTGATGGCTTCATCCCTTTGTTAGCCAAATGATACGGTCTTCTTGCACCTCTTGTCACTTCAATTTCAATGATTTCCTTCCCTTGAATCGTGACAATTTGAGCACTTGTATGCACCAAAATATCGGGCTTAATACTGTCACGAAGTATACTGCTAATTCTCTCTAATTCCCGATGGGCAGATGCTAAGCCAATCACCGTTCCATCATCTTCTACACCAATTAGCACTTTGCCACCATTTGTATTTGCAAAAGCAATGACTTCTTTCTTCAATCCTTCCGTCACTTCACGCTTCAACTCTAATGTAGGTGTTTCCTTAAACATACCCTTTCACCTCTCTTTATCCCGTTCAAACTGGTTCTAAGACCTCTCACTTCAACAAAACCGTGAGGGCACATAGACGAGTAAGTGGGAGATCAAGCTAATAATCGGTGGGGATGAAGGAAAACCCCCACCGATTAAAGTTTCACTTTATCAGTATGGTCTACATAAATCGATTATATATCAATAATCAATAAAAATCGATTATAATCGATTAATCAAAGTAAAATTGAATTTCCATACTATCTATATGATTCTATTGAATAGCCTAATTTCCTTTGTTCCAAAACATTCTATTTCTACGGACAAACATTTCAAAATGAATTTAAATAGTTTTGTGACACCCATTAGGCATGATGTTCATTACAGCAACAAAATAAAAAAACGTTTATAATTTCTCTTTCTCGGGAATAATAATATATTGAAACTTTCTTTTCGCTCATACGTAGAAACAGATACATTAATTTTTTTAAACAAAATATGAAAACTTGTACTTGTTAACACTCCGTTAACAAATTATTGCTATAGTATATGAAATAAGATAATGCAATACGATAACATTAAGAAAGTTGGTAGAGTAAATGAAATTATATCTATACGGATTACTACTATTAAGTATTTCTGCTTTTGTTTTCCTTCTATCAGTAGAATTAGGAGTCGTTGCTTTAGGAATATCCATCTTAACTCTCTTTACTAGAGCGTATGTGGAGAAAAAATTTGGCCCTCTTCTGAAGGAACAGAGCAATCAAGTTTAATTAAATGAAACGCTAGATTATTGACATAACCTATCTCTTCTAGTAAAAGATGAGAGGTGTAGCATACAAAAAAAGCGATTATCTCGGAGGGTAATCGCTT
>NZ_HG428743.1:45771-122561 GCF_000380245.2 Bacillus massiliigorillae
TAATCGCTTTTTTGTGTTACATATTTTTCATTTTCTCTAATGTTTGTAGGACAGATGCTGGAGGTAATTGGCCGTGAATATTGACGCGTGGAACGAGATATAAGCCGTTTTTCTGTACGTCTAAAATGCCGCGATCTGTTGTGACAGACATCTTAAAACCAACTTTTTTCACGATGGCTTCAGCTTCTTGACTATATATACCTTTTGGATATGAGAAGGCAATAACCGGCTTACCTGTATGGTTTTCAAGTAATTGTTTAGACAACGTGAAATCGTTATAAATACGTGTTTCATATTGTTCCTTTGTCTCTAACACACCATGAATCTTAATTGGTCCCACCACTTTACCGTTCTTTCCATAAGCTGCATGAGCATCATTTGTATGACTTTCAATTGCTACTAAACCACTATCGCTCATTTCCTCAATTTCATCCCATGTTAACTTTTCATATTCACTTGGATGATTTTGTGGATTTTCGATAAAATCCGTAATGATAAAGATGGTAGCTTTCATATTTAACTCTTTTAAAATAGGAAATACATACTGAAAATTGCTTTTATAACCATCATCAAACGTTATCATGACAGGGTTTTCTGGCATGATTTGTAGTCCGTTTTGGATATCTAATATATCTTGCGCTGTAATAGTTGTATAGCCTTGTGCCTTTAATAGCTCCATTTGCTTTCGGAACACATCTGGATGAATGATTGTTCCTGATTGCTTATTTGGATCTAAATGATGATACATAAGAACAGGAATCCTTGTTGTAATGGCCACGGGCTCTTTCGATTGTGGCTCTTCTTTTGTGATTGTTATTTCAGAAGCTGGTGCCTTACCAATTGTTACTTGATTCCCGATGCGTGTAACCTTCTGATGCAATCCTTTAGCTACAATCTCAACAGGTACATATACTTCACCGTAATTCTCGAATGGACGAACCGTATTAGACACGATCTTACCATCTATTTGTGCTTCTTTTTGACCGATAAAAAATTGTGTTTTTGTATCCTTGTACGTCATTGTATAGACGTTATCTTGATACTCTGTTTTAGCGCCGAATTGCTCTGCTATGATTCTAGCAGGTACATATACGTCATTGAGACGAATAACTGGTACAATGCTTTCATTCTCGCTAATTTGCATTTTTTCACCATTTGCAACGAACGTCGAATTATTGACTTCGATTGTGACCGACTTCTCTGGTTTGGCGGGCTTTTCCGATGCACTGGCTTTTTCCGACCCTCCCTTTGCTTGCTGCTCCATCTTACTAAAAGCTAACATAGCTACCAATGCTATTCCGCAGCATAAACCAATAATTGCAAACATAAAACCTTTTTTCATCATTTTCCCCCTCTAATCTACCTTTTGCTTCAGAAACACACATTCTAGTAAAAATAAAGTGAAACTTTAATCGGTGAGGGTTTTCATCCATTCCCCACCGATTATTAGTTGAACCAATCGGGTTCTTACTGGTGGTTGATCTCCCACTTACTCATCTACGTGTCTTCACTGCCTTGTTGAAGTGGGAGTCTTAGCACTAGTTTGAACGGGATAAAATTCTCCCCTAGTCATGCTTGTTCATCTACTTATTATTATGTCTAACTATATAGACGCAGGAAGTTACCATTTAGTTTAAGTTTCGACTAAATTTTTTCACAAAAAAATAGCTGACTACCGTCAGCATGGTATTATGTGAAAACTATTTGAATTCTATATTACATAATTATTAAATATTTTACTACAATTAAAATTACTTTAATAGGGAAAAATAGAAAAAGATAACTTATACAAGCAAATACTTTTTAAATTGATACACATCTCCCATAAACTAAACATACTTTTTTTATATAATTTTCAATACTAAATATATTAAAAATACCCAAGAGGGTGATAATAGAATGTTCAAAAAAAGATTGCTCATACTTGTGCTGCTAGCAATATCACTTATTGCGGCTTTAGAGTTACTAAATTCATATAAAACACATAAAGAAATGAAAATACTACAACAAGAATCGCATCAAATTCTTACAGAAAGTAACAAAAACCTGCCATTTTCTAATCTAAAGACAAACATGAAAAATAATACGATTAACATTGATCTTGATATAGATACTAGTTTCGATAACTTACAGCCCATTTCGCAATTTGCATATTTCGAATATTTCAGCAAGAAGTTACGATTTGAATTACTTCATAATGAGTACAAAAATGATTTATACAAATTCGATATTATGGTTACTGCACACTCCAATAACAAGGCATTCCAGTATAATAATACATTGCCAAATAAACAAATGATTTATAAAGTTACAAGTTATCTTTCCATTAATCAAAAAGTAATATATACTTCTTCCGAATTTAAAAAGGACTATGACATCCTACTTGCCCAAATACCAAAAGAAAAAGTGAATGGTCATGATGATATTGATATTTATCTTTACGGAGAAAATTTCTTCAATCTCTTGACCAAATATGGAAAATATTTTAATCAAAAACGAGACAAAGATACAATTGTTAATGCTGTTATGGAAGAATTCGATATTACCAAGGAAGAATACTATCGAATTTACAATAAATATTATTTATTTTTCGCTAAATAGAGAGTGTGAAGAGGCTGTGATACAAGTTATCACAGCCTTTTAATACTTATTCACTAGGGAAGCACTTTTCATTTCAAGCTGTTTTCTTGTATAGTAAACAAAGAGTATACATGCGCAAGAGGAGGACTCATTTTGGGACGACAGACTTCTGTAAATAAAGAGCACATCAACATTAAATGTGGAATTATTATTGAAAAAGAAGATAAAATCTTGCTGCAAAGAAATCCAGGTGAGAACTATTGGAGTTTACCTGGTGGAATGATGCAGCTTGGTGAAAAATACGAGGAAACCGCCATCCGTGGTGTCTTAGAAGAAACAGCTTTAACGATTGAAACGGTGCAGCTCTTCGGCATGCTATCGGGTAGGGATTGCTTCGTCACAAATAAATTCGGAGAAAAAGCATTTATTCTTCAGGTTGTTTTCTTCACAACGGAGTTTACTGGTAAAGTCAAAATAAAAGACGAAGCCAACCGTGAGCATCGCTTCTACAAGCGAACGAACCTTCCAAAAAACCTTAACCCTCAACAAAAAGCATTCATAACGGACTGGAAGGAGCAAAAACCATTTCCAATTATCAACTAAAAAACGAGGCTGTGCGAAAAGTGATTAAAGACCACTTTTCGCACAGCCTCGTTTTTACACTTCATGGAACTTTGAACGTTCGCTCTATTTTAATTGATACTTTTTTCACAATCTCCACACATTTATCTTATACAATGGAGTGGTTTTCAAGTTATACAAATTTATGTAAAGAGTGATTTCCATCATGTTCAAGAAAAGCCTAGTTCTACTCATTCTCATAGTCATGATTATCATTCCATCCTCTGAGCTTCTAAGACCCGATCAATTGCCTAAACATTTGAAAACAGTTGAAGTTGTAACAGCTCAAATCTTGGAAGAGTATTACCCAAATAAGATCCTTTACAACCCAAAGCTAAAGATTAAAAATCAAAGCATTCACATCTACTTTCAAGTACACAAAGACTTCGAAAGTCTAAACTCCTTAGAAAAGTTCGTGAACTTTGAGCTATTTAGTAAGCATTTTCGTTTTATTTTATTTAGCACAAAAAATGATGCTGGTCTTCAAAATTTTGATATTCATATCTCAGCTGACTATAATGACAATCTGTATGATTACTTTAACGTAGTACAAAACAAACATTTAATTTTCTCTACTGAAAGCAACCTATCATGCAATAAAAAAACGATTTTTACGTCATCACAATTTAAAGAGCACTCTCAAATGCTAACAGATGATTATTTAATCGAGGAGTTTAACGGACATAGTGATTTAGATATCTTTAATTATGCAATTGATTTTTTTAAATTACTCACCAAAAATGCCAAGTATTACAATCCTGAAACGGACAATAATTTAATCCTACAGGCAGTCACAGAAAAATACGGTATTACACGAGAAGAATACGTAAAGATTTATAAGAAATATTATTTACTCTATTAAAAAAGATGGTGCGAGTTACAATTTCGCACCGTCTTTTTTTAGGTGTATAATAAATAAACAGAATTTTCAAATTAAAAAAATAATCATTTTTCTAACAACGGAGGGAATAATCGTGAGTAATACGTACCAAATCATCGATGTAATGTCGTGGAAGAGACAATTGCACTGCCAAATCTTTAGAAATGCCTTACAGCCACAGTATAATGTCTGCTTAGAACTTGATGTAACTCATTTTTGCAAAAAGATAAAAGAAAACGGCTGGCCATTTTCTTTAGCATTTATTTACACAGTTACGAAATGTGCAAACGATATGGAGGAATTCAGATATCGCTTTTTAAAAGATGATATCGTGCTCTACGATACCATTCATACGTCGTTTACCTATTTAAATCAAGAAACAGAACTCTTCAAAGTGGTAAATGTACCAATGCAAGATACGATTGAAGACTACATAAATATCGCCACACAGACCATCGAAAACCAGAAAGAGTATATTACAGGGCCCGTCGATAATGACGTGTATCAATTCTCATCCTTGCCATGGATTTCATTCACTCATCTATCTCATACAATATCTGGACAAAAAGATAAGTCCAATCCGATGTTTGATTGGGGCAAATACTACGAAAAAGATGGCAAACTCATGTTACCATTCTCTGTACAAGTGCATCATTCCTTTATAGATGGCTTCCATATTGGTAAATTGGTTGAACGTCTACAAAGTTATTTGAATGACAAGTAAGTGAAATAGCTAGAACAAAAAAGAGGTTGTCCAATTAGTCCTATTTGCTACATTTATTTGTATGTACGAGAATGAAATTCGTTGATTTTTTAAGGAGTCATTTGAGTTTCATCTTGACCAAAAGCGCTAAAAATCAGCTTTTTTAGTCTACTAGGCAAAAATAAGATTTAAATGAACACTACTTGGAATAGCACGAAAAGCGTAAAAGGGCGTTCGAAAAGTGATTACAAATCACTTTTCAGACAGCCCCTACATAACAAGTTGACGATTCTGTCTGATCTCTTTTTTGTCTATTCGTATCCACAAATAAATGGAATATATAAATAGAACAATAATGATTAAATAAGCGTAAACCTTAGTTCCTTCCTGCTGCCCCATGAAGTTCAAAAAGTTATTTAAGCCATGAAAAGCAATCGTAATCATAATGGATTGTCTATGGACAATAAGTAGCGACAGTACAAAACCTACCAAAATAGCATAGAGAATCTGAAGAATCGTATCTTCAACAGACTGACCACTCATTAATTGCAGAGCATGTGTAATTCCAAAAAGGAAACTAGAGATTACTACTGCCTTCCTAACTCCTATCGACATTAACATCCGAAGCATAAATCCTCGGAAAAAAGTTTCTTCAATCAAACCTACTACTAAAATCTGCATGATTAACATACTTACCAAATGGGAAATCGAACTTACATCAAGCCCTTTATTGCCAATCAGTATGATTAATAACACTAGAACTAATGGTGATATTAATACTAACTGAAAGTTTTTTAATCCATCAAAAAAGTAATATGACCATTTCTTTCTCACTAACAAATATAATAAAATCCCCACTGCTAAAGGCACTAGACCAATGAATTGCAAAAATGGACTGGAAGGTGCCTTTACACTAGAATAGACCCCATTTGCCGTATAAAAAAACATTAACAACAGCTCTAACCCTAGTATTTTCCAAAAAACATTCATGAAACCACCCCTGAAATCGGAAATAACGTCTATTGAGATTATACTCCTCGTCATTGGAAAAACATACTATTTTTAGATGTATTCATAAACAAATATCACACATTTACGTTGAAGTAAAAAATTGAAGTGGATTTTAAAGCATTAGAATGGGTAAAAGGGCTTCAAAAAGTGATTGTAATCACCTTTTGAGGCCCTTTTTGATAGAGTGTAACTATATGAAATTAGCCTTCTTCTTTACTAGGTGGGGTTACTAACTCTACATATTCCCACGTTTTCCCCATATCTTTAGATTGATATTTCACCATTACACGACCACCTTGGAAATCTCCTTGGTCACCTTGCCCAACTAATAAGCTGAGCTTTCCGTTTTCCATATAAGGCGTTTCTGGTTGTATGAAAACTTTCTTCCATTCTTCTTTAATTGGAAGTGTAATCGGTGCAAATGTTTTAGCTCCATTTTCGGTGCGATAAAAGTTCGATGCCTCTCCTTGGACGCTTGGATAGCTCATGAATCCCACGTTTTTGTCTACAAATCCACCAGATTGTAGAAGCCACGTACTAGGACCAAATCCAGCTTCGTGCCATGTCTTACCGCCATCTGAAGTAGCATATATCACTTGCCCTTCTTGAGACATTGTTCGATCACTTGTGGCAATAACGTAACCATCTTTTACAGTTGGAAAACTACAGAATTTAACTCGAACACTATTCAATTGGCTAACATTTGTCGTTTGCCAAGTTGCGCCTTGATCTTCCGAATACACCATCATGAGCCCTGTTTCTTGCGTTCCACCATATACGAACGCTGTTTTTTTAGGTGTAATTACATAACTTCCTTCCTGTAGCTCATTATAATGAGAGTTGCCATCGCCAACCTTCGCTAATGTTTCAATCGGAACAGGTACTTCATTCCACGACTTCCCAAAATCATAGCTAACGAAGCATTTTTTATTTTCAATTTTATATGTGTACTGCTTTTCCTCAAACGGCTTTTCATTGACGAATTCTTTCTCATATTCGTCTTTTTCTTTCTGACCATTTGTATTGTATTGTTCTAAATCATACCCAGCAGGTCGCTGCTTTTTATATACTTCATAGGTTGTTTTGCTATTTCCAGCATCTTTTGTGTTAAACCATAGTACCCATTGATACTTTACTTTAGAGCCTTCTAACATCCCACCTTCAAAAGGTGTTTCTGACCCTTTCACTTTGGCTTTAACGGAGAAATCAATTTGGATGACCTTCTTTTGTTCATCAAGAACCGTAAGTTCATCTATCTCATATGTTTCGACTTTCTTGTCACGAGGTACGTATTTTTGTTCATATTGCGCGATATACTTATCCAACCACTTTACGCCAACTAGTGTCATATTCATTGTCTGTTCTGTCACCGAAAAGCCTTCTACTGGCTTAAATACTAGTTTGTTTTGTTCATATGTATAATACGCGAAAAAAATGACTGCAACTAAAAAGACTGTTAATAAAGCTATTATTCCACTTTTTCTACTCACACCATCGCCCCTCACTTTTCTATAAGTTTACCATATTTCTACATGACCTCTTTATTATTGGCGACTCCCAAAAATAAGGGCTCAAACAAATCAAATGAGCTGGGAAATTTTCTCCAAGCTCACTTTTTAATATGTTTTCAAGTGTTTATAGCTCTTTAATTCCCCGTCAGTATTAATCACAACTACATCTTCCCCATAACTAATATGGGCACGATAGTATGGATATATTTTCAGCGTAATTTCATATAGCCCTCCCATCCCATATACTTGCTTGATTTTCAATATTTCCGCATCATATGAAGCCCAAGTGAGCCCTTCAGGTGCATGTTTATCACCCTTGTAAATCTCAACTATTGCTTCATCCACTGGTTTTCGAAGGCTACTTATAAGTGCATATTTGAACGTTTCACATAATGGCGTATCAGCTTCATTGATTGTTTTAGCTTGAACAGGGTTTGCGAATAACAGTAGCATCAACCATATCAAAGAGAGTTTTCTCATCATAATCACCTCTTTTTAGTCTTTTAAGAACGAAAATGATTTATACATTTGTCTTTCAGCAAAACAAAAAAGAAGCAAGGAAGAAAACAACGTTTATTTATAGAAAACTTATTTCCCTCCATTCTTCTCTATTAGTAGTTGCTTTACTCAATTGCACCAAGGTATGTTAATAGACAACTTAAATCACCTGCTGATAGTATAAATTGTTGACTAACCACCAGTGCTTGCTTTTATCATCGTTTTCTCTATATCCATTTTGTTTTCTATTACATTTTCGAGTTAATACGAGAAAAAGGAAGCTCTCTTAACGGGAGCTTCCTTTTTCTGATTTCTTCGATTACATTCTTGTTTCATGCACTTCTAATACCATTCGTCGAAAATTATGTTAAAATTTTGAAGAATACGAATATTTCAAGGGGGATTATTTAGAGAAATGAAGAAAATTGTCAAATTAATAGTTTGTATGCTTGTTGTCACTTCCACTTTGTTCACCGCAAAGGTTGGAATGTCTCAAGCAGCTACGCCCACATTTACGGATGTCAGCACAAGTTATCCACTTTATGCCGAAATTAATTATTTAGCACAAGGTGGAATTGTCCAAGGCTCTGGAACTGGCACTTTCAATCCTAAAAACAACATTACACGTGCAGAATTCACAGCTATGCTAGGACGAGCTCTAGGGTATAGTGACAGCCCACAAAAAACAAGCTTTAAAGATGTTGGAAGCAATGTGTTTGCATCTGGACAAATCCAACAAGCAGTGAATAATAAAATTATCACTGGTTACTCAGATGGTACATTTAGACCGTATCAAAATATCACAAGAGGTGAAATGGCGATGATCATTTCACGTGCCTTTGGATATTATACAGGTACTAGCACATCATCAGCTGCCCAAGCAATCCTTTCTAGAGGAATTGACGTTCGTCAAAGCGATGGTTCATTCGCAGCTAATCGTGCTGGAACTCGTGAGGAAATGGCGATTTTCTTAGCAAGAGGCATTAACTATACGCTTCGTAAATCAGGAACGATTCCTACTACATTTACTGAAACAAGATACGTAAACAACGTACCTGCGAATGAATCGTTGAAGATTAGAAAAGGTCCATCCACCAAGTATGAAATAATTGAACAATTATCTAATGGTGATAGCGTAAGCATTGCTTATAAAGTTGGTAATTGGTCAATGATTAAAGCGTCAAACGGCACGACTGGTTTTGTTTCAAATAAGTATTTAAGCAATTCAGCAAGTACAACACCTCCATCAAGCAGTACAGATAAAAAGCAAATAAGTTCTCTTACACTTGTCCTTGATGCTGGTCACGGTATACAGCCTGGTAAGAAAGTAGATCCAGGTGCAATAGGCAATGGATTAAGAGAAAGCGACATTACATTAGATGTTACGCAACGAATGAAAAAAATCTTGGATCAAACGCCTATGAATGTCCTGTATACAAGACCGTTTGAATCGTATCCAACCTTAGAAGAGCGTGCAGATACTGCCAATCAAAATAATGCAGATGCTTTTGTGAGCGTGCATGTAAATAGCGCTGAAAATACTAGTGCAAGTGGTACTGAAACATTGATTAAACCTGCATCAACTAGAGCAGCAATGTCAGAAAGCGAAAGAGCCATTGAAAGCAAGAAGCTAGGGAATTATATTCGAGCACGTTTTATAAAAGCCTGGGATATGAAAGATAGAAGTTCAAAAGACCGAACAGATTTAGCAGTACTAAATTTAACTAAAATGCCTGCTACTATAGTTGAAATGGGCTTCATCAGCAATAAGGATGACGCTGCTAAACTAGCGTCTGATGAATATCGTCAATTAGCAGCGCAAGCAATCTACGAAGGGATTTTAGACTATTTTGGTTCTAAAGGATATGACGTAGATTCTTATTACAACATTCATTAAGGCTAGCATTTAAAAGAATTATGCATAAAGTCTTTCATTGAAGAAGAGACCGCAAGAATTTGCGGTCTCTTTCGTATGCTCTTATTTCGCAAAGTGAAAATAATAATCAAGATAAAGTTGTGAATATTCCTCAGATGTTATATCGAATTTACGAGCAATCATATCTGATATAACTTCATTATCTCGTTCCGGTTCGTAGTACCTACCATTCTTAGTAATCATATTAAAAAAACGGTAAGAGTATTGTAGGATTTCTTTATGTTTCTGATTAAAGCTATCTTCGTCTCGATAAAGAGAGATTGCATTTTGCAGTTGGCTCGTTGTATAAACCATTTCACCATTTTTAAAGAAACGACTGTAAGCTTGAAGAAAAGACTGATTTTCCGGAACAACATTGGTTAAATGATATATATTGGAATCCACTTGTCCAATAATCTCTAGGTTCAAATCATAAATCGAGTTATTAAATGTCGTATTACGCAGTATATATCTAATTTGTCTATTAAAATATTCAAGGACTGCAAACTGCGCAGCAACGTCCATTTGATTATATTCATCTGTCAGTTGAATTTTGACCACCATTTTATTCAAATCATATTGACTTTCCACACTATGAAATAGGCGTTTAGATGGGCTATATTCTATTACTACATTCGTAGCCTTTGTCAGACTTTCGGCATTTTGTCGTTCCATAGAAAAATGAAAACAAAGGATGCCAAACGAGAACATACCAATGATGAGGGAAATTATCTGTATCTTCAATACTAGGTACTCTCTTTCAATGAAATTACACTTCTTATTAAAAAAATATTCATTCCTAGATTTTCATAACAATGTGAAAAAAAGAAGAAAACTAACGAACAAAACAAGTAATTTAGTGCTCTATATTTCATTTCCATATATACTATCAATTAGATTAATAACTTCATTATTTAGAAAGATAGCCCCCTTGCAGCAAAGAAAAAAACAAAAAAGGAAGTGACATACCACCATGTCTGGGATACAATTCCTAGCCGGTTTAGGGATGATTTTACTGCCACTCTATCCCTTCGACCGCAGTATTCGCACATACTTTGGAGTAGAAAAAGCAGATAAGAAAAAAGCATTTCTCACCCGTTACGAGAAATGGGTAAAAGTTGCAATTCTATTGTTTTTTGCATTTATTACATTTCAAATAGGAATGGACTCGCCCTACTTATTTCTAGTAGTTATCTTATTAACCGGAACTTTATATGGCTTTGAAGCCATCTTGCAGAAGAAATATAGTGAAAATTCAAAAGAATATAAGGTAACACTAATACAAGGGGGCATATTTACTGTTCTAATGATGGTGCTTATTTTCATTTTCAATTTAGATTAATTTTTTACTATTTGATAAATGAATATCATTTATCAAATGAGAGTTTAGCTACCTTTGCCAACGTACCAATTGACGTCTTTAACTGCTTTTGTGCGGGTTAAGTTCAAATTGAAACACAATACTTACTCAATTTTTGCGTACAGTTGCAAATACTTTGATGATTATATCTCGATAGTATACTTATGTTAAAATACAACTACTACATACATTAATGAAATAGGTGAGAACTATGAGTAAGCCACCAGAAACTTAGGTAGGCAGCTTTAGGAACCGTATAAGTGGTTCTAACTTTCACACTGCCTACGGGTGAGAAAGGTGAATTGTAACCAAAACGAATTAAAAAAATGGCAAGCAGTGCAACAAGAAGCAACACTAGAAAAGGTTTATGGGAACAAAAGAGTACCGATAGACCCTTTTAGAGACAAACAATACGAGTATGAACGGAAAAAGAAACAACTCAAGTTTTGGCATACTAAAGAAGACAATGCTCGTAAACGAATTGTTCAAAAGCGTTTTAGAGGTAGATGGAGATCAGAAAAAGCCAAAGGTGATTGGCATATTCCTGTGATTCATGAGTATCATACATCAGGTTACGAAACCTGGTAATACAAAGAGGCTGTCCTAATTTAGGACGCCTCTTTATGCTTTTAAGATACATCATTATTTAGATTGAAATGATTGATTTATGGCGCTTTTGATCCCTATATGTTCGACTTATTAATCAATCGATTGAATAATGGCTTTCTCGCTAGGAAGTATATTAAAAATACCAAAAACAGGATATGTATTTTTTGGTTAATCCTTGTTACTATAGGATTATATCAATTTCCATAAGTAGGTCTTATATGTCAAAAAAAATTATCATTTCGTTTATTTCAGGTTTTCTATTATTGGCAGCTCTACAATTTTATCCTATTTACAAAAAACACAGAGATTCTAAAGCGATTCAAGATTACGTAAATAGTTTAGTGCAACAAGGAGTATTACTGAATGAATCCCTCAAGGTCAGCGATGCTTTTATCGATAATGGGAAAATCGAATTTCATTTTGATATAACTTCGAAATTCGAGCAACTAACTACAGAGATTCAATATGCTTACTTAGATTATTTAGCCAAAAACATCCGATATAAATTACGAGATAGCAAAATAACTTCTAATACATATCAATATTTGGACATGATTTTCCTTTGTAAGTCTCAAACGAAAACCTATGAATACAAAAATGTCCTCTTAAGTAAAAGTCAGCCCGTTTTTTCCGAAGGTACTTTATATTTAAATAACGAACAAATCTATACTGCTCCACAGTTCAAAGCGTTCATTCAACAAGCTGAGCCACTTGATAAGCCCACCTCCTTTGAAAAAGAGGTTTTTGATTACGCAGTTAATCTATTTAAACAATTAACAGTAGGCGGTAAATATTACAACTATGATCGAGATTCCAAAGTCATCGTTGATATTGTCACTAAAAAATTCGGTATTAGCTATAAACAGTACAGTGAAATCTATCAAAAACAATTCATTACTGGCTATAGTCATTTATACAAAGACTAGTATATAAGCATCCTCAGCCATAAACCAATTATACTTCCCTTTTCTTATGTTATTCATCTAAAAACATCACCATACTTATGCTATCAAGTACGTATTTACCTGGTAGTATAAGTGAAAACATTCACATATTGTCAGCTAATGTTGAAGAAATATTTAATTTTTATCTTTTTCTTCAACATTCAATTCATCCTTGTACGGAAACTCCGACCAGAAAAACCATAGCGCTAGCAGTAACAAAATCACAGGAAAAATCCAAAGTCCCCCATGATACTTAACAGAGTAATCAGCCTTCAAGCCATATAAATAGATAAATAATACAAATGACACTGATAATGAAATTGTCCCACTTAAAATTTTCATATTCTCTCCTTTTTAGCATGTACTATTTGAATAATATATTAATAATTATAAAGGATAATTCCTCTCATAATGGCTTTTAATCTACCAAACTTTGGATATCATTTATTACAGAAAAGAGATTAGCCGACGCTAATCTCTTTTACTCTTCCTTACTTTGATTTCTGCGCAATCATAATATATAAATCATCTGTCGGAAATACCGTTTGTTGAACATGAAATCCAGCATGGGCAAGCTCTTGTTCCATATTCGTTGAAGCAATTCTAGGATGATTATGGGTAGGATGATCTTTCTTTTCTATTTCAACACAGGCAAAATAGCCATCTTCTTTTAGCACTCGTTTCATTTCCTGTAACGCATGAGATAAGTCCTCCACCTCATGTAACACTAATGAAGCTAGCACTACATCAACAGAATGATCGGGTAACGGAAGCTCATCCATACTGCCTTGAATAGGCTTGATATTTGATAGTTGTTCTTTTTCTGCCTTGGACGTGATGACTTCTAGCATATTCGAATCAATATCTAGCGCATAAACGTTGCCATCCACTCTTTTGGCTGCTGGTATCGTTATAAAGCCTGTACCTGCCCCTGCGTCTAAAATCGTGTCGTCTTGTTGAATCGGAAGCGTGCTTAATAGCGTTTCTGGTGGGAGCGCTTCTCTTCTTTTTGGATTATCCAAAGCTTCAATTTTTCTTGCGATATGTTCCTTTGAATGACAATGATGGTGTTTCATTTACATCCTCCTTTTAGATTCCAGAGTCATTTTGTCTATAATTAACGTAAAAAAATAATTGGAATGATTAACACTCACCATCATTTTCTTTTTTCAATTGCATTTGCTTCGCAATATCATGAATAGATGTGTGCCTTAGTTCTTCTTTCATCTTATTCTCTGCATGAACCATCACTTGCTCGATTAAACAATCTTTCTGTGTAGATAATTCTTCATGTCCCAGCGAACAACTGAATAATGTTGTTTGCCCCTCAATCGCTTGAATAATATCTAAAAATGAAATGGCATCTGGCTTTGCAATGCTATATCCACCATTCACACCAGGATTGGATTGAATCAACCCTGCCTTCACCAGTTTCGTTAAAATTTTAGAGAGATAAGTTGGTGATAGCTTTTGCACTTTCGCCAATTGTTCAACACCAACCGATTTTCCTTTTGGCGTTAACGTTAAATAAACCATTGTGTGCAGCGCATAATTGGTTGCTTTCGAATATTTCATGCCGTTCTCCTTTTGTATATATTACAGAGTCATGATGTCTGGAATTGATTGTACTTGAAATAGAAGCAGAACTCAAGAGCTTAGCCTTAGCCTAAAATGAGTTAAATAGGAATTCTTTGATTTTTTAAGGAGTCTTTAGCATTTTATCAGACTAAAAGCGCTAAAAATCAGCTTTTTTTCATCCACTATACAAAATTAAGTTTTAAATGAAACCAATTTCGAATGGTAAAAAAAGCGAAAGGGGCGTTTGAAAAGTGATTAAAAATCACTTTTCAAACGCCCTTTCTACTTTACTTTATATACTTATACAGATTTCTTACCTTGAAGCCATTCTGTACACTCTGTAAACCTGTTAAAATCCTCAACTAATAGGTCATTATGGGTATTATTAATTCCTACAATTCGACCTTGCTCAATCGTAAAAAATAATCCAGTTGGGTTACCTGTTTGAATAATTTTAGTAGCTTCTTCATTTGAGACTTTAATAATATCCATTATAACCACCCTTTCGCTATACCTTAGTTAATGCCCTATCTAACTGATTTCTAAACCTCCATTTAGCAATGCTAAAACGCTAAATGAATCTTCGACAAAATGAAGGAAAATACCTGTGAAGAATCTGAAATAACATTAATTATTCACATTACTCCTTATTGTCGTTTTGGCGATCACTCTGAATGAGTTCCTTCAGCAATTCATTTCTTTCTTCATCTAGCTTTGCCTTCTTATTCATGAACTTCAACACTTTCACGGCAAAATAAATGCTAAAAATAAGAAGAGCGATATAGAGAAGTAAAGGTAAAAGAGCTATTAATACGCCACTTGTCGCTAACATAGATATTTCATCCATTGTCATGACCTCCAAATACCTTGGATATATATCATTATATCCTAATTACAAATAAAGAAAAGAGAAATCTGTAAGCCTTTTCACTGTACGTTTTCAAAACTATTTAGTATATTATAATTAAGCAATCAAAAATATTTGATTACTAAAAAATTAAGGGGTTGTTAGTATGAACTACTTAGATTTATATTTACAAAAACATAATTGTAAACGATACGATGTTCATAAGAAAACAGGTGTAAGCCAGCAGCTACTCTCAACTCATACAAACAAAAAAATTGAAAAATACTCAAATAAAGTGATCATAGCCATTGCTGACACATTAGGCAAAACACCTGGCGATGTATTAAATGAACTTTTGATGCTAGAAAAAGAAAAACCAATTTATGAAGCCTATAATCCAGATGAATTAATGGTAGGATTACATGCTAAATACGATCAAATTCTCATTCGAGGCGCCTACTATAAAGAAGTAAGAAAAATCATGGACTCTCACCTTTCTGAAAATGAGCGTTTAGGTGTCGAATTAGGTGGCGCAGGTGCCATTACCCTTCTCATTTACGCAATTGATGTCGTAAGAGATTTATTTAGTAACGCTGATAAACTCGATAAAGAAATTGATAAGAAACTGAATTTATATAAAGTTGAAAAGATTTCCGATGATAGTATCTTATTACGCTTGAAACAATTAGATTATTAAACCCAAAAAACGTCACCGTTCTTTTTTACTTGAAGTATACGGCCCAAGCATGGCAGGTGTAAGGTTAGACAGCACGAAGAAGGCGTCCTGAAAAGTGGCTTCAAGTCACTTTCAGGACGCCTTTTACGTTTAGGTTAACACCCTACCCCATACTTGTCAGCAATACCATAATTCCATTGGTTACACCGTGAATAATGACAGAAGGCCAGATGGAATTCGTTCGTTCATATGCCAAGGCAAAAATAATTCCACTCAAAAAATTAACAGGCATCGCATTATACGTAGGAATGTGAATAATGGTGAAAATTAATGAGCTAAGCAAGATGGCTCCTACGAATCCTATACGTGTACGCAACCAACGATAAACAAAGCCTCGATAAAATATTTCCTCATATATTGGAGAAATAACTGCTGCAGATATAAATGCAATTGAAACTGTTAAGAACGTGACGTTTTGCTGGATAGCCTCTGTTTTACTATTCTCAATCGTATTTCCAAGCAAGCTAGTAAGCACCACTAGGATTACACTACCAACCATTAAAATAACCGTTAATAAGATAATGGTTTTCCAATCCTTTAACAGAAATGGCTTTACGCCTACTTCCCGAAAAGAAAGCTTCTTTGGACGAAGAACAATTAAATATATGCCTACTAGAAGAACAATAGCTATCGTTAATCCCATTAGAGTTCCTGCATATAGCTCATTTCCAAACCACTCCGAATAAAGAGGTTTTACTACGAATTTTATAAACCCTATCACAAATCCAAATTCAAGTGCCATCATGAAAACAAATTCTCTTAACCCCCAATGGTCTTGTTCCTTCCAATTCACTTCTGTTTCCTTCATTCCTCATTCCTCTTTCTTCATTTGTTATAATTAACTATATTTGGTAACGTTACGTCACCTGCAATAGCTATTTTTTCAGGAGGAATAATATGAAACAGTGGACTACAGGGCAAGTATCCAAAGAACGCAATATTTCGGTTCGAACGCTTCGTTATTATGATCAAATAAAGCTACTCACTCCAAGCTTTAAAGATGATAACGGGCGACGATTGTATTCAGAAGAAGACTTATTTACGTTAGAGAAAATTATCATCCTAAAGTCGCTCTCACTTCCATTAGAGAAGATAAAAGAAGTAATCGAAAGACTAACTTATAAGCAAATCTTGATTTCTCATCACAATTACTTACAAGAACAGCTCTCCAAACTTCAAACAAGCATTTCACATACATCTGAGCTAATTAACATGATTGACTTAGATGAATCGCTGTCCTGGGGACGTGTCTCTCATCTTGTCCAAAATTCACAGCATAGCTGTAAAAAGTGGATCGACTATTTTCAAGAGGATGAAAAAGCATTCCTACAAGAAGCCCTTCCCAATCTCAGCAACAATGATCGGACAACACAGCAATATATGTCATTGCTACGACGAATAGAGTGGTGTATTAAACATGATATTCAACCTGAAACAGACGAAGGTGCTCAAATCGCTTTTGAATTAATCGAACTATCAAAGGATACTTTTCAAGGAGATACGCAGTTGATGAATCAGTTTTGGGAGGTACGAAAACAACCATCATCAGAAACCGGATTATACCCTATTTCCGAAGAGGTACTGGCATTTGTGGAACATTGCATAGCTTATGTGGACGGGGAATGAGCAAAAGAAAAAGCAGATGGCACCCCATCTGCTTTTTCCACTACTATATCAATCCGTACGCCAGATTACTTTTTCATTTTCCAAAAAATAAACAAAAGATAACTCATAATTAATACAAAAGGTACCGTGGCCTTCAATATTACCTTTATTTCTTCGGGAAGAGTAGTCAAATGGATCAAGCCTTCAGGCACAAATAATAGAATGGGAATTATAATCATTCCCCAAGACTTACTCCAAAGTGCAAACCAAATGAAAAGAATCAATGAACAGATGATAGCAACGATATTTCCTGCAATCCCAAACTCAAACGTTGGTACGCTCACCGTATTATTTACATAAATAAGAACCATGAATAAGATAATTGGTAAGGTACCCGTTATTCCTAAAACGAACCATTCTTTAACTTTAGATAAGCGTCTGCTGGAGACATATTTAAACACAAGTGCTGTCGTTAGTAAATACAGTAGGAATATCAATGGATAGCCTACTAAATCAATGATGGAGAATTGTAAAATGCCACGAATCGCCTTACCCATGAGAATGAAAGCAAATGCTCCAACCATAACCATAGGGAGAAATTTGAGGACTCCCTTCATGTCAAAAGACATTTCATTAGCGACTTGCTCCATATATTCCTTAGGGCTTTTACCAATGATATCATCTATGTTTTTTCCATTCTTCTCAGCTTCATAAAGATGATCTTCTAGCTCTTCAATGATTTCATGAATCTCATTTTCATTTTTCCCACTTGAAAGTAAATACACTTTCAGATTTTCTAAAAAATCCCGACTTTCGATTGATATGTACATCGTCATTGATCTCCTTCCTGTAATAAATGATTCACACTTTGTGAGATTGCAGCCCAGTTTTTCTTAAATTGCTCTAACGCTTCGATTCCTTCAGCTGTTAAAGAATAATATTTCCTCATTGGACCACCTGAAGAAGGCTTCTTCTGAGTAATTGTTACAAGGCCTTCCTTCTTCATGCGAAGTAACAATGGATAAATACTACCTTCACTTACCATCGTAAAGCCGTATTCGCTCAGTTTTTCCGTCATTTCATAACCGTAGGTTTCTTTTTTCGAAATAATTGAAAGTAGACAGCCCTCTAAAATCCCTTTCAGTATTTGACTCGAAGACACTCTATTTCCTCCTTTAAAGGTTCTACCCAACTAACTTGTAATGCAAGATAGTTGGGTAAATAAAAAAGCTACCTTGCATTGCAATATAGTTGAAGGTTACCATATTCTGAAAAATCATTCAAGTCCTTTTGCATGAACTTAGCTTTTATAAATGATACACTTTCTATAATTATTAATATTTCTCTCTTTATTTGCTAAAATAAAATGTTATTCTTATATATCTTAAACGAAAAGGCTTTTTTATATAGAGGTGATCGTATTGAATGCCAGCGAAAACAAAGTTAGAGAAAGGATAAGGAGCATCTTTGTACTTATTAGTGGAGGATTGTTTGTCTTCTCCATCTTCTCTATCTTATTTTCCATCGATGAACGCATAAAGGACATCGTTTTTTCTCTAGGATTTCTGATTGTAATAATCGTAAGTTTATATTATTTCATAAAAACAAAACGACATAGAAAACAAAGTATTCATCATAACCAATAGTACGGGGATACTTTCACCGTGCTATTGGTCAACGCTCTTGTATCCCAATTATTCTTCTACTAATTTTTTCTTACTAAAAAAAGAAGCTGTCAGCACAGCTCCTTAATAAATCCATTTAAAGACGAATACAATAAGCAACATCGGAATGCCAACAAGCAACATTCCCGCAAACAAGTATGTAAAGCTTGTTAAAATGAACTTCAAAAAGTCATAGATGGCACCAGCCAAATCATCGATAAACCTTAACATTTTCTCTACTCCTATATGTATTATTGACCTCTCATAGCTCCTTGGCACTTACGGAAAATGATACAATTCAGCCATTCATACCTTGCAAAGCTTCATCGGCAACCTTCAAATATATTTAGCACTAATTACGAAGTAGATAATGAAAGAAACCGCAATGAAGCTAGCGAAGAACAGTGCCTTTTGACCATTTGTCCAACCTTTCATCCAGCCCCATCTTTTTCGGTCTTTATCAAACAGAATAACATCAGCCATTACGACTAACATGATGATAAGTAATGTGGCGAATAAACCCACAAGAAAACCTCCTAATTACACCATTTTTTCCTTTTTTTATTATATCATATCGTAAAAATCACTGATTTATCCCCTTTATTGGCATAAGAAAAAGCAAGTAGACCTTCACTTGCTTTTTCTTTTACTCTATTTCACGATCTTATTTGATATTTATCCTTACATCTTCACTGCTTTTCACTTAGGACATATAAGCATTGACCAACAATACTTCCAAAAATAACGATGATCATCCACGTATTTCTGTCAAAACGGGTGAAGTATGTCTGCGCATTGATTCTGTCTATACAAATCATCATAATTCTAAGCTCTAATAAAAGGACAAAGAGTACAGTTATACTAGCCATCAAAGTTACACTAGACATATTCACCCCTCCATTGTTTGAATTATTCCTATTATTATGTTTAATTCCCATTCATGCCTTTTCAAAACGTTTCATGGAAGTGAACGACATTCATATTGTTAGTTTAGATATCAATTTGAATCATCAAAGAATTTTTAGTACACAAGCACATTTTCTTAAATCTTTAGGTATAAACCTATGCCTCACCATGATACGAGCATACCTTATAGTATATTACTGAAAGGTTGTGTTGTTTATGTCATGTAGAGGTGAATGTGAATCATCAAGCCGTGAAAGATGTCACGAATCATCAAGCTGTCACAAAAGACGTCGTCGATGTCGTTGTGAATCATCGAGTTTTGATAGATGTTGCCGACGCCGTTGCCATTGCCGCAGAAGATGTCACTGTAACTTCTTTTGCCCATTCTTCTTTTAGGTAGCATATAACCCTTTTCTCTGCTTGATCTTCATGATACAGCCATTTCTATGGCTGTTTTTCTATTTACATATCTGACATAACAAAAAGAAGCTGTCATCACAGCTCCTTCACTTTCACTATCTAACGCTCTCCTTCTTTTCTCAACAATAAACAGAGATTCTTCAATGTATGTATCCTAGCAGTAAATACAAATAAATCATCATAGTTCCTTTTGACATATTCCTCAATGACATCTAAACCCTTATGAAAATCATTCACTAATAATAGAGTATACTTTTCATTCCAACAAAATCGATTAATACGCTTTAATTCATCTGCTGTGACTTTAAACCGAAATTCCTCCATAAAAAGCCTAATTTGAAACACTTTATCACTACTCATGACCAAGTTCTTTTTGTTCATCTGGTTTTTATAAACTAATTCCATAAAGCCTTTTATATTATCAGCTACTAGATTGGCTATTTTCATTTTATGATCCATCACTTCATCTCCTCAAACCACGCCACTTCTATTAGAAGTCTATGATTTGAAGAGCTATTTTAATACAAAACTACTCTGAACAACTTTATGTCTTATCAATTGTATTGCGTCATATGATTGCCACATTTTTAGCACTTACTATACAAATCTTATTGATAAACTATACTTCTTATTCTATAAGTTAAATTTATTAAACTATTACAAAGAGTGATAACCCTAAATGAAAATAAAATTAATCTACATCCTTTTTAGCTCACTTTTAATCATTACACTCTTAGCATTATGGCTTCCTTTCTATCAAACACAACAAAAAGTCACGCTGTTGACAGATTTATCATCGTCTATTATTGAAGAAAATTATCCAAAGAGCGTCATTAATAATCCAAAAGTTACGATTAATCGTAACACCATTCATGTACAATTTGATTTACATAATAGCTTCGAACAAATGGAACCACTCAATCAGTTTACTACCTTCGAACTCTTTAACAAACATTTGCGCTTTTTGCTACTCACTAAAGAAAGCGAACATGAATTATATGGATATAATGTTACCCTATCGGCAAGTTCCAACAACCATACATTCGAATATGTTTGCAAACTACCGAATAAATACTGGATTCATGGTAATGAGAGCTACCTATCAATGAATGAAAATGTCATCTATACATCTTCCGAATTTAAAAAGGTAAAAGAGGTCGTAATCGACATGTTCCCAGTCAAAAAAATCAATGGGTATAACGATTATGAAATTTTCGAGTACAGTAGACGATTTTTTACGGCTATGACTAAGGGCGGAAAGTATTATAACCCAAAGACTGATAATTCTTTAATTGTAGATGCCGTTATGGATAAATTTAGAATTACAGCAGCAGACTTTTCTTCTGTTTACCAAAAATATTTTCTTCTATACTAAATAACCCCCGTTTATAGAGGGTTATTTAGTAGTATTTATAAATTCCTCCGAAATCATTTCGTAATCCTATCAACTCGATTTGTCCAAATATACCCCTGATATCCTTCGGGGATTTTATCTAGGCTTTCCTTTGTATCAAACCCTTCTGACCATTTCCCATTGCCCTCTACAATTACGACTCTCGTATTAACTGATGCCATTCTATCAACAAACTTATTCGGCCATCCCCATAGGTATTTTGCATAATTTAAGGGTAAATGTAGCTCCATATTATGCAATTCTTTTGGAATATATCCCGTCCAGCCTACTAATTCATATTTTAGTAGTGCGTTTTTCATCATAGTTTTCGTTAATAGTTTCAACTCTGGATGCTTCGATCGTAAATATTCAAACCCTTCACTATCTCCATCTCCATAGACGGTTATGTGATTTAACTGAGACGTAGACATTTTGCTTAAATATGTATCCCACAATACTTTTGTCGTTTCAAGGTCTCCATCTTTATCATGAATTAAAAATTCTTTAGTAGGAAAAGCTGCAAACACTTCGTCTAAGCTTGGCATCATACCAATGCCTTTACCGCGAAATGGATAACTTGCTCCCTTATCAGATGTATATCGGTAGCCAACATCTAACTTCTTTAATTCTTCCATCGTATAATCTTTGACTTCACCTTTCCCATCCGTTCTATATTCTAAAGTGAAATCATGAAAAACAGCGAGTTGATTGTCCTTCGTTAACTTAATATCTAATTCAACGATATCCGCCCCCTTATCAAATGCAGCCTTCATAGAAGGAATCGTATTTTCTAAATAAGGATGTTCTGGCGGATAAATCATTTCAGCTGTATTTGTATCATTCTCAACCTTTGATATATCAAAGGTTTGAGCCAATCCTCTATGTGCTAGAATCCTATAATTCGTATCTTTTGATGAAAAAAGACTACTATTATTCAGCCAAACCCCACCAACGAATATGATTAATACCCCTAAAATGATATAAATCCTTCTCCCTTGTCTTTTTTTCATTTGTTTATTCCTTTCTTTTCTCATTCTTATATACATGTATGATTTCATTAATCCTATTAATAAGAATATTCTATCCTTTGAAACAACAACATGTAGTTGAAATAAAATCCAGATAATAATTATCCGCCAATTAATACTCGCCGTCTTTTTCTCATGCATACTTTTAGAAAAAAATTACAAAATATGTAGAGAAGTCAATATACAATTTAGGGTGTATGCTATGAATTTTTTTAAACGGAGCAAGAAGCCTCCCCAACAGAATAAAGACGAAAAACCTTCATCAGATATACATAATAACGACAGTCCATTGCTGTCTATTGAAGGAATTAAACAGCATGTAGAAAGTCATTTTCTCCATTCAGAGGATGTAAAAACAACATCATTTAAGTATCAAGAGAAAAAAGGCATGGTCTATTACTTTGAAACGATGATTGATAAAGAGAAGTTAGAACAACGGTTTTTAATCCCTATTATTAAAGAGGAACATCAGCCTGATTTAACCCAATCTACCTTTTCTTATTTGTCCACAACTACCTCCTTTACTGACATGACAACGAAAATGTTAAATGGATTCGCGATTATCTACATAGAAGGCGACCAACAGGTTTATGTGATGGATGTGGCTTTAAACAATGTCAGAAGCACAGATGAGCCACAAAGTGAGAAGGTTATTCGAGGGTCGCATCAAGGATTTGTCGAGAATTTGCCAACGAATCTGAATTTGCTTCGTAGTCGATATGAACAAGGCAATCTAGTGGTGAAGTATTTCTCTCATAAAGAAAAGCAAAATAAAATTGCGATTGTTTTTATGAATGATTTTGTGGATCAAAAGGTTGTTCGAGCTATTGAAGACCGCATCACAACGGTGTCTGAGAAAATGATATTTGGTTCAGGAACCATTGAAGAAATGATTGAAAACACATCGATGTCTCCTTTTCCACAAATGCTGAATACAGAAAGACCAGACCGTGTTATGTCTTACTTAATGGAAGGAAAAGTGGCGATTCTGCTTGATGGAACACCGACAGCATTGATTATGCCCATTACGTTTTTTTCTTTCTATCAATCTCCAGATGACTATAACAGTCGTGCATACATAGGTACCTTTCTACGAGTTCTACGATTAATTAGCTTTCTCATTGCGATTACGTTACCAGCTATTTATATTGCGGTAATCGGTTTTCATTTTGAAGTCATGCCCGAAGAGCTGGTTGTGACTGTGAAAGGATCTATTGACAATGTTCCTTATCCACCATTGATTGAGGCGATGCTGATGGAGCTTACAATCGAACTGATACGGGAAGCTGGGATTCGTTTACCTTCAGCTATTGGACCGACCATCAGTATTGTCGGAGGGCTTGTAATTGGCGATGCGATTGTGAAAGCAGGGTTGGTTTCGAACACTATGATTGTCATTGTAGCAACGACGGCCATTGCGTCCTATGTCGTACCGTCCAATGAAATGAGCTCCACCGTTCGTTTAACTCGGTTTCCGATGATGGTTGCGGCTGCGACGTTCGGCTTTGTTGGCATTGTCTTTGGATTAATGGCTTTACTGATTCATTTATGCAAACTTGAATCATTTGGAACGCCATACTTTACACCGATTGCCCCATTTCGTTGGAAAAGTATTAAAGACACCCTTATAAGGATGCCAATTTGGATGCTAAAAACGACACCTTCCGATCCAAAGGAACCCAAGAAAAAAAGGAGGGGCAATCAATAATGATAAAAGAAACGAATAAAATAACACCATTTCAGCTATTTTTTGTTTTAATACAAGCGCAAATTGGCATCGGTGTTATTTCGCTTCCTCACGATATTTTCATGGTTTCAAAATCAGATGCCTGGATATCCGTTTTGGTTGCTGGCTTTCTTATTGAAATTAATATTCTACTTATATGGTTGCTTTATCGGCGGTTTCCTTCGATGACAATTTTTGAAATGCTTCATTTAATCATTGGAAAGCCCGCAAGCTATGTACTAAAGGTCTTATATATCCTGTATTTCTTATCGACGCTCATTTTAGTGATTATGATGTTTGGCAGGATGGTAAACATCTGGATTTTACCCCGGACGCCTGTATGGGTGCTCAGTTTACTTTTAATTGTCATCTGCATTTATTGCGTGAAAGAAAATATTAAAGTGATGGCTCGATTCAATGTTGTTGTATCCATTTGTTTAGTCGTTTTATTTGTGTTAATTGCCTTCGTCATTAAAGAAACCGACTTTCGATATATACTACCTGTAGCCTCTCAAAGCTTTCCATCTATTCTAAAAGGGGCTCAGAAAGCAACATCAGCTAGTTTGGGCTATGAATTACTTCTCGTCCTGTTTCCTCTTTGTATGGGAAAACAATCAACTAAATTGAAAGTCGCGCTTCTTGCAAATGGCTTTGCGACGTTCTTCTACACGTATTTAACGATTGTCAGTATTACGTACTTTGGCCCTGCTGTTATGAAGCTGATACCTGAGCCGATTTTATATATTATGAAATTCCACTCGTTTCAAATCATTGAAAGAACAGACTTGCTGTTCTTTTCGATATGGATTGTTTCAGTGGCAACTTCATTTATGGTGTATTTGTATTGCTGTACGAATGGCGTGGTCTACTTATTAAAGAAAGTGAAGCATGGGTCCTTAGCTATCGCCATCGGATTGCTTGTATATATACTTTTTCTGTTTTTTCCACCAACAGAAGAAGCCATCAAACTATTTGGTAAATATCATTCCTTAGCCAGCTACTTCTTTATTTTTATCATTCCTTTATTGCTTCTTTTCGTCGCAATCGTCCGTGGGAAAAAAGAGACGTCGGGAGCTGCTAATTCATGAAAAGAAACATGAAAGTACTGATTGTTATCACCTGCTGTTTTATCTTAAGTGGCTGTTGGGATCAGAATCCATTAAAGGATGTAAAGCTTGTCATGTCTGTTGGGATTGATATTACTCCAGAAGGCAAAATCCAAAATACAGTAAGCATTCCTCTTATCATGTCAGGTGAAGGAGCGACACAGGTTACAGGGAGTCAGATTATCTCAGCTATAAATGATACACACAGAGCCGCCAGAAATGAAATCGATACAAAAATATCGGAACAATTCGATGCCTCTAAGCTCAAAATCATGCTGCTAGGCGAAAAATATGCGAAACAAGATATTTATCCTGGGCTTGATATGTTCTATCGCGACCCAAAAAGCTCCGTTATCGCAAACGTACTTGTCGTCAAGGGGAAGGCACATGACCTTTTGAACGTGAAGGACGAAGAAAGCAAAAGCAAAAGTGAGTATTTGAGTGATTTAATAAAAAGTATGCAAGCTTCAACAATCATACCGAAACAAACACGACCATTAATTACGGATTTATTAGATCCCGGAACAGACTTGGTGCTGCCTCTCATTGAAGAGGAAACAAACACGGCTAAAATAAAAGGTATCGCTTTATTTAATGGCTCCAAATATACAGGTCATGATTTATCACTTCAGGAGTCTACTTTGTTTTTATTAATGAAGGACGAAAAAAGCAAGAAAGCATGGCTAAAGCTAAAAATAGATCAAAATAGAAAACCTAAAATGGAGAATTACGTTATCATCAATGTTTTGAAAGTAAAAAGAAAGATGTCTGTACAAGCAGTAAACCCTGAACAAATCTCTGCCAAGCTGGATTATAATTTTAAAATAGAAATCTTGGAATATCCCGGAGGCGGAATAGCAAGTCAAAAACAAATTGATGCGTTAAATCAAAAAGTCTCGCAACTCCTTACGGAAAAGGCAAACGAGCTCATTAAAAAATTACAAAAATCTAAGGCGGATAGCCTTTCCATTGGCCGAGATATTATCGCTTTCTATCCTACTACTTGGGATAAAATCGATTGGAAACAAATCTATCCAAACATTCCAATTGAAGTAAAAGTACAGACAGAAATTCTAAAACAAGGCATTATACAATGATAACTCTTAGAAGCAAACAGTAAAGCCCCCTTGATTGTAATACAATCAAGAGGGCTACACATTAGCTAATTACTCAACCAACCTTAATCAACACAATCCCCAACACAATCACACATATCGATAAAATCTTGATAATATTTACTTTTTCCTTTAACCAAATCACACCGATTACCGTGACAAAAATAATACTCATTTCTCGAACTGCTGACACATACGCAACAGCCGTACTCTGCATGCTATATACAACGAGAGCATTCACACCAAACACTAAAAACCCACCAAGAAGCGTAGCCACTGGATGACGTTTAAATAAAGTGACATACGATTGATATGTAATACCAGGCACTAGCTTACGATCAATGAGTAGCTTTCCTATAAATATCCCGATATAAACCACATACTTAAACAAAATCGGAAACATCAGGCTTGCTCCCATTGAATCAAACACGCTATAGGCAGCTGTAAAAGCCCCTGTCGCAATAGCCCACATCGTTCCTTGATTCATAAACACAGACCGCATATCTGCCTTCGTAAACTTCGTTAAATTAATAAACAAAATACCTAATGCAATGCAACACACACCTATTAAACCCGTTAAAGTAATTAACTGCCTTGTGATAATAAAACTAAATACAACAGATAAGACAGGTGACATCCCTCTAGATACCGGATATACCGACAACAACGATGCTTCTTTATACGCTTTGGCGAGCGTAATAAAATAACCTATTTCACATACCATACTCCCTAACGCCCAACCTATTGCTTCCTTTGGAAAAGACGAAACGAACATGTAATAACACGCTAACGGAAAATAAAGAATAAGCGAAGTTAAAACAATTAACGTGAAGAAAAGATCTCGTTCCTCAATCCTCCTTGAAATCGTATTCCAAATCGCATGCCCTATAGCAGACAAAGTCAAAAGCATTAAGATTGGATAAGACATCATAACTACCCCTTCCCATACGAAACCGCACTCTAATATATAATGAAAACATTATGACTATACCAATAAGTATACAAAATACCTCCACCTACATTTAAGAAAAATTAGAATATTTTGCATTTTTATTGACAAACCCACTATATTAACGTTAAATTTCCATTATAAAGATATCTCGTTCACTATTTATAAAACCTTTGTTTTTAGCAAAAGTGATCATCTTTTATGCTGAAAATCAGTGATGTAGCCCCAGCTCTCATATTTTCAATAGCCATAAAGCTTAAAACAAATAAGGAGGAGTCATGTATTATGACATTAACAAAGTTAAAAGAAGATACAGCAAAAGTCGAATCAGTCATCAATCAAATGGTTCAAATTATAGAAACAACTGATGAATCGCTATTATATAAAAAGCCTTCTGCAGAAGAATGGTCAGTCATGCAAATTGCTTCCCACGTGATTGAAGCAGTAGAGTTCTGGGTAGCCGATTTAAATGCCCTATTAATCGTTCCTGGTGCAAAATGGGGACGTAATCACGAACATGTTAGACGTTTAGCTGCTGTTGAAGAAAACTATGTAACTTCAATTTCAAAAGAACAAGCTATTGTTCAACTTCAAGCGCTTATTCCTTTAACAGAACAAGCATTACAAAAAGTCCAAGAAGAAGACTTAGTAAAAACAGCGCCAAGCTACAACCCCAATTTCGATGGCAAACCTCTATCTTTCTTAATTAATCATTTGATTATTCTTCATATAGAAGGTCACTTAGGTCAGATGGAACGTCATTTAGCTAAAGTTCAATAAAAAAACAGATTTACAACGTTTAACCCCATATTAAAAAGCCCAATTTCTCAATAATAAAATCGAGAAATTGGGCTTTTTTTCGTTACTCCAGAACAATGTCCGATATTTGTATAATATATCTACGTTGTAGTCATCTTTTGCATCATAACAACTTCCTTCGACAAACGAGCTATTTCCTTCAATATATCGTTGTTTACAAGTTTATTATCTTGAAAGTGATTATTATGAACAAATACATAATTAGGAGCTACAAAGGATTTAAAATAACCTGCAATTGGTTTAAGCTGATTTTCAATCATGAGATAATGTTGGTGATTCCCTCCAACTGCTACAAAACCGATCACCTTATGATTCATCACTTCAACGGGAAGCAAATCGAAAAGATTCTTTAGTGTTCCTGGCATTGTGCCATGAAAAATCGGTGTACCAATAATATAAGAATCAGCACTTGATACGATATCAATGACTTTCTTAGTGTCACCCATATACGTTTTTGGGTCACGACCATCACAAAATTGGACATCATATTCCTTAAGATCTACTAATTCAACTTCAATATTCGAATCAAGTTCCTTAATCGCTTCTAATACCTTTTCAACCGCAATTTTTGTTTTTGATCCTACTATTGTTCCACTGATACCTAAAATCTTCATATAAACACTTCCTTTGTATGTATTAATTGTTATAGACAATACATATGTTTATTCATATTTACATGGGTCACCATCAAAGGATTCTTCGGCTAGCTTAATAGATTCAGTTGGACACCCATCAACCGCCTCTAGCACTTCCTTTATGTATTCATCGGGAATGCTTGCTGTGCCTTCATTATCGTCTAAGATGACAAATGCAATACCATCTTCATCATAAGCAAAAATATCAGGGGCTGATGCCCCACAAGCTCCACATGCAATGCATGTTTCTTTATTGATAATCGTATAATTGGACAATTTTTCTTCCCTCCATCACTAATACCAACTTCATTTATTTAAAAATATTCTTTGTAAAACAATGATTTCTCGATCTAAATCTTGGCTAATTCTTACTACTTCCTTATCCTTTAAACCCTTTTGTGAAGCAACATAAATCATCTCTGATCTTAATTTTCTAATTCTCCTTGATAAGTGAAGTAATTTTGCTAACATCATGGGTACCATACTCCTCTCAAGACCTTCTATACACGTATATAATTCAAGAATTCATCAAACATAGTGGACAATCCATTTTTTCCGATTTTCATTCGACCATTTGATTTAATCTCCTTGGAATGATGCATATAATCGAGAAAATGAATGATTATATTCCGTCGCTCCAAGATATCTACACTCCCATTATGATAAAACCAAGAGTCAATAACGTTATATACTCCGCGATTGACGCCAAACTTTTCTTTACAAAACTGCACGAAAGAAAAATCAGGCAAATGAGAGATTTCGTCTTGATTGGGAATGTCTTTCCATTCTTGAGAAAGAACAGATGGAGGAGATTTCTTCATTCCCGACAAAGCGAATCTGTTTTGGACAAGTTCAACATCCTGATAGATTTGCTGAATCAATTCATCCTTACCCGAAAAAGAAATCTCTTTCCTTACAAAGAAGTGAAGATCGACTGTTAGTCGTTCATGATAAATGTCTTGATTAAAATCAAACAGGTGAACTTCATAACTAATCTGGTTATAATCATGAAAAGTCGGTCTTATGCCAATATTCATGATGCCGTAATATTGCTTTGCCGACAAAGTAACCGATACGCCATACACGCCATGTTTAAGTTCGGGAATCGGAGAGATCAAAGATAGATTGGCAGTCGGAAATCCAATCGTTCTTCCAAGTTGCTTGCCTTCTATCACTACTCCTTCAACCGTACAAAGGACCGAATTCATATGTTTCCTCCTCATATATTAGTAGTAAGAGCTCCTTCTAGAAGAATTTCCGAGATTCAAAACCTCTAAAACTCACTCTAGACTCTTTCGTTTTTTTTATTCATAAGACTTTGAAATTGTATTTGATGGACTAAATTCTTCACTGGATTCGATAATGACAGGCTTGCTAAATATAATTTTCATTTTTTATAGGAGGTGATGATTTCTTCAGTTTGTTCAACACTGAATAGTTTAAAGCGTTTTCATTTTAAGTTGATTGGCTATATTACCACTTTTTTCACTTCTTCTCTTCTGCAAAACTATTAGCCAATAATGTGAGGGATTACATTTATTATGAATATCTTTTAGATAGAGCATCAATTCTTTGGCAAACATCTATATATTTTTCCGTGTACGACAATGAGGCGTGGAACCCTTCATCAAAGTCTGAAGGTAATGCGCGATATGGCATGAAGCGAAAGGGACTAAACTTCATAATGATTTCCTCCTGAATTTACTAGTTTTAATGATCAGCTAGTTTCTTGTATGTTACAACTCAACTACGAAGCTGCCTATTCCCTTAAAGTTGGGGGTTGAATGAATATCCATTTATTCCTTCAACGCTATCTTTCCCTTGAGAATTTCTTAACAACACCGCAACAGGCGCTACCTTTACCATTGACTCAATACTTCTAAAAAGTTATTTTTTTCCTATTTGTATATTATATAAACATATAAATAATTTCGATGTAAAATACAAATTTACAATATCAATATAAGCATGAGTTATGATTGTTCTTAATAAGAAAAGCGCAAGCGCCCATTTTGCGACGTATAGATTGGAGCACTTCGACTGAGATAAACGAAAAACCGAAATGTGGAGAACGCCCGTTTATCGGCGACAAGCATAAGGCAAGCTGGCTAGAAGGTCGCTTTTAACCTTCTGGACTGATTGACTTATGACCTCGAGCCGATGGCGTTCGGAACTAGACAACACGAAGAGGCGGTAGACGATTCGATGTTGACTTATCGTAGGGAGATGGGCGAAATCTACTAGTCGCTGGGCGCTGAAGCTAGACAGCGATGTAGGTTCGAAATTATATACTTTCATCTTTTTAAAAAAAGGAGCCGTGTGCGGCCTTTGGCACATAGCTCCTTTTAAAGTATAAAAGTTCGTGCGGTATCTACCTTACTTACGGTTTAACTACGAGCTTACCCCAAGTTTTGCGGCTTCCTAGAAGCTCTAAAGCTTGTGGCACTTCTTCAAATGGCACAAGTTTGTAAATGAGAGGACGCACTTCGCCACTTTCATATAGTGCTTGTAGGTTCTGATGAATCTCTCTAACCTGTTCAGGGAATTTGTCTCGGAATAATCCCCAGTGTACCCCAACGACAGAGTAATTCTTAACCATTACATGGTTAGTCGGTGCATCTGCAATGCGTCCCCCAGCAAAACCAATAACTAGTATTCGACCGTCAAATGCAATGCACTTTTTGGAGCGATCAAAAGTATCACCACCAACTGGGTCAACAATCACATCTGCTCCACGTCCTCCTGTTTCTTCTTTGACGATTTTGATGAAATCTTCTGTAAGATAATCGATGACCACATCAGCGCCTAAATCCTTACAAATTTGTCTCTTCTCTGGTCCGCCTGCAGTTGCAATAACACGTGCCCCTGCTGCCTTTCCTAGTTGAATCGCTGCAGATCCTACGCCGCCAGATCCTGCATGCACTAGCAATACTTCACCAGGTTTGATATTTGCTCGTTTGTGGAGTGCATAATAAGAAGTCTGATACGTGATAAACATGGCTGCCGCCTCTTCAAAAGACATCGATTCAGATATCGGAAAAACGGATTCTTCTGAAACAGTTACCCATTCAGAAAGACCTCCAGCAGGCATTTGAGGTCTTGCGAATACTCGTTGCCCAACATCATATGCACTTCCTTCACCAACTGCCTTTACAATTCCGGAAACCTCAGCACCTGGTGTAAACGGTAATGGTGGCTTTGTTTGATACTTTCCTTGACACAGCAGTATATCGAAGAAGTTTAATGACATTGCCTTAACTTCTACCAATACCTGCCCCTTCTCCAAACTAGGTCTAGGAACCTCTTTAATTTGCAATGCATCACTTGGATTTCCAAGTTCAGTTACTACCCAACTACGCATTTAATTACCTCCTTTTTATAAATAAGCATTTATGAAGTTTTAACGTAAAAAACAAATTCACTATATAAGCATCAGTACCTTAATTAGACAATATTGTGGAGACAAGACCCGTGTGTACATCGCCAGCCTTAAACTGTTCTGAGACCAGTGCATCGAGCAGAAACGGAATATTTGTTTTTATTCCAGAGACCTCAAATCCCTTTAGTGCATCTATTAAAATTCCAATTGTTTTTTCTCGGTTTTCCGCATGGGCAATCACTTTAGCAATCATTGGATCGTAGAAAGGCGTTACTGTCAGTCCTTCTGCGTATCCTGTTTCTACACGAATGCCTTTTCCAGTAGGTGTACGGAATATGTCGAGTTTACCTGGAGATGGAAAGAATCGCTTCGGATCTTCCGCATACACCCTTACTTCGATGGCATGTCCATTGCGCTCGATTGGATTTGGAATAATATCACTTAATCGTTCACCCGCAGCAGAACGGATTTGTGCTTTAACAAGATCGACTCCTGTCATTTCTTCCGTGACGGCATGCTCAACCTGTAGACGAGTATTCATTTCTAGAAAACTATAGGAACCGTCACTTCCTCTAAGCATTTCTACTGTTCCAATATTGTCATAGCCAATGTCTTGCAGCACTTTCGTGATTTGTTGCGCTAACCCATCTATTTCTTTTCGATTGATAGCAGGTGCAGGTGCTTCCTCAATGATTTTCTGATGACGTCGTTGTACGGAGCAATCTCTTTCAAACAAGTGCTGTACTCCTCCATGCTGGTCGCCAAGAATTTGAAATTCGATATGACGTGGCTGAACCATATACTTTTCTAAGTAAACTTGATCATTTGAAAACGAACGAAATGCCAAGGAACGTGCTCTTTCCACAACTTTAACCAATTCTTCAGGATTATGTGCTGGAAGCATGCCAATTCCGCCGCCTCCGCCAGCTGGTTTAACCAACACTGGGAATCCAATACGATGTCCTTGAGCAATAATTTCTTCTGGATTATTACTAAGAATGCCTGAACCTAGCCCAATAGGCATACCGTATTTGGCCATCAACTCACGTGCCTGACTCTTGTGGGACATCGCGTCAATCCAACGGGATGCTGGTCCGATGAAACGAACGCCGGCATTTTCTACACGTGCAGCAAATTCCGTGTTCTCAGACAAAAATCCATAACCAGGATGAACGCCATCTGCTCCTGTGTCTTTAATCACTTTTAATAGAATTTCCTGGTTCAGATAACTAGCTTGAGCCTGTGCTCCTCCAATTAGATACGCCTCATCAGCTTCTGCAAGATACGGCGCCCCCGCATCAGCTTCAGAGTATACGGCAACAGAACGGATGTTAAGCATGCGGAGCGCGCGAATCACACGTCTTGCCACATCCCCTCTGTTTGCCACTACTACCTTATGAAATTGATGTGTCTTCCTCGTCGTGCGCTCCCCCTTATCGATCCGTTGTGTTTCTAGATTCATTTAGCAACACCTCTTTTTAAGTTTGGTTGAACGGGAATAATCATTTGAATATTTTGAATATTATAACTTTATTTATACTTATAAAGAGAAATAATGTAAAATAGTAATATTGAATATTAATATAACTACTACTTATAAGGTGGGATAACATGCGTATTGAACAGCTAATCTACTTAATCGAAATCGCGAAAAATGGATCTATTTCAGCAGCAGCAGAACAGCTTCACATTTCACAGCCTGGCATCAGTCAAGCTATTGATAGTCTGGAAGAAGAAATGAATACGAAATTATTTCAGCGTTCCAAAAAGTTCGGTACGCGTCCGACGGAAGATGGAAAAAAAGCTATCAAAATCGCAAAAGAGATTTTAGGTAAATTTGATGAATTGAAAGAAGTTTCTACTGTTGAATCCGACCAATTAACCGGAACACTTTCTATTTCTGTTATTCCAAGCGTATGTATGAGTGTCTTACCTAAAACATTGGCCGTGTTTAAGAACATGTTTCCCTTAGTCAAAATCGATCTTTCTGTACAAGGTTCCTTACAGATTGAGAACGATGTACTAAATGGGAAAATCGATATGGGGATTATCTCCAATGGAAACTACGAGCAAAATGAGGATTATTTAGGGAAGTTAACCTTTGAAAAATTGCACGACTTTAATACTTTTGCATGTGTAGGCCAACAATCACCTTTATCACGTAACGATTCCATTTCCCCCGAAGAAATACTAAACTATCCAATCGTTATTCCCAACTCTGATTTTAAAATGTATCATAAAATAACAAAATTACTAAAAAAGTACGGTGAACCCAACATTCTTTTCACAACAGGCAACACAGAAGTCTCCAAACGAATTATCGCCGAAGGATTAGGAATTGGATTTTACACAGATTTGGAACTAAAAAACGACCCCTATGTACTTACTGGTAAAATCATTCCCATGCGTATCTCTGGAGAGGAAACTCCCTCGACATTTGGCTGGATTAAGTTAAAAGATCAGTACCTCTCAACAACTAGTAGAGAATTCATCAAAGTTTTGAAATCAGCTATTTTTGTAGATTTCTAATGGATATCACCCAACTAGAAAAAAGATGACTTCGGTTGCGTTTTGAAGTCATCTTTCTTCGGCCTCCATAATGAGGGAAACATCTACTTTTAGGAGTTTAATAGGAAATCAAGAGCTAATTCATTAAACTCCTCTGCTTGCTCAATATGAGCACAGTGAGAGCTATTTTTAAATACGCGAACTTTAGCGTGTGGTATGCTACTCTGTAATTTCTGTGCATAGTCCGGAAGCTTTAATGTATCGTTTTCTCCTCCACAAATAAGAACAGGAACCTTAATCTTCCCATAATCGGGAATATGACGCGCCTTTTCCTTTGCAGCAGGCGATTTCAAGCGAGCTGCAGTAGCAGCTTCCCAAACGCCAGGAATCAAACTTGTCTCGTATCTTTTCTCTAAATACTCTCCAGACTTCCACTTATCTTCATAGAAAAGGAGATTTAAGATTCTTTCCATATATTCCTTACTGCAATCATAGTTATTCATAACTTCGAAAACGTCAGTGTTGATAGGACCTCCCCCACTAATCGTAATCAGCTTTTTGATTGGCAAAATTGGTTCATCTTGTGAAGCTGCCGTTAAAAGCATACCTCCCCCCACTGAATTTCCAATAAAGGAGGCTTCTTGTATGCACATCACTCGCATGAATTCTCGGATATGTTTAAATCGAAGGCCTTGTGCATCATCAAAACTGAACAATTTATCTGTGTGTCCAAATCCAACCATGTCTAAAGCATACACATGGAAATGTTTACTCAATGCTTCGATATTGTACTCCCAACTGTTTTCCGCACTTGCTCCATATTCTCCACTATGCAGCAGCATTAATGGTTCTCCTTGCCCAGCCTCTAAATAGTGGGTGCGTATATCCCCCACCATGACATATTTACTTTGAAACATAGTATCCCTCCTAATTGATTCATTTTGTAAAATGGTTAAGACAAGTCTTGTATGTAACTTACCGATTCAAAAATCAAATCATCGCATGAATTTTACGATTTCGGCTGTGAATGGTTCGGCAGCCTCAATGTTCGACAAATGAGCAGCAACCAACTCTAGATAGCTAGAACCGGGAATCTGTTCAGCCAAAATTTGCACACCACTCGGAGGCATGGATACATCTTCACTACCCGCAATCACCAATGACGGAACAGATATACGGCAAAGAATTTCTCTTTGATCCATGTCCCGAATGGCTGCACAGCAAGCTGCGTAACCCTCTGGTGACGTTGCCAATACCATGCTTCTTAGCTTCTCTAATTCATTTGGTGCCTTGTCATGAAAAGATGCACTAAAGCAGGTCTTTAAACTACCACCGACAACAGCGTCCATCCCACCATCGAGAACGGTTGCAATGCGCGAATCATAAGCTTCAGGAGACCCTTTATAGGCCGCCGTGTTACAAAGAGCAACTTTCATCAGGCGCTCAGGAACATGACCAGCTAGCCATATCCCAATCATGCCACCTATCGAAATGCCACAAAAATGTGCTCGCTCAATTTCCAAACCATCTAACAAGCCTACTACATCCAATGCCAACTGCTCTATCGTATAAGGCCCAGGTGCTGCCTCCGACGCACCATGCCCCCGCATATCATAGCGCAACACCCGAAAATGTTTTGTGAATTCTGGCATCTGCAAATCCCACATGGAAAGATCAGTTCCTAACGAATGGGAAAGAACCAAGACAGGTAAATCCTCCGCACCGTCAAAACGATAATGCAATTTATGTCCGTTTACATTTATAAAATTCATACCTCATCACCTTAAATCGTATAGTATTAGTTACGCTCGCAATCCACCATCAATCTTATATTCAGAACCTGTTATAAAAGAAGCTTTATCAGATGACAAGAATAAAACAAGCTCTGCAATTTCTTCAGGCGTGGCATACCGTTTCAAGGGAATACGCTGTTCAGAGTTCTCCCTTGCCTTCTCCGTACTTTCCGGCGAACGAAATGCTTCAATTACATTCACCATCGGTGTATAGACAGCAGATGGACAAATAACGTTAACTCGGACCCCAAAACCTGCTGATTCCAAGGCAGCTGTTTTTGTAAGTCCGATGATTCCATGCTTCGTAGCCGAGTACGCACCTAGCCCAATACCGCCATGCATTCCTAGACCAGACGACGTATTCACGATGCTTCCTGATTTTTGTTCTTGCATGACCTTCAACACGTGTTTTAAACCATAAAAAACACCCTTTAAATTTACGTTAACAACCTTATCAAAATCTTCAGTAGTCATTTCCGTCATTCTTGCCAGCTTGCCTACCGTACCAGCATTATTAAAGAATATATCAATCTTGCCGTACTTTGCTTTTGTCGCCTTAACATAGTTCATCACTTGATTTTCGTCTGTAACATCAGCCCCAATTGCCAAGTAATCTACTAATTCTAGTTCCGATGCAACAGCCTCCAAGGCAGATTGATTTAAATCTATCAATGCTAGTTTTGCCCCTTGTTTGGCAAACAGCCGTGCCGTTTCTTTCCCAATTCCTCCACAAGCTCCTGTAATGACGACTACTTTACCCTGAAAGTCCATATCAATTCCTCCTTATTTAAATACGGCGTAACCATCATCCAGCATAACTGTACTTCCATTAATAACATTTGCTCCATTCTGACAAAGCAGATAAACAGCATCTGCAATAGCCTCTGGGTGTATAAGCTCATTTCGCATATGCTTACCAGTAGCCCGATCTTTCGGACGTTTACTAATAGGTGTATCGACGAATCCTGGCGCTATCCCTACAACACGAATGCCGTATGATGCCAGCTCAATCGCAGCACATTGGGTCATCATTTTCACAGCAGCCTTGGATGTATGGTAACCAATAATTCCTTGATTAGAGGCAAGAAAACCAAATGTAGAACCGTTATTCACAATAACTCCTTGAATGCCAAGTTCTTTCATTTTGCGGGCTGCTGCTAAAATGCCATAGTAGACACCATACTGATTTACTTTTATGACACGATCATACATCTCTGGATCATGCTCAAGCAGTGGTGCTCTTCCACCTGTTCCAGCGTTGTTAAACATAATATCGATACTTCCGTATGTCTCCACCGCAAAATCAACTGCTTTTTCTACATCTTGTACGTTTGTTACATCGGTTTTGATATACGCAGCTTCTCCACCTGCTTTTTTTATCAAGTGAACTGTTTCCACTCCGCCAACTTCATTAAGATCAGCAACGACTACTCTCGCTCCTTCATAAGCAAATTTACATGCTGTCGCTCGACCAATCCCACTGGCTGCCCCTGTAATGACAATTACCTTATCGTTTATATTCATACTTGGTAACCTTCTCTCATAAACTCGTATCCAGTCTACCTATTTTGGATTGATAGGAGAAATTATATTTTTTCATTAATCAGAAAATTATATATGTCCTTTTGTCAATTAGGGTCATTTTCTATGGCCTTACACTTACCATTTAACCCAAAGTTCTTTTGGTCCACGTGCAAACATATTCACAACGATAGGTTTTACTTCATCCTCAGCCTTCTGAAGATCTGGCAGACGTTTAGCAAATTCTTCGAGTATCACTCGAACCTCAAGGCGTGCAAGTGGAGCACCAAGACAGAAATGTTTTCCAAAGCCAAATCCTAAGTGGTTCTTCGAATTTTTTCGTTGAATATCAAACTTTTCTGGGTCTTCAAACATGTCTTCATCACGGCCTGATGATGCCATTACTAGCATGATATTTCCACCTTCAGGAATCTCTACACCACCGATATTCACTGCTTTAAGCGCACGTCGTCTCCAGTAGAAAACAGGAGGATCATAGCGCATAACTTCCTCTATCACATTCGGGATGATGCTTTTATCAGCACAAATCTTATCCCAGGCATCTCTTTCGGTAAGCAAAGCACGAAGAGTGTTGCCTGCTAGATTAGTCGTCGTTTCATGGCCAGCGAACAGAAGACCGTATAGGATTCCCGCAATTTCTTCCAAGGATAATATGTTCTCATCATCATTTCGATAACGAAGCAAATCTCCTAGGAAATTATCTGGTGTAACCTCGCTTTCTGCGACCTCTTTTACCATGTTTTTAGATAATCTCCAAAAATCCACTGACGCATGAGCTTCTTTTTGTTGCTCTTCTTCTGTGAGATCACCGAATTTCAAATACATACGCTTCTCAGAAAGTAGCTTAATCTCAGAGATATATTTTTTCGGAAAACCTAGGAATTCGAAGAGAACCTCTGCTGGAAATTCAAAGAACATGTCTGCTACTAAATCGGCTTTTTCCTTGTCAATAAAACGATCAATGTATTTATTAACAAGAGCCCGCACCTTCGACTCCATTTCATTTACACGCTTTGGAACAAACGCAAAGTTAATCGGTCTACGAATTTTTTTATGTTCAGGGTCATCATTGGTGACTGTATTTTTCGGGTTAACCTCGCCATCCTTAAGGATTTGGAGAGCCTTTGGAGATAACGAAACAAGGGCTTCCTTGAGAATCTTCGATGAAAACGTCGCCGGATCAGCCAGAATCTTTTTAATGTCAGCATAGCGTGTTACAACCCAGTAGTTTAGCTCAGGATGATAAAATACAGGTTCGTTCTGTCGAATATTTTCCCAATAAGGAAATGGATCTGCCCAATAGTCTTGGTCGAAAGGTTTAAATTCACTTCCCGTACCATGAAACGGACATTTACCAGTAGTTGCAGCATTATTTTCAATCATCATACATTTTTCCTCCCTCAATAAAGTGAATTAGAGCTATTGGCAGTAACCAAATGAGGGAGACCCTGGATGCCCAAATCTAATGGCCGTATTCGGGTCTCACCTCACTTTTTCATACACGATTCGGAGCAATCTTCCCTTTTAACTAGGGGATATCATTAAAAATAACATACCTGTGTTTAGCCTGTCGGCAATTCTTCACTGTGAGTTATCGTCTTTCTAATATGCGTATCTGGCTTACAGAATAAAGAGAAAACCAAACCGAAGACGACTAATAGCGAGCCCATAAATAGGATTGAATAGTTAAATCCAAGTGCTTCATTCGTACCGGCAAATTGCACAATGAATCCAGTCACGATGGGTCCAACAATCCCTGCAAATTGGGCGCAACCCGTCCCCACACCGAGGATTAACCCTTTTCTTTCAGGCAGCAAGCTCGTCGCAATTGGCACCCACAGGATAAACACGGCATGTATCATCGCTTTAGCAAAAATCATGGCGATAAGGATATAGATAGGATTGTTAATAAAAGTAATCGAGTATAACAGGATACCTGACACAACGGCACCGATACCGGCAACCATAACTCGCGCTTTGCGCAAGCTGCGGTGTTTCTGGAATAAACGATCAGAATACCAAGCAATTACTAACGTTAATATAGAATACGAAATACCTAAGACGGATGAAAAATACCCCATCTCAGTTGGCGTTAAATGGACTGCTTTCACCAAAAAGGCCGGTAAAAAGGATTGTGTCCACACCAAAACCCAATAGGTTGAAAAAAGAACAAGACAAACCATGACAAAAGGACGTGATAGTAGGATAGGATAGGTTTCTGACCATTTTAACTTTGGCAATTCCGTCTTCTCAGCCTTCTCGGAAGCTGGCTTATCCTTCCCTAACCATATCCACAAGATAACCCAAACTATACTAATTACACTTAAAACGCCAAATGTATGTCTCCAACCCAATTGTTGAATACCAAGAACAAGCAAAGGAGCCATTACTAAACTTCCTACTGCACCGCCGGCATTGACGAGAGAAACAGCAAAACTAAGACGTTCTGGCGGAAACCACTTGCTTACATGATTGTTCGAAGTGGGAGAATACGGACCTTCGAAAGCACCTAACGCCACTCTCATTAAAATTAACGTGTATAACCCTGTAATAAGAAATGCGCCGGATTGAATGAACGACCAAGCAATTAACATGATTGTCAACAACAATTTAGTTCCAATCCGGTCAGCTAATGCTGATCCGAATATTCCTGAAACCATAAAGAGCCAGAAAAAACTACTGCTTACCAATCCCCATTGTGCGTAGCTTAGATTAAACTCTTCCATAATTGGAACTGCTGCATATCCCGCAACCATTTTGTCAGCAAAGTTTATAACCATACCCATAAACAAAAATGCAACTATACCCCAGCGCATAAACAATTCACTCCTCGACAATTAGAATCTATCTTCACAACACGCTGTTGCTTCTCAATGGTTGCGCTTTCATTCCTTTGGCAGTTTCCCTATTCATTTGTTAGGATCTATTGTCCAGAAATCAGTCATGAAAGAATGATTATTCTGCATGTTCCGGACATACTAAGGCTTTCTTTGTGATTTTGCGTTATATACAAAAAATAATTTCATTTGTTCGTTGAAAGTTCTTTTCGTTCGTCACGCATTTGAATTCGCAATTTCGTAGTCTACATTACTAAGGGGCTCATCGAGTAATAACAGTTGAGGTTTTCGCACCAGGCTTCGAGTAAGGGCAATCCTTTGTTGTTGCCCTCCACTCACTTCCCTGGGTCGGTGTTATTATAAAATAAACGATAGGAAAACTAGGTAATTAGTAATAACTAATCTAACTGTGCCCACCATGGTTGACTCACGGAACACGCTTTTACCTTGTTGTTTTCCCGTTCATATTTTAATAGATTGCGAGAGTTAAAGCTTATCGATGTACGACGCTGCTCGTTTTCAGGAAGTCTCGAATGAATGTGATAACTTCCTCAGTCTGTTCAACATCAACTAGATGTGAAGCGTTTTCAATAACTTTCAACTCAGAGTTGGCAATACGGCTACGGAATTCTTCCCCATATACGACTGGGATTAATCCGTCTTGTTTGCCCCAAATCAATAGCGTTTGTGCCTTAATACGGTGGATTCGTGACTTTAACCCTTTATCAGGGATAGGCCATAAAAACTTGGCTGCTGCTACTTGATTTGAGATTCGCTGAATCATCAGCTCTGTTCTCTCATCGATGTCTTCTGGAACATAACGCATCATTTGTGCGGCTGGTGAATCTTGATTCAATACGACAAGTCTAATAAGTTCCTCTGGCAGCATCGCAAACATATCTGGAATTGGATGTTCTTCCATAAACAATCCTGTCGGAGCGATAGCCACTAATTGCTTCACTCGACTTTGATCGGTCGCTGCTAGTTCTGCCGCAATCATACCGCCCAACGAATGACCAATGACATGGGCCGATTCAAGTCCAAGTTCATCAAATAAATCGTAATAGCAAAGAATCAAATCCCATAAATCCCGGATTGTCTCAAGCCCTGTCGATGCCCCTGTTCCAGGTAAGTGAGGGGCGTACACTTGATAATGATTGGACAGTTCATCTAGAAACTGATTCCACTTTAACCCTTCAATATTATGCAAAAACACAACAGGTTCTCCCTGCCCTGCAATTTCCACTTCAAAAGAAACATTTTCATTTACTTTAACAATTTTGCTAATCGGCTGTGCCATGTTTTCACCCTCCTCATCCATTAAAATGTCCACTACGGCTGTGTAATCGGTTCTTGTACTTCTTCTTTCCTAAACCCTTTTGGCCAATAATGTGATGGATCCCATTCACTGTGAATATCTTGTAAATGTGGCATTACTTCTTCAGCAAACAGCTGCATATTTTTCCGTGTTAGCCAATGAGGCATAGAACCTGCGTGCATCAAGCTGACAACGTTTCCAACACGAACAGTCTTTAAAACTTCCTTCAAGCGATCGCGAACTGTAGCCGGTGATCCTGCTATGATAAAACCTTCATCAATTAAATCCTGCCAAGTCATCGAACCGTCTTTCAGCATATCGCCCGGTCTTTTCTTCGATCCGTCAAACTGGGAACGAAGCCCTGCTCGTAAACTTTTGACTGTGCGGTAACCAGGAGCTTCAGCAAATCGACGATCAGTGTGCATACATTTATTGAAGAAGTAACGGATATGTTCCTCATATTCAAGTTGAGCTCGCTCGTCAGTCTCAGAAACAAAAATGAATTGGCAAATTCCTGTTTTATACGGATTTCTGTCCCCACCTAACTCATCGTTACGCTCCCAGAACGGTCCTAACACCTTATTGGCATATTTATGTCCGAAGTAACTAAGGAAAGAGAATGAATATTGGTTTTCGATACAGAAATCATACGTTTCCACACTGCCGCCGCCAGGAACCCAAACAGGTGGGTGCGGAGCTTGCGCTGGTCTTGGCCATGGATTAACGTAACGCAATTGATTGTACTTTCCATTAAACATGAAGACCTCGTCACTCTTCCACGCCTTCATAATCAAGTCATGCGCTTCGTAGTATCTTTCTCGCAATTCTGCCGGATTAATTCCATACGCGTAATTTTGATCCATAGAGGTACCTACCGGGAATCCAGAGATTAGCTTTCCACCTGACAAAACATCTATCATGGCCATTTCTTCGGCTACTCGTGTAGGAGGATTGTATGAAGCCAAGCTGTTACCAAGTATGAGTAGGCTTGTTTTGTCGCTATTTCTTACTTTTCGAGATAAAATAGACGCCATCAAATTTGGGGATGGCATCATGCCATAGGCATTGCTGTGGTGTTCATTAACACCGATGCCATCAAAGCCCAAATCAACCGCATACTCTAATTCATCTAAATAATCATGATACATGCGGTGTCCCAACTCCGGATTAAAGAGTGTTTTGGGAGGTGTTACCCATACGCTCGGATACTTCTCTTCAAAGTCTGAAGGTAATGAGCGATACGGCATGAAATGAAAGGCAATAAACTTCATAATGGTTTCCTCCTGAATTTACAAATTTTACTATCAGTCAGTTTCCTGTATGTTACATCACACCTACGAAGCTGTCTATTCCTTAAAAGTTGGGGGTTTTGGCGAATGTCCATTCAGTTTAACTAAAACGGCATATCTTCCTTGGGATGTGCAGTGTAACTCACATGCTGATTCTCTTAGGAGAAAAGAAAATGAATCTAACAAATAGATGGATAACAACCTTTTTTTGAAAGCGTTTTAAATTAAGTGGGTAAAAATTTGTTGATAATCATTGCTGTTATTATTAAAAGGCACCGTATTTCACCCGATTAACGCATAGTTCGGTGACTTAATCCAATCTGGCCTTTCGTTAGCTCATAAGCATCTTCCACCCAGTCGCATAGGATAGCACGTGTTTCGCTCGGCTCAATGATATCTACAATTCCGAACTTTTCAGCTGTACGGAATGGAGAAGCAAGCTTATGGTAGTAGCTTTCAAGCTCTTCACGACGTGCAATTGGATCCTCGGCAGCTGCAATTTCCCTTTTATACGCTGCTGCAACGCCGCCTTCAATTGGAACTGACCCCCAGCGTGCCGATGGCCAAGCAAAGCGATGGTTGAGTGAGCGACCTTCTGGGCCTTGTTTTGGTCCATGCGCACCACCACCAACACCGAAAGCACGACGGACAATAATCGAACACCACGGAGCTTGAGCTTGTTCTATCGCTGCTATCGCTCGAATAGCTGCAGCCATAGTACCATTGCTTTCAGCTTCTAACCCCGTCATTACTCCTGGCTGATCGACAAAATTAATAATCGGGATATGGAAGGTATCGCATAAGTCAACAAAACGTTCCATTTTCCGCGCCGACTGCAAAGTTAATGCTCCTCCCATAACAATTGGATCATTCGCCATCACACCTACGGTATAACCATTCAATCGCGCCAAGCATGTAATAGTGGAACCTCCAAAGTACCTTGAGATTTCAAACAATGACCCTTTATCGAATACGGTTTCCAGTATTTTGCGAGGTTTATAGATTTTCCGTCGGTTTTTTGGAATAATTGAGTTCAATTCTTTATCGGCACGCTCTGGGTCATCATCCGTCATTTTGCGTTCAGGAACTTCCCAAACATTTCGCGGCATATAAGATAGAAATTGACGCACTTGACGGAAGGCATCAGCTTCATCAACAGCTTCATTGTTGACCACGCCACTCAAACGAGTGTGAACATATGAGCCTCCTAGTTCTTCCTTCGTTACATCCTGGTTAAGACCTTGCTTCACTACTGGAGGACCTGCAGCAAAAACTTGGCTCATATCTTTCACCATCACCGAAAAATGCGATAGCCCTACTTTGACCGCACCAAGACCTGCACAAGCACCTAACGCAACACCGACAACGGGAACAGTACCCAAAAGAGAGATATTTGACCACATAGGATAACCTGGAATCTTTGTTCCTTGTATTTTTTCTAAATCTTTAACACTTCCGCCGGCCGTGTCTACCAAACGGATAAGTGGCATCTTAATCTCATGTGCCATACGCTCAGCATATACCCATTTCTCAGGAACAGCAGACTCAGAAGAACCAGCACGTATCGTGAAATCATCACTCGATACAATAAGCTTCCTTCCATCGATTCGTCCTGTACCCATAATAGAATTGGACGGGGTGAATGATTCTAAATCTCCGTCTTTGTTGTATTTTCCTTTTCCTGCAATTTTTCCTAATTCACGAAAACTGTCATCATCAAGTAAAAGATCCACTCTCTCACGCGCAGTCAGCTTCCCTTTACTATGCTGGTAGGCAATGGCTTCAGGGCCACCTAATGCGTCGGCTGCTTCGCGTCGGAACTGAAGCTCCTCCAGTTCTGGCGTCCAATCCGTCGCTGCTTCCGTTTTCTTTTTTTCAGTCGTTTCCATCTATTAATCTCCCTTCATTTTGGAAGGTTTCCCTTTGTGTCATCCAGCAGCTTATTTCCTTGTCAGATTTGCAACATTTTCCACATCTGCTGAATATACCACATTTTGGGATTCCAAGTCCGTAATTTGCACTTCACTCCAGCCAAGTAAATCGGCTAGCACATCGCGTGTATCTCGTCCCACTTCACCGCCAAGCTGATAAACAGCGCCAGGTGTAGTAGAAAGCTTCGGCGCTACACCGATGACGGTCAGCTTGCCAAATTTTTCGTGGGGCATTTCAATGAGCTGTTCACGCTCTCTGAAATGCGGGTCATCAAAAATATCCGCCATGGTGTACACACGTGAGGTTGGTACCGCAGCTTCCAGTAAAACGGCTTCAACTTCTTTGCCTGTATGCTCTTTTGTCCAAGCTGAAACAATTTCATCCATTTCATCAACCCGCACCGAGCGTGCCTTTTGTGTGCTATAACGAGAATCGTTGGCAAGCTCCGGTTGTCCCATAGCCTTTGTAAGGCGACGGAAAACGGCATCGTTATTGGCGGCAATTAGTACATACTCGCCATCCTTGGTGAGATAAAGACTATTTGGAGCCGTATTCGGTAACTTTGCCCCCACTCTTTTAGGAACGATGCCAAGCTGTTCAAAAGCTGGAACGTGCGGCTCCATCAGACTGAATGCAGCTTCGAACAAGGAAGCATCAATTACCTGTCCTTTTCCTGTCTTTTCTCGTTCAACCAGTGCCAGCATCGCACCAAAAGCAGCATACACGCCTGTCAGCTGGTCAGTAACGGCAAGTGCCACACGAGCTGGAGGAAGATTTGGTTCCCCTACCATATGTCTTACACCAGCCACTGCCTCGCTGGTAACACCGTAACCGGGACGAGGACTATAGGGACCAGTCTGGCCATACCCACTGATACGAACCATAATAAGCCCTGGGTTATCTCTCTTGATGTCTTCATAATCAAGTCCCAACCTCTCCAATGTACCGGGACGAAAGTTTTCAATCACAATATCGATTTTAGTCATCAGTTCGCGTACAATATTCTGTCCAGCACTGGTCTTCATATCAACGGACATAAGTCGTTTGTTGCGAAGAATAGTAGCTGCATAGAGCGAAACGTCATCGGCGTGCCGTCCCATATTTCGGACTGGATCACCAGATGGCGATTCAACTTTAATGACCTCTGCTCCAAAGTCAGCTAGTAAGCGTGCGCAGAACGGGCCAGCAATAGTTGAACCTAGCTCCAGCACACGATACCCTGTCAAAGGACCTTGTGGTTTATTTAGCTGTAGAACTGATTGTCTGTCTTTATCTTCTTTTGGATGTTCCTGAGACATTTTCATTCTACCTCTCCTTAAAAAGTGATTTACTCCTCTAGAACAACTGCCAGATCACCTTCTGCTAGGCTATCTCCTTCCTGCACCTTGATTTCCTTCACAACACCTGCAGCAGGAGCCATAATTGGAATCTCCATCTTCATTGATTCCATAATTAATAAAACATCCTCTTCCATTACTTGCTGACCTGCTTCTGTTTCGATTTTCCATACAGATCCCGATATTTCGGCTTTTACTTGAATAAGTGCCATATAAGCATCCTCCCTCCTTCTCACTCTAATATTCAAAATAGTTAGAATATTATATTTGTAATTATTTAAACATATAAAGAATTTCAATGTAAAATACGAATTTATAATATCAATATAAGTCTGAGTTATATTGGATTTTATTTAAACCGTTAGTGATGAAACCAAATTATGTTTCTATGACAGTTTATTAATTGGATGAAACAACATAACTATACTATACCTTAGAAAGGACATGTTTACGGGAAGCTTTCTATTTCCCTATTTACAATAATTCAATGGACATCGCCATACCTTGCCCTCCACCAACACATAGAGTAGCTAAACCTAGTTGTTCATTACGACGTTTCATTTCATAAAGCAATGTCGTCATAATTCTTGCTCCAGTGGCTCCAAGTGGATGTCCAAGAGCTATAGCTCCCCCGTTGACATTCAACTTATCGGTATGCAGGTCTAGTTCTCGAATGACAGCAAGAGCTTGGGCAGCGAAGGCTTCATTCAATTCCACAAGGCCGTAATCGGACAATCTAGTTCCTGTTCTTCTCAACAGCTTCTTCACAGCCAAAATCGGACCGATTCCCATCAACTCAGGAGATATGCCAGATGTAGCCCAATCTACAATTTTGGCCATCGGCTTCACCCCCAACTCTTCTGCCTTTGCTCTAGACATGATGACCATTGCCGCAGCACCGTCGTTTCTTCCACACGCATTTCCAGCAGTCACAGATCCGTCTTTCTTAAAAGCTGGTTTCAGGGCGGTCAACTTTTCCAATGAAGTTTGACGAGGAAATTCATCCGTTTCAAATAGGATGGTGTTTTTCTTCTGTCGAACCTCCATAGGTACAATTTCATCTTTAAACTTGCCATTCTTAATAGCTGCAGCAGCTCGCTTCTGGCTCTCTAAGGCGAAAGCATCCTGATCCTCACGAGAAATACAAAACCGTTCCGCAACGTTTTCTGCCGTCATACCCATACTAAGATTAGATCCATAGATTTCCATCGGTTGTTGCCCATTCTCCAAGTTCGAATCTACGATTGTAGGATTCCCTTCGCCAAATCGAGAATTTCTAAGATAAATAGGAGATAAACTTAGGCTTTCAGCACCACCAGCTACCACAACCTCTGCCTGTCCGAATGCAATCTGCTGAACAGCCGAACCGACCGCCTGCATGCCGGATGCACATAGACGATTTACCGTGAATGCCGAAGTGGACTCAGGTACACCTGCGCGTAATGAAGCTACTCGAGCCATATTAGAGGATTGCGTCGATGGCCGTACTTCACCCATAATGACCTCACTAACGTGCTCTGGTGAAATGCCCGCACGCTGAATCGATTCGTGAATAACTGTTGCTCCTAACGTACCTGAATCAACATCTTTCAACGTGCCTCCAAATTTTCCAATGGCCGTCCTAACGGCCGATACAATTACAATCTCATCCTTCATTTCCTTCACCTCATTAAAAAAATTGTTTTTTTGCCATCAACAAAATACCCCCTAAAAGCATTTCAGACAAATCCCTATTGATTTTATCTAAATGTCTACTTTCAGAGGGTTCTTATCTTCTTTATGAAACTTGAATACTTCTTCCATCAAAAGAGGGGATAATCGGTAACACCCCGCATTGCGCGACAAAACTCAAATCGTTTTCCAATCCACGTCCTAGAATCCTTTGCCCTACCGTGGATTTCTGTAAAATTTCTTCACTTCGATGTTGATTCGCTTGATAAAAGAGCAAAGCCGCCTGAGCAGCATCTGTCATTTTCCAAACCTGTTGTTCATCCTTTAACAAGCAATCCAATAAATAACCTGCTCCATAAAAATCCTCTATACAAAAAGAACCATCCGAACCCGAACAGATAAGAATGATTGTTTCATCGCGATGCTTTTCAAGAAGTCGTTCTCCGACAGCCTGACCATTTAAGAGAGAACATATATAGACTTGATTCGCAGTAGATGCCTTGCGGACAGCGACGGTACCATTTGTTGTGGAAAGAATAATGCTTTTTCCCCTGACTTCGTCTTTTAACGGCAAAGGTTTCGGGTGGTGAAATCCATCAATCGTTTTCCCCTTATATTCCCCCACCAGTAAAAAACTGTCTTCTTCTCTTCCCTTAGCCACTGTCAATGCTTCTTCTCTTTGATGGACGGGTATCACTTCTTTAGCGCCGAAATGAAGTCCTGCTGTAATCGTTGACGTAGCCAGAAGTACGTCAAAAACAACGGCTACGTGATTTTTCATTTTTTCTTCATCTATCTCTTCTTTCTTTAAAAGTAGATGAATTTTCACCATTGTACACACCTCTGCAACTTGACCTTATTTTTTGGATAACTCCAGTGCTATCCGAATTAATCCACGAGCAGCATCTTCATAAGTAGAAAATCGTGCATCCGACGTTTGCCCTTTTTTCCATCGGAAATAAATTTGTTGGACAATCACTGCCAATTTAAAGTAGGCGAACGTTAAATAAAAATCGATTTGAGATACGTCCCGTCCACTTTTCTTCGCGTATGCTTCAATAAATTGATCTCGGGTCATAAAACCAGGTAAAATCGTGACTGGAGGTTTTTTACCCCTGCTTTTCAGGACATCCGGATCATCTTCCTGGGCCCAATAACTCATGGCACAGCCTAAATCAGCAAGAGGATCTCCAATCGTTGTCATTTCCCAGTCAAATACCCCGATCATTTTACTTAAATCATCATAATCAAACATGACATTATTTAATTTGTAATCATAATGGATGATAGTAGCCTTCTGTGAGGTTGGCACATGATCTACCAACCATTTCATCAGTTCTTCTACCCCTTCGATTTCAGCCGTTTTAGCCCGTTGATACCTACCAATCCAGCCATTCACCTGTCTTTCCATAAACCCTGTAGGATAGCCTAAATCTTGAAGGCCTGCTGTTTCGTAATCAATTTGATGTAATTCTACAAGACGGTCGACCATCGTTTCTGAGATTTTTCTGCAGATTTCTGGTGTTGGGGTATGTGACGCAGGAAACTCCGTATCTAACACAAGCCCTTTCCGACGTTCCATCAGTAAAAAAGGGCTTCCGATGATTGTCTTGTCATCGCAAAATACGTATGGTTCCGGTGCAAGAGGGAAAACAGCATGAATCTTTTTGAGTAGCTTATATTCGCGTTCCATGTCATGTGCCTTTGGCGCCACTGGACCATTGGGAGGTCTGCGAAGCACAGCCTCCCAATCTCCTTTACGCAATAGATAGGTTAAATTGGAAGCACCCTTTCCGAATTGCCTGATATCCAATGGAGTATCATCCAAATGTTCAAGACTTCCTCGCAGATAGGCATCCAAACTCTCTAGGGATAATTCCTCTCCCTTGCGAACAACAATCGTATCAGCATCTGCTGGCTTCCAAGCAACCTGATCCTTATTCATTTAACTCATCACCTTACTTTTCCCTTGTGCTTTCAGCTCCATTTTAGCAACGGCAGCTCGATGTACTTCATCAGGGCCATCTGCAAATCGAAGTGTTCTTGTTTTTGCCCAAACAGCAGCAAGTGGAAAATCATCGCTCACGCCGGCTCCGCCAAGAGACTGTATCGCCCGGTCTAACACCTTTTGCGCCATATTCGGAGCGACGACTTTAATCATAGCAATTTCTTTTCTAGCCACCTTATTCCCAACAGTATCCATCATGTAAGCTGCTTTTAAAGTCAGCAGACGGGCCTGTTCAATCTCCATTCGCGAATTAGCAATCCACTCTTGGATAACCCCTTGTTCTGCAAGTGGTTTGCCAAAAGCAACGCGTTCTTTTACGCGATTGCACATAATCTCAAGCGCGCGCTCAGCTGCCCCGATTACGCGCATACAATGATGAATTCGACCAGGGCCAAGTCTTCCTTGCGCGATAGCAAAGCCCTTACCTTCACCCCAGATGATATTAGAAGCTGGAACTCTTACTTGGTTAAATTCAATTTCACCGTGGCCGTGAGGTGCATGATCATAGCCAAAGACAGGTAATTGTCTAACAATGTTTACTCCTGGAGCATCTAACGGCACTAATATCTGGGCATGTCGTTCATGTTTAGGCCCTTCTGGATTCGATATCCCCATAACAATAGCAATCTTACAACGGGAACTTCCTGCACCAGAAGACCACCATTTCCGGCCATTGATTACATATTCATCCCCGTCTCTTTCGATTGTTGCTTCCATATTTGTCGCATCGGCTGATGCTACACTAGGCTCTGTCATCGAAAAGCAAGAACGAATTTCTCCATTTAATAACGGAACTAACCATTTTTCTTTCTGTTCTTCCGAGCCATAACGAACCAACACTTCCATATTCCCTGTGTCTGGCGCATTACAATTAAAAACATCAGGGCCAATCATAGAACGCCCCATAATTTCACAAAGTGGAGCATATTCAACATTTGTTAATCCTGCTCCATGCTCGCTGTCCGGTAAGAATAAATTCCATAATCCAGCAGCCTTCGCCTTTGCCTGCATTTCCTCCATAATCGGAGGCTCATCCCAGCGACTTGCACCTTCGTCTAATTGACGTTTAAACACAGCTTCATTTGGATAAACGACTTCCTCCATAAATGCTGTTACTCTTTCCTGCAATTCTTTCACTCGATCACTATACTCGAAATTCATGTTTTTCCCTCCCCAGATTTTAAATAAGCCTTCCTCCATCAATAATAATCGTTTGACCAGTTATATAAGATGACGCCTCAGAAGCAAGTAAAGCTACAGTCCCTGCTAAATCATCCAATTCACCTAATCGTTTAATAGGCATTGCCGAAAGCAGTTTACTTCGAAATGCTTCATTTGAAAGTTCTTCTTCGTTTAAAGCCGTTTGAATATACCCTGGAGCAATGGCATTTACATTGATGTTATACCTAGCCCATTCTTTCGCCAAAGCTCTTGTAAGGTTAATGACGCCAGCTTTACTTGCGCAATATGGAGCCATAGCATTACTGCCTTTCATACCTGCCAAAGAGGAAACATTGATTATTTTTCCGTACTTCTGCTCCTTCATGACCTTAGCTACAGCTTGTGCACAGAAAAATACGCCTTTTAAGTTTGTGTCGACAACTCTGTCCCAGTCTTCTTCAGTCACTTCTAGGGCAAACTTCGTTACTCCCACTCCTGCATTATTGATAAGAATATCTATTTTTCCGAACTCTTCTGTTACTGTTTTCACCATTTGATTAATAGAGGAAATGTCTTGTACATCAACTGAAAGTGCAATAGACCTGCGCCCCATGCTGCGAATCTTCTCAGCAACCAGTTCCCCTTCTGCTTGATTTCGGCTTGTAATGACAACGTCTGCTCCTTGTTCTGCCAAAGCATAGGCCATCCCTGAACCCAACCCTTTGCTTCCTCCAGTGACAATAGCCACTCGTCCACTTAAGTCGAATCTGTTCATAAGCCTCTCCTCCCTTTTTTCATTTTTCATAGACCAAAAAGATACAATTACTTGTACTCTTGATGTAACTGAGAAGCGATAATATTCTTTTGAATTTCTGACGTACCTTCGTAAATCTTGGTAATTCTCGCATCGCGGTAATAACGTTCAACCGGGAATTCTGAGATATAGCCAATCCCTCCATGAATCTGTACGGCCTTATCTGCGACACGATTATAAATCTCAGAACCTAGTAGTTTTACCATTGCTGCTTCCTTAATCACTTTCATTTGTTGATCTACCATCCATGCCACGCGATACGTCATCGAACGAAGAGTTTCTACATCTAAGGCCATCTCGGCTAAGTAATGCTGGATAATTTGCTGTTCAAAAATCGGTTTATCAAACTGTATTCTCGTATGTGCGTGATCAACAGACATCTCTAGCAATTTCGCACAAGAACCTAGATTTCTCGCTGCTAGTCCAGCCCGTCCATTGGCGAGGATTTTCAATGCATTCACATACCCTTGTCCCTCTTTACCAAGCACATTTTCTACCGGTACTTCACAGTCTTCAAAGAAAATTTCTGCAGAATGTGACCCTTTGAGCCCCATTTTCTTCTCGTTTTTCCCTAACTGGAAGCCTGGAAAGTCTTTTTCTACAATAAAAGAAGTAATCCCCTTAGCTCCCGCAGAAGGGTCAGTAACAGCCATAACTGTAAAAACATCGGCAATTGGTGCATTCGTAATATAATGTTTCGTTCCATTTAATATGAATTTATCCCCTTTTCGAACCGCAGTCGTTCTCAAGTTCGTCGCATGGGACCCTGCACTCGGTTCCGTCAATGCAAAGGCACCAATCATCTCGCCCTTTGCCATCGCTGGTAAATACTTTCGCTTTTGTGCCTCATTCCCCATCTCAACAATTCCAACAGAGCCGATTCCAGTATGTGCTCCAATGACAGTGGTATAGCCATTATGTGTTCTTCCTAATTCCTCATAAACGGCGCACTTTCCAACCATCCCAATACCTATTCCATCGTATTCCTCAGGGATACTTAAGCCGAATAACCCCATTTCCTTAGACATCCGCATGATGCGCTCTGGAATCTCATCCTGTTCCTCGATTTCCATCGCAACGGGGTCTACCTCGCCATCAATAAACTCTCTAATACTCTGTTTTAATAATGTAATATCATCAGATAAATGGAAATCCATGATGTTCACAATCCTTTCTATTAATTGGAATAACTGTAAAATCCTTGACCTGATTTCTTTCCTAAACGCCCGGCTTTCACATATTTCACCAGTAGTGGAGAAGGACGATATTTTTCTCCTAAATGGTGATATAAATATTCCATATTGCGTAATCGACTATCTAATCCAACTAAATCAACTAGTTCTAGTGGCCCCATCGGATGGTTTAATCCAAGTTTAAGAGCTTTGTCGATGTCCTCGGCTGAAGCTATGCCTTCCATCAACATATTCATAGCCTCGTTTCCAATCAAACAATTCATTCGACTCGTTACAAAACCAGGAAACTCATTCACTTCGACGGATTCTTTCCCCATCTTTTCTGCTACTTGTTTAACAACCTCGACTGTCTCATCAGATGTATTTAAACCTCGGATAATTTCAATCAATTTCATACGATGAACTGGATTAAAGAAATGCATAGCAACACATTTATCAGGCCTGTCCGTAGATGCTGCAATTTCTGTTGGGCTCATAGTAGAGGTATTAGTGGCTAAGATTGTATGAGAAGGTGCCCATTCATCCAACTGCTGAAAAATATCGATTTTAAGCTCCATAATTTCCAAAACGGCTTCTATAACTAAGTCCGTTTTTGCTACAGCTTCCTGCATCTCTGTAGTATAAGAAAGATGATTTTTTGCACTGTCTCGTTGTTCAGCCTGTATATAACCCTTCTCTACACTTTTATCTAATTGATGATTAATATAGCTTCTTGCCTGCTCAATGGCCTCTTGACGAATATCCTGCAACGTTACCGAGAATCCTGCTAATGCCGCAGTATAAGCAATCCCTCGCCCCATCGTGCCACTGCCGATTACAGCAATATGATGAACCATTTCAAAAACCTCCCACTATAATGTTTTCTTTTATTTACTCCCGTTTTCTCAGGATTTCACTTACAACATGACATATTGAGTAAATAGGAGGAATTTCAATACTATGTATAAAGATGGGTTTCATAAGGTATATGGGAAAAGAGGATAATAGTATATTTCAGTATGAATAGAACCTTCCCAATCGATTAATATTCTGAATAATTAAAATTTTTATTATTTGTATATTATATAAACATATAAGGAAATTCGATGTAAAATACAAATTTACAATATCTATATAAGCATGAGTTATGATTAATCTTGAACAGAACAGGAATCACGCAACCAACCTTTGTTCCTATGACAGTTCGTTGATTGGATGAAACAACAGAATCGTGCTCTTTGTAAAGGCACAACAAAGTAAAGCAGCCCCTAGACGTAAAAACCATGCAAAGCTTCTTCGTCATGGATTGCTTAAAGCTATTTAAAAGGAAATAGTTTGCTATTGTGGGAGTATTATTAGAGGAACGTTTGAAACAAATCAACCACAAGAGATGTTAGAAAGAGAAATATGACGTTTGGTTCAATTGTTTCAAACGTTTTAAATGTATCGGCTTAAAAAATGCTTGAAGCTAGTGCCGAATGCGTGGTGAATGAAAAAAATTCAACAAATAACAATATGTCCTCTATTTCTTAACAAAGCACTAAGCTTTGCCGAAAAGGGGCTTTTCTTATTCATATAAAGCGTTTTCATTGTTGAGGATAATGAGAAAAACCTTAAAATATATTTAACATTCCTTATTTGTGCGATTTAGCAGGAATATTAACACTACAAATACTTCCACTATAAAAAATAAGTGGCTTTTTCTCTTCATTTCTTGAAATCTCTTTAACTAACCCTGTAACAATAATATGGTCTCCACCTTCAAGAACCTCATTAACATTGCAAATAATCGTTGATAAATTTTCTTTTAATACAGGAACACCATCGCAAGAAAGTTCATAGTTTGCATTTGCAAATTTATCTGCTCCTCCCTTTGCGAATGACCAACAATCATTTTCTTGTTCTTCTGATAATATATTCACCACAAACGGACGACCTTTTTCAAAAGCTGGGATACTACTACTTTTCTTATCAATACAAACTAAAATTAAAGGTGGTTCTAATGATAATGATGAAAATGCATTTGCAGTTAAGCCAATATTTTTTCCTTCTTCATCTTTTGCTGTAATAATAGTAACTCCAGTCGCAAATGTCCCCATTGTATTTCGAAATTCTCTTTGATCCATCACACATCTTCTCCTTTGTCGTACTTATATTTAAAATATAAAATCTCCTAAATAAATGAATGATACATAATAAAAATGATACAAATGACTAACACAATCGTGTCTCTCGAAATTTCATTTACAAACAATAAAATAAATCACAGGCAAAGAGGAAGAGTGGAAATAGAATTTTTAGATGTGGGCTACACTCTTCCTAACACCTTAGTATTACAAACAGTTCAATTGCTCCTGTTTGTATATTATATAAACATATAAAGAATTTCGATGTAAAATACATGTTTGCAATATCGATATAAGCATTCATTATAATCAACCTTCATCAAAATACCTATGATTACACACATTAGCTCTACATAATACTACTCGCTTCTCCATCTTTTACATCTCTTTTTAAACAAGATCCAGGATCAACTTCATACGTAATAGAAAAAAATCAATAGTCATGTATAAGCCAAACCATAAATAGTCCGGGAATCTCCTGCCGCGCTTTCGCTTGCCTATCGCTACCTCGCTACGTCCCCCAAAACACTATATAAATATATAAGTGTAGTACTCTCTCAGAAACAAAGACCCAAGGAGAATATAGATATGTAATGGCAGACTGGCTTATTTAATTTCAACTCGTATTTCGTATCGAAGTAATATGCTCTAATTGATAAATTGGAATATCTTTCGTTATGACAATGTTTCCTACAGTAAGTGGCTCTAACGCCATTTCTTGAGTGTCTGCTAGTAAATGATGCAGTATTTGCTGCGCTACTTGTTTTGTATTTTTTCGTAAGAATAGTAGATTTTGAATGTATAGTTTACGACTTGTTAGCTTTGTATACGCCTTTCGACCACGTCCTACTGTCTCAGTAACAAGTCTACTTGAGCGTTTAATCACTTCTTTCATTGTAGATAGTGCCATACCTAGCTGTTCTGCAAGCATGCTTAAAGAGCCTTGTAAATACGGATTTTCAAGACTTTGGTGCTTTTCAATATAAGTAATCATATCTTCTTCCCACTCGTCATAATGCGAGCGCTGACGATCTTCACGATCCTTTTTAAACTTATACCATCCTTCTTTTCCGTGAAACTTTGCCTTTCCATCGGTCCACAACGCTAATAAGCCTTCCACGTAGTCACGCTTCACGCCCTTGTACTTACCTGAATAGGCACTGTTTAACGTTTTCTCGAACTCATTTTTAGATAGTGGTGCATGTAATTCACTGTTGAACTGATCCAGCTCATCATAAGCAGCTTCTAACGAACGACCACTCACGTAATTCGCTAATGCTAACGTAAAGAGCGCATTATTACGACTTGCACCAAAATGCCCTTTATCAATGCCTTTGGTGCATAGTAACGTACGATACCACTCCGTTGAAACGTAATCCACGCTTGGTGTGTGATTACTGTACACCACATGCAAGGATGTTTGTTGCTGTGCTTCATATTTCTTTGACCATACTAATAATTGAGCTGTATTAGCCCCTTCACCGTAAAAATCGAGTACATTTTCTTCTCTTGGTATACGATAAAAACCAAATGGTACACAGTTTGTATCAATTGGTGCATATTTCGAAAGCGCTTTGCGAATATTGTGTGATAAACGCTCTGCCACACGCAGTGATTTATAGTCATCCTTTTTATGAATGTAAAAAGGCGTTTCAAGCACATAAAACACCTGGTAACCACGAGGTGTTTCTAGTAATACATTCGGGCGTGGTAAGCCAACTTCTTCGCAACCCAAATAAAGGCCATAAATGTCCACGTTTTTTGAATCAATATCAAAGCTAATCACATTAATTTGCTTTAAATTCTCGCGTGTATGCCCTTTTATTTGTCGTCGTTTGAAATCATAGTATGTACCACCACGATATGTATTCGGTGTCCAGTGTGTAAGTTGTTGGTGCTTTTCCTGTAGCGTTTCGTACGATGTGATCACGTAACCTTTGCCTTCTGTGAGGTCGGCTTTCGATGGAGAAACAAAGACCACTCCTTTACGGTAAGGGTGTGTTTTTTTAGAATAGGATGCTAGTCGTTCTAATGGTGCACTTGAACGTTTCTTCTTATATAGTAGCAAGCTATCATGTGTCATAAACTGCATAATTTCAATAATTGATATCGCCTTTTGACTTACATTATTTCTTATCTCCATCGTGATCACCTCTCCCCTTAGCAAACTAGTAAAATATGCACCATTGACTCTTGTAAAACTGTGTAAAAAACACGTGACGAACAACGGCATATTTCGACCCATTTTTATGTTAGATGTATTATACAAAAATCGTTTTCTGAAAAAGGGCGCTCTCTAAGGGGAAATGCACCAAAAAAAAGAGCCCTTGAAGCCTACAGCCCCAAGGGTTCAAAAAAAGTTTTATTTTTTTTTAATGCAGGTTGCACGGAAAAAGTGGTGCATTTCCAGCATAATGCACCACTTTTGCGACAAGTCACTTAATTCGAAATCCATCCTAACCTCTTGTGCCACGAGCCCTACAGCACTTATCTTTATGCGACATACCACACAGGTTACACGAAACGACACTTCACTGGTGCATTTTTTACTGCACAGGTTGCACGGAAAACACATAAACTCGTAACATCCGCACCCTAATATGCACCACTGGAAAGTAAAACATTGATTTAACAGCGTTTTTTACCATACAGGTTGCACGTAGATTTCGTTCAACCTGTTCATTTAGTACACAGGTTGAACGAAAATGGACGTTTTTAAGGGGAAAGTTTGTGTGTGATTGGACTTTTTCTGTGCAGGTTGAGCACGTGCACATGGTTCAGTCACGTGGAAACTGTGTGGTACGCATGCTTCATACACCAGTTGTTCAGAGGTAAAGTGGTGCGGTTTCGGGCAACCTGTGTAGTATTTGTGTTTACTACACACGTTGAACGAGCTTATAAAGGTGCCGTGCCGATCAAAGTGTGTAGCACGCAGAACTTCCCATACAGGATGAACGGAAAATGAACTGGTGCTTGTACGAGAAACCTGTGTAGTACACAGGATTACCACACAGGTTGAACGGAAAATGAAACGGTGCTTGTACGAGAAACCTGTGTAGTACGCAGACTTGCCACGCAGCTTGAACGAAAAAGAACTGGTGCTTGTACGAGAAACCTGTGTAGTACGCAGACTTGCCACGCAGCTTGAACGGAAAATGAAACGGTGCTTGTACGAGAAACCTGTGTAGTACGCAGACTTGCCACGCAGCTTGAACGAAAAAGAACTGGTGCTTGTACGAGAAACCTGTGTAGTACGCAAACTTTCCCACACAGTGTGAACGGAAAATGAAACGGTGCTTGATCGTTCAAGCTGTGTGCTACACACTCTTTCCACACATATTGAACGAAAAAAGTGGTGCATTTTCGGGCAACCTGTGTAGTATCGCAAATATTCCCTTAAAGCAAAGAAACCCACCGTTATCGATGGGCTTCTTTCCTTTGTACTATGATTGTTTGTGTTGATTGGAAGAAAGCACAAACAAATAGAAATTGAAAGGGTACAATTTTATGATACGCTTCTTTTTCCTAGTAGTATAATAATTTGTTTCGGAAACGATTATTAGGACAGGTATGTTAATAAGCAGCTTATTTGAATAACCTTTTTCTACATTCTAAAATGAATAGGTCTCTAAATCAGAGTAAAAATAGTATTTTTATTCTAAATATGAAGGGCTATAATACTGTAAAAAAGATATATAGATTCAATGAAGTCTGCGGGAAGAGGGATTGTTTTGAAGTACGAAGTTATATTGTTTGATGTGGATGATACTCTATTGGATTTTGGAATTTCGCAACAAAATGCCTTGCAACATACCTTTATGGCATTTTCATTACCAACAGGAATGACTGATTATGCACCACTTTATAAAGAAATTAGCAACGGATTATGGAGAGAATTAGAGCAAGGTCGCATCACACTTTCCGAGCTTAAAGTGGAGAGATTTAGACGATTATTTGAAGCACGTCAGCTTGAAATTGATGCAGATGCCTTCAACAACATGTATTTAGACTCTTTAGGAAAACAAATTCATCCTTTACCTGGTGCGATAGAATTGTGTGAAAGACTGATGGATTATCGACTTGCGGTAATCACAAACGGTTTTACGGATGTGCAAAAAGCACGATTTAGCCATCCTCCTTTTGATCATACGTTTGAACAGCTTATCATTTCTGAAGAGACTGGTTTTCAAAAACCACAAATAGAAATTTTTGATTATGCCTTTGCCAAGCTGCATATTACGGATAAATCCAAAGTGTTGATGGTAGGCGATTCTTTAACATCTGATGTGCAAGGTGGTATCAACTATGGGATTGACACTTGTTGGTTTAATCCGCATGGTAAGGAAAATACGCTGGGAATTACGCCTACATATGAAATTCGTGATTTAATGGATGTTTTGAGCATTGTAGGAGAAACAAGAAATAATAACATATATGCAAACAAAATAGTTTGATAGCAAGGCCCTTCACTCAACATTCATAGTGAAGGGCCTTTTGCTTTTTATAAATTCAAAACTACTTACCAAAACGAGATTTATCATAATTATAAGGAATGCTCGTCCCCACTAGCACATCCTCAATCTTCTCAATAATTAGCCAGTCATCCATATTCCCTTGATGATCGAACGCTAGTGGTTCAATTTGTTCGACATCCTTGAAGCCTACTAAACAAAGGCATTTCTTATGCCAACGTTGTTTTTGTTTCTCTGATAAAGCTAGTCTGTCTTGATTGCGTTCGAGAACCTCTGTAATTTCTTTGTCTGTTAATTTCACATAATTTTGAACAGAATCTACTACTGCTTTTGCGGTTATTAGCTTCGTGCCTTTTTCCATGAAGTATAGAATTTCATCTTGAAACACTCGGCTATGAGGAATTTTCCTCCCTGCTGCACCCCTTACAACCATTGTTTTCGAGCCTTCTATTATTTTAGCAAGTTCCTCTTCTTTGTTGTCACAGTATACAACATGTATCATTGAGCGTATTCCTCCTAAGCGAATCTATCGAATATAAAAGAAATACCCAAATATAATTCGTTTGAAACGGTTCTAGCTCTATCCTTATATAACTTTGCAGGATTATGGCAAACAGATGAAGAAAATGAATAGAAAACGTAAAATAGAGGTGACACTATGTTCCAAGGCGCACAGACTTTGAAGCTACTTGAACTCAAAAAAGATACAATCGGCCGTTACATGAAACTAGATATTCCCCTATCCGATGGCACAATCACCATTCGATGGAACTTAGATGCCTATACATATCAACAAATCAGAGCCATCGTCTCGAAAAAACACCTTGATTCCTTAGCAATCGATTATCATTATGAAATAATACCATACATAAGCAGCAATCAAAACGCACCAAACAGCACACCTACTCGCTATGGCTCCATCCGATGTATTCAAGACACTCAAGGGAAGAATATTCTCTTTTCTTGTTCGGACTTATTCGCTGGCAATATGGAGTGGTTTAGACGATATGTCAGTAGTACTAGAGATATAGCGCACTTACGTTGGGAGAATTTCATATAACAGAAAAGGAGCTGTCATCAGCCCCTTTCTTTCACTCAAAACGACCACAGTTCATCCTCTGAAATCCACTTGTTTTCCTGTAGATCGTATGCTTTATCTTCATCATGGAAAGAGAAATAGACAGGAAGTTTATACACTTCTCCCTTCGCTTTTCTCCAACCATCTACAAACCAGTTTTTGATAACTTCTTGTTCAGCTTCCATCATTGCCAGACCATTTTGCTCGTAAAAGGTATCGAATGCATCCCTTTGATCGTCAGCTAGTTGATAATATTGAAAGTCTTCGGCAATATCCATACTACCAGCAAATACATCTGGAACATTCTCTTCGTTAAAGACTTCATTCGCATCACGACTCATCGAAAACATAACAATCGATAATTGGTTCCATGAAGGGTCCATAAACACTTGAAAGTCTAACAGCTCTACATTCGAATGAAAGGTTAAATTACGCACTTCTGTTAATTTCGTAATAAGCTTGTCAGAATGCAATTCAAGATTTTTTGCTATTGCTTGTCTGTACTCGTTAATTGTAAACATACCTTCTCCCTGATTCTCCTTCGTTTGTTTTTCTACTGTACTCGTTTTTTGATCATCATCAACTGCTTGGCAACCACTCAATACGAGAAAAAGAACACAAACATATAGTATTTTCTTCATGTTGTACATCATTTTTAGACAATTCTGTTTAATAATAACATGTTAATAGGTTAACATGAGTTAAAATTCTACTTTTACAAGCTGTTTCATTTCCTCTAACAAATCAGGATGCTTTTCAATCGTCACAAGAGGCTTTGTTACAGAATGAACGTCTTTATGGGTAAAGATGAACGTGCCATCCTTTAACACGATAAATGCATAAGGCATGGGCTTTGCAATCTCCATCTTCGTTCCTTCTGCAAAGCTAAAAAAGTAAGAGTCTTGCGATTTCATTTTCTCTAGCATCTTTTCATTATTCATCTCTTTCACTGCGAGACCATCTACCATCGACAGTATCTGTTCTATCATTTGCTTGTTAGTAGTCATCTTCATTTGTTCTTCAGTAGATGTAATATTTTCTACCTTTTGAACCCATAGTTTACCTGAAAAATGTTTATCTTTGATTTCAATGACTTCTTCTTGCTTATCAGAACAAGCACTCAATACCAACAACACGATTAGTAAACTGATAAATCGGTATTTCATCTCCCTCACCCCTTCCATACATAACGTTAAGAAACTATTTCTATACCAATTGCTTATTTCCTTTGCTTACACACAACCTGTTATATATTGTCCTGTGAATGCCTTAGACATTTGTATACAATAATAAACAAAAAGATAACGTTTTCGGAGGCATTATGATTGAAATACATACAGAACTCGTAAAGCAATTAATCCAAGATCAATTCCCGCAATATGCACATTTACCTGTCTATCCCGTTGCCAAAAGTGGAAATGACAATCGTACCTTTCATTTAGGCGATCAGATGACGGTGCGTCTGCCAAGTGGAAAGGATTATGCACCACAGGTAGAGAAAGAAAGTACATGGCTTCCTCACCTTGCCAAACATCTTTCCCTACCAATCTCAGCACCAATTGAAAAAGGAAAGCCAACGAAGGATTTTCCATATGAATGGTCCATTAACAAATGGATTGACGGAGACACTGTCTCATACGAAACCGTTGAAGATTTAACGGATTTCGCAAGCAGTCTTGCCCTTTTCTTAAAAGAACTACAGGCGATTGATGCAACAGGTGGACCTCTTGCAGGAAAGCATAATTTTCATCGTGGTGGCGATTTAGCCATCTATCATGCTGAAACGCAAATAGCATTAGAAAAACTTGCCGATGTATTCCCTGCTCCTGAGTTAAGCAAGCTTTGGGATGTAGCAATGGATTCCAAATGGGAACAAGCACCTGTTTGGGTACATGGCGATGTGGCAGTAGGAAATATCCTTGTGAAGCAAGGTAAACTATGTGGCGTCATTGATTTTGGCATCCTTGGCGTTGGTGATCCTGCTTGTGATTATGTCATGGCTTGGACCTTCTTTGAAAAGAATAGTAGAAAGGTGTTTTTTGACACATTACATTGTGATGATAATACACGGAATCGAGCGATGGGCTGGGCGCTATGGAAAGCACTAATTGTTTATGATAAACAGAACCCTACCCCTGAAGTATCACAATGGGCAGCTTATACGATTAATGAAATTTTGAAAGATTATAATTCCATATAAAATATACTAAATGAATATCGTAATCCCTATTTCCTTGCACTTAAATAAGAGGAAATGGGGATTTTTCAATGCTTAAAAACTACTACCTACAAAGACACGTGGGAAAAAGTCGTGAAATACTAGCTGGAAGGCTTAGGAACAATTAAGGAATAATTAAGAAATTTCCTTATTATTATTTAATTTGTTTTTATTACAATTTATTTTGAAATGGAGGTTACTACTATGGAGAATCAACTAGGCTTTTTTGAAGCAATTATAGACTTGCTATATTTAAAACCATTATTTATTTTTGGATTAGCATTAGTAGGCTTATTACTGTATTGGCTATGTAGAAAAGATAAAAAACTACTAACGTTTAGAACAATCATCGGTTCAATTCTACTGTATTATTATCTGTGTATAGTCTTAAATAATATTGTTGGAATTCCAACCTTAAGTGAGTTTTTCAGACTAGCTCATCTAGGAGAATCATTGTTTAACCCTAATATTAGCTTGATTCCGTTGATTAATGGGATAAGCTTAGAGTTTATACTAAATATCTTTTGTTTTATTCCGTTGGGGTTTCTTTGCCCACTAATAAGTAGAGCGTATGAACAAACAAAAAGAGTGGTATTGCTTGGGTTCGTATTATCACTTGTGATTGAAATAAGTCAGTTATTTACCCTATATAGAGCCACAGACAGCAATGATTTGATTGCGAATGTTCTTGGAACAATAATTGGCTACTTATGTTTTAAACTTCTTGTAAAACTAGGGCTTTTGAAGTCGTATTTCAAACCTAATTTTTCCCTAGAGAATGATCCAACACGACTTCTACCGATTCTAATTGTGGTATGTGCTTTTGCGATTACATTTATAAGTTAGTGCCAAGCCTAAACCTGAATTATTATGAATAATTCAGGTTTACTGTTGACATTCCAAACAGAGAAAGAGTAATGTTAAATTAACAAACCAACGGTCGGTTTGTTATAGAATGGTAAAAATAACCGTAATGGAGTTGGTTTACATGAAATCAATCAATGAAGCATTACTAAATAAAAGAAAAGCAGCTATAGAATCATCAATGAGAATTTCAAGAAATGCGACAAAGAAAAGTTTCGAAATCCTTCATGCACCTCCAGAAGTTAAACGAAAAAGCTCTATTATTGGCAGTTATATCGGCATATCCTTATTAGCAATTGGAGGAGTATCCTTTATAATTGGATTTTCGTCAATAGCAATCGGTCTTTCTATATGCGGTCTATTAACACTTGGATCTAACTTAGTTACCTTAAAATTCTTAAAAAACAAATAAAACACATGTATCGTTGCCCTTCAGCAACATCATTGTAAAGAATAAAAACGTCGAATACAAACTGTTATTCGGCGTTTTTTAGGTCGACTATTATTGTTGTCTTTTTGCCAAAAAGCTTTTTCAACTAGCGCATACTATGATCAGCTTAGGGTAAAGTTTGGTATCTAAACCTATCGTGCCTTTTGAAATGGTGTAAGGCAAAGACAATTTTGAAAAAAGGATAGTGAGTAGTCATATGCTTGGACATTTTGGTTTTTCATATGTAGGATTGATTTTTTTGCTCATGCTAACAACTCCAAATTTAATTTGGACAAAGATGCAACCGAATGGATATAACACTCGAAATGAAAATAAAGTATTATTGTTCTTTGAAAGGACAGGACAAGTATTAGTTACTTGCACAGCTTTGATTTTTTCAGATTTCAATCTACATAAATGGTCAAGTTGGTCTTGGTGGTTAATTGCTGCAATCTTTTTCATGATTCTGTATGAATGTTGGTGGATTCGTTATTTTAGAAGCAATCGAACATTAGAGGATTTTTACAGCAGCTTTTTATGTGTTCCAGTTGCGGGTGCGACGCTTCCCATTGTCGCCTTTCTCTTACTCGGTGTGTACGGAAAAGTTATTTGGATGATTATTTCTGTTGTCATATTGGGGATTGGTCATATCGGAATACATTTGCAACACAAAAAAGAAATAGTTCATTCAAAATAAAACGAAGATAAAGGCTATGATTTCGTTATCAAAATCATAGCCTACATAAATGTTTATGTATTTCTAAAATAGATTAATATATTCTACCGTTTTTATTGCACTTAAATTCAACCGTAAAAGCTTTCTCTATTGGTCCTGTACCTGTACTTGTATCATATACACCTTCAACGTGAATGAGATATTTTCGACCACCATCCGTTAACTTAGCCTTATAAGACGTTTGTTTCCATGTACCATGAGAATCTATCAGTTTCGATGAAAGATTGCTTAATTTTGAAAACATTTGGCGACCATACGCTTCATCATATTGCGTTTCAAAGTGACCTGACACCTCAACCGTAAATATGATATCACTTATATACAGATCAACTGATTTCGCCATTGCTCCACTTCCATCTTCACTCAATACTGCATCTTTCTTATTAGAACCTACAGCCTTCAACGCTTCACGTTCACTTTTCAAAAACGAATCTACGTATTCTTGAACCGTTTTTTTATATTCTTTTGGTTCGACCCAATCTTTAAACTCATTCATTGGAGGCACACTCATAGAAATTCCCAGCTTCTTCTGCATGACTTGATCTACAATTTCCTTGTACTGTTTGTAATACGCTACTTTCTGTTCTTGCGTTAATTCGATTACTTTATTTTGCTCCTTATCCTTTTCATGCTTTATGCCACCTACTTCTTCAACGTTAGAAAACGTAGCTTCTTCCTCAACACTACAACCTGTTAAAGCAAGCGTCCCAAGCAAAATCCCTGTATAGACATATCGTTTCATACTTCCCCCACCACTCATAATTGGTAAATAATAACTTGTACTATTATATATGGTCTTTAAATGTTGTTTCAATGACTAATACGTTTACATATAATCGTGTGAGGTATAGAAAAGGTATGTTTTTAACGTAACGAGAAAGGAACAAAAACAAATGGAATTCATTACAGTCAATCAAGATAATATTGAGCAAGAGCATATTTGCTGTGCCATATCAGATAAGAAGGGTGAAACCTGTGTCTCATCGAAAAAAGCATGGATGAAAGAACGTTTTGAAGATGGATTAGTATTTAGGAAGTTAAATGAACGGGGTAAAGTTTTTATCGAATATATCCCTGCTGAAAAAGCATGGTACCCAATTACTGCAGAAGGATATATGCATATTAACTGTTTTTGGGTATCTGGGAAATTCAAAGGGCAAGGAATTGCGAACCAGCTGTTGGAGCAATGTATTGAAGACGCAAAGGAAAAAGGAAAACGTGGTCTAACCGTCCTTTCTTCAACGAAAAAGATGCCTTTTTTATCCGACCCAAAGTATTTGAAATATAAGGGCTTCCAAGTGGCAGATACGTGCAACCCGTATTATGAGCTGTTGTATCTACCATTTGATGAGGAAGCTCCTATTCCTACATTTAATGATTGTGCCAAGCAAGGAGCGATTCAGGATAAAGGTATGGTGCTGTATTATACCAATCAATGTCCGCATACCGATAAATACGCTCCTCTTTTGAAGGAATTCGCAGAGAAACACGGTACAACTGTTACTCTACATAAAATAGAAAGTGTGGAACAGGCGCAAAATGCACCAGCACCATTTACAACATATAGCTTTTTCTATGACGGTAAGCTTGTGACAAATGAAATTTTTAGTGAAAAGAAGTTTGAAAAGTTTTTAGCATCCATCGGGAAATAAGACCTGCCACTCGTATTCCAAGGCTTACTTTGGAATACGAGCTTTTCGCTTATTTTACTTTATACATTAAATGAATTTGATCGGTGATGTAGTCTGAGCTAAAATGTAGCCCATTTCTTAGCCACCACATGATAATGCCTACTAATGAAGCTGTTTTAATTTCAACTGCAACATAATTCTTATTAAAATCCTTCTTTGAATTCATCCTTCTTGTTTCTATTAATTGCTTTAATAATAAAAATAATTGCCCCTCGAATTGGTCGATTTTAATTAAAACAAGCAAATAATTTCGATGGATATATAAATAGTCGAGCAGTTGTGTCAGCTGTTGGCTTTCGGTGATATCTTTTGTGTGTATTAAATCCTCAATTTTATCAGAAAGCTCTCTTAAAATCTCATCGGTAATGCGATTAAGAAAATCATCTATATCCTGATAGTGTAAGTAAAAGGTTGTTCGATTTAGCTCTGCTTTCGCTGCGATTTTCTGAACGGTTAAATTCGAAAGATTGGGATCTTCACTTAATAGAGAAAAAAGCGCGTGTTTAAACATTTCTCTCGTACGAATTGTACGAGGATCTTCTTTTTTAGGTGTAGACATTTTTAATCCCCTTTATCTATTTTCCTTTTACTTCCTCGACAACGCGTATTTTCAGTGTCGAGTAGCGAACATTTTTGATTAATCTGTTTATGGTCAAGGAAAATATAGTTTGTTACTATATATTTTATCGACACGATGTTGAGAAAACAAGATTAGAATGAAGGGGTATATCATGCAAAAGGAAATAACGGAAGGAAATAAAAAAATCTTATTAATTGTCCTCATTGCAGGCTGTTTCTTATCAACCTTAAACCAGACGCTATTAAATGTAGCACTTAGTAGCTTTATGGACGTATTTGATGTTACACCTGCGACTGTACAATGGGTATCAACAGGCTTTATGCTCGTAAACGGTGTGTTAGTGCCAATTACGGCGTTTCTAATGAAACGTTTTACGACAAGACAGCTATTTATCAGCTCTATGTTCTTTTTGCTAATTGGTTCTGTGATGTGTGCTAGCGCGATGAACTTCAGCATCCTGTTAGCAGGAAGAATGATTCAAGCAGCTGGGGCAGGCATTATTATGCCACTTATGATGACGGTTATTCTTTATTTATACCCTGTTGAAAAGCGTGGAAGTGTGATGGGAACGATCGGCTTTGCCATCATCTTTGCACCAGCCATCGCTCCAACATTATCTGGGTTTATGATTGAATACGTATCTTGGAGATGGTTATTCATTGCCATAATTCCATTTGTGGTCATCATCATTGCTCTTGCATTCAAATATTTAATGAATGTTGCCGAAACGTCAAAAGCAAAATTAGATATCCTAAGTGTTCTTTTATCAACAATTGGCTTCGGCTGTATTTTATATGGATTTAGTAGCGCAGGAAGTAAGGGCTGGGATTCTACGGTTGTCATTTCAACTATTGCCATCGGAATCATCATTACGGCGCTATTTTGTGTACGTCAAATAAAAGCGAAAGAACCATTATTAAACTTGTCCGTCTTTAAGTACAAAGTTTTTACGTTTACATCGATTATTAACATACTCATCACGATGATTATGTATGCCGATCTTATTTTGTTACCGATTTACTTACAAAACGGCCGAGGGTTTACCGCCTTTGAAGCAGGTCTACTTCTCTTACCTGGAGCGATTGTGAACGCCTTCTTATCACCTGTCGCTGGTAAAATGTTTGACAAATACGGGGCGAAACCACTCTTTATTACGGGCTTAGTATTCATCATTATTTCGATGTGGGGCACTATTGATTTAACAGAATCCACTACTTATCTGTATTTAGTGGTTCGTACCATCATTTTACGCATTGGTTTAAGCTGCATTACAATGCCTTTAAATACAGCAGCGTTGAATGCTTTACCAAGAGAATTAGGATCACATGGCTCAGCCGTGAATAATACCGTTCGCCAAATAGCAGGTGCCATTGGAACCGCCGTTGTCGTTACAGTATTTACAACGCAAGCAACGGCTCACGCTACTGACTTAGCCAGTAGTGGACATGGAAATATTTCAGCGACGCACCTAGCGAAATTAGCTTCCATCTACGGTGCAGGTCATGCCTACATCTTTATGTTGGTTTTAGCTTTCGTGGCTCTCGCTTTTGTATTCTTCATGCCAAGAAAAGCAGCCACCCCAAAAGCGCAAGTCGTTCAAAAAGAACAAACTAGTTAACCATATGATTCATCGTATACAAAACGAAAGCATATCCGCGATTGGTCGGATATGCTTTGTTGTTTTATATTTCAGCTTTAATACTCCACAAAATCCCCTGTAATCTGAACAATCTTTCCGTTCTCATCACATACTTCATAATCTTTTTCCTCACACCATGCATATGGAAAAAAATGCTACAATAATAACTAGAAGGGGGTTAAAACATGAAAATAATGATTCCGTCACTAGTTGCCTACTTGCTTGTTTGCGTAGTAACCGTCTTACTGCCTGCCTCAGAAGGCTATAACACTGTCACTTGGAAGTTACTCGTAGGACAAATCTATGCGTTACCGACATTATTCATTGTTGCATTGATATTATATTTTATAAATAAGCGAAGACTTCACGGATGATGAGCTGATTCACTTGCACCATTAATCCATATAAGGGAGAAGTGAAAGAATGAAGCATCCTCAAGAAACTGTGCATACAAAAGAATATTTACCGATCATTCTGCCATTCATATTGGTTTTACTTGGTATTACATTTTTATTAACGATAAGAATGTACCCTAATCTGCATTTTGGATTAGTTGTCCTTGTTTACGCTATCCTTGATATCGGCTTTATCTTCGCTTTAATATTAAGTTTTACATCCAAGCTTCGATCAATGAAAATAATTAGTATTTTGACCAATAGCGTATTATTTGTAGTTTCATCGATATGGACTTTTCTCTTATTTGCTGCTTATGGTATTGGGGGAGCTTGAAGTTATTGTATTAGAAGAATCTTTTCAAAAGGAACATTCATTAATAGAGCCGGTAAGTTGCTAGCTCATCGAGATAAAAGTAGGGTGACCCAAAAAGTTGTCATAGTGACATCCTTTTGGGTCACCTTCTTGTAGAGCTAATGCACCCGTTTGTATTATAAGGTTAACCAAGTAATTGGTTGACCTTTTTGTTTAGGTTCTAGAATACTAATGGTAGCTGGGGTAGAACGACCGCACCCGTGGGATTTAAGCCCGAAAACTAAACCGTTCACCCCCTACTTATAGAAACATGATTGAAGCTGGTTGGGACTGAGATCTCGTATAACAAGCGAAGCTATGACACTATAAGCAGCCATAGGGGTTACCAGCTAATTCTTTAAGAGGAGGAGTTAATCATGAATCCAGTCATTGGTCTGGATGTCGCAAAAGGAGAAAGTCAGGTACAAGCATTCTTGGAAAAGAAGAAACCCTATAAAAAGAGCTTTAAAGTAGCACATACCCTAGAAGGCTTACACAAACTTCATGCATTTATCAGGGAGGTAGAAGAATTTACTGACTCAAAACCGCCCATTGTTTTGGAGTCTACTGGTCATTATCATATGCCTGTTGTACAGTATTTCGAAAAAAGAGGTTACCTGTTAATCATTGTGAACCCACTCATTTCATACAAAGCGAAAAGTTCGAGTTTACGTAAAGTCAAAACAGACGTAATCGATGCCTACCACCTCTGCGAGCTGTACTATAAAGAGGATTTGGAACCATGTAAGAAGCGAGGGATTCTTCTTGAATATAAAAAGCACCTATCCAAGCTTGAAGAAGAGATAGATGCTTTAGCAAAAAATATTGAAGAATATAAGATTATCCAATCCATTCCTGGTATCGGTGAAAAAATCGCAGCAACGATTATTTCTGAAATTGGAGAAATAGATCGGTTTAATCACCCTAAGAAGTTGGTTGCATTTGCAGGAATTGACCCTAGCGTATTTGAATCTGGTACCTTTAAGGGAACTAAAAATCATATCACGAAAAGGGGTTCCAGCAGGCTTAGACATGCCCTATTTACAGCCGTCCGTTGTGCCATTCGAGATGCACGTAAAACCCGAACGACAAAAGAACTCATCCCTCGAAATAAGAGATTACGTGAGTTTTACGATAAGAAACGTGAAGAAGGCAAACCTTATCGAGTATCCATTATTGCCTGTGCTAACAAGCTTTTACATTGGATTTACGCTCTTTTGAAAAACAAAACAACATTCCAAGATGTTGCTTAAAATAATTTTTCACACATCTTCAAGAAACTTCCATATCGTTAGAGGAAGCTTATTTGTCATGCCCTACTTTTAGTATAGCACTCTAGAATCTCATTATTTAGCGAAATGTTTGACAAACTATTAGCTGGTTAGTTTAAGTGTATTTAATCACAATTTTTATCTGATTTAGTTAAATAAAACAAGCCTTAGAGAAATAATCTAAGGCAATAGCATCGCAACATTTTTATAAACATCGCGACTTTATTTCAAATCAACACTACGCACATCCGAACGATAAGCCCCCATCTCTTGAAAAAATGTACTATCAAATTGGGTATACGACTATTGAGGATGCCGTTAAGGAGTTTGAAAATCATCTCCAGATTCATAGCCCGTTGGAGTTTCTTCGTAAAAACTAAACATTTAAATTTTAATATTTTAAAAACCAGTGCTAAATCTGACAAAAAATACGCTGATAAGAACGCAACTAAAAAGACAGATATGCCAGCACCGAGGTTTAATTTATTTTAATAAAGGGTATTGCTTAACGATGGGACTAGAATTCAGCAGGAGTGAAACGAAGTGAATCTAGATGTTATTTATCAGCTTATAATTGGAGTTGAAATGCTATTTGTGTATTTAACTGTATTTGATAAGTGTTTCAGAAGAAAGTATTCAAAAATGAAAACGTTTTTACTATTATTCACCTTTTCTATCATACTGATTACCCTAGCTAGCTTTAAAACAACTCAAATACTTCAAGGGTATATCGTAAAGGTAATGGCATTAAATATATTCATAGGTGCTCTTTATTTTGCACCGTTGAAATATCTATACGATCAACCACTAAGAAAAATGTTAATCGTACAATGCAGAGCGTGGACTTTTACGACACTTATGTTTGCAGTTTCACTGCATTTAGCTCATTTATTCTTCTCGCCCTCTCAAACCCTTATAGGTGTAATGTTATTTCAAACCGTGGTATATATCATTTTCTGTCCTTATTTTATCAAGAGAATAAAGACGAAGTTTCTTTATGTAATTGAGAATTTTTCGGAGAAAGACAGTACAAGTTTACTTGCTTTGATTCTGTTATCGTTTTTGGCTATACTCCTTCTTTGCTATGCTTTTATATTGGATATCGAAGAATTAAAAATACTATCTCTTCTAGGGTTTATTATTAACGCCAGTTTCCATTGTAACCTTCTTTATGACGTTGTGAATAGAGGAAGAAATGTAGATAACTTAAAAGAAATGATTTATACCGACCACTTAACAGGTGTACCTAACAGGAGAAGTTTAGTAGAAGAAATGGAAAAGCTAATTCAGAATAAAACACCTTTTCACCTTATTTTCTTAGATTTAAATTATTTTAAAAGTATTAATGACAAATATGGTCATTTAAAAGGTGATGAGTATTTAAAAACCTTTTCTAAAAGATGTAAATATTTAATGCAAGGCATACCAGGAACCTTATATCGAATTTCAGGAGATGAGTTTATTTTCTTGTCGTTGGAAGTAAATATTAAACTTGTGCAACAAAAAATACTTAAAATCCAACAATTAAAAGGAAGACGATTTATAAAGGACTCTACTTTTTTAGGAGTTAGTTGCGGTCTTTCTTCCTTTCCGAAAGATTCTGATTCTATCGAAACGTTAATTAGTATAGCTGATCAGCGTATGTACAATAATAAACGTGATACAAGAGGAAATTCACCTACTTATAGATAGGAAAAATGGGGATAGGAATTAATAATTCAGTAAATTCTTTTTGGTTCCTACATACGAAATTTGATTTTTTTAAACTGACAACCACCTAGCAAGTTATTTTTTAATAAAATTTTTACTAATAAGTCACTTTGAGAAACAGAAGGTTAAATATGAGCGATAATCATATTTAACCTTGTGTTTCTTTGAAATATGTCCTAGAATCTTATTCCACTATTGTAGATTTGTAATAAAGATTGATAAAAAATTTGCTTTAAGCTTTATTTAATAGCAAATGTAAAAACTCCATTTCGAAAAAAGATTGATCAAAATGGAGTTTCTCATTCTAGCTAAATATGAAATTTTTATAAAAAAGTTTGATTATTCTTATTCCACTAACGCACCTGTTAATTTAAGTGCATTACTTCACAAGATGGATTGGCTTTCGAGTTCAATAGTATGCCTCTTATTCTTGCATAGATTTTTCCCATTTCCCCCATAATTTCAACGCCCGATTCCTTTGCAGCATCCTCAAGTTGTTTGATTTCTTGTTCTGTTAATATAAGCGTATCCGCAGATTTTGCATCCGCGATATGTTTTATTTTTGTGACACCAATAATTGGAACAGTTCCTTTGGCGATAGCCCAGCTATTGCAACTTGTGCACATTCAACACCATACTTATCCCCGATTGTTCTCATCACATTTGTTAGGTTATCTAGCTTTTGAAGAATTTCAGGAGTAAACGCTTCACCTCTTCTTGTCCCCATTTTAAAGGGACCTCTCCCAATTATTTATAAATTACTTAAAATGAAGCAAGAAATAATGTTAACTCATAATTTTATTAATAAATCCTACAATCGCTATTACCATTTGATCTAATGCTGGCCGTTCGATTGGATAGTGTCCTCCATTTTCTAATGGTACTATTTGTACGTCAACTTTCTTGATTTTATCTAAGAAAGGAGTACTCAAATGCAACGGTGTCCATCTATCTTTATCTGGCTGCGTTAAAAGGATAGGGCATACATCAAAATTTTCTGGTTCCATCACTGGTTGATAATTGCCATAGCTATCAAGAAATCTCATGCTCGCTGAATTTGCTGCTGATGTTTGGTCTCGATAAAATATTTGCATGACTTCTTCGTTATTACAAAGTGTGCTCATTTTAGAGGCTAGGCTCATTTTCATCGACAGCCCTCCTAGACCTATTTTAGCTGAAACACTAGCCATTGGAATTCCTATACGGCTCATGACAATATTTCTTGCTGTTTCATCTCGCACCTGTTGGTTTCTTTGGTCTAAGAATGTCATTCCAATAATGCCTTTTACTTTTTTATTCTTAGCAGCAACGTGATACGTTTCCATTCCACCTGCACTTAATCCATAAAGAAAAATGGGTCTATTGTCCTTCTGCAATTCATAATCAATATAGTCACATGCTAGGTCTACCCAATCATCATATATCACACGTGAACGATTTTTCACTTGAGTCACACCATAAGTAGGCATATCAATAGCAATTGTTTCAAACCCTTCTTTAAAAAGGGGTCCTCCTAAAATCATCGACATTTGTCTACCGTTTGTTCCAACACCATGAAGCAAAATCACTTTCGCTTTTGCATTTGGATTACGAAAACAATCTAAATGGACATTGTGCTCTTTCCATTTCCACCATTCTTCAACGGGATGGTATTCCTCAGTAAAATGCAGCTTCTCTGGTAAATATGTTTGTATCTCTTTCCATTCCTTTTGCTCAGAATAATTCATTGAGGTTCCTCCTAAACAGACGTATATGTTAAGTGAAAACACTCCCATTTCAAAGTGTTTAAACTTTTAAACTTTTAAACTTTTAATCATTTGATAGTAGTCTAACTTATAAACATATTATTTGTCAACGAAAGCTATTCTAGACGAAAAATAGCGCATTAAAAGGACTTATTACGAACTCTTAATGCGCTGTTTTTAACAAATTTACTTATTTTGTTGACTCAGTATCGTCTTCCAGCGATTGAATCAATTCTTTTAATAGGTTGATCGATTTATCTAGCGAAAGAGAATAATATCTTTCAGTACTTCTTTTTTTCATATTTACAACATTAGCTTGTAAAAGCAATTTGAGATGATGAGAAACGGCAGGTCTAGACAGCTCAATATGCTCAGTAATTTCACTAACCGTCATTTCACCACGGTCGAAGAGTAAGACTAGTATTTCTTGTCGATTACTATCAGATAGTATAGAAAATATGGGTGTACATTCTTTCAGGATCTTCATTGTTCTTTGACTCATAATAGGTACCACCTTGCACATTATACGTTTAAACATTCGAACGGATTAATCTTACTTTAAATAATAACCATTCAGCTGTCAATTGTGAAGATATTTCTTATAGAGCTAACCTGCCCCTTTAGCTGCATAAGAAAAAGAACTGCGTTCACAGTTCCCAAAAACATTAAAACTCCCGTTACCTTGAAGGTTTTAATGTGGATTGCTGATACAATAATGACAAAAATTCTTTAAAAGTTAGTGCAACAAGAGTTTTAGAATAAGGTCCATTATCTCCAAGATAATTTTCATAGAAGTATACAACAGCAGGATTCTCTTTACAATTCGTATAATCCAATGCAAAACAAAAATGTGGATATGTTTCCCACGCTAATAAGACAATATTTTCAGGTAGAGAATATTCTTTTATATCTTCAACGAAAGAAAATATTCCTTCGTTATCATCTTCATTTATATTTTCTAAATCAATACCTAATAAATATGGGATTTCACATTTCCCATAAGGATTTATGCATACTTTTGTAAAATGTAAGGTTCCTCCATTACTTTCTTTAAGCAATTTAATATATTCTTTAGGCAACTTTACACCTAATTTTAACTCTGCTTTTTTTACTATCTCATCACTTACGGGTGGAGCCTTTTCATTCCAAAAATCATCACCGTCATAATAATTTTTGTTCATTCCAACATCCTCCTTTTAGCTATATAAGTGTTCTAAAAACTATAATAAATAATTTTACCTTATTCCACTAACCTGCCCCGTTAGTGACATAACAAAAAAGGCTGCCTATTAGCAGCCTTGATCTTCAACTCTAGCATCCATTAAGTACATGTATTGCCAAACTTAATTTTTAAATCATTACAAGAATGCTGCCCCTTTCATATTATGAGGTCACCAGATATTTCTTATCGTAAGAGTTTTAAAGTTTCTCATACTCTAGATGGGCTTAGTTCACTTGTAAATTTTCTTCAGGAAATTAAGAGAGATACAGGTAAGAAACCACTTATTATTTAGTTAAAGTAGAAAAGATATACACCAAAAAATACAAATCATAAAACCATAA
>NZ_HG428743.1:123058-216111 GCF_000380245.2 Bacillus massiliigorillae
TAACGTTTGAAGTTGAAGCAGGACAACGCGGTCCTCAAGCAACTAACGTTCAAAAAGGATAATTAACTTTTTCCTAGAAAGGGGATGTAATTCTGTAATCTACAGAGTTGCATCCTTTTCTCTTTCTCGAAAGAATTTTCAAAAACACTCATTACGAATTAACCAACCCATAATGCTTGGTAGTAACTAAACCTATAATTTAAAAATTTCAAACATATTCTGGAATACAGAAAAGTTTGAGATTTTTTATATCACTAACCTGCACCGTTAGTGCCATAAAAAAAGAGACTGCTTATTAGCAGCCTTGTTCTTCAGCTCTAGCACCCGTTAGTTGAAGAAGTCGGTTACTTTCCAGAGTTCTCATCAAAGGCTTTGCGTTTATGTTTTTCATTAATGATTTTTTTATTAAATATCCTAACTTCTCCAACCATTAGTAACCTCATATCTTCTACAATATACTTGGCTAACTCTTGGTCAGTGATGTTCTCTCCATCAATATCAAGGCGGAATTCTTGCCCTTGAAGCCCACCGCCATTAGTAAACTCCAATTCAAAGTCAAATTGAACTCTTTTATCCATTATAACCCTCCTAAAATATTGGCTGAAGCTCTCCTCAAAAGATTATGATTCAAGTACTTTGATAATTACCCTTTTGGCAACATGGATTTTTTACACCTTTCAACAGTTCTCAATAGACATATTGTAGATGGAAAAAACAATTACCTTCTTCAACTAACCTGCCACGTAGCTTCAGAAGAAAAAGACCATCAAATGATAGCCTTGATCTTTTACTAAAGCACCTGATAGTGGAAGAAGGATTAGAAATTAATATGGATAAACTCATTAATACTTGAAAAAATATATGGTATTATCTAGAGCCTCCAGGCTTCTTTTAATAACTTAATACCTTTATTAATTTCAGCTTCTGTTAATCCTCCAAAGCCAAGTAGGATTCTAGAACTCATAGTTCCTGTTACTCCGTTATAATATATTGATAATGGATAAACCTTTACACCGACGTTCATTGCAGTATTAATTAACTCATCTTCCTCCATATTGTTTTTTACTTCCAAAACAATATGAAGTCCTGATTTTTCACCAATTATGGTTACATTTTGTCCAAAATAATTGTTAATGGCTAACATTAATGTATTATGCTTTTTACGGTAAAGAGTTCTCATTTTATTTAAATGACTTTGCCAAAATCCTTCTTTCATAAAGCGATAAAGAGTATCCTGGTGAATACGGGAAACGGTCTGTTTATAAATAGTAAAGTACTCCATATATTTTTTCACTAGTGGAGATGGTAAAACCATATAGCTAATACGTATGGATGGAATTAAAGACTTCGAAAATGTACCTAAATACACAACTCTTTCCTTTGTACTCAGCCCTTGTAAGGACGGAATCGGCTTCCCTTTATATCGATATTCACCGTCATAGTCATCTTCAATAATATATCCATTCTCTTCTTCTGCCCATTTTATCAAATCCATTCTTCTTGAAATTGGCATTATCATCCCAGAAGGAAATTGATGAGACGGTGTAACATAAACAACATTTGCATCCGTATTTTTTAACTGGTTTATATTTATCCCATCTTCGTCAAGGGGTACAGAAACCGTATGTACTCCTAGATCTTCTAAAGTTATTCTTGTTCTATGGAAACCAGGATCCTCAAGAGCATAGATATGTTTTTTACCGATTAACATACTCAATAATCCAATAAGTATCTGTGTACCAGCACCAATTATTATTTGTTCCGCAGAGCATCTTACACCTCTGGAAGCATAAAGATAGGCTGCAATTTGTTCACGAAGAAGTTGTTCCCCTTGAGGATCTCCAATATTAAATAGTTCTCCCTGATCTACATATAATGATTGAACAGTTAATTTTCTCCAAATGTTATATGGAAAGTGTTTTAAATCAACCTTACCCGAATTGAAATCAATCTTGGTATTTACGTGTACTTTATTGGAAGCTACCTCCAATTTTTCTAAGCCTGTTTGGTGAATAATTAAATCATTATCAAAGGTTGTAACAAACATTCCTTTTCGGGGTTTACTTTCCACATACCCCTCTGCACATAATTGTTCGTAAGCCGACTGAATGGTGTTTAAGCTTACTTCAAGGTAATTTGATAAATTTCGTTTTGATGGTAATTTTTCTTTTGGTTTTATTCTTCCAGATAAAATTTCTTTTTTAATGTAATTGGCTAGTTGTATGTACATAGGTTTTTCATTTTTACTATCCAAAACAGGTGTTATCTCAATCAATTTTTCACTCCCATTTCAATACTGGTATCATTCAAATTGTCGTATCTGGCACTTTTGATTATACCAGTTTGTGTTTAAATAAAGGTAAAGGAGATGACTAAAATGGTTTTAACACATTAAATTCAGAACTCCTTCCATCTGTACTGTATTAAAATAAAATAAAATGTGGTGATTAAATGAGTCAGAGAATAAACAAATACAACCAACCAATTGGTGAGGAGTTGTCCAATTGGCAGAAAAGAAAATTCCCTTCTGATATGTATTATGTTGGAAAATATACTATTGTCACTAGACTATCTCGTACACATACTAAAGAACTCTATAACGCCTATAAAAATTCTCATCCTAGTAATTGGACTTATTTAACCGACAAACCACCATACAACTATGAAGAATTTGAACAAACATTACTAGAAAAAATAGAAAGTAGCACAAACATCTATTATGCTGTGTTAAATAAAGAGACAAACAAACCACTTGGGATATTTAGTTTAATGAGGATAGATCAGGCTAATGGGGTGGTCGAAGTAGGAAGTATTAATTTTTCGGATGCTTTAAGAAGAACCAGAATATCTACCGAAGCACACTATTTATTAGCCAAGTATGTTTTCGAAGAACTCCAATACCGACGCTATGAATGGAAATGTGATTCTCTTAATGTTCCCTCCATTCAAACAGCAAAACGTTTAGGATTTAAGTATGAAGGCACCTTTAGAAATGCCGTTATCTATAAAAACCGAGCACGAAGCACCGACTGGTTTTCAATGCTAATAGAAGAATGGCCTCTACATAAACAGGTATTAACTCAATGGTTGGCAGAGGAAAACTTTGATGACAAAGGAATTCAATTTCAAAGATTAGAAGCATTTAAACAATAAGAACAAAAAAATATCTTTCATTTTACGAGGTGCAAGGACGTTGTTTCTGTCCGCGTTACGCGAACAGAAACAACTCTCTCATCCAACGGATTCGTTCGAAAACTTTTTTCAATAAGAACATTCGTATGTACATTGCTGTTTCATTTACAAATGGTGTTCCACTCTAATTACTCAAATAAAGTATCCCTTACGAAAAATATTTGTTACAAACATTCGATAATTCATCATATATACCCTTCTTAAACTATCCTGCCCGTTAACGTCATAACAAATATAAGACTGCTTATTAGCAGCCTTGTTCTTCAGCTCTAGCACCTGTTTGTTTAAATGTAATTATTCACAAACTTTAATCTACAATAACTCTCAATATACATCTATATTTTGATTATTTATGTAGTTCGTAAAATATTTCTTCAGCACTATTAAAGTTAAAATCATTTTTAGCAAAATTTGTATATTTATTAGCGATTGATAATCCACTTTTTTCAATAATTCCATCCAATTCATTAGGTTTATACAGTCTCAAATAGAAATCTTCACACTCTTCACGAATATACTCGCCATCAACATAGAGTTGGTATACTCCCGTAGCATACATAATTTTTCGGTATGGATTATATGCAGATTTCCCTTTAGATAAAACTTCTACGGAACCTTTTTTTACTCTTTTCCCTTCTTGAAGCACTTCACTTTCAAACGTATACTCGTCAAGATCAGATTTATTATTCCGATAGTTAATATCCGTTTCAATCCCAAAGACTATGCAACCTGTTGGTTTTAAACTGTTTTTCATTACTAGCAATGCTCTGTTAATATCTTCATGTTCAGTTAGCAACGAAAAAGAAGTTGCTGCAATAAAAATAAGGTCATATTGCTCTTTTGGTTGTTCAAATGTAGCAAAATCACATAAATCAATTCTGGTTGATAAATTCATTGATGAAAGCTTTTCTTTACATCGAGCTATCATATCTTTGGATAGATCAAAACCATCAATATCGTAACCTTCTTGTAAAAAAGGAATTAAAAATCTCCCTGAACCACACATAGGTTCTAGGATTTTCATATTTTTCTTTGCAAATGAAAGCAAAAAATCCAGTTCATCTTTTGGCGCTTCTGGCTTATCAATATCATAAAACAACGAACATAATTCACCATAATAATATTTATCCATAAATAATATTTCCTCCTAATATCCACTCATTATTAACAGACTATTACTTAGAAATTACGATGCCTATTCCTAAGAAGATACTTTCAGGAACCATTTTTCATAATGAAAACTTATGATTTCTTTTTAATCGGGACATAAATTTCCATTACTGCATTTTCTAACCCATGACAGCGTTCATCGTAATATTCAAAATCTACTTTTGTTTCATCAAAAACATAATTACTTTCTTGAAACCATTCATCAAAAATGTATTTCCATGTTGCCTTTACCACTTCTGATAATGGATCTGCATCGTATGTTGCAGCTGTTGCAACATTGTCAACTGGCGGAGTTGTGAAAACTGCATATTCTGCTTCTGGAACATCGAATGTCATCATATCCGTCGTTACCTTTGAATAATCATCTACAATGACGCCGAACAAATATTTGACATTACTTTCGTCAGATGAAGATACACAAATTCCAACTTCTCCATGCTTTGGTGGATTCAATTGTTCATACATTTTATTCTCTAAATTTTCACCAGTATAAGTATCCCAATATGCAGCAATATCTTTCATATACCCATTCGAGATATTCGTTTCGATTCCATAACCAGCAACCTTAAAAGCAGATTTTTTAATAAAGGTAGGATTCATGTTAAAACCTTCAATCTTTATTATATTTTTGCTTGTACGCAAGCTACTGTTTCTTGCAATATAAACAGTTGGACTGTAACCAAATTCTTTCCGAAACGCTTTTGAAAATCCACTTGCTGTTTTAAAACCATAATCAAACGCAATGTCAATGATTTTTCTGTTTGATAGAAGTTCTCCTCTAGCTTGAATTAATCTTTTTTTACGGACATAATCCATAAGAGGTGTTCCCTGACACAAACTGAAAACTCTGCAAAAGTGGAAAACAGAATAACCGACATGCTCTGCAATTTCATTTGCGGTAAGATCTTTCTTGATGTGCATTTCAATATATTCGATACTACGCTTAATGTCATCACTATAATTCAATGTATCACCCTACCTTCTTCTGTATGGCAAATTTATTATAACAACTTGAAAAATGCGATGCTGTTCCATTTTTGCTAAAATGTCTGTTTGCATTTTTTGTTTGCTTTTTAAATTTCTATTTAAATAGCATAAAAAGAGATACTCCATAATGAAGTATCCCACTTATTTGTTCTATTAAATAGAAATCGCCATTTTTTCATTGTTTTCTTCTTTCGCTAACCTGTGCCAAGCGCTGCATAACAAAAAAAGACTACTAAATAGCAACTTTGATTTTCAGCGCTAGCATCCAATAGTTCTTCAACAATCCATTTTCAAATCAACCTTGATCTTTAAAGGTTTTATAATATTCATACACTAAGATAATAAACCCTAATAAAAAAAATATTACTCCTATCACAAATGGAAATCCTAAGAATAAAGAATCAACGACTTCATCCCCATATTGTTTTTCCCCAAAAATAGCAAACCACAATTTTGACTTGCCAGACCAGGCATTAATATGAGTTGCATATACAGCGCCTACTATAATAATACTTAGTGTAACTAGTAATCCACTTAACATTATAACTACACCAATGAAAATTCTTTTCAATAAAATCCCCCTAATATGTTCATTGTTTCAATACCTACTTATACCATTACATTCTTTATCCGAATTGTTTATTCCTTCTTTCGCTAACCTGCTCCATCGTTACATAAAAAAAGAGCTGTAATCACAGCTCCTACCCATCAACCCCTTAAATAAAATAATTAATGCCTATTGCTTCTCGTACTTCTTGAAGAGTTTCTCCTGCCACCGAACGTGCATTTAGACTTCCTCTTTTCAATACTTCAAACACGTAATCCAGATTTTTTTCGTAATCGTTTCGTTTATTTCTAATTGGATCTAATTCTGCTTGCAGTATATCATTCAAATATCGTTTTACTTTTACATCTCCTAAGCCCCCTCTTCGATAATGAGCTTTCATTTCCTCTAATGTTTCTTTATCTGAACAAAAAGCATCTAAGTAAGTGAAAACCGTATTATTCTCCACATTACCAGGGTCTTCTACTCTGATATGATTTGGATCGGTGTACATAGACATGATTTTCTTTTGAACCACATCTGGAGAATCCGATAAGTAAATCGCATTATCTAATGATTTACTCATTTTTGCCTTTCCATCAATACCAGGTAATCTCCCTAATCCTTTCTTCGGAAGTAAAGCAGTTGGTTCAACTAGCACTTCTTTTTGATAAATTGAATTAAAGCTTCTTACAATTTCTTTTGTTTGTTCAATCATTGGTACTTGATCTTCTCCAACTGGAACTACTGTTGCTTTAAAAGCTGTAATATCTGCGGCTTGGCTTACTGGATAAATGAGAAAACCAGCAGGCAAACTCTCGTTAAAGTTCTTTTCCTTAATTTCATTTTTAACAGTAGGATTTCTTTTAAGTCGAGAGACAGTCACGATATTTAAATAATGCATTGTTAATTCATTCAGCTCTGGTATTTGGGACTGAACAAAGATATTTACTTTAGAAGGATTGATGCCTACTGATAAGTAATCTAAAGCTACTTCAGTAAGGCTATTTCTAATTTTCTCAGGGTTTCTCGCATTATCCGTTAATGCCTGTTGATCCGCAATCATGATGAAACTGTTATATTGGTCTTGTAGTTGAACTCGATTCTTCAACGAACCTATATAATGCCCGATGTGAAGCTTACCTGTAGGTCGATCACCCGTTAATAAAATTTCCTTTTTCATATGCTCTACTCCTTGCTATTTTTATTAGAAAAAATAAAAAAACTCCGCCCTAAATTAATAGGACGGAGATTATTTCCGTGTTGCCACCTAGATTGTGCAATTATTATATATAAATATAATTACACCACTCATTATCAAGTACTAACATACTCTATCTGCTGTAAGGTGCAGCCCACCACTTAGATACTCTCTTTACAGATTTCACCTTGTTCCTTAGAGGTCCATTCAGTAAACTTCTTCTTGCTAGGCTCTCAACTACCCTAACTCTCTGTAATGAAGCTACGTTTAATTACTACTCCTCATCATAGGACATTGTAATTATTTTAATATATTTATTATATAAACACATATATTCCATAGTCAAATCCATTTCAACTGCTTGTTAAATTCTATTGCCCATTAACTACGTTATGCAACAAATCTAAATCTTGTTCTTCCCCTGTAACTTTTCACATCTATCAGTATTCCAAACGATCGGTTGACCATAACTCAATAAACTCTCTCAATGAGCCAGCTACCCAAATACGGCTGTCATCCTCGTGTCTCCACACAAACACTTGATCATTAGGAATCTTGCCATTCAGCACAGGAAAACCGAAGTAGTCACCATTCCCTGCATCTGAAATGAACAGTAGACAATCAAAAGGCATATATAAATCTAGCATTTCATCATCACGCAGCTCCAAGTTATGGTATATCATTTCACCGGTAGAATAAATGAGGGAAAAACCATCATGCTCGATGCCATCCGTTTCTTTAAGAAGGCTTACAATGTCATTTTCATCCTCTAGTTTCATATTCAGTGCTTGTTCAACATCCTCTAAATCACCAGTTGTTACACCTTTTTTAAATGTCCATTCTCCGGGAATTTTCTCTACAAGCTCTTTCCACATCTCTCCATACGCCCTTTCTAGCTAATATGATGACAGCTTATCATAGATTCATAGCGCCATTTGTGAAGATAGAAGCAGAATAATAGCAGTATAATGTTAAGAAGAGTAACAATGAGCCAATGGTTATTCAAGAGAAGCAGAGTGTAATCACTATGATTCCATCTATTTGATTTACAAAGTACTAGTTAGCTAGAATATAGTAATACGAACTATTTGAGATTGTTAATCGCTACGTTACAAGCCTTTATCATTTCAAAGGTAGAAGGGGTATTATCAAAAATGAAGTATATTCAACGTGGTACAGTTACTTTTCATAAAGTTAATTTGGCTTTATTCGCTGGTGGTTTTAGTACGTTTGCTATCATGTGGGGAACTCAACCGTTGCTACCGGAAATTTCGAAAGATTTCGATGTTTCCCCTGCAGTTTCAAGTTTAACTTTATCTGCTACAACCATTGCTCTATCCATTGCTCTTTTACTCGCAGGTTCCATATCTGAAGTATTAGGACGTAAATCCGTAATGACGGTGGCTCTCTTTGTATCATCCATTCTTTCGATATTAACGGCTTTTACTCCGAATTTTCATTTGCTACTACTAGGTAGAATTTTGCAAGGAATTACCTTAGCTGGTTTACCTGCAGTAGCCATGGCATATTTGGGAGAAGAGATTGAAGCTCGTAGTCTCGGTATGGCAATGGGCTTATATATTAGTGGTAATTCTATTGGTGGCATGGCAGGTCGTATTATTAGTGGGATACTTACAGATTTCTTTAGTTGGCATATAGCGTTACTAGGGGTAGGACTAATTAGTTTATTAGCTAGCGTTATTTTTCTAGTATTCTTACCGCAATCCGCCCACTTTAAACCTAAGAAATTCGACATCAAGCAGCTTACAAGTTCACTGTTCAAGCAATTCAAGAAGCGTAGCCTCGTTTACCTGTTTTTGATTGGTGGCTTATCCATGGCTAGTTTCGTGTCTTTATACAACTATATTGGATTTCAATTAATTGATCCTCCTTATTCGTTAAGTCAGACCCTTGTCGGGTTTATTTTTATTGTATATATCTTTGGCTCAGTAAGTTCGACATGGATGGGGATGTTATCTGATCGATATGGAAGAAAAAAAATATTACAACTTTCACTATTAATCTTGTTATCAGGCATTTTTATCACTTTGAATACCAACCTATTTATTAAAATTCTTGGAATTGCTATATTTACTTTTGGTTTTTTTGCCAGTCATTCTATTGCGAGTGGATGGGTCGGTAAAGCAGCTACTCACGATAAAGCTCAAGCTTCCTCGTTATATTTGTTCTTTTATTACGCAGGCTCAAGTATTGGCGGTACGGTAAGTGGAATCATCTATAAAAGTTTTGATTGGGCAGGTGTTGTTACAATGATTGTGGGGCTGACCATGATCACATTATTCATTTCGATTCTTTTAGGAAGAATTACAGAAAATAATCAAGAGATAAAAATGAAACATATAACTTGATTGCGATAAGTTTAGTACTTTAAGCGAGCACCAGTTGATTCACATTCTATTAGTTCATATGTTCATTCTGGAAGTATATATGGTGAAAAGAATGGCTAACTTTATAATCTATTCTCTATGGGCATTGTTTTTATTTGGTTTGTGGCTCATAGTGTCTCTTTTTCACGGTATGAACGATCAATGGTGGTCGTTTATTATCACAAATCCAGAAAAGGGTTCTATGTACATAGATTTTTCTTACCTGAAATTATTTCTTTTTGCATCTCTTTCTATTGTAGTCGCTTATTTTATTACAAAATGGATCAACAGGAAAAAGAAATAGAAGAAGCAACGAATGTTGGCTCGTTGCTTCTTTGTTTAGCAATGCTTCTCATAAAACTCATATAGATTGTAACGTAAGAAGCTTCTGAACTCTGCTTTTATTTAACTTTATTCATACTAACTTTCTTACAACTATATACAACGTAATCTTTAAATATTAAAATATGCAGTCACTTTCTCAATGGTAAATTGATGATTCAGCTTAAATGCCGTATTTTGATTAGCCTTAAGTCCTGGTGTTTTAAATGCTTCATTTAATGGTACTTTTGCTATCCATTTTACTTTTACTACATGCTCACAAAGCTCATCATTCTCTAAATCATGTTTCATTCCTTCAAAAATAGGATAATCTATTAATCTCTTAGTATTGTCATCCTGTTGATACACTACTTCTCGTAAAGGCTTGGCTTCCTCATCAACCTCTCCTATACCGATATAGCCAACCCCAGGCATCATACAAAAAATACGATTACCTTTTGATAAGTTATACAGTGTACGACTATACCAACTTCCATTACCAGCGCTCACAAACCCATATTCCATCGCATCCTGCCATGACCGGCTTCGTCCATCTTCAAAGTTGACAACATAATCATTTCCATTCCACTTTTCTTTCGCTCCCGACTTTTTGACTTGATTAGTCTGCTCTTCCACCTTATTCGGATCAATTAACCAACTACGTGAAATATATTCACTATCTCCATCCTTAAAGAATCTAAAGAATACAACGTTGATGGGCACGTCGTAATTGGACGAAAGATAATGAATAATACGTTCTGTCTCTACATCTAAATTCGATGCAACAATAGTAATTTGATGTGAATCATTGATTAAATCAGGTAATGAAATTTTAAACTTCTCTTCAAAAGCACTCTCTAAGTTTCCTTGCTGATTGTATTTCTCATATAATTCTTTAATGTTTGTACTATCCAAATTTTGTATCCACGATGCATAATCTAAAGTTTGCGCAACCACCTCTCGAGATGTTTGCGCTTTATTCAATTCAATAACATGGATAGTTCCTTCAACATCAATCGCAAGCATATCAATATATTTACCGAAGTCTGTTCTAATATGACGTCCAATGATTAATAACTCCTCATCCAATACATCAGGCGAATTCACAAGAACATTTTCTAATTTTTTCTCAGAATCAATCTGCAAAGAACTGATTGGTTTCGCATACTCACCATCTTGATTACAATCTACTTTCCAAAAACCTACTTCTAATGCCATTCTCTCCTGCCTCCTAAATATAATCTCTATTCTGAACATCATATATCAAACTGTAAAAGCCTAAATTAAGAAGCAAGAATAATATAGATTAAGCTATTCAGCTCAACACGCCCTTCTCTTGCTACATCGTATAAATTTTACCAAATTCCCCATAACATAAACCACTATATCTGATCAAATTGCCCTTACAAAGCTAAATAATGTTGTATCCAGCCCTGAAGTTTTGAGTTTACTATTAATTAAAACTTGCAAGTTTCATATATTCACACATGATTTCAAGATACCAACTAAAATTCAAATACGAAGGAAGGCCCTTTAAATATTTTAAAAAATTCCTAAAAGTATATATTATGGTATAATTTCAAAATAAATTTAGTGTATAGAGGATTCTTCTATATGTGTTGAGAGGAAGAAAAAATGAAATTTATCGTATTACTTTTATTAAGTTTGTGCATGCTTCCATTTTCAAAGGAAAGAGTGCTCAAACTCCCTTCATTCATCATCCCACTTTTGTTTTGGGTGATTGTAGGAAGCGTCGAATACTTCTTTTTGCTAGATAATAATGTGAGCTCCGTTCTCGTGTTTTATGCACTTTTGAGTGGCGTTTGTATCTTTTTATCTACATTATTTCCAGTTGTATTGGAGGCGTCGTTTACAAAGGAATTATTGATTAAGGTCGGGCTGTCATTACTACTTGGTCTTTCTTTTATTTACTTTGGTATGATTCATGGATTATTTACCGGTAAAGACCGATACGAGGCTGTTCATCATAAATCTGAGGAAATTTCAGAGCTGATTACAGAAAAAGACACACCGTTTGTTGTGCCACCTGAAACAGCTCGAAATAAGATGAAAAAAGTGTTCGGGAATATTGATCAAGTCAGCTACTATGAATTGGGCGAGCTGACACCTCAAAACGTAAATGGTGAATTTGTTTACGTTGCTCCAATCGAATCTTCTAGTTTTATGAAAGCAAGAAAAGCAGGTCATTTACCTGGCTATATTACGATGTCTGGAACAGATCCAGATGCTGAAGCAGAGCTGCATAACGGCTTCAAGATGAAGTATGCACCAAGCCTGTACTTTAGACATAATTTAGAACGTCTTGTACGAAAATCAGAGCCGAGTGTCATTTTCAAAGGAGAACCAACGTTGGAAATTGATGATGACGGTACACCGTATTATGTGATGACATATGGTAATTTTGTTTCAGGACGTTCTGGTTTCGATCCAAAAGGAGTCGTGGTCATTAACCCACAAACAGGCAAAGTGCAAAAATATACGACTAAGGATGCCCCAACATTCATTGATGGAGTGGTTAATGACGAGACCGCCGATTACCTAAATGAAACATTTGGAACAATGGTGCACGGTGTATTCAATAGTTGGTTTTCAAACACTGATGTGAAGGAGCCGACTTTTTACGGTGAATACGAAACGGTCACTCCGATTTTCGCTAAAGATGGCAGCATGTATTACTTCACTGATTTCACTTCACCAAAGGAAGAGATTGACTCTGCCTTAGGCTATTCCTTAGTTAATGGACGTACTGGAGAGGTTGTCTATTATTCAGGCAAACAAATTGATGGTGTCATGGACAGCAGTGGTGCAGTCGAAGTGGTCGATAACTCTTTCAAAAAAGAAAAATGGACGGGAACAATGCCTGTCTTATATAACATCTACGGAAATCCAAGCTGGTTAGTTCCAGTTGTCGATAATGGAGGCTTAATTCGTGCTTATGCGGTTGTATCGGGTACAAATGCAAAGGTATTTGCATCAGGCACGACCATTAAAGAAGCATTGAAAAAATATAATACAGCATTAGAGAAAAAAACAGCAATATCAAAACCATCTTCTGAAATCGGAAAAGAAAAAACGATTGAAGGTGAAGTATTACGCGTCTTTAAAGAAACACGAGAAGATGATGAAACAATAGTTTACATCTTGTTGAAAAATCAAGAAACCGTCTTTGTTGTTTCCTCCGTCGACTTTATCTACTCTAAGTTTGTAGAGGTTAATGATCGCGTCAAAATCACCTACAAAGAAACTGGCCAACTAGAAGTAGCCGTTTCTGATTTTGTGAATATGAATTTGAATAAATAAGAAAAACTTTTGAATTGGGACTGTCATTTTGACAGTCTTTTTTATGATTAAAGGTGCATGATACTTCCTCCAAGACTCATATGGGATTTTATGTTAAATTAAACAGAAATAAATTATTGCCTGTTAGAGGGACTAATTCTTTGAAAAATAAACGTATCTCATTAGATTTACTATTTACGTTAATATGTTTCGTATTATTTGCCGTAAATATGTTGTATTCAAAACAGTATTCTATCCTAATTTTAATAGGAATTTTAGGATTGGTTGGAATGAATTATTTTATATTCCGATTTTTTCTAACAGAATGCGAAATCAAATATAAGTTTTAATAGATCAAAAAGCAGTCTGACAATCTCCATATTTCTCAATAAAAATATATGATAAAATTATACCAAGAAAAGAAAAAATCATCATAAACCTTTTACAAATTGAATAGAGCAAGTCTGCTTTACACCATTTCAGGAGTAGAACATTTATATGTCGACATTCTTATATTTACAAATAAACATTATCGGAATCCTATTGCTTATCATCATGTATGTAAATGTTACACAATCCCATGCAGGAAAAAATTCTATAGACCAGAACCTCTTTAAGCTATTAATCTTATCTGTCATTGCTATCTTTGTGTTTGATAGTGGCATGTGGTTTATAGATGGTAAGACGTTTACATACGCAAAAGCAATAAACTATATCACCACAACTATCTATCTCATATTGAATCCTGTCACATGCTTTTTTTGGTTGCTTTACGGTAAACATAAACTAAGTGCGGAAACCAAGTTTACGATCAAGCATTTACAGCTATATTTGATACCTGTGATCATCAACACCATTTTAGTAATCGCATCGATAAAAACAGGATGGATTTTCTACATTGATGAAATGAATATTTATCATCGTGGAGACCTTATGAATTTCACAGCTATACTGCCTTTTAGCTATTTCTTTATCATGTCTTATATTGTGCTCAAACAATCACGTAAGAAACAAAGCATCATTTCAAAGGAAATGTATCGTTATTTTTTCTTGTTTCCAATACCGCCTATTCTTGGAGCGATTATTCAATTGTTATACTACGGTGTATCACTCATTTGGGTAGGCATGCTCATTTCGACCTTCATTATCTTTATCCATATTCAAAATAAGCAAATATATAAAGATAGTTTAACAGGCTTATATAATCGACGTTTTTTTGAAAATCAATTGAGGAATCCCTTTATGCCAACTCAAAAAGGAAAGCATTTATTTACACTCATGATTGATATTGACAACTTTAAGACCATTAATGATACATATGGACATTTATCTGGAGATTTCGCTTTAATTGAAGTCGCAAATACGTTAAAAGCCGCCTGTATCCGAAACGATTATATTGTCCGTTATGGTGGTGATGAATTTTTTGTCCTTGGTTATTGTTCCGACAAGTTACATCTTCAAAAGAAAATAACGACTATTGAAAATGAAATTATACAAAACAACTCACAGAATGACTTACCGTTTTCAATTTCAATAAGTATTGGTCATTCTATTTCTACTGAAAGTGAACGCAACACTATAACAGCTTTAATGAAGAAGGCTGATGACAGTATGTATGAGGTAAAAAAAAGAAAGAAAAACCGCCCAAAAAGCGATTCTTGTAATGAAAGAGTTACTTCAAACTGTAGACCGTGTCAATAATTTTCCAAAATACAATAAAAGTAATAGTGGAGGGTTAACATGAATACTGTAAAGCCAGAAATTAGCATAAAAGATTTGGAGAAAATTGATATTAGAGTAGGGACGATACGACTTGTTGAGGATGTTCCAAAGTCAGATAAACTTGTGAAACTGCAAGTTGATTTTGGTTCTTTTGAGCGTACGATCTTAGTTGGCATGAAAAAGGAACGAGAAAATCCAAAAGAAGTGGAAGGAAAGCAAGCCTTGTTTGTGGTTAATTTGGCTCCAAAGCAAATGTTTGGCTTAACTTCACATGGGATGCTCTATGATATAGGATATGAGGATGGAATCATTCCCGTTTTGGCAACACCTGAGAAAGAAGTTCCTAATGGAACAAGAGTAGGATAGCAAATTCTAGTATTAATCCAACTGATTGATTCATACTGTTTGTTAAATAAACAATAGTTTACAATCTGAAGCGATTCTTATTATAGAATCGCTTTTTTCACATAGATGTTTATGAAAGGTATGTCCTACTTATTAACCTTTTTCTCAAAAAAAATCATGCATCTCATACTTTTTTCACAAAACTATATTAAAATAGTAAATAAGTGATAAAGAAAGCGATTTCGTTTTTTGAAAAAGGAGCAAACATCTATCATACTAGCTGCTACTATTCTCTTAATAGGTTCATTTGTTTTACTAAATTTAGGCCAAAACAAGAAAATAACGTTTATAAACCATGCAGATTACGCTACAAATACACTGTATTTAAAAGATGAAATCGGAAATATTCTCAAAGAAATACCAGTTATTAATAAGCAAACAAAGATCAGTATTCCATTAAACGATATCGATTCAAATAAACAACTTTTTTTAGGCTATTATTTTAATGAAGAACAAGCATATGCAGGAGCTGAAATCAAAAGTAGCCAAGAAAAACTAAAGAGCCCGAACATTGTCATTCATACGGTGTATAAGGATGGACAGATGGAATGGGATATTAAATAAAGGATCTCATCAAATCACGAGGCTCTTTTCTCCGTTCATCCACCATTCTTATTAGCTCAATATATTCAGTTCCACATCTAGTCCCAAAACAATAAGCCCTAAGCCGATTAATAAGTACAGCGTTAGAAAGCTAACGCCTGACATAATATCACATACAAAATTAAACAAACAAAATGTCGCTTCTTTAAAGCCTCCCTGCTGATACGACTCTTTATATTCTTTCTTATAATCCTTGTAATAATAAACTAATGAGGTAACAATCACTGCTAGCCCCAATACTATTAATGCATACCCCATCTATGCCACCCTTTTATTATTTCGAAATATTAATTTCCATATTACTACCTTTTTAGCTATAATAGTAGATAAACTAATTCTATAGGAACGAAGCTTACGGCTTAGAAGGTTTTTATTTAAGAATTATTAATTACATCAGAGGTTTTTATACTTCAATTAAAGGAGGCTACAATGAGTATCAAACTCATTTTAAGTACTATAGGGATAACAGCTATTATTTTATTTGGTTTCTATTATAAAAATCAAAATAAAGATATAGCAAATATGAAAGAAATCACGAACAGACTCACTCAATCTATATCTTTTAAAGATCATATTGAAAGTGCCGAAGCTCAATATGAAAACATGAAACAAGTCATTACTGTAAACATAAACCTTTCAGATACATTCGATGATTTAAATGAATTAAAACAGTTTAGTATTTTAGAATACTACAACAAACAACTTAGATATTTTATGCGAAATGGTCCATTCTCATCGTCTTTATATGGCTCTCAACTGCACCTACAAGCACAGACTACTCAAAATAAATATAACTTATCTAATCATATTCCAAATAAACAGACTTTTACCAAAAACCAAAGTACATATTATAAAAATGGAGAAAAAATATACACATCAGGAATGTTCAAGCAGTTTATGAATCAATATTGGGATACTCAGCCTGACATTATCCAAGATTTTGAAATACTTAACTACGCAACACAGTTTTACAACACACTCACTCGATCCGGTAAATACTTTAACGCCAAAGTAGATGCTCCAATTATTCTAGACGCTATTAGTAATAAGTTTGATATTAGCGCTGAGGATTTCGATAAGCTCTATCAAAAATATCAATTAGGCTTACAGGATGCTCTATAGGTTATCATACATTCAGCTAATTTACGTCAAAAAAAGGAACTGTTAGGACAGTTCCTTTTTTATATGAATGCTCCAGTTTCTACTGGCAAATTGAGCCTATACTATATACTTTTGCATGTTATTTGAACGAAAAATCACGCACCTCACCTTTTTTTCCTAATTATACCACATCTCAAAATATTAAATATTTTACATAATAGCTATTGTACAAAGCAAAAAGAGCCCTAAAACAGGCATATAAAAAAAAGAGAATTGCTACGTATAACTTGTAGCAATTCTCTTTCTTTTTATTTCGATTTATCCCATCTTACTTCCCTGAAAATTACTTTTACTGAATATAGGCTACGGTTATGATTTGAAGTTTTTTTCAACTTTAACAGTGAAGGGATATCTAATACTATCTCCTAAACAACCTAACCAGAATAAACACTTGGACATGTGTCAGCTATTGGTTCATAAAAACAATGATTTTTAAATTGACCAGTAAAGGGTTGATTGTACCATGTTGGTGGGCAAGGAGCATGTGGATTGAAATACCAAAGGGCAAATTTCGCTGGATGGTCTCTCCAGGATTCTAAATTCCGTCTTGCTAATCTTCTTTCAGAATCTCTTGCTCGTTGATAAAACACATTCCCTTTTTGAACAGCTTCAAAAGAATAATTTCCTCCCTGTACCTGAAAGATGACATCTTCAATGGTTCTTACATCTTTGAAGTCTAAACAATCGGCTACAGCACGATTCACAATGACATTGCCAACATATAACATCCCTTGTACGCCTTCACCCTCGGCTTCTGCCCTCATCATCCTTGCCATTAAACTAACGTCCGCATCTCTGTATTTAACTCTCGGCATTTTCTCACCCCAAAAATATAGTATGAAAAAAAGCCTACATTGATGTCATATTTTACAAAATATGCATATTACATTTATGCTAAAACCATAAAAAAAGAACGGATTTTTGACTATCTCAGCCTATTCATTACCTTAAGTCAAATACTCTAATAGAACGCCAAAAAGCCCTCACACAACGTCTGAGGTCTTTCTTTGTTAATTTAAAAGAGTGGTTAATTTATCCCGTTCAAACTGGTGCTAAGACTCCCACTTCAACAAGGTAGTGAATGCACATAGACGAGTAAGTGCGAGATCAAGCACCAGTAAGAACCCGATTGGTTCAACTAATAATCGGTGGGGGATGAAGGAAAACCCCCACCAATTAAAGTTTCACTTTATCAATTTCGTCAGCTCACCATCATAAATCAAAGTTAATCGGTGCATAGCACGGGTACAAGCGATATACAATAGACCTCGATCATATTCGTTATAATAGGTTGCTTGATTAACCGAAGTGATAATGACTTCGTCAAACTCTAAACCTTTTGACATTTGAATGGATGTAATTGTAATGCCACTTGTAAATTTGTCGCTATCTGGTGTTAGCAAATGGACGTTATACTTCTGGCAAAGTACATCATAAAGTATCTTTGCATCCGTATTTGTTTTTGTAATAATCCCCATTGTAACGTTGTGGCTTTGTAAGAATGCGTCTATATGGACCTTAATTTGTTCCATTTCCTCTTGTTTAGTTTGACATTTAATTAAACTAGGCTCCTCACCGTGGCGCTCAACGGGCTCTAGTTTTGAGACAGAAAGAACTCTTTTGGCGAAATTGATAATTTCATAGCTAGAGCGATAGCTTTTGTTTAATTCAACAATCTTCCCTTCCACATATATGTCTCGCATAAAATCGAGTGAATGAAGATTGTTCGGATTAATGGCTTGGCCAAAATCACCTAAAATAGTTTTATTGCATTTAAACAATAGATTCATCACTTCATATTGTATCGGTGTATAATCCTGCATTTCATCAATGACTAAATGCTTAATATTTTTGTTTTCTTTCATACCTACGAAAGAAGAATGTAAGTACATAAAAGGATACACGTCAGCCCACTCCAATGTTTTCTTTTCAGGCATCACAAAGTAATCTGGCTTGTTTATATGTCGGAAAAATCCTTTATATAAAGCTAACGTATTCTTCACCGTAAGCATAGAAGTCAAACCTTTGAGTATCGTGCGCTCCCCTGGCAATTTTTCATTGTAAATATTCTCTGCTACAAATTTATTGTGTATGTCATTAGCAATCTCTTCTAATCGTCGTTTGATAGAATATCTCTTATATGCTTTATAGCGCTTCCATATCCAAGCAGACGTCGCAGTAAATCCACCATACATATAATCTGACGGAGCAAAAATAGCATCTTCAACATCATCCATATAATCGTCCAGCATAATAATAAAATCTAAGGTTGATTTGAAGCGTACACGTTCAGCCCAAGACAAATCATTAGTCTCTAGTGAATCTTTATCTAACTCAAAGGAAATGACACCATCTAGCTGATCTTTTGCAACGTCAACAAAGCTCATTTCAAGGATAGGTTCCTCACCAAGCTCTGGCAATACACTTGAGATATAATCTCCGAACACTTTATTTGGAGATAAAACAACGATATTCTCGGCTGACAAAGTATCCTTAAATCGATATAACAAATACGCAATCCTATGCAAGGCTATAGATGTTTTACCTGAACCAGCAACTCCTTGAATCACCATCGTTCCAGCCTGTTCATTTCGTATGATTTGGTTTTGTTCTCGTTGTAAAGTGGCTATAATGCTTTTCATCTTTTCGTCAGAGGTACTACTCAATTCACGCTGTAGCACATCGTCTTGAATATTCGTCGAGCTTTCTAATACATACTCCATTTCCCCATTTCGAATCTTGAATTGTCTTTTTCTAGTCAATTCACCATCAATTCTCCCTATCGGAGCGTCATAACCAGCTCTCCCAACCTCTACATCATAAAACATACTGGCAATTGGGGCACGCCAATCAAATATATGTATTTGATCCTTCTTCCCAAATGTAAAACGACCAATATAGTAGACTGCTGTTTCAGAATCACCATCTATCCGAAAATCTATGCGTGAAAAATAGGGTGAATCTAATAGTTTTCTTAACCTCTCTCTTTCCTTAGTCGCAATAACCCCAGGAATTTCAATATTTTTTAAAAATAACTCATTCTGAAATAACTCTTTCGGATCGATTTCATGTCGGTACTCTGCCATGTACCGTTTAAATTCATTGTATTCTTTATCGTGTCTCTCTACCCTGTTAATAGATTCTTGCAATTCGTCACCTATAAAAACTAGCATATTTTTAAGGTGTTCTACTTCTTCTGGAAAAGGAATGGGCGTCGATCCACGATTCTCGTTTTTGGGGTCAAGGGCTTGCTTTCTATTTTTATTTGATTTCATTATGAATCTCCTTCATCATTTTTCCAAAGCTCTTTCATTCTGCTTGTAAGTTCATCTTTTAAGTAGAATAGCAAAGTATTTCTGCCCTGTTTTCTTTAATCTTGCTATGTATGATTAAGAGAAATAAAGGCTGAATTTTCCAAGGAGAATTGGAAAATATTCTTGCACTGAAAAACCGCAAGAATGAGCAAAAACTTACTAAAAATAAATGATATAATTCACTAGTTAACAATAATGTAGTCTTTAGTAGAAGGGCGGGAAGTTACTTGAATAAGAAAATTGAGATGATTAATAGAGCGATTATGTTTATGGAGAGTAACTTGCATGACAGGCTAGAATTAACTGACGTTGCAAAGGCTGTTCATTATTCAAAATATCACCTTCATCGCGTTTTTACTGAAACGGTGGGGCTAACTATACATGATTATTTAAAACGAAGACAACTTACTGAAGCTGCGAAACAGCTTGTTTTTTCAAAAAAAACAATCGTTACGATTGCCCATCAAGCAGGATATGATACACAACAGGCATTTTCGACTATTTTTAAAGCGATGTACAAAATGTCACCCAATAAATTCAGAGAAAGCAAAGAGTTTTACCCATTACAACTGGCATTTACATTTAATGATGATGTTGCTTTGGAAAGTCGTAATTTAATAGATAGCCCAACTATTCGGATGGCCATAAAAGATGATATCCCCACTTGGATGGATTTAGTCCGACTTGTTGTGGATGGTTTTCCTTGTTTGAATGAAGAAACATATATGGAGGTGTTATCAACATATATCCATATAAACCAAGCATTCATACTAAAAGACAATCATATTGCAATTGGAATAATGATGATTAGTTATACCAGAGGAAGCATTGACTTTTTAGGTGTGCATCCCCTGTACAGAAAGAAAGGTATTACTGAAAGATTTATAGAAAAAGCGACAAATGAACTGTTAAAGAATAAAACAGTTAGCATTACGACATACAGAGAAGGAGATAAAGCCGATACTGGTTATCGAAAAGCACTAAAAGAATTAGGTTTTTCAGAGGATGAGTTATTAGTAGAATTCGGATACCCTACTCAACGATTTACATTAGAAAGGGCTATTTAGGTGAAAAGAGATTCTTCATAGCAAAGAATCTCTCGCATTCGTATTACACTGAACCAGTTTTGAACAGATTCCTATATAAAAATCCCAACCCTATCCTTATTGCTAAAGATAAGCTTGAGATTTCATTTTACTTATTCGCTTTGATTTCTTAATTTAAACAATTGCACTCCAGAAGCTAACGCTCCAATAAATCCACAAACTAAAAAAATATATTGAACAAACAAAGATGTTGATGCAAATGTTCCAGAAAGAACATTATTTAAACCAACTCCGAAAATAGCTGCGCTACTTACAAGCGACAATATCATTTTATTTCTCAGCTTCCCCCTCCCCTTTCACCTTGAATATATTTCCAGAAATATGTTAACACACTAACAATTTAGTTTACAATAAAATCGTCTTACACCTGCATTTCTCACTTTCACCATATTCTCTTCATAGTAATTTCACATTTACATGACAAGATATACTGGTAATCTAACAAGTAGGTGTATGTATGAATAGCAATATCGTTAAAATTTCATTATCTTTTCTACTAGGTGTTTTACTAACACTTTTGATTGTTTTGGGTAGTATATCACTTCAGAAAAAGGTCTTTACTCAAGAAGTCGAAAGTTTAATGAATCTAGATTTAGACCTTTTTAGTAATAATTTTTCGGACTATACTATTACGTTTGACACAACGTCCATTAAACTTAATCTTAGCCTCACTGAGAACTTTCTTAATCTTACTGTAGGAAAACAATTTATAGCCTTTTCTCATTTTTACAATTGGTTAAGATTTAATCTTGTAACCAAGTACGAGTATATCTCTAGGTCTCTATTGTCAAAAAACATTCAGTTTGAGGGAACTATGAATGAGCATATATTTTTATATGAAGAACATCAATTTGATAATAATTTTTTCTCAGCAAATAATGGCGTCCTGAAAATTAACGATAAAAGCTACACTTATAAAAGTATTAAAAATCTAGAGAGTAACATAGAAATTTTTCAAGCCCCTAATCAACATAATCGAACTTCCAATGGTTATTTAGAAACAGACATCCTAGAGTTCATGAATAATTTCTTCAAATTAATCACCAAAAACTCCAAAGACATCCAATCAAATGATTTTAATCTTGCTCGAGAAGCAGCGGCAACAAAATTTGATATGACAAAAGAAGAAATTGATATCATTTTTTTAAGATGGTTCTTCTTTCTAAAAGAAGTCAATTTATAAAAAAAGTTCTATTACATTTACCCACTGCATATGAAAAAGCAGAGTTCCAATACAAAAATCCCACTATTGAAATTGCTCTCGATTTGGCTCCAAAATATAATAATGTATTAGATATAATACGTAAAAGAACTCGCTTTCCTTAACGGGAAAAGCGAGTTCTTTGTTCTTTACTTCAATCAAGTAATGACATAAATATTTTATTTTATGCAATATATATATTGCATAAAGATATATATATATTATAATAAAGGTAAGGAGTAACAATCTTGGAGGGTGATTATAATGATGCTATTAAAGCGTACTCACAAAGTAAAAGATGAGCGAATTGAAAACACTCGAAATATGATTTACAAAGAGCTTTATCATATAATAATGGCGTGCTGTGTTATTAGCATGTTAGTTAAAACGTACAAATATGGGATTGGCAACCAAGACTTCGTCTTAGAATATATCATCATTTTTGGAGGTAGTCTGTATTATCTAGCTCGTTCGGTTTCTCTAGGGGTATTCTCAGATGAGGTTGAAATGCATGATCGTCAAAGTAAAACACCACTGAGTAAAAAGACATTGTATGGTAGTATTGGTTTTGCTGTTGTAATGTCAATTGTAATGGGGGTAAACAGTGCCGTTTCTTATGCAGAGGGCAGCTCTCAAGGATTATGGTATTTCACTTTAGTTGCACTTGTTTCTATTTTGATTTATTTGCCGTTTTTGTTACTGTTAAGTGGTGGGATTTTCTATATTTCAAAGAAAATCAGTTCTAAAAAACAGGAAGATGATAAATAATTGTAGGTGTTTAACGTGAAAAATATAAAATTGAAGTTAGCGAGAGTGGAAAAGGATTTATCGCAAGAAGAACTCGCTACGTTAGTCGGGGTTTCCAGACAAACTATCGGGCTAATTGAAGCCGGAAAATACAATCCATCACTGAATTTATGTATTAAAATTTGCAAAGTGCTATCACGTACATTAAACGATTTATTTTGGGATGAAGAGACAATCGAGTAGAATGCATGAAGAGGGTGTTTACGATAGTGAACACCCTCTTCTATTTGTAGTACTACCTTTCTTTCATGAATAAAACACATTGAAAGAATCCATTTACTCTTCTTTTGTCAATCCACGTGTAAACAAACCTATCAACACAACAATAATTCCATTTATGAAAAACAAAAAACTATACATCATAGCAATCATAGCTGCTCCAAATCCACCTGAATCAAAGGGAATTACGGATGAGAACGTTACAAAAAAGACAATAGGTGAAAGAAGCATAACCACAATCCCTGACCAAATTCGTTTCCTTTTACTGTCCCCTGAGATTTTAAACACTAGAACATTTGTGATTCCTAACAACACGAGGATTATTAAGAAAAAAAGCAATTCCAACGCAATCACCTCTTTTTCTAAATTTCAACATATTATTCTAGCCTACACCGTTTGTTACATGAGAAAAGGAACTGTCATCACAGCTCCTTCACATATTAAACAGATCAATACTTATTTTTGATCTTCAACTATAACCGTAACACTCCCGAACAACTTATCATTAATATAGGCATCTAATGCCCACATACCACTTTTCGTAAATTTCATTGATGTTGGAGTGTGGTTATCAGCCCCGTTAAGTGGACCACCTAAAGAGTTATCTTTAATTAATTCAACCTGTTCAGCCGTGTCTTTATGTATGGCTTTTACAGTAAACTTCCCACTTAACTTGGCAGCACTTCCCCAGAAATACCAAATATGCTTTTGTGGCTTATTCGTATAAAACTTATCATTTAAATCAAATGAAACTCCTAAAAGATTAGGCGTTCCAATTAGTGACGAATTGCCGTTTTTAAAGTGTTCACTCTCTTTCCAATCACGACCTACAGCAAAAGTCGCTTTACCTTCACTTAACTTCTCAGGAAGACCTGAGGACGATTCATTATTCGTTTGCTTTTGTTCCTCTTCTTTTGGTTGGATCTCTTCAGCTTCATTTTTCTCAGAACACCCTGCTATAGCTAAAAGAAAGACTGTTACAGCAAGAAAAAGGAATTTCTTCATAATCATCACCCCTCACTTATATTTTACACAATATTCCAATTGAGTCTATTGACCATTTCTATATTTGCGTTTTAAAATCCTTCTACCTCCACACCTCGCATACAACTATTCAATTGTTCATATAATGTATCAATGTGTACAAGCAGTCTGACAATCTTAATTGGAGGTATAACAATGACGAACAAGGAAATGCATTCTTGAATCTCTAGAACAAATAAAAACGATGTAAATGTAAATAATAACTTTAGTTTATCTATTCATTTCGGTGATTCACTTAATCTACTCGCTTTACTAGTAGGCTTCTTCGTCTTAATAAAAATCTCTAAACAAAAAAGGGTTAAGCAGAATATAAAGTAAGAATGATAATGGCAGAAGAAATTTTTAATCATCCAGCGTTAATCCCTCGATAATAGATATCTGTACGCTGTTATTTCCAATGTTCACCTCTATATCATATCTACTTTCTCTGATATAATTTACCCTATTCAAAAAATAGGTGAAATATATATGTTAAAAGAAAGACTAGCTATTTGCACTATTTTCTCATTATTACTAATCTTATTTATTTACTTCGCAATTGATCGGATAAAAATTCAAAACCTAAAAAATATTACATTGGAAACTATACACTCTAAATCTTTCAACAACGTCATTGAAAGTGCTAATGTTGAAAGGAATAAATCAACCATTACGATTCGTATAGAGTTGGTAGACCCGTATGATGATTTAAAAGTAATTGAGCAATACGCTGTATTTGAATACTTAAACAGACAAATCCGTCACTATTTACTGACGGGAACATTCCAAAATTCATTTTATAATTATGACTTTAATATATTTGGGCGGACTAAGCTGAACAACTACCTCTATAGCAACCCTGTTACTCAAAAAGGGCTTGCCCATGCTACTGAAAGCACATTTAAAATAAATGAGCAGAAAGTCTATAACAAAAGAACATTCCAAAATGAAATTCATAAGTTTAGGAGAGAAAGCCTTATAAGTAACCGTGAAAAAGAAATTCTTCAATATGCAGATAAAATTTTCATGTTAATAAGCTCGGCAGGAAAGTATCACAATCATAAAATGGACTCAAAAATTGTATTAAATGCACTGGAAAGAAAGTATGGAATGTCCAGCGATGAATATGAAGCTCTTATCGAAAGAAACTATTTAGGAAAAGGCTATGGTCAGTTAGTTCATATAAATGCTTCAGAAGAATGAAGCACCTGTTTTTTCCTTAAGAACTTATAAGTAATAAAGAAAAAAGCTATCCTAAAAGTTGTTTTTTGAACTTACTTTTAGGATAGCTTCTTTTTTATTTAAAGGCTTAGCTTTCACGAGCCTTTTAATGTCGATTAATAAGCAGAATTAGATTGTTGTCCGTTCACAATAGCAATACCAGAACTTGCTCCAATTCGTGTTGCACCTGCTGCTACTAATGCTTCAACATCAGCAAGATTACGTACACCACCTGAAGCTTTAACTCCTAAATCAGGTCCAACTGTTTTACGCATTAATGCGATATCAGCTACTGTTGCTCCACCAGTAGAGAAACCTGTTGATGTTTTCACAAAATCTGCTCCAGCTTTTACAGAAAGCTCACAAGCACGTACTTTTTCTTCATCTGTTAATAAGCATGTTTCAATAATTACTTTCGTTAATGCTTTTCCTTTAGCTGCGTCTACAACTGCTTGAATGTCTCTTAAAACAAGCTCATCATTCTTATCTTTAAGAGCACCAATGTTGATAACCATATCTACTTCAGTTGCACCTTTTTCAATTGCATCCTTCGTTTCAAACGCTTTTGTTTCAGGAGTTGAAGCACCTAATGGGAATCCGATTACTGTACATACTTTTACTTCAGGAGTGTCCTTTAAGATTTCGTATGCTGTCGCAATTTGTGATGGGTTCACACATACAGATGCAAAGCGATGTTCCTTTGCTTCTTTTGCTAATTGGATGACTGCTTCACGGCTAGCATCCGCCTTTAATAATGTGTGGTCGATTAAACGTGCTACTTGTTCTTTATTCATGTTGTATTCCTCCGTTTGGTTGATATTATCTATTTAAATGATTAATTAATGAATTTCTGCATGTACAAGGACAGGATTTTCAACTTTTGTAGATGAAATTCTGTATGAATCATAAATACGTTCCATTACATCCTCTACATTTTCACGATTGCTGTGGATTGTAACGATTGTATCGCCTTTTTTCACTTCGTCACCGATTTTCTTATGAAGCATTAAACCAACTGCCAGATCAACAATTGATTCTTTTGTTGCGCGACCGGCACCAAGAATCATTGCTGCTGTTCCAATGCTATCAGCTTCAATTTCTGCTACGAAGCCATCTTCTTTAGCCAATACTGGAATTTCGTATTTTGCTGCTGCTAATTTAGATGGGTCATCAATGACAGATGCGTCTCCACCCTGCGCTGTAACGAACTCTTTAAATACTTCTAACGCTTTGCCATTTGCAATAACTTCTTCTAACATTTGACGTGCTTCTTCAACCGTTTCAGCATGTTTAGCTAAAACAACCATCTTGCTTCCTAAAGTTAAGCAAAGCTCTTCTAAATCTTTTGGTCCTTGCCCACGAAGAGTATCAATCGCTTCTTTTACTTCTAAAGCATTACCAATAGCCAATCCAAGTGGTTGATTCATATCAGAAATAACAGCCATTGTATCACGCCCAACATTCTTTCCGATTTCAACCATTGCATGCGCAAGCTCTTTCGCACTTTCTACATCTTTCATAAATGCGCCAGCACCTACTTTTACATCAAGTACGATTGCATCCGAACCAGAAGCGATTTTTTTACTCATAATAGAACTTGCCATTAAAGGAATAGAGTTAACTGTAGCAGTAACGTCTCTTAAACCATAGATTTTCTTATCTGCTGGTGTTAAATTGCCAGTTGGACCTGTTACAGCCACTTTCACTTCATTTACTTGCTTAATAAATTGATCTGCCTCAATCTCTGATTGGAAACCAGGAATAGCTTCAAATTTATCAACTGTTCCACCTGTGTGACCAAGTCCGCGACCAGAAAGCTTTGCGACTGGTACACCTACAGCTGCTACAAGAGGAGCTAATACAATTGTTGTTGTATCACCAACACCACCTGTGCTGTGCTTGTCTACTTTTATACCTTCAATCGCAGACAAATCAATTTGATCACCTGATTCAACCATCGCCATTGTCATGTTAGCTGTTTCTTCAGCCGTCATTCCTTTAAAGAATACAGACATTAAGAAAGATGACATTTGGTAATCAGGAATGGAACCATTTGTATAACCATCAACCATAAAATAGATTTCTTCTTTTGTTAATTCGCCACCGTCGCGTTTTTTCTCAATTAAATCTACCATTCTCATAAAAATCCAACTCCTCTTTCCAGTTATTTATTGTTCTAATTGTCTATTCATTTACCCAAATGGGTTACTTATACTTATGTAATCGATAATACTATAACACCTTTTTGAACAAATGTAAAAACATTATTGAACTTTTGTAAAACCTATTTATTCTAATGCTTGTTGATTAGTACGCAATTCAAATCCTGCCTTCACAAAATAAAGAACAGACACCACTAATACGACAATCCATATTCTTTGAATCATTACTTCTTCCCATATTCCTATCAAGGTTAGTAAAGCAGGAAAAGTCAAAGTGACAAAAGATTGAACAAACGCTACTTTACCTACATAATCTGCAATCGGCTTCTTTAAAACGTTTAAAACATAAAACAAATACCATAAAAATGCCCACATGACCCAAGTAAGAGCCTGCACATAATTTTGAAAGTGGAATGCAGAAACAAACGCATAAAAAATAGCAATCATCGTTACCCATGCACTAAACCAACCAAGCCCACTTCCGTCCATTCCTTTATAAAAAGTAAAAGACACATATAAGAAGGTCAGACCAAACAAGAAAGTCGCCGTATAACCATAGATTGTCCAAGTATTTTGATCTGAAACCATAATGAGATAAAGAGGAATGATAATTTGAAGAATCCCCACAAAAAAATTAAAAATCGCTACGCTCTTTGTCTCTGCCTTTTTACGTAGCATTAAACTATTCAAAAATAAAACTGCCCCTGAGAGCAGTACGCCTACATTAGCCATTATTTTTTACCTCCATTTTTCATCTGAATCCCTTATTTGCTATAAGGGAATCAAAAAAGAAGCAGTGATAACTAAATAGCAACAACTACTTCTTTTTTAAAATTTAAATTAAATAACTAAACCAACAATTGTAGCCGTTAAGATACTAACAAGTGTAGCTCCAAACAATAACTTTAAGCCAAAACGTGCTACTACATTCCCTTGCTTTTCATTCAAACCTTTAACTGCTCCGGAAATAATACCGATAGATGAAAAGTTTGCAAAAGATACAAGGAATACTGAAATAATACCAAGTGTATGCGCACTCATAGACTTAGATACTTCCCCAAGGCTAACCATAGCAACAAACTCATTCGTTACTAATTTAGTTGCCATAATTCCTCCGGCAGAAACAGCATCTGCCCACGGTACCCCCATAAGGAAAGCAACTGGAGCAAAGATATATCCTAGTATTTCTTGGAACGATATACCGATTACCATATCAAATAAGGAGTTGATTAAATCCATTAACGCTACGAAACCGATCAGCATCGCTCCAACAATAATGGCTACCTTAAATCCATCCATGATATATTCGCCAAGCATTTGGAAGAATGATTGCTTATGCTCATCTTCAATCGTTAAAATATCTTCGCTTTCATCTACTTTATATGGATTAATGATTGAAACAATAATAAATCCACCAAATAAGTTCAATACAATCGCCGTTACCACATATTTCGGTTCAATCATCGTCATATATGCCCCAACAATCGCCATAGAAACGGTCGACATTGCCGACGCACATAATGTATACATTCGCTGTGGTGTAAGCTTATCTAATTGTTTTTTTACAGTAATGAATACTTCAGATTGACCTACCATTGCAGAAGCAACAGCATTGTATGATTCCAATTTACCCATGCCATTTACTTTACTAATTAATAAACCTACCCACTTCATGAAGAAAGGAAGGATTTTAAAGTGCTGCAAAATTCCTATCAATACAGATACAAAGACAATCGGTAATAATACATCTATAAAGAAAGGAGACTCTCCATCATTCGCTAACCCGCCAAAAACAAATGATATACCTGTATTTGCGTAAGACAGTAAATGATCAAATACATTGGCTATTCCTTTAATTAGAACATAACCAAACTTTGTATTTAGCAATAATGCTGCCAATAAAAATTGGATAATCAGCATTAGGACTATATTTTTGTACTTGATTTCCTTTTTATTTTTACTCATTACCAGAGCTAAACCAAAAACAAGTAGCAATCCACAAAAAGATATTAAGTATCTCATAAGCTCCTCCATCAATATATATCTTATTTTTTGGCGTTCGTACTTCATACTACAAGCCTTTTTTTCGCTCATTCTGTAGACATATCGAAGTATGAACAACAGCTAGACCTTAACTAAAAAAATCAGTAGTCAGATGTCAGACAAGTACTTTCTGCACTTTTTGTAAAAATGAATCTAGCAAAAAGATAATATTTTAGCTATATTCATATAGATTCTCACATAAATATACATATACACTCATTGTTCCAATTGCATTACCATGTGAGATTGTAATCAAAATTCTATGTAAGAAAGCGCTGTCAACCTTATGAAATCTCATTTTAATAGTGAAGTTCGTTTTTCCTATTTCACTATAACAGCTCATTTGACATTTGTAAAACAAATAATGAACTTTTGTAAAAACCATCATTGGTCTTTTTTGATGGATACTGATGCTCCTTGGCTTATGCCCAATCAAAAAAAGCATGGCAGTCTCTAGATGACTGCCATGCTTTTCTAGTCGTTGGATTCTTCTTTATTGAGAAGAATTTTAGCCGTATATGCATCTGTTATTAAAACATTACACATCTTCGACTTAATTGCTCCCCATATTCCATCTACTTTTTTCAAACCACCTGCAACTAGAATGGATTGTTCTTTCTTCTTTAAATCCTCTAACTCAATGCCAATGGTTCTCGCATTCAGCTCTTCATTGCAAATATGACCATCTTTATCAAAGAATCGAGAGGCTATATCCCCTACCGCATGCTCTGAGATGACCTTTTCGTCTTCATCGGTAAAATAACCTAATTGAAAAAGAAGAGAATCTGTTTGCGGAACGCCCACTGTATAAACAGCAATATTAGCTTCTTTTCCTATCGTTAGTAAGCTACGAATATGACGGTCTGCTTCTATCGCTTGCTTAACCACAACATGGTCTACTATAGCTGGCAAAGGTAACTGATACAGCGTTGCATCAAATGCTTTCTCAAACAAGTGTAACGTTTCAGAAGCGTAGGTTTTCTTCTGTGAATGACTGACTCCGCCTTTTAACTGTACAACCTTCACATCTCGCACTGATTTATGTTCCAAATGAGTTGCTACTTGATACAAAGTTGTACCCCAAGTAACACCAATCACATCTTCATCCTTAACAATACTGCTCACATAGTCTGCCGCAATTTTGCCTATCGCTTGCTTAACAATATTCTCTTCATACATTGGAACAGAAACAACTATTGCTTTTTTTAATCCTAGTTTTTCTTCCAGTTCAGTCCCTAGTACACGACAATTTTCAGAAGGGTCCATTATTTTTATTTCAACAATGCCTTCCTCTTTGGCCTGTTGTAATAGCCTTGATACAGTTGGTCTAGATACGCCTAACTTCTTGGCTACCTCCATCTGGCTGAAATCCATTTGATAATAAAGTTTAGCTGCCTCAACCATCTTTTTACTTTTTTCGCACTCCATTATATTCAGCCCTTTAAATATACATTTGTATTCATATTGTTACACATATGTAAATACCCATGCAAGGATAAAAATATTTCTACTAAACGACGAAATATTGAAAGCTATAGCTTTCTAAAAAAATAAACGACATTAATTCCCCATTAATGTCGTTTATTTTCACGATATTCATTTTTTTAAATAAACCGTGATTTATTATCCAATAATCATTCCAGCAATCGCAGCACTTAAACATGATGCTAATGCACCAGCAATGATCGCTTTTACGCCTAAGCGTGCAATGTCTGGTCTACGTTTTGGTGAAAGCTTTCCAAGTCCTCCAAGTAAGATACCTAGAGAAGAAAGGTTCGCAAAACCGCATAATGCAAAGCTGATAATGATAACTGATTTCTCAGATAAAGTATCGATAATTGGAGCAAAGTTGCTGTATGCAACAAATTCATTTACTACTAGTTTTTGCCCAATAAAGTTACCTGCTTGTAAGGCTTCTTCCCAAGGAACACCGATTACAAAAGCTAATGGAGCAAAAATATAGCTTAATATTAATTCAATCGATAGTTGATCGTAACCAAACCAACCACCAACTAAACCTAAAAGTCCATTCAGTAATGCGATTAATGCAATAAAGGCAAGAAGCATCGCTCCAACATTTAGAGCAAGTTGCAGACCCGTTGATGCACCATTTGCTGCCGCATCAATTACGTTTGAAGATGCTTCATCTTTAGCCATCTCAAATCCTTCCGCATCTTCTTGGCTTTGTTCCGTTTCAGGAATCATGATTTTAGCAAGTAATAGTCCAGCTGGTGCTGACATCACACTTGCAGCAAGTAAATATTCCAATGGAACACCCATTAAAGAATATCCGACTAACACACTACCAGATACAGAAGCTAAACCACAGACCATAACGGAGAATAATTCTGATTTAGTCAATTTGTCAATGAAAGGTTTTATAACGAGAGGAGCTTCCGTACAACCTACGAAGATGTTTGCAGTTGCAGAAAACGATTCAGCCTTTTTCGTACCTAATAGTTTTGAAAGGGCACCACCAACATATTTGATTACAATTTGCATAATGCCTAAATAATATAAAACAGAGATTAATGCAGAGAAGAAAATAATAATACCTAAAACATTAAATAAGAAAACGTGTGTAATACCTGATTCTGGCGTGTAAAGACCACCAACTAGAAAGTTAATTCCTTCATTAGCATAACCGATAACAGCGTTAACGCCATCAGTTACCTTTTGTAAAATAGTTCGTCCTAGTGGCCATTTCAACACGATAAAAGCAAAGGAAATTTGAATGGCTAATGCCACTACCACCGTGCGAATATTAATTTTTCGTTTGTTATTAGAGAAAAGAAAAGCAATTCCTAAAATACAAAGAATCCCTAACAACCCCCATAGATAATTCATTATGTCACCTCATGATATTATTTTGTATAAAAACAACATTCATATTGTTTTTATGGAAATTTAATATATCAGTATAATTTAATCTTTACAAGTGGGGATTTTTAGAAAACATATACATTCACGAGGTAACAGTATAAAAATGTTCGTGTTTTTTTATCATCACAAGACTTATAATCAGCATTCATTTCACTTGTTTTATTCACCAATAAAAAATGTTCGTGTTTTGATAAAGAGTGCCATTAGGGCGCTCATTTTTTTACTAAAGTATCTGTTGGTTTAAAGTAAAATCTCCCCATTTTGTTTACATAGTCAAAAAAAATCCCAAGCTTCTCCTAGATGGTCAGCTTGGGATTTTTATTTATACCTATACTATCATTTTTCAAATAACAATTTAGATTATTTTAATCGAAAATTTGGTAATGAAACATCAATCCTTCTGATAATTCATTAGTAATTCTATACTAAATGTATTTTATTCAAATCAAATCTGAAATATTTAATGAACTAGTTTTTCGGGAGTGATAATGTGACATTTCCCTATATTTACCTGATGTTTTCAAATGATTTTAATGCATAAAATATTTTTAGGGAGTGAGTTTTTATTGAGGTTAAAATACTTAATTACGTGTTTTGTAAGTGCATTATTTATGAGTTTTATACTTTCTTCAGTTTATAATGCCGTAGCTATTAAGAATTTCAAAAACGAAGCACAATTACTAATTAGTAAGACAAAAATGAATGATCTGTTAGTTTATAATGATTTAAATCAAGAAGGTAACACCATAAATATATCCTTTACACCAACTAAAACATTTGAATCATTAAGTACTGAAGACCAATTTGTATATTTATCACAATTTCATAGGCTATTAAGATTTCATCTTAAAAATGGTCCTACTATGAATTCTTATTATTCAAAGGATATTAGATTTCATCTTAAGGTGAATAACATTCCATATAAGTATTATGATGTACATAATGAAAGGTTTAGTCTATACATACATAAAGGTGTTTTAGAAATTGGTCAATCCAAAATTCTTGAAACCACTGTTAAAAATTCGACTACCTTTATAACGAATCACATTGAACCAAACATCAAATACAAAACAAATGGCTACTATGATGTTGAGATTATTGAATATATGCAAAGGTTTGCGAACCTATTAACTAAAAATGGAATGAATATAAATCTAAATAAAGATGGTCATTTAATAGCTACAGAAACCATGGAAAAGTATAAGTTAACCTTTGATGATTTTAACAAAATTTTTTTTAGATGGTATTTCTTCGCTTTTGATAATCCTTTCAACGCTTAATCCGGTATATTTTTATACTGGATTTTTTTATTAGACAAATATAAATCAAAAGGTAATACAGCCACAAGTGATGAAGGTGCAATGAATATCATTCATGCACCTGTGGTTGGCAATAATAGTCTTTCAAGAATCCCATTACCGTTAGTCAGCTTTTGCCTTTAGCTGCGAAAGTATCAATGGTTACTGAAATTCCTTAATCCCATTGCATTAATAGGTCCTTCAAAAGACAAATTAAATACGATCTCAGCTATTTCTTCCGGTGATTGTTTCATACCCGTGTTTAACCAATGTAAGATGACTCCAAAATGAGCTGAAGCAATATACGCCATAAAAACATCAATAAGTAAAAGTAATTTTTTATTCTAACTTTTGGGATGCGTCACCTTTAACTTCCACTTTTTCTTAAATTTTATACTTACTCACAGCAGTATTTAACTCCTGTGCTAAATTTGCTAGGACTTGACTTGCAGAAGACATTTCTTCCATTGAAGCTGCCTGTTCTTCTGTAGCTGCCGATACTGTCTGCGTCTCTCCTGCGGTAGCTTGGCTATCCTTATTAATTTCTAGGATCTCTTTCTCGATTTTTCTACTACCACCCGAAATACGATCCGATAATTCCTGTATTTTTTCTGTCATTGTACTAATTTCAGAAATCATTTCATCAATTTCGCCAAAAATAACCTGTGCCTCTTGAACAACATTTGTTCCTACTGATACTTCTTTCTTTTCTTCTGACATTGATACTATAACATTGGCAGTATCATTTTGAATTCTTTCAACTAGCTCAGAAATTTGTTTTGCTTCCCTATGTGATTGTTCTGCTAATCTTCGTACTTCCTCAGCAACAACAGCGAATCCTTTACCATTATCGCCAGCACGTGCTGCTTCAATAGCTGCGTTTAATGCAAGTAAATTGGTTTGTTCTGCGATACTAGATATTGTATCCACAATTTGACTGATTTCCTTAGAGCGTTCACCAAGACTTCCAACTAACTCCGATGAAGCTGTAACACTTTGCTCAATCGTCGACATCTGGGTAATGACTTTACTTACAATCTCTTTACCCGATTTTGTTCGATTAGCTGTTTGTACCGACTTATCTACTATTACTGCTGCATTACCTGTTAAGTTTTCAATATCATGGGACATTTGATTAACAACTTCAACAGCCTGTTCTACTAATTTCATTTGATTGTCCGCACCATAAGCCACCGAGGTTATCGATTCAGCTATTTGCTCAGCAGCCTGTGCAGATTGTTCTGCATTAGCAGTTAATTCCTCACTTGATGCGGCTAACTGTTCAGCTGATGTATTGACACTTCCAATTAATTGACGTAGTTTCTGTTTCATTTCATGGAAAGATGTCGCTAAAACACCAAGCTCATCACGAGACGTGATTGTCTGAGGTTGGTCACTGAAATTCCCATCTGCCATTTCGCATGCCTGCTCCATCATTTCTTTCAATGGTTTAGTAATTTTCATCGTAATCCAAACAATAATTCCGCACAAAATTATGGCAACAATAACACATCCTATAGCAAGCATATACGCCATCTTATCTACTTTGGCAAACAATTCTTCCTTATTAACACTTGAACATAAATACCATCCAGTATTTCCTATCGGTGCAGAACTAAGTAATTGTTCTTCTCCATCGATTTTAATCGTTTCTACTACATTTTGTTTCTTTTTCATGTTTTCATAAAAGTTTTTCAAACTGCCATCGTAAACATTCTGTACTAGTTTATCCGGTTGAAATTTAGGATGACTAATCAATTCACCTTTATTACTTACAACAAAAACAAATCCTGTTTCTCCAATTTTTACTTTTTTTAATTTATTCAACAAATGATTCAAATTTACATTTGATGTTACTACTCCGATTTTCTCGCCATTTTTGATAATCGGTGCACCTAAAATGGATAATAAATCTTTTGTTCCTGCTATATCTCTATAAACATCTGAATAAACAGGTTCACCATCGGACGCAAATATTTGTTTGTACCAATCACGCTTACGATGGTCATAATCACTAGGTGGTACCCAATTATCGCTGTCTACGTAGGTCTTATTTTCGTATGCAAAAGCTATTGTTGTAATCCCATTTTCTTTATCTAATGGATATTTAACCATTTCTCTCATTGCCTCTGGTGTAGGATTTTGTTTTGCTAATGACAATGCAAGACTTTTGACGCTAGCTTCATGTCTTACTAAATCTTTATTTATGGATTCGCTATTATACTTAGTCGTTAATTGATTGGACTGTAAAATTTGCTCGTTTAAAGCATTTTTAGAAGTATCATACGCATAAAAGCTTAAGATTGTAATAAAAATAATGACAGGTATTAATAAACCAACAAGCATTTTCGTTTTCAAATTCATTGGAAGTTCTCCTTGTATACAAAGTAGTAAATATAGTCTGGCTCTGATGTCACTTTGAATCTTTTATATTGGTTATTAATCAATTTTATAAACTTGTATTCTGCTATCCTTCTACTATCAGAACCTTTCACACCCAGATTTTTGTTATTTCTTCATTGCTATACTTATATAATATTATTCGGAAAATTATAGTATTTATTTAATTAAATTATGAATTTTTGTTTTTTTAATAGCTTCACTGGCTTATAACAAGACTGATAACGTCTAAAATCCTTTGTATATTTTAAATTCTTGACCCTTACGTATGTCCCAGTTAGCTACATAAAAAAAGCCGTCTAGTTGACAGCTCTGTTCTTTGCTAATGAACCCAGATTAGGGATTTAATACATTTTTTGTTATCTTACTATTATAAAGTTGTGTTTATCTTGACAAATAGGCAGATTTATCGAAGTTGTTTTTTTAACAGATAATCAAGTATGAGAATACTGATCCATTTTAAATGGTCCTATTTTTATTTTGAAACCATTTGTTTTTGTATTAAACGAACTTCAATCAAAATATATTATATATGAATACATTACAGAGGTGAATTGAATGTTCCGAATACTTTATAGTCGATTTAAAACCTTGATTTGGCTTGTTCTCTCTCTGCTCTTTCTTAGTGGTACTATCTATAACTTCAATAAAGATTCTATACTTGATTTTTATGTAAATGGTCTCTTCTTTCTTATTTCATTAACCGTATTCATTATTGTAATTTGTAAGAAAAAATAAGGAATTTCTTCTCATTGCAGAGATAGAAACATACTAACTTTAACTCGCTCACTAACGCTCTTAAATACTTGTTTAACCATCCTATTATTAACCCAAAAATAAAACAGCACCCTCAACGGATACTGTTTTACTACTTAAACCAACATCAATTATTTTTTATGTCCACAGCTACTAGAGCTCTCGTCATGACAACGACATTTACAATGGCAATGTTTATGATCCTCACAGTGTTTATGAAAATCACAGCCTCTATGACCTTCCTCTACTGTCTCAAATACATCTCTTTCACAAACAGGAAATTCATGTACATTCTTTATTACAGTACGATGAACATTAATAATTTCTTTTGGATGAATGTGCCTTCTTATTTTCTCTTTTGTTTTTGTTCTTACCTCAGTTTCAGTGGGGCAAGTAACAACTTCTTCTCTTTCGCACTCTCTTTCTCTCTCTGACTCTTCTCTACATTTACGACAATTACGTCCCATATCCATACCACCTTTTATATTGTTATTTCACAATACATATTATGCAAAAGGTGGGGACGAGTTGTAGATGTTTCCCTAGGATTTAAAAATATAGGCTAAATTTATCCACATTAGCTTATTTTCATTGTATTACCTAAAAATTATCTATCGCTTTCTTATGGTTTATCAATCTATTTTTTATCCCCTTTTTCACTTTTTTGAACTTATAGACGACAATCTCGCTTACCTTCTCTTTCAACTCTGATACTTCCCCCACAGGCTCTTTTATCGTTAGTTGAAGAAGATAAGATGCTCTAATGCAACAAATAAAATGAGTTCTCTATTTTCCCTTCACATTTCTCGTTTTTAAAACAAAAAATCCCAAGCTTATCTATATAGCTATAGATAAGCTTGGGACTTAAAAGCCATCATTTTTCCATTACAGCAAAGTAATTTTCTTCACTATCAGTAAAGTTAAACACTCTCCCCGAAGGCATGCTTACAATTTCTCCAACTTTGACATTTTTCTTTTTTAAACCGTTATGTAATTGCTCGAAATTATCTGAGAAGAACATTAAAGAAGGTGTACCAAGATTCATTTCTGGCGACATTTTAGAAATTAAATCTTTATCGTGAAGAATAATGCTTGTTTCAGCATCCGTTGATGGGGAAATCTCAATCCATCTCATTCCTTGACCGTTATTTTCATCAGCAACTACGCTAAATCCTAATGTTTCTGTCCAAAACTTTACTGCTTCATCTTGGTTATTTACATACAACATAATTTGGCCAACTTGATTAATCATGTACTTCACTCCTTTAGCTATTGATTGGAAATTATAACATCTTAAACCCTTAATAAGCAAAAGATACCACTACTATTCATTTACATTTAAAATCCCAATAAAAAAAGTCCTTAAAGATCATTCCCTTAGGACTCCATAAAAACAAATCGATGAGTTAAATTACCTTACCTGTTTTTCGGGTAGTACGTAAACCCTGGATATTTCACAACTGGTGATTTCTCCTTGCGTAGAGCATTGAGCAATTCTGAACCAACGTTTAAGTTGCTTTGAACTATTTCTTTAGGAGTCAGTGCCATCCATTGATTCAGCGACACGCTTTCAAAACGGTCACTTTTGAACATTTCTAAGAACCATAATGTTTCTGTACCAGTATTTTGAATATAATGCCCTGTAGCAAAAGGTACGTATCCGACATCACCAGCTCTATAATCAAATGTACGTGCTGTACCACTTCCAGTAAATACGGTCATTCGCCCTTCTCCAGTAAGGTAATACTGCCACTCATCGTTATTAGGATGCCAATGAAGTTCCCTCATTGCACCAGGCTCAATCTCAACAAGTGCTGCCGCGATTGTTTTTGAGATTGGAAAGTTAGTAGAATCTACAATTCGTACACTGCCACCTGGCGTTTTGATTGGCGTTTGTTCCAAAAGCTCATGCTTGAAGTTTAAGGGAACTTCTCCATAGGGCGACTGGACTGCTTGACTTTCTAATGAACCAGGTACTTTCCCCTGATAAATATAGACCTGTTCAGAAGGAATGGAGTCAAATGCACTCTCTGATACTCCAAAATTGGCCGACAGTACATCTTTTGGAGTATGCGCAAACCAATCAGAAATAGACAAGGTGGAAAGATCAGAAAAGTTTCCGTCATCGAAGACAAGTAGAAATTCACAATGCTCCAACCCTTGAATCGAATGTGGGATACCTGGAGGGAAGTACCATAGATCGCCAGGGCCAACGTCAGCAATAAAATTTCGTCCTTCTTGGTCGACTGACGTTATACGTGCCCGTCCTAACAACATATAAGACCATTCTGCTTGTTTATGCCAATGGAGTTCGCGAACCCCTCCGGCTGTTAAACTCATATTTACACCGGCAAGGGTGGTCGCTATGGGAAGTTCCCTTGCTGTGATTTCTCGAGACCATCCTCCATGATTTAAATTCATATACGTGTCTGAGAATGAAAATTTCAAGTTAGGCACTAAGCCTGCATCCGTTTTAGGGGGAACGAGCATATTCGGATTTTGAATATCTTGGATAATATTACGCGGGCCTGAGTCAATCGTTCCAGCTCCATCACTTCTGATGGGTTGTGGAATGTTTCTCTCCACTTGATTATCAGTTCGTTTATCCATCATGACGCTCCTCTCATAGGAATGTTAGGAAAAAAATTCTTTTTCACAGTATATGACTTGGGCTTCAAATAATTACTATGCCTAATATAAGAAAAACCGTCACCGGTCTTTTTCGATTGATGCCTAGGCTCCTTGATTTACTCTCAATCGAAAAAGAGCTATGCGGCAGAAATAAGACGGGCATAGCAGATGTAAGGTTAGACACCCCACAAAACGATATACATTCTTACTTAATAAGGAAAAGCTATCTAAATGATAGCCATCTCTTACCTTCTGATTTATTTTATTACTGTCAAAGGATAGAACAATTTAAATGGAAAGTATCCAATCAGAAATGTCTTTCACAACTTGTTTATCTAAATGCTGAGCAACTTCGTATTCTTTTTTTGCTTTTCGTATTTCTCCAAAAACAGAAGGCATAAATAAATGATTTAAGTTCGGATATAATTTGAAAGATATATTCGGCTTATCTCCTAAAATTTCTTTGTATCCATTGAAATCTTTTTCCACCGATACTTGGAAGTCTTTATCTCCTTGTAATATGAACACGGGCTTGTCTAGCACCTTTAAATAATCAATCGATGGATGTTGACCCATTTCTTTTAAGTAATACGCTCTACAGCTTTTTCCCAAAACCGGAATCGTTTTTGCTTCTTCATCACTTATATTGTAGATATTGTCAAACTTAGATGATAATGCTTCGATTTGTTTCCTAGCAATGATTTTCAAAAACTTATTGAGCGAATTTAAAACAGCATTGTTTTGGTCCATGATAATTTCTTCAAACTTACGAGGAGACCCGCCCATAATTACTATTCCTGCAAAATCTCCGCCTTCTGCATCAATTCGAGGAGCTAACATTCCTCCTAAACTATGACCTACAATAAAAATCTTATTTGAATCAATACGTGGGTCTTTTTGCAAGAAGTCCTTTGCGAGAATGGCATCTTCAATGGTTTCTTCTTTTACTGATAATCCAGTATCGTTTATCATTTCCTTCCCATACACAAATGTTCTCTTATCATAACGTAGCACAGCAATTCCTATTTCCGCCAAACCTTCAGCAAGGTCTTTAAAAGGGGTATTATTGCCGATTTTTTCGTCCATATCAGATGGACCTGATCCGTGGACTAATACAACTGCAGGAAGCAATTCATTATTTATATCAGGGATAGTTAATATTCCATTAAGTGGGTACTTTGTTTCAGTGCCTATAACAATTGTTTTATCGGTCATTTGTATAACCTCCATTTAATACTACACAGCATAATCATTATTTTCCCTGTTTGATTAAGCTCAAACAATGCCATCATTCATTACCTATAGCTACCTAATTAGAAACGACTCCCTATTAGTTGAAATAATTCTTACTCTATTATAATTCACCAACAAACCAGTCTTTCCGTTAGTTCAATGCTATCATCCACTAATGATGCATACCTTCTCTTTATTCCTCTTAGTTTCCTTTTAGAACCATTATCGAATCTCCAATGATGCATTACTAAACCTCCTTCATGAAATTATATTGATTCATCTCATAAAAGCACTTATCCCATTTGGTATAATTTAGTAAAACATTTCAGAAGCTACATTCAGTGAATCAAAATCAATTTCGTGGCTTAATGATTGTTTTAATTATTTTAATCCTCACTATTTCATTCTCTTTAAATACTCTCGCTACCGCCATCAGAGAATCAAGCATCTCTAACTCTAATGGGGGTATAAATAACGAACTGTATAGATTCAACGACAATTTCGAGAAATATCTAGAAATATTGCAAAATAAACAGACTGATTAATTCCAAACAAAGAGACCATTCAAATACAGATGAAATAATCTCCACACCAAAAAAGAGGTATAGAAACACGAGTCGCTTTTCTATACCTCTTTTGTCTTTTCTTATGCTTTTTAAAAAAGCAGAGGGAAGTAATTAAAAAGATTCATTTTTAACAAATTCACTAATTGGTTTTCTATATCCTCTTTGTCTAATTTTACTATTATCAGATTTTCCTATCGCAATCAAAAGAACAGGAATCAAATGATTCAGTGCATTTAATTCTTTATGTACAGCATTTTCATCAAAACCTACCATTGGACAAGTATCCCAACCATAATATTTAGCAGCATACATGAAATTCATTGCATGAATAGAAGCGTTTCTTATTGCTTCATCCTCTTGAAATCTTTCACCCTTACCCTCGTACAAAGTATTTGTTTGTTCGATCATTTCTTTATACTCGCACTCGTCAATCATCTTTAACATTTTCATGCCACTGTATATGTTTTCTACATTTTTATATGCATGCTTATCACCAAAAACAACAATCACTGCTGACGCTGTTTTAATTTTATATTGGCCAAAAGCGTGTTCTCTAATTTTTTCTTTTCTTTCTTCATCTCTAATTACAAGATAGTTCGTATGCTGAAGATTAAAACATGACGGTGAAAGCTTTGTTAATTCAAATATTTTATTTAAATCTTCATCCGGAATTTGTACACCCTCGATAAACTTAACAGCTGAACGTCTTTCTCTTGCTAATTCTTCAAAATTCATATAGATTCCATCCATCTTTCATATTATAACGACGAAGTTCTTTTCAGGAATTTTCGGAAATCTATATTCTAGTATATATTATTTTGCTATTTTCAAATAGAAAAATCAGAAAATGTTTACAAAGTTCAATACGAGTCCATAGAATGATAAAAAGTGAGCATGCACAAAGACAGCAACAATTGTAGCGAATAAATTCTCACCTAATGAATATGGTATACTAAGCTAAAAAAGGGGATATTTACAAAATGAATTTAGGAGATATAGCTTTCCAAGTATTTTCTTTAATTTTCTTACTCATGCTTATTTTTACTATTTATTTTGCTATTAAATCTTTGTTTACGTACAAAAGTCACTCTAGCAATTCCAAGTCAATAGAAGAAAAGCTTGATACGATTATTGAATTACTAGAAAAAGATAAGAAAAATGAGAGTGAAAAGTGATGATCATTTTTCTTCTACTCTATATAATCGTTCTATAATCAAATCGTCTCTCAATATCCTCACCTCAAATGGCAATTGTCTAATAACAATAATTCCTTAGACATACACATAAACCCTTCGTAACCTAAACCAAACCGTTCGTACTATAAATAAACATCTAATAGACCTATCAAAAAATGAAACTTACAAAAAGGAATCATTACTAAATATTCATTCTATTTTTATATATTACATTTATGTTACAAATAAGATACAATTATTACAGAATACGAGATATTCAATAAAAAATACATATTAAGAATGTAATCATTGTAGGAGGGATTATTTTGAAAACAAAACTTCTTAAGTTCTCGCTTTCTTTCATTCTATTGCTTTCAGTACTTTTCACGACAAGTATAGCGAGCGAAGCAAGTGCTGCAACTGTCAAAAATGGTGTAGTTGATATTAGGTCAGGAAGCCTTCAAGTCCGTGACGGTGCGAGCAGCAAGGCAAAAGTAGTAGGATCACTGAAACGAAGCGACAATGTAAAAGTCTATTCAACGCAAAATGGCTGGCACGAAATCAGATACAACAATAAGAAAGCCTTTGTATCAGCCGACTATGTAAGGTTCTACCATACTACTTCCCTTTATAGCGTGAAGCTAATCCATGACAAAGTTTGGGGCGTGGAACAAAGCACCATTTATAAAGACTTAACCAAACAACAATTCTATAAAGCTATGTCTCCTGCTTTCACAACAGACTATATTAACCAGTATTTCAAAGTGGAAATGATGTCCTTCCGCAAAGATTCAAAGGGAAATCCATTATATAGAGTCAAGGGAACTGATTATCGCACATTTATCCTAACGCCATTTGACTGGTATTTAAAAAATCAGGATAAAAAGCCAACGCATGTTTTCTATACAAAAAATAATGTCCAATATATCGAAATAACCCAATACTTCAAGAGGGACGGACTGCAACAACCTCTATGGTACACGATATACTTGAAAAAAGAGCCAAACTCTACATGGAAGGTATACAGCAACTATAAAAAATGGGAGTAAACTTGTGATCTTAAATAAAAATAAGCCTTAGAATAAAGTAAATCGTTTTCTTTCGGGGTAACCACGGGTATAAAACACATATAACAACAACTATAAAAGCAGTGGATTTCATATGCGAAATCACACTGCTTTTATCTTTTTCATAAAGCTATCAAATAAAATTTAAACTCCAAACGAAAATGCATTTTTCTCAAAACATATGATTTCATCGGTATTTTTGATAATAATATCAAAATGCCGACTATACGGGTGCATATATATTTCGAACTGAATTCGACGTTCATCATGAGATTGCCTTAAATAATTGATATCGACCCCTCTTTCAACAATATCACGAGTAGACCTTCTTATTAATTCTGTTTCTCCATATGCTCCATGCCCTGAAATGCCAATAACAATCTGTTCACCTGTCATACAGTGCCAACTTAAAATTTCTTTTAGTAACTTATCCATCATTTTTTCCCCTTCAGATTTTTGAATTAGTAGCACTACTTTTCCAAATTTTTATTGTTTAAATTTTTATTAATTTTGATATAATCTTTAATCTCGAATTAAGTTAAAAAGGGTTAGGTGTTATGAGAAAAAAGACGATTCTATCAATAATAGGAATTTCTGCTATTATATTAGCGTTTTGGTACTTTAGACATCTTTCTAAAGAAGTGCAAGTTTTAAAAGAAACAACATTAAGTGTAAAAGACTCTGTCACATTTAAAGATCATATTAAAAATGCTAATGCTCAATATGACATAAAGACAGATACTATTAACCTTGATCTCAATCTTAATGATGCATATGACGAACTCAATGTCATCAAACAATTTTGTATCTTAGAATACTTCCATAAGCAAATTCGATACTATATGCGCAATACTAGTGCCAATTCTCACATGAAAAATTCCAAAGTAAAGTTAAGTGCTAAATCTTCTGTCAATAACTACTACTTCACTAATGTTGTACCAAATGGAAATGCATTTACAAAGAGTGTAAGTACCTTCTATTGCAACGGTAAGAAAACATATACTTCTTGTATGTTCAAACAACAGAGGAACAAATACTTGGCTGACTTACCAGAAAAAAGTGATAAAGAGATACTTGAATATGCTACTAGCTTTTTTAATTTAGTTACACACTTTGGTAAATACTACGACCCTTCAAATGATTCTTTAATCATAGTGGATGCAGTGTGTAAAAAATTCAATATCACGCCAAAAGAATACAGTAAAATTTATCAAACCTATCTGTTAGGTATGTTGGATGCTTCAATAATTTAAGATGCATCCTTTTTTTGCAAAATCACCCTTGTGTTTCCTTATTCACGAGTTATTATGTGGTTTAGCCAAATAAAACAAGCCTTAGAGATTATTCCAAGGCAAAAGTATCGTGCTTTTATAAACATCATTTTATTTCAAATCAACAATTAACAAATTTTTTCTTTTTTATTTTAGAAAACAACATGAAACCCTACTTCATTACCCTCTGCTATGTATTCGTTATATAGAGTTTTTAAAATTTTTTTACTCATTTTAAATACGTTTTGAAGCATTTGCAAAGATTACTATGAATTGGAGAGAATTACGGTCAGTTTAGTGGCATTTGTCACTCTTAATTTATACCTTTTTTCTGAACAGCTTTCTACATTTTGATTAAGAATATTTTTGTTGGTTAGATTTGTTATGCTAATCCAACTAATTTTGTAAATAGATACAATAAATTATTGGGTGCTTTAATACATTAAGGAACTGTAAATGCAGTTCCTTTTCTTATGCAGCTAACGGAGCAGGATAGTTTAATAGGAAAAAATAATCGAGCTGTTTTTTTATTTCGATTCCTCTACTTTGACAAAGTAATATCAAACTATACTCTAAATTTATAATTAAAATTAAATTATTACAGAATAACAACATTGAAAGAGAGCTTTGCTATGAGGAATTATATTCGTTTTATACTCCTTTTTCTAGTATTAATATTAGTAGGATTCATCTCTATTTCTCAAAGCGAAAATGCTGTATTGGTGAAGAAAGCTTTTGAGGTCGTCATGGGAAATGCACATACATTTAATAAAATGTTTTCTATACGAGATGTGCAAGTCAAAAAAGGGAATATTGATATTGAAGTAGAAAAAACGATAGATAAAGAATACACTACTTTTGAATACTTTTTTGTATTAAATAGTATAAGTAAGGATTATAGATTTACCCTTCAAAAAGTTTTTCAAAGTCAATTAGACAGAACCAACATATCTATTCATTTTCAAGTAAATTCGGATATTTTTACATTTCAGAGTGAATTGCCTATAAAAACGGTTATAGATACTGCTCAGTGTACCTTTAAAAAAAATGATAAAGTCATATATACCACTGCGGATTTCAAAAGAGAAATAGAGAAACTTTATGCTCAATCAAAAGTGGAGAAAATAAATGGATATGATGATTTTATAATTTATCAATATCAGAAGAGATTCTTTAACATCTTAACTAAAAAAGGTAAAGACTTTCATCCAGAAAAAGATGTAGAATTAATTAGGAATGCCACAATGGTCAAATTTCAGATCACACCACAGGATGTTACTAATAGTTATCTTAAATACGAATATTCTCCCCTTGTACCGTAGCCACATAAAAAAAATGTGCAGAGATAATAAACTTGTTTAACAAATCTTATTTCACTATCGGGGCAGCATTTCTGTAATGAATTAAACAGTATAAGTTTGTGAATAAATGTACTTAAATAAACGGGTGTGTTAGCGAAAGAAGAATTAATTGATTTTAAGTCTAAGTTCTTCGAAAAAAGGGAGCAATTGTTGAACATGAAGTAAAAGGGCGATATATATTAGTCTCATGTCTAATATGTATCACTTTTTATTTTTTTGACTTTTTACAATTTAGGTCTTGATAATAAATTAAACAACTTTAAAAGCATTGCTACATTTAGATTCTTCTTTTAGTTGTTTTATTTGATCCTTACCGATTATTCTGATATTATTGAAAATTCGTATCCTTTCTTGATCTTTAACCTCCGAGTAATGTTGCCAGGTAACTTTTGCATTTGAATGTCTTAAAAGGTCTTTAACAGCTTGTAACTCAATTCCCTTGGATATCATATCTGTAGCTAATGTTCTTCGAAATTGATGGGCAGTTAGATTAAAAAATCCACCATTACTATCCCTAACAGGATAACAACTATCCCGGTAACTGATTTTATATGTATAATACATGAAAAATCATACATAACATAAAGTTTACAAATCAATATCAAACTAAATTAGATTTTATATGATTAATAATTTCCAATCTTAATATATATATACGCCGTTTTTTGTTATATAGCTAGTTTCCTCTTATAGCTGCACAAAAGATAGGAGCCAACCATAGCTCCTATCTTTTGTGTACTCTAATCCTGTATTTCTCTTTTGAAATAATGCCAAATCCACCACGTACTTACTAATTCCCAACCTTGTTGCCCATATTCGTTAAGTATTCTTGAAGTCCTTTCTTCTCCACCTAAAATGGATACACATTTATATTCAAACTTTTTCATACCCTACACCACTTTTCCATTTACAGTCTCTTAAGCAGTTTATTACTCAATAGGCACTAATATTTCACACAAATGATTATCAATCATGTGCGAAGTATATCTTTCTACAACTGGTTGCTTTTTCATTGATAAATTTTTTTTTCAATTTCGCCAAAAAGATTGCCCCAAAATTCGTTGATTGCTTCTTTTGTATGATCGAGCAGGAAAACAGCGTACTTTCCACCAGAGAATGTACCCAGTTGAGCTGGTTCTGTCACCTTAAAATCCTGATTTATCATCACGCAAACGTCATAACGACACTCTTCTTTAGGCGTAATATTCGGGTTATCTTGAGGTATACCTAAAATAGTCGAATCATCTAATACACCATTCACCTGCGCCCACTCTTTAAAGGATTCCATCCGTTCTTTATTTTGTTTGCCACCATATTCTCCAACACTACGAAAATAAGCAATCTTTGATTCAGCAATTTCTTCAATAGTCATTTTCATCTTTTATTCCTCCCTTCATTGATAAGGTACTTCTATATAAAATGTATTTCAAATAATTTTTTAAAATATTTTGTTATTTGTTATTTCAAGACAGTATTTTTAAAATTTTGGATATTTTTCCCTTTCTTTTCGTTTAAGCCACAAAAAAAAACCTTTGAAATTATTGAATTAAAAGACAGACACCTAGTATGAACTGTTTTTCTAATAACTATCAAAGGTTTAATTTCATTATGTAGTTTCACATTTTGTGCAAAAAATAGTAATGAAAAGATTAATAAAGTAAATTTACGATTAAAATAACAAATATGATGACTAGTAGCAACGATTAGATAATAAAATATATTCCAACTATCGTGGTTTTGTTATAGTAATTTCTAAACTATTACCTTTAGCTAATAAAGTACAGAATTCTTCAACAGACCATTCAGAAGGAATCCTCTCAATAACTTCTTGCTCGATCACTTCTAAACTATTTTGACATACTTCTAGTTTGTAAATGGGGCCAACACCGTTGATTTGTTTAAGAACAGTTATACATGACTGATTTTCATGAAGTACTTTTTTAGCGAGTTCAATAATCTCTTGAAGAGCGTACTCTGGTACAGAGTCTTTAAAGCGAAGAATATCTATAAGTGCATTACGAAAACTAGTATTTTGTTCTATTATTCTATCTACATTCAAATTACTTCCTCCTACGTCTACATAATTGATTATTCTTTAACTATTGAGTAACCAATTATATTAATAAAATTAATCTTTACATTAGTGTGCAAAATTTAACAATAACACCTGCAATATCAATTATTCTTAAACTTGCTTCATAGACATAGTAAAATCTAACTAAATTTACGATTTCATTATACATATTCAATTTTTATTTTAATAGATAATTTTCTGATTTAATATGATGAATTATTATATTATGAACACTTTTAAAACTATAATACTTATTAGCATAACTTGATTGATTGTTTTATCATCATTCTATGCTTGATGGTTCTTGCATGGATAACTTGTTTTTTTCAATTTCCCGACGGACAAAAAAGAACTGACTTATGTCAGTTCCCATGTAAAGCTACTTCTTTTAATGGTTTATTTGGACTCTGTATCTGCTATTAAATGATAATCACCAGGGCTCTCTGTTATAACCTCTTTATTTGATGCATCATTAATAGTAATGATATTTCCCTTTTTAGAGATTTCAAAATCACCTTCCGTTGTTTCTACTAGGAGAGGTTCAATTGTTTCACCTTTCACTTCTTTCCCATTTATTTTAACTGAATGTTGTTCTTCGCTCTGTAATTTTACATCTTGATTAATCGTTTGATTAGTTGGCTTCTCTACCTGTTTGATGTTTTCTTTCGGCACTTCTGAAGCTTGTCCAGTTGTCGCAAAAATAGTAATACCTCCAACTACTAATGCACCTGCAAGGGCTACTCCTAAAATCGATGTTTTCTTTAATTTCATGATGGATACAATCCTTTCTTCAATTCCGTTTTTACTGAAACTATTACAGAGAGGGCTTATTTGCTGGGTTTTTGCAGCCATATTTATAAGCGATAAAGCATATTCTGATTTCGCTTCCTCTCCAAATCGTCGAATGACTCTTTCATCACAGGACAGTTCCATATCTCGATTGACGATAAAATACATTACCCACACAAGAGGATTAAACCAATGCAGCGCTAAAACAGCCGTCAATAGCACTTTCCACAATACATCCCATCGCTTAATGTGAACATATTCGTGTGCCAACACAAATTGAATGCTTTTTTCATCGCTCCAATCTGTTGATTTTGGAAAAATTATCACTGGTTTAAACAGCTTGTATGTTAAAGGTGATGTAATTCTATCGGATACAGAGATTTGAATGCTTCTCTTTAGCTTATGCTTTCGCAGCCATTCATTCAGATAAGCATTATTCTTGATTGGGACTGCGGCTTGAAATTCCCTATATGATCTAACATAAGATACGACAAAGAATAAAGAAACCGTGATAGCACCAAGTAACCATATGGCTAGAACCATATCACTCTTCATCAACAGTAGAAGCTGACTGTACAAGGGATTTGGCGTTTGAGAACCTTGAACAGCACCTTGTATATGGCTAGAACCCTCTACATTCGTGAAATAAGCAAACAAATTGTGCAGCAATGACTGAACATCAAATCTTGAATAGAAAGAATAGGGAATGGTCAGCTTTAAGGCAACAATGCCCCAAAGAAGTAAAAACGTTACTCTTGGTAGCTTATTGATGACTAAAAACCTCACCAATATGACAACAACAAGTAGAATCGAAGCGTCTAAACTCATGCGTATAATATTCATGTTGTATTCCTCACTCAAGATCTTTGACAATTTGTTTTAATTTATCAATTTCACTAGATGATAATTTTTTTTGGTCTAATAAAGAGGCAAACAGTAAAGATGTTGAACCATCAAACATTTTATCAATCAATTCGGTTGTTTCTTGCTCTTGGATTTGCTCCTTGGCAATGAGAGGATGACAAACAAAATTCGGTTCAACTCTTTCAATTGCGCCCTTTTTGATACATTTCTTGATGACTGTATACGTCGTATTTTTATTCCAGCCAATTTGTTCATTCAATATTTGAGAGATTTGTTTGGCTGTCAAATCCCCTTCTTCCCATAAAACATTCATAACCTGTAATTCTGAATCAAATAATTTAATTTCCATACGCGCGTACTCCTTACATAAGTAGACTATTGCAATAATTTACTGTAAGTTTATACTACTCCGGTAGTCTGAATAAGTCAAGACTATTTCAGTAGTCTGTGGAAATTTTATTGAATTTCTTAATTTATCGCTGTAATTGCTACATGACAAAGGAGAAGATTAAACACATATACCGTCGTGTTCAACCCTCTCTTTTTTTCTATCAACCATTATTTCTCATATATAATAATTGATTTAGCTTTAATATCCTTTCCTTGTTTTTCCCAGTGATGTGAAGTACTGGATCTATCTCTAAATCCTTCGCATACGGTACTTTCTTCTTATGTTTGTTTGCAGTCGAGCGAATTTTTGGAGCTAGTAATGGGAAAGTGCTAAACTAAAACAAATTCATTTAGTGAATAATTGAGGTAGAAAAATGGCTTTAATTTGGTTTTTGATTATTTATGTACTAATTATTTTAGTGTTCAAATTTCATAAAGTGTTTCTTAACAAAAGATGGATACCGTACTTGCCGGCTATCACCCTCTCCTTCCTGTCGCTTTATTTATTCATCGAATTACGTATTCAGGTGAAGCAAGAGGAGGGTATTAATTATCCCCTTTGGACTAATCCAAGTATAACGACAGGGCTGTATTTAATGGTTGTGGTTCCTTTAACCATAATTGGATATGTAGCCGGAATGTGGATTTCGGATAATAAAAAAGAGAAAGAAATTAAAAAGAAAAATCATTAAATGTTCGATTTTGTGTTACAACTATAAATCTAAAAAACTGGTCAGTAATTGAGACATTAAAAACAACTTTCTCAACGGCCTTAAGAAACTCTGATTGAATAATTAGAGTTTCTTTTTATCGTTCTAAGCCCTCAATCGCTATATATTTCTGTTTTATTGTCTGTAAAAATTTTTATTCAGGAGGTAACTTAATGACACATTACAAAATTTGTAAATTACGAGTATAATATATTATAAGAACGGGGGAATGAAGTGGAAACTATTTTATTGCCATTGATGGGCGTTTTTATCATTGCTTCGAACATCATTGCATTTTTCATTTTCAAAAAGAAGAAAAACCTTTATTTATCTGCATTTACCATACTCATTCTTGCTTTCGTTTTAGGTGGTTTTGGAGGAGTATTAGCACTATTCATCCTCAATGATGCCTTTGCGATTTTTTACGGATTTCAACTTGGCTACTATTTAATCATCAATAGTCTCATCGTATTTCTTCTTGCGATTGTAGTTACAGTTATTAGAAAGTGGAAAAGGCCGATAATATGAACTTACGTTAACATGTTATCGTCCTTTTTTATTTATTTTTTTACTTCTAATTGAAGGGAACTCTTTACACTGCTTGTCTCTTTCTTCCCAAATAATACTTTCTTAGGATTTAAAACGATTAATATAAGTGCCACTACAGCATATAAAATGGCATTGTATTTGATTAGTTCAATTGCATTTCCACCAATCAAACCGATAAAAAAATTAAAGAATAGATGTATTATGATAGGAATAACTAAATTTTTATTCAAGTTGTAAAATGCTGTAATAATAATACTGATTGATATTATAGCAACCATAAAAAAGACTATATAGTTTATTAGATTAACCCCTATGAATCCTGTAGTAAACCAGACTGGAAAATGCCATAATCCCCACCAAAAACCTAGTATGACTGATGCGCTTAATGGTGAATATCTCTTTTGAAGTTCATTCAAGGCAAATCCTCTCCAACCCAATTCTTCACCTAACGGACCCGCCAATGAGTTTTTAAAAAATAAATATACCAGCATTCCAAATGATGAAATGGTAAAACTAGAGCTTAACCCGTCATTTTCAGATGCCATTATAACTAGTACTACTATAGCTACGAAGACTTGTATGCTAACGACTACAGTTATGATTGAAAAATGAAGTCGATTTTTAAATTGCGTTTTTACATACGCAATCAAACTTTGCCCAGGATACATTTTTCTAAAGAGTATAACAAACGCAAAAGTCGACGACCAAGATGATACGCATAGCATGAAATCAAATACTATGTTAGGTAGCCCTAACAATTTAGTAGCTACCACTAATAAAAAAAGTGGCCAAAAAATCAAATTTGTTAATAGAATAAAACTTGCTATCGGTCTTTTTAATTTTTTTCTCATCTGAACCAATCCTCATTTTGAATTAATACCTTCAAAATAAGTGTAAACCTAGGAGTTAGACTCAGGTCAATACATATTGCATTATTTGATAGGTGCATAGATTTCTAAAAAGATACGTTCAAGCCCCTCTTCATAGGTGGTGAGTAAGATATTCACATACACTAATCCTAAAAACTCATATCCCTTTTCTACTACTGCTTTTCTTAAACGATCTTCCACGGTATGATCAATATTTTTTCCTCCAGTTGACCATCTTCCATCTTCAATAACAGTGTAAAGACATTTTAGATGAGATAGAATTTCCCCTTCTATTTCTTGATGATTGTCTTCTACATTACTTACAATGATAAACTTCTCTCCTATAATACCTTCTTCATTGAATCGAATGACTCTTCTTAAAGAAGTTAAGGTAACTGCTTGTTTTAAGCGATCTGTTTTCTTTCTTAAAATTTCGTATTCATCATAATCAGTGAAATGTTCTAATTCTCCTTTTATTTCTAAAGGCTTCATTTCTTTTAGCGTATATTCTCCTAAGAATTGTTTTACTTTTTTACAATCCTCTTTTACCTTCTGAAGCTTTTTCAAAAGAAGCCTTTTATATTCAATTTCCTCTAAAATATCTTGTTCTTTTTCTTCTAATAATGACTGTATTCCGTCTACACTCTTACTTTTTCTTAATTCCTGGATTTTTTTTATTTCAATATCCATTTCTCGATAGAAATTGATTGTTGTAATATCATATATATCAAAATGATTATACTTTCTATACCCATTCTCAATGTCTTGCTGAGGCTTTACTAATTCCTTTTCCTCATAGAATTTTAACGTATCTCTTGTTATACCTAAAAACTTTGCTACTTGACCAATTGTGTACATTGTACTCTCCTTTTCTAATGCTACTTGGCTACTTTCATCAATAAAAAACAAATCAAATAAGAAACATTAGTGACCCCAAACAAAGCAAAAATCCCAGGCGTTCCGACTAAATATAAGCTAATTGGTAATGAACTTAAAAATGCAAGCAACATTAAGCTCTTTTGGAATCTTAGAGTTGCGCTGATAGCTAAGCATGCAGGAAGAAATAACAGTAAAAATGTTATTAGCTTAGTATCGTAGTTAGTTGGACTAGAATAAATAGTAAAGTAATTAAGGATAATCCATAAACAAATACTAAAAAGACCTGAAAATACTCCTAAAATTTTGACCGTTAAGTTAATTCCAATCCCCTCCCTACTCATATTTTATCTGACAAATCAATGTTCCACTAACCTTCTTACAATTTTTACATAAATTACAATGGTTAAAAATGACAATCAATCACTCTTGATATAAAATAAAAATGACAATAGTGTCACTTTTATTTTTATGAGGAGGTACATATGCCAAAAGTAAGCCATGAATACGTCATAAAGAAGAAAGAAGCCATTTTAGAAGCAGCTTTATCCGTATGCAAAGTTAAGCCACTCTATGAAATTACGATGAGAGATATCATTAAGGCTTCTGGAGTTAGCCAAGGAGGGATTTATCGCTATTATTCTGATATAGATGAAATACTTGTTGCTATTATTAATCAATCTAATGCGAATGCGAACTATAAGCAGGCTATAGATGCCATTATTGAGAGCAGTAATACTCCTCAAGAAACGATAGAAAAGCTGTTTGCTTTTCTCGGAAACTATATTAAAGAAAACTTATCAACGGTTGGCAAGATTCAATTTGAACTCACGATTCTTTTTGCTAACAATCCGAAAAGGCAACAGAAAATCTTACCCCACATTACGGAAAATGAAAGCGGACAATACTTAATCAATCAATTGATTAATGCTATTCATGAAGGAATTTCTTTAGGTACCTTTCAATCTGAATTAGCACTCGAAGATTTATTTACTTTTATCATGACATCGATTGATGGAATTGTAAGAGATGTTGTTTTACAAAAATGTTATGGGATGTTCCGAAATGAGCAAGCACTCCTTGATGAAAATCGTCTAATGAATACGCTTTGCAAGTCTATACTATTACTATTGGGATCTAAATAAGGAGGAAAACCAATGCTGAAAGAGGTAAGAAGGTTCCTTTTCTTTACGTTTTTTTCATCATGGTTACTATGGGGTACCTTAGCATTATTAACACAGTTTCATCTACTTACATTTGGGTCGGCATTATCATATATATTATTTATTCTTGGTGGCGTGACACCTGCTATTTGTGAGATTTGGCTAAAAAAGAAGTATAGCTCGAAAGCAGAATTCACATCATTTATCGGTAATATCAAAAATCCTCGGTATCCATTCGTATGGTATGTATTGACGATTGGCCTTGCATTTCTGGCTTGTTTCTTGCCAACTCTTTGGGGTGGTGCAACTATGAAGAACCCTCTATATCTAGCATTCATTAATGTGCCAATCATGATAATCGGAGGTGGCTTAGAAGAGATAGGTTGGCGGGGATATTTACAGCCTACATTACAAAAAAGATGGTCACCATTCACAAGTACACTTATTGTCGGGGCGATTTGGGCAATATGGCATTTGCCGTTATGGTTTGTCGTTGGCTCCAATCAATTGAACATGAATTTTCTCTGGTTTACGTTGATTGCTTTGGCATTATCTTTTTTACTGACGGTCATTTATTTAGCTACTAAAAGTATTTTTCTATGTATGATCTTTCATGCCTTCATTAATTCATTTTGGGAAGTTTATATTCCAGAAACCAATGTTAGCTCAGCCTTATTAACACTATTGCTTGCACTGATTATATTTACCGCATTTGAAATCTATCGACAAAAGGCATCCGAATGAAGCTCATTCGGATGCCTTTTTCATTTTAACCTCTATTTTTTATTTTCATTCTTCCTCAAAAGTGGTAAGCAATCGATGGATATTTTCAAATGACACAAAACGTGATTCTCTATGAATTTCCTTTCCTTCATTAAAAAAGAGAATCGTTGGGGCTGCATAAAGTAAGTATTGCCCAACAATTTCTTTCGATTCTTCTGATTGGACAAGATACAAATGCTCAAGCTGTGCTTCCGTTAGCTCCTGTTGTAGTCGATATAACACGGCTTCACATACCCCACAATTATTTGTCTTAATAAACACTATTTGCAATCCAGGCAAGTTTGCCACTTCTTGTAATTGTTCTAATGAAGTAATTTTCTCCAACAAAACCGCATCCTTTTTTCGTTCATCATATCTCAAAAAAGAATGGTTTCAAACTATTTCGTTCTCTTTGTTTGATTTTTCCTATACAAAAGAAAAAGACTGTAGACGAATCCGAAACAATTCGAATTTGTCTACAGTCTGAAGCACCTGAACAATCAGGTGCTTTTAAATGGGTTTTAACGTTATTAATCATTCTCTCTCCATTCTTCTGCTAAAACCCCATAAACGGTATGGTCAACAAAATGATCATAAAGCCATTCTGCTTGCCTAATGCTTCCTTCATTCATAAAGCCTAATCGTTCGGGAACGCTTCTGCTTTTTTTATTTTCCACAGCAGCTCGAATTTCCACTTTATTTAAATTAAGATGATTAAAAGCATAGTTGGTCAATGCTTTGGCAACCTTGGTCATAATCCCTTTTCCTTGATATTCTTCGCCAAGCCAATATCCAATATATGCTGTCTTATTGGACCAATTTATACTGTTGAAGCCTGCCACTCCAACAATTTCTTCATTGAATAAAATAACGGTATTTAAACTTTTATTCTCAGCATAACCTTTTAAACATCCTTGAATAAATTCTTTTGTATCTTCCACATTCTTGGTAAAGTCAAGCCAAGGCAACCATTCTCTTAAATGACTTCTTGATTGCTCCGTTAGTTCGAAAACTCTTTCAGTGTCATTCAATTCAATTAATTTTAATGAAACATTTTCATCAATCTTATGTATGAACATAATCTCCCCCCCATTTTACCATTTGTTCAATTTTACCATTTAAAAACTAAATCCGTTACTATGAACGACAGCTCTTTATATTAAAGTAATACACCTTTTTAAAATAAACATCATATGCTATTGCACCTATTAGTTCAAAAATAACCTATTTTTAGTTGAATAGAATTTCTAACAACAAATACGGGCCTACCAAGGAACTATCATAAGTTTTGGCCATTTTTCTCGCCATTTCTTTGCTTTATTATCAAAGATTTCCTTAGTTATCATCAGTTTATTTGGTCTCACTACCATTGAAAATAAATCATCCAAATCGTAAGGCGCGTAGATTTTATATGAACCATCTTGTTCTTCCCTTAATCCCAGAGCAGTTGCAGTGGTTGGCCAACTATCTATTGCTTCTTCAAGAGAGTCGTATGGCTTTATGGAAAAGCCAAACTTATTCTCATACCAAAGGTGTACTCTTGCCTGGTTTTTCACATCTAGCTTAAATTGAAAATCTCCGAGTCGATTTAACAATTTATCTTTGAGAATCTTCTCACTTTCAGAAGTTATATCTTCAGATTCATAATAAACTATATCAATGTCTGAAATTCCATATTCAAGAGGATAGCCAGAAATGTCATTCCATACTGTGTTTGTGATACAACCTGCACCAACATAATATTCAAAAGGTAGATTTAATTCTTTAAGAACCTTCAAAACTCTAATTAATGGTTCATTCTTTGATATCGTCTCTACTAATAAGTCTCCATATACTTTCATATTTGCCTCCTGTTAGAAAACTTGCACTAACATACCCCTGTACCATAAGAAGTTCAAGATAAAAGAGCGTTAATCCTTCTTGGATCCACGCATCTGTTTGTTTAAGTGCATTCTTTCACAACCTGTTTTACACTTTAAAAATATATAAGTACTTTGACAAGTATTCTAAAAGTTTTAGCCTATTTTACTCGTTGAAACATAGGGTGATTCTCTTTAAATTGAACTAAATCCCATAAGTTTCCGTATAAATCTTTGAATACGCAAACAATACCATATGGTTGTTCTTTTGGTTCTCTAACAAATTCAATTCCATTTGCTATCATTTCATTATAATCTCTCCAAAAGGCATCCGTCCCAAGGAATAGAAAAACTCTCCCTCCTGCTTGATTTCCAATAAATGATATTTGTTCAGATTTTGAAGCCTTTGCAAGTAATATTGTAGTTCCAGACGAGCCAGGTGGAGATACTACTCCCCAGCGTTTATCTTGCTCTGGTTAATACGTATCTTCAATTAACTTGAAATAAAGTTTTTTCGTGTAAAACTCAATAGCTTCATCATAATCTTGAACAACCAAAGCAATATGTACAACAGATTGTATCATTTTATTACCCCTTCTTTCTTTGTAAAGCACAAGCCTTACAGCATGTTTATCTTTGCAAATTTTTTCTGATAAATTATATCAATAATATAAAATTGTTGAAATATTAATTTATTTAATGTTTTTTATTGAGCTAAACTCCTCTGTTATTATGCTATTGCACCAGATAGTTCAACACTTTGTTACAAAAATAAATGAAAAAAATATGAAAACCAGTTCAATCATCAGTAATTAAAGTGAAAATATGTTAGAATGTTTTTTTATGTTTGATTTAAAAGGAGTGTACTTAGTGGGTTTAGAAAAAAAGAAGAAAAAACCATTTTATAAAAAATGGTGGGTTTGGTTAATTGCAATTATATTGATTGTAGCAGTGGCTACCTCTGGAGAAAATGAGGATGATAAGGCTACTAATTCTACTGATGGAAAAGAAACAAGTGCAGTTAATGATACTAAAAATGTTAATGATACTAAAAATAATGAACAAACAAAAGAAGAAACAACTACTAAAGAACCAAGTGTTTCAAGAGAATTTAGTTCTGCATTAAAGAAAGCAAAGACATATGCCAAGACAATGAGTATGTCAAAGAGCGCTATTTATGACCAATTAGTTTCTGAATATGGAGAACAGTTCCCTGCTGATGCGGCTCAATATGCTATTGATAATCTTGAATTTGATTGGAAAACAAATGCATTAAAGAAGGCAAAGACATATGCTGATAGTATGGATATGTCAAAGAATGCCATTTATGACCAATTAGTTTCTGAACATGGAGAAAAATTCACTCCAGAAGAAGCTCAATATGCAGTAGATAATTTAGAGTAATAAAATAATTTTAACTAAAAAGAGTAGCAGTTTTTGCTACTCTTTTTAGTTAAAATTATTCAATTATTCCCTATTCATTACACTTTAACTCTAGTTCTTCATATTTCCATTTATCCATCTTCTCTTATTCTTGCAGTCGATCTTCTTCAGCCTTTCAGCATACGGAAATTTTAGTAAGTATATTAAAATCAATGCAATAGGACATGCTTTATTTTCCTATGACAGCCGAGAAGTGTTACAATGCTTGCCATTTTTATAATGGTGTGACCATTCGTGTACCTGTTCCAGCGACCCAGCAGGATACTAGAGGATCAGTAGAAGAATGGCCCATTATGGAAGGAAGGAATGCGCCTATATGCGGCAGTCGCGTTGCAGGATGGTCATATTTTGGGAGATGCGGATGGTTATTTACGTTTCATTGATCGAGAAGGTCAAGAGGCTTGGCGCTATTTTGTCTTCAGCTATCCTGCCTGTTACCAGCATAAAAAATCATAATAAACACTCTTACTATTTTGTTTCCCATTTTTCATACAAACTTTGAATTACCCTATTAACCAACAAGCCCATTGAGCTAATTTTTATAAAACCAAAAATGAATAAGCTTCATATTTGATATGACATGCATAAATTATTAAAGTACGAATTAAATAAAATGGTTGTGAAAAAAATGAATTATTATCAACTTAATCCACAAGTATACTTTCCAAACAGTTCAATATATACAAATTATGCTTTCCCATCTCAACCACTTGATCCACCAACCGGTCCTGTTGGTGCAGGAATAGGCCATGTTGGAGGAGGTCATGTCGGAGGAGGCCATGTTTCTGCTGGAGGGTTACCATCTGGCGGTTGGTCTCCTGGAGGCGGATGGCTTCCTTCAAGTAGCTGGCAACAAGGATATCCATGGTACCCTTGGTACCCTATATGGCGGTATCCTATTGTAGGATGGTAAAGTACCAATCTATTCATCTCTGAGGTGCTTCTGTTAAGGAAACATCTCTTCTTTTTTATACACTTTCTAAAGGAAAGAATCATTAATCGCTTGAATAGCTAATTCCAACGCTTTAATTCTTCTATCTAAAAGCGTTCTTTGGGGACTACCAGCCTTTAACTTAACATAGGCCTTCTCAATGGAAGGTAATAAACCAGTAAGAACATTGTGAGCTTCTGCTAACTCTTCCTGGGTGTAATGATAGCTTTTTTGATCCCAAGCACTTTCTAGCACTGCTAAACCGATGCAAACAGCTTTGAGCCGTTTCTTTACTAAGGTAGTATTTGCGCCTTTCTCAGTCATCTGAAATAAGGCATTTTCGAGCTTACGGATTGTTGATTGAAAAGATTTTATTGATTCCAATTTATCTATATTTGATACTTTTTCCATTTAGTCCTGACCTCTCTACGTTTCCACATTGTTATTTTATAACATCGTTAAGAACCTAATTTCACTCGCAATATTTTAACATAAATCAGCCGAAGTACTTTGCATTTATCAATATGAATTGAACAAGTTTCATTTTCTGGACCAAGTTCATAGATTGATAATGTATGTGGAAAAATGGAGGTTGTGTAGAAAATGACATATTACCAAGATATTTCGGAAGTAGCATATTCAAATGGTTTAATAGAAAAAAATTATTCTACTGTACCATCCCTTCCTTTTGATCTATCAGATGGTCGCGTAGATGTAGGTCCTGTTGGCGTTGGTTCCGGTTGGTCACCTGGTGGGGGATGGCTTCCTGCAAGTAGTTGGGATCATTCGAATGTACATCCGAGTCATCATTGGCACCAACATGTTCAATGGCATCCAACCCCACAATGGCATTCAGCTCCCCAATGGCATCCTAACACTTGGTGGCATCATGGTATGGGATGGTAATGAATAAACATCCTCTTAGAGTAGCACAATTATGGTGCTGCTTTTCTTTTCTTAAACATGGTCAGTCTTGTTTTATAAACCATAAAACAAGACATGTATACTTTTTATTAAAAAGTTTGGCTAAAGGAGCTATAACCTTTTCTAGGACCAAAAAAATCTTAGACTTCCACTGGCTTATCGAACTATTGTACTGAATGATGGGACTCTATATCAAAATCAACGTCTTGAATAAATTCGATAACCTCCCCATTTGGACTGTGGACTAGGGCATTTCTGATAAGAAGAGCAGGCTCTCCAAGAACCAAGTTGTCTGGTTCCACATAAGGCTTTGCCCCATTGGCAAGTGCCATTTGGAAAGCTTCGTCGACATCATCTACGTAAAACGCCATGTGCAGCATAGCCCCGTAAGCAACTTCATCTTCCGACTGTGCTTTCTTCCCTTGTGCTGGAATCACGGCATCATCATCGAAAACCTCAAGACACGTTCGGCCATCAGGTGAAATCAGCATCGAAGCTTCCTTAATTTGAAATGAAGGAAGGCTCCAATGATGTCCACGCTTGAAACCTAATGCTTCAATATAAAAACGGATAGTTGCCGGATAATCTTTTGCCTGAATCGCAATATGAGCAAGACCCTTGATATTCAAATATAACCTCCCCTTTCTGATGAATTCATTATAGAATAGTAATATAACAAAATACATACAATTAAAAAGGTAATTACCACATAACACCTTCGAAAAAGAAGGAATATACATATTTTTTATTTACTTTTCAAAAACACATCAGGAGGAGTTATATATGGAACATTGGATGGATGAGACTGATTACCGCATTATGCGTCTGCTTCAGCAGAATGCGCGCATTTCTATTTCACAAATAAGTAAAGAAGTTTCCATGTCCCAGCCCTCGGTTAGGGAACGAATAAAACGACTTGAGGAGAAAGACATCATCTCAGGTTATACAGCAACCTTTCGTCATGAGGCACTAGACCGAGGGACCACGACATTCTTTCTTGTCAAAACAGAGCAATGTCAAGACCTGGTGGATTTTTGTGAACAAACACCCGTTGTGACCGATATGTTTCGAATCAGTGGCGAGTATAATTACATGATCAGGATTCAGACTGGCTCCATAGAGGAAGTCGGCCAATTTCAAGATACTATCATAAAGTTCGGACCATCCAAATCCCTTATCAGCTTGAAAAACCTGATTGAAAATCGAATTCTGCTATAAGCGCCCTTCTTAAAAATAAGAGAAGTAATAAATCATTACACTTGAGTCTCATGGGCCAGGAGTTAGTACAATCATGCCAATTAGCTTCTCTTCATCTCCAGTGGGGAATCTTCACTTTACATACTTATAGCATTTTTTTGAAACAAATAATCCGATTTGCTTCACTAAATCCCAATTTAAGATGCATGGCTAGGCTTTCTTTATTTTCTAATTCGCAGTCACTAGCAAACTCCTGGCAGCCTTTTTTCTTCGCCCACTTTTCACAAGTTTCAACTAAATTTTTAGCAAATCCTTGCTTGCGAAATGCCTCTTTTACATAAAGTCCCTCTAAATATCCGACCGGACTTGAACTTGTTCCTTCAACATAATCATATCGCAATTGACCTTGTGCAAATCCAATTGCTTCGCTGTTATGATAAGCTAAGAAAACAGTTGAGTCAGGATGAGTAATAATCTCTTTCATTTCGTGTATAAATTCTTCTAAAGTGTTATCGGGCCAAAGCAGTAAAGCAAGTTGCGCAGCTTCTTTTGCTTCCGTTAACGACGCCTCTCTTAACATATTAAAAACCTCCAAATATTTAAATCTGTATTTTTATTGTATAAAGAAACTAAAAAAGATATTATGAAAATCCAATTTCATATCTTATTCCACTAACCTGCGAAGCAAGCCGCATAAGAAAAAGCTGTCCAAATGACAGCCTTAATCTTTTGCTATTCTATTTGTACTGAAAACATTTTACTTTTTTATTTCCATAAATGACCTTCTTTGCATTTATCAATATGAATGAAACAAGTTTCATTTTCTAGGCCAAGTTCATAGAGTGATAATGTATTGGAAAAACGAAGGTTGTGTAGAAAGTGACACATTACCAAGAGTGTTCAGAAGTAAACTTTTTTAATGGTTCAATAGAAACAAATTATACTACTGTACCATACCTTCCTTTTGATCCATCAGTTGGTCGTATGGATATAGGTCCTGTTGGTGTTGGTTTTGGTGTTGGCTTTACTTCTGGTTGGTCACCCGGTGGGGGATGGCTTCCGTCAAGTAGTTGGGATCACTCGAACGTACATCCGAGTCACCACTGGCACCCAAATGTTCAATGGCATTCAGCTCCCCAATGGCATCCTAACACTTGGTGGCATCATGGTATGGGATGGTAATGGATAAGCATCCACTAAAAGTATTTCAGCAGCACAATTATAGTGCTGCTAATCTTTTCTTGAACAAAATCAACCTTGTGTGAGGATCCTATTAGTTTACTAACACACCAAGAAAAGCTCTTTTTCAGTTCCTCACCCCAATATTCTTCAATTAGATTCAGACATTAATCAACACTAACTTTTAAATCTTCAAACATATATCTAACTATATCGAAATGGCGCTCATATTTACTTGCTTCACGTCTTGCATTCACTGCGATTAAAGGAATATCTTGCTCAAACTTCGATCCGTGTGTTCGAACAGTTACAGCCAATTCTTCGTCCTCTAGTTCTCCAAATGCCACTTCTTGTGTTCCGAAGATAACGAGGTCACCAATACGATTACCAGGTAAACCTAGTTGATCCATTGCCTCTTCTCGTGTGTAGATGCTTTCAATAAATGAATAAGACTGAAGATGATTGTAAATATCGTCTTTTTGACTTTGATCTTTTGCATACACATAAACAGCGCAACCCTCTTGATATATATGATTTTCAAGATAACGATCTTTCAATGGCAGCATACATACAGTATCAAAAGAAGTCTTATTCATTTTTTTCTGTAAATCTATGAGTAGTGTTTTCGTTGTCATCCCATGGTCAGCTGTTATATAGATTTCTCGTTCTGGATCAAGCTTATAGATTTCCCCAATCCAATAATCAATACTTTCCATCTGTTTCCTAGCAATTTCATGATTAGGATTATAATTATGCATTGTATAATCATTTGTCGTACAGTAAATGAAATCAGGATTATCTTTGCGAATTAAATTGTAACAGGCTTCCATAATCCAACCATTTGCTTCTGGGGTTGCGACATATGGAGGCATTTCCATATCTAAATGTTTCACGAGATTTTCATCAGGATGCTCAGTACTCAGCCCAAATTCAACATTGTCCCCAAATACTTGTAATACCTTTCCTTTTACCACAAGTAAAGCTGTGCTCTTACCCTGCTTTGCATATGCGTCTAAAATCGTCTCTTTATTTAAGAACCCTTTTCCATCGATAAACCCTTGTTCTTCTGATTCAGGATTATAAAAATAGTTTCCTGTCACCTGATGTTCAATAGGCAATGAACCTGTCAATATAGTCGCGTGATTAACATTTGTTACAGAAGGAAGAGCTGATTTAACATTCTTGAAAAACCCTTTTTTCCCTAGTTCACTAATATTTTGGGTGACTCCTTGCTCAAGATACTCGTGCGCACAGCCATCAATAACAATTACAATTGCTTTGTTTGACATCTTCATCTCTCCTCACTTTATGCTATACATATAGTGTAATATAGGATTAATGCTAGAAATATTAACGTTCGGTAAATCGATTTGTTTTTTTTAATAGTTGATATTAAAAATATTAATAACTAATTAGAAATAGGAAACTTAGATATATTCTCATGTGAATTTCAAATCTATTTTGGTAAATAAAAGGGTGGAAGTATTGTGGATTTTAAACAATTGGAGGCATTTCAGAAAGTAGTAGAAAAAAAGAGTTATTCAGAAGCAGCAAAAGCTCTGTATGTTAGTCAACCGACTATTAGTGTTCGCTTACAGTCTCTTCAAGATGAACTCGAAGTAATATTATTAAAAAATAATGGCAGAAAAGTAGAATTAACCTTTGCTGGCTCCATTTTTTTAGATTTCGTGGATGACATTATGAACCGTAAAGAAGAAGCATTAAAAACAATCAATAAAATCAAAGGTCTATCCATTAATGACCTTCATATTAGTGCTACATCAATTGGAACATACATTATCCCTCCTACCTCTACCGCCTTCCAAAAGGCTCACCCTGGGGTTCGTCTTTCTTTATCATTTGGCAATGCAACTTCCTCTATCAATCAGCTTTTTGAGAAGAAAACGGATCTCGTTATATCACCATCCTCGTTAGAAAACGATAAATTAAGTTCTGAAATCATTGGTCATGATATGCTCGTTCTCGTTGCAAATGTAAACCATCCATTAGCTGCAAAAAATGATGCAATTAACTTAAATGAATTAAAAGAACATCGATTCATTATCCGAGAAAAAGGTTCTAACACAAGAAATCATTTTAAAACATGGTGTGAAACATACAATTTCCATCCTAGAGAAATCGTTGAAATGGATCAATCAGAAGCAATAAAAATCGCAGTAGCAAACAATTTAGGCATTGCAATTATGTCTAAATTCATCATTAATAACGACTCTAAATCTGATCAATTTAAAATATTGAATGTAAAGGGAATGCCAATACACCGGCCAATCCAAGTTTTCATGTTAGCCGATCAAAAAAATAATCTATTAAAGCAAACATTTATTCATTTTTTGAAAAAACAATTGACTGATTAAGGATTGCACCTTTAGAAGCATAAGAAAAGGCTGTCTAAATGACAGCCTTGATTTTTTGCTATTGCATCCGTGATTCTTCAATTACTGTCTCTCAAAAAACAAGATATTAGAGAAACTATTAAGCCTATAAACGAAACCCCTAGTCCTAATGCAGTTGCCGTCCCACTTGAGGTTAATATAAGTGCTATACCAAAAAGTGAAATGGAAATACCCAAAAGTGATAAACGCATTTTATCTCTCCCCTTTAATATCATTATTTGCCACAAAAATGAAATTTCCTTCTTAAACTATCCTTCTCCTACATAAGAAAAGGCTGTCTAAATGACAGCCTTGATTTCTTCTACTATTGCACCTATTAGTTGACCGAACTACATAACCCATTAAGATAATAATTCTTAATGGGTTAGTAATTCTATTAATCTACTGGTCGATTTTCAAACGGATAATCGACTAGTTCTTGAGCAACCGTTGCGTTAACAAGGGCTGGTGTATCAGGACGAGCAATTTGATATACGGATGCGCCAACGATTTCAGCTACCTGTTGTAGTTTTTCTTTGCTAATTTTATCTAGTGTATCTGTAGGTTTGTGATACCAAGGTTCTACAGGTGAATGGATGAATAAAGCTGCAGGGATACCTAATTCATGGAAAGGTTGGTGGTCACTACGACCTAATTGTCCATAAGGAATCGTTTCTGATCGAATTCTTGCACCGGCTGCTGCACCTAAATCCGTCACAAGGTTTTTCTTACCGTCAATTGTATACATGATTAATCCACCGGCAGGATTATCTTCTCCCGCATCTCGACCACCAATCATATCCATTTGGAAGTGGGCTTGAATACGAGATACTTCATCTTTTGAAAGGGAGGCGGCATAATAGGATGATCCAACCATTCCTCTTTCTTCAGAACCAAAAGTCATGAAACGAATTTCTGTATCAATAGGCGTTTTGGACAAAACTCTTGCTAGTTCAAGAACTGCAGAAACTCCAGAGGCATCATCATTTGCTCCAGGTCCTCCTGGTACGGAATCATGATGTGAGCCAACTGTTACGATTTGTCCTGTATCTTTGTTTTTATTTGGCTTCAGTGAAGCAATGACGTTATAGGATGTTTTTTCTATTTTTTCGATATCAACATCTAACGTAGCTTCAACTTCAGTTGTTTTTAGTTGTTCAACTAACTGTAATCCAGTAGCTCTTGTAATAGCTACTGCAGGGATATTTTGTCCGTCTTGAACTTGTCCAAAAGAATTACCTGCTGAGCTGTTGTTGTACATTAAAACACCAACGGCTCCTTTTTCTAAGGCATTTTGAACTTTTTCAATAAATGTAATGCCACCACGTTCAATGAGTGCAATTTTCCCTGTTAAATCACCAATTTCTTCAGGAAGTCCTGTTCCTATATAAACGAGTGGAGCTGTTACTTTTTTACTGACGCTACCACTAAACGGTTTTGGGCTCTCTGCTACATTATTACCGTTTATTTGGACTATTACATGATTGACTCGCGTATCATAAATTGGAAATGGTTGAATAGTAGTTTCCAAGCCTAGACTCTTAAATTGACTTTCTATATATTTTACAGCTCTGACTTCCCCTTCCGTTCCTGCTTCTCTAGGTTGTTCTGATAAATAAGCGATTGTGTTGTACATATTGTCGACATTAATTTTGTTTAGAACTTTATTGTCAAATGCTATGGCTGAATGTCCGTTAGGTGCACTTTTAACTTGTTGTGCGTAGGCAGACCCTGATGATAGAACTAATCCTATTGCTAATATGGCTGAAATGGATTTACGATACATACTTTTCCTCCTTCATTTGGTTATCTCTCTATCATTATGAAATTATCAGATTATTCTGTAAATGGTTCTATACGAATATATGACTATAGGACAAATGAATTAATAGAGTAAGCTGTAGATAAAAACGCACCCCACCCTATTACAAAGTCACCACTTACGAAATCAACATCAAAGCACCACAATGTCCGACTATATCAATCCATGCTAGAATTGAACTAATCTATTAAAAAGAAGACTCTAATTAGTTAGAAGGTGTTGTGTATGCCAGATTGGTCCTATCATCCATTGAAGAAACTTGTACTGGATAAACTAAGCCCCAAAACAAGCCGAGAGTTTATTCATAAATCTATGAATACAATCGCATCTATTCCTGGTGGCCGGAATCTAATTGAATTTTTAGGGCATATAAAACCCCCACAGGAATTACAAAAGACTATTAATCATACTATGTTTCTTTCCCCTATTGGGTTAAGTGGTCTCATTGATCCTAATCTATCGGGTATTAAAGCATTCCAAGAGCTAGGCTTTGGATTTTTAGAAGTAGGTCCCATTGTTTTGGACAAACCAAACTACCAAGAAGAACCAAGAAGGATTAATAATCAGATTCTGTTTTCTGATTCTCTAGAGAGGGTCCCTCTCAAACTAGCGATTAACAAATTAAATAATCAAAATATTCAAATTCCTATATTCGCTAGGATAGATGCCGAAGTGAAAGAACATGAATGGGATTTGATTGTGCAGCATTTAACTCCTTTTGTAGATGCTTTCATCGGAACAAAAGAGCAAATCTCCTCCTACTTTCAAGAAGGCAAATTGCATTCACGTACGTTTTATATATCACTCTCAGCAGATGAAATAGGCGAAAAAGGGTTGGAGTTACAGACACTAAAACAACAAACAGGCTTTGATGGAATCGTCATACATGCGCCCCATCAATCAGAGGATGGTTATTGGTATGAAGATGTACAAGCGAATGAACGCTTAACTCAAGTGGTTAAACAGATGAAGGATAAGCATCCTGATGTAATCGTCATTACCTCTGGCGGAGTGGATACACCAGCAGAAGCACGTTCCTTAGTCCAAGTTGGTACAGATTTACTGATGCTTACTGATGGCTATGTAAAGGCTGGGCCAGGGTTACCAAAGCGAATCCATGAAAGATTATTATTCGATGAAATGAGTCCCAATACAAACCAACAAAGGCACTGGTCACTCCTGTTTGGTCTGTCCATCCTAGTTGGAGGAATTATAGCCTTATACTTTGCATTCACCAGTATTATCCTGCACTATGATGAATCATTTATCGGACTCACCAAAACCGATTTATCACTCATAAATCCACTCATACTATCATTTATGTCACATGATCGAATGGCACTAGCTGGGACGATGATATCAGGAGGAATATTGTATTTCCAACTTGCACGGCATGGGATCAAGAACGGCTTGCATTGGGCAAGAATTGCGTTTCACAGCGCAGCAATCATAGGGTTTCTCGGTATTTTTCTTTTTATTGGTTTCGGTTACTTCGATTGGCTGCATGGTCTATATTGGCTTGTCTTATTGCCAATCTATTATTTTAGTTTCAAGGAAGATAGAAGAGTCATAGGTAGCCCCTTTTCTCAAAATGAAACAAATGATAGAACGTGGCAGCTCTCGCTTTTCGGACAGCTCCTGTTTATAATACTGGGATTTTCTATATTAGTAGGCGGGATTGTTATTTCTACAATAGGTGTATCACACGTTTTTGTATCAACCGATTTAAGCTATCTGTGTATGACACCCGAAATGTTAGATAGTATTAGCAATAATTTGATTCCTGTTATCGCACATGACCGAGCAGGGTTCGGCAGCTCCCTTGTAAGTGTGGGTTTACTTGTTCTTACGCTTTCCTTATGGGGATTCCGAAAAGGAGAAGGTTGGATTTGGAACACGCTTGCGATTGGGGCGTTACCTGCATTTATAACTGGGATTGGAACCCATCTGTATATTGGGTATACAACCTTTATCCATCTGCTTCCCGTTTACTTCTTATGTGTTTTATATTTGTTGGGATTAATCCTATCGTATCCTTTCCTAAAAAAGCATTAGTTAAAAGCCGTATCATCTAATAGATACGGCATTTTCATTAATTACTAGAGTTCAAGTCAGAATCGAAATTATTTAAGAAAAACTTAAGTAATATCTAACTTTTATTTAAAAATTTTCCTCTAAACTTGAAGTACGGATCGTTATTTAGGAGGAAATATAGCCATGACCATCATAAAGAATCTCATTCCGAAACTTAGTTTTATTGTAGTTAGTATATTTATTATCGTAGGATGTAGTAATTCCGAACAAGAAGAGTCCAAAAAAGTAGCTAGTCATCCTTCTGATATTGCTGTACTTATCAATAAAGAGTTTCGATTACCTGAAAATTATGTTCCAAATGATTTAGTATATCCAGATGTACCATTTATTTTTAATGAAAAAATAGAAAAGCGACAAATGCGAAAAGAACCTGCCGAGGCATTAAAAAGAATGTTTGAAGCTGCTAAATCGGATGGTATTCATTTGGCAGGAGTATCAGGGTACCGTTCTGAAGCAGCACAAACAAGGCTTTATAATAATTATGTCAGTAAAGACGGCGTAGAAGAAGCTGATAGATATAGTGCTCGCCCTGGGCATAGTGAACATCAAACAGGACTATCTATAGATGTTTCTGGAATAACTGGAGAATTTGCAGTTGAAGATCAGTTTGCTAATACCGAAGAGGCAAAATGGTTAGATAAACATGCACATGAATATGGCTTTATTATCCGTTTTCCAAAAGGAAAAGAAGATATAACAGGCTATAAGTATAAACCATGGCATATTCGATATGTCGGAAAAGATATAGCAACTGAAATTCATGAAAAAGGGATTACGCTAGAAGAATACTATGGAAAATATTCTATCTAGATTAATTGGTTTCGTAGATGGTCATCAAGGAGAATAAAAATAGGAGCTATCTCAACAGCTCCTATTTTTATAGTAAAAGAAAGGTCAAATGTCTATTAACTCTCTTCAACCGGCTTATTTGATTTCCACTTTAACCCGTGAGTAACACACCCCATACTCACGATTAATAGCATTACATAACAAGTATTATTTAACCAATTTGGCATATATTTCTCCCCTTATATTTTCCCTCTATTAAAAATCATAGTAGATATATTAGTCATACAAACCATCCATTCAAGCACTTTTTTTACCATCCATCACGAAAATCCCAAATCTCTTTATCAGAACAATCAACGTCACAATTGTCCTCTATTTTACTATTCTATTGCATGAAAAGCATCTGAAAAGCGTCTTATTCCTTCATGAATAGTACCTTCATTCTCCCTAGCAAAAGTAAAACGAACAAAACCTTTTTGAGAACCCATCGTATTACCTGGGGCGTAAATGACCCCTCTTTTGATGGATTCTTCTAGCAATTCCATTTCATTAAAATCTCGCTTTATCTTGCACCAAATATGAATGCCCCCTTCAGGTATAAAGAAATCTACTTGATTCTTTAAATAACACTGAAGACTAGTGACAATTTGATTTCTCCGTATTTTTAGTTTTTCAACTAAATTTTTAATATGGGCATGGAATTCTTCTGATTCTAAAAAGTCATTCGCAATCCATTGGTTATAGCTCGCATGTCCGAAATCAATTTGTTGTTTCGCATCTGATAATCTTTCAATAACTGGCTTTGGACCAATAATCCATCCAATCCGTAAACCTGAAGCAACGATTTTGGATAATGAACTAATGTATAGGACATTTCCATTAAGGTCCAATGACTTCAAGGCTAGCATTTTCTCCCCTGAAAATGCTGTTAAACTATATGGATCATCTTCGACAACCGGTATTCCATACTCCGAAGATATTCTCAAAATTTCTCTTTTCCTATTCTCACTAAGTAATGTACCTGTTGGATTTTGAAAGACTGGGTTTAAAAATATCATCCTAATACGATGTTTCTTATGCAATAGCACTAAATCTTCAGGATTAATACCATCTTTATCAACTGGTAAAAAATACGTTTTGATTCCTGCTGATTTGAATATTGGTAGACTATAATGATAGGATGGCTCTTCCAATACTACTGCATCTCCTGGCTTCAATAGGCATTGCACAACTAAATATAACGCTTGTTGTGCGCCAGATGTGATAAGGATGGACGAAGGATTCGTTTCAATTTTTCGAAATTCTTTAACGTGCTTAGTAATCGTTTCTCTTAATATAGCATTGCCTAGTGGATGGTCGTATCCTAAGCTTCCAATAAAGGATCGTGTAGAAGTAATCTTTCTTAATGCCTTCACTGGAAAAAGATCTTCAGACAATTCTCCACTCGCTAGATTAATTAGCTGACCTTCCACCGATTGTTGTCTTATTTTTTGAGTGACTGGTAAATTAGGCAGAAAGCTTCCTGCTTCAATATATCTATTCCAGCTTGGAATACGCTTCTTCGTAATTCCCCAAATATCTTTACTTATCGTAGTCCCGACTCCTCTATTCCTTTGAATAAGTCCATTCGCTTCTAGCTCATCGTAAGCAGTCACAACTGTACTTCTATTTATATTAAATTCCTTTGCTAAATTTCTTTCAGAAGGTAATGGCTTATCAGGTGGAAACGTTCCATCTGTAATTCCATTTTCTATATATTCGGCTAATTGTTTATATAAGGGTTTTTTTGCTGTGCGATCTAGTTTCCAATCCATATTAAACAATCCTTATCAGTTATTAGTTCTCTTTTTAATGTGAATTCGGTTGACTTACTTTTCCGGCAAAATTACCAAGTATTCCACAGTAAATAGTACCATACCTTTTTTATGATGTGTTAAGCATACAAATCGAGAAAGCAACCATTTTTAGAAAGTAGCATCATTATAAAATATAAATTAATTACAACGGGCACAATACTAAAACGCCTTATCATAATGGGTTATTTAGGAGGTATATTGTGCATCAACTTTTAGAAAGTGCTAGAGCCATGAAAGATGAGTTAATACAATACAGAAGAGACATTCATCAAAACCCAGAGGTAGGTGACCACCTTCCTCTGACTGCGAAATACGTGATGGATCGATTAAAGCAATTTGGATATGAGCCAAAAGAAATCTGTGAAAGTGGAATTGTGGCCTTGGTGGGAAAGCCAAACTCGAAGAAAACGTTTCTTTTACGAGCTGATATGGATGCTCTTCCAATTGAAGAACAAACAGATTATTCCTTTAAAGCAACAAACGGAAAGATGCACGCTTGTGGCCATGATTTCCACACTGCTATGCTCTTAGGAGCTGCAAAATTATTAAAACAGTATGAGAATGAACTTGAAGGAACTGTAAAGCTTGTTTTCCAACCAAATGAAGAAGGATTCAAAGGTGCAAAATTAATGTTGAAATCAGGTGTTTTAGAAAATCCAAAAGTGGATGCAGCTATGGCATTACATGTCCATTCTGGCACACCAACTAATACGATTTTGTGCGGACTTGGAACAAGCATTGCGGGTTGTACAATCTTTCGAATTATAGTCAATGGAGTGGGGTGTCATGGGGCCATGCCGGAAACAGGTGTTGACCCTATTAACATTGCAACGCATATTTATTCCTCTATGCAGGAAATCATTACAAAAGAAATTGCAGCCACAAAATCCGCAGTCATTACGGTCGGAAAATTTCATGCCGGAAATACACATAATGTGATTCCTGAACAAGCTGTATTAGAAGGAACTATTCGATACTTAGATGTTGATATCGGAGACTTTATTTACAAAAGGCTAGAAGAAATAGTCGTTACAACTGCCAAAATGTTTAGAGGCAAAGCTAGCATAGAAATCGTTGCATCCGTTCCGCCATTAACAAACGATAGAGACTTAGCAAATAATTTGACCTCTTATGTGAAAGAAGTGGTCGGTGAACAATCTGTTATTTCTTTTGAAGGTGGTGGTATGGGTTCAGAAGATTTTGCTTCCTATTGTTATGAAGTACCTAGCGTTTATTTTCTTCTGGGGGCAGGTACAAAAGAAGAAGATAAACGCTATGGGTTTCCAATGCATCATCCACAAGTTGTTTTTAATGAAGAAATCTTACCAACTGGTGCAGCAATACATGCCTATGCTGCAATGCAGTGGTTAAAATCCAACCATTAAATCAAGAAGATATTATATTACTCTCACAAATATTAGATTAGGGATTATTAATCTACTGTGTTATACTTAACCCCTACCATTTTGAATACTACTTGTTTCATTTTTTGTTGCATTCAAACCCTATTCAATAATTGAATAGGGTTTTTGCTTATAAAAATCTTCATTAAATAAAAAAAGACCCTAAAAGAGGGCCTTTCATCAGCTAATATTAAGCTTTTTGAACGTTAGTAGCTTGTGGGCCACGTTGTCCTTGTTCTACTTCAAACGTTACAGTTTGTCCTTCGTCTAAAGTTTTGAAACCTTCAGTTTGGATAGCTGAGAAATGTACGAATACGTCTTCTCCACCTTCACGCTCGATGAATCCAAAACCTTTGTCTGCATTAAACCATTTTACTTTACCTTGTTCCATAATTGTTGCCTCCTAGTGTGGATACCCACACATATGTTACTACTCTTGCTCAAATACCTTAGACGAAAAACAAAATTTATTCTCAATCTCAAACCGAACAAAAATAATTCTATATTAGAATAACATACTTTTTTTAAAATAGCAAATGTCAAAAAGCATCAGAATGTTTAGCTTGTAAATCAGCAGTTTCCTAACATTTCACTAACGCATCTTTTTATTCAATAACTAATTAAATAATTGGAATGCACTACCCCCATAGCACATCCCCAATACCAATCATCACGCCTAAAAGTGTTCATTGTGAAACGTAAATACTAAACATCAATAACAATAACCCTAATTTTCCCAATAGATCCAGTTTCCTTTAACGTTATTGCTAATGACCCGATAAAAAAGACACGCCTTTTTGTGTGCGTGCCTTAGTTTCGCTTAAAATTAATTTTGTTCCCAAATGCGTAGAGATACTATATTAAAAACTACCAATATCGCGAAAAAGAGAGCTAAAACAGGATGCCAAGCATTATACAATGATAAAGTTGCACATCCAAATATTAATAATTCGAGCAACAATCTTTTAAATCCCCGTATTGGAATTGAAGCTTTTGGAGATATAAAAGTCCCCCAAATAATTGCCATTAAAATGGGTGAACCTATACCTAATAAAATCTTTACCATATATCCCTGGTTAGAATGAAATCCCCAATAACCTAAAGAAATCAAAGCACAAATTTCTAAAATAAATCGAAGTACAAGATTAATTCCCATATGATCACCTTAAATTTTTTTTCATCACCGTTCGGATTACAGGTAAATTAATGTGGAATGTCGTTTTTAATTATATTCTCGTTCACCAATAATTAGACTTTTCTTGTCATAGTTATACCAGTAAAGAGCCTATAGTTTAATGACGTGGTCCCCATAACATAACGGCAACACCAACTAAACAAATCAATGCGCCTATCCAATCGTATAGGTCTGGAGCTTTTTTATCGACTCCCCATCCCCATAATACAGACAAGACAATAAATACACCGCCATATGCAGCATATACCCGACCGAAAGAAGGAAATGATTGAAAAGTTGCTATAATTCCATAAAACGTTAATCCGATTGCTCCTAATATCCCGAAATAGAAAGGTCTTCCTTCTCTAAGCCAAAGCCAAATAAGATAACCCCCGCCTATCTCTCCTAAGCCAGCTAGTAAAAACAAGAGTATAGTTATAATAATCACCTCATAGTGTTAATCATGAAGTCCATTTTACTATATAGAAAAGTTTAAAGTTCGATAAAGTTATCATCGTCCTTTATTTCAATTGGTATAGCTTTCACTTTATCTATTTTTAAAAATAGAAATAATAAATACTGAACGGAGGCACAACTTGTTAAACATCTAATCTTGCAATACAATTTGAATAACTTATTAGCATTCGAAAGAAGGTATACTATGAAAATTGATATTCCAAAGATTTCTCCAGAATTAACCTCGAGAAATTTTAATGATATTTTTTATGAAGAAGATCCTATTCTTGAAATGTGTACAATCTCAAACTCTGAATTTATGAATGAGACAGTTGAGAGGGTACGGATATATAACGCCGTGTTAAAGAACTGCAAATTTAGCGATACAGATTTTAGTCATATTGAACTTGTAGATGTCCGTTTCGAAAACTGTGATTTATCCAACGTAAACTTAACCAATTCTTCAATCCATAGAGTTGAATTCATTAACTGCAAATTACTAGGCTGTAACTTTCCAGAGTCTTCAATTCGTAATGTGAAATACGAGAATTCATTATTAAACCTTGCCACATTCGGATATTCCAAACTTGAAAAAGTGATATTTGATGAAGTTTCATTACAAAATGCAGATTTTTATGACTGTAAGCTCAAAAAAGTTGAATTCAATTCATGTAACCTTAATGGAGCAAACTTTGAACAAACATCACTAAAAGGGATAGATATTAGCTCATCTAACTTTGAATCACTTACGGTTTCAATGAATGATTTAAATGGATGTAAAGTATCGACACATCAGGCTATTCAATTTGCTTCCTTATTGGGATTAATTATTAAAGATTAATATTTCTTTTGAATTTGAGGACTAAAACCATTCACTTAAAAAGCGTGATAAATCCACGCTTTTTATTTTTAAATTCTTCTATCGTTAACCTTGCATCATTTGCAGAATAACAAAAAAGAGCTGTGAATGAGCAGCTCTTTATATAGAAGTAAAGCCTCTGTATGTTTAAGTACATTCATTCATAAATGTTATCCTTTGCTAACTCTCGAAGCTTTTCAAAGTTTTTAATATGAATGGTACCATTCACTCGTTCAATTACCTGTTCTTCACAAAGCTTCAGAATCACTCGGTTTAAATGTCTATAGCTAGTGCCGATTAAATCCGCAATATCGGCTATACTTGAATTCTTCATTTCCTCTCGAAATAACGTTCCTTTGCTATTCGTAGAAATGGACAATAAATAGCTGGCAAAGCGTACTTCAACAGGATACAGAACGTTGAAAGTAGTAAAATTCGTTTTTGTTCTAAATTTATGGGCAATAGATTTAAGTAGGAATTGTAGAAAACTCGGATCATTACCGATTGTTTCTTTTACATCTTTGTACGAGATACTTAAAGCCATGCAATCTGTGCTAGCTTCCACTGAATTCACAGCTACTTCTTCATTCGCAAATTCGATATCCCCTAACGTTACAGGTGCTTTAAGAAAACGTATGATTAATCTTTTATCTTCGGGTGTCATCGTGAACACTTTCACTTTCCCTTCAACAATAAACAATATTTCTTGAAGAGGTTCACCTGCTGCTATAATACTCTCTCCTTTAGAAAAACTACATAGCCGAATTTTATTAATATCAAGTGGAGAAAAAAATACATGTAAGTTATTTTTTTCGAGATATGAATAAAGTAATGGTTGATTATCAATTATTCGCATCTATCTTCTTCCTCTAATGTTATATTTCGTAGTTATTAACATTCTGTCCTAGACTCGAAAGTTCATAACCTACGAAGTGTATTTTAAATGCAAATCAATTTAAGTATGAAGGACATATGTCCTTGTGTCGACTGAAGAATGTAAGTAATATACTTACGGCGGAAAAAAAGTTACATATTGTTTTACTCATTTTCCCAAGATTATTTTCAGAAAGAGGGATATTTTTTGTTCGATATTCTACTTGGTATAATGGCAATTGTCTTATTAATAGGTGTTTCTTACTTATTATCTAACGACAAGAAAAATATTAATTTTAAAGCTGTCATTATTATGCTGGGTATTCAATTCATTCTTACTTGGTTACTTCTAAAAACGACCGTAGGTTTAAAGGTAATTGATACAATTGCTAATGGCTTTAATAAATTATTGGAATATGGAATGGAAGGCGTAAACTTCATAGTAGGTGGTTGGATTCCAGATGGCGGATCACCTTTCTTTATTAATGTATTACTAATTCTAGTTTTCACATCAGCTTTCCTTTCATTATTAACTCATTTGAAAATCCTACCTTATATTATTAAATTTGTAGGTGGATTACTCTCAAAAGTAACAGGATTACCTCATGTTGAGAGTTTCAATGCAATCAATTCTATTTTCTTTGGACAAGCAGATGCTATTCTTGCCATTAAAACGCATATTAAAGATTTAAATAAAAATCGATTATTCATCGTATCAACTTCAGCAATGGCGAGTGTTTCAGCTGCACTTATCGCTTCTTATATGACAATGCTACCTGCGAAGTTCGTTTTAATCGCAGTTGTATTAAATGTTTTCAGTGCACTAATCTTAGCTTCTATAATAGCTCCTGTAACTATTACGAAAGAAGAAGGAGATATTGATATCAATGATATGATACATACGAAAAATATCTTTGATGCAATCGGATCTGGAGCTATGGATGGTGGAAAGGTAGCTCTAATTGTAAGTGTCATGTTAATTGCTTACTTAGGATTACTTGCATTAGTAAACGGTATATTTACTAGTTTATTCGGAATGGACTTAACAACTATGGTTGGTTATCTTTTCTCACCAATCGCATACTTAATGGGTATTCCAGGTAGTGAAATGATTACTGCAGGTTCCGTAATGGGAACAAAATTAATTGCTAATGAATTCGCAGCAATCATGCAATTCCAGCCTATTTTAGGAGATTTATCAGAGAAAACCGTGTCTATTCTCTCTACGTTTCTTATTTCTTTTGCCTCAATTGGTTCTGTTGGTATCGTTGGTGGTGCCGTACAAGCTATTAATGGAGCAAAAGGAAAAGAAGTTAGTGCATTTGGATTGAAGATGTTACTTGTAGCAACTATGGCTTCCATCCTATCTGCTACAATCGTTGGATTATTTATCTAATCTAAAAAAACTAGAATGATTTCTAGTCCGTGGTAGGAAGACAAGCTCCTACCACGAGTAAAATTTCCCTTTTTTACGCTTTGTGTGTGTGTGTTGATTATTAAAAAAATAAAGTGCGTAAATATAAAAACGACATTAATTTCCCCATTAATGTCGTTTTTTTCTAATATACTACAAGTCAGGTAAACCCCATTTTCGTCTAATACTAATAAAGAAATAACCACGAAACGGCTCCAACTGATACCTTTTGAGTCACACTCATGCCAATTAAAACGCTTTATTCCTATAGATGTGATACGATAGCAACCACGATACCCCATAGAAACCAACAGCTATAAGTGCAAGAACGGAGTATAACTGCCAATCCGATACTTTCGCCAAGAAAGCTAAGAAATCGGTAGCGTATTTGTTTAAGAAGTATGGCATATTTTTCATCAAAAACATAATTCCAACTGTTAAAAGAGTAAAAGCAAAAACAAGATATTGCGTTTTGAATTTATAAAAAAACGGTAAGTAAAGGGAGATGACTACCATGACTACAATAATATTTAGTACAAGATCCGTGAAAGAATAATGAAATTCCATCTTGCCCCCAATGAAATAATCCCCTATTAAACAAACCGGAATGACAATTGCCGTAAAAAGCAAGGCTCCGATATATTTGGAGGCTACAATTTCTTTACGAGTATACGGTAATGAATTCAATAAAATATTAGAACCATCTTTTTCATCAAAATAATGAGATTGTACCACAAAAAGTGCACTACACATGACTATAATATGGTCTACACCCCACCCAATCCACAAAAAACCAATAATGTATGCAAGATACATAAGCGAATAATATCTTTGCAAAATCAAATCTTTCTTAAATAAATTCAGCATGTCGAGCTCCCTTCTTCATGAAATACATAATATCCTCTAAACTCGGTGTTTCAATCACTACTTCATTATTAAATAATTCTCGAATCGAATTTACATTTTCAGTTAATCCCTCGAAGCCCGTATTAGCCTTCTGTACTGAAATAAATTCACGCTCAGTATCACTATCTAATAAATCCAGTGGTCCCTTTACCAAAGCATAATCCTCTCCAATCGCATATATATCTTTCGTGAAAATATGCTGACCGTCTTGAATAAATGCAATATAATCCGCAATACGGTCTAAATCAGTCGTAATATGTGTGGAGAAAAAGATACTTCGCTCTCCATCCTGCATAATGTGATGTAGAATATCCAATAATTCTCTTCTAAACACAGGATCAAGCCCAGAAGTAGGTTCATCCATAATAATGAGCTCCGCATGATGTGAAAGAGCGATGGCGAGAGAGGCTTTCATTTTCATCCCTTTAGAGAATGTCTTTATTTTTTTATTTAATGGTAGCTCGAAAAGATTTGTATAATACATAAATTGTTTTTGGTCCCACTGTTTGTATGCTGGGGCAATGATTTTGTTGATATGCTTTAACGTAAGCCCATCGTAAAAAATATTATCGTCATACACGAAGCCAATTCGTTCTTTAATTTCTTTCGAATTATTCAAATAATTCATTCCGAATAGAGAGATGTCTCCACTATCAGGGCTCAACAGGTTCATAATCATTTTAATGGTTGTAGATTTACCTGCACCATTCCCCCCAATAAAACCCGTCACAAAGCCTTTTTTGACCTCCAATGATAAATTATCTATTTTAAAACCTTTGAAGGCTTTACTCACATTCTGTATTTCAATTACGTTTTCCACGTGTCTTCCTCCTCATATAAAATTACGAGTAATTCTTTTAATTCTTGTAAGGGCATGCTCATTTGTTTAGCATTTTGAATGGCTTCACATAGCTTTTCTTCAATGGTTTTTAATTTTTTCTCTTTCATAATCTCCAGATTTTGTTCGGCAACGAAGGAACCTTTACCGACAATCGAATAAATAAAGCCATCTCTTTCAAGTTCTTCATATGCTCTTTTTGTTGTAATCACGCTAATTCGTAAATCCTTCGCCAACTGACGCATAGAAGGGAGCCCATCCCCCATTTGCAAATCGCCTCTTAAAATCAAATTTTTTACTTGAAGGCTAATTTGTTCGTAAATCGGCTCCTTCGAATTATTTGTAATGATAATTTGCATGAAAATACCTCTTTTAGAAAATATTGTATATATACTACAAGTACAATATATACATTTTCAGAACAAAATTCAATACAATATTTAAAAAAAGTGGATAAAAAATACATATAAACATCAAATTCTGAAGAAGAGATTTATCGGAAACTAAAAAAAGAACTGCGATTAATCGCAGTTCTTTCATGTGTATAAGCCCTTGTTAGTTAGGGCTTCTTAATTAATAATCAATTAAATCTTTTTAAAAGGTTCATAAAAATAAACCCGCAATGCCTCATTTACTTAAAAACGTATCACACATCCATTCAAAAAACTTTTCCTTCTCTTCAAATTGCGGATAATGAGCTGATTTGTCAAAAGTTATAAATGCTTTTTGATTGGCTTCAATACTATCAAAATATTTTTTTGCTGCTTTCGAAGTAGTCATATAATCATATTTCCCCATAACAAAATAAACAGGTAAATCCAGTTTGGTAACCTTTTCAGGTATTGGATTTTGTAACACTTCCTTTACCAAGAACTTTTGAGAATAACCAGCCCCCACGTTGTAACGGATGACATCTAATAAGTTATACTCCTCACTTAGTAGCATGCTTAGGTTATCACCATCAGGGTTGTCAATAAGCCTTGTAGCTCCACCATATTTATTCACATAAGTTCGAGGAACAAACATTTCGCCATTCTCTACTTTTTCCATTACCTTTTGAAGTGATGACACATCATCCTTATTACCAGCCTTATGAGCTTGCTGAATCGTATAGTTCAAAGTCTCAATCTCACTCTCTTTTGTCTCACTCGTTTGACCAATACCAATATAGGCTTCATATTTTTCAGGAGCTTTAGAGGCTGCTTGTATACCAATATATGAACCATACGAATGCCCCATTAAGATTACCTTTTCCTTGCCAAGACGCTCTGATATGTAATCCGTCATAGCCAATAAATCCTCGACCAGTAAGTCTGATGAAAGATTCGAATAATCCTCGAAGAAATGATACGATTTCCCACTTGCTCGTTGGTCGTAATGCACAACGGTAAATTTCGTTTCCAATAAGTCTTGGTATTTAGTGGCGTATGGCATTTCTGGACATCCGGGTCCTCCGTGTACAAAAAGAATAACCGGATTATCCTTGTCCTTTCCACGGATCATAATTTCGTGACCACTTCCATTTATCTCGACTTGCTCTAAAACACTGATACTGTTCTCACCTTTTATACTCGGAGTCCACGTAGGAAAGAAAAGTGCTATAGCTAGTATTAGTAGCAGAGAGACCCCGACATATATGATGAATTTCTTTAATTTTTTCACCTTTACCCATCCCCTATAAAAATTCAATAATACATAAAATTATACAATACAACCATATTTTGTGTAATTTTAACTAAAGGAATGGTGAAGCCTTACCTTTGTTCTATTAACGTCATCGTGAACAGCTCTGACAAACCCATCGCAAGAGGTTCTCTATTTTCTATAATTAAGTCTGTCTCTTCTCCATAATCATGATCTAATACATAAATGGTCGGATTACATCCTTCATCTATATTTATCGCAATAGGATTAGACAAGTTTATTACCAATCCAATACAAATATAGCCACTATTAAGCACTGCGCAACCAGGGACAGCCAGCGTACTTTCTTCAATAATGAGTTTCGGACTAAGAAAATCTATTTCAATATTATAATCCTCGTCCTCAATAGGAATCAGCAACCTACTTTCACAAATCGGAATAGTTGTCATTAATTCCACCAACCAACTTGGAAGCTCTTTCCCTAGTTTCTCATTAATCTCACAGATTTCTTCCTGAGTAGCTACCCTAGTAGAGCACCCTGACCTTTGGATTAACTCTTGTGCACTTGTAATCAACTCTTTTATTAACATAACTCTATCCTTTCAAATTGTCATATCTATGCTCCTTCTGTTCTTTATTGTAACTTACTAATTTCCATAACGTTTGGAGATCACTTAAAAGTCATAATAAATATGATTCCTAATATTTTCTTATACTGATAGTTTCATACCCGTATTTAACCAGAGTTGATACGCCCACAAACACACAAAATAGTATATCGATGGTAATATTTCCTTTTCTTAGATAAAATCAAGTTAGATTGTACTACTGACTACTACTAAAAGGGTGCGGATAAGTTGAAGAAAACTAAAGCAAAAAAAAAATCACACATTCCAATTCGTTTAAATATAACTCTCTTTATAATCTTTTTGTTATTTTCATCTTTAATATTAAGGCTTGGATTTATACAAATCGTTAAAGGAGAAGGCTTCCGAAAAGAAGTCGAACGTACAGAAGATGTGACCGTTAAAAATTCTGTACCTCGCGGAAAAATTTATGATAGGAATGGAAAAATTATAGTAGATAACAAATCTTTAAACTCGATAACTTATTTACGCTATCAAAATACGAAAACAGATGAAATGTTAGAAGTATCACGTAAGTTAGCCTCTATGATAAACGTTTCTACAAAGAAAATTACTGAACGTGATAAAAAAGATTTTTGGTTGTTGTTAAATCCTGAAAAAGCTGAATTAAAAATAACTAAAAGCGATAAAAAACTATTAGAAGAAGAAAAAATCAAGGATAAAGACATATATAAGCGACAACTAGATCGTATTACTCAAGAAGATATCAATTCATTAACAAAAGCTGATTTACATGTATTAGCCATTTTTCGTGAAATGAATAGTGCTAGAGCTTTAACACCTCAAATTATCAAAAATCAAGATGTGACAGATGAGGAAGTAGCAATAATCAGTGAAAATTTAGATTCATTACCAGGAATTGATGTGTCAACCGACTGGGAGCGCTTATACCCATACGATAAAACGTTAAGAACAGTTTTAGGTAATGTCTCAAAATCTGAACAAGGACTTCCAGCAGATAATCTTAATTATTATTTAGCAAAAGACTACAACCGAAATGATCGCGTAGGTAAAAGTTATATAGAATTGCAATATGAAGATGTATTAAAAGGAGAAAAATCAAAGATTAAAACCGTTACAGATAGAAAAGGAAATGTTATTGAAACCATTCCTCTGTCAGAAGGTCATAGAGGAAAAGACTTAGAATTAACTACTGATATAGATTTACAAATTGCAGTTGATAAAATTGTCGAAGATGAACTAAGACAAAAGAAATCGCTTGGCAATACATATCTATTAGATCGAGCTTTTGTAGTTCTTATGAATCCTAATAATGGAGAAATACTTGCTATGTCGGGTAAACAATATGTGAAAGATAAAGAAACAGGAAACTATGAAATCCAAGATTATGCTTTAGGTAACATCACATCATCCTATACGATGGGCTCAGTCGTTAAAGGTGCTACCGTACTAACAGGATATGAAACTGGCGTACTTAACCCAGGAGATGTAAAAGTTGACGCTCCTATTCAATTTAAAGGAACTCAACCTAAGAAATCATGGAAAACAATGGGCAGCATTAATGATTTAACAGCTCTTAAACAATCATCCAATGTATATATGTTTAAAATTGCTATGGACATAGGAAAAGGAAATTACGTCTATGGAAAATCCATTCGTTTAGATGTACAAGCATTTGATAAAATGCGTTTTTTTTATAATCAATTTGGTTTAGGTATTCGTACAGGAATTGATTTACCAAATGAATCTAAAGGTTTACAAGGAATAGATAAAGGTCCGGGTAAATTATTAGACTTAGCCATTGGACAGTTTGATACTTATACACCAATGCAGTTAGCACAATATATTTCAACGATTGCCAATGGAGGAAAAAGAATTAAACCTCACATAGTAAAATCCATACATGAGCCTAGTGAGAATGGTGAAACACCTGGATCAATCTATCAAGATTTCCCTCCCACAGTGCTTAATACATTACCTATGAAGAGCTCTCAAGTCGAGCGTGTTCAAGAAGGATTTAGAAGAGTATTACAAGAACATGGCGGCACAGGTGTAGGTTATTTTGGTTCAGCTCCATACAAGCCTGCGGGAAAAACAGGAACGGCAGAAGCATTCTATGATGGTCCCATAGAAGGAAGAAAAGGTGATGCTACGATGAATCTAACTTTAATCGGATATGCACCTTTCAATAATCCAGAAGTTGCAATGGCTGTTGTTGTACCTTGGGCCTATCAAGGTAATTCAGACCATAAAATGAACTTGAGTATCGGGAAACAAGTAATGGAGAAATACTTTGAATTAAAAAAGCAACAATAAGAAAAAAAGCAAAATGATACATTCATTTTGCTTTTTTATCGTGTTTATTCCTTTGAATAGCATATTTGTCCTTCTATATTTAACACTACACGTACTTCTTCATTTTCGTAACAAATTATTAATAAATTCGCCACAACCATCACATACATCTCCTCATACTTTGTAATAAAATTTAATTTTATAGTTCAACTACATAAAGGAGAAGGAATGAAAAAAGGATGCATCTTTATACTACCCTTACTGTTAATAATCACACTTTCTGCTGATTCTTCTAATACATACAACATATGTAAACAATTAAGCACTCTCGAACAATCTACACTGCAAACAATTGAAAAACACTACCTATTAAATTTATTTAGTAATCCAAAGGTTCGTATTAAGAATCAAACGATCTATATAGATTTAAATGTAGACAAAAAAATTTCAAATATCACGCCCCTTGAACAATTTATGAATTTTAAAATGTTCACAAGAAAACTTCGTTTTATTTTAAAAAATCATTCTAGTGAATACGGTGATGCCCTAAGCAGAAAAGATATCATTATTCGCGGAAAATCTGGTAAAAATACTTTTGTATATGATAGTACACTATCCAATAAAAAATTAATCTACTTTTATGAAAGCCACCTTTCAATAAATCAAAAAATCGTATTTTCCTCTTCCGAATTTAAACGAGTAATTAACCAATATTCAAATTCTACTTCTTATATTGAAAAAGTGAATGGATATGACGATTTAGACATACATAAATACGCCCGAAGACTATTTGATGTTATGACTAAGAATGGAAAGTATTATAATCCAGCCACAGATGATCAATTAATTCTAGAGGCGATTTGCAAAAAATTTAATATAACTGCTGAAGAGTATCATAAGATTGATAATAAATATTATTTATTTCCTTCCCTACCTTACTGAAGAGTAGGGTAAGGAAGCTTGTGTTTCCTCAGAATTCCTCTAAAAATAAGAAAAAGCTGTCAAAATGACACCCTTATTATATCTCTCTTATTATTTTGATTTCTTTACTTCCCGAAGATATTGGTCATCGCCTATATCTTTAACGATAACACCTAATTCACTTAAATCTTTCTTTAAGTAGTTTGATGTTTTCAGATCTTTGTTCCTAAGCGCATTACGACGTTCATATAATATAGCGTTTGTTTTTTTATCAAAAGTACTATCATCTAATTTCCATTGTTTATTCTCTTGTTCATATGGGTCAGCATCACTCACGCATAACCGTACTGCAAGAATAGTTCTTTTGTTTGTTCATATCTGTTTTTTCACGAACAAATTCTTCGTTGTCTAGAGTATCTATAACAAATTCCCCATCTTCCATAAATACATAATGAACATCTTGTTTAAGAATCTTTTTTTCATTGTCATAACGAACAACTATAATATAATCATTACTTACTTTTCCTTTTAAAGCTTCTTTATACACAGTATATGTAAATAAAATTCCAAGTACGATTCCTATAGCCATACAAATAATCGAGCCCTAAAATGAGTCAAATGATTCTATTACATTAATAATTCCTAACTCTGGTATGAAAGGTATATCTTTAATTAAACATACTAGCTTCGATAAGAACCATCCGATTACTCCAAATAAAACTGGAGACAAGACGACCAATACTTTTTCAATCCTTCCTAACCAAACTTCGTTATCTCCATCTACTTATCTCCCTCTTAAACCATTTTTATTAATATATGAATTTCAACAAACTCTAATCGTATTTATAACGATAATAGTATCTTCCTACTTCACTAGATATTTTAACATTCGATTTACTAACCTTCAATCTAAGCAGTTTTGTTAGGAAAAATGATTATTCTGCTCTAAAATCAAAAAAGACTGCTAATAAGCAGCCTTTTCAAGTAATGACGTATTCAAAATACAATCTAGACTTTATCCCCCACCGATTAAAGTTTCACTTTATCACTATTTTTGCTTTAATTGAACAACAAACAGCATGATAAAGGAAATGACAATAATAGAGATGACCCATAGCCAAGCCATTGTCATGTTGTTGGAATCAATCGCTACATAGATGGCAGTTGGAACGGTCTGGGTGACGCCTGGAATATTACCAGCGAACATTAAGGTTGCTCCGAATTCACCAAGTGCCCTCGCAAAGCTTAAAACAGCACCCGTCATAAGTGATTTAGAAGCAAGAGGAATGGAGATAAAGAATAATACTCTCCATTTCCCTGCCCCGTCAACCCTCGCTGCATCTTCAATTTCATGATCCACGCCTTGAAACCCTGTTTTCGCCGATTGATACATGAGTGGAAAGGCAACGATAATCGCAGCGATAACCGCAGCCCACCAAGTAAAAATAATCGGTTGGTGAAAAATCCATTCGATTGCTTTACCAAGAAAGCTCTGCTTCCCAAAAACAACAATTAAAATGAAACCTACAACCGAAGGAGGAAGCACTAAAGGAAGCATCAGAAGTGTTTCGACAATCGCTTTTCCTTTAAACTTCCTTACGGCTAGAAAATGACCAGCTAATGTTCCTAGTATGACGACAATAATTCCTGAAACAATACTTATTTCAAGAGATAATTTAATTGGTGCAAAAAATTCTTCAGCCATTTAATTTCCTCAATTCACTTTAAAACCGTACTCCTCTAGAATTTTTTTCGCATCATCTGATTGAAGATAGTCATAAAATGCTTTCGCTTCCTCATGATGTTTCGTATCTTTCACAATACCTAAAGGATAAATAATAGGTGTATGTGTATCTGAACCTGCTGTTGCAACAATCGAAATTTTATCAGAAATCAGTGCATCTGTTTTATAGACAATTCCAGCTTCTACATTGCCTGTTTCCACATACGATAACACTTGTCGAACGTCTTTACCGTACACAAGTTTACTCTCAACCTTGTCCCAAACTTTAAGTGCTTGTAATGTTTCCTTGCCATATAAGCCTGCTGGAACAGATTCTGGTGTACCTAATGCCATTTTATCAATATTTACTGTTGCTAAATCTTCAAAGCTTTTGATATTGAGTTTTGAATTTTTAGGAACGACTAATACAAGTTCATTTTCAACTAAATTGACGCTTTCTTTTTTATCAATCATGCCATCATCAACAAGTTTGTTAAATTTGTCTTCTGCGGCAGAGATGAATAAATCAACAGGTGCGCCTTGTGAAATTTGCTGTTGCAGTGCTCCAGAAGCACCAAAATTAAATTTTAGCGTAACTTCAGGATGTTTTTCTTTATATTTCTTTTGAATGTCAGTTAATGCATCATTTAAACTTGCTGCTGCTGATACCGTTAATTCTACGTTTTCTTTTTCTTTTTGGTCGGATGTCTTTTCTTTTCCATCATTGTTTGTACATGCCATTAAAGATAATACCATCATTAATACAAATGCTAAGAGAAATGATTTTCGTTTCACGATATTCCCTCCAACTCTTTTTTCAATGCGTTAATTATAACAAGTTATAATTAGTTATAACAAGGCATAATTATATCTAAATAACATTGTTCTATTTTTGTTCAAATTTATTATAAATGAGTAAAATAAGGATAGAATCGAGTATAATTTTAGCTAGTTGATAAATTTCGTTTTGACGTTACAATCAGGAACCTCATTGACTTGAGGGAAAGGAGTAGAGGACACCATGAACAACAATACTTCTTATACGATTGAAGAGGTAGCCCAATTATTAAGGGTATCCAAATTAACGGTATATGATTTAATAAAGAAAGAAAAGTTGCCTGCCTATCGAGTGGGAAGGCAAATGCGTGTAGACCATGATGATTTAGAAAGATATAAAAACGGAAGTAAAACAGCTCAAGCTAAAGAGTTTCAACAACCTATGGAAGAATCAGCTGGCACTTCACCAATCGTCATTAGTGGGCAAGATATGATTCTAGATATTCTCGGAAAAAGTATTGAACAAGAAATGCAAGAAGTGCCTCATCGTGTGTATAACGGCAGTTTAAACAGCCTCATTGCGATGTATAATGGCCAATGTGATATTGTAAGCTTGCATTTATATGATGGCGAGACAAATACGTATAACCTTCCGTATGTGAAGCGTATTTTAGTAAATCACTCATTTGTTCTTATCAACTTAGTTTGTCGAAATGCTGGCATATATGTACAAAAAGGAAATCCAAAACAAATCCAATCATGGGAAGACCTGCATAATCAAAATATTAAATGGGTCAATCGTGAGAAAGGATCTGGAGCAAGAGTTTTATTGGATGAACAGTTACGCAAGCAAGGTATCCCAACAAGTGAGATACAAGGATATCATCAAGAATTAACAAGCCATTTTTCCGTTGCTTCAGCTGTAGCTAATGGACAAGCCGATGCGGCAGTTGGAATTGAAAATGTAGCCAAAATGGTGAACGTAGATTTCATTCCATTAATCGAAGAACGCTATGATCTCGTTGTGCTAAAATCACCCAAAAACGATTCGCTTGTAGATAGTATTATCCAAATTACACAATCAGAAGCGTTTAAAAATCAAGTTAGCCAAATTCATGGATACGATATTCGTTTAACAGGAACCGTTTTTTACGAGTCATAGAAACAAAGGGCGTTATGAAAGTGAATAAAAATCACTTTCATAACGCCCTTTTTCGCTTTTTTATACCGTTCGGAGTTATTTTCAATTAAATCTCATTTTGCTTAAAGGAATTACTTCAAAAGTATCCCCCTTAATAGGCAAATTTTATCTATTGTCTTTTTCAAAACCAGATAAAATTTACTACGCAACTCACATGTTAATATTAGACATTACTACTACATACTGGTATTATTATTTTTACTGTATTCCAACAATTGTTTAAACTTCTTTTATTTTCCTTTAGATAAATTCGTACTAACTCCTGATTTATTTTTTCTGAAATTTCAAATATCTATAATACAGAGGTGGAGATTATGAAATCTTTAAAACATGCAATAATTTTATTATTGTCTATTTTGATTGCTTTTTTATTAATAGCGAATATTAGTCTTCTTATTTATAATTCTTCTAGTTCTATCGAGCAAACTTTTAAAGAAAGCAGTATCCTACAGGCCCAAAAAATCGCAAAAAAAATTGATGGAACTGCGTACGAACAATTTTTAGAAAACCCTACTAAAACACCAACATATAAACAAATTCAATCCATATTAACTGACTATAAAGAAAAAAATGGAGCTATGTATATGTACACTCTCAAGGTAAAAGATGAACAAGTTTACTATATGATTGATGGCGAAACATTGAAGAAGAAAATAACGCCAATTGGTACAGACAGTGGGATTAAACTGAAAGACGTTACATCCGTTCTCAAAGGAAAAGCTCATAGTTCTGATATTATTCATGATCCAAAATACGGTGACTATATGACTACATTCGCTCCTATAAAAAACAAAGAAGGACAAGTAATCGGCATTCTTGGAATGGATACGAGTGCAAAAGTAGTAGCTTCTGTAAAGAAAAGCGTGCTCGCCCATTCATTACCGATTGTACTAGGTGTATCAGTTATAATAACTATCATTATTCTTTTAATCGTTTATTTATATATTAAAAAGAAATTATATCCTCTTACTCATTTAACAACAGTTGCAAATAATATATCAAATGGCGAATTAGGAGAAGCCAAGTCTTATATTGCAAGTAATCCCGTAAAATCAAAAAATGAAATTGGCATCCTCTATTCAACAATTACAAAGATGACATTAACTTTAGACGATTTAATAAAAGAAATGCTTAATATGGCAACTAATTTACGAATGGATAGTGATAAACTAAACAGTGCTTCTATAGAGATTAATGAAGGAACGCAACAAGTATCCTCAACAATGGATGATATGACAAAAGGCTCAGAATCTCAAGCAAATTTAGCTGTTAATCTTGCTAGTGATTTTCAAGAATTAAATTCCTTAATAGAATTAACTAATACGCAAGGTAACGAGATTAAATACTCAACGGAAATCGTTTTTCAAAACACCAATAGAGGTATGCAACTTATGAAGGATTCGAACGACAAAATGGAAGAAATATATGAGATTGTCTCCAATTCCGTGCATGAAGTTCAAACATTAGAAAAGCAAAATAATGAAGTAAGTTCGTTAGTAGCATTCATTAGTTCCATCGCTGATCAAACAAATTTACTGGCACTAAATGCTGCCATCGAAGCCGCCAGAGCAGGTGAACATGGAAAAGGCTTTGCAGTTGTTGCAGATGAAGTACGAAAATTATCTGAAGCTGTCTCTAAATCCGTTAATGATATTCATGTGATTGTAAGTAATGTTAATGCCAATTCAACACGAATGGCGAAAATCCTTAAAAAAGGGCTTGAAAAGGTTACAAGTGGTCGAGAAAATCTTCATAATACTAATACTGCCTTTAACGAAATTGCGGAAGTTATTTCACAGATGAACTCTTTATCCAAATCAATGTCTCAACAAATATCGCAAGTAAGTAAAAAGGAATTACAAATTAAAGATTCTATAGCTGATGTAGCAAGTATTTCTGAAGAAAGTGCAGCTGGCATCGAAGAAATCTCTGCAGCCTCTGAAGAAATTAGCGCATCTATGGAGGAGCTAAAAGATTTAGTTGCAGAATTAACAAAAGCATCGATAGAACTACAAGAGAAAAGCAATGTTTTTAAAGTGTAGATAACTTACTTCCGCAATTAAACAAATCCCTCTCTATTACTTAACTGAAATAAAAAGGTCACGACATATTCAAACAGGTGCTGCACCCCAAAAGTTAGAGTAAAAAACTAACTTCTGGGGTGTTTTGTTATGGCGAAATATTGTGATAAATGCAATTTGAACCTTGTAATAGAGTTTTTAAAAGAATCTTTAGGCTATGCATCTTCATCAAAAAATACGGTATACCAAATAAGGATGAGTGGTAAATAATCTACGTATTTTCAGTTTAATTGTACACTTAAATTTCAAGACATAATACAAGTTTATTTAAGCAAACTCTTAGATCAGCACCCTTCTTTACAAGGAGTAAGTAAATAATAGATACAACTAAAAGAAGAAAAAAAGATAACAACGTTTCTTCGTAGAAGTATTCTTTTCTTCATAATTAAATATTCCTATTTACAATATATAAGAATAAAAGATTCATATTCTGTTAATACTGTAATTAGAAAACGAATTATATTTAGGAGGGAATAACATGTTACACCCAAACGAATTACCTGAGATATTACCTGAAAGACTAGAAGATTTTTTAAAGTTATTATCTATTATTCTTAAAAACTAGGAAAAGGAAATAAACGATGTTTTCTAATGTAGAAAGAACGAATGAATATAACAATCGCTGCACTCTCAAAAGCAATAGAGGCTGACGTAAAGGATACATAAAGTAATCTTTTGACGGCAGCCTCTATTCTTATTGTTTATTATTTAATATGCAATTCTACCGTAGATGGGTTTTTGCTGCTTTTAGAAACCTTAATACCTGAGCTGCCCTCGTTTTGAGTAATCTCAAAAATAACCTGGTCCTTTACACTTGATACGTCTATTCTATAGACTTTCTCCGTTTCAGGCTTCAAAGTATCTTCGTGTGTAACTTCGCTATCTACATAAACAGGTAATAATTCGTTTTTTGGAGAGTTTTTGCTGTATGCATTTATGGTGAATTGACGACTAAGTTGTTGGTTCGTATTTTTAACTTTCACATAAAGGTTATCGCTGTCTTCTTCCTTAGTAATCGTACAGCGTGAGACAATTGTTTTTGACATATAGTCTCCTCCAGTTCATTTGTATTTTTAATCTTTCTTGAGAGATTTTATAGCATCAAGGATCGCTTTACGATTACTATATTCTCCTTGTATCAATTCGTTCATCATATTAGCGAATTGAGTAATTAATGAATCAAAATTACTCGAATTCTCTTTACCCTTTAGGGTTTCCATCAACATAAGCGTAGATAGGGTCATAGCCATAAGTCCAGTAACATTATCAGCTATATTGATGACGGTATTGTTTCCATTTGTAAAGGTATTGTTACCAGCGCTAGCAGTGGCATTCGCATCAACAGTAGCATCGACATCAGCAGTAGAAGTAGAATCGGCATCTCCTGTCGCACTCGCATCGGCTGTGCCTGTTGCATCGGCATCTGATGTTGACGTGGAATCCGCATCTCCTGTCGCATTCGCATCTGCTGTGCCTGTTGCGTCTGCATCTGATGTTGACGTGGAATCCGCATCTCCTGTCGCATTTGCATCTGCTGTGCCTGTTGCGTCTGCATCTGATGTTGACGTGGAATCCGCATCTCCCGTCGCATTCGCATCTGCTGTGCCTGTTGCGTCT
>NZ_HG428743.1:216251-316952 GCF_000380245.2 Bacillus massiliigorillae
TCTCCCGTCGCATTCGCATCCGCATCTGATGTTGATGTTGAATCGGCATCTCCCGTCGCATTCGCATCTGCATCTGATGTTGACGTGGAATCCGCATCTCCCGTCGCATTCGCATCGGCATCTGATGTTGATGTTGAATCGGCATCTCCCGTCGCATTCGCATCTGCGTCTGATGTTGATGTTGAATCGGCATCTCCCGTCGCATTCGCATCTGCGTCTGATGTGGACGTGGAATCTGCGTCTCCCGTCGCATTCGCATCGGCATCTGATGTTGATGTTGAATCGGCATCTCCCGTCGCGGTCGCATCTGCATCTGATGTTGATGTTGAATCTGCATCTCCCGTCGCGGTCGCATCTGCATCTGATGTTGATGTTGAATCGGCATCTCCCGTCGCATTTGCATCTGATCTTGAATCTGCGTCTGATGTTGATGTTGAATCGGCATCTCCCGTCGCATTCGCATCTGCATCTGATGTTGATGTTGAATCTGCATCTGATGTGGACGTGGAATCGGCATCTCCCGTCGCAGTTGCATCCGCATCTGATGTGGACGTGGAATCTGCATCTCCCGTCGCATTCGCATCTGCGTCTGATGTTGATGTTGAATCGGCATCTCCTGTCGCAGTTGCATCTGCATCTGATGTGGACGTGGAATCGGCATCTCCCGTCGCATTTGCATCCGCATCTGATGTTGATGTTGAATCTGCATCTCCCGTCGCATTCGCATCTGCGTCTGATGTTGATGTTGAATCGGCATCTCCCGTCGCATTCGCATCTGCGTCTGATGTTGACGTGGAATCTGCGTCTCCTGTCGCATTCGCATCTGATCTTGAATCTGCGTCTGATGCGGACGTGGAATCTGCGTCTCCTGTCGCATTCGCATCTGATCTTGAATCTGCGTCTGATGTTGACGTGGAATCTGCATCTCCTGTCGCATTCGCATCTGCATCTGATGTTGACGTGGAATCTGCGTCTCCTGTCGCATTCGCATCTGATCTTGAATCTGCGTCTGATGTTGACGTGGAATCAGCATCTCCTGTCGCATTCGCATCCGCATCCGATGTTGACGTGGAATCGGCATCTCCTGTCGCATTCGCATCTGCATCTGATGTTGAATTTGCGTCTGATGTCGCATCTGCGTCTGAGGTTGAATTTGCATCTGATGTCGCATCGGCATCTGATGTTGAATCTGCGTCTGAGGTTGAGTCAGCATCTGATGTTGAATTTGCGTCTGATGTCGCATCTGCGTCTGAGGTTGAATTTGCATCTGATGTCGCATCGGCATCTGATGTTGAATCTGCATCTGAGGTTGAATTTGCATCTGATGTCGCATCTGCGTCTGAGGTGGCATCTGCATCTGATGTTGAATTTGCGTCTGATGTCGCATCTGCGTCTGAGGTTGAATTTGCATCTGACTTTGAATCTGCGTCTGACTTTGAATTTGCATCTGACTTTGAAGCTGCATCAGCTGTCGCAGTTGCATCGTTGCATATATCAATTATCCATGGCTTAAAAGCATTGCATCGTTTACAATTTTTCTCTAGATCTTCACATTTGCATCTACAAAATCTACATATACAATTACTCATCCAGAAACCTTCTTTCTCAATAAATAGTCAAGTTGAAAAAAATATATAACTTGACCCTATAGCATATGATTTTGTAAATGATTGATATAGGTTGTCTGACTATATCATCAATTTATTAGTCTAAAAAGAAAAAGACTGTTTTTAGGAGAATAACTAAGGTTTTATATATCAAGGGATAGTTAATTTGGATTTTTAGAAGAGCATATTGGGCTATAATTCTATCTCTTTTTTCTACATTTTCTATATCGCCATTCATATTATTTTCAAAGAGCTCAACCTTTCCGCCCCCAAGATACTTCCTAGACAGAATAAATGAAAATTGTAAGGTAAAGCTATGAATACTCTTATACCTCATCTTTTTCATATTCGAAAGTAGATGTATTTTGGACAAGGAGCTCAACCATATGGAACATAACTTCAGGAAATACTTCTCCTTATCACCTAACTCGCTGATGATGGCCATAATCTTAGCATTAGTGGGAGGATTTTTAGATGCTTATACGTATATCACTAGAGATGGAGTGTTTGCGACGGCACAAACGGGGAATACAGTATTGTTTGCGGTGAGGGCTGCCAGTACGGAATATAGTGGAGCCATCCAAAACATACCGCCTTTTGTAGCTTTTATCGCTGGGGTCTTAGCAGCAGAATATATAAAGGATAAACATACTAGCCACAGACGAGCTGTCCTACTATTAGAATTCTCGATTTTATTTATAGTCGGATGGTTACCTAACAGTGTACCTAATATGCTTATCACCATGTGTATTGCGTTTGTATCTTCCTTACAAATTGCTACCTTCAATAAATTAGATAAATGGAGCTATAATTCTACCATCACAACAGGAAATCTCCGGACTGCAGCGCAAGCTTCCTATGCTGCATTCGTCGGACATGATCCAGAATCCCGGAGAAAATTTATAGGTTTTACAGCTATCATTACCTCCTTTATCTGTGGTGCTTTAATCGGAACATTCTTTAGTACCTATCTCGGAAACACATCCATCTGGATAGCAGCTGGAATTATACTCATTACCGTGATTCTATATCACAGAAACGTAGAAAACACGAAAGCACCTCTTGAGAAAACATGATGCAACATTCTTTTAGACTCTTCCTAATAGGCATCGTCTATTGGCTGAAGGTCTTTTTCTTTTTTATCCAACACAGTTTGTCGCATAAAAAAAAGCTGCCTAAATGACAGCCTTATGTATACAATGTAATTTCAATAATCTAAGGTTGCTCTAATGCCTTATAAAAATTTAATTAAGAATGACATTTATCTTTCTAAAAGCAGATAATCTTTCGATTTAGCTATTGAAATATCATTTTTATAAGCAAAATCAAGCAAGTCTATATATACGTTTTCTGGTGCGAAATGAAAAATTCGAATGTTTATTCCTTTTCTAACTTGTATGACGGCACATTTAGAAGCCCAGCCAACTCGTTTAAACTTAATTCCATTGATTTGATTAGGGTCTATTACTTTTTTATAGAGGGGCCATCCAAAAAAGATGATTTGATACGTCAAATAACCTTCTTTTATCTCAAATATATATTTGATGAATAATGATCCAATAATGCATATAACAAGTACCATTTGAAGGTAAATTAGCCACTCAGGAATACCTTTCACTAGAATAGAATACACACTAAATGCCAATAATAGTAAAATTCCTCTTTGAGTTCTTGCAAGGTATACCAAGTAAATCCCTCCTCACCCACACATTTTAACATATATATCCGATTTATATATTGACCTATTTGCCTTGTTTGCGCGTAATGAACATCAATATCCTTGCGTTTTTTATCTTTGGAAAATGAATCTGCTTTATACATAGCGAAACACTTGTTCTTAAGGTAAAATATAACTACATTGATTACTTTTTGAAAATTGAAGATTTAGAGTTGTGACCGGAAATACACCTGGCACATAAAACTTTCGGGGAAAAAATCCATAAAGAAGGAAGTGTAAACGATGAATTTCGATATGGTTATGCAGGAACTAGAAGCCCTTGGCAAGGAACGAACGAAAAAAATATACATATCCAATGGTGCACACGAGCCTCTTTTTGGCGTGGCTACAGGTGCAATGAAGCCAATAGCTAAGAAAATTAAAATAAATCAACCTTTAGCTGAAGAGCTTTATGCTACAGGGAACTACGACGCCATGTACGTTGCAGGAATTATCGCTGATCCAAAAGGAATGACTGAGTCGGACTTTGATCGTTGGATCGATTCTGCCTATTTTTATATGCTGTCTGATTATGTGGTAGCCGTAACTTTAGCTGAAGCAGATATTGCACAAGAAGTTGCTGATAAATGGATTGCAAGTGGCGAAGAGCTGAGAATGTCAGCAGGCTGGAGTTGCTACTGTTGGCTTTTAGGAAATCGTAAAGACGATGAGTTTTCGGAAAGCAAGATTGCTAATATGCTTGAATTGGTGAAAAATACGATTCACGACTCACCAGAACGAACGAAATCTGCTATGAATAATTTTTTATATACTGTTGGTTTTTCATACTTACCACTTCATGAAAAAGCACTCGAAACTGCCAAAGAAGTAGGTCCAGTAGAAATCAAACGTGGCAATAAAAAAAGTAGTTTCGTAAACGCTTATGAAAGTATTCAAAAAGAAGTAGATAGAGGAAAGATTGGTTTCAAACGTAAATATGTAAGATGTTAAACATTCGAAGTATTTAGGACACTATACCATTATGAATAAGGGGAAATTGATATGACAAATCCACATACAGAGTTATCAATAGAACAACGTGAAGAACTTCTCAGTACCTTAAATACTCGTTTTGAGAAAAACATGAACCGCCATGAAGGTCTTGAATGGGCTAACGTACAAGCTAAGCTCGAAGCTAATACTAAAAAACTATGGTCGCTTAACAAAATGGAAGGAACCGGCGGCGAACCAGATGTTGTGGGATATGATGAAGAGTCAGACGAATACATTTTTTATGATTGTTCAGCAGAAAGCCCTAAAGGTCGCAGAAGTGTTTGTTACGACCTTGAAGCACTAGAATCAAGAAAAAAACACAAGCCCGAAAACAATGCTATAGATATGGCAACTGCCATGGGCATTGAACTTTTAACAAAAGAACAATACCGAGAGCTACAGCAACTTGGAAATTTCGATATGAAAACGTCGAGCTGGGTGCAAACACCTGCCAATATTAGAAATCTCGGCGGTGCCATCTTTTGTGATCGTCGCTACGATACGGTCTTTACGTACCATAATGGAGCAGACTCCTACTATGCTGCAAGAGGTTTTCGTGGTGCGCTGAGAGTTTAGTTTTTGGATAGACAGTTAAAAGAGCCTATCACATGAAGAAAGGCTTTACTTTCATTCTTTAAACATCGGATGCAATAGCTGAAAAAGCTGTCATTGAGGCAGCTTTTTCAGCTATAACTTTACTCTGTTTGTATAACAAAAAAAGAACTGACTTATATCAGTTCTCATCTTTATCTAAACCGGCCTTAAGATATACTTTTTATTACTTTTGCTGGATTCCCAGCTACTACTGTATTAGCAGGAACATCTTTCGTAACAACGGACCCAGCTGCCACAACGGAATTATCACCAATAGACACCCCAGCTAAGACTACAGAGCTACCACCAATCCAAACATCATTTCCAATATGTATCGGGATTGCGTAACCACTCTTGTTTCTATCCTTTGGCTCGATTGAATGACCAGCTGTATATAAGCCTACATTTGGACCAATCATGCAGTTGTTTCCGATTTTCACTTCTGCCATATCTAAAATCGTACAATTATAGCCCGCATAGAAATTGTCACCAACATGAATATTGTAACCTAAGTCACAATGAAAATTATGCTCAATACTTGGGTTTATTCCAACTTTCCCAAATAGTTCATTAATGATTTCTATTTTTTTATCGATTTCGTCAGGAGAAGAATAGTTATACTCCTGAACGAGCTTATGCGCAATCATATTTTGTAGCTTGAGTTCTTCCGTACCTCGTTCATAATAAATTTTTTTGTTTTCCTCCATATTCATACCCCTTTCTTAAGATGTTAAGAAGATAACATATAATTCATATTCCCAAAGATTCTACTAGAACTAGCACCGTTTGTACAACAAAAAAAAGCGACATATCTCCATTCTTTTGGGATACAGTTCATATTAGTAACACTTGCGAAATGATTGAATCTATACTTATGATATTAGAATTAAGTTACAATCTAACAAAATAGTTCCAAGTAAAAATGGAAAGGAGAGACCGACTATGTCCTCTTTTGTTGATAGCCCAAATGGTATTTTCCCTTCAGTTTGTTCACTAGACTGTCCGGATCAATGCGGGTTACTCCTACATAAAAAGAATGGAAAAATTGTTAAGGTCGAGGGTGATCCAAATCATCCAGTTACGAAAGGTTTTATCTGCAACAAAGTACGAAATATGACTGAACGAATCTATGATGAGAAACGATTAAAATATCCCATGAAGCGCATCGGTGCGAAAGGAGAAGGAAAATTTGCCCGAATAAGCTGGGAAGAAGCTATTGAAACGATTACTACCCGTTGGAAGTCGTTGTTACAAAACGATGGTGCCGAAAGTATTCTACCCTACAGCTTCTATGGAAATATGGGAAACCTTACTGCTGAAGGCATGGACCGTCGCTTCTTCAATCGATTAGGAGCTTCACGGCTTGATAGAGCTATCTGTAACTCAGCTGGCTCCATTGGTTATAACTATACAATGGGTGGCAGTTATGGCACCGACCCTGAGGATACCATCCACGCGAAGCTATTTATATTTTGGGGCATTAATGCGGTTAGTACCAACATGCATCAAGTCACTATTGCCCAACAAGCTCGGAAACAACATGGAGCTAAAATCATTGTTATTGATGTCCATAAAAATAAAACAGCTAAATTAGCAGATTGGTTTATTCCTATTTTACCAGGGACTGATACGGCTCTAGCTTTAGGGATTATGCATGTTTTATTTGCCGAGAACATGATTGATTCCTCATTTCTAGAGCAATTTACAATCGGGCATGAAGAGCTGCGTGAACATGTTGCACAGTATGACCCTACTACTGTTTCAAAAATTACTGGGATACCGGCGGAGGATATTGTTCAACTTGCTAGAATGTATGGAAAAACATCCCCATCGTTTATTCGAATTGGGAATGGTCCACAGCACCACGACAATGGCGGTATGTTCGTTAGAACGGTTTCTTGCCTTCCAGCTTTAACCGGACAGTGGCTAGTAAAAGGAGGCGGAGCGATTAAAGGAAACTCCTCCTACCTGTCTTACAATTCTCGTAATTTACAGCGACCTGATTTGTTAAAAAACAAAAAAACACGAGTAATTAATATGAACTTGCTTGGAGAAGCCTTGCTTACGTTAGAGCCACCTGTTAAATCGCTCTATGTATATGGAACTAATCCAGCCGTTGTTGCGCCAGCTGGCAATAAAGTTCGAGAAGGATTGAAAAAGCAAGACTTATTTACAGTTGTCCATGATTTATTTTTAACGGAAACAGCACTTTATGCAGACATTGTACTACCAGCGACATCTTCCTTTGAAAATACGGATTTTTACGCGTCATATTGGCATCACTATATTCAGCTTCAACAGCCTGTAATCGAGCCATTCGAGGAAGCAAAGTCAAACGTTGAGGTGTTTCGACTACTAGCGAAAGGAATGGGATTCACCGAAACAGCCTTTGATGATACAGAAGCAGAATTAATTAATCAATCGCTTGATTATCCTAGGAATCCTTATATTAAAGAAATAGATTACGAAACTTTGAGGGAACATCATTATGTTAAGGCGAAGGTACAATTTCCTGCCACCCTCTCAACCCCAAGTGGAAAAATCGAATTATATTCAGAAAAAATGAAAAGAGATGGACATCCTCCATTACCAACCTATATACCTTTGAAAAATGACTCTGATCATTCTTTTCAATTTATAGCAGCGCCTAATCATAACTTTTTAAATTCAACATTTGCGAATCAGGCGAAGCATACTAGACTTGAAAAAGAACCTGAAGTGTTTTTAAACGACAATGATGCCGATCAATTAGGACTAAAAAATGGAGAGCATGTTCGAGTTTGGAATGACCAAGGAGAATGCATACTTAAAGCGAATGTTGGCGACAGTGTTCTTCCAGGAGTCGCTGTTACCCAAGGTCTTTGGGGAGCAGACAAAGACACAAAGCAACTGGTTAACTCCCTTACTCCCGATCGTATCGCAGATATGGGCGGTGGAGCCACTTTCTTCTCAGGGAGAGTTTCCATCGAAAAAATAACTAGTGCCTAATACTAATACAAGTCAAAATGGGGCTGTCTCATAAGTTCCGAAAATAAAAACAGGTGTAGGAAAACAAATTGTTTTTCTACACCTGTTTTTATTATTTCATTTTTAATAAACAAATCTTTCAAAATAGGATTAAGATTAGTTAACAATCACTAGGATGATGACTAATAACAGTATGGGAATTCCAACAATCATTGATAATGTAGAGATTGCCATTTTTATTTTTTCATCCGTTTTAAGAATCTTAGCAAATATCTTGTATATCCCTATACCAAATACGCCACCTAATGTATTCAGTATGACATCATCTATATCTGTTGCACCTCTAGCAAAAATAAATTGCATAACCTCTATAAAAATACTTGAACCAATAATCAATAATATACATTTCGTTAAAGAGAGATTTTTACTGTGAACCAGGATGTAAATCCCGATTGGAATGAACATTAATACATTTCCCCAAATATTCATATCAACTAATCTATACTCACCAAATCCATTATCCACCATAATATATTCCTTAATAGAATGAAAAGGAATCATATTAATACTTCTTAGACTATCTCTGGAAAAAAATACGGTATCAACCAGTAAAAAAATATAAAACAGTAAAATAAGCCAATATATAATTCCTAAGCTTTTTTTCATATAAATGCCTTCTTTCTAATCTCACTACTATTATTTTCACAGAAAAATCTTAAGAATCTCGCATTATAAATCTTAAGTAAATATTAAGATTTTAATAATAGAAAGAGATGCCTTGTTGTTCTATCTTTTTCTTTTAGCTGCATAATAAAAAGGAACTTTGAATCACAGCCCCTTTTCGCATTAACCCCTTTTTATTCAAAAAGCTTTTTCTTATTATTAATTTCTTAATTTAACTCTTATTCCATCTTGATATGCGAAAATTTTGATCAGCCCTTGCACCCGTTCATTCGACGTGTAGTTATTCAAAAGTATCTCTATGTTCCAAAATAGTGTATATGTTATAATTAAGTGTAATATTACACTTTTAAATAAACAATAACGGAGAGTGTCTTCTATGAATTGGCTAGCAAATATCGGGATGGATTTATATATTTTGTATATACCTATTATAAGTATTATCGTATCAACCTATCTATCTAGTAAAATCAAGAAAGGCTGGATGGCACCTGCTTTAACGTTTCTTTTAGGCATCGCTTTATGTACTTTAGTGAATTTTGTTTTTGAATTATCTTCACACACGCCTGTGAGATTCAACTACATATTTACTCAAATGTCTTTAATGATAGGGGTTTCTTCGTTCTTCATTTCTAGTATTATCACTTTTGCTTTATATATTTTCAAGAACAGAAATAATTAACTAAAACAAAACAGAACTGATATTGTCAGTTCTGTTTTGTTTATTAATTTAAATAAATAGATTCAAATTCGAGTCGTCTGTTTTACCCAAATAAGTTGCTACGCCTGCTACTTCAACACCATCAATAAGTTCTTCTTCTTTAATTCCCATAACATCCATACTCATTGCACAAGCAACAAGATTAACGCCAGATTTCTTCGCGTTTTCTAATAATGTTTCAATATCATCCACATTTTTATTGTTCATTACTGATTTCATCATTTTTGTTCCCATGCCCATCATATTCATATTGGATAAAGGAAGCGCACTTGCACCTTTTGGCATCATCATTCCGAACATTTTTTCCATACCATCTTTTTTAATAGCAGGTGCATCTGCTTTTCGAAGAATATTTAAGCCCCAGAACGTGAAGAACATCGTTACTTTCTTACCCATTGCTGCTGCTCCACAAGCAATGATAAAAGAAGCCATAGCTTTATCAAGTTCACCACTGAACACAACAATCGTCGCACCATCTTTTACATTTGAAGCTTCAGATGTTGTTAGCGCATTTTCTTCTGTACCCTTTTGAATTTTAACCACTGCAGCATTTGATTCAAATGTTGAATCTAATAAAGTATTACCTGTTCTCAAGCACCATGTATCAATATCTTTCGCAAAGCCTGGATCAGTCGCTTTAATTTCTAGTACTTCTCCATCTTCTAAAGATTTCATACTCTCAGCCACTTTCATAATAGGTCCTGGGCATTGCAGACCACAAGCATCAACTGTGATGGTTGTCTTCAGGGCTTTTTTTTTAATAACTTCATTCGTCTCTTTTATATCTGATGTAGGACTCTGAACGATTGGTTGGCTATTAAAGACATTAGAATATGTTTTATAACCGCCATCAACATTAATAGCATGAATGCCATTTTGCTTGAGTATTTGAACAGCTAAATACCCTCTTAATCCTACTTGACAAGAAATATAGACCTTTTGATCTTTCGGGAATTCATGTATACGATCTCTTATTTCACCAAGTGAAATGTTAATAGATCCAGGAATATATCCCATTTCTCTTTCGATTGGCTCACGGACATCTACTAGTAAGCCTCCAGCATTCACAATATCGTTCACTTCATGCCATTGTACGGTTTCGACTGCCCCTTCCACAATATTAGAAGCTACATATCCAGCCATATTTACAGGATCTTTCGCTGAAGAATATGGCGGTGCATATGATAATTCTAAATCTGGTAAATCCATTACTGTTAAGTTACCTTTTATAGCCGTTGCAATGACATCAATTCGTTTATCTACACCATCTCTACCAACAGCTTGAGCACCAAAAATCTTGCCTGTTTTCTTATCAAAAATTAATTTTAAAGATACAGGTGTTGCTCCTGGGTAATAGCCCGCATGTGAATTTGGATGAATGTGAATTACCTCACAAGGTATTCCTACACGTTTAAGCGTTTTTTCATTATTACCTGTCGCAGCGACCGTTAGATTAAACACTTTTGCAATTGATGTTCCAAGTGTTCCTTGATAACGAACATCAAATCCATTAATATGATCTGCCACTAAACGACCTTGACGATTAGCAGGCCATGCAAGTGGAATCATTGTTGGTTGACCATTAATATAGTCAGTTACTTCGATAGCATCACCAATCGCATAGATTGACTCATCAGAAGTCATTAATCGATCATTTACTTTAATTGTGCCACGAATACCTAATTCTAAGTCGGCATCTTTAGCTAAACTATTTTCTGGTTGAACTCCAATGGCTAAAATAATCATATCTGTATTAATCGTTTTGCCACTACCTAGTACGACAGTTTTACCATCATTCTCAAAACGATTTACACCATCTTCAAGAATCAATTTCATACCTTTGTCTTCCATGTGTTGCTGAAGGATTGCGGCCATTTCGAAATCAACTGGTGCCATGATTTGATTACCTAATTCAATTAATGTTACATCCACACCACGTTCTTGAAGATTCTCTGCCATTTCAACACCAATAAAACCACCGCCAACAACAACAGCCGAAGCAGGCTTTTGATCATCAACATATTTCTTGATCCTATCAGTATCTGGAATATTTCGAAGCGTAAATAAATCCTTCGCCTCTTCAATACCAGGAATAGGTGGCTTAATAGGTTTTGCTCCAGGTGAAAGAACAAGTACATCATAAGACTCTTCGTATGTTTCACCACTTTGAGAATTCGTAACTGTAACACTTTTACGATCACGATTAATGGATACAACCTCACTATTATTTCGAATATCTAAATTAAATTTCTTTGACATGCCTTCAACCGTTTGAACTAGTAATGCTTCACGTCTTTGAATGACATTGCCTATATAATAAGGTAAGCCACAATTAGCAAATGAAATATGTTCACCACGTTCAAATAACACAATTTGGGCTTGTTCATCTAATCTACGTAATCTTGCTGCTGCAGTTGCGCCCCCCGCAACGCCACCAACAATAACAATTTTTTTACTCATAATGACTCCCTACTTTCAGTTTATTATGATTCATAACAGACATTTCAATACCTATACGGGCATTTAGATACCTGTAAGGGTATTATAAACTTACAGACGTTAAATATTCAAATGATAGTTTTTTCCAATTCGATTATTTATCCTTAGTAGTTAATGGTGAAAATCAAATCGTATTGATGCTCTTTTACTTATAGAAATGCCCGTATATTCTTTTTCTTATTAAGAGAAAATCTTTTCATTAAGCTGTTTTCGCATTGTTTATTGCTAGGAACAGATAGTAACGTATACCAATATTAGGTAAAACGAGTATCAGTAATGAAAATAAAAAATTTATTACTCTTTTCAAGGAGGTATTAGCCATAAAAAAAGTAGTGATAGCCATTGTGGTAATTCTTATAATAATGTACTTTCTTACAACAGCTTCTCCTTCTTAGAGACTCTTTCTGCTCCGATTTTGATAGTTCGCTAAACTCTTCGTACACACTACCTCAAAGCTCCCAACATTTAATACAAAAAGAAAACTGTCCAAACAGGAATGATCTCTCCTATTTTAGATAGTTTTTTTTATAAATATAAATCCTGGGTATTATATATGTAGAAAAGCAATAGAACTGGATTATATTTCATTTAATGGTATTAATATATAATTGTTTACATACCTAACGGGGTATAAAATAAGCTAGTCTTCAAGAAAAAGGTAATCAATCACATTATTTTTGTACATTAAAAATGAGGACGAATAATTATAATGGGGGATATGATGAAGAAACAATCTTATCAGTGGTTAAAGAATGGAATCTTATTAGGTTTCGTAGCTTTCGTAGCTGTACTTTTAGTTAAGCCATTAGGCATATCAACGCAATTCAGTACAACGGCTGGTATTTTGCATAGCGCAGTAGACCAGAGTGTTATTGTAGAAAGTAATCAAAACGCTAGTGGGTATGCTAGTGAAGTTGAATACTATGATCGTAAAGATGGTAAGATGGCAGGCGATATTAAAAAGCCATTAACATATAGTATGATTTTTGCAGGTGCAATGTTTTTAGGTGGATTTATTTCAAGCCGAATTCGCAAAACACCAAAAGAAGATAACGAAGAAATCGTATTACCAAAGCAATTATCGAATATAAGTAGCAAACATCAAATGAAAGTACGATTTTTAATTAGTTTTGTTGCAGGATTTATTGGTTTATTCGGTGCAAGGTTAGCAGGCGGATGTACAAGTGGACATATGATGAGTGGAATGATGCAAACAGCGTTAAGTGGATACTTATTTGCATTAGCTGTTTTCGCTTCAGCAATACCCCTTGCGGTAATATTGTATCGCCAAGTAGAAGGAGGTAAATAAGGAATGGATCTTATTCTAGGATTATTAATTGGTGGTTTATTCGGATTTACACTTCATTTTATAGGTGCAGCCAATCCAAAAAACATTTTGGGAATGCTTAGCTTAAAAAATCTACAATTAATGAAAACAATCTTGTTTGGTATTGGTCTTAGCTCCGTATTATTATTCCTTTCTACGAAGTTGGGAATCATTCCTGAAGCTCATCTTGATATCAAGACGGCTCATATCGGTGTCATTGTAGGAGGATTGATTTTCGGCTTAAGCTTTGGTTTAGCAGGATTCTGTCCGGGAACTTCTATAAGTGCGGCAGGTAGTGGAAGAAAAGACGCATGGGTGTACCTTGTTGGAGGATTATTAGGCGCGTTGACGCTTGCCTTATCTTTCTCATTCTTTAAGAATTTAGGTTGGTTTGAGCCATTATTTAATGGTAAAAGTACTTTATTTACTATTGTTTCAGATACAGAACCACTATTTACTTTATCTACTTCAGGTGGAGTTATTTTAGGAATGTTATTTATAGGTATCGCTTGGATTTTACCTGAAAAAGTATAATATATATTTGTACTGTAACCAGTAGTTATTTTAACTACTGGTTTTCTTTTTAACATAATCAAACTTGTTTATCTAAAACGCTTACCATTTGTTACATAAACTAAAGACTGCTTATCAGCAGTCTTTAGTTTAATCTCTTGCCCAAACTTATTGAATGAGACTTCATATCTCTCATTGAATTAGCTTTAAAATATCTTTAGGTTCCCTTAATACATAGTCAGCTTCTTCAAATCCTGTTTCTGTTTTGCTTCCCCATAAAGCTAGTGCGAACTTAACGCCAGCGCCTTTAGCACATTGTAAATCGTAAATAGAATCACCTATATAAATCACATGGTCTCTTTGAACATCTAGCTTTTCCATACAAGCAAGAAGAGGTTCTGGATGCGGTTTATGTTTCTCAGTATGAGAAGCCGTAATAATTTCAGCGAAATGGTCATGTAAGCCATACTGTTCAAATTCATCGGTCATCTCTTGATTTGTCTTAGACGTCACGATTCCTAGCTTTGTTTGCTTACTTACCAGTTGTTTAATGACCTCTTCCATTTGTTCAAACACCTTTACATCGTCCACAAATGCAAGCATCGCTTGTGACCAGATTGATAATATTCGGTCTATCTCTACTACATTTAGTCTTTTTAATGTTTCTTTACCTGGAATACCTAATGCAAATGTTAATTCTTCCTTGGCGTATTCCATGTTCAATTCTTCTTTAAGCGTACGTTGTAGAGATTTTAAAATGGCTTCCTCTGTATCAATAATCGTTCCATCTACGTCAAATATAATCGTTGTAAACATAATCCATTCCTCCTAGTCATCTAGCTGTGTTAATCAAACAGAATCTCTCTCCACAATGCGATAAGGTATTTTCACTTTGTCTCTCGATTTCTCTATCACTAAGCTACACGCTTGTTCACCGACTTTTGTTAGCTGGTGGTCAACGGTAGATAGTCCCAAACCAATCCCAATTGGTTGATTTTCTTGACCAATAATCGCTAAATCGGTTGGAATCTTCAGTTGTTGTGACTTAGCGTATAAATACATCCCACCAGCTACCTCATCCCCATTCGCATAAATGGCTGTTGGCCTTTCAGGTAGTTGTAAGAATTGCTTAGCTGCTTCATAGCCATCTTCTAAGCATTGGCAACCTGAAATGTGATAGTCAGGTGGAAGCTCTCCAAAAATCTCGTTATAAGCCGTAATCATTTGGTCTGTACTAAGACTCTCTCGTCGAACAGTTGTGAATGCTACCTTGCTATGCCCTTTGTTTTTTAATAATTGAAAGGCATCTATATACGAAGCATACCGATCAATATAGGAGCAACCAATTTCAGAATGATGCGTATATTCACAAGCCACGATGGAAGCATATTTACTATATGGAATGATTGTCTCCCAATCATTCGCTTTGGACGTAATAATGATGCCGTCAAACGGCTTGCTCTTTAACCTTTGCAAATGCTCTAGCTCTTTTTCTTTATTATATTTTGAAGGAAGTACCGTTATCGAAAAATCATGTTCTACAGCTTTATTCAAAATACCATTTAATAGCTGATCAAACGCTTGATTGTTGTTATAAGGGAGAATGACACCGATAGTTCTCGTTTCTCCTCGAATTAAATCAATCGCATTTTTATTTGGCGTATAATTCATTTCTTCAATGATTTTTAAGACAGCCTCTCGTTTCTCCTCCGCCACATACTTATAATTATTCAGGACTCTCGAAACTGTAGAGACGGATACACCGGCTAATCTAGCAATATCGTTAATATTTGTCATACAATGGCTCCTATATATGAAGTCTCGGAAACCTATGTACTCGCAGCCAATCGCTGAAATACTTTCATCAAGCTTTTGAGGTTTCCATTGTATGTCCATTTTACCGTAACACTCTGTTCTCCTACAATGAGTGTTGATGGTCCAACATCTCTCGTTTCTTCTTCAAACCATAAAGACTCTTCCACAGGTAGTGGTTTCTTGCCAACTACGTACAATCTCTTATTTGTTAACACCAAATCTCCAAAGTAAACATTGTGTGTTCCATCGAAGCTTTCCATTAGCCCTGAAAGGGTAGATAGTATATTTTCATCTGGTTGAAGGGCGATTTTTCTGTTCATTTTCTATTCCTCCTTGAGTTGAAAATTAGCTTACTTTTACTCTAATTTATGAAATCCATTTCAGGTCAAGAGAGAAAATAAACTTTTTTTAGGCATCTAGATAAGAAGCAGAAAAAGCTTGGCTATGTAGTAAAGATCTATATTCATCAACTTACCCCGATTGCTACAAAAAAAGACTGTCAAAATGACAGTCTCGATCTTCAATCTTTACAGTTATCAAAAAGAAAGTAATCAGTAAAATTAAGCAGATAATTTATGTGTTTCAGATGTAAATTGTAAATCTTTTTTCTTAAATAGATTTTTACGAATCCAAGGAATTACCCAGTAGTCTCCACCAAAGCGTCCTGCATTCGCACCTGCAACAAGAATAATGAATCCAAGTAAAATGAAAGTTGGATTAGTCGATACAGTTCCGCCTAAAACAAATGTAAAATTCATCAGTAATCCAAAGAATGCTGCTGCTGTAGTTAATGTTCCAAGAATAAGTCCTAAACCAATTAATAATTCTCCCCAAGGAACTAACACGTTAAAAATTTCTGCATTCGGAAGAGCGACATTTTCAATAAACGCATTATATAGTGGATACGCTACACTACCATCTGCTCCCTTTACTGGATTCTGTGCGATAAACCCCATAAAACCAGATGCATCAAAACCATCAGTTATTTTTCCAAATCCACTCTTGAACCATTGGAATCCAAGATATAATCTCAGTAATACAAGAATGCCAGACGCATACATATTACTCCTAAGCCAATTCATCATAAATAATTCCTCCTATGTATTAATGCATATATTTATATATCTAATATTGGATATATCATATTAGATGATATTAATACCAAACTATACCTACTATCTCGGTGAAGACTTTTAGCCTCTTTTATTTCTAAGCTTTAACTTACTTATTTTCACCCGATTATCATAATACAAACAATCACCTTCATTTACATACATTCAAGTTCAAACATTCACAAAGATTTACAGGTTTACATACACCTAAAAAGATCTTTAGGTGTTCAATTCTTTACCAGATAGGCCTTGCTTTAGGCATACTCTTTTCATCTTTATCAGTAACTATTGTTGATAAATCTTCTTTAAGCAATCTCATTCTGTCTTTTCCTATCTTTTCAATCAAACGTCCTTCAATATCAGATAAAATCAGATTTTTTTCGTTTACTACTAACCAACCTCGTTCGGCCAAAATAATCATTTTTCCCCTTTTGTCTGTAGGGTGAGGCTCACGCATGACATATCCACATTTCTCAAGATAATCTATCATTTTACTTACAGCTTGCTTAGTGATTCCTAAATGATTAGCTAGCTCTATACCTGTTGCTCCATTAGGAATAAGCGATGAAAAAAGATAACCATGTATAGGCCTAATATCATCAAATCCCTTTTCACTTAAACTTTTATGAAGTTCATCTATAGACGAATGTAAAGATAGTGCCAATAGTAGAGCAAGACTCTTTTCACTTTGATGATTCATTGGTCATAAACCTCCAAAAATAGTAAACTAAGTTGACCTTATTACAGTACCATTGTACTATTCGCAATGTAGTCAATCAAGTTGACTTTTATTTTTTGTGAAAAAAATATCCAAATATGTAGAAAACGTGAACTAGTTCAGAAACTATATAAATTTATGGTAATTATAAAAAGTCAAAAAACTAACTACTTTTCATTGCTAGTGAATAACATTTGGTTAAGTAAATACAAACAACGTAAGAATGAGCACCAGGAGGAAAAGAAAGTTTTATATCTATTAAGGCAATAAAACTCTATATTATTACCTCCTTGTCCAATCTATCTTTCTCTTATTCACATACTTTATAGCATAGAAATCAAGGAGGTGATATTATGTTTAAAATTATAGATTATCAAGCAACAGAACCAATTAGTATGGTTAACAATAATAACCCAATACCTATTGCTCATTCTCCACAACATAGTGTACTAGCAGCTATCAGTATATGTATACCTCGAAGAAATTCACACCATAATCACGTACAATTAATTGCAACATTAGGTCTTCGGGGATTAGTTGAAACATCACAAATTTTATTTAAAATCTTTCGCGATGGTCAAGAAATCTTTAGAGCTCAACAAGGAATAGAATCAGATCCTACGTCAGAAGTTAATTATATTGTGACATTCCAAGCCATTGATAAGAATGTAGGACGTGGACAACATCATTATCAAGTAACGGCTGAAAATATTACACCTGACACAGAAGCAGCGGTTGTAGGACCAATCTCATTTAGTGGTTTAGCAATAGCTTCTGATGACTGTGACGATTTTTAAAGTTTAAAGCAACCTTAGACTTCCACTAATCGCAAGGTCATGCAATACCCCTTTTTGTTAAGGGGTATTGTTTTTGAGTTATAGTGATTATCAATCTTACAGAAGTGTAATGTTGATGTAAGTATTTTCGATAAGAGATTTTGAGTTTTAAAATTATACTTCTTAAAGGATAGGAGGTATTTTTAATGAATTCAGAGTTAAATGTCCGGTTATTTAGAGCAGTAAATGATCTAGGGATAGAATATAGTTTCTTAAATCCAGTCTTTGTATTTCTTGCTGAATATATGGTTTATGTCTTGTTGATAGCTGTAATCTTATTTTGGTTCACACGAACAAATCGAAATAGAATCATGATTATAAGTGCTGGAATATCATTTATTCTTGCAGAAGTTCTTGGAAAACTAGCAGGTAAAATCCATTCCAATCAACAGCCGTTTGCTGAGTTAGAAAATGTAAACAAATTGATTGAAAAAACGGTAGGAAATTCATTTCCAAGTGATCACACTATTCTCTTTTTTGCGTTCTGTTTCACCTTCTTCTTATTCAATAAGAGATTTAAATACATATGGTTGATTCTAGCGTTCCTTGTAGCTATTTCTCGTATGTGGGTGGGGGTTCACTATCCATTTGATGTGACAGCTGGAGCAATCATTGCTATTATTTCAGCATTCATCTGTTACCAAATCGTACCGAGAAGTGTTGCTATTAAGAAATTGCTAGGATTTTATGAGAACTGCGAACAAAAAATAGTTCCGAGAAAAGATCAATCTAACAACTTTTAATGAGTACGATATTAAAAAACTCAAACTGATTCTATATGTATAGATTAGTTTGAGTTTTTATTTTCTAGCGAATTAGTTTGTTTTACACTATGCTCTTTTGTCATGATTTCTTCAACTCAATATAATACATCTGATTTATCAGACATCCTCTATTCCTTATTTCTCATTCACCTCTAACAAAAGAAATGACTTCTATCCTAAGGAATGATTGTCGAATTATGGTAAAGTAAACTAAACAGATTTCAAGAACGAGGAGAATGACATGAAAACCATTACAAATCTATCTAGAAAACCTTGGTTTCTTGGTACCCTTGTATTGCTATTTACAAGCTTTGTCATTTGGAACATTCCGATAGAAAAACGAAAATATGGTCTATCAACCAGTGCATTAACAACCGACTATACTGGACTTCTCCCTGAAAAAATTGAAAGAGTAGTCGAAGTACAAAATCAATATGAACTACAAAGAATTGTTAAAGAAGCAAATAAAAATAAGCAACATATTTCCATCGCAGGCTTGCAACATTCTCAAGGTGGTCATACCTATTATAAAGATGGGATTGTCCTTGATATGCGTGGATTTAATCGGATCTTAGAGGTTAATCCAAAAGAGAAAACCGTTCATGTAGAAAGTGGTGCTACTTGGGAAGATGTACAAAAAGCTATTAATCCCTATGGTTTAGCCTTGCAAGTTACTCAATCACAATCGATTTTTACAATTGGTGGTTCTCTTTCCGTGAATGCTCACGGTCGTGATATACGCTTCGGTCCGATGGCAAACACGGTTCGCGAGATGACGATATTAACTCCTACTGGAGACATTAAGCACATTACACGTAATTATCAAGAAGAGTGGATGAAATATATGTTTGGTGGATATGGCTTATTCGGTATTATTATTGACGTTACATTAGATTTAACAGATAACGAGGTATACACAATACATACGAAAAAACTTCGCACCGAACAATACGAAGACTATTTTCATCAAGTGCTAGATCAGCCAGATATCGCAATGCATTATGCAAGAATTAGCGTCGCTCCAAGTAGCTTCTTAGAAGAAATGTACGTAATTGATTATAAGAAAACGAAAAAAGCAAGTGCCACTACAAGTCTAAAAGGTGAGACAGGTACACGTGCAAGTAAATTAGCACTTGATATCGGAAGAAAAGGCGGAAAGTTTGAAGATTTCTTCTGGGAAACGCAAAAAGTGTATATAGACTCTCTTAATAATCACAATATAACTCGAAATAATGTAATGCGTTCAGAATCCACCTTCATGGAATTTACTAGACCAGGTAGAGTAGAAGTATTACAGGAGTTCTTCATCCCTGTTCATCAATATGAGGAATACATGCACGATTTACGAAAAATATTGCCACATGATGATCGAAACACTGACTTTAAAGTGCATAACATCACTGTGCGCTATGCTTCAAAAGATACACAAACTAGTCTTTCCTATGCGAAAGAAGATATGCTGGGACTCGTCGTACTCATCCAACATGGGTTACAGAAAGACGATATTGCTAACGCCCAATCACTTATCCAAAAATGGACAGACTTAACATTACAACATGGTGGTACATATTACTTACCTTATTATCCGTACCAAACGAAACAACAATTTGCTAAAGCCTATCCAAATTGGGAGCAGTTTCGTACTGAAAAACAAAAACGTGATCCGAATTCCGTTTTTGTAAATCAATTTTATGACCACTACATCAAGTAAAAGGAGCAAACATGAAAAACAAAGCAGCTCAATATATCCCTCTTGTGGTAACGGTAGGGCAAGTGGTTATTTTTCCTTACTATATACTATGGTTGAAAGACGTTTCGTTAAGCTATATGTTATTTGCTTGGATGTTTGCGGCATTCTCCTTTTCAGCAGCGTGGGGCTATCGAGTTTTTCAAACGACTAATAGAGCAAATCAATTCATGATTCCTTTCATCTATATAGGAATGGGGCTGGTCTACACAACAGTAGGAAGTGTGCCTTTCACTATCGAATTATTACCTTATATAGCTCTAGTACTACAAGTTATTCTTGGCTTTCTTCAAGGATGCTTTCGCGGTTGGCATGCCAAACAAGCAACCTATCACTTACATGTAACAAGCCATTATTTACTCGTAGGTATGATTATGATTGGATTATCATTTATAAGAGTCGTGTCTCCGGGATTTTTTCTAACTATATTTGGAATCATTCTATGCATTTGTGGAGTTTATCAGATTCGTAGAAAAAGGTCGTTCGAAAAGTGATTTTCGAACGACCTTTTGATAAGAAATAAAAGCATTTATTTTTTCTTTTATCTTGTAAACAAGGCATTAAGTTATTTCATCATTATTCAATGTATTCTATAACAAATTATAGTCTGACCTTAACCTCGGTACCATCCTTGGCTTTAATATCTACTAGCACGAGCCCTTTATAATTCTTCAATTCCTTGACGATAGGCTTTAACATTTCTTTGTCTATTTGTGGAAAGGTAAATTCCAGTTTCTTTCTTTCAAAGTACCCTTTTGTCCATTTGTTTAATTTTTGCTGGAATAATTCCGACGACAAAATGGAAACAGCTATGTGCAAACTAGCATATGGAATTGGTATGTTTAACCGAACGTCTTTTACTTTCACTTTTACACGAATCATAAGTCAATCACTATTCAATGAAGATTGCAACGGTGTCCCCGTTTGCCGATTTAATATCAACAATTTGTCCATCTAATTCGTTTTCAATGGCTTCCACAATAAGGTTAATATCTATATCTTTCACGTATTTTTCCGATTGAGGAATACTTGCTGCAATGCTGTGTCCAGCCATTAATACAACCTTAACCAGTTTGATAGGTAGGTTGACTGTGACATTATCATCTTCAGCTGATACAATACGAACTTTTAATGTTTTATCTAAATATGTAGTCGGCTTTTCAATAACCTGGCTACCTGTTTCTTCTTTCTCTTTTAATACGGCAATCAATGCTGATGCCTTATCTGCATCAATCTTGCCTTCTTGAACCATTGTTAACACTCTTGCAATTTCCTCTTTCATGATAAATTCCTCCCTATTCCTCTTTTAAAAGCTTAATAGCTTCTTCTGCTGTGATTTCGCCGTTTTCCAACATGGTGACTACTTTTTTCTCGTCTACTTCATTTTTCTTCTTCGTCTCATATCCAAGGGATGAAATGATGTCTGTTAACTTCCCACGAACCGTTGGATACGAAATTCCTAGTTCCTTTTCAACTTCTTTAATATTCCCTCTACATGTTAAAAATACTTCTACAAAATGAAGCTGATCCTTTGATAAAGATGCCAACTTAGATAGTTCAAACTCATTTTCAATCGTTGTGTGACAATGTGAGCAATGTAACTTTGTAATTTTCAATGTTTTACTACAAACAGGGCAGTTGGTGATTACTTGATAGGCCATAATAAAATTCCTTTCTTTGTATATAACTCGATTATACAACAAGAAATTAAAAATATAAATAACAAAATTAATTTTTTTAATCATATAAATTAATAATATTAATTTAACGGTTAATATTATTAATTTATATTTTCGTCATTCAAATATTATATTTACCATAATGCTTGAAATTGTAGACATTCCTCTTGGTGAAAATATCTAGTTGTATAATGACCATGATTACTTAAACTTCGAAATGCTAAATAATGCTCCAACTGATAATGAATCACAAGGCGTAAACAATGTATTATTTAATGAGTAGAACTTGGAAATTAGTAAACTTACGGGTTGATTAAATGCAGATTACGAAGTGATTTGAGGGCCTCTTCTATATAATTGACTGGTCTTCTTTAGTAGTGACTGGAGGATTAAATTTTGAAGAAGGTGTGACTGATGCAATTAAAAAAGTGGAGCATTAGATATGATTGAGTTAGGAAGACCATTTTCGCTAATTCCCAATCATATCTTTGCAGGGACTTATTTAACAATAGAAGTGAAGCTAATCAGAACAAAGTTTCAATGGTTAAATAGAAAAGTTGGCTCTATATTAGAATTAAGCTAATATGAACTGCGACTTATCCTAATAAGTACAGCGAAGAAGATTTATGAATTAAAGGACCCTTTAGCTTGATAAGAAATCTCCTTATTCAAATACAACCATTTCTCCGACCTCTATAAACCCAAAGCGCTTATAGATATTTTCCCCATCCTTTGATGCTTGTAAGACAACGGGTTTTTGTTTATCTTTTGTTTGAGTAAGAAGGTATTGAAATATTTCACTACCATATCCTTTACTTCTAAATGATTCTTTTGTCATAACATCATAAATACCATAACTTTCTTTGCTATCTATTAGTAAACCAGTAGATACAGTTATTTCACCGACGCGTCCAATAAACATTTGAATTTCAGAACCTAAATTCACTTCAGAAAACTTATTAAAATAATTTTCTAACGCATCTTTTTCTGGTGTACCTTCAAATAGGCTTATAAAAACCTCTTTATATTCCTTAAGTTCTTCTAAATTTCTCACATGAGTAATCATAAGCTGATGGGACTTTCTTTGACCGACATTAAGAGTATTTTCAAGTTTCATCATTACATTACGTTCTGCTTCTTTTAGGCCGTATTCTTGCATCAGGTCTTGCCAGCCAGCGTTCAAAAACCGGGAGTCAATCCACGTACTAAAGGGATATTCTTTAAGAGACATATTTTCGATGCTACTTCTAATATTAAATGCATTTTTTATATGTGAAGATTTCGGCAAAAGTACATTGAATGTATCGGTGGGTATTTCTGTATTCGCCAAAACGAAATCTTCTTCTTTGATAAGCTTTCCATTAACCACATGAGTGAATATTCTTATTTTTTCTTCAAGATTGTTTATAACTAATTGTTGATTTGCAATCATTTTTTTGCTCCTTCCAATTAAATACAGCGCGCTCTCTTTTTTATTATAGGACCAATTCTATTTTAATAAAAGATTCTTCACAGTTTTTATATCCTCCCATAATTTTCAGAAAACTAAAAGCGCACTTGTTTATTTACTCCACAATCTGGACGATTATTGAAAGAATGACTCGCATTCTTTCAACAACTTTTTTGTCACTGCACAATTGGGAAGAGTATCATTGTTATATTATCGGATTTAGGAAAAACACTACCGGCGGGCTTTTCAGCTGATCACAGCTCTCAATATTGAAGTAAAGCACCTGTTTGTTTAAGTACATTCTTTGTGATTTTTGTTATCAAAAGCATCTATCCTCTTGTTATAGGGACTCTGTGTAAGAACTAGTAAACATTTTTACTCTTTTGTTTTCTTTATTCGTCACTTCCCCATAAAAATCTTCATATTTTTGGTTATGTTTTTTTATATTGTATTTTGATACTATAACGTCGATAACTTATAGAAAGGCAGACATGAATGACAAAAAAACTAATATTTTTATCCTTTATAGTACTATCAATTCTTATATCATCTACCTTAATAAATCTGGATAAGGCAAAAGCAACATCATTAAATGTACAGGAGTTTTCAAATCAGTTTATTTCTGAAAACGCTCACTTTACCCCATTAATAAACTTTAAAGAATTTAAAATTACATATAAAGAAATATTAATTAAAGCAGATGTAAGTAATAGTTTTGTTGAACTTAATCACGCTCAACAATTTGGTTTTCTATCATCTTACGTAAAACATCTTAGGTACTATTTAAGAACTGAATTGAAAAGTCCACATTTACGAACAAAATCAATTAATATTATATGTAAAACAAAAGACCAAACATACAAGCTTACTAATTGTATTCCTGATAAAAAGGTAGAAGTTAAAAGCGATAGTGAACTATACATTGATAACAAATTGATTTTGGGCTCTAAAGAACACAAAATCTTAATGGAACAATACTTACATAAAAATCCTCAGTTTGACTTCATAGACCAAGATATTGAAATCATAAGATATGCTACTAAATTGTTTAACAAACTTACAGTAGGAGGTAATTATTACAATCACAAAAAGGATTCGAAAGTTATATTAGACCTCGTTACAGAAAAGTTCGGAATTACTGAACAAGAATACAGTAATATATATAAGAAATATTTCTTTTTATTTGAATAACTCTATACTCCTAAATAAGGAGTATTCTACCGATTATTCTCTGAATATTTTTTAAAAAGACATGCGTAATCAACCTTCTGGTTCCTCATAATTAATTCTTTAAACGCTTATGCAACTAACCTGCCTCGATAGCACCATAACAAAAATAAGACTACTTATTAGCAGTCTTTATCTTTAACTCTAGCCCCCCCGTATGTTGTATAAGAAAACTCAAATTAGACAATAGAAAATAAATAACTCGTTATTTTTACATTAATTCACTTAAGTCATTGGGCGCAGAACCAGCAAAATGTATTACATACCAATTTACTGCAATTAGATAATCGGCTTTTCATTAGATACAAAGTACTCCATTCCAAATTAGTTTTCCATTAGTTTTCCAACTAACTTAGCGTCCTTAACTATAACAACTGATCTCCTATCAAGTCCATCCTGATCAAAAAAAATGTAAGTAGGTTCGCTTTTTAAATGTTCTGAATATGAGTATTCGTTTTCTTCCAATGATAGAGTAAGAGAATCTACATCCAACTGTAGATGTCCAGTAATCTTAAAAGGCCTGTGCATTTCAATTACCTTATTAATATATTGTTCAGATTCTAGTCTATTCAGAACAACAATATCAACTCCCAATTCACTACTAACATATATTAATTCTTGCGTATTAGACTTTTCATCCTTGTTATAAAGGTTACTCATTTCATACCTCCTGAATTAATATAAAACTCATCTATTCGTTATTAATAACTTCTTTTTATTAATTCCTGCTTATTAAACTTTCCTACTAAATCCTAAAATAAAAAAGCAGCCAACGACTTCCATGTCATTCCACTAACGCACCCGTTTGTTTAAGTGTAATTCTTCACAATTTTAGGTAACCTAAAGTTTTTGCTTATTTTACAGATAAAAAATAGAATAAAAAATTTTAACTCACTAAAGTGCTTTTTTCTTCAAAAATGCTCCACAACAAATCGATACGACTCCAATATTAATTAGAGAGGGATAATTAGTGTTATTTAAAAGGCAAGGCTCAGTTAAAGTTCAATGTTGATTTTTAATAATAACTTCCATAAAACAAGAAGTTATTTTTTTATATTTATTCACCTACACTGTATCAATAAATATTTTCTGCATCACAACGTAAATTATAAAATTCCTGAACTAATGTATTTTCCTTAGAAATGGATTCTTTCATTTTACGTAAAGTTCTTTTTCCTACACGCCGGTCCAACAAACACAATATTTTTATTAAACTATCATTCGACTTTAAAGAATTTTCAATTGGTGAATTAAAATATGTCTCCAGGGCAGAAAAGAAATCATATTGTGCGTAGATGCCTTCCATTCTTAGTTGGTCTTGTGCTTGTTCTTGGATTGCTCGATTATTATATACACTATCATAACTAAAATCATTTAATTGAATTCGAATATCTCGCTCTCTATAATATTCTTCACTTTCAGCAGTTATGGTACACATATTTAATATTTCTACTTTATCAACTGTTATAACAGCTCTACCTAACTGGTCGTGTGCTTTTCGATAATTAATCACTTGAAAATCTACTCTTGAACGTAAAGAATCGCATACAAAACTCATTAAAAGTTTCTTTGCTTTACTCCATTTTGGATGATATAACAATAAACTTCCTCCCTTTCAACTTATTAAATGCTTCAATTAAAATTTTTCTTTCAATTAAACTGAACAATTAACACATCTTAAATTTATATTATTTGATAACCATTGCTTGAACTGCTGGGAGCTAGCATAATAATCGATTTTTTCGCGGTAAATAGAAAATATTCTTGTCCCAAATGATTCTAATGTTAATTCTTTTTCTAGAGTGCTATTTCAAATTCCATATACTTCTAAATTAAAGAAAATATCCTATATACTCACGAATTGTCTTTTTAGTGCTATTGACTCAAAATCATAATTATCCTCGTAAAAACCTAAATGTAGATGATATCTACTGTCATACAAAATATCCATTAAGCACCTCTATTTTTATCATTTAGAATAATTAATTCTACTTATAGAATCAACAATCCTTCTTTCACTAACCTGCCCCGATAGTTGCATAACAAAAAAGAGCTGTTCCCAGCCCTTGATATTGAACTAAAGCACCTGATAGTTTAAGTGTAAAGTTTCACAAACAATGATTATAATGCCCCTAATGTAAATTAATTGTTAATTTCATTTTTTAGGAGTATATCGTGTAGTTATTGTATCTAAGAACAAAACAACTGCTGCTAATCTATATCGTTTTTCATATGATAGGGTATTACTATCATTGAGAAAATCATTTAACTCCTTTTTTTCTATGTGAGAATATAAAGCCAATGTCTCATTCGAAATTTGAAAACTTGTATTTAAATGTTCAATAATAGCTTTAACTCTTTCATCTGCCGTTACAAGTTCCATTCCATCTGATAATAGCCCAATAAAAGTTCCTATTTCTAATTCTTTCTCGAATGGTAAGTTGCTTAGAGTAGAATTTTTATACGCATAACCTAGAACTTCTTCTTCTTTAATTCCACTAATTAACCCAAAAGTTTTAGGTGACACTTTATATTTTTCTAATATCTTTTTTAAATCTTCTCTTGGGTCCCCAACTGTTAAATTATCTCCAACTATGATATCCAATTTTAAATTCCCCCTTAATATCTTCTGTAATTATTTCAATATCAATTGCTTATATCCCTTCTTGAACTAACCTGCTCCGTTAGCTGCATAAGAAAAAGCTGTCTAAATGACAGCTCTGATCTTCCACGTTGTTGCCGGAACAATGCAAGGATACTATTGCTGATGCTCGCCTATTCCAAATTTCCGGCAATATATGATTGGTTTCTTCCTTACTTAAGCCCCCGTCAGCTTCGTTGGGGACTTTTCAATGTAAATAAGTCCGACATTTTCGCATAATAGGGCCCTGAGAGACGACCTACCGGCTTAAGGTTGGCCAAATCTATTTTCCCATCCTTGTAGAGTGCATCTTCGATGTGTATTTTAACGACACGACCTATAACGAAGTTTGATGATCCGGCTCCTTCCCCAAATGTCAGCATGTTCTCCAACACACATTCCATTTGTATGGGACTTTCTTTAACTCGATACGGCATCACTTTCGAGCTAGGAATAGGTGTTAAGCCGGTCTCTTGAAACTCATCTATATCAGGGGCAAATTCTATGGATGTTTCGTGCACTTTCGTTACAATGTCCTCTGTAACGATATTGACAACAAATTGTCTCATCTCTTCAATGTTGCGTGTGGTATCTTTCTTCGTACCATCTTCGGGTCGAATCATGGGGGCAAAACCTACCATAAATGGCCAAGGACATACGCCGCAAAAATTACTGAAAGGCGCAAGATTGGGAATACCTCCCTTTGAGATCGTAGAGACCAAAGCAATCGGCCTAGGCAAAATAGAGCCTGTATATAATTTGTAACTGTCTTTCCACGTAAGGTTTTCAGGAATAATTTCCACGTTGATTTCATCCTTTCTTGATTAGCTCTTATATATTATTGATTGATCAATGACCTATACATTCAGATATCATGGCAGTTCCTCCTAGACTGTTATGACTGCAGTATACAAATTAGAGCCGACTCGAAGTCAAGGAGGGATTTTATAAAAATGGGATTCTAAATACTTGACTTCGAGTCGACTCTAAGGTGTATGATAACCACAAACCAAGATTACAAAGGAGGATGCATCCCTTGCTCACCATTAGCCAAGTGTCAGAAAGGACGGGTTTAACCCCTTATACATTGCGTTATTACGAAAAAATTGGAGTTCTGAAGAGCCCGAGTCGCAGAGAAGGAGGGGCACGGACCTACACCGAAAGCGAGGTTTCATATATTCAGTGTTTAAATCATTTAAAAAAGTTAGGTCTATCACTTGAGGAGATCACAGAATTTACTCGCGACGGTTGTGTGATGGAAAAAGTACAGTTAGGGGAAGACCCAGCCAAGTTTACTCCCACATTAAATAAGCGAACCGAAATACTTTCGAAATATCTGTTGGATTTAGTAGCCAAGCAGCAGGAATTAGATCAGATGATTTCACTTACAAAAGAAAAGCTAGCCGTTTATCACGAGCTTTCCAAAGGAAGTTACGAAGTTTCAAAATAAGTATGGCCTTGAGCTTAATGAATTGCTCTGCCTTAAAACTTGTTGTCACATAAGTTGCGACATTTCCTACTGACTTGGCTCAGAAAGCAGGACATCGAAGGGTGCTCTGTTTTTTGTGTAATGTCGTCAAACCAAAGCTTTCGTTCGTGTTTTGTCTAGTCTTTCGAGGAAATATTAAATATTTTTCCTTGATTCAATGTAATCCATATCCTTTGTGACTCTCCAATAGAACTGTTATAGCTTGTTGCATAGTATTGAGCATTTTTTTAGACTTTCGCAGAGACAACCTTCTAGTTTTTGAAGTTTCCACAAGTTTGGGAATTATCCCCTTTCTGTAGAAACCCTATTTTACATATACTACTTTCTTGATTTACTTTAATGTTATTTGTTGATTCTAGTTTTTCTTTATTCCACTATCCTGCCCCGATAGCTGCATAAGAAAAAGACCATCAAATGATAGCCTTGATCTTCTGCTATTGCACCCGTTTGTTTAAATACATTTAGTCACAAACTTAACTATTTTTCATTTTTTCCATATATCTATCGTCTAATTTTTCTTGATGTGTTTTAAAAATATCTTCGAGCTTTATATCATATTTATTCGCAATAACAATAATATTCCCTAACACATCTCCTAGCTCTCCAACAAGTTCCTGCTTTTTTTCACTATATGTACCATCAGATTCATCTGGGCGATCTCGTCCAATTTCAAGAGCTCTTATTGCTCGTGCAACTTCTCCAGTTTCCTCTGCTAAAAATCCTATGCGAATGAAAATATCTAGTTTAGACCATCCCCTCTCTTCATAATAGTCTTTAACCCATTGCTGAAATTCGTTAACATCCATATGATAATCCCCTTTAGTTCAAAAACATTTGAATTTTTTATATACTTTCATAGTATAATACACATTTGAGAAATTGAGGGATTGAGGGATTTTATGAAAAGTTTAGCAGTGTTTTGTGGTTCTAGTATAGGTGCTCTACCTACTTATAAGTAGGGAGCAATCGCATTAGGAAAAGAATTAGCTAATCAAAATATTACGCTCGTATATGGGGGAGCAAGTGTTGGCATTATGGGCACTGTGGCAGATACTGTCTTAGAATCAGGCGGTCAAGTAATTGGTGTTATTCCAAAAATGCTAGAAGATAGAGAGATTTCTCATACTAATTTAACAGAGTTAATTATTGTCGATTCTATGCACGAAAGAAAAACAAAAATGTCCGAATTAGCAGATGGATTCATCGCATTACCTGGAGGTCCAGGAACAATGGAAGAGTTTTTTGAAGTATTTACTTGGGGACAATTAGGTTTACATCATAAACCTTGCGGGATATTAAATATCGATCATTATTTTGACCAATTAATCAACTTTTTTACTCATATGAATGAACAACAATTTCTTCAAGACAGATACTTATCAATGCTTTTGAATGACACAAGTCCAGCAAGTTTAATTGAGAAATTTCGAGTATACAATCCTCCAGCAATAAAAACATACATTAAGGAAAATCAAGCTTAATATATTCGAGAGACACCATTGTATTCTGATGGTGTCTTATCGTTCAATGAGCTCGAATATCTTTAGAACCATCGTATTTCCTAATTGCATTTAGTTAGCGAACAATGATATGTAATAATGAAAGGCAAATAGCGATGCAATGGAGTTTGCATCGCTATTTGCCTTTGGTTACACACTCTAAATGTTTGAGTGTATGTGGCAACAAATGGGGTGTTTGTTAGTTTAATTATACATGCTCGTATCCTATTTTAATGAAATCAATCCAATTTTTCTTATTCGTCTTCAATTAATCTTTGAGCTAACGTCTATATACGCATTATTGCGCCATTAGGCTTTGGTAACTCTTGCTCTATTATCTGATTCATTTTACAAAAATGTTTAAAAAATTGTTGTGCCAGTTCTCGTTCATTTGGTTCACTTTTCAAAGAAATAATATCAAGCAAAATTTGAGCCATCCAAGAATTATCAAAATAACGGTATTTACCTGTATTCCACGTCATTTTTTCTGGGGACTTTTCATTTATATAATATTTCCAGAAAAGCAACTGATCAGACTCCTCTTTTGTAAGTTGGAGTCTGTATTTTGAATGAGCAGGAATATATCCATTTTCACAAAGCTTTCCGACAAAACCTTCATCCACCATATAGACACCTAAGATACGTCTGTCTTTTTCAGGCATGCTGGAATCTATTGCTGTTAACAGGACAGCGCTATTTGGGCGCAATCGGATCGGCTTGTTCGGCTTCCCCTTGTTATTACCACTTTTTATTACGCCTGAAAAAACCTTCCACTCTGAAACAGAACTATTCTGTTCTTCTGCATCACACCAAAAAACCATTTGTGATTTTGGATGAAGTTCATGATGTTTCATAAGTTTTTCGTATTCTAAGTGTAGTTCCCATTTTTTTCGTTGTAGTTTTTTTTCCTCTTCTTGTTTCCACTCTTCCTCTTTTCGTTCATTTTCCTTTTTTTGTATAATTTCATCAATTGATTTAGCATCACTTTTATCATGAAGTTTTAGGTGCTTTCCAAATACATCAGGGAAAACAAATATTTTATTTTCCGATGCGAAATGTATTTCAATCCTAGAATCATTTTGCTTAACTATACTACCCATGCCAAAACGCTTGTGTGTAACTTTCTTATTAATTAGATTCATTATTCAAGTCCTCCTATAAAAAATCGGTTACTAATAAATAATATATTGATAATTTTATTCGACTAACTTACTTTAAAGGGCATACAACTGTTTGAATTTTTTTCTTCCGTAAAAAAAGATATAAAAAAAACGTATCCAAATTCTATCTTCAAAAAAGTCCAGAGGAATTTGAAATACGATAAAAATACAATTAAAAATAATTATAACATTTTTTTAAAAAATTAACAAATTTATTATTGACAAAATATTTTACGGTAAGGTAAAATTAAATTTTATTCTCTTTACGTTCTTAAAACAACAATGAAATAAAGGCCTCCAAAAAGCCACAAAACTTTTAGGAACCCCGCCCCCCTATAAAGAACCACTTGATTATCGCTGGGAAAACTTCATATAAAATTAATACAAACAATTCCTTCCTAGAAAAGAAAACGATGAATTAATTCGTTTGCTAATCATATATGCTGAACATAAGATTTTTTCCAATGCAAAGGATATTTGCACGAAAATCAGGGTCGGGATTGAATAAGTCTACTTTTTCAAATTACATGATATAACTTCTGAATTTTCAGAATCAATCACAAATAACTTGTGTATCAGGTTTTCCTGTAGCTTTGGAATAAAGTTTGATTAAAAAACACGATTAAAGCTTAATTTCATCGCATACAAAAAGCTATCGTTTTGAATAAAGATTGATCAAAACGATAGCTTTCTTCTATTTTTAAGAACTGTTTTTTATAAAAAAGATTGATTGTTTTAAAGCTCCTTCTTCAACACCTGTTAGCTCTATAAGAAGATATTGATTGTTTACACTATATATTACTCTCACAAATGTTTGATTAGGGATTATTAATTTACTATGTTATACTTAACCCCTACCATTTTGAATACTACTTGTTTCATTTTTTGTTGCATTCAAACCCTATTCAATAATTGAATAGGGTTTTTGCTTATAAAAATCTTCATTAAAAATAAAAAAAGACCCTACAAGAGGGCCTTTCATCAGCTAATATTAAGCTTTTTGAACGTTAGTAGCTTGTAAGCCACGTTGTCCTTGTTCTACTTCAAACGTTACACTTTGTCCTTCGTCTAAAGATCTGAAACCGTCGCTTTGGATAGCTGAGAAATGTACGAATACGTCTTCTCCACCTTCACGCTCGATGAATCCAAAACCTTTGTCTGCATTAAACCATTTTACTTTACCTTGTTCCATAATTGTTGCCTCCTAGTGTGGATACCCACACATATGTTACTACTCTTGCTCAAATACCTTAGACGAAAAACAAAATTTATTCTCAATCTCAAACCGAACAAAAATAATTCTTTCTTAGAATAACATACTTTTTTAAAAATGGCAAATATCAAAAAGCATCAGAATGTTTAGCGTTGTAAATCCACAGTTTCCTAACACTTCACTAACGCTCGATAGTTTAAGTATATCTATTCACAAAAATACTAGTAGTTGTTTTAGCTGCATAATAAAAAAGGCTACTTAATAGCAGCCTCACTCTAAGTATTTATATATATTTCAGCAAGTTATTGGTTTACAGTCACATTCTTAAGATCCTGCCTTAAATGAATTTGTTTCATTGCATATCTTGCTATTGGTTGAGCAAGCAATAATTCAATCCAAAATGCAATTGCAAATTTTCTAGGCCAAATTATGAAGGAAATTTCCAAATGGGGCTAAGCTTATTTGCTTCATACCAATCCAAGAACCTATTATGGTTAGAAAGAGAGATAATACCGTTACAATTTAATAGTGTATCTAACAATATTCTAACGTTAAATCCGTCAGTCTGTCCTATAAACTTTGGCAGTAACTTTCCAACAATTGGTCCTGCTACTAATCTTACTAGTAGGCCCCTTTAGCAGCTTAAGGGAAATAATAAATATTTTTACTCTTTTGTTTCCAATTTTTTAATTGCTTTTCTTATTTCCTTCACACCTATATGAAAACATAAATACTAAGAGCGTGATTTTTGAATCACCTGTTTAATACTTCTTTTGTATTGGGAGTGAGAATTTAAAAATGAAAAAGTATTTCATCTCAATTATCACAGTGGTGCTTGCTTTAATATTCATTTTTTATAAATCACAAACAGAACTTAATAATAATGAAATTCTAGCTGAAGCTACTAATGGAATAAGATTATATCACCCTTCCAAAAACTTAATTCAAAATATCAAAAGCGAGTATGATAAAAATTCTAAGATTTTGATTAAAGTTAAATTAAACGATAACTACGATAATCTTGATTTAAATTCACAATTCGCTGTATTAGAATACATAAATAGACAGCTTAGATATCTTTTACTTATTAAAAATAAAAATCCTGAAATTAGTGAACCAATATATAATTCTCAACTACAAATAAATGGGCAAACACACTCAAATGTATATCTTTTAAATAACAATAAGCTTGGTAAAGAAAGCATTTTAAATTCCAGAAGCACCTTTCTAAAAAACAATAAACGTATTTTTTCTACTGACTTAAATCAAAGCATGACTATTTTACAAAAAGTTAACCTTAACATTGATCAAAAAAACAAAGATATCATTGAGTATACTAATTATTTCTATAATTCACTCACCCACTATGGTAGATATTACGACCCTGTAACTGATCATAAAATAATTTTAAATGTCATATCTAATAAGTTCTTAATTAGTAATGATGAAATCGCTAAAATCTACCTGAAATATTACTTTCAATTTAACCCTGCAGACTTCAATGTCATACATCAGAACGTTTTATCAACCTATATAATGTAAATTTGGATAACTTCTTTAATCAATTATCACTAAAGCCCATCAACTTAGATGAGCTTTTTTATTTGGACTCTAGCTCAACCTTGAGTTTCTTACCTTAAATAAAATACAAATTGTGGTAAAATCATAAGAATGCCCAAAAATTCAAACCTTACTCTAAGAAGATTATTATGAATAAACATAAGAAAGGACTTAACGTACAAATTCAAAATAAAAAAAGCCGTCACTTTGACAGCTTTAATCTTCTGTTATATCTTAATCATTTCTTAGAGCATCAATTGGTTTTAATTTCGCTGCGCGATTTGCCGGAAGTAGACCGAAGATTAATCCTATTACAAGTGAGAAAACGAAAGTTGATACTATAACATTCGGCGAGATTACTGGTACTGCCCCCATTAAGTGACATAGCCCCACAACACTTGAAATGCCAATTATTATACCTATAATGCCACCTATAGTGGTGAGGACCATAGATTCAATTAAGAATAAAGCTAAAATATCTCGTTTTTTTGCTCCCAAAGCTTTTCTGATACCTATTTCCTTAATACGTTCCGAAACGGAAACAAGCATTATATTCATAATTCCAATACCAGCAACTAATAATGATATTCCTGCAATTCCTACAAGAAGAAAACTCATAGTAGAAGTGACTAACTCTAAAGTCACAAGTAGATCTTGAGATGTCGTTATCTTAAAGCTATCTTTATCGTCGTTAAACTTATCTAATAACTGCTTTTCAATCCCTTTTACTGCAAGGTTCACATGTTCTTCGGAATCAGCTATTGCATTGACTCGTGAGACTCCTGCTTGTCCAAATAACCTTTCAGCCGTACTAATAGGAATGAGAATAGTGTCATCAAAAGATCTTGATATCGTCTGCCCTTTTTCTTCTAACAGCCCAACAACAATAAAGGATTCTCCACCAATAAACACTTCTTTACCAAGAGGGTTTTCATTCGGGAACAGTATAGCAGACGCATCTACACCTATGACAGCTATTTTTTGCCTTGTTTTAACATCAATATAACTAATGGTACGACCAGCTTGTACGTAGAAGTTATTTACTTTGTTATAACCTTCAGTCACACATTCGATTGTCAATGGTTTATTTAGAGCTTCTGTTCGAATATTTGTTAAGGCTCTAAATTCAGGAGACACCTCTTCTACACCTGCTTGGGTCTTCCATTCTAAAACTTCTTCATACGGGACAGTCGTCTCCGCCCCTCTACCAGTTATACTCACCATTATTGCGTTAGAACCTAATGAGTTAACTTGTTCCGTTACTGCTTTTGAAGATACACTCCCAAGTGAAATAAGCGTTATGACAGATGCAATACCTATGATTATTCCTAGCATTGTAAGAAATGTTCTTAACTTTCTTGACCATAAATTTTTAAATGCCATTTGAAGTACTGTAAATTTAGTCATTTCTCACACCTACCTCAGTAATTTTGCCATCCCTAATACGAAGAATTCGAGAGGCTAGCTCAGCTACCTGGTTATCGTGAGTAATCAGAATTATAGTGTGACCTTGCTGTTCGTTTAACTCTTTTAATAGCGTCATCACCTCTTGTGATGTTTTAGTGTCTAAAGCTCCTGTAGGTTCGTCGGCTAAGATTATAGGCGGATTTCCTGCTAAAGCCCTAGCAATCGCAACTCTTTGTTGTTGTCCACCACTTAATTCATTAGGAAGATGATCCTTACGATTAGCCACCCCTACCTTTTTAAGTGCTCCCATAGAGCGTTGTAATCGCTCCTTCGCAGGAATTCCACGATATATAAGAGGTAATTCAACATTCTGTAGAGCAGTTAGCTTATTCAATAGATTAAACTGCTGGAATATGAATCCTATCTTTTGATTACGGATTACAGCTAACTCATTTTCCCTAGCCGTATCCATTAATAAATTATCTAAAATGTATGTACCAGAATCAGGGACATCCAAACATCCGAGTATATTCATTAAAGTTGACTTACCAGAGCCAGAAGGTCCAATAATAGCAACCATTTCCCCTTTTTGCACCTCAAGAGATACATCTTTTAAAGCATTTATCTCTTCCCCTCCCAAGACATACTTTTTACAAATGTCTTTCATTTGTATAAGCATCAAAGGCCTCCTCTTATAGCTAAGCCAAACATAGTGCCATTCATTTTAGTTGATTGATTAAAGGATGTAGATTTTTTGAGAGTAGGTAGTAAAATGATTTGCCCTTCCTCCAAGCCACTCAGAATTTCAATTGATACAGCGTCATTTACCCCTGTTAGCACCTCAACTTCTTTAGAACCTTCTTCAGTCTTAATCTTTACGTATTGCTTCCCCTCTTTTTCTACGAGCGCTTCTATTGGAATAATTAAATGATTATTGCTTTCGTACACTTTGATTTTTGCATTTAAACTCATCCCTGATTTAATCTGTTTTGGATCCTCTATAGATACTTCAACCTTGAACGTCGCTACACCATTCATAGATTCACCTTCATTTGCAATGCTAATCACTGTCCCCTTAAAAGCCTCATCAGGAAACGCCTGTACAACAATTTGAACTTCTTGCCCCATTTGAATCTGAGGTATATCCAATTCATCAACAGACAATATAGCCTTCAGTTCCTTGAAGTTCGTTATTGAAGCGATTGTTTGATATGCACCAATTTCACTTCCAACATTCAAATCTGTCCCCACCGTTAAATGTCCACTTATAGGTGCATAAACAGAGGCAGGAGCTTTTTCTTTCTTTTTCAGTATTACAAGGCTTTCATTTAAACTGTCTATTTCAAGTAGGAGCTTTTTAATTTGAGTATCCAAGTCAGTAAGACTAAAATTAGAGTTTGGAAAATCCGACGATTGTAGAGATTTTTTTTTCACATCTTCTAATACCTTCAATTCTAATTTCAGCTTTTTAATTTCTATTTCGACATTTTTCTTCTCATTTGATAAGTTAATTGGCTCAAAGCTTAGCAATAAATCGCCTTTGGATACGTATTTACCTTCCTCCAAATAATTCGCTTTTATTTTCCCAGCTTCAGTTGTATTAATCAGTAATTTATTAATCGGAGCCACAGAACCTTTACTCGAAACATAAACCTTAATATTCCCCGGTTTGACCTGAAATGTACGTGCTTTTTCAACCTCCGTTTGCTCAGTTTGAGATATCGGAACAGTAATAGCCACCGCACCACCTATACATATACAAGCAATAATGGCTAAGACTAGTTTTGTTTTCTTCTTCATAGAACACCTCTAAAAAATAAGCTATGTATTTTGTTATTATGCCTCCAATGCCCAAAATGTTATTAATAGATAAATGTAGGAGAGCAAAAACATTAAATGGCATAGATGATTGTCTAGAGATTACATACCTAAACTAAATAATTAAACAAAAAGAGAGTGCAATTATATGCACTCTCCCGACTATTATTAATAGCAATATGTATTTACTTTGTTTATGATCACAAAAAAGATTTAATATGAAAGTTCATTAAGAAAATCAGGATAATTCTTTTATATATTTCGTAACATTCCCTAAACAACAACTTCCTTGAGGATTGTTTACTTCACAACCACATCTTTTTTCTTGTATATTCTCTCGAATATGAGCTAATGGATTAGGAGAAAGTTCATTTTCTAAATAGTATTTTATGTTTTCTTTTGTCCAACCGAAACAATAACAGATTGGAGTACTTAATGAATCATCCTTTTGATGAACAACCTCTTTTATATCAGATGTAAGATACTTCTTATCATTCGTATTAAAATAAACGACATCACAATCTTTAGTTGAGCAAAAAAAGTAATTTTCCTCAGCATTTAAAGTTTCTAATGCAGATGGAACTAGCATTGATTTTAAAGTTATTAACTTTACACTTTTCGCTTTTTTGTTACAAGATGAACAAACACTATTATGTTCACTATTTACCTGATGTTCACTGCTACAACAATTTGACATTATTCTTCCGCCTTTACAATTCATTCTTAGAAACTAAAGTTTCGATAATTGGACATTCATACATAGATTTATCAGTGGGGCATTTCTCTCGCAGATGAATAAGCATTTTTTCAATCCGCATTAAATCTTTAATTTTCATTTGTACTTCATCGATTTTATTACTAACAAAATCATTCATATCTTTACAACGCTCAGCGTCCTTATCAACTATTCCAAGTAACTTTATAATTTCTGACAAAGTAAAGCCTAAATCTTGCATTCGTTTAATAAACTTTATACGATCAGCACTTTCTTCTGAGTAAACTCTATAACCAGCATTTGTCCGAGAAGGTTCATTTAATAAACCTTTTCTTTCGTAATATCTTATCGTTTCTTTATTGACACCACATTTTTTAGCAAGTTCACTAATAAGATACATTCTCTAATCCACCTCATATCAAGTATAAACCCTGTACCTTAGTACAGAGTGAAGAGATTTTTAATATTTTTCTTCTACTATCTTGTTCCATAAGAAAAAGCCGTCTACATGACAGCTCTTTCTAATAATATTGCATCCATTACTTTAAAAAAATCGAAGCTATTACAACACCAATTATAATAACAAGAATGAGTATCCCTGTACCTTTCCAACCTAAACTACCTACCAAATCCGAAAGGCTTCCACTATTTGCTCTATTAAAAGCGTCGTTCATATTCCCTGTCGGATTACCTCTTAATTCTTGTTGTCTTAATCTCTCTCTTTTTTGTTCAGAAGTTTCTTTGTTGTCTTGCATATAAACACCCCCTGTAAAATAAACAAGCATCCCTTTAACCTTTACCATAAATAGCTATTATCCTTATTAAACTATTCTGCACCGTTTGTTGCATAAGAAAAACTGTCTAAATGACAGCCTTGATCTTCAGCTCTAGCACCTGTTAGCTTCAATGTAATATTTCATAAAAACACTCGAAATGATTCGTTAGCTTCATTACAATACTCTACATTTGATTCCATAATAACCTCTTCCAACTACTCCACGATAAATTTCATAAATAGTACCATCAATTTGAACTATAATATTTCCTTCTTCTTTTGAATCAAGAAATTTATAATCCAGTCCTTGTTCGCCACAATACTTGACTATTGCATTTTTTGCGATATTGACGGTAGGATACACAGAGATATCATCATAAGGAATTTCCATTGACTTCTTTAACAAATCCTTTAACGCATCCTTAATCATAAATAATTCTCACCTTTCAAGACTTAGTATAGTAAAACAAAAGTAAATTGATTACTCACATACTTCATAAGCCATAATTCTTACGAAAACAGCCTATCATTATGGAAATGTAGGGATAATTATCGAATAAAAGCAATAATTATCATAAGGAAGTTTGTAATTGAACAAATTAAGCCAATCACAGCAAGATAATATCCCTTTTCTATATCAATATTTTTTAATGCCAGTCCTGAAAATACAATCCCTGCTATTGGAACAATCCCCCAAAGAAAAATGAAAAAAGAGCAAAGTCCTAATACGAAACCAACAAGAGCAAATGTGTTTGTCTTTTTGTTTTCCATAATATTTTCCATAATCTTCTCGCTCCAATCTCTATGTATTTATCCAACAAGATGCTATTGATAAGGCACAAGACGTATACGCCATCGAACCTCTTTTTTCCGTTTCATCTTAAATTAGAATCGTTATGACACCAACAGCACCTAATTTAACACCTAGACGTTCATTCTGATGTGTATCCATTATCTCCTACCTTTTTAAGTCTTATAATCGATTAATACCCTTGCACGAGTGAAATAAACTGAATTTTCAATGAACAAATTATCTTATTCAATTTTCCTGCCCTGTTAATTTAAGTGCAAATCTTAACAAATTAATGACAGAATAAAGAATTAAATCTTGATATTATGGTCCTCTCCATCCACTCGTGTTACGGCAGCAATACCTTCTATAATATGTTCGGGGAATCCTTCCTTACGCAGGTCATCAAATGTGATAGGAGTATCCTCCACTAAATCATGGCACACCCCAACAATCTTCTCTTCCAATGTATTTACCCTTTGCATAACCGCAAGAGGATGCAGAATGTATGGATTACCACCTTTATGGTGGATGACAGCTAACTCAATTGCTCTTTCTAATAAGTCCTTCATCTAATCTCCCCCCTATGAATTCTATAATATCAAGCACGCTTATACTTTCTAAGGAATCGCACCCCTTAACTATTAACCTGATAAATTACAAAATATTAAAAAGCCGATTAGTTTCATGAAACTAATCGGCTGTAAAAGAAATTAAAGATATTCATAGTAGTTAAAAGAAGCAATAAGAGCAATCAATAAGCCACTCATAACAAACCCCATTATAATTGTCGCAAGATATTCTCTTGAGCGTTCACTATATTTCTTTTGAAACCATGCTTCTAATCCGAACGAAAATATACAGTAGCCTAGAAAAAGAAAATAACTATAAAACGATGTAAAACCTACTAGAGCTATGATTACCGAATAGATTACAGAAACACTAACAGTTACCCATCTTTCATACTTTGTATAAAATTTTTTTCGCCATTTCTTTTTTTCTAACCCCAATCGTCTTCTAACAATCCGTTCAATTAGACTTGAAATCAACACCACAGCACCAAAAGCCAATACGATTTTAAGTAAAAAAATATCAGTCACCCCAGTCTGTATGTAAAGAAATTATGCCATATATAGTAATATACACTAAATATTCCAAAATAATAAGAATATTACCACGCAGTAATTCTTAATATCTGAAGAATAAGTCTTTATTTTTATGAATTACAGGATGTATAATCATCAAAGTAGACACCTTTACTTTCGGATTATTCTGTCAATATAATTTGATTAAATGAAAAAGCTATATCGGTAGTCTTTGGGTGAATTAAAGAAATCAGATTACTAAAGGAGTAAGAAGTTGAAAATAAAAGACTTTACTTTAACTGCAATTTTTTTATCTATTATTTTATTATGTGCTTTCACGCCATTTGGATTTATACATTTAGGTGTAGTAAAAGCGACTATCATTCATATTCCCATCATTATAGCTTCTATTATTCTAGGGCCAAGAATTGGTGCTTTCCTAGGGCTTGTGTTTGGATTCACTAGTATTGCTGTAAATACGATTAGTCCAACATTGCTATCATTTGCTTTTTCACCAGCGATTCCTGTTTTAGGATCAAGTCAAGGAAGCTTTTGGGCGCTATTTATTGCCATTGTTCCAAGAGTAATCATTGGCTTTATTCCTTACTATGTTTTCAAGGCTATTCGTAAAGTGATATCTAAGAAAAAAGACAATCAAAAACCTGCTTTATTTATAACTGGTATACTTACAACTTTTATTCATACATTTTTAGTCATGGGCTCTATTTCTTTCTTGTTTCAAGACGCCTATGCTGAAGCCATTAATGCTGGCAGCACGAGTGCGATTTATAAAGCTGTTTTAACTGTTTTCTTTACAAATGGACTAGCTGAAGCAGCCCTTGCTGGAGTTGTAACAATGGCAGTAGTTCCACCGTTATTGAAGGTATCAAAAAAATAACGATTTCTTTAACTATTTTTTATTTAATTAAATTATGACGGGTAAAGAAAATGCCTTTGACATTTCTAACAAACACTAAAGAAATGTTCAAAGGCATTTTACAATCTTTGTTCATTATGAAGTTTCAATAGGCAATAAAACCTTGGGATACCCAATCTTTCGGCTTTATATTCTGTCCTATCCATTCCTTCTGTGGAGCTACGTATGGGGCGGTGGCGATTAAATGATTATTTTGCCAGCTTGCTGCTTTGGAACGAATCATTTCATCGAGTAGAATTTGAATAAATTCTTCTGGTTGAAGTTGAAAGGAATAACGTGCAAAATCTTGAAACCAGCCACAATTTAGTAGATAGTGATCGATTTCTTCTTTTGCCAATCCGTTTTTAATAATTAAAGTGAATGAAAAAATCCTCTTACAAGCATGCCAAGAAACCTTTTCAGGTGCTGTAAGCCACTTTTCAAAGCGTTTCCTTGCTGCATCAAGGGAAGCCATAGGATTCTCTGCGGCAGGTCCATGCCCTGAATAAACCTTTTGAATCCGAAGCTTGGACAACCGATCCAAACTTTCTAGCGAGCGTTGGATAGATGTCACACCCTCTCGAAAAATATTCAGCCAGCCTATATCATTGCTGTGAAATAGATCACCACAGATTAATATCTCTTCTTCAGGCTCATAAAAGGAAATATGCCCTAACGTATGCCCTGGTGTGTGCAAGACTTTCAAGGTTCTACTTCCGGTAATAATTTCATCATTATCTGAGAGCTTTGTATCAACTCGATAAGGTTCTACAGGCTGATCTAACCACTCTGCACTACAGGCTTCAGAGTCACAACCATTAATTAAATCAGCATCCCATTTATGTGCCGCAATCTGAATATCATAGTTACTTTGGAAGTGAAAATTACCGCCTACATGGTCACTATGATAGTGTGTATTCACAATAAGATGTAGTTCTTCTGGTGAAACGCCTGCATCTTTTATGAATCGCTCTGTTTCTTTCACATCACTTCCGAAGCCCGTATCAATAAGAATTGGAAGCTGGTCCTTAATCAGAACCATATTTGCACTTGGAAATTTCCTCTCGAAGAAAATGAAACTGGATTGTTTCATAAGCTTTCCCTCCTTATACTCCATGACTTTACTATGATGATTGAACGTTTGCTCAACTATATTATATATATTTTACAGAATATTGAAAATATTACAGCTTCACTCGGAGATATTACTTTAGGCTTGAACAATAACCATCTTTTTACTGTTTCCCTCTTCTACTACCTCCCCAATACCAGAAAAAAAAGGAACTGCGCTAACAATCCCTTTACGCACCTCCGACCACGATTAACGGTCAAAAATGAATTCTCAATCCTTTACCAACATTTACGATTGAGAGTTACCTCGAACATCCTCCTTAAATTGCTCCCATTTATCTTCATGCTCAACGAAATACAGTGGACATAACTTGCCGGTCACGTCATAATGGCGAATAATATGATTCACATCAAGATTGCACTGCTCTCTTAACCACGCCGTAAGCTTAACTAAAGAATTATAGCTCGCTTGCGTAAATTGTCCAGTTTCATCAGGGTGACAGACCTCAATCGAAATCGTATCATTATTGCGCCAGTTCGTCGCAGATGATTTTTCACTAAGTGGAATAGCCTGAATAATTTCTCCCTCAAGACCTATAACAAAGTGAGAGCTAACTTCCGATTGCGGGCTATTATAAAAATCACGATTCTGCTGTGCGGTAGTCCCTGGATTTCCAACATAATGAATCACGATATCTTTGACATCGTCTAATTTCTCGCCACGTCTAGCAACACCGCCAATATCAAGGAGTTGAACATCAACCCATTCAGGTGCTGACACCTTTTCTAACTCACTGATTTTCTTATCAGTAAATAGAAAACCTACCGACCATTTACAAATAATAAAAGCGACATAAAATAATGCAGCTATCAATATAATTTTTCGTACACGTATCTTTTTTCTACGTGTGATATTTCCCCGTTTCATGCTGTTTTCTCCTCACACTCTATCAAATGAATGCACTTCTTCTAGTAATCAATACTTCTATCATATCCATAATATTTGAAGAAAAACTTAGAAAAGTATAAAGAAATTCTTAAGAGTTGACTGAAAATAAATTGACATATATAAAATTCTAATTAAACATTAAGATATAAAACAGCCTAGGCCCAAAAATCTATTCAAAGCTATAATGTACAAGAGGTGATATACATGTCAAAAAAAGAAGAAATAATTTCAGCTGCAAAAGAATTAATCTATAAAAATGGGTATCAAGCAACTTCAATCAGCGATATATTAACTGCTGCTAATATTGGTAAAGGGCAATTCTATCATTACTTTTCTTCAAAATATGATTTAGGTTTAGCTGTAGTAGAAGATATATCAAGTGAATGGGAGCAAGAATTATTTCAAGAAATATTTCAAGCAGAGTACACGCCTAAGGAAAAAATACAAAAAATGATTGATCGAACAATTATGTTCCATGAAAAAACTAAAAATAGTTCAGGCTGTCCAATTGGAAACTTGGCTATTGAGATGAGTGAACATGATGATATTTTTAAGGAGAAAATTCAATATATCTTTAATGAATGGATAAACCATCTAGAATTGACTATTAAAGAGCTAAATAACGATATTGAACCGCCATTTATATGCCCAAGGACAGAAGCTCAACTAATTGTCTCCATGATTGAAGGCGGAATTCTTTTAATGAAAAATCAAGAGGACATTACATATTTGATGAATATTACTGAAGAAATACAACGCCGTTATAAATTGATTTAAAATTAGGAAATTTATTGAAATGGAACAAAAGATTATGTTAAAATTTCTGTACCAAACGGTAGGTACATTCTAAAAATATTAGACAATAAACCAAATTAGTTAGGAGGAATACTGTTTATTTTTAAGGACTAGCGTTGAAAGCACATATAAAAACCCTAAAAAAATCTCTTTTCGACAGGAGTTATATTATGGTAAAGAACTTAAACCAATGGGTCGCTTTGTTTCTGATTGTAATTGCAGAATTATTTGCTTTAAGTGTTTGGTTCAGTGCATCTGCAGTCATATCTCAATTACAAGCTGAATGGCATTTAAACCTTACTCAGAAATCCTTTATTACGGTAGCTGTGCAAGCTGGTTTTATTTTTGGAGCTGTTCTGTCCTCGTTATTTGGGATTCCAGACCATTTTAATACGAAGAAAATTTTTATCATATCTAGCTTTCTAGCAGGCTTCTTCAATTGTTTTATCATTTTTTCTCCTAGTATTGAAGTGACACTTCTCTTACGCTTTCTTACAGGCGTTTCACTAGCAGGAGTTTACCCTATCGCTATTAAACTAGTTACTTTATGGTTTAAAGGTAGTCGGAGTATTAGCGTAGGCATCTTAATTGCTGGATTAACATTAGGATCGGCATTACCACATATGATTGCATCCTTAGAAACCTCACTCAATTGGAAAACTGTCATCATTTTCAGTTCAACATTGGCTTTCATTTCATCATTATTAATCTTTCTTTTCCTCCCCAACAAAGAAAACAATACAAGTAAAACCAAGCTCTCTTTAGATTCTTTAAAATCTGTCTTGAAAGATAAGAAAGTAATGCTCGCTAACTACGGATATTGGTTCCATATGTGGGAGCTTTACGCAATGTGGACTTGGTTACCAACATTTTTATACTACAGCTTTAGTCAGTATGGAATAGAGTCATATAGCTCAATTGTTGCCTTTTTGGCAATAGGTGTATCAGGAGCTATAGGTTGTATTGTAGGAGGAATTTGGGCAAGTAAAATTGGAAAAGAGAATTTCTCCATAATCGCCATGACGTTAAGTGGCCTTTCTGCCCTAGCAATTGGCTTTACGTTCCATATAAATATAGGGCTAACCATTATTGTTGCATGCATATGGGGAGCCTCAATAATAGCTGATTCGGGTCAATTCTCGGCAATGGTTAGTGAGTATGCAAAAGTGAAATATATTGGGACTGCGTTAACATTTCAAATGGCAATCGGTTTTCTCCTGACTATATTCTCTATTTATCTCATTTCCTTCTTAGAACCTATACTAGGATGGCAACTCGTCTTTATATTCCTTAGCGTAGGCCCATTATTGGGTGTTATTCCGATGTTTATATTAAATAAACTTAACAAGAGAGTTAATCATAGCTTAAGAAATGAGAATAAAAATATTTCTATTTGAACAGAAATAAAGAGATGTCTAGAAAGCCAATTTCCACTGACTTTCTAGACACCTCCTTGTTATTGATTGACCTCTTCATGCGTATGTATATCCGATAATGCCGCGAAGAAAAGATCTGGCTCTTCCATCATTGTCATATGCCCTGCATTGGGAATGACATACATTTTTTTATGAGGGGCATTAATTTCTTCAAAGTATTCTTCGGCAATCACATATGGAACCTGCCAGTCTTCTTTACCTAAAATATAATACATGGGAACTTCATATACTGGTGATTCATTACGTAGATTGAAGTCACCTAGAAAACGATGAAGGTTGGAATTTGTTTTAAAAATCTTCATAAAGGCGATAATATCCGAAAACTTAAAGATTGGGCTTTGAAATACAGTTAGCCATATTCTGAAATCAATCTTTATTCCTAATTTATATTTCCCTTGAAGCTTTCTAATCTCATCACATTTCTTTAAGAATTCTTTGTTGAAAACGATTTTCTCGCCCGGATATTCTCCTAATATCTCAAGCTTTTTCAGCGATTTTTTATCCCCTGCTTCTTCAATCAGTTCTTTTACTTTTTGATAACCAACTTGTTCATTTTCAAGCATATTGACAACCTGTCCTACGCCTATATAATAAGCAATCTCATTGGGATGTTTTCTGATAAACTCAGAACCTAAAACACTTCCCCATGAATGACCAAGTAGAACGATTTTTTGCTTATTATATTTTTTCTTTAAATATTGGATTACCTCAAATAAATCTTGCAGTGCCAAATCAATTGTTGGGAGATCATTAGGGTTTTCAGTCAGTGTTTTTCCAGCCCCACGCTGGTCCCAATGCACAACCGTATAGATTTCCTCCCATTTCTCCTGAAAGGCACGTGTAAATAAAGAAGTTACTGAACCAGGTCCTCCATGCAAAAATAGCAATACGGGGTTATCATGACTTGTTCCTAAATGAAACAAAAATTGTTTAATACCATTAATCGGAATATATTCTTCAAGATAAATGGGTCTTTTAAACTTATTTTTCATAACTCCCAGTCCCCTTTTCTTGCAGTTCTTCTTCTTTCAAATTCCTTTAATACTCTCTTTTGAGTTTCATTTTGGTTATCAATCTCACTCATTTCTAAATTACTATCTGCCTCAAATCCATCTTGTTCCTCACCATCAAAATGATATAGTTTCTTTAATAAACTCCACATCGTTTCAAGATCTTCTGGCGAGAAGTTTTTAAAAAGGTCTTCCAAAAAGAATGTTCCTTTTTCAGCATCTACTAGTAAGGCTTGTTTTCCAGACTCCGTAATTTTCACATTGATTGCACGTTTATCTTTCTGGCTAGGTACTGTCGTTACGTACCCCTTAGCTTCAATAATGTTTATTAACTGTTTCACGCTTTGTTTCGTGGCACCTAGCTTTCTTGCAATATTATTTAAAGTTGTTTCATCCTCGGGTAAATGAGTAATTGCCACCATTGCCATATACTGTCTAGATGTTAAAAACTCAAGGTCTTTATCACCTTTTATTTGAATCTTATTAGCAAGAGAAAACAATGTGCCATAAGCTTGCTGCATTAAAAACAAATCTCTGTATATATCCATAAATACACACCTCCCATTTAGACAGTACATTGTCTAAATCAATAATACGAAAATTTCGATAATTAGTCAATATACTGTCTTTTTTATTAGAGGATAAATACTATTCATGAATATATATAAGAGCTAGTCATTTCATGTTTTCTATCCTATCTACAAAGAGAAAAGGATTCTACTAATTACTTCGAATAACAGCATAAAAAAGACTGCCTGAAAGACAGCCTTACTATTCTACTAAAGCACCTGATAGTTTAAGAGTATTTTTTCGCAAATTTAGTTGACTTTGAATAACTAATCAGCTCATTCATTACAGGAATGCCGCCCCATTAATTCTATAAAATATTTGTTCACTAGATTTGTATATTGTATTCGTATGATTTATTGAATTCTATAACGAGGAGAAATACAAATTTCGCCTGCTGCTGGAAGAGTTGCTGTAGCCCCAGTAGCAAATACTCGAATTGTATCAAATCGAGAAATAGTAAAGTTAAATGTCCCTTCAATTGGAACAACTGATTGTCTTATGACAGTACCGCCTGTCCCATCAATAGGATCGGCTCCCTTTACGAATTGTACTGTAATAGGGAAATTCCCCGTATTTTTTATATACCCTGACGCATAAATAACATCATTTGAGTTTGTAGCAAAAATAACCTCTGCAGTTGCTACCGTATCACCAGCAACTGTAAATTCATTACAAATTTTATCTTGTACAAAATTTTTGGGGTCACAACAACTAAAGCCACTCCCACTGTTTCCATTAAAATTTTGACACATAAAAGTAATTCACCTCTAATTTCCTATGATTACTTTTATTAAATGTATAATATCGAAAACTGCTTGGACTTTTTGTACCCTGTTGATTATCTCCATTAATACCTTTATTTTGTTTTATAAACAAACGGCGGGTAAGCATTGAATTGAACTAAAACTAGAAATTTTGGCCTTAATACACACACTTGTCGAAATTATTTCATCTACAAATTCATTATTTAACTGACAAAAAGGAGAACATTTATGATCATTGCAATCTTGAGCACATTTATGATGATTTTTAAATTTTAGTAATTTCAAAACAACACAATCGTCCTCTAAATTAACAACTTGAAAAAGAAATGTTGTAAAACAAACAAACCTTTCCCTTTTTAAACAAATATCAAAATACGTTGTAACACCTTCAACTTTAAATGGTTCTATATCACAATAAAGGATAATTGGGAGTGTATTGTTTAATTGCATCCCTAAAAGATTTAATTCACACTTTTTTTTACTCATTTCTCTTTGTTTATTTAATATTTCTTCTAATATTGTTTTCAAGCATTTATTTTCATTCTGATATTCCTCCATAGAATCTTCCCCTTACATGGAACTACTGCCTTCTTAAATACTTATATGGAAATCTAATGAGGTTTGAGTGGGTCTTCATACCACAAAATCAAATGCGGACATATAAAATCAAAAAAGAAAGAATTCTCATATTCGATTCTGGTTATCTGGATTAACTCATATCAGATTTGGGGCGGGTACACACTTTATTAAACAAGAATTATATATAACTATAATTATTTGCTCGATTATCTTTTTTTTGCTTTTGCTGTATTTAATTTCACTACAACTTTAATAGTGAATAAACATCCGTATCATATGATATGTCATTTTGATACATATACTTTTTTAACGTACCTTCCTTTGTAAAACCCAATTTAATTAATAACTGACTCGAAGCTTTATTTTCAATAAAAACAATTGCACCTATACGCTCTAATCCAAGTTCTTGAAACCCATAAGAAATCACTTTATCAACAGCTTCACTAGCATATCCCTTACCCCATTGTTCTGGGAGAAATGCATAGCTTATGTTCGCTCTTTTATGTTCAATAGACCAGTCTTGCAACCCAATTGTTCCAATGATTGTACCTGTTTCTTTTAGCTCAATGCCCCATTTCACTCCACTTTTCTCTTTAACTTGTCCTGCGAAATTTTTAATGATTTGTTTTACCTGCCCTATACTTGTTAGAGGTTTCTGACCGTAATAACGCAATACATCATCATTCGAAAAACACTTTAATATATCTTGAGCATCATTTTCAACTAATTCCCTTAACACTAATCGCTTCGTTTCAAGCATTGGAAACATTCTATCACCCCTTCAATAAACATTGAAATGTATTCATTTTATGCATATATACTAAAATAAAATTCCATATTATTTTCAGAATTACCTGCTCTGTTTGTGGAAAATAAAAAGAGAAATAGCTATTATTTAAACTATTTCCCTTACATCATGTATTATATTATTTTTCTCCATCTTCATTTTGAGGTGAATTTGTCGCTGAATTGTTTTGACCTTGTTTGAAATGACGATGATCAGTTTCATGTTCAAATCCACGTTCATCAAAATCGTGACCACCTTCGAATCCTCGGAAGCCTTGACCTGGTCCAAATCCTCTAAAGTCACGTTCATGGCCAAAACTACGAGGATCTCGCCCAAATCCTCGACCAGGTCCGAAACCACGGGAGCCACGACCATGCCCTCCACGATGGTTTCTCAGTTTTTTAATAAGTTTAACAAACGCCTCTTCGTCTTGAGGTAAATCCTGATCCAGAGCATCAATTAGCTTCTGAGTCATCTCAGAATAAAGTGTCTTCTCTTCATCTGTAAGAACATCAAAAACCGTATATTTACTAACCTGCTTCTCATTTTCATTAGCAATTTCTAGGCCAGCTTCAGTAAGCTCAATGGACATTATGCGACGATCATCTTCTGAAGGTTCACGGGTAATGTAACCTTTTTTCTCTACTTTAACTACGAAAGGAAAATATTATCCCCCTCAAATTGATAATATCTACTTTATTAATCCCCATTTAATAAGGATTCTAACTATAATCGACTCTCTCAACCTTGTGTTTCCTATGAATAAACTACGAAATTACTTCATAAAATTGAGCAAAAAGTTTAACAGCTTGTTTATGAAACATTAATATTTTCTTACGATTTATACTTTATTATTTAAAACAAGGTAAAACTTCTTCATATAACTCTCTCTCTTAGAAACCAGTCAACTAATGACTGGTTTCTTTATTTAAAAAAGTACGGTAATTTGGAATGATCATTACTAAATTCAATCTTTTCTTATTGAAGAAACCTCCATGCAGCATAAGAAAAAGCTGCCTAAATGACAGCATTTTTTGGGTTTAAACTCTCGATTGGATTTCACATTCCTTCATCAATTAACTCTCATACTTCCTTGAGACTGGGAATCGATAAATAAAAAAAGCATTCCCTTCTACCATCGGGAATGCTTTTTATTTAAATCATGTAATTAATTAAAAGTCCTGCAGATAACAAGAAGCCGAAAACAGTATTTGTCATCGCTGTTGATTTCATTGCTACTCGCATATATTGAGGTTCTTTTGCACCTTTTTTAAAACCTTGAATAGCTGAGATTGGCTTTTTCATACCTAAGAACATAATCAATGCCCAAGGGCTTACATAACCCATCAATACAATCACAGCAATCCATAAGTAAGCAATTAAAAATATGGTAGCTAGAGTTGCAACTGCTTTATCTCTTCCAAGGAGGATCGGCAATGTTTTTCTTCCACCTTTAATATCTTCATCAATATCTCGAATGTTATTCGACATGTTGATGGCCCCTACTAAAAAGCCAATTGGAATTGAAATTAAGATACTTTCAACTGTTAAAGTATTCGTTTGAATAAAGAAAGCAATTAGTACAAAACATGTCCCCATTAACAATCCGGAAACTAATTCACCAAATGGAGTGTACGCAATTGGTAGTGGACCACCTGTATATAGATAGCCAACCGCCATTCCAAATAACCCAATGACCACTAACCACCAGCTACTATTCATGCAAATATAAATGCCAATAAATGCTGCTACAATATACAATAAAATCGCAACCGTTAAAACGTTTTTTGGCTTCAATCCATGACGGACGATTCCTCCACCAATTCCTACTGAATCAGCTGTATCTAGTCCACGCTTGAAATCATAATATTCATTGAATAAGTTCGTTGCAATTTGCAATGCTAAACATGCAAGCATCATCGCAATAAATAAAAGCCAATTAATTTCGGCTTCATATAGTGATGCAACTGTCCCTAATATTACAGGAGCAAACGTCGCCGTTAATGTATGTGGGCGCGTCATTTTCCACATTAATTTAGCTGGACTCATTTCTTGTTCATTCCCCAACTTGTTCAATCCCCCTACACTTTAAGTATAAAATCACTAGAAGCATTCCTTCGATCTACTTCCTCTTCCATTTATACATTATATCAAAGCATCGCTTATCCTTACTAAAAACAAACATCAAGAATTTAATAATTCTCGTAGTCTTACTCTCTCTCTTTTGTTCAATAGTTTCTTTGTTGTATTAATACGCGTATATTCTCTGTAGAGAGAGTAATATTGTTTTGAAGTATAATGCAAAATTATCAATTATAATTTTTACATGAGAATTTATATAGGAAGTAAAATGTACTTTTACTTTTGAATTAAATTTTATCGAAATGGGAATATATACATCCGAAGTCGTTTTTTGCTTATTATAACTAAATAAATGCTTCATTCAGCTCTCATATTCATTTGTGAAAAAATGATCATTATTTTTAAAAACACTATTGACTAATTACTAAATTATAATTATTATAAAGAAGTAATAAATATTACTTCAACATCAGGAGGAATTTACATAATGTCATATATAAATAAACAAGTAGAAAATTTTACTGTTCAAGCATATCACGCAGGTGAATTTAAAGAGGTTACTCTAGAAGATACAAAAGGAAAATGGGCGGTATACTTTTTCTACCCAGCTGATTTTTCATTCGTTTGTCCGACAGAATTAGTAGATGTTCAAGATCATTACGAAACATTTAAAGAGATGAATTGTGAAATCTATTCAGTATCAACAGATACACACTATGTTCATAAAGCATGGGCAGATGCGACTGATACAATCAAAAGAATCGAATACCCAATGCTAGCTGATCCTAGCCAAACTCTTTCAAAACAATTTGGGGTATTAGTAGAAGATGAAGGTGTAGCACTTCGTGGAACTTTTATTGTGAACCCTGAGGGTATGATTAAGGCTTATGAGGTTAATGATATGGGAATAGGCCGTAATGCTGAAGAGCTAGTTCGTAAAGTGCAAGCTGCACAATTCGTAGCAGAACACGGTGATAAAGTATGCCCAGCAAAATGGACGCCAGGTGAAGAGACACTTGAACCAAGTTTAGACCTTGTTGGGAAAATCTAATATCGTCTTGTATATACTCATTTAAAAACCTATCAGAACAACCAAATCTAGGAGGAATTACTATGTCAAATCAATTACACTCATTAATGAATACACAACTAACAAACTGGACGGTGCTTTACACAAAGCTTCATAACTTCCATTGGTATGTAAAAGGACCACATTTCTTTACACTACATGAAAAATTTGAAGAGTTCTACACAGAGACAGCTACTTATGTTGATGATATTGCAGAACGCTTATTAACAATTGGTGGACAGCCAGTTGGTACATTAAAAGAAACATTAAAAATGGCAACAATTCAAGAAGCAAACGGCTCAGAAAAAGCAGATGAAATGGTTCAAATCATTCTTGATGATTTTAAAATTATCGCTAAAGATATTGAAACGTTATTAGAAGCAGCTGAAGAAGCGCAAGATGAAGAAACTGGTGATTTATTCTTAGGCATTAAAGCTACACTAGAGAAAAACATGTGGATGCTTCAAGCATATTTAGGATAGAACGAACCAATAAAACAAGAACAAACAGAAATTAATCTAGAACATAAATATAAATACTACTTAATACGTCAAGGGGGAACAAAAATGTATAATAATGAAAATCTTAAAACACAGTGGGAACAAATGGCTAGGGAACAAATGTTGGCAGAGAATAGATCGAAAGAAGAGATTGAATCTATTATCCGTCAAGCAAAACAACATGATAAATACTAAAAAAGAGAAACTCCATTTTGAAAAAAAATCAAAATGGAGTTTCTTTGTGAATCAACCCAGTAAATCTTGTGTTTCGTAGATTTTATCTCTACTGACAAAAAAGATTTTGTTTGTCAGAAAGTTCATATTACAAAAGTACATTTTCTTTATCTATTAAAGAGACCTATGCACCTTCTATTAAAACAACATACCCTAAAGTATACTAACGAATGGTGGTGTTGTTTATGTTTGGCTTTGATGGATGCTGTTGTAGAAGACGTTGTTGTAGAAGAAGATGCTGTTGTAGAAGACGTTGCTGTAACTTCATTTGGTAAATCACCGATAGATATTCATTCTAAATTTTGCAGCCATTTATGTGGCTGTTTTTTTATATTTGCATACTTCACCTATTTTTAATAACTTTTCACATTGATATAATTAAAAATTGATTGCAAATTGATAAAACATAATGAGGTGAGTTTATTTGAAATTAAAAATTTCTCTGCTATTTATTTTATTATCTCTTGTCTTGGTAATCGTAATCTACATTTTTAACAAAGGAAAAGATATTAAAAATGTAGATAATATAACTAATCGACTCACTAAATCAATATCATTTGAAGAGTACATAAATAGTGCAAAAAGTGTTTACAAGTTCAAAGAAAATACAATACATATAAATCTAGAAAGTAATGGTTCTTTTGAAAATCTAGATTTAAATGAAAAACTTATTTTACTCGAATACTTTGCTAAGCAACTACGTTATTTTATCCATATTGGAATGGATACTATATCTTCACAAAATGTAAAAATCACTATTGAAACAATCACAAAGAATAATGAATTTCAAGTTATGAATGAGGTTCCATATAAAAAAGCATACGAGGCGAGTGAAAGTACATTTTTTATTAATGGTAAATATAATAAAACAAGCCGTTTATTAAGGATGGCTATACACAATGAGATAGCTAAAGATCCTAACAGTGCACATGAACTTGAAATTATAGATTATGCAAAATATATTTATAATCTCATCACTAGCAATGGGAAATATTACGATTATGAAAGAGATACACCAATTATACTAGATGCCATTCAAGAGAAATACGGTGTTACACTTGAAGAATTCGATGAAATATATATGAAACATTACCTTAATTTAGATTTATAACTTTTCCTATGCTCCTTTTCTAAGGAGCATCTTTTTTTACAATTGATAAGTTTCAATCCTTCTAAGTCCTACATACGAAATTTAAGTTTCATATTTAGCCCTTGTTTCCTCAGAATATGTCCTAAAATCTTCTTTCACTATTCTGCGCCGTTTGTTGCATAAGAAAAAGCTGTCTAAATGACAGCCTTACTCCTCTACTAAAACACCTGTTTGTTAAATTCATTTATTCACACTAACAAGCTACGTCCCTCTTAGACCATTGGCAAAAACTCAGTAAATGGTATTAAAGCACCACACAATAAGAATGATACTCACTACCCCCCAAGCTATATTTCCTATTATCCACCAAACTATAGATTGAGTAGTTGCACTTTTCTTACTTTCCATATTTCTTTTTATAAAAATGAGAACCACAAATCCGGTTATGATGAAACCAATAGTTAACCAAAGTAATAAGTACACTTTAGATCCCTTCTTTTTAGGAGCTTCCCTTCACAATTATTATATTTTAACATAAATATCCAACTACCTTCTTCTCTATAATAATCCATATGTTTAACATTGATAATCTTCAATAGAGAAATCCTCTTTGATTGCTTCTACTTTAAATCAAAGAATAGCAAGCCCTTGCGATCCAAGGTAAGAAAGGTTAGTCCAAGCAGCTACCTGCAATCTAACTAGACTCCCATCATCTTGAATAGAAAAAACAGAGACCGTACCCTGGTTTCCGTTAAGGGTGTAAAAATGCCGTCCATCTTTACTCACTCTAACATCCATCGGCAGTCCTGGAGCCGTTCCTGGCGGTGTACTGGTAATATGCCCTACTACCGACAGTTCTCCATTGGGAGTGATTTGATAGGCGGAAATGGTGCCACTTAAGGTATTGGTAATGTATGCAAAGCGCTTATCCCTTGTTGCTACAACCCAACATGCGGTTTGATATCCGTTTGGTACAGAGCCACTGATCACATGAAGGCTCCCGTTGTCACTCATTGAATAAGATGAAAGGGCATTTGATTTTGCTTCAGTCACTAAGAGGATTTCAGGGGATACAAAATAAGCGCCCAATGGTCCTTGACCATAAGAGTCATTAACGATTGGTTCTGTAACCTTACCATCTTCATTTACACGGAATACACTGAGATAGTTTGATGTAAACTCGGATACAAGGAGTTTTCTACCATCACGAGTGAAGAGAACTTGAGCAGGCTGAGCATTAAAAGTACTAAGAGAATGGGTAGATCCAGGAATTTGAGTAAGGCGTCCATTATTATCTATACGAAAAGCTGTAATATTAGAGGAGAAATTATTAGCCTCATTGCCTACATTAGCAACATAGACAAGATTACCAAATACATCTACGGTATTAGGCTGAGCACCTCCCGATGGCTTCACATCCGCAAGAACGGGTACACCGGTATCAGTAATGATAAAACTGCTGATACTATGGTTACCCGCATTCACCGCAAGCAGCCAACGTCCATCACGGGATAAAGTTAAGGCCCCTTGTGATGTAAGTGGATCAATACCATCGTTTGTCGTTGCGGTGGAGACCTCCTTTGTGCCAGTACCTCTATCATAAGTTGGGTAGGAACCAACAAATGTAAGCAGCCCATTCATATCCCTGTAAAAAGTAATGATTTGATTCATTACTTCATTATTGGTCATCATGTAAACCATACTCGCCTTCACACGGAAAGGTTCATTGATTATTTGCATTTTATACCCAACCTCCTTTCATAGTTTTATATGGTGTTTCTCCCTCTTACATTCCCCAAAATGATACAAATTGAATAGTCTAACCTTTAGCAACAAAAAAAGACTGTAAAATAGCAGTCCTTTAATTACAATAAACATGTTTAAAAGGGTAACTAGCAACCGGCAAACAAAACTGATTCACTCTATAATTAGTAATCCTTATGGGTAAGATAAACATACTCTCTCTTGTATCCCTTCTAAGACTTCTTTTGGTACTTCCTTAAACTTGATATCTTGACCTAGGAAAAGGAGCCAATTTATAATTTCGGTCAATTCTTCAGGATTAGTAACATTAATATAAGTCCTTAAAATACCTGTTGTTTGGTAAGGATTCGTATAGGCAATTGATAGTTTTAACGGATGGTATTTTTTGAACTGATTTATCGCCTTCGGACCAAGTTCAATGACGAGGTTAATTACTTCTTCCTGCTTACTAAGTTTCTCTAAAATTTGTTTCTTACTTAATCTTTTATCCGTAAGGTATGGTTTGACATCCGTTAAATGATCGACAGAGAAAATCTGTCTCTTATTATCCTTTAAGTCAAATCCCTCAATCAACCAATAGCCTTTTTCATGATAAAGGTGCAAGAGATAAATTGGATAAATCTTCGTTTCCTTCTCTTCTTTGATCGATATCAATAAATATCTATCCAAAAGAAGAATTTGAATGAGTTTTTCTAACACTGGATGAGGTAGGTCTGATAATTCAAGGAGGTCAGGATTATTAGGGTTGGTCCCTTCAAAAAGCAAAATTTGATTTAAAAGAACAAGGTCATCTTGCTGGTTTGCGGAGATGAGGCCAAGTAACTTTTCAGCTAAAGACTGTCGACTTTTTAAATAAGGGAGTTGTTTATTTCTTGTGGCCATAAAGGCAATAAACAAAGCTTTAATTTCATTATCGGTAAAGCGAACAGTGGGCAACACAGAGTTATTCATGACAAAATAACCCCCATCCCTCCCAACTTCAGCGACAAGTGGCATCCCCATAGCTTCAATTTCTCTTATATCTCTAATAGCTGTCGAACGAGAAATATTAAATTCTTTCATGATTTCAGAAATGGTAAAGTGGGAGCGATTGTTGATATATCGCATGATGATATTAATTCGTTCAATTTTTTTCATTGGGTCCTCCTAAATAGTATCATTTTTTGACACTATTTAAGGCTATTATAAACTCATCAAGTGAAAAGACAAATCATTTGATTAATTTTCAAAAAGAGGCAGGTTTTGAACATGGAAAAGTATACTCTAGAAGAAAAAGATGCATTCATCGTTTTAGGTATTGGAACTGAGATTACAAGCGATTATACAGACTTTGCTGGCATAAATAAGGAAAAGGCAGACTTTTGGTCAGCCATCAAACAAGATGGAAGACTTAATAAGTTGAAATCCATAGCTGAAAATGACTACATTTTTGCCGTAAACGAAGCAGTAAATAACAAGATGATGCACTATGCTGGTGTCATGACAGATGCATCAATAGAAGAAGCATCCAGAGAGATTCAATTCCCTAAGGGGCAATATCTAGTTGTTAAAGGAGAAGGACAGACGGCAGATGAATTGAGTAACAAGCTTACTGGTATTGCCTTTGGACAAGTCTTGCCAGAAGTAAAGAATTTTGCCTATGTCGGCGGACCTAATGCAACAGTTGAGATGGGGATACGAGATGGCTTAGTATTTGGTGAAATGTGGATTCCTGTTGTTAAGAAGTAGACAAAAATGATAGTGGAGAAATTCATCCATATGCTTAAAAGATACCTTTTATTAGGTATCTTTTTTCATTTCACTTCAATTACATAAGAAGTACATTCTTTTATTTTAGAATTATTACGTGAACTACTAAATCTGTACACATTACAGAATGCATAGCTCTTTTTATTTTCAAACAATAAGGAACCATTCACAGAACCGTCGTAACCGTGAGCAATAAATTTACTAATTTCTAGTTCTGTTACTAGATTATTTTGCATTTGTTTTACTGTTTGGACGAAATTTTCTTTTCCTTGAATGAGCTTGTGACCTATTATATTCCAACAAAAATCATCCGTGATATTATCAATAATAAACTCCATATTGTTTCTAGCAAAAGAAATGGTTAATTCCTTTAGAAAATTCTTTTTAGGTGCATTGCCACAATCATCTGGGCAAATTATTTTTACGTCATCGTTTTGATAATTTGAACTAGACATTTTTTATACCTCAGTTTGTTTAAATTCTATATCGTATGAGATGTATTACGTAGTTTTCACTTTTTATTCTTATTAATTATATCCTCTAGCTCTTTTATTCTTTGACTATTGTTAGTTATCATTCCAAACAATATCCCAAACATAATGCCTATCCCTAGACCAAGTGGTGCTAAATGAAATTGACCAAATAGTAGAAACCCCAACAAACCAGCAACTGTCATATATAGAAACGTCATATTCATTAAGCTCCTTTCAATTATCTGCGAACAAATATATATAATCCAAACATAATCTTCAAAAAACATCGTTCATCTGCCGTTCATATTCCTTTTATATACTGAGCTCAAACAGTAATTATTAATAATTCATTTGCTTCAAGGTAACACTGTTTAGATTAATTAAAAAAGTGAGTGATTTGAATGCTTGTATTAGCAATTATATTCATTACGGCAGCATTATTATTTTATTCTGTGGGAGTATGGTCAGAGAAATTTCAAAATATATTAAAACCATGGCATGTAATCATTTTTTGGTTAGGATTAGTGTTCGACACTATTGGAACAACTATAATGGAAAAAATGGCATTGGAAGGATCTCTATTTAGCTTCCATGGTATAACTGGTTTATTAGCCATTTTATTAATGTTATTCCATGCTATCTGGGCAACAATTGTTTTGATTAAAAAGGATAAAGTTATGATGGTAAAATTTCATAAATTAAGTATCATTGTTTGGTTATTATGGTTAATTCCTTATATATCAGGAATGATTTATGGAATGACAAATAATTTTTAATATAATTGATTACAACACCCTTAGCTTAGTTAGGTTACGTTGTTGAGAATAAAATGACCACGCATATTGAATATATGTGTGGTCATTTACTTTTCTAAAACTATCCTCAACCGTTTGTTCCATAAGAAACGAACACGAAAGTTATGTACCGTTAGTAAATATTTATATCAGCTAACCATTGTTTTTTTCGAAAGAATATCTTTAATTGCACCTATAATTCCAGGTACAAGAAGTACAATACCAAAAAAGACTGTAAATAAGTTGAAGTGTGTTGTTTCATAAAAAGAAAACCACTCTCTAAAAATTGAAGACTCAGCAATTCTTCCAAATAACGTTCCATCAATATCCTTCAAATTAGGTATCCACCCAGTTATCTCAAATGTAATGAAAAATATTTGTGACAATAAAAATGTACCAATAAGAGATACCCATGGCCTTTTGAAAAATGGTATTGGATTCTTTGGTTTATCAGCCAAGAAATATACCCTCCTTGTTAAATTGCATATATAAGTATACGAGAAAACAAGGGGTAAGTTTCAAAATATGTCATATTTTCCAAATAAGAATCTTTTACTGCTGCTTTTTATCTAAAAGGTGAAGATCCCATCGTTCTTCTATTAATGTAGTTTCTGCCCATTCGTCATTTGTTTTTTCTTCTGTTTTAGTAAAATTAAATTTTCCATATAGATGACGAGCTGCTTCTAAAATACTGACCGTCCATAAGAAAATATGCTGATAGTTTTGTGCTTTACAGAAAGTAATGGCTGTGTTTATTAGCTTATTGCCAATGCCTAAACCTTGATACTTGTCATCAATAACAAACCATCTGAGCTGTGCTTCTGTTTCACTAGACTTCGTTATCGCAATAGAGCCGACGTTTTCACCATTTACCTCAGCAATCCAGAGCGCTCCTCCTTCTTGATCGAGCATAAAATCCGTTAAACCTTTCATCACATAATATTCAAATACTTGTTTGAAATGGTATGTTTCACCGTATAGCTTTCCGTGAAGCTGTGCAACATATCCGATGTCTCCAGCTTGATATGGACGAATAACAACTTCTGGCATCAAAGAATCTTCTTTCGAGCCAATAGATTTAATGGTTTGCATAGACGATACAAGGGTTGAAATTTCTTTTTGTGAGAGACTATGTATCATTTTATCTACACCAATATTTGCACTTTCAACCAAATCGTTATAGATTTTATCGCCATACTCTGTGAGATATAGTAAATATTGTCTTTTATCCTCATTTGACTGTGTTCTTGTGACGATATTTTCAGCTTCAAAGCGTTGAATAATTCGGCTCATATAGCCCCGATCAATACCTAACTTGTCTTGAATTTCCGTTGCGGTACTACCATTACTTAGCTTAATTTCTGTTATAATACGTGCCTCTGTTAATGGAAAAGGTTGATTATAAATCTCTTGATCGATTTTCCCTAGTACATTGGCATAATATCTATTGAATTCCCGGATTTTTTCTATATATTGAATGAATTTCATGAAGTCGCCTCCTAATATTCTGAAATTTTAAACTGCTGATAGTATATTTTATATAGTTGACTCAGTCAACTATATAACACTAAAGAATGAAAACTTTAAAATGGAGGACGCTTCGATAAATGAGTAAAAAAAAGAGCTGACAATAGCTCTTAATCCGGAAGAAAAGCGCCTGTTAGCTCAATAAGTATAGTTCCTTTCTAAATCCCCTACACTTTTTAATACAACATCATCAAATATTTGATATTCTTGCTTCTTTTTCGTGAAATCCGCATCATCTAGAGGACCTGTTACTTTACCATTTTTAATTTCTAAAATCCAATAATGATAGTTTTTTTCATCCGGTATTTCCATACCATTATTTCTTTTGGGGTCCTTCATTAACTCCACTTGTTTCGCGATAATGTATTGATTATTCCATCCAGCTTCAATTACTTTGGTAGGTATGATGGCTTTCCCCCAACCATTTGCACTTGTTTTAGGAGCTATTTTCACCTCATGAGCAGATAGTCGAACAATTGAATATTCACCAGGTAAATCTACATCAAAATCGGATGCTCCAGGACATCCAGTTAAAAAAAGTACACTGATAGTAGCTATAAATAAAAAATAAAAGCATCTATTTCTAAACATAGAACCTCCAACGTCTTATTTTACTGTTCTATCACGATATACAATAAGCGTAATTACATTTAATAGAATGGTAACAATGAGAAGAACTCCTGCAACGAACGCCAAAGCACTCATGGTATCCATAAGACCGCCCCAATCTTCAATCTGTACTAGATGATAGTTATTAAAAATTTGCAAGCATAATGAAAGAGCACAAGCACTGATACTTATAATAGAAAGAGTAACCCAATGCTTATATTCTTTCTTGTTATCACGTCCGAGATTTAAAACAGGAAGAATCCATGCAATTAGTCCAAGTACGAGACTCCCCATATTAAGCCAGCCACTCACATTAATCCCCCTTTTATCTTTTTTCTTCAGATAAACCCAATTACCCCTAATATTAACATACTTTCCAAATAAAGTTATTCTGTAAGCTCACTCCGTTTTTTACACAACAAAAGGCTGCCAATAGGACAGCCAATTATTCTTACTGCGATAAATGCTTATACTCAAGGATTTCTATTTTAAAATCGTGTTTACATACCATCTGATTGATTTTATTACTGTCACAAGATGGAGAAATTCTTAATTTTACTAAATCATTCTCTACTCCATATTGATTTTTCCCCTTTACAAGCTGTGGATTGACCTCAATTCTTACATCCATATCATAAGAATGATTATTATTATAATGTAAATCAGCAATGCCTCTCCAATTCCACATGATATGTTCATCACTGTATTCTTTTTGCACTTTACGATCGAGGACTGGAAGAACAATATCTGAAATAATATCTTCCGTTGTGACATACAAGCCTTCTTCCTTTGAAACGGATTCTGCATGAACAGATTGGAAAGGAAAAAAAGCCAATGATAAGAAGCCAAACAATATCAAATATCGTTTCGTCACCAAGACTCACCTCATTTTTACATTTACTCCTTATTCTTCACCATTCATTTTTTCTTATGAATGGCATAATAAAAATGAGCTATGATCAAGAAGATCCCTATTATGCAGAACTAACCTATTACGACAAAAATAAAAACATAATTCAAATACAGTAAAATAACACCCAAGGAACTCCTGCTCACTAACCGGTGGATACCACTGTTCACAAAAATACCCCACTTCAAGCGTTAAGCTAAGTGGGGTTAGTTCACGTTTTCTTATTATGAGAATAGCTTTTTCTAATCGACGAATAGATTTTACTGTCGTTGAATGATGAATCCAAAAGCTTTCATCATAATGATTGATAACTCATCGTTGTATAATCCGTATATCCTCTACTATCTCCGCCAAAGTACGTACTACGATCAGGTTCATTTAATGAAGCATCTTGTTGGAGTCGCTCTACTAAGTCCGGGTTTGCTAAAGACCAAGCACCAACTGGAGCGACATCTGCACGTCCTTCTTCAATATCCACATCAATTTTTTCTAGTGGACGACCAGCACGATTTACAAGTAAGGCATTTGGCCACATTCTACGGATTTCTGTTAATAATTCATCATTACTAGAATGCTTAACATGTAAATACGCTAGATTTAATTTTGCTAATTCAGGTACTAGATAACGGTAAAAGTCCTCACTTTGTTCACCTTCAAAAATACCCATATTGGCTATATCCCCAGGTGAGATACGGAAACCTGTACGATCTGCGCCAATTTCTTCCGCAACTGCTTTTGCTACTTCGATTCCAAATCGGGCACGATTTTCAATAGAACCGCCGTATTCATCTTCACGCTTATTCGAACTTTCCGCGAAGAATTGCTGAATTAAATAGCCATTTGCTCCATGAATTTCAACGCCATCAGCACCAGCTTCAATTGCTGCTGCAGCCGCCTTTTTGAAATCTAGAATGGTTGTGTTTATTTCTTCTTTCGTTAATTCATGAGGTACTGGAATGTCTTGCATTCCCTTTTCAGTAACAATTTGAACTCCCGGTGCAATGGCAGAAGGCGCAACGCCTTGGCGATGATGTGGTGTGTTTTCAGGATGCGACATACGCCCAGCGTGCATTAATTGAATATACATATATGCACCTTTTTCATGAACAGCATTCGTTACTTTTTTCCAGCCATCAATTTGTGCTTGATTGTAAAGGCCCGGTGTCCATAAATACCCTTGTCCATCTTCAGAAGGTTGTGTTCCTTCACTGATTAATAACCCCATTGAAGCACGCTGTGAATAATAAAGTTCAGCTAATTCACCTGGTGTTCCATCTACATTTGCACGACTGCGTGTCATTGGAGCCATCGCTAACCGATGGGGTAAAGTTATACGCCCAACTTTGGTTTCAGTCCACATTTTTTTCATTGCAAAGCACCTCTTTCCAAATTATGTTACTAAACAACGCATATAGAATAACATAGGGGTTCGGTGCCAACAATGAATATGGCTTATGAAAGACTTAGTTCCACTCTAATGAATTAAGAAATGCATACACATCCTCATAAATCGTCTCACGTTCTTCACCCAAAGTAATAATATGACCAGAGCGTTCATACCACTTTATCTGCTTATCTTCTGTCTGTACATGATCATAAATAATATACGAACTTTTTTTGTTTAGTGGGGCATCTAAGCTACCCTGTAACACGAAAGTTGGCGAGGTAATATCTTTTAACTGTTGTCTCGTATCAACAATGAATTGTTGTAGTTTCTTTATAGATGGGGCAGGTTTTTGCTCAAAATCTTTGATTTCGTCAAGAATCTGCTCCTCATCCTTCCCTTCTAACTTCTTAAATGCCTTAGCGTAATTTACTATGCGTCCAAATAAGTCGTCCGTACTTTTCTCTAAGATTGGCGCACACATCGAAACAACAGCTTTTACTGGTAATTTAGCTCCTACTCTTAATGAGAAAACACCGCCTAACGATATCCCAGCAACCGCAATCTCACTAAATCCTTCATTTTTCAGAAAATGATATCCATCTATCACATCTTGCCACCAATCAGCTGGTTCTGTTTGAATGATTTTCTCCGGTTCCAATCCATGCCCTTTATACAGTGGGGCATAACAAGTATAACCACGTTCCTGCAAATACTTCCCTAACTTTCTTACATCGACAGTGTTTCCGGTAAAACCGTGTAACAGAAGGACGGCTTTATTCCCTCCTCTATAATAAAAAGGCTTAGGCGCAATGACTTTCATAATGTTTATCTCCCTTTTTGTGTGAAGTTGTTTTTGGACTAACTATAACATTATGAAAGTACAAACAGCCTTTTAACAGCTCATCAATCCGATAAAGTGAAACTTTAATCGGGTTCTTACTGGTGCTTGATCTCCCACTTACTCGTCTACGTGCCTTCACTGCCTTGTTGAAGTGGGAGTCTTAGCTCCAGTTTGAACGGGATAAAATCCTTCTTATATTCCCTGAATTAACGGAGATGCTTCGCCAGAATGGAAAATTCGTAAGTCATGGAGAGCACGCGTACATCCTACATATAATAATTTAGCATCAGACTTTGAATCCTTATAGTGACTCGCATCTACATCGATAAGTAGCACTGCATCAAATTCTAATCCTTTAGCTAAATAAACCGGCACTACTGAAATACCGCCTTCATATTTACTTTGATTCGCTTCAATGACGTTTGCCTTGATTCCTACTGTTAGTAGTTGTTCGTGTATTTTACGACATTCAACATCTGTTCTGCCTATAATTGCGATTGTCTTTAGGTTTTCATTCCGTAAATCTTGTAGAACCTTCACAATTTCAGTAAATTGATCATCCGTAGCAATCACCTTCACTTTTTCACCACTACGAAAAACAGGTGTTGCTAGACCTACTGGAACTTCAGCATGCTTAATGACCTCATTGGCAAATTCAATAATTTCCTTTGTAGAACGGTAACTTCTCGTCAATTCGTAATAACCCGTTTCTTGAAACACTTCTTTAAAATCATTCCAGTCCTCAATACCTTGATAATCATAAATTGCCTGAGATAAATCTCCTAAAATCGTAAAAGAATTACCCAATGTCAGCTCTTTCAAAATATGAATTTGGAATGGTGAAAAGTCTTGTGCCTCATCGATGACCACATGATGAAATTTTTGCTTACCTTCTATTCCTGTTAACTGATGATGAATATATAAGAGTGGTGCTAAATCTTCTATATATACTTCTTTTTTACGACAATTCTTTTCTGTTTCTCGAACAAGTACTTCAGGCAATAGTTCTACTATTTCTTTTTGTTTCATCATCGACGTATAAAATGATAAAGGAGTCACTTTAGGCCAAAACTTCATATACGCATTTAATCGTTTGTTAGCTTCTTTTTTCAATAGCTTTTTCTCATTCGTACCTTCGAACTTTTTAAGCTCAATCTCCATCCAACGCTTGATTCGAGCCACTAATCGTTCCCTACGCTTCAGTAATGGGTAATGCTTATATTCAAATAACCACTTCTTTATTTCATCTACTGTAATGATAGCTCGATTCCATAGCTCTAAATTAGTTGTTGGCACTAGATTTTTTTCAAATTGAATGATACTTTCTTCAATAAATGCCTTGAACTTCATCGAGCCCTTTAATTTACCAAGCATAACTTTCTCGTTGTCACGATTGATTGAGAAAGCTTCCTGCAATTTTTCTTCTGGATGCTTTAATTTCACCACATTATCTAATTGAGTTAACGCCCACTCAGGAAAAGTTGTTTGCTTAATATGACCTACACCAAGTTCCGGAAGTACTCCAGAAATATAGTCTAAAAACAAACTGTTTGGAGCAAAGATAATCATTCTGTCTGCTTGTAGCTGTTCACGATATTCATAAATTAAAAAAGCAAGGCGATGTAAAGCGACTGTTGTTTTTCCACTCCCTGCAACCCCTTGAATCAATAATGGTTTATTTTTCTCAGCTCGGATAATATCATTTTGCTCGGATTGTATCGTTGAAACAATATCCTTTAATTTATTATCTTTGTTTTCACCCAATCGATATAAGAGAAAATCGTCCGTCAGTGATACATCTTCACTTCCCTTTACATACGTATCAACAACACGTTCCAATTCTCTTTTGCGAATAGCAATGTTTCTTTTTAGATGGACCTCTCCTTCTACTAATCCATCGGGTGATTGATAGAAAGCCAGTTCTTCACCACCAGTGAAGGAATAAAACATACTGGCAACAGGTGCACGCCAATCAATCACGAATGGTTTCATCGTTTCCACATCGGAAGCACCGACTTTGCCAATATAAATCGGATTTGGCTCTAATTGACCATCCTCTTGAAAATCTAACCGCCCAAAGTATGGTTCTTGTACACCAATCCGTAGGTTTTGCCGATCTAACTCCCGCATACTTTCAAGAATCTGCTCGCTAAAATTGTCTCCATGATAAACAGGAACCCTTTCGAGCTTATCTAATTGCTCATCTAGCGTAGATAAAACCTTTTGTAATCGCTTTAATTCCGTTTCAAATATGTGACTCATTGTGACACAACCTCCTAACCGTTCAAAAATTTCAGTCGAGTTAAGATTATATAAATATTCTTTATGTAAAGTCAATCATCTACACTTTGAAAATATAAGGGCAGTTCTATTCACTTTACTCCAAATGTATAATAATTATTTCTAATTTTGAAAGGCAACCTACATTAAGAAAAGGAACTACACCCCAATTGTTAGACACCACTAACAATTAAGGTACAGTTCCTCCCTACAATCATGATTCTACAATGCTATGCTTCTAAAAGTACTTTTAGCTCTTGGATTTGCTCGATGTGTCGCTGTTCGTGCAAATAAATTTGTTCAATCCATTGATCAAGACGTAATTCGTCTAAAGCAGGATGCTTCACTGATTTTGTCTCTAATATCGATTTATCATCAATCGTATTAAGAAAAGTCAGCGATTTTCCTCTCGAATTCTGCAATAAATCCAACATTTGCTGCACTTGAAATGGTTTTGCATCTGGTTCAACAACTCTAGGTGCCTTAATCTTTGTTGTGCGATCTAGCATGATTAGTTGAATATTTTTATGCTCTTTTGTGATACTATCCAACTCTTTTAATCCATATGCAATAGCCTTTAGCGACGCCTCTTCTACTAAAACTAAATGATGGCAAACTTGTGCGATACTCCACGTATTCTTATCTGGCTTACTATTAAACTGAGCATCACCTACTAAAGCAATCTCATTCTCTAGCTTCTTTCTCGTCTCGTTCAATGCATTCAATAAATTAATCATAACAACTCTCCTTTCACCACAAACAGCGTACATTCCTACTCTGTATATATTCCCAACGATGAAAAGTATTCTTACAAGCTCTCATTCTGACTAGAGACCTCATGTTAACTTCTTAGGATTTTTAATCCTAATCGACAGCACTTCCCCACAATCCAAGCAGACAAAATATATTTTCTCTGAACCAATCGCGATTTTTTTATCCCGTTCAAACTAGTGCTAAGACTCCCACTTCAACAAGGCAGTAAAGATACGTAGACGAGTAAGTGGGAGATCAAGCACCAGTAAGAACCCGATTGGTTCAACTAATAATCGGTGGGGGATGAATGCCCCCCCACCGATTATAGTTTCACTTTATCTAAAGGACGGAGATTAATATAATCGGTTGCCTGTACAAATGAAGTCCCATCACAGCCCTTACAAATCACGCCACCTTTTCCCTTATTATACCATTTTTAACTATGTAAAAAAACGCAACCAATACTGTTGCGTTTTCCCGACAAAAGAGCGCCATACCTCACTCTTTTCATATATACAATTACTACTTATTACTTCGTGCTGCTCTACTTACTTTTTCTCGTTTATCAAAGTAGAAAATAATCGCATAACCACCTGCAGCAAGAACAAGCGCCTGAGCAATATTAAAAATTGCATTAGTCGGTAAAGGTAAAAGCTGGCTAATAACGCCCCATACGCAGAACCAACCAATTACACATGTCCACTTCATCATAAGAAAAACCGTTCCTTTCACTAATAAATTACTTAATAAATTAGACCTAATTTTCATCATTCTACTCACTTGCAAGTATAACGCTTTGTTTGAAAAACTCTTTTTTTTTGAATTATTATTTTTTTCACTTCTCCTACTAAAACAAAAAGAACTGCATCCGCAGTTCCTCTATGTACAATATCTTTTCACACTTGCCTAATTTGAATACCATAGCTACCTCTTGCGTATAAACCATGGATAACCTCGTATTGAATACCATCAATTGTCATAAGCATCGTTTCATCTTCGTTCACACCAAGGAATTCATAATCTAAGCCTTCTTTGGCACAGTACTTAGCAATAGCATCCTTTGTCATACTCACTGTCGGATAGACCGAGATATCCTCATAAGGAATCTCTATCGATTTTTTCAGCATTTTCTTCATTTCTTTTCCAAATAACATCGTATGACCACCCTTCTAGTATTTTGAATACCTTTTAAAGCTACTAACTAAACCTTCTCTTCCTATTAGTACGAGTGAAATAAGTATTCGTTTCATTATTTCGAAAAAACTTTTATCTCATTCAAAAGTCGTTCATGGTCGATGACTTGCTTCGTACAAACAAAGCATCGAAAACAAACGTACTTAACACGATTAGCAATCACGACATTTTTGCTATAATAGAACTATTAAGCCGTATATCCTGAAAGGAAGTTAGAACTCGGTGAATTATACTAGTATTCCAGATGCACTTATATTAACTTATCCATGGCTCAAGATAGCCATTTACGAAGAAAGCAAATTTCTCTTCCTTGATCGACCGCAAGTGCTCACGCAGTGGCAGCAGCAAGCGCTCACGATGACCGAAGATGAAAAAAGCATACAAGCACCCGATGGCACCATGAGCCAAAGCTTCTATGCCCTTTATACCTTCTTTACGAAAACCATATATCAAGATAAGCCGATCACCAAGCATATGATTAAAGAGGCGATCATTAATTATAAAGATTCCATCGTAAGCCTTGTCGAACCTTACTTTACGAGCGAACATCAAGCAGAAGAATCGCTCAATAGCCAAAACCAAAACGCCATCGATGACACGATGAATCAAGACTATATCTATTCCAGCATGGACTCCGATTACCACCTAATGCGCGATATTGTCACAAAGAAAAAAGGCTTCAAAGAAAAAGAAACCGGCATTTTAGGCACAGAAATCGTCGACAACCAAGGTAATGTACGTGGACTTGCTGAGCTACGTCCTAATCAATTAGTCGAAAGTAGCGCTGGCCAACCGAAAATGTGGCTGAATCTATTAGAGTCCACCATCAATTCACTCGATGAAATGACTGCTGACCTCTTCGACTTAATCTCTTACCTATGGATGGTCATGCCAAAAGACCGTAATGGTTACATTGAATTTCACAGTGATGATGCCCTGCGACTTCGTTATGCCGAGAAGCAAGCAAGTGGAGAAGAACTGTATTTCCGGGAAAAGGAACGCTTCAATATTATGAAACGTGTGGCTGCCCTTTCTAGCGTATGGGTTTCCATGGGTGAAGACCAAATCAAGGTGATTAACACCGAAAACTTGGAAGAAAACGAGCTATACATGTTCAAAGACTATACACGTATGTTTGAAATCGGAAAAATCCGTGTCGCTTTCGATAAGAAGACGAACGAACCAAAAGGGATTTATGCCCTGCAAATCAAGCCATCATCCGTGCTCATGCCCTACCTAGATGGCACGAAGCAGTCACTTGGCTTACTCGATTTGAAGGTATTCCAATATAGCCACTTCACACAGCGTGAACATAAGCGATTAACCCGTTACTTAAACTACCAGTGGAAAATCCGTGCCTTAAAGCGCACCATCCACCAACCGTTCAAGGTATCCACGCTCTTAAAAACGATGGATTTCTCCTCTCGTTACAATGGCGTGCAAGTACGTGATAAATTCGAACATATTTTAGATGACTTACAGCAAGACGGCGTCATTCAAAACTGGCACTATAGCGAGCCCATCGACGAACAGCGCGTCGGAAAAAAGGGCTGGTTCAAGGACTACTGGATACAGATTAACGTGACCATTCTTCCTCCTGATTTCGTAGCCAAAGAAAACGCCAAGAAAATCAATGTAAGCTCCATTCAGCGCACAGAAATCTATGATATTAAACAAGTGGACAAGCCCAAAACAAAACTGCAGCCACCGGCACCCGTGGTGATTGATCAACCCGTGCCACAGCCTGTGCAAGTGCAAGCGTCCTTCACATTCCATGAGCCAACCGATAACATTGTCCTAAGCCCGGAATTAATGAAGCAAACGATAGAATCACTTAAACTCAGCATTCGCAAAGTAGCAGAAGAAATCGGAATTTCACACAGCACCCTCTCTCGCTACATGCGCAACAAAATCAAACGTCAAAACAAAAGCAACGACCAGAAAATGCTGCAATGGTTGAAGGCAAATGTACAAAAATAAGGAAGCATAAAAAAGATAAATATTTCTCATTAATCGCACACCCATTTGCATGTCATAATAGGTGTGCGATTTTACATACTAATCGATTATCCTTCAATAACAAAAAGAGTTGATTACAGCTCTTTTTTGTTATTGAATTACTGAACATTTTAAATTGTTCAATTACATATACAATTATAGTAAAATAGTATTATACATAAAAATTGGAGGTCTTTTCATTGGAACAATACCAGGTTGTATATGCTGTATTAAATAAAATGAACATTCCATTTGATGTAGTTGAACATCTTCCTGCTTTGACAACAGAAGAAGCAGACAGCTATATTGTTGGTAAAGAAGGTGTACGTACTAAAACACTATTTCTTTGTAATAAAAAAAAGACTGCATACTATTTAGTGGTTATGGATGATGGAAAGCGACTTGATATGGAGCATCTTGCGGAAACTCTTAATGAAAAACGGATGAGCTTTTGTTCGCCCGAAAGGTTAATGGAAAAAATGGCATTACCTCCTGGTGTTGTTTCCATTTTTGGATTGCTAAACAATGTTGATCAGGATATAAAGGTCTACTTAGATAAAGAGATGCTTTCAGAAAAATTCATGAGTTTTCATGCTAATGACAACACAAAGACTCTTTTTATTTCCACAGAGGATATGTATAAATTCATGACAACATTAGGTTATGAATACTCTATTGTGGAATTATAATTTGCGTTGGTTCTCATACAAAGAACACCAATATCAGGAGTTCTTTCTTCTGTCAGCAGTGATTCTAGTATGTGTTCCTAATAATCTATTGCTAATTTGGAACATAATTTTAAGAAAACAATATTAAACGAAGACTATTACCACCAAGGATTTGTTTCGCTCATTATGGATTCCAACAAGCTTCCTTCCGAAAAAAGAAAAGAAGAAAACAATCTTTCTTTCTAGAAATATTGTTTTCTTCCATTATTTATTTATTCTGTTCTAAAATAATTCTGCCCTCTTCATAATGGCCTTCTTCAAAATTCTCATCATCATATACATATTCAAAATAAGTAAAGCTTCCATCTGGATTACTTCGAATATCTAATACGTCGCCTTTTTGTTTCGTTAATGTAACTGGATATGCCTTATTCGTCTCCAAATTCAATACATATAAATCGCCACCATTTGAAACCGTTCCATATCCATGTCCAATTGTCACAAAGACATGTGTATCATCAATGCCTTCTACTTCCTTCGGTGTATGCTGCGTCCCTCTATCGTACTTATCATTTAACGAATAAGTCACGGTCGTCTTTTCCACATCATCCTTTAAAACAATCGTAGCAATCCCCTCTTCTGTGCCAAACGGGCCTTTTCCATCAACCGTTATTTTTTCTTGACCCGAAATCGAAACCCAATCAGCTGGATCGCTTAACTCATATTGAGGATTGTTTTTCCTATCAAATATATCCAAACCCTCACCAAGATTACTCAAATCTACTGTCGTAAATTTTGTCTCTATCGATTTTAACGACTGAGTATCGACCTTTTCTGTTGTACTATTAATAAGTTCACTATCATGCCCTTCTTCATTCTCACAACCTGAAAACAAATTCACAGTCGCAACAACAAAACTTACTAATAGTGCATTCTTCATGCCCTTCATCTGCCTGTCTCCTCTATCACTATATAATTTTAAAAATATTCTATTTGTTTCGAAAACCTCTCTAAATTATATATGATGTAGGAAAAATATACATGTAATAAATCCAGAGCTGTATATTCTGCATACTTAACGAAAAGAAGAAAACAACGTTTCTTCCTTGAAAGGTTGTTTTCTTAAAAACTTTATTCATATAAACAAATCTACAAATGAATATTTACAAGAATAGTGCAATGATATGTAAACGGACAACCCGTAAAAAATTATTCAAATACCCGTTCCCGTCTTTAACGTTTCAGTCTTATCTGCCTTCGTTTTAAACGCAAAATGATCTTTTTCAATTAAAAGAGAAACAAATAAACTTCCGATGATGGCCCACAAGGGAGCACCAATATTTAAGAAATTCACACCCGACATACCAATAATTAAGGCAAAAAAAGCACCCATTTGAAATTTGCTATCAGAAAAACCTGCTTTTAATGAATTCGTCAGAACACCCAACATAGCTAATCCTGCAATCACCGTAACAATGACACTTGGCATAGCGATAACAAATGGAACAACTACTGCCGCGAATAGACCAAAGACAGAAAAGAAAAATCCATTTACAAATGATGCTGCATATCTATCTTCCTTTTTCCCCACTTCAGTTGCTGAACAAATAGCTGTCATTGGTCCTGCAATATTGATTGCGTGAGCACCAAAGAATGAAGCGACAAGACCAACGATGGAACCGTTAATAGCCATTGCATTATTTGGTGGCTTGTATCCTTGAGCCATCAATACTCCTGTTCCTTGGGCATTTTCCGTACAAATGATAAGAAGCGCAAGTGGGATACCAATAGATACAATCGCATCAAGACTAAATGACGGCATTACTAAGTGAGGAAGAATAAATGAATTATGTACATTCTGCAGTTGGAATGCACCCGTAATAACTGCTAATATAACAGCTACAATTAAAGCCATTAAAACAGGGGGAACTTTTTTTAAGAATCTCGATGATAGTAAAAACACAAGAATAGCTGAACCTGCTAATAATGGTGAAACAGTAACAGATTTAATCATTTCCGTCGAAAAACGAATCATCACACCAACAATCATCCCCATCACAATGGGAAGTGGTATCCATTTCATCGCCTTATCAATTAACCCTGTTGCACCAAGAATAATAACGAGAATATTAGCTACTATATAAGCACCTATTGCTTCATTTAATGAAAAATGAGTTAAGGAACCCGCAACTAGTACAGCTCCAGCAATAGAATGAGCACCTGCAATGGGTTGACGATATTTCAATGACAAGAATATGCCTAGTAAGCCACTAAAAAAATAAACAGCAAAGATCCAGCTTATCGTTTCAGCATACGTCAATCCACCACTTGTAGCACCTCCAATAATAATTAACGCTGGACCTGTACACCCAAAAATAGATGCAACTAAACCAGCGCTAATCGTATTTACATTCAAACTCTGACGTAAGTCTTTAAAATTTGTACGTAAGCGATTTTCTTGCATGACTATTGATGCCTCCTCTTCTATTCATTTATAGAGCTATACTATATCATATATATCTGAATATTCAGATATATTAGTTGAATATATAGAAACTACTCTTAAAATATCTACAGTTCCGTATAAAAAAAAGAACAAATTAAAAACGTAAAGGGATAAGTAGACATCTACGAAAGCAAACATAAAAATAAACAAAACAAGAAAACAACGTTTCTTCCTTGAAAGTTTGATTTCTTTCAAACTTGCCCCTTAAAACAAAAACTATAATTGCATTACCTTCTACTACTATCAGGAAATGTTAGCTACTTAAGAATTGACTATGATTCTCTCCATCTGTTTAATTGTGTACGAGCTCATGTTATAATGAAGCACTTAGGATAATTACGACTTTTACTCATAATTGAACGGACGCCAACAAAAGCCTCCGCCTAGTCATAAAATATAGAGGTGTATAAGAATGAACAAACGATGGACAATTGGTAAGATTAAAGAATTTGTTGAGAAAAATTCGGATAGCAAGCTGCTAACAACGGAATATCATGGCTTTTCTCAAAAGTTACTATTTAAATGTGCATGTGGTAGCAACTTTGAAAAAACATTTACAAAGTTTAAAAATAATAATCAACGTAAATGTGACGTATGCCAACCGCCAAAAGCATCTCGATAAACGTATATTGCAATAAAACGTAAAAGGCTGTTCAAAAAGGATTACAAATCACTTTTTGAACAGCCTTTTTTAAAACTAACAACTGTAGTTTTAAGCTTCTGGATTTAATTCAAATTCAAGATTGATTTTAATATCTTTACCAACTAACACGCCACCTGTTTCAAGTGCTGCGTTCCAAGTTAAACCGAATTCTTCACGGTTGATTTTTGTTTCAGCTTCAAATCCGTAAACTTCAACGCCCCAAGGGTTAGTGCCTTTACCGTTGTAAGTTACTTCAAATGTTACTGGTTTTGTTACATCTTTCACTGTTAAGTTACCAGTCACTTCAAAGTCGCTACCTGCACCTGTAATAGTTGTAGATTGGAATTTGATTTCAGGATACTTTTCTGTATCGAAAAAGTCTGCTGATTTTAAGTGATTATCGCGATCTTCGCTTTTTGTGTTGATACTTGCCACATCGAAAGTGAAAGCGATGTTTGCTGTTGTAAGATCTGCTAAGTTTGTCGCTTCTACTTCTGCGCTATAGCCTTCAAAAGTCCCCTTCACTTTTGATACCATCATGTGTTTTACTTGGAAACCGATGTGTGAATGTGATTGATCTACTACATATTTTGTCATTGAAAATTTCCTCCCATTAGTATATCTCTATTTCGAGATATTATCTTAAAATATAAGACGATAACGGCTAAGAGCACAATTTTTATCGTCGTGTTTGTTTATTGATTATCTGTTTATAACTATAAATCATAAACATCTCGAAGTCAAGATATTCTATTTCGGAATTTATTATTTCTTTTCTTTATATTTATTATTCTAAATTTTATGCATTTAACCCCTCACTATTAGTAGCATTGTATAAAATCAAATCTCTGCATAAGAATAAACAAAAGAAGAAAACAACGTTTCTTTATAGATAAATTGTTTTCTTCTTTATTATATATTTTTCTTTCGATGTTCCTATCCCCAAGATTCATGTCTAACTATTTTCATAAATTCTTATCCGAATCTATATGTTCGATTTGCTGCAAAAACCAAGATTCATTATCCTTCTTTGCATACACAGCAAAATACTCTTTCCCTTCCTCAATCAAGTTCCAAACCATTTCTTCCTGCACAAGAATTTTAAATGCTTCCTCTTTTTGCTGATTATTAAAATCATAGGCAATTATCCAGTACTCCTTATAATCGTCAGAACGACATTTACCAATCACTTCCAATTAGGAATTCACAGTTATAGAATTCCCTCCGCATGATGTCAGTACAGCTAAAAGTGCTAGAAGAAATATACTCAATATCTTCTTCATACCATCCCCACCCTAATAAAGAAGAAAACAACGTTTCTTCCATGAAAAGTTGTTTTCTTTATTTCATTCTAATTCAAATAATACTCTCCATTTTCAAATACAATGTATTGCTTTAGAGTTTCAAAGTTTTCATCAAGATAATTAAGTGAAACGACAATTGGTTCATCGTGTAAAGTTGCCTTTGCTCCCCAAATCGAGAAGTAATGAATACCTTCATTTCCGTCCATTCGTCTGAAATCTAGGTTATATGTATATACTTCACCTTGCACTAGATCTTCCTCTTTAAACACTCTGAAATCTAAGAAGGTTGTACTTTTATATAAGTCCATTTCCGCAGCCATAAACATATGGCGTAATCTTTGATAAGGTTCAAAACGTTGTGTTTCTAAAAATTCCTCTGCTTCTTCATATGACTCTGTTTCAAATACTATGATTGAATCTTCTATAGTCATGTGTATTCCTAACTCCTTTTACTCTTTAATTCATTCTACGAGAATCTTTATTTTAAACTTTAAATAAGAAAATAGAAGCTATTTACAAAATATCTTTATAAATCTTGAAAAGAAAACAACGTTTCTTCCAAAGAAGATAGTTTCTTTTATATCTTCACAATAACTGATCATAATATCAGAAACGTTTATATTATTCAGCTTGCTGGGTACGTAATATAGAGTACAGGAGAAAAGTAATTTTCGAGGTGATGTAAATGACAACCGTTGGATTTTGTCGGGCTTGCGGAAATAATACGTTCACACAAGGAAAGTTAGGAAATGGTTATACCAGCGTTACTCCAGTAGATAAAATGTTTGGCAGTTCTCCATTAATTATTACCTTTTGTAAAGAATGTGGTGAAGTGGCTTCCATCAAAGTGAAAAATCCTAAGAAATTCTGATAGGAATACTAAAGACGATTCTTCATTACGGGGAATCGTTTTTTCTTTCGTCACTAAAAAATAAAAGAAGAAAACAACGTTTATTCCAAAAAAGATTAATTCCTTGATATCTTTTCTTTTGGATCACTGCTGGAAACACCCCCCTCTATTGGATGACTTTTAAAGCTTTAATGATATATTTGACTCATAAAGAAAAACATCTAATACACTAACTTGGAGATAAGCAGATGAAAATTTATAAATATAACGTATCAAAAATTAAAGGATCAGTAGATGCTCAATCATCATTAGAAGAATTAACAAAGCATTTGAATCATTACGGTCAAAAAGGATATAAATTAAGCTCGACAATACCTCAGCTTGTTGACGGTTCTACAGAATCCACATTATTGGTTTTTGAAGCAGAAGATCATACAGAAGAATGTACAATCGGATAACAATAGAAAAGGGATATCCATTCGTAGCTGAATGAATATCCCTTTTCTATTGGCTATATTGATATGAAGAAAACAACGTTTCTTCCAAAGAAGATTACCTCCTTCCTTTCTACCTCCTTCCTTTCTACCTATATTCCTCAAAGCATAGTCTATCCATGTTGAATCCCAGCTTACTCCTATGCGAAAATAAATGAACTTTATCATACAAGTATTTTTTTATAGAAAAAATGAACTTTTTTTCATGTTCAACACTCTTATAGGAGGAGAGGTGAAGGAATGAATGTCGTTCGATTAGTGAAAAAGGCGAAGAAAGGCAACAAAGAAGCCTTACTTCAATTGATTATGGCACAACAAGATGACTATTATCGACTGGCTCTCACCTATATGAAAAGTTCGCATGACGCGATGGATGCTATGGAAGAAATGATTGTAATATTATATGAAAAAATTCATCAACTCAAAAAAGAAGAAGCTTTCTATAGTTGGAGCAAGACGATACTCGTGAATATTTGTAAAACCCTACTGGATAAGCAAAAGAAAATCGTTTTAATCGATGATTGGAATACGGTGAGCGAGCACGAACAGCATCAGCCTTTAACTGCTGATGTTTATATAAAACGTGAGCAGCAAATGGATATGCAGGCACTGCTAGTGCAGTTAAATGAGCAACAAAAGGAAGCTATTCAATTAAAGTATTTTCATGACTTTGATTATCAAACCATCGCAGATGTTACACAGGTTTCGATTGGTACGGTTAAATCAAGAATCTTTCAAGGCTTAAAGAAGCTACGAGCATATTATGGAGGTGAAAACGATGAATAACATCGAGAAACAATTGATGGAAGAGAAGAAACGTCTAGAATCCATAACAGCGCCAGAGGAGTTAGAAATGAGATTACGAAATGCGTTGCACTCTATACCTCCTAAAAGTAAGAAACGGAAAGTACCTCTTTGGTCAGTAGCAGTGGCTAGCATATTCTGTCTCTTCATCTTTAGCTATCATTACAACGCATTGGCCTTTTATAGTAAGAAGCTATTTGGGTTTGATGATTTAATGTCAGGCACTTTACAAGACTTAAACGAGGAGGGAATGGGACAAGTCATCGAGAAAAAGACAAAACTACAAGACAGTACTGATTTTATCCTTAATGGCATAATGACAGATGCGAATCGATTAATCATGTATTACACGTTACGTAATCCAGATGGAATAGATGAACAAACATCTGATTTCTTCATGCTTTCTAATATATCCGGTTTTTTAACCGAATCCAATGCTGAAGGCAGCATCTCCTCAATGAATGAAGAGAAGACAGAAGTAAAAGGGACCATGTCTTTTGAGCCTGTCAATCCGTTCGCGAAACAATTAACGTTACACTTCCGGGAAGTTTCTAAGAATGGGCAAACAAAAGAGGGACAGATGACTTTTCCTTATAATCCAAACAAAGCCATGCAAGCCAAGACAGAACACTCTATAAGAAAAACTGTAAAAGTTGACAAAGGGACTATTACATTCCATTCCATTACAGCTACACCAACTTTAACTGTCATCAAAGGCTCATTAAATGTAAAGAACTTTGACCGAGTAGATTCCGCATTAGATGGGGTTCAACTAATCGCAAATGGAAAACCGATTGAAGTAAAAGGCGGAAGTGTCCAATCAGCACTCATCGGACGAGAGTTTGACATTCGTTATGATGCACTACCAAAACAACTGGATTCACTACAACTCGTTGTAAAAGAGTTTGCCGGATATAAAAAGCTAGATCAAAAACTTTCTCTTACTTCTACTGACAAGAAACCAATATCTCTTGCTAGTAAAGAACTATGGGTTAAAAATGTCGCAACAACCGAAAAGGGAATTGAATTAACAATTTCGACAGAGCAAGATGTGATGCTTGATGGTGTATCTATCTCTGCTCAAAATACAGTGACTCCATTAGAAACAACTGTAAACGAAATCCTGACGACAGAAAATGATGGACGAATATTAAAAGAACGCACCTTGATTTTTGACACAAAAACAATGCCTGAATACGTATTAATTAACGGGATGCACTTTATGAAACCATATAATAGGATTATTGATATACCCGTTGATTAATGAAAAATAAAAGAAGAAAACAACGTTTCTTGGAGGAAACGTTGTTTTCTTTTGTTGATTGCTATGCTGATCTACTTCTGTACTCACTCAAGCGTAGCCCTGAAGTTGCTAAGGACAAAGTGTAGATTCATGATTCGATATATAATATATGCCCATCATGATATTTGAATGAATGCACCCCTTCTTTCTCCATCAAAACAGGTAAGTATTGAGCAACCATTTCCGCAATACCAAGATTATGAGGGTGGAGAATCCAATCAATCGCTTTCCAGTCTAAAATGCCTTCTCTTGTTTTTACGGGCGTATCACCTAATACATCATGTTCTATTTCATACAAATAGACATATATGCCATCTTTTTCTCCATTTGAAGTGTCCCAGGTAACAATACCTTTCGAAAAAAAGTGCTCTACTTGTATTCCTGTTTCCTCAAACACTTCACGCAGTGCACCTTCATCAGGTGATTCACCTTGCTCGATTTTGCCACCTACTCCATTCCAAACACCCATAATGGGTGTCTTCTCTCGATTAAGCATGAGTATATGATTATTTTTTTTCACGAAACAAACCGTATATTTGAACATCTGCTGAACTAGCACCTCTTTTGTATAGTTTGTCTTTTATTATATTTTATCATCTTCTTTACCCACTTCTACATTAGAATTTATTGCACTTCATCTGAAAGGAGCAGAGAGGTTATCATACGAAGAAAACAACGTTTATTCCTTAGAAGATTAGTTGTTTCCATTCTTGTTCTACTTCTTACAGAATAATTACTAGAAAGATAAGAACCTTTGCATACAAAACCGAATATTGGGTAGTTAATTAGAATGAAATAGTAATTTAAGATTGAAATTACTCTATAATAGAAAAGGAATGTTTCTAAACATTCCTAGGAAGAGGAGGAATCAGGTGAATTTTCGAAAGTTCAATAAACGTAAAAATTTTATTTTTTGGACGGTCCTTATATTACTTCTATTATCGATATTTTATGCCATTTATATGTTAGTTACTGCACCATCAGGAGTAGCACAAAATGAATATGATCGAGTAAAAAGTGACTATGTATTAATGATTTTACAATGTGTAACAGGCTGTATTGTCATTTTTCTTCCGTCAAAGGTGGAAAAACGGTTTCGAATTGATATTCCAGATATCATGGAAATCATGTATTTTCTTTTCTTATTTTGTGCCATTTACCTTGGCGAAGTGAGAAATTTTTATTACAAGGTTCCTTATTGGGATTTAATTCTCCATTGCTTTAGTGCTGCAATGCTGGGAGCGTTAGGCTTCTTGATTGTTCAATTTTTTAATAACACAGAGAAGCTAAACATCCGATTAAGCCCTTTCTTCGTGGCACTATTTGCCTTTTGTTTTGCGGTCACATGCGGAACAGTTTGGGAAATCTATGAATTTCTAGCTGATGGCGTGTTAGGAACAAACATGCAAAAGTTTATCACTGCCGATGGAATCGTCTTAACAGGACATGAAGCCGTTTCGGATACGATGGAGGACATCATTGTTGATGCGTTAGGAGCATTAGTCGTAACCGTCATCGGTTATCTCAACATAAGTAAACACCAAAAACGAGATCTTCAACTGCTAGAATCCATCAAGCGAAATGAACAAGTCAAATAATGCATAACTTCTGTTCCTAACTATCTAGAAAAAGGGGAGGATAAGGCACTATGCATCTAGGCGATTACGTACTGCAATTTCTCCTATACGGTATTCCAGCCATCATTTTTGTTTTCGTTCTGTTAATACAAAAAAGAAAGCATTGAAAAAAGAAACGAAAAATAAAAAGAAAACAACGTTTCTTCGTTGAAAGGTTGTTTTCTTTCTTAATTTATCCTTTTCATGCGAGTCATTGTAGAAATTAATTAAAGAGGGTATAAATGAATACTAAACTTTTGTTCTATAAGAAATTTGAAGGAAAAGTAACTTCGCCTGATTATGTGAATTGGGCAATCCACATGCTAGAAAAAAATATGTCCACACCATCGCTCACAATTCTTGCTTCTCTTAACGAACCACTCAATATTTTTGAAGTAGAATCATATTATTCAAGGGCAAAAAAAGAATTACAACTGCAGGAGCCCACCAAGGAAGAGTGTGTACTCTACTATATATACGTCCTCTTAAGGAAAATTGTGTATAGCGATGAGGATGTTCTCGATGTGGCTTATGATGTATACAAGGTTGTCCGTGAGCATGTTATACATGAAGATTTCTTAACTATCGATGAAGTCGATGAGTTTTTCATCTGGTATGATATTAGTGAAAAAATTGATGACTTCCGATATGGCGATAACTTGACCATTTTCACAAGAAACTACTTAACGACATTAATTGTGATGGAAGCGAATAAGCAATTACAAAATCATTTATTTGATGGAATAGAAGATTAATAGAAAAAAGAAAACAACGTTTCTAGGAAGGTTGTTTTCTTTTTTTTACTAATCTACTTATTTAGCAAGACAAAAAGAGAGATTAATTGAATCATGCACTTCACTTCTATTATTATACATATATGAATAATTTTAGTTTAATAGAGAAGTAAAATAGTAAGTAGGGGGGCATAATGAAAAAATATCTTTTAATAAGTTTAATCGCGATACTCGGAATTTCTTTAGCTGGCTGTCAGCAGCCTGAATCCAAAACAGATGATAGTAAAACAAAAAAGGTTGTAGATGGCTTTATTGAACCAGCACCATCTGATTGGTTGAACTATTCAAGTTCTGTCATAAGGTATATGTATTACCGCACACAGGCTACCGTACATAACGATATTACAATTCTATGGAAACAGTATCCTGAATTAATGGAGAATATAGATTTAAAGAATGGGATTAACGTAGAAAAGGATGAGGTTGAAAGATTGAATCAACATTTTACATTGATTGACGCAAACTTCAGTATGGAAAGTCATGATCAATTAAAAGTAAAAACTCTAAATGATGATGAGGTCATTGTGCGTATTCATGGTGGCATTAGTTACTTGCGAAAAGACTTTGGTGAATCTGGTGGAGAACTTTTAATGGAACTTTACCTACAAAAAAAAGGTGACCAATGGACGGTAATCAAAACAGATGAATATACTGAAGCCGAATACAAGGAATGGTTAAAGCAACAAGCGAAGTAATAGAACCAAAAAGAAGAAAACAACGTTTCTTCATAGAAAGGTTATTTTCTTCTTTGATTCTAATCAACCGTTCTATCTACTGCTAAATAAGGTTCAACTAATAATCGGATTCTTACTGGTGCTTGATCTCCCACTTACTCGTCTACGTGTCTCCACTGCCTTGTTTAAGTGGGAGTCTTAGCACCAGTTTGAACGGGATAAAGGTTATGAGGTTCTTCCTTTGATGCACTGTATGCCACTACTTATAATTCCAACCAAGCCAAGAATAGCTAAGACGTAAGATAATGTTATAGACTGTGTTACCCCTGTTATAATTCCTTTTAATCCAATTCCACAAATAGCTAGACAACCTATCACAAATAATAATGAGCGAATATTGAACATCATAAAAAAACCCTCTTTAAATTTAAGAATATCCTATTTATAATATTAACGTATTCTGGAAGATTTATACTAGAGTAAGACAATTTTATAGAACTATTTTTAGTAAGGAATTAGTCTCTCCCCAAAAATACATAACTATTTAGGCTGGGGGAGAGAAGGGGAGTTCATAGATTTTTATTGAGTGAAAAAACTATTGAAACGATGATAAAGAATAGAAGAGAAGCAGAAAAGAATAAAACAACGTTCCTAGAAAAGTTGTTTTATTCTTTTCTTTATTGATTGTATAGGCTTCAGTGATTACTTAGTTGCATATGAAAAGGAGCTGCAATCACAGCTCCTTCTCACATTTATTTTTCTGTAACATCTTTCTTATTTTTGAGTTCGAAATATTTATCCATTACTTTTTTTGCAATATCCATATTCATGCTATGACCTGTTGCACCTTGATAAGCCCAAGGAACAACAACAGAAATAGCAACTTCTGGGTTATCTGCTGGCGCATAACCTACCGTAGTTAAATTCATAGTTTGAAGTGCTCCATATTTTTTCTTCTCTGGTCCATCATAGAATGATTGTGCTGTACCTGTCTTACCTGCCATGTTATATTTTGCTCCACCGAACTTACTATAGCCGGTTCCTCCTGGTGATTGCATAACTTGTTTAAATCCGGTTTGAACACGTTCAATCCATTCCTGTTTCATAGGTATTCGATTTAATACAACTGGATCAATTTCTTGGAAAACAGGTCCTAATTCTTTACTATTCTTACTAGGGTCATGAATAGATTTTACAATATGAGGTTGGATTCGATTTCCTCCATTTGCAATCGTAGAAACATATTGTACTAATTGCAGAGGTGTATACGTATCAAACTGACCAATTGCTAAATCTAGCAATTTACCTGGAATTCTATCTGGACCCGGAAATCCTTTTGATTCATTTGGCAAATCTATTCCGGTACGAATTCCTAACCCAAATTGATTATAATATTTGCGCATTGTATCAAATGCTTGTGTATCTATACTTAATGGACGTCCATAGACATAATGACCTTTTCCGATATCCATAGCAATTTTAAACATATAAACGTTAGATGATTGTTTTAACGCTGTTAAATCACTAATCGCCCCCATGTTTTTCCATGATTTTTTAGTAAGATCTCCAATTTTTACAGGGCTATCTACTTTCACTTCTCCTGGTTTCAAAACACCTGTTTGATAGCCAGTTAAAACTGTGGCACCTTTTACAACAGATCCCATTGTATAAGAAGAAGTGATATTTCCTAAAGCATAATCCTGTAATTCGGTTTTACCTGTTTCTTTATCTTTAACAAATTGTTTACCAGACATAGCTAATATTTCGCCAGTTTTTGGATTCATCATTACAACAAAGGCTCTATCTAAAAGATATGTACCACCATACGATTTTTTCGCTCTAAGTTCTTCTTCAATAATTTGATCAATAGCCAATTGTAAATCCATATCAACTGTTAATACTAAATCTTTTCCTCTATTTCCTTCTGAAATCTGTGTAGATTCGACAACACTGCCGCCCTTGTCAGTTATATTCTTCACTTTTGTTTTTTGTCCTTGCAGAACATCTTCATATTGGGCTTCTATATAACTCGTACCCACTCGATCATTACGGCTATAATCTCTAGCTAAATAGTAATCAAGGCTTTCTAATGGTAGACCCTGATCGGATTTTGATACATTACCAATAACGGTTTTTAATGTTTTATCAAAAGGATATGTACGATCCCAATCCGTTGTTACATCCACTCCTGGTAAAGATTCTAAGTTTTCACTCACTTCGGCAACTTCTCTATCGGTAACCTCTTCAACCACTTGCAGAGTTCCATTCTTCATTCTTGTTGTTTTCGTCTTAATAATCTGAGGCGTTAAAGCTTTTGCACTATTCATTTCTCTGAAGATAGCTAAAACTTTTAATTCATCTTTCGATATAGACGCAAGATCTTTCTCTGTAATTCGCTCTATTTGACGTTTATAAACTTCCTTATTATCTATTTTTTCTTCAGCCAAAAGCTTATTATCTTCTTTTGTTATTTTCTTCTTAGCTTTTTTAGGATTCACTAAAATCCAGTAATCCTTCATATCACGCTCTGTTACTTTGTTTGTAGATTTATCTATCAGCGTTGCCAGCTTTTGAGCCACTTCTAATATTTCATCTGTCGTTGTATTTTGAGTGCGTGTATATGTAATCGCATTTAAAGCTACATTATCGACCATCACTTGTCCATTTCGATCATACATAATTCCACGAGGAACAGAATTATTGATCATAATATCTTCTGTTCGTTCAACTTCACGTCGATAATCATCCCCATAAATAATTTGTACGATTCCTAAACGGAGAACGAGGGCGACAAACAACAAAAAAATAGCAAAAAAGAGGATGTTTAGTCTCAAAGGGATGTGCGATTTTTTCTTTTCTTTTATTTCTTTAAATTTCTTCACTTTCTTCATATCCTTTATACAATAAGTAGAATTATAGGCTTAATATTAATGTGTATCTCCTTTCTGAATCTAGCATTCGATTTGACGATGGTCGAATAGAAATAGTTTCAGTTTTCGAAAATAAACAAAAATATTTTTCATTTTCTAAACGTAGCATTATCCGTCTTTTATTAAAAGTAATTAGGCTTATTGCTGAAATGAACGCGCTGACCAATGGTTGGTATTCAAATCAAATGTAAATACTGATTTTGAATACTTGGAGTGCTGAAGAATTAATGGAATAAAACAAGAAAACAACGTTTCTTCCATGAAAGGTTGTTTTCTTCAATGATAATCCTCTTATATCTACTTTTTATATAAAAGCCCTCAACATAAACTTCTGGTGAGAGAAGAGATGTTTTTAGGTATCTCTAGCTCCTGCATAACCCAATTCCATAGAAATACGCATAGCCATTTTCTCTGTTTTTTCTTTTACTACTTCCATAAACTGATCATCAATTCTTAATTCTGGACCACTGACATTTAAGGCGGCTACTACTTCTTTTTTATGATTATAGATTGGATACGAAATACCGATGGTCTCTCTGTCTTGTTCTCCTCTACTTAGTGCATAGCCTAATTCTCTAATTTTTAGAATTTCTTCTTGTAAAACTGCCTCATTATCAATCGTTTGTTCCGTTAACTTTTTAAAAGTCATTTTTTTAATCAGTGCTTGTCTTTCCGGTTCTGGTAAATATGCAAGTAGTAGTTTTGGCCCTGACCCTATGTATAGCTCAGAGCGTTTGCCAACTCGTGTGTATAAACGAATCGCATGGTTCGTTTCAACCTTTTCGATATATACAGCCTCATCTTTGTCTAATATAACTAAGTGAACCACTTCATTAATATCAGCACACAATTGTCTCATGAAAGGTAATGCTACATCTCGAAGCTCGAACTGATCAGCAACAAGACTACCTAAATCAAGCAATTTTAAGCCTAATCGATAACGTACATCTTGATTATTATGTTTCACTTTTGTTAGGAAACCACATTCCTCTAATGAGGAAAGCAAACGATGAGCTGTTGGTTTAGTAAGATTGGACTTTTCAGCTAACTCCCCAAGCGTTAATTCTTTTTGATCTTTTGAAAAATAATCTAATAATGCTAGTGCTTTAACTACACTTTGATTCATGTATTTCCCCCATTTCCAACGTCTTTCAAATAGTCCCTATACCCTCTGATAAAACTATACCACCCAACAAACTGAATGTTCTGAAAATTTATTGCTCTTCTGTTTTTTATATGTTACCATCATAATATCATAAAATGAAATAACGTTTCAATAATTGAAACAAGATAAGGAGCGATTGATATTGAGTAAATTAGGTGGGCATTTAATAGTAGAAGCTTTAGAGAAGGCAAAGATTGACAAAGTATTTTGCGTTCCTGGTGAAAGTTATCTTAGTGTTTTAGATGGTCTTTATAATCACGAAAATATTGAACTCATTTCGACTCGTCATGAGGGTGGTGCTGCATTTATGGCTGAGGCCTACGCGAAAGCATCTGGAAAAGTGGGCGTTTGTATGGCGACTCGTGGTGTAGGAGCTGCAAATCTTTCAATTGGGCTTCATACCGCGATGCAAGATTCAACACCAGTTGTTGCTTTTCTCGGACAGGTAGAACGTGATTACATCGGGAAAGAAGCTTTTCAAGAAGTAGATTTAGCTGCATTTTTTGGTCATATTTGCAAATGGACTGTGGAAATTCAAGATGCCAAACGGATTCCTGAAATAGTTAATCGTGCCTTTCATATGGCTACATCAGGTAGACCTGGTCCAGTCGTAGTATCCTTACCTCATGATATGTTAGAAGACATCGTTCAAAATCCTCAAGATCAATACCACAACACACAACCAACTACACCTGAAGCTAACAAAAAACATATTAATGAAGTGCTACAAAAGATTACAAAAGCGAAAAAACCAATCATTATAGCAGGTGGAGGAGTGACTGCCTCTGACTCCACTCCTTTATTAGTCGAAGTAGCTGAGAAGCTAGCTTTACCTGTTGCTACAGCTTTTCGAAGATTTGATGCTTTTCCAAATGAACATCCTTCCTATGCTGGGTGGCTAGGGTTTGGTTCAAACAAAGATTTATTAGATTATATTTATGATGCAGATTTAGTCATAGCGATTGGCACAAGATTTTCCCAAGTTACGACGCAAGATTATTCACTCTTAAAGCCTGGAGTTGATTTAATACATATTGATATTTCTCAAGAAATAATTGGAAAAGTGTATACAGCGTCACTTGCTATCGTTTCAGACGTACATTCATTTCTTCAAAACCTAAACGAAAGCATTTCTATAGATCAAACGAATTCTAATCGTATGAAACTTGTCAATCAGCTTCATAGCAGTTATATGGCATTTTCTACCCCTCAAAAAGCATATTCAGAAGAATATGTGGATTTAGATGGAATGCTTCATGATTTCGTTTCTCACACCCCGAAGAATGCCATTATTACAAGTGATGCAGGAAACTTTTTTGGATGGCTTTCTAAATACTATCGATTTGAGCAGCCGAAGACTTATATCGGTCCAACATCTGGTGCCATGGGATACGGTTTACCAGCCGCACTAGGGGCAAAGCTTGCACACCCTAATCAACCTGTCATTTCTTTTTCCGGGGACGGTGGATTTATGATGACTATGCAAGAACTGGCAACATCGATTCACTACAATATCCCTGTTATAGCGATTGTGGTTAATAATAATTTATACGGAACCATTCGTGCTCACCAAGAAAAGCACTTTCCAGATCGCGTAGTAGGAACTGAATTATCCAACCCTAACTTCTCAAAGCTCGCTGAAATCTTTGGATGTAATGGTGAAAGAGTAACAAAAAATGATGAGTTTATTCCTGCCTTACAACGAGCAATTGCATCCAATAAAACAACACTGATTGAAGTGCTATCAAATCCAGATATTCTTTCCGTAAACCAAGCAAAAGTACAACAAACAAATGCTTAATAATGCAATAATGAAGCCTTTCTAACACTTTAACGAAAGGCTTCTCTTTACTTTTACTACCAATATGGAAGGAGAGAATACGAATGATCTTTCATTCAAAGCGAATTTCCCAAATACCCCCTTATGTTTTTTCTAGTATTAATAAAAAGAAAGCTGAACTGAAAAAGAAAGGAATAGATGTTATTGATCTTGGCATTGGAGATCCTGATTTTTCAACACCATTGCATATTGTCAATAAACTAAAAGAAGAGTTGGATAACCCAGCTAATATGAAATATCCTAGCTATAATGGAATACCCGAATTACGAATAGCTATTTCTGAATTTTATAGGCGTCAATACGGAGTTGAGCTTGATGCAGAAACAGAAGTACTAATATTAATTGGCTCGAAAGAGGGGCTTGCCCATTTAATTCCGGCTATGATTGATCCAGGAGAAGTCGTATTAACACCAGATCCTGGTTATGGTGTCTACCGTACAGCCATTCAGCTAGCAAACGGTGTGCCCTTTACTATGCCTTTAAAAAAAGAACTCGATTTTAAGCCTGAGTTAAATGCTATTCCTACTACTGTCCTTGAACTAGCTAAGTTAATGCTCCTTAACTATCCTGGCAATCCTACAGCAGCAACCGTTGATATAGCGTTTTTTCAAAAAGTAGTCCAGTTCGCAAAGAAGTATCAGATTCCTGTCGCACATGACTTTGCTTACAATATGATTACATTTGATAACTACGAAGCTCCTAGTATTCTGCAAGCAGAAGGAGCGAAAGATATCGCCGTTGAATTCGGTTCTTTCTCCAAAACCTATAATATGACTGGTTGGAGAATTGGCTATGTTGTAGGAAATCGTTCTATGATTAAAGCATTAGCCGTTGTAAAAAACAATACTGATACAGGACAATTTATCCCCATACAAAAAGCTGCTGCATTTGCTTTAGCAAGCGAGCAAAGCTTTATTTCTCAAAACAATGCCATATATAAAGAGCGCATGATGAAAGTGATTGAACTGCTAAATGATATTGGAATCCATGCTCATGTTCCACGTGGAAGTTTCTTCATATGGGCTGAGGTGCCTCAAGGGTTTACTTCTTTTGAATTCGCAGAAACATTGCTCCAAGAGGTTGGGGTTGTCGTCACACCTGGTACTGCCTTTGGTGAAGGAGGGGAAGGGTATTTCCGCATTTCTCTTTCCGTTTCAATCGAAAGATTAGTAGAAGCAGGGGAACGATTGAAAAGTTATTATCGAACTCTTAGTCAATAGGGCATTCTTTCACACTATTAAAAGATCAATCTCCTTCAAACGCGAGATTGATCTTTTTTTATTATGATAAGAAATTATTATTCCGTCATACTTTCATTCGCAATTTCATTCGCATTGAATGCTGTCAATTCATGTTTCTTTTCTGACTGATCAACAACTGCAGCACCGACAATATCACCTGTCACATTACAAGTTGTGAATATCATATCGGTGATGACGTTTACCCCAGCTGTCAGTCCGACAATTTCAATCGGGAGACCTGCTTGCGTAAATACAATAGACATACCAATTAATCCAGCTCCAGGGACTCCAGCTGTGCCAATGGCAGCTAATGTTCCTGCTAAAATAATACCAACTATGGCACCAATACTTAATTCATATCCCATAATATTTGCGGCAAAAACAACTCCAACACCAAAATGAATTGCAGAACCGTTCATATTTACTGTAGCACCTACTGGTAAGCAAAAATTAGCTACTTTATCACTAATACCAGCTTTTTTTGCACTCTTTAGTGTAACTGGGAGTGTCGCTAGACTACTAGATGTAACGAAAGCTGTAATAATCGCTTCACGTGTATTCTTAAAGAATTTAATAACAGGAACTTTAAACAAGAGGAGTATAATCGGGAAGATGATAAATATTTGCACACCAACACCTACATAAGAAGCAATGACATATTTACTAAGGGCAATTAACGTATCAAAACCTTGATTACCAATTGTTGTCGCAGTAATCCCTAACACACCAATTGGTGCATATTGTAAGATTCCACTCAGAATACGGAAAGTAACTTCACTTCCTGCCTCCGCAAATTTCAATAAAAGATTGCCCCATTCTTTCATTTGAGTTTCAGCTGAATGTCTCATAAAAGAGATGGCAAAGCCAACAATAACAGCTAAAAAAACTATACTTAATATATCGCCATTCGCAAGCGCAGAAAAAACGTTAGTAGGTATAACTTGTAGTAATACATCTATTAGAGAGGGCGCTTCGGGTACCTCCATATTCGTACCATTAGGCATCTTTAACCCCGTGCCGGGATTAATGAATTCAGCAATTCCAATACCTAAAATAACTGCCAAAGCCGTTGTAATAATGAAGTATGGAAATATCTTTCCTCCTATACGACCTAATTCCTTTGGGTTGGTATTGTTAATAGACACGATTACTGTAAGTAAAATAAGTGGAACAACTGCCATTTTGAGAAGTTTTAAGAAAATAGTACCTAACGGCTCCAATACATGTGCTGATGGACCAAAAATCAGACCTATACATATTCCTAGTAAGAAACCTACCGAAATCTTTAAAATAAATGATTTTTCTCGATACCATCTCCATGCTCCATACATCCACATTCCTCCTATAATTATGTATTTTCCAAACCAAATCATGCTTCAGAAATACTTACTCCTTCCTTTTCGTTTCAATAATTGAAATATCATTTCAATTATTACGAAGCTTAATAGAAGTATAAGTTAATCTACTATTATTTTCAATAGTCTAAATAATCTGATAATAATAAAGTTTTCTCATGGTTCCGGAGTATATATAGGTTAAAGGTCTCTCTTAGGATAGGAATTAATGACGAGTTGCCGCCAAGAGATGCGTGTCTGCTTCCTAGAACTCTATTAAAACAATATTGGTTCTACAATCTAAATAGCCCTAATTCATAGAATTAGGGCTATTCTTTCATCTATTTATTTGTATACTGTATCAAGCTTGGGGTTTGGGAAAACTCAGGATGTATTTGTTCAAGAGCATGTGCCACATTTAATATTCTTCCTTCTTTAAAGGCGGGTCCAACAATTTGCATACCCACAGGAAGATTATTAACAAATCCACATGGTACCGTAACTGCTGGTAATCCTGTTAAATTAAATGGACCTGTAAACCGAATAATTTGATCTAAGAAACTAACTTCCGTTCCATTTAGAGACACCATATCTTGGCCTATTTTTGGTGGTAAAACTGGATGTGTAGGAGTAATTAGCACATCTACTTTCGTAAACAAATCTTTAAATTCACGATTCAATTGCAAACGTATTTGCTGTGCCTGTAAATAATCAACTGCCGAAGGAATCTCACCCAGTTTTAATAAGAAACGAACATCATCTCCGAAATCTTCTTCTCTTTTAATCAAATTATCATGATGTATCGCACTGGCTTCCGTTATGATAGTAATCATTTCGGCATATTCAACATAAGAAAGTGTCGGTAATTTCACCACTTCAATAGTGGCTCCGTATTTTTCTAATGACGAAATCGCATTCCTCACTGTTTTCTCTATAGGTGCATCAACGTTATTAAAAAAGTACTCTTCATTAATGCCAATTTTTAGCCCTTTAATTGAACCTGTTAATTCATTCGAATAAGAAGGAATAGCCCTATTTACTGACGTAGGATCTTTGGCGTCATATCCTGAAATGGCTTCTAATATATACGCTGCATCTTTCGCACTCTTCGCCATAGGACCAATGTGATCTAAAGACCACCCTAAGGGAAAAGCTCCATATTTACTTACTAATCCGTGTGTTGGTTTTAAACCTGTAATACCGCAAAATGAGGAAGGTATGCGAATAGATCCACCTGTATCAGTACCCAAAGCAGCAATTGTCATATGCGATGCTGTTGAGACACCTGAACCACCACTTGAGCCACCCGAAATTCTTTCCAAATCCCATGGATTACGACATGGTCCAAAATGAGGATTATTATTCGTTGCCCCCCAAGCATACTCATGTAAATTTAATTTCCCTGTAAAAATAGTACCTGCTTCTTTTAATTTAGTAACAACTGTAGCATTATCTTTTGAAACAAACTCTTTATGAATCTTTGATCCCATCGTTGTAACTTCATTAGCAAAATAAATATTATCTTTAATAGCCATAGGAATGCCATGTAAAGGCCCACGGTAATTCCCCGATAATACTTCTTTCTCAGCTACTTCAGCTTGTTCCAAAGCTTTATCTACGGTGACATTAATATACGCATTTAATTTATTATTTAATGTTTCAATCTGATCAATGACAGCTCTTGTCACTTCTACTGGTGAAACTTCTTTATTTTTAATAAGAGGAGCTAACTCTGAAATCGTGCTCTCATTCCATTTTTTATTCATCATGAGCACCTCCCAGAGTGTGAGTCATAGCAATATCATAGTCGTTCAATTCTACACTCCTAAAATCATTCTTTAATAATTGAATTGACTCCCACTGTTGTGTCAATGCTTGTAACTCTTCTGCAGATGTTCTAATACTCTTCGCCGATAAAATCTTTTCAATAGTATTTCCCACTGCACTACCTCCTTTTTTACTAATTTTAACGGATTTCAATAATTTTCCAAACTATTAATTTAGTTGTTAAAAAACTCTTAAAAAGGTTAATACAGAGTAAGGAAGTTTCTATTAATTCATATAAAATCTCCTAAATTAATATATCTTGTTCCTATAATAAGTAAATGATTACAAGAGTTGATCTTCACTTTGTTAATAAATAGCATCCTCAATAACTAATTCATTCTCCGCAAAGCGTTCTACGCGTAACGGTGTTAAGTCTAATGTTTCGTATTTGCCTTTGCGAATGAGTTCTGAGAGACCTTTTCCAACAGCAGGTGCCTGCTGCATGCCATGACCACTGAAGCCAAATGCAACAAAGTAGCCTTTCATGGTTGGATATTCGCCAATAATGGCATTATGATCTTTCGTATTGAAGTCATACAGCCCTGCCCATCCACCTGTGATTTTAACTTGTTCGAAGTTTTTCACACGGTGTGCTAAAATTGGCCACACATTTTCTTCAAAATCAGAGCGTCTCCAGCTAAAATCGATTTTCCTTACCACATCTTCTGCATAACCCGCAATGAACTTCTCACCTTCGTGACGGAAATAGACACCTGTTGGGTCCATCGTTAATGGTAAATACTTTTGTAAAGATTGTCCGACGTCGAATTGAAAGATTTGTCTAGGTATTGGAATAACAGGCAGAGGAAGATTGGCTTGTTCACTTAGTAAAGAAGCCCACGCTCCTGCACAGTTAATCACAATAGGCGCGTAGTATTCAGTGCCGTTCGCTAGTTTAACCCCTTTGATACGGTCATTTTCTGTCAGAAGGCTTTCAACTTCATCATAGACATATTCTGCTCCTAAAAACTTCGATGCTTTAATATAACCTTGCATGACCGAATACGGATCTAAGTAACCACTTTCCGAGCAATATAGACCTCCTGCCAAATCATCCAGCGTTAGTTCTGGGATAATATCTAGTAATCCGTGTTTTTCTAGAAGTTGAGAAGACACACCGTTCTTATGCTGCATAGCTAAATGTTTGGAAAAACGAGGCATCATTTCCTCTGTTGCAAGGAATAGGTAACCTCTTTGTTTAAAATCGATTTCTACTTTCTCCCCATCGATTGCCATTTTCTCTGCAAATTCTTTATAAATACTTAGGCTATAGCGACTTAGCTGTACATTCACATCGGTTGTGTACAATTGACGAAAACCACCTGCGCTTCGAGGTGTTGAGGCGAATTCGTATACACTATCTTTTTCAAAAACAATGATTCGACCAGTAAATCCATCATTTAAAAGATTATACGCAATACTAGAACCAATAACGCCTCCACCAACAATGAGAACATCTGCTTTATTTTGCATACCATAACCACCTTTTCTTCAAATGATTTCTTGTTATAACTGTAATCCTTTACGCCATATTGAAACTATGTTTAAATTCCACAAAAAAAATTGCATTATGACGCAAAAAATCAGTCATTTTAACAAGGAAATTACACATTAAAATTGAATGTACTATGTTAACCATCTACAAAAAGGGGGAGTTGCTTATGCTATTAGAAAAAATCGCTCAAAAGATTGCGGAGAACACCTCGGAAATTATCGGTCATCCAATCAGTATTACCGATGAAAAGGGTTATATTATTGGAGCGACCGATCGTCAGCGCCTCGGAACTTTTCACCAAGCATCACTAAATGTATTAAAAAGAAAGCAAATGATTTGCTATGAAGTAGAGGAAGTGAAATCGTTAGACAATGTGCTACCTGGTTCAGCCGTTCCAATTATCTTTAATCGCGAATACATCGGCGTATTAGGAATCATCGGTGACCCAGAAGAAGTGAAGAAATATACGCAAATGATTAAAAGCTACGTAGAAATGATGTGCCAGGAGTTTATGAAGCAAGAAATAGACATTCTGGAGACTAAAAAAACAGATACGTTCATTCACCACCTAATTCATTCCACAGATGAAGATGATTACAATCGGGTGATGCGATATGGGCAAATACTTGGCTATGATTTAAACCTCAATAGAGCCTGCATACTTCTTGATATTGATATCCTTTCTTTGAAATCATCAGCCCTCCAAGATGAAGAAGTTACTGTACAGCTCCAAACAGATTTAATGCATGATGTAAAATACTACTTAATCGACAATAAACAAGATATTGTTTCTTCCTTAACCATCGAGCAATTCATCCTTTTAAAAACAGTCAATTCAACAGAGACTAGTGATATGTTCTTCAAAAAAATCAAACATAAATTTCATCGATTTAATCAATACATAGAAGTGAAATATAATGCCAAGGCTGCCATCTCTATTGGTGAGATAAAAGGGGATATCATTGGTATAAGAGAATCGTATCAAGATGCCTTAAAAGCCTTAACCGTCGGCAAAAAGACGAGCATCTCCCCAAGAATCTATCAATATAACGACTTAAACATCACCTTGGAGCTCCTAGCGAATGGATTACATCCCTACATACAAAAACAACTAATGAAGAATATGCATGCCTTTCTGACGCATGAAAACTTCGAGACACTTGCCTCCACCTTCATGACCTACTGCAAATGCAATATGAATTTAAGTGAAACATCTCGAAAGCTCTTTCTGCACCGCAATTCATTGGTATATCGATTAGAGAAGATCAGCAAGCTCACCTCGCTTAATATCAATAACTTTGAACATTGTTTATTGTTATACTTCGCGATTAAAACGCAAGGGCATACCGCATAAAAAGACGTCCCAAAAGTAATGTATCATCACTTTTGGGACGTCTTTCCTCTATAAACTGACACTTTCCTTCTCGTCTTCCGTATGTGCCTCTTGTGTTTGTTTCAAGTTCTTTGTTTTCACGAAACTCCATAGAATGGCAGCAATTAATACAAAGCCTAGATAGCCTGTGATTGGATATAGTGTGCCTACTAGATTTGTAAATCCAGCAAAGCTTGCGAGAAATGCAATGATGCCGATGCCAATAATATATTTTTTAAAGTTACGATTATCAGCTTTAAAGAAGCGAACCGTAAAGGAATACAACATACCTACAGCCGTATTATAAATCATCCCTAATATCAATACTGTCATGATAATAGCAACCCAAGGTGAAAGATGATCGGCTAAAAGGAGAGATGGCATATCTACGTTTTGAATAGAACCGAATTTACTGATCATTGCAAAGTGGAATAGAAGAATTAATAACCCAAGGGCTATGCCACCCATAATGCCTCCGTTTCGACTAGACTTCATCTCCTTGCTTGTCCCTCCCATTACGGTTAACATCGCAAAGCCAGCTGCCGTTACATATGAAACATATAATAGAGAGCCTAGTACCCAATTAGAAGCAGCAGCCGATTTGACATTGCTTAACTCTTTTAATTCAGCAAAATTATAGTCCATCGTTGCAACGGAATAACCACCAATAAGTAATATCATGACAAATAGAATTGGGGTGAATGCCCCCATAATGGATATGATTTTCTGGATGTTTAAACAAACCGTTAAAATCGTGATAATAGCCATAAAGATATTACCAACATAATTCGGTAAGCCAAACTGTTGCTCAAATAGTGAGCCACTACCAGCAAACATGACAACTAATACCCCAAACAAAAAGAATGTAATGATAAAGTCAACAACGATCCCGATATACTTCCCACAAATATGATAGAGAACCTTTTGATGAGAAGTAGTTTGGAGCATACTCCCTAGCTGTACAATCCGCATAAATATAATTGCAAACAAGACCGTTGCTAGAATGGAGCCAAACGTTCCTTTTAAGCCAAAAAACGTAAAGAATTGCACGATTTCTTGTCCAGAAGCAAATCCTGCACCTACAATGACTCCGACAATTGCCGCAGAAAACTGTAAACTTTGTTTCATACAATCACTCCTAACTTACCTGAATTTTCAGTCTTTTTACACAAAACCATAGTAAGGTCTTTGACTCGTTGCATGATGAACCCAATTAATTAAGGTGATGAAATCATAGGTAGGAAGCTTTACTTGCCGTTGAATATCGGAAGCGTAAGGAGGTAAATCACTACATTCTAAAAGAATCGCAGCGATATCAGGATTGTTTTTAACGAGCTGGTCAGCAGCCATCACTACTTCTTCTCGCAATTTTTCATTATCAAACGTACCTCGATCCTCTAATATGCACGAGAACTCTGTACATTTACTTAAGTCTTGAATGACGACATTATTCGTATTGTACACACCGCAACTCTTAAATAAGTTTTCACTCATTCCGTCAGCATAGGCTGTTAACATGCCTACTTTTTGATTAGACTTCAAACCGACTTGAATCCATGGAATTTGCACGACGCTTGAGAGGTAAACCGGTATGTCCACTGCATTTGCGACTTTCTCTTGAAAGTTGCCAAAGAATCCGCATGCCGCCGAGATGGCTCTTGCACCTTCTGCTTCTAGTTCTTTTGCAGCTTGAATGACGCTCTCTAATAAGTCAGCATCACCATTTAATAATCGAGAGGTTGTACAATTAGGTACTTTTTTAAGTCTTACGGGGAATTGATAGGTGCTTAAATTCGCAACATTTCCAGGTAGCACAGGATACCAACAGCCATCTAAATATAAAATACCGACGGAATAGCCTGAAATATATTGACCACGTTTTTGCGTTACGTCTGTTGTTTTTCCTTCTCGACTTATATATCCATATTCTCTTTCCTTATAAAACGAAGAATGATTCATCATATTTTGGCTCCTTTTTTATTGGATGATTAGGACATCTAGAGGGTTCTATTATTAAAGTGAGGTAATGAAGGCTACTCAAAAAGAGTAGCCTTCTCACATTAATTATTATCAATCTGTGCTCGTTGTAATTTACCACTATAGTCTACATAAATGGATTTCCACTCTGTATACACATCAAGGGCAGCTACTCCTGAGTCACGATGACCATTGCCTGTTCCTTTCGTGCCACCAAATGGTAAGTGGATTTCAGCACCTGTTGTTCCTGCATTCACGTACACAATACCTGTGTCCAAATCATTCATCGCTTGGAAAGCACGATTCACATCAGCCGTAAAGATAGCGCTTGATAAACCGAACTCAACGCTATTATTGACTTCAATAGCTTCCTCTAGACTCTTCACCTCTATGATGGAAAGGACAGGGCCGAAGATTTCTTCCTTCGCAATTCTCATATCAGGTGTCACATCTGTAAAAATGGTAGGGGCATAGAAGTTTCCTTGATTTAAACCATTCTCCGTCGCAATTCGTCCTCCAACTAAAAGCTTCGCTCCTTCAGCTTGACCAATCTTCACATACTCATCAATTCGTTCAAGTGAAGAACGATTAATCACAGGACCGACATTTACTGTTTCATCTAGCCCATTACCCAGCTTTAGTTCACCGATTCGTTCCACTAATTTGCGCTCTAATTCTGCTTTTACTTTTTCATGTACGATGATTCGACTGGATGCTGTACATCTTTGACCACTTGTTCCAAAAGCACCCCACAGAATGCCATCAACCGCAAGATCAAGGTCAGCATCTTCTAATACCGTCACCGCATTCTTACCGCCCATTTCAAGCGATGTACGCTTCAACAAAGCTCCTGCACGTTCATTTATTTGTTTTCCTACCTCATTCGATCCTGTAAACGAAATTAGATCGATGTCTGGATGTTCAACCATCGCATTACCTACTACGCTTCCTGACCCATTTACAAGGTTTACTAGACCCTTTGGTAAACCTGCATCTTCATAGATTTTTACAAAGCCTTGAGCAACTGCTGGTGTCTCCGTTGCAGGCTTCCAAACTACTGCATTACCTGAAACCAATGCCGGTAATGACTTCCACGAAGCAATAGCAATTGGAAAGTTCCATGGCGTAATTAAGCCTGCAATTCCGATTGGCACACGGACGCTCATCGCAAATTTGTTTTGTAGCTCTGAAGGAACGGTATCACCGAACAGACGACGGCCTTCTCCTGCCATGTAATAAGCCATATCAATTGCTTCTTGTACTTCTCCTCTAGCTTCACTAATGACTTTTCCCATTTCTTGCGTTAAAGTTTGGGATAACTCTTCTTTTCTTTCTTGTAATAAGTAGGCCACTTTATATAGAATTTCAGCTCGCTTAGGTGCAGGCACTAATCTCCATGATTTTTGCGCTAGTTTAGCAGATTGGACAGCCGCATCAACATCCTCTTGAGTCGATTGAACAACCATCCCGATAACTTCACCAGTTGCTGGGTTTGTAACGGGAACACTTTCACCTGATGAAGCCTCTCTCCACTCTCCATTGATAAAATTCAAATATTTATTCATTGTCATCCTCCTCCATTACAGTAAGAAATTTATTAACATAAATTTATCTTTTTTTTCATGTAAGGACTATGGATGATTTACACTAAAATTATATGGATTTCACCCGTGTTTTCTGTAAAATTTGTACAAATAGGCATGGTGCGATTGTAATTTAAGCAAAAAAAATAACCCTCATTGGGTTATCTTCTAAACATATAATGGGCCTAAGTGGACTCGAACCACCGACCTCACGCTTATCAGGCGTGCGCTCTAACCAGCTGAGCTATAGGCCCCCAAAGATTTTAAGCGGGTGAAGAGAATCGAACTCTCATCATCAGCTTGGAAGGCTGAGGTTTTACCACTAAACTACACCCGCATAAGGATGGCTGGGCTAGAAGGATTCGAACCTTCGCATGACGGAATCAAAATCCGTTGCCTTACCGCTTGGCTATAGCCCAATAATTATAAAAATGGCGCGCCCGAAAGGAGTCGAACCCATAACCTTCTGATCCGTAGTCAGACGCTCTATCCAATTGAGCTACGGGCGCATTTTATACGTTGAAAGCTTATAGTTATTCGAGGAATAAACTACTCACAATCAACATTGAACTGTCTACTGCATCTTCATGGTGGAGGATGACGGGATCGAACCGCCGACCCCCTGCTTGTAAGGCAGGTGCTCTCCCAGCTGAGCTAATCCTCCGTGGTTAGTTTATAGTTGAAAGTTGATAACGGATAGCTAAAAGAACTATCAACTGTATTATTGGTGACCCGTACGGGATTCGAACCCGTGTTACCGCCGTGAAAGGGCGGTGTCTTAACCGCTTGACCAACGGGCCATTGTTTGTATTTCTTAAAAAATAACCAAAAAAAATAATCCCAATGGGATTATGCCTGGCAACGTCCTACTCTCACAGGGGGAACCCCCCAACTACCATCGGCGCTGAAGAGCTTAACTTCCGTGTTCGGAATGGGAACGGGTGTGGCCTCTTCGCCATCATTACCAGACATATGAAGAATTTTCATTCTTTCAAAACTAGATAACAGAAGTGTTTTTCCAAATAAAATTG
>NZ_HG428742.1:0-153090 GCF_000380245.2 Bacillus massiliigorillae
ATTGACGTGTTGTCTTGTTTAGTTTTCAAAGATCATTTCCGCTGCCGTTACAGCAACTTTTATATAATAACATTTTCTGTTGTTTCTTGTCAACAACTTTTTTATTATTATTTTTCATCGCTCTCAAGCGACTTTACTAAGATAACATTTTCATCATTATGTTGTCAATATTTTTTTCACTTTAAACAATCATAATGCGAAGTATACTTGTTTCTTAGTTTTACAACTACACCAGAAGAAATATATTTTCAAATACTATATCGCCTCAGGAATTACTATATTACTATCAAATATTCCAACAGTCAATAACTTTTTAAGAAAAATTAATAACAGAGCTAATATACTTCAATCCACCCAACAAAATAACAAGAACTTTAAGGTTTACGTTGATATGTTTCTGATAATATTACTATATATCATCCTTCCCCTTTAACAGGATATTACTTACTACACATACTAGTAAAATAAACTATGGTCGTCTAATACACACTAGTTTACAACGAACAACAACTCAGATTTTTGAAAGCTCGGTGAAATTATATGCTGTCATTTCTTTGGAACTTCATGTTAATTATTAATATCATCCTTATTCTTGTAATGATATTTCTAGAAAGAAAAGAGCCCGTTTACATATTTGCTTGGATGTTTCTTCTTCTATTTATTCCATACATCGGATTCATTCTCTATTTAATTTTTGGAAATGGTCCGCGGTTTAGAAAACGAAAGAACTTTCATATAAAAAAGAAATGGGATGATTTATATACAACTTATATGACTAAGCAACAAGAACAAATTGAAATCTATGAAGGCAAGGAAGAGATTTATAAATCATTAATGATGTTTAATTTAAATGCCAATAAAAGCTTCTTTACTACAAAAAACCATGTCAAAATCTATACCAACGGCAAAGATAAATATTATGATTTATTTGCAGATTTACGCCAAGCTACGGATACTATTCATATTTTGTATTATATTTTTCGAACAGATGAAATTGGAAAACAATTAATTTCAATCCTTGAGAAAAAAGCTGAAGAAGGTGTAGAAGTACGAGTAGTCTACGATGACATCGGAAGTTTACACACATCATTATCATCTTTCCAAAATCTTATTGAAAAAGGTGGTAAGGTATTTCCTTTCTTTCCATCAAAATTAAAAATCCTTGGTCCGAACATCAACTATCGGAACCATAGAAAGATTGTAGTAATCGATGGAATAATTGGTTATACAGGTGGCATGAATATTGGCATCGAATATGAATCAAGAGATCCCAAGCTTAGTCCTTGGAGAGATACACATATACGTTTAGAAGGTGAAAGTGTCGAAATGCTACAAATTCGATTCCTTCAAGACTTTGGATATGCTTCACATGAGGAAATAGACGATGCAAACTTAAAAGAAAAATTCAAAAAGTTTTTCCCAAAAAAAGATTGGAGCCATTTAAGAGACCAGTATGTACAAATTGTTTCAAGTGGACCTGATACACGTGGAGAAGAATTGAAAAACGCCTTCATTAAAATGATTTACACAGCCAAGCAGTCCATTGATATCCAAACACCTTATTTCGTACCTGATTCAGCATTCCTTGAAGCAATCAAAACAGCTTCTCTATCTAAAGTAAGAGTTCGATTGATGGTTCCCCGTAAAAACGATAACCGCTACGTGGATCGAATTATTTCCTCTTACGTAAAAGAGCTTCTTGAAGTCGGTGTAGAAATTTATCAATATGAAGGCTTTATCCATGCCAAAACCATGACGATAGACGATTGCGTCACTACAATCGGAACTGCAAATTTAGATATAAGGAGCTTCCAACTTAACTTTGAAGTAAATGCTTTTATATATAATTCTACTACTTCAAAAGATATGACAGCCATTTTTGAAAGTGATATTCAAAATTCACATCGTGTCACTTTAGAAGATGAAGCAAATAAAAAATGGTATGTAAGAGTTGAGGAAAGCATTTTCCGGTTATTTTCACTAGTTATGTAAAAAAGCTGGGACTGGCCCAGCTTTTTTATGCCTTCAAAGAAAGTTACATCAGCTTTATAAACTAGCCTCGTATGTACATCCCCATATATAACAAAATATATCTATATGAAAAAAACCAAGAATACTCACATCAGTGAGCAATCTTGGGTTTCTCTAAAACTATCAATCACGCTTTATTCGCACACTAACTAATCTATTGCTTAATAAGTTAAAGCAAATAATCCTTTGATATGAGACAAGTAACGAACATTACTTGCTTCTTTCATAATTGTTGCTGGTAAACCTTTAAGTTGAGCTGAGTTAGCTCCAATTGCAGCAACAGCATCTTTACGACCTAAGCTTGCAAGTGTACCAGAGTTAATTGGTGAGAATGTGTCCATTGCTTTGTTTTCTAATAAGGCGTATAAATTGTATCCAACAAGCTCACCCATTTGCCATGCGATTTGTGCAGTTGGAGGATATGGACGACCATCTGGAGCAAAGTAAACAGCGCTATCACCTACAACAAATACATCTTTGTGAGAAGTAGATTGTAAGAAATCATTTACAGTTGCACGTCCACGATTCACTTCAAGACCTGATTCGCCTACTAGTGGGTTACCTTGTACTCCACCAGTCCAAACAAATGTGTTAGCAACAATTTGTTGACCATCTTTAAGATCAATTACGTTACCTTTAACATTTGTTACAGGTAGACCAGTTAAGAATTCTACTCCACGTGATGCCAAGCTTTCAGTTGCACGTTCGATTAGTGAATCAGCAAGCACTGGAAGAATCTTAGGACCCGCTTCAACTAATTTTAACTTGATGTCTTTTACATCTACACCGTATTTCTTAGTAAGAGCAGGCATAATATCAACTAGTTCACCAACTAGCTCAACACCAGTTAGTCCGCCACCGCCGATAACGATTGTAGCATCCGCTTCGTCTTTAGTTTCTGCATATGCACGAATGCGATCTTCAATATGAGCATAAATCTTATTAGCATCATTTGCTGATTTTAATACCATGCTGTACTCTTCTAATCCTGGAATTCCGAAGTACGCTGTAATACTTCCTAATCCTACGACTAATGCATCATATGATAAAGAAGAACCATCATCTAATTTAACTACTTTGTCTTCAACTGAGAAACTATCTACTTTAGCAATGCGAAGGTCAATATCTTTACCTTTGAATAGCTTTTGTAATGGTAAAGCAAGAGCTTGCTCATTGATATTTCCAGCTGCTAAACGATGAAGTTCAGTGATGATTTGGTGAGTTGGAAATTGGTTAACTACAGTAACTTTAGCTTCTGATTTATTTAAATACTTACGTACGGTTAAAGCTGAAAGAAGTCCGCCATAACCTGCACCTAGAATGACAATATGTTTTGACATTGTAAATCCCCCGTCCTTACTAATTGAATGTATAAAGAATTACTTTTGGCTGTTACGTTCAGCAGACACTTCTAAAAATGCATTTACAAAACGGAATAGTTTTTGTGCTTGAGGGTCTTTAAGTAATCTTAAAAGACCGAAAAGACCAATTACTTCACTGCTTTCTTCAGCACGATCTTTTGCTTCAATAGCATTAGCAGTAATGTTCTTCACAGATTTCGTCACAGGTCCTAATACGTCTGTAATTGCACCCATAGTATCTTTCTTTAATACATCATCAGTAATTACTAGCTGTGCAAAGTCATAAGACTTAGTCAAAACTGTTACTAGTTCAGTAAGTTTTGGTAGTTGTTCTACTAATACCGTCAATGAATCCTGAACTTCAGGTTTTAACAACTGATCAAGTATATCTTGTTGTTGATTAGCAGCCACTTGTACAGCTTCTTGTTCAGCTTTTGCTTGCGTGATTGTTTCTGACATATCCCATTCTCCTTTACGATACGATAAACCATACCGCGTATTTGTCGGGAATTAAAGGATTCCCATCTCCTATAAAATTTCCTTAAAACCCCATTTAACCATAAAAGGAAATTTGTAAAGCATTGCACAAACTCACATAAAAGTTAATTAGGCATCACGAAAATATTACAATATAACGAATTTTTTTTAAATAAAAAAAGCCTAAAAAAATAAACTTTTTTTAATCTTTACTTAATAATACGCCTTATATAGAACTTTTACCAATTAAATGATTCTTTAAACCTATTTAATACTGGCTAATTAATACCAATCATTCTACTATTGAACTAGATTACTATACTTCTAGCAAAAGAGGTTGTCCCATTGTTTGAACTTAGGGCAACCTCTTCCAACTTAATTTATTTTGTTTGTAGAGTCAAATTATAAAGCACTGTCATTAATTGTGCTCTCGAAATAGGTGTATCTGGTTTAAAAGCTTCGAGATTTTGTTCACTACCATATCCTTGAACAACATTCTGCTCATATAGCCATTGAACAGCTTCCTGTAGTGTAATATCCGACTTCACGAATATTTTCCCTAACAAAACAGCTGCTTCTCCACGTGTTACTATTGCATTCGGTTTCTGCTTCAAGTTAATTCCTGCATCTTTAGCAAGTGCATAAATTGCTTCAATAGATTCATCCTTTAAAGGCGTTCCTAATTTATATCGGAATAAGACTTTTAGAGCCTGGCTTTCTGTGATGTTTTGTTCTGGTTTAATACGTTTTTCATCCTCGTAGCCTATAATAATACCTTTATTAAGTGCCCACGCAAATGCTTCAGACCAATATTCCCCAGTCTTATAATCACTATACATCGTTGGATCGACAACCGGTTTCTCAGCCACTTTACCTGTTTTCATCCAACTAGCCAAATCCTTAATCACACCTTCTGAAATAGTACCTGGTGTTAAATACTCTGTTGTAAAGTTCACTTCACCTGCATACTCTGAAAGTGTATGAAACATATTTGGATATAATTTAAATTGAACATTTTCTTTTCCTTGCAGCGTTTTTCTCCATTTATCAAATTCAGTTACAGGAACTTGAAGATCCTTTCCTCCTTGAATGAATAACATTGGTACATTTTGCTCTTTAGCACCATCAGCTGGTACATAATCACGCAGATTATACCACCAGCTCCACCCAGGTGCAGTATGAAAATCTTCAGGAGGATTTTCTAATGAAAATTTCGAATCATTTACTAAAGCCATTTGTTCTTTAAAATCTTTAATATACGCTTCCATTGATGCAATTTGTTCAGCTGGTACTTTCTGTTTCTTCATTTGATCTAATTGCCACTCCAACTGCCATTGAAGAATATCTTGGAACTTACCGGCCGGACCAGCTGCTCCTATTACCCCTTTAATACTCTTATCCTTATCACCTTGCAAAATTAAAGGAAGTGCATACGCACCTTGACTGTGCCCAAGGACAAAAATATTTTTAGCATCAATCTCTGGAGTTGTCTTTAATAAATCGACTGCTAAATTTGCATCAAGTACGGTTTCTTCTTGAATCGTGCCAGTATGAGTAGGAGCGAATACAAGCTTTGCATTATGAGTCAGCGTTCTCTTCTCATATCGAAGTACTGCAATTCCCTCGTTAGCCAACCCAACAGCTAAATCCCTAAATGGCTTATGAGAATAAAAACTTTCATCCATATCATGAGGGCCAGAACCATGCACAAGCACTAAAACAGGAAACGGACCTTCACCTTTCGGAATCGTTAACTTACCCGGAAGAGCGTATTCATCTTTTCCAATAACAACATCTTTCTCTGTATAATTCTTCAAATCATAGGACGGTGTAATATACTTAACACCAGGCGCTACTTGCGTAAGCATAAAATCATCGACGAGACCATTCTTATTAAATCTTAACTGAAACTCAAATTCACCTGAACTAGTTGTACATATGTAAGTGACCGTTGTATGAATCGCATTATGTTTTACATCCTTAAATGCAATGTTAGAAATAGCACCGTATGTTTTTGAAAAGCCAGTCCACCATTCTAATAATAAAGGTTTAGTTACATACTTCTTTAAGTTATCACTGAGTGAATTATGAACTTCATCCCATTTCTCAGTTTTAATACTTAAGATCAAACCGTTTGCAATGTTTTCATAGTTTACTTGCTTGATAGATTCTTCCGCATGAACCGATTGTGTTGTAAATGAGAGACCTGCAAGACTAGTTAAGCTAAGTGAACTTGCTAACAATAGATTACTAGCGATTTTACTTTTCTTACCCATAGTATTCCTCCTTGCTTTTTCTCTTATCTTATCATCGAGCGCACTATCAATACTACAAAATTTGGTAATATTAATAAAATTTGTATATAAGGTGTGTCAATCTACTCAACTACAAAAAAAGCATCCATCAAATTTGATAGATGCTTTTAGTTTTATTTAGTAATATCCCACTTTCTTGCGTCAAATTGCACTGTACCATTGTAAGAGAAGAAGCGAATATTCCTATCCTCTTTGTTTGGGAAAATGCGAGCAGTGAATACTTCTTCACCATCATTAATGAAGACTTCTACAGATGATGTATCTACGAACATATGAAACTTAATTGTTTCAGCATCCATATAACATGCTCTTGTTGTTCCAAATTCTTCTCCAACTGCTTCACCAGATTGACTTCGATCTAAGATTATTTTCTTCTCTTTTCTATTATAAGTAATGACTGTTTTGTTTGTTTCCCCAGCTCGGAATTCAATTCCAAATGCATGAGCATCAGCACTTGTCATTTCACAGATCATCTCATAAACAGTACCTTGTAAATCAAAATTTGCTACTGTTTCATTTTGTATCATTCCATTTACTTTCTGCTCATTTGTACGTAATTGTTCAAGCTCTTTTACCGGCTTTTGAATAAGCTTATCACCTTTAACTGTTAATTCTCTTGGCACGGTTAAGCAATGCGCCCAGTCATTTCGATCAGTTGGATATGCAATTTCAGGTAATCCCATCCATCCGACAAGTATGCGTCGCCCTTGTGGATCAAGTGTAGTTTGAGGAGCATAGAAATCAAATCCTCTATCTAATTCATGAAACTCACCATGCTTGAACGTACGATTAGGCATTGTTAACGGGTTACCTATTATATAACCTGATTGATAAATATTTTGATAGTTATCACCAGAAGGCTCTACCCCTTGCGGAGAGAAGATGAATACCCCTTTATCATTCAATACCATATAATCTGGACATTCCCACATAAATCCGAAATCTTTTAAGTTTGTTTCAAGCTCTCCCTCAAACTTCCACTCTTTCAAATCTAGTGAACTGTATAGAACTGCGCAACCAGTTTCGTTTTCTCTTTGAGCTCCAATAATCATATAAAATGTATCATTCTCTTTCCAAACTTTTGGATCGCGATAATGATCTGTGTATCCAATAGGTACGGATTCAATAACTGCTTTTTCCTGCTTCTTTACAATATAATCTTCATCCATAATAGCTAGCGCCTGATATGGATAGCGCACCCAGTTCTTATCACGCACATTTCCTGTATATAATAAATGAAGCTTTCCATCATGTTCAATTCCACTACCTGAATAAGCTCCATGACTATCATAATAATATCCTGGTTCAATACCTACCCCGTGGTAATTCCAGTTAACTAAATCCTTTGATGATGTATGATACCAATATTTCAATCCGTGCACTGGTCCTAACGGAAACCATTGATAAAATAAATGATATTCGCCGTTATAATAGCAAAATCCATTCGGATCATTTAGAAGGCCTGTTGGTGGTTGAATATGAAAATGCTGTCTCCATTCACATTGCTGAACTGTCATTTCTAATTGTTTTAACTCTTCCGCACTTGCTTCCTGTAAGCGGCGATACCGCCTCTCTCTTGTCCATTCCATACAACGAATTCTCCTCTATAATAAACATTTGATTCTAATAAAAGTTTTAAAAACAAACGAAGGGAAATCAATTTATGATTCCCCATCTCGTTCTATCATTAAGCCGCTTGCTGATTTACACTGTTGTTTTTCTTTTGCTTCATTGCATCACGTTTACCTAACACAATCGTTACAGTAAATGCTACACCAATACTAATCGCCATACAGATGATATAGTGGAAGATTGAATTTGGTGCGATTGATATAATACCAGGTAATCCCGCTGCACCTAATGCAATTGCTTTTACTTTGAATAAAGAAATGAAAGCTGCACCAGTTGCAGAACCAATAATTGCTCCAATAAATGGATAGCGTAATTTCAAGTTAACACCGAATAATGCTGGTTCTGTAATACCAAGAAGTGCTGAAATACCTGCTGCCGAAGCAACACCTTTCATTTTTGATTCTCTAATTAGTAATAACGCTGCTAATGTTGCTCCACCTTGTGCAACGTTTGACATCGCCGCTACAGGGAAAATAAATGATCCACCCGTTTTCGCAATATCGGCAATTAATTGCGTTTCTACTGCAATAAAGCTATGATGCATCCCTGTGATAACAATCGGCGCATACAATAAACCGAAGATTGCTCCACCAATCATACCTGTTGTGTCATATAACCAAACTAATCCGTCTGTTAATAAGTTACCTGCACCACGAGTAATTGGACCAACAAAAACAAATGTCAGAACACCCGTTACAAAGATTGCTACAAGAGGAGTAATTAAATTATCTAAGAATGATGGCACTCTTTTTCGTAAAAATAATTCAATTTTTGCTAAGATGAAAGAAGACACTAAAACGGGAAGAACGGTTCCTTGATAACCTACTTTCTCGATTTCTAAACCAAAGATATTCCAAACTGGCACTTCATTATTGGCTACTGCATCCGCATAGCCATAACCATTCAATAAGTCCGGATGCACCATTAACATCCCAAGTGCAGCTCCTAAATACGGATTTCCTCCAAACCTTTTTGTTGCGGAGAAGCCTATTAGAACAGGTAAGAACACAAATGCCGCGTTAGCAAATGTATTAATTAATGCCGCTAAATCAGCCATTTCTGGATAAGCTTCGATTAAAGATTTCCCTTCAATAAAGAAATCTTGCGCCGTTAATAGGTTGTTTAAACCCATTAATAAACCGCCAGCAACGATTGCTGGAATAATCGGTACGAAAATATCAGAAAGCATTTTAACAAATTGCTGTAACGGATTCATTTTCTTCGTACTAACAGAACTAACCTCTTTCGTAGACATTTCTGTTAAGCCCGTCAGTTCACTCAGCTCTTTATAAACAATATTTACAATTCCAGCTCCAAGAATAATTTGGAACTGACCTGCTGTTGAAAACGTACCTTTAACTATATCAATATGATCAAGCTTAGCTTGGTCGATTAATGTTTCATCATTAATTACTAGACGTAATCTTGTCGAACAATGCGCAGCTGCTGCAACATTATCCTTACCACCAAGAGCTTCAAGAATTTCTTCTGCTATCTTTTTGTGATTCATTTTAGTCTCACCCTCCATTTTTGAAATTGGAACCGGTTCCTTGTCGTTGCAAAAAAATACCTAACAGGAACCAATTAGTCACCGACTCATAAATGGAACCGGTTCCTGTTAGATTATAAAGGCATTATTTTTTTGTGTCAACGCTTTCACGACTAATAACTTCAAAATCCACGATGGAAGTTGATGGTACTTTTTCTTGATTAATAAGCTTCACCATATTTTGAGCTGCTAATTTTCCACCCTTTTTATAATGAAACTTGACAGTTGTAATTTCTGGATTTGTAAATTCCGTCATGCTATAACCACCAAATCCAGTAATAGAAACATCCATCGGAACAGTTAGCTCACTCTTTTGTATCGCTTTTAAAGCACCGAATGCAATATTATCCGTTGCACAAACAATTAAACTCGGCTGGAAATCCTTTAATATTTCAGGTACACATTCAACTGCGTCTTCAATTTTAAAGCTTGTTTCATAGTATCTCACATCACAATTTTTATATTCACTGACCGCTTGTTGGAATCCCTCTTTTCTTCTAATCCCAACGGCAATATCCTTTTCCGTTACACCTAAAAAGGCAATTCTTCGATGTCCTTTTTGTAATACCACTTTCCCTAATTCATATGCGGCATCGTAATCATTGTGAATAACACTGTATATTTCCTCATGTTCCTGACCAACAATAATAGCAGGAATATCAGACTGGTTAAATGCTTTAATATGCTCTTCCGTAATAACTGTAGCAAGTAGTATAATTCCAGCTACTCTTTGCTTCTGTAATGTATATATATTTTCAATTTCGCGCTGTATATTTTGACTTGTATTCAAAATTAAAACTTGGTAATCATAATCTCTCAACTGCTCATCGATTCCAATAAGCGTTTGGTTCGTAGCGAATGAATCTAAACGGGGTACAATTGTTCCAATAATTTTCGTTTGTTTTGCCTTTAAGCTTTGAGCAAATCGATTTGGTGAATAACCGGTTTCTGAGATAACCTCTTCAATCCGCTTACTCGTTTCTTTGCTCACTGACCCCCCGTTTAAATAACGAGAAATCGTACTCTTCGCAAACCCCGTAATTCTCGCAATATCCGCAATTGTAGTTGCCATCAAACGTTCCTCATTTCAACAATAATACAATGATTATACAATAAAAACTGAAGTACCGGCACCGGTCCTTTTTGATAAGTGAATTTACTTCATTGGTTTTACTTCCAATCAAAAAGGAGCTATGCGGCAGGCATAAGACGAGTCGTTCTTTGAAACCCGCTTTTGGTTTCAAAAACGGATTGGCTTATGACAGAGTATAGCAGGTGGAAGGTTGGACAATAGAAAAGTGGAAGCGACCGTTTTGCTCCGTATGGACTGGAGCCCATCGACTGAGATAAAGGAAACACGAAGAGACGATAGGCGATTCAATGTTGACTAATCATAGGGAGATTGGCGAAGTCCACTAGGAGCTGGTCGCTGGAGCTAGACAAACTGAAATACCGGCACCGGTCCTTTTTGATTGTTTAATCAAAAAATCGTAAGTCGCATAAAAAAGCACCAGTCCTTGTTTTATAACAAATCAAAAAAGAGCTATATGGTAAACATAAAATAGAAACGAAAAATACCGTCACCGCTACTTAAACACCCTGTATTAGTACAATATTTAAAATTTTCTATATATTAACCCTTTTAATTAGAGTCCATGCTCATCTTACACTATAATGAAGATATAGAAATGTTTTGACAACAAATGACAAAGTTAGAAATGGGGAGAATCTAGCATGCAAGTAAAAATTAACCGCATGGAAACCGAACAAGCAAAAATCGTTCTTCAAGAAACAGCTGGGCTAGCTATAATTACTATTCATCGCCCTCATTTAAAAAATGCTTTAACTGCAAATATGTGGAACCAACTTGCAGAAACCGCCTTACAAGTACTTGAAAATCCCAAAAACAAAGTTTTGTTATTAAGGGGAGCTGGAGAGCAATTAACTGCAGGTTCGGATATTAAAGAATTTAATCAAATGACTTTAGAGGAAGCTGAAAATGCATTTGTAACAATGGAAAAAACGATTTCTACATTCGAATCTCTACCTATTCCAACCATCGCTGTTATTAACGGTCCTGCAATGGGAGCTGGGTTAGAACTAGCTTTAGCATGTGATATTCGAGTTGGATCAGAAAAAGCAAAATTAGGAATTCCAGTTGGAAAATTAGGAATTACTTTAAACAATAAATTTGCTCAAAGACTTGTTAATTTAATTGGTCCAAGTATGGCGAAGGATTTAGTATATACAGGTCGAATTTTAAAATCTGAAGAAGCGTACCGAGTAGGCATGCTCAATTATGTTGTAAAAGAAAAAGATTTAGACCGTTATGCTATTCGTATGGGGAATTTAGTAGCTTCTCAATCACCAGCATCTTTACTTGCAATTAAACAAGCAGTACAAGAATGTGTTGAAAGTGCTCCTGTACTGTGGAAAGGCTCAACTCCTTTTGTTGATGCAAATGATTTCCCAGAAGGAATTGCAGCATTTGTTGAGAAGCGAAAGCCACAATTTATTCGTCGTACAAAAAAATAAAAAATGCCAAAAGAATTTCACTTATTCTTAACAAACTCCAAGTAATATATGTTGCATAGGAAATTTATTAATTGTGTCAAAATTAAAGTTTAGTTTTATGTCAGAATCACTTGTTAAAAAAAACACCTTTATGAACAAGGTGTTTTTTTATTTCTATATAGATTTAGACGCTGTTGTTTTTCGCTCAGCTAACTGTTAGTCATACAAACTCATCCACTAATCAATACACTTTCTTTTTTCTTAACTGTTGATGTAGATGTTACATGGATATAAATTGAATTAATCTCTATATTCAAAAATTCTAAGAAGCGTTGGTGAATTTCACTCTGTAATTCACCCATTATTTCAAAAATTTCATACGTTATAGGAAACACAATTCCTACATTCAAATTTACAGAAGGATGCCCTTCTAAAAAAATTTTAATAGAATCATAATGTAAAACATAAGGATTCATTCGACAAATTTCTTCCACAATATCTATAAATACTTTTTTTTCAATGTGAATACTCCCTTTATGGAAGTCAGGAAATACTATAGTTGTTTCTCCTATTCGTTCTTTTTTATTTGAGAAAATCTCCATCCCTCGTTGGATTAACTTCTTAAAAAAGTTTTGTTCCACTTGTCTATAAGGAATCGGTATAACGTGCTTTCCTTCAGTCTTTCTCACATATTGTGCCATCTTGATTTCACTCGAAGTACGAATATCTTCCACATAATAATGATGTTGAATCTTTCCCATTTCTAGACGATCCGCAATTAACTTTGTCATTCGATCCGATGTTCCAATAATAAGAATTTTACCTATAAAATAGCTTTTCAAAGCTTGTTGCACTTCTTTTCGATGGCTTTCATCAGTAAATGTAGCACGTTTAACAGCAGCCAATGTATATTTCTCAAACTTAGCTGATGTTCCAGCAACTTTTTGACCATTCACAATTAATAACCCATCATCAATAATGGCAGGAATCTTCTTCTGATGAGCAAACGCCAATGCACTTGTACTTTTACCTGTGCCACTTGAACCACTTAACGAGAAAATTTCCATTCCCAACACCCGATTTTCTTTTTTCTAAATTATATATTTTTTCAGTCAAATTATACAAATAAAAAAAGAAGCTGTAAGCTTCTTTTTAGTGCTAAATAAAATTCTTACTTAAAACATCTTTCACGTCATGAACAATAATGAATGCTTGATCATCAATTTTCTCTGTAATTTTTCGAAGATTAGTTAATTCTTGTTTACGGATAATAACATATAGTACTTCCTTATCTTGATTACTATAGTATCCTTTTCCTTTAATAATTGTAATACCTCTATTAATCTTGAATGCTATTTGTTTAGCAATTTCTTCATGTTTATCCGAAATAATAGTAATAGACTTCTTCGTATTTGATCCTTCAATCACATAATCCATCACTTTTGTCGCAATAAACAGAGCAATGATTGTAAGTAACATTTTCTCTAAACCAATTACGTAAATAGAACCTATAACAACAATCAAATCCACGAATAAAGTTGTATAGCTAATATTCCAACGAAAGGATGTATTACAGATTTTCGCAATAATAACTGATCCAGCCGTTGTACCACCAGCTCTAACAATTACACCTATACCAGCACCCATTAATACGCCACCAAAAATACAATAAATAATAACATTTTCAGTATGAACAACCCATGTTTCCGTTAAAGCTAAAAAGATAGAACTACTAAGAATAAAAAATAATGTGTAAAAAATCGTCTTTCTATCAAGAAACTTATATCCAATTAACAATAAAACAGAATTAATAGATAAATTCACAATACTAGGTGAAAACTCAAAAAGATAATACAAAACAATCGTGATTCCTGTTACTCCACCTTCCGCTAAACTACCAGGAATAATAAACGAATTAATAGCTATAGCATATAAAAATGATCCTAGTATAATCATTATTATTTCCTTAAAATATTTATTCACCTTAAATTCTCTCCTAACCGAGCTCCATTTTCTCGTTGTTAAACTGTCATAAGTATAAATGCCTCAAATCATTATATCAATAAAATACCTTCCAACTTATAGACAACTTTTTAAAACGTATGTATGAAATAAAATAGATGGTTAAATACTGTAAGACTTGCTTTATAAGAATTTGCTATACTTTACATATAAATATGAGCAATTGGGGGCTATACCTATGAAAAATATATACTTCTATCCAAGTGATATCGGCAAATTAGGCGTCGTTCAAGAAGAGCAAGCTATAACACGTATTTATTTTCAAAATGAAAACATACCTGAGGATTTAATAGAATTTGAAACAGACTTAATTAAAGAAGCTGGCCAACAAATTCAAGAATATTTTGCAGGTAAACGTAAAGACTTCACCATTCCACTTGCTCCAAATGGTACACCATTTATGCAAAGCGTCTGGAAAGCTTTAATAGAAATCCCTTATGGAGAAACAAGGAGCTATAAAGATGTAGCTGAAAGCATTGAAAACCCTAAAGCTGTTCGTGCAGTCGGAATGGCTAATAATCGAAATCCATTGCCAATCGTTATACCTTGTCATCGTGTAATAGGGGCAAATGGAAAACTAGTTGGCTATGGTGGTGGTCTTGATATTAAAATTCTACTTTTAGACTTGGAGAAAAAACATGGAAACATTTAAATATGGTGATACCGAGCTCGATTATTTAAAAATGAAAGATGAAAAACTAGCCCACCTCATCGAACAACATGGCATGATTGAACGGAAAGTTACGCCCGATTTATTCACCGCACTAATCAATAGCGTTGTCAGCCAACAAATTTCTACAAAGGCTGCTGCTACTGTGTGGAACAGACTCATTCAACATCTTGGCGAAATCTCACCACAGATAATTGCTAATGCAACAGTAGAAGAAATTCAACAATGCGGTTTATCTACACGAAAAGCGAACTATATAAAAGGTATTGGAGATGCAGTCGTCAATGGCGAATTACAATTAGACGAGTTTCCTAAACTGTCTGACCAAGAAGTCATTGATCGATTATCCTCACTACATGGTATCGGTGTATGGACAGCGGAAATGCTATTAATTTTTTCTATGCAGCGTTCGGATATAATTAGCTGGGGTGATTTAGGCATTCGTAGAGGACTTACCCGATTGTACGCTTTAGAAGACTTAACAAAAGAACAGTTTAACGAATATAAAAAACGTTATTCTCCTTATGGATCAGTTGCTTCCCTTTATATTTGGAAACTCGGAAATAACAAATAAATAAAAAGGTACTCCCCGCTAAACGGAAGTACCTTTTCCTATTTATTTCAAATCATCTAAGATTGTAAATAATTCTTCTAAATGTTTAATTTCATATGTTGGAACAACTTCATTTCTTTCTTTATCATGACGATTAATCCACACAGATTTAATGCCTGCACGCGAAGCTCCAAGTACATCGGTCATTAAGTTATCACCAACCATAATCGCTTCATCTTTCGTTACATTCATAATCTCAAGTGCATGTTCAAAAATCTTTACATCTGGTTTTCCTTTACCAAAATCACCAGAAATGACGATTTTATCAAAGTATGGAACTAACTCAGGTGTAATTTCTAGCTTCGTATTTTGTAATTCTGGTGAGCCGTTTGTTAATAACAATAAAGCATATTCACCCTTTAGCTTATCTAACACTTGAAATGTTTCTTCATATAGAATAGGTGATTTTCTTCTTTCTTGAGGAAAGCGTTCAGCTAACTCTGCTCCAAATTCTTCATTATCAATGCCGATTGCCTTCAAGCCTTGTGTCCAAGCATCCTTTCGATAACCTGGTACAATCTCTTTCATTTTTGGAAATTCTAAAGTATCATCTCCAAAGTTACCCCAAAGACCTTCGAACGGATTAATGCCTATCATTTTCGTAAACTCATATGTTTCATAAGAAGCATATAATTGTTGCGCAGCTTCACGCACTGCTTCTTCTAACTTATCTGCATCTACGCCAACTTTCTCCTGAGCATATTCACAAGTTGCTCTGAACGCTTCACTTATACTTTTATGATCCCAAAGAAGCGTATCATCTAAATCAAAAAACACTGCTTTAACCATTTCTCTACCCCAACTCCTATCTTGTCGATAATTCTATCATACACACGTTCATTTTTTTTGAAAAGACAGAACTAATAATCTATTAAGAATAATATATACTATATTACTTAATAACTAGTGTTCATGGCTTCATTCAAAAAAAGACGCATGCCTACACACGCGCCTTCCTTTTACCTTATTACTTCAAACTAGCAGTAGGAACAAATCCCTCTACATTATTACTAGATTTAATTAGTGACCAGCTTCCAACTTGATAACCGATTGTCACAACATCACCCTTCTTAAGTGTACCTACTTGTACATATTCAGGCTTAGGTCCTTTACGAATCGATAAAGAATCTGATTGGACAGTCATGCTACCAGTAAATGAAATGGTTGGATTATTTACGCGAAGCTTATAATCAACTGCTCGCGCTAAGAATATTGCATAGTCAGCTCGAATAATGTTCTGACTTGCACCAAAGTTACCTTCGCTAATACCTTGTGCAATACCTCTAGAAGTTAAAGCTTTTGCAGCACCAGATAACGAGCCACCAAATTCATAACCAAACGCTTTACTAATCACAACAGCCATTTCACCACGTGTAATCTTAGCGTCTGGCTTAAATGAACCATCACTATAGCCAGAAAGAATCTTTAAATCTACAGCTGATTGAATATAACCAGATGCAAAATTATTTTTACCTACATCTTTAAAAGATGTATTTCGTTTTTCACCATCAAGATTTAACGCTCGTCCAACCATTGCTGCTGCTTCAGCACGTGTTAAATTCTGACCTGGATTATAAGATCCTTTTCCATCTCCACTAACAATATTACCTTCTTTTAAATAAGCAATTTCCTTAAATGCACGATGTTTAGAAGTTACATCGTTAAAGATATAAACTACTTCTTCAATATCGCCTACCTGGGCAATAGCTGCTGTCTTACTTTCAACACCTGTTGCCGATACAGCAGTCACTCCGTATGTATACGTCTTTTCAGGATTAGCGGTCTTATCTACAAATGTTGTATTTCCATTTGTATTATAAACAACATCAACTATGTTTTTCGGGTCCTGATATGAACCTTCATTACTTCCATCAAAACGATAGATTACATATTTTCTAGGCTTAGTACTGTTGTTATCAGTAATTGCTAGCTTAATGCCTGTTGATTCCACTGTAGCTTGCACTGCTGTTGGCTCTGCAGGTACAGTGCTATTCTTCCAAGATGTTGCTGGTGTTAAAGCATTGTAGTTATACAGATTCTCCTTAATATAAGCAGAATATCCTAATGGATTGTTCTGTAGATCCCTTAACGAGAAATGCATTTGCCCCTTTACATTTGTAGCTGCTCGATTATCTACAATTTGTCCTGGTAGCTCCATCTTATTATTCCATGCCGTATCTGAATCGTTAGCTATTTTATAATCTGCCGTACCAATATATAAATTTACTGGATGTACCTTCGCATATGTTTGCACTTCACTATTCCACCATTTTAATAGAGTTGAATAGTTTGCTGTTTTGTGATTTCTAGACCAATAGATTTGCGGAGTAATATAATCAATAGACCCATCTTTCATCCATTGTCTTGTATCGGCAAAAATATCATCATAATTCGTTGCACCATTTGTATCACTTCCTGTTGAATCATTTGCCTTATTACGCCAAATGCCACGAGGAGAGATACCGAATTGTACGTGAGGTTTTAGAGACTTAATAGCCCCATATAAATCTTTCACTAATACATTTACATTATCTCGACGCCAATCTTCAATATTTTTAAAACCAGTTCCATATTTTTTAAATGTTTCCTGGTCAGCAAAGTTTTTACCTGGATAGAAATAATCATCCATATGTACAGCATCTAAATCATAGTTTCCTACTAATTCTTTCACTGTATCAATTAAGTACTTTTGCACTTCAGGAAGCCCTGGATTTAAATAATATTGATTACCTGAAGACGTAGAATATTTGACAATCCAATTAGGATTTGTACGCGCTACATTATTAGCTGCTAGACTATTAAACATTGTATCTGATGTAGCTACACGATATGGATTAATCCACGCATGTAGTTCCATTCCTCGTTTATGAGCTTCATCTAACATAATTTGTAGCGGATCATACCCTGGGTTCTTACCTTGCGTTCCTGTTGCGAAAGAAGACCATGGAGCTAACTTAGAAGGATAGAAAGCATCACTCATTGGTTTTACTTGAAAAATAACCGTGTTAAATTTCTTTCCCTTTAAATCATCCAATGTTGTACGTACCCATGCACTATATGAATTTTTATCCATTTTATCAACCTTAGGAATATCCTGATTCCATACAGTTGCAATCCAAGCTGCACGCATTTCATTCTTAGGCGTTGTATTACTTGCTGCTTTAGTTTGTACTGGAAGCAAAGATACAAGTAATGCAAAAATCATCGCTACTGACATCGTTATACGAAATAGATTTTTCCTCATCATATGTCTAGTAAATCCTCCTTATCCAAAATATATTTCGTTGTATGTACCACTATACAATCTTAACAGTAATAGAATGATGAGGCATTATATTATACATATTTTTTCAAAAACTCTACTAAATTACTAATCCATCTTTTTTCACTTACCTTAAAAAATATATATGTTGCACATTAAAAAAAGGCTGTTCAAAAGTAGCATTTATGCGACTTTCAAAACAGCCTTTTTTCGCTTTATTTCTTAGATGATTTCACTAAATAAGTGTATTCTTCGTCAATTGCTTTTTCTTCTTCAATAATTCCTGAAATTTTTTATCTAGCACCTGTTTTTCCTCTTCATTCACCGCTGTTGAAAGTTTACCAAGCACATCAATAATTTGTACTTCAATCGCAAGAAGTTCATCTTCCTGATGCTGAACTTCTGTGCTTTTATCTTTATTACTAGGTTGTTGAGTCACCGCTCTTACTCTTGGATTATCATCATCGAATGAAAGAGTATGAGTTGCGAGTGACTTCACTAAAGAACGGTCATGCGTAACAAATACTATCGTGCCTGGATATGCTTTCAAAACTTCAATCAATGCTTCCTTCGTATGAATGTCCAAATAGTTTGTAGGTTCATCAAGCATTAATACATTGTAGTTCCCCAGAAATACTTTCGCTAAAGAAGCTCTCACTCGTTCTCCACCACTTAAAACTGAAACCTGCTTATGAACATCTTCTCTTTTGAAAGCTAACCTTGATAATACTGTTCGAATAAACGATTGATTATAGGGACTGTCTTCTGAAATATTTTCCAATATCGTTTTTGTTTCAATTAAGTTCTCCTGATGCTGAGCGAAAAAACCAATTTTCGCTGGCTTTGCGACAGAGATATCCGTTTGACGTTCTACCATTTTATTTAATAATGTGGTTTTTCCCGAACCATTTTCCCCAATAATAGCGAGCCTACTTTTTGTAGGTACATCTCCATAAATATGTTCCTTTAACAAGGTAGGCCCTATCTTCAATGAACAACCATTAAACTGAATCGCCCGTTTACTATGCAAAGCAGGAAAGTCTGCTATATCAAAAACAATAGCCTCTTCTTCTTTTGGTTTTTCTTTTTTCTCTAGTTTCTCAATTCTCGTTCCCATTGCTTGTACGGAACGATTTAATTTTGCCTTCATATCCTCAGAGCTACGCTTATGGAGTCTTGCTTCAGAATTCCCCATACGGCTTGGTGCTTTCTTTAATGAATGTGATTTAACTTGTAAATTTTGAGCAGCTTTCGTTAATCGATTTTTTTCATGAACATACTCTTCGTATTCTTTATACTCTTTCTCTTTTTTCTTCTCCTTTTGCTTCATATACTCATCATAATTACCTTCATACTCAGTAAGTTTGCCTTGTTCTATTTCCCATATTTTCGTACACAATTTATTTAAAAAAGCCTTATCGTGTGAAGTAAGTAATAGCGCTCCCCGAAAGGACTGTAAATTCTCTTCAAGCTGTTCTATCCCTACAACATCTAAATGACTAGTTGGTTCATCCGCAATAAGAACATTCGCATTTGATGTTAGTGCCGCTGCTATTTTTCTACGTGTATGTTCGCCACCACTTATGACCTCTTGTTCTTCATCTGGCAACTGCCATTTACTCGCCAGCAAGGCACTTATCTCCTGTTCTGTTTCTTCAATCTGTGGAATATATGCCACCGTCCCGCATCTTTCAATGTGGCCAGAATCAGGCTCTTGAATACCGGCTAATATTGAGAGCAAAGTGGACTTGCCTTCACCATTCTTGCCGACTAATCCGATACAATCATGATTGTATATAGCTAATGATTCATTTATTAAAATATCACGATCACCATAACTTTTTTTCAATGCTTTTCCTTTTAAAAACAACATAAAAAAACCCCCTCTAATGATTAGAGAGAGTTCATCCGTTACTAATTATGGATACACAAATAAACATACTTCATCTATGAAAGTCTAAACAGCATGAAGTATACGTGTAAGGAATTAGTATCTATAAATGAACGAACGAATCTCATCTCTAAACAAAAATCATGTCAAAATTCAAATGGATAATTAGCAGACTCACCTGTACACGTACACCCTACTTACTTATTCAGAAACAACAAGTAAATGAGGTCACTTAGACAGAGTTCTCCTCTTATGCCCATTAAAAAATTATTTAGATTAACTGTTTATTAGATAAGATTAGTACTTCATTATATTAGATACCTTTTCCCTTCCATATATTTGCCTTAATAATTACATACTATTCAATTATTGTCAATCTTGTGTATGTCGTAATAAATTCTTCTACAAATACTTTCTCACAATAACAAAAATATATACTATCTGCTAATTCCCTTGTTTTTTAACTAAATCCCATCAATCCATGTAGCGTTCTTACAAACTCTTCCCCGGATAAATGGCCAAGACCACCATGAGCACAATCAATCTCATTATATTGCTCGATTCGATCTCTTCGAATGCTTGGACCATAAATCAAAATAGGGACAGGTTCACCAGTATGCTCTCCAACTTCACAAGGAGTGGAATGATCTGCTGCTAAAGCTATGTATACATCTTCAGGTAAATCTTGTAGAATCATTCCCACCATCTGATCAAATAATTCAATTGCTTCAGCTTTTTCAAATGGTTCATTATCATGACCTTTAATATCTGGAGCTTTCAAGTGAACATAAACAATATCATTATTCACTATTTCTTCAATAGTTAAATGTGCTTTTAAAGCTATATTAGTATCAATATTTCCAGTCATACTTGCATCTGTAATCGCATTATATCCGGCCAATTGGGCAACACCTAAAACCGTTCCTTCACCTGCGATACAACTACCTTTTAAGTTAAGCTGTTGTGTAATTGGTTCAAGATGAGCCATCTGTCCAGCTCCTCTTGTTAAGATAAAATTCGCTGGTAGCTTCCCTTCTGCTATACGTTCCTCATTTACAGGATGAGATAATAAAATTTCATGCGTTTTCTTAAGAAATAAATTAACTAAATCAGCCGTTCTTTGAGCTTCTGCTGAAGAGTCCAATGCTTCTACTTGATGATATGGTTTCCCATCATTCGGCGCTTTAGGATCAGAATCGCTTATTTTATCACTCAATCCTTCCCCACGTAAACATAGCACAGCTCTATGTTCCGTTGCTTGCTTAAAATAAACTTCAACGCCTTTTTCAAGCTCCATACCATTAATTACTTCTGCAATTTGATCTGTTTTCTCTCGAATTCTCCCTGCACGTCGATCAACAACTATGCCATTATCGTCAACTGTAGCAAAATTACATCTAAACACAATATCTCCAGGCTGTATTTCCATGCCAATACCTAGTGCTTCAATAGGTCCTCTTCCTGGATAATGCTGAGGTTGATATCCGAAAAGAATAAGGTGCCCCATATCTGTTCCAACCGGAATACCAGAGCTAATTGGATTCATCATACCTGTTATTCCTTCAGTAGCTAAGTGGTCTAAATTAGGTGTTCGAGCATATTCTAATGGCGTTTTTGAGCCTAGTGATGAATTTGGACGGTCGCCTAGTCCATCTGCTATCGCCATAATTACTTTTCTTTTTAGCATAAATAGTTCCTCCTAAGATTATAATCCCAGCACTTTAAACCAAGTGAAATAAGCAATGCTGATCATAGTTGCACCGATAAAGCATGTTACAATTGCATATTTAATTTGATCTAAAACCGTAAAGAAACCTGTACCGAAATAAATTGTATTTACTTTTGAATGTGGCGGAAGTGTAATAGTAAAAGTCATTGTCATAGCTGATGCTAATGCAAGAGGTACAGGGTCCATACCTAATGTTTTCGCTAAAGCTATGAAAGCTGGAATTAGAATCGTAACTCTGACCGTTTTACTTGTGAAAATAAGATGGCTATACATACTGAGAAAGATAACTACTACAGCAACCATGGCATGGTTCATATTTTCCATACCTAATCCATTTACTACTTTATTAATAATCCAAACAGCTCCACCTGTATCATCTAGCGCATTACCTACGGCATATGCACCTGCTGCAAAAATCATCAATTCCCACTTAATATTCGCATCTTTCCATGTTAAAAGACCTACTTTAGGCATTAAACATAGAAGCCCCGCAATAACAGCTGTTTGCTCTGTGCTTATTTCAAAGCCAAACCAAGCTTCATGGTAATCACCAGTAGCCCATAGAAGAACTGTAAGAATAAAGATGGCACATGCTTTTTTCTCATCTAAAGAAAATGAGCCTAATTTCTTCAATTCATCCTTTAATGTACTCATTACATCTTGAAAGCTTGTCTCTTCTTTAATGCTTAACAAAACTACAAACCTTCATTACACTATCGGAATGTTTAAATTTCACAGAAGCAGCTGAACAATTGTATTGTTCACAACCATCAGTCAGTATGCAGATTCAAAGTTTAGAAAGAGATTTAGGATTCCCATTGTTTGATCGTATTGGAAAAAAGCTATATTTAACTACACAGGGGGAACATTTTAAACCCTACGCAGAGCAAATTATTAATCTATTACACACATCTAAAGAGCATATTAAACAGCTCGATAACTTAAGTCACGGAACTCTCTCATATGGGGCAAGTAATTTTGTTGGAGTATACCTTCTTTCAGCTATACTCAGTGATTTTAATCACAAATATCCTGGCATAAAAATCAACATGAATATTATTTCTTCAAATCATTTAATCCAAATGTTAGAAACGCACAAAGTAGAGTTTCTCGTATTATCTGATCGCATACCCATTGATGAAAATCGATTCCATTGTAAAACTTTTTATCAAGATGAACTCGTTTTAATCGCCAACAAGCATCATCCTCTTGCTCAAAAAGATTCTTGCACTTTAACAGATTTAGTCGATGAAACATGGATTTTAAAACCTAATAAATCAGCTACCCGAAGTTATTTAGAAGAAGAATTTAAAAAGTATGGATTTATCTTTCCAAATTATATGGAAATTAGCAATTTAGAAGCTATTAAACAAGCTGTCATCCACGGTCTAGGTATATCTGTTGTTTCTAGCCTAGCTATTAAACAAGAAATTGAAAGTGGGATATTAGTAGAAATCCCTATTAAAGGAATTCATTTTCGAAGAGGAATCCGATACGTGTATCAAAAAGGTATACATCTATCACCGGCAGCAAAAGAATTTATTGCAATGCTTGATGAAAAATTGATTTAAATAAGAAAAGCGCAAGCGCCCGTTAGGCGACGTATAGATTGGAGCACTCTTCTTTCGATAAAGGAAAAACCGAAATGTGGAGAACGCCCGTTTATCGGTGACAAGCATAAGGCAAGCTGGCTAGAAGGTCGCTTTTAACCTTCTGGACTGATTGACTTATGACCTCGAGCCGATGGCGTTCGGAACTAGACAACACGAAGAGGCGGTAGACGATTCGATGTTGACTTATCGTAGGGAGATGGGCGAAATCTACTAGTCGCTGGGCGCTTGCGCTAGACAACATGTCTAAGACGAGCTGTTCTTGAAAACTCGCACTTGGTTTTCAAAACAGGTTGGCTTATTGCCGAGCATAGCAGGTGTAAGGTTAGACACCTCACCAAACTATATATATTCTTATCTTTGAAACAGAAACAAGCCCCTTAAAGGGGCTTGTTTCTGTAATTAAGCTGTTTTTACAAACTGTCTTTCACGCCAAAATAACGTAATTACTAAACCAATTACTAATATGAGCGCTGAAAAAAGATATGGGAAATTAATATTCACATCAAACAAAATACCTGCCATTGTTGGACCTATAATATTACCCAAACTCGTATACGCTGAATTCATTCCAGCTACGAAACCTTGATCACTACCAGCCATTCGTGAAAGAAATGTCGTTAATGCTGGTCGTAAAATATCAAACGCCAAGAAAATGATGCAAGTGTTTAAAAGAATAACCCCAAAATGTCCAACAACAGTTGATACTACTGCACAAAAAGCCCCTACAACTAAGCAAAGTTGAATAAGCTTCTTCTCACCCATTATATTCACCATTTTATCAAAGATAAATAGTTGAGCGATTACAGCTATGATCGATGAAATTGTTAGAATAGTAGCGATATCTCTTGGAACAAAGCCAAACTTATGATCTGAGAACAGACTAAACACTGTTTCATACGCCGAAAGACCGAAAGCCAACACGAAAACAATAACAAATGCTATTAAATACATAGGCTTGAAAGACTTCAAAATTTCTTTAAAGAAATTGCTCTTTGCACTAATAGCTGCTCGTTCACTTAATTGCTCTTTCGTCAATGGTTCTTTCAAGATAATTAATGAAATGACTGCAACAATAAACGCAATAACCGCAGCAAAGTAAAATGGTGCTCTCACACCAAATTCAGCGACAAATCCACCAATACCTGGACCTATGATAAATCCTAAACTAATAGCAGCAGAAATGTACCCCATTGACTTCGCACGTTCTTCAACGGTAGTAATATCAGCCATGAATGCTGTTACCCCAGGCATAATGAATGCCGCACTAACCCCACCCAAAATTCTCGACAGGAATAACACCGATACATCCGTTCCTAAACCAAAAATCAGTTCTGAAAGAGAAAAAATAAATAGACCGACTACTATCATTATTTTTCTACCAAAACGATCAATCCATTTACCAGCAAATGGCGACATAATGAATTGTGTAAGTGAGAAAGCGGCCATCATATACCCCATTATGCTTCCTGAAAGATGCATTTCATCAATGAAGGTCGGCATGATTGGTACGATTAACCCAATACCTAAAAACACAATAAAGATGTTTAGCAACAGCATGATGACTACAAATTTGTTCTTACGCATTTTCTATCTTTTATACTCCTTTTCTATACTCTTTTATTCGACTAATTGTCTTACCTTAGATTATCATAATTAAAGAATTACATCAGGAAAAATTAGCTTACTTTAAATTATATTAATATATAAAATTAAAAAATATTTAATCAACAATGTCATTCTATGTGAGCCCCTAAAAATATACAGATCATCTAAAAAAGAAGGATGTTCCGAAAGCAACTAAAAATTACTTTTGAGACATCCATTTGTTACTTTCCCCATAATAGAACTGGCTGTTTATTTCATCCAATACATTCACTATGAAAAAGCTATTTTTTTCTTTTATATTGATCAATAACTTGACGCGTTTTTGTTAACTGTTCGATTGTATAATCATATTGCTCTGTTGCATATGTAAAGAACAATACATCAATAACCAATAACTGAGCCATACGTGAGCTAGTTGCAGCTGTACGCAATTCGGCTTCTGGCGCTTGTGCTGTATATAACATATAATCAGCAAGCTGTGATAACTTATTCTGGCTAAATCGAGAAATACCGATAACTTTCATGTCTTGTTCTTTAGCAATATGCGTTAGCTGAAGAACTTCTGGTGTCTCACCAGAATAAGAAATGCTAACACATACACTATCAGCTGGTGCAACCGCCATTGCCATCGCCATTACATGCGTATCTGTATTGGTCACAACATGCTTACCTAATCGCATCCATTTCTGCGCAAAATCTTGGGCAACAATTGTTGAAGCTCCAATTCCATACACATAAATGACAGATGCTTGCTTGATGAGTTTTACACTTTCTTCAATAACATCTCGATTCAGTTGAGATGCTGTATTATATAATGTTTGTACCGTTAAAGATACTAGCTTTTCAATAACAGATTCCGCATTTTCATCACGTTCTATATCATAATTACTCGGTTTTTTCGGAGATTTTGACTCAGCCGATAATCTAATTTTCAAATCTGGAAATCCGTCTAATCCGATTGATCGGCAGAAACGAACAACAGCAGCGCTGCTTCCACCAGCATTTTCCGCTAATTCATGTATCGTCATTTTCACGATAGACGCTGGATGAGCTAAAATATATTTACCAATTGTCTGTTCTGAAATTGGAAGTTCATTAATCATTGTTTCAATTCGGGATAATATACTGCTATGCAAAACAGGTTTCACCTTCTTATACACTTTTCTCCTATTTACTATAACATTTCATACCCATGAAATGAAAAGCGACTTCCACCTTTTTTCACATATTGTAATAAAGGTAAATCTTCTTCAATGACAACTCCAAGAACATTTACTTTTTCATCTGCCGGTAAATCAATAGTTGTGCCATGCTTCAATATTTTCATTGCACATACCAAATCTCCTAAGCTCCGATAAAAAATCCGAAGTAATCGTGCTAGCATTAAGAGCAATCTTCATTTCTTGAGTTAAATCTGCGATTGCTTTAGCGCTAAAACCAAAATCCATACGTAAACCTGTAATGCCTGTTTTCATTAATTCTACAATAGAAAATTGCTGAAGTACTTTGCCAGAAATATCAGCCATTATCTTCATATCAAGCTCTTTCGCAGCAGCACCGATTTGAATTAATCGTTCCTTTAATACTTCAATATCATCCTCTGGCATATGAAGAGTCGTAAAAATCTCATTAAATCCGGCACTCTTCATTTGCTTCATATATTCATAATTCTCTTCAAACGAACGATCTGCTAAAAAAATAGATATACCTAACATTAACTACACCTCTTTTTTATAAGAAAAGGACTGGCTACAATTTATTTGTACCAGTCCCTCATATTAGTTCTATTCTTGTTCAATCATAGCTTCTTTTGGAACACCGAAGAAGTACGTTAATACAAATCCTCCAGCATACCCAGCAGCTAAACCAATTATATATTTCATCCACATACCACCTGCGATTAATGGAATTAACGCCATTCCAGATGGTCCAATCGCAATGGCTCCTACATGTCCAAGCATTCCGATTACGGCACCACCGATACCACCACCGATACAAGCTGTAATAAACGGGCGTCCAAGTGGCAATGTTACACCGTAGATTAACGGCTCACCAATTCCTAAGACACCAACTGGTAGGGCACCTTTAATCATATTAGATAATGATTTATTTTTACGACAACGCATCCATATTGCAATTGCAGCACCAACTTGTCCAGCTCCTGCCATTGCAAGGATTGGAAGTAAACCTGTGCTTCCTGTTGTATTGATTAATTCAATATGAATTGGTGTCAATACTTGGTGTAATCCAAGCATTACAAGTGGTAAGAATGCTGTTCCAAGTACGAAACCAGAGAACATTCCACCACGTTCTAATGTCCAATTAATCGCACCGATTAAGTTATCAGAAATAAATCCTGCAAACGGCATTAATAAGAAAATTGTAGCAAGACCAACAATAAATAACGCAATTGTTGGTGTAACAATGATATCTACTGCATCAGGAATAACTTTACGTAATGCTTTTTCAACTAACGCTAACAAGTAAACTGCAAGTAGAACTCCGATAATTCCACCCTGTCCAGCAGCCAAAGGGTCTCCGGTAAAAACATTTGTAATTATTAGGTCTGGTGATGTTCCATTTAATAATGTAATACCACCAATTACTCCACCAAGTGCAGGAGTAGCGCCAAACTCTTTAGCTGCATTAATACCAACATAAATCGCTAAATAACTAAAAATTGCATTTTTGATAACATTAAGAACTGTTACGTATTGTTGCCAAGTTTCTCCGTCTAAATTTCCTGCTGTAATGTTGTTTGCAAGAATAGAAGCAACCCCAGCAATTAAACCAGCACCAACAAACGCTGGAATTAATGGTATAAAAATACTACCGACTTTTCTTAAAAAGTTCTTGAAAGGTGTATTATTTTTCTTCTTTAATTGAGCTTTAATATCAGAACCTTTAGCTTGTAAATTTTCTGAACTTGCTGCTCCGTTATTTCCTTTTCTTAATTCTTCGACAAGGATACCAAATTGTTCCGTTGTTTTAACAACTACTCCTGGTCCCAGAATAATTTGATATGTCTCATCATCTACTACACCAAGAACGCCACTGATTTTCTTTATTTTTTCTTCATCTATTAAGCTACGGTCTACTACCGCTACTCTTAAACGAGTCATACAATGTGCATATGATGTTACATTATCAATACCACCAACGGCTTCTAATATTTCTTTCGCCATTGTTTTATATTTACTCATGGTACTTCCCCCTTTTGTGATTATTGAATCGCTTTACGAACAAAGCCATCTGTCTTCTCTAATCGTTCAACTGCTTCTTCATGTGTGAATCCAGTTAAAATCATTATGATTGCAGCTTTCGGATGTTGATTTGCTTTCACTAAATATTCTTCAGCTGTTGCATAATCACAAGAAGTTGCTTCCATAACGATACGCTTTGCACGTTCAACTAGCTTTTCATTTGTCAGTTGCACATCAACCATTAAGTTTCCATAAACTTTACCGAATCCAACCATTGAAGCCGTTGATAGCATGTTGCAAATAAGCTTTTGAGAAGTACCAGCTTTCAATCTTGTAGAACCCGTTAATACTTCAGGACCATTTACAACTTCAATCGCTACTTCAGCAGCTTGACCAACTGCAGAATTCTTATTACAGCTAACTGCAATCGTTTGTGCACCAATTTCTTTTGCATACTCTAGTCCGCCAATTACATATGGTGTACGTCCACTAGCCGCGATTCCAACTAATACATCTTTATCTGTAAGTTGAATCGTTTTTAAATCTTCATATGCTAATTCTTTACTATCTTCAGCACCTTCTACAGCCTTGATGAATGCTTTTTCTCCACCTGCGATTAAGCCAACTACTTCTTCTGGCTTTGTTCCAAATGTCGGTGGACATTCCACTGCATCAAGCAATCCGATTCTTCCGCTCGTTCCAGCTCCGATGTAAATTAAACGTCCTCCCTTTTTGAAGGAAGCAATTATCTTTTCAACCGCTTTCGCAATTTGAGGAATTTCTTGTTTCACGGCTTGAGCAACCTTAGCATCTTCCTCGTTCATTACTGTTAAAAAGTCATGTATAGGCATTTCATCTAAATTCATTGTTCGTTCATTTCTTGTTTCTGTCGTTAAGTTTTTTAACACTGGTGTTTCACCTCGTAGTTTTGTTATCGTTTTCACAATTAGATTATGCAACACATGAAATTTAATTTCAATATATATTTTTTATTTTAAAATTAAATTTCAACAAAAACCTAGAATGTGACTATACATTATGTATTAGTAATATTCCATTAATTTTAGTTATTAAGATATTTTGAGTATCGATTTTGTAACAATCCCATAAAAAACATGTTTTTACTATAATCTTCAAAACATGCCCTAATACTATTCCTTTATAAGATTTCACACATGCAAAACATATAAAAGTTTGAGTAGCAATAAAAATTAGCCATTTAAAATCTCATCATAAACTCATAGACCCTTTACCATATAATCCCTAAAACTTTTTCTACTAATCTCTCGTTTTACGTATAGACTCATTAATCAGTGAAGGAGAGAATTATGATTAAAAAAATATATGTACCAGTTATTATTTCAGCCGCATTAGTATTTGTAGGATGCGAAAATAGCAATCAAAATAAATCGATTGAGGGCAGTAAGCAAGAGAGTCAAGCATCATCGCTCACATATTCCAATTTCAATGATCATAAAACATTACAAGAGGTTATTACCTTACTAAAACAACAAGGAATTAAAAATGACAGTATCAGCGTATTTACAAACTCAATAAAAGATTATTATTTAAAGATGGGACCTGTAAAACCAAATGCCAACGGCTTTGCATCAATCCAAACGCAATTGGTGCCATATAACGAAGATAAACTAAGCAAAAAGTGGAATTCATTAGAATTACCCTATTTCGATGTAAATTGTCGTATAACATCATTCAGATTATTCGAACAATTCGTTACATCGGAAAGTGAATTTACGGGAGATAATATAGATTTAATTTTCGATTTAGAAGAAACAATCAACAAAAACCCGTATGCTAAATTTAATGATCAAGAAGTTAAGGCGTTTGACAATTTATTTTCTGCTATCCCAACCGAACAAACTACAAATGTCAAAATACACGCAGACAATATAACGAAAGAATGGCAAGAAAGAGAAATCTCATTTACTGAAAATAAATCAATATCTATGATTAATATCTTTTTACACTATCCTGAAACCAAAAATGTATTCATTGGGCACAGTGGTGTTCTTATAAAAGAAAAAGATGGCTATATGTTCATTGAAAAATATGGCCCAGCATTGCCTTACCAAGCTTCAAAGTTCCAAACAAAAAAGGAACTATACAAATATTTAATGAAACGTTTTGACACTAGCTCTGGAGAAGCTGCTAAAGAGAGTTCAAAACCGATTATTATGGAAAATAATCAATTATTATCAGATACCATATAAATTCTCTTGGTTAGTATATAAAGCGCCAAAAATCCACCTTTTTAGCCTACTAAGTAAAATTGAGGTTTAGTTAAAACACATTTCGAATGATACAAAACAGCTAAAGGGGGAAATCCAACAAGTGATTACAAATTACTTGTTGGATTTCCCTCTTTTTATTTGCCTATTTTTTCGAAATAACACATTAACTTATCACATCTGACTGGGATAATAATGTTCGACCTTAATCATTCATATTCTATTAATACAATTCGTTCAAAAATACTTCTCATTTTAGTAAAGTGTTCACATTATTGAATGAATTCGAACGGTTAAATCAAGTGATGCATTCTATAATAAGATTATATAAAAATAACAATCTAAAGTTATAACTGTCAGGTTTTAATCTGGTAGTTATTTCTTATGTTGTAATGATGTAATTCGTACATCATCACAAAGAATTCCATATTATGATTTCAACATTTTATAAAACAGAAAATGACATCAAGGAGGAGCATTAGATGACCATAAGCACACTATCAAAACCTCGTGTAAACTTAAGCGAATCCAAAAAAAGTTGTACAAATTTAAGAGACGAATTTCAATTGGTTATTAATTCCTTGGATTGTTTGGAAGATTGTTATTTTTCAATTGTTGACGCTACGGGTAAAATTGTTTTCGTATCAAAGGATTTTGAAAAACTAGATGGTTACGTCATTAATGATATAGTAGGAAAACATGTGATGGATGTTTACAAATTAGGTGAACAAAAAAGTGTACATATTAAAGTACTAAATGAAAAACGCGTTTTAAAAAATACTCTTTTGAGATACACTTCAGCCACTGGTCATCCTGTTGAACTCATTATGGATATTTATCCGGTTTTTTCAGGACGAGAAGTAATCGGTTCATTTGCGGTTAGTCGTGATACTAGTAAAATACAAGCACTTACCGACACCGTTCTTCAACTTCAAAAAGCTCTTAACAATCAGCTGCAGAGAACGAACAATAACGGAACTCATTTTTGCTTTGACGACATTATTTGTTCTGGAGAAAGTATGAAAAGCGTCATTAAAACAGCAAAAAAAATGGCTCGATCAGAATCACGTATCATGATTATGGGAGAAACAGGGACAGGTAAAGAGCTCTTCGCTCAAAGTATCCACAATGAAAGTTCTAGAGCTAAAGAACCTTTTATCGCAGTCAATTGTTCTGCCATTCCAGATACACTATTAGAAAGTATTCTATTTGGGACCAGTAAAGGTGCATTTACAGGGGCACAAGAAAAACCTGGATTATTCGAGGAAGCAAAGAATGGAACTCTTTTTCTAGATGAACTCAATTCAATGAGTGTTGTACTCCAATCAAAACTATTAAGAGCCTTGGAAACAAATCGTATTCGAAGAGTAGGTGGAAACAAAGAAATCCCTGTAAATCCTCGGATTATTAGCGCGATGAATGCGGATCCTAAAGAAGCAATTGAAAATGAAAAACTTAGAAGTGATTTTTATTATAGATTAGCAGTTGTTACATTAGAATCTCCACCTTTACGAAAAAGAGAGGGAGATATTCTAACTCTATCTTGGCACTATATTAATAAATACAATAAAATTCTAGGAAGAAAGATTGAAGAAATATCTAAAGAAGTTATTCATATTCTTGAAGATTATAACTGGCCAGGAAATGTTCGCGAATTAAGCCATTGTATCGAGCACGCAATGAACATGGTTGATCCAACTGATTCAGCTTTATTAGTGCAGCATTTACCTGCATTTCTTCAAGTACAAACCTCCAAAATTGATACGATGCCGACCATCATCGTACCAAAAAATAACGATTATAAGCAATTGATGCTAGAAGTTGAAAAAGATATTTTAACACAAGCTCTAAAAAGAAATAATGGCAATATGAACAAAACAGCTAAAGAATTAAATCTGTCTAGACAATGTTTATACTATAAGTTAAAGCGCTTAGATATCGATATTCAACACGAAATTCATATAAATTAATTATTTATCCTAAACAACTATTAGCCAGCGTCTAAAGACGCTGGCTTTCAATTTGATTAAAACTACTGTTTTTTAACCAAACCACCAGATTTTAATCAAATTTTTTCTTCTCTGATTAGTATTGGTGGAGGTACTTTAAACATTTTCGTCATATTCATTAAATACACAACACCAATCACATTCCAAATTAGTCCCATATATAAAGCATGTTTATCCATGTTAAACCACAATAAAATGATGAAACTTAATCCTAAAAGTGGGAAAAGCAAATAGAATATAAGGGCTTTTACAGAACGCTCTTTCTTTTTTACGATGTAATGAATAATAACGGAAAGATTAACAAAAGTAAAAGCAGTAAATGCACCAAAACTAATAAAGGAAGTAGCTGTTACAAGACTAAAAAATACAGCTGTCATACCAAACAATCCAGAAATAATTACATTATTAACCGGAACTCCCGTTTTTGGATTAACATAACCGAAGATTTTTTTCGGTAATACTCCGTCTCTTCCCATCGCATACAGAAGTCTCGTTGTACTTAATTGTGCTGTGATTCCCCCTACCATACTCCCTGTAACTACAGTTGCTAAGAAGACGGTTGCAAATAGTAATCCACCTATTTGCTGAGCAATTTCGGCAGAAGCTGCTTCCGGATCCTTGAACATGGAGACATCGGGATATACAGATTGCATGAAATAAGTGATAGTTGTATATAAAAGACCTAAAAATACTGCTAACAAAACCATAGCTCGTGGTATATTCTTTTGAGGTTGGATGGCATCTTCGGATAATGTAGAAATAGCGTCAAATCCTATAAATGAATAAGCAAGAACCGTTGACCCTGCCAATAATGTTGACCATGTTAAATTAGCTGAATATATAGGTTCTAAGGAAAAAACGTGTCCAGTTCCATTGCCATTTAAAATTTCTTGTATGAGAAGAGCTACGAAAATTATAGCTACTGTGATTTGTAAAATAACAAAAATTGTATTAAAAGTAACCGTTACTTTTGTGTTAAAGATATTCATCACTGAACAGAATAACATCGTTATAAAAACCCAAATCCATACAGGAACTGAAGGAAAAAACGCACCCATATAGATTTGAACTGAGAGGGCGTAAACCATTGGAAGAAAAATATAATCGCATAATGCAGCCCAACCTACCATAAAACCAATGTTAGGATCTATTACTTTTTGTACATAAGAATAAGCAGATCCAGCCTCTGGATATACTTTAACCATATTGGCGTAGCTAAATGCTGTAAATAAGATTGCTAATAATGTAAACATATAAGCGGTTGGTACATGCCCGCCACTGATTCCTGTTGCAATTCCATATGTATCGAATACTGTTGTTGGGCAAAGTAGTGCCAATCCTAGTACAAATATATGCCATAGTTTTAAATTTCGTTTCAACTGATTTTTTTCTTCCATATTAATCAGTGCCCCCCAGCATACAATTTTTCAGGTATCATTACTGCGATAAACTATCTATCATTGCTCCTTCTTACACTCCAGAGCTTTCAAGACTAATCCATGAAAATGATGTACACCATGTTCACTAATACAAGAACGACCTTCATCTACAACATATCTACCATCTGTATATCCTCTTGACTTCAGTCCTCTTTGTACACTTTCAACTAAAACGATATCCTCTATATTCAGAACTTTATCTTGGTATTCAATATTATCCCAACCTTCAGCCGTTGGTTCACTGTTTAGAAAATAAAAGTCAAAGATTTCAATACATTCTTCTTCATTAATTGGAATGATATTCATAATAATCATTCCTGGTTCTCCAGGCATAATATCAATCATTACATTTGGCCATAACCAATATGAGTTATATTGAAGAACATCCTTTTCTTCCACTGCTAAAACTTCATTATTATATCCCTTTTTGCCAATTCCAGTTTGCTTGATATAGTTATCAAATGTTTGAATTTGATAGTTGTTCATATCAATCATTTGAACAAATTGAGGATGTGCAACTGCACAATGATGACATTCTAAGTAGTTATCGTTAATATTCTTCCAATTTGCTTTAACATTGTAGGATAAGCGTTTCGAGAATGTGAGTGAATCTACTTGAGGTAGTCTTTCATAGATTTCTTTCTCTAAATCTGGATACAACTTCTGCATACTAGGAGCATTCTCATCAAAATTAATAAATATTAAATTGCAAAATAGCTCAACTTTAATACTCTTCAAACAAACTTCTTTCTCATCAAAATTTTTCATTTGTTTAACTGCACGACCATTATTGAAAGCTCCATCTAATTGGAAGGACCAAGCATGATATGGGCAGGTAATAACGGATTTCTTTCCTTCCCCCTGTACCAATTCATGCCCTCTATGGGGACAAACATTATAAAAAGCATTTATTTTATGCTGCTTATCTTTTGTAATGAAAATATTTTGATTAAATATTTCAAACGTCATATATTGTCCAGGCTCAGCTACTTTTTCTTTATGACAAACATATAACCACCCTTTATTGAAAACGTTTTCAATTTCAAGATTATAAATGTCCGAATCAGTATAAAAATGAGAAGGCAATGTATAGGACTCTTCTATATTCTCACTGTATCGATGGTTTAATTTCTCTTGAATTGTACTCATGCAATCATCCCCTTTTAATTTTATAACGAATATGCCAATGGTGTTAACTACTCACGATAAACACCTAGAATATTCAGAATAATGAAATTACTATACCATCTAGACGGTATAGTGGTCAACTTATTTTCTATTTTTTCTCATAAATGTAAATAAGAAAAGCGCAAGCGCCCTGCTTAGCTCCGTATGTGCTGGAGGCCGCCAACCTAGATAAAGGAAAAACCGAAATGTGGAGAACGCCCGTTTATCGGTGACAAGCATAAGGCGAGCTGGCTAGAAGGTCGCTTTTAACCTTCTGGACTGATTGACTTATGACCTCGAGCCGATGGCGTTCGGAACTAGACAACACGAAGAGACCCTAGGCGATTCGATGTTGACTTATCGTAGGGGGAGGATGGCGAAGCACACTAGGAGCTGGGCGCTGGAGCTAGACAGCATTTATAAGACGAGCATAGCATGTGTAAGGTTAGGCATGAAAAAAGGAATACAACAATAAATGCTGTATTCCTACTCATCATTATTTTGATAGTTTAATTTGCCTCTAGACATATCTGTAAGTATTGATAAAACACGTTGTCTTAAATCTGGATCTTTTAATGGTGCAAAATTAAATAAATCTGCATACCAAAGCCCATCAGATGCAAGCCTACATATCGTTGCAATAGCAGGATCAATATTATCATTCTCCATTTTATCTTGCCAATCTTTATAAATATCTCTAACAGGTTCAAGCTGAGAAGGAGTATTTACAAGTGCTGCTAAAACACCGGCACTTAACTGAAATTCATTTTCTTCATTTAAAAAAGTTACTTTCAAATAAGCTCGGGCATTCTTACCGATATCGTTACTATCTGCTGCTATTTCATCTTCTATTTCCACAACATACTGACCATACATATCATCTATCATACCTTTAATAAGAGCTTCTTTTGAAGGAAAATGATAGAGAAATCCACCCTTACTTAATCCCGCTTCCTTACAAACTACATCTATTGTAAGTCGTGAGATACCAAATGTTTTAATTATGTAATAGGCTGCTTCTAATATCCTTTTTCTAGTTGTTTGTTTTTCTATCTCCATGTACTTGTCCTATCCCCTTTCAAAACGGTCATACAAAAAATGAAATATTCCTAATATTAACTATAATTACTTTCTAGTAGAGTAACAAGAGATATCAATTTTCAGCAGAAAATATTAGAAAAGCGCAAGAGCCCGTTTTGCGACGTATAGATTGGAGCACTTCGACTGAGATAAAGGAAACACGAAGAGGCGGTAGCCTTTTTCGTGTTGACTTATCGTAGGGAGATGGGTGAAATCTACTAGTCGCTGGGTGCTGGAGCTAGACACCATTCAAAATTATATACTTTATTCCTTTAATGAAGTTAAACTTTCTTAAAGTACAAAAAAGTCAGGTCTGACAATTGTCAAACCTGACTTTTACATATTAACAAGCTTTCTTAGGATACATTTTTTAGCTTTTTTTCAGATTGAGAACTCTTTCTTACATCAGCAAAGCCTATCAAAATTATAGCAGAAACAATTATGATGCAGCCTAATGATGTATACCAAGTAAATGGTTCATTTAAAATGATAACACCTGCTACAAGACTAACTACTGGTTCCATCGTACTAAGTATGGATGCATTGGCTGATCCAATGCTTTGTGCCCCTTTTATAAAGAAGATCAACGATAATGCTGTACAGAAAAAACTTACTAATGATGTATAACCTAACCCTTTTAACGTTATGGTCGGTAGCCAATTCCCTTGAATAATTAGAAGTACTAAAGTGGTTAAAAAAGCAAACACACACAAATAAAAAGCAAGTACTAAACTATCAAGTTTTTTCACTTCGGGATGATTAATGACCAGTGCGTAGATTGCAAAAAACACAGCTGAAAGTATAGCTAGACTAACACCAATAAGAGAAAAGCTGCTTCCTCCTGGATCAGCTATTAAATAAATCCCCACCAAAGATATAAAGACCGCAATCCATTTGTACAGCTGAAGCTTTTCACGATATAAAACATATGCAAACAGCATAACTAATACAGGAAACAAATAATGCAAAGAAGTTGCGACACCAGCACTTACATAATTATAAGACATATATAATATTAGAATAGTAGCTGTAAAAAATGTACAAGCTACAAGTACTGGAGCCATTTGTTGTTTTTTTACCCGAAAGCTCATCTTGCGGTAACATATGAACAACCCTAACATCACTGCAGCTAAAGCAGAACGAAAAAAAGTAAAGTCAATAGCTGTGAGGCCTGTTGTGTAGGCTAATTTGACCCAAATCGGCATAATACCAAAAAAAGTAGCAGCAGCGATTACGTAAATAATTCCTTGAAGCTTTCGCATTAGTTGTATCCCCTCTAATTAAATTCGTACTTAATTACCAATGAAACATCAATTTTTATTTTTAACGATAGGATGTTTTCTTATGTTTTAAATTCACCGAACTAGATTCAGCTAACAACAATCCTTTTGTCTCCGGAGCCATAGCTATAGATATAATCAACCCAATGACTGTAATGATTGTTCCAACAAGCATCGTTGCTCCAATTCCATAAGCACTCATAAAAATCGGTAAAGCATATGTTGATAAAACCGTTCCAATTCGACTGAACGCCATCGCTGCTCCTACTGCCGAAGCCCTAATATCCGTTGGGAAAAGCTCGTTCGGATATAACCATTGCAAAATACCAGGGCCACCAGAAAAGAATGCATAAATGCCAAAGGCAGCAATAACGACCCATACATTCGCATTAGGGAAAATACCTAATACGGCTAACGCTATACTCATAATTGCAAAACTTCCTATTAGCAAAGGTCGACGCCCAATAGAATTCAACCAAAACATTGCTGGAATACAGCCAATTAAGAAAAATGCACTAATAATGATTTCCCCTAAAACCGCTTCTTTTCCATCGCCTAAGCCGAATGTACTCATGATTTGTGGTCCAAAGGTATATAAGCCAAACATAGGTACAACCTGACATACCCATATCGTACCGATGAATATAATTCTTCTAAAATATCCTTTTTCAAATAACTTGCTATATCGAGTTTTCGTCATTTCTTCAGGTTCTAATTCTACATCCGCACCAAATAACTTATGTACAATGGCATTGGCCTCTTCAGTGCGACCTTTACGCGCCAACCAACGTGGCGATTCTGGAATACCCCAGCGTCCTATTAAAAGAACCACGCAAGGAACAACAGCACTTCCAAGCATCCATCTCCAGCCATCTTCCATATCGCATAAAGCATAACCTACTATATTTGCTGCAGTGGCACCTACATACCATGCTGCCGCAATAATTCCCATAGAAATCGCTCTATACTTTCGCGGTGTAAACTCCGCTACTAATGAAGTAGCAATTGGATAATCTGCTCCAATAACAATTCCTATTAAAAATCTCATTACAACAAGCTGCATTGGAGTAGCAATAAACATAGTTCCAATAGAAATCATTGCAATTGCAATGATATCAATAGTAAACATCTTCTTACGACCCACAACATCTGTTACATACCCACCTAGGGCAGTACCTATAAAAAGCCCTACCAATGCGGCAGCGCCAACTAATGCACTCCAATGTGCATCTAAATTCAATTGTGGTCCTAATTGTGTAAGAGCGACACCTATAATAACCAGCACATATCCATCCAAGAATGGACCACCACTAGCAAAAAGAATCATTTTTTTGAGAAAAGGCGTTAATTCTACATCATCGAGCATTTTTTTTGGTTGCATACTCTTTATCTCCCTTTCTGGTAAACCTTTATTCATCTCTATGGCATACATATTAACTGAACCAATAGAATGTTCTATAGAAATGGTAGTAACACTAATAGCCTGCAAGTTTTTACTCAATATTAGTGGATTAATGATGATTAGGGGGGGCTTAGAATCTTCTTACTTCATAAAGGCGCTACTATCTCCCTCTTCGAAACGAAGAGGAAACCAAGTCGTTTAAGTGGGAGATACAACGCCTACGAAAACTTGATTGACTCAACTAATAATCGGTGAGAAATAAATATCCTCACCGAATTAACGTTCTGTTGATCAATCTGTTCTTAAGTACATGAATTACAATTAGCAATACTCGATAGTCAGTCCGTATCACTTATAATGAATGTTGAAATATTATTTCCACTCAATAATTCCGAAGTTTAAGTAAGGCTTCGCTTGTGTATATGCATCGATTACTCTAAAGTGAACTTTGTTGTCGCCCATTTTCCACATTTGAGTTTTAAGAGTAGCACCTGGAAGAAGTGAAGCTGTAATACGTGTTTTGAAACGTGTTAAGCGTTCTGGTTCACCAGGAATAATTGTGTTAATGAAATGACGGCAAGCAACACCTGCGAAACTTACAGCATGAAGGATTGGTTTCATTTGACCATTTGCTTTCGCATATTCCCAGTCGATATGTTGTGGGTGGTAGTCACCTGATAAGCGATAGATTAACGCTTGGTTTTCAGGAATTCGTTCTTCAACCTCAAAATCTGGCTCTCTATCTGGAATTTCAACGATATCTTTAGGTGGCTTAGGACCGCCAAAACCGCCATCATAGATTAAGCAATCCCAGCTTTCGTTCGTAAAGATTTTTTCGCCTGTTTCATCAAATGTTTCCCCAACATGTTGTGCTAACAGACCTCTATCTGCTCCACGATCGTATAATCCTTTTAGTAATACGTGTGTGCTTAATTTACCTTCAAGCTTTGTTAATGGCTTGTGGAATTGTAAGTCAAATCCCCAGTGAAGTGAACCAGCATAATTGTAGCCGTAGTCAATTGTTTTTGTAACTTCACTATCTACGATCGGCATCGCTGCGAACATTGGAAGAATTTTCAAATCTTTTTCGTACACATATTGTAAATCTGTTTTACCATCTACTCCAGCACCGCAGCCAAGAGCGAACAGAATTAAATCTTTAAAGTTATATTCTCTTTCAAAAGGTCCAAATGTTTGTCCAACCATCTCTGTTTTAATTGCCATATTATTCATCCTCTCTTTTCTTTTCAATCTATGATTTTAGAAAAAGGTAGTACGTATTTACGATTGTTGTAGCATCGACTTATATAGCGTTAACCACCCCCTTAACGTTATCAACCTTCAGACTTTGAGCATAATCTACATCCATTTTATTAGTGAATTTATTCACAAATAGAGAGTTAGGTCTGTGAATATAAACTATCAATCAGAAATCTGTTATTTAGTTAAGCACTTTTTTTGTATCTTATATGTGCAGGTTCTCGGAAAAGATGTTCTTATTTCAATAATGGATGGCACTTTAAATGAAGCCATGCGCCCTCTGCAATATTCTAAGATTTCTTCCTTGCTTAGCTCTTCGCCTTCTTTAAACATAATGAATGCCTTTACTGCTTGGTCGCGAATCGGATCAGGCACACCAATCACCGCTGCTTCAGCAATCTTTGGATGACATGTAAGGATATTTTCAATTTCAGTGGTTGAAATATTTTCTCCAGCTCTTTTGATCATATTGACTTTGCGATCGACAAAATAAAACCAGCCTGCCTCGTCCACATAGCCTTTATCGCCTGTACGCATCCAACCATCAGCACTCAATGTTTTGGCAGTTGCTTTTGGATCCATATAATATTCCTTCATAATCGTTCTTCCAGGTACACCCTTCAAATAGATTTCTCCAATCGTATTTGGAGGAACCTCATTACCTTCATCATCAACAATTTTTGCTTCATATGATAATCCAGCTTTTCCGATTGAAGGCCACTTTCTTTCTCCATGTGGTGGATCTGTAATTACTCCAACTAGCGACTCACTTAAGCCATAGGAATTTAAAATTTTCACATTAAAGCGTTCTTCAAATGCATTCTTTTCCTGATTCGTAATCGGCAAATAATATAGCACTTCACGAACACAATGATTTTTTTCCCATTCTTGCTTTGGCTGCATCATTAAGGTACGAACAATCATGCTGGACGTTTGGATAAGTGTTGCTTTATAGTCGCATACTTGCTTCCAATACTGACTTGCACTATATTTTTCTAATACAATAATCGTGCCGCCGATTGTAATAATCGGCATTACAGCGCATAATTGACAATCAACATGAAAAGCAGGCATCATTGTTAACATGCGATCATCTTCTTTATATGCAGCTTGCCAGTTAACAAAAATTCCAGAAAATAATATATTACAATGAGTCAATACAACACCCTTAGGTCTTGACGTCGTGCCAGATGTAAACAAAATTTCTGCCACATCATCACTGCTTAATGTTCGATATTCTTTTAATGTTCCTGGCTGAGTACTTTGATTTTTCTTAAAATTAGTTATACCACTAATTTGTTTTTCAGTTCTTGCTAGCAAAATATTTTTAATATCTATATTCGGTCTATTATTATGAATAGAGATAAATTCCTCTTCTGTAATTACAGTCGTTACATCACACTTTTTCAGAACATAATCACATTCTTCTTGCGTGTAATGAATGTTTAAAGGAACCATAATTGCTCCAATTTTTGCAAGCCCGAACCAGCACATCAAAAATTCAGGACAATTATGAAGATGAATAGCTACCTTTTCTTCCTTTTTTATTCCTAATTCGAGAAAAAGATTTGCGGTCTTGTTAATTTCTTCATTAAACTGTTGATATGTAAAATTACTTTTACTACCATCGCGAGCTTCATATATTAAAAATGTTTTCTCGCCATTATTGAAAGCAAGTTCATCCCATAAATCTCGCAAAGTCTTATTCCCCACTATATCAGCCATTTATTCCACCTCTTAATTTAATAACTTAAGAATTACACCCTTTAAATCGCATAATAGATGGGGTTATCGTGTTTAAAAAAGCACTCTGTAAACAGTTAGTACATCTACGTTTAGTAACATTTTTTGTGACCAAACAAAATAAGGTAAACGAAGATGTACAAATACATGTTTACAATGAATCGATACGTCTGAAAGATTACGACCAACATTGTCATTAGTCCAAATAACCTTACATAGTAAAGGAAAAGACAGTACCACAACTTATTACACTTTTTAAAAATTCCCCAATCTCTTTTTCTCGAATCTGATAGTTACATTAAGATCATTTATAAATAATTGCTTTAGATTAACCGATTCGGAATTCTACACCCATTGTTCCTTCAGGAAACTCCCATTTCTTCACAACAGTACCTAAACACAATACTCTGCAAGTACCACACTCTAAACAACCTGCATAATCAAATGCTAAGGTTCCATTATCATTCAGCTTGTACACACCTGCAGGGCAAGCATTAATAAGCTTCATTTTTTCTTTCATATCAGGATAGTTAGGATCGATTTCGATATGTGCATTCTCTTCATCAACGAAATATTTATTTACGCCTAATTTTTCTTCGACAGTTACACTCATACAGATTTAACCCCCTTTAATCCGTCCTTAGCAAGATTCATAAGACCAACAGCTTTTAAGTGTTTCATAGCCTTCTTGCGTAATGGAACGGCTGGCTTTCCATCAATAACAAACATTTCTGCCATAATATCTGCAAGCATAGTAGGATATTGGTTAAAAATACGAGGATTTTCCATAAATGCAGGGAACTTTTTATAAACTGAAAGGTCTTTCATTATGAAGCTATCATCCAGCTTTGTCTTATAACTTTGAAGAGTAGCTGAACTAAAATCACCTTTTTCTTTCGCTTCAATAACAGCTCTTGCAGCTAATTCACCTGAAGTAATAGCTAAATCCATTCCTCTTACCATATATCCGATGTTTATACAAAATCCTGCCGCATCGCCACAAATTAAGAAACCGTCACCGTACAATGTTGAAACCATAGATAAACCTGCTTCAGGTACAACATGACCACTTCTTTCAAGAAGCTTGCCGTCTTTAATTAATGGAGCTATTTCAGGATGTTTTGAGAAACCTACAAGCATTTCTTCGATAGTTTTATCGCTATCGCCAATATGATTAAGACCTAGAACCAAACCAATAGAGATACTTTCCTTATTTGTATATAAGAAGCCTCCACCTACAAGTCCATTACTAGGAGAACCAGCATATAAACATGCAGCCCCTTCATCACTTGATACGCCAAAACGATCTTCAATAACCTTTGCTGGAAGCTCGTATGTTTCCTTAACTCCTACAGCAACTTGAGAAGGTTTAACTCTTTCTCTTAAACCTGCCTTTTCTGCTAATAAAGAGTTTACGCCATCTGCTAGAATGACTACATCTGCTGTCATTTCTTCTCCGCCGCAGATAACACCTGTCACACGTTTATTTTCTACAATTAATTCATCTACTTTAATACCAGCTGTAGCAGTTGCACCTGCTTCTTCAGCTTTATCAAATAGCCAACGGTCAAATTCACCACGTTGAACCACATAAGAATCACTGCCTTGTTGAGCCAAGCGAGGAGAACGATAGTCCATTGTTACCGCATCATTTTCCGTCATCATGCTAATACGCTCTTTGACAACTCTTCTTTCAATTGGTGCTTCCTCTGCAAAGTTAGGAATAATTTTCTCTAAACTATGTGCATAAAGGCGACCACCTGTCATATTTTTAGATCCACCGTAGTTTCCTCTTTCAATAAGTAGAACCTCTAAACCCTCCTGCGCCAAAATATAAGCTGCAGTAGAACCAGCAAGTCCTCCTCCTACAATAATAGCGTCAAAGTCACTCAATGATTTCACCCCTACGAATAGTTGAGCTACCAACCTAATATATCCTTTTTAGGATTACGTATTTTTTTGATTGCTACTGAGAAGCTATCATCATCTTCCCAGTAGCATAAAAGAAATAATCTATCTCTTACAGTGCTTTCATCTTTTCAATGATTTGTGGTAAAACAGTGTAAATATCGCCAACTAAACCGATATCAGCTTGTTTGAACACTGGTGCATTTTTATCTTTGTTAATTGCAACTAGTGTTTTCGCTTGGTTTACACCAACCATGTGTTGGATTTGACCAGAGATACCCATAGAAAGGTAAACTTCTGGTTTAAGAACAACACCAGATACACCAATGTAGCGCTCTTTACTCATCCATTTTTCACCTTCAGCGATTGGACGGCTACATGCCATTTCAGCACCCATTAAGCCAGCAAGCTCTTCTGCCATTTTTAAATCTTCTTGAGCTGCGAAACCACGTCCAACACCTACAACGCGTTTAGCTGAACCTAAGTTAACTACTTCACCTTGTTTTGGACGGTGTTCAAGAACTTTAATACCTGCTACACTTGCTTCAGCAGCTACTTCTGTTACTTTTCCTTGTCTAGCATCGTCTTTAGCAGCTTTTTCAAATGCACCTGATCCTACTGTTACAACAACAGTTTCTGATAATGCTTTTTCCGTACGAATTGCAGCACCACCAAATACCATGTGTTTTACGATTACGTTGCCATCTTCAACAGCGAAATCAGAAACGTTAGAAATTGCACTAGTACCTAATAGAGTCGCGATTTTTCCAGCCATTAGCTTACCGCTAACAGAAGAATAAACCATTACTAGTTTTGCACCTTCTGCACGAAGCATATCAGCGATTGATTTTGCATATCCTTCAATCATTTCTGAAGTTTTTCCATATAAGAATACTTGGTCAGCTCCGAAAGCAATTGCTTCTTCCGCTTGAGCTTGGTCTCCGAATAATACTACAGATACTTGCTCACCTAATTGGCGTCCTCCGTTGCAAAGTTCTGCTACTGCGTTTTGATCGTCAGTTATAATCCAAACATTATTTAAAGTCATGAAATCTCCACCTCTTTTATCAAATCAAATTATTTCAATTCAGCACTAAGTAATTTTACGAATTCTGCTACAACTTCTTCTGAGTCGCCTTCTAAGATGTTTAATTGACGAGCTACTTGCTCAGGAGCTAATGTACTTACTACTTCGCTTGATGGGTTGTTATCCGCTACATTGATGTCAGCTAAAGCGTATTTAGTCATAGGTTTTTTGTTCGCTGCAATAATATCTTTCATACCTGGAATACGTGGGGTATTGATTTCAGAAGTAACAGAAAGAACAGCTGGTAATGAAACTTCTAATACTTGAATTTCGTTTTCCATCGCACGTTCAACAATTACTTTGTCGCCTTCTGCAGTAATTTTGTTTACAGCATTAACTACTGGTACACCAAGTAATTCACCTAATTGGTTACCTACTTGTTGAGCATAAAGGTCCGATGAACCAGCTCCGCAAAGTACTAAGTCATACTCGCCCATTTGCTTGATAGCAGCTCCTAGAACGCGTGCAGATTGAAGTGTATCTAATTTTTCTGCTGCTTCATCAGCTACAACATATAAATCATCTAAACCACGAGAAATGATGTCTTTCTTCATTTTTGGGTTTTCTAAAATTTTTCCTCCAGCACAAAGACCAGATAATTGACCGCCAACAGCGTCAATAAGTTGTTTTCCTGCTTCTACAGCATTTAAATCATATGAACCGAATTTCCATTCCGCTTTATCAAAAGACACAGAGCGATCTTTTGCGATAACGATATCTTGTTCTTCAGGAACAGCTTTACAACATGCAATAATTCTCATATGTTTACACCTTCTTAATCAATTTGTAGTTTGTTATAAATATAGAAATTTTTTATGATAAACGAGATGCACACATGCATGTATGCATCCATGCACCTCATTTTTCTCTAATACATCACACTGTTACAGGGCTTTTACCTGCTTTTACGATACCTTTTTCACATAGTTCTTCAATTTGTTCAGTTGAATAACCAGCTTTTGTTAAGATATCCACTGTATCCATTCCAAGTGATGGCATTGGACGCCATACTTGTCCTGGATTCTTCTTAAATTTAGGGAAGATATTTGGTCCTTTAACTGTTTTGCCTTCGATTGTTTCCCATTCAATGAAGTCTTCACGTGCCGCATAATGTGGCTCGTTAATAATGTCTTCAAATTCTAATACTGCATTTGCTGCAATTTTGCAGTTAGAGAAATCTTCTTCAACCTCAGCAACTGTTTTAGTTAAAAGATATTCTTCTAGTTTTTGTTCAATTAATTGCGCCTTTGGTCCATCTAACCATAGACCTGTTGTGCCTTCTGGAATTTCTTCAGTTCCCCAAAGATGTCCAAGACCAATGCGCTCTAAGATTGCTTTGTTTTGAGGTGCGCCATATAAGCAAATACCGATGAAACCATCTTTACATTTATATTCGCCAATACCGCATAAGTTTTGATGTCTAGCACCAGCACGTGGATACTTAATACCTTCGTTTAAGAAATCCATCATGTAGTAAGCTCCGATACGAAGCATAACTTCGTGCATTGCAACATCGATGCTTTCTCCTACACCTGTTTCTTTTGCTTTATTCAGAGCTGCAAGTGATGATCCAACTACCATTAAAGATGTTGCATAATCTCCTAGGTATGGAGCAGCTGCCATTGGTTGCTCTGGAGTTCCATTTTGAGAAAGGTATCCGCTGTAAGCTTGAACTGTTAAGTCGTAAGCCGCGCGATTAACACGACTTTCTACACCATATTGTCCAAACCCTGATACGTGAACAATAACAAGTGATGGGTTATGTTCCCATAACAATTCATCTGTAATACCACGTTTTGCATAAGCAGGACCTTTACTAGATTCAATGAAGATATCTGCATCTTTAACTAGGTTAAATAGTACTTCTCGACCTTCTTCAGAGAAAACGTTCAATTGAATACTGCGTTGGTTACGACGCTCTAATTCTTTTACATATGTTGTATCTCGCATTGAGTCACCATAAAAAGTGTTCTCAATCCAAGTAACATCTGCTCCCCATTCTGCCAATAGCTCAGCTGCTACTGGAGCTGCAATTTCCATTGCTGAATATACTACCTTTACTCCTTGCAAGTTACCAAATGCTGGCATAGTTGTTGCGTTTGCCATCAAAAATTCCTCCTCTCTATCATTAAAAAATCTGCTCTATTAATCTTTTAAAATAGTTTTAAAATTAACGGTATTGCTTAAGAACTGCTCTACCTGCAGTTAAGATTTGCATTTCGTCAGAACCACCAGATACACGGTCTACACGAAGGTCACGCCAGAAGCGAGCGATACGGTGATCACCAGCGATAGCTACACCTGCTAAGATTTGCATTGCATCATCTACTACTTCAAAAGCAGCATTTGCACAGTAGTATTTACACATTGCAGCATCTCCAGAGTTCATTTCTCCGTTATCGAATTTCCAAGCAGTTTCGTATAACATGTTCTTCATGTTCTTAACTTTGATTGCCATGTTACAGAATTTTTCTTGAGTTAATTGGAAACGACCGATTGTTTCGCCGAATTGTACACGTTGGTTAGCATACTTAGCAGCATCTTCAAGTGCGCAAAGTGCAGTAGCATAGTTTGTGCAACCTACTAAGAAACGTTCGAAGTCGAATTCTTCTTTAACACGGTTGAAACCATTTCCTTCTTTACCGAACATATCTTTTTCTTCTAATTCAACACCGTCGAAATAGATTTCACAGCAGCTATCCATACGTAAACCTAATTTTTCAAGTTTTTCGATTTTGATACCTGGTAAAGTCATATCAACGAACCATTCAGTGAACGTATCATAGTTTTCAGAATCTCTTGCCATTACAACTAAGTAAGGAACGCCAGCTCCACTTGTGATGAATGTTTTATGACCGTTTAAGATTACTTTTCCATCTTTACGAGTGTATGTAGTTTGTAAGCTACCTACATCAGATCCTGCACCTGGCTCAGTGATTGCTGAGTTCCACATTTGTTTACCAGTTCCGTGTAAAGCCATGATTTTATCAATTTGCTCTTGTGTACCTTCACGTAGGATTGTGTTGAATCCCGGAATTTGATATAGAACATAAGTTGGTGCACCTAATCTTCCAAGCTCTTCCCAAGCTGCAGCAATAGTTACAAGACCTGCATCAAATCCGCCATGCTCTTCAGGTAATAAAATGCTATCGATTCCTAAATCCGCTAATTCTTTTACGAATCTTTCTGGATATTGGCTATTTCTGTCACACTCTTCAAAGTAAGCATCCCAGTTTTCACGAGCCATTAACTCACGAATTCCTTTTACTAATAGTTCTTGTTCATCATTAAGTCTAAAATCCATTATGAACCCTCCAAATATTTATTGAATTCAAGTTAGTATTTCTCTACGTTTTCCCTAGAGAAACCCTGGTATCATGCAGCATCAATGGCTCTTGAGAACATTTGCCACATTCAGGCAGTCATGTAGTAGTTATACATCTTTCGGAATGCTCAATCTGTTTGCACCCTCCTACAATGATTGCTTCAGATTAGGCTATAACCCTCAGTACCTAATGCCTTGCTGTATATCTACTTATACATTGTGAAATTAATCACAATTAGTGGCGTATCTTTTCAAAATCTCCACTATTCCCGATTACTCACAAATTTCTGTTACGTTCTTCACATACGAATAATAGAAACGTCATACAAACAATCATTCTTGATCAATTTCCTAAAGAGGTAAACTGCCTTAAACGTAAGGCGCTTGTATCAGCTTTTACCCACGTATCAATGAACTTTAAGTAACAAAACCATTTAAACTGTTAATCACGTGATGTGAGAACATTCACATGTTTTATTGCATTTCATTTAAACTTTTATCAATTTTTTACTTCTTCATGCTTTTTTCTTGCTTTGCCTTTGCTACATGGTAATCCATTGCCCAATTGTCTTTCTTAACTTCTCTGAAGAACGAAATTGGAATAATGATACAAACGATCATCATTGGTATACCACCTAAAACAGAAGCTGTTTGTAAAGGCTTCAGTCCACCTAGCATTAGTAGACAGATTGCTAATGAACCAAGAATTAATGCCCAAACTACACGGTTTAATCTAGAAGGTTCATCATTTTCTGTAATGTTTTTAGTTGTAACCATCGCTAACGTATAAGCAACACCGTTAATGAAAGTTGTTGTTGAGATGAATGCGTAAATTAAGAAAACAGGTAATACGATACTAGCTAGCGGTAAAGTACCCCAAATTTCAACGATTGCTCGTGCTGGACCTGATTGTTCCATAATTGCACCAATGTTGATTATTCCTTCATAATGAGCATTCATTGCAAAGTTAGTAAATACAGCAAAGAATACTGTTTGACCAATAACAATAGAACCTAGTACTGCTAAACAGAATTGGCGAACTGTTCTTCCTTTGGAAATACGCGCAAGATAGATTGCGTACGAGATAACACAGTTCAAGAACCATGCCCAATAGAAGATTGTCCAAGCTTGTGGGAATCCAGATCCACCATAAGTATCTGTATAGAATGTCATTCTGATGATGTTTTGTAGCATTGTTCCTAAACCATCAGTAAAACCATTTAAAATATATGATGTAGGACCAAATACAGCTACGAAAATAAGAACAACAAATGTTAACCAAACACGGATATCACTAAGGATTTTAATACCTTTTTGGATTCCAAAGTACACGCTAATTGAGAATAGAATAATCCAAGCAATTAGAATATAACCATCAAGAGATAATGTATGCTCGACTCCAAAAATCTTAGAAATAAGTTCAGCTACAAGCGGAGTTCCTAAACCTAATGAAGTACCTACCCCTGCAACCATACCGATGATATAAAGAATATCGATTAGCTTACCTAACCAACCTTCTTTTCTTTTTCCTAAAACGCCACACACAGCACTCGGTCTAACAACATCTCTCTTCTTAACGAAGAAGCTATAACCCATTGCTACACCAATTACAACGTACATAGCACACGGAATTAATCCCCAGTGGAACATACCATATGCTGAAGCCCAGTTTGCTGCTTGTAGCGAGAATGGTTCAGCACCATGCGGTGGAGCTTCCATGTAGTAATACCATTCAATTGTTGCCCAATAAATAAGTGTCGCACTTGAAGTTGATGTAAACATCATTCCTAACCAAGTACTAGTCTTAAATTCAGGTGCGCCATCTCCTAACTTCTTGTCTTTCAACTTACCGAAGATAAGATACATAGCAATAAAGAAAAGTATAATTACATACCACTCAAAGGCCCAACCAAGTTTATCTGTCGTCCAAGCAAGCGCTTTATTTGAAATTTCGTTTGCTCTATCAACATCGCTAATTATAAATCCACAAACAATAGCGATTAGTATTAACGGCGGCCAAAATAGTATATGGTCGAGTTTCATTTTCTTTTTTTCCAATATAATTCGACTTCCTTCCTTTAACCGTTTACGAAACATGCCCAGTTTGATCAGTTTCAATAATTGTTAGCAGATTGGGCTTAACATATTGGACGTGAAAATTTTTTATGAAATTGAATTTGGATAGATTGTGATACTATACTTCGCTTTCAATAAAACGTTGCACACATCCATTCCTTTTTGCTAAAGATCCTCCTGGTCTTCCACCTCCTCAAATGTATTAAGCCCTTCATAACATCAAAGCAGTATTTCACCTGCCACGAATATATAATGCAAGAAACGTGCCAACTTTTATTTTTCATAGAAAAAAGAATAAATTCACACTAAATCATGCTTATATAAATGCTTTGAGATAAAACTTAGAAAAATAAAAATCATAATTTCAAAATAAAAATCATAATTTTCTTTTGCCACAAATATATAATGCAAGAAGCGTGCCAACTTTTTATTTTTCTATAGAAAAAGCAAAAATCAACACTAAATCATGCTTATATCCATGTTTTCACTTACATGCAGAAAACAAAATAAAATAATGATTTTCTTTTATCACAAATATATAATGCAAAAAGCGTGCCAACTTTTCGTTACTTTTTCTAATCAAAAACTACAAAATTACTATTCAAATTATATTTGTGAAGAAAATCACGTTCTAATTCACTATTAGTATTGCGAATTTTTTTACACGTAAAAAAATTTTTACTAACTAAACCTGGCTGATTTCAAGAAAAAGTGTCATTACGTAAAAGTTTTTTAACAAAATAGGGGATTCCCTTCACTCATGAAGGGAAAAGAGGAATTTTTCATATTTGTAGAAGCTGATGCTGCATAAAAAGTTTTTCTACAATATGTGTAAAGAAGGTATGGATGTTGTGAATTTTTTCACATGTAAAAGTTTTTTGTCAGGATTTTCAGGCTATTCTCTTGATGTTTCCGAAATGTGTAAAAGTTTTTTAACAAGATAGAGGATAAAGAAGAGGAAAAAAACTTGGTAAACTTTTTTCTTCTATTAATAATAAAAAAAGAAGAATTATATTATAGAAACAATGAGGCTGATCCTAAGTTATTGGACAGCCTCATTCCACTCATATAGACTGGACAGGAATAATATAAGGACGACTTTCTCCTAACCGCTCATTACAACCGATAATAACGTCTACTTCTAATGATTTTCGCAAGTTATCTTCTGTAATAATTTCTGCACTATCCCCAACTAGATGATGATTGGCCCCCATAAACAAAAGCGTTTGATTAGCAAGCTGCATCGCGTGTTCAGGGTAATGTGTATTCATAATACATGTAACCTTAGATGAAATTCTCTTAATCGTTTCAAGAACTAGCAAACGATTTTTAAAATCCAAATTTGCTTCTGGTTCATCTAATATCAACAACTCTGGCTCTGAAACTAGAGCTCTAGCTAATAAAGCCATTTGATATTCACCACCACTAACATGCTTGCACATAGAATCTGCTAAATGGTGGATACCCAGTAATTCCATCATTTCTTCTGTTTTCTGTACATCCTTCTTTTTAGGCTCACTTAATAAACCTATATGAGCGCTACGTCCAAGAAGAATCATCTCTTTAATCGTACAAAGAAGACGATTGGAATTAGACTGAGGTACATAAGAAATTTGTTTCCATAAATCTTTAATTGGAATGTCTGCCATATCCCTTCCATCTAAATAGCAACTACCTTGTGTCCATTTAAGCATATTCATAATACATTTAATGAATGTTGTCTTCCCCGCTCCATTCGGTCCCATAATCGCTAAAATTTCATTTTTCTTCAACTCTATATTCACTTGATTAAACACTTGCTTATCGCCATATGCAAAACATCCATTATGAATGTGTAGCTTCAAAACCATTCCTCCCTTTTCCGGTAGAACAAATACACGAATATTGGTGCTCCCAGCAAAGCGGTTACAATCGATATTGGTATTTCTGCACTAGTCACAGTCCTACAAAGTGTATCTACAATTAAAAGATAAGAAGCTCCAATGCTAATGGATGCCGGAATGATTTTCCGATAATCATTCCCTACAATTGTCCGTACCATATGAGGAATGACAAGACCAATCCAGCCAATCTGTCCTGCAATTGATACAGACGAGGCAATCAATATAGTAGATGCAATAATAATCACCCAACGGATACGATGAGCATTCATGCCAAGTGCTGTAATCTCCGTATCAGGTAACAACATAATGTTTAATCGCCATTTCAAAAGAAAGATAACGAATATAGCAACTAGAATCAGTAATCCTCCAATAAGTACATCCTGATAATCTGATCCAGTCAAACTCCCCATTAACCAGTATGTTATTTCTGGAAGCTTCGACTCCGGGTCTGCTACATATTTAATTAAGGCAATTAACGCCGTGAAGAAGGATGAGACAATAACTCCTGCTAATAATATGACATGCACATGTATTTCTGATTTTAAACGACTAAGCCAGTAGGTAAAACCAATCGCAATCGCTCCACCCATTAAAGAGATAACTTGTACTGCCCATACACTATTAAAAAGCAAAAGACCTAAAGCTGCACCAAAAGCCGCTCCCGAAGAAACGCCTGTTGTATCTGGTGAAGCTAAAGGATTTCTAAACACCGCTTGAAATGCTGTACCTGCAACCGCTAAAGCAGCTCCTAACATCAGTGCCATAAGCACTCTTGGAAGGCGAATATGTAGAACAATATCATTCACTTGCTCAACCGAAGAATAACCAAATGGAGAAAGAAGTGCACGAAGCACCTCTTCCAAAGATAAATAATATCTTCCTACGCATAATGAAAACATCGCACAAACCACTGGAAGTATAGCCAGCCAAACATAAAACACACTTTTTCCTCTAATCATTATGATTCGCTATGTCCAACTGTCGAATCTTTTAATCTATATAATTGATCCAATTCTTCATCTGTCATTTTATATTGATAAAATTCCTTAAAGAAATCCTTCGTAATAGTAGATAAAGTGTTTTCCTCATACCATTGTGGATGATTAATAGCAGTCATCCATTGCAACATAAGACTTGCTTCTACTGAAGGCGTGAACCATCGATATGTTCCCATTGGTATTTTATATACCTGTTTATTCTTTACGGCCGTTACTTTACTCCAATCATAGCCCTTAATCTGATTTTGAATCAGGTCTTCAGGCATGGTCGGAGTAAAAGAGGTAATATAAATAACTTCTGGATCCCATGCTAAAATTTGCTCCATATCGGCTGTACCAATTTTTTTGATGGATGATGCTACATTAATAGCTCCAGATTTCTCTAGCCAAAATTGACTATAATGCTCACTACCCGCTATTTGTAGCATATTATCATTATGTGCATATATAATCATTGCTCGAGGCTTTTCACTTTGTTCTAGACCTTGCGTTTTCTTAACTATCGATTTCAGCGTTTGTTTATTATAAGCAATCAACTTATCGCTTCTCTCAGTATCTCCAAAAATCTCTCCAAGTTGGTCTAGCCACCCTTCAAGATTCGCAAATACATCCGCATCCTCAGTCATAGCTGTCGTAAAGCCAACAGCTGGTATTCCTGCTTTTTTCAGCATTTCATATTCTTCTTTTTTACCTGCATTATAAAACACGACATCAGGTTTCAAAGCAAGAATTTCTTCAATATTAATGACATCGTTCTTTGCAGTTGAGACATCTTTAATATCAGGAAATACCTTAGAGAAAAAACCTTGCTTCGCAGGAACCATAGCTGCTTCTGGTATTCCAACTAGACCTTCAGTTGATCCTTTATAATAACTGTATACAGCCGGCAAAGGATAAATAGATGTAATATAAACCCGTTCGATTTTGTTTGGAAGTTCAACATCATTTCCTACCATATCTGTGATAATGCGTGTTTTAGCTTGTCCACTCTCTTCGTTTTCGACCTTTTCTTTTTGACCGCACCCTACAATAAATACAGAAAAAAGTGCTAACAATAAAAACGTATATAATAACTTCTGTTTACTCATGATTTATTCATCCTATTCCCCAAGTATTCATTTAGAAATAATTGAATAGAACAGGAGAGTATGGAGCTACTAGAACCTCTCCCTCCCCTGAACTTCTAATTCAATTAGGCTTGATTGTTTTGATTCTTTACCTCTCTGTACCACTTACCGTTATGATGTGAAGAATATTCTTCATCAACTAATCCATCTTTCATCATCGTACCAAGCTCTTTTCTTGATAGAGGATAGATTGCTGCCAGGAAGAAATGACCGAAAACAAAAATCCCTAGAACCAATGCATCGATTGCATGTATTAAATACAGTAGATTAATAAACGCAGCAGACATCGACTCTACAAAAAACCACATTGGAAATCCCGTCAGAATAAATATCACACTTCCGAAGACAATACTGATTCCTAATATTTTTTGACCAGCATTATACTTATCTTGAGGTGGAACCTTACCTTTTAACAAGAATGGTAAGTATCCACCCATTACGGTAAACCACTTTGCATCATCTTTTGTGAATGTAAAAATAGTATCAATAAACTGCGCAAAGCGATTCCAATTTGTCAAAATATACAAGAGTGGTACCACTGTAAAAACAACGCCCATAATTCTATGTATCAACGATGCCAGTGCCGGTCCACCAAATAAAGCATTCAACCAACCAAGATGAAAATACATTCCTATTCCCGAAATAAGCATGACAACAAATGCAATCATGACAATAAAATGCATAATTCTTGTTTGCGGTGCATGCTTCATAAGCATTGTCTTTTGTTGATTTCTCATTACTCGCTACCTCCTTATCCCTTAGTTACCTGATTAAAGCGGTTTGTGTATGAAGTATGTAATAACTCCTCCGACTTATGAGACAATGGTTTTCCTAAATACTCTTTATAAAGCTTTTGAATTTCAGGATTTTCATGTGATTTTCTAATTGCCATCGCCTCATCATTTTTATAAAGTCCAGCTGCACGTTGGCTAATATACGTCGTATCTTTATCGTAAAAGTGCTTTCCTACTTTGAGTAAAGCACCACCAAACAGCGCACTAACTCCAAGTACAGCAGAGCCTTTTATAAAACTTCTTCTTGAAAAAGGTACCGTTTCTTTTAATACTTTCATCTTGCTAGCTCCTCCTTATAAATAGTCATGACGAATTGGCTGTCCTCCACCGTTAATACAGCCTCCCGAACAATTCATTACTTCTACAAAGTGATATTTATTTCGCCCAGTCATTACACCATTTACAACTTTATCGACATTTTTCGAACCCGTCACAATCGCTACATTTAATTGCATACCTGCTATATCAACGGTTGCTTCTCTAATACCAGCAAATCCACGTACTTGTTTAAATTCAAGCTTTGGTAATGTTTTTCCCGTAATAACTTCATATGCTGTACGAAGTGCCGCTTCCATTACCCCACCTGTCACACCAAAGATAGTTGCTGCACCAGTTGAGGTACCAATAAGACGATCTGCTTTTCCATCAGGAAGATTCAAGAAATCAATTCCTGCTTCCTTAATCATTTGTGCTAATTCTCTTGTTGTGAAAACAGCATCAACATCTTGATAGCCACTAGCAGTCATTTCTTCCCTTTGGCATTCATACTTTTTAGCTGTACATGGCATTACTGCAGCTGAAAACATGGTCGAAGGGTCCACATTTAATTTTTCAGCTCCATATGTTTTAGCAATTGCTCCAAACATTTGCATAGGAGATTTAGACGTAGACAAGTATTTTAATAAACTAGGATAATGATCCTCCGCATACTTAATCCAAGCTGGACAGCAAGAAGTGAACATCGGTAGCTTATCTTTCGCATGTGTAATGCGTTCAATTAATTCATTTCCTTCTTCCATAATCGTTAAATCTGCTGCAAACTCTGTATCATAAACCTTATCGAAACCAAGCTTACGTAAAGCTGTAAACATCTTTCCCTTCACGTTTGAACCAGGCTCAAGACCAAATTCCTCGCCTAAAGCCACACGAACTGCAGGAGCAACCTGTGTCACAGTAAATACTTTCGGATCTTTCAAAGCTTTTTTGATTTTACCTGTCATGGATAAATCTTCAATCGCCTCAAACGGACAATTAATTAAGCATTGACCACAACGAAGACATGTATCTTGATTAATTTTATGTCTTTCTCCAAGCTTCCCCTCAATCGCTTGAACTGGACAGATTTTCCGACAATGATCGCAGCCTTTACATTTGGATGTAATATGAATAATTTCTTTAGAATCTACAACAGTTGGCACTAAAAAAACTCCTTTCTTACTATTGCTGTGAACGCTCTCTTTTAAAAAATATAAATAATACTCGAATTCCCTTTGTCACAAATGTATAACGCAAGAAGCGTGCCAACTTTTCTACAAACACGATAGAAAAATATAGAAAATCTTTATTGAATTATCACTTTTTAGTGTAATTTCACACTAAATGAGCATATTAATTATGTTTCAGCTACACTTTTTTTAACAAGTAAAAATTTTTTGTCAGGTTATCAGAAGCTTCGATTAAGAAAAACAGCAGAAACGTAAAAATATTTTTACGGATTTTTCATAAGAAAAGCGCAAGCGTCCGTTTTGCGATGTATAGATTGGAGCACTCTTCTTTCGATAAAGGAAAAACCGAAATGTGGAGAACGCCCGTTTATCGGTGACAAGCATAAGGCAAGCTGGCTAGAAGGTCGCTTTTAACTTTCTGGACTGATTGACTTATGACCTCGAGCCGATGGCGTTCGGAACTAGACAACACAAAGAGGCGGTAGCCGATACAATATTGACTTATCGTAGGGAGATGGGCGAAATCTACTAGTCGCTGGGCGCTGGAGCTAGACACCAAATAAAGCATGAGCCTTCCAGATGGAAAACTCATGCTTTATTTGAACGACAAAAAAGCTATCTAGAAAAGGTGTTTTCTAGATAGCTTCATATTATCCATTGAATTTTTGAGTTTCTACTCTTAGTGACATCTTTTTATCAGATGGATTTTTCCAGAACATCGTAATCACAAGCCCTGCAACAACTACCACCGCTCCAAAATAGAAAGGATAGTTAATATCGATATCAAACAGTTGACCACCGATAATCGGTCCCAAAACGTTGGCAAGTGATGTAAAGAATGAGTTCATTCCTCCAACGAAGCCTTGGTCATTACCCGCTATACGTGATAAATATGTCGTAACGGCTGGACGAATGAAATCAAAGCCAATAAACACAGTGAATACTACTGCCATAATCGCCCAATACGAATTAACTAGTGTTAAAACAAATACTAAAATACCTGACAACACTAAGCTCCAGCGAATTAAAGAGATTTCTCCCATCACTTTAATAAGCTTATCAAACAGTACCACCTGGCAAATGGCACCTAAAATCGCACCTCCAGTAATGGCAATCGCAATATCCCCCGGTGTGAAGCTAAACTTATGATCAACAAATAGAGAGAAGAACGATTCAAATGCTGCTAAACCAAACGATGCAACGAAAATAACAATGAAGGCAATTAAAAACATTGGCATCATTATTTTTTTCAAGCTACTTTGTTTCCCTGCAGCAGTTTCAGTCATTGGCTCCTCCTGACGGTCAGGCTCAGATAATAGCACAATTGACAAAATCGCCGCGACAACGCCAAGTACACCTGCCGTATAAAACGGTACTCTAATACCAATATCCGCTAAGAAACCACCGATACCAGGTCCAATAATAAAACCTGTACTAATAGCAGCTGACATATAGCCCAGTGCTTTCGGTCGTGTAGTCATATCTGTGATATCCGCAATAAATGCTGTAACCGCAGGCATAATAAACGCACCGCTTACCCCACCTAAAATACGAGATACAAACAGTACTTCCACTGTTTTACCAAAACCAAATAAAAACTCTGAAAAACCAAATATAAACAATCCAAGAACAATCATGATTTTACGCCCATATTTATCTGCAGCCTTACCTGCAAATGGCGAAACAATCAATTGTGTTAACGCAAAGGCAGCTGTTAAAAAGCCAACCGTCGAACCACTAATATGTAGTTCATTCATTAAAGTTGGCAATACCGGGATTATTAAGCCAATTCCTAAAAAGGCGATAAACAAGTTCATTAGTAAAATGCTGAGCGTAATTTTTTGTTGTTTACCCATTACTAAATCCTCCTTTTTTTAATCGCTATAACAAAATATAAACCCTACAGTAACTGTAGGGTCAAGAGGATTGTTCAGTTTATGTGAATTTTTAACTCAACCATGAACTCGGACTTTTTATTTGGTGAATAGCTTGTCGGCATAAATACTTCAAATACTTTCGTTTTCACATCTAAATGTAAATGTAAAGAAGCTACATAGTCATAAAGCTTCTTGTATGCTGCTACATACATATCCTCACTAAAAATAAACGCTATACAAGCATAGCGACCTGCTGGGATTTGTAGCACCTCTACGTCCGGTGCAAGCCTTTCTAAATAACGCTCAGTTAACAACGGAGTAAAAAGATAATTGTAATAAAAGTCATTGATCGTATCATACTGCTTTAATGGAAAAATTCCTCCATAACGACTATTCATAACACTACCTTCACGCTCCACTGTTTCGGTTAAAGCTTGAAAGTACTTTTCCGGTGTATATACAATAGTCGCCTCAGATGTTTTGATTGTCAAAATACGTTGTGAAGTCATATCCATTTCATATACTTCTTCATATACCGGTATACTAATTTGTTCCTCTAAGTGCTTCTTTGTTTTTAATAGCGTATAGTGCACCTCTTGCATTTCCCTCATCTTTTGCTCAACAATCTGCTCCTGCTCTGCTAAAAAATCAACCAGCTGCTCTGGTGTTAACGACTGTGCGAACTTAATGTCCTCTAACGACGTTCCGATAAACTTCAAGGACTTGATTAAGTCTAAACTATGAAGTTGTGACTCACTGTAATAACGATAATTCGTTTTTTCATCTATATAAATAGGCTTAAAAACACCAATCTCATCGTAATAATGAAAGGTGCGAATTGGTAAATTCATTATTTTTGAAATCTCACCGATTGTTAGTAGTTTTTCTTTTTTTTCTACCATATTTCTCCCTCCCATTGATACTTTTTTTTACTAGCTTATCATAAAATAAATGACTTTCAGACAAGCAAAATATCATTGAATAACCACAATAAGAAAGAAGTTTTAATTCATAGATTAATTCACTTACAATCCACTCCATATTCTAGAATGATAGAAATTCATAATGAAAAAATAAAGCATAAACCTTCCAAATAGAAAATTTATGCTTTACGTTATAAAAATATGCGATTTGAATTATATTTTTTCAGAAACACTCTTGTTATTCGAAGCTATTTCTGGCTGCGCTGTATTTCCTGTTTCTCCATATAAGTGCGCATCCGTTGCATATATTTAGGTGCATCCATCGAATCCCCTACAATCATTTCAATGATACAGAGTCTTTCGGTACATTCCGTTTCAGCTTGGATTATAGCCTTGTCAAGCTCTCCATAGGTCCGAACCGTAACGGTAAACGCGTTACCTCCAAAGGCTTCAGCCAGCTTGGTGTAAGACCACCGAGGGATTTGGTTGTACTTTTGCCCCTCTGTTTTGACATTCAAATACTTCTCAATCGTATAACCATCATTGTTTAAAACGAAGATAATAGGCTTACAGCCGTAATATAACATGGAACTGATTTCCTGAGCTGTTAGTTGTAAGGCACCGTCACCTGTAAATAGCAACACTCGACGTTCTGGAGCAGCCATCATAGCACCGAAGGCCGAGGGAGTTGCGTAACCGATGGATTGCCATCCTCCTTGTCCAATATATGTAACATTGCTTGGCAGTCTCACCTCAGCCATTCCGTTATAGAATGTCCCGGTTTCAACGATGACAACATCACCCTCTTTCAGCATACTCTGAAAACGTGGATAATAGTTGCACGCCATTAGAGGACTGTCGGCATTAGCTAAAGATTGGTCGTAAGGGAATGAAATTTTCCCCACCAAACCTTTGCCCGTATTACCTACCTTATTCATGGCAAGTAGCATGTCGGATGCAAAAACATTCGGATATTCCGCCTCAGCGACCTTTACCATATCTGGTTGAATATTAATAGTCACTAGTGGATTCACCTTTGCGGTAAAATTTGCAGTGTTAGTATCTGCCCATACTGTGCCTATTGCAATAATACAATCTGCATTTTCCACAGTTTGTTGGATATTAGAATCTCCGAAAGAGCCTAGATACATTCCAATATAATTTGAATGGGTCTCATCGAATGCTCCCTTTCCGAACATCGTCGTTACAACAGGCACATTCATGGCATCGGCCAGCTTGCGCACTGCTGTCTGAAGACCAAAACGTATAGTTTTCACATCTACCAGGATAACTGGTCGGTGGGCACGATCCAGCAGCCGATGGACATGATTCATCGCAGCCTGAAGGGTCTTCAGGTTGGACATTGGACGTTGCGGTACCGGCTCATTCCGACTTTTGATCGGCCTGGTCACTAAATCATTAGCCACAACCAGGTATACCGGCTTTTTCTTCTCTTTAGCAATGCGAATCGCAGCTGGAATTTCAATCTTAGCATTTTCCGATGTAAGCACCGCAGTATAAACTGAAATCTGCTCATACACCTTACGAAAGACATCAAAATTCCCATCCATTAAGGTGTGGTGCATCAGCTTGTGCTCTTTTTGATCTTTCTCAGGAGGTGCACCCACAATATGAATTATTGGAACATGCTCACTGTTAGCTCCCGCTATTGCATTGCAAGCGCTAAGCTCCCCGACTCCGAAAGTCGTAATAAGAGCAGATATCCCTTTAATTCTTGCATATCCATCTGCTGCATAGCCCGAGTTTAGTTCGTTTCGTCCTTCTATAAAACGAATTCCGTTACAACATTCCAAAGTATCAAGAAGTGTAAAATTATAATCTCCTGCTACGCCAAAAACTTCGGTAATACCCTCTAGTTTCAGACAATCGAACAAATACTGGCCAACTGTTTTTTGTGCTATTCCACTTTGCATACCAAAGTTGTCTGCATTTTTCATGTTGTCCATCGCTTGCTCACTCCTTATCCAATTCTTGGGCTTGTTCTGTTTTATAGTGCCCTTTCTGATAATTCCCCTTAATTAAACTGGATATCCATTATGAATGCTATTTAGTATTTTAGATGTACATCCTCATGCCACTAAACTCCCGTTTTTGGAATAACAAAAAAGCTATCAAAATGACAGCTTTGAACTTAAACTCTTAATTTTTTATGCAAATATAGTATGTTGACTCCTTTTTTTGTTACCTATAAAAATATATTTGTTCCAATCATAATAATTCAGAAAATCGCTTGAGTGTAACTAGAGTTAGTTTTTTTGAAAAGCACCCGCCAACAAGATAGGGAATATTCTAAAAATAATTGCACTTTTTTATAGTAGGAGTAAAATAAAATTAAATTTCCCTAGGTAAACTTTTTTTGTCCAAAGGAAAGAAAAAGGGGTGAAGATCATGGGAAGAGAAAAAATTTTTTATAAAACCAAAAATGGTTTAAGTTTAGAAGAAATTAATAACACAGTATCTATACCTAAAAACGCAGGTTTTTGGAAGAAGCTACTTGCGTATTCTGGACCTGGGGCTCTAGTTGCTGTTGGTTATATGGATCCAGGAAATTGGGTGACATCAATAGCTGGCGGGGCACAGTTTGGCTATTTATTAATATCAGTTATTCTTATTTCTAGTCTTATTGCAATGTTACTGCAAAGTATGGCAGCTAAATTAGGGATTGTAACGGGAATGGATTTAGCACAGGTCACTCGATTGAAAACCGGGATGAAAGTGGGCTTTATATTATGGATTCTCACTGAATTAGCAATAATGGCAACTGATATTGCCGAGGTTATTGGGAGCGCAGTTGCACTTAAATTATTATTTAATTTACCTTTATTAGTTGGTGTCATTATTACTGTATTAGATGTTTTTCTTTTATTAATACTAGCACGGTTTGGTTTTCGGAAGGTTGAAGCAGTTGTTATTACACTAATTGCAACCATTTTAATTGTTTTTCTTTATGAAGTGATTCTTTCTCAACCAAATATAGCTCAGTTGTTTTCTGGATTTATTCCAAAGCCTGAAATTGTCACAAACGAGGGAGCTTTATTTATTGCATTAGGTATCGTTGGTGCAACAGTAATGCCACATAATTTATATTTACATTCATCCATTGTTCAAGCACGGAAATATAATAGAAATAATAGAGCAGAGCTAAAAGAAGCTGTAAAATTTGCTACGATTGATTCTAATATTCAGTTATCAATTGCTTTTGTAATCAACTGTTTATTATTAATTTTGGGTGCTGCTTTATTTTTTGGATATAGTGGTCCATTAGATACACTTGGCCAATTACATCGTGCATTAAACGATTCTTCGATTGTTGGTGCAATAGCTAGTCCAGTTTTAAGTACCTTGTTTGCAGTTGCTTTACTTGCATCTGGTCAAAATTCAACTATTACAGGTACATTAACCGGCCAAATCATAATGGAAGGTTTTATTCATATGAAAATGCCAATGTGGGCTAGAAGAATGCTCACAAGAATAGTGGCAATCATACCTGTAATTGTTTGCATTGTTCTTTTTGGGGATAGTGAATCTGTTGTTGAAAAACTATTAATTTATACACAAGTATTTTTAAGTGTTGCTTTACCATTTTCAATTATCCCATTAACTATATTTACAAGCGACAAACAATTAATGGGCGAATTTAGAAACAAGATGTGGGTAGTAATTTTAGCTTGGATCACCACGGTCGTTTTAACCGTTTTGAATATTTGGCTAATCATCACTACTTTTCAGTAATTTCAGTTAGGTTGGTTATTATATATACATCAATATATAGCATGTTTTTTCATTATGAATAAAACATGCTATTTTATATTCATTGATATTATTACTAAATTTGGTAATACAAAAAAACACGCTTAACCTAATTAGCTAAATATTTAAAACAGTGGACTTCTATGAGCATTTTTAATATATCGGCTCAGTGCATAAAGTCTCTAATCCAAGTGAATTATTTCACAAAAATAGGCTAATCCATGCCTCCCTCCAAGAAAAATTTGCTTTTTAACATCAAAACGATTTCATTACAGAGTTAACTATTTTAATAACTCAGTAATGAAAATCATGGTTAACAACCCTATAACAAAGGAGAACGTTGCGGATCGTTCATTGCCATCACCATGACTTTCTGGAATCAATTCTTTATATACAACAAACAACATGGAACCTGCTGCAAAAGCCAATCCATAAGGAATGATATCTAAATATTTGCCTGTCAATTGTAAGCCGATAAATGATGAAACCAATTCAATTGTTGCTGTAATAGATGTATATAAGAGAGCTTGTCCCTTTGGCGTTTGATTAGCAATTAAAAATAAACAGACTAGAAATCCTTCCGGTATGTTTTGTAGACCTATCGCTAGAGATACAAGCGAACCTAAATCATCTAGATGACTAGCATAACTAACCCCCACCGATAAACCTTCTGGGATATTATGTATTGCCATTGCAGTGATAAAGAGAACAGGATTTGACTTCTGATTAGAATGAATAGAATGATCCATTTCTAAATGTGGTAAACTAACCTCTAATAATATCAGAGTAGTAGTCCCTAATAGAATTCCAATTACTAAAACAAACATATTGGATAGCTTTAAAGTAGAAGGTATTAGGGCATAGGTAGAAGCCGCTACCATAATACCCGCACTATATGCCAATATATTATCCTTTACTCGATGAGATACATTGCTAAATAATAAAGCAGGAATCGCCCCTACGGCTGTTCCCAGTGCACTAATAATTATTCCTATATTAACAATCACAAAAAACCACCTTTACCTACCTTTTTTATATTGTATGTAAAGAACTTATGTTACAGAATAACTATTAAAAAACCCCCTACTTGTTATAGGGGATTTTGCTTGTCAAATTAAGTCTGACTATTTATTAGAATCTTAAACCATTCAATATTACCAAAATGGTACTCCTCTCATGACCAATCACAATAAATTATTGCTTACCCTATTAAAAAGTTCTTATGGTAATCCCCATTTTCAGATTTAGTTCAGGGGATCCTTAGATTGAACTTGATTTATAATATTCTCAAATTCTTGTTCATTAATGATTCCCATTAATTTACACACGTAAGATGTTAAATAGATTCTATTCTTTATTCGTTTTGATTTAAGCATTCAAATCATCCCACTTTATTTTTATTATATTTAAATCATTTCAAATGTTTCCTTATCCCAACAAAAATATATAAAGGAAAATTTATTTTCTACATACAAAATTTAAAATTACCAACTTTAATATCATTACAACAGCTACTCTTTTCTCATTGTTATATAAGATATATTTTAAAAATATTTAGCATAAAAAATAAACTGTAACCCGATAAATGAAATTTGTTACACGTGTCCATTTATCGGGTTACAGTTCATAAATATATAATTCTTTTCTTTTGAAGAATATGATTGCCCTAAGTTTTTTGATTACAGCTAAATTAATACTTCTAAACAAATAAAAAACCACCAAACAGTTATGTATGGTGGAGACGGTGGGAGTCGAACCCACGTCCAGAAACATTGGCACTTAAGCTTCTACGAGTGTAGTCGAATTATTAGTATTTCGCAAGCGCTTCGGCCATTCGACAGGCTTCCACGTTGCTAGTCTGATTGTTCTCTTCCTTCATCCTCAGACGGTGGAATCCGGCGTAGTTCACTAAGAGTGAGTCCCTTACCCTACCACGTGAACAATGGAGGGAGGAACCGCATTAGACTGTTATTAAGCAGCTAAAGCGAAGTTGTTTTGTTGTTTGCCAGTTATAGGCTTTGACGTTTTAACGAGGCCGATCCCCTCGACTCGCAACCTAAGCTCAAACTATCCCTGTCGAATCCGTAACGTCCCCATATAAGAAAAGGAACGAACGAAAATGAATAGCAAAAGCAAGTTTGCTTATTCAGTTGTCATTCAGTAATTGAATTATAACATATACAGTATGAAATGCAATTGTCAGTTCTTGTATCAACTGCCAATGGTAGCTAACGTGCCGAGAAACCATCCCCTACACAACCACCAAAAGCCTTTTACATCTTTTGACGATCGCGGAATGCACGTTCAATATCACGTTTTGCTTCTTTTCGTTTTAAATCTTCACGCTTATCGTATTGCTTCTTACCTTTACCAAGTCCAATTAACACCTTTGCGAAGCCATTTTTTAAATAAACTTTCAAAGGAACTAATGTGTAACCTTGTTCTTTCGTGATACCAATTAGCTTATTGATTTCACGACGGTGAAGCAATAGCTTACGAGTACGTAAAGGGTCATGGTTATAACGGTTACCTTGTTCATATGGGCTAACGTGCATGTTGTATAAGAACATTTCCCCATTTTGAATACGAGCATGTGAATCTTTTAAGTTCAATCGTGCCGCACGAATTGATTTAATTTCTGTTCCTTGTAGAACGATACCAGCTTCATATGTTTCTTCTATAAAATAATCATGGTATGCTTTTTTATTTTGAGCAACTTGTTTACCCATACCTTTTGCCATAGGATTTCCTCCTAACTCCTGTAGACATTTTCTTTCCCGTTCCTTAATGATAGCGGAAAGAGAGCCTTTTTAAAAGGCTCTCCACGAGATTTTAACGTCTTTTCGGCTTCTTCTTACGCTTGCTTTTCGGAGCGTTTTCGAAGAACTTTTTCTCTTTTTTCTTCTTACGACCTGTTGACGAATCTGATGTAGAGCTATCTTTTTTCTTTCTTCTACTACGTGCACGATCATCGTTGCTTGAAGATTTTTTACCGCCGCGCTTACGATCTCTTGAACCAGCTTTGAATACTCGTGTTTCTTTATTTTCACGGCGACGATTATTCTTCATACCGGCAACTTCAAAATCTATAGCGCGTTCGTCTTTATTAACATTGACTACTTTTACCGTGATTTCGTCACCGATGCGGAATACCTTCGCTGTTCTTTCACCTATCATAGCTAGATGGCGCTCATCATAACGATAGTAATCATCATTCATCGCACTCACGTGAACAAGACCTTCAATTGTATTTTCTAATTCAACGAACATACCGAAGTTCGTTACCGAAGAAATAATACCATCATATTCTTCATTCACTTTATCTAACATAAATTCTGTTTTCTTCAGATCATCTGTTTCACGCTCTGCATCTACAGCACGACGTTCACGCTTCGATGTATGTTCCGCAATATCAGGTAATAGATGTGCCCATTTTTCACGAGTAGCGTGATCTACTTTACCTTCAATTAAATATGTGCGAATCAATCTGTGAACGATCAAATCCGGATAACGTCGAATTGGTGATGTAAAGTGTGTATAAAAATCTGTCGATAATCCGAAGTGACCTAGGCTTTCAGGATCATACTTCGCTTGTTGCATAGAACGAAGCATAACCGTTGAAATAACCATTTCTTCTGGTTTCCCTTCCACTGCTTCAATAATTTCTTGAAGAGCACGAGGGTGAACTTCGTTTGCTTTACCTTTTACCACATATCCGAAATTCGTGATGAATTCAAAGAAACGTTGAAGCTTCTCTTCCTTTGGATCTTCGTGAATACGATAGATGAAAGGTACTTCCATCCAATGGAAATGCTCCGCTACCGTTTCATTCGCTACTAGCATAAATTCTTCAATAAGCTTTTCAGCAACAGAACGTTCTCGGAGAACAACCTCAGTTGGATGTCCTTCTTCATCCACTAATACTTTGGATTCTTTGAAGTCAAAATCAATAGCGCCACGTCTCATACGCTTCTCACGTAAAATCTGTGCGAGCTTTTCCATCTCTTCAAACATCGGAACGATTGGTTCATATTTCGCACGAAGCTCTTCATCTTGATCAACCAATATTTTATTTACATCTGAATAAGTCATTCGTTCAGTTGTTTTAATCACACTTTGGAAAATCTCATGTTTCACAACCGTACCTTGAGCATCAATCTCCATATCACAAGAAAGTGTTAAACGGTCTACTTTCGGATTCAATGAACAAATACCATTCGATAAACGATGTGGAATCATAGGAATAACACGATCTACTAAATAGACGCTTGTTCCTCTTTCATATGCTTCCGTATCAATAGGACTACCTTCTGTTACATAATGACTAACATCTGCAATGTGAACACCTAGCTTATAGTTTCCGTTTTCCAATTGTGTAACCGTTACTGCATCATCTAAGTCTTTCGCATCTGCTCCGTCAATCGTTACGATTACTTGATCACGTAAATCACGACGACCTTCTAAATCACTTTCATCAATTGTTTCCGGTGTATCCGCAGCTTGCTTTAAGACGTTATCTGGAAACTCCAACGGTAAACCATTGCTATGAATAACAGAAAGAATATCAACACCTGGGTCATTTTTATGACCTAGAATTTCGATAACTTCTCCTTCTGCACTTGCACGTCCTTCAGGGTAAGCTGTTAACTTAACGACTACTTTATGACCATCAACAGCACCCATTTTTGCGGATTTTGGAATGAAGATGTCATTCACAATCTTCTTATCGTCAGGAATAACGAAACCAAAATAATTACTTTCAGAGTATGTCCCAACAACTTGTTTTACGCCACGTTCAATAATCTTCTCTACTGCACCTTCTCTTCTTGATCCAGAGCTTTGTGACGAAACGCGAACAAGAACAATATCTCCATGCATCGCATTCTTCGTTTCATGAGGTGGAATAAAGATATCATCCATTCCTGGCTCTTCAGGTGTTACGAATGCAAACCCCTTTGCATGAGCCGTTAATTTCCCTCGAACTAAATTCATTTTCGCAGGTAAACCGTATCGATTCGTTCGTGTTCTGATAACCTGACCTTGCTCTTCCATCTTCACTAGTGCTTTAACGAAACTTTTGAAATCGGTAGAATCTTCAATACCTAGTGCCTCTTCTAATTCTTGTACAGTCATCGGCTTATAGGCTTCTTCCTTCATAAACTGAAGCAACCGATCATAATACATACGGATATTTTCATCCATTATAAAAAACCTCCCTCAATAAGGGTAAAAGCTATTCTTTCCAGTCTAATTGCTCTAAGAACTCATACACATCTTTGTGCAATTGTTCTTTCTCTTTATCGAGCGTAATAACATGTCCAGATTTCTCATACCATTTAATCTCTTTTTGAGCCTTATTTAATTCATTATATATAATATTTGCGCTATCTGGGTTAATGACTTCGTCGTGACGCGCTTGAACAACAAAAGTTGGCACATCGATTTGATGAACATTCTCACGAACACCTTGAATTAATTGTTGTAAAGCTTCCAACGTATTCATCGGTGAAATGTGCTTCATCTCTAATTCGATTTGCTCTTGTGATTTACCTTCTCGCTTCTTATATTCTCTAGCATATGTTAGAACACCTTCATACATTTGCTCTTGGCTTTTGAAAAACATAGGCGCACACATCGGTACAATTCCCTTTATAGGTACAGTGTAACCCAATTTCAAAGAAAATACGCCTCCGAGCGATAAACCAACTACAGCGATTTCCTCATGTCCTTTACGTTTTAAAAAATCATACCCCATCAAAACGTCCTTCCACCAATCTTTCGGACCTGACTTGACTAATTCTTCAGGTGGAACAGCATGTCCTTTATAATGAGGGGCATGACAAGTATACCCTTTATCTTCTAAGTATCTCCCAATCATTCGTACATCCGAAGAATTCCCTGTGAAACCATGTAATAATAAAACCGCTCGTTTTCCTCCTTCAAACGTAAACGGTTTTGGAATCGTCAATTTCATTTCTTCAAAACTCCTTTGTCTATACTAAACAGCAGAACTACTGTTTCAGTTGCATCCTTCCTTTATTTAATCAAATTTCCCTTCATAAAGCTATGAAAACAAGTTCTTTCATCTCATCGTTATTGCTCGCATTTCTTCAAAAAAAAATCCCTGTTACGAAGCTTGTAGCATCACAACAAAGATTCTTGAAATTAAGGGTTAAATCGATAACCCTTTCCTCTAACCGTCTCAATAAACGGGTACTTACTGCATTCATTTATTTTACTTCGTAAATGTTTAAATACTACAACGATTAGCAGTTCGACGCAAGACCGTTTCAACTCTAGCTACTAACTCACTTGGACTAAAAGGCTTCCCAAGAAAATCATCGGCTCCCTTTTGTAATCCTTCTATACGATCTTCTACTTCGCATCTAGCACTAACAATAATAATGGGTGCATTGCTTTTTAAATCATGACGAATCCAATGACAAATACTTGTACCATCTTCACCTGGTAACATTAAATCAAGTATAACAAAACACGGATTATATTTTAAAAATTGGGCACGTGCATGACTCCCGTCACTCGCTTCCAGAACCTCAAAACCAGCTCTTTGTAGATATAGCTTCATGACATTTCTAATATTGTTTTCGTCTTCTACTAATAGAATGTTTTTTCCGCGTAAAGCTTCTTTCAAGGCTAACACATCCCCCATTAAAGAAGTTATCCCATATGTTACCATTATCGCACAAAAAAACACCATAATTCAGATGAATTTTGTCAATATCACAACAATTAATAAGAAAAGCGCAAGCGCCCGTTTTGCGACGTATAGATTGGAGCACTTCGACTGAGATAAAGGAAACACGAAGAGGCGGTAGCCGATTCGATGTTGACTTATCGTAGGGAGATGGGCGAAATCTACTAGTCGCTGGGCGCTGGAGCTAGACACAGCACAAATTTATATACATTCTTATCTTTTAAGAAAAACCGGCACCGGTCTTTTTCGATTGATGCCTACGCTCCTTGATTTACTCCCAAACGAAAAAGAGCCATGCGGCAGAAATAAGACGAGCTGTTCTTGAAAACCCGATCTTGGTTTTCAAAACAGCTTGACTTATTTCCGAGCATGGCAGGTGTAAGGATAGACAACAAAAAGACCAGCTATAAGCTGGTCTTTAAGAATTCATTATTACAATCCAAAATAAGAAAGAGCAATTGTAAGTCCGAAAAAGAGGACAACTAATACAATTGTTATTCTGTGTAGAACTAAATCTATTCCACGCGCTTTTTGCTTTCCGAATAGCTGTTCAGCACCACCGGAAATGGCACCTGATAGACCTGCGCTTTTTCCAGATTGAAGAAGTACAACCACGATTAGTGAAATACTAACAATAACTAGAAGAACTGTGAGCACTGTGTTAAGCACGCAGTCCACCTCCTACATCTTGACAATATTACTTTTAATTTAACACACCTGCTCTGAATTCACAATAACTTAAAGACAACCAAGCCATATAGTTGCAAGCTAAATAGATACAAACGACTTCCAAACTTACGATTTACTTTTCAAATATGGGGTATAATGACATTAGAAGAGGAGTGAAAAATATGTACAATGCAATTATTCAGAAATTAGATATTCTTAATCTAATATTAGCCCTAATCGGTATGATTGCGCTTATTTTAAATAATCATGCTTATGTCACAGCTATCATCCTTATTCTTGCTACTCTTACACTAGTTTCTACTAAATATAAGTTCAACAGAGCCCTTATTTTTACGACTTACACATGTAGTTTTATCATATTTGGCTTGTTATTTTCTAAAGCCGCTAAAGAAGTTTTCTTTCACTCATTTTTAATGCCGTCTAATATTGCCATCATTATCTTAGTAGCCGTAATTATTGGCGGGATTGCAGCATTCGCAAAGTTTGGTAGTAATACTCTATCTATTGTATGGTTTTGTTTGCATATTCTAATTCTCATTTCTTCTATACAAGTAGATTTGCATTCTTTTCTCGGATCTATTTGGAGTAATGAAGCACAAGTTTTTACGATTCGTGAATTCTATCCATTCTTAATAGCTAGCATGCTAATCGGTGTATTCCTTGAAAAATATCAAGTTGAAATAAAACGTGATCGTCGAAATAATTCATAAAAAAAGCTTTGTCTTTCATGATCATAGAACGGCTCCAATATTAATCTTTCCATGAGAAGGATGCTACCTTAGTTTGTAAAAAACATTATCAATCTAAGGTAGCATCCTTCTTTTATTATATTCCAATATAGTAAATCTATACATTAACCAAATTAATAACCTATTAAAAAATAAAAGAATATAGTATCATGTTACAGTCGAATAAACTATATCGAAATATTTTTTAAAAGGAGAACACATAGATTGCTATTTAATTCTTTTGAATTTATTTTTCTATTCTTACCTATCGTTTTTGTAGGTTATTTTTTATTAAACAAGCTAAATTTTTCTCTTTCAAAATTGTGGCTTTTATTCGCATCATTATTCTTTTATAGTTGGTGGAATCCTAAATATTTACCACTAATATTAGTTTCACTAATTATAAACTTCCTCGTTGGAACATATTTAGGAAAAGAAAGGTTCTATTTCCGAAAAACAATGTTAACGATTGGAATTCTATTCAACGTAGCATTGCTTGGATTCTTTAAGTATTACGATTTTTTCGTAACGAATATTAACTCAGTATTCTCAACTAATATTCCTTTATTACATTTGATTTTACCATTAGCGATTAGTTTCTACACTTTCCAGCAGATTGGATATTTAGTGGATTCTTATCGTCTTGAAACAAAGAAATATAACTTTCTTAACTATGGATTGTTCGTAACCTTTTTTCCACAATTAATTGCTGGACCAATCGTTCATCATAGCCATGTTATGGGACAATTCCAAGATACGACTAAGCGTAAAATCAATTATCAAAACATATCTCTAGGACTTTTTGTTTTTGCCATTGGAATATTCAAGAAAGTTGGAATTTCTGATACGTTCGCTGTTTGGGCTTCACAAGGTTATAGCGTATCTGATTCATTAACCTTTATTGATGCTTGGATTACATCTTTATCTTACAGCGTACAGCTATATTTTGACTTTAGTGGATATTCCGATATGGCGATTGGGATTGGATTACTGTTCAATATAGCATTACCTAGAAACTTTAACTCGCCATACAAAGCATTAAACATTCAAGATTTCTGGCGAAGATGGCATATTACATTATCTACTTTTTTAACCACCTATATTTATATCCCTTTAGGTGGGAACAAAAAAGGACCAATAAGAACATATATTAACATTATGATTATTTTCTTTATCAGTGGATTTTGGCATGGCGCTGGGTGGACGTTCATTATCTGGGGTCTATTTCATGGTCTTGCCTCTGTTATTTATCGTTTTTGGCATCGTGCTGGATTCAGTATGAATAAATATCTTGCCTGGTTTATTACCTTCCAATTTATCAATGCCACTTGGGTCTTCTTTAGAGCGCCAACTATCGAAGTAGCTCTAAATGTACTAAAAGCGATGATTGGCTTGAATGGTGTGTATGTACCTCAGCAATTATGTGATTTATTTAACATAAATTGGAATATTCCAACTTATGTTTATAAACTATCAGAAGATTTCATGTCAACTTCTATTCTATTGCTAATGGCTTTATTCGTTGCATTCAAGGCAAAAAACTCATTACAGCTGCGAGACGATTTTAAGCCTAACTGGTTTAATGTATCTTTATGTGCAGGATTACTGATTTATTGTATTTTCCAATTACAAAAGGTATCAGAGTTCTTATATTTTAACTTCTAAGGTGAAACTATGACTTATAAATCATTTATATTCAAAGTACTATCTATAGTCTTCGTTGTCGTCATAAGCGGTGCATCTTTCATTTATTATATAGACCCATTGTGGCTATTCGGCAGTTCAAATGAATATAATGATGTACAAACTGTAATAGATGAAAGACAACAAAAAACAAACTTTATCACTTATCAGCCGTTTGATTACGATACTTTGCTAATTGGAAGTAGCCGTACTACGTATATTAATCAACATGATTTTAAAGATATGAACGTATACAATTTTGCAGTTAGTAATATGTCTGTCCGAGAATACAATTCCTTTATCGAATTTGCAAAAGAACGACGTGGGAAAGAATTCGATACCATTATTATTGGATTAGATTTCTTTAAAACCAGCTTAGATCAAAGCGCTGCACCACGTTCTCTAGATTCATATAAAGTGAAATTAAACGAGCGTTTCTATCGAACAAAAAGCTTACTCTCTTTTGACTCATTAGATTATGCTTACACTAATTTTAAACAGTCACGTAAAAATGAAGTAGTTGAGGAACGAAACTACAATCGTGAAAACGTAGCTGTTGCAAAAAAAATTGATTCTAAAACAATTGCTACACAAACAAAAGAAAAGATTAAAAAATTTAAAGATGTCTTTTACGGTAAAACCTATCAGTACAATCCTGATTATGCTATCTATATGCAGGAATTAATCAATAATAATCCAAATACAAAGTTTATCGTTTTTACAACACCTATATCGACACAGCTTTTTGAAGCGCTTGTTGAAGAAGGGCGTTTATCAGATTACGATAGATGGCTAAAAGACGTTACGACGGTTTTTGGAGAAGTAACAAACTTTATGTATCCGAATAGTGTAACGAATGATATTACAAATTATTTTGATGGACATCACTTCTACCCACCTGTCGGAACACTCATTGCACAATCTTTAAGCAATGATTCTAAGGCGAATATACCTGCTGATTTCGGTGTAAAAGTGACAGCTCAGAACATTGAAGAACATCTTGCTATGGTGCATCAAAAAGCTGAACAACTAAAATAAGTTAAAAAGAGTCCCTTATTCACATTGACTGATTAAGGGACTCTTTTATAAACGAATTATCGTATAGGCTTCTCAAGTGCATATAAATCTTCTTCTAAGGCCATCATTTTTTGCTCAACTGTCGTACGCGCATCTTTAATCGCTTGATTATAAATATGTGGAGATAATTCTTTAAGCATGAAATCTAACAAATTCTCAGCAGCTAAATCACCAATTTCATCGGACATTTCTCGATAAAAGTGATTTTGAATGTTTGCTATAATTTCGAGCTTTTCTTCTCTTGGTATTTTAATTGGTATCATACTACTTCATCTCCCTCATTCTATATTGTTTTTACTAATACTTTCTTCAAAAAAGCTGAAAAAATTGACGGTAGCTCTTCCATATCAGGAATCATCAAATGTTCTTTCTCGTAAATGTTCTTCATGAGTTCACGTTCACTTTCTTCCACTAAACCATTTGCTAAGAACATCCCAACAACTTGTATCCCTTTTTTTCGTGTCATTTTAACCGCTTCAAATGTGTCAATAATCCCGAACTTTTCATAATCCTTGGCAGAAGGTTCGCCATCAGAGAACACAAGTAAGAATTTATGTTTTTCCCTTCTTTTCTCCATCTCTTCAGCTGCAATTCGAATCGAAAAACCATCGCGATTATCTTCTTGAGGTTCTAATTGCATAATAGCTGAACCTGCTGCTTTTGCTAGCGAATGATCGAATGACACAACTTCATGATAATAGTTTGGATGATAGTCTTTCCTTGCTTCTTCCGCATCCTCCCAAAAACCAACAATACTATGAGGAATGCGCAATTGCATTAATACTTCATGAAATAATACAACTGCTTTCTTTGTTTCTTCCATCTTATCCATCATAGAAGCTGAACAATCGATTAATAATGTAAAAATCGCATCCAATTCTGTTGAAGGCTGATGCTTCTTATAGAACACTCTCGGAATAGGGTCAGTAAGAATCGGAACCCATTTTCTAGACATACGCCCATATAATAAGTCACTTCGCTGCTGATTGCGCTTTTGTTCAATATGTTTTTCTAATGTTTTACGTAGCTTCGTAATCTCTACTTCAACATCTTTTTCATATTGTCGATAAAGGAGCGTTTGCTCTACTGTTGGTTCTGATGGACGCTTTAGTAAATGCTTCGCATACTGATTTCTTTCACCATAAGCATAGGTAGATTTCTTATCCTGCTTTTTCGTCTTTTCTTTATCTAATGCTTGCAATTGTTCATATCGTTGCTGGCTTGTCTTCTGCATGGAACCTTGGACGGATGCATTTACCTGATCTTGTTCGCTTCCTTCTCTAGCTCCTTTACCCATTAAAGAAGTTTTCGTACCTTGCTCTAATTCAAAACGAAGAAACGTTTGCTTTTGCTCTTTATTTTTGTTTTCTCCATGCCAAGTCGAAAACGTTTCATCTATGACTTCTTGATCTTCCTCTTCTACATCTTCTTCATCTTTGTTTTGCAATGGATCTTTTCGCTTTAAATCATCTAAATCACTATTCTTTAACTGTCCCCATTCCATAAGCTCATGAATTGGAAAAACGAAATATGCTGGAATCATATCTTCACTGATTGCTTCTTCTATTCGGTAACATATATTCTGTGTAATACGTATAACATCCTTCGTATTTTTCGCATCGTATAAGTCATATAATAACGACTGAATTCCTTGCATTAATTCTTCGAGATGCTCACTGATTTTTATCGAAAAACTATACACTGGATTCTCAGATAAAAGAGTAACAGCAATCATACAAAATAATGTATCACACTCAAATTCTCGCAATTGGTTCGCATTTAACTGTGTTTGAAAATAAGAACGTAACAATTCACGACGCACCGTAAACCATTTCGCTGTTCCTTTTTTCTCTTTCTTGCAAATCTCTTCTAATCTTATATCCTCAAGTAAGGTAAAAAGGGCATTCGCAAACTTCTTATGCTTCTGCTTTCTCACCCATTTATGAAACAACTTACATGCTTCAATATCAGTATGATGATATGTTCCTAATGCACGAAGCACAACATCACTTTTGTATGCTGCGTTTCGGTTATTTGCTTCATAATGATCCCAGAAATGACTTGCCGTAATTACCATCTTCATTGGGTCGATTTGATGACCATACGCCATTTCAAAAGTAAAATCTTCATTGTCGGTTAGAATATGTGCAATGCCTTGAAGTTGAATATATAAGGCACTATCTACTGTACTATCATTGAATTTAATAAACCTCATTTAATAGGCGCCCCTTTCACTTACGGTAGCAATAAATCCACGATATTTTGTACGAGTTGCTTCTCTTTCTCTTCTTCTAATTTATCAATAATACAGCGTTGAATAGCACGTTCAATGGGAATAAGCGTTGATAAATCAGCTGCATCCAATAGTGCACGTACTGAAGCAGCTTCTTCAGATAACTCGCCTCTTTCAGTCGCCGCAATCAAATCTCGAGACAATGTTGTAAACCACTCAATCATACTTTCATCTTCAAGACTGCTTTGTTCTTTCAATACTTGTTTTAATGCCTCACCTTGAATGTATGGCACTTCAATAACAATAAAACGATTTTTCAACGCTTCATTCAATGGTGTTGTTCCTATATATCCTTCATTAATAGCTGCGATTACGCCAAACCCTTCTTGCCCTACAACAACTTCTGAAGTAAATGGATTCGTAATCGTTTTTCGATAATCCAACACTCCATTCAGAATCGGTAGTGTTTCAGGCTTGGCCATATTAATTTCATCTATGTATAGGAATTGACCGTTCTTCATCGCTTGAATAACAGGTCCTGCTATGAAGGCTATTTCTTGCTTTTCTCCGTTATATTGCAACGTCTTAAATCCTAATAAAGCTTCTGTATCAAGGTCAACAGAGCAGTTAATGCTGTGCATTGGATTATGAAATAAACGCGAAAGTGTTTCGGCAAACGTTGTCTTTCCTGATCCAGTAGGTCCCTTCAATAACACATTTTTCCCTTTTGCCAAAGCAGCTGCTGCATCTATCAAAATTTCTGGATTAGGCGGAATATACTCTTTATGTTGAGTAGTGAATAATTCAGAAGTAGTTTCTTTTCTTACTTGGTGAATAAGCTCTTGTATTGCTTGTGGAAACGATGATAATGATTGCAAAATAAATCTTCCTTTCTTCATATCGTAAACCTATCATATAATATGCTTTCTCAAAAGTGGATTAATAGCACTTGGGATGATAAATGCTTTTTTATTCTGAATAATACTTCTGTAAACATTCACATTTTTTTAAAATAAAATTCATTTTGCTACTATTTTATTTCTCCTAAGTAGACATAAGAAAACTTGTTATAACAAAACTCTCACAAAAATATGTGAATTTATTCACAATTTATATGTTTTATGCCGAACATCCTATTATATAATTAATGCGAAATTGAATGATTTTTATTAATAATCTATTTGCTCCAATCATCACTACTATCTAATATTACGAAACTTTAATCATTGCGTATTATCGTTCATCTCCCACCGATTATTAGCTAGACGGGATAAACGTTTCCTTTCAAAGAAAAGCAACCAATGAAAACGTTTCCAAATTGAGGAGGCAGCATTTATGAATAAAGAATCAAAAATAGATATAAAAATATTAAGTATCGCAATTGGTCTCGTTCTGCTAATAACGCTCCCAATACTGATTAATCCTGAAAAAGGAACAGCTATACTAAATAATATATTAAATTTTATCAAAAAAGATTTAGGCCCCTTATACTTATGGGCTTGCGCTGCAATTTTTGGCTTTTTATTCTGGCTAGCCTTTAGCAAATATGGAAAAATACAATTAGGAAAAGAAAAGCCAGAATTCTCAACTTTCAGTTGGCTTGCTCTTATTTTCACAGCAGGTATTGGTTCAGGTATTATGTACTGGGGAATTATTGAGTGGGCTTTTTATTACGAAAGTCCTCCATTTGGCTTAACACCGAAAAGTCCAGAAGCTGCGGATTTCTCCCATGCATATGGCATGTTCCACTGGGGTTTTTCTGCTTGGGCAATTTACTGCATTCCTTCTATCCCAATAGCTTATGCTCTCTATATTAAAAAATATCCTTCTGTTCGGTTAAGTACAGCATGTCGTGGTCTTATTGGTAATCGAGCGGATGGCTGGATTGGAAAAATCATAGATGTTTGTTTTATGTTTGGATTAATAGGTGGTGTTGGAACATCTTTAGCTTTAGGCTCTCCCCTTGTCGCAGAAGGGATTAATCATTGGTTTGGTATTAAAAAAACAATGGGCCTAAATATCTGCATTGTCATTGCTTTAACTATATTCGTATGTATTTCTTTATACTTTGGATTGAACAAAGGTATGAAGTTTTTAAGTGATTGGAACTTATATTTGTATTTTGCAATTGCCATTTTTATATTTATTTTTGGTCCCACCGTATTTATCCTTTCCAGTTTTACAGAAAGTGTCGGCGTTCTCATGCAAAACTTTTTTAGAATGAGCTTTTATACAGACAATTTCGGAGGATCTGAATTTAGTCAAACATGGACGATTTTCTATTGGGGCTGGTGGTTCTCCTATGCACCATTTACAGGAATATTCGCTGCACGTATATCAAAGGGAAGAACCATTCGAGGTCTTATTTTAGGTCAATTAATAGGTGGTACATTTGGCTGTTGGGTTGCATTCACTGTATTTGGTAACACCAGTATGTTCATGGAGTTACATAACTTGGTGCCAGTTATTGATATTTTAGACAATCAAGGCGCTCCGGCAGCAATTATAGCCACATTAGAGGCCTTGCCTTTAGGCAGTATATTAGCTGTTGTATACATTATAGTGGCTGCAATCTTCCTTGCCACAACCGTTAACTCTGGGGCGTTTACACTTGCAGATGTTGCATCTAAAAACCTTCAACATGGTGAACAGCCTGTGCGTTGGTATCGGCTTTTCTGGGCTATTCTATTAACAAGTATCTCCATTATTTTAATGTATGGTAATGCTTTGGATGCTCTGCAAACACTTACTATCATTACAGCTCTACCTCTCATTGTCATTATGCTTCTAATGATTATTTCATTTATGAAATGGTTGAAAGAAGATGAACAATTGATCGAAACATATATAAAGAAAGAAGACTCGACCAACTTATCAATTATTAAAGAACAAGAAATTACTTACGAGGTCGTACATACATCTTGTTCCGACCAAAAACATCATATCTAAACAAAAAGGCGTTCGAAAGATATACATACTTCTTTTCGAACGCCCTTTAAACATCTATTCTTTTGGTATTGCTATACGTGCCTTTATAGAATGAAACCAATCACGTACTGTTTCCTTTTGACCTGTTTCAAGTTCACGCTGCTTTTTTTCTAGTTCTTTTTGTTTTTCTAATGCTAATGCTGATTGAATGATATTATTACATAAACACATCTGTGCCACCCCTTTATGCATTATCGATTTATACTTCTTTCATCTAACTTAGCATATTTTGCTATTTTTCTAAATATAGCATAAGTCGGTTTTAAGCCATTTGTTCTTTTGCCTCTTTAATTGCTTCGGCGAAGAACTGCACTTGATCCTTATATACTTGATCTATTTTAATTTCTGCATAATCCGTTACGATATTTACTTCAGCAAATATTAATTTCTTCTTAAAGCTAACAGATTGAATTTTATTCATCGGAATTTCTTCCACTCGTAATTTATATAACATTCCCTTATCCAAAGCCAATATACGTTTGTTCGTACAAACAAACATGTACGTATTCCCATCATAATAACCCGTTGTGACAAACTTCATAACTTCATCTGCATATAAAGCTGCAGGTAAGTCTTTAAAGGCCAATTTACTACGATACATATCAAGATTAACATTGTACTTCTTCTCAATTTGTACTAACTGTTCTCTAACTTCTTTCTTGTTGAGCAAGCGATTCTCTCCTTTTAGGCTATTACTCTTTTGAGTTATATAGGACATCAATTATTATAACCTTTCTTGTGAAATTAGGAACAAAAAAGCGGAAAAAGGCTGTTCGAAAAGCGATTGCAAATTACTTTTCAAACAGCCTCTTTTATAAAAACTACTCATTACTACAATATTGACTTATAAGCTTTACCGCTCGAGTCTGACTAATATTTAAATCCTGCGCAACTTTCCTGGAGCTTTTATTCTTTGCATATGATTTTGTCACTAATGTTTTTTTCACATAATCAATGGCATCATCAAGTGTAGGAGGAATAATAGATTGTGTTTGAACGCTAGTATTGTTCAAGATTATATCAGGAATATCGCATTCTTTAATCATTGAATCGCTCGTAATCACTAGTCTTTCCATCGTATTCTCAAGTTGACGTATATTTCCAGGCCACGAATAATTCGAAAAAATATCAAGGCATTCTTGAGAAATCAATTTGTTCATTTCGTATTTATCATTGAATTTATATAAGAAGTTGTATGTTAATGGAATAATATCCTCCCTTCTTTCTCTGAGAGGCGGTAACTCGATATCCATAATGTTTAATCTATAAAATAAATCTTCACGAAATTGCTTATGCTTTACCATTTCAATTAAATCTCGGTTTGTTGCAGCTATAATTCGTATATCTACTGTTTTCTTTTCTCTACCTCCAATTGGAATGAACTGCTTTTCTTGTATGACTTCCAATAATTTTGCTTGTAGAGATAGTGGCATTTCACCAATTTCATCGAGAAATAACGTACCTTTATCAGCTGTTTCTAACAATCCTTTTTTCCCGAATTTATTTGCCCCTGTAAATGAACCTTCAACATAACCAAAAAGCTCTGATTCTAATAGATCACCTGGTAGAGCCGCACAATTAATTTTTAAAAACGTTTGGTCTTTTCGATTACTTATGCTGTGAACATAATGAGCGAGTACTCCTTTACCCGTTCCCGACTCACCTTGAATTAAAATAGTAGAGTCAACACAAGCAATTTTCTCACAGACCTTAATAATATTCTTTACCTTTTCACAGTTCGTTAAAGGCGTATAATTCGAAATATAGCGATCCTGTAGAGACTTTGTAGATAGCTGCTCCTGATCATTTTTTATACTTTTATATGCTTGTAATGTTTGCGATGTAATAACAACAAGCTCAATCTCCTGTTGACTATTAAGCATAGGTACTGCTGTTGTTAATAATTCCGCTCCTATGTAAGTTGTCTGTTTAATTGTAATCGTTCTCTTTTCTTTAAAAACTAATGGCACAATTGATGGCTTCCAATAACCTTTTTCGAATAATTCAACATTGTATTTACCCATTATATCCTTGGGCTTTAATCCATAGTGTTTCTCACAGACATTATTCACAAAAACAATCCGCTTTTCTCCATCTAATACAAATATCTCATCAGATGAATAATCTAGTATTTTCCTCAACATGTCCACATTGATATCTACTGAATTTGGAATTTCTGATAATGGAAACACATCATTCTCCCCCTCATAAAACTGAGTTACTTTCACTTCAATCGAAGTGAAAGTAACTCAGTTTTTAATTATCCATGCAAAGTATTATTAGAATTTCACTAGTTTTTAACATTGGCATAGTACTTGCAATATTAATATTCATAGTCCGAATAAGACAAAATAATCTGAAACTTCAAAATCCCAATGATTAAATTTAACAAATATTGAGAAATAATTCAAAAAATATACTTAATACGTGTATTTTAGAAGTTTTCTCCTGAATCATTCAGGATGTAAGTTAACTAACACGAGGTGAAAAAATGAGCGAACACAAAGTTTACGACATGACAATTATTGGAGGAGGTCCTGTTGGATTATTTACCGCATTTTATGCAGGTATGAGACAAGCTTCTGCCAAAATCATTGAAAGTCTTCCCCAATTAGGAGGACAATTATCAGCTCTATACCCAGAAAAGAATATCTATGATATTGCAGGATTTCCAGCGGTAGCTGCTCAAGATTTAGTAAATAGCCTAATCCAACAAATGAACGTATTTGAATCTAATACTTCAATTTGTTTGAATCGCACTGTCCAAACGATTGAAAAGCAAGACGATGCATTTGTCATTAAAACGAGTGATGAGGAAGTTCATTATTCAAAATCCATTATCATAACTGCTGGTAACGGAGGATTCCAACCACGCAAATTGAAACTTGAAGGTAGTGAAAAGTTTGAGGAAAGTAATTTACATTACTTCATTAATGATCTCTATCAATTCGCTGGTAAGAATGTAGTGATTTTTGGTGGCGGAGACTCTGCAGTTGACTGGGCATTAATGCTCGAACCAATTGCAAGCAAAGTATATCTTGTTCACCGCAGAGACCAATTTAGGGCTCATGAACATAGTGTAGAACTGTTAAAGCAATCGAAAGTAAATATTCTTACACCATTCGTTCCTGAAGCATTAATTGGTGAAAGTAAAATCGAGCAAGTTACATTAAGTAGTACAGAAGGAGAAGAAACCATCACATTAGATGTGGATGACGTACTTGTTACTTACGGTTTTGTTTCTTCTATCGGTCCAATAAAAGATTGGAATTTAGACATTAAAAATAACTCCATTGTCGTTAACTCCAAAATGGAAACAAATATACCAGGCATTTATGCAGCTGGAGATATTTGCACTTACGATGGAAAAGTAAAACTAATTGCTACTGGATTTGGCGAAGCAGCTACAGCTGTTAGTAACGCAAAAGTATATGTTGAACCAACAGCACGCGTTCAAAGTATACACAGCACTAGTTTAATGGAGAAAAAAGCAAAGAAAGTTACGATTTAAATTTGATAGGAGTTGTTCATATTGGCAAAATATACATTCGTTGATCAAGAAACATGTATTGCCTGTGGTTCTTGTGGTGCATGTGCACCTGACATATTTGATTACGATGAAGAAGGCCTAGCCTTTTCAATACTTGATGATAATGCAGGAATAACTGAGATACCTGAAGACTTCTATGATGATCTTGAAGATGCAATAGATGGCTGTCCAACTGATTCTATTAAAGTAGCAAAAGAGCCGTTCAAAGTTACTGAAAGCGTTTAATTAAATCATTCATATAATTAGGAGGAATTATTTATGAGTTACAATGAAGTACAAAACAAAGCGAGTAGAACTTTTGAAAAAATTATGCCTTATGATTTATATACTAATCCAGCTATTTTACAAGAAGAGATGGAGAATATTTTCTCTAAATCATGGCAATTAGTTGGTCATGTAAGTCAAGTTGAAACAATAGGTCAATTTTTCACAACAGAAGTTGCTGGTGAACCTCTAATCATTGTACGTGGAAATGATGATGTAATTCGTGCTTTCTACAATGTATGTCCACATCGTGCGACAAAACTAGAAAAAAAGGAATCTGGTAAAAAGAAAATCCTTCAATGTGGTTATCATGGCTGGACATTCCATTTAGATGGACAATTAAATAAAGCTCCTAACTTTAGAGGTGATGATTTAGCTTGCGTGAATAATCGTTGTTTACGCTCAGTGAGAATGGACATTCAAGAATCTTTAATCTTCGTTAATCTTGATGATGATTGCAAACCTTTAAGCGAGTCTTATGGTGATTTCTTTGATCGACTGCGCAAATATCCATTCCTAGGCGAATTGAAAAAAGTTAATACAAAAACACGCGTTATTAAAGCAAACTGGAAAGCATTTATCGATAATTATCTAGAATGTGACCATTGTCACGTTGCTCATCCTAGTTTTATTGCTACATTAGATATGAATAATTATCAAATCATTACGTGTGAAAACTATTCTTTCCAAGGTACTGTTGTAAAACCAGATAAAACAATGGGCAATGTCGACTTAAATGAAGCTGAAATGCAAGGTGGCGAGTTCTTCTGGTTATGGCCAAACCTAATGGTAACAATCTATCCAGGACCAGGTAATTTAGCTACTATACAAATGATTCCTATCGATCATGAAACAACTTTAGGTGTTTACACATATTACTTTAGAGATGAGAACTTAACCCAAAAAGAGCAAGATTTAGTAACATTCGCAGAACAAGTACGCCAAGAAGATGTTGAATTAGTAGAACTTGAACAAGTTGGCTTCCGTTCACGTGCCTTTGAAAAGGGTGTATATTCTAAATCAGAAAAAGCTATCGTTCAATTCCATGACATGGTAATGGAGGCATTAGGCAAATGACGGAGTTAAATACTGTAGTCAAAAAACATCTAATTATTAATGGTAAAGAAGTAGAAGCACCAAAGTATACAACTTTATACTCACCATATACAAACGGGCCCATTGCAGAAATCGCAATGGCAGACGAAAAAATAACAAAAGATGCAATCTCTGCAGCACAAGCAGCTTTCAAGGTTATTTCTAGCATGCCTGCTTATAAAAAATCAGAAATTTTAGAAAGAGTCGTTACTTTATTAACAGAAAAAGCGGACGAAGCTGCTGAAATCATTGCTACTGAATCAGCTAAACCGATTATTTTTGCGAAAGTAGAAGTAGCAAGAACGATTGAAACGTATAAATTTGCCGCTGAAGAAGCAAAGCGTATTCATGGAGAGACCATTCCTTTTGATGCATCTCCAAGCGGTGTTGGTCGAGTAGGCTATACTTTACGAAAACCACTAGGTGTTATTGGAGCTATTACACCTTTTAATTTCCCTATGAACCTAGTAGCACACAAGCTAGGACCAGCAATTGCAACTGGTAATTCAGTGGTTTTAAAACCTGCATCACAGACCCCATTATCATCTTTATTTATTGCAGAGCTTTTTAAAGAAGCAGGTTTACCTGATGGTGTAATAAATGTTGTAACTGGCGCTGGTTCTGTTGTTGGGGAAACAATTATTAAAGATGATCGAGTGAAGATGATTACCTTCACCGGAAGCCCATCTGTTGGTATTGGTATCCGTAACAAAGCAGGCCTAAAGAAAACCACTTTAGAGTTAGGCTCTAACGCTGCCGTTATTCTTGATAAAGATACAAATGTTCAAGAAGTAGTTAATCGTTGTATAGTAGGAGCTTTCTCTAACCAAGGGCAAGTTTGTATTTCCTTACAACGTGTATACGCACATCGCGATGTATACTCCGCTTTCGTCGAACAATTTAAAACAGCGGCTAAGCAACTCAAATTAGGTGATCCTTTACAAGAAGATACGTATATCTCTTCTTTAATCTCAGAAAATGAAACAAAACGTGCATTAAGTTGGATAGAAGAAGCGAAACAAAACGGAGCCCAGATTGTAACTGGCGGCCAACTTACAAATGGCATTCTAGAACCAACAATCATTACAAACGTAGATCCAAAATTAAAAGTTTCTTGTCAAGAAGTGTTCGCTCCAATCGTTATCATTAACGAAGTGAACTCTATCGAGGAAGCACTTGCCTATGTAAACGATTCTAACTATGGATTACAGGCAGGCATATATACAAAAGATATCAATCAAGCCCTTAGAGCTAGCGAAGAACTAGAAGTTGGTGCTGTCTTGATAAACGATATACCAACGTTCCGTGTTGACCATATGCCATACGGTGGTGTGAAAGAAAGTGGTACTGGTCGCGAAGGAATTAAATATGCGGTAGAAGAAATGACAGAATTAAAACTAGTTGTATGGAACAGAGGGAATGTGGAATGAAAACCTATAAAATCGCTGTAATAGCGGGAGATGGAATTGGGCCAGAAGTTCTTAAAGAAGGTATTAAAGTTTTAAATACGATATCTGAATTAGATTCTTCCATTCAATTTGAATTTACGCATTTTCCTTGGGGATGTGAGTACTATCATCATAATGGTGTTATGATGGATAATGATGGTATTGAACAATTAAAGAGTTTTGATGCTATTTATCTAGGAGCTGTTGGCTATCCTGGCGTCCCTGATCACATCTCATTATGGGATTTACTATTAAAAATCCGAAAAAGTTTTGATCAATATATTAACATTAGACCTATTACACTATTAAATGGTGCCACTTGCCCTTTAAAAGGGGTTAAACAATCAGAAGTAGATATGCTGTTTATTCGTGAAAATAGTGAAGGTGAATACGCCGGAGCTGGAGACTGGTTATTTAAAGGACAAGCGAACGAAGTTGTCTTACAAAATAGTGTTTTCTCTCGCAAAGGAACAGAGAGAGTTATTCGCTTTGCTTTTGAAGTAGCGAGAAAAGAAGGTAAATCACTAACTAGTATAAGTAAAGCAAATGCTTTAAACTATTCAATGGTTTTCTGGGATCAAATCTTTGATGAAATGAAACAAGAGTATCCAGATGTGCAAACGTCTTCATACTTAGTAGATGCTGCGGCAATGTTAATGATTACAGATCCAAAACGCTTTGAAGTAGTTGTTACTTCTAATCTATTTGGTGATATATTAACAGATTTAGGAGCTGCCCTTGCGGGTGGAATTGGGTTAGCTGCTGGAGCCAATATAAATCCAGAAAGAGACTTCCCTTCCATGTTTGAACCTATTCATGGCTCTGCACCCGATATAGCTGGTAAAGGATTAGCAAATCCACTAGCAGCCATTTGGTCTGCTAGTCAACTACTTGACCACCTTGGCTATGAAAATTACGGAAAAATCATCCTACAATCTATCGAGCAACTACTTATTGAAAAGAAATCTCTCACACCAGATATGGATGGTACTGCTACTTGTAGCCAAGTTGGTGATGAAGTAATCAAGCATATTACTACACAAAATAGAGTAAATATTCAGAATTAAATACTTTTAATGCGGTAGAGAATATTATTTCCTAATAATATTCTCTACCTCAAATTTCACTTTCCTCATTAATGTCAACTAGGAGGCGAATTGCATGAGAAAAGAATCAAAAATAGACGTACAAATATTAAGTATAGCTGTCGTTCTCGTTCTGCTGATAACGCTTCCAATATTGGTTAATCCCGAAAAGGGAACGGCTATTTTATCAGCCATTTTAAGCTTTATCACAAAAGATTTAGGCTCCTTTTACCTTTGGGCTTGTATTGGAATTTTTGGTTTCTTATTCTGGTTAGCTTTTAGTAAATACGGAAAGATAAGATTCGGTAAAGAAAAACCAGAATTTTCAACCTTCAGTTGGTTAGCTCTTATTTTCACGGCAGGTATTGGTTCAGGTATTATGTATTGGGGTATTATTGAATGGGCTTTTTATTATGATAGTCCTCCGTTTGGCTTAACGCCTAAAAGTTTAGAAGCAGCAGACTTCGCTGCAACTTATGGAATGTTCCATTGGGGCTTTTCTGCTTGGGCTATTTATTGTGTTCCTTCTATTCCAATTGCGTATGCCCTCTATATTAAAAAATATAATTCAGTTCGATTAAGCACAGCTTGTCGAGGAATTCTCGGTGATAAAGCCGATGGTATAATCGGTAAAATTATTGATGTTTGCTTTATGTTTGGATTAATTGGTGGAATTGGAACATCTTTAGCTTTAGGTTCACCACTTATGGCGGAAGGATTAAGCCACTGGTTCGGTATTGAAAAAACAATGGGACTGAATATTGCCATTGTAATCGGCTTAACCGTTTTCGTTTGTATTTGTTTATATTTCGGACTGAGTAAAGGTATGAAGTTTTTAAGTGATTGGAACTTATATCTATATTTCGGAATTGCCATCTTTATATTCATTGCTGGACCAACAGTATTCATCCTTTCAAGAACAACAGAAAGTGTAGGGCTTCTTTTCCAAAACTTCCTACGAATGAGCTTATATACAGATTCAGTTGGAGGGTCAGGATTTAGTGAAAAGTGGACGATTTTCTATTGGGGCTGGTGGTTCTCCTATGCACCATTTACAGGAATGTTTGCCGCACGTATATCAAAAGGACGAACGATTCGTGGGCTTATATTTGGTCAATTGATAGGTGGAACTTTAGGATGTTGGGCAGCATTTGCGATTTTCGGTAACACTGGGATGTTCATGCAACTAAATAATATCGTACCAGTTCTTGATATTCTTAATTCTCAAGGAGCACCCGCAGCATCAATTGCTATTTTAGAAGCTTTGCCGTTTGGAAGTATTGTAGCCTTCCTATACATCGCAGTAGCTATCATATTTCTTGTTACGACTGTTAACTCCGGAGCATTCACTCTTGCAGACGTTGCATCAAAAAATCTGAGAGATGGTGAAGAGCCTGTACGTTGGTATCGACTTTTCTGGGCTATTTTATTAACAAGTATTGCGATTGTGTTAATGTACGGTAAAGCATTAGATGCCTTACAAACACTTACAATCATTACAGCATTACCGCTCGTTTTCATCATGATTTTAATGATTTTCTCATTCATGAAATGGTTAAAAGAAGATGAGCACTTGATTAACTCTTATATGGTAGAGGATACAAAAGAAACAGATGAAATAGAATTACCATCAAATAAACAGATTGTTGGTAAATAAGAAATGATGAATATCTTATTAATTCTAATTCTACAATTAATCTATGTACCTATATACACCTTACGAATTATCTTCTTAGTAAAACAGATGAAATTCACTGCATCCATCTTAGGTTTTTTAGAAGCATTAATATATGTATTTGGATTATCATTAATCTTTTCAGGGGATCAAAGCGTTATCGCAATGATTGTATACGCCTTAGGATTTGCAATTGGTATTGCAATGGGTGGATATATCGAAGAAAAGCTAGCAATAGGATATACAAAACTAGCCATTAATTTAATCCATAATAATGAAAAACTTATTAGTGAACTAAGAAACGCTGGATTTGGTGTAACAGTATTTGTTGGAGAAGGAAAAGATAGTATAAGATATCAACTCGAAATATTAACATCAAGAAATCGTGAAAAAGAATTAATTGAAACAATTAAACGATTTGAACCCTCAGCTTTCATCATCTCATATGAACCTAAACAACATATTGGTGGTTTTCTAACCAAACCCATATACGATATTCTAAAAAAGAAAAAAATATAAAAAGGAAGGCAAGTAGTTTAGACGACTTGCCTTCCTTTTTAAGTTCTCTTTTGTTATTCTCTTCCTTCTACTATTTCATCAACTAGTTTTTCCGCAGTTCTCCTATATAAATTACTTATATTCACAAGCGACGATATAAGTAAAACTTTCTCTAAATATTCCTTACTATCATCATCAACATGCATTACTTCTTCTTTCACATCATTCATTCGCTCTTCAATATCTACTGTAAACTTTTCCATATTCTCTTCACTTAAATGCAAATAGCTCTTATAGAAATCATTCATACTAAAATTCTCTTCTGTAACTTTCTTATTTATGCCTTCAAGTGTTTCTTTAATATCTTTAATCGTTAAAGCTCCTTTTAGCTGATAAATAAGACTAATTAATATAAGGTGTTCCTTCGAATATTTCTTATTCTTAATTGGAAAGAATAGTTTTCCTTTTGCGTAATTATTAATCATCGTTTTCGTTAAAACTTTTTCATCATCATTTCTTTTTGCTTCACTATATTTGTTCTCAAACATTTGAATAACTTGATCCATATATAAATCAATACCTGGAATATCTTCTAGCGTTATATTTTTTTCACGTTCTAGCTTTTCAAGAAAAGAATGTAATTTCTCCACAATTCAAACCTCATTTTCACTATTAATTACTATCTATATTATCTTGAACACTTTTAAAAGTAAATGTTGACTACATAACGATACACGTATATCATTATATGTAGTTACAATAACTACATACCGAAACGTAAGGAGATAAATTATGAATACTTATATTAGAGAACCCATCAATGGACTAACACATTTAGCAGGTGCTTTGCTTTCTTTTATTGGATTAATAGCGATGATTATGAAAGTATCTAGCTCTCAGTCATCAACCATCCAAATTACTGCAGTTATCATCTTTGGTATTAGCATGATTCTTCTTTATTCAGCTTCAGCTACATACCATATGGTCATTGCGAAAGAAAAGGTCATCGCTTTCTTGAGAAGAATCGATCATTCTATGATTTTTGTATTAATTGCTGGATCATACACACCCTTCTGCCTAATTAGTTTAAATGATATGACAGGATGGACATTGTTCACCATTGTTAGTTCAATTGCTGTATTAGGGATTGTCTTTAAGTTAGTTTGGTTTACTTGTCCAAGATGGTTATCTACTGCACTTTATATAGGTATGGGCTGGATTATTATCTTTGCCGCTTCTCCTCTTTCAAACGTGCTAAGTATGAATGGTTTATATCTACTAATCTTAGGTGGATTATTATATACAATTGGTGGAATCATCTACGCTGTTAAACCTAAATGGTTAACATTTAAATATATGGGCTTTCATGAAATTTTTCATATTTTCATTATGCTAGGAAGCTTAGCTCACTTTTTATGTGTGTATCTATACGTCCTATAAACGAAAATAATACAATCTTCACATCAATGATTTACTGGAGGAACTGGAAATGAATAAACCGAAAGTAGCTTGGATTACGGATAGTACAAGCTCATTAAATAAGGAATTAATTGAGAAATACAATATACATGTTGTCCCATTAAACGTTGTGATTAATGGAGTTTCATTCAAGGAAACAGTCGATATGACAGAAGAAGAGCTTTATATTCGCATGAAAACTGAAGAAGGTTCCTTTCAAACGTCCCAACCATCAGTTGGTGAATTCGTAAACTTGTATGAAAAGCTAAAAGAAGACTACGATTATGGTATTGCTATTCATGCTTCTAGTAAACTATCAGGCACATATAATACATCATTGATGGCAGCAGAAATGGCCGGCTTCCCGCTTTACGGTATTGATTCAGAAACAGGCTCATTCGGTCTTGGACAACTCATCCAAAAAGGTATCAAACTACATGAGCAAGGATTTCTTGCAGAAGAAATTGTATTGCAATTAAACAAGCTAAAAAAGAATACACGCATATTCTTAATCCCTGCTAATCTAGAGCAGCTTCATAAAAGTGGCCGAGTATCAGGAAGCCAAAAATTACTCGCATGTCTATTTAACATCAAACCGATTTTAGCTATTGAAGATGGTAAAGCAACTATTAAAGATAAAGTAAGAAGCCATAAAAAGGCTCATACATGGGTCATTAATCAATTAAAGGAAGACTTGAAGAATCATAGCATCCATACAGTTGCTATCCTTCATGCAAATGATTTCGAGAAAGCTATCGAGCTAGAACAATTAGTTAAAGATGAACTACCAGAAATGGAAACAGTCACGCTCATGCTTATATCTGTAGCTGGTGTGCATACAGGGGTTAGTACTGTGGGGCTTTCTTGGGTTTGTGAGTGAGGAAGACATGCATAGAAATAAACCAGTATCTTTTTCAAGATACTGGTTTTTTCAAACGAATTTTTATTCCACAATAAACATCTTAATCAACATCTCAAAAGAATAGATTAGCATTGTATTTACATCAAATTCATAATCTGTCATCTCTGTTTCAAAAGCTTGGTTAATAACAGACGTTAAAATAAAAATTAATAACTCTACAGTTTGTTTTTCATCAATAGGTGAAGGCGTACTAGGCATCGTTGGACATTTTGCGATAAACACACCCTTTTCTACACCTTCACGATAAATTTGCCTTACATAATCTCTTCTATTCTCACTAAATGCTCTGAACTTCTCCCAATCTTCAGGAAAAAATCTCTTCAATTCATTCAAATATTTTTTTCGGAGCATCCTTATATTATATAGAAAGAAAACGGCACGTAGCTTCTCAACATAATCTTCTTTTTGATCAATAATTGTTTTCATTTCTTCTAAATCTGCAGCAATGATTGAGTCACAAATAGAACTAATTAATTCATCTTTATTTTTAAAATGAAGATAGATTGTTTTTTTACTTATTCGTAAATTTTGTGCTAATTCATCCATCTTAAATTTACGAAAGCCATAAACTTCGATGAGTTTTTTTCCTTCTTCAATAATACGCTGTTCAGTACTCATAATAAGTCCTCCGTTAAAATGGTAATATACATTTTTGCCTTCTCTATAACAAGCTATTACATATATTTTGGATTAATAAGCTATCTAAATGTTCTTGTACTTATATTTTATTATATCGTTCTTTTCAAATATAGAAGTATCCTTGTCTACTTTAGCAAACTTTACAAACTCTATTTTTTTAATAAGATATAACCTTATAAAAAAAAACTGACTCTTTTCAAACAATAATAGAGACAGTTTTTAGATTATAAGGATACATTCATGTATCCGCAATATGTTTATTTTTTATAAAAATCGGCATGAAACTAGCGACTAATAAGCAAATGCTCATGGCTATATATCCTGTAGTAAAAAAGCCTCCAGATGCCGTTACTAAATTACCAATTAGTATTGGTGCAATAATTCCACCAATAAATGCTCCAATATTAATAACTGAGAACGAGGATCCTATGATTTTTTTTGAAACTAATTTGTAAGGTAGAATCATATAGGCTGTAAAAGCAAACATGAGTAAAATTGTTATGAAATATAACAATGCAATTGTAATAATTAAATTCGTAGAATAGATGAATAAAATTAAGCTAGTAGCAGCTATTACACAAGAAAGTGAAATAAACAACTTTTCCTTATTCTTGAACAATTTAACAATCAATATCCCCGCTCCCATCGTTGCAAAAGCCATAACAACCGCATTAATCGTTAATATATAACCAATATGTGTATTATTAGTCATATGAAAATTTGCCTTTAATACAGAGGGTAACCAAGATAAAATCCCAGCAGCAACTAAGTTGGTAAACAACATACCAATTGCTATTAGAAGAACATTTTTATCTTTCCAAGCATCCAATAGTGAAATCTTCTCTACTTTTTGTTCTGTATGATGTACTTCTTTCTTTTCTTTCACAAACAGAAACATCATAAGTATTACTATGATGTATAAAATTGCTATCAGCCAATAAGCTGCTCGCCAATTAATATTTATTAATTGAATTCCAATTGTATACGCTAGAACGCCACCAATTCCAGTTGTAGCAAGCACCTTTGATTGTATAGATGCACATTGCCCCCCTACGAAGTTATTACTAATAATTTTTGGTGTACCACTTGTGTAACTTGCATGTCCCACACCAACTCCCATTCTCATTAGTGCTAACAAAACAAGTGAACTAGAAAAGCTAAAGAATAAGGTAAATAAGGTAACGACTAAAAGCGATATAAGCACAAATTTCCGATAACCGAATCGATCTACAAGCCAACCTCCCGGAAGAGTAATCAACGTAAACCCTACATAATATATACTAAAAATAATTCCAGTTTGATTAGGTAGCCAATTAAACTGCTCCCCTAGCACTAACGCTGTCATAGAAATCATGTTTTTATCCATACATACGACTGTTCCCATTAAAAATACCGTGGCCACGATTTTCCATTGTTCTTTCGTGAGTTTCATCATACACACCTCTTTATATTGAAACTTCTATTCAATATACAATTCTTTTCCCTATTCATAAAAAAAGCTAACTACAACTAATCATTGATTAATCGCAGTTAGCTTTACTTGTATAAGATCATTTGTAAATCCATGATGATGCTCTTGTTGATTATATTCCTTAACAAAATGATCCTAAAAGTTTATGTTATCTCCTAATGTCCCCTTCAATTAATGACTATTTTGAGTAGCAGCCGGAACTGCTTTCATAGCTTGTTTTGGTTTCATCTTAACAGCTAGTAAATATAAGCTAAAGCTTACAACAGAAAGTACAACTAACACATTTAGAACTAATCCATATGAGTGATTAATACCATAAACCACTCCTCCAAAGATTGGTGCTAATGCTGTTCCGCCAGAAGAGAATAGAGAAACTGTACCAAAGATAGAGCTAAAGTCTTTTTCACCAAATAAATAAGCTGTAAGGTAAGATGGAGCGATTGTAAGTGCTGTTGCTCCTAAACCTGTGAAGGTTGCATAAAGAAAACCAGGAATTGCAGCATCAGCATTTTTTAGGAATATAAAGCTTAAGATATTCCCTACACCAAGAATAAGTATCATAATACTAACGCCTAATTTATCAAACATTCTACCAACTAGGAGTTTACCAATAATAACCATAGCTGAACCTAGAGACAATAGAAACGCCGCTCTTTGAGTAGTAGCACCGATATCTGTTAAAAACGGAGCTAAGTTAATAATCATTGTATTTACAACAATACCAGTTACAACGATTGCTAAGCATAGAACCCAGAATGATGGTGTTTTTAAAACATCCTTTTGATTCATCCCTGCTAAAACCGGTTTCTTAGCATTTACAACAGGTGCGTCTCCAAGTGGTGTTAAACCTTTATCAGATGGATGGAATCGAATAACAAATGCAGTAAGTGGAACAATTGTAACGATAATCACAATCCCAATAATTAAATACGTTGTTCTCCAACCAAATGCACTTAACACAGAATTGATTACTGGACTTAGGATAATACCACCAAATCCACTACCAGATAAAGCAATACCTAAAGCTAATCCACGTTTCTCATTAAACCAGTTAGTAATCAAAACGGAGGAAGGAACAACAGATCCTGCTACAAGTGCAATACCTTGAATTATTGCTAATGCATAAAAGACATAGATATTTGTAGCGAATGAAAAACCGATAAATGATAATGCACCAAGAATTGTACATACAGTCATATGAACCCTTACATCAATTTTTTTCAGCATTTTGCCACCAAATGGACCTGCTACCATACCGACCAAAGTTACAATTGTAAAATACAATGTAAATTGCGATCTACTAACTCCGAGTTCTTGTGAAACTGGATCAGTAAAGAAAGAGATTAAGTTAACAATTGGTGTAAATAGAAAAGTCATAGACATAAAGGCCGTTAATACAATCCACCATCCATAAAATATCTTTCTATCTTTAGCCATTTTAAACACCATCCTTATCTTTTAGAAAACATGTATAATTTCATTCATCTATAAACTTTAAAATCTAGTAAAACTCTTTTTTTACGTTCTCTCTTGTTTTATTAATCAAAACAAGAGAGAGATTTATATAAAAAGCAAAGGGAGGAACATTAATAATTATGAATATTCGCAATTTGGTAAGTTTATTGTTTACCTAACAAATCAAGAATTAGCTGGACTTCAACTTTCGTTCCATTCACCATAGATTCTTCTAAAATTTTAAATTTTGGATGATGGTTCATGAAACCACAACCTTCTTCATCTAGTCCGCCACCTAGAAACATATAGCAACCTGGAATGACTTTTGTATAAGCTGAGAAATCTTCACTTGCCATCAACATTGGTGAATCATATACTAACTCTTCACCAAGTGCTTTAATTGCTGATGCTTTAGCAAGTTGAGCAAGTTCAGGTGTATTATATAAAGCTGAATAACCACGAATATAATCAAGTTCATATGTTGCACCGTAAGTTGAAGCAACTTGATCAATAATTTTTTTCACTCGTTCTTCCATTAAATCACGCACTTCTTCAGATGTTGTTCGAATTGAACAGCTTAGACTAGCTGTATCTGCAATAATATTTGCTGCTTGTCCACTATGAAACTCCCCGATACTTAACGCTGCCATTTCACTTGGCTTTACATTTCGCGATACAATTGTTTGTAATGCCATGACCATTTGACTACCAACAACAATTGGATCAATTGACAGCTCTGGTGTTGAAGCATGTGAGCCTTTACCTTGAATTTTCAAGAAGAAGCCATCGGCTGCTGTTGTCGCATAACCAGTCGTTACAACACCAAGTGAACCTGCAACTAATTTAGGTAAAATATGAATGCCGTAGATTTGATCGACATCTTTTAAAACGCCTGCATCAACAAGCTCTTGAGCTCCACCTGGTACTTGTTCCTCAGCATGTTGAAAAATAAATTTCACTGTTCCAGCGAGCTTATCTTTCATTTCAGAGAGAACCTTTGCTGCTCCAAGCAACATCGCAACATGGGTATCATGACCACAAGCGTGCATAACATTATCTTTCGTTGACTTAAACTCGACATCTGATTCTTCTTGAATTGGTAAGGCATCCATATCCGCGCGAAGAGCAATTGTTTTACCTTCTCCAGCTCCTCCAACCAATGTAGCTACAACACTTGTCGCAGTAGGTCTTGCCAATTCTAAATTTGGAAATGTTAATAACGTATCATAAATGTATTGAGATGTTTCAAATTCTTTAAAGGACAATTCTGGATTACGATGTAGATGTCTTCTCCATTCAACAATTTTTTCTGTTGGAATTTGTTCGAACCAATCCATAAAGCATAATCTCCTTTCAACTAAATAGACATTAATACACACATGTTATAAACTTCACAATCGACAACAACTATAATTCATAATAATATGAATATTAAGTTTATTATTTCCCTAATAGATCGAGAATTACCTGAACTTCAACTTTCGTTCCATTAAACATGGATTCTTCCACTATTTTAAATTTAGGATGATGATTGAAGTAACCACATCCGTCTTCATCAGTACCGCCTCCAAGGAACATGAAGCAACCAGGTCCTACTTTCGTATAAGCTGAGAAATCTTCACTACCCATCAACATTGGTGATTCATATACTAATTCTTCGCCTAATACTTTTGTCGCAGAAGCTACCGCTTTTTGTGCTAACTCTGGTGTATTATAAAGCGCTGAATAACCACGTACATAATCTAATTCATATGTAGCTCCGTATGCAGCTGTTACATTTTCAATAATTTCTTTAACTCTTTTCTCTACAAGATCACGTGCTTCTTCTGAAATAGTTCGAATAGAGCAACTTAATCTAGCTGTATCGGCAATAATATTAGCTGCTTGTCCACTATGGAATTCTCCAATACTTAAGGCGACCATTTCACTTGGTTTCACGTTTCGAGAAACAATTGTTTGTAATGCTAATACTAGCTGACTACCAACTACAACTGGATCGATTGATAATTCAGGTGTTGAAGCATGAGACCCTTTACCTTGAATTTTTAAGAAAAATCCATCTGCAGCTGTTGTTGCATACCCAGTTGTTACCACTCCAAGTGAGCCTGCTTTCATTGTTGGAAAAATATGAATTCCGTATATTTCATCTACATCTTTTAGAACACCTGCATCAACGATTTCTTGAGCTCCACCAGGTACCATCTCCTCAGCATGTTGGAAAATAAATTTCACTTTACCTTTTATTTCATCCTTCATTTTTGAAAGGACTTTTGCAGCTCCTAGTAGCATTGCAACGTGTGTATCATGACCACATGCATGCATGATTCCATCTTTTGTAGATTTAAACTCGACATCCGCTTCCTCCATAATTGGTAGTGCATCCATATCTCCACGTAGTGCAATAGTTTTACCTTCTCCAGCTCCACCCTCCAATATCGCTACAACACTTGTCTCTGTAGGACGAATAATTTCTAAATTAGGAAACGTTGATAATGTATCGTAAATGAATTGAGATGTTTCAAATTCTTTATAGGATAATTCAGGATTTTGATGTAAATGTCTTCTCCATTCAATTATCTTTTCAGTTGGGATCTGTTCTACCCAGCTAGTCATAATAAATTCCCCCTATGAAATGATATGAATACTGTATAATCTAAACTTTCCTTTTAGCAGGTACCGTTAAAAGTTTGTTTGTTTTTTTCTACAATCAAATAATATCACGAAACTAAAAAACTTACTATAGTTTCCTGGTGTCGTTTTTGTGAAAAAATTTAGATAATAGCATCAACTTTTTACTAATTGTTTAGGTTATCATTTGACTTTAAACTAGTTAACTTTTCTATCATCTAAACCGTAAAAACATACTAAACTTCACAACAAAAACAGCTTATACTCCGTAGGTTCGATGAAGAATCACTACAGAATATAAGCTGTTTTGAATAACTTATTTATAAAGAAGAGACTGCATCAGCCATCTTCTCTTTATGATGATTTTTTATTTTTCATTATAATAGCAACAACGACAGGGATGATGGTTATTACACCAATAACTATGAGAACAACGCCTAATTTATTATTTGTACAAGATGATTCATTATTCATTTCTATCGCTCCCTCTTCATTTACTAGTAACTTCCTTCAAACACTTTATAAACCTATTTTACTACTTCATATCGAGGAAAAACGAAATATATCTATTATTCACAATATATTAGAAATAATTTTACACTTCGAACAAAATGCTAAAATGTTTAAACACAAAAACACCCTCTACAAGCAGTTCCTCCTAGGGATTCTGCTTATCATAGGGTGTTTATGCTATATATTAATATTATTGGACAAAATCTGCATTAGTAGTGAAATCAGTGCTAGGTTCTAGTTTCAGCACACTTCTTATCTTTTGACTAACTTCTTGTAAACTTTCCTCATCAGCTATAAAATATGAAGCTTCATCTATCGTTTGATCCTCACCTTTGATTTCAATAGATTTAACAGATAAATTATCTGATGTTAAATATCGTCTTTGTAAATCATAGATTTCACTTGCCGTTAAATCTGTTTTTACATTTTTACCGAGTATATCTGTTATTTTCCCTACTTTAAAGATTGTTCCAGCAGAAATAACTTGGTCAACCGTTGCTTCTAAGAATTGTCTTTGTCTTTCATCTCTTGAATACGAAGCATCCACAGCTCTTTTTCTCATCCGTACAAACGCAAGAGCCTCTTCCCCAGATAAATGTTGTTCTCCTTGCTTAAACTCAATTTTTTTATTTGTATAAAAGTTCTTTTCCCAAAATTCTTTTTTAACATCAATTGTTACTCCACCAAGAGCATCTACTATGTCACGAAACCCGTCAAAATTGACCGTCATATAATAATCAATTGGAACGTCTAAAAGTTTTTCAACGGTTTCCATTTGTAATTTAACTGCTCCATAATCTGTAATTGACCCATAACTATATGCAGCATTAATCTTATGGATTCCAGAATATTTGCCTGCATTCTCTATATCGACCCTTGTATCTCTTGGAACTGTAATCATATTAATTTCATTAGATTCAGGATCTAACGTCATAACAATTTGCGTATCTGCTCGTCCATTTTTGTTATCACTAGTATAATCTTCTATACCTAATAATAAGATGGAAATGGGGTCTTTTCCGAAAGTAACAGCTTGCTCTCTCAGTTCTGACTTATCTCCCTTTCTTCCTATATCAGTTGTTGAATTATCAAGGGCTCCTTTTACTTTTACAAAAACATAAGCTCCATAACACGCTACAGCTAAAACTACTATCATTAAACAAATTAATACCCATTTCAATATTTTCTTTTTAGGTGTACCTTTTTTAGTCTCATTTATATTTTTACTCACATTAGTTCTCGCTTTCTAGAAAATAAATACCTTTTCAAGAACTCTTTATATAGAGTTGAAAAGATTACAAAAATTAATTTTCTAGGACCACCTCCCGCCAATCAAACTTTAACATATTTCTACATGTTTCAACATGTTATTTTTATTACATTTCTATACCGTTTTAGTGTCGATTGTAACATTCGTGACATGAACAGACTAATAATCTCCAAACTTTTGTCTTATATAGACCAACAATTAACGGGTATTTCGAACCAATAAACTTCATGATAAAAAAACAGCCTATATTCAGTAGGTTCAACAATGAGTCACTACTGAAATATAGGCTGTTTTTTTATTTAAGCAACTCATCCATGACAACGAATTGGCAAAGGCATTATCACAGATGAGAGCTTTTGTTTATGAAATCCTACAATTATCGCTTGATGTTGTAGAAAGATTTAACGCCATCGTAGATAGCTGTTTCGCCAAGCTCGTCTTCGATACGTAATAATTGGTTGTATTTAGCGATTCTGTCTGTACGAGACATAGAACCAGTTTTGATTTGACCTGCGTTAGTTGCAACAGCGATGTCAGCGATTGTAGCATCTTCTGTTTCACCAGAACGGTGAGAAACAACTGCAGTGTAACCAGCACGTTTAGCCATTTCGATTGCCTCGAAAGTTTCAGTTAAAGTACCGATTTGGTTAACTTTAATTAGGATTGAGTTAGAGATTCCTTTTTCAATACCTTCAGCTAACTTCTTAGTGTTTGTAACGAATAAATCGTCACCTACTAATTGTACTTTTTCACCGATACGCTCAGTTAATAATTTGTGACCATTCCAGTCGTTTTCATCTAAACCATCTTCGATTGAGATGATTGGGAATTCGTTGCAAAGCTCTTCATAGAAGTTAACCATATCTTCAGAAGATAAACCAGTGCGGCCTTCTCCAACTAGATCGTAAGTGCCAGCCTCTTTGTTGTAGAACTCAGAAGAAGCAACATCCATACCTAAGAAGATATCTTTTCCAGCTTCGTAGCCAGCTTTAGTGATTGCTTCGATAATTACTTGTAAAGCTTCACGATTTGAACCAAGGTTTGGAGCGAATCCACCTTCATCACCTACAGCTGTGTTAAGACCTTTAGCTGAAAGAACTGATTTAAGAGCGTGGAATACTTCAGCACCCATACGGATTGCTTCTTTGAAAGTTGGAGCACCAACTGGTAAGATCATGAACTCTTGGAAGTCAACGTTGTTGTCAGCGTGAGATCCACCATTGATGATGTTCATCATTGGAGTTGGAAGTTGCTTAGCGTTGAATCCACCAAGGTAACGGTATAATGGAAGACCTACTGAATCTGCAGCAGCGTGTGCAACAGCCATAGATACACCAAGGATTGCGTTAGCACCTAGTTTACCTTTGTTTTCAGTTCCGTCTAATTCGATCATAACTTTATCGATACCAGCTTGGTCAGTTACGTCCATGCCGATTACAGCTTTAGCGATGATTTCATTTACGTTTTCTACTGCTTTAAGAACACCTTTTCCAAGGTAACGAGACTTGTCTCCGTCACGTAATTCTACTGCTTCATATTCACCAGTAGATGCACCTGAAGGTACTAAAGCGCGTCCGAAGTAACCTGACTCAGTCATTACTTCTACTTCTACAGTTGGGTTTCCACGAGAATCAAGTACTTCACGACCGTATACGAATTGAATGTATGGCATATTAAAAAATCTCCTTTAAATGTAAGTTATTATTATTTGTTTACTAATGTAGACCCTGTCATTTCAACAGGCTTTTCTACTTTTAATAAATCAAGCATTGTTGGTGCTAAATCAGCTAATTTTCCATCTTCACGAAGTGTCACGTTTTCTTTCGTAACAATTACAGGAACCGGATTTGTTGTATGAGCAGTCATTGGATTGCCTTCAAGAGTAACTACTTCATCAGAGTTACCATGGTCAGCAGTAATGATTGCTTGTCCACCTTTTGCAAGGATGGCATCAACAATTTTACCTAAGCACTCATCTACTGTCTCAACCGCTTTAATAGTTGGCTCAAGCATTCCTGAATGTCCAACCATATCAGGGTTAGCAAAGTTTAGAATAATTGCATCGAATTTATCTGCTGCGATTTCTGCAAGCAGTGCATCCGTTACTTCGTAAGCGCTCATTTCTGGCTTAAGGTCGTACGTTGCAACCTTAGGAGAAGCGATTAAGATGCGCTCTTCACCAGGGAATTCCGCTTCACGACCACCACTCATGAAGAATGTTACGTGAGGGTATTTCTCTGTTTCAGCAATACGAAGCTGTTTTAGATTATTCTGAGATAGTACTTCTCCTAATGTGTTATCCAGGTTTGTAGGTTTGAAAGCTACATAACCTTTAACTGTTTCAGAGAAATGAGTGAAGCATACGAAGTGTAAGTTCTTCGGTGCTTTAGGTCCACGATCGAATGAACGGAAATCTTCATTAGTGAACGTATTAGAAATTTGAATTGCACGGTCAGGACGGAAGTTATAGAAAATAACTGCATCGTTATCTTGAATTGTTGCAACTGGTGATCCATCTTCGTTAGTAATAACAGATGGCAGTACGAACTCGTCATAGATTTCGTTTTTGTAGTTATCATCTACGCAATCCATTGCAGACGTGTAAGCAGGACCTTCACCGTAAACCATGCTACGGTAAGACTTCTCCACACGCTCCCAACGCTTATCGCGGTCCATGCTATAATAGCGACCGGAAATCGTTGCGAATTTCCCTACACCATATTCTTTCATTTTTTCTTCAGTTTCTTCGATGTATTTTTTAGCAGTTTGTGGACCAACATCACGTCCATCTAAGAAACCATGAACATATACATTTTTCACACCTTCTTCAGCTGCTAAGCGAAGAAGAGCAAACATATGATCAATATGGCTATGTACTCCACCATCTGATAATAAACCAAATATATGAAGATTTGTACCATTTTTTTTCACGTGATCCATTGCATCAACGAAAGTTTCGTTCTTTTCGAACTCGCCTTCACGAATAGCAACATTCACACGAGTTAAACTTTGGTACACTACTCGGCCTGCACCGATATTTAAGTGACCAACTTCAGAGTTACCCATTTGACCTTCTGGAAGACCAACGAATTCACCATCTGCACGTAAAGTAGCATGCGGGAAGTTGTTCCAGTAACGATCATAATTAGGCTTTTTAGCTTGCGCTACCGCATTTCCTTCGGTAACATCACGAAGACCAAAACCGTCAAGAATAATTAAAGCAACAGGAGCCTTACTCATTATTTACCTGCCTCCAATAATTGAAGGAAAGATTGAGGTTCTAAAGCTGCTCCACCAACTAATGCGCCGTCGATGTCTGCTTCTGCCATGTATTCTTTGATGTTTTCAGGCTTAACGCTTCCGCCGTATTGGATACGGATTGCTTCTGCTACATCAGTAGAGAATTGAGAAGCTACTACAGAACGGATATGAGCACATACTTCGTTAGCATCAGCTGCTGTTGAAGATTTACCAGTACCGATTGCCCAGATTGGCTCATAAGCAATAACTGTAGCTTTAGCTTGTTCTTCTGTTAAACCAGCAAGAGCTTTTTCGATTTGAGCTCCTACAAGTTCGTTTGTTTTTCCACTTTCGCGCTCTTCTAATGTTTCACCACAGCAAACGATTGGAGTTAAACCATGTTTGAATGCAGCAAGAGTCTTTTTGTTAACTGTTTCGTCTGTTTCTGCGAACATTTCTCTACGCTCAGAGTGTCCAAGAATAACGTATTTAACGCCAAGATCAGCAAGTGCAACAGGGCTTACTTCACCAGTGAAAGCACCATTTTCAGCAAAGTGCATGTTTTGTGCACCGATACTAACGTTAGTACCTTTTGTTGCTTCAACAAGTTGTCCTAAGAATAATGCTGGAGAACAGATTACTGATTCTACTGCATCGTTTGAAGGAACTACATTTTTCACTTCTTCCACAAAGCTCATTGCTTCAGAAAGTGTTTTGTTCATTTTCCAGTTACCAGCGATAATTGGTTTACGCATTTGTGTACCTTCCTTTCCATAGTGAAACAAACTGCTCGATTCATACCATAACAAGTTAGGGCCCTTAACAAGTATGTAATGATTATTCGTACAGCTATGTTAAATAAACATTCTGCCAAAATTACAATATGCTTCATATGAATGGTAAAAGCTTCACAAAATGATACTTCCTACGGGCAAAGTCGAAGTATATTTTGTACACTTCTTTCATTATATAAAAGAATAATCATAACTTAAGCATTTTTGTTTGTTATTTTAATTATTTGTCGTTTAATGCTACTACACCTGGAAGCTCTTTACCTTCGATAAACTCAAGTGAAGCGCCACCACCAGTAGAAATGTGAGACATTTTGTCAGCAAGGTTGAATTTCTCAGCAGCTGCTGCAGAATCTCCTCCACCAACAACACTGTAAGCATCAGAAGTTGCTAATGCTTCAGCAACAGCTTTAGTTCCGTTAGCAAACTTATCAAATTCAAATACTCCCATAGGTCCATTCCAGATTACTAATTTAGAGTTTTTGATTACATCTGCATATAGAGCTGCTGTTTTTGGTCCGATATCAAGTGACATCCAGTCAGCTGGAATTGCATCGATATCAACATTTTTAGCCTCTACATTTTCGCCAAATTCAGGTGCGATTACTGCATCGATTGGCATGTAGAATTTAACGCCTTTTTCTTTCGCTTGTTCCATGAAAGATTTAGCTAGTTCGATTTTGTCTTCTTCTAATAGAGATGTTCCAATTTCGTGACCTTGAGCTTTAATGAACGTATAAGCTAAACCACCACCGATGATTAAGTTATCTACTTTATCAAGTAGGTTTTCAATTACACCGATTTTGTCTTTAACTTTTGCTCCACCGATAATAGCAGTGAAAGGACGTTCTGGATTAGACATAGCTTTTCCTAAAACATCAAGTTCTTTTTGCATTAAGAAACCAGATACTGCTGGGATGAATTTCGCAATACCTTCAGTTGAAGCATGCGCACGGTGAGCAGCACCGAATGCATCGTTTACGAAGATGTCAGCTAAGTTAGCAAATGCTTTTGCTAATTCTGGATCATTCTTCTCTTCACCAGGGTAGAAACGAACGTTTTCAAGCAATAATACATCGCCTTCGTTCATTTGTGCGATTTGAGCTTCTACAGCTTCACCATATGCTTCATCAGCTTTTGCTACTTCTTTACCAAGAAGTTCGCTAAGCTTTTTCGCAACAGGAGTTAAACGCATATCTTCGTTTACTTGTCCTTTTGGACGACCCATGTGACTTGCTAAAATAACTTTTGCACCTTGCTCCATTAAATACTGGATAGTTGGTAGTGCAGCACGAACACGCGTGTCATCAGTGATTACACCATTTTGCATTGGCACGTTAAAGTCCACTCGACAAAATACGCGTTTACCTTTTACATCAATATCTTTAATACTCATTTTATTCATGCTAAAAAGATCCTCCTTTTGCATTATAAGAAATGATAACAGATAGGAAAAGTTTTACGTATGTATTTACGGTTCCCATTGTTTCAAAAACTAGTCATTTTCATCTAAATTAGAAGTTCTCGGCTATTGGCAAAGGCACCGATTACTTTCTATATTTATTGAAAGATTTCATTAGAATAAGAAAAAGGGAAAGGGGCATTTTCCCCTCTCCCCTTTTTCTCTTTATATTATAGTCTCAACAGCACATTTTATCCAATATGTTCTTATATTGGTTCATAATGTTTTTGAAACGTTTAGGTTAAATTAAAGACCTTTAGAAGCGATGTAGTCGATTAAGTCTACAACACGGTTAGAGTAACCAGTTTCGTTATCGTACCAAGAAAGAACTTTAACCATGTTTCCTTCCATTACCATTGTAGATAAACCATCTACAGAAGAAGAGTGAGTGTTTCCGTTGTAGTCACGAGAAACTAATGGAAGTTCGCTGTATTCTAAGATACCTTTTAAGTCACCTTCAGCAGCAGCTTTAAGCTCAGCGTTTACTTCTTCAGCTGTTACGTTTTTCTCTAACTCAACAACTAAGTCTACAACAGACACGTTTGGAGTTGGAACACGCATAGCCATACCATTTAATTTACCTTTTAATTCAGGTAATACTAGAGCAACAGCTTTTGCAGCACCAGTAGTTGTAGGGATGATGCTTTCAGCAGCCGCACGAGCACGACGGTAGTCGCTGTGTGGTAAGTCAAGAATTTGTTGGTCATTTGTGTATGAGTGAACAGTAGTCATCATACCACGAACGATACCGAATTTATCGTTAAGAACTTTAGCAAAAGGAGCTAAACAGTTAGTAGTACAAGAAGCATTAGAGATTACATCGTGTTTAGATGCATCGTATTGCTCATTGTTAACACCCATAACGATTGTGATATCTTCGCCATTAGCTGGAGCAGAGATGATAACTTTTTTAGCGCCTGCTTCGATGTGTTTAGCAGCGTCTGCACGCTTAGTGAAACGACCAGTAGATTCAACTACTACTTCTACACCAAGATCTCCCCAACCGATTTGAGCTGGATCGCGCTCAGCGATGATTTTGATTTTGTGACCATTTACAACGATTGAATCGCCATCAACAGTTACTTTTTCTTCTAAGATTCCGTGAACTGAATCGTATTGTAAAAGATGCGCAAGCATGTTTGCATCTGTTAAGTCATTGATTGCAACAACCTCAACGTTTGGGTTTTTTAATGCCGCACGGAAAACCATACGTCCGATACGACCAAATCCATTAATACCTACTTTTACTGCCATTTGTAGTTTCCTCCTTTTAATTAGGAACTGCATAAGTTTTTATTTTTTATATAAAAGGGATTAACCCTTTAATAACTCTATTGCTGCTGCTTCATCCGTGATAAGAATAGTGTTGCGTGAGGCACTTTGCATGTAAGCTCCAATTGCTTTCGCTTTTGAAGTTCCACCTGCAACGGCGATTACTTCTTTGGCGTGATCTAAGTCTTCAAGCTGAATGCCTACAGTTTGTACTTTGTGAACTATTTGACCATGTTCATTAAAGTAATAACCAAATGCTTCTCCAACAGCTTCCCCATCTTTGATTTTTTTCATGACAACTTCTGTTGTATTTCTTCTTTTTGCCATCACGGAAGCCTCTCCGATACCGTGAATTATGATATCAGCATCTTTTATTAATGAAGTAACTTCTTTAATAGAAGGTTCTTTCATAATTGTGGCGTACGATTCATCACTAATTTGGTCTGGTACATATAACACTCTATAAGAAGCGTTCATTTTTTCCGCCATCTTAGATACAATCGTATTGGCTTGGTCTTTCATTTCTTCACCTAGCCCGCCTCGAGCAGGTACAAATAAAATATTGTTGCTCTCTGGAATTGGCTTGAGCATATCTGCAACAGTAGCCATTGTTGTACCACCAGTAACAGCTATGATATTTTCCCCCGAAAGTGACTTTTTCATTCGCAAAGCTCCTGCTTTTCCAAGTTCACTTTTCACCCACGGTGACACATCGCTATTTCCAGCTACAAGTACTACTTCTACTCCAAGCTTTTGTTGTAATTCCTTCTCAATCTGGTCAATACCTGAAATCTCTCTCATTACACCATCAAGCTTTTCTAAAAGCTCTAAGCCGTCAGCAGATAATGACATTCCACTACTATGGATTTCAATTAAATTCTGCTGTTTTAAATATTCTACTTCGCTACGTACTACGCGCTCAGTTAGATTTAAACTATGCGCCAAACTACGTCTTCCTACCGGTTGCATAAATCGTATGTAATGTAGGATGCCATATCTTTTTTGCATAACTTCCAACAAGTCTGGCAATAATCTTTTTTGGATATTTATTAATGTCTGCATGGAGTTATTCTCCTTAAAATAATTTATGGACGACTTTTGTCCACGTTAGACGTTTTTTGTCCCACCGCATCCAAAAAAAATTCACCCTTGTCTTGCTTACATTCTAACAAGGGGAACTTGTTTTTTCAACTACCAAATGCCTATTTTACTTAATTTCTATTTTTCAAAAATTTCTGTATTTCTTCACAATCCACACGGCCATATTGGATAATTTCTCCTTTATATTCTACCACAGGAATCATTAAACCATACTTCTCAAGTAACTGGTCATCATTATAAATATCGATTTCTTGATAAGTGATACCGACACGTTGTTTTAGTAATTCAAGTTCTTTCTTCGCTATATCACATAAATGACAATTTTTCTTAGAATATAACTGTAACTCAACAGACACAGTATTCACCTTTTCATATTTAAAATCTTTTTCTTTTAGAAGAAGAAGGGATATTTAGCTGATCACGATATTTAGCAACCGTACGTCTGGAAAGAATAATGCTTTTCTCTTGTTTTAACACCTCTGAAATATCTTGATCAGATAATGGTTTTTTCTTATCTTCGTTAGCTATAAGCGTTTGAATAGCATTTTTAGCTTCTTTAGCTGAAACATCCTCACTGCTTAATGATTGAAGACTAGAAGAGAAAAACTCGCGCATCTCAACAGTGCCAAATGGAGCTTGCACATATTTGTCTTTTACTGTTCTACTAACAGTAGACTCATGTATATTCAACTCATCCGCAATCTCTTTCATTGTCATTGGCTTTAAGTATGCAAAACCTTTTGTTAAGCAGTCTGGTTGTCTTTCTGTAATAGCAGTCATAACTCGCAAAATAGTTTCTCTCCGTTGTTGAATGCTTTTCATAATCCATTGATATTCTTGAAATTTATCTTGTAAGAAACGATTAACCTGTTTATCTCCTACATTGTTCATATCTTTATAATAGCCTTCATTTAGTTTCACTTTTGATATGAGATCATCTGCAAGTCGAACATGTAACGTATTTTCGATTGATTCTACGACTACATCCGGAACAATATAGGATGGTTTTTCGTTTGAAAATCTCGCACAAGGTCTAGGTTGTAAAGTTTGTACAAAATCAAATACTTCTTGAAGTTCCGTTAGTGAGATTTTTAAATCCTTCGATATTAGTTTCCATTTCTTTTCTGCAAAGGGAATGAAAAAATTATTAATCACATCGTAAGCGAGGGGATGGCTATTTTGCCTTTGGATTTGTAATAGGAGACATTCTTGTAGGCTTCTTGCTCCAACTCCAGCTGGTTCTAACCCTTGGAGCACAAACAAGATTTGTTCGACATGGTCTACCGATTCATTTACCTCTAAAGCGATATCATGTAATTCTACTCGAAAATATCCATTTTCATCTAAATTACGTATCAGATGCTTTAATATTTTCCTCTCATCGTTTGTTAGTAATTTAGGATGCACCTGTGACATTAAATGATCTTCTAAACAAATCTTTACTTCTCCAATTTGTTCAATCCAGTATTTAGGATCTGATTCCTGTTTCTGTTTCTTGGAGCTTTTCTTTCTATAATCGACAGTTGTATCACGACTCTCTAGAGAAATAAGAGGGTTTTCAGTAGCTTTATTCTCTAAATATGAAGCTAATTCTTGCGTAGAGTATTGTAAAAGGGCAATCGCTTGACTTAATTCCTGTGTCATGGCGAGCTTTAATGTTTGCTGTTGGTATAAACCTGCTTTTAAGTTCATGGCTGTACCTCCTCTTCTCAATTTTACAAATTCTGAGAAACAAAGTGACAAAAGTATAATTTGAAACCGCTTTCCTACAATTATTCATATGCCGCAAATGTAGGATAATGCACTATGAATATTCATTTTCTATTATTTTATATGAATTTTGTCGAAAAATAAACAATAATCAGATGTAAAATTATCAATAAAAGGATTGACTATTTTCAGAAAATAGTTTACATCCATACTTATATCTGGTACTAAAACTTAGTACTAATTTCATCTTATAAAAAAACCTTCTTCCTCCGAAAAAGGATAAAGAAGGTTTCTCTCTCATTGTTAGTACGCCCCTGGAGGGAATCGAACCCCCATTTCAAGAACCGGAATCTTACGTGCTATCCATTACACCACAGGGACAAATTTTATGACCTGCTGTTAATTATATTTCAGTTATAGAAACATTGCAATAAAGAAAAGACACGAAGCGCCACACAAAATCATAACTATTAAGGTAAACGGTTTTATCTATCTAAAAATGTTGTAACTTGATTCTTAAATAAATGCGTATCTAGTACGCCTCCCATATGCCCTTTCAAACTATCAAATTCAAATAATTCAGCTTCTTTCCCACACTTCTTCATCGTTTGAATCATTTGACGATTAAACACAGTAGGTTGAAGCAAATCACTAGTACAAGATATCATCAATACCTTTGCCTGAATCTTATGTAATGCAGCCTCTAACGAACCTTCGTTGTGCGCTATATCATGCATCATCGTTGCTCGACAAGTATAGTACCAATGGCTAGCATCAATGAAAGAAGATGTAGCTTTAATAGTATTATATAATCGCTCTTCATAAGCCGTTTTCACATGTAGATGATTATATGGCTCTTGCTCACTACTATCTCGCTTATACATTTCCTCATAAAATTCTGGGGAAAACGCTCCTACATTCATCATTTGGATAGCTAAATATAAACCTTCCGTTGGTTCTCGGTCTTCTTCGTAATTTCCATCCTTCCAGTTTGGATCAAGCGCAATCGTACGCATGGCATGTTGCAAAACATTGAATGATGTAATAGTTGGATTTTGTGGATTTGTAATAACTCCTATAACTCGCTCCACCATTTCAGGATATTGAACAGCCCAATGTAACGAAATAAACCCTCCGGCAGAAGCCCCCATTACTGCATGAAGCTTATGAATACCTAATTGTTCTGTTAGGAACGTATGCTGAATACCAGCCATGTCTCTAAATGTAAACGCTGGAAAACTCATCCCCCATCTCTTCCCTGTCTCAGGATTAATAGAACGAGGGCCAGTTGTGATGACAGTAGGATTCTTCCACTGAACATTAGCAAGATTATCTGTACTAATAACAAAATATTTATTCGTATCAATGGCTTTGCCTGGACCAATTAAATCATCCCAATAACCAGGAATCGTATCTTCGGGTCCATACTTTCCAGCAGCATGGCTAGAGGCGCTAAAAAAATGAGCAATTAAGATGACATTTGATTTCTCTTCATTCAGCTCACCATATGTCTCATAACCTAATGTCACTGAAATAGAATGTCCATTTTCTAACGTATAACGATTTAGAGTAAAGCTTTGTTTTTGCACATCATTCATATCCATTGCCGTTCCTCCCTGATATATACATTCCCAAAGCATATCTCATTACATCCATACTTAACATGTTCAATACGCGCTAAGGAAAATCCTGTTAATTTTATTAAAAATTAACTCCGAACATGATAAGTTTACATGTATATTTTCTAAATAAACCTACGTATATCAATAGCTAACACGTTTAAAACACCGTACTTTGGGTATCATGGTAAAGAACTTACGTACATACACATATGTTGTCGAATAAAATATGACTACACATCAATTCTTTTGTTTGACCTAAATTGACCAAAAAGTGTATCATATTGTTACAACGATTACGTTGAGAAATGTATTTAAACATTCTCTATTTGAGGAGGAACAAACGATGAATTTAATTCCTACAGTTATTGAACAAACGAGTCGTGGAGAGCGTGCATATGATATTTACTCTCGTCTTCTAAAAGACCGTATCATTATGCTTGGTAGCCAAATCGATGATAATGTTGCCAACTCAATTGTAGCTCAGCTACTATTCTTAGAAGCTGAAAACCCAGAGAAAGACATCACAATCTACATAAACAGCCCGGGTGGTAGCATTACTGCTGGTATGGCAATCTATGATACAATGCAATACATCAAGCCAAAAGTATCTACCGTTTGTATCGGTATGGCAGCTTCAATGGGAGCGTTCCTTCTTGCAGCAGGTGAGAAAGGCAAACGTTTCGCTCTTCCAAATAGTGAAGTGATGATTCACCAACCACTAGGTGGAGCTCAAGGTCAAGCTACTGAAATCGAAATTGCAGCTCGTCGTATTCTACACTTGCGTGATAAGCTAAACCAAATCTTATCTGATCGTACTGGTCAACCTCTTGAAGTTATTCAAAGAGATACAGAACGTGATAACTTCATGGAAGCTCATCAAGCATTAGAATATGGTCTAATCGACAAAATTCTTACTCGCAATGAATTAGATAAAAAAGACAAATAATAAGAAAAACCGTCACCGGTCCTTTTGGATTTAGAATTTGCTTCTTATGTTTACTTCTAATCCAAAAGGGGACACTGTAAAAAACCCCGATTAGCAAAATAGCTAATCGGGGTTTTTCTTAATTATAGTACTTCTTTATCTACAAACGCTTCCAAAAATTCGACAGCTTTTTCTTCATCTTTACCATCAGCACATAATGTAATAACTGTTCCTGAACCAATCGCAAGACTCATAAGCCCCATAATACTTTTTGCATTTACCTTTTTACCGTCTTTTTCTAAAAACACATCACATGAAAATTGACTTGCTTCCTGCACAAATATTGCAGCAGGTCTTGCTTGCAATCCTGTTTTCAAACGAACCTCGACCTGTTTCTCAATCATCTCTTCTCCCCCTTAATTCTTGTGTCAGTAAACTGTTTCTCCTGCTCTTAGCTTATTGGCAATATCATCTATTTTTCTCAAACGATGATTTATCCCTGATTTACTGACTTTTCCGCCTGAAACCATTTCACCTAACTCTTTCAATGTTACATCTTGATAGGCCACGCGCAGTTCCGCTATTTCACGTAACTTGTCAGGCAACATGCTTAGGCCTACCGTTTCTTCGATATATTGAATGTTCTCTACTTGACGTAGAGAAGCACCTATCGTCTTGTTCAAATTGGCTGTCTCACAGTTTACAAGCCTATTAACTGAGTTTCTCATGTCACGAACAATTCGAACATCCTCAAATCGTAAAATGGCTAGATTAGCCCCTACAATTCGTAAAAACTCTGATATCTTTTCGGCTTCCTTTAAATACGTAATATAGCCCTTTTTTCTTTCGAGAGTTTTACTTTTTAAATCAAAGCCGTTCATCAATTCACAAAGTGCATCATTGTGCTCTTTATATAATGAATAAATTTCAAGATGATAAGAGGATGTTTCAGGATTATTAACCGATCCACCCGCTAGAAATGCCCCTCTTAAATATGAACGCTTACAACATTTCTTAGCAACTAATTGCTCTGAAATATTATGGATTATTGTAAAACCATCACCCAAAATCTTTAAGTCCATTAATACTTCTTGCGCACGTTCAGAGAAGCGCACAATATAAATATTATTCTTCTTTAACTTCATTTTCTTTCGAACTAATAGCTCTACACTTACATCATAGTTCTTCTTCAGCAGTGTATAAATTCTTCTTGCAATAGCCGCATTCTCTGTTTGAATATCAATCACTAAATGACGATTAGAAAATGAGAGCGATCCATTCATTCTTATTAATGCGGATAGTTCTGCTTTCGAGCAACAATCCTTAAGCTCTAGAGTCGTTAGTTCTTTCTTTGTTTCAGAAGCAAATGACACACTCTCACCTCCTGACTTCTTTCATTCATTTACTCTCTATTAGGAAATGATACAGCATTAATAAGCTTCTGCTGTTATTTACGAACCAAACATAGCTTTGGTTTCATCCTGAAGCATTTTATATAATAAATTCGCAACTTTTTTTGTATCGTGGCGAATATACTCATCTTCAAACGTCATAATATGTTCTTGTAATACATCTAAGCCTAACTCTAAAAGCTTAGCCACATCAAAATGAACAGGCTGAGCGAATTCTTCTTTATAGCGTAGCTTCATTTGTGGTGGCACCTCTTCTGCATTAACAAGAATTGTATCTAAAAACGCACAACCTAAATGTTCATAAATGGCCTTTACATGATCACTCGCTGAGTAATTTAGCGTTTCACCTGCTTGGGTCATTAGATTACAGACATACACTTTCTTCGCTTTCGCTGCACAAACCTCTTTACCCAAATTTGGAACTAAAAGGTTTGGTAAAATACTAGTATAAAGACTTCCTGGCCCTAGGACAATCAAATCGGCTTGTCTAATAGCTCCAATAGTTTCCGATAAAGGTTTAATATTATTAGGAGATAAAAATACTCTTTTAATTTTCTTACCTGAATACGGAATTTTTGATTCTCCAGAAATGATAGTGCCATCTTCCATTTCTGCATGTAGAACAACACTTTGATTAGCAGCAGGTAGTACTTTCCCTCTTACATTAAGAACCTTACTCATTTCACGAATCGCATGAACAAAATCCCCTGTTATCGATGTCATCGCTGCTAATATTAAATTTCCTAGTGAATGTCCAGATAGCTCATTTGATTGTCCGAAACGATGTTGAAACATTTGTTCAACTAATGGCTCAACATCAGAAAGGGCCGCTAATACATTTCGTACGTCACCAGGCGGTGGAATATCTAAATCATCACGAAGTCTTCCAGAACTCCCTCCATCATCTGCAACTGTTACAATTGCAGTAATGTCTACAGGATATTGTTTTAGCCCGCGCAATAAAACGGATAAACCAGTACCTCCACCAATAATGACTATTTTTGGCTGCTGCGAGTTACTAGTCATTACTCTTTTCCTTTCTATGCTTAATGTCCCGATGAGAAACAGTAGTATGATATTCTGATTTAAAGTAGTTTCCTAAATACTCCGTGAGAGCGACAGATCGATGCTGTCCACCTGTACAGCCAATAGCGATAACTAACTGTGCTTTTCCTTCTCGTTTGTATTGAGGCAACATAAAGCTTAATAAATCCGTAACCTTCTCAATAAATTTCTGTGTTTCAGTCCACTTCATTACATAGCTATAAACGTCTTCATCTAATCCTGTTTTCGGTCTCATATGTTCTACATAGTAAGGATTTGGTAAGAAACGAACGTCAAAAACAGTATCTGCGTCAATTGGAATTCCGTGCTTGAATCCAAAAGACATCACATTTACAGTAAATTCTGGACGATTATTAGAAGCAAACTGCTTTAAAATTTTTTCACGAAGTTCTCTCGGCTTTAATTCAGATGTATTGTAAATTATCTGAGCTCGACCTTTTAATTCTTCTAACAGCTTACGCTCTAGAAGAATACCATCTAAAGGTAAGCCTGCAGGAGCTAACGGATGCGTTCTTCTTGTTTCTTTATATCGACGTACAAGAGCCGCATTATCAGCATCTAAAAATAATATTTGAGCAGTCATCCAAGATGTTTCTGACATCTCGTCCAACGCTTTAAATAAAGAGTCAAAAAACTCCCTACCTCGTAAATCCATTACAAGGGCTACCTTATTCATCTTACTTCCTGATTCTTTCATTAGTTCTAAAAACTTTGGAAGTAAAGTTGGGGGTAGATTATCTACACAAAAATAGCCTAAATCTTCGAAGCTTTGTACAGCAACTGTTTTACCAGCCCCTGACATTCCAGTAATTATTACTAATTCAGTGTCTTTGTTATGCTCGTTACTCATACTGTTCCCCCCAGTCCTTTCATACTAAATACTCTATTTAAGGACGTTTTTTTTGATTATTACCGATTAATTTGGATCTAGGCGGTAAGATAATAATTCAAAATCTGGTGTATACGTAAAAGTACCATAAATTAGACCGCTACCGTGTATCATATAATCTAATATATGATAGTCACCTTCAGCCATCGGTAAATCTTTTAAATCAGCTGTATTTTGCCAAGACAGCTTGCCTTCTTCACTATTTTCAATCAGTTGACCATCAAATTCATCAGCCACAAACGTAAACATCATCCATTCTGACTGAACTTGATCGCCTTCTTTCATAATAAATGTAAAGATACCTTTTATTTTAGGATTCTTAATATAAATCCCTGATTCTTCTCTAAATTCACGAACACAGGCATCCTTAACAGATTCCCCTGGTTCCATTTTACCACCTGGCGCAACAAACCAGCCACGGCGGGGCTTTTGTAACAATAATAATTGATCACCTTTTGTTAATACACAATTGGTCACACGCTGCATTTATTTCACCTCAAGACGTTACCGTAACATAATGCCATATATCTAATTTATACATTTGTCAAGAAATCGTATTCCATTCATTATACTATTTTTAGTTTCTTTCTGAAAGAAGGCTGTTTATTATTGTTTAATTATAAATGGTGAAAAAACATTGAAGCACTGTTATTACAAGAGGAGGGCAACACATTACTTCCTTTCATTTCAAAAAAAGAACACAGGTTCAACACCTGTGCTCTCATATATTTTTAAACTTAAAGGGGGTATTCTGTATTTCTTATCATACCCAATAAACATTTCATACATGTTACAGTGGAATTAAATGACAATGACAATCAAATGTATTACGCGTTAGCTTTTTGAGCTTCTAGTAATTCTTCAACGAAATGTTGAGCATTTTGTGCCGCAATACTTCCATCGCCTGTTGCTGTTACAATTTGACGTAACGTCTTTTCACGAATATCTCCAGCAGCGAAGATTCCTTCAACGCTAGTCTCCATTTGCTCATTTGTAACAATATAACCACTTTCATTTGTAATACCTAATGATGCAAACGGTTTTGTTAATGGTTCCATACCGATGTATACGAATACACCATCAGCTTTAAACTCTTGCTCTTCGCCATTGACTGTAGAAACAAGTGTTACGCTACCAACCTTACCGTCTTTTTCATTGATTTGCTTCACTGTGTGATTCCAAATGAAATCGATTTTCTCATTCGCGAATGCACGATCTTGAAGAATTTTTTGCGCTCTTAATTCATCTCTTCTATGAACGATAGTCACTTTAGAAGCGAAACGAGTTAAGTATACGCCTTCTTCAACAGCTGAGTCTCCGCCACCAATTACAACTAATTCTTTATTTTTAAAGAATGCTCCATCACATACAGCGCAATAAGAAACGCCACGTCCACCAAGCTCTTTCTCACCTGGCACACCGATTTTTTTATACTGAGCTCCAGCAGCAATAATGATTGAACGAGCTTTAAACTCTTTAGAGCCACAGTTAATTGTTTTGTACTCTTTATGATCAATTACTTCTTTAACGTCACCATACGCATATTCTGCACCGAATTTTTTCGCATGATCAAACATTTTTGTAGATAAATCAGGTCCAAGAATATGATCAAATCCTGGGTAGTTCTCTACTTCTTCTGTGTTTGCCATTTGCCCACCTGGTACACCACGCTCAAGCATTAATGTAGATAGGTTTGCACGAGATGTATAAACTGCCGCAGTCATTCCAGCCGGTCCAGCACCAATAATGACAACATCATAAATTTTTTCTTCAGACATGCATGTCACTCCTTCAAATCAACTTTTTTATTCCCTTCCGCTTGTTCAAGACACCCTAACTCTAATCCTATATAACGAAGGAAATAACGTCCAAAAATCTGCTCAATATAGTAAGCTGTTCACTATTTTTACATACTTACGCAATGTCGAAATAGAAACACCATACTTTACGGCAAGATCTTTTTGAAGTAACAGTTCGTTCGTCATCTTACTCCACACATATTCTACCGCCCCTGCCCATGCTGAAGGATTGGAAAACTTTATGCCTTCTTTCCTTGCTTCTTCATAAGCAGAAAACCAGATAATAAATAAGCCAGATTCGATTAGTGTTATTGGATGATATTGTTTATATAATAATTCTGCCACTTCATCGATAAAATAAACAATGGGTTCTATTGTATCACCATTATTTATAAGGCGAACATAACTATTCTCAATCGTTGAAAAAAGTTCGTTATTTAGTATAGCCGAATGATGAGCTAATTGTTTCTTATCAAAGCTATGCTTGTATAAGAATAAACCTAAAAGACGCTCTTCGATTAGTTCACTTTCTAATTTTTTCACAATAATATCTATTTGATGCTCAAAAGATTCTAAATTAGCATGAATCATTCCCCATGGTTCTAACCCTTCTTTATCAGGATTTATAGTGAGTACTTTTTTCCAAGCGCTTTTGGCACTTCGCTCATAACCAAGATGATGCGAACTGTAAGATAACCAATAATAGAAAGTATCATCACCTTCAAAGCCTGATTTCTGAAGACGCTTTAACCACATATATGCTAGTTCGAATTTACCAACTAAGGCAAAAGTGGCACCTAATTTATATTGCTGCTCCGGAAGAATTGGACGAATCTTCTCAAGGGATGCTACAACTACATCTACTTCTTCTGCATTCTTCTCATAGAAATAGAACACTACTAAATTACATAGCGCATGCAAATTCCCAGGATTCTTCTCTAACACTTCCTCTAGTATATGAAATGCTTCTTGACGTTGTCCTAAATAATAATGAGCTAGCGCTAAATTATTGTAGGCAAACCAAAATTCCGGATTATTTTGAATGGTCTCTTTTAAGACATCAATTGCTTTTTCAAAATCACCCGTTTCAAGATATTCTCTTGCTTTTTCTTGTTCATGAATTAACGTATCTTGCTCAAATAGACTTTCTTCTGTCTCACTATTCTCTAATGTAATGAGCTCTATAAGATCCTCTGCATCCTCAATAAATTCTCCATGCTTATCTTTGTTTATATATTCATTCGCATGTCGATATGCTTCTTTAAACAAACCAAGATGTGCATAATTATTTGCAAGGAAATAATGACACTCAGTCATATATGGATCTAATTGTGAGATAATATCTTCTAAGATAACATTCGAATCACTATATTCACCTAAATCTGTGCAAACAATAGCTAATTGGCATGCAATCATCGGCTCAAAAGGCTCTAGCTCAAATGCTCTTCCAAAATATTTTTTTGCTTTATATAAATCACGACGATGGTAAGCTTGTAATCCTTTAGAGAAATAATATTCTCCTGTTGGATGAAACGACAATATTTTTGCTGTTTGTATTGAATGAGAATCCTTTATCATGTAATCCTCCATAAATTGTTGATTAACCTAACTATTATACCATATTTTTACGTTTTCTCAAAAGAACACGCATAGTCAAGAAAGTGAAACAGTAACAAATAAGATATATCACTTTATTCACCAAACGTGTGCCAAATCTCTTTCACTAATTGTAGAAATGTTTGTATGACCGCTTCCTGTGAACGGTCTTTTAAATAGATAATGGAAGTATCAAGCTTCTTAGGAAACTGATGCAAAATAGATAGAGAACCATTTTTAATTTCTTCTTTAATAATTGCGGAACCTAAAATGCCTATGCCTGTTCGATTAACAACAGCACGTTTAATCGTCTCTTCACTATTACATTCTATAATTGTTTTTGGGTTATAGTTCAAATCTGAAAACAGCTGTAACTGACTTTTAATCGGATCGATACTTTTATCATTCAAGAAAGGCAAGTTATTCATAATATAAGATTTATCATGCTTCTGCAATACCTCAGTCGAAACCACCAATACTAAATCTTCACTTTCAATCACCTCTGATTGAATTTCAGGAATATCACACATTCCTGCAATAATTCCGATATCAGCTTGGTTCGAACAAATCATTTTAGCCACTTCAATACTGTTGCATGATTTTAAACTAATCTCTCCATTAGGATAAAGCTTGAGGTAAGAATGTAAAATGCTTGATAAATAATGCGAACAATAGAACTCAGGGCTCGCAATGATAAGCTTTTCATAATTCTCATCTAACCTCTTTAAATCCTCTTCCATTTCTTCTAAACTCTTAAATATTTTATCAACATGTTGCTTTAATAACTGTCCTGTTGGTGTTAAAAATGTTTGTTTTCCTATACGAGTAAAAAGCGGATGCCCTATTTCTTTTTCTAAAGCTTTAATTTGAAATGTGATCGTAGGTTGGGTATAACCCAAATGTTCTGCTGCTTTCGTTAAATTCAAGTATTCAGCGGCTACCTTAAACGCCTTTAAATTTCGCAGTTCCATACATTATCACCTACTTTTCTTAGCCATATATTCTAGCATTCGAGACCATCTTACAGGAAAAAATGAAGTTGAACAAATAATATTCATTTTATTTTAATAATTCTATACATAAACTAAGAAAAAAAAAGCAATGCAATCATTTCCTGATTACATTACTTTTTACAAACCTATTTAAAGCTTGGTTTAATAACACCATCTGAAAGATAATTTAACACAGTTGCTATAAATACTTTACCGATTGTTAACATAGCACTTTCATCTACATCAAACTTTGGATGATGATGCGGGTAAGTCGCCTTGATAGCTGGATTTCCCCCACCAACAAAAAAGTACATACCCGGTACTTCTTTTTGATAATAAGAAAAATCCTCACTTCCCATCATCGGCGGTACTCGTTTCACCTGCTCTTCATCAAAAACGAGCTTAGCCATTGCCTCTACACGATTTGTTTCAGTAGCATCATTGTACATCGAAGGAGCATCTCGTAAGTACTTATACTCAAACGTTGCACCCGCGCTATCACAGGTTGATTTCACCATTTGTCCTATTGTTTCTTCAATTAAATCACGTACATCTTCTTCAAATGTACGCACTGTACCCGTAATCTTCACTGAATCTGGTATCACATTAGGAGCTTGTCCACTATGAATGGAACCAACTGTTACAACAGCAGACTTAAGAGGGTCTATTCTTCTACTAACAATCTGTTGCAAGTTTAGAACAACTTGGCAGCCTAACACTAACGGATCAACAGTTAGATGTGGTTGAGAGCCATGCCCACCCTTACCAAATATCTCGATTTCAAATTCATCCGCCGCCGTCGACATATAGCCTTCTCCTACACCAATTTCTCCAACTGGCATTGTCGACATAACATGAGCTCCATAAATCACATCTACTCCATCTAAGCATCCGTCTTCAATCATTGGCTTAGCACCACCAGGAGTAAGTTCTTCAGCAAATTGATGAAGAAAGACGATTGTTCCACTAATGTCATCTTTCACTTCACTCAAAACCGTTGCAACACCGAGAAGGGCAGCTGTATGAAGATCGTGCCCACATGCATGCATCACACCAGGAATACGAGATTTATAGTCCACTTCCTTCTCATCTTGAATCGGAAGTGCATCAAAGTCTGCTCGTAACGCTACCGTCTTCCCAGGCTTTCCTCCTTTGAGGATACCAAGTACACCTCTTCCACCAACTCCTGTTTTCACCTCTACCCCTAGACCTTTTAAGTAATCCGCAATCTTTTTTGGTGTGTTTACTTCTTGAAATGAAATTTCGGGATACATATGAAGATCTCGACGAAAATGAACCATTTCCGGATAGATTTCATGTAATCTACTAAATATTGTTTCAATCATTGTTAAGACTCCTATCTATTATGCTATATCTACTGAATCAACTTTTGAAACTGCTAGCTTTCTCGTCATCATACTAACGAGAATCATCACTACAACATTGAAGAATAAAGCTATAATTCCGATATCTAAATCTTTAATTACGCTTGGTAACGAAGGAAATAAAGTACCAAAAGATGAATTATTAATGGTTGTATACATAACTGCTCCAACACCTGTAATCATACCTGCAGCGGCACCATATTTTGTTACAAAGTTTCGCTTCATAAAACTGAATAATAATGCAGGCAATAATTGCGCAATAAAACCGTATCCTAACAGCAATAAAGTGACGATTGTATTTCCTCCATTAATCGTAAAATACACTGCAATAATCGCAATTACTGGAACCAATAATTTAGCCAATAGAGCTACTTGTTTATTAGAAGCGCTCGGTTGAACCTCTTTATAAACATTTAAGGAAAGAGATGTAGCGGTTGACATAATAAGCATCGAACCTGGAACTAACGCCGTTAATAATCCCGCTGCACCTATCAAACCAACAAACCACGGATCAAACGTTTGAATTGATAATTGAAGTAACGCAAGATCAATCTCTCCACCCTTCAACCCCGGTACTTGTTCGATTGCGGTAAATCCAACGAAAAAGACAAATAATAACATTAACGAATAAATAGGTTGCATAATTGTATTTTTTCTAATGGCTTTGCCACTCTTTGACGAATAAATCGCTCCAAAAAGATGAGGCCATACAAGTCCTCCAACCGCACTTAATAACGAAGCTGATATAAACCAAGAAATACTTAACCCTTCTTTAGGCAACGTAAAAAAGCCAGGTTTTACGTTTTCCACAGCCTCAAACATTGGCTGAATGCCTCCATAATAATGAAAAGGTAAGTAAAGACCTAAAAACAATACAATAAAGAAAATCATGAAATCTTTTAATACTGCTGTCCATGCCGAACCATGTATACCTGAAATCATCACATAAACCGTTAAAATACTTGCACCTATAATAATGGCCGTTGTAGAAGAAATTGTTCCGTACGATGCAACAGAAACAATCATCCCTAACCCTTTTAATTGGAGCACTAAATATGGAACCATCGAAATAACGCCAATAATCGTTACCAAAACACCTAAGAAACGACTATCATACTTACTTTTGAAAAAATCAGATTGAGAGACTAATTTATGTTGCTTTGCATATTTCCATATAGCAGGAGCTAACCAATACATCACAATGATGGATAGCGGTAAATAAATAATCATATAAGCCGCTGGAATTCCTTTATCATAAGCCCAGCCGCTACCTCCTAGAAATGTAAACGTTGTGTTCATTTCACCTGCAAGTAGAATAAAAATGAAGAATGATCCAAGCCCACGACCACCTACTGCCCATTCATCCAAATCCATACTACGGCCTTTTTTTGCCTTAACACCTAAATAAAGCGAAATACATATAAAAACTATGATTACGATAAGAGCTGCGTTCATTCTTCATCACCTTCTTGATTTGCAGGATCAAGTTTATAAACAACGTATAAAATCCCACTAATTAATACCGTCCATATAACCACCCAAAACAAAAGAAATGGCATACCTAATACATATATCTGTACCTTGTTAACAAGTGGTAACAAGCCTAATGCCAAGACAAAAGGAATGATTGATAAAATGTGTATCAACTTCATCCATTTAACCCCCATAACTATAATAAATGCATATATATTAACAAAACTGATTATTTATAATAATAGCAAAACAATTCCCACTCAGTGATTGAAGTTTTAAATGGTTACCATTCAATATGTTAATATATGAATTTGGCAGCAAAAAAAAGAACATAAGCCGCTTTCTATAAGCATTGCTCATGTTCCTTTTAATCTTCTATTCTTCTTTATTCTTATCTGCGTGTCTTTGCTTCAATGCAGCAATTACATCAGAGAATGGTAGGTTTTGTTCTTTCAACAATACTAACAAGTGAAAAATCAAATCCGCACTTTCCCATTGCAGTTCATCATGGTCGCGATTCTTAGCAGCAATAATAACTTCTGCAGATTCTTCTCCGACCTTCTTCAAAATTTTATCTACGCCTTTTTCGAATAAATATGTAGTATATGAGCCTTCAGGGCGTTCTTTCTCTCTTTGATTGATCAGTTCTTCTAATTGATATAAGAAAGCGACATCTTCCTTCTTATTAGCCACTTCTGCTTCATATAAAACTTCCGTAAAGCATGATGTAGTACCTGTATGACATGCAGGTCCGTTTGGTTTTACAAGGACAACAAGTGCATCTTTGTCACAATCATATGTGATAGATGTAATACGTTGTGTATTTCCACTAGTTTCTCCTTTATGCCAAAGCTCACTTCGAGAACGGCTGTAAAACCATGTCTCTCCTGTTTCAATTGATTTTTGTAACGATTCCTCATTCATATATGCTAATGTTAATACTTCTTTTGTTTCAGCATCTTGTACGATTGCTGGAATTAAACCATTGCTATCAAATTTTAATTGTGTGCCATTCATCGAACATTCACTCCTTCTTGTTGTAAATACGCTTTGACTTCCTTGACGGATGTTTCTTTATAATGAAAAATCGATGCTGCTAATGCCGCATCCGCTTTTCCTTCATTAAATGCTTCTTTAAAATGCTCAGCATTACCAGCACCACCCGAAGCAATAACTGGAACACTTACGGCACTGCTTACAGCACTCGTTAAAGCTAAATCAAATCCTGCTTTTTCACCGTCACAGTTCATACTAGTCAATAAAATTTCACCTGCACCACGTTCAACGACTTCTTTTGCCCATTCAATAACGTCTCGTTCCGTTTCACGTCTACCACCATGTGTATATACTTTCCATGAGCCTGTACTTTCATCATACTTCGCATCAATAGCAACTACGATACACTGTGCGCCGAAATATTGACTACCTTCATTAATTAAGCTTGGATTTTCTACAGCTGCTGTATTTAAAGACACCTTATCCGCACCTGCTCTTAAAATGCGCTTCATATCTTCCAAACTATTAATTCCTCCACCAACTGTGAAAGGAATAGCTAGCTGTGAAGCCACATCTTGTACGACTTGAACCATTGTTTTTCGTCCTTCGTGTGAAGCAGAAATATCGAGAAAAACAAGTTCATCCGCACCTTCTTGATCATAAAACTTCGCTAATTCTACTGGATCTCCAGCATCGCGAAGACTAACGAATTGGATTCCTTTTACTACACGACCTTCTTTTACATCCAAACAAGGAATAATACGTTTTGTAATCACTAGTGCTCCTCCTTTTCTCTTCGTTATGCTTTCACACAGGCAAGTGCTTCTGCAACCGTAAAACGATTACTATAAATGGCTTTACCAACAATAGAACCTGATACGCCCGAAGCATATAATTTAGATAAATCCGTAATATCCTCTAAACTACTAATGCCTCCTGATGCGATAACACTCTTTCCTGTTTCCTTCGCTAATAATTCAGTTGCTTCAACATTTGGACCAGATAACGTACCATCCGTTGCAATATCAGTAAAGATAAATACTTCTGCACCAGCTTCTGCAAGCGTCTTACCTAGTTCAATTGCCGTTACTTTCGATGTTTCTAACCAACCGTGTGTGGCAACCATACCGTCTTTCGCATCAAGACCAATCGCAATTGCTGAACCATACTTTTTCAACATCTCTTTTGTGAATTCAACATTTGATACAGCTACACTACCAAGAATAACTCTTTTTACACCATTTTCTAAATAATAAGCAATATCTTCTTCCGTACGAATACCTCCGCCGATTTGCACATTTACTTGCAACTCTTTGGCGATTTTAACAACATGCTCGTGATTTACGCCTCGCCCTTCTTTTGCTCCGTCCAAGTCGACCATATGAATCCATTCTGCTCCTTGGTCTACAAAGCTTTTCGCCATTTCAAATGGACTATCACCGTACACTGTTTCTTGATTATAATCCCCTTTAAACAAACGGACACATTTGCCACCGCGCATATCTATTGCTGGATATATTGTAAATGTACTCATGCTTTCACCTTCGCCTCCACAAGTTGCAAATAATTTTTCAATAAATGCATGCCTAACTCGCTGCTTTTCTCTGGATGAAATTGCATGCCAATTACATTAGCTTTACCAACAATGGCAGGAACTGTTTCATAATAATCTGTCGTTGCAATGTTCACGTCTGCATCTTCACTTTGCAAGAAATAAGAATGAACAAAGTACACATAATCTTCATCACAATCTTTTAAAATGGCATCTTCACGGTTAAACTTCAGTTTATTCCAACCCATATGTGGTACTTTATAAGCTTCACCGTCTTCTGACGTTCCATTGAAACGAACAATTTTCCCAGGTAATAATGATAGACCTTTGCTATAGCCGTTCTCGTCGCTTTCTTCAAACAATAGCTGCATGCCTAAACAAATGCCTAATAAATAGCCTCCATTATTGGCATACGATACAAGAAATTGATCTAATCCTTTGTTTTTCAAAAGCGACATCGCATCATTAAATGACCCAACACCCGGTAGGATAATGCCGTCTGATTTTTCTAGCTCCGATACTTGATCCGAAATGAAATATTTCACTCCTAATCGTTCAAGTGCTTTACTAACACTAAACAGATTTCCCATTCCATAATCAACAATACCAATCATCTATAACATTCCTTTCGATGAAGGAATACCCTTAACACGGCTATCAATCGTTGTTGCTTCATCTAGTGCACGGGCCATTGCTTTGAAAATCGCTTCTATAATATGGTGCGTATTGTGACCATAGTGAACAATGACGTGTAAATTCATTCTCGCTTCTAACGCTAGCTTCCAAAAAAATTCATGCACTAACTCCGTATCAAATGTACCTACCTTCTGGGCAGGTAACTCAGCTCGAAATTCTAAATGTGGACGATTGCTTAAATCAATTACTACTTGAGCAAGTGTTTCATCCATTGGAACAAAGGCATTGCCATAACGCTTAATGCCCCTCTTATCACCTAGAGCTTGAACAATGGCTTGGCCAAGACAAATACCGATATCTTCTGTTGTATGATGATCATCTACATCCGTATCACCTTTTGCATTTACTTCTAAGTTAAAATGACCATGCTTCGCAAATAAATCAAGCATATGATTCATAAACGGAACTCCTGTATCAAGGCTAGATTTACCTTCTCCATCAATTTCATATGCCAATTTGATATCCGTTTCCCCTGTTTTACGCTCAACTGTTCCTTTACGCACCATTGAATATACCCTCCCTAATTCTCATTTCTTTCTTATATCAATCGCACGAGCATGCGCTTCTAAACCTTCTAACCTTGCAAAAGCAGCTATTTTCTCAGCATTTCGTTCAAAGTCAGCTTGACTATACATAATGATGCTTGATTTCTTTTGGAAATCCTCAACATTCAAAGGGCTTGAAAAACGAGCTGTTCCATTCGTTGGCAACACATGATTAGGACCCGCAAAATAATCGCCAACAGGCTCGGAGCTATATCGTCCTAAGAAAATCGCTCCTGCATGACGAATCTTCCCTAATAATGACATCGGGTCTTTTGTTAACACCTCAAGATGTTCCGGAGCAATTTCATTTATAGCTTCAATTGCTTCTTCCAATGTTTCCGTTACAACAATTTTTCCGTAGTCTTCGATCGACTGACGAGCAATTTCTTGACGTGGTAATGTTGCTAGTTGCGCTTCTATTTGCATTGCTGTTTCCTCTGCTAGCTTCATAGAGTTTGTCACTAGAACACTACTTGCACGAGTATCATGCTCTGCTTGTGACAGCATATCAGCAGCTACTTCAGCTGCATTTGCTGTTTCATCTGCAAGAACAGCAATTTCACTTGGACCAGCAATCATATCAATATCTACATCTCCAAATACTTCACGCTTAGCAAGGGCAACATAGATATTTCCTGGACCTGTAATTTTATCAACGCTCTCAATACTTTCTGTACCATATGCAAGAGCAGCAATTGCCTGTGCTCCACCCACTTTGTATATTTCCGTTACTCCAGCAATCGAAGCAGCTGCTAATACGAAAGCTGGTAGCTTACCATCTTTACCTGGAGGAGAAACCATTACAATTCGCTTTACCCCTGCTACTTTGGCAGGTAGCACATTCATAAATACCGAAGAAGGATAAGCCGCTGTCCCACCTGGTACATAGAGTCCTACTGAATCCAACGGTGTAATTTTTTGTCCAAGCATCGTTCCTGACTCTTCTGTAGAAATCCATGTGTTACGACGTTGTTTCTCATGAAAGCTTGCAATATTCTCTGCTGCTTCTTTCATGATATCTAGCATCTTTTCATCTACTTCTGCTACCGCCGCTGTAATTTCTGCTTCTGTCACTCGAAATTGCTCTATGTCCACTTGATCAAACGTTTTCGTATAATGACGTAGTGCTGTATCTCCTTGTTCACGAACTGCTGCAATGATGGATTGAACCGCTTCTCGTTGTGCAGCCGTTCCAGAGTCTACAGACCTTTTTAATGAAAGGTTTCCTGTTCTTTTTTCGATTCTCACAGTCATTCCTCTTTTCTTCATTAAATTGTTGCTTCTTGTTGAATTACTTCTGATAAACGATCCACTAATTCCGTAATACGTTTTTCTTTAATGCGATAAGATACTGGATTAGCTATTAAACGAGACGTTACATCCGCGATTTTCTCGTATTCTACTAAACCATTTTCTCTCAGTGTTTGACCTGTAGATATAATATCCACAATACGTTCTGCTAAACCAATTAATGGTGCAAGCTCAATCGAACCATTTAATTTAATAATTTCCACTTGCTCGCCTTGTTCACGAAAGAAACTTGACGCAACATTCGGATATTTACTCGCAACTTTCGGCGCAACATCACTTAACTTCGTATTCGGCAAGCCCGCAACAGCCAAATAGCAACTACTAATCTTCAAATCTAATAGCTCATATACGTCTCTTTCTTCTTCGAGCATAACATCCTTACCTGCGATGCCAATATCCGCAACACCTTGCTCTACATAAGTTGCCACATCCATTGGTTTTGCTAATATAAAACGAATATTCTCTTCTTCTACTTCTAAAATTAATTTGCGGTTATCGTCGAACTCAGGAGGAAGTTGGAATTTCGCTGCACGTAATAAGTCCACTGCCTCTTCAAAAATCCGTCCCTTTGGCATGGCAATAGTTAATGAATCCTTCATTACAATTCCTCCTTTCGACTACCAATCATATACTGCACAGATTGAAAATTTTTCGTAAATGCATCTAAATCCGTTACCCCCGTTACTTCTTGCAATACGACAGCTTCTCCATTAGCACGTAATTCTTTTGCTAAATTAATTGCTTCCATTCTGCGTTCATTACTATATAAAACGCATGTCATATCATGGTCTTCTTCAATATCTCCAAGCGCTTCTAACAAACGATCCATAATAATAGCAAATCCAGTGGCAGGAGCATGATAACCGAATTTATCTAATAAATTATCATAGCGGCCCCCATTACCAATTGGTAAACCAACATGATTCGCATACACTTCAAAAAGAATACCCGTATAATAATTCATATGACTGACTGCTGTTAAATCAAAACTTACGTAAGAATGAACGTTGAATTCTTGCAATTGCTTCCAAAGAACCTCTAACTGCTCAATCGCATGAATACTCTTTTCATCTTCTAAAATATCCTTGCCAGGTTGGAAAATTTCATCTGTTCCTCTTAATGAAAGCAATCCTAGCAGGCGTTGCTTATCAATAGAAGATAAAGGTAATGACTTAACATGCTCACGATAACCAACGTAGTTTTTCTCAAATAAATATTTTCGACATTGCTCTGCTCGTTCTTCGTTGCCAAGAATATGTAAGAAGAGTTGCTGTACAAAACCAATATGACCAATTGATACTTTAAAATCTGTTAATCCAGCAGCCTGCAAAGTAGAAATGAGTAAAGCAATCGATTCTGCATCTCCGCTTACCGTTGAATTACCGATACACTCTACACCGATTTGTTCAAATTCTGCAGGGCGACCACCTTCTCTTTGTTGAGCACGATACACATTAGCTGAATATGAAAGACGAAGTGGAATTCGACTTTGCAATAATTTCGAAGCAGCTACACGTGCAATTGGAGATGTCATATCCGGACGTAATACGAGTGTATGACCTTGTTGATCTAATAACTTAAATAATTGCTGATCCAGAATAGCCGATGCTGCACCCACTGTTTCATAATACTCAAGGGCAGGTGTTTCTAACATTTGATAGCCCCAGCTATTAATCTCTTGTAACATCTTATTACGAACCTTATTTCTCGCTCCATATAATAGAGGCAATGTATCTCTCATACCTAATGGTTTTTCAAACATAAAAAGCTTCGTCATTCCCGTCACCTTCTTTTCGAATATTCCGATAAAATAATCGTAACCTATTTACCTTATATTTTCATCTAATAAGAGAAAACTTAGAGCAGTACATTTTTACAATAACTTTTTATTGCCCTTATTAGATAAAACAGACTCCATTTATAGTTACTTGATTAGTATATGCTCAAACACTTTAGTTCGCTAATATACTAATAAAATAAAGTTATTTGTAGTTTACATTCCAAACATAAGGAAGTCAAGACATACAAATCATTCCAATAAGAAAAACCGGCACTGGTCTTTTTTGAATGATGTTTATGTACATTGATTTACTCCCACTCAAGAAAGAGCTATGCGGCAAAAATAAGACGAGCTGTTCTCGAAAACCTGCTCTTGGTTTTTTAAAACAGGTTGGCTTATTTCCGAGCATAGCAGGTGTAAAGTTAGACGTTGTTAAAAATAGATATGGTCTTATTTACCAATATTTCTCTCTATTGTAAATTGTCGAAAAATAGTATAATTTTGTGGAATTATTTTATTTTTTTAACAATTAGGGGGATTTTACTTGAAAGTTATTATTGCAACAGTTTTATCAACATTATTACTTTTCGGAGGAAGCTTTTCTGCTCAAGCTGCGGTTAACACTACTGAACTTCAAAGTTATTTAAAAGAAATTCAACTAACTGAAGCTGAGCTAACTTCATACTTAGCAACGTATGACTTAACGCTTGATGATTTTGAAGATCTTACTGAATTACGTGATACATTAGGACCTCGTGTGACAACGGAAACAGTAAATGACTTGCTAGCAGATTATGGTATGACTCGAGAAGAGTTAGAAAAGCTATTGAAAGAATACGATGCATTAGAAGATGGTAAAACGATTGAAGAGTCTTTCCTTTTCACTTCTGATATTGAGGAATATATTTGGTTAGATAACGATGCTACTGGAGATGACGACTTATTAGCTGGCTTTGATGATTTTTTTGCTGAGCTAGGTATTACAGAAGCTGAGATGACGAAACTAACAAATCATATTGTAAGTGTTATCGAGAAAGATCCAACAATAATGGATAAAATAGATGCATTAGCTAGCCAAATGGAATCATTTGAGGACTTTGAAACAGTAGATGAACTATCACCTGCTCAGATTTCTCAATTGTTAAGCATTACTGATCAAATCAAAAATCTATTACAATTAGACTTTTCTTTCTATCTTGTAAAAGATGGCGTAAAAACTCCAATTTCTTTTGAAAACTTATTAAAGTTAACTGATGCAAAAGGCGCTAGTTTATTCGTAGAAGTTTACAGCACTTCTGGAGAATTACTATTAGACTTTACACTAACAGGTGAAATGATTAACGGTGATCTTGTTCAAAAGCCAGGTCATATTATCGAAAATACGAAAGATAAAGTAGTTGCCAAACCTATTGTGAACAAAGAACACAAAACAGAAAAAGGTGCAAAATTACCTAACACTGCTGGAAACTACATGGGTACTTTCTTATTCGGTCTAGCATTACTAGGAGCTGCAATATTCACTTTTAGAAAAGCAGGAGCTGTAAAGTAAGTGAAACCAACTAAGCCTCGCAAACAAAAAAAATGGATTCTTCTCATTTGCGCTTTGTTATTGCTAATAGGCGGTGCATATTTCACTACAACAAACGCTTATAAATTATTAGTCGGCTATACGATGTACAAATGGAATAAAGTAGTGGTTAAAGAAGATACGACGGAACCATCCTCTAAACCTGTTTCTACCGTTAATAAGAAGCAGGCAAATACCGTGAGATATAAACAAACCCCAAAGGTTGGCGAATTGATGGGGGAGCTCTATATTCCAAAGCTGGATAAAACACTGCCTATTATTCATGGAACAGATGAAGACGAACTAGCAAAAGGCGTTGGTCATTTCGCCGGCTCTGTTTTACCTGGTGAACGGGATAATTCCGTTTTATCTGGACATCGCGATACAGTCTTTCGCCACCTAGGTGAAATAGGAGTTGGCGACGAACTCGTTACTACAACAACTGCAGGAACCTTTACTTTCAAAGTAAAGAAAACGCGTATCGTAGACAGTGACGATCGAACTGTCATTGTTCCAAAAACAAAGCCAACATTAACCGTTACGACCTGCTATCCTTTTAATTTCATAGGCGATGCACCAGAACGTTATATTCTAGTCGCTGAGCTTGTGAAAAAGGATTTGAATACGGTTTTCGTTGCTAGTAAATAAAGAACCGTCTATCTCTTTTTGAGGTAGACGGTTCTTTTTGAATGGATTGTGCTCCTAGATTCGTTTTTCTACTCATATATTTTGTTCTCTGCTCATATATTTTGTTCTCCTTCTACTTTGTACCACAAGATTAAACATTCTAGACGTTAAATCTTGCAACAAAAAGTTCCTTTATAACGTCAAATACTATAAAATAACTTTTTCAAAGGAGATTGCTATGAAATTATCTATATTCCCTCTCATTCTCTCGTGTTTAATTAGTATTGGTTGTAGTGTCCAAAATGAAAATGATGAAATAAAAGGAGAGTTTAATCTTGAAGGTAAAGTTATTGAATTAGATACAAACAACAATAGGCTTTTATTAGATGAATCATCTAATGGTCATACGTGGGTAACGTTACCCGAGCATGACACAATAACAAGATATGAGAAAAATGATAGTATCGTCGTCTGGGTAAAAGCCATGAATGCATCTAAGTCTGACAAAACTGAAGCATTAAATATTGAATTTCAACCACCAAAAAAGGACTGACTAAATGTCAGCCCAAGTTTTCTTTATCTACACCATAAATCGGATCATCTTTCCAGCGTTCCGCAAGCTGCTCTTTCGTATATACAACACGCATTGGATTGCCTCCGACAAAAGCGCCTGCAGGTACATCTTTATGTACAACTGTTCCCGCTGATACAATGGCTCCGTCTCCAATTGTGATACCTGGAAGTATCGTTGTATTCGCACCAATCATCACTTCACTACCGATTTCAACATCACCGAGTCGATACTCTTTAATTAAATATTCATGAGCTAGAATCGTTGTGTTGTAACCGATGACAGTATTACGTCCAACTGAAATTTTCTCTGGAAACATAACATCAAGCATGACCATGAGAGCAAATGATGTTTGATCGCCTACTTTCATGCCGAGAAATGTTCGATAAAGCCAATTTTTCATAGACAAAAACGGTGTATATCGTGCTGTTTGTATCACAACAAAATTTCGAACTACTTTCCAGAAAGGAACTGTTTTATATACGTGCCATAATGAATTTGCGCCTTCAACTCGATATCGTACCGTCTTTCTCATTCTCACTCAACCTTTAAAATACGTAATAGATCTTTCATATTTTCGAGCATATAGTCTGGCTTAAATGTTTCCAAATGTTCTCTTCCTTGTACAGTCCAAGCTACACCTGCTGTTAATGTTCCCGCATTTTGTCCAGCAAGAATATCATGAGAGCTGTCTCCAACCATAATCGCTTCTCCCGGTTTAGCATGTAGCTGCTCTAAAGCTTTATTAATAGGCTCTGGGTCTGGCTTTGCGTTCTGAACATCATCAAGAGTAACAATAACATCAAAGAAAGGCTCTAGCTTGCCAATTTTTAATCCTTTTAACACAGCCGCTCTTAATTTGGTTGTAACAATACCGATTTTGAATCCCGCCTCTTGCAAAGCTTCAACAGTCTCTAGTACACCATCGTATTCCTTCACTAATGCATCATGATTCTTCATATTGTATTCACGGTAATAAGTAACCATTTCATCTACTCGATTTTCATCAACTGTACGAAATGAATCGACTAATGGTGGTCCAATGAACTTCAACATATCTTCACGACTATATTCATTAGGATAAAAATGATTAAGTGTTTCAGTAAATGACGCTAGTATTAAATCAATTGTATTAATGAGCGTTCCGTCTAAATCGAATAATACCGTATTGATGTTACGAGACATATGTGACTTCCTTCTTTCTTTACAATTCAGTGTATATCTAAACGGATGCAGCCATTTTAGGTTGCATCCGCAAGCAAGTTTATATTGTTCAAACTTTATTACATATCTTTATATCTTGCATTACTAAAGCCTTTTACACGTCTAACAATAAGAGTAAGAACAGCTCCTACAATTAACACGATAGAGATAAATTGCGCCATTCTTAAAGTGTCTGTTAGCATCAAGCTATCTGTTCGCATTCCTTCAATAAAGAAACGACCAATGCTATACCAAATAACATATGTTAAGAACAATTCCCCACGTTTTAAATTTACTTTACGTAATAGCAGCAAGATAATTACTCCTAAGATATTCCAAAGTGATTCGTATAAAAATGTCGGATGATAATAGGCTAAACCACTCACACCATCAATATACATTTGATTAATAATCCAGTCTGGAATCATTAAATTCTCAAGAAACTGTCTACTAACTTCACCGCCATATGCTTCTTGATTGATAAAGTTTCCCCAACGTCCAATCGCTTGTCCAAGTAATAGGCTAGGCGCTGCAATATCTGCAACCTTCCAAAATGAAATTTTCTTCACTCTACAGAATACAATAGCAGTTAGTACCGCACCAATTAACGCACCATGAATCGCGATTCCACCATTCCATATCGCAATAATTTCTCCAGGATGCTGCACATAATAATCCCACTGAAAAATAACGTAATAAATACGTGCGCAAATAATAGAAATTGGAACTGCAAATAAAATTAAATCTAAGAAGATCTCCTTCTTTAAACCTCTTTTATCTGATTCACGTAATGCTAAAAGTAAACCTAACAATAAACCAGTACCAATAATCACACCATACCAATGGACAGACAATGGTCCCAATTCAAATGCAATAGGATTAATAGGATCTAATTTATCCATTTCCTTTCATCGCTCCCTTCCCCTAACTAACCTTTTAATATGTATCTTCGTGATCTCCTTCATCAATTACTTCAGAAAGCTTCGTAGTAAACTGCTGAGCAGCATTCATTCCCATTCGTTTTAATCGGAAATTCATAGAAGCTACCTCGATAATAACAGCTAAGTTTCGTCCAGGTCGAACTGGAACTGTTAAACGTGGAATTTCTGTATCAATAATCTTCTGCTTTTCATCATCTAAACCTAAACGATCATAATGTTTATTTTTCTCCCAAAGCTCAAGATTAATAATTAATGAGATTTTCTTTGTGCTTAGAACAGCCCCTGCTCCAAAAAGCGTCATAACATTTATGATTCCCAATCCACGAATCTCTAATAAGTGTTCAATTAAATCAGGCGCAGCCCCAACAAGTGTGTCTTGATCTTCTTGACGAATTTCAACACAATCGTCTGCTACTAGTCGATGTCCACGCTTCACTAGCTCTAATGCTGTTTCACTTTTACCTACGCCGCTTTTTCCTGTAATTAAAACTCCTACACCATAAATATCAACTAATACACCATGCACAGCTGTTGTTGGAGCTAATTTACTTTCTAAATAATTCGTTAAACGACTAAATAATCTCGTCGTTTTCATATGAGAACGCAGTACTGGAACTGACTCTCTCATAGAAGCTTCAATTAACTCTTCTGGCACTTCTTGATCACGCGTAACAATAATACCTGGCGTAATATCTGTACAAAGCATATCCATACGATGCTTTCTTTCATGTGCACTCAATTTATTAAAAAAAGACATCTCAGTTTTTCCTAATAATTGCATTCTTTCTGCCGGATAATATTCAAAGAAACCAGCAATTTCAATTCCAGGTCTTGATAAGTCACTAGTTGAAATCGGCTTATTGATGCCCTCTTCACCACTGATTAGCTCTAAATTAAATTTTTCAAGTATATCTTTCGTACGAACTTTCGCCAAATGTAATCCTCCTTAATTCAAACACAATCTATTTACTCCGTCCTAATTAACTAAAAAAATCCCACTCGAAATCTTTCGTCAATAAGAAGCCGTTTGTTTAAACTAACCAACGGCAGGGATTAATCCCGTTTGATGGAAGTTTCACTTTATTTTAGCACTAAATACATTAGAACCAAATATGAAGAAAAGAATTATGTAAGAATGGCTAAATCTAACACCTAATCTATAAACTATATTACCCAAAGTTTAACTTAGATTATAACTCGAATAATATTTAATCTGCATTTCTGCTACCTTTTACTTTAACGTATCAAATAACCTCATCCTACCAATCTGCACTTATTTTTTATTGGAATAATTTGCACAATGTCTTCATAGATACTGGTATAGACATCCATTTGTCTGAATTGATAAAATATATGTAACAGTAGACCCGTTATGAAACCATTACTCATGTATACAATCACAGAGGAAGCATTACAATAGGAAAAATACATATTTAGTAATTCCCCTATAGAAATGAATGTTTCCAAAGTAGGAATTGCATCTATAAAACCTTAAACATGTTTTTTAAACTCATCTGAGTAGGTGAAGATATTGCGATTCGAAATCATACGTACAGAAAACTATGAAAAGATGAGCCTCTTTGCGGCTCAAAAAATGATTACTAAGGTTAAAGAAAATCCTAGATCTGTTTTAGGCTTGGCTACTGGAAACACACCTGTAGGATTATATAAATATTTAATACTAGACTATAAAACAACAGGTACGTCATACAAAGAAGTACGAACAGTAAATTTAGATGAATATATAGGTCTAGACAGAGATAATAAAAACAGTTATTTTACATTCATGAGAAAAAGATTGTTTAACCATATTGATGTAAAATTACATCATACAAGTATACCTAATGGAGTCGCTCCAAATTTGGAAGAAGAAACTGTGCGGTATGATAAGTATATCCAAAAAATCGGTGGAATCGATATTCAGATATTAGGTATTGGTCACAATGGTCATATTGGATTCAATGAACCAGGCACATCTTTCAAAAGTAGAACACATGTGGTTACATTAGCTGAAAGTACACGTAATGCTAATGCCCGTTATTTTAATAATATAGATGAAGTACCAACGCATGCAGTAACAATGGGAATTCAAAGTATTATGGACAGCAAGGAAATTATTCTTCTAGCTTCAGGAACTTCAAAAGCAGAGGTTATAAAGCGTCTTGTATATGGAGAAATTACGGAGGAGTTCCCTGCGTCTGTTCTTCGTTCACACAAAAAAGCAACCATTATCGCAGACCAAGCTGCTTTACAACTTATTTAAAGCAGCTTTCAAGGAGCTATAGAAATCATGATGATTGATAAAAAATCACCCGTCCCAATATATCACCAACTTGAAGAACTAGTGAAAAGCCAGATTGATTCTGGTTTTTTACAACCAGATCAATCAATTCCATCTGAACGGGAATTTGCTGAGCAATATCAAATAAGTCGTATGACCGTACGACAAGCATTAACCAATCTTGTAAACGAGGGCTTCCTTTATCGAAAAAAAGGAACAGGTACATTTGTCAATAAACGAAAAGTAGAACAAGTTTTACAAGGGATGACTAGCTTCTCTGAGCATATGATTGAACGTGGATTAACACCGAGCAGCCAATTACTCTCATACGATACCGTTCCCGCAAGTCGTTCCGTTGCAAAAAGGCTTGAGATTGAACAAGGACAGGAAGTCTTAAAGATCGAACGTATTCGTCTTGCCGATAATTTACCGATGGCTCTTGAAACAGCTTATATGCCTATACAATTAACAAAAGGGTTAACGAAAGAGCAAGCGATGGATTCCATCTATCAATTCATCGAGGAAGATTTATCACTTAAAATCAAAGATGCTCATCAAGAAATAGAAGCTAATGCTGCCAGTTCTTATGAAGCAAAATATTTACTAATCGAGAAAGATAGCCCTGTTTTACGTATTATACAAACATCGTATTTAGAAGATGATACACCTTTTGAATATGTAAAATCTTCATTTAGAGCAGATCGCTATCGCTTTTATAACCAATTGAAACGTTAAGAAGAATAAGGCTGTTCGCCAAGTGATTTACAATCCCTTGGCGAACAGCCTTATTTGCTTCATTATAAATTAAAACTTGATTATCATATTAAAATCCTATTACTTAGTACCCTTTATTGAAGCGACCTTATTCGCGATAAAATTATAGAGAACTGGGCTTATCAATGAGCATCTTTTTCCCTTTATGGACGCTACTTTTCGTACGAGCCTTCATATCATAATAAGACAAGTTAAATAAGGAGGGGGAAAATGAAAATTGTTATAGATGCTGGGCATGGCTATAGTACTGCCGGAAAACGAAGTCCTGACGGATTACAAGAATATGAGATTAATCGCTCCATCGCTTCTTATGCTCGTCAGTTTCTTGAGTCGTACCAAAATATTAGAATCATCTTCACCCATAGTGATAAACAAGATGTACCATTACAAACACGGGTCAAAACAGCTAATTCTCTGCAAGCAGATTGCTTCGTGTCTATTCATTCAAACGCTGCAGGTCACGGAACAGAATGGCATAGTGCTTCAGGAATTGAAACATATATTTATAACTCAGCAAGCCAGAAATCACGATCATTAGCGGATAAAGTACAACAAAACTTAATTATAGCTACTGGGTTAAAAAACCGCGGTGTTAAAACGGCAGACTTCTATGTACTTCGAGAAACAAAAATGCCAGCAATTCTTGTCGAATGTGGATTTATGACAAACAGCGTGGAAGTAAAACTGCTTAAATCAGAGACCTACCGAAAAGCATGTGGTGAAGCGATTGCTAAAGCAATTGCAGCCGAATATCATTTACAGAAAAAATTAATACCACTAGTTACTACTCCAACCATTGGCTCATACAAAGTCCAAATAGGAGCTTTCAAAAGCAAGCAACTAGCAGATGCCTTAGCACAAACTTTAAAGAAACAAGGATATGAGCCTTATATCATTTTCGAAAAGCAATAGCATGATGAATAAGAAAAGCGCAAGCGCCCTGCTTAGCTCCGTATGTGCTGGAGCCCGCCGACTGAGATAAAGGAAACACGAAGAGACGCAAGTCGATTCGATGTTGACTTATCGTAGGGAGGTTGGCGAAGTACACTAGGAGCTGGGTGCTGGAGCTAGACAATAAGAAAAGCGCAAGCGCCCGTTTTGCGACGTATAGATTGGAGCACTTCGACTGAGATAAAAGAAAAACCGAAATGTGGAGAACGCCCGTTTATCGGTGACAAGCATAAGGCAAGCTGGCTAGAAGGTCGCTTTTAACCTTCTGGACTGATTGACTTATGACCTCGAGCCGATGGCGTTCGGAACTAGACAACACGAAGAGGCGGTAGCCGATTTGATGTTGACTTATCATAGGGAGATGAGCGAAATCTACTAGTCGCTGGGCGCTGGAGCTAGACACAGCACAAATTTATATACATTCTTCTCTCTTAAAAAAGCCCTAAAGCTAAGCTTTAGGGCTTCTATCTCGTTAACTTTATATTTTACATTTCTTGTTTAACAGAAATATGACCTGTTTTAGTGTCAGCTGACAGCGTCATTGTTACTGGCTGTTCATTTTCAAATTTCAATACTTTTTGAATAACTTCTTTCTTCTCCTCTAATACCTTCATGCCTTGAACATCAACATGCAAACTTCCTAAGTTAGCACGAACCTCTCCCGATACTGCCACAACACTAGGTACAGTTACATTAATAGAACCCGAAGTCGATTTCACTTGTAAATTTTCAGCTTCATTATTAAAGTCTTCAACGAAGATACCACCATTAAATGTTTCTAATTCAGCATATTGGAATGCACCCTTCGTTTTAACCGCTCCATTAATAGTTTCACAATTTAGCTTTGTAATATTCATACCCGTCAATTCAATATTACCGTTCACAGTATCAATTTCAGTATCTGCGCTTGTTAAGTCATTCAAGATAATCTTACCGTTAGCGGTCTTGATTTTCAGTTTATCCACGGCTAATGCTTCAGCTGAAATGCCTCCATTGAATAAGCGCATACGCATCTTTTCAAACTGTACTTTTGGCAAATATACCTTGCTGTTTACCTTCATCCACTTCTGTCCAACCATGTAATAGAGCTTCGAATCACGTACATCAAATGTCACTTCTTCGAGTAACATTTTTCTTGCATCCGCCTCATTTTCTGTGCGATATACTTTTGCTTCACACTCTACTTGAGCACCTTCTTGATCCCAAGCAATCAGCTCGACATTACCATTCGCTACTTCAATATTTATATCCTTAGCAGAAGCATCTGGTAAATGGAAGATATGTGTAATATCTGTACTCTTTGAAAAATCAAAGTCTAAATCTTTTACTTTCGTAACTAAATGATCAACAAAATCCAAAATCATATCTTTTGCAGAAGCAACCTTCTTTTCAGTAGATTGTTGCTCTTTCTCTTCATTTACAACAACAACTGTAGATAATTCATTCATCATTTCCGTCTCTTTATCACTCTTTGTTTGATTTTCTTTCTCTAACATTTCTAACAATGTAAGAGCCTCTGTAGCAGTAATTTTTCCCGCTTCAACCAGATTAAGTATACGTTTTTTCTCTTCGTTCATTGTAAATCCTCCATTCATAATTAACGATTAGTTGATTAATAACTTGACGCCTCTTATTAAATTCCATATAAAAATAATTAAACTAGCAATACCAAAAATAACAAAGGTTGTTAATAATAACACTGGTACATCCGTTGTTTGTGAAAAATCATAAAACGCCGCTAGGATTACTACAGGGATAAATAATGCCGGTATTACATGAGATAGCAAGCTTGACTTAGCATGCTTCTTCACAAAAGAATCCTCACTTGCAAAATAAATAATAATCGGAACTATGAAAGGTGCAAATAGTACGCTGAAATAACAAATCGCTGATAATACTTTATTTGTGTCCAAGCTCCATACACTCCTCATGTCTTTCTGTTGTTACCAAGTATTACGATTCCTTACTGAAAAAGTTTCATTAATTTTTCGAAAGTGATCGAGCGAACACATTTCTAATCTAATAAAATACAAAAGTCGAAGAAAATACTACTATAAGGTATACCCAAAAGAAATAATCTTAAGCATCAAAAGCCACTAACAACGATATATGATTCAAGGAGCGATTTTAGAATTCCTCCTAAATCAAAAAGGCTATTTCAAAAGATATTCACACTAATCTCTTGAAATAGCCCTTTTTTGTAAAAGTTTTAACTAACGATGAAATTAATAATTCGTAACCTCATTTAATTGAGTATCTACTTTATAGCCTTTTCCCTCTTTATCAACAATTTTATAAGAAATTAATTGATATGATTTAATTTTGGAAACGGGAACTGGATGAACTCTTTCACCGGATTCACCAAAAGTTTCACCATTCATAATCGTATTATCAATGTTAATTGTATCCACTATATTTTGTCCATCTTCAAATTCAAATTTAACTTGTGCTAAGAATGACTTAACAGGCATAGATGAATTATTTTTCATTTCATATGAATAGACAACTCCACCAAAAGCATCCACTTCACCTGTTGGCTTTACTTCGATAGTAAAGTCATTTAACTTAAATGGAGGGTTATTTACAACTTCTACTGATTGTTCCCACGTTTTCTCAATGCTTTTTAGTTTAGGATCAGCTTCATAATATGTACCTTTAGTATCTATAATTTTATATTTCAATAGTTGATAAGATTTAATCTTCGAAACTGGCTTAGGATATATTTTTAATCCAGGTCTATTCAAAGAATCCCCTTTCATTAAGGTATTCGCAATGGTTAAAGATTTAACCTCACTTTGTCCATCTTCGAATTCAATTTTAACATCTGCATATAAAGTTTTAACTGGTATAGATGAATTATTTGTAACTTTATAAGAATAAGCTACGCCACCAGCACTATCAATTTCTCCTGTCGGTATCACTTCTATTTTAAAATCATCTAATTTAAAAGGTATCTTTTCCGTTTTTTCTTGTTGCTGATTTTCCTTCTCTTGATCCATATTTCCTTCTGCTTTCTTTTCATTCGAAACCTCTACTTTTTCACCAGAACTCTTATCGCTTTTTTCTTCAGTCGAGGAAGAACTACATCCATTTATTATTAATAATGAAATAGTAATAAAAACTAAAAAACTAAATTTTTTCATTTTAAAAATCTCCTCTCCTTATTGAAAATCTTATACATATATTATAACAAATATTCAGAATAATATCTGTGAATCATTATTTTGAAATAACAAAAGAAGCCCGATAAGATAGTCAAACCATCTTATCGGGCTTTCTCCATTTAATATCTATTATACGTTCGCTTTCTCTTGGATAAGCTCCTTCATTCGTGCACGATCTCGTTCTAAAATTGGTTTTAAATATTTGGCCGTATGGGATTCCTTCACTTCGGTTATTTCCTCTGGTGCTCCAGTTGCAATAATCATTCCGCCTTTCGCTCCACCCTCAGGTCCTAAATCGATAATATAATCCGCAGCTTTAATGACATCTAAATTATGTTCAATAACAAGTACGGTGTCACCATTTTCAACTAATCGTTGGAGAACAACCAGTAGTCTTGATATATCATCCACATGTAATCCAGTTGTCGGTTCATCAAGAATATACAGTGAACGGCCCGTTGATCGACGATGTAGTTCAGCGGCAAGCTTCACGCGCTGCGCTTCTCCACCTGATAAAGTTGTCGCAGGCTGTCCTAATGTAATATAACCTAAACCAACATCTTGAAGCGTTTGTAGCTTGCGAGCAATCTTAGGAATGTTTTCAAAGAATACTACTGAATCTTCTACTGTCATTTCTAAAATATCAGCAATGTTTTTCCCTTTGTATTTCACTTCTAACGTTTCACGATTATAACGTTTACCATGGCATACTTCACACGGAACATATACATCTGGCAGGAAGTGCATTTCAATTTTAATAATTCCATCACCACGGCATGCTTCACAACGACCGCCTTTCACATTGAAACTAAAGCGTCCTTTCTTATAACCTCTTACCTTCGCTTCGTTCGTCGAAGCAAATACATCACGAATATCATCAAACACACTCGTATATGTAGCTGGGTTTGATCGTGGCGTTCGTCCAATCGGGGATTGATCAATATCAATTACTTTATCTAAATGCTCAATACCCAAGATTTCCTTATGTTGACCAGGTTTAATTTTCGCACGGTTTAATTTCTGTGCAAGTGATTTATGAAGAATTTCATTAATTAATGTACTCTTTCCTGAACCGGAAACACCCGTTACAGAAACAAACATCCCTAATGGAATTTTGACATTAACATTCTTTAAATTATTCTCTTTCGCACCTTTAATTTCAAGATAACGCCCATCACCTTGACGACGCTCAAGCGGTAACGGAATAAATTTCTTCCCTGATAGATATTGCCCTGTTAATGAGTTAGAATCATTCATCACCTCTTGCGGTGTACCTTGTGAAATGATCATACCTCCATGGACACCTGCTCCAGGTCCAACATCAATTAAATAATCGGCTGCAAGCATTGTATCTTCGTCATGCTCAACAACAATTAACGTATTCCCGATATCACGCATATTTTGTAACGTGCCAATTAAGCGATCATTATCTCGTTGATGCAATCCAATTGATGGCTCATCTAATATATAAAGTACACCTGTTAATCGCGAACCAATTTGCGTAGCCAAACGAATACGCTGTGCTTCTCCACCAGATAATGTCCCTGCAGCTCGATGCAACGTTAAATATTCCAATCCTACATTAGCAAGAAAACCTAATCGTTCCTTAATTTCTCGTAAAATTAACGTAGCAATCTTCAATTCTTTCTCCGTTAAATCTAAAGCATTGAAAACTTCCAATGCATCTTCAATGGATAGTGAAGTGATTTTCCCGATATGCTTGCCATTAATTAAGACAGCTAATGCCTCTTTCTTCAAACGATATCCTTTACAAGTAGGACATCTATGTTCCGCCATGTACTTCTCCATTTGTTCACGAACGTAATCGGAAGAAGTATCTTTAAAGCGACGCTCTACATTACGAATGACACCTTCAAATTCAATATTTCCTTCACGCACTTGCCCGAAATCATTTTCATAGCGGAAATAGATTTGATCCTTTCCTGAACCATACAGAATTTTATCCATTAAGTTCTCTGGGATATCTTTAACAGGTGTATCCATATCGACTCCATAATGAGTTGCAACTGCTTCAAGTAATTGTGGATAATATTGTGAGCTTACAGATTCCCATGGAGCTATTGCATTTTCTCGTAAGCTTAGGTTTTTATCAGGTATAACTAAATCAAGATCCACTTCTAGCTTAGAACCTAAACCATCACAGCTTGGGCAAGCTCCAAATGGACTATTGAAAGAAAACATACGTGGTTCAAGGTCTTCAACAGAGAAACCACATAATGGACAGGCATGGTGCTCACTGAATAACAATTCTTCCTCACCAATCACATCAATAATGACTTTACCTTCCCCTAGCTTCAAAGCACTTTCAAGTGAATCAGCCAGTCGAGCCTCCACACCTTCTTTAATTACAATACGGTCAATAATGACTTCAATATCATGCTTCTTATTCTTCTCTAGTTCAATTTCATCGCCAACATCATACATATCTCCATCGACACGCACACGCACATAGCCTTGTTTCTTAATATCGTCGAATACTTTCACATGCGTGCCCTTTCGACCAGAAACAACAGGAGCTAATACTTGTAATTTCGTACGCTCTGGATATTCCATAATGCGGTCTACCATTTGTTCAATTGTCTGAGAAGATATTTCGATATTATGATTTGGACACGTTGGTCGTCCAACACGTGCATACAAAAGTCGTAAATAATCATAAATTTCCGTTACTGTACCGACAGTTGATCGGGGATTACGACTTGTTGTTTTTTGATCGATGGAAATAGCCGGAGATAATCCTTCAATTGTGTCTACATCCGGCTTATCCATCTGCCCAAGAAATTGTCGTGCATAAGCAGACAATGATTCTACATATCGTCTTTGTCCTTCCGCGTAAATCGTATCAAATGCTAATGATGATTTACCTGAACCTGATAAGCCAGTTAAAACAACTAGCTTATCACGTGGGATGGTGACATCAATATTTTTTAAATTATGGACTCTTGCTCCTTTTATTTCGATTTTATCCATTACCATTTTTTATTCGTCACCCTTCCGATTTCAACTCTAAAATAAGATCTCGTAATTCAGCAGCACGCTCGAAGTTTAACGCCTTCGCTGCTTCTTTCATTTCTTTTTCCATCTCTACGATGACCTTTTCTCGTTCTTTTTTCGTTAATTTATCTAGTTTAACAGTAGCTTCATACTTGTCTTGGTCTTCTGCAACCTGTGTAGCTCGAATTGCTTCTCGTATATCTTTCTGAATCGTCGTCGGTACGATGCCATGCTTTTCATTATATGCTTCTTGAATCGCTCGACGTCGTTTTGTTTCCGTAATGGCAATATTCATGGAGTTTGTTATTTTATCTGCATACATAATAACGTGACCATGGGCATTTCGGGCCGCACGACCAATCGTTTGAATTAGTGATCGCTCAGAACGAAGGAAACCTTCCTTATCTGCATCTAAAATAGCTATCAATGATACTTCTGGTATATCTAAACCTTCTCGCAATAAGTTAATACCGACTAAAACATCATATTTACCAAGTCGTAAATCACGAATAATATCAATACGTTCTAATGTTTTCACTTCAGAATGCAAATATTGTACTTTAATTCCTATTTCCTTGAGATAGTCTGTTAAATCCTCAGACATTTTCTTCGTTAAGGTAGTGATAAGTACACGTTCATTTTTCTTAATACAATCTTGAATTTCACCAATTAAATCATCAATTTGGCCTTGAATTGGGCGAATTTCAATAGGTGGATCAAGCAAGCCAGTTGGACGAATGATTTGCTCAACCATTTCTGGACAATGTTCAAGCTCATATGGTCCAGGCGTAGCTGATACAAAGATTGCTTGGTGAACCTTCTCACTAAATTCAGCGAATTGTAACGGTCGATTATCCTTTGCTGAAGGTAAGCGGAAGCCATGGTCTACCAATACTTGCTTACGAGCTTGGTCTCCGTTAAACATCCCTCTTACTTGCGGCAACGTTACGTGAGACTCATCCACAACAAGTAAAAAATCCTCTGGAAAGTAATCTAATAGCGTATATGGTGTTGAGCCCGGTGGACGCAACGTTAAATGTCGCGAGTAATTTTCAATTCCTGAACAGAATCCCATTTCCCGCATCATTTCTAAATCATAACGTGTTCTTTGCTCTAAGCGCTGTGCTTCAAGTAATTTACCATTCTCTCTAAAAACAGCGAGCTGCTCTTCTAGTTCTTTTTCAATATTTTCAATCGCAACCTTCATCTTTTCTTCACGAGTTACGAAGTGAGATGCTGGAAAAATCGCTACATGTTCACGTTCAGCTAACACTTCACCTGTTAATGCATCAACTTCTCTAATTCTGTCAATCTCATCTCCAAAGAATTCAATACGAATACACTGTTCGTCTCTTGATGCAGGAAAGATTTCCACAACATCACCGCGGACACGGAATGTTCCACGTTTGAAATCAATATCATTTCGTTCATATTGAACATCAACAAGTCTTCGCAATAACGCATTTCGCTCAATTTCCATTCCCGTACGTAGCGATACTACTAACTCACTATATTCTTCTGGCGAACCTAAACCATAAATACATGACACACTAGCAATAATAATGACATCCTGTCTTTCAAAAAGAGAGGATGTAGCTGAATGTCGTAATTTATCAATCTCATCATTAATCGATGCATCTTTCTCAATAAATGTATCTGTTTGCGGTACATATGCTTCTGGTTGATAATAATCGTAATAACTTACAAAGTATTCAACTGCATTATTAGGAAAGAACTCCTTAAACTCACTATATAATTGACCCGCAAGTGTTTTATTATGAGCAATAACAAGCGTAGGCTTATTTATTTCCTTAATCACATTCGAAACTGTAAATGTTTTCCCCGTTCCTGTTGCACCTAGTAGCGTCTGATACCTTTTACCTGATTGAATACCTTCTACTAGTTTATGAATTGCCTGAGGCTGATCTCCTTGAGGAGAATATTTAGATACTAATTGAAACTCATTCATCAAGTTTGCCCCCTACTTCATATTACTTATTTTCATCTTGTACGAACTAACGAATATATAGACATTTTACCACAAACATTTCAATACTAACCACTCAAAACCGAACATTCATTCGATTAAGAGACTCATTTATTTTTTCAACTGTTCTGTTTCTAACAAAACTTTCATACAAAAACAAAAACACCCTTAATGGGTGCTTCGATGTGACTTAACCTTTATATATCTAATAGATAACCATAAACCGAATGTTAACGAACAGGCATCTATAATGATTAACAACCATGTGTGAGTATAGCCTGCATATGCAGATGCAGCTATAAGTGCAACTGTTAGAGTTAAACCTACGAAATGATTATAGGTGACCCTAGTAAAAACGTAGACCATAAGTGCTGGCAAAAACATTGCAGCTAATATCCAGCCCATCTTCTCCTCAGCTCCTTACTAAACTTCATACAAAAATAAGATGTGTTCACATTGTAGCATATTTATCCAAATTCTATCTATGAGATACTTCTATGATTTGCCTACTTCGGAAAAAAGGCTTTAAACATTGTCCCTTTGCCTTCTTCACTTACTACTCTTAGTCTTCCATTATGTTGCTCGACAATCCATTTAGCAATAGATAAACCTAGACCCGTACCAACTGATTTAGATCGGGTTTTTTCACCTTGATAAAAGCGATCAAAAACATAAGGTAAATCATTTTTATTAATACCCATACCATTATCACTAACAATAATTTCGAAACCATTCGAAAGCTTCTTACTCTGAACAATAATTTCTCCGTTTTCTTCCGTAAACTTTAACGAATTATCCAATAAAATAACTAGGAGCTGATGAATACGTTCCGAATCACCTTTCATAATGATTTCAGAATCGCTTTTCATAACGAGCTTTTTCCCTTGAAACTCCGCTATTTCAACATAATTGTCTACAACCTCACGTAACACATCTGTTAGTACGAAAGACTCTTTCTTTATGTCTACCCGCCTTGAATCCGCTCTAGCCAATAATAATAAATTGCTGACTAGCTTTGTTAACCTTCGACATTCTTTCGATATAACCGAAATATCTAATGCCTTATCTTCAATAGTGTCTGATGGTGAACGAAGTAATAAATCGGCTCGCGACTGAATAACTGCTAACGGAGTACGTAATTCATGAGATGCATCCGAAACAAATTGCTGCTGCTTGTTCCAAGCTTCTCGAATCGGTACAAGTGCTACACCTGCCAAATATAAGCCAGCTACAATGGATAAAAAACCACCAATAATTGTTCCCATCGTAAGTAACGTTCCAATCCGATGAAGCATCTCTTGTTCAGAATTTACATTTCGTAGTAACTGAACCGTTATATCGCCATATTTCGTCGTAAACTTAGATGATATGGATCGGAAATGATAGCCTTGAGCTTCTTTTTCTTCGATTTTATGCAATCGATCAGGTTTAAAGAGCTCTTTATTTGAGCTAAACAATGCCGATTCTTGATTTATTTCAATCATAGCACCTTTCTCATCCCAAAGAATCACATTAACACGTGGATCTTGAATGAAAGTCGGCTTCGAAAGTGATGCTTCCAATTGAATATAGCCATTCTTCTTATACTCATCTAACAGTGTCTCTAAATCATCGTCTAAATCGCTATATAATAAAACTTGCATGTAAGAATATACAGCAAATGCAATAGCGCCAATAATCAAAATTAAGATGATGGAATTTTGCATCGCTAGTCGAATACGAGTCTTTTGAAACATCACCATTCATCTCCTATTCTTTCGACAGCATATAACCAATACCTCGTACCGTTTTAATATCTTTATCATAACCAAATGGTTCTAGCTTCTTCCTTAATTGATGAGTGAACACTTCCACCACTCCAATAGTCGTATCCGAATCATATCCCCAAATACGATCGTAAATCTGTTCTCTCGTTAAAATGGACCCAACATTCCCAATAAAAAACTCCAATAAGTCATATTGCTTTAATGTAAGCTTAACGTTTGACCCATCAATTAATACATCATTTTCCTTACCATGAAGTTCAATTCCTTTATAACGAATCGTTTGTTCATTCGTAAATCGTCCACTTCTTCTCAATAACGCACGCAATCTTGCTTCTAACTCAGGTGCTTGAAACGGCTTCACTAAATAATCATCGCCACCTAAATCTAGGCCTTTCACACGATCTTCAAGGGAATCACGAGCTGTTAAAAACATTACTGGCGTTTCAATATTTTCTTCTCGTAATTTTTTTAAAATTTGAAAACCATCCAATCCAGGCAACATGACATCAAGAATAATAGCGTCATAAATATTTTGCTGCGCAAGAAAATAGCCTTCTTCTCCATTTGAAGCAATATCTACCGTAAAATTTTTTTCTAATATTGATTTTATAGATTGCAGCAGAGATACATGGTCTTCTACTACTAATACTCTCATAATTTCTATCTCCCACCTTTTTGGATTCACTTAAATTATAGCTCATACTAATACTTCACTAAAAATATTATTAGAAAAACACGACTTATCGCCACTTTATACTTTATTCCTTAAATGAAGTTAATCTTTCTTAAAGTATAAAAAATGATTATGACAAAACTATTAATAATCGAAAATTCCCGCTTTCAAACACTCAAAGAAATACATTAAATCCAAAGTCGCAACGTTACACCTCAATATATTCGTGGTATTAAGATAATGAGAAGAATATACATAGTATTAAACTGGATAGAGGTGTAAAGCTTATGTCTGTAAAAAAACACACATGGAAAAGTCATATATTTATAGGTCTATCTGTATTTGTTACTATTTGCATGTTTCTTGTATATATGGTTCCTAGTGTTACAGCTAATTTATCAAGCACTTCTCTTTTGACTGCATTTGGCTTTACAATGTTTTCTCCATTTCTATGTATTTTCATGGCAATCATCACATTCATCTCTAAAGATGAAAAAAAGCTATTACCAACAATCGCTTTAGTATTTACAATAATAAATACTCTATTTGTTCTGTTTATACTCTTGATAGGTTTTAATTTTGTTTAAAAATGATGATTAAAAGCATGCAAAAGTTGTATACTCTAAAACAGATGAGAGTCATTAGTTACACATATATTTGGAGGTTTATTACATGAATCAAGGACAAGAAAAGTTTTTTACATTTATTCTTGAGAGAGTTCAAGAAGACAAACAAGAAGAAGCCAAAGCATTACTAGCAGAGAGCTTTCAAAAACAGCAAGATCGTACCTTTAACATGGATTATTTGAATAGCTTCATCCCAAAAATGATGAGCATATTAAAGCCTGAATGTGTTGAAGAAGTAAAAGCCATTATGGAACAATTCGCAAGCAATCTAAAAAAATAACCATAAACGAAGCGCAAAGAGGCGTCCGAAAAGTAATGAAAAATCACTTTTGGACAGCCTCTTCTTTTTTAATAATCCCCACTCATCATAGCTCAAACAACGTCCGAGTAAATCATGTGCTCGTTCATTTTGATGAATTCTATCAAACTTATAAAATAAAAAAGGATGATGGCATGTATGTCGCACCTAAAGATAGAATTTCTATTTGGTAAAAACCTTATAACTCAAAGAGAATCTCCGATGGCTAAGATTTGCGAAGAAAGGAATGCTTTGATTTATTAAAGAGCATTTGAAGTTTCGGTTTAATCAAGTGGATGTAAACAAATACGAGGCATCTTACAAAACGTAAATAGGCGTCCGAAAAGTAATGAAAAATCGCTTTTCGGACGCCTGACAGGTGAGGGATGAAAAAAACTCACCTAAATAAAACTTCGCTTTTATCACTGTTAAAACTTATGCTAAAAATGGTTTAAATTCAGATGTCACTTTTTGTTGTCCATTATTCTTGTCGTATACTTCACGTCTTTCAATATCAAATTTCTCCATAATAGGAAGATCATTAACTGTAAAGAAATACGTATCTTTCTCAGCAACATGCTCTACCCAAGCCCAGTTTGGTACAGCTAGGAAATCGCCTTCTGACCAATCAAAACGAACACCGTTGATAATACTATAACCTGCACCCTTATATACTTGATGGATGGATGCACTTGTATGGCGCTGTGCTTTCGTACGGAATCCTTTAGGGAATTTTTGAATCCAAGCTGCTATCGTTGGGTTCGCTGTTTTACCAGTAGAAGGATTAATAAACTCCACTGCATATCCTTCAAATGGATCTGGATCGAACTTACTTAAAGATTCAATTGCTTTATTTGTATGCTCCCATTTATATGAACCAAGTGGCGCGATAGATGGATTGCGATCCTGAACAGGGCGTAGCATACCAGCTGCATAACGTTGAGCTCCATAATTATCTGGAACTTTTGGTTGTTCAATTCGTTCAGGATAGTTTTCAAAGAACGTACCACCTAAAGCATAGATAGTTGGAATATCAAGTACATCTGTCCAAATCATTGGTTTTGTACCTTCGTGCCCATGACCATGCCATAAATCCTTCGGTGTAATTAAGAAATCTCCTTCTTCCATGAAAAGTCTCTCACCTTGCACAATACTGTAAGCGCCTTCACCCTTTGTTATAAAACGCAAAGCATTTTGAGAATGACGATGAGAAGGTGCCACCTCACCAGGTTGAAGTAATTGAACAGCTGCATATAATGTTTGTGTTGTTGAAGCCCATCCCCATGGTAAGCGATAATCCAATCCTGGATTTTGCAAATAAATTGCACGTCTTTCTCCACCACGTTCAGGTGTAAAAATTTGCGCGGCTTCCATTAATTTTTTCTCAAGTAATTCCCATTTCCAAAGATATGCTTGTGCATGTGGCTCTGGTTGCTTATGCATCAAAGCTGGAATTGCTTCCCACAGTGGTCCCAAATTATATTGACGTATATCAGCTGTAAAGTCTTGAACAATTTTACTCTTCATAAACTCTGTCTTTTCTGCCATCATATATTCCCCACTTTCAAATAATAAATAGATATGGGCAGCCTAACTGCCCATATTTAAGACTGATAACTTATATAAGTAATAGATTGTTAAAATGCTATCGAAATTTACTCTTTAACTGCGCTTACTTTATTCTCTAAAGTACCTACTTTATCAATAGAAACCGTTACTACGTCACCATCTTTTAAGAATGTTTGTGGCTCACGTGCAACTCCTACTCCACCAGGTGTTCCTGTGATAACAATGTCACCAGGCTCTAAAGTAGCAATACTAGATAAGAATTCTACTAAATGCTGTACTGTAAATACTTGATTTGCAGTGTTCGTACGTTGGCGTTCTTCACCATTTACATGTAGTACCATTTCTAAACCAGATGGATCAGTTAGTTCATCAGATGTAACCATCCAAGGTCCCATCGGTAAGCTTCCATCTACTGTTTTACCTTGTAACCATTGCAATGTACGACGTTGAAAATCACGATATGTTACATCATTAGCTACTGAATAACCCGCTACATAATCTAATGCATCCGCTTGCGAAACGTTCTTCGCACGTTTTCCAATAACAAAAGCAAATTCCGCTTCATAATCTAATTGTTCTGAAATTGGATAAAAAGGAATATCATCTTGTGGTCCTATCACAGTGTTTCCAAACTTAGCAAATACAACTGGATATTTTGGAATTTCACGTTTCATTTCAAGAATATGCTCGCGGTAATTATGCCCCACAGCAAAAATCTTACCTGGCTTTGGTACAGGTGCGCCAACCTTTACATCACTTACAGCATGAACTAATTTATGATCACCCACTTGCTTGTTTGTTAAAGCATAATCAATGGCAGCCTTTGCAAGTTCCATACTTTCCTTACCGCCTTGTAAAAACGCTGTCATTTCTTCCGGAACAAATGCATCTGCAATTTGTTGAGCACGAATCTTTCCGTCTTGTTCTAACGAAGTTCGGTAAGCTAAATGTAGATCAACGACCTCTTCCTCAACGATTGCTCCAATTCTAGTTACACCTTCACGACTAAATGTAATAAGTTTCATATATGATTAACCCCTTTTTTATTTTTAGTAAACTTCGTTCTCTATTTGTAAAATTTAATTTATTTTTTTACTTTTGTCAATATTTTGTCTAAATATTTTAAAAATTTATATTAAAAATATTTTTCTAAACAAAAGAATACATTTATCATATGATAGAAGAATAAACAGTTCGTGTTTCATAAATTAATAGTGTCTGTTATACTTAACAAACAATTCCGTAAATAGGAGATCATATGATGGAAACTACAAAAAGTCTTTCTATGATTGGGTCACTCCAAGTAGGAATGAACATTGTAGAGATTGTTGCTAACGCAGAAAAACCTCTAAAGTTCACCGAGATTCAGGAGTTATCCCAAATCACCAAAAGCAATCTCTATAAATACTTAAATACACTGACACATCTTGGATTACTGTATCGAGATAAGCGTGACGGTACATACACGCTAGGAAGTAAAATGATTGAATACGGCATGTCTGCTATTGGTCAACAAGATATCATTTCTAGAGTGACACCTTATCTCCAAGAAGCATCTCAACATACGTCATTAACAGCTTTGCTTGCTGTTTGGACACATACAGGTCCCGTTATCGCAAGCATTTGGAGTTCGACAGCAGGGTTAAATATTGGTGGACAGATTGGATCACATCTCCCCATATTATCATCGGTAGGGAAAATCTCTTCAGCTTTTCATATTCCGTCTATCATCGAAGAGTGGAAGAAAAACGAACTAAACGCTTTACCAAAGGAAAAGCGTGAAGCATTCCAAACAGAAGAAGAAAACATTCGCAAAACTGGCATTGCCTTTGCAACCGAACCTCTAGTTCCATTCGTTTCGTCTGCTTCCGCTCCTTTGTATAATTACAATAATCAATTGATAGGTGTCTTTGCATTAGTAGGATTCTCCCAAATTGTTCCTCAAAAGATAGAGGATGATTACGCACAATATCTACTAAAAGTGACACAAGAAATCTCTGAATCCTTCGGAGCGAGCGTAATAAACAGTTAATAAAAAATCTCCAAAT
>NZ_HG428742.1:153111-188464 GCF_000380245.2 Bacillus massiliigorillae
GGTATTTGGAGATTTTTTTGGTTAACTAAACAAGAGTGAGTCTATCAATCAAGTTTTTTCTATTTCATGTAATATTTCTAAGCATTAAAGCGATTTTTTTCTTAAGTAATACAAAAAAAATTTTGTGCTTTTTTAGAACCCTCGAAAAATCTTTAAAATACTTGTGTATCACACTCTTCCAAACAATTCATATCAATGAATAAATTTCTAAAAATAATAATAATTGTAAAAGTTGTGTTGAAATTGTGAACGGAAGTGTATATAATCACTATTAGATAACTCAGTTACCTAATATATAACTTACTTGCATTGGAAGTTAAGCGTTTTCAAACAAGGAGGAGAAATTAGTACTTACATGCATAGCCACTAAAATAAACTAGGAATCTATTGATCTATACTAGCTCTCACAATGAAGTTAACTATCTTAAATATATTTTCATCAAAAGAAAGTGAGGAAGAAAAATGAAACCGACTAATATTAACGACGTAATTTTGAATTTGAAATTTAACCGTTTTCATCTTCAAATCCTACTATGTTGTATTTTTATTATCATCTGCGATGGCTATGATATGTTTGTACTCGGAGCCATTCTTCCATCTCTAATGGAAGATTTGAATATTACCGCTTTACAAGGAGGAATGCTAAGTAGCTATGCCTTAATTGGTATGATGCTAGGAGCATTAATCTTTGGACCAACGGCTGACAAGATCGGTCGTAAAAAAGTTATCGTAATTTGTACTATCATTTTTTCACTATTAACTTTTACTTCTGGATTTGCATCCAGCATGTTTTCTTTTGGATTTCAACGATTCTTAGCAGGTGTTGGACTTGGTGGAGTTATGCCGAATCTAATTGCGATCATTACAGAATACTCACCTAAAAAATTACGTAGTACCCTTGTAGCAGTCATGTTTAGTGGACATGCAATGGGAGGTATAGTGGCAGCCGTAGGAGCTATGTACCTTTTACCAACAGAGTATAGTTGGAGAGCTGTTCTGTGGCTAGGCTTAATCCCATTAATCTTAATGCCTATTCTTTATAAATTACTACCTGAATCTCTAGCTTTTTATGTACTAAAAGGGCAAAAAAATAAATTGGTTTCTGTTTTAAATAAACTTGATAAGAGTAGGGTATATGACACTAACCAAGAATACGTACTCGGTGAGGAAGATAAAAAATCAGAAGATTACAATAAATCACCCATTAAAAAACTATTCTTAAACAAACGTGGTTTGAGCACTTTCATGTTTTGGATTGCATACTTCATGTGTCTATTAGTTATGTACGGCTTAAGTACATGGCTTCCGAAAATTATGGGCAATGCAGGATACGAAATGGGTTCAAGCTTAGCTTTCCTTATCGTCTTAAATGTGGGAGCTGTTATTGGTGCAATTGGTGGTGGACAACTGGCAGATAAACTAGGATCTAGAAAAGTATTAGTTGTCTTTTTCATCATTGCATTTATCTCACTGATTTCTTTAAGCTTTAAACCAAATATGGTTCTTCTTTATATATTAATCGCTTTAGCTGGAGGTACAACAACAGGCACTCAAATTGTTATGAATGCTTATGTTTCTCAATACTACCCAACAGAAATCCGTTCAACAGGGGTTGGCTGGGCTTTAGGAATTGGTAGAATAGGTGGTATTATCGGGCCAACTTTAGGTGGAATGCTATTAAACGCTCAACTTTCCTTACAAATTAACTTTATAGCGTTCGCCATTCCATGCATCATTGCAGGGCTGGCTATCTGGTTTGTTCAAGATAAATTTAGTCAACTCACAATAGAAAAAAATCAAGTAGCATAAGTCATATACTATCTAACAAAAACAAGAGACGAATTCTATTTTTAAACGGATTCGTCTCTCTATTATTTCTTTAATCTTTATTTTTTCTTTCTAAAAAACAAGACCACTATTACAAGAATCGCTACTACCGCTAAGCCTATTTGTATTTGCCATTGCAACTTCAACACATGCATCACTGCGTACGCCTCAATGAAAAGTGCAGGTACTTTACCAAGCGTACTTGCAATTGAATAATTTAAAAGACTTATTTTGCTTCCTGCACCAGCTAATGTTACAAGCCCAGAAGGTACAAATGGAAACAAACGAAGAGCAAGTATTAGCATAAACCCTTCAAAACCTTTAGCAGACTTAAGTCTAATAATCGCTTTATTAGTGCTATGAATATTAACTTTATGAATACCCTTTCGATAAATAAAAAAACTAATAATAGCTCCTAGTGCTTCACCCACTAGAGAAACAAATATACCTTCAGCAAAACCGAAAAAAGTAATATTTGCTGCTGTTACAAACACACTTGGTAATACTCCAGCTATACTTACAATAACACTTATAAAAATACTTATACAGAGCGCAAAATCTTTATAATTCGCAAATAAATCCAAAACAAACTGTTCCATTATGACCGCCTAAATAATCAACTTCTTTGTTAAAGTATATACATATTTTCTTAAGAAAACATTAAAGCCCTGCATCGAAAGTGTTTTCGATGCAGGGCTTTATCTATACGAGGACTTATTTACTTTGCGCCATTAAAGCTTGAAAATCAGCAATACTTGGATTCGCCATGTAATGTCCACCTTCAACTTCAATTGTTTGACCAGTGATAAATTTCGATTCATCAGAGGCAAGGAATAATACAGTATTACCAATATCCTCTGCTTCACCATGATAAGGAAGAGCATTATATTTTTCAAATATCGCTAATAGTGCAGGCGGCATATTACCCTTAGCAGCAGGTGTTAAAATTAACCCAGGAGCTACAGCATTACAACGAATTTTGTCTTTACCATATTGAGCTGCAATGTATCTTGTTAAGTTGACAACTGCTGCTTTTGAAGCACCATAAGCAGAGCGTACTGAATCCCCTGCAAATGCAGCCATTGAAGCCGTGTTAATAATTGAACCGCCACCAGCTTTAATCATGTGTGGAATAGCAAATCTACTTCCAAGTAACACGCTTTTAGCATTAACATTCATAAGACGATCCCATTCATCTAAATCAATATTCACAACATCAAGGTCTTTATGCAGATTTGTAAGTCCAACATTGTTATAAAGAATTGTAATAGTTCCATATTCAGAAACAGTAAACTCAACCGCCTCTTTAATAGACTCTTCCTTAGAAGCGTCTAAAAATACCCCAACAGCTTCCCCACCTAGTGCCTTAATGTTTTCAGCCTCTGCTTTTGCACCTTCCACATTATAATCAGCTAGGACAACTTTTGCCCCTTCCTTAGCGAGCAACTGTGCAGTTGCTAATCCAATACCTGAAGCAGCTCCTGTTATTAATGCTATTTTCCCTTGTACACGTCCCATATTTACTCCCCCTGTAGATTACTCCCTTACTCGTCGAATTTTTTTAATAATTTCTCATGAATTAATAAAAATTGCTGAACTTCTTCTTCTGTTAAGGTTTCAAACAATTTAATACGAAGTTGTTTCCCTTTTTGATACGCTTCCGTTAAAACCGATTCACCTACATCAGTAATTTTCAATAATACATGACGACGATCATTCTCGTTATATTGTCGAACGGCATAATTACACTTAATTAAACGGTTAGCTATATTCGTCATTGCTCCCGGAGTATAGCCGAGATTATTAGCGAGAACCGATTGCTTTTGTGGCCCCTTTAGATGCAGTTCAGACAAAACAAGAATAGGAGAAATCCCTATATTATGCTGAAACGATTTTGACCATGTCAAAATCGCCTCATTTGTAAACTGTTCAACTGTATGAATTAATTTAAATATATTATCTTTTTCCAAAATATCCTCCTATAGTGATGGGATATTTCTAAATCTATTAACGAAGCATAATCGCTCCACCATCAACCATAATTGTTTGACCTGTAATGTAGTCAGAATCCTCGCTACCTAAAAATACTGCTACTCGTCCAAGATCACTTTCTAACTCCCCAAGTCTTCTCATAGGAATTCTTTCTAACATTGCATTGTAATCATCTGGTGCATGTTGAGCCCATTGTTGAATACCAGGTGAGTTTGCAATAGGAGAAATGATATTTACATTGATACCATATTGACCGAACTCTCCTGCTGCTACACGTGTAATACCACGAATTGCTTCTTTTGCAGCAGCATAAGATGCCTGTTTTGGATTACCATTAATACCTGCACCTGATGCAAAGTTAATGATTTTACCTTTTGTTTCTTTTAAATAGGGTAAAGCTGCTTGCATGAAATAGAATGTTGGATAGAATCCTGTATTAAACGATAAATCTAGCATGTCTTGAGTTGTTTCTTCGAACGATGCTTGTTTAGATGCATGTGCATTGTTAATTAAAATATCTAATTTTCCGAATTTAGCAACCACTTCTGCTACGATATCTTTTAATTTATCATGTTCCATTAAGTTTGCTTGAATAAAGATTGATTCTGGTGAATACGCTTGCAATTCTTTAATTGTTTGCTCACCAAGTTCTTTATTTATATCAATAATCGCTACTTTTGCGCCTTCTTTAACGTATGCTGTTGCCATACCTTTACCAATACCACCAGCTGCTCCAGTAATAATTGCTACTTTTCCCTCTAGTCTTTTCATTTAAATATCCCCCTTTACTTTACAAATTTATTTTAACATTAAACTATTTAACGTTAAACAAATATGCTTATCATATTTTCTACACCTAAAACCATTATAGTTGCGAACTTTTTGTGAAATATTTCACATTTGTTTTTATCACTAATTTAACAACAAAGTTAAATTAGTAACTTAATAATAAACATCTACTTAATCACTTGAGATAAAAACGCATCTAACCTACACTTTAATGCATCATACCCAAAAGGCTGCGCCTCACTATATGGATCATTTGGTTCGACCTGAAGATAAACGATTCCTTCTCCATATACATAATCATATACAACAGGGTCCATTCCTTTTTGCTTTGGATAAATAACAATTACTTGTTTAATAGGTGTTTTAACAGGTTGCTCATTTCGCTCATATGCAAAGGAATCGAAGTACTCCAGATTTTTAAAATCTCGCAGTTGACGCTTAACGTCCGGATCAATTCCTTCATTAATTAAATACAAATGGCGACGACATTTCGACTCAATAATTATTCCCGCTTTCTCACTGTATAAGCGGCCATCAAGATGATAAATTGTTATGCGAATATCCGGTCTTCTTCCAATATGACTAAAATATCTACTATAATCTCTTTCAATAATGGCAGTTTCTACTTCACCTTCATAGACAACCTCAATGTAGTAATCACTATTTGGTTTAGCAAATCGGAGAGTCGTATTGGACGGTAATGTATTCACACTGTAAGATGAAATTCCTTTACTAGACAACCATCCTTCTTCCCATACATAGCCGTTCTCTTGCAAAATGGTAATCACTAAACCAAGACTAAAATACTCAAATAACTGCCATGTTTTTCGAAATTGAACACCTGAAAATTTCGACATATTATCCTTTGATTCTAAATCTATTAAATCTTTATAAAGCGCATACATACGATAATAACGCTCATCTCTTAATAATCGACTCGATACTTTCCTCGGCTTATACGGTGATATCGATTGAACCCATGATGTATTGTCGAACTTAGTAAACATATAAATATATTGTTTTAGTAATAGTTGTTGTTTTTGGCGTCGCTTATGCTTTCTTTTCAATACTTGTATATGTTCTAAAACTCGATGTTCCTCTCGTTTTACCCGTTCTAACGTTCTTTCAAAACCAAATGGGTGATTAATTGCTTTTTGAGATTGAATTTGTGCTAACTGAACACGTTGTTGATTCAATTCATTTGTTAATGAATCCACTTCTTCTTGAAAACGCAAAGACAGTTCACGTACAAATAGAAGCATATTCTTAACAATATAACGAATCCATTGGTTTTCTATATTGGCCGTTGATAATTGTGCATGCTTCTCATAATGTACTCTTGGCTGTGACATATCTGTATTTCTTCCACCTTTAGTAGCCTGCCAACGTAAGCTTCTATAATTCGGTTTTCTTGAATAAGATGTAACCTTATATTCTCCTACTAAGTCTGTGATTGGGTCCTTTGTAATAGATGTTAACTGCTGCTGAATAGACTTCTTTTGTTTCAAAACAAAATAAATAATTTGTAAGATTGTTGGATTTACATTAATAGATAAGTTAGGTACGCCGAAACTTTCCTTTGTATATTCATACGATAGACCTTTCGCCATCTTCTCCACTTGTAACCGTAAATTCGCTAATGCTTCATTAGAAAAATCCTTCGACTTCACGTTATAGTACGCTACATACTTGCTTCTATTGGCATATACCTCAAAATAGTACTGCCCAGGTACGAGCATATATTCAGATTTCGCTCCCCCCATGATGGTAACTTCCCCATCACTTTCTCTAATATCAATTACTTTATTTTGGTCATACGTTTCGATTTTAAGAATAGCATTAGCGTCAGCAGGACTTATTAACTTTACCTGCACAACAGCATATTCATTTACTTCAATACATGAATCTATTGCTTCCGACTTACTAATAACAGCTTCCTTCGTTACTACTTCGGCAGAATGTTGGATAATAAATTGAACCTTAGGTAGCGTATCCATTAAGATTTAACTCCCTTGCCTTTCGAATTAGCTCTTTCTTCGTTTTTTCGAATGTACTAATTTTCTCTGCTGTTGAACAACTAAAGATTGCATACAATTCTCCATCTGGCTCTATTCCTTCTATATCTACTGTTCCTATTAATGGTTCATATATTTCAATGGGGCCTCTAATTTTTGTAATAACCCTCTGCTTAACAAATAAATCAATTGCCTTTTCTCGTTTCAATTCATATTGATGATCTATACTTTTCGGAAGATTATTCAAATACGCCCCCATTCGAATGATATTTCGAATAGAAAATCCCTTTAAAGGGTCTACTCTCGATATCGCTTCATTAACAATATCAAAAAACTCTAGCTCATCATCCTGAAAAGCTACCCAATTGTCTCTTTGACTTTTCCAATTCATATAGATACTTCCATACGCTTTTCCTAAACTTACACGAAATGATTCATCTTTATTTTCATTTTCTAATACTTGCTTTATTTCTTTAAATGGCCTTTTCTCCAATACCACTACATTGGAGCGATCTAATAAGCGATCCGAAAGATCTTTTGTTGTTTCATCAGCGTTCATTGTACCAACGATAACTAAATTGTTCTTTAGCTGAATGCTCGGCTTATACATTTCGTTATTATGACAGACAGCTTCTTTATTATATAAATGTAGAAATCTTTCTTTTTCATCTAACTCTAATAGAGACAGAAATGGAGCAAAATAATGCTCTATTTGACTCAAATTCATTTCATCCATAATCAACAAATGCACTTGTTGATCATATTTCTCCGCATGTAGCAAAAACTCCACTAATCCAGTTTCCACTGACGTATACAAGCCCGTTGCAACATTTAAATAACCTAGTACGTCACTCGGTTCCGTATATGAAGGTGATATTGGCATTATTAACATCGTTTTACTCCGTTGACTTAAACCTAATGTTTCTCCATATAATGTAGCTAATTTTGTTTTTCCAATACCGCTTTGTCCAGACAAAATAGTAAATGCACTGGATTTAACACTAGTATGAAAGTTAATTAAATCTTCTCTACTGTATACAAGATGACGTCGTCTCGCATTGAATTCCAATTCACGGAGAAAATTAGTTTCATATTGTTGCACCTCTTCTAATTGTTCTCCAAGCACTATATCCTTTCCTTGCTTTAAAGGCTGCTCAAATTGTGGTTCTTCACGTAAAAGCCCTAACGGCATTCCTTCAAATAGAAGCCGATCTTCTATTTGAGAAGAAAGAAATGTTTCATCTATAAATAAAACATGTTCTCGTTCTGAAGCGATGAAATTAATTTTTTCTTCTTCAGACAATGTTATTCTTCTAACCTTATCAGCTGATGAAAGAATGCGAGCATAATGATTAGTAGAAGCATCTATTTTCCATTGGTGTTCATCGATGGCACCATATATGTAATCACCGCACATCATATATTTAGGAGCTGGCATCGTATGATTGTATTGCCAAAAATCAATTGGTTCTTCTGCTACTAATTTCTGCTCTAATTCAATAGGGGAAAGAGATATCTTTGGAACAGCATGATAGGAAACACCCTCAGACCATTCTTCCTCCACAATGACATCATCGATGTTTAAATGTAATCTCTCTTTTTGTTGAGTTAATAGAGGTTTAAATAATAATAATTTGCCCTGTAACTTTTCTCTAATATAGTTAATTTTCTCATCAATTTTGGTAGAGAAATCATTTCTCATTTTAAAGTGTAATGGTAAATTACTTATACTCTTACTTGCCAGTCCAATATAAATAGGTGACATATTCATTTGTTCTTGCGCTTGAATCATTTCTTTTGGCTGCTGACTTAGTGGTTTAACATAAAAGATAACTTCATTCATTTGATAAGAGAAAGTGACAGGTTGATCATCATCACCTAATCTCGGAAGTTGATCATCTTTCGTTGCTAACACACCAACAATATAATTCTCTTTAATTTGATCAATTACTTTAGGAGAAAATGATTTAATCATTGAAATACAACCTGCCTTTCTATTGTTTTCTTGTAACCAATCCATTCAACTAATTGTTTGTAAGTACTAAAATCCAAAGGCTTATAGACTTTATTGTGTTGCTCAATACTCTGCCTCAATTCCTTAAAGCTTTTTGTTGAAAGCCCTTTCATATTTATGTAAATGGTATGTATAGCGGGATCATTCATTACCGTTGTGCATGCCTTCTTATCTTCACCTTGAACAATTGTTAGTTCAGGAAATAACTCTACTGTCAGATCATAATCGCTTACACAAATAAGTGCCCAATCTGTCACATATGAATCCTCCACTTGAAATAGCCTCATTTTTTCACTATGAATAAACTTCTGAAATTCTAGTTCTTGTTCTTTATCTTTCAATTTTCCTTCTATCTCATTTGTAATTCGCTGAATGGCTGCATCAGAATGTTTCTTCACGTTACGAAAGTTTTCTGCCTGCTCTGTTAGTTGATGCTCCATTTCTTTCAACTGTAGCGCCATCTTTACTTTATCTTTTTCGATCGCTCTTAAAGTCTTAGTAAAATTCTTGGCTTCTGCCTTTAATTCTGTCACTTCTTTCTGTTTTTCTTTCCACTTATTTTCTTCCTCTTTAAGTTGCTGTTTCATTTCAATAAACTGTAAACCTATTTGTTTTAGCGCATGAACTTTCTTCTCCTGCAATAAAGCGTACATCGCCTCAATTGCAAATAGCATAAGTACTTCTTGATCTTCATGCTCATGTGTACGAATGTATGCTGCATTAACAATAGAAAGTCCGTATTCATCTGCTAGCCTCTTATTGTTTTTGTAATATTCTAATAAATTATAGCATTCTACGATTTTCTCACATTTTTGAAGTTTAGATTGATACTCTTCAGGCTGATACTTCTCAATAACTTTTACAATTTTCCTCGGCACATCCTCACCGGAAAAATCACGAAATTTCCTAAAGAATGCTTTAACCTCTTCTTCTGTCTGGAAATCATCACTTATATCCAATGGGTCTTTTCCAAGTTTTATATTCTCTTCTATATGCTGAAATTTCTCTCTTATTTCATTTGGATATTCTAACAACAAATTCGCAAATCTCGAACACGGTGTTAAATCTTCTTTTAATTCACTAAGTAACTTAAGCTGTTCATTAAATGTGTTCGCTTTTTCTAAAGTGAATGTATAATTGTTAAGAAAGTTATAAAACGGATCAGCACCACCCTTTCTTCGTCTCCTAATCATATTAGGTGTCTTAGACTTAAATATTTTTTTAATATGTTGTTTTTTTTGTTCTAAGGTCGCTTTTGTATTCCGCGTCCCCACTAAACTCTCTTGAAAATACTTCAAAATCGAATCTGCATCCTCGTCTTCTAACATCTCAATAAATAATTCAGTCTCATTCAAAATTTCCATCCTCCTTTATAAATCTAATTATAACATCTGTATATCATTCAAAAAGGAATACTTACATTTATATACATTAAATCTAAATACAGGAATTATGGACCGGCGTAAAAAAGAGGCTTATCCTACTAATAAGTAGAATAACCCTCTTGTAATATATTATTTTTTTCATCAATGAATAGCGTCGTTGTTAGTAGAGCATCTCCCATCACTATCCAAAACCATAATTAGCCCACTGATTACACCTGTGTTATCAATTTCACCATTTAATCTAAAGCCGAAATGCTCATATAATTGCTGAGCTACTTTATTCTCCGGACAAATACTTAAATATACGGTATCTCTTTGATATGTTTCTTGAAGATGCTTGATTAAAATGGAGAGAAATTTTTTGGCATAGCCTTTCCCTTGGTGATCCTTATCAATCATAAATCGATCTAGCCAAACATCTCCATTTGAAATATCAAGCCCATACATCGCATATCCAACCGCCGTATCTCCATCGTATAAACCTACTGACTTCCATTGTGGTTCAAACCTTGATTGTGCAATCGATAATGCATTTGGTTCGATATAGCTTTCTTGACTACCTTCTACTGATAACAGAGCAATTGTTTGCCAATTGTCTGCAGTCACCTCACAAATTCGGAGGCTCATAATTCCACTTCGCTTTCATTTTTTTATTTACTACACTTTAATGATAATAAAAAACTGTAACTTTTTCACCTATCTTAATTGGTTACTTCTTATTTCTACATTTCCTAAGAAATATTTAGAGGATTTTTTCCTTTTTTAACGAATTTTGTAAACAGAATGAAGATGACAACTATAAGGAGCTGCACTATGAATATTAATAAGTTTGTAATGCCAGAAGTGATTTTTGGGAATGATGCCATTCATCTTGTAGGAGAAAGTTGTTTTCGTCTTGGAGCAAAACGTCCTCTTATTGTCAGCGATTTCGGGGTAAGCGATGTAGGATGGCTAGAAATTGTGATTCAAAGCTGCCAAAAGGCAGGATTACATTCTGCTATATACTATGACATTACAACGAACCCAAAAGATTATGAAGTGGAAGCAGGGCAGAAGATTTATCTGGAACATGAATGTGACTCGATTATTGGAGTAGGCGGTGGTAGCGCTATCGATACAGCTAAGGCAATCGCTATTGTCGTTACAAATGGCGGAACCATTCAAGATTATGAGGGTGTTGATGAAATCGACGAGCCTCTCCCTCCTCTCGTTATGGTTGCAACTACTGCTGGTTCTGGCTCAGAAGTTTCCCAATTCTCCGTAATCGTCGATTCAACCAGAAAGAAAAAAATGACGATTGTATCCAAATCTCTCGTACCCGACATTGCCATAATTGACCCACAAACCTTAACAACAAAAAGCCCACAACTCACCGCTTCTACTGGTTTAGATGTCTTAACTCATGCCATTGAAGCATATGTAAGCATTGCCTCGACTGCTCTCACAGACGTTCAAGCAAAAAATGCAATATCTCTAGTAGCAAATTATTTAAGACCGTCTGTCGCATCTAGTTTAAATACAGAAGCAAAACATCATATGGCAATGGCTAGCCTGCAAGCAGGATTGGCTTTTTCAAATGCCATTTTAGGCGCTGTTCATGCGATGTCGCATGCAATTGGCGGTCGTTTTCCTTTGCTTCACGGAGAAGTGAATTCCGTTCTTTTACCACATGTAATGGAATTTAACTTTTTAGCTGTACCGAAGAAATTCATGACAATTGCTGAATTATGCGGAGAAAATATAAGGAATATGACGGAAGTGGAAGCAGGTAGAAAAGCAATCCACTTTGTAAAGCAATTATCTTTAGATATTGGCGTTCCACAAAGATTATCAGATATGGGGTTAGACGATGAAATGATTGCTGAAATGAGCCAAATCGCTCTAGATGATGCATGTATGATTACGAACCCTCGAGATATTACGGTAACCGATGTACAGCACTTATTCAAACAAGCATTATAAGGAGTGAGACTTCATGAATGAGAGGAAACAAATCATTGAACGACTAACCGGCGTACAATCCTCCAAACGAAATTATTATACAGAATTAAAGAAAACCATTATAGAAATGAAAAAGAAAAATATGCAATTAGAGATTATTAATGATGTCATGAAAAGCTTAAATGTTGAAATGTCGATGGACGAAATGTTGAAGAATATTATGGATAAACTACTTACCATTTTCCCATTTGATCGTATAAGTTTAGCTACTTGCAAAGGTGAGGAATTAATTCTATCTAATGTATATCCAAAATCACTCGACTATATAAAAAGAGGCAGTTTATTAAATAAGGAGCATTCTCTCTATTGGAAAGTCATTAACTCACAGCAAATGATGTATTATACCATTCAACAAGAAGGCGAAATTGAATCCTATGTAGAAACAAAAATCCTTCAAAAGAACGGTATTAAAACGATTTTACTATTCCCGCTTTTTGGGAAAGGAAAAGTAGTTGGCATTTTAAGCTTCGGAAGTATTGGTACAATCACAAATGAAGAGTCTGATATAGCCTTTCTACAGCAGCTCTCTGACCATTTTGGTGTGTGCCTTGAAAATGCACGTCTCTATAATGAAGTACTCAACAGTAAGAAGCAATGGGAAGACACTTTCCGAGCAGTAGTTGATATGATTCTTGTGGTGGACTTGAATGGCAATATTTTAAAAGTAAATGATGCTGCTAAACAATACTTCCAGTTAAGCGAAGATAATCTTTCACACAAAAATATTTGCCATCTATTTAGTGATAATAATGATATCCTTCAATTACTAACAGATTGTTGCAATACAAAGGAAGCGGCGTATCAGGAAATTAACTTAGCTAATCACACGATTTTCGAAACATTCTCAAATCCTATATTCAATGAAGAAAAGCAAATGTACGGTGTTATTTTGTACTTAAAAGATGTATCTGAAAAAAGGCGAATTGAAGCCCAGCTTATTCATTCAGGTAAATTGGCGGCAATTGGTGAATTAGCTGCTGGAATTGCACATGAACTGAACAATCCATTAACCGCAATCTTAGGTAACTCACAACTACTATTACGAAATACCAATCACGATGAACTGTCCCATAAACTTTATAATGATATAAATAATTGTGGTAAGCGCTGCAAAAATATTATACAAAACCTATTAACTTTCTCCAGACAAGATGAATACCTTTTTCAGGAATGCTCTGTGAATGAAGCCGTTGATCAAATACTCAGTTTAATAGGTTATCAAATTGAGATGCAGCATATTAATATCGTAGTAAAACAAGAAGCGAACCTTCCTAAAATAAATGGAAGCCTACAACAAATTGGCCAAATTGTTATTAATCTCGTACTTAATGCAAAAGATTCATTTGAGAATACTAAAGTTCGTCAAAAAAAAATTATCGTCCAAACAAAATCTCGAAAAGAAGAAGGAAAGAAATGGGTTTACCTTACTGTGCAGGATAATGGTAATGGCATCTGTGAAGACCATTTATTAGAGATTTTTAATCCTTTCTTTACTACTAAACAAGTAGGAAAAGGAACAGGTCTTGGCTTATCTGTTAGCCTTGGAATTGCTCAAGCACATAGTGGATCCATTGAAGTGATGAGTGTACTAGGAAAAGGTAGTAAATTCATCTTACGTTTACCTTCTAATCAGTAAGTCAAAATGATAAAGCAGGTGATGTTATGTCTCGCATTTTAATCATTGATGATGAACCAGAAGTAGGCAATTTCTTATCACATCTACTATCAAGCAAAGGGTTTCAAGTAACAATCGGCTACAGTGGCGAAGATTTTCGCCGCCTTCTTAAACAGCAACAATATAACTTAGCCTTGATTGATGTTAAATTACCTGATGCTGATGGATTAGATATTTTAAGAATATTAAAGAAAGCTATTCCCTCTTGTAAATCCATCGTAATGACTGGTTATAGTACGGTAAAAACCGCCATTGAAGCAATCAAAATTGGGGCAAACGATTATATAGAAAAACCTTTTGATGATATCGATGAATTAGAAGCACTAATTGATCATCTACTTAATTACAATCAAACACCATACCATAGTGATATTCATATCCTTGCAGAAAGCCAAGGATTCATCGTCGGGACAAGTAAACAAATGAATAATATGCTCACTTTAGCTTATAAAATTGCTCAAAAAAATATTAATGTGTTAATTGAAGGTGAAACAGGCAGTGGAAAAGAAGTACTCGCCCAATTCATTCATCATTCCAGCCCTCGTTCACAAAATCCTTTTGTCGGGTTAAACTGTGGTGCTTTATCGGAGTCTCTATTAGAAAGTGAACTGTTCGGGCATGAGAAAGGAGCCTTTACAGGAGCAGTCAAAGATCGTAAAGGGGTTTTTGAAATTGCCAATAAAGGAACCTTATTTTTAGATGAAATTGCCGAAGCTTCCGCTTCCTCTCAAGTTAAATTACTACGAGTTATCGAAACAGGGGAATATAAACGCATTGGAGATGAATCCATTCGAAGAACAAATACTCGAATCATTGCCGCTTCACATGTTAATTTGTCAGAAGCAGTGAACGATAGAAAATTTAGAGAGGATTTATTATATCGATTAGATGTTGTGAAATTATCGTTACCTCCATTACGAGAACGCACAGAAGACATTCCATTATTCTTAACATCTCTATTAAAAAAATATAATTCCTCTCTACTATTTGCAGATGAAAGTATTCAAATGCTCACTGAATACGATTGGCCGGGAAATATACGCGAGCTAGTCAACGTTGTAAAGCGAGCATTAACAATCGCAGAAGATGAAACAACAATTATTACTCCACACTACTTACCTGAGAAAATTCAAAAACACTATCAATCATCAACTAAGAAACCTCTATCAACCATTGAGAAAAAAGAAAAAACAGAACAAAATTTACCACAATATCTAGAAAAGTGGAGTAAACAAATGCTCCATTTTTGGGAAAAGGAAAATGATATAGCACTTGATGAGATACTTCAGAAAGTAAAGGAGCTTGAAATTACCATTGGAAAAGCTTTCGCTACAAAAATGATGAAAGAAACAATTGGAAATCGTAAAAAAGCAGCAGAAAATCTGCACATTAGCACGCGAAAGCTTCGTTATATAATGTCTGAAAAAAATTAAAACAAGGAGGCCTTATTAGTCCCCTTGTTTTTTATTTTCACATGTAGTTGTTTTTGCTCAACTTCTGTAAACATTCGTGATCAAGTTATAAAACGGTTTCATTACCTAGAAATCTAATAATCTATTTTTTTACATTGTAAGAACGATACGTCCGTTAATTTGTCCTTTTTCCATTTTCTCAAACACTTCATTAATGCTATCCATCGGTGCTGTTTCGATATTTGCTTTTACTTTACCTTGTGCAGCAAACTCCAATGCTTCCTGCATATCTTTACGCGTTCCTACAATGGATCCTTTCACTGTCACACCATTTAATACGGTATCAAAAATTGGAATTGGAAGCTCTGAATTTGGTAAGCCTACAACAACTAGCGTTCCATCACGCTTTACCGATTGATAAGCTTGTTCAAAAGCTATCTTTGAAACAGCTACACTAACCGCTGCTTGAGCGCCACCAACTGCTTCTTTAATTGCTTGAGCAGGGTCCACTTCTCTACTATTAAACGTTAAATCAGCACCTAATTTCTTCGCAAGTTCTAATTTATCATCTTGAATATCTACCGCAATAACGTTGAATCCCATTGCTTTTGCATATTGAAGTGCAACATGGCCTAGACCACCAATACCATATATCGCAACCCAATCACCAGGTTTTGCTTCCGATACCTTCAAGGCTTTATACGTCGTTACACCTGCGCAAAGAATTGGAGCAATTTCTACAGGGTCTACATTATCAGGAATTCTCGCTACATAAGCAGCTGGCGCTTTACAATATTCTGCATACCCCCCGTCTACAGAATAACCTCCATTTAATTGATCAAGACATAGCGTTTCTCTACCTGTAATACAGTACTCACATTCACCACAAGCAGAATATAACCAAGGAATTCCTACACGGTCGCCTACTTTAATAGATGTTACGCCTTCAGCAACTTCTTCAACAATCCCCACACCTTCATGCCCAGGAATAAGAGGTAGTTTTGGTTTAACTGGCCAGTCACCCTGTGCAGCATGTAGATCCGTATGACAAACTCCACAAGCTTCAATCTTTACTAAAATTTCGCCTGCTTCTAATGTTGGCTTTGGCACATCTTTAATTTCCAATTTGCTATTAAACTGGTTAACTACTGCTGCTTTCATAAAACCATTCCTCCCCAAAAAGTAGAATACAAATAATTACTAATGCAACTCTTATGCCAACTTGTCTATTCCCTTATTTATAAGCATCCTGCTGTTTTTCACATCCACAATGTGCCGATTTTTCGGAATATCCCAACGAAAAGGTGGATAAAAAAACGATGAATACGTATTCATAACATAAAATTCAATCCAATTTTACAGTTATAAACTTAAAAATTTAAATTTAATAAATTATTCAGAAATACCAAGCTTTTTCATCGAAACTTTTTTATATACTTATTTATGTAGTACATACATCTTTTTTAGGGAGGCTCTATAATATGGATGAAAAAAAGAATATGCAAAACAAAGAGCAGAATAAAAAATTAACAACTGCTTTTGGTGCACCTGTTAGTGACAATCAAAATACAATGACAGCGGGCCCAAGAGGTCCAGTTTTAATGCAAGATGTTTGGTTTATAGAAAAAATGGCTCATTTTGATCGTGAAGTTATTCCTGAACGTCGTATGCATGCAAAGGGCTCAGGAGCATTCGGTACGTTTACCGTAACAAATGATATTACGCAATACACAAGAGCTGCTATTTTCTCAGAAGTTGGCAAACAAACAGAGATGTTCGTACGTTTTTCTACTGTTGCTGGAGAACGTGGAGCAGCAGATGCAGAACGAGACATCCGTGGTTTTGCTATGAAGTTTTATACAGAAGAAGGGAACTGGGACCTTGTTGGTAACAATACACCAGTGTTCTTCTTTAGAGACCCTAAGCAATTCCCTGATTTGAATCATGCCGTTAAAAGAGACCCTCGCACGAATATGCGAAGCGCACAAAACAATTGGGATTTCTGGTCTTCCCTACCAGAAGCACTACACCAAGTTACAATCACCATGAGTGATCGCGGAATTCCAAAGAGCTATCGTCATATGCACGGCTTTGGAAGTCATACATATAGCTTTATTAATAAAAATAATGAACGACATTGGGTAAAATTCCATTTCGTAACACAACAAGGAATTGAAAATTTATCTGACCAACAAGCTGAGGAAATCGTAGGTAAAGATCGTGAAAGCCATCAACGTGACTTATATGAAGCGATTGAACGCGGTGACTATCCAAAATGGAAAATGTATATTCAGATTATGACAGAAGAACAAGCTAGACAAATGCCTTATAATCCATTCGATCTAACAAAAGTATGGTATAAGAGCGAATTTCCTTTAATAGAAGTAGGGGAATTTGAGTTAAATCGCAATCCAGACAATTACTTTGCAGATGTAGAACAAGCAGCATTTGCTCCAACAACAATTGTACCTGGTATTGGTTTCTCACCTGATAAAATGTTACAAGGTCGATTATTCTCTTACGGTGATACACAACGTTATCGCCTGGGTGTGAATCATTCACAAATTCCTGTTAACTCTCCAAGAGGAGCTAAGCACGTTCATTCCTTCCATCGAGATGGAGCCATGAGAGTAGACGGTAATATGGGCAGTGCTAAATCGTACGAGCCAAACAGCTACGGTGAATGGCAGGAGCAGCCTGAATATAAAGAGCCACCACTTCCAATTGTAGGAGATGGCTATGAATGGAATTTCCGTGAAGATGACGATGATTATTATACACAACCAGGAAAGCTATTTAACTTAATGACACCTGAGCAACAGCAAGTGTTATTTGATAATACAGCTCGTAATATGTCCGGAACAACTAAAGAAGTTCAACTTAGACATATCAACAACTGCTACAAAGCTGATCCAGCATATGGTGAAGGAGTAGCGAAAGCATTAGGTATTTCTTTAAGTGAAATAGAAGCAGCGAAATAAGAAAAGCGCAAGTGCCCCGCTTAGCTCCATATGTGCTGGAGCCCTCCAACCGAGATAAAGGATACACGAAGAGACGATAGGCTATTCGATGTTGACTTATCGTAGGGAGGTTGGCGAAGCACACTAGGAGCTGGGCGCTGGAGTTAGACAATAAGAAAAACCGGCACTGGTCTTCTTTGATTGATGTTTACGCATCTTGATTTAAGCCCAATCAAAAAGAGCCATGCAGCAGAAAAAAGCTACGTTGAATTATCATTTCAACGTAGCTTTTTTCAATATTATTCTTTTATTCTATGGACGTACGACAAGAACATCACAGCTAGCATGACGAACAATGTATTCAGAAACACTTCCCAATACAAATCGTTCTGCCGCATTCAAACCTTGCGCTCCACAAACAATTAAATCCGTTTCGTATTTCTTAGCAATCCTTTTTACAAGTTTGGCTTTAGGAGAACCAAAATCCATTTCTGTTTCAACTTGATGTAAACCAGCCTCTAAAGCTTCTTTTTTATGTATTTCTAAAAGCTCTTGTCCATACTTTTTGCAAGCTTCCAAAATTGATTTATGATAGCCTTCAATACCAGGTGATGTGACTGGATCCACAACATGTGCAATAATCAAACAAGCATCGTTGCGTAGTGCAATATTAACAGCCTTTTGAAAAGCAAGTTTAGCTACATCAGAGCCATCAACTGCGACAAGTATATTCTTATACTGTTCACTCATATTCATATCCTCCAATTCTCCCTCTTATATATAGAAAAATAAATTTACATTTCTTACTTTTACAATATCATATATCTTCCTTATCTAGAGAAGTACAAATTGTTATTTTTACGAAATTATCAAAATATACTTTAAAAACGTAAGGGCTGTCCAAAAAGTGATTGCAAATCGCTTTTGGGAACAGCCCTATTAAAATAAAATTAACTCACTCTTCTATTCACATAAAATGCTTCTAATAACACTTGGATACCAACTGCAAAAATAAAAACAATCCAAGAATAAGCCCATGCGTTAAATACAAGTCCTACCATCAAGAAAATACCAAATGCAAAAATCCATAACGCACCTGAAAGATTACCATGAACCATCATATGTTTTACACTTTCTTTGTCATCCGCCGAATACATATTTGTCCAAACACTTGGCTTATTACGCTCTTTCTCCGTAAGTACTAAAAAGACTAATAAACAAATAGCTGGAATGACAAATGGCAATATAGATGCAATCGCTTCAAATAACGGTCCATTATGATACTCTAAAAGCTGCTGCATCGATTCAAATTTCCCATTCAATCCGATTCTTTCTAAATAAACAATCGCACCAACAAAAACTCCAAATGTTAATAGTACTGATGCTCCTGTATAAAGCCAGGCTCTTACTGGTTTCATCGCAAATTGTTCCGCTGTTTCACGTATTAAGCTTAGGAAAACAAACGCCGGAACTGCTCCTACAGCAAAAGGAAAAAGAGTAGATACTGATATAAATAAGTTTCCACTTTGGAAGTACACAATTAAAGCTGTGATAATTCCAAACAAAATCACACCCGTAGCCAAAGCATAACCAAGCGCATACTTCTTCTCTATAGGTTTATGGTTAAACATTTGATCGATTACTTCATATTTCTTATTCGTACTGATTTGTTCCGCTACCTCACTCACGTCACCTAGCTCTTTCATTGCCTTATGAATCGCTTCTTCTTCCGACATACCATTATAAATAGACTCTTGGATGCGAGCTTGTGAATTAGCTATAATTTCTTCCTTCAACTCATTTAATTGTTGTGAATCTGGGTACTCCACAAACAATTGATTCACATACCTTTGTATTTTTTCGTTCACACTTCCCACCTCCTACAATAATTTATCAATAATATCTTTTGTAAATGCCCAATCTGTTTTGTTTCTTTCGTATAAAGTTTCACCTGCGGCCGTAATTGTATAATATTTTCTTCTGCCGCCTTGACTTTCATCCCCCCAATATGAGGATATGTTTCCGTCCTGCTCTAATCGTCTAAAACTCGAATACAATGTTGCTTCCTTCAATTCATATAAGCCTTCACTTTTTTCGAGAATCTTCTTATAAATTTCATAACCATAACTGTCTTCATTACGCAAAATACCTAACACAATTGTGTCTGTATGCCCTCTAATTAAGTCCGAGGAGATCTTACCTTTCATTTACTACACCTCCTGAAGTATAATATACGCCACATTACTTTGTCTGTCAAAGTAATGTGTAAGACATTAAACAACAAAAATATTTATCATATTTTCAAAACAACAAAAAAACGACCTCTATACTAGAAGTCGTTTCGATATCTTTTATGTTAAATAAGTTAAAAATTTAGTAGCAATACCAAAGTAAATTAAAAGCGATAGTATATCGTTTAACGTTGTAATTAGAGGACCAGAAGCAACAGCTGGATCTATTTTAAAACGATATAAAATTAAAGGTACTACCGTTCCTGCTAACGTTCCAATAATCAATGTAATAATTAATGAACTACCGACAACAAAGCCAAGAACTGGATTTCCCTGCCATACGTAAGCAATAATAGAAATTAATATTCCACATGTAACCCCAATGATTAAACCCACTTTTAATTCACGTAAGATTAACTTCAACACTGTTTTTTTATCAGCTTCACGTGTGATTAAACCTCTAACAACTACAGCTAGTGATTGCGTACCAGTATTACCTGTCATTCCTGCAATCATCGGCATAAAAAAGGCAAGTGCGACTACTTTTGATAACGTTTCTTCAAATTGACTAATGATCGTACCAGAAACTAGACCTATTAGCAGAAGCAAAACCAGCCAAGGAAGACGACGATACGCCGCAACAAATGCTTTCGTATCAAAGTCAATATCCTTACCAGATGCAGATAGTTTTTCAATATCTTCCGTCGCTTCTTGGATAACAACATCAAGAATATCATCTACTGTTACAATTCCAACAAGCACGTTATTTTCAACTACTGGAATCGAAACGAAGTCGTAACGTTCAATTAAATGAGCCACTTCCTCTTGATCCGTGTCAGCAGATACTGAAATAACCCTGCTATACATAATATCACTTATTTTTTCATGCTCACCAGCTAAGAGGATATCACGGTAGGATACTACACCAACTAAACTTTTCTTTTCATCAATAACATATAAGTAGCTGATGGTTTCTGAGAACTCAGCAAATGTTTTTAGCTTATCAACCGCTTCTCTTACTGTATAGTTTTGTGAAATCCATACGAATCGATTCGTCATTAATCGCCCTGCTGTTTCAGGAGGATAGTTCATGATATTTTGTACAATGGTTGATTCTTCTTTTTTCATTCCCCCAAGAAGTTGCTGAATTTTTTCAGGAGATAAATCTTGTAGTAAAGATGCTAAATCGTCATTGTCCATTAAATCCATAATATGACCAGATTTCTCAATACCTAGCTTAGTTAAAACTTCAAGTTGATTTTCCTTTTCGAGCTCTTGAATTAAATCCGCTATTTGATTTGGAGTCATAAAAACTAAAAATCGAGTATGATGTTTTTCAGGTAAATTTGTATAAATAAATGCGATATCATACGGTTGAAGCTCATCTAATACACGTTGAAAATCTTGTTTTTTTCCTTCTTTTAAAGACTTAATCACCTTTAGTGTGATTTGATCTGTAGATATATTTGTTGTCATAGCTAATAACCTCCACTTTAAGTGGAACGCTAAATTGTTTCTCTCTATCTATTCTTTTAGAGGTGGAGAAGCAAGATGCTTTCCGCTTATATACTGAAATATAAATGTAAAACGTATGGGTATCGGGCTTGGGTCATCTAATAACATAGTTCTCCACCTCCTAATAAGAAAAACCGTCACCGGTCCTTTTTTATAAATGATTTTACTCCTTGATTTCACTTCAATGAAAAAGGAGACACGCGAAAGGCTAGACAAGCCATTCTTGAAAACCCTCTTTTGGTTTTCAAAATGGATTGGCTTATGACCGAGCGTGGCAGGTGTAAGGTTCGACACCTCGCAAATTTGTATACTTCCTACCACACAAAAAAGACCTTTACTCAACAACGAGTAAAGGTCTTAATACCAAATTCAAAACACGCACTAATAAAACTACTGTTTTCCAGCAGTCAATAGTAGCATAAGCAAACCTCTCCCTCGTCGAGCTTTAGCACTGTATAGCATAGGTTATTAACCAGCTACGTTAAAAAAAGCCTTCATTCCGACCTTTCTTGTTGACCCATTGGCGTCTCTCGACATTTTTGGGCAGCAGCTTATCTCTATACAGGAGCCTCACCTAACAGAGTATTCATTTGTTTTTTTCATCCATTCAAAAGATAGCACCATTTTTTTAATACGTCAACATCTAAATATGTACATTTTAATAAGCTACTTAGCTAATCGTACTAGCATTCACTTGTTCAAAAATTGCATGAGCGATTTCTCTATACCCCTTTGAATTTGGATGTACCAAATCCTTTGATATAAGAGTAAGATCATTAGAAAAAGGGTGACTCCAAAAATCCATAAGAAACACTTCATAGTCTTTACAAATAGAATCAATAATTTCGTTAGCTTTAAGTACTTGCTTCTTTACCACTTGCTTTTGTTCATCTGAAATTGGTAATCTTGTCGAGAAGTCTGGTTGATTTGCTATGATAATAGCTGCACCATTCTCACTCAATGTGCTTACCATTAATCTCATCTCTTCTCTATATTCCTCAGGGTTCCATCGTCCTTTTAAAATATCATTCGCACCCGCAATGATACTTACTAAATCAGGCTGCAACGCTACCGCTTTTTCTAATTGCAGTGAACGGATTTCCTTCGCAATTAATCCTCTCTTAGCCAAGTTAGTTAACGATAAAGCCGGCTCAAATAGTTGAGAAAATTGTTCTGCCCAACTTTTTAATTCTACACCTTCTACTTCATCACCTATTCCTTCTGTAAAACTATCACCTATTGCCACGAAATTCTTCCACATAATGAACACCCCTTTTAAAAATGAACTATTATTCATTCTATATTTCGACATAAAAGAAGATGATTCCTCCAAAAGCCTACTCCATTTCAAAATCGAACAAATCAATACTTCTTTCTAAAAACAAAGTTGAAATTCATCAGCCAACAATTGATATGCTTTAAAACGTGCGGCCTTTTCCGGATAAAATTCTACCAACATGATTTCATCAACCTTTGCTACCTCAGCAAGACTTCTCAGCTTCTCTGCAACCTTCTTTACATTGCCAATGACAAATCGGCTCTTGTTATCTTCCCTGGCAGCTTTTTCAGCAGGGGAATAAACATGTTTACTTGCTTCCTCTGGCGTAGCAAATGAAAATATTCTGCTCCCTGTACTCAATCTGGTCCAATATAATTCAACTGGTCCAGCCAAATATTCCGCTTCCTCATCTGTCTCAGCCGTAATTACAATAATGGATAGAATACTTTTAGGTTTTTTCATATATATTGAAGGCTTGAAGTTCTGTTGATAGGCCTGAAGCATAGGTATAGCTAGATGAGGAGAAATATGTGCAGCAAAAGCAAATCCTAGTCCTTTGTCAGAAGCGAATCTCATCCCTCCATCACTCGACCCTAACATATATATATCCGGAATCAATGATGTGTCTGCTGTAGGAGTAATTTTACTGAACGGATGATTTGAAGGAAAACTTTGCGAAAAGAACGCAAGCATTTCGTTTAGCTGTGTAGGAAAATCATAAGAAGTTACCGCTTCTCGTGAGCGTCGCAGAGCAAAGGCTGTCATTCCATCCGTTCCAGGTGCTCTTCCAATACCGAGATCAATCCTTCCAGGATGTAAAGCTTCTAACAGTGAAAAATTCTCCACCACCTTCAACGGACTGTGATTAGGTAACATAATTCCGCCTGAACCAATGCGAATCTTCTTAGTGTGTGCAGCTACATGAGCACTCATTAAATCTGGAGAGGTACTAGCCTGATTTACCGTATTATGATGTTCTGCAAACCAATAACGGGTATACCCTAAAGAATCAGCTAATTGTGCAAGTTCTGTTGATTCCTGTAAAGTTTGCGATACAGTGTTTCCTTTCTGTATCGTAGCAATATCTAAAATCGATAATTTCAGTTTATTATTAGAGGATTTATTCATATTTCAACACTTCCTTTTGATAAGTTCATATTTATCAAGCTAACTAAATAACTGATTAGAGGAATGAAAGAAACTATCCTCCACCTGCTTCATAAGGCTTCTCGCTTCTTTTTCATAAATATTACATAATTATCTAATGATTGTAAAACTTGAACTTAATTAGCCATAAATGAAAAACATGTACGAAGTAACTTAAAATCATAAAGAGGCGCCCTGAAAGTGATTGAGAATCACTTTTCAGGACGCCTCTTTTACGTTTTAATTTTTAATATTTAAGGAGATTGAACAAAAATCCAGCGATTATAGTTTCCTTATACATATAATTTTTCTATTTTTTATTTCTAATCTCTTTCTGAACTTTTCGTAACGCCTTTTTCGAACCTCGTTCTAAATCATGCTGTAGCTTTCTCTCTTGGAAGCTCGTAAACAACGTACTTAAATCATAACCCTCAGGGTATAGTTGCGTTGCTTTAATATCAAGCTGTATTCGTTTCATGTTCACTTCAATCATTTCATTTTTGTAAAATAGCGTAACATTATTGAATTTATCTAGCGGCTTATATACAATCGCATAATCATCCTGCTCGATTAATTTCACTCGATCGCCTATTTCGTAATTGTATCGTTCTGATTGCTGAACTTCTTCTTTCATCGATTTTTTAATTTTACTTTCTTTTACAGCATCCAAATTATACTCTTTGTTTTCGATATATTGTTGAGCACGTTTCAGAACATGTTCACGAATATTCATTTTGCGAGATATCCAAAGTGCATTACTATCTCCTGATTTACCAATCAATAACTTATACATTGGCTTCAATTCTTCACTGTTAAATAGCATGGCTGCATTCATGAAGTCATCATGCATTTCGGAGTATCTTTTGATTTCTCCATAGTGAGTTGTCGCAACAGTGATACATCCCATATGATAAAACTCTTCTAAAATAGCGATAGCTAATGCAGCACCTTCATTCGGTTCAGTCCCGCTTCCGATTTCATCAAATAACAGTAAAGTATTATTATTAGAGGCACTCATAATGTCTGAAATGTTCTTCATATGAGATGAAAAGGTACTCAGTGCGTTTTCTAAGCTTTGATTATCACCAATATCAACAAATACATTGTCAAAAATCGCAATTTCAGTCCCTGCTTTCGCCATAATATGAAATCCTGACATAACAGCTAACGTTAATATACCTATCGTCTTTAATACGACCGTTTTTCCACCCGCATTTGGACCTGTAATAATTAAACTTCGATAATCCTGACCAATTTCAAAATCAAGCGGCACAATATTTCCTTCTAATAAAGGATGCTTACTGCTTACTAAACGAATATAGCCATGATTATTAATCTTTGGTTCAACCGCATCGCTGCTCTTACTATATTTTGCTTTTGCAAAAATCATGTCGTACTGACTAATGCATTCAATATTGATACGGATTGCATGAATTGCTTCATAAATCGTTCCCGTTAATGTCGCTAATATTTGATATTCCTCAACCGATTCTTCTGATTTCAAACATGCTAATTCTACATTAAGCTTTGAAACTGCGGCTGGCTCCATAAACACCGTTGAACCCTTGGAAGATGTCTCAACAATTGTTCCCGCAACATGATTTTTAAATGAAGCCTTAATAGGAATCGTAAAGCGATCATCTTTCTTGCTAATATAAAATTCTTGTATATACTCTTTATTCGCTCCGCTTTTCAAAAACTTATTCAGTCTTTCTTCAATCTTCTCTTCTGTTTTCGCAATATGACTTCGAATTCGTTTCAATTCTCTACTTGCTTCTGAATCTACTCGGCTCCCTTTAATCGCAAATAAGATATTCTCTTCAATGTCTCGAAATTCAGTCATGGAAAGTGCATATGCAAACAGTACAGGAGCAAAAAATTCTTTATCGCTCATAAACTTTTTAATTCTTCGACAACCTCTTAAAAAGTCAGAGACAGCGATTAATTCTGCTGGGGTTAATATCATTCCTTTTTCTATTTTTTCAATATGGCTCGTAATATTAGATATTCCTGTTAAAGGCAAATGTTTTTCCGCATCCAAAAGCTTTCGAGCTTCACTCGTTTCATTCAAGCGATTTCTAACTACTTTTATATTCGAACTTGGCTGTAATGTGTCTAGTAATGCTTTACCTAAGCCACTTACACAATGGCTTTTCACTTTATCTTTTAATTCATTGTATTGTAATTTATCAAAGGTCATTGTATTCATATATTCATTCCTCATTTCAAAAAATAACCCGCAAGTACCTTTCCTACTTTGCCAATTTAGAACACTAAAATGGCTAGAAAGCTCCTGCGGGCATAAACCTTGTCACAAAACAAGATCGTACATCGAATACACATGTAGAACATAACACTAATAAAAACAAAAACATGGCAGGACAAACCCCACCATGCTTTACGTTTTAACATTCTACATGTTAAACGAATATATGGAAAAGGAAGCAGTCTTATAGTAGGTATTTCATAGCGCTCAATCGCACTATGAAAAAAGGCATTATTAATAAACTGGCATTAACCAGAAATTAAAAACCTTATTCAACTAAATATTAGTTGATACCTACTACCGACATACTTCACCACACCTTTTTATATTATGTGATTAATGTAACATGAAAGATTATTTCCGTCAAACAATAATTGGAAAACATCCTTTATGATGCCTTAAATACTTGCTCTCCCTTTCTTGTCATATACACATACATCATTATGCAAAGCACTAATAGAACAATGATTACTCCAAGCATAAAGATATACAGATTTATGTTTGGCAAAACCATTAACAAAGCAAAAGGAATACCAATACTAAATAATCCTCCAAAAGTGGCAATAAGTGATGCCGCACTTTGCTTCACAACTGTCACTTCGTTCGTCCAATCAAAATTAGGGAATTTCAAGTTGATAACAATCCCCATAAAAGCAATAAATAAGGTATATACAAGCGGAACAGCAAACAATAATATGCCTTCGATAAAGCTTGTTTGTAGCACAAACAATAGCAATATATTGTTGACGAATATAACTGGTACAGTAAGCGTTAAATTCACAGCAATCTTACTCAAACAAATTGTTTGAACTGCAATGGGAGATGATTGTAAAATCCAAAGATTTTTCCCCTCAAGAGAAATCGAACTCATCGTTGTACATGACAACACAATAAAAACCGAAACAACAAAAGGGGCAAACTCATTGATATACAACGATAGCTGTGGCATTTTGATCATTTCACTTATTTGCTCTGTGCCCATAAATAAAAGAGCAATGGTTACTACTGTATAAAGTACAAGTCCAAAAGCAGTATTCAGCACATAAATAGAAGTTGAAAAATATCGCTTTAACTCTTTTCTATATAATGCTTTAAATGGTGATGATTGAATTTGCTCTGCCATCTGATAACGACCATTTTTTCGTTTCGTCATCAATTGTGTATTGATACTTTTGAATTTCGCTCCAACAATAACTACGTATAACATAAACGCACCTATTGATATGCCAATAAACAGGAGCAAGGAAAGCAGACTATACTGACAAACCGCATTCACATACATACCTGTAAGAGGATACAATGTATTAACTTGTTCCATTAAAGCTAAACTCATATTCGTAAGATCCTCTACACCACCGTTCACATTCATCATTCCGCCCATAAAAATGAGCAAAACAGCAAATGTCATCGCTAGATTAAGAAAGTTCGCATACTTAAATCGAGCAGAAATTATCATGATTACCGAGCCAATTATGGTTGCTGCAATGATTGGTAATAACGGAATAAAAAGCAACGTTACGATAAACAGCACATAGAAAAGTGGACCAGGTACCACCTTCATAGCATACACAACGCCTGCAGGAATCATTAGTAATAATGAAAACACCAAGTTCATCACATAAAGCATTAGCACTCTGCTTGCCACTACCATACTCGTTTTGATTGGTAGCGACATTACAATATCATAATCTCTAAAACCGAATAGGATGCCATTCACTTTATAGATTGTGACCATAAAGGTCATTAGGCTAGTTGCAGCCATCATAATAGCTAGCAAAAGCTCCATCTTTCCAATCTTTTCAAACATAGATGCCATTGAATAGCTGTAAAAAAACGAAATGACAAACATATAAACAATAAGCGCAATAATGCCAATAAAAATAGCCATCCATTTTCGTTTTTCCTTTGGATTCTTTGCGTGCAATGCTTTATTAAGCCCAAAAAACTGTAGTAATTGTACCTTTAGCAAATACCATACTTTATTCATTTCGAACCAACTCCAAGAACACGTCTTCAAGACTACTAGTGCCTTTCACCGTTGCAGTCTCGCCACTCATCATTAATCGTCCAGCTTTTATAATAGCGATTTTATTACATAGCTTTTCAGCCACTTCAAGAACATGTGTGGAAAAAAAGATGGAACCTCCATTTGCACAAAAATCCTTCATAATTTCCTTCAATGTATGCGCTGCTTTTGGATCTAAACCAACAAAAGGCTCATCTAGAATGAGTAGCTTCGGCTTATGAATAAGTGCCGATATAATTGCTAACTTTTGCTTCATACCATGTGAATAAGATGAAATTAAATCGCCCAGTCTGTCCATAATTTCAAATTCATTCGCATATTGACTAATCAATCTTTCACGTTGAGATTGACTAACTCCAAATAAGTCTCCAATAAAATTAATATATTGAATACCTGTCAAATGCTCATATAAATCCGGATTATCTGGGATATAAGCCATCATCTGCTTACAAGCAACGGCATTATCTTTAATAGAGAGATTATTGATTTTTATTTCACCTTCTTCAAAATCCAAAATCCCTACAATTGCTTTAATAGTAGTTGTTTTACCCGCTCCATTGTGACCAATAAAACCATATAAATCTCCGGCTTCTACCTTCAGATTTAAATCTTCTACAACTTTTTTATCACCTTTAAAACTCTTTGAAAAATGGTTTATTTCTAACATCATAGTCCCTCCTTTTTAGTAGGCTTACAGATAGTACGATTGTCATGATCATATCGTTCATTTTTTTTAAAAAATAAAAAGGATGATAACTAAAATTAGCCTTCATCCTTCTCATTTACTAACAGTATTATTAATGTGATTCCTTATAATGAACCAGATTATCCTTCACTAGTAATATCATTTAGGAATATAGATGATTTCGCTATCAGGAAAGGTCATTCCTACAATACTGAACTCCATAATCTGCGAGGAGATTCACCTCTCGATATTATTCATGGAAGGAAAACGCCTAAACCGAAGACATACTCTTCAGAGAATCCAACACTACTCAGCGTAAGACCAGTGGCAGTTGTTATAGATTTATCCAATAGGTATCACACGTTTATTTGTTCACAGTTTGGTCACAAACATGTGTGGTATAGACCATTATTTAAAAATAGTGTTTAAAAAATTATTCTGATACATTAATATAAAAATTGTGATTTGTTGAACATGTTATTCGATTGAGATTTTTACCTTACTTTTTTATTTTAGAGGTAAATTCCTCCCTTATATTGTAAGCGATTGCATAGTGGGTAAATAAGATAGAAAAACATGTAATTCATTCACGCCAAACTACTTTTAATTGAAAAGGAGAAATTACATGCATTTATCTAGAAAAAAGCCTAAAGCTTTATTAGCACTAATAATGTCTTTGGTCATGTTAGTTTCATTACTACCAACTAGCTTTATTGCACACGCAGAAGAAAGCAACAAAGAAACTAGTAAAAAAGTTAGTAATGCAGGAAAAGATAGTAAAGATTACGAAATCTATCCGATTCCTCAAAGCATTGTTTACAAAGAAGGAAACCTTAACTTAGGTTCAAATGTAAACGTTGTCTTTGAAAGTGGCTTAGATGAAGCTACAAAAAACCGTTTAATCGAAGTTTTAGCAATTAAAAATATTAATCATACAGTAGGGACAGAAATTCAAGAAGGAAAAACAAACGTAATCGTTGGGATTAACAACTCAGGCGAATTCGTTGATACATACTTCAATACAAAAGGATTAGATGATGAGGCTCATTTTGCAAAAAACGATGCTCATATCGTATCTGTTGATAACAATGTAATCGCTGTCTTAGGGAAAGATACAGATTCTGCTTTCTACGGGATTACAACGTTAAAAATGATTTTTAAACAATTAGAAGATTCTCAAGTTAGAAATCTACTAATTAAAGATTATTCAGATGGTCTATGGCGCGGATTTATCGAAGGATACTATGGTATTCCTTGGAGCAATGAAAACCGTATGAGCTTAATGGAATTTGGTGGAGACTTTAAGATGAATGCTTACGTCTTCGCACCAAAAGATGATGAGTATCACAGCATTAAATGGAGAGAACCATACCCAGCTGAAAAATTAGCCGAAATTAAAGAAATGGTTGAAGTCGGAGCTGCTTCAAAGAGCAAATTCCTTTGGACAATTCACCCATTCTTACACAATGCAATCAAATTTGATGATGAAGCAACATATCAAAAAGATTTAGCAACAATCATTACAAAGTTCGAGCAGTTATATGATGTTGGTGTACGTCAATTTGGTGTACTTACGGATGATGCTGTAGAAGGCGAAGCAAAAGACCAAGTACGATTAATGAAGGATTTAGAAAAGTGGCGCCTAGAAAAAGGCGATGTATATAGCTTCCTTTTCGTTCCTAAGGTATATACAAAAGAGTCTGCAGGTAACAACGTTAAAAACGAATACTTAAACACAATCGGACAAATGCCTGAATCTGTTGAGATTTTATGGACAGGTGACGTTATTCTTGGAAATGTAAATAAACCAACATTCGATTTCTTTAAAGAAGCAGTTGGCCGTGAACCATTCATGTGGTTAAACTGGCCAGTAAATGATATTAACAGTAAGCGTTTACTAATGGGTAAAGCTGAAATGTTAGATCCAAAGGTTTCAAACTTCCGTGGTATTGTAACAAACCCAATGCAAGAAGCTCAAGCTTCAAAAGTAGCTTTATTCGCAATCGCTGACTATGGTTGGAATAGAGCAGATTTCGATATGGACAAGAGTTGGGAAGATTCTTTCAAGTACATTGAGCCAGATGCATCAGAAGAGTTACACACATTTGCTAAGCATATGAGTGATCCAACTCCTCACTATCATGGTCTAGCTTTAGAAGAGTCTGAAGAATTAGCTCCATATATCGAAGAGTTCACAAAGAATTTATTTGCTGGAAAGTCTATTATCGAAGATAGCAAGGTCCTTCTAGCTGAATATCAAGAGATTTTAGATGCGACAAATAACTTCGCAAAAAAATCTAAAAATGAACTATTAGTAAAAGAAATTAAAGGTTGGGTTGATTCTTTAAGAGACGTAGCTGAATCAACAATTGCCTATATCAATGCAGCTGTTGCTATTGAACAAGGTAATTATAATGCTGCAATGCAGCTCTATGTTAAAGGTCAAGATGAGTATACGGCTTCAAGATCTCATAGAATTCCAGCAATCAATAATGGTCAAATCAGACCAGAACCAGGCGCAAAATATTTAGTACCATTCGTAAATGATTTAGCAAGATTAGTAGGCGAAAAGTATACGAAAGCAGTTAATCCAGATACGGATAAATTAGTACTTCGCCCTTACACAAACATGGGTCCTAAATTCTATTGGGGACATGTTCAAAATATCGTAGATGGCGGTACAGATCGTTTATCAACAATGTGGATTAGCCGTGGTTATAAAGCAGACGATTATGTTGCAGTAGAATTAAGTGAAGTAACAGACGTTAAACGTATTATTTTCGAACAAGGTGAGCCAGGTGCTGGTGATGCATTTAACTATGTTAAATTCCAATATTCTATGGACGGCAAGAACTGGAAAGACGTAGATGGAAAAGCATATGGTCCAAATACGCAAAAAATCGTTGTCGAAGACATCAATGTAAAAGCGAAACATATCAAAGTAATTCCAACAGGTGAAATCAAAGGTAACTGGGTTTCTATCCGTGAATTATCAATCAACACAGATGATGCAGAACACATTAAGAGAGATGCCTATACAAACGTTAAAGCAGTAGAAGGAAAGAACGTAGACATCTTCCCAACTAACGCAAAACTTGAAGATGTAAAAGGTATTACATTAGCTAAAGATCAATATGTTGGTATCAAGCTAAACAAAATTAAAGAATTAACAGCAATCAATGCTGATGTTACAAACAAAGATCAATTAACTTTAGAAACATCAATCAATGGTGTTGAATGGACTAAAGTTACAGATGCAACAAAAGCAACAAATGCACGTTATGTTCGTTTAATGAACAACACGAAAAATGCAATTACATTTGATGTGAAAAACTTAGAAGTTCAATACTCTGCAAATGATGTGACATTTGAGGTTACACCAGCTGCTGAAGCTAAGTTTGAAGCAACAAACTTAATCGATGGTAAATTAAATACAACATTCAAACCAGATGCAACAGTTTCAAAATCAGGTTCATTAACTTACCGTATTTCTGAGAACACAAAGATTGGCAAAATCAGCATTTCACAAAGTCCAAGCACAATCTCAGAGGCAAAAGTATCTGTACGAAACGCAGATGGCTGGAAGCAAATCGGTACATTAGACCGTAGTTTAAATACTTTCAACACAGCTTCTTTAGGCGATGTATTTGAAATTAAAGTAGAGTGGGATGGTATTTCACCAACACTACATGAAATCATGACATCCGAAGCAAAAGTAACACCAGAATTACCTTTCACAGATGTTGCAGCACAATATAAAGATGCCGTTAACTTTGTTGTATCAAAAGGTGCACAAGGTATTTCTACTACGAAGTTTGGTGTGAGCAATAACATTATTCGTCAAGATGCAGCTGTACTATTAACACAAGTACTTGGCTTAGAAGTTGACAAAACAGAAACGAAATCTGTATTCACAGACGTTCCTGCTCGTACAGCACCATATGTAAATGCACTGAAAAAAGCAGGGATTACTTCAGGTAAAACACCTACTAAATTCGGTGCAAATGATATCATCACTCGTGGTGAATTAGCAGTATGGATTCAAAAAGGCTTTGACTTAAAAGGAAAATCAGACGTGAAATTCACAGATGTAGCTTCACAATACAAGAATGCTGTTTCAGCGCTAGTAGATAACGATATTACAAAAGGTATCTCTGCTACAAAGTTTGGAACAAACAATCCTGCAAAACGTGGAGACTATGCGATTTTCTTATTCAAAGCAGATCAAGCATCTAAACAAAAATAATAGAAACGTTATTTTATAAACTAGTTCTCTAGAAAAATATTTCTTTAGTAATGATTAGTATTAAAATAACAAATATGTTTTAAAGAAGAAGCCATTTCTCCATTAATTGAGGAAATGGCTTCTTTTTAAGGTGCAAAGTTTACATCGATAATAAAGGGAATCGCCAAGTAATTCCCACCTATACTTCCATGATGATTTATCCTATATACCCCTTAAATATTTATTTCAAAAAAAAATAAATTAAGGGGTTACTATAAATCATATCCCTTAATTTATATAAAAAATTTTATTAATAAAGTACTGGATGTGAATAGAGGTGGCGATTTTTTGAAAATATTCAAGTTAATCGCCAAATAAATAATACTTATTCTCAATCTTAAAGTATTCATCATTAGTTATATTAAATTTATCACAAATAGCATCTAAAATTAATTTATTATCTTTCTTTGGGTCGTAATATTTCCCGTTAGATGTCATTATTTCAAATAATTTGCGAGCATATCTAATTATTTCTATGTCATCATATCCATTGACCTTTTCAATTATATTCGAAAAGTACGACCTACTTACTCGGTTAAATTCCGAAGAGGAAAAAATGATTTTTTGATTAAGTAATAGGTAACTATCTGTTAGGTAAATTAATTTTTTATTTAACGATTTACTATTAAATATAAATGAATTTCTGGTAGATTGGGCGTTAATAATTATATTCTTTGAGCTTAAGGTAGCCCCATTTACATTTGAGTGATTTTTCAAAATAAAACGAAGTCTTCTTGTGAAAATTTCAAATTTCATAAATTGCTCAACGGGTTTAAGTTCTAAAATATTTCTATCTACCTCTAAATCTATATAGATAGTTTGATCACTAAATCTAACGTTTGGATTATAAAATAAATTCGAAAAGTAGATATTTTCAACAACTTGAAGGGTTGATTGGTCAAGAATATTTGATTTAGTGAAGGTACTATACATCTCATAAGAATCAGAAGATATTGTAATCATTAATAATAAAGGTAGTGTTAGGATATATATTTTTCTCATTATTGCTCCTTTATATTACTTTTTTTATTAACGGAGAAGATTTTATAAAAAAAAATTGGAGGAAGTAAGTAATGAATATGGCGAATTTATTAAATGGTTAGGAAACAAAAGAGTAAAAATATCTACCAGTTCTTATATAGCAGAAGATTAGATTTGTCATCTAGACGGCTTTTCCTTATGCTGCTAGGTGGCAGGTTAGTTCCATAAGTGATTTTCAAATTCCTCCAAAAAGCAAAGTGGAAATGGTATGATTTTAATATGTACACATGTATTGTGGGAGGGGAATATGCTACTAACGTTAAGAATTGTCTTAGCAATAACTATTGTTAGTTTATCTGTTTATAGTTTGATAACTGAAAATTATGATTTTAACTCTTATATGACTTTATTATTAGGTTTTATGATGTTAGTTATGGGATTTGGTGAACTCCAAAAAGATAAAAAAGGGTTTTGGGGTTATATGTGCATGGTTGTTTCTATGTTTTCTTTTTACGTTTCAATAAAGGGGTTCTTATTGAGCTAACAGGTGCAACAGCAGAAAATCAAGAGTATCATTTGATGGTCTTTTTCTTCTGAAGCTACGGGCAGGTTAGTGATATAACAAATCTCAAACTTTTCTGTATTCCAGAATAGGTTTGAGATTTTTAAAGGATAGGTTTAGTTACTACCAAGCATTATGGGTTGGTTAATTCGTAATGAGTGTTTTTGAAAATTCTTTCGAGAAAAAGAAAAGGATGCAACTCTGTAAATTACAGAATTACATCCCCTTTCTAGGAAAAAGTTAATTATCCTTTTTGAACGTTAGTTGCTTGAGGACCGCGTTGTCCTGCTTCAACTTCAAACGTTAC
>NZ_HG428742.1:188822-299244 GCF_000380245.2 Bacillus massiliigorillae
TCATGGTTTTATGATTTGTATTTTTTGATATATATCTTTTCTACTTTAACTAAATAATAAGTGGTTTCTTACCTGTATCTCTCTTAATTTCCTGAAGAAAATCTACAAGTGAACTAAGCCCATCTAGAGTATGAGAAACTTTAAAACTCTTACGATAAGAAATATCTGGTGACCTCATAATATGAAAGGAGCAGCATTCTTGTAATGATTTAAAAATTAAGTTTGGCAATACATGTACTTAATGGGTGCTAGAGTTGAAGATCAAGGCTGCTAATAGGCAGCCTTTTTTGTTATGTCACTAACGGTGCAGGATAGTTCAAATAGAAACTAGTTTGCCCACGTTTTCTTGGCTATATAATTAGGAAAATACTGATAAAAAGATGGTGATTGAAATTGAAATAGAGATTTAGGTGCCTCTAACCCTTGTCAACTCACAAAAGTTACCTTCACGTTTCTATGTAACAAAAATGTGCGTACTTCTTTTTACTCTATAGGGGCCTCATAATAAAGGAGTAATAAGCTATCAAACAATTGGAGGATTCAACATGATTAATCATTTACAAGATACAATCACATTAAATAACGGCCTACAAATGCCTGGTATGGGTTTAGGTGTTTTTCAAGTAGAGAATGATGCTACTGCTGAGATGGTTAAAAAAGCTATTGAGGTTGGTTATCGAAGCATTGATACAGCCACTATTTACGGCAATGAAGCTGGTGTAGGAGAAGGTATTAAACAAGCTTTAGCATCTACTGGCTTACGACGTGAAGACCTGTTTATTACATCAAAAGTATGGAATGACGGATTAAACTATGATGAAACCATCGCTGCATATGAAGAGAGCCTACAAAAACTAGGGTTAGATTATTTAGATCTTTATCTTATTCATTGGCCAGGTAAAGATAAATATGCTGAATCTTGGAAAGCGCTAGAAGACCTATATAATCAAGGAAAGATCAAGGCAATTGGTGTTTGTAACTTTACTGTTTCACACTTACAAAATTTATTATCATTTGCTCGTATTAAACCTGTTTTGAATCAGGTGGAATTCCACCCACGCTTGCAACAAATTGAGCTTCGTTCATTCTGTGACAAGCACCAAATTCAACTTGAAGCATGGGCACCTTTAATGCAAGGTGGACTTCTTGAAGATGAAACTATTTCTAAAATCGCAACAAAATATGGAAAATCAAACGCTCAAGTTATTTTACGCTGGGATGTACAAAACGGCATTATCACTATTCCAAAATCTGTGCGCAGAGAACGAATGATGCAAAACGCCGATATTTTCGACTTTAATCTAACAGATGAAGAAATGGCTATGATCAATGCAATGAATCTTGAACAACGAATTGGACCAAATCCAGATGAATACGACTTTGCTCTATAAGCATTAAAAGGAAAAGAGACTGTCTGGTGTTTGACAGTCTCTTTCTCCTCTCATTACGATGTTTGCTACTTGGCTATTTCATCACGTTGTTTTAAAATTACATCTTCGCCTTTAACCTGTAATACTTCAACATGCTTTTCGCCCCAAGTGCAAAGCATGTTCAGAATCGGTTCCATTCCTTGTCCATAGGGCGTTAAGGAATATTCAACTTTCGGCGGTACTTGATTGAAGACTGTTCGAAGGATTAATCCATCTTGCTCTAACTCTCTTAATTGACTTGTGAGCATTTTTTGTGAAATTCCTGGAATCAATCGTCGAAACTCATTTGTTCGAATTTTACCATGGTGGTTTAAATGACAAAGAATGATTGGTTTCCATTTACCACCAATGACTTCAAGCGTAGCTTCAACACCAATATTATAAATTTTTTGCATAGTAACCCCCGTAATATTCAAAAATAACCAAAAGTACTCTACATATCTTTTAGGCGTGTATGAATATTACTACACATGATATAAAAAATCAAAGGAGATATTAGTAGTATGTCACATTCAAAAAAGCCAAGTGCTAAATTAACTTTGCTAGCACTTGCAATCAGTGCATTTGGTATAGGGTCTACTGAATTTATCAGTGTCGGGCTTTTACCATTAATTACAGATGACTTTGGTATATCTTTAAGCACAGCAGGCTTAACCGTTTCTATATATGCACTTGGCGTCACTGTTGGGGCTCCATTATTAACAGCCTTAACATCTCCCCTTAGTCGAAAAACAGTTTTATTGCTTGTTATGACCATTTTTATAGTTGGGAACTTAACCGCAGCTATAGCACCTATTTTCTCTATCCTGTTAATAGGACGTATTATTTCAGCATTATCACATGGTGTGTTTATGTCCATCGCTTCTGTCATAGCGGCAGATGTAGTTGAACCAAATAAACGAGCAAGTGCTATTGCCTTTATGTTTACAGGATTAACATTAGCTACTGTGACTGGTGTCCCACTTGGTACATTTATTGGACAAGTAACAGACTGGCGTATGTCGTTTATCTTTATCGTCATTATCGGGATTATCGGTTTAATTAGTAATGCTTTTTTAGTACCCAACCAATTATCAAAAGGTAATCCAATCTCTTTACGTGATATCGGTAAGGTATTAGGCAATATTCGAATGTTATTAATACTTTTCATTACAGCAATTGGATACGGAGGTGCCTTCGTTGTCTACACGTATGTTTCACCTATTTTGGAACAATATATGGGTTATTCGCCACATGCGGTAGTCATTATATTAGTTGTCTATGGTATTTGCGTAGCTATTGGTAATACACTAGGTGGCCATTTCGCTAATCAAAATCCGATTCGTTCAATCTTTATTATTTTTGTTGGTCTTGCATTAGCGTTACTTGGCATTGGCTACGCTCTTGAATCACCGATTATCGGATTAATTATGGTACTGATAATGGGTCTATTTATGTTCATGAATGTTCCTGGTTTGCAATTATATGCTTTACTACTATCTGAAAAATATGTGCCTTCAGCTATTTCAATGGCCTCAGCATTAAATATTTCCGCTTTCAACATAGGAATATTTTTAGGATCATATATTGGAGGCTTCATTATTCACCATCAATCGTTAGCACATACACCTTTGTATGGATTCTTAATGGTTATGCTAGCAGCTGTTGTTACACTATTATGGCTATTTTTCGATAAAAAGAAAAATAATGAGTGTTCTTAGCCTCTTTTTTAAAAAGAAGTAGAGCTTGCACAATAATGATTATCATTAATTAAGATTTATAGGCATATTGCAATTCGTAAATGAAATCAAAAGGTTTTTCATGATGTATTATTTCTCCAACAAAGATTTCAATGAATATGAAAAGAAGATAATCTAAAAATGATTACCTTCTTATCATTTATTTAATACAATTCCAATTAATTATGAAAAACCATTCAAACTTAATATGAAAAATTTCCAACTAATGATTTAAGGATTTAGGACGCGTTTTTTTCATAATTAATTAGAATGAGGTATCTATACTTAGAACAAATGCCACAATTTTTCATCATTCATTAAAAAAATTTAGTCCACTTTAATTATGGGTAGCTTTTTCTTTTTGGACTAACGGGGCAGGTTAGTGGAAGAAGAATTATGTCATTTACTAATACTAAACTAAAGAGTTATTTAGTTTCGCAAGGATAAAAGACGAGTTATTCTCGTCTCTATTCTTGGGGTTTATCTAGTTTTTCGGAAATTTGCCTTAAAAGTTCATTTCGTTCCTTTTGTATTTTGAAATATTTTATTACAAACCAAATTACGAAAACAATCGGAACTATATAATATAGCAAAGTTGTAAATGTAAGCAGATTAACCCAACCAGAAGTTTCTACCATAATTAAGACTTAATTTTATGAAAAGATACAATTTTTGGTTAATTTGAATTAAGAAAGATTAGGAAACAAAAGGATGATTTAGTCATCTAAAAGAAAAATCCCTTCAAACTGAAGAGATTAACTTTTCTTATCTTTCTCTAGTAATTCAATAACTTTATCAAGTTTTTCCTCAACTGACTTTGAATTACTGGACTGATTCTTTAGGGAAAATACAAATTTAATAACACGATAAACACCAAATAATATTGCTAATGTGATAACAAATAAAAATAGTTGGGCTATCAGATCATCATAGTTCATTAAAAATCCCACCTGTTTTTGATAATTGTATCACTTAAGATGAATAGTTTTTACATTTTATTACAAGGAAACACAAGGTTGATTATGTAATAAAAAAACAAAAGAGTAAAATGTTTTGCAGTTCTCACACTGCATTTTTATAACAAAAGGATAGAGATTTTTGATAACACAATCATAAAGTTTGTGAAAGAATATACTTAAACTATCGGGTGCTTTAGTGCAATAACCTTAACTAAAAAAAGCATGTTTCAATGATTTTCAGAAACATGCTTTTTTGCTATCAAGTAATTCCAATTAATTTTGAAAAACCACTCCAGCTTATTTTGAAAAATTTCTAACTAATTATGGAAAATCACACAACAATTATCCCGTCTGCTTCTCATTCCGATCCTCTGGAATAAATAGAATGCCAAGTTCATAATGCTCACCTTGGAAAAGAGCTTTCTGCACCAGGCGAACTTGATTATTGGAGTCTAATATTTCTAGTTTGCAATGAGCGGGATTATATTGCAATGCTTCGTAAAGCTGCTTTTCGGTATGTACTGGTGTCCCATTTACTTTCGTTATAATTTCGCCGACTTCTAAAGCCATTTTATCAGCTGGTGAATCTGGAATAATTCCTAAAATAAGTACCCCATGATCTCGTTTGGAAAAATAAAAGGGAGATTGTTGTTCGTGAAGCTTATTAAAATAGTATGTCAATTCTCTTCCTAGAATAGCAATAGTGGCAGCCGCTATAGTAAGTATAGGCAACCAAATGCTACCGATTGCAATAGCCAATACGAGTATTCCTAAAGCAATGATTCTTTGCCCACTAATCTGAATGGACTCCTTCGGCAAGCTTCCATGTACTTGTTGCGAAAAGCCTAATAAGAATGGAACTAGAATTGGCGTTACTTGTATACCTTCACCTAGTGAAAGCACCGGCCACCAGTCAAATGGTGAAGCAAGCTCACCACCAGGAACAAAAAGCATAAGCGGAATCATCCAAACTCTCTTAGAACCATGCGCTCCAACAATCATACCTCTATTCGATGTAATCAACTTTGGAGAGGTACTCTTACTCGCATTTTTCTTTATCAAAATTCCTTCAGCAATCATTAATAGTCCCATCACAATCGCTAATGCAGGAAAAAGTTGACCGTCCATTTCATTAATTGCATCCCCTAGAAATGAAATAGGAACATCTTTTTTGTAAAGAAAAAACAATACGAAAATAGTAATACCTATGACATATGTAGGTGATAAAAATCGAAATCTCGTTGTTAAACTCATTAAAATTGTCATAATAACGATCACTTGTATAGCTACAATAGGAATAGTAAACCCTAAAGTAATCGTCAAAATTGAAAGCACTAAGCCAATCACAACTCCCATTGGCAGAAGATTTCTCATTTCATATAAACCATCTTGCACACGAATCTTGAAGTCTTTTCTTTCCTGCTTAACACGTCGATAACCCATTACGATACAAAGCAAAAAGGAATAGTAAAATAGTGGATTCAAAAAGAGTTTACCGATGCCCTTTACTAATTCTACGACCCATTCTGTTCCCACCTAAGTACACCTTCCTTTCACAATATACTAAATATGCTAACTACTATTTTATCAAAGACGAGCTACAATTCCTATGCCAAAAATAAAGCAAAAAAGAGCACTTATCTATTTCACTAAAGTGCTCATCACTCACCTATTTCAACAAATAGCGTATTGCAGCTCGAAGCTGCATATCATTATCTTTATCTTTCATTTCATCTTTGATTTCATCTTCCAAAGCATTTGCTGTTTTTAAATTAATATTTCCAGTCGCTTTTAAACCCTCACTTTTTTGAAACGCTCTTACTGCTATCTCTGTCCGTAAGTCATAATAACCATCTTCTCTTCCTGGTTCATAGCCGAGACCTTTTAATATCTCTTGTGCATGCTTCACTTGCTCGTTTGTCATATCTCGTTTTAAAGATTTGTCAATATTGATAGGCTGTGTCCAAAATAAATCAGGCTGCTTAATCTCAATCGTCGGTTCAATACCTTTTTGATGAATCCAATTACCTTTCGGCGTTAACCATTTGGAAACCGTTAGTTTCACATCACTACCATCATTCATTGGAATAGCTTGCTGAACGGTCCCCTTGCCGTAGGATTTTTCACCAATAAGAGCATATCCACCTGCTTCTTGTAAAGCTGCCGCTAATATTTCAGATGCAGAAGCACTCCCTCTATCAATAAGAGCAACAATATTATACGGTTTCTTTTCTTTTAACTTCGTATAATATTCCGTTTGCTCACCACTTCTATTTTCCGTTTGCAAATAAGGGTTATCATTCGTTATCAGCTCATTCAAAATCTCTTCTACAGAAGAAAGCAATCCACCAGGATTTCCTCGTACATCAATGATAAGTCCCTCAATGTCTTTTTTCTCAAGTGCTTTCAATTGCTTCTCGAAATCTTTCGATGTATCTTTCGAAAAAGATGATATTTCAATATAACCAATGTTCTTTCCGCTTTCTTCCTTCACTTCGGACATAACCGTTTCAACTGGTATTTTATCTCTCTTAATAGCGAAAGTTTGTGTTTTTGAAACGCCTGAGCGCTTAATTTCTAACGTTACTTTTGTCCCTTTTTTCCCGCGAATTTTCATGCTAATTTCTTGTACATTTAATCCTTTTACTATTTTTCCATCAATAGAAATAATTTCATCCTTCGGCTTCAGACCAGCTTTTTCAGCAGGTGAATTTTTATAAGGAGCAACAATAATAACCTTATCATTTTCTACACCGATTTCCGTACCTATTCCATCGAATGATGAATCTAATGCTTGATTAAATTGTGCTGAAACATCTTTATTCATATAAACAGAGTACGGGTCATTCAAGGTCGATACCATTCCCTGTATCGCCCCCGACATTAGTACATCTTCATCAACTTCTTTAAAATAATACTGACGAATTAAATCATATGCTTGCTTTACTTTTGTTAAATCAGTCTTTGAATCTATTTGTAAAGAATGTCCTTCCTCACTCGTATCATTCTTTGGAGTCTTCCATTTCAAGAAAATATCAGGACCAACATACATTCCACCTGCAACACCTACCGTAAGCGATACAGTTATAGCTGCCGGAAGCATCCACTTTTTCGTCATAATGAGCTCCTTTCAAAAGAGGTTGCTTTAGTAGACTGATTGTCATGGCTGCACTCTCACAACAGGCTCTTTTCAACATTTAAGAAATTATCTTGACTTTCTATCAATGTATGTATAGCTTGGACATTATATGTTTTAAAAAAAGCTCTGCAAAGATTAATCTTTACAGAGCTTTCATATCGCACATTCTATAAAATTTCTTTAAACATCTCGATTGTTTCTTCTTTAGTTGGCATGAATGGATTGCCAGGAGCACAAGCATCTTTTAGAGAATTTTCTGCAAGAAGGTCTAAATCTGGATTCTCTACACCAAGCTCTTTTAGTGATTTAGGAATTCCTACTTCTTCCGATAACGCGACAATGTTGTCTAAAACAAATTGACTGCACTCTTCATCAGATTTGCCCATTACATCAAGGCCAAGTTTAGCTGCAATGAAGCGGAACTTCTTCGGTGCATGTTTCGCATTTTCACGTTCTACAATTGGTAGAAGCATTGCATTACATACGCCATGTGGAAGATTGTATACCCCACCTAATTGGTGTGCCATCGCATGTACAAAACCTAATCCAGCATTTGAGAAAGCCATACCAGCTAGAAAACAAGCATATGCCATTTGTTCACGAGCTTCTACATTATGCCCATCTTTTACAGCAGTTGGAAGATACTTGAAGATGATTTTTACAGCTTCTAGTGCTGTTGCATCTGTAAGAGGCGTTGCACCTGGGGTAACAATTGTTTCAATTGCATGCGTTAAAGCATCCATACCAGTTGCTGCAGTTAAACTTGCAGGCTTGTCGAACATTAAAGTTGGGTCATTAACAGATAATAATGCTAAACTGTTCTTATCTACACATACCATTTTCACGCCACGATCTTCATCTGTAATAACATAGTTAATCGTAATCTCTGCAGATGTTCCAGCCGTTGTATTTACCGCAATTGTTGGAAAACCTAATTTCTTCGACTTATTTATACCTTCATAATCACGGATATTACCGCCATTTGTTGCTAGAATACTAATTGCACTTGCACAGTCTTGTGGAGAACCACCACCGATTGAAAGAATAAAATCACAGTTCTCAAGCTTCAAAATCTCTACACCCTTATGTACTTCTGCACAAGTAGGATTTGGATTTACTTCATCGTAAATCGTATATGCTACATCCACTTTGTCTAGCTGATCTGTTACTTTCTTTACAACTCCATTACCATTCAACACTTTATCTGTTACAACTAGCGCTTTCTTAAAGCCAAAATTTTGAACCTCTGATCCTAACTCATTCAAACAGTCTCTTCCAATTAAATTCTTGCTTGGTAAATAGTACATCATGTTAAATCTCCTCCTAAATAAGTTCGTTCAACATTTCACAAGTTTTTCCAAATAAGAAATATTATGTTTCTATTTAATAATTTTTCAATATAGTAATATTTCTTACAAATGAATTATACCCTTTTCAATTGCTATTCCTTCACAGACTTCTTGAACTTTCTTGTAACGTTTTTTCTCGTATCTTTAGTACCGGGTAATAAAAAAAGACATCTCACAATTTGTAAGATGTCTTTTTTTATTATAGAGGAACGATTCCAACTGGGTTAATCGCACCGCTCTTAGAAGGTGTCCAGCTACCTTTGTGTAATTCAAAGTGTAGATGTTGTCCTTTGGATTCGCCTGTGTTCCCCATAATACCGATTTGTTGACCTTTGCTAACTGTTGCTCCCGTACTTACCATACGACTTTCCATATGTGCATAAACTGTTGTATAGATTTGACCATTAATAGAGTGTGTAATAAACACTGCATTACCATATGATGAAGAATAGTATGAACGCGCTACAATTCCATCTGCTGCTGCTAAGATTGGCACATCAGCTGAATTCGCAATATCCACACCATAGTGGAATGCACCCCAACGTCCACCAAATCCTGACGTTAGTGTACCGACAGCTGGTCTTGTAAAGGCACCGCCTGAAATGGCTGGTCTTTCATTGCTGACATTTCCACCTGATGAACTGCCACCAGAATTACTACTAGAACTACTACCAGAGCCACCACTTGAAGCATTATTTAATGCCGCTTGTTGAGCTGCTTTTTTACGTGCTTCTTCTAATTCTTTCTGGCGTTGCTTCTCTAAAGCGATTGCTTTACTAATTGTCGCTTGCTGAGCTGCTAGCATTTCATCTTCTTCTTCTAAGCTCATCTTATATGTATGAGTGTCTTTTTCTTCTTTTTCTAACTGAGCCATTAACTTATCTTTTTCTACTTTTTGCGTTGATAGTTTAGCTTTCATAGATTCTAAATCTTTTTTCATAGATTCTAAAGAAGCTAATTTATTTTCTACTTGTTGTTGTGTCTCTTCAAGTTGCTTTTTATCAGCTTCATGTTGATTTACTAGAGCTTCATCAGCCTGCATAATTTCAGAAACAGCTGACACACGATCAATTAAATCACCAAAGCTTGATGCGCCAAAGATTACTTCTAAATAATTCGTTTTACCACCATTCTCTTGGTAAGTTAGCGCGCGTTGTTTTAAGATATCATTACGTTTCGCAATACGTTCTTTTAGAACAACAATCTCTGCTTTCAGCTTTTCTATTTCAGCTTTTGTAGTTGTAATTTGCTCATTTTTTTCACGAATTTTAGTATTCGTCTCACCGATAGCTAAATCAATTCGCTTCATTTCAGCACGCGTTTTATCTTGTTGATCTTGCAATTGCTTAATTTTATCATTCGCTGTATTTACTTTTGATTCTAAACCTGAGCGTTGATCTTGAATTTGACTCTTTTTATTTTCTAAACTATTAATTGATTCCGCGTATGCAGCAGGAGCAGCAAGAATACTACTAAGTCCTATTACAGCGGCTGCATTTAATACGAATAATTTGCTTTTCAATATTCTCGTCACCCTTATCTTTCTATTTCTATTCTACTAATTAAGCTAATAAGATGCGGACCTATAGTAGGCCCGCATCACTGTTTAGATTTTTAAGAACTTACGTACAGACATCATACTTCCCCAAACACCAATTACAGCACCAATTAGAATTAACACACTAGATACTTGGTATATAAATGGACTAAATGATAGTAATTCTACGAACTTATTACCGATACGAGGAGTCATATATTCGTACATATTATAGTAAGTTGTTGCGATTAAGATAATTGGAATAACTGCTCCTAACATACCTAGCCATAAGCCTTCTAGGAAGAATGGCCAACGAATAAAGGAGTTTGTAGCACCTACTAAACGCATAATCTCAATTTCTTTTCTACGCGCAACAATTGTAATTTTAATTGTATTAGAGATTAAGAACATAGCTGTAAACAATAAACCAATTGTTAGTGCTAGTCCAATATTTCTTGCAATGTCAACGAAGTCAAATAGCTTCTCTACATATTCTTTACCGTATTGAACGCTATCTACAAATTCTAATTTCGAAATCTTCTTCGCTACACTTGTAACATCTTTAGGTGTTTTTGTTTTCACCTCATACACGTTACGCAGTGGATTATCTTGTTCAAATAAACTAAAAGATTTACCTAGTGAATCTTTTAACTTATTTAATTCCTGTTCTTTACTAGAGAAGGTTACTTTATCTATTTTAGAGATATCCTTCAATTCTGTTCCTATTTTATCAATATCCGCTTGCGTTGCCGCAACATCAATATGCACGCGAATTTCTACATCATTTTCAACATTTTTCGCGATGTTGTTTAAGTTCATCATGATAACAAAGAATACACCTACAAGAAGAAGGGTAACTGTTACAGAACTAACTGATGCAAATGTCATCCAACCATTACGTCCAAGGCTCTTAAAGCTCTCTCTAAAGTGACGTTTAAGACTATTAATATTCATATCCGTAGTCACCTCGTTGTTCATCACGTATAATCTTTCCGCTTTCAATAGCGATTACACGATGTCTTAAATTGTCTACAATCTCTTTATTATGAGTAGCCATTACTACCGTTGTTCCACGCTTGTTTACTTCCTCGAAAATATTCATGATTTCCCATGACGTTTCAGGATCTAAGTTACCTGTTGGCTCATCAGCAATAACTACTTTCGGTTTATTAACAATCGCACGTGCGATTGAAACACGCTGTTGTTCTCCACCTGAAAGATCAGTCGATATCATTCGAGCTTTATGTTTTAAACCAACAAGATCAAGCACTTCCATAACACGCTCTTTAATCTCTTTTGGTTCTATTTCAATTACTTCTAATGCAAAGGCAATATTCTCATAGACAGTTAGAGTTGGTAATAGTTTAAAATCTTGAAAGACTACTCCAATATTTCTTCTAAAGATCGGAACCTTTGAATTTCTTATTTTTGCTAGACTTACACCGTTCACAGTAATAGTTCCACTTGTAGGCTTTTCTTCACGATACATCATTTTAATAAATGATGATTTCCCAGCACCACTCGGACCAACTACGTAAACAAACTCACCTTTTTTTATCTTTACGCTAATTCCATTTACGGCTATAACGCCATTCGGATAAGTTTTATTAACATCAACCATTTCTATCATAAAAAAACCACCTATATTTCGCTCAATTCATATTTCCAGAGCTTATTCAGTATAAAAGCCTGTTTTCGACAGGCTTCGTTCATATGATGCAATAATATACAATCTACTAAACCTATTTGACTAACATAAGCAATTATATCATCAAATTTTGTCATATACAGGGTAAATAATATTACATTTTCATTTCAAATTCATATGACAAATATAACGTTTTTTACATACTCCATTTAAACCAACCTATTCATTCTAACGCAAAATGTCCATTAAAAAAAGCTAAACCTATAGTGTATTAGGAATAGCTTATTTCTTTTCTTGAATTTTATTTTTTCTCTGCTAACCATGCTGCAACTTTTGTAGCTGAGTCTGCTGGAATGACACCAGAAGGCATAGCACCTTTTCCTTCATTAATAATCTTTTCGATATCTTCCTTCGACTTAGATGCTCCAACCTTATCAAGCGCTGGTCCTACACCGCCTTCAAGATTACCCCCATGACATCCTGAACATTTGTTGTCATATAACTTTGCTTCTTCACCAGCATCAGCAGTTGACGTAGTGCCTGCTTCTCCCTTTTCAGCTGGTTTTTCTTCCGCTTTATCTCCCCCACACGCTGCTAGAACAAGAGAAGTACCCAAAAACAAAGCAAGTAGCTTTTTGTTCACACAAACTCCCCCTTAGAAAAAAGTTACAAATACACCAATATTATACCATACTACGCATTATTAAAACCTTTCCCTAGTACTTCTGATGCATCTGTAACAACCACGAATGCATGTGGGTCAATGCTTTTGACTAATTGTTTCAATTTTGTGAATTGCGAGTTATTAACCACACAAAGCAATACCGGCTTATCACTATCTGTATAGCCACCTTTTCCACTAAGCTCCGTAACGCCTCGATCGATATGTTCAAAAATCGCTTTACGAATTTCCTCTTCCTTATTCGTAATAATCAACGTCATTTTCGTGTGATCAAATCCCATCTGAATAAGGTCGATGGTTTTACCAGTAGCATACAAACCAATTAACGCATATAAACCCTTCTCTATATCAAAGACCAAACAAGCCGCTAACACAATTAATCCATCAATAGCTGCCACACATTTCCCTAAACTAATATGCGTATATTTATGTAAGATCTGCGCAGCCAAATCCGTTCCACCGGTTGAAGCCTTTCCTTTAAATACAATTCCAAGGCCAAGACCAACACCCATTCCACCAAATATAGCACCAAGCAACGCATCTGACGTCCAAGGATCCCAATCATTTGTTAAAAACACCACAAACGGAAAGAAAATAGTACCTGCCAATGTTTTCACACCAAACTGTGTGCCAAGCAAAATAAAACCTGCAATAAATAGTGGTATATTCAAAGACCATTGTACGAATGCAGGCTCTAACCCAAACTTCGCATACATAATCGTACTAATTCCACTAACTCCACCCGAAGCAATCTGGTTCGGAAGTAAAAACACATTAAAGGCAATCGCCACAATTGCTGAACCTACTAATACGTAAACATACTCCATTGCCTTATTCCAAAAACTCATGTTATTCATCAAGATCCTCCACATTATCATCTTCTAAAAAGAGGCTTTTTTTATTTTTTGCCAAAAATGAGTATAGCACCACAGATAAAAACGTGTAAATAACAGCCAGATAACGTAGTAAAGCGGTAAATCAATCAACATTATCCATTCTCTTCATTTATTATTTCCTATCCATCACTAATCATGAGATAATTCTATTTTTTAACTTTAAAAACAAAAAAACTGTCAGAAATTAATCCTGACAGTTTTCTTACAATTGAATTATGCTAACTTCGAACGTAAATAAGCATCAATGAATGCATTAAGATCGCCATCCATTACAGCTTGAACGTTACCTGTTTCTGTACCTGTACGATGGTCTTTTACCATTGAATATGGATGGAAGACATAAGAACGAATTTGGCTTCCCCAGCTAATATCGCTCTTCTCACCACGAATTTCATCAAGCTTCGCTTGTTGCTCTTCGATTTCACGTTGATATAATTTTGATTTCAACATGTTCATTGCACGTTCACGGTTCTTAATTTGTGAACGCTCCGTTTGACACGTTACAACAACACCTGTTGGAATATGTGTAATACGAACGGCTGAATCCGTCGTATTAATATGCTGACCACCGGCACCTGTTGCACGATACGTATCAATCTTCAAATCTTCCGTACGAATATCAACTTCAATATTGTCATCAAATTCAGGCATAACATCGCATGAAACAAATGACGTATGACGACGACCAGAAGCATCAAACGGTGAAATACGTACAAGACGATGAACACCTTTCTCAGCTTTCAAGTAACCATACGCATTATGACCTTTAATTAAAAGCGTCACACTCTTAATACCAGCTTCATCACCAGCTAAATAGTCAAGAGTTTCAACTTTGAAGCCTTGCTTCTCAGCCCAACGAGTATACATACGTAACAACATAGAACCCCAATCTTGAGACTCCGTACCACCTGCACCAGGGTGAAGCTCTAAGATTGCATTATTTCGATCATATTCACCACTTAACAACGCTTGAAGTTCATACTCATTCATTTGCGCAGTTAATTGATTTAACTCTTCTATTAATTCACTTTCAAGTTCTTCATCTTGTTCTTCTTTCAATAACTCAAAAGTAAGCTCCAAATTCTCATGTGTTTCGTTCATTGAATGAAACTGCTCAACCAATTCTTTCAAACCATTTGCTTCATTGATAATACCTTGTGCCTTTTGTTGATCATTCCAGAAATCTGGATCTGTCATAATATTATCTAACTCTGCAATACGTGCCTCTTTTTCTTCTAAGTCAAAGAGACCCCCTAAAGTCCGCTAATTTCTTAGCTGTTTTTTCGAGCTCTGACCTAATTTCTGCTAATTCCATGCTCATTCACCTCTAAATAATATATTCAAGAAAAGCAACAGCACTCATATGAATAGAAGCTTTCAAGTACCATCACTAAATCAATTTCTAAAATAAAATACCATACTTATTCTATTACAAAGGAAAAGAGGCGGCAATCATAACTGCTCATCCTCTTTCCATTGTTGCTTAAATCACGACTTATGCGCGCCCGCAACAGTTTTTATATTTTTTACCGCTACCGCAAGGACATGGATTGTTACGCCCTACTTCGGCTTTCTTGCGGACTGGTTTCTTCTTCACTTCTTCGCCGTCTTCTTTCGGATGAACAGCTTGACCTTTGGCTACTTCTTGTCTTTCAAGATTATTACGAATTTCAGCTTTCATAATATACTTAGCCACTTCGTCTTCAATCGATGTAATCATTTCTTCAAACATCGCAAAACCTTCTTGCTGATATTCTCTTAACGGATCGATTTGACCATACGCACGTAAGTGAATACCTTGACGAAGTTGTTCCATCGCATCAATATGATCCATCCATTTACTATCAACAGCACGAAGTACAATTACTTTTTCGAATTCACGCATTTGCTCAGCTTCTAAATGCGCTTTTTTCTCATCATATGATTCTTTCACTTTCGCAAGAATCAATTCAATGATTTCGTCAGCTTCTTTACCTTGTAAATCAGCTACAGTAATCACACCTTCTTGAAGAAGATTACCATTGATATAATCAATAATACCTTGTAAATGCCAGTTCATTTGATCTTCTTGACTAGTGAAAGCACCTACATGACGTTCAACAGATGAAGCAATCATACGTTCAACGATTTCACGTAAATTCTCACCATCAAGTACTTCAAAACGTTGCTTATAAATGATTTCACGTTGTTGACGTAATACATCATCATATTGAAGTAATTGTTTACGTGCATCAAAGTTATTACCTTCAACACGTTTCTGCGCAGATTCTACCGCTTTCGTTACCATTTTACTTTGAATTGGCTGAGAATCATCCATACCTAGACGAGACATCATATTCTTCATATTATCAGAGCCAAAACGACGCATCAGCTCATCTTCCATAGATAGATAGAATTGTGTAACCCCTGGGTCTCCTTGACGACCTGAACGTCCACGAAGCTGATTATCAATACGACGACTCTCATGTCGTTCCGTACCAATTACAGCTAGTCCACCAAGTTCTTTTACACCTTCGCCGAGCTTGATATCTGTACCACGACCAGCCATGTTTGTAGCAATCGTAACAGAACCAGGCTTACCTGCATCTAGAATAATTTCTGCTTCACGACCATGGTTTTTCGCATTCAATACATTATGAGGAATCTTATGCTTCGTTAACAACTGCGAAATTAACTCCGAAGTTTCAATCGCAACCGTACCAACAAGAACTGGTTGTCCTGCTTCATAACGTTGCTTAATATCTTCAACTACTGCATTGAATTTACCAGCCATAGATGCATAGATTAAATCAGCACGGTCATCACGTGTAATCTCACGGTTCGTCGGAATAACAACAACATTCATATTATAAATGTTACGGAATTCCTCTTCCTCCGTCTTCGCCGTACCCGTCATACCTGCTAGCTTCTCATACATACGGAAGTAGTTCTGGAATGTAATAGTCGCTAGCGTCATGCTTTCGTTTTGAATATCTAAGCCTTCTTTTGCTTCAATCGCTTGGTGCAAACCATCACTGTAACGACGACCTTTCATAAGACGACCTGTAAATTGGTCAACGATTACAATTTCACCATCTTGTACAACATAGTCAACATCGTTATGCATACTAACATGCGCTTTTAACGCCTGATTAATATGATGGTTTAACGCAACATGAGAAATATCGAATAAGTTATCCAGCTTAAATGCACGCTCAGCTTTGTTAATACCTTCTTCTGTTAACTGCACACCCTTTGTCTTCTCATCATACGTATAATCCGTGTCTTTCGTTAACGTACGAACAAAAGCATTCGCTACCATATAAAGCTGCGTAGACTTTTGAGCACTACCAGAAATAATTAATGGTGTTCTCGCTTCATCAATTAAAATCGAGTCAACCTCATCAATTACAGCGAAATGCAATGGACGTTGAACCATTTGCTCTTTATAAAGCACCATGTTATCACGTAAATAATCGAATCCGAATTCATTATTCGTTCCATACGTAATATCACAACGATATGCTTCTTGTTTCTCTTCTCTTGAAAGACCAGTCAAATTCAAACCTACTGTTAGTCCTAGAAACTCGTATAAATGACCCATTTCAGTCGCATCACGAGACGCTAAGTATTCATTGACTGTAATAACATGAACACCTTTTCCTGTAATCGCATTTAAGTATACAGGCATAGTCGAAGTAAGGGTTTTACCTTCCCCGGTTTTCATCTCCGCGATATTACCATCATGAAGAGTCGCGCCCCCCATTAGCTGAACAGGGAATGGATACATTCCAAGTACACGCTTAGATGCTTCACGAACAACCGCAAAAGCCTCTACTAACATCGCATCTAAAGATTCACCTTTTTGGTAACGTTCTTTAAATTCTTCCGTCTTCGCTTGTAATTCAGCATCTGAAAGCTTTTCCGTAGATGCTGCTAAACCTTCTATTTGATCTGCCAACTTCTGCAGACGTTTCACTTCACGCTTATTTTGATCAAACACTTTATTTAAAATCGATAACATTTCACAAACGCTCCTCTGTTTTGTGATGATGAATAATACACAATTTGATTAAACTATAGTCCAAAAGACTACAATATATGAACTTAAAAAAGAAATATCCATTTTTTTATATTACCACTTCTACATGTATGGTACAACATACTGACTAGAGCGATTGCCACCTATTTAGCTCGTTCTACCTAATGCTAAAACTTTCAGTTCGAAACGAAGCTGAAAAGAAAGTTCCATACTGTTCGATGGGTTTTATTAAGGTAAAAGCAAAAATGCCCACAAATCCTATGTTCACTTCATTGTATTAATACGTGTGGTACATGCGAGGTATCTAGAGGTAAGTAATTTCATTATACTACTCTAAAATCATTTCTTATAATAACAAGCTTTCAACCATTCATTCCTGTTATACGAAATAAAGGAACATTTAGTTTCAACAAAAGTGATTACTTTAACATCTTATCCTTTTTGCTAAAAATAGAAACAATAAAGTGAAACTTTAATCGGTGGGGGGCATTCATCCACCATCGATTATTAGTTGAACCAATCGGGTTCTTACTGGTGCTTGATCTCCCACTTACTCGTCTACGTATCTTTACTGCCTTGTTGAAGTGGGAGTCTTAGCACCAGTTTGAACGGGATAACTTACATTAGAAAAACACGACTTATCGCCCCTAATGGCGAAAGTCGATGTCTTTTCTTATACTTTATTCCTTTAATGAAGTTAAACTTTCTTAAAGTACAAAGAAAAAGTCGACTCCCCTGCATCTTTACGATACATGAAAAGCCGACTCCTTAGACTTACATTATAGAAAGAACTTCGTTACTGCTTAATTAGGTTCAATTAAACCATAACGGCCGTCTTTACGTTTGTACACAACATTTGTCGCTTCTGTTTCAGCATTTGTGTAAACGAAGAAGTTATGACCAAGCATGTTCATTTGAAGAATTGCTTCTTCACTGTCCATTGGCTTTAGGTCAAAACGCTTATTACGTACAACTTCCAGTTCACTTTCCTCTGAATCTACTACTTCTACTGCAGGCTCGTCACCTTCAAAAGCAAATACTTCTACACTACCATCATTACGGAACTTACGATTTACTTTAGTTTTATGCTTGCGAATTTGTCTCTCAAGCTTATCAGTAATTGTGTCAATCGCCGCATACATATCTTCTTTTCTTTCTTCTGCGCGAAGCACAAGGTTAGGCATTGGAATTGTTACTTCAACCTTAGCTGTTTTATCATTATAAACCTTTAGGTTTACGTAGACTGTTGCATTTGGTGTGTTGTTAAAATATTTTTCCAATTTTCCAATCTTTTTCTCTACATACTCGCGTAGAGCTGGAGTTACCTCAATGTTTTCACCACGAATGTTATAATCCATAAGTGAGTCCTCCTTCAATAAAACTATTAATGAGTAAATCTATACTCTATAAATTCTATAATACCCCTTCTAAACCCTTCTTGAAACATTAAAAAAATTTGTCGAATTTCTGAACAAAAAACCTCACAATGTTTTCACTATTTGGAAAGCATTTTACCTTACAAATGGTACAAACAGTATATGTAATCATTTTTTTATTATTCTAATCAATAACGCATTAAGACTGAACAAGAATAAATTTTAAAGACTAAACTTACCTAGTTGATGTAGTATTTCTATTTCACATATTAAGATAGAGAAATACCCATTTCAGATTTATCAACCTCACCCCCATAACAAAAAGGTGAATCCACATCGGATTCACCTTAATTCTTCTTATCTAAAAAATAACTACTAGGAGCCGCCTGAGAATAGCCTAAATAACTTTGGCTAGACTGCTCTTTTTTCTTTAAGTTTTTTATTTTAATAGCTATGTCCTTCTTCATTTCTACTAACCTTTTATCAATCACTTGATTTAATTGAACAATTTGTTTCCCTACTTGTTTTTCTTCATCTGTAAAAGGAGGAACTATATCTTGTAAAAGTTCTTCTCTATCAGCTAAACATTTTGTTATTTCATGATATTGTTCATCTTGCAATTGATCTTTTGGCAACTGTGTTATTTGCCTTAACTGTTCTGTAATTTCAAAGCAGCTTTTAATAGAATCTCTCATTAGACAATTCCACCTTGATGTTGCTGCTTTCGATTCATTTGAATTACTTGCTTCCACGTATCACGAAAATCTGTTACTAAGACAGTTGCTTCATCTAATGCTCTCATATCATTATGAATATTCGCCTCTGTTAATCTGTCAAATATATATTCATATAATATTATCATATTTTTACTCACATCGATATCCATATTTAATGTAACCATTAGCTCACGGATAATATTTTGTGCTTTTTGTATGTTTAAATTACGATCTTCATACTTCATTTCTTCAATAGCCTGTTTCGCTTTTGAAATAAATTTCAAGCAACCATTATACAACATAACGGTTAATTCTCCAGGTGAAGCTGTATTTACAGTGTTCTGTTCATAAGTTTTGTATGGATTATTCATAACCATGAAATCAAGACACCCCTTTTTTAGTTAAGTATTCTTGTCAATTACCAAAGAATTGCGCTAGATATGATGACTGTGAGTTAGCTTTTTGCATGGCTTGTTCCATTGCTGTAAACTGTGCCCAATATCGAGTTTCTAAACTTTGTAATTTCTTTTCAAAGCTCACTTGACGTTTTTCAAGATCATTTATTTCTTTACCAATTGAAAATGTATCATTTACGGAGTTCGCACTTCCTGCTTTGTCTCTTAAAGTATCCATTCCGTTTGTAATAGTATCAGATAGCTTTTGAATAACTCCACCTTCACCACGAAATAGTTGCTCAACTGATTCTGGATCATTTTCAATTGCTTTTTTTAACTGTTCTTCATTAATTTCAAGCTTACCACCTGATAACCAATCCTTAGTGGTTGTAATACCCAATTTAGTTAATTGATTATATTCAGGTGAAATTTCACTATTATTTACAGTTCCATACAAATTAAGTCTCATTTGAGATAATACGTTACTTAAAGTTGGATCTCTTCGTAACAAACCACTTTTCGCTAAACTTTCCCATTTTTCTTGTTGTTTGTCACTTAGTTGCTCTTTTTCATCATCAGTTAAAGGTTGATATTTTCTATATCGCTCTTCATCTAACTTGGACTGAATTTTATCAATCATTTCATTGTATTTATCCACGAAGCCCTTTATATTTTCATATACTTTTTTACTATCATTTGTTATACCAATTGTTACAGCGGGTCCCGTAGTAAATTCTTGTTTAAGAGTGAACGATACACCATTAATCGTAAATGTATTAGAGCTTCGCAGCGTTTCCAACCCATTAATTGTAAATGTAGCATTTTGTGCCTTTTCTAGAACAGGATCAGCATTATCAAACTTCAAGAACTCTTTCATAAAATCTCCACTTGTACTGATTTGCGATACATATGTTGGAGGAGGTACTGTAGAATCATCTACACTAGTACCATCATTCTTAAACACACCTGTTTCTGTTCTAGTCAACGTTACATCACCTTTAAATGAATCATAGAACATTGACACGCCCACACTCGAATTGTTTACTTTAGAGATAATAGAATTCAGTGAATCACTACCACTAACAAGAAAATTAGCTTTTCTTTCTCCAGTAGAAGTAATCGTGTCAATTCCAAAATTAGAATATTTATGTTTGTATTCAATTTCTAATTCATATTTCGTACTGCTATCACTTTTCAAGCCGTCTGAATTAAAGGTGATTTTACCAGTTTCTAACTCGATTGTTCCAACTGCTGTACCAGCTTTATTTTTGATTGTTTTCCCATCGGTATCAACTTCATATTTTTCCGTTGTATCTTCTACACCATTCTTCATTATTTTAAAGGTGATGGGGTTAGTTGCATCAAAATTAACTGGTTTTTGTCCAAGCTGCCACGTACCTGGATTTTCACCTAGTTTCACTTTCTCTGTACGAGCATCTGCTGTATATTCAATGGAAATAGTACTTCCTTTGGCAATATTATTATTAAAATTAAGCTTACCATCCATATCTATATAGACTTGATTATCATTCGTCAAATTAGATTCTTGAGTAACAACTTCATACGTTTTACCATTCACTTTCACATTCCACATAGCGCGCTCATCTTTAGAGCTTGAAATAGTAACGTTTTTCAATTCCAAATCAAATTGTTTTCCTTCTGTTTCAATTGTTTTGGAAGCATTGTTGATCGCTCCGTCGTGCCATGCTGCATTATTCTTATCCTGTAAATAGATACTCTTATTTTCATCTAGTTTACCAATTGAACTCTGATTCTTTCTCATTTCTGACTTTGCTAGTTTACTGACACTAGATATATTGTAAGAAGAAGGATTGGCCGCAGCAGTTGCAGTAGCTGTTACTTTCGCTTCATCCGAAGAAGAAACATTTCTTACTCGATAAGCTGTTGTTAACCTCATATTCATCAAATCGTTAGTTCTGAAATTAAATAATATTGAATTCATTGAACGATAATCATCACGTTGCCACTCTAAAATTTGTTTCTTCTGCTTAATTTTATCTAAAGGTACGCTTTCAGCTTGCATCATTTTTTTCACAATGGAGTCGATATCCATTCCACTGGCTAAACCACCAATTCTCATTAAAAATCTGCCTCCTTAAATTTTCTTATCCACTAATACCCCTAAAAACTCCGTCATAGCAGCATACATATCGAGTAGCTTCTTAGGAGGGATTTCTTTAATAACTTCATCAGTCTTGTTATCCACTATCGCAACATAATATTCTTGCAACTCATCATGAAATTCGAATTTCAGATGCGTATTAGATGGCTGCAAGAATTGATTCATACTATCTACAACTTTACTAAGATTTTCTTTTATTTGATTATTAGGAAGTAAACTTTCTGGCTGCTCAATGTTTTCTGATATACTTCCCCTTTCTACTTTAGAATCTAAATTTCTATTCATATTAGATTGAAATGTACCAGCAGACAAAGAAGTTTTATCAATCATTGAACCCGCTCCCTTCAAAATAACTTCAACTCTTTTATTTAGTATCGGTCTTATACGAATCTTTTTTATAAAAATTATTGAATTCCAGTAAATATTGTAATTAAAGATTCAATAATCAACTTATACACTTTTTATCTTTTTATATTATTAAATGGAAAAAAGACTCTAGCAAAGCTAGAGCCTTTTTTATAAAACTGAAAATTAACGTAACAATTGAAGAACACCTTGTGGTTGTTGGTTAGCTTGAGCAAGCATAGCTTGTGCAGCTTGTTGTAAGATGTTGTTCTTAGTTTGTTCCATCATTTCTTTAGCCATATCAACGTCACGAATACGAGATTCAGCAGCTGTTAGGTTTTCAGAAGATGTACCTAAGTTATTGATAGTGTGCTCTAAACGGTTTTGGAATGCACCTAGGTTAGAACGTTGAGCGGATACTTGTTCAATAGCATCATTAATTACTTTAATAGCGCTAGAAGCTTTTTCATGATTAGAAACATCTAATGCTGCTTCTTTAGCAGTATTATTAGTTCCATCATTTACAACATCAGTTGTAGTGAAACCTTCGTCTCCAGCTTTACCAGTAAGACCTAAAGCAGCTGAACGCATATCACCAATTTGAATAGTCATTGATTGACCTTTGTTAGCACCTACTTGGAAAGTAGCTTGGAAATCTTTTTGTACGCCACCATCCGCTACAACAATTTTATTTCCAGCAACTCCACCTTGCGAAGCTGAAACTTTTAGATTACCTGCATCATTCGATAAAGTCACTCCATCAATTTTAGCTTGTGAAACAATCGCATCTACTATTGCTGTAGTCGTTGTAAGTCCACCTATGTTAATACCTTGAGCAGAGCCAGTATACACACCTTTATTAGCATCATAAAACTCTATCGATTTTCCATTAATCGTCATACCTTTACCAATTAATGCAGCTGCATCATCTGCATTAGCTACAGTTGGCATAGTTATTGTTCTATTAGCTTGGGTTGCAGCAGTCGTCGTACCAGTAGCCGCTGCACCCACGCTACCGCCACCAACACTAACTGCTGCTGCCGTAAATGCAGAAACCGTTCCAGCACTTCCTTCGTATTTACCACCTTTAACAGCAGTAATTGTAAGATCGTTACCAGTTCCAGAAACTACATAATTACCTTTTAATTCATCATTAGAATCAATCATTTTTTGGAATGTATCTCTCAATGCATCAGCTGTCTCACCTGTAGTTTGACTGGCATCGATATTGATATCTGCAGTTGTATTATTACCACCTGATGCTATGTTGTATCCTTCATGTGATGCTTGATTAGCTGTACCATTAGCTCTAAATGTTGCCGTTAAAGTTTGTCCATTAATTGTCACAGCAACTGTATCAGCTGCACTTGCAGCTGTACCAACTGTTAATGTAACTGCAGCTTCTGTCGTAGTTCTTTCCGCACCATTTGTAAGTGCTCCTAAACTTGCAGCGCCAGCTCCAATGCCTTCTAATTTAACTCCACCATTTCCCTTTAATAAACTTTGAGTATTAAACTCAGTAGTGTTACCTACACGGTTGATTTCAGAAGTTAATTGGTTAATTTCTTTTTGGATTTCTCCACGGTCAACGCCTACGTTAGTATCGTTGGCAGCTTGGTTCGCTAGTTCACGCATACGTTGTAGGATTGAATGTGTTTCATTTAATGCACCCTCAGCAGTTTGGATCATTGAGATACCATCTTGTGAGTTTTTAGATGCCATATCCAAACCACGGATTTGACCACGCATTTTTTCAGAGATTGCAAGACCAGCTGCGTCATCTCCTGCACGGTTAATACGAAGACCAGAAGATAATTTCTCCATGTTTTTTGATGCTGCAGATTGATTCGCACCCATTTGACGATATGTGTTAAGAGCTGAGATATTGTGATTAATTCTCATTGTATTTTCCTCCTTGAATTAGGTAAGTTCACATCCTTGTGAACTGTTTTTATTTATGAAAGGGTGTCGGCCGTACACCACTTTCTTTACAAGTAATATATCGTCTCATTTTTCAATTATTTTAGTTTATTTTTAATAAACTTTATATATTTTGTCTTATTTCTTTTCACCTAGCAATTGTTCCAGCGAAAATGTATTGTTTACAGCTTGTCTATTCTCGTTCTGAATAGATTCATACACTTCTTTCCGATGAATCTCAACGTCTTTTGGCGCTGAAATACCTAATTTAATTTGATCACCTTTCGCTTCTATTACTTTAATTTCAATATGTTCGCCTATAATAATCGTTTCACCTATTTTTCTAGTTAGCACTAACATTCCATCACCCCTGTCCAACATGTACAACTAAGGCATGTTTTGTTTGATAAGGTGAATTATGTAGTATAACTTGTTTCGCTGTATGGTTTTTCATATTAAGAATCACTGGAGCTTGTAAATTAGCTGTTGTTGACTCAAGAGATTCTCCTAATGTAAGAATCACTAAAGTTAACACATCTTGCTTGTTACCTATCTCTAAGAAAGAAACAATCTGATCTTCCAGAATAAAATCATAGTCTTTAAAAAATAAAAATGGATTCGTTACAATAAATGCAATGTCTTTATGTAAGACAGATTGTAAAACAGAAAAGACATTATCATTTGCCAAAGGATACAGAACAAATTGCTTTTCATCTAAAAAGCCTGGTACGCCTGCTGGAAACTGCCATATATCTTGCTGATTCACTACTATATCTCCATGGTATTTCGTATTAATTTTCATTTCTCAAGGTCTCTCCCTATGCTTGAAAGTTCACATTCACATAATCAATCTGCAATGACTCTTTTTGTCTTAACCCTACTTCAACTTCGCCTGGAGTGTAATCTAAAGTAGGCTTATTTATCTTTGTATTATTAATCACTTTATTTACATTCCAATTAATATCAAGTTTAGTAGGCTCATAATGTAACTTTACACTAAAAAGAGGAGGAACAAACCCTATATTAAATTGTTTTTCTGATCTTTCGCTAACTTGCTTTGCTTGATTAGCAATTGGATTTCCACCATTTTCGATTTTCAATAATTCTTCGCCCTCTTGCGTTCTTCTTGCTATACCTTGTAACCAATCTTGCCGTCCATTCTCAGCGAACTCTTCAATTCTCTTAGCAATTGATTTTAAATCGATTGCTTCCCTTGCAGCCGATTGGTCAATCGTTAACTTTGAAGGCGTTCTATCTATTGTCATCTCAGCTGGTGGTTGCTGAATGTCTAATTGTGCAGCAGGTTGCTGTTGCTCCATAATAGCATTTCTGGTTTGTAGAGAAATCAAAGCCTGCTGAGATTGCATTCTGATCTGTGGCAATTTCATCATTTTCACTCCTTCTACTTAGGCTCTTTATAAAAAGTACAACATATATCCTCGAATAATTGGCATCTATATAATCTCTCGTGTACTAATTCTTACTACTATATAAATTACAAAGAAAAGCTATCCCGTCGGAATAGCTTTCTATCTTAAAAAGTCCATAAGTGTTGGCTGAATAATTCGTGCCCCTGAAGACATAGCAGCACGGTGAATCGCTTCTTGTGTTGTTAAATCAATAATAACTCTTTCCATATCAGCATCTTCATTATCAGACAAAATTCGAGTTGCAAATACTTCTTGATTACCTAAACGATCTTCCATTAAATCGACACGATTTTGTCTTGCTCCAATGTTTGCTTGTTCTTTTAAGAAATTATCAATTTGCGTGTCAATTTTCTCTAAAAAACTATTAATTTCTTCTTTACTTCCATTTCCATTAATCGTATCAATTAATTCTGAAATTACACCTTTTCGTTCAGGATTAAGATTGATTTCATACGAGCTATTTTCGGTTGTAGTAGGAACATTAATCGTTACACCATCTATTGTTTTTGGCCCAGTCATGTCTGTCCAATTAGTTCCATCTTCAGATATTTGCCACTTACTATTTTCATATTTTAAAGAAATCTTTTTATCTTCCGTACCATTGTAAGTTCCAGTCACTATATTAGCACCTTCTGTTGACGGTGAGACACTAGTACTCGATGATGCTCCTACAACACCCGGGAATAGATTTGCCCCAGAAGTATTTGCAGGTAATCTGATTCCTTCAAACACTTCAATTTCAATAGTACCTGTAGTAGCATAGTAATTATCCGAAGGTTTTTTATCAGTTTGTGTACCACCAAAGATATATTTGCCACCAATCTGACTATCGCTGATGTTCATAATTTGTTGCTTTAGTTGCTCAATTTCTGTTGCAATGTATGACCTTTGACTTTCTTCAAGCGTACCATTACTAACTTGTACAGTAAGTTCTCGAATCTTTTGTAACGCCTTAACACTTTGATCTAAAGAATCTCCTGTTGTATCAACCCAATTCTTTACTTCACCAACATTTTGTTGATATTGTTGAATTCGATTTAAATCTGTTCGATATCCCATGGCACGCATAGCAGCTACCGGATTATCAGATGGCTTTGAGAACTTTTTTTGTGTAATTAACTGGTTATTAAGATAGCTTAACTTATTATAACTACTACTGATATTTCTTAATGTATTATTACTAATCATTGATTGTGTAACACGCATTTATTTTCAGCTCCTTATCTACCCACAATACCCATACCATTAATAATTTTATCCAGCATTTCATCGACTACTGTAATATTTCTAGCACATGCATTATAAGCATGTTGAAACTTAATCATATTTATCATTTCTTCATCTAACGAAACCGCACTTACCGATTGACGTCGTTCTTCTACTGAAGCAGCAATAATACTAGAATTACTATAATCTTGTGCAGCACTTTGTGAAACGACACCTAACTTCCCAATAATCCCCTGATAGAATGAATCTATATTCCCAGTTAAACCTGGATCAATTTGATCTTTAGATAGATATTCACTAAACGCTTTCGTTTTTAAATCCGCTAGAGCTTGAGCATTCTTATTATTGCCTGCGTTCCCATCACCTAATCCTGCGGCAATTTTAGAAGGATCATTTTTAATTACACTGTTTACTTTGATATTTGCTGCTGTAATTTCACCAGTATCAGGATCACCTAGGAAGAAATCCAAATTACTTTTCCCTCCATTTAGCTCGTAACCTTGTTTGTGAACTAAATTAAATTCGGCCGCAAATGCCTGTGCCATTTTATTAATATTATCAATCATTTCAGGGTAATGCCCTTTAACAGTACCATCCTCAGTTTCATAACCAAAACTCTGAATTAGGGCAGATAGTTCCCCTGAAAAATTCATTTGATCACCAGTAAGTGAATCTGCTGGTAAATCTGTTGGCAATTCTGCATTAGGAGGAAAATTAGTAATAGAGTCTATATATACACCTTCAACTTTATTGCCATCTTTATAGACATGTAATTGCTTAAAGTCACTTGTTCCATCTCGATTTACCTCGAGTAAATTAATCGGTGGATCATAAGGCTTTCCATCCTTTTGCACAAGTTCAATATTATATAGTCCATCAGCAATTTCTTTCGCATTTCCATAATGATCTGGTTTTACCTTAGTAACCTTGATATTAATTAACCCAGATAATTTATCTACTAACATATCTCTTTGGTCATACAAATCATTTGGTAACATACCATGCGGTTCAACTTCAGAAATTTGCTTATTTAATTGATTAATACTATTTAACGTATCGTTAATTGCTTTAGCGGTTACATCAATTTGACTTCCCAAATCATTTTGCACACGAGTTAGAGAATTATAATAATAATTGAATGTATCCGCGACCATCTGACCGGTAGAGGTAACAACGTCTCGAGCACCGCTATTCTCTGTATTATTTGCTAATGTCTGCAGTGAATTCCAAAATTTATTCATAACGCTATGCAAACCACTTGATGATGGTTCATTCATAATCTCTTCCATTTTCACTAATGATTCCGTCATACCACCATAGAAACCTAGATTCGTATTCTGTGTACGAAGTTGAACATCTAAGAAACTATCTCTTACGCGTGTAATAGCACCCGCTTCTACGCCAGTTCCTAATTGACCAGGATAACCAGGACGGTTCATACCAGGACTTGAAAATGGTGTTGTTGTTACAAAATCTACTCTTTGTCTCGTATATCCAGGTGTATTCGCATTCGAAATATTATGCCCAGTCACGTATAATGCACCTTGTTGAGTGAACATTCCACGCTTTGCCGTTTCTAATCCAAAAAAGGTTGAAGCCATAACCTTTCCTCCATTTCATTCGAATATTTTTATGCTTGAGAATCAAACATACCCTTTTTCAAAGTCTGCTGACTAGCCTGCGCTGGTTTATCATAGTTATAAACCATATCCTGTGGTCTAAGCATGTCTAATGTTAAGTTAATATATTGCAGCGAATTGAAGATTAATTGCTGATTTAAATTATTTTTGTTTTTAAGTTCTGTTGAAAGCTGGACTAATTCTTCTCTTTGAAGAATTAACTGTTCTTTTTCAGATCCTTCTATAGATGCAATAATGTCTGACATAGTCAAAGAGGTAGCTGAAGAATGTTTCCTTCCAAATTCAACTACCTCTTTCTGACGTTGATTTTCAACTTGATTGATTGCTTTAACATGCATTTGTTCTTCGTTTAAAAGCTTCTCTAAAGCCTGTATATTATTATGGGTTATAGCTTCTGTTTTTTGTTCTGCCAATTTTAAAAGGCTTTTGTGAAGCTTTATTAATTGATCAATTTGTTTCATAATTGCAGCGGCAGTCATGTTGTTCCTCCCTTTTTTCGCATCGATTAAAGTAGCGTTGTTGACGCTACTTCTTCGAATAAAAGTCAACTAAACTTCTTGCCGTTCCTCTTGGATCTAATTTATATGTTCCGTTTTCGACGGAAAGCTTCAACTGTTGAACTTTTTCTTGGCGCTGTGCCACAATCTGTGATGATTGCTGTAAATCCTTTGCTGTAGTAGATATTTCAATCTTGTCTTTTCCACTGAAAAGAGACTTCTTTGTTGCATCGAATTTATTAAGATTATTCTTATAAGGATTCATACCAGATGGGCCTACATTATTGATTTTCATAATTCACTTCCCTCACTTTCGAAACCGTAACACATCATCTTACATACAATATCGGTTATTCTCTAATAAGTTTTAATTAATTGTAACATTTTTTATTGACAACATAGAAAAGCGGAAGTGCCCCGTTTTGCGACGTATAGATTGGAGCACTTCGACTGAGATAAAGGAATCACGAAAAGGCGATAGCCGATTCGATGTTGACTTATCGTAGGGAGATGGGCGAAATCTATACGTCGCTGGGCGATGGAGCTAGACAATAAGAAAAACCAGCACCGGTCCTTTTTAATTGTTGCATTTGCTACTTCTTTTCCTTCAAAGTAAAAAGAAGCCAAACGACAAGTGCGAGGCTAATTACAAAAAAACCGCATGACATCCTCACACGGTTTACTCTTCATTCTTTGTATAAAACGTAACTTTCTTTTCTTTTTCAATTAGCTCGGCTTTACGCTTTTCCTCTTGATTGTATGTCTTTAATTGTTTTCGCATATTGTTTGTACAAGTAGCGCAAAGTGAGCCTTCTTGAATAAAAGAACCACAGCTTTCACATTTATATCCAAGGTTCGGAAATTGCGATAATTTCAATTTACCCATTTTAATAAATTTAATAAGTAAGTCTTCATCTACGCCAGTGTCTTCAACAACTTGATTAATCATAGCCTTACGATTTTCTTTTTTTCTAATATATTGATACACTTCCTCGAAGATTTTCTCTTCTTCCTTGAAGCATTTATCACACACATCACGAAATTTCGTTCTAAGAAAAATAGCCCTACACTTAGGACAATTCGATACATCCCCCATTAGTAGAATCCCCCTTCATAACTAGATTAATCAACAAAATAGTTAATTTTTACCTTTTTATATTATATAACAAAAAACTCTCGAAGTTTCTAAATATCACAATAAGTTAACAAACATAGCGAAATAAGCCTGAAGAGGGTATTATTTAGTCGTTGTCCGTAAACCTTTTTTTGTAATCATTTACATGGTACGTATTACGACTACTTCTTTCTATTATGTCATTTTTTCGTTTTTCTTCTGCTTCAAATGTTTTTAATTCTTTAACCATTTTTTCTTTACATGTTGGGCAAAGTTGACCTTCTCGTATTAATTCTCCACACTTTTCACACTTATAGCGAAGATTAGGATAAAGTAATGGTCTTAAGCGCCCTGTTTTAATAAATTTTATTAATAGCTCTTCCTCTATACCTGTATCTTCAAGTACTTGTTCAACAGTAGCTGTACGATTTTCCTTCTTCTTAATATAACGATAAACTTTATCAAACATTTTTTCTTCTTCTTTATAGCACTGATCACATACATCACGAAATTTTGTTTTTTCAAATATAGTGGAGCAATTAGGGCAGTTCGCAATTTCTCCCACAGCAATTCCCTCCTAATCTTTTTTAAAAATAATTCAACCATATGTCTTATACATTATGCAATGAATGGTATTGTTGGTTTTCTTTCTATATTATTATCTAGCAATCGTGACAGAAGACACAGAATACGCACCAGCATTTCGCAGTATTTCCGACGCATATCGTAAAGTTGAGCCTGTAGTATATATATCGTCTATTAAGAATATATTTTTATCTTTCACATCTACTCCCTCCTTCAACTGAAAGAGATTGTCTAAATCCATTCTTTCCTTTCTCGACTTTTTAGATTGTTTTTCCGAATGAATACGAACTAGTAAATTAGTAGGTGTGAGCTTAGCCATTTTAATAAATGCTTCACTTTGATTAAAGCCTCGCTCTACTAAACGTTCCTCGCTTAAAGGAATAGGAACAATGTAATCAATAGGATATTTAGAAAGAGTTGTTTTTATATCTGTAGCAAAAAGTTCTGCAATAGCATAATCACCACGGTACTTGTAACGAGCCATCAAATTTTTTAAGAAGCTATTATATTTATAGAAGGAGATATTTTCATGAAGGATGTTTTTCCATCTCTCTTGTTGTTCCCAACGGAAGCAATCGTGACAAACTGTTCCATGAATATAATCTTTGTCTAGCTCATCTAGCATTCTTGAACATTTTGAACAACGTGGACCAGTCAGCAATAAGAGCTGCTTACTACATTGATGACATAAGTTCGCTTTGTTTTGTTGTAGAGATAGCGAATTCCAGGAATACGTCAGTGGAGTACCACTTTGACATAACCAACAAATTTGTTTTGCAAATAAACTAATCATCAATTAATCCCCGCTCTCTAGCTTCTTTGTTCATACTTTGAATTTGTTTCACTGCCTTAAGCATTTCTCGGGCCTTCCCATAATGAAAAAAGACAACATCTCCGCTTGGATACATCGCGCTTCTTCCAACTCTCCCTGCTATCTGAACTAGGGCACTTTCTGTAAAAATAGCTTCTTCCGCTCCAATCACGGCCACATCTAATTTTGGAATGGTTATGCCTCTTTCCAAAATTGTAGTTGTTAAAAGTCCTAAGCTTGCTCCTTCACGTAGCTTACTTACTTTTTCTTTTCGATTGACATCTTCTGCATACACCGCTTCTATTTTTTCGTAATGTTTTTGAAAGAGAGTTAGATTTTGATTCATCAAATCAATATTTGGAAAGAAAATGAGGAAAGGTGTCTTACTTTGTAGTTTCTGAAGGTACCAGCTGAGTAGTGATGAGGGAATATTGCCTTTCGAAAAGGATTTTTGCCAATTACCACACCATTTTAAATGTGGGACTGGTATCGAATGACGATGAAAGCGAGCCGGAATAGTTACGAAAGGTAGATCATTTGCCTTCATTGCTTTTTTCATTACATTAGAAGGTGTGGCTGTTAAGTATATGAGAGAAGATTGTTCCCTCCTAGATTTTTCAACAGCAAATTGTAAAGCACGATCTACCGAATAAGGAAATGCATCTACTTCATCAATTATGATTGTATCGAAGGCTTTGTAGTATCTTAATAATTGATGAGTGGTACTAATGACTAATTGTGCACAAACACTTTTCTCTTCACTTCCTCCATATAATGCGGCGGTGGTTGTATGTGGAAAAGCTTGTTTTAGTCTTGGTGCAAGCTCCAAAACTACATCCGTTCGAGGTGTCGCAATACAAACTCGATTACCTTTAGAAAGAGCAACAGCGATTCCTTTGAAAAGAACTTCCGTTTTCCCAGCTCCACATACTGCCCAAGTCAAAAACTCCTTATTCTGCAGAATTGCTTCTACGACAGCATTAGAGGCTGCTTCTTGTCCATCTGATAATTCTCCTTGCCACTGAAGAGGTTCGGGGTGTGGCGAAAATAAAAGTGGTGTTCCTGCCCAAAGTACTAATTTCGTACAACTCCGCGATTTACCCATCATAATGCAATTTCGACAATAGACACATTCTTTTTGGCATTTGGCACAATGATGTTTATAAAAACAATGCGATTCATTAGCTCCACATCTATTGCATTTATGTCCATTCGCATCTTGTTCTATGGCGTTTATATAACCTATATATCCTTGCTGATCATGTTCCGTGAGATTGTGTTGAGGATCTATTTCATCTAGAAGCAATGCTTTTCCGTAGAGTAACTGTTGGAGCGGTAGTGAAGGAGTGAAATTTGCATCAAATGGTTTACAATCAATACTAGGGGATGATAACTGAGTGAAAATAATTAACGCCTCCTTTTTGAGTTTGAGTGTACATTCGACAATTCATCACAAAATCCCTCCACGTATGAGTATTTTCTACGGATATTCAGTATTTATTGCCCGAACTCTTCATTTGTTTGCCGTATCTCTCCGTTTATTCGCCTTATCCAACCTTTTATTAGCTTTAACTCATCATTTATTTGCCATAACAAAAAAGAGCTGCTCCATATATGGAACAGCCTCTCGTATTATTATTTCTTATACCAACCAATACCCATAGCACCTTCACCTAAGTGTGTGCCGATAACAGGTCCAAAGTAGCTAAGCTCAAAATTAACGTTTGGATATTTTGCTGCTAATTCTGCTTTTAATTCTAATGCTTCTTCTTCACGACATGCATGAATGACAACAGCTTCCATTGGAACTCCTGTTTTTGCCTCTTCTTCAAACAAGTCAATGATTCTTTTTAATGCCTTTTTGCGTGTTCTAATTTTTTCAAAAGGTACGATTACCTTATCTTGAAAGTGAAGAACTGGTTTTACTTGTAGTAAGCTTCCGATTAGAGCTTGAGCACTGCTTAAACGTCCACCACGTTGAAGGTTTGATAAATCATCTACCATAAAGTAAGCTGTCACTGACTGCTTCATTTCTGCTAGTCGCTCCATGATACGTTCAGGTGTTTCGCCGTTTTGTGCCATTCTTGCTGCTTCTAATACGTAGAAGCCTTGAATTCTACAGCTGATTTCAGAATCGAAGCAATTAACATCGATTCCTTCCACCATTTCACCAGCAGATACTGCTCCTTGGAAGGTTCCACTGATACCACTTGATAAGTGAATGCTGATTACTGCATCATATTCTTTTGCTAAATCTTCATATGTTTGTAAGAACATACCTACTGAAGGTTGAGATGTAGTAGGTAGTTTACCTTCTTTTTTAATTTCCTCAAAGAACTCACTTGCTGTTATGTCAATTTCTTCTCTATAAGATTCTGTTCCAAAGACTACACTTAACGGAATCATATGTATGTTAAGCTTGTCGCGCAACGTTTTCGGGATATACGCTGTACTATCCGTAACAACTGCCGTTTTCATAAAATAGTACCTACCTTATTTAAGATATTTCTTCTTTCCAATTATATTAACCATTTTATATGATAATGTACAACTTTGCATTAAAATGTTATTTTACAGTAATTTTAGTTTATTAATTGTTTTCATTATCGGCCTATTTATACTTTTTTACTCATTTTCTAATTGCTAAATAAACTTAAGAAAAGCGCAAGCGCCCGTTTTGCGACGTATAGATTGGAGCACTTCGACTGAGATAAAGGAAACACGAAGAGGCGGTAGCCGATTCGATGTTGACTTATCGTAGGGAGATGGGCGAAATCTACTAGTCGCTGGGAGCTGGAGCTAGACACCACACAAAATTATATGCTTTCTTATCATTAAAAAAAGGGATGCAATCATATAATCGCATCCCTTTTTCAAACTTATTTATTACTTCACTTCAACCCAGCCGTTTTTAATAGCTAGAACAACAGCTTGAGTTCGGTCGTTTACATTCATTTTTTGTAAAATATTACTTACGTGGTTTTTAACCGTTTTCTCTGAAATGAAAAGCGTTTCTCCGATTGTACGGTTGCTTTGTCCATCAGCTAACAATTGCAATACTTCACATTCTCTTCTTGTTAGTAAGTGTAGTGGTCTTCTGATTTCGGTTACGGTTGTAGCAGCACTTTCACCAAATGAATCTGAAGCCAATCTTCTATATTCTTTAACTAAATTATGAGTTACACGTGGATGAAGGTATGAACCACCATCTGCGACTACTTTAACCGCCTGAATTAGTGCATCAGAGTCCATCTCTTTTAACAGATAGCCGCTTGCTCCTGTTTTCAGTGCGTGCGTTACATAATTTTCATCGTCATGAATGGATAATATGATTACTTTCGTATTAGGAAATTGACGTACTAATTGTTTTGTAGCTTCTACGCCATTTAATTGTGGCATATTAATATCCATAATAACTACATCTGGTCTGTGAGTTTCTACTAAACCAAGTGCTTCGTTGCCGTCGTCGCCTTCAGCAACAACTTGAAACGTTGATTCAAACTCCAAAATCCTCTTTACCCCTTCACGAAATAGTTGATGATCGTCAATTATAATGATGCTTGTAGTCAACTGCTTCCCCTCCCTAATCCTTGTTCATCTTAAAATTTGTACCCTAGTGTGAGCTAACTCTTATACTACTCTTATTTTAAACAATTGGAAGATTAATCATAATGAGAGTTCCACTTCCCACATTAGAATCAATAGTGATATCACCATTTAAAAGCTCTACTCTCTCCTTCATCCCTAGAAGACCGAAAGAACCATCTTTCTTAGCCTTTGGGTCAAAACCCTTACCATTATCTTTAATGATTGCAATCACATTTTTTTGCTTAATCTCTATTTTAACTTGGACCAGCGATGCAGTTGCGTGCTTCAGAGCATTTTGCACTGATTCCTGGATTAAACGAAATAATGCTACTTCTAGTTTAGTTGGTAGTCGTAGTTCTTGTCTAATAGTAACAAGATCGATTTTTGTTGATTTATTATAATCTTCAATTGTACGTAAATATTTTCGAAGTGTAGGCACTAAGCCTAAGTCATCTAATGCCATAGGCCTTAAATCATAAATAATTCTTCTCACTTCATATAAAGCACTATGGACCATTTTTCGTAAATCTCTAATTTCAGCAAGCGCTTCCTCAACGCCTCGTTCACGAAAAATTCGTTCGATTAAATCAGAACGCATCATCACATTGGCCATCATTTGAGCCGGACCATCATGAATTTCTCTTGATAGACGCTTTCGCTCTTCTTCTTGAGCTTCAATAATTTTGAAACCAAATTCTTGATGCCGTTTGGCGTCATGAAGCATATCTCCGACTTTAACTAAATCACTTGTTAAAAAATTAAAAACAACACTTACTTGAGAAACTAGATACTCAGCACGCTCAATTGTTTCTTTCAAACCAATTAAACGACGCGCTAAATCATCGCGACGAGTACGAAGTTCCTTTTCTTTTTGTCTTGTTGAATGTAAATCTAGCTGAATCTTACTCGCTATATCATATACTTGTTCTACATAGTCTTCAGAAAAGTTAGTAAAATCGCTTTTTACTTCGGCTAATCTGTTACGAGCAAGGCGGTCTTTTATTTCGAGTGCATCACCTTTTTCGATTGTTTGTAGAACAAGTTTCTTAATGGTTTCAAGTTCTTTTGCAATAGAATGAAATTCTTTTCGACTCTGTTCGCCTATTTTAAAAATTTCATCTTTACTATTCCCTACAGTTTGAATCATTTTGTCTACAATTTGATCTAAATCTGCAATATTTATATTATTTTTAATGGTCACTGGGAATCCTCCATACTAACCAAACTATATTTTCAGTAAATCTTAAACGATGTGTGTTGCAGATCATTCTGTTATAAGTCATCAAGTGTTACCTTTATTCCGCATTTAACACTTTGACTTGAAGGAATGTATCAAAATACATGGTCTTTTTATCCTTGGAGATATGTACAATATCTCATCACTTTTATCTTATAAATAAATCTTGACTCTGCATATACGTCTAATAACCTAATTATTAGCAGAATCAAACAAAAAATGATAATATATTGAACTAATTTCTCATTCTAAAGGATTAACACCATGGACATAGTTTTTATTATAACACGCTATTGGTACAATAGTATTAAATTTTGATTACAACTTTTTACTATTTCAGCATAAAAAAGAACTGGTTTTCTTTTTATAATATGTAAATGAATAATTGAACACAAATAATATGAAGATTATAATAAAAGAGTTATAGTATTTTTTTAATCATTATATTTACATACGAACAATTGCTTAGGTCAGGAGGTAAGGAATGCTTCAAGAATATCTTACAGTTAAAGGGTACGGTGAACATGAAATCGATATTAAAAAATCACGCTTTATTGCCTATGTTGACCGTGTCACTACTGAGGAAGAGGCTCAAGCCTTTATCCAGAAAATAAAGAAAAAACATTGGGATGCAACTCATAACTGTTCCGCTTATATGATAGGTGAGCATGATCAAATTCAAAAAGCGAATGACGATGGTGAGCCAAGTGGTACAGCAGGTGTTCCTATGCTAGAAGTCTTAAAGAAAAAAGGGTTAAAAGACACAGTTGTCGTTGTAACTAGATACTTTGGAGGTATTAAGCTTGGCGGTGGTGGTTTGATTCGCGCCTATGGTAAATCTACTTCTGAAGGGTTAAACGCAACAGGCATTGTAAAGAGAAAGCTAATGCGTGTCATGCATACAACCGTTGATTATACATGGTTAGGCAAATTGGAAAATGAACTACGCTCTTCCCATTATGGTTTGAAAGAAATCAATTACCTTGATAAAGTAGAAATCTCTACATTTGTCGAAGAACCTCAAAAAGATCTATTCACTTCTTGGATGATTGAATTAACAAATGGTCAATGTGAAATCCGCGAAGGAGAGCAATTATACCAAGAGCAACTTATTGAAACTTAATTATCTGTTTATACGTCTATATTTTTACACAATCCATAAGGAGAAAACATAAATGGAACAGACTCGAAGAAGAATTGTTAAGAAGAAAAAGAAAAGATGGAGAAAAGTTCTTCTTTTCTTTATGGTAATAATACTTGCTATAGCTGGATATGGTGCTTACGTTGTCTACGAAGCCACAAAAGCTGCAAATGATTCATACGTTCAACTTTCTCGTGGTGAAAAATCTAAACTGCGTAATAAAGCTGTTCAATTTGGTAAGGAGCCTGTTTCCATTCTTTTATTAGGTGTAGAAGATTATGCCTCTGGAGGAAAAGGTGGCCGTACAGATTCCATTATGGTTGCTACTTTCAACCCTGAATCTAAATCAATGAAGCTAATGAGTATCCCACGAGATACACGAGTATACATTCCAAGTAAAGATAAAAAAGCAAAAATAAATTCTGCCTATAATAATGGTAAAGAATCAACAATCGAAACTGTGGAAGACTTTCTAGACATTCCGATTGACTTCTATGCCACTGTGAACTTTGAAGGCTTCAAAGAAATCATTGATGAAATAGGTGGAGTAACTGTAGACGTACCATTTGATTTCTGGGAATACACAGATACTTTCCCTCGTAAGAAACTGTATTATAAGGAAGGTAAACAAAAGTTAAATGGTGAAGAAGCTCTAGGTTATACTAGAATGCGTAAGCGTGACCCAAATGGAGATTTCGGTCGTGCTGATCGACAAAAAGAAGTGGTAAAAGCTGCATTTGATGCACTGATTACACCAAAGAATTTATTAAAAGTCGATGATATAGCGAAGCACGTAGGGGATAATGTAGAAACAAACTTAAAGGTAACAGACCTTCTAGCCTTTACAACAAAATTTAAAGGTTTTACTTCTCAAGATATTAAAACATTAACTTTAGAAGGTGAAGGAGATTCATCATTAGGTACATGGTACTTCATGCCTGATCAAGATGCATTAGAAAAAACGAAAAAAGAACTACAAGATCATTTAAATTATAAAGCAAAATAAGAGGGCGACCCGTCCATTCAAAACGTCTCATTATAAAATGAGGCGTTTTTTTTAAAAGAATAAGAAGTTATATAAATTTGTGCTGTGTCCAACCTTACACCTGCTATGCTCTGAAATAAGCCAACCTGTTTTGAAAACCAAGTGCTTCAATCTATACATCGCAAAACGGGCGCTTGCGCTTTTTAAAAAAAGTAAAAAAATGGATATAAAATGTCTAGCAAATTTCTTTTTTATTACGAATATTACACATAGAACACAGTAATTAAACATTATGGTAAACTACTAGAATGTGATTATTATTTTACGAACTTTAAAAAAGAAGGTAAAATAAATCTTGGTATACCTGTTTTTCATGATACGTATAACAAAGGAGAACAACTCGATGCATGAGAACCGTAAGATTTACATCGTTACGAAAAAGAAAAAAAGTCGAAAAAAACTAGCCATCATGATCTTAACGCCAATATTCGTTCTAATGTTGGCTGGAATTGGCTATGTAGCTAACCTATATAATAAAGCAGAACAAGTTGCAAATAAATCATTCGAATCAGTAGATGGAACCGATAGAAGCATCGCTGAATTATCTACAAAAGTAGAAAATACCTCTATATTAATTATTGGTGTAGATGATAGTAATTCCCGTAACTACCAAGATTCAACACGTTCAGATGCGCTAATGGTCGCAACATTTAATAAGAAAGATAAATCCGTTAAACTATTAAGCATTCCTCGTGATTCTTATGTATATGTCCCTGAAAAAGGAGATTATACAAAAATCAACCACGCATATGCACTAAACGGTCCAAAAAGTACAATTGAAACAGTAGAAAATTTATTAGATATTCCTATTGATTATTATGTACGCGTAAACTTCTATGCATTCATCGACATTGTTGATGCATTGGGTGGCATTGAAGTAGACGTACCATATGAAATGTTTGAAAAAGATTCAGAAGATCGTCATAATGCAATTCATTTACAAAAAGGAAGACAAGAAGTGAATGGTGAAGAAGCGTTAGCCTTCGCTCGTACTCGTAAACAAGACACTGATATGCTAAGAGGACAACGTCAACAAGAAGTTATCCAAGCTATTGTCTCTAAAGCAACTTCAGCTTCCTCTCTCGCAAAGTATACAAATGTATTAGAGGCTATTGGCGACAATATGAAAACAAACATGACATTTAGCCAGATGAAAGCATTCATGGCATTCGCTTTAAAAAATAAAGGCTTAGAAATCGAGCCTATCCAACTTCAAGGTGAAGACGATTACATCAATGATATTTACTACTACAAGCTTGATGAAGATGCTTTAGAAGATACAAAAAACAGCTTGAAAGCACATTTAGAAGGAACTAACACAGCTTCCTCTTCTAACCTTGCTCAAGAGCAGCAACCAATCAATGAAGCAATGAATAATACTAATTCGTCAGATGATGAAGATAAACAAGATTTATAATAAAAAGGTGCCTCAATATGTGGCACCTTTTATTATATATGTTCGAGGTTTTGCTGATGCATTCGGTACTCTGCTTATATAATTTGGTTCTCCGCTCATATTTTGAGCTCTCAGCTTATATTTTCAGGTTCTCTCCCATACTTAATACAATGAAAAAAGGTGCCCATATTTTGAGCACCTTAAGAAAACTACCGTGAAACTTCTACAATAACATTTCCCTTTATATTTCTGTATATACATACAATCCATTCTAACACTTAATTCATCCCCAAATTATTGCATAGGAAATACTTACAGTACAAGTGCAGCAATAATCCCAAAAACAATCAGCGGGATATTATAGTGTAGAAATGTCGGAATGCATGTATCCCATATGTGATGATGCTTACCATCTGCATTCAAGCCCGAAGTTGGGCCTAACGTGCTATCAGAGGCTGGCGATCCAGCATCCCCCAATGCGCCAGCTGTTCCTATAAGAGCTGCAGTTGCCAATGGTGAGAATCCAGCTGCCGCACAAATCGGAACATATAGCGTTGCTAGGATTGGGATTGTTCCAAACGAAGAGCCTATCCCCATTGTAATAACTAATCCAACAAGTAAAATAACAAAGGCAATTGCCAACTTTGACGTACCTATAACAGCAGTTGTTTGTTGTACCAAATCATTTACCGCACCAGTTTCTTTCAAAACGGTTGCATAACCCGACGCGATAAGCATAACAAAGGCAATCGTCCCCATCATACTCATTCCTTCTTGGACAATTCGGTCGCCTTCACTCATTTTAACAACTCTCGTAGCAAATAATACAGCTATTCCGATTAATGCACCTAGTACTAATGATTTTGTTAATAATTGAACCGCTAAGGCTACAATGATTGCAATGATTGTTATCCAATGGGTAAATATCCACTGTAAATCACTTATATTAACTTCTATATTCTGATGTTGCTTCAAAGAGGAATTCACGACACGATCTTTGCGATACGTAATAAAGATAGCAATTAGCAAGCCAACAATCATTCCTGCACCCGGAATAAGCATTGCAATCGTAACATCATTCAAAGCAATAAACATGTTGTTAGCTTTCATTTCGTCTCTTATAATACCTTGAAATATTAATCCAAAACCTGCAGGTATCATTATATATGGTGTTTTCAATCCAAAAGTTAGTGCAGCTGCAACTGCTCGTCTATCTAACTTCAATTGATCAAATAAAACCAGTAAAGGTGGTATTAAGATGGGAATGAATGCGATGTGAACAGGAATTACATTTTGAGATAAACAAGCAATACCTGCAATCGTTAGCACAAGAGCAACTTTCTTCCCTTTGAATACGACTAACATCTTATTCACTAGAATAGTCGTAATACCAGACATTCCAATCATCACCGCAAAAATACCAAGCAATATATAACTTAAGGCTGTATTCGCCTGCCCACCCATTCCTGAGATCATCACAGACGTTGTTTCAACTAAATCCATCCCCGAAATTAAACCTGCTACTAAAGCTGCAATAATAAGGGAAAATAACACATTCACTCTTAATAAACTTAATATAACAAGCAATATCACACTAATAAGTACTGCGTTTGTAAGCATCATATCAAACCAACTTCTCTTCTTTAATATATTAGTACTTTAACAAACTAAATTGAATGTATCTAGAAGTATAATTTGGCAATTTCATAAGAATGTGGTCAATTTAAAATATGGGAAAAATAAGAAGCATATTAACTAAAGATGAAGGCATCCTTTATATGTATAAAGCCATTATGAAAAGTGCAAGCGCCATGATTAGCTCCGTATGTGCTGGAGCCCTCCAACCGAGATAAAGGAAAAACCGAAATGTGGAGAACGCCCGTTTATCGGTGACAAGCATAAGGCAAGCTGGCTAGAAGGTCGCTTTTAACCTTCTGGACTGATTGACTTATGACCTCGAGAGCCGATGGCGTTCGGAACTGGACAACACGAAGAGACGCTAGGCGATTCGAGATGTTGACTTATCGTAGGGAGGATGGCGAAGCACACTAGGAGCTGGGCGCTGGAGCTAGACATTATGAAAACCGTCATCGGTCTTATTTGATTAATGATTAATCATCTTGTTGAACTTTCTATCAAAAAAGGCAGAAATAAAGTTAGACAACAAAAAAAGCTGACCATAATCGGTCAGCTTAATGTTAGTTATATTATTTATCGGAATTTGCATCCTTTGTTGAAATCATTCGTAGAAGTGGCTTATAGTTACTACCAACAAGCCCTACTTTCTCAACAAATACTTCTATCGCTAATAGCAAGATCCCTATGATTAACAACGCACCCCAAAGTGTCGACATTGAGAAAATAAATGCGGCTAAACCAAATGATGCAGCCATTGCGTAAATAATGAGCACTGTTTGTCGATGTGAGTATCCTAATCGAAGCATACAGTGATGCAAATGCGACTTATCAGGAGCAGATAGCGGCTTCTTATTCACGATTCTTCTGATGATTGCAAAGAATGTATCAGAAATCGGAACACCTAGGATGATTACCGGAACAATTAACGAGATCATTGTTACGTTTTTAAATCCTAGAAGTGACAGAACAGCAATCATAAATCCTAAGAAAAGCGCGCCTGTATCACCCATGAAAATCTTAGCTGGGTGAAAATTATATTTAAGAAATCCTAATGTACTACCAATTAAAATCGCACCAATGCTTAAAACGAACATGTCGCCTTTTAACATCGCCATTCCAGAAATCGTAATTAAAGCAATGGTTGAGACACCCGCAGCTAATCCATCTAAACCATCAATTAAATTAATGGCATTCGTAATACCTACAATCCAAATGATTGTTAATGGAATACTTAGCATACCAAGGTGAATTTCTCCACCGAATGGAAGGTTAATGTAATCGACTTGGACACCACTAAGCACTACGATTAATGCAGCCGCGATTTGACCGATAAACTTCACTTTAGCCGATAATTCTAACATGTCATCGAAGACACCAATGACAACAATAATACTTGCACCAATGATGATTGCCCATGCACTCGTGCTATCTTGTGGTTGTGGTTGAAGAACCAACATACCAATTAAAAAACTAATAAATATCGCTAAACCACCAAGACGTGGCATAATTTTTTGATGAACTTTACGATGATTGGGCTTGTCAGTTGCTCCAATCTTGAAGGCCAATTTTTTTACCAAGGGTGTAATAATCAGCGTAGCAATAAAACATATTAACAAGGTAAGGTAGACCATGTAGTACCTCCTCAGATATTATCATAACCAATTGTAGTAAGATTTAAATTGTCAATTGTAACTTTTGTTTGCAGAGTATGGGTAATTATCATTCATCTAAATTCCCATATATCTACATCGTAAAACATCACTCTAGCATATTTTACTGAATCCTACTAAAACTTTCAAACTATTTTTATCTGAAATCGATAAAATTTAACAATTCCTTCTCATTAATATCATATTTGAAGTAATTAAAAACTTAATAGAATCCTTTTCTAGCAATCATTCATTCAGTCATAAAATGTTCCAAAATCTTTCTCATCCTATAGTATAGTTTTTATTACTTAATTTTGGTAAGATATAAGATATTGTAAAAAATAGAAAATTCACTTAGATATAAGGGGCATTCAATCATCATGTTATCCTTTTTAAAAAATTCACTTACAGATAATAGTCAAAAAAAGCTTAAAAGATATTATAAGATTGTAAATCAAATCAACTCACTTGAAGAAAAGTATCAATCGTTCAGTGATGAACAATTAAAAGATATGACCGTTACTTTCAAAAGTGAACTAGAGAACGGTAAAAAGATTCAAGATATTATTCCTGATGCTTTCGCTGTCGTTCGTGAAGCATCCAGACGTGTTTTAGGTATGCGCCATTTTGATGTTCAATTAATTGGTGGACTTGTTCTCTGTGAAGGAAACATCTCCGAAATGGCTACAGGTGAAGGAAAGACTCTCGTAGCATCTCTCCCAAGTTATGTAAGAGCACTTGAAGGAAAAGGCGTTCATGTCATTACGGTTAATGAATATTTAGCAAATCGTGACCGTGAAATCATCGGACAAATTCATGAATTTTTAGGCTTAACTGTAGGGTTAAACCTACCTCAAATGCAAACTCCTGATAAACAAGCAGCTTATAATGCAGATATCACTTATGGTGTAGGTACTGAATTTGGTTTTGACTATTTGCGAGACAATATGGTTGTCGATCCAAAGGAAAAAGTTCAACGCCCATATCACTTTGCCATCATCGATGAAGTAGATAGCGTACTTATTGACGAAGCAAAAACACCGCTAATAATCGCCGGAAAAATGGAAGCAAACACAGACCTTCATTATATTTCAGCTCGTTTAGCGAAATCATTCAAAAAAGATGAGCACTATTCATTTGATGAAGAAACAAAAGCAACGAACTTAACGGATGCTGGAATTGAAAAGATTGAAAAAGCATTCGGTGTTGATAACTTATATGACTTAGATCACCAAACACTTTACCATTATGTGATACAAGGTGTACGTGCGCATGTTATGTTCAAACGCGATGTTGATTACATTGTCAAAGAAGGTAAAATTCTTCTTGTTGATATGTTTACTGGCCGTATCATGGAAGGGCGTTCATTGAGTGATGGCTTGCATCAAGCAATTGAAGCTAAAGAAGGATTAGTTCTTACAGAAGAAAATAAAACACAAGCATCTATCACCATCCAAAACTATTTTAGAATGTATCCATTCCTTTCTGGTATGACTGGTACTGCCAAAACAGAAGAGAAGGAATTTTTGGAAGTTTATAAAATGCAAGTTGTGCCAATTCCTACAAATAGACCAAAAGCTAGGGAAGATTTAAAAGATCGCATGTACGAAACAACAGAGCAAAAATACGCTGCGATGCTTGAGCAAGTGAAAGAATGCCATAGTAAAGGTCAGCCCGTTCTAATTGGAACAACATCCATTCTGCAATCTGAAAAAGTAGCTGATTTACTAAAAGAAGCTGGGCTAGAATATGAAATCTTAAACGCGAAAAGCGTTGAACAAGAAGTTCGTCTAATTTCTTTAGCTGGACAAAAAAATCATATTACAATCGCAACAAATATGGCTGGTCGTGGTACAGATATCTTACTTGGTGAAGGTGTATCTGAAATCGGTGGACTATTTGTTTTAGGAACGGAAAAACATGAAAGCCGAAGAGTAGACAACCAATTACGAGGTCGTGCTGGACGTCAAGGGGACCCAGGAAGAACGCAATTCTTCCTCTCTTTAGAAGATGATATGTTCCGTCGTTTTGCTCATGAAGAAGTAGAAAAAATGAGTAAAAAACTAAAAGCAGATACTACCGGATTAATAACTAATAAAATAATTGATGAATTCATCGATCGTACGCAGCGTATTGTAGAAGGATCAAACTATGGCATGCGTGAATACAACCTTAAGCTAGATGATGTTATCAATGAACAGCGCAATATTATTTACTCTATCCGCAATAAAGTAATTGCTGGAGAAGAGATTATCGAGCTAGCGAAAAAAATGATTACACTTTCTGTGAACAATGCTATTGAACAAGCATGTCGAGAAGAAGTTGTTCCAGAAGAATGGCCAATTCAAGCACTTCAGGAAGAACTAAATAGCCTCTTAGCTACTCATGAAATTTCACTTGTTGATCGAATGACAAATCAACAAGATGCTCAGGATATCGTGAAGCCTTACTTAGACAGCTATTTAGAGCAACTGCTTGCACAAGAAGAATCTGAAAACTTCCAGACTTCATTAAAATATGCCATTATTGGTGTATTAGATCGTCAATGGGTTAGCCATCTAGAACTAATGGCCAGATTAAAAGAAGGTATTGGTCTTCGCTATTACCAACAAGAAGACCCAATGCGTATTTACCAAAAAGAAGGATTAGAACTATTCACACTTTCTTACAACAAAATCGGTAAATACATCGCTCTAGAAACAGCTCATTTAATTCAGTTAATTAATTTACAACAATAAAAGCGTAAGTGCTCCGTTAAGCTCCGTTAAGCTCCGTATGTGCTGGAGCCCTCTTCCTATTGATAAAGGATACACGAAGAGACGACAGTCGATTATCGTAGGGAGGATGGCGAAGCACACTAGGAGCTGAGCTACTTACGCTAGACACATCGAGATTAAATAAATCAGTAGACATTCAGGAGGAATACTTATGCTTTCCATGTTTCGTAAAAATGATAAAAAACTAAAAAATGAAGGAAAAGAAAGCACCGTTTCTTCAGAGGAAATTTTAAACCAGAAGGATGAAAATATCGATTTTAGTCAAGAAACAGAAATCGAAACAGAATTATCGTTACACCCTTCTTGGACACTTTCTCAAGAACAAGGTTATGTATATCGTTTCTTGAATAATGAACTATCACCACTGAAACCTAATCAAATTTCATTATCTGGAATTGAGTTACAACAAAATGGGGATAATATAGTTGCTATCGCCTTTGTCCGTAACAGTTTAAACAAAGCGATTACATTTGAAAATGTTACGTTATTATTATTAGACGAAAACCAAGAGCCATTTGCTCGTCATGAATTTGATATGTCAGAACTAGGCGAACTACCAAAGACTAGTAGCCGTCCATGGCAATTCGTATTTCCAAAAGAATCTCTAATGAAAAGTGAGTTTTCAACAACTGATTGGACACTTGCTTTTGAGATTAAACCGAAGCACGCTTTAGATCTTGCTGAATCTTGGGATAAGAGCTTAAGCTCTGAAGGTAAAGCTCAATTGCAAGAAATCGTAGATGGGCTAACTCCTCCAAAACACGGTGAAGTAAACTTTATGGGTCTACAAGCAGTTCAACATCAAGATGGGAATTTACATGTAACTGTCCTAATCAGAAACGGTAGCCCTAAATCAATTAGCATTCAACAATTGCCGCTTCAAGTATGGGATGCTTCTGGTGACATCGTTGCAAAGGGAGCTTTTAAATTAGATGACTTAGAAGTGAAAGCCAACACAACTAAGCCTTGGACATTCATCTTCCCAAAATCATTAGTATTAAAAGATGAGCTTGATTTCAGCTCTTGGAAAGTTGCAGCTGTAGAAGCTTAATCAAGAAACAGACTTATTCTTTTGAATGAGTCTGTTTTTTGCATTGAAGTAAGGCAAGAATCTAGAACCTATCAAAAAGGACCAGGTAAGAAAGTATATAATTTTGAATGGTGTCTAGCTCCAGCGCCCAGCGACTAGTAGATTTCGCCCATCTCCCTACGATAAGTCAACATCGAATCGGCTACCACCTCTTCGTGTTTCCTTTATCTCAGTCGAAGTGCTCCAATCTATACGTCGCAGAACGGGCGCTTGCGCTTTTCTTAGTTTGAGCGTGATTCTGGATGATTGTCTTCAATAGGTCTATACTTACCTATTAAGGGGGAAGAAACGTTGATACATGACATATTCGCATCATATGCCAGCTTACTAGATTTAAATATGTGGATTGAAGAACTTTCAAAGCCAAGCTCTTGGGGAATGATTCTATCATTAGCTGTACTAGAATGCTTACTATCTGCCGATAACGCATTAGTACTATCTGCTTTTGTACAGCGACTACCAAAGCATCAACAAAAGAAAGCATTAGTGTATGGATTATGGGGTGCTTATATCTTCCGTTTTATTCTAATTGGTTTAGGAGCCTATTTAATTCACTTATGGTTTATTAAATTATTAGGAGCTCTATACTTATTATGGTTAGCTTTCAAATTCTTTAAAGATAAATATAGTTCAAAAAGTACTACAGAAGAAGAAAACCACACGCCAAAGGCTGCTGGTGGTATGCTAGTCAAGATGTTCGGTGTATTTTGGGCTACCATCATTAGCATTGAATTGATGGATTTAAGCTTTTCAGTTGATAGTATCCTTGCGTCGCTAGCAGTATCGGATGAATTATGGCTCGTTCTGTTAGGGGGCATGCTAGGAATTCTATTAATGCGTGGAATTGCAACACTATTTATCGAGCTGATGAATAAAGTGCCGGAACTAGAAACAACCGCTTATATTCTTATCGCCTTCATTGGAGCAAAGATGGGATTAACATTACTAGACATTGAAATTCCTAATAGTATCTTCTTCACAGTGATGATTTTAGCTTTCGTTGTTACATTTGTTGTTCATTATTTTCACAAAGGAAAAGAAGGACGAACTGTCTAACATTCCACATTGTATTTTCATACAACGAATAAAAAATAGCATATTATATGAATATAAAAAACGGATGTCCTTATGAAACGAGGACATCCGTTTTTCTATTAATTATAGTTAGCCATCAATGCATCTAAATAAATTGTACCACTATTTTTATTAGTAGCATTTCCTTCAGCTACATAAATACTTTCGATGGAAATTGGATAAGCAATATTTTTTGGAATGACTGCTTTTACTTGCTTCCATTGTCCTTTCCAATCAAGCTTATGTTCTTCCGTGAAATTAAGTGTGTACTCTTTACCATTCTTATCTAAAATTTTAGTTCGTAGCCAATGCTTCTTCGCATCCGCCCATACCCAAACAGAAAGTGAAGTTGGTGTCGAAGGTACAGTTAATTTTGATGAAGGCTTCATATATGAAGCAGATACAGCACTACTTTTATAGCTTGTAAAATCATACTTGATTCCAATATATCCTGTACCTTCTTTTTTCAAGCTACTATGATTTTCTATTAAACTAGTTTTTGCTTTTGCACTTGCAGGCTTCCACTGTTTAACAGAATCTAATGAGCTTACAACGACGGGTTTATTGTCGATTACTGTAACTGGAATTTTCTTCACAGCAGTACCGCTCTTAATCACTACACTGCCTGTACCCACTCGTTCCGCTATAAATGTTGAGTTGTCCATACGTCCTATATTTCCCTCAACGGAATATTGAACAGGATATGCAGAAGGATTCAAAAGATTTTTATAGCTATCTAATGCAGATGTAACATTAAAGCTTACCTTACTTCCTACCACTACATTTCCTTTAGTGGATTGAGATACTTGAAGTTCGTTCGGTACACCATAAGGAGCTGTGCTAATCGCCTCTAATATAGCCGTAACATAACGTTGATTGCCGTAGGTTGGCATATTCACTAATGAAGCATAACGATTCCATGGACTTCTAACAGCCATTGTCGTTGAACCACCACCATCTAAATTAATAGCTTGGTAAGCCCCTTTCTTAATTAAAAGATTAGCAAATTCGCGATATGTCATACCTTTATTTTTTCCTTTTTGATCAACAGTAACCATAAATACTTTCTTACCTGTTATATCGATTGCAACAGCCGTACGAGCTGATCGCTCCCTAGCTTTATCACCTGAGACCGTTATATTTACCTTTCCATCTTGCACTAGCAACGGACCGCTCGCTAACATAAATTGTGCATCTTTCCATTTATCATCAATATTTAATGTAACAGAGACAGAGTCTCCTATTTTCATATTTTTCAAAGCAGCTACTTGCGTTCCTGAAGCAGATAAGACAAAACCATCTTTCGGGATTGTACTACCCGTTGTTTGTCCATAAGGTCTAATACTTGCTACTTTCCCTGTAAGAGTTTCTCCAAATGATGCCTCTTGATCAAGAATCTTCGATAAACCTTTAATAACTACTTCATAGCCAAATTGATTTGTTCGAGTTTTACCAATAGTGTCTCCATAACTATATTTAGAAGTATATAAAACACTATTGTTATCTTCTCTATCTACATTATAATGATTCATCTTTATCGTTTGATTATTATGTGTAACAGCAATATCAACATTAAAACGATCAATAATTGCCTTTTTATCTTTCGTTAAACCGATAGCAGCTGGAACATGCATATAGCCTGTATCCGCATCTGCTTCTTTACCTAAATGGAGAATTTTATTATTCTTCGCTAATAGATAAGAAATATTACCAGTAGTCATATTATAAACAGAGGCATTAACAGCTCCGACAACGTGATGTTTGTCACGAGTTTCGACCTTTGCAAGTGACGTTACAGGCAACATTTTTTCAATAGGCGTTGATACACCAAAATCAACCGTTGTATACGGGTTATTTAAATTAAGTTTCAATGTATTAACTAATTGATTCCGCTTATCGATAACCGTTTGTTCAGAACTCCAATCAACGCCAGGTGTTACCGCCGTATAGGCAGCAAAACTCTTCGAACCCCCAAAAACCAGTAAAGCACAGCAACAGAGAAGTAAACTAGATGTTACTCTTTTAATATTCAAAACTATTACAACCTTTCTAATTTTTCTTCTATTACTCTACTACTCTACTATATTTACCTTTCTATTCCAAACGTTATGGGTAAAACAAAAAAGATATCTGCTAGTAAGCAGATATCTTTTTTGTCTTCGACCAACCTTTGACCTACGTTTATCGTATTACAAAACGGAAATGGTATTACAATACATATTTTATCATATACCAAACGTATTACAAGACTATTATGAAAATATTTCTTCTATTGGATATAATTATAATATTTTTCCATATTTTATTCCATTTTTCAGGTAAAAAAGAGGTTATTTCCATTTTCACTTTGGAAATAACCTCTTAATCATGCATTCTTAAAAACTATTTGAATTAAGGAGCATATACTTTCAATGTATATGGCGTGATACTAGCTGCACCATTTGCATCACTTACTTTAACTTGATATTTGCCTGCTTGTAAATTCATTTGGAATTCTTCAAGATCACCTTGATGGTATGAATCGGATTCCTTAATTAATTTACCATTAGAATACAGGCTGATAACGCTATCTGCTTCTTTTCCAGCTTCAAGTTTCACTGTTACAGCAGCATTTTTCTTTAAGTCAAATTCATACCAATCCACATCTCCACCTGTAACTCCTGCATTCAAGTAGCCTGTAGCTGTTTGTAAAGTGCCGCTTGCTTGCTTCATCTTCATTGGTTTCGCCTGACTAGATACTTCATCTTTCTTATTCAGCGATTCTAATTTCAATGTATAAGGTAGTAACGAGAATGAAGATGTATAGTCTAAGCTGTAACCTCCAACGACAATAAAGTATCCTTTATTTTGAACTGTTTTAAAGGACCCTGATGTAAAATTTTGTAAACCTCTTTCAATTACTTGAATTTCTTGGTCACCCTCATCCAATTTACCGTTACCATTCGAATCTTCAATAATTGTTGCATAGCCATGATATGGTTGGATTAATTCACTTGGATACTGGTTTCTTAACGCATTTGTCACAGGATCTACTTCCACTGAGATACCTTTAATACCTGTTTCGTTTGCTGCATAATAATAACGATCAATATCATTAGGCATAGCTAAGTTTGCCTTTATACTTGACGAAGATAATTTTGCGATATCGTCTTTTTCGTTGTTTGGCTCATATTCATCTTCAGGATTCGCAACGGCTAATTTACTTGTTAACTCATATGGTTCAAATGATATTGCATTTCCATCTTCAGAATAATAATTACCAGAAATCGTTACAAGATATTTTTTCCCTTTTTGTAAGCCTGTATAGAACTTATCCTTCATGTCAGCGTTATACCAACCCCAAACCATATTTTCGCTAATACCGTTTAGATACGTTAGTACTTCACCATCATCATTTTTCTCTTCTACCACTTCAGAAATGCTTACGTATGGAGTTTTCTTCTCTCTATTATTAATACCAAATTCATAAATCGCTGTTTCTTCAGGATTAATTAAGAAAACATCTATATCCGTATTGTTTTGTAAATATCCTTTCGCTCGGTCACCGATTCCATAACTTTGAGCACCATCAAGTAACGTTTTCATGATACGGTTTTGTTCTTCAAAATATGGATCGCTTGCAGCCTTAACAGCAGAACGTTGCTTCTGCCATAATCTTTGAGAAGTAGCTACTGCCTCACCACTCTTCTCATTTTCTGCTGATTCTCCATATAACGTTTCTTCATTAATGCCATCTTCATCCTCTGGTAACACCTTGCTATCAACTTTTAAGGAGTATGGTAATAAGGAAGAGTTATTACCTTCAGATGCAAGTATTTCTGTCGTAGCCATTGACGGACCGAAATAAAATGTATTGTAGTCGTATGCATTTGCGCCTATTTTAATGATATACTCTTGATCTGCTTGAGCAGTAAAGGTTAATAATTCCCCTTGACCAATCTTCCCATTATTCGCATAGAATTCTGGTCCACCTGATTCTTCTCCTTCTAAATACACTTTAAGCATATCTAGCTTTGCTTGAGGTGACAGAGGTTCCCCATTCTCTCCAGTCGCATCTTCTGGAATTATATTGTTTAAATTGTACACACTAATATCTGTGTTTAAGCCTGGGATTTCAGACAAATTCACTCTAATCATCTGTTCTTCTTTTACCTTTAATGTAAAGTAATCAAAATCTCCATTTTTCACTGCTAATGTATAAGATTTCGCTGTGTTATATGGAAGACTTGGAATAGCAATCATTTGTTCAATGGTGGACTCATCTTTCGGTAATTCTTTAGCTGCTGTTACAGAAAGTTTGTATGAAGATGCCTTGTTTCCAGAGTCATCAAAGTTAGCGTTAACATCTTTCACACCGATAACCATTGTACCGTCAAATGGTGCTTGCAGTAACTTACCTTCTGAGCTACCGTCTTGCGAATCATTAATATCTAAAGATTGTACTTTTCCATTTGCGCCATAGAAATGTGTCATGATTTTATAATCATATTGTTTTGCACCTAGTAAAGACGTTTGTATATATTCGCCCTTCTTCACTTCAAATTGTAGCCATTTTTGCTCAAACGGTTTCGTAATACTATCTTCCTTCACAACCGGATTACTAACATCTACTTTCTCTGCTTTCGCAAGGATTTCTTGCTTTGTCCAATCTTCTTTTACATAGGCTGGTAGTTTCGAAACATCATATGATAAAGCCTTTACAATATTCACTAGCCCATGCGCATATTTCGTATCATAACCTGGCTCACCTAAATCATCCGCTGTTTGTTCTAAAATGTATTCCACTTGTGCTGGTGTTAAATTAGGATATTTCGATAATAAAAGTGATGCTGCACCTGCAATGACTGGGGAAGCCATTGATGTACCGCTACCTTCCGCGTATGTTGATTTTTTATAAGGCTCATACAGCGTACTATAAACTGCTTCACCTGGAGCCACAATATCAACTGAAGGACCAAAGCTTGAGAACTCCGATAATTTCTTTTCCTTATTAATAGACCCTACACTTATAACACCTTCATAGCCCGCTGGATAATTCACATAATCTGCTGCATCATTTCCAGCAGCAGCTACTACTACTACACCTGCTTTGATTGCTTTCTGAACAGCCGCTTCTGTGACTGGAGAATTATACGGCATTCCTAGACTCATATTAATAACCTTTGCACCTTTTGCAACAGCTGTAAGAATACCATCTGCTAGCACATAATCACTTAAGTAATAGCCATTACCATCCAACACATCAATCGGTAAGATTTTCACATTTGGATTAATCCCATAGCCACCTATACCATTGCCTTTGACCGCTCCAATAATACCGGATACATGTGTACCGTGATCTGCTGCAAACGGTTGATTCCCTGGATTTGCAATGTTAATACCAGGTAGTAAATTATCTTTCAAATCCGGATGATTTGGGTCTGTTCCCATATCGATAACAGCAACTGTTACTTTATTTTTCCCTGCTAGCTGTTGAGCCTTGTCCACTTGTAGCATAGACAATTGATATTGCTGATTCGCTTTAGGGTCGCCTAGAGATTGCAGCTTATAAAGAACACTAGGGCTAACTGACGTTACTTTCTCTAGCTTTTGGTAAACTTTCATTACTTTTGCTAAATCATTTTTGCTTTTTACTTTCACTACTGCATAATTTAAATCAGCGATTTGACGTACAAGTGTACCACCAGCTGCACGATGTTCTGTTGCTGTAAGCGGTTTGTTATATCGAATAATAAAAGTATCCTCACTAAAAGGTGATTTTTGCTGATCTTGCTGTAATTGTTGAGACTGTAAATAGGAGATGCTCTTAAAATTATCTAGCACAGGCAATGTTTTTGCTTTTGCTAGTGTAGCTGACGGCATAGCAGCAGATGCTAATAGAAGTGAACTCAAGCCAAACGCAGCAACTGTTTTCAAACTCTTCTTCATACATTTCCCCCTTTTCATATTAAAAATTACTAGATTATGTATTTACTAATCTCTTTTGCAATAAGAGATAGCAAACCCCATGATTGTTAGACGTATAGAAATTGGGAAAAGTTTCATTATTTTGGATATTTTTATATTTATTTCAAATATTTTTAAATACAAAAAAACTGCACCTTCCGCCGGGTATACCGACAGACGGAACAGTTTTTTTAATTACATATAATTTAAGGCGTTGTAACCTTCAATGTATACGGTGAAATACTTGCCGTACCATATGCATCATTTACCTTCACCTGATATTTGCCCTTCTCCAAATTCAACTGAATCACTTCATCATCACCTAAATGATAAAGATCTGAGTTTTGAATGAGCTTCCCATTTTGATAAATACCGAGTACACCATCTATTTCTTTACCTGCTTCAAGTTTTACCGTAACAGTCGAATCTTTACTCACTTCGAACTGATACCAATCAATGTCTCCGCCGTTAATACCCGCATTCAAATAGCCAGTTGCTGTTTGTAACGCACCATTTTCTTGTTTCATTTTAATTGGTTTTAGTTGGCTTGAGACCTCATCTTGCTTATTCATAGATTCTAGCTTAAAAGTATATGGTAGCAATGTTAACGGTATATTACCTGTGGTATATCCATAAATTTCAATCAAATAACCTTGTCCTTGTTTCACTTTAAATGAACCTGAAGAGAATCCACTTGGTCCCTTTTCAATGTAGGCAACCACTTCGTCTCCCTCATCAAACACTCGATTACCATTCTTATCTTCGACTACACTAGCGAATCCTTCAAAATCACTAAGTAATTCTTGTGGATATTGCTGTTTCATCGCCTCAGTCGCTTTTTCCGCTGTAACTGAAATTGCTTTTATACCTGTGTCAGGTGCTTGATAATAGAAAATATCACTATCATTTGGCATTGCAAAATTACCTTGGAAAGTAGCGGCTGGTAAGTTTTTAATATTTTTATAATCACTTGGCTCATAAGCATCAGATGGATCTGTTATTATCTTCTTAGACGTTAACTCATACGGTTCAAAAGATATTCCTTGTTCTGCATTAGGTGCAAGTTTCACTAAATATTTCTTACCTTTTTCCATTCCTGTATAGAATTGCTCCATACCACTTCTGTCAAAGCCACTCCAGTCGATGTTATCACTAATATAATTCGGAATCAGATATGTCTTACCATCTTCACCTTTTTCTTCACTAACCTCAATAATATCCGCAAAAGGAATATTGCCATCATAGTTTTTCAATCCAAATTGATAGATTGCTGTTTCTTCTGGCTCCACAAAGAAATAATCTTGGTCCATTTCATTTTGAATATAGCCTTTTGCTTTATCTCCAATTGTGTATGGCAAAGCTTTTTCTAATATGGTATTCACTTTTGTATTTGCTTCTTCAAAATAATTATCTTCAGCTGCTCGAATACTATTGTTCTTCTTCGCAGCATTACTAATAATAATCGTTACAGAATGGTTTTGATTTTCTTCACCTAGAACACTACTATCTAATCCATCCTCATCGGCTGGTAACATTTTACTTGTCACATTAAGTGAATATGGAATAAGAGAAGAAGGTTTCTCTTCATCTGGTAACGATAAATCAATGCCAAATATTTGAGCAAATAGTAAATCGATTTCATTCATATTTACGGCATCACCAGCTAATTTAATAATATACTCTTGGTTTGGTTGGGCTGTAAATGTAACACTTTCACCTTTCCCTACGCCATAACTATTACCTGTAAAATCTGCTGGTAGTTTTTCTTCACCTTCTAAAGCTTCTTTTAGTCTAGCTAGTTTCTCTAATTCGGAAGGCTGTTCACTTGAATCTCCATCTACTAAATTGCTTGCATTATACACACTGATTTCCGTATTAAGACCTGGAATACCAGACATATTAAGCTTAACTAACTGTTCCTCCTGTACTTTCAGTGTAAAGTAATCATAATCTCCTTTTTCACCAGCTAGAGTAAATGACTTACCCGATTGATATGGAAGACTTGAAATATCAATCATCTTTTCTACACTTGATTCATCTTTAGGTAATTCCGCTACCTTTTCAACTGTTAATTTATATTTAGATGCTTGGTTTACAGAATCATCGAAACTACCATTTACATCTTTTACACCAATTGCAAGTGTTCCATCAAATGGAGCTTGAATGAGCTTCCCTTCAACTGTACCTTCTTGTGAATCATTTACATCAAATGATTCTACTTTATTATTTCCCCCGAAGAAATGCCCCATGATTTTGTAATCGTACATTTTAGAGCCTTCTAGAACAGTTTGAATATACTCACCCTTTTTCACTTCAAGTTGAATCCATTTTTGTTCGTAAGGTTTTGTAATAGCCCCTTCTTTAATAACCTTCTCCGTTGCATCTACTTGCTCAGCTTGCAGTTGAATTTCTTTATGTGTCCATTCATTTTTCACATAGGATGGCATATCTTTCACATTATAAGATAATGCCTTGACGGGATTAACAAGGCCGTTCGCATATTTTGTATCAAAGCCTTTTTCACCAAGATCATCCGCTGTTTTCTCTAAAATATATTCTACTTGAGCTGGTGTTAAGTTTGGATATTTCGCTAGCAGAAGCGAAGCTACACCTGCTACCACTGGCGATGCCATCGACGTACCACTAGCAGAAATGAAAGTTGATTTCTTTTCATAATTGTATAACGTACTATAAACATCTTCTCCTGGAGCTACAACGTCTACAGAAGGTCCAAAATTAGAATAGGAAGACAGTTCTTTCTTCTTGTTGATTGAACCTACACTAATTACACCTTCATAGGCTGCAGGATATTCTACTTCATCACTGCCACTATTACCAGCAGCAGCTACAACAACAACGCCGCTTTCAATAGCTTTTGATACTGCATCCTCAAGAATTGGTGTTGTCCCAGGTCCACTTAAGCTCATATTAATAACTTTTGCACCTTTCTCAACTGCATATAAAATGGCATCTGCAATACTTACATCAGACGCACCCCAGCCACCATCAAAAACATCGATTGGCAATATCTTTGCGTTAGGGTTAATCCCATAGCCACCTATACCGTTTCCTTTTTCAGCGGCAATAATACCTGAAACGTGCGTACCATGATCAATGTCTTGTGCAATATTTTGATTCGCAGGGTTTGCAGCATTATAACCTGGTAGTACAACATTCTTTAAATCAGGATGTTTTGAATCTGTACCTGTATCAATAACAGCTACAATCACTTTATTCTTTCCTGTTAATTGCAATGCTTGCTCTGTACGGAGCATCGCATGTTGATACTGTTCGCTCGCCTTAGGATCGCCTAGAGAACTGGTGGTGAATAACATACTAGGTCGAACAGATTCTACTTTTCCTAGCTTTTGATACGCTTTCATGACTTTAGCTAAATTTTGCTTGTTCTTTACTTTGATTTCGGCATAATTCAATTTAGCAACTTGCCGAACCAGCGTTCCTCCAGCAGCTTTATGTTCTGTAGCTGTGAGTGCTTTATTGTACTTAATGATAAAACTGTCTTCACTCATTGGAACTTTCTTTTCTTGATTTCCTTTTAAAGATTTTTTCACTGATGATTTTTTTACATTTTCTAGCGCCGTTTTCGTCGATGCTAGAGATGCAGAAGGAATAGCCATTGATGCCAATAGCATCGAGCTTAATCCAATTGCTGCAAAAACTTTCAAACCTTTCTTCATGTACATCCTCCTTTTTCAAATCGAACAATAGATTATGTATGTACTAATCTCTTTTTTCCAAAAAGAGACAGTAGCTCCAATTACATTATACTAGTTATTTATGGAAAATGTTTCATAATATGTATATTTTTATAGACAAAAAAACTACTCACCTAATTATCAAAAGATAACTAGATGAGTAGTTTCATTATTTTATCTTTGCAATGCAAAAAAGGATGTTGCTTTCGTTGTTATGTTTCCAGCACGATCTTTACATTCAACTACATACTGATAGTTTCCTACTGCTACGTCGACATTACTACTATTCTTGCCATCCCACTTTAAAGAATAAGTAGAAGGAGAGAACAGTTGATTGTTTGCTAGTGTTCGGACATTCTCTCCTTGATTGGAGACAACTTTTACCGTTACATATGCAGGCTCTCTCACATTAAATCTCGCAATGCTAGTATTTGTTCCATCTGCAACAAAAACAGCTGGTTCAGCCGCTACTGATAAAGCAGGAGCCTCGCGATCGACAACAATACTAGCTGACGTTGTAGATTTAGCTTTATTAGCATCTACTGCAGTGAAAATAACTTTATATGTTCCATCTACCATGTATTTGCCATTTCCATTTTTACCGTCCCAAGTAAATGTACGACTTCCTGCACTAACAGATGCATTACTCCAAATAGATTTCACTAATTTGTTTTGTGCGTTTACTACTTGTGCTGTAAGTTTAGCAGGTTTGCTAACATTGATTGGCAAACTTAACTTACTTTGTGCAACTGGTGAGTAATAAGTCACTGCTGGTGCTGAAACAGTTGCCGGCATTGTATTCTTTACAGGTATTGTTTTATATGTTCGGAAGTTTCCTTTATTGCTAGTAAATGAAACGACAAATTTATATTGACCATTAGTAGCATATGAACCATTATCTAATGAACCGTTCCAATAAACAGTAGCTTGTCCACCATTCCACGCTTTATTGCTTAATAATGTTTTAACAACCTTACCATTTGCATTTTGGATCTGCACTGATAGGTTTGTGTTTTTTGGTGCAGTAAATGAAACACTTATTCTATTTTTTCCTGTTATTGTAAAACTAGATGGTGATTTGAAATTAGATATTGGTGATCCAGTTAATGTTAAAGCTTTATAAGCTGATACTCGTCCACTTCCATAAAACATATCCCAGCCACGATTTCCATAATCTACAGATGATTTCTTAAGAATGGTCTGCACTTCACCAACTGTAGTAAATGGATTTTTTGCAAGAATAAGAGCGGCTATGCCTGATACAACAGGTGCTGCCATCGATGTTCCATCCATCACAGCATATCTGCTTCCCGCAATGGTTGACATAATTCCCTCACCTGGTGCTGAAACATCCACATACTTTCCATAATTCGAGAAATACGTAACATTGTCATAACGATCCGTTGCACTTACAGCAATAACATTCGCGTAGGCAGCTGGATAGAATTCCAGATCTGTATCTTCATTTCCCGCAGCCGCAATAACTACGACTCCATTCTTTACTGCATATTGAATAATATTATCTTCCACGTAATCATAAGCATAGTCACCAAAGCTTAAATTAATAATATCGGCACCGTTTTTGACTGCGTATTCAATTGCTGCAGCAATTGTAAACGTTTCTGCATATTCGCCATCGAATACATTAATCGGCATAATCTTTGTATTTGGAGCAATTCCTGCTGTTCCATACTTATTAAAAGCAGCCGCAATGATGCCCGCTACATGAGTACCGTGATTGTCTGCAATATAATCACTTGAACCAGTGACCATATCTATTGGCGATACGATGCTGTTCTTTAAATCTGGATGATCTTTTTGAGCTCCTCCATCAACAACAGCAACGACAACGTCGGAAGATCCTTTCGTAACATCCCAAGCCTTTGGTGCTTCGATTTTTGGTAAATACCATTGCTTATAATAATAAGGCTCTTGTGAAACAAATGACTTCTTCACTTTTGTATTAGGTTGTACATAGGCAATTTCTTTATATTGTACTAATTCCTTTGCTATTTCTTGAATAGAATCTCCTCTAGGTGTTGAAGCAAGTATGTAGTTACCATTAAGCAATGTTGATTCGACTGTCAAATCATATTGCTTTAAGATTTCTTGCTTCTTCTCTTCAGATGCTGTACTAGCAAAAGAAATAACTAATTCTCCTGGTTCATATTCCTCTGCCTCAGAGAAAATTTGCTTTACTTGTTTCTTAGAAACTGGTGGTTGAACTGCAGCATTTGGCTGATTACTATTCTCTATATTCTCAACAGTATTCGACTGCTCTTGTGATGGTTGTTCATTCGCTTGATTATTTGTTTCAGGAGCAGCGTAACCCGTTATTGGACTAATCGCTAGCATTAATGCTAATAAAATCGATAGTTTCTTCATTGCAAAGTACCTTCCTTCTAAAATATGAATATTAGAAAATATAATCTTGTTATTCAAAAATAATTGTACATTTCTATTCTATCTATAAATATTAAATTTTGCGAATTTTTCACGAACCATGTATTTCTAATAAGAAAAGCGTAAGCGTCCGTTTAGCTCCGTATGAACTGGAGCCCTCCGACTGAGATAAAGGAAACACTAAGAGCCGTTAGGCGATTAGATGTTGACTTATCGTAGGGAGGTTGGCGAAGTTCACTAGGAGCTGGGCGCTGAAGCTAGACAGCAAAAAGACCACTCCTATTCATTTTTATGAAATAAAAAACAATTGTTCATTTTATTTTTTATTTAACACCACCAAAAAAAGAAAATAAGCACGAAGTACATGCACACAAAAGTGATTTACAAAATGAAAATAAAAAAGGAAAAATTCATGCAAAACAACAAGTAAACAGCTAATATTGATTCTTTTTTTATGTCGATGATTTCTTTTCTCTTTTATACTATCTATATACAGTTAATCTCTAAATTTTCTCACTTTAACTATTTAATTAGATACAGAGGGAGAGTATAACAATGATAAATAAAATGTATCAACCATTTACAAAAGAAGAGTTTTATCAAGTCTTAGCGCCGAGTGGCGAACTACTTGATTCGATTGAAGAAATTATAACTGAACCTTTAATGAAGAAAATGTACGAGAATATGATGTTAGTTAGAGCTTTTGATCGAAAAGCCATTCATTTACAACGACAAGGACGGCTCGGAACATACGCACCATTTGAAGGACAAGAAGCTGCTCAAGTTGGAAGCGCTTTAGCACTATCTCCTGATGATTGGATGTTTCCAACTTACCGTGATCACGCAGCAGCAATCGTACACGGTCAAGATTTATACCGTGTATTGCTCTATTGGAACGCCCATCTAGATGGCTCGATTTGTCCAGATGGTAAACGGCTCATTCCTCCAACTGTTCCAATCGCTACTCAAATGCTTCATGCTGTGGGAACCGCTTGGGCTAGTAAACTGAGAGGAGAAAATAATATTAGCATCGCCTACTTTGGGGACGGTGCCACATCAGAAGGAGACTTTCATGAAGCGTTAAACTTTGCTGGTGTATATAAAACCCCTACTATTTTCTTCTGTCAAAATAACGGATACGCCATTAGTGTTCCGTTCAAAAAACAATCAGCTTCTAAAACCATCGCCCAACGCGCTATCGCATATGACATTCCCGGAGTTCGTGTGGATGGAAATGACATCTTTGCCGTTTGGTTAACTGTTAAAGAAGCGATTGAACGAGCTCTAAGAGGTGAAGGACCAACTTTAATTGAAGCGGTAACATTCCGATACGGCGCCCACACAACCGCAGATGATCCGAAAAAATATCGCGACCAAGAACATTTATCTTCTCATTGGCGAGACAATTACGACCCTATTACCCGCCTGCAAAAGTTTTTATATCGAAAAGGTCTTTGGAACGAAGAAAAAGAAGAAAAGTTAGTCCAACAAATTGAAGAAAAAATCAATATGCATGTCCAAAAAGCCGAAAGCTATCCAAAAGCAGACCCACTAGATATGTTTAATCATGTGTACGCAACACAACCTTGGCATATCCAAGAACAACAAAATGAATTACGGCAAGCTCTACAAAAGGATGTGAAATCTAAATGACTAGAAAGCTAAATATCCTTCAAGCTATTACAGAAGCAATGGACCAAAAACTCCAACAAGATGAACGCGTTATGCTAATGGGAGAAGATATCGGTGTAAATGGAGGTGTCTTTCGAGCAACAGAAGGCTTACAGGCTAAATATGGAGCCAACCGTGTCATCGATACACCTTTAGCTGAATCAGGTATTATCGGTTCGAGTATTGGCTTAGCTCTTAACGGCATGCTTCCATTAGTAGAGATTCAATTTCTTGCTTTTATTTATCCTGGATTTGAACAGCTTGTTACACATGCTGCTCGCATGAGATATCGCACAAGAGGGCAATTTACCATTCCACTCACCATTCGAACTCCTTATGGCGCTGGTATTAGAGGGCCCGAGCTACATTCCGAAAGTGTTGAAACCTTCTTCGCACATACACCTGGTTTAAAAGTCGTTGTACCAAGTAATCCATATGACGCTAAAGGGCTACTCATTTCCGCTATTGAAGATCCTGATCCCGTTATCTTTATGGAACCAACAAAATTATACCGAGCATTCAAGGAAGATGTTCCCGAAGAATTGTACCGTGTACCAATCGGTCAGGCTAAAGTTGTTCAAGAAGGAAGTGATTTAACCATCTTTGCTTGGGGTACCATGCTGCGAGAAGCGTTACAAGCGGCTAAAAAAATCGAAACCGAGAAAGGCTGGAAATGTGAGGTTGTTGATTTACGGACACTATATCCGTTAGATAAAGAAACCATCCTTCAATCTATTAAGAAAACAGGAAGAGCCGTAGTTATTCATGAAGCTCATAAAACAGCTGGATTAGGTGCGGAAATTATTTCACTTATCAATGACGAAGCGCTCATTTACTTGAAAGCACCGATTAAGCGCATAGCTGGATTTGATGTTCCTGTACCACCGTTTAGTGTTGAAAATGATTTTATGCCTACTGTTGAACGAATGAAACAAGGTATTATAGAAACTATTTCATTTTAAGAAAAAGGAGGGAAAAAGATGATTGAATTTAAACTCCCTGATATAGGAGAAGGAATGCATGAAGGAGAAATTCTTCAATGGTTTATACAAGAAGGAGAACTCGTGAAGCAAGATCAACCTATATTAGAAATCCAAACGGATAAAGTAAATGCCGAATTAACAGCACCAGCAACAGGGAAAATTATTAAACTCTTCTTTAATGAAGGTGAAGTCGTAGAAGTTGGAAATACATTATTTCAAATTCTAGAAGAGAACGAGACTTTCATTCCAGCACCGCCCATCGTCGTGGAACCACCTTCTAATAATGAAGAAAAAGAAATGAAACCGATTACAAACACTCAAGAAGTTACTATAAATCGCCCTTTAGCTACTCCATATGTACGACAATTAGCACGTGAATTAAATATTGATCTTCAGCTTGTAAACGGAACGGGACCCGCAGGCAGAATCACTGAACATGATCTACAAAACTATCAGAAACCACAACCCATTCAAGAAGTAGAACCTATTCTATCCGTTCAACATCCATGCCATACACAGGAAGAGCGAATTCCTCTTAAAGCGATTCGTAAAAAAATAGCAGAGCATATGGTGAAATCATCTACTATCATCCCTCATGTTACCCATGTAGATGAGCTAGAAATGGATGCATTAAAAACAATGAGAGACCAATTCAAAACGTATGCAGAGCAAAAAAATATTAAACTAACCTTTTTACCGTTCTTTATAAAAGCAATAGTTACCGCTTTACAAGAGTTTAAAATGCTAAATGCTTCTGTAGATGACCACACAAACGAAATCATCGTAAAGAATTATTATCATATCGGCATAGCCACAGACACTCCTGCTGGGCTCATTGTTCCTGTTATAAAAAACGCCAATCAAAAAAGCATTTTCCAGCTTGCTGAAGAAATTAAACAGCTAGCAGCACAAGCTCGTGAAGGAACATTAACGCTTGAGCAAATTACAGGTAGTACCTTCACAATTAGTAATGTAGGTGCAATTGGTGGATTGCATGCAACGCCGATTATTAATCATCCTGAAGTAGCCATCTTAGCGTTGCATAAAATGGAACCACGTATGGTCATTCGTGATTGGGAAGGCGTCATTCGTTACATGATGAATATGTCACTCTCCTTTGATCATCGTGTCATCGATGGCGTTACAGCTGTACGATTTACGAACCGTATAAAAGAATTACTTGAGAATCCTAATTTATTATTTATGGAGATGAACTAGATGGTAGTAGGAGAAATAGTCATTGAAACAGATGTTGTTGTCATAGGTGGAGGCCCGGGTGGATATGCCGCTGCCATACGCCTTGGTCAATTAGGAAAATCTGTCGTTCTCATCGAGAAAGACCAGCTAGGAGGAGTGTGCTTACATCATGGGTGCATCCCTTCCAAAACACTCATCCATTCCGCCGAACAATTTCATAACTTACCTCAGCTAGAGAAAATGGGGATTCATATTCCAGCAGAACAAGCTCTATTTCAGATGGAAGCTTGGCAAAACTGGAAAAACAACATTATTTCTCAATTGAACCAAGGCATTACTCATTTATGTATCGAAAATGATGTAACAATCGTCAAAGGTACTGCCACATTCTTATCGGAAGACCGAATACGAGTAGAAACAAGCAATGATGCTGAAACATATCGCTTCGAGAACGCCATTATCGCTACAGGTTCTAGACCATTCATTCCATCCTTTATTCAAATGGATGGCACGTATATTCTTGATTCAACAGCAGCATTACAAATGCAATCCATCCCCTCTTCTTTAGCCATCATTGGAGGAGGTTATATAGGAATCGAACTAGGAATGGCTTTCGCAAAGTTAGGTACAAGAGTAACCATCATTGAAATGGCAAACCGAATTCTACCTAATATTTCGAAGCATCTCACCCAAGAAGTTATGTTCACTGCTAAAAAGCTCGGTATCACATTCGAAACAGCGACAAAAGTAGAAAAAGTCGCTATTGAAAATAACCAAGTTCACCTGCGTGTTTTCTCAGAACTACAGCAATCTAAAATTCTTATTAGCGACAGAGCACTAGTTACAATTGGTAGAATACCAAATACAGATTCAATCGGCTTAGAACAAGCAGGTATTCAAACCGACGAACATCAATACATCACTGTTGATGAACAGTGTCGCACGAATATACCGCATATATTTGCGATTGGAGACATTACACCTGGTCCTGCTTTAGCGCACAAAGCAGCTAAACAAGGAAAAGTCGCCGCTGAAGTTATAGGAGGCTTACCAAGTGCTATGGATTCAACTCTTGTTCCTTACGTCATTTTCTCTAATCCACAAATCGCGGGTGTTGGCTTAACCCGAGAAGAAGCTGAGCAACAAGGCTTTTCTATTAAAACGGGAACCTTCCCTTTTCGTGCCAACGGTCGAGCTGTGGCAACAAACGAAACACAAGGATTCGCAGAAGTCATTGTTGATGCAGAAACTCACCTCTTGCTCGGTATGCATATAGTTGGAAATGATGCCTCGAATTTAATTGGCGAAGGTGTACTTGCTTTAGAATTAGCAGCTCGTGTAGAAGATATTGCCCTGACCATACATCCACATCCGACACTCGCTGAAGGGTGGTTGGAAGCAGCCGAAGCCGCTTTAGGGCACGCTATTCATATTGTTCAAAAATAGAAGTATTAATCTTGGGGTTTACTCTTTGGAAGAATGCGTCGATATGGAACGGGTGAGGATAAAACAATTGAAGTATTAACATGTCCATAAGGAATAAGACGATCAATTAACATTCTCATACTAGTCATATTCTCAACTGCTGCCTTTAAAATATAACCAATCGTACCTGTTACACGATGCCCTTCTATAACGTCACTATCATTCTTAATAATTTCTTCAAATTCAGAGGGTTTAATTTTTAGTTCACTCACTTGAATAAACATCAGAACATCTAAACCAACAGCCGGCAGGGACACTCTAGCACTAAACTCTTCAATAATGCCTTTTTCACGCAGACGATACAAACGCTCAGATATACTTGGCCGGCTAAGAGCTAGTTTTTTCGATAAATCACTAACCGTAATTCGACTATCCATTTGGAGAAGCTCCAATAATTTAATATCCAATTGATCCATTTCTTTCACCACTTTCAAAAAGAAGGTGCTTTAAAGCAAATGCAATATGTATTTCTACTATTCTATCATCTATAGACAGAAAAAGACCAATGCATTGGAAGCGTATACAAAAAAGGGATAGAAAAGTGGGACCGAACAGAGGTTGTTTGCTGTGAGCTACGTTTTATTCGCCACATCTTGCTGTTTATTCGCCTTATCCCAGAGTTTATTCGCCTCAGTGACTACTTTATTTGCCATAACAAAAGGCAGTTCACACTTGAACTGCCCTTTGTTATTACTTCACAACTGTAACTTTTACTTTTGAAACATGTCCTGTTCCAGGAATTTTCGCGATAATTTCAGTTGTACCAGCTTTTGTTCCTACATTTAATGTAGCAACTCCGTCCTCATCAACAGAAAGTGTATCAATATCGATGACATTTGAATTAGAAGAAGTAAATTCTACATCAGCAATTGTTTCGATACCTTTTACTTTATCTTCGTTCGCTTTATGAGCACCGAAGATAATTTCTTCGTCGAATTGATCAAGTAATGTATACTCTAATTCAACACCTTTATCCCCTGTCTTAATAGCTGTCGTACCTTCTAAAGGAAGTACGTTATGTAACGTAATTTCAGAAGCTTCGATTTGATCATAAACAACGTCAAATGCTCTCATAAGGAAAATAGCGTAATCTCCACGCTTTGCATTTTGGTTTGTCCCAAACTGTGTTTTTGAAATACCATTTGTAATTTCGAAATCCACAAGCGCTGAAACAGCTTCTTTATATTGAGGGGCTACATCAGTAAACTTAGTGTTTGAAATCGCTTCCAATTCAAAGCCTCTTTGAATCCAAATAGCTAGTTCACCACGTGTGATTTTATCACTTACACCAAATTTAGTTGGGGTTTTTCCTGAAGTGATTCCGGCTTTTTTAAGCGCGTTAATATATGGAGCAGTACGTGCAGGAACATCTGTGAAAACAGATGTTTTTTCTGTTAAGTCTACATCTAATCCTAGAACTTTAACTAAAAGAACAGCCGCATCTTGACGAATAATATTCTCATGAACACCAAACTTCTTGTCACTTAAACCATTGGCACCCATTTCTACCACGAAGTCTACCGCGTCTTTATACTTTGTTTCTACATCTGTGAAAGATGCTGCCATTGCTGCTGGAGCTATTGCTGTAGCTACAACCGTTGCAGTCGCTGCTGTTGCAATAAACTTATTAAACGATTTTGCTTGAAAAGTCATAAAATAAATCTCTCTCTTTCTATTCTATAATTGCATGCAAACCAAGGCGTTAATAATATTCTAATAAAATAAAATTAACAACTATAAATACTAGAAAAATAGTAAATATACTATTTTTTCAGCAACTTCTATTATAATTGTTATATTAAAAAAATAAAATATGTTTAGATATGTTTTATTTTTGTACATATTTAATTCATTTTTTGTTCATAAAAAGAGGTTTTCTATTTAAAAGAGAGTCTATATTTATCTGAAGAACATTAATTCAAGATTTCTAATCTTAATTTGATGACATAATTAGATATGAGGTGAATCTCTTATGTTTTTAGTATTTTAATCTAACATTTTCATAATTGATTCAACTTAATATAGATACATAAAAGTTCAGTAAGATAGACCTAATTATAAATTAAAAAAGCTCTATGGAGATTTCTCCATAGAGCTTTTGCTATTTTTCATTTAATTCACTTTAAAAAGGTATTTTACTCACTTACTGTTAAATCTTCTGTTTGAGTAACTTTACCATTTTCATCAGTAACCTTCACAATGACTTTTAATTTAGAAAGATCAGTCAACCAATCTTTTCCTTTTACTGACGTACTAATAATTGTATCCTTAGGAAGAGTAGTTTTAAATTCTGTACTACCTTCAGCTCCAGGACCGTACTTAATTTCTTCACCATTTTCATCATATGTGTTTAGATAGCCGCTCCAAGTATTATCTTTTTGATAAACTGGTTCTCCATCTACATAGTAAATAATCTCTACGTTCTCTGCAGATAAATCAATTTCTTTATTAAGTTTGAAATCTACAAATAATTGCGGAGTTGCATTATGTCTTAAAGCTGCATCTAAAATTACTGGTGCTAAGCTATTCTCGACTTATACCACATTTCGTATATGGGCTTTCGTTTCGAGCCTACACCGTACAGGCGGCTTTCACCGCATACGGCGTGCCATCAGCAGTTATTTAACCACTGACTAGATTCCTTCGCTCCTATCAGTTTTCCCCTCTTTCTATGTTTCCATAGAAATACAAACGGCTGATTGTCATCACTACTACGAACCTGCTGCCATCTTACTAGTTTCAATGGTGCTAACACACCTCTTCTAGCAAGACTTCAAACGTTCCATTGTTTCTGTCCCTCTTTTTGATAACCTTAGGCTTCCACTATTCAGGAATGAGAAAGACCAGTTTAATAGTCAATTGTTCTAATCTCCATTACATGATTTCAAATGTAAGGATGAATGCTAAACCCCTAGCTATTCGTAGCATTCACTACCTCACCCTGCCTAACATGGATTCGTCTCCTAGCCATAGCTACCTTTTATGGAGCCCCGCCTCAACTTCATGAGTACGACTTCACCTGACTTCACCCCTTCTGTTTGTTAGAACATCTCTGGATGCAGGAGGATTAGGCTATTGCAGTATGACTATTTCGCAATAATAGGAATTTAATCTATTTTCAGTAAACAACAGTTAGAAGCACTGCCTCATAAAATAACGGAAACATTATGAGGCAGTTCAACCACTTATTTCGCTAATAAATTAGCTTATAAAGTAACGTTTCGTTTATTTTTGTTGAGGAGTTAATCCTTCAAAAGCTGTTTTAATTGCAGCAGTTGCAAGATTTACTTGTTCAACAGTTTTACCTTTTACATCAATTGCCAATGCATCAGTTACTGCTTTCCAGCTTGCTACTGTATAATCAGCTTCAGTTTTAGTTTTCATTTCAGCTTCAGTTTTAGATTTTTCTGCATTGAATTTCTCAATAGCTTCCGCTAAAGCTTTCGCTGCATCTACATCACCTTGCGCATCTTTATCGCCATTAATTTTGAATGATTTAGATACATCACCTACTGATACAGTAACATTTACGAAATCTTCAGCTTTGAATCCATCAATTGTAGCTAGCGCACTATTGTTATTAGTTATTGTTAGTGAATTTGCAGTATTTGGTTTTACAAGTAATTTAATTTCAGGTAAATATTCACTTGTTGCATTATCTAATACATGCATAACACCATAGCTATCTACCACTGCAAAGTCAACGTTTTCAGCTACTTTAGAGCTTGTAAATTTAACAGCAGATAATTCTTTAATATCATCGAACGTTGTTTTATTTGCATAAATAGCATCTGCTGATGTTGTATCTTCAGCAACAACTTTTAATGATGTAATAGTTGGTTTAACTTTCGATACATTTACCTCTTGCTTAAATACATCACCAGTTGCATTAATTGTTACAGTTATATCAGCCTTTGCTTCTTTAGCATCTGTTGCATAAGGAACAGTACCTGGATTCAATTGATCTACTTGTCCTGATACTTTCAACCATGCTGGTGCATCAACTGAATAATCTTGTCCTGCAACTAATTTAACTTTAGATCCATTATCAAGAACACCGTAAACTGTAATATCTTTTGTATATCCATTTGAAGCTCTATCAGCTAAATCTGCTCCAACTTCATCAAAGATGTTGCCGATTTTTTCAACTTCATATGATACATATTCAGTTCCATCTGTTACGCGGAATGCAACTGTTTTTTCGCTACCAGAAATAGGAGATGTTTCATCTTTCTTTTGGATAGCAACTGTTACTTTTTCAGATCCAATTACATATTTACCTTCAACTTGAGGTACAAGTGTTACTACACCATTATTTGAAACTTGAATAACACCTTTATCAGCATCTGTTGCTTTTTCTTCAGTGAAAACTAATTTATATGCATCATCTGCAAATATTTTTGCTTTTTGAGCATTTGTTAATTCACGCTCATATTGATCAATTACTTTAACTCCCGCTAAACTAATAGTAGTAGTAGCGCTTGGTCCTGCCAATAGGGTTGTTTTCACATCACTAGTTAAACCATCGATACGAACTGGTTTAGCAGCTTCTTTCACTTGGATATTTTGGATAGCTGTTTTGTTCGCAGCTGTAACAGCTACAATTGTTTTATATGAAGACTGAGTATCATTTGATAAGTCTAAATATACGCCTGTTTTGCCATCTTTTGTTGTCCAATCAGATGTTGTAACAGAACCACCAGATAATGCTACACCGCGTTTTGTATCTTTTAATACATTTACATCTGTAATAGCATTGCCGTCTTTATCTGTTACTTCGATAGGTAAGAATGTTTTTTCTCCCGCTACCACTAATTCTGGTGTATTAATTACTGCTGTTTCCGCACGTTTTCCTTCTGCAACAGTAATCTTCAGGCTAGAGTTTTTACCAGTAGATGTTGCGATTGCCATTACAGTTGTTTCTCCTACTACTAAACCAGTAGTTGGTTTCTCAACTCTAAGTGCTACGCGATCTTTTCCATCAACAGTAATTGTTTCGAAAGTGTTTGCAACATCTGCAACTAAAGGATTTGTTTCATTTAATACGATATTTTGTTTCTCACCTGATGCTTTTAATTCATCAGCTGATAAAACTTTACCATATTGGTCAACTGCATCTACTAATACATAAAATTTATCTTTTGTTAAATCTGTAGTTTCTGTTAATGTTTTACCATCTTTATTGTATAAAGAAGCTAGTGTAACATCCGCTACTTGTGATTTTGCCGAAACTTTCACTGTTTTAGTAGCTGATTTTCCTGTTTCACCATGTACTAAAGTTAAAGTAAGTGTATCGCCTTCTTTTACTTTATCTTTTGTAACGTTAATAGTAACGATTGATTTTGATTGAGTAATAGTAGGCGTACCAGTTACTACAGTACCAGCAGCATTTGCAATTAGTGAAGTTGTTTTCGTGATATCTTCACCATATTGGTTTTTCACTTGATATCCCACAGTTACTGAAGAAGCGTCAGCATTTAATACAGCATTTTCAGATAAAATCTCAACAGATCCTACCTTTTCGTTAGTTACTGTTACTGATCCAGTTAATTTTTGCTCACCTGATGTTGCATTTACAGAATATGTTCCTTCAGTCATTTTTCCAGATAATTCGATAACAGCTGTTTTGTTATCAGCACTTAAAGTTACTGATTCAGTATTGATTTTAGCTGAACCTTTTTTCACTTCAATTGTAGCTTTACTATCTACTGCAGAAGTAAATTTCACTTCGATTTTCTTAGCACCAATAGCATTCACACTCTCAACAGCTAAAGCTTTTTGAGCTACTTTAAATGCTTCAGCAGTTTTAGCTTCTCCTGCTTTGTAAGCAACAGATACTACTACACTTTGCTCAGCAGCAGCTTGCTCAACAGCTGGAACTGTAATTTCAACTGTTTTCTTATCATCAGCAAGTTTAACAGCAGAAGGAGTTACATCTGTAGCTTCTTTTCCATCGATTGATTGAGTTAATTTGAAATCTGCAGCAGTTACTGCTTCTACTTCTTTATCAAGAGTAACTGTTACATTGCCGTTTTCAGCTTTTACAGCTTCTACTTTTGCATCTGAAGCAGCAGGGTTCTTAGCAGCATCAGCTCTATATAAGAAGATTGCGAATTGTCCACGTGTTGCTTTATCTTCTGTTCCAAATTGAGTACCGTTCTTACCAGTTGTAACATCATTAGCAATAAGAGCTTGAACCGCATCATAATATCGTCCTGTTTTAGAAACATCTGTAAACTGCTTATCAGAAGTTCCTTCTAATTTGAATCCTTTAGCAATCCAAATAGCTAATTGTCCACGAGTTATTTCTTCATATGCGCCAAATTGAGTATCTGATTTACCAGTTGTAATACCCGCTTTTACTAAAGCATCTACGTATTTAGCCTTTTCTGATTTAACGTCTGAGAATTGTGTTTTAGTAACCGAATTATCAACTTCTAATCCTAATACTGTTACTAATTGAATAGCAGCATCTAAACGAGTGATATTATCAGTTACACCAAATTGAGTAGCTGATTTACCATTTGTTGCACCTTTATCTAATAGAAATTTAACTGCATCGTAATAAAGTCCATCTTTTTTAACATCTGTGAAGTCAGAAACTGACGCCGCAGATGCTAATGGAGCAATAGCACCAGCAACAAGAGTTGCAGTAGCAGCAGTTGCTACGAATTTGCGATAATCTTTTGATTTATAAGCCATGTAAAAAAACCTCCCGTTTTTGTTCAAAAATCCCCTGATTTTCAATTATTTCTATTTCCCCAATTGATAAATTCCATTGGAAATTCTTCTTAATAGAAAAGACATAGAAAAATACCTTAACTACAATCCCTGACAAACTTCTATTTTATTAAAATAGTAACTTTGTCTTATGTATGGTAAAACATATCTTCAAATCCATGTTTTACATACAAGGGAAAGATACGTTTTATATTATACATAATAAATAAATAAATGCAAAAAATAATAATTTAATAAAATTTTAGATTATTCGTTTTAAGTATCCTTATATAACTAGAACCCTTTGTAAAACTTGGTAAAATTAAACTTTAAAGGTTTTTAATTGTTTATAATTCCAGTATTTATAATGTCACCTTATTATATTTTGGAATAATTTTGAACATAAAGGTAGTTATACCATATTAAACCAAAATATATTTCCACTACCATAAATTATCAATATATTGATAAAACAAATTCTTTTTTTAAAATCTTCTCATCGCAAACAGAAAAAGCTCCATAAAAATTTCTTTCAACCAATATCCAATAAGTCTTTTGTACAACTAGTCGCAATGGTCCACTTCATTACCTCTCTCTTAAATGCACAACAGGTACATTTAATAATCGATGCGATAATTATTGAAGAGAACAACAAAATACTCAATTAGGCTTTGTTGAGTCTTATCGAATTTATAATATATGAAGTTTATCTTTATTACATTTTATAAGTAAGAAAAAGCCCTACGGAGATATTCTCCATAGAGCCTTTCTTCTAGTCAACTAATGTTCGACATATTTAAGATGATAACAGACATCAATCCCTATTTTGGGGTTCGGCAATTATAATAGGATCCGATTGTCCATTTTTAGTAATCATAATTACACATTTACCTTCGTTAGTATCTTTACCTTCATTCAGCAACTTTACCATAAGGTAACGATACTCCAACAAAATCTGCTTTGCATAAGCTATTATATTACTAAGGTGGCTAATATCCCACTTAATATTTAAATCTAAAATAGCTTGAATAGCAGTTGCAACGTCCTCCTTAGCAGCATCGCTATTCTCTGCTTATACCATAAAATAGCATTATGATTTTCGTTCCAAGCCTTCACCATATACGGTGTGCCATCTGCAATTACCATAACCACCGACTAGGTTCCTTCGCTCTTATCAGTTTTATCCTCTTTCTATGAATACAAACGGCTGATGGTCATCACTACTATAAACCTGCCACCATCTCACTAACCTCATTGGTACTAACACACCTCTTTTAGCAAAACTTCAAACTTTCCATTGTTTCTATCTCTACATTTGATATTCTTAGGTTTCCACTATTCAGGAATGAGAAAGGCCAGTTTAATAGCCAATTATGCTGATTTCCATTACACCATCACATGTATAAGGATGAATGCTAACTCCTAGCTATTCGTAACATTCACTACCTCATCCTGCCTAAACATGGATCCGCCTCCTAACCATAGCTACCTTTTATAGAGCCCCCGCCTCAATCTTCTTTATGTACGACACTTCACCTGACTTCACCCCTTATGTCTGTTACAACATCAATAGATGCAGGAGGATTAAGCGTTTGTTTGTTGGATATTGAATAAGAATAACACTTATTACATTATTCAGAAAACAACAGTTAAGAAAAATACCCCATAACAACCATGAATAACATCATTAATTGTATGGGGTATTTCATCCACTTATTTCGCTAGTGAACTAGCTTACTAAATAACGTTTCGTTTATTATTTAGCAGGAGTTGCATCAAATGTAATTTCTGAAATATCAAGAGTGAAATCACCAAGAATATCAGACTTCATATCAACTTTTTGGTTTTCCAATGCCACTGGTTTTAAGTCTGTTACTGTATCATTTGCAGGGTCTAATTCCACAGTTGCAACATTCTTAGCATATACTTTATATGTGTTTTCAGCAGTTTTTTCATAGAATGCGAATGCTAGTTTATTTTCGCCATTCTCTACCCAAAGATTACCCCATGTATCTGGCGAAGTTGGTAATGAGCCATCACCTAAAATTACTTCATCAGCACTAACTTCACCTGTAATCTTCAATGTTACTTTACCATCTTTTACTTCAATAGAAGGTGTAAGGCCAAAATGAGTTAAATCACTATCAAAATTAAATGGATCACCATTATTCACACCTTCAGTAGGTTGATTCAAAAATGCTGCTTCAAAGTCAGCTTTTAATTTCGCTGCTACTGCTTCATAGCGATCAATTTCAGTTTTTTGAGCTTCTAATTTAGCGAAATCAGCACTAAAATCAATTGCTTTTGCACCTTTAGCTATTGCTGCATCTACTTTAGCTTTTGCTGCATCATATTGTGCTTTTGCTGTATCTAAAGCTGCATCGTCAAGAATTGAATTAGCTACACTTAATGTTAATTTAGCTAACTCTTCATTAGCAGTTACAATTGCAGCTTCCTTTTCTTGAACAGTTCCTTGTGACACTTTATCTCCGTTAATTTTGAATGATTTTTCTAAACCATCTACAGACGCTGTTACATTAACAAAGTCAGTATCCTTGAATCCATCAATAGTAGCTGCTGCACTATTGTTATGAGTAATAGTAATTGAGTTAGCAGTATTTGGTTGTACTAATAACTTAATTGATGGTAAATATGCTAGATTATCAACTGCAGCAGTTGCAAGTTCTGCATTATTTAACACACGCATTACACCATAGCTATCTACAACAGCAAAGTCAACATTTTTAGCAACTGTAGAGCTTGTAAAGTTAGCACCTGTAACTTCTTTTAAATCTTCGAAATCAGCTTTTTCATCTGCTGTGTATACAGTATCTGCATCTACTGTATCTTCAGAAACTACTTTTAATGAAGTAATTGTAGGTTTCACTTTAGAAACAGTTACTTCCTCAGCAAATTTATCACCAGTCGCGTTAATAGCAACTGTTACAGTTGTTTTTACTTCTTTAGCATCTGTCGCATATGGAACATTAGATGGGTTAAGTGTACCTTCAGTTGGTTGCAACCACTTAGGTGCGTCTACTGAATAATCAGTTCCAGCATCTAACTTAATTTTTGAACCATTATCAAGTACACCGTAAACTACAACATCTTTTGTATATGCTTTAGTAGTATCATTATCATCAACTAAGCCTGCTCCAACTTCGTCAAGGATGTTACCGATTTTTTCAACTTCATATGATACATACTCAGTTCCATCAGTTACACGGAAAGTAATTGTTTTCTCACTTCCTGAAACTTTAGTTCCATCAGCTTTCTCAATTGAAACTGTTACTTTTTCTGTACCAATTACATACTTATCATCTTTTTTAGCTTCAAGTGTTACTACACCCTTATCAGTAACTTGAATAACACCTTTATCAGTTGCTGGCTTTTCTTCTACAACTGCTGGTTTTTCTTCAGCGAAAACAAGTTTATAATCACCATCTGTGAATAATTTAGTTTTCTGTTCAGTTGTTAATTCACGCTCATACTGATCGATTACCTTTGTACCAGCTAAGCTGATAGTAGTAGTAGCATTATCTTTTGCTAATAATGTAGTTTTCACATCGCTAGAAACACCATCAACACGTACTGGTTTAGCAGCTTCTTTTACTTGGATGTTCTGAATTGCTGTTTTGTTAGTAGCTGAGATTGCTACAATTGACTTGTAAGAAGATGCAGTTTCATCTTGTAAATCTAAATATACACCTGTCTTACCGTCTTTTGTTGTCCAATCATCAGTTTTAACTGAACCAGATAATGTTACACCACGTTTTGTATCTTTTAAGATTTTAACATCTGTAATAACATTTCCTTCTTTATCTGTAACTTCAACAGGTACGAATGTTTTCTCACCAGCTACTACTAAATCAGGAGTGTTAATTACAGCAGAATCTGCACGTTGTCCTTCAGCTACTGTAATCTTTAATGTAGAATGGTTACCAGTTGAAGTTGCAATAGCCATTACAGTATTTTCTCCAACTACCAATGATGAAGTTGAATCTAATGCAAGAGCTACTTTCTCTTCACCTTTTACAGTTACTGTAGTAAATTCAGTAGAAACTTTTGTAACTAATGGATTTGTTTGATTCAATACAACGTTTTGGTTAGTACCAGATGTATGCAAATCAGAAGCTGTTAAAGCTTTACCATATTGGTCAACTGCATCCACTAATACGTAGAATTTATCTTTCTTTAAATCAGTTGTTTCGGATAATGTTTTACCATCTTTGTTGTATAAAGATCCAAGTGTAACATCAGCTACTTGTGATTTTGCAGATACTTTCAACATTTTAGTTGCTGATTTTCCTGTTTCACCGTGTACTAAAGTTAAAGTAATTGCGTCCCCTTCTTTTGCCTTCTCAGAATCCACATTAATTGTTACAATCCCTTTAGATTGTGTCGGTGAAGCTTGACCTTTAACTACTGCTCCAGCTGCATTTGCAATGATTGAAGTTGTTTTTGTAATATCTTCACCATATTGGTTTTTCACTTGGTATCCAACAGTTACTGCAGTAGAGTCTGCATTTAATACTGCATTTTCAGAAAGGATTTCAACAGAGTCAACTTTTTCGTTTGTCACTGTTACTGATCCTGTTAATGTTTTTTCACCTGAAGTTGCATTTACAGTGTAAGTGCCTTCAGTCATTTTACCAGCCATTTCAATTACAGCTGTTTTGTTGTCTGCACTTAAAGTAACTTTTTCAGTGTTTACTTTAGAAGAACCTTTTTTCACTTCAAAAGTAGTTTTGCTATCTACTGGTGCAGTGAACTTAACTTCGATTTGTTTAGCGCCAATTGCACTTACACCCTCAACAGCTACTTCAGTAGAAGCTACTTTAAACGCTTCAGCAGCCTTAGCTTCACCTGATTTATATGCAGCAGTGATAACTACGCTTTGCTCTTTTTCAGCTGCTTCGATAGCAGGAATTGTAAGTTCAACTGTTTTCTTGTCTTCAGCTAGTTTAGCTTCAGTTGCTACAACTTCAGTAGCATCTTTACCGTCGATAGCTTGAGTTAATTTGAAGTCTTCAGCTTTCACAGCTTCTACTTCTTTATCAAGAGTAACAGTTACTTTACCATTTTCAGCTTTCACTGCATCTACAACTGCGATTGGGTGAATTGCAAGATCTGCTTTATATAAGAAGATTGCAAATTGACCACGAGTTGCTTGCTCAGCAGTACCGAATTGTGTTTCTGATTTACCGCTTGTTACTTTATTTTCAACTAAAGCTGAAACAGCTGATTTATATTGTTCAGCAACGTCAGTGAATTTCACATCTGATTTGCCTTCTAATTTGAAACCTTTTGCAATCCAAATAGCTAATTGACCACGAGTGATTTCTTCAGTTGCGCCAAAAGTAGTTTCAGTTTTACCTTGAGTGATGCCAGCTTTAACAAGTGCATCTACATACTTAGCAGTACGTTCTGGAACGTCTGTGAATTTAGTTGTTTTAATAGTGTCATCTACTTCAAGACCTAATACTTTTACTAATTGTGCAGCAGCGTCTTGACGAGTGATGTTATCTGCTACACCAAATTGTGTATCAGTTTTACCTTGAGTAGCTTCTTTGTCTAATAAGAATTGAACTGCATCTTTATATTGTGGCGCAACGTCAGTGAAGTCTTTCACATTAGTTACAGCAGCAGATGCTAATGGAGCGATAGCACCAGCAACAAGAGTTGCGGTAGCAGCAGTTGCTACGAATTTGCGATACGATTTTGGTTGGTAAGCCATTGAGTAAATCCTCCCCGATATGTAAAATCTTTTTATTTCTATCAAATACTATATTTGATAGATCTGATAGCTCTTATTCCCTCGAAAATACCATTTTAATATAATTAATATATAGGTAAGTCAAAGAGAAAAAGAACTATAACTAACTTAGTTACAGCCTATTGTTTCGGATTTTAATTACTATCTAAATTTTTTATTATTTTGTAGTTTTTAGATAACAACCCTTGTTTATAGGCGTTTTTCAAATACAACCCCATTATACACACTATACTAAAAAAATTAAATGTTTATATTAAATCTATTTTTCTAACATTTGTTACATTTAAGTGAAATCCTTTTTATACACTATATTGAAATAAAATTAAAAAAGGGAAATTTCTTCATAATAATTCACTAAAACAAACCAAAATCAGACGAAAAATCCCATTAAAAAGAGAGAAAATAACATTATTTAAAAATTATTCAAGAAATCACAAGTTGAATTGTGAAATAAATATGAAATAAATATAAAATTCACTTAATTCATTTTTCAAATTTACAAGTAGCTCCTATTATTCATATAATATGGAAATTAAATATACGTACCACTATTCTCATATCAATTTAGCTATATAAACAAAATCAACGATTTAAGGGATGTCATTTTTTATAAAAATACGATATGATAACAAGAAACTTTTATATATGGAAACTATTAATATAGAAAGAAGGAGTGTTTGCAATGGGAATTCACACATATTTTAAGAGCTTAACAAAGTTAGAGCGAATCGAACGTTGTCCAGGAGAGTTTATGTTTGAAAGACATACTGTTGCAAGTCATTCTTTCAAGGTGGCACAATATGCTCAGTTTCTTGGAACAGTGGAAGAACTAAATGGTACAACCATTGATTGGAAGTTATTATACGAGAAAGCTTTAAATCACGATTATCCAGAAATATTCATCGGTGATATTAAAAGCCCCGTTAAATATTGGACACCTGAACTTCGTACCATGCTACAAAAAGTAGAAGAAGGCATGACAGCCAAGTTTATCGAAACAGAGTTTCCAGAGGAATTTCAAGCCATCTACCATGAGAAGCTGAAAGAAGGTAAAGATGATACGGTTGAAGGTAAGATTTTAGCTGTTGCCGATAAGGTCGATCAGATTTATGAGGCATTTACTGAAATTCAGCGTGGTAATGCAGAACCTGCTTTTGTCGATATATATCGTGATTCTGTTATTGCGATTAAAGATATAGACTTGAAGTGCGTTGATTATTTCCTTGAGCACGTTCTGACGGAAATGGTTGATGAGGATATGATTTCTACGGTTAATGTGAGGAAGATAACGAAAGAAGCACTAAGCTCATGATGAGCTTAGTGCTTCTTATCTTTCTAGAAATATATAAACTTCTATCCAATCATTTATCTTAATCCACTTTTTACAGTTTTACCTGTTCTAACTTTGTTCCACCTTGTTTTACTTGAATATCGATTTTATACTCTTTATATTTCTCTTTTAGCTTCTTACCATATTTCTCCGCAATCGCTTTCGCTTGTTCTTTCTTCATATCAGCGCTCACTTCGAAATCTAGTAGAACCATTTTCCCGCTATCTTCTGTCACGATTAAACTAATTTGTGAAACCCCTTTTTCTTTCGCAATCTCTTTCTTCATGTCTTCATCAGACTTTGTCACATCCAACTTGTCCGTCATATTAGCAGTCTCTTTTACATTTTCCTGCTTCGGTGTTGTTTCTTTCTTCTCTTCTTCACCGCCACCGCAAGCAGACAAGACTAATGCCAAACCGACAGTCAACGTTAAAGCTTTCAGCTGTTTCAACATACGCACCCCCAAATTTATACATGTTAATGTTAGCATAAGTAGTAAAAATATTACAACTAAACAAAAAAAGCGCAAGCGCCTGTTTTGCGACGTATAGATTGGAGCACTTCGACTGAGATAAAGGAAACACGAAGAGCCGGTAGCCGATTCGATGTTGACTTATCGTAGGGAGATGGGCGAAATCTACTAGTCGCTGGGCTCTGGAGCTAGACACCGCACAAATTTATATACTTTCTTATCTAACAAAAAAAAGAAATGCCAACATAATATCGGCATTTCTACTACTCTATTACTGTGCAGATACAGGCTGAACTGTCACCGTTACTTCTTTAGTGAACGTTTCATTTCCCTTTGCAAAAGTTAATGTAATTAACGCAGTATTATCTGTAGCATTAACAGGTGCTTGTCTATTTAACGTAGCTTGTTTCCCTGTGCTATCAATAGAAATATAATTACCTGGATCTACTTTTCCACTAATAGTAACGGATATATCATTATTTGGAGTCTGCCCTATTACTAATGGCTTAACATAGTCTGTAATCAGATTGCTTTGAATTACTATATTCGGAATGACTCTTGAACTCTCATATTTTAAAGCCTCTAAACGTAATTCAGTTCTAATTGTTTCACTTACCTGATTATTCACATCCGTAACGATTGTTTGAACGTACTCCTTAGAAGGAAGGTACATATTCAGTTTCAAAACATATGCTCCTACATTTGCAGATACTATTCCACTAATACCTAACTTTTCTAACGTTGCGAGTACTTCGGTTCCATCGTTATTAAAAGCTGCTCTATATAATGCATCTAATAATACTCTATCATCAACCTTCAATTTCAAACCATTAAAAGCCGTCTGTATAGCTATCGTTGCCTGATTGATTTCCCATGCTGTTTTATCATATACATAATAATCAAGAGCTATTCGCAAAGCATTCCAAGATTCTACTGTATAGAGATTAGTATTTAGCTGTTTGTCATTTACTTTCTTAACCTCTGCTTGAAAAGCTGCAATTGCCCTTGTTCGATCATTATTATTAGGGATGGATGGATTCGTACCAGTAATAGAACCTACATAAGCTCCCTCAAAGGAATAAACAGTACCTGTTCCATTTAAAGTAAGATTAGCATTCACATACATCTTGGTAATAGAACCTGTCACTGTTACAGTAGAGGATCGATTAATATAAACTGTAGGTATATAACCACCTAATGTTACGGATCCATATGTGTCAATCGATACTGTTCCTAACTGACCATTATTCGTAAACCCGTAAGAACTATAAGATGATAAATTTTTAATCGTTGTAGTTCCTGTTACTCTAACAGACGAGTCCAATGACACCGATGCATTCGGTGTATCAATAATTAGATTACCCTCTACCGTAATATTTCTCAGATTAATAGAGCTAGAAGCACTTCCATCAATCGTTAAATCACCTTTAATAGTCCTCGTTCCTGTTGTTGGACCATATGTAATATAAGAGGAACCAGTCGGTCTTACTGTAATGCTTCCATTAGATGTTCCTGCATAGCTAAGGTCATCACTATACCCATAATCATCTGAATAAAAGGTTCTTTCAGTTGTTCCAGAAATGAGTGTATTATCATAAGATAATAGGTTTTTATTAACTGTGATTGTATTCGATGAATAATTGTAACGAGATAAAGTACCATCTGGTAGTGTAATAACTACTATTTCATAGCCATCATTCAGATTGTTGTTACCGTCCCTAACCTTAATAGAAGATGAAGACGGTAAAGAATAACCATTCAGGGTATACTGAGAAATATTAGTCGCATCATTACTTCCGCCATTATATTGCACACCTTCTGAGAACGTAATTTCAATTGTATCCGGACTATTGCCATTTAAATACCCTTTCACACTATTAATAGTGAAAGGAGTGCGGTCAGCAGTAGCTTTAATTGATAAGGAATGTGAATTAGACATATCATTAATTAAGGTTTTATAATTACTTGGCGTATCAACAACCTTAGCTGTAATGGTCGAACTTACATCCGAATTACTCGCCGGAGTTGTTAATATAACAGTCGCTTCACCATCTTGCATCGTAACTTTACTACTTCCTAATGAACCATAAGAAGCACTTAAATCTAATACGATATTATCCGCATCTGTATCTATATCATTTGTCGTTTTGTCTTTTAATTGAAACTTTATTTCCGTTTGTGTTGAGTTGTTACTCTGAACAACTCCTGACTTAGATGTAATTGATAAGGATAAGGCTTCACTTGCCTTTACTGATTGGAAAGTACCAGTTAAACCGTATTGCTCTGCTCCATTGGACTTTAACCCACTAGTTGTAACTTTGTAGCTCTTATCATATTCTAATCCGCTTACTGTCAAAATCACCTTATTATAGCTAGTACTACTTAACTTGACTGAAGTGACCGTTGCACCTTGAACTTTAAATTGACTTTTATCTACCCAATCGACTGGCTGTGAAAATGTTAGTTCCACCTTATTACTTGAAGTCGCTTTCACTTCTTGCAGAACTACTGGCTCAGGAGCGGGAGTCGGAGGGACAGTTGGATTATTCGGATCTGCTTTACTCGCTCTTAATAGGAAGTTAGCAAAGTCACCTCGTTTTGCATTTTGCTGTGTACCAAATGTCGTGCTATTAAGTCCTTTCGTCACATTGTTTTCTACTAGTGCCGATACTGGACCTTTTAAATAAGAAGGTACATCATTAAATGCAATAGATGAAGAACCCTTCAATTTATACCCTCGTTGAATCCAAACCGCTAACTCTCCCCTTGTAATAAGGCCGTCAGAATTAAAGGTGGTTGGGCCTGTCCCATTTGTAATTCCTGCAGCTTTAAGAGCATTGATATATTTCACCGCTCGCTGCGGAACATCTTTGAATCCAGATGCAGGTGCATTATTTATATTTAAACCTAATACTTTCACTAACATGACTGCTGCATCTACACGCTTAATAGATTGGTACACACCAAATTCCGTATTTGAAAAACCTTGAACTCCTTTAGAAGTTACATAATCCACTGCTTCTTTATATTGTGGTTGAACATCTTTAAAAGCAGCCGCTGCACCAATTGGAGCTACTGCAGAAGCTACTAATCCTGCAGTTACTGCAGTTGATATAAATTTATGGAATCTCTTCGTTTGATAAGCCATGAAAATATTCCCCCCTACTATGAATAAATTAATTGTCCTTTTAACATTATCATAAATTTATCCATTATTGGTTAAATTAACAAATAATATTTTCTACTATTTCTGGACAATTTATTAAGAGGAGGTGGATTACATGGCAAAAATCGGTGTTGAACAATCATTATCATCTGTACAACAAGCTTTACGCGATAAAGGACACGATGTAATAGAATTAAAACAAGAGCATGACACTCAAAACTGTGATTGTTGTGTCATTTCTGGATTGGATCAAAACGTGATGGGAATGCAGGACACATCCATGCAAGGTCCTGTCATCAATGCAGACGGTCTAACAGCTGACCAAGTATGTCAAGAAGTTGAAAGTCGCTTGCAATAAAGAAGAAATCGCAGTTTATCCAACTGCGATTCCTCTACTCGTAGCTGTTATTCGCCCTATCTTGTAATTTATTCGCCTTAACAGCCGATTTATTCGCTCTATCCCGTGATTTATTCTCCTTAACTACCAATTTATTCGCCCTATCCCGTGATTTATTCTCCTTAACTCAAATAACGCATTAATTCATCCAAAGATAGATGATAAACTCTGTTTCTCTTAGCCCCAGATGAATGTAAATTTAATGAAACTAACAATTTTGAAGCTTTATTCACTGATGATATACCAAGAAAACTCCGCAATTGTTCATTCGTAATGGTTGGTCCAATCAACAGCCGGTAATCCATAAGGGCTTGTATGTGTGCATTCTTAAATGATTTTCCACACCTCGGACATAACCAACGTTCTCTCTTTCTCATTAAAACAGCATCATGACAGTCTAAACACAGTATCCCTGTTAGAAGCACAGATGAGGCAATCTGAAAGCGGTTTAGGATATCATAATCAGCTTCCGTATGTTCTTTTTGCACAAGACGCAGCATTTTACAGAGATCCTTCTTCGTCCATAATTCATTTTGGAAATTGCTATTAATAGTAGAAACTTTCGTAGGGAGATTAGCAGCGTGTGTTACTATTCGATAAATATTTTCGTAATGAGGATTTGTTCTAATGAGAGTTGAGGGATTACTAATAACGACGAGCGCCTCAATAGGTAGAAGTGGAAGTTGATGATGTTTTAGCCATGCTTGGAGTTGAAACATATGTTTCTTTACTTGAAGGATTGGATCGGGGAAAATGTCTTCTTTCTCATTCATTGTACGAATCAACTGATGAAAGTTTGGTTCGAAGAATAGTATTCCAGCTATATTCTTTACTTCAATGATAAGTAGAAATCGAGTGGTAACAAACAAAATATCCATTTGAAAGAAGGAGCTTTCTCTAAATGGAATCCTGATATCATGAAATATTTCATACTCTCCTTCTAAAAAAGATAGCTGGTAGTCAATTGATAACTCGCCTCGAAAGCCTGCATAGCACTTTGCTAGTTCTTCATCTACTTTTTTCCTTGCCGGATGGCTAATAGGTAATCTTCGTTGTAGCGCCTCCAATTTCCGTATCATAATCGGCAATTTTCTTTCTTTTCTTATCAAGTTATCACCTCCATACTCTCATTTATCCCATAAAAGTGTCCTTTCTGCAACCGATACCACAAAGATTCCATAGCTCAAATTATATATCATTCTCATTGACAACCTTCCCTAAAATATGTTAATTAAACATTAGCACTCCACTAAAGAGAGTGCTAAAATAAAACAAATAACCTGTCTTTGGAAGGAGAAATGAACATGGAGAAGAAACAATTTCAAGCTGAATCAAAACGTTTATTGGATATGATGATTCATTCTATTTATTCTCAGAAGGAAATTTTCTTACGTGAATTGATTTCAAATGCTAGTGATGCCATTGATAAAATGTATTACAAGGCACTAACAGATCAATCCATTTCGTTTAACCAAAATGATTACTATATTAAAGTAAGTGCTGATAAAGAAAATCGCACATTAACAATTACAGATACAGGTATCGGGATGACAAAGGACGAGCTTGAACAGCATCTAGGTACTATTGCCAAGAGTGGATCGCTTGCATTCAAGAGTGAAAACGAATTGAAAGATGGCTATGATATTATCGGTCAATTTGGTGTAGGATTCTACTCATCCTTCATGATTGCTGATGTAGTAACTGTTATCAGTAAAGCAGTTGATAGCGAAGAAGCATTCAAATGGGAGTCTGCAGGTGCAGATGGCTATACAATCGAACCTTGTGAAAAGGATTCTGTTGGTACAACCATCACTTTAAAACTAAAAGAAAACACAGAAGATGAAAACTATGATGCATACCTAGAATCTTATCGTCTTCAATCAATCATTAAGAAGTACTCTGATTTCATCCGCTACCCAATTAAAATGGATGTAACAGAAAGCCGTCTAAAAGAAGGCAGCGAAGATGAATATGAACAAGTAACAGAAGAACGTGTAATCAACAGTATGGTTCCTATCTGGAAGAAGAATAAAAACGAACTAACAGATGCGGATTACGAGCAATTCTACCAAGAGAAACGCTACGGATTCGATAAACCTATTCGACACGTTCATGTAAAAGTAGATGGAAGCATTCGCTACAATGCAATTCTGTACATTCCAGAAAGCATTCCATTTGATTATTACTCAAAAGAATTCGAAAAAGGCTTAGAGCTCTACTCAAATGGCGTACTAATCATGGAAAAATGCGCAGACTTACTACCAGACTACTTCAGCTTCGTTAAAGGAATGGTCGACTCAGAAGACCTATCCTTAAATATTTCGCGTGAAATCCTGCAACAGGACAAGCAGTTAAAATTCATCGCGAAAAACATTAAAACGAAAATCAAAAAAGAACTAGAAAGCATGCTGAAAAATGACCGCGAGCAATATGAAGCTTTCTACAAATCTTTCGGTCGTCAATTAAAGTTTGGTGCGTATGATAACTTCGGTCAAGAAAAAGACGTACTAAAAGACTTAATTATGTTCTATTCTTCTAAAGAGAAGAAGCACGTTACATTACAAGAATATGTATCTCGTATGCCTGAAGATCAAAAGTATATTTACTATGCGACAGGCGAATCTGTTGAGCGTATCGAAAAGCTTCCACAAACAGAATTAGTATCGGACAAAGGCTACGAAATCTTATACTTAACAGAAGATATTGATGAATTTGTAGTGAAAATGCTCATGACATATGATGAAAAAGAATTCAAATCCGTTTCAAGCGGAGATCTTGGCATTGAAGATACAAACAAAACAGAAGAAAAAGAAGAAGACAAAGAGCTATTTGCCTTCATGAAAGACGTGCTAGATGGTAAAGTTGGGGCTGTTAAAGCATCGAACCGTTTGAAATCACACCCAGTTTGCTTAACGGCAGAAGGTGACGTTTCAATTGAAATGGAAAAAGTGTTAAATGCGATGCCAAACAATCAACAAGTAAAAGCGAATAAAGTATTGGAAATTAATATGGACCATAGTGTATTCCAATCTATTAAGTCAGCTTATGCACAAGATGATAAAGAAAAAGTTAAATTGTATACACACCTACTGTACAACCAAGCATTATTGATTGAAGGATTACCAATCCAAGATCCTGTTCAATTTACAAATGATATTTGTCAGGTAATGGTGTAAAAAATAAAAGCGAAGATAAAGAGTGAATCACTCTCTATCTTCGCTTTTTCTATAATACTTTATTGTATCGGTGCACCTTTCGCGATAAAAATCGCACCACATACAATCAATACAATACCAATCCACTGATATGATGTAATATTCTCCTTAAAAACCATCCAAGCCAAGAACATTCCTAATACATAGGCAATGCTTTGTAGCGGATAAGCAACACTTAAAGGCAGTTTACTTAGTACAAGTACATAAATAATCGTTCCAATACCGTACATCCCAATACCGCTAATAAACATCGGATTTAATAATAATCCCAATATATCCTGTAAGCCACTGATTACTTTCCCCTCTAGTGCTAGCTTCCAGCACCATTGTCCGCCTACCAGCAGCAAAATATTCATAAATAATAATACATATGGAAGCATCATTCTTTCTCCTTCCATTCACTTTCCATTAATGCGATTTTTTGCACTAATATCACATGTTCTTTTTGTAATTTATTTAAACGCATCGTTAAGTCTAGAATAAACATGAGGCATAATATAATTGCTAATAAGAATAGCAATGACGGGGCGTAACCTACATGAAACTTGTCCGCAATCCAATCTAGCCATTTATATTGCCATACTAATAATCCCATTCCAAGACTTAGAAGAATCCATAATATTGAATCCCTAACTCCTAATCTTCCACGTTTTACACTCTTCCAAATAATCACGTAAACAAAAAACATAATAATGATGGAAAGGATATATATATTCATGTAATCATCCTCCTTATTTACGCCATTCTTTGAGCACAGAAAAGCTTACTTTCATCATATAATATATGGTTTTCCAGGAATGAATGGATGAAAACCCCCCTTGTCTTGGTCTCATCTCAACACTAATCTCTTGAATATTCCAGCCTTTCCGACAGCCTGTTACAATTACTTCCGGTTCAGGGTAATCACTCGGGTAATCCTTTGCAAAGTGTTCAATGACGCGACGACTTTTAATACGAAAACCGCTTGTTGGATCCATAATTTTCACATGTGTAAACAAATAAATAAAGTACGTGAAAAATCCAATTCCTACTCTTCTCGCCACAGTTCCTTTGTAATATGTCTTCTCTTTAAAACGAGAACCAATAATCATATCGGCATGACTCGATTTCATTACTTCATACATTTTCTTCAGTTCGCTAATTACATGTTGGCCATCCGCATCAAATTGAACCGCGCACTCATAACGATGCTGTTCAGCATATTGATAGCCCGTTTGAACCGCCCCTCCAATCCCAAGATTATGAGGAAGATTAACAACATGAATTCTACGACTATACTGTTCTAGTATTTCTTCCGTACGATCAGTAGAGCCATCATTTATAACTATTACATCAAAAAAGGGCTCCTGCTTTTGATAAGCAAGTACTTGTTCTAACGTTTCTTCAATTGCTTCTTCTTCATTATAAGCAGGTATGATTAGTAGAACTTCTCTTTCCATCCTATTCACTCACCCTTCTAGATAACAGCAGTTTCTTGAGCCAATATATAAGAAAGACAGCACCAATCATCCAAAGAATAACTAACGGATAGTTATATCGCGGATACGCAAAATAATAGCTATTCAAAGCGACATTGATAAAAACATACCCCATTATTAAAATCATTTCAGCACGGTATTTCTTTATGAGTCCCACACTTAACCATCCAGCAATACCTGTTATCAATATTACTTGATAACATTTCACCACCGTGTCGAGAGGAATATCAAAAACAGGCTTCCAATAGAAGATTCCCTTCATATATTCGATTGGCTTTAAATATAAGTAGCTTTTGAGCATACTTTGAGGATTTGTTTCCCACCATTCCTTCATACGCTCTTGCGCTTCTACTTTTCGCTCATGCATTCTTCCAAGTATATCTGTCTCTTCAGACCTAGACTCTGCTTCAGCAACCGATGTTTGATAACTACCACCTGGATAGCCTTCTCCTTGGAAAGTACCTAGCAGCAACGGATCACCTGAGCCGCCAGTCATCGGTATAAATTTATCAAAAACCATATAATTGCGAATCCACCATGGCCCCATAACAACAAGCAAAGCTACAATACTAATAATGATTTGCCTTTTAAACACTTTCCATGGATATTTCTTAATTAAGAGATATAGAAATAAGACCAATGGATATAACGCAATATTCACACGGAAATACAACGCAACAAAATATGTAATCATCACAAAAAAGAACCAACGATTATTTTGCTTCTCCGCCAGTTTAATCGTCCCGTAAATCAGCATTAACGTCGCTAAAGTATACGGTCCTTCTGTAAGTAATAAATTATCTACTTGAATAAAAGGAGGAAATACTGCTGCCAAAATACCGACAATCCAACTCCATCTTTCTCCAACCCAATGAGCTGCCAGTTTCATAGCAACGACTATAGTCATACAACCTATTACAATATGTACAACTCTCGCTGCCCATATGCCATATTCCAGACCAAATATTTTAAAAATCACTGCTAACATAAAAGGTTCACCTGGCATCAAATGAACAGTTGGAATATCTTCAAAATGATACGTGAGCATACCACTTTCTAGTAACCTTTGTGCACTACCAACGTACCCAACATCGTCACTATCAAGCGTATAATCCAAACCATACTTTATTAAAATAGTAATTCTAAGAATGAATGCAGCTAAAACTATTAATAACGGGACAATTATTCTTGTACTTCCCTTCATAACTTCACCTTTCTAAATATCGAATACAAACTAATAATATTGGCTTTTTTCAAAATAAAGCCACTTGTTATTTTATCATGATATTTTACATATTGTATATTTAATAATTAAAATGAATTATTCTAGAATATTATTAGTAGATACCAAAAATCTGTATATATCAGAAGGCATTCATGAGTTTGTAGTAAAAATGTTAATGAAATACGATGAAAAAGACATTAAATCCGTTTCAAGTGTGGAAATCTTGGTATTGAAGATACCCAAAAGGTAGAAGACAAAGAACTATTTATCTTCATGAAAGAAGTGCTAGATGATGAAGTTGGTGCTGTAAAAGCACCAAACCGTTTGAAATCATATCCAGTCTGTTTAACTGCAGAAGGTAACGTTTCAATTGAAATGGAAAAAGTGTTAAATGCGATGCCGAATAACCAGCAAGTAAAAGCGAATAAAGTATTGGAAATCAATATGGACCATAGTGTATTCCAATCAATTAAAACTGCCTTTACACAAGAGGATAAGGAAAAAGTTAAACTGTATACACCTATACTGTACAATCAAGCATTATTGATTGTAGGTTTACCAACTCAGACCCCTGTTCAATTTACGAATGATATTTGTCAGGTGATGGTATAAGGATAAGGTATTAACAGAATAAAACCAAAAGAGCTATAGCAATTTAGTAACATGAGCTATAACTCTTTTGGTTTTTAATTTATGGTGTTGTTGAATCAACTAATACCGCATCAATAAACTTATCATCTACATCTATTACATATCCAAGAACTTTTTCTTTAATTACATCAATGGTTCCATAAGAACCTCTAATCCCCATTAATGTAGTTGGTTCATTTGCAATTAATTCATTAATACGCCCAACTGCATCAATTTTAATTGTAGATTCAGCATTAGTAATAAAGTTCTTAATTTTAGTATGAACCGTTACCACTGCCTTGGCATTAATATTTACATTATCAATGCTTCCTCTTCCATCTAATTCAGTATTCTTATTCACATTAATATTACTAACAGTTCCATTGACTTCAACCACCGAATTACTAACATTATTTTCTAAATTATCTACAGTTCCTCTTATTATAACATGCGCTTTCTTGTTAATAATTTTCACATTTTTAAAGTTGCCTTCTAATGTGACCGGAGCTTCCGTGTTAATGATCATATTTTCAACAGAGCCATTTGCTATATTACTAAATGTTACCCCCTCTTTAGCATCTTTTATTTCAACATCATTCAACTTACTCTTATTATTTATAGTACTTGTAAAATTAACAGTAGATTTATCAAAAACTAACGTATTATAAACACTTACTTGTTCATTTATATTAAAAGTTTCTGCTTTCGCTTCTACAGTCAAACCTTTATAGAATACAAGATTTCTTAGATCAATCCGTTTAAGTTTTTCATTTTCAGGGTTATCTTCATTTTTTGGGTTTCTAATATATACTCTTTCTCCTTCAATTTCACTCAAACCACCTGTTGAAGGACCATATGTTACGAACTGACCAGTTGTATAAACATATAAAGGATCTTGGAAAGTGTGTACACCTACTTCATTTAACTTATTCGATATATCAAATTCCGTAGAAAAATACTTGATTGTATCACCAGATAAAATAACATTATCATTTGATAACAGACTGTCGTTAATCACCAATAAATTCTCGCCTTTTTTCAACTTTAAATCTTCACTAACGCCTTTAGTTTTTAAATAAATTTCAATAATTTCCAATCCGTTATCTAAATTATTATCATTATCCTTAAAATCTAACTTAGCACCTGCAATATAACTGCCCTCAGGAGAATCTTCCGTCGCCTTCACAAAAGGTTTATTATTTAACTTGAAGTTGGCCAAATTATTAGCAAGTTCATACTTATAGCTTTTTGAAAAAGTGACAATGATTTTGTCATATACTTCAATAATGTTTCCATCATTATCTTTCTCTACAAGAGCATCTTTGACACCAACTACTCCAATAATATTAAATGAACCATTAAACGTACTATATAAAGGAACATCCATGACTTCAGAATAATTCTCCAAGAAATCATATGCTAAAGGTGTATCTACAACTTTAGCTGTTACCCTTGCCACCTTATCTTCCGAAACCGGAGGTACCTTTAATATTGCACTAGCTGTCCCCTTAGTAAGCGTTATTTGACGTTTATCAAATTGCCCCTCACTTGTCGAAAGCTCTATTACAAATCCACTTACCTTTGTTTCCACCGTTTTAGTAATTTTATTTATTAATTGGAATGTAATTTGTCTTTCTGTAGATTTATCAGGCTTTGTAACATATTCACTTACACTTGTCTTAATTCCCCAAACCTCATTCATAGGAAGAGTTTTGAACGACTTAGAAGCAGGTGGATGAGTGTCTTTATTCACTTTAACATCTTCTACTATCAGATTATATTCTGTATCGAAGTCTAAAGTTGTTACTGTAAGTGTCACTGTTCGTTTATCTTTGGCTAATTTAGCTGCCGTTACTTTCTTTCCTTCCACCCTAAAGTTCGTTGCCTTCACACTATCAACTTCAGTAGATAATGTAACTTCAAGGGTAGTTTGCCCTAAAAATTTAACACCTTTAATATCCAAAAAACCACCATCAGGGTTCATCGGTGATGAAAAATCCGTCTCTGCTGTTGATTGCAATACTTTATTAGCCGTAATCCCTAAAGCCTTAATTTTATAATTTTTTTTACCATATTCTAATGGGTCTGTTGTAGTAATAGTTACTTTTCTCTTATCACTTTGTACTTTGGCAGCCTTAACTGGTATTTCTTCATTCCCATCAGCTCCCATTTTTTCAATATAAAAATTAGTTGGTTTAACGGAATCCACTGACTTATTGAATCTCAGTTCCACTTCATTCGATCTAACCATCGTTGCTTCAGCAATTGTTAATTTGGCATTAGCTGGTGGCTTTATACTTGTAAAGCTATCAGATGATAACGGTTGTTTAACTTTATTTACTGTGATTCCTTCTGCCTTTATCAAATATGAAGTATCATAATTCATTCCTTCAATTACTAAAGAAACAGTACGCTTATCTTCTTTCAGTTTAGCTGATTTAATTTTCAATCCCTCGATGCTAAAATTCGTTACTTTCACAGCATCAATCTCTTTTGTAAATGTCACTTCTACTTCTTGTATATTTAATGGGTTCACTTTTAAAATAGTCGCTCCTGGTGGAACAGCTGGTGTTGTAAATGTATAAGAAGAAGCCCCTTGTTTCACTTTATTTATAGTAAGCCCATTAGCTTTCACAGTATAGGTCTTACTATGTTGTAATACATCAAGTGTTAACGTCACTTTCTTTTTGTCACTACTTAATTTCGCACTCTTGATTGTTACGCCATCAATGCTAAAATTTGTTGGTTTCACACTATCAATTGGATTAGCAAATGAGACTTCAATTGATGTTAATGTCTCAAACTTCACACCTGTTATCATTGCTCCCGCTGGGGCAGCTGGCGTTGTGAAAAAGGATGGAGTGATAGTCTGCACTTCTTTATTAACTGTAATACCTTCTACTTTTATTTCATAAATCTTACTATGGGCTAACGTATCAAGCGTTAAAATAACCTTTTTCTTATCCGCACTTAATTTCGCACCTTTTACTTTAACCCCAGCTATTATAAAATTATCCGCTTTAACACTATCAAGCGCCTTCGAAAAATTCACTTCAATTTCTGTTAAACTTACATATTTAATTTCAGTAATTTTTGGTCCTGGAGGAGCTGCCGGACTTGAGAAGGTTGCTGAAAATGGTGGTTGTATCTCTTTATCAATCGTAATACCTTCTCCACTAATTTCATAGTTCTTACCATATTCAAGCTTATCTACAGTTAATGTAACCTTTCTCTTGTCAGGACCTAATTTAACACTCTTAATTTTGACTCCATCTATTTTAAAGTGTTCTGTCTTAACACTATCAACTGCCTTAGAAAGGGTAACTTCTACTTCTGTTAAACTTACAAACTTAGCCGTTGATATTGCCAATGCTGGAGGAGTTGGTTCAGACTCAAATGTTGCAGAGGTAGCTGGTTGTAATTCTTTATTAACTGAAATTCCTTCTGCTTTTACCGTATAAGTTTCATCAAAATCTAAACTATCCACCTTTAATGTAACAGTTCTCTTATCATTTGCTAGTTTTACACTGGATACCTTCGCACCATCAATAACAAAGTTATACACCTTTACAGAATCAATCATTGTCGAGAAGGTTACTTCAACTTCCGTTCTTGATATATATTTGGCATTAGCTATTCCAAATTTAGTTGGTTTATCAGGTTCATATGGATTATTAGGATCATACTTACCTACCTTACTAGCTCTATATAAAAAATTAGCAAAATCCCCACGTTTCACTGGATGGCTAGTTCCAAACAATGTAGAAGAAACTCCATAAGTAATCTGATAGTCATATAAAGCTGAAACGGCACTACTAAAGTAACTTGGAACATCCGTAAATGGCATATTAGCCGAACCTTTCAAATTATATGCTCTTTGAATCATTAAAGCCATTTCTCCACGCGAAATTAGACTGTGCGAATTAAACTGAGTTGGCGATACCCCTTTTATAATTCCAACTGCTTTAAGTACATTTACATACGGTATTGCTCTCGCAGGTACATCCGTAAATCCAGATGGTGGAGCTCCATAAGGATTTAAATTTAAAGCTTTTGCAAACATCACAGCTGCATCAACACGCTTTATATCTTTATAAACACCAAATGTTTTAGGTGAAAAACCTTGTATTCCTCTCTCAGCTAGATAATTAACCGCTTCTTTATATGAAGGACCGACATCTGTGAATGCAGCCATTGCTCCGATTGGTGCAACCGCAGTTGCTACTAGAGTAGCACTAACAGATGATGCCATGAATTTATATACTCTTTTAGATTGTTTAGCCATTCAAAATTTCTCTCCCTTCACTTCCTAATAGTTAATAAGGACTTTTATTCATATTTTCAGAAAATGTCCTAAGTAACAAAAACAAATCCTTCTCAAGACCATCTTTCTTCCTCTTATTTTTATCGGCATAAATTCTTGATACTGTACAATGTACTATTAAAAAACACACCTGCAAAAATTTCAGATACAGGTGTGTTATGTAAAACATTTAATTTACATTAATGGTCTTTACAGCTGGAGCATTTGTTTTAACAGAGTCCTTAGCTGTAATGGTGATTTTTGTTATCGGTGGTTTTGGACTTTTAGGTATACTAATTTTGATAGAATATTGGTATTTTCCATCATTATCTAATTTAGCAGTCGCACTACCTAAGGATTTTCCATTTTCATCTGTAGCTTTAATGGAAGCTTTCTCATTTACTTTCCCACTAACAATATAATACTTTTCATCTGCTGATTTAGTGAGGGTTGGCTCTTCTAATACTGGTGGCGTAGCATCTTTCACCACAACTGTTTTCTTAGATACATTCCCTTTTGCACTCTTATCTTTAAAAAGGAAAATAAGCTTTGTATTAGCTGGTTGTTTTGGTACTTTTACAGTAAACAAACCTTTATTTCCAATCTTTACGGGCTTTTTATCTTGTAAAATAGATTCACCATTCACAAGCACATCTACTGTACCTGCTTCATCTATTTTTCCAGTAACTTCACTATCTCCCGTATCATCAATAACTATTGTTTTTGGTTCCAATAATTTCGGAGGAGTAGTATCAGCTTTTACTTTAATAACTGTCGCTTTTTTCGTTACATTTCCAGCACTATCCATAGCGGTAAGGGTTATTGGGGTATCCTTCGGCAATAGTTTCTCTAGTGAGAATGTAAATTTTCTATTTTTATCAGTTGTTTTTGTTACTTTTGATTGACCAATATCCATAGTAACTTCTCCAGCTTCACTTAGCTCACCTTCAATAACTGTAGATGTGTCATAAACAGCATTAACTTTTTTAATAACAGGAGGTACACCATCTTTAACTATTACATCATCACTTTTCGTTTTATTACCAACTAAATCTATTAATTCAAAACTAATTTTTGTTCCAATAGTTTGTTTTTTAATAGTAAATTTAAAATTTCCTAATGCATCTGTTTTCGCAGAATTCTTTAGTAGTGGTTTATCATTTGCGTACAATTGAACAGTAGCTTCTTTACTACTTTTTCCTACTATACTAGTTGTTTGATCCGTAATTTTTGGTGTTACTTCTAATGTAGGTTGTGTTGTGTCTTTTTTAACTGTAACATGCACAACCTCACTCTCTTGCTGAGGTTTCAAATTATCTACTGCTTGAATAGTAACAATATCATTTTGGTTCAAAACATTTTTCAATGAAACTGTAAAAGGATATAAACCATTTTTATCACGAGCAGATTCCTTTACTGTGACTTTACCAAGCACTCGATTGCCTAATGTAGCTGTTACAACCCCCGGCTTATTGACAGTCCCACTAATAACTTTACTTGAATTAAAAATGTCCTTCACCACAACCACTGGTGGTTCATTATCTGCTTTAGAATTTACAGTGACAACCAGCTTCGTTTGGTTAGGAGTAGGTCTTTTTGTATCTTTAAAAATAAAAGTTACTTTCTTATTAGCAATCAGTGATTTTACATTTATCGAAAATGAACCATCTTTTTTAGTAGGCAATGGTTCAGAAATACCTGAATCAAGAATAGTCTCCTTATCAATTACCGCTTCTATTGTTCCTTTCTTATTCAATTTACCATTTATCACCGTTTGACCTTCTACTAAACTAAGTGTAGTTTCTAACTTCGGTGCTCTAAGATCATCCTTAACAATAGCTATATATTCTTTACTTTTGTTGCTACTACTATCCTCTGCAACTATTTTTATTTTTGTACCTATTGGTAATTTTCCCCCTAAAGTAATAGCCAACTTATAAATGTCATCCTTTAATTCATTTGTGAAAGTTGTAGTTACTACTTTCCACTCATTAGAGGTTGAGTTATACATTTCTACATTTACAGATTCTATTTCTTTATCCGACTCACCAGTAATAATTGAAGTAGTGTCATAAATTTCATCAACTTTAGTAATAATAGGGGCTATTACATCTGTTACTGTTACTATAATTTCATCCGTATTAAAGTTTCCTGCTGCATCCTTAATAACAATTTTAATATCCGTCCCGCTTGGTTGTTTAGCAATAGGCATTTTAAAATTCCCATCCTTATCTGTTAAAAACGGGTTAGCATTTAATGGTTTTTCATCAACAAATAACTGTACATAAGCTATTTTGTTAACTTTTCCTTCCACTATCGTCGAATTATTTGTAACTATAGGTGTAGTAACTAAAGAAGGTTCATCTCCATCACTCTTGACGGTTACATTTACAACTTTACTTTCTAAAGAAGGTGTAGCATTATCTTTCATTTGAAAGGCTAATACATCCCCTTTTTTATAAAAAGAATCTAATTCTAAACTAAATTCGTATTTATTATCCGAAATTCTATTTGCCTCTGTTATCATAACTGTTCCTATTGTTTTGTTACCATAAGTAGCCGTCATAACCCCTGGTTCACTAACATTTCCTGTAGCATATTTGGAAGTATCAGATATTTGATCGATTCTTTTGATTTCTGGAGGTGTAGTATCTTGAACAGTGACTATTTCACAAGAGGTACTTTTATCCTCATCCGTACCAATAAATTCGAAAGTTATTTTTGTATTTGCTTTCTGTTTTGGAATTTTAACTTCAAATTCTTTACTTGGTGTTTCAGTCGACGTAAGTTCTATACCATTAGTTATATTATTATTATTATAAATAACTACCCTAACTATTGCCTCTCTATCTAATGCTCCTTTAATAGTGTAATCTCTTGAGTCACCAACAATTCCGATTGGTGTTACTAGTTTTGGTGCTTCATAGTCTCCGCTTGTTGCAGCGATTGCTTCTGAATGAAAAATACCAGTTCCACTTAAAATAGTAGAAGAGGTTAGAACACATGCAAGAGCTAAAGACATTATGTATTTTTTCTTTTTCATTGTTATATCCTCCTTATCTTTAACATTATGAAGTACTACAAAAAGCCCATATATTGTCTTTTATCGTCCTCGATTACCAAAAGTTTAGCCATTTATCCCTAAAGTTCCTATGCATTCGAATGTTATTCATTTATTATTCAAAATTCATCAATAATTTTCGATATATCACAAACACTCTATACAACTTACTACATAATAAAAAAGCACTACCATACTCAATCTATACGATTTCGTGAATGGCTAGCACTTTTTCTTCATTATTTAACCTCCCTACTTCAACCTTTAAAAATAAACATTATATGTAAAATACACCAGAAATAAATTAGCTATAGGTCAAAATAATAAAATTTACATTCTTAGTTATTTAGCAATTAGAATATAAATCTCCTAAACTACTCCTAACTAATCTAGTTAGCAATAATTAGAACTGTTATATACAGGCACACAATATGTAAATACAATACAAAATATCTATTTTATGGTATTTTATTATTAGTATATATGAAGGGAAATCTATTGAAATGAAAAAAGAATTATTATTCACCGCAGCCACTGTAACAATTGCAGCGGTAGCCGTTGCACCTCAAATACAAGTCCAGGCTTCAAGCGCAGATACTCCACCTGGCTTCTACAACATTTCAACTAAGAAATATACGAGTATGAATTTGTTTCAACTACTATCTACACAAGAAAAAATATCATTACTTCTTCATAATGATACTTATGTCTTAGTAGGTACTAATGTATTACAAGCGAAACACTTGTTATTCTCAACTGATGCTACAATTAATCGCTCTATTATACCTTTATATAGTTTTGAAACTATCAATAACATTGATCTATCAGTAATCGCCAATACGACATTAGCATCTAAAGTAATCAATATAAAATCTCTCAATAAAACAACCGTAGAGGTAACGTTTTCTGAAACAATAAATAGCCTATCATCCTTATACTTTGCTATCGAAGGTCTTAATGTAGTACAAACAAGCACGAAAAACACTGATAATAAAACCGTTATCCTTACAACAGCTTTACAACAGGATGGAAGAGAATACATCGTTAGACTTAATAATACGATAATCGGTAAATTCAAAACTATACCTTCAGCACCTACATCCATAACATTACTACATCCAGTTCAAGCCCAAGTAGGAAAGTCGATAACACTAAAAGCTGATATTGGTCAAAAAACAGCTGGTATACCTATAACATTCAACATCGATGCACCCACTGGGAGCTCTAATAAAGATATAATAGTTGAAATACTAACCAATGCAGAAGGTATAGCTCAATACACTTATACGCAAGAATCGTTAGGTCGTGATTTAATCACAGTCTACTTAACAAACTCGCTAATGATACAAGATTTAGGAGCGATTTACTGGGTAACTGAATAAAAAAACGCAGATGAAAATGATCTTCATTCATTCTCATCTGCGCATCAACATACTATGACTAATTAATTTAATTCACTATAATAATCTCTATTAGTATCCAGATAACCCCATTCATAATCATCTCTATAAAAATACCCCAACTCAGTCAATTGATCAAAAACTTTCTGCAATGACTCAACAATATCTGTAGTCTTTGTTAATGAACGAGCTGCTTCTGCCTCTGCAATTATCGCTGGAAGTTTTGCTCTTGCGTTAAGTGAAGTAGCTGGATTTACTAGCAATGAATTCATAAATTCAATATAATACTCTACTGACTCTTTTGGTTTAGTAAACCACATCGCTTTTGATCCAAACATATCAAGTGTTTTCAAATCAAATTGTTCGCCGCCATTTGATACTTCTAATTCAAATACTCCCCAAATAGTACGATCACCAGAATTTTGAGGAACTTTGAATGTAAATTCAGGATGCGTGGCATTACCCTTGAATATTTTTACCGTTGCTTCTGAATTTGATAAGGCTGTATCACGAGAAAATCTGTGTACATAAAACACATATCTTCCATCTTTCCATTGACGAACAGTAGTAGTTTCTGGACCATAATAATCCACATCATCCCAGTCCAAATCAACTAACTCAATATTCCCTTCTGAATAATCACGATTCGCATAATACACATGGAACCCGTCTCCATTATTCCCTGGACCTGTAAAGTGGGAATCTACATCACTCTCTAAGCCATTCCACTCAAGCATGATTTTCCACTCAGAACTAGCTGCCGCTCGAATTATTGTTCCATTTTGTTGTGTTTCAAAAGTAGAGCTTGCAACTGCTGTAGTAATTGGTGTATCAACGTATCCACTACCTTTTATCGTACCATTATATACACCTGGAGCAGTATAAACGAAATAATAACCATTTGCGTCAGTAACAGCATCAGCTTGATCTGAATTACTTGTAAAGCTTAAGCGTAAATTTGAAATGCCTTTACCATAAATATCTGTAATTCTTCCACTAAATCCTGTTGCCACCTTAAACGATCCTTGAACACTATGACCTATAACACGGGTTACATTTGTTCCATCGATAGAAACTGGCTTAGGTGTTACAGTAACCGTCACAGTTTTACCAATATTACTACTTGTAATTTTAATAGGTTTAAAAAAGAACATTCTATACGTCGGAACGTACTGTAAATCATCTAGTTGAATAATTTCACCATCAATTGTTGCTTTAACATCAAAATCATTTGCTGTTAAATTCGTTAGAGGATCTTCTAGATGAACCGCTATATATGACGGGCTTACTGCTATAGATTGTAGCGTTGTTGAAGAAGTACCTGTGTATCCTTCTGTAATACTCTCCCCACCAACAGTTATATCACGCCCATTAATGTCTAGAACAACATTTTGTGGTTTCGTTTCAATTGATGACCCTGCTGAACTTCCAGAAGCTTCAAGAAGACGAATTGCACCTTCTCCTAGAACAGAAGCAATAGCAGATAGTGCTAACGAATCAATACTAGAATTCGCTGGAAGATTAATTCTCACGTTTGTCGCAATTGAATTGACTGTATCAAAACGTCCCTCTAATGTCACATTACCAGATGTGTTCTGTAATGCTTCTGATAAAAATACATTTGTAAACCCATCAAAATCACCTGTTAAATTCTCTTCAAAAAGAATAGTAGGAGACTCTATTTTCACTTCGTCCACTCTTGTTTGTCCCTGAGCTACTACTCGAACTGAACCATTATTTTTATTTACAATAATGGTTACTAAAGTAGAGTCATTGAAATGAATACTATTCTCTCCTCCACCTTTTACATAGGTTTGACCTTCTACTTTTATATTATCAAAGTGAACATTTCCTTCCCCAACTGAAGAAGCAATCGTTAAATCACCTTTAATAATAGCATTCTTTAGTGTTACATCTGCCGCTTTCACCGTTACATCTCCATCATATACATGTGGAGCATCTTGAGTACCACCATATGTACCTGCATGCTCAATTACACTCGGAGATGAATTCCCATCTACTTTCTTAATCTCACCTGTTGAAGATATACTTACCTGTTTCGATGCTTCAAATTGTGCTAATGTCATAATACGACTGGCTAATTGAGCATCTGTTAACGTTACAACATCACTAGCTTTAATAACTTGACCACCAATTAATAAATACCAATTTCCTATGAAAAAACTAGCTTTGTTGGACGATGCTTGAAACTCACCTACCGACTTATACGATAGAGATGTTACATCATAAAAACCATCTGGAGCCGTTCTTTGTTCCGCATTAGCTAATGAAGGTGTTACAAGAGAGAACACCAACAAAAATGCTAACGCTAATCTTAATCCTCTAATCACTCATCCATTCCTCACTTCTCTATTAAATTATTGGACTAATAACCTATTATTCTTCCCTTTAATTCCAAACAAAAGGAAATTAGACCCGATATAATTATACATAATTTTCTAACTATTTAAACCGCATTAACCTTTTTTATACAAAAATGTTAATAAGCACATTTTGTTTTTATATCTGTTTAACAATGATGATTAACAAGGTAATTTTTCTAATTGTTATAGGACCCTCTACTACTATTACTCACCGTCAATTTGAAACTACTATTGCTGGAGTTAATGATAGAGTTAAAATAAATCAAAACAAATATGCATTAAAACATTTAAATTTGGAATGAATTTTATTATAAATATAATAAATAAAACAACCCGATAATATCATAATAAAAGATACTACCGAGCTGCCTTTATATAGATTCAAATTAATTAGTTATTTAAGAGCGAATTTGACAAATTAATAATAAATTTTTATGATTTAACCAGGAACTTGGTATTTAGAATTTTAAACAACTCGTTTACTTTTTCAATTTCCGAATCCATTAATGGTTCAGAAACCAAGTTTGTACTACCAATAGTAATAGACATCTTCCTAAATGTCTCTATATTATCGATTGTTACGGTAGTAGATTTTTGAGATTCTAGACTAGCCTCTAGGATCTCTTTTTCATTTTCTTTAACACTTTCTTTTTCTAAATAAAGTGTTATTAGTTCTTTCATTGGGACTAAACATTCTATAAAATCATTCTCCTCTTCCAAATCATTCTTACGATTAGGAACTAAAACAAGATTTTTTTTCCTCAAATCAAAAATATTGCCATTTACATGTTTAACAAACTTACCTCTTTCTTTTTTATCAATAACGTTCATTAAAAGTCTCGATAATTTAAACTCTCTAGACCCATTTTTACAAAGTATTCCGGGATTATTTTTTCTATTATAATAGGACCAGAAATTTTGTGTGAAATTATCGATCTTATCTAAATCCTCTGCATCTATAACAAATGAATTATGTATATTGTTTTCATTCCCTACACATACAGCAACGACATCATCATTTAAAAAGTAATACGCGTTTTTCATAAGTTTTCATCTCCTTTCAAACCGCTCAATTCCGCTCGGTAATCAAATTGATTCCGCTCGAAACCCAACCCAATTCCGCTTAGCAACCAAATCTATCCCGCTTAAAAACAATCCAATTCCGCTTAAATAACCTTAATTAATATACAACTAGTAACGCAATGCATCAATAGGTAATTAATGTAAATACCACAAACATTTTTTTTATAGTTCCCTCTTCTTAAAACCACCATTCACTATTAAGCGGATTTAAAACAGAACCATTAAATTGATGAATTCTTTATTAAAATCTAAATCACTAAAAAAATCCCCTTTATACTAAGTACAAAAGCGGATTATAAGAAAACATATTTCACAACAAGAATTATAAATGCTATAGTTATAAGTCTTGTAAAATAAACTACTAATAATGCAACCATCTTAATCGATCAATGTATATAAAAGTATGACATCCACTAAAATACCACTAGTCTCCAGAAACTCTAACATTTCAACTAATTCAGGGCGTAACTGCGTTCTTCCTGAATAACCAATGTCATTAGCTTTATGTTGTCATATTCGCAGTATTCAGCGATAACCTTTTCTTGATAAAGAATACTATCCAGTTCATCTTCTATACCTTTTGGTTTGATTGACTTTCGACAATAAGAAATACCACGTCTAGTTCTTTCTCTTTTCTTTCATTTCATAATCAAATAAACCTCCTAACTGCTGTATTTCTGTGAAGGTTGAGGATGTTCAATTTTGATAATCGACTTCTAGTTATAACTATGTTTTCCCATTTCAATTCAACTAATGAATCCGAATCATTTTTAAACTAATTAACTGAAGAACCATTTTCTGTTCGACAATAACAAAACGGTAAGCTAGTTAATCTAGTTAAAAAACGATAAGTTGAATTTTAGCCAACAAGTAATTTAGTAAAATCTAAGGTTAATACAGAACTAAGATTTTACATTTAACCAATTTCAATATAAAAGCAATCAAAGATATTTTTAATTAACAAATGTAGTACCTACTGAATCCAAAGCTACTACTGAAACGTCTTTAGGTATTTGATAAAAAACATTTACTAAATGCAATTTATCTTTCGAAAAATGATTTAAACTAGGTACAATAATGCAATCAACTTTCATTTCCTTCAGCCGAAGAAGTTTGACCATTGCTTTAAATACCAGCGCTTCTTTAGTTAAACAAATACTTGTTTCATAAAATATCTTCGCTAGATGTAGTTGATTATTTTCACAAAAATCAACTACTAAATCAGATAAATCACCAATCTCCTTAGATTTAAATGACTTAATGTATCCAATTACTATTTTGCTTGAGAAGTCCAAAGCATTCTCAACTGGAAGGTTAAAATGCGTATAAGGCCAACATCTCATTTGACCTTTATTCGCTAAACTCATTTGCATATCTGTTTGATAAGAGTAATCAACAACAGATTCTTTAAACAGCTAATTTCTCTCCTTTCTTGTTTAACTTACCAATGGAAGTTAAACTCTCAAACTTTAACTATTTCACCTCGCTTTAACTAAACTTTATAACTAACTATTTAACTAATCACATAGTTAAAAAAGCATACCTCTCAAATGTGAAAGAGGTATGCTAAGATTATTTTTCAGAAATGAAAATTTTATGCATTTTAATTTAAAAAGAAAAAAAGCGAAGATTAAATAGAGGAGTAAACATAGTACTACTAGTGGCTTGAATGGCATAACGTTTTTTATACAGAAAAAGCTCTGATGAGATTTCTCTCAACAAAGCTTTTACATACGAAACATTAACAAAAATTATTTAGCAATTGTTACAGAACCAACTTTCACAATGTTTGTAGCATTATCTTCAATTGCAGAAGTTGCTCCAACTTTAGCCTCAAGTGTAAGAGTTTCTGCTATTTGAGCTTCTGTTAATGCACTATCCAATGTAATTGTAACAACTTTATTATCAGCTGAAAGTGCATTAGCAGTAGTACCGTAAGCAACTCCAGTAGTTGCATTGCCAATTTTAATAACGAAATCATCTTTATCTGCTATACCAGCAGCAGTAATTTCTTCAGAGAATGTTACTTCAATTGTTTTTGTACCTGTTACTTTGGCAGATACTACATATGGTTTTACATTCTCAGTTAAATTAACCGAATCATTATAAGCTTTCATTTCTATTCCAGCTTTACTCTTAACACCAGAAATACTAATAGCTCTTTCACCAGTTAAAGTATTTTCACCTAATTTTAAAACTACTTCCTGTGTTCCAGAACTTACTGGTTTCAATGTAGCAGATTTAACTTCAACACCTGCAATGCTATAGTTAGCAACATTAGTTGCACTTGCACCATCAAGTTCTCTATCAAATTTAAGAGTAACTGTGTTATTATCATTAGCTACAATACCACCAGAATTAGTTAATTTTGGCTCATCAGCGCTTACATCAGCTTGGTAAGTGAATACAACTTCAATTGGTTCTGTAGTTGTATTACTAGCAACATCTGTAGCATTAACCTTAAATTTATATTTAGTTCCTTCAATTAATGCTGAAGAATCAAATTTAGCATTTGCTAATTTAATTTGAACGCCTTTACCATCTGTTGTTAACGCAACATCACCAGCTGCTGTACCAAATGCAAAGTTCTTATCAGATACAGTAACATAATCTTTATAAGCAGATGCAGAAGATGCTACTGCTGTTGGTAAAGCAGGAGTTCCACTAGTAGTCGTACTTAACTTCTCATTAAACTTAAGTTCTAAATATTTTACTCCTGCTACTTCAACTACTTGTGAAGATTCTAATGTTGGAGCAGTAACGTCCTTTTTAATTGAAAGAATTTGAGTATAATCTGCTTCCATATCTTCGCCAGATAAATCAGTTACAGTGCTTGTTCCTGTAGAAGCAAGTGTAATAGTTTTATTAATTTTAACATCAGCAAGTACTGAATTTCCTGAACTGATTGCACTTCCAGATAAGGTTACTGTGTACTTTTTCTTATCATTTGAATTTTGTTCAATTTTTGTTGCTGTGACAGGAGCACCACCTGTTACTTTGAAGCGATTATCTGCATCAGCACTTACTGAAGTTTCGAAATTCTGAACTTCTTCAGAAAACTCAACCTCAAGAACACTATCACTAATTGCTTTCAAAGATGTAACCGTTGGTGCTACTCCATCTTTATCACCAACTTGGAAATTGAAAGTAGTAGGATTTGGATTTAATAAGTTACCAGCAAAATCCTTAGTTCCTAATAATGTAGCAGTAATAGTCTTTCCAGCATATTTTGTAGCTGATACTGTTAACGTAACAGACTTCTTATCAGTAGAAAGTGCTGAAACTGTCACATCACTAGAAGGAACCACTGTACCATTAGCTAATTTAAATGTAAAGTTACCTAGTGTACCAATTGGCTCAGAAAACGTAACTTTATTTACTTTAGATGTTTGTTTTTCTACAGAAGCTACTGTTGGTGCAGTAGTATCTTTTCCTAAGTTAACTACTTCATCATAATCAGCGATTTTTTTAGATTCTGTATTTTGAACATTTTTAATTACAACTTGATAACGACCTGCAAAAAGCTCTTGTATAGAACTAGAGTCTAGTCCAGCTGTTACAACAAGAGTTTTTCCATCATCACTCAATTTAGCTGTAGCATTACTTTCCGTAATTTCTTTACCATCAAGAGAAGTAAATGCAATATTAGTACCGTTTAGTGCTCCCGTAGTAGTATTAGAAATTACTGTTGAAGTTTTTACAGCTTGGTTAAATTTAATTTGAACTTGAGTAGCGTTAATCGCACTTCTCAAGAAATTTACTCACTTAACTAATTCGTCATTGTCAATAATTATAATGTGCAATTAAAACCAATATATGCACTATTTCATTGAAATTATTGTTTAAACTAGAAGTTGTATTTTGAATCAAAGTATTTAATCACGTAGTTTTCTTGGTATACCTTTTATACTTTTAGGTAAAATTTCTCTTTCTAGTCTCTCGTAAACTGCACCAAACTTACTATTGCGAAATCCCTCATTTAAATCATTAAAAATGGAATTAATATCAGCATTACTGCATGAATAAGGCTCCTCAAAGATAAAATCAAAATATGGTGAATCGACTCTTCCTTCCTCTTTCGTGCAAAATATTACAGCATACTTCTCTAAGATAGTTTCTAAACCAAAGGCTTGAAAAGGAACACAATATAGTCTCAAAATTACACCATTTACATCATTCTCTCCAACCTTATATTTATCTCCAGCAAAATGAACAGTAGCAACTTGATTTATTTTCCTATTAGCGAACTCATTAATTTCCCTTTGAAAATAGAAACCAATACTTTCTTCCCACTTTACTTTTTTCGGTTTTCTATCAGCGATTAGCTTTAAATTTTTTAAGCGTCCACAAAGCTCCATGAATAACTCTTTTCCTTCAGGATCTAGAAGCATTTTTATTCCCTCCATTAAGAATTAACTAGTTAATAATGCTGAATAATCACTATATATTCCTCATGTACCTTTTTTAATCGAATAACCTTGCATTTATGTCATGATTACTCCAAAAATAAATAACGCATAAATCCATACATATGATAATGTTATTGTTAAATACCGGTTTTTGGTAAAAGTAGGGAAATAACTTTTCGAATGGAGAAATTAGAATGGCATTTAAAGATGAAATAAAAGAACGTTTATCTAATTACAAAGTAAACAAAGTAAATGTGCTCGAAAATGGCATATGGAAAGCAAATGGAAAGCAATATCCTCATATTTTACCTATCAACAAATACGAATTGAACTTCTTAGATACATACAGAGCTGATTTATTAAAACACATTAAAGATAACAATATAAGCCTTCATAGAGATTTTCATCATTTAAATTCTTCACAAGCTCTTTGTATGAACTTCTTCTTTCCGATGATTGTAGAAAAACAGGAAAGCATACTTTTACAAGCACTTAAATTAAGTGGGGAGTATGTTGTATCTTATGAGTTCGAAAAAGTACTTTCCGAATTGGAAGGCACTAACTTTGACTTTTATGTTCAATTACAGTCAGGAAAAAGGATATACTTTGAAATTAAATACACTGAGGAAGCTTTTGGTAAAGTAAAAAAATCAGATTGGCAATCGGAGAAATACTTAACCAAATACCAAAACATCTACAAAGATATGTTAGTCGGAAAGATGAGACAGGAAATAAATATGTATGAAGAACTAATGAAAAATTACCAACTACTCAGGAATATCGCATATTTAGATACTTCCAAAAATGATTTGTTTATAATCATCAGCCCCCGCGATCACACGAAACTTCACAAAGAATATGATTATCTAATCAAAAATGTAATAAGCCCTACAATACATAAGAGCATTCATTTAATTACATGGGAAGATATATTAGAAGAAACTAAAATAATCATAAACTCTAGAGACAATATACAACACACTCTCTTAACTCATTATTTAATGTTTGAAGAAAAATATATGTATGATACAGATATTTATAAACCAAGAAACTCCTAGAATAATCAGAATATCACCGGACAATTATTCCTTTAAACTTACTATACCAAATGCTAATTATTCATATCCAAAGAGACTATATGGAAAGAGAAGAACCCAAGAATGTTGCTTTATCAACGTTCTTGGGTTTCACTCTTTAGTTTGATATATCTTTTTAAGGAAATTCCATTTCACAATAATATTTTACCTTCAATTAATATCCACACAAAGCTTCATAAATTAGTTATCTAAATCTTTCCTTAAATTACACATCAACTGTATTAACTTTCAGAAAATTGTTAATCATAATTAATAACTTAATTTAAGGAGGAAAAATCTAAATATGAATGTTAATCAATACAATACATTCGCAGAATTTATTACTGATTTTATGCTGGAAAGAGGGTTAACACAAAAGGAACTTGGAGAAATCATGCACGTTTCAGGTGCTATGATTAATCACTTAAAACAAGGAAGACGATTACCACGTGAACTTTCCCTAAGAGCTCTAGAAAGTAAATATGAAGAACTTAATTTTTCTGAGCTACAGAAACTAGTTAATAGGAGTAAAACAAAAAAAGTAGCGAAGAAAGGTGATAACCCCATAAAAGAAAAGACAAAGGATCTTGAAGTCAAAAAGATAAAAGATGATCAACCACAAACAAGCTCTAGTAATGAAATTGATAACTCTGTTATCCATAAGGAATCCGAAGAACAAACACAGGATAATCCGATGCTTACAAAACTACTAAATCAATTAAGTGAGCGTCCAGAATTAATAACTCCTTTATTGAATCTCACTAAGTATTCAGATGATATTCAACGAGAGGTAATAGAGCACATCCATGACTTCGCAGAATCTTCCATAAGTAATAAAGTACAAAAGGTTACTCACAAAGAGTTTAAAAAGTACTTTGTAGATACTTCAAATAAATGGATCAAAGAAACCAAACCTATTGGTTATGAAGGTAAAAGTAATGAAGAATTGGAGGATATTTCAGTAGTTGGCCATCTACAACTTAGTAACACAGGATTATTTTTTGCATTAGAAATCACAAAGGATTATTTGCTAATAACAACGCGCCAGCAAGATAAAGAACATATTAATGAGTATATGAACTTAATTTCAGGTTTTAAAATAACAACACGTTCTTATGGAAATCTAGGTAATATTTATTCGAGCGGTCCAATAAATACAGTACATATCTTTAAGCCATCGCCATTCGTTAGTAATGTTAAGAACATATTGAAGACTAAAAATATACACTTCAACAAGTCTACTTTTGAAAATGACTCCTATGAAGTGTACTTCAAATAGGCTAGAAGGGACATTATACTGTCATGCTATATAGCGAAAACTTTGATTTACCCGCTCTTGAAATTAAATTCCTACGATATTTAAAAAGTAAAGGAAAGCCTGAATCAACGATTACTGCTTATAAAAAAGATTTAAAATCATTTAAGCAATTTATATACACAGAATATGATGGTAAATTTCTATTTGAACAATTAACACAAAGCGATGTAGAAGACTATTTGGGATATCTAGTTTTAGATAGAAAATTAAAGCAAAGTACTGCTAATCGACACCTTTCAACTTTAAAATCATTCGCACGCTTTCTAGTATCATCTCAAGGCTACAAGGAAAATATACCTACAAAGATAGAGCATGAACGTGTAAAATCACCATTACCTAAAATCCTAACCGAAGATGAGCTTACTATTTTATTAAATACTGCTCAAGAAATGTCTACTTACTATTACACAATCATCGCGACCATTTACAATACTTTAAGCAGAATTACAGCCATTGTTGAATTAAAAAAAGAGAATGTGAACTTAGAGGAAAGAAAAATCTTTCTACCTTATATCAAAGGTGGAAGAAATCAGTTTCTTCCTATAAATGATAAATTGTTTGTTATTTTATCAAAATTTTTAAATGAACATCCAGCACACTCTTCGTCTTTTCTCTTTCATTCACCTAAGAATATTACAGAGCATATCACCAGTGATATTGTACGAAAGAAGTTACATGAAATAACCGCAACAGCAGGTATTGAAAAGCGAGTTACACCTCATCTTTTACGTCATACAGCAGCTACATTTTTAACAGAACGTGGTATCTCTCAAAAAGCACTAGCAGAAATTATGGGTCATACCGACACTCGATCAACGGATGTGTATCAACATCTAACTCTGCAGAATCTAAGGGAACCGATTAATATGCTCCCTTAGTTAACCAAAATCTCAGGATAAGGTATTTACCTTATCCTTTTTCTTATGATTATTATTGCCTTTTTATCAGCAAATATACAATTGCTTAAAAATTAAATCAAAACAAATAATGATTAATAATTAATAATTTATCATTATTTGTTTTGATTTAAAATTATTAAAAATCATTAATTCAATTATTTGGTATCTTTTCATCTTTATTTTCACTTATTCCGCTCCATATATCAGAGTATTACAACTACTACTTTAAAACTTCTCTCTATTGCAATACCCAATTTAGTTTTGCTATGCCTCAAAAAAATAGCAGACCATTCATATAATAAGAAACGGACTACTATTTTTCATTTTCACCCTAATGAATGAGAACTAGTGTAGATTAACTCTTATTCTTCTCTCTATAATCAAATAATTCAACAAGTTCTTCGGTTGTTAATTTATCCTCAGATACAGAAGTAATCAATTGTTGAATAAGATCCATCTCTTCATT
>NZ_HG428742.1:299741-312206 GCF_000380245.2 Bacillus massiliigorillae
GTTGATATCTCAACATTTGTGGCTTTTTGCTGTATTTCCAAACTTACGTTTGGGAACATTATTAGGTTTAGTTATGTATACGTTATAAATCCGTGTTACACTAAAGCACTCGTTGAATAAGAAACGCTTATTCAACATTTTCTACGATTGTGGAAGCTCGTTATTTATTCTCCGCCTTTATCCATATTTAGAGATTCTTCATCAGTTTTTTTAATTAAATCCCCGAGTTTCGCAAGTACAAAAAAGAAACAATACATAATCGTATAATATATATACTCTGTATAAACACCACTAAATATCACAATATTAAAATAAGATAAAATGAGTTCCATCAAGAAGATAAATAGAATCAATTGAATTATTTGTAGTAATAAATAAAACCCTTTATTTACCGTTCCAATATGTTCAATTAAGGCTTCTAAGAAGATACTTAATGGTGTTAAAAGTATAAATCCTACAAATATAGTTAAAGTTAAAAAGATTGGACCATTAGAAGTAGTAAATTTAAAATCTAAAAAAAGACTAGCTAAATATTGAACTCCAAGCATTAAGCCAAAAATTTGAGACATAACAACTATTAAAAATATAGGTATTAAAATGTAATTTTTTTTTGCATTATTTCTCCCTCCTACTTAATGAATTTATAATCTATACGTTTTTTGTTGGGAAAAGATTCAAATTCCTAAAAGTGATAACTTCATAACTACATCTCCCGTCTTTGACTTGATATAAGAGTTACCATACTTCAACAATCCTGCCTCATTGTTGAAGTATAATGCCCCCAAAGCGTCCTTTGTTAACATTTCGTTGAGAGTCTATTTATATGTTACAGCCATTCAAATCAAGTGAATCGAACAGTCCTCTTTAAAATAATTTCTCACAGCGTCTCAGAGCGTTATTTTCTAATAAAAACAGCGACAAACACTGATTTAACAGTGCTTGTCGCTGTTTGAAATGTTACCAAGCTTTCATTTGGGATCGTTTTTTCTGCTTTATGTGTATAACGATACAATTGTGTTATTTAATTTCAACATCACGTGTAAAATTCTTTTAATTTTTCGGGTAAAGTTTTATTCATAATAAATCCCGCAGATACTAATCCTATTAAAATAATTATAATCGCCAAAATATTATCTAACCAACCTATTTGAATATTATTCGTTAGTTTTGAACCACCAATAATTATTATAGCCGCAACAATCCAAGCAAATAAAAATCCTACAAAGTACTGTAAGCCGTTCTCTTTTGAAGTACCCGCAGGTATAAAAACACATATAAAAGCAGTGGGATTAGCATATTAAATCTCACTGCTTTTATCGTTTTCTTTAGGTTATCAAAAGTACGGTTTTTTTTTATAACAATTTACCACTAACGGGGCAGGATAGTTGAATAAACATAATTTTCAGAATGTGTTTATAATCAATGTTATATTAAGATAAGCAGCAATAAAGGAGGAAAACTTATGAGGATAATAACAATGATGTTACTTTTATCACTATTTCTCGTTGCTTGTTCAAATGAAAACTCTATCGAAGTAAAAAAGGACAAAAGTGACAATACTACCGTTGAACAAACGAAAGAAGAGACAAAGATAACAAAAGAATTTATAAAAGAAAATGCAAAGTTTGGTGCATCTTATGATGAGGTTAGAGAAATTTTTGGAAAAGAACAATATTCGGGGATTATGGATAAAACTATGGTTTTTGTTTATGATTCTACTACCTATAAACCATTTACGTATAATCAAGGTGGAGATGCAGTAGCTTTTGATGCTATAAAGTCAGGTAAACTAGATTATCAAGTGTACATTAATTTTGTAGAAGAAAAAGCTGTATTTTACCAATATTACTTTAAAGGGGAAGATGGTGAAGTTTGGGGATATACAGTTTCTAGTGATGGTGATAATTTGAGTAGGAATTCTGGCAACTAATCTAAGTGAAAGAATACACTTAAACTAACAGGTGCGTTAATGAAATAAAAAGTCTCAAACTTATCAAGGAAATGTCGATAAGTTTGAGACTTTTTTTATAATAAGACTGGTTTCAGAGCGTTTTTAACACACAAAATCGCACACCCATTAGCAAGTGATTAATTTTTTTTAGGCAGTGGATAATTAGTATGTGATTTATACTGTGATTTCAGTGCCAAATTGATATACAAACATTGTTATTTCAATGAAAAAGCAGTGCGGATTCATATGCGAAATGCACTGCTATTATATTTACTTTTATACCTGTTTTTAGGCTTGCGGGTACTCCAAAAGAGAACGGCTTAAAAGTACTGTAACCATTCTTTTTTTGAAAGCTGCTTAAAAAGGGGTCTACTTTTATAAAATTTCATAATTGAGAAAATCAATAATAAGACAAACATTATATATCCAATCATTATAATCACCCCTTTTTTGAAAGTCTAATTTTAATTTACATATTCGATACCTAAATTCACTTTCCCTACAAAAAGCACCCAAAGCGATCCTGCCCCGTAGCTAAATTTGTTTCTTGAAGTTGCTTCTAGGATATTAAAGATTTTATATTTTTTATATAAACAAATGTAGAAATTATACTAATAACTAAGTAGTATATACCTATTATGGACAAAGCATCTGTTGCTACCATTGAAACCTCTTTATTTAGAATTATTGCCCTCCACAAGAAAGAACTGACGATAAATATTATAGGGAATACCACATAGTAACCAGTAAAGTATAATTTAATTTTCTTGCTACTATCCATATAAATACCCTCCTTTATAGATAATCTAAAAAGGTTCAATAAACCTCTCCGTTACATCATTAACCATAATATACCATATGTTAACCGAGCAAACCTGCCCCGTTCGTTGCATAAGAAAAGCCATCTAAATAACAGCCTTGATCTTTTGCTAATGTACTTTTTTATGAAATAACTATCTAAATAATTTGAATGCACTAAACCCAATAGCACATCCTCCGCCAATACCCATCACCACACCCAAAAGTGTCCATTGTGAAATGTAAATACCGAGCATAAATAACAATAACCCTAAAAATCCTAATAGACCCACTTTTTTATTCATTAAATGTTCTCCCTTTACTTCGTATATTCTTCCTTATAACACCTATCTCCAAATTATAGCAGTTATCTAGTAGGAATAATTGTTGTTTTACATTTTTTGTAAGATAATAAAATATAAAAGGAATGATACTTGGGATTTCTAAATTGGTATAACTGGATTCACTAACCAATCCCTTATGTCTCAATATTTTTTGATATAATTTTTACGTTAATAATTGTATTAACTGTATGGTTTGATACAAGGAAAATAAGGACTTCTGTTATAGCTCTCTCAACTGGGATCGTTGTTACTTTGGTAGGTGTATTCATCTTAAACCTTATTGGATACTATTAGTATAACTAGATCCTTCAGGAACATATTCTATTTTATGTTGCATTCTTTCTTATTCTTTAAGCCATTAACAAGGGCTCTTTTTTACATAAAAAATTGTATTGTACCTGATATAAAAGTTCAAAAACCTGAGAAATTTTGAGTTTGCATAAGAAAGAAGAAACTCATTTACTCTTTTGTTTCCTAACTATTTAATAAATTCGCCATTAAAATAATCTTGAACCCAATCAGACATCCGAATAAAATATGCATTTCATTAAAAAAGAGTTTAATATCAGGTCTGAGAAAAAGAGCATAACTAGTTCCGTTATGTGACAGCGGGACACCAATTGTATTTTTCAATTCATTAGCAAAGAATCCTGTTACAAACTTTTTTTGGGGAATCTCCTTCCTAACTATCAAAATAAATAGCCACAATGTAAACCATCCATCAATCTAATACTTCTAATAAATAATTTATGTATATAGATTTATTCCACAAAAATAAATATTCAAAATGACATTTAATATCTTAAAATATTAAATGACTTTTTTAAAAAAATTTTTTGATTTTTTACCCTTTTCCACATTAATTTCATCAATTCAAATGCAAGTGTATGAAAATTTCTGAGAGCCTTATCCTATTCTGATAATCTGCCTATATTGAACACAAGCTATATAATAATTAAGCAAAGATAAATGATATTAGAAAAAACTCACAAGTAATATCTCCAAAAACTATTTGTCTTCGTTAGTCTCTAAAACATAACCAAAGTTGAATACTCCCTTAATAACTGAACCGAAAAGCCAGATGGAATAAGAATTTCTATTTAATAAATTCATCTCTGAATTTATCTTTTCTAATATTCGGGAAAATAACTCCAGTTTTTGAGGTATGATAGCTTTATTTTTCCTGAACTAAACTCCTCTGTTTGTTGCATAAGAAAAAGACCATCAAATAATAGTCTTGATCTTCTGCTATTGCTCCATTTAGTATAAGTACATTTGCTCACCACTTTGAACGAGCTGAGGAATAGAATATGGATTAGATGATAAGTCGCCATAATTTGGATGGTAAAGAGATTCTTTACCAATATCTAATTATTCTTTTTATTTGCTATAATCCATAAAGAGTTTTAACGAAAGATGGTGATTAAAAATGATTTTGTATTATTCAGGCACCGGAAATAGTGAATACGTGGCAAAAAGAATAGGTAACGAAGTTCAAGATGAAGTAATAAATCTTTTTGAAAAAATTCGAAATCAGGATTTTTCTGACCTATTTTCTGATAGACCATGGGTTATCGTTGTACCTACCTATGCATGGAGGATTCCACGTATTGTAGAAAATTGGTTAATGAAGACAAAATTAGGAGGAAGTCCAGATATTTATTTTGTGATGACGTGTGGTGGTAGTAATGGTAATGCAGGTGCCTATCTAAAGAAACTTTGCAAAGTAAAAGGTCTTTCTAATCAGGGATGTATTTCTATCACCATGCCTGAAAACTATATTGCGCTTTACAGTGCACCTGAAAGAGCTGAGGCACTGGCGATTATTGAAAGAGCTGAACAAAAAATATCAGATAGTGCCAAGTCGATTAGAAAGGGTACAGCATTTTCAGAACCGCAGGTGACATCAAAAGATAGATTGAAGAGTGGTTTAGTAAACGATCTTTTTTATCCCGTATACGTACATGCAAAGAAATTTTATGTAACGGATGCCTGTGTTTCATGCGAAAAATGTGAAAAGGTGTGTCCGTTGAAGAACATTAGGATGGAAAATGGAAAGCCTAAATGGGGGAAACAGTGCACTCATTGTATGGCGTGTATTTGCCGATGCCCAAAAGAGGCCATTGAATATGGAAAACATACAAATGGCATGGTACGGTATATTTGTCCTAAAAAATGTAAAGTGGATAGAACTGAAAAATCTAGTTGGAGTAGCAGTTGGTTGTAAGATTGACTTCTCTTTCCGCATCCATTTCTAATTACAGCTACCTCTTGTTATATTTTTTTAGGTTTTCATTTCCTGTTTATTATTCCTAAAAGTAGGATTTAACTGGCTTTCCATAAATAAAGGAAAGCCTTTTTTGTTGTAAAAGGAGCAGGTTCGTAGAAGAAAGGATTATATGATAAATCGTATACGTTATAAATGCAATACGATCATCTAATATCGTATCAACAAAAGATATACCGAATATGTTGATTAACGCTCAAAACCACTGTCACCAATATGTAACTATTACCAACAATATTAAAGCACCATTCCTCTTTCCAAAATGACGAATAAATATACAATTACCAATTGTAACGAATTTTTCTATCCGTTACTACAAAATTATTATAAATAACAGTTTCCAATTTGTCCTTCTACGATAGAAAGTAAATTAAGAACAAAACTCATACCTTCTACAAAATGAGTTTGAGACTTCTTCTGCTAACCTGCCTCGTCATCTGTGTAACAAAAAAGAGCTGATCTCCGCTCCTGATATTGAAGTGAAGCACCTGTTCGTATTATAAGATTGACCAATGTTATTGGTTGACCTTTTTATTTAAAGTCTTCAATACTAAAAGTAGCCAGGGTAGAACGTACCTGCTCCTGGGACTCGATCCCGTCAGCTAAACCGTTCGCCCCCTACTTGTAGAAACATGATTGCGGCTGGTTGGGACTGAGATCTCGTATAACAAACGAAGCTATGAAACTACAAGAAGTGCTAGGGGTTACTGGTCAATCGAAATTAGAGGAGGAGATAGAAAATGAATCCAGTGGTTGGTCTAGATGTTGCCAAAGGAGAAAGCCAGGTTCAAGCATTTCTGGATAGAAAACAGCCATATAAGAAAAGCTTTAAAATCTCACACACAGTAGAAGGATTAAAACAGCTACACCATTTTTTAAAAGATATTGAGGGTCAAACTTCTTCGAAGCCAGCAGTAATTATGGAGTCCACAGGTCACTATCAGTCATCTATTATTCAGTTTTTGGACGAACACCATTACTTGTCTATTGTCGTTAATCCATTACTCTCTTATAAAGCTAGAACATCCAGTTTGCGTAAAGTGAAAACAGACGCAATCGACGCCTATCTACTCTGCGAAATGTACTATAAGGAAGAGCTAGAACCTTATAAAAAGCGAGGCATTCAACTGCTTAATCTTCGTAATTTGACAAGACAACATGAACAAATTACAAATTTAAGCTCTCAAAACAAGCAACAGTTTCAAACATTATTAGATCAGGTTTTCCCTGAATATAAAGGCGTTTTTGGAGACTTGTGCTCGGATGTTTCTTTATTAGTCTTATTAGAATACCCAACGTCTAGTTGTGTACTTCTAGCAGATGAAAAGACTCTGTCTGATCGAATCCATACGTTATGTCAAAGTCGATCGCAATCTTGGGCTAAAGAGAAAGCCAACCTTTTCATAAAGGCAGCTGTACGTAACCCGTTTCAGGAAAACCTCTATTTTAGTTTGATTACATCGATGAAAATGCATATTCAAATGGTTCTACAATACAAAGAGCACCTATCCAACCTAAAGAATGAGATAGATGCCCTTGTCAAAGATATTGAAGAATATAAGATTATCCTTTCTATACCAGGCATTGGAGAAAAAATCGCGGCATCGATTCGATTCTTTCAGAAGTCGGAGAGATAGAAAGGTTTAATCACCCTAAAAAACTAGTTGCCTTCGCTGGTGTAGACCCTAGTATCTTTGAATCAGGTCGATTCAAAGCAACCAAAAACCGAATCACCAAAAGAGGCTCTGGTAGACTGAGACACTCCTTATACATGGCTGTAAAATGTGCGATTCGAGATTCACGTCCAAAAAGCGAAAGAAAAGATCATGAAATTATCGCCCGAAATAAGAGATTACGGCAGTTTTATGATAAAAAACGGGATGAAGGAAAGCCCTATAAGGTTTCCATCATTGCTTGTGTGAATAAGCTACTCCACTGGATTTATGCATTATTAAAGAATCATGAAATATTTCACGATGTAGTTTAATAATATTTATCATTTTTGCATTTTACTTCCATTATCATAAACGGAAGCTTATTTGTCATGCCTATTTTCAGTATATCATGAAGTAAATCTCTAATTTAACCATAATGATTGACAAGCTATTAGCTGGTTTAGCTGCATAAGAAAAAGACCATCAAATGATAGCCTTGATCTTCTGCTATTGCACCCGATAGCTTAAGTGCATTTCTTCACAGACTTAGTTAATATTAATATAATTAATCAGTTCATTATTCATTATGGGAATGCTGCCCCATTTGTTGAATAACATATCATCTAATTCAAAAGCATTTATTATCCTATATAAGTTATTTGAGTGTCTTCCTTTAGAGCTCTAATTGCAACTTTTGCAGTAAGTTGTTCAGGCTGTTTACCATATCCTAATCGGACTTCTTCAAATAGTTCATTAACAATCTCTTCAATTTCCCCCAAAGTAGTATCTTTCGGGAGATCCATACTTCTTTGAACTTCTAATCCTTTGTATGAACCTTCATAACCTTGGATAGTTTCTTCGCCATATCCATTTATTTCAAATTCAACTTTTATCTTTCCATCAACATTATTCATTTTATTCGTCATCCCCTAATATAATATTTAGTATTTAATAGTTATAATTTTGCAACAATAACCCAATTCCTTATTCCACTAACCTGTCACCTAGCTCAAATAGAGATTTTTGATTGATAAAAATAAGGTGAATTTTATTTATCCTCACTTTCAAGTTTCAAATACATATGAATTGTAAACATTCCAGCTGAATAATCAGCCGATATGGTATGACCCATTGAAACTAGAAGTGCTTTACATATAGACAGTCCAAGACCAGTGCTTCCATTATCCCGGCTTGGGCTTACTGCATAGGACCGTTCAAAAATCTTTGCAAGCTCTTGTGGTGTTAGAGACGTACTCTCATTGGAAAAGGATAAGACTAATGATTGATTCTCAATCCTGCTTGCAACATTTAATTTCTCTTTGCCATATCGAAGTGCATTTTGTAGGACGTTGTTGATTACTCTAACCATAGCGTTTTCGTCTACAATAACAGTCGGAGCAGATGACAATAATTCGGAATCTACATTAATGCCAGCAGCTTCAAAGTCTTCATATGTTTGTGCCAACAACTCGCGACATACTTTATTTACATCCACTGGCATCAACTCCAGTTTATATTCCCCTTCCTCTAAGCGAGAAAGGTCAAAAAAATCCAGTATTAACCGATTTAATAGACGGGTACGCTCCAATACAATGGTTAAATAACGTTGCCTCTCACTCTCTGACAAATTTGGATTTTCCAAAAGGCGAATGTAGCCTAAAATGGCTGTCAGAGGAGTCCTCATGTCGTGAGATATATTTGAGATTGTCCGTTGGAGATCAAGTTCTTTTATCCGATATTGTTGATCAGCAAAATTTTTCTCCTCGATAAATCTGTTGATTTCTATAATCAAATCGTAATTGTTTTTTGATGGCAATATCGTAGTCAGGTACTCAGTACGCTTTTCATCATTTAAACGATGTAGCTTGTCCGTTAGATTTTTTATCTGTTTCTTTTGTAAGAAATAAAGCGCAAAGAAAGATAATCCGAAACAAATAGCCACAATTACAATACTGATCATAGATTAACCTCCATCCGTTATAATTCCTTTTTCTTAAATACAATGCTACCGATAATAACAATCGCTACAATAGCAAAAATAGTTAATAAAAAGGCGGCAAAACTGTTGGAACTATATTTGTTCGCTAGGTCTTGAAATAAGGGAACTCTTTCTACAATTACCATGAATACTTTTTCCAGTGCAACGCATAGGAGCAGCAAGAGAATTGTTTTTCGCACAAACAAGCCGATTAGTTGAAATAATCCAAGACAAAAGAGTACCTGCAGTATTATAAGAAGCTGCGGTAAGGAAAATAACTCTTTCATATAATCAATGGCCCCTGCTGGCGATGTGATAAACACAGCAGTCACGGTGATTGCTAATGAAATCAGGAGCCAGAGGGCTATTGTCAGAATGACACCTGACAGATATTTTGAAATATAGAGAACGTTCCTTGAAACACCAGTAGTCATATCATTCTTGAGTACTTTCAACTCTAATTCCTCTCGAAGTGTATAATCGCTTATAAGTACCGAAAGAAATAAGTACAGTAAAAAGCTAATAGTAGTATAAAAGGATAAAGTTTTTTCTGGGTCACTCGAAAAACCAATAAAAGCAAGGACTGTGGAGCCGGTCAAAATGATGGCCAGCAGAATAAAGCTTTTTCTAAAAATAATACGGTATAAATCTGCCTTAATATGATTAAGCATTTTCTACACCTCTCAACATATCCAGAAAATACTCCTCCAAATCCTTTCCTTGTATGGAAATAGAGAAAACTTCAATACCATTTGTTATTAACTCCCGATTAATTTGTTCTGGGTCTTCGAGAAGCTCATAGCATTCAATGATATTTCCTGGTAGAATTTTGTAATTTTTTAAACCACAAATGTTTTCGAGGACAGCGCAAGCTCGGGAAGGCTCATTGACTTTCAAACGCATCACATTCTGGCATTCCTGCTGCAATTTTTTTGCGCTGATTTCCCCTATTAATATACCTCTGTTGATAAAGCCGTAGTGTGTTGCTATTGTGCTTAGTTCTTTCAGTAGGTGGCTGGAAATAAGAATAGTAACCCCTTTCTCTTGGTTAAGCTTAACCAAGAGATCTCTAATTTGGATAATACCGATTGGATCAAGTCCGTTAATCGGCTCATCTAAAATTAAAAATTCTGGATATCCTAGCAGAGCGAGTGCCAGCCCCAATCGCTGTTTCATACCAAGTGAAAATTGTTTGAAATTTTTATCCTTGACATCACCTAATCCGACAAAATCTAAAAGCTCGTCAACATGACCATGATCTGGCAACCCTTTTTTCATGCAATAGATTTTTAGATTCTTTTTCGCACTGCAATCCGGAAAAAATGCTGGAGTTTCTAGCATACATCCGATACGGACACGGCTTTTTTGGATTCCCTTTTGCCCCGTCTCACCAAACAGATTGATGCTCCCACTGCTAGGTATGCTTTGTCCACAAATAAGACGCATAAAGGTTGTCTTTCCGGCGCCATTTTTTCCGACAAGACCATAAATCTGCCCACGCTCAATACGCAAACTGCATTCTTTTAGTGTGTTGGTATTACCGTATCTTTTGGATAATTTATCCGTCTGTAATATGATTTCACTCATTGTTGTTCCTCCTTTACTGAACTTACCTTAACTATAATTCAGTAACTTTGATTTCTTCTGAAGGAAGTCTGAAGAATTTCTGAAGTTATTCGCACATACGAAATCCGATGCCACGAATTGTTTTTATATATTCGGTATCAGGATCGGCTTTTGCAATTTTATTACGAATGTGACTGATATGAACATCCACCGTATTTTCATCTCCAATGTAACTTTGCTGCCAACAATTTTCAAAGATATTAGATCGGGTCAAAACCCGTTTAGGATTACGCATAAACATTTCCAGGATCCGCAATTCCAAAGGTGTAAAATTTAAATAAACTTCATTGACCGTAATCTCTGTAGTATTAGTATTAAGTACACAGTTTTTCCACGTCAATATTTGTCCGGAAGGCAAGGTAGAAGAATAGGTGCGGCTTCGGCGCAACTGCGCTTCCACACGAGCTAGAACTTCTTCAAATTCAAAAGGTTTTGGGATGAAATCGTCAGCACCAAGACGAAGAGCATTCACTCGTGCATCCGTTCCAAGCTTTGCAGAAATGACAATGATGGGAACAGTTTGCTCTTTTCGCATCTCGATAATTAGACTTTCGCCGTCAAGTCCCGGTAGCATCAAATCAAGCAAAACACAGTCGAATTGATGTTGCTTTAAGAGAAGTTTTCCTTCCGTTCCTGAATAGGCACAGGTTACTGAATAATTATTATTGGTTAATATCTCTACCAAAAGGCTACTTATCGCGGTATCATCTTCGACAATCAAAAGTTTTCCAATACTCATTTTTTCCTCCTGTAAAAAACATTTCTGTTTAGATTGTTTATCCTGGGGTTTTTCTGCATCTTATGTTATTAAAAGTATGTACTATCCCTCACATATTAGTCTATAGCTAACTAGGTGTTCATTCTTTTGAATATAGCTAATTATATGTACTATACTGAACAATGAAGTTGAAATTCTCAAAAATAATAGACTAATTTTATCCTACCATAATAATTCTTCACAAGTTAATATTCCTTTAAAAGCTATCCGGCACTGTTAGTAGCATAAGAAAGAAAAAGTTATATTCTCTTATTTCCTAAACAATTCACAAAACTCCTTTATAACAGGATATCCATCACTTTCTTTAGAATAATTTATATACAGGAGGTGATTAGATGAGCACTGATGTTTTTGCTATCTTGATTTATTCACTAAACAACAAATTTATTGTAAGAAAATGTTGTAGCAGAGGTTATACTATGCATCCACTTATTGAGGGACATTACCGATTTTATAACTGTACATGTGAGATTCTTGGTTCCGATTTAACAAAAGATGAAGCTGTTAAATTAGGACAAAGATATAGTGAAGACATGGACGTACAACTTATCCTAGACTAAACGTATGTAGAAATAACAATCAGACCTTTTTAACCTTATTTCTTTCAGATTAGAAAATTACTTTCTATTGATACAAAAGACAGTTTTCTAATCTGTTTTTAATGTCTTTACTTGTATTTTCCTTGCTAAAAAATCTCTACTTGATGTACTGACTCAACCTTGTATTCCCCTAAATATTTTTTGAAAATCATTTTGTCACTAACCTTCCCCGTTAGCTGCATAAGAAAAAGTTGCCTAGTTGACAACTTTTTTCTTATGCTACTGTACCTGATAGTTAAGGTACATTTATTCACAAACGGGTTTCTCACACCCAATCTTTCACATATATAATTAATCCTAATAATGAGCCTAAACAAGCACTAGCAAATACGAAAGGAAGGTTTGATTTCTTTTGATTAGATTTAGAATCAGTCATTAAAACACCCCTCATATGGGCACTGCCTGTCGTTTTTGAGACAATAAGAAAACGCCTATTTATGCAGCCAGCT
>NZ_HG428742.1:312346-451820 GCF_000380245.2 Bacillus massiliigorillae
CGTGTTTCGAATATTTAGTTTCTCCATCACTTCTTTTACAGGGACTCCTGCTAATCTCATTTCAATTGCTTTCATTTTCACTTCTACTGGATAACTCACTTTTGTACCCATAGAAAAAACACCTCCACATTGATTTACTAGGTTTCTATACCCGTTTTTCAACGAAAGGTGTTTTTTATTTGTCTTCTTTATTTAGGTCAGTGCCATTTGTTAGATGCTCAGAAGGATTTTTCACTAGTGTCTCCAAACAATTCAAAATGCCTTTCTTTTCTTGCTCGTAGAATTCCATATTCTTACGTTTTTGTTTTAATTCTAAATGTTTTTTTAGAACCTCTACGATTTTTTCTGCAATTTTATCAGTGAGTTTATAGATGAGCATAATTAACGTCCAAGGCTCAGAAGTTGGTTTGGGTATTTCATTTTCTGGATCTGGGGTATTAATGTTAAGCTGATCTTGTTCTTCTTGAATATTCTCATTAGCTGCTTCATCAGAGGATAAATCATTTGATGTTACGAGATCTGAAGGTTTTAATAAGTCATTCGTATCTGGTATTAACTCTGAACATTCAGTATGTATCAGATCAATTCCACTACTATTTGCTATAATGCGTTCTTGTAACTCTCTACCTCTTAACTCCTCAAACTTTTTAGCATTTTGGCATGCTACAAATGTAGAATTTTTATCATCTTCTATTTTTTTAGTTTTATCTGCTTCAGAAATATTAGATGGAATATCTAAAAGTTTCTCAAAATCTTCTGAGCAAGAGGATGAGCTAGTTGTTAGTTCTTTGTTATTTTGTTGTTCATTTACTTTTTTTTATATTTGGCTTGCCAATTGGTGGTATATCCACTAAAATCTCTCCCTTCATATTTTAATTTTACCATTTAATTGATTTATTTAGTTATTTACTATAGATATATTATTACCTTCATCAACAAAACTAAAAATTTTTCATTATGAAGATGCCGCTTTCTTATGTTACTAGCAGAAGAGCAAATAACTCTATGCTGTAAGCAATAACGGTAACAAAAGGAGCTTCATAAAACATAAATATCAAATTATTAATTATTTATTTATTAATTAGGAAATAATGGAAATAGAAAGGAGGAACAATATGATACATTTACAGTTGCTACGTTTTTTAACGATTCATTATTTTTCATTAAATACCGATTGCAACCATCATATTGCTGAGTTACTTCTTATTAAAAAGCAACAAGTGAATTTAAGTGAACGATATATCACACTGAGAGAAACAAAAGTTGCTCTTAATGATTTAACTACTCATTGCTTAGGTCTCCTATTACCATTGATAAATAAGCAAGATGATCGCTTATTTATCAATAGATGAGTCTCCTTCTTCATGAAAAAATAATGGGAAGTCTGTTATAACAGACTTCCCATTATTTTAGATATTCTCAAGCATAATTATTCCAATACTGCTCACCCTATAAATAAGGAGGTGTGGAATATTGCATGAACATATCAAAAACGAGCACTTGATACATTTTCTGAATTTACCACCAGATGAACAAATGCTATTCATCTTGAATTTAAAACTTAACCAGTATATTCAAGATAAACACGATGCAACAACTTCACAAATTAGTAACCTAACTACTAATGCTACAAATGAAACAGAGTAAAATCTACTTTTTAACTTTTTTAACCGAAAAAAAGGAGCTTTACAGCTCCTTAACTATTATTACCCCGTTTTCTTGTTTATATGTTAATTTAATCTTATTTCGTATTAACTGCTTATTCAACTGTTCAAACATTTCATTATCTATCAGTTCTCCATAAGGTACTTGATTTTGTAAGTAAATATCAAAATCTAAAGTATTTTTTATTTTCTTTGATTTTTGAGCAAGTATTACTAATTTTTCTTTAAAACGCGCTTCACTCAATTTATTAATTGCAAATTGCTTCATTATATACTCTTTTTCTTTTTCAATATTGTTTAACTCATTTGTATAAAACTCTCTCTGTTTATTCAAACTATTTATTGTAGCATTCTTATCTGACTGTTTAATGTATTTAAATACTACAGGCTCAATACTATCTTTTCTTATACTCACGTAATTACAGTCGTTATTAACACATCTGTAATGATGTTCCTTTGCTCTCATTATCAGCAAACATTCAGGACACGTTAATACCTCTTTCAAAGTATGTATCCATTTAGTTCTTTTTTTTCTAGTATAGAAGCTTTTTTGTAAAGACAGGTTAACTTTACTTGCTACTTTCAGAAACATTTCTTCAGTTATTATAGCTTCATGCTCCTGATCAGAATATTTTTCATAAGTAGTTACTTTTTCTTCATCAGTTATTCGTCGATATTTTTTTCCCGTGTAAATCCTGCGAATGAGCATTTTTTGTATAGTGCTGGAATGCCATTTTCGCATTTCATGGTAAGAAGCAACTAGTTTTTTCTGAATTGCTACGATAGTTTCGCCCTCATGAAATGAATTAAATACACACTTAACTATTTTTGCTTCTTCTGGATTTACTGTTAATTGACGGTTTTCATCTCTTGTATAACCGAAAGGAGGGGCATTTATATGTTCACCCTGATTCTTACTCTTCATCCTAGAAAGGTATAATCGTTTTGCCCTTGCTTTATTTTCTTCTTCGGCTTGAATCGCTACTGACGCAATATCTGCTAGAGACATTAAGGATAATTGTTTATCTTCTGATATTGCGATACATTCAATACCATTATTTTGCATGTGCAGTAATAAACGTATCAATTCCACCGCTTGACGAGAAAGCCGATCAAAGAAAGTAACTAATATTAGATGTACTTTTCCTTCTTCCAACATACTCAGAAGGTGTTGGTATCCATCTCGATTAGTATTCGTACCGGTTTTTATCTCATCAATCCAAATACGTTGAATAACAAGATTCCTCTCGTCAGCGTACGTATTTATCGTTCTACATTGATTCGGTATGCTTTCTTTGGAATTTACTACACCAGATGTTCTAGCATAACCCCATATCAATCGCATATCCATCAACAATTCTTTAATATCATGCATTATGAAACACACCTTCATGAAACTTGATATATACGCTTTTTTCCTTCAGGTCTAGTAATGCTAAAAATGGGGTTTGAAGAAGTAACTGATTGTCATGCTTATGATTCACTATATCATCTATACCAACCGTTTTTACGTCATATAAGGAATCCAATAAAGAAATTCTATTATTCAATTTTACTTCAAGATCTACTCGATGATTCGAATTCTCTTCTAATAAATTCCCCTGATTTCTTTTATCATTATAAAAAAACTCTTGTATTAATTTTCTTCTTCCTTGCAGTTCATTTAACTCATTTTTCAGAATATACACTTGTAAATACAAATCGCTTTTCTTTTTCTCTAATAGCTTTTGAACATGATAATTAGAATAATTATTTAACAAAAAATCAGTAAAAGTTTGATTCACTGATTGCAAGTAAAGACCTAAATCAAGACCTCTCTGACATGTAGTACACTTAACTTCATCATTTAACCTTGAATACTTTACTGGTTGCAAACAATTCAAACAAATTGTCCAAGCTAAAACAGGATATGAATCTAACTTTGATTTTCTACCTCTTTTTTCACTTTTAAGTTTCTGTTGAAGAATGGTATACGTTGACATACTTAATAAAGGATCCACTTTCGCATTTGGATTATAATGCTTTTTACCGCCAATTTCACCTTGTAATATACCCGCATATATACCATTTTCTAATATAAATCTGACGGATTTATGACACCATTCAACGCCTCTTTTGGTTAACCCGTATTGAATGTTTAATTCATTTGCAATTTGTCGTAACGATAAATTACTTAGATATCCCCAAAAGATGAATTGTACAGCTTCAAAATCTCGAATCGCTTGTAAATTCTGTGTATGCTGCAAAGTGGCTAATTGTAGCTTTTCACTATTTTGTTGACGGATATATCCTAGAGGCTTTTCACTACCAATAAAAACACCTTTATCTTTTGCTTTTACTTGTTTACCACTAGTTAATTTCTTTGTAATCGTAATACGTTCATTTTGAGCCTGTACGGAGCTTTGAATAATAAACCTTAAAAAATAATCGGAACTATTAGTCATTCCTTCCTCTACAAAAATGATCTCTTCAACTAGATTTCCAATTTTAATCATTAAATCTAAATTTCCTACTAAATCTCTTCCTAAACGGTCCACAGTATAAAAAAGAATTGCATCAACATGATTATTCTCATCTTGAATATACTCTAGCATCTCAATCAGTTCTGGACGTAATTGATGCCTACCAGAGTAACCGATGTCGTTGAATTTTCTTATGATTTCTATATTATCGAACTCACTATATTCACGAATGACATTTTCTTGATAAAGGATACTATCTAATTCATCCTCAATTCCTTTGGGTTTTATAGATTTTCGACAATACGAAATACCTGTCCTTTTTTCTAGTCTTCTTCTCCAATCCATGTCAAAAAATCCTCCTTTAAAACAGGAAAAAAGATAACTTTACCTGTTTTCGTTGCACATGTAGAAGAATAAATTCTGAATAATGAACATGTAAAAGGTAACAAGGATACACAAAAACATACTAATAAGAACATACTTAACCTGACAATGACAAAGTAGTTAAATAAGTAAACTTCTTGAATATCCTTTGAGTTAGAACTTTGACTACAAACAAACTACCGCGCTAAAGAACTATGAAATACATTATTCTATTTTCAAAGCACCTTATAATGAGGTTGTAATACCTTAACTAAACCCCATAAGGAGCACTAATCATCACTTGTTTCCACCTCTTTTCAAACTCCAAATTTACATCCACCCAAAATAAAAAGCACACCTCCTAATAAAATAGAGGTATGCTATGATTATTTTTCCAACTAGGTTATTTTATGCATATGAATTTCAGATCCAAGAAAAAAGGGAAGTAATGAAACGTAAACAAATACTACAATATGAATGTTTATAGAGCATTTCAATAATTTTTTTGATTGTTTATTTAACTTTTTATCGAAAGGCTCTAGATAAGCAATCATAAAACAAAAGAAAGGTCTTGCAGATTTCTCAACTAGACCTTCCGACATAATTGCATATATTTTGGAAAATGACAGCACCTTTCCTGACTAGTATAATCATCAAAGGTTAATTTTAGGAGTGATAAATGTGTACCTTCTCCATGACCTGATTTAAAATAGATAATAAATATTTTTAGTAGAGAGGATTTTTTGTTTATGCTTCGTTCAACATATAGATGCTGGAAAGAATGGGTGAACTACTTTATATCTTTTCTTTCACTTCTCTTTAAATCTTCAACTAATATTAAACTTGAAAATATTGCGCTTAGAAGCCAACTAGCACTGTACAAACAACGTTATGAAAAGCAGAAGATACCTAAACCAACACCCACTCCAGCATTCAGACAGCTTTGGGTTATACTTTCTAAATGTTTGGTGAACTGGAAATCTCACTTGATTCTTGTCAAACCTGCAACTGTGATTAAATGGCATCGAACTGCTTTCAAACTACACTGGAGACGCAAATCACAAAAGATAGGCCGACCTAAACTATCTCAAGTAACGATTACACTCATAAGGAGGATACATCAGGAAAATCCTATGCTCTCACCTGAGAAAATTCATGAAAAATTACAACTACTAGGAATAGAAAAACCTCCTGCACCTAATACAATAGCTAAATATATTCCGACTGTGAGAAAACCACCTACTGAAAAGCAAATTCAGTCATGGAAGACGTTTCTTAACAATCATCAGTCTGTTACTTGGGCGACTGATTTCTTTACCATTTCTACGTTAACCTTTCAGGTACTTTATGTATTAGTGATTATTGACCATCAAACTCGAAAGATTATTTCTTTTGGCGTCACTTATCACCCAACAGCCCAATGGACGATTCAACAATTTAGAAATGCAACTCCCTATGGACAAGTACCTAAATATCTCATTCATGATAATGATACAATTTTTCGTTCAAAAGCCTTTCAACGGTTTTTATCATCTTCAGAAATCACTTCTAAGAAAACAGCCTATCGCTCACCGTGGCAAAATCCCTATGTAGAAAGAGTGATCGGCACAATCAAGCGTGAACTATTAGATTACATCCTACCACTTAACCAGTTACACTTACATAAGCTACTTCATGAATACATCAATGACTACTACAACACGCATCGAACACATCAAGGAATCGGTGGTAGAACGCCGATAGATTCACCCGTTTATCTTCCAACATCAGTAACGGAAACAAAATTAGAAGCCACACCTGTGTTAAACGGTCTTTATCATACTTACAAAAAAGTGGCTTAACAACACACCTTTTATTTTTTAAAACCTTCCTTGAAAGGCTTATTTGTTATGTCTTTCTTTTTCAATCCCCTAAATTTCATCGTATATACAAGGTTCATTTTGTATAAAATGAACCTAACATCCTCAATATAAAAACAAATCATCCCATAAAAATAGGATGATTTAAACGGAAATTAAATTTTTGAAGTGGACAGGTATATACCTTTAAAAAATAAAAGAAAGGCCTTGCGGATTTTTTCACAAAACCTTTTGACATTTTTCTCGTGGTGATAGGCACCTATCCCTTAACCAAAACCAATAGTGTCTATAATTTTATATTTAAAAAGTTCTGTTGAGGCTTACCTCAACAGAACTTCTGTAAAATTTCATATATTTAATTACTGAGCGATTGAAACGTTAATAGATTTTAAATCTAATGCATTACCAGCATTATCAACCACATCTATTGTTGATTTAGGTTTTACTACAACACCTTTATCAAGATCTGCTTGTGTAAGTGGAGTCGTTAAAGTAATATCAACCACTGTTACTCCCGCAGTGATGTCTGCATCAGATGATGCAACCGCTGTAGTTGAATCACCAATGAAAACTTCGAAGTTATTGCCAACAGCAGTTTCTTTAACTTCCTCAGAGAAAGTTAACTTAACTTTGTTAGTAGCTGTTAATTCAGCTTTTTTAACTACTGGTGCAATATTTTCTTTGAATTCTTTAACACCATTAAATGGATTCATTAAATCGCCAGCTTCACTCTTAACACCTGCGATATTTACTGTTCTTTCTCCATTAAAAGTTGATGAACCTTTTTCAAATTCTAGGACCACAGCTGCCGAACTTGCTGAATTTGCTGTAAGTTTAATATTCTTAATTGAAATTCCTTCAATTGAGTAATTATCTTTATTTAGAGCAGTTGTTGGGTTAACTTTTTTATCAAAAGTAACAGTTAAAGAATCATTTGTAACAGCGCTCAATGTTGCAGTTGGATTACCAGCATCTACATTACTTGAGCGAGTAAATGTTACACCTGTTTTTTCCTTACTGTCATTACCATTCAAGTCTTCTACTATCCCAGCTTGTAGTTTTGCCGTATAAACTACAGAATCTGTTAATGAAGATAAATCTAATTTTACAGAATTAGACAAACCATTAACAGGCTTATATAAAGTAAAGTTTTGTGTTGAACCAGATGCAACTACTGTTGAAATAGATTTTGTCTTTGAAACATAATCTACAGCATACTCTAAATCAACTGATTTACTAGCCACTGGACTTACATTCTCATCATAAGTTATAACTAAATATTCTTTACCATCTATCTTTTCAACTTTCGTTGATTGAACTGTAGGTGCAGCTTCATCTAACGTAAATGATACTAATTTTGTAGTTGATGTTGATAAATTATTATGGATATCTTTAACAGCTGGAATATTTAGAGTTTGTAATCCTTTTGGTAAAGCTGCTGCAAAGCCTACTTCATATGTTTGCTCATCAATTTTCGTTACTGAAGAACTAGGTACATCAGTAGGTGAAGCCGCATAACCAAAAGCAGTTGAAGCAGGAGTTGCAGATAGTGCTTCATTGAACTTAACAATTAAAGTTTTATTGTCTTTCACTGACACATTGCTTACTACAGGACCAGTTACATCTTCAACACCATACTTCACTGTTGCAGTAACTGGATTTGGAGAAGATAAATTACCAGCGAAATCTTTAAGATTTGTTAAAGTTAATTTAATATCTTTACCTTGGTCAGCTGAAGCAACAGTAAGCTTTACTTTTACAACGTTACCAGTTGCAGAAAAAGTAGTAGTTACATCAGTACTTCCATTAAGTGCGACTCCATCCACACGACTAGCAGAAATAGCTAAATCAGTAACGTTAACTGGTTCATTAAACTTTAATTCAGCAAATCGATCTGTACCGTCTGTAGAATAAGTTACACCTTCAAATGTAGGTCTACTTACATCTTTAAATGTTTTAACTTCAGAATATGGAGTTAATTTTTTTCCACTCTCGTCTGCAATAGAATCTGTTCCTGTAACTGCATAGCTACCACTAAATGATTCTCCAGCTTTCGCAGTAATAGTTAAAGTTTTACCATCTTTACTTAACTCTGCTGTAGCATCACCTGAAGTTATTACGTTTGCAGAACCAATTTTAGTAAAAGTAATGTTTACAAGATTACCTGAACTAATAACAGTAGTTTTATCTACTGCTTTACCAAATTTGATTTCAACTTGTTTAGCGTTAATCGCACTTACTGATTCAACCTGTAATCCACTGATACCCTCAGCAATTTTTTTCAAATCTACATTTTTAGCCGCTTCAAACTGAGCTACAGTTTGCTTAGAAGCTTCAAGTTGTGCATCAGATTTTGTAATAAGATCAACAGCACTAATTACTTCGCCACCAACTACTACATAAAGGTTTGTATTTGTTAAGAATTGGCCTTTATTTGTAAGCGCAGCGAATTCTGCAACAGTTGTATATTTTTTTGTTACGATATCATAAAAACCATTTGGAGCTTGAGTTGCTTCAGCTGCAGACGCTTGTGGTGCAGGTGCTGCTGCTACTGCTGTAACTGCTAATGCAGAAAGAGCTGCATATGTTAAGCCTTTTTTCATAATGAATGTACCCTCCTAAATATTATATCCGCTCAAAAAATTCGTATAGAATATGAAACTTATCATTAGTAATCTAGCATGAGGTAAGCCTCATGCTAGATTCATTTTTATATAAGCATTAAGACCTATTATTGTTGCACTTTAGGTGTAAGTGTTTGTACTGCTGAATTGCGCTCTTGGCCATCTTTAGTGTAAGAGATTTTCACACCAGTCCAAGCACCCCATCCTTCAGAAACATCAATTGTTGCGTTAACTTTGCCATCAACTACAGCTACATCTTCTTTTACTTTTGTAGTTCCATCAGCTTTAGAGAATACTAGATTAACTTTATTTACAGAACCTTTATCTTCAGAAGCAATTGTTCCTTCAACTTTGTATTCAATCAATCCTAAGCCAAGTGCAAATGAGTTAGGAGCAACTGCTGATGAAGAAGTGATTTTTACAATTCCACCATTCAATACTAAAGCGTTTTGTGCTGCTTTTAGAGCCGTTGTCGCTGCATCAACTTGAGCTTGTGAACCAGTAGCTCTAGCAGATTCTGCTGCTGCTAAAGCAGTTTTAAGTGCTCCATAGCTAGCTTCAGTGTATTCAGCTTCATTTACTGCTTTTGCAGCTGTAATTGCAGCATCGATTGCTGTGTAATCAGGTGCTACTCCATTATTACCTTTTGGCTGATCTGATTTATAACTCTTATCTTCATTAAATAGACGTACGCTATTTGAAGTTGAGTTAGTTTGAACTTCATCACCAACAGATAATAATGTTTCAAATGTTGTTGCATTTCCAAGTGCATTATCAGAACCAGTAAATGATGCATCTAACGCTGCAGTAAATGCAGTTGCTGAATTATATTCGAAAGTTTTTACTTTACCAGTATGTCTTTCTTTCACTACTAAACGACCAAAGTTATTAGCTGAACCGAATTTACCATCATTAACCTCATAACCAATTACTTCACCAGTTACTGTACCAGTTGCTGCTTCAGCTACTAAGAACTCAGCTGATTTCGCATCATAATAGTAAGTGTTGTTGTTGTTACGAGTATCATCGATAGATTTAGATTTTCTTACAGTTTGAACTTGAGAAGATACAGATAAAGATCCATCTTTAGCTGGAGCTTCAATCTTTAATTCAGCTGTTTGAGTGCTTGAATATTCTGGTACGAAAGTACTTGGAATATAGATATCTCTCTCATTATCAACATGTCCTGGTGCTACACCAAAAATAGTAACTGTAGTACCTGGTTCCATAGTTACTGCAGAGCCGTTAACAAATCTTTGAGTTTGTGTTGCACCATCATAAGTGATAGTTAAAGATTCTGCTTTATATCCAGCGTCATTAGCATCTACTAAACGTGGATTGATTGTAATAACTTTGTTAGAAGTATTCTTAATTGTATATGTTGCGTTTTTAATACCAGCTGTTTCTGAAGGTTTACCACTTTGGTTTTCTAAAGAAGCTTTCCAAACTAGTTTATCTCCATTAACATACGCTCCAGCTGTTGGTGTATTTAGCTTCCAGTTTGGAGATACAACAACAGATTTTAAGAATGTTACTTGTGGAGCAACTGCATTTGGTTCGCCTTCTTCAAGCTTATCGTTACCAACTGCACCAGCATTACCACCTGCAGCATTTAAATCAATCCATGCTACTGGAGTAGCTTTTGAATTGTCTACTGAAGATTTTAAGTAAACTGTTGCTTCACCTTTGTCATTAGTTGTAACTGCTACTACTTTATTTGAATCATATACACCATCTTCTTTTGCAGAAATCTTAGCTGGTGTATTGTTTGAAAGACTAGCATCTTGGTTTTCTTGGATAGCAACTTTAATAGTAGCTCCTACATATGGAAGTGGGTTGCCATCTTTATCTTTTTGATCTGTTACAACTTTTAATTTGTAAGCGATTGGGTTTTGAGTACCATACTCATCACTCAATGCAGCAACGAAAGCATCAGTACGTTCGAACGTAATTTTATATGGTGATTGAACACCTTGGAATTTAGCTACGCCAGCTACTGCTTGTAATTCTGTTTGTTCGTAACGGTTGTTAGTGTTAGCATCAGCAAATACGATTGGTGTTGCAGTTGTGTTTTTACCAGTTACAGTAAATGTTGCTTCACCTTTAGAGTTTGTTGTTACTTGGAATGCTTCCTCACGGTAAGAACCAGCATTTGATGCAGAATCTTGGTAAGGAGTTACAAAAGTACCGTTATCTTTACGGATGCTTGCAGTAGTATCGTTAGTCTTAGAACCATCGATATCATTTAAGTTTTCTTTAAATGTAACGTTTAATTTAGCGTTTGCTACTGGAGCACCTGATTTTGGATCAACGTATTTAGCTGTGTAAACACGATTTGCACCATTATCAATTGTTTTCTCATCAGCATCTACTGTTAAGATTGGTGCTACGCCCCAATAAACTTTTGCTAGGCTACGGTTAGCAGCATTTCCTGTTGAGTAAACAGCAACTTGATCTTCACCAGCATTGTATTGAGTGTAAGAGAATGTAGCTACACCATCTTTATCAGTAGTTACTTCTTTAACAAGATCTTTATTTAAAGCAGATTCGTTTCCATCAACGTTGAAAGTTACAGGAATACCCTCTTTAGATTGACCTTCTTTAACAGTTACTTTAGCTTTAAGTGTTACTTCTTTACCTACAACACCTTGAAGTGATTTAACATCAACATCGATTTTCTCAGGAATTACAGCTTCGATTCCTTTGAATTTACCAAGCTCTTTGTCGCCTGATTTCACTGTATATTCTTTATCTTTTTCTTGAGCTTCAGTTGTAAGAACAACAACTTTCTTGTCTGTTTGTTTCACTGCAGCGTTTGTGATTTTTAAGCCTTCGATTGAGTAATCTGCTTCTTTCACGTTTTCATCAGTGATTGCTTTATCATAAGTTACTTCAACAGTTGTATTGTTGATTGCTTTAACAGTACCTACGTTTTCTTTTTCACCAGCTGTTGCTTTGTCAGCTCTCATTAAGAAGATTGCATAATCTCCACGTTTTGCATTGTCGTTAGTACCGAATTGAGTAGCATTTTTACCTTTAGTAATATCGTTTGCAACTAAAGCACCAACTGCAGCTGTGTATTGAGCAGCAACATCAGTGAAGTTTACATCTGATTTACCTTCTAATTTGAATCCTCTTTGAATCCAAATCGCTAACTCACCACGTTTGATTTGAGAATCAGAATCGAATTTAGTAGCTGTTTTACCTGTAGTAATACCAGCTGCTTTAAGAGCGTTAATGTATTTCACCGCACGTGGTGGTACATCAGTGAAGCCTGATGCAGGAGCGCTCTCGATATCAAGTCCTAGAACTTTTACAAGAAGAACTGCAGCGTCAACACGTTTGATGTTTTCGTTTACGCCAAATTTAGTGTCAGTTAGACCTTGAGCACCTTTAGATACTACGAAATCTACTGCATCTTTATATTGTGGTGCAACATCTGTGAAAGAAGCTGCAGATGCTAATGGAGCAATAGCGCCCGCTACTAAAGTAGCAGTTGCAGCAGTTGCTACGAACTTGCGATAAGATTTTGGTTGGTAAGCCATGAAAAAAATCCTCCCCGTTTTGTAAAAATTTAAAATATTCTATCAATAAAACCAGTGATAGTTCCTTATGTAGTTTAACTCACTTAATTTAACCATAATTGTATATTTTTATATTAATAGTAAAATAGTAGTTAAACCTCTTCATTTATTCTACCAAATAAACCATATTTTTCAACTATTTTTTGCATTTTTCTCAAATTAATAGAATATAATAGTAAATAGTAGAATATTAAGGATTTGTTTCCTAAATATACTAATCAGAAAACACATCCCTCATTATACACACCATTTAACTGAATTGGAACAATTTTCTTAAAAAATTCAAAATATAGACTAATTTTAGAATAATTATGAATTTGTTGTAATAGTTGACCAACATTTACATTATATGGAGCTCCTTTCATCGTAAGAACTACTTTTTGTTTTTTAATGGTTCTGCTACTTCATATGACTTAAATAATATAGAAGGAAATAAAAAAACCGATCACAGCTTTCGCTGTAATCGGTTTTTTTTATCTGTCTAGCACAAGTAGCCCAGCTCCTAATGGACTTCACCAACCTCCCAACGATACGTCAACATCGAATCGACTTCGTCTCTTCGTGTTTCCTTTATCGAAAAGAAGATGGCTCCAGTCCATCTGGAGCTAAACGGGCGCCTACGCTTTTCTACTTAATAATAACTTCTATTCTGATTCAAATGAAGGAATGCAATTGCCAGCCCACCAACTAACCAGAAGATAATATTTAATTGTGGAATGAAGATTAAGTTATTCGACAGGTTTTGCACCATGAAGGTGATACTACCTACGAACACTCCAGCTGCCACTATTTTTCCTAGTTCATCATTTTGTTTAAAGTATAGACGAATGAGGTATATGAAATAGGCAACGTAAATTGATAAGAACGCTAGAATACCGATTGTTCCGGTTTCAGCTGCTACTTTAATATATGAGTTATGAACAGAGTATGCATCGTGACCGATATCAAGCTCCGGATATTTCGTTACAAATTCTTTATAGCGAGTATAATAGTTACCCATACCTACACCAAGTACTGGGTTGTCTTTGTACATGTATAAACCTGTTTTCCAAAGTGTTACACGAGATACTACAGCTGTATTAGAAATTGCTTCTTCTTGTTTTTCTTTTTCAATTTCTTCGCGTTCTTCAGGTGTTAAATCTTCAGGATCTTTATCTTTAATATCACTTGCTGGCGCTTTTGCATTAGGGAATACTAGCTTTTGAACAGCATAAATAGCTGATTGAGTACGAGACTGAACATCTGGCATGAAGTATACGCCAGTTAATAAAATTACGAATGCAATTAAAATATGCGGCTTAACGAAATTCTTTAAGAATCGTTTCGGCATAATTAGAATGATTAATACGAATGCACATGCCATTGTTACCCAAGCGGCACGTGTGTACGTTAAGATTAAGTTCACAATAAATACTGCGTAGAACGCAAAGAACATAAGTTGGACTTTCTTGTCTTTGAAATACACCACTGCTAGCAGTAGGAATGATGGAATAACGAAGTTCAAGAATGAAGAGTAGTAGTTCGGGTTTATTAATGTCGAATCTACGCGTCCTTTTGCTTCTTGTAGAGCGTATAAACCAGCTTTATTCAATGAAATATTGAAGATGTATTGGATAATACCAAATAGACCAACAATGATAGCAGCCGCTCCGAATGCTTTCGCAAAGTTAATATATTGCTCCTTTGTAAACTGCACCTTAATAGCAATTAAGAATACAACTACATACGATAAGAAACGTGCGATTTCCATAATACCTGGTGTTAATGCCACAGCATTTACTAAAGAAATAGCTGAGATAATTACATATAAACCGAATGTAATGAGAAATGGCAGAATGGGTAATGAATTTAATTTAATTGTACCTTTTCTATACTCCCACAGAAATGCGAGTACTAGTAAAGGAATAAGAATAACTTCAATCGAAATAATGCCTTTCTTGAAATAAACTAAAGGCACAAGAAACAAATGCAACAGGACTAGAATGTATGTTAAGCTTCTATTATTATTCATACTTGATTCCTTTCTTTACAGTATCCCCTATACAGTGAAACTTTGTTTGGTGGGAACGCTCTTTCTCCCACCAAGCATTAGTTGAACCAATCGGGTTCTTACTGACGCTTGATCTCCCGCTGAAACATCTTTGATTCCTCTTCATTCTGAAGTGGGAATCTTAGCGCCAGTTTGAACGGGATAAAACGATATCCATGTTTGTTCCACTATTATTTTTTTCACCTTTTCACTTTACAAGATGATAGATAAAATAACAATGACTATTTTTTTGCAAGACGTTTGTAAACCTCATCAATACTATTAGCTAGTGCATGTAGAGAGAAATTAGTAGATGCATGGTTGTATAATTCCTCACCCTTTGTAGCTAGTCTTCCACTCTTATAATTGTCATAGCTTTCAGTGATAGCTTCTGCAAAAGCTTCTGCATCATTTGTTGGTACAACCCAACCATACTCATTTGATGATATTAGTTGTCTTACCCCTCCAACATCCGTTGATATTAACGGAATCTTCTGATTAGCTGCTTCTAATAACGCCAATGGAAAACTTTCACTATGTGATGCTAATAGAGCAATGTGTGAATTGCTATAAATATGATCCACATCTTGACGAAAGCCTAAAAAGTGTACATTGTCTTGTAAGTTCTTACTTCGAACTAATCCCTCTATTTCATCACGAATAGGACCATCTCCTACTAATACAAGATGAATCTCGGGATTGTTTAACTTCTTTAAAGCTTCTAGGACAATGTCATGCCCTTTAATCGGATGCAAGCGAGCAACCATTGTCATAACAAAGTCATCATTTGATAACTTCAGTTCCTTCTGTAAAGAATAATCACGTTCAAGTGGTTCAGAGAACGTTATACCGTTATAGATGGTATGAATAATGTTTGCTGGAATTCCGAGTGTTACTAAATTATCTTTAAAGCGTTCTGATACAGCGAAGAAGTAATCAATCTTCTTAAGTGTACGCAGATTAAGCATCGTAAAGATACGGCCTTTCACGCCACCCTTCATAAAGTCCAATGTTGGATCGCTATGAATAGTAGTAACCCAGACAGCTTGAATCTTCTTTTTAATAAATGACATGAATAAATTAGCGCGCGGTCCATGTGAATGAACAATATCGAATTGTTCTTTATTAATGAACGATGCTAGCTTACTGATAATACGTAAATCATAACGAGATGTTTGAGGCAACATCTCCACGCGTATTCCTTTTTGCCTTGCTTCTTGTGCAAGAGGACCGTCTTGAAAAACAAGGAGACAAACAGATTCGTTTGGAAACTGTTCTAACAGAGTTGTTACGTGCTTACGTGATCCTCCTGTTTCTCCACCGCTTATGACATGTAGTACCTTCATCATTTTCCTCCTGCATCGTTTTTTATAAAAACACGCTTCTTAATTTCTCACCGAATTACATCATAATACATAATAACAATCCTTTCGAGTTAGACACTCAAAAGGATTTCATTAGGGTTACTTCGAACGCATAACCTTTAATAGAAACTTTGGTAGTGCTAGCTGACGTTTCAGTCGTTTAGGTTCTTTCATTAAGCGATAAAACCATTCTAAACCAAGGTTACGATAAAATGCTGGTGCACGTTTCACGTGTCCGGCAAATACATCAAAGCTACCGCCTACACCTTGGAATACTTTAGCACTTACACTATCCATATGTTCACGAATCCATAGCTCCTGCTTAGGGCTTCCCATTGCAACAAATAAAAGGTCCGCCTTCGCTTCATTAATTTTGTTAACAACTTGCTTCGGATCCTGTACATAACCATTTTCGTATCCTGAAATGATGATTTCAGGGTATTTTTCTTCTATTTTTGCTTTCGCCTGTGAAACGACTTCTTCTTTTGCGCCATACAGGAACACACGATAGCCCTTCTTCGCTGCAAATTCAAGCAAACGGTCCATCATATCAACACCTGTTACACGCGATGTTATCGTTCCTTTCTTCAACTTAGAAGCTAGCAGTATGCCAACGCCATCAGGAATGCCGTAAGTACTATTATTGATAAGCTCTCGCAATTGTTCGTTTTGCTCAGCAGCCATAACCTTTTCAGGATTTACAGCAATAATTGTCGACTTCTGATCTGCTTGCATTCTTTGTTCAATATCAACAAGAATTTCGTCGTAGCTTAATGGTGATACATCTACTCCGAAATATGTTTCCTTTTGCATGTTTCATCTTCCTATCGTCTAGTAAATCACACACTCTCTAGCTGACTAACTAGACCGTTTTCTTTTCGAAAACCTGCCACATCCTCCTGTAATAAAGGACGACATGACAGGTTAAAAAGTTACTTATTATTGTATAGCTTGTAAATGTTTTAAATCACCAATGCGGTAAACTGTAAAACGTTCATCTTCAATCTTCGTGCAGTTACGAGTATCGAAAATAACTGGTGTAGCCATTTTCTCAAGTAACATTGCTTCGTCAAACTGCTTGAACTCATTATGATCTACAAGAACAACAAGTAAGTTAGCTCCATTAGCAGCTTCTTCTAAAGAGTGTAATGGGAAGTTTACTTGATCTTCATGAATATGTGGATCATGAATTCTTACATCTAAACGCTCATCAGCTAAAAGCATTTCAGCAATTTCAATAGCTGGACTTTCACGAACGTCATCGATATTTCCTTTATAAGTTAAACCACATACAGCAACACTTGGCTTGTCTAATTCACAAGTTAGGCGCTTGATTTGTTCGATAACAAAGTGTGGCATTGAATTGTTAATTCTACGAGATTCTGCAATTAAAGGAGATTCTTCTCTTGCCTTCTCAATAATGAAGTATGGGTCTACTGCTAGGCAGTGTCCGCCTACACCTGGTCCAGGTAAATGAATATTTACTCGTGGATGTTTGTTTGCAAGCTCAATTACATCATGCGCATTTACGCCAAGACGAGCTGAGATTTTTGCTAATTCATTCGCAAGTGCAATATTTACATCACGGAATGTATTTTCCATCAATTTAGACATTTCAGCTGTAACAGCTTCTGTTTCAATAACGTCACCTGTAATAACAGCACGATATACATCGCCTGCCTTCTTCGCAGCTTCTGGTGTAATACCTCCTACAATACGAGTATTTTCAATTAATTCAATTAAAATACGCCCTGGAAGTACTCGCTCTGGACAATGTGCGATATAAATATCTTTGTATGGATCAAATCCAGCTTCTTCAATAATTGGTGCTACTAGGTCATCCATTGTTCTCGGTGGAATCGTTGATTCTACAATTACAACATTTCCTTTCTCTAAATAAGGAAGGATTCCTTTCGTTGCTTCCGCTACATAGTCCACGTTCGCACTATGATCCGCATGAATTGGAGTTGGAACTGAAATAATGAATACATCGGATTTCTCTGGTTGTAATGATGCTTTTAATTTACCCTTCGCAACAACTTCTTGTACTAATTCAGGTAAATCAACTTCTTCTATAGTAACCTTGCCTTCATTTAAAGAATCAACGACTTTTTGATTTACGTCTACGCCCAGTACATCATATCCAGCACGAGCAAAAACAGACGCTGTTGGTAAGCCAATATAGCCTAAACCAATGACACAAATCTTCTTCATAGCTTGGTGACCTCACTTATATTTTTTAGTATGTTAGATGTCTATCCTATGACGGTCCATTTCTATATGAAAAGCCCTGCACTCGAATACATCTTCATTCGTTCAGCGTTTCACTTTACCCCACTTTGTATGGCGTAAACCACCAACAAATGGATAATTACAAAAAAAGAATTAAATTCCTAACATAGTATATCAAATTACAATGATGCTTGCATTAATAAGATGAGGAAAGACAATGCTATGTAAAACAAGTAATATATGGAACACCACCACCAAACATGAATAACATTGAGAAACAACAGGTCTAATGATAAAATATATGAAGGTTTTGTCGAAAGATGATGGCAACCACTAGACTATAAAGATAACAAGCAGTATTGGTTTTATATAAAAAGGAGGAAACACCAGGTTGAAGATTGTTATTTCAGGCTTTTATGGATTAGGAAACACTGGAGATGAAGCGATTCTTGAAAGTATTGTTGATAATTTAAGAGACTCGTTAGACGCTCCTGATATAACTGTATTTTCTTTATCTCCAGAACAAACAGCGAAAGAGCACAATGTAAAAACTGTGTATCGTGGCTGGAGACATGACAATAAAGGAAAGATTAAAGCATTGCGAGATGCTGACCTTTTAATTAGTGGTGGAGGCGGATTATTACAAGACGCTTATCCAACGAAGTTTCTTTTCGGACCACTTCCTTATTATTTACTAATTGTATTATTAGCAAAACTTTGCGGATCAAAAGTTATGTTCTTCTCGCAAGGAATTGGACCTGTTACTTCAACTTGGGGGAAAATCCTAATGAAGATGGCAAACCTTGCTGACTTCGTAACAGTTCGAGATCAATTCTCAAAAGATTACCTTCATAATCTTGGCGTAAAGAAACCTGAAACTGTCGTTACATCAGACATCGTATTCGCATTCAAGAAGAAGGAAGACTCAGCTTGCATGGATTCCCTTCAATTAAAAGGTGATGAAAAGCTAGTAGCTGTTTCAATGCGTCCGTGGTTTGAGCATACGAAGCAATTCGAGCAAACTGCACAAATATTAGACGAGCTAATTGAGAAGAAAGGTGTTACACCTGTATTCGTTCCAATGGAAGGTCATCATGATACAAACGCTAGTCAGCAAGTAATGAAGCATATGAAGCATAGCGACAAAACGATTATGTTAGGTGAGAAATTCACACCAAATCAATATTTAAACTTCATTAGTAACTGTGAAATGACAATCGGTATGCGTCTGCACGCATTAATCTTCTCAACCTTATCAGGTGTACCTCACATCGGTTTAAGTTATGATAAGAAAGTTGAAAGCTTATTAAAGAGAAGTGGCATGTGGGATTACTCAGCTGATTTAATGGAAATTGATGCAGAGAAGCTTACTCAAAATGCACTTGCTATTTTAGACAATCGTGAACATTACGCAAGCATCGTAAGAGACAATGCAGAAATCATGCGTAAAGAAGCTGTACGAAATGTTGATTTATTAAAAGAAAATTTCTTAAAGAAATAAAGAAATGCGGAAGTGGCTTGTTCAGCTCCGTATGAACTGGAGCCCGCCGACTGAGATAAAGGAAACACGATGAACGAAGTGATTCGATGTTGACTTATCGTAGGGAGGTTGGCGAAGTTCACTAGGAGCTAGCCACTGAAGCTAGACAAAAAGAAATGCGGAAGCGCACGTTTAGCGACGTATAGATTGGAGCACATCGACTGAGATAAAGGAAACACGATGAACGAAGTGATTCGATGTTGACTTATCGTAGGGAGTTGGGCGAAATCTACTAGTCGCTGTGCGCTGAAGCTAGACAAGAAAAGCTTACAACAAAAGATGAATGAATCGTAAAGTAAATGTTGGAGGAGAAGAAATGAAGATTCTTATTGCAACTGCGTATGACTATCCGCATGCTGGTGGTTTGTCCGTTCATGTTGATACATTAAAGGCTGGTTTAGAATCACTTGGACATGAGGTAGATGTATTATCTTTCTCAGATGTTTCTCCGGTTTCTCGCAAAATTCTTGCACAAGGGCCAAGCTATATTCTAAATAAATTCAAGAAAGGGAAAGGAATTGTTTGGAGTCACAAAATGCGCCAACGCTTCCTACGTACCCTAATTGATAAAAATAAACATAAAAGCTATGATTTAGTTCATGCTCAAGATCCATTCACAACACTTGCAGCACTTGAAAGCGGCATTCCTACAGTTGCAACTGTTCATGGATATATGGCATTCGAAAGTATTTCAAAAGGATCTATGGATGAAGGCAGTGATGAAGCTCGCTTCATGCAAGATATTGAAATCCAAGCGTACAAAGGTGCTCGTGAAATTATCACAGTTGATACTCGCTTGAAAGATTACGTAAAAGAAGTATCAGGCGTGGAAGCAACAGCCATTCGTAACTTCATCGATATTCATTCATTCAAGCCTAACAAGGATAAGAAGAATGAATTACGTGAGAAATACGAAATTGATGTAGATGCAGATATTCTTTTCTGCCCACGTCGTTTAACAAAGAAAAATGGGGTTATCTACCCAGCATTAGCACTACCAAAAGTGTTAAAAGAATTTCCTAATGCACACTTAATCTACGCAGGAAGCGGCGAAGCTTTAACTGAAATTAAAGAAATTGTCGCTCGCGAAGGTATGGATCAAAACGTAACATTACTTGGAGCAGTCGCTCACTCAGTCGTTCGTGATTATTATGACTTAAGTGATGTAGCACTTGTACCAAGCGTTCACTCAGCTGGTGTAGAAGAAGCAACTTCAATCTCTGCACTTGAAGCAATGGGTTCTGGCTCTCCACTAATTGCTTGTGCAGTTGGCGGCTTGAAAGAAATCGTTGATAGCGGAGTAGATGGTTTACTAGTTGAAGAGAAAAATGTAGATGAGCTTGCTGATGCAATTATTACATTACTTCGTGATCCTGAAGCAGGAATCGAAATGGCCGCTAAAGCGCGTGCCAAAATCGAAGAAGACTATTCTCATATTGCAGCTGCAAAGAAATATTTTGAGATATATGAAAGTGCATTAAATCAATAATTCACTCATGTACCATGTAGGGTCTTATGTGCTTTTTGCATAAGACTCTTTTTAATTAGAAAAGCGGAAGTGGCCTGTTTACTAGACGCCGGTCTACTTTGCGCTAGACAAAGAAAAGAGGTGCCATGGCACTTGTCCACATTACGTAAAACAGCTATTTGGATTACTTTATTATCTCTTGTATTAAAACTTTCTGGTTTGTTACGTGAAAGTATCGTATCTAGTGTCTTTGGTGTTAGTGATGCAACAGATGGATACGTATATGCATTCTCTCTTATTACACTTGTTGTTGCGATGATCGGCGGCGGCTTTAATAACGTATTCTTACCTATGTATATGAAGAAGAAAAAAGATAACCCTGCTGCTGCTGAAGCAAACGCAAATGGTATTATGAATGGAACCATTATATTATTTCTATTCATATCTATTATTGGATATTTTTTAATTCCATACATTTTACCTTATATTACACCAAGTAGTATTAACCCTGGAGCGGAAGAAGTTGCGGTTAAGACGATGCAAGTATTCTTAGTTGCCATGAGCGCCGTTGCTTTGAATGGTATATTAGAATCTTATTTGCAAGGTCGAAGAATATTTGTACCAGCTCAAATATCGAAAATATCCGCAACCTTAATGGGTGCTATATTTGCACTATTATTCTCTAATATGTGGGGAATTTACAGCCTAGCATACGGTTTCGTATTCGGTACAGTTTTAGGAATCGTCGTTCAATTTATCTTTTTACTAAAAAGTGGATTCCGCTGGTCACCAAATGTAAAAGTAGAAAGCGAATTCCAAAAAACATTCTTAATTTTAATCATTCCATCCCTACTGAATTCCGTAGTAGGTCAGATTAATATGTTCGTTAATAAAACGTTCGCATTAGGTACAATGGATGGAGGTGCCACTTACTTAGACAAAGCATCTTTATTAGTCAGTATCCCTAATACAATCTATGCAACGACTATCGTGGCAATTATCTTCACACTTCTATCTGAACAGGTAGATGATAAGAAGAAATTCCAAAATACAATGCATATGGGTATGCAAATCTCACTAGTAACACTGTTACCAATGGCTATCGGCTTATGGTTAATCGGAAAAGAAGCCATTTCTTTCGTTTACGAACGCAATGCCTTTACGCCTGAAGATACAGCAAGAACGTACGATGCACTTGTCCTTTACTTACCAATGATTGTCGCCCAAGGTCTACAGTTTATCGTATCTAAATCGATGTATGCACGAGGTAAAACCTCTACTGTATTCAAAATTAGTGCAACAACTGTGTTGCTGAATTTTGTCATTAACTGGCTCATTGTAGATTCACTAGGCTATAAAGGATTAGCCGTAACAAGTTCGCTTGTTGCTATCTATTTCTTAATTGTTTCAACCATTGTCATGTACCGTGATTTCGATAAGAGCGAATCAAAGCGATTGATTGAAATGTTCATTCGCGTCATTCCACCAACATTGTTAATGGCTGCGCCAATTTATGTACTTAAACAATACACACCACTAGGAAATTGGCCAAGCTTAATTCAATTAATACTATTTGGTGGATTAGGAGCTGCTATTTATGCAGTAGGTTTGAAACTATTCTACAAAGAAGCTTTCAACCGTTTGCTATCACTTGTAAGAAGAAAGAAATCCGAATAAACGAAAAGCCCTCGTATCTAATAGAAGAGATACGAGGGCTTTTTTGAATAATTCAGCCGCTGCTTCAATTGATACTACGGCTTCGTGATAAATTCTTGTGTCCATAAATTTGAGCCATAATAACCTACACCAATATGGGTAAAGTTAGCGTTTAAAATATTGTTTCGATGCCCCTCACTATTCATCCAGCTATTCATTACCTCTTCTGGTGTTCGTTGACCCATTGCAATATTCTCACCTGCAAGATAGTATGAAATACCAAACTTACTTAACAGTGCCTTTTGATTTCCATAGGTTGGGCTATTGTGATCGAAATATTTATTATCATTCATATCCTGCGATTTAAATCGAGCCACTTTACTTAATTCTGTATCTAGAATCAATGGTTTTAATCCTTTTTTAGCCCGCTCTTCATTCACTAATTCAACTACTTGCTTTTCAAAATTATTCACTACATACGGCATTTTTCCCGATATCGTTAACAGACGATTAATAAATGCTGCTGCATGTTCACGAGTTGCATTTTGTTTTGGTTTAAACAGAATGCCACCGTCTGCTTCATAGCCTTTAATAATATTAAGTCCCATCATGCTATAGATTGCTTTCATCGTTACAGATGAAGTCACTTCATTTCTATCAAGTACAACAATAGATGTACTCTTTGGTTGAACCCCTAAATAAGTTAATGCATTATTAATCATTAATGCCATTTGCTCACGAGTGATTAAACTATTAGGTGAAAAAGTTGTCGTAGTAACTCCTTGTACAATTTTCGCTTTAGCAGCTGCGTTAATTCCTGGAGCTAGTTTTGAATTGACATTCACATCTTTAAATCTAGGCTCTCCTTCTGGTAGTTTAAGAGCACGAGAAATAAATGTAGCGAACTCCGCTCTTGTTACCTTCCCATATGGTCTATACGTTCCATCTCCATATCCAGAGATTACTCCTATATCAATCATAGCCTGCATTTCAGCACTAATTGTTTCATTGGAAGCCGCAGACGTTGATGGTACTTGTATGAAAGAAAACAATAATACCAAGCTTAAACATAATGTTGCGATTTTCTTCATGCTATTCTCCTATCTCCACTTCATAATTTACACACAATTATAGGTTTATCATAAAACGCTATTGAAATATAGTAGATTGAAAGAGAAATATAGAAATGAATAAAAGGTACCATTTTTTAATGTTTGTATTTTCTCTACCCCAAAAGTAGTACATTAAAAAACATAAATAAGAAAAGCGCAAGCGCCCGTTTTGCGACGTATAGATTGGAGCACTTCGACTGAGATAAAGGAAAAACCGAAATGTGGAGAACGCCCGTTTATCGGTGACAAGCATAAGGCAAGCTGGCTAGAAGGTCGCTTTTAACCTTCTGGACTGATTGACTTATGACCTCGAGCCGATGGCGTTCGGAACTAGACAATACGAAGAGGCGGTAGCCTTTTTCGTGTTGACTTATCGTAGGGAGATGGGCGAAATCTACTAGTCACTGGGCGCTGGAGCTAGACACCGAACAAATTTATATATATTCTTATCTTTCAAAAAAAAGACGCATGCATATTAGCACGCGTCCTCTATCTATCTAACAATATTACTCTTACTTAGCAATTGGTAATTGATGTGCATATTTAGAAACGATGTAGCCATATAAATCTGTATTACTATCAGAAAGAATTTGATACCACGTATAGTCAGCTCTCTCTTCTTTTGAAGTTACAGCAAACACAAATCCCTCTTTCGAGTATGTATAAATTTTATTAGCGTTTTGCGCTTCAGGTTTAGAATAAACATTCATACTAGCTGTAGATTCATAGATTTGATATGGAGATGGATTATTTTCAAAATCCTTACCGCCCATTTCTTTATCTAAAGAATACATAGTCCCAGAAATTTTCTGTCCCCAGTTTGGATCTGTTGCATAGCGTACGTTTACTCCTCTAGCTTTATTACCAAGAATACCACTATTTGCGAACATACCATCTACAGGTACGTATTTTTTATTCAAATATTGATTAACTAATTCTGCCACACAATCACGAGTAGTCTTAAAGACTGAACCCGCTGAAGGATTGCTATCATACACTTTAATTCCGAAAAGGTTATTCTTAGTTTGTGCGTTTGTACTCATACCATAATCACTCTCAATAACCGCCTTCGATAAGACCATTAAAGCATTGATTTTATGATACTTCTCAAAATCTTTTAAAATACTACCTAATCCAAGCAATTTACTTTTCTTTGTTGCATCTTTATATTTCGCATAACCTTTTGGATTATTTTTATACAACGATTCTACGTACTGTAGTTTCTTCATAATAATTGCATCAAGCTCCGCAGCACTATAATTCGTTGCTGTACGGTAAGGAAGTACATTGAAATATTGATAGAATGTCCCTACTTCAGTACCGTCTTCTTTAACAAACGTAGCCCCATCCCAACTATAATACTTCTCACCTGCCGCCAAAGCTACTGGTGCTTTTCCGTATATGTATGATGCAGACTGCTTTGTAACTGGATTATAAATATAGTGCTTCAGATTTCTCTGTGCATCAACAACATAATACGAGCGATTTTCTGTAGTAACCTCTGGTTGTAAATAAGCATCACTCTGATTCACATAACCGATTTGTCCTGCTACTTTAACCGTAATCTTCGAATCATCAGAAGTGACGTATTCCATTTCACTTCCATACATAACACCTAATAGTAAGGTCTTTAAATTAGATTGATACACATTAGTAGCTGAACCAGATGCTGGAGCCTTCGCTACTACAATACCTTTATTCATTTTTATGATTTTATTATTATGCAATATCACTTGATTCGCATCATTTGTGAAAGCTGCATTTGCCTCTTGAAAAGTTTTATATGTTTTTAAGCTCGGCGTAACACTGCTTTTTTGATTAATCGTTCCAATTGCAAAAGGATACACTTTTGAAGGGGAGTCCGGCTTCTCCGGTGTTACTGGGTCAGTCGGCGCTATTGGTTTATCTTCTTCTGGTAAACCGACGGATGGGTCATTCTGATTATTGACCGCTAACATACGATATATAAAAGCAGCTGCATGAGCACGAGTTGCTTTTTCAGTTGGATTGAATTTCAACCCTTCAGTAGTTTGAGAACCTAGAATAATTTGATGGCCTACCATATTTGCTACGGCTGATGTTGCTTTAATAGAATCTCGATCAACAAACGTAATTTCTGCAATTTTTTTCCCAATTTTTAAATAACTCAATGCTCGATCAATCATTATAGCCATTTGCTCACGCGTTATAGCATCATTTGGGCCAAATTTAGTGGCTGTATAACCTGTAATAAGACCTGCGCTTGCCGCTGCATTAATTCCTGACGCTAACGAAGAATTTTTCGGTACATCAGTAAATCGATTCTCTCCATTTGGAAGCTTAAGTGCACGAGCGAGGAATGTTGCAAATTGCCCACGGTTCACGTAGTCATTTGGAGCCAAATCCCCATTCGAGTAACCTGTGATAATCCCTTGAGCCACCATAGCCTGCATTTCTTTTTGTAATGAATTGGCAGAAACATGAGTGAATGGTAATAACGAAAATATTAATACGAAACTTAGAAGTATAGAAACTAGCTTTTTCATAGTGCGCTCCTTTCGATTAGTAAAAGTTAACTAAGTCATTTTTCTTTCTATCGGCATGTTACTCTCAAATTTCTACATATAGTTCTATAAATCCTCCTAAATATTAAAAAAATATGTATATTTTTTGAATTTTATCAGTAAATTATCACAATAAAACAATAATTACGTTACTTAAAACTAGCTATTTAACACCTATAAGTAGTATAGTAATAGTCTTATAGTAATAATAAAAACCCACTCGAATTATGAGTGGGTTTTCATTATTATTTTGCTATTGGTAATATTTTGGTATATTGTGCAGAAATAAAACCATATCGCTCACTTTTACTATCTGATAATATTTTATGCCACTCTGAGTCTAAAGACTCGTCAACAGTAGCTACTGGATAGCCAGCTTTCGGATACGTATAAAGCTTATTCGTATTTGTAACACCTGCCGTAGAGCGTACATTTACTCCTTCTGTTGTAGTCTCATAAATCTTATATAGAGAAGAACTCTTTAAGTAATCTTTTCCTCCTAACGCCTTCTCTAGCTGATAAATATGACCAGCAATTTTTTGTCCCCAATATGGATCAGAGGCATAGCGAACATTCATACCTCGTGCTTTATTCCCTAACATTCCTCCATTAGCAAAAGCTCCATCTACCGGAATATAGTTCTTATTTAAATAATTAGTAACAAGTGAAGATACACAATCCCGAATCGAAGCATAAGCTTCACCATTTTGCGGGTTACTATCATATACCTTAATGCCGAAAATATTATTATTATTTTGAGCATGATTACTCATTCCATATTCACTTTCAAGAATCCCCATTCCAACAATTACAAGAGCATTAATCTTATGATATGTCTCAAAATTTTTCGCTATTGTTCCAAGACCTATTAATTTACTTTTCTTGGTCGCATCTTTATATTTTGCATAAGAGGAGGGATTCTTCTTATATAATGCTTCCACCTCTGCTAACTTTGTTGCAATATATTTATCTAATTCAGCTGCACTATACTTCGTGCTTGTACGTATTGGAAGCATATTAAAATACTGATAAAACGTTCCTACAGTAGCTCCATTTTCAGTCTCAAACGTGGCACCGTCCCAACTTATGTATTTCATACCTTGTTTTAAAGCTGAAGGTGCTTTACCAGCAATATATGAGCTTGTGCTAGCTGTGTCATGATTAAAAATAGTATGTACTAAGTCACCTGCTGTATTAACACTATAATAAGAACGACCTTTCAGTGCCTGTGAAGGAATTAATGTAATATCTTCATGCTTCACATATCCCGTTCTTCCTGCTACCTTAACTGTGACTTTGCTATCGTCTGATGTCACATATTCCAGCTCATTCCCCTTGGAAATAGGTGCGTAAATTGTCTTCATATCAGATTCATATACAATCGTTGTTGCATTACCTGCACCCGGATTACTAACAGCAAGCCCGTAACGCATTTTGACAACTTTATTATTTTTCAAAATCACTTGATTAGTAGAATTGGTAATAGCTCGAGAAGCCTCTGTAAATGTTTTATAAGAATTAGTACTTGGTGTAATCGTCCCAGTGGCGCTAACTGTACCAACTCGATAAGGATGTACTGTTACCGGCGGTGTAGGAGCAGGCGTACTATCAAGATTTAGCATTCGTGAAAGAAAAGCAGCCGCTTCTGCTCGAGTCGCTTCATTCTTTGGTTTAAACACAGTTCCGCTACCATTCGGATTAGGATATCCAGCAATAATCTTTAAACCAACCATATATGAAATGGCAAGTCTAGATCCTGATGATTCAATAGTTGCTTCATCCGCAAAAGTAAGAGCCCCTTTAACTTTTGTGATTTTTAAATAATCTAGCGACTTATCAATCATAATTGCCATTTGTTCCCTTGTTATTAAGTCATTAAGTCCAAATTGTCCAGATGGATAACCACTAATAATACCTGCTGCTGCTGCGGCATTAATTCCTTCCGCCAACTTTGAGCTTGGAGACACATCAGGGAATTGATGCTTCCCTTTAGGTAAATCCAAAGCTCGTGAAAGAAAAGTTGCAAATTGTCCACGATTAACTTTTTCATTCGGAGCATATATACCTTCCTCATAACCGTAAATAACTCCTCTATTGATCATATCTCTCATTTCTTTTTCCAATGTAATACCAGAAATATCATCAGCATACACTTGTGAAACTGGTAACATAAAAATCAAAAGCGCTAAACTAAAAAACAATGAAACTAGTTTTTTCATTAAAAATCTCCTTTCAATCAAACATTACTCTTTTATACTATATTAATATAATTATATCCTTATAATTAAAAATTTTGAATTACCCCATTAAACAGTTTATAACAAAATACTAAATCGCTAAATTATTATTCAAAAGGAACTTTTCTTCCCATCTTTAGATAATAAATCCCACAGAAAAAACATTTCCTGTGGGATTTATTATCTTTAATTCTCTTATACCCAAATTAATGCATACCAAACTCCCTTGATACAACTGGACATACTACTATATACTCATATCGTATTTTGAGCATAGAAATATGTTTACCAATTAGACCAAAGGTAATCTATTGTTTTCATTTACTATATAATTCAATAATTTTTTACAATCACTCTGCCTATTTTATATACAAATCAAAAAGCTCCCATACAATTTATACCAATCATAATATCAACTACTACATGTCCAATAAAGGAGCTATAAATAACAGCTGCTTCTAGTGAAAGACAGCACTTTATACAAAGTTATATATTAAAAGAGTGAGCTTTCTCGTTCGGGAAATCTGTAAATTCGACTTCGCTGTCTTACTTGGCGCTAGTACTATGATACCAGATACAACCATTTACGTATTTTATGTTTGCATTACAAAAAATCACACCATATCCTTTTTATATATGTTTTTACATTTTTTAAAACAAAAAAATGATAAAAGAACACAAAACTCAACAGATTTGAGCTTTGTGTTCTTTGTCTTACTTTAATTTTTCATTTTTAGCTTTTGATAAAAATACAGCGTATGTACCTCTAGTCATTTTTTCATAAGGTCTAAATGTACCATCTCCGAAGCCCGCCGCGATTTTATGATAGGTCATACGATTTATTTGTTCGTATCCTGTAACATTTGGATTAACGTCTTTAAACGAATTAACAGATTTAGCTGGTGATAATTGAAAGCCACTTGCAATCATTATACTCATTTCTGCACGTGTTACAGCTTGTTGCCCACGAAATGTACCATCTGAGAACCCTTTAAGAATGCCATTTTTCACCGCTGCTCCAATATGCGCTGCTCCAACTGAATCCTTGGTTACATCTTTAAAAGGTAGATCACTCGCATCCGGTTGAATACCAAGTGCATTTACTAATAAAATAACAGCCTCTGCTCTTGTAATATTTTGAAAAGGTTTAATCTCTCCAGATGCATATCCATTCATTATTTTTTCATTTTTCAAATACATTACGTTACGACTAAACCAATAATCATTCTTCATATCTACTACGACTGGTGATAATAGATTTGCATGAAAAAGCTTAGCTTGCGTTAAATCTTCTTTTCCGTTAATCAGTGGTACAAGCTTATAACGAATCTTTCCTTTAGAACCGAAATCTTTTATACTTCGATCGGTTCCATTTGAGATTATTTTCTTATCAAAACGATATAAATTATAGCCAGTTGCTTTCTCTGGTAATTGTGCAACTGATATATTAACTACACTATCAGCACTTTCTTCTACCGCGATATTCGTTTTATTAGAAACAACAGAATCTACTTGAACTAGGCCATAGCCAAACCTCACATCTCTACCAACAGATCCTAAATCTTTCGCGTTCAATTGTAATAATTCTCTTATTTCTACATTATCTAACTCTGGGTATTTCTCCATATAAAGAGCAGCAACTCCTGTAACAAATGGAGCAGCCATAGACGTACCAGACATGTTACCATAGCTATTTTGCGAGGTTGGTAATGTGCTATAAATGAGCTCACCAGGAGCCGTTAATTCCATTTCATTTCCCATAGAACTAGTTGCAAGAAGATCATTGTTTTTCCCTAAAGAAGATACAGCAATTACTTCGGGATACTTTCCAGGAAACTGTACATTATTTTCGTTACCATTTGGATGCCGCTTATTGCCACCAGCAGCTATAATTAAAATCCCTTGATTATAGGCTTTTTTGATAAATTCTCGAATAGCTGGCTCTTCATCACTATAAGTTAAACTCATATTAATAATATCCATATTATTTTTCATTGCCCAGTCAAGTGCAGCCATTATAGAAGAAGTGGTTCCAACACCAATTTTATTCAAGGCTTTAATTCCATAGATTGAAGCACCTGGAGCTACGCCTAAGACACCAATATCATTATCTTGAGCCGCAATGATTCCAGCTACATGTGTACCGTGCCCATCATCATCATAGTAAGATCGTGCGCACGCATCTGGATTATCAATAAGATCCAATACACATTTCCCACCTGCTACCTTTAAATCTGGATGATTATAATCAATCCCACTATCAATAATGCCAATTTTGACACCTTTACCGGTTAAGGAGGATGGATATTTATCCGGGAGATTTATTTTAGTATGTCCCCAATTAACAACCTGTCCTCTAGCCTTAACTACTTGATCTTCTTTAACGCTTTGTATTGATTGTTCTTGTAAGAGTGAGTCTATCAGATGTGATTGTATTTCAATGGTGATAGCCGGGACTTTTTGATAGCTTTGTATAACCTTTGAATTGTATTTCTTAAGAAGTTTGTAATCAATTTGTTTGTTAAATAATACGTTTACCCTCGTTGTATTTTGAATAGTTTCCTCAACGAGTGGTTGGCTATTCTTATTTGATTGTTGTTCAACTGCTTCAGCACTGCTACTGTAAGGTAAAAAAAATAAAAAAAATGCAATGATTAGAAAACTACTATATCTCCTCATAGTTTCTCCCCTTGAAATTTTACTATATATAAAAAGGAGCCTTATAATAGACTCCTTTTTATCAATTTAATCATTTAACGCATTTTAATATAATCCATTTACATTAAAACCTTTAGCTTTATAATAATCTAAGATTCCTTGATAAATAGCTGTTGCTGCTTTTTGACGATAAGTCGGAGACGCTAGCTTAGCATTATCTGACTTATTATCTATGAATCCTAATTCTACTAAAACAGCAGGCATGGAATTCTCACGAATAACATGCAAATCCCCATGTTTTTCTCCACGATTATTATGTTCCATTGCTTTATAAAGTCGAGTCTGAATTTTCTCTGCAAGTAATTTGCTATCAGCTGTATTTGGATTTACTGCTCTCGATGTATCATAGTAATACGTTTCAGAACCGCTTGCATTACCATTGGCAGCATTAGCATGAATACTTACAAATGTATTCGCCTTATTTTGTTTAGCAAAAGTTACACGCTCTGATAATTCTAAGAAAACATCCGTTGATCTCGTAAGTTTTACGGTAAACGGTGTATTTGCTAATAATTTCTGTAAGCGTAACCCTGTATCAAGCACTACGTATTTCTCTGTTAGATTGTATCCTACGGCTCCAGAGTCTTTTCCACCATGACCTGGGTCAATGACAATCACTTGTGATGCAAGTGAATTATTGCCACCAGAACTACCACCGTCGCCACCAGAAGAAATATTACCTGTTAAATATGAATCTAGTACAAAACCAATTATACTACCAGATTTAACCAATGTCCATGTTCCTACTTTATATCCTATTTCTACCTTTGTATTGTTTTTTAGCGCACTAATCGTGCCATACTTAGTAGAAGGACCTTTTCTAACATTAAGTGAATCAACATTTACATATTTCGTTCCTGAGAATGAAATAGTTGGCTTTGTACGTAACGTGTAGTCAATCGATCTTGCAAGAAAAACCGCAAAGTCTGCACGAATAAGAGTTTTATCTGCACCAAACGTTCCATTACTAAATCCTTGAGCAATTCCTCGTGACATTAATGCATTTGCGGCACCTGATACAGTGTTTCCAAAGCTATAATTAAATGCTTTACTGATCATAACTGCCATTTCTCCACGTGTTACATGTGCATAAGGTCTAAATGTTCCATCGCCGTACCCTGATAAAATCTTTTTGTCCACTGCGGACTGTATATATCCAGATGCAAAATTATTAGAGCTAACATCCTTAAATGTTGTTGCTCTTTTTGTACCATCTAAGTTTAAAGCTCGGCCAATCATAGCCGCTGCTTCTCCTCGTGTCACTATACTATTTGGTACGAAATTGCCTTTTCCATCACCAGTGACAATATCGCCCTGGCCTAGATATGTAATTTCTTTATAGGCACGATGGTTTGAACCTATGTCTTTAAAAGTAGTTGCTGCTTCTGATTTAGTTAGACCAACCGTTAAAACTGTTGACATAGCTAGTAAGAGACAAAGTAGTAGTTTTACAGCTTTCATTAATTCCATTTCCTCCCTTTCTACACTTTTTCTATATTACCATAGTTTTTTACATTCACTTGATAAAATAGACCTATTTTTTTATATTATTAAATAGTAAATGCCCACCTTTATTGATTGATGCGTATACATCAAATTAATATATATGTATAACGAATAGTTTGGGTGAATTGAAAAGTTTTGTCCTTTCCAGTTATATAGTATAACAAATAATTATTTGAAAAATGGGATAAATCCTTATTTATCATCATATAGACATACAAATGTAATATATTTAACTCTTTATTTAAAACTTTAACAATATATTTTAATAATCTCTAAATCTCACTGAATTTTATATTTCAAATAAAAAGAAGCCTTTACAAAGTTAGACTCCCTCGTAAACACTTCTAACAAAACCCTAATTCTTATCTTTTCGCATATTGAACAATCCACTTTTTAAGAGCATACACACCTAATATAATTCCCACAACAATCCCAGATATGGCAACAAAGAAGGAAATCCATTCAAATAAAGAGTAGCTCCAGATTACACGCCACTTAATTTCCCCCTCCCAATCTTTGATAACTAAATTCATTCCGTAGATGCCCGAAATGACTGTATAGATGGTCAATATTTGCAATAAATAACTATGACGTTTAGATGTTAATTTTTCATGATTTTGATAAAGAGTTTCTAATGTTTTCTTTACATAACTATATAAATAATCAATTTGATATACACTTTTTACAATTTGAAAGATTTCTTTACCGTGTGTACTACTATTCACTTCGGCAGAGAAATACCTTGAAGAAAAGGTAGTAATTTTAACAATCAAATCTTCAATACGTTCTTGATCTTTATTTATTTTTATTTCTGATTGCTCATACGTTAGTTTCATAAGAGCAATTTTATAGAAGAAATAGAGTAGAATAGAGTAGAAGTGCTTTCCATACATAGCATTAGAAAGAGATTCTTGTAGTTTATTATTCTGACTTTTCGTCACACACGAAAAGGTATAATCACTGACAACATAATAGGTTTCATCAGCCCATCGATCATACACATGCTTTTCATAATAGCGTTTAATATATTCTGGATTATTGGCTCCAATTAATGGTTCTCCATCATCACGATAACCATATAAATGACCAATACGAAACAGTTCAGTAGGCGTTAAAAGACTATCTTCATCTACAGATATATATGATATAACAAACATTCTTTCATCCATAAAGAACGGCAAACTACCGAAGTATGTAGAATTTTGATTATCATCATCAATATACTTACTTATATCCAAATACAAAACGTGAAAAATAAAATCTCTGACCTTCGTAAAGCTTCGGTCTTTATATTGTATGCAGTGTGTTTGATCCTCTACAATAGGCTCCATTGCTCTGAACTCATCACTAAATTGGAGAGTGTCCGACAATGACAATCGTCTTGGCAAAACCACTCGAATATTCATGATGCCAATTTGGTACGGACAAATAATAATATCAAGCGAGACTATATCAAATGTAGTTTTAATTTTTTTTGATGTTAACTCGCAATGTAACTGGATTGCCTTAGAAAATCGTCTTAAACACTCTGTTTCTTCTATAGAACTAGGAAACAGAATACTCTCTATATTAGGAAGAAAGAATTTTTCCAAACTACGATGTGAAACTTGATTTTGACCGTAAAATCTTTTTTCCTGTTCTAGCTTTTTTAAATCAAAAAATTCATATCCATTTTCAAGCAGGCTTTTCATTAATTTTTTATTAAAGTTATTTTTTAATTTAAAGGGAAACATGAACTGAAATTGCGCACCATCCATGTCCGTACGACTATCATTACCTATCTCCGTCATCGCCATCTACACTCACTTCCATCCTATTCTTCCCCTCTCATACCCTGTCTTTCCAAAGAGTTAAACCTTTCACGCTTGCATAGCTTTACGCTTTAACAAGTGAGCCATCCTTTTAAAACAGAATCCATTTCAAGTATAATAAAAGAATATGCTTTTTTACTAAACACATCTTCACACTAGAAAAAAGCAGATAAACATGAGTCAAAATCACCTTTTATTGCCAATACTTAAAGATATATATAATAAAACTGAATGGTCGGAGGTTAAAAGAATGTCAGATGAGTTGCTGTTCTTCGGTAAAGAACTACAGGAGATTGTCAATCCAAAAGTACCAGAAGATGTTGTAGCTGCGCAGCGTGGACTTTTGCTTTACAGACAAAACATGGTATATCAAATCCAAGAAGAACAAGGCACTATTACAGCATCGGTTCAAGATGTTGTCCCATGCCAAGTCAAGCTAGACTTAACAGAACCAACGAATAGCAGCTGCTCATGTAAGCAAGCGGCTTTTTGTCGCCATCAACTTGCAACCTTTTTCACATCTTATTCGAGCATTGCTTCCGTGAGTGACTGGATTCAAGCATGGAAAAGCGAGAAAAATAGCCCTACTATCACACGTAATTCCCTGCAATTACAAAAAGCAAAAGAACTCTTTCAAGAGAATAAGCCACTGGAAAGAAACTATGCTTCTTGGAAAGCATTTATGGAAGATACATACACCATACAAATTGGCTATAACTTATACCAGCCAGCTTATACTTTATCTTCAAAATGGGACGTTTACTTTCAGCGCCTTAAAGGCAAAATGCCGATAGAGCCACCTTGGAAAATGCTCTATCTGTTTGTAAGCTACTTTCAAACGTATTTGTTTATCTTACGTAGTATCAAAAAGAATGAAATAAAAGCATACGCGCAGAATTTTTTAGAAGACGAAGCGCAAGAGCTAGTTGAAAACATGATGTATGTAATGGAACAATTAACTCGTATATCTAGACCGTTTGCTTTCGATCAATTCTATGGAGAAATCCGCAATGACCTTAATGAACTACTCAATGAACGAGGAAAACTAGCTCAATCTAGCCTTGATATTTACAGAGCTATTTGGACACATTTGCTGAAAGAAAAAACATGGAGAAAAGAAGAATTACAGTCTTTAAATGAACAACTCGAATCCAATTCGAATGAATCTCTATTAGCAGCATCTATTCATCTCTCTTTTTTAACAGGAGATACTGCGAATGTGACAAAGCTTCTTAGCCAATTACACCCTAAAGATTATCCTTTATTAACATATTGGATACGCTATGTTGATGAACAGAAATCAGAGCCATTTTTAAAGTTTGTCATGCAAAATATAAATGCTTATATCACACACGCAGCAAGTCATTATAAAAGGAAAGAGATCATACAATTCCTACTTCCACCTATTAGGAAATACTGTGTAAACAATAAGCGAATGGACACCTTCGAAAAGTTTTGCGAAGTTTGTCTACCCTATTCATTCGTGTATTACAGTAATTATTTACTGGATTGTGGGAAGCATCGTAAATGGGTTGAACTTTGTATATACAGCAATGTGGAGCTTGAATATATATCAAAAGATGAAATTAAAATGATACAAGATAGCGACCCTTCGCTATTATTACCTTTATATACAAGTATCGTAAATGAAAAAATCGAAAGTAAAAATCGTCAAAGCTATCGAGCCGCGGTTCGTTACCTTAAAAAAATTCGAACAATCTATAAGAAACAAAAGAAATTGGAACAATGGGAAAGGTATATTAATCAAGTGCAATCTTCGAATACTCGATTACGTGCCTTTCAAGAAGAGTTGAAAAGGGGTAAGCTAATTCATGTTGAATAATATTACCGTACATACGGAACTCTTACAAACAGGAGAATACTTCCTAACAGCCTACGATGAAGCTGGAAACTTTCTTCAGCCAAAAAGTTATTCCAAACGGCTTTTTGCTTGGGATGAAGCAAGCTTTTATGGGAGCTTTCTCAACATATTAGAGATAAACGATGTCGAAGGAATAAAGCTTGACGCCTTTGGTCTTCTTTCCTTATTTGCACAAGATCGTTTTCTCTCTTTTATCGATTGGCATTGGGATGAGCTTTCCTTCCTATGTTTAACTGCTGCACCTGCATTACAAGAAGCAATGGAAGATGGCATACCTGTACCTAACTTTACTAAATTAGATGAACAAGCTATTGGATGGACATTACCAAATAGTGTAGTTGATGAATTTGATGAAGAGTTTTGGCAACAAAAACACCCTTTTTCAGAGGAAATTATCACAACCTATGATTTTATTGAAAAATGGTATAACAGCGCTATTTACGAAAGTTTACATCAAAATCCATTAACAAAAGAAAAATGGAATGTAGCAATCCAGTCTTTACAGCAAGCTCAATTATCCACTCAAGAATTACAGGAATATTTCACAGAAGAGCGCTGGAAGAAATGGATTGGCATTGAAGATAATGAACTACCCTTCTCAACTGGTTTACGATTGATTGAACCATTAGATGGAGAAGGTTTATGGTCACTTGAAGTAATTGCGCGCTCCACTAAGAAAGAAGACCTTATTAAAGTATATGGTAAGCATAAACTACCTAAGGCATGGGCAGCTTTTGAACATCATATTGAAGAAGATATCACTAGCTGGTTAAAACTTGTTCCAAACCTTGAGGAAAAAGGTCAGTTTAAAAAGGAATTAACCGAGGAAGAAGCGTGGATTTTCTTAACGGAAGCAAGTGAAAAACTTTTATTTATTGGCGCAACCATTCTACTGCCATCCTGGTGGACGGAATTAAAGCAGTCCTCACTCAAGCTAAAAGCAAAAGTGAAAAGTACATCCTCTCACGGACCGTCTTTCGTTGGACTACAATCACTGATGGACTTTGACTGGCGCATTTCCATGAACGGTACAGAACTTACGGAAGATGAATTCCAAAAGATGGTGAGCGATAAACGCCGACTCATCTATGTAAACGGTCAATGGGTGAAGTTAGACCCTGAGCTTATACGACAAATACAACATATGATGAAAACCGCCGAGAAGAAAGGCATTCCATTAAGTGAATTATTTTATCAGGAATTAACAAATGATGAAATGGATGACATTCAAGACGATTCCAATGAATTCTTAAAAATTCAATTCGAACTAAATCAAGAACTTAAGAAAATGTTCAGCTCATTACGAGAAGTGAAGCAAATTCCTATTATTCAGCCTCCTTCTACCTTACAGGGTGAATTACGCCCCTACCAAATTCAAGGCGTAAGCTGGCTTCTTTTCTTGAGAAAGTATGGTTTTGGTGCCTGTCTAGCCGATGATATGGGACTTGGGAAAACTGTGCAGGTTATTTCATATATTTTATCGATGCAAAACGATTCTCATATTATTGAAAAACCACAAGCCACAAAAGCTACTTTGATCGTTTGCCCGACTTCGGTCCTTGGCAACTGGCAAAAAGAATTAGAACGCTTTGCACCTTCCTTAAAGGTGGCTTTATATTATGGAGCTCAAAGACCAAAAGGAGAGAGCTTTGAAGCATTCGCTAGTGAGTATGATGTCATTCTTACTTCATACGGTATGACTCATATCGATCAAGAAGAAATGAGCTCATTGTACTGGAACAGTATCATTATAGATGAAGCACAAAACATTAAAAACGCATCAACAAAGCAGTCACGCTCTGTACGTAAATTAAAAGGTGTACATCAAATCGCATTAACAGGAACTCCAATGGAAAATCGTCTAAGTGAGTTATGGGCAATATTCGATTTCATAAACAAAGGTTATTTAGGTTCATTAAAGGCTTTCCAAGACCAGTTCGTAACAAGCATCGAACGTGATGGACAGCAAGATAAAATTAAAGAACTACAAAACTATATTCAGCCCTTCTTATTGCGACGTACGAAGAAGGATAAGGACGTAGCCCTTAATTTACCTGATAAGATTGAACAAAAAGAATTTGTTCCGCTTACGTCTGAACAAGCGTCATTATACGAGCAACTCATTAATGACACATTTAAACAACTTGAAAAACTAAATGGGTTTGAAAGAAAAGGGCTTATCCTTCAGATGATTGGTAGGTTAAAACAGCTATGTAATCACCCTGCTCTTTACTTAAAAGAAGAAGATTCTCATCATGCTCGCATTCGCTCTAGTAAATTGGAGAAATTATTCGAGCTTGTAGATGCTGTTATCGAGCAGAAGGAAAGCTGCTTAATCTTCACTCAATATATTGGCATGGGTGAGATGATTCAAGACCTTTTACAAAAAACGTATGGACACAAAGTTCCGTTCTTAAATGGTAGCCTTGGCAAGAAACAACGTGACACTATGATTGAAAGCTTCCAGAACGGTGAATTTCCTATTTTCATTCTTTCATTGAAAGCAGGTGGCACAGGTTTAAACTTAACAGCAGCTAATCACGTGATTCACTATGATCGTTGGTGGAATCCAGCTGTCGAAAACCAAGCTACTGACCGTGCCTATCGGATTGGGCAAAATCGTTTCGTACATGTTCATAAGCTTATTTGCACAGGTACATTAGAAGAAAAAATTGATAAAATGCTTGATCAGAAACAAGCACTAAATGATGAAATCATTACAGGTGAGAATTGGATTACAGAAATGAGCACAGAAGAAATCAAAGAACTAGTTTCCCTACAAGGGTAATTAGAAAAGCGCAAGCGCCCTACTAAGCTCCGTATATGCTGGAGCCCCCTTCCTTTCGATAAAGGAAACACCGAAATGTGGAGAACGCCCGGTTATCGGTCACAAGCATAAGGCAAGCTGACTAGAAGGTCGCTTTTAACCTTCTGGACTGATTGACTTATGACCTCGAGCCGATGGCGTTCGGAACTAGACAACACGAAGAGACGTTAGGCGATTCGTTGTTGACTTATCGTAGGGAAGGGGGTGAAACATACTAGGAGCTGGGTGCTGGAGCTAGAGAATAAGAAAAAACGTCACCGGTCTTTTTTGATTAATGTTTATGCTTCTTGTACTACTCCAAATCAAAAAAGAGCTATGCGGCAATATTGAAATGCTGAAGTGACCCGTTTAGCCCCGACCAGCATAAGACGGCTCGCTTAAGAAATACGCTTTTAATTTCTAAAGCGAGATGGCTTATGACTCGAGGGGCTGGTCGCTGAAGCTAGACACCATTGGTAAGCCAAGCTGTTCTTGAAAACCCTCTTTTGGTTTTCAAAACAGCTTGGCTTATTTCCGAGCATAGCAGGTGTAAGGTTAGACACAGAAAAAACGTCACCGGTCTTTAGTAATGAATTTTATATACCCTTCTTCCTATAGCTAAAAATTATAAGGGGGCGTTTGAAAAGTGATTATAATTTTCTTTTCAAGCGTCCCTTTTTCTAAATAATTCATAACAAAAAAATAGACTGCGCTTGGCAGTCCCATCTAATGAGGAAAAAACGATTTTCTATATTTTTAGAGGTATTCGGAGCATTGTTACGAGGTAAACTTTGAGGATATAATAAAATTCAATTATCTTTAGTAGAATGTGGAAGTAGGTATGATTGTGATGGGACTAGAGGATTGTGGTGAGTATTTTCTTTTTCTAATAGTACAAGTACGTATTCTTCAAAGCTTAACATTTGTTGTTTCAATTGATAGATTTGCTCTTCGTATGAGCATAGCTTCACATGTGATTGCGCGATAAATTTAATTAAATCACTAACTAATCGTTCCATTCGAAGTAACTGTTCTTGATCCATTGTTTCCCCTCTTTCCTTATTGCGTCTCACCTCCTCGAGACCTTATTCATTCAACCTTCTATAGTTCCTGATGTCATATTAGCTGAGCCCGCTGATGTACTGCCCATGAATTTAACACTATCTGCCACAACTTCTGTTACATAAACTCTCTTACCTTCCTTATTCTCATAGTTTCTTGTTTGCAGTCTACCTGTTATACCAATTAAAGCACCCTTCAGGCAATATTGAGCTATGTTTTCAGCAGCTCTATTCCAAATAATACATGAAATGAAATCAGTAATAAAATCACCTGTGTTATTTCTATACCTTCGATTAAGCGCTAATGTTACATTGGTAATGGCATGACCATTTGCTGTATATCGTAAATCAGGGTCTCTCGTTAATCTTCCCACTAAAATGACTCTGTTCACCCCACCCCTCCTCTCTGTCCTAAAAGACAATTCATATCCTTATCTTACTTACAATTATTTGAATTACAAAACAGGCAAATAATATATATACCATTGTAAACTAGAGCAAAAGACTATTTTCTTAAACGAAAAAACGTATTTAAACGATTAAATATCCAACAAAATTCTATAGTTCTACTTTTTTCGCATTTTTGTAAATAATTTGTCTGTTACTGTGTGTTTTCATTAAATGTAAAAATTCTATGCTATAATTAAAATACATTAAAGTCTAGTATACGAAGTCTACAATGAAACGGAGGGATACTGTGAAATCATTTAAACTTGTCTCATTACAAGTTGTAACCTCTGAGGAAGAACTAGTTGATATCGAATTAACAGAAGGATTAATTATCAACAAAGAAGATGAACAAAATCGCTGGTTACTTGAAGGTTTTATTAACAAGGAGAACTATGACCTCCTCTTACAGGCAACACAAGGAAAATACCACGTACGTATCCAAGTCGTTATAACGAAAAAAGAGAACACCCCAGCTACTTTTGACACCGAAATTTTAACCATTAAGCAAGTAGATCAATATTACAGTGTATTATTCGAAGGGTGTATCGTATCCAATCAAGCCGAGTATGCTGGATTATTACTCGAAGATTTGATCACAAAGGGTTTAGATGGAGATCATTTAATAGGTGAATTTAAAGAAAAATTACAATTACGACCACGAATCTCTGCTGCTAAAAAGAATCACATGTAAAATGTAAGCCCTTCCTTATGGTTATACTACAAGTCAAAAAGAAGCTATGCCTCTATAAGGCATAGCTTCTTTTTTGCAAATATTCCATTAAAAACATTAATGAATGATATCTGATTCTAAAAAATCAAAGTCTGGATCTAGCAATTTTAAATTACATTGCTCAATAATATACAGAATATCAGCCTTTGTATAATTACGAATTGGTAATTCTTCATTATACGCTAAATGATAAATAATTACCGCTTCAGTTAATTCTATCTCACTAGCTTGTTCATTTAATTCTCGTTTTTTTTTATAACTTTTTGCAATTGATCAATAACATAACGCGCTTCTGCCCGACAAGAATAAGAATATTCTTCTACTTCCGCTTCCTTATGTAATGTGTCAATTTCCGACATTTGCTCTTCTGTTGGTGCTTCATTAAGAATTTTATCGATTGTTTGATTAATTTTAGTAGCTAACGCTGAGTGAAAAGCCGGATCTGCTTTAATCTCGTCATCTATTTTCTCGTACCAAGATGCGTGATGAATTATATATTCTCTCCATTCTTGTACAAAATGTTCAATATTCGCCTTTTCCTCATCCCATTGAATAGAATTCATATAATTTTCAAACGCCGTATAAATGGATCGACTAATGCTGATTTTCATCCCAGGTGAAAGATTTTTCAACATGTAACCTCCATACCCCCTGTTACATAATTTTGTTAAAATACTAACATAAAATAAAACATAAACATATAGAAAAAAATAACAATTAATACAATTTATAGTATTCAGTTATTTGAAATCAAAAGAGCTTGATTTTAAATAACTTACCCTTATTTTCTATACCGTTTTTGTTGAAATGCTATTATGTGCAATATTGAATTACCGTAATCTCATGTAACGGAATTCCTTAAGTTTATAACCACTACCATTTTACCACATTTTTCGCATTACACCATCAAGGTCTGTACTTGAATGCATAAATTATGTTCTATGTATGTGAAAGCAATCAGAAAAGATATGAGCTCATTACAACAAAAGGGAGAAAATTGATAAAAGGCTCCCCAAAAGGGATTATAAATCACTTCCGGGACAGCCTTCTACTTTAACTTTACATAAGATTATTCAATTAATAATACAAATCGTTATTATCTACGTCTTTCTTCAACAGTATTATCTGTTGTATTATCAACGTTGTTCATATTTTCATCGACGTTATTATTAGGAACTGTATCGTTAGGAACGATTTCTTTTCCATTTTCATCGACTCTGTTATTATTTACACCATTATTGTTAATGTCGTTTACGCCTCTTTCAACGCCGTTCTTAACGTCTTCCGCACCTTCTTCAATGTTACGCTTAACGTCCTCTGCACCTTCTTCAACGTTTTCCTTCACATCGTTTACCTCTGGTGTATTATCATTGTTATTATTTCCACAACCCGTTAATAACATTGCTGATAAGGCACATCCGCTCATTAGTGCTAATAGCTTTTTACTCATTCGTCTTCCTCCTTTCAATAATGTTGACCTATGTAATGGTCAGTTCATATTTTGTCCTGAAAAACGAAAAAGTTACATGATTTCATAAAAAACGATGATGTTTTTTAATGTATAAAGAAAAAGGAAGTCTACATAGAGACTTCCTTTCCATCAAAAACGAGTATTTTGCGTCTTAACCTCATACTTTTCTTTTACAAACACTAAATTTCCAGCATTCAATCCCCATAGTTCATCGGCATAACTAGTAACTGCTTTCGAATGTGTAACTACGATTACACATTTATTTTTATCGTGAGCTAGAGACAGCAAAATATTCATTATATTTTCTTCTGTATCTTTATCTAAGTTACCTGTTGGTTCATCGGCAATGATAATATCTGGATCATGTGATAGGTCGCGCGCTATACCGACACGTTGTTGCTCTCCCCCAGATAGTTTTAATACTTTTCGATTTGCTTTTTCACGATTAATTCCTACTTTATTTACCAAATCATAAGCAAATGACTCTTTATCCTTTATTTTACTGCCACTAATGTTCATGGAAAGAATAATATTTTCAAGTGCTGTAGCATTAGTTAATAAGTTATATATAATGAGTAGTATCACCTGAACCCCATTCCTATAATAGAAAATTTGCTAAAATTAACTAGTTAGCAGCACGACATTACTATATATGACAAAAAAGCTTTAGCATTATTCACTAATGATTATCATTAGTGAATAATGCTAAAGCCTACTTGTTGATATGTAATTGTAAAATTCCATAAAAAAAAGACTGAACCACTAAAGTTCAGCCTATCAACGGGCGAATGATTTCTCGGCTTACCAAACCATATAATTATATAAATTATCATCATTCAGGTTGTTAAAATCAGTAAATGAATTCAACAACATTATTATATTATACTTATAAATTTTGTTTGGTAAACACTTTTTTCATATATTCATGCTTGTTACCTAGACAATACCGTTATCTACCAATATTCACGGTACTATCCTACGATAACGCTAACTAAAATGATTACTTATCACCAAGTGCGAAAGAGATTTCTACTTCACATGCCACTTCGCCATCTACAGTTGCTACTGCTTTACCTTTTCCGAACGAGCTACGTAGACGAGTTAGTTCTACTTCTAATCGTAATTGATCACCTGGTTTTACTTGCTTCTTAATACGGCAATTATCAATACCAGCTAGAAAACCGATTTTACCTTTGTTTTCTTCCTTTTTAAGAAGTGCAACTGCTCCAACTTGAGCTAGAGCCTCAATAATTAAGACCCCTGGCATAACAGGATAGTCTGGAAAATGTCCATTGAAGAACTCTTCATTAGCTGTTACGTTTTTGATACCAACTGCACGCTTTCCTTCTTCTAATTCAATAATCTTGTCTACTAATAAAAATGGATAACGATGTGGAATGATTTTTTTAATTTCAGTAATATCTAACATTACTAAACCCCCTATATGTATTAAGAATTTCTTTGTAATTACTTTTCTCTATACAAAAAGAAATCCCTCTAAAGAGGGGTTTCTTTTTGTATGTCCATTATATATCTTTTTTAACTAAATCGAAAATATGGCTCCACGTTTCTTTTTGGAAAACTTCTGAGGGTTTGCCTTCTCCAATCACACTATAGCCAACCACACAGCCGATCGTTACAGCAAAAACAATTGCCAAAATAACTATAACGATTCTCAACCAGATTGGAATCAGACGAATGCGGATTTTCTTTGGCTTCTCATCTTGTTGACTAGGTTGTTGTTCTTGTTTAAATTCTTCTCTGGTAAGTTGTTTTGTTTCCATAAATATCGTTCAAACTCCTTTAACGTATACCATTAATTAGGCCAAGCATTTGATCTGCCATCGTTATTGAGCGAGATTGTAACTGAAATTGGCGCTGAACATTGATTAAATCTGTCAATTCTTTTGACATATCTACATTAGATGCCTCTAATGCATTTTGCTGAAGCGATATATCTTGGCGTAAAGCACCTGTTAATTCAGTTAATATGTCTGCTTCATTTATTCCTAATTGTGCAGCATTTTCCGATAACCCTACAACATTACCTTGTTTATGCTCCAAGTATTGTGGGTTTTGTACAGATACCATACCTAACTGAAAGCTTTGAGTAGTACCATTTGATGATGTTACCATAAGTGTACCATTTTCTTTAAATGAAATGTCTTTTGCATCTCCATTTATTACAATTGGTTGATTATTTTGGTCAACCACATAGTCTCCATTGTTTGTAACAAGACTTAATTGATTGCCCCCTGTTGGTGATAAATAAAATGCACCATCTCTTGTATATTGAACTTGATTGTTTACATTAATCTTAAAGTATAAATTTTCTTTTGTAATGGCTACGTCTAATGGTCTCCCAGTTACTTTAATACTTCCTTGTGTTTGGATATTTTTGATTAAACCTAAGTGTGCCCCTACACCTTGACGGATTCCATTAGGCGTTAAACGTCCTTTTTCTTTATCCTCACGAGGTTGATTGTTGAATTGTTGAACAAGCAACTCACTAAATGTACCATCTTTTCTTTTGTATGCAGTAGTATCCGCATTAGCTAAATTACTACCAATCATGTCCATCTGCAGTTGTAGCTGTGATAATGTATTAGTAGCCGTTATCATTGTACGATTCATTATTATCCATCCCTTATGAAATTTCAGCAAATAACTTTCAACTTAATTAAATTAGATTTTCCCCACTTCATTCACAGCTTTCTCTAAACTTCGATCATAAGCTTGTAGAATTTTTTGGTTCGCTTCAAATGCTCGATAAGCTGTCATCATCTCAGTCATTGTTCTAGATGGATCTACATTCGATTGTTCCAACACTTCTTGTTGTAACGTAAACTGAACACCAGGTACATTATTCGCCACTGGTAGTTGACCGTCATTTGAATAGTACATGCCATCTGATTCTTTCACTAGCGCATACGGATTTTCCGCATAAGCAATACCTAAGCTTGCAACAAACTGACCATTATCATAAATATCGCCATTGCTACTCACTGTAAATTGATCACTATTTAATTGAATAGGCTGTCCTGCTGCATCTAAAACATAATAACCACCAGAGGTAGTTAAGTACTTTTGTTGATCAAGTGTGAAATTTCCATTTCGTGTGTAACAAATTTGACCTTGATGCATAGTTGTATAAAAGACTGTTCCATTCTTCCCGTTTTCTTCGTTAACAGGCATAGCAACATCAATTAATGCTATATCTGTTTTATTCCCTGTTTCTTGCAAATTCCCTTGTTTAAAAGTAGGAGTCGCTTCCTGCATATATACACCTGTATTTAAGCCACCTACAAATGAATTCATCGGAAGATTTAAGCCTTTCTCCGTAGGTATATTTGTTTTATCAAACCGTTGTATTAACATTTCAGGAAATGCTCTCATACTAGATTGATCTGCTTTAAAGCCTGGCGTTCTCGCATTAGATAAATTATTCGTTAACATTTCAGTTCTTCGTTGCTGCGCAATCATACCTGTGGCAGCCGTGTAAAAACCTCTAAGCAAAACCTTCACCCCTTTATATGAAGATAAGAAATTATATAAATTCGAACCTAAATCGATGTCTAGCTTCAGCGCCCAGAGACTAGTAAACTTCGCTCTCTTCCCTACGATAAGTCAACATCAAATCGCCTATCGGCTCTTCGTGTTTCCTTTATCTAAAGGAGGAGAGCTCCAGTTTATACGTCTCTATACGGGCGCTTGCGCTTTTCTTATCCGAACATGCAATTACTTACATTATATATAATTTATCGTCTAAACCGATAGTATTTTTAGCTATAGACATATAAAAAAAAGTGCCTCAGAGCTCATGCTCAGGCACTTTATCATTTGTAAAAAGATTTATCCGAAACGGCGGCTTGAAATTTTATCTACATTATCAAGCATAACACCTGTACCAATTGCTACACAATCCATTGGATTTTCAGCAACTAATACTGGTACTTTTAATTCTTCAGCTAGTAGCATATCAATACCATGAAGTAAAGCTCCACCACCAGTAAGAATTACACCACGATCAATAATATCAGCTGATAGTTCAGGTGGTGTTCTTTCTAACACACTCTTCGCAGCTTGCACAATGACAGATACTGATTCACGTAATGCTTCTTCAATTTCAATTGAATTAACTGTAATTGTACGTGGTAATCCGGACACCATGTCACGTCCGCGAATTTCAATCGTTTCATTACGAGAGCCTTCAAAAACAGTTGCTACTTCAATTTTAATGTTTTCTGATGTTCTCTCACCGATTAACAATTTATATTTACGTTTAATATAATGAAGAATTTCATTATCGAATTTATCTCCGGCCATCTTAATAGAAGCAGACGTTACAATATCACCCATAGATAGAACGGCGATATCTGTAGTACCTCCACCAATATCTACAACCATATTACCACTTGGTTGGAAAATATCCATACCAGCACCAATTGCAGCTACTTTTGGTTCTTCTTCTAAGAAGATTTTTTTGCCGCCACTTTTTTCTGCCGCTTCCTTAATAGCTTTTTGCTCAACACTTGTAATGTTTGTTGGACAGCAGATTAAGATTCTAGGCTTTGATAAAAATCCTTTTACATTCAATTTATTAATAAAATGCTTCAACATTGCTTCTGTAATATCAAAATCTGCAATAACACCGTCTTTTAACGGGCGAATAGCCACGATATTTCCAGGTGTACGCCCGACCATGCGACGAGCTTCCTCTCCTACTGCTAGTACGCGATTCGTATTCTTATCAATCGCTACTACAGATGGTTCATTTAATACAATTCCTTTACCCTTAACATGAATCAAAACATTCGCAGTTCCGAGGTCTATTCCTATATCCCTAGCAAACATGGCTTTTTTTTCCTCCTCAAATACGTACATTCACAGCTATATCTGTCCTAATTGTATATTTTAACACAATCTTTAGTTCATTAGTAAGAAGATTTCAGTAAAACACATTATTTTTAAAAAAATAGTAAAAATAGTTATTTAATGAAGTAATTATTTAATTATTATTTTCAAATAGATGGAATTCATACCATTATTCATCTTGTTTTACTTCCAATCAAAAAAAGCCATGCGGCAGCAATAAGACGAGCTGTTCTTGAAAACCCGCTTTTGGTTTTCAAAACAGATTGGCTTATTTCAGGGCATGGCATGTGTAAGATTAGACATAAAAAGCCTTCAGACCCATTCGTCTAAAGGCACATTCTTTCGTGTAACTACACCATTTCTTCTTCTGGTTTTTTGTATTTGAGCTTTGTTGCTTCTCCACCACGTAAATGTCTAATTGATTTATGATAGTCTAAGATTTCCTTTACTTCATTTGCCAGCTCCTGATTAATTGTAGGAAGTCTCTCAGTCAAGTCCTTATGAACAGTACTTTTGGATACTCCGAATTCTTTCGCAATCACGCGAACCGTTTTCTTTGTCTCCACGATATACTTCCCTATCTTGATCGTTCTTTCTTTGATGTAATCGTGCACACCACTCGACCTCCCTAAATTGGATGTGAGAAGTGTGAAATGAGATTCGCCTCAATCGATTCGTTAGTATTTTCTCTGGAGTTATAAAGAATATATATGGCAAGTTATTAGGCTTCTATAAACGACTCCTCACCTCAGCCACTCTCTTTGTTTGTAAGGTTTCTAACATTTTATTAGCTTGGGCGATAAAATATGCATGAAAAACACAATAAGGACAAGAAGTTTACACTTTTTTTCAAATCTTTTTTAATTAGCTAGCAAAAAACAACAAATTTTCATAAGAAAAGCGCAAGCGCCCGTTTTGCGACGTATAGATTGGAGCACTTCGACTGAGATAAAGGAAACACGAAGAGGCGGTAGGCGATTCGATGTTGACTTATCGTAGGGAGATGAGCGAAATCTACTAGTCGCTGGGTGCTGGAGCTAGACAACATGTATAAGACGAGCTGTTCTTGAAAACCCGCACTTGATTTTCAAAACAGGTTGGCTTATTTCCGGTCAAAGCAGGTGTAAGGTTGGACATTCTTACAAAATATCACTGACCATTCACGCGCGATAAATCACCTAAAGTATGTATACCACGATCGTATAATTGTAAAAGCAATTCAACAAATAGATAAGCCGTTGTTAACGCATCACCGATTGCCGAATGACGTGGATAAATACGAGTATTAAATGCCATGGCGTAGCGCTCTAAATCTCTAATATCATAGGCAGGTGCTAAAAAACCGATTAAATTTAATGTATCTAGCGATTTATATTTACGATAAGTCAATTTTTCTCTTTTTAGTTCACTTTTCAAAACCAACATATCAAAATTGACATAATGCCCGACAAAGCACGTACTGTTCGTTTCCGCAATAAAATCAAAGAAACGGTACATGGCTTCGAGAGCTTGTGGAGCATCACAAACTATTTCATTTGTTATTGAAGTTAATTCAGTTATTTCCTGAGAAATGTGTCGATTTGGATTTACATACGTCTGAAATTGTTTATCTTCAATCACCTCAAAACCTCTAACTTTCACAGCTCCAATTTCAATTAACCGATCATCTTTTTCTACTTGGAAACCTGTTGTCTCCGTGTCAAACACTGTATAGCTTAATTCCGATAATGGTGTAGATAAAGGCAGGTTATCATAATTCAAAGGGCAATCTATATTTTTATTAAGAAAGAAAATAGGAATCTCCCCCTTTACGTATTAAAAAACTACATTTACTTCATATCTGCATAGAGAATTGGTAGAACAATTTATTTTGTAATTCTTTTAGCGTTTTCACACTAATAATGAGCTCTTCCTTTTCCCTAGTCGTAAGTGTAGTAAAGTATAATATTGATGAAGAACCCCCATTTTTCTTTGCTTGTTTCCAGCGTAATTGAACATACAGCGTCAGTACCTGATTAACCGCTTCTCTTAAATCATGTGCAAAGTTATGTGAGAATACTCCTTGCTGCTCCAAAGCATCAATTCTTTCAAAAGGTGTTCCCGATAAAACACCATGAACCATCGATAATATTTGTAAACCATGATGATAAGGAAATAGAATGTCTTTCTTCATATCAATACATTTCTTTTCTAACCTGAACAATGACCGAATTGGCTGCCCTAATAATGTCATTGGGCGCTCTTGTTCAATTTGAGCTAAACGGAAGAGGAATAAATGATAACGTTGCAATGTTTCATCAATAATATCTTCAAATTTATGATGCAAATTCTCATCGCCATATACCATACGATAAGAGAAGAAATTAATTGCGAGCAATAATTGTTCATTCGATGATTGAATACCCCATTCCTTGAGGCGTATACGCCATTCATCAAGTGTGCCTCGCCATGTAGCCTCACTCGACATCATCAACCCTTTACATCTCGCATAACCTGCTAACTCTAAATAATGAACAATCTTTTCACCCAATAATTTAAAATAAGAATGCACTTCCTCCTCGTCATCACTATTTTCAAAAACAAGAAAATGATCTTGATCAGTGAGCATGAATTGTTCTCCACGACCACCGCTACCCATCGTATACAAATTAAACGTAACAGGTGGTGTAAGCCCAGTATTATCCTGTATATCCTGAAGCGCTAAATTAACGGCTCGTTTAATTAAACGGTCAAATAGCGTCGTCACAACTGCTAGCACATTCACCATTGGTACTTGTTCTTTCAATAACGTTTCAAAGACTTTATAAATTGCACCTTTTACTTGTGGTAAAGACTGAACATCTGCTTCTTCAATACTTCTAATTGTCTTTAACATACTCTCATTCTTTTTGCGCATTAAATCGGAAAGTGTCAGCATCCCGCAGACAATACCATTATCTTCAACTGGTAAACGTTTGACACCCTTTAATACCATCGTTGATAAAGCATCATAATAATAAGAAAAACGCGATATGGTAATCGGATTTTCTGTCATAATATTTTTGGCAAGCTCTTGATACGTTCGATTTTGTACAACAATTCGTTCAACAATATCTCTCTCCGTCACAATACCAGCTATTTGCTCGCCTTCCATGATCAGTACTGAACTTATTCGATTATCAATCATCTTTCTCGCAACATTTTGCACACTTTCCTCTGGTGAACAGGTAACAGTAATAGGCGACATGATGTCTTGCACTCGCAGCACTAGGGAATCACTTTCTCCCATATCTCGAGCAAGTCTTACCTGCTCCGCCAACGAACTATATACATCTCTCAAACGAATAGCCACTTGTGTCAAGAAATAATCATGGACAATCGGATCTGTCCAACGCTTCGTAACAACCTCAAAAGGAATATATAGCGCACGGATATCTTCTACTGCTCTAACTTCTACTAGCTCTTCTGCCTTTACATCATCTGTTTGTTCAATGGCTCCAAGAAAATCAGCCAAACTGGAAAAGCCTATCATTTCTTCCTTCGCAATAATCTCTAATACTTCATTTCTACCATGTTGCTCATCCATCACATACACTTCTGCAATTCCGTCAATTACTAAAAAGAGACCTGTTCTTCGCTCCCGCGCATGTAAAATAACATCACCTGCTGTAAAATGCCTCTCTTCACACATTTCCAAGAGCAAGGAAATAACCATCGGCTCTGCTCCTTGAAAAAAAGGATGAAAACGTACAGCTGTAATCACATCCTGCTTTTCTCCACCCATTCCCAATCAACCTTTCGTCTACGTAATAGTACTGAAACACTTCAATCATCTAAACGTGTCAAACATGTTGTATAGGACTTTTTTACTCGCATGAACAACTTCCAAATGATACCATTATAACTCGATTATCCCTTTATTTGCCATTTCAGTCAATCACTTATTTACTTGTTTCATATCTCTTATCAATTAAAAAAAGGCAGCTCAAAAGTGATTGAAAATCACTTTTGAGACAGCCTCTTAATTTTGTTCTTGTGCATTTGTTGAATTCTCTTCGTAAGAATCATTTTCTAAAGATGAATCTTCTTTATTTGATTGATCCTTTTTAGACTCTTCAGTAGTTGTTTTTACATCTTCTGTTGGAGTTCCATTTACAACTTCCGCTTCCATCAATGATGAAACAGATTTATCGAAATAATCTTGCGGATTCACAGCGACACTATCTTTACGAATTTCAAAGTGTACATGAATACCTGCATCTTTATTTAATAAACTTTGACCCGCTTTCGCAAGCGCTTGTCCTTTAGTTACAGTGTCGCCTTCTTTCACAGCAATGTCTGTAACAGATTGATAGCTTGTTGTAATGCCTTTAACATGTTCTACTTCAATTACGTTTCCAAGTAACGCATCTTCTTTAACTTTTGTAACTTTACCACTTAATGCTGCCGTCACATCAAACGCCTTACCATCTTTCATGGCGATATCAATTCCACGATTTAAATGGTACTGATTATCGTAAAATACAAGAGCATTTTCCTGTTTTGCTTTGTCTCCATTAATATCGTAGAACTCTTTCTTAACTACTGCGTTATCTTGCTTCACTACTGGCCAACTAAAGTTTTCAACTTTACTGTTTACTTCCACTGCTTCATTACCACTATTTTTTCCTGCATTTTCGACTTGTTCCACTTCTACTTCTCCAGGGTTAGCTGAATCATTGTTGCTATTTTGAAACCAAATTACTGCTGTTAATAGAATTGCTGCACTTGCTAAATAAATCGCTGGTAACGCCCAACGCTTAGAAAGAAAACGTCTCATTCCTGATTTTTGAGAATTACGTTTCTTTTCATCCTCTCTCATGAATATCACCTCAGCAACCATTTTGAACATATTTTTGAAAATATATACATTTTCTAAAAAATTTTTATTTTCTTGTTTCGTGATACAATAGAAATATTTCGGAAGAAAGGAAGATAACATGAAAAAAGTTTCAATTTACTTTGTATGGTTGCTACCAATCGCTTATATGATTCTCGTATGGGTATTATCCAGCTTACCTGCTAATGCAGTCGTAGAGCTTCCAGACTCAAAGTGGGATCATATTTGGAAAGAAAGTATGCATCTAGTCGAATTCGCTGCTTTATATATATTATTTGTCATCGCTCTTGCCACTAGTGGCAAACTCTCTTTACGTACTAGTTTAATTGTAGCCATCATTTCAGCATCCTATGGTGTGGTTGATGAGATTCATCAATCTTTTTATCCATATCGATCCGCTACACTCATTGATGTAGTAAAAGATTGGATTGGTGTATTAGCAGTATGGGGGCATGTACGCTACCATTATTTCTATAAAAGAAAAAGTATATTAAATAAGATACAAAAGGAACCAAGCTAATACGCCTGGTTCCTTCTATATTTATATTGTAGGATGGTGCCCACTCCATATCTTCCGCAAAGCAGGAATTAGAAACACAAAGATAGAACCAAATAGCGCAAAGCTAATAGGTAGAATCTTCTCATCATCAAAAAAAGCGTACATTAAAAAAAATAAACCAATACCCATCATTCTACCTAGCCCAAGCGGAATTTCCCTTACAACAATGTAATCTAACCGGCGTTCCTCAAACTTCTTATCAAATTCAATGGAAGCATACATCCAAGCATTTAATGTTGTGTTCATTAAATTAAAACCAATTACCGAAAGAACAGCATAGATAACTAATATCAAGAAGCTTGGTTGAATACTAATCCAAATGGAAGATGAAGCAACAAGAAATGCTCCAATCGTAAAGACCTTCATTCGTAATTCAGGTCTTGAAATTTTCGCCAACCATAATGAAGTCATTAAACCCATAAGTGCTGCAAATGTATTATATCCGCCTAAAGATAACTCGCTCTGTAAAATAGAGAATGTCATGATGGTAACTAAAAAAGAACTATAGGTTCCTTCAACCATAGAAGTAACTATACTCACCCAGTACATCCCTCGCCACTCTCTCGTAGGATTCTTCCATACTTCTTTAAAGCTCGATTTCTTCGGTAATTTCTTCCCTTTTACTTTTAGTGAAACAAGCGCTGTTATTAGAAATGAGAGCAACGAAATACTAAATACAATATAATAGCCTTTCATTCCAATAAAACGACTAATCGTAAAGCCTGAAATCATAGGCGCTAACATGCCAACACCATTCGTTAAAAAGCTAAGAATATATAAAAATCGATCTCGATTACGATCTTGTGTAATATTAAATATTTGCATATGCTGACCAATAACAAAGAAGCTAGTCGCTAATCCTAGCATAGCTCCCAATAAGAATATATGATTAACTGCATCTTCTCTCACCCACAATAAAAAGCTATACCCAACAATAAATAGCAAAATACCAATTCTTGAACATGACATTGGTGAGGTTTGCCTAGCCAACCAAGCACACGCAGGGAAGCTCACTAATACCGCAATAGAATGCGACAAGCTATAAAACGCTAACAAAGCAAAGGAATTATCAATATTCCAAATAAAAATATTAACGAATATACCTGACAGAGCTAATGAAAAGTTTAAAAATGTCATCATGACTAAATATAATTTTGCTTCTAATTTCATGTTGTAATCTCCTCTCTGTCCGTTGAATCTACTTCAACTAAAGCATATTCATATTACTCATTTATCAAAGTGAAAACTATAATTGTTTTGGCTATGTTTATATGCTAAATTGACATTGGAGGTGACGAAGTGGATTTACTCAATGAAATTATCAATTATAATAATCCCCTGCTAGCCCTAAAAATATATGAAGCCTCACCAAGAGGTATTAAACCTCTTCAAGGAAGTTGGCACTATCACAAGGAGTTAGAGATTCTCGTCATTCTAGAAGGCAGCATGGAGTTAGTTATTAAAGAAAAAGTTTATCAACTTAAAGCTGGAGATTTATTTTTGATCGGACCAATGGAGGTACATTTGGATTGCAATCTAGATGTACGCTATATAGTTTTCCAATTTGATGTAAACAAGTTCTTTGAACCTAGTTTAGCTCCATTTATTCATAGTCTATTAAATCCACACATGTCTTTAAGTAAACTAAACTATATCTTTCAAGAAGATGAGTCTGTTCGAAAGGAAGTAGCTAGCACGGTTATCGATATTCACCGAGAATCTATTGAAAGACCACGTGGCTATGAGGTAGCAATAGCCATTAAAGTCAAACACATTCTTCTAACCATTTTAAGAAATGATTATAAACATGAATTAGATCGACACTCTTCATTAGAAATAGAACGGCTACGTCCTGTTCTACAATATATCTCCGCAAATCTTGCAGAGGAAATTTCAGTTGAACGTTGCTGCCAATTATTAAATCTCAACTATTATTATTTTTTGAAGCTCTTTAAAAAAACAATCGGTATTACATTTGTAGAGTATGTACAACATGAACGAATCAAAGTAGCCGAACGTATCCTACTTACTGAACAACTTGCAATAGAGGAAGTAGCTGAGTTAGCTGGCTTTCATAATATGGGCCACTTCTATAAAACGTTTCAAAAATTCCATGATTGCACACCCAACGCATATAAGAAACAATATAAACATTAAAAAAACCAAAAGCTCTCTTCAGCGAGAAGTTCTTTTGGTTTTTTTAATGTTTATATGAATCTTGAACTTCTATATCCCGTTACCGAGACATAAATAGCTTCTATAAATAAAATGAAAGCAGTAACACCATGGAATAACCAACCGATAATCGGAATCCAACCTAATAACGCTCCTAATAATCCAACTACATTCCCTGTTATCGCTAACCTTCTATCTACTAATAAAAGCACAATAGCAACCGTATGAAGAATTCCAGCAACTACAAGCGGTGTCCAACCATTTGCTATAATAAAAGTTCCGCCTAATATCGGAATAGCTAAAAACCCTTCATATAAAAATGTAAGCCATTTTAATATTTTATTAATTGTAGAAATGACAAACATCCACCTTTCTTTTATCCATCTAATTACTAACCATTATGACATATATCATGAACAATAGGACTATATGTATTATTTACCTGCTACTACCGAGTTGCGTGAAATAAAGATTGTGGTGAGGATTTCTCCTCTCCATATAAAACAGGCAATCTCGTAAGCCATAACAACGACTCACGAGATTGCCTCTTCGTTTTTACTATCTATTTTTGCGCCACTATCTTTTTTGCGAATGAAGCAGAGGAAGCAATTTGAATACCCGAGTAATAATGCTTTACTATTTGTTCATAATTCTTCCCTTCCTTAGCCATACCATTTGCACCATACTGACTCATTCCAATTCCATGTCCATATCCTTTAGTTGTTATAACAACTGAATCTCCTTTCCTTTCCCATGAAAAGTCGGTTGATTTCAGATCTAATGTTTCGCGAACATCCTTCCCACTAATCACTTTCCCATTAATTTTCACCGATGCTACACGCTTACCTGGCGTACGCTTTATAATAGAGCCGATGCTCGTTTTTCCTTCAATCTTCACACCTAATTGTTTTTCAAATTGAGCTACGGACATTACTTTTCGATCATAAAATTTTGGAGATTGCTTATCCCATGGACTTTCTACACTTTTTAAATAAGGATAAGGGCTTTCCCAAATTGCTTCAGAATTCTCCGTGAAACCATTGCTTGTTGAAAAGAATGTTGCAGTGATTGGCTTACCACCATAGGTAATAATTTTCCCTTCTGTTTCCAATACTGCCTGTGCTACTTTTTTATATTTCCAATCATAATCTGCTCCCCATAGAGCCTTTAATTCAGCATCGCTTTTATATACTTGATGATTAACCGTATCCGTCACATCTGCTCCATTTAACGAGGCATCCTTAGAGCCATCCATCAGCTTATTGACGATGTAGGTACGAGCGGTGAGCGCTTGCGCCTTCAATGCCTCTAATTCGAAGTCTGCAGGCATTTCAGAGGCAACCACACCGACTATATACTTCTCAAGGGGTAGCTTACTTACTTGTTTATTTGCTGATCTTAATACAGCAACCTGGACGGCCGATTGTTCTAATTGATTTACTTCCAACGTTGGCTGTTTAGCTTGCTTTGATTCGTCCGTTATTTTCTCCCCCGTTTCACCTTTTGAAAATGGAAGCACAAGCATAGCGGGAATCATAACGGTTATTACTACCACAACCAAAACTACGTATAATACAGGTTTGATAGACTTCAATATCTCGTCCCCTTCCATTATTAATCACTATATATTCATATGATAATTTCCGCCCATTATTACAGATTAAAGAAATAAGAAAAGCGCAAGCGCCCTGCTAAGCTCTGAATGAACTGGAGCCCTCTTCCTTTCGATAAAGAAAACACTAAAAACCGTTAGGCGATTAGATGTTGACTGATCGTAGAGAAGTTGGCGAAGTTCACTAGGAGCTGGGCTCTTAAGCTAGGCAGCAATTTAGATTCAAAGTTATATTCATTCTTATATTTTTCATTTAATATTTACCTCCTTGATTTACGCCCAAACCAAAAAGAACCTGATTAGCATAAGCCAATCAGGTTCTTTTTAATGAATAATAGAACTATATCATACTATTATTTTATTAAGCTTTTACATCAACTACTGTTTTTTCTGTAACAGTATCTTCACTAATACGTTCGATATCAGCGCCTAGTGCAGCTAATTTACCATGGAAATTAACATATCCGCGATCTAAATGCTTCAATTCCGTTACGCGAGTAATACCATCTGCTACAAGACCTGTCAAAATAAGCGCTGCTGCAGCACGAAGATCCGTTGCTGCTACTTCAGCTCCTTGTAAGTCTGAAGGACCGTTAATAATTGTAGAACGTCCTTCAATCTTAATATCCGCATTCATACGACGAAACTCTTCAACGTGCATGAAACGATTTTCAAAGACTGTCTCTGTAATCATACCTGTACCTTCTGCACGCAGTAATAATGCCATCATTTGAGATTGCATATCTGTTGGGAAACCAGGGTGTGGCATTGTTTTAATATCAACAGCTTTTAGTTTTTCTGGTCCGATAACACGTAATCCATCTTCTTCTTCAATAATCTCAACGCCCATTTCTTGCATTTTCGAAATAAGAGAAGAAGAATGTTCAGCTACAGCACCTTGTACTAGTACGTTACCACCAGTGATTGCTGATGCAACCATGAACGTTCCAGCTTCGATACGGTCAGGAATAATCGCATGTGTAGTTCCAGTTAACTCTGATACACCTTCAATACGAATAGTCGCAGTACCTGCACCACGTACCTTTGCACCCATTTTATTTAGAAGATTTGCTAAATCAACAATTTCTGGTTCTTTTGCAACGTTTTCAATAATCGTTGTACCTTCAGCAAGTGTTGCAGCCATCATAATATTCTCTGTAGCGCCTACACTTGGGAAATCTAAATAAATCTTTGCACCTTTTAATTTACCTTCAACCTCAGCATCTAAAAAGCCGTTGCCAACCTTGACATGAGCTCCCATTGCTTCAAAACCTTTTAAATGTTGATCAAGTGGACGAGATCCAATTGCACAACCACCAGGTAGAGCTACACGTGCTTTACCATTACGTGCAAGTAGTGACCCCATAACAAGTACAGAGGCACGCATTTTTCGTACATATTCAAACGGCGCTTCGTCTTTCAAATCTCTTGATGCATCTACAGTAACGACATTGTTCTCAAATACAACATCGGCATTTAAATTACGTAAAACTTCGTTAATAGTAAATACATCGGAGAGAGTAGGCACGTCTTTAATAATGCATTTACCATTGCTTGCTAATAATGTTGCAGCGATAACAGGAAGTACGGAGTTTTTAGCTCCTTCAATTTTTACAGTACCATTCAGTCTGTTTCCGCCGCGGACGATGATCTTTTCCAAAAGTATTCCCCTCCGCGTCCAATTTCTATATATTAATATTCAAATGTTATGATGGGTGTGCCAATTACAAAGGTCGTCCTTGCGCCCATTCCATCATTTCTCATGGCTAATTGAAAATTGTAATGTTTACTTACATCTGTTTGTTTAAAAAGCGATGATTGAGCAGTAATAGAAATAAAATTCTCTTCTTGTAAGCTCTCTACTTCTCTTGCATGGAAACTCTCCATCCACTTCTTTGAAACAGAAGTTAAAACCTTATCAATAGTATCATTGAAACTACCTTTGATACAAGTGAAAAATGTGGTATTTTGATTAAATACTATTTTCTTTCTACTATTAAGTAAATTAGAAACATTTTGTTTCCAATTCCCCTTTAATGTATTCCCCTTTATTTCATATGTAATATAAGACTCATTCTGGCTTGATAGTGTGGAAGAAAGCGTTATTGACTCGTGAAAATCCGACTCATCTCTCATTCCAACTGCTATATATTTTGTTGAGCTTTTCATTACATTCCATGTAAAGCTAGGAAGTTTTGTCTTTAATTCTCTTAATTCTAGTAAAAACTGACGCTCAGTCGTAATAAAAGTAGTGGCTTCTCTAGCAGTTACTGACCATTCTTCTATTTTTACATCATCTTTATTTTCAAGAACTTGTGACATTTGGTCTAAATCCATACTATCACTATTTGCCTCTATCGTAATATTCCCAACAAAAACTATTATCAAACTTATAACTAATAGATAAAGAATTTTTTGCATTGCAACAACCTCCCCCATTCTATCAGTGTTACCTTTTGGGAGGGCTACATACCTATCATTTATCGACAAGTTTCAAGTTAAGCAAATCACAAAACAAACAGTAGCATTCTTCTTTTACAAGTACTTCAATTTTTACCTTTGAATAAAAAACGGCATGTTTAAAGACCAAGACAAGTAATCTAAAAAGAAGTTACTCGCTGTAGAGCCAATAGTAACTGTCAATAAGATGTACAAAAGCCTTGCTTGTATTACTTTATTAGCACGAAGTAATTTTTCGAAATTCAATGCTTGTAGAGCCCACCATGTTATGGCAATAAAAAATAAATGTGATAAAATCCCTAACATCGCTTGTTGTCCTAAATTGACAAACATAAGGTTGCTCCCTTCTGAGCCTCATTATCCATTTTACCATATATATAATGGAAAAATGGAGTAATTAATACAGCAAACACATAATTGACATATTTTTTCCAAATACATACCTATCTATTATATAAAGATTCATTTTTATAGTAAACAAAATACACTCTATTTTCACCAAAAACATTTTTCGACTAATCTTACATAAAAAAAAGAGAGACATCACTACCAGTCTCCCCTTTGTCATACACTCTTATTTAATTGCCGAATACGAATTAGCTGCTTGAATTAACGTTATTATATCTTCTTCATTTCCATTATGAAGATCATTAACAATTTGACTTCCTACAATAACTCCGTCACAAACTGCACTCATATTCTTCACATGTTCCTTGGTCGAAATTCCAAAACCAGCAAAAACCGGTACAGGACAAACTTTCTTTAAAGCTTCCATATAAGAAGTAACATGATTCTCAAATTCTCGACGAACTCCCGTTACACCTTTAACAGTTACCGCATATAAAAAACCTTCTGCCCCTTCAGCAATTGCTTCTAATCGTTCCGGGGGACTTGTAAGAGTCGCTAAACGAATGAGCGCAATGTCATGTTTCTGTAAATATGGTTTAATCTCATGTTCTTCCTCAAGTGGTACATCTGGAATGATACAGGCATCAATTCCAATTGCAGCGCACTGCTCGGCGAAATAATCTAAGCCAACCGCTAATATCGGATTAAGGTATGTCATGAATAGTAAAGGAACGGAAACTGTTTCTCTAACATTTTTCAAGGTTTCCAAAATGCCTCGAAGCGTAGTTCCACCTTTCAGTGCTCTCACACCTGCCGCTTGAATAACTGGACCATCTGCAGCTGGGTCAGAGAAAGGAATCCCAATTTCAATCATCGTCGCTCCTGCATTTTGCAGAAACTCTAAACGGGGTACAAGCTGATCTAATCCACCATCACCCGCCATAATATATGGTACGAAACATTTATTACCCTGACTTAAAACTGATTGAATAGCATCTTCTAAGTGTTGTCTACTCATTGATTCTCCCCTCCTAAATATCCCTGCAATGCTTCTACATCTTTATCTCCTCGACCTGACAAGCAAATGACAAGCGTTTCTTCTCGTTTCATTTCTTTTGCTAATTTTAACGCATACGCTACAGCATGAGAGCTTTCAAGCGCCGGAATTATTCCTTCTGTTCTACATAGAATTTGCAATGCCTCTAACGCTTCAGCATCCGTTATAGACGTATAGGTTACACGACCACTATCCTTTAAGTAACAATGTTCAGGACCAATACCAGGATAATCAAGACCAGCTGAAATCGAATGTGCTTCAATTACTTGACCATCATCATCTTGCAATAAGTACATTTTAGCTCCATGTAGCACACCCACTCTTCCTTTTGTTAAAGATGCTGCATGAAACTCTGTATTTATACCTTTTCCTGCTGCTTCAACACCAAATAAACGAACGCTTTCATCCTCTATAAATGGATAAAACATGCCCATCGCATTAGAACCGCCACCAACACAAGCAACAACTGCATTTGGCAATGCACCTTCTTGCTCAAGAATTTGCACTTTTGTTTCTTTACCAATGACACTTTGGAAGTCACGCACAATTTGAGGGAAAGGATGCTGTCCAAGTACAGATCCAATTAAATAATGCGTATCATCTACGTGAGCAACCCAATAACGTAATGCTTCATTACATGCATCCTTTAATGTAGAGCTCCCTTGGTGTACACTTACTACTTTTGCACCTAGTAATTCCATACGATAAACGTTCAGCTTTTGCCGCTTCACATCTTCAGCACCCATGAAAACCGTACACTCTAAGCCTAACAATGCACATACTGTTGCTGTTGCTACACCATGTTGTCCAGCACCTGTCTCAGCCACAACCTTTGTTTTTCCCATTCGTTTAGTCAGCAATGCCTGACCAATTGTATTGTTGATTTTATGAGCACCGGTATGATTTAAATCTTCACGCTTCAAATAAATCTTTGCCCCACCAGCAAACTTTGTTAATCCTTCTGCATGATATAATGGGGTTTCACGACCCACATATTGCTTCAAATAGTAATTAAGTTCTTTAACAAACTCTTCATCCTGCATCGCTTTTTTATATTCTTTCTCTAACTGGATAGAAGCTTCCATTAAAGTTTCCGGAATAAAGCGACCTCCATATATTCCATAACGTCCTTCTGCATTCGGTAATGTATAACTCAACGTATTTCCACTCCTTTTACGACCTGTATAAATTGTTTAATTTTCACAAAATCCTTCTTCCCATCTGTTTCTACACCACTCGAAACATCGACCATATATGGTTGTACAGTCGCAATTGCTTTCGCAACATTGTCTGCTGTTAAGCCACCCGCTAAAATAACACGATGATTTTCCAATGCTTTTGATTGAAGTAATTGCCAATCAAATGTCGCTCCATTGCCACCATAATATTTTTGGCCTTTAGGGCTATCTACTAATAAATACGGTACTTCATATTGCTCTGCTTGCACGATATCTTCCACTTTACCGATACCAACCGCTTTCACAACAGGTAAAGCATGAACTTGGCATGAACCATTACTTTCTTCCCCATGAAGCTGAATCATGGTCAAACCACAAGCTGCGGCAATTTCTTCAATTACTGCTGGCTTTTCATTGACGAAAACTCCTACTTTTTCAACACGAGCTGGAAGTTCTTCAATAATCTTCTTCGCATTCTCTTTTGAAATTTGACGACGGCTTGGAGCAAATACAAAACCGATTGCATCAGCTCCCACTTCTGCTGCATAAACTGCCGTTTCCACATCCGTTAGTCCACAAATCTTCACTTTCATAAAGTCGCTTCCGTTTCTCTTAGTGATAATTCATGAATGGTTTTGGCGATATTAGAAGACTTCATAAGTGTTTCACCAACTAATATCCCATTAGCTCCAGCTTGCTTGACTACTTGCACATCTTCACGTGACACAATTCCGCTTTCACTAATTAATAGCTGATTCGTTAATAATGAACTACGAGCAATGCGTTCTGTATTAGTTAAACTCACATCAAATGTCAAAAGATTCCGATTATTAACCCCGATAATCTCCGCTCCAATTTCCACCGCTCGTTGCAATTCTTCTTCATCATGCACCTCTACTAAAACTTCTAGCCCTTGTTGCTTTGCTTCCATATAAAGCGCTTGTAGTCGTTCTTGAGATAATGCAGCGACGATTAACAAAATAACATCTGCACCGACAGATTTTGCTTTTTTTATTTGAATAGGATCAATGATAAAATCCTTACATAATATTGGAATGCTTACAGCTTCACGCACAGCTGCTAAATCTTCAAAACGACCTTTAAAGAACGGCTCATCTGTTAATACTGAAATTGCCGCAGCACCCGCAAGCTCATATTGCTTCGCTTGCTCAACCGGATTAACATTTTCATGTAATGCTCCTTTAGATGGTGAATGGCGTTTAATTTCGGCAATAATACCAATAGGAGCCTTTGCTCGTATAGAAGCTTGTAGTGAAATCGGTGTTCGTGATACATCTGGAATACTCTCTTGCTTCAATCTTTCTACTTCGTTTATTTTCTCATCTAAAATTCGTTGTAATATTGAACTCATCCGACTACCTCCAGCTTTTGGCTTTTTTCTATTAATGCTTGTAACGTAGCATAAGCATGACCAGAATCAATACTTTCTCTTGCTATTTCTACACCTTCTTTAACTGTCGCTGCTTTAGCCCCCGCATAAATACCTAACCCTGCGTTCAAAAGCACGGCATCTCGATGTGGACCATACTTTCCTTTTAACACATTTAACAATATATCGGCATTATCTTTCGCGTCTCCACCTTTGATAGCATCATTAGAAGCAGATTGCAAACCAACTTCCTCAGCAGTAAAAATAAGATTACTGATTTGACCATTCTCTAAAACCGCTACATGATTTTCACCTTGTAAGGATGCTTCATCCATAAAGCCTTCACCATTTACAACCACTGCTCGCTTACGCCCAAGTCTTCTTAATACATCCGCAAACAACGTTAAATATTTCCGCTCATACAAACCTAGTAATTGATACTCTAACTCTACTGGATTTGTTAACGGACCAATTAAATTAAAAATCGTTGGAATCTTTAAGTCTCTGCGTACTTTCATAATGCGCTTCACACGAGGTTGCACATGTGGAGCATATAGGAACGTAATACCGATATCCTGCAATAATTCTTCAGAATAAGCTACAGGTAACTCTAAATTCACTCCAAGAAGCTCAAGTACATCCGCACTTCCTGTTTTACTACTCACGCTGCGGTTTCCATGCTTTGCTACTTTAATACCAGCTCCAGCAATAACGAAAGCGGAGGTCGTACTAATATTGAAGCTTTGCGAACCATCTCCACCTGTTCCACAATTGTCCATTACACCTGGATATTGATTCGTAAAAGGTAATGCATGTTGGCGGAGTACTTCCACTAGTCCCGTAATTTCATCAGGCGTTTCTCCCTTTGCTTTCAACGCGATTAGAAAACCTGCCATTTCACTATCTGATATGTCCTCACGAAACAATGCTGTAGCAACATCCTTCATTTCCTCCTGTGATAACGACTCCTTATTAATTAGCATTTGCAAATATTGCTTCATCGTCCATCCTCCTCTTCTCTTCTCGTCTCAACTCTTTACTACTCAGCTCATTACCTCTACTCGACATTTAGCTAGTTGAAGGAAATTCTTAATCATCCTTGAACCATCATTTGTGCCAATTGATTCAGGATGAAACTGGATACCAATAACCGGATATTCTTTGTGTGAAATTGCCATTATTTCACCATCACTAGTTGATGCTTCAATTGATAAGCAGTCTGGAAGTGAGGTATTGTCAACTGCTAATGAATGATAGCGCATCACTTCTACCTCCTGCGGTAACCCAGCAAAAACACTAGCACCACTATGGGAAACAGATGACATCTTTCCGTGCATAATTTCTTTTGCCGAAATGATATTTCCACCAAAGGCTGCACCAATAGATTGATGCCCTAAACAAATACCAAGAATCGGAATGCTACTGTGTAATTTTTCAATTAGCTCCATACAAATCCCAGCTTCTTCTGGGCGTCCTGGTCCAGGGGACAATATAATCGCATTTGGATTCATGGCGGCAACCTCGTCAACCGTTATACGATCATTTCGTACTACGACTATGTCTGAATAATACTCCCCAATTTGCTGGTACAAGTTGTACGTAAACGAATCATAATTATCGATTAGTAAAATCATACTTCCACCTCCATTAATGCTCTTGCCTTATTAAACACTTCCTGATACTCCAATTCTGGATCTGAGTCATATACAATACCAGCGCCCGTTTGAATATATGCCTTTCCATCCTTTACAACCATGGTCCTAATTGCTAAAGCAAAGTCGAAGCTACCATGTACTGAAAAATAGCCAACAGCTCCTGCATACACATTACGCTTCACATCTTCTAATTCGTTAATAATGCTCATTGCTCTAATCTTCGGTGCCCCCGATACGGTTCCCGCTGGCAAACATGAAGCCAATACATCTGCATTAGATACACTCGCAAGCTTCTTACCTGTTACTTCAGAAACGATATGCATCACGCGTTTATATTTTTCGATTAACATATATTTCGTCAATGTAACGGTTCCTATTTCACAAACTCTTCCAAGATCGTTTCTGCCTAAATCAACCAACATACGATGCTCTGCCAATTCTTTTTCATCTTGCAACAATTCCACTTCTAACTGTTGATCTTCTTCTTCCGTTATTCCTCGTTTTCTTGTTCCTGCGATTGGATTCGTAATGACATTTACGCCATCACCTTTTAATAAGCTCTCTGGCGAGGAACCAACAATTTGATAATCCCCAAACTCTATATAAAACATATATGGAGAAGGATTATGTCTTCTCAAGCTTCGGTAAAATTGAAAGGAATCTCCCGTAAAGTCTGCTGAGAATCGTTGAGATAACACAACCTGAAAAATCTCACCTTTTACAATTTCCTCTTTCGCTTTCAGCACTAAATCTTGAAAATGTTGTTTCGTCATATTCGATTGAAAATCAATTTTCTTTTTATCCTGTTGTGGATGTGTTTGTTCCACTGATCCTTGTTCAATAATTGCCTTGATTCTATTTGCTTGTTTCGTAAACGCTTCTTCATCATCTTCTTCACCTAGCATCACAATCGATATTTGCTGATTAATATGGTCATACACAATGACTTCACGATAGAACATTAAATGTGCTTCTGGCATTCCCATTTCATCATGCAAAATCGGACCTATATCCTCATACTGCCGTATGATGTCATAACCTACATATCCAACCGCTCCTCCTAGGAAAGGGAAGGGCATGCTTTTCTCCACTTCAGAAGGAAGATATTCTTTCATCGCATCTAAGAATCGACCCGTACGCTCTTTGACATTTCCATCGGGAGTGATTTCCACTAAAGTGTCTCCATTTGCTTTAAGCTCCATATAAGGATTGCTTCCAATAAATGAAAAGCGACCATGTTGTTCATGCTTTAATGAACTTTCCAAAAGAAATTTCTTACTACCTGGTAAACTTTGAAAAATCCCAATCGGCGTATGAATATCTCCTTCCATCTGAATTTGAAACAATCTTTTCTTTGACGTCATCATTCGCAACACCCCATTTATTTAGTAAATAGACATTAAAAACATTAAAACTTTATCATTCAGAGATTTATTACATAAATGATCTAAAAACATAAACATTAAAATACATAAAGTGAAACTTTAATCGGTGGAGTTTCCTTTCATTTCCCACCGATTATTAGTTGAACCAATCGATTTCTTACTGGCGCTTGATCTCCCACTTATCCGTCTTCGTTTTCGCTTCATTGTTAAAGTGGGAATCTTAGCGCCAGTTTGAACGGGATAAAAAAATCCTCTACAAGCCGTAGCTTGTAGAGGACGATTAACAACCGTGGTGCCACCTCTGTTAAAGGAAAAGTAATTTCCTTTCACTTTTTTCGGATACAAAAATATATCCTATCCCTTTAACGGTGGAAGCCGTGCACGCCTACTTTGTTTCAACGCGCCTCTCGTAAGCCCATTCAATCCGTTCTAGCATGTCGGCTCTCACCTCTTCCGACTCTCTGTAATGCATCGAATTCAGATTTACTTTTCTTACTCATCGATTATTAATATATGATTTTTCCAAAACAATACAAAAAGGGCTCCCCATCCATAAAGGACGAGAAACCCGTGGTGCCACCTTTTTAGCTGTTCATACAGCCACTCAAACAGTATCAGAGCTACACTACATACTCTTAATACCTGTCTCTTGTAACGATGAGACACATTCGCCAAAGCCTACACTCTCTAATCTAGAAATTTCGGTTTGGTAGCTCAGAAGTCCATTCGCTATAACCTTCACACTGATTCTCACCAACCATCAGCTCTCTAAAGTGATCTGTTACAGTTACTACTCTTCGTCAACGCCTTTGTGAATAATCTTAATTTTCAATAATATTATCATGTTAAAAATGGGTTGTAAAGAGGGAATTTCCATTTATTATAACAAAATGCGGAAGCGCCCGCATAGCGACGTATACACTGGAGCCCTCTTCCTTTCGATAAAGGAAACACGAAGAGCTGCTAAGCAATTCGATGTTGACTTATCGCAGGGAGGAATGCGAAGTCTACTAGTAGCTGGGCGCTGAAGCTAGACATAACATATAAAATAATACGGAATCCTTTACTGTAAAAAGTCTTCGAAATCACCAAAATTACCGTATAGAAAATCCAATGCAGCTCCCGGTACAATTCCAAACCCAATCGTTCCAATGACGCAAACAACAAGGACTATTAGTATACCTATAGGTAATTTTACTTTTGTAAAATCCGCTTGATTTTCAGCAGAGCGGAAAAACATTTGGACCATTACACTAAAATAATAGAAATAGGATATAACAGTCGTTCCTATTAAGATGGATGCCAGCACATAATGACTTGGATCAACCGCAAACGTTCCCATAAAAATATTCAGTTTCGCCACAAACCCTGCTGTGCCTGGAATTCCAGCCATCGATAATAAGAAGATACCCATTGCAATAGCAAGGAAAGGTGCCCTTTTATACAATCCTGCAAAGCTAGCAATCTCATCAGAACCTGTTCGATCTGCCATGTATTGAATAACCGCGAAAGCTCCCAAACTCATAAATACATATGCTACTAAATAAAACCACACTGTACTAGGTGTAAAATATCCAAGCGTCGCAACTGATACCAATAAATACCCAGCATGTGCGATACTAGAATAAGCAAGAAGCCGCTTCATATTCTTTTGTCTTAATGCAACAACATTACCGAAAATCATCGTGATACCCGCTAAGCAGCTTATAAAGATACGGTTCTTTTCCATAAATCCTAGGGCACCAATTTCATCCCCTGAAGCATTTAAGAACAAGTAGATGATAACGCGTAAAATAATGATGAAACCCGCTGTTTTTGAAAGTACACTTAGAAAAGCCGTAACTGGTGTTGGCGCCCCTTGATACACATCTGGTGCCCACATATGAAATGGGGCGGCCGCAATTTTAAAAGACAAACCAACTAATACCATAAAGAATGCAATTCCATATAGATATAGATGTTGTCCATCCAGCGTCTGCGACATAATTAAGCCCATTTCTTTCAAATTAGTCGTTCCTGTTAATCCGTATAGATAACTCATTCCAAATAACGTAATTGCAGTTGATATCCCACCATTAATGACATATTTCATTGCTGATTCATTACTAGCTAAGTGATCCTTACGAATACCAGCTAAAATGTATGAGGAAACCGACAGCAATTCTAAACCTACAAACATCGTAATTAAATCTCCACTAGATGTCATCACCATAGCGCCTAATAGGGCGGCAAGAAATAAGTAGTAAAACTCTCCCCTCGTTTCCTTCATTCCCTCTGCTGGCTGATAGCTCTCTGCTAGTAAAAGCACCAAAGCAGCTCCAACTAACAAAATAAATTTAAATGCCTTTGCGAAAGAATCTAATCGAAACGTATCATATAAGATGGATGTTGTCTCAGCAGACACTAAGCCAAGAAGGACGAAAGTAGCTAGCAATACACCAATGATTGCCACCCAGCCAAGCCTTCTTCGACTAACATTTGCAGGCATAAACAAATCTATAATACAAAGTAAAGTCGCAACACCGAGGATGATGAATTCTGGCATCATGACTCCCCAATTATAGGAAAGCAGTTTCTCTAAATCCATAGCTCATCATCCCCCTATTCCTAACAAAGTTTTCATCGTTTCATCAAGAGGTTCTGCTAAAATGGATGGAAAGACACCGATTAATACAATTAACCCCACTAACACAAGTACTGGTGCCCATTCATACGAATGGATATCAACCAGTTTTTTGATTGCTGCTCCACGTGTATCTCCATATGTAATCGCTAGAACCGCCCTTAATACATAAACCGCTGTAATAATTAAGCCTACAGAAGCAATAGCTGCAAGAATCGGCTCTTCTTTAAACAATCCAAGAAACGCCATAGCTTCACTAATAAATCCAGACATACCTGGCAGCCCAAGCGACGCCATTCCTCCCGCTAATAAAAAACCTGCTGTAATAGGCATACTTTTAGCCAGACCACCAATATCATAAATCTGTGAGGTTTTCACTCGTTCATACAATAATCCAACTAAAAAGAATAACAACGCTGCAATTAATCCATGCGATACAACCTGAAAAATTGCACCTTGAACTCCTGCCTCATTTCGTGCACCTAATCCCATTAAAACAATTCCCATATGTGAAATAGACGAATATGCTAAAACCATTTTGAAATCCTTTTGAATTAGCGCTAAAAAAGCACCATACAAAAGATTTATTATACCTAAAAGCACAATATAGATCGACAATTCTTTAAATTCTCCCGGAAAGATTCCCATACCGAAACGAATTAAACCGAAAGCTCCTATTTTCAATAACACACCCGCATGAAGCATAACAATAGCTGGTGGCGCTTGGACGTGAACGCGAAGCATCCACGTATGTAGAGGGAAAATCGGAAGCTTCACACCAAATGCTATAATTAAAGCAATTAGCAATCCATACTTTAACTCTGGACTGATATTCGCTACTAGCGTCACGCCGCCCTGCGAAACTATTTGTTGCAGAACCTCAATATTACTCGTTCCTGTTTTCGCAAATAAAACCATAATGACAATTAGGAGTACGGCAGATCCTAATCCATTGTAGAGGAGAAAACTAAACGCTGCTCTTTCTCTATCCACATAGCCCCACTTACCAATTAAGAAAAACATCGGAATTAATGTTATTTCAAAGAACAAGAAGAATAGAATTAAATTTTCCGCCGTAAATACGCCAAGCATACCGATTTCTAGGAGAAAAAATAAGAAGAAATATCCTTTCCATTCTTTTTTAATATAGTTTGCTGCTACAGCTGATAACGTCGCTAAAATAGAAGTGAGCAAGAGCATCACAAGAGAAAACCCGTCTATGCCTAGTTCAAAATTCACTGCAAATAAGTTAGGATTTAACTTATCAAAATTACCAAAACCAAACCATTTCCAAACAACATTATAGATGTCTAAATCAACACCCGAACGCTCTTTCATAAATAAAAACAAGGACAACACTAGAGCTGGTAAGGTAGCCACTACACCTATCGCCTTAATAAGTCGCTCCTGCTGCTTGTTAACAAACAGTAATAATAACATTCCTAATAGAGGGGAGAAAACCAACAAAGGTAAGATCTCTGTACTCATCTATAAAATTCCCCCTGTCACAGCATAAATGACAAGAATGACAGCTAGCCCTATCAAAACAACAGCGCCATATTGCTGTACTTGCCCTGATTGAAGCTTTGAACCCAACTTTCCTAGCGAAACAACCGCACTACTTACAAGATTCATTAGTCCTTCAACTAAAAACTTATCGATAAATGTCAATAATAATGCGATGCCCTTTGTAAACGGAATGATGGAATAGTCGTACATTTCATCCACATAGTACTTATTGTATAAAATGTTATACACTGTTGAACCTTCTTCACCAAATGCATTGCGACTTATACTCTTCTTACCGTACATTAAATACGCCAACCATATACCTCCTAAGGAGATAAGTGTCGCCACAATCATAATCCAGGATGGTCCGTCAATATGACCATGCCCTAATGCTGCATTTCCTTCAACAAGCCAATCACCTAGAAATGTTCCAAACCATGGCGTATTTACATAACCACTACATATTGCTAGCGCTCCTAAAATAACAATTGGAAAAACCATTAATGTAGGTGATTCATGAATATGATTTACTTTTCCTCGATACTCTCCAGCAAAAACCAAGAAGAATAAGCGGAACATATAGAATGCTGTAAAGAAAGCCGTAATTAAAGCAATCACAAATAGTACATAATTCCCATGAGTCCAAGTGGCAATTAAGATTTCATCTTTACTGAAAAAACCTGACAAGAAAGGAACACCCGAAATTGCCATCGTTCCTATCAAAAAGAGAACACCAGTGAATTTAAGCTTCTTCCATAAACCACCCATCTCATCGATATTTTGAGTGGACACAGCGTGAATAATACTTCCTGCCGCTAAGAAGAGTAATGCTTTAAAGAAAGCATGTGTCATGAGATGAAACACTCCCGCAACATAACCTGCCGAACCTAAAGCTAACATCATATATCCTAACTGGCTCACAGTTGAATAGGCTAAAATCCGCTTAATATCTTTCTGAACAAGACCTATAGTAGCAGCAAAGATGGCTGTAATTCCTCCAACTATCGCCACTGTCGTTAATGCAGTTTCACTTGCTGAGAATAAAGGAAACATCGTAGCAACAAGGTATACACCAGCCGCTACCATGGTCGCCGCATGTATTAATGCTGAAACAGGAGTTGGCCCTTCCATCGCATCTGGAAGCCACGTATGAAGAGGAAATTGACCAGATTTCCCCATCGCTCCAATAAAGATAAGAATCGCTGTTACTGTAATCATGCTAGCAGAAATAGATCCTGCGCTTACCGCTGTAAAAATCACATCATATTCAAAGCTACCCGCTTCCCAAAATAACAGCATCATTCCAATAAATAGACCAACATCACCTATTCTTGTCATAATAAATGCTTTTTTAGCTGCTGCCTTCGCTTCTTGCTTATAGAAGTAAAATCCAATTAATAAGAAAGAACCTAGACCAACAAGTTCCCAGAAAACATATAGCTGTAATAAATTTGGTGAAATAACCAACCCAAGCATCGCAAATGTAAATAAACCTAAATATGCATAAAATACAGGAAGTCGCTCATCACCACGCATATATTCTTTTGAATACGTATGAACCAGAAAGCTTACTAGTGACACAATTACTAGCATTAATGCATTTAATTGATTAATTTCAAATCCCGCTGTTAATTGCACATCCCCTATTGTTAGCCAATTGGCTTCGGCTTTATAAGTGGGCTCCGATAGTCTTTCAATGAGCACCAATACCGAATAGATAAAAGAACCTAGCGTCAAAATAATCCCTACATAAGCGCTTGATTCTCTTAATCTCTTACCGAATAGAAGAAGGAACAAGAACGAGAATAGCGGAAGTAGCGGTATAATCCAAGCATTCTCCATCGTATAGAATCCCCTTCTTAAACGTACAAAGGCTCTATAACTGGCACTATGCACGTCTTTTCTTTTAACATGAGCTTCACACTATCTAATTTTTCATCGAATCTATATCATGTATGTTTACTGATTTTTTATTGCGATATAGCGAAATTAAGATCGCTAATCCAACAGCTACTTCAGCCGCGGCAACTGAAATCGTAAATAAAGAGAAAACCTGACCAGTAATAGATGGAGTTAGCCCAAATTTACTAAAAGCAACTAGATTGATATTGACTGCATTTAACATCACTTCGATACAGAGCAATACAATGACAATATTCTTCTTCGTTAAAGCACCATATAAACCGATACAAAATAAAACAAGAGCTAGAACTAAATAAGCTGAAAGAGGAATTGTTGACATTATTTCTCCGCCTCCTCTTCAGGATCTCGTTTTGCTAAAATAACAGCTCCTATTAATGCAACTAATAGTAAAATGGAAACTAATTCAAATGGAATTGCATACTTCGAAAAAAGCTCAATCCCAATTTGCTTTGTGTTATCTACATGTAAATTCGTAGCTGCAGAAGGTATATCAAAATTATAAATCCCTAGGTATACAGTGACAGCGAAACCAGCAATCCCTAATAAAATAAACCATTTCCGTATACGATTTCCCCGCTCTTCTTCTTTGTCATTATGCTTCGTCAGCATAATACCGAAAAGCATCATTATTGTAATCGCACCTGAATAGATTAAAATTTGAACTGCTGCTAGAAATTCTGCCGAGAGTAAAATATATAATCCTGCAATACTAATAAACGTAAATACGACCGCTATTACCATATGCACAACTTTTCGTAAACTAAGCAATAGGAGTCCCCCTATTACAGCGACAAGTGCTAACATCATAAAAGCAATCATTTCACCAGAAAGGCTCATGGCTTATTCTCCTTTCTGGGATTCGTATCATTCTCATCGAGCCATTGAAGATTCTTAAACAATTGATCTCTACTAAACTCAGCTAGCTCAAAATTATTTGACATGATAATTGCTTCCGTCGGGCAAACTTCTGTACATAAATCACATAGAATGCAAATCTCAAAATTGATATCAAATGTTTCAATAATCTTCCCTTTCTTTGACGGGTCAGGATGCTTGCTGCCAAACAATGTAATGCAATCTGTCGGACAAATATTTGCACACTGATTACAAACCGTACATTTCTCAGGATAAAACTTTTGAATACCTCGATAACGATCAGGTAAAGGCAACGGTTCATTTGGATAATCATATGTGACTTTACTCCGTGTTAAGTTTTTTAATGTATATTTTAAACCTTTTACAAGTCCAAGCATTTTTACCACCCCTTATCGGTATAGCTGAACTATTCACTTAAATTAACTCTTTCAAAATAGCAGTAATAAAAATATTAGCTAGCGCTAATGGTAGTAATACCTTCCAGCCAAACTCCATCAATTGGTCAGCTCGAATACGAGGAAATGAAGCACGAATCCAAATTAAAATAAAGATTACAACGCTAAATTTAAACGCAAACCAAACAGCACCAGGAATGAAATCAAGGAAAGAGAATAGCGGTAGCCAACCACCTAAAAACAACACAGTAGTCAACGCACCCATCGCAAACAAGTATACATACTCTGCCAGCATGAAGAACGCCCAACGAAAACCAGAATATTCAGTATGAAATCCAGCTACTAGTTCCGATTCAGCCTCAGGTAAATCAAACGGTGTACGATTTAATTCTGAAACTGAAGCTATGATAAAAATAATAAACGCTAGCGGTTGCATAATAATAAACCAATAATGCTCCTGAGCCGCCACAATATCGTTTAGATTTAAACTTCCCGCTATTAAAATAACTCCTACAACAGACATAACTAGTGGAATTTCGTATGAAATCATCTGAGCAGCAGCACGCATTCCGCCTAGAAGAGCATATTTGTTATTCGATGCCCATCCTCCAGCTACAATACCAACGGTCGTAATACCGGAAATGGCAATATAGTACAATAAGCCAATTCCAATATCGGCAAATTGAAACTTATCCGTAAATGGGATTGTTGCTAATATCATAAATGCGGGTGCAAATGCGATGACAGGTGCTATTATAAATAAAGGTTTATCAGCCATTTTTGGAATAATATCTTCCTTAAGAAGGAGCTTTAATACGTCTGCTACCGTTTGCAACAAACCCCATCTGCCCCCGACATGATTAGGACCATATCGTAATTGCATAAACCCCATAACTTTCCGTTCAGCTAATATGGCATATGTTACAAAGGCTAATAATATGAGTAAAAAGACTATGGCTAATAGAAAAAAGATACCAAAATTCATTGCTCCAGCTGGCGAATGAATCAAATCTTCAATCATTATCCATCTACCTCCCCTAGAACAATATCAATTGCTCCTAAAATGGCAATGAGGTTTGCAATATTTTCTCCCTTCAATAATTTCGGTAAAATTTGAAGGTTATAAAATGATGGACGGCGGAATTTCAGTCGATAAGGTTCTTTCTTACCGTCGCTTGAAATATAGCAGCCTATTTCTCCTCTTGGTGACTCAATTCTTACAAGTGCTTCTCCAGCAGGTGCTTTAATGATTCTCGGTACTTTCCCCATTATGGAACCCTCACTCGGAAATTGTTCAACCGCTTGTTCAACAATCTTCAGCGACTCCTCAATTTCTTCTAGACGACAATGATATCTTGCCCAAGCATCACCTTCCTGACGAGTAGGGACATCAAATGTAAAACGATCATAAATACAGTATGGTTCATTCTTACGAAGATCCCATTTTACACCCGTACTCCTTAAGTTAGCACCACTTAAGGAATAGTTCAGTGCATCTTTCTTCGAATAAACGCCCACTCCTTTAATACGATTCATAAATATTTCGTTACCTGTTACTAGTTCATGATAGCCAGCAAGTTGTTCCCGCATATACGGAACGAAATCCCGAACCTTCTCAATCCAGCCATCTGGTGCATCCCATTTCACACCACCAACTCGCATGTAGTTAAAAGTTAAACGCGCTCCAGACAATTCATTTAAGAAATTAAGAATCATTTCCCTTTCACGGAAAGCATATAAAAATGGACTAATAGCACCTATATCTAATAAATACGTGCCCCACCATACTAAATGACTGGAAATTCTCCCTAACTCCATTGCTAACACACGTAAATATTCTGCTCGATCCGGGACTTCTACACCCATCATCGTTTCTACTGCATGACATAATACATAATTATTCGTCATGCCAGCAATATAATCCAGCCGATCGGTATATGGAATAATTTGTGTATACTGCAGACTTTCTGCTAATTTTTCCGTTCCGCGATGTAAATAACCTATAACAGGTGTAGCTTCAGTTATGATTTCTCCATCAATCTTGACGACAAGACGAAACACGCCATGTGTACTTGGATGCTGAGGACCAACATTTAATAGCATTTCTTCTGTGCGTATCATCTGTTACACCTCCACATCGTGCGGCTCATAGTCTTTTCTTAACGGATAACCAATCCATTCTTCACCTAATAGAATCCGCTTCAAATCTGGATGATTTTCAAATTGAATTCCTAGTAGATCATACGCTTCACATTCAGGCCAATTAGCACCTTCCCATAACGATGCAAGAGATGGAATAGTAGGCTTTTCGCGGTCTAATTTCACTTTCACTACAATTGGCTGATTAAATGATAGCGCATACAAATATACATAGACTTCCATATGCGTTACAAAATCTGTTCCGTGTAGCTCAACTAAATAGTCAAATTGAAGTTCTGCATGTTTTTTTAAAACCGTTGCTAATTTAAAATAACGTTCCTGTTTCACAATAACTGTAGGCACATGCTTAGATAATCTATTAATATAATAATCTTCCAAGGCATCCTTCCCTATTTGTTCTTCGATAATTTTAATATACTTATCTAGCAATGGTTGATTATGTGAAGGTTCTAATACTTCTTCTTTTTTCTCTTCTTTTGCTTTTGCAGTACGTGTTTTTGCCATCGCAGCTGCTTTCGCCTTTGCAGCAGCAATTGCTTTTGCCTTTTCTGGTGATATATCTGTATCTTTAGCTTCTACGGTACGCTTCGGTTGCTCCGTTTCTTCAGCTTGATTATTTGTAGATTCGAGAGGGTTAGAGTTTAATTTATTTACTGGTTGTTTTTCAAGCTTTTCATTACTCATTTTTGATGTAACTATTTCTTTGTCGTTGGTCATTTTCTCTTTTTTTAATTGCTCGGTATCTTTTTCATTCACGCTACATCACCCGCTTCCCAGTTTTCGCTTCGTAGCGGATTTTTTCACGTAGTTTATTGATGCCATACATTAAAGCAGCCGGATTCGGTGGGCATCCAGGGATATATACATCTACCGGAACAATTTGATCAACACCTTTTACTACACTATATGATTTTACATATGGACCTCCAGCCGTAGCACATGATCCCATAGCAATAACCCATTTTGGTTCTGGCATTTGGTCATATAGTCTTCTAACAATCGGAGCCATTTTCTTCGTAACTGTGCCAGACACAATCATAACATCTGATTGACGTGGTGATGTCCGAAAGAATGATCCAAATCGATCTAAATCATAATGTGAAGAGCCTACTCCCATCATTTCAATGGCACAACAAGCAAGACCAAACGTCATAGGCCATAGAGAGTTACTTCTAGCCCAAGCTTTCATTTGCTCCAAAGTCGCTAAAAAGATATTTTGTCGTAAATTTTCCATTTCTTGCGTAGAAATTCCATCTAACTTTAGGTCCATTTTAACACCTTCTTCTTCCAAGCATAGATGAGACCAAGTAATAACATTGCTACAAAGATCAACATTTCTATTAACGCAAAAATCCCAAGTTTCTCATAGGCCACTGCCCATGGGTAAAGAAAAACCGTTTCTACATCAAAGATGACAAATAAAAGGGCAAACATATAGTAACGTACATTGAATTGAACCCTTGAATCATGGAACGGTTCGATTCCACTTTCGTACGTCGTATACTTCGCTGCACTTGGCTTATAAGGTCTTAACAACTTGCCCAAAAAAAGAGCTACAATCGGTAGTAGTACCCCTAGACATAGAAAAACAAAGACAATCAGATAATTATTCTGATACCAGTTTAATAATTCCATGCCCCTCCCCCTTTAATTTTTTGTATATGTCAAAGAGTAGAGAGTAATACTCTCCACTCCGAAACACCAAAAAATAACATAATATGTAATTATCTACATTATAACATTGTTACAAATAAGTGTCGACAAGTTCAAAAATAGAACCACTTTTTTAATAAATTGCTCTCTCTTTATTTTTCAATCAAAAAAGAGGTCGTTGTGAAAGAAATTCTCTCTCACAACGACCTCTTCATTATTTTACTTCAGGCTCTCATATACTGAAATACGATTAATGGCACGTTTCAAAGCAAGTTCTGCACGCTTAGCGTCAACAGTATCTTGCTTATCTTGCACGCGTCGCTCAGCACGATCTCTCGCAGCAATTGCTCTAGCAAGATCAATATGTTCTGCTAGCTCTGCTGATTGAGCAAGAATCGTGATTTTGTCAGGGCGTACTTCCAAAAATCCACCGCTAACTGCAACGAATTCTGTTTTTCCACCATTTTTAAGACGAACAGCACCAATTCTTAAAGGAGCAACCATTGAAATATGGCCTGGTAGAATACCTAGCTCCCCGCTTTGAGCTTTTGTGCTCACCATTTCGACTTCACCATTATATACTGGGCCATTGGGAGTAACAACATTGACTTCTATCGTCTTCATTTCATACCCTCCTAGGTCCCTTTATTAAGCCATTGCTTTTGCTTTTTCTACTACTTCTTCAATACGTCCAACTAGACGGAAAGCATCTTCAGGAAGGTCATCGTACTTACCTTCTAAGATTTCTTTAAAGCCACTTACTGTTTCTTTAACAGGAACGTAAGAACCTTTTTGACCAGTAAATTGCTCCGCAACGTGGAAGTTTTGTGATAAGAAGTTTTGAATACGACGAGCACGTGCAACGACTAACTTGTCATCTTCAGAAAGCTCATCCATACCTAAGATTGCAATGATATCTTGTAGCTCTTTATATTTTTGTAATGTTTGTTGTACATTACGAGCAACTTCATAATGCTCTTCTCCAACGACTTCTGGTGACAATGCACGAGAAGTTGAAGCAAGAGGATCCACCGCAGGGTAGATACCCATTTCAGAAAGTTTACGCTCTAAGTTTGTAGTTGCATCTAAGTGAGCGAATGTAGTCGCTGGAGCCGGATCCGTATAGTCATCGGCTGGTACGTAAATCGCTTGGATAGATGTAACTGAACCTACGCTAGTAGATGTGATACGCTCTTGAAGTTGACCCATCTCAGTTGCAAGAGTTGGTTGGTAACCAACGGCAGATGGCATACGTCCAAGTAACGCAGATACCTCAGAACCTGCTTGAGTAAAGCGGAAGATGTTATCGATGAAGAATAACACGTCTTGACCTTGCTCATCACGGAAATATTCAGCCATTGTAAGACCACTAAGTGCAACACGCATACGTGCTCCAGGTGGCTCATTCATTTGACCGAATACCATGGCAGTTTTCTTAATAACGCCAGAGTCGCTCATTTCATGGAATAAGTCATTTCCTTCACGAGTACGTTCACCAACACCCGCGAATACAGAAATACCACCATGTTCTTGTGCGATATTGTTGATAAGTTCTTGGATAAGAACTGTTTTACCAACACCTGCACCACCGAATAGACCGATTTTTCCACCTTTAATATATGGTGCAAGTAAGTCTACTACTTTAATACCTGTTTCTAAAATTTCTACTTGAGTAGAAAGTTGTTCAAATGTTGGTGCTTGTCTATGAATTGGATCTCTACGTACATCTGCTGGTAGTGGATCAAACAAGTCAATATTTTCACCTAATACGTTAAATACACGTCCTAACGTTACATCTCCTACTGGTACAGAAATTGGAGCACCAGTATCTACAGCCTCAGCTCCGCGAGTGATACCGTCAGTTGAAGCCATCGCTACAGTACGAACTGTATCATCACCTAAATGAAGGGCAACTTCTAATGTTAGGGAATCGCCAGTAGCTGCATTTTTTACTACTAATGCATTGTATAGTTGAGGAAGCTTTCCGCTTTCAAACTTTACGTCAATAACTGGACCCGTTACTTGAGAAATGCGTCCTTTAATCATCGTTTTCCCTCCTATCATTACTTGTAAAACACGATCTATTATTTAAGAACAAGGGAAGCAAAATGCTAATCCCTCGTACTATGATTGATTATTCTAACGCTGCTGCTCCACCGACAATCTCAGTGATTTCTTGTGTAATCGCAGCTTGTCTTGCACGGTTATATACTAATGAAAGATTGCTAATTAAATCTGCAGCATTATCAGTAGCACTCTTCATTGCTGTCATACGAGAAGCATGTTCACTCGCTTTACCATCAAGTAATGCACCATAAATTAAGCTTTCCGCATACTGAGGAAGAAGAACTTCCAAAATCTCTTCAGGTGAAGGTTCAAATTCATATGATGTTACTTTAGAAGAAACAGCTATATCTGTTAATGGAAGAAGCTTTTTCTCAGTAACCTCTGATGAAATTTTACTTACGAAGTGATTGTAGTGAAGGTACAGTTCATCAAATGTTCCATCAACGAACATTCCAACTGTTTGCTTCGTCATCTCACTTATATCGCTAAATGATGGTTGGTCTGAAATACCTGTAATATCAAGCATAATATTCATACCACGCGCTTTAAAGAAATCGCGTCCAACACGACCCATTACGATAATACCGTATTCACTTTCAGATTTGTGGCGTTGCTTAATTGTTTGAAAGACTTGACGGAGAACGCTACTATTATATGCTCCCGCTAATCCACGGTCAGAAGTGATAACAATATAACCTGTTTTCTTCACTGGACGAGACATTAGCATAGGGTGTTTCACACCAGATGCACCAACCGCGATGTTTGCAACTACTTCTTGAATTTTCTCCATGTAAGGAACAAATGCTTTCGCATTTGCTTCAGCACGGTTTAATTTCGAAGCAGATACCATTTCCATCGCTTTCGTAATTTGACTCGTCTTCTTAGTAGATGTTATACGAGACTTAATATCGCGTAAAGATGCCATTCTTTCTCACCACCCTTTTCATATTGTTAGATATTATGCTGTTGCTACGAAAGTTTTCTTGAACTCAGCGATAGCAGCATTAATTGCGTCTTCTTTAGGTAAGTTACCTGTAGTACGAATTTCATCTAACAATTCAGAGTGGTTATGTTCTAGCCAGTTTAAATATTCCGCTTCAAAGCGACGAATATCAGCAACTGCAACATCATCTAAATGACCACGAGTTAATGCATAAAGAATCATAACTTGCTTCTCAACTTTAAGTGGTTTGTTTAGATCTTGTTTCAGTACTTCAACTGTACGAGCACCACGATCAAGTTTTGCTTTAGTTGCTTTATCAAGGTCAGAACCGAATTGAGCAAACGCTTCAAGCTCGCGGAAAGAAGCTAAGTCAAGACGTAATGTACCAGCAACTTTTTTCATTGCTTTAATTTGAGCTGATCCACCTACACGAGATACTGAAAGACCCGCATTAATCGCTGGACGTACACCAGAGAAGAATAGATCAGATTGTAAGAAGATTTGTCCATCAGTGATAGAAATTACGTTCGTTGGAATGTAAGCTGAGATATCCCCTGCTTGTGTTTCAACGAATGGAAGTGCTGTAATAGAACCTCCACCTAACGTATCATTCAACTTAGCGGCACGTTCTAATAGACGTGAATGCAAGTAGAATACATCCCCTGGGAATGCCTCACGACCTGGAGGACGACGTAATAATAATGAAAGTTCACGGTATGCAGAAGCTTGTTTTGATAAATCATCATAAACAATCAGAACATGCTTACCATTAAACATGAATTCCTCACCCATAGCTACACCAGCATAAGGAGCTAAGAATAGTAATGGTGCAGGTTGAGAAGCAGATGCTGTTACAACGATTGTGTAATCTAAAGCACCGTTCTTACGTAATGTTTCAACTGTAGCACGAACAGTTGATTCTTTTTGACCAATAGCAACATAGATACAAATCATATCTTGATCCGCTTGGTTCAAGATTGTATCGATTGCTACTGATGTTTTACCTGTTTGACGGTCCCCGATGATTAACTCACGTTGACCACGTCCAATTGGTACAAGAGCATCGATTGCTTTAATACCTGTTTGTAATGGTTGATCTACTGATTTACGATCCATTACACCAGTTGCAGGACTTTCAATTGGGCGAGTTTTAGTAGTATTAATAGGACCTAAACCATCAACTGGTTGACCTAGTGAATTTACTACACGTCCAATTAATTCTTCACCTACAGGAACTTCCATGATACGACCTGTACGTTTAACGTCGCTTCCTTCACGAATTTCCGCGAAAGGCCCAAGAATAACGATACCAACGTTATTTGACTCAAGGTTTTGTGCCATACCCATAGCACCGTTAGAGAACTCAACAAGCTCTCCAGCCATTACATTATCAAGACCATGAACACGTGCGATACCGTCACCAACTGAGATAACTGTACCTACATCGCTTACTTCGATCTCTGACTGATAGTTTTCAATTTGCTTTTTAATAAGCGCACTGATTTCTTCAGCTTTAATGCCCATGAAATTCACCCCTATCTACGATTGTTTAAGCTAATAGTTTACGTTCTAATCGTTGAAGCTTACCGCTTACACTTCCATCAAAAATACGGTTTCCGATGCGAAGTTTAATTCCACCGATTAAATCACTATCAACAACATTATCTATTATTAAAGATTGTTTTCCTATTTTCGCTGCAAAAACAGTTGAAACTGCTTCACGTTCTGCATCTGTCAGTGGTCTCGTTGTATAAACTACCGCTTCTGCTACAGATTTAACATCATTAATCGAATCTACTAAATCAGCAGCCATCTGCTTAATTTCTTCGATACGTTGACGCTCAATCATTAGCATAAGTGTATTTTTCATCTCCTGAGAAACACCTGAAAATACTTCATCGATAAACTGCTTTTTTTGTTGTGATGAAACTTTTGGATGCTTCAAAAAGCCAGTAATCTCTGTATTTGAAGTAAATACTTCTTTCACAGTACGAGCTTCTTCCGCTAGTTGATCAAGAATATTCTTTTCTTTCGCAATTTCTAAAAGAGCCATTGCATAACGTTTTGCTACAATAGTATTGCTCATCGCTCTTCTCCTGCCTTTTGAAGATATTCATTGATTAACTTGTCTTGATCTGCTACTGTAAGTTCTTTCTCAATTACTTTAGAAGCAATAAGAACTGATAATGATGCCACTTGCTCGCGTAATGCTGCAACAGCTTTCTCTCTTTCAGTAATAATCTCACGTTTTGCATTTTCTTTAAGACGATCTGCTTCCGCACGTGCAGCAACAACGATTTCATCACGTTGTGCTTCACCTTGCTTCTTCGCATTTTCAATTAAAGTTTGTGCTTCTTCACGTGATTGTTTTACTAGAGCGCGTTGCTCTTCAAGATATTTCTTCGCTTCAGCACGAGTTTTCTCTGCTTGATCGATTTCATTTGCAACGTGTTCTTCACGTTGTTTCATCATATTAACAAGCGGGCCCCACGCGAACTTTCTTAGTAATGCTAACAAGATGATAAAACATACTAATTGAACAAGTATATCTCCACCATTAAATCCAACGCCAGATCCTACCACAAAACTATTCGTTAACACGATTGGTTCACTCCTTTCAAAGAGTAATTCGAAAATGATAACCTAAAAAGAAAAACTTACATATATTTAATACATACGCTTAATTGTTATGAAACATAAAGGAATGGCGAAGGTCTATGGTAATGATCTTCGCCATTTTTACCTTTTCTTGAAGAAAATTATTTACCGATAACCATGAACGCAATAACTGTAGCGATGATTGGTAGTACCTCTACTAAACCAACACCGATGAACATTACAGTTTGTAAAGTACCTTTAAGTTCTGGTTGACGAGCAATCCCTTCAATTGTACGTGAGATTAGTAAACCGTTACCAATACCTGCACCTACTGCACCTAAACCGATTGCTAATGCAGCTGCTATAACACCCAAACCTGTCATGTTAAATATCCTCCTAAAATGAATTAAAGTTTATTTTCTTACATAAAGTAAAGAATTTTATAATTAATGGTCATCAGCCACTTTGTGAGCCAAGTAAACCATTGTTAACATTGTAAAGATAAACGCTTGAACTCCACCTACGAAAATGGAGAAACCTTGCCAAGCAATCATTGGAATGACTGCACCAGCAAATCCAAGGACGCTACCAGCACCTAGACCTGCTAATAAACCTAGAAGAATTTCACCCGCAAAAATATTACCGTAAAGTCGCAGACCTAACGTTAATGTATTCGCAAATTCTTCAATAATTTTAATTGGGAATAAGAAGCCAACTGGTTGGAAATAGCTTCTAGCATAATTGCCCATCCCTTTCATTCTTACACCATAATAGTGTGTTAACGCCAAAATCATTAATGATAATGATAATGTAACCGCTGGATCAGCAGTTGGTGATTTCCACCATAGTTCATGTTCAGGACCTAACACAACACTAAATGGTAGACCTAGCATGTTAGCAATGAAGATATACATAATTAAAGTCATACCTAGCATTAAGAAGCGAGCACCTGACTTCCAATCCATTGCACTGTTAATGATATTTTTTACGAAATCTAGTACCCACTCGATAAAGTTTTGTTTACCAGTAGGTTTGAGTTGTAAATTACGTGTAGCAATGAAAGCAATAAGGAAAGTTATTACGCATGCTACTACAATCATCAAGTTGTTTGCTAAGTTAAATTGCAATCCTGCAATTTTAACAATAGGAGCACCATGATCCAAGAGTATTCACCTCTCTTCCTCGTTATTGACATTATATTTTTGGATAATAAAAACTATAATAACGACAACCGTAGTTGTCACTAATCCCAATACAGTACCAATGATGCTAAAATGCTCAGGAAACTCTAAAGCAATCATTGTAGCTAATATGGCAGAGGCATATCGTGAAATACTTCCAACAGATTTAGCCTTCTTACCCTCAACTGCTGCTTGACCAATTTTCATTGTTCTTTTCGCTAGCAACCAAACATTAAATAATCCTACAACCATACCAAGAATGAGACCTGCAAAAACAGTTTTATAATCTGTAAAACCCCATCCTAGGACGAAAAGAGCCATTATATAGAGTAAATATTTCAGCGAGGCTTTCATTAACAACTGCAGTTCTTGCATTTTTTAATTAATCTCCTAATTATTTATGTACTTAACGCAATTATACATTCACATGATACCTAGAAAACTGCAAAACCATGTTTATATTATTTAAAATAGTAAATCTATTTACTATTACATCAATTTTTTACAAAAGTGTAGAATACAAACATTCTATATGAGAATTTGTCGAAAGTATCGACAAAATATCACAAATTATCTACAAAAAATCGACAAATATAAGACATTTTTCTCCCAAGTACATAGTAAAAAGGCGTTTAAGCCCATAAAAAGTTACTACCCTTAACAACATGAGTAGGTTGTAAAATAAATTATACTAAATTTTTAGAAAACCCTATCAATTTACATCCTTTGTTATAATACAATAGGCTCTTTGCGTTGTCAATGAACGTATAACGGAATTTACTTTAAGGAAAATCATTTTAACCAGTTGTTCACATTTTTGCAAAAAAATACAATTAATTAGTTTATTTCAATCATTTTATGATATTCTTCGCTCTTATTTCCTTTTTTAACCACGAGAATAGCATGATAGAGACCCGCCGGCGGAAGCTCTGTTCGTTTAAAACTTTTTTGTATCAAACCTTTAGGAAGCGGATTCGCTTGATCAAGCAACCCTACATATCGATACGTATCATAATCATATAGAGCAATTGTTAGCTCATCTCCTCCATCCGGAACATACATTTCATAGCGGTACGTGTCAGGCAAATCACCGGAACTAAAATAAAAACCCATAATTCGAGGATATTCTGGTTCCTCATTCAAGTATATATACGGGATATGTAGGCTTTTAGTTCCCTCTTTCACAAGAAAATATCCTTCATAAACACCTTTTTTTAATTTAGAACCATTTACAGATAACGAAATATATACTTTTCTTTTCTCATTTGACTTAAGTGTAAATGAGAATGGCACCTTCCATAATAAACCTACATCATCTTTCGGAATAATAAAAGAATAATGCTTAGAGTATTTACTTTTGTTCTCAATAACTAATTCTTTCACATGTTGATGTTCACCACGATAACGATTAAACAAACCAAAAGTTAATGAATTCGGATAAAAAAATGTATCTGCTTGAACTGCTTGATCTATCTGTATACGCCCCGCTCCTTGTTCATACGTTTTATAGTATGTACCATCTGGCTTAGTCAATAGCTTGGCAGTAGACATTAATGCCGACTTGATTTGATCTGGCTTCCATTCAGGGTGAGCTTGTTTCAATAAAGCTGCAGCACCAGCTACATGTGGAGCTGCCATGCTCGTTCCCTGCAAGGCTATATATCCACCTGGAACAGTAGAATCGATAGCTACTCCTGGTGCAACCACATCTGGTTTGATTTCCCAACTAACTGTTACCGGACCGCGAGAACTAAAGCTTGCTAAATGGTCCTGCTCCTTTAATAGAACTGTTTGCACAAGCATTCTTGGATTTATTTTTAAAAGCTTTTTTAACTGCAATCCTTCTTTTTTCTCGATTGTCACCGCTGGGACATTAACATTCTTCGTCACACTCCCGATAAAGCCTCCATCAATATCATTATAAATAATGACCCCTACCGCTCCTTTATCTTCTGCATTTTTGATTTTTTTTTGCAAACTTATCTTTCCCCGTTTAAGTAAAACTACATACCCGTTCGCATTATTCAACTCTTCCTTCTTTCCATATCCGCCATCAATCATCTGCTTCGAAGAATAATAACTCCATTCTTTGGCACCGTAAATTTGCTGTAATGGAATTCTCAAACGATTTACCCCTAAACCAACTTGTAGCGTTGATTGCTTAACAGGCGGATAAGAAGCTCCTACTGATATAGCTTTTGTTGACGTTCCGGGAGAGCCAACGGTCCACGGACTTGGTCCCGAATTACCACTTGAAACAACAGCAGTGATACCTAAATCAACTGCTTTATTTAAAGCTAATGTAATGGGTAAGTCTGGCCCATTAATAGTATTTCCTAATGACAGGTTAATAATATCCATTCGATCTGATATTGCTGCTTCAATAGCGGCAATAATTCCTTCTGATGTTCCCGAACCACCAGGCCCTAACGCCCGATACGCATATATTTCAGCACCAGGCGCAACACCTTGCATTTTTCCATTCGCGCTAATAATACCTGCTACATGAGTTCCATGTAACGTTGCAAAGAAAGAAGGGGAAAGCGTTTCCATCGGGTCATCGTCACCATCTACCAAATCCCTACCACCTTTGTAAACACGTTTCAAATCTGGATGAGTATAATCAATTCCTGTATCAATAACACCTATCTTTACACCTTTCCCTGTAACTCTCTGATTTCGATTATCATATAGCCCTTGAATAGCTCGACCTCCTATAAAAGGAACACTCTCATTAATCGTCATTGTGTAGGAAACTGCCTCATGTAAATAACCTTCACCTATCGCGCGTTTGAATGCTGTTATATCTTTCCGCTTTCCTTCAATAGAGAAACCATAAAGTGCATAACGAAAAATTTTTCTGATTGTAATACCAGGATAGTGTCGGGCGAACTGTAATTTAACATTTAAAGATGCTTTATCCTCAGACGTAACGATAGCTATTATGTTTTTATTTATACTCTCCTCTTCTCTTTTTACATCAGCCTCAGCAGAGCTCGAAAATGCAGCTATAAAGAAAGACAATAATAATAGAAGAAAAATATTTTTTTTCATGCCAAATTCCTCCTCTCTTTATTGTGACTAAACGAAAAAGATGTATGCAAATTTTTTCTCTATAATGCTTTTCCCACAACAAAAAAAAAGACACATCGGGTTATGATGTGTCTTTCAATTATGAATTAATCTTATTTCTCTAAAGGATTATATGGCTTTGGCACTTCTTTTGTTTGCTTGAAATAGAAGCGGATTGCTTTTGCAATTCGTTCTGAAGCTTTTCCATCACCATATGGATTAGCAGCATGTGCCATCGCTTCGTAAGCTTCTTGATTAGTTAAAAGCTCTTTAGCCATACCATAGATTGTTTCTTCTTCCGTACCAGCAAGTTTCAATGTACCAGCTTCAATTCCTTCAGGGCGTTCTGTCGTATCACGTAAAACCAATACTGGAACAGCAAGTGAAGGAGCTTCTTCTTGTACACCACCTGAATCAGTAAGAATCAAGTGAGCTCTTGAAGCAAAGTTATGGAAGTCATATACATCTAATGGCTCAATCAATTGAATTCTTGGGTCATTTCCTAGAACTTCATCCGCAATTTCACGTACAACTGGATTTAAGTGAACAGGATAGATCACTTGAACATCATCATGCTCGTCCACAATACGTTTAACGGCTCTGAACATATTTCGCATAGGTTGTCCCAAATTCTCACGACGATGAGCTGTTAATAAGATTAAACGATCATTTCCAAGCTTCTCTAATACAGGATGGCTGTACTCTTCCTTAACTGTAGTAGCAAGTGCATCAATCGCTGTATTACCCGTAATAAAAATCGTTTCTTTATCTTTATTTTCATTCAATAAATTTTCAGCTGACTTAGGCGTTGGTGAAAAATGCAAATCTGCCATAACACCCGTTAGTTGACGATTCATTTCTTCTGGGTATGGAGAGTACTTATTCCAAGTACGTAATCCTGCCTCAACGTGACCAACAACAATCTTATTATAGAATGCAGCAAGAGCTGCAATAAATGTTGTCGTTGTATCTCCGTGAACAAGTACGATGTCTGGTTGTACTTCTTTCATGACTTTATCTAAACCTTCTAAACCGCGTGTTGTTACATCAATTAATGTTTGACGGTCTTTCATAATGTTTAAATCATAATCAGGTTTAATATCAAAAATCTCCAGAACTTGATCCAGCATTTGTCGGTGTTGAGCAGTTACGGTTACAATCGATTCAAAATGCTGAGATTGCTTTTGAAGTTCTAAAACTAATGGAGCCATTTTTATAGCTTCAGGTCTCGTCCCGAAGATTGTCATTACCTTAATTCGCTGGGTCATCAATATCACCTTTTCCTATTTTGTTCCGAATAAACGGTCTCCCGCATCACCTAAACCAGGAACAATATAGCCTTTTTCATTTAATTTTTCATCAAGTGCTGCAATGTAAATATCAACATCTTCATGTGCTTTTTGTAATGCTTCTACACCTTCTGGAGCTGCAATTAAGCACATAAATTTAATATTTTTACCGCCACGCTTTTTAAGTGAGTTAATTGCTTCGATAGCAGAACCACCTGTTGCAAGCATTGGGTCTACTACGATGAAATCTCTTTCTTCTACATCGCTAGGTAATTTCACATAGTATTCTACTGGCATTAATGTTTTTGGATCTCTGTAAAGACCGATGTGTCCAACTTTTGCAGCTGGGATTAACTTAAGAATACCGTCTACCATACCAATACCAGCACGTAGAATTGGAACGATACCTAATTTCTTACCAGATAAAATTTTAGATTTTGATACTTCAACTGGAGTTTCTACATCTACTTCTTCAAGTGGCATATCACGAGTGATTTCAAATGCCATAAGTGTTGCTACTTCATCTACAAGCTCGCGGAATTCTTTCGTACCTGTTGATTTGTCACGAATATATGTTAGCTTGTGTTGAATTAATGGGTGATCGAATACATAAACTTTTGCCATGGAGGAACTCTCCTTTTCTATTTGAAAGTAATTTTAGGTATTAAAAAAAACACACTTCTGTTAATTCTACATAAAAAAATAGCAAGTATCAATAATCTTAATCATATGTTAGAAAAACTTCATTACTTATCATATGATAAAAAGCAGATTGACTCATCGTTTTTTATTGAACAGGTTTTGTTTTTTCATTATAGTTTTCCCTCTTCACATACAAAAAAACTACTAAGCCAAAAATTATGCTTAGTAGTTTTTATTTTTATTAAAGTGATGGATAAAGCTCGTACTTTCCTGATAATGCTTCAACACGTTGTTTTGCTTCAGCTAATTTTGCTTCGTCTTCAGGATTTTTTAGTGCTAATCCAATTAGGCTAGCAATTTCGTCCATATCTTCTTCAACAAAGCCACGAGATGTTACCGCTGCTGTACCGATACGAATACCACTAGTAACAAATGGCTTTTCCTTATCGAATGGAATCGCATTTTTGTTAACTGTTATACCAATTTCATCTAGTACATGCTCCGCTACTTTACCAGTAAGATTAAATCCACTTACGTCTACTAGAATTAAGTGATTGTCCGTTCCATCAGATACTAGGCGGAAACCTTCTTTCTTTAAGCCTTCCGCAAGACGTTTAGCGTTTTTAATAATATTAGCTGCATACTCTTTGAAAGAATCTTGTAATGCTTCTCCTAATGCTACTGCTTTACCTGCAATAACATGCATCAATGGTCCACCTTGAACCCCAGGGAATACAGTTTTATCGATTTTCTTTCCATATTCTTCTTTACAAAGAATCATCCCACCACGAGGTCCGCGCAATGTTTTATGAGTAGTTGTTGTTACAAAGTCGGCGTATGGAACCGGGCTTTCATGTAAGCCAGTAGCAACTAATCCGGCGATATGTGCCATATCCACCATGAATAGTGCACCTACTTCATCAGCAATCTCTTTAAACTTCTTAAAATCAATTGCACGAGGGTATGCACTAGCCCCAGCAACAATTAGTTTTGGCTTATGTTCTAAAGCTTTCGCACGAACATCATCATAATCAATACGGTTTGTAACTTCATCTACACCATATTCTACGAAATTATAAAGAATTCCACTGAAGTTTACGTGGCTACCATGCGTTAAGTGACCACCGTGAGATAAATTCATTCCAAGTACCGTGTCGCCAGGCTCTAGAATTGTAAAGTATACAGCCATATTAGCTTGTGCACCTGAATGTGGTTGTACGTTAACATATTCTGCTCCGAAAATTTCTTTCGCACGATCTCTTGCTAAATCTTCTACAACATCCACATGCTCACAGCCACCATAGTAACGTTTTCCAGGATAACCTTCCGCATATTTATTTGTTAAAACTGAACCTTGAGCTTCCATAACCGCTTCACTTACAAAGTTTTCAGAAGCAATTAACTCGATTTTTGTTCTTTGACGCTTTAATTCATCTTGAATCACATCATATACTTGTTTGTCTTGTTCGATTAAATGTTTCATTGCCATCCTCCTAGTATTGTTGCATCGCCGTATTGGCAAACACATCGCATTTACACGTAACTTTTTAGAAAATTCAACCTTATTTTAACACGTTCGCCTTCTCATGAATAGTACCTAAACTTTATCTAACTAAATAAAAATAAAATAGTTAAATTACGAACATTTTAATTTATATGTATTTTTTTATTCGTTTTTTTAAAAACCTCTGATTAATCATTGATTAACCAGAGGTCTCGAAAAAAGATGTCATTGATTACAAATCTTCATTTATCATCTATCAATATCACCATAATTCGCTCGCACTCCGCCAATTAGTTTCGGACGAGAAACAGCCATTGTGACATGGGCTTGTCCAATGCTTTTCGTTTTTGAGCGAACTGGTACAGCAACATGCTTCAAATGCATGCCAATAAAAGTATCACCAATATCAATACCAGCTTCGGCACGAATATGTTCCACCACAACTGCGTCATTTAAGTTTTGATAAGCAAATGTTGCAAGTGCACCTCCAGCAGAACGAATTGGCACAACAGATACTTCCTCATAACCATATCGCTCCATCGTAGAAGCCTCTACAACAAGTGCTCGATTTAAATGTTCACAGCATTGATAAGCAATAGCAATATTGTGCTCCTTTGCAAACTGATAAGTCGTTTGGAATATAGCTTCGGCAACTTCTAATGTTCCAGCTGTTCCAATATGTTCCCCAACTACTTCGCTTGTACTGCAGCCAATCACCAGTTGTTTACAACGGGCAAAATTCGAGTGCGCTTGTAAATCAGAAAGAGCCTGCTTCAAGTGTACTTTAATTGATTCTAAATCTGTTGCATCTATTTTCTCTTTCATCCCTACAAAACCTCCCATTCTTATAGCGATGGATTAGCATTTTCATATTGAGTAATTTTATTTACTCGATTTTCGTGACGTCCACCTTCAAAATCAGTTGTTAACCAAATTTTCGCGATATCTCTTGCTAATCCTGGTCCAATTACACGTTCACCCATAGCAAGCATATTGGTATCATTATGCTCACGAGTAGCTTTCGCGCTAAATGTATCGTGTACAAGTGCACAGCGAATACCTTTAACTTTATTTGCAGCTATACTCATACCAATTCCAGTACCACAAATTAGAATCCCTCTATCAAATTCACCGTTTGCTACTTTCTCTGCTACTGGAAGTGCATAGTCTGGATAATCTACAGACGTCGAACACTCACATCCAAAGTCTTCGTATTGAATGCCCATTTCCTCTAGTAATGATTTAATTTCTTCACGAATATTAATACCACCGTGATCTGATGCGATAGCTACTTTCATCTTGATCGTCTCCTTTTGACATTGAATGTATTGAATTTTAGTAAGTACTAAAGAAACAAGTCAACATTTACACATTTCTTAGACATTCATTTTATGTAGATGAATTACATTTGAAAACGGGTAATTGTTTTCTTTAGCTTATCAGCTTGTGCTTGTAAGTCAATCGTTAACTTCTCTACATTATCTATAACAATAACTTGCTCTTGCGTTGAAGCTGCTACTTCAGCAGCTCCTGCTGAAGTCTCCTCAGCTATAGCAGCAACTTCCTGCGACTTAAGTGCTGTTTTCTCTACACTAATCATTTGTCTTTCTACTAATTCTGTAATGTCATTTACAGATTCTACAACCTTATGAACCGTCTTTGTCATTTCCTCGATGCTTGCATTTGTTGTAACACCTTTATCTGCTTCACCATTTGCAATATCGACTTGTTCTCGTATTTGCTTCACAACACCTTTAACTTCATGTTGAATATTTTGAATGAGTTCAGTAATTCCTTGCACAGCTTCTGCACTTTGATCAGCTAGAAGACGAACTTCTTCCGCAACCACCGCAAAACCTTTACCATGCTCTCCAGCTCTTGCTGCTTCAATAGAAGCATTGAGCGCCAATAGATTCGTTTGTTTCGCAATATCCCCTACTAATTGAATAATAGCTTCAACCCTCTTGGCATTCTCCTCTAACCTTTTCACAGAAAGTAATGATTCTTTATTCTCTTTTGCTAATCTTTGAATACCCGAAATAAGAGAATGAATAATTTCTTTACTATGTACTAATTCATCTACCATTTCTCTTGAAACCTGGACAGAAGAATGCGCCTTCTCTTGAACAACCTTCGCAATCGTCATGATTTCTTCAACCGACTCCGCATTTTCTTGAATAGAAATAGCGGAACTATCAGCACCAAGTGATATTTCATTTATAGTTCCACTTATATTATCCGCTTGCTCAGCAGCAACAGATGATTCATGAGAAATGGTAATCACTTTATTATTTGTTTCCTGAAAATTCTCTTCTATGCTTTGGACCATAAGACGCAAATTAGATAACATGTGATTAAACGTAATACCTAAAGAACGAATTTCATCGTCTGATTTCGAAATTTCTAAATCATGTTTAATGTTCCCTTCAGCTGCATTAATAGCTACCTGCTCTAATCGTTGCAGAGGCTTAATAATAAAACCAGCTGCAAAGAAAGCGATAATACCAGACCAAATAATCCCTGCCGCTAAAGTGATTATTGTAAATAATACCTCATTAAATCCACTAAAGAACATAGGATATAAGACATAAATAAAAACTCCACTAGTTGAATAAGTTACGAGTGCAACAATTGTGATAAGTAACACTAGCTTCTTACGTAACCCAAATCGAAAAACTCTCTTCTCTTCCATGCTATACCTCCTAAGAAATGATTTTTCTATTACGAATGTAATCTAACTAGGAGATTTATATCCCCACTCTAATACAAGTGTGATTCTACTCGTCATTTAATTTAATCGTTAATCGATCAATGAGCTCATTAAGCTCCTTAAATGTTGCCTCATAATGTGATTTCAAGCCACCATATGGATCAATAACGTCCTCATATATCACATCTTGTTGAACAAAACCTTTTAATGTATGGACCTTATCACTATATTGAGGATACATTTGCTGAATATGTACAGCATGCGCATTTGTCATTGTTAAAATATGAGTAGCCCAATCCACATGCTCTATTGTTAGAGAATTAGAGGAATGTTGATGAACAATTTGATGCTCAGCTAATACATCTCTAGCATGTTGCGACGCAAGTTGTCCATCGCTTGCATATATCCCAGCTGATCTTACTTCTACTCCTGAGAGTGCATTATTTTTTAATATAGCTTCTGCCATTGGACTTCTACATGTATTTCCCGTACAAACAAAAAGTACTTTTTTCATGAAATTCCTCCTTTTTTATTAGTATAAGACACTATGTCAAAATTCTACATATAGCTTCACAGGCTTTTTCTTCAATTGTTAAAGCAACCTATATCTATAAGTAAAATGAATAGCTACTAAAACAACAAAAAATGATGTTGTCTTAATGTTAATCGCATCAAACATTACTAAATTTGGAGTAAAATCATCATTCAATCAAAAGTGACTACATTCTCATTAATGTTAAAAAACATTAAAAGCAATCAAACATATTTCTACGTTACATATCGGTACATACACTGAAATATGAAGGAAAACATTCTATTCTTAATCTCTCACACTAAAAAAATAAGCCATGCACCAGCCATAAAGACATGCCATTCTTGGAAACTCTCCAAAATGGTTTGACTTATGACCAAGCATGGCAAGTACAAGCTTTGGTATGAAGTAAAATTAGAGAATCATCAAAAGTTCAGATTAAATAGTGCTGATTCTGCCTTCTTAACGCCTCGATCAATTCTCTCCTCTTCTTCCTCAGTAAATCTAGAATCATTTTTGGTTTGATTCATTTTTTCTAATAACGTGGTCAAACTTTCTCCATTGTTCGTTGCATTAGACATAACCATCGCCATTAATTGGAGCATATCTTCATTAAAGGTAACGGAGTTTTGCTGCTTATGCATCATCTGACGTAAAGCTTCTTTCACCGTTGCTGTAGTTGACCTATTCTCTAAATATTCTATTAATTCAGTATCGCTAGCGTCTTCTGTATTTAATGTGAAAGTATAGAATCTACGCTTCTGATTTAGTTGGTTTTTAGTTCCTGATGAACCTCTTCCCATCAAAATCACCCTTTCTATGTTACGAAGAAGGACTCTTAATTGGACTCCTTCAAATGGTTAAACTCTTACTTTACTATATTTTCTTTGACACATTTTTTGGAATCCATTACAGTTAGCGAACTGAGGATTTGGCACGAACACAAACTTTTCAAGATGATCGGTATTCTTTTTATATTTTTCATTTAAAAATTCTCTAATCATAGGTTCTAGAACAATAGAGCCCCCACCTACAAATCTAATTTGATTAAATGTTAACCCTTTAAATGGTGCTTTTGTTAATGCTCCAACGATAGATGCTGCAAATTTCTGAAGTGTATCCGACCACTCTTGTGAAACATTAACCTTCTCTCTATCAAACTTTAATTCGCCGCCTTTTCTTAACTGCTTCTCAACAGCTAATACCTCGACACCTGCAAACTCTGAATTTTTACTAGTAGCTTTTTGTAAGATATCAATCCATTGTTTCTCCATGCCTGATAATTCTTTTTTAAACTTAGATGAAACTGTATAATCAATGACTGTTTTAATATCCGTCGTCCCAAATCCAATATCGATGTACGAAATAACGCTTTGTTGATCCTCGTCCTCAGGTGCAGTTACCTTCAAAAATTCCTTATTAAACTCACCAGTAGAGCTATCAATCAAATCATTATAAAAACTGCCATCGCCCTGCGGGATAATAGAGACGCCACTAAGCTGAATACTACGTCCATTTATTAAGAAGCGTTGCGATAATGCTTCAATTATTTCATTCTTTAAATCCTCATCTTGACTATGATTCGTCGGAAGACCAGTAACGACAAAAATAGGAACACCTACTTCTCGTTCTTGTATTTGACGATAAATTAAAATCATATTCGCAATAATCCAATTTGGATCAGAATATTTTAACTTATCATCATCTGAAAAATACACCTGCTCATCCAAATTCGTAATACTTTGACCAACCTTGAAATATTGAGGTATACGATTTACCCCTGTTACGACCTCATATACACCATTAGCTACCCCATTATCACCTTTATTCGCATTATAAACGTCTTTATCAACAATCGTTAAAGTATTTAAATACGAGTCCACAGTTGAAGTTAAATTAGAAGCAGCTTTACAATAGCCATTAGATGCCTCTAAACCTAGATAAATTGCATCGACTGAATTTGACATAAATGAATTTCCCCCTAAAAATTGTGTATATAAATAAGTTTCTAGCAACCTTACAGGTTAATAACTCATGCAAAAACTTACATTACATAGCAAAATAAAATGCTTTTAATGTTCTAGCCATTAAGGGTTATGCCCAAAATCCATTTGATGTATATGTATTAAAATAGCAGCTTTCTTACTGGCTATACCCCTATACATAATGCGATTTCAAAAGGTGTTTTTGTTACTGGTCCATCTAAATAGGCTTCTAATCTAGTAACTAAGTATTATTACCTATCTATATTTTAACATATTTTCTATAAAGTACCACATTTTCCACCATCAATATTAATGGCTGTTCCCGTAACATATGATGCTGCCTCTGAAACAAGGAATGTAATAACCTTAGCAGCTTCTTCTGTTCTCCCTATTCTACCTAAAGGTATTCCGTGAATAGGATCACTACCAAATTGTTCAAATGTCAGATTTGGAGCTTGTTTCTTCCAAAGATTTTCAATTTGATCACTTCTAATTAACCCAATACAAACTGTATTCACACGGATGTTATCTTTGCCAAGGTCTTTACTCATCGCTTTCGTTAATGCCATTCCCGCTGCTCTACTAACAGTAGTCGGTAGTGATGATGCAGCTGGAGTCTTAGCGATAGCCGCTGTAACGTTTACAATGGCACCTTGTCCCCCTCTTCTCATATAGGGCAATGCTGCCTTTGAACAGTGAATAGCTCCAAATACTTTTAAATCTAAATCATGTTGCCAAAGATCTGTTTCAACTGTTTCAAATGGATTTGCAGAAGATGTACCTGCATTATTAATTAATATATCTAAGCGACCATAATGCTCAGCGGTTTGATTGACTACTTTTTTACACTCTTCTTCTTTTGTTATATCGGCTTTTATGTATAAGACTTCAATACCTGTTTGGTCTTTAATCATCGCTGCGGCTTGTTGAAGATTATCTTCATTTCTTGCGCAAATAGCAACCATTGCTCCTTCTCGTACTAAGTGCAGAGCCGTTTCCAAACCAATTCCTTTACTCGCACCTGTTATCAATGCAACTTTTCCTTGTAAACCTAAATCCATATAAAAACCTCCTCAACTTTATATGCAATATAAGAATAAAATTAACAGAAAATTCGAATAAAATCCAGATGGAAAAGTCCCCTTCCCACTACAGTGAAGAGGACTTTGTTTCATACATCTATATTCCATTATTTGTTCATGCTTCTATTTGTCGATTCATCGATGTTATTAGCGGCCATAGCCCATCCGCTCCCTCATCAAGAACTGTAGAGCCTAAACGATTTGCCCAATAGCTTTCATTACCAAACTCATCTCGCCATGACCAGAGTCTTCTTGTACTATGCTGTAAGGCATGTTCATCTGTAAATCCAATTGCTCCATGTATTTGGTGGGCGATTGGAACGCCTTTACTCGCCGCTTCACCTACTCTAATTTTGGCAGACATAATTTGTTGCTTACTCTTACCAGCTTCAAAAGCATTCACTGCTAACTCCGTAATCGCACTTGCTGCAATGACCTCACCAGCTAAAACGGCAATTTGTTGTTGAATGGCTTGAAATCTAGCAATCGGACGCCCAAACTGTATACGCTCCGTTGAATACTGAACCGTTAAATCAAGCATTCTTTCAAGAGCTCCTGTCATTTGGTTGGCACGTACAAGAGCTCCCTCAAACATCCATTTCTCTTCTGTAAAATCTTCTAATTCACTTACCCGACTATTTAGTACCTCAACAGAGTCTAAGATGACAGTATTTCTTGGCTCTCCAGCAAGATTTTCTTCATATTCAATTTGGCACGATTTCGCATCGACAACAGCAAGTATCGTCTTTTGCTCACATTGACCAATTACTATTAGTAATTCTGCACACGTAGCCCATGGCACATTATAGGCAGTACCCGTTACAGTCCAGCCGTGTGCTGTTTCATTAAAATGAATACCATGCTGATTAAAAACGACTGTGGCTGGTTGTTCTACTAATGTCATTCCTGCTTTCGCTAAAATCCAATTAGCCATCAATGTTTCAGCAATAGGAATTGGCGCAGCGAACTTTCCGGCAATCCGCAAAACAGCCAATGCATCAGCAATACTTCCTCCTGAACCACCCTTTTCTTCTGAGATACCAATAGAAGTCAAACCTGTTTCAACCAAAGTTGCCCATAGCTCCGTTGGATACACACCTCTTTCAGCGCGCTCTAACACTTCTTTCGTACATAAATCCTGCATGATTTTCTCGGTTGTCTCTTTAATGATTTCACTAATTTCATTCATCGAATTCCAACCCCCTTCGCAATAATGCCACGTAATATTTCTGTCGTTCCTCCGCGAAGAGTATACCCTGGTGAATGCAAGATGGCTGTAGCTAACATGCTTTTATAAATAGAAGAAACAGAATCTCCCGCAGATACAAGTAAACGAGCAACTTCACCTATTTGACTTTCAAAATGTGTACCTAAATCTTTCACTAATGCCGCCGTTATTTCCGGAGTAACACCTTGTTCTAATAAGCCCGCTACTCCTAAGGACATTTCTCGCAATGTCGTTAATCGAGCCACAAGTTGACCTATAGCGATATTCGCCGTTTCACTCGAAGGACGCTGCTGCAACACTCGAATAAGCTCCGTGAACAATGGAAATGTACTTAAGAAGCGCTCTGGACCACTACGCTCATACGCTAACTCTGCCATACTTTGCTTCCAGCCATCACCAATATTGCCGATTGCCATATCATCTGGAATGAAAACATCTTCTAAAATCACTTCATTGAAGTGATGTTCACCTGTCATTAATCGAATTGGGCGAATTGTTACACCATCCGCAGATAAATCCACTAATAATTGACTTAAACCATCATGCTTTTTATCCGTTTTTGCAGCTGTACGGCACAGCGTCACCATATAATGTGAATAATGGGCGCCACTCGTCCATACTTTGCTACCATTCAGTAGCCAGCCACCGTCCACTTTCTTTGCAGTAGTAGAAATAGATGCTAAATCTGAACCTGTATTCGGTTCACTTAAACCTATTGCAAAGTAAATTTCACCGCGCACAATGCCAGGTAGAATCTTTTTCCTTTGCTCTTCCGTACCATACTTTAGTAATAATGGACCTGATTGACGATCCGCAAACCAATGTGCGGCAACAGGCGCTCCAAATGCTAATAATTCTTCCGTAACAACATAGCGCTCTAATGCTGAACGTTCAGAACCGCCATATTGCTTAGGCCAAGTCATCCCTAGCCATCCTTTCTCACCTAACTTCCGACTGAACTCAGGATCTGCCTTGCTTAACCAAGAATCACAGTGTGGCTCAAAGTTGCCCTCTTCCAATTCCTTCTGTAAAAACAATCGCACTTCCTGTCTTAATTGCTCTGCTTGTTCCGATAATTGCACTGAATTCAATTCCAAACCTTTCATCAAAACCATTCACCCCCGATTATTCGTAACCATATCAATTATTGAAATTTTGGTTTGCGCTTCTCAATAATGGCATTCATACCTTCTGCATAATCTGGATGCTCTGTGACCAAGCCCATGAAAGAAGAAACCAAGTCAAGTGATGTACGTAAGTCCGTTCTTTGCCCTTGGTATACAGTACGCTTAATTAAGCGAAGAGCTTGTTGTGGACCTTCAGCAAACGTTGAAGCTAATTTATATACTTCTTCCATTAAGTCTTCATGTGCAACATATCTTGTTATCAAGCCTAGTTGGCTTGCTTCCTCTACGTCGATAATTCTCCCTGTCCATAGCATTTCTAATGCTTTATCTAGACCAATTATTCGCGGTAAATAGTAACCACCACCATCACCTGGCACTATTCCTACTTTGACATATCCTTCTCCAAACCGCGCTTGGCTTGATGCAATTCGCAAATCACATTGTAGCGTCATGTCTAAACCTGCTCCAATGGCATCCCCATTAATTGCTGCAATTGTAGGTTTATCAATTTCATCCATTAATAATGGAATACGTTGTACATGCTTCCATAAGCTGTTTTTTCGAGCTAATCCAGATGACGAAAAATCTTCATCACGTCCATTTAAATCGAGAAAACCTAAACCTTTTTGCATCGATTTAATATCGCCACCGGCACAGAACGCACGCCCGTTACCAGTAACCACTAGTACCCGTATATCATCGTTATCTCTTACTTCTTCAAGCGCTTGAATCCAAAGTTCAATCATTTCTACACTAAACGCATTGCGGGCATCCGGACGATTTAAAGTAATCGTTGCTATACCATCTTTCACTTCAAACAATAAATCTTTCATTACGTCACATCCTATTTCTATATTTTTCAGTAACAAGTTAAGACAATTGTTGAGAAATCATTGCAGCTGTTTCTTTCACATGATGGATATATGTTTCTACTTCTGATTCTTTAATACGAACCGTTGGAATCATTAAAGAAACAGTCGCTAATATTTGTTGAAAACGATCCATAATAGGAGCGCTAATGGAAAATGCCCCTATGACACGTTCACCGTTACTAATAGCGTACCCTTGCTGACGAATGGTCCTTAATTCTTGTTGCAAGCACTGCCTATCAATAATGGTTTCTTGTGTAATGGGCTTCAAATCGATAGATTGTAACAATGTAGCAAGCTCATCGTCAGAAAGAAATGCCATCAAACATTTAGCAGAAGCTCCAGCGTATAGTGGAGAATACTGCCCAATATAGGTGAGACTTCTTAATTCATGATGACTTGCTACATAACCAATACATTTCCTTTGATTATGGTCAATAATGCTTAATGAGACTGTTTCATTGAATATATTATTTAGCCGACTCATATACGGTTTAGCAATGGATAACAAACTAGAATTCATTTCAACTAGATTACCAAGAAAGTATAGTTCCATTCCTAGCTGATATGTCTTTCTTTCCTCACTTTTTTCAATCAATCCATATTGCATGAGCGTATTTAATATTCTTTGAAGACTTGATTTAGATAACCCTAACTTCCGGTGAAGATCAGCTAATGACAGTTCTTTGTCTTCACGTGAAAATGCTTTTAGAATAGTAATAGCACGACTAATGGTTTGCATAGAATCTTCTTTTGACATCTTTACACCTACTCCAAATTAAAAATAGTAATATAGCATTTATTTCCGAATGAAATTTCATAATTCAAAGAGGTGTCCTATTAACAAAGTCAATTCACACAAATACCCATTGCCTATGAGTCATGTTTTATACGTATATCAACATTTATGTAGGTTGTTTCTAATTTAGTTGAGTAATTAATAGATGAGGTTAGTCGCTATCGTTATGTGTAAGATATCCGTGTTAAATAACACCCTCTGATCGTAATCTTTCAATATCTTGCAAACTTAAGCCTAATTCTTCTTGAAGAAATATATCTGTATGTTCACCTAACAGCGGTGGATGTTTATGAATGGTAAGTGGTGTCTTTGAAAAGCGTATTGGATTCCGAACCAATCTTACTTTTCCCAAAGTAGGATGAGAAATCTCTTGAACCATTTCTCTTGCTTGTACTTGTGGATGATTAAATGCTTGTTCTACATTATTCACCGGTCCTGAAGGAATACCGTATGATGAAAGGAGTTCAAACCATTCATCCGCGCTCTTTGTAATAAAGATTTCCTGAATTTTCTCAGTCATATCCTCTCGATTAGCAACTCTAGCGCCATTAGTTTGATATCGTTCATCACTCTTCCATTCTGGATGATGAAGTAAATCACATAGCTTGAAAAACTGTGCATCGTTACCTACCGCAATCATCATCGGTCGGTCACTGCACTGAAATACTTGATAAGGAACAACACTATTATGCTGATTACCAATTCTTGTTGTTACTTCATTTCTCATTAAATAGATACTTGCAATATTCGCAAGTGAACTCATTTGCACATCCAATAATGAAATATCGATATGCTGCCCTTCCCCACCTTGATCACGTTGCCTAATTGCGGCTAAGATACTAACGGCCACATACAGCGAGCTAAACATATCAACAACAGGTACTCCCACTCTTGTCGGTTCATCATCTCGCTTGCCTGTTATATCCATTAAACCACCAATTGCTTGAATAACTGGATCAAAACCAGGCTCTTCCCGATAAGGACCTGTTTGACCATATCCAGTAACAGAGCAAAGAATAATAGCAGGGTTTACTTTCTCTAAATCTTTGTAGCCTATTCCAAAGCGATCTAGCGTACCTGTTTTAAAGTTCTCAAGCACAACATCTGCTTTTTCGACAAGTTTCAAAAAAATTTCTTTTCCCTCATTTGTCTTTAAATCAAGCGTTACAGATCGTTTATTACGATTAGCCGTAAAATAGTACGTACTTTCATTATCAACAAACGGAGCCCAATCGCGCATACTATCCGTACCTTCTGGCGATTCGATTCGAATGACATCAGCGCCTAAATCTCCTAAAATCATAGAACCAAATGGTGCAGCATAAATACGCGACAAATCTAAAACCTTAATATCCGTTAATGGTACATTCAAACTTAATCCCTCCATTTATCTTTTTCAGAACAGCTCCATTTCACTTTTATTTTTATGAGCTAATATACCGCTAGTTGGTACACTATCTCGATAATCAATATTTTAACATAAATTACAAATAATACCTCAAATATTTTTCGACGTTTTTCCTTAAAAATAGCAAACACCCTTTGAATATTGATACTCTATCAACATTCAAAGGGTGTTATAAAAAACTTCTTCACTTACCATTATTTAATTCCACAAGCTTCAGCCAATACATCCACAAGATGTAAACTTCTAATTTGCTCGGAGCTTCCTTGTCTTTCAATGCCTAAGCTCATTTGTAGGTGGCAACCAGGGTTTGCCGTTACAACCGTAGTTGCTTTTGTTTTACTCACTTGCTCCATTTTCTGATCAAGTATTTTCATTGATTCATCGAAATGCAAGAGATTATAAATACCACCTGAAGCACAGCAACTATCTGCACCTTCAAGCTCTACATATGTTGCACCTGGTATAGATTGTAGCAATAATCGAGGTTCTTTACTCACCTTCTGAACGTTTCGCAAATGACAGGAGTCCTGGTAGACAACAACACCGTTCCAGTTAGTTTGAAATGGAAGTGGACCATATTGATAGAGTAGCTGACTTATGTCTTTTGATTTTTCAGTAAACTGTTGTGCCCGTTTATTCCATTCTTCATCCTGTTTCAATAAATGATTGTACTCACTAAGTGCCGCTCCACAACCTCCCGCATTATTCACATAATAATCCGCTTCACTTGCTTGAAACGCACGAATATTTGCTTTTGCAAGTTCTCTAGCTTGATTAGTTTCTCCTTGATGGGCATGTAATGCACCACAGCAATTTTGCGCCTCTGGAATAACCACTTCACAACCGACAGATGTTAACAGCTCAATCGTTAAACGATTCGTTTTCGTCATAACGGCATCCATAATGCAACCTACAAATAGCGCCACTCGTGCTTTTTTTACTCCTTTAGCAGGAAAGACACTCCCTCTAGGTGTTCTTCGTTTAGGAGATTCAACAGCTGGTAAAATCTTTTCCATTTGTGCTAATGGTTCAGAAATCTTCTGCATCACTTTTGTCTTTTGCACTAGTTTATTCAAACCTGTTTTTTGATACATCCAAACCATATTTCCAATGGCTCTCATTCGTTTTGGATAAGGAAATAAGTGATTCAGTGCGGTTTTCTTCAGCAGATTAGTATCTGCTCTTTTCTCATTTGTTTGAGCTTCTGCAATAGCTTCCTTTGCTACTTCTAGCATATGCCCGTATGGAACACCAACTGGACACGCCACTTCACATGCACGACAGCCTAAACATAAATCAATGGGATTCGCTAAATGTTCGACTACATCAATCTTTCCTTCTGTTGCCATCTTTACAAGATTAATTCTTCCACGAGGGGATGCAGATTCTTTTCCCATTGATGCATAGGTCGGACAAGCTGGTAAGCAATATCCACATTGCACGCATTGATTTGTCCATTCGTACGTTTCATTTAAAAGCTTTTGAATCGATTCATTCGGATGCTTACATGCCGGCTCAGCTAATTTAGCCATTATGTTAGCACCACCTTTGTTTGACCTGGTATCGGAAAGATTTTTCCAGGGTTCAAAATATCATGTGGATCCCAAGCTTCTTTAATTTTTTTCATCATTAAGACGCCTGCTTCACCGAGTTCCATCTCCATATACGCAGACTTCAAAGTGCCAATTCCATGTTCACCAGAAAGTGTACCTCCCAGTTCAACAGCCGTAGTGAAAATTTCACTAACTGCGTCTTCTACCCTCTTCATTTCCTCTAAATTTCGTTTATCGGTAATAATATTTGGATGTAAGTTGCCGTCCCCCGCATGACCAAACACCACTAAATTTAATTCATACTTCTCTCGAATTTGATTCAAGCGTTCCATCATAGCTGGGATTTGACTGCGCGGAACAGTCGCATCTTCAGAGATTTTCGTTGGTCCCATTTGCGTAATTGCTGGCGATACCATCTTTCTCGCATACCAAATCTTCTCACGTTCTTCTTCATTAGTAGCTACAGTAACAAGAGATGCACCCACTTGTTTACAAAGACTTTCACATTTTTTGATTTCTTCTGCTATTGCCGATGGGTGCCCATCTACTTCAATAATAAGTAAGGCTTCAGCATGAATTGGAAGTCCAGAAGGTCTAAAGTTTTCTACAGCTCGAATACAAGCGTTATCCATTAACTCAATGGCACTTGGTAAAATACCTGACGATAAAATATTCGTAATAGCATGACCTGAATCTACTAATTTATCAAAATGAGCTAATAATGTTTTTCGAGCTATTGGCTTTGGAATTAAACGTAAAATAGCTTCTGTAACAATGCCTAATGTTCCTTCTGATCCAACGATAAGTCTCGTTAAGTCATAGCCCGTCACATTTTTAACTGTTTTGCCACCCGTTCTGATAATATCACCGGTTGGTGTAACAACTTCTAGTCCGATGACATACTCTTTTGTTGTTCCATACTTCAACCCTTTAGGACCACTTGAATTCTCTAATAAATTCCCACCAATGGTTGCCACATTAGAGCTACTAGGATCAGGCGGATAAAATAGGCCTACTTCTTCTGCTTTTTTATGTATCATTCCTGTAATAACTCCTGGTGATACAATTGCTAGCATGTTTTCCTTATCAATAATAAGTTTATGATTCATCTGTGATAAGTCTAATACCATGCCACCTTTTACAGGAAGTGGACCACCACTAAGTGATGTTCCGGCTCCACGAGGATATACAGGAATGCGATATTCATTGGCTAACTTCACCAATTCGCTAATTTCTTTCACGTTATTCGGCTGGACGACAACATCAGGCAAATACTGTCCAAATGATGCATCATAGCTGTACGAATATCTCTCAGATAGATCAAGAAAAACTCGTTCCTTCGAGACGATATTTTCGATTTTCATAATTATTTCTTGTTCCATCTTGGTCACTTCCTTCCAAATCACTTAATAGCCTACTAGTTCACGCGTTGATATAATGGTAATAATACACTTAGGAGGAATAATATGAAAGTAGGATGTGTTCACGCCACTACAACAGCTTTAAAGCCTATAGAGAAAGCTTTCCATAAAGAAGCACCCGATGTTGAACTGCTACATTTTATGGATACGGGTTTATTAGAAATGCTAGAACAAAGCGGATCTTTAACCGCTGATATTACACGACGCTTTTCTCTATTAATCAATTTAGCTAGTCAATCCAATGTAGATGCCATACAACTAACTTGCTCAGCATTCAATACACTCACTGATATTCTCCAACCTCTTTATAATGTGAAACTCTTTCGTTCTGATGAAGCTATGCTAGACTCAGCACTTGCTTATAAACGGATTGGCTTAGTTTCAACTGTTCGAGAAACACCTATTGCCCTCTCTCATTACCTGAAAGGCAAAAATCCAGATATCATCATTGATTCTCAAGTTGATGCTGGAATTATTCACTTACTCTTTCAAGGTCAGCAAGCAGAACATGATGAAAAAGTGCGTAAAATGATTCACGATTTGGATGGTAAAGTAGACGTTATTGTTCTATCGCAATATAGTATGGAACACGTTGCCGATCAAGTGAAAACAACTGTTCCTCTATTAACTGCGCCAGGTGCTTCAGCGAAAAAATGTATTGAGTATATACGTAGTACATAAGAAAAGCGCAAGCGTCCGTTTTGCGACGTATAGATTGGAGCACTTCGACTGAGATAAAGGAAACACGAAGAGGCGGTAGCCTTTTTCGTGTTGACTTATCGTAGGGAGATGGGCGAAATCTACTAGTCGCTGGGCGCTGGAGCTAGACACCGCACAAAATTATATGCTTTCTTACCTTGCAAGAAAAACCGTCACCGGTCCTTTTTAATTTAAAATCAGCTTATTTCCAAATGTGGCAAGTGTAAGGATAGACACCTTGCAATTCTTTTAAATACGAATGCTCCGCAGTAGAATACTAACTACTCCGGAGCATTTATTTTACCTATACAACTTAATGTGAACCTCCAAACGCCTTTCCTACCCCTTGTAGTTTCTCTAAAATAACAATCAAAATGACAGAAATAAATATTACTACACTAGAGACAGAAGCTACGATAGGATTATATGAATCTTGCATTTGTGAGAAAATCTCGATTGGTAATGTACGCATATCAGATGAAACCATGAACAACGAAATCGTTACATTATCAAATGACGTCAAAAATGCAAACAGTGCTCCTGAAATAATAGCTGGTCGAATAAGCGGAAGTGTTACCTTCCAGAACACCGTTAAAGGGCTTGCTCCAAGTATTGCTGCAGCTCGTTCCAAATTATAATCGAAACCACTAAGCCCCGTTAATACAAGACGAATTACATAAGGAATACAAATAACAACATGTGCTAATAAAAAGCCAGTTGATGTACCAGCAAGCATCATTGGAGTAAAGTAAATCAATAATGCAATTCCTAGTACAAGCTGTGGAACACTTAAAGGTGCTGTAAGCAATGACGTAATGTACGATTTACCTGGAATGTCATACTTTGCAATCGCTAATGCGCCAAGTGTACCAAATATTACAGAGAAAAGAGCTGCTAATAGAGCAAACTTCACACTATTTAATAATGCTTCTGTAAACTCAGGACGATCTAATAAAGCTGTATACCATTGGACAGAAAATCCCTCTGGTGGAAAGCTTGGATAGCTCGCGCTTGTGAATGAAGCTGGAATAACAACAATTAACGGAATCAAAATGTAAATAATACTGATAATCGCTACAAAAAGACGAAGTCTACCTAAATTTTTCATCATCGGAATACCTCCTTAAACTTGCTTAATTCAAAGCCACGTGTAAAGAGCATGACGATAAGTAGCGTTGTTGCCAATAGCACATAAGAAATAGCTGAGCCGAATGTCCATCGTAGTAAATTATTAATTTGGTCATACGCTACAACTGGCATCATCGGTACGTTTGCCCCTCCCATAAGAGCCGGTGTAACATACGCACTCATAGAAAGACTAAATACTAATACACATCCAGAAACAATTCCCGGTAAGCTTAAAGGCAATGTTACAGAGAAGAAGTTACGCATCGGGCTAGCACCTAGAATCGCACTCGCTTTCTCTAATGATGGATCAATATTATACAAACTAGTTGAAATAGCTAAAATCATGAATGGTAAATAGGCATTCGAAAGCCCAATGACTACTCCTATTTCCGAGAATAACAATTCAAGCGGTGCATTAATGATTCCTAAATCAAGTAATGTTTGATTGATTGTTCCATTTGGAAGCAGCAATAAATACCATCCAAAGTTTCGTACTACAACACTAACTAATAGCGGAGATGCAATTAATAATGCGATATAACCGCGAACACGAGGTGAACTTTTCGCCATTGTTAACGCTACTGGATACGCTAATAATAATGAAAGTCCAACCGTGTATAAGCTTATTTTTACTGTAATCCATAGAGAATTTAAATAATAAGGATCCGTAAATACTTGCGCATAGTTCTTTAAGCTATAAACGGCATCAGTTGCATCAATATTATCTGTCGAAATAAAACTTAAATAAAGAATATAAAGCATCGGTACGATAAAGAAACCAAATAGAAAAAGTAGAATAGGTGTAAGCAGGAGCAAGCCTGGCGTCCAGCTTCTTTTTTTCTTTCTCTTTGCTAGTTTTTTCGGGCTGCCTTCTGTATTTACTTCTTCATTAGCATAGTTTCTGACGGACTCCATCCCACATACACCTCACTTCCTACCTGCCAGGAAGAATCGTAAGCAGGCGTTAAAATTTGTAATGACTTTCCTGATAGTGTTACATCTACTTCCCACGCTGTTCCTAAATAGTTCATTTGCGTAATCGTTGCTTTATGCAAATGATTTGCACTCGTCGATTCAATTTTGATTTTCTCTGGACGAATATAAAGCTTCACTTCATCTCCTACACGGCAGGAGCGATCTTCTCCTAAAATATTGTCAATATCTACAGGGAAAATATCGTCAGCCATTTGCACCGAAATCTTTTGATTTTCGACACCAACAATCTTTCCTTCAAACGAATTTGATTTACCGATAAAGTTAAATACAAATTCTGTTTTAGGATGATTATAAATTTCCGTAGGCGTACTAATCTGTTCAATTTTACCGCCATTCATAACAACTACACGGTCTGACATCGATAATGCTTCTTCTTGGTCGTGCGTTACAAAAATAGTTGTTACGCCAATTTCTTTTTGAAGACGTTTAATTTCAGCACGTAATTCATGACGTAATTTCGCATCTAAGTTAGAAAGAGGTTCGTCTAGCAAGAGCAATTCCGGTTCTACAACAAGGGCACGGGCAATAGCAACACGTTGGCGTTGTCCGCCTGATAATTCACGTGGATAACGATGTTCTAGACCCAACATTTTCACTAATTCTAGAGAACGTGATATTTTCTTAGCTTGATCAGCTTTTGGTACTTTACGAAGTTTTAATCCAAAGCTAAGATTTTCATAAACAGTCATATGAGGAAATAAAGAATATGTTTGGAATACCATTCCTAAATCGCGCTTATAAGGTGGTGTTTTCGTTACATTCTTCTCTTTAATAAATACCTCTCCTGAATCTGCCTCAAGAAATCCTGCTATTAAGTTCAATGTTGTTGTTTTCCCACAGCCAGAAGGTCCAAGCAGGGTAAGTAATTCCCCCTGTTTCACTTCTAGATCAATTCCATTAAGAACAACGTTTGATCCAAATTGTTTAAATGCGCCTTTGATTTGTACATCGTTTTTCACTGCCTGCATAGACTTTCTACTCCCCTTTTCTGTGTCTTTATTTAAGTAATTTCTTTAATTCCGGTGTTACTTCTTTTGCCCAGCGATCAGTATAAGCAGCACGAACTTCAGCAAACTTCACGAAATCTGGTTTGAATGTTTTATCATTTTCTGTTAAGCCGATAGATTCTTTATATTTATCTGGAATATCTAAGCCTTCAACAATTGGATAGAAACCTTTTTCAGAAATAGCTTTTTGAGCCTCTTCACTAATTAAATAGTTAATAAATTCGATTGCTGCTTTTTCTTTAGGAGTTCCTTTTACTAAAGAAGCACTGAACGCTTGTAATGGAACACCTTCTTTTGGAACAGCCATTTTCATAGGAATACCTGAAGCCGCTAATTCGGCAATTGCATAACTACCCATAACTGTTACTTCCGCAGCACCTTGTTGTACTGCTGGCATCATTTGTGTTGAGTTTTTATAGAATGTTGTTGAATAACCTGCTAATTCTTTTGCTTTTGCAAAACCTGCTTCAGCATTTGTGATGTCTCCACCATTTGCGATGGCTAATGCATTAAGCGTATTGAAGCCCCAGTCATTTGTAATATCTGCAAATGCTGTTTGACCTTTGTAATCAGGAGAAGCTAAATCATTCCATGATTCGATAGCTTTAATTTTGTTTTTCTTAAAGCTTTCTGTGTTATAAGCTGGTGCAATTACTAAACCAAATGCTGGCGCAGCTGCTTTATCAACCGCAATGAAATCTTTATTAACAGCTTTCATGTTTTCAACATTTGACTCATCAATAGGCGTGATTAAATCTTTTTCCTTTGCACGTACTACGTCCACTGGTACGAAGAATGCTACATCAATTTTTGGTGCATTTTTTTGCAGTTCAACTTTTGATAGAATTTCACCTGATAGACCTGCAATATAATTAACTTTGATACCTGTATCTTTTTCGAATTGAGGCGCAACAATGTCACGAACAGCTCTTTCAATAACGCCACCATTACCTGCTACTGTAATTTCTTTTACATCACCACTTGCTTTTTCACTTGAACCCTCTGATTTCTTTGGAGTAGGAGCTCCACAACCCGAAATAATAGCTAACATCATGATGATAAGTACACTAATCATTTTTTTCATTTTCCATTGACCCCCTTGTTTTCTTTTCATCAATCGATTAATGAATTATTCCTTGCTTTCTGTAATACGTTAATGCTCCTGGGTGATACTTAATTGGGATGTCTGTTATTGCTTTCGAAAGATTAATACCATTTGCTGCTGAATGGATGGCTTGGAGATCACCCAAATTCGAATATAGCGACTCTACTAATCTATATGCCTCTATATTTGAGACATCTTGGTGAATCAACAAGATATTTTGCACAGAAACGGTGTGAACATCTTCTGCCAATCCCTGATATGTTTCTTTTGAAATAACATCTTTGGTGTACACGTCATACTTTCCTTCAAGCTTAGTTGCTAATTCAGTAGGCATCGCCAAAAGCGAAATAGGAATCTCTGATGAGAGCTTTAATAACTCAGGATTGGGTAAACCTGAAGAGAAAAAAGCAACATCAATTGATCCATTACGAAGTGCATCAGCTGATTGGGAAAAAGAAAGTGTATGCGATTGATAATCCTTCTCCGTGAGATTAGCTTCACGTAGCACACGCTCAGCCATTATCCTCGTCCCACTTCCTTCTTGACCAACATTAATTCGCTTTCCTTTAAGATCTGCAAAAGTGTGAATACCACTCGTCTTAGTCGTAACGATTTGCAAATAATTAGAATAAATACTTGCGAGTGCTCGTAATTGTGATATATTACGTTGCGAGTCTGGATTCTCCATAATCGCAGCATCTAATACATCTGCTGTTGCAAATCCTAAATCCGCTTTCTTTTGGCTAACTAGAACCATATTGTCTACTGATGCATTCGTCACCTGCGTACCAACTTTTGCTTTGTTTTTTTGCTCATATATTTGAGCTAGTGCTTGTCCTAATGGAAAATACACCCCTGACATATCCCCCGTTGCAATAATTAAGACATCATTAAAAATGCTGTCTTTTGAAATAGGTGTTTCTTGTAATGACTTTCCAACTATAGAAGGGGTTTCTTGATTACTCGACGCAGATGTACATCCTGTGAGTAACACTGCGAATATCAGTGTTGTTACAATTAGCAATCTGTTTCTCATAATTCACTAAACTCCTTTCTTGTTATAAAACAATGCAAGTACTGTGCCATAATAGGGAATCTCTCTTTTTGTATGCGTTTACAAGGTAAATTTCATTAAAAATTCAAATTTATTCAAATAAAAATCGGCATAATTTGCCGATTTCCCCTGCAAATTATGCCGATTCTACATTTTTTCCATTATTTCTTATGTTCAATTTCATATAACTTAATTTTATCCCGCAAACTACGTTCCGATATTTGCAACGTTTGAGCTGTTTTTTGACGATGATTTCCACAATAATGAAGAGTTGCTATAATCGCTTCTCTTTCGATTTCCTTCATCGTTATCCCTATTGGAAGCTTCATTTGTTCTTCATCATCCTCATGCTCACTTCTTGAGAAAGTAGACTCTTGCTTTTGAACCGAAACAGGTAAATCAATATCCGTTATTTCTTCTTCTATTGATAATGCTACTGAGTACTCTATAATATTACCAAGTTCACGTACATTACCAGGGTAACTGTAATCTAACAAGAGTTTCTGAGCTGATTTCGAAAAAAATTTCTTCCCACGATTCATTTCTTCACAATATTTCTGTATGAAATAATCTATTAATATCGGTAAATCTTCTTTTCGATCTCGCAATGGTGGCATAGAAATAGGAATTACGTTCAATCTAAAGTATAAATCTTGGCGAAATGTACCATCCTTCACCATCTGCTCTAAATTCTTATTCGCTGCACTAACAATGCGAACATCAAGTGGAATCTTCTTATTCGAGCCTAAAGGTGTTAACTCCCGCTCTTGCAATACACGTAATAATTTAACCTGTAGAGGCAAAGGCATCTCACTAATTTCATCAAAAAAAAGTGTACCTCCATTTGCTGCTACCCATTTTCCTTCTTTCCTTTGCGTCGCGCCTGTAAAAGCACCTTTTTCGTAGCCAAATAACTCCGATTCTAGCAATGCTTCAGGAATAGCTCCACAATTTACAATTTGAATGGGACCATTTTTTCGCTTCCCGCTATTATGAATATTTCTAGCAACTAGTTCTTTCCCTGTCCCACTTTCACCTAAAATGAGCACGCTTGAATCAATATCTTTTATTCGCTCAATCATAGAAAATACATGTTGCATCGATTTACTTTTACCTAGAAAGTGGTCATATCCTTTTCTTTGCTCTAATTCTTCGTGTAGCGTTTCTATCTCATTCGACATTTTCTTATATTCAACCGCTCTCATTAAAAGCAAATGCAACTCTTCCATATTAATCGGCTTTTCAATATAGTAGTAAGCACCTTTTTTAATAGCATCGATAGAAGATTCAATGGAAGCATAGGCAGTCATCATGATAACCGCGGTAGATGGTGATTGTTGCTTAATCTTCTGTAGCACATCAATGCCATTATGACTACCAATACGAAGATCTAATAGGATGATATCAATTAACTGATCATTTACTATTTGCAAACCTTCTTCTGGATTAGTAGTTGTTTCTATCTGATAATCATCTTCGAGCGCGAAGCTTAAGGAAGCGCAGATTGCTTGTTCATCATCAATAATTAGTACACTTGGCTTCATAATATTCACAACTCCTTTTGATATAAAGGTAAAGTAAGCGTAAACTGTGTTCCTTTATTCAATTGACTGCTTACTTGTATCTCTCCGTTATTCTCTTTAATTAAGTTATAAGATAGTGTTAAGCCTAATCCTACTCCTTTTTCTTTACTTGTATAAAACGGTTCAAAAATATGATTTAACTCCTCAGGAGTCATTCCTTTACCCGTATCTGTAATAATAATTTTCCCCATGCCTTCATCTGCATTTTCTACTGAAATAGTAATTCGTTTTTCTTCGGCATGTTCTACAGCATCAATCGCATTTAATAAAAGATTTAACAACACTTGCCGTATTTGTTGTGGATCAATGTAAAATACTAGATTATAGTTTAAGTGTTGCTCTAACATAATTTGGTTTTTATCGATTGTTACTTGTAGAAATGTTAGCAATGAGACGAGCTCATTAATCGAGTATTCTTGTTTATTCGGTGGTCTTGGTCTTGCGTAATCTACCAAATCTGTCACAATCATATTGAGTCTATTTACTTCAGCAGGTAAATGTTCAATAATAACTTCACGAAATTTAGGTCGATCATATTTAGTAGGTAACATGTCAATGAATGCTTTAATAGAAGTTAACGGGTTCCGAATTTCATGAGCTACTCCTGCGACAAGTTGTCCAAGTGCATGTAACTTCTCTTGCGTAATAAGCTTTTGCTCAAGATTCTTCTTCTCCGTTTCGTCATTCATAGATAATAAATAACCTGTTTGTTTCTGTTGCGAATCGAACATTTCTAACATGCAATAATATATAACTTGCTTATTACCACTTTGAACAACTTCAAGTAAACGAGAAACAGGCTTTTTTGTTTCTGAATGTTCTGAATTATAATGTTGCAATATTTGCTCTAATAGGTAAGAATATTGCAAATCAAGCGAAATAACATGATTTAATTTTAACATTTCTAGCGCCTGAGCATTGCAACTCGTAATCTTTAAATCATTATCTAATGTGACAATTCCCGTATCAATATTGTTTAATATTTGCTCTTTAAACGCATTACTATCTGCAGTTCTTTGCTGTTGTTGCTGTAAATCTTGATTTAATTGTGTAAGCTTACTCGTTTGTTCCCTCACTGCTTTCTGTAGGCGTTTATTAATAATATAAATAATGAGCACAATAAGTGCAGCAATAGCAATACCTATTAAAAGAAGTGCAACAAAGTGCTCTAGTCGAGCTATTTCTGCTTGCCGTTGGGGCCTAATCCAATTATCAACTAATTCATTCACTTCACCTTTTGCTTGCAGTGTATTGAGCGTTTCATTAATGGATGAGAGCAATGCTTCATTTCCATCTCGCACTGCAATAGCATAATCAGATGTATTCATTACCTCATCTAGAATAATAAAATTACGATCTTGGTTAAAATACTGTAAATAGAAAGCTGCTGTCCACTTATTACCTACAAACACTTCTGCTTTTCTATTCATCAAAATTTTTAGTGCAGTAAATTGGTTAGTCGTTAATGTTAAGTTTGTATTCCTCATGTTCAACATCGTATCTAATGCAAATGTTTTATCTTCTAATACAACATGGTACTTCCTAACATCTGTTATTCCATGAATGCTTCCCATACTCTCCTTAGGAATGATGAGTGAATCCGACATGGTGAAATATGGTATCGAGAAGTCAAACATGCGATCTTTCTCTAAACTATATGATATACCTGCAATGGCATCAATAGTTCCCTTCTGTAAAGCTTTTTCAGCTTCTTGGATACTCATTGGAACATATTCGAATAGTAAATCGCTATTATCGGCTATTTTCTCCATTAAATCAATACTAATTCCTGTAAGAGTTCCATCCTCCTTTGTATATGAAAAAGGAGGTAACAGAGTATCTCCTGCTACTTTATATACTTTCTTTTCTGCTGATACTTCAGGGGACCAAATGAATTGAATGAGTAAGAAGAATGCTATATAACGACCCATATGAAGTATTTTTTTCAACCCTTATGAACACTCCCCTCTAAGAAGCTCTAACCTTCTAAACGCAGTTAGTTGTTCTAATCATTCTATTATAAACTGACTCTACTCAACTAGGTAGAAGCCTCTCTTGAATATATCATGTTCTATAAAGGCAAGAAAAGCTTTACACCGAATGCTAATAAAACACTACCACCAAGCACTTGACTATACGCTCCTAAGAAACCTTGAACTTTCCTCCCCAATAATAAGCCAAATAAAGTAAGAATTGTTGCAACTAATCCAAAAAGCGACACTGTCAATATAGTCCTCGCTCCATATATTCCTAACGTCAATCCAACCGAAAGACTATCTAAACTGACACTTATAGCGAAAATAAATAGCCCGATACCTACGGGTGCCACAAGAGATTCACTTTCACCCTTTAATCCAGATATGAACATGCCAATACCTAATAAAATTAAAAGTAATCCACCAGCATAGGTAGCATATGAGCCAAATTGATCCGAAAGAAATCGACCAGCAATCATTCCAGCTAAAGGCATAATAATATGAAATAATCCTACTGTTAACGCGATATATGCGATTTGTTTTAAACGTAGGTTAAACATTCCCATACCTAACCCTACAGAGAAGGAATCCATTCCAAGTGCGAATGCCATTAAAAGCAATGTTAAAAATTCGCCCACCATTGTATCCAAATACTTCTACCTCCCTCGGACGTGCTATCTAAACATATGCCCGTCCTAACGCAAATAGAATGAAAAAACAATACGCCATATAAAAGTTTCGATTCTACCTTAACACTCATAACCTCCAACTGAATTTGAAAAATATAACACCGTTGAATTGTCAGATATTTTTCTTTATGATAAAATACTCCCTATGATAATGATAATTATTATCAACAAATTGATACATAGAGTACATACAACTCGCTGCCCCAAGAGAATTACATTATTTTCAACGATAAATATAAACATTCTAATATATGAATTCTATTTCTGTTAGTCTAACCGTATTAAAGGAAGTGACATGAGTGACACAACTTTTCGATTTTTCATTAGCCAAAAGCTATTTTCATATTTCTCCTGAAGGTGCTCACAACCCTCTTGAGGAAATGCCAGCAACTGATTTCTTATATAATCCACTTCGCATAAAAGAAATGATGCTGGCAGCTGGCAAAACTGTTCAAGCATATGGTTTAGATCTACCTGCTTCTTTTTTCGGAACATCATTCTGTAATTTATGCTTAACAAAACTATTATTTCTCACTCAATACAATAAAGTTTTAGATTTATCATTAGAGAACCTAACCTTCCAAATCGAAGTTCACAATGACCATTCGCATTTAGGGTATAAAATTAACGAATTGCAATATCAAGATGTTCCTATTGAAGAGGAAGAATCATTTGTTTTAGACGATTGGCAAACATTTATTTCTAGCGTAGTCACACCAGCTGTAGAATCTATTGCACAAGTAGCCGATGTAAAGCCTTCAATGATTTGGCTTCAATTCGGTGGAATTCTTGGTATGGTCAAAGACTATATGTCTAAAAATGAACGAAATGAAGAAATAATCGCACGATTCAACCGACAAGCTGATCTTCTATCAGAAAGTTTGTCACCCGAATTATTTCATCGATTACGAAATCCCTTTAAACATAAAATCCGCTACACAGATAATCCATATCAGCCTGGGGAACAGTTTATAATGCGCTCCGCTTGTTGCCTGTACGATTGTCGAAATAATGGTAAGAAATGTTATGTTTGCCCAAGACTAACAGAAAAAGAACGTGAAAAGAGAAAAGAAGAAATTCTTGCTTCTTTATAGAATACATGAGAAAAGGAAGTTATGCGTTTAGAGCATAACTTCCTTTTCTCATCTACTTAGCTTATTTTTCTTTCACTACTGTATGACCAGCCGCTTTCATCATTCGATTCATAATGGCTTCACCAATTCCTTCTCTTGGGAACACTTCCCCAAATATCACATCCACATTACATTCATCAAATGCACGTAATGCATCATATAATCCTGAAGCAACTGTTGATAACTTACTTCGCTGACCACATGGAATAATGCAATCCGCTTGATAGAACTCTTTGTTTTCTTCGGTTGTAAGAACGCCAACCTTTTTGCCAGCTGCTTTTTTCTCATCCATTAAACTTTGAATAAACATTGGACTACCTTCCACAAGCACAAATGGAGCTTCAGGGGCATAATGTGTATATTTCATACCAGGAGATTTCGGAGCTGCTTCCTTATTATGAAGTGCCGTATCCTCTTTTACTTCTCCAATGATTCGCTGTAGTTCTTCCTTGGTTACACCACCGGGACGCAGAATGACAGGTACCGCTTCCGTGCAATCAACTACAGTCGATTCCACTCCAACACCCGTTTCTCCACCATCCACAATTCCACTAATACGACCTGCCAAATCTTTTTCAACATGTTGAGCCGTTGTAGGGCTTGGTTTGCCAGAAAGATTGGCACTCGGTGCTGCAATTGGCAAATTCGCCTCACGAATAAGTGAAAGTGCAATAGGATGATCTGGCATACGGATGGCTACCGTATCTAAACCAGCAGTTGCCACATCAGATAAGCCAGCTTTCTTTCGTAAAACAAGCGTCAATGGACCAGGCCAAAAAGCGTCCATTAATACTTGTGCCATTTCTGGTATTTCTTCTACTATTTCATTCGCTTGCTGAATGCTAGCGATGTGGATAATCAGTGGATTATCACTAGGACGCCCTTTCGCAGTGAAGATTTTCTTTAAAGCTTCATCACTTTTTGCATTAGCTCCTAATCCGTACACGGTTTCCGTAGGGAAAGCTACTACTTCATTTTTCTGCAAAAGAGTAGCCGCTTCCTTTAGTAATGAATGGTTATCCACAGCTTCTTTTATATTCCATACACTTGTTTTCAATTTGTACACCTTCTATTATGTCGATCACTCATTTATCAAGTAAAATTATACCCTATTATACCTTATTCACAAAAGAGCAGCTGTCTCAAAATGATTTCCAATCACTTTTGAGAGCACTTTTATGCTTAATTAGCCGTTGGTTATCAGCTACATTAACATTTATTTACTCACTTATACTTTAGGAATATCTATTTGTGGCACTTGAAATCTATGGACTTATATCATAGACCGCTGAACAAATTATTAACCGAATTTATTCACATGATTTCGTCGATACCACTTTACAATAAGAAAAATGTGTATAAATTTCAGATTTATCCACATTTTGTGGATAATAACTTGCAAACGGTGGATAACTTTGTGGATATACCGCTTCATACTAGAGTTTTCCACATATATACGACGTCTTTTTTTTGTAAAAGTGGCAAGACAGCTGTTGATAACTTTAAATTTTCTGGTATTTCTTCTAAAGATCTGACCGAAAAGCCAAATGTTTGGAACAAAGGAATGCTACTTGGTTGATTAGTTGCTAAATAGACATTCGAACAACTCTGTTCTTTAGCAATCACTAATATTCGTTCTAAAAAAATCGGTAATCGCTCTGAAGGAAAATTTGGAGAAAACACAAAAGAGCGAAGCCAACCAACATTTTCAATCATAACAATGCCTACTACTCCTACTATTTCATTTCTCTCATCTTCAACTACTATAAATAATGAATCTTCCTCATATAAGGCATCTGACCGTTTTATAAATTGCTCAATCGCCTTCGAATCAGACTCTTCTCCGCGTCGCACTGTTAACATCTCAACCGCCCCTATCTTTTTTTACTAGTAAGTCTATGATTCATATTCATGATTTAGTAGAGAAAAGAGAAATTTTTTTACTAGTTTTGAAAAATCTATTCACCAAATAAATCCTCGAACAATTCTACAACAAAAACTTTCTTCTCAATTACTTCAGGTTCCTCATTCTTCACGAAATGTTCTACTTTTCCTTTTATTTTAGCCTCGCTCACTACTTGCTCCTGTTCATCTTTTATTTTAGCTTCGTTCACTACTTGCTTCTGGTCAGCTTTTATTTCAGCTTCGTTCACTACTTGCTTCTGGTCAGCCTTTATTTCAGCTTCGTTCGCTACTTGCTCCTTATCAGCTTCTTCCGTTGGCGACATGCTAACGGCTGTTCCATTTGAAAAATCTAAGAAACATAATGGTGGGAATAACACGCACCACCAATTAGCACCTTGTCCTTTTCCAAGTGTTATAACAATCGCTTCATATTCTCCTGCTGGATAAAGATACTTCCCGTAAAGTTTAGTTGGGAAATTTGCCTGTCCAAAGGTGACATTCACATCTTGATTCAAATGATGTTTCTTCACATAACTTTCAGCAATACGCTGAATTTCAGGTAAATGACCTTTAATCACTTGTCTAGCAGCGTCAATGGAGGTTAATTCTTTCACCCATTCCGTAATATTAGCATTCACTTCATCACGTATCACTCTTTTAACCTTTTGATCTTCCTCTCCGTCACTATTTGCAAGTATACGTAATCGAATTGCTTCTTTTGGAATAACAACCGCTTCTTCTGATGCTTCGGCATGGTCTATTCTTGGAATAGATAAACTCGCTATCGTAGCGAAACAAATAATCATTATATATAAAACAGCTAATTGATTTTTTTTCATAAAAAGCTCCACTCCCTTTCCTATCAAACAGTGTTGTCTAAATTGGACTATCTTAAACTAGCACATTAGACTTTTTTGATTGAAATTGAAAAGAAGTGGCTTCTATTAATTCTTTCTATCTATGATTTTTATACCTAAACCAATAAGGACAACGCCAACAAGACACATCATGGCAATTGGATATGCTATTTGATTCCAATCATATCCGTAAATAACTGCTCCTTTTAACGCTTCCATACCATAATAAATCGGTGTAAACTTTGCTAATAACAGCATGAAGCTTGACGTTACAACTTCAATTGGCCAATAAGCGCCCCCTAGCATCGCCATACTGACAGAAACTAACGATATAGCAACATTGAATTGCTGGAGATTTTTCACTAACGCAGCTACAAATAATGAAAAAGCGATAATACAGAAAACATATGGTATCAATATGATTAATGTTTTGCCAAATGCACCATGAAATTCAATGTCTAATCCGAAACGAAACACACAAAATACAAGCGCAACCTGTACATAACCCGTTAGAAAGCTATATAGTAAATTCCCCGTATACATCTCCCATTTCTTAGTGGGTGAAATGAGTATCCGATTCCAAACGCCTTCTTTCTTCTCTGTTAAAATCGTCACAACATTAAAAGCAATCGTATAGATGACAAAAAAGAGAGAGAATCCAAATAAAGAGTACAAACTCGCGTCATATACGAAGGAATCCTGTGCAGTAAAAGTTTCTTGTTTCGTCTTAAACACATTATAATCAGACAATGAATCTAGCTGCTTTTCTAATTGCTGAACATTAACTGTAGGCATTGTCGAAGCTTGCTGTAATACATTTTCATTTCGTTTTAAGTTCTGATATACACTCATCACTTCGTATTGAACGAGATCCGTATTTTGGCTATTTGTAGCAATAATAAGATTCGCTCCATCTCTTTTCAGTTCAACTGCTAATTCACTTTTTTTCTCTCTCACTCGTTGAATTGCATCTTCTTCATTGTATTTCGTATATTTAAAAGCACCTGTTTCATTTAATTGCTCGAGAAGTGGTTTCCATTCTTTTTGCGATAAATCAGAGAAAACAACTACTTCACTTTTAATGCTGAAATTTCCCCCAATAAGCGCAGACATGATAATAATTGAAACAGTTAAACCAATAAATGCCCACGGCTTTCGTACTAACATCTTAAACTTAGCCATTAATATACCTATCATGCCTTACGCCTCCCCTCTTCTTGGAAAAAATACGAATGCTAAAATAAGCAATATGACACTATAAGCAACCATCGTCCATAAGTGGCTACTAAAATAAGAAATATCATATTCTTGCATCATATTGGTGAATGCCATCAAACCCGCTCCATTCAACGTATAGCTGCCGACATTTTGCATCCATTCCGGAAAGGTGCTAATCGGTACAAAACTTCCCCCAAAGAAGCAGAAGAAATTAATAATGGCTGAAAAAAAGTTTGGAACATTTTCATTTTTAAACTTTAATGTAATTGCCGTTATGAATGCAGTAAAGCCACCTACTCCTAAACAAACACAAAACGTGATTAATGCAAATAACGGTAGACTAGGTATCTGCACATCATATAACAGCACCGACGTTCCGAATAAAATACAGATTTGAATAAATGCTAATAACATCCCCGAGATGAAATAACTACTCAAATAACTCCAAGGAGATACATTGCTTAGAACAATTCGGCTATACATATGAAGGTCTTTTTCCTGATACGCAAAAGCGGCCAAATTAGAAACGATAAAATAAATAAACATCATGCCCATTCCGACCGTATAGTAAGCAGCTGAGCTAATAATAGGTGTTTGATCTACTGTTTCTTTTGAAATCTTTATAAGTGGCTGATCATTTAAGTTGACTGGTAGCTTTTCTTGCTGTAATAAATTAGAAAAAGCATATTGTTCTTGAAAACTATCAAGAATCCCTTTAAACATATTACTAGATAAAGGGTCTGCCTCATTACTCAATACCTTTAAAGTGGGTGCTTCTCCTTTTTGGAAGAACATATGTTGTAAAAAGTCATACGTGAATCCTTCAGGTATTTCGACGATGACAGTTGCTTTGTCACCTTTCTTTAATTCTTTCAGTTCACTTGGTAATGCATTCTTCACATGAATACTTTTCTTTACTTCCTTGCTCGCTAATACTTGATCCTGTAGCATCGAAATCGGTAGTACGGTAGTTGCTGCTTCTTTTATTTGTACCTTTGCTTCAGGTGGTAACACTGTCGATGTATCAACTTCATTAATAAATTGCTGAAGCTCTTTCTTTTCCAATCCGTGATTTACCATATACACTTTCGCCTTTAGTACCGCTTGATCGCCACCCATCATGCCTGAAAGTGCAAACCCTAAAATACAAATTAAAACCGTTGGCATTAACAGTAGCTGAACAAGCATAGAACGGTTACGAATGAGAACAAGTATATCTTTTTTTATTAGATGAAATAACATATTTCTCCCCTCCTAATTCCGTAACACGCGACCCGTTAAATGTAGAAATACATCTTCAAGTGTTGGGTTCTTTATTTCAATAGAGATGAATGAAACATGTACCTTCTCTGAGATTGGAATAATCATATCAAACATATTGACACCTTTAGGAGCAATAATCGTGATGTTAGCACCTTTTGATGTCACACTCGTAATTTGTTTACAGTTTCGTAAAGCTTCTTCGAATTCAATAGATGGCATCTCCAGCTTCACTTCTACTGTATTCTCTGAAGAGAGTATTTGTTTAATCTCTTCCTTCGTCCCTGAAGCAATAATCTCACCGTGGTCCATAATATAAATGCGATCGCATAGAAATTCTACTTCTTCCATGTAATGACTTGTATATAATACAGTCATATCTCTTTCTTTGTTTAGTTTCTGAACGGTCTCTAAAATGTAATTTCGCGATTGCGGATCAATACCCACGGTTGGTTCATCCATGATTATAAATTTTGGATTGTGTAATAACGCAACCCCGATATTCAGTCTACGCTTCATACCTCCTGAAAAGGTCTTCACTAAATCTTTTCGGCGGTCTTGTAAGCCAATAATCTCAAGCACTTCTTCTACTCGATCATGAAGTACATCTTTTGGTAGTTTTTGAATACGACCGAAGAATAATAAATTTTCCTGTGCAGATAATTCTTGATATAACGCAATCTCCTGAGGGACGACTCCTAATATAGCTCTTAATTCTTTCGGCTGTTTCAATATGCTCTTCCCATGTAATTGAATATCCCCGCTTGTTGGATTTAGTAACGAGGAGATCATCGAGATTGTTGTACTTTTTCCCGCACCATTTGGTCCAAGTAAACCAACTATTTCCCCTTCTTCTAATTGCATATTAATTGTATTTACAACTGTGTTTTGCTTGAATTTTTTTGTTAAATTTATAATATCAATCAAGGCTATTCCTCCCTTTTCACACTTCCAACTATTCTTCATTATAGAAATCCTTTCCTATTCTCGAAACTAACCACGGTCATTGAAAAACTCCAAGACCATGACTTCAGTCATATGCTTCGGCGTATTTGTTTATATACCCAAAAAAACTGCCTTTATGGCAGTCTTTAAGAAATATGGTTCTTCACAGCATAAATAGCTAATTGAGTACGATCTCGCATCTCTAGCTTTTGAAGAATAACCGTTATGTGATTTTTGACCGTTCCAACCGACATGAACAGCTCTTGTGCAATTTCTTTATTTGTTTTCCCCATGCCTACACATTTCGCTATGTCCAATTCTCGAGGTGTTAAAGGAATTTGTATCGCTTCTTCCTTCTTGGGTGCATTATATAATAATTTAGGGATGACGCGAGCCGTAACCTCTTCTTGTATAGGCATTCCTCCTTTTAAACAACTTTTTACTGCCGAAACTAATTTGTCACTATCAGCTGTTTTTAATAAGTAGCCACAAGCACCTTCTTTTAAAGCCTCCACTGCATATTCATCATCATTAAACGTCGTTAAGATAATAATTTTCGTTTGCGGCCATTGCTTATGAATGATACGAGTTGCTTCCAGCCCATTCATTTCAGGCATGCGAATATCCATCATAATCACATCTACTGACAGTGTTTTGAGGTATTCAATAGCTACCTTCCCATTTTCCGCTTCTGCAACAACCTCTAACCCTTGAGCTTTGAGCATCATGGCAATTCCTTGCCGAACGATACTTTGATCTTCAACTACCATTACGCGCGCCATTTTGATTTCCCCCTTCCTCTGGGAATGAACCTTTTACAAGAAAATAATCTTTTTCATAATAGACAGCTAAGTCCCCGCCTAGTTCGTCCATACGTTTCTGCATATTATGTAAACCATATCCATACATGATTTCCTTCTGTTCTAGCACTTTATTACGTACTACAAATTCAATATAACCAATAGCATTTTTACTCAACTTCACATGTACTTCACGTGAATGAGCATGCTTCATGGCATTTGTTAAAGCCTCCTGTAGTATACGGTACAGATGCACACTTTGATTATTGGATAAATTGGAAGATAGAACGCCTTTCTCAGTTGTAAAAGCGACGAAAATATGACTTTCTGACTCAAGCTTTCGAATAAGTTGCAAAACAGATGCAATTCCTTCATGCTCATCATTTTGTAAAGTCCTTACCGCTTTTCGCGTTTCTTGTAGCGCTTCTTCTGCTAATTGAATAAGTGCATCATCTGTATTCCCTTTCATACTCGACATTTTCAACAACATCAGTAAAGACGTCAGCTTATGACCAACAGCATCATGAATCTCTCTTGCAATGCGCGTTCTTTCTTCTAAACGAGCCACCTTTTCATTCTTATAAGCCTGGCGCTTTAATAATCGGTATTCCCGCAGCAATCCTTCATACAACTGACTCTTTTCCTCTTGCTCATCGCGTAAAAGTTTATAAAAATAACTACATATCAAAAGTATGCTAATTGCTAAACAGAGCGCAAATGTTAGTAGACCTTGCCACCACAAAATAGCAACGAGTAGAACCCCTATGACAATGCCTTGTATTTGCAGTTTTTTCATAGATAATGAAGCGATTGAATCAATTTGAATATACAACAAGAGAAAAACGACGATTTCACTGTGACTGAACAACAAAAGTAAACATAGTAAGACGATATGCCCATACTGTACGTACATATTGTAACAAAGCGGTTTTGCCAAATAAAAAAGCGCTACCGACCCTGTACAGAAGAAGAGAAAGAGGACCATTTGACTTGCTGCATATTGCTCTATAAAGAATAGTATCCAAATGAAAAAAAATGCCACTAGCCGTAAATATTCTAACAACTCCCTATCCTCACATTTCTTTTTCACCATTTTACCAAATTATAGATAACAAAAGTGTTTCATAATAAAGGACAAATCTGTTAGTACATTTAAACATACAAAAAACCAGCTTAAACAATTAAGCTGGTACTTCAACAAAAACCATACGGTCCTTGCCGTTTATATCATTTTCAATTGTAACTGTAGCATTCGGAAATGCTTCATGCATAAGCGAAGATACACTCTTCCCCTGACCAGCACCGACTTCAAAACCAACTAAACCCGGCGTATTTAGTACGAGTGGCAATTCTTCTGCAAAACGACGATATAAATCTAAACCATCAACACCTGCAAATAATGCTGTATGAGGTTCGTGTTCTGTTACTACATTTGACATACTTTCCGCATCACTCTCAGGAATGTACGGCGGGTTGGAAAGCACCATATCAAATTTCTTCCCCTCTTGAATAAAAGGCTGAAGCAAATCACCTGAAACAAATGCTACTTCTGCTTGTAACGTATCTGCGTTCTGTTTAGCCATTGCTAAGGGGCCTGGCATTAAGTCAGTAGCGGTAACATCGAGTTGTGGCTGCTCTAATTTCATCGTAATCGCAATAATACCACTACCTGTTCCAACATCAACTAAGCTTATATCTTTCTTGTCTTTAAATAATGTTGGCATTTTACGTAACGCATGATAGATTAATTCTTCCGTTTCTGGACGTGGAATAAGTACATCTTGGTTAACAGAAAACTCTCTTCCGTAAAACTCTTCATATCCGAGCATATATTGAACAGGAACACCTTCTGCATGCTTATGAACACTTTCTTCAAAGCGCTGATAGACAGTAGACTCTATTTCATCATGTAAGCTTGCTAGTAAATGTGAACGAGAGCAATTCATGTAGTGGCGTAACAGAATTTCTCCTGCGTTTTCATCCCGATTATGTTCTTTTAAAAAAGACGAAGCCCAATTAAGGGCTTCGTATACTTTTTTCACCATGGATTATTCTCCTTCGCCTTGAAGTCTGCTTGCTTGATCTTCAATAATCAATGCATCAATCACTTCATCCAGCTTACCTTCCATGACTTGATCCAACTTCTGAATCGTTAAACCGATACGATGATCTGTTACGCGATTTTGTGGAAAGTTGTACGTACGAATACGTTCTGAACGATCGCCCGTTCCAACCGCTAATTTACGGTTTTGATCATATTCTGCTTGTACTTCACTTTGAATTTTATCGTATACACGAGCACGTAAAACCTTCATCGCTTTTTCTTTGTTCTTGATTTGCGATTTTTCATCTTGACATGTTACGACTGTATTTGTCGGAATATGCGTTAAACGAATAGCTGAATACGTTGTATTTACACTTTGTCCACCTGCTCCAGATGAGCAGTACGTATCAGTACGAATATCCTTCTCGTGAATATCTACTTCTACATCTTCTGCTTCTGGTAGAACTGCTACCGTAGCTGTTGATGTATGAATACGTCCACCTGATTCTGTTTCAGGAACACGCTGTACACGATGCGCTCCGTTTTCAAACTTCAGCTTAGAGTATGCACCTTGACCATTAATCATAAAGATAATTTCTTTATAACCACCTAAGCCAGTTGGGTTAGAATCAATTACTTCTGTTTTCCAACCTTGCATTTCGGCAAAACGGCTGTACATGCGGTATAGATTTCCAGCGAATAAAGCCGCTTCATCTCCACCCGCTGCACCACGAATCTCCATAATAACGTTTTTATCATCATTAGGATCTTTAGGAATAAGAAGAATACGTAGGCGCTCTTCTAATTGCACCTTCTTTTCTTCTAATTCACTTACTTCTTCTTTCACTAGTTCACGCATATCTGCATCTAGTTTCTCTTCAAGCATTGATTTAGCATCATTGTACTGCTCACGAATCACTTTATATTCACGGTATGCTTCTACCGTTTGTTGAATACCTGATTGTTCTTTAGAATATTCTCTTAGCTTTTTTGAATCACTAACAATTTCCGGGTCACTTAATAGCTCATTTAAACGATCATAACGATCTTCAACAGCTTGTAATCGATCTAACACCGTATTCACCTCGAATTTTTTCCATATAGCCTTTATTATAATCATATAAAAAGGGCTTGTCTAATAGGGCTTATTTGTTCTGTTTTGTTATGCGTAAGACCGGTCTTTTTTGATGGATGATTGCTCATCTTTTTACTGTTAATCAAAAAAGAGCCATGCAATAGAAATAAGACAAGCTGTTCTTGAAAACTTATCTTCGATTTCCAAAACAGATTGGCTTATTTCCAAGCATGGCAAGTGTAAAGTTAGACACCACACAAATTTTTATCTTTTAAAAAGGCGTCCAAAAAGTGATTTTCAATCACTTTTTGAACAGCCTATTCTAACGTGTTCTCTACTTGATCAATCGATTGATTAAATTTATTATCCAAGCCAGGCACCTCATGATGATGACGGCATCTCGGTTCATACGATTCAGATGCACCAACTAAAATAATTGGATCATGATAATTCGCTGGTTCATTATTAATTAATCGTTGTGTTCTACTAGCTGGACTACCACACACAGCACAGACAGCTTGTAGCTTTGTAATATTTTCCGCAAGAGATAATAACGCTGGAACAGGTCCAAATGGCTCTCCTCGGAAGTCTTGGTCAAGACCAGCCAATATTACTCGATATCCACTATCTGCAAGTTGCTGGGCAACTTCCACAATCTTATCATCAAAGAATTGAATTTCATCAATTGCAATAACATCCAAATCTTTATCAATATGAAGAAAGATATCTGTTGATTTAGCAATTGATTTAGCCATTACAGATGCTCCATTATGAGAAACGACTGCTTCTTCAGCATATCTATTATCAATAGCTGGTTTGAATACCACTGTATTTTGGCGAGCGAATTGTGTACGACGCACCCTTCTAATCAGCTCTTCTGATTTTCCAGAAAACATGCTACCACAAATTAACTCCATCCATCCTGCTTGCTTACTTTCGTACACCTTATACCTCTCTCCTTTAAGAAAAACCGTCACCGGTCCTTTTTAATTTTTGAGTTACTGCTTTGTCTTCCTTCCAATTAAAAAGGAGCTATGCGGCAGGCGTAAGACGAGCTGTTCTTGAAAACCTGTCTTTTGGTTTTCAAAACAGATAGGCTTACGACCGAGCATGGCAGGTGTAAGGTTAGACACTAAAAAACCGTCACCGGTCCTTTTTGATTGAAGAGTTTAATTCTTGTATTACTTCCAAACATCAAGCTTCAGCCATCAAAGTTTCACTTTATTATGCTCAATTGTGCTTTATTTCACTATCTATAGCAGAAAAAAAACAGGCAAGGAAATATACTTGCCTGTCTTTAAACATTTGTAAAGATTATTGTTGTTGCGATTTAAGACCGTATTTTTTGTTGAAACGGTCAACACGTCCACCAGCTTCAGCAAATTTTTGACGACCAGTGTAGAATGGATGACATTCAGAACAAGTCTCAACTTTCATCTCATCTCTTACTGAACCAGTTTCAAATTCGTTACCACAAGCACATTTAACAGTGATTGTTTTGTAATTTGGATGAATTCCTGCTTTCATAGTCTACATCTCCTTCCGCCCTGATTCATTTCCTGAAACAGAGTTATTGCTGAAAGGTAAAATCGACTTCTACCGTTCAGTCAAACATGCTTTTTATTATAACAAGGCAAAAAGCAATTTGCAACTTTATGTTGAATTGTTGTTATTAACAAATTAAGTGAAAAACAAAAGTCAGAATCGACTAACGTCGCTTCGTAGTTCCACCCTTCATTTCGCTTTCAAGCATACTGAAGAATTCTTCATTACTCTTAGTTTGACGTAATTTACGTAAAAAGCGCTCAGCAAAATCTGGTGTATCTGACATCGTTTTACGAATTGCCCAAAGTTTGTCCAAATGGTCTTTAGGAATAAGTAATTCTTCTTTACGAGTACCAGAACGACGAATATCAATCGCAGGGAAGATTCTTCTTTCGGCTAATGAACGATCTAAATGAAGCTCCATGTTACCCGTACCTTTAAATTCTTCATAAATAACGTCATCCATACGTGATCCTGTATCGATTAATGCCGTTGCAAGAATCGTTAAGCTACCGCCTTCTTCAATGTTTCTAGCAGCCCCGAAGAAACGTTTCGGACGGTGGAATGCAGCTGGGTCGATACCACCAGAAAGTGTTCGACCGCTTGGTGGAATATATAGATTATACGCACGAGCTAGGCGCGTAATACTATCCATTAAAATGATAACATCACGTTTATGCTCAACTAAGCGCATCGCTCTTTCTAATACTAGCTCAGCCACTTTAATATGGTTCTCCGGTAATTCATCAAATGTTGAACTAACAACATCACCCGCAACAGAACGCTCAATATCTGTAACCTCTTCAGGTCGCTCGTCAATAAGTAAAACGATTAATTCAGCTTCAGGATGATTAGTTGTAATAGCGTTCGCTACTTCTTTAATCAGCATTGTTTTACCCGCTTTAGGAGGAGCAACGATTAAACCACGTTGACCGAAACCAACAGGAGCAAGTACATCCATGATGCGCGTTGAAAGATTACGTTGCGTTGTTTCTAATTTGATTTGACGATTTGGATATAACGGAGTTAAACCTGGGAAGTGTACTCTTTCTTTAGCTGTTTCTGGATCATCACCATTTACAGCCTCTACATGAAGTAAACCATAATATCTTTCATTCTCTTTCGGAGGTCTTACTTTTCCTGAGACCTTATCACCATTTCTTAAGTCAAAACGACGAATTTGGGAAGCAGAAATGTAAATATCCTCTGAACTAGGTGAATAGTTAATCGGACGAAGGAAACCGAACCCTTCGGACGGAATTATTTCCAATACACCTTCCATAAACAACAGACCGTCTTGTTCTGCCTGTGCCTTAAGGATGGCAAAAATTAGTTCTTTTTTTGTTAATTTACTGTAATACGAAATTCTATACTCTTTTGCTAACTCATAAAGCTCTTTTAGCTTCATGTGTTCTAAATGAGAAATAGTTAAATTCATTAGTACACCACACTTTATATTAATAGCAATGATAATTGGCTTTTCATCAAATATTCAGCTTGCCTTATTGTTTTGTTAAGGGTCATAACAAAGCGTTTAATGAAGAATGAATTGAAGGAATTCGCCAAGTAACTTGTGAAGATTAGGAGTAAGTTGCAGATTTAAAAATAATACTTTAATATTGCCTCTTTATTTTACTGCTATATAGGAAATTGTTCAACACCATCACCAAGCAAAATAGGTTAGCCTACCCTGTAATTTCCTTTTACCACACATATTCAACATCGTCTATTTTACTTAAAAATATTCAAAAAATAAATATTTTTTTGATAACAAAGCTTTTTGAGCATATAAAAAGAGGGTAGGATACACTACCCTCAATCTCAAATTTCATTATATAGACAAACTTTAGACAATATATTGAAATTTATTTAATAACAAGATTCGGTTTTTTCTTTAGGCTATGACGTCCGTCAATAAAACGGATTGTTCCTGATTTTGCACGCATAACAATAGATTGTGTTTCAGCGTAATGCGCTTTAAATTGTACACCACGTAAAAGCTCACCATCCGTAACACCAGTTGCTGCAAAGATAGCATCATCGCCTTTAACTAAATCTTCCATTAACAAAATCTTATTCGTATCTAAGCCCATTGAAATACAACGTTGTAATTCAGCATCATTCTGTGGTAGTAGTTTACCTTGAAGTTCTCCGCCTAGACATTTTAAAGCTACAGCTGCGATTACTCCCTCAGGAGCTCCACCAGAACCTAATAAAATATCTACACCAGTTTGATCAAATGCTGTATTAAACGCTCCTGCAACATCACCATCATTAATCAGCTTGATTCTTACTCCAGCTTCTCTTAATTCATGAATGATTTTCTCATGACGAGGACGATTTAGAATTGTAGCTACAACATCTTCAATATCCTTATTCTTTGCTTTCGCAACCGCTCTAATATTGTCCATCACTGGTGCTTGAATATCGATTTTCCCAACTGCCTCTGGACCAACTGCGATCTTGTCCATATACATATCAGGTGCATTCAATAAGTTACCATGGTCCGCAATTGCAAGTACTGCCAATGCATTCCATCCGCCAGATGCAACGATATTTGTACCTTCAAGTGGATCTACTGCTACATCTACACGTGGACCATAGCCAGTTCCAAGCCTTTCTCCAATATATAACATTGGAGCCTCGTCCATTTCTCCTTCACCTATAACAACGGTTCCTTTCATTGGAACTGTATCAAATACATCTCTCATAGCTGACGTAGCTGCTCCATCAGCTTCGTCTTTTTTTCCTCGTCCCATCCATCGTGCAGAAGCTAATGCCGCTGCCTCTGTTACACGAACAAGTTCCATCGATAAGCTTCTTTCCACTTGTGTTCCCTCCAAAGAGTTTATAAGTATAACCTAATTACTTATATATAATAACACATTAATCTCAAAAAAGGGTGACTAGTCGCTCTATTATAAACTTTTTAATTGTTCGATCTCTTCAGAGGATAACTTTTCACGCCAAATAGTAGCTCCTAAACCACTTAATTTATCTACTAATTGGCTATAACCACGATCAATATGATCCACACCTGTAATCTCTGTAATACCTTCCGCCATAAGACCTGCTACAACGAGGGCTGCACCAGCTCTTAAGTCACTTGCTTTTACCTTGGCACCTTGTAGTTGAACAGGACCATTTATTATAGCTGAACGACCTTCTACTTTAATATTGGCATTCATGCGTCGCAATTCATCTATATGTTTAAATCGTGCTCCATAAATTGTATCCGTTACGACACTGGACCCTTCTGCTCTCGTTAAAAAAGCAGTAATAGGTTGCTGCAAATCTGTCGCAAATCCAGGATAAACAAGGGTTTTGATATCAACTGCTTTTAATTTACTACCAGGAGAAACAAATACTTGATCATCTCGCGTTTCGATCGATACTCCCATTTCACGTAATTTAGCGATTAAGGATTCTAAATGCTGGGGTATTACATTATCAACAAGCACACCTTCTCCAACCGCTGCTGCTAAAATCATAAACGTTCCTGCTTCAATTCGATCAGGGATAATAGTATGACGGCAACCACTTAGCTTTTCAACACCATCAATACGAATAATATCCGTTCCCGCTCCCTTAATTTTTGCGCCCATATTTGTTAGTAGTGTTGCCACATCAATAATCTCAGGTTCCTTCGCAGCATTTTCAATTACCGTACGGCCTTTTGCTAATACCGCAGCAAGCATAATATTAATTGTTGCACCCACACTTACGACATCTAAATAAATACGTGCTCCACGAAGTTCATCTGCTCGTAAGTAAATAGCACCTTGTTCATTAGTGACTTGTGCACCAAGTGCTTCAAATCCTTTTATATGTTGATCTATTGGTCTTGGACCTAAATAACAGCCACCAGGAAGACCTATTACTGCTTTCTTGAATCGCCCTAGCATAGCTCCCATTAAATAATAAGAAGCACGCAACTTCTTCACTTTCCCATTAGGTAATGGCATAGGTATCATCGAGCTTGGGTCAACTGTCATTTCATCATCTTGAAATTGAACAGTACCACCAATTTCTTCTAACAATCCTTTAAGAATCTCAACATCTGATATATCAGGTAACCCCTCAATTGTAACCGGAGAATCAGCTAATATTGTTGCAGGAATTAATGCAACAGCGCTATTTTTGGCTCCGCTCACTCGAATTGTTCCTTTTAAAGGGTATCCTCCAGCAATCTTAAGTTTGTCCATAATTTACTCCCTTCTACACTACACAATTACTTATTAGGTTATTACACCATACACCAACCAATGTTTACCAGTCAAAAAAATTATACACTGACATTCTATATAGTCTCTAGTTTACACAAAAAACAAAAAGTCATGTATGAATAAAAAAAAAAAGCTGTTCGAAAAGTGATTTTTAATCACTTTCGAACAGCTTTTAACGCTTTTTAATGAGTTGAAACACTCTTTCTTACTACAATTATTTCTTTGCTTCCCAATCAGCAAGGAATGCAGCAATACCTTTATCTGTTAATGGATGATTAAATAATGACATAATCACCTTGTAAGGTACCGTTGCAATATGTGCACCATTTAATGCAGCTTCTGTAATATGCATTGGGTTGCGAATAGATGCAGCAATGATTTCTGTTTCGATCCCATGAATAGCAAAAATCTGTGCTATATCCGCAATTAGTGATACACCATTTTGACCAATGTCATCTAAGCGTCCTAAAAATGGTGATACATATGAAGCACCCGCTCTTGCCGCTAATAATGCTTGATTAGCACTAAAAATTAACGTCACATTTGTTTTAATGCCTTCTTGGGCAAACGTATGTACAGCTTTTAAACCATCTGGAGTCATTGGAACTTTAACTGTTACATTTGGGCTAATTGCAGCAAGTTCACGACCTTCTCTAATCATTCCCTCATAATCAGTTGCAATTACTTCCGCACTTACAGAGCCATCTACTAAAGAAGTAATCTCTTTAATACGATCATGGAAAGACACATTCTCTTTCGCAACTAATGATGGATTCGTTGTAACGCCTGATAAAATTCCTAACGAGTGTGCTTCTTTAATTTCTTCAAAGTTTGCAGTATCAATAAAAAATTTCATTTTTTCTAAATCTCCTCTATATAAAATATTTTCAAATAATATTATACAAAAAAATATACTACATTAAGCAGTGCTACACTATCATTAGTTACTATTTTTTTAGTTTAAACAAAAAATGACCGTATAAATATACTCTATATACAAATAAAACCGCCTGATAAGGCGGTTTTATTCATTTATTATCTATTAATTAAGCTTTGTTGCTTGAACCGAACTCACGGATTTTACCAATAACAGTCGTTTTGATTGCGTCACGACCTGGTTGGATAAATTTACGTGGGTCAACGATTTCAGCGTCAGCAGCTAACACTTCACGAACTACTTTAGCGAAAGCAATTTGGTTTTCAGTGTTAACGTTGATTTTTGAAGTACCTAAAGAGATAGATTTTTTGATATCAGCTTCAGGAATACCAGTACCACCGTGTAATACTAATGGTAATTTAGTTAAGTCACGAACTTCTTCCATTTCTTTGAATCCAAGGTTTGGAAGACCTTTGTAAGTACCGTGAACTGAACCTAAAGCAGGAGCTAGGCAGTCGATACCTGTTTTTTCAACAAGTTCTTTACACTCTTGAGGATCAGCATAGATAACGCCTTCAGCGATAACGTCGTCTTCTTGTCCACCAACAGTTCCTAATTCTGCTTCTACAGAAACACCTTTAGAATGAGCATATTCAACAACTGATTTAGTTGTTTCAATGTTCTCTTCGAATGGGTGGTGAGAAGCATCAATCATTACAGATGTGAAACCTGCATCGATTGCTTCTTTACATTTGTCAAATGAAGAACCGTGGTCCAAGTGAATTGCCACTGGAACTGTGATTTTCATATCTACTAATAAACCTTTAACCATCATCACTACAGTTGTGAATCCGCCCATGTGACGAGCAGCACCTTCAGAAACTCCTAGGATAACAGGTGATTTTTCTTCTTCAGCAGCAGCTAAGATAGCTTGAGTCCACTCAAGGTTGTTAATGTTGAATTGACCTACTGCATACTTACCTTCTAACGCTTTGTTTAACATTTCAGTCATTGAAACTAAAGGCATTCTATTTCCTCCTTATGTTATAACTGTTCCCACTGTTTAGAAACAGTGTTCCCTTATACAATTTTCCCTTAAAATTATGTATAATATACGGACAAAAAAATCGTACGGGAGCAACATTTATTCCACTTTCAAGCATACCAATAGTTATAGGATTTCTCAAGACGTTCTAATACAACGGTAAATTTTGCTATCACTATTTCCGCTATTATTTGTCTAAAGTTTAAATTTTCTTAACTGTATTCGTTTTCATATCCCTTTTTTTGCACCTAAAGGCAAATATTTATTAACTGCATTTCGAATATCATCAATATCAAATGGTTTAGCAAAATGCGTAATAGCTCCTAAATCTTTTGCTCGCTGAATCATATCCAATTCCCCATATGCCGTCATAATGATTACCGCAATATTTGAATCATACTCCTTCATTCTCTTCAAAATTTCTATTCCGTCCATCCCCGGAATTTTCATATCTAGAAGAACTAAATCAGGTGAATGCTCCTTAGCGATTTCTAACGCTTGCACTCCATTAGCAGCTTGGTATGTTTCATAACCGACTTTTTGCAGAACTTCATTTAACAGAATTCTAATACCATATTGATCATCCACAATTAATATCTTTCCCGTCATCCAAACACCCCTTCCATCTCCACGTTCACTTACACTACTCAAATTTCTCCATTAATCCTCAGTATACAGTATTCGTGTATTTTTTTGTAAATCCTTCAATTTATACAGTAATTCTCTTTATTTTATCTAAATGACTGTTAGTAACATTCGCTTCTTCCATATCAATCCTTTATAATGCTCGTAGTATGTTTTAAAAGGAGCTTTCATAATGCTAAAAATATTTACTACTCAATTAAATGGTATATTTAAATCCATTTCAGATGATGAATTTACGATTGAGGATGCTGCAAGATTACTTGCACAAGCTGCTATAAGTGACGGGAACATCTATATTCATGGCTTTAAGGATATGCAAGGTGTGCTCTTTCAAGCCTTAGAAGGAGATGAAGCTATCCCACACTGCAAACCGTTATATGTAAATGACGAGCTTGCTAAACTGTCTCCAGTTGATCGTATTATACTCGTTTCTCATCACAGCCATGATGAAGACGCACTTTCCTTAGCACACCAATTAGCCCAGGATTATATTCCTTTTATCGCACTTTCTTCAATTGTGGATGATGAAAAAGAAGGTCTTCAAAATCTAGCAGATGTTCATATAAATTTAAAACTCAAAAGAGGGCTAGTACCTACTGAAACTGGTGAACGAGTAGGCTTTCCATCCTTAATAGTAGCGCTTTATAGCCTTTATACGATTAACTTAACATTAAAAGAACTACTAGAAGAGCTAGATTAGAAAACCGTTACAGGTCTTTTTTGATGAATGAATTTACTTCTTCACTTTAATTTACAACCAAAAAGAGGTTGTCCCAAATTGGACAACCTCTTATCTATCTTATTTATTATTCTTTAGTGAAGCTTCAATGAAGTCACGGAATAATGGTTGTGGTTTTGTTGGTCTTGATGTAAATTCTGGGTGGAATTGAGAAGCTACGAACCAAGGGTGATCTTGTAACTCAACAATTTCAACTAGACGTCCATCTAAGCTAGTACCAGAGAAGATAAAGCCTTTTGCTTCCATATCTTGACGGTAGTGATTGTTAAACTCGTAACGGTGACGGTGACGCTCATACACTACTTCATCGTTATATGCTTCCATAGCTTTTGTATCTTCAGCTAGTTTACATGGATATAAACCTAAACGTAATGTTCCACCAAGATCTTCTACATCTTTTTGCTCTGGTAATAAGTCGATAATTGGATATGGTGTATTTGGATTAAGCTCTGCTGAATGTGCTCCTTCTAAACCAAGTACATTACGAGCAAATTCTACTGTAGCTAATTGCATACCTAAACAAATTCCAAGGAAAGGCACTTTGTTTTCACGAGCGTAACGAATTGCTTCGATTTTACCTTCTACACCACGATCTCCGAATCCACCAGGAACAAGGATTCCATCTGCTCCAGCTAAAAGTTCAGCAACATTTTCATTTGTCACGTCTTCTGAATTAATCCAGTCGATATCAATATCTGCATCAAATGCATAACCAGCATGCTTTAATGCTTCTGCAACTGAAAGATATGCATCTTGAAGCTCTACATATTTACCTACTAAAGCAATTTTTGTTTTCTTAGATAAGTTTAATACTTTCTCAACAAGAGCTTTCCATTCAGTCATATCCGCTTCGCCACAATCTAACTTCAAGTGATCACAAACGATTTGATCTAGATTTTGCTCTTGTAAAGCTAAAGGTACAGAATATAAAGTATCTGCATCGCGGCATTCAATTACTGCTTTTTTGTCAATATCACAGAACAGTGCAATCTTATCTTTCATGTCTTGTGAAACTGGCATTTCTGTACGAACTACAATTACGTTTGGTTGAATACCTAAGCTTCGTAATTCTTTTACACTATGTTGTGTTGGTTTTGTTTTCATTTCACCAGCAGCTTTAATGTAAGGAATTAGTGTACAGTGAAGATATAATACATTCTCGTGACCAATATCACTCTTAATTTGACGAATTGCTTCTAGGAATGGAAGTGATTCGATATCTCCAACTGTTCCACCGATTTCTGTAATAACAACATCTGCATTAGTTTCTTTTCCAGCGCGAAGCACACGTTCTTTAATTTCATTTGTAATATGAGGGATTACTTGAACTGTTCCACCAAGATAATCACCACGACGCTCTTTGCGAAGTACAGTAGAGTACACGCGACCTGATGTTACATTGCTGTATTTGCTTAAATTAATATCGATGAAGCGCTCATAGTGACCTAAGTCTAAATCTGTTTCTGCACCATCGCCTGTTACGAAAACCTCACCATGTTGGTATGGGCTCATTGTACCTGGGTCTACGTTAATGTATGGATCAAACTTTTGAATTGTTACGCTTAATCCTCTGTTCTTCAATAATCTTCCTAATGATGCTGCTGTAATTCCTTTACCTAGAGAAGATACTACTCCACCAGTTACAAAAATATACTTAGTCAATTTTTGTTCCCCCTTAAAATTTTTTAAAAACGTGTAAGCCAACTGCTTACCAATGAAAAAATGTAAAGCTCTTGAATAGCTTTACAAACTAATCTGCCAAGTAAAAATAATCATGATTTCTTACATCTACATTCACTTGTACTATTACACTACTGTTAGTAGTGAGGGTGAAAAATTAAATTGAGCTGCTTGCTTTGCAGCCCAATAAAAAATATTGATATATATCATTTAGTTTTTCCATTATGCATTAAATTACTATACATCTTATAAAAAAACAAAAACGCTCCTCTTACTAAAATGTAAGGGAGCGATATATTTTGTAATCATGTCCTTTTTAAAGGAGCCCAAAAATGATTCTACAAATTCCCGATTAAAAAGTCAAGTGATTTACAACTCATCCTCGTCTTCGTCTTCGTCATCTTCATCAAGTTCGAAGTCGTCATCATCTTCAACCAAATCATCATCGTCATCTTCTAAATCATCGTCTAAATCTGTATCAAGGACATCTAAATCATCTTCGTCCTCTTCGTCCTCTTCTTCATCGAAACCATCTTCGTCTAGTTCTTCAAATTCATCAAGTTCGTCGTCAGCAACTTTTTTCGCTTTCTTCTTCTTAGGTTTAACTGAGTTAGTTAACTCATCTTCCACTTGATCAACTGGATACCAATCTTTTAGACCCCAATGATTTTCACCAGTTGTGCTAAAACGACCATCTACATTTAAATCTGTATAGAATTGTGAAATTTGCATATTAATTTCTGCCATAGATTTATCTTGTAATTTTGCAATTTCACTTACAAGCTCTTGGAAAGATACCGCTTGCTTACGCTCTGATAAAATCTCGTATGCTACTTCAATTAAAGACATTTCCTTTAATTCTTCTTTAGTATATTGATTTAAACTCAATATGTGCACTTCCTTTCTCTATCAAAAAGCACTATTAAATACGTACTTAAACTTTGTTAACATTTTCTATTTAACCTATAAATCATTATAAACAATACATTTAGGTTTATGCTAGTTCTAACTTTATCTTTAGATTATTTTTCAAGTAAAATAAAAGCTTTAACGCCGCTTCCACTCTCGAAAAGCCAAATAAAAGGATAAAATAGAAATTAAAAAAAAACTTACGGCGCCGAATTGCTTTTGATATAAAAATTGGAAGGAACCAACAAATATCAGAACGACTATGATGAATAATATTTTTCTTATGTTCATATTCACAACTCCATAAAAAATCTTCTGTCTACGCTCGGCACACTTAAGAATACCATTTTAACCCTTTATTTCATTATTTATAAAGGTTTTTTAAAAAAATACATAAACTCTTATTATTAAGTATACGATAGTTAATATAATAGAATACATAAAAACATAATAATAACCAT
>NZ_HG428742.1:452219-528632 GCF_000380245.2 Bacillus massiliigorillae
CACAACCTTTTTATTATTGTCTAGCTCCTGCGCCCAGCTCCTAGTGGACTTCGCCAACCTCCCTACGATAAGTCAACATCGAATCACCTAACGGCTCTTCGTGTTTCCTTTATCTTAAGGAAGTGGGCTCCAGTCCATACGTCGCAAAACGAGCACTTTCACTTTTCCAATCACATATTCCTTCTATACTGTCCGCCTACTTCGTAAAGTGCTCTTGTTATTTGGCCTAGGCTTGCTACGTTTACACAATGCATTAATTCGTTGAAGATGTTTTCTCCGCTCATCGCTACTTTTTTCAAGTTGCGTAATGCGTCTTCTGTTTGATCTTTATGCTTCGCTTGGAATGCACGTAGATTTGTAATTTGACCTTCTTTTTCTTCTAACGTTGCTCGTGCCAACTCAATATTGTTTAAATCTTCTTCTGTTGGTGGATTTGGATTTAAATATGTGTTTACTCCGATGATTGGCAACTCTCCAGTATGCTTCTTCATCTCATAATACATAGATTCATCCTGGATTTTACCACGTTGATATTGCGTTTCCATCGAGCCTAGAACGCCACCTCGATCATTTAATCGTTCAAACTCTTGAAGTACAGCTTCTTCTACAAGATCTGTTAATTCTTCTACTATAAATGATCCTTGTAATGGATTTTCATTTTTCGTTAAACCATGTTCTTTCGTAATAATCATTTGAATAGCCATTGCTCTGCGTACGGACTCTTCAGTTGGAGTAGTAATTGCTTCATCGTATGCATTCGTATGCAATGAATTACAATTATCATGTAGCGCCATTAAGGCTTGTAGTGTTGTACGAATGTCGTTGAAATCTATTTCTTGAGCATGAAGTGATCGACCTGATGTTTGAATGTGGTATTTAAGCTTTTGACTGCGTTCGTTTGCGCCATAACGATTTCTCATAACGGTTGACCAAATTCTGCGAGCTACTCGACCAATTACAGTATATTCCGCATCTAAACCATTAGAGAAGAAGAATGATAAGTTTGGTGCAAAATCATCAATTTTCATACCTCTACTTAAATAATATTCTACATATGTGAAACCATTAGATAATGTAAAGGCTAATTGAGAGATTGGATTTGCTCCGGCTTCTGCAATATGATAGCCGGAAATCGATACAGAATAATAGTTTCTCACTTTATTTCCAATAAAGTATTCTTGAATATCTCCCATCATGCGGAGTGCAAATTCTGTAGAGAATATACACGTATTTTGTCCTTGATCTTCTTTTAGAATATCCGCTTGCACTGTTCCGCGAACTGTTTGAAGAGTAAATTGCTTCACTTCTTCTTGTTCTGCAACTGTTAAACTTCTTCCTAATTCCTGCTCTTTCTTTTCTACTTGTTGAATAATAGCTGTATTTAAATACATAGCCAAAATGATTGGTGCAGGTCCGTTAATTGTCATAGAAACAGAAGTGGACGGATGACATAAATCAAAACCACCATACAGCTTCTGCATGTCTTCTAATGTACAAATGCTAACACCACTTTCGCCAACTTTACCAAAGATATCAGGACGATGATCCGGATCTTCACCATATAAAGTAACTGAATCAAAGGCTGTACTTAAACGCTTTGCATCATCATCCTTGGATAGATAATGAAATCTCTTATTTGTTCTTGTAGGTGACCCTTCTCCAGCAAATTGACGCTTTGGATCTTCCCCTTCACGCTTGAATGGAAACACACCTGCCGTATATGGGAAGTAACCAGGTACATTTTCTGTATAGACCCACGTTAAAATATCGCCATAATCTTTATATTTTGGTAGGGAAACCTTCGGAATCATCAAACCAGAAAGGCTCTTTGTCTTAAGCTCTGTCACGATTTCTTTATTACGAATAACTGTGACTAATTGATTTTGCTGATAGCTTTCCTTGAACTTATCCCAACCATTTAGTATGTTTTTCGACTCATTCGTTAATTGACTTTCTACCTTACCTTTTAATATTTGTAATGAAGCTAACACTTCTTCATTTACTTCATTTCTCTTAACCTCTTCAATTGCACCTTCTAATTGGAATAACTTACGTGCAATTTCTGCTTGTTCATTTGCCGTTGCCTTGTATTTTCTAACGGTTTCGGCTATTTCTCTTAAATAATAACGACGATCATTTGGAATAATGACATTTTGCAATTCTACATTACTATCCTTCGAGAATGATGTCGTCCAATTATTACCTGTTTTTTCATTAATCAACTCTACTAATGCAGCGAATAAACCATTCGTTCCAGCATCATTAAACTGACTTGCAATCGTTCCATATACCGGCATATCCGTATACTCTTTATCAAATAAATTACGGCTACGCTGATATTGTTTTTGTACTTGTCGTTGCGCATCCTCTGAACCTTTTCGCTCAAACTTATTAATTACAATTAGGTCCGCATAATCAATCATATCAATTTTCTCAAGTTGAGAAGGCGCTCCAAATTCACTCGTCATTACATAAAGAGAAATATCACATACTTCTGTAATCGCAGCATCACCTTGACCAATACCCGATGTTTCTACAACAATTACATCAAAGTTTGCAGCCTTCACTACAGATAAAGCATCTTTCAATGCTAAAGAAATTTCACTTCTTGAAGTACGAGTTGCTAAGCTTCGCATATACACACGATTATTAAAAATAGCATTCATACGAATACGGTCACCGAGTAGAGCGCCACCTGTTTTTTGCTTCGTTGGATCAATGGATAGAATGGCAATTTTTTTATCTGGTATTTCATTTAAGAATCGACGAATTAATTCATCTGTTAATGAGCTTTTTCCTGCTCCACCGGTTCCTGTAATTCCAATGACCGGAATTTTCTTTTCTAATTCATTGATTTTTTCCATCGTTGAGTCTAATGCTGCCGCTCTTTCACCAGCTTCATTAATCTGATTCTCTACTGCCGTGATCAGTTTAGCTGCAGCTTGAAAATCACCTGATGGAAGTTTTTCAACGGTTTCTTCAAATGATGCACTTGCTAATGCTTGATCGCATTCCTCCATCATCACATTAATCATGCCTTGTAGGCCTTGCTCACGGCCATCGTCAGGCGAAAAAATCCGTGCAATCCCATAATCATGCAGCTCTTTAATTTCACGTGGCACGATAACACCACCACCGCCGCCATAAATCCGAATATGTTCTGCTCCTTTTTCCTTTAATAAATCATACATATATTTAAAGTACTCTACGTGACCACCTTGATAAGAAGAAATCGCAATACCTTGTGCATCTTCTTGAATAGCTGCATTTACAACTTCTTCAACAGAACGGTTATGCCCAAGATGGATCACCTCTGCACCTGTACTTTGTAATATTCTTCTCATAATATTAATAGAAGCATCATGCCCATCAAACAAACTAGACGCTGTAATAAAACGAATATGATTTTTTGGCTTATATAATGTAACCGCATTCATTGTCGTTCCCCCCATATTACTTTTATTCTAATTCGCCTTAAGAATTATTGATTAAACCCTTAACTAATAAACTAGTTTGAACTTCAATATACTCTTCAATAGAAAACAAATTACGAAGTGCCCATCGTCTAAAACCCCACATTTGTCCTTGCACAAAAATATCGTGAGCAAGCATCTTAATTTGCTCTTCCGTTAAATGAATTTCGCCATTATCATTACAATCGCGAATTAAATTCTCAAACATCGCAACCATCGCGATTTCTTTATTCAGTACATATGGTAAAGCATCTTTGGATAACGATTTAGCTTCTTGATACATTACAAGAACTTCATCTTGCATTTCATCAACCACTTTGAAGTAATTTGCTATTCCAAGTTTTAAACTTTCTAATGTACCTTTTTTCCCGGATAAATCTCGTTCTAGCCTTTCTTTAACTTCATCATAAATTCGATCAATAACTAGATATAGTACATCTTCCTTCGTGCGAATATATTCATAAAGAGTCCCAATACTAAATCCAGATGCTTTTGCAATTTCTCTTGTTGTTGTTCGATGAAAACCTTTTTCTTTAAAAAGCGAAACGGCACCTTTAATCATTTGATTCCGCCTTTTCTTAATTAGCAGTTCATCTTTAACTGATGCCTGGACTTCTCTTCGCCTCATTAATACACCACCCTTTAAAACCGTATCGCTTCATCCACACCCCTACGGAACAAAGCATTATATATATGGAACACAAAGAGCAAAAAAAGTGCTAAAAAACCTATAAGATTGGCACTTCTTTGCCCTTCATATTGCCTTATATTATCAAATGTTTAAAGGAATAATTAGATCATTAATCCCTCGTAATCATTCTTGAAATTACAAGCTTTTGGATCTCTTGTGTTCCTTCATATATTTGCGTAATTTTTGCATCCCTCATATAACGCTCCACAGGATAATCTTTTGTATAACCATAGCCGCCAAATACTTGAACAGCTTCTGTTGTTACTTTCATTGCTGTGTCACCAGCGAATAATTTAGACATGGCAGATTCTTTCCCATAAGGTAAGCCTTCTGATTCTAACCATGCTGCTTGATATGTTAAAAGACGAGCTGCTTCAACACTTGTTGCCATATCTGCTAATTTAAAGCCAATGCCTTGTTGTGCGGCAATTGGTTTACCAAACTGAACACGTTCTTTAGAATAGTCAACAGCTGCATCAAGAGCACCTTGAGCAATCCCTACAGCTTGTGCAGCAATACCATTTCTTCCACCATCAAGTGTCATCATTGCGATTTTGAAGCCGTCTCCTTCATTCCCAAGAAGATTTTCTTTTGGTACACGGCAATCTTCGAAAATGATTTCAGTTGTTGGAGAAGAACGAATACCTAATTTTTGTTCTTTCTTACCTACACTGAATCCTGGGAATGTGCTTTCTACGATAAATGCACTTGTTCCTTTTTGTTTAGACGATGGGTCTGTTAAAGCAAATACAACGTAAATATCAGCGATTCCACCGTTTGTGATGAAGATTTTTGAGCCATTTAATACATACTCATCACCATCAAGCTTAGCTGTTGTAATCATGCCGCCAGCATCTGACCCTGAACCAGGCTCAGTTAAGCCGTAGGCACCGATTTTTTCACCTTGTGCCATTGGACGAAGATATTTTTGTTTTTGTTCTTCATTACCAAATTTATATACAGGCCAGCCTGCTAATGAAGTATGAGCTGAAAGAGTTACCCCTGTAGAAGCACAAACACGGGATAATTCTTCGATTGCGATACAATATGCTAAATAATCGCTACCGATTCCACCGTACTCTTCCGGCCACGGAATACCAGTCAACCCTAACTCAGCCATTTTTTTGAAGATATCCATGTCAAATCTTTCTTCTTCATCACGCTCTGCTGCTGATGGTGCTACTTCATTTCTTGCAAAATCACGAACCATTTTACGAATCATTTCATGCTCTTCTGTTAATTTAAAATTCATAATAATTCCCCACCTTAATCTTTATCTATTTATTTAGTTAAAAATTTGGAAATAACCATTCTTTGAATTTCACTTGTACCTTCGTAAATTTCCGTTACTTTTGCATCACGGAAATATCTTTCAACCGGATATTCTTTCGTGTATCCATAACCACCAAACACTTGGATAGCTTCTATAGATACCTCTACCGCCGTTTTTGAAGCAAATAATTTAGCAATAGATGCTTCCTTTCCACTAGGTAGATTAGCAGCACGTATGCTCGCTGCCTGATAAACAAGCAATCTCGCTGCCTCAATATTTGTAGCCATTTCTGCAAGTTTGAAGCCAATCCCCTGCTGAGCAGCAATTGGTTTACCGAATTGCTTACGTTCTTTACTGTAAGCAACAGCATGTTCCATAGCGCCTTCAGCAATTCCTAATGATTGTGCGGCAATGCCTATTCTTCCTGCATCTAAGTTAGCCATCGCGATCTTGAAGCCTTCTCCTTCAGCTCCTAATAGATTCTCTTTTGGTACTTTCATATTTTCGAAAGTAATTTGAACCGTTCGTGAACCGAGTAGCCCCATTTTATGTTCATCTTTTCCTATAATAAATCCAGGTGTATCCTTCTCTACGATGAATGCCGATATGCCTTTACTTACTTTGGTTTGATCAGTGGAAGCAAACACGATGTATACATCTGCTTCTCCGCCATTTGTAATAAATACTTTAGAGCCGTTAATAATATAATGGTCTCCCTGTAATACGGCGCGAGATTTTAAACTTGCTGCATCTGACCCGGCCCCTGGCTCAGTTAAACAGAATGCTCCTAAATATTGACCAGAAGCAAGCTTAGGCACATACTTTTGTTTCTGTTCTTCTGTGCCGAAATACAGAATTGGATTTGTTCCTACAGATGTGTGTACGGAGAGAATAACTCCCAACGTTGGACTCACTCTAGAGATTTCATTAATCGCAATAATATAGGAAACAAAGTCCATTTGAGCTCCACCATATTGCTCTGGAATTGGAATACCCATTAATCCTAGTTCACCCATCTTTTGAATAAGTTCTCTAGGAAACTCCCCTTTTTCCATTCTTTCTACAAATGGTTTGACCTCATTTTGAACAAAATCGCGGACCATCTTTCGCATCATGCCCTGTTCTTCTGTAAAACGTAAATCCATCCCCCTAGCCCCCCTCGATGCTTTAAAGCCACTCTAACTTATTCGTACGTATAAAAACCTTTACCTGCCTTCTTACCTAACCAACCAGCTTTCACATATTTTCGTAGCAATGGACATGGACGATACTTATCGTCTCCAAATCCTTCGTGAAGCGTTTCCATAATATAAAGACAAGTATCTAAGCCAATGAAGTCTGCTAGCGTAAGCGGTCCCATCGGATGATTCATTCCTAACTTCATGACATCATCAATAGCTTCCTTCGATGCAACACCTTCATATAATGTGTAGATGGCTTCATTTATCATTGGCATTAGGATGCGATTCGCAACAAAGCCTGGAAAATCATTCACTTCAACTGGAATTTTATTAAGCGCTTTTGCTAAATCTTCAACCACTTGATACACTTCATCGCTCGTTGCTAAGCCACGAATTACTTCAACTAATTTCATAGCAGGTACAGGATTCATGAAGTGCATGCCAATTACTTTCTCTGGTCTATTCGTAACAGCTGCAATTTCAGTAATAGGTAAAGAAGAAGTGTTTGTTGCCAAAATAGTCTGTTCAGCAGCAATACTATCTAATTCGGCAAACAGTTTTGATTTAATCTCCATGTTTTCTACAGCTGCTTCAATGACAATATCTACTTTTGCTGCATTTTGCAGATCAACAGACGGAATAAGACGTTGAAGTGTATTCGCTTGCTCTTCTTCTGTCATTTTGCCTTTAGATACTTGTCGAGCTAGGTTTTTCTTAATAACATTTAAACCTTTCTCAACAAATTCTTCTTTTAAATCATGGAGGTACACACTGTACCCTGACATCGCACATACTTGAGCAATACCGCCACCCATTTGACCTGCGCCAATTACCATAACCTGCTTAATAGTCAATTTAACTTCCCCCTTGTATTTTCTTTAACCCTTATGATGTATATTGTTGAGCGGTTGTTCAATTCCACTCAAAAAATGATGTTGGGTAGGAACTTAAGGCAAGTCCATCCCAACACTCACTAACCATATACGGTGCCTTGCTTATGCCTTTGGTACTTCAATCATGATTGCATCACCTTGGCCGCCGCCGCTACAAATAGCTGCAACGCCAATTCCGCCGCCTCTTCTCTTTAATTCGTAGATTAAAGTAAGAATAATTCTAGTACCACTAGCACCGATTGGATGGCCTAACGCTACTGCCCCACCATTTACATTCACTTTGTCAGGATTTAAGTTTGCTAGTTTATTACTTGCCAAGGCAACAGCAGCAAAAGCTTCATTGATCTCAAATAAATCAATTTCTTCTGCAGTTTTGCCCGTTTTCTTTAAGATTTCATTAATAACCAAACCAGGTGTTTGAGGAAAGTCCTTCGATTCAATAGCAATTTCAGCATGACCAAGGATATATGCTAAAGTCTCTTTACCTTCAGCCTTAGCACGATCTTCACTCATCAACACAAGTGCTGCTGCCCCATCGTTTACTCCAGGAGCATTCCCAGCTGTAATTGTTCCCTCTTTACCAAACGCTGGCTTTAAATTTGATAGCGTTTCCACAGTAGTGCCTTTTCGAGGAGCTTCATCGTGTTCTACTAGCTGTGGCTCGCCTTTTCGTTGCGGGATTTCAACTGCAACAATTTCTTCTGCTAGTTTGCCAGATTCAATTGCTTCTAGTGCTAGCTTATGGCTACGATATGACCATTGGTCTTGCTCTTCTCTGCTAATATCAAACTCAGCCGCAGTACTATTACCGAATGTTCCCATATGCACACCTGTGAAACTACAACTTAAACCATCGTGAATCATTAAATCTTTTGCAGGCGATTCTCCCATTCTCATTCCCCAACGAGCATTTGGAAGAATATAAGGAGCATTACTCATGGATTCCATTCCACCAGCAACGATAATTTCCTCTTCACCAGCACGAATTAGAAGATCGGCTAATGTCACACTTCGCATACCAGATGCACAAACTTTATTAATCGTTTCTGTCTTAACATTCCAAGGTAAATCTGCTTTTCTAGAAGCTTGGCGTGAAGGAATTTGACCTTGGCCACCTTGTAGAACAGTTCCCATAATTACTTCGCCAACAGACTCTGGATCTACATTTCCTCGTTTCAAGGCTTCTTTAATTACTATTCCACCAAGATCTGATGCAGATAAACTACTTAAACCGCCACCGAACTTACCAAATGGTGTTCTTACCCCACTTACAATAACCGCTTTTGCCATCTTACCCTCGCCCTTCTTCTGAAAATTTAGACAATAAACCTTAAACGACCTCTGACCGAACGCTCACTCAAAATAAACCAAAAGAAAAGGGAGGCATCTTCATGCTACCCTATTCTTTTGTGAATATTTCAAATAAGTAAATGACCCTTTAACAACTTCATTGTACATGATTGCACAGTAAATTCAAACCATTTTTGTACAAATAAGTAAATCCCTAAATCTTACGCTTCAACAGCAGTTTTTATTCCTACAACCGCTCTTTCTAGTAACTCAGCAACATCATACGTACCAACTGATTCTTCCACTTCTTTTGCTTTTGTTCCATCCGAAAGCATCGTTAAGCAGTATGGACAACCTGAACTGATGACAGATGGTTTTACAACTAATGCCTGCTCTGTTCTCGCCACATTAATACGATGTCCTGTTTCTTCTTCCATCCACATTAAGCCACCGCCTGCGCCACAGCACATTCCAGTTTCACGATTTCTTTCCATTTCCACCAGTTTAACTCCAGGAATCGCTTTCAGAATTTCACGTGGAGGATCGTATACCTCGTTATAACGACCTAAGTAACAAGAGTCATGGAACGTGATTGTCTCGTTTACTGCAAACGTTGGTTTTAATTTTCCTTCTCGAACTAATTGAGCCAGCACTTCTGTATGATGAAATACTTCAGCTTCCAAGCCAAAATCAGGATATTCGTTCTTGAAGACATTATATGCATGCGGATCAATAGTGACTATTTTCTTCACTTCATTCTTCTCAAATTCCGCAATATTGTTCGTCGCTAACTCTTGAAATACGAATTCATTTCCAAGTCGTCTTGCTGTATCACCAGAGTTCTTTTCTTTATTTCCAAGAATCGCAAACTTCACGCCTGCTTCATTCAAAAGCTTCGCAAAAGATAACGCAATTTTCTGGCTACGGTTATCATAAGAACCCATTGAGCCTACCCAGAATAAATATTCAAACTCTTCTCCAGCTTTTTTCATTTCTTTCACTGTCGGAATCGTTACATCTTCACGAATTTCACGCCAGCTCTCTCTTTCTTTTCTGTTAAGACCCCACGGATTACCTTGACGCTCAATATTTTGCATCGCACGCTGTGCATCCGGATTCATCTTTCCTTCTGTCAAGACAAGATAACGACGTAAATCAATAATCTTATCAACATGCTCATTCATAACCGGACATTGGTCTTCACAGTTACGGCAAGTTGTACAACCCCAAATTTCTTCTTCGGTGATAATGTCCCCGATTAAACTTGGATCGTAAATAGACGTTGCTGCCTGCTCTTCTACACCTTGTCCAGCCGCTGCTAAAGCTAGTTGATTCCCTTTTGTCTTAGAGAAAGCAAACCCTGGAACCCAAGGCTGTTGCCTTGTCACTACAGCACCTTTTTCCGTTAAATGATCTCGTAACTTCAAAATCAAATCCATTGGAGAGAGCATTTTCCCTGTTCCTGTTGCTGGACACATATTCGTACAGCGACCACATTCTACACAAGCATATAAATCGATTAATTGATTTTGTCTGAAATCCTCAATTTTACCAACACCAAATGTTTCTTGAGACTCATCTTCGAAATCAATTTTTGTTAACTTTCCTGGATTAGATAAACGGTGAAAATAAACATTAGCTGGTCCAGCAATTAAGTGAGCATGTTTCGATTGTGGAACATACACAAGGAATGTTAGTAGAATCAACGCATGAATCCACCAAGCAATATAGAATCCAACAATTGCAGCTGTTTTTCCGATACCAGAAAAAACAATTGCTACAGCTGAAGCAACTGGCTCAGTCCAACTAGGATCATGACCATGCCAGATTAGTGCCATACCATTACCAATTAATGTCGATACCATTAACCCACCGATAAAAATAAGCACTAAACCTGATTTAAATCCTCGCTTCAGACGAACAAGCTTCTCGATATAACGACGATAAAATGCCCAAACAACCGCTACTAAAATAATCAGAGCAACGATTTCTTGGAAAAAAGTAAACGCTGGATACAACGGACCAAACGGTAAGTGTACACCTGGCTTAATACCTTTAATAATTAAATCAATCGCTCCGAACTGTACTAATAAAAAGCCATAGAAGAACATCACATGCATGATACCGCTTTTCTTATCTTTCAATAACTTCTTCTGTCCAAAAACATTTTCCCAGACTAATTGAAGCCTCTCTTTTACACGATTATCAAATTCCACTTTCTTTCCCAATTTGATGTACTTAATTCTCGTTTTTATCAAGTAAACAAACAGGCTTATGGCATATGCAACAATCAGTAAAAACGCGATGAGGTTAACCCATAATAATCCTTCCATTCCGTCTCCTTCCCCATAAAGAGCAACAAAAGATGCAGTTTTAACCTACCAAACCTTTCATTTCGATGAAAATCCCTTTAATGTTTTTCATTTTTTATTTTCAGAATTTTTTATTTATTACTAATATATTATATAGTGAATGACGATTCAGTCAACGTTTTTCTATTTTTTTCTATCTTCATTTTCTTCTCATCAACCCATTCTGGTTAATTCTACGCGTTTTGAGAAAAAATAAATGAAGGACGATTTTTGTAGAGGAGAGAAAATATTTGAAAGCGCTTTTAATTATTCTAATATGTATTTTGATACTCATTTTTTTACTACTAATCGACTTCAAATTAGGTCGAAAGAAGCATATTTCACAAACTCAAAAAACAACATACCCTAAACGAAACAGTGATATTTCTCTGTATACATCAGGACCGGAGCTTTTTGAAAAGCTGTTTCAAGACATTCAACAAGCTACTCAATATGTACACATCCTTTTTTTTATTGTAAAAAATGATAAGATCAGTCAGCGTTTCACGAATCTACTTAAGAAAAAGGTGACTGAAGGAGTCGAAGTTCGACTCTTGTTAGATTGGGGTGGAAGCTTAAGTTTCAGCAAACAAACCATCACGTCATTAAAAAATGCAGGAGTGAAATTTTCTTTTTGTCATTTACCCAAGTTTCCTTTTTTCTTTTATTCATCTCAAGAAAGAAACCATCGAAAAATTACGATTATCGATGGCAAAATCGGCTATATCGGCGGATTTAACATTGGAAAAGAATACAATAACCAAGACAAAAAGCTAAACCCTTGGCGTGATTATCATTTAAGATTAAAAGGTGAAGGTGTTCAAGACTTAGAAGTGGAATTTTTAGCAGATTGGTTAGAAGGGTCAGGTGAAAATATTAAATATAAAGATATTTTCATTCATGAAGGTTACAAAGGAAAACATCTTCATCAGTTCGTTCCAACTGAAGGATTATTTTTGCAAGAAACATTTGTAGACTTGATCAAACAAGCACAAAATTCTATCATCATCGGAACGCCCTACTTTATTCCTTCCGAAAAAATTATGAATGAATTAATTTATAAGTTAAAGAAAGGTGTTCATATTCAAATTCTTGTACCCGAAACATCTGATCATATCTTTGTGAAAGAAGCCTCGTTCCCATATTTTCGAACGTTACTTTCCTATGGTGCTGAAATCTACCAATATCAAAAAGGATTTTTCCACGCGAAGTACTTATTAATCGATGATAGCATTCTCGATATTGGTACAGCGAATTTTGATAAACGTAGTCTTTTTTTAAACCATGAAATTAATTGTCTAATCTACGATTCAGCATATATAGCTGAAGTAAAGCAGGAAATTGAAATGGATTTTAAGAACAGCAGCTCTATGTCACTTGAACAATTAAACAAATTTAACATATGGCGAAGCACCAAAGAAAAAATAGCAGCAATGATTGCCACTTTTTTATAAGGAGAGGACATCATGATTATTCGATTTGGATACGTGTCTACCGCTATAACTTTATGGGATGCGTCCCCTTCTAAAACTGTAACTTTCAAGCGTTATTCCCAACTTGCTGAAGAAGAAAGACTCGCTAAGTTACAGGCTGTGACACTAACCAATATTACAAATACAAAACGAATGTTGTATTATAATGTGGCTCATGAAATAGAATTATATCGCCTATCCAGTTCAATCGTACCGCTCGCTACACATCCTGAAGTACAATGGGATTTTGTTACGCCCTTTCATAATGAGTGGCAAGAACTTGGACAGATAATTAAAAATAATAAAATGCGCGTCAGCTTTCATCCCAATCAATTTACTCTGTTCACAAGTCCAAAAATAGAGATAACCAATAACTCTGTTCGCGATCTTGAATACCATTATAAAATGCTTGAAGCAATGAGAATTGAAGACGATTCATACATGAATATTCATGTGGGTGGTGCATATGGTGATAAAGTATCTTCTTTAGCACGGTTTCATGACAATATTAAGCAAGTACCGCCACATATAAAGACCCGCATGACACTTGAAAATGACGATAAAACGTATACAGCTAGCGAAACATTGGCTGTGTGTGAACGTGAACATATTCCTTGTGTCTTTGATTATCATCATCATATGGCAAATCTATGTGAAGAGCCTTTAAATGAATTACTACCACGTATTTTTCAAACTTGGCAACACACTGGTTTAAATCCCAAAATCCATATTTCATCACCAAAATCAGAGAAGGAGTTTCGTTCACATTCTGATTTTGTAGATTTGGATTTTATTCAACCATTTCTATCTGAGTTGAAAAAATGTCATGTAGATGTAGATTTTATGATTGAAGCAAAAAGTAAAGATCAGGCTCTTCTTCGATTAGTAGAAGATATCTCAAAAATACGAGGGACAAAAAGAATTAGTGGTGCAATTGTAACTATGTAAGAAAAGGGAAACTATCCAAGAAAAGAGCTGACTCAAAAGTCACTACCAAATGACTTTTGAGCCAGCTCTTTTCTAATTGTTTCAGATTATAAATTAATCTGTATTCATTTTTCTCTTAAACACTATGACTGAAATAAACATGAACAATACTCCATAACCTAGAGCCCACCAAAAGTGAGAAAATATCTCACTATAATTTCCATTCACTGCGGCTTTTCCCATATCTACTGCATGAGCAAAAGGCAACCAATAGGCAATTGTTTTGAACGTACCACCCACAAGTTCTAGACTAAACCAAGTACCAGATAACCAAGCAGTAAGATTAGTAAGCAAGGCGCCACATACACCAGCAACTGCCTTTTCATTCAATATGCTACCACATAACAACCCAATACCGATAAAAACTACTGATGTTGGAAGAATCATGACTAAAGCTACTAGAATAGAAGCTGTCATTTCCATTCCAAGCAAAAAGGCAACAAGGTAGCAAACGATACTTTGTACCAATGCCATTGGAACCAGTGGAAGTATGTACCCTAATATATAATCAGACGCTTTCATCGGTGTTGTAAATAATCGAGCCAACATGGAGGATGCTCGATCTTTGGAAATAAGCTGTGCTGAAAATAAGGACATAAAAGATAAACCAAACACCGCTATACCTGGCGTCAATTCTTCAATATTGAATATATCAGTCGGGATGTTTCTATTAATCGCCGTAAGTAATAATATTAGGACTACAGGAAAGCCGATACCAAAAAATAAGGATAAAGGATCGCGAAGGATTTCCTTCGCTGTTCTATTGGAAAATACCTTCATTTTCATTTTGAATCACCTTCTGAAACAAATTTAACAAAAGCATCTTCAAAACGATCTGTACCTGCTTTTTGCTTCATATCCTCTACTGTACCCAAAGCTTTAATTTTTCCATCTTTCATAATGCAAATACGATTTGATAATGCTTCTGCTTCCTCCAAATAGTGAGTTGTTAATACGATAGTCGCCTTACCCTTTAAGTTTTCGATTACATTCCATAACTCCCGTCGTGCTAATATATCCAGTCCTAAAGTAGGCTCATCAAGAAAGATTATGCTCGGATTACTAATCAAAGCCATTGCAATACTTAATCGGCGCTGCCAACCACCAGATAACGTTTTACTGCGTTGCTTTTCTATTTGCTCAAATGAGAAAAGCTCAATCATCTCATCTGTTTTCTTCTTTGTTTCCGCTTTATCAAAACCATGTACACCGGCCATTAGCTCTAAGTTTTCCCTAACAGACAAATTGGGTGCGATAGCCGTTTCTTGTGGAGAAACAGCTATACACTCTTTTACCTTTTGGGGATGTTCTAAAATGCTATTTCCCAATAGAACCGCATCTCCACTTGTCGGCTTTGTTAAACAGGATAGCAATTTAATCAATGTTGTTTTCCCTGCCCCGTTCACACCCAACAGAGCAAATAATTCGCCTTGACCGATTGACAAAGATACATCATCAACCGCCATCTTTGAACCATATTTTTTAGTGAGATTAGTTATTTCAATTGCGGAATTCATGCCCTCTCCCTCCCCAGTATTTTATCTATCTGTCTCATCCGGCCTAAAAGCAGCCTGCTCAAAAAACATTTGCATATAGCTTTGAGGAACAATTGCCAATCCACGATCCTCATCACCGACAACGATTAATGAATCACCTGATGCTATTTTGAATAACTCTCTTGCCTTTTTCGGTATGACAATCTGTCCACGTTCTCCTACAGTCACACTTCCAAAAAAATGTTTACCTTTAGGAGGCACCATCAATCCCGAATCTTCACCTGAATAATTAACTAGATTATCCAACGTCACATTATATAGTTTTGCCAAAGTTACACAGCTAGATATATCAGGAATCGTTTCTCCTTTTTCCCATTTAGCAACGGCTTGACGGGATACATTCAATTGTTCAGCTATTTCCTCTTGGGTGAAACGATGGATTATTCGAAGTTGTTTTAAATTCATATTTATCATACTTTTCGTACCTCCTACTTTATTATCTCCCTCTATATAAGTACTGTCTATCAACCAAAGATGACATCGATGTTAGCATTAGTTGCATTGATTCCAACCCTCTACTTGTTTTGTCGACTCTAAGTAATACCCCAATTCCACGAGCAGTAACCTAGCCTGAAAAAGCACATGTGAATACTGTCTTAAATACAAAAAAGCAGGTGGAGAAAAAGTGCAATTACTTTTTCTCCACCTGCTTTTTTTAGGGATTCCACTATTTACATTTTCTCAGGAGCAGATACACCAATTAATGCAAGAGCATTATGAAGTGTAATACGAACTGCTTGAATTAATGCTAAGCGTGCTTTTGAACGTTCAACATTATCTTGGTCTAATACTTTCTCTGCATTATAGAAGCTGTGGAAAGTAGAAGCTAAATCAAAGATATAATTAGTAATACGGTGCGGTAAGCGTTTTTCAGCCGCTTCTGCAATCACTTGTGGGAAATCACCTAGCTTCTTCAGAACATCAAATTCTTTTTCTGATGTAATAAGTGATAGATCATATTTACCATCTATATCAAAGCCTTGCTCTTTTCCTTGACGAAGAATACTGCAAATACGTGCATGTGCATACTGTGCATAATAAACCGGATTATCGTTTGATTGAGATACAGCTAAATCTAAATCAAAATCCATATGAGTATCTGCACTTCTCATTGCGAAGAAATAACGAGTTGCATCCAAGCCAACTTCATCCACTAAGTCACGCATTGTAACAGCTTTACCTGTACGTTTACTCATTTTCATTTTCTCGCCATCTTTGTATAAATGAACAAGTTGAATAATCTCTACTTCTAATTGATCTTGCTCATGACCTAATGCTTCAATTGCCGCTTTCATACGAGGGATATATCCGTGATGGTCAGCTCCCCAAATATTAATTAGCTTTTCGAATCCACGCGCAAATTTATCACGGTGATAAGCAATATCTGGCGTTAAATAAGTGTAAGAACCATCTTGCTTAATTAATACCCGGTCCTTATCGTCACCTAATTCAGTTGAACGGAACCAAGTAGCACCATCCTGCTCATAAATGTGACCACGTTCTCTTAAGTCATTTAATGCAGCATCAATTTTTCCATTTTCATATAATGATGTTTCTGAATACCATACATCAAAAGGTACACGGAATTCTTCTAGATCTTCTTTTAATTTACCTAATTCATATTTCAAACCGTACTCACGGAAGAAATCAAAGCGAGCTTTCTCATCTTCATGTGTAAAACGATCTCCAAATTCTTCAGCTAATTTCTTACCGATTTCAATAATATCTTGTCCATGGTAACCGTCTTCTGGCATTTCTTTATCTAAGCCAAGAGCTTGGAAATAGCGTGCCTCAACAGATAAAGCAAGATTATTAATCTGATTACCTGCATCATTAATATAGTATTCTCTAGAAACCGCATAGCCTGCTTTATCTAGAATATTACATAAAGAATCACCAACTGCCGCTCCACGAGCATGTCCTAAATGAAGATTTCCAGTAGGGTTTGCTGATACGAATTCCACTTGGATTTTCTCGCCATTCCCTACTTTACTCTCCCCATATTTGTCACCTAAGTTTAGAATTGTAGGAATGATTTTCGTAACATATGAATTATCCATATAGAAATTTATAAATCCTGGTCCAGCAATTTCGATTTTTTGAATAGAAGCCTTTGATTGATCAAAGTTTGCTACTAATTCTTCAGCAATCATACGAGGCGCTTTTTTTGCTACTCGCGCTAGTTGCATAGCCATGTTTGTAGAATAATCACCATTTACTTTATCCTTTGGTGTTTCAAGAATAACATTCGGCATTTCTTCTTCTGTTGCTAAGTTTGCTTTTATAACAGCAGCTTTTATTTCCTGCTTTAAATTTTCTTGCACTTGTTCAACGATATTCATTTACTTTGTTTCCTCCTTGTAGCGAATCAACATATCATATTGACCTACATCATTTCCCTGCATATTCAAATCATAAATAAGATGAATCTTGCCCTCTTTTGTGTTGTCATCCCATGAATGATTCATTTTCTTAGCAGTCGTTAACATTTGCATCGTCCCATAAGTACTCTCAAATGACCCTACTGTCATTAAATCTTTTAAGAATTTTTGTCTCATTTTCACATGACCACTTCTCATAATGAAAACTTCTTCAGGTGACCATTTCACAATTGTATGTGTTTTATTCAAATCCTGTTGGACTTCATCATATCGAAGGTAAATAGAACGGCCTTTATGCTGTAATGTACCAAATGTCAAGAGTTCATAAGAATCTCTTTCTTCACCATTAGTAATAGTTGTTTTTAATTCGACTTTTACTGTCTTTGTGTCTGACACTCTTCTCACCCTTTATTGAATTTAAAAAAGGTTATCTTTTCTATTTTATATAAAACGATTTAAATCTTTAACTTTCATAAGTATAAAGATTCTTATTTTAAGTTTCAACTATACGCAAGCATTAGATAATGTTATTACCGTTTTTCCTATGATTTAATCCACGAAAAAGACAATTACTTGCCACCTACCCCTACATGTCTTACAAGAAAAATATTTCAGTTTTAGAAGAAATGTTTAAAATATGGAGATTTTTTTCATACTAATAAGAAAAGCGCAAGCGCCCGTTTTGCGACGTATAGATTGGAGCACTTCGACTGAGATAAAGGAAACACGAAGAGGCGATAGCCTTTCCGTGTTGACTTATCGTAGGGAGATGGGCGAAATCTATACGTCGCTGGAGCTAGACACCATTCAAGATTATATGCATTCTTATCTTTTAAAAAAACCGTCAACAATCTTTTTTGATTGATGTTTATGTTCCTTGATCTACTCCCGCATAGCAGGTGTAAGGTTGGGCACAGAAAAGCAGCATTAAAACTACAAAGATGGAAGGGTGGAAATAGTGGAGATTCTAACTGGACAACGATTAAATAAAGCAGCCAAACTATTTCGAGCTGCTGTCATCTTATTTTCATTACTACTAATTGCCATATTAACACTTTACTTTTGCGTCTTAATCTATGCAAAAATTCTTGGGGCACCACCGTTAGCTGTACCTCAGTCATCCCTTTTCTACAGTGAAGATGGAACCTTATTCGCAGAATCACATACAGGACAAAAGAGATACTGGACTAAGTTAGAGGATATCTCACCAGATATGGTAGCAGCTGTACTAGCAGTAGAAGATCGAGGATTTTATCAACATAACGGTTTTGATTACAAACGAATTGCTGGAGCAGTTTTTGCCGATGTGAAAGCAATGTCAAAAGTGCAAGGTGCTAGTACAATTACGCAACAATATTCTCGAAATCTTTTTTTAAATCATGAAAAAACATGGTTTCGGAAGTTAAATGAAGCACTTTACACTGTGCGTATCGAAATGAACTATTCTAAAAATGAAATTTTAGAAGGCTATTTAAATACCATCTACTTTGGACATGGCGCATATGGTGTCCAAGCTGCTAGTCAGTATTATTTCGGTAAGAATGCGAAGGATTTAACAGTAGCTGAAGCAGCTATGCTAGCTGGCATTCCAAAAGGTCCTTCACATTATTCACCTTTCCTTTCTTTTGAAAATGCAAAGAAAAGACAAGGAATTGTATTAGCTTCGATGGCAAGCGAAAAATACATTAAAAAAAAGCAAATACAAGCATTACAAAATGAACCAATCACGTTAAATGGGCATCTTGAAGAAACAAAGCAACTTGCACCGTACTTCTTTGATGCTGTTCAACAAGTCTTAAAATCTCAGCTCCATCTCGATGAAAAGACCATTGCACTCGGTGGACTTAAAGTATATACAACATTAGACTTACATGAACAACAAATTGGTGAAGAAGCATTCAAGTCTCGTTTCTCTGAAGATAGTGATATACAAGGAGCTCTTGTAGCCATGAATCCAAAGAATGGTGAAGTGAAAGCACTGATAGGAGGACGCAACTATGAAGAGAGTGCTTTTAATCGTGCTACTCAAGCGGTTCGCCAGCCTGGGTCCACAATCAAACCATTATTGTATTATTCAGCCTTAGAGCATGGGTTTACACCAACAACTATGTTAAAGAGTGAAGCCACTACCTTTACTTTTGATGACGGGAAAGCTTCATATACTCCACATAATTTCAACTCGCAATATGCGAATAAAGAAATTTCATTAGCTCAAGCTATAGCATTATCAGATAACATATACGCTATTAAAACCCATCTATTCCTCGGTGAAAAACAGCTGCAAAATACAGCTAAGAAATTTGGAATTCAAAGTAATGTTGAAGCTGTACCTGCTTCAGCTCTTGGAACTTCTGGCGTAAAAGTAATTGAGATGGTAAATGCGTATAGTCGAATAGCAAGTGGTGGAAAAGAAATACAGCCTGTATTTATTAAAAAAGTAGAAAACCATAAAGGCGAAGTTATCTATCAAGCTCCAACATTCACAAAAGAGGTATTAGATCGTGATCAAGCATTCGTTTTAACGGGCATGTTAACAGGTGTCTTTAATCAAAAACTGAACGGATATGCTTCTGTAACAGGTTCAACCATCGTTCCTCGACTAACAAGGCAATATGCTGGAAAATCTGGCTCTACTCAAACGGATAGTTGGATGATTGGCTATACTCCAGACCTGGTTGCAGGTGTCTGGACAGGTTATGACCAGTCAAAGCTTATGGAACGAACGGCTGATAAACAATATGCGAAAAATATTTGGGCTGATTTTATGGAAAATAGTTTATCGAAATCAACCTTCAAGAAATTCAAACCAAGCGGAAATAATGTGATTGGGGTAAAAATCAATCCTGAAAGCGGCAAAATCGCCACGAAGGATTGCCCTGTCTCTGTACTCACGTATTTCGTCAGAGGAACGGAGCCAACCGAACAATGTACGTTACATTTAAGTTCTGAAGAAAAAGAACCTAAACAACAAGAAAGAAAAAAACCATGGTATAAAAAAATTATTCCATTTTGGTGATTGAAGAAGTAAAATCGGACAATAAGAAAAGCGCAAGCGCCCGTTTTGCGACGTATAGATTGGAGCGCTTCGACCGAGATAAAGGAAAAACCGAAATGTGGAGAACGCCCGTTTATCGGTGACAAGCATAAGGCAAGCTGGCTAGAAGGTCGCTTTTAACCTTCTGGACTGATTGACTTATGACCTCGAACCGATGGCGTTCGGAACTAGACAACACGAAAAGGCACATTCTTCAAATAAGAACGTGCCTTTTTTATATCCAACTAAAAAGAACTTGTTATTAAAGAATTCCTTCTTCTTTCTTAGAATATGTCTTCTCACCTGGTGCGACATACATATTGAATCGATCCAACATTGAGCTTGGATTTTCATCCAATACGAGCATCGCACGAAACTTTTCTTGCAAAAATTGTTCATCTACCATATGTGCAAAAACAGCCATAAGTGGTTCATAGAATTGATTTGTATTATAAAGTCCACATGGTTTTTGATGAAGACCGATTTGAGCCCACGTAACTACTTCAAAAAACTCTTCTAAAGTACCTGCGCCACCTGGTAAGGCGATAAAACCATCTGCCAATTCTGCCATTTTTGCTTTTCTTTCATGCATAGTATCTACGATAATTAAATCCGTTAAAGCAGGATGAGCAAGTTCCTTATCTTTTAACATCTTAGGCATAACGCCAATTACTTCTCCGCCTGCTTCTAAGACGGAATCCGCCACAGCACCCATCAAACCAACACATGCCCCACCGTATACTAGCTTAATTCCTCGTTTCGCCAATTCCTTTCCGAGTGCAATTGCGCCTTCACGATATGCCTTATTTGATCCATTACTAGAGCCACAAAACACAGCTACAGCTTTCAACTATAACCACCCCTTTTCCCCTTTTAACTCTATATAAAGATACTAATTTAGTAAGTCCTGCTACGTTTATTATAAAACAAAATAGTTCCTAATCGTTGAAAAAGGCTACCCTTATAAAAATCATGATGATTTTCAAAAGGTAGCCTTTTTTCGTGTCCTAGTTTTACAGCGTTGTACGCTTATGTTAAGTTTACTCATTGTCCACACAAACGACAAGTATAAAAAATCTTTTTCAGAAATTGTCGTATTTTGGACTTATTTACATTTATTATCAATTAAGTTGTTGCTTTAATTCATCACTAGAACGATCCCACATGCTGTGATCATGCTTTTGTAAAAATTCCTTCAATACCGCTTTAGAAATGTCATCCATATGACTAGTTATAATTTTTCGTTTCATTGCTTTATCAAGATTATTCACATGTTCAGGCAATGATTTATATCCACGACGAATACTACGGTCTATAGTCATTTCACAAGCAGTTACTCCAGCATAGTAAGCTCCTTCTTCATTTCTTTCAATCGCTACCCAAATAATCCAATAAGGCTTCCCATTTGGAACTTCCTCTTTATTCTTCAAGAATTTGATACCCTTCTCAGTTGCACTTCTTGCATGCATAGCACCTACATCGATAAATGCATCCTTTTCTTGTACATCTATAATAATTGGAGAGATGTTTTCAAGGCTTAATGAGCCAGCACCAAAGCCTTTATGCCCATCTGTTGGGTTATTTTTAATAATGTTAAATTGCATTTTTTTGTTTTGATTATCCATCGTAGACTCCCTTCTGCTTCATTACATAAATAGTGTATAGAAAAAGTTTTGTAATCCATTTGAGATGGCTGGAATCACCGTATTAAAGATCGGTTGAATGGTGTATCGATCTAATGGAGTTAATATTAAAATTAAAAAGATTAGTATGCCATACTGCTCGTACTGTGTCATTTTCGCACGTACTCTTGGAGATACCAAATCCTCAATAATTCGATATCCATCTAAAGGTGGGACTGGTAAGAGGTTAAACACAAATAGAAGAATGTTTAAACCAATTAATTGATTCATGAATTGATAGACGTACGTATTCGGTTCCACACCAGCAGCTAGTAATCCATACCAAATTGCAAACCCAATAATTGCAATCAGTAAATTACTAATTGGTCCTGCTATTGAAACAAGGACACCTGCTAATCGCGGGTTTTTAAAGTTGTTTCGGTTGACCGGAACTGGTCGTGCCCAACCAAAGCCAGCTATCAGAATCAATATCGTTCCAAATGGATCAATATGCTCCTTTGGATTTAAGGTCAATCGTCCTTGGTCTTTTGCAGTTGTATCGCCAAACTTATACGCAACGTACGCGTGCGCAAATTCATGCACTGTAAAAGCAATCAATAGCGAAATAACGACGTAAGGCAATTCTTGTAAAGAAAATGCTAAAAAACTATTCAAAAAATCCATCTTTCACACTCCACACTTATGGTACTACTAAGTATAGCGTATTATGATGGAAATGTTTAATATACAAAACAGAGATTTTCTATCAATTCGCATGTTCGCTCCTTGATTTTCCCAACATCTTATGAAAAACTACTATCAGTACATATGAAAGGAGATGTCCTATAATGCCATACGTAACTGTAAAAATGCTTGAAGGTCGCACTGAAGAGCAAAAGAAAGCTTTAGTTGAAAAAGTAACAGATGCTGTTTCTGAAACATCTGGTGCTCCTAAAGAGAAAATCGTTGTTTTTATCGAAGAAATGCAAAAAAACCACTACGCTGTAGCTGGTAAGCGTTTAAGTGATGAGTAGATAAGAAAAGCGTAAGCGCCCGTTTAGAGACGTATAAACTGGAGCTCTCATCCTTTAGATAAAGGAAACACGAAGAGCCGATAGGCGATTCGATGTTGACTTATCGTAGGGAAGAGTGCAAAGTTTACTAGTCTCTGGGCGCTAAAGCCAGACAATAAGAAAAACCGTCACCGGTCCTTTTTGCTGGATGCATGTGTAGGTGAAAGGTTAGATACAGTAAAAACAATGTACTTTCTATCACTCAATAAAGAGGTTGTCCAATTAGTCCTATTTGCTACATTTATTTATATGTATGAGAATGAAATTCGCTGATTTTTTAAGGAGTCATTTGAGTTTCATCTTGACCAAAAGCGCTAAAAATCAGTTTTTTAGTCTACTAAGCAAAAATAAGATTTAAATGAACACTACTTCGAATAGCACAAAAAGCGTAAAAGGGCGTTCGAAAAGTGATTGAAAATCACTTTTCGAACAGCCCCTTCTTCATATATTATAAGTGCATTATTGCAGCTGAGCCTTCTTCATCAATTGATTGATATAATTATATGCTTCATCAATTTCTTCTAGCGTATACTTCTGTTTACTTTTTAGTGTATGAATTTTTTCAATGACTTCTTCTTTCTCCAATTCATCGAAATATAGTACTGTTGATACCAATTCTAAAAAACGTGCATTCTGGTTATTCATATCTTGTAGGCATTCTTCAACTAAAGGCATGTCCACTTTATATAGTTCTAAAAAGTCTGCTCCAGCCTTAGAGGTAGAATAACAATACTGATGATAGCCACCTTTTTTCTCTTTCACTTCATTTAAATATCCCATATCACAAAGCTCTTCAATACGTAATGTCAGTTCTTCTGAATAAGGACCATAAAAATGAAATTGAAATTTCTCTTGAAAAGGAAACGAAATCTTCTTCGCTATATAAATCATCTTTTGTAATTTCTTTCTCCCGGCTATTTCACCGACAGATGAGATGGCATTAATAATGTTAGCATGGTCTTTGAACACAACATTACCCCTCCTTCTAGAGCAACCAATCCTGTTCCTAAAAATTTCACAGACAAAAACAAACCTCATTAAGAAACAGGAGTTGCCAGTTTCTTAATGAAGAATCGTCGCTCTTAATTCATGTACATTCTATCTATGTTAGTTTATCCCTAATAGCTTACGAATTTGTCTTTTAATATTTCTTTTTGACTTCTCATCTCTCAAGAAATCCTCTGGAAAATATAATTTATGATCTGTTCTTCTCTTCCCTGTAATCGCATCAACAATTTCAGACTCGCGAGATAGCTCTTTTATATCACCATTATTTTTTAATAAATAAATAGGTAAACGTTCTTCCTCTTCTCCCGGACGGTAGAAATCATATGGTAAATCCGATGAATGATCTACTACTAAATAATACGTCGGATCAATTCCCGCTTTTTTAAACAAAGTGGTCAATTCCATCAACATATTCATACCCGTTTGCGAAGGATGAAACTCTACATATTTAAATAATCTACGATTTACAAAACGGCTACATAAATCTTTCAAAATAGCATCTTCTTCTTCCTGCCATAATTGAAAATAATACATCATAATATTCTCATCCATTTTGATATAATCTTCCGTTGATACATTCCCCTCAAAAAGAGAGATAAAATGCAGTGGTTCTAGCTTGAAAGAATAGCCTTTCCCGTACAGCTCTTTAGCACGATGTAGTATTTTCGTTAAAATAACTTCCGCACTTCGCGTTACAGGATGAAAATAGACTTGCCAATACATTTGGTAACGACTCATTATATAATCCTCTACCGCATGCATACCACTACTTTTAATAACCACTTGATCCACACGCGGTCTCATGACACGTAATAATCGTTCCATATCAAAATGGCCATAACTTACTCCAGTGAAATAAGCATCTCTTTGCAAGTAATCCATACGATCCGCATCAATTTGGCTTGATATTAAGCTAACAACAAGTTTGTCTTGATAGGTTTTTTCAATTACTTCTGCTACTTTCTTTGGAAAATCAGTAGCTACACGTTTGAGAATACCATTAACTTCTGTATCCCCTAAAATAATTTCCCTTGTAAAATGTTCATGATCTAAATCAAATACCTTCTCAAATGAATGTGAGAACGGTCCATGTCCTAGATCATGGAGCAAAGCTGCACATAATGATAATAGCCGTTCTTCATCATGCCAATCTTTACGTCCCTTAAATACATCATCAATAATTCGACGAACAATTTCATATACACCAAGCGAATGATTAAATCGGCTATGTTCAGCCCCATGGAAAGTTAAAAAGGTTGTTCCTAGCTGTCGTATTCGTCTCAGTCGTTGAAATTCACGCGTTCCAATTAAATCCCATATCACTCGATCTCTCACATGGATATAGCGATGTACAGGGTCTTTAAATACTTTTTCTTCGCTCAATTTCTCTTTAGAATATTCCATAGAAAAAACCCCATTTATTTAATCTTAACTGCTTTATTTCAGTGTACCATTATTAAGATAAGAATTTATCCTTTAAAGATATTGTAACTAATTATTTGATTTATATATAACAAATACCAAATTGAATAAACACTTATACTTTCCAACATAATAAGGAAAAACAAATAAGGTTACCCATTTCGCACATTCTGCATCTAAAAGGTAACCTTGCCATACTTATATGTTTAAACAAGCATTGCTTATTCATTGACTTATTTTATTTTTGCACGTACTTTCTCAATCAATTCATCTTCTGTTGGAGCTGCAACTGGGCGACTGTTTACAAAAGTAAAAGATTTCTTTCTTCCAGGACCACAATATGAATGACATTTAATCTCAATTGTTGCATCTGGATCCAATTCTTTTAGTTTTGGCACGAGTGTTTTAATATTTGTCGCTTGGCATTCGTCGCATATTTTAAATTCGTTAGCCATCCGTGGTAACCATCCCTTCTACGTAACAAATCTAATGGGTATTTTACTCTTTCTCGCATCGAAAGTCAAAATGTAACTGCTTTTGTATGGTTCCCATTACCTATCTGCTATATGCATTTCCTTTTAAAAGTCCAATGCTCATTTCCCTCATCATCTAGCCCCAATCATCACGAAATCAATCAAAAACTTCCACTTTTCTCATAAACTACTACCTTTTTATTTTATGTGTATAAAAAAATGTGAACTTGTACAGAATAATTATTAATTCATTCCCTATTTTTAGGAAAAAAACAAAGTTATCTAGAAAGGAAGTTAGCAATGAAAGTAAGACAAGATGCTTGGACAGAGGAAGATGATTTGCTTTTAGCAGAAACAGTGCTTCGACATGTTCGTGAAGGTAGCACGCAATTAAATGCCTTTGAAGAAGTTGGTGACAAATTAAATCGTACTTCTGCTGCTTGTGGTTTCAGATGGAATGCTGTTGTACGCCATAACTACGAAAAAGCACTTCAATTAGCAAAGAAACAACGTAAACAACGTAATCGCCTACTCGGAAAAGAACAAGGTGGTAAAAAGAAACTATTATACACACCACCAACACCATCTATTGTAGATGTTGGATTAAACGTAGAATTGATACCGGAGCCGCTAGAATTACAAACAAATGACTATCAAGAAGAAATATCAGAACCAATTGTATTACCAAACTATGAAGTAGTGCAGCCAACGAATACTACAAATATCTCATCTATTGATGATGTTATTTCATTTTTACAATCTATGAATACACAAAGCTTGCATAGCGAAGTATTAAAGGCAGAAAACGAAAGATTAAAAGCAGAGCTTCGTGATGCAAAGAATGAAATATTCCGAATGAAGCAGCACAATGAAGAGCTACAAGGTAAAATTGATAATCTTGCAGAAAACAGTGAAACCATTCAAGAGGATTATGAAACAATGATGAAAATCATGAATCGCGCACGTAAGCTTGTTTTACTGGAGGAAGAAGTTCCTCATACTACTAAATTCAAAATGGATCGCAATGGGAATTTAGAAAAAGTAGCTGAATAATAGTAGAAAATGGATATCGCCTAGGTTTAACTAGCAATATCTCCTACTTTACTATTCATATAACGAAGAAAGAGATATCTCACAATGAGATATCTCTTTCTTATTAATTAAAGCTCAACAACAACTTGATCTTTAACTGTATATTCTGTTTCGCCACATGTGAATGTGATTTCTTCATTATTATTCGTTACTTTCTTCACTGTTAATGTGTTCTTCGTAACCGTTACTTCTAAGCGATCACCTTGCCAGAAGATAGGGAACGTTAATGAAGTCCATTTTTCTGGTAATGCAGGTACGATGCGAAGTTTACCGTTCAGCATTCTCACTCCGCCAAATCCATTAACAACACATTGCCAAATACCACCTAATGAAGCAGCGTGGATACCATGATCACTTGTCTTCATGTTTGGTCCTAAGTCAATTGCACAAGCTTTGTTGAATAAGTTATAAGCCATTTCTTTATCGCCCATATCAGAGGCTAATACACAGTGTGTAGATAAGCTTAGAGATGAATCATGAAGTGTTTTTGGCTCATAGTATTCCCAGTTTGCTTTCTTAACATCTTGGCTGAATAAGTCTTCAAGTAGGTAGAACAGAACCATGATATCTGCTTGCTTCGATACTTGAATTTCATTTACTTGTGTTAAGTTGTAATCTTTGAACATTGAACCAACGTTTTCTTGGTTTTTGTACTTTGTTAAGTCGATGATTTCTTTAGATAGGTACGTATCATCTTGTCCGATTACTAAATCTTCTTGACGTGGCTGTGGTAGGTAGATTTTATCTACTTTCTCAACCCATTTTTCATAAGTTGCATCAAGATCTAACTTCTCATTTAGACGAGCAAAAATTTCTGGCTTGTCTGCCTTTAACATGTTGTAATAAGCCATTGCGTTCTTGATTGTCCAGTGAGCTGTGTAGTTCGTGAATGCATTGTTGTTTACGTGCTCTTTATATTCATCTGGTCCGATAACGTTGTTGATGTGGAATTCTTGTTTTTCTTCGTTCCACTCTAAACGAGATTGCCAGAATTTCGCTGTATCAAGAAGTAATTCATAGCCGTACTTCTCCATGAAATCTTCGTCACCAGTGATTTGGTAATATTGCCATGTAGCAAATGCGATATCAGACGTGATATGTTGCTCAATGAAACCAGACCAAATCTTCGTTGCTTCACCAGTGATGATGTCAGCAGCCCCCCATACAGGTGTTACTTCACCATCTTCAAGCCATGCAGATTCCCAAGGGAACATTGCACCTTCATAGCCATTTTCTTTCGCTTTCTTGTGTGCACCTGGAAGTGTTAAATAACGATATTCTAGTAGACTACGAGCTACTTTTGGATGGCTGTAAATGAAGTATGGAAGAACGAATAATTCAGTATCCCAGAATGTATGTCCTTTATATCCTTCACCAGATAATCCTTTTGCCCCAACATTCATACGGTTGTCGTGAGCTGGAGTGAATACTGTTAAGTGGTATTGAGCAAAACGAATTGCTAATTGATCGAAGTCTTCAGCCGTTTCAATTGTGATTGGGCAAACACTCCAAACTTTTTCTTCCCAAGCTTTTGCATGAGCAGTAAATAATGTGTTGTAGCCTGCTTTTAATACACCTTCTAAATGTTCTTTAGCGAATGTTTTTAAACCTTTTAATCCTTCTACTTCAACGTCTTTGTCACGGCTAGTGAATACATTTGTTAATTTTTCAATAACAAGTGTTTCACCTTTAGCGACAGTTATGTTGTTATATGCATAATAGATTTGACGACGCTCCATTAAGATTAAGCCATCCACTTCAACAGCTTCATTGTTCTTTTCAAACTGATGAGCTGTATTGAAAACAAAATCAATATTGCTTTCAGTTGTTGTTTGGATTAATTGCATGATTTTCTTATCAAATAAGCGTTTTTCGCCTTCTTTGAAGTGTTGCACACCACTGTTTGATACTTGTGCGTTAATACCAGAAGTGATTGAAATCTCTGCGTCTTGATCAACTGGTGTAATTTCTACACGTTGTGCAATAACGTGCTTATCATCTAAAGAAATGAAACGACGGAATGTTAATTCATATGTGCGGTTTTCGTTTGAAGTCCAAACTACTTTTCTTGTTAATTCTGCTTCTTTAATGTTTAATACACGCTCATAAGATACGATAGTACCTTGCTCTAAATTGAAAGCTTGTCCATCAAGAGTGAAATCCATCCAAAGAACATCAGCCGCATTTGGAAGTTCAGTTACTTCATTGTCAGCAAACTTATTGAATGTACCCGCAACGAATAAGTTACGAGTTTCCCCCATGTTTTTCTCTTCAGCAGCTGCACGCTGACCCATATATCCATTACCTAAGCAAAAAATTGCTTCAGCTTTACCTACTAATTTAGGATTATATGCAGATTCAGTTACAATCCAGTTTTTAAGGGCATCTGTGCCACGGTTGTATTGCATAATTGAATTAGACATTATAAAATCGTCCTTCCTGACAAAGAATAATTAAAGTTAGTTTGAATAAATATGTTTTTAAATCTTTTTGGAAATGAGAAAAGTAAAGCGCTTTCTAAACTTAACCTCATTCTATCCGAAACGTTTCGGGTAGACAAGCTATTTTTTATAATTTTTTTCAAAACATCTTGTGATATAATCACTTTGGTTATTCAAAAACGTTTTGGAAATTTCAGAAATAAGGTGATTACATGAATCTAATAGACCAGTTTGTAGCAAGTATTGGTTTCTCAGCCAAGAAGGTCGCTTCCTGGCGTAAACAAAGTATGTGGAAATCCTTTTTCTACGTGCTACTACTCGTATTAATCTCTAACGTCTTAATTGCGGGATATGCTCTTTATAAAGGTTCTCAAAACACTTTATATGATCAAGTGAAACAAATAGAAGAGTTTTCAATAACGAAAGAAGGTCTGCAAAAACAAGGTGGACCTCAAGTAATTAGCCTACCTCAATTAGAAATGATGATTGTTATAGGTAGTGATCAAACTTCACAATTACCGATGCATGGTATGAAGAATATCGTCGCATTAGGAGAAAAAGAATGGAGTTACGGAAGAGTCGGATTCCCCGGAGCAAAATTCAGCTACGAGAACTTCCCTTTACTATCAGGTCAAAAAGATGGTGTATTCGATTTAAAAGATAGCATTGCTCTAGCAAAAGATGTATCGCCACAAATTAACTTATTCGCTCCACTCTATCAATATACAAATGTGATGATTGACCTCATCGTTCATCTCGCAATCATCAGTATGCTGGCATTAGCCGGTTATGGATTTAAAAAGTTCGTCAAAATATCATATAAAGAAGCATGGACCATTACAGCATACGGAATTAGCGCACCTATTTTCGTGAAAACCGTATTCGACTTACTCGGATTCGAAATTAGCTTCTTCTTCTTACTATACTGGTCAGTCGTTGGTTTCTTTGCCTTACGAACAATTCGTGCTATTAAAGAGGATTAAATGTAAAAGAGGTTATCCTATAAACAAGGATAACCTCTTTTACTATACACACTTTTTACATTTCAACTAATTTGGGCGACGCCGTCGTATCTCGCAACACTAATTCATTATTCAATACTACAATACGGTCTGTCTCTTTTCCTTCTATGAGTGAAATCATCATATCTGCCGCTCGTCTTCCCATTTCATATGGGTTTTGACTAACTGTCGTTAAACTAGGGGTCACATATTCAGATAACAAAATATTATCAAATCCAATAACTGAAAGCTGGTCAGGAATGGAAATATTTAATTCTCTTGCTGCTTTCATAACACCTAAAGCCATGACGTCACTCGCACAAAAAATCGCTGTTATTTCTGGGTATGACAATATAAGAGATATAGCACATTGCTTTGCCTTATCTTCATCAAATTCACCATTGTAAACATATTCAGGTTTAAATGGTAACTCACATTCTTCTAACGCTTGTTGATATCCCCTCAAGCGCTCTTTACTTACATGGGCAGTATCATGTCCATTAATAAAACCGATACATTCATGCCCTAGACGACATAAATATTTCGTAGCTTGTGTAGCACTTTCCGTTTGGTTCGTTGTGACATAGCCCGTGTTTGGCGCATCTATCGGAATATCAATAAACACACAAGGCTTACTACTTTGCTGTGCCTCTTGCACATAAGGATCATCAACTTTCAAACCTTGAATGATAATACCATCCAAATTCCGCTCATTGCATAACTGCTGATATGTTTTATTTCTTTGCTTTGATGTAGTAGTTGTTAGAACAACAAGCTCATACTCCATATTTTGCAATTGATCCATCGCTCCACATAGCGTTTGAAATAAGAAGTTATCTTTTACACCTGATCGTTTCAAATCTGTAATGAGCAAGCCAACTGTCTTACTGTTCTTCATAACTAAGCTTCTTGCCAAAATATTAGGTGTATATCCTAACTTCTCAGCAGCGACTTGAATTTTTTTCCTTGTATTTTCATTTACATCTAAATAACCATTTAACGCTCTTGAAACTGTGGTTGTTGAAAATCCAGTCGCTTTTGAAATATCTTTTATCGTTACCAAAGCATTTTCCTCCTCTCTCCCTTAATAAATTATGTTGGTTCATTATATACCATTTCTCAAATAACATTTATCCTGTTTTATTATATTAAATATTTTAATTATTCATAAATAAAACGTTTACAAAGTTTTTTTAAAAAAACAATTGAATTCCGAAACGTTTTGGATATAATAAAAGAGTAGTTAATGAAAACGGTTTCTAAAAATATCATAACATTGATTTTAATAGGTTTATATACTATTATGTCATTTTTTTATAATTCTAAAACGTTTTCATTATTAGAGTTATACAACATGAGGAGGCTATTGAGTATGAAAAAGTTTATCAAACCTGCTGTAGCAGTTATGACTTCTGCTATGCTACTTGCAACTGCTGCTTGTGGTTCAGATGATAGCAAAAAAGAGTCTGCATCTGGAGATACTAAAGGTCAAACAATTACGGTTGGTTCTTGGAAAGGTTCAGAAGCAGAAGCTGCTACTTACGATAAGTTATTAGAGGCTTTCACTGAAAAAACTGGCATTAAAGTAGAGAAGCGTATCTACAATGATTATGCTACTCAATTACAAACAGACTTAATCGGTGGAACTGCACCAGACGTATTCTACGTGGACGTATCTGAAGCACCTGCACTTATTGAAAAAGGTGTACTTGAGCCACTTGATTCATATATCGATAAAACAAAAGATTTCAATGTTGATGATTTCTATAAGCCTGCATATGAAGGATTCACAGGTACAGATAAGAAACAATATGGTATTCCAAAAGATAACTCAACTCTTGGATTATTCTACAACGAAAACTTATTTAAACAAGCTGGCGTAGACCCAGCAACAATTCCAACAGAAGCAACAGAATGGCCAGCATTCTTAAAAGATCTTCAATCTAAGCTTCCAAAAGGAAAACAAGCTTTCGTTTCAACTGCTGAATTAGCTCGTCATATGCACGTAATGCAAGCGAATGGAACTAAGATTGTAGATGAAGAAGGATATGCAGTTCTTTCTAAAGACGATCAATTACAATATTTACAAATGTATGTAGATGCATTTAAAAACGATAAAACAATCAACACAGCGAAAGATTTAGGACAAGGTAACTCTGGAGATTCATTCGGTGTTGAATCAGCTGCAATCATGTTAGAAGGTAACTGGGGCGTTGCAAACCTACAACAAAACTTCCCGGATGTGAAATTTGGAACTTTAGAACACCCAACACTTGGTGGTAAAAAAGCTTCTATGATGTTTACTGTTTCGTACTCAATGAACGCTGAATCTAAGAAAAAAGACGCTGCTTGGGAATTCATTAACTATGTAACTGGTACAGAAGGTATGAAATTATGGGCTGAAGGCGCTGGCGTTATCCCTAGCCGTACGTCTGTAACTGAAGCAATGAAATTGCAAGACAACGAATTAATGGCTCCATTCATCGCTGCTGCAGAATATGCAACTACTTGGTCAAATGGTCCAACATTACCAATTATTATGCGTGAATACAACAACATGCTTCCAGCTGCTGTTAAAGGCGAAATGACTTTAAAACAAGCAATGGAAAAAGCAGAAAAAACTGCTAACAAAGATATTAAAACACAAATTAAAAACTAATCGAATGACGCTTTAATGTCGAACATCGATCTTTTTTAAATATGCATTGGGCTGGAAGGCGCCTTCTTAGGAAATTCCTTAGAGGGTGCCTTTTACCAATACACGGAAGGAGCGAATCATATTGGCTACAGAAACACTGTCGACAAACAAAAAGAAATCAGCTAAGAGACGCCGTGAAGCCATGACAGGTTATGGCTTTATGTTACCAGCAATCATCATTATGGTAGTATTCACACTCATCCCTATCTTCTACGCACTCTTCCTTTCTTTCACCAAAGTCGACTTAATTGGTGGAATGAGTTTCGATTGGGTAGGCTTTAAAAACTACGCTAACGCCTTAAATGATGAACGCGTATGGATCGCGTTCAAGAATACATTACGTTATGTAATTATCGTAGTTCCATTACAAACAGCAATCGCTCTATTGATTGCATCTGTACTAAATTCAGGAATCAAATTCCAAAATACATTCCGTACAATCTTCTTTTTACCAACATTAACATCAAGTTCAGCATTAACTATGATTTTCATGTTCTTATTCAGCTTAAATGGTCCATTTAATAGCATTCTTGTACAAATGGGATTAATCGATGCACCGATTAACTTCATTAATGAAACTGAATTCGCATTAAATACAATCATGGCTATGAATATTTGGTCAACAGTACCATTCTTCATGACGATTTATTTAGCAGGTTTACAAGATATTGATAACTCGCTATACGAAGCAGCAGACATAGATGGTGCTAACGCATGGCAAAAACTAATTAAAATCACTGTTCCAAACTTAACGCCTGTTACAAACTATGTATTATTGATGGGTATTATTGGATGTTTCCAATTATTCGACCAAGCTTATATCATCTCCGGTGGTAGCGGGGGACCAAACAATGCAACATTAACTTTCTCACTGATTATTTATCAATACGCGTTTAAAACAATGGGTACAATGGGTTACTCAGCAGCACTAGCTGTACTATTAACGATTATCATCTTTGCCGTATCTATGATTGCTAAAAGAGTAAATCGTGAAGAGTCGCATTATTAAGGAGTGAACAATTATGAAAAAGTTTAAATGGTCAAGGGCCATCCTATATGCCATTCTCATCATATACGCTCTTGTAACGCTCTATCCGTTTCTTTGGGCAGTAATGGCATCGTTCAAACCATATAAAGAAATCGTCGCTGGTGGATTAAATATTCTACCTCAAGAAGGAACTTTAGATAACTTTAAATATATCTTTACGAAGGATCCACTTTTCGTGAAATGGATTTTCAACTCATTCATCATCGCGGGTATTGGAACAATCGTAAATATTATCATCAACACAATGTCAGGTTACGCTTTAGCTCGATTACGTTTCCCAGGTAGAAACTATGTCTTCTTATTAATTCTGGCAGTTATGATGGTACCTGCTCAAATTCTATTAATACCAAACTATTTAATCATGAAGTCACTTGGATTACTTGATTCTTACAGCGCACTGATTTTACCAGGTGCCATTAACTTTGCTTACATCTTCATGATGCGTCAATTCTTCATTAACTTCCCGAAAGAAGTAGAAGAAGCTGCTCAAGTAGATGGTTTATCCAGAACTCAAACATTTTTCAAAATCGTATTTCCAATGGCTCGCCCTTCAATCGCTACACAAGGTGTATTCGTATTCTTGGGCTTCTGGAACGAATTCTTAAAGCCATTACTATATATTTCTTCACCAGAGAAATATACGTTAACACTTGGATTACAAACATTCCAAAGTCAAAACTTAACACAGTGGAACTACATCATGGCGGCATCCGTCGTCTCAATTATTCCAATCATCATTCTATATATCATGCTGAACAAATACTTCATGCAAGGATTCAGAATCGGCGGGGATAAATAGAAAAGTGGAAGCGTCCCTTTAGCTTCGTATGGACTGGAGCCCTTCGACTGAGATAAAGGAAACACGAAGAACGCAGTGATTCGATGTTGACTTATCGTAGGGAGATTGGTGAAGTCCACTAGAAGCTGGGCGCTGGAGCTAGACAGCAAGAAAAGCCGCATGTCAGGTGTAAGGCTAGACAATAGAAAAGCGGAAGCGTCCGTTTAGCTTCGTATGGACTGGAGCCCTTCGACTGAGATAAAGGAAACACGAAGAGCCTAGCGATTTGATGTTGACTTATCGTAGGGAGATTGGTGAAGTCCACTAGAAGCTGGGCGCTGGAGCTAAACAATAGAAAAACGAAGAGCAATCATCCGAGATTGCTCTCACTTTCCATTCAAACAATTATATTCATCAACATAAGAAAGTAGGAACATCACTTGAAAACTCTAGAAGCAGTTATCTTTGACTTAGATGGCGTAATTACAGATACAGCAGAATATCACTTCTTAGCTTGGCAAAAACTTGGCGAAGATTTAAACATTCCTTTTGACCGTGAATTCAACGAAACATTAAAAGGTGTTAGCCGCACAGAATCATTAGAGCGCATTCTCGCACTTGGCAACAAACAAAATGATTTCACGGCAGAAGAAAAAGAAGCATTAGCAACGAAGAAAAACGACCACTATGTTGAATTAATCGCTAACATTACAGCAGAAGATTTACTTCCTGGTATTGAAAACTTCTTGAATGAGTTAAAAGACGCTGGCATCAAAATCGGTATGGCTTCAGCATCTAAAAACGCTTTTAAAGTAACAGACGGTCTTGGTGTTCAAGATTTATTTGATCATATTGTTGATGCAGCTACAGTTGCACAATCTAAACCACATCCAGAAGTATTCTTAAAAGCCGCAGAAGCTCTTGGCGTAGATCCTGCAAACTGTATTGGTGTTGAAGACGCACACGCTGGTGTAGAAGCAATTAACTCAGCAAACATGCTGGCAGTAGGTGTTGGTGAAGCTGCAATTCTTAACAACGCTAAGCATGTTGTATCTTCTACTGATCAATTAACACTTGCTCTTATGAAAGAACTTTTCGCTAAATAAGTTAGAAGTCTAATGACAAAACAAAGGCTTGGTAAAAAGATGTCCCTATCCATATAGGTTGGTATCTTTTGAAGAGCCTTTTTCCATAACTATACTCGACAATTTAGGAGGCTCTCCCCTATGACTTGGACATTAACATCCAATAAATTATCCCAAAAAGACGTACTACAAGACGAAAGCTTATTCTTCCTTGGTAACGGCTTCTTAGGTGTAAGAGGAAACTTTGAAGAAGGCTATGCACCAGATTATACAAGCATTCGCGGCACATATATTAATGCATTCCATGATATAACTGAAGTAACCTACGGTGAAAAATTGTATGGCTTCCCTGAAACACAACAAAAACTTATTAATATTATCGATGCACAAGAAGTAACCATCTATCTTGATGAAGAACGTTTCTCATTATATGAAGGTGAAGTACTTTCATTCGAGCGCAAGCTTCATATGGATAAAGGGTTTAGTGAAAGGATAATTCACTGGCGCTCTCCAAAAGGGCAAGAAGTCAAGCTACACTTTAAGCGTCTTGTATCCTTTACAGTTAGAGAAATATTCGCTATTCAAATTACAATTGAGCCAGTAAACTTCTTTGGCAAAGTAAAGATTGTTTCAACTGTAAATGGTGATGTTGAAAACTTTACAGACCCTAATGATCCACGAGTAGCTTCAGGTCATGCAAAGCGTCTGAAAGTATTGATGGCTAAAGAAGAGAATGGCATTTGTACGGTTAAAAACGAAACATATGTATCAAAACTACAAACAGCTTGCGCTACTCAATATGCTGTAAACACAAACCATACTGCAAGTCATACTGTTCATAGCGACTGTGTTGAGTCTCACTTCACATTCGAACTATCTAACACTGTTACATTCACTAAATGGAATGCATATACAGATACGCTTCGTCATGGTGAAGAGCTTGTCGGAAAAGCAACAGTAGCACTACAATCATTTATCAGTTTTGAAGATGCATTGTCTGCTCAAGAAGCATACTTAGCAGACTTCTGGAAAAATGCAGATATTACTATTGAAGGTGATTCAGATCTTCAAGAAGGCATTCGTTTCAATCTATATCACTTACTGCAATCTACTGGTCGTGACCCTCATTCAAATATTGCAGCAAAAGGATTATCTGGTGAAGGCTACGAAGGACATTACTTCTGGGATACAGAAATCTATATGATTCCCGTCTTCTTAATGACCAAGCCTGAATTAGCAAAAGACCTATTAATCTATCGTTATCACATTTTAGATGGGGCTCGTGCAAACGCGAAGATTTTAGGTCACAAGCAAGGTGCCCTATTCCCATGGCGTACAATTTCAGGAACAGAATGCTCTGCGTTCTTCCCTGCTGGTACAGCCCAATACCATATCAGTGCTGATATTGCATACAGCTATATCCAATACTATTTAGTAACACAAGATATACCTTTCATGGCTGAGTATGGTGCGGAAATGCTCTTTGAAACAGCCCGCCTTTGGATTGATGCCGGAAACTTCCACAAAGATAAATTCGTTATCAATGACGTAACAGGTCCGGATGAATATACATGTATCGTTAACAATAACTACTATACAAACGTAATGGCAAAGCATAACTTAAAATGGGCTGCGAAGGCTTATCAAATATTAGTTGAACAAGATCAAGATGCTCTACAAGCCATTATGAACAAAATTAACTTATCTCAAGATGAAGTAGCACAGTGGCAAAAAGCAGCTGAGTTAATGTTCTTGCCATATGATGCAGAATTAGATGTGAATCCACAAGACGATAGCTTCTTCCAAAAAGAAGTTTGGGATTTTGATAACACACCGAAGGAGAAACATCCTTTACTGCTTCATTATCACCCATTAACTCTGTATCGCTATCAAGTATGTAAACAAGCTGACACAGTGCTTGGACATTTCTTATTAGAAGATGAACAAGCTATGAGCACGATTAAGAATTCATACGATTACTATGAAAATATTACAACACATGATTCTTCTCTATCACACTGTGTATTCAGTATTATGGCATCTAAAGTTGGCTATCATGACAAAGCATATCAATACTTTATTGAAACAGCTCGTCTTGACTTAGATAATACGCATGGTAATACAAAGGACGGACTACACATGGCAAACATGGGTGGAACGTGGATGGCTATTGTTTATGGATTTGCAGGCCTACGCGCGAAAGAATCCGGGCTTTCACTTGCACCTATATTACCAAAACAATGGACAGGTTATAAATTCTCGATTACTTACCGCAACCGCCAAATTGCAGTAGCTGTTAATAATTCTGCTATAACATTACAACTTCTTGAGGGTGAAGCAGTATCAATATCTGTTTATAATCAATCGATTGATTTAATACCTGGCCAAGAAATAGGTCTTCCAATACAATAATACAAAAACCATCAGTACATCTTACTGATGGTTTTTTATATAATCTACTTTTTGTTCTTAAAAGTTAGTGTTTCAAATTCTTCAATTGGCATCGGTTTTGCAAAGACATATCCTTGAATTAGATCACAATGAATGCTTTTCAAGAATGCTACTTGCTTCATTCGTTCTACCCCTTCTGCCACTACTTTAATATCCAAATGATGTGCCATTCTCACCACATCAGCAACCAATATTTCTTCCTTAGTAGATGTCTCTTCTCGATTCAGAAACGACTTGTCCAACTTGAGAACATCAACCGGCAATACCTTCAATAAATTGAGTGATGAGAAGCCTGTTCCGAAATCATCCATCGAAATTAAAAAGCCTGCTTGCTTTAGCTCATTCATAATAGTAACGAGAGAATCAATATTCTCTGTAAAAGTTGATTCTGTTAATTCCAGTTCAATCATATGTGATGGAATATCGTATTTCTTCACTAGTCGAATTAAATTACTAGTAAAATCCGATTTACTTAAATGCACACGAGATACGTTAACAGAAATCGGTACAATTGGATAACCTAAAGCAATCCATTCTTGAAGCTTTTGACACACTTTCTCAAAAACATAAAAATCTAGTTTAATAATAAAACCATTTTTTTCAAAAAGCGGAATAAAGTCTGCTGGTGACAGCATTCCTACCTCATTGTTATTCCATCTTACCAAAGCTTCTGCACCAGCAATTTCATGCTGTAATACATCAAATTTAGGTTGTAAATAAACAACGAATTCTCCTTGAGCAAGTGACAACTCCATGCTTTCTTCAATAAATTTCTCTTTCAAAATTCGATTATGCATATCAGGCGTATAATAAGCAAACGTTTTTCCAATATCTTTTTTAAGACCTTTTCTTGCTTCATTTGCTTTATCTATTAAAGATGTAATATCTGTTTCACACGACATAATTTTATATATACCACAGCGCATCGTTAACTTAAATGGCTTTGGTTGATTATCTCCGTATGCCTGAACACGCTTTAATATAATTGAAATTTTCTCTGCCAACTTTGAAGAGTCACGTTCTTTCATTAAAACAAGGAAATAATCCGCTGATCCTCTACCAAACAAATCATCCTTTGTTAATTCTTCCGAAAAACAAGTTGAAATATATATGAGAGCATCATTTCCAGCTTTAAATCCGTATGTATCATTTATATTTTTGAACTTCTCTACATCCAAATAAAGAATTGAATATTCTTCTGGTGGATTATTTTCTAATATATATTTAGCATCTAATCTAAATTTTTCAAGATTTCTTATACCCGTTAAGGGATCTGTATAAGCGATTTTTTCTAGCTTCTTTTCCGTTCGTCTATGATTGATGATTACACCTATAAAAATAATAGCGAAAATCAAAAAAATCGTACCAATTAAATAAAAACTATATTTCTTGACTAATGTATCCCAAGAAATTTTATAAGGTTTTCCAAAAGTATTCTGATACATAATATCTTCAAAATGTTTATCTGTAATAGAAGCAATTGATTTATTAAGAATTGAGACCACTCTCGGATCAACTTGCGTAGATACACCTATCTTAAGAGGTACAACTGTTTCTGAAACGCCAACCATTCGATAATCAGTATCTTCTTGATCCCGCATTAATTCTGTATATTTATAAACGTTTATAACAGTTGTATCAGCATCTCCTTTATTTAAAGCCTCAATACAATCATCAACTGTTTGATAATATACAATTTTTGCACCAGCAAATCTTTTAGAAATGAAATTAACTGATGACTTATAAGCGGATGGCATAGCAATTGTATAGCCTTTGGACAGTTTAGCCTTTTTTCCTATCAAGACAGCGGGAACATCTATGAATTTTTGGGTTTCTAGAAATGCCTTGCTTTCTACAAGATTTGTATAACCAGCAAGTAAATCCGCCTTCCCATTTTCAATATACTGAACACTTTCTGCATAATTTTTGGTTTTAATGTATTCAAACTCAATTCCACTAATTTCAGAAATATTTTTCATTATATCAGCGCTAATTCCCTTATATGTATCTGTTTCATCATCATAGTATCCGACAGGTGCATAATCAGGGTCATATACAACGCGCAGTTTTGGTTGAGTACTAACATACTCATTTTCTTCTCTTGTGAATGCTGTATTTTCAATCTCATACTTAAAATTTTTCTTGTATAAATCTGCATCAATAAATAAGTTTTCTAATCTCATCTCAGACATTGCTTGATTAAATTCCTTCAACAAAGCGGCATTATCTTTGTTTAGAGCTATATAAACACCATTTACAGAAAACTTACTAATGATCTTTGTATCCCTAATGTTAGTAGTCAAGCTTCCTACAAGAATAGCATCCACTTGACCACTCTTCAGCCCTTCAACAAGCGATGCTGGGCTAATAAAATCCTTATATTTTACTGAAAAACCATGCACTTTAGAAAATTCCTTAAATTTAGAAACAAAAAAATCATTTGGAACAATTCCTACTGTTATATTATTAAAGCTTTTAAAATCATTATAAAAAAATTGTTGGTTACTATCGTTTGTAAGTAAAGTTCCATACTCATATCCGAAATGGAATTTAGGAAAAGCAAACTTGCTTTCACGTGCTTCTGAACGCTCTAAAGGTCCAAATAAATCTAATTCACCTCTCGATAATTTTTCTAGCCCTTCATCAAACGTTACTGGAATAAATTCGTATTTCCAATTCGCGTACTTCGCTAATTCTGTTAAATAATCATAAACAAAACCTTGCTTAAATTCCTTATTAATTGTACTAATTCCGTACCCTTCTAAATAGCCTACTTTTACTATTTTAGTATCTGATGAAGCAAACGTTTGAATAGGCGAATTAAGAATAAGAATGAGAACAGCAACTACTCCCCATATGTAAATGGATTTTGTTCGATAAACATTGTTGATAAAATTTAATAACATACGAGAACCTCTCTAGATTAAATGTATGTAACAATATCATTTTCTTAATCTTCTATTATTAAAGTAACAAATAAATTGCATCTTATTTCAATATAATTAATAAAATTTCGTTACAATTCATTAAAAACTGGTACCGATCTTTTTTGGTTAATGTTTATGCTTCTTGATATGTTCTTCCAATCGAAAAGGCCGTTGCTTCTAACGAATTAGAAGCAACGGCTTTTATGATATTATTTAATAAACTTTTCATTTCGCTCTTGCATACGTATTAAATAGCCTTCATAGTAGGAGGCTTCTTCTTCCGTAAGCTGCGAAGAATAAATGGAATCACTATGGTCTTGTATTGCTTTCAAAAACGTTAGCATGACATCCTGTACCGTCAATTCAATCTGTAATAGCTCGCTTAAGGAAGCCATTACCTCTGGAACGATAGATGGATATACAAACTTTGTCTCTACGTTTTCTTTAGCAATCGAGTAAAACTGCTTCACCAATTCAGCTCGTGTTGATCCACTACCTTCTACACAAAGGTAAATCTGAACGGCCACTCCATTACGTATTCTTCTTTGCGAAATGCCCGCAAACTTTTTCCCATTGATACTTAAATCATAGCTACCTGGACAATAAGAGCCAACAATTTCTCTCGCTTCAATCTCGACATCATACGCTCGGAACATGTAGCGAATGAGTTCAACCATTGCGTCGTACCCTCTATTGATATCAATACGTTTATCCACTTCAGGGAAAACTAGCGACAGGTTTAAAACTCCTGTATCTAAAACAACCGCTAAGCCTCCTGAATTGCGAACAATGGCACGATAACCATTATCCTCTAAATACTGACGCCCCTTTTCGAGAAAAGGAAGTCGACTATCTTGGATACCAAGAACAACCGTATGGTGATGTACCCACGCTCTTGCAATGGCTACTGAAGAACCTTGCCCCGCGATATGACAAAGTGTATCATCAGTCGCAAAAGATTGAAGTGCAGAAAACTGTGGTCCCATCGATGTGTGATCAATAATTCTCCAGGTCTTTTGATAAAGAATCGAACGTTCTTCCCTCATCTCGCGTGTTCCCCCCCTTTTGCTTCGTTACTCGCATTTTGTACTAGCCAAAAGCAAAATCTTACAGTGATTGACCAGCTGTAATTAATGCAAGCTTGTACACATCTTCTGCGTTACAACCACGAGATAAATCGTTAACTGGACGATTTAAACCTTGTAAGATTGGTCCAACAGCCTCAAAGTTACCTAGACGTTGCGCAATTTTGTATCCAATATTTCCCGCTTCAAGACTTGGGAATACAAATACATTTGCATCGCCTTTAATAACTGAATCTGGAGCTTTTTGTGCAGCTACTGAAGGAACAAATGCTGCGTCGAATTGGAATTCACCATCAACAACTAATGCTGGGTCTAGTTCTTTCGCAATTCTTACTGCTTCAGAAACTTTATCTGTTTCTGGAGACTTAGCAGAACCTTTTGTAGAGAAGCTTAGCATTGCTACTTTAGGATCAATGCTGAACATGCTAGCTGTTTTAGCACTTTCAACAGCAATCTCAGCAAGATCTTGGCTATCTGGAGCAATATTGATTGCACAGTCTGCCATAACAAGCTTTTCTTCACCGCGAACCATGATAAATACACCAGATGTTTTACGAATACCTGGTTTTGTTTTGATGATTTGTAATGCCGGGCGTACAGTATCAGCTGTTGAATGAACTGCTCCACTTACTAATCCATTTGCTTTATTCACGTGTACAAGCATTGTACCAAAGTAGTTTGCATCTAATAAAATTTTCTGTGCATCTTCTACTGTTACTTTACCTTTACGACGTTCTACAAATGAAGCTACTAGTTCATCCATTGCTTCATAGTTTGCTGGATCATATATTTCAACAGAATCAAGTGAAGCACCTAATTCTTTTGCTTTGCTTTCGATGTTTGCAACATTTCCTACCAAGATTGGTGTTAAAATGTTTTCAGCTGCTAATCTGCTTGCAGCAGTTAAGATGCGCTCATCTGCGCCTTCAGGAAAAACGATTTTCACATTTTGACCTGCTACTTTGTTTTTCAATGAAATAAATAAATCACTCACAATAAAAATCCTCCTTATTTCTTATATGATAAGCATACCCTCTTATCATCAAAATTTCTACGGAAGTAACAGAAAAGTTCCAGTTTTGTTTATTCCGAAATGTTTGTTTTATCAATCAAATCCACTCGCTGTTCACATTTAATATGCTGTTCACAGTGCTTAGCTGACCTATTTTCTTCATAAGGTATGATATAGTAAATGATGATAAATATAGAAGGTAACTGTGGGAGTGATTATTAATGAGTGAAGCAGCACAAACTTTAGATGGATGGTATTGCTTGCATGATTTCCGCACTATGGATTGGACAACTTGGAAAATGCTTTCAAGCGATGAAAGACAAGCAGCCATTTCTGAATTTTTAGGATTAGTTGAAAAGTGGAATAAAACAGAAGCAGAAAAAGCTGGTAGTCATGCATTATATTCAATCGTTGGACAAAAAGCCGACTTCATGATGATGATTGTCCGCCCTACAATGGAAGAATTAAATGAAATTGAAACGGAATTCAACAAGTCAAAACTAGCTGAATTCACAATTCCAGCTCATTCATATGTTTCTGTTGTAGAACTAAGTAATTACTTACCAGCTGGTGAAGATCCTTATCAAAATCCACAAATTCTAGCACGTCTTTATCCAACTCTTCCAAAAGCAAAACATGTTTGCTTCTATCCAATGGACAAGCGTCGCCAAGGTGAAGATAACTGGTATATGCTACCTATGGAAGAACGCCGCGGCTTAATGCGTTCTCATGGAATGATTGGTCGAAAATATGCTGGAATCGTTAAACAAATCATCACTGGTTCAGTAGGTTTTGATGATTATGAATGGGGAGTTACATTATTCTCTGACGATGTTCTTCAATTCAAGAAACTTGTATATGAAATGCGTTTCGATGAAGTAAGTGCTCGTTATGGTGAATTTGGTCAATTCTTCGTCGGTAATCTACTGCAAGAAGAGAAAATTACTTCTTTTCTTCACGTATAATTATTATTTATAAGAGACTATCTCAAAAGTAATCTCCATTTACTTTTTGGATGGTCTCTTTTGGTTTTATAGACTACTTCACTACATAAAAAATTTCTAGAATGATTTTTCAATGCATATTTTTCTCCCTTGTTCATACATTTGAAATAGTAAAGATTACTGCTAGTTACTGAAGTGCCAAGCTACTTCATCGCATATTGCTTACTAATCTTTTTTGATCATCAAGAGTCAACAATGAGGTGAAACAAATGGGAGTGATTCCGTATAACGAAGAAGATGTGAAGTTACTTGCACGCCTTATGCGTGCAGAAGCAGAAGGTGAAGGAGAACTTGGAATGCTTATGGTTGGTAATGTAGGCGTCAATCGAGTCAAAGCCACTTGCCTAGATTTCAAAAACATTGATACCGTATCAAAAATGGTCTTCCAAAGCCCTGGTGGCTTTGAAGCAACCCAAAAGGGCTATTTCTATCAGCGAGCAAGGCAAAAAGATATGGACTTAGCACGAAAGAATCTTAAAGGAAATAGATATCATCCTGCTAGCTATTCTTTATGGTATTTTAGACCAGAGGGTGAATGCCCACCTACTTGGTACAACCAAGCCAATTCAGGACGATACAAAGCACATTGTTTTTTCGAGCCTACTGGAGACGACTGCCCAAGTGTATATCAAACGTTTTAAACGCATAACAACAACAAGATTTACTGACATGTATTCATACTTACTAAAACTGCTATCATAGCATGTAAATTGGAGGTAAGAAGAAATGAACCAGTCTGGTCCAAACCCGTATGAAAACTATGGATATCGGCCTCAACAACAACCACCTTATTTCAACCCTATGCAAGGTGGACAACAACCAATGTATCAACAACCAATGTCCCAACAACCATCACCGCACCCAATGCCAACTACTCAGCAAGGACAAAGCTTCCAAGGAGGACCACTCGAAGCTTCTGGTGGTTTATTAGTACCTACACCACCCAGTACACCAACAACAGGTCCACAAATTCCTGGAATGTTGCCTTTAGAGCAATCTTACGTAGAGAATATTCTCCGCTTAAATAAAGGGAAGCTTGCAACCGTATATATGACTTTTGAGAACAATCAAGAATGGAATGCAAAGATTTTCAAAGGAATTATCGAAGCAGCAGGACGAGATCATATCATTCTAAGCGATCCTCAAACAGGTATTCGCTACATTCTACTGATGGTATATCTGGATTATATTACGTTTGATGAAGAAATTGAGTACGAGTATCCATTCGCCTCTGCACAGCCTTTGGCTACTTATTCACCAAGATGAAGATAGTCAACCGAGGACTAGTTTAGTCCATACCAAGAGTAAAACCCTCGCTATACTAGCAAGGGTTTTACTTTCATTATGCATATTTGTTAACAGCAAACACCATTAATAGCCAAGCTACAAGGAATGAAACACCGCCAATTGGTGTAATAGCTCCTAATACTTTAATTTGTGTAACACTTAATACGTACAAACTACCTGAGAATAAAATAACGCCAATAAACATTAACCAACCTGACCAATTAATAAGTGGCTTCATACCAAACTTACCTGCTAATAAACCAACGACAAGTAACCCCGCTGCATGAAACATTTGATATAGTACAGCCTTCTCCCATGTAATCATATATTTTGCTGGAATTCTTCCATCTAATATATGAGCTCCAAATGCACCTAATGCAACCGCTAAGAAGCCATAAATAGCACCTAATGATATAAATAATTTCATCTTTCCTGCTCCCCCTCTACTTTTACAAGTGTATTTTATTAGAAAATATTTTATTTTTAGTCAAATACCATTAAAACATATTGTTTTTGTAAAGAATAGTAAGAGGTCCTCTGTACAAAAAAAATTCATAATTTATAATGAAGAAAAGAAATCCGATACATAATTGATATGTCATCTCATTATTCATTAAATAAAGGAGTCTGAATCATGCACGAAACGATTTATCACAATACTAGTACAAGATCATTATTTCAAAAAGTTCTTGTCACATTTATTATTAGCCTTTTACTAGCAACTATTGGATTGTATGCTGGTCAGTTCATTCCACCTAGCCTTATGCTTCCACTAGCCATTGCAGAGTTTATCATGATTATTGCTGCTTTTTGGTTTAGAAGAAGAAAAGCCGTTGGATATACATTTGTATATGTTTTTGCTTTCATTTCAGGTATAACAACATTCCCTATCGTAAGCTATTACGCTTCAACTGCTGGTGCAGAAGCCGTATTAATGGCATTTGCTGCAACATTTGGTATTTTTACAGTATTTGGAATTGTTGGATCTACAATGAAGAAAGACCTTTCTTTCTTAGGTTCTTTCTTAATGGTTGTATTAATTGGTTTAGTAGTAGTAAGTATTTTAAGCATATTTATGCCTCTATCATCTACAAATATGTTAATCGTATCAGGTGTTGGAGCAATCCTTTTCTCTCTGTATATCCTATATGATTTTAACCAGATGAAACATCGTGGTATTTCAGAGGAAATGGTACCTCTACTTGCTTTAAGTCTTTATTTAGACTTCGTTAACTTGTTTATCTATTTATTACGTATAATCGGTATTTTAAGTAATGATGATTAATAAGAAAAAACATCACCGATCCTTTTGGATTTAGAATTTGCTTCTTGTTTTTACTCCTAATCCAAAAGGAGACACACGGCAGTCATAAGACGAACCATTCTTGAAAACCCTCTTTTGGTTTTCAAAATGGGTTGGCTTATGACCGAGTGTGTCAGGTGTCAGGTTAGACAACACGCAAAACTATATACTCCCTCTATTAAGAAAAGCACAAGCGACCGTTTGGCGACGTATAGATTGGAGCACTTCGACTGAGATAAAGTCAACACGAAGAGGCGATAGCCTTTTTCGTGTTGACTTATCGTAGGGAGATGGGCGAAATCTATACGTCGCTGGGCACTGGAGCTAGACACAGCACAAATTTATATACTTTCTTATCTGTTAAAAAAGCGTCCGAAAAATGATTTTCGGACGCTTTCTTTCATTTATTCACCTAAATCCACATTGTGGTACACTTGTTGAACATCTTCTAAATCTTCTAATGCATCAACTAATTTTTCAAATTGAGCTTGTGCATCAGCATCAAGTGTTACATCGTTTTGTGCAAGCATTGTTAATTCCGCAACTGTAAATTCTGTAACACCAGCACTTCTGAATGCTTCTTGTACAGCATGGAATTGATCTGGCTCAGCATATACGATTACCGCTTCATCTTCTTCAAGAATATCACGAACATCAACATCTGCTTCCATTAGTAGTTCAAGTACTTCATCAGCAGTCTTACCTTCTACACCAATAACTGCTGTAGCGTCAAACATGTAAGCAACGGATCCACTTACACCCATGTTCCCACCGTTTTTACCAAAGGCTGCACGAACGTTTGAAGCAGTACGGTTCACGTTATTTGTTAATGCATCTACAATAATCATTGATCCGCTAGGTCCAAATCCTTCGTAGCGAAGCTCAGCATAGTTATCATCTGCTCCACCTTTGGCTTTTTCAATAGCACGATCAATAATGTTTCTTGGTACATTGTACGTTTTAGCACGCTCTAAAACGAATTTTAATGCTTGGTTAGATTCTGGGTTTGGTTCACCTTGCTTGGCAACTACATAAATTTCAAGTGCGAATTTTGAATATAATCGACTAGTATTAGCATCTTTGGATGCTTTTTTCTCTTTAATATTGTTCCACTTACGACCCATTGCGCTCACTCTCTTTCAGCTTTAAATCTATACAAAATCATAAAAAATTAATCTATTTAATGAATAGAAGCAATTCATTCACTAGAATATATTATAACGAATTGATTCATCCGTTTCGAGTACTCTAGTCAAAAAAATATGGCTGTCCTAAAAGTGATTTCCAATCACTTTTAAGACGCCTCTTTACGCTTTTAAGATGCTTCGTACTTGTTTACATCTGATTGTTAATTTAAATTAAGTTACTTGAAATAGTTGGTTTATAACGCTTGCGGTTTAGAGAATAGATAAATTCTCCATTTAATATTAAAAGGAAAGCCCAGTGAAGTGATATTAGCTAATACCTTTCGAGTCACCCTTATCTTAAATTTTAGAAGTCTAATAAAGACGAACCATTTGCATCATTCATTGACATTGGTTTTTGATTCGCTACTTCAGCAGTAGGTGTACTCACATACTTAGGTTCCTGCATTACAGGTTGCTTTACTACTTGTATATTGGCTTCTTCTTCTGACATTATTTCGCATAATGCTTTAATTGCCAATATGTAACTTTGTTTCTTTTGAAATGTTGAGGCTGTCTTAGCTTTTTGAATAAGCTCTTCCATTTTATTCAACACTTTATCAGATGAGATTTCCATTTTATTCACCTCTAGTGTTCTAGTCAAGTTTCTTCCTTAATCATAATGTACGTTTCACAATCATTCTAGTCATTTCTTTTCTTCATACTTCATACAATTTTGCCCCGACGATTGCAAAACAATCATCGAAGGTAGTAGCTTGGATTTAAACCCGAATGCCCTACATCCCTTTGGCGACTGCTGATCCCATGTCACGAAATAATGCCTACACTTCACACAATTAATTCTTTGTTTATTTTCCATATCTCCTATTGTTCTCTCTTTCGAAAATTGTCAGAAAATAATGTTTCATGTGAAACATTGACGAATTCAGTTTAATGCACCCAATGAATATCATTTCTCGTTCTTTCAAAACCTTGAAACTTTAAGAAATCATCTGGATACTTTACACTACACATCATTGGATGACGACTTTCATAGAACCGTCCTTTTTCAATATATACTTTATTACTAATCGCTTCTTTCCCCCATAAAAACCAACTAATATTCGGATTACATTTAGATATATAAGCTAACACTTGCTGTGAAAAATGAGCCCAAATATGTTTATGACTATTCGGCTTTCCTGTTTCACACGTAAATGATGTATTCAAAAATAAAACACCCTGTTTCTCTAAATCATCAAACCATAAGTGAGGTGGTTTAATAGGAAAGCTACCTGAACTAATTTCAGACTTAATAGATTGAAAAGATTTAATATCACTATAATCCTCAATTTGATTAAAATTTTTATGCAATAAACGTACGATGTTTTTCAAAGATACTTGGCGGAATGGACCATGCCAACTTTCTAACCCACCTACTTCAAAGGATCTTCCAGTAGCTGCCCCTTTCATTGGATACACATCTTGACCAAGCCAAATGACTTTCACTTGATGTAAATCTGTAGTAAGAAATCGTAAAATGCGGTCGGTTTCATGCGGATTATAATTCGACCCAATTTGTTGTTCGATTTCTTTTAACTCATCTATCATTTCTTTTGTCAAAAAAGGCTTCCACGAATCATGTATATTATTCGGTAAAATCATTGTATCTCTCTACCTTTCAGGATTATCTCTTATCATTTTATCTTAAATTCTCAGTTTCCTCTAATTTCTCATTATTTCATAGAAAAGAAATTAGTGCAGCCACACAGTATGTATGAAAGAACCCTTGATTCTTCAACTAGACTATTACTTTTTCACTTTACATAAGTAAATGAAATGCTTGTATATCTAAACTTAATTATTATATTCTTAATAGAGAAGAAGACTAATTAACTGCTTATTAGGCGAAGAATAGTTAATTAATTCATAATTATCTAACTACATTAGGAGGATTCATATGACAATGAAAAAAGCTTTAACGATTGCTGGCTCCGATTCAAGCGGCGGTGCAGGTATACAAGCAGATTTAAAAACATTTCAAGAACTTGGTGTTTACGGTATGACTGCCTTAACGACAATTGTAGCGATGGATCCAAAAGATAACTGGCATCATCAAGTATTTCCTCAAGAAACATCTACAGTTGAAGCACAATTAGAAACAATTCTTTCAGTAGGCGTAGATGCATTAAAGACAGGAATGCTTGGTTCAGTTGAAATTATCGAATTAGCAGCTCGTAAAATTAAAGAGTACAATCTTACAAACGTAGTAATTGACCCAGTAATGGTTTGTAAAGGTGAAGATGAAGTTCTATTCCCTGAGCATACCATTGCATACAGAGAAGCTTTACTTCCACTTGCAACGGTTACTACACCTAACCTTTTTGAAGCAGCTCAGCTTGCTGGAATGCAAACTATTACGACAGTTGACCAAATGAAAAAAGCAGCAGAAAAAATTCATGACCTTGGAGTTAAATATGTTGTGATTAAGGGCGGAAGCAAATTACATGGTACAGAAAAAGCCATCGACCTAATGTATGATGGTAAAGAACATATCATTATTGAAAACGACCTAATTCCAACTTCTTATACACATGGTGCAGGTTGTACATTTGCTGCAGCAATTACGGCTGAATTAGCACTTGGAAAATCTGTAGAAGAAGCAATCTCTGTAGCGAAAGATTTCATTACAGAAGCCATTCGCCATTCTTGGAAACTAAACGAATACGTTGGACCAACTATGCATGGTGCTTACAAACTATATGGAGCTCAAAATAAATAAAATATAATATAATATAAAACTTGGACTAATGTGAACTATGCATTAGTCTTTTTTTCCTTCGTTTTCACTCTTACAACTACATTTTGATTGAAGCAATCACAAGAAATGTTCAAAAAAAATGAAGGTAATCTTTTCGCATTATTTCCATTCTTTTAGTAAGATAGTGAATAGTAATATTAAAAATTTGGGTTGATATGATTTTCTTTCAACAATCTATCACCCCCAAAAAGAAGAACTACCCCAAGATTTACTTTGAGAAATCTACTATAAATCAAGATGTTAATTAGGAATGAGGAGGTTATAGTATGAAGCCAATTGTACCTTTAGCTGTTCAAGAAGCAATTGATTCTTTTCAGCAAAAAGATGTGTATATACATCTAGAAACAACTAACGGAGCATATGCTTCACACTTTGGCGGAGGCAGTTACTCTGCTGGTGCTTATATTCGAAATGCTCTTGTTCAATATGAGCATGGAAAAATTAAAGGTGACGGTCCCTATCGTGTAGGTTTAAAGATTGCATTAGGATGGGTTTACGCTGAAGGCGTTACTCACTTCATGATGGATGACCAGAATCGATTACTTCTAGCTGGTTTAGATGAAAGTGGTCGTTTAGCTGTCTCATTACAAATTAGCGAGACACCGTTCGAATAAGACGAGAGGAGGAAAAACATTGAGTCAAGAAAGTCATGTACTTGTCGTGTTCCCTCACCCAGATGATGAAGCTTTCGGTGTATCAGGAACGATTGCTTCATTCACTACTCAAGGGACACCTGTAACATATATGTGTTTAACACTAGGAGAAATGGGCAGAAACTTAGGTAACCCACCTTTTACCACTCGTGAAGGGCTGCCAAAAATCCGTAAACAAGAATTACAAGAAGCAGCAAAAGCTATGGGTATTTCCGATTTACGTATGATGGGCCTTCGAGATAAAACAATTGAGTTTGAAGATGAAGAAAAACTTATCGGTATGATTACAGATGCCGTTCACGAATTAAATCCTTCCTTAGTTATTTCCTTCTATCCAGGATATAGTGTCCATCCTGACCATGATGCAACAGGAAAAGCAGTCGTAGAAGCTTTGGGAAGAATGCCAGAGGAAAGCCGTCCAACTTTACATGCAGTAGCATTCTCAAGTAACTGTATTGAAGATTTAGGAGAACCGGATATTGTTAACGAAGTAAGTGCTTTTCAAGCTACGAAACTAGCGGCACTTCGAGCTCACGCTTCTCAAACGCAATTAATGACTGCTGATTGGGAAGAAAAGATTAACCAACGTGATCCAGAAGTATTGAGAAGACTTAATATAGAGACGTTCTGGACATATAAGTGGGATAATAAATAATTTCATCATCTATGTATAAAGTGCTCGTGCACTGGATATAATGCCAATATGATGAACTTTCCATAGTATCCCCCTTTAATTAGATTACCTATTTAGGTAATCTTTTTTTTGTAATCTACAACAGTGTAAAGAGGCTGTCCACCAAGTGATTGTTAATCACTTGGCAGATAGCCTCTTACAATTCTACTTTATACAATTGATCATCATCTTTAGAAGGGTTGCCTCTTCCATCCGTATTATTCGAAATGAAATATAACATATTCCCTTCTATGAATACATCTCGTATACGGCCAACATCCTTCACGACATCTTCCATTACTTTTGATTGAAGATGATAACGTTTAAGCGCTTCGCCTCGTAACGTTGCTACATACAGATTACCATTATGATACGCAAGCCCTGCAGGTGCCCATGTTACATTACCTGAATGAATAATCGGCGTTACCATGCCTTCCTTCTTTTCATCTCCTTGAATAATAGGCCAACCATAGTTTGCTCCTGCTACAATGGTATTTAATTCATCGTGAGCAGAAGAACCATGTTCACTACTGTAGAGATTGCCTTGTTCATCCCAAGTAAGTCCTTGTGGGTTTCGATGACCATAACTATATACATATGAATTTGAAAATGGATTATCTTCCGGTACGCTACCATCTAGGTTCATTCGAAGAATTTTCCCACTAAGCGATTGGAGATTTTGTGCTCGTTCTTCTTTCAAACCATCACCCGTCGTAATATAAAGCAAACCATCCTTACCTATTTGCAGACGACCACCATGATGATATTGACCGCTAACGATACCATCTAATAGCTTTGTGATTTCATGCCATTTATTCTCACTTCGTTGGAGAATAACTACACGGTTCAAAGACTCTCCATCCTGCTCATACGTATAATAGGCAATTGCTCGCTGTGACTTTGCAAAATCAGGCATTAACAGAAAACCTAGCAGGCCCGCTTCAGATTGAGAAGATAAAGGTTGATTCAACTGGACTGGTTCTCTTGTTACCTGTCCATTTTGCACGACAGCAATCGTTCCGTTTCGTTCACTAATATAAAAGGTTTCATTTGCTTTCTGAATTGACCATGGAACTTGAAGCTGTGTTGCCTCTACTGCAATGGTTGTAGCCCGATTGCTTACCATTTCTTCCTTCTTCTCATCATCCACATCGTCTGCCTTACTACAAGCTGTTAAAATGAGTAGACACATCATACTGAATAACCACTTAATCTTTTTCATTTTCCTACCTCTTTCTAAAAGAAAGTAAACGTAGGTGCCTGACTAAGATGCAATACTTTATTTTAAGGCTTTTTCAATAGCATGAGCTACACCATCTTCGTGATTGCTCAATGTTACTTCATCACAAAAGCGTTGAATATCAGCAATTGCATTACCCATCGCTACTGCTTTACCTGCTTTTTCAAACATAGAAATATCATTGTAGCTATCACCAATTGCCATTGTATCGCTAAGAGCAATATTACGCTTCGCTACAAACTTTTCTAATGCGATACCTTTTTGAGCAGAAGGGCTTGTGATTTCTAGGTTTTCTTTACCAGATGAACTAACTGTTAAAGATGTATGCTCTTTAAGCTTACCACCAGTGTGTCCTAATAAATCTTGATCACCAGAAAACACAAGCATTTTAAAACATTGAATGTTTTCATCTGCAAATAATTCAGCGTAACTCGGTACTACATGAACTAAACCTAAATCAAAACGCTCCGTTGCTCTTTTCTCTAAATACGCCGGATCCACATCAGGAAATGCAGATACTAATAAATCCACAATCGTTTCAATAGAGACTTTCTTATCATATGTATATGTACCTTTATTTGTATAAACTTCATAGTAGATATCCGCTTCATCTAAAACTGCTCTAGCTCGCTCTACATCTTCTCTATCCATTGGATTTGATGCTACCATTTCTCCCTCTTCATCCCATACAACGGCTCCATTGATGGAAATAACAGGACATTTCAAACCAGCTTCATCTAACGCATGGCGAGCTTCTAAATACGAGCGACCTGTAGCTACTACTACCTCCACACCTTTTGACTGGGCATGTTCAATCGCGCGTTTATTCGCCTCACTAACTTTTTCATGCATATTTAATAAAGTACCATCCATATCAGTTGCAATACATTTAATCAAACTAAAACGACCTTCTTTCCTTACAATCTTCTTTAATCTACTTGTTTTCCTCTTGAAGCTACCCAAATTTCATACCATTGCTCTCTAGTGAGATTTAATGATAAAGCTTTTACAGCAGCTTGAATACGTTCCATTTTACCTGAACCAACAATTGGCATAATCTTTGCTGGATGTTTTAACAACCACGCATACATTACTTGATCGATACTCTTCGCGCCGATTTCAGATGCTATTTTTGTAAGTGTCTCTCTCACTCTAACAGCCTGAGCATCTTCACTTGTAAATATTCGTCCCCCAGCTAAAGGTGACCAAGCCATCGGTGGCATACGTCTTTCAATTGCTTGATCTAACGTTCCATTCTCAAATTGAGCTCTTTCTAATACAGACAATTCCACTTGATTCGTAATAAGAGGCATTTCTAAATACGTTTGTAACATGGAGACTTGTGAAGGTGTATAATTAGATACTCCAAAATGCTTTACTTTCCCCGATTGCTTTAATTCGGAAAAAGCCTCTGCAACTTCTGCTGGGTCAGTAAGTACATCTGGACGATGAATTAGCAATACATCAATATAATCTGTTTGCATATTCTCTAAGGATTGATGCACACTCTCTACAATATGTTTCTTACTTGAATCATAATGATTCAGCTGCACATCATCTCTCGAAGTTAATTTAATCCCACATTTTGTTATGATTTCTAATTGTTCACGAAGTTGAGGTTTTAATGATAAGGCTTTTCCAAGAAGCTTCTCACATGTATACTGTCCATAAATATCAGCTGTGTCAATTGTTGTTATGCCTAACTCTAGACACTGTTCCATAAGTTGTAACACTTGTTGATCACTATATTGCCAATCTGCTAATCGCCATTGACCATGAATAATACGAGAAAACTGAATATCATCCTGTAGCTGTACTCTTTCCACATTAACACTCCTCATCATTACTTATTTAAAAATAATAAATAACTTCATTTATTATACATCTAACAGCTTCTTCTTTATTATACACATATAAAATATATACATATAATTCAACATTTTATATCATTTCAACGTTTATACATAAAAAAATGGGGTAAAGGTAAAAACCTGATAAATACTATTTTGAAATATTAATAGATTTTTTTATTATTATGCATTAAACTGTATATATATTAATCAACCGATACAATGAAAGTAAAGGGGAACATAATGAACAACACGTCAAAACACTATAAAGTATCTTCATTACTACTATTTATCATACCTTCTCTAATCGGTATTCTATTATTCATGACTCCTGTCTCATATGACGGACAAATTACTATTCCAATTGCAATTCTATCTGGTACGTTTAAAGACATGCTTGGTGACTCAATTCCCTACATTATGACCTTTATTATTGTACTAGCTGTTCTTGGAACATTAGCTGCTAAACTATTTAATATACCTTTCATCAAAAAAAGCCCGTTTTTCACATCGCTATTCGACGTGAGCCCTGTTTGGATGATTACAAGAATCTTCGGTGCAATCTTTGCTGTTATGGTATTATTCAAAATTGGACCAGAATGGCTTTGGTCAGAAGACACTGGTGGAACATTGCTGTTTAGCTTACTACCTACTTTATTCGCAGTATTCTTCTTTGCTGGATTACTCTTACCACTACTCTTAAACTTTGGTTTACTTGAGCTTTTTGGAGCACTTCTTATAAAAGTAATGCGCCCGCTATTCAGACTTCCGGGTCGTTCCTCCATTGGTTGCGCCGCCTCTTGGTTAGGTGATGGAACAATCGGAGTACTACTAACTAGCAAACAATACGAAGAAGGCTATTATACAAAACGAGAAGCTGCGATTATCGGAACAACCTTCTCTGTTGTTTCTATTACATTCAGCCTTGTTATTATTTCACAAGTTAATCTTGGTCATATGTTTATCCCATTCTACTTAACTGTTCTTCTATCTGGACTTGTAGCTGCAATCATTATGCCAAGGATTCCACCTTTATCAAGGAAGCCTGATACATATCATGGTGATCATCAGCCAAATAATGACGAAGTAACACCAAAAGGCTATAATCCTTTTACTTGGGGAGTTAAACTAGCTGTTAATCGTGCAGAAGAAAATAAGGGAATAAAGAAATTCTTCTTAGAGGGTGGAAGAAATGTTCTAGATTTATGGATGGGTGTTGCTCCTGTTGTTATGGCAATGGGAACAATCGCTTTAATTATTGCCAATTATACACCTGTATTCCAATGGTTAGGATTACCTTTTATCCCTATTCTAGAATTGCTACAAATCCCAGAGGCTCATGCTGCATCTCAAACAATTCTCATTGGATTTGCAGATATGTTCTTGCCTTCTGTCCTAGCAATGGGAATTGAAAGTGACCTTACTCGATTTGTTATTGCCACTTTATCAGTAACGCAATTGATTTACATGTCTGAAGTAGGTGGACTACTACTCGGTTCAAAAATCCCTGTTAACTTCAAAGATCTTGTTATTATCTTCTTGATCCGTACGGCAATCACGTTACCGATTATCGTTGGGGTAGCTCACCTTTTATTTTAAATAAATACATTATAAGAAAAGCGCAAGCGCCCGTTTTGCGACGTATAGATTGGAGCACTTCAACTGAGATAAAGGAAACACGAAGAGGCGGTAGCCGATTCGATGTTGACTTATCGTAGGGAGATGGGCGAAATCTACTAGTCGCTGGGCGCTGGAGCTAGACATCGCACAAATTTATATACTTTCTTATCTTTTAAAAAAGGCAGCTCAAAAGTCCCTCACTTGAACTTTTGAGCTTTCTTTTAATTATTCCACTATAAAAAATTCAACTTGTTGATGCTTCATGAATTCATTAACAGAAGCAAACTTCGCTAATTCAGCTTTATTAACGCTAATATAGAAATAGCCATTTACATATAAATTCGCTAATCCCGCTCGATCAAAATAATCTGCATTTGCATCCTCGAATACTTTACCATTCATTTTAAATGAGTATGGAACATCTACTTTATTCAAATTCGCACGAATAATAGTGTAATCTGTAGCTTCCTTAAAAAATTCCCAAGATAATTTATTTGCTTCTATTTTTTTCATAGAAGCAGCTGATTTTTGATTAAACTCGGTTTCATTTACTACTTGAATTGGTATTTTATTCGTTGACGATATCGTTCGATCCATCGAATCTACAATTTCAACATGTAAATTAACTTGTTTACTTGTTTCAAACAGTTTCTTCGGAATTTTAATTAAAGCTTGGTTTTCATTTGATACAACTGTCTCTACCATCTCGCTATCTACATAAACCCGCATAGCGGGAGCAAATCCTTGTCCCTTAATTACAATTTCTTGATCTTCTTTTGCCTCTCGATTGATAACATTTGGCGTTAATGAACCCACCGATAATTTTTCCGATCCTAGGTAAAAATTCTTATTATCGTTCAACAAATGATAGTAATCAGAGAATTGTTTACCAAAGAGATTATCATAGTTCAGAATTCTATAATCGACGAGCCATTTGTCCGTTCTATCTTCCACATGACTTGGTAATATTTGATACCCTGCTTCATACATGCTATCCATAAAACGATAAAGTGGTTCTTGGTTTAGGTTAGCAAGATTTAAAACATACGCTGGAAGCATATAACTCCCCATCAGTACATCTTCTTGCTTCTCTAAATAATTAGACCATATCACTAACGGCACCGTATGCATTTTATTATAATCTGTTTCTTCTTCAAGATTCTTCATGAAACCTAATTGTTTATACACTTGATAATTGTCACCTAGCATCGGTAAATGATCTCCGTAAAAAACAACGATAGACGGTTCATTTACTTTCTCTAGTTCAGTAACAAGCTCTTGTAATGAATTATCAACGTCTTTCATGGTTGATGCATATGATTCTAGAATTTGTTTAGAAGCTTTGTCTATATTTTTAGTAACCTTGATTTTATTCTTTGTATCTGCATTCGATTGATAAGGTCCATGACCCTGCATAGATACACCATAAATATAATCAGGTTGTTCTGTTGCTTTCACTTCAGAAACAATTCGTTGCACAAAATCATTATCGAAAATATAGTCACCTTTATATTGGGGATTGAAGAAATATTCTTGCCCGATGAAATTAGTAAAACCTAAATTACGGTACGCTTCTGTTCGGCGATAAAACCATGAATGATACGAATGAATACCTGTTGCTTTGTAACCAATGCTTTCAAGCGAGCGTGGCATTGAAAGAACAGGATTTTTCAAGTACTGCGCAAAAGCAATTGAACCACTTGGCAAAAATCTCGTTGATAAACCTGTAATAGCCTCAAACTCTGTATTAACCGTTCCGCCTCCGTAAACAGGAACACGTAAATTTCCCGATGTATGCTTCTGTTGCAAACTTCTAAAGAAAGGAATGGGATCTTCACTAAATAAATTTTCTCCTAATAATAACGGGTCCCAAAAGGCCTCACTTTGTACAAAGATAATATTCGGCTTCTTATTTCCAACAGATGCCTTATCTTCATATTTTTCAAGAATAGCCGCTACTGTTTGTTCATTATAGTCTGAAGGCTTGTCCACTTTCATCCATCTAGTATTAAGTAGAAAACCTAACGTAAAACCATTTTGCTCACTGTTCATTTGCTGATCATAAGTAATTGTTGTTACCTTAAATGCATCTGTTATATCAAAAGGCTTATTTGTAAAAGCGACCCATACTATTAGAAAAGCAACTAATGTTACACCAACACGTTTCCACACTTTAAATTTCTCATTCTTAACAAAATACGCAAAAATTACGCTTAGTACTAGCAAAATTCCTAGTACAAAAGCAATGACACCAATATTCGATAACTCCATAGATTGTGTTATGTTCGATGCTTCATTAACTAATCGTAAATCTCCTGGAAGTAGAGGCTCTCCTCTTAAATCAAGCTTCAAACGACTAATAAATCCACCTAAAACAAGAAGCATCGTTATAATAAATGAAGTTAATATATATACCTTTTTGTTACACACATAACCAATATTCACAAGCCCGCAAAGAACAATAAAAGTTAAAACAGCTTCAGTAGGTCTCTCACTAATCCAACTAAAAAAAGAACCGATATTTCCTCGAAATGCGGTTTCTGTAATAATAAAAGCAAGAAGAGGCATGCAAATTACAAAATACCAATCATTCACATGCCTTATTCGGTTAATCCAGTTTCCTCTTACCTTTTCTTTTCCTTTTGACACCTCATGTCCACCCTTCTAAGTTGTTGCAACTACCCGTTCAACAGGAAACATATTTTACACGAATACATTATATAACAATAATATATTAATTTTGTGCCATTTACAAAAATTTACTATTGAACATAAAAAGCTTCGATACAATCCACTTTATAAGCAAATTGTATCGAAGCTTTATTAGTTCACTTTCATACCCTCAATTGCCTGCAAAATGTTCTCTTGTATACGTTCAATCTTTGAGAAATCCATACTAGCAACATAGATTTCCTCTAACTCATCATGCAAAGCTTTTGCCCGAGCCAAATGAGCGGTAGCCTCGTTCATTTTGGTACGATACCTTCTCGATACATTTTCAATATCTGCACTATAATCTTCATCTGTTCCTGGTCTAATGCAACGTTCGTATACATCAATAATCACGTCGCCATCACGACTTGGAAAATATTCATGAGGTGCTGTACTATCAAAAATAGCAAAACCCAGTTCGCGAACAATGACCATATCTATACTATGTGGGTCAAAACCACAATGATAGATTTCCACATCGAATCCTCTTTCTTCAGCCTGTGCAGCAATCTTCTTCAACATCGTTGATTTACCTGATCCTGGTCGCCCTTTAATAAAGAATCGATGCTGTAAACCACTCGTTAAATTAGGAACAAAATCAACGGCTCCTATCGGCGTTGCCGCTCCAAGAAAACGATGACAAACATCAGCTATTGCTTGCTTCGTTTGACTGCCGAAAAGCTTATCAATCATTTCCACCGTTAATTCATTTGCTTTTTCAAAATCCATATTATCAATATAAATAGCTTCCCATTCATCATGAACACTTAATGCTTGTGCAAAGGTATCATATGCTGACTGAAAGGCAACCGCTATTTTCTTTATGAGCAAATCAATAGTATCTGTTTGCTTAGCTAAGCTTTCAGCATTCCATGCTTCTCCTACATTTACATATTGACCTACTGCTCCTGGCAAACGTGGTTCAATCACGTGCGGTGCGGTGCCATCCACAATTCCTACGCCTAACTCATTAATAATGACACCATCAATAGAATCATTGTCAGAAGAACAATGTAAGTATTGTAAGCTATATCCTTGATCATCATAATATTGCCCTATATTTTTCATTAACGTTGACTTTCCCGTTCCTGGACCACTTTTTAAAATATACAATTTTTTCAAATCCGCTAAATTATATTCATATAAACTATAAAAACCTCGTGCAGTATTACCACCGGCAAAGTAATGAAGTACGCGTTCCGTCAAAAGAAGCACTCCTTTTTCATAAATATCTCTTACCGATTTCAATATATGAAGAATGTGCTGAATAGGTGAATGCCCACTAAGAAAAAAATCCGTGGATATACATTCTCCACGGATTTTTATTTTATTTAATTAAATCTACAAACTTAGCATCCGTAACCTCTGCTAATAATTGCGGCTTAATCATAATCTGCGTACCAATTTTCCCACCACTTACAATCATCGTCTCTAAGCTTTCAGCTTCACTTTGAAGGAAAGTTGGATACTTCTTGCTCATACCTACAGGCGAACAACCGCCTCGAATATAGCCTGTTAGCTTTTGAATATCCTTCACAGCAACCATTTCAATCTTCTTCTCCCCCGCTGCTGAAGCAGCTTTCTTCAAGTTTAATTCCTCAGCTACAGGGATGACGAAAACATAGATTGCTTTGCTCGTTCCATGAGCTACTAATGTTTTATAAACCATTCCAGGATCTTTGCCAATCTTGTTTGCTACTGAAATACCATCTATTTGGCCATCCTTTACTTCATAGGACATCATTTCATATGCTATTTTCGCAGCATCTAGTATGCGCATAGCATTTGTTTTACCTTTTGCCATGACTTACATCTCCCATTTAATCGAACTTTAATTTAGATAACGCATCTGCAAATGCATTATTTAAAGGCTCTTCTTGTTTATTCTGCTTCTTCATATATTGGGCCACAGCACGTTTATCAGCGACTTTATTATTTCCACCTTTTCTACGCTTTTGGAAAGCACTCATTTTCTCACGATGACCACATTTACATACGAAAATTTGGCCTTCACCTTCACCGCGTAATTCCAATTTCTTATGACAAACTGGGCAACGTGCATTTGTTACCGTACTAACACGCTTGCGATGTCCACATTCACGGTCTTGGCAAACAAGCATCTTACCTTTCTTGCCATTCACTTCTAACATCAATTTGCCGCAATCTGGGCAATGTTTGCCTGTTACATTATCATGTTTAAATTTCTCTGTACTGTTCTTAATCGTATGAACAGACTTCTTCGCGTAGTCTTTCATATCATTTACAAACGTACTCTTACCTAATTTGCCTTTCGCAATTGCTGTTAGCTTTTGCTCCCACTGAGCTGTAAGTGCTGGTGATTTCAATTCATCAGGTACTAACTCCAGTAATTGCTTACCTTTTGTTGTCACATGAATGCCTTTACCACGCTTTTCAATTGAGAAAGAATTAAATAGCTTCTCGATAATATCAGCACGTGTTGCAACCGTTCCTAATCCACCTGTTTCACCTAATGTTTTAACTAAGTCCTTGCTTTCTCCACCCATAAATTTCGCGGGGTTTTCCATTGCTGAAAGAAGAGTGCCTTCATTAAATGGTTCAGGAGGCGTTGTTTCACCATTTGTCACCGTTAAAGAGGCAACTTTTAGTTTATCGCCTTCTTTTACAACTGGTACATAGGCTTCATCGGACTCATCACGATCATAAATCTCCTTCCAGCCTTTATGCAGTACTGTTTGCCCTTTAGCTGTAAACATTTCTGAACCAATTTTCGCTGTAATGCTTGTTTGTTCATATTCAAAGGGTGGTAGCAATACCGCTAAGAATCGTTTCACAATGAGGTCATACACCTTTACTTCCTTATCTGACATCTTCGGTAAGAATGCAGATTGTTCTGTCGGTACAATCGCATGGTGGTCACTTACCTTGCTATTATCAACAAATGATTTATTCGTTTTGATTGGCTGACGTAAAATTTTCGTTGCCCATTGAGTATAAGGTTTGATGGATACTGCTTCTAAACGCTCTTTCAACGTACTAACCATATCTGTTGTTAAATGTTTAGAATCTGTACGTGGATATGTTACCACCTTGTATTGCTCATATAAACGTTGTGTAATCGATAATGTTTCCTTCGCTGAATAGCCAAAGATACGGTTACAATCACGTTGTAATTCTGTTAAATCATACAAATTTGGCGCATATGTTTTCTTTTTCGTTTTCTGAACTGATTCGATAACTGCTTGTTGAGTGTTGATACGTTTTTGGATATCATGTGCTTTTTCTTCATTAAAAGTACGTGTATCATTTGTTTTAGCATCTTTCCAAGTTAGATTTAAACCATTCTCTGCTTTAGCTTTTAATCCATAGAACTTCTTCGGCTTAAATTCTTTAATCTCTTGCTCACGCTTTGCAATCATCGCAAGTGTTGGTGTTTGCACACGTCCACAAGATAATTGGGCATTATGCTTCGTCGTTAATGCACGAGTAGCATTCATACCAACTAGCCAATCTGCTTCCGCACGAGCTTGCGCTGATGCATATAAATTTTCGTATTCTTTTCCATCCTTCAAATGACGGAACCCTTGCTTAATTGCTTGGTCTGTTACAGATGAAATCCAAAGACGTTTAATCGGCTTTTTCACACCCGCTTTTTCAATAATCCAGCGTGCTACTAATTCACCTTCACGTCCAGCATCTGTAGCAATAACGATGCTCTCGACATCTTTTCGGAGCAATTGCGATTTAACCGCTTGATATTGTTTACTCGTCTTCTTAATTACAACTAGCTTTGCATGTTTCGGAAGCATTGGTAGGTCTTCCATCTTCCAAGCTTTATATTTTTCATCATACATTTCAGGATCAGCAAGTGTTACAAGATGACCTAATGCCCAAGTTACAATATATTGTTTTCCCTCAAAGAATCCGTTTCCTTTTGTGTTACAGCCTAATACTTTTGCTATATCTCTACCAACTGATGGCTTTTCCGCCAACACAACTGTTTTACTCAATCCGTACATTCCCTTCTCTATTACCTAACTTTTATCAGTATCTCACAAATTGTTTATTTATAGAAGAAAGCAGCTAATGTTTGTGTGCTAGTGTTTTACATCTGAAAACACAAATAGCTAGTGTTTCTTAATCTAAGGAAATAATCAATTCCTATCACTATACTAGTGTTTTGGCATAGTACTTGCATTTATAAAATAATAATAGTACATCAACAAAGGAGATGAAATTTTGATGATTGAAAAATCATTTACTGTTATAAGCGAAGTTGGCATTCATGCTCGACCAGCAACCCTTTTAGTTCGTACAGCTTCCAACTATGACGCAAACTTAACAATTACCTACAATGGAAAAGAGGCGAACTTGAAATCCATTATGGGCATTATGGCGTTAGCCATTCCAAATGGTGCTAATATCCGTATTTTTGCAGATGGACAGGACGCAACAGCAGCAATCACTTCATTAGAAGATGTCTTAATACAAGAAGGATTTGCTAGCTAATATTTAACTAAGCTACCCTCTAGCACAACGTTCATTCATTAGAACGCTGTGCTTTTTTTCATTTTTCTATGGGAAACACATCATTATATGGAAGTTTCACTAAATACTTTACATCGATTCTTATTCTCGAATACAATGAGGAGAATATGTGTAACGAATAATTCAGGAGTTGAAATCAGAAAATGAGCTTGTTAAACGTAGAAAAACTTACTCATAGTTTTGGCGATCGAATGTTATTTAAAGAAGTTTCTTTTCAATTAAATAATGAACACGTTGGGCTTGTAGGTGCGAACGGTGTTGGTAAATCAACACTTATGAACATCATCACAGGTCAAACGATGTACGATAGCGGTAAAGTACAATGGACACCAGGTGTTGAATATGGGTACCTTGATCAGCATACAAACCTAACACCAGGTAAAACGATTCGAAATGTATTACAAGAAGCCTATCAAAGTCTTTTTGACGTAGAGGCTGAACTAAATGAAGTAACAGGAAAAATGGGAGAAGCTACTCCTGAAGAATTAGAAGAACTGCTAGAAAGAATGGCTGAACTACAAGACCAATTAGATGCAGGTGGCTTCTATACATTAGATTTACAAATTGAAGATGCAGCACGCGGTTTAGGGTTAGATGCAATCGGTTTAGATCGCGATGTAGCAGCACTAAGTGGTGGTCAACGTACAAAAGTATTACTAGCAAAGCTTTTACTAGAAAAGCCACAAGTATTACTTCTAGATGAGCCTACCAACTATTTAGATGAAGAGCATATCACATGGTTATCTAGATACTTGAAAGAGTATCCAAGTGCTTTCATTCTAATCTCGCATGATACAGAGTTTATGAATGAATCAACGGATATCATTTTCAACCTAGAGTTTGCTAAACTAACACGCTATACTGCTACTTACGAGAAATTCTTAGAATTAGCAGAGCTTCATAAGAACCAACATATTAACGCTTATGAAAAGCAAAAAGAATTCATTAAAAAGCAAGAAGATTTCATTGCGAAGAACAAAGCACGTTACTCAACAACAGGACGTGCGAAGAGCCGTCAAAAGCAACTGGATCGTATGGAACGTATCGACCGCCCGGAAACAGCTATTAAGCCAGAATTCGACTTCAAAGAAGCACGTGGCAGCAGCCGTTGGGTATTCGAAGGTGAAGATTTCGAAATCGGTTATGACTTCCCGCTACTTCCAAAAATGAGCATGACTATTGAACGTGGAGATAAGATTGCCATCGTTGGTTGCAATGGTGTTGGTAAATCAACACTTCTTAAAACAATTCTTGGCGTTATTCCACCGTTAAGTGGAAAAATTTCTCGTGGTGATTTCTTATATCCTGCTTACTTCGAACAAGAAGTAAAAGCAGCAAATACAACACCAATTGATGAAATTTGGAATGCCTTCCCAAGCATGGACCAACATCAAGTTCGTGCTGCTCTAGCACGTTGCGGATTGAAGAATGAGCATATTAGTCGTCCGATGAATCAACTTAGTGGTGGAGAGCAAGCAAAGGTACGTCTATGTAAATTATTAATGGAAGAAAGCAACTGGATTCTATTCGATGAGCCGACAAACCATTTAGATGTAGCTGCTAAAGAAGAATTGAAAAAAGCACTAAAAGCATATAAAGGGACAGTCGTTCTTGTATCCCACGAACCTGATTTCTATAAAGATTGGGTAACAAAAGAGTGGAATGTAGAAGAATGGGCTAACGAAAAGAAATAAAGTTAGATAAAGAATGGGCTACTCACTAATGAGTAACCCTTCTTTTATGCATAAGGATAGTCTTTCTACGATTATGGCGATTAAATATTCTGTTACCGCTAATCATCAAAAATACTTTGCAATAGAAGCCACTTGTTCCAAGCCTGCTGTAATAATTTCTTCTGCTCGGTCTTTATATTGATTATGCCCTTCAATAATCATTGTCTCTATGTGATCAACGCCAATCATATTCAAAATAGTTTCTACGTAGCTAATAGCCATTTCTTGAACAACCGCAGTTGAATTCGTGTAATCTCCACCACGCGCATGGAGTATAATGACTTTCTTTTGACCACCTAAGCCGACAGGCCCTTGTTGTGAATAGGTAAATGTTTTTCCCGCTTGTGTTATGTAAGATAAATATGAAATAAGTGGGGTCGGAGCTGTCCCATTCCAAAGTGGAAATGCAATGACGATTTTATCCGCACTTAAATACTGTTCGATAAATCGCTCAACGTACGATACAGCCTCTATTTCTTCTTCAGTCAATTCTAATCCATTTTTTTGTTTTGCTACTCCTAATATTGCAGCATTCCCGTAATATGGTGGGTTTTCTTTAAATAAATCTAATTGTGTAATTGAATCGCTAGGATGCAATTGCTTGTACTGTTGTAGAAAAGTTTCATACATACGCATACTAATAGATTGTTCCGTAGGACGGTCATTCGCTTTTATAAACAAGATGTTTGTCATGATGTTTGCCTCCAATGATTAATCTCTATACTAATTGTTTCATTAAAGGATGTGGCATTCAATCCTATAATTTCAACCAATATCCCTTTCCTACCCCTATCCATACGTAATAGATATCTTAAATGTAAATAACGTATGTTAAAATTAAAAAATATCACATAGTTTGGAGGTCATTCAATGACGAAAATAATAGGCTATATTGGGACCTATTCAACAGGTAACAGCAAAGGATTATATACTTTTACACTAGATACTGAAAAGCAAACACTTAGCAATACAACTGTAGCGGCTGAGCTTGAAAAACCTACATACGTTGCGATTAGTAAAGATAATAAATACCTTTATTCATTAATTAAAAAAGGTGATTCTAGTGGAGTTGCTTCTTATTCAATTAACCCACAAACGGGCGCTCTTTCATTCATCAATTCACAAGTTTCTGAAGGAGTTCCTCCATGTCATATTAGCTTGAACAAAAATAACGACACTATTTTCACTGCGAATTACCACCGTAGTATCATTGAAGCTTACCCTGTCATCAATGGCGAATTACAGCCTGTAGCAGCAGTAGCACAACATGAAGGAAATGGTCCACATGAACGTCAAGAAAAGGCTCACGCTCATTTTGCTGGCTTCACGCCAGATGAGCAATATGTTGTAAGCATTGATTTAGGCGCTGATCAAATCAATACATTCTCTTTTAAAGAAAATACATTTACAAAGCTTCACACACTTTCAACTCGTCCTGGAAGTGGTCCGAGACATATTACCTTCCATCCAAACGGTAAGTATGCCTATGTTATGACCGAATTAAGCAGTGAAGTAATTGTACTAGCATATAATGCTGAGAATGGAAGCTTTAAAGAAATTCAATATATTTCTACACTACCAGCAGAATTTACAGGTAACGGACAAGGTAGTGCCATTCATATCAGTTCAGATGGCCGTTATATTTATGCAGGTAATCGTGGTTCAGACGATATTGCCGTATTTAGTGTAAATGATTCAACTGGAGAATTAACACTTGTTGAAAATGTATCAACGGAAGGTAATTGGCCACGTGATTTCGCTTTAGATCCAACGGAGAAATTCTTAATAGCTTCTAACCAAGAGTCTGATAATCTAACATTATACGCTCGAGATGAAGCAACAGGTAAATTAACATTGCTTCAAGCAAATGTTGCTGTTCCAAACCCTGTTTGTGTGAAATTTTTAAATATCTAACCTTTGAAGAGTACTCTTATTGAGTACTCTTCTTCGTTTTTTAACAACAGTCTCTAATCTATTTAGATTTTTTTCTAAATAGATATTTACTTACAAACTATTCTGATATATAATCTAATTAGAAATATTTCTAAATAGATTTCATGGAGGTGGTTTCATGGGATTTCCTGAAACATTCAAAGCGCTTGCTGACCCCGTACGGCGTGAAATTCTTGAAATGCTTAAAGATAAAAAAATGTCAGCTGGAGAAATTGCTCAACAATTTGATATGACTGCTGCGACAGTCTCTTATCATTTATCGAAGCTAAAAAAAGCTGGTCTTCTTTTTGAAACGAAGTATAAGAATTATATTTATTACGAAATTAATATATCTGTTTTTGAAGAAATAATGCTTTGGTTTTCACAGTTTGGAGGGAAAAATGATGAAAAAAACAAGTAATTCTTTACTCGTATTAACTACAGTTATTTGCTTTTTACCAATGATTTTATCTATCGTTTTGTACAATAAACTACCAGACGAAATAGCTATACATTGGAATAATGCTGGAGAACCTGATAATTTTGCTCCAAAAGCATTGGCTGCATTCGGTTTACCTATTCTTATGGCAGCCATCAATTTAGTTACACATTTTTCAATTAATACTGATCCTAAAAAAGCAAATTCGTCATCTATTCTAAAGCTTATTGGGAAATGGTTAGTTCCAATTGCGTCCGTCATTCTTGTGCCAGTCACTTTATTTATCGCAATAGGATATGATATTTCCATACCTATGATTTGTTCTGCAATGGTGGGTATTGTCATTATTGCAGTTGGAAATTATCTTCCTAAATGTAAGCAAAGCTATACTGTTGGCATCAGATTACCATGGACATTAAACAGCGAAAATAATTGGAATAAAACACATCGCATAGCCGGTTACCTTTGGATTATTGGAGGCTTTGCATTGCTGATTAATAGTTTTCTCAATACAGGTATTCTATACCTCACATTAACAATCGCTGTACTAATTATGGGAGTCCCATACATTTATTCTTACCTTCTTTACAAAAAAGGAGTGTAAGAAAAGCGCAAGCGCCCGTTTTACGACGTATAGATTGGAGCACTTCGACTGAGATAAAGGAAACACGAAGAGGCGATAGCCGATTCGATGTTGACTTATCGTAGGGAGATGGGTGAAATCTACTAGTCGCTGGGTGCTGGAGCTAGACACCATTCAAAATTATATATTATTTTTATCTTTTAAAAAAAGAGGAAGAAACGTAACATACGTTCCTTCCTCTTTAACGTGTAGTCGCCACTAAAGTATATGTCTTAGGTAGACCTACATCGTGCAATTTATGATTCGGTTCTTCTTCTAACACTTCAATGCATAACCCTGAAGTTGCAGCAGCCGTCACTAACTCTCCAATTGTCCACTTTCTTTGTACGGTTTGCATCAGCTCTTCTTGTACACCGTCTGGCATATGCTTCGAAAATGCTACCGTATTATATGAAAGCTCTGGATTAAAGTAATTTCCCGTCACCTTGTGCTTTTTACCAGACGAAGTAATTAGCTTTGTTGAAATTGGATGAAATTCATGTAAGACAAACCTTCCTCCAGGTACCAACAATTTACTTACTAATTTCATCAATGGCTCAAGTGTAATGAAATAATGTAGAACACCTAATTCCATTAATACATAATCATATTGTCGCTCATGCTGTTTTTCATTAATAGAAAACACATCACTTACAACATAATCGAGTGAAGCATTAGCTGATTTCGCTACTTCCTTTGCAAACATCGCATTTTCTTGAGAGAAATCCACCACTGTTACATCTGCTCCTAACAGTGCTAGTGCCGTTCCTTTCACACCGTTCGAACCAAGCAGATGAATAACTTTCTTTCCTTCAATTTCGTTCATATATTTATAGAACGGGTGTAATCGCCATTCTGGATTTTGCTTGATTTTTTCAGCTATCTTTGATGGCTCACCGTATCGTTCAATAAGCGCTTGATAATTATTTTGATTCCATGCTTGCTCATTATGTGCTGTGTATGTTTGCTGCTTCTCAAGCAAGAAAGCAACAATATCTTCTTGATATGCGGAAAAATCATTTCCATATATGTAACTATACAATGACTTGCACCAAATACCATCTACCGCAATACGATAAGGATCTGTTTTAATAGTTGTGTTAAATACACAGCCTACATTTATGTTTAATCCATGAAACTGAACCTCAAAAGTTGCACTTATAGGAGTATTCATAACCTCTGAACATGGATAATCAACAAAAAGCTCCTGGCATTTCGAGAAGACATCCCATTGTGTAAGTACATCTATCTTATCAAGAGGAATAGTCATACCTTGAAGAACTAATGCTGATTCTTCAACAAATGTATAAGGAATAGATGCACTCTCTAACATAGCGCCTAACATTTGAATCGTTTTAATTTGGTCTTTCACCCTGTACCCTCCACTATGCCTTCACATTTGATGTCATTTGCTTAGCATACATTAAAATATCGGCTGGTGTTTTTGCTTTGTATGTTGGTTTTTCTGGTCGAATATGTCCTTCTTCTGCATATCCCCACGGAACCCAAACAACCGAAACACCACAACGATGACAAGCTTGAATATCACGCACTTCATCACCAACATATAGTAGATCGTTCTTCGCCACTTTATATTTATCACTAAATTGATTCAGCATTTCATCTTTACCAAATAAGTTACTTGATGTATAAATATCCGTAATAAACTCTAAACCTTGAGTAGCAAAATATGCACGAATATTACTTTCTTCATTAGAGGATATAACAGCGATACCATATCCTTGCTCATGTAATTGAAGCAATACATCCTTCATTCCATCGAATAAGCGAATTTGGTTTAATGATTCTTTGTACAATGAATAGAACTCATTTGCAATCAATGAAAAATCCTCTAAAGTTGCAGAATCCTTCATTACTTTTGAAAAACCCTCACGATCAACTTGAGGAAACCCATATTTCCCGGCTAGCTGATTAATCGATTGAACAGCTACTTCTTGTGAATCTGCTAATGTACCATCAAAGTCAAAAATTACGTATTGTTTCATATGTCTTTTCCTTCCTCTTCACGCGAATTAAGCTGTATAAAATAACTATTCAACTAAAGAATGTTTAAATGCATATATAACAGCTTGTGTACGATCTTGCACTTGGAGTTTACTTAAGATGTTTGAAACATGAACTTTCACTGTTTTTAAAGCAATGAATAATTCATCAGCCATTTCCTGGTTGCTTTTCCCCTCTGCCATTAACAGAAGAATCTCCATTTCTCGATTTGTTAATTCTTCATGTAATTCCGTTTGCTTTGGATTTCTCATTCGTTGCATCATTTTTCCCGTAACTTCTGGTTCTAATACGGATTGTCCATGATAGGTTGACCGAACAGCATCGGCAATTTCGCTTGCTTTTGATGTTTTTAACATATAGCTTGTAGCACCTGCTTCAAGTGCTGGATATACCTTCTCATCATCGAGAAAGCTTGTTACGATAATAATTTTTGCTTCAGGCCACTGCTCAATAATATTCTTCGTCGCTTGTATTCCATCCATTTCTTTCATAACAAGGTCCATTAGAATAATATCTGGTCGTAGCGCTAGAGCCTTCTCTACACCCTCACCGCCATCTGCAGCTTCTCCAACCACTTCAATATCAGCCTGAGCTGATAAATAAGCGGAAACCCCAATTCTCACCATTTCATGGTCGTCTACAAATAATACTTTAATCATCACTTTCACCCTTCGCTATAACAGGAACTTTTACCTCTAAGCGTGTTCCTTTGTTCAAAACACTAACAATCTTCAATGTGCCGCCAACTTCTAGTGCTCGTTCATGCATATTTTGCAAACCATAAGAACCTGCTTTTGAATCTTCTACTTTAAATCCAACGCCATCATCCGATACAATCATAATAATTGTACCTTCTCTTGCTACTAAGTGCACTTCTAACGTAGTTGCCTTCGAATGACGAAGTGTATTAGAAACAGACTCTTGAAGAATCCGGAATAGTTGATCTTCTACGCCTTTATCTAACTTCACCTCTTCAACCTTCCACGTTATTTTCATCGGTACCTTCTGCATGAGCTCAACAAGTAATTCTTCCATTCCCTCTTTAAGAGACTTACCCTTTAGCGGTACTGGTCTTAGATGTAATAACAACGCACGCATTTCGAGCTGAGATTGGTGAATCATCTCCTCCACTAGCTTTAACTGTTTGGAGTTCTGATGATCTTGAGACGGACTTTCATTAATAGCCGACATCAACATAGATGCAGCAAATAATTGTTGTGACACCGAATCATGTAGTTCTCTAGCTAATCGATTTCTTTCTTGAGAAACGATTTCTTGAATACGTTTTTCTTGAATTTCAGCTCGCTCATTGGCTAGTTTCTGTGAAATTGCAATTTGCTCAGTAACGTGATGCTGTAGCTTATTCATTTTTTCATATACATTTGTTAAATCTTGTGGAATCTTCTTGTCACTTGGAGTGATGGGTTTACCTAACTCCATTTGCGAAATACTGCTGCTGATTTCTGATAATCGTTCCTTCCAATAATAACCGTTTATTAAACCTGAAATAGAACCTATAAACAAACTAACTGCCGGAACAAACACAATAAATGGGATATCCATAATCTTTTTATCCCAAAGTTCCTTGTACTCCGTTATAGGATACACATCCAGAAAAATCACCAAAAACAACGAAGAGAGGAGAAACGAATACAGCATTCCCAACAGGACTTGTCGTTGTAAAATACTCATATACGCTTCACCTCTATATTTCCTACAAGTGTACTTGTTATAATTTTAACTTTTTGTTGTGATTCATCATATTGAGATGTGTAATATTGAATGCTTTCATTAAACAGTCGCTGTTCCTTATTCTGCAATATCGTTACCGAACCAAGGATAACAGAATGAACTACTTTTACTTCAATTTCATAAGGTACGTAGATTTTTATATTACCAACAGCATTCCTAATGCTAATAACAGCTTCACCTTTCGGTAAAACCGTATTACTCAAGTCAACAATAATATCACCCACACCATTTTGAATATTAATATCTTCCCATTCATAAACAGACTCTGGTGTTTTTTGATCTCCCAGAACATTATTTTTAAATAACATTGGTTTGCTGTATAACGTTTCTGGATGATAGATATTAGGTTCATTCTCTATATTCGGTGTATACATGGCAGGATGTTTCTTCGACTGTATAAATTTATAAACTAAAACACCTAATACAGCCAATAAAAATAATTTAAAAGTAAACATGTTAACTATCGTCACTATTCCACTAATAGCCCCGATAATGAGTGCTAACTTTCCAATCATTCTATGCCATTTCTTCATTCCGAAATAAATGAAACAAGCAGACATAAATAAAGAAAAGAGGAGATCTCCATCAAAGAATGTTAATTCAATTAGCAGAAGTACTACGGCAAATATGATGATCCAGCTTATTAAATCTGATTTCTTTTTAAATGCCATTAGACTCTCCTCCTTTCATGCTTTTTCTATGTAAAGATTATATGTATAGTATACCCTAACAACATTCATATAGTGATGTTAGGAAAAGGCGCAGTTGTAACTACGCCTTTTCTAGAATAACATGTTTAGGTTATGAAATTAAATCACTTTCGTTATTTTTTGCTTGTTTTTCTAATTCTGCAATTCTTACATCAATCGTGTTACGATAGTAATTTGTATTAACTTGATCCTCTAAACGAGTTATATAGTTTTCCATTTCATCAAAGCGAGCAGTTGAATTATTCATCGCTTGATCTGTATCTAATACTTTATTGATACGATAGTTTGCACGAGCGACGTTTTCACGACCCATGATTTCTAAGCGTTTCAGATGCATATCTTTCAGTTTATGCTTCATTTTAGCATATTTTCTTTCAAGCTCATCTAATTGCTTGCCTGCTGCTTCAGCAGCTTCTTTTAGACGCTCGGCACGCGCTTCATATTGATTCTTCTCAGCTAGTACAAAATCGTAAAGCTCTACTTCACCAGCTTGTGAAGCTACCTCAACTTGATGTGCACGTTTTTCAGCCAAACGCTGTGCCTCCATATATTCGCGAGTAAATTCTTCTTTCAAACGAGATTGACGTTCAAATAAGCTACGTACCTTTTCAGTTTCACGCTCACACTCTCTCAAATATTGATTTAGCATAGCAAGTGGATTTTTTTGCTCTTTATTATCTAAAAGCTCATGGATATCAGCTGTTACAGTGTATTTAATACGAGAAAATATGTTTTTCATAATCGTTCAATCTCCTTTATATTAATTTCTATTTAAGTTTTCCCATTCTCTTTCAAAGTTCATGAAAGGATCGTTGTCATTGTCGTTATTATTGTTTACAGTAACTTGTTTCTTGTTGTTCCAGTTTTTATAAACTAGATACATTACATAAGCTGCGAGTAAAGCCATTACAGATGGAATATTTGAGATAGAAGCACTAAGGAAGATTAAACCAATAATCCCCCAGACAATCTTAGAACCTGTTGTTTTAGCTTTCAAAAACTCTTTAACAACTAGGTAAGCAATACCTAAAGTGATAGCTAAAGCTAATAACGGCCCTATATTTGCAAGAAACACTATAGCAGCAATACCTCCAACTAAAAGCAAACCAAATTTTTTCATCATCCGCTCCTCCTTTCTTGTCTCTATCTTACCTAGATTTCGCACTTTTCATAATCGTCCTCAGCTATATTTTGGATTAAGACTTTAGACTTACAGCCCTCTAAACTTACAAGAATTACAGCATATAATGAAAAAAAGAAACCTATTGAAAGTAGTTTTAAACACTTTCAATAGGTTTCTTTTGAATTAGTATTTCAACACAACAAAAAGGATCGATGATATTCATCGACCCTTTTTGTCTATTCGTCCAATGTGACGTCCTGGGAGGGATTCGAACCCCCGACCGACGGCTTAGAAGGCCGTTGCTCTATCCAGCTGAGCTACCAGGACATATATGTATATAAAAAAGGCTCCGCAGGTAGGATTCGAACCTACGACCGCTCGGTTAACAGCCGAGTGCTCTACCACTGAGCTACTGCGGAACAATAATATGGTGGGCCTAAGTGGACTCGAACCACCGACCTCACGCTTATCAGGCGTGCGCTCTAACCAGCTGAGCTATAGGCCCATATTATTTGGAGCGGGTGAAGAGAATCGAACTCTCATCATCAGCTTGGAAGGCTGAGGTTTTACCACTAAACTACACCCGCAAATATAAGTTGAAGGCAGCAACCGGATTTGAACCGGTGATAAAGGTTTTGCAGACCTTGGCCTTACCACTTGGCTATGCTGCCATAATGACTGGGCTAGAAGGATTCGAACCTTCGCATGACGGAATCAAAATCCGTTGCCTTACCGCTTGGCTATAGCCCAATAATAAAATTTTAAATGGGGCGACTGATGGGAATCGAACCCACGAGTGTCGGAACCACAATCCGATGCGTTAACCACTTCGCCACAATCGCCGTAATTGGCAGGGGTAGTAGGAATTGAACCCACACCAAAGGTTTTGGAGACCTCTATTCTACCTTTAAACTATACCCCTAGAAAAAAATGGTGGAGGGGGGCAGATTCGAACTGCCGAACCCTAAGGAGCGGATTTACAGTCCGCCGCGTTTAGCCACTTCGCTACCCCTCCATAGTTGCTTAAAACTAAGGGTAAATAATGGTGGCTCAGGACGGAATCGAACCGCCGACACAAGGATTTTCAGTCCTTTGCTCTACCGACTGAGCTACTGAGCCATAAATAATAAATAAAAATGGCGGTCCGGACGGGACTCGAACCCGCGACCTCCTGCGTGACAGGCAGGCATTCTAACCAGCTGAACTACCGGACCAAATTTTATTTATAAAGTATTATTCAAAAGTAATAATGGAGGAGGTAGAGGGATTCGAACCCCCGCGAGCCGTTAAGCCCCTGTCGGTTTTCAAGACCGATCCCTTCAGCCGGACTTGGGTATACCTCCGTCATAATTAACATATTGAATGGTGGAGCCTAGCGGGATCGAACCGCTGACCTCCTGCGTGCAAGGCAGGCGCTCTCCCAGCTGAGCTAAGGCCCCATAAATTATTTGAATGGTCGGGAAGA
>NZ_HG428741.1:0-100626 GCF_000380245.2 Bacillus massiliigorillae
AATTTTAAAATATAAATGTAACGGCGATTGTGGCGAAGTGGTTAACGCATCGGATTGTGGTTCCGACATTCGTGGGTTCGATTCCCATCAGTCGCCCCATAGATTTGCGGGTGTAGTTTAGTGGTAAAACCTCAGCCTTCCAAGCTGATGATGAGGGTTCGATTCCCTTCACCCGCTCCAAAAAATGGGCCTATAGCTCAGCTGGTTAGAGCGCACGCCTGATAAGCGTGAGGTCGGTGGTTCGAGTCCACTTAGGCCCACCATACATTGTTCCGCAGTAGCTCAGTGGTAGAGCACTCGGCTGTTAACCGAGCGGTCGTAGGTTCGAATCCTACCTGCGGAGCCATATTTATATATGGGGAAGTACTCAAGAGGCTGAAGAGGCGCCCCTGCTAAGGGTGTAGGTCGGGTAACCGGCGCGAGGGTTCAAATCCCTCCTTCTCCGCCATATATAATTTGGCCCGTTGGTCAAGCGGTTAAGACACCGCCCTTTCACGGCGGTAACACGGGTTCGAATCCCGTACGGGTCATAAAGAAAAGCATGTAGAATAATCTACATGCTTTTTTGTTTGTTCGGAAATCATGATTACTCTTCGTATCCGTCTGTTTTTCTATAAGGAATGTCTCCCATTATTGATTCAATATTTTCATCATCTAAAACTTCCTCGTAATTTTCATGAGCGACCGATGGAACTACAATAATATTTTCTCCTGTTATGTCTGTAGCAATAAATGTTTCGATATCCTCTGTAAAACCTTCTTGATCATCACCATCATTATAGAGGCTGCTCATGGTGTCATAGTCACCAACGAAATCTGATGGTGTTTCTGATGTTCCATAGCGAGCTACCTCTTGGAAGCTGTCTAGATAATCAGATATATATGGACTTTTGTTTGTATCATATGAATTTGTTTCTGGTGGACGTATGATGTCTTCTTCTACAGGCCTGTAATCTGAAGCTAAATTTTGTTCAGGTGTATGTTCAACACAATACAGAGAGTAAGGAACAACTTCTAAGCGTTCATCAGGAATTTTAACACCACAAATAATACATTTCCCATATGTTCCTTCTTCAATGGCTTTCAAAGCCAAATCGATTTTTTCTATTTCTAGCAAAGCATGTTCTTCAAGTGCATGGTCTTTCTCACGTTCAAATAATTCGGTCCCTAAATCAGCAGGATGATTATCATAGGAAGAAAGCTCATCTACTGAGTTTTTTAAGCTTCTTTCATCTGCATTATAATTTGAACGTTCGATTGTATGTTCAATTTCATCTCTTTGTTGTAATAAAAGCTGTTTGAAATGTTGTATTTTATTAGGTATAGTCAAATGCTTAGAACCTCCTTTTATACGTCATACATAGTATAAGCTTTCTAAGAAAAATCATTCTGAGTTTGATTTATTCCATAATAAAACAGGCATAATAAAAAGGATGCTTCATTATGAAGCATCCTTTAGGAATTAAAGATAATAACTTAGAAAGAGTCCAACTGATAATAAGAAACCAAAAATCGTGTTCGTCTGTGCTGTTGCCTTCATAGCAGGCATCATTTGTAGCGGTGTTTCTTTGCCAATAAATCCTTTAACAGCTTTTAATGGCTTAGGTACACTTAGAATTACGAGTAATACCCATGGTGTTACGATATTTAATAGTACTAAAACAATTATCCATACATATGCCCCTGTAAACATTCCTGCAAGGAATACGATTGCATTCTTTTTACCTAATAGTATAGCTAGAGTCTTTCTACCACCTTCAGTGTCTTCGTCAATATCTCTAATACTGTTGGAAAGCAGGATAGCTCCAACAAGAAATGCAATCGGCATAGATACTAAGAATGATGTGGATGTAAGCGTTCCAGTTTGAATGAAGAAAGCAATTAGAATGATTAACATTCCCATAAAGAAGCCTGAAAACAATTCTCCAAATGGCGTGTACGCGATTGGATAAGGCCCACCTGTATAAAAGTATCCAACCGCCATACTAACTAAACCTACAAAAACTAGCCACCATGAAGAGGTTGCACAGATATATACCCCTAAAAGTGCAGCAATACCATATAATGAAAAGGCTATTTTCAGGACTGTTTTTGGGTGAACACCATCTCGTACAATTGTGCCACCGATGCCAATTGAATTTTCATTATCTAGCCCTAGTTCAAAATCATAATATTCGTTGAACATATTGGTCGCAGCTTGAATTAATAAAGTAGCAATAAGCATGGCACTGAATAAAAGTAGATTTATATCCGTGCTTTGCATCGCTAGTGCAGTACCGATTAATACGGGAACGAAGCCTGCAGTTAGTGTATGAGGTCTAGTAAGTTGCCACCATACTCTCCAACCAGGTTTGTTCGGCGTGACCGATTCCGGCTGCGTATTTATTTGAGTTGGCATGAATGTAGTCTCCCCTTAAAAGTGTATGTTATCAACATAACAAAAAGACATATATCATAAAATGTGAACATGTCTGCACATGTTAGTTTAAGAAAAGACATAGTTGCTGTCAATCACTTTATATTTAAGATAAGAAGGATTATCACAAATATGATAGAATAAAGAGTATATAATAATAAGGAAGAAACAGACTTATAATGAAGAGTAATTAGGTTAATCTTGAATCGTTGACACAATTGAATTAAGAGGTGTATCTTTAAATAGGTCTACAGGTATATCACGTTAAGGAAAAAGGGGGGAGATTTATGGCTATCATACTTGAAACAAAGCTCCTTGAAGGCATAGAAAAAGCAGTGCAAAAAGCAAAAGAATTAAACACTTCCGTACTTTTTAGTAAAGTAATCAAGGTGCAGGCACTCAGCCCCCTTTCTTTTTATATAGCAGGAAGAGAACAATTCTTAGGTGAGCGCTTGTTCTGGCAGGAGCCGACAAGTGAAACGGCAATTGTTGGGCTAGGAAGAGTGGAAAAGTTACAAACAAACCCAGATAACCATAGATATAGTAATATTGAAAAAGAGTGGCAGGACTTATTAAACAATAGTGTTATTCAATGTGAGAAAGAGATCCCTATGACGGGACCTATTTTATTTGGGGCTTTTTCTTTTGATTATAATAAGAGTCAATCATTACTATGGGATCATTTCGGTGATAACTTTTTTTATGTACCGCGTTATATGATTTCGAATATGAATAATGAAACGTATTTTACAACGAATATTATTTGTTCTCCAGGTGAGGATGTAAATCGTTTTATTAAAGCTTTTGAAATTGGAGAACAATTATGGCAAGCTGCTCATAGAAATGTTTCATTTGATGAGAATGTTTTAATGAAGAAAAAAGAAGTTGACCCGAATCAATGGAAACAACAAGTGGCCGATGCTGTTAAAACATTAAAGAGTTCTAGCATGGATAAAATTGTTCTAGCTAGAGAATTAAGATTAACGTATCAACAACCAATATCATCGGATGCAGTTCTTGATCATCTATTAAAAGAACACACTTCGAGTTATATATATAGTTTAGAATCGGCAAGTGATTGCTTCATTGGAGCGACACCTGAAAGATTGGTTAAGAAAGAGGATAATCATGTATTATCAACATGCTTAGCTGGATCAATTGCTAGAGGAAAGACAGAAGTGGAAGATGCAGCATTAGGAAACCAATTATTAACTGATCCGAAGAATCTTATAGAGCATCAATATGTTGTAACAATGATAAAGAATGTTCTGCAACCATTATGCAAGGAGTTAAATGTACCGAATTCACCAGTATTAATGAAATTAAAGCATATTCAACATTTGTTTACACCTGTAACAGCAGTGTGTAGTGATCATATATCGATTATTGATTTAGTGAAGAATCTACATCCAACGCCAGCATTAGGAGGTTTACCACAATTAGAAGCTGTGAAATGGATTCGAGAGCATGAAAGTTTAGAACGTGGCTTATATGGTGGTCCAATTGGTTGGGTAGATGCGTATGGTAATGGAGAGTTTGCGGTTGCACTGCGTAATGCATTATTACAAGGAAAAGAAGCATCTTTATTTGCTGGTTGTGGAATTGTTGAAGATTCTAATCCTGAAGATGAATATCAAGAAACATGGATTAAGTTTAAGCCGATGTTGAATGCTTTAGGAGGAGATTTATCGTGAATCATCAAGAAACTCTAACAGCATATACAGCAGCATTTATTGATGAGCTTTCAAGCATGAATGTGAAACATGCTGTTATTAGCCCAGGGTCACGTTCAACACCGATTAGTATGCTGCTATTGAAACATCCTACTATTGAAACACATATAAATATTGATGAGCGTTCAGCAGCTTTCTTTGCATTAGGAATAGCTAAATCAACTAGAGAACCAGTAGTGATTGTTTGTACTTCAGGAACGGCGGCTGCTAATTATTATCCAGCTATTGTAGAAGCGCAAATATCAAGAGTTCCATTAATCGTTGTGACGGCGGATCGTCCTCATGAATTAAGAGATGTAGGAGCACCTCAGGCTATTAATCAAATTCAGCTTTACGGCCAATATGTGAAATGGTTTTCAGAAATGGCAATACCTGAAATGACGGATAGTGCTATTCAATATGTACGTAATACTGCGAGAAGAGCCGCAATTGTTGCAAAGCAAAATCCAGCGGGACCTGTGCATCTGAATTTTCCAGTAAGAGAGCCGCTTATTCCAAATATGAATGAAGATTATTTCCATATAGGTAGAAGAGCAACTTCTATGCATATGGATAGTTTTGCTGTGCTAGAAGATTCAAGCATCGATGCATTAGTGAAAGAGTTAACGAAAAAGAAAAAAGGTATTATTGTTTGTGGAGAAATACACGATACTCATTTCGCAGATGCAGTGATTGAATTAGCTGAGAAGCTAGGATTCCCTATCTTAGCAGATCCGTTATCACAATTAAGAACAAGTAAGAATCAATCACATGTAATCGATTGCTATGATACATTCTTGCGTATAGATGAAGCGGTAAGCGAATTGCATCCAGACGTTATCATTCGTTTCGGAGCGATGCCTGTTTCTAAAGCCCTTACATTGTTTATGAAGCAGAGTAAGGAAGTTACTCATATTGTTGTAGATGGAGGAACTGGCTGGAGAGAACCAACAGGTATGGCTACTCAAATGATTTCTTGTGATGAAACTTTATTCTGTCGTCGTGTAGCAGAGAAACTATCACCACAACAAAATCATCGCTGGTTTGAATTGTGGGAGCAATTAAATCAATTGACGAGAACAGGTTTACAGAGCATTCAGGAAGAAACATCTATGAATGAAGGTAAGATTTTTGCTGAGTTGCGTAAACTCTTACCGGATGAAGCAAATGTATTTGTTTCTAATAGTATGCCAATTCGAGATTGTGATACATTCTTTCACTGTAATGAAACAAATAGTAAGGTTTATGCGAATCGAGGAGCCAATGGGATTGATGGTGTAGTCTCTACAGCTCTTGGTGTGAGTGTAGAGGGTAAGCCTACAGTGTTGGTTATCGGTGATTTAAGCTTTTACCATGATATGAATGGCTTACTAGCTGCAAAAATGCTGAATTTAAATATAACCATTATTGTTGTGAATAATGATGGTGGAGGTATCTTCTCATTTTTACCGCAATCTAGTGAGAAAGAGTATTTTGAAGAGTTGTTTGGAACACCTCATGGTTTAGACTTTTCACATGCTGTTCAGATGTATGGAGGGGAATATACAAAAGTGGAAAGCTGGAAACAGTTTGAAGAAGCATTTGTAGAGTCTTTCCAAAAGGATGGACTAAAGGTACTTGAAGTCAGAACGGACCGTGAAGAGAATGTCATAAAGCATCGTAATTTGTGGAAGGATGTTTCAAAAGATATTGTGCGTTTTCTCTCGGGTGATCAAGATGAATATACAATGTAATGATATATCGTATCATGTTGAAATAGTGGGGCAAGGTGAGCCGTTATTATTGCTTCATGGCTTTACGGGAGATTATTCAACGTGGAAAGAAACGATACAGTCTTTAAGTAAGCGTTATATGTGTATTATGCCTGATATTATTGGGCATGGGCAAACGGATCATCCTAATACGAAACAACGATATGCCATTGAAGAAGTGGCAAATGATTTACGAAATATTTTACAAACATTAAAAATAACAAAAGCACATGTTCTCGGTTATTCGATGGGTGGAAGATTAGCATTAACATTTGCTATTCTCCATCATGAATGGGTACAGACGCTTATTTTAGAAAGTGCATCACCAGGGCTCGCAACTGAAGTGGAAAGGCTTAGCCGAAGACAAAGCGATGGAGCATTAGCTGAAAGAATTATTCGTGAAGGCATGGCGAAATTTGTAGACTATTGGCAAGGTATACCTCTTTTCGAGTCACAAAGGCTTTTAGCGAAAGATGTAAGAGAAAAAATAAAAAATCAACGCCTTACTAATAGTGAAATAGGATTAGCAAACAGCTTACTTGGAATGGGCACAGGCTCTCAACCTTCGTGGTGGGATGATATAGATTCCATAACTAACCCAGTACTTCTTGTAACAGGAGAGTTCGATGAGAAGTATTGTCGAATTGCAAATGAGATGAAACAACGCATCGAAAATTGTGATTGGCAAGTTGTCAAACAAGTTGGACATGCAATTCATGTGGAGAATCCTGAAAAGTTTGGTAAAATAGTAAGTGAATTTGTTGAAAAATGGAGGGTTTAACTAGTATGGCAATTAATTGGGTACAAGAACGTGAATACGACGAAATAATTTATTCTTCTTATAATGGTATTGCAAAAATCTCAATCAACCGTCCTCATGTGCATAACGCATTTACACCGAAGACAGTTAACGAAATGATTGACGCTTTTTCTCGTGCAAGAGATGATGAAAAGATAGGTGCAATCATCTTAACAGGTGAAGGCGGAAAAGCTTTCTGTTCAGGTGGAGACCAAAAAGTACGTGGACATGGTGGTTATGTAGGCGACGACCAAATTCCTCGCCTAAATGTATTAGATTTACAACGTTTAATTCGTGTAATTCCTAAACCAGTTGTAGCGATGGTAGCGGGTTATGCAATCGGCGGCGGACATGTATTACATATCGTATGTGATTTAACAATTGCAGCTGATAATGCGGTATTTGGACAAACAGGTCCTAAAGTAGGTAGCTTCGATGCTGGTTACGGTTCAGGATACCTTGCACGTATCGTTGGTCATAAGAAAGCCCGTGAAATTTGGTACTTATGCCGTCAATACAATGCACAAGAAGCTCTAGATATGGGTCTTGTTAATACAGTTGTACCTTTAGAGCAATTAGAAGCAGAAACAGTTCAATGGTGTGAAGAAATGTTAGAGAAGAGCCCAATGGCTTTACGTTTCTTAAAAGCAGCAATGAATGCTGATACAGATGGTCTTGCAGGTATCCAACAATTTGCTGGGGATGCAACACTTCTTTATTACACTACGGATGAGGCAAAAGAAGGTCGTGACTCGTTTAAAGAAAAACGTAAACCTAATTTTGATCAATTCCCTAAATTCCCTTGATTATCATATAAAAATGGAAAGCCTGACAAAGAATTATTTTGTCAGGTTTTTTTAAAAGATAAGAATGTAAACACATTCATCAAAAAGGACCGGTGACGGTTTTTCTTATGAGGAGTTGAAAAGAATGATGCAAAACACTGTGTTACCTAACTGGTTAAAGAAACGAGCGGAACTATCTCCTAATCGAATCGCACTCATTATGAATGATAAGCAAGTTACGTTTCAGGAGCTATATGAGTATTCAATTGAATATGCTTCTAAGCTCCACTCGACAGGTATCCAAAACGGAGATTCAGTCGGTATTCTAGTAGGAAATCGCTTTGAACTGGTTGTAACCATACATGCGCTAATGCATATTGGTGCGGAAATTGTATTTCATAATATAAGGTTAACATCTGAGGAATTAGCTTGGCAGTTTCAAGATGCGAAGTTAAAGTGGCTGATTACGGAAGATAAGTACGCTACAAAAGTAGCGGGAACACATAGTCATCGCGCTACTATTATTATGATTGAGCATATTTCTTCTATGATAGTTAGTGAAGAATTAGCCATTGTTAAAGAGTTTGCTTTAAATAAAACAGCTACTATTATGTATACATCAGGTACGACTGGAAATCCAAAAGGAGTTATGCAAACCTACGGTAATCACTGGTGGAGTGCGGTTGGTTCAATGCTAAATCTAGGATTGCATGAAGAAGATATATGGCTTTGTGTAGTTCCTATGTTCCATATTAGTGGTTTATCAATCTTATACCGTAGTGTTATTTATGGAATGACAGTAGTTGTACATGAGCAATTCGATGAAGAAGTAGCTAATTTAGCTATCAGAAAGCATAATGTTACGATTATGTCAGTTGTGACGGCTACATTAAATCGTATGATTGTTAACCTTGGTGAGGAAAAGTACCCTTCTACATTGCGTTGTATGCTTCTTGGTGGAGGACCTGCACCATTAAGCTTGTTAGAAGCTTGTAGAGATAAAGAAATACCAGTATTTCAAACATACGGCATGACGGAAACGTCTTCGCAAATTGTTACACTTTCACCAGAGTATAGTATAGAAAAGCTAGGCTCAGCAGGTAAAGCATTATTTCCATCACAGCTTGAAATTCATGTAGATTCTCGTTTAGCAGAAGCTAATGAAGTAGGTGAAATTGTTGTGAAAGGACCTAACGTGACGAAGGGTTACGCAAATCGCCCAGATGCTACTAAGGCGGCATTTGAAAATGGATGGTTTAAAACAGGTGATATTGGTTATCTGGACAGTGATGGCTTTTTATTTGTTGTGGATCGACGTTCAGATTTAATTATTTCTGGTGGAGAAAATGTATATCCCGCTGAAATCGAAGCGGCATTAATGAAGCATGAAGCTGTATTTGAAGCGGGGGTTACTGGAATAGAGGATGACAAGTGGGGGCAAATTCCTGTTGGCTTTGTTGTTGTACATGAATCAGCACAAGTAAGTCTAGATGAGTTACAAGCACATTGCCAGAAATATTTAGCATCTTATAAAGTGCCTAAACGAATCTATATTGTTAAAGAACTACCAAGAAACTCAAGTAATAAATTAGTAAGAAGAAATTTGAAACAAATGATGGAGGCAAAGGAATAAAGTATGCTTAAATCTATCACGTTACGTATGATTTCGGCTCCATTAAAACAGCCATTTTATAATGCCTTGGGTACATTGACAGAAAGAGAAGCTATTATTATTGAAGTGAAAGATCAAAATGGTATAAGTGGATGGGGAGAAGTCGTTGCCTTCTCAAGTCCTTGGTACACGGAAGAGACCATAAAAACTTGTTACTATGTATTAAAAGAGTATTTGATTCCAGCTCTTCATCAAGAATTAAAGCATCCACATAATTTACAAAAGATTTTCGCAACGGTAAGAGGGCATTATATGGCCAAATCAGGGCTTGAATGTGCTTTTTGGGATTTATATAGTAAGCAACAAAAACAGCCGTTATATAAGCTATTTGGAGGAAGCAGAGAGGAAGTAGAAGCAGGTGTAGTTATTGCTTCTAACGATGTGAAGAAAGCGTTGCAGCAAATCGAAGTTTATCAAGCTGAAGGTTATAAGCGTTATAAAGTGAAAGTAAGCCCTCATAATGCGATAGAGTATATTTCAGCCATTCGTAAGGAGTATGAAGATTTACCGTTAATGGTAGATGCGAATTCATCATTTGCATTAGATAATCAAGAGTTGTTTCGTAGGTTAGACGATTTTCATTTAATGATGATTGAACAACCATTAGAGCATGATGATCTTCTGCTTCATAGTGAACTTCAAAAGCAACTGAAGACACCAATTTGTTTAGATGAAAGCATTACGTCTTTTAATATGGCTAAAAATGCTATTGCCCTGCAAAGCGCAAAGATACTATGTGTGAAGATGGGGCGTGTTGGTGGATGGTCTCAAGCGTTGGCTATACATAATTACAGTATGCAGCATGATATTCCTCTTTGGTGTGGTGGTATGATTGAATTCGGTATTTCGAGAGCGCATAATCTAGCATTAGCTACTTTAGATGGCTTTACCATACCTGGTGATATTTCTTCGTCTTCACGATTTTGGGAAGAAGATATTGTTGAGCCAGAATTAACTGTAGTAAATGGTAAGGTTAAGGTTTCAGCAGAAATAGGTATAGGGTGTCAAATCAACTGGACTGTACTAAATAAACTAACAAATTATATAGAAACTTTTCCATTAAAATAAAAAATATCAAAAAATAGGTATTTTATAATTTTTTACTTGCTATCTAATCCTGTATAATAGTAGTATAGAGTTTGAATAATCTGAAAACTATATATTATACAGGTAGGTAGAGCATATGAAGAGAGAGAAGAAACCATATTTAATAGCAGAAGTCTTGCTAAACCGTCAATTACCTTTACACGTAATAATGGAGATTACTGACCTATTGGAAGAAGAATTATTAATGTTGAAGTGCAAATTTCAGTGTAACAGAAAATGAAAGCGTTTTATTTAAAGGCTGTTCTTTATATAATCCTCCAGTAATTCGTTATCCTTTAAGTATTCCCCACTTTATTTTCGTAAAAATTAAATGAAAAAAAAGAGGATTAAGAGGGAAGTCCCGTCTTAATCCTCTAAAGATTGCTAAAGCAAATCTTTTGGTCGAAATGTTTGGCAGCCTGTTTGCCCACTCGTTTTTGCTTTTCCTTCAGAGTACATTTCAACTACGATATTTTTTGCCCCACATTTATTTCCACTTTTCCAAAAAGCACAGCTGTGTACACCGCATTTTACATCTTTTGCCATCTGTAATCATCCTCCTTACAAGGATAGTTTGAACGAAAAAGTAGAAGTCATGAATGGTAAATAACGTATTGATGCTATACTAGTTTAAAGCTTTCTTTAAAGTAGTGATATTAGCTTCCATTAAGCTAAAATAATCTTCTTTGTCTTTTATATTTTGATCTGTTAGTACAGATAGATTGTTAAGAGTTAATGATTTAGCTCCGATTTCCTTTTGGATGATTTTAGTTAATTTAGAATCAACATTTTGTTCGAAAAGGACGTATTTAATATCGTGTTCTTTTGCTAATTTCATCATTTTTTGTAATTCTTTTTGTGATGGTTCACTTGAGTTCGCCATTCCAGTTACAGCAATTTGTTCAATTCCATATCGTTTTTCCCAATAGCCATACGCAGAATGAGAAACAATGATTGGCTTTTTCTTGCTGTTATCAACAGTGTCTTTAAATTGCTTATCTAGTTCTTCTAATTTAGAAGTAACTGTTTCTAAATTCTTCTCAAAGTATTCCTCTTGTTGTGGATTTAATGAAACGAGTTCTTTTTTCACTTCTTGAGCCATATGAATCATCATTTCAGGATTTAACCAAATATGAGGATCAATGTCACCATGATTATGTCCATCGTCATCACTATGTTCTTCTTGATTATTGCTTTCATGGATGGCTTCATCTTTATGTTCTTTTTCATGATCAGCTAAGCTATTTTCTCCAACTGGTATTACTTTTACGTCTTCTTTTTCAAAGATTGATTTTGATTTGTTTATAAAGCCTTCTAAATTAAATCCAATGTATAAAAGCATATCAGCATCTGACATATCAATCATATCTTTTTGAGATGGCTCATACGTATGTTCGTTTGAACCTGGTGGATATACAGATTGAACATTTACATATTTTCCACCAATTTGTTCTGTAAGGAACTGGATAGGATAAACAGTTGTATAAATTGTACTCACGCCATCTTTATTGGCTTCTTTTTTTTCACCTGTCTTCTCCGAGTTACCACAAGCTGATAAAAACACTGAGAAGAGAAGAATTAGCGATAAGATTATACTTTTTTTCATTATTTTCTTCCCCCTAATAAATCGTAGTAATTACGATTTAAATTTTAAAAAACGAAATCATTACGATTTACATATTGTATATTAACGCAAAGAAAACACGAAAGCAAGCGTTTCGTGTTTAATTTTTTTCGTCATTTATCGATAAATATTATTTATTTTTAGGCTCTTTTTCAGGTACATAATCAAATCCACCTGGATGAAAAGGGTGGCATTTGAGGATTCGCTTTAATGTTAGCCAGCCGCCTTTCCAGGCTCCAAAGCGTTGGATGGCTTCAAGACCATATGCAGAACAAGTAGGATAGAAACGACATGTAGGAGGTTTTAAAGGTGAAATAACTGTACGATAAAAGTGAATTATGGATAAAAAAAGTTTCTTCATAAGTAGCTCATCCTTTATATGTTAAAAAATACTTTTATGTTTGTATTCGATTATTATTATACACCTTTCACTCCCATACATATAATGTGAGACGTTGTGAATAAAAATTATTTCTAGAAAAGAAGGTAATATGCTGAAAATATATCGTATTAGTTATATTATGAAGAGTGAGAATATTTATAAAAATAGGAGTGAAACATATGCCATCAGTTGAAAGTTTTGAATTAGATCATAATGCGGTGAAAGCACCTTATGTTAGACATTGTGGTGTTCATAAAGTAGGTAGTGACGGAGTCGTAAATAAATTCGATATTCGTTTTTGTCAGCCAAATAAACAAGCAATGAAGCCAGATGCTATTCATACTTTAGAGCATTTATTAGCTTATAATATTCGTAAGCATTCTGAGAAGTATCCTAATTGGGATGTTATTGATATTTCTCCTATGGGATGTCAAACGGGTTTTTATTTAGTTGTTAGTGGAGAGCCTACAGTAGCGGAAATTATTGATGTTTTAGAGGATACGATGAAGGACGGTATTGAAGTAGTTGAGGTACCAGCGGCTAATGAAAAGCAATGTGGTCAAGCAAAATTGCATGATTTAGAAGGTGCTAAGAAACTAATGAAATTCTGGTTAACTCATTCAAGAGAAGAGCTAGAGCAAGTATTTGCGTAATAAGAAAGGAAGCTGGCTATATTTTAGCCAGCTTCCTTTTTTTATTGCTCTTTTCTATCGGTTTCTTCTTCTGGAGGAAGTGAATCAATTGTATGCTTGAATTGATAGGCCTTTGTAATCGTTATAACGCTTAAAATAATGACAATAAATATAATCATTAAACAGATAATTAGTACGGTAGTCAAAAACTTTTCCACTCCTGCCTGTTGTAAAATTGTATATGTATTATATTACCATGGCATTTATTGTTTTTTAGAACTGAAACAGCACGAAAATGTTAATTAATGTATTCTTAGATTGGTGGGAAGCGATATTGCCATTAAGGTGTAACAAAAAAACAGTCCCAAATACGTTATGTATAATGGGACTGTTTTTGCGAAATTTGCGTCTATAATTATTAATGAAGGTTACCATATTGAGATGGGTAGCCTTCTTTTGATCGTGTTGGATTGTTAGCATCTGCGAACTTTCCTTTTAATGTTTCGATTATGTAAAGTCCAAAAAAGCTTCGTAATTCAACATCATCCATTTCAAGAATATGTTCAATAATATCTTTTTGATCTAATTGTTCCAGTACAGCTAAAGCAAGTATATCGATATCTTCGTCATCACCTGTTAATTTAGTGCGGTAGTGTTCAAATAAATCATCAATGAGTTTCAACATAAACACCTCAGTTCATAAAAGATAGTTGAAAGTAACTAATTAAAAATTCCTACTATTTATAGTATATTGTATCATATTAATTCTATTTTTCCTCTTATACTTTTTTACCCTTATTAGATCCTTTTTAATCTTTCTTTCAAATGAATTGTAAAAATAATGAAGAAAATGGAATAACGGAAAAGCCATTTGAATTTCTTTCATTAGTATTATATTTACTGTAAAGTAATAGTATACATCTCGTAATGAAAGTGAGAATACAAGTGGTTAATAATTTTATAGATGCAAATGGAAATAAAGTGTGTTTCTCAACGAAGCCGCATCCTTTTTCTTCTTCGCCTAATCATGTTCTCGTTATTGTACACAGCCCACTTGGGTGGGTAATGACGGAACATAAAGTGAGAGGCTTAGAATTTCCAGGTGGAAAAAGAGAAAAGGGTGAAACCATTGAACAAGCTGCCATCAGAGAAGTTTGGGAAGAAACAGGTGCTCATATTGATGAGCTAATTTATATAGGTCAATACAAGGTACAAGATAAATGTAGTCATTTTGTTAAAAACGTCTATTTTGCTAAGGTAGTATCGCTGGAAACAAAAGCGGATTATATGGAAACAAAAGGTGCAGTTATTGTAGAGCAACTACCAGAAACTTTTTCAAAAGAAAAATATAGTTTTATTATGCGTGATCAAGTCATAATATTAAGTTTGGAACAAGTGAAGAAATTACAACTTGTATAAGTAAGTCCGTCATTTATATGGTGGACTTTTTTTATAATACGAAAAAGGTTATTTTTGAATGATACTGCTAATAAACTGAAATGCTAGTAAGAGTTCCAGATTGATGGATAAGGGGATCGTATATTTATGGTCGTAAAAAAAGGATGTCTAATAATAGTAGCTACATTGTTAATGCTTTCAGGCTGTAATGATGTAAGAACGAGTACAAGTTCATCAGTTGAACAGCAACGAAGTAATCAGGAAATGAAGAAAAAAGAAAAGCCACCTATAGATATTATTCAGCAAAAAGTGAATGCAATGAGTATTGATGAGAAAATTGGCCAATTAATTATAGCCGGCGTTGAAGGAACAGGATTAACTTCAAATAATCGTAACTTACTTACTAAAGATAAAGTGGGTGGCATTATTATCATGGGAGGTAATGTACAGAATGCAAATCAATTAAAAAACCTTATTAATACTATTAAAACTCAACATCAAGCAAGTGAAATACCTTTGTTTATTAGTACAGATGAAGAAGGCGGTCGTGTATCGAGAATGCCTCCAGAAATAAATGGGTTACCGACGAATGAGGCAATAGGAAAAATAAATAATGCGGCATATAGTTATGGTGTAGGTAGTATTCTTGCTAAAGAATTAAAAAGCTTCGGATTTAATATGGATTTCGCTCCTGTATTAGATATTAACAGTAATCCGAATAATCCAGTCATTGGTGACCGATCATTTAGTAATCGTCCAGATATTGTGACCAAACTCGGCATACAGACAATGAAAGGTTTACAAGATAACAAAGTCATTTCAGTAGTGAAGCATTTTCCAGGGCATGGTGATACAAAAACAGATTCTCATTTAGACTTACCAATTGTAGATGCACCACTTCAAAAATTACGCTCATTTGAATTGCAACCATTTCGAGCAGCCATTGAAGAAGGAGCGGATGGAGTAATGGTTGCACATATACTTTTGAGAAGTTTGGACAATAAAAACCCTGCTAGTTTATCACAAACAGTCATTACGAAGTTGCTTCGTGAAGAGTTAGACTTTAACGGTGTAGTGTTTACTGATGATTTAACGATGAAGGCTATAACAAGATATCACAAAATTGGAGAGGCAGCTGTTCTCTCTATTCAAGCAGGTGCTGATGTTGTGCTTGTTTGTCACGACTATAGAAATGTAACAGCGGTGTTAAATGCCTTGAAAGTAGCAGTTAACACGAATAAAATTACAAAAGCAAGACTAGATGAAAGTGTGTATAGAATTCTTACGTTAAAACAAAAATATCAATTGTCTGACCAAGTAACGGGTCCTGTAAATATTAAAGATATTAATCAACAAATTTCAGAATTGTTGGTTACCAAAGGAGCTAACGCTAGGTGATATAGAGAAATAAGTGAAGAGATTGACTGTATGTTTTATTACGCCATACTACAGCCAATCTCCTTTTTTTTACTTAATTAATTTTCTTTCTAATAGCTCAACTAATTGATACATGGCAGTTGCACAGATGGCGATGAGTAAGAGTGACATGAGCACGAGTGTGAAGTTAAATACTTGAAAGCCATATATAATCATGTATCCTAAGCCTTTTGCTGACACGAGAAACTCACCAACGATTACGCCAACCCATGATAAACCAACATTTACTTTTAAGGTAGAGATGATTGTTGGCAATGAAGCGGGAAGGATGGCTTCCTGAAAGCATTGTATTCTAGATGCACCGAATGTTTGGAGTACTTTAATATAATTGGGGTCCACTTCTCTAAAAGATGTATAGACGACTATCGTTGTAATTATGATGGAAATAATCGTTCCCATTGCGATAATAGAGGTGAATCCTGGTCCTAAAGCGACGATTAATATAGGTCCTAAAGCAACTTTTGGCATTGCATTCAAGATGACTAAATAGGGATCTAAAACTTTAGAGAGAAACGGAGACCACCAAAGTATTGCCGCTAGCAAAGTACCTAGCAATGTACCGAGAATAAACCCAAGTACTGTTTCAAATAATGTTACACCTACGTTGCCTAACAAGGTTCCATCTTGGATTTTTTCAATAAATAATTTAACGATGTGTGAAGGTGCGCTAAAAATTAATTGATCAATCCAGCTAAGTCGACTAGCTATTTCCCAAAGACCAAAAAAGCAGACAAAGATGAAAGCTTGATATAAGCGAACATATTTTTGCTCTTTACGCAATCCTAGTCGATATTGTTCATGTAAGGTTTTAATATTTGGTTGCATGTTCTTCAATGCCCTCAAACTCCTTCCATATTGTCTGAAATAAGGAAGAATATAAGTGATGATTTCTAGCTTCAAACGGAGCTAAATTCTTCAATTCTTCAGGTACAGTATATGTTTGATATAGTCTCCCTGGCTTAGCTGCAAACATAAAAATACGGTCACTCATGGCAATTGCTTCTCCGATATCATGAGTTACAAGAACAGCGGTTTTATTAAAATTTTTTAAAGTTGTAAAAACAAGATTTTCTAATTTAAGCTTTGTTACGTAATCTAGCGCGGAGAAAGGTTCATCTAATAATAGTAGTTTTGGATTGGTTGCTAATGTTCGGACGAGTGCTACTCGTTGGCGCATACCTCCAGACAGTTGACTTGGATACAGACTTTCGACATTGGTTAAGCCAATTTCGTTTAACAGTTTAAGTGCACGTAATTCGAGCTCTATTTGCTGTTTCTTTTGAAGCTTTAACCCTAATAAGATATTTTCGCGAATGGTTTTCCAAGGAAATAAATAATCTTGTTGTAGCATATAGCCGATATCTTGTTTTTTATCAGTATAGTCTGAATCACCATCTAATTTGGTTACACCACTAGTAGGTTTCAATAAGCCAGCGATGATGGATAATAAGGTGGTTTTTCCGCAGCCACTTGGACCAAGGAAGGAAACAAATTCACCTTCCTCTATAGACATTGACACATTTTCTAATGCTGTATTGGCATGTGCAGTTGAGAAATAGACATGGTGGATGTTTTCAATTGTAAGAAAGCTCATAGTCAAGTTCCTTACTCTTTCGCAGCTTTATTGGCAAAGTCAGTATTAACTAATGTGTCATAACCAATATCTTTCGGTAATTCTCCAGCTTCTTTCATAATGGCTTTTAGATTATTCCACTCTTCTTTGTCGAGAATAGGGTCTGTCGCAAATGAGCCTTGATTTTTGTAGCGATCTACAACCATTTCAATTGTTTTTAAGTCTGTCTCTTTAAAGTATGGTTGAATGACTTTAGCGATATCACTTGCACTATTTTTTTCTACCCATGTTTGGGCTTTTTGAATAGCTTTCGTAAACTTCTCAACTGTTTCTTTATTATCTTTTAAGTAACTTGTTTTAGCCATGAATGATGTATATGGAACCTTTCCTGATTCTGTTCCAAATGAAGCAACAATATAGCCTTTTCCTTCTTGCTCAAAGATGCTAGCTTGTGGTTCAAATAGTTGAACGAAGTCGCCAGTTCCTGAAAGAAAAGCATTTGGAATGTTTGCGAAATCAATATTTTGAATAAGCTTCAAATCTTTTTGTGGGTCAATATTATGTTTCTTCAATGCGAATTCTCCAGCCATTTGAGGCATGCCACCTTTACGCTGACCAAGGAACTCCTTGCCTTTTAGCATATCCCATGTAAAGGTATCGATTTTGTTCCGAGAGATTAGGAATGTTCCATCTGTTTGTGTGAGCTGAGCGAAGTTAATGACTGGATCTTTTGATCCTTGTGCGTGAACATATATGGATGTTTCGGAACCGACTAATGCAATGTCAGCTCCATTTGATAAGAGGGTAGTCATTGTTTTGTCACCACCCCAAGTAGTTGTTAATTCTACCTTTAATCCTTCATCCTTAAAGAAGCCTTTTTCTAATGCAACATATTGAGGAGCGTAAAAGATTGAGCGTGTTACTTCAGCTACTCGCACGGTTTTGGCTTCTTCTTTGCCACATGCAACTATGAATGTTAGCATGGACAAGATAAGTAAAGAACTGATACATACTTTAACCCATTTTTTCATAATCGATCCTCCTATAGTGGTTTCAACATATCGTATGTAGGAGTGAAAAATGTGTGAATGCCTATTGTGTGAAAAAAGCAAAGGATAAAGGAGTAATAAAATGAATGTAATAGATGATGTAATAATTGAACGGAGTCTTTTTCCTTCTCCGCATCCTGAAATTAAACTGTCGATAGTAACATATCTATCTCAAGGACTAAAGGTAAAAGGATTGTTAGCTGAACCACAGGGAGAGGATAAACTAGATGGCTTTCTCTATTTACGTGGTGGACAAAACAATGTTGGACAAGTTCGTCCAGGAAGGATTATTCAGTTTGCTTCTCAAGGATTTATTGTTTTTGCTCCCTTTTATCGAGGGAATCGAGGAGGTGAAGGAGTAGAAGACTTCGCTGGTGATGATCGTCACGATGCTTTTGCGGCTTTTCAATTATTAGAGCAGCATCAACGAGTGAGTCGAATACATGTGTTTGGTTTTTCGCGTGGAGGGGTAATGGCATTGTGGACAGCAATTGAATGCCAGAAGATAGCCTCACTTGTTACTTGGGGCGGAGTTTCTGATATGTTCTTAACATATGAAGAGCGGGTGGACTTACGCCGAATGATGAAGCGTGTCATCGGAGGAACTCCTTCGAAATATCCTGAGCGATATAAATGGCGTACACCGTTAAATCAATTAGAAAGAATGAATTGTCCAGTACTCATTATTCATGGTGTCCAAGATTATAATGTTTCTGTCGTACATGCTGAAATTCTAGAAGAAAAATTAAAAGCATTAAACAAGACCGTAGAAACTTGGTACTTCAAGGAATACACGCACTATTTTCCACCGAGAGTGAATCGACAAACGGTTGAAAAGTTAACGAATTGGATGAAAAATCAAAAGTGAAAAATGATAAAATATAAATAGTAGAAAGGAGGAGATTAATGTGGGAATGCCTCTAGAGCTAAATACAATGATTGTAACAAAAGGGAATGAACAGCGAATTAATAGCAACGATTTTTCTTTAATTAAAAGTGGGTATCGCTTATATCCGATGGAAATTCCGATTGATATTAGAAAGACAATGCATGGTGAATCCATTGGAACAGCGGTAATCAAGAAAGTCGTGTGGGAAAATGATTCGACGCACATTACATATGAATTAACTTCATTACATTCGGTTAATTAACAGACCCGTTTTAGGGTCTGTTTTTTCTGATAAAATATAAGTATTACATAAGACTAATAAGAAAAGGGGTAAATCCATGATAGCCGTTGCATCAATACTTTTTTTATTATCTTTACTAGGTATTTTGTTTGGTATTGTAGGGGTAATTAAAGGAAGTCTAAAATTTTTAAAACTGAAATCGACGAAAGCGAGTGCGCTGTTTTTAACGTGTTCTTTAGCTGTCTTTGTTTTTTCTATTATTATAGTTCCAGTTGATTCGCCTGCTGAAGATCAAAAGAAATCTTCAGTCGAAGAAAAAACAAAAAATGAAACAGAAAAACAAAAAGAAGAAGTGAAAAAAGAAGAGAAACCCGATGAGAGTAAACAAACAACTGAGCAAGAAACTCCAAAAGCTACAGAAGTAACGAAGGTTGAAACACCTAAAGGAACATTAGAAGTTCACTTTGTAGACGTTGGTCAAGGCGCAGCTCAGGTTATTGTTACACCGAATAAGAAGGTAATGGTTATTGACGGTGGAAATAATGATGATGAAGATGATATGGTCGCTTATTTAAATCAATTAGGTGTGAAGAAAGTAGATATTTTAGTTGGCACACATCCTGATGCTGACCATATTGGTGGCATAGATGCCGTTATAGATGCATTCGATATCGGAAAAATCTATATGCCTAAAATACAAAGTAATACACAAACTTTTCAATCGGTACTTCAATCGGTACAAAATAAAGGTTTGAAAGTTACAACTGCTCAAGCGGGAGTTACTCTTGAGCTAGACTCTGCTGTACAAGCGAAAATGATCGCACCAATTGGAGTGTCAAATGAGACAAATGAAATGAGCGCTGTAGTTCGTTTAGTATATGGTGAGCGTTCATTTTTATTTACAGGAGATGCTGGATTACCGTCCGAAGAAGCTATGATTGCATCAGGTGAAACATTGAAATCAGATGTTCTGCTAGTCGGTCACCATGGCAGTAGACATTCAACAGGTCAGGCGTTTATTGACGTTGTCCAACCGAAATATGCAGTAATTCAAGTAGGAAAGAATAATTATGGACATCCAGAGCAAGAAATTCTTGCGAGACTTACAAATGCCAGTGCGAAAATATATCGTACAGATACAGATGGTACGATTATATTCAAAAGCAATGGTAATAATTTAGAAGTAAATAAGAGTGATTGGAAATATACGGGATCTAGCCAATCACCTAATACTAGTAAACAGCCTAGTGCTAGTAATCAGGTGAATAATGCTCCAGCGGGTAATGCAACAGTGACTACACCCATTACAGTAAATGCAACAATTGATGATTCTAATCCAGGTCAAAATGCTTCTGTAACGGTGACAGTAAATGTGAAAGATCAAAACGGAAAGCCGGTTCAAGGAGCAAATGTTCAATTGAACTTACATTATAAATCAACAGATACACAATATTCTGGTGTGACGGCTGCAAATGGTGTTGCTACTATTACATTTAGAACAGGGCGTGCAGCTAAAGGCTTTACGGTTAATGGAGATATAACTGTTACAGCTAATGGTCAAACAACTAGTACTCAAACTGCTTTTACTCCACAATAAGGATGTGTTTAGATGAGAGGGATAGTTGATCGCTTTGAAGATGAGTTTGTTATTATTGAGATAGATGGAAAAACAAAAGATTTTCCACGTGCAAGTGTAGGAGAAGATGTGGCTGTTGGAGATGTTGTTGAGCTAAAGGAAGCCAAATGGTTTACGGATAAAGTTGCAACTGAAAAAAGAAGCCATGAAATAAAATCTCTATTAGATTCAATTTGGGAAGATTAACGAAATAGGAAGTTAGGAGTTGTCCATGCGTTGATATAGTAGACGATGGACAGCTCCTTTTTTACGTTTAATTGTGTAAGACAATTATTAATCAATCGTAAAATCTATGTCTTTACAATATTTCCGAATTAATCTTGATGCTTTAGATTGACTAATCGATAGATCTGCTGCAACACTTCTTGTATTTCGGTATTTTCTATAGGAGTTGACAATTATGCTTTTTTCACAGTCATCTAGGGCATCTTGTAAAGTAACGTCTGAGGTGTTTAATAGGGTAGAAGATGAGTTGTTTTTTTGAAAAAGTATATCAGGTAAGTTGCGTAATTCAATAATTGAATCACTTGTTACGACAAGACTCTCAATCATGTTTTCTAATTGACGAATATTTCCTGGCCAAGAGTAACGGTAAAAGACATCTAAAACTTCCTTACTAATTAGTCGTTTAACACGATATTTTTTATTAAAAAGCGTGTTGAAATAATTAGTTAGTGGAATGATGTCTTCTTTTCGTTTTCGTAAAGGAGGAATATGTATATTAATAACATGTAGTCGGTAATATAGGTCCTCTCTAAATTGTTTGTTTTGTACCATCTCATGTAAATTTCGATTGGTTGCTGAAATAATTCGTACATCAATTTTTTTAACTTTTCTTCCTCCGACTGGAATGAATTCTAAATCCTGAATAACTTTTAGTAGTTTTACTTGGGTACTAGGTGAAATTTCGCCGATTTCGTCTAGAAAAATCGTTCCTCCATTAGCCATTTCTAGAAGCCCTTCTTTACCGTGCTTTGTAGCTCCTGTAAATGCCCCTTCCACATAACCAAATAATTCAGATTCAAGGAGATGTTCGGGAATTGTAGCACAATTTAATGAGAGAAAAGGTCCATTTCTACGAGCGCTTTTTTCATGGATATACTTTGCTAAAACGCCTTTACCAGTTCCTGATTCACCTTGGATTAAGATCGTTGTATCCACTTTAGCCACCCTTTGAGCTAAGCTTACTACATTTTTCATTTCCTTATTGTTTGTCGTCATTGGATTAATAATAGGTTCCACTTTTGTAGGCTCAGCCTTTGATTCTTTTGAAAGTAATAATTCCTTATAGTTTGGATCTTGCCCGGTCGTAATAATAAGTTCTATTTCCTCATTTTCGTTTAGTAGTGGTATGGCAGTAGTTATGATTTCTTTGCCAATATAAGAGACTTGTGTAATTGTAGTCTCCTGTTTACTGCTCATTACAAGGGGCAGAATACTAGGTTTCCAATAGCCTTTAGAAAAAAATTCGTCGTTTGATTTTCCAATAATGTCACTTTCTTTGAGTCCATAATGATTCTCATAAGCTTTATTTGCATAAAGAACTTGTCCATTTTTGTTTAATACGTAAATTTCATTGGGAGAATAGTCTAGAATTTTTTTCATTGTTTCCATACTGATTTCAATTTTTTCTTTATGAGCGATAGATTTTTGCATTGACTGACTCCTTTCAAACGATGAGATTTTCTTTAAGTAAATTTTGTACTATCTTATAAAAGTTAAATTGAGTCAAAATTGAAATAATTCAGTTAATTATAACATTTTATCTCCTTTTGAGGGTGATAAAAAAGATATAAACCCTATGGCAATAGGTTTTTCGTAAATGGCACAATACTTGCATTACTAATATTTAGAAAGAAAAAAATTCATTACTAAAAGGGAGGATTTGAAGAATGACTTCAACAAACAATGTACAATCATTAGAAACGACATTGCCTTATGACAATTATGTTAGTAAAGAAATTTATAATAAAGAAATGAAAGCGATTTTTTCGAAGAATTGGATTCTAGTAGGACATACAAGTCAGTTAGCGAATATAGGAGATTTTTTCACTCTTGAACTAGCAGGAGAACCAATTATTATTACGCATGCTAAAGATGGTAATATTCATGCTTTATATAATATTTGTCCTCACCGTGGAACAAGGATTGAAACGAGTGAAAAAGGCAAAAAGAAAATATTACAGTGCTCTTATCATGGCTGGACGTTTCATTTAGATGGTAAAGTTCATAGAACACCTAATTTCGATACGAAGGATTTAGGTGAATTTAGTTGTATGCGCAGTATTCAATTAGCGATACGTAACTCAATGATTTTTGTGAATTTAGATCCAGATGCTAAAGCGTTTGATGAAGAATATGCAACATTTTTACAAGATATAGGTCAATATGATTTTCTAGATTCTTTAATTTTATGTCGTGAAAATCAACGAGTAGTTGAAGCAAACTGGAAGGCTGTAGTTGATAATTACTTAGAATGTGATCATTGTCCAATTGCTCATCCTGGCTTCTCAAGAACTTTTGACTTATCCAATTATAGTATTGTTCCAAGTGATAATTACTCTTATCAATGTTCAACGGTTCGAAATAAAGAGGAAAGTGATGGGGCACGTTTCTATTGGGTTTGGCCAAATATGATGGTTAGTATTTATCCGGGTAATGGAAATATGACTACAACACAACTATATCCACTGGATGAAGAACGCACATTAGCTGTATATCGCTATTATTTTGCAAACACAGAGTTAACGGAAGAACAAGAAGAACTAATTAAATTTGTGGATCAAGTACGAGAAGAAGATTTTGGTCTTGTGGAACTTCTACAAAAAGGATTTCATTCAAAGGCATTTGGAAGAGGAATATATTCACCAACTGAGCAAGGCCTACAATACTTTCATCAATTAATTGGAAAAGCAATGAATGAATAATAGATTGAGAATATATGTATGGTCATTTGGCTAATGTTTGTTTGTAAGCGTTTCAATTCATGTAACATACCTACAAATGAATGTATCACATCATATACTCATTTGATGAGAGAGGAGCAAACCTGATGAAGAAGCTATCTGTCATATTAAGTTTAATCCCTGCTATAGGGTGTTTAATGGTAATTAATCGAGTTGAGCCGTATGTATTAGGACTTCCTTTTGTTCTTTTTTGGCAGGTATCTTGGGTAATACTCACTTCAGTCTTTTTACTTTTAGCGTATAAAGTTGATCCTGATAATAAAGAGGAGAGTGAGTCATGAATATTTCAATCGTAATTATCGGTAGCTTTTTAGTATTAGCCATTATATTAGGACTGTTTGCTCGAAAAGGTCAAGATATGGATATGGAGCAATGGGCGGTTGGCGGTCGGAGCTTCGGGACAATATTTATTTTCGTCTTGTTAGCAGGAGAGATATTCACGACATTTACATTCTTAGGGGCTACTGGCTTTACTTTTTCCTCTGGAATGTCTGCCATTTACGTGTTTAATTGCTTCTTCTTTATAGTAGCCTATTGGATTTTACCTCCAATTTGGAAGTATTCAAAAGAGCAAAAACTATTATCACAGTCTGATTTTTATGTGAAAAAATACGATAGTACTACTCTAGGCGTTATCGTAGCTATTATTAGTATTATCGCTATTATTCCTTATCTAATTGTCCAATTGAAAGGTTTAGGGATAATAGTATCGGAAGCTTCTTACGGAGCCATCTCACCTAATGTAGCTATTTTCATTGGCGTTCTTTCTGTTACATTCTACGTTATTATTTCAGGTATACGTGGGTCAGCTTGGACTGCCATTATTAAGGATATTATGATTCTAGCTGTAATTGTATTTATGGGTATTTATTTGCCTATGCATTATTATGGTGGTTTTGAATCTATGTTTAAAGCAATTGATAAAGAGAAAATTGATTTTCTTACACTACCTGATAGTGGACTAAGCACAACGTGGTTTATCACAACTACCATTATGTTAGGTGTATCTTATTATATGTGGCCGCATATGCATACTTCGGTTTACGCGTCTAAAAGCGCCAAGTCCATCCGCTGGACTGCTGCAACAATGCCTATTTATTCAACTATTTTAATATTTGCTTTATTTATCGGATTTGCTGCTACTCTCCAAGTTACAGATCTTGGTGGTGCAAGTACAGACTTAGTATTATTTAAATTTGCTAAAATGTCATTTGACCCTTGGCTTGTTGGTTTTATTGGTGCTGCTGGAGCATTAGCCGCTCTAGTACCTAGTTCACTGCTTCTTACATCTGCGGCAACTATAGTTGCTAATAATGTGTATAAAGTTTGGAAGCCGAAGACAACTGATCAACAATTAGCAAACATAACACGTATTTTTGTTCCGATTATTGCAATCGTTGCGCTTTACGGTACTTTTAATGGTGGAAAAACGATTTCAACATTGTATTTAATGGCTTATAGCTTGATGGCACAACTATTTCCTGCTCTTTTCTTTAGTTTATTTAAGAAAAATCCGGTTACGCTTCCTGGAGCAATTGTTGGGATGGTTTCAGGTGTAGCGATGGTTGCTTATTTAACAATTACGAATACAACAATTGGTGATTTATTTCCTTCATTTCCACAAGTCTTAAAAGATTTTGATGTGGGATTAGTAGTTGTTATTCTTAATATTGTTATTACATTAGCAGTTAGTGCCTTTACTAGAAATTATAAAGCGGTAAGTAAAGCTGAACGAGAAGAGTCAGTGGTAAGGAATGAGTCTTTAGAAGTAGTAAAAGAATAGGTGATTAATAGCCATACATTTACAGCGTAAAGCGTAGATGTATGGCTATTTTTCGATTGACTCAAAGTGTAGGAGTCTTTTGCAAGGAAAGGATTAAGGATAATAATTCCTCAGTCGAGCGTACCCCATTTTGCTGAATCCAGTTTGCATTTGCAGCATTTGGTTGCTTCTCAAATAATTCTCCGTGTATTGGACTATAACCAATGTTGGCACTAGCAATCATACTATAATCCATTACGGAATCTCCTGCAGCTATATGAAGGTCATAATCGAGTTGTTCTTGTATTCTAGCAACAGCAGCAGCTTTATCTAAAGGAAATGGAAGAATATAAAGTTTTTTTCCATGTAAAAATAATCTCCAACCTAGAGTGTGTAATTCCTCCTCAAAAGATTGTAATTCTGAGTGGGGAATAGACTCTTGAATAATATGAAAAACATAAAAGAAATCATCAACATAGAATTCTTTTACAACCCACGAAGAATGACGGATTCTTGCAAAAGCAGTCATCATATCTTCTTTAGGAGCGCAAGTTGTAGCTATTTTCTTATGGATATATTGGTGCCAGTCTACATCGATTTTTCCATTGACGAGAATTGTACCACCGTTGCATACAACCGCATATTTTGGCTTGATTTCATTTTGGAAAATGGAGATTCGCTTATATTGATAGTATGCTCTTGTTGTGACTGGAACAAAGTACTGGTTTTGGTTAATTTGTTTTAACAATTCAATCGATTGCTTTGACATATATGTGATGATTTGTTGATCCTTGAATTCTACAGGAATGCTTTCACCTACAAAAGGGAATTTCTTTATCATATGGTCTGAATAAATCAGTGTTCGGTCTAAATCGGAAGTAAATAGTAGCATGGAAAGCCCCCTTATAATTCTTTAATGATTCCACAGCATGAATAAGACATTTCTGTATACTCTTCTATTGGAACTTTTCGTTCTTTTGCTAGTAATAGAATATGAGTTAAATCATTTGAAAAGAGGGGATTAATTAATATTTTCCACGGTACTCTCCGCAACAAAACTCGACTTGTTTCTCCAACCCCTGGCTTGATGAAATGGATATTTGAAATATTATATTTCTCTCCAATTGCAAAGACTGATTGCATGCCTTTCCAAGTTGGAGTGAGATTTTGCTGTTGTTGTTCTAGCAAAGTTTTTCGTGTGTCATTATCAACGTGAGCAAATTCATTTGTTATTGTATTGATATATAGATTAGAAACGTCGACGGAGCTTAAGTCTTTATAGAACTTCGCGCCATGAAAATCATCTTCCTCCATAAACTCATAATTTAGCACTGTTCTGCTTACTAGACCAGATACAGTGGAATTTAAGCAAGCGGAAGGTATTAAGAAATCTTCTCGTGTACCGAATAGTTCCGTACAATGCCCTGGATCAGCAAGTACGGCTAAGCTCGAATCTAGCCTCTTTTCATGAGTCGAATTATAGGAAGCACAAGCTTGTTGTAATTCAGTTGTAATTGCTCCTTTTCCTGTCCAGCCATCAACAAATTGAATGTGAGCATTTGGATGATGAGAGAAAATATACTGTATAGCCGTTTTATCAATTCCTCTACCTCTAATAATGGAGATAGAATAATGTGGAATGTTTACTTTGTATTTATGTTTTATATAACGCTTAATAAGGATACCTATTGGTGTACCAGCACGAGCAAGACTTGCAATTACAAGGTCTTGAAGACCATTCTTCTTTACGATTTGTTCAGCGACTACACCTACTGCAATGGCAATTCGTTTAGCATATAATTGCAATGAATTTGAAAATAAAGCAACGTATTCCTCATTAGGTTGATATTCAATGGGTAACATTTCTGAATAATGTCTGCCTGATTGTATAAGTTTCTCACGATCTTCTGTTTTTGTTTCCGACATAATAGTGGATATATCTCGTAATAAAAATTGAATATCATCTTGAGAATAGCTACCCATAATATCTGGTTCTCTTGTGGTATATAGCATTATTGATCTTCACCAGCCTTCGTCATTACTACAATATTAATATGAGGGATGTGAGTCCGCTTTAGCTCTTCAATTAATGAATGGATATGATCATAGGTAGATAGCCTTTCGATAAAGATAAATACATCATCATATTGACTCGATTCAATATTATACAGGTGATTCGTTACGCCTGGATTTTCAGGGCTTTCAAAAGTAAATTTGCTACGTATAGAATAAGTTTCATGTTCTGTTTGATAAATAGGGCTACGCGTTGTAGATTGATAATAAATACCGTTTCCCATTTCAGATGCAATCTTCATTGGAATGTACATGAACTCACCTGTACCAATGACTAATGATTTTGTTCCTTTACGATAGTTAGCTACATACTGAGCTAAGTCACAACATTGATTTGAGAAAAGTATATCTTCTTCTTTTGTTAAACCAAATCTTCCGGTTGATTTAAGGTATGGGGAAGGGTGCTTCGTTTGGTTTTCACTTGTTGAAGAGAATGGTAAAAAATTATCCTTTTCCATATGTTCGTATAAAGGTATGAACGTAATCTCTTGCTGTGTGGAAGAAATAGTTTCTTTTTGCTCACGCGCAAGTGTTGGTGTACCGTTAATAGTTATGTTTCCTTCAATTAATGAAATGACATGAATTGTAATATTTAATTCTTTCTCTAATTGACGATATTGTTCTCGATGCTCGGCTGTTCTCCAGTCAAGAATGGAAACAATAGAAAATACTTTTTTGGTAGGATTATATTCTTTTAGCGTACGAATAATATTCAATGCTGTTTTCCCAGTCGTAATTTCATCATCGACAAGGACAATTTCTTGATTGTTCTTTAAGAAAGTATCGTCCAACGCATACACTCTATGGCTAGTTGCATGTGAATGTTCCTCCTCGAAATGAATGGAAGAGGATAGATTTTGAATGTTTTCTCTAGTTGTATGAATGTAGCTTGCATTGTTATTAAATGAATGAAACACTGCATGTCCTAGAGCGGTTGCTGTTTCAGCGAAGCCAATTATAGTAATAGGTACCGCTAAAGGTATGGGTTCATTTTCAATTAATGCTTGTAATTGATATAGATTTTGTTTAGATTGCAGAGCAGTCGCAATTACTTGAGCACGTTCGTCTTTTTCTCCGTGCACGATTTCCTTATAACGCATTGCTAATAAAGTTCCTGTTAATAAAGGAATAAGAGGTTTCACCGCTAAGTGCTTCCCTAATATTTTACTTACAAATAAAAAGCTTCGTTTCGTGTTTATTCGAGCTGCCATTTGAAATAATTGATGTAAAGGTATGTTGTAAGGATTGGAATGGATGTTTATTTGAACTTGAAAGTTATCTAGAATGTGATGTATTTCTTGTTCAGAAAAAGCTGCTACTTTCATTATTTCACCTCAAACAGTTCATTTTGATTTTGTTCTTCCATTAGGATGGTCGTAAAGTCTTGACTTGGATTAAAGACGCCAAACACTTTGGCTCGCAATATAATCTGTTTTGCCCAATATAAATGCGGCTTCATTTCATTCATCTTATTTCCGTATAAGCTTTTGGCTACGCCAATTTGTTGTTCGCTATTGTCAATGACACTTAAAGCATCAATGTATTCTTCATGAGTGACAATATATAACGCATTTACAATCGAAAGGTGGGTAGGGTGGATAACGGTTTTACCATGTAGTCCGTTTAATTTATCCAAGATTACCTCATTCATTAAACCGTCCATATATTGATTAATTATTTCAGATCGTAATTCTAAACCGTTAGTTCCAAACTTTTCTTGGAAGGGAGAGGTTCTTAATTTTGGTTTTAAAATTCTTTGCTCTTTAGTGAAGAACTCCCATACAGGTCCTGAAATTACGTAGGAACTGTCTTTTCTATTAAAAATATTGATAATATCTGTAATGCATTCTCTTATGATGGCAACATCATAGATGGTAATGTCGGCTTTTCTTCTAATTCCAAATAATCCGCAGAAATCTGTAGCTCCAATTCGAATATTTAAAATGAAGTCTTTATAGGAATCTATTAATGATTTAATTCGTAGTAAAGCTTCTACACGAGATTCCTTATAAATAATTTCCGCAGTTTCTAAAATAGGCATTCCATATAGAACCATATCTTCCGAATTCCATTTACGTAAAATACGTAAATATTGTTTGCCAGTTTCATAGCTGAATTTAGGGAAAACATAGCCAGTCAATACTGTTTGTAATATGCCAAGTCGGTTAGTGATTTTTGTCATTTGTTCAGGATTTCTAACTCTAATAAAAATTAATGGTATTTCATCATAGGTGATGATTTGTTCATCTATGGCTTGTTTAATAGTTGATAGGTGTTCATATAATTGCTGCTCTGCACCTTCGAGTTCTAAATCGCCAACGGCATCTTCTAAATCAATAACCATCGATGTTAATTCAGGATATTTATTACCTATGATATCTTGAGCGATGGTTGCTTTCGTTGCAGGCATATATAAGGTTGCACCGAGAGCAAAAGATAAACTTTCTCGATTGGTGAATTTAGTAAATGATTCGGGTTCTTTATAGAAAATTTCATTTTTCTTTTGCTGGTTATCAAAATTGAAGTGTTTCAATTAGCATTTCACTCCTATTCGTAAGTGTCGTTGAAAGCAACAAATTGTAAATATCATACAAAAAACAAAGGCTACCGCATTTGCAGTAGCCCATGAAAGATTATTTGTCTTCCTTTGTGGCAGCCGTTTCTGCCTTTGTAACTTTATTCTGGTTGATTTTATGAATTATATAGGTAATAACAAATGCTGCAATAATGATTAAAAAGAAAATCTCATGCGGTAATTCATAACCGAATACACTTACAAACATTTTTAAAGCAATGATACCAATTAAAATAAAAGCTGTATTTTCTAGCTCAGGAATTTTATCTATTAATACAAGAAAGAAACGTGCAACGGTACGCATTAATAAAATACCAATCATACCCCCAAGAAGTAGAACCCAAACTTGGTCAGAAATCGCAAAAGCAGCTAGAATAGAATCTGCTGAGAAAGCAATATCCATCATTTCAACCATAATAACAGTTGCCCAGAATACACCGAATGTACGAACTAACCAACTATTCTTATTGAATTCTTTTTCTTCATCATCGTCGTTTCCTTTACTACGAAAATGATTGATTGAAATCCATGCAAGGTAAGCGGCACCTAATACTTTGATGAACCAGAATTTTACTAAGTATACGCCGATTCCGATGAATATAAATCTAAATACATATGCGCCAAGTAGCCCATACATAAGTGCTTTCTTTCTTTTCTCTGGAGGTAAATGCTTAACCAATACGGCAAGTACTAATGCATTGTCTGCGGATAATAGCCCTTCCATAATGACTAATGATCCAATTAGTCCCCAAGATACAGGGTCAGATAAAACTTTCACCCACATATCTAAATCAAAAAATAGCGCATAAGTACTGAATATTTGTTCGATGATTTCCAAAAATATAACCTCCGCTTTATATAGAAGAGAGCATAACTCCTCATGAATGTGTGTGGTTTAAGAATAGGGAAATTACGCGTCTAATCCATAAGCTCGAACTAATGATTGCAGTCCACCTTGATAGCCAGAACCAACTGCTGAGAACTTCCAATCTCCGTTATGGCGATAAATTTCACAGAAAACGACAGCTGTTTCAATGCTGAAATCTTCTCCTAAGTCATAACGTAAAACTTCATTATTTGTATCTTCATTTACTAGTCTGACGAACGCATTAGCGATTTGACCAAAATTTTGTCCGCGACTTTCAGCGTCGTGAATAGTAACTGTGATTGCGATTTTTTCAACATCTTTCGGAACGCGTGTTAAATCGATTTGGATTGATTCATCATCACCATCTCCCTCACCGGTACGATTATCACCAGTGTGAACAACAGAGCCGTCTGGGCTTTGTAAGTTATTATAAAAAATAAAATCTAATTCATTTCGACATTTATCGTTAGCATTTAATAAAAAAACAGAAGCATCAAGATCGTAGTCTTGACCACCGTCAAAATGTTTAACATCCCAACCTAAGCCAATAGTGATTTTCTGTAATGTTGGATCATTTTTTGTTAGGTCTATGCGTTGACCTTTACTTAATTGAATTGCCATAGTTTATCATCCTTTTAATCAATTAGTTGTTTCAAAATAGAAAACAATAAGCGGAAGATTTTTTCGTAGAGAATATGAAGTTGAAGTGGCTGTCTCGGAAGTGATTCGTAATCGCTTCTAAGACAGCCTTTCATCCTTTATCTTATTGAAAGATGCCTATAATTTTGGCTTTTTAATCACGATAAAACTACCAATAGGGCTCTTATTAACCTACTTGCAAGCCAAAATCGTTACATAGCGCTGCTAGTCCACCTTGATAACCTGAACCAACTGCACTAAATTTCCATTCACCATTATGACGGTATAATTCACCGACTACAACAGCTGTTTCAATACTGAAATCTTCACCAAGGTCGAAGCGAACTAGCTCTGCATTAGAGTCAGCATCAACAACACGAATGAAAGCGTTCGAAACCATTCCGAAATTTTGGTTGCGAGTTTCCGCTTCATGGATGGTTACAGTAAAGGCGATTTTTTGAATATGGTTTGGCACTTCTTTAATCGATACTTTTACTTGCTCATCATCACCATCACCGTCTCCAGTAAGGTTATCTCCTGTGTGAACAACTGCACCATTTGCTCCTGTAGTATTATTGTAGAATACGAAATCTTCTCCGCCTTTTACTTTTCCGCTTTCATCTAATAGAAAAACAGAAGCATCAAGATCGAAATCTTTACCACCATCATACTTATTAACATCCCAACCTAGACCTACGATTACATTTGAAAGACCTGGATTTGTTTTCGTTAAATCAACTTTTTGACCTTTAGCAAGAGAAATGACTGCCATGTTAAACAACTCCTTAAAATTATATTAATATAATAAGTTACTGGAATTTTGAAACTACTTCAGACAGATTTCTATCTCTAGTTCCATCTCCGATAGCGGCAAACTTCCATTCACCATTATGACGATAAATCTCACCAGTTACGAGTGTTGTAAGATCGCCGTAGTTATCAGTAAGGTTAAATTTAACCAATTCTTGTTTTGATGAATCATTTACTACTCGAATGTAAGCATTTTGTATCATTCCAAAATCTTGTTTTCTATTCACAGCATCATAAATATTAACGACGAATACAAGTTTGTTGTAGCGTTCAGGAATTGATTTTAAATTAATCATGATTTGTTCATCGTCCCCGTCACCATCACCTGTCAAATTGTCTCCTGAGTGACGAACGGATGTACAGCTGCTTTTTAAATTTCCAAAATAAATTAAGTCATTCTTGTTTACGAATTTGTCATTTTGTAACATTATGACGGATGCATCGCAGTCTATATTAGCGTTTTTGTTTCCACCAAAAAGTCCACCTAGAAGACCACCACCTGAAGATTTACCAACAGGGTCCCAACCTAATCCAACCATAATCTGATTCAAACTAGCATTGCCTTTTGTTAAATCAATACGTTGTCCTTTTTGTAGACTAATAACCATACTAAGAATCATCTCCATTTGCTATTTTGTTGTCGAATCTTTATATTTGGTTTCTGACTATAGTGTATACGAATTTCTTGTCGAAATGTTTCATTAATTGTGATTATTTTTATAAAAATGAAATATTAATAGTTTGATAGAACTCTCTTTGCATCTTCACGAAGAACTTCTAAACGTTTTCTGTCTTCAATACGTTGCATAGCTTGTTCATCTTTTACTTTTTTGTAGTCATCTATGCCTTTCGTAATAGTATCCCACATATTTTCAATCGTATCTAGTTTGATACTAGAGCTTCCAGAGCGTTGAGCAATTTCTACACTTTGATTCATGATGTCAGCTGTTACATCTTTAAGCATTTGATTAGCGCGATCTTCAAAGGCATTTAATGAATCTGAATGCATTTTTTGGCGCTTCGCATGTACGGTATTAATGATACCCATTTTAAAGATTGGGATAGTTGTTACGAAGGCACTATTGATTTTGGCAATTAAATCATTATTACCTCGTTGCATTGTTTTAATTTGTGGAGCTGCGATGACAGCGACCATACGAGCTTTTTCAAGGTCGTCAATTTTTCGCTCTAATAATTCTTTTACGGTACGATATTTCTCTAATTGCATGCGAGCCATTTGATCACCGTTATTTACACGCTCCTCGAATTGAGGAATGACAGTGGTGTTCAATTCTTCTAATTTCATTTCTGCAGCAACTGAATATTTTTCTAACTCGAAGTAATAGTTTATATCCTCTTCATATAATCCTTCTAAATCGATATTAGCGCGTTTTAGTTCGTCTTCAATCATGGAAAATTGAACATGAATTTTTTCAATTTCACCACCAAGAGTTTGATATTTCTTAAATAAAGCTTCAATTGTTTTCTGAGCACGTTTGAAAACTTTATCGAAAAAACCAGGTTCTTTCATGATTTCATTTTTATCAAATTTCTTCATGACATTCTCAAGTTGATTTAGTAGTTTACTAGATTCATCAAGCTTTGATACAGACATAGAGTTTAGAATGCGATCGGAAAAGCGAGATAGTTTCTCTGCTGGTTCTTTTCCAATTGTTAAAAGTTCATTTTGATCTCTTAAATCAATTGCTTGTACGATTTGAAGAACTTGAGGATCTTCTCGTAATTGTACTCTCAGTTGATTAGCTGTTTGTTGGTTTAATTCTTGTTTTTCCAAAGATAAAGATGTTGTCATATACTTTAACACTCCTATTCAATTATGTTCTTATTTTAAGTACGATGTTTTCTCACTCGTTAAGAGGGAAGGATTGTTCATTCAAAAAATTCTATTGATAAGTTTAGATATTAATGAACCTTTTTTCTTAGTAAAACCTTCAAACTCTTGATTAAACACGACTTCTTCTAACCAATGAGAATCATAATAATTGGTATCGATGTAGTTTTCAATATCGTTATGACCAGCAGGATTATATAATATGAGATCTAAGCCAAATTCATTTAAAAATAGTAATAAAGCAGCATCCTCACGTGACAGGTCACCGTTTGTTTCCATATGATAGAGCAGTAGTTTCGGTATGTCCTGTGCATAATCATACTTTTGGAGAAGCTGTAAAATGACTTCTGGTATTCTTGAAGCTTGTTTAAATAGAAATAATTGTAAATCGTAATCGGATTCCTGTTCGAGCTTTCTCAATTTAGGTTGTTCACAATACTCCTTAATCGTATGGGCAATGGCTAACTGTAGCTCGTTAGGTAAGTGCCCATATTGCCACCAGCTACCCTTTATCATTTTTTCGGGTGATAATTTGCCTTTATTTAATGAATGTTGAAAATGATAATGATAATTTGCCTTCGTTATTTGTGAAAAAGGAAATTGATGAATGGTTAGCGTTAATGCGTTGTCGCTTAATTCTCTCATTCTTTCCCAGTATTCTTTACGGTCTTTTGATACTCCTTGAATTTTCGCAAAGATTACGGGAATATACACTTTACCTTGGTCTACTTTAAAATCAGGTCGAATCATCGCTTTTTCTTTTTCATATATAAATATGTCATCATATGTCATTTTCATTGTGATAGAAGTAGGGCTATGATTACGAAATTGCCAAGGCTTGAATACACCTGAATGCTGATCGTTCATCATTTTTTCTAATTGTTTGTTTGCACGGTAGGCGACTGTCGTTTGTCTTTCTCTCATTTGGGTAGGGAAAGGCTCTAGCTCTCCAGTATTAGAATAGTTATAAACAATTGAATAACGGTTGGTAGGGTCAATGTCTGCAAACTGATCAACACCGCTTGGATGAAAGATGAGTACATCGCAACCGAACTCCATTAGCAATATTAAAAAGTATTTTTGACTTTCTGTTAAATTCCCGTACCACACGACTTTTGGATAATCATCATCGAATTTACTGTTTGCCATCCATTTCGCCAGGTGATTTTGCATCCATTTCACCATATCAATTAAAAAACGTCTAAATTCTGGTGATTGCAGTCCAGTATTATGCTGACTTTGAAAGTATTCAACGACTTTAATAACTGTTTGTTGTATGTGATGATTTAAAGTAGTGTCCTTATATTTAGGGATTAGGTTCTTACCATACATAAAAGCGATTAAACGATTAATAGATAAGCCTTTAGGCTGTTGCTGATGAAGCTCTAATATTTCTTGAATGGACTTAAAAACGCCTTGATTGATTGTTTTATCAAGGTCTTCACTTAAAACATAGATATAATCCTTTTGATGCATCTCGAATAGAGAATTATAATAGTCATCTTCATCCAAAGGAATACCAAGGACTTGAAGTCCAATTCGTTGAAAGGTGAAGACATTAGTATCTTTATTGTAAATAGGTCTTTCTTTTGCAGAAGCAAGGAAAGTATTTAGCCAATGATCAGTGGATGTATATAGAATAGGATCAATTTTTATGTTCTTCACTATTATTAAGTCCTTTCTGTAAGTTAGCCACGTTTTGTGCCCTAGCGCATCCTAGCTAATGGGATTCAAGTGTTTGAATCTATTATATATGTACTTCGGAAAAATGTAGATTAATATGATGACGTATACTAAAAAGTCCTAAGTGAACAGTATTCACTTAGGACTTTTTTTTAATTAAAGATTAATGAGAATAGATTAATCTTATTGGATCGGACCACCAAGTTCTTTAATTTCATAAGAAACATTTTCAAATTTAGTGAAATTCTCGCGGAATTGTTTTGCTAAATCTTTTGCTTTAGCTTCATAAGCCGCTTTATCTTGCCATGTTTTACTTGGTTGTAATACATCATCTGGTACACCAGGAACGTGTTGTGGAATTTCAAGTCCAAATATAACGTCTTTTTCAGTTTCCACATTATTTAAATCGCCTTCTAAAGCCGCTTGAATCATAGCACGTGTATAAGCTAGTTTCATACGACTACCTACACCGTATTCGCCACCAGTCCAGCCAGTGTTTACTAAGAATACGTTAGCGTTATGCTCGTCAATTTTTTTGCCAAGCATTTCTGCATAAACTGTTGCAGGTAGTGGTAGGAAAGGTGAACCGAAACATGTTGAGAATGTTGCTTCTGGGCTTGTAATACCGCGTTCCGTACCAGCAAGCTTACTTGTATATCCACTTAAGAAGTGATACATTGCTTGTTCTTTTGATAATTTACTGATTGGAGGTAGTACTCCAAAAGCATCAGCTGTTAAGAAAATAATTGTATTTGGATGTCCAGCAATACTTGGCTTAACAATATTGTTCATTACATCGATTGGATAAGCAGCACGAGTATTTTCAGTAAGTGAATTATCATCGTAGTCTGCAATTCTAGAATTTTCATCAAGTACAACGTTTTCTAATACAGAGCCGAAGCGAATCGCATCGAAAATTTGTGGCTCTTTCTCACGTGAAAGACCGATACATTTAGCGTAGCAGCCACCCTCGATATTGAAAACGCCATGAGATGACCATCCATGTTCATCATCCCCGATTAATTTACGGTTAGGGTCTGCTGATAGCGTTGTTTTACCTGTTCCAGATAAACCAAAGAATAACGCAACATCGCCTTCTTTACCCACGTTTGCAGAGCAGTGCATTGAAAGAATATTGTTCTCTGGTAGTAAATAGTTCATAATAGAGAATATAGATTTTTTCATTTCACCAGCATATTCTGTTCCACCAATTAAAACGGTTTTGTATTCAAAAGAAATGATGATGAATGTTTCTGATTTTGTGCCATCAATAGCAGGATCAGCTTTGAAATTAGGAGCTGAAATTACTGTGAACTGTGATTCGTGATCAACTAGTTCCGCTTCAGTAGGTCGAATAAATAATTGATGTGCAAATAGATTATGCCATGCGTATTCATTTACTACTTGAATTGGTAAACTTGATTTTTTATCAGCGCCAGCAAAGCCTTTGAAAACAAATACATCTTCTTGTTCTTTTAAATAAGCAATAACTTTATTATAAAGTTTCAAGAATATGTCTTGAGAAATAGGTTGATTAGATACCCAATCGATTTTATCTTTTGTAGAATCTTCTTCAACAATATATTTATCTTTTGGTGAACGACCTGTATATTTTCCTGTATCAGCTTTTACTGCACCTGTTGAAGATAGTACACCCTCATTACGATTTAACACTTTTTCAACTAGTTGAGGCACAGATAGTTGAACATTGATATTACTACCTTTTAACAAATCATGTAGCTCATGTGAAATGCCCACTGTATTCATTATGAGATACCTTCCTTTATCATTAATGTAATTTTCTTAATATTAGTATAACATAACAAATAGTATAACACATTAAATTTATTAATCTATACTAATTTATCCTAAAACCGTATTTTTTTATCTCTAGACGTATTTTTTGTGAATTTAATAAATTTAAAATAGGTAGATTTATTAGAATATAATAATGAAAGAATTAGTTTTTTTCAAGTCATCAATCCTGTAAAAATATTGACAAATCTATGATGTGTGTTATTATTTATGTCTGAACGGATTTCTCTTATCCCGAGCTGGTGGAGGGACAGGCCCTACGAAGCCCAGCAACCTGCTATATGTGTTTTTTAGAACATATATAAGCGAAGGTGCTAACCTGATGCAAGGCAATGGCCCTTGAACGATAAGAGCGAAAGGCTTAAATGTACACAAACAAGTACCCTTTCCTCACATCAAGGAGAGGTTTTTTTTATGGGCATAATAGTCCTAAATAAAACCAATCAAGTTCCTGTATCTAGGGAATGATTTCCGTCAACAAAAGAGGGGAAGATGAATATGATGAATATTCATAACAGCCTCTACCAATATTTGAGGAGGGTAATTTGATGTCAAAAAAACGTCGACTTTTTACTTCAGAGTCAGTAACAGAAGGTCATCCAGATAAGATTTGTGACCAAATCTCAGATTCTATTCTAGATGCCATTTTAGCTAAAGATCCGAATGCACGTGTTGCGTGTGAAACTTCAGTTACAACAGGTTTAGTGCTTGTTGCTGGAGAAATTACAACTTCTACTTATGTAGATATTCCAAAAACAGTTCGTGAAACAATTAAAGGAATTGGTTACACACGAGCTAAGTATGGTTTTGATGCTGAGACTTGTGCAGTCTTAACATCTATAGATGAACAATCTGCTGATATTGCTGCAGGTGTTGACCAAGCACTTGAAGCTAGAGAAGGCCAAATGACTAATGAAGAAATTGATGCAATTGGTGCAGGTGACCAAGGTTTAATGTTTGGTTTTGCATGTAATGAAACGAAGGAGCTAATGCCACTTCCTATTTCTTTATCACATAAATTAGCACGTCGTTTAACAGAAGTACGTAAAGATGGTACTCTAGCATACTTACGTCCGGATGGAAAAACACAAGTAACGGTTGAATATGATGAGAACAATAAACCTGTTCGTATTGATACAATTGTTATTTCTACACAGCATGATCCTGATGTAACACTTGAGCAAATCCAAGCGGACCTTAAGAAATATGTTATTAATGAAGTAGTTCCTGCAGAATTAATTGATGCAGAAACGAAATACTTTATTAATCCTACTGGACGCTTCGTTATCGGAGGTCCTCAAGGTGATGCTGGATTAACTGGACGTAAAATTATTGTTGATACTTACGGTGGATATGCTCGTCACGGCGGCGGAGCTTTCTCTGGTAAGGATCCTACAAAAGTAGACCGTTCAGCAGCATACGCAGCTCGCTATGTAGCGAAAAACTTGGTTGCGGCTGGATTAGCTGATAAAGTTGAAGTTCAACTTGCATATGCCATCGGTGTTGCGAAGCCAGTATCTATTTCAGTTGATACATTTGGAACTGGTGTAGTAGAAGAGGATGTATTAGTTGATGTAGTTAGCAAACATTTTGATTTACGTCCTGCTGGCATCATTAAAATGTTAGATCTTCGTCGTCCAATCTATAAAGCAACAGCAGCTTATGGACATTTCGGTCGTAACGATTTAGATTTACCATGGGAACGTACTGATAAAGCTGAAGTATTAAAGCAAGCAGCGTTAAATAAATAAACAGTTAAAAAGGCGTCCAAAAAGTGGTTTACATCACTTTTTGGACGCCTTTTATGCTTTTAAAACCATTCGAAGTCGGTTTCATTTCAATTTTAATTTTACTTTTACTTAGTGGACTAACAGTATGTTTAAGATGAGTTATTGTGATTTCTCTTTCTTTTGTGAATAATAATATGTAAGAAATATAAATCTTGGAGGGGAATGGTGTGAAGATTGTTGTAGCTACTGATTCATTCAAAGGCTCGTTATCATCACTTCAAGTGGGACAAGAAATTAAGCAAGGTATTATAAATTCTGCGCCTCATGCGAATGTTGAAATTGTTGGAATTGCGGACGGTGGTGAAGGAACAGTTGAGGTATTACTTCATGCAAATGGTGGTGAAAGAGTAAATGTATCTGTTCATGATCCATTAATGAATATAATAGAAGCTTCCTATGCAGTAATATCGGTTCGAGGTGAAGATTGTGTAATCATCGAGAGTGCCCAAAGTACAGGGTTAAATCTTGTTCCTCTACAGTCGAGAAATCCTTTGAATACAAACAGTTTTGGACTTGGAGAATTAATTAAAGATGCTCTTGCAAAGGGATATCGTAAATTCTATCTTACCTTAGGAGGAAGCGCCACTAATGATGCTGGAATTGGTATGCTTCAAGCATTAGGCTGGAAGTTCTTCGATGAAAAGGGAGAGGTCATTGGAATTAGCAGGAATCCGCTAGTTAGAGTGGAAGACTTTAATGATTCACAAGTAATGAGTGAATTGAAGGAGTGTACATTTACGGTTATGAGTGATGTGACGAATCCTTTTTATGGTGAACAAGGTGCCGTTCAAATTTTTTCTCGTCAAAAGGGAGCCACTCGTGAGCAAATGATTCTTTTAGAGGCAGCTATGTTCAAATTTGCTAAGTTGATTGAAAAGAAATACAAACGCAATGTTCAAGATGTTAAAGGTGCTGGAGCAGCAGGTGGTCTTGGAGGGGCTTTAGCTAGTATGCTTGATGCGAATATTCAATCTGGTATTGATTTGATTATAAATATGGTCGGATTAGAAGGGAAAATCAAAGAAGCAGACTTAATTATTACGGGGGAAGGTAGCCTTGACGGGCAATCTGTTATGGGCAAGGTTCCTGTTGGAGTAGCGAAACTGGCCAAGAAACATCATAAAGTGGTTATCGGTATAGCTGGTCGAATTGATACAGAATTACATGAATTAAATCAATATTTGGATGCTGTCTTTTCCATCCAAACAGAATGTCGCAATTTAGCAGATGCTATGTCGCAACAAGTAACAAGTAAGCAACTTCAAATAACTACTGAACAGATTATTAGATTAGTGCAGGCTATTAGTTCAATAAGAAAGTAAATGAGGCTTAATATTTGCTAATAAGAATTAACTACATAAAAATAAGAGGAGACCGTAAGTTTAATTTCTGTGGGCTGATTTTAAAAGATAAGAATGTATATAATTTTGTGTAGTGTCTAACCTTACACCTGCTATGCTCGGAAATAAGCCAACCTCTTTTGAAAACCAAGTGCGGGTTTTCAAGAACAGCTCGTCTTATTTCTGCCGCATAGCTCTTTTTTGATTGGATGTAAATCAAGAAGCATCAATCAAAAAAGACCGGTGACGGTATTTCTTAACAGATAAGAAAGTATATAAATTTGTGCGGTGTCTAGCTCCATCGCCCAGTGACGTATAGATTTCGCCCATCTCCCTACGATAAGTCAACATCGAATCAGCTATCGCCTCTTCGTGTTTCCTTTATCTCAGTCGAAGTGCTCCAATCTATACGTCGCCAAACGGGCGCTTGCGCTTTTCTTATTATTCTTGAATAGACTTATAATATTGTCCTTTTTCTGCGTATTCTCTGCTTACTCGCAGCATATCTTGAATATCGGCTTCATTTGTTGGTCGTATTACTTTTGCTGGTCTTCCGAATGCCATTGAGTTTGGTGGAATGACTTTACCTTGTGGGACTAGGCTTCCTGCTCCAATAAAGGCTCCTTCTCCAATAACTGCCCCGTCAAGAATGATAGAGCCCATGCCGATTAGTGCACCTTTTTTTACTGTGCAGCTATGTAATATCACGCTATGACCAACTGTTACCTCATCTTCTAAAATGAGCGGGTTATTTGGGCTTTGATGTAGAACAGAATTATCTTGAACATTCACTTTTTTTCCAATAATAGTGGGTGCTACATCACCTCGAATAACAGTATTGAACCATATACTGGATTCCTCTCCAATCTTCACATCCCCTGTTACTACAGCGTTTTCAGCAAGATATACACTGTCGTGAATTTCGGGTTTTTTTTCGTGAAAAGGATAAACTATCATTATGCACATCTCCCTTTGTGTATTTCGTGGAATTAGTATTCTATTGGTAGTTTATATTGAAAATTAACATATGTACAATATCTTTCCTTCGATAGGGGATTGATTTAAAATAGAGTTATGCTTTTCTTAATAAGGAGGTAACAAGCAACATGTATAAATGGGAAGCCGATGGGGATGCAAAGGCTGTTATTGTTATAGTGCATGGAGCCATGGAACATCAAGGCCGCTATAAATGGTTAGTGGAAATGTGGCGCTCTGCCGGCTACCATGTCATAATGGGGGATTTACCGGGACAAGGATTAACCACTCGTTCGAAGAGAGGTCATATTAATTCTTTTGAAGAATATATAATAGAGGTTAAAGATTGGATTCAGGAAGCATATGAGTATCATTTGCCTATCTTTTTACTAGGACATAGTATGGGAGGGCTAATAGCTATACGTTTACTACAGGAAATGGAAGTAAATGTTGCGGGGCTTATATTATCCTCTCCATGTCTAGGGCTTGTAAGTTATCCATCTAAGGCTATTCATGCTGCATCAGCTGTATTGAATCTTGCTTATCCAAGCTTTAAAGCAACTACTGGTATAACAATTGACATGGTAACGAGAGATCCGGAAGTGCGTGAATCAAGCGCGAATGATTCGTTGTACATAACGAAAGTATCTGTTCGTTGGTATCATGAATTGCTAACAAATGTGAAGGAAGCTTTTGAAAATATTCCTGATTTATCAGATGTTCCACTTCTGCTAATGCAAGCTGGAGATGATAAAATTGTGGATAGACATTCGGTTAAAGAATGGTTTAATTATACGCAATGTAGCGAAAAAGCATATAAAGAATGGCATGGACTATACCATGAATTATTTAGTGAGCCGGAAAAGGAAGATGTATTTTATTATGCAAAGGGTTTTGTTGAAAACGCACTTCGTAATTTAGGGTACGTTGTGTAATTAAGGAGGAAAAGTAATTTGAGTATTCCTACGACACCTTTAATGTTAATGAATAAAGTATATAAAGGGATTTTTCCAAAGGTGCAGAAGGAACTGCATTATTGGAAAGAGGAAGCACGGAAGATTCCCAATCCAGAATTAAGACAGCAAGCAATAGATAGTATAGAGAATAAAGATTTTCATTGTGAAGGAGGAGCGATTTTTGCTCTTCTTGCTGAAAATCGTAAGTCAGAAGCTATTTCATTCATTATTGCATATCAAACGATTAGCGATTATTTAGATAATTTATGTGATCGTAGTACATCTTTGGATGATCAAGACTTCACTGTACTTCACGAATCAATGTTCCATTCGCTGCAAACAAATTCCCCCGAGGTCAATTATTATCGTTTTCGTGAAGATCAAGATGATGGAGGTTATTTAAAAAAATTAGTCTCAACATGTCAATCATTTTTACGTAAACTAGAGAATTTTGAACATATAGAGGGATATTTGCAAGAGTTGTGTTCGTACTATTCTGATTTACAGGTCCATAAACACGTGCATGTGAATGAACGTGAATTAAGGTTGAAAAATTGGTTTTCTTTACATAAAAGTAATCTTCCTAAAATGTCTTGGTACGAATTTTCAGCTTGTTCAGGTTCAACCTTAGGGATTTTTTGCTTGATTTCATATGCTCTACGAGATGATTTTAAACATGATCATGCAGAGCAAATACGTAATGGATATTTTCCTTATATTCAAGGATTGCATATAATGCTCGATTATTTTATCGATCAACAAGAAGATTTAGATGGTGGAGATTTGAATTTTTGTTTCTATTATGAAAACAATCAGGAACTATTTGCCCGTATGTCTCATTTTGTTCAAAAGGCAGATCAATATTTAGATCTTCTTCCGCATAAGGGATTTCATAAACTGATTCACCGTGGATTATTAGGTCTATATTTATCTGATGAAAAAGTGGACGAGAAAAAAGAAACAAAAGTATTAGCGAAGAAAATGGTTAAGCTTGGTGGGATGCAGTCGCAGTTTTTTTATATTAATGCTAAGTTTTATCGTACCGTTAAAAAGATGTTACCGAGTAAGTTTGTAGTAGCTACGTTGAAATAAGAAATTAATAATGAGCGCCCACATGATGTTATGTGGGCGTTGTAGTTTTATAAAGATAAATAGTTTTGTGTGGTGTCTAACCTTACACCTTATACCTGCCCAGCTCCTAGTGGACTTCACCAACCTCCCTACGATAAGTCCACATCGAATTGACTATCGTCTCCTCGTGTTTCCTTTATCTCAGTAGGTGGGCGGAAGAAGATACGGAGCTAAACAGGCGCTTCCGCTTTTCTTATTAACTTGCTTCTGTTTCTTGGGAGTGTACTTTCTTCATGAATTCATTAACGTCTGCAGGAACTTTACGGTCAATCATAGATACAATCCATACAGATAAGAAGCCTACCGGAACTGTTATTAGACCAGGGATTTTGAATTGTAAGAATGTTGGTAATGTGTTTGGTAAGAAAATCATCCACATTGAAACAAGTAATCCGATTACAAGACCTGCAATAGCACCTTTTTCAGTCATTCCTCGCCACCAAATACCAAGGATGAAAATAGGTGTAAAGGTACTTGCTGCAACGGTAAAGGCAAGGGCAACTAGATGTCCGATAGAAGCATCTTTAACTAATAAACCTAAAGCACCGTATAAGAAACCTAAGATTACGATTGCTACTTTACCAGCGATTACACGTTCTTTTTCACTGATATTTTTACGGAAGAATGTTGCATATAAGTCATGAGCGAGTGCTCCTGAACTTGTGATGAATAGACCTGAAAGGTTCGAGAAAATCGCAGCAAATGCACCTGCAATAACTAATCCAAGTAGCCATTCTCCACCTAAACCTTGTGCAGTTGAAGGAATAACCATGTTATTACCACCTTGTACAAGGTCTTTTATTACTTCTGTACTAGCATCACCAGAAAGGAAAATAGAACGACCTACAACTCCTAAATAAACTGCGAGTAAGAAGAAAACGCTTGCAATTCCGATAGCCATAAGAGCTGATTTACGAGCTGCTTTTGCACTTGGATTTGTATAGAAACGTAATAGAATATGAGGTAATCCAATTGTTCCTAATGCAAGACCGATTGTCATACTAATTGTTTGCCAAAATGTTGGGAAATAGAATCCTGTTCCTGACCATGCTTGTCCATCAAAAACTTGGTCTTTACCATCCAATGCGTAAGGTGATGTACCTTCGATTGGACCGCTGAAAGAGTTAATTGCATGAAGGATCTTATCATAATGAAGTCCGCCGTACAATGCAACGATTAACATGATTACGAATGCACCAAGACGAATCCATAATTCAAGTGCTTGGTTGATAGTTGTACCTTTCATACCACCTACACCAACATAGAAAATCATAACTACACATGTAAATATAATTCCGAATTCATAACTTGTACCAAAGAACATACTTAAGATTTGGGCAGCACCTAAAAGCTGTGGAGCTGCATAGAAACCAGAAATAGAAAGAACTACTGCTACAGCCGCAATTCGTGCACGCTTACTATGGAAACGGTAAGCTAGGAAATCGGCAACTGTATAGGCACCGAACTTTCTTAAAGGTCCTGCTACGAAGATGGCTAATAGTGTTAAGCCGATAGAGAAACAGAAAGCGTAGTATGCGCCATCGTAACCTAATTGGAACGTTAAACCTGCGATTCCTAAGAATGTTGCAGCACTTAAGTAGTCTCCACCGATTGCTGATCCATTTGTAAACCAACCAAAGCTTCTACCACCAACGAAATAGTCAGAAGCAGTTGCGCTTTTCTTAGTCAAGTAAGTGATATAAACAATTGTTCCCATTAGGAGAATTGTCAGTATCATTTTGGGTTCTAATAACATGCTCATCCAAGTTTTCTCCCTTCTTGACTAGTGAGTGCATATTTTTTTAAACGCTTTTCATATAATGTAGTGTGAACATAGGCAATAATGAATGCCATTGCCATTGCGACAACACTAGTAATAAACCAGGATACACTCATACCACCCCAAAGTTTCGACCATGCGAAATCTGGAAAATGCCAGTTCATTACTGGAATGGAAAAGATGAAAATAAAGTAAAATATTGTTAATGAAAAACCTGTCTTAAACTCAGCTTTCATAATTCTGTTTGTCTCAGCATCTAGCGGTGGTAGTTTACTATACTCAATCGTTCCTGCTTCGACATAGTCGTACTCTGAAAATTCACTTGCCATAACTTAATCTCCCCTTTTGCCCATTTTTACCCGCAGAATTTGTCCCCCCTTTTGTTGTGCGGAACTACTACTGTACTATAATTGTATTGTAAAAAAAGGGCTGTTACCTTACAGTCTGTTGCTCGAAATATACAAAAATTTGCTAATTTTCGCAATTTTAGTGTAAAATAGTGTAATTAAAGGGCTTTTTTATGAGGTGATAATTGTTGTTGCGAATCCAATTATTAATGGCAGATGATAATGAACGTAAGAAGATAATAAATTGGTTACACGATAGTTTACCTAGTCGTTTTCATATTAGTGAAACATTAGATCATCAACAAGCTGATATTTATTTTGTAGAAGTAGTCAAGATTTTTGATTGGGTGAAGATTCGGCGATTACAAAAGAAATGTTCAACTAGTATGATCTGTCCAATTCTATGTCCAAAATTGTCGCATACATCAGCTCTAGCCATCGATTTGAAATTACAATCCATATTAGTAAAGCCTTTGCAAAAAAGCATTTTTTTAAGAACTGCTAAGAAGATGAGAACAAGATTTATTCAGAAGCAAAATATTGCGTTTACATATACCGATTTATACGCACAAATATCAGATAGTGATAATGCTCCCTTTCAGGAAGCCTTTCTAAGAAGGCTATTAAGAGGAGAGATAGCATCAGAGACTGAAGTGATAGAAGCAAGGACGTTTTTGCCTTCAAAAGCAATACCAAACGTCGTATTATTGCTCCAAAGTTTTTCATTAAAGGAATTACCAGATGGAAAAAAAGGAGCGAGCTCGCTCATTAAAGAAGTTATTAGAGAGCATTTTATAACTTTAGTCCCTCATGTATCATTTCTACCCTATCAAAAGCATTTGCTTATATTAATGCGAATACCAGAAGAATATTCCTCCTTTAAACAATGGTTACAAGGTGAAGACTTAATGTTCCATATCATTTATTTATTAAAAGAAAAGTATGGAATTTATGTTTACGTAGGCATTGGAGAGACATATCAAGAGCCATTATTATTACATCATTCGTATGGACAAGCTAGGAAAGCGCGAAGGATGCCGGCTCCTAATCATGTTCAATTGCGATATTTCGATGGAATTACGAAAAATCCAGAGTTATTAAAAACAATCAGCTTTATAGAACAAAATTGTACTAATAATATAACAATTAGTGATGCTGCGTCTTTTATGAATTTTAGTGTCACGCATTTTAGCCGAATGTTTAAAAAGGAAACAGGTAAGAGCTATGTAGATTATGTGGCATTTATAAAGATTTATAAATCATTAACCTTTTTAAGAACAACCAATCATACAATAGAACAAATTTCTGCAGAAACAGGTTTTAATACGCCGAATTACTATAGTAGTACATTCAAAAAACTAGTTGGGCTTTCCCCTAGTGAATATCGCGCAACGTATGAAACAATCTTTAAATAAAGAAGCAGATTTCAAAAATCGTTATGAAACGATATTGAGATCTGCTTTTTATAATTATTTATTGTCAGATTTTTCTGTTTGGCATATAATACAATTATCATAATGATAATTGATAATAGTTTTATCATCATGTTTTATTAAGGAGATGTATAATTTTTATGAGCAACAAAGATGTAGAAACGGTTTCTGCACAAGATGCGCTAAAAGAATATGATGTGAAAAAGTATGAAACACCTGCTGGATATACAAGTGATATAGCTGTTTTTACAATTGTTCCTAAAAATGCTCATTCACAGGAGCAAGTACTGAAATTAATGTTAATTAAGCGAGCGCTGGTGAATGGGGAAGGAAAGCCGAATATTGAAGGAGGGAAATGGGCTTTACCAGGTGGCTTTATACAACCAGATGAATCGGCATATGAAGGAGCGGTTCGAGAGTTGTTGGAGGAAACAACTATAAGTGGTGTTCATGTAAAACATTTTGGAGTCTATGATGCTCCAGGTAGAGATCCAAGAGGATGGATTATATCAAATGCCCATTATGCGTTAGTTCCTATGAATTATATAGAATTACGAAAAGCTGCTGATGATGCTATGGAAGTAGAAGTTTTCGATATGGAGGAAATCTTTCAATTACCATTGGCATTTGATCATGAAGTTATTATTCGTGATGCATTGCGACAGGTGCAAGAAGATATGATGCAAACAACTTTGGCTAAAGAGTTCTTACCGAAGGAATTTACTCTTTCTGAACTTTGGCATTTGGTCGTAAGTGTTGCAGGAGAAAAAGCAATTGAATCATATCCTAACTTTCATCGGAAGGCGAAAAGCTTATCATTTATTGAAGAAGTAAAAGATGTATATGGCGAAGTGAAAAGACAGAAGCGATTCGCTAAACAGCCTACTAAGTTATACAGATTTACGAATGATTATGTGAAGAAGAGTATTTATAAATAAGGAAAATAGCAACGCTGTCTATTAGAAATGAGTTATAACTTATTTATATAACTAAAGTAATAGCTTTAACTTATTAAACTTCAGGGCAATATATGGAGAAAGAATGTATGTCGTTTAATTTGTACTAAATTATCTTATTTAGGGTATAGAAATGAAAGATATTTTGATAAATATACACGGATTGTCGTTTATACGAGGAGGCACATAATGAATAGAAAATATAGTGATGATAGTTTAGCTTTACACACAGATGCATATCAGTTAAATATGGTAGAAACATACTGGCACGATAATGTTCATAATCGGAAAGCGGTATTTGAATTATATTGCAGGAAGCTTCCATTTAATAATGGCTACGGTATTTTTGCAGGGTTAGAAAGAATTATTGAATATTTGCGTGATTATAGATTTAGTGACAGTGATATTGAGTATCTACGTGAAGAAGTCGGCTATGAAGAGGATTATCTAGAGTATTTGAAAGGTATTCGTTTCACAGGTACGATTCGATCAATGGTGGAGGGTGAACTAGCTTTTGCGAATGAACCACTTCTACAAGTTGAATCAACCTTAGCTGAAGCACAACTGATTGAAACAGCGCTTTTAAACATTGTTAATTATCAAATGTTAATTGCCACAAAAGCATCAAGAATTAAACAAGTTATAGGAAAACAAACAGCAATGGAGTTTGGATCTCGTCGCGCTCATGAAATGGATGCTGCTATTTGGGGTACGAGAGCAGCTTTCATTGGAGGCTTTGATGCTACGAGTAATTATAGAGCGGGAAAATTATTCGGTATCCCCGTATCGGGGACACATGCTCACTCAATGATTCAAACATATCGAGATGATTATGTTGCCATGAAGAAATATGCTGAAAGTTGTTTAAGAAGAGAAAATAAAGATTTCATCCCACTTGTTGATACGTATGATACGCTGCGCTCAGGGGTACCTGCGGCTATTCGTGTAGCGAATGAATTTAAAGATCAAATTGAATTTAAAGGTATTCGTTTAGACAGTGGTGACATGGCATATTTGTCAATTGAAGCAAGAAAATTATTAGATGAGGCAGGCTATCCAAATACAAAGATTGTGGCATCGAATGATTTAGATGAGTACACCATTCTGAACTTGAAAGCTCAAGGTGCAAAAATTGATATTTGGGGAGTCGGCACAAAATTGATTACAGCTTTTGATCAAGCTGCTTTAGGAGCGGTCTATAAAATTGTAGCTATTGAAGATGAGCATGGAAATATGTTAGATACAATTAAGATTAGCGCTAACCCAGAAAAGGTAAGTACACCAGGACTAAAGAAACTTTATCGTATTATTAATTTGAATAATCATCATTCTGAAGGGGATTATATTACGATGAAGGATGAATTTCCTGAACAGGAAAAACTTATTAACATGTTTCATCCAACGCATACGTATATTAGTAAGTATGTAATGAATTTTGAAGCGAAAAACTTGCTTAAGGATATTATAGTTGATGGGAAATTAGTATATGACCTTCCGAATATATACGAAATTCAGGCTTATGCCATGAGCAACATGGAATTATTATGGGAAGAATATAAACGTTCGATGAATCCAGCAGAGTATCCTGTCGATTTAAGTCAAAAATGTTGGGATAATAAAATGGATAATATTAGAAGAGTGAAAAAGCAAGTTGCTAAGATTGTTGAAGAAAAATAAAGAATATTGCTTGATCGGAATAGACGGAGGTTAAGTGATGGGAAAAACGGTTGAACAATACGTTCATTATTTTAATGAGTTAAATCCAAACCACCCTATAGGTAATAAGGGAGGTTTGGATGGTTTATTCAAACAAGGAATACGTATAGGGATATATGGTTCTTCTTTTGATCCAATTACAAATGTTCATTTATGGACAGCTTCTACAGTCGCACATCGAAAGAAATTAGATTATATTATATTTCTGCCTTCTAATGGAAATCGGATTGATAAAACGTTACAAACAAATGATGAACATCGTCAAAAGATGGTAGAAATGGCGATTGCTGATAATCCGAAATTTATTTTAGATACTTATGAATTTTATGTACCTCCTGGAAAGCAATATACATATTACACGATGCAGCATTTTAAGGAAGTGTTTCCGAATGCTGAGTTGTTTTTTGTAATTGGTGCTGACCTTTTAGTTGATATTGCAGAGGGTAAATGGAGGATGGCTGAAGAATTAGTTGAAAGTACGCAATTTATTGTTATGGCTCGAAATGAAATTGATATGCTGCAAACGATAAGTAAGTCACCTTTATTAAGAAATCATGATGATGGACGCTTTCAATTATTAGATAAAGGGTTATCAATGGAGATTTCCTCTACCTATATTAGAGAAGAACTTGCTAAAGGTGGAGAGCCTAGATATTTAGTTCCAGACGATTGTTATAATTATATGAAAATGCATAACTTATATAATAAGGTCATTAGGTGAAAAAAGATAAGGAGCATACACCTCGAAGGTGCATACTCCTTATCTTTTTTCAATCGCAATAATAAAAGGTGGTGAATTGACTTGATTCATAAATCCGTAATGCAATACATGTGCTTTCTCTTGTGGAAGAGATGTTACATATTGCATTAACTCATCACGTTCAATTGCCCCTTCTGGATGTCCATGATAAACAACAAGAACGATGATGCCTTCTATTTCCATAAGCTCTAACAATTGTTCAATTGCAGCAATTGTTGAGTGAGCAACTGTTACAACCTCTTTATCTCCACCAGGTAAATAGCCAAGATTGAAGATTGCACCTGTTAGTTTTCGGTTCTCTGCTTGAGGAAGTTTATTTTTTAATTGGTCATGGCTATCTAGAAATAAAGTAGCTAAATGGGCACTTTGATTTTCTTCTAGCTTTGCTCTTGTTTTGTTTATCGCTTGTTCTTGAATATCGAAAGCATAGACATGCCCTTCTTCTCCGACAAGCTTTGTTAAATAAAGAGTATCATGTCCGTTACCAGCTGTAGCATCAATGGTGATATCACCAGGCGATACAGCCTTCTCTAATAAAAGTCTCGCAAATGGAAGGATACGATCAAGCTTCACTTGTCACGCCTCCAACACGATTATAGTATTTGCCTTGCCAGCTATTTCTACGTTTTAACTCCGCATCAATTGCATTTAAAACTTCCCATTTATTAACGCTCCACATTGGTCCAATCATTAAATCAATCGGTCCATCACCTGTAATGCGGTGAACAATCATTTCTGGAGGAATAATCTCTAATTGATCGACAACAAGATTAATGTACTCTTCAAATGAAAGGAATTGTAATAATCCTTTTTCATATTGCTTCACCATTGGTGTTCCTTTTAAGAGGTGTAACAAATGGATTTTGATGCCTTGTACATCTAACTTCGCTACTTCTTTGGCTGTTTCCAACATCATTTCTGGTGTCTCAAGAGGAAGACCATTAATGATGTGAGAACAAATGCGAATATTATGCTTACGTAGCTTCTCTACACCCTCTACATAAGTTGGGTAATCATGTGCTCTGTTAATAATACGAGCTGTTTTTTCATGAACTGTTTGTAATCCAAGTTCTACCCATAAATACGTACGTTCATTTAATTCAGCCAAATACTCGACTACGTCATCTGGTAAACAGTCAGGACGTGTTGCAATTGATAAGCCGACAACACCTTCTTGTTCCAGTGCTGGCTCGAACTTTTGTTTTAATACTTCAAGAGGAGCATGGGTATTCGTATAAGCTTGGAAATAAGCCATATACTTTCCATCACGCCACTTTTGATGCATTTTATCTTTAACATCGGCAAATTGCTTCTCGATAGAATCTACACGATTGCCAGCAAAATCGCCTGATCCTGCAGCGCTACAAAATGTACAGCCTCCGTGTGCAACTGTGCCATCACGGTTCGGGCAGTCGAAACCACCGTCTAATGCTACTTTAAATACTTTATGTCCAAAGGTTTTTCGTAAATGATAATTCCAAGTGTGATATCGTTTATCATCACTTGCATATGGAAACGGGTTATTCTGATTCAAATCAGAAACCTCCTTAATGAAAGAAATTCAGCATAAAGAATATTGTAACATGAAATAACGTCTATATTCCATTCAGCTTTATTTTTCAAACAAGCTAATTATTACTAAAATAGTGTGCTTGGATGTTTCACATACTACCAATGTAAGCATGATTTAAAGTAGGAGGATTAGTAATATGGCGACTAGAGAATCCGTTGATAATTGTTTACTTCATTGTAATGAAGCTCTAGAAATTGCAAACCAGCAATATTCAGAGGCAGCGAAGCAAGAGCATTATAATGATGAAGACTATATCCAAAGTCAGCAATTATTACAGCTTGCTGCGAATGAATTACAGCTAATGGCACACAGTTGTAATGATCAACAACGTGAGCAATTGAATCGAATGAAGATACAAATCGAACAAATGCAACACGATATGATTACGTTAAGGCATTGATGTTGAGGCTGTCTCGAAAGTGAGTATTAATTACTTTTGGGACGCCTTTTATGCTTGATGAGTAAGCACTGATTCTTTTATTTACAGATTCTTAAATGTACCAATATAAAGAGTTAATATGAATTTTTTATACTGGAGTTGTATTTCATTAATGAAGGGATGGCGAGTTGATGAAAACGAAGGTCTTTATAGTTGTGTTGGCAGGAATCATGGCTTTTAGTGGTTTTGTTTTTACAAAAGAAGAACCTGAGAATGTGGAAGCAAAAGCAGTTGTGGTAAAGCCAACAAATGTCATTATGATGATTATGGATGGAACAAGCATAGATACTCTTACGCTATCGAGATGGTATAAGGGGGAAAGACTTGCTTTAGATGCTTTGGCATCGGGTGCAGTCCGTACATATTCTGCCGAGTCAGCCATTTCTGACTCGGCACCTGCTGCAACAGCGATGGCGACGGGTTATAAATCGAATGATAAATATGTTGGTGTTTTACCTTCGATTGTAACGTCGCCTAATGTTCCTAAAGTGGATGAGCATGACAAGATGAAGCCTATTGCTAATATCTTAGAAGGTGCAAAACGACTAGGAAAAGCAACAGGAATTGTCGCTACATCGGAAATTCAACATGCGACGCCAGCTGCATTTTCAAGCCATACGATTCATCGAGAGAATTACTCGGATATTGCGGAACAGCAGGTGTACCAAGGGATGGATGTTATACTAGGCGGAGGTAAAGCGTCACTTCTCCCAGGTGAGCATAACCGAGCGCGTAAAGATGGAGAAAATTTAGTTAAAGTCATCAATGATAAGGGATATGACTTTGTTGAGAATAAAGAAGCTTTAATGAGTAGTAAAAGTAATAAGATTTGGGGTGCATTTGCCTACGATTCGTTACCTTATCATATTGATCGTGTAGAAAAAACGAAAGAGCCTACACTTTCAGACATGACGAAGAAAGCGATCCAAGTTTTATCTCGTGATCGTGATGGTTTCTTTTTAATGGTGGAAGGTAGTAAAGGCGATTGGGCAGCACATAATAATGATCCTATTGGGATGATTAGTGAAACATTAGCTTTTGAAGCGGCGGTACAGGAAGCTGTAGCATTTGCGAAGAAAGATGCTCATACGCTTGTTGTTGCTGTAGCTGATCATGGGAATAGTGGGATTAGAATGGGAAATAGAGATACATCGACTTCTTATCCATTTACTCCAGTGGCTGATTATATTGCACCATTAAGGGAAGCGAAACGTTCCCTTGAAGGTGCCTTACAGGACTTGAATGAAAATCGTTCAAACATAGAGTTTGTAGCAGCTCAATATGGTTTAACAAATTTGACTGTCGCAGAGCTAAATTCTTTAAAGAAAGCGACGAATCTAAAGAAACAAATGGTACAAATGTTAGCACAAAGAGCCCATTTAGGATTTACGACCAACGGACATACAGGTGAAGATGTCATACTGTATTCTTATGGACCTGGAAGACCTACAGGAACGATTGAAAATATTGATATAGCTCGCGTACTGTCACAATACATGGGTGTTTCATTAGATGAGTTAAATGAAGAAATGTTTATGGATGCAAATGCACTTTTTCGTGGTCGTGGCTATGTGACTGAAGTAGATCATTCAAATCCACATAACATCGTATTTAAAGCTACCAAAGAGAACATCAATATTGAAATACCACAAAATAAAAATGTTTTAAGTAAAAATGGACAATTACATGTATTAAAGGATGTATCCGTATATAACGGAAAAGGCTTCTATGTTTCGAATGAAGCGTTAGAAGTCGCAGAGAAATAAGTGATTTTCTATGGTCTGTGTGAGAAAGTAACCTTTATAATGAATGAAACGAGAATATTTTTCGCTTCATTTATTATGAAGGTTTTTCTAATTATGTAGACAATTTCGTCACGAATACATTAAAGGAGATTTCGAATGCAGACAATTATGATTGTAGAAGATGATCAAATGTTGAACACAGGTATTACATTCAACATGCAAATGGATGGGTTTGAGGTGATTTCTGCTTCAACTATTCAGGGGGCTACTGAACAATTGAACAATACAGAAATACATTTAATTATTTTGGATGTGAACCTTCCAGATGGCAGTGGTTTTGATTTTTGTAAAAAAGTAAGAGAAAGATATACAATGCCTATTTTATTTCTGACTGCTTGCGACATGGAGCTTGATGTAATAACTGGTTTTCGAATTGGAGGGGATGATTATATTACGAAGCCATTTAGTTTAAATATATTGCGCGAAAGAGTGTTTGCTCTTCTTAGAAGAAGCTACAATCATGTAAATAAAGTCGATGTAATTAGGCAAGACGGTTTTGAAATGAATCTGGATAGTATGACTGTTCAGAAGGATGGAGAAAGTTTGGCATTAACTCCATCTGAGTATAAATTGATGAAAACATTGATGGAAAGAAAGGGAGAAGTTATTACGAGGCAAAAACTTTTGGAAGTATTATTTGAGAATGATGAGTTTGTTGAAGAGCATACGTTAACGGTTACGATTAATCGACTACGTAATAAAATTGAGGATGAACCATCGAAACCGAATTATGTAAAGACAGTTTATGGAATGGGATATACATGGGCAGGTGACTGTCATTGAATGCCGTTATGAGGCGAGTAAATAGCCATATTTATAGTGTTTTCATTACACTGTTCGTAGTTGTAGCTATTACATTTATAGGGTACATCTATATAGAAGTACAATCTCTTCCCAAACATATACAAGGTATTCAGTCCATTTTTATTGCTTGTGTATTCTTTGCTGTGTTGATTGTATTGTTAGCGTTATTATTTGTATACTTGCTTCGTAATCAGCTTGTTACTTTTTCGACTCGTTTAATGACTCTATTAGATTGTGTTTTAACAACAAGCACTGTAATTGAATTTCAAAATACGGAAGAAACATTATTATCTAAGGTTGAGAATCAATTGCAGCGAATGTCTGAAGTGATGGTTGAAAGAGAGAGAAAATATAAAGATGAGAAAAATCATATTAAAACACTGATTTCGGATATATCACATCAAGTGAAGACACCTTTAGCGAATATTACGATGTATAATGATACGCTAAATCAGAGAGAATTGAATGAAGAGCAGCGAAAACTTTTTTTAAATAATATGAAGTTACAGTTACATAAATTAGATTGGCTAATTCAAAGCTTGATTAAAATGTCTCGCTTAGAAAGTAGTATGATTCAGTATAAGAAAAGTGATATCGCCATAAGTGAAACAATTGCTGTTGCATTAAGTGGTGTATATGCTAAGGCAGAGCAAAAAGATATTTCAATAGAAGTTTCTTGTGATCAAAAAATCACTTTATTTCACGATCCGAAATGGACAAGTGAAGCAATATTTAATGTATTAGATAATGCGGTTAAATATACGAATTTTGGTGGTAAGATTTCTATAGCAGTTGAGAAGTGGGAGCTATTTACTGTTATTTCAATTAGTGATACTGGGATAGGGATTGCTATCAGTGAAATCAATGAGATTTTTAAAAGGTTTTATCGGTCACATTCTGTTTCAGCAATTGAAGGTGTAGGGATTGGTCTGTTTCTTTCAAGAGAGATAATTAGCGGGCAAGGCGGCTATATGAAAGTGAAGTCAAAGAAAAATGTAGGCTCTACTTTTTCTATTTTTCTTCCTAACGATTATAGCGAAAAGTAAATATAACAAAAAAGAGACATTTCAATTATTGAATGTCTCTTTTTTGTGAGGACTTGAACAAGATTCGAATGTTACGCTTATATCAACAAGAAGTGAGAGGGAGTTGGAAGTGATGATGATTTTAGAAGCGCATGGCTTAAAGAAATATTATGGAAAAGAAAATATAGTGAAAGCGTTAGATTCAGTGGATATTGAAGTGAATAAAGGAGAATTTGTTGCCATCGTTGGATCATCTGGTTCAGGGAAAAGTACGCTATTACATATGTTAGGTGGATTAGACAATCCGACAGAAGGTAGTGTGTTTGTAAACGGAAAAAATATATCAGACATGACGGATGAGCAATTAACGATTTATCGTCGTCGCAACGTAGGATTTATTTTTCAACAATTTAATTTAGTTCCGATTTTGAATGTATATGAAAATATTGTTTTACCGATTGAATTGGATGGAAATCGAATCGATGAAGCCTTTGTTCAAGAGATTATTACGAGCTTAGGCTTGAAAGAGAAAATGTTTAATTTGCCTAATACATTATCAGGTGGACAGCAACAAAGGGTGGCGATTGCAAGAGCATTAGTAACAAAACCATCCATTATTCTAGCGGATGAGCCAACAGGTAATTTAGATAGTAAGACGGGACAAGAAGTGCTTGGCTTGCTGAAGGTTACGAGTGAGAAGTTCAACCAAACGATTATTATGATTACACATGACGATGTAATTGCGCAAAGTGCGGATCGTACTATCCGAATTGAAGATGGAAAAATAGTGAAGGGTTAGGAGGTTTCAATCATGCTACAGAATAATAATAGTAAAATTATAAAAAGAATTAGCAATAGAAGCCTTCGTGCTAATCCGATGAGAAATGTATTTGTTATTCTATCTATTTTATTAACAACCGTACTTCTCACATCCACTCTAGTGGCAGGATTTACTTTTTATAAATCAAATAAATTATACGATATTGTTAAATATACAGGTGTTGATGCAGAAGGATTTATTTCTGCTACCAAAGAGCAATACGAGAAATTAAAGGATCAGAAAGATATTGAAGAGATAGGATTCTCGCAAAATGCAAGTAATGACTCTTTAAAGAATAAAGAGTTTCTCGGGGAAAATGTTTCATTACTAGCGATAGATGATCAAAAGTTGTTTGATATGATGGCGATTGTTCCGATGAAAGGGAATTATCCAAAGAGTGATAAGGAAGTATTTGTACCAACGTGGGTGTTAGATCGATTAGGTGTAGATAAAAAAGTAGGAGAGAAGATTCAGCTTGATATTCCTATTAATAATCAAGTGAAGAAAATCACATTTACAGTAAGTGGTTTTTATGAGTCTGTGCAATCAGAAGGATCAAATATGGGAAAGGTGATTGTTTCACCAAGCTTTGTGAAAAATTATAACCCAGCTATGTTAAAGCAGAAAAACAGCGGGACTGCTTTCGTGAAAATGGATTCTATTAATGAGAAATCTTCATTGAAGGAAGTGAAGGCCTCATTAGCACAAATAGCTAAAAAAATTGGTAGTGATTCGTATGAAGCACATCCATCCTTCGAAAAAGATGGAATTAAAGTTGTTTCAGATCAAACAGGACAAATTATTGCAGTAGTCGCAGGTATTGTACTCATTATCTTTAGTGGTTATTTAATTATTTATAATATCTTCTATATTTCCATTGTAAGAGATATAAAATTCTATGGATTAATGAAAACAATTGGTGCGACTTCTAAACAAATAAAGAAAATGATTATCAGACAATCGTTACTGTTATCTCTCATTGGTATTCCGTTAGGTTTAATCATCGGGTATTTTACAGGTGCTAAGCTAAGTGAGATGGCATTCGGTAAGATGATGATTGGTAATATGTTAATCATTGAACGTAGTCCATATATATTTATTATTGCTACTTTATTCTCTTTATTAACTGTATTAATTAGCTGTAGAAAACCAGGTAAAATAGCAGGGAAAGTATCACCAATTGAAGCAGTAAAGTATGTTTCAAAGGATGTTACGTATAAGAAGAAAAATAAAAAAGGTGTAAACGGTGGTAAGCTACACAAAATGGCTTGGTCCAATATTATGAAGAATAAAAAACGTGTGGCATTATCACTGCTATCTATTTCTTTAAGCTCCACCATCTTTGTATTCTCAATCAATATTTTTACAGGAATTGATCCAGAACTGCATGCAGACCGCCAAATGGCATCGGATATTGAAGTAAATAACAAGTATTCAAGCATGACAGATAAGGCTTATAAGCCAATTTCTGCTGATTTATATAATGAATTAAAAAGTCTCGATTTTGTTAAACATATCGAACCTTATTATGAACCGATGTCATTCTATAAAGCTGATCCGAGCAAGGGCACATTTGCTGCAGAGTTAGTGAATAAAGGGCTTATTGATAAAGAACTTAAAGGTAAAGGTACTGCTAATTATTATGGATTTGAAACGACAGAAGAAGGACATTATCTTGTTTCAATGAGAAGTATGAAAGCAAGTCGTATAAAGGAAGAAACATCTCGAATGCGTCTTGTAGATGGAAAACTTGATGAAGAGCAATTCAAAAAAGGTAATTCGATTATTTATTATGATGATGGAAGTAATAGCGTTATAAAAGCGGGAGATAAACTTCCATTAGAGATTGTTGTGCGTGACCAGAAAGGGAATGAACAAATAATTAAAAAAGAATTTGAAGTAATGGCTGTTGTTAGTGACAAAGCTAATGATTCAGAAAACGATTATATGGCAAATAATTTAAGAAAAATCACGATAGAGGAGGAAGCATTCAAGCAAATCTTCCCACAATATGAAAGCTATATTCAAAAGATTGGTATTGAGTTGAAAGAAGGAACTGATATAGTGGCTGCCGATGAACGTGTGCGCCAAGTACTAGTTGATTATAATAACAGTCAAGTAGATTTTAGAAGTAAAAATTATTTTATTGAAGGTGTAACTGAAGTAAAAGGTACCTTTACTCTGTTGGGAGTTGTGATTGCTGGTATATTCGGTATTATTGGTGCATTGAATGTCATTAATACAGTCCTAACAGGTTTGATTACAAGAAAGTTGGAACTTGCGACACTTGAAGCAATTGGTATGACGAAGAAACAAATACGTAAGATGATTATATTTGAAGGCGTATACTATATTCTATTATCCTTAGTATTAGTTCTACCTTTAGGTGCTTTAGCAGCATGGGTTGCTCCTAAGATGCTTCCGATTTATGGTGGGTTTAATTGGGTGGGATATGGTATTGCAATAGCAATAGCTGTTACTGTAATAGCCATTTTAATGCTTGTTACCCCGGTTTTAGGATATAAATCGATTAGTAAAAACAGTATTATAGATCGAATGAGAGAAGTGGAGTAGTTCTATAGCGTGTGTATAAGAAAAGGATTGAGAATAGGGAGAAATCTCTATATTCAATCCTTTTTTGTACTTTAAGAAAGTTAAACTTCTTTAGAGGATTAAAGTGTAAGAAACAAGATCGACTTTAAACATTATTGGCGATAAGTCGTTTTTTTTACTGTTGAATAGTGTAACAAGAAAGTTATGGGTTCATAAAATAAAAATGAATTATATGTTTAATTAGTAAAAAATATTCTAAATTAAACAAAATATATCTTGACATAAATATCCAATTTATTTATGATTAAAACCAACAAAACAAGTTGGAATTATAAGAATTAACTTTTTTATAAAAATCCTTGAGATAGAGAAGTTGTATACAGGGGGAATCATACATGCTTAAGCTATTTATTAAATCAGAACATCAGCAACTATGGATTGATAAATTATATAAGAGAGAAGCTTTATTTCGAAGTAAATCCGCTGAGATAGATCGCTTTTCAACTTTTCCAAAAGAGAATTTTGAAGAGTTAATTCGAATTGGATATAACTGCGCTACATTACCGCAATCGTATGGTGGGCATGGCTTAAAGGTATATGACATGGTGCTTCTTCAAGAAATATTGGCTAGCTTTGATTCAAACACAGCGCTTTCGATTGGATGGAATCAAGGTGTTGTAGGTGATCTTTATGAGAATAAATTGTGGAATGATACACAACTAACTATTTTTGCAGATGAACTGTTAAATGGTGCGATTGTCAATCGAGCGGTTAGTGAAGCACAAACAGGTAGCCCGACAAGAGGTGGAAAGCCTGGAACGAATGCAATAAAACAAGGAGATAGCTGGGTAATTAATGGACATAAGATTTTTACAACAGCATCACCAGTTTTAACACATTTTCTTGTAGGAGCTTGGATTGAAGCAAAGCAGCAAGTCGGATTCTTCTTAATCCCTAGAGATATAGAAGGTCTTAGCATAGAAGAAACGTGGGATGTTATGTCTATGAGAGGAACTGGGAGTCATGACCTTGTGCTTGAAAATGTCATTGTTAAGGAAACAAGCTTAGTGGAGCTCCCTGATAAAGGAGCTGGTTCAAAATTTAACGGTTGGTTGCTTCATATACCAGCTTGTTATCTAGGTATAGCTCAAGCAACAAGGAACTATGCCGTAAGTTTCGCTAATGAATATTCACCTAATAGTTTGAAAGGACCGATTAGTCAGTTACCTCATATTCAACAACATATTGGAGAAATCGATTTAGAGTTAATTCGAGCAAGGCATTTAATATATAGTGTTGCTGAAATGTATGATGATGTATCGAGAAGAGTGAATTTGACTAACGAATTAGGTGTTGTTAAACATACGATAACAAATGCCGCAATTACTATTGTAGATAAAGCGATGAGAATTGTTGGTGCAAAAAGTCTACAAAACAGTAATCCACTTCAATAATATTATCGTGATGTGAGAGCTGGCTTACACAATCCACCTATGGATGATATGACCATTATTAAACTGGCTGCATCCGCTTTAGAGAAAGAGAAGCAAGTTAATAAGTAAATAATAGATAAATATTAAACAGTGTTAAGGGAGAGATATTCATGAATAAGAAAAAATTTATAGGAATTTTAGCAGCTGTAGTTACATCACTATCCTTATTAGCGGGTTGTGGCTTAGATGAAGATGCAAGTACGGAATCAAAAGGAAATAATTCTGATGCTATAAAAATAAAAGTAGCATATGACCAATCTACAAAACCGATGTCATGGAAAGATGAAAACGGAAAAGCAACTGGATATGATGTAGAAATTATGAGATTAGTGGATGAGCTATTACCTGATTATGAATTCGAGTTTGTTGGGACATCTAGTGATGATTTATTAATTGGTGTACAGCAAGGAAAGTACCAGGTTGGTGTTAAGAATGCTTTTTGGACACAAGAGAGAACAGAGAAATTTATTTTCCCAAAGGAATTCCTAGGGTTAAGTAGTGCTGGACTTGTATTAAAGAAAGAAAATGCAAATATCAAATCATTGGCTGACTTTGCTTCTGCAAAATACTCTCTTGCGCCGATAGCGGCAAACAATGCTCAGTACACAATTATTGATGAATATAATAAAAAGAATCCTAACAATCAAGTGAAGCTAAAAGCGGGTGATGCATTTACTGTCGATGTTGTTCAATGGGTAAATGAAGGTCGTGTAGATGGTGGAGTTATGATTGAAGGTGCATTTAATAAACAAGTATTAGATAAAGAGGGGCCATATTATAACTTAAAGGATGATGTTGTCTACAATGAATTTGCTGTTATTAAAACGTGGCCATTGTTTAACAAAGAACAACAAAAGTTTGCTGATGCCTATGACAAAGCTATTAAACAATTAAAAGAAGAGAAGAAAACTAACGAGCTAACTAAGAAGTTCTATGATAAAGACTTGTTTGAGGTTCTTGAAAGAGTAGAACGATAGGTTGAAACTATGCTTTTTAAGGGATTCATCTCTTACAAATGATTAGTTGAAGATTGGGTTCGTAATAGCGTAGATTTCCCACTTGGATTTCTTGATTCTTATTCGATTTGAAAAGTGAGAGTCGTAACTGTTGGTTTAAAAGGAGAAATAATGAGGTTAGAACTTGTCACTTTCTTTTTGAGGTTATTGAGAGAATTAACTTCTATCTGCCTAATGTGAAGAAATTGGCAAGTTTTTGTACTTTTGTTAGCAAAGTACGGTTAAGAAGGTGAGGGTGAGCATGAACAAATATTTTGACGTAACTTACTTGTGGGAGTCATTTCCTGCATTACTTCCATATTTGCAAATAACTTTTTTTGTGACGATTCTATCGATTATATTTGGATCGTTACTTGGTTTGATATTGGCGATTATGAAATTAGGCTCGAATAAGCTAGGTAGATTTTTAGCCAATGGTTATACAACAATTATGAGATGTACACCATCTATTGTTCTTCTTTTTCTTGTGTATTATGGCATACCATCCGTTGCTGCTAACTTTGGAATGAACTTAAATGATGTTAACAAGATCGTGTTTATTGTTATCACATTTTCATTACAGTTCGGAGCTATTATGTCGGAAGTCATACGTAGTGCTTATCAATCTGTTGATAAAGGTCAGTATGAAGCTGGGGTAAGTGTTGGATTAAGTCATTTTCAAGTTTTTCGAAGAATAATTGTGCCGCAGGCTTTTGTAGTAGCGCTACCTAACTTTGGTAACGGATTACTTGAGTTAATCAAAGAGGGATCGTTAGCGTATACGATTGGTTTAATTGATGTGATGGGGAAAGCACAGCTCATTATTGATGGACGCTTTAATGCTCATGCACTCGAAACATATCTAGCTTTATCTATTATTTACTGGGTTCTTTCAATAGTAATAGAGCAGACATTCTTGAAGTTAGAAAAAGTTTTCAGTAAAGGTAAGCAAGTCATAAAAACAACATAGGAGGGAAGCGGCATGTCTCAAGGTTTAAATTTTGATTTTTTAATAGATACGTTTTTCTTGGCATTAACGGGAGTACCGACTACATTAATGATTTCAATCGTTTCAATGTTAATTGCGCTTCCTTTGGGTTTTTTACTTGCGTTAACTAGAATTAATCGAATTCCTATCTTACATCGTTTTGCACAAGTGTACGTTTCGTTCGTAAGAGGTACACCAGTTATTGTACAAATATTTATTATTTATAGTAGTATTCCATTGGTGTTAACAGCTATTTTTAAAAAATATGCAATCGGAATTGATGTATATTCCATTAATCCAATCTGGTATGCATTCATTATTTTTTCTATTAATACAACGGCTATATTAATTGAGGTATTCCGCTCTGCACTTGGTACAGTCGATAAGGGGCAAATGGAAGCAGCTCATTCTGTAGGATTAACGAATATTCAAGCATTTCGCAGAATCATTATTCCACAAACATTAGTAGTTGCATTACCGAATATTTGTACAGCGGCTGTGAATTTAATCAAGGCAACGTCGCTCGGTTACGCTATGTCACTACAAGAAATCACGTTAAAGGCTCAGATGGCAGCGAATGTTGGATACAACTATGTAGAAGCTTATATAGATATTTTTCTAATCTATTTAATTCTATGTAGTACAGTGGAGTATCTCTTTAAATTATATGAAAAACGTTTAAGCAAATATAAGGTAGCAAGCATATAAAAAGGGGTTGAATAGATGTTAGCTATTACGGACATTCATAAGTCATTTGGTCAGAATGAAGTATTAAAAGGTGTGGATTTGAAAATTGACAAAGGTGATGTAGTCGTTATTTTGGGACCGAGTGGTTCGGGTAAAACAACATTGCTTAGGTGCATTAACTTTTTAGAAAAAGCTGATCATGGTCATGCGACTTTTAATCATATGGAAGTGGATTTGAATACCGCGTCTAAGAAGCAAATTCATGAAGTTAGACAAAAAACAGCCTTTGTTTTTCAAAATTATAATCTGTTTAACAATAAAACAGTTTTGGAGAATGTAACTGAAGGATTAATTATCGGAAGAAATGTACCCAAGGGAGAAGCAATTGAAATAGGAAAAAAAGCATTAAATAAAGTAGGGTTATCGGAAAAATACGATGCTTATCCAAGTGCATTATCTGGCGGACAACAGCAAAGGGTCGGTATTGCACGAGCTATCGCGTTAAATCCTGATATTATCTTGTTTGACGAACCAACCTCTGCGCTTGATCCAGAATTAGTAGGTGAAGTATTACAGGTAATGAGGAATATTGCAAATGAAGGTACGACGATGTTAGTTGTAACCCATGAAATATCTTTTGCACAAGAAGTAGCCAATCGAGTTGTATTCATGGATGGTGGTGTAGTGGTAGAAGAAGGTACACCGAAAGAAATCTTTGTTACACCGAAAGAAGAAAGAACAAAGAAATTTCTGAAACGTGTATTGCCTAATGAATATACTTTTTCAATTTAACATTTCAAACAACCATCTATACTTAATAGAGGTTGTTTTTTATTTTTAATAGAGAGGTTGTTTATATAGATTATTCATTAGAAAATATTTACTTTTTCTACTTATATATGAAACAATATGTTTATTGAGTCGTATATGGGTATAAGTAATGTAAAAACTATTTTGGGGGATATGAACATGAATAATCATGAAATTGACTACAAATTGTATGGAGATGATATGCAGTTCGTAGAGATTGAATTAGATCCAAATGAAACGGCCATTGCTGAAGCAGGTGGACTAATGATGATGGAAGATGGAATTGAGATGGAAACAATCTTTGGTGATGGATCAGAATCTCAAGGAAGTGGTTTTATGGGCAAGCTGTTTTCGGCTGGTAAGCGTGTCGTTACTGGTGAGAGTCTTTTCATGACTACATTTACGAATGTAGGTTCAGGTAAGAAACACGTTTCTTTTGCCTCACCATATCCAGGTAAAATTATTCCAATGGATTTAAGTGAACATGGTGGAAAAATCATCTGTCAAAAGGACGCTTTCTTAGCGGCTGCTAAAGGTGTAAACATCGGAGTTGCATTTCAAAAGAAAATTGGTGCAGGCTTCTTCGGTGGAGAAGGTTTCATTATGCAAAAGCTTGAAGGGGACGGTTTAGCCTTTATTCACGCAGGTGGAACAATTGTAGAAAAGAAATTAGCTCCAGGTGAAGTACTTCGAGTGGATACGGGCTGTCTAGTAGCGATGACAAAAGAAGTTGACTATGATATTCAAATGGTAGGTGGAATTAAAACAGCATTGTTTGGTGGGGAAGGTTTATTCTTTGCGACATTAAGAGGACCTGGTACAGTTTGGATTCAATCACTTCCATTTAGCCGTTTAGCAAGTCGTGTATTCGCAGCAGCTCCTGTTTCAGGAAAATCAAAAGATGAAGGTAGTATAGCTGGACGTATGTTTGATATATTTGGTGGCGATCGTTCGTAATGAAAAACACCCGCAAGAAGCAGAGATGTTCTTGCGGGTGTTTTTGTATTTTTAAATGGAAATTTATAATGTTTAAAGTACTTACTAAAGTTTTGCTATTATTTTATTCTTTGTTACTGCATCTATGGCTACTAACTTTTCATTTAAGTTCGGGAAATATGGTGCATAATATAATGCGTAATAAACTTCTGATGAAGCATCATATATGTCGCGCCATTTCATTTCAATTTCTAATTCATCTATCAAGATTTGTTTTGCTTCTTCTGCTGTAAAGGTAGGTGCTATTTTTAGTTGATTAAGAGTTTCTATTTCTATATCACAATTTTGAAAATAATCAACGTAACCAGTTGTTCGATTAACAGTAATGAATAGAACATGAATATTAACTGGTATATCATTATAAACGAGACGATATTTAAACATACATTTATTTTCTTTCGTTACAACTTTATCTGATATCATCTTAAAATATTTATTCGCATCAGGATAAATATTAAATACCATTTGCATAGCGATGCTTTGACATTCTTCAATGGTTAAATTTAATTGACCAGTTCTATTATGAAATGAATAAGCACCCCTGATTTCATTTGTTTGAGGATCTAACATTAACTTCAATGTACCATTATTTTGTTCATCAAAGTAGCTATTAAAAGTTAAGTCTTCTTTGGGTAATAATAAGCTCTCTTTATGCCTCCAAACAACTCCTAAGTATTGATCCATATTTACTTCACGAATTTTCGTATATTCTTCTTTTTTAAAGTGAATAAATTCTTCAATTGTTTTTGATTCAAGGGCATCTGGCATTTTAAGGTCTATTAATTTCTCTTCTATTTCTTCTTTTAGTTCTTGTTTTTCCATTTTTCCTTCACTTATATTAAAGTGATTATGCCAAATAGGCTCATATACGAAATGTGGGAGGTTATCTCCATTTACATAGAGAGCAGGGTTTAATGTTTTAATGCTTAGTTCCATCTCCAAACCTTCTATATATTTGGCCTTCACAGTTTCTACGTCCAACTCATGCTTGTAAGAACGAATATTTTTGGCAATTCCGTAATACTTAAATTCAGTTACAGTATTTGTTTTATGAATATCTAAGTAAAAACCTGTATATGGAAGGGTAAGCTGATTGTGAAATTGTGTATACGTAAGTCGGTATGTATCATTTTTCGTAAATTTCCAGTTTTCTAATGTTAATGCGTCCCAATCTTCAAGTGGAATATATAAATGAGCGTACTGCAAAGCTCTTTCCTTCAATTGCTCCTCGTTCCATTGTGAATGGTCATTGGTAATTAAAGAAGTTATGAATTTAATAAGTTGTCCTTCTTTAGTAAGTTCAATAATGATATATTGATCGTCATCTTTTGGATGAACCCATATGAAGAATCCATTCCCGCTTTCCTTGTTAAACTCTTCAATCATTAATGTAAAGATTGATGGTATATGACCAAGTTCTATTGCCAGCTTTTTGATTTCCTCTTGTAACAATTGATAACCCCCCTTTCTTTAAGAGACTTGAAGCGGTAAATATAAAGTAATTATAAAAAATATGTTAGGGTTAATTTAACATTTTATAATAAAAGTGGAAAGAGGGATGGCTCATGCATAAACAAGAATCCATTTTAATTGTAGAAGATGACTATGACATTGCACGAATAATGAGTGATCATTTACGTAAGGAGGGATATGACACTACATGGGCTTCTACAGGGAAGGAAGGGTTTGAAGATTTCAAAGTGGGAGAGTATTCGTTAGTAATAGTTGATTTAATGTTACCAGAAATGGATGGCTTTTCGCTTTGTGAGAAAATCCGTCTGGAGAGTGAAGTTCCACTCTTGATTGTTAGTGCGAGGCTAGAGGAAGAAAACAAGGTACGTGGACTTGGTTTGGGAGCAGACGATTATTTAACGAAACCATTTGGTCTTGCAGAATTAAGTGCGCGCATTCGGTCTCATTTAAGACGCTACCGTCGCTACATGATTCAAGATGAAGAAGAAATTCAACGCTTCTCGCGCGGTTTAGCGATTGATTATGTTAAAAGAGTCGTTTATTTAAATGGTGCTCCACTTATGCTTACAGCGAAAGAAATAGATGTATTATTTCTATTAGCTAGGAACCCTTTCCAAACATTTACGAAAGTAGATATATATGAGCATATTTGGCAGCAAGAAGATTCAGAAGGTAACAATACTGTAACTGTTCATATTAAAAGTTTACGAGATAAGCTGAAAGATCAAACAAGAGCCTCTAAGTTTATACAAACGGTATGGGGCGAAGGATATCGCTTTATTGGAGATCAGCTTTCATGAAAATTAAATATTGGTTAATGATTAGTTTCTTTCTCGTCATGCTTCTACCTTTAGTAGGCATTTATTTACTATATGTAAGTATTGCTAATCTAGATCAAAAAAGAGATGTTAACGAATATTTTGAGGTTTCAATGAAAATTGAAGACTTAGAAAAGATTTTATTGCAACCTAAGTGGTATACGTATCAATCAAAGAAACAGTATGAAGAAATTCAAAATCTAGTAGACCAAACAATGCAGATTACTTTATATCGTTATGATGGGATGAAGCTATATTCTACATTAAGTAAAGCATCTCTGTCTGGTTGGGATGACCTTAATGAAGTTGTTAAAGATTTGAATGAAATCAAGAAAAATAATCGTACTTATTCATACAAAGGAGCGGTATTTTCAGAACAAAAACTTGTGGGTATTTATGAAATTTCGATTATGAGAAAAGAATGGGTTAAAGGGCTAACTAATCGTTCAGTGATTTTACTAGTGCTTGGAAGTGTCCTTTTTCTAGTTATTTATGGAGCTATTGTCTTTTTATTAAATCGAAAACTAAATAAACCATTAGAATTATTAATGAAGCATATGACGGCATTTGCTAAAGGAGAAGAAATTCAAACCTCTCTCATTCATTCGAAAGATGAAATGGGAGAAATAAATGAACATTTCTTGGAAATGAAAACGCAAATTGAACAAACGAGTGCACAACTACTAAAGGAACAACAAAATAAAGAGTTTATTGTGGCATCTCTTTCGCATGATTTAAAAACGCCGTTAACGGTGGTTAGAGCATATACAGAAGCTCTTTTAGATGAAAGACGATTATCAGAAAACGAGAAGGTCGAGTATAGAAAGATTCTATTTGAAAAGCTTTCCTATATGAAGCAATTGTTTGATGATTTAAGCACTTATACAGCATTGCAATCATCGCAAATGAAAATGAAGCTAGTGGAGATAGATGGTGAGGAATTTTTTGAGATGTTGCTAACAGGTTATGAAGAGAATTGTGCAAAGAAAAATCTAGCTTTAACCATTGAAAGTGAAATTGAAGGAACATACATGTTAGATACTAAACAAATGGTAAGAGTAATGGATAATATTGTAGGAAATGCAATTCGACACACACCTCTAGATGGAGCATTACGGCTAGCTGTCATTCATTCTCGGCAAGCATTGCCAGAATGGATTTTTCCAATAGTAAAAGCAAAGCTTGAAAGTTGGAGAAGTGATGGAACGATTGTGCTTGTTCAAAATGAAGGTGAAGCTGTTCCGCACTATATGAAAGAAGCATTATTTCAACCGTTTGTCCAAGCAGAGGAAGCAAGAGGTGCGGGTGGTAGTGCTGGGTTAGGTCTTAGCATAGCAAAAGAATTGATGGAGAAACAAGAAGGGAAAATACAACTTTGGTCAACAGAAGGCTACGGTACACTTGTCGCATGTTGGCTAAAAGAAAGGATCTAAATATGAATATAAAAAAGGAATGGATGGCATTAATGATTTCAATAGCTGTAATGGGAGGTTGCTCTCAACAAATGACGGCTTCCGCAGAGGAAATAGTTTCGAATGCTATTGAAGCTGGAAAGGAAGTGGAAGCTTATTATGCAGAAGCAACGATGAAAATATACGAAAAAGATCAATTAAAAGAGGAATCGACAATAAAAGAATTTGTAGATGTAAGTGGTAAAAGAAAAGTAATAACCGAAGATAAAAACAAAAAACAACGTGTGACTGCTTTAAATGATGGCAAGCAATTATTAATGTATGATGAAGGTAATAGGCAGGCTATGAGTATGGATATTTCAAACATTGATATGCCCACAAGTTCACCAAAAGACCAAATGAACATGATGCTAAATGCAGTGAAGGATAGTCATAAGCGAGAAATAGTAGGTGAAGAAAAAATAAATGGTTTTGATACGACGCATATTAAGCTTACTTCAAAAGAAAAAAATGACATCATGGGTGATATGGATTTTTGGATAGATCAAAAAACATGGTTTGTTATTAAAAACGAGTCACAAACAGGAGACATAAAGAGCGTTATGGAGTATAAGAAAATAGATTTTTCACCGAAGTTTGAGGAAAATACATTCAAACTAAATATCCCAGATTCTATAAAAATAATACCGATGGAAGATATGAATAAAGAAACAGAAGGAACAATAGTCGATGCAGAAGCAGCTATAGGGAAGCCATTTCTTCAATTTAATGTAGATGATGCAACTGTAGAAAGTATCAAGATAAATAAACTAAAAGGAGAACTTAATCGTACTGAAGTGAATATTTCATACAAAAATGATGAAGGTCCACTATTCCATTTGGCAGTTTTTAAAACGCCTGAAGGGGATAAGCTAAAGATTAAAGGTAATTACAAAGTACGTGGTCAAAATGCAGAATACTTAGAATTAATTCGGAATATTAGTTGGGATGAAGATGGTGTTCGTTATTCATTATTAATTGAGAATCCGAAACTATCTCTTGAAGATGTTTTAAAGATGACAGAGAAGATGAAGCTTAGCTCAGAAGAATAAAAAAAGAAAAATCCTCGCTCATAGATTGAGAGCGAGGATTTTTGTTGTCATTAAGATTATCCTTTAGTGTTTTTTAAAATTATATGATATTGTTTGCTTTTTTTTTGTAATTCGATATACAAAAATATTGCAAGTTAACATCAATGCTCTTACAATTACTTAGGTACTCGAAATAAAAGAATAAGGGAAGTGATATTTTTTATGCCAAAAAGTTTATGGTTTATTGTTATTGGTATGGTTATTAATGTTACAGGATCTTCTTTTTTATGGCCTTTAAATACAATCTATTTACACGAGCATTTAGGAAAATCATTGTCAGTGGCAGGATTAGTCCTCATGGCAAATGCTGGTGCTACTGTTGTGGGTAATTTATTAGGAGGTGTCCTTTTTGATAAAATAGGTGGTTATCGCTCTATTTTAGTTGGGGCTATAACGACTTTAGCGGCCTTAGTTGGCTTGACAATCAATCATGGTTGGCCTCTTTATGTTCTTTGGTTAACGATTATTGGTTTTGGTTCAGGTTTAATCTTTCCAGCGATGTTTGCGATGGCAGGCTCTGTTTGGAAAGAAGGGGGAAGAAGAGCCTTTAATGCAGTATATGTAGCTCAAAACTTAGGAGTAGCTGTTGGTTCAGCTCTAGGTGGATTAATTGCTTCCTTCTCATTTGATTATATCTTCATTGCAAATACAATCATGTATATTGCTTTCTTCTTATTAGTTGTTATTACTTATCGAAATATAGAGAGTAAGGATGCGGTAACTACTAGTGTTCTAGATGAGCAAAAACCGGTTAAGAATGATCGGAAATTTATTGCTTTACTAGTAGTATGTATCGGATTCTTTTTATGTTGGATTGGCTATGTACAATGGACTTCGACAATTTCCGCTTATACACAAGAAATTGGTGTGTCTTTAAGACAATATAGCTTCTTGTGGACAATTAATGGAGCGCTAATCGTTTTAGGGCAACCTGTTGTGAACAAGGTTGTATATTCTTTCATGAAGAAAGTAAAAGTGCAGCTGATTGTAGGTATGGCTATTTTGATGGCATCTTTTGCTGTTGCAGCGTTTGCGACGAATTTTTCAGGATTCTTAACAGCGATGCTCGTTTTAACTATTGGTGAAATGCTTGTTTGGCCAGCGGTTCCGACCATTGCTAGCGAGCTTGCTCCGAAAGGTAAAGAAGGTTTTTATCAAGGAATAGTCAACAGTACTGCTACGGCAGGAAGAATGATTGGTCCATTATTAGGTGGTGTGCTAGTAGATTTATATGGCATGCAAATGATGTTTATTGTGTTAATGGGATTATTCGTGTTAGCAATGGGTACGACATTGCTATATGACAAAATCATAAATGCTAAGGTTTCAGAAAAATATTCAGTTGCAAAATAAGTGTGACTGAATATTTTAGTTAATATTGAGAGATACTGATGCTGACTTGATTTTTTCTCTAAAATTTACTAAAATAACAGGTATCAATATTTAAAATATAATACTTAAGCTATGATGAGGAGTACTAACATTTAGGACCGACTTAGAGAGCTGACGGTTGGTGAAAGTCAGTGGAGGAAATAATGCGAACTCGCCTTTGAGCTGCAAACATGAACTAAAGTAGTGTTTGACGTGTGATCACGTTACAGATTGTTTTTAAGCGGGGCGTATTATTTTAAACGTCAACTAAGGTGGTACCGCGGGAAGAATATATCATTTATAATCCTCTCGTCCTTTTTAGGGATGAGGGGTTTTTTGTATTAATGAATAAACATATTCGCGAATCTGCTTCTTGAATAACAGATGAAATGATTAGTGAAGTTATTTTCATACTTAGCACAGGTTTTACTTTATATACTTAGGAGGAAATATTATGAGTTTCAATCATCAAGATATTGAGAAGAAATGGCAGCAATATTGGGAAAACAATAAAACTTTCAAAACAAGAGAAGATGAAGGTAAGCGTAAATTTTACGCATTAGATATGTTCCCTTATCCATCAGGTGCAGGTCTACACGTAGGTCACCCTGAAGGTTATACGGCTACAGATATTTTATCACGTATGAAGCGCATGCAAGGCTATAACGTTCTACATCCGATGGGATGGGATGCGTTTGGTTTACCAGCTGAGCAATACGCATTAGATACAGGTAATGATCCAGCTGAATTTACAGAGAAGAATATTAACACATTCCGTCGTCAAATTAAATCACTTGGATTTTCTTATGACTGGGATCGTGAAATCAACACAACTGATCCAGACTACTATAAGTGGACACAATGGATTTTTACTAAGTTATATGAAAAAGGCTTAGCATATGTGGATGAAGTGGCTGTTAACTGGTGTCCAGCTCTTGGGACAGTACTTGCGAATGAAGAAGTAATCGACGGTGTAAGTGAGCGTGGAGGTCATCCAGTTGAACGTCGTCCAATGAGACAATGGGTGCTAAAGATTACGGCTTATGCAGATCGTTTAATTGAGGATTTAGAAGAACTTGATTGGCCAGAAAGTATTAAGGAAATGCAACGTAACTGGATTGGTCGTTCTGAAGGTGCTGAAGTGCGCTTTGCTATTGATGGCACAGACAAAACATTTGAAGTGTTCACAACTCGTCCAGATACATTATTCGGTGCAACATATGCAGTATTAGCTCCTGAGCATGCATTAGTTGATGAAATTACAACACCAGAGCAAAGAGAAGCGGTTGAAGCTTATATTCAAAAAGTAAAAAGTAAATCTGATTTAGAAAGAACAGATTTAGCGAAAGAAAAAACAGGTGTATTCACAGGTGCATATGCAATCAATCCTGTAAGTAATGAAAAAATGCCAATCTGGATTGCGGACTATGTTCTAGTTAGCTACGGTTCAGGTGCAATTATGGCGGTTCCAGCCCATGATGAGCGTGATTATGAATTCGCTAAAGTATTTGAATTACCAATTAAAGAAGTTGTTGCTGGTGGAGATGTGGAGCAAGAAGCATATACTGGTGACGGTTTACATGTAAACTCTGGCTTCTTAGATGGATTAAACAAATCAGATGCAATTACTCAAATGATTGCATGGTTAGAAGAAAAAGAAATTGGTACGAAGAAAGTAACATACCGTCTACGTGACTGGTTATTCAGCCGTCAACGTTACTGGGGTGAGCCAATTCCAATTATTCATTGGGAAGATGGAGAAAGCACAACAGTTCCATTGGAACAATTGCCATTAGTATTACCAAAAACAACTGAAATTCGTCCTTCAGGTACAGGTGAATCACCACTTGCTAATATTGAAGAATGGGTAAATGTTGTAGATGAAAACGGTCGTAAAGGTCGTCGTGAAACAAATACAATGCCACAATGGGCAGGTAGCTGCTGGTACTTCCTTCGTTACATCGATCCAGATAATAACGAAGCACTAGCTGATCCTAAGAAAATTAACGAATGGTTACCAGTTGATATGTATATCGGTGGTGCAGAACACGCAGTTCTTCACTTATTATATGCTCGTTTCTGGCATAAATTCCTTTATGATATCGGCGTAGTACCAACGAAAGAGCCATTCCAAAAATTATTCAACCAAGGTATGATTCTTGGTGAAAATAATGAAAAAATGAGTAAATCAAAAGGTAATGTTGTAAATCCTGATGATATCGTTGATAGTCACGGTGCAGATACATTACGTTTATATGAAATGTTCATGGGACCTCTTGATGCTTCAATCGCTTGGTCAACAAACGGTTTAGATGGATCACGTCGTTTCTTAGATCGTATTTGGCGTTTACTTGTAGACGAAAATGGTAACATTACTTCTAAACTTGTAGAAAACGATGATAGCGGTAAATTAGAAAAAGTGTATCACCAAACAGTGAAGAAAGTAACGGACGACTTTGAAGGTCTACGTTTCAATACAGCTATTTCACAAATGATGGTATTCATTAATGATGCATATAAAGCGGAAAGCTTACCGAAAGCATATATTGAAGGCTTCGTGAAAATGATTGCACCAATCGTTCCTCATATTGCGGAAGAGCTATGGAGCAAGCTAGGTCACGAAGAATCAATCGCATATGCAGCATGGCCAGCATATGATGAAGCTAAATTAGTGGATGATGAAGTAGAAATTGTTGTCCAAATCAACGGTAAAGTAAAAGCTAAATTAATGGTTCCTGCTGATGCAACTCGTGAGGCATTACAAGAAATTGCTATGGGTTCAGATTCAGTTAAAGAACAAATCGATGGCAAAACAGTACGTAAAGTCATTGCAGTACCAGGTAAATTAGTGAATATTGTTGCTAACTAATTGATTTAAAAACGATTATTAATCCTTTATATACAAACGAAGACGACACTTGCTTATCGTATAAGTAGGTGTCGTTTTTGTTTGTATATCATAAAGTGAAATCTTTCGTGGAAAGTGACAGCTTGACGCTCGATTTTACTTATAACATAGAAATTAAATAAAATTTATAAGGGGAAAGTTAGTGAAGCTACGTTTAAACTAGCGCTTTTTAGTATATAAAATGGGTGCTGGTGAATTTTAAAAATAGGAGTGGGAATGATGGGCATTAAGCTTGATATGGTAGGTATAGTAGTGAAAGATATGAAAAAAGCTTTAGACTTTTATCGTGTTTTAGGTTTTGAGATTCCTGAAAACAAGAATGAAGAACCGCATGTTGAAGTAGAACAAGGTAGTGTTCGGTTAGCATTTGATACACAGAATATGATAAAAGAAATTTATGGAGAGTGGGAAGAACCTTCTGGCCATCGAGTTGAGTTAGCTTTTTTATGCGATGATAAAGAAGCGCTTAATAATTTGTATAAGAAGATTATAGAGCATGGATATGTAGGACATCGTGAACCTTGGGATGCCTTCTGGGGCCAGCGTTATGCAATTGTAAAAGATCCTGATGGAAACCTTATTAGTCTTTTCGTTTAAGGTTAAATTCAAAATGATGAAGTATCCTAAAAAAAGCTAATTATTTCTTAAGTTAAAGAATTAATTAGCTTTTTTTTACTTTTAAGTAATTATACGTGCATTTTTTTTAGGGAATTACTACAATAAAAAGATGTTTTGATAAGCGAAGAATAACGATAGGGGATGATAGTATGAGTGAAATGAAAGTAATGACAGCTGATCAGCTAAAAGCAAAGGTTGAAGCGAATGAAGAAGTATATATTATCGATGTTCGTGAAGATTTTGAAGTTGCAAATGGTATGATTCCAAATGCGGTACATATTCCGATGAATGAGATTCCAAATAATTTAGAGATTCTTGATCAGCACAGAGAATATGTTATTGTATGTGCTGGAGGAGTACGTAGTGAAAAGGTATGTCACTATTTATTAGCGAACGGATATGACGTTGTTAATATGGAAGGCGGCATGCATAGCTGGACGGGTGATGTGCAATAATTGTTTTACTTTTCTATCTTTTTGGCGAAACTAGCTGAAAAGAGGACTGGGAGAGGTAGAACATGATTAAAGTTAAAATGTTTGATTATGAGCATGAGAAAGATTTAGAGAAAGAAATGAATGAGTTCTTGCATAAAATGTCTGAAGACCAGCTTGTGGATATTAAATATAATGTAGCTGCTATCGGAGAAGACGCTAATGAACAGATTTATTGTTTCAGCTCGATGATTATTTATCGTGCTTGATGAATCCATGTTTAAGAAGATACAAATAAATGAAATTAAATATGAGAGGGGCTGTTGTCAAAGAAGTTGAAATCATTTTGGCAACAGCCCCTTGTTTATTATTTTATTGTTTGACTATAGGCTGCAGCATTCACACCAGCTAATCTACCTGTCACAAGTGCAGACGTAATATTATATCCTCCAGTATATCCATGAATATCTAGTATTTCTCCACAAAAGAATAAGCCGTTCATGAATTTAGAGCTCATTTCCTTTGGATGAATTTCCTTTACAGATACGCCACCACCAGTGACGAATGCTTTCTCAAGCGAAAGAGTTCCGTTAACAGTGAACAGAAATCCTTTGCATAGTGATGCAAATTGACGTAGTTTCTCATGAGAGATTGTACCACCTTGTTCATTTTCATCAATGTCTGCTTTTTCTAATAAGAAAAGTAAATAACGTTCGATGATAAAGCCTTTTAATATATTTTTAATAGCTTTTTTATTGTCTTCTTTGATTTTCTTTACAACGAGTTGAAATAATTCTTCTTGATTACAATCAGGGAAAACATCAAGTTTCATCGTAACGTCACCTTTTGTTTTTTTCATTGCTTTGACGACGAATTGGCTACAACGAAGAACAGCTGGACCACTAATACCGAAATGTGTAAAAAGCATATCCATTTTATGTGTAATGATTGCTTTGCCTTTAGGGTTAAGCACGCTTAATTCTACATCGCGTAAAGATAAGCCTTGCAGTGTTTTTGCTTTGATAAATAGTTCATTTGAAGTAAGTGGAACTTCAGTAGGATACAATTCTGTAATGGTATGACCCGCTTTTTCAGCCCAGGCATAGCCATCTCCTGTTGAACCTGTTTTCGGAACAGACTTTCCACCAACTGCAATGATAAGAGCGTTTGCATCATAGCTTCTGCCGTCTTTTAATAAGATAGATGAAACACCGTGTTCATTATAAATAACATCTTGAACGGTTGTGCTTTGCATAACTTTAACTTGATAGTTATCTAATTGACGAATCATAGCATTCACTACATCAGCTGATTGATTGGACGCAGGAAACATACGTCCATGATCTTCTTCTTTCAGTTTGACTCCGAGTCTCTCGAAGAACTGAATAATATCTTGATTGTTAAAAACAGAAAAGGCACTATAAAGAAAACGACCGTTTCCAGGAATATGTTTAATGATTTCGTCTATCGGAAGATTATTTGTGACGTTACAGCGACCACCGCCAGAGATAGCGAGCTTTCTTCCAAGTTTGTCTCCTTTTTCGATTAGAAGCACCTTTGCGCCTTTTTCTCCAGCTGCAATGGCAGCCATTAATCCAGAGGGACCGCCACCAATTACAATTACATCATATTTCATTATTTCACCAACTATATTTTTTTTCATTCTTTCATTATAATGTAAGTTGTTGCTTTATAAAAATACTTGATAGAATAGGTAAGATGTTTTTATTTTAAAAATAATGAGCTTTATATATGCCTGTTAAATAACCATTTGCTTGTAGCTTTGAAAAGTATGGTAATATTAAGAACGTGCTACATAAAGGATCATCAATAGGAAGGGATTATATGTCATCTAAATTGTTAAAGGGTACCTTTATCCTTACGATTGGTATGGTTTTATCGAAGGTACTAGGATTATTATATGTTATTCCATTTGAGGCAATTGTAGGAAATAAAGGTACACAGCTGTATTCTTATGGATATGTACCATATACGATATTTATAAGTATTGCAACGGGTGGTATTCCGTTAGCTGTTTCGAAATTCGTAGCTAAGTACAATGCTTTGGGTGAATACCACGTCGGTCAAAAATTGTTCCGTTCTAGTATGAAGATTATGTTGTTATCAGGTATTGTATCGTTTTTAATTCTTTTCTTGATTGCTCCAGGTTTAGGAGAAGCAATGGGAAAAGGACAAGAGAACTTTACACCGGATCAAATTGCTACTGTTATTAGAGCGGTGAGTTTCGCTTTAATTATTGTACCGTTTATGAGTTTAATTAGAGGATTCTTTCAAGGAAATGAATCGATGGGACCTACTTCAATCTCGATGGTAGTAGAACAAATCGTACGTATCATTGTTCTACTAGGTGGAGCTTTTGTTGTTATGTTCGTAATGGATGGAAATATAGTAACAGCAATTAGTGTTGCAACTTTTGCGGCGTTTGTAGGTGCTGTTGGTGGATTAGTTGTCTTACTAATGCACTGGAAGAAGGTAAAACCGCAATTAAAGAAAAAGGGAATAACCGACCAACGAGCAACCTCTATTTCATTAAAAGATATGTATAAAGAGATTATTCTTTACTCAATTCCGTTTGTATTTGTAGGAATTGCTATGCCTCTTTTCCAATTTGTTGATACATTAACATTTAACTCTGCAATGGCTTCCATTGGTCTTAAGTCAATTGCGGGTGATGCATTTGGGATACTAAATTTCAATACGCAAAAACTAGTAATTATACCAATGTCATTAGCAACGGCTTTTGCGATGACGATTGTTCCTTCTGTTACGAAGGCTTTTATTGAAAGAAATACACAAATGTTTACTACTCAATTAAACCAAGCCTTTCAAGTATTATTGTTCTTAACTTTACCTGCAGCTATCGGTATGTCTTTATTGGCTAAACCAATTTATACGGTTTTCTATGGTTATGACCAGCTTGGAGTTGAAGTTTTACAAACTTATGCTCCAACGGCTATTCTGTTCGCATTCTTTTCTGTAACGGCTGCTGTATTGCAAGGAATTAATCAACAAAAATATACGGTCTTAAGTTTATTGATAGGCTTCTTAGCAAAGTTAGCGTTGAATATACCGTTAATTCGTATATTTGAAACAGAGGGAGCTATTTATGCGACAAGTTTAGGATATTTAGTTGCTACACTCATTAACTTCTTTGTGATTTATTACTTTACAGGCTATAGCTATAAACTAGTATTTAAGAGAACGGTGCTAATGGGAATCTTTACGTTAGTAATGGGAGTCGTTGTTGTATTACTAACAAGTGGGTTATCAATGTTCTTGAACCCTGAACATTTATTCCCTGCCTTTATTACGATTGTAATTGGAGCTGGTATAGGAGCGCTTGTTTACTTCTTGTTAGCCGTTAAATCAAAGCTAGCTTATCGATTGTTTGGTGATCGATTACTACGTTTAAAAAGTAAAATTGGTTTATAACGAGTAATGCGTAAGTGATGAAGCAAGACATGATTTAAATGATTACATTCTTATTTTAAATAAAAACCTTGTCTTTCATGGCAAGGTTTCTTCACATACATATGAAGAAAGGTTGATGTGCAATGAGAATAGATAAAATGTTAGCGAACATTGGATTTGGAACACGTAAAGAAGTAAAGAAATTATTAAAAACAGGTGCGGTCAAGGTTGATGGTGTGACGGTTAAGGATGCTAAACAGCATGTTGATCCAGAGCAACAAGTGATTATGGTTCATGGCGAAGAAGTTGAATATAGAGAGTTTATTTATTTAATGATGAATAAACCTCAGGGGCTTCTTTCAGCAACGGAAGATGATCGTCAAGAAACGGTGCTTGATATTCTTGAAGAAGAAGACCGTGTTTTTGCTCCCTTTCCTGTAGGTCGCCTTGATAAAGATACAGAGGGATTATTACTTATAACAAATGATGGTCAATTAGCTCATCGCTTGTTATCACCAAAAAAACATGTCCCTAAGACATATTTTGCCGTGATTAAAGGAGAAGTGACAGAAGCTGATGTTGTTGCTTTTCGAGAAGGTGTAACATTAGAAGATGGCTATGAAACAAAGCCAGGTGAGTTAGAAATAATAAAGTCAGGATTAACATCTGATATTAAGTTAACCATTACAGAAGGAAAGTTCCATCAAGTAAAAAGAATGTTTGAAGCAGTAGATAAGAAAGTTATCTATTTAAAGCGTTTAACAATGGGAAATCTTCAGCTGGATGAAACATTGGAATTAGGTGAGTATAGAGAGCTTACTGATGAAGAGCTTGAGGGTTTACTAAATTATCAGAGTGAATAAGCGCTCGTTTAGAATGTTATACACAGAAAAAGACCAAGCGTTGGATTGCTTGGTCTTTTTTATATAGAGGTCGTTCTAATTGTTTTACTTCTTTAAGAGGATAATCTAATTTTTTTACTGGTTGTTTTCCAGTGTCCTCTACTTGGACTTGTTACTAAATCATTATAAGCAAGGACGTTTAAATCGCGTTGAATAGTACGAGGAGTGCTGCCAAATTCATCGACAAGATCTTGAGTAGTTACTGTCCCGTTCTGTTTAATATACATATAAACTGATTTAATTCGGGTTAGCATCCTGTTCGTAGAAGGTTTCAAAAAACCACTCCTTATATCTTATTAGTCTACAGGAATGAAGTCTCACTTTCTTAAAATCAATAGCATACTGTCGGACATTCCCGTTTAGTACCAATTGCAAGTGACAAAACTACAACAACTACAAACTGCTAAGAATAAAGTATTGTGTTTTTGAAAATACACATCTCCTTTTTCCTATGCGGATTAGTTTAAAGAGATTTACTATATAGTTTTTCTCCTTTTACACTTTTATTTTAACGCTATAAAGATTAAAAATCCATTGAATTAAAAGATTTTATAGAAAATCCCTTCTTTAATTATTATTCTATGGTTAATAGTAGAGTGAATATACCTTATATTTTGTGAATTTTATACTTATTTTAATAACATTGTACGAATTCAATTTTTATTGTTTTAAGGGTAGAAGATAAAGGGACTTAACAGTGTACAAAGAGAGGTTGAATTATATTTAGAAAGAGGAATTTTACTTTTTATATTTGTATATTGTTGATATCTTAGTATATTTAATTATCTGTATTTTGGTTCTAGGTAACTATAGTTAATTAAATAAATGGTATTTTAGATGTAACATTTATTGTCTTTTTTCGTAATAACAAAAGAGGGGGAGAAATATCATGAGCTTATTATCAGTAAATATTAAGGAAGAGGGATATGAAAAAAGCGAAATGATGATTCATCAGATTCGATTCTCCATTGAAAAAGGGGAATTAATTGGTTTAATTGGTGCTAATGGGGCAGGGAAAAGTACAACGATTAAGGCAATTCAACAACTGCTGCCTTTCTATGAAGGTGAGATTAAGAGAGAGCAGAATTTTCTTATGTCTTATATCCCAGAGCGACCTGTGTTTTATGATGATTTAACACTACAGGAACATATTGATTTTGTGGCTGCGGTTGAAGAGATTACAGATGAAATGGTTTCGAAGCGTATTACATCTTTGTTAAATCAGTTTAAGATGAAAGACCATGTTCACGAACTTCCTGCTACGTATTCGAAAGGGATGCAACAAAAGGCAATGATTATATTAGCATTAATGACAGAGCCTGATGTGTTAATCATTGATGAGCCATTTATCGGATTAGATCCAATGGCTACTAAGCTTTTACTAGAGTTAATACAGCATGAGAAAGAACGTGGAGTGGGGATATTGATGTGTACGCATGTGCTAGATACTGCAGAAAAAATTTGTGATCGCTTTCTTTTGATTGATCAAGGCCGTTTAGTTGCAGATGGAACTTTAGAAGATTTTCAACAGAAATCCCGGTTACCTAATGGGGCATTGTTTGATTGTTTCCATGCTATTATCACAGGTGATAGTCATGAGTAGTTTTCGTATTTTTTGTAATCGAGTGAAAAGAGATTATGTATACCAATATGGCATTATTAAGTCTGTTGCTGATTGGACAGTTATGCTATATATTATCATTCCTTTTTCAATCGCAGGAATTATGATTTATCGTTCGTGGTGGAATGAGCTACCAGATTGGAGCGTCTTTTTATCATTGAAGCTAACTGTTATTATTGCCTATTTACTATGTTGGACAGGTAGCTTGCGGACTTTTGTTCAAGAAGCGGATGGTCTGTATTTCATTCAACATACTAGGAAATTTATTGCGATGAAGAAATGGGCATTAATTTTCTCCATTGTTAAAGCTTTTATAAGAATAGGTTTTATCGTCATTCTAATACTTCCATTTTATCTACATAAGTTTTCACTTTCGATTGGAGAAATTATTAGCTTTTTTTGTTTTTTTATTGCTTTACATATTTTATTGCTTTCCATTCACACCACTATGTTTTCAATAAGAGAGCGTTGGAGTGGGAAAATTTACTCTGCTTTACTCTTCGTATTTCTTTTCATCATGATTTTTACACAAGCAATGAAAGTTTATGAGCTTTCTTTTTCAATTAGTATAGCAGTTCTCCTTTTGTTATTAGCAATTGTCTTACATAGACCAAGAGTACAATCAACAAAATATTTTCAAGAAGAATTCGTACAAGAAAATGAGGCTAAACTACGTTATATGAATAAGGTTTTTTCTGTATCTTCTTCAGTGGAAAAACCTAAAATTATTAAACGTAAACGACCTATTATATTTCCAAAATCAAAACGAATTTTCTCGAAACGCACACGAGAAAATGGTTTTATCGAAGTTTTTTTAAAAGTAATTTTGCGTAATTTTTCATATTTAAAAGGTTACTTGCAACTTATTAGTGTTACGCTAATGGCAATTATTTTACTACCACCGCTTATCTTTAAGCTTTTTATTGCTGGAGGATTTGTATTCTTTATCTTTTTTTGGTTGAACAATTTATGGAACCATATTATTCTTTCTAATCCTATAAGCAAACAATATGAGAAGCGAGATTCATTTTATCATGCAAGAAGACGAGCTAGCCTTTATTTAGCCTTTCCTGCTATTTTGATTATCGTAACGGTACTAGCACTTAGTTATTATTTATTTTAGTTAAATCTTTACAGCTAGATATTTCACAAGGAGGAGTTTGTATAGTATTACATATTTTATTTCGAAAAATTATTTCGTTAAATAATTGGCTACTAGCTATTTCAAGTATCTTATTGTTATTAATTAGTACGGTTGTTATGAAGGCGTTAGAGCCCGATACTTTTACTACTTATATGGATGCTTTTTGGTGGACCATGACGACTGTTACTACTGTCGGATACGGCGATTTTTACCCAGTTACAGTACCAGGTAAAATTTACGCTATATTTTTATTCGTGTTTGGAATTGGCTTAATCGGTATTGTGATTACTAAGCTAATCGATAGCTTATCGATTTTTCGCAAGTTAAGGGAGGAAGGAAAATTGAGTTTTAATGGTAGTGATCATATTGTTATTTTTGGATGGTCAAGAAAGGTAAGACATGCGATTAATGAAATTTTAGAGCATGATAAGAATATCGTGATTGTGTTAATCGCTCCTTTAGATAAATCTCCTTTTGATCATCATCGTGTCCATTACATACAAGGTGATCCTTCAAATCCTGTAACTCTTCAAAAAGGAAAAGTAGCAAGTTCAAAAAGTGTTATTATATTTGCAGAGGATGAAATAAAGGATTCAAAGCTTGCGGATGCCTATTCTTTAATGTCAGCTACTGCACTTGAGAAGTATGCCGGGAATTTGCATATTACAGTGGAAGTCCTAGAAGAACGAAATATTGAATTATTTCGTCATGTATCTGTGGATGAGTTCATCGTGTCAGATGAAACCATTTCTTATTTAGCGGTACATGCTGCTCTATCTGGTGGAACGACGCAAATATTTAATCAGCTACTTAGTAAAGGCGAAGGTGATGATTTATTTAAGATTAAACCGAATCCAAATTGGGTAAATTATCGTGATGCATATATTAGTTTAGCAGAGGCAGGCATAATGTTAATTGGCACAGAAAAACAGTTAAATATAACGAGTCAATTGTCTGAGCCTATTTCTAAAGATGATACATTGTTTATAATTTGTAGTAAGGACGCTTATATTAAATTACAGCAAGCTATATAGAAAAGGAGTGTTTCAATTGAATAGTATTAATTGGACTGAAGAAGTTTCGAAAAGAAAAGAAGCGTTAATCAAAGATACGCAAACATTTCTACAAATCAAAAGTGTGTTAGATGAAGAGAATGGTACGAAAGAAGCGCCACTTGGTAAAGGAATTCAAGAGGCACTACAATTCATGTTGAATAAAGGGAAAGAAGAAGGCTTTGTTACAAAGGATGTAGAGCATCTAGCCGGTCATATTGAAATGGGACAAGGGGAAGATATTCTTGGAATTCTATGTCACGTAGATGTTGTCCCAGAAGGTGATGGATGGACAACAGATCCATATAGCGCTGATATTCGTGATGGGAAAATATTTGCTCGTGGTGCTCTTGATGATAAAGGTCCAACAATGGCAGCTTTCTATGCTATGAAAATAGTGAACGACCTAAAATTACCGCTATCTAAAAGAGTTCGAATGATTTTAGGAACAGATGAAGAGTCAGATTGGCGCTGTGTAGATACATATTTTAAACATGAAGAAATGCCTCAATTAGGTTTTGCACCAGATGCTGATTTTCCAATCATTTTTGCTGAAAAAGGTATTTGGGATTTCTATATTAAACAAGAAACAATGAAGGATAACCATATAGGTGCAGTGACTGTAAAACAATTCGAATCTGGTAGAAGATTTAATATGGTACCAGATTTAGCGAATGCTGAATTGGAAGTATCTAATGGAATTAATGAATTAGAAACAGCATTTAATGCATTTATTAATGAACATAAGGTAAAAGGAGCTTATCAAGCTAATGGTAATCATGTGTCTATTTCTATTGAAGGTGTTTCAGCACATGGAATGGAACCAAATAATGGGGTAAATGCCGGTCTTTATTTGGCAGCTTTCTTAAATAGTTTAGAACTATCTCAGCAAGCGAAAGTATACTTTACTTTTGTAACCGACTATTTATGGAAGGACTCAAGAGGAAAGACTTTTAAAATCGATTTTAAAGATGAAGCAACAGGTGACGTAACCTTAAATATTGGTTTATTAAAGTATGATGAACAAGACGGTGGAACTATAGGTGTTAATTTGCGCTATCCTGTGACATATGACTATGAAGCTTCAGCGAAGCAATTAGAAACAGTATTGCAGCAACAAGGCTTTACAATTACTACGGCTTCTCATTCAGGACCTCATCATGTAGACGCTAATAGCTTTCTCGTTCAGACATTATCAGAAGTGTATGAAGGACAAACAGGAGAAAAAGCAGAGCTGTTAGCAATTGGCGGCGGCACATATGCTCGTTCATTGGAGGCTGGTGTAGCATTTGGACCATTATTTCCAGGTCGAGAAGATATAGCACATCAAAAAGATGAATATATGTATATAGAGGATTTGTTAAAGGCTACGGCTTTATACGCGGAAGCTATATATCGTTTAGCTAAATAACGAAGAAAAGCGGAACCGACAAACATGAGAGGAGTTGGCATCGTAATGAAGGTAATCTGGCAAGGAAATATCGTTGATCGTATGGATGTACATGTAGACATTGAAGATAGAGGTTATCAATTTGGTGATGGTATATACGAGGTAATAAGAGTATATAAAGGATGTTTGTTTACTGGTAAAGAGCATATCAATCGACTTTATGAAAGTGCTTCAAAGGTAAGGTTACACATCCCATATTCATTCCAACAAATGGTTGATATGTTGACGCGGTTAGTGAAAGAAAATGAGCTACAGAATGGAAGTATATATGTTCAGGTAACGAGAGGTGTTTCACCTCGTAATCATCTATTTCCGCCAGCCACTGTTGAAACAATTCTAAGTGCATATACAAAAGAATTTTCACGTCCAGTTGAAACTATTTATAATGGTGTGAAAGCAAAGACTGTCGAAGATATTCGCTGGTTAAAGTGCGATGTGAAAAGCTTGAATTTGCTTGGAAATGTATTGGCGAAGCAAAGTGCATATGAAGCGGGTTGTTTTGAGGCTATTCAGCATCGGATTGGTATGGTAACAGAAGGAAGCGCCTCGAACATTGCGATTGTTGTAGATGGGAAAGTAAAGACTCATCCTGCAAATCATCTCATATTAAATGGGATTGTCCGCCAAGTTATGCTTCAAACTTGTGTGAGTAATCATATACAGGTGGATGAAGCACCATTTACTTTAGAAGATCTCATGAGGGCAGATGAAATTTTTATGACCAGTACAACCTCGGAAATAACTCCAATCGTTGAAGTGGATGGTACAATCATCGGTAACGGTATGCCAGGTCCGATTACGAAAAAACTCCAGTCATATTACGAAGAAGAAATAAAAAAACAATGCGGTAGTTATTGTTTGTGATAAAAAGTAAGAAAAGCTGATACAGGAGTAGTAATGTATCAGCTTTTTACTACGATTATATTCTAGATTAAATGTAGGTGAAGATATGAACCAGCATCATTATTTTATTGCTTTGTCATTACCAGAGCATGTGAAAAATCAATTACATACAAAAGTAAATGTATTACAAGAAAGATATGATTTCAAAAAATGGGTACATAAAGAAGATTTTCATATTACACTAGCTTTTTTAGGTGCATCAGATGAACAAAAATGGCAAAATTGTATGGAGAAGGTAGCAGAGCAATTGAAAGATTATTCTGCATTTCCTCTTCGGTTAACACATTTTGGCGTGTTCGGGCATCATGATAAGCCTCGTATTTTTTGGTGCGGTCCACAATATGAAGAATGCTTATATACGCTGCAAACAAAGGTTAGTGAAGCGTGCAAACAAAGTGGTTATATTCTGGATACAAAGCCGTTTAATCCTCATATTACAATCGCACGAAAATATAATAATGAGATGAATTTTACTGAAGAACATTTAAAAGAGTGTAATGACATTATAGAAGAAGGTATTAGTTTTGAAGCGTGTCGAATCTCACTTTTTGAAACACATATGGATAAAGTACCAAAGTATCAAGAATTACAGACGATATATATATAAGAATTATTAAATACATAGTATTTTAGGGAGAATGGGTTGTGAGAATATGGGGCAGTTGATTAAAATTCAAGATTATATTTCAAGATATGAACATGGTATATATAGATATCCTACTCAGTATGTAAGATTGAAGAAGCAGCAATGGGAAAAAGTGAATTATGCATTTGAAAATGGGGAGTTATATAAGTATTTCCCTCAGGATGAACGAGAAGATTGGCTTGAAGAGGATCCAGGTTTTTTCGAAAAGTTTAAAAATATGTTCAGACGTCAATCAAAGGAAGTAGAGAGTAAAGAGGAAGAAAGTAAGGAGATCACGGAAAGTGAAATCGAAGATAGAATATATCAAGATAAAGATCTTCGATTGACTTTAACATTTATGCCAAGAAGTATTGATGAATTGAAAATCACTTTTTTAAATCAAATGTTTAAATTTCAAATGAAGTGGGCAACGTCAACGGTAAGGGAGAAATCTTTAGTTAATCCAGAATACTATGTAGACGAGAAGTTGAAATTCTTACTGCAAAGATTTCCTGACACGTTTCTTATCTTGTATCAACCTGTCTTTCGATTGAACAAAGCACCAGTAGAACTAGAAACAATTGTATTAACACCAAATGCTACATGGTGTATTAGCTTTCTTGAGGATGAAGAAGATTCAGTATTTGACGGGTCAAACGGGAAGTTTTGGGTAAGGAGACATCATCAACGTGAAGAGAAGAAGGTAGTAAATCCGAGCATTTCTTTACATAGATCTGAGGTCATTATTAAAAGGTTATATTCTTTAAATCAAGTAGATTTACCAATTAAAAAAGCCATCATTTCTAGAAATGGCTATATTGAATATCCAGCTGCATCGTTTGATCTTATATTGCTAGATAAGAAAAACTTTACGCCTTGGTTTGAATCTATGAGAAAATTAAGTTCTCCATTAAAACATCATCAACTAAAGGGTGCAGAAGTGCTGCTAGAGCATACACAAACGACATCAATGCATCGATTAGAATGGAATGATTATAATGAATTCAAAACTAATAACGAAGAACAATGAAAAGGAAGTGGTGCGCCATATTTATTTTGTAAAAAACGGTTCGCCACATTCAAACAAAAGTAATAAGGTTTGGAAGAAAGTTGAAAGCCTTTTAAAACAACAAGCATTTTCGTATTCGATATATGAGACAGAATACGCAGGGCATGCTACCGTTCTAACGAAAGAAATACTTCAAATGACTCAATCAGATACAATTATCGTAGCTGTTGGGGGAGATGGCACAGTTCATGAAGTAATGAATGGAGCTATTAACTATCCTCATGCCATAATTGTCTGTATGCCCGCTGGATCAGGGAATGATTATGTAAGAGGTGTACAACGTACTTCAGGTCTCGAAGAAGTGGTTTCTGCTATTTTGCATGTGAAAGCACCCTCTATTATTGATGTAGGGCAATTAATCTATGAAGGAAATAAGAAGCATTTTGTTAACAGTTTAGGCATTGGTTTTGATGCGGCGATTGCTAAAGCAGTGAATGAGTCTCATTGGAAGAAACGATTTCAAATGGTTGGTTTAGGGAAATTTGTGTATTTATATTTTTTTATGAAGATGCTGTTCACGTTTAACACATTTCATATGAAAACAAAAATAGATGGACGGGTACGTAATTTTGAGAAGGTATGGTTTTTAGTAGCAGCCAATCAGCCTTATTTTGGTGGTGGTATAAAAGTTGCACCGAACTCAACCGTTACGGACGGAAAAATACAAGTAATTATTGTAAACAATATTCCTTCTCTGCTATTTTTACTTGTTTTCGCGACCGTTACTTGGGGAGGGCATTTAAAGCTCAAGTGGGTTGAATCATTCACCTGTAATAATATTCATATACAGGCAGATGGAGAAATACCTATTCAAGCGGATGGGGAGCATATTGGTTATTCGAAGATTTCAGCTGAAATTATTCCGGAAGCTGTTCGAGTCATTAAATAGACATATGAATATTTAGTAAATAGCTATTTACTAACATGTATTTATACACATATACTTGACGTATTAGTAAATTTTCAATAAAATTTAATAGATGGCTATTGTTATGTGATATAGACTCAATAGCTGTCTTTTTTAGTTTAAAAAACAGCATAAACATGTTATGCTTTTTATCTATATATGAAACTTTAGAAATGTATGTGAATATTTTGTGAAGAACTAGTTACGGTTTTTTATAAATTCTAGCTATATTAGTTGGCTCTTTACCATTAAATATTGAATTAGAGCTCTCTTAAATAGCTATGTTAATCTAGCTATTGAATGAAATTGAAGGTGACCACATTGGAACATATACTGGGTCAAGATTGGGAGATCATTCCTGCTGGCGGTGCAACTGGAGAAGCCTTCATTGCAACAAATGAGGAACAAAAGCTCTTCTTAAAACGTAATTCATCTCCATTTCTAGCTGTTTTATCAGCTGAGGGCATCGTTCCTAAACTCGTTTGGACAAAACGTCTTGAAAGCGGAGATGTTATTACAGCTCAACGGTGGTTAGATGGTAGAGAATTAGACCAGAATGAAATGAAACAAGAAACAGTAGCTCGGCTTTTGCGAAAAATTCATCAATCTGCTCCATTATTAACGATGTTAAAAAGATTGGGGAAAACGCCATTAAAGCCTGAACAGCTACTTGAAAGTATAGAAATATCATTAGATGAAGAACTTACTTCTAATCCTAAAATAAAAAAGGCAATGGCCGTTTTGACTGAAATGTTGCCTCATATTGAATGTGATGAAGAAGTGGTATGCCATTGCGATGTAAATCATAATAATTGGCTGCTATCTGAGGATGAGCAGTTATTTCTTATTGATTGGGATGGAGCCATGATTGCCGATCCAGCTATTGATCTTGGCATGCTCCTTCATTCGTATATTCCTAAGAATGAATGGAACTCATGGCTCGATAAGTATGGTATTGAGTTAACAGATTTCTTACAGAAAAGAATGCTTTGGTATGTGATTGCTCAAAGTATTACTGCAATTCAATGGCATAAAGCCAAACAGCGTTATGAAGAGATGAACTATTGGTTTGGCTATTTAGATAATATGCTCAAGCAATTCTAAGTGAGTGAATCCATGTTTGTAACCCATTCTGATAATTGTGTTTGATGAGATGTAATATGAGTATCTAAATCACTGGTAGATTGTCCACCGTGACTATACTTCTGTATTTCATTAAGAATGGGTATTAACTGTTCGTTTACCTCACCGTTCGTTAATAGTGATGTTACAAGTCGCTCTACTTGTTGACATTCGGATACAGAGCCACAGCAATCGCTTTGATGATTGTTAAGAATATCTTTTAATAAAGTTACTTGATCTCGTTGTGAAAGAGGCATTTATAATCAACCTTTCTTCTTATAAAGTGAAACTTTGATCGGTGAGGAATTTATTCCCACCGATCATTAGTTGAACCAATCGGGTTCTTACTGGTGCTTGATCTCCTGCTTATAACAACTCTGTATCGGCTTCGTGTTGAATCGGGAGTCTTAGCAACAGTTTGAACGGGATAAAGCTTAAGCTCCTTTTAAGGGGCTTTTCTTTTGTAGGATGTCATTGGACAAAGATTAATATGCAGTGTGCTTTACAAAAAAAGTAACTTGTTAATTATCATTAGTAATGTTATGTTTTCTACGTAAATCAAATAAGGAGTGTCATCATGCGTCTTAAATTTAAACCTTGGGCGAAAGACAAATTACTAGCTCATCCCCAATATGTAGTACACAATCCAGAAGATTATAAAGGTCGTTGGAATGAATTATTTGGAAATGACAATCCTGTCCATATAGAAGTTGGTACAGGTAAAGGACGTTTTATTACTGGAATGGCACTGGCTAATCCAGATATTAACTATATAGCAATTGAAGCTTATGAAAGTGTTATTGTACATGCTTTAGATCGTTTAATTGAAGCAAATCTTCCAAATTTAAAATTATTACCTGTGAATGCTGTTGATTTAAGAGAGTTCTTTGAGAAAACAGATGTAAGCAGAGTATACTTGAATTTCTCTGATCCATGGCCAAAGAATCGACACGAAAAGAGAAGATTAACTTATGCTTCTTTCTTAAATATATATGAAGATATCTTACCTGAAGGTGGAGAAATTCACTTCAAGACGGATAACCGTGGTTTATTCCAATATTCATTAGTTAGTATGTCTCAATACGGTATGATTTTAAAAGATGTAAATTTACATTTACATGATAGCGAATTTGAAGGCAATATTATGACGGAATACGAAGAGAAATTCTCGAAAAAAGGTAGTCGTATTTACCGAGTAGAAGCTCAATTTCCAAAGAGATAAATTGAATGACGGTTTGTTACTGATTTAGAAAAAAGTACAGCACTTTTATAGAGTGGTGTACTTTTTTCTTTTTTTTTACACTAATTACAAAGTCCTTCGTTGAGGTTTTTAATAATTTAATATTCTGATAAAATATACAGAAGGAGGGGTAATATGGAAAAATTACAGTTTGGTAATATAACTTTAACATGGTTAAAGGGAGGCGTGACGAATTTAGATGGTGGAGCAATGTTTGGTGTCGTACCAAAGCCACTATGGTCAAAGAAGTATCCTTCTAATGACAATAATCAAATTCAGCTAACGACAGATCCTATTTTAGTACAAACGGAAGGTAGAAATATTTTAATAGAATCAGGACTTGGAAAGGGAAAGTTTTCTGATAAACAAAAAAGAAATTATGGTGTCGAAGCAGAGACAGAAATAGATGAATCGTTAGAAAAACTAGGATTGAGTGTAAATGATATCGATACGGTTATAATGACGCATTTGCATTTTGATCATGCTAGCGGCTTAACCAAACTTGAAAATAATCAATTACAGTCTGTATTTCCGAATGCAAAAATCATGACAACTAGTACAGAGTGGAATGAAATGAGAAAGCCGAATATTCGCTCTCAGAATACGTATTGGAAAGAAAATTGGGAGCCGATTCAAGAGCAGGTTATTACATTTGAGGATGAAATAGTTATTACTGACTCGATAAAAATGGTACATACTGGTGGACATAGTGATGGACACGCTATCATTATTATGGAACAAAATGGTGAAGTACTAATTCATATGGGGGATATTATGGCGACACATGCTCATGCTAATGCGCTATGGGTTATGGCATATGATGACTATCCAATGAATTCCGTGTACCAAAAACAAACTTGGATGGAATATGGTCTGAAAAGAGATGCAATCTATACATTTTATCATGATGCTCTTTATCGCGCTGTTAAATTTGATAGTGATGGAAAAGAAATTGTTTATAGTATTAAAAGAAGTAACAAATAATAAACAATATAAAAAAGAACCGAAAGGGTTCTTTTTTTATATTGTTTAACCGTTTAATTAAAGGCAATTATGCCGTTTGCTCAATTAAATCAAGCACTGTCCCTGTTGATGCATCAGCGATAAATTCAAAGTGCTTTTGTCCATCATCTGTAACTTGAGTTAATCCACCTTTGAATATGTCATAATGTAAACCATTTTTTGCGTAGTTTTCTGGCTTCATTAGTATCCATGATCCTGTAATTTTCCCTTCACGGCTAACAGTTTCTTTTACACGAGCTAAGATAGCGTCAGGAGATGGTTGTGTACATTTTTCAATAGCATACTTTGTCGCGTAACCACACACAAAACCAATAGCTGCTCCCAATATAGTGTTTTTCCATTTCATTTTGAATTACCCCCTATTCTTTTTACATGATGCTTTTTTCAGAAAAAACTAAAATTTCACACCAGTTAGTATCTTTATTAGTATACAAGAGTAAGAGGACAACTTCAATTTTAGGTATGAATTTATTGTCGATTAACATATATTTCTCTTAATTAGTAGTAGTGGTAACAGTCTAAAAGTTTCGGTAAAATAATAAATATTAAAGAAACTATAAAAAAGGAGTAAAGTGATGAATAGAGAATCTTTAGCCTTATATAAAACGTTAACAGAATTACCAGGTGCGTCTGGATTTGAGCATGAAGTAAGAAGATTTATGCGTAAAGAGCTTGAAAAATATAGTGATGAAATTGTACAAGATGGGTTAGGTAGCATCTTTGGTGTGAAGGTTGGCGATGAGAAGGGTCCTACAGTTATGGTAGGTGGTCATATGGATGAAGTAGGTTTTATGGTTACATCCATTACGGCTAATGGGATGCTTCGTTTTCAAACGCTAGGTGGCTGGTGGAGCCAAGTTCTATTAGCACAGCGAGTGAATATTATTACCGATCAAGGTCCTGTTGTCGGTGTAATTGCATCTACTCCTCCACATTTATTAGATGAGGCACAACGAGCTAAGCCAATGGATATAAAAAATATGTTAATTGATATTGGTGCTGATGATGCAGAGGATGCGAAAAAAATCGGTATCAAACCTGGACAACAAATTGTGCCAATTTGCCCGTTTACACCAATGGCAAATAGCAAAAAAATTATGGCAAAAGCATGGGATAATCGAATTGGTTGTGGCCTAGCTATTGAGTTGTTAAAAAATGTGCAGGGGGAAAAACTGCCGAATATATTATATTCAGGAGCTACGGTTCAAGAAGAAGTGGGGTTAAGAGGAGCACAAACGGCTGCTAACTTAATTAAACCAGATATTTTCTATTGTTTAGATGCAAGCCCTGCTAATGATACATCAGGGGATAAAGAGGCATTTGGGCAACTTGGTAAAGGAACATTATTACGTATTTATGATCGCTCAATGGTTACACATAGAGGTATGCGTGAATTTTTATTAGATACGGCTGAATCGAATAAGATTCCATATCAATACTTCGCTTCTCAAGGTGGTACGGATGCTGGGCGTGTTCATATTAGTAATGATGGTGTTCCGAGTGCGTTTGTCGGTGTTTGTTCTCGCTATGTACATACGCATGCTTCAATTATTTCTATTGATGATTATGAAGCGGCGAAAGAATTATTAATCGCCTTAGTAAGAAAAACAGATGCAGCAACTGTAAAAGCTATTAAAAGCATGTAAGTGATAAAGGGAAGGATCTGAGTATAACCATCATGATTATTGCTATAGGAAGTAGAAATCCTGCTAAGGTTGAGGCGGTCAGTAATGTTGTAGAAATTAATCAAAATAAGGTTTTAGCAGTGGATGTGCCTTCGGGGGTTTCAAATCAGCCTTTTTCTGATGAAGAAACAATTAAAGGAGCTATTAATCGAGCAAAGGCGAGTTTAATGGAGACTAGCGGGCAAATCGGAATTGGGCTAGAAGGTGGCGTTGTAGAAACGCCATATGGCTTATTTCTATGTAATTGGGGAGCACTTGTTACTAATAAGCAAGAGCCAATTATAGCTGGCGGAGCTAGAATACCGTTACCAGAAGAAATAGCTATTCGTTTGAGACAAGGTGAAGAACTTGGTCCTATTATGGATGAATACACAAAGAAGAAAAATATCCGAAAAAAAGAAGGAGCTATTGGAGTTTTCACGAATGAGGAAATTTCAAGAATTGCTATGTTTGAACATATTGTCAAAATGTTAATTGGCCAGTATAAGTATCAACAACAAAGGCTCCATAGTTAAAATGAAAAAATATACAAAGAAATCATAATTTGTTTTACAGAATGGGTACACTATTTTGTAAAAGGTAAGTTGATTTGAGGTGAATCAAGATTTGGTAAGAAAAAACATAATGCTTCTTGTTTGTATGTGTTTGTTGCTTCTAGTAGGAGTAGCTTGTTCGGCTAATATAGACGAAGAAAAGGTTACAGCAATTGATTCAGCGAAGCAAGCTTTTATGAATAAACCGAAGGAGATAAATGAAAAAAGTGGTAATACTAAATTTTATTTGCCTTCAGACTATACAATAGAAAAAGAAGAAGAGCATAATATCATACTTCATAAAGGGGATAATCCAGTTATTATTTTCATTAATCCAAATGAAGGTAGCAGTAGCCAATCAATTAGCCAAAGAATTGAAAAGAAAAAAGAGGATTACTTAGCTTACGAGATTTTTCAAGAAGACGATCGTGTTGGCTTTGCAGCTATCAAGGAATTATCAAAGGATGAATATGAAGTAACAACTGGTGTTGGCGGTGTTAAAGTAACAGCCCAAACAAAAGTAAAAGACCTGTCAAAGTATGCTGAAGACATGATGGATATAGCTTCCTCTATTAAGCAGAAAGGAAAGTAAGAGGTTGACTCAAAAGTTATTGTTATGAAGATTTCCTTTTGGTATAGATGAAACTTAAAAATCGATCCTCTATATCATAAGCGTTAAGAATCAACCTTTTTATGTAACTTTTCTGAATTACCTATGTATGTAAACAACTACGAAGCATCATGGAAGTGTAAAGAGGAGTCATGAAAGTGATTGAAATCACTTTCATGACTCCTCTTTTATTTTAGTTTAAAGGTGCTAATTGCATTTTGAAGGTCGTTTGCTATATAGCTTAATTGCGTAGCGGCTTCACTTACTTGAGAGATTGCAGTTAATTGATTTTCGCTTGAAGAACTAACCTCTTCTGCCGCACTTGCAGATTGTTGAGAAATCTCATATATACTATGCATTTTCTCTCCAAGAAATGTGTTAGAGGACTGGATTTCATTGACTGCTTTTTGAATAATTGCTATTTTGCTTGTGATACCTGAAACATGGTCTACAATGGTTGTAAACGCGTTTTTCGTAGTTGTAACAGAATTACTTTGAATCGTTTTATATTCATTGAATTTCTCTGATTCAGTGAGTAGTTGCTGCATTTGACCATTCATATTAAAAATCACTTCTTGTATACTTAATGCTTCTGCTTTTGTTTTCTCTGCTAGTTTTCTTACTTCATTCGCTACAACAGCGAAGCCTTTACCAGCTTCACCAGCCCGAGCGGATTCAATGCTTGCGTTTAATGCAAGTAAATTAGTATTTTCGGCGATTTCTTGGATTGTATTTACGATGCTAGCGATGCTATTGGAGAATTCAGCTGCTTGTTGCACTTGTATGATTAAATGGTTCGAAAGCTCTAAGAATTGGTGGGATGTGTCTTCAAGTAGATGAATGGTTTCAATTCCTTCTTTTCCTTGTGCTTCCGTTAGTACGGCTTCTTTATAGATTTCTTTGCTTATTGTTTCAGTATCGTTAATGGCCTTTTCAACGCGAAGCATAATAGTATTACTATCATCTAATTGTGAGGCTTGATAGTTAGCACCAAGAGCCACTTGTTTAACAGCTGCATTTACTTCATTTGATTGTGCGGTTGTTTCCTCTGATATTGCAGCTAAGTGTTGAGACGATGAATTTAATTGCTCAGCTGAAGTATGAACTTTTAATAGTGCCTGTTGCATTGTGTTCGCCATTTCATTAAAGGTTATTGCTAGTTCTCCGATTTCATCTTTTGCTTTTATTTTTACTCGAGAGTTTAAATCACCTTCACCAATTTTGTTTGCACCTTTCTTAAATAGTGCAATAGAGGATTGAATGGATTTTGATAACAAATAACTTATTGCAGCAAGGATGATTAGAATGATAGCGCTTACTATTATTAGTAGGTTAGATAGTTTTTTTATTTGTCCATTAAGTGATTTTTGAATGGATTTTTTTTGATTTCCTACACTTTGTTCAACTTCAAAAATAGCACGTTCAATTGTTGTTGTGCTGTTATCAAACGTAAGGGCTAATTTCTCACTATCTCGAATAGAAGTAATAGTATTTGTGAAAACGATAGAATATTCAGATATTATTTTTTTTACGGCTTCATCATTTTGTATGAGTGTTGTAAAGTCATTAAGGGAAGTCATATACTCATCGTATACATCAGGATCTTTCGTGGAGTAATAAATTTTTTCAAGCTGTCTAATATATTGAAAACGTTTATAAAGTGATTCATTGTTAATTAGTATTTTATTTGCTTCTTTAGCAAGTTTGCTCGTCTCTCCTCGTAATCCAAGAGATATAGTATAGCCAATTTTTTTATTGAGATCGGTAAGCGTATTGAATTTCTCAATATACTCCTTTGTACTCTTGTCAATTCTATCAAAGCTCACTAGTACTTCTTTGTTATTTTTAAACTGTTTCTTTAAAAGATTTGTTTGCTTTTGAATTTTATCGATCTCATTTAATACTAATATGGCAGTACCTTGTTGTGGTTTTTGAAGATATTGCTGGCTGTAATTGCGTGCTTGCATCATTTCATATTTGATTTCTTTGCTGACGACCACTGCATTAGAAAGTGCGTCATCTTTTTTTCGAGCGTCTTCACTTAAATTGTTCGAAATCATATTAAAGGAAAAGAATACGACTAGACCAATGGTGGTCATAATTAATATCATTCCAATCTTTGCTTTTATCGAAAACATGGTACCCCCCCAACTCTCTATTTTTTTGCATAATTGTCCCTATAGTATAGAATTTTTTTCCTATTTGAACAAGACTATTTACCTGTTTCTACTATGCCTTTGCAATTTACTGTAAAGTTTTTAAGAAATAAATTGATATATGTTGGTATGAGTATCGAAGTTTGTTATCATACACATATATTAAAAGAGATTTTTTGGAGGTAACTATAAAATGATTAAATTAGAAACTGAACAACAATATAGAGATTTAAAAGATAATAATCGAGTAGTATTTTTATTTTCTGCAAATTGGTGTTCAGATTGTCGACTATTAGAACCAATTATGCCTGAAATTGAAGCAGATTTTGCCGATTATACATTTGTATATGTTGATCGTGATCAGTTTATTGATGTATGTATTGAAAATGATGTATTTGGTATTCCAAGTTTTATCGTATTCAGCTTCGGTACTGAGCTAGGACGTTTTGTAAGTAAAGAAGCAAAAACTAAAGATGAAGTAGTAAGCTTCTTACAAGCCCTATGAAAATGACTAGCAAGAAGTTAAAGGATATGTTGATTGAGCGATTAGAAGAAACTAATCGTTCTTTTGTCTATAATGCGAAGGAAGAAACGTTAAGAATTGAGAATACCATGACGAAGAAAGGGATTACGATTTCATTGTCACCGCTTGTGGCGAAAGCAGAAGTTTCCAAAGAAGCAGTGATTGATGAAACGGTTTATTATGTCAATGAAGCGCTACAAGTCATGGGAAGTGACCATAGCTTAAATCAGCAGGAAGCGAATATATATCCTGTTATTCGTAGTACTTCATTTCCAACGTCTAATCAAGATGGCGAAACATTTATGACTGAAGAGCATACTGCAGAAACGCGTATTTATTATGCGCTAGATTTAGGTACAACGTATCGTTTGCTTGATATAAATTTTATCGAGCAAAATGGTTGGAAACCAGAGATGGTGAAACATTCAGCTGCCAGCAATTTGGCAAAGCTATATACAAGTGCAAAAAGTGAAAGCGTAGCGGGTAATGTTTTTTATTTTGTGAGTACAAAAGATGGATATGATGCAAGTAAAATTTTAAATACGCAATGGTTGGAAAAAATGCGTACTTCTATTACAGGTGAAATGGCTGTTGCTGTTCCGCATGGTGATGTATGTATTATTGCGGATATTCGAAATAACACAGGGTATGACATTCTTGCTCAAATGAGTATGAGCTTTTTTACAAGTGGTCACGTACCGATTACGGCATTGTCATTTCTATATAATGACGGAGAATTAGAACCTATTTTTATTTTAGGTAAAAATAAACCAAATGAATAATGAAACTGCCTTATAATGTTGTACATAACAACATTATTTAAGGCAGTTTTTATTATGGAATTATAAGTACAAAGTAAGTGTTTTCTATGTCAAAAATAGTACTAGCTTATTTTTTTCTCATTATATGGTATGATTCCTTTACTTTTCGCTCGATATTTATTAATTTACTGGTAAAATAAAGAGACGAATAATAGCTTTAGAAAGAGTGATTGTGTTGAAGTGGCTTAAAAAAATGGCAAAATGGTTTAAAGCCGATGAAGTTTATGAAATTGAAGAAATCGTATTGAAAGATGATGAACATCTTGATTTACAAGAGCTTGAAAATAGAGGAGTAAAAATAACTACTGAACAAGAAAGTAGCTTCTTTCAAAAAAGAAGAGAACAGCAAGAACCTAAAAGAAGAGAGTTTCAAGAGCCTAAAAAATTTGTTGATCATAGACCGCAAGAGAGTGAAACAAACTTTCATGATGTGGATGCAAAGGTAAGTTATCAGTATCCGAAAGGAGCTTTTCGTTTTCCGGTGATTCCTGATTATATGCCAAGTGAGCGGGAGCGAAAGAAACCAACAGTTCGCAAGGAAACATCTGCTCCAACATCTACTCCTACACAGGCAAGACGCGATAGAACAAGAGGAGAGCGACCAATACAAGAAAATCAGAATAAAGTAACAAAAGCTCCAGTAGTGAAACAAGAAGAGACGAGAAAACGTCCTTTTGTACCTGCTGAGATACCTTCTCCTGTATATGGATTTCAGAGAAGACCGAAGAAGGAAGAAAATGACGAGTTTGAATTTGAGTTGTCGAATATTGAAAGAGAGGATCATCATACTCCAGCTGTATTTCGAAAACAGACTCCCTTGCACAATACTAGAGTTCAAGAGCAAACAACTGATCATTTAAATACTACTAATGTACGACCACAACAGATTAATAAAGACATCAATTATGAAACTGTGAACAGTCAGCAAAAGCAAGGTGAGCCCGAAATTATTATCACTGATTGGCAAAAGACTAATAAAGAACCAAAAACAGTTGAGAATGAAGTACATGTTTTTAAGCATGATGAAAAAGTAAACTCTAATGAGGTAAATCATTATGTGACTGAAAAGAAACCTGAATCTGTAATTCATGATGCTAGAATCATTCCTCGGACTGAAGAGATTAAGCAAGTATGGTCAGAGAAGAAGCCAGACCATATAGAAAAACAGATTAGTACTAGTAACGATAGTGAATTAGTAAGTGAAAATAAACAATATGAGATTGAGCAAAACGTTATTGAGTTAAATCATGATGTTAATATAAACAAAAATCATGTTTCTTCATACGTGGAAACAGCTGTGACGGTAGCACCTATAGAAGCAATAGAGGATAAAGAGCCTGAAGTGTTACA
>NZ_HG428741.1:100647-105100 GCF_000380245.2 Bacillus massiliigorillae
CATTCAAGTGGGGAAATAAAGCGTACGCATATTCCATTTAATGTAGTGATGTTGCGTCAAGATAGAGAAAACCTTAAAACAAAAAGCGGAAATTTTGAAAAAAAACGGTAATGACTGAGGAAGCTCCAGTTGAAGCTGCTAATCAAATAGTTCATGAGCAGCCTGAAACTACATATATAGAGGAACGAAACGATAATCAATCTTTACCACCGTATTATCAATTTCCATCTCTTGAGCTACTTGAGCCTCCATTACAAGGTGAAAGCGATGATGATTGGCTTGATGAGCAAGGGAAGATGTTAAACGAAACATTGTTTAATTTTAATGTGCGTGCTAGTGTTGTTGATATTACACAAGGGCCTTCTGTTACACAGTTTGAAGTACAGCCAGAGCCAGGTGTAAAAGTTAATAAAATAACAAATTTAACGGATGATATTAAATTATGTTTAGCAGCTCAGGATATTCGAATGGAAGCACCTATCCCTGGTAAGCATACTATTGGTATTGAAATTCCAAATCGTAAAAGCAGACCTGTTTACTTGCGAGAAATTCTTGAAAGTAGTACATTCACAGAATCAGAGTCACCATTAACAGCAGCGTTAGGTTTGGATATAACAGGTGCACCTGTCGTAACAGATTTAAGAAAAATGCCGCATGGATTAATTGCAGGGGCAACAGGCTCTGGAAAAAGTGTCTGCATTAATACGATGATTATAAGTTTGCTTTATAAAGCTACACCTCAAGAATTAAAGTTATTGTTAATTGACCCAAAGATGGTTGAGTTAGCTCCTTATAATTCGATACCGCATTTGGTAAGCCCCGTAATTACCGATGTTAAAGCAGCTACAGCAGCTTTAAAGTGGGCAGTTGATGAAATGGAAAGAAGGTATGAATTATTTGCGCATACAGGCGTAAGAGATATATCACGTTTTAATAAAAAGGCAGAAGAAGCTGGACAATTAGCCGATCAGTTACCGTTTATTGTTATCATTATTGATGAGCTAGCTGATTTAATGATGATGTCACCTGCAGAAGTAGAAGAGTCTATTTGTCGAATTGCTCAGAAAGCAAGAGCATGTGGTATACATCTAATTGTTGCGACTCAACGTCCTTCAGTTGATGTTATTACAGGGCTTATTAAAGCGAATATTCCTACAAGGATTGCGTTCTCAGTATCTTCTCAAATTGATTCACGTACTATTATTGATACGAGTGGAGCGGAGAAGCTGCTAGGTCGTGGTGATATGTTATTCTTAGAAAATGGTTCTTCGAAAACAGTACGTCTGCAAGGAACATATGTGAGCGATGAGGAAATTGAAGAGGTTGTTGATTTTGTTCGTAAAGAACAAGAACCACAATATTTATTTCAACAAGAAGATTTGTTAGCCAAGGCTCAGATTTCGGAAGAGCGTGATGATCTATTTGTAGAAGCTTGTGAATTTGTTGTGTATCAAGATGGTGCTTCAACATCAAGTCTACAAAGAAGATTCCATATTGGTTATAATCGCGCTGCTAGATTAATTGATATGATGGAAAGTTATGGAATTATATCAGAAACTAGAGGAAGTAAGCCGCGTGAAGTCTTAATGACAAGTGTTGAATTACAAGAGTGGATTGAACAACAACCTGAATAACTGATAGACTAAGAGCTTGATAGTATTAAGGCGTATGGAAATGAGGAAATATGGCCTCATTTCCACGTCTTCTATTATAATATTTAGCAATTAAAGATCGTTTGTACCTATTTACGTGATATTCTTAACATTATTAAACAAACAGATTAGATTTAACTGCACATGTAAAAGAGGGATTTTTAGAATGAAGGAAATCGAGTTAAAGCTTCAAGGAAAAATCAAAAGATTAACCAATCAGACATTTAAGTTTGATCGTCGGGTTAAGAGTGGTTGGTTCTCGGCTGTTTACTTTTTAAAGACAAAAGAAATTATAGAAGATTTTTGTCCAGAAAAAGAAGTAACGATGCAATTCTTCCAAAGGCAAGAAGCTGTCCTTTGTGGAGTAGATGAAGTTATTGCTCTTATTCAAGAGTTTGCTGAGAAACCAGAGGAGCTTGAAATTCATTCACTTAGTGATGGAGATAAAATTAGTCCGTTCGAGACGGTCATGACAATTAAAGGTCATTATCAAAACTTCGGTTTCCTTGAGGGAATTATTGATGGGATTTTTGCTCGTAGAACCTCTGTGGCTACGAATGTATATAATGTGGTAAAAGCCGCAGGCATTTCTGGTGTACAAAAGCCAGTCATCTTTATGGGAGATCGTGATGATCACTATACCCAGCAAGCAGGAGATGGCTATGCAGCTTATATTGGAGGAGCGACAGCTCAAGCAACACATGCCATGAACGAATGGTGGGGCAAGCAAGGAATGGGAACTATGCCACATGCTCTTATTCAAATGTTTAACGGAGATGTTGTGGAAGCCTGTAAAGTGTACAACAAGAAGTTTCCAGAAGATGAACTAACGGCATTAGTTGATTATAATAATGACGTTATTACAGATTCATTAAAAGTGGCAAGAGAGTTTGGAAGTCTGCTAAAAGGTGTTCGTGTAGATACTTCTAGAACGTTAATCGATAAATATTTCCTGAGAAATCAACATCTACTTGGAACATTTGATCCGCGTGGCGTAAATGCAGAACTTATCTTTGCTTTACGACAAGCGCTTGATGCAGAAGGCTATCAGCATGTGAAAATCGTTGTAACTGGTGGATTCACAGAGAAGCGTATAGAAGAATTTGAAAAAAGTGGAGTTCCAGTAGATATGTATGGTGTAGGTAGTAGTATCTTAAAAATAAATATTGGTTTCACTGGTGATAATGTTTTATTGAACGATCAACCGCAAGCGAAAGAAGGGCGTAAATATCGTCCAAATCCACGCTTAGAAAAAGTAGATTTATAATAATAATTAAACGAAAAATTTTTTAGTTAGAAATGGGATAAATTAACTTTGTAATCATTCTATTAATAGAGTGCATTTGGCGCAAAAATATTTTTTATGATATAATGTTTCTTTAGGAGACTAGTTTTTAGACTCTTGTTTTAATAGCATGGAAACACGTTTTCTTAAAAATGCAAAACGTCATATGCTGTACTGCAGATAGACGATTGTTGGAGGTTCTCGTATGACTGTTTACCATTTTGTTGGTATAAAAGGATCCGGTATGAGTGCACTTGCACAAGTGCTTCATGATATGGGGTTAAAAGTTCAAGGTTCAGATATTGAAAAATACTTTTTTACACAAACTGCATTAGAAGATGCAGGTATTACAATTTTACCTTTTAATAAGGATAATATTACAAGCGATTTAACGGTTATAGCAGGTAATGCTTTTCCTGATACACATGAAGAAATTCAACGAGCTATAGAGTTAGACATTCCTGTTATTCGCTATCATCGATTCTTAGGAGATTTCATTAAGAAATTTACAAGTGTGGCTATTACTGGTGCACATGGTAAAACATCGACAACTGGTTTAATGGCTCATGTTATTAAGGGAGCAAAACCAACTTCTTTCCTAATTGGTGATGGAACAGGAAAAGGAGAACGTGACGCGGAGTTTTTCGTATTCGAAGCATGTGAATATCGTCGTCATTTCTTGTCGTATCATCCTGATTACGCGATTATGACTAATATTGATTTTGATCATCCAGACTATTTCTCAAGTCTTGAAGATGTTTTTCAAGCGTTTCAAGATATGGCTCTTCAAGTTAATCGTGGAATCATTGCTTGTGGAGATGATGAGCAACTTCAACGAATTCAAGCGAGAGTACCAGTTATTTTCTACGGATTTAATGAAGAAAATGATTTTCAAGCGCGTAATATCTCAACATCACATAAAGGTACAACTTTTGAAGTGTATGTAAGAAATAATTATTTTGAAACATTTACTATTCCAATGTATGGTAACCATAGTGTATTAAATGCATTAGCTGTTATTGCACTTTGTCAGTATGAAAATATTGATACTGAAATTGTACAATCTCAATTAGCTACCTTTAATGGGGTAAAAAGAAGATTTTCTGAAACAGAAATCGGTACACAAATTCTAGTAGATGATTACGCTCATCATCCTACTGAAATAAAAGCTACAATTGATGCGGCGAAACAAAAATATCCAGATCGAGAAATCGTTGCTGTTTTTCAACCGCATACATTTAGCAGAACGCAAAAATTCTTAGAACAGTTTGCTGAAAGCTTAAATTTAGCGGATAAAGTATTTTTATGCGATATTTTTGGGTCAGCTAGGGAACATCAAGGGAAGTTAACAATTCATGACCTAATTGATAAAATTCCAAATGGAGAACTATTACTTCAAGAAGATACTTCTTCATTAAAACAATATCAGAATAGCGTTATCTTATTTATGGGTGCTGGAGATATTCAAAAATTTCAAATCGCATATGAAACATTATTGAAAGAACAATAATAAAAA
>NZ_HG428741.1:105458-145943 GCF_000380245.2 Bacillus massiliigorillae
TTTTTTTATTATTTGAGCATTGTCTAACCTTACACCTGTTATGCTCGTCTTATTTCTGTCGCATAGCTCTGTTTGATTGGAAGTAAATCAAGGAGTATAAACATCAATCAAAAAAGATCGGTGACGGTTTTTCTATTTATTTTAGATTTTCTGGATTCAAGCTTTCAAGCTCAGGTAGTACAAATAGACCATCTTTACGGATTAGAACATCGTCGAAGTAAATTTCTCCTCCACCATATTCAGGTCTTTGAATATTAACCATATCCCAGTGAATATTAGATGAATTACCATTGAAAGCTTCATCATAGCATTGACCAGGAGTGAAGTGGAAGCTACCATCTATTTTTTCATCGAAAAGTATATCTTGCATTGGGTGTAGAATATATGGATTTACGCCAATTGCAAATTCACCTACATAACGAGAACCTTCATCCGTATCGAAGATTTTATTAATACGTTCAGTATCATTTGCTTTGGCATCAACGATTTTTCCGTCTTTAAATGTTAGCTGCACATTTTCAAATGTAAAACCTTGATATGGTGATGGTGTGTTATATGTAATGATTCCGTTAACAGAATCTTTAACTGGAGCTGTAAATACTTCACCATCTGGAATGTTCATTTCTCCTGCACATTTAATAGCAGGTATATCTTTGATAGAGAAAGAAAGGTCTGTACCTGGTCCAGTTAATCGTACTTTGTCAGTTTTATTCATAAGTTCAACAAGATTGTCCATTGCTTTACTCATTTTGCTGTAATCTAAATTACATACGTTGAAATAGAAATCTTCAAAAGCTTCAGTGCTCATTTTGGCAAGTTGAGCCATGGCACTATTAGGATAACGCATTACAACCCATTTTGTTTTAGGAACTCGAATTTCACTATGTACTTTTTTGCCTACAGTATCTCCTTGAATCTTCATTCGTTCTGCTGGTACATCTGCTAGTTCATTAATGTTATCACCAGATCGAAGACCGATGTAAGCATCCATCTCCTTCATAACTGTTGCCTCGAAAGTAGCCATCATGTCATATTGTTCTTGCTCGGCACCCATTAAAAGAGCACGATCAATTTGATGGTCCTTCAATGACACAAAAGGATATGCTCCGACTTTATAAGCTTCTTCAATGATAGCCTTCACTAATTCACGCTGAATACCGAAGTTTTCAATTAGTACTTTTTCACCTTTTCTTAGTTTCAAGGAATAATTAATGAGATTACTTGCTAATTTACTTATTCTAGGATCTCTCATGTTTTTCATAACCTCCTATTGGTTTAATGTTTTGTTTTATGAAAGAGTCATTATTATTGTAACCGAATTTTTGAAAAAATTTTAGTAGTGGATTTTTTTCGTAAAGAAAAGATAAACAAACTACTTTTTTTAAAGCTTTCCGTGTAGAATAGTTTATAATGGATGAATAAGGGTATTTATCTAGAAAGTGCAAGTGCGGAGGTGTAAAGATGGAAATAATTCTTTATTTGAGTGCAGCTGTTGCGGCCATTGCGTTTTTTATTTTAGTCATTTATTTAACAAAAACGTTAAAATCACTTCAAGTAACGCTTGATAGTGTGTCACATACACTCACTGGTTTAGAGAAACAACTGCAAGGGCTTACTACTGAATCGACTCTTCTATTACATAAAACAAATGCTTTAGCAGAGGATTTACAGAAGAAATCGGAAAATTTAAATTCTGTAGTGGATGCGGTTAAAGAGGTTGGAACAACTGTAAAGGGTTTTAATAATTCATTACAGAATGTGACAACGAAAGTTGAAAATGAACTGGTAGAAAACCAAGATAAGATTGCTCAAGCTGTGCAGTGGGGAAATGCATTTTTTGAACTGCGAGATATGTGGAAGAAAAGGTCTGAAAGAAAATCACAAGCAACTTCAGATGCAGCTTATGAAGAAAATGAAAAACCAGAAAAGAAAGCAAGAAGAAATTTACGTTCACGAGGCTAATTTTTCAATATAAATAGGAAAGAGGAGATCAATATGAATTCAAATGAATACCAAAAAGACCTTTCAAGAGATAGTGCAAAAAATGATAATAATCGCGACTCTATTAATTCTAAAGATTTTATGATTGGTGCATTAATTGGAGGAATTGTTGGTGCAGCTACTGCTCTATTCCTTGCTCCTAAATCAGGAAAAGAACTTCGTTATGATTTAAATGATAGCGCGAAGATGTTATCTCAAAAGACAGAAAAAATACGTAAAGCTGCAATGGAAAAAGGCGCTGAATTAACAGAAGTAGCGAAGGCTAAAACAAGCACTCTTGGAGAGACTGTTGCTAAACAAACGGAAACTCTTAAAGAAAACGTGAAGAAGTTACAACGTAAAGAAGTTCCACAAACAGTTAGTGCAAATACGGCATCTTCTGAAGCAGCATCATCAACTACGGATTATATTGCTATTAATGAAAGTCATGTGAAGCAAAAGTTAGAAGAAGCAGAAAATGCCCTAACAGAAACAGAAAATAAATTAAAACAATAATAAAGAACTACAGGGTAAATATTGGATTTTTAAGCGGTGAAGTGTTAAGATGACTTCACCGCTTATTTGTGAAATCATAAAGAAAGGGCGAGGTAATAATGACATTGGAACATATACATGATAAAGAACAGTTACGTGAATACTTGAAAGAAGAAGCCATTGTTTTATTTAAGCATAGCTCCACTTGTCCTGTTAGTGGTGCAGCATATGCTGAATTCACTAAATTTACTGAAAGCCACCCTGAATTCCCATCAGTATATTTAGTAGTGCAAGAAGACAGAGAGCTTTCTAATATAATTGCACAAGACTTTCATGTTAAACATGCATCGCCTCAAGCAATTCTATTTAAAAACGGTGATGTTGCATGGCATGATTCACATTGGAATATTACACAATCAGCACTTACAAAAGTATTGGAAGAGAAATAAAAGAAGAAGCCCTTCATATTAACTTATATGAAGGGCTTCTGTGTTTGCGTAGTTATTGTGTTTTATTTCCATAGGCTGGCCACATTATACGTAGATCATCGCCAGGTTCTATTTCTTCATGGAAACCAATTTCTTTATTATTTTTCACAAGAATAAATCGGCTATTTGCTACTTTAGGCAAGTCAATGTCAACATGACGGAATAAATCTTGGAAAATAAATGGTTGTATCTTATTATGCACAATCCTTAATTTTTCCCCATATTTAAGAATGTCTTTTTCTTGTAAGAGATAATCTCCTCGATATACTTCTGTAACGGTCTTCTTCAAGGTAATTCGATTTCCGTTAAATGTTACTGGAATCGAATGAGTTAAGACGAGATTTAGACTGTTAGCAACCTCTTGAAGTGTTGGTGCAGTAGCACGTTCTATTTGAATGGTATCCCCATCATCAAACGGAGAAGATAAGCGTGCTTCTACTCCATTTTTGATTACCTTACCACTATATTTATTCAAGGAATATGCTTTATCATTTAAGTAAACGGTGAAGGCTTGTAATTGGGAAAGTAATGGAGTAAGCCCTAATGCTTTCAGTAATGCATCCACTGTTTCAGGTAATTTGCAAATGATTTCATCACGATCGTGTACTTCTTCCTCGTTTGTTACAATTTGCCCATTTTTCTTTATAACGGCTTCAATAACGTATTTTGTTTGGTTGATAATGACTGATTTTATTGGAATATCATCTAATAAGTCTTTAATGTAAACGGTAGGTTGTGTTCCGTCGTTTCCGCGTTCTACAGTAATTCGATCGTTAGCTTCTATTTCATCGTCTAATGAGGCGGGTTGATCGTTTAGTAGTATAGTTGGTGCTCCTCCGTGTATACCTGGAACGGTAATACTTTGCCCATTTACATTAACCATAGTAGCCATTCCTGGTTTACCGTATAATTTATTGACTTTCATTCCTGTGGCTAGCAAACAATCTCCAATTGTTAAGCGTTTCATATCAAATAAACGAACTGCTATATTATTGACAGTAACCGTTAAATATTGAATAGGGTTTTTTTGTGCAGCTAATGCTATACCAATTGGTGTCACAAGTTCGGGTCCTTTTGGAATTTTAGAATCAATTGTTAAGTTTTGAATAGCATCTATTCCTCTAACAGCTACTCTGTTAATTGGAAGACTTAAATTAGCTGCAAGCAGCTTTGGTAGCTCTGGCGTAAGACTACCTCCACCAACTAGCATTACCGCTTTAGGTGAATGATTGTTATTGAGTTGTAAAATCTCTGTACTGATTGATTCTGCTAGCTTCGTTAAAGCAGGATATATCTTTTCAACTATGTCTTCCTTAGATATCTCCTCTTCAAAGCCTAATATATCTGTAACTGTAATAGTATCTTCCGTATTTATTTGTCGTTTCGTATTTTCGGCTAAAGGAAAATCGAGCAGAAGAGCATCACTTATTGCTTCTGTAATTTCATCACCAGCAATCGGTACCATCCCGTACGCAATAACGGTTCCAGAATCTGTTAGAGCAATGTCGGATGTTCCAGCCCCGATATCAATGAGAGCAACATTTAACCTACGCATAGAAGGGGGAATAAGGACATTTATTGCAGCTATAGGTTCGAGAGTAAGTGCTTGCATTTCCAAGTCTGCTCGCTTAAGTGCTGCAATTAGTGATTCAACAACTACTTTAGGAAGAAATGTTGCAATAATTTCTACTGATGCTTCCTCTCCACTTTGATCAATTAAGCTTCCTATTTCTACTCCATCTAAACGATAGTATAAAACAGAGTAGCCTACACAATAATAATCAAAACTTCTTTCGTTGTTATATTTCTCAGCAACAAATGTTTGAGCTTGTTGGACGGCTGTTAGCTCAAGGTGAAGAATATCCTGTTTATTAATCATTGGCTTGCCTTTAATAGCAACAGAGACTGATGCCCGTTCAGTTTTTAACGCTCTACCTGCAGCAGCTACACAAACGCTCTTTAAAGGACCGTGATCGATTTCCATTTTTTCTTTTATTTCAGCTATGATTTGAGATACGGAGAGAACATCGTGAATTTGTCCATCTAGCATTGCTCTTTCTGTATGTTCAATTGATAAAATGTCAGTAACATGATAATTATTTTCCGATTTTTCTAGGATAATGCCAACTACTGAGCGTGTTCCTATATCTAATGCAAATAATTTCTCTTGCAATCTAAACACCTTCTTTTTCTTGTACTATTTATGAAAGATTACCTTTAAATATATTCTGAAAATATCGAAAAATTTCTTGTATCTATATTAAATTCAGATATACTTTAATAATACTTTAATTTTCGTTCTATTTGGAAAAAATATTTTGCTTTAGCACTTAAAAGCGTTTAATTATTAAAGTTTTTTCGTGACATTTAGTTTAAATTGATTTATAATAACTTCTAATTATATTAGAATGTATTATAAATACTAAAGTCATTAAAGTTGTTGGATTAATGGTCCTTTGACATTATCAAAGTACACTTTAATGCATAGATTAAAAACATATTCGAAGGGAATGGGTGGGACATGAGCAACAACGAACTGAATGAGTTACGTGACAAGCTAGATAATATTAACCTTTCTTTATTAGAGCTTATTAACGAAAGAGCTACAGTTGTACAAGAAATTGGTCGTGTGAAAGAGAAGCAAGGTGTAAATAAATATGATCCTTTAAGAGAACGTGCTATGTTAGACCTTATTGAAGAGAACAATCAAGGTCCTTTAGATAACAGCATTATCAAACATATTTTTAAAGAAATCTTTAAAATGAGTTTGGATCTTCAAAAAGATGATCAGAAGAAAGCATTACTAGTTTCTAGAAAGAGAAAACCAGAAGATACGATTATTACAATTAATAATGAGCAAATAGGAAATGGAACGCCTACAATGATATTTGGTCCTTGTGCTGTAGAATCGTATGAGCAAGTAGCGGCAGTTGCACAAGAATTAAAGGCTAAAGGATTGAAATTCATCAGAGGTGGAGCATACAAACCAAGAACATCTCCGTATGATTTCCAAGGTTTAGGGCTTGAAGGTCTGCAAATTCTTAAACGAGTAAGTGATGAGTTCGGTTTATCTGTTATTACTGAAATTGTTAGTCCATCCGACATTGAAAAGTCATTAGATTACATTGATGTTATTCAAATCGGTGCACGTAATATGCATAACTTCGAATTATTAAAAGCTGCTGGTGCGGTAGATAAACCAGTACTTCTAAAACGTGGTTTATCAGCTACAATTGATGAGTTTATCCACGCAGCAGAATACATTATGTCTCAAGGTAATGGCAATATTATTCTATGTGAGCGAGGCATTCGCACATACGAGAAAGCGACAAGAAATACGCTAGATATTACGGCTGTACCTATTCTAAAACAAGAAACACATTTACCAGTTCTTGTTGACGTGACACATTCTACAGGACGTAAAGATTTATTACTTCCAGCTGCTAAAGCAGCATTAGCTATTGGAGCGGATGGTGTAATGGCTGAGGTTCATCCAGATCCAAGTGTAGCTCTTTCAGATTCAGCTCAACAAATGGACTTCCAAGAATTCGATTCTTTCTGGAAAAACATCCAAAATCAGTTGAAAGTGACAGTGAAGCAATAAGTATCTGTTAAATTGAGGGTTATCTCTTATTAAGAGGAGATAACCCTTTTTTAGTGGGTTTTCAAGAACAACTCGTCTTATTTCTACCGCATAGCTCTTTTTCGATTGGGAGTAAATCGGGGAGCATAAACATCAATCCAAAAAGACTGGTGCCGGTTTTTTTGAATAAAATACATATAATGTAAAAAATAAGTGAGAGAATAGATGGACTTATCCTTAAAAGTAGTTTATAGTACCTTTAACTAAATTATCTTGCAGAAAAATCTGTCAGTTAGTAGGGATGAAATGGTATTATATAATAGGATAGAAATTATAACTTAAGGAAAAATTTATACAAACAACATTGCAGTTATCTGCACCTTATCGTAATATAAAGTATTATTAGAGTAGTATTTACAATGTGTTTATGTTCTTTTCTTTGTGTAATTTTGAGCAATGCAAATGATGAATAAGTATAAAATTTCATATTTCATATAGTTTTATAACGTACAATAAAGAATCCATTTTAATAATTGAAGGAGTGCCAAATGTAATGAATAACATAACGATATACGATGTAGCAAGAGAAGCGAATGTCTCTATGGCGACGGTTTCACGTGTCGTAAATGGAAACCCGAATGTTAAGCCAGCTACTAGAAAAAAGGTAATGGAAGTAATTGACCGATTAGGATATCGTCCTAATGCCGTTGCAAGAGGGTTAGCTAGTAAGAAAACAACAACAGTAGGGGTTATTATTCCTGACATTTCAAATATCTTTTTTGCTGAATTAGCTAGAGGAATAGAAGATATTGCAACAATGTATAAATATAATATTATTTTAAGTAACTCCGATGAGAATAAAGACAAAGAGTTACACCTCTTAAATACAATGCTAGGGAAACAAGTAGATGGTCTTATTTTCATGGGTGCGAATATTACTGAAGAGCATGTTAGTGAGTTCAAAAAATCACCTGTACCAATCGTACTTGCGGGTTCACTAGAAAATAGTCAGCAAATTTCATCAGTAAATATTGATTATGAAGCAGCGGCATATGACAGTGTAAAGAGCTTTATTGACCGTGGGCATTCAAAGATTTCATTAGTATTAGGTAATTTTGAAGAACCGATTAATATTAAGAAAATTGCTGGTTATAAGAGAGCTTTAGAAGAGCATAACATTGCTTACAATGAAGATTATATAATCGAGGGAGATTTCTCTTATGATTCAGGAATTGAAGCGGCAGATCGTTTACTTGAATTAGCAGATCGACCAACTTCTGTGTTGGTAGGGGCTGATGAAATGGCAGTAGGTGTTGTTCATGGTATTCAAGATAAAGGCTTCAATGTACCAGATGATATAGAAGTCATTAGTTTCGATAATACGAAATTAACACTAATGGTTAGACCACAAATTACTACTATTGTTCAACCATTATATGATATTGGTGCAGTTGCAATGCGATTGCTTACTAAATTAATGAATAAAGAATCAGTTAGTGATGACATTGTTGTTCTTCCACATAGAATTGAAGAACGTCAGTCAACTAAGAAGATAGAAGAATAAAATGAGAAAAGAGGCGTATGAAAAGTGATTGTATAATTACTTTTCATACGCCTCTTTACGTTTTATTTATCAACCGTTTTTCTACTTGAGCGGATTGGATAAAGTGCTTTTTCTAGCATTTGTGCATTCTTTTCAGTTATTTCAGCCTTACGTGGAATGGGTTCATACATATGTGTAGGATCATGCCATCTATTTGGAAGTGTAACAGGAGATTTAGATTGCCATTTTTCAATCCAATTGGTTGGAAGATCCCCTTTTATATTTGATAATTCAGTCATTTCTAACCAAATTCTTGCCCAGGCTCGGGGAACTACTCGCCAAATATCGTAGCCTCCACCACCGACAGCAACCCAACGTCCGTTACAGTATTTGTGTGCAAGTTCATGTGCAAGTTTTGGAATGCGTTCGTATATATTCATAGTTGCAGATAAATGTGTGAGGGGGTCAAGGTAGTGAGCGTCTGCACCGTTTTGCGTCAAAATAATATCAGGTTTGAAAAATTCCACAATTTCTTTAAATGCTGTTTCATAGGCGTGAAGAAAGGATTCATCTTCTGTAAAAGCATCGATTGGAATATTAAAAGAATAGCCATATCCTTTTCCCTGTCCGCGTTCATTAATATTCCCTGTACCTGGAAATAAGTATCTCCCTGTTTCATGAATAGAGAATGTACAAGCTTGATCATCATCATAGAAGGACCACTGTACTCCATCACCGTGATGTGCATCTGTATCTACATAGAGAACTCTGGCATTATAATGTTTTTGTAAATATTTAATAGCAATAGAATTGTCGTTATATACGCAAAATCCTGAAGCTTTACCTCTAAAGCTGTGATGAAGACCACCACCTAAGCTTAAGGCGTGTTCTGCTTTTCCGGTCATAACTGCATCTACAGCAGCTAAAGTTCCACCAACCAACATCGCACTTGCTTCATGCATATTAGGGAAAGCGGGTGTATCTTCTGTACCTAGCCCATAGTTTTCAGCCCGTTCTTCAGACAATAATCCTTCACTAGCAAGTTTAACAGCGTCAACATAGTTGGGATCATGAATCAAGCAAAGTTCTTCATCTGTTGCTATACGAGGTTTTATGATATCTTCATCACTTATGGCATTACTCATTTGAAGTAAGTCTAATGTTAGTTTAAGTCGTAATTGATTGAAAGGATGATTATCATTAAATTTATATTTTAACATTTCATCTGAATAAACGAAGACTGCTTTTTTCATGATATAAACTCCGGTTCCTTAGGCCAGAGGACAGTATATCCATGTCCTTTAAGACTTGAGACAACGGGAAGTGGGTTCATCGTTTGTACTCGTATAGCAAGGATTTTAAAATCCTTATCAGAGTGGTCAGGATAGACAAGAACACTTTGGATATTTACTCTCTGTGCTTTGAAAATCGCTGATACATCACTTAGCATACCTGTTTTGTTAGGTACCCTCACTTGAATTTGGGAACCAGGTTGATTAGAACCGGTTAATTCAACAAAAGTGTGGAGTAAATCAGTCTCTGAAATAATTCCAACTAGTTTTTTGTCAGTTAAAACAGGCATGCAGCCAATTTTATTCTCGTAAAATACAACAGCCACATCTTCAACGAAATCAAGCGGGTGCCCCGTAATTAAATTTGTTTTCATAATAGAACGTAATGGTTTCTGAAGAATTTCCGTGTGTTCATTCGTTTGAAAAATGGATGGTGTTGCATCTCGAATGTCTTGGTTGGATACTAACCCAGTACAATGATATTGATCGTTCACGATAGGGATATGTCTAATTTTGTGTTCTCTCATAACTTCGATGGCTTTTTTTATGGAATCTTGCTCTGTTAAAGTAATAACATCTTGACTCATGATTTCTTCTAGTATCAAAAGAATAGCCTCCTTAAAATGAAGTTCTTAGTAAACTAGGTAACACATGAAGTAAAGTTATATATGAATCTAGATTGACTGATTGCTAGTTCAATCTAGTACATAAAGCGATTCATAAAACGTAACTGGTCAAACTTTTCTACGGAATCAGCGTGCACCCTGGAACCAATGCGCGCCATTAAACAGTTAGCTGGATGTGAGCAGATCTCAGGATCATCTGTGGCAAAATATTCAAGTCCACCAGCTTGCATCATTTTTTCCATAATTTTTCTATATTCCCATACATTCAGACCTGTACCTTTCAGGTCCCAATGCCAGTAATATTCTGTAGTAATGATAATATAGTCTTCCATTGCATCATCCATCATAGCAACGCGAAGCATGTTCTTTCCTACTCCACTGCCACGATAATCAGAAATAACTTCAATTGCCCCCAACTCTATTAAATCATCCATTTTACCTTCAGACCATCTTTCTAACTCATCTGGATATAAATAAGTTACATATCCAACGATAACATTGTCTTTCCTTGCAACAATGATTCGTCCCTCAGGTAATTTGGCTATTTCAACGATTGCTTTATGTTGTTGTTGGGGAGGACGAAAAGCAACTAGACCTTCATGGAATTCATATCTTTCTAGGTTTTCTGGTAACACGGGACCTTCAATCACAATAGTACCTTGCGCAGTTTCAAATTCTTTTGCGTTGTACGTTTTCCTGTGATCCATCCTTTCACCGCCTTATCAATTTCATCTTTCTAATTATTGCACAAAAAAATACAAAATAAAGAATTATTATTATATTTTGTGTGAACATTGGAAAAATGGATGATAAATGGAGGAAATGGTAGAAAAATACCATTTTGTTTATTTTTTTAAAAATTGAGAATATATAATAAATAGTTTATAATATATTTGTAACTTGTAAAAAAGGGGATGGACAGATGAAAGTGGAAGCGCTATCAGTAATTCAAGGGGATTTTAATTTACAGAGCTATGAAGAGATGTATAGGGAGTTTGATTGGGCACAGGTAGAAAAGAACTTCTCTTGGCATGAGACTGGACAAGTTAATATGGCCTATGAAGCAATTGACCGCCATGCAGAAGGTGTTAAAAAGAACCAAGTGGCCTTATATTACAGAAATGCAGACAGAAATGAAAAGTATACTTTTAAAGAAATGAAGGAACAATCGAATAAAGCTGGTAATGTATTAAAGAGTGTTACAGGTGTTGAAAAAGGTGATAGAGTATTTATCTTTATGCCTCGTTCTCCTGAATTATATTTTGCATTACTAGGTGCTGTTAAATTAGGAGCAATCGTTGGACCACTTTTCGAAGCTTTCATGGAAGGTGCAGTTCGAGATCGCTTAGAAGATAGTGAAGCGAAAACAATCATTACTACCCCAGAGTTATTACCTAGAATTCCTGTTGATGAGCTTCCTGCTTTAAAGCATGTCTTAGTTATCGGTGAAAATGTTAGCGAAGCAGGTAAAGTAATTGACTACAATAAACATTTTCAAGTTGCGAGCAACAAATTAAATATTCAGTGGGTAGACCGTAATGATGGCTTATTATTACACTACACATCAGGATCAACTGGAAAGCCAAAAGGAGTATTGCATGTACATAATGCTATGATCCAACATTATCAAACAGCAAAATGGGTATTGGATTTGAAAGAAAGTGATGTATATTGGTGTACTGCTGACCCAGGTTGGGTAACTGGTACTTCTTATGGCATATTTGGTCCATGGTTAAATGGAGTTTCTAATGTTGTAGTTGGTGGACGTTTTAAACCAGAAGCTTGGTATCAAACAATTGAAGAGTACGGTGTAACAGTTTGGTATAGCGCTCCTACTTCATTTAGAATGTTGATGGGTGCTGGTGATGAAGTTGTTAAGAAGTTTGATTTAAGTACGTTACGTCATATTTTAAGTGTTGGTGAACCATTGAACCCTGAAGTGGTTCGTTGGGGAATGAAAGTATTCGATCTTCGTATCCATGATACTTGGTGGATGACAGAGACAGGTGCTCAGTTAATCTGTAATTATCCTTGTATGGAAATTAAACCAGGTTCGATGGGCAAACCAATTCCAGGTGTTGTTGCTGCAATCGTTGATGACCAAGGAGTTGAGTTACCACCTTATAGAATGGGTAACTTGGCAATCAAAAAAGGTTGGCCATCTATGATGAACCAAATTTGGAATAATCCTGAGAAATATGAATCATATTTCATGCCTGGTGATTGGTATGTATCTGGCGATTCTGCTTATATGGATGAAGATGGCTATTTTTGGTTCCAAGGTCGAATTGATGATGTAATTATGACGGCTGGTGAGCGTGTAGGTCCTTTTGAAGTAGAGAGTAAATTAGTAGAGCATCCAGCAATTGCAGAAGCTGGTGTAATCGGAAAGCCTGATCCTGTTCGTGGAGAAATTATTAAAGCATTCATTGCTTTACGTGATGGCTACGAAGCAAGTGATGAACTTATTGAAGAAATTCGTCTCTTTGTAAGAAATGGACTGGCTGCTCATGCTGCTCCTAGAGAGATTGAATTTAAAGATAAACTTCCAAAGACACGAAGCGGAAAAATCATGCGAAGAGTATTGAAAGCTTGGGAGCTTGATTTACCAACTGGAGATTTATCTACGCTTGAAGATTAATTGAAGTAAAAAAGAAGAGGTCGACATTGTCGACCTCTTCTTTTTTTAAGCTCCACCAGTTCCATTTTGTGTAGCTGGTGGAGTTGGTGGAGTTGGTGGTGTTTCAGGTTTTTCCTCCGGTTTTTGGTCCGGAGTTGTTGGTGGGTTCGGATTCGGATTCGGATTCGGATCCGGCTTTGTTCCTGGGTTTGGATCCGGTTTCGTACCTGTACCAGGATTCGGGTTTGGTTTTGTACCAGTTCCCGGATTTGTATCTGTACCTGGTTTTGAATCGGGTTTTGTCGAATCAGTAGTTGGTGGTGTCGTTTCTGTTTTTCCTCCACCTATTGTAACGACATTCGATGCAGGAGACTCGTTACCAGCGATATCAACTGCTTTTACGATATAAGAACCTGCTCCTCCAGAGAAGGTTAGTGCTTGTCCAACTTTTATCGAAGCTACTTTTCTATTATCCTTGTACACTCGATATCCAATAACATCGCCATCTCCATGGCCATTCCATGAAATCGTATTACCTGAAGCTGTAATCGATAAAGCATATGGTGCTCTTCCATTGTCACTTAGCTGTTCAGCACCACTATTAGAACCACCTAAATCTATGCTATTGCTTATGAGCCAACGGCTACCAATTAATTTAACGAAATCAGGTGATAGTATCGCTCCTGATTCAGTAAATTCAGCAGGAGTTGTTGGGAGTGCTAAATAGCGTTTACCTCCAATGACAACAAATTTTCCATTTGCTGTTGTAGCATTTCCTAGTTTCGCAGAATAGTTGGATGGGAATAAATCAGAAGAGCTAATCCCCGCCGCAGCTAATAAATCACTTGGTAAATTATACATGGAAGCGTATGAGCGACTTCCGAAACCTCCAGGGCTTTGGAATCGTTTCTTAGTTCCAATTAATTCTTTGTCAACTTTATACAAGGCATTCATGTAATCTGCCCATAAATATTGATTTCGTTTGCTGTAGCTTAAACCGCCACCAATGTCTAGTGACTTTTCTAAATCATAACCATTCCATACTCCAAGTGTAACGTTTGGATTCGAAGCTACAAACCAGGCATCACTATAATGGTTACCTGTCCCGGTTTTACCAGCGAAGTCAGAATAGAAGTTTAAGCGTCCGCGTACTGATGCAGCTGTACCGCTATTAACGACGTCACGCATCATGTCGATTGTTAAGTAAGCTGTTGTTGGTGAAAATACCTTAACTGGCTCTGATTTATGTTGATAGACGATTTCACCTTTTTTTGTTTCAATCTTTTCAATCATATAAGCGTCGACGAATTGGCCATTATTAGCCAATGTAGCATAGGCATTTGTATTTTCTTCGACTGTTACCCCTTTGCCTAAAGAACCAATGGATGCAGCTGGATTCTCATAATCACCTGGTGTTAATGAAGTGAATCCCATTTTCTCAAGGAACTTAGCTGGTCGTTGATTAATGATATCCATATAGAACTGTGCGGCAGGTGTATTTTGTGAATATTTCAATGCTTTACGAGCACTTGTTAACCCACTATAGCCGCCTCCATAGTTTTTAGGTTGCCAACCATGTATATTAATTGGACCATCTATAGCTAATGTACCAGGAGCTAACGTCCCTAGTTCTATTGCTGGTGCATAAACTAATAGAGGTTTCATCGTAGAGCCGTTTGAACGATAAGCGCCTGTCGCATGGTTAAGTTGCATACGATTGAAATCGCGTCCTCCAACAAAGCTTAATATTTTCCCTGTTTTGTTTTCAATTAACATGGAACCTGTTTCAACAGGCATTGGAACTGTTTTTGTTTCTTTTGTTTCAGGATCAGTCACTTCTCTTTGTCTGGTAGGTCCATAATAAGAGAAATTCTTAGTCACATTATCCATAGCATCATACATATCTTTATTAATTGTAGTATGAATTTTATAACCGTTTTGACGAATAGCTTTATCTGCTTTCGCAACATATTTGTTACCTAGATTTTTGTCTTTTTTCAAATCCGCTTCTGTATATCCATCTTCTTTCGCTAGATGGGCTGAGAGGATTTGTATAGAACGCTGCTCAACCTCTGTTGTTAAGAATGGATATTTCTCAAATGCGGGTGGTAATGCGTTAGTGAAATCCTTTGTTACATCATAGTCAAGAGCTTCATTATATTCTTTCTCTGTTATGAAACCACCGCTATACATTCTTGAAAGTACAATCTTCTGACGGTTCAATCCAGGCTCAAGATTTTCTTTTAGTTTACCTTGATTAGTAAACGGAGTATATCCAAATGGGCTTTGAGGTAAACCAGCTATATAAGCAGATTGTGCAAGGTTTAAATCCTTTGCATCAACACCAAAGATTCCTTCTGCTGCAGCTTGAACACCTGCAATGTTTCTACCTGAAGAGTTTCTTCCAAATGGAGAAATATTTAGGTAAGCTTCAAGAATATCATCTTTATCGAAGAATTTTTCAAGACGTAAAGCTAGTAAAATTTCATTAGCTTTTCTTTGAAATGAAACTTCATTTGTTAACACCTGTTGCTTAATAAGTTGCTGTGTTAATGTACTACCACCTGATTGAACAGCTGAATTTGTCATTTCTTGAAAAACTGCACGGAAGACAGCTTTTGGCACGACACCATCGTGCTTATAAAAATACTCGTCCTCAGTTGCAATTACAGCATTTCGTAAGTACTTCGACATTTCCTCTAAAGGAACTTCTTCACGCTCTAGGTCTGTACGAAGCTTTCCTAGATATACGTTATTTGCGAAGTATAGCTCTGATGTTTCTTCGTAGTTGTAAATGTCCTTCGACAATTCCTCTTTCGAACGAATAGGTTCATCCTTGACGAGGGAAGCGAAATAGCCTGCTCCGATACCGCCAGCAAAAGCTGCACCAATGCCACCCAAAATGATAAATAAAAGGATTAAGTTCCAAATTACATGATAAGTAATGCGAAAAGTTCGCTTTTTCTTTGGGTCTCGAAGCCTGTTGAAGAATTGTGATAGTGTATTCGGCTTTTTAGTTTCTTTCATTATTTTTAACCCCCTGAAATTCAGAATTTATTATATCATAATCCACTAGGTAAATAGCGAAGGATTGAATTATTTTAATAAATTACTTCATGGTAAATGTCTATTCATGTTGCGGTTTATGTTTAAAGTGGGGGAACATTGACTTTTGATTGGTGATATAATAGAATACAGGGAGATTTACGAATATGATTCATATAGTTGCGATGACAGGTGCTTAGTAGTGTGTTTATCACTGTATTTAGAGAGCCGGTGGTTGGTGAAAACCGGAACATATAAACGCATGAATTACTACCTCGAGCATTTGCTAGGAACGCTGTTTATACAGTCAGTAGTAGTGAACGGTTTACGGAGCCGTTATTTTCTTTGAGTGGAGGATTGTCATTTGTAATCCTCAAGTTGGGTGGTACCGCGATTATTTCGCCCCTTCATATATTGAAGGGGCGTTTTTGTATTTTAAAAAAAGATTTTTCACAGGAGGTAAGCAGTATGGATTTATTACAAGATTTACAATGGAGAGGCATTATATATCAACAAACAGATGAAGAAGGTTTTAAAGAGCAATTAAAGAAAGAAATGACTTCTTTATATTGTGGAGTTGACCCAACTGCTGATAGTATGCATATTGGGCATTTATTACCTTTCTTAACATTACGTCGCTTCCAAGAAGCTGGTCATAGACCAATTATTCTTGTTGGTGGAGCAACTGGTATGATTGGTGATCCAAGTGGTAAAACACAAGAGCGTCAATTACAATCTATTGAGAAAATTCAACATAACGTAGAATGCTTGAAGAAGCAATTAGAGCGTATTTTTAATTTTGAAGGAGAAAATGGTGCAGTCATGACAAATAACTATGACTGGATTGGTTCTTTAGATATGATTTCCTTCCTTCGTGATTATGGAAAGCATATTGGTATTAACTATATGCTTTCGAAAGATATCGTTTCTTCAAGACTAGAAGCTGGTATTTCATTCACTGAATTTACGTACACAATTCTTCAAGCAATTGATTTCAATCACTTATATGAAAACTACAACTGTAAAGTTCAAATTGGTGGTAGTGACCAATGGGGTAACATTACAACTGGTTTAGAAATGATTCGTAAAGTACAAGGTGAAGGTGCAAAAGGATTTGGATTTACGATTCCATTAGTAACAAAATCGGATGGTACGAAATTTGGTAAAACAGAAAGTGGAGCAGTTTGGTTAGATGCTGAAAAGACAACACCATACGAGTTCTATCAATTCTGGATTAATACAGCTGACCAAGATGTAGTTAAATATTTAAAAATCTTTACGTTCTTATCTAAAGAAGAAATTGAAGCTCTTGAAGAATCGGTTCAAACAGAACCACATTTACGTAAAGCACAAAAAACATTAGCGGAAGAAATGACACGTTTAGTTCATGGACAAGAAGCTCTTGATACAGCGATTAACATTTCTCAAGCATTGTTTAGTGGAGACATTAAGAGCTTAACAGCCGCTGAAATTATGCAAGGTTTTAAAGATGTTCCGTCATACAAGCATGAAGATGGAGCAGAAATCACTTTAGTTGATTTGATTGTAAATGCTAAGATTTCCCCATCTAAGCGTCAAGCGCGTGAAGATATTACAAATGGTGCAATTAGCATCAATGGTGATAAAGTAACAGACGTACAATATGTTTTATCACAAAATGATCGTGTAGAAGACCAATTTACAATTATTCGTCGTGGTAAGAAGAAGTATACGTTAATTCAATATTAATAAGAGTAAATTACTTTTTACTAGCTGTCGGCTTTGTCGGCAGCTTTTTTATTATGGTGAAATCTTTGGCATATATTTCTGTTATCAATTGGGCTGTAGTTCTTTTATTTTTACCATTAATTCTTTCGTATTGGAAGACATATAGTCACTTGAAAAGAGAATGTGATTTATTCGAGTAATTATATATAGGTGAATCTGAATCAAATAGAAAAACCATCCGCATAAGCAGATGGTTTTTTCAATAAACTAACGAGAGTACCACTCAACGATAAGTGCTTCGTTAATTTCAGCTGGCATTTCAGAACGTTCTGGTAAACGAGTGAAAGTACCTTCTAATTTTTCAGCATCAAAAGTAACGTAATCTGGAGTGAAGTTGTTCACTTCGATAGCTTCTTTGATGATGTCAAGGTTACGTGATTTTTCACGAACTGCAATTACTTGACCAGGTAATACTTTGTATGAAGGAATATCAACGCGTTTTCCATCAACAAGGATGTGACCGTGGTTAACTAATTGACGAGCTTGACGACGAGTACGTGCTAAACCTAAACGGTAAACAACGTTATCAAGACGAGACTCAAGTAATGCCATGAAGTTCTCACCAAGGATACCTTGTTTCATTTTAGCCGCTCTATCAAACATAGTACGGAATTGACGTTCGTTAACTCCATACATATGACGAAGTTTTTGTTTTTCTTGTAACTGAAGACCATATTCAGTTAATTTCTTACGTTGGTTTGGACCATGTTGTCCAGGAGCGTAAGGGCGTTTTTCTAATTCTTTACCTGTTCCTGATAATGAAATACCAAGACGACGAGATAATTTCCAGCTTGGACCTGTATAACGAGCCATGAATGACTCCTCCTCTTTTTGTTTTTATTTTGTAAAATAAAAACAGTAGTGAAAACGATGACCATGACCATTTTGTTTTCATGTATCCTCGCCCTCGCAGCCAAGGGTTACAAGATACACCTCTTATATGAGGAACAAAATGTGTTCACAATCTGTTTGCACAAGCCGCATATTTTACACAAGTGACATTATATAATGTAGGAAATGTAATGTCAAGGGTGTCACGATTTTCTATGTATGTAGAAACTGAAAGTATGGAGGATAAGACAAGAATTATGCCAAAATCAATTGTTTTAAAGGGAAGTATTTATGTTTATCACTAAAAATAGTTAAAAGGACATAAATTATTCGGGATTTTTTTAGAAAAAAAAGGTATAATTAGATTAGAAATTGTATGTATTTTTTACTATAAACAATAAAAAGTTATCATATAATTAAGCAATTGGAAGATGTACGTTGTGTGAAAAATAAATTATCTTTTACAAGTTTAAATAAAATGAGTACGGGATTGCAACAATTTATAGGGATGATGGGAATGGATCAAGAAAAATATTTTTTATTATGTGAGTTAAAAAGTATTACTATTCAATGTTTAGAAATGGAACAAGAAAATTTACAATATGAACAGGTAGTACAACAAATATTAAATCAACTCATACAAGGATTAGAGGCTAAAGAAATTACTTTCTATCAATATAATGAAAAGAAGCAACGATTATATTGTAAAGTATCGACGAATCATAATAAGAATGAAAATAATGTAGATTACATTAAAATATGTGAAGCACACATGAAAGAGATACAGAATAATGATTTGTTTTATCGGAATTTTCCGTTAAGTGAATTTGAAGAATATGAATTACTTATTCCGCTGAAAAGAAATGAACAAGTAATAGGTCTTCTTGCTATGATGGAAAATAAGCAAAATTCGTTAATGCCTCAAGATTCTTCTTTTTATAAAGCTCTCTCAACCGAATGTACACGTTTAATACAGACAGTATCAAATATTTCTAGAATAGTGGCTGAAGAAAAACGATATAAACAGCTTTTCAGAGTAACAGAAAAGTTTCATTCATCTATGAATATGGATGAGGTTCTCAGGGAAATTATTTATACGCTTAGGGAAGTATTTCCGAATTTTACTTATTATTTACTTTTATCACATGATAATAATCACCATAATGATCTCCCTATAAAAGACTTGGAATACGATAGTGAAAATATATCGGTAATGCAGGCTTATGTTACAGGAACTGCTCAATTTGAAGATTTAATACTTGAACAAAAATCTGTTTTATATGCACCTTTGAAGGGGAAACAAGGAGTATATGGTGTTCTACAAGTAACATCACCATGTATGATGATATTCCCAAAAGGGGAAATCGAGTTTATTACTTTACTGGCTAATACTGCTGGAAGTGCGATTGAAAATGCTCAGTTGTATTCACAATCTAAACGGCTAATAGCCGATTTGCAACTTATAAATGAAACTTCACACCAATTAAATTCAAACTTACGTTTAACAGAAACAATAACATATATGAAAAATCAAATTAGCAAGTCATTTAATGCTGAGGAAATTGGTTTTGTTTTATATGAGGAGAATGGCGAAGTTGAAATTCTTCAAGGGAGTTCGGACTTTTTTAAGAAACAGCAGGCTTGGATATATATCCGTTATATTAAAGAAACCATTATTGATCGAAAAGAATCTTTGTTTTTAGGGGATTTACAATTAAAAGGTGCTGAATCGTTTTTATATCGTTCCGTAATGGCAGTTCCGATGGTACAGAGTGGAGTGGTTAAAGGATTTGCAGTAGTGATGCATAGTGAGGCATATTATTTTTCTTTTGAAGCCTTTAAATTATTACAATCGTTGATTCACCATTCTACCTTAGCTTTTACAAATTCTATTTTGCGTGAGGAATTAGAGAAAATGGTTGTAACTGATCATTTAACTAGATTGTACTCTAGAAGTTATTTAGATAAAAAACTACACGAATCTATGAATACAGAAAAAGAAGGTACATTTATTTTAATTGATATCGATAACTTCAAGAAGGTTAATGATACGTATGGACATCAAGTTGGAGATGAGATATTGGTTCAAGTCTCTTCGATTATTCAGAAGAATATTCGAGGAACGGATATTGGTGCAAGGTGGGGGGGCGAAGAGCTTGCAATCTACTTGCCACGGGTGACCTTAACAGTTGGTGAGGTCATTGCAGAACGTATTCGAAGTAAAGTTCAATTGGAAACAATGCCCCAAATCAGTATTTCCTGTGGTGTATCATACTGGAACAATGCGCAAGAAGATACTACAAAAGATTTATTCAAACGTGCAGATTCTGCTCTTTATGAAGCGAAGAATACTGGGAAAAATAAAGTTGTACTTGGATTAGTGGAATAAGTCTTTTACGCTTTTTTTACTGATTGATATTTTAGAGGAAATATATAGTAGCATTTTGAAAAAAACGTAGTGCAAACCTTGATATTGGTCTGTGCTACGTTTTTTTTTATGTCGTTATTTAATATGCTCTTCCAAAACTTTTACAACATTCTGTAAAAGTTGACCTTCTTCCTTTGAAAAGTAGTTTAATTCAGGGCTATCGATATCTAATACACCGATAAGTTCATTGTTTTTAAAGATAGGAATGACGATTTCGGATTGTAATATGTGTATTTTTCCTCTAATGTACCTGAGTAATTTTCGACTTTATACATCAAGATACTCCTTTCTTTTATTGTATTCATCACGATTTTTTTCGTTTATTTTCGAGCTGTCTTAAGGTGTCGAAACTATTTTAAAGGAAAGTTTAGATTTTCGACGAATACTTTCAAAAAATGAAAAGTTAGGTGATTGCGATGAAAACGGAAAAAAATAAGAATAAAACAAAACAAGCGATTGTTGAAGCGGCCCTACTTTTATTTCAGACAAATGGTTATGATGGAACATCTATTCGTGATATAGCACAAAAAGCTAAAATAAATTCCGCCAATATTGCTTATTATTTTAAGAATAAAAATGGTTTGCTTGAATACTGCTTTATAGATTATTTTGAACGTTATACTGCAATTATAGAAAATGCTGTGCAAGAAATGGAATATTCAAAAGCTGATTCTTGCATGAAATCCATTATATCCAACTTAGTTCAATTTCAAGGTGACAATTTTCTAGCTGCTCGTTTTATTACTCGAGAAATGTCTAGAGATACAATGCTGAATCGTGAAGTATTATCTACTTATATGGCAAAAGAACGTTATTATCTTCAATATGTGATTGAACAAGGTATAAAAACCAATGTATTTCGAAAAGTAAGTATTCAATCGTTCATTCTAGTTATAAAAGGTCTGTTAACAGCTCCTTTTACGCATGTCGATTATGCTAAACAATTATTACATATATTGCCTCAAGAACAATATTATATTGAGCAATATAAGGAACAATGCATGGACTTCTTAAATCAATCACTTCTACAATCTAAAGTAGGCGTTACAAGCTAGATGGTTTTACTAGATTGGCATTATTATAGAGATATTTAAATCCTTGTCCGAGATCTTTGGCACAATGTGCATCACTACCGTATACGAGTGGAATTCCTAACTCCATTGCTCTTTTTACAAGATATTCTGGAGGGTAGGGTTCCGCACAATATTTCTTAGCGATACCGGCTCCGTTATAATCGAGTGCTAGTTGGTGATGTCTTACTAATGAAAGTAAGGCTTCTTCCTGATGTTTAAAGTTACGTTCAGGAGGGTATTTTAATTGAAACTTATGCGCTAATGTAATATGGCCGATTCTTTTTGGTTTAAAGGGACCTAAATCTGCTTTAATTGATTGTTTTACGGTGTCATAATATTTTTCATAAATATTTGATACAGACCCGAATATTTGAATCATTTTATTAAAATAATCATCACTATAGTCGATACAATAGTAGTTGTCATTATCCTTAATGAAATGAACAGATAAAATACTATCATCCAATAGTGGTCCTACATCTTGTAGGAATGAAGTGATGCTTGTGTCGTATCCTTCTATATAATCCACTTCAAGACCAATATTAATTTTAATTTGTTTTTTGTACTTTTGTTGGAGTTTCTTTAATTGTTCTATATATTCTGTTAATTGAGTTGTGGTCATCGCGCTATCTTTTGTTGGTGTTGTATCGTCGAAATCGTTTGGTAGTGGAGCATGTTCTGTAAATGATATTTCTTCTACATTATTTTTAATGAACCACTCTATATATTCCTCAAAAGAATCGGATGATCCGTGTGGGCAAAACGGTGTATGGATATGTCCATCTGCTAGCATTTTGTTAATTCTCCTCTCAATAAAAAAATATAAGTGAATTTTGTTGGAAAGTTTAAATAACTAGTCAAAAATGATTGTTTACATGGTATCATAAAATCAATAAAAAGAGCATTTTTCTTCTTTTTTTTCGAAAATAAAGGGGATTTTTGGCTGTTTTTGGCGAATGGTACTATGAACATATTTTTGAGAGAAGTTTGAGAGAAATGAATGATATTTTTTAAAATCTTTTTGTATACATTTAGATTTTAAATTTAATGAATTGATTTTTAATGAATTTATACATATATAGTTCAGACAGGAGGCTTTATTTAAGTGGAGTTTATTTTAGGAGGTTTAGTTTTAGTTCTTGCTTTTTTTGTTATTGGATTCTTTTTTAAAAAAAAGCGATACAAAGATATTGATAAGTTAGAAGAATGGAAATTGAATGTGATGAATCGCCCTGTTCTGGATGAGTTATCGAAAGTCAAACAGCTAAATATGAATGGTGAAACTGAAGAGATGTTTGAGAAATGGCGAAATGAATGGGATGAAATTGTAACGGTTCAGCTTCCTGAAATAGAAGGAATGCTATTTGATGCTGAGGAATTTATTGATAAGTATCGTTTTAGTAGCTCTAAGGAAGTTCAAAGGAAAATTTCACAAGAATTAAAAAGAATTGAAAATGATATTGATCGTATCATCGATGAGTTGAATGATCTAGTAGGTAGCGAAGAAAAGAATCGTGTGGAAATGAAAGAATTACAAGAAAATTATCGAGTTGCGAAGAAACAACTTTTGGCGCATAGACATACATATGGTAAGGCTGCAGATCAAATAGAACATCAACTAGAAGAAATAGCTGAAAGTATTTCAGTTTATGAAGAAGTTACAGGAAAAGGGAACTATCTTCAAGCACGCGAATATGTTTTAAAGTGTAAAGCATCTATGAAGGATATTCTTAATAAAATGGAGTCAATCCCAACTTTATTAATGGAATGTATGACTACTTTACCAAATCAATTGTCAGAGCTAAAAGAAGGCTACAAAGAGATGCTAGAGAAAGAATACATACTAAATCATTTTGACTTTCCCAAAACGATTGAAGAAATGGAAAAACAGCTCGCTTCTTTTATTGAAAGGCTAGATAAATCAGAGGTTATTGAAGTTGAGAAGGAAATGGAAGAGTTCAAAGACAAAGTTTCGGTGTTATATGAGTTATTTGAAGAAGAAGTGATATCGAGACAATATGTGAACAAACATAGAGAAGCAATAACTGAAGAAGCGGCTGTTATGAAATACGAAAATGATAAGTTGATGTTAGAAATCTCCACTATACAAAATAGTTATCATATATCGGATTCGGAAATGAAAGTTCATCGTCAATTAGAAAAGAAAATTGCTACAATTACTAAGCAATGTGAACAGCTGCAATTGAAAATTGAACAGCATGATTTAGGGTATAGCATTCTTAGTGAAAGTTTAAAAGAGGTAGAACAACAAATCGAAAAAGTGAAGAAAGAGCAAGAGGCTTTTGCTCGTAAGTTACATGCTCTTCGTAAGGATGAGTTAGTCGCACGTGATCGCATAAAAGAACTACGTCAAAAACTAATACAAGCGAGTAAAGAAATTACTCAGAGTAATATGCCTGGTGTTCCTAGTGAGTATGCAAGCTTTCTAAATGAAGCACAACAAGCTTTAAAAGATGTAAATGAAAAGCTAGAAGAAAAACCGTTAGATATGACTGCTGTTCAGATTTTCTTGAAGAAAGCAAATGAAATAGTTGATGAATTCACGGATTTAACGCGGGAGTTAATTGAACAAATGCTACTTGCTGAAAAGGTTATCCAATATGCAAATCGTTATCGAAGTCGTTACCCTTCTGTTGAGAGTGCTTTGCAAGAAGCGGAAAATAAGTTCAGATCATATGAATTTGGTGAAGCACTTGAAGAAGCGGCTGCGGTATTAGAAAAAATGGAACCTGGTAGTATCAAAAATATAAAAGTTGAATTGAATATCGATTAACTAGGTGAATGAAATGATGAGGCTGTCTCGTAAGTCGAAGCTACCGACTATATGGGATGGTCTTTTCTTATCATTTGAACGAGTTGAATCGGAAAAATACATATAACAAAAGAAGCAGTCATAATCAGTTCTTAACAAGTTTGATTATGACTGCTTCTTTTGTTGTGCGGTGTCTAGCTCCATCACCCAGCGACGTATAGATTTCGGACATCTCCCTACGATAAGTCAACACGAAAAAGGCTACCGCCTCTTCGTGTTGACTTTATCTCAGTCGAAGTGCTCCAATCTATACGTCGCAAAACGGGCGCTTGCGCTTTTCTTAAGTATTAATCTATATCGATATCTACCATTGAACGATCTGTTTGTGACACCTTTTCAGTAGCTTTACCATAAGCGAATCCGATTAATGCACCGATTAGTGCTGGGAAAAGCCAACCGATTCCTTGTGCTGATAAAGGTAATAGAGATGTGATTTCTGTAATTCCACCAAGGTTGAAGCCAGCTGCTGTAAGAGCATCTATTAGGCTGAAAATTCCAGCTGCAAGCATAGAGCCTGCATAAACTGCAGAATATCCATTAAAATACTTATGGAAGAAAGAAACAACGATTAGTGTAATTGCTAAAGGATAAATAAAGCTTAAAACTGGTAAAGATATAGAGATTAATTTTGATAAGCCAAAGTTTGCAATGATTGTGCTAAAGATTGCTAGAATAAATACAATGGCTTTGTAAGAAAATGCAGGTACTTGTTGTGAGAAATACTGAGCACAAGATGAAATTAATCCTACAGATGTTGTTAAACATGCAAGTGTAATAGTTAAAGCTAAAATGATAGATCCTACGTTACCAAATAGAATTTTAGTTGAAGCTGATAAAATGGCTCCACCATTATCTAGCATACCTACTTCGTTAACACTTGTTGCGCCGATGTATGTTAATGATAAGTAAACTAAAGCTAATCCGATTGCTGCAATAATACCAGCTTTTGCAACAGCACTTGTAACTGCTTCTTTCTTTGTAATACCAAGTCCTTTAATGGCTGAAATAATAACGATACCAAATACTAAACCACCGATTGTATCCATAGTTAAGTATCCTTCGATAAAGCCGTTAAAGAATGAATGTGTTTCGTAAGCTTCTGCAGGGTTAGAAATAGGTCCAAGTGGGCTCAAGAAACTTTTACCTACTAAAATGACTAATACAGTTAGAAGAATAGGTGTAATAATCTTACCAATTCTATCTACTAGTTTAGTAGGGTTTAAAGCAAGCCAAGCTGAAACACCAAAGAATATTACTGAAAGAATAGCTAATGGTAAAAATGATTGTGCAGCAGATTCACTTAAGAATGGGAGAACGCCTACTTCAAAAGTTACAGTTGCTGTTCTAGGAATCCCAAAGAAAGGTCCGATTGCTAAATAAATAATAATTGTAAATACAATACCAAAGACAGGGTGTACGCGACCAGCCAGCGTTTGTAGGTTGCCAACTTTACCTACTGCGATAACAGCTAGTAGCGGTAGTCCTACACCAGTTACTAGGAAACCAGCTACGGCAATCCAAATGTTTGAACCAGCTTGTTGCCCTAAAAATGGGGGGAAAATAATATTACCTGCTCCTAAGAATAATGCGAATAGCATTAATCCGATAGCGAATATTTGTTTGTTCGAGAATTCATTGTTCATTTTGTTTCCTCCTGATGCATAAAATTGAATTTTTTGAATTATTACAACAATAAGACACAATAGCGAATTTTTGTTGAATAAGTGAATAATCAAAAAATTCGTTATATTAAAACACTAATAGTGATAGCTTTTCCTTTGTTCAACCTTTCACTTTCATAAATTGTACATAAAAATATATTATTTTGCAAAAGTATTTTTATGTTTTAAAATGGTAAATAAAAGTATGTTAATTTTTTGTGGTAAATATGATAAAATTTAGATTTGCATATAGCATATATTGGACGGTGTAAACATGATTTATTTTGATAACAGTGCAACAACATTACCTAGAAAAGAAGCTATTGATTCTTTTACTATAGTCTCTACGAAATATTTCGGTAATCCTTCGTCCTTACATGGAATAGGAGCTACTGCAGAGCAATTATTAAGTCAAGCTCGAAAACAGGTAGCGCAAATTTTAGATGTAAAAGAGCAAGAAATTTATTTTACATCGGGCGGTACAGAAGGGAATAATATGGCAATAAAAGGAATAGCTATGAGCTTTAGGTCGCGTGGTAAGCATTTAGTTGTATCCTCAATTGAACATCCTTCTGTTATAGAAGCGTGTGAACAATTAGTGACACTTGGATTTGAAGTAACGTATGTGCCAGTTAATGAATCTGGAAGGGTTCGTGCCAAAGATGTTATTGATGCCATTCGAAAAGATACAATTCTTGTTTCAATTATGCATGTGAATAATGAAATAGGAACGATTCAGCCAATAGAAGATATTGGTAACATGCTTCGAGAATTTCCTAAAGTATTCTTCCATGTGGATTATGTACAAGGTGTTGGAAAAGTTCCATTACAACTGAAAGCAAGTAATATTGATTTATGTACGATTTCAGGACATAAGTTTCATGGATTAAAAGGTACTGGTGTCTTGTTCGTTCGCGAAGGCATAAATCTTTCTCCTCTCTTCTCAGGAGGTAGTCAAGAAAGACGACTTCGTAGTGGGACAGAAAATGTAGCTGGTGCTGTTTCATTAGCAAAAGCGCTGAGATTAACGTATGAAACAACACATACTGAAAAACAACAGATGAAGCAAACTCAGGAGTATTTACGAAGTGAGCTTGAGAAAATGAAAGGTGTTGTTGTAAATACACCAACTCATCATTGTGCTCCACATATTTTAAATTTTTCTGTTCCAAAGATTAAATCAGAGGTATTAGTACATGCCTTAGAGGACAAAGATATTTATGTATCGACTACGAGTGCGTGTTCCTCTAAGCGAAAAGCAGTTAGTGAAGTAATACTCGCTATGACACAAGATGAATCACTGGCTTCAAGTAGTATTCGTATTAGTTTGTCATATGAGAATGATATAAATGAGGCGAAGGAATTTATTATTTCTTTAAAAAACGTCCTTGAAAAACTAGAAGAAGTTATGAGGTAAATAAAATGAAATACGATCAAATTATGATACGTTTTGGAGAATTGTCTACAAAAGGTAAGAACAGAAAAGGCTTTATCACAAAGTTAAAAAGAAGTGTAAAATACGCTACAAGAGAGTTCAAAGGATTAGAAGTACAATCTACAAGAGATCGCATGTATATCATTCTAAATGATGTTGATTATAAGCCGGTTTCTGAAAAATTAGTTAAAGTATTCGGTATTCAATCGTTTAGCCCTGTTATGATTGTTGAGAAGGATATCGATGCTATTAAAGATGCAGCTTTACAGTATGTAAAGGGCCTTTCAAGAGAAATTGCAACATTTAAAGTAACGACAAAGCGAGCAGATAAAAACTTCCCAATGGATACAAATGAAATAAACCATGCGGTTGGTGGACATGTTCTTTGGCATAATCAAGAAAATGGATTAAAAGTAAATGTGAAAAATCCAGATTTGAATTTAATCGTGGAAATTAGAAAAGAAGCGGTTTATTTAACAGGCGAAGTTATTCAAGGAGCAGGTGGTATGCCGCTACACTCAAATGGGAAAGCAACATTGATGCTTTCAGGAGGTATTGATAGTCCTGTAGCAGGCTTCCAGGCAATGAAAAGAGGCCTAGAAATAGAATGTATTCATTTCTATAGCCCACCTTTTACAAGTGAACGTTCAAAGCAAAAAGTTATTGATTTGGCTGAGGTGTTAGCGGAGACTGCAGGACATATGCTTGTTCATATTGTTCCGTTTACGGAAATTCAAAAGGTCATTCAACAACAAATTCCAGAAAACTATTCTATGACTACAACTAGAAGATTAATGCTACAAGTAGCTGATCGCATTACGAAGAAGAGAGAAGCATTAGCAATTATTACAGGTGAAAGCTTAGGGCAGGTTGCTAGCCAAACATTACACAGCATGTATGCAATTAATGAAGTGACAAATACACCTATTATTCGTCCTTTAATCACAATGGACAAAAATGAAATTATTAGTATGGCTCAGGAAATTGGTACATTAGAAATTTCAAATCGTCCATTTGAAGATTGCTGTACGGTATTTACACCAGTTAATCCTAAAACAATGCCTCGCCGTGACAAAGTGAATCAATATGAAAGTCATATTGATTTCGAGGAATTGATTGAACGAGCTGTTGAACAAACAGAGGAAGTACTTATTCGTCGTAAGCGAAAAGTGAATCAACATGTCGAAGAAGATTTATTTTAAAATTAAAATTTAATGTGAACAATTACCAAATGAACTTTTGTATATAGCCATGTGTTTTTACACAATCTATACTCACAAGGAGGTGAAAAACACATGGCAAACAATAGTTCAAACCAACTTCTAGTACCAGGAGTTCAAAACGCTCTTGATTCAATGAAGTATGAAATCGCTACTGAGTTTGGCGTACAACTTGGACCAGATGCAACTGCTCGTGCTAACGGATCTGTTGGTGGTGAGATTACTAAGCGTCTTGTTCAAATGGCTGAACAACAATTAGGTGGCTACCAAAAATAATTGAATAATATGGCTACAGAGGCTGTCCGGAAAGTATCCCTTTTCGGCAGCCTCTTCTTTTTTTCTTTATGTTTATACAAAGAGTTAAGTGTATGTATTTGGATAGACAAGCGAAATAATGAATAAACTTCTAAAAAAATACACTTAATCAAGAATAATAAAATTAATGAAAATATACTCAATATTGAAAAAATTTAGTATAATTAAAAAGTATTGTAATTTCTTGGGGGAGGAATTTAGATGAATAGAGAAGATATGATTGCGCCATTAAAGTACAATTTAATGAATGAGGTAGAAAAGAACCAAGGCGAAGAAGGAAAAATAGCTATACTTTGGGAAAATGAACAAGGGGAGAAAAAACAAATCACATATAGTGATTTAATTAAAGGTTCAAACAAAGTTGGAAACGTTTTCTTGGGAGAAGGATTACAAAAAGGTGATACAGTCTTAGTAATCATTCCAAGACTAATAGAAGCCTATCAAGTCTATTTAGGTGCTCTTAAAGCGGGTATCGTTGTCATTCCAAGTTCGGAAATGCTAAAAGCAAAAGATTTACAATATCGAATTAATCATGGAAATGTTAAAGCAATTGTTTGTTATAAAGATTTTGTTAGTGAAATTAATGCTGTACCTGAAGCGAGTCAACTTGCGAAATTTAGCGTAGGTGGAAGTGTAGAAGGGTGGTATAATTTAGAAGATAAAATGGGACAAGCTAGTGATGAGCTGGAAACAGCTGATACAACAAGAGATGACATGGCATTTCTTGCATATACATCAGGTACTACTGGCAATCCAAAAGGTGTTGTACATACACATGGTTGGGCATATGCGCATTTGAAAACAGCACCAGAACATTGGTTAGGTATTGCTGATAATGATATTGTATGGGCAACAGCAGCTCCAGGATGGCAAAAGTGGATTTGGAGCCCATTCTTATCTGTATTAGGTACGGGAGTAACAGGGTTTGTTTACAACGGTAAATTTGAACCGAATAAATATTTATCATTGTTAGATGAATATAAGGTAAATGTATTATGCTGTACGCCGACTGAATATCGTATTATGGCGAAGGTAGATAATTTATCGGACTATAAATTAAAGGAGCTTCATAGTGCTGTATCAGCAGGTGAACCGCTAAATAAGGAAGTAATTGATACTTTCCGAAGAGAGTTTAATATCGACGTTCGGGATGGCTATGGACAAACAGAAAATACATTATTGCTAGGTGTTACGAAAGGTATGGAATTAAAACCTGGCTCAATGGGGAAACCAACGCCAGGAAATATCGTTGAAATAGTTGATGATGAAGGTATTCCTTGTGAAGAAGGTATTGTCGGAGACATCGCTGTTCATGTTGATAGTCCTGCGTTATTTAAAGAATATTTGAATGATCCAGAACGTACGGCTAAACAATTCCGTGGTAATTATTATATTACTGGTGACCGTGCGAAAAAGGATGAAGATGGTTACTTCTGGTTTGAAGGGCGTAGTGATGATATTATCATTAGTTCGGGTTATACAATTGGACCATTTGAAGTAGAAGATGCGCTAGTTAAACATGCTTCTGTTAAAGAATGTGCGGTAGTTGCTTGGCCTGATGAAGTGCGTGGTCATATTGTAAAAGCATTTGTTGTATTGAAGGATGGAATTGATAGTAATGATCCACAATTGATTCCGAATCTGCAACAACATGTTAAGGATTTAACGGCTCCTTATAAATATCCAAGAGCAATTGAATTTATTGAAGAATTACCGAAAACAACTTCAGGGAAAATTCGTCGTATTGAGCTAAGACAACAAACGATTAAACAATAAAATAGTTATTTTAGCATATAGGCTGAATATTAGTTAGTAATACGAAAGAAATTTCATGTTATCGCTAACTGATATTTGGCTTTTTTTGTTTGATTTAGGTAGTGGAATAGAGATATGAATTCATCTATTAGAAAGGAATGGTCATGTTTTTTTATATTTCATGATATGATAAGAGAATATTCTGTAAATAGGCGGTTGTAAAATGAATACGAAAGTTCAGTATGAAGGTATTTTTTACGGTGCGTTGTCCTATGTGATGTGGGGATTTATTCCGATATATTGGAAACTCTTGCAACATGTGAGTTCTACGCAAATATTGGGGCATCGCGTACTGTGGTCATTTGTTTTTATGATTATATTATTGTTGATTTCACGAAAATGGGCATCATTTATTAATTATGTGAAAGAAATTGCGAAAAATAAAAAGAAGTTATTCGCATTGTTCATTGCATCATTGTTGGTGAGTGCGAACTGGGGGATATTTATCTGGGCGGTTAATGCCGGAAGAATTTTGGATACAAGTTTAGGCTATTATATTAATCCTTTAATAAGTGTGTTATTAGGTGTTACCGTATTAAAAGAAAAATTAAGTAACATTCAGGTTATTTCTGTCTGTTTGGCAGGAATCGGGGTAGCTATCTTAACGTTTTATTTAGGTAGTTTTCCATGGATTTCATTAATGTTAGCTATTACGTTTGGTCTGTATGGCTTAGCGAAAGTATTAATCAATGCTGATGCTACGATTGGCTTAACTTTAGAAACGATGATGGTGACTCCTATAGCGATCGGTTATTTTGTGTACTTGTTTTTTCATCATGAATCCATTAGCTTGTCAGGTCAAGAATTTGTATTAATGATTGGTGGAGGGGTTGCAACAGCATTACCACTTTTGCTATTTGCAATGGGTGCTAAGAAAATGCCACTTTCTATGCTTGGCTTTTTACAATACATTGCTCCGACTATTTCTTTATTAGTTGGTGTATTTATGTATCACGAAGAGTTTACGAAGGTACATTTAGTGGCGTTTTTATTTATATGGAGTGCTCTCGTGTTATACTCGATGTCTCAGTTGCGTAAGAGCACACGGATTAAGAAGAATTTTGATCAGGAGAGGTATGGAGCCTAGTTTGTGTTGAGGAAAAGTATTTTTATTTTAGAGAAATATTAAGCTGAATTGTAAAACGGGCGTTCGAAAAGTGATTAAAAATCACTTTTCGAACAGTCCGTTTTTCTTTTGAAATAATAAATAAGTAAACCAATGGTTAAGATTATGAATACGTATGGAATCCATCTCATACCTGAAATTCCTAATAGTAAGAATGAAATAGCTGTAATGCTTGCACAAATTAATGCGTATGGAAGTTGCGTTACAACATGATCAATTTGGGAGCATCCTGCTGCTGCAGAAGCAACCGTTGTAGTATCTGAAACTGGCGAAGTATGGTCTCCAAATAAAGAGCCTGAAAGCACGGCACTCATTAAGAAAAACATTAATGAAGGGTCAGTAGCTTCAGCTATTTGAGCGGCGATAGGTAGCATGATGGCGAAAGTGCCCCATGATGTTCCTGTTGCAAATGCCATAGCTCCGGTTAGTAAAAAGAATATTAACGGTAAAAATGAAGGTGGTAGCGTAATATTTTCAATTAAGCTTGCTAAATAAGCACCTGTTTCTAATTGATCGATAAAGTTAGATAAAACCCAAGCGTAAAGCAAAATTTCAACAGCTGGTATTGTTGTCTTCATTCCTCTTTTTAAGATAGAGCCAACCTGTTTAAAGTGTTGTTTTTTTGCTATTACTTGGCGTGTATATAATAAGAAGCTGATGAAAGTGGCTAAACCTGCTCCTATAACGAGTGATAAACTCACTTGGCTGTTTGAGAAAATAGCCATAATTGTTGGTGTATCACTATGTATATAACCAGTAATAATCATTGTTGTGATAGCACCGATGATTAATGTTCCAATCGGAATAATTAAATCCCAAACTGTACCTTTCATTGTACTAGTAGGTATGATTTGTTGCTGATTAATGGCAACCTGTTTTTTCATTTTACCAATATTAATATCAAAAGCAGCTGATGAGAACACAAAAATTAGTGTAGACAATGCATAGAAATTAGTAGTTGCAATAATTAAAAATGCAATAAGTGGATTGTCTGTAATTTGTAAAGCTGCAAAAATACTTGTTAGAATACCTATTATATATGCGCCCCAACTGGAAAGTGGACAAATGACGCATGTCGGATCGGAGGTTGAATGTATAAGATAAGCTAATTTTGTACGAGGTACTTTTGCATAGTCAATAACTGGCCCTGTAATTTGGCTTGTCACAAACATACTAAAAACATCGTCTGGAAATAACGATACTCCGCAAGTTGTGGTCATAAGCTGTGCGCCTCGTTTTGTGCGTATACGACGACCAATCCAATTACCAAAAGCGCGGTTTCCTCCAAGAGCTGAAATTAATCCTGTTAAGGCACCGAGTAGTAATAAGAAAGAAAGTACATATAAATTTCCTGAACTCCATTCGCCATCACTATAAAATAAATTAAAAATGGCTTGTAGAATAGTTTTTATCGCCTGGAAAATATTGCCTTGTTCGATAATAATAGCAGCAATACCAATACCAATCCCTAAAGATAGCACTATTTTTCTGGTGAAAATCACCAAAGCAATAATGATGATAGGGGGAATGATACTTAAAAAAGAATATTCCATAAAATCTCCTCCAACAATAGTAAACAAGAGATTATTATATCACTGTATATTAGTTGTGAATGTATGAACAAATGACATTTTTAAAAATTTATTTTGCAGTGTGGAGGATTAAAAAGAAAAGGCTCTTATTTCTAGACGCTTCCAATTTTGAGCGTATAAAAGTAAGAGCAAGTGATGGTTGAAATAAATGTAAGGTGTTATGTATATAATTTTGGGTATAGTTACATTATAAAAAAGTTCTTTGGACTTTTTGCCAGAAAGAATTATCTTTAAGTTTTACTGTTTTAATAACTCTACTTCCTAATTTCACGTGAACCTTGTCAACATTAGCAATACTAAGAGCTTCATTATCCATACCAACGATTGGATAACCATTACGTGTATCACCAATACGAAGTGTAAGCTTGTGCTCGCCGCTTAGTATAAATGGTGAGCCTAATGTTCTGTATGTGTTATTATTTATGGAAGCGAGTTCACTTATTTGATAACAAGGAAGCTTTGGATCAACAATTGCACCATGTATGGATTTATTGTACGCTGTACTTCCTGTAGGTGTTGAAATAATCATTCCATCTCCGTGAAAGGTTTCGAAATGGAAATCATCAATGAATACTTCTAATACAAATGCTTTAATAATAGAAGAGCGGATGCTTAGTTCATTTAAACAAAGAAACGGTGAATGATTGTCTAGTGAAGCTTCAATAGTTGGATATTTGCGAACTTCGATTTGTTTATTGGTAATGGCTTCTATAATTTTATCAGGATCAAGGATAGAAAAATCACAATACATATTTAGTTTGTCAGTAGTTGAAATACCAGCGTATAAGCAATCATCTCTGAATCCTGTCTTTCGGACAGCTTGAAGAAAGGTTCCGTCATCACCAACGCTTGTAATAATAGAAGCGTCTTTACTGTCTTCAACAATATTGAAGTCGTACTTTCTTGCTAATTCATAGAGAGAGTTCATAACTTCAAATAATTTAGGGCTATTATTGTGATAAAAGAAAATATTTCGACGATTTGTCATAGTTTCACTCCTTGAAGTATGTATTACAGTTAATTTTATCTATATCTTAACATTTTATTGAAGCTTTTTGAACTTTTGCACGTATATAATACGAAGCAAGAAAAAGGAGGAAATACATATATGAATGGAAAGAGATGGGCTGCCTTGGGTATTGCAGCTGGATTATTTGTTTTTTCAATTTTTACAAGTTTAGCATCGTGGGCTATTTTTAGTAGCGATGATGACTTTAATTCTCTTGATGAATTTTTCTCAATGGCTGGTGGAGAATTTGCTGAGGAGGTAATTGAAGAAGGTAATCCATTAAACAAAATTGCTGTTTTAGATGTTGATGGTGTTATTTCAGATTCTTCTGATGCCTCATCATTGTTTGGAACGGTTGGGTATAATCACCGATCATTTATGAATAAGTTAGAAATGGTGAAAGAGGACGATAGCGTTGCAGGTGTAGTTATTCGAGTGAATTCACCAGGTGGTGGTGTTGTTGAAAGTGCAGAGATTTACGATAAGATTCAAGAATTGAAAAATGAAACGAAGAAACCAGTTTACGTATCTATGGGAGCTACAGCGGCATCTGGCGGTTATTATATTTCGGCACCGGCAGATAAAATATATGCAAATCCTGAAACTTTAACAGGTTCACTAGGCGTTATTATGCAAGGTTATAATTATGAGAAATTGGCTGAAAAAGTTGGAATCGAAACCGTTACGATTAAGAGTGGCCCGTATAAGGACATTATGTCTGGAAATCGTGAAATGACAGCTGAAGAAAGAAAAATTCTGCAAAATATGATTGATAGTTCATATAGTGAGTTTGTTCGAATTATTGCTGAAGGTAGAGGGATGACTGAAGCACAAGTAAGAAAAATTGCTGATGGTAGAATCTATAATGGTCGTCAAGCGAAAGAAATAGGATTAGTGGATGAGTTTGGTTATTTAGAAGATGTTACAGATGCAATGAAGAAAGCAATCAAAAATGAAGATGCATCAGTTGTGCGTTACACAGATAATATAGGATTTGGATCATTATTCTCCATGACTACACAAAAACTACTTGGTGAGAAATTAGACCTTTCAAGTATTATGAAAGTTGTTTCGCAACCTAATTCTCCTAGATTAATGTATTTGTATGCAGAGTAGGGAGGGAGAAAAGATGACAGATCAAAAAGACCAACAATCTGAAGTTACAAATGATAATGTAGATGTACAAAATGAACAGATCCCTGAACAACAAATGGACCGGAATGTAGAGGAAATCCAATCAAAGGAAGTAGTATCGAATATATCTAATGATGCCGTACAATTTCATTTCGCTGGCTTCTGGATGCGATTTTGGGCGTATATAGTTGATTTAATTGTTATTAGTAGTATAAACAGAATGATTGTTAAACCGTTATTTGCTGCATTAGATGTTTCGCCTTATAGTGGTATAGCAATCTTCTCTCCATATAATATTGGTTATGCGGTTGTGTTTTTCTTATACTTTGTTCTTATGACGAAATTCTTTAAACAGACGCTAGGGAAAATGGTGTTTGGTTTAAAGGTGGTAAGCTTAAAGCAAGATTCATTGACGTGGAGCACAATTGTATTCCGAGAGTTTATTGGCCGTTTCATTAGTAAAACAGTTTGGATTACGTATGCGCTTGTCGGTATTCTCCCTAAGAAGCAAGGTCTGCATGACTTATTTGCGGATACAACAGTAGTGCTAGAGAATAAAAGATGAGTGGATTGATATATTTCGTGTACTGTTGATAAAGAAAGTTAATGAAAAAAAGGCATTCCAAAAGAGATGATAGATTTCTTTTGGAACAGCCTTCTTTCATTAATATTTAATGGGCTTCATGTTTAATTAATATATATGGATCATTAAATACTAATCTAGAAATAATGAGCGAGACTTCTTCAGGTGTTTCTTTCATACCCGAGTCTAACCAGTGTTGTATAACGCCTAGTTGTGCGGATACGGCATAGGCGGATAAATATTCGATAGGAACGAGCAAATGCTCTTCTTTTAAATGAGTCAATATATTACTTGCCATATTAGCTCTCATTACTTCTTTTAGTTTTATTTGAAATGATGTACCAGCTTTAGGTCCTAATATAACCTTCATGAAATCAGCGTTATCTTGTATATATTCGAATAATTTAGTCATAAAGGGAAATGGTTGATCTAGCACTCTTTTAGAGGTAATACCCTCTTTCCGTGGCCCTTTTTTACTTCTGATTTGTTTGATTTCTTCGATAATTTCATTTTCGTTTTGTTCGAGTAAATCATACTTATCGTGGTAGTGTAGATAAAACGTACCTCTATTAATATCAGCTTTTTCAGTGATATCACTAACTTTTATTTCGTCAAAGCTTTTCTCGTTCATCAGTTCAGTTAGTGAATTTCTGAGCAATTTCTTGGTACGGATAACTCTTCGGTCATTAGCAAGTTTTTTCATAGAATCACAACCTTTTTTCTTTTTTTGAAAAGTTATTCAACAATATTCTTTGTACTGTTGAGTATATGACATTTGAATGATTTTTGTTTATTGCAATTATTTCTACTTATATTATAATAGACTTCTCGATTAATAGTAAACACCGTGTTCATTTATCGTACGGTTAGTTCAATTACTATTTTGTCATTTACTAGACTTTTTTAAAAGGTTTAAGAAGAATATACCGTGGTACATATCGGTTTATTAATGGTAATACACATCAGGAGGCGATTTTCATGGAAGCAAAGTTAGCGGGTCAACAACCTAAACCTCAATATGGGGTTTTAATTATTTTAATGATTGGTGCCTTTGTAGCGTTATTAAGTAATACGTTATTAAACATTGCGTTACCGTCTATTATGAAAGAATTTGATGTAACTCCATCAACTGTACAGTGGCTTACGAATGGATATATGCTAGTAAATGGTATTATGATACCATCGACAGCCTTTCTTATTCAAAGATTTTCAGCTAGACAATTATTTTTAACTGCAACAGGATTGTTTGCAATTGGAACACTTTTAGGTGGTTTTGCACCTGCATTTTGGATTTTATTATTGGCTAGAATGATTCAAGCTTCAGGCGCTGCAATTATGATGCCATTATTGATGAATGTAATGTTAACATCATTTCCGGTTGACAAACGTGGATCAGCAATGGGGATGTTTGGTTTAGTAATGATTTTTGCACCAGCAATTGGTCCAACTCTATCAGGTTGGGTTATCGAGCATTATGATTGGCCAATGCTATTCCATATTATTTCACCGATTGCTATACTTGTCTTTATTTTGGCTTTAGTTAAATTGCATGATAAGAAAGAAAAAATTGTGATTAAATTGGATGTTCTTTCTATTATTCTATCAAGCATTGGTTTTGGTGGTATTCTTTATGGATTTAGTACAGCTGGTAATAAAGGATGGGGTGCACCTGAAGTATATGGCACAATCATTGTAGGTGTAATTGCCTTAATATTATTTATTTTACGCCAGTTCCAATTAGAAAAACCTATGTTGGATTTCAGAGTATATAAATATCCAATGTTCGCACTTTCATCCGGTATTTCTATTACATTGAATATGGCTATGTTCTCAGCAATGATTTTAATGCCGATTTATTTGCAAAATATAAGAGGGATTTCACCTTTGCATTCGGGTTTATTAATGTTACCTGGTGCCCTAGTTATGGGGATTATGTCTCCGATTACTGGTAAGCTATTTGATAAGTTTGGGGCAAGAATACTTGCTTTGATTGGTATTTTAATTACGATTATTACAAGTTATTTCTTTAGTCAATTGTCGGAAACTACTACTTATGCAACATTAATAACAATGTATACTTTCCGTATGTTTGGTATGTCTATGGTTATGATGCCGATTATGACAAATGGTCTTAACCAGTTACCATTAAAATATACGCCTCATGGTACGGCAATGAATAGTACATTACAGCAAGTATCAGGAGCGATTGGTGGCGCATTACTTGTTACAATTATGTCAAATAGAACAGAAACGCACGCAAAAGATTTAGCTGAAACAGCAATGAGTCATCTAACTGCTCAGCCAACAGCTAGTGCAGCTGCTGAAATGAAACAGCATATTATCACACAAGCAACTATTGAGGGTATTAATGACTCTTTCTTAGTTTCTGTAGGTATTATGGTAGTAGCGATTATTTTGGCATTTTTCATTAAACGTTCTAAACCTATGGAAGAAAAATAATAACTATATTGAAATAAAGAAAACTTCGTTGAAAACACACTTTAAATGATATCATTTAGAGTGTGTTTTTTTATTGCTTTTGTAGGATAATAAACTATAATTGTGAGCATGCATAATAAAATGCGATGTAGAAGTAGGAGGTAGGAAGGTTATAGTGGAATGGAGAAATATATATCGTGGCATCTTAATGGGAATTAGCGATTTAATTCCTGGTGTTAGCGGTGGTACAATTGCCTTTATTTTAGGCATATATGATAAATTACTACGATCAATTAGCGGGTTTTTTAGCCGTGAATGGAAGAAACATATCGGATTCTTAATGCCTTTAGCAATAGGAATGGGAATCACATTACTATTATTTAGTCGTGTAATTGATTACTTATTAGAACATCATTATGAACCAACTCAATTCTTTTTCATGGGATTAATTATTGGTGTGTTACCTTTTATTGCAAAGCAAGCGAAAGTGAAAACGCATTTTTCTGGGAAGCATTTTATTGTTTTACTGATTGTCGGAGTTTTACTAGCATCTCTAGCATTTATAAAGCCACAAGAATCTGAGCCAATTACGACCTTAACGGTTAGTTCGACAATTGGATTGTTTTTTGCTGGATGGCTTGGTAGTATGGCAATGTTATTACCAGGCATTAGTGGTTCTTTTATTTTGTTAATACTAGGTGCCTATTCAACTGCAATTGCTGCACTATCAGATTTCAATATACCTATTATTGCTGTAATTGGAGCGGGTGTAATAATTGGCTTTATTGTAAGTAGTAAAGCAATTAGTTATGTACTAGAGAATTTCCCGTACATGACGTATGCTGTAATTCTTGGTTTAATTCTTGGTTCACTTTTTGTGGTTTTCCCAGGGATACCAACAGGTACGGGAACAATCATTATTTGTATTATTACTTTTGTAGCTGGGCTATTTGTTACATCACTATTTAGTTCACCAAAGAAGTAGTCTAAATAAATAAGCAAGCGAAGAGATGTCTCTTTTGCTTGCTTTTTTTATTTAGAAATAGATTAAATCATAATATGATAACCTAAAATATAGAAAAGGAGAGATGGTATTCATGTACGAACTAAAGACGAAAGAAACAGATAATAATGTAATTGAATTTATTGAGAATGTAGAAAGCGTCAAAAAACGTGAGGATGCATATAGATTATTAGATATTTTTACTGAAGTGACGGGTTATATGGCAAAAATGTGGGGGCCTAGTATTATTGGATTTGGTAAGTATCATTATAAGTATAAAACAGGTCACGAAGGCGATGCACCACTTGTAGGTTTTTCCCCAAGAAAAGCGAAAATTAGTTTGTACTTTGCTCCAGGTGATACAAAAAGGGAAGAATTATTAAAGAACTTTGGAAAACATACTACAGGAAAAGCATGTGTATACATAAATAAAGTAGCAGATATTGATGTTGACGTTTTAAAAGAGTTAATTCAGCAATCTATTCTTTTTTTAGAAGAAACGTATAAAGAGCATTAAAAAATATTGTATAAGAAAACGAGAGAAGTACG
>NZ_HG428741.1:146440-159501 GCF_000380245.2 Bacillus massiliigorillae
GAGAAGTACGCTATGTACTTCTCTCGTTTTCTTATAATTTATTGCATATTAGCTTTTACAACTTCAATAATTCTTTCAGGAGTTAAACCATATTTCTCTACTAGTTCAAGTGGTTTACCACTTTCTCCGAATGTATCGTTAATACCGACCATAGCTACTTTTGTTGGGTGGTTTTGACAAACTACTTCACTTACAGCTGATCCTAATCCACCAATAATGTTATGCTCTTCGCAAGTAACGATAAGCTTGCTTTCTTTCGCAAGTTCTACGATTAAGTCTTTGTCGATTGGCTTGATTGTAGGCATGTTTACAACAGTTACGTTAATGCCTTCAGCTTTTAACATTTCGCTAGCTTTAAGAGCTTGCTGAACCATGAAGCCAGTTGCGATTAATGTGATGTCTTGACCTTTTTCAAGAACAATACCTTTACCGATTTCGAATTTGTAGTCTTCTTTGTTATTAACTGCTTCAACAGCTAAACGACCAAGACGAACGTAAGCAGGACCATCGAACTCAGCTACAGCTTTAATGACTGCTTCTGTTTCTACAGCATCACATGGTGAGAAAACAGTCATGTTAGGAATACTTCTCATAAGAGCTAAATCTTCTACAGATTGGTGAGATGCACCATCTTCACCTACTGTAATACCAGCGTGAGTTGCACATACTTTAACATTTAATTTAGGATAGCAAATAGAGTTTCTGATTTGCTCGAAGGCTCTACCAGCAGCAAACATTGCAAAAGTACTAGCAAATACAGTATTTCCACATGATGCAAGACCAGCGGCTGTAGACATCATGTTTCCTTCTGCAATACCCATGTTAAAATGCTGTGCTGGACGTACTTGTTGAGCATCACCAGTTTTTGTTGATTTAGAAAGATCCGCATCTAATACAATAATATTTTCGTTTTCTTGTACTAAGTTTGCTAATGCTTTACCGTACGCTTCTCTTGTTGCAATCTTACTCATTATTCATTGCCTCCTAATTCCTTGATCGCTAATTCACATTGTTCAGCAGATGGAGCCGCACCGTGCCATGCATAGTTGTTTTCCATGAAGGATACACCTTTACCTTTAATCGTCTTAGCGATGATGGCAGTTGGTTGTCCTTTTGTTTCACGAGCGTTTTTGTATGCTGCGAAAAGCTCTTCGTAGTTATGTCCATCAACTACAATTACGTTCCAGCCAAAAGCTTCAAACTTTTTATCAATTGGGCATGGATTCATAACTTTTGTGATGTCACCGTCGATTTGCAATCCGTTAAAGTCAACGATTGCAACAAGGTTATCAAGTTTATAATGAGCCGCACACATTGCTGCTTCCCATACTTGACCTTCTTCTAATTCGCCATCACCAAGTAATGTATATACACGATTTGTTGTTTCATGAATTTTATTAGAAAGAGCCATACCAACAGCAGTTGAGATACCTTGACCAAGTGAGCCAGTTGACATATCTACTGCATCAATATAGTTCATGTTTGGATGACCTTGTAGTTTTGAGTTAACTTGTCTAAATGTAGTAAGTTCTTCAGCGGAGATGAATCCTTTTTCGTGTAGTACTGCATAAAGTACTGGAGAAGCATGACCTTTTGAAAGAACGAATTTGTCACGATTGATGTCGCTTACATTCTCTTCTGTAATATTCATTTCTTTGAAGTATAGAGATGTTAAGATTTCTACAGCAGAAAGAGATCCACCTGGGTGACCTGAAGCTGCTTGTGTAACCATACGGACGATACTTTTTCTAGCATTTGTTGCTTTTTGTTCTAAAAGATTGAAGTTTTCCAACATGAATCCTCCTAAAATGAAATAAATGACCTTTATGTGTTAAGCATAGAATTTTATTTGGTGTTCGTGAAGTGATAATTTATTCCAGTTATTTAATTTTATTGTAAAGTTGGAATTTGTAAGTGGGGAAATGGTTTTGTATTATCAATTTTTAATGGTTTTTGTATGGTAGTATAAGAGATGAAATACTTAGTTGGAGGCAGAAAATGAAATATAAATTAGTTTGTATTGATATGGATGGTACACTTTTGGACAAGAAATTTTCTATTCCAGAAGATAATATTAGATCGTTAAAGGAAGCGATGGAGCAAGGTGTGCAAGTCGCGTTAGTTACAGGAAGACCTTATAATATAGCAAGTTATTTTAAGAAATACTTGGGTGAGAATGTTTCAGTAATTGGTACAAATGGAACCTACTTTAAAATTGGAGATGTAGAATATAAGAAGTCGTTGAATTCTGATGAAATTGCTACTATTTACGAATTAGCTACGAAATATAATTTATCTGCACATTTTAAAGGTTACGATATGGTTATTTCTAATCATAAAATCGATGAGAATCAAGCAGAGAAGAAAATAAGTGCATCACTTCCAGTCGAAAATCAAATGAAGTTTTTCGAGGAATGTTCTCTTCAAGATGCGTTAGAATGTCATCAAGACCATATTATGAAATGTCTTATTTTTTCTGATGATCTTGATGCGGTTGCGAAAGCGAAGGCTGAATTAAAGCAGTATGACAATCTAGAAGTGGTTAGCTCACATCTTAATAACTTTGAGGCAATGCCGATTGGTACATCTAAAGGATTAGCGGTCAAACAATTATGTGAGATGTTACACGTTCAACCGGAGGAAGTTATTTGTATTGGTGATAATGAAAATGATTTATCAATGATTAAATTTGCTGGTTTAGGCATTGCAATGGGGAACGCTCCGGAAGCGATACAGGCACAAGCAGATTTCGTTACAGATACGAATATTAATTGTGGTGTGGCAAAGGCAATTGATCGTTTTATTTTAAATAAATAACTTTAAAAATCCCGAAAATCTTAGATTTTCGGGATTTTTATTATGATTGATTAAACTATTATTTAAGCCAAACCATGATAAAGCGCATAATGTTCTATATCATTTGTTTGAATGTTACCTGCAAAATAATTGGTTTTATATTTTTTAGGTTTTTCTTTTACATAAATGGATGCTAAGTCACGTAAGATTAGCTTTGCTTCTGTTCCGTCGGTAATGCATTCTGTGCTCTCATCAACATGTAAGCTGCATTTATCATACTTTGTTCCATTCTTGAGCAGGACATCTACATAAAGTAGTGTTTGTTTAACTGCTACTCGTATACATTTTTCTTTACGAGAAATCTCAGATACTATTAATTCTCTTGTTAAATGATTTGTGACATTAGTAAGGTCACGTTTTAGTAAAGTGATTTCATGTTCTAACTGTTCAATTTCTAGTGTTTCTGTTGTCATCCATATCCCTCTTATTCATGTGTATTTCCCCTGAAGAAAGGTTGTTAGCTAAAAGTATACTCCTGCTTAGTCGGAATAGACAAATTATTCAAACTGTAATAGTGAAAAAACTTGCGATGTATATAGGACAAATTGTTTATTTACGTTTAATTTTTTCTTGCGATGACTAAAATGAAAGGCTGAAAGGGTGACATCGTGTGAAGATTGTTTTGTTTATTATTTTAATACTTATTGTTTTGCTTATATGCATCCTCTTATCGAAAATAACCATTCGCGTTCATTATTATCATGGAAATGATAATGATCAGCTCAAAGTAATAATAAAAGCATTGTTTGGCATTGTTTCAAAAAAAATAGATGTACCTGTCATTAAAGTACAAAAAGATTCAACATCGGTTGTTATTAAAGAACGAACAGAAAGCAATACTAATAAGGAAAAGGAGAAGAAGAGAATTAACATCGAGGATATTATGAATAGTTTTCATGATACGAGAGAAATGATTCAACATGTTAAAGATGCTTATCCAATTCTAAAGAAATTCTTTAAAAAAGTGGGAGTCCATCAATTTCAATGGCAGAGTGCAATAGGCACAAAGGATGCAGCTCTTACAGCAAAGATAACTGGTGTGATATGGGGAATAAAAGGTATTGTGCAAGCGTGTGTATATAAATATCTATCTGTACAATGTCAGCCTTCCTATCAGGTTACGCCATATTTTAATAGAGGTCTTTCTGCCACGGAATTTCGTTGTATACTATCCGTTCGCATTGGCTATGCTATTCTAACAGCATTTAAGCTTATTCGTCATTGGAGAGGTGGCAAATTACACTTGAAATCTTCTACTTTTCAAAAACAAAACAATCAGACAAATAAAACAGTTTAGCAGGAGGAAATAGTATGTCAGAACATCCAATTCAAGGACTTATGAGTGCAGCAATGGAAAATTTAAAGGAAATGATTGATGTTAACACAATCATTGGTGATCCAGTTGAAACGCCAGATGGTAGCGTTATTTTGACTGTTTCAAAGGTAGGGTTTGGCTTTGCAGCTGGTGGTAGTGAATTTGCTGGTGAGAGCGGTGGAGGACAATCGGGAAATAGTGGCGGTAATTCTAATTCTGGTCAATCTAATCTTCCATTTGGAGGAGGTAGTGGTGGAGGTGTCTCTATCACACCGATTGCATTTCTTATCGTTAATTCTAGTGGGGTGAAGATGCTGCATCTAGATGAAAATACACATTTATTAGATAAGATTCTCGATTTAGCGCCTGCTGCAATTGAAAAGATTCAAGGGATGATGTCTAAGAAGGACAGTCAATCACAGTCAAAAGATAGTAATCAACAAAATCAACCAAAACATGATTTAGAATAAATTTATATGTAAAGTTTCTTTATACTAAATTTAGGGTATGCTAATAATTGAAAAATTTCCGAAAAAAGCATATGATAACACTGTACATATGTTGTAAAAAAGGGGAGATAAAAGGATGGCTAATATTACTTTTAAGAACAATCCAGTTACATTGCTTGGAAATGAAGTAAGAGTAGGAGATGCAGCTCCAGATTTTTCAGTATTACGCAATGACCTTTCACCAGCAACTTTGTCAGACTATCAAGGACAAGTTAAAATTATTAGTGTTGTTCCTTCCATTGATACAGGAGTTTGTGATGCGCAAACAAGAAGATTCAATGAAGAAGCAAGCAATCTTGATAATGTAAAAATATTAACTATAAGTGTTGATTTACCATTTGCACAAGGCCGTTGGTGTGCTGCAGCTGGTATTAAAAACGTTGAAACTCTTTCTGATCACCGTGATTTATCTTTCGGAAAAAATTATGGTGTAGCGATTGAAGAACTTCGTTTATTGGCACGTGCTGTTTTTGTTGTTGACAGCAGTGATACAGTTGTTTATGCGGAATATGTGAGTGAAGCAACTAATCACCCTGATTATGAAGCAGCTGTGAATGCCGCTAAAGCAGCTAAATAATTTTTCTACTCTTTTAATGTTAACTGATTGGCTGATTCATTTTGTCTTATGAACAACAAGACGAGTGAATCAGCTTTTCTTTTTTTTAGGAAAACTTATTAAGTGTATAAGATGTTTAATAATTATTGCCATTCCTTTACGTATAATGTATTTTTTCGTTACAATAAGAGCAGAAAGAACGGAGGTTTTTTGTTTGAAATTTGAAAGTATCGAAAAGGTATTCCAATTATTAGACCAGACAGCGGTCATTATTGAAGAGGAATGTGACTGCACGTATTTAGAAGCACTTGCTGAAACATCTGAAAATCTTTTTCATAATTCGATATTACAAGAAGAGTTAAGTGAAATGACTAAGAAGCGTCTTCTTAAGCAATATGATACAATATCAATTGAGCAATTTGATGGTGAAACGATTCGTAAGGCGTTTCAATTAGCCATTTTAAAAGGAATGAAGCAGAATACTCAATCGAATCATCAAATGACACCTGATTCAATTGGTTTATTTGTTAGCTATCTTGTTCGTAAATGTTCTGAAGGAAAAGAGCAATTCAGGTTGTTTGATCCTGCAGTTGGGACAGGAAATTTACTTTTTACGATTTTACAGCAATTTGATAAAGAAGTTATTCAAAGTGTTGGCTGTGATGTAGATGATACACTAGTTAAATTAGCATATAGTGGAGCGAATTTAATACAATGTCCAGTGGAATTGTATAATGGTGATAGTATTAAACCGCTTCTAATCGACCCAGTAGATATTATCGTGAGTGACTTACCGGTTGGTTATTATCCCGATGATGTAAGAGCTAATGATTTTGAAGTGAAAGCTGAGGGAGAACATACATATGCTCATCATTTATTGATTGAACAAAGTGTAACTCATCTTAAAGCTGGGGGGTATGGAATTTTTATTATCCCTAACAGTATTTTTGAAACTTCACAAGCCACATTATTACAGAGCTTTTTGAAGAATCATACACATATACAAGGTCTTATTGCATTACCGCATTCTTTATTCAAAAACGAAGCGGCAGCAAAGAGCATTTTGTTAGTACAAAAGAAAAGTGAAGATGTAAAGGCACCGAAAAATGCGTTGCTTGTGCAACTTCCAAAAATGTCAGATGCAAATGCGATGCAAAATATTCTTAATCAGATGGATGAATGGTTTAAAGTAGAAAAGGGAAATTGATATCTTATCTATGAATCGCTAAGAGATAAAAGTCCCATAATGCTTTGATTCACAAAGCATGGGACTTTTTCTTTTGTGTTTAATAGTTGGATAATTTAGAATATTATATAACTATACGAACAAATATATGTAGGATGTAGCTGAGTTTTAAGATGGTAATACATGGTGTAATAATAAAAAATAAAAACGTTTATGATAAGAAAGAGCAATGGCATTAAAATTGTGATTTCTGTTATACTTTTTTGAATATTTTTATTGAAACACAATTTCGTTCTATTGAAATATCTATTTGTTCATTTGTGAAAAATATTTGAAATTCCTTTTTGCTATTGAAAATATTTGAGTACAATGCTTAAATGTAACTTGTACTATTTATTGTATTACAGTTGATTGGAAAATAATATAACACAACATAGAACGCAAATGATAAGGAGCGACAGCACATGTCAAAAATAATCGCAATTAATGCAGGTAGCTCATCTTTGAAATTTCAATTATTTGAAATGCCAAGTGAGAAAGTTATTACAAAAGGTTTAGTGGAAAGAATTGGTTTAACTGATTCAATCTTTACAATTTCAGTAAATGATGAAAAAGTTAAGGTAGTTACAGATATCCCTGACCATGAAGTGGCTGTTAAAATGCTTCTTGATAGCTTAATTGAACATGGTATTATCAAATCATTTGATGAAATTAACGGAGTAGGACATCGAGTTGTACACGGCGGAGAAATCTTCAGTGATTCAGCTGTAATTACAGACGAAGTTTTAAGACAGATTGAAGAGCTATCTGATTTAGCACCACTTCACAATCCTGCTAACATCACTGGAATTAAAGCTTTCCAACATATTTTAAAGGATGTACCAGCAGTTGCAGTATTCGATACAGCGTTCCACCAAACTATGCCGGATAATTCATATTTATACAGCTTACCGTATGACTACTACAAAGAATATGGTATTCGTAAATATGGTTTCCACGGAACATCTCATAAATACGTTTCTGAAAGAGCAGCAGAAATGCTTGGACGTCCAAAAGAGCAATTACGCTTAATTTCTTGTCACTTAGGAAACGGTGCAAGTATTGCAGCAATTAAAGGCGGAGAATCAATTGATACTTCAATGGGATTCACTCCACTTGCAGGTGTAACAATGGGAACTCGTTCTGGTAATATTGACCCTGCACTTCTTCCATTCATTATGGAGAAAACAGGAAAAACTGCTGATGAAGTAATTAGCGTATTAAACAAAGAAAGTGGATTACTTGGTGTATCTGGTTTCTCTAGTGATTTACGTGATATCGAAGCTTCAGCAGCAGAAGGAAATCACCGTGCTGAGTTAGCTTTAAAAGTATTCTCTGACCGTATCCATAAATACATCGGTTCTTATGCTGCACGTATGTCTGGTGTAGATGCTATCATCTTCACTGCAGGTATTGGTGAGAATAGTGACGTTATTCGTGCACGTGTTCTTGAAGGCTTAGAATTCATGGGCGTATATTGGGATCCATCTTTAAATGCTGTTCGTGGAGACGATCGTTTCATCTCTTATCCACATTCACCAGTTAAAGTATTAGTTATTCCAACAAATGAAGAAGTTATGATTGCTCGTGATGTTATGCGTTTAGCAGAAATGTCATTAGTACACTAATATTAAATGATAACCTCTTATGATGTTCGTTAATCAACATCATAAGAGGTTATTTTTAAATGCTAAGAAAGTAGTTAATTTTGTACGGTGTCTAGCTCCAGCGCCCAGCGACTAGTAAATTTCGCCCATCTTCCTACGATAAGTCAACATCGAATCGGCTACCGCCTTCTTCGTGTTTCCTTTATCTCAGTCGAAATGCTCCAATCTATACGTCGCAAAACGGGCACTTGCGCTTTTCTTATTTAAGGTAATAATTGTTACAAAAAAAGGAATTTGGGAATGTTTTGAAAAAATCACCTTCATTATGACGATAGTAGTGTTAAGGGGTGATATAAATGATTGAAGAATTATTAAAAAGAGTTAGTATACTTAGAGAATATAATTATAGTTATAGTTCTCAAACAAGCGAACATGCTAGTGTAACGGCAGTGAGTGGAGTGGCTTTTGCTGAATGGATATATGATGCCAAAATATATTTAGAAGTCAATTATTCAGGTACAGATTTCATGTCGGATTTTGCTGAGGCTGGTAGGCAAGCGATAGGAAGTGAAATTAAATATTTAGATACGATGGAAGGCATTTTATTAGCAGTCAAAAAAGCAGAAGCAAATGGATTGCTAGTTCCAATAAAAGCGTAAAATATGGATTCGAAAACACTCTACCAATCGTGGGGTGTTTTTCTGTTTCAAATAGCTTGTGATATACTATTCCTAAACGTTTCATTTTAAAATGAAAGGAGTGAATCTTATGACGTTTACAAGTCGGGAAATGAAAATTTATGAAGAAGTAAAAGCTTGGGAAGAAAAACTTTATAGCCATGAAACAACTGACTTTGAAGTGTTGTATGATAAAGCTCTTCAAAGTAGTTTTGCTCTTATACCAGAAGATGTACAAAAGGAATTTTTTACAACGCTAGATAATATGCTGTTTCATCTTCATGCGATGATTCAAGGTGCACAGTTTCAAATGGATGCGAGAGATCGTATTTTGGCCACAGCTAGAATTTTTAATGAAGACATTGAAGAAATCGCAGACATGAAGTACTTAACAGCTGATCAATTAAAATACATAGCACAGCAACAAATCGCGAGACATCGACTTTATTCATTTGCTCAAGGCGGCATCAGTGGAATGGGTGGCACGGTGTTAATTACAAGTGACCTACCTGCAATTACATTTATAAATCTTCGTCTTGTACAATTAATTGCAATGTCTTATGGATATGAAGTGAATACGCCAAAAGAAATGATGATTTCATTGAAGGTATTTCATACTGGAACGTTACCAGAGAGATTGCAAAAGTATGGTCTGGAAGAATTGAATGAATGTACACAGCATACAGAGCAATCTTATTTCTTTGATGGTGATGATGAGATTACGGATATTTCATGGTTTGAGCAGCCAGTCAAACAAATTATGAAGTATATGGCTATTTCATTGTTCCGAAAAAAGAAAATTCAAGGTTTACCGCTTATGAGTATGATGATTGGAGCGGGTAGTAATTATTCATTAACTAGACGTATTAGTGAATTTGCACATCATTATTATCAATATAGATATTTGCAAGAAAAAAGTGAAAAATAGGATTCATTGAATAAAAAAGCATCGGTTTCGATGCTTTTTTTTGTCTAACCTTCCTCTTAATTATGCCTTTTTTGTGTTATATCTTCTTGCGTTCGATACCAAAGCCATAGGTCATTAATTTGCGAAGCAAGTTCAGCTATTTCTGAATTTAGAATGCAGGATAAAGCGAAGTTCTCTTCCTCATTTAGTTGTTGTTGTTTAGCATTAATATGAGTTTCTAAATCATGTATACGATCAGGGATTGTGCCACGGATATCTTCCCATTCTGTTAGAATCTGTTGTTGTATATGTATATCATAATTCTCCCAGTGTAAATCTAGGTCAGGAATGTTTATGCCTAATCTATTATTATATGTAAAATAGTTTTTCTGCATGGAATTCTCCTCCGTTTTATAAGATATTACATTAAAATCCTAGATGATTATACATATGTTGTATTTTATATAAAATAGTATGTTTTTATTAGTTCGTATTACGGGTAAATACATATATGACTATTCTATAATGATTGATAGAGATTTTCATCTTTTTATGCATTGTAAGGGCATACAAAGGATATGTAATTAATAGATAAATCAAAAACTTAAGAAAATAGAGAAATTACCCTTGCAAAAAAGTAAAAAAGCTGATAAAGTTGGTATCAAGATTTTGAATAAAAATTATTTAAGATGAATTTTTATTCATACACGGGGGGCAATTATAAAATGTCGAAACAAAAAGTTGTATTAGCTTATTCCGGAGGATTAGATACTTCCGTTGCAATTAAATGGATTCAAGATCAAGGATACGATGTAGTAGCATGTTGTTTAGATGTAGGAGAAGGTAAAGATTTAGAATTCATCAAAAACAAAGCTATTTCAGTTGGTGCTATTAAATCATACGTAATCGATGCAAAAGAAGAATATGCACAAGAGCTTGCTTTAGTAGCTATGCAAGCACATACATTATATGAAGGAAAATATCCTCTAGTATCTGCACTTTCTCGTCCGCTAATCGCTAAGAAATTAGTTGAAGTAGCTGAGCTTGAAGGAGCGGTTGCTGTAGCACACGGATGTACGGGTAAAGGTAACGACCAAGTGCGTTTTGAGGTTTCAATTTCAGCTTTAAATCCTGATTTAAAAGTTATGGCGCCAGTTCGTGAGTGGAAATGGTCTCGTGAAGAAGAAATTCAATATGCAATTGATCACGAAATTCCAATTCCAATTAACTTAGATAGCCCATTCTCAATTGACCAAAACCTTTGGGGAAGAAGTAATGAATGTGGAATTTTAGAAGATCCATGGGCAGCTCCACCTGCTGATGCATATGATTTAACTGTTAGTCTTGAAGATGCACCAGATGTTGCAGATGTAATCGAAATTACATTTGAACAAGGTGTTCCAGTTGCGATTGATGGTATTCCTTATAAACTATCAGATTTAATTCTTAAATTAAATGAAGTTGCTGGTAAGCATGGTGTTGGTCGTATTGACCATGTTGAAAACCGTCTTGTAGGTATTAAATCTCGTGAAGTATATGAGTGCCCAGGCGCAATGACACTTATTACAGCACATAAAGAATTAGAGGATCTTACTCTAGTAAAAGAGTTAGCTCACTTTAAACCAGTTATTGAGAAAAAACTTACTGAACTAATCTATGAAGGTCTTTGGTACTCACCATTAAAAGATGCATTAGTTGCATTCTTAAAAGAATCACAAAAAACAGTTAGTGGCGTAGTACGTGTGAAACTATTCAAAGGTCATGCAATCGTAGAAGGTAGAAAGTCAGAAAACTCATTATATAATGAAAAACTAGCTACTTACACAACTGACGATGAGTTCGATCATGCTGCAGCTGTTGGCTTCATTTCATTATTCGGTTTACCTACAAAAGTAAACAGCATGGTTAACAACAAGAAGAAGGTGGAAGCGTGAAAAAACTTTGGGGAGGAAGATTCACTAAATCAGCTGAAGAATGGGTAGATGAATTTGGTGCTTCAATCTCTTTTGACCAAGAACTTGTGTTAGAAGACATCGAGGGAAGTTTAGCTCACGTTAAAATGCAAGGTGAATGCGGAATTCTTTCTCAGGAAGATGTAACGGCTATTTCAAACGGCTTACTTACATTGAAAGAAAGAGCTGAAAATGGTGAATTACAATTCTCTGTGAAGATGGAAGATATTCATTTGAACTTAGAAAGTATGCTTATTGATGAAATTGGTCCAGTCGGTGGAAAGCTTCATACAGCTCGAAGCCGAAACGACCAAGTTGCGACTGATATGCATCTATACTTACGTAATAGAACGAAGGAAGTTATTAATCTTATTAATGAGCTTCAAACAGCTTTATTAAATAAAGCAAAGGATAATGTTGAGACGATTCTTCCTGGTTATACACATTTGCAAAGAGCTCAGCCTATTTCGTTTGCTCACCATTTACTAGCATACTTCTGGATGTTAGAAAGAGATAAAGAACGTTTCACAGAAAGCTTCAAGCGTATTAATAAATCTCCGCTTGGTGCTGGTGCTTTAGCGGGAACAACCTTCCCGATTAAGCGTGAGCTCTCAGCAGAGTATTTAGGCTTCTCAAGCATTTATGAGAACAGCCTTGATGCTGTAAGTGATCGTGACTTTATTTTAGAATTTCTTTCAAATAGTTCTATGATGATGATGCATTTATCTCGTTTAGCGGAAGAAACGATTCTTTGGTGTAGCCAAGAATTCCAATTCGTTGAATTAGATGATGCTTTCTCAACAGGAAGCAGCATTATGCCACAGAAGAAGAATCCTGATATGGCGGAATTAATCCGTGGAAAAACGGGACGAGTTTACGGCAATCTGTTTGGTTTATTAACGGTATTAAAGGGTCTTCCTTTAGCGTATAACAAAGATATGCAAGAAGATAAAGAAGGCATGTTTGATACAGTTAAGACAATTACAGGTTCTTTAAAAATCTTCGCAGGCATGATTTCGACAATGAAAGTGCGTACAGATGTTATGGAGAGAGCAGTGAAGTCTGATTTCTCAAATGCAACTGAATTAGCGGACTATTTGGCAAGCAAGGGTCTACCATTCCGTGAAGCTCATGAAGTAGTAGGTCAATTAGTGCTAACTTGTATTAACCAAGGATGTTACCTAGCTGACTTATCTATGGATCAATTCAAAGAAGCGAATGCTTTATTTGAAGATGACATTTATGTGGTTCTACAACCTTATGAAGCAGTGAAGCGTCGTAACAGTGCAGGTGGAACAGGCTTTGCACAAGTACAAGCTGCGATTGTGAAAGCGGAGAGCTTGTTGAAATAATTCAAAAGAAGGGCGTCCAAAAAGTGAGTTTTAATCACTTTTGGACGCCCTTTTTCGCTTTTTTCAATCGAAATGGTTTTCAAATAAAAAATCACCTCTTTAAGA
>NZ_HG428741.1:159641-376871 GCF_000380245.2 Bacillus massiliigorillae
TTTTTATTATATAGTTTAGTCTTGCTTTTGTGTTCTCACGACTAATACGTCACAAGGTGCATAACGAGTGATATGTTCAGACACACTACCGATAAGGAAACGTTCTACAGCATTTAACCCTGTTGCACCACATACGATTAAATCGATTTGATTGTTTTTCGCAAGCTCTTTTGGAATTTTTACTTTTGGAGAGCCGTACTCGACTTCAATATGTACTTTATTTACACCTGCTTGCTCAGCTTGTTGTTTGTATTCTTCTAGAAGTTCCTTCGCATAAGATTCAGAACGTTCAGCCATTGTTCTATCATATGCTTCAATTGTGGCGAAATTTCTAGTATCGATTACATGGGCAATTACTAAATCTGCGTCATTTCGTTTTGCAACTTCGATTGCTTTTTGGAAAGACCATTCAGCTTCTTTTGAACCATCAACTGCTACAAGAATTTTTTTGTAAGTTAAACTCATAAGTAATCCCTCCTAATAATTATATTATAACAAATATTGTAACACTAATTTTGTGGACATTTATTGAAATATAAACAATTTTTTGAATAAATAAAGGTTTAAAAATTTGAAAATGTGGAAGGAGAGCTGAAATCTGTGAAAAAGAATAAGAAGAATGTATTTATTTATGACGAAAAAGGTATTGAAGATACAACGAAACAAATCATGGATTCTTATTGTAGTGGAGGATCATGTGATGAAAAAAAGAAAAATGTAAAAAAAGAACGATAGAAGTTTGAAAATAATGTTAGCAATAAAAGAACAAAACGACTTCTATGTTTAAAGGGAAGTCGTTTTGTTTTTCGATATAATTATTTAATGATTTGCAGTGTTTTCGGGAACTTTGTTAAGATTTCACAGCCATTAGCTGTAACATAGATGTCATCTTCAATACGTACACCTGCAACGTTTGGTACATAAATTCCTGGTTCAATTGTGTAAACCATTCCTTCTTGTAACGGTAATGCGTTTGTTTCCGTTAATGAAGGATATTCATGTACGCTAATTCCTAGACCGTGTCCAAGACGGTGAGGGAAGTATTCACCATAGCCTTTGTCAGCTATATATTTACGCGCAGCAAGATCGATTTCAGAGCATAATGCACCTGGTTTACTTGCTTCAATGGCAGCTAGTTGTGCCTGTAGAACTGTATCATAAATTTCTTTTTGTTTGTCGTTAATATCGCCGTAAGCTACAGTTCTAGTAATATCAGAGCAATATCCCTCGTACACAACACCTAAGTCAAATAAAACAAGATCGCCTTTTTGAATCTTTGTATTTCCAGGTACACCATGAGGTGAAGCGGCATTTGTTCCTGTTAGAACCATCGTTGAGAATGCCATTTCGTTTATACCTTTTTTCTTTAATTCATATTCAATGGCAGCAAGAACATCCATTTCTGTTTTGCCTTCTTGAATTTCGTTCACGCCTACTTGTACAGCAAAATCAGCTAGTCGACATGCTTCACGAATAATTGCTAATTCTTGCTCATCTTTGATCATACGAAGCTGACGTAATTTTTCTTCTGCAGAAACCAGAGTAGGTGACGAGAAGTTTGTCATAATATGTTCGTAACGTTCTACATTCATATGTTCTTTTTCGATGGCAACTGTTTTAATATGTACATTTCTTTTTTCTACGGCTGATTTAATCATTTCCCACGGATTTTCAATATCTGTATAGCCAATAATTTCGAAGTTCCAGCCAGTTTTCTTAGCATCTTCTACTTCCATCTTAGGACAGATTAGGATTGGATCAGCATTTGGGAAAACGGCAAGTGATAGTAGTCTTTCGTGGGGGTCGCTATAGAAACCGCTTAAATGAAAAACATTTTCTGTTGAAGTAATAAAAGCAGCTGAAATATCTTTTTGTTGCAACCAATTTTTGAAAAGCTCTAATCTATTGTTCATGGGCTTTCCTCCTAAAAAAATAATCTATATTTGAGATTAACAGTATAAAAGGTGAATTGCAAACGGTTATAATATTTATAAAATGGATATATATCCATTTTATGTTTTTGTAGAAAGGGGATTACTTTAATAATGAAAGTATCGTTTCATGGACATTCAGTTGTAAAAGTAGAAACCGGAGATAAAACTATTCTTTTTGATCCATTTATTACGGGGAATAGTGAAACAGACTTACGAGTAAGTGATGTTAAACCAGATGTGATTATTCTGACACATGGGCATGATGATCATGTAGGAGATACGATTACATTAGCAAAAGAACATAATTCACTTGTAATAGCCAACTTTGAAATTGCTACAATACTTGGATGGCAAGGTGTAGAGAATACACATGGCATGAGTATTGGTGGAGCTCATGATTTTGATTTTGGTAGGGTAAAGCTAACGCCAGCTTTTCATGGTTCTGGGATGACGATTGATGGGCAAATGGTTTATGGAGGACAACCTGCTGGTATTCTTCTAACAATAGAAGGAAAGACGATTTATCATGTAGGAGACACTGCATTGTATTCAGATATGAAGTTAATTGGTCAACGTCATCCAATTGATCTTGCATTTGTTCCGATTGGAGATAACTTTACAATGGGGCCTGAAGATGCGGCTTTAGCTGTAGAGTTTTTAAATCCAAAGCAAGTGGTACCAATTCACTATAATACGTTCCCGGTTATTGGACAAGATCCGCAAAAGTTTATTGAATTATTGCCGAAAGGCGTTGGACTAGTGCTACAACCTGGTGAAGCTATAGATTTATAAAAGACGGCTGTCTCAAAAGTGATTGCAAATCACTTTTGAGACGCCTTTTTACGCTTTATTAGCTCTTCACTGGAGATTACGTGAACTTCCTAAACCTGATAAACTTGTTAGAGTATCTATGTTTGGCGCTTTTTGTACATATAACAAAATATAGGTGATAGAACTTATCATACGTCTTCATTTTCACTTCTTCTTTGAACCGAGTTTGCATACATTAGTAGTAATAAGCATGAGGGAAAGGAGAAGTACTATGCGTGAAAGATTGCTTTTTTGTTTATTAGTGATAGGTATGATGTTGTACTATGCTATTCCTAAGTTGAATTTTTTTGGTACTTTAGAAGAACGCCTATTTGCTATTTCTTGGTTGCTCTTAGCTTTCCTTGCTGTGGGGGGGAATATGGCAGCTGTTTTATTTACGCCAAATAGAAAACGTGCTCGTAAAATGAGAAAAAGACAATTAGAAAAGAAAAGAGTGCACGATTATGAATAGTATAATTGTGTATAAGGGCTCTTTACCTATATAATATAGAAAAAGGCAATTTGTAAAGGGTGAAGAGCTTTGGCTACAAAGCATGAACAGATATTAAAATACATAGATGACCTTCCTGTTGGCGAAAAGATTTCCGTGCGCCAAATTGCAAAAGAACTAACTGTCAGTGAAGGGACAGCTTATAGAGCAATAAAAGACGCTGAGAATAAAGGCTATGTTAGTACAATTGAGCGAGTAGGGACAATTCGAATTGAACGTAAGAAGAAAGAAAATATTGAAAAACTTACTTATGCAGAAGTTGTAAATATTGTAGATGGACAAGTTTTAGGTGGACGTGCAGGGCTACATAAAACATTGAATAAATTTGTCATAGGTGCCATGAAACTTGAGGCGATGATGCGCTATACAGGCGCAGGAAATTTACTAATCATCGGGAATCGTACACAAGCGCATGAGCTTGCCTTACGAGCAGGTGCCGCGGTTTTGATTACCGGTGGTTTTGATACGGATGAACAAGTAAAGAAGATAGCTGACGAATTGCAACTTCCGATTATTTCTAGTAGCTATGATACTTTTACAGTAGCTACGATGATTAATCGTGCCATTTACGATCAGTTGATTAAGAAAGAAATTTTACTGGTTGAAGATATTTTGACTCCTGTAGATGCGACAGCTCTTATTACATCTGGTGATACGGTAGCGAAATGGTTTGAATTGAATCAAGAAACAACCCATAGTCGTTTCCCAGTAGTAGATGAGCATAATAAAGTTATTGGTATGGTTACGTCTAAAGATATAATGGGTTCAAATCATGATTTGCCGATTGAAAAAGTAATGACAAAGCATCCGATGACTGTAAGTGGTAAAACGAGCGTAGCTTCATCTGCTCATATGATGGTATGGGAAGGCATTGAAATGCTTCCGGTAGTCGATAATCATCAAAATCTACAAGGGATTATTAGTCGTCAAGATGTTTTAAAAGCATTGCAAATGATTCAAAGGCAGCCACAAGTGGGTGAAACAATTGATGATGTAATTGCTACACAACTAGTGGCGATTGGCGGAAAAGGAAAAGGCGAAGAGGTTTATCGTTGTGAAGTTACTCCGCAAATGACCAATTATTTAGGTACGATTTCTTACGGGGTATTTACTACCATTGTGACGGAGGCGGCGAATAGAGTTCTTCGTTCATTTAAGAGAGGCGACTTAGTAGTTGAGAATATGACGATTTACTTTATCAAACCCGTACAGATTGATAGTCAATTAGAGATTGTTCCTAAGGTACTAGAAGTAGGTAGGAAGTTTGGGAAAGTTGATATTGAAGTCTTTAATGAAGGTAAGTTAGTTGGCAAGACAATGATGATGTGTCAACTATTAGATCGTAGTTAAAGGTTTTGTGTAGATAAAACTGGTATATAAATGACTAAAAACGTGGGGCGTGCAATAGTGATAGTTGATTACTACTGCACAGCCCCCTTTTTGAATTTTATTTATTACTTGCTTCCTCAATGGCGAGTGGTAAAAAGAATTTATAGGCTTTACTTCCAGACCATAAGCTTAATCCACCTATGATAATAAAAATGGTAGCTACAATATATGTAGTAGTAGTTTGAAAGATAAATAATTGGTTTATGCCGAAAAGAGCAACGAATGCTCCTAAAGCCATAGAAGATTTAGCTGATAACCATTTTCGTTCCATAGGCCATTTTGTACGAAAGTATTTTGTTTTATAAAAAACATAAAAAGCTAATGCTATAATAATTAATATGACCAAAACAGGCATTGTAAAATCCTCCAGTTATAATCTTATACATGCTTATTGTAACTAGAAATGGATAAAAATGCTACAATTATGGAAAAACATTCATTTTATTGAAAGTACAAACACTAGATAATGTACGAATGATTTGAAAGGGGATTCTTTATGAAAGCGGAAATACTAGAAATAATTAAGAGATATGAAACGATTATTCTTCATCGTCATGTTCGACCAGATCCTGATGCTTATGGTTCTCAATGTGGTTTAGCGGAAATCTTGAAAGCGTCTTTTCCAGAGAAGAAGATTTATGTTGTCGGGCAGGAAGAGGAGTCATTACACTTTCTGAAGCGCTTAGATACGATTGATGATGAAGTATACGCGGGAGCGCTAGCAATTATTTGTGATACGGCAAATGCAGAAAGAATTTGTGATCAACGATATAAGCTAGCTGATAAAATTATTAAAATAGATCATCATCCAAATGATGATCAGTATGGTGATGTTCTTTGGGTTGATACAACTGCAAGTTCAACAAGTGAAATGATTTATGATTTCTATTTAGAGGGTAAAGACCAAGGATTAATTATTAACGATGCTGCTGCTCGTTTATTATATGCTGGTATTGTTGGAGATACAGGAAGATTTTTATATCCAAGTACAACGGAAAAAACGTTTAAGTATGCTGGGGAATTAATCCACTATAATTTCTCTAGAACTGAGTTATACAACGGCATGTACGATTTGGATGAAAATGTAGTTCGCCTAAATGGTTATGTCATGCAAAATTTTGAAGTGTTGCCATCTGGAGCAGCAAAATTGGTGCTGCCTAAAGAAATATTAGAAAAATACAATGCCAAGCCATCTCAAGCATCTTTATTAGTAAGTAATTTAGGAAGTGTGAAGGGGATTAAAGCTTGGGTATTCTTTATTGATGAAGGTGATACAATTCGAGTACGCCTTCGTTCAAAGGGACCAATCATTAATACGGTTGCTAAGAAATTTAATGGCGGAGGTCATCCGATGGCTTCAGGAGCTTCGGTTTCAACATGGGAAGAAGCGGAGCAAGTAGTAGCTGAACTGGATAAGGTATGCCAGGATTATACGAAATAGATTGGAATAATTACTTGCCACACTCGATTGAAAACGAGTGTGGTTTTTTTATCTAGCTCCAGCGCCCATCTCCTTACGATAAGTCAACATTGAATCGCTTATTGTCTCTTCGTGTTTCCTTTATCTCATTCGATGGGCTCCAGTCTCCATACGGAGCAGAACGGTCGCTTCCGCTTTTCTTCATGTCCAACCTTACACCTGCTATGCTCAGAAATAAGACAATCTGTTTTGAAAACCAAGAGCAGGTTTTCAAGAACAGATTGTCTTATTTCTGCCGCATAGCTCTTTTTTGATTGGGAGTATATCAAGAAGCATAAACATCAATCAAAAAAGACCGGTGACGGTCTTTCTGATTGTCTAGCTCCAGCGCCCAGCTCCATATGTGCTTCGCCAACCTCCCTACGATAAGTTAACATCGAATCGCCTAACGTCTCTTTGTGTTTCCTTTATCTCAGTCGGCGGGCTCCAGCACATACTGAGCTAAATGGGTCGATTCCGCATTTCTTAATATCGTTTTACATGTACTTCGATATATAATTTCGTGTAAAATAAAATTTCTTTAACTTCGAACGTATATTTTTTATCGTTGATTTCAACGATTTTGTTTTCAATCGTTTTCTTGAGTAGTAGTTTACCTTTATAGACAGTTTCAATATCTTTTGTTATTAACGAGTTTAAATCTTTGCGAATTTCTTCTTGAGCTTCTACAATGGATAATAAGTTTAGCTTGTAACTATTTCCATTCGTAATCGCTACTTGAACCTCTTGGATTGTTAGTTTTTTTTCTGCTTCGTCGTTTTTCGCTGCATATTCTTTTTCCCAGATGGCATTTTTTGTTTTTAACTCCTCGATTTCTGTTTTTTGTGCTTCAATAAGCATAATCTGCTTTTCTTGCATAACACCATGCATATAAAAATATAAAATCCAACTGATAATTGCGCCAATCGCTATACCTGCTATAAAGCGTTGCCAGCCTCTTCTAGAGGTAAGTGTGGGCGGTTTCATGATGAAATATGTCCTTGAGTAATCCAGCTAATAATAACAGATCCTGTATGTGCTCCAGAAAAAGCTGATATAATCCATAGTATTTGCTTAATAATATCTCTTGTTTCACCATTTAGTAATCCTCTCTCTAAGCTATAAACCGTATCGAAAGTGCCACCGATTGCGGCAATGATGGCCCATATGCGTATACTTTCTGATAGATCTCTCACCACTGTAATAGGGGGTTGGTTCGTAAAGAATGCTGAAACACCACCTATTAATGAGCCTCCTAGAATTACACCTAAAGCAATGAAAAAACTGTTCAAAAAAACAGGGAAAAAAGCTTCATTCATGACGATCACCCTTTAGCCTTTGGTAGATGTAATGCAGAGCTTGTACGATATTCTTTCTTCAACTATGTATATGATGAACGCTGTTTTTGTATGCTTGTTACCTTATACAGAACATATTTTCTTTTTGGAAGAAAAATCACTATAATAAAGCTTATATAAAGTGAGGCTTTGCTCAAAGGGGTACGATTTATTGCCCGCTGAGCATTAGTTAAACTATTCAGGTTCGTACTGGATATTTCCGCTTTGTATCGGGAATATTGTACCAGTTTGAAGGAGCCAATTGAGCTAGTCAGGAGGGAAGCGTATGGATTTTGTGCATCTTCACGTTCAGTCGTCTTATAGTTTGCTTGCAAGTACAGTTAAAATTGAAGAATTAGTACAACGAGCAAAAATTGATAAAATGCACAGCCTTGCACTTACGGATCGAAATGTGATGTATGGAGTCATTCCTTTTTATAAAGCATGTAAAAAGAACGGAATAAAACCGATAATTGGTATGTTAACAGATGTGTTACATGAAGAAGAGCCTTTTCCTCTTCTTTTACTCGCAAAAAATCAAAAAGGTTATTCTAATCTTTTAAAAATAAGCAGTAGTATACAAACAAAGTCTAAACAAGGCTTACCTTTAAGGTGGTTAAAGGGTTATCGTGAAGGAATAATTGCGATATCACCAGGTAGTGAGGGCATTATTGAAACACATATAAGAGAAGGCAACAAAGACCAAGCTGTGAGCGCATTACAGACGTTTAAAGAAATATTTGGTTCTGACTCTTTTTATTTATCATTGCAAAATATGAATCAATTTGATGAAGAAATCGCTCTACAACAAATCATTCAATTTGCTAATGAAACAGAAACAGAAGTGGTCGCGACTAATCCTGTTATGTATATGGAAGAAAGTGATGGGCTGGCTTATGATGTATTACGAGCGTTAGAGATTGGTGTGAAATTGTCAGAAGAAGAAACGAAATCAAAACGTGAACATTATTTTAAGAGTATCACTGAGATGAATGAAGCATTTCAAAAGTATCCTCAATCATTACAAAATAGCGTGCAAATTGCAGAAAAATGTAATGTGATGATTGAGTTTCACAGAAGATTGCTTCCTAAATACCCAACGGATCAACCCGCAAATGAATTGCTTAAGCAATTATGCTTGGAAGGTTTCAAGCTGAGATATCCAAATGCTTCAACCTCATACCAAAAGAGGCTTCAATATGAATTATCCGTTATTAATAAAATGAATTTCAGTGATTATTTCTTAATCGTATGGGATTTTATGAAGTTTGCTAGACAGCAAAAAATATTAACTGGTCCAGGACGTGGGTCAGCAGCAGGCTCAATGGTTGCTTACGTATTGCAAATTACAGATATCGACCCGATGAAGCATAATCTTCTATTCGAACGATTTTTAAATCCTGAACGAATTTCTATGCCAGATATTGATATAGATTTCTCGGATATCCGAAGAGATGAAGTGATTGCGTATGTAGCGAAGAAATATGGGGATGTTCATGTTGCACAAATTATTACGTTTGGTACATTTGCAACGAAAGCGTCATTACGAGATACAGGAAGAGTATTCGGGTTAAACAGTAAAGAGTTAGATGCTCTCTCGAAAATGGTTCCTCATCGGTTAGGGATTACTATTGAGGAAGCACTCCAAGAATCTCATACGTTGAAAAGATTCTATGAAGAAAATGAAATGAATAAAAAGCTGATTGATACTGCTATGAAAATAGAAGGGTTACCACGACATACTTCTACCCATGCAGCGGGAGTGATCATATCTGATGTACCTTTAACAGAAATTATTGCTATTCAAGAAGGACATAATGATGTTCATTTAACTCAGTTTCCAATGGAGTCGTTGGAAGAGCTTGGACTCTTGAAAATGGATTTTCTTGGTTTGCGAAACTTGACCTTAATGGAAAGAGTGCTAACTTCCATTAGAAAGCGAACCGGAAAGTCATTCGACATTAAGAGTATTCCAATGGATGATCCTCAAACATTTCAAATGCTTGGAAAAGGTGAAACAACTGGAATTTTCCAGTTTGAATCGGAAGGTATGCAAAATGTACTCATACAGTTAAAGCCTGAACAATTTACAGATCTTGTAGCTGTTAATGCTTTATATCGTCCTGGTCCGATGGAAAATATTCCAACTTATATTCGAAGAAGGCATGGCGAAGAAAAAATAACATATTTACATCAAGATTTACAGAGTATTTTGCAAAATACGTATGGTATCATTGTTTATCAAGAGCAAATAATGCAAATTGCCTCAAAATTTGCTGGTTTTTCATTAGGTCAAGCGGACTTATTGCGACGAGCTGTATCGAAGAAGAAAGGGGATGTCTTAGAAGAGCAAAGGTATTATTTCGTACAGGGAAGTTTAAAGCAAGGATATCCACAAGACATAGCAGAGCAAATTTACGATTATATTGTGAAGTTTGCTAATTACGGCTTTAACTTGAGTCATGCTGCAGCCTACAGTTATATTGCTTATCAGCTAGCTTATTTAAAAGCTCATTATCCACAATTCTTTATGGCATCCTTGATGAGTAGTGCAATCGGAAATGATAGTAAAATCGCACAGTACGCTAGAGAATTTAAAAAAATGGACCTTTTATTACTAGTTCCTTCTATTAATAAGAGTGAATACGCTTTCATTTCCGAGGTTGATGGAATTCGCTATAGTTTAGCGGCTATTAAAGGTGTCGGTGGAACGGCTGTTCGAGATATATTGCAGGCACGAAGAGACAAGAAATTTAGTGATCTTTTTGACTTTTGTATGCGTGTTTCTTCAAAAGCGGTGAATCGTAAAGTTCTTGAGGCTTTAATCCACGCGGGTGCTTTTGATGAATGGGGAGAGGATCGTGCAACGTTATTAGCAAGTCTAGATGTTGCGTTGGATCATGCTGATTTAGTGGCTGGAGATGGTGCGGGCTTGGACCTGTTTTTAGATTCAGAATTTAATTTAAAACCAAAGTATGTAGAAGTGGAGCCCATGCCAATAGAGACTAAATTATTGTTTGAGAAAGAAGTTTTAGGACTTTATTTGTCAGATCATCCAGTAGCTACATACAGTTATTTGTTCAATTACTTCGGTGCTCAAATGTTGTCGCAAGTAAAGCGTGGGAAAGAATCTAAATATGCGGTCGGAGTCTATATAACAGAGGAAAAAACCATCCGTACAAAAAAAGGAGAGGTTATGGCTTTTTTAACAATTACAGATGAAATTGATGAGATGGAAGCAGTTGTATTTCCGCTTGTTTATAAAAAATATGCTCAGCTCATACAAAAGAACCATATTGTAATGATGCATGGGGCAGTAGAGTCACGAAATGGTAAGCAACAATTTGTTGTTCAAGACGTATTTTCTGTAGAGTATCTACAAGAAATGAAAGAAACTACTGTAGAGACACTTTATATAAAAGTAGTAGCTAGCAAACATACAAAAGAGCATTTATTAGCTATAAAAAATACGTTGAAGAAATATAAAGGTTCTACAAGAGTGATGTTATATTTTGAAAAAGAAAATAGAACAATGTTACTATCGATGTGGGATTGGGTTAAACCAGCAGATTCTTTAATAATGCAGCTAAATAGACTAATAGGGGAAAAAAATGTCATAATGAAAAAGATTTAATCTTTACATCTTTTGAAGATATGTTATAGTGAAATATATTGAAACGTGGTCTGACCACTTAATGGTTTCTATAAGGATGGTATAGATTTGGTTTCCCTTTTGTAAATAATAAGGAGTGAGATTCAATGACTTTAAGAGAACAGGCTTTACATATACACAGTATAAACAAAGGCAAATTAGAAACAGTTTCAAAAGTTCCAGTAAGAAATGCAGAAGATTTAAGCTTAGCTTATTCACCAGGGGTAGCAGAGCCTTGTAAAGAAATTTACGATAAGCCTGAAACGGTGTATGAGTACACGATGAAAGGGAATACTGTAGCAGTAGTATCTGATGGAACAGCAGTTCTAGGATTAGGGAATATAGGTCCTGAAGCAGCTTTACCAGTAATGGAAGGTAAAGCTGTGTTATTTAAAAGCTTTGCTGGTGTTGATGCATTCCCAATTTGTTTAAGTTCAACAGATATCGATAAGATTGTTGAAACAGTTAAATTGTTAGAGCCGAATTTTGGTGGCGTAAACTTAGAAGATATCGCAGCGCCTAACTGCTTTGCGATTGAAGAACGTTTAAAGAAGGAAACAAATATTCCAGTTTTTCATGATGATCAACATGGGACTGCAATTGTAACAGTTGCTGGCTTATTGAATGCTTTAAAACTTGCAGGTAAATCACTATCAGAAGTGAAAATTGTCGCTAATGGTGCAGGAGCTGCAGGTATTGCTATTATCAAATTATTATTCACGTATGGTGTACGTGATGTTATTATGTGCGATTCTAAAGGGGCTATTTATGAGGGTCGCAAAGAAGGTATGAACGAAATAAAAGAAAAAATTTCAAAGATTACTAATCGTAATAAATTGACTGGTAGTCTAAGTGAAGTAATAAAGGGTGCTGATGTTTTTATTGGTGTATCAGTAGCAGGTGGATTAACACCAGATAACGTTCGTAGCATGAATGATAATCCAATTATTTTTGCTATGGCGAATCCAACTCCTGAAATTATGCCAAATGAAGCAAAAGAAGCTGGTGCACTTGTTGTTGGGACAGGAAGATCTGATTTCCCTAACCAAGTAAATAATGTATTAGCGTTCCCAGGTATTTTCCGTGGAGCTCTTGACGTTCGAGCAACGCATATTAATGAAAAAATGAAGATGGCCGCTGTAGAAGCAATTGCTAGTTTGGTAAATCCAGATGAATTAAGTACGGATTATGTCATTCCGGGACCTTTTGACCCTCGTGTTGCACCAGAAGTTGCAGCTGCGGTTGCGAAAGCAGCTATGGAAACAGGTGTGGCAAGAATTAAGGTGGACCCACAAGATGTAAAAGCGAAAACAGCGGAACTCGCAATTATTGGAAAGTAGTGAAATTTGAGTGGGAAAAACTTGTAAATCCTCTTCTAAAGTATATTTAGACATCGTAGAACAACTGAAAAATATGATAGAAGAAGACGGTCTTCGACCAGGAGATAAAATACCGTCTGAACGAGAATTATCAGAGCGTCTGCAAGCAGGACGCTCTTCTGTTAGGGAAGCTTTGCGTGCATTGGAACTTCTCGGTTTGATTGAAACGAAAAGAGGAGAAGGGACTTTTGTAAAAGACTTTCAAGATCATAAGCTAGTAGAAATATTAGGTGGATTCTTTTTAAAAGAAGATAAAACAAAAGAGAAGCTAACAGAGACAAAACATTGTATTGAATTGAACTGTTTGCAGCTTGCTATTAAGGATGCTTCAAACAGTGAAATTGAATCAATCATTCAATGGGTGAGCAATCATGAATTTGATGATTTCGATTTTTTTCAACAAATAGCTTCCGTACATGACAATCGTCTTATGGCACGAATTTGGATGGCACTTGGAAGCTATGAGAAATCAGTTTCTCCTACCACTCAAGTTACTACAAAAGAACCTTATTTATTGTTGCTGAAAAATATTAAACAACGTAACGAACAAAAAGTTGTACACATATATGTTAATGATTTAAGAAATATGTCGAGAAGTGATTGACATATTTTTGCAATTTTCTCCGAATGTTTCCTGTAAAATATAGGACATGCGTAATGCTATAGTAAGTTGATTTACAACAAAAGGGGGAATCCTCTTGTTTAAAGAGCTATTTTCGAAGCCGAAAAATAAGAAAAAGAAATATGCCACAATTCCTTCTGAACGAAGTCTACAAGATGTTCCGGAAGGGATTATGACAAAGTGTCCAGAATGTAAAAAAATCATGTATACAAAAGACTTAGCCAAAAATGAAAAGGTTTGTTCACATTGTGGATATCACCATCGACTAAATGCTTACGAAAGAATAGAGTGTACGTTGGATCATGGTACGTTTGTTGAATATGATGCTGATTTAATATCTGATAATCCTCTTCAATTCCCTGATTACGAAAAGAAACTAGAAGGTGATCGTAAGAAGACGAAGATGAACGAAGCTATTGTAACTGGTGAGGGTGCAATAGAAGGTATTAATGTTGTTATTGCTGTAATGGATGCTAATTTCCGTATGGCCAGCATGGGTTCTGTTGTTGGTGAGAAAATTACACGTGCAGTTGAGCAGGCGCGCTCGAAAAAAGTACCGTTTATTATTTTTACAGCTTCTGGTGGAGCGAGAATGCAAGAAGGTATATTGAGCTTAATGCAAATGGCTAAAACAAGTGTGGCGCTTAAGCATTTCAGTGATGAGGGTGGTTTATTCATTTCTGTAATGACACATCCGACGACAGGAGGAGTGTCTGCAAGTTTTGCTTCTCTAGGAGACTATAACTTTGCAGAGCCACAAGCGTTAATTGGATTTGCTGGCAGAAGTGTCATTGAGCAAACCATCGGTGAGAAGCTTCCTGAAGATTTTCAAACTGCTGAATTTGTTTTAAAACATGGTCAGCTAGATGCTGTGATTCCACGCTTGGAAATGAAAGGGAAATTAGCGTTTGTTCTGAAAATACATCAGCCAGGTGGTGAATTACAATGGTTGGAGAACTAGAATTCGAGCGTCCAGTAATGGATTTGCGTAGAAAAATAGACGAACTAAAAAAGATTACACAAGAAGCAGATGTAGATTTATCTTTTGAAATTGAGAAACTGGAGAAAAGACTAGAAAAGCTTGAAAATGATGTTTATGCAAATATCAAGCCGTGGGACCGTGTCCAAATTGCTAGATTTCCCTCTAGACCTACAACCCTTGAATATATCTCTCATTTGTTTACAGATTTCTTTGAATGCCATGGTGATCGCTGCTTTAGTGATGACGCAGCTATTGTTGGGGGAGTAGCTTTCTATAGAGGGTTGCCAGTAACAGTGATAGGTCATCAACGTGGGCGTGATACAAAGGAAAATATTCGTAGAAATTTTGGTATGCCACATCCTGAAGGATATCGTAAAGCACTTCGTTTAATGAAGCAAGCTGAGAAATTTAACCGACCAATTATATGTTTTATTGATACAAAAGGTGCGTATCCAGGGAAAGCTGCTGAAGAGCGAGGACAGAGTGAAGCAATCGCAAGAAATTTATTTGAGATGGCTAGCTTAAATGTACCCATTATTACAATGGTAATTGGAGAAGGCGGTAGTGGTGGAGCACTTGCATTAGGTGTTGGTGACCGTATTATTATGCTTGAAAACTCCATTTACTCGGTTATTACGCCAGAAGGTGCTGCCACAATTCTATGGAAAGATGCTAGTCTTTCTAAGAAAGCTGCAGAAAGTATGAAAATAACAGCGCCAGATATTAAGAGTGTGGGCGTTGCAGATAAAGTGGTCAAGGAAGTTAAAGGCGGAGCTCATCGCAATGTAGAAGAACAGGCAGCGTTGATTGATGAAGTACTTTACTCAAACTTAATGGAATTATTACAAAAAGAACAGGCAGAATTAATACAAGAAAGATATGATAAATTTAGAAATATTGGACAGTTCTCTGTTTCTAAGCCTTATTCTGAGGTGAAATAATAAAGTTTGTTCAACGCTCTAAATATGCCAAATCCCACAGAAAATTTTAAAATTTCTGTGGGATTTATTGTTGTAATCTGTGATTTTTCCCATTAGTGATTGTATTGATAATATTTTGAAAAAACGCACTCTGGTTACGCTTACAGTGGGAATCTAGACATTTATTACAAATATAATTAAAAAATAATGAACAGTAGAATTAAGAAAATTTAAATATTGTTAATTCATTCACATACAGGGTTTACGAAAAGCGAAAAGTCATTTAGAATGTATAGCTAGTAAGAGAATGTACCTTATTAGTAAAAGATTCTCTCGCTTAAGTAAGGAATTTTTTAAAGAGCTTTCATAAATTTTCGTTATGTGACAAATGATAAATTTGATTAGTATCATGTTTTTTGTCATTACGAAGATAGGATGATTGGAATAGTTCAAGTCATACATAGCAAAATCACATGATTTACATTTTGTCCATTTATTCCTAAAAAAGTTGAATAAATTACAGAGGTGAAGATTTTGAAAAGAATAGGTGTTTTAACAAGTGGTGGAGATGCACCAGGAATGAACGCAGCCGTACGTGCTGTTGTACGTAAAGCAATCTACCATAACATAGAAGTATATGGTATTTATCAAGGATATCAAGGCTTAATGAATGGATCAATTAAGAAACTAGAGCTTGGCTCTGTTGGTGATATCGTTCAACGCGGTGGGACAATGCTTTTCTCTGCACGTTGTTTGGAATTTAAAACAAAAGAAGGACAACTGCAAGGAATTGAGCAATTAAAGAAACATGGCATTGATGGATTAGTTGTAATTGGTGGAGATGGTTCTTACATGGGTGCTAAAGCACTTACAGAACATGGCTTCCCATGCATCGGTGTTCCTGGAACAATTGATAACGATATTCCTGGAACTGAATTTACAATTGGATTCGATACGGCTTTAAATACAGTAATTGACGCTATTGATAAAATTCGTGATACTGCAACATCTCACGAAAGAACATATGTAGTTGAAGTAATGGGTAGAAACGCTGGAGATATCGCATTGTGGGCAGGTCTTGCAGGTGGTGCAGAAAGTATTCTAATTCCAGAAGCGGACTATGATATTAACGATATCGTTCAAAAACTACAAAGAGGTCACGAGCGTGGTAAGAAGCACAGCATTATCATCGTAGCTGAAGGTGTAGGAAGCGGCGTTGAAATCGGTAAGCAAATCGAAGAAATGACGAATTTAGATACGCGTGTAACAGTTCTTGGACACGTGCAACGTGGTGGTTCTCCGACAGCTGTAGACCGTGTACTAGCTAGCCGTCTTGGAGCATATGCGGTTGAATTGCTTCTTGAAGGTAAAGGTGGACGTGCTGTTGGTATTGAGAAGAATCAATTAGTTGATTATGATATTATTGAAGCATTAGCAAGAAAACACCAAATTAATATGGATATGTACAAATTATCACAAGAATTATCTATTTAATTTTAGTGCAAGATATTTTTTTACAACATTAAAGGAGGCTATTTAGCCAAATGCGCAAAACGAAAATTGTATGTACGATTGGTCCTGCAAGTGAATCATTTGAAAAACTTTGTGACTTAATGGAAGCTGGCATGAATGTATGTCGTTTAAACTTCTCACACGGAAGTCACGAAGAACATGCTGCTAGAATTAAAACAATTCGCGAAGCTTCTAAACACACAGGAAAGCAAGTTGCAATCCTTTTAGATACTAAAGGTCCTGAAATCCGTACGAATGATATGGAAAATGGTGCAGTTGAATTAAAAACTGGTGCGAACATCATCATTTCTACAAAAGAAGTATTAGGAACAGCTGAAAAATTCTCTATTACTTATCCAGAATTAATTAATGATGTAACAGTAGGTTCAAGAATCCTATTAGATGATGGATTAGTTGGTCTTGAAGTTACGAAACTAGATAAAGAAAACGGCGAAATTCATACAGTAGTATTGAATGACGGAACTTTAAAAAATAAAAAAGGTGTTAACGTTCCAGGCGTATCTGTTAACTTACCAGGTATTACTGAAAAAGATACTCAAGATATTCTTTTCGGTATCGAACAAAACGTTGACTTTGTAGCTGCATCTTTCGTACGTCGTGCTTCTGATGTATTAGAATGCCGTGAGTTACTTGATAACAATGGTGGTAAACACATCAACATTATTCCAAAAATCGAGAACCAAGAAGGCGTAGATAACATTGACGATATTCTTGAAGTTTCTCAAGGTTTAATGGTTGCTCGTGGAGATTTAGGTGTAGAAATTCCAGCTGAAGAAGTACCATTAGTACAAAAACAATTAATTAAAAAATGTAACGCTCTTGGAAAGCCAGTTATTACAGCTACTCAAATGCTTGATTCAATGCAACGTAACCCACGTCCAACTCGTGCAGAAGCTTCTGACGTTGCGAATGCAATCTTTGATGGCACTGACGCAATTATGCTATCTGGTGAAACAGCTGCAGGTTCTTACCCAGTTGAAGCTGTTCAAACAATGCACAATATCGCATCACGCGCTGAATCAGCATTAAACCATAAAGAATTACTTTCTAAGCGTAGTAAAGATAGCGAGCACAATATTACTGATGCAATTGGACAATCGGTTGCTCATACAACATTAAACCTTAATGCAAGTGCAATCATTACTCCAACTGAAAGTGGTCATACAGCTCGTATGATTTCACGTTACAGACCACAAGCACCAATCGTTGCAATCACTTCTAACGATCAAGTTGTTCGTCGCTTAGCGTTAGTTTGGGGTGTAACAGCTATGGTTGGTCCTAAAACAAATTCTACGGATGAAATGTTAGAAAATGCTGTTCAACAAAGTGTAAACTCAGGTCTTGTTCAATACGGTGACCTTGTAGTAATTACTGCTGGTGTGCCAGTTGCTGAAACAGGTACTACTAACATGATGAAGATTCACATGATCGGTAAAACACTTCTTAAAGCTCAAGGTATTGGTAGAAAGAAAGCTACTGGTAAAGTAGTTATTGCTAAAAATGCTGCTGAAGCTAATGCTAAAGTTGAAGAAGGCTGTGTTCTTGTAACAATCGGTTCTGATAAAGAAATGATGCCTGCAATCGAAAAATGTGCAGCACTTATTACAGTTGAAGGTGGATTAACTAGCCATGCGGCTGTTGTTGGTGTTAACCTTGGAATTCCTGTAATTGTTGGTGCTGATGATGCACTAACAGTTCTTGAAGAAGGACAAATTGTAACAATCGATGCTCAACGTGGTATTATCAACGACGGTAAATCAAGCATCCTTTAATAGTAAAAATAAAAAAAGAAGGCATTTTTGCCTTCTTTTTTTAAAATAAATATATTAGGAAGAAATTCATATGCAATTATTGCACACTTTTCTTTCATAGATAAAATCTTTGACAGTGTATAATTAATAATGTGCAGGGGGTGTATGAATATGAGATTGTTTTTATTATTACTAATTGTTGTTCCTGCTCTCGAAATCGGCGTATTGATTTGGTCTGGAAAAACATTTGGTTTAATACCGACTATTTTGTTAATTATTGCGACTGGTATTGGTGGAGCTTATCTTGCAAAGTATCAAGGATTAATGACTGTAAAAAAAGTTCAAGAACAGTTAAGTAGAGGGATTATGCCGGGGGAAGAAATGATTGATGGTGTTTGTGTTCTTGTAGGTGGTTGTTTCTTATTAGCCCCAGGTTTTTTATCTGATTTATTTGGTTTTCTGTTACTTTTGCCTCCTACTCGTAAAATGATAAAGCCTGGTTTGAAGAAAATGTTTACAAAATGGATTGATAGAAATACAGTTACAATTATTAGATAATCAGGAGGCTGTCTTGTAAGTGAATTGTATTCACCTACAAGGCGCCTTTTATGTTTTTCAGTCCTGTTTTAAATGAAACTTGTTATTCTTTTAATTAAAGTTTTCTTTTCCCTTAATAAACATCCAAATATCTTTGAATACATTACTTCTATGTAATGTATTGATTATGACAAGGACAACTGGTCCCGCAATTAATCCAAAGAAACCAATGAGTTTAAAGCCAGCAAATAGTGCAACGAGTGTTGCAAGTGGATCTAGTCCGATACTAGATGATAGAACTTTAGGCTCCATCACTTGTCTTTGGATAATCACAATGATGTAAAGAATTCCAAGACCGATTGCTAGACTTATATTACCGACTATTATTTCATAGATAATCCAAGGAACAAACACAGTACCTGTCCCTAAATAAGGTATTATATCTACGATTCCTGTAACAAATGCTATTGTGATAGCATAGTCAACTCTCAGTATTAATAAACCAATTAATACAATGAGGGTTGTAAATGAAATGAGTGTAAATTGTGCTTTGATAAAGCCAAACAATGCTTTCTTTAAATCAGAAAACACAGTACCTGTGCTTTCTTTTATTTTTTTGGGAACAAGTCGTTGCACATAACCTTGGAATCGATACCAATCATTACTTATAAAAAAAGTAGCTAATGTGGAGAAAATAAGAACAGATGCAGCATTAGGAAACCAACTGATAAAGACGGGGATTTTTTGAAAAAAATCTTGAATGAAGTCTCCTACAGTTTTTGCGATTGTTTTTCCTGCATTTTGAATATTTTCAATGATGGATTGTTGTTGTCCAGAGCCTAAGTCATTAAACATAGATGTAACTTTTTCATAAAGTGGTAAGATAGTCTGCTCGAAAAAATCTTCACCAAATGATACTAAAAGATTGAGTTGTTTAGGGATGTTGTTACTTAAGTAATTTGCTCCCGATACAATTTCAGCAATGAGTAATGTAATGATGCCAGCAAATAAAGAAACAATTGCTATTAATGTAATGATGACAGCTATTGAACGTGGTATTTTGGTTTTATTCTGTAGGATGTTAACGATGGGATTAATCATAAATGCAATAGCAAACCCAATTATGAAAGGGTATGTATATTTAGCGGTATAAACAAATGTTAGAGCGCAGACAGTCGTGATGGCGACAACGATAAATAATCGAACAAATCTATAAATGTAAACTGGATTCACTTTAAACCTGCCTCCTTATTGAAATAATACGTATCATACATATACGTAATATTGATTTACCTAGTTTCATATATTGGTTAATAAACCAAATATTAGTTATTAACATTTATATATAAAATTATATAGAAAAAGTTTACAAATGATTAGATAAGTAAAATGTTTTTAGTTGCTTCTATAGTTGTAACTTTAGAAAAGGATGATATTTTTGACATCTTCGTTATTATTTTTATTACTATTGCTCATAGTGGGGATTTTTGCGAAAAATAGTTCACTAATAGTTGCTGTGGGATTTCTGCTTATTATAAAGGTTATGGGGTTAGGAGATAAAATATTTCCGATTCTGCAAACAAAAGGTATAAATATTGGAATTACCATAATTACTATTGCTGTCTTAGTTCCGATTGCTACAGGTGCAATTGGATTTAAGGAATTAGGAGAAGCTTTAAAATCGCCATACGCATGGATTGCTTTAGCTTCAGGTATTGCTGTTGCTATCATTGCAAAGAATGGTGTAACACTTTTAGCATCTGATCCACATATAACCGCTGCTTTAGTGTTTGGAACAGTCCTTGCGGTTGCCCTTTTTAATGGTGTTGCAGTAGGACCGTTAATTGGAGCAGGTATAGCTTATATAGCAATGAGGTTTTTTGATTTATTTCAATAATGCTAAATTGCATTGCGCTACCTACAATTGCATACTTGATGAATAATTATTATATAACAAAAAAACATTGTTATATTACAATTGCGTTTTTTTGAAGTGTTATCTATCTGTTGAGGAAGGATAGCACTTCTTTTTTTATTGGATTATCAAGGTGTATATGGAATTTTATATTTATTGAGTGTAAATATTTGATTGATTGTCTATTATTTTGTTATAGTGTTTAAAAAGCATATATTTTTCAAAAAAATTATTAAATTTGAATAATTTATGAGCTTTTAATTTCCAAATACCTATTTTTTGTTTATAATGAGATATGAAAGCGGAATCTTTTTAACTGTTATTAATTTTTTGAATATTATTTCTTGTTGACAAAAAGGTGAACTTTTATTTTAGGTTGAACATTCGTTCAGTTTACTATGTTTTTAAACATATAAAATAGGGAAAGTCATTAGAGAATAGCATAATAACAAAATTGAAGAGGTTTCGTATTTTTTTTGTTCGGAAGTAAATTACTTCCGGGTATTTTGTACATAATTGGACAGATTCTTATCCATTATTGGTCCATTATGTCATACTGGCATATTTATTTTTTTATGGGTAAAAGGGGAATTAATAGAAAAGGAGAGATTCTGTATGACAGTAACTAGAGGGCTCGAGGGGATTGTTGCTACAACTTCATCAATTAGTTCAATTATTGATGATACGCTAACATATGCTGGCTATAATATTGATGATTTAGCGGTTAATGCATCATTTGAGGAAGTAATCTATTTATTATGGCACCGTAGATTGCCAAACGAAGTAGAGTTACAAGAATTGACGCTTCAATTAGCTAATAATATGGCATTGCCGAAAGAAGTTTTAGCACATTTCAAAATGTATGATATTAAAAACGTACATCCAATGGCAGCTTTACGTTCAGCAATTTCTTTATTAGGACTTTATGACGATGAAGCTGAAGTAATGGAAACATCAGCTAATTACCGTAAAGCAATTCGTCTTCAAGCAAAAATTCCAGCTGTTGTAACTGCTTTTTCAAGAATTAGAAAAGGTTTAGAACCTGTTTCACCACGTAAGGATTTAAGTTTTGCAGCTAATTTTTTATATATGTTAAGTGGAAAAGAGCCATCCCCTGTAGAGATAGAAGCTTTCAATAAAGCTCTTGTGCTTCATGCGGATCATGAATTGAACGCTTCAACTTTCACTGCACGTGTTTGTGTGGCTACTTTATCTGATGTATATTCAGGAGTAACTGCTGCGATTGGAGCTTTAAAAGGACCTCTTCATGGTGGTGCTAACGAAGCTGTAATGAAAATGCTTACTGAAATTGGATCTTTAGAAAATGTAGAACCATATATTACAAACAAACTAGATAATAAAGAAAAAATTATGGGATTTGGACATCGTGTGTATAGAAATGGTGACCCACGTGCAAAACACCTTAAAGAAATGTCGAAAAAGCTTACTGCTTTAACTGGTCAATCAGAATATTATGAAATGTCGGTTAAAGTTGAGGAGCTTGTTACTGCTAAGAAGCCGTTACCACCAAACGTAGATTTCTATTCAGCATCAGTTTATCATAGCTTAGGTATTGATCATGATTTATTTACACCTATATTTGCTGTAAGTCGTACTTCTGGTTGGTTAGCGCATATTCTTGAGCAATATGAAAATAACCGTTTAATTCGTCCTCGTGCGGAGTATACAGGTCCAGGAATGCAAACTTACGTACCAATTAACGAAAGATAAACTATATTATTCTCAATTAAATGTGTATAATAGTTTGTGAATTCTTAATAGTTAGAAAGGTTAGGGGGTCTCTTTCCTAGGAATCTTCTAACCTTCGATATAGCAAATTGGAGGGAATATAATGAGTCAGGGAGCAAAAATCACAGTTGAAAATGGTGCTTTACAAGTACCAAACAATCCAATTATCCCATTTATCGAGGGTGACGGAATTGGTCCAGATATTTGGGCAGCAGCATCACGTGTATTAGATGCAGCAGTAGAAAAAGCATACAATGGAGAAAGAAAAATTGAGTGGAAAGAAGTACTTGCTGGTGAAAAAGCATTCAATCAAACAGGTGAATGGTTACCACAAGAAACTCTAGATGCAATTAATGAGTACTTAATTGCTATTAAAGGGCCTCTTACAACTCCAATCGGTGGCGGTATTCGTTCATTGAACGTTGCACTACGTCAGCAATTGGACTTATTCGTATGCTTACGTCCAGTTCGTTATTTCGAAGGAGTACCATCACCAGTTAAACGTCCAGAAGACACTGATATGGTAATCTTCCGTGAAAATACTGAAGATATTTATGCTGGCATCGAATATGCACAAGGATCAGATGAAGTTAAAAAATTAATCAACTTCCTACAAACTGAATTTGGCGTAAACAAAATCCGTTTCCCTGAAACTTCAGGTATCGGTATTAAGCCAGTTTCTAAAGAAGGTACAGAGCGTCTTGTTCGTGCTGCGCTTAACTATGCAATTAAAGAAGGACGTAAATCTCTTACACTAGTTCATAAAGGTAACATCATGAAATTCACTGAGGGTGCTTTCAAGAACTGGGGTTACGATGTAGCTGAAAAAGAATTTGGTGACAAAGTATTCACTTGGAACCAATATGATCGTATTAAAGAAGAGCAAGGTTCAGACGCTGCTAACAAAGCACAAGCTGAAGCTGAAGCTGCTGGTAAAATCATCGTAAAAGATTCTATTGCTGATATCTTCTTACAACAAATTTTAACTCGTCCAAAAGAGTTCGATGTTGTTGCAACAATGAACTTAAATGGTGACTACATTTCTGATGCACTTGCTGCACAAGTTGGTGGTATCGGTATCGCACCAGGAGCTAACATCAACTATGAAACTGGACATGCTATCTTTGAGGCAACTCATGGTACAGCGCCTAAATATGCTGGTCTTGATAAAGTAAACCCATCTTCAGTTCTATTATCTGGTGTGTTATTACTTGAACACCTTGGATGGAATGAAGCTGCTAAATTAATCATCGAATCTGTTGAAAAAACTATCGAATCAAAAGTAGTAACATATGACTTCGCTCGTCTAATGGATGGTGCTACTGAAGTTAAGTGTTCTGAATTCGGTGAAGAGTTAATTAAGAACTTTAAATAAGTTATTAGTTGGTTTATCTGATCTTCACACGTAGTATATAGTCACAAAAAGGGATCATCTCTCAGAAGAAATGTAATTTAATTTCTTTTGAGAGATGTTTTGTGTTTATTTCAAAAAAATTGAAGTTTGAAACTTGATTTATTCTGATAATATCTCTAAAATTTAGATGTGAAAAGAGCATATGTATTGTATTTACAATAATGGTAAAAAGAGATTTTATTAGGAATAATCTCTTTTTCTTGTCTATATGCTCTAAATACATACATAGGGGAGGAAGAATTAATGGCACGTAAAAAAGTTTCTGTAATCGGTGGAGGATTCACTGGGGCAACAACTGCGTTTTTCTTAGCTCAAAAAGAATTAGCAGACGTAGTATTAGTTGATATTCAACCAATGGAGAATCCTACAAAGGGTAAAGCGTTAGATATGTTAGAAGCAAGTCCAGTTCAAGGATTTGATGCTAATGTAATTGGTACTTCAAACTACGAAGATACAAGGGACTCTGACATCGTAATTATTACAGCAGGTATCGCTCGTAAGCCTGGTATGAGCCGTGATGACTTAGTTCAAACAAACCAAAAAGTAATGAAAGCTGTTACGCAAGAAATCGTAAAATACTCACCAGAATGCACAATTATCGTATTAACAAACCCTGTTGATGCTATGACATATACAGTATTCCAAGAATCAGGTTTTCCAAAACACCGTGTAATTGGTCAATCGGGTGTACTTGATACAGCTCGTTTCCGTACGTTTATTGCACAAGAGCTTAACATGTCTGTAAAAGATATTACCGGTTTCGTATTAGGTGGACATGGTGATGATATGGTTCCATTAGTTAGATATTCTTATGCTGGTGGTATTCCGTTAGAAACATTAATACCTAAAGATCGTTTAGAACAAATCGTTAATCGAACGCGTAATGGTGGCGCTGAAATCGTAAACCTTCTTGGTAATGGTAGTGCATACTATGCACCAGCAGCTTCATTAGTAGAAATGGCTGAAGCTATTCTTAAAGACCAACGTCGTGTTCTCCCGTCAATCGCTTATCTTGAAGGTGAATATGGTTTAAATGGTATTTACTTAGGTGTTCCAACAATTCTTGGAACAAACGGTATTGAGAAAATCATCGAATTAGATTTAACTGATGAGGAGAAAGCAGCCCTTGATAAATCTGCTGATTCTGTTAGAAATGTAATGAAAGTTTTAGCTTGAATTTAGGTATCATATTTATAGATAGTTATACAATAAAGAAAATCGGGGATGCATTCCCCGATTTTTTTTACAAAAGGGAATGTATATTTTGGAGGTGGATTATTAGAATGTTGCTTGGGAAAAAGAGAAAGCTTGGAAGAAAGATTGAAGAAATTCCACTAGGAGAAAAATTGACTCTAACAGAGACAATTGAAGATAAAGATTTATTATTGTATCTGGGTTTAACAGGAGATGCGAACCCATTATATGTACAGCATGATTTTGCATCTTTGACGGAATTTGAAAAACCAATCGTACCTAACATCATGCTTACTGGAATTATTACGTCAGCTATTAATAAATATATACCAGGACCAGGAAGTTATATTAAGCATGTAGATATTTCTTATATAAAACCGGTGTTTCATTATGAAACAGTCCAATTTATATTTGAAGTTATAGATATAAACGTAACGGAAGGGTACATTATTATTTCTGTTCAAAGTTATAATGCTGAAGATGAGCTTATTTTGGATGGTAAAGTGAAAGTATGCCCTCCAAAAACAGTAGATAATACAGAAAACTAAGCGTTATAGAATTTTAAAAACGAAAGTAAAACCTATTCGAAGCGACGTATCTTTGCATCTTTGGTGTAGGGAAGTCGTTTTTATTTTGTGATTTGTAAGAGCTAGTTAATTGATGAAAAGTTTACTGAGTGACTTTTTCACTATGGTTAACTGCATTAAATTTGTTGTCGAATGTGCATAATTCTATTAACATAATATATAGTTATTCCAAATATCTACGGTGTTTTCTAGTTATGTAAGATTGACATAGTAAGATAGGAATTACTCTTTGGAAAAGAGGGGTCTTTTTCGTATGAGGGGTTAATATACACATTCAGGAGGCAATTATGTCAAAGAAGGTTTTAGTAGTAGATGATGAGCAATCGATTCTTACATTACTGCAGTATAATTTAGAACAAGCTGGCTTCGAAGTCATTACAGCAAGCGATGGGGAAGAAGCTATTGAAGTTGCCGAACAAGAAAAACCTAATCTCATTGTATTAGATTTGATGCTCCCAAAACTTGATGGGATTGAAGTATGCAAGTTATTGAGACAAAGAAAAATGAATGTTCCTATCTTGATGTTAACGGCAAAAGATGATGAGTTAGACAAAATTCTCGGTCTTGAACTTGGTGCTGATGATTATATGACAAAGCCGTTCAGCCCGAGGGAAGTAATAGCTCGTGTGAAAGCAATATTACGTCGAGCTACTATACAGCAGGAAGTCGTACAAGTTGAAGAGGATGAAGATGAAGCAATAAAAATTGTTGATTTAGTGATTTATCCTGAGAAGTACGAAACATATTTTCAAAATAAAAAACTAGAGCTTACACCGAAAGAATTTGAGCTGTTACTTTATTTAGCGAAGAATAAAGGGAGAGTTCATACGAGGGATCAATTATTAAGCTCGGTATGGAATTATGATTTTGCTGGTGATACGCGCATTGTTGATGTGCATATTAGTCATCTAAGAGAAAAAATTGAACAAGATACACGTAAGCCAAAATATATTAAAACGATTAGAGGACTTGGCTACAAATTTGAGGAGCCAAAAGATGCATGATTAAATTTCGCTCTAAATTGTTGCTGGCAACCGTATCTCTTATTGCCTGCGCTATGTTTATTCTAGGAGTATTTCTAGTACAATTGTTCGAAAGTAATCATTATGAAAACTTCAAGAATGATATTCAAAGACAAGCCATTTTACTTGTTAAATACATAAAAGAAAATGGTGGAGTATCAGATTTCTTAAGTAATCCAGAAGCAAGAGCTAGTTTAGAGCTAGTAGATAAAAACGTGACAATCGTATCAAAGTCTAAAGAAATTATATATATATCAAAGCAACCAAAAGAAATATCGCGTAAACAGCATGCTTCTTTTATCGCAAATGCCATTAAGGATGATAGGAAAGGTCACGATGAATTAAAAGGTGTAGTTGATTATCATTATTTTTGGTATCCCGTTAAATCGAAAGCTGGGAAAGTAGAAGGTTATGTAGTCATTTCAAGCGAACTTCAAAATATGAAAGAGCTGAGTAAGCAGTCATGGCTTCTATTGTTAGGGGCTTTAGTATTTTCTCTTATGTTTATAAGTGTTGTAACAGGAAAGATTGCTACTAGATTTACAAAACCAATCGAAACGGCTACTAATACGGCGATTGAATTAGCTAAAGGGAATTTTCGAGCAAGAACGTATGAAGATCCTAATGATGAAACGAAAATGTTAAGTACCTCCATTAATATTTTAGCGAGAAATCTACAAGAAATGGAAACATCTAGAGAGATGCAACAAGACCGTCTCTCAACATTAATAGAGAATATTGGTAGTGGTGTTTTACTCATTGATAGTAAAGGCTATATTACTTTAATGAATAAAACGTATAAGCAACTATTCAATGTTTCTCCTTCACAGTTTTTATATCGTTTATATTATGAAGCATTGCCTTATCAAGATGTAATTCTTCTTATAGAAGAGATTTTTATGACGGAAAAAAGCATAAAAAAGCAAATGTTTCTTTCTTTGCAAATTGAGAGAAAGCACTTTGAAGTATATGGTGCACCGATTATAGGTAATACCGATGAGTGGAAGGGAATTGTCCTGGTTTTTCATGATATATCTGAGTTGAAGAAACTTGAGCAAATGCGTAAAGACTTTGTGGCGAATGTTTCTCATGAATTACGTACACCTGTTACCTCTATTAAAGGATTTTCGGAAACGTTATTAGATGGTGATTTAAAAAATGAGAAAACCATTCGAGATTTCTTGACGATTATTTTGAATGAAAGCGATCGTTTACAAACGCTTATTCAAGAACTGTTGGAGCTTTCGAAAATCGAGAAGTCTGAGTTTAAGATTGCGACTACTAAGTTGGATTTAAATAATTTGCTAGCTGAAACAAGTACGATCTTTGAGCAAAAAGCTATTAAACGAGGTATTGAATTTCATCTTGAGGAAGCTATGCAACCCGTTATGATTGAAGGTGATCCATATCGACTGAAACAAATCTTTATTAACCTTATCAGCAATGCCATTAACTATACGCAAGAGGGTGGTAAGGTAGATGTCATTGTTTCAGAGAACGATCAGTTTGCTTCTGTTGAAGTGAAGGATACAGGAATCGGTATTGAACAAAAAGAAATTCCACGAATTTTTGAAAGATTTTACCGGGTTAATCGTGATCGAAGCAGGAACTCTGGTGGAACAGGTTTGGGGTTAGCCATTGTGAAGCATTTGGTTGAAGCGCATAAAGGTCAGCTACAAGTAATAAGTGAACCGGGTAAAGGGACTTCTTTTATTGTTAAACTAAAGAAGCGAAGACGATTATCTTAACATTACTTTAACATGGGGTTTAAGTCTTCTTTACAATAATAACCTATAATTATTGATGAAAGACCCTTTATCCAAGGAGTTATTAGAAAACAAGGACATGACCCCGTCCTTGTTTTTTGTTGTAATTATTGCATATTACATATATATTTAATACCACTGTTTTTCTTTGTCTTACCTTACATGATAAAATAGAGAAACAGTGGTATTTTTCTATTGTTAAACAATTTTTGCTTTTACATAGAAGATAGGAACGTTAGGAGGACGAATTTTTGAAGAAAAAGTTAATGTTGATCGATGGTAATAGCATTGCTTATCGAGCGTTTTTTGCCTTGCCTTTGCTAAATAATGATAAAGGTATTCACACAAATGCAATCTATGGATTTACGATGATGCTTTCGAAAATGATTGAGGAAGAAAAGCCGACGCATATGCTGGTTGCTTTTGACGCTGGGAAAACCACATTTAGACATGAGACGTTCAAAGAATACAAAGGTGGACGTCAAAAAACGCCACCTGAATTATCGGAGCAGTTTCAGTTTATTCGTGAGCTATTAGATGCATATGGCATTTGTCGATATGAACTCCCTAACTATGAAGCGGATGATATTATTGGAACTCTTTCTTTAGAAGCAGAGAAAGAAGGATTTGAAGTAAAAGTTATTTCTGGTGATAAAGATTTAACGCAATTATCATCCGAACAAACAACAGTTAATATTACACGTAAAGGGATTACAGATATTGAAGAGTATACACCTGCTCATATTCAAGAAAAATATGGGTTAACCCCATTGCAAATTATTGATATGAAAGGGTTAATGGGTGATAGCTCGGATAATATCCCTGGAATACCTGGAGTAGGTGAAAAGACAGCCTTAAAGCTACTGCATCAATTTGGAAGTGTAGAAAAGGTGCTAGATTCTATTGATGAAGTAAGTGGTAAGAAATTAAAAGAAAAGCTAGAAGAACATAAGGATTTAGCTTTAATTTCGAAGCAATTAGCAACTATTACTAGAGAAGCACCTATAGAGGTAAAGTTAGAAGATGTTGTTTATAATGGCTATGATGTAAATAAAGTGATTAGTATCTATAAAGAATTAGGTTTTCAATCATTATTAGATAAGCTCGGTGAAGTAGAAGGAACTGATGATCAAACAAGTTACGAAGAAGTTTCTCTAACTGTTGTAAGTGAGGTAACTGAGGATATCTTTTCTGATGTTAATGCATTCTATTTAGAGATGATTGAGGAAAACTATCAACATGGGCAAATTGTTGGTTTTAGTATTTGTAATGAAACAGGAAATTATTTTATTGAGACAGATATAGCACTTCAATCATCAGTTTTTAAAGAGTGGGCGGAAAACAAAGAGTGTAAAAAAGCGGTATATGATGCGAAAAGAACAATTGTTGCCCTCCATAAGAAAGGGATTGAAGTAAAAGGAATCGATTTTGATTTACTGATTGCATCTTACGTTTTAAATCCTGGTGATCACGGAATCGATGTTGCAGCTATTGCTCAAAAAGAATTAGGAACTTCTTTACAATCGGATGAATCATTCTATGGAAAAGGTGCAAAGAAGGCTGTTCCTGGTGAGGAAGAGTTATCTAAGCATTTAGCAGGAAAAGCGCAAGCAATTTATGCTTTGAAAGATAAAATGTTGAATGAGCTAGAAGCAAATCGTCAATTGGAGTTATTTAAAGAATTGGAATTACCGCTTTCGTTGATTTTAGCTGAAATGGAAATTGATGGGGTGAAAGTGGAGAAAGCTACACTTGAACAAATGAAAGAAGAGCTTGCTGCTAAGTTAGAGAAACTTGAGCAAACTATTTATGAATTGGCGGGAGAAACATTTAATATTAATTCTCCGAAGCAGTTAGGTGTGATCTTGTTTGAGAAATTACAATTGCCACCTGAAAAGAAAACCAAAACGGGTTATTCTACATCCGCTGATGTATTGGAAAAGCTTGCGAGTAAGCATGAGATTGTTGCGCATATTTTAGAATATCGTCAATTAGGTAAGTTGCAATCTACTTATATTGAAGGATTATTGAAAGTAGTGGATCCGATAACGGAGAAAGTGCATACAAGATTTAATCAAGCGCTAACTCAAACAGGAAGATTAAGCTCAACGGACCCGAATTTACAAAACATCCCGATTCGTCTTGAAGAAGGAAGAAAGATTAGACAAGCCTTTGTTCCTTCAGTTGAAGGATGGTCAATATTTGCGGCGGATTACTCGCAAATTGAATTGCGTGTACTTGCGCATATTGCACAAGATCCAGGGTTAATTGAAGCTTTCAGAGCGGATATGGATATTCATACGAAAACGGCTATGGATGTATTTGGTGTAACTGCTGAGGAAGTAACATCAAATATGAGAAGACAAGCAAAGGCTGTTAACTTTGGTATTGTATATGGTATTAGTGATTACGGTTTATCACAAAGCTTGGGCATTACAAGAAAAGAAGCAGCTAATTTCATTGAGCGTTATTTAAAGAGCTTCCCTGGTGTTCAAGACTTTATGTCAGACATCGTTATCGATGCGAAGGAAAAAGGTTATGTGTCTACTTTATTGCATCGTAGACGTTATTTACCTGAAATCACAAGTCGTAACTTTAATTTGCGAAGCTTTGCGGAAAGAACGGCGATGAATACGCCGATTCAAGGAAGTGCAGCTGATATCATTAAGTTAGCTATGATTAATATGAGTGAGCGTTTAAAGAAAGAAAAACTGCAAACACGCTTACTTTTACAAGTGCACGATGAATTAATTTTTGAAGCACCTGAAGAAGAAATTGAAATATTAAAGGTGATTGTTCCTGAAGAAATGGAACATGCGATTTCTCTTGATGTACCGCTAAAAGTAGATTATTCATTCGGTCCTACTTGGTATCACGCGAAATAACAGCAACTAGGAGGGCGAGTATCCATGCCAGAACTTCCAGAGGTTGAAACGGTTCGGAAAACATTAGAACATTTAATAATTGGTAAAGAAATAAAAGATGTAACAATTCATTGGCCTAATATTATTAAAAAGCCAGCTGAACATGAACAATTTTCTGATGCATTAAAAGGTCAAATTGTTGAAGCTGTCGGTAGACGAGGTAAGTTTCTGATCTTCTATTTAACAGATTTGGCTATGGTTTCTCACTTGCGAATGGAAGGTAAATATGGGGTTTTTTCATCAGAAGAACCTGTAGAGAAACATACGCATGTTATTTTTTCATTTACAGATGGTACGGAGTTACGCTATAAAGATGTGCGGAAGTTTGGAACGATGCACTTGTTTATGAAAGGGGAAGAGTTGAATCAACTTCCACTTAAACAGCTTGGTCCTGAGCCACTTGATGATGATTTTACGGTAGATTATTTGAAATCGGCTTTGGCGAAAACTACCAGGAAAATTAAAGCAGTCTTATTAGATCAAACTATCGTCGTTGGTGTAGGAAATATTTATGTGGATGAATCGTTATTTAGAGCGCGTATTCACCCAGAAAGAATAGCTTCTTCTCTTACGGATCAAGAACTTGTTGTGTTAGTTCGGGAAATTAAAGCAACGTTATCAGAAGCGATTAAGCAAGGCGGTAGTACAATTCGTTCTTATATAAATTCTCAAGGACAAATCGGGATGTTTCAAATCCAGCTAATGGTTTATGGACGTAATGGTGAGGCTTGTAAGGAATGTGGAACGTATTTAGAGAAAACAAAAGTGGCTGGTAGAGGTACACATATTTGCCCTAGTTGCCAAAAGCTATAGCGGACGTGCAACAAAAAGCGAGCTCCCTCCTATACTATCGTAATGATTGTAAGGAGGGAGCTTCTTTAATGAATAATCTATTGGCACTTCTATTGCTTGCATTTGCTGTCAGTCTTGATAGCTTTAGTGTCGGTTTCACGTATGGACTCCGAAAAATGAAAATACCTCTGGCATCCATAATCATCATCGCATGCTTGTCAGCCTTCACTTTGTTGATAAGTATGTTGCTTGGTGAAGTGATGAGCAATCTGTTATCTCCTACATTTGCAGCTCGAATTGGGGGAATTATATTAATTGGTCTTGGGATATGGGTTACATTTCAAACGTTTCGTTCTCAGGATGATGGGAAATCAGAAGTTGAAGTGGTAAAAGAAAAGATTGAAGAGAAAGTCATTGCAACATTTGAGATGAAATACTTTGGAATTGCCATTAATATCTTAAAGAAACCATTAGAAGCAGATATGGACCGTTCAGGAACGATTAATGGTAAAGAAGCTTTTTTATTAGGCTTTGCTTTATCTTTTGATTCATTTGGGGCTGGTTTAGGTGCGGCAATGCTTGGCTATAATCCGATATTATTAGCTTGTTGTATCGGTGTAATGAGTTCTTTACTTATTAAAACAGGGATGGCTTTTGGAAACAAATTGTCTTATAGAATGTGGGTGAATAAGCTGTCGGTTTTACCTGGAATTTTACTCATTTTAATCGGTATATTAAAATGGTAGTAACATAAAGAAGAAAGGATTCCCATAAAGATGAGAAAAGTTATTGGAGTAACAGGCGGAATTGCTAGCGGAAAAAGTACAGTAAGTAAGATGATTGTAGATTTAGGTTTTACTGTTGTGGATGCTGACTTAGTGGCGAGAAAAGTGGTGGAGCCTGGGGAAGCGGCTTACGAACCATTGAAAGAAGCTTTTGGTTTGGAGATCTTTAAAGAAGATGCTACGTTAAATCGTGAGAAGTTAGGTGCTATTATTTTTCATGATCAAGAAAAAAGGCTTTTACTTAATAGCATTATGCATCCTGCTATTCAAAAATACATGGATGATCAAAAAGAAGCGGCCTTTGCTAGGGGAGAAGAAGTAGTCTTTATGGATATTCCTTTATTATTCGAAGGTAAGTCACATAAAACTGTTGATTTATCCCTTCTGGTATTTGTGGATGACGAAGTACAATTACAGCGCTTGATGGAGCGTAATGGACTATCGAAAGATGATGCACTAGCAAGAATACATTCGCAAATGCCGCTTGCTAAGAAAAAGGAACTTGCAGACGCAGTAATTGATAATAATGGAACAATTGAAGAGACAAAGAATCAATTACGAGCTATATTAGATAACTGGGATGTTAAGTACTTATAAGAAAATCTTCGTATTTTAAAAAATGCGAATTACGATACCTTTTGAGGGTGCAAAAAGCGTATGAGGCGTGTCAAAAGTGGTTGAAAATCATTTTTGATACAGCCTTTTTTATTAGGAATTGCCCAATTTTTCAGCCTAAAGAGGCTTTAGAAAGCCTTTTCTTATTGTAATAAATAAAACATTCGCATAAATGAGCATATTTATCGTCACAGTAGCTTAATAATATGTTATACTAATAGCAATACGGCATATAAAAAGTATAACATTAATTCGGGAGGGGCCGAAAAATGAAAGCAAGAGTTGCGATCAATGGGTTTGGAAGAATTGGGAGAATGGTTTTTAGAAAGATGATTTTGGATGATACAGTGAATGTTGTTGCCATCAATGCAAGTTATCCTTCAGAAACATTAGCGCATTTAATTAAATACGATACAACTCACGGTAGATTTCAAGGGGATGTAATTGCGGAAGATAAAGCTTTAGTAGTCAATGGGAAACGTGTTGAACTATTAAGCAATCGTGATCCAAAACAATTACCTTGGAAAGACATGAATGTTGATATTGTAATTGAGGCAACAGGCAAATTCAATTCTAAAGAACAAGCATCAATGCATATCGAAGCTGGTGCGAAGAAAGTTATTATTACTGCACCTGCAAAAAATGAAGATATTACTGTTGTTATGGGTGTTAACCAAAACAATTTAAATATTGAAGAACATACTGTTATTTCTAATGCATCATGTACAACAAATTGTTTAGCTCCTGTAGCAAAAGTATTAAACGAGCAATTTGGTATTAAAAATGGTCTAATGACTACTGTACATGCTTACACGAATGATCAGAAGAATATTGATAATCCTCATAAAGATTTAAGACGAGCTCGTGCTTGTGCACAAAGTATTATTCCTACAACTACGGGTGCCGCGAAAGCGTTATCACTTGTCTTACCGGAGCTTAAAGGTAAATTACATGGTATGAGTTTGCGTGTTCCAACTGCTGATGTATCATTAGTTGATTTAGTGGTTGACTTAGAGCGCAATGTAACAGCTGAAGAAGTAAACGAAGCATTTTTAATGGCATCACAAGGTGCGTTGAAAGGCATTATTGAATATACAGAAGAGCCATTAGTATCTATTGATTTCACTACAAATCCATCATCAGCTATTATTGATGGTTTATCTACTATGGTTATTGGAGATAACAAAGTGAAAGTCTTAGCTTGGTATGATAATGAGTGGGGCTATTCTTGTCGAGTAGTAGATTTAACAAACTATGTAGCGAAAGAATTATTACAAAAAAAACAAGTAGCTGCACGTTAATGGATTCTAATTAACCTAAGAGGATGCCCGTAAACTGGGTATCCTCTTCTTTGTCCGTAGAAAAATAATGAAACATGTGCGTATTTAAATAGGAGATTAAGCGAATGTTATACAGATTAAATCGCAAAGAGGTGTGTTTACATACCTCTTTTTCTATTGGCTTTTTTGTAAAAATAACTATTTTTCTATAAAGCTGTTTTACAGACAGCTTCCGTTTTGTGTAAAATAAGAAAAACACCTTTAGAATAGTAAGTAAAAGCTAATCATTTGACTTAATTCTTTACTTTTTTCTATTGTACTAGCACAGGGTTTTATATAATATAAGGATACAATACAACTTCTGACAGAGTAAGCAAACAAATGTCGATGTTGAAAAATATGGAGTTGATACTATGAAATGCCCTAGTTGTCAACATAACGGAACACGTGTTTTAGATTCTCGCCCTATTGATGAGGGTCGAGCGACTAGAAGAAGAAGAGAATGTGAGAAATGTGGGTATCGTTTTACAACGTTTGAAAAAGTAGAAGTAAGCCCATTAATTGTAGTGAAAAAAGAAGGAACACGTGAGGAATTTTCAGGTGATAAAATATTACGCGGTTTAATAAAGTCGTGTGAAAAGCGTCCTGTTTCGTTAAAAGAACTAGAAGATTTAACATTAGATGTAGAAAATGAATTAAGAAGTAGCGGCTACTCTGAAGTGAAAAGTGAGATAATAGGTGATATGGTTATGAATCGCTTGGCGAAGCTTGATGAGGTTTCATACGTTCGCTTTGCATCGGTGTACCGCCAATTTAAAGATATTAATGTATTTATTGATGAATTAAAAGATTTAATTAACAAAGAACGCTGAGGGCTGATTTTTAAAGCTCTCTTTTTTCTATGAACGAGTGAAAGGTTGGAACTTACGATGATGAATCATTGGCAACAGCTTCTTCCAGTTGATCAATACCGTGTAACAACTAAGGGTATACTTCGAGAGTATGATCGGAAAATCATTGCGATGCTTTATCAGCCTCTTATCGGTCCGTTAAGTATGAGTTTATATTTCACATTATGGAGTGAGTTAGAAGCTAATAGACTTTGGGGAGAGGAAAGCAACCATTATTGTTTAATGAATACAATGAGTCTTCCTTTGAAGGAAATATATATTGCACGAAGTAAATTAGAAGGTATTGGGTTGCTGAAAGTATATAAGAAGCAAGGTCAACAAGATGAAACAATATTACTGTATGAACTAATGGCGCCGTTGAATCCAGAGCAGTTTTTTACAGATGGTATGTTAAATGTGTATTTATATAAAAAAGTTGGAAAAAGCCAATTTGCTAAACTTAAACGTTTCTTTTCTGATGATTCGTGGAATGTAGCAGAATATAAGGATGAAACTAAGTCTTTTACTGAAGTATTTTCTTCTCAATTAGATTCACTGTATGTATCACCTGATGATACTAGTGAATTAGAAGTGGAACAAGGTAGTACGTTTATTAGTGAAAATACGGTCCAGAATCTTGATGGATTCAGTGAACGGTTTGACTTTGGCTTGTTTTTCTCTGGGATGCAATCGTCTTTAATTCCGAAAAAGGCTTTTACTACTGATATTCAAACAGCAATTGCTAAACTAGCTTTTATTTATGGAATTAATCCGATTGTTATGCAGTCTATTGTTTTGCGAGCTGTAACTGTTGATAATGAAATTGATGTAGAGGAATTACGTAAGGCGGCTAGAGATTGGTATCAAATTGAATATAATCAAGAGTATCCAACATTAGTCGAGCAAGTGCAGCCAGCTAAATATAAAAGTGAAGTTCAAAAGCCGCTATCGAAGGAAGAAGAACGAATCCAACTTTTGGAGAGTATTTCACCTCGAGAATTATTAATTCAACATGCTGGTGGAGGCGAACCATCAAAGGCTGATTTGCAGATTGTTGAAGAAGTGATGATGAAGCAGAAACTGTCACCTGGGGTCATGAATGTCCTGTTGGAATATGTGATGATTATGACAGATATGAAGCTTTCCAAGGCTTATGTAGAGAAGATTGCTGGTCAGTGGTCAAGAAAGAAAGTTAAGACAGTTAAAGAGGCAATGGAATTAGCGAAAAACGAATATAAGCAGGCCCAGGAACGGAAAGCAAAAGGGAAAACGACTTATTCGAAAAAAACTCAAAAGCCTGTTCGAACTGAAATTGTTCCAGAGTGGTTAAAGAATAATGAAACGAAGGACAAAGTAGAGAAAGTAGAAGTAAAATCGGACGAGGATGTTGATTTTGAAGCGAAGAAAGCGGAATTACAAGCTAAACTAAAAGAAAAATACAAAAGAAAAGGGTGATCATAAATGAGAAAAATCAATCAGGCTTTATCAGGTCTCACCCATACAAATGATTTCTCAAAAAGGTATGAGGCGATTAGGAAGGAAACGTTGTCTCACCCTGACATTCAAGAGTTTTTAAACCGTCATAGCTCTTTGATAGACGAAGAAACTGTAGAAAAGAGCTTAATGAAATTCTATGACTATACGACTCAACAGAAAGATTGTTCACATTGTCCTTCGTTAACGGAGTGTAAAAATACCATAAAGGGTTTTATTCCACATATGAAATTACAAGGGAAAGCAATTGAATTGTTTTATGAACCTTGTCCAACGAAGAAGAAAGCGGATGAAAGACGTCATCGAGAGAAATTAATTCAAAGCTTATATATTCCGAGGGATATTCTTTCTGCGACATTATTTGATATTGATATTAACAGTTCTGTTAAAGCGAAAGCAGTCGAAGCGGCAGATCGTTTTATCGATGATTATATGTCAGGAAAGAAGCCGAAAGCGTTGTATTTCTACGGCTCATTCGGTGTGGGGAAAACATATTTATTAGGAGCTATAGCTAATGATTTAGCAGATAAAAATATCTCGAGCTTACTTGTTTATGTTCCTGATTTTCTTCGTGAAATTAAATCGGCAATCGGTGACAACACATTGAATGAAAAGCTTGAGTTTGTGAAGAATGCTCCTGTTCTTATGTTGGATGATATCGGTGCTGAAACAATGACAAGCTGGTCTCGTGATGAAGTATTAGGTCCGATCTTACAGCATCGAATGGCAGATCAGCTACCAACATTCTTTACTTCGAACTTTGATTTTGCACAGTTGCAAAACCATTTAACATATTCACAGCGAGGAGAAAAAGAAGAAGTAAAAGCAGCGCGCATTATGGAGCGTATTAAAACGTTGGCTGATCCATATTTATTAGATGGTACAAACAGAAGGCAATAAGTAAAAAACGGCACCTGTTTCTTTTGATGCTGTACAAAGTTATATATTTTTAAAAAATTATAAGCATAAACCCATAAAATCCTCTAAATCTAGACGATTTCTATGGGTTTTTCTCTTCTAAACAAACAATAAATTCCATATACATATAGGGAACGTTGGGGTAGGAGGGGTTTTTTTGCTACAAATTCATTTTGAAACCGAGCAGCAAGCGCTGCGAATTAAGCAAATTATTTTACAGCAAAACAATAGTGTAAAATTAATTTCAAATATACATTATGAACATAGTGATACAATTTCTCTTGCGATGGAGGAGCAAGAATTAACAGCTATGCTACATATGATGCGTAGAGCTTTTGTAACATATATTCAAAAAGATGTATTATCACAATGGCTACAACAAATCGTGCAAGAGAAATTTTTCTTTACTGATCAGGAAGAGAGTATTCAAATAGTTGAATTAGCCGTTTCGATTATGCAAGAAGATAAAGAGAAGTGTCGTACATTTTGGGATCATATTGATCAAAAAATGTATCATGGATTATTATCGATTTTTGAGAGGAAGGTTTCTTTTTCCTTTCCATCGTTTTTATTTTTTCGATTAAGAGGGATGTTGGATTATTTAATTACGTATGTTGAAACAGCGATTGATGAATACAAAATGGAGCAAGACTATCAGAGTTTTGTTCATACTCTTCGTAGTTATATGTTATCTGTACCTCCGAAAATTGAAAAACTTCATTTACTCCATCATCATTATTTTCAGTTCTATAATGATTGCTTCAAAAAAATTGAAAGAGAAGAACTTACTGGATTCATTGATCGAAGGTTGTTCTCTGATTATCCAATGTATATCGATTCAAATGTTCTTGCACCACTTATTTCTATAGCTCCAAAACACTTATATATTTATAGTGATGAAGAAGATATTCCTTTAGTCTTAACAATTACACGCATATTCGAAGAAAGAGTAAGTATTCTTTCACGTGAAATGTTTGATAATAATCAAATACATTTATAATTATGTTTGCTTTATATTCATAAAAAAAGAGTGTGAAAAGAAATAGCATGTTCTTGCTTTTAATGCCGTAACAATTTATAATATCTTACATACAAAAGCATTATTCGAAAAAAGTAATGATGAGGACACGAACAATTTGTAACGATTCGTAGAGAGGGAGGCCATCAGGCTGCAAGCTTCCTATTCTGAGCTCTTTGTTTACCACCTCTAAACTTCAGCTGTGAAAATTATTTCATGAGTAATAGCTGACGGGAAACTACCGTTATTAGTTTTTAAGGTGTCATCTATTCAAAACCATTTGATTAAGATGAAACCAGGGTGGAACCGCGGGTTATATAGTTTATACTAGCTCGTCCCTGTATTTATTACAGGGGCGGGCTTTTTTATTGTCTTCATGGATAGCTGGATAAATAGATAATCTAGCCTCATTTGAATAAAACATAATTATGTAGGAGGAAATAATAATGTCTGAAATGCTAAAAATTACTTTCCCTGATGGCTCTGTGAAGGAGTTCGCACAAAACACTACAACAGAAGATATCGCAGCGTCTATCAGCCCAGGACTACGCAAAAAAGCAATTGCGGGTAAAGTAAACGGCGAATTATATGATTTGAAAAGACCAATTGAACAAGATGCATCAATCGAAATTATTACACCAGAATCTCAAGATGCTTTAGAAATTTTACGTCATAGTACTGCTCACTTAATGGCTCAAGCTATTAAACGTATCTATGGTCAAGAAAACGTAAAACTAGGTGTTGGTCCAGTTATTGAAGGTGGTTTCTACTACGATATCGACGTTGATCAACCAATCTCTACAGAGGATCTTCCTGTTATTGAAAAAGAAATGAAGAAAATCATCAATGAAAATATTGAAGTTGTTCGAAAAGAAGTATCACGCGATGAGGCGCTTGATTTCTTTAAAGCGGATGAGTATAAAGTAGAGCTTATCGGTGCTATTCCAGCAGAGGAAAGTGTAACAATTTATGAGCAAGGTGATTTCGCTGATCTTTGCCGTGGGGTACACGTACCGTCAACAGGTAAAATTAAAGAATTTAAACTATTAAGCGTTGCAGGTGCTTATTGGCGTGGTAATAGTGATAATAAAATGCTACAACGTATTTACGGAACTGCTTTCTTCAAGAAAGAAGAATTAGCAGAGCACTTACGCTTATTAGAAGAAGCGAAAGAGCGTGATCACCGTAAAATCGGGAAAGAGTTAAACCTTTTCACAAACTCACAAAAAGTAGGACAAGGTCTACCTATGTGGTTACCAAAAGGTGCGACTATTCGCCGTATTATTGAGCGTTATATCGTGGATAAAGAAGTACGTCTTGGCTACGATCACGTATACACACCAGTAATGGGAAGTGTTGATTTATATAAAACATCAGGTCACTGGGATCACTATCAAGACGATATGTTCCCTGTAATGGATATGGACAATGAACAGTTAGTTTTACGTCCAATGAACTGCCCGCACCATATGATGATTTACAAAAATGATATTCATAGCTATCGTGAATTACCAATTCGTATTGCGGAACTTGGAACAATGCACCGTTATGAAATGAGTGGAGCTCTTTCTGGACTTCAACGTGTTCGTGGAATGACTTTAAATGACGCTCATATCTTTGTTCGACCAGACCAAATTAAAGAAGAATTTAAGCGAGTTGTTCACTTAGTTCTAGATGTGTATAAAGATTTTAACTTAAATGATTATACTTTCCGTCTGTCTTATCGTGATCCTGAGAACACAGAGAAGTATTATAATGATGATCAAATGTGGGAAAAAGCACAAGCAATGTTAAAAGAAACAATGGATGAGCTTGGATTGCCATATTTCGAAGCGGATGGTGAAGCAGCATTCTACGGTCCTAAAGTAGATATTCAAGTAAAAACAGCTTTAGGAAAAGAAGAAACACTTTCTACTGTTCAACTTGACTTCTTATTACCAGAACGCTTTGACTTAACTTACGTTGGGGAAGATGGTAAACAACATCGTCCAGTTGTTATTCACCGTGGTGTTGTATCAACAATGGAACGTTTCGTTGCTTTCTTAATTGAAGAGTACAAGGGTGCATTCCCTACATGGCTTGCTCCAGTACAAGTACAAGTAATTCCTGTATCACCTGATGTTCATCTTGACTATGCTAAGAAAGTTCAAGAAGAATTACAAGCTGCTGGATTACGTGTAGATTTAGATCACCGTAATGAAAAAATCGGATATAAAATCCGTGAAGCGCAAATGCAAAAAATTCCATATATGCTTGTGCTAGGTGATAAAGAAGTTGAGGGAAATACTGTAAATGTTCGTAAATATGGTGAGCAAAAATCAGAAACTCTTTCTTTCGAAGACTTTAAAAACATGGTAGTAGCAGAGGTTACACGCTAATAACGCTAGTGTTATAAAAAAACTAGTTGCAAAAAAGCGGACTCTTTGTTAATATAAATTTTGTTGTTGAAAATGATTTTGGCATTTGACATGCCGGTCACCTTATGATATAGTCATAAAGGTAAAAATTGAATACTAATTTGAGGAAAGAAGAAGCACCCGCTTCTCACCTGAATAACGCTTTAAGCTGTTTACAGGTTTTGATTTTCTTATTTGACGTTTGTCTAATTAGTCGATCATAGTGTGGGTGTATCATGCATCCACACTTTTTTATTGCGGTTTTGTTAATCTTCACTGACCCAAATGATGTATTCGGAAATAAACCTTGGAGGTGGCTAACTATTAGTAAAGACATGATGGTAAACGAGGGCATCCGTGCCCGCGAAGTTCGTCTCATTGACCAAAACGGAGAGCAGTTGGGCATTAAGACAAAATTCGAAGCTCTGGATATTGCTGCTCGTGTAAATCTTGATGTAGTGCTAGTTGCTCCTAACGCAAAACCACCTGTAGCCCGTATTATGGACTACGGAAAATATCGTTTCGAGTTACAAAAGAAAGAAAAAGAGGCGCGAAAAAATCAAAAAATCATCAGCTTGAAAGAGGTTCGTTTGAGCCCAACAATTGATGAGCATGACTTTAATACAAAACTTCGCAATGCCCATAAGTTCCTGCAAAAGGGAGATAAAGTGAAAGCATCCATTCGCTTTAAAGGTCGTGCGATTACTCATAAAGAAATCGGACAGCGCGTATTGGACCGCTTCTCTGCGGAATGCACTGAACTTGCTACTGTAGAGCAAGCTCCTAAGATGGACGGACGCAGCATGTTCTTAATCTTAGCGCCGAAAAACGAAAAGTAATTTTATAGATTGTATTCGAGGAGGAAATCCAAATGCCTAAAATGAAAACTCACCGCGGATCTGCAAAACGTTTCAAAAAAACGGGTTCTGGTAAACTTAAGCGTTCAAAAGCTTACACTAGCCACTTATTCGCAAACAAATCAACAAAACAAAAACGTAAACTACGTAAAGCTGGTTTAGTAAGCAAAGGCGATTTCAAACGTATTCGCCACATGTTAGACAACATTAAGTAATCGTCGATCGATCGATTTAAATAGGAGGGAATTACATGCCACGTGTAAAAGGCGGTACTGTTACTCGCAAACGTCGTAAAAAAGTTCTTAAATTAGCAAAAGGTTATTATGGTTCAAAACATACATTATTCAAAGTTGCAAAACAACAAGTAATGAAATCATTAATGTATGCATTCCGCGATCGTCGCCAAAAGAAACGCGACTTCCGTAAATTATGGATTACTCGTATCAACGCAGCTGCTCGTATGAACGGTCTTTCTTATAGCCGTTTAATGCACGGTTTAAAGCTTGCTGAAATCGAAGTAAACCGTAAAATGTTATCAGAACTTGCTATCTCTGATGCTGCTGCATTCACTGAATTAGCAAACACTGCAAAAAAACATTTAGAAAAATAAGATGCCCTTTCGTTGTTAAAACGAAGAGCTGATTAAAAAGCCATTCTCTATAGAGAGTGGCTTTTTTGTATATTGTTTAATTTATGTTTAGTTTTTTAAAAAACGTATAGAGTGAGTAGGTTATTATATTTATGGTAAATCATAGGTCAGATTGTCATTTTTACAATATAAGGAGGGAGACGAAATGTTGTTTGTTTTGTATTATTTCGGGGTAATAAATATCATTGGTCTAACTATAATGGGAGTAGATAAAAAGAAAGCTAGAAAAGGACAATATCGCATTTCAGAAGCGACATTGTGGTCGGTTGCGTTTATAGGTGGTGCGATAGGGGCAACTGTCGGTATGTTCTATTTTCGGCATAAAACAAAGCATTTAAATTTTAAGGTTGGTTTACCGATTCTTGCTTTAATCGATTTAGTTATACTTTTACAATTGGTCTAGTTTCGTATATTCAACGAAATGGACTCTTTTCTAATTGTTAAACCTCTTACATTTCCACGTTGTGTGACATGCTAGTACTACTTTCATTTTCAAAAGCAAAATCTATTTTTAGTAATAAGTTTAAATAAGAAATATTCCATTAGAGGAGGCAGAAATGAATACAGCAAAATTGTTTACCATTCAAGAAGTTTTAGATCAACGTATTGAAAAGGCTTATAAATTACAAGATGAATGCTTAATGGATAAGAAAATAGTTGCCTTGTTAGCGGAGTTAGGTAGCATTGCAAATGCTACACGTTGTTATAAATATTGGGATGAGAAAGAAGAAGTTTCTAAAGGTAAAATCTTAGAACGATATGTGAATGGTATGTTTTACATACTTTCTATAGGTTGCGAGTTAGGGTTTCAAAATAGATTATATAGTGAATGTAGAATTCATATTGGTGAGCAGGATGTAGCGACACAAGTTTTACATGTATTTGAAGCAATAAGTATTCTTCGAGTAAGGAATACATTTGAAATATATAGAGTATTGTATTTTAACTATCTTCACTTAGCTGATCTTCTCGGCTTATCACAAGCAGAAGTGGAGGAAGCATATATTGCTAAAAGTGACGTACACTTAAAAAGACTACAAGAAGACATTGTTCACGTATAGTTTTCTTCTAGAAGTGATAAAGGAAAGGTATAATAAGAATAGTTGAACAATAAGGAGGAACAAGCATGACGCAATTAGATCCAACATTAACAATGCTGAAAGATTTAACGGATGCGAAAGCTATTCCGGGAAATGAAAAAGAAGCACGAGAAGTAATGACAAAATACATAGAGCCATATGCTGATGAAGTAACAACAGATGGTTTAGGAAGTTTAGTAGCGAAAAAAGTGGGCGAAGAAAACGGCCCGAAAATCATGGTAGCTGGTCATTTGGATGAAGTAGGCTTCATGGTTACACGCATCGACGATAAAGGCTTTGTATATTTCCAAACAGTTGGTGGCTGGTGGTCACAAGTAATGCTGGCACAGCGTGTAACAATCGTAACAAGTAAAGGTGAAATCACAGGTATTATGGGTTCAAAGCCACCTCATATTTTACCTCCAGAAGCGCGTAAAAAGCCTGTTGAGATTAAAGACATGTTCATCGATATCGGTGCTTCAACTCGTGAAGAAGCGACAGAATGGGGTATTCGACCAGGAGATATGGTTGTTCCACATTTTGAATTTACCGTGATGAACAATCCGAAAATGTTACTTGCAAAAGCATGGGATAATCGAATTGGTTGTGCTATTGCAATCGATGTGTTAAAGAACCTGAAAAATGAGAAACATCCAAACGTTGTTTACGGTGTTGGAACAGTACAAGAAGAAGTAGGTCTTCGTGGAGCGAAAACAGCAGCATTCAAAGTACAGCCTGATATTGCCTTTGCTGTGGATGTTGGCATTGCTGGAGACACACCTGGTGTAACGGAAAAAGAAGCGATGGGCAAGCTAGGAAAAGGCCCTGGAATTGTATTATATGATGCAAGTATGGTTTCACATAAAGGCTTACGCGATTTCATTACAAATGTTGCAGATGAATTAGAAATTCCATATCAATTCGATGCAATGGCTGGTGGAGGGACAGACTCTGGTTCAATTCATGTAACAGCTAATGGGGTTCCTGCATTATCTATTACAATTGCTACTCGTTATATCCATTCTCATGCAGCACTTCTACACCGTGATGATTATGAAAATACAGTGAAGCTCATTACTGAAGTGATTAAACGATTAGATCGTGAAGCGGTAAATAATATTACATTTGATTAATAGCAATCCCCCTTATCTATGGAATTGGATAAGGGGGATTTTTAATTCATTAATAAAATCTCATCATGTTGGAGCGGTTACATATCTTCCATGAATTGAGTATCCTTTTTTAATACTTTTGTTGTGAAGAGGAGGAATAAAATGCCGCATGTAATCCAGCTAATTCCTACAATTTTACCGATAACTGTCATACCGAATCCAATATAAGCACATACTAGCAGTCCTAAAAGTGGAAAGATTAAATTCGTAATGAAATGAATGCCGGAGCGTTCTTTTCTTCTTCCATAGAACTCGACGATGACAGAGAGATTTACACATATAAAGCCAAATAGAGCACCGAATACTATGAGTTGAAATAATACTGGTAACGGTATAAGAACAGCGCCAATGTAGCCTAGAACAGCAAGAATTAAAATACTATTAACAGGTGTTTTAAATTTAGGGTGTAAGTGTGAGAAGAAGGCTGGTAGCATTCTATCGCTCCCCATACTGAACAGTACTCTAGAAGCGGATGCTTGCCCTGCTAAGGCAGTTGAAATGCCAGAGATTGCAATAATTAATGTACAGATTGTTGCCAAGTTATGTCCACCGACCGCTACAGCAATTTCGAAGAAGGCGGTTTCTTGAGATTTGTAAGAATTAAAATCAGGTACAATAACGGCAGCAAAGTACACTTGTAAAATATAAAAAAATGCACTAATCAATAGGGAGAGTACAGCAGCTCGACCAACCATTTTTCCTGTTACTTTAGAGTCTTCAGACATAGTTGTTACAGCATCAAAACCTAAATAAGAAAGAACGGCAATAGATGAGCCTGTAAGTAAGGCGTTCATGGAGAATGTATCTGGGTTATAAATTGCCTTGAAGGAAAATAGGCTGCTTACACCGCCTGTTCCCAATAAACTTTTAATGGAGAATACAATGAATAAGACAAGGCTTAGTAGCATGATAACGGTCATTATAATATTTACTCGTGAAGACACGTGTGCCCCGAAATAGTTTGTGAGTGTTACTGTGACAACAAAGAAAAGGACAGTAAGCCATAATGGCATGCCAGGAAGAATCTCCATAAGAAACACAGCACTTATTTTATATAAAAGAATCGGTAGCAATAAATAGTCTAGTAAAATAGCCCATCCTGCAACAAAGCCGAGTTTTGGATGAATAGCTTGAGAGGTATAGCTATAGGTTGAGCCAGCCTTCGGGAATGCACCCGCCATTTTTCCGTAACAAACCGCTGTGAAAATCATGGCTATTAATCCAAATAAGTAAGATAAAACGGCATGCCCTTGCGATACTTGAGATAGTTCTCCTAAAAGAGTTTGTGCAGAGACCGGAGCCATAAATACCATTCCGAAGATTACTAAATCTCGTGTTTTTAATACTTTTTTAAGAGATTGCCCATTGCTTGACAGAGTAGTATGAGCATTTGTTGTAACATCGACGTCTTTCATTTTAAGTACCTCCTCCAATTAAAAATAGGAAATAAGAATACATGGCAAAGTAGTTGAGAGACAAATAGGTATCCTCGAATACAGGAGGATACCTATTTAGAGTTAGAATGTGAGTGTTAGTTAATCAAATTATTTATCCCGTTCAAACTCGCACTGAGATTAGAAGTAAAAGCAGGAGCGTTTAAATGGGACAGTAAGAACCCGATAGGTTCAACTAGTGCTCGGTGGAGGTTTTCCACCGAGCAAAATTTCACTTTATAAAGCCTGCTTTTCGAAAGCTTTAATAGAATCAGATAATGTTTCGATAATTTTTTCCACATCTTGTTTCGTGACGATTAGTGGTGGCGCGATAGCAACTGCGTTTAATCCACCAAATACAAGTGGGCGTAAAATAAGATTTCTCTTTGCACATTCATCTACAACGATTGGAGCAGCGTAAATAGATGGATCAAATGCAACATCATTTTCTGGATCTTTTAATAGTTCAATAGCTCCCATTAAGCCAATAGCTCTAGGCTTGGCTGTGATTTTATGGTTTTGCTCTAAGTATTTAAGACCTTTTAGTAATTCTTTGCCCATTTCAGCTGCATTGCCGACTAGATTTTCATTTTCAAGAATTTCAATATTTTTTAATGCAACAGCACAGGCTGTCGGATGACCACTATACGTAAAGCCGTGGAAGAAAACATTATCAGATAGCTCCGCTAGTTCATCACGAAGTTTCTCTGTCATCATAACAGCTCCCAATTGTACATATCCACTTGTAATACCTTTTGCAATCGACATTAAATCAGGAACAACATCCCAATTCTCTACGCCGAACATTTTACCAGTTCTTCCAAAACCACAAATTACTTCATCTGTAATCATTAAAATATTATTTTCAGTACATAATTCGCGAACTGCTTGTAAGTATCCTGCAGGTGGAATTTTAATTCCTCCAACACCTTGAACTGGCTCTAGGATAACAGCAGCAATATTTTCTGCTCCTTCTTTTTCAATGATGCCACGAATACTTCTTTCATAGCCTGGTGCTGTTTTATCACCACGTTCACATTCTGTTTGATGAGGTAGAGCATGAAGGAAATCAGGTGCAATAGCTGTAATCATTGCTTTAAATTCAGGAACGCCTGTTGCACTTGTTGCTCCCATTGTTACTCCGTGATAACTTAAATCTAAAGTAATGATTTTCTTCTTCTCTGGTTGACCTTTCAATTTCCAATAATGGCGAACAATTTTGATGGCGCTTTCATTTGACTCTGAACCGCCGGAAGTAAAGAAGCTAACATTTAAATCTCCAGGAGCGATGCTTGCTAATTTTTCTGAGAGGCGGATTACTGTTTCATGGGAGTGATTAAAGAAAGAAGAGCTATAGGATAGTTTTAAAATTTGTTCACTTGCAGCCTCGGCAATCTCTTTACGACCATATCCGATATTAACATTCCATAATGAAGAAACACCGTCAATATATTGATTTCCATTTACATCAGTTACATGAATACCTTGAGCTTCAGAAAAGATAAAAGCAGGTCCGTTTGTTTGTTGTTCTTTTAATGGTGTTGTTGGATGAAGATAATACTTCTTATCCATTTCTTTTAAAGTTTCAGCACTAATCTTGCTAATAGTAGAATTATTAGTCATTCTTATTCCTCCTAGAATTTAATTTGAAATTATAAAGGGTAATGCCTTTCTCGTTAATAATTTTGAAATTGTGATAAATCATCCTTCGTTATTTTGTAAGTTTGAATTATCAGAAAATTTATTATAAACTCAATGTTAAAGTGAGAAACTTACTGATTTCTTACAAATGATAGGAATTATTCTTACAAATAGATAAAATATAATTAGAAATATGTTTTTTAGGGGATTGAGGGGGATACGATGAAATTAGATGAAATCAAGTTGAAAGTGCCTAATTACTCTCCTTATATAATTAGAAATCGTTTGTTTCAAGCTATCGAGTATCATCCGCAATTATCACTTATATCAGTGGTCGGGGATGGAGGATATGGAAAAACAACATTAGTTTCCAGTTATATTCAAGAGAATAATATACCTACAGTATGGTATCAATTAAATTCTTCGGACCAATATGTACAAATTTTCACTAGCCATCTTAAAGCAGGGCTTTATAAGGAAATATATCAAAATATTTCTGGAGATGTAATAGAGCCGAATAGTATAGAAGAAGAAATAGAGATTATTATTCAATTGTTATCTAAAAGAGAGCAGCCTTTATTCATCGTTTTAGATGATTATCAGTGGGTCGATCAAAGCCCAGAAATAGAAACAATTATTCATAAGATACTCGCACATTGTTCATCAGCAGTTACTTTTATTATCATCAGTCGAGTTCAGCCTCATTTATCTACAACAAAACTCAAATTAGAAAAACGCTACAAAGAATTAACTACCTCTGACTTAGCATTCACATTAGAAGAAACAAAAGAATTTTTTAATACAATGAATGGTTTATTACTTGAACATCAAGAATTATTATTAATTTTTAAAAGAACGGAAGGATGGATTGCTAGTTACCAGCTTTTGTTAGAAATCATTAATAAAATGAATGTAGTGGAACGCTCTTTCTTCTGGTCGGAGTTTCCTAAAGTTCAAGACATTTATGACTATCTTTCAACCGAAGTATTAGAAGCGCAAGGAGAAGAAATAAAGGACTTCTTATATAGAACTAGCTTGCTTTCCGAATTAGATGAACAAGTGATTGATCAGTTTTTAAATATTAATCACTCTAAATCGATTTTGAAACAATTATTAAAACAACATTTATTCATTTATCGAGATGAGCAAGGTTATATTCGTTATCATAATCTATTTCGCCAGTTTCTTTATCAGAAATATAAAGAGCTAGTACATAATGATGTTATTGTGAATGAACATCTAAAACTAGCAGTTATTTATGAAGAACGGTATCAATTCGTGTATGCCTTTGCTCATTCGACGATTGGGAATGATTATGTCCGGGCTACAAAATTAATGGGGCTGATTAGCAATCGTTATAATCCAGTGGAATCAATTGTTTTATTAGATGGTTGGTTAGAGGAGATTTGTCTTGGCGAGTCTTTAGCGAACAATACATTATTTTTAATAAGATGTATTCCATTAACGATTCTTAAAGAATTAACAGTTCATTTTGAAGAAAATATTGCGATGTTAAAAAAAGAGAATAATGAATTATGGTTATGTAACCTACAACATCGATTGGCCACTATTTATTTAATGCGAGGAGATGTATTAAAAGCAAAGCATCTTTTTTTAGAATCATTAAAAGGGTCTGAGCGTTTTCATAATCAACCTATGAGTGCATTAAATTTGAATTTAATTGGCGAGATTTATCGATACTTTGGTGAATATGAGAAAGCGTTGCAATATGTACGAAAAGCATTATTTATTTCGGATCGAATCGGTAATAAACATACACAGCTTCACGCCCTTGATACAATAGCCACGATTTATTTGGATCAGAACAAAATAGATGAAACGGTTCCTCACATTGAACAAGCATTGGATATGGCGTTGCAATATGATTTATCTTCGTTGATTTTTGTGTATCCAACACTAAGTAGAACATATCGAAAAAAAGGTGAGTTAGAACAGTCGATTGAATGGGGAAAGAAAGCAACTTTTATATCAGAAAATAATCGAATTGATTTTGATATAGGATGGTCAAATTTAGAATTGGGGAAAAGCTATTGCAGTAATAATCAATGGAAAGAAGCAGAGGAATGTTTGTCGAAAGCTTATCGTGCTTTTTCTTTGCATACGTATTATAAATGTTGGGTAATTAGTGCTCAAATCATTTTGTTTATTAGAAATGGCAATTCAAAATTGGAGAAGCTTAAACGTATGGAGCTAATGCAGCTTTGTGAAGAGCATGATTATCATTGGATTATGGAACCTTCACATTCTTCAAAAGTAGTCGTAAAAGAAGAAATGAAGAGAGAACTTATGATTCAAACACTTGGAACTTTGAAAATATTATATCAAAATACACCTGTTGTGATAAAAAGAAATGCGAGTCTACGATTATTTCAGTATTTCATAACGTATAGAAATAAGAAAATTGATAAAGATCTTTTATTAGAAGAAGTATTTCCTGATGGAGATTTGCGCTCTCTACAAAATCAGTTTCATGTATCTTTATCTGTGCTCAGGAAATCATTAGAACCAAATTTAATTTCAGGAATACATTCTCGCTATGTGAAGCGTCTAGATAATCATTATCAGTTTAATACAGCAGAAGTGAGTCTTGATGTGGATCGCTTTCAAGTGTTAACTACGTTGGTAGGTGATGAATTTTCGCCTGGAAATATACAGCGATTATTGGAAGCGGAACAAGTATATCAAGGTGATTTCTTTGAAGAGTACCCATATGAAATATTTTTGGAACCAGAACGCAATCAGCTTCAATCCACTTATATGAAGGCAATGACGATATTGGCACGTTATTATTATCAGCAATGCGATTATAGTAAATGTTTTGAGTACTTTGAGAAGATATTGAGGAAAGATCCGTATCATGAAACCGGATATTTTGAATACATCGAATTGTTATTGAAGCAAAACTTAGTCTCACAAGCAAATAAAATAGCGAAGAAAATGATTCAATTAGTAGAGAAAGAGTTAGGTGTTCACGTAAGAGACACGCTTTTACAAATATTTTTGCAATGTAAATCATCACCAACGTTTTAGAATTAGGCTGTCTGATAAGTCAAGACCGTATTATTAGTTATTATGTGCGGAAAAGGAATTCTTTGTTGTTTTAAGGAGTTTGCGAGTTTTATCTTGACCAAAAGCACCAAAATTTATCTTGTGTAGTCTACTAAGCAAAAATTAGATTTAATTGATAACGATTTCGAATGGTGAAAAAAGTGTAAAAGGCTGTACAAAAAATGATGAAAAATCATTTTTCGTACAGCTAAAATTCATATTATTTCTTTAAGCCGCTTTCTAATGCATATAACATTTCTTTCTTTTCTTCAGGGGTAGAGTTTTGCCATATGACTTCAAAGAGAACGCCGAGCCCTGGAAGCATTTTTTCTTCACCGCTTTGAATGGCATCTACAATCGTATCTTGTAATTGATCTTGACTATTACCAGCTACGTTTTGAATAACAGCATGTCGCAAGTTTAAATTCATCTTTTTTCCTCCTTACACAGTTCTCCTGCTTATTTTTTCACAAGTGTTGATTTATTATGTATAATGTTTAGGCTATAATAGGAAAATCGGACAGAAGAAAAGGAGTGAATGAAAACGTGAAGTTCATTCAATCTGTACAAAATGAAAAAGTGAAAGAATGGAAAAAACTAACTGCGAAAAAAGGACGAGATAAAGCTGGTCAATTTATCGTAGAAGGATTTCATTTAGTAGAAGAAGCATTGAAAAAAGATTATGTGAGTGTACTTATTGTAGACGAACATATTGAAATCCCACATGGATGGAATGTAGATAATCAGGAAATATATCATGTATCTTCGGCGGTTGCAAAAGCATTGGCTGAAACAGAAACAACGCAAGGTATTTTTGCGATTTGTGATCAAAAGCAGTTAGATGCGTCATCGTATTCACGCGTCTTATTATTAGATGGTGTACAGGACCCAGGTAATATTGGAACGATTATTCGTACAGCTGATGCAGCTGGTGTTGAGCTCATTGTTTGTGGAAATGGATGCGTAGATGTGTATAATGGAAAATCCTTGCGTTCTACACAAGGATCTATCTTTCATATACCAGTGATAAAGGGGGATTTACAAGAGTGGATTCCAAAGCTACAAGCGCAAGGCATTACTGTATATGGAACATCATTGCAAGATGCGAGGGATTATCGAGAAGTAGAGTTGTCTGAGAGGTATGCATTAGTAATGGGCAACGAAGGAAATGGTGTGAGTGCTGTAGTATTGCAGCAATGTAATCAAAACTTATATATTCCGATTTTAGGTGAAGCTGAATCATTAAATGTTACAGTAGCAACGGGTATATTGTTATATCAATTTTGTAAATAGATGAGAACTTTATGAACCGTTCTTGCATACAGTAGGAAAAGTCTCTATAATATGAGAGTATAATTTAAAAATGAAAAGCAATGACAGAGAAAAGTAACTTTTTTTGAATGATTAAGGGAGAAAATGCCTTAGACTGCAAGCATTTTTATCAAGAGAAAGAGTGAAGTTCACCTCTCGAGCTGACATCGGGACCGCGTATTGCGTAAAGATGCTCCGGTTTAGAAGACCGTTATTCCAATGAAGTATTGTACAGAATAGCTGTACATAAACAAGGGTGGTACCACGACGATAACCTCGTCCCTTTTATTAGGGATGAGGTTTTTTTGTACTTTAATAAAGATTAACTTCTTTAAAGTATAAGAAAAGACATCGACTTTCGCCATTACGGACGACAAGTCGTGTTTTTCTAATATCGTTCCAAGTGATGATTACCGATTATGAATCGGATAAAGGAGGAAATAAAGTTATGCAAGAAACGTTAAAGCAACTACAAGCAGAAGCGCTTCAAAAAATTGAAGCTGCATCGGATTTGAAAGAGTTAAACGATGTGCGTGTAGCGTACCTTGGAAAGAAAGGTCCAATTACTGAAGTACTTAGAGGTATGGGTAAATTATCAGCTGAAGAGCGTCCAAAAATGGGAGCTTTAGTCAATGTGATCCGTGAAGAGATTGCGAAGAGTATTGAAAGCAAACAAGCTGTATTGGAAGAAGAGGCGATTAACGCAAAATTAGCATCAGAAACAATTGATGTGACACTTCCTGGTTATACAGTGAAAGCTGGAGCGGCTCACCCACTAACAAGAATTGTAGAAGAAGCAGAAGATTTATTCATGGGTATGGGTTATACAGTAGAGGAAGGTCCAGAAGTAGAGCAAGATTACTACAACTTTGAAGCGTTGAACTTACCACAAGGTCACCCTGCTCGCGATATGCAAGATAGTTTCTATATTACAGATGAAACGTTAATGCGTACGCATACTTCACCAGTTCAAGTACGTACAATGCTGAAGCACGCTGGTAAAGGACCAGTAAAAATCATTTGCCCTGGTAAAGTATATCGCCGTGATAATGATGATGCGACTCACTCTCATCAATTTATGCAAATTGAAGGTTTAGTTGTCGATAAGAACATCGCAATGAGCGACTTATCAGGAACATTAGAAGTTTTCGCGAAGAAAATGTTCGGTCAAGAGCGTGAAATCCGCTTACGTCCAAGCTTCTTCCCATTCACTGAGCCTTCTGTTGAAGTAGATATTTCATGTAAAATCTGTAGCGGTAAAGGCTGTAACGTTTGTAAGCAAACTGGTTGGATTGAAGTACTTGGAGCTGGTATGGTTCATCCAAACGTTTTAAGAATGTCAGGCTTCGATCCTGAAGTATATTCTGGGTTCGCATTCGGGATTGGTGTAGAACGTATTGCAATGTTGAAATATGGTATTGATGATATTAGACATTTCTACAGTAACGATATTCGTTTCTTAAAACAATTCGAGCGTAACGAAGAATAATAAGAGGAGGGTTATACAATGTTTGTTTCATATAAATGGCTACAACAATATGTAGATTTAAACGGTATTTCAGCAGCAGAATTAGCTGATAAAATTACAAAGAGCGGTATTGAAGTTGAAGGTGTCGAAAAGAAAAGTGAAGGCATCAAAGGCGTAGTCGTTGGACACGTTTTGGAAAAAGTGAAGCATCCAGAGGCTGACAAACTAAATGTATGTCAAGTAGATATCGGGGCAGAAGAGCCAGTACAAATCGTATGTGGTGCTCCAAACGTAGATGCTGGACAAAAGGTTGCTGTAGCGACTGTAGGTGCAGTATTACCGGGTAACTTCAAAATTAAGAAAGCAAAACTTCGTGGTCAAGCTTCACACGGAATGATTTGTTCATTACAAGAGCTTGGTTTTGAAACGAAATTAATTGCAAAAGAATACAGCACTGGTATTTTCGTATTCCCAAGTGATGTTGAAGTTGGGACAGATGCATTAGTTCAACTTAGCTTAGATGATGAAGTGTTAGAGCTTGGCTTAACACCAAACCGTGCAGATTGCTTAAGTATGTTAGGTGTAGCATATGAAGTTGGAGCGATTCTTGGTCAAGAAGTAAAATGGCCTGAAATCAACGTAACGGAAAGTGCTGAAAAAGCTTCTGATTACATCGCTGTTGAAGTGGAAGCGAACGAAGATAATCCACTATACACAGCTCGCGTGATTAAAGATGTAAAAGTTGGTCCATCACCACTTTGGTTACAAACAACGCTAATGGCAGCTGGTATTCGTCCACATAATAATGTAGTTGATATTACAAACTATATTTTATTAGAATACGGGCAACCACTTCATGCTTTCGATTATGACAAATTAGGTTCTAAGAAAATTGTTGTACGTAAAGCGAAAGCTGGAGAAAAAATGGTTACTCTTGATGATGCAGAGCGCACGCTTCAAGATCATCAATTAGTTATTACAAATGGTACTGAGCCAGTTGCACTTGCAGGTGTAATGGGGGGAGCTAATTCAGAAGTAAGTGATACAACTATTACTGTACTTCTTGAGTCAGCATACTTCACTGGTCCTTCTGTGCGTAGAACGTCTAAAGATCATGCGCTACGTAGTGAGGCAAGCGCTCGTTATGAAAAAGGTGTAGATCCAGCTCGTGTACGTGCAGCAGCTGATCGTGCAGTAGCTCTAATGGAGCAATATGCAGGTGGAACAGTATTAGCAGGTTCAGTAGAAGTAGATACTTTAGCTGTTGAGCCAGCAGTAGTTTCAATTACAATTGATAAAATCAATACACTATTAGGTACTTCTTTAACTATGTCTGAAGTAGAAGCTATCTTCGCAGCATTGAAATTCGAGAGTGCGATAGAAGGTAACACAATTACTGTAACAGTACCTACTCGTCGTGGAGATATTACAATTCCAGAAGACTTAGTAGAAGAAGTAGCACGTCTTTATGGCTATGATAATATTCCAAAAACTCTTCCTTATACAACTGGAACAGTAGGACAATTAACGCCTTACCAAGCGAAACGTCGTCTTGTTCGTCGTTATTTAGAAGGTGCTGGTCTTTATCAAGCAGTAACGTACGGCTTAACTTCTGAAGCGAAGGCAACAACTTTCGCAATCGAAAAAGCGGATACAGTGAAGCTTGCAATGCCAATGAGTGAGGAGCGCAGCGTACTTCGTCAAAGCTTAGTACCTCATTTATTAGAAGTGTTACAATACAATGTAGCTCGTCAAAACGATACAATCGCGTTATATGAAACAGGTACAGTATACTTAAACAACAATGCTGGTGAATTACCTACAGAAAGAGAGCATGTAGCTGGAGCAATTACTGGCTTATGGCATTCTCAATTATGGCAAGGTGAGAAGAAACAACTTGATTTCTTCGTAGCTAAAGGTATTCTAGAAGGAATGTTTGAAAAGCTTGGTTTAACTGACCAAATTACATTCCAAGCAGCTGTTGTTGAAGGAATGCACCCAGGAAGAACAGCTAGTGTAACACTTAATGGAGAATATATCGGTTATGTTGGTCAAGTACATCCAACTGTTGAACAAAACCATGATATTAAAGCAACGTATGTGTTCGAACTTTCATTAAAAGCGTTACTAGAAGCGGCTGTAGCACCGATTGCTTATACAAGCATTCCACGTTTCCCATCTATCACTCGTGATATCGCACTTGTTGTTGATAAAGCAACTGTAGCTGGTGAAATTCAAGCAATCATTACAGAAGCCGGTGGCAAGTTATTGAAAGAGGTTTCTGTATTCGACTTATACGAAGGTGAGCGCATGGAAGAAGGAAAGAAATCAATCGCGTTCTCATTAAAATACTTCGATCCTACTAAAACATTAACAGACGAAGATATTACAAAAGCACATAATAAAGTTTTAGATGCAGTTAAAGAAAAAGCTGGCGCGGAATTGCGTGGATAATAGAGTATCAAAAAGACTTCGGGTGTTAATCCGAAGTCTTTTTGATACCTAATATATGACCGTTTTAGAAATTTGATATTGTTACATCATCAATTTAAAGATATAAGGGCTAAAATCTCAAATCAGGAAGGTATTTCCTTGTTATCGTTGTTAGTGGGAGGATTCAAGAAATAAGAATTTGCTAATTTGTTATTGAAAACTTTTTCCCATTTTGCAACTGCAACGCAAGAAAAGACGTGACCAATTACATTAATAGCAGTTCGTGCCATATCAATTATTCTATCGATTCCGATAATGAGAGCAACACCTTCTGGGGGAAGTCCAACTGCAGTACCTGTAGCTAAAAGGATTACCATTGAAGAAGAAGGAACAGCAGCAACACCTTTACTTGTTACTATGAATAATAAAAGCATTGTTATTTGTTGAGTCCAACTCATTTCGATACCGAAGGCTTGGGCAATAAAAAGTGCTGCAATCGTTAAATATAATGTTGTACCGTCAGAGTTTAATGGCATTCCAGATGGAATAACAAATGAAGTGATATATTTGGGAACGCCAAATTTCTCCAGTCTTTTCATTAGTTCAGGTACTACAGTTTCAGTGCTACCTGTTGCGGCGCCTAGCAGCATTAGATCCCAAATCATTTTATAAACGTCGACAATTTTTATTTTTAAGAAGAAAGCAATAATAGGGAAAAGAACAAATAGTACAATGGCTAGTCCAACATAGGCTGCGATTATTAATTTTAATAGCGGAATTAATAGAGTAATTCCGTATTTCCCAATTGTTGCTGCCATTAAAGCAAATACACCGATTGGAGCGGTTGCCATTACCATACTAACTAATTTGAAGGAAGCTTTTGATGCTACTTCTAAAACGTCTATAACAGGCTTAGCTTCTTTATGAATACTTACTAATGCAATACCAAACATGAAGCAAAAGAAAATTACAGCTAGAAGATCGCTTTTAGCAAGTGCATCAACTATATTGGTTGGAATAATATTTAGAAGTAAAGTGGTTTCATCCATAATAATGGATGTATTTTCAGAGATAGATGAAATATCTGCCTTGGGAAGATTACTTAAATCAATACCCTCCCCTGGTTTTAGTATATTACCGACAGCGAGTCCGATACAAAGGATTAGTGTAGTAATAATTTCAAACCAAATGATTGTTTTAACTCCTATTCTACCCATGCGTTTAATGTCCCCAACATTAGTAATACCTACAAGTAATGTTGTTACAATTACCGGGATTACAACCATTTTAATTAATCGAATAAAAGCATCACCTATTGGTTTAATTGCTATACCTGCCTCGGGTAAGAAATGTCCAAAAAGAGCCCCTAAAACTGTGGCGATTAATATATATAACGCAAATCTTTTTTTCATTCAACTCCTCCTTCTGTAATTATTTTCCTGAATATGCAATCATTATTACTTAAATTTTCTGAAAATGCAATAATTATTTCATTGTTTTCCTAATAAAAAGAAATATATATTTCTTTTTATTTAATTTATGAAATAATTATTGCAAATTAGTTATATTTGATTTATTCTGAATTACACATTTATTTAAAATATTTATAGGGTTATTTAAAATAAAATGGGGTGGGTAATTGTGTGCGCAATAAAAAGTAATAGTTCATTGAATCAATATATAGCGAGATCTCCAAAATCAAAAGAGTTTGTCAAATGTGCAAAAGAAATTATGCCTGGTGGGGTTACAGCAAATATCAAAGCTTTTGATCCATATCCGATTATTATGAAAAAGGCAAAAGGAGCATATTTGTATGACCTTGATGGGAATGAGTACATTGATTATCTTCTTTCGTATGGTGCGTTAATGCTAGGTCATGGACATTCAGAAATTATTCAGGCAATAAATTCTCAAATTGAAGAAGATGGAACGTTTTTGTTTGGTACACCACATCAGCTTGAAATTGATATGGCAAATAAGGTCTCGGAATTATATCCAAGTATGGAGAGTATTAGATATACTAACTCGGGGACAGAAGCTACCCTTCTATCTATTCGTATAGCTCATGCTTATACAGGAAAACAAAAGATTGCTAAGTTTGAAGGTCATTATCATGGCGGGTACGATCAGGTTCTTCTCAGTGTAAATCCAGCAATCGAGGCTGCTGGAAGTGAACATGAACCAAAAGCTGTGATTGAATCAAAAGGGGTTGATTCTTATTATAAAGAACATACCATTATTTTGCCTTTCAACAATCTAGAAGCAGCTTCTGAGATTTTAAGCAAGAGAAAGGATGAAATTGCGGCAGTCATTCTGGAGCCAATTCAAGGGGGATTTATCCCGGCTGAACAATCTTTCATGGATGGATTGCGAAAAATCACTAAAGATTTAGGGATTTTACTTATTTTTGATGAAGTGAAAACCGGGTTTCGTTTAGGGCTTGGAGGTGCACAATCTGTTTATGGAATAAATCCAGATCTTACAACTCTAGGTAAAGTCGTAGGTGGAGGATTTCCTGTTGGAATTGTTGGTGGGGAAAAAGATATTATGTCTATTCTGGCACCTATCAATTATTCCGATGTATTTGATTCTAGTCAGAGTAAAAAATCAAGAGCTGAGGAAGTATTATTCCATAGTGGAACATATAATGGGCATCCAACAATTCTCGCTGCTGGATTAGCAACAATAAAGCATTTGGAACGAGAAATTGATAATGTTTTTATTGTTACGAATCAACTAAAAAAAGGATTGAGTAATTTGTTTGATGCATATGGAATAAGTATGCAAGCAATAGGATTGGGTTCAATCTTTAATGTAATTATTACGGAACAAAGTAAAGTTACTAACTATCGTCAATTACAAAAATCAAATTTTGAATTACGTAAAGAATTGGACTTCCGTTTATTAAATGAAGGAATATATACTAAACCATTAAATCGCTATAGTATTTCTACTGTTCATGGAGAAGAAGAAGTAAATAAAACACTTGAAGCTTATGAAAAAGTATTAAAATCACTTGTTTAATTTTTAATTTAAAAAAAGTATTGTATATAATTATTTAATAGGTGAACATTTGCGGATATGCTAAAATAAGGATATTGATAGATTAATTGATATTTTAATTACATGCTTTCTTAAAGGATAGCTTTTTGTCATAGTATTTGAATGAAAACTAGAATATTAAGTAACGATGAAAGGTGCATATGGAAAATATATATAAACTTATTGCTGAAAAAATGGAAGATATGAGTAAGTCCCAGTTGAAAATAGCTAAATATATATTGGAAAATCCAAATAATATTCCTTTTTTTACAGTTGGAAAATTAGCAAGAATGACTGATGTAAGTGATGCTACTGTAGTGAGGTTTGCTACATTTCTGGGTTTCTCAGGATATCCTGAATTACAACAAAAAATGCAACAGTCGATACAGAAGCAATTAACTACAACTGAAAGATTAAAGATGTCCAATGAAGTGTATAAAGATGCTGATCAAGAAGTATACAATATCTTTCTAGATAATATTGAAAATATAAAAGCTACTATTGAATCTCTTGACCTATATTCATTTCGGCAAGCGGTGAAAATGTTGTGTAATGCAAAGAATGTTTATATAGTTGCTAATCGTAGTGCCTTGTCATTAGGTATATTTATGCAATATTATTTGCAATTTTTGGTTAGGAGAGCTGAATTAATTCATTCGACAGAATTTGCCTCTGAACAATTGTATACACTTGGAGAAGAAGATTTAGTTATAGGGATAAGTTTTTCTCGATATACAAAGAGTACAATTGATATTTTCTCTTATGCAAAGAAAAAAAAAGCAAATACAATTGCAATAACAGATAATCATTTATCTCCACTAATTCAATATGCGGATGTTGTATTAACTGCATCAAGCCATATGCCGACCTTTATTGATTCATTTGTTGCACCTCTAAGTCTTATTAACGCGCTCTTAGTAGCGGTTGGTAGAGAAAATCAAGGTAATATAAATGAAAAATTTAAAGGGCTAGAAGAAATGTGGGAGGAATTTGATGTGTTTTATAAGTGATAGTTTTCTGATTAGTTGCAATCCATCTTTTTTCAAAATTAAGCGAGATAGTATCTAAAATGGGTGTTTTATTGAAAATGTAAAAAAAAGAGTTTTGTTTAAGAAAACAAAACTCTTTTTTTGTGTGCATTGACGGGATTCTATCATGAAGTCACTGGTTAATTTCTAGAAACCACTGAATTATTTGTTCTCTATTTTAAACCTTATTTCTTCAACAATTTCTTCGCCTTATCAGTATTTGCGAAATGCATCTTCGTAAAGGATTGTAAGCTTTCCATCCCTTTTTCTTTTATTAGTCTAGCGGCGGCAACATCAACATGGGGTCCTGCTCCTTTAGGAATGGTAAAGCCGGCTTCTTTACTTAGTGCTTCGAATTTTTTGACGAAGGCAGCCCTCGCTAGAATGGAAGCGGCAGCAACGCTAACATGAACGCTTTCGGCTCCAGTACTTAAATAAATTTTCTTCGCTTGAAACTGCTCTTGATCTTTTAAATAACCGAAGAATACATCTGGTTTTGCGAACTGATCGACGAGTACTGCCTCAGCTTCTGTCGGCTTAATTTTTTCGATTAATTTCTTGAGCGCTAGATTATGTAAATATGCTTTAATCTTGCCTTGCGACATACCTTTTGCTTGTAAGGTATTGTACTTCACGTTATCTAGGACAAGTAGGGAAAAAGGAACAGCATGCTTTAATTGTGATGCGATTTGAAGGATTTCAGGATCCTTAATATTCTTTGAATCTCTTACACCTAATTCTTTCAACAGTGGGATGGAGGCTTTATCAGCATATACAGCAGCGACAGTAATTGGACCAAAGTAGTCGCCTGTTCCAACTTCATCGGAGCCAATGATGCTCATTTCGCCGATATTGCTAGGTGGAGTATAAGCATGATTTTTCACTGAGCTTTTTTTAGTAGCTGTAGTTGGCTTTGGTGTGCTAGCTTTAGAACTCCAGAGTCCTGCTTCTTTCTCTGCATTAGCTCCTTGAAACAGCACTTTCCCAGATTTGTAAGCTGTTATATTGCAACGATCAACTTTTGCAGCGAAAACACCACCTGGTGGAACAGTAGGTGAAATTTTGGCTTGGTAATGAGCTTTTAATTCGGAAATGGAAGAAAGAGTCATTTGTAAAACGACGTTTGCCATTAGTTAGTCTCCTTTGTACATGTATTATATTTTTAATTAAAACTTAATATCTTTGAATAATTTCTGTAATGAAAAATGCAGTTAATGATGAGTATAGCTCTTTATAATCAATATATCTAGTCGGTCTGTTACAGCCTCGTTAAAGTTATGTTTTTTTCTTTCAAGGTTCAGATGTTCATGGTATTATAGAGATTAGGATTCTTTGGAAGTGGGGGGTATGATTTTGTCAGACAATAATAAAAATAAAATAACAGTTGATATATATGGCCAGCAATATACCATTGTCGGCACGGAATCTTCCAGCCATATTCGACTAGTTGCCTCTCTCGTTGATGATAAGATGCGTGAAATTAGTGAGAAGAATCCGTATCTCGATGTTAGTAAACTAGCAGTTCTTACAGCGGTGAATGCTATACATGATTATCTTAAAGTGAAAGAGCAATTACAAGACATTCAAAGAGAACAAAAGAACGAAAAGGATTGAACACGATGCTTGACATAATAATTTTGGCCGTCTTTTTAATCGGTCTTACTGTCGGATTAAGAAGAGGCTTTATTCTCCAATTAATACATATGACAGGCTTTATAGTTGCATTTATTGTCGCTGTTATTTTTTACGACGACCTTGCTCCAAAGCTAGAATTGTGGATACCATTCCCATCAGTAGCTGATACATCATCTATTACGATGTTATTTGATAAAGTAGGTATTGATCAAGCATACTACAATGCGATAGCTTTTATTATTATCTTCTTTGTGGTGAAGATCGCTTGGCAGATTCTTGGGTCGATGTTTGATTTCTTGGCTTCATTTCCAATTCTTAAAACATTAAACAGATGGGGTGGAGGAATTCTTGGGTTCCTTGAAACGTATCTTATCATGTTTATTCTTTTATACCTAGCTGCATTATTACCAGTGCAGAACATTCAAGATGGTATTCAAGGGTCGTTTTTTGCGGAAATGATGATTAAGTATACTCCGATATTATCAGATCAAATTAAAGATCTTTGGTTTTCATATATTTCAGCATAGAGCTGATCCAAAAGGGTTAGAACAATGATTTAACTCTTTTGGACCAGCTTTTTTTATTGTGATTTATTTTCAGTGAATGTATCTTTATAATGAAAAATGTAAATAGTTTATGAAATAGTAATCCATTGAGTAGGGTGATTATAGATGACAATGAATAAGAAGGATATTATTAAATTGCTTGAGCAAATAGCTCTGTACATGGAATTGAAGGGAGAAAATCCTTTTAAGATTTCAGCATTTCGAAAAGCGGCTGCAAGTCTTGAAAATGATCAGCGAAGCTTGAAAGAAATTGATGATTTTACAACAATGTCTGGTATTGGTAAAGGAACAGCGGCTGTTATTCAAGAATACATAACAACTGGTCAATCAGAAACATTACAACAACTGCAAGCGGAAGTACCAGAGGGATTAGTACCATTATTGCAAATTGCAGGTCTTGGCGGCAAAAAAATTGCAAAGCTTTATAAGGAGCTTGGAATTACGAACCGCGAAGAATTAATGAAAGCATGTGAAGAGAAAAAAGTGAGTGCTCTTGCGGGCTTTGGAGCTAAGTCAGAAGAGAAAATACTTGTCGCACTTAAAGAGCAAGGATCTGGACCAGAAAGATTACCGCTTTCTTTTGTTATGCCCATTGCTAGTGAAATTGAAGCTTTTTTAGCTACAATTCCTGAAGCCGTTCGATATTCTAGAGCTGGTAGTCTGCGTAGAATGAGAGAAACAGTGAAGGATTTAGACTTTATTATTGCTACGAATGAACCAAATCAAGTAAGAGAGAAACTTTTAAGCATCTCAAACGTAAAGAATATTATCGCAGCTGGAGATACAAAAGTATCTGTAACTCTCCAATATCAATATGATGTTTCAGTTGACTTTCGTTTAGTGAAGCCAGAAGAGTTTATTACAACACTCCATCATTTTACTGGCTCTAAAGATCATAATGTACGAATGAGACAATTGGCTAAAGAACGTGGTGAAAAGATTAGTGAGTATGGTGTTGAAAATGTAGAGACGGGTGAGATACAAACGTTTGAAAGTGAAGAAGCATTTTTCAAACATTTTGGTGTGCCTTTCATCCCACCAGAAGCACGTGAAGACGGTACTGAAGTGGAACGTTATAAGCCAGAGGAGCTTCTTGTACATGGTGATATACAAGGCGATTTGCATATGCACTCTACGTGGAGTGATGGTGCTTATTCAATAGAAGAAATGATTGAAGCGTGTCGTGCAAAAGGCTATCGTTATATGGCTATTACAGACCATTCTCAATATTTAAAGGTAGCAAATGGTTTAACAGAAGAGCGATTAAGAGAACAAATACAAATAATAAAAGAGTATAATAAAAAATACGATGATATTCTTATACTATCAGGTATTGAAATGGATATTTTACCTGATGGAACGCTTGACTTTGATGATGAGTTATTAAAAGAACTAGATATTGTGATTGCAAGTATCCATTCAAGCTTCTCACAAAGTCGTGAAGTAATTATGGAACGTTTAACAACGGCTTTAAGAAATCCGCATGTTGACATTATTGCCCATCCAACCGGTAGATTGATTGGTCGAAGAGATGGCTATGATGTAGATATGGACGCCCTTATACAATTAGCGAAGGAAACGAATACAGCTCTTGAACTAAATGCGAATCCACATCGACTAGATTTATCTGCTGAGAATTTGAAGAAAGCTCAAGAAGTTGGTGTAAAGATTATGATTAATACAGATGCTCATAATATGGAAATGCTTGATCATATGAGCATTGGCGTGTCAACAGCTATGAAGGCGCAGCTAGCAAGAAGTACGGTTTTAAATAGCCAAAATGTAGAAGAAGTGCTTACTTTTTTAAAACGAAATGACTAACTTAGAAAAATAACAAGTATTGTAAGGGGGATTATTCTCCATGAATAATAAAACTATGAAGGCACTTGAATTTGATAAAATTCGAGACCAACTAGATTCATTTGCCTCTTCGTCTTTAGGACGAAGAAAGATAAAAGATTTAATGCCATCACCTTCATTTGAAGAAGTAGTGAAATGGCAGGAAGAAACGGATGAGGGAGCAACTGTTATTCGTTTAAAAGGTCGTGTGCCTTTAGATGGAATTTTTGATATTACACCTCATGCGAAACGAGCAAGAATTGGTGGAATGTTAAGTCCTAGTGAGCTTAGAGAAATTGCTTCAACTTTAAAAGCAGGTCGTATGCTGCAAAAATTTATTGATGAAATGCTAGATGGTGAACTAGAATTACCATTACTTGCAGAATATATGTCTACTTTATGTGATTTATTTGATATAGAGAAACTGATTTCTAACGCAATTGGTGATGGTGGAGAAGTATTAGATAGTGCAAGCGAAAAGCTAAGAACATTGCGTACACAATTGCGAGCTAATGAAGCAAAAGTACGTGAGAAGTTAGAAAGCATGATTCGTTCATCATCTGCTCAGAAAATGCTGTCAGATAGTATTATTACCATTCGTAATGATCGATTTGTTATTCCTGTTAAACAGGAATATAAAGGTGTTTATGGTGGGATTGTTCATGACCAATCTTCATCAGGCCAAACATTATTTATTGAACCACAAGCCATTGTTACATTAAATAACTTATTGCAGGAGCTAAGAGCTAGTGAACAACAAGAAATTGAGCGCATCTTAATTCAGCTTTCTGTAACAGTTGGTGAATATACACAAGAACTATTACATAATGTTTCAGTGATGGGACAGATGGACTTTATCTTTGCGAAAGCGCGTTATGCAAGCAGTATAAAAGCGACGAAGCCTAAATTAAATAATGAAGGTCGCATGAAGCTATTTAAAGCAAAGCATCCTCTAATCGATCGTAACCAAGTTGTGGCGAATGATATTTTCTTAGGGGAAGACTTCTCGACAATTGTTATAACAGGACCAAATACTGGGGGGAAAACTGTTACTTTAAAGACTGTTGGATTATGTACGCTGATGGCACAAGCGGGTTTACAACTCCCTACATTAGATGGCTCGGAAATGTGTGTGTTTGAAAAAGTATTTGCTGATATTGGTGACGAACAATCCATTGAACAAAGCTTAAGTACATTCTCTTCTCATATGGTGAATATCGTAGAAATATTAGATGAAGTGGATCATAATACATTAGTTTTATTCGATGAATTAGGAGCGGGTACAGATCCTCAAGAAGGAGCTGCGTTAGCCATTTCTATTCTCGACGAAGTACATGCGCGTTCTGCACGTATCATTGCGACAACTCACTATCCAGAGTTAAAAGCATATGGCTACAATCGTGAAGGTGTTATTAATGCGAGTGTTGAATTTGATGTAGAGACATTAAGTCCAACATATAAGTTATTAATTGGTGTTCCAGGTCGAAGTAATGCCTTTGAAATTTCAAAGCGACTAGGTTTACCTGAGAGAATTATTCGCGACGCAAAAGGCTATATTGGCGAAGATACAAATAAAGTAGAGAATATGATTGCATCCCTAGAACAAAGCCGTAAAGCTGCTGAGGATGAAAGAGTAGAAGCACGTGACTATTTACGTAGTGCTGAAAAGCTTCATAGTGATTTACAAAAAGAATTAGTACAGTTCTATGAGGAAAAAGATGCTGAAATAGAAGCTGCTAAGGTAAAAGCACAGAAAATCGTAGAAAAAGCCAAACTAGAAGCGGAAGAAGTCATTTCTGAGCTTCGTGATTTAAGATTGCATAAATTAGCTGATGTCAAAGAGCATGAACTAATTGAGGCACGCAAGAAGTTAGAAAATGCAGCTCCGACGCTATCTAAGAAAGTTCAACCATTGCCAAAACAAGACCATGTTTTTGAAGCTGGCGATGAAGTGAAGGTGCTGAGTCTGAACGGAAAAGGAACTTTACTGGAACAAACGGGCAAGAAAGAATGGCTTGTACAAATCGGTATCTTGAAAATGAAAGTAAAAGAAAAAGATATGGAATATATTAAGCCACAGAAAGTAGTAGAAACGAAGCCGTTAGCAATTGTAAAAGGAAAAGACTTTCATGTTAGCTTAGAACTAGATTTACGAGGCGAAAGATATGAAAATGCACTTATACGTGTTGAAAAATATATCGATGATGCTTTATTAGCAGGGTATCCACGCGTATCAATTATTCATGGAAAAGGTACCGGTGCACTTAGAACTGGAGTACAAGAATATTTAAAGAACCATCGATCTGTTAAAGGTATTCGCTTTGGTGAAGCAGGTGAAGGTGGAAGTGGGGTTACAATTGTTGAATTTAAGTAATGTTAAATTTAGAGCTGGGAGAATGACATATGAATGCATTTTGGTCAAATGAGTATGTATATATTGCTGCCTATTGTAGTGTAGTCGTTCTTTGTGCAGTTGTATTCCTAGCATTATTTGAACTAGTCACGAAATATCGTAATTGGGAAGAAATAAAAAAAGGAAATGTGGCTGTTGCTATGGCAACAGGCGGAAAAATCTTTGGGATTGCAAATATTTTTAGACACTCCATTATGCAGCACGATAGCCTTCTAGATATGATTTATTGGGGAGTATTCGGATTTGTTGTATTAGTTGCTGGTTATTTCATTTTTGAGTTTCTTACTCCAGGATTTAAGATTGACGAAGAGATTAAAAATGATAACCGTGCAGTTGGCTTAATATCAATGGTCATTTCTATCGGGTTTTCTTACGTGATTGGAGCAGGGATTTCCTAAAAGGAAACTTTTAATCCACCGATTGTGAATGTGTGCAAAGGGGAGAATACATGTGGAGACTTTAGCAAAGGTTTTAATTGCGGTTGCTTCATGTTTTATATTAATTGGGGTAGTTTTTCTCATTGTAGGTGTTTAAGAGGAGAGAGTAATTCGTTACGATACGGATTGCTCTTTTTTATTTTATTGTAACAAAAACTTCCATATACTATAATTAAAGAGAATGTTCAGAAAATTTAAAGGGGGCGTTTGAATGAGGGATAAACCTTGGTTGGATCAGTATCCTGATGAGATTCCAAAAACATTGGATTATGGCACAGAGCCACTACAGAATTATTTAAAAGAAGCGGCCACAAAACAACCAGATAGCTCAGCTATACATTTTATGGGGAAAGAAATGATGTATCGTGAACTATATGATTCAGCGTTAAAACTAGCCAATTATTTAAAAAAGTTGGGTATTGAAAAAGGTGATCGGGTAGCAATAATGCTTCCTAATACTCCGCAATCTGTTATTGGTTATTTTGGTGTTTTATTCGCTGGTGGTGTTGTCGTTCAAACAAATCCACTATATATGGAGAGAGAAATTGAATATCAAATGAAAGATTCTGGAGCAAAGGTCATTATTACATTAGATATTCTATTCCCGAAGGTTTCCTCGGTTAAAAGCAATACTGATTTAGAACATATTATTGTTACCGCAATTAAAGATTACTTACCATTCCCAAAAAATCTGATTTATCCTTATATGCAAAAGAAACAATATGGTATCGTTGTAAATGTGAATCATGAAGGTTCAACACACTTATTTAAACGAATTTTACAGGAATCCAGTGCAACTGAAATTCCTCTAGATGTAAATGTTGAAGAAGACTTAGCATTATTACAATATACTGGTGGTACAACAGGCTTCCCTAAAGGTGTTATGCTCACTCACAAAAACCTCATTTCCAACACAACGATGTGTCAAGCATGGATGTATAAATGTGAAAAAGGTAAAGAGTCTATACTAGGTATTCTTCCCTTCTTCCATGTATATGGTATGACTGCAGTACTAGTTCTATCTGTTATGCAAGGTAATCGGATGATTCTCTTACCTAAATTTGATGCCACTACCACTTTGAAAACCATTCATAAACAGCGCCCGACATTATTTCCTGGAGCACCAACTATATATATCGCACTATTAAATCATAAAGATATAATGAAGTATGATTTATCTTCTATAGATTCATGTATGAGCGGCTCTGCGCCTTTACCAGTAGAAGTACAAGAACAATTTGAGAATATAACAAAGGGCAAGCTAGTTGAAGGATATGGATTAACAGAAACTTCTCCTGTTACACACAATAATTTTTTATGGGGACGAAGAGTAAGGGGAAGTATTGGAGTACCAATTCCTGATACAGATTCTGTGATACTCTCGATGGAAACGGGAGAACCATTACCTCCTAATGAAATGGGAGAGATTGCGATTAAAGGTCCACAAGTAATGAAGGGATATTGGAATAGACCGGAAGAAACTGAGAACGCTTTCAAAGATGGCTGGTTTTTAACAGGTGATTTAGGGTATATGGATGAGAAAGGTTATTTCTATATTGTAGATCGTAAGAAAGATATGATTATAGCAGGAGGATATAATATTTATCCGCGAGAAGTGGAAGAAGTGTTATATGAGCATGAAGATATACAAGAAGCTGTAGTTGCTGGTATTCCTGATCCTTATAGAGGTGAAACAGTAAAAGCTTATGTTGTTTTAAAAGAAGGAACAAGTGTGACAGAAGAAGAATTGAATATATTTGCTCGTAAACATTTAGCTGCATATAAAGTTCCAAGAATGTATGAATTCCGTAGTGAATTACCTAAAACAGCAGTAGGGAAAATTTTACGAAGAGCTTTAGTGGATGAAGAAAAGAATAAATCTGATGATGAGAAAAGGAAGCAAGCATAAAAATAATCGTTAAGAGCAGATTCATGGCTCTTACGTAGACGTCATTTTGGACATGCTTGCAACAACATCGTATAATTGATTGCAGTTGAATAAATGAGCCTTCTCCTTTCAACATTTTGCTTGACTTCATTATGTGGGCATACTATTATAAAAATATGAATGGTTATTCATTCATTTCTCTGAAAGGGGAAGGACATTTTGAAAAAAAATAAACCGAAGTATAAACAAATTATTGAGGCTGCGGTAATCGTAATTGCTCAACATGGCTATCATCAGGCACAAGTTTCAAAGATTGCGAAACAAGCAGGTGTAGCAGATGGAACAATTTATTTATATTTCAAGAACAAAGAAGACATTCTAATTTCTGTTTTTCAAGAGAAAATGGGAGAGATTGTTGAAAAAATCGAAGGTGAATTACAAGGTAAAAAGAGTGCTTCTCAAAAGCTAGCGGTTTTAGTAGATAAGCATTTTGAAATTTTATCAAGCGATTCAAATCTTGCCATAGTGACACAGCTCGAATTAAGACAATCGAGTAAAGATCTTCGTCTAAAAATCAATGCCGTTCTAAAACGCTATTTAGTTGTGGTAGACAGCATTCTTCAAGAAGGAATTGAAAGTGGAGAATTTAAGGAAGACTTAAATTATAAGCTAGCAAGACAAATGATTTTTGGTACGCTTGATGAAGTAGTGACAACTTGGGTAATGAATGAACAAAAGTATGATCTTCGAAGTCTGTCTCGTCAGGTACATACCCTGTTTATCGCGGGGCTTTCACAAGGAAAAAGTGAATAGAATGTGAAAGGGCTTCAAAAAAAATTGTTGCCCTTTTTTCAAAAAGTTTTGTATTGTTAAATACTAACTTATATACTTAATATTGTATAATAAGAATTGCACTATGAATAAAGGGGGAATTGGATGCAATTAATGACTTATAGCATTGAGGCTAATGTGGCAACGATTAAGCTAAGTAGCCCGCCAGCCAATGCGTTATCATCTCAAGTATTACAAGAATTGGCGTCAGTACTAGATATTTTAGAAGATGACAGCCAAGTACGTGTAATTGTGATTCAAGGGGAAGGTAGATTCTTTTCAGCAGGAGCTGATATTAAAGAATTCACTACTATTTCTTCAGGTGAGGAATTTTCAAAGCTTGCTGCTAGAGGACAAGAACTATTTGAAAGAATGGAACAGTTCTCAAAACCAATTATCGCTTCTATTCATGGAGCAGCCCTTGGTGGTGGCTTAGAGCTTGCAATGGCTTGTCATATCCGATATGTGACGGAGACAACTAAGATTGGTTTGCCAGAATTACAATTAGGGCTGGTTCCTGGTTTTGCTGGAACACAGCGCTTACCACGATTAGTAGGTGCAGCTAAAGCTGCAGAAATGTTATTTACTAGTGATCCAATCACAGGTAAAGAAGCTGTTCAATGGGGTCTAGCTAATGCAGCGTTTCCTGATGAAGATGAACTTCAAGCTGCTGTCCAAAAGCTTGCTAGTAAAATAGCAACTAAAAGCCCTCTTGCACTCAAGAAAGCTATTGAGTTATTAAACTATTCTAAGCATGAACAATTCTATCAAGGTGTTCAGAAAGAAGCAGAATCATTTGGTGATATATTTGTTTCTGAAGATGCTAAAGAAGGTATATCCGCTTTTATTGAGAAAAGACAACCTCAATTTATAGGGAAATAAGTATGAGTTGAATTATCTAAATTTTCATAATAAACAATACAGGAGGTTAAGCAATGAACATTTATGTTTTATTAAAAAGAACTTTTGATACAGAAGAAAAGATTACTCTTGCAAACGGAAAGATCAATGAAGAGGGTGCTGAGTTCATCATTAACCCATACGATGAGTATGCAGTTGAAGAAGCGATTGTTGTAAGAGATGCACATGGTGGAGAAGTAACTGTGGTATCAGTAGGAAATGAAGAAGCAGAGAAGCAACTTCGTACAGCTTTAGCGATGGGAGCTGATAAAGCAGTTCTAATAAATGTTGAAGATGACGTAGAAGATGGTGATCAATTCACTACAGCTACAATCCTATCTACTTACTTAAAAGATAAAGAAGTGGATCTTATTATCGCAGGTAACGTGGCAATCGATAGTGGTTCTGGACAAGTTGGTCCTCGCGTAGCTGAGAGTTTAAACATTCCTTATGTAACTACGATTACAAAACTTGATATTAATGGAACGAATGTAAGCGTTGTCCGTGATGTTGAAGGTGATTCAGAAGTAATTGAAACAAGCCTTCCACTTCTAGTAACAGCTCAACAAGGTTTAAATGAACCTCGTTATCCATCTCTACCAGGGATCATGAAAGCGAAGAAGAAACCATTAGAAGAATTAGAGTTAGATGATTTAGATCTTGAAGAAGATGATGTAGAAGCGAAAACAAAAACAATTGAAATTTTCCTTCCAGCTGCTAAAGAAGGCGGAAAAGTTCTTGAAGGTGAATTAAATGCACAAGTTTCAGAGTTAGTAAGTCTTTTACACAACGAAGCAAAAGTAATTTAAATCCAACACGTTAGTTAATAGGAGGTCAAAATAGATGGCTAGAAAAATTCTTGTCTTAGGTGAAGTTCGTGATAATGCTCTACGTAATGTCTCTTTTGAAGCAGTTGCAGCAGCAAAGGTTGCTTCTGAAGGTGGAGAAGTTGTCGGTGTATTAATTGGTGATGCTGTACAATCTTTAGCTAATGAATTCATTCAATATGGAGCAGATCGTGTTGTAACAGCTGAAAACGCTAGTTTAGCACAGTATACTTCTGATGGATTTGCTCAAGCATTATTACAAGTAGTTGATGCTGAAAGTCCAGAGGGGATCGTTATCGGTCATACAGCTCTAGGAAAAGATTTAGCTCCTAGAATTGCTGGAAAATTAAATTCTGGCTTAATTTCAGATGTAACAGCTCTTGAAGTAGAGGGTGGAAATTTAGTATTTGTTCGTCCAATTTATTCAGGTAAAGCATTTGAAAAGAAAATCGTTACTGATGGTTTAGTATTTGCGACAATTCGTCCAAATAATATTGCACCATTACAAAAAGACGAGTCTCGTTCAGGTGATGTTACATCAGTTTCAGTTGAAATTAAAGATTTACGTACAATTATTAAAGATGTTGTTCGTAAAGCAACTGAAGGCGTTGACTTATCAGAAGCTAAAGTTGTAGTTGCTGGTGGCCGTGGTGTGAAAAGTGAAGATGGTTTCGCACCTTTAAAAGAATTAGCTAATGTACTTGGTGGTGCAGTAGGTGCTTCTCGTGGAGCTTGTGATGCTGAGTATTGTGACTATTCATTACAAATTGGACAAACTGGTAAAGTTGTAACACCTGATTTGTACATAGCGTGCGGAATTTCAGGAGCTATCCAACATTTAGCGGGTATGTCAAATAGTAAAGTAATCGTTGCTATCAACAAAGATCCAGAAGCAAATATTTTCAAAGTTGCGGATTATGGTATTGTTGGTGACTTATTCGAAGTTGTTCCAATGTTAACTGAAGAATTAAAAAAATTAAAAGTAAACGCATAATTTAGTTTTAACTATCCTTCACAAATATGTGGAGGATAGTTTTATACATAAAGGATTATGATTTGGTTTAACGGGTATGATACAATAAGGTTCTGTTGAACAAATCATTGGTAACTTTGATTGTAACAGTGTTATACTATCATTAGAATTTTAGTAATTATTTAGGAGGTAATTCGTATGGCAATCGTTAATGCTACGGATCAAACTTTTTCAAATGAAACTTCTCAAGGTTTAGTACTTGCAGACTTTTGGGCTCCATGGTGCGGACCTTGTAAAATGATCGCTCCAGTATTAGAGGAGTTAGATGGTGAATTAAGCGATGCAGTGAAAATCGTAAAAGTGGATGTAGACGAAAACCAAGAAACAGCTGGTAAATACGGCGTAATGAGCATCCCAACATTAATCCTTCTAAAAGACGGAGAAATCGTTGATAAAGTAGTTGGTTTCCAACCTAAAGAAGCTCTTGCTGAATTAGTAAAAAGACATGCTTAATTAATGAAGCTACTAAAAGACTACCTTTTAATGGGTGGTCTTTTTTTAAAAAGAAAAGAGAATATGAAAATTTGTTTGGTGTCTAACCTTACACCTGCCATGCTCGGAAATTAGCCAATCTGTGTTGAAAACCAAAAGAAGGTTTTCAAGAACAGTTCGTCTTATTTCTGCCGCATGGCTTTTTTTGATTGGAGGTAATACTAGATGAGTAATCACCAATCAAAAAAGACCGGTGACGGTTTTTCTTATATCAAAGTTTTGATTTTGGGTTGTGGGATGTATAATAGATTGGAGAACAAAAGTTCTAAATAGATTAAAAGGGGAGCGAAACGGGTGAATGAGATTATAAAGGCTAAGCTTGAGTTGTTGCCTGATCAACCAGGCTGTTATCTCATGAAAGATCGACAAGGAACGGTTATATATGTTGGTAAGGCCAAAGTGCTAAAAAACCGAGTTCGTTCCTATTTTACAGGATCACATGATGGAAAGACACTTCGTCTCGTTAATGAAATCGAAGACTTTGAATATATTATTACTTCTTCTAATATTGAAGCTTTGCTATTAGAGTTAAATTTAATTAAGAAATACGATCCGAAATTTAATGTAATGTTGAAGGATGATAAAAGCTATCCTTTTATTCATCTAACGAATGAAAAGCATCCGCGCTTAATCATTACACGTAAAGTAAAGAAGGGTAAAGGAAAATATTTTGGTCCATACCCGAATGCGAGTGCTGCTAACGAAACAAAAAAACTTTTAGATCGTATTTATCCTCTTAGAAAGTGTACGAATCTCCCTGATAAAGTTTGTTTATATTATCATATTGGTCAATGTTTAGCGCCATGTGTTAAAAATATTGATGAAAATCGGTACAAAGAGATAACGACGCAAATTACCAAATTTTTAAATGGTGGATATGAAGAGATCAAGAATGACCTTTCAGAGAAAATGTCGGCTGCTGCTGAAGAGTTGGATTTTGAGAGGGCGAAGGAATATCGTGATCAAATTGCTCATATAGAAACGATAATGGAAAAACAAAAAATGATAAGTTCAGATCTCACAGATCGAGATGTATTTGGATTTGCATTCGATAAGGGCTGGATGTGTGTACAGGTTTTCTTTATTCGACAAGGAAAGTTAATTGAAAGAGATGTTTCGATGTTTCCTGTATATGATGAACCAGAAGAAGAGTTCTTAACTTTTTTAGGTCAATTTTATGATAAAGAAAATCATTTTAAGCCTAAGGAAGTTTTATTGCCTGATTCTGTGGATGCTGATTTAGCTCAAGAGTTATTGCAAGTAAAAATATTACAACCACAACGTGGACAAAAGAAAGACTTATTAAAGCTAGCGAATAAAAATGCTAAAAATGCTCTTAAAGAGAAGTTCTTTTTAATAGAAAAAGATGAAGAGCGTACAATTAAAGCGGTTGAAAACATAGGTAAGTTATTGGGTATATATACGCCACATCGAATTGAAGCTTTCGATAACTCAAATATTCAAGGAACGAATCCAGTTTCAGCAATGGTGGTATTTATCGATGGAAAACCTGATAAGAAGCAATATCGAAAATATAAGATTAAGACGGTAGAAGGTCCAGATGATTATGAGTCAATGAGAGAAGTAGTTCGAAGACGTTATTCGAGAGCGTTAAAGGAAGGCTTGGCATTACCCGATTTAGTTATTATTGATGGTGGTAAAGGTCATATTGAATCGGTTCGTGATGTATTAGAGAACGAGCTTGGACTAAATATACCAATTGCTGGTTTAGTAAAAGACGAGAAGCATCGTACATCTAATTTACTGATAGGAAATCCATTAGAGATTGCAGCTTTAGATCAGCAAAGCCAAGAGTTTTATTTACTTCAACGAATACAAGATGAAGTCCATCGATTCGCGATTACTTTTCACCGTCAATTACGTGGGAAAAATACATTTCAATCAAAATTAGATGAAATCCCTGGTATTGGAACAAAGCGGAAAACGGCGCTTTTAAAGCATTTTGGCTCATTAAAAGCTATGAAGGAAGCAACGGTTGAAGATTTTACTTCAATGGGAATGCCACAGAATATAGCTATGGATCTTGTAAAGAAGTTACAAGAATGATTGTGTTGTAATTGATAAATAAGTGAATCAAGCGTAAAAAAGCATCCATAAAGCGATTCAAAATCGCTTTATGGATGCTTTTTTACGCTGTTCTTAACAGATAGAAAGTATAAAATTTTGTATGGTGCCTAGCTCCAGCGCCCAGCGACTAGTAGATTTCGCCCATCTCCCTACGATAAGTCAACACGAAAAAGGCTACTGCCTCTTCGTGTTGACTTTATCTCAGTCGAAGTGCTCCAATCTATACGTCGCAAAACGGGCGCTTACGCTTTTCTTATTCTTCAATTGAATCTTTTGTATCCCATCTTACTAGAAACTTTACTCTATTAGCTTTTCTTTTTTGTTCAGTAGCCGCTTCTGTGATGCGTTTATTCTGTATTGCCAGTTGTTGAGCTAGAAATCCAGCCTCTAATTGAAATTCACAGTCTTCGTTTAGGGCAAATCTTCTAGCAACAAAACTGCCGTGTAGTATATATTCTGCTTCATGTTTAGAACTTTTTAATTCTTCAAGTGTGCCCCAACCAGCATTTGTGAAGAATTCTATCGTTTCTTCCATATTGCTTAACGGAAACTTCCGAGCTAATTGTTTACCAGCCCAATAAAGAATTTCGGAATGCTCTTTCCCTAATAAATCTGGAAGTACAATATCTCTTAATATTTCTTTACTAAAAATAGAAACAGTTTCAGTCTCGGATGATCTAGTTTGTTCAGTTTCTATTATTTGATCTTTTGGCATGTAGTACCCCTCTTTCCTAAGTTACATTATATACAATTTTAGTGTTATCTAGAACTGTTTCTTTGCAACTTTTCATAGAGAATGATTTCTATTTTTATATAACTATCAAGTTAAGAAACTATCACAATTAATAATATTATAATAATAAGGATATGTAGGGGTAATAAGAGAAACATGTAGAAATATGGAAGTATGATGAGTTTTTTAGTTGAGTTTTCTGAAATTTGTGTCATATTTATAGGTGATAGGTCTAATAAGTATAGCTTTATTCAAGTGCTGCATTTTCCATTTAACCCTTTAGCGAATAGAAGTTTTTCTTGTTTTCTATAACTTTTGCTGTATCCGTTTTCTTGACGGGGCTACTTTAAGGGGGTAAAATAAACTTGTCATACAATTGTTAGAAAATCTCGAAATATGCGATTATCTGATTTTTTTGTCTAGTTTTGATCTAGAAGCAGTAATTTCATGGGGCTATAACTTTTTAATATAGATAGTTTTTAGCAATTGTATACGCTAGCGGTACAATCGTTTTATGTTGCGTATCGTTAGTACAAAAAAGACTTAATACTTTAAGGGGGGTACATGATGGCAGGGAATAATGAGTTTGCAAAACGCAAGCTGCACTCTTTACTAGGGGTCATTCCGGTAGGTTTGTTTTTAGTAGTGCATTTAACCGTAAACTTCATGGCGACTAAAGGTGAAGGTGCATTTAACAAAGCGGTAGAGTTTATGGAGAGTTTACCGTATCTAATCGTGTTAGAAGTAGTTTTAATTTTCTTACCACTTTTATATCATGCAATTTATGGTGTGTATATTGCGTTTACAGCAAAACCTAACAATGGAAGATTTGGCTTCTTCCGTAACTGGATGTTCTTATTACAACGTGTTACAGGAATACTTACATTCATTTTCCTTATTTGGCATGTATGGGAGACAAGACTTGCGAAGGCAATTTATGACACAACATTAGACTTTAATATGATGGCTGATATCTTATCGAATCCAGCTATGCTAGCATTTTATATTGTTGGTGTTATTTCAGCAATTTTCCACTTTGCTAATGGTTTATGGACATTCTGTATTACATGGGGAATTACAGTATCTCCACGTTCACAACGAATTTCAACGTATGTAACAATGATTATCTTTGTTTTACTATCAGTAGTTGGCGTAATGGCGCTACTTGCGTTTGTATAATCTAGTAGATTTGTATTACTAGAATTTCAGCAACACATGAAGTAGTAAACAGATTGCAACTTAAAGGGAGTGAGTAAGATTGAGTAAAGGTAAAATTATCGTTGTCGGTGGTGGCTTAGCTGGATTAATGTCTACTATCAAGGCTGCGGAAGAGGGCAAACAAGTTGAACTATTTTCATTAGTTCCTGTTAAAAGATCTCACTCAGTATGTGCTCAGGGCGGAATGAATGGTGCCGTGAATACTAAAGGTGAAGGAGATTCACCATGGATTCACTTTGATGATACAGTTTATGGGGGAGACTTTTTAGCGAATCAACCACCTGTAAAAGCGATGTGTGAAGCAGCTCCATCAATTATACATATGATGGACCGCATGGGTGTTATGTTCAATCGTACTGAAGAAGGTTTATTAGATTTCCGTCGTTTCGGTGGAACTCAGCATCACCGTACAGCATTCGCTGGTGCAACAACTGGTCAGCAATTATTGTACGCGTTAGACGAACAAGTTCGTCGCTACGAATCTCTTGGTCTAGTAACAAAATATGAAGGTTGGGAATTCTTAGGAGTAATCGTTGATGATGAAGGTGTTTGTCGAGGAATTACTGGACAAAACCTAACAACAATGGAAATTAAAGCATTCTCAAGTGATGCTGTAATTATGGCTTCTGGTGGTCCTGGTATCATCTTTGGTAAATCAACAAACTCTGTAATCAATACTGGTTCAGCAGCTTCAATTGTTTACCAACAAGGTGTAGCTTATGCAAATGGTGAAATGATTCAAATCCATCCAACAGCGATTCCTGGGGATGACAAGCTTCGTCTAATGAGTGAATCAGCTCGTGGTGAAGGTGGACGTATTTGGACTTATAAAGATGGTAAACCTTGGTATTTCTTGGAAGAGAAATATCCTGCATACGGTAACCTAGTACCTCGTGATATCGCAACACGTGAAATTTTTGACGTGTGTGTTAATCAAAAACTAGGTATTAATGGAGAAAACATGGTTTATTTAGATCTTTCTCATAAAGATCCACATGAACTAGAAGTTAAATTAGGTGGAATTATCGAAATCTATGAAAAATTCACAGGTGAAGATCCACGTAAATTACCAATGAAAATTTTCCCTGCTGTTCACTACTCAATGGGTGGATTATGGGTTGATTATAATCAAATGACAAATATTCCTGGATTATTTGCTGCTGGAGAATGTGATTATTCTCAACATGGTGCAAACCGTCTTGGAGCGAACTCATTACTATCAGCTATTTATGGTGGTATGGTTGCTGGTCCAAATGCAGTTAAGTACATTCAAGGATTAGAGAAGAGCAGCGATGCGGTTTCTTCATCTGTATATGATCGTCACGTTAAAGAGCAAGAAACAAAATGGAATAACGTTATGAAATTAGACGGTAATGAAAATGCTTATGTTCTTCATAAAGAGCTTGGGGAATGGATGACAGCTAACGTTACTGTTGTTCGTTATAACGATAAACTCCTTGAAACTGATAATAAGATTCAAGAGTTAATGGAGCGTTATAAGAAAATTAACATTAATGATACATCTAAATGGAGTAACCAAGGTGCAGCATTTACTCGTCAATTAGATAATATGCTTCAACTTGCACGTGTAATCACTTTAGGTGCTTATGGACGTAACGAAAGTCGTGGTGCGCACTATAAACCAGACTTCCCAGAACGTAACGATGAAGACTTCTTAAAAACAACTATGGCTAGATTTACAGGACATAATGCGAAGCCTGAAATTAGCTATGAAGATGTTGATGTTTCATTAATTAAACCACGTAAACGTGACTATACAAAATCTCATTAAAAGGGGGAAACTAAATTATGGCTGATCAAAAAACAGTTACCTTTATTATTACTCGTCAAGATAATGCGGACAGTTCCCCTTATACAGAGGAATTTGAGGTACCTTATCGTCAAAATATGAACGTAATTTCTGCATTAATGGAAATTAGACGTAATCCTGTTAATAAAAAAGGTGAAAAAACAACACCAGTTATATGGGAAATGAACTGTCTTGAAGAGGTTTGTGGTGCTTGTTCAATGGTAATCAACGGAAAACCAAGACAATCATGTACAGCGCTAGTAGATCAATTGGAGCAACCAATTCGTCTTGCTCCAATGAGTACATTCCCAATCATTCGTGATTTACAAATCGATCGTTCTCGTATGTTTAATTCTTTGAAAAAGGTAAAAGCATGGATTCCAATCGATGGTACGTACGATTTAGGACCAGGACCTCGTATGCCAGAGAAGAAACGTCAATGGGCGTATGAATTATCTAAATGTATGACTTGTGGTGTATGTTTAGAGTCTTGTCCAAATGTAAATGATCATTCAAGTTTCATGGGACCTGCTCCTCTTTCTCAAGTGCGTTTATTCAATGCGCATCCAACTGGAGAAATGCATAAAGCAGATCGTTTAGCAGCAATTATGGGAGATGGAGGATTAGCTAACTGTGGTAACTCACAAAATTGTGTTCAAGCTTGTCCAAAAGGTATTCCTTTAACAACTTCAATTGCGTCGCTAAATCGTGATACAACAATTCAATCATTTAAAAACTTCTTCGGTAGTGACAATAACTATTAATATTAAAAGCCCTCAAGCTATGCTTGGGGGCTTTTAAAAAGAAAAAATTTATCTGGTTCAATTAAATGCTCGGTGGAAGATGAAAGAAAATTTCAATTGAGCAAATTATCTTTGTAGGCTGGAGGATTATGATGACTAGAATTTCTTATATTGATGACATGGAGTTGTGGCAGCAAGATTTTCGATTTTCTCATACTGTTAAAGTCCGTTTTTCGGAAACGGATATGTTTGGGCATTTAAATAATACAGTACCGATTACATATTTTGAGTTAGCTAGAGTTGAATTTTTTAATCACCTTGGACTAATGAAGAAATGGCTAGATACTGACAATGAGACGTTGATTGTAGTTGCTGATGTTCAATGCGATTATTTAAAACAAGTGTACTATGATGAACAAATTACTTTATATGTTAAAACAGATAGAATTGGAAATTCATCCGTGGATCTTCACTATATGGGCAGAAGAGATAACGGAGAAATTGTCTTTACTGGCAGAGGAATGGTTGTTCAAATATCGCGTATCACTGGTAAATCCATCCCTTGGACTGATGAGATTAAGTCTATTTACAAAGAACAGAGATAATAAATATTTCACTCGATAAGAATGATTAATAAAATATAAAAAGTAGTGCGGAATTTCGTCACTTCCTACCCTCATGTTACATAAGATATTTTGACTAAATCTATACCCATTCCTAGGTTACAGCTGGTCAATGCAAGGAGGGTTACAATACTTGAAGGAGAATGAATTCACTCATAAGCCACTACTCACAAAAAGAGAAAAAGAAGTATTCGAGTTGTTAGTACAAGATAAAACAACTAAAGAAATTGCAGGTGAATTGTTTATAAGCGAGAAAACTGTTCGGAATCACATTTCGAATGCCATGCAGAAACTAGGGGTTAAAGGTCGTTCACAAGCTGTTGTCGAGCTCCTTCGTATGGGAGAACTTCATTTATAACAATTATTTCTTTCTTGAAGTTTAACGGTAGAAGGTTGTTCTTTGAAAAATATCTTTTTGTATGAAGCAGAAATAAACATTGAATGGCTTCCATTTTTATGTTGAACTTTTCTGCTTCTTTTTTTATGTAAATGAATGCTAGATAGGAATATACTGAAAGGCTCATAACTTGAATTTTCTTTTCAATTAAGTGAAAATAATACATAATATTTGTAAGTAATGATTTGGAGATGTGAAAATGGTAACAGAGAATCAAGATCAATTGGTTGCTTCTATTGAAAAAGAATTAAGGTACATCTCGTCCATTGTAAAGCAGAAAGGAAGAGAGTTGCTTAGTAATTACACGATTACACCTCCACAATTTGTAGCCTTGCAGTGGTTAATGGAAGATGGAGATATGACAATTGGTGAGCTTTCGAATAAAATGTATTTAGCGTGTAGTACAACAACGGATTTAATTGATCGAATGGAAAAAAATCAACTAGTATTGCGCGTGAAGGATGAGAATGACCGTCGTGTTGTTCGAATACATCTTCTTGAAGAAGGAAAGCGAATCATTGATGAAGTGATTGCTAAGCGTCAAGCATATTTGAAAACAGTGTTAGGAAGTCATAGTATAGAGGATATTTCTTCTCTTAAACATAGTTTGCATAAATTACATCAAGATATGAAGGAAGAATGAGGCGAATTTTTTTGAAACAACCAATAGGTATAATAGATTCAGGCGTTGGCGGATTAACAGTAGCAAAAGAAGTAATGCGTCAGCTTCCAAATGAGCAAATTATTTATTTAGGGGATAATTCAAGATGTCCATATGGACCGCGAACAAAGGAAGAAGTACGTGCATTTACATGGGAAATGACAAATTTTCTTCTTGAGAAGGATATTAAGATGCTAATCATTGCGTGTAATACTGCAACAGCAGCTGCACTCGATGACATAAAGAGGGAGCTTAACATACCTGTTTTGGGTGTTATACAACCTGGAGCAAGAGCTGCCATTAAACACTCGAATAATTTGAAAATCGGTGTTATCGGTACGATAGGCACTGTAAAAAGTAATGCTTATAAAGAAGCATTACAAGCTATTAATGAAGATGTGAACGTTCTTAGTTTGGCATGTCCAAAGTTTGTTCCGATTGTAGAGAGTGGAGAATATGCTAGTTCAATTGCGAAGAAGGTAGTCGCTGAAACATTGCATTCCTTGAAGGGGACTGGTATTGATACGTTAATTTTGGGATGTACACATTATCCTTTATTAGGACCAATCATATCTACTACACTTGGTAAACAAGTGAAGGTGATTTCGTCTGGAGATGAAACAGCCCGGGAAACAAGTGTCATATTAGAACATTATGGATTATTAAATAATAGTAAAAAAAGACAAGAACATCATTTCTATACAACAGGTTCTAAAGATATGTTTCATCGAATTGCTTCATCTTGGTTACAGCAAGATTTGAAGCACGTATATTCTATTAAGCTTTAATAAAGCTTTGGCGCCCTAAAAGTAATTGAAGATCACTTTTAGGGCGCCCTTTTACGCTTTTTGTACCATTCGAAGTCGTGTTCATTTAAATCTCATTTTTGCTTAGTATGAGAAGTATAATTTGTTTATATATAAATTATATAGTTTATTGGGCATCCTCTTTTTTTATTAGGTACTGGTCTATTTACGCGGAGAGCTCGTATACATAGTAGTACAAACTATTCTTGGAGGGAAAAAAATGTCCAAAAAAACAAATGTGGCAATTGTGTCAACATTACTTGCATCGTCTGTTTTACTAGGGGGCTGCGGGTTATTTGGGGAAGGGAAGAAAGAGATTGATCCGCCGCAAAAAGAAACAATAGTTGATGATGGTGCTGCACTAGAAAATAAAAGTGATAAGGAAACAGTAAAGACTCAGGATACAGGGCTTGATCAGAGTGTGATGACTGAGCTGTATTTAATTGATAAGAATGGATATGTTGTTCCTCAATCGATGGCATTACCGAATTCAAAAGCAGTAGCTAAACAGGCATTGCAATACTTAGTGGCGAATGGACCTGTTTCTAATCTGTTACCAGATGGTTTCAGAGCGGTTTTACCTGCTGATACACAAGTTGATGTTGATATTAATGAGAAAGGCTTAGCGACTGTAGATTTCTCAAAGGAGTTTGCGAATTATAAAGCAGAAGATGAAAAAAGAATACTAGATGCAATAACGTGGACATTAACACAATTTGATGTAGTAAAAGATATTAAGTTACAAGTCAATGGACATAGATTAACAGAGATGCCTGTTAATAAAACACCTATATCTAAGACGCTTTCTAGAGCAAGTGGTATTAATATGGATACATCTAATGTTTCCGATATTACAAATACTACACCTCTGACTGTCTATTACTTAGGTGGTAAGGAAAATAATTACTATTACGTTCCTGTAACAAAACGAATCAGTGCGTCTGAAGACAATGTGGCAAAAGCAGTTGTGAAGGAGTTAGCTCAAGATCCTTCTGCTAATCTAGTGACAGAATTTATGTCAGATTTATCGTTAATTAGTGATCCAACTATTAAGGGTGGAAAGGCAGTATTGAACTTTAACGAAAGTATTTATGGAAGTTTCAAAGAGCAAACGGTATCACAAAGATTACTAGATGCACTTGTATTGTCACTAACTGAACAAAAAGGCATTAAAAGTGTGGAAGTGCAAGTGAATGGGAAGGCTTCATTAAAGACAGAAGATGGCAAAGATTTATCAGAGCCGGTAAGTAGACCTGAAAAAGTCAACAGTACTAGTTTGTAATTGGCTTTTTTTGATATACTAAATAATAAAGTTAAGAGGTTGGCTGAATAGCCGCCTCTTATTTATTGTAGATTATGTTAGAACACGCTTCTAATATAAAACATGAGGAGGAATACATATGCGTCATGATGGACGTCAAAAAACAGAATTAAGACCAATACATATTGAAACGGGTTATATTAAGCATCCTGCTGGATCAGTATTAATTACAGTTGGAGATACAAAAGTGATTTGTACAGCGTCTATAGATGAAAGAGTTCCTCATTTCATGAGGGGAGAAGGAAAAGGCTGGATTACAGCGGAGTATTCGATGTTACCTGGTGCGACGGAACAACGAAATATTCGTGAAGCTGCAAAAGGAAAAATTACAGGACGTACAATGGAAATCCAACGTTTAATCGGTAGAGCGCTTCGTGCTGTTGTAGACCTTGAAGCGATGGGTGAAAGAACAATGTGGGTAGACTGTGATGTTATTCAAGCAGATGGTGGTACACGTACGGCTTCTATTACAGGTGCATTTGTAGCAATGACACTTGCGTTCGAGAAATTGTATAAAGAGAAGAAACTAACTACTTTCCCAATTAAAGATTATTTGGCTGCAACAAGTGTTGGAATTACAGAAGAGCATGGTGCTGTGTTAGACTTAAATTATATTGAGGATTCAAGCGCACAGGTTGATATGAATGTAATCATGACTGGAGCGGGAGAATTTGTAGAACTTCAAGGCACTGGTGAAGAATCTACCTTTACGTACAAACAGCTTCAAGAATTACTCGACCTTGCGAATACAGGTGTTAATGAATTATTCATTGCACAAAAAGAAGCACTTGGAGATATTGCAAATCTAATCGTGGAAAGCGAAGGTAAGTAATTGTGAAGAAACTTATTATAGCTACAAAGAATCAAGGGAAAGCAAAGGAATTTGCGGCGCTCTTTTCACCTCTAGGTTACGAATTTTTGACGATGCTTGATTTAGAGGACGCTAAGGATGTAGAAGAAACAGGAACAACATTTGAAGCAAATGCTATTCTGAAGGCAGAGGCTCTTTGTGAGCAGTTTAATACGATGGTAATAGCAGATGATTCTGGTTTGATTATTGATGCTTTGGATGGGCGACCAGGCGTATATTCTGCACGTTATGCGGGTGAAGCAAAGAGTGATGAAGCAAATATTGATAAAGTCTTAGCTGAACTAGAAGATGTACCTGCAGAAGAAAGAACGGCTCGCTTTTATTGTGCTTTAGCAATTGCTGCGCCAGGTAAAGAAACGATGACGGTGGCTGGTACGGTTGAAGGTATTATTACATCAGCTCGACAAGGGGAGAATGGCTTTGGCTATGACCCAATCTTCTATGTTCCTTCACTAGAACGAACAATGGCACAGCTACAATCAAGTGAAAAGAATGCAATTAGTCACCGTGCGAATGCATTGAAAAACTTACAAGCAGAACTTCACCATTTTTCCTAAAAAGGATGTGGACATTGTGAAAATTCTAGTTGTCAGTGACAGTCATGGGCAAACAAAAGATTTATTAATGCTGAAAGAAAAATATGAAAATGAAACGGTTGCTATGTTTCATTGTGGTGACTCGGAATTAAATAGTAATGACCCAGCATTAAAAAACTTCATTTATGTAAAAGGCAATTGTGATTATGGACAAGATTTTGTAACGGAGCAAGTAAAGGATGTAGCAGGTTTTTGCTTTTTCATAACACATGGTCATCTTTATAATATTAAAATGACATTGCAAAACCTTTCTTATAAAGCTGAAGAAGTACAAGCTAATATTGTCTTATTTGGACATTCTCATAGCGCTGGTAGTATGCTAGGTACGGATGGAGTCTTATATATTAACCCAGGTAGCATTTTACTTCCACGTGGACGTGTTGAAAAAACATATGTGATTCTTGAGATTGAAGGAAAGCAAGTGAAGGTAAACTTTTATGATCATGAGCATAATTTATTGAAAAAATTATCAACTACTTATCAAATGAGTTAATATCATGTATAATTAACAACAGGGAGAAGCTTCTCCCTGTTATATAAGAAAAGTGAAAAAGGGTTAAAGCTATTGACTTTACCAGCATATCTTACTATAATTATAAATGTCCTTAAATAATTTCACTTTTAAAAAAAGATATTTTATACATATGTCCTGGTAGCTCAGCTGGATAGAGCAACGGCCTTCTAAGCCGTCGGTCGGGGGTTCGAATCCCTCCCAGGACGTCATATAGGACGTAAAGGCAACCTGAATAGGTTGTCTTTTTATTTTGAAAAAAAGACCTAAACCCTTTTACAGCGGTTTAGGTGAGAAATAATTTTATTTACTTCAAAAAAATTAAATTGATTGCTTGAAGTATTTGCTGTTTTTATAATTATCCTAAAGTGGTTGGCCAATAATAAAATATTAAAGTAGTTGCAATAATCATGACGCCACTAATCATTAAATAAATAGGGTATCTCAAAGTGATTTTCATCTCGTTGTTTTCGTTTTCTTCGATAGGTTGTTTTAAAAGTCTAGCCTGGAATACTTTTTCTTCAGCCGTAATGACACCGAATTTTGAACCAATAATAAGAGCTATGATGCTGCAAAGTAATCCGATAATAACTGGATTGAAATAGACTGGAAGAGTAACAGATTTTTCTATACCTTCACCGATAATGACGCCTAAAAATCCAGAGACAATGCTCCAAAAAGCGCCTTCTTTCGTAAGTGATTTAGAGAATACACTAGCGAAAGCGACTGGACCCCAAGATGCAGCAAATAATGTTGCGGCGAAGTAGCCAATCCACATAACAGCAGGCGGTTGCATTAAACCTATCAGTAATATAATGATGCTAATAATAATCATAGAGATACGACTTGTACGTAAAAGTTGTTGATCAGTATATTCTTTCTTACGAGATTGTTCCATAATATCTCTTGTAATGCTACTTCCTATTAATTGTAAAAAGCTAGAACAAGAGGATAAAGCGGCTGCCATAATACCGCTTACAATTATGATGCCAAGCCATTTAGGTACAATGTTCATTGCAGCCCATATATACACTTTCTCAGAAGGTGTAATATCAGCTTTAATTGTAGTGATTGTCGAAATGCTAATATGAAGGAATAAATAAATCGTAAAGATTGAGACAGTTGCCCATACTCCTGATCGAATAGCTACATGTTCATTTTTGGCCATTAAATAACGACTACTTTGCCATGGACTTACTGCTATAACAGCTCCCCATACTAGGCCCATAATAACAGCCCATGCTAATGCTTCACCTGGTGTTCCCATCGTAGCAGCGGGACCAGTGATGCCGTGCCAACTTAATAAGTCTGGTCGTGCAGATAAATGTGCAGCTTTTGTAATGGCATCTGGGAAACCTCCAGCTGCTTTAATAATATAAGGAAAACTAAGGTATGTAGCGACTGAGAAGAGGAAGAACATAATTGTATCATTTACCATTACTCCTTTTGCGCCAGAAAGAATGGTAAATGAGGAATAAACAATCCACATAATAAGAAGAGCAATCGGATATGATACACCGGAAACCTCAGACAATAAAACAGCTGCACCTTGTGTTACGGCAACTAAGTAAGCTGAAATACCGAGAATGGTTGTAATAGCTGCCGCTAAACGAACCTTTTTAGAATTAAACCGATTACCAAAATACTCAGGTACCGTTAATGATTGACTTCGGCGTAAATATCGACCAAATAGAAAAACACCAAGAATGTATCCGCTTGCATTAAAAATAACAAGTATTAAAAGAAGAACTGGATAGCCATCATATGAAAATCCAGCTTCACCCATAAAGGATACAGTGCTTAGGAAAGACGCTACCAATGTTCCTGTTACCATTAAAGTATTGCCGCTTCTTCCAGAAACATAATATTCTTCCGAGTTTGATACTTTCTTAAAGAGAAATAGCCCTATCGAGATGTAAACTAAAAAAGATACAATAATACCAATAACAAAAGCCATTTACATTCCTACTTTCTTTGTCAAATTTCTATTGTCTGTTTGTTTTTGGATTTGATCTTGTTTCTTTTTCATATTTACTAAAAACGCACGAGTAATCCATCCTAAAATAATAATTGAACCTCCATATGCAAAACTAAAAATTAATTCTCCCATGTTTCTCCTCCTTATGATTGTTAGTAATACTTGTGAATTTTATAATGCAAGTTCTATACCATTTTCTAAATGATGGAAATAAAAAAGAGGAATAAATTATTATTCCTCATACGCAAGTCGATATTTATTCAGTTTTCTCATAATAGTTGTTTGGCTTACTTGAAGAACTTTAGCTACTTTTCTTGTTGTTTTATAAGCTGATAGAGCCTGTGATAGTAATTGTTTCTCTGTTATTTCTACGGCGGTCTTTAATGGCATGATTTCGTACTCATCAGTAATGTCTAGATTACTGTTACTTGCTTGGAAAGGGAGGTCTTCTATAGAAATAATCGGTTTTTGCGCCATGACAACAATCTGCTCAATAAGGTTTTCCAATTCTCGTACATTACCAGGGTAATCCTGAAGCTGTAATAATATTTTAGAACTATCGTTTATTTGAATGGATTGGTTGTATTTCTTATTAAACTCTTGCAAGAAATGTTCAGTTAATAATAAGATATCTTCTTTACGTTCTCTTAAAGGAGGAATATGTAATGGTACGACATGCAATCGATAATATAAATCTTCTCGGAATTTGTTTTCGATAATTAATTTTTTTAAATCTTTATGGGTGGCTGAAATAATTCGGATATTTGCTTTCTTTTCTTTTGTGCCACCTACCTTCATATATGTTCTATCTTGAACGAGATGAAGAATCTTAACTTGTAAATCTAAGGGCATTTCACCTATTTCATCGAGAAATAAGGTACCTCCCTCGGCCATTTCTACAAGACCTTGCTTGCCACTCTTTTTTGCTCCTGTGAATGCACCACTTTCATAACCGAATAATTCGGATTCTATTAAGGCTGGTGGAATAGCTCCACAGTTCACTTGAACGAAGCTATTATTCGTTCTTGGACTAAAATCATGAATAATTCTTGCAAATACACCTTTGCCAACCCCTGTTTCACCATGTATAAAGATTGAAGAATCCATAGGTGCTACTTTTTTGGCTAGTTCGATTAAGTGAATCATCTTTTTAGAGCTAGTAATAAGGTTGTTAATACTTACAGTTTCTTCAGCTCGTAAAGATTCACTTGAATCTAAAGGATAGTTGGTTTGTGCATAAGTTAGTTGGTTTTTCATGTTTACTAATTCTGTAATATCTCTAGAGTTAGTCACTATTCTATAGAGCTGTCCTTCTTCATCGAATATCGGAGTTGCTGTACTAAAAACGGTTACGCCATTTGGATAGGTTTGTTCAGCCGATTGAATCGTTTTGCTCTCCATTGTTTGCTTAGTGACTGAATTTACAATCATGCCCTTTGCAGACAAATCGTGAATATTTTTATACATATATGCTTCAGGAGGTAGTCCAGTTAACTTCTTGCAAGATTCACTAACGAATAATGTTCTTCCATTTTCGTCTGTTACAAAGATTTCATCGAATGAGGAATTTAATACTTGCGTTAATTCTTTTACTTTCTTTCTTGTATAGTCTAGTTCCTCTTGAAGAGATGCTTGTAAGTTCAGTAAGGCGCTTCTTTCTTGTTGAGCTTTTTTTAGCTTCACTTCTTCAATGGAGAAACATTTATACTGATTATCAAAATATTGTACGACGTAATCATAATGGTTTAGCTCATCGTTTTTTAGTTCCTGTAGATTGTTCACCACGCAGAAAGAATTATTGATATAGGAAGTTATTGTATCACCTAAACCTTTTAAATAAGCTTTTCTCCAAAATGTATTTTCATCGATAATTCCTAAGACTTCAAGATGGTTTTTCATTACTAAAACAGGAGCATTTTGAATTTTGAGCAGTGACTCGATTTCTAAAAGAGAAATGTCGGAAAACACAATGAATGCATCTTTTTTTAATTCCATATGTATATCCTTTCTTATAAAAAATTGAACCGTTTTTGTTACAGTTATTCAAAATGGAGCTAGAGCATTTTCTTCATAAATAAGGCTAATTCCTTTTAAAGATAAAAAGAGTTGAACCGTTTTTGAACTTATTTTGAACCTAAAAAGGTTCGCCCCTCTTTTATTTCGAGATTATTCTGTTAATTCCTTTTGAAAACAGTAAAAAAATGAGTAATATAGAACTTATTTACTATAATAAGTGACGTTATTTACTAAAATGATTGGCATAATTATTGCATTTATTATAGTGAGGAGATATTGATGGTTTAACCACTAGACTTTTCTCAATACTTACATCTAATATTAGGGAGTGAACTTTTTATGACTCAATTTAAGCATTTATTTTCCAAATTAGTGATAGGTAATACGGAATTGAAAAATCGTATTTTAAGCACTGCTCATCAAACAAACCATGTTAAGGATGGTATCCCTACATCTGATATGATTGCTTATCATGAAACAAGAGCAAAAGGTGGGGTAGGTTTAATTGTTCTTGAGGCAGCAGCTGTTCATGTGTCAGGAAACCTTACTTCACATACAATTGCTGGGTATGATCCAAACATTGTCGATGCATATAAAGGATTATCTAATCGATTACATAAATATGGAACGAAAGTGTTTTCTCAATTATTTCACGGTGGTAGAGAAGTTGTTTCAAGTGATTATCGAAATGCAGCTTGGGCTCCTTCGGCTGTCCCGAGTTTGCGTTTTGGTATTATGCCAAAACCAATGAGTTTAGAAGATATTGAAGAGGTAATTGAAGGCTATGCAGAGTCCGCTAAATTAGCTAAAGAAGGTGGATTGGATGGGGTAGAGATTTGCTGTTCACATGGCTATTTACCGGCTCAATTTTGGTCTTCGCTAACAAATCTACGAACAGATCAATATGGTGGCTCCTTTGAGAATCGTATGCGTTTTATTGTTGATATTGTTGACAGAGTGTGGCAGAAAGTAGGAGAAGATTTCACAGTTGGTATTCGTATGAGTGCGGATGAATTAACGATGGATGGAACGACCCTAAAGGATGCTGTACAAATAGTTGAATATCTTGTTGATAAAGTACGTCTTGATTTTGTCGATGTTACGGGGGGGAATTCAAGTACGTATGAGGGCTCAACGCATATCGTTCCACCATCTCCGATGAAACATGCTTATCTATCGGCACATGGTTTTAAAATCCGAATGGCGGGAGCAGTTCCAGTATTTATCGGTTCAAGAATTGTTGACCCTGTAGAAGCTGAGCAGATTGTATCCACAGGTAAAGCGGATGTGGTTGGAATGACGAGAGCCTTGATTGTTGATCCAGATATGCCTAATAAAGCTTTACAAGGAGAAGCTCATGCGATTGATGCATGTATTGGCTGTTTGCAAGCATGTATTGGACACTATCATAAAGGCTTGCCAATTGGTTGTGTGCAAAATCCGAAAACAGGTAAAGAAGCTTGGGTTTTTGAAGAGTTAGAGAAGCCGAGAGAGAAGAAACAAGTTGTTATAATAGGGGCAGGTCCAGGCGGCTTAGAAGCGGCGATTACAGCGGACGCTTTAGGTCATGAAGTTACATTAATTGAAAAGCATAATTCAATTGGTGGATTACTTCAAACAATGCGCAAAACACCAATGCGCCATGAATTAGCGGAGTCGATGATTGACAATTATTCACGTAAATTAAGTCGAAGTAATGTACAGCTTAAACTAGGGGAAGTTGTGGATACTGAGACAATTGCACAAATGAATCCAGATGCGATTATATGTGCAACAGGCTCAAGACCGTATGTACCAGTAATTGATGGTATTGATGATGCTCGTGTTATATTGATTGATGATTTATTTAAACAAAATGCGAAAGTGGGTAAACGTGTTATAGTCTTTGATTTTGGTGGGGATTGGCCTGGGATGGAGGCAGCGCTTCATTTAGCTGAAAAAGGCCATGAAGTGATGTTAATAACATCAAGATTGCATATCGGTGAATCAGTGCATCAATATTTAAGAAATGAATATTTAAAGAAGTTATATGATTTGAATGTAAAACTACTCCCACATTATGACCTTGGCAGTATTTGTGATAATCAAGTTGAGATTCGTAATCTATTTAATCAGCAAAAAGTCCAATTAGAGAATTGGGATTCTATTGTATTGGCGGTTGGTCGTGTTCCTCATGATGATTTATATGAAAATATAAAAAATCTTGTTCCAATTGTTAAACAAATTGGAGATTGCCTTGGACCTCGCACAATAGAAGAAGCGACGCATGAAGGTATGCTAACTGCGATGAATTTATAAAAGAAGACCAAAGCTTAACCATAGGCTCTTGAATAGAGCTCTATATGGTTGAAGCTTTGGTTTTTTGTGATTGTTCAGGCGCTTTTCTTTTTCGTATAATTCGCATATGAGGTTAGATATTCATCCATTCGCTGATAAAGAAGAAGCATATGCTAATACTGAAGACAAGCCAAAGTCAGCGATGAAGATGAATTGAAGGAGAAGTATGAATATGAAGAAAATCGCAGATATCTCTCATCACCAAGGAGTGATTAATTGGGTGAAAGCTAGTCAGGAATTAGAATTAGTCATCATTCGTACTAAATATGGAAGCAATTTAACGGATCGATATTATAAAGCGAATGTAGCGGGTGTTAGAGCCAATAAAATTCCATATGGACTCTATCACTATGCTCAATTTGTAAGTGTCTCTGATGCAATTAAAGAAGCACAAGATTTTTTAGCAACGGCTACTAAGGAAGCGAGATTTCTAGTGCTTGATGTAGAAGAGCAAACGTGTCCATCAGTGGAGATTTTGCAAAAAGCATCTCAAGCATTTATTGATCATTGTAAATTAGCGGGATATAAAGTGGGTCTATATACAGGAAATCACTTTTACAAACCATATGGAATGGCCAAGGTTAAAGCAGATTTTCTTTGGATTCCAAGATACGGTAACAATGAACCTGTTATACCATGTGATATATGGCAGTATACAGATACGGGAAAGTTAGCAGGTGTTACTGGGTATGTAGACTTGAATAAATTGATAGGGAATAAGCCGTTGTCTTGGTTTATTGATGAACAACCTGTTGGACCTAGTAAGGTTTATAGATTAGTAACGGGTACTTTCAGTAGTAAAGCTTCAGTAGAAAAGGCACAAGCTAATTTGAAAAAGTATTTCAAGGTTGTTTATATAAAACAAGAGGGTGATGTGTATCGACTAGTTACGGGAACATTTGCTAATAAAGCTGACGCAGAAAAAGGAATGAAAATCATTAAAACTGAGTTTGGGTATGTTGTGTATTTGAAAGAAGTGTAAAACGAAGCGCCATAGTAAATATTGAAGATTTTATGTGATAAATGTGATGCTATGAAGGTATGAGGCCGTAATTCTTAGCTAAAAATGAGAACTTTCTTACAGGTTTGGAATAGTGTTGCTAGAGCTGTAAATGTGAAATATACTATCGGTACATCAAACGTTCTTTAGAATTGTATGGAGGTTCGAAATTATGGAAACTATAAAAAAAGCAGTATTTGAATATTACAATAATGAAGGAATATATCCTAAAAATATTAAGCTGAATAAAAATATCATTGTTAATTTGAAAGAGCGAGGATATGTGAGTTCTTCTCCAACAAATCCATCTAAATTGGTTTTTCTAGGTATTGAAGTTCAACCGGATGATCAAGTAAGGGATTTTGAAATTTGTTAAATGAAGGCTGTCCAAAAGTGATTTGCAATTACTTTTTGGACAGCCTTTTTTAAAAGATAAGAATGTATCTAATTTTGTGTGGTGATTAACGTTACACCTGCCATGTTTCTGCTAGTTGCTTAGAATTAAAAAAGAAGCAAATTCTAAATCAAAAAGGACTGGTGACGTTTTTTCTATTTATCTTCGCGTAATAAATATTCGTTACCTTCATTGTCTTTGAATGAAAACATATTTCCGTAAGGCATTCTCAACATTTTCCCTACTTCTATACCTTTCTCCTGCATTTGTGTATATGCGCTTTCAATATCAGTGGTACTTAATAAGATGGAAGGATGTTCAACATTTGCATCTGGCTTTTGCTGTTTCATAAGAGTCTTATCATATAATATAAAAGTTGTGAATTCACCCTCACTTGGACCTACCTCTAACCAAGTCATTGATGGACCCATTGGCTGCTCTAATTTAACCACAAAATTCATTTTCTCTGTCCAGAATGTTTTCGCTGCTGCTTGATCATTTACATAAATAGTAACCTTCCCGATTTTGTTTATCATATGTAAGTACCTCCATTGGTCATTATTTTTAATAAAGAAATATAAATAAAGTGTTGTGGAATTGTTAATATATAGTATTCCCATTTCATAATACCTTTATTAGAAATATAATAAAGAATGTATGTTCTGTTTGTCGAAGCATATTTGAAATTTCATTACTCTAGGTTAGAGGGGGGGATTTTCAACAATTAGTTACAAAATCCGCTTATTCCACTTTTTTATATAGGCTTAACAATGAGACAGTTTCATAGAAGCTTCAATATATTACTAGTAATAATATTGAAAGGGGGATATCTATGATTAACTGGAAAGTACGTTTTAAAAATCCAACATGGGTTGTTACTGTCGGCATTCCTTCTGTTATTATACTTGCTCAGATGATTCTTGCATTTATTAATGAATATATTGCTCCAACGGGATTTTCAATTACTAATAATGCTATTAATGGGTTTATGGGCATTGTAAACTTCATTGCTATTACATTTTTGGGGATTGGTGGAGTTGTTGATCCGACAACAAAAGGTGTAGCTGATAGTGAAAATGCGAAGAATTATAAGCAACCAAATTAGATATATTCTATTGATTTGTGTTTTGTTTTTTGAAATTGAGGGAATACGTAAATTAACATAAATAAAAAAGCAGTGAGATTCTAAATTTAGAAGCCCACTGCTTTGGATATATTAGACTATTAATTTAACACTCTAGTAGCGCTAGAGAATTTAGATGGGTTGTATGAAGAGATTTTTACAACGTCACCAGTTTGTGGCGCGTGGATATATTGTCCTCCACCGATATAAATACCAACGTGGTATGCTGGTTTACCCATGAATACTAAATCACCAGGTTGTACGCTGCTAGTTGAAACTTGAGTTCCAACGTTTTGTTGAGCACTTGAAACTCGTGGTAAACTAACACCTACTGCTCTAAATACATAGCTAGTAAATCCTGAGCAGTCAAAACCACTTGGAGTTGTTCCACCCCAAACATATGGTACACCAAGATATTGTTTAGCTATAGAAATAACTGATGATGCACTACCTGAAGCAGGTGCATTTACAACTGGTGTATTGCTTGGTTTGTTAGTACTTTCGTTGTTGCTGTTATTTTGATTAGATGAAGAGCTTTGTTGATTGTTTTCAACTTGATTTTGAGATGGCTGAGATTCAGCTCTTTGAGCACGTGCTGCACGAGCTGCTGCTTCACGACGTTGCTGTTCAGCAATGCGTTTTGCTTCTTCTTCAGCTTTCTGTTTTGCTTCTTGAACTTTTTTCAGTTCTGTTTGAATTGTTGCTTTACGTTTTTCAATAGCAGCTTTTTCTTTTGTAGCTGCTTCTTGTCTATTCTTGATTGTTACAAGTTCTTGATCAAGTTTAGCTTTCTTCTCTTTAAGTTCTTCATCTTTCTTCGTTAACGAATCAGTTAATTGCTTGTCGCTTTCCATGATTGTTAAAACAGCGCTAGTTTTTTGGAAGAAATCAGATACACCTTCAGATGTTAATAAGATTTCTACAAGATTAAATTCTACTGAACCGTTCATTTGAATGTTTTGTAAACGATCTTTTGATAGTTCGATAGAACGCTCAAGAGATGCTTCAAGTTTTTGAATTTCAACTTTAGAGTCTTCTACTCTTTTTTGACCTTCTTTAACTTGTGTATTTAATTTTTGAATCTTTACCATAGATTCAATGATATCATTATCAATTTTACGAATCTTAGTTTGTAAATCTTCTATTTGAGTATTATAAGTAGCTAGTGTTGTAGAAGGAGTAGTTACTGGTGCAGCGAAAGCTGGAGCTGCTTGTAATAATAGAGCTGCGCTTAATGATAATGCAGCGACTTTCTTCATTGCTGATTTCTTCATATATTAAAATCTCCAATTTCTATGTAAATTAATTTTTTTCTAATTTCTAAACTAAATTTTATTGGTATTGCTGTCGAAAAACAAGGGTTTAGGCCCGTGTTTCGACATATGTAATGTAAATATGTTCTTTGTAACATTACTGTAATATTTCTGATTAATCTATTAGGCTGTGAGGTATATAGTGTAATAGAAGAAAAACCTATTAAATAAAGGCTTTATATAAAGAAACTGATTTTTAATAGGAAGTATAAGGAGAATATTGTCATTTTTTGATTATCTTGTTTTTGACATTTTTCTCAGAGGGAATTCAATAACTATTGAAATAAAAAAGAGAACCTTTCATTGAGGTTCTCTTTCGGTTATTTAGTAATTGTAATAAAGATTTTTTCTATAGTACAGTTGCACCAATTGAATGTTTGAAATGGTTTAGTGCCCAATCATGACCTGTAGGATTAAAGCTAGCAACAGCACTAGAGTGAATAACAATTTTAAATCCTTTATTATAAGCATCCACCGCTGTATGTAAAATGCAAATGTCTGTACACACTCCAATTAAGTGTACTTCATTGATATTTCTTTCACGCAATTTAATTTCTAAATCCGTTCCAGCAAATGCTGAATATCTAGTTTTGTCCATCCAATAAATATTCTTCTGTTCTTGTTGCGCTTTTTGATAAACATCATTTAATTTACCATAAAGGTGACGCCCTTTTGTATTTTTGATGTTATGTGGTGGAAACAACTTTGTTTCTGGATGAAAAGGATCATCTTTAGTATGAAGATCGATAGCGAATACGACATAATCTCCTTGATTAATAAATTCTTGTGTAATAGAGACAATTCGATCTTCGATTTCTTGTCCAGGTTTTCCACATGTTAATGCCCCGTCGTCAGCAATAAAGTCAACTGTATAATCAATATTAAGTAAAGCTTTGTTCATTAGGTAACACTCCTTTTTCCATAGGCATGTGAATTCTTTGTTATAAGTATATATGAAATACCCTATTTTATCCTGCATAATGGCACTAATTAAATAGGAATACATCATATAAAAATTTTTTTAATAACCACTTTTTAATTAAGGAGATTTGTCTGTGTACTAGTTGTCTAAAAGTTTGAATATACTGAAAAAAATCACTATAATATCATTAACGAGTTTTGCTTAGTGAAATTATAGTTTAGAGGAGACGAGATGAGAATGAGTATTACAAATTCAGAAACTAAAGGATATTTTGGTGAATTTGGTGGAAGCTTTATACCAGATGACCTTCAGCATGTCATGAATATACTTGAAGAGAATTTCTTACGTTATAAAGATGATCCAACTTTCCAAGAAGAGTTTAAGTTTTATTTAAAAGAGTATGTTGGGCGTGAAAATCCATTAACATTTGCAGAGAATTTAACGAAGCAAGTAGGCGGAGCGAAGATTTATTTAAAACGAGAAGATTTAAACCATACAGGTGCTCATAAAATTAATAATGCGATTGGACAAATTTTACTTGCGAAGAGAATGGGTGCAAAGCGTATTATTGCTGAGACAGGTGCGGGTCAACATGGTGTTGCTACTGCAACTGCATGTGCAATGTTTGGGATGGATTGTGTTATTTATATGGGTAAATTAGATACACAGCGTCAAGCGTTAAATGTATTCCGAATGGAATTATTAGGTGCTAAAGTTGTGCCAGTAGAGAAAGGTCAAGGACGATTAAAGGATGCTGTTGATGCGGCTTTAGATGATCTTGTTGAAAACTATCAAAATACTTTTTATCTACTAGGATCTGCTGTTGGACCACATCCATATCCTACAATGGTAAAACATTTTCAAGCGATTATTAGTGAAGAATCTAAGCGTCAAATTCTTGAGAAAGAAGGGAAACTTCCGACTGCAGTTGTAGCATGTACAGGTGGTGGAAGTAATGCAATTGGTGCATTTGCTCATTATATTGATGATGAGAATGTGAGATTAATTGGAGTTGAACCAGAGGAAGCACCAACTTTGTCTCAAGGTGTACCAGCTGTGTTACATGGCTTTAAATGTATAACATTGTTAGATGAACAAGGTGAACCAAAACCTACGTTTTCCATTGCTGCAGGTTTAGATTATCCTGGAGTAGGACCTGAACATAGTTATATGAAGGTAAATGGAAGAGCAGAATATGTAACAATTAAGGGAGAAGAAGCTTTAGAAGCATTCCAGGTGTTATCTAAAACAGAAGGGATTATCCCAGCCCTTGAAAGCTCTCATGCTGTTGCTTATGCTGTTAAATTAGCTAAGGAGCTATCTGCAGATGATGTGATTATTGTTAATTTATCTGGTCGTGGAGATAAGGATGTTGAGCAAGTATTTAACATGTTGAAGAAATAACCTTATATATCAGGTTGCATTTATTTAGCGTTTCTGTTATTCTTAAGAAGAATTATTTTTGTTCGGTTTAGATTGATAAGTTTAGTAGCTCGTCTATAGATTTGAGCAAGGATAGTATTACATTGTGTGGTTAGCACACTAGGAGGCAACAAACATGGAACAAGGTAAAGTAAAATGGTTTAACGCAGACAAAGGTTTTGGATTCATCGAGCGTGAAGGTGGAGAAGACGTATTCGTACATTTCTCAGCTATCCAAAGCGAAGGTTTCAAATCTTTAGACGAAGGTCAAAGCGTAACTTTTGAAGTAGAACAAGGTCAACGTGGACCACAAGCTACTAACGTTGTTAAAGCTTAATCATTAACTAATAAATAAAGCAAATCCTTATGGATTTGCTTTTTTTGTTGTTTACAATATATTTTTATATAGGGGGGGAGGAGTATGAAACAGCAATTACATGTTTTTATAAAGGTAGTTGAATTGAAAAGTTTTTCCAGAGCTGCTGAAGAACTATATATGACGCAGCCTGCAGTTAGTCAATACATACAATCATTAGAAGAGTCCGTTGGCACAAAATTGCTCGAGAGAACAAATAAAATTATTTCATTAACAAAAGCAGGAGAAATCGTATACATAAAGGGGAAAGAAATCCTTCGACTATATGGGAAGATGCATCATTTAATTGAGGATTTAACGAATCAAGCAAAGGGTTCGATTTCAATAGGAGCTAGCTATACATTTGGTGAGTATATTTTGCCGCATGTTATCGCTGCAATGAAGGAAAACTACCCAAGTATCAAACCAACTATATCCATTGGCAATACTAAAGAAATTATTGAACTAGTTAAAAATAATAGTTTGGATATAGGCATTATTGAAGGTGATTTGGATAATCAGCGTACGCTTACAATAGAACAATTTGCAGAAGATACTTTGTTTATTGTGGCCTCCGCATTATGTAAAGGAATATGTGATAAAAAAATAGTTACATTGCAAGACTTAGAAGATGAAACATGGATTATTAGAGAAAGTGGATCGGGTACAAGGGAAGCAACTGATAAGATGTTTCGAAAACTAGGTATAAACCCACAAAACAAAATGGAATTTGGAAGTACACAGGTTATTAAAGAATCAGTAGAAGCGGGTTTAGGAATTACATTTATTTCTAAAGCATCTTTCCGCAAAGAACAAGCATTACAAACATTACAGGTAGTAAAAGGAGAAGATTACTATTTGAAAAGGCATTTTTCATATGTAGTGAAATCTTCTTTTCAAACGAAAGCAGTTGAATTGTTTATTGAATTATTAAAGCAATCTGTATGAAAGCATCACTGATTATAGCATTTGAAAAATATTTCTAGTAAACTTAAGATAATTAAAGTCTAACAATGAGGTGGATATGCATGTCGGTGGCGGGGGAAGAGAGGAAAAAAAGAATTCTTGAAATACTAGATGTTGAGGGTAAAGTTAAAGTAAATGACTTGGCTAGTAAACTGGGTGTTTCAACTGAAACAATACGAAGATATCTGGAAGAATTAGATAAAGAAGAGAAGTTGAAAAAGGTGTACGGTGGTGCAGTTAAAGTATCTTACTTTAAGAGTGAACCTTCTGCTGTTGAAAGGGAAATTATTCGTATTGATGAAAAAGAAAAAATCGGAAAAGAAGCAGTCAGTATAATAAATGATCACGATGTCATTGCTATTGATGATGGAAGTACCACGATGCAGTTGGCAAAGCATCTAGTAAATAAAACAAATATAACGGTTCTTACAAATTCCGTAACGGCTCTTTCTGCTTTAATAGAAAATCATTATCAACAATTGTTTACAGGGAAAATCATTTTTATTGGTGGGGAAATTAATAGTACTCATTATCGAACAACCGGTTCTATTTCGTTAAAGATGATAGAGGATTATTATGTTGATAAATATTTTATTACAGTTGATGGAATATCTTTAGAGCGCGGGGTAACTTGTTATGATTCATCAAAAGGAATTTTTACCAAGAAAATGATTCAACAAGCATATAACTCCATTATTCTTATTGATCACACGAAAATTGACCAAGAGAAGTATTTCCGTATTGGTGAATTAGAGGATATTGATACTATCATTTGTGATCAGCCAGCACCTGACAACTGGAGTGAAGCGATAAAAAAATCAAATATAAACTGGATTGTTCCAGAATCAGAGAATAATTAATTGATTTCATTACATATATAACTCGATGGTTTCTATAAGTAATCTTAAGGAGAGATTACATTATAGAAACCATTTTTTTGTTGTGAAAACGTCTAAAAAAAGGCGTTGTATTAAGGAATTTGAATATATTGCAAATAAAAACAATAAAAAACCAATAAAAGAACAACAAAAATGTGGATTAATTCCAAGTTTGTGTGTTATACTGATTTCAAGTTAAGGATTTGAAAATTCTGAATATAAAAACAGCTTAGAAAGACGTTTCCGTAAATGAAATAAGTTAAGTAAGGAGGAAACAGAAGTATGGATGTGCAATCGCCACAATATGTAAAAGCTGTTATTTTTGATTGGGCTGGAACTACGGTAGATTATGGTTGCTTCTCACCGTTGGAAGTTTTTCTTGAGGTATTCAAGAAAAGAGGGATTGAGGTAACACATGAAGAAGCTCGAAAGCCAATGGGGTTATTAAAATGGGACCATATTAATGAAATGTGCCAAATGGAACGTATAGCGAATCTATGGAAAGAAAAGTTTGGTAGGTTTCCAGAGAAGCGTGATATCGACGAACTTTATGAAGATTTTGAGCCGTTGGTATTAACAACTTTGCCAAAGTATTGCAAGTTAATTCCTGGAGCGCTTGAGCTGGTAGAAAGATTAAGAAGAATGAATCTTAAAATTGGTTCAACGACTGGTTACACGGCTGAAATGATGGAAATTGTAACGCGTGAAGCTAGAAATCAAGGATATGCACCAGATTCATTAGTAACACCAAATGATGTACCAAATGGACGTCCATATCCTTGGATGATTTATCAGAATGCAATTAATATAGGTGTTTATCCGATGAATCATATCGTTAAAGTGGGCGATACGATTAGTGATATTAAAGAAGGTTTGAATGCTGGCACTTGGGTAGTAGGTGTACTTAAAGGAAGTAGTGAGCTAGGAATGACAGAGCAACAAGTTAGAGAATGCCCTCCAGATTTGCTTGAAGAAAAGATGGAAGTGGTGGCTCAAAGATTTAAAGACGCCGGTGCTCATTATGTAATTGATCAAATTGGAGATTTAGACCAACTTATTCCAAAAATCGACCTTCGTATATCTTTACAAGGAAATTAACCATGTAAGAAGCGTTGTTAAGATATAACTGAAAGGGGTGAATAATAAGGATGGATCATTTTAATTACTCGATAGGCATGATTGAAACGTATGGTTTTCCAGCTCTTATTGCTGCAGCAGATGCGGCAGGGAAAGCGGCTGATGTAAAAATTTTAACCTATCAAGGAGCCGATGCTGGACTTGTAACAGTCTTTATTATAGGAGATGTGTCTTCCGTACAATCTGCAGTTGCAATAGGTGAAAGTGAAGCAAGAAAAGTGGGAACATGCCTCTATTCACATATCATAGCTCGACCAGATGAAAACGTTCCAAAAATGATTTTACAAGCAATGAAAGAAAAGAAAGCGGAAGATCAAGCAAAACAAAAGAAAGCTCAAGTGGTTGAAAGTAATGAGATGACGAAAAAAAATATTCAAGAATTAAGAAAGATTGCAAGTGCTGTAGAATCATTTCCTTTAACTACTCAAGAAATAAACTCTGCGAAAAAAGATGATTTAATTAAGCTTTTGAATGATAGTGCTCAGAAGAAAGGTGGCGAAGAAGCATGATGTTAAGCGCAGATTTACAATCCGTGCAAGATGTTAGAACATTTCTTGAACAGGCTAAAGAAGCGCAACAAGTAATGAGTAAAATGACTCAAGAAGAAGTTGATCGTATCGTTCATCAAATGGCAAATGTTGCAAGAAAAGAGGCTAGTAGATTAGCATCATTAGCTGTAGAAGAAACGGGTTTTGGTAAATTAGAAGATAAAATGACTAAGAATTTATTTGCGGCTGAAGATGTTTACAATTCTATTAAAGAAATGAAAACTGTAGGCATTATTAACCGTGATGAAGAAAAAAATTATGGGAAATTGCACATCCAGTTGGAATTGTTGCTGCTATAGTACCCTCTACGAATCCCACCTCGACAACAATTTTTAAATCTTTAATTGCAATTAAAGCTAGAAACGCCATCGTATTTAGTCCACATCCATCAGCTGCTAATTGTACCTTTGAAACAGCAAGAATTTTACAAGAAGCTGCTATACAAGCAGGAGCTCCTCAAGGACTTATCTCGTGTCTTCGTTATCCAACAATGTTAGCCGTAAATGAATTAATGACACATCAATTAACAAATGTAATCTTAGCGACTGGCGGTTCTGCAATGGTGAAAGCCGCTTATAGTTCAGGGAAACCAGCATACGGAGTAGGACCTGGGAATGTCCCAGTCTACATTCACTCTAGTGCTCAAATTAGTAGTGCAGTTCAAAAAATTATCGAAAGTAAAACGTTTGATAATGGTACGATTTGCGCTTCTGAACAAGCTATTGTTGTAGACCGTAAAATTAAGAGAAAAGTAGTTTCTGAATTGAAGCGACAAGGTGCAGCGTTCATCGATGATTATGAGAAAGATCGAGTAGCATCGGTTATTTTGAAGAATGGTGCGTTGAATCCACAAATAGTTGGGAAGTCACCACAACAAATCGCAGAACTAGCAGGGATTATTGTTCCAAATCATACAACTGTCATACTTTCTGAAGAGACAGAGGTAGGAAAATCTCATCCGTTTTCGGTGGAAAAACTGTCTCCAATTTTAGCTTTGTATACGGTTGAGAGTGTAAATGAAGCAAAGCAGAAATGCCAACAGTTATTAGAGCTTGGAGGCATTGGTCATACAGCAGGTATTCATTGTGAAGAACAGGCTGTAATTGAAGATTTTGTTGCAGACTTATCTGTTTCAAGAGCTGTGATTAATGCTGGAACAACATTTGGGGGAATTGGTGCTACTACAGCTATTCAACCTTCACTTACATTAGGTTGTGGATCTTTTGGCAGCAATAGTACGTCTGACAATATTGGTCCGCAACATTTATTAAATATTAAACGTGTAGCATTTGGAATTCGTGAAATAACAAAAGCAAACATTCCGCAACAAGTAGTGGAGCAAGTTGCTTCAGCTGCTACACCATCTATTAGTAAAGATGATATAGCAGAAATTGTGAAAAATATATTACGAGAAATTCAATTTAGTAATAACTAAGGAGGAATAAACAATGGCAGATATGGGCGCATTAGGAATGGTTGAAACAAAAGGATTAGTAGGTGCAGTTGAAGCAGCAGATGCTATGGCAAAGGCTGCAAATGTTCAATTAATTGGTAAAGTTCATGTTGGTGGAGGGTTAGTTACGGTTATGGTTCGTGGAGATGTGGGAGCTGTAAAGGCTTCAACTGATGCGGGAGCAGCTGCTGCAGAAAAAGTGGGTGAGTTAGTTTCTGTACATGTTATTCCACGTCCTCATTCTGATATTGAGCTTATTCTTCCAAAATTGGAAGCGTAAACTTTATTATAACCAATGGCATTAATTACTGAATCTTCTTTAAGAGCCATGCACAAAGATGATCATTTATCTAACCCTTACATGATAAGTAAACAAGATAAAATTACACCGGCTGCAATTGATTTTTTAAGACAACGAGGAATTGAAATCAAATGGTCCAATTCCAATGTAGTTCAAGAAAAAAGTATCGAAGAGCAGTTCATTCCAGTAGGTGTATCGAATCGACATATTCATCTATCTGTAGAAGACCTGTTTACATTATTTGGTGAAGGATATGAATTAACTAAGTTTAAAAATCTATCACAATCTGGACAATTTGCAGCGAGAGAAACGATTACTTTATTAGGGCCGAAAGGTTTTATAAAAGATGTTCGAATTTTAGGGCCTTGTCGAGGTAGTACGCAAGTGGAGATTTCTAGAAGTGATAGTTTTCAACTTGGTATTCAGCCACCAATTCGACTATCAGGTGATATTGAAGAAACCCCAGGTATTACAATGATTGGACCTGGGGGACATATTGTTCTCTCAAAAGGAGTAATAATTGCTAAATGTCATGTTCATATGTCACCTGATGATGCAAGTAAGTTTATTGTCCAAGACGGTGAGAGTATCACTTTAAAAAGTTTGGGAGAACGCCCAATAGTATTTAGTGATGTTAAAGTTCGTGTTCATCCAAATTACTCCTTAGATTTTCATATTGATATGGATGAAGGTAATGCTGCGAATTTGAAAACCGGAGAATATGTTCAAGTCGTTAAAGTATAAGTAATTTCCTTTCCTGATATGGGAGGTTATTGGAATGGATATAAAAGAGACGGTTAAATCTATTGTAATCGAAGTATTACAAGCGATGAAAGAAGAAGAGCGACAGAGGTGCAAGGGAAAAGTATTGTTCATTTTCTGTGATAGCTCCGCTCATGAACCATTTAGTGATCAGTTTATTGAGTTGAGAAAGGCAAACATTGTATATGATTGTTTGTTTCTAGATGGAGAAACGTCATCGTGGTTGGGACTGCATAAAGTGGAATGTAGTGGAGCGAATCGAGTACTTGCTACAGATGAATTTGCACCTGCACCCATTGATCTAGTGAAAGATTATGATGGGATTATTATTCCTGAAATAGATTTGGAGAATGCTGCGCGACTTGTTTTAGGCATTAAAGGTACTATTAAATCTGAAATTATTCATTATGCCTTAATTGCAAATAAATTTGTGCTTGTTGGGGAAGCGCTTCCAGGTCTTAAACGATCTGAGAGAAAATGTTTACAAACAGTTAAGCTGCCGCCTTATTATGATAAACTCTTTCAGGATTATTTACGTAATTTTACTGCATTAGGAATCGATTTATTACCACAGCAATCATTCGCGAAGAATACCATAGAAAGACTAACTGATGTAAAGGAAGACACACTGGAAAGTGCAAGTGGAATGGATTCAGTTCAGGTCGATTTCGAAGGAAAGCTATTATCTGCCGAATGGGTATCATTACAAGGAAATGATTTAAGTGAGAAGATTACATTGTCAAAAGGAACGATTGTTTCACCTTTAGCTTATGATTTGCTAAATGAGAAGGGAATAGCTGTTCATTTTAACAATTGAAGGTGACGTATATGTTGCTAGGAAAAGTAGTTGGTAGTGTTTGGACTACTCAAAAGGAATCGGGGATGGAAAATCTCAAACTGCTAATGATAGAGCCAATGAATGGGTCTGATACTGTTATCATAGCAGCTGATCGAATAGGAGCAGGTGCTGGTGACGATGTCCTAATTACACAAGGAACACCTGCTCATCATTTATTTAATAATCGAAATGTACCCATAGATGCAGTAGTTGTAGGGATTGTAGACTCATTTGAAAGAAATAATTCCTGTTCTTAAATATGGGAGTGGATTAAATCATTCTTTATATAACGACTCTGTTAAATGGGGGAATCATTAATGAAGCAAATAGTTGTATGTACACAATGTGGCGATCGATGGTGGGAAGGTGCATTTGAAATGAACCCACATTATAAGCATTATGCGAAGAAAACGATTCTTAAGGGTTTATGTGAGGATTGTAATGATTATATGGCATTGTTAGTTCAAATAAGAGAGCGAGGAATATAATAATGAATTCTAAAACAAATTCAAATAATCCATATTTATTGTTAACGCCAGGCCCACTTTCCACTACTGATAGTGTGAAAGAAGTAATGATGAAGGATTGGTGTACATGGGATGATGACTATAATAATATCGTGCAATCAATAAGACGTAAGTTAGTTGCTCTTGCAACGGAGCGTACAGAGAAATATACATCTGTGTTAATGCAAGGTAGTGGTACTTTTTCAGTAGAATCTGTAATTGGAACAGTTATTCCTCGTGATGGTAAATTGTTGGTTATAGCAAACGGAGCTTATGGTAAACGAATTGCACAAATTGCGAATACTTTAGGTATTGCTTTAGTTGTACTAGAAAGTGATGAAATGTTATCACCGGATTTAGAGCGCATTCAGCAAACATTATCAGATGATTTAGCGATTACTCACGTAGCTGTTGTACATTGTGAAACAACTACAGGTATGCTTAATCCTATTAAACAAATCGGTGAGATTGTTAAAGGGCAAAATAGAATTTATATTGTAGATGCTATGAGTAGTTTCGGTGGCATTCAAATGGATATCGATCAATTGGGTATTGATTACTTAATTAGTTCAGCCAATAAATGCATTCAAGGTGTACCAGGGTTTGGATTTGTAATTGCTAAGATTGAAGAGTTTGAGAAGTGTAATAATCAAGCTCGATCATTGTCATTAGATTTATATGATCAATGGCAAACGATGGAGAATAATAATGGTAAATGGCGATTTACATCACCAACACATACAGTACGTGCTTTTTATCAAGCATTACATGAGCTTGAGGAAGAAGGCGGAGTAGAACAGAGACAAGAACGTTATGAAACAAATCATAGAGATCTAGTAGATGGCATGAGAGAATTTGGATTTAAGACCCTCCTAGCTGATGAGAACCAATCACCGATTATTACAGCTTTTCATTATCCAGAAAATAAAGACTTCACATTCCAACTATTTTATGAAAAGTTAAAAAGTAAAGGGTTTGTTATTTATCCAGGAAAAGTAACTGATTTACAAACATTTAGAATAGGAAATATAGGAGAAGTATACAAGACTAATATTGCAAACTTAATAGATGCTGTTCAAGAAAGCATGTACTGGCATACACATGCTTAATGTGAATCTATAGATTTATAGACGATGGCAACCCTCTGGAGAATGAAGAGTGAATCAACCACTTTTCATTCTTGTTCTTTATTATCTTGTAAATTATTTATTACTACTATTTAGAGGTGAATTCGTTGTCAGTTGCTGGTGAGGAAAGGAAGAAGAAAATTCTAGAGATTTTAGATGAAGAAGGCAAGGCGAAAGTAGCTGAGTTAGCAGTTAAATTGAAAGTGACAACAGAAACGATACGACGTTACTTAGAAGAATTAGCACAAGAAGAGAAATTAAAAAAAGTATACGGTGGAGCAGTGAAAGTATCATTTTATCACGATGAACCATCGGCTATTGAAAGAGAAATATTGTATGCGGATGAGAAGAAACGAATAGGAAAGAAAGCAGCTAGTCTTATTAATGATAATGAAGTCATTGCCATAGATGACGGTAGTACAACAATGCAATTAGCAAAGCATTTATGTAATAAATCAAATGTAACAATTATAACAAATTCGGTTACTGCGTTATCAGTACTTATGGAGAATCACTACCATCAGTATTTCACGGGACGCATTATTTTTTTAGGAGGAGAAATTAATTCTACTCATTATCGAACAGCAGGGGCAATTACTTTAGATATGATTGATGACTTTTTTGTAGATAAATATTTTATTGCAACGGACGGTCTTTCTATAGACAGAGGAATAACAAGCTATGATTCTACAAAGGGATTATTTACGAGGAAAATGATTGAACATGCTGACAAGTCGTTTATTCTGCTTGATCATTCGAAAATAGGGCATGAAACGCATTTTCGAATAGCAGATATGAGTGTCATTGATACGATTATATGTGATAAGCATTCTCCTCTAAATTGGGTTAATTGCTTAGAAAAAAATAAAATTAATTGGATAATAGCTGAAGAATAATTGAAGCGTCTATCTCGTGGAAATATTGGATAAGGAGTGGTTAACAGGAGGGATTTTTGTTGGATTATGTAATAGATTTTTATCATAAATATGTGTTTGAACATGGTGAAATGTATTTAAGAATTACGATTAGTGCTATTTTAGGCTTAGTCATAGGTTGGAATCGTTCATCTAATCATAAGCCTGCAGGTTTAAAAACCTATACGTATGTATCGGTCTCTAGTTCATTAATTACAATTATTTCTATATATAGTTCCGTAATGCTAAAAGAACCTGATAGCGGTACGATGATGGATCCAATGCGTTTAGCAGCGCAAATTGTATCTGGGCTAGGTTTTTTAGGTGCAGGTCTTATTATGAAAGAGGGATTAAGGGTAAAAGGCCTAACCTCTGCAGCGATGGTATTCTTTGCTGGTGGCGTTGGAATTGGAATTGGCGCAGGTTTTTATGGTATTGTCATCTTTTCTGTGTTTATCACCTTTTTATTTGCAAAAATCAGCAAATGGTTAGAGGAAAGAGAGTATTTCGAGAAAAAGGAAGTAGTTCGTGAACAAAAGGTAAAACGTATTCAAGGTTAGAAGATGTTCACGAACTGTGGTCAAGTGAGTTGCTTGAAAGGTATTGTCATGGAGATTTCCTTTTGGTATAGATGAGAAATATATCATCTATACCAAAAGCGTCCAAAATCAACCATCTATAAGTAACTTTTCTAAATTACCAATAGATGTAATAAGTATGAAGTAGCTTAAAAGAGTAAAGAGGCCTCCTGAAAGTGATAGAAAATCACTTTCAGGACTGCCTCTTTTATTTCGTATTTATAGTAATTGTTTCATTTAATGGTGCTGGCGTATCAGTGACGCTAGTAATTGTGTGTTTCGTTTTTACAATTGCCATACAGATCATGGCCATTAAAGAGATAAAGATAATATAGATGGCAACTGGTACCCAACTATTAAATTCGGCTACTAATGCAACTGCAACAAGTGGAGCTGTTCCTCCAAATAAAGCGGCCCCAAGTTGATAACCTACAGAAATACCTGTATAACGGATATTTGCACTAAATGTTTCAGAGAATAATGTTCCTAATACGGAAGTAATCATAGCCCATAGTGCAAAACCAATGATTGTGGCGATTGTTACCATAAGAATAGATTTTGTTTGAATGAATAAGAAGTATGGAAATGCGAATATTAGCATACCACCTGTTCCCCACATAAATATAGCTTTTCTACCAACGCGATCCGAAATCGTTCCGAATATAGGTATTAATATTGTGGCAACTAGTGTACCAATCGTAATTGCGTTTAGAATAGGTACTTTATTCATGTTTAAATTCGTCGTAGCGTAAGAAATAACAAATGTTGAGAAGATATAAAAGGGAGCTGTTTCTACAGCTTTTGCGCCTGCAGTAAGTAGAACTTCTTTCCAGTGATAGCGAAGGGTGTCAGCGATAGGAAGTTTAGAAATGGTTCCTTCATCTTTTGCTTTTTGAAAGTCAGGTGTTTCCTCTAAGCCATTTCGAATCCAAAGACCGATAAAAACGAGAAAAATACTTAGAACAAATGGAACGCGCCAACCCCAAGCAAGGAATTGATCATTTGGTAATAGACTCATCAGAGATACAGAAGCAGTTCCTAATAGTAGACCGACAGCTGAACCCATCATTGGTACACTACCACTAAATCCTTTGTTTTTGTTTTCGGAATACTCTACCGCTAGTAGAACTGCGCCACCCCACTCGCCTCCAACTGCAAATCCTTGAATTAAGCGTAATGTAATGAGTAGAATAGGAGCCCATACGCCAATTGTATCGTAGGTAGGTAGAAGTCCGATAAGCATCGTTGCACCACCCATTAAACTTAGTGTAAGCACCAGAGAACGTTTACGTCCAAGTTTGTCGCCAATATGACTGAAAACAATGCCGCCTAGCGGACGAAAGAAGTATGGTATACCAAATGATGCTAATGCAATGAGTGTGCCAACTAATGGTGAAAAGGTGGGGAAAAACAAATCATTTAATATAAGTGCTGCTACTGTTCCATAGAGTAGGTAGTCATAATATTCGATAGCACTTCCTATTAGGCTAGCAACTAAAGCTTTTACTCTAACTTTTTTTGATACTTCCATACTTTCACTCCTTTAATATAATAGTAGCTTTTTTTGTTGAAAGTGCTTACATAATCTGTTTTTCGAAAAAAATGCTTTTATTAGTCGATGTTCTTATCCCTCCTTACCACGTAAATTCACAGAATATTAACACTTTTGGTAATTATATCATCTTGTTTGAATGTTGACTATTTAATTTTTATTTATTTGTATTATTTTTTGTTTTGTGTGGGTTTTATTGTTTTTGTTGATAGTAAAATAGAACTAGTAAATATAGCAATTAAATAAAATGAAAAACAACTATTTTGAAAATAAAAACAAACAAAATAGTCATTTTGTGTTATACTCCATTTGTATCCAGAAAATTCAATCGCACATCACTTTACATCTAAATTAGGATTTTCTTATGATTTCTTCTTATGTAAATACATCATTGGTGATTTTCGTTTGACAAATTTAAAATCACATTTATTGGAGGAGTGTAAATGAAAGTTTTTTGTTTAGGTGGAGCAGGTAGAATTTGTAGTGAGGCTGTTCGTGATTTAGTCGAATACTCTAGCTTCGAAAAAATTACAATTGGTGACTTTAATGAAGAGATTGGTTTGGCTCTTATTAAGGAATTAGATGATCCAAGACTCGACTTTGTTAAAGTGAATGTGCATGATCATGAAGATACAGTGAGCAAGATGAAGGGTTATGACATTGTAATGGATGGAACAACTATTACGTTAAATGGCTTATCAACAGCTGCTATTGCGGAAGCTGGTTGTCATGGTATTAACTTGAATGGCTTTGGAGCAGAAGAAGAAGCAAATGAAATGTTTAAAGCAAATCAAAAAACATGTGTACCAGGTTTCGGTATGACTCCAGGTGTAACACAGATGATGGCGATGTGTGCTGCCAATCAGCTAGATACAATTGATTCTATCCGTGTAAGCCATGGAGCTTTTCGTCCAATCGCATTTTCACGAGCAATTGCGGAAACAACAACGTATGAATATGACCCTGATCTACCTGGTCGAGTAGTATATGAAAACGGTGAATTTATACAAGTTCCTCCATTTGCGAGACCGAGAGAAATTCAATTACCTGAACCATATGGAAAAACCGTTCAATATATTATTCCACATGCTGAAACAAAAACGTTAGCTCAAGCACTATCTCATAAAGGTGTTAACTTAATTGAAGTTCGAGGGACATGGCCAGAAAAAAATATGCAATTAATTCGTGCCCTATATGATTGGGGTATTTTAAGAAATGATAAAATTAAGATTGAAAATGTTGAAGTGGGCATTATGGATTGTGTTGCAGAATATTTATTCCAATCAAAAGAAGGGCAAGAAACGGACCTTTACGGTTACTCATTGCATGTTGAGGTGATTGGTAAGAAGGATGGTAAAACCGTTCAGCATATCTTATATCACACACACCCGGCATCGGATGGGTCTGTAAAAGGCTGGGAGAAATTACGCGCGTATATTCGAAATGTAGGTATTCCGATGGCGATTGCGACTGAAATAATTGCAAAAGGGGAAGTTGAAAAAACAGGAGTTATTATTCCTGAAGAAGCATTTGATCCAAGTGCAATTTTTAAAGAGTTGGAAAAAAGAGGTATATACATTCGTGAAGAAATTACGTATGTAGAAGAGCAAAGAGAAAAAGCTACACAACAATAATTAATTATAACTAATGAAATAATAAGAGGCGTTCTAAAAGTGATTTTCAATCACTTTTGGAACGCCTCTTTACGCTTTTAAGTTGCTTCGTACTTGTTTACATCTAATCGTAATTTAGGTTAGGTTACTTGAAATGGATGGTTTATGGCGCTTTTGGTCAAGATGAAAAAATCTATAGCTACTTGAAAATTAAAGAATTTCTTTTTTGTACATACTAACCAAAAGTCAGATTTGACATATGGATCGCTCTTTTTAGGCTACTGCTTTTTTTGATAACTTCGTTTGTTTTTTAGTGAAACGATTGGCTATTTGTGCGCCTATGGACAGACTAATGATTAAGTTTATTACAGCGGGTACTGCACCTAATCCGCCGAAATATTCTGAAGCTAAAATTCCAGCTAATGCTGAATTACATAGTGATGTTTGAAATAATGCTGCTCTTGCATCAGCTTCATCTTGAAATACAACTTTAGCAATCCAATAACAAATGATCATTGGAATAATAGTTTGTAATAACACTGCGAAAAGAATGATAGGTAAGAGGGAAATTTCTTTGGCTATATAATATTTACCGTTTCCCATTAAAGTATGAATTACGATTAATAATGAAATTGGAGATAATAACTTTGTTACGTTTCCAGAATGTTGAGGCAATTGTGGGAACACTCGTTGTAATGTTATACCAGCTACAATTGGAATGATAACGATGATTAAAAAAGATTTTAGTAAACTAATAAACGAAAGAGAAATAGTTGCTGTGTCTAAGCCAATCATAGCAAGTGGCGCAACTACAGGGCTAATAACGACATCTAGAAGTGAGGCGGCTATTACTAATGATATATTTCCTCCGGCTAGAAAGGTATATAATGTAGCGGCTGTTGCACTTGGAACTGCCCCGGTTAATATGAGACCTGCAGCTAATTCAGCGTGAGAAGAGAGAAAAATATGTGCGATAGCAACTGAAATAATTATTGTTATAGTCCATTTCATTAAAACTGTTATAGCTAATTCTTTTTTCTTATAGCGAATTTCTTTTAGAGCATTAGTATTCATAGATAATCCAGTAAAGAAAATCACCATCCCTAAAAATATTCTAGGAACTGAAGAAGGAGCATCCCAGTATACGGGTGAGAAATAAGTTGCGATGGAAACAAGCAGAATAAGTAATCCTAATTGTTTAGAGAAAAATTCAGCTAATGTTTTCATATAATTTTCCTTTCTTAATCAAAACGATATTTTAATTATTCAGAAAAATCTTTTTTTTATCAAGTAATTATTTATAAATATCAAAAAAACTTAAAAAAAGTTCATAAATATAGAATCTGATAATAGAGGGATTGTAAGCGGATGCATAAAACTAATTAATCGAAATTATCTAATATTTCATAAAAATTCTATTGACGGTTACCAGAAATCAGCGTAATATTAGCGACAAATAAATATAAAAAATATTTAAAAAATTAAATATGTATAAGTGTAGAAGAGGACAATTAGCTTTACATTTTGACTTCACAGAGAGCTGGGATGGTGGAAACCAGCATGATCAATTTAAAGTGAACTCACCTCTGAGCGTCGGCTTGAAACATTATTGGATTAGAGCTGAACGGGTGTTACCAGCACTCGTTATCAAATAGAACTAGTGCGTACAATTTTTGTACGAATAAGGGTGGTACCGTGGATTGGTTAAATTATACCTCTTCACCCCTTAAGCCTGTTAAACGAGGCATCTGTGGGTGAAGGGGTTTTTATATTTGCTGCTACAAACCACAGATGATGCATGGGAAAATAGGATCATTAAACAAGATTAATTGTGGGGAGGTTGGTTGTGTGTCACAGAAAACAGCGACGCCAGAGCAAAAAGAAACAACAACTACAAAATCGGGAGCACAATTTTTACTAAGTGCTTTAAAGAAGCAGAATGTTGAAGTGATGTTTGGCTATCCGGGTGGAGCAGTATTACCAATTTATGATGAAATTTACGATGCTGGTATTAAGCATATTTTAACCCGTCATGAACAAGGAGCTATTCACGCTGCTGAAGGATATGCCAGAATAACTGGAAAACCAGGTGTTGTTATAGCAACTTCAGGGCCGGGAGCAACGAATATCATCACAGGGCTGGCGGATGCCATGATTGATTCTTTACCTTTAGTAGTTATTACAGGACAGGTTGCTACTTCAGTTATTGGATCAGATGCATTCCAGGAAGCCGATGTTTTAGGGATTACGACACCAATTACGAAACATAATTATCAAGTTCGTAATGTAGAAGATCTTCCACGTATCATTAAAGAGGCCTTCTATATCGCTTCATCAGGAAGACCAGGACCGGTATTAATTGATATTCCGAAAGATATTGCATTAACGAAAGCAGAAGCAAACGAAGATCCAGAAATTAATCTACCAGGTTATCAACCTACGATTAAACCGAACTATTTACAAATTCGAAAATTGATTGAAGCAGTAAGTGCAGCAAAGAAACCTGTCATTCTTGCGGGTGCAGGTGTGCTACATGCTAAAGCTTCAGATCAATTAAGAGAATACGCAGAGCAACAAGGTATTCCAGTTGTTCATACATTATTAGGATTAGGTGGGTTCCCAGCAGAACATCCATTGTTTGTAGGTATGGCTGGAATGCATGGTGTTTATGCAGCGAACATGGCACTTTATGAAAGTGACTTATTAATCAGTATAGGAGCTCGCTTTGATGACCGAGTAACTGGAAACTTACAATCATTTGCTCCACATGCTACAGTAGCTCACATTGACATTGATCCTGCTGAAATTGGCAAAAATGTACCGACAGCTATTCCGGTAGTTGGTGATGCAAAGGAAACATTAATTAGTTTAATTAAACAAAACGGCAAAAAGTCTGAATCTTCTGAGTGGAGAGCAACGATTGATAGTTGGAAAGAACGTTATCCACTACATTATGACCGAGATAAAACAGATGTGCTAAAACCACAAAAAGTTATTGAATTAGTTCATGAATTAACTGATGGCGATGCAATTGTGGTTACAGATGTAGGGCAGCATCAAATGTGGTCAGCTCAATATTACAAATTAAACAAACCAGATGCTTGGGTAACTTCAGGCGGTCTAGGGACAATGGGGTTCTGTGTTCCGGCAGCGATTGGAGCACAATTAGCTGATCGCTCTAAAACAGTTATTGCTGTAGTAGGTGACGGTGGTTTCCAAATGACATCTCAAGAACTAGGTGTTATGGCAGAGATGAACTTACCAATTAAGATAGTTATCTTAAATAATAATGCGCTTGGAATGGTTCGCCAATGGCAGGAATTATTCCATAACGAAAGATATTCTCATAGCTTGTTAACAAGTCAGCCATCATTCGTGAAATTAGCTGATGCTTATGGTATTAAAGGCTTCCAAGCTAGTACGAGTGAAGAAGCTGAAGCTGCATTACGTGAAGCGTTAAATACACCTGAACCAGTGTTAATTGATATGAGAGTAGAAGCAATGGAAAATGTTTATCCAATGGTTGCTCCAGGTAAAGGTCTTCATGAGATGGAGGGATATGAAGGATGAGAGGAATCATCACACTAACAGTTATGAATCGACCAGGTGTACTAAATAGAATCACTAATCTATTTTCTAAACGAAATTATAATATTGAGAGCATTACAGTAGGTCATTCTGAACAAGAAGACATTTCTCGAATGACAGTTGTAGTAAATGTGGATGATGAGAGAGTCTTAGAACAAATGACAAAACAATTGAATAAGCAAATTGATGTCATTAAAGTAACTGAACTATCCAATCAGTCAATTGTTTCTAGAGAATTAGCTCTAGTGAAAGTGGTAGTTACGCCGCAAAATCGTAGCGAAATCTACGCGCTAGTAGAGCCATTTAGAGCTTCTGTAATAGATGTAAGTAAAGATAGTGTTGTATTCCAAATTACAGGTGAATCTGATAAAGTCGAGGCTTTTGTAGAGCTAGTAAGACCATACGGTATTAAAGAATTAGCGCGTACAGGAACTACAGCATTCCCAAGAGGTACGCAAAAGACATCAGCATTACCTTCGAATTTTTCAATCGTGTAATTCATCGCTTAAATAGCGATGTTATATAAAAAATAAAAATAAAAAATGTAAATTAAAGGGAGATAACAAATAATGACGACTCAAATGTACTATAACAATGATGCAAATCCAGCGTATTTACAAGGAAAAACAATCGCAATCGTAGGTTACGGTTCACAAGGACACGCACATGCGCAAAACTTACGTGACAGCGGATATAAAGTAATCATCGGTCTTCGTAAAGGTGGATCTTGGGATAAAGCAGTAGCAGATGGTTTTGAAGTATATTCAGTTAAAGAAGCAGTTGAACAAGCTGATGTAATTCAAATCTTATTACCAGATGAAATGCAACCAAAAGTATATAACGAAGAAATCAAACCAGGTCTTACTGCTGGTAAAGCACTAATGTTTGCTCATGGTTTCAACATTCATTTCACTCAAATCGTTGCTCCTGCAGATGTAGACGTTCTACTAGTTGCACCAAAAGGTCCAGGACATCTTGTACGTAGAACATATGAGCAAGGAGCAGGTGTACCAGCTTTATTCGCTATCTATCAAGACGTAACAGGTAACACAAGAGAGCTTGCATTAGCTTATGCATACGGTATCGGTGCACTTCGTGCAGGTGCTCTTGAAACTACATTCAGAGAAGAAACTGAAACAGATCTATTCGGTGAGCAAGCAGTACTTTGCGGTGGATTAAGTGCTCTTGTAAAAGCTGGTTTCGAAACATTAACAGAAGCTGGTTACAAACCAGAACTTGCTTACTTCGAATGTTTACATGAATTAAAACTAATCGTTGACCTTATGTATGAAGGTGGATTAGAAAACATGAGATATTCAATCTCTGATACAGCTCAGTGGGGAGATTTCGTAGCAGGACCACGTATCATCACTGATTCAGTAAAAGCTGAAATGAAAAACGTTTTAACTGATATTCAAGAAGGTCGTTTCGCTAAAGGTTGGATTCTTGAAAACCAAGCTAACCGTCCAGAATTCAATTCTATTAATAGAAGAGAAAATGAACATCCGATCGAAGTAGTTGGTCGTGAGCTTCGTAAAATGATGCCTTTCGTACAACCTCAAAAGCAAAAAGAAGTTGTAGCAGCTGCGAAAAAATAATTTTTTGACACAAAGTTGTGCGATGAACTGCTATCAGAATTGGATTTTTATCATTCTATGAAGTTAGGAATCGCCAAATAACTTAAGCGTCTAGGCGTTAGTGTGATAGGAGGCTGGTTATCCAGCCACTTCACCTGACGACGAGGCTTAGTACAAGATGTGTAAATTGATAACAAGAAACTATCGATTTAATATACTCATTCAGACAAGAGGAGCTGTCTCGTATGGATAAAGTAATTACCGTTTTGCCAGGTGACGGAATTGGAAAGGAAGTTACGAAGGGAGCTATTGAAGTTCTCGAAGCGATTGCTGAAAGATACGGGCATTCTTTTCAGTTTGAATATGGTCTAATTGGCGGAACAGCTATTGATGAAACTGGTTCTCCACTTCCTGATGAAACATTGGAGAAATGTAGAAAAAGCGATGCAATTCTATTAGGCTCAGTTGGTGGTCCTAAATGGGATAAAAATCCTTCTCATTTACGTCCTGAAGTAGGACTCTTAAAAATTCGTAAAGAATTAAATTTGTATGCAAATTTAAGACCGATAACGTTTTTTAAAAGTCTTGCTGAAGCATCACCTTTAAAACCAGAGAATATTGAAGGTGTAGATTTATTAATCGTTCGTGAGTTAACAGGTGGACTTTATTTCGGAAAACCTAGTGAAAGACAAACTCGTGACGGTAAGGAAGCGGCAGTGGATACATTATTCTATACTCGTGAAGAAATGACAAAGATTATTAGATTAGCTTTTGAGCTTGCTAATAATCGACGAAAAAAAGTTTCTTCAGTCGACAAAGCAAATGTATTAGAAACAAGTAAGCTTTGGAGAGAAGTAGTTGAAGAAGTAGCTCAGGATTTCCCTGAAGTAGAAGTAGAACATGTACTAGTTGATAATGCAGCGATGCAACTTATTACAAACCCAAGAAGATTTGACGTTGTTGTAACAGAGAATATGTTTGGGGATATCTTAAGTGATGAAGCATCTGTTCTTACAGGATCTTTAGGAATGCTTCCATCTGCTAGTTTATCCTATACAGGTTTAAATCTATATGAGCCAATTCATGGTTCAGCTCCTGATATCGCAGGGCAAAATATTGCTAACCCGTTAGCAACAATATTATCTGCAGCTTCTATGCTTCGTCTTTCTTTCGGTTTAGAGGAAGAAGCGCAAGCTATTGAACATGCTGTTAATAATGTTTTAGACCTGGGTTATCGTACAAAGGATATTTCGGCTACAGGCTCTAAAGTGCTTACAACAGACGAAATGGTAGCAGAGGTAAAAGCTTCAATTCTTGACCGTGAAGCCATTTCAAATATTATGTCAGCTTATAAATAATGTATAAAAGACACGACGTGAATATGAGCGCGTGTCTTTTATTTCAAATAAGATGAGGAGGGGAATTATGGGCAAGTCTATTATAGAGAAAATTTGGGAAAATCATATCGTAAGCAGAGAGAGCAACAAACCTGACTTACTATATATTGACATGCACTATATTCATGAGGTAACGTCTCCGCAAGCGTTTGAAGGAATTCGTGTAAAAGGGCGTAAAGTAAGACGTCCAGATAAAACGTTTGCGACTATGGATCATAATGTACCTACAGTAAATAAATATGTCATTCACGATGAGGTTGCGAAGAACCAATTACAAGCGTTAGAGACAAATACAAAAGAGTTTGGGATTCAATTAGCAGACTTAGATAGTCCAGAGCAAGGTATTGTTCACGTTATTGGACCTGAGCTTGGTATTACAAAACCAGGTATGACCATTGTTTGTGGTGATAGCCACACATCTACACACGGGGCGTTTGGTGCTCTTGCATTTGGTATTGGTACGAGCGAGGTAGAACATGTATTAGCAACTCAAACTCTATGGCAAACAACACCGAAAACATTAAAGTTAGAAATTACAGGTGAACTTGGCGCTGGTGTAACAGCTAAGGACGTTATTCTTTATGTAATTGCTAAATTTGGTGTAAATTTCGGTACAGGCCATGTTATTGAATATTGTGGAGATGTCATTCGCAATATGTCTATGGAAGAAAGAATGACTGTGTGTAATATGTCTATCGAGGGTGGAGCAAGAGCAGGTCTTGTAAGTCCAGATGAAACGACTTTCTCTTATTTACGTGGTAGAAAGTATGCACCTAAAGCAGAGGAATTTAATGCATATGTTGCTAAGTGGCAAGCGTTAGCGAGTGATGAAGATGCTACATATGATTCTGTTATTACAATAGAAGGAAAAGATATTTCACCGATGGTTAGTTGGGGAACAAACCCTGGTATGTGTAGTGCAGTAACAGAAAACGTACCATTACTTGCTGATCAACAAACAGAATCTAAAAAAGATGAATTAGATAGAGCGTTATCTTATATGGGTTTACAAGAAGGAATGGCAATTACAGATATCGATGTTCAACATGTATTCATTGGTTCTTGTACAAATTCTCGAATTGAAGATTTACGTGCTGCGGCAGAAGTTGTCAAAGGAAGACATGTAAAGGACTCAGTTAGAGCAATGATTGTTCCTGGTTCTCAAAGTGTTAAAAAGCAAGCTGAAGCTGAAGGATTAGCTCAAGTTTTTGAAGATGCAGGCTTTGAATGGCGTGAATCGGGATGTAGTATGTGCTTAAGTATGAACCCTGATGTTGTACCTTCAGGTGAACACTGTGCATCTACATCTAATCGAAACTTTGAAGGTCGCCAAGGGCAAGGAGCAAGAACTCATCTTGTTAGTCCGGCAATGGCAGCAGCGGCAGCAATCTATGGTAAGTTTGTCGATGTTCGTAATTTACCAGCAGATCAACTAGCGTAACAATATATGTTCTTGGAGGTGTAAAAATGGAGCCAATTACTGTTTATAATGGAAAAGTAGCTGTTATCAATCGTGTTAATGTAGATACTGACCAAATTATCCCAAAACAATTCTTGAAACGTATTGAAAGAACTGGGTTTGGACAATTTTTATTTTACAACTGGCGTTTTAATGAAGATGGATCTGAGAATAAGGACTTTGAATTAAATCAACCGAAAGCACAAGGTGCTAGTATTCTAGTAGCTGGAGATAATTTTGGTTGTGGCTCTTCTCGTGAGCATGCGCCATGGTCATTATATGATTATGGATATAAAGTGGTTATTTCATCTTCTTTTGCAGATATTTTTCATCAAAACTGTCTAAAAAATGGTATGCTGCCAATTAAATTAACAGCAAGTGAACTTGAATTGTTAATGACGAAAGCTGAGAATGCTGATGATTATGTACTTGAGGTTGATCTTCCAAATCAAAAGGTAAGTGATAACCAAGGCTTTGAAGCTTCTTTCGAAATTCATCCATATTGGAAAGAGATGCTTGTTAATGGATGGGATGAAATTTCGATTACACTGCAATATGATGAGAAGATTAAGGAATATGAGAAACAAGTGGATGGGGTAACAATTTAATCGATTTATAATAAAGGGTTGTTTGAAAAGTGATAGTAGATTACTTTTTAAACAACCTTTTTCGTTTTTGCTTTCGTATATCTAACCTTACACCTGACACACTTGGTCGTAAGCCAATCTGTTTTGAAAATCTAAAGCAGGTTTTCAAGAACAGCTCGTCTTAAGCCTGCCGTGTGTCTCCTTTTTGATTGGAGCTAAAACAAGAAGCAAATTCTAAAACAAAAAGGACCGGTGACGGTTTTTTTATTGTCTAGCTACAGCGCCCAGCTCCTAGTGGACTTCACCATTCTCCCTACGATAAGTCAACATTGAATCAACTATCGTCTCTTCGTGCTGTCTAATTCCGAACGCCATCGGCTCGAGGTCATAAGTCACTCAGTCCAGAAGGTTAAAAGTGACCTTCTAGCCAGCTTGTCTTATGCTTGTCACCGATAAACGGGCGCTCTCCACATTTCGGTTTTTTCTTTATCGAAAGGAAGAGGGCTCCAGTCCATACGGAGCTAAACGGGCGCTTCCGCTTTTCTAATAAATTTGGTTTCATGGTTAGAACGTGTTACACTTGGGAAAAACATGAAGATTCAAGGCGGAGTGTAGGATGAAGGATGAAAATAAGACTGCTAAAATTATTCCTTTTCCGGGATTAGCGAGCAGATTAGTAGAAAAGGGTATGGATGCTATAGTAAATAAAGATTTTCGAGAAGCAGCTGAGCTTTTGTACCAAGCTGTAGAAATAGATGAAAATGATTCGAATGCCCAATTTGGATTAGTGGTAGCATTAGTGGAGTTAGGTAAATATCGAGATGCTAAAGTGTATTGTCATCAGTTGCTTCAAAAGGGAATTGGCGATTATTTTAAATTGATGGAAATGTATGTTATGATTTTGCTTGAACTTAATGAGTATGAAGAAATGGCATCGACTATTAGCATGCTTTTAGATGAAAATCAGGTTCCGTTTGATAAGGAAGAACAATTTGAAAAGATGTTAGAATTCAGCCATCGAATGATTAGTGAACAACCTGATAATAATTTCGAAGAAGAAATTGCTGAAGGACATCTTGATTTACTCACTAAATCTAATCAAGAGCAGTTAATGATTATATCAAAGCTAAAAGATGATAATGCTAGGAAATATTTAGGTGAGATTAATAACTACTTGCAATCTGAAGAAGGGCATCCTTTTTTGAAAACGATGTTATTGCTAATTTTGAAGGAACAGGAAGTTTTAGAGGAATGTATCGTAAATAAATTCTCAAAATGTAAACCAGTTGTTCCTGGTTTATTAGAAGATGTACATAGTCGTCCGTTCTATGTTGAAACGGAGAAGCATTTAGAAAACGTTCTAGAACATCAAAATCCTTCGATGTTACAATTAGTACAGCAGTTACTGGAACGAAGTCAATTTCTTTTATACCCGATGGAGCCTGAAGGTGATTTTGAGAGCTGGGCAGCTGCTTTTCATATTTTAGCTGAACAATATCAAGGTATTACCTCTAGTGAAACGGAAATTATGGAACTATATAATGGTGAAATAGTAAAATTGAAAGATGCGCTAGCGGTTATTCAACATATAGAAGAAATTTCTTCTTTATAATATTTAAGCTTATGGTGTTGAAACACAGGTAAGCTGTGATATAATGTAATGGTTGTGAAGAGTCAGTTACCACAATTTACAATGTTACAAAATAGTAAAATTGAGAGTATTTTATGTGATTAAACAAGGATATCTCAAACAAAATTGTAGTAAAACAATTAATTTAATAGATGCTCTGGAGGGAAACACATGTCTGCAAAATGGGAAAAGTTAGAAGGGAACCGTGGGGTTCTTACTGTTGAAGTAGCAGCAGATAAAGTAAGCGAAGGTTTAGACGCTGCATTCAAAAAGGTAGTAAAACAAATTAATGTACCAGGTTTCCGTAAAGGAAAAATGCCTCGTCAAATGTTCGAACAACGTTTTGGCGTAGAATCATTATATCAAGATGCATTAGATTTCATTCTTCCTGAAGCTTATGCAAACGCTGTTGTTGAAGCTGGAATCGATCCTGTAGATCGCCCAGAAATCGATGTTGAAAACATGGCTAAAGGTGAAACTTTAGTATTCAAAGCTACTGTAACTGTTAAGCCTGAAGTTAAATTAGGCGAGTACAAAGGCTTAGAAGTTGAAGCTGTAAGCGTTGAAGTAACTGAAGAAGATGTAAACAACGAATTAGCTAAAATGCAACAACGTTTTGCTGAATTAGTTGTTAAAGAAGAAGGTAAAGCTGAAAATGGTGATACTGTTGTAATCGATTTTGAAGGATTCGTTGATGGCGAAGCTTTCGAAGGTGGAAAAGCTGAGAACTATTCATTAGAATTAGGTTCTAACTCTTTCATCCCAGGATTCGAAGAGCAAGTTGTAGGTCTTGAAGCTGGTCAAGAAAAAGATATCGAAGTTTCTTTCCCTGCTGAGTACCATGCAGCTGAGCTTGCTGGTAAGCCTGCAGTATTTAAAATCAAACTTCACGAAATCAAAACAAAGCAACTTCCTGAGTTAGATGATGAGTTTGCTAAAGATGCAGATGAAGAAGTAGAAACACTTGCTGCATTAAAAGAAAAAACTCAAAAGAACTTAGAAGAAAGCAAAAAAGTTGAAGCTGAAAACACTGTTCGTGATTCAGTATTAGAACAAGCTTCAGCTAACGCTGAAATCGATGTTCCTGAAGTTATGGTTGAAACTGAAGTTGATCGTATGGTTCAAGAGTTCGAACAACGCTTATCAATGCAAGGTATGAACTTAGAGCTTTACTTCCAATTCTCAGGTCAAGACGAAGCTGCTCTTAAAGGACAAATGAAAGAAGAAGCTGAAAAACGCGTTCGTATGAATCTTGTTCTTGAAGCAATCGTTAAAGCAGAAAACATCGAAGTATCTGAAGAAGATGTAAATGCTGAAATCGCTAAAATGGCTGAAATGTACAACATGGATGTTGAAAACATCAAGAAAGCTTTAGGAAGCTTAGAAGGCCTTCAAGCTGACTTAGCAGTACGTAAAGCAGTTGACTTCCTTGTTGAAAACAGCAAGCAAGCTTAATTTTATTAAATAAAACATATTAACAAGGCGCGATTTTTTCGTGCCTTGTTTTGTATAATTTAAAGTATGCTTTTACAATTTCTAGAATACTTTGATTAGTAAAGAGAAATATTATGAATTTGAATGTTTCTTTATTGATTTTTTATTATAATAAGTGTAGATTATTTTTAATACCGCTAATATCTGTCTAAACTTTTAGGGAGTTTAAGTTTGTTTTAACGTTATCAGGGAAATATACATACATAAAGTAGTTCTTTTTTATTTTCTATATGGAAAAGCATTTTATTTTTTTATTTATTGGATAAAATGATACAATGCAAAACATATAGAGCTAAGTATTAGTACATATAGTTTTTCTGTAATCCTTAAGGCAATATCGTTTTTACACGACTATTCCATTATTTTAAAGGGGTGAAGCACATGTTTAAATTTAATGACGAGAAAGGGCATCTGAAGTGTTCTTTCTGTGGAAAAACGCAGGAACAAGTTCGTAAGCTTGTTGCAGGGCCTGGCGTTTATATTTGCGACGAGTGCATCGAATTGTGCACGGAGATCGTTGAAGAGGAATTAGGAACAGAAGAAGAAGTTGAATTTAAAGATGTTCCGAAGCCGCATGAAATTAGAGAGATTTTAGATGAATATGTAATTGGACAAAGTCAAGCGAAGAAATCATTGGCTGTAGCTGTATATAATCATTATAAACGAATTAACTCTAATAGTAAGATTGACGAAGTAGAGCTAGCAAAGAGTAATATTGCGTTAATTGGACCAACAGGTAGCGGTAAGACATTACTTGCTCAAACATTAGCGAGACTTTTGAATGTTCCATTTGCTATTGCCGATGCAACTTCATTAACAGAGGCTGGTTATGTTGGGGAAGATGTAGAGAATATCTTATTAAAGCTAATTCAAGCAGCTGATTATGATGTGGAAAAAGCTGAAAAAGGTATTATTTACATTGATGAAATCGATAAAGTAGCTCGTAAATCTGAAAACCCATCTATTACTCGTGATGTATCAGGTGAAGGTGTGCAACAGGCGTTGTTAAAAATTCTTGAAGGCACAGTAGCAAGCGTTCCGCCTCAAGGTGGGCGTAAGCATCCACACCAAGAGTTCATTCAAATCGATACTACAAATATTTTATTTATTTGTGGTGGGGCATTTGATGGAATCGAACCAATTATTAAACGTCGTTTAGGACAAAAGGTAATTGGATTTGGTGCTGATAATAAGAAGAGCGATGTAGCTGAAAAAGACTTATTATCTAAGCTTCTTCCAGAAGATTTATTACGCTTCGGTTTAATTCCAGAGTTTGTAGGTCGTCTTCCGGTAATTGCGAACTTAGAACAATTAGATGAAGCAGCACTTGTTGAAATTTTAACGAAGCCGAAAAACGCTTTAGTTAAACAATATCAAAAAATGCTTGAACTAGATGATGTAGAATTGGATTTTGAAGATGAAGCACTTGTTGAAATTGCGAAGAAAGCAATTGAAAGAAAAACAGGAGCTCGTGGACTACGTTCTATTATCGAAGGCATTATGCTTGATTTAATGTTCGACTTACCTTCTCGTGATGATATTCAAAAATGTATTATTACGAAAGATACGGTGGTAGACAATAAATCACCTAAGTTAATCTTGAAGGATGGCACTATTGTCATTGGCGAAGGAACGAAAACATCTGCATAATAGCAGGTATATATTGATAATACAATCAAAAGGTTGTACTGAGAGTTGTAAGTAACTTTCGGTACAACCTTTTTTTCTTTTTTATACGGTTAATTTTTACAAGAAAAGGTGATACTAGGCTATATAAGAAATAGCTGAATATATGCTCTATAGATTGAACGTTTTGTAGTAAAGCGTAAATAAGCGAAGTGTTTTTAGGTATGATTCTACAGTGTATATGACTTATAGATTACATAGCCTTTTATTATGCACTTGACAAACTAGGTATTCTTTTCAGGAGGGAAGGCAATGAGTTGGACAACTATTATCATTATCGTACAGCTTTTTTTCGGAGTTGTGATTGGAATGTACTTCTTGAATCTTTTGAAAGGACAGAGAGCGCACAAGGTAACCATTGATCGAGAATCAAGGAAAGAGATGGAGCATTTAAAAAAGATGAGATCCATTCGATTATCTGAGCCACTTGCTGAAAAGGTTAGACCAGCAAGCTTTAAAGAAATTATTGGTCAAGAAGATGGTATTAAATCATTAAAAGCTGCACTTTGTGGCCCTAATCCACAACATGTTATTATTTATGGGCCTCCTGGAGTTGGGAAAACAGCTGCAGCAAGACTAGTATTGGAAGAAGCGAAAAAAGTGGAGAAATCTCCATTTGGTGCATCGTCGGTCTTTGTTGAGCTAGATGCTACAACTGCTCGGTTTGATGAAAGAGGAATTGCAGACCCGTTAATTGGTTCCGTTCATGATCCGATATATCAAGGAGCAGGGGCGATGGGACAGGCAGGGATTCCACAACCGAAACAAGGCGCTGTTTCTAATGCTCATGGTGGTGTGCTTTTCATTGATGAAATTGGTGAATTACATCCAATACAAATGAATAAGTTATTAAAGGTGTTAGAGGATCGTAAAGTGTTTTTTGAAAGCGCTTATTACTCTGAAGAAAATCAGCAAATCCCAGCACATATTCATGACATTTTCCAAAATGGATTACCAGCGGATTTTCGATTAATTGGTGCAACTACAAGAACACCTAATGAAATTCCTCCAGCTATACGTTCTCGTTGTATGGAAGTGTTTTTCCGAGAGCTAGAGCCTGAGGAAGTCATAGCAGTTGCGAGTAATGCTGCAAATAAGATTGGTTTGAAAGCTAGTGACGCAGGCCTTAACTTTCTAGCTAAATATGCTAGGAATGGAAGAGAAGCTGTAAATATGGTTCAAATTGCAGCAGGGCTAGCTATTACAGATAACAGAGATACATTGAAAGACGAAGAGATTGAATGGATTGTCCAAAGTAGTCAACTAAGTCCTCGTATGGATAAGAAAATTGGCCCTCAATCAAAAATTGGGTTAATTAATGGTTTGGCTGTATACGGTCCTAATAGTGGAGCGCTACTTGAAATAGAAGTCACGGTTATTCCAACAAAAGAAAAAGGAACCATTACTATAACAGGTATTGTAGAAGAAGAGAGCATTGGTGGAAGTGGCAAATCTATTCGTAGAAAAAGTATGGCTCGCGGTTCGATTGAAAATGTAGTCACGGTGTTACGTTCGATGGGAGTACCTGCTGATTCATTTGATATTCATGTGAATTTTCCAGGAGGAATACCGATTGATGGACCATCGGCAGGTATTGCGATGGCTACGGGGATTTATTCTGCTATTTACAAGATTCCTGTACAAAAGACGGTTGCAATGACAGGAGAGATTAGTATTCATGGTGGGGTGAAACCAATTGGAGGAATTTACCCGAAAGTGAAGGCAGCCTTGCAAGCAGGAGCCAAAACAGTCATTATTCCAAAAGAAAATATGCAAAATATGTTGAAAGATTTCCGTGATATTGAGATTATACCTGTGACACATTTTAAAGAAGTGCTTGAATATGCATTGAAAAAAGACTTAAAAGCAAATGAACATTTACCAGAGTTAAATATCTTACCGAGAGAAAATTTACTATAGAAATCGATAATCTTAGTACATTTTATCCTGGAGGAAAAAGATGGCTGATTCTTTTTTTAGAATCGGTCTTTTTGCGTAATTATCTTGTTGTTTTTAGGGTAAAACAAATTATAGAGTAGTGTTTTCCTATTAAGTAAAGTTTGTGTTTTTATGCGTTTTTCCGCTTAGCAGTAAACTAATAGACACTTGTCACTATTTAAGTTAGAATTGTTAAAAGACTGTATACATCTATAGAAATGCATGGAGTAATGCACTTTATTTGGAGGTGTTAGGTATGACTAACAATAATGAAATCATCGTTCCCCTCCTTCCATTAAGAGGACTAATTGTATACCCAACAATGGTTTTACATTTAGATGTAGGACGAGAAAAATCCATTCAAGCTTTAGAGAAAGCGATGGTAGAAGATCATCAAATCTTTTTGACAACACAAGTAGATACTTCTATACAAGATCCAGATGAGGATGATATCTATAATATCGGTACATTGACAAAAGTTAAACAAATGTTAAAGCTTCCGAACGGAACAATTCGTGTCTTAGTCGAAGGATTAGAAAGAGCGGAAATTGTTTCTTATATTGATCATGATACATATGCAGCTGTTTCATTGCGTACTTTCCCAGACTCAGTTGAAAAAGATGCTGAGCATCAAGCATTAATGAGAACACTGTTATCTTCATTTAAGCAATACATAAAAATGTCTAAAAAGAATGCGACTGAAACGTATTCGGCGACAGCTGATATTGAAGAACCAGGTCGGTTAGCAGATATTGTAACATCACATTTGCCATTGCAAGTGAAGGACAAACAAGAAGTATTAGAAGCAATTGATGTAAAAAATCGCTTAACGAAAGTTATTGATTTCATTAATAATGAACGTGAAATTCTTCAATTAGAAAAGAAGATTGGTGAGCGTGTGAAGCGTTCTATGGAAAGAACGCAAAAAGAATACTACTTACGTGAACAAATGAAGGCGATTCAGAAGGAATTAGGAGATAAAGAAGGAAAAACCGGTGAGGTAAGTGTACTAACTGAGAAAATTAAAGAAGCTGGTATGCCGGAAAATGTAGAAAAGACAGCATTGAAGGAATTAGATCGATATGAGAAGATTCCATCCAGTTCAGCTGAAAGCTCAGTTATCCGCACATATATTGATTGGTTAATTGCACTTCCTTGGTCAAATGCAACAAAAGATGACCATAATCTTAAAAAAGCTGAACGCATTCTTAATGAAGAGCATTATGGTCTTGAAAAAGTGAAGGAGCGTGTGTTGGAATATTTAGCGGTTCAACAGCTAACGAAATCACTAAAAGGTCCTATTTTATGCTTAGCAGGCCCTCCCGGTGTTGGTAAAACAAGTCTTGCTAAATCAATTGCTTCTTCTTTAAATAGAAATTTTGTACGTGTATCACTTGGTGGTGTTCGTGATGAATCTGAGATTCGTGGTCATCGTAGAACGTATGTTGGCGCAATGCCAGGACGTATCATTCAAGGGATGAAAAAAGCTGGAACTATTAACCCAGTGTTCCTATTAGATGAAATAGATAAAATGTCGAATGATTTTAGAGGGGATCCTTCATCAGCTATGCTTGAAGTGTTAGACCCAGAACAAAATCATACATTTAGTGACCATTATATTGAAGAAACATATGATTTATCGAATGTTATGTTTATCGCTACTGCGAATAATTTAGCAACAATTCCAGGTCCGTTACGTGATCGTATGGAGATTATTACGATTGCAGGTTATACGGAGCTTGAAAAAATGCATATTGCGAAAGAGCATTTGTTGTCAAAGCAAATTGAAAATCATGGCTTGAAAAAGACACAGCTACAAATCAAGGAAGATGCTATTCTTAGTATCGTTCGTTATTATACACGTGAAGCAGGTGTACGTAGCTTAGAGCGTCAACTTGCAAGCGTCTGTCGTAAAACAGCTAAAATCATCGTTTCTGGTGATAAGAAACGAGTTACTATTACAGATAAGAATATCGAGGAATTTTTAGGTAAAAAACAATTTCACTATGGTCAAGCTGAAAAAAATGATACAGTAGGAGTTGCGACTGGGCTTGCTTACACAACAGTAGGTGGAGATACGTTGCAAATCGAAGTGTCTTTATCATCAGGAAAAGGTAAACTTTCTTTAACTGGTAAGCTTGGTGATGTGATGAAGGAATCTGCACAAGCAGCTTTAACATGTGTTCGTTCAAAAGCGGCTGAGTTAGGAATTGATGAGAACTTCTATGAGAAGTACGATATTCATATTCATGTTCCTGAAGGTGCAGTGCCGAAGGATGGTCCTTCAGCAGGAATTACCATGGCAACTGCCATTGTTTCAGCTCTTACAGGAAAACCAATTCGTAAGGAAGTAGGTATGACTGGAGAAATAACGTTAAGAGGTCGTGTTTTACCGATTGGTGGACTGAAAGAGAAAACATTAAGTGCTCATAGAGCAGGATTAACGACGATTATCCTTCCTAAAGAGAACGAAAAAGACATAGATGATATTCCAGAAAGCATTCGTAAAGAATTAAGCTTTCATCCTGTGTCAAGCATCGATGAAGTGCTAGAGCTAGCATTAGTAGGAGGTAAATAAATGAAAATTACAAGCGCAGAGATTGTTATAAGCGCTGTGAGAAAAGAGCAATATCCTGAAGGGGATTTGCCAGAGTTTGCATTAGCAGGGCGCTCGAATGTAGGTAAGTCTTCATTCATAAATAAAATGCTTAATCGCAAAAGTTTGGCAAGAACATCTTCTAAACCAGGAAAAACACAAACATTAAATTTCTTTATCATAAATGAAGAATTTCACTTTGTAGATGTACCTGGATATGGATATGCAAAAGTTTCTAAGTCAGAGAGAGCTGCTTGGGGTAAAATGATTGAAACATATTTAACTTCAAGAGAACAACTGAAAGCAGCATTATTAATTGTAGATTTACGCCATCCGCCAACGAAAGATGATGTAATGATGTATGATTTCTTTAAGCATCATGAGATTCCAGTAATCGTGATTGCCACGAAAGCGGATAAAATTCCGAAAGGTAAATGGCAGAAACATTTGAAGATTACAAAGGAAACGTTAGATTTAGAAAAAGGCGACGAGATTATTCTTTTCTCATCTGAAACAGGTCAAGGTAAAGATGTGGCTTGGAATGCTCTTGCGGCACGAATGAAATAATAAGAAAAGCCGTCACCGATATATTGATTTTAAAGTGAAAAAGGGGCTGTCCGAAAAGTAATTTTTAACTACTTTTCGGACAGCCCTTTTTCACATAACTATTTTTTCTTTATTAATAAGGCAATACCGATTCCGACCAGTAAAAAAGGCCAGAAGGAAAGAACTGAATCTATACCGGTTCCTAGTGTTCCTAAAAGGCTTGAGGCTTTCTCGTTAAATAGCAGTAAAATGGATATTATAAGCATTAAGATGCCTGGAATAGAGCTTGTTTTGGATTTTCGAGATTGAAGTAAAAAGCCTAATGAGATAATAAGGATAAAAACACCGATTTCATTAGGCCATACAGAAAAGTAGTGTGTAATATGAAAATGCAATCCAAAGCCAAAGAGTATAACACCAGGAAGAATGGCTTCGCTGTTGTTTGCTTTATATGACTGTACTAAGAATGCAATTCCTACAATACATAATAATGTCGGCCAAGTATAAAAGGTTGGGAATACTTCAATGCTTGATTGATTAAGAAAAAAATAAATACCAAAAAGAATTAAAGTGGTTGCTGCAAATAGATTCCGTGAATTCATATCATTACCAAACCTTCTTTCAAATCAAAGTACTTGAAGATACATGTCGATTTTGTTACGTTATTACTTAGTAATAATTATTATATAATAAGTTAAAATATTATCATTATATATTCCATAGTAGCATAGCATGTCAAGATATGTTCAAATTTTTGGAACTGTTTGAATAATTAACGTGTTATAATATAGTTTAAATAACTATGTAATTTTTTTCGTGGGGGTGCGAACAAAAGGATGCATATACTAGCAGTTGGATTAAATTATAAGACTGCCCCTGTTGAGATTCGAGAGCGCTTATCATTCAATGAGGCCGAACTTGCAGATGCAATGATTGCATTACAAAAGAAGAAAAGCATATTAGAAAATATAATTATTTCAACATGTAATCGTACAGAAATATATGCTGTTGTGGATCAAATTCATACAGGTCGGTATTATATTAAAGAATTTTTATCTCAATGGTTTGATTTACCTGCAGAAGACTTTTCTCCATATTTATTCATCTATTCGGCAGATCAAGCTGTGGATCATTTATTCCAAGTTAGCTGTGGCTTAAATTCAATGATTCTAGGCGAAACACAAATTCTTGGTCAAGTACGCTCAAGCTTTGCGTTAGCTCAACAAGAGGAAACGATTGGTACCGTATTTAATCAATTATTTAAACAGGCAGTAACTTTAGCAAAAAGAGCACATTCTGAGACGGAAATTAATACGAATGCTGTTTCTGTAAGCTATGCAGCAGTAGAATTGGCTAAGAAGATTTTCGGTAACTTGCATAATAAAAATGTTCTAGTTATCGGTGCGGGTAAGATGGGTGAACTCGCTATTCAAAATTTATATAGTGCAGGTGCTAAAAAAGTATCTGTTATTAATCGTACACATGAAAAAGCACTTGTTTTAGCTAAGAAATTTGATGGTAAAGCAAAGGAGCTTCGCGAACTACAATGTGCATTAGTGGAAGCGGATATTGTCATTTCTTCCACAGGGTCTAAAGAATACGTCATTACAAAAGATTCAATGTCATATGTTAATCAAATGCGTAAAGGTCGCCCTATTTTCATGGTTGATATTGCAGTGCCAAGGGATTTAGATCCTGCTTTATCTGAAATGGAAAGCGTATTCTTATATGATATAGATGATTTAGAAGGTATTGTCGAAGCGAATTTACAAGAGCGTAAAATAGCAGCAGAAGCTATCTTGATGATGGTGGAAGCAGAGATTGTTGAATTTAACAATTGGTTAAATATGCTTGGTGTCGTTCCGGTTATTTCAGCATTGCGAGAAAAGGCACTTTCTATTCAAGCAGAAACGATGGAAAGCTTAGAAAGAAAATTACCTCAATTATCGGATCGTGAGAGAAAAATTATTAGTAAGCATACAAAAAGTATTATCAATCAAATGTTAAAAGATCCGGTACTATATGCAAAAGAATTAGCCGGACAAAAAAATCGTGAAGACGCACTTAAAGGATTTGTGCAAACATTTAATATTGAACACTTAGTAGAAACGCAAACAGCTAAACAAAACAAGGTTCGTTCTTCTAAAATAAAAGAGCTAAAAGCTATCGTAGTTGAAGCGTAAGTGGGGATATTTATATGCTTGACATTTCAATGACAAGACTTCATGAAATGACAGTTGTCTTATATGCGTTAAGTGTACTTTTATATTTTGTTGATTTTCTTCATAATAACCAGAAAGCAAATAAGTTTGCTTTCTGGTTGCTTGCGATTGTTTGGTTTTTACAAACAATTTTTTTATTTCTGTACATGCAACAAACAGGTCGCTTCCCAGTATTAACGCTTTTTGAAGGTTTGTATTTTTATGTATGGGTACTAATTACCTTATCGCTTTGTATTAATAAGTTTCTTAAAACGGATTTCATTGTTTTTTTTACGAATGTACTCGGTTTTATTTTGATGGCCGTTCATACATTTGCTCCAGTACAATTTGAATCGAGGGTGCTTGCACAACAATTAATGTCAGAACTGCTACTGATTCATATTACAATGGCTATTCTTGCTTATGGTGCATTTACTCTATCATTCGTATTATCGATTCTATACTTAATACAGTATGATTTGTTGAAACGTAAGAAATGGGGAAAAAGGCTAATCCGATTAGGCGATCTTGCGAAGCTTGAACAATGGTCTTATCTATTAAATGTTATTGGTGTACCGATATTATTTTTTGGCTTAGTGCTCGGCATTCAATGGGCTAATATGAAATTGCCAGAGCTTAGTTGGTTTGATACGAAAGTAATCGGTTCTCTCGTTATGCTACTATGCTATAGTTTGTATATTTATGTAAGAGTAAGAAAACAAGTTTATGGCAGGCAACTAGCCTATTGGAATATTGCTTCCTTTTTGATTGTACTTATTAATTTCTTTTTATTTGGTAGTTTATCAGGTTTTCACTATTGGAATACGTAGGAGGCTATTATGCGAAAAATTATTGTTGGATCTAGAAGAAGTAAATTGGCACTTACACAAACGAATTGGGTTATTGATCAGTTGAAAGGGTTGAATTTACCTTTTGAATTTGAAGTGAAAGAGATTGTTACGAAAGGTGATCGAATTCTTGATGTAACTCTATCAAAAGTAGGTGGGAAAGGTTTGTTTGTAAAGGAAATTGAACAAGCTTTGCTCTCTAAAGAGATTGATATAGCTGTACATAGTATGAAAGATATGCCAGCTATTCTACCTGAAGATCTTACAATCGGTTGCATTCCAGAGAGAGAAGATCATCGTGATGTATTGATTTCAAAAGAAGGTCTAACTTTAGAAGAACTAAAACCTGGTTCTGTTGTTGGAACAAGTAGCTTAAGAAGAAGTGCACAAATATTAGCTAAACGACCAGACTTAGAAATTAAATGGATTCGTGGAAACATTGATACACGTGTACAAAAGCTAAAAGATGAAGATTATGATGCTATTATTCTAGCAGCAGCGGGTCTTTCAAGATTAGGCTGGAGTTCTGATGTGGTAACACAATATTTAGAGCCGGAGCTTTGTTTGCCTGCAGTAGGACAAGGGGCTTTATCTATTGAATGTCGTAGTGATGATGCCGAACTATTGGAAGGCTTAGCTCAATTCGCTTGTCCGTCTACGACGAAAACAGTAACTGCTGAAAGAGCATTTTTACATGCGATGGAAGGTGGCTGTCAAGTTCCAATCGCAGGTTTCGCAACAATGAATGAGAAAGAAGAAGTATCTCTAACAGCTTTAGTAGCTTCACCTGATGGGAAGATTATTTTACAAGAAAAAGTAAGTGGTGTAGATGCTGAAGCAGTAGGAAATGAAGCGGCTAAAGCTCTACAAGCTAGAGGTGCGCAAAAGTTAATTGATGACGTAAAAGTGGAGTTGTAAATTTCATGGAAACAGATTTGTTACTTCAAGGAAAAACGGTGTTAATTACAAGAGAGGAACGTGATAGTAAGCAATTTGCTGAAGCCATTACGAGCTATGGCGGGAATGCTATCACTATTCCTTTAATTGGCTTCCAGGCTTGTGTAGTGACAGATGAGATACAAAAGAAACTAGATTCAATTGAACGATACGATTGGGTTGTGTTTACTAGTAAAAATGGAGTGAAGTTTTTCTTCCAACAGTTCAATCGTTCATTGAAGAATAAAATCGCCGTTATTGGTGAGAAGACAATGGTAGCTTTACGAAAATATGGTTATGAACCACAATTTGTGCCTACAAAGTTTGTTGCAGAGTGTTTTACGAATGAATTTATTCCTGTTTTGAAGAAGGGTGCAAAAGTATTAGTTGTAAAAGGAAATTTAGCGAGAACGGTTATTGCTAATCAACTTCGAGAACAAGGTTTTACTTGTGATGAAATTATTTTATATGAAACAGTCATGCCGGAAGAAAGTGAAAATGAGTTGCGAGAAGCTTTAAAAACTAATAAGTGTGATATTATTAGTTTTACTAGCTCCTCGACAGTTCATCATTTTATGGGTATCGTCAATCAATATAATTTAATTGATCAAATTGAGAATAGTCAGATTGCCTGTATTGGACCAATTGCGAAGAAGACTGCGGAACAATACGGTCTACAAGTGGATATTAGTGCTGAGAAATATACGATGGAAGGTTTGATGGAAAGTATACTAGCGTATTTCTCGGGGAAATAAAGTAGAAATTTATTTAATCTGGTAGGATAAAAAAGTATTTTACATATAAAAAAGGCAGGGAAATGTGATGACAGAAATTCAATTTACACGCCATAGACGCTTACGTCAAAGTGAAGGAATGCGTGCGTTAGTAAGAGAAACGTATTTACGTAAAGAAGATTTAATCTACCCTATTTTTATTGCTGCTGGTGACAATGTTCGTAATGAAATTGAATCGATGCCAGGCATCTATCAATTATCTTTAGATAATCTACTTGGTGAAGTAGAAGAATCTATTAATTTAGGTATAAGAGCATTGATTCTGTTTGGTGTTCCATATCAGCATGAAAAAGATGCATGTGGAACAGGAGCATTTTCTCATAATGGCCTTATTCAACAAGCAACACGAATGATTAAAGAGAAGTATCCAGAAGTATTAGTAGTTGCTGATACATGTCTATGTGAGTATACAGATCACGGACATTGCGGAATCGTAGAAGGTGATCAAATCTTGAACGATGAATCGCTAGAGGTTTTGGTGAAGACATCAATTAGTCAAGCAGAAGCTGGTGCTGATATTATTGCTCCATCAAATATGATGGATGGATTTGTTGCGGCTATCCGTGCAGGATTAGATGAAGCTGGATACACACATATTCCAATTATGTCTTATGCGGTTAAATATGCATCGGCATATTATGGTCCATTCCGTGATGCTGCTAATGGTGCACCACAATTTGGCGATCGAAAAACGTATCAAATGGATTCAGCAAATCGTATGGAAGCCTTACGTGAGGCAGAATCTGATTTGCTCGAAGGCGCAGATTTCTTAATTGTTAAACCAGCTTTAGCATATATGGATATTATTAGAGACGTGAAAAACAATGTGAACCTTCCAATCGTAGCTTATAATGTGAGCGGTGAGTACAGCATGATTAAGGCTGCAGCTATCAATGGTTGGATTGATGAGAAGAGCATTGTCCTAGAAACACTATTAGGAATGAAACGAGCAGGTTCAGATTTAATTATTACGTATTTCGCTAAAGATGTAGCTCGTTGGTTAGATGAGAAATAGATAGAGTACATTTGATACTAATGAATGAAAGACTTTTCAAAGCTTTTACTAAAGGAGACTATAATTATGCGCGATTATACTAAGTCACAAGCTGCTTATAAAGAAGCAGTTCATTTAATGCCAGGCGGTGTAAACAGTCCTGTTCGAGCTTTTAAATCGGTTAATATGGATCCAATCTTTATGGAACGTGGTCACGGTTCTAAGCTTTACGATATTGATGGCAATGAATATATAGACTATGTACTTTCTTGGGGACCTTTAATTCTTGGACATACTCATCCAGAAGTAGTTGAAGGAATTAAGAAAGTTGCTGAAACTGGGACAAGCTTTGGAACTCCTACATTGATTGAAAATGAATTAGCGAAAGAAATTATGAAGCGTGTACCTTCAGTTGAAATGATTCGTATGGTTTCATCTGGAACAGAAGCGACAATGAGTGCGCTACGTTTAGCTCGTGGTTATACAGGTCGAAATAAAATTATTAAATTTGAAGGTTGTTACCATGGCCATGGTGATTCGCTTTTAATTAAAGCGGGTTCTGGGGTAGCGACATTAGGTTTACCTGATAGCCCTGGTGTTCCAGAAGGTACTGCTATGAATACAATTACAGTTCCTTATAATGATCTTGAAGCAATCCGTTATGCATTTGAACAACATGGTGAAGATATTGCTGCTATTATTGTAGAACCGGTAGCTGGAAATATGGGTGTTGTACCAACACTTCCAGGATTTTTACGAGGATTGCGTGATGTGACAAAACAATATGGTGCATTATTAATCTTTGATGAAGTTATGACAGGCTTCCGTGTGGATTATCATTGTGGAAGTGGCTTTTATGACGTTGAACCAGATTTAACTACGTTCGGTAAAGTAGTTGGTGGTGGTTTACCAGTAGGTGCTTTCGGTGGTAAAGAAGAGATTATGAAAAATATTGCTCCAAGTGGTCCAATTTATCAGGCAGGTACGCTTTCTGGTAATCCATTAGCAATGACGGCAGGGTTAATTACATTGAAGAATTTAACACCTGAAGATTATGTGGAATTTAAACGTAAAGGCGATCTTTTAGAGGAAGGCTTCACGAAAGCAGCTGCCACATACAATGTTCCATTAACATTTAATCGTGCAGGTTCTATGATAGGTTTCTTCTTTACGAATGAGAAGGTTATTAATTATGAGACAGCAAAGAGCTCTGATTTAGACTTCTTCGCGGCATATTATCGTGAAATGGCTAATGAAGGTATTTTCTTACCTGCATCTCAATTTGAAGGATTATTCTTATCAACTGCGCATAGCGATGAAGATATTGCGAAAACAATTGCTGCAGCAGAAAAAGCATTTTCTACATTGAAATAATTTAGAGCAAATAAGAAAAAGCTAACACTATAAAAGGTGTTAGCTTTTTTTGTGTGGATTTAATTATATAAATATAATTAATAAAGATTGTAAAGTGGATATTTTTTCTACCTGGATGTTGGTTGACCTATGACTATGAGAGGAATATAATTGGCCTTACAAATAATTAGGTTACTTAATAATTAAGGATATTAAATAAAGGAGAGGTGTTTAAAGTGAGTGCGCCTTCAAATGAAATAACGAGAGAGTTGATTGAGGCTTTCTTGAAAATTAAGAGGATGCATTGGCAGCATAAATCTAAACAAGGGAATAACCCGAGTGAGGTTAGAGTTTTGCTTTGTATAAGTGATGAAGCAGAGCCTCCATTAAATGAAATGAAAGTTTCTGGAATAAGTAAGCGACTTCGCGTTAGCACTCCTTCTATTACACAATTGTTAAATAAGCTTGAAAAAGATGGACTTATAGAACGTAGAATGGATGAACGTGATCGAAGAGTGGTGCTAGTAAAGTTAACTAGTGAGGGAAAATTAATTGCTCAAGATGCAAGAAAGCATTTCGTACAGGTGTTTAGTGACCTTTCTGAATATCTAGGTACAGAGGATAGTAAAGAATTAGTAAGATTGCTATCAAATGTTTATACATTTTATAATGAGAAGAATAATTCAGGGAGCTGATGTGTTATGCGCAAACTGTTGACTTATATTAAGCCTTATAGCATGCCGATTGTTTTTATACTAGGCTTGCTTTTTATACAGGCGCTTACAGATTTATATATGCCGACATTAATGGCTGACATAATTGATGTTGGTGTAATTAAAAATGACATTCCTTATATTTGGAAAGTCGGTGGCTTTATGCTGTTAGTTGCCGCATTAGGAACAATATGTTCTGTAGTGGCTAGTTATTTATCAGCGAAAGTATCGATGTCATATGGGAAAGATCTTCGTCATCATGTATTTTCTCATGTGCAAGAATTTTCTCTACAAGAATTTGATCAAGTTGGGACCGCATCCTTAATTACAAGAACTACTAATGATATTACGCAAGTGCAGATGGTATTAAATATGATTCTTCGTATGATGGTAACCGCACCGCTTATGGCGATTGGTGGAATCATTATGGCGCATAGAAAAGATCCGGAGCTTGCAGGTGTGCTTTGGATTGCTGTACCAGCTCTTTTCTTAGTAATCGGATTAGTTATTTGGAAAGGCGTTCCGCTCTTTAAACTTGTCCAAGTTAAATTAGATGCAGTGAATCGTGTATTACGTGAAAATTTAACAGGTGTAAGAGTCATTCGCTCATTCAATCGTATTAATTATGAGAAGAAAAGATTTAATATTGCCAACATGGATTTAACAGAGACTTCTATTAAAGTAAATAAAATTATTGCGACTTTAATGCCGGCCATGATGCTAATTATGAACTTCACTTCTATTGCAATTATTTGGTTTGGTGCACTTCGCATCGATAATGGTCATATGCAAGTAGGAGATTTAATGGCTTTTTTACAATATGCGATGCAAATAATGTTCTCGATGGTTATGTTATCAATGATGTTTGTCTTAATTCCAAGAGCATCGGCATCTGCTACACGTATTAATGAAGTATTGGAAATGAAACCTATTATTAAAGAAACAGAGCATCAAGAAGCATCCACGGAACGAAAAGGTTTTGTAGAATTTAATGATGTGACGTTTAGCTATCCAGGAGCTGAACATCCTGCGCTATGTAATATTTCATTTTCAGCAGGACCAGGTGAAGTAACGGCTATTATTGGTGGAACAGGTTCAGGGAAATCAACGCTCATTAAGATGATACCTCGTTTCTATGAAGTTGATTCGGGAAGCATATTAGTGGATGGTATCGATGTCCGTAATATGCGACTGGCTGATTTACGAGAAAAAATCGGTATGGTACCTCAAAAGGCGGTGCTCTTTACAGGTACGGTTGCTGAAAATATTGCTTTTGGTAAAGAAGATGCAACACAAGAAGAAATTGAGCACGCAGCTAAAATTGCGCAAGCAGAAGAGTTTATTGCGAATATGAAGGATGGTTATCAATCTGAAATTGCTCAAGGTGGAACGAATGTATCAGGAGGACAAAAGCAACGTCTTTCTATTGCACGTGCACTTGTTCGTAAACCAGAAATTTATATTTTCGATGATAGCTTCTCTGCTCTTGATTTTAAAACAGATGCGAAGTTGCGCGCGGCATTGAAACCGGAGATTACAGATTCAACTGTATTACTTGTTGCACAGCGTGTAACAACGGTTATGGATGCTGATCGAATCATTGTGTTGGATGAAGGAAACGTAGCGGGAATGGGAACACATCATGAATTAATGGATAGCTGTGACGTATACCGTGAAATTGTTTCTTCTCAACTTTCTGAGGAGGAGATCGCATGAGTCAAAGAAAACAACATAAAGGTCCTGGTGGATTCGGTCCACGAGGTGGAATGGGTGCTCCGGTAAATAAAGCGAAAGATTTCAAAGGAACTTTAAAACGATTATTACGATATTTAAAACCTCATAAATTTCGCTTATTAACAGTATTTATCACGGCTATTCTTAGTACAATTTTCACGATTTTAGGTCCGAAGATTTTGGGTAAAGCTACTACTAAAATATTTGAAGGTATATCACAGAAATATGCTGGTATTCCTGGAGCAGGAATTGATTTTGGTTATATTGCGAATATCTTGTTCTTATTAGCTGGATTGTATTTATTAAGTTCTTTGTTTAGCTTCATTCAGCAATTTGTTATGGCTGGTGTGGCACAGAAAACGGTTTATAAACTACGTCAAGAAGCCGAAGAGAAGATTTCGCGACTTCCACTTAAATATTTTGATGGAACAACCCATGGTGAAACATTAAGTAGAGTTGTTAATGATGTGGATAATATTAGCACAACCTTACAGCAAAGTTTAACGCAAGTTATTACATCGGTTGTAACAATTATTGGTGTTATTATCATGATGTTAACGATAAGTCCAATCATGACATTGATATTATTATTAACACTTCCACTAAGCGCGGTAATTGCTGCGATGATTGCGAAACGATCTCAAGGTCATTTCATTGGTCAACAAAGATCACTTGGGCATTTGAGTGGTCATGTAGAAGAATTATATACAGGTCATGAAGTAGTTAAAGCTTTTGGGCATGAGAAGAAAGCTTTACAAGAGTTTGAAGAAATCAATGAGAAGTTGTATGAATCAGGCTGGAAAGCTCAATTTATTTCCGGTATTATCATGCCACTAATGTCATTTGTCAATAATGTTGGTTATGTATTAATAAGTGTAATCGGTGGTATTTTAGTTACGCATAAAACGATTGCTGTTGGGGATATTCAAGCTTTTATCCAATACGCTCGTCAATTTTCACAACCACTTATGCAAACAGCAAATATCGCTAACATTATTCAATCGACTATCGCATCTGCCGAGCGCGTATTCGAATTATTGGATGAAGAAGAGCAAGTACCTGAAGTAAAAGATACTAAGGTAATCACTTATCCAAAAGGTCAAGTGGCATTCGAGCACGTATCATTTGGATATAAAGAAGGGGTTACATTAATTGAAGATATGAATATTGATGTGAAACCTGGTCAAACTATTGCAATTGTTGGTCCAACTGGAGCAGGAAAAACAACACTAATCAATCTTCTAATGCGCTTCTATGAAATCAATAGTGGAACAATTCGAATTGATGGTGTAGATATTACAGAAATGAAGCGTAGCGATTTACGAAAGCTATTCGGTATGGTTTTACAAGATACATGGCTATTTAATGGTAGTATTAAAGACAATATTGCCTATGGACGTGAAAATGCAACAGATGATGAGATTTTCCAAGCGGCTCGAGCGGCTCATGCTGATCATTTCATCCGTACTTTACCGGAAGGATATGATACGGTATTAAATGAGGATGCAACAAATATCTCTCAAGGTCAGAAGCAGTTGTTAACAATTGCTCGTGCGATTTTAGCAAATCCAGCTATTTTAATTTTGGATGAAGCGACAAGTAGTGTAGATACAAGAACAGAAATTTACATTCAGAAAGCAATGAATAACTTAATGGAAGGTAGAACAAGCTTCGTTATTGCTCACCGACTATCTACCATTAAAGATGCAGATTTGATTCTTGTTATGAATCAAGGAACTGTTATTGAGCAAGGTAATCATCAAGAACTATTGAATCAAGGCGGATTCTATGCGGATCTTTATAATAGTCAGTTCTCAGGTGGGAAAATTGCTGATGATGTAGGTTAATTGAAGGGGGCGTCTGAAAATCATTTTTCAGGCGCCTTTTTACGTTTTTTACCGTTCAAAATTATACTTAATAAAAATTCAATTTTATTGGAAGTGAAACAAGAAGTATACGCAACAACTGAAAAGACTAGTATCGGTTTTTCGATGTCTAACCATACACCTGCTATGCTCGGAAATAAGTCAATCTGTTTTGAAAACCAAAAGCGGGTTTTCAAGAACATCTTGTCTTATTGCTGTCGCATAGCTCTTTTTTGGATTTGGAGTAGTACAAGAAGCATAAACATACCGGTGTCGGTTTTTCTTATCTTTCTGTACTAAAAAAACCTTTCGCCTCATAGGTTTACTAATGATAGATGCAGTCTTTTTAGTGATTGAGAGGAGGAGCGTGTTTTGACGAATCAAGATCAATCGTGTTTACGATTTTCTTTAGAAGAATCAATTTGGTTTCGTAAGGGGCAGGAAGTTAGTGAATTATTTTCCCTTTCTATAGAGCCGAAAGTTTCTGTTACGGAAAGAAATCAATATGTAGTTATTGAAGGATCACTCTTAGTAACTGGGGAGTATCAAGGGGTTAATGATAATCAAGAATGGGAAAGCGAAAATAATTATAATCAATTAATGCATCAAAGATATATTCAAAATGTAATACGTCGAGAAGATAATGGGATTTTTTTATTTCATCATACTTTTCCTGTTGATATAAGTATCCCAACAAATCGAGTGGTTGATCGTAGTGCCATAGAAGTGGATATTTCTTCTTTTGATTATAATATGCCTGAGAACAGCTGCATTAAACTTATGGCCGAGTTAATTATTACGGGTATTTATGATGGAGACCAGTTGCAATATACATCAGATGAGTATGTGCCTAGTGATGAACGTGAAGAGTATTATGAATATCCACTTGAGGAATCGGTTACGTATATTCAAAGTGAGAGTAGCTATGTTCAGGCTCCAGAAAAATATGAAGAATCCTTAACTTTGCAAGAGGAAAGTTACTATGAGCAGGAATCAATCCAAAGACAAGCAGAAAGTACTATTGAAGATGGAATAATGAATCAGTATGGACAGTATAGTGAAATAGAATCGATGATGCAGCCAGAGAGTAATATGAATAATGAATCGCTACATTATCAACGATATAGTGAGACAGAATCGATGATGCAGCCAGAGAGTAATATGAATAATGAATCGCTACATTATCAACGATATAGTGAGACAGAATCGATGATGCAGCCAGAGAGTAATGTGAATAATGAATCATTCCATTTTCAACAATATAGTGAAGCAGAATCGATGATGCAGCCAGAGAGTAATATGAATAATGAATCATTCCATTATCAACGATATAGTGAGGCAGAATCAATGCTACAGCCAGAAAGTAATATGAATAACGAATCGTTGACTGATGAATATGAAAGATATAGTGAAGTGGAATCTCAAATGAAGCAGTCGGAAAGCTATGTGGATAATGAATCAATTGCATCAATTGAAAGAAATAGCGAATTAGAAAACGATGAGAATAATGAATCTTTGTCTATTCCACTTGGGCGGTACAATGATGACGAATCTCAAACACTAGATGAAGAGAGTAATGTAGAAAATGATTCTTTTTACACAAATCTTTATAGTAATCGGGAATCGGAATCTTTACAACACGAGAGTTATGACGAAGCCGAAGCTGTGACTGAAGATTTGGAAAGAAATGAAGAAGCTGAAAGTTATGTTGAACTGGAATCTGTTTCATTACAAGCGGAAAAATCACTTGAATCATTTGAAGCTTCTGCTTATGCCATTCCGAAAGAAGAATCGTCACAATACCAAGATGTTCAATTGAGAGCTCAAAATACAACGTTAGAAAATAAACCTTTACATTTTCAATCTAGTTTTACTATTCCAATGCCAATTTTTACACCTCCAGAAATTCCAAGCTATCCAAAACAACCAGTAGTTAACGCAAGAGAAGAAGAGGTTAATCAACCTGATGATATTACAACAATTAAAAATGATTTGATGGAGGAAAGTTCGTATCAAACGGTAAATATCGGTCTAGAAGAAGTGGAGGCGAGTGTAAGAAATGATTCCTCAAGGGAAGAGCAACATTATGAAGAGAGCTCAATTAAAGAAGAAGTATTAAATTCAATAGTAAGGAATGAGCAGGAATCTTTGCAAGTAGAGCAAGCAAATAAACGGCGTGTTGAAGAAAGCATTCAAACGAATATTAATAAACGCCCTATTTATAAAGTGGAAGATCAGGAAGTAACAACTCAAAAGGCTGAAACAGGCAAGCTATCAGTTAGTTTAACAGATTTCTTTGCAAAGAAAGAAACCAAAACACAAACTCGGTTAAAAGTTTGTATAGTTCAAAGTGGTGAAAGTTTATCAGATTTAGCGAGTCGTTATGATATTAGTAAACAAGAGATTATTGCATACAATCATTTAGAAGATGAAAGTGAAGTGGAAGGTGGGAAAGTATTATATATTCCTCAAAAGGCCATTCATAAATAAGAAATGACGCCTGCGAAAGTGAGTGAATACAGGTGGAGAGAAGCGAAAATATATCAAGAGAGGTTGAGGATGTAAGTAAGCATTATATGCTTCAAGTCCAATATTCGGAAACATTCGGGCGTATTCATAAAGTATATACTAATCAAGGAGTGTACGCTTTAAAAAGCATTGCTCCGGAACATAGTATGGATTTCATTAGGCATGTACAACGGTTGTATCAAAGAGGATACAACCGTGTTGTGCCTATTTATACAACTAGTGACGGTCGGTATGGAGTTTTATACAATAATAGGCTGTATTACCTAATGCCGTGGCTTGCGAATGATGAAAGCGGTGAGCGTAATGAGAAACATAAACAAATGTTTCGTGAGTTAGCTCGAATACACACGCTTACAGTAAAAGGCCTTCCCATAGAAAAAGAAGAGCGTGAAAGTCATTTTGAGAAAACAAAGGATATGTGGAAGAAACAGCAGCAATTTTTAGAAGAATACATCGGTCAATGTGAAAAAAAATGGTATATGTCTCCTTTTGAGTTGATGTTTTGCTCTTTTTATTATGATGTGACACAGGCTCTTTCTTTTTCTGTTCGTAAACTGGAGGAATGGTACGAGAAAACAAAAGATGATGAGAAAGTCAGGACTGTTGTAGTTCATGGGAAAGTGAGTATAAAACACTTCTTACTGAATGAACGAGGTGCAGGCTATTTCATTAACTTTGAAAATTCAAAGCCATTACCTCAGCATTTTGATTTGCTACCCTTTTTTGTGAGATATTGTAATACGTTCCCGATTCGGTGTGATGAATGTGTGGAATGGCTATATCATTATAATAAGTATTTTGCCTTGCAGGAAGAAGAAATTATGCTCTTTACTAGTTACATCGCTTATCCATTGAGTTTTATTCAAACGATTGAAGCGTATCACTCTCGGAAGAATGATGATGCCAAAACAGAACTGAAATATGTGAAGGAATTACAAAAAAGTTATTGGCAGTTAAAAAATATTGAATACTTTGTTATGAAAATTGAAGAAATAGAAGGACAGAAGAGAGCGGCTAAGCAAGCGGCAGAACAAGGGAATTAATATACTAATGCCCTGCACCTGAAAACTTTTCAGGTGTTTTTTGCTTTTGTTTAGAATTTTCTTTATAATTTTAATGGAAGAAAAAGTGATTAAGGTAAATCTTAGACGGATGATACCAATACTTTTAATTCTTATTGCTATTGAATTTTCTAATATTGTAGTGGGTCTTTTTACTAATACTCATCTTGGATATAGACAGTATCTCTTTTAATGATATGTCTTTTGAAAAAGTATTTGAAGAAGCGGATCGGGCTTTATATAAAGCGAAAGCAAATGGCTGAAACTGTATCGCAATTAATAATTAAATATATAAATAAAGTTATGAATTGAAAAGAGGCATCTTGAAAGTGATTGAAAATCGCTTTTCAGACGCCTCTTTCATTATTAGAACACATTATAACGCATACTCACCGCGGCACATACAAGAAGAACTAATAATAATACATCGAATGTGGTAGGAAAGAAAAAAGTACGGATGGCTTGGAAAATACAAATGGGAATGATAAATTGGTTGCACACGTTGCGAATATTTCTTAACCAAGGAGGCATGTTATACGGGCTATATCTTCTTTTCATATTTCCGACTCTCCTATATATGGGCATTTGAATTATATAGGTTATTGTATGTAGCATATGAAAAAAATGTGAAAGGGTAACATGTAAGCTGTGAGTTGTATAAAATATAGAAATAGGTCAAGAATGATTGACGAAAGAACACTTTTTTCTGTACTATAGTAAATAATAAAATAATAGAAATTGCTATGATTGGGAGTAGTACGTTTGAAATCTGCTTTAAGAGAGAAAAGCCAGTTGCTGAGAGGCTTTTTAAGTAAGAGCAAACTGAAGTAGCCCAGGAGCTGCTTTTATGAAATAGTAGTAGTAAAAGCCGGTGTAGAGCCGTTATAATTTTTAAGCGCCAATTAAGTGTACATAGATTAATTGGAATAAAGGTGGTACCGCGAATCAACTCTCTTCGTCCTTTTTTAAGGAAGAGAGTTTTTTTATGTTTTACTTTAATAAAGTTTTACTTTTTTAAGGATTAAAGTATAAGAAAAACATCGACTTTCGCCATTGTGGGAGATAAGTCGTGTTTTTCTAAAAATGAATGATCAGGAGGAAGACATAATGGAAAACAATCAAACATCAATGCCGACGAAGTATGATCCACAAACGATTGAAAAAGGTCGTTATGACTGGTGGGTAAAGGGTGGCTTCTTTAAAGCAGAAAGCGATGAAACAAAAGCACCATATACAATCGTAATTCCACCACCAAACGTTACAGGTAAACTTCACTTAGGTCATGCTTGGGATACAACCCTGCAAGATATTTTAACTCGTATGAAAAGAATGCAAGGATACGACGTACTTTGGTTACCGGGTATGGACCATGCAGGTATTGCTACTCAGGCAAAGGTTGAAGAAAAGCTTCGTAATGATGGTGTTAGTCGCTATGACCTTGGTCGTGAGAAGTTTGTTGAAGAAACGTGGAGTTGGAAAGAAGAATACGCTGGTCACATTCGTGAGCAATGGGCGAAAATGGGTCTTGGCCTAGATTATTCTCGTGAACGTTTCACACTTGATGAAGGTTTATCAAAAGCAGTAAACGAAGTATTCGTTTCTTTATATAAGAAAGGCTTAATCTATCGTGGGGAATATATCATCAACTGGGATCCTTCTACGAAAACAGCTCTTTCTGATATCGAAGTAATTTACAAAGATGTTCAAGGTGCATTCTATCACATGAAGTACCCATTGGCTGATGGTTCTGGTCACATTGAAATTGCGACAACTCGTCCAGAAACAATGCTAGGTGACTCAGGTGTGGCTGTTCACCCAGAAGATGAGCGCTATAAGCATTTAATTGGTAAAACAGTTATCCTTCCAATCGTAGGTCGCGAGATTCCAATCGTTGCTGATGATTATGTAGATATGGAATTTGGTACTGGTGTAGTTAAGATGACTCCTGCACATGACCCTAACGACTTTGAAGTAGGTAACCGTCATAACTTAGAACGTATTCTTGTTATGAATGAAGATGGAACAATGAATGCGAAAGCTGGTAAATACGAAGGTATGGATCGCTTCGAATGCCGTAAGCAAATCATTAAAGATCTTCAAGAGCTAGATGTTCTTTTCAAAATTGAAGAGCATATGCATTCTGTGGGTCACTCTGAGCGTAGTGGAGCAGTAGTTGAACCATATCTTTCTACTCAATGGTTCGTTAAAATGCAACCACTTGCTGACGAAGCAATCGCTCTTCAACAAAAAGAAGAAGAGAAAGTAAACTTCGTACCAGAGCGTTTCGAGAAAACTTATTTACGTTGGATGGAAAATATCCGCGACTGGTGTATTTCTCGTCAATTATGGTGGGGACACCGTATTCCAGCTTGGTACCACAATGAAACAGGTGAAGTATATGTAGGTACAGAAGCACCAGAAGATGCTGAGAATTGGACGCAAGATAATGATGTTCTTGATACTTGGTTCTCTTCTGCATTATGGCCTTTCTCTACAATGGGCTGGCCTGATACAGATACAGCAGATTTCAAACGTTATTATCCAACAGCTGCACTTGTAACTGGATACGATATCATTTTCTTCTGGGTATCACGTATGATTTTCCAAGGAATTGAGTTTACAGGAACTCGTCCATTCGAAGATGTATTAATTCATGGTCTTGTTCGTGATAGCGAAGGTCGTAAAATGAGTAAATCACTTGGTAACGGTGTTGATCCAATGGATGTTATCGACAAATACGGTTGTGACTCATTACGTTACTTCTTATCAACAGGAAGCTCACCAGGTCAAGATTTACGTTTCTCTATTGAGAAAGTAGAAAGCATCTGGAACTTCGCTAACAAGATTTGGAATGCTTCTCGTTTCGCATTAATGAACATGGACGGCATGACATATGATGAAATCGATTTAACTGGTAAAAAATCAGTAGCAGACAAATGGATTCTTACTCGCTTAAACGAAACAATTGAGACAGTGACTCGTTTAGCAGATAAATATGAATTCGGTGAAGTAGGTCGTGTGCTTTATAACTTCATCTGGGATGATTTCTGTGACTGGTACATCGAAATGGCGAAACTTCCACTATACGGTGAAGATGAAGAAGCGAAGAAAACAACTCGTTCAATCTTAGCTTACGTATTGGATAACACAATGAGATTGTTACATCCATTCATGCCATTCATCACTGAAGAAATTTGGCAAAACCTACCTCACAAAGGGGAAACAATTGTAACTGCAGCTTGGCCAACAGTGAACGAAGACTTAACTAATACAAAAGCGGCTGAAGATATGAAGCTATTGGTGGAAATCATTCGCTCTGTACGTAATATCCGTGCGGAAGTAAATACACCACTAAGCAAAAAAATCAACTTAATTTTAAAAGCAAAAGACGAAACAATTGCTCAAAGTCTGAAAGATAACAGTGGCTACATCGAACGTTTCTGTAATCCTGAAGTATTAACAATCGGTACAGATGTAGAAGAGCCAAGTCAAGCAATGACAGCTGTTGTGACAGGTGTTGAAGTAGTTCTTCCTCTTCTTGGTTTAATTAATGTAGAAGAAGAAGTGAAACGTCTTGAGAAAGAGCTTGATAAGTTGAATAAAGAAGTAGAACGTGTTCAAAAGAAATTAAGTAATGAAGGCTTTGTTAAGAAAGCACCTGAGAAGGTAATTGAAGAAGAACGTGCGAAAGAAAAAGATTACAGTGAAAAACGTGATGCAGTAATTCGTCGTATTCAAGAATTACAAAACATTTAAGAAGGAAAAAAAGCATTCAATAGTCTGCCTTGGCAGCTCAATTGAATGCTTTTTCCTATTGAATTTGTTATGGTAATTGCATGTCTCTCTAAAGATAGTGAGACAATGTTAAAAGGTATAAAATGTTATAGTAGTAAGATGAATAAACCTTACTTTTTCATTAAATACAATATATGTTTCTAAAAAAGGGGAAAGATTATGCTGCAAAAAATAGATGATTTATATGATTATCTTGCTAAGCGGGAACAACGCTTTGGGATGAATTTCGGTTTAGAAAGAATGGAAGAAATGTTAAAAGGGTTAGATGTTAAGCATCAGCAATTAAAATTTGTTCACTTGGCTGGAACGAATGGAAAGGGATCGACTCTTCATTATTTAAAGAATATTTTAGCGGCTGGTGGGTATCGTGTAGCAACATTTACTTCTCCCCACATTGAAAGTGTAACAGAAAGAATCATGATTAATGATGAACGTATTTCTGAACAGGATTTTTTAAGATTATTTAATCGAGTAATGGGGTATATAGAAAGTCTTGAAAAGAAAGATATTTTTCCAACCCAGTTTGAAATCTTAACAATTATTGCACTTATGTATTTTGAAGAGCAAAAGCCGGATTTAGTTTTAATGGAAACAGGGCTTGGAGGTCGACTTGACTCAACTAACGTCATTACTTCATTAATTTCCATTATTACAAGTATTTCGAAAGACCATACTAATATATTAGGAGATAGTATTAGTGGTATAGCATTTGAAAAAGCAGGAATTATAAAAGAAAACTCTTATGTCATTACAGGAGTCACCGATGAAGAAGCATTGACTGTTATTCAGAATAAGGCTCAAGAAAAACATTGTGTATTATACGAGTTGGACAACCATATTCACTTAGAGCATCTTTTGTCTACGGATGGTGGCGAAGAGTTTTCTTATTCTTTTCAAAATCACACTTTTGAAAAATGGATGATTCCTATGTTAGGTAAACATCAAATTCAAAATGCATCATTAGCAATCACAGCGGCAATATTATTAAATGAAAAATGTGGTTTCCAACTGAAAGATGAGCATATTCAGGGTGGCTTAATGCAATCTAAATGGAAAGGTCGTTTAGAAACAGTAAGTACTAAGCCGCATATTATTGTTGATGGCTCACATAATGAAGCAGGAATTAGAGCTTTAATTGAGACATTACAAGAGCGATATAGTCACAAAAAAATTATATTTGTAACGGCTGCTTTAGCAGATAAAGATGTATCATCTATGATGGGAATGCTTGAACAAGTAGCTCATCATATTATTTGCACCCAGTTTACTATGGATCGTGCGTTAGAAGCGGAGAAGTTAGTGTTATCTTGTAAGCATACACCATCCAGTTATTTCGAGTCATGGGAAGAAGCTATTGATAAGGGAATTCAAATGATGGATGAGAATACATTACTAGTTGTAACAGGCTCTCTGTATTTCTTGTATTATGTAAGACCGTATTTTTTAGAGAAAAATCAAACAGAATTATTATCTTAAAATGAGTAACATGCATCATTGTTAAAGGCAAGGAGTGAAGTGAAGGTGCGAAGAAGAAATATTATCGTATTTATATTATGGTTAGCCATATTTCCTTTCGGATTATGGCTTGTTTACCAGAACTTCACTCCTTTACAATCATTATTTGACACGGATATTTTATTTTTTTTGCTGTTAATGATTGTTGTTTCGTTATTTCCTATTATTGTGAATGAAACGCCGGTGTTTCTCTTACAAGCAGTTTCTTTTGCGGTATTTTTAATTTATGGTCTATTTATAGAGATTGTTTTAACTCAAATTTCGATTTTTGTATTATTGTTAAAACTTCGTCTTAGTAAAGAAGAAATGATTCGTTATCCTTTGAATTCTTTAATGTTTTTTTTCTTATCTCTAATTAGTGGATTGATATTTTATAAATTAGGAGGAACGCATAATTATACTCTTGAAATAACAGTACATAAAATTATTCCTCTCGTTGGTTACGCAGTAAGTTTCTTTGTTCTTAATGAAATTTTATTAGGTGTGATAAGGTTCTTTATTTATGGAAAAAGAGTCAGTTTTATAGGTAAAGATTTCTTGTGGGAAAGTATTACTTCATTAAGTGTTTTCCCAATGGGGATTGTACTGTATGTACTTTTTAAAGAAATTAATATGTTTGCTTTATTATTAGTTTGTATTCCTTTAGTGAGCTCCGCTATTATTTTAAGAATGTATCATGCCTCTTTACGAATGAATCAGTGTTTGCAAAAAGTGAATGAAATAGGACATCAGCTAACAGAAGGACTACAAGTTCAACAAGTACAAAGAATATTTATAGAAAAAGTTAGAGAGCTCTTTGTTGCAGATTATACATATGTTTATAAAAGTGAAAAGGATTCTATTAGTAAAATTGATTTGAGTCAGCGACAGATAGAAGAGATTTTGTTCAAACCGGCATTTAAGAGTATTGCAGAAGTAGTCATTCGTCAAAATAAACCCTTGCTATTTCGACAAAGAAGAGAATGGCAGTCTTTGTTGATGGAGGAAACAGAAGTAAAAGATATTGAAAGTATATTAGCTATCCCAATTCAAACCTCTTCGAAAATAGTAGGGGTATTGATTCTTGCTTCAAAAAAGAGAAGATTTTTTGAAAAATATCAAGAGATGATTTTAAGTATTCTTTGTTCTTATTATGCGATAGCGTTAGTAAATGCTGTTCATTATGAAGAAACGAAAAGAAAAAGCCAATATTGTAGTCTTACTGGTGTATACAATTATGGCTATTTTGAAGAGCTTTTAACAGCTGAATATAATCAATTTAGGAATAAAAAAATAAAAAGTTTATCTTTAATCATATTAGATTTAGATTTCTTTAAGAATATTAATGATACATATGGTCATGAAAGTGGAAATGAAATTCTTCGCCAAGTAACAAGTCGGATACAACAGAGAGTGAATAATCAAGACGTTGTTGCCAGATATGGTGGAGAGGAGTTCGTTATTCTACTTTCGGATATTCCTTTAGAACAAGCACTAATAATTGCTGAAGATATTAGGCAGGATATAGCTTCTAAACCATTTCATATTCATCAAGACCTTGATACACATACACATACAGAAAAAGAAATTATGGTAACTGTCAGTATCGGAGTTGCAGAGGCGAAAGAGGAAGTGGAAGATGCACTTTCGCTTGTTCGATATGCGGATCGAGCGATGTATAATAGTGCGAAGAAAGCTGGTAGGAATAAAGTGGCTGTTTATGAAGAGTGAATAATGGTAAAAACACCCTCTGTTTTCAAAATAGAGGGTGTTTTCTTTTGTTCAATTGTTAACAATTGAACAAAAGAAAATTATTGCAATATTGTTATAATAGTAGTAGGAAAGGGTATGGTTAATTAGTTATGGAGGTGGCATAAATGATTAAGACTTATAAACAAAGAATAAGGATTATATCTTTATTAGGAATAGCTATTTTAGTATGTCAATTGTTTTTTCCATATATTGATAAAGTGAAAAAAGTAGAAGCGGCATCGTCCGATTTTGAAATACTGGAAATTGTTCCTACTTCAGACAGTACTTCACAGTTAGATGGAAACATAAAAGTTTCGGGTGTGAATTTTAAGGTTACAACTATGCCAATGAAAAAGTTTGTGGCTCAGCGTGATGAACTTGATGGGAAATACGATGCGATTGCGATTGTAAAAGGTACTTATACGTCTAATGGAGTTAATTTAAGTCAAGGTAGAGAAGCAGCGCATAAAACTACTAGCGTTATGAATGATATTACAAACCTAAGAGCAGATGAAATTATAAAGGATTTTATTAATAAAGGGCAGCTAGTTATATTACATCAAGATAGTATTAAAACAGGTACTAATTTGAACAACAAATTTAATGCTTATATTTCAAATTTGAAATCAAATGTTTTATTCTATAGTAATGTTAATAACAATGACTTAAATAAAAAAATATCAAACTTTATTTTAAATAATGAAAGAGTAAAAAGACCACTAATGCATCTAAATGTATTGCCGTCACAAACTGATTGGTTAATGACAGATGATTCATTAACTTTCCAATTTACAGTTGATTATCCTATAGATGTAACAAAAAGAGATTTATCTGCAAGATTATATATCGATACAGATTTTAATGATCAATATGATAGTAGCGAAATTGTTGTACAACAAAAGATTAATTCGTCCAATGGGCAGCTTACTTATAAACTTCCCAATGGATATTCTGGAATTCGAAATTGGAAGTTTGAAATAGTTGATAATGTAACAAATTTAAAAGATTATCAGGTAGGACGTGTGAAGTTTAAGGGTGAAACAGTAAAAGTTAATGTACTACAAGTAATGCCAAAAGGAAGCAATAAAAGTGATTTAAATAACGGTAATTTGAAAGATGTTACTTTAAATAAGGATAATGAGTATAGTATAGCGATTAAATCTATTAGTATGGATGACTTCAATAAACAATATTATGCGAACATTGAGCGGGATTATGATATGGTGATTTTTGGTTTTGGAGATATGTATAATGAATTATCAATCTTACAACAAAATTCGGTGGATTCTTTAAAACGTTTTGCTAAAGCTCGCAAAAGTATAATGTTTACACACGATACAATTTATCGCAAAAACAGTAACGATAATAATGTTTGGATTACAAATTTTATGGATTCTACTGGACAAAAACAACCAGAAACGAATCTAGGTTTTCAAGCACCATTAAAAACAACTCAAGCGAAGATTGTGAATGATGGTCTGATGACAGAATATCCATATCATTTAAGTGATTCAATTAAAATATCGGAAACTCATAATCAATATTACACACTAGATTTGGAAGATCCAACAATCATTCCATGGTATAACATTATTGGTAGTGGTAGGGATGTAAACGATAGTTATAATCACTTTTATACGTATTCCAAAGGGAATATTACTTATTCAGGTACTGGTCATACAAATAGCGGTTTTCCAGAAGATGAACAACAGTTATTCGTGAATACAATGTATAGAGCATTTCTTGGTTCTAACCAAGCGCCAATTATTACATTGAAGTCACCTGAAGAGAATGATTATATTCCTTTAAATCAAAATATTGAATTATCCTATTATCTTGAGGACTATAACTTAAACGATAAAATATTAAAAACGAGAGTGTATGTGAATGACCAATTGAAATATAACAATAACGATGTACCTAATGGCTCTGCTATTGTTCAGTCAATTCCTCATGATATGTCTAAAAGTGGAAAAGTGACTATAAAGATAGAAGCTGAGGATGAACATGGAGCTATTAGTCAGAAAATATTTTCGGTAAATATTTTTGAAATAGATGCGAGTCTAGAAGTTAGTAGAACTTTAGGCAAAGCTAATCCTGTTATGGTTGAAGAGGAAGTACCGATAAACTATCTTATTAAACCAAAAGATATCTCTGATGATAATGGGAAAATTGAAGGCGATGAACTTATATTAAGTAATGTTACATTTTCAGAAAAATTCCCTGCTGGATTAGATGTTTTACGTGAGGATAAGCAAGGAAGTATAGATAAAGGATATACAATAATAGATACATTGAAAGATATTGTGTATAAACGTCAAGGTAACAAATTTGTAGCTGAACCAGTTACTTTCACAATAAATGTTAAACCAATGAAAAATGAACAATATGTATTAGACAATGCAAAAATTACTTATAAAGATATTAACAAGCCAGATATTGAAACAGAGGCGAAATTTAACCAAATAACAATTGTTGCCGAATATCCATTATTAGATTTAGAATTTCCAGATAGCTTCGTATTGAATCGAGGAGAAGAATATGCTTTTAAACCTGATTTAAAATATATTCCTGAGAATGCAAAGGTTTCAAAAGTAGAATGGTCGGAAGCAAGTGGTGGTACAATATTGAAGATAAATCCAGATACAGGAGTAGCCAATGCTATAAAAGAAGGGACGACTACTGTAACGGTTAAAGTGACAGATATATTTAATAATATAAAAGTCAAAACAGCTTTAGTTACTGTTCGTATTCCTCTTTACGATTTTACAATAGATGCTGAAGATATAGTTCTAAAGGTTGGAGAAACGAAAGAGATACTGCTAACTGTAAAACCGGAAGATGCTAAAAATAGTTTAGAGTTACAACTGGAAAATCCGAATTTAGCTACAATTACGAAACAAGACTTTACGATTACAGGAAAAAGCCCTGGTTTTACTCAATTAATTGTATCTGGAATAAATGATAAAGGGGAAAAGGTGACGAAAAGAGCTAATGTCACAGTAGAGGAAATCCTCCTTGAGGATTTCACAGTTACTCCTAAAGAGATATATTTGACAAAGAATAAGATTTTTACGAACTTTACAGTAACATTTGTACCAAACAATGTTACTAATAAAAATCTAAAATGGGAATCGCTTGATAGTAGTATTGTGAGAATACTAGAACCTGGAAAAATAGAAGGGATTAGTACAGGAACGGCAAAGATACAAGTGACATCGCCTAAGAGTACAAAAGTAGAGACAATCATCGTGCATATTGGTTCTCCGCTAATTGGAATAACAAGTTCCGATATAACTGTTGTGAAAGGGAAAACAGAGCAAGCTCAATATCAAAAAGTACCTGCGGATGCTACTAATTTAAAAAGCGTAGAATTTTTTATTGAAGAAGAGGATCAATATTATGCAACTGTAGATAAAGATTTGGGTATAGTAACAGGATTACGCTTAGGGAAAGTTCCGATGAAGCTAGTAGCTACAACAGAAGAAGGAGTGAAATTACCACCTATTTCTGTCTTCGTAACAGTTGTAGACAAGGAAAATCCTGAACCTAATGATGGTACAGATAAATATTAATGTTGATTTGCTGACTTAGCTAGAGTTTGCTAAGTCAGCACTTTCTTTTAAAATGAAAAATTGAAAGGAGTAACATCATGAAGAAGCAGTACTGGTATGGGATAATAGGATTGTTAATCGTCACCGTTATCGTGATGTTTTCTATATTAAACAAGCCAACAAAAGAAGAAAAAGAACAGCAATTGCAAGAACTGTTTACATTGATTCAAGATAATAATGAAAAAGAAGTTACACAATTAATCAAGAAAAATAAAGAACTTTTACATATGGAAATAGAGAATAAAACGCCATTAGATACAGCTTTAGATGCTCAAGGTTATACGATTGCAATCATGTTATTAGAAGCTGGAGGGAGTACTTCTGCACCACTCTTTATTGCTGCAAGTCAGTCTTTACTAGATTATGAGCATTTAAGTAAAGGGATTAATAAAGAACAAAAGGAACGAGTAAAGTATTTTGAAAAAGTAATTGAAACGAGCAAATCGAAAATAAATGAAAAAGATGAAGATGGCGATACAGCTTTACATATTGCTGCTAGTAAAAGTGATGTAGACATTTGCAAGCTCTTATTGAAGCACGGTGCAGACAGTAGTATATTAAATAAAAATAAAGAAAATCCTTTACAAAAGGCTGTTGGTAGAGGAAGTCTTGCTACCGCTAAAGTGATATATGATACTAATCATTCTCTAGTTAAAAATGTAGATCGTGATGGTGATACATTGCTTCATGATGCTGTGGAAAGTAGTAGATATCAAATGTACGATTGGATTTTGAAAGTCTATCCAGAAATCATAGACAAGACAAATAATGATGGAAGAACGCCGCTCAGCTTATCGTCTACATATGGTGATGTTCAAACTGTGCGTTATTTAATACAACATGGAGCTAATAAAACAATAGGTAGTAAGGAAAATTTGTTACCTTATGATTATGCAGTGAAAAATAATAACACAGAAATTATGAATATACTTAAATAAAAAAAGTAGCCGTAGAGAAGTGACTTTCTTTTGCGGCTACTTTTTTGTAAGTAATAAGACGTTTAGATGATTACTTCACTTTCTCAATCCGATCAGGTATGACTTCAAGTTGATCAACCTTGGGTAAAGCATCTAGCTGGTCAAGAAATAATTTTTTATCATTTTTAACTTTTAACCGGGAAGCCAGTAAGTCATTTGAATCTTTTACAGTAAGTTGTAGCTCGCTTTCTCCAGCTTGCGCATCTCCTCTAAAACCATTAACTGTTAAATCATTATTAGAGAAGATTCCTCCGTTTACATTAATTAAGGAGCCAACTCCGTAGACTTCTGCACTTTTTGTAGTGTATATAAATCCATTTATGATATTTGTATCTTTACTCCAGTCGCTAAATTTATTAATTCGAGCTATCTCTAATTTGCCATCTGTTAGTAAGATAAATGTAGAATCATTTTTTGAGTCACTATTTGTTATATTGACGTTATTTAAAATGGTACTTTCACCTAAAGAATACATGACAGATTGAAAGGATACTTCACCTTTGATTGTTACATTTCCAGTAATTAAAATATTGGCGTTCACATTCATTTTGTCATTACCACTGTTTTCAAAGATAGCATTGCCATTAATAATGAGCCAATCATTTTGACTTAAAGATAAATCATTTGTATCTATATAGGCATCCTCGCCTTCATAATAGTAGGTTTCTGCCTTACTCTTATCATCATGTATATCTTTGAAAGAAGTGATATTTTTTAAACCTATGACGTTTGAAGAGGCTTCTGTCATTTTTGCTTGCATCATTTCTCTATTAGTTACACTATCAAAATCCCCTTTTATAAATCCGTTCACTCCTAATTTATCTATAAATGTTTCGTACAAATTCACATCCACATATTGAATGGGATCTACGAAACTTACTGGAGTACCAGCACTGAATACCTCTTGAAAATTAGTTATTGGTTGCCAATTATTTATTTCCATATTTAAATCATCTGTATTGTAACAAGATGTTTCATTCGCACAATAGTTGGCTTTATTAGTTTCTAAAGAGATTTTCCCAATTTTAGGAATACCTCTATCTTTATCGTCTTTTTTTAGATTTATAAATAAAGGTAATTCTGTCTTTTGACTAAACTTCTTACTTTTATATATGTAATTCGCATAATTACTAATATTGAGCTGATCTTTCGCGTATATATCGCCATCAATGGCGATAGAGCCATTAAGTGTCAAAGTTTCTCGTGAACCAAGAGCATATTTTAAAAAGCTAGGCATTGCGGTAATAAAAACATTTTGAGAATAGGAACCGCTCTTAACTTGCAATACTCTTGTTTGACTAGTACCAATTTTATCTTTGAATTCATCACTAGATGAAATATTGCTAATGTCATAACTCAAATTTTTGTCATTTACGGAATCTAAAAAATTTGTAATGAGAACATTATATTCATTGATAGAAATCGATGATAAGTTTTTATTTAAAGCTACAAAATTTTCAATCCGTGCCACGCCTTCTTTTAAGTTAGTTAATGCAACGGTATTATCTTCTACTTCTGATTTTCGAATTTCTGTTCTTTTTGCACCACTAATGCTAATAGATAAAAGTGTAACGCCGAGTATAGTAAAGATGAGAATCATCAGCATGACCGTCAATAGTGCTGAGCCTTTTTCATTTTTCATATGAAGAATACCTCCCTTTTAAAAGCCGAATGAACTCTCAAGTACTAAATCGTCTTTCTTTAACATGGATCCTTTAATACCTTCCGTTGAATGAATGACAAGTTTGAGTTCAATTGTTCCAGAGGTACATTCTGTTTTCTCATTATTCCAGTTGCCGATTTTCCCTACTGTTATTGAGGATTTATCGGCAATGAGAGCGGAAGGGGTTTCGATTTCAATCGGTTCTTCTCCTTGTCTTTGAATGAATAATTTTTGCTTTTGAAAGTAGATATGTATGGCAGTGTCTGCCTCTGGATTATCCTCTACAAGATAATTATTTACGGTTTTCTCACCTGCTCTAACCAGTTCAATACCATGTTTATCTCCATCGGAGTAGGCTTTTACTAGCTTAGGAGAGTTTTGATACATTTCATTTAAAATCATCGTTGCTATGTAATCGGCATCATCACGCATTTGCCCTTCTAATTGAATCTTTTGAAAAAGTGTTAAGCCTGTTGCGAAGACAGAGTATATAACGGTTAATACAATAGATGAGATGGCGACGGTTACTAATAGTTCAATTAAGGTGACCCCTTTTTGTGAAGTAATATGCTTTTTCACTTTTTAATCACCCCTTTAAGTGATGTTTCGTAATTATCTCCCCAATGGATAATGACGGTTACAGGAATTAAATAGTCTTGTAACTCTGTTTCATCGTGGTTTGAAAGTACAACAGTTGCAGAGTATATAACATTGTTTACTTTCATTTCAAATATATTTTCATTATAGCCTTCTAGTTCAAAATCATTTGGAAAATGATCCTTAGTAAGGGTGACAGGTGAAGCTGAAGCAGGAAATTGCTCTCGGATTTTAGCGAAATCTTGTGATTCCATGTAATTTAATACGTTTCTAGCGACATTGATGCCTACTGTTTTGCTTTCGTTATTTTTTGTATATTGAAATGATTGTGAGAAAAAACTCATTAATGTGAGCAGAATAATACTTAAAATACCGAGTGATATTAAAACTTCTAAAAGAGTGAAACCTTTGCAATTTTTTATATTATGACAATATTTCACTTTGACCACTTCTTTCAAATTGTATAAATTTATTATACAATACTTTTGTATGATAATTTATTGGTAATGTATGAATAAAGTAATAATTCTAATTTATGTATATTAGAAAAGAGGTGATCAGAGTGGAGACTATTATACTATTTTTGTTGGCAACAGGTATTTTAGTTGCGTTTTTATTTGTGTTTCAATTGGAATTGTCGAATGTATGGAAGTTGATTGTTAGTGGAATTTCTTTACTTTTTTCAGTGTTTTCAATCTATGGGATGTATTATATGAATTTATGGATTATAGCAATAATTGTTATTTGTTTATTAGCGGTAGTTTCTTTTATTTTGGTTCAGCAGTGGGAAAAAAGCATTTATTCAAGCAATGATGTTATAGAAAAAAGTTATATAAATAAATCAATTGAAAGTTTTAAAAGTGAAGAAGAAAATTATATTGAAAATCGAGATTATATAGAATCATTCTCTGATACAAATAATTTTGAAACACCAAATACTCATTCAACTGTTTTTGCTTCAGCTAGCCAAGATTCATCCTTTAAAAATGATTTTATTCATTTATCAGATGATGCTGTACAGAGTGATACTAGTCAAGATGATTTAGATCAATTTGTACTGAAAGAAGAAAGAAAAAGAGAGAAGGAAGTTGAAGAACAAGTGGTTTCTCCTCTCGAAGAGCTTCTAAGTGAGCAATCAAAACAAGAGGAAAATACATTTGCGGAGATTGAACCGATTGTATTTTCTGAGGATAGTCACGAAAAAAATCTTCAGAATAAATAATATTTATCCTGAATTAAAGATACCGATAAATTTTATTAAATAAGGCTTAGTTAACATTTTCTATTAATAGTACATAACAAGGTATAAGAAGGGGCGTTGCAGTTGAAAGTCTCTAATTTTTTAAAATTATTTTTAACGCTACTATTTTCAACGGCGTATATATTCTGTTTTACATATTTCGGTACGAAAGCATATGAACAATACTCGGGTAAAGAGTCATTATATGCAAAAGGAACAGAAGTGGTAGGCACTAACATTGCTGGGAAGTCGAAAAAACAAGTAGAAAATATTATTGTCAAATCAATTGAGAGCTGGCAAAAGAATGTAAGTGTTACTTTTACATATAAAGAGAAATCCTATGCAGTTCCAAATCAAATATTCGAATTCGATTCGCATACAACATTACGAGACATACAATCTGGAAAGGAAAATAAGGCAGTTGTAACAATATCAGAAGATAGTTTACGAGAGCATCTGTTAAGTACTTCACTAAGTATTGATACAGATAATATTAATATGAATAAGCTGAAAACTGATTTACTTGCTCATGCGGAGTCGCTTGAAGTAGGTCAATATACATATAGTTTAGAACAGTATAGAACGAATGGAATTGATGATACTGTTGCCATATCTAAAGCGACAGTTACTAGTCTGAAGGTAAATAAAGAGTTATCGGATTTTGTTACGAAATTACCAACTATTGAATTAAAGGAGAAAGCAGTATTTTCTCTGCAGGATTATTTAGCAGATAGTGGTCATAATTCATACACAGATGAAACATTAAGTATGATTGCGACAGCCATCTACAATGCTATTTTACCGACAAATTTCACAATAGTAGAAAGAAGTATAAGTGAACAACTCCCTTATTATGCTCGGTTAGGTTATGAAGCAAAGGTTTCTACAAAGAGTAATAAGGATTTAGTCGTATTGAATGAAAATAATACACCTTACACTTTGGAGTTTACTTATAAAGGAAATAGTTTATCAGCAGTTTTAAGAGGGAACTCATTCTTGTATAAATATCAAATTAAAGAAGAAAAAGAACAATCTTTTGCACCAAAGACGATTATCCAGTTCAATCCTAAGTTAACTACAGGGCAAATCGTTATAAAGGAAGAAGGCAAAAGAGGGCAACTTATACAAATCTATCGGGAAACATACGATGAATCGGGTTTACGTATTCATAAAGAGTTAGTATCCGAGGATTTCTATGCTCCTATCCCAAAAATCGAAGTTCATAGTTTACTTGTGCCACCTGTAACGAAAGAAGAAGAACCAGTTACAGAGGATAAAGGACAAGAAGGCGAGAAATCAAAAGATACAGATGAGAAAGATAAAGAAAATCAAAATACAGATAATAAGAATGATGATAAACAAGAAAAACCAAATCAAGATCAAACAGATGAGAATAAAGATAAACAGCCTAATAAAGATAACTAAAATACTCAAAAATAGTTAAGATATTTCACGGAAAAGTGGTGAAACAATATGGCACCAACGAAGAAAAGGTTAGGAGATATACTTGTTGAAGCAGGTATGATCACTCCTGAACAATTAGAATCGGCATTGAAGGAAAAATCACCAAAACAAAAACTTGGTGACGTTCTACTTCAAAAAGGGCTTATTACCGAACATCAATTAATTGAAGTTTTAGAATTGCAACTGGGCATTCCGCTTGTTAGCTTATACAGCTATCCTTTTGATACGAAACTATTTCATTTAGTGCCAAAGGAAGTAGCGAAGAGGAATGTATTAATTCCATTAAAAAAAGATCATGACAAATTATTAGTGGCGATGTCGGACCCGTTGGATTTCTATGCGATTGATGATTTACGAATGTCTACTGGCTTTGAAATTGAAAGAGCAATCGCCTCGAAAGATGAAATCATTCAATCGATTAATAAATATTATGACGAAGATGAAGGTTTGCAGGAGCTTCTTGGTGAGAATACTGGAGAAGAGCAGATAGTTGAAGAAATAGTTACTGAGCAAGATGCTCCTTTAGTTCGTTTGGTTAATCAATTAATAGCGAATGCTGTTGCTCAGAAAGCAAGTGATATTCATATTGACCCTCATGAAAATAAAGTGGTCGTTCGTTATCGCGTGGATGGAATTTTGCGAGTGGAAAGAGTGTTTCCAAAGCATTTACAAAGCTTGCTAACAGCAAGAATTAAAATTTTGGCAAATTTAGATATAACAGAGCATCGAGTGCCGCAGGATGGACGAATTAAACAAGTATTTGAGCTTTATCCTGTCGATTTGCGTGTTTCAACTTTACCTATGATTTATGGTGAGAAGATTGTATTGCGTATTTTAGATTTAAGTTCGACTTTAACAAATATTCATAAATTAGGATTGAACAAAATAAATTTACAGCGTTTTCAAAGTTTAATAGAGCAGCCGACAGGTATTGTACTTATTACAGGTCCAACTGGGTCTGGTAAATCAACTACTTTATATTCAGCTTTAAACAAGCTGAATAGTGACGAAGTGAATATTATCACAGTTGAAGATCCGGTTGAGTATCAAATGGAAGGTGTTAATCAGATTCAGGTTAACCCTACAGTTGGTATGACCTTCGCGACAGGGCTGCGATCTATTTTACGTCAGGACCCTAATATTATTATGGTTGGGGAAATTCGTGATAAAGAAACGGTTGAAATTGCTATTCGAGCATCATTAACAGGTCATTTAGTGTTAAGTACGATTCATACGAATGATTCTTTAAGTGCAGTTACAAGGTTAATTGATATGGGAGTAGAACCATTTCTAATCGCCTCCTCATTATCTGGGATTGTCGCTCAACGTTTAGTGCGGAAGGTATGTCGAGATTGTGCAGAAGAACATGAGCCAATGAAAAGAGAACATGAGATTTTTGCCAAGAGAGGCATGAAAATAGAGAAGGTCAAAAGAGGGAAAGGGTGTTCCTCATGTAATATGACAGGTTATAAAGGTCGGATGGCTATTCATGAAATTCTTGTCATAAACGAAGAAATGCGCCGAGTCATTATTAATGGTGAATCTTTCACGAAGTTAAGAGAACTCGCAATCAAAAATAAGACAATCTTTCTGATTGATGATGGATTATTAAAGGTAAAACAAGGATTAACAACGACAGAAGAAATACTGAGGGCTGCCATACTAGATTAGGGGGATATAGTATGCAACATAATGTGGATTATTTATTAAGAGCTGCTTTTGAATTAAAAGCTTCAGATATTCATATGACGGTAGGTGTTCCACCTATTGTAAGGATTAATGGTGATTTAAAAAAATACGGAAAAGAAGTGCTATCACCACAAGATACAGAGGCAATGGCAATGCATATTATGCCAAAGGGTATGGAAAATGTATTTAAAGAAAAAGGTGAGCTGGACTTTTCTTATGCGCTTCCGGGTGTGTCGCGATATCGTGTGAATATTTATCATCAAAGAGGCTGTATAGCGCTATCTGTGCGTATCGTTCCGACAAAAATACCTACTATTGAGGAGTTGGAATTACCAGCAATATTAAAGAGTATCGCTAGTAAGCCTCAAGGGCTTGTACTTGTGACGGGTCCTACAGGTAGCGGGAAATCAACAACACTAGCGGCTATGATTCAATATATGAACAATACAATGAGCAAGCATATTATTACGCTAGAAGATCCGATTGAATATTTACATAAACATAATACATGTATCATTGATCAGCGTGAGGTAGGATATGATACGAATAATTTTGCTAATGGATTAAGAGCTTCATTGCGTCAAGATCCAGATATAATCCTTGTTGGGGAAATGAGAGATTTAGAAACAGTACGAACAGCTATTACCGCTGCTGAAACAGGTCATTTAGTCCTTGCTACATTGCACACATCTAGTGCACCTGCTACGATTGACCGTATTATTGATGTGTTTCCTCCATCTCAACAGCAACAAATAAGAATACAATTAGCATCGGTATTAGTAAGTATTGTTTCACAGCGCTTATTTCCACGAATTGATCAAACGGGGCGTAAAGCAGCTACAGAAATTATGATGAATAATTCGGCCATTGCAAATTTAATCCGGAATGAAAAGGTTCATCAAATCATTAGTGTAATGCAAACATCAAGAGCTCAAGGAATGCACACTATAGATAGCAGCATTACGGAGCTAATGAATGCGGGCATTATTTCAAAAGAAATAGCATTACCTTATTTAGGGAAAAAGGTGGAATAAATGGCGAAGTTCTCATATAAAGGGCGAGATCTTAAAGGAAAAAAAGCAGGACAAATATCTGCAAGTTCCAAAAGAGAAGCGGTAGTAAAATTAAGCCAGACAGGAATTAAAGTTCAATTCATCGAAGAAATTCCTGAAACGTTGTTCACAAAGGATTTAAGTTTTGGAAGAAAAGTAAAGCTGAAACACTTTGTTATTTTTCTGCGTCAATTCTCAACGCTTTTAAAAGCTGGGGTAACAATGGTTGATGCTACGAGAATATTGGGGCAACAGACAGAAAATAAGCATTTGCGTAATGCTTTGTTAGATATTGAACAGGAGCTGAAAGAAGGGAATCCGCTTTCTCTCGCATGTAGTAAACATAAGAAGATTTTCACACCGATATTTATTAATATGGTACGAGCTGGTGAAGCTGGAGGGAATCTTGATGATACATTAGACCGTTTGGCGGTTCAATACGAAAAACAACATGATATGCAAAAGAAAATTACAGCTGCATTAACTTATCCTGTCATTGTGGGAATTATGGCTATTGTTGTTTTAATTTTCTTATTAATAGCGATCGTACCTACATTTGTTGATTTATTTGCAGAATTTGGTGGTGAACTTCCTACAATTACGAAATTTGTGCTGAAGGCCAGTGACTTCATGCAAAATGCTTGGTATGTGATAGTGCTGTTTATTTTTGCGATAATCGCCTTAATTATCACCTTAAAAAAGAACAAAGCAACAAAATATTATTTTGATTATTTTTTATTAAAGATTCCTGTTATCGGAAAAATGCTTCAAAAGGCGTCGTTAGCGAAGTTTACTCGAACATTTAGTTCATTATTCTCCAGTTCAGTTCCTGTGTTACAGGCAATGGCAATTGTTGAAGAAGTTGTCGGAAATGAAGTAATTGCCGGAGTTATTAAGAAATCTAGAAATTCGTTAGAAAAGGGACAGTCCATAACAGGACCAATGGTTAGTCACTGGGCTTTTCCTCCGCTTGTCACACAAATGATTGTTATAGGTGAAGAAACAGGTTCGTTGGATAGTATGTTAACGAAAGTAGCTGATTTCTATGAGAAAGAGGTCGAATATAGCACCGATCAAATTAAAACATTAATAGAGCCTATTATGATTTTATTATTAGCGGTAATTGTAGGTACCATTGTTGCGAGTATACTCATTCCGATGTTTCAAATCTTTAACCAAGTGGGTACATATTAAGAAACTATTATTATAACAAGTTTGAAATGCTACTAATTTCAACAAGAGAGGAATAAACATAATGAGTAAACTGATCCGATTTTTACGGTGTAGGCGTGGGTTTACTTTAATTGAATTATTAGCAGTGATTGTTATATTAGGAATTCTCGCTTTGATTGCTATAGTAAGTATTGGTGGGTTAATTGATAACTCGAAGAAAGATGCTCATGTAGCAAATGCGTATCAAATGATTACTAGTGGTAGAATGGCGATTGCTTCTGAACCAGAATTGGCGACAGGTACAAAAATTATTACACTGAAGTATTTAGAATACTATGGGTATTTAGAAGAGGTAGAAGATCCTGATGGCGATGGATATTTACGTGAGGATACCGATATACCGGGTGTTCTAACGGAGGAGCCAAGTTATATTAGTTATCTAATCATTGAAAATGGTGTGGTTAAATATATTAGATTAATTAATAAAAATCGAGGTATTCATACACCAGATCCATCATTAAGTTATGGGCATATGGGAGCTATTCGAATAGATGCTTTGAATAGGGATGCAGTATATACATTTAAAGTACCAATCAATTGAAAAACAACAGAGAATATTCGAATTAGTTTCACTGAAAATTCATAAAAAACCAAAAAAACAGAGTATAATAATAGAGTAATAGTAGTGCTTTTATACTAACAATTAGAAGGGGAGAAACAGCATGAAGAAATTAAAAAGCATTATGCGCTCACAAAAAGGTATGACGCTAATTGAATTATTAGCTGTAGTCGTAATCCTAGCGATTCTAGCGTTAATTGCTATACCTAGTATTGGTGGTTTAATTGATAATACGAAGAAGGATGCTCATGTAGCGAATGCTCATCAAATGGTAAGTTCTGCGAGATTGGCTATTGCAACCGAGCCTGAGTTAGCGACAGGTGATAAAGTATTATCTTTGAAATATCTAGAAGAAGGAAACTATATTGAGAATGCGGAAGATCCAGATAAAGACGGTGGGTATTTAGCAGGATCACTAGCTAGCCCTAAGTCGGGATCTTATGTAACGATTAAAGATGGTAAGGTTATTAGTGTAAAATTAGTAAACAAAACACGTGGAGTACAAAAAGATAATGGAGATCCTGTTGAGATTAAGGATTTAAAACGTGATGCTGTCACTAAAACTACAACTCCATAATAATTAGCTAAAAGGAGAACCTATGGAACTATTAATCATTCTATACCTAGCCGTTGTTGGCTTAGTATTTGGCTCGTTTTTTAATGTAGTTGGATTAAGGGTTCCTCTCAAACAATCGATTGTACGACCAAGGTCGTCGTGTCCGAACTGTAAGCATATGCTTACAAGTAAGGAATTAATACCTGTCGTATCATATATCATACAAGGTGGGAAATGTCGGAGCTGCAAAGCTCCGATTTCTCCTATCTATCCCATCATGGAATTCGTGACAGGATTTTTGTTTGCGATTACACCATTAATTATTGGATGGAGTAACGAGCTACTAATTGCTTATTCCCTCATCTCGTTATTAGTTATTATCACTGTATCTGATTTAGCGTATATGATTATCCCAGATAAAGTATTACTATTTTTTGCTGCATTGTTTTTAATTCTACATATTTATCCTGGTGGATTACATATCATTGATTCGTTATTAGGTGCATTGGTTGGTTTTGGAATCCTCTTACTTATTGCCCTCATTAGCAATGGCGGTATGGGCGGTGGAGATATTAAGCTTTTTGCTGTACTAGGATTAATACTAGGAGTAAAGCTTATTATTTTGACTTTGTTTTTTTCCGCCTTATATGGAGCTTTATTAGGTTCTCTATTTATAGTTATTGGTGTTGCGAAGAAAAAGCAACCAATTCCTTTTGGTCCATATATCGCTTTAGCAACTTTAACTGCGTACTTCTTTGGTGAAAGAATTGTAAATTGGTATTTTGGGGTATTGTTATAGTAATACATACGTTAGGAGTCATCTTCATGGCATTATCTCTGTTTAGTAGAAATAGTAAAATTGTTAATTTGGAAATAAAAGATTATGTAATTCGTTTTGCGGATGTCAGACCTGGGAAAAATCCTACGCTTCATAGAGGCGGTGAATATTTATTACCACTTGGCATTGTTAAGAATGGGAAGATTGTTGATTTTGAGACGTTGAAAATGATTTTGCTTCAATGTATTGAAGATTGGAAGATATCAAAGCGTGAAGTTCGATTCTTGCTTCCTGATAAGTCTGTTTTCATGAGAAAAATACGTATTCCAAAAGATGTAGCTGAGAATGAAATCGAAGGCTACATCTATTTGCAATTGGGAACGAGTATTCATTTACCTTTTGAAGCGCCATATTTTGATTTTTTTGTGCTAGGGGAAGTTGGAGAGGAAAAGGAAATTCTCTTATTTGCGGCGCCTGAAGATTTGGTTATGCAATATAAGCAACTTCTAGAAGAGTGTAAATTGAAACCGGTTGTAGCAGATTTAGCACCTCTTGCTATGTACAGATTGTATAACGCAATTGAAAATGTAAATGCTAATATGCCTCTATTAAGCTTATATTTTTCATTATTTGATGTCGATGCTAGTATTTTTCTTCATCACAAACCACAGTTTATGCGAAATATTATGATCCCAATAGAACAAGAATTATGGGAAAGGGCAACTAATAGAAAAGGTGAGCCGACGTGGTTATTTACGAGAGAGGAAGATATTTATATTGATATGCTAGAGGATGCATTTATTGAAATTGATCGTATATTAAGTTTCTATAAATTCAATATGAATCAAGGAAATCAAGAAGTTTCGAAAATTATGATTAGTGGCGATCATCCATTATTACATAGAATTGTCGACTGTATTCGAAAGAGATATAACTTGGACGTTGGCGTAATTCATGAAGAAAAAATTTCTGTAGATCAGCAAGACTTGGAAGTATCGTCGTATTGTTTACCGATAGGTCTCGCTCTTAGAGGGGGAAAATAAATGTTAGTTGAAATCAATTTACTTCCGAAAAAAGAGCCGAGAAATTATAAGCTAATCAGTATAAGTGCTGTAGTAATAATACTTATATTAGCTTTAAGTGTTTTCTTTTACTTTACATACGATAGTTATAAGAAGGAATCAGCACAGCTAGATGAACAAATCATGACAACGAAACAAATTGCAGGAATTGTACAAAGTCAAAATGATGCAGCTACGAGAAATGATTCTGCTCAACAGCTGAAAAGCTATATTGAATGGAGTGAATTGGATCGTGTTAAAACAGTTCCTCTTTTAGTACATATTATAGGTTTATTACCTGAACGAGGCTATTTTATGAATTTCAATTATGTAACGGAAGGGACGATTCAACTTTCTGTTCAATTTGATACGTCAAAAGAAGCTGCCGATTATTTAAATTCTTTAAGTGCCTCTAGTTGGATTACAGAAGCAAAACTTACTTCTCTTGCTACAACAACGAATCCATATGAAGAGGAAGAGAAGAATAAGGAAAAAGTAGATACTCAAGAACAAAATAAAGCATTAACAACCGTTGAAGGAAATAGTGATGCCTATATTCCACGATATTTAGGAATTTACGAATTAACGATTAATAAGGCGAAAGCTCTTCAAATCGCAAAAGAAGCCCAGACTTCTTCGAAGAAGGAGGCTGAGTAAATTGACGAAAAAAAATGTATATATATCCATTTTATTAGTTTTAGTAATCGGAGGTTGCTTTGTAGGATTGTATTATTGGAAAATCGATCCTATGAAGGTGCAGACGGAAAACAAAAGAGCAGAGTTGCAAAATGAAGAAGAATACTTGCAGACGATTCAAGGAATAAACAGTCCTACCTCTAAAGAAATAAATCTTGGAACAACGGTAGAACTACAAAAAAAATTACCAGTTAAGCCACTTGTACAGCAGCTAGTCTTAGATTTACAAAAAGCAGAAGTGGTTTCAAATAGTATGATAAAAAATATAAGTATAGTAGAAGAAGAAGCTTCGGATGAGACTAAAGAAGAAAAGAACCTAAATTCAAAGGACTATAATAATTTCAATCTTCAAGAAGAAGCGGATGAAAATGATAAAGGAACGGAAGAAGAAAAGAAAGTAGATACTGAGGCTGTATTATCAGGATTAAAGACGGTCACAATGACGTTAAGTGTACAATCTCCAACCTATGCTGAATTACAAATGTTCTTATCGTCAATTGAGAGTATGAAACGCATAATGAAAGTGAATACATTAACCTTTACTGGCGAAGAGGAGTTAATTTCAATTGAACAAACAAGGAAGCCTTTGGATTATTCTGTTGTGATAACAGCGTATTATGCGCCAATTCTAGAAGATTTACAAAAGGATTTACCACAAATGGAAGCATCAAAGCCTAGCGAGAAGACAAACCCATTCAGTACGAGTCCATCAACTACTATTGAATAAACTTCCTCGAATGCTACCGAAAATTGATGAAAGCTATTGATAACAAGACGACAAAAGTCTTGTTATTTTTTTTTCTTCTATGTTAGGATGGAGCTAAAGTCGAGAGGAGGTAGTTTGTATTGGACAAGCTCGACCGGAATAATACAATTACAATTAAACTAAATGGAAATGAAAAGGTCACGGAGAATGAAAAAAATGAAGAAATAATTGCTGAAGAAATTGTTGCTGGTTCAATGGAGAGCGAAGAGATACGACAAGAAGAACCGGATTTATCGAAAGATGAAGTAGCGGCAGCTAATCAGCCAAAGGAAGAGGATTTTGATTGGGTGCTACCTACTTCTACTCCTCTCGAACAGAAATCACAAATCACAACCCCCGTTATTACGTATTCAAATACGAAACAAAAAAAGTCTAATAAAAATGAATATACAAAATATTTTATTGCTATTGTTTTCGGAGTAGTAATTGGACTTGGATTTATGTATGTGGCCTTAAAAACCATTACGGCTAGTGAAACGACAAAAAAAGTTGAGGCGCCGCCGGTAGTAGCTGAAAAAAAGCAAGAAGAGCCAGTGCGTAATCCACAAGTGACAAAGGTAGAAATGCCTTCTATTACTATCCAAGCTGTACAAGGTGGTGTATATAGCAGTCGTGAAGCTGCAGAGAAGCAAAGAGATATGTTGGAGGATCGTAAGCTACCTGCTGCTATTTTAACTCAGCAAAATAAATTTTATATATTGCTTTTTGTTAGTGATTCTCTTGATCGTGCGAAAGCTGTTTCAGGTTTATATAAGGAAAAAGGTATTGATACTTATTGGAAGGAATTTGGTGTCGGTACGGCTAGTAAGAAAAATGTTTCAGAAGATGATGCAAATATTCTTCGTGCATCAATAGCACTATACAAAGAACTTACGAGTGCAGGTACAAATTTAATGTTATCTTCTACAAAAAACGATGTGCAAAAACTACAAGCCGATTTGCAGAAAATACAATCATTGAAAAATGGTAGTGCTAATGTATTGGCGTTGATTGTTCCGCTCAATTCGGCTATAAAAGATTTATTAAATAGTAAGGATGCAGTTGAAACGAGCTTATCTGTACAGAAGAATCTATTACAATTCATTACATTGTATAATGCCTTGGTACAATAAATTATTATATTTTTAAAAAGAAATATTTTCTGGGAAATGTTCAAGTAACTAATAAATATGTGGCTCTCTGGATTAATTTTTATCTTGAGAGTTTTTTTATGTTTGAAAACAAGCAACATTAACATCAATCAAAAAAACCGGAGAAGGTTTTACGTGTGTGTTTAAAAATTATTGAACTGGGGTATTAAAGTTTGTTGGAAATTTCGACATTCATGGTGAACTTTTGAATGGTTTATTGAGTATTATTTGTAAGTCTGTTACGATTATTTTGTATCTCTCTTTATACATTAATTTTAAAATAAGGTAAGGTGAACTTCATTGAAAAATCTTATATTAGCTTCAGCATCGCCTCGAAGACATGAACTTCTATCATTATTAGAAATTCCCTTCAAAACATTTTCCTCAGATATTGATGAGACGATTTCTCCAAACACCGCTCCAGAAGAAGCTGTTCAACAGTTAGCGTTGAAAAAAGCACAGGCGGCTATTGAAACACATCCAAACTCTATCATCATTGGATGTGATACAATAGTTGTGCATAACGGTAACATACTTGGAAAACCAGCTGATAAAGCGGATGCTTTTCATGTGTTGTCTCAGCTTTCTAATCACACTCACACTGTTTATACAGGTGTTAGCATAATTTCTGAAGATGTAAATAAAGTTTTCTATGAGAAAACGGAAGTAACATTTTGGGAGCTAAGTGACCAAGATATTGAGGCTTATATTGATAGCGGTGAGCCGATGGATAAAGCAGGTTCATATGGTATTCAAGGAAAAGCAGCTTTATTTGTAAAAGAAATACATGGTGATTACTATAGTGTTGTAGGTTTGCCTATCTCTCGTTTGGCTCGAGAACTATCATTTTTTCGCTAAAATATTTTAGAATCGAAGGCTTTCTTAAAAGTATCTATTAAGAAAGGAAGAAAATCGATTTGAGCGAATCCATGATGATTAAGGATTTTCCAAGTAGTGAGCGTCCTAGAGAAAGGTTTCTCCGTGTGGGCTCTCATAGCTTGTCGAATCAAGAATTGATAGCTTTATTGCTGCGTACAGGAACGAAAAATGAATCTGTACTACAACTTGCAGAACGATTACTCTCTCATTTTGATGGATTGAGGCTGTTAAAAGATGCATCAATCGAAGAAATGATGAGTATTAAAGGTATTGGTGAAGCAAAAGCGATTCAACTGTTAGCAGCAATAGAAATAGGTAGAAGAATTACCAACCTTTGTTATGCAGATCGATATGTCATACGTTCTCCTGAGGATTGTGCAAATTTTTGTATGGATGATATGCGTTTTCTTTCCCAAGAGCACTTTGTTTGTTTATACTTAAATACGAAAAATCAAGTACTACACAAGCAGACCATCTTTATAGGTAGTTTGAATGCGTCTATTGTTCATCCTCGTGAAGTCTTTAAGGAAGCGTTTCGTCGTTCAGCTGCTTCTATTATCTGTATTCATAATCATCCATCTGGAGACCCTACTCCTAGTCGGGAAGATATTGAAGTAACTAAGAGATTAATAGAGTGTGGTAAAATGATAGGAATTGACGTTTTAGATCATCTTATTATTGGAGAAAAGAAATATGTTAGTTTAAAAGAAAAAGGATATTTATGACACTATCATAAAAATTGCCTATGTTATATAATATTATTTATGATTTTTTAATAAAATGATTGAAAATAATATAAAAATTACAGTGGTTTATACTAATACTTGTGATAGCTTTAACTTGTTTTGAATTGAAGTTAGAAAGGGAGATACATTCATGTTTGGAACTAGAGATCTTGGAATAGATTTAGGAACAGCAAATACACTTGTTTACGTTAAAGGAAAAGGAATTGTGGTGCGCGAACCATCTGTTGTCGCGTTAAATACAAATACAAAATCAATCGTAGCGGTTGGTAACGATGCACGTAATATGATTGGACGTACACCGGGGAATATCGTAGCAACTCGTCCTATGAAAGACGGAGTTATTGCTGATTATGAAACAACAGCTACAATGATGAAATATTATATGAATCAAGCGCAGAAGAAAGGCGTTTTTGCACGTAATCCATATGTTATGGTATGTGTGCCTTCAGGTATTACAGCTGTTGAGAAGCGTGCGGTAATTGATGCTACAAGACAAGCTGGTGCTCGTGATGCTTATACAATTGAAGAGCCATTTGCAGCGGCAATTGGGGCAGATTTACCTGTTTGGGAACCTACTGGTAGTATGGTTGTTGATATCGGTGGAGGTACAACTGAAGTAGCAATCATCTCATTAGGAGGTATTGTTACTAGTCAATCTATTCGCGTTGCTGGTGACGAAATGGACGAGTCAATCGTGACTTATATCCGTAAAACATATAACTTAATGATTGGTGAGCGTACAGCTGAAGCAATCAAAGTTGAAATCGGTGCTGCTGGCGATTCAGAAGGTATTGAAAACATGGAAATCCGTGGTCGTGATTTATTAACAGGGCTTCCAAAAACAATTGAAATTACAGCACAAGAAATTTGTGAAGCACTACATGATACGGTTTATGCAATTGTAGATTCGGTAAAAGGGACATTAGAAAAAACACCACCTGAATTAGCAGCTGATATTATGGATCGTGGTATCGTCTTAACAGGAGGCGGTGGTTTACTGCGCAATTTAGACAAAGTAATTTCTGATGAAACGAAAATGCCTGTATTAATCGCTGAAAACCCACTTGATTGTGTAGCACTTGGTACTGGTAAAGCATTAGACCATATCCATGAATTTAAAAATCGTGCAAAATTGTAATAAATAATTACTGATACCTCTTCACATTCTGCGGTATACTGTAGAATGTGGAGAGATTTTATGTGTTTTTGTCAAAAAGTTCTTATGATACAAAATGATATGAATTTGATTACTAATTAGAGGTGAAGTCATGCCACAGTTTTTTCTAAACAAAAAACTTATCGTTTTATTAATAAGTATCATTATTTTAGTGGCATTGATTGGTTTTTCATTAAGAGATAAAGAAAACGTTAGTTGGCCTGAGCAGTTTGTAAAAGATACAGCTGGTTTCTTCCAACAAATTTTTCATACGCCGACACAGTTTGTGACGGGTGTATTTGAAGACTTACGTGATCTTCAAAACACATATGAAGAAAATGAAAAACTAAAAGCTCGCTTAGATGAATACGCAACATTAAAAAGTAAAGTTCAAGATCTAGAAAAAGAAAATACTGAGCTTCGAGCTATTAATAAGAAGACAGATGATTTAAGTGCTTTCACACCTATTCAAGCGACTGTTATTGGTCGAAATCCTGATAGATGGCAAGAGATTGTAGTCATTAACAAAGGGAAGTTGCATGGAGTGGAAAAGAATATGGCTGTCATGACTGCTAAAGGACTGATTGGTAAAGTGAAATCGACAAACCAATTCTCTTCAACAGTCCAAATATTAAGTACGACAGATCCGAAAAATAGAATCTCTGCGTCGATTCTTGGAAAAGATGGTAAACCTATTTATGGTATTGTAAAAGGATACAATCAAGAAAAAGGCATGTTGTTAATGGAATTGAAGTTAACAAAAGAAGGATCGAAAGAAAAGGTTGCTAAAAACACTCAAGTAGTTACATCAGGACTTGGCGGTGTATTCCCAAAAGGTTTACCTATTGGTGAAGTTGAGAAAGTTGAAATTGATCAAAATGGATTAACTCAAACAGCTTATGTTAAGCCTTTTGCAGATTTTTATGATATTTCTCATGTTATGGTCGTTGATCCTAAATTGGATAAAAAGAAAGTAACGGCTGGTTTGAAGGATGCGGAAAATGAGGAGGGTGGCTTGTGAGAAAGCTATTCATTCCTCTATTTATCGTATGTATCTTCCTCTTTGAAAGTTTATTTGTAAACATTTTTATTGGTGAGTTCTATCATGGTCATCTTATTTTAGTTCCGCGATTATTAATGATTTTCTTTGTGTTCTTTACGGTATTCGGAAATTATCGTGCTGCGGTTATATATAGTGCAGTTACTGGATTTGTTTTCGATATTGTATACACAGAAGTATTGGGAATTTACTTATTCGTTCTCCCTATTATTACGTATTTGATTTCTAAATTAATGAAGATACTGCATAATAATATTTTTATGGTGTCCGTTATGTCGGTTGTAGCGGTAGCTATGTTAGAAATCATTGTTTATGGTTTCAATTTTATTCTTGGATTTGCAAACATGTCATTTCAAGAATTCGCTTTAGTACGATTATTACCAACGCTTGGACTAAATGCCATAATTGTTATCTTAGTAGCATATCCTGTTCGTAAATTTATTGTTAAGTATGCAACGGAAGAAAGCAATGAACTACATTTCAGAAATAGACATTAACAGAAAATTTCTTTTAATAGTTTGCAGGGAATAGTAATGAATGTATAGAATATAGGATTGTTGAGGTGGTAGAGCGTGATTAATAGTAAAAATTTACAAAATGTTATGATTAAAGGTACTAAGGATGGACTTACGCTCCATCTCGATGATTCTAGTTCCTTTTATGATATATTACGTGAGTTAGAAGAGAAATTATCGGTTTCTTATCAATTGCAAAAAGACGATCCGATTATTCGAGTAAAAGTTCATACTGGTAATCGTAAATTTTCAAAATCTGAAGAAGATAAAATCATTGAGCTTATTCAAAATAACAATAAATTAGTTGTTGATCGAATTTTATCGAATGTTATTTCTTTAAATGAAATGAACGAATTACTTAATGTTAGTGAAATTAAATCAAGTGTTGGAATTGTTCGTTCTGGACAAATTCTTGAAGTACCTGGGGACTTATTATTAATTGGAGATGTTAACCCTGGTGGAGTAGTGAAGGCTGCAGGAAATGTTTTTATTATAGGAACATTAAAAGGTAGTGTTCACGCAGGGTGTAACGGAGATCATAAAGCGGTTATTGCGGCTAGCCAAATGGATTCAGCACAGATTAGTATATCTGATGTGAAAACGACAACGGCTATTTCGGTTTCAGAGGATCCGTTGAATTTACATAGTGCATACTTAAATGATCATAAAGAAATTATATTTGATCGAATTGCTAAATTAAAAAAATAAGGCCTAATTTAACTAGATTAGAAGGGGGGCTATAATTGTGGGGGAAGCTATCGTCATTACATCTGGTAAAGGAGGAGTTGGGAAAACAACTTCTTCTGCTAATATAGGAACCGCACTAGCTCTTTCTGGTAAGAAGGTTTGTTTAGTTGATACAGATATTGGTTTACGTAATTTAGACGTTATCATGGGAATGGAAAATCGTATTGTCTATGATATTGTTGATGTTGTTGAAGAAAGATGTAAAATACGCCAAGCACTTGTAGTTGATAAACGTTTCGATAAACTACTTTATTTATTACCTGCAGCGCAAACAAGTGATAAAAATGATATTACTCCTGAACAAATGAAAGCATTGGTAGCGGAGTTAAAGCAAGAGTATGATTATGTTATTATTGATTGTCCTGCTGGTATTGAAAGAGGATTTCGAAATGCAGTTGCAGGTGCAGATAGAGCTATCGTGGTTACAACGCCGGAAAGAGCGTCTGTACGTGATGCAGATCGCGTAATTGGGTTATTGGAAAAAGAAGAGCATATTCAATCTACAATGCTTATCGTTAATCGTATACGTACTCATTTGGTTGAAAACCAAGATATGATGAGTATTGAAGAAGTTATCGATAGATTGTATATTGAATTATTAGGTGTTGTTGTGGATGATGATATGATTATTAAATCATCACACAATGGTGTGCCAATAACAATGGATCCAAATAATCCAGCATCACTTGCTTTTCGTAATATTGCTCGTAGAATACTAGGGGATAAAATCCCATTGATGAATTTAAATACGCAACAGCCAACAGGTATGTTTGCTAAATTTAAGAAAATGTTCGGTGTACGTTCTTAATTATAAAGGGGCGTTCGAAAAGTGATTTTCTATCTCTTTTCGAACGCCCCTTTGTGCTTTTTTAAAAGATAAGAAAGTATATAAGTTTGCGGGAGGTCTAACCTTACACCTGCTATGCTCGGAAATATGCCAACCTGTTTTGAAAACCAAGTGCGGGTTTTCAAGAACAGCTCGTCTTATTTCTCCCGCATAGCTCTTTTTTGACTGGGAGTAAATTAAGGAGCATAAACATCAATCAAAAAAGACCGGTGACGGTTTTTCTTATTTAAATGGATATTGTGCTTATTATGGACAAAGTTTACCAAAAACATCAACCAAAATAGGAAACTCTTCTTCATCAATTGTACGTACATCGAAAATTAAAGCATCTTGATGTATGCGTGCAATAATTGGTATAGGCTGTTTTTGTAATTTTTCTTTCCAATCTTGAGCGGATGCATAATGTGGCTTTAATGAAAGAACCATTGTTGGAAGAGTAACACCTGGCATTGTTCCACCGCCAATCGTACTTAGATCTTCTTGGATTGAAATATCAAAAGGAAGGTGAAGATTCAGTAATTTTCCCATAAGTGTTTTGGCTTTTTCTTCTAATTCATCTATTGTGATAGTGATATTTTTAATTGTTGGTATTTGCTCCGGTTCGGTTAGATAATCTAGCATTGTAGCTTCTAAAGCGGCTAAATTAAGTTTGTCTACACGTAATACACGAGCCAATTGATGAGTTTTTAAGACGTCAATGTATTTCTTTTTCCCAACAATAATACCAACTTGGGGTCCACCTAATAGTTTATCTCCGCTAAATGAAACTAAGTCTACTCCTTTATCGATAATATCTTTTACAAGTTCTTCATCACCAATTCCGTGTTTAGTAAAAGGGTAAAAAGCCCCGCTTCCTAAATCTTCATAAAAGATGATTTGTTCATTTTGCCTTTTTAATTGAACTAACTCTTCCGTTGAAACGCTTTTCGTGAATCCAATTGTCTTAAAGTTAGAGGTGTGAACTTTCATTAAAATAGCTGTTTCATCAGTAATTGCTTTTTCATAATCGAATAAATGAGTTTTATTCGTTGTGCCGACTTCCCTTAAGATTGCCCCGCTTTCTTCCATAATAGAAGAAATGCGAAAAGATCCTCCGATTTCTATAAGTTGTCCTCTAGAAATAATGACTTCTTTTTCTTTTCCGAAAGCTTTTAAAATTAAAAAGACAGCCGCTGCATTATTATTTACTACATATGCTGCTTCAGCTCCCGTTATTTCCTTTAGCTTTTCCTCTACAAAGGTCGTTCGTTTTCCTCGTTCTCCTTTTTCTAAATCAAATTCTAAGTTACTATTATAAGCTGAAATTTCTACGATTTGTTTAATGGCGCGAGGGCTCAATTTGGCTCTCCCTAAATTCGTATGTAAGACCGTTCCTGTGGCATTGATTACTCGTTTTAACTTTGGCTTTAAGTTTGTATGTAATTGTTCGCTCCAAAGCTTAAAAATTATTTCAATAAATTGTTCTGAACCTGGATTTGGACCATCCCATGCATTTTTTATTATTTTTTCTCTAACGCTATCTAGTGTTTTACGAAGATGTTGAGTTGCATCCTTCTCATTGATTGCAAAAGTGTGTAGATGTTGTTGGAACATCGGCTGCATTTTTAAGGCGTGTATGGCAGGGATGTTTTTTAGTGTTGTATTCATCGAAGAAACCACGCTCCATAAGCTAATTTATGAACATTGTTTTTTTAGTGTTTGTTCATCTATTTTAGCATATCGAAAAAAAAATCACAGATACTGATTTATTGAAAAATGCATCCTTTTAAAAAACATGAAAAATATAAAATTGTCATAAAAGAATCGGATTTTCTTAACTATTTTAATATACTATTCAATTAAGATGGAATAGATATTATCTCAATAAACTACTATGTTCAATTTATTTATGAAGTTTTATTGATTTAAAAAAATAAAGTGAAGTAATAGTGGTTTTGTTTGTTATTACTGTAAGAATGATTAAACGAATGGTGGGAGTGAGAAAACTGAACAAGGGCTGTCCTGAGGAATATCCTATTTCATTAATAGTCAATGGATATGAAATTGCTATTTTTCAGCTCACAAAGTTGGATTTAGAAGATTGGGTATATGGCTATTTATATTCAGAAGGAATTATTACTCATTTATCAGATATTAAGAGTATTCATGTTGAAGAAGAGCAAGGTATTATTCGCGTTGAACTTTCTACGCCTATACAAATCGAAGCTTTTTTTCAGAAAAAGAAACATTATACAGCTGGGTGTGGAAGAGGTGTTACCTTTTTCTCTATGACAGATGTAAAAAGCTTTCAACCAATCGATGCAAATGTCCATTATCAATTGAGTTATTTAATGCAGAAGAGAGTAGAATTTTCTAAGCTAACACCACTTTATTTACAAACGGGTGGGATGCATGCTGCTTGTATAGTCGAACGTAATGGCCAGATTACGGTGCGAGAAGATATTGGTAGACATAATGCAGTTGATAAAATTATAGGACATTGTTTGCGTAATGGATTAAATAGTGAAGAGCTAGTCATAATGACAACTGGTCGTATTTCTTATGAAATGTTATCAAAAGTGGCAAAATTCGGATTCCCTGTAGCTTTATCAAGAACAGCGGCTACGAAACAAGCTGTTCAATTAGCAAAGTTCTTGCAAATTGAATTGATTGGATATGTAAGAGGGAAAATGTCGATACCATACACATCGTTTGGAAGAGTGACGAATGATGTTATTAGTAATAAGAAATAGAAATTAAGATTGTTAAATTAGCGAGACTAAACAAGCGTAAAAGGATGTTCGGAGAGTAATTAAAATTCACTTTTCGAATGCCTCTTATATATTTTTGTGTGAAGGAGGAAAATAAAATGAACGTTACAAGAAGGCAATTCTTGAAGCTTTCTGGTGCAATGGCTGCTACATTAGCTGTAGTTGAACTTGGGTTTGACGATATGAAGGCACAAGCAAGCGCTAAGCAATTGAAAATTGCTAAGCTTAAGCCAACACCAACGATTTGTCCGTATTGTGCAGTTGGATGTGGAATTTTAGTATATTCGAATGAAAAAGATGTCGTGTATACAGAAGGAGATCCAGATCATCCAATTAATCAAGGGACACTATGCAGTAAGGGAACTACGGTAAGGCAGGTGTATACGTCTGATCGACGTGTGAAAAAGCCGATGTACCGTGCCCCTGGAAGTGATAAGTGGGAAGAAAAAGATTGGAATTGGACATTAAATAAAATTGCAGAAAAAATGAAAGAAACACGTGATCGTACATTTATTACAAATGAAAATGGTATGACTGTTAATAAAACAGAAGCGATTGCATGTTTAGGTGGCGCAGCATTAGACAATGAAGAAACGTATTTATTATCTAAGTTTATGCGTGCTGGTATGGGCTTGACCTATATCGAACACCAGGCGAGGATATGACACTCGTCAACGGTTGCCGGTCTGGCACCTTCATTTGGTCGTGGAGCAATGACAAATCATTGGACTGATCTTCAGCATTCGGATTGCATTTTAATTATGGGTGCGAATCCAGCAGAAAATCATCCAATTAGTTTTAGATGGATTTTAAAAGCAAGAGAAAATGGTGGAAAGATTCTTTCGGTTGATCCACGTTTTACACGTTCTTCTTCTCAAGCGGATGTGTATGCTCAGCTTCGTTCAGGAACAGATATCGCCTTCATGGGTGGACTAATTAAATATATTATTGATAATAAGCTTTACCATGAAGAATATGTGAAAGCATATACAAATGCTTCCACTATTGTAGCGGATGATTATTCTTTTGAAGATGGTATATTCAATCATTATGATGAAGCTGCAAGAAACTATGACAAAACAAAATGGGTCTACAAGAAAGATAAAGACGGTAATGTTATGAAAGATCCGACTTTACAGGATCCACGATGTGTTTTTCAAGTAATGAAGAAGCATTATGATCGTTATGACATCGATACAGTTGTCAAAATGACAGGAACACCTAAAGAGAAGTACTTAGAAATTATTGAGAATTTTGCAGCTACAGGTAAGGCAGGAAAGAGCGGAACGATTCTTTATGCCATGGGTGCAACTCAACATACAGTTGGCTCGCAAAATGTCCGTATTTACGCGATTGTTCAATTATTGTTAGGTAATATAGGCGTTCCTGGTGGTGGAGTAAATGCATTACGTGGAGAATCGAATGTACAAGGTTCTACGGATTTTGGCTTACTATACCACAATGTTACAGGATATATGGAAACGCCAACTTGTGCACCAACTGATGCAAAACTTAATACATTTTTAGAGAGAATTACACCTAAATCTGGTTTCTATACAAATAAGCCAAAGTTCTATGTAAGTTTACTGAAAGCATATTACGGTGACCAAGCAACAGCAAGTAATGAATTTGGCTATCACTATATGCCGAAGTTAACACCGAAGAAAGATTATTCACATATGAAAATCTTTGAAAATATGTCAAAGGGCGAGATTGAAGGTTTATTATTGTTCGGATCTAACCCTGTTGTAGGTGGTCCTTCTACGAATAAGGAGAAGGGTGCACTTAAGAAGTTAAAATGGATGGTAGCAGTAGATTTATGGGAAACAGAAACATCTGCATTCTGGCAAAAGAAAGCAGGCAGTGATCCTTCATCTATTGATACGGAAGTATTCTTCTTACCAGCATGTGGTTCGTTTGAGAAAGAAGGAACTGTTTCAAATAGTGGACGCTGGATGCAATATCGTTGGCAAGCAATTGAACCAAAGCATGAGTCAAAAGCTGATTTAGAAATAATCCATATGCTAGCACGACGTGTAAAAGGACTATATGAAGCTAGTGTAAATCCAGCTGATATGCCAATGAAAGCGATGACGTGGGATTATGGAGAAACAGATCATCCGGATATTGATTTAATTAGCCGAGAAATCAATGGCTATGATACGAAAACAAAGCAGCAGGTTCCTGCCTTTGGTAAGCTACAGGATGATGGGTCTACATGTAGTGGTAACTGGATTTACTGTGGATTCTATCCAGAAAACGAGAATCTTTCAAAACGTCGTGATAACACCGATGAAGGTATGGGTAATTTCTTGAATTGGTCATTTGCATGGCCGATGAATAGACGTATCCTATATAATCGTGCTTCATGTGATGTGAATGGAAAGCCTTGGTCAGAGGATAAAGTAGTTATTTATTGGGATGCTGCTAAGAAAGAATGGGTAGGTAATGATGTACCTGACTTTGCTAAGGATAAAGCACCTACAGCGGAAGGTGGACTAGATCCTTTTATCATGAATGCTGATGGTAAAGGGGCTTTATATGCTGCTATGGCTGAAGGACCTTTCCCTGAGCATTATGAACCATATGAAAGTCCGACAAAGAACTTGTTCTCTCGTGTTCAGTTAAATCCAGCTGTACAAATACCTGCAAAAGGATTCGATACGAAGGGAAGTAAGAAGAAGTATCCTATCGTTGCAACGACTTATCGTATGTCTGAGCACTGGCAATCTGGTGCTATGACACGTAACCAAGCATGGCTTTCAGAGTTAGTAAGTCATATGTTCATAGAAGTTGGTGAAGATTTAGCGAAGGAGAAGGGCATTAACAATAAAGACCGCATTATCGTCACTTCTGCTCGTGGAGAAATCGAAGCATATGCACTTGTAACAAAACGATTCAAGCCGCATCAAGTTGATGGTGAAAAAGTTCATCAAATTGGTATGCCTTGGTGTTTTGGTTATAAAGGAATTGTTACTGGTGCTACTGCAAATACATTAACGCCGCATATTGGTGATGCTAACTGCAGCATTCCTGAATTTAAAGCATTCCTGTGCGATATTAGGAGGGCATAAGGATGGAATATGTGAAATTTATAGATGTCACGAAATGCGATGGTTGTCGAGCATGTATGGTAGCGTGTAAAAACTGGAACGACCTTCCTGCTGAAAATGAAGCATTTCATGGAAGTTATCAATCTCATGAAGAGTTAACAGCGAATACGTGGAATGTTATTACATTTTTGGAGCAAGAGCAAAAGGATGGCAGTTTAAATTGGTTATTCCGTCACATGTCTTGTCTTCATTGTGGACAAGCTGCTTGTGAAAAGGCATGTCCAGAGTCAGCGATTAGTCATTCAAAGTTTGGTTCAGTTGTCATTGATCCTGAAAAATGTGTAGGTTGCGGATATTGTGTACAAAACTGTACATTCGATGTTGTGAAACTAGCCACATATAAAGATAAAAACGGTAAAGAGTATCGTAAAGCGCAAAAATGTACACTTTGTACAGATCGACTAGAGCAAGGATTACAGCCGGCATGTGTAACAGCTTGTCATACAGACTGTCTTGTTTATGGCGATAGAAATCAAATATTGAAAGAAGCACAAGTACGTTTAACGAAAGTGAAGAATCGTTTTCCAAATGCGAATATTTATAATCCTCAAGGTATTGATGGAACGGGTACGGTATATTTATTAGCAGATAAGCCGAGCGTTTATGGTTTACCTGAAGATCCACAAGTACCACTTTCGCAAATTGTTTGGAAGGATTATGCACAGCCACTGGGCAAAGCAATGCTAGGTGTAACTACGATGGCAGTAGTAGGTGCGATGGTATCGAATAAATTCTTTAATCGTAAAGGTTCAGAGCATGAAGGAGGGCATGACCATGAGCAAGATTAGCAGTGATGGAAAATATGTCAAACGCTTTAGCAAATCGGTTATTATTGCTCATTGGATGAATGCAATTGCCTTCTTTGGTCTCTATATTTCTGCTTTACCGATGTATACGGAATTTTTTGATTGGCTCTATCCGCTTTTTGGAGGGCCAGCTGGAGCACGATTATTCCATAGAGTATGTGCTGTTGTGTTTTTCATCCCGACCATATTCGTACTATTAACAGATCCGAAGAGCTTTATTTATTGGATTAAACAAATTTTCACTTGGAAAAAGCATGATTTTCAATTTTTCTTAGAGTTTCCTAAAGAATTTTTTGGGAAGCATGCGAATGTGCCAAAGCAAGATTTTTACAATGCAGGTGAAAAGGTCAATTCATTACTACAAATTTTAATGACGATTCTAATAATGGGATCTGGCCTTGTGATGTGGTTCCCACAATTCTTCCCACACGGTGTGGTAATGTGGGCATATCCAATGCATAATATTGGCTTAGGTTTAGCAACAGCGGTTGTTGTAGGGCATGTTTACTTGTCTATAGGTCACCCTAATTCAAGACCTTCCATGCGAGGTATTACGAAGGGTGATGTAGATATTAAGTATGCGAAAGCTCACCATGGTCGCTGGTATGATGAAGTAATGGAAGAGGAAAAGAAGAATAAGAAAGAAGCATAAGAACAGAAGGGAAGAACAGCATTTTGTCGTTCTTTCCTTTTGCTATAAGTTATGTATGTTTATAAATTTGCGTGGTGTCTAGCTTCATCGCCCAGCTCCAAGTGGACTTCACCATTCTTCCTCTGATAAGTCAACATCGAATCGCTTACCAGCTCTTCGTGTTTCCTTTATCTCGGTCGAAGGGCTCCAGTCTATACGGAGCTAATCGGGCGCTTACGCTTTTCTGATAAACAAGATATTCACTTTGAAAAGAGGGTTTTGGATGACAGTAGATCAAGCAAGTTCACATGATTATCTACAAATACAGAAAGATCTTGTGACTATGCAAGAAAAATGGATGGAGCAAATTAATGTCCAATTAGTTGATAAAAAATATCCAGTAAACGCGCCTTTATTACCGGAAGTAGAGTTTCAAGGCGATATTCAGTCATATAAACAGTGTTTGCTTGAGACAATGGAATATTTAGAGAATCAAAGACCCGCTCTTAAACCACAGTTATCAATCATTAAAGAAAAATTGACAGAAGAAAACTGTAGAAAATGGTTTGAAGCAGCTATTATGATGAATGAATTTTATTTTGAGCACTTTGCTGAGGAAAGCGAAGTTGAAAAGTGGTTACCAGTCTTTTTAGCTGAGAGTACGTCACGAGTGTATATTAGACAAGCTGTAAATCAACTTCAAGAAGAGCTCTCAAAAAGCCAAGTAAAAGGGTGTTGTCCAGCTTGTGGTGAACCACCTCGCTTAGCAATCGTCGGAAAAAATGGTGGTAAAGAACTTGTATGTCCACGCTGTTATTATTCTTGGAAACAGAAAAAAATTAGTTGTGCTTATTGTGACAATGATGACCATGAACAAATTATTATTATGAAGCCGGAAGGACAAGAGAGAGAGCAAATTATTGCTTGTGATTGCTGTAAAAATTACACGAAAGTCATTGATACCCGAGTTATGCTTGAAAAGTTAACACCTGAAATTCTTGATTTAACGACTATTCATCTAGATTATATTGCTCAAGAAGAAGGCTATGTATTAGGTGAAGAAGAGCTTACTATATAATATTCTAGATTGAATAAAGGCATTTATCCCGTTCAAACAGGCGCTAAGACTCTCAATTCAAAACGGAAGCGAATGCAAGGCGTTTAAGTGGGAGATCAAGCGCCTGTAAGAACCCGATTGGTTCAACTCATGCTCGGTGGGGGATGAATGCCTCCCACCGAGTAAAGTTTCACTTTATTTTAAAGGTGTGAGTTATGTGAAGTTTTTTCAAGTGAAAACAGTTGAGGAAACAATAGGCTTAATAGAATCTTATATTCCAAATATAAAAGATGTAGAAAAAATTTCGTTATGGAATGCAAGTGGAAGAGTAGTAGCGCAGGATGTGATTGTTCGTGAAAATGTTCCGAGTTTTCGACGCTCATCTGTAGATGGATATGCTGTTAAAGCAGAGGATACTTTTGGAGCTTCAGAAAGTATGCCAGCCTTTTTGTCCGTGAAAGGCGAAGTGAGAATGGGTGAGGAAGTAACGTACACGCTACAAAAAGGGGAAGCGGTTTATGTCCCAACTGGCGGAATGCTCCCGAATGGTAGCGATACGATGGTTATGATTGAACATTGTGAACAGATGAATGAGTTATTAAACATATACCGTCAGGCTGTCCCAAATGAACATGTCGTTTTTCCTGGGGAAGACTTGAAAGAAGGAGAAATACTTGTTAAGAAACAGACAAAGCTTCGTCCGCAAGAAATAGGAGCTCTAGCTTCTCAAGGGATAGAAGAAGTTCCCGTCTTTCGTCGACCAATAGTAGGCTATCTATCTACTGGAGATGAAATTGTGTCCTTTAATAGGGAAGCTATTTCAACAGGTGAAATTCGAGATAGTAATGCACTAACTATTGGTACTATGACTGAACAGTGGGGTTATGAATTTGTATATGGTGGTATTGTACCAGATGATGAATCAGAGCTGAAAAAAAAATCAGAGGAGCTATTACAAAAAGTAGATTGTCTAGTTTTATCTGGTGGTAGTTCTGTTGGAACAAAAGATTATTCTGTATCAGTCATTGATTCTTTAGGTAAACCAGGCGTATTTGTTCATGGAGTAGCAGTAAAGCCGGGGAAACCTACTATTCTGTCATGTGCTAATGATAAAGCAATTATAGGGCTTCCAGGTCACCCTGCCTCAGCCATGGTTATTTATATGTTGTTTGGTCGTAAGATTTTAACAAAGCTAACAGGTGAGAAAAAGGAACAGCGATTGGATTATATGAGTGCAATCTCAACAAAACGTTTACCTTCTGTAACAGGAAGAACAGATTATATTCGTGTAAAGTTGACTGAAGAAAGCGGGCAAATGTACGCGGAACCTGTTCATGGTAAATCTGGTTTGCTTTTTACAATGGTAGCAAGTGATGGACTATTAGAAATTCCTTCAGCTAAAGAAGGAATTGATAAGGGAGAAGTAGTAAAAGTTATTAAATTAAATTAGGTGTGAATGTATGGGAAAACATAATTTTTATCGAAAAGTATATTTAGAAGATAAGCCACGACAACAGGCGGTAGATGAGATGCTACAAGCTTTCCAGTATGAGAAAAGAGTAGAATATCTCAAACCTGAAGAAGCATTAGGGAGAGTTACAGCAGAGCCAATCTTTGCAAAAGCATCGATGCCCCATTATCATGCATCTGCGATGGATGGAATTGCTGTTGTCGCTGAAAATACTTTTACAGCACATGAACACCAACCGCTGCAAATGAAGCTGAATACAGATTTTAAGTACGTAGATACAGGTGGTCCAGTTATTTCTCCATACAATGCTGTAATTATGATTGAGCATGTTGAAGAGTTAGATCAAGAGACAATTGAAATCATTGAACCTGCTACACCTTGGCAGCATATTCGACCTATTGGAGAGGATATTGTTCAAGAGGAAATGATATTGCCTAGAGGACATATAATACGTCCTGTTGATATAGGAGCTCTAATTGCGGCGAGAATAGATCAGGTTCCAGTTATTGATAAACCAATAGTATCCATTATTCCAACAGGAAATGAATTAGTACTACCAGGCGAACAGGCAGGTACTGGACACTTAATTGAGTATAATGGAACGGTTTTTGCGAGTTATATTACCGAATGGGGAGGACTACCCAATTTACATGATATCGTCCCAGATGATCCGGAACAATTAAAAGAAGCTATAGTACAAGCTACTGCTACTTCTGACTTTGTTGTTATTAATGCTGGTTCATCTGCTGGCTCTAAAGATTATACGGTTCATATTTTAGAAGAATTAGGTGAAGTGTATACGCATGGTATTGCCACCAGACCGGGTAAGCCGGTTATTATTGCAAAAGTAAATGAAAAAATTGTCGTTGGTATACCAGGATACCCTGTTTCCGCTTATCTTTCATTAGAGTGGCTTATACGCCCCCTTATTTGTCAGTGTTTAGGGATTGTTCCACCAGAAAGAGAGAAACTTACTGTTAAATTAGGTCGTCGTATTGTATCTACAATGGGAGCGGAAGATTTCATACGGATGAATATTGGCTATATTGATGGGACGTATGTAGCTACGCCTTTAACGAGAGCTGCAGGTGTCACGATGTCTCTTGTAAAAGCAGATGCACTACTCATTATACCTCCATCGATATTAGGATATGAGCAAGGAGACTTAGTGGAAGTAGAGTTATTAAAGCCTATAAGCAGTATACAGTCCGCTTATATTTTTAATGGAAGCCATGATTTAAGTATTGATTATTTGTCGACCTTCTTACAGCAGCAGTCTCTAACATCCAAAATTGTTTCTACTCATACAGGAAGTATGGCAGGAATGTTAGCTATCAAAAAAGGGGAAGCTCATGTTGCGGGTATTCACTTACTAGATTCTGAAAATAAAACATATAATACATCCTATGTGAAAAAAATATTGCAAGGTGAAAATGTTGTTCTTTATCCGTTTTTAAAAAGAAAGCAGGGCTGGATTGTTCCGAAGGGCAATCCATTACAAATTACTTCTGTATCCGATATTGCTACACAGAAGGCGATGTTTGTAAATCGTCAAAAAAGTGCAGGTACTAGAATTTTATTTGATTTGTTATTACAAGAAGCGGGGCTAGAGACAAACGATATTTCAGGCTATAATCGTGAGTATTTTACGCATTTAAGTGTTGCAGCAGAAGTGAAAATGGATCAAAATGCAGTTGGTCTTGGTATTTATTCAGCGGCTAAGGCTATGGGGGTAGATTTTATCCCTGTAACTGATGAAAGCTATGATTTATTAATGAAAAAAGACTTCTTTGAGAGCAAACAAGGGGAAAACCTTATTAAGATTATACAGAGTGAGGCTTTCATTCGAGAAATTGAAAATATGGGTGGATATGAAGTTGTGCGTCATCCATCTCCAATCTATTTTTCATAAAGCTGATATACACAATAAAACCCCGATTACATACAATATATCGGGGTTTTTGTTATCCGTAATAATGCTCTAACAATGGGGTTTTCCACTCTGTAATAAAAGTCTGTAAAGGCTTGGTAAAATGAGAAAGCGGCAAATCTACTAACTTGTATTTTCCAATCATTTCACCATTATATAAGACAATTGCTTGCTCGCACAAATATGTAATTTCTTGATAATCATGACTAATAAAAATAGTAGTGATATGTGTTTGTGCTAGTATTGCCTTCAAGTCGCTCATAATCCTACGTTTTGTAGGTAAATCAAGCGCAGAGAAAGGCTCGTCTAAAAATAAAATTTCAGGCTCTGTTACAAGTGCTCTTGCTAAAGCAACTCGTTGAGCTTCTCCACCAGATAATGAACGCGCGTGTCGGTTGTGTAAATGACTAATACTAAGTTTTTCTAACCATTGTTCTACTCTTCGCTTTATTTCTTGTTTATCTATTCCCCTAATTTTTAGTCCTGAAGCTACATTATTAAAGACATTCGTATCGAGCATTAATGGCTGTTGAAATACGAAGGAAAATAGACGTCTATTTTCAAGTGAAGGTTTTACAACAGACATAACGTCACCTTTTAATTTTAGTTCGCCTTCCACTTGATTTTCTAATAAAGCCATTGTTTTTAATAATGTACTCTTTCCGGCACCATTTGGACCGATTAAACCTGTCACTTCACCTTTTACAACAGTTAGATGATTGACAGATAAGATTTTTTTGCCTCTTTTATTAACTGTAATGTTATTTAAGGTAATCATCTGTTCTCATCCTTTTCGTTCTTTTTGTTGTAAATACGTTAAGCCAACCGTTACTGCGAATGCTAGCAATAATAAAATAACAGATATACCTAAGGCAACATCACTATTCCCCTTATTCACTTCCATTACAGTTGCTGTTGTGAGTACACGAGAATACCCTTTAATATTACCGCCAACCATCATGGATGCTCCAACCTCTGAAACAACCGCTCCAAATCCAGCAATACAAGCAGCTAATATAGAAAATCGCGCTTCTCTAATAATCAGGAATAGGCTTTGCCATTTCGTTGCGCCTAATGCTTTTATTTGTAATTTTAAAGCATCATCAACCTGCATGATTGCTGCACATGTAAGTCCGATGACAATGGGTGTTGCGATTACAGCTTGAGCTATTAGAATTGCAGTAGGGGTATAAAGCAAATTCATAAAGCCTAGTGGGCCGTTTCGGCTGAGAAGTAAAAATACCCATAATCCAATGACAACAGGTGGAAAGCCCATCGCTGTATTAATAATACTCATCAAAAGTTTTTTTCCTGGAAAATGAACATGAGCTAATCCAACTCCTAAAGGAACTCCGATGAGTAAACTAATGAATGTAGCTGTACCTGAAACCTTTAATGTTAACCAAACAATAGCAAATATTTCTGGATCTCCAGTTACAATCATTCGGAAGGCTTCTACTATTCCGTTTATGATACTATCCATCTTAATCCCTCCGAATACCGTTTACGCTCAAAATCAATAATAAAGACTGACAAAAGTCAGCCTTATCTACTTATTTCGCATCCGGGAAGAAAAGTGGCTCGCCGTATTTATCTACACCGAATTCTTTAATTGTTTTTTGCGTGTCTTTATTTACCATGAATTCAACAAATGCTTTAGCTGCCGCACTGTTGATTTTATCTGATTTCTCAGGGTTAACTTGCATAGCGTGATAAATGTTTAATAAGCTATCATCACCTTGTACAAGGATTTCTAGCTTAACATCATTTTTTAATGCAAGATATGTTCCGCGATCCGCTAAAGTGTATCCACCTTTTTCAAAGGCAACCTTTAAAGTATCTCCCATTCCAGAGCCTGTTTCTTGGTAATATTGACCACTTGGCTCAATGTTAATCTCTTTCCAAAGAGCTAGTTCTTTTTTGTGTGTACCTGAATCATCACCACGTGAGACGAAAATGTTTTTAGATTCATAGATTTTCTTTAATGCTTCTTGGACAGGTAAGCCTTTAATACCTGCTGGATCTTCTTTTGGTCCAACTATGATAAAGTCATTATGCATAACTAATTTTCGGTTAGTGACGTCTTTACTTTCCACAAGTTTTTCTTCATCAGCAGGAGCGTGTACAAGTAATGCATCAGCTTCTCCTGATTTAGCCATTTCTAATGCTCGACCAGAACCAACAGCAATTGTTTTAACTCTGACATCCGTTTGTTCCTCGAACATTGGTATTAATTCATCTAATAATCCACTATCTTGTGTGCTTGTAGTTGTAGCCAAAATTAAATCACCTGATGCTTTTTCGGCAGTTTGCTTATTATCTTCTTTTGATTTATCATCCTTCGTATTTGAACAACCTGCTACTAATAAGGCAGCAGATAATACCATAATCATCAAATAAAAGAAAAGACTTTTATTTCTTATTTTCATCTAAATTAAACCTCCTGAATAGTTCCTAGTTGTGTTGTATCATATCCATCTAACTTTTTGATGTTAGTGGATTGAATAATGCTTTGAATCTCTTGCCATTGCAGACTATCGTAGAATGAACGTTTCATGATGAAATCATATTGCTCTTGCTGAAGTTGGATAAAGTCAAGACCAAGTGCAAGTGCTGCACTTTCTGAACCTAATGCGAAGTCAGCATCCCCTCTAGCCACAACAGAAGCAGCGCCATAATGTGTCAGTTCTTCACTGCTATAACCTTTAATACATGTTTTTGATAAATTAAGTCTTTTTCTAAAACAATCAAGTAAAAGTCGAGTACCTGAACCTTTTTGTCGATTAACAAAAGTAAGTTGTGGCCTCTTTAAATCCTGCCAATTACTTAATTGTTTAGGGTTTCCTTTAGGAACAATCCATCCTATATTTCTTTTGGCAAAATGAAAAAGTACCATGTCTTCACCAGGAAAAAGTCTTTTTACAATTTCAATATTATATGTAGTCGTTTCTTCATCAAAAATATGACAACCAACGAAGTCAGCTCGGTCATAATACAAGCACAATAAGCCTTCCATGCTGCCGACATAAGCAGGGATACAATGAGGAGCTTGGCTATTGCTGTTATACGTATTTAAAGCTAATTCAACTAGTAAGTCATGACTACCGATAAACCTAATCGGTTGTTCATTTGATAGTAATGAAGTGGATTCTTGCTTTTTAGGTGAATCTCCTTCTAATAATCGATCTATATCCGTTTTATTAATACGGACTTTTCTTCCTACTTTAACGGCAGGCAACTCGCCTCGTTTTACCATTTCATAAATGGTGTATTTCGATAATTTTAATAAAATTGCTACTTCTTCAGCTGTATAAAAATCATGATTCATAATTAAACCTCTTCACTATATTAATATAGTTTTGAATGCGCACAATATTATTAAAACGGAGGAAGACGTATTCGTCAATTTGTTTTAGTTGGGTTTAGTTAGTTTGAGTTTGGTTTTGTTAGCTGAAAGTATTGCTTAAACTATTACTAATATTGAATTTATTCTCTTTTTATTACTATTTTTATATAATTCAACAAATTTGTGTCGGAAATATCTTTGTTTGGAAAATATGTATTGTATTATATGATTTGTCAGCCAGATACTATTTGTTACAATGTCTTGAAAATTATTGTGAAATAAAATTAAATTTTGTATAATTTAATAGAATCACAAAATTAGCAATGCATTGATATTTGGGGTTGGATGGGTAGCTGGTGCGCTCCTCGGTCTTCAAAACTGTTTGAGAGGCGCGTGTCGTCTCTGGTGGGTTCGATTCCCACACGATCCCGCCATTATTTTGACTTTATTTTTAAATCCTTCTTTTGATATAGTGGATTTAAAATGTTATATATCGATTAATCTGATGATTTTCAATTAAGAAAAATACGAACGCCAAAGAAAGAGAAAAACAATTTCTTGATATGAAATTTGTTTTTCTCTTTCTTTCGGTTTAAGGAAAATTGTTATAGAAAGATGAGAGAAAATGAAAAAACACTTTACTATTGGATTGGCGGGTCATATTGACCATGGAAAAACAAGTCTAACAAAGGCTTTAACGAATGTTGACACAGATATTTTAAAAGAAGAAAAGGAGCGTGCAATTACAATTGAATTGGGCTTTGCACCTCTTATTCAGAATGAATCATTACAAATATCCATTATTGATGTTCCAGGACATGAACGCTTTATTAAACGTATGATTGCTGGTGTCTCTGGCATTGATTTCGCATTATTAATTGTGGCGGCAGATGAAGGTGTTATGCCACAAACAAAAGAGCATCTTGAAATATTAGATTTTTTAGGCATTCAAGGCGGTATGGTTGTCATTACTAAAATCAATTTAGTAGATGAAGATTTATTAGAACTGGCTAAAGAAGAAATAAAAGAAGAATTAGAAGCAACAATCTTTAAAGATAGTCCTATTTTTATGGTAGATAGTTTAACTGGTGAAGGGATTCAGGAATTAAAAGAAGCAATGATTGAAGCGGTGAAAAAAATTCCTCCACGCGATTATAAAGGGTACTTCCGATTACCTGTTGATTCCGTGTTTACTATTAAAGGTCAGGGAACGGTAGTTCGAGGAACCGTAAATGAAGGCTCAATAGAAGAAGGGCAAACGCTATGGATTTTACCGGAAGAAAAAGAAACAAAAGCACGACAAATTCAGGTTCATCATCAAGAAGCAAAACAAGCTTTTGCTGGACAGAGAACAGCTATCAATTTGATGAATGTGTCTAAGGATGAGGTAAAACGTGGAGATGTATTGGTTTCGGACTTTGCTTTTTCTGTGACGGATGTTATTGATGTGTCCATCCGCATGGTCAAGGATTTGGAGTATGTGGTGAAGCAAAGAATGCCGATTGTTTGTTATATTGGGACATCAGAAGTAAGAGGGCGTGTTGTTTTCTTTGATCGTAATGAAATAAAAGAAGAATCAGAAGAAATATTATGTCAGTTACGTCTAGAGGAAAAAGTTGTAACGAAACGTGGAGATGTATTGATATTAAGAAGGCCAACTCCATCAGAAACAATTGGTGGTGGTTGGGTAATTGATCCGAACGGTAAAAAATATCGTTTTGGAACTGATACAATCCAACAGTTGAGTCATAAAAAAGAAGGCACAGAAAAGGAGCGGTTTTTACATACATTAAAACAAAATCCGTGTTTATCTTTAGCTGACATTCAAAAACTAACAGAATTACGCCAAGAAGATATAAAACAGCTTGCTTTAGAAACGAATGCCATCATTGAATTTGTACCAACTATGTTTGTTCATCAAAGAACTGTTGAAGATATTAAAGAAGAAATATATGATCATTTGTTACAGTATGAAAAGAATTTCTCTATGAGAAAAGGAATTCCAAAAGCGGAATTACTTCAAAAATTAACTTCGCAGTTTCCTAAAACATTAATTGAATATTGTTTGGATGATGGTATGAATGAATTGTGGAATCGAAAAGGGATTTATGTTTTTACGTTGACATTTCAGCCTTCTATACCGAAAGAATGGGAAACCCGTGTGAATAATGTGATTAAAGATATAAAAAATGATCAGTTAGAAGTAAATGATATTTATACTTATCTCCAAGGGCAAGGTGTTCCAGACCGTTTGTTTAAGGATATTATTCAATTTTTAATAGAAGAAAACTTGATTTCTCCTTTAGATGACCGAAGATTTTTCTATTTAGAAAACTTTCAAAAGGCTCTACATAAGTTACAAGAAGGTACAGAATCAACGTTCTCTGTTGGTGAAGCGAAAGAAATATTGGGATTGTCTAGAAAATATATGATTCCTTTTCTAGAAAAGCTTGATAGAGATGGTTTTACTGAGCGTATCGAAAATGAACGCAAATGGAAGTAAATTAATACGTAATAGAGTGGAAATTTGAGTGGTGGGGAGTGTAATCCTCACCACTTATTTGTTTAATGAGAAAAATATCCATGTGGATTTTTATTGAAATTCATTTTGCGCTAATTCAAGTCATAGTTAGCATAGTTTGTCCTAGTTCATCATATAGTGTTAGTATCATTTTTGTTGTAAAGGGGTACGATTGGGTGATGTATGATAGAAGGAGAGCTATAAGAAACCGAATTAGAAAGCGAAAGAAAATGCAAGAAAATCAGAATCGTCTTTCCTCATATGAACGTGAGCGGTCTTACTCATCTAATGTTACGACATATGATAGTGGTGATGAAGGAAATCATCCTTTATTTCGAAAAGATCTATTTTTGTTGAAAGTATTAGTATCAGCTTTGTTGTTTTTTTCTATTGCTGCTTTGTATAAGTATCCATCGGAGAAGCTTCAAGTCGCAAAAGATTTCGTTGCATCCACTTTTGAAAAAGAAATGCAATTTGCTGCTGTGACAGATTGGTATGAAGATACTTTTGGAAAACCAATTGCTTTTTTACCATCTGACCAAGGTAAAGAAAGTAAAAATGTTGAAACGGTGTCGTCACAATATAGCGAACCTGTGAACGGACAAATTGTGCAAAACTTTAAGGAAAATGGTGAAGGTGTCCTACTAGAGACGGCATTGAATTTGAAGGTGGGAGCTATTCAAAATGGTGTAGTTACTTTTGTTGGTATGAAAGAAAATACGGGTAATACAGTTGTAGTTCAACATAGTGATGGAAGTGAATCATGGTATGGGGAGCTTGAAAGTATTAGCGTTAGTTATATGGACAGTGTTAGTAAGGGTGAAAAACTTGGCATGGTATCATCAAGTCATGATGCATCTAAAGGCAGGATGTTCTTTGCATTTAAGAAGAAAGATGCATTTGTTGATCCGAATCAGGTGATTTCATTTGAATAAGTATTTTAAATTGATAAACAAAGTTACTGTTCATCCAACTACTTGGCTTGTTGTTGGTATAGCTGTAATTACTGCTCATTTTCAAGCGTTACTGATGCTGCTTACCGTGGTGTTTGTACATGAAATGGGTCATGCATGTGCTGCTGTCTATTATAAGTGGAGAATAAAATCAATTAAAATTTTGCCTTTTGGTGGGGTGCTTGAGACGGACGAGTACGGAAATCGAACATTAATGGAAGATCTCCATGTAACGATATTCGGTCCTTTGCAGCACTTATGGATGTTTTTACTTTCATATGTTTTACTTTTGATTGGAGTTATTGAGCATGAAACGTTTGTGACATTTACGTATATTAATAGCACTATTTGTTTGTTTAACTTACTACCTGTTTGGCCATTAGATGGCGGTAAGTTATTGTTTTTATTATTGTCTTTACGTTATTCATTCATACAAAGTCATCGATTAGCTTTACAAGTTTCAGTGGGAGCATCAATCATTTTGTTGCTTGCTTTTATTGCATTCGGACAGTTCAGTTTAAATATAGTTATCATTCTTGCGTTCATTCTGTTTTCTATTTCAATCGAATGGCGTCAAAGGCAATATGTTTTTATGCGCTTTTTGCTTGAACGACATTATGGGAAAAATCAAGATTTGCTGAAGTTAAAGCCTATTACTGTGGATGAGAATGAACAAGTAAATCATGTATTGCAATTATTTCAAAGAGGCTATAAGCATCCAATCATAGTAACGAAAGATGGTAAGGAAAGAGGTTCACTGGATGAGAATGAAATTTTACATGCTTATTTTACAGATAAGCTAACAGCAATCAAAATTGGTGACCTATTATATCAATATTAAATATGTTATCCTTTCTTCATAAATGGAAAAGAGCCGGTGCTGTTTTTTCTATGAGAAAGGATTTTTTTATGAAAACGATATTAGTGAATTGTCTTTCACGTGAACAACGAATCGCTGTTTTGGAAAAAGAGCAGCTTCAACATATTCATTTGATGAACAAGTATGAGGAAAGTTTAGTTGGTAATGTTTATGTTGCGAGAGTAGATAAAATTATGCCTGGAATGGATGCTGCATTTGTTCATTTTGGTCGTGAGAAAAAAGGGTTTCTTCATAAAGATGATATATTGGCTGTCGCTTCTAAAGGTAAGGAAACTCCCATTTCTCAGCTAGTTAAACAAGGAGAGAAAATACTTGTTCAAGTTATAAGAGATGAAACGGAGCATAAAGGTGCGAGAGTAACTGGTTTTGTTGAAATAGCAACATCTAGTATGGTGTATATGCCTCATCAAAAATACATAGCTGTTTCGAAAAAATTACCACATCCTATTAGAGAGCGTTGGAAACAACTAGGGGAAGAGTATCGAATAGAAGATGAAGGTATGCTCATTCGAACAGAAATGAGTGAAAGAGATGAAGCTTCTTTTGTACAAGAATTGCAGAATTGTCGTGAATCGTATCAACAATTGGTGAAGAAAATGTCAAATGTGAAGGCTCCAGCTCTTTTGAAACAACAGGACCGACTTTTAGAAGCAATTGCAACAGAAATGAAAAACAGTAGTGGAACGGTTTATGTTGATGATTTTTCTGTTTTTCAGCAACTTCAAATGCAACCGCAGTCTAGTTGGGAATATGTACTTTTTCGTGAAAAAGAGAATATTTTCGTAGCCTGGGATGTTGAACATCAAATCGAGCGATTAAAGAAACGTGTTGTCTGGCTTGATAATGGAAGCTTTTTAGTCATTGAAGAAGGGGAAGCGATGACGACTATTGATGTGAATACGGGAAAGTTTACAGGTAAACAAAATAAAGAAAATACGGTTGGGAAAACGAATATGATTGCAGCTAAGGAAGCAATGAGGCAAATTAAGCTTCGTAATCTTAGCGGAATGATTTTAATTGATTTCATTAATATGAAGAGTAATAAAGAGCAAATCATTCAAATTGTTAAGCGTAGCATGAAACAGGATGAGACAACGATCCAAATCATTGGATTTACAGAATTAGGTATTCTACAGTTAACGCGAAAAGTTACATCACCTTCACTTTTGAACTATTCTACAGAAATTTGTCCTTCTTGTGGTGGTACTGGTCGAGTAGAAAGTGCTCAAGCGGCTGCTTTTAGGATGGAGAGAGAATTACTTCAGCATCGGAATAGTGATTATACAAGTGTTGTCATTGAATTGACGAAAGATGTTCTTCAGTGGTTCTTAGGAGAGAATAGTATATATAAGGACAAGCTTGAACAGGATGTGGGGCTAAAAATTGAGTTTTCCGTTATCGAAAACGATAAGCCTCATTTCTATATTAAAACGTACTATTCTAATTAAATGAGACTTAGAGTAGTATATCTGTAAAACAAGTTGACATCATAGTGAATTTCATGATAATATTCTTTTGTTATGTTTGTAGCGCACCGTAGCTACAACCGCACGATTCAGGTTTAAGTATTTACTATTATAGTAAATCACCTGTTTTAGGCGAGTCTTACAAATTATGAGGAGGTGCAAGTATGTACGCAATTATCGAAACTGGTGGTAAACAAATCAAGGTAGCTGCAGGCGATGTAGTATATGTTGAAAAACTAAACGCTGCTGAAGGCGAAGCTGTTACTTTTGACAAAGTTTTATTCGTAGGTGGAGAAAATGTGAAAGTGGGTAGCCCACTAGTTGAAGGCGCAACTGTTACTGGTAAAGTAGAGAAGCAAGGCCGTCAAAAGAAAATCACTGTTTTCAAATACAAAGCGAAGAAAAACTATCATAAGAAACAAGGTCACCGTCAACCATACACTAAAGTTGTTATTGAAGCAATCAACGCGTAAGGTTATAGACCTATGATTACTGTGAAACTTGATTACAATGGTGATAAGATTTCATCTTTCACTATGAGTGGTCATGCTAATTTTGCAAAACACGGTTCTGATATTGTTTGTGCCGGAGCATCAGCAGTTTCGTTTGGAGCTGTTAATAGTATAATGAGTTTAACAAATGTTAAACCTGTTATTGATGCGAAAGGTAAAGGTGGTTATCTTCACTGTGCGATTCCTGTTGATATTTCAGCAGAAGAGTCAGAGAAGGTCCAACTTCTATTACAAGGAATGCTTGTGTCTTTACAAACAATCGAACGAGATTATGGTAAATATATAAAAATTAACCTCAATAAGTAGGAGGTGGAACATATGTTAAGATTAGATCTTCAGTTCTTCGCTTCCAAAAAGGGAGTAGGTTCTACAAAGAATGGTCGTGATTCTCAGTCTAAACGTTTAGGCGCTAAAGCTGCAGATGGCGAATTCGTATCTGGTGGTTCAATCCTTTACCGTCAACGCGGTACAAAGATTTACCCAGGTGAAAACGTAGGCCGTGGCGGAGATGATACTTTATTTGCTAAGGTAGACGGACAAGTTCGTTTCGAGCGTTTCGGTCGTGACCGCAAAAAAGTAAGCGTATATCCAGTTGCACAAGAAGCTTAATTGCTTTTATAGAAAACTCTAACCTTGTCTGGTTAGAGTTTTCTTGTTTTATAAGGCTTGTGTTGATAGATATAGTGGTCTATTATATAGATTGCAGAGTATAAAGGACCTAGCATGGCATGATAGGGTTGTTATAGCAAGTTACAACAGGAATCAATCATGAATGGGAAAGATTAATAAGTGTTATATTCATCATCTTTAACTTCTACAAATAATCCTCTTTTATATTACTCATTAATAATTATTTCTTTTCTGCTATACTAAGCATATACGGGCAAAAAATACAGGGAGTATGTTTTATCTCACGAAAAAAGTGATTTCAAATTGGGAGACTTTTTATATATGGATAAACAATGGGGAATTATTGAGCTATTAAATTATTCACGGCACGATTGGTTAAATAAGATGCAGTTAATTAAAGGAAATATTGAACTAAACAATTTAGATTACGTTAAAGCAATTATTAACAATGTGATCGTAGAAGCAAAAAATGAAGCACAGCTAGCGAATATGCAAATGCCTAAAACAGCAGAGTGTCTAATGACATGCAATTGGAGAGATTTTGTTTTTTCTCTTGAGTATGAAGTGCTTCAAGTTAATAATAGCTGTCACAAGCCTGATCAAGTCGTCTCTAAGTGGATAAGTGCATTTATGGATACATTAAATGTAACATTAGATCCTTTTGGAGAAAATGAACTGAAAATTGTAATAGATGAAAGTGTGAATAGCCTACGATTTACCTTTGATTTAGTGGGAAAGATAAAGGATAATCGTATTTTAGATGTTTTTTTAAAAGAGTGTCCATCATTAGCTACAATGTGTGTTAATTCATTTACAGATGAAGAGCTAGTGTTTGTTGTGGAATGGGAGTTACAAACACTATAACGGCTACATAGATGACAACTAAAGATATTTACTATATAAGGAAGTGATTGAATGTTCGTCGATCAAGTTAAGATATTTGTCAGAGGCGGAGACGGTGGTAATGGTATGGTAGCATTCCGTCGTGAAAAGTATGTTCCAAATGGTGGACCAGCTGGTGGAGACGGTGGTAAAGGTGCAAACGTCGTATTCCAAGTAGAAGAAGGTCTTCGTACACTAGTTGATTTTCGCTTTAAAAAGCACTTTAAAGCAAGCCGTGGGGAACATGGTATGTCGAAAAGCATGCATGGTAAGAATGCTGCGGATTTAGTTGTTAAAGTGCCACCTGGTACAGTTGTTCGTGATGAGCAAACAAATGAAGTGGTTGCTGATTTAATAGAACATGGTCAAACAGCAGTCATCGCAAAAGGAGGACGTGGTGGACGTGGAAATAATCGTTTCGCAACACCATCTAATCCAGCTCCAGAGATCGCTGAAAATGGAGAACCAGGTCAAGAGCGTACTGTTGTACTTGAATTGAAATTATTAGCTGATGTAGGTTTAGTTGGTTTTCCAAGTGTAGGTAAATCGACATTATTATCTGTTGTTTCAGCGGCTAGACCAAAGATTGCTGAGTATCACTTTACTACAATAACACCTAACTTAGGTGTAGTAGCAACGGAAGATAGTCGAAGCTTTGTAATGGCTGATCTTCCAGGGCTGATTGAAGGTGCTTCTGAAGGTGTTGGTCTTGGGCATCAATTCCTTCGTCATATTGAAAGAACTCGCGTTATTGTGCATGTAATTGATATGTCTGGACTTGAAGGTAGAGATCCGTATGAAGATTATGTAACCATTAATAATGAGTTAAAAGAATATAACTTACGTTTAACAGAAAGACCACAAATTGTTGCAGCGAACAAAATGGATATGCCAGATTCCGAAGATAATTTACAAGCTTTCAAAGAAAAAGTAGGCGAGGATGTACAAATCTTCCCGATTTCTTCTTTCACAAAAGAAGGTATACGTGAATTATTATATGCTGTTGCAGATAAATTAGAAGAAACACCAGAATTCCCACTAGATCACGAAGAAGAAGAAGCTGGTGTACACCGAGTTCTGTACAAGTTCGAGAAAGACGAATTGGAATTTGAAATTACTCGTGAGCCAGATGGTCGTTTCGTTGTATCTGGAGATAAGATTGAAAGACTATTCGTTATGACAGACTTTAATCGTGATGCATCAATTGCTCGTTTCGCTAGACAGCTTCGTTCATATGGCGTAGATGATGAATTAAGAAAACGTGGTGCAAAAGATGGCGATACGGTTAAAATTTGTGAATTCGAATTTGAATTTGTTGAGTAATCTTTTGGGGTGAATACTTTGAAAAAAAGCGATTATAAATTTTTTTTAGTTCGAGAAGATGTCTTACCTGAAGCGATGCAAAAAACGTTGGAAGCAAAAGAACTGATTCAACGTGGGAAAGCTGAGTCAGTTTTTGATGCTGTACAAAAGGTGGACTTAAGTAGAAGTGCCTTCTATAAATACCGTGATACAGTCTTTCCTTTTCATACAGTTGTTAAGGAAAAAATCATTACGTTGTTTTTTCATCTGGAAGATCGTTCAGGGACACTCTCTAACCTATTAGGAATTGTCGCAGATGCTGGCTGTAACGTGTTAACCATTCATCAAACGATTCCAATTCAAGGAAGAGCAAATGTTACGTTATCATTAAATGTAAGTTCAATGAAAACAACCATTGATGGCTTACTTTCGAACTTAAAACAACTAGAATTTGTCGATAAAGTAGAAGTATTAGGTTCAGGTGCATAGTAATTGTTAGATAAAAAACAGTAAGTGAATGTGTAGTGCAATTCTCTTACTGTTTTTTGGTTTATTGAAATTAAAAGATTGTAAAAATTCAAAAAATACCCTAACATAAAGCAATATAGTTTTTTCGCAAATGGGAGGTTTATCAAAAATGAAAGTTGTATGTTTAGGACCGAAAGCGACATTTACACATTATGCTACGTTAAAAGCATTTCCGAATGCTGACATAGAGCCATTAATTTCGATACCACAATGTTTAGATGCTGTTATGGAAGATGAGGCAGATGTTGCTATTGTTCCAATTGAAAATGCATTAGAAGGTTCGGTTAATATTACATTGGATTATTTAATACATGAAGCAAATTTACCGATACAAGGTGAAATTAATACACCGATTCAACAGCACTTTATGATGCATCCTGATAATAGTGTTGATTGGGAATCGGTTGAAAAGGTGTATTCTCATTCTCATGCAATTGCTCAATGTCATAAGTTTCTTCATAAAGAATTAAAAACAGTACCGTATGAAAGTGTTGCTTCTACAGCAGGAGCTGCGGAATATGTGAAGAATAATCCCGAGTTGAAAGTCGCTGCTATTGCTAGTGAACTAGCAGCTGAAGAATACGGATTAACTATTGTAAAGCATAATGTACATGACTATAAGCATAATACAACGAGATTTATTGTGGTATCTAAACAAAAAATTGAATTATCTGTTCAAGATGCGAAGGAAAATGGTCAAAAAACGACTTTAATGATTGAACTTCCAGACAATCATCCAGGGGCTCTTCATCAAGTGTTATCAGCATTTTCTTGGAGAAATTTAGATTTATCTAAAATTGAATCTCGTCCAATGAAAATCTCATTGGGTAAATATTTTTTTATTGTTGATATTGAAATGGCAATGGATGAAGTGTTAATACCAGGTACAATTCAAGAGCTTGAAGCATTAGGTTGTAAAGTGTCGATGCTTGGAAGTTATAAAAGCTTTACGGTCGAAGGATTGCAAACAAGTCATACAAAATAAAAAAAGCTGTGCGAAAGGGAGTTATGATGAGCTCTTTTTCGTACAGCTTTTTTGTATAGCTTTTCTTATTTATTCATTCATTTTCTGTTACTAAGAATCCAGCTTGTTGTAAGGCGGCTTCGGCTTCGTCTAGTATTTGTTCCGATGTTGCTACTAAGGTATGTAAGTGAATACCATTTGTCAGCTGTGAAAGAAGTGTTGCCTTTGTTTCTTGAATTTTTTGCAAGAAATGAGTCACTTCACGTCGATTACTTACCATAATGGAAGAGGCTAAATCCCCGTAAACAGGATGCTCTACTTTTACATCTTTCACTGTAACGCCTGTATCAACAAGTAATAATAATTCTCTTTCTGTATCCTCTGGCGCATGAAAACACGCTACAGTACGCTCACAAAGCTTTTCAAGTTGATCTTGTTGAAAGTATATATATCCTTGGCTTGTTGCAATAATAGGCTCATTTTTGGCTTTTAAAAGGGTAATATCTCCTACAATAACTTGTCGGCTAACATTAGCTATTTTCGCTAATTCACTTCCTGTAATTGGAGAAGAACTTGTTTTTAATATTTTAAGCAACTCGTTGCGGCGTTCTTCGCCAAGTAGCTTTTTTTCATTTTTCATCTTGATTCTCCTTATGATTGCATTTAAAGCATAGTTATAATTTGTGATAGGTCGTGAGCTAGACTATGACATTGTTCTTCAGTGTTGTGTGCTCCTAATGAGATTCGAATGGAGCTTTTTGCTTCGTCGCTATCTTTACCAAGTGCCAAAAGTGCTTTAGAAGGTTCTTTTGTTCCAGATTGGCAAGCACTTCCCGAGGAAACACAATAGCCTAGTTTATTTAACTCCATCATAACATATTGACCCTGTACTTTCGGGAATACTAAACAAATGATATGAGGTAATTGTTGTTCATTAGTTCCTTCAATACAAGCAAATGGTATCTCAGTTAAATGAAGGTTTTCCAGTATGATGTTTCGCATATTTTGGATATGATAATCTTGCTTTACTTGATTTACAGCCATCGCAAATGAATAAATACCAGGAACATTAACTGTGCCGGATCGATAGCCTTTTTCATGCGTAATAGCTGAATGATGAGGATGTAAAGTATGAATATGGGGGAAAACAATAGCCCCGACACCTTTAGGTCCATATACTTTATGACTTGAAATAGCTAGACTATCTGCATATTTACTAATGCTTTTACAATTTAGTTTGCCATACGATTGAACACAATCGACATGTAGTAGTATATCTGTGTCCTTTATAAGCTGATGAACAGATGCAATAGGCTGAATGATTCCTATTTCAGAATTAACATGCTGTAAAATGATTATTGCAGTCGTTTCTTTTATTTGTTTTTGAAGTATTTCTAGATTAACAATTCCATTAGAATGATGTTTCATAAATTCAATTTCATAGCCTAGTTCATGTAATTGCAGCATACTTTGGTGGATGGAATGATGTTCTAAGGAAGAACAAATAATATGTTTTTTAGTTGGAGATGTATTCTTTAATAAGGTTTGAATACTTAGTTGATTACTTTCTGTCCCACCGCTTGTGAAGATTACAGACTCATCAGCTTCATCAAGGCTTGAGGCAATAATTTTTCTAGAAGCTTCTAGTAATTGCTTTGCTTTATTACCTTCATCATGAAGGCTACTTTCATTTCCGAAGCATAGCTTGGCAGCTTCTGAATAAGCTTCAATGGCTTCATTACACATTGGTGTAGTTGCTGCATGGTCAAAATATTTCATATTTAGTAACTCCCTTGTATATGTTCTCTTACATTTGAAGAGAAATAACTTTCTATTTAGCATGTGCTCAGTCTAGTGTTGGCTTTTCTTAATATGTAGTTTATGAAACAATGATGACAGGTGTCAAGACAGGTAGGTAGGAATAAATTTCATAATTACAAACAAAATATATAGTAAGTTCATAAAATCCCCATAGTTATAAAAAAATGTGAATTATCACAATTATTAATATATAGATGTAATATATTATGTTATTATGAATTCAAAAACTATAAATAATCAAGGTATTAGAGGAGGCAGTAGGATGAAAAAGCGCACATATTTTACATTCAGTATAAAATTTGGTGATGTACATTCGGCTAATGCTGTTGATCCTCATATCATTGCATTAAGTACATTATTAAATACGATTTGTGATAAATGTTATTCACCACAGCTTGATGAGTTTGCTCCTGAAGGACGGATTGATGGCAAGCGTTTAAATTGGGGATTTGAAGGCTGTGAAAATTTATTATTAAATGTTAATCAAAGGTTTGTCACAATTAGAATCGGAATGCCAAAGAATAAGTGGCTTGATAAATCTGCTGAAGAGATTAGGCACTATTTATTTATGCAATATGAGAAAGCTTTACATCTCATGGTAGAAAAAATTAAATTAGAGAAACTAATCGTAGATGACGAGCAATTATTTAAAGATTTTTCAATTGTGAAACAAAAGTTTTTGCAAATCTCTTGATTTGCTTTTATATAATTTGATACGTTCTAGTAATATACAGTAAAACTTTGAGCGGTGGAGGACGTTCATTCTCCACCGCTTACTAATGAATCCTATAATAATGAAAGATATAGGTAATGGATAGGAGAAGGAGGAAATATGTAAATGACAATGATTGCTAAAATCATTACATTGAACCCTATACAGAATGAGGATATAGCATTAAAGTTTAGTAGTTTATTAACGAAAGCTGGACTGACACCTGAAAAGATTGGAACGGTTGAGCCACTTACAAAAAATTACTCACAGCATGATTTTTTGAAAATGTGGACAGAAGAAGATGAAACCTATGAAAATGTTGAAATAGATCATATGGTTGGTACTGCAGGCGGTATACTTGGGAAAGTAAATGATCCACATTTCTTATTTATCGTTGATTGGATGAAAAGCTCTAAGAATATAAATTTGAATTATGTGACTTTTTTCTTTCCGGTAGAGACTTTTCTCCAATATAGAGAGGTTATTATGACGGTTTTTAAAGATACCATTTTATTAGTAGATGGTATATACGGATACATTTCTCATGAAGTTCCGGCTGAAAGACAGCATATTCCTGGAACATTGGAAACTAGATTACCAGGCGTGTTTTGGTGTAACTATTATGGGGAGCATTATGTTGATTATTTCAGTGAAGATAAGGTGATTACTTTTCCATGGAATGAAACTGAGAAATTAGAAAATGGTGGTTTAGTTACATACTTAACGAATTTGCCAAATCATGAGTTATTACATTCAGAGGATTTAGAGGTTTTAGCAAAGCAACATTTAGGTGCTGCCTCATTAACAGAAGTATTAAAAAGTAAAAATTCTAGCTATATGACTTTGAAGCAATGAATCTTGTAAGTAAATTAGAAGCTATAACGGAAGATGTTTGACTATTCGGTAATTTAGTTTGATAATTTATAGAGAAATGAAAAAACATAAGCATTATTAGTCTTTATGAAAATATTGTTTAATGAGAGGAAAATGTAAATTGAGTCTAATTTCAAAAACAATAGAAGCTAATTTAGGGCAAGGTTCATGGATTCGAGACTTATTCGAAAAAGGAAATCAATTACGTAAAATTCATGGTGATGATAAAGTATATGACTTCTCTTTAGGAAATCCAATTGTTGAACCACCAACAGAATTTAGAGAAAACATAAAAGTATTGGCACAAAGTACAGAGGCTAATCTGCATGGCTACATATCTAATCAAGGTTTAGTAGAAGCTCGTGAAAAAGTAGCACAGTTTTTACATTCACTTTATAATAAGAGCTTTTCAGCAAACTCTATTATAATGACGGTTGGTGCCGGTGGAGCATTAAATGTAGCTTTAAATAGTATTGTGAATCCAGGTGAAGAAGTAATTGTGTTAGTTCCGTACTTTGTTGAATATAAATATTATATCGAGAATGTACAAGGCAAACCTGTATTCTGCAATTTAGATGAAAATTTTCAAATTAATATTGAAGAATTAGCTAGTAAGGTTACTGAAAAAACAAAAGCTATCATTGTTAATACACCACATAATCCAACAGGTACTATTCTATCTAACGAATCTATTCGAGCATTAGGTAAGCTATTAAAGAATAAAGAGCAACAATATGGTTCTAGTATTTATCTTGTATATGATGCACCATATACACAATTAACTTACGATGGTGTTGAGAATGATAGTCCATTTGATGCATATCATCGTGTGATTTATGCAAGTTCATTTAGTAAGGACTTGGGAATTGCCGGAGAGAGAATAGGTTATATTGCGATAGATGATGCCATTGAAGGTCATGATGTCTTGATGGCAGCACTAGTATTTTCTAATAGAACACTAGGTTTTGTAAATGCACCAGCATTTATGCAACGTGTATTAGCGATGACGGAAGATTTAGTGACAGAGCAACAAGAATACAAACAGCGTAGAAATCTTGTAGTAGATGTACTAAAAGAAGCTAAATTTGATTTTATTACACCACAGGGTGGCTTCTTCGTATTCCCAAAAAGCCCAATAGCTGATGATGTGGAATTCTGTAGGTTTGCTGCTGAAAACTATAATATTTTAGTTGTTCCAGGTACAGGCTTTGGGTGCCCAGGATACTTCAGAATGTCATTTAGTGTTGATGTAGATGTATTAGAACGCTCAAGAGCAGCATTTAAAGAATTAAATAGTCATTTTGTAAAGTAATATCAACTTGAAAAGACTGAGGTAAAAGGCAGTGTGAGCTGTTTTTAGCTTCAGTTTTTTTGTATATAATAAATATATTAGGGAGGAGGGATTCGGATTAGATTAGTAAATAAATTACCGAAAGACAATAAAGTTGTACATAATGTATTAATAGGTCATGGCTGGAAAATGGTTAAGGAGCCAAATAGTCCTGTAAAGGCTATGTTTGCTTCCATACCGTTAATGATATTCAATCTCTTGCTAGTGCTTGGCGTAATCAAACTATTTTCAATCATCTCAATGGCTGACTTTGGTATCAGTGACGGAAATGTTCAAATAACAATACGACTGATTGATCTTGTTTGGATTATAGGATTAGTGATTGTTCATGAAGGTATTCATTTAATGTTAGTTCCTAACTTTTTGAAATCAAATAAAACCGTGATTGGTATTACTTTTTTTGGTGGATTTGTACATACAGAAGAGGAACTTTCTAAAGCGAGGTTTTTATTGATTTCAGTCGCTCCTTTTATTATTTTGTCTATTTTACTGCCTATTTTTCTAGGTTTATTGGGAGTTTTAACACCAATACTGAAGTTTATTATTTTATTAAATGCCATTGGGGCATCTGTTGATGTATTAATGTTTATTCTCATTATGGTGCAGGTTCCTCGGGGAGCTATCATAAGGAGTAATGGACCAAAAACATATTGGAAACTAACGTAATTGGATGAAACATTTCATTTATAGCTATTTAAGATTACCTACCTTAATCAGACAATATAAAACGAATTTTTTGAGTCAAGTCTATAAATATATTAATATAATATATATATATGTTTTCTTTATGATAGAAAGAAGGCCTTATTTTGATTACTTGGAAAAGAAATTTATATATTTGTTGGATAGGCTCTTTTTTTACGGTAGCTGGTATGAATTTGGTCATTCCTTTTTTACCACTATTCATTAAGCAGCTTGGATTACACGGTTATGAGGAAATTGAAATTTGGTCTAGCCTTGCGTTTTGTAGCACGTTTATTACAGCGGCTATTTTCTCACCTATTTGGGGTAAGCTTGCGGATAAACATGGTGTTAAGCCAATGTTGATTCGTGCTAGTCTTGGTATGGCGGTTGTTGTAACGCTAATGGGCTTTGTGCAAAACGTATTTCAATTGGTTGCGCTCCGCTTTTTGATGGGAATCGTTTCGGGATTTTTGGCAGCTGCTATTATTTTAGTTGCTACACAAACGCCTTCTAATATGAGTGGAAGAGCACTTGGTATTTTATCAACTGGGGGCGTGGCAGGAACACTCATTGGTCCTGTTTTTGGTGGATTATTGGCGGATTTTATTGGTTTCCGCCAAGTATTTTGGGTAACGGGTATTTTTTTAGTTTTAACTTTTATCATTGTTCTTTTTATTAAGGAAGAAAAGAAAGACCTTGCAAAAACGAAGGAAAAAGCAAAAGCTGCTGATTTAGAGAAGAATCCGTTTTTCTGGAAGATTGCATTACGAATTTTTGTACTAACTTTTGTATTGCAAGCAGCTCTTATGTCTATTCAGCCGATTCTTACGTTATACGTCTCAGACATAGCAGGAAAAACAAGTTTTATAGCATTTTTGGCAGGTATTGTAACGGCTGTTTCTGGCATTTCTAATATGATTGCGGCTCCTTATTTAGGTAAGTTAAGTGATCAATTAGGACCACAAAAGGTATTGCAGTTTAGTTTAATTGCGGTTGCTATTATGTTAGCTATGCATGCTTTTGTCGGAAGTGTATGGCAGTTAATAGTGTTACGCTTTTTATTAGGTTTTGGTTTAGGAGGATTAATTCCTGCTATTAATACGTATTTGAAAAAGATTGTACCTCAATCATTAACTGGGAAAATATTTGGTTATAATCAAACGGCTCAGTATATCGGTAATGTCGCCGGCCCGTTAGCTGGTGGTCTAATAGCGAGTAAATTGGGTATACCATATGTTTTTATTATATCTTGCTGTTTATTATTATTTAATGCACTATGGCTCTTATTATTTCGTAGAAGAATGAATAAGCAGCAACATACGACGCATCTAGAAGGATAACTTTTAAAGGGTTAGAGGGCTGTGTAAAAAAGTGATTGATAAATACTTTTTACACAGCCCTTTTCTAATTTTTATATACAAAAAGCTTGCTAATATCGAAGGGGTATGTAAATATATGTGTCAAGACACCTGTAAAACAGGAGGGTAACGATGAGTTCATTTAAGTGTGATGTGTTGATTATAGGCAGTGGTATTGCTGCACTTCAAACAGCTTTATATGCTAGTCAAACGAAAAAAGTAATGATGGTAACGAAGACAAATGTAAGAACGAGTAATACTTATTTAGCTCAAGGAGGAGTAGCGGCAGCGCATGCTCCAAACGATCATGTGGAAAGTCATGTTCAAGATACGATGGAAGCGGGCGAATATCATAATAATCGAGAAGCTGTGACTCATTTAGTAACGTCGGGTATTACTGCTGTTAATACGCTGTTATCGCAAGGGATGAAATTTGATTGTAATGAATACAATCAACTAGTTTATGGTTTGGAAGGTGCACATAGTGAACGAAGAATTTTACATTGTAAAGGAGATTCAACAGGAAAAGAATTAGCCGAATTTCTATTGAATCAAATTCAGCATACAAGTATTGTAGTAAAAGAGAATGAGATGGTTGTAGATTTATTAATTGCGAAAGATGGTACGTGTATTGGGGCTGTGACAAGAGATGGGAACAATGCTCTTCAAAAGTATTATGCAACGCATACTGTCATTGCTTCTGGAGGCTGTGGAATGCTTTACCCTTACAGTACGAATAGTCAAAATGCAACTGGTGATGGATTTGCACTTGCACTAAAAGTAGGTGCCAGATTAAAAGATATGGAGTTTAATCAATTTCATCCAACAGGATTATATATTAATGGAAAAGTACGAGGATTAGTTTCCGAAGCTGTTCGAGGTGAAGGTGCGATATTAAGAAATCAAGATGGCATTCCAATTATGGAAGGTATACATAGATTACAAGATTTAGCACCTCGTCATATTGTAGCGCAAACGATTTTTTCTCATATGAAGAAAGGGCAACAAATCTTCTTAGATACGAGTATGATTAAAAACTTTAATAAACGATTTCCAGCTATTACAGCATTATGTGAGCGTTATGACTTAGATTGGAGACAAGGAAAAATACCTGTAGCACCGGCAAGTCATTTTATTATGGGTGGCATTGAAACAGATGAACAAGGAAGAACTAATGTAAATGGTTTATACGCAGTTGGTGAGGTAGCGTGTACAGGAGTTCATGGAGCCAACCGATTAGCTAGTAATTCCTTACTTGAAGGATTAGTGTTTGGTCGAGAGCTTGGGATGATGCTGCAACATTGTCCGTTACAAAATATACAAATCAATATGGAAGCATACAAGGATGAATGTAAGCGACCGTTATTACCGACTATTCAAGAATTGCAACAAAATATGTTTTTATATGCAGGGATTGTAAGGAATGATGAAGGTTTACGTACACTATCACACTGGCTACAACAGTTTTCTTTATCTACTCTATTAGAAGAAAGCTTTCAGTCCTTATCGAAAGAAGAAGTGACAAAGGCATTTATGGTATTAACAGCTATAAGTATTGCAAATAGTGCGCGACTTCGAAAAGAGAGTAGAGGTGCACATAATCGGAATGATTGTTGTAATGAAAGTGCATCTTGGCAAAATGCATCAATCATAATTACTCAATCTCATGTTGAAGGGAGTGTCGTATATGAACAAGTTAAAGCTTAAAGAAATGCTACAGGCTTTTTTTATAGAAGATATTGGGGAAAGAGATGTTACTTCATCATCGTTGTTTACAGGTGTTGAGAAGGGGCAATTCATGTTCATTGCTAAACAAAACGGTATTTTCTGTGGGCAGGATGTTATTGAAACTGGATTTAAAATGGTAGACGAAAGCGTTGAAATTACTATGTATGTTCATGATGGTGATGTAATTACTGAAGGAGAAAAGCTGGCAGATATAAAAGGAAATATTGCAGCGTTACTAATGGGAGAGCGAGTGATTTTAAATCTTGTTCAACGTATGAGTGCAATTGCAACTGAAGCGCAAAGAGCTGCACGGATTTTAGAAGGAACAGTTACTCAACCTTGTGATACTCGTAAAACAACACCAGGTTTACGCATGTTAGAGAAGTATGCCGTACATTGTGGTGGAGTGAGCAATCATCGCTATGGCTTATACGATGGTGTAATGATTAAGGATAATCATATTGATTTCTTAGGGAGCATCACAAAGGCTGTTCAGTTAGCGAAAGCAAAGACAGGGCATATGATGAAGGTAGAAGTGGAAACGTCTACGAAAGAACAAGTAATAGAAGCGGTAGAAGCTGGAGCTGATGTAATTATGTTTGATAATTGCACGCCTGAACAGGTGCGAGAACTTGTTAAACTAGTGCCCTCATCGATTATAACTGAAGCTTCTGGTGGGATTACGCTAGAAAATTTACATACTTACCGGGATACTGGAGTGAATTATATATCGTTAGGGTGCTTAACGCATTCTGTGAAGGCGCTTGATATTAGTGCGAAAGTATTGTATTTCACTGTTAAGGAGAATGTGTGATGAGTTTGCTTGAAACAATAGTAGTAAAACAATTATTACCCGAGAAATATAATAATATGTCAGATGAAGAGATTCATGAGCGAATTCGCCAAGTTAAGGCTCAATTAGGAAAAGAGTTATTTATACCTGGACATCATTATCAGCGTGAGGAAGTTATTCAACATTGCGATTCAACTGGTGACTCCCTTCAGCTAGCACAAGTCTCAGCACAACAAAAAGAAGCTTCGTTTATAGTGTTTTGTGGGGTACACTTTATGGCAGAGACGGCAGATATATTAACGCAAAGTCATCAAAAAGTACTTTTACCAGATATGAGAGCTGGTTGCTCGATGGCGGATATGGCAAATATTCAGCAAACAGATCATGCTTGGGAAGCATTACAGCAACAATTTGGAGATAGTATTATTCCATTAACCTATGTAAATTCAACTGCTGAAATTAAAGCTTTTGTAGGTCGTAATGGAGGTGCAACGGTTACATCTTCAAATGCTCATAGTATGTTAAAGTGGGCTTTTGAGCAAAAAGAAAGAATTTTATTTTTACCAGACCAGCATTTAGGTAGAAATACAGCTTTTGAATTAGGTATCCCACTTGATCAGATGGCTGTGTGGGATCCAATTAAGAATGAATTAATTTATGATGGAGATTTAACGGATTGTAAAATGATTTTGTGGAAAGGTCATTGCTCCGTACATGAGAATTTCACAGTGGAAAATATCAAGCAAGTAAGAGAGCAGCACCATGGAATGAATATTCTCGTTCATCCTGAATGTACACATGAAGTAGTTGAACAATCTGATTATAATGGAAGTACGAAGTATATTATTGATATGATTCAACAAGCAGAGCCTGGTTCGAAATGGGCAATAGGTACAGAAATGAATTTAGTGAAGCGATTAATTGATCAACATCCTGATAAAGAAATCATTTCTTTAAATCCGTATATGTGTCCTTGTTTAACGATGAATCGTATTGATGCAAAACATTTACTATGGAGCTTAGAGAGCATTTTAGAAGGAGCACCTGTCAATGTAATTACCGTCGATGAAGAAATTTCGAAACAGGCTGTTCTTGCTATTAATAGAATGTTAGAAAGATCTTAAAGTAAAACCTCAGTAGTTTTATTATCACTTAATCTTTAGGATAAAAAGAGCGTGTCAAAAGTGAAGTATACATCACTTTGGCATAGCTCTTTTTATTTGTTGACGTTGGTTATGAATTTTGGAAAAGTGAAAGTTTATTTGCAAATGACTAAAAGTTCGTGAAAATTGAATAACAAAAGAGCTTATCTATTGTATAACTAAAATATATAGAATGAGAGTGAGTGGGAAAATATGGATAATAGTCCTATCATTGAACTGAAAAATTTCTCAATTGGTTTACCGAAAACAATGAAATACGATAATGAGAAAGAAATGACGACAGCTATTTGTAAAGAGAATGTTGAGGAAGCTTTTTTAACGAAGGACGGATTCATTGGTGATGGTGTGGCCGATTTACGTTATCATGGTGGTCCTGATCGAGCAGTATGTGTTTATCCGTATGAGCATTATGGACTTTGGGAACAAGAGTTTAATCAAGTATTACCTCTTTCCGCTTTCGGAGAAAATATTACAGTTTCAAATATGCAAGAAGGTCAAGTTTGTATAGGTGATATTTATCGCCTTGGGGATGCAGTTATCCAAATAACGCAAGCAAGAGTACCATGTAGCACGATAACTAAGCGATTAGGTTTGCCTTTGCTTTTGAAAAGAATTGTGGAGACAGGTTACACAGGTTATTTATGTCGAGTATTAGAAGAAGGTAGTGTAAGACATGATTCAAAAATTACATTATTAGAGAAGCATCCTAACCAAATATCGGTTCTATATACAAATGAAGTTTATTTTCATGAAACGAAGAATGTTGAAGGGATAAAACAAATATTAGAAGTCCTTGAATTAGCAGGAGATTGGCAGAAAAAATTGACTGATCGTTTAGAAAAGCTTGTACCATAATGAGTTTTACTGTGAAGGGTAATATGAAGCCAATCTAAAAAGACCGGTGCCGGTTTTTCAATGTCTAACCTTACACCTGCCGCACTCGGCCATAAGCCAATCCATTTTGAAAACCAAAGGAGGGTTTTCAAGAATGGCTCGTCTTATGCCTGCCGTGTGTCTCCTTTTTGATTAGAGGATCAAACAAGAAGTAAATTCTAAATCAAAAAAGACCGGTGCCGGTTTTTCGTTTCAATTGTTAAGATTTGATTAAAACTGGCTAAACGGTTTTAATTTTTTCGAATAATAACTATAATAAGGAACTGTAGAACATTTAGGGGTGGAAATATGTCAGATTATATTTTGATGTTTATAGAGTTTTTCCAGCAGTTTTCTTATTTTGGAGTATTACTAGCTTTATGTTTTGAATTCGTTCCTGCTGAAATAGTTTTACCGATGGCTGGTTACTGGGTGTCGCAAGGAGAATTTAATATTCACTTATTAGCACTAGCTGGTACGCTGGGAGGCACGATTGGTCCAATCACTTTGTATGCTTTAGGCCGATATGGCGGCAGACCACTTGTAGAGAAATACGGAAAGTTTTTTCTAATCAATGAAAAACAAATTAAAGCTTCGGATCGTTTCTTTGAAAAGTATGGTCCTAGTGTGGCTTTTTTTGCAAGATTTTTACCAGTCGTTCGAACAGCCATTTCTATTCCTTGTGGGATGACAAAAATGAGTCTTGTAAAATTTAGTTTATATACATTTATTGCGATGTATCCTATTACATATTTTTATTTATATTTAGGGTACAAGCTTGGTGAGAACTGGAATCAAGCCGGCGAGATTTTCGATAAGTATGCTTTTCCAATTGCGGGTATGATTGTAGCAATTATTATCATATATATTGTTGCTAAAAAAATTATTGCAAGTAAAAGAAAAGTAACTTCAAAAGAACAAATTATGTGAGTTTAAATGGATGAGGCAGTTTGAAAAGGGATTTACACTTCTTTTTCGGACTGCTTTTTTGTTTTTGGTTAGGTTATAGGATATTTGCTTTCTCGCTTCTTATATTCATATTTAGATTCTGCCCTGCATAAGTTTTCTTGAAAAACATTAGCACATTGCCTATTTTTTCATAGTATATAAGGACATTTGCATAGGAGGGAAACAGCGTGAAGATACACATTGTCCAAAAAGGAGACACACTCTGGAAGTTGGCAAAAAAGTACGGCGTGCCATTCGAAGAGCTGAAAAAGTTAAATTCCCAGCTTAGCAATCCTGACATGATCATGCCAGGTATGAAAATAAAAATTCCAGGTGTAGACACTACCAAAAATCCTGCTTCTCATTCAAACACGAAAATAAATGTCCACTCTAAAAAAGAAACGGTCAAATCAGGAATTTTAAAACCAATTATTAAAGAAGCACCTCTACCTAATGTAACAAAGCCAGCTGCGAATGAAGCACCGCAGCCGAATGTAACAAAACCGATTGTAAAAGAAGCACCACAGCCAAATGTAACAAAACCAATAGTAAAAGAAGCGCCGCTGCCAAATGTAACAAAACCAATAGTAAAAGAAGCACCCAAACCAAATATTACAAAACCAATAGCAAAAGAAGCACCCAAACCAAATGTAACAAAACCAATAGCAAAAGAAGCACCACAGCCAAATGTGACAAAGCCTATTGTGAAAGAAGCACCCAAACCAAATGTAACAAAACCAATAGTAAAAGAGGTACCTAAGCCAAAACCAATGCCAATGCCTCAAGCACCAGTTGTAAAGAAGAAACCGAAGCCAGTTCCAGTTGTGCCACAACCAGTCATACCAGAAATCGATATTAATAATTATTATATGGTTAATATGGCTAATATGAATGTACAAAAGCCCGTTGAACAACCAAAACCTCAACCGAAACAGAAACCGAAACCAGTTGTTCTACAGCCGAAACCAAAGCCACAACCAAAAGCAAAACCGATGCCGCTGCCACAGCAGCAAAAGCCAGTTGAGCAAGCACAATGTGTTGCTATAACACCACTAATGCCGGGAACGGGATTTTGTCCTCCTATGTTTCCGATGTATCACCAATTCTGTGAGCCTATATATGGTCAGATGCTTCAGCCATTATGTGGAGAAGAAAGTAGTTTGTACGAATCTCATTCACATATGCATCAACAATTTATGCCTGTAGCTCATCAATCAATGCCTATGCACCCAGTATATAATGCTCCTGCATATCAAGGTTATGTGTCACCGGTACCTGAAGTATCAGCTCATGGATTGCATCATCACATAGAATCATCTTCGCATTTTGGCATGGGTGGGTTACATCATCAAGAATCGTCGAGCCATCATTATGAATCATCGAGTCATCACCACCACCACCATCATTCTCCAATGATGATGTCGCAAGGAGAGAATGTACAACATGGGCAATTTATGATGTATAATCAGCCTAATATGATGTTAGAAGAAGAGGATTGTGGGTGTGATCAAATTCAAGCAAGTGAAGGTAAAGGAGGGAAAAAAGCACCTTTAATGCCGCAAC
>NZ_HG428741.1:377270-569579 GCF_000380245.2 Bacillus massiliigorillae
CTTGGACAGATGACCAAAACGACCCACAAGTATGAGATATCTAAAGAATGTGAAGACATTTTGATGAATTCAGTAGATGCACAAGGTCGACCATTTATTATACATAAACTGCACTGTCCAACACCTGTACTGATTACAGACATATCAACCAAATCAAATGACGATGCCACAACAGACATATCAACCAAATCAAATGACGATGCCACAACAGACATATCAACCAAATCAAATGACGATGCCACAACAGACATATCAACCAAATCAAATGACGATGCCACAACAGACATATCAGCCAAATCAAATGACGATGCCACAACAGACATATCAGCCAAATCAAATGACGATGCCACAGCAGACATATCAGCCAAATCAAATGACGATGCCACAACAAATGTTTCAACCACAAATGCAAGCAATGCATGGACAGAGGTTAGAATCGAATATGGAGCAAATGATGAGCCCTTTTGATCAACAGTCAATACCAATAATGGATGATGAACCATTGTTTTCAGATGAGCAGCAGCAAACAGGGGCTTTTGAAGCTTTTACTATGCCAAGATATGCGGATGAAAGCAGTGAGTTATAGTGGATATTATGAAGGAGACAGTGTATTTCGCGCACGTCTCCGTGCTGCATTAAGGGAAGTGGAAGCAAGTTTGCATAAAGTGGAGAAATTGAGAAGTAATGTGTTCATTGTGCATACGGATCGAAAGAAGTATTTATTAAAAGGGTTTTATAATCGGAAAAAATATGAATCACAAAAGCTATTAGTAAGAAAGCTGAAAGAAAACGGTTTTGAACGAACGTATCAGTTTAAAAATATACCTACATTTAAATATGATGGTGATACTTATGCTTGGATTCAATATTTATCATCGTCGAGAGATAAGTTTACCTTTCATTCTAGTGAAAACAGAAAGAAAGGTTTGAAGTTATTGGAGGATTTTCACTCCACTACTAGAAAATTTTATGACAGCATCCCTGTAAACTATTTTAAGCAATTACAAAAATGGCAGGAGCGATTAGAGGAATTTGAGGAAAATAAACGGACGATTGGAAAGTATGTTAATTCATCGTATCTTGAATCTTGGCTTGAGTGGGGAAAACGATCATTAAATGGGTTAGCTAAGTATGAGAGTGAATTATATAGTGAGCCTACATGTATTGTTCATGGGGACGTAGCGCATCATAATTTCTTTTTGAAAAAAGATGGATCATTATATCTCATAGACTTTGATTTAATTAGTAAAGCCCCTCCGAGCATAGATTATTTACAATACTGCAATCGGATAATGCCGCATATAGGGGATAGCTCGGAATTATGGACATATAAGCAATTAAAGTCGTATAAAGACAACCGAGCGTTTTTATATGCTTTATTATTTCCTACGGATATTTTTCGAGAATGGAATAGATTGATTAAGGAAAATTCATTAAGGGATCAAGGTTATATGCATTCGGTTTGGCAATTAAGTGTTGAAGAATGGCCTAAGCGAATTAATATGTATAAAGATATCGCTAAAATGTTATAACTTCTCATGTTATGTATTTTAGAATAATGATAAGAGGAAAATATTAGAGGTGAATTCTTAAAAAAATTAACAAATTTATGACGATAAAATCCACCATTGTATGACAATTTATACAAAGGGTGGATTTTTTTGTATGTACATACTAGAATAAGGTGAGGTTTATCTTTTTGTGAATTTTCTATAATTTAATATGAGAATATTGTTAATATATAATATAAATTTTGTGGATGGTGTTTGTTATGTTTTGGTCAAAGCAAGTTGCAGAAACTAATGAAAAGCAAGAAACAGTACCTTTGCCTGTTATGAATGAACCTGTTAATCGACAACAGCAGGAGATGACAGGTGAATATGAAATGACGAAAGCGTTGTTGTCCTATTCTTTAGCACATACCGAATTAATCTATTATGAGACTAATTTGAAAAATAAACAGGCTGTTGAATTAGCTTCTCAACTTGCTGACGTTAGTAAGGAAACATCAGTCTCTTCTGAAGAAATTTCAGCATCTACTTTAAGGATTAGTAAAGCTATGGAGCAATTATCAATAGGGAAAAATGTGGCTAAATTATCGAATTTCCAGCAAATAGAAGAAGAATTTGAACATTCTATTTCTATGGTAGTAGATAATTCATTACATCTAAGAAAACAAATTGGGCAAATTGATGTTATTACAAATGATATAGCGACGATAGCGACACAGACTAATTTACTTTCGCTAAATGCTTCAATTGAAGCAGCAAGAGCGGGTGAAAGTGGTAGAGGTTTTAATGTTGTGGCACAAGAAGTTCGAAAGCTTTCTGAGCAAACGAAAGAATCGGTAGTGAAAGTAGATGAAGTAGCAAAAAACGTTGAGACTAGCTCAAAAGAAACAGATACGTCTCTGCAGTCATTACAAGAGAAATTGAAGGATTATTTGGGGACTATGTCGGTTGTCGGAAATGCTCTTCAAGAAAATGTTAAGGAAATTGAGCAATCAAATTTTGCAATTCAAGATTTGAACTTTGCTTTGGAAAAGCAAACGGAAACGACTATATCTATGGTGAATATTTCAAATGAATTATTTAACTCTTCTGAATTTAGCGTGGATACAAATAATAATATTATGAATTTATTCAAAATTATGGAGCCGTATATGAAGATTAATGAAAGTCAAGATATAAAGAGTATTTTAGCAGCTAGGTTACATGACCATGCGAATTTTCTAAGAAATATCGTTCGTAATATGGAAACGCTTAAAAGTGTGCCAAATCATCATGACTGTGTATTTGGTAAGTGGTGTGATCAACATAAAGAGAAGTTGGGACAGATTCATTCATTTACTAAATTGTATGATGAACATAAGCAATTACATATGGATGCAAGAGCTTTAGTATCCAATCAGAGCATTCAAAATGTGGAAAAGTTATTAGCTACTTCTGAAAGTTTATTAGAATCGTTTATGAATTTAAGTAAGGATGCAAGGAAGATATCACTATAGTTTGTAATACTAGTAAATGATAAAAATTGAATGATGCACGCAGGAAGATAAGAAGCTAATTTATACTATGTCATATAAGTTGGCTTCTTAACTGTGGAATTGATAATTTAAAGAAAATTTTATGGCTTATTAGAAAGGGATTTGTCGTGAAAGATAGAATTTTGAAATAATACTGATATGAACAGTATTTTACGAATGAAGGGGTGGAAGTTGTTGTTTTGGAAAAAGAATAATACATCCGAAAATGATATTGAAAAGGTAGAGAAAGAGTTAAAGCAAGTTACAGAACTTCCTTATTTAAAGGAATTAATCAATTTAAAAGGTGAAAATGAAATGACAAAGGCTTTGTTAGCCTATTCGATTGCGCATACAGAATTAATTTATTTAGAATCAAATTTTAAAAATGAGCAGGCTGTTGCTTTAGCTTCAGAGTTAAATACTGTTAGTCAAGAAACTTTAGCCTCATCAGAAGAAATTTCAGCATCCTCTACTAGAATTAGTGAAGTGATGGAGCAATTAACTATTAGAAAGAATGTATCTGAGTTCGCACATTTTCAGAAATTAGAAGATGAATTTCAAGAATCCATTTCAAGTGTTGTGCAAAACTCAGCTCATTTGCGGCAAGAAATTACTCATATTGACAGTATAACAAGTGATATAGCGACTATTGCTACACAGACGAATTTACTATCCTTAAATGCTTCAATAGAAGCAGCTAGGGCCGGAGAAAGCGGTAGAGGCTTTGATGTAGTGGCTAAGGAAGTTCGTAAACTTTCAGAACAAACGAAGGATTCTGTTGTGAAAGTTGGAGAGGTAGCTAAAAATGTTGAAAGTAGCTCGCGAGATGCCGATCGTTCACTGCATTCTCTTCAAGAAAAGTTAAGTAATTATATGGAGTCGATGTCTGGCGTAGGAGAAGCTCTAAAAGAAAATGTAATAGAAATTGAGCAAACAAACCTAGCGGCGCTTCAAGAGCTAAATTCAGCATTAGCGAAACAAACTGAAACGTCTAGTTCAATTGTGGATATTTCAAACCAGCTCTATGAATCATCAAAAATCGGTGGAATACCAACTGAAACAATCACTAATTTATATACAATTATGGTGCCGTTTATTAAATTGTATGAAGAGGAGGATATGATGAGTATTCTCGCAGCTAGGCTTAATGATCATGCGAATTTTTTGAGAAATATTACTCAAAATATTAGTACTTTGACTTCAGTTGCTAATCATCATGAATGTAAATTTGGTATATGGTGTGATACAAATAAAGAAAAATTAGAACAAGCACGATCTTTTTCCAAACTCTATAATGAGCATAGGCAATTTCATATGGATGCGAATCAATTGGTAAGAGATAAAACAATTATAAATGTTGAGAAGCTGCTAGCATCTTCTGAAAGAGTGTTGGAAGCGTTCATGAATATGAGTAAAGAAATAAAAAATATAAAATTATAGTATCTATTTAAGTATACTAGTGTAACGATACTCATTTTTTAGCAATATGGATAGAATTCATGAATATGGGAATGATACAGATGATGAATAAATCAAATCGCTAAACCTTGAGGTGACAACATGTATAAAAGGCGTATTAGTAAAAAGATTTATTTTACTTTTTTATTAAGTATCATTATTGTATTTTTCCTTTCAGCATGGGATTCTCATGATCAGCCTACACTTTATACGAATGATATAAAAAAAGTGATTTTGCAAACAATCTATTTTGATGGTGAAAAGAGTGAGGAAGTACTATTCAGAGAAGGTTTATCAGTTGAAGAAATTGTTTCGGAATTCAAAGCTTGGCAGCTGGTTGTGCAAACGGATAAAGAACTTGTTCTTCAAAAATATACAAATGATATTTCTCCATTGCTAAAGGCGAATGGTTACTTTGGTATAACGGAAGATGGAACGTTATCAATCTTTAATGGAAAACCAACACAGTCAGATGTTATTCAATCTTTCTTTCATATCGATGTCGAAATGCTAGAAGCCAAAACGCATCATGATCTTGTAGAAGGAATTAGAGTAAAAGATAAGAAACAGTACGAGTCAGTTTTAGAAACGTTTGAGCCGTATATGGAATAAATGCATCTTCAAAGCGTAAAGAGGCGTCCTAAAAGTGATTGAAAATCGCTTTTGGGGCAGCCTCCATTTTTATTTATAAACATCTATAAACTATGATAAAATGATTTACAGTAAACGATAGGAGAGAGCGAGAATTGTATGATTATATAAAAGGAACGGTTGAATTCATTGCACCGCAATATATCGTTGTGGAAAATAGGGGGATCGGGTATCGTATTATGACACCTAATCCTTTTGTTTTTTCTGTGAATGGTGAAGAGCAATTGATTCATACTTATCATTATGTAAGAGAAGATTTAATTGCTTTGTATGGATTTAGAACGCGTGAAGAAAAAGGTCTTTTTGAGAAATTACTAAATGTAACAGGTATTGGTCCGAAGGGGGCTCTTGCTATTCTTGCTTCTGGGCAAGTAGAACAAGTGGTTCAAGCCATTGAAAATGAGGATGATAAATTCCTTGTTAAATTCCCGGGTGTGGGAAAGAAAACGGCTAGCCAAATGATTCTTGATTTAAAAGGTAAGCTAGAAAATATTGTACCTGATTATTTCCCTAACCTGTTTAATGAGGGAGTAGTAGCGTCTTCCACTTCTAATGATCAGCTTGAAGAAGCGATGGAAGCGTTGAAAGCTCTTGGTTATTCGGATAGAGAAATTACAAAAGTAAGTAAAACATTGCAAAAAGAAAGCAAAACAACAGAAGAATATATTAAAATGGCATTACAGTTGCTTTTAAAATAGGAGGTGGGAAGTATGGATGAGCGCATTGTTCAGTCTGAAGCAGAATCAGAAGAACTTTCTTTTGAATCGAGCTTACGTCCGCAACAACTGCATCAGTATATCGGACAAAGTAAGGTAAAAGAGAATCTACAAGTTTTTATCGAAGCAGCAAGGATGAGACAAGAAACGCTTGATCATGTTCTTCTTTACGGTCCTCCAGGTTTAGGAAAAACAACGCTGGCAGCAATTATTGCTAATGAAATGGGTGTCAATATCCGTACCACATCAGGTCCAGCAATCGAAAGGCCTGGTGATTTAGCTGCTATTCTTACAGCGTTGGAGCCAGGTGATGTTTTATTTATAGATGAAATTCATCGACTACCAAGAACGGTGGAGGAAGTTTTATACCCAGCAATGGAAGATTATTGTTTAGATATTGTGATAGGGAAAGGTCCACAAGCAAGAAGTGTACGCCTTGATTTACCACCTTTCACATTGGTTGGAGCAACAACACGTGCAGGTTCTCTATCTGCTCCATTAAGAGATCGCTTTGGTGTGTTAAGTCGTTTAGAATATTACACAGAAGAGCAACTAAAAGACATTGTTGTTCGGACAGCACAAATATTACAAACCGATTTAGAAGATGTTGCTGCGCTTGAAATTGCTCGAAGGTCTAGAGGGACACCGAGAATTGCCAATCGCTTGCTTCGTCGTGTGCGTGATTTTGCACAAGTAAAAGGAACTGGTGACGTAACTGTTGAATTAGCTCATTATTCACTTGAGCTTATGCAAGTAGACCGATTAGGCTTAGACCATATTGATCATAAGTTGTTAAAAGGTATTATTGAGAAATTTCGAGGTGGCCCAGTTGGTGTAGAAACTATTGCGGCAAGTATTGGTGAAGAGTCTTCAACAATTGAGGATGTTTATGAACCGTATCTTCTGCAAATCGGTTTTTTACAACGGACGCCAAGAGGAAGAATAGCTACAGCAAGTGCTTACGAGCATTTCGGTATGGAGGTACCACCTTTATGAGTTCGCTGCCGAAGGTACTCATGATTATCGGAGGTGTTCTGCTTGTACTTGGCTTTTTGATGCAATTCATTAAGTTAGGTAAGCTACCAGGAGATATTATCATAAAAAAAGAAAATGCAACTTTTTATTTTCCAGTTGTAACGTGTATTCTAGTAAGTGTAGTTTTATCAGCGATCTTTTATATTATTGGTAAATTTAGATAAAAATAATGGTATTGGTTAAAAATAATAACAGTAGATGAAAACAGGATGTGACAAAGTTGAAGGTCGATTTATTTGACTTCCATTTACCAGAGGAATTGATTGCTCAAACGCCTTTGAAAAATAGAGAAGCTAGCCGTTTAATGGTATTGAATAAGGAAACAGGAGAAACAACTGACGAGGTATTTAGTGATATTACGAAGCATTTAAAACCAGGTGATTGCCTTGTTTTGAATGATACGAAGGTTTTGCCGGCACGTCTTTTTGGTTTGAAAGAAGACACAGGGGCAAAAGTGGAAATGCTTCTTTTGAAGCAAGATGAAGAAGATGTATGGGAAGTACTTGTGAAACCTGCTAAACGTGTTAAAGTAGGAACAACTGTTATTTTTGGTGATGGTGCTTTACGTGCTACTTGCTTGGATGAGCTTGAACAAGGTGGACGTATTGTCAAGTTTGACTATGATGGTGTATTTTATGAAGTGTTAGATCAACTTGGCACTATGCCGTTACCTCCATATATTAAAGAGCAGTTGGCTGAACAAGATCGCTATCAAACTGTTTATGCGAAAGAACGTGGATCTGCTGCTGCACCTACTGCAGGCTTACATTTTACGGACCGTTTATTAGATGAAGTACGTGCAATGGGTGTACATGTGACATTTATCACGTTGCATGTGGGACTCGGGACATTCCGCCCTGTTAGTGTAGATGATGTTGGTGATCATGATATGCATGCGGAATATTATCACATGACAGAGGAAACGGCTCAGCTTTTAAATCAAGTGAAAGCGGATGGTGGGCGCATTATTACAGTTGGTACAACATCTACAAGAACATTAGAAACCATCGCTAGTCGACATGATGGCGTGTTCAAAGCAGAAAGTGGTTGGACGAGTATTTTTATTTTCCCAGGATATGAGTTTAAAGCAATTGATGCGATGATTACGAACTTTCATTTACCAAAATCGACATTAATGATGTTAATCAGTGCTTTAGCAGGACGTGAGCATGTGTTAGCAGCTTATAAACAAGCAGTTGAGAAAGAATATAGATTCTTTAGCTTTGGCGATGCAATGTTTATTCTTTGAGTAAGCGAAAAAGAAAGGAAGAAACAAATTTGACAGCAATACGCTATGAATTGATTAAAACATGTAAGCAGACTGGAGCAAGGCTTGGAAGAGTGCATACACCGCATGGTTCATTTGATACACCATGCTTTATGCCAGTAGGTACTTTAGCAACAGTTAAAACAATGTCACCTGAAGATTTAAAAGAATTAGGGGCAGGGATTATTTTAAGTAATACGTATCATTTATGGTTACGCCCTGGACATGACATAATTAAAGAAGCTGGTGGGCTTCATAAATTTATGAATTGGGACCGTGCTATTCTTACCGATTCAGGTGGTTTCCAAGTATTCAGTTTAAGTGACTTCCGTAAAATTGAAGAGGAAGGCGTTCATTTCCGTAATCACTTAAATGGAGATAAATTATTCTTATCTCCTGAGAAAGCGATGGAGATTCAAAACGCTTTAGGCTCAGATATTATGATGGCTTTCGATGAATGTCCTCCATTCCCAGCGACTTTCGATTATATGAAAAAGTCTGTAGAAAGAACATCTCGTTGGGCTGAGCGTTGCCTAAAAGCTCATGCACGCCCAAATGATCAAGGTTTATTTGGTATTGTTCAAGGTGGAGAGTTTGAAGAACTGCGTAAGCAAAGTGCAAGAGATTTAGTATCTTTAGACTTCCCAGGCTATGCAATTGGTGGTCTTTCAGTAGGAGAGCCTAAAGATATTATGAATAGGATGCTTGAATATACAACACCGTTATTGCCAAGAGATAAGCCGCGTTATTTAATGGGTGTTGGTTCTCCTGATTCACTAGTTGATGGTGCTCTTCGTGGAATTGATATGTTTGATTGTGTTTTACCGACTAGAATTGCACGAAATGGGACATTAATGACTAGTAATGGACGATTAGTTGTTAAGAATGCTAAGTTTGCTCGTGATTTCGGACCGATTGACGAGAATTGTAATTGTCATGTGTGTCGAAACTATAGTAGAGCATACATTCGTCACTTAATACGATGTGACGAAACTTTCGGAATTCGATTAACTACTTATCATAATCTATATTTTCTGTTAAACTTAATGAAGCAAGTCCGACAAGCGATTATGGATGATCGACTTGGTGACTTCAAAGAAGAGTTTTTCGAACAATATGGTTTCAATAAGCCGAATGCGAAGAATTTCTAACAATACTAAAATAAATCAAAAATGAAAGGAGTGAATATAATGGAAATGTTAGCAACAATTGGTCCTTTATTGTTAATGTTCGTGTTGTTCTACTTCTTATTAATTCGTCCTCAACAAAAGAGGCAAAAAGCAGTAGCATCTATGCAAAACGAACTTCAAAAAGGTGACAAAATCGTTACAATCGGTGGCTTACACGGTTTCGTGGATGCAATCGATGAGAGCACAGTTGTTATTAAATGTGGTGATGGTAGCCGTCTTACATACGACCGCGCAGCAATTCGTGATGTAGTAGAGAAAGCAAAAGCTACAGTTTAATTTTATTTTAATAAAAAAAGCTATTTCGATTATTCGAGATAGCTTTTTTTGTTCGTTATTTTTCGGAAGGCCCTCCGGAAAGATTAACTCCTAAAACTCCACCCATCATACACGTTAGAATATAGCATAGTGATTGTATCCATTCTCTCGTTGTAAAAGCAGAATCATGACCAAGGTACTGAAACAGCAAGAGAATAAGCGTGTATAATAAACCAGTTCCTCCACCAAGCATCCAACCTTGCTTCTTACCTTTTCCTCCAGAGATTACTCCACCAATAAAAATTGAAATAAATGATAGGATTAAAATCATATAAGAAAGAGAAGATTCGGTTAGAGAAGTAAAACGTAAAAGAAGTGAGAATATCAAGCTGAAAATAACCGCAAAAACAAAAATGCTAATGGTGCCATATATTATAGCTGATCCTAACTTTCTCGTTTCCATAGTATGCTCCTTTCGTCAGTAGACAGACTTTAGTACAAGCATATGAAGTATGCATAATAATTAGAACATGTAGGGAAACTAATGTTTTAAAGCAAAGTAAGTGGTTAGATATATTAAGAAACAAGGTGAAAGCTACAATGGAATCATTATTGTATATTGGTTTGCGAACAATCATTATGTTCTTTATTCTTTTTTTGATATTTAGAGTAATGGGTAAGCGGGAAATCGGCGAATTAAGTGTATTAGATTTAGTGATATTCATGATGATTGCGGAAACGGGTGTCGTTGCTATAGTTGATTTAGAAATTAGTATGTTTGAAGCTCTCGTTCCAATGGTATTGTTGCTTGGTATTCAGATAACGATTGCTTTTATTTCGTTAAAGAGTAAAAAACTACGTGAAATTTTGGAAGGAAAACCGACAATTATTATTCATAATGGAAAAATAGATGAAAGAGCTATGAAAAAAGAACGTTATAATTTTGACGATTTATTACAACAATTACGAGCTCGAGATGTATTTGATTTGAATGAGGTTGAATTCGCTATCCTTGAAACTTCAGGAGATTTGACAGTAATGAAAAAGTCGAAACAACTAGATGAAGCGCAGGTGACTTTTCCATTACCGCTTATTTTGGATGGTGAAATTCAACCTCGACATTTACAACAAATCAATCAAACGAACGATTGGTTGCTGGAGCAATTACGTGAACGTGGATATGATTCTGTTCATGATATTTCATTTTGTATGATACATAATGGAAAATTTTATATAGATGAAAAAGATTATTGATGTTTATTTCTTTTTAAAAGGTACTATAAGCATTATTTCATTTTTTGATATTATTTTAAAACTCAAAGCTAATGCGATGAAACATATGCCAGTTACGAGGATTGATATGTACAAAGATGCGGGAATCGTTAAGTATTGGTAGCAAATATGACCAATCCAACCGGAAATAAAGGTTACAATAACCGTAAGAACATAGCTGCGTACTTCTATCGAAAGATTGATTACTTTAGTGATTGTAGCGAAGTGTAAAAATGTTACGAGAACGATACTAGCTGCAAAGCCTATAGCTGTTCCCATGATACCGAATTGAGGTTGTGAAGACAGTGCAAAGATGAATGCTAATTTCACGATAGCTCCTATTAAGCTATTGTACATGGCGGCTTTTGCTAAATTTAAAGCTTGTAATACGGATTGTAAAGGCATTTGATAATAAGAAAAGATAAAAATAGGTGCTAAATAAGTAATGTAAATAGCAGCATTTGTTTTACCGTACATAAGTTGCATAATTGGGTCAGCGAAAACAAAGAGCACGACAAGAGCTAAACATCCAGTTATAAAAGTGATTCTTAATGCTTGATGAAGTCGATGTGTAACCAGGTCATGATTGCCGATAGCGTGAGCTTCACTTACAGCCGGAACAAGAGATGTAGATAAAGCAAAGGTAATAAACGATGGAAGCATGAGTAAAGGTAAGGCAAATCCGGTAAGTTCTCCGTATTGTTGTGTCGCTAATGAGCTTGAAATACCGGCGATTGCTAAGCTTTGTGCAACTACAATTGGTTCTAGAAACCACGCAGCATTGCCGATAAATCGGCTACCGGTTGAAGGTAATGCAATGCTGAACAATTGCTTTAAAGTATCTTTTCCACTAGATACATATTTGAAAAAGTTTTTTCGAACACGGAAATGCTTTTTTAACTTAAAGGAAGTAAGCAAGTATAACAAAGATGCTAGTTCTCCTATTATAGATGCAAACATTGCCGCCGCGGCTGCGTACTCAATCCCATAAGGAAGGAACATTTTTGTCAGGGTAATAATAAGGCCGATACGTACAACTTGTTCAAGAATTTGCGATACGGCAGCGGGCTTCATGTTTTGCTTGCCTTGGAAGTATCCTCGTATTACAGCTGAAACGGCAACAATAGGGATAATTGGTGTGATGGCGATTAACGGCCAGTATATTCTTGGATCAGTAAATAATGTTTTAGATAGCCAAGGTGCAAGCAATAGTAGGGCAGGCGTAAATAATAAAGAAAGTCCAAGTGTAACACTAAGCGATACGACAAGGATTTTTTTATTTTTTTTCATCACCTACTGCATTTGCTTCTGCTACAAATTTTGCAATTGCAATAGGTAGTCCTAATTGAGTAAATGTGATAACTAGAAAGAGGGAAGGAAGTGCCATCATATATAGGCCGACACCTTCTCCTCCAATTACTCTTGCTACAATGATGCGGTTAATAAAGCCTAGAACTCTTGTGATAAATCCGGCAGCAAGCAGTATAAGTGTTCCTTGAAAAAACTTTGACATTTGTTATTACCTGCCTTCTCAAAATTGTTCGAATACTCTACAATAATTTATATGCAGCATAGTGGACAAAGCATGACAGTCATACAATATATTCTTTAATATAAAGGAGAAATGATGAGCAATGGAGATGAGCAACACTTTTGAGCAATATCGCCATACACTACTACCAGCACTGCATAGTAAACTAGAAGAATTTGTTCTGTTAGGTTATAAAGATGTAAGAATAGAGCAGTTATGGGACTATATGAAGGTGAAGAAATGGAAGACAGAAGAAAGTAGAATGCTTCATCAGCTTGTTAATGACATCCTTTCTGTAAGTGTGGGAGAATACATGCACTATGCTACAATGGAGGCATTTAAAGATTCTCAGAGGAATGCTACTAATAGGGACTTAGAATCCTATAAAGATTTATTTGTATAGAGTAAATGTAACAAATAGGGGAGTATAAATGAGTACAAAGGATTTTCATTGTTGTGCGACGTGCAGGCATTTTAAAGTAGAGAAGGATAATCGAAAAATTGCCTATTACTGTTCAAGGCTAGGGTTTGAAACCAAAACTCATTATAAATTTGATTGCTGGAATCCACGGGAAAATATCAAAAAGTTAATGAATAAGACTTAAGTATGTCAATTCAAAGGATTGTCGGTGTTTTTTCATATTATGAATAAATCAAAAATTGACACTGCTTATAATTTAACTCATAATAATGTTGGAGCTTTTTTTGGTAGTTTTGGGATTTTTTCTGAATAATCTGTTAGAATTGGAATTTTGTTAGGAAAATTCAAAAAAGTAAAATTTAGTATAGTGTGTGCCCGATCTTTCAATGATGAAATTGTTTTTTGAATAGAGAGATATCCAAAATACATTACTTTTTTTTCATGCTGCAAGAAAAGGCCTAAAAGTTGTAAGGAGGCTTTTACATAATGGTAAAAAGATCAAGAATTGTTGCGTTCTTTATCCTTGTTATTACAGTTTTTTCATTGATAGGAACGACTTCATCAGGAATCGTAAAAGATATAAAACTTGGCTTGGATCTTCAAGGCGGATTTGAAGTTTTATATCAAGTAAAGACGGAAGACGGTAGTAAAGTCACCGAAGATGTCCTGAAAAATACAGTTAGTGCTCTAACGAAAAGGATTGACGTCTTAGGTGTTAACGAGCCGATTATTTCCATCGAAGGTAAGGATCGTATTCGTGTTCAGTTAGCAGGTGTAAAAGACCAAAATCAAGCACGGGAAATCCTTTCGACATCAGCGAAGCTCTCCTTTAGAGATTATAACGATAAAGAAATGATGACAGGTAAAGATTTGAAAGAAGGTGGCGCAAAGCAATCGTTCGATTCAGAAAATCGGCCTGTTGTAGAAGTTACACTGAAAGACCCTAAGAAATTTAAAAAAGTGACAGAACAAATTTCTTCAATGCCAGCTCCAACAAACGTACTTGCTATTTGGTTGGACTTTGAAGAAGGTAAAGATTCTTTACAAAAACCAGAAACACAAGATAATTTAGTTTCTGCTCCTAGAGTAAGCCAAGTATTTAATCAAGATACGGTATTAATTACGGGTGGTTTCACAGTTAAAGAGGCGCAAAACTTAGCAAATATGCTTAAAGCAGGTGCTTTACCTGTAGATTTAAAAGAAATTTACTCAACTTCAGTTGGAGCTAAATTTGGTGAACAAGCATTGCATGATACAATTTTTGCAGGTGTAGTAGGTATTGCTGCAGTATTCTTATTCATGCTATTCTTCTACCGTTTCCCAGGTTTAATTGCAACTATTACATTATCAGCTTACATTTATCTGATTTTACTTATTTTTGATTGGATGAATGCAACATTAACGCTTCCAGGTATAGCGGCATTAATTCTCGGGGTTGGTATGGCAGTAGACTCCAACGTTATCACCTATGAGCGGATTAAAGAAGAAATTCGTATAGGTAGGAGTATTAAGTCAGCGAATAAAAATGGTAACAAAACATCATTTGTTACGATTATTGATGCGAACTTAACGACATTGATTGCAGCAGGAGTTATGTTCTACTTTGGGACAAGTTCTGTAAAAGGTTTCGCAACGATGTTAATCATCAGTATCATCATGGGTATCTTTACGAACGTATTCGTTACACGTCTATTATTAGCGCTATGTGTTCAAAGTGGATTGCTTGATAAACGTCCAGGTTGGTTTGGGGTTAAGAAGAAAGATATTCACCCGATTCATAAGTCTGTGGATGTTTTATCGTTACCGACGAAATTCGATCGTATTGACTTTGTAAGTAAACGTAAAATTTTCTATACAATCTCATCGATTATTACTATTATCGGTATTATCTTCTTGATTGTTTTTAAGTTGAATTTAAGTATCGACTTTACAAGTGGTACACGTCTTGAAATTACAGCTGACAAGCCACTTACAACACAACAAGTTGAAAAAGAATTAGATCATTTGAAAATCAACAAAGAGGATGTTGTTTTATCAGGAGATAAGAATGAAGTAGCGGTTGTTCGTACGCAAGATGTTCTTGATAAAGCAGAAATTCTTAAAGTGAAAGATTACTTTAAAGATAAATATGGTCATGAACCTAATATTAGTGCTGTGTCTCCAACCGTAGGGAAAGAGCTAGCGAAAAATGCATTTAAATCGGTATTGATTGCATCATTAGGAATTATCCTATATGTTTCGATTCGTTTTGAATGGAGAATGGGTCTTCCAGCCGTAATTGCATTACTTCATGACGCATTTGTAATCATCACTATATTCAGTGTGTTACGCTTAGAGGTAGATTTGAACTTTATTGCTGCCATTCTGACGATAATTGGTTACTCAATAAATGATACAATTGTTACATTTGACCGTGTTCGTGAAAACATGCAGAAGAAACGTAAAATTAAAACGGTTAAAGAATTGGAAGAGGTTGTTAATGTTAGTACTCGTCAAACGATGGTACGTACAGTTAATACCATCTTGACAGTTCTTATTACAGTTATTGCACTTGTTATTTTCGGCAGTGAATCAATCTTTACATTCGCAATTGCGTTATTGATTGGTCTAGTAGTTGGTGCATATTCTTCTGTATTCATCGCTACACAGTTATGGTTAGATTTCAAAATTAAAGAACTGAAGAAAAAAGGCGTTTTAATCACGCATGTTGAGAAGAAAAAGAGAACAGATGAAGCGCAAGTTTAATTAAATGAAGAGGTTGTAAAAAAGTACTACTTTTTTACAACCTCTTTTTTGTCTCTGTAGGGAACAATAATGAGGTGAAAGTTGCCTATGGGAGGGAAAAAATGTGGCGAATAAAGATCGTTTTCAACAAGCAGAATTTGCTGCGATGGTAGGAATCGTCGGAAATGTAGCATTGGCTATTATTAAAGGTATTGTAGGTGTTATGTCACATAGTAAAGCACTAATAGCAGATGCGGTTCATTCAGCTTCGGATGTAATTGGTTCATTGGCAGTTTATGTTGGACTAAAAGCTGCAAAACAACCTCCAGATGAAGATCATCCATATGGACATGGGAAAGCCGAATCGATTGCAGCCATCATTGTAGCAGTATTGCTCTTTCTCGTAGGTATTAAGATAGGTAAGTCATCATTAGAGTCTTTTTTCACAGTAGTTGAGCCACCAAAATCGATGGCACTCTATGTAATAATTCTATCGATTATCGTGAAAGAAGCGATGTTTCGTTATAAATATAATTTAGGAACAAAACTTGGAAGTCAGGCTTTGATTGTAAATGCTTACGAACATCGTTCAGATGTTTATTCTTCAATTGCAGCATTAATTGGTGTAGGTGCAGCCGTGTTAAGTAAGAAGGTCGGTTTACCGTGGCTAACATATGGCGACCCACTTGCTGGATTATTTGTTTCGGTGCTAGTTTTGAAGATGGCATACACACTTGGGAGAGAAGCTATTCATACGACGCTCGATCATGTATTACCAGATGATGAAGTAGAGCCATTTAGGACAGTTATATTAGCGGATCTGGATGTAAAGAAAATTAATTCTCTTCATGCAAGAGAACATGGGCATTATGTGATTGTTGATTTGAAAATAGCGGTAGATCCACATTTAACGGTTGAAGAAGGACATGCTATTGGAAAACGAGTTAAAGCACAGTTATTGAAGCAGGCAAAGATTCATGATGTTTTTGTTCATATTAATCCTTTAGGAGAAGACTAAAGGCAAGAATTGTTATATACAAAGTATGGAAGTGTTAAATCCATTGCAACCCTTCAATCACTTCTGTATAATAATGAAGGTTGAGGGGTGATTTTATGTTACAGTCAAAAACTCGTTGGAATGTTGAACAATCCGACTTGCTTACTGTAGAGCAGTTGACTAAAGCATTACATATTACACCGTTAGTCGCACAATTATTAGTGAACCGTGGTATTCATACTGTTGATGCTGCACGGTCATTTTTATTTTTAGAAAATCTAGAATTTCATGACCCGTATTTAATGAAAGATATGGATAAAGCTGTACAGCGAATTCATCGTGCTATAGCTGAAAGTGAAAATATATTAATTTTTGGTGACTATGATGCAGATGGAGTAAGTAGTACAACAGTTCTGATGGAAGCACTTACTTCTTTAAATGCCAATGTCGACTTCTATATACCTAATCGATTTACAGAAGGTTATGGACCAAATGAAGGTGCATTTCGACTAGCGAAAGATAATGGTACAGATTTGATTATATCAGTGGATACAGGTATTTCTGCTTTAGCTGAAGCTAAATTGGCAGGGGAACTTGGAATGGATTACATCATTACTGATCACCATGAGCCAGGTCCAGAATTACCAGAGGCATTTGCTATTCTTCATCCTAAACTAGAAGATAGTGTTTACCCATGTAAAGACTTAGCTGGTGTTGGTGTAGCATTTAAATTAGCACACGCTCTATTAGGAGAGTTACCGACATCACTTCTTGAAATTACTGCAATTGGAACGATTGCAGATTTAGTACCACTTAAAGGTGAAAATCGGTTAATTGCTGCTAAAGGTATTCAACAAATGAAGCAAACAAATCGCCCAGGTTTATTAGCTTTGTTTCAAAAAGCAGGAATCGATGTCAATAACTTAAATGAAGATAGTATCGGTTTTGGAATTGCTCCAAGAATTAATGCGGCTGGTCGATTAGGAGATGCAGATCCTGCTGTCGAATTATTACTGACAAAGGATGCAACATTTGCTTCTGCAATTGCTGATGAGATTCATTCTTTAAATAAGGAAAGACAAACTATTGTTTCTGAAATTTCGAAGGATGCTTTTAAGCAGGTAGAAGAGCATTATCCGATTGATCAAAATAGTGTTCTCATTGTTGGTGCAGAAGGTTGGAATGCTGGAGTTATTGGGATTGTTGCTTCTAAGTTAGTTGAAAAATATTATCGTCCTACAATTGTGTTGAGTTATGATCGAGAAAAAGGCTTAGCGAAAGGGTCTGCCCGCAGTATTGCTGGCTTTGATTTGTATCATAATTTATCAAAATGTCGAGATATTTTGCCGCATTTTGGTGGTCATCCAATGGCTGCTGGAATGACTTTAAAAATAGATGACGTAGATGATTTAAGACAGCGATTAAATTCGTTAGCTAATGAAGTGTTAACCGCAGAAGATTTTATTCCTATTACGAATATTGATGCTGCTATTACACTAGAAGATGCCAACATTGAAACAATAGCTGAAATGGGTAAATTAGCTCCGTTTGGAATGGCTAATCCTAAGCCTCGTATCTTGCTTCCTGATGTTAAGCTTGCTTCTATTAAACGAATTGGAGCAGAAGGAAACCATCTGAAAGCGATGTTTAAGGATGGACAATTATCATTAGATGCAGTCGGTTTTGGGATGGGGGATTATTGCGATGAAATTACTCGTAATGCTACATTATCAGTCATCGGAGAATTATCCATTAATGAATGGAATAATATAAGAAAACCACAAATATTTTTACAGGATGTTGTTGTAGACCATTGGCAACTATTTGATGTACGTGGTAATAAAAATATATCGCAAATATTAAATAATGTTCCAACAGCTAATACAAAGCTAATTGTATTTAGTCGTGAGGTATTGCAACAAATATCGCCAGATGAACAGCGTGAAATAGTTCTTATAGAGAATAAAGAGCAGGCTGCTTCAGAGGAGCTAACGAATAATAATGTAGTGCTCGTTGACATGCCGAGCGATGAAGAAATGCTAAAAGGCTTATTAGCTGGTAAGAAACCTGAGCGAATATACACGCATTTCTTTCAGAGTCAACAACATTTCTTTAGTACACTACCAACGCGTGATCATTTTAAATGGATGTACGCGTTGATTATGAAAAAAGGCTCCTTTGATGTGAAACGATATAGTGCTGATATTGCCAAACATAAAGGTTGGTCAATTGACACAGTTGATTTCATCTGTAGGGTGTTTTTGGAACTAGGTTTTGTTACAATTGACAATGGATTTATTTCTATAGTCAAACAAGCACAAAAGCGAGATGTGAGCGAAGCTCCATCTTATATAAAAAAACAGCAACAAATTAAATTGGAAAATGAGCTTCTTTACTCTTCTTATGACCAACTTTATAACATAATGCAAGTGTTTCTTGAAGGGAAAGAACTCAAGGAGGAAACAAAGTCATGGATTTAAAGCAATTTATTACAATCGTACCTGATTGGCCAAAACCAGGTATCGTATTTAAAGACATTACAACTTTAATGGATAACGGTGATGCTTACCGCTATGCTACTGATCAAATCGTATTATATGCTAGAGAACAGCAAATCGATTTAGTAGTTGGACCGGAAGCACGTGGATTCATTATTGGATGTCCAGTTGCTTATTCATTAGGAGTTGGCTTTGCGCCAGTTCGTAAAGAAGGTAAATTACCTCGTGAAACGATTAAAGTCGGTTATGGACTTGAATACGGTAAAGACGTATTAACTATTCATAAAGATGCGATTAAACCTGGGCAACGTGTTCTAATAACAGATGATTTATTAGCTACAGGTGGAACAATTGAAGCTACAATCAAACTTGTTGAAGAACTAGGCGGAATTGTTGCTGGTATTGCATTCTTAATCGAATTAAAAGACTTAGATGGACGTTCTAAGTTAGATGGTTATAATGTATTAACATTAATGGATTTTTAAGAAATCTCGAACTAATATAGAGACTTCAATATGAAACGATAAAAAAACCTTGTCAATTATGACGAGGTTTTTTATCATTTCTAGCGAGAAGTTAAAAGCTATTCTCATTTCATAAAGGTTCTTTATAGAGCATTGATGTTTAATTTTAATAAAAGTGAAAATAATGGTATATAACTTTCTTACGTATTTTTTTGAAATGAAAGCCTTTGCATAAGAGTAGAATGGAAAAATGAAGGATTAACCACTTTACATTCTTTCATTTTTTCTCGATAATAGAAATAATACATTAAAATATTATAATCATTTGATATAGAGAAGTCGGAACAGATTTATTACGGTTAACGGTAATTGACCGAGCATTTCTACTATACATTTAAGGTGGTTTCATGGCGAACGAACAAATAGTAACTTCAAAACAAGTAATTGAACGAACAAAAGCGTATTTGCAGCCGGAAGATGTTGCAATAGTTGAGAAAGCATTCTTGTTTGCTGAGGATGCTCATAAAGAACAATATAGAAAATCAGGGGAACCATATATTATTCATCCTATTCAAGTAGCGGGTATATTAGCCGATCTTGAACTAGATGCTTCAACGGTTGCAGCTGGTTTTCTTCATGATGTTGTCGAAGACACAGATGTAACATTACAAGATATTGAAGACAACTTTAATGCGGAAATTGCCATGCTTGTAGATGGAGTTACAAAGCTAGGAAAAATTAAATATAAATCACATGAAGAGCAGCAAGCAGAAAATCACCGCAAAATGTTTGTGGCGATGGCTCAAGACATTCGAGTTATATTAATTAAATTAGCGGACCGTCTTCATAACATGCGCACCCTAAAGCATTTGCCATTTGAAAAGCAACGTAGAATCTCGAATGAAACGTTAGAAATTTTTGCTCCTCTTGCTCATCGTCTAGGTATTTCAACTATTAAGTGGGAGCTTGAAGATATTGCACTACGGTATTTAAATCCACAGCAATATTATCGTATTGTTAACTTAATGAAGAAGAAACGTAATGAGCGTGAAGAATATTTAGAAGAAGTTGTGGATGAAGTACGAGACCGTTTAGATGAAGTACAAATTAAAGCTGAAATATATGGCCGACCAAAGCATATTTATAGTATTTATCGCAAAATGGCTTTGCAAAACAAGCAGTTTAGCGAAATTTATGATCTATTGGCAGTACGTATTCAGGTCAATAGTATTAAGGACTGTTATGCAGTACTTGGTATTATTCATACTTGTTGGAAGCCGATGCCTGGTAGATTCAAAGACTATATTGCAATGCCAAAGCCTAATATGTATCAATCTTTGCATACGACAGTGATTGGTCCAAAAGGTGATCCGCTTGAAGTACAAATTCGAACATTTGAAATGCATCGAATAGCTGAATATGGTATTGCAGCGCATTGGGCATATAAAGAAGGAAAAGAAGTGAAGGCTCAAGAGCCTCTAGAAGAGAAGATGTCATGGTTTAGAGAAATTCTTGAATTCCAAGATGATGCATCGAATGCACAAGAATTCATGGAATCTTTAAAAATTGATTTGTTTTCAGACATGGTTTTCATATTCACACCAAAAGGCGATGTAATCGAACTTCCTGCTGGTTCTATTCCAATTGATTTTGCATACCGTATTCACTCTGAAATCGGTAATAAAACGATCGGGGCAAAAGTGAATGGTAAGATGGTACCGCTTGATTATAAGTTGAAAACAGGCGATATTATTGAAATTCTTACATCTAAACATTCATATGGTCCAAGTCAAGATTGGTTGAAAATCACACAAACTTCACAAGCAAAAAATAAAATACGTGCGTATTTTAAAAAGCAAAGACGTGAAGAGAATGTTGAAAAAGGTCGAGAATTAGTAGAAAAAGAAATTAAAAATATGGGATTCGATTTAAAAGAAGTTTTAACGTCTGAGAATATTAAACGAGTGGCGGAAAAATTCAACTTTACGAACCATGATGATATGTATGCAGCTGTTGGCTACAATGGTATTACGGCTTTACAAATCGCTAATCGCTTAACTGAAAAGTGGCGTAAAAAGAAAGAGCAAGAGCAGTTAACAACTATCACGGAAGCAAATTCAACGTTGAAGACATATACTTCACCACGTAAACGAGAATCCGGTGTTCGTGTTAAAGGAATTGATAATTTATTAATTCGCTTATCAAGATGTTGTAATCCAGTACCTGGTGATGATATTGTCGGCTTTATTACTAAAGGTCGTGGTGTTTCTGTACACCGTAGTGATTGTCCGAATATTATTGGAGAAGATGTGGAAGCTCGTTTAATACCTGTAGAGTGGGATACAGGTTTTGCAGATACGAAGGAATACAATGTTGATATCGAAATAAATGGATATGACCGTCGAGGATTATTGAATGAAGTCCTTCAGGTTGTAACGGAAACAAAGACAAATATTTCAGCTGTTTCAGGTAAAACAGATCGCAATAAATTGGCACTTATTAATATGTCTATTTCGATTCAAAACGTGAGTCATTTACAAAAAGTAGTGGATCGTATTAAACAAATACCTGATGTGTATGCAGTTAGAAGGATCATGAATTAAGGAGTTCGTCATGAAGATAGTGTTGCAACGTTCTAAAGAAGCAAGCGTAACAGTTGATGGAGAAACGGTTGGGAAAATTGATAAAGGATTAGTTCTACTTGTTGGTGTCACACATGAAGATACACAAGAAGCGGTGAATTTCTTAGCTGATAAAATAGTGAATCTCCGCATTTTTGAAGACGCAGATGGTAAGATGAACCACTCATTATTAGATGTAGGTGGAGATATCTTATCTGTATCGCAATTCACGTTATATGGTGACTGTCAAAAAGGACGAAGACCAAACTTTATGGCGGCAGCAAGACCTGATCACGCAACTGAAATGTATAATCTATTTAATGAAACGCTGAGACAAAAAGGCGTAAAAGTGGAAACGGGCATATTTGGAGCAATGATGGATGTTCAACTTGTGAATGATGGTCCTGTGACACTTATACTTGAAAAATAAAGAAGGGCGTTCGAAAAGTTTTTTAAGATTACTTTTCGAACGCCCTTTTACTTAATAGAGGGATAATATAATTTTGAACGTTGTCTAACCTTACACCTGCTATGCTTGATCATAAGCCGTTCTGATTTGAAAACCGAAAGCAGGTTTTCAGAAACAGCTCGTCTAGCCTTGCACATGTCTTCTTTTTGATTAGAAGCTATAACAAGAAGTAAATTCTAAATCAAAAAGGACCGGTGACGGTTTTTCTTATTTTCCACCCGCAAAATAATTACCTAAACCATTATAAACGGCGGTAACAATTGCTTCTTGATACGCATATGATGTAACGATTTCCTCTTCTTCTTTATTGCTTAAATATCCTAATTCTAGTAGGACAGAGGGCTGACTATTTTGCCTTAAAACATGATAATCACCAAACCGTTCCTCTCGAATGGTTAGTTTACTTTTATCTTGTAGACTGTAATAAATAGAACGTGCCAGAGGCTTTTGATAGCTATGATAGTAATAAGGAGTCACGCCTCTCAAATCACTTTGTTCCGCACTATCATAATGAATGCTAATAAATGCGTCAGGTTGAAGCTTATTGGAATACTTTACTCTTGAAGATAGACTTTGATATTCATCTTTATTACGAGTTAATATAACATTCGCTCCTGAATTTACTAATAGTCTTTCGAGTAACTGGGCTGTTTGCAATGTTAAGTTCTTCTCCAGTGTTTGACTAGCTCCAATTGTCCCACCATCATTGCCACCGTGACCAGGATCGATAACAATTGTTTTTCCCGTGAAGTCATGCTGTTCGCTAACCATTTTGATCTGAGGTGTATGTTTTGAAGCTTGGACAAGCCATCCAGCAACATATGCTTTTTTACCCCAAGATAACTTTACTTCATATGTATTCTTCTTTATAGCGGTTACTGTAAATTCATCACCTTTGGAAGCGGTTTTTATTATTTCACTGTAAGGTGAAGTTGATTTACGCAATGGTACATCATCGAAAAGAGCAGTAACTTGCATATCTGTAGAAGAATCGACCGTTTCTTTTAATTGACTGCGCGTATACCATTTAGGAACCCAACCTTTTTTCTCATTTGGTAATTTAATTTGAAACCAATTATTTTTCTCTTTTATAATTTTATAATCGTTATCTTTTTGAACATCTGTTACTTTTTCACCTTGGAAAGAAGGTTTACTGTATACAGCGATTGAACTAGCAGTTATCGTAGCATAGGGTGGTTTCAGCTGCTTCTTTGGTTCACTTATTGTTACAACCCAATTTGCAACCCATGCTGATTTTTTTTTAGATAATTGTATTTTAATCCAATCATCTTTTTGGTCTAGTACAGTAAATGTTTCGTCTTTTTTTAAATGCTCGACGATTTCATAATTCGTGCCTGGGCCACTTCTTGCGTTTACACTTGGTTCTTTTACGGTGACGCTTTCACCTTTAGCATAACTACTATTGCTAGAAGCAAATAGGAGAAGAAGGGTCATAATAATTAGGCTAAATTTAACTTTCAATATAAATACACCTCTGAATTATCTACACTATTTTTTACCAATGAAATTTCCTATTCTCCTATGATAATAATTCTGCGAAAAAGGACAGGATAGATAATGACTATTGCAGTATTACTAGGAGGAAAAGAAATGAAATGTAATGAAAAGAACAGCTTGAGTCATTCTGGAACGAATCAATTATTCGGTGTTGATTTTCATGACTTTATCCAAAAAGAACATAGAAGTAATATGGTTGAACTAGCGAGCGAGTTTGGATTACACGTTCGTGATGTTAAAAAGTTAAAAAAATATCTCGGTCGTTCATAGGTATTATACCGTTATTTAGAAGGCAAAAAAATGATAAAGTGAAACTTTAATCGGTGGGACGTTTTTTATACGCCGATAATTAGTTGAACCAATCGGGCTCTTATTGGCGATAAATCTCTCACTTAGTCATCTTTGAATTCACTTTCGCTTTGAAGTGGGAGTCATAGCGCCTGTTAGAACGAGATAAAGTTAGTTAGTAAGAAAACATTGACAACAAGTTATGAATATTTCGGGTAAATTCTTGACAATACTTGAAGAGACAATTATTATTAGTAAAATAATAATAATTACATAGTATTCATTTTATATACAAAACCAATGATGGAGAAAAGTAGTTAAGATGGTCGGGTAAAGAGAGGGAAAGTCGTAGGCTGTAAGCTTTCCTACATCGTCGCTTAATGAACGAACACTTCGTAGGTTTCTCTCTGAAAGAGTAAGCTTTAGTAGGAGAAGAACGTGAACAGGCGTTAACTGTTTTCTAAGGAAATGCTTCTAGATAAGCATTTTGAATTAGGGTGGTACCACGGGAAATAACAACTCTCGTCCCTTGTAATAGTTTAAGTTACAAGAGACGAGGGTTTTTTTGTATGTATGTGAACCATAGAGGAGGAAAATTAATGAGTATGCAAATCCCTAGGGGAACGCAAGACATTCTTCCTGAACAAGCTGCGATTTGGCAATACATTGAAAGCGTATCAAGAGACTTGTGCAGGAAATATCAATATAATGAAATTCGCACACCAATTTTTGAACATACGGAAGTATTTCAAAGAGGTGTTGGTGAAACAACGGATATTGTACAGAAAGAAATGTACACGTTTACTGACCGTGGTGATCGTAGTTTAACGCTACGCCCAGAAGGTACAGCGGCTGTTGTACGTTCATTCGTAGAGAATAAAATGTTTGGTTGGGCAACACAACCAGTGAAATTATTCTATAACGGTCCAATGTTCCGTTACGAAAGACCTCAAGCAGGTCGTTTCCGTCAATTCGTTCAGTTTGGTGTAGAAGCAATCGGAAGTGCTGATCCAGCCATTGATGCTGAAGTAGTAAGCTTAGCAATGAATTTATATAAAGCGCTTGGACTTAAAGAGTTGAAGCTAGTGATTAATTCTTTAGGTGATATTGAAAGCCGTACAGCACACCGTAAAGCGTTAATTGAACACTTTAAGCCTCATATCGGTGAATTCTGTAGCGATTGTCAAAATCGTTTAGAGAAAAATCCTCTACGTATTTTGGATTGTAAGAAAGACCGTGAGAATGAATTAATGAGCACAGCTCCTTCTATTTTTGAATACTTGAATGATGAATCTCGTGCTTATTTTGATAAAGTATTACAACATTTAGATGCTATGAATATTCCATATACAGTTGATGCAACACTTGTACGTGGCTTAGATTACTACAATCATACAGCCTTTGAAATTATGAGTAATGCGAAAGGCTTTGGAGCGATTACAACACTTTGTGGTGGTGGTCGTTATCACGGTCTTGTAGAAGATTTCGGTGGCCCAGAAGTTCCAGGAATCGGCTTTGCATTGAGTATTGAAAGATTAATTGCAGCACTTGAAGCAGAAGGTGTGACATTGCCTATTGAACAAGCAACTGACATTTATGTGGTTGCACTTGGTGATGCTGCAAAAGACTATAGTGTGAAATTAGTAAATGAATTACGCCAAAATGGCTTTTCTGTAGATAAAGATTATAACAATCGTAAGGTAAAAGCACAGTTCAAAGCGGCAGATCGTGCCAAAGCACGTTTTGTAGCGGTACTAGGCGACGATGAACTAAATAATAATAAGATTACATTGAAAAACATGGAATCTGGTGAGCAAAAAGAGCTTAATTTATCAAGTTTCATCGAAGAGTTCAAAAAGGAACAGCAATAAGGGAGGAAATTAGGGATGTTTGGCAGATCGTATTTTTGTGGCGAAATTTTAGAAAGTGCCATTGGAGAAAAAGTAACACTAAAAGGATGGGTACAAAAACGAAGAGACCTTGGGGGATTAATCTTTATTGATCTTCGCGACCGTACTGGTATCGTTCAAGTTGTATTTAATCCTGATGTATCACAAGAAGCTTTAGCAATAGCAGAAAAAATTCGTAATGAATATGTAATCAGTCTTACAGGTACAGTTATTGCTCGTGCTGAAGGAACAATTAATAAAAACTTAAAAACAGGTACAATTGAAGTAACAGCTGAAGAAGTAACAATTCTAAATGAGGCAAAAACAACACCATTTTTAATTGATGATAAAGATGATGTATCAGAAGACCTTCGTTTAAAATATCGTTATCTTGACCTTCGTCGTCCAAAAATGTATGAAACTTTCAAAATGCGTCATGATGTAACAAAAACAGTTCGTAACTTCTTAGATACAGAAGGTTTCTTAGATGTTGAAACGCCAATGTTAACGAAAAGTACACCAGAAGGAGCGCGTGACTATTTAGTACCTAGCCGTGTTCATGATGGAGAATTCTACGCATTGCCACAAAGTCCTCAATTATTTAAACAATTATTAATGGTTGCTGGCTTTGAGCGTTATTATCAAATTGCTCGCTGCTTCCGTGATGAAGATTTACGTGCAGATCGTCAACCTGAATTCACGCAAATAGATATTGAAACTAGCTTTATGAGTCAAGAGGACATTATGGGTATGACAGAGCGCATGATGCAAAAGGTTATGAAAGATGTAAAAGGTGTTGATATTACATTACCTTTACCTCGCATGACATATGATGAAGCTATGAGTCGTTTTGGTTCTGATAAGCCAGATACTCGTTTTGGTCTTGAATTAGTGGATGTATCTGAAATCGTGAAAGATTCTAGCTTTAAAGTATTCGCAAGTGCCATTGCTACTGGTGGACAAGTTAAAGCAATCAATGTGAAGGGTGCTGCAGAGAAGTACTCTCGTAAAGATATTGATGCATTAGGTGCATTTGCTGCTGTTTATGGAGCAAAAGGTCTAGCATGGTTAAAAGTAGATGCAGAAGGCTTAAAAGGACCAATTGCGAAGTTCTTTGAAGGTGAAGAAGGTGCTGCACTTACAGCTACTTTAAAAGCACAAGATGGAGATTTATTACTATTTGTTGCAGACAACAAAACGGTTGTAGCTGATGCGTTAGGAGCACTTCGTGGTAAGCTTGCTAAAGACCTAGATTTAATTGATGAAAATGTATTCAATTTCTTATGGGTAACAGATTGGCCACTACTTGAGTATGATGCAGAATCTGGTCGTTATTTCGCTGCTCACCATCCATTTACTATGCCATTTAGAGAAGATATTGATAAGTTAGATACAGAACCTCAAAATGCTCGTGCACAAGCTTATGATATCGTATTAAATGGTTACGAGCTTGGTGGTGGATCACTTCGTATCTTCGAAAGAGATATTCAAATGAAAATGTTTAAAGTACTTGGATTCTCTGATGAAGAAGCACAAGAGCAATTTGGTTTCTTATTAGATGCATTTGATTATGGTACTCCTCCGCATGGTGGTATCGCTCTTGGTTTAGACCGTCTTGTTATGCTACTAGCTGGTAGAACAAACCTAAGAGATACAATTGCATTCCCTAAAACTGCTAGTGCAAGTTGTCTTCTAACAGAAGCTCCAAGCCCAGTAAGTGTGGACCAATTAATCGAATTACGATTGGCATTAACTGGACAAAAAAAGGACTAAAGAATCACCCAGTATCGCTTGAAAACGATTGTTTCAATGTGATATGATACATTCATCAAGTAAGAGTCCTGATATGTACGTTATCTTCACCTATAAGTTTTGACCGAACACTTATAGTTTCGGGAGCTCTAGGTTTTGCAAATGCGTAAATGCCTCATTCGTTGTGGACTTACAATATTGCAAACGGAGCACCCACCTGCGTAGAGCGGGTTCAAAACGAAGGCGGAAACGGCATGATCGGGGCTCTTACGCCTTTTTATGGATTAAATGCGCGAGATGCGCTTTGAGTAAGAACGGAGAATCTCATTTGAAGAGATGCTCCGTTTTTTTGTTCAAAAATAAGAAAGTACATGATTTAGGGCATGGTGCCAAATCTTATACCTGCCCTTTTCCATTGAAGTTAAACTCAAGGGAAAAAGCATTCATGAAAAAGGACCGGTGCCGTTTTTTCTTTATTTTGTTATTTGTTGTAATATCATTTATAATACATATAAAACGTATGTTCTTTCTGGGAATTAAATGAAAATACATAAAATTTAGGAAGATGGAGTTGGGAGTTATGTTGCATCAGTTTTCTCGAAATGAGTTAGCTATTGGAAAAGAAGGAATGGAAAAATTAAAGAATACAACAGTGGCTGTACTAGGAGTGGGTGGAGTTGGTTCATTTGCTGCGGAAGCTTTAGCACGCTCTGGAGTTGGACGTTTAATATTAGTAGATAAGGATGATGTAGATATTACGAATGTGAATCGACAAATTCATGCTCTACTATCAACAGTTGGACAATTTAAAGCAGATTTAATGAAAGAAAGAATCGCAGATATTAATTCTGAATGTGAAGTTATTTCTTTAAGAATGTTTTATACGGAAGAAACGTATGAGGAATTTTTTAGCTATGGATTGGATTATGTAGTAGATGCTTCTGATACGATTTCATATAAAATCCATCTAATGAAAGAATGTTTAGAGCGAAATATTCCGATTATCTCAAGTATGGGTGCGGCAAATAAAATGGACCCAACACGTTTTCAAATTGCGGATATATCTAAGACACATACAGATCCATTGGCGAAAGTTATTCGTACAAGATTACGAAAAGAAGGCATTAGAAAAGGAATTACAGTTGTCTTCTCTGATGAAAGTCCGATTGTTATTAGAGAGGATGTTGTGAAAGAAGTGGGCAATGAAGAGGCGAATATCCGTAAAGCGAAAATGCCACCGTCTTCAAACGCTTTTGTTCCATCTGTAGCAGGATTAATTGCGGCAAGTTGGGTTGTTCGTGAAATTGTGAAAGACGTTAAAATTGTTCGTATGAGTGACGACAAGTAACGAGAGAATTATGCTCAGAAGGAGGTTTCGTTAGTCATGTATCATGAACCTTTATCACATAGATTAAGACCTTCTATTATTGAAGAAGTTGTTGGTCAAGAGCACATTATCGGCCCTAATTCTGCACTTTTTAAAATGATAAAAAATGGACATGTTCCTTCGATGTTGTTATATGGCGAGCCGGGAACGGGGAAAACTTCACTCGCATATGCTATTGCGGGAAGTACGAAGAGAGACTTCTATGCCTTAAATGCAACAACATGTGGGAAGAAGGATGTTGAAAATGTCATCGAAGAAGCGCGATTAACGAGAAATGCACTTCTATTTCTTGATGAAATTCATCGTTTTAATAAAAGCCAACAAGACTCTCTTTTGAAAGCATTAGAAGAAGGTGTATTTGTATTAATTGGTGCCACGACAGAAAATCCCTTTCATAGTGTAAATAGTGCGATTCGATCTCGATGTGGACAAATTAAACAACTAAAGCCTTTGTCGCAGTCAGCTATCAAAAAATTATTAGAGCGAGCGGTTATAGATCCTAATAAAGGATTAGGAAAAATGAACATAACCATTGAAGATGTTTTATTGGATAAAATAGCAGCGACGACAAGTGATGGACGAACAGCATTGAATTTGCTTGAAGATATTGTTATGGCATCTGACCGAAGTGATGATGGCAGTATTATTATAGAAGAAGATGTGGTTAATCAGAGCATCGAGAATAAAGGATTTTCACATGATAACAAAGGTGATATTTACTATTCTTTGCTTTCTAGCTTTCAAAAAAGTATAAGAGGTAGTGACGTTAATGCGGCATTACATTATCTTGCTAGACTTTTAGAAGGTGGAGATTTAGTAGCCATCTGTCGTCGTTTACTAGTTATTGGCTACGAAGATATTGGGTTAGCGAATCCAGAATTGTGTGCGCGAGTGTTACCAGCTATTCAGACAGTAGAACGTCTTGGTTTACCAGAAGCTAGAATTCCTTTAGCGAATATTGTTATTGAGTTATGCTTATCAGCTAAGTCTAATTCAGCTTATGTTGCTTTAGATGCTGCTATTGCAGATGTTCGAAAAGGTAGAACAGGTGATATCCCTGCACACTTAAAGGATGCTCATTATCAAGGAGCGAAGGAATTAGGACATGGAATAGGCTATAAATATCCGCATGATTATCCGAATAGCTGGGTGTATCAAGAATATTTACCGAAAGAATTGCAAGATGCCGTGTATTATCAACCGAAACAAGCGGGGGAAGAAAAAAAACTATCTATGATTCATGAACGATTGAACGGTTTAAGAAATCAATCAAAAAAATAATCACACATTTCATGGTTATTTTGTTAAAATTAACTAAATAAGACTGCGTAGCAAAATGAAAGTGACACCATGAAATAATTTTACATTATGAATGGTGTCACTTTTTTTTGTATGTTTTCGTTGATAGTTTCATATAGTTACAAAGTCATATTCTTTATTGCAAGAAAATAGAAAAAAGGTAGGGAGTGGAAAGATGAAAAGAGTATCGAGAAGTATTTTGAGTTTTATTTTGATTTTTGCATTATTTATGAGTCTAGCAGGCTCACCATCATCAGCTGCACAGACGGATCAAGTTCATTACTTGTCAATCGGTGATTCGTTGGCGAAGGGGCAAACACCGGACAAAAAAATTGATTTAGGTTTTTCTGATTTCACAGCAAATACATTTAAAGAAAAAAGTATCCTTGGTAGCTATTCAAAGGATTTTGCCGATTCAGGAGATAAAACTACGGATGTGTTAAACAAATTAACAACAGATTCTAAGCTACAAGAAGCGGTCAAAAAAGCAAACTTAATTACTATTTCTGCCGGAGCAAATGATATTTTACAAGAAGCAAAAATTGACCTTGCTGCAGGAACCATTACTTTTGATGTAACAAAATTACCTGCTAAATTACAAGAAGTTGCTACAAACTATGCAAAAATCTTAGGAACAATTAAAGCTTTAAATCCTGAGGCTAAAGTATATGTTATGGGTATTTATTTCCCATTCCCGTACCTTCCAGATCAAGCTCAAGTTACTCAACTTGCTTCGCTTGCAAAAACATTAAACAAAACAGTCTCAGAAGCTACTATTCTTGGTGGGGCAACATTTGTTTCAGTTTATGAGCAAATGGGCGGAGATGATATGGCTGCGTTAAAGAAGAACTTGCCTAATGCGACAGATATTCATCCAAATATTGATGGATATAAAATCATGAGCGCTGCATTATTAGAGGCTATTGCTAAGCAAATAACGCCTGAGCCGAATCCAGAACCAAAACCAGAGCCTACGGTTCCAGCTGATATAAAAGGTCATTGGGCTGAGAAAGAACTGTCATATTTAGTATCCAATAATGTGTTATCAGTAGATGAAAAAGGATTTGTGTATCCAGATAAAGCTATTACGAGAGCAGAAGTTGCAATGATTCTATACAGCTCGATTCCAATGACAAAAGAAATTCCTGTTGATCCAGGATACAAAGATGTACCCAAAAACCATCCAGCTTATATGGCGATTGCTAAATTAACTGCACTTGGTGTATTTACGAAAGCAGAGAAATTTAATCCGAACGATAGCCTTACTAGAATACAGTTAGCGAAAGTAGTTTCAACTGCATTTAAGTTGAAAGCAGAAGGTAAGCCAGTTGTATTTAAAGATGTTCCTAAGACATACTGGGGTTACAATGCTGTTCAAGCAGTAGCTACTAATAAGTTAATGTTAGGTAGCAACGGTTCATTTGATTTATACTCTTCTACTACAAGAGGTCAATTTGCGGCAGTAGCAGTAAGAGCATTGCAAAGCGTTGCAAAATAAGTTACTCATGTAGGAAATTCATTATAAGAATATTCATTTGCCATGCTCATGTTTAAATTGAGCATGGCTTCTTTTTCTATCGTTTTTATTATTCAGGGAATTTTTTACATGTGTGAGTTTAAAATGTTTGTAGTTTGTTACAATACGGTATAATAGAAGTAAATACATTGTTATACTTAAGTATGATATAATTTCAAAAGTCTATTTAATTCAGGTTATTGGATAACTTACGGTCGTACATAAACATTATGTAATAAATTTAATTGGGGTGCTATATATATGAAAATTTCTACTAAAGGACGTTATGGTTTAACGATTATGATAGAACTTGCAAAGAAGCATGGAGAAGGGCCTACTTCATTAAAGTCGATTGCCCAAAGACATGATTTATCCGAGCACTATTTGGAGCAATTAATTGCTCCGCTAAGAAACGCTGGTCTAGTTAGAAGTATTAGAGGCGCATACGGTGGATATGTGTTAGCGAAGGATCCAAATGTAATCACTTCTGGGGATATTATCAGAGTGTTAGAAGGACCTATTAGTCCAGTAGAAGGTATTGAAGATGAAGAACCTGCAAAAAGAGCGCTATGGATTCGAATTCGTGATGCAGTAAAAGATGTTCTAGACACAACAACTCTAGAAGATTTAGCAAACTACAATGAAGATGATAATATCGAATCTTATATGTATTATATTTAAATAAAGAAAAACCGTCACCGGTCTTTTTTGATTGATGCTTTTGCTTCTTGAAATACTCCCAATAAAAAAGGGCTATGAGGCAGAAATAAGATAAGCTGTTCTTGAAAACTCGCACTTGGTTTTCAAAACAGATTGGCTTATTTCCGAGCATGGCAGGTGAAAGGTTAGACAGAGAAAAATCATCACTGTCTTTTTATTAATAAACATAAATAAAGGAGGGAGAGGTAGTGGAACGAATCTATCTCGATCATGCCGCTACAACTCCTATGCATCCAGATGTAGCACATGAAATGATGAAAGCGATGCAAGAGAACTATGGTAATCCATCAAGCATTCACTACTTTGGAAGAGAAGCGCGTAAGGCCATCAATGAAGCGCGCCGACAATTAGCAAAAACGATTGCAGCTAAAGAAAATGAAATCATTTTTACTAGTGGTGGTACTGAAAGTGACAACCATGCACTTACTGGTGTAGCTTATGCATATGCGAATAAAGGTAAACATATAATTACGACAGCCATTGAACATCATGCTGTATTGCATACATGTCAACATTTGGAGAAGCAAGGATTTGAAGTAACGTATTTACCAGTAAATGACCAAGGGCAAATATTGCTAGAAGACTTACAAAATGCATTAAGAGATGATACAATACTGGTTTCTATTATGTTTGGAAATAATGAAGTAGGAACGCTTCAAGATGTACAAGCTATTGGTGAAATGTTACATGACCACCAAGCGTATTTTCATACAGATGCTGTTCAAGCATATGGTATTATGCCAATTAATGTACAAGAAATGAAAATTGATTTGCTCTCTGTATCCTCTCATAAAATCAATGGTCCAAAAGGAATAGGCTTTCTTTATTGTAAAGATGGAATTGCCCTTGAACCTGTAATGCATGGTGGAGAACAAGAGAAAAAGCGAAGAGCTGGAACAGAAAATCTTCCTGCCATTCTTGGATTTGCGAAAGCTGCTACAATTGCACAAGAAATGATGGTAGAGAAGCAACAGTTATACAAGCAATTTAAAGAGCAAATGATTCATATTTTTACAGAAGAGCAAATGGCTTTTTCTGTGAATGGTACACTTGAGAATTCGTTGCCTCATGTGTTGAATATTAGTTTTCCAGGAACAAATATTGAGGTTATGCTTGCTAATCTTGATATTATGGGTATTGCTGCTTCAAGTGGTTCAGCATGTACAGCAGGAACTATTGATCCATCACATGTATTAGTAGCGATGTTCGGTAAAAATCATGAAAAAACGACGAATTCAATTCGATTTAGTTTCGGTTTAAATAATACGAGTGACCAAGTAAAACAGGTTGCGAATGAAATAGTGAGAATTGTAAAGCGTCTTACGAAACAATAAATAAAGTGGGGTAAGAAAGCAATGACGAAAGCACCAAAAGATACCCGCGTTGTAGTTGGAATGTCTGGAGGAGTTGATTCCTCTGTAGCCGCTCTTTTACTAAAACAACAAGGTTATGATGTAATTGGTATTTTTATGAAAAATTGGGATGATACAGATGAAAATGGCTTCTGTACAGCAACGGAAGACTATGAAGATGTAATGAAAGTTTGCGAACAAATTGGCATCCCTTATTATGCAGTAAACTTTGAAAAGCAGTATTGGGATAAGGTATTCACGTATTTCTTAGATGAATATCGTGCAGGAAGAACACCGAATCCTGATGTAATGTGTAACAAAGAAATTAAATTCAAGGCGTTTCTTGAACATGCCATTAGCCTTGGAGCAGATTATTTAGCTACAGGTCATTATGCACGAGTTGAATATTGTGATGGAGAATACAAGATGCTTCGTGGTGTTGATGATAATAAAGACCAAACGTATTTCTTAAATCAACTTACACAAGCACAATTGGAAAAAGTCATGTTCCCGCTTGGACATCTTCCAAAGCCTGAAGTACGCCGAATTGCTGCTGAAGCAGGCTTAGCGACTGCGAAGAAAAAAGATTCTACTGGAATTTGCTTCATCGGAGAAAGAAACTTTAAAGAATTCCTTAGCAATTATTTACCTGCACAGCCTGGTAATATGGAAACAATGGACGGAGAAGTGAAGGGTAAACATGATGGCTTAATGTATCATACAATTGGTCAACGTCATGGTCTTGGAATCGGTGGAAGCGGTGATCCGTGGTTTGCGGTTGGGAAAGACTTAAAACGCAATGTGCTATATGTAGCTCAAGGGTTTGAAAATGAAGTATTATACTCTACTTCCCTTCAAGCTGTGAACGTGAGCTGGGTATCGAATCAACCAAAGTCAGTAGAATTCAAATGTACGGCTAAGTTCCGATATCGTCAAACTGATAATGGCGTGACGGTGAAAATCTTAGCAGATGATCGTGTCGAGGTTATTTTTGATGAGCCTACACGCGCTATCACACCAGGTCAAGCTGTTGTATTTTATGATGGTGATGAGTGCCTTGGTGGCGGAACGATTGATACGATATACAAAAATGGTGAACAGCTTACTTATGTAGGATAATGAGACTGTGCTTAATAGCAGATTCAATGAGAAAACCTCAGTTCTGATTATGAGCTGAGGTTTTTTGTCTATAATACAATAATTGATAGACGATAAAAGGAGTGTAAATCAATTGAAACGTTCAATTTTACTAATTTGCTCGGTTTTCTTATTTAGTATGGCACTAATGGGATGTCAATCTAAGAAGGAAGAAACGAAAAAGAATACGGTGGAAGAGCTATTAACTTTTAAAGATTCTTATATTGGAGATTCAAGTTCAGTAGTGAACTTGAGTTATTTATTGCCAGGTGGAAAATATGTGAAACGAGTATCTTTACAAACAGATAAGAAGCCATATGGAATTACCATTGATTATGGAATAAAAGAAGGATCAAATATTAAGGGTGACGATTTTGAAGATTATTGGAATGAGGAAGTCACACAAAGAGCCTTCTTAAATAACGCTACAACATATTTTATTTTAATTCAAAATGTTGATGAGGTTGAATTTAAATTATATACTACAGCTCCTAAATCATTTAAAGTAACAAGAAAACAAATTGATGATTTCTATGGAAAAGATGTACGTAAATTTGCTGAAGATGAGAAAGCATGGAATAAAGAAGTTTTAGAAGATACAATTGGTGATGATGCTAAGCTGAAGGAATTCTTTAAAAACCATCCCATTCAATCATAATTTGTGCTTCATGCGTCCTTCTAAGTAACGTATGAAAGGAAATATGATATACTTCTTTATAGAAAAAATGGAGTGTGAATAGTTATGAACAAAAATGAACAAGGCATTCAATACATGCAAGAAGGTAAATGGGAGGAAGCAGCAAAGGTATTTTCTGAAGCAATTGAAGAAAATCCGAATGATGCTGTTTCGTATATTAACTTTGGAAATGTGTTAACTGCTGTTGGTGAAGTAGCCAAAGCGGAGAACTTTTATAATAAAGCAATTTCTATTGATGAAAATGCAGGTGCTGCATACTATGCACTAGGAAACCTGTATTATGATAATGATAAATTGATGGCAGCGAAAGATCAGTTTGAGAAAGCGATAAAAGTAGGCTTACAAAATAGTGATTGTTATTTCATGTTAGGAATGACATTGCAGCAATTAGATCAACCAAAGCTTGCTATGCCATATATTCAACGTAGTGTTGAACTAAATCCTGAAGATAATGATGCTCGCTTTCAATATGCATTATGTTTAGCGAATGCAGAGTTATATGAAGAGCTAATTAAAGTATTAGAGGAAGTTTTAGAGAGAGATCCTAAGCATGCAGATGCACTTTATAATTTAGGGGTTGCTTATGCAGGGCATTTAGAAGATGCTGAGAAGGCGTTAGAGTGCTTTACAAAGGCACTTGAAGCACAAAGTGACCATATGCTAGCTGCAAATGGTAAGAAGATTATGGAGCAGTTGTTAGCAGAACAATAATGAGAAGGAGGGAAGAGTTGTGCAACAGGATGAAATGAACTTATTTGAAGAACCAACGAAGATTTATATGAAGGGACGTCATATCGTTACGATTTTTCATAATGAGCAAAATTTATACTCTGTTGTGCGTATTCGTGTCGATGAAACAAATGCTGTTTACGATGAAAAAGAAGTAGTGATTGTCGGCTATTTTCCTCCTATTTATGAGCATGAAACGTATATCTTCTATGGAAAACTGAAAGAACATCCAAAGTTTGGTGTTCAATTCGCTGTCGACCATTTTCAAAAGGATATGCCTCAATCTAAGGAAGGTGTGGTTAACTACTTATCTAGTGCCCTCTTCCAAGGAATCGGTAAGAAAACAGCTGAAAACATTGTTGATTTTATCGGTGATAATGCTATTTCGAAAATCCTTGCTGATCCAGCCCTTCTAGATTCAGTACCAAGATTATCTGGTGATAAAGCAAAAAACCTTTATGATACATTAATTGAGCATCAAGGGCTTGAGCAAGTGATGATTGCTCTTAATCAATATGGCTTTGGTCCACAGTTATCGATGAAAATTTATCAAGTCTACAAGCAAGAAACTTTAAGTATTATTCAAAAGAATCCGTATAAGCTGGTAGAAGATATTGAAGGGGTAGGCTTTGGTAGAGCGGATGAGCTTGGGTTTCACTTGGGGATTAGTGGTAGTCATAAAGACAGAATTAAAGCTGGTATTTTGTATACATTGGAGACGGAATGTTTGCAAGAAGGGCATGTCTACATAGAGGCTGAGCAGCTATTGCAGAGTGTTCAGGAACTGTTAGAAGGTAATAAGCGCGATGCAATCGAATTTCAATCTATTTCAACAGGGGTAAATGAACTTGCGGAAGAAGGAAAAATTATTATTGAGGATATGCGTGTTTATTCGCCCTCTCTATATTTTTCGGAAAAAGGTATTGCGACACATATTAAACGTATTATGGCACAAACAGAGTACAGTGATGCTTTTCCTGAATCGGAGTTTTTATTAGCACTTGGTGAACTTGAAGAAAGATTGGAAGTAGAATATGCACCAGCACAAAAAGAAGGTATTCAAACGGCTTTAATGTCACCGATGATGATTTTAACAGGTGGACCTGGTACTGGAAAGACAACCGTTATTAAAGGTATTGTTGAGTTATATAGTGAATTGCATGGGGTATCCATGGATCGACATGCGTATAAGGATAAAGATCAATTTCCGTTTGTGTTAGCAGCACCAACAGGTCGAGCAGCTAAGCGAATGACGGAGTCAACAGGTCTTCCAGCAGTAACGATTCATCGCTTATTAGGATGGAATGGTAGCGAAGGGTTTAGTTATGATGAAGAGAATCCAATTGAAGGTAGAATTGTTATTATTGATGAGATGTCGATGGTGGATACTTGGTTAGGTCATCAATTATTGAAAGCACTACCTGATACTGTTCAGGTTATATTTGTTGGTGATGAGGATCAACTCCCATCTGTCGGCCCAGGGCAAGTGTTGAAAGATTTATTGGAATCAGAATGTGTACCAATCATCAAGTTAGAAAGTATCTACCGTCAAGCAGATGGCTCTTCTATTATCGAATTAGCTCATGAAATGAAGAAAGGTCGTTTGCCAGCAAATATAACCGCTCAGCAGAAAGATCGCTCGTTCTTTCCTTGTACAACAGCTCAGATTGCACAGGTCGTAGAAAAGGTTGTAGCAAATGCCAAGAAGAAAGGTTATACGGCGAAGGATATTCAAGTGCTAGCACCAATGTATCGGGGTCCTGCCGGAATTGATGCATTGAATAAATTATTACAAGAAATCTTTAATCCTAATAGTGATGGACAAAGAAGAGAGCTTGCGTTTGGAGATAGTGTATATCGTATAGGTGATAAAGTATTACAGCTTGTTAATCAGCCTGAAAGCAATGTTTTCAACGGTGATATGGGGGAGATTATATCGATTTCATATGCAAAGGAAAATACAGAGAAACAAGATATGTTATACATATCATTTGATGGGATAGAAGTAGCTTACACAAAGCAAGATTTAACGCAAATTACCCATGCATATTGCTGTTCCATTCATAAGTCGCAAGGAAGCGAATTTCCCATTGTGATTATGCCTGTTGTGAAGAGTTATTACCGTATGCTCAGAAGAAAGTTAATTTATACTGGTATTACGCGTAGTAAACAATTTCTAATTTTATGTGGTGAAGAAGAAGCGTTACGCATGGGTGTGGAAAGAACCCAAGACCACGATCGGAACACAACTTTAATACAGAAATTGCGCCAAGCGTTTTCTGTTGAATCAAGTTCTTCTTCTATTCCTGATGTAGTACGAGAAGAAGGGCAAAGTAGTTCAACAGAAGATTATTTGCGCGATTTATTAAATACGGATCCGATGATTGGTATGGAGGATTTAACACCTTATGATTTTATGGAAAGTAAGTAAAAAAGCAAAGTGAGCATGTATACATTTTTGTGTGGTGTCTAGCTCCAGCGCCCAGCGACTAGTAGATTTCGCCCATCTCCCTACGATAAGTCAACATCGAAACGGCTACCGCCTCATCGTGTTGTCTAGTTCCGAACGCCATCGGCTCGAGGTCATAAGTCAATCAGTCCAGAAGGTTAAAAGCGACCTTCTAGCCCGCTTGCCTTATGCTTGTCACCGATAAACGGGCGTTCTCCACATATCGGTGTTTCCTTTATCTCAGTCGAAGTGTTCCAATCTATACGTCGCAAAACGGGCGCTTGCGCTTTTCTAATAAAAAAAACTCCAATTAAGATGGAGTTCAAGTGAATAGATTTATTTTGTTTTTTCTATAATTGAGCTAATTAAATTAATTGTGCGCCTACTTTTGCTTCAACAATTTCAATAATTTCATCTGCAACATTATTTGCAAGCTCTAGTTGAGATGTAAATCCAACACAAGAACAATTCATTTCACCGAGAATATACGTATCATTCCCGTTTTTATCATAATCTAAAATAAAGTCAGCTGTCCATATAAGTGGGAGGTCATAGTTGCCTAAACGTGAGGTGATGTCTGGAAGTTGTGCTAAGAAGCTTTCAACAAGGTCTTTCCATTCTTCAGGAGAATCGTATCGATATTGCGCACCAGAGAATAATGTAGCACTAAATGCATCTTCACTATCAGCTGGTTTTTTATGAACGACATTAATCGGTTTATTATGAAGCATGAACAGACGAATTTCACCTTCTTTAATTCGAGGTAGGAATGCCATATCGATGAGCATACCGTTTTCACCAACAATATATTGTTCACAGAAATCGATGAATGTACCTAATTCCCATGTTTCAACGTGATTATCTTTTGCTTCAGTACATTTAATTTTTGCAGTAAGGGGGACTTCTACGGTGCCTTCAGGTAATTCGTCAATTAGTTGTACTCTCCAAATACCTTCACCAGTTGATCCACGATTTTGTTTTAATACACGTTCATTTAATACGAGGGATTTTGGGAACGTCTCTTTAAATGTTTCCATTGTGTAATAAGCATACGTATCAGTAGGAACTAAACTTAAATCTGTTAATTTAGCAAGGGCATCTTTCGCTCCATAGCCAATCATTGCATCTGGATGAGGCATACCAATGATACCATCTTCACAGAGCTGACGAAGCATAGCGAAATAGTCTGATTCGCTCTTTAAATTACCAGGGTTAATTCTTGATACATAAGAGCAAGCATTCTCTTTAACGTGATTATATATTTCATCTTTCTTTTCTAACTCAAAGAAGATTACTTCAGCATCCCAACCACGTTCTTTCAATGCGTTGACCATAGGCAGTGTATCTCTGCGATATCCATCTGGTCCCTTATCACTACCACCTTGTACTTCGAAAAATACTACATTTTTTTTCATTAATGGTCCCCCTTTAGCAAAAAATATACTTTACACTCATATCATAACTTGTTTTTGTTAGTATGATTTACCTATTTCATGACAAGGTTGTGAATAATTGTAAATTCAGTTTTTTGCTATGAATTCTCTTTTGTATACGAGATTTTTTCTTGAATATGTTAGAAAATATTAGGGTGTTTTGTAAAACTTACAATCATTAAAATGACTATGAAAAACCATACTATTAATGTTCGGAAAGGCGGGGTGTACTTTGCGGACGTTCTCATTATTGAAGGGGTTGCCGGTTTATGATGAAGTTGGAAAAGTACAGGGTCATGTGTGTGACTTGGTGATTTCTAATGAAGGGTCCGTTATGGGCTTACTCATGAATAGGAAAACCCTTTTCAAGAAAACTTGTTTAGTCTCTTTACGAGATGTTGTATCGTTTGCTTCTAAAGGCATAACTGTAAGGCAGATTCCGAAGTCTTCTACCATGAATCATAATAAGGTGTATACTCTTCAGCATCAGCGGGCTATAGCCAATAAAATGATTATGAATGATTATGGAGAAGAAATGGGGCTATTAGACGATGTATATTTTTCTGAGCAAGTGGGCACAATCGTAGCATATGAAATTTCCAATGGTTTTTTCTCAGATATAACCGATGGTAAAAAAACAGTGCATGCGAGGAAACCTCCTTCATTAGGGGGAGATACCATAGAGATTTCTCCAATAATGTATTGAGGAGTTAGTACTAATGAAGTGTCCGAATTGTGGAAGTAAAGATATAGGCAAGATTGGCGTTAGCCAATACTATTGCTGGAATTGTTTAATAGAACTGTCAATTGCTAAAGGAGTCATTCATACACATCAAGTTGAAGAGGATGGAAGTTTAAGCTCTTTAGATGATTTATTCTCTGAAGACGATCGCCGATTTACCATGTAAATGGAAGAGGTGAATTTCATGCGAAGAATGTCAGTTTCTTCAATGATGAGTTTTGGAGCAGGAATTGCAGCTGCATCCTATTTCAACTCGAAAAACTTTTCGAAAAAGTCAATGAAAAAAATGAAAAGAAAAGTAAGATCACTTTTCTAACACATTTTTAACAAGCATTGACTAGTGAAGAAAGGCAACCATTAAAAGAAATTCTTTTAGTGGTTGCCTTTTTTCTTTTTTGAATGAAATTCGTTTACTTACAAAACCTATTGGTAAGGAGGCTATGTAAATGAAATTGAGTATGATGTGGTTTTACAGGCTGGGCTTTTTATTATTATTATTCATCGTAATTTTAGTATTTTTTAAATTGAAACCAATATGGCTTCCTGTAATTGAAATCATTGGAATTTCTTTATTGCCATTTGTATTAGCAGCTTTTATTACGTATTTACTGCATCCTGTTGTTGAAAAACTTCATAAGCGAGGCTGTCCTCGTAGTATTAGTATTTTGGTAATATATCTCTTATTTTTTGGTGGTTTAGGTTTTGCTATTTATAAGGGAATACCTGTCATCATTCATGAATTGGATGATTTAATGAAAAGTACACCTTATTTTGCAGATAAGTATACATCATTAGTAGAATCCATTAATCAAAAAACATCAAATTGGCCAGTTGAATATAAAGGAAGAATTGAAGAAGGAATTCTTTTTTTTGAGAAGAAAGTAGAAGCTTTATTAGCGAATATGATGAATTACTTAGTAAGATTATTTGATTATGTCATTATTTTTGCAATTGTTCCTTTAATAGCGTTTTATTTTTTGAAAGATTGGGAAACAATGAAGAGAGCAGCTTGGTATATTACACCAGCAAGAATTCGAAAACAGAGTAAAGCATTTCTTCTTGATGTGGAACAATCATTAGGGAACTATATTCGTGGTCAAATAATTGTTTGTTTAATTATCGGTGCTATTTCAGCGTTATTATTATGGTTGATTAAGGTGAAATATTCATTGTTACTTGGAATTATTATAGGTATAACTAATGTGATTCCGTATTTTGGTCCTATAATTGGAGCAGTTCCAGCTATCATTATTGCAGCTGCGACAAATCCAAATCATGTGATCTGGGTTGCTGTTATTGTATTTGGTTTACAGTTTGTTGAAGGAAACATTCTTTCACCACTTATTGTTGGAAAAAGCTTACATATGCATCCGCTACTTATTATGCTGAGTTTGTTTATTGGTGGCGAGGTGAGTGGAGTTATTGGGCTAATCATTGCTGTACCGATATTAGCCATATTAAAGGTAGCGATTATACACGCAAAAGTACATTTTATGAAGGAACGACACGGACGATGATCCCAATTGACAAATAGTAAAGTTGTCCCTATAATCCAATATAGATGAATTTGTAAAAAACGATGAAGGACAGAGTATGTTATAGACCATCTTAAGCGTGAACTTCGTGCGAAAGAGAGGAATTTCCTAAGGCTGAAAGAAATTCTAGATGAAGGATAACAGAAAGCTAGTCTGGAGTGTAGCTAATCCCTACCGTTCGCTGCGTTAAAGCGTCTAAAGTGATGAGCAAATACTTGGAGTGTTATTTGTTCATAATTAGGGTGGTACCGCGAGTTACTCTCGTCCCTTTTTTGGGATGAGGGTTTTTTTTGTTTAAAAAATACATAAACCGTTGCAGGTTTTTTCTAAAATAAGGAGGAAATATAGATGAAACAATTAACAGGCGCACAGATTCGCCAAATGTATTTAGATTTCTTTAAAGAAAAAGGTCATAGTGTTGAGCCAAGTGCTTCTCTTGTGCCACATGATGACCCAACATTATTATGGATTAACTCAGGTGTAGCAACATTGAAGAAATATTTTGATGGTCGTGTTATTCCTACTAACCCTCGTATTACAAACGCTCAAAAATCAATTCGTACAAATGATATTGAAAACGTTGGTAAAACAGCAAGACACCATACTTTCTTCGAAATGCTAGGTAACTTCTCAATTGGTGACTACTTTAAAGAGGAAGCAATTCTTTGGGCTTGGGAATTCCTTACAGATGAAAAGTGGATTGGTTTTGATCCAGAAAAACTAGCTGTAACAATTCACCCTGAAGATGATGAAGCATTTGAAATTTGGAATAAGAAAGTGGGCATTCCAGAAGAAAGAATCATTCGTCTAGAAGAAAACTTCTGGGATATTGGTGAAGGTCCAAGTGGTCCAAATACGGAAATCTTCTACGATCGTGGACCTGAATACGGTGATGACCCTAACGATCCAGAATTATACCCAGGTGGGGAAAATGAGCGTCATTTAGAAGTATGGAATTTAGTATTCTCACAATTCAATCATAATCCAGATGGAACATATACTCCACTTCCAAAGAAAAATATTGATACAGGTATGGGTCTAGAGCGTATGGCTTCTGTTGTTCAAGATGTACCTACAAACTTTGATACAGACCTATTCATGCCAATCATCCATGCAACTGAAGAAATCTCAGGTGCAAAATACCGTGAAAATGCTGAAGCAGATACAGCGTTTAAAGTAATCGCTGACCACATTCGTACTGTAACATTTGCTGTTGGTGATGGAGCGCTTCCATCAAATGAAGGTCGTGGATACGTATTACGCCGTCTATTACGTCGAGCGGTACGCTACGCAAAACAAATTGGTATTCATAAACCATTTATGTTTGAATTAGTACCAGTAGTAGGCGAAATTATGAAAGATTTCTACCCAGAAGTACTAGAGAAAAAAGACTTCATTGCAAAAGTAGTGAAAAACGAAGAAGAACGTTTCCACGAAACTTTACATGATGGCTTACAAATCTTAAGTGAAGTTATTAAGAAAGAAAAAGCCAAAGGTAGCAATACAATCTCTGGTAAGGATATTTTCCGTTTATACGATACGTACGGATTCCCTGTAGAATTAACAGAAGAGTACGCAGAAGAAGAAGGTATGAATGTTGACCATGCTGGCTTTGAAAAAGAAATGGAAGAACAACGTGAACGCGCTCGTGCAGCTCGTCAAGATGTAGATTCAATGCAAGTTCAAGGCGGCGTACTTGGTGATATTAAAGATGCTAGTGAGTTCGTAGGATATTCTCAATTAGAAGCAGAAGGTACAGTAATCGCTATCGTTAAAGACGGTGAAAAACTAGCTGAAGCACATGAGGGTGAAGAAGTTCAAGTGATTTTAAGTACAACTCCGTTCTATGCTGAGAGCGGCGGTCAAATCGCAGACCTTGGTTTCATGACAAGTGAAGATGTGAAGGCAAACGTACTTGATGTTCAAAAAGCACCAAACGGACAAAACCTGCATAGAGTGAAAGTGGAAAGCGGAACGTTAAAAGAAGGCTCTACAGTTATCTCAATTGTAGATAAAGATAATCGTAGTCACATTACGAAGAACCACACAGCGACTCACCTTTTACACCAAGCGTTAAAAGATGTTTTAGGTGTTCACGTAAACCAAGCTGGTTCTCTTGTACAAAAAGATCGTCTACGTTTTGACTTCTCTCACTTTGGTCAAGTGCAACCTGATGAGCTAGAGAAAATTGAGCAAATCGTAAACGAAAAGATTTGGGAAAGCATGCCTGTAGTTATCGAAAGCAAAAAAATCGATGAAGCAAAAGCAATGGGTGCAATGGCACTATTCGGAGAAAAATATGGTGATGTAGTTCGCGTTGTTCAAGTATCTGATTACAGCATTGAGCTATGTGGTGGTTGCCATGTTGAGAACACAGCAACAATCGGCGTATTCAAAATCGTTTCTGAAAGTGGAATCGGAGCAGGAACTCGTCGTATTGAAGCAGTAACTGGTGCTGCAGCATATAAACAAATGAATGATCAAATCAATATTTTAAAAGAAGCTGCAACAGAATTAAAAACAAACATGAAAGATGTACCTTCTCGTGTTGAATCATTATTAGCAGAGCTAAAAGAAGCTCATCGTGAAAATGAGTCACTAAAAACGAAATTAGGTAACATTGAAGCTGGTAACCTTATTTCTTCTGTACAACAAATTAATGGTGTAAATGTATTAGCAGCTAAAGTACAAGCTACTGATATGAATAATTTACGTACAATGGCTGATGAGCTTAAGCAAAAAATCGAATCTGGTGTCATTGTATTAGCATCTGTACAAGGTGAAAAAGTAAATATCATTGCAGCAGTAACAAGCGACTTAATTCCACAAGGCTACCATGCTGGTAAAGTAATTAAAGAAGTAGCTACTCGTTGCGGCGGTGGCGGTGGCGGTCGTCCAGATATGGCACAAGCTGGCGGAAAAAATCCAAATGAAGTAGATTCTGCGCTTAAATTTGTAGAAGAATGGGTAAAATCAATTTAAATACGTAAATTATTAGTGTACAATAAATTTAATAATCTTATGAGCTTTTTACTAGAAGGGCTCGGAAGAAGCGAGGTGTTCCAAATGAGTTCCTTTGATAAAACGATGCAGTTTCATTTTCAAGAAGAACCATTTGAAAGAGATGTTCAAGAAGTTTTGATGCAAGTGTATAGTGCGCTGCAAGAGAAAGGATATAATCCGATTAATCAAATTGTTGGCTACTTGTTATCTGGTGATCCAGCCTATATTCCTAGACATCAAGACGCAAGAAACATTATCCGAAAGCTTGAAAGAGATGAGATTATTGAAGAGCTAGTAAAATCTTATTTAAAGCATAATCGTGGTGACAAGTAATAATGCGTAGTATGGGTTTAGATGTTGGCTCTAAAACAATTGGGGTCGCTATAAGTGATGCGATGGGCTGGACGGCTCAAGGCATCGAAACAATTAAAATTAATGAGGCAGTACAAGATTTCGGCTATAAAAGATTAAAAGAACTAATCAAAGAGTATGAAGTCACACAGGTAGTCGTAGGATTACCTAAAAATATGAATGGTACAATTGGACCGCGCGGAGAAATCTGCCAAGAGTTCGCAAAAACTATTGAAAAGAAATTTAAAGTTCCAGTAGTATTATGGGATGAGCGCCTAACAACGATGGCTGCAGAGCGCGTTTTATTAGAGGCTGATGTAAGCCGAGGAAAACGCAAGAAAGTAATCGATAAGATGGCGGCAATCATGATTTTACAAGGATATTTGGACAGTCGAAATAACTAACAGAGGTGCAAACAAATGAGCAACAATAAATACAATAAAGTGAACGAACAAATTACAATTATTGATGAGCAAGGTAACGAACAGCTTCATCAAACATTATTCTCTTTCTACTGTGATGAATTTGATAGAACATACATCTTATACTATCCAATTGGTGAAGAAGAAGATGAGAATGGTGAAATCATGGTTCATGCATCGGTTCTACTTGAGAGTGATGATGAAGATGCTCGTGAAGCTGGTTTACAACCAATCGAAACAGATGCTGAGTGGGATATTGTTGAAGAAGTATATAACACTTTCATGATTGAGAACGAAGAAGACGAAGAATAGAATGATTTCAAAAGGGTTGTTCGAAAAGTGGTTGAATACCGCTTATCGAACAACCTTTTTTACTTTTACTAAGCTTGTTGTAGGTGCGTCTATCTTAATCTCTTTACTACAATTCCCATTGATAGGGTTTTGATGCTTGCATAGAATATAGTTGTACATATGTGTAAAAAATGGTTTTGGAGGTAGTGTTTTGATTAAAGCGGTCATTTTTGATATGGATGGATTAATGTTCGATAGTGAATCGTTAGGATTGCGATTAATCGAGGAAGTAATGAATGATTATCCTTATGAATATGATAAAGATTTAAATAAAAGAATTATTGGTATGAACAGAGAATTAGCTAGAAAAGAATATTGTCAAATATATGATGAAGACTTTCCTTATGATGAGTTTATGTTGAAGAAGCGTGAAAAGACAATGAAGTATTATGAAGACTACGATGTGCCAAAGAAGGCTGGTTTAGTTGAATTATTATCTTATCTTAAAAAGGAAAATGTTTTAGTTGGATTAGCAACATCAACATATCGTGAGGAAGCGGAATATATGTTAAAAAAGGCGGGTGTACTTCAGTTCTTTGACAAGACTGTTTATGGAGATGAAGTAGAGCACTCGAAGCCGCATCCAGAAATTTATGAGCAAGCGCTTTTAAAATTACGAGTGCAACCATCTGAAGCGATTGTATTAGAAGATAGTGAAAACGGTTTGCGAGCTGCTCAAGCTGCAGGTATCGAAACGGTATTTGTGAAAGATTTAGTTACTCCTTGCTCTACAGTTCTGCAGGCTGTTACACATGAAGTAAAGACGTTGCATGATATTATATCCTTAATTCAAAATCAAGAAAAATAGACGAAGTAATGTAATCATGTCATCCACAAAAAGCGTTGAAAAAGAATCACAAAATGATAAGGTGGTTCTTTTTTTGTGAGTACAGAGTACTTCATGGAAGTAACCTTTGCCGAAAAAAATGTAGAATGCTGTGTAATTTTGTATGATTTTTAGTATAATGTTGAAGTGATTGGAACGAAGGGAGTCAAATCGACATTATCAATTAATTCGAGAATAAAGACTGTTACCTTTGTATTCTAGGGGGAACGTTAATGGATGAAAAGCATTCGAAAAAGGAAATAATGATGGAAAAGCTGGTTGAAAGGCAGGATGAGGCAAAAACAGTGAGAAAAATAGTGATGATTACTGCGATCTCAATTTTTGTACTAATATTGGTTGTTGGAATTGGTTTATTCTTCTATATAAACTCCGCATTAAAACCGGTAGATCCGGATAATAAAACGGTCAAGCAAGTTGAAATTCCTATCGGTTCAGGAACATCAACCATTTCTCAGATTTTAGAAGATCATGAGATTATAAAAAATGCACGTGTATTTAAGTATTATATTAAATTTAAAAATGAATCTGATTTCCAAGCTGGTAACTATGAGTTATCTCAATCAATGACGTTTGATGAAATCATTAAAACAATTCAGTCAGGTAAGCTTGTTCATGAAGCAAAAATAAAAATACTAATACCTGAAGGAAAGCAGCTTGAAGAAATTGCTAAAATTATTGCTGATAAGACAAATCAAGATGAAAAATTTGTTTTTAATGAATTGAATAATAAAGAGTTCATTAAGAAAATGCAAGCGAAATTCCCAGAGCTTCTTACTGCAGATATTTGGGGTAAAGATATTAAATATCCTTTAGAAGGATACTTATATCCGGCAACTTATGAGTATACAGAAGAAAAACCTTCAGTAGAAACAATCGTGACAGATATGATTAAGAAAACAGAATCTGTTTTAGTAAAATATCACGACCAAATGCAAGTGAAGAAAATGTCTACTCATAAGCTTTTAACGATGGCTTCATTGATTGAAGAAGAAGCTACATCGCAAACAGACCGTAGTAAGATTTCATCAGTTTTTTATAATCGTATGAAAGTCGGCATGCCATTACAAACGGATCCAACTGTTCTGTATGCAAAAGGGGAACATAAGGACCGAGTATTATTGAAGGACTTAAAAATAGAAGATCCATATAATACGTATGTGAATAAAGGTTTAACACCTGGTCCAATTGCCAATGCTGGTGAAACATCTATCCAAGCGGCATTAGAGCCTGCTAATACAGATTATTTATATTTCTTAGCTAATAAAAACGGTGATGTGTTCTATGCTAAAACATTCGAAGAGCATAAGAAATTAAAAGCGGAGCATATAACAGATAAAAAATAATCTAAAACGTCTATTTCCCTTTTCCAGTATGAGTATGTTACAATAATAAAAGTTTGTCTTGTACAGAGATAGCTTATGACTTTTCCTCGGCCTATGCCGAGTTTTTTCTTGGTTTATAGACATATAACTCATTTACAATGAATATCGAGGCTTATACTATATACGAAAATTACACAATAGGAAGGAGCTGTTATGATGAGTACAACCATTAATGAGTATCTTGTTAATCTTACACCTTCTAGAAATGAATTATTTACGAAGATGGAGCAATATGCGGAGGAGAATCATGTTCCGATTATGGATTTGATTGGTATCGAAGCATTGCTGCAACTGTTTAGAATTCATAATCCATCTTCTATATTGGAAATTGGAAGTGCGATTGGATATTCATCACTGAGAATGTCAGATGCCCTTCCTAATGCAAAGATTGTTACATTAGAAAGACATCCAGAACGTATTCGTATGGCACGAACTTTTATAAAAGAAGCAGGTAAGGAAAATATCGTTACGTTGCTTGAAGGTGATGCATTGGAACTAGCTCCAAGTGCAGAGGAATATGGTCCATTTGATGTTATTTTTATCGATGCAGCTAAAGGACAGTATGTGAAGTTCTTTGAATTATATTCACCACTTTTACGTGAGGGTGGTATCATTGTTTCGGATAACGTCCTATATAAAGGGCAAGTTATTGTTCCTGAAGAAACTATATCTCATCGTAGAGCAAGAGCATTAATTCGTAAAATTAAGAATTACAATAGCTGGTTAATGAATCATGCTGATTATCATACCGTTATTTTGCCAATTGGCGATGGGATGGCAATTTCTAAGAAAAAAGCTTAATTTGCTTGAGTTAGATTAAGAAGGACCTATTTCGGTTCTTCTTTATATATAATTTTTATTTAATAAAGAGGTGGATAAGATGAAAACACCAGAATTATTAGTAACTCCAACGAGTGTTGCTGATATTTTGCCTTTAATTGAGGCAGGAGCAGATGCTTTCGTTGTGGGTGAACAGCGATATGGTTTACGTCTTGCTGGCGAGTTTTCACGTGAAGATGTAGTACAAGCTATTGAGCTTGCTCATCAACATGGTAAAAAAGTCTATGTTGCGATGAATGCAATCTTCCATAACAATTTAGTCGATGAGTTACCAGACTATGTTGCTTTTGTGAAAGATGCGGGAGCAGATGCAATTATCTTTGGTGACCCAGCAGTGCTAATGGTTGCAAGAGAAGTAGCTCCTGAAATGAAGCTTCATTGGAATACAGAAACGACAGCTACTAACTGGTACACATGTAATTATTGGGGAAGTAAAGGCGCAAAACGTGCTGTTCTAGCTCGTGAAATTAACATGGATGCTATTGTTGAAATGAAGGAAAATGCTGAGGTTGAGTTAGAAGTACAAGTTCATGGGATGACTTGTATGTTCCAGTCTCGTCGTACATTAATTGGAAACTATTATGAGTATCAAGGAAAAGCTCTAGCGATTGAAAATCGTCAAGAGAATAAGAATATGTTCTTACATGACCCTGAGCGTAATAATAAGTATCCAATCTTTGAAGATTTCAACGGAACTCACATTATGAGTCCAAACGATATTTGTATTATCGATGAGTTACAAGAAATGATTGAGGCAGGTATTGATAGCTTTAAGATTGATGGGATTTTAAAAGACCAACAATATTTAGTAGCTGTAACAAAGCTTTATAGAAAAGCAATCGATACATGTGTAGAAGATACTGATGCTTATGATGATATGAAAGATGGCTTATTAGAAGAAGCAGAAAGCTTACAGCCAGCGAATCGTAAATTAGATACAGGATTTTTCTTTAAAGAAACAGTTTATTAATGAAATGAATAAATGAAATGGAGGAATAGCCTTGAAAGCTATTACTGATAAAATTTCAAAGATTATCGATGGAAAACGAGTAATCGTGAAAAAGCCTGAGCTTTTAGCTCCAGCAGGAAACTTAGAAAAGTTGAAAATTGCCGTTCGGTATGGAGCAGATGCTGTATACATTGGTGGACAAGAATATGGATTGCGTTCGAACGCTGGTAACTTTACATTTGAAGAAATGAAAGAAGGCGTAGAATTTGCAAAGCTTTATGGTGCAAAAATATATGTAACAACCAACATATATGCACATAATGAAAATATTGATGGCTTGGAAGAATATTTAAAGGGGCTTCAAGAAACAGGTATCACAGGAATTATTGTAGCTGATCCGTTAATTATTGAAACTTGCCGTAGAGTAGCACCGAATGTAGAAGTGCATTTAAGCACACAGCAATCACTTTCTAACTGGAAAGCTGTTGAGTTTTGGAAAGAAGCGGGTATGCACCGTGTTGTATTAGCACGTGAAGCAAGTGCTGATGATATCCGTGAAATGAAAGAGAAAATCGATATTGAAATTGAAACATTTATCCACGGTGCTATGTGCATTGCTTACTCTGGAAGATGTACTCTTTCAAACCATATGACAGCACGCGATTCAAATCGTGGGGGTTGCTGTCAATCATGCCGTTGGGATTATGATTTATATGAAAATACGGCTGAAGGTGAAAAAGCGCTGTTCAATGAAGATGATGAGCATTTCGCAATGAGTCCGAAAGATTTAAAGCTAGTTGAATCGATTCCACAAATGATTGAGCTTGGTATTGACTCTTTAAAAATTGAAGGACGTATGAAGTCTATTCATTATATTGCAACAGTTGTAAGTGTGTATCGCAAAGTAATTGATGCATATTGCGCTGATCCAGAAAACTTTGTTATACAAAAAGAGTGGTTAGAAGAACTTGATAAATGTGCCAACCGTGATACTGCTCCTGCGTTCTTTGAAGGGGTCCCAGGGTATAAGGAGCAGATGTTTGGAAATCATAGCAAGAAGACGACTTTTGAGTTTGTAGGCATGGTTCTTGATTACGACAAAGAAACAGAAATGGTTACTTTACAACAAAGAAACTATTTCAAACCGGGCGATGAGGTAGAATTTTTCGGACCAGAGATTGATAACTTCACATATAAAATTGATAAAATCTGGGATGAAAAAGGAAATGAACTAGATGCAGCGCGTCATCCATTACAAATTGTGAAATTTAAGATGACGACACCAGTTCATCCATTCAACATGATGCGGAAGGAGAACTAATTTATGAAACAAAAGCCGATCGTCATAGGAGTTGCGGGAGGTTCAGGCTCTGGAAAAACAAGTGTTACAAGAGCAATTATTGAAAGCTTTACAGGCCGTTCTATTTTAATGCTGGAGCAAGATTATTATTATAAGGATCAAAGTCATTTACCTTTTGAGGAAAGATTAAAGACGAACTATGATCATCCATTTGCATTTGACAATGATTTGTTAGTGCAACATATTAATAAGCTTTTAAATTACGAAAGCATTGAAAAGCCTGTATATGATTATGCTCTTCATACTCGTTCGAAAGAAGTTATTGAAGTAGAACCGAAAGATGTAATTATTCTAGAAGGGATTCTTATTCTAGAAGATGAAGGACTTCGCAACCTTATGGACATGAAGCTATTTGTGGATACTGATGCAGATATTCGCATTCTTCGTCGATTAGTAAGAGATATTCAAGAAAGAGGTCGTACATTAGAATCTGTTATTGATCAGTATGTGACAGCTGTACGTCCTATGCATAATGAATTCATTGAGCCAAGTAAGAAATATGCAGATATTATTATCCCTGAAGGCGGACAAAATCATGTTGCGATTGATTTAATGGTAACAAAAATTAAAACAATCCTTGAACAAAAGACAATTTTGTAATAACATGACTTGTATAATGTATATATTAATTACAGGATGATTATGGTAATTGAGTTATTGTGTGTCATTCTATCAAGAGTAAAAATGCGCGCCCTTTTTATAAGGACGCGCAATTATGTATTTTTACATAATTGTATAGAAAACGAGCAGGCTCGTTGGAATCCGCAGAAGGAGTGAATGGTTTTGGCAATTGAAAAGGTTTTCCCGATGACAAAAGAAGGTAAACAAAAATTAGAACAAGAGCTTGAAAACTTAAAATCAGTCAAGCGTAAGGAAGTAGTAGAACGTATTAAAATTGCACGTAGCTTTGGGGATTTATCAGAGAACTCAGAATACGATTCTGCAAAAGAAGAACAAGCATTTGTTGAAGGTCGTATTACAACTATTGAAAATATGATTCGTAATGCAAAAATCATTGAAGAAAGCGAATTAGATTCAGACAATGTAGCATTAGGAAAATCTGTTACATTCGTAGAGCTTCCTGATGGTGACGAAGAAACGTATACAATTGTAGGTAGTGCTGAGGCAGATCCATTTGAAGGTAAAATCTCAAATGATTCACCTATCGCAAAAAGCCTAATCGGTAAAGTTGTTGGTGATGAAGTAACAGTTCAAACGCCTGCTGGCGAAATGAATGTTCGTATTGTTTCTGTTAAATAATAGGTTTTAAATGAAAACACCTCGTCTAGACTAGTGACGAGGTGTTTTTTTATGCTGAAGGAAAAACGAGCTATAGGGATTGCTAGTATGTTTTTATTTTTGTTATGTATGTTAATAGCAAGACTTGTACAAATTCAGCTTGTGAGCACAGAATCATTTTCAAAGCATCATGTGAATTTAATAGAAGAAAGTGTTAATCAAAGAGTTCAGAGCATTATGTTGGATGATGGGAGAGGAAAATTCTACGATCGAGCTAATAACTTATTGAATTATGAACAAGTAAATACACTCATTTTATTTCCGTTCTTGAAGAAGATGACTTGGCCAGTAGAAGAATTAGCTGGAATCATCAATGTTTCACCAACAGAATTAAAAGAAGCTGTCCAAAAGGCAAAAGAACCGTTTCTATTTACGATTGGAGATAAACCAATTATTCTTACCGAAAGTCAAATGGATGATATTAACGATTTAAAAACGCCTGGTGTGTTTGCTACTGTTCGAGATATGCCGACAGAGACAAAAGTAGCCGAACATTTAATTGGAGGCTTAAATGGCTCATCAGAGCTAAAAGAGAAGCGTTATGGTGATCGGAATCTTTCTCTTAAGACAAAGATTGGTGATAAAGGCTTACAGCAAACACTTGATGAATTTTTACTTTCTGAAGGTGAGTCAAGACTTGTTTATCATGTTGATGGAATGGGAGGGCCCTTATTTGGTATAAACGTGAAATATTTAGCACCTGGTAATCCATTATATCCTGTTAAAGTGAATACAACTATAGACCTTGAATTACAGCGTGCTGCAGAAGAAATAGTCGATAGTAACAAGATTGAAAAAGGTGGAATTATTTTATTAGATATAGCATCAAGTGAAATCCTTGCTTCTGTTTCACGACCACATGTAGGTAAAGATCCAAATGAGGGTGATGGAGCAAAGAATGCTATGTTTAAGCAAGCTGCAGTTGGTTCTGTCTTTAAAACAGTTGTAGCGGCGTCAGCTCTTGAGGAAAAAGTAGTGGATGAGAACGAACTATTCAATTGTAATATGACGATTAATGGCTCGGTAGATAAACGGCGCTCAGAACCGCTTGGTATGTTAAATTTCTCGAATAGTTTCGCTCAAAGTTGTAATCGAACATTTGCAGATTTAGCCATTAGATTATCAAAGAAAGATCCGAATTTGCTTGAACAGTATGCGAAAAGACTACAATTAATTGGGGAGTCTGGTTGGAACGGTCCCATTTATCATTCTTCAATAAAGCAACTATTTCTAGAAGACGATGGTCGTGTTTGGTTAGATGAAACGAATAAGAAGGATCTCAATTTCATATCGCAAACAGCTATTGGTCAGAAAGATGTGCAAGCTACACCTTTAGCAGTGGCAAATATGATGGCCACGATTGCTCGTAATGGTGAAAAGAAGATGGTGAAGGCAGTAAGTAAGATTGAATTTGCTAATGGCACGACAGCGGCTGAATTTGAGGATATGGATATTAAAGGAGATAAAATTGCTCCAGCGACTGCAAAGCGATTACAGCAGCTTCTAAGAGGAGTTATTCAAAACGAAAAAGGTACAGCTGCTTTACAATTGCGTAATTTACCTATTCAAGTGGCAGGCAAAACAGGGACTGCTCAAACAGATATAGCGAATGGGAAAGTTAATAGTTGGTTTGGTGGCTATTTTCCTGCCGACAATCCTAAATATGCTATTGTAGCTGTAAAACTTGATACAGACGAAAATTTAGCAAATGGCAGTGCTACAAAAGTAGTAAAGGATTACATTCAAAAAATGATGGAAATAGAGAAAATCAAGTAATTAAGGACCATAAATAATTTGAATATGCATATTTACTTCAAAAGAGCAAACAAGCCATGTTACAATATAATTTGAATTTAAAAAGTGGGGTGATAGGAATGAGAGACGATAAACCCTCTAGAGTAGCTTCTCGTTCTGAAAAGGTAGGGAAAAAAAGAAAAGCAAATACTATTTATAATATTCTTCTTGTTGTTGTGATTCTCTTAATTATTATCGTTGGCGCTAATGTTTTCTTAGGAAATGATGATAATGAATCAGCTTCTCCAAATGAAAAAACATCACATGAAGAAAAAAACAACGATAATGATAAAGGCACTGTGAAAGACAACAAAGATAAAGATGACAAATCAAATGATGAGTCGAAAGTAAATGACGATGATAAATCATCAGATAAAGACGATGAAGACAAATCTGATGAAAAGAATAAAGAAGATGAGAATAAGCCAGAGGAAGAAGATAAAATCGTTGATAGCAGTGACCCTGGAGTAATGGAAACTCGAGTTAATGATAGCTGGAAGCCTGTAGGAACAGAACAAACAGGTGAACATGTAACTAAGTATGATGACAACTCTGTTGATTGGAAAGAGATGGAGAAAGCATTATCTTATGGTGCTGGCATTCCTGAAAGCGATATGACTGTAATATGGTTAGGGAATGGAGGAGCTCCGAATAAAGCAGTAGGTACAATAACTCCAAAAGATCGTAGTGCGAAATATAAAGTATACATTGAGTGGGTTGATAAAGAAGGTTGGAAACCGACAAAGGTTGAAAAACTAAAATAAGGAAAAAGCATAATTACTCCTTCCTAATAAAGGGTAGTTATGCTTTTTTGTTTTTGAAATGTACAACTGCACTATATAATCTACGTCCATCTTCACTTACATACATTTGATGTGATACGGAATGTACACTTAGCAGAATGCTTTTATTAAGATCTATTTGTGCCTGAATTTGTTTTTCTAAATCTTTTAAGTTGGTTGCTTCAAAAAATTCTACTTTATCTTCCATCATATCGAATGAAATATTCATTGTATTTTTCCTCCAAGACTATAAATTCTACAAAAAATTATATCATGTTCGAATCGTTTTTTCTTAACGCAAAAACAGTTTTAAATCATAGTATGTAAATAAGAAAAATGGGGATGAGGAGAAAAACATGGGAAAAGAATTTTTGTATATATTTGAAGAATGGGCAAAGGATTATGATCAAACAGTTTCTGGGAAAGATGAAGAATATAAGGAAGTTTTTCGTGGGTATGATGATATTTTGGATACAGTTGCAAGAGCTTCAGTTGGTAAAGTGCTTGAGTTTGGTGCAGGGACGGGTAATTTAACAGCCAAATTACTTGATAAAGGTCATGAAGTTATCGTTATCGAGCCATCTATCCCGATGAGGGAGATTGCGCAACAGAAGCTACAGAGTGAGCGTATTGAATTTGTTGATGGTGACTTTTTGCAATATCCAAGTTTAGAAAATATCGATTCGGTTGTAAGTACGTACGCCTTTCATCATTTAACAGATCAAGAAAAAGCAGATGCCGTGAAAGAATATGGTAAGTTACTAGGCGTAAATGGTAAAATAGTGTTTGCAGATACGATGTATGAGAGTAAAGAAGCTCATTATATAGCTATTGAGGACGCAAAAAAACAAGGATTCATGCAATTAGCTAAAGATCTTCAAACCGAGTATTATACAACAATTCCTTATTTGCAAACAGTTTTTGAAGACAATGGATTTACAGTTTCATTCAAACGAAGCAATCAGTTTGTTTGGATTTTAGAAGCCATTAAATTATAGGAGAAGGGTGTTTTAACTAGATGAGAATCGCAATCATTGGAGCAATGGAAGAAGAAGTACAAATATTACGAGATAAAATGGAGAATGTACAACAAGAAGTAATCGCTGGTTGTGAATTTAACATTGGTACATTAAATGGAGTAGATGTTGTGTTATTAAAATCAGGCATCGGTAAAGTAAATGCAGCAATGTCTACAGCAATTTTATTAGAAAAATATCAGCCAACAGCTGTCATTAATACAGGTTCTGCAGGCGGTTATGCATCAGAGTTAGAAGTTGGAGATGTAGTTATTTCATCGGATGTAGTTCATCATGACGTGGATGCTACAATCTTTGGATATGCATATGGTCAAGTACCTCAAATGCCCCCTACATTCGTAGCGGATGAGAAGCTAATTGAAGTAGCTGAAAGAGCAGCTAAAAATATTCAAGGGATGCAAGTGGCAAAAGGGCAAATCGGAACAGGAGATTCATTTATGAATGATCCAGTGCGTGTAGAATTCGTAAGAACAAAGTTTCAAGATTTAATCGCTGTAGAAATGGAAGCGGCAGCTATTGCTCAAGTTGCTTATCAATTCAAAACACCATTTGTAGTAATCCGTGCTCTATCAGACATTGCTGGTAAGGAATCAAATATTTCATTTGATAAGTTCTTAGAAACAGCAGCAGTGAATTCATCACAACTTGTAATCAACTTCTTAGATGAAATGAAAGCATAATGAAAAAAAGCTACCGTATTATGGTAGCTTTTTTCTATTTGGATTTTACCAATTTGTTCATAAATGACTTAAGGATATATATGGATAATGTGGTAAAGTATGTTCATAAATGATGGGAGGAATTCAATATGTTAATGATTGTGTTTTCTTTAATTATTACATCGGTAATAGGCGTTGTTATTGCAACAGAAGTTAGTGTAGTTGATGTTTAAAATGAATAGAATGTTTGATTTAAAATAGACTCTTATATGTTGTAAAAACATATAAGGGTCTATTTTTTTAATGATAAACGCCTAGAAATCGACTTTCGAGGTGTTATAGTAGTTTCATCTAAATTGAAGCCGCCTTTACAGTTTTCTCCGTTCTTTCTCCGCTCGATAAAATTCATGAAACATTTTCATAAGTGCACGCTTTTCGATTCGTGAAACATAGCTTCGGGAAATACCTAATTCTTTCGCAATCTCTCGTTGTGTTTTTTCTTTGAAAGGACCAAGTCCGAAGCGATTGACAATGACCTCTTTTTCTCTTTCGTCTAGTACATCGATATATTTTTTGACCTTTTCAATTTCTAAATTTAATTGAATGGTATCAATTACATCCTCGGATTCGGATTTTAAGACGTCGATTAAGGAAATTTCATTTCCTTCCTTGTCCTGCCCGATTGGATCATGAAGGGAAACGTCTTTCTTTGTTTTTTTCGTGGCTCGTAAATGCATAAGAATTTCATTTTCGATACAACGCGCAGCGTATGTTGCTAGCTTTGTTCCTTTACCATCGGAATAGCTTTCTATAGCTTTAATGAGTCCAATTGTTCCGATTGAAATTAAATCTTCGGTTTCTTCGCCTGTGTTTTCGAATTTTTTTACAATATGAGCAACAAGCCGTAAATTATGTTCAATTAAAATGTTGCGTGCATCTGAATCTCCTTTACTCATTAACTTTAAGTACTTTTGTTCGTCCTTTGCAGACAAAGGTTGTGGAAAAGCGTTGTTTTTCACATATGATACAAGTATGACAAGTTCTTTGAAAATATATCCAAGTGCTATGAATAATCCTGACAAAAGATCACCCCCACTTATTTCAGATATTCGCCTATAAACAATAGTATGTTGTTGGGCATGTAATCGTGTCTGTACAATATTTGTTTTAGAAAAAAGGCTTGTACTTAATGTGGTGAGGACAAGCAAAAATAGGAACAATGAAGGCTTAGTTACATATTTTATTATAGAAAGATTATATAAGGAGGCTGCGATATGGGATATGGAAATGGTTATGGATATGCCGCATATGGCTGTCCTTTACCACCACCTACACCGTTTCCACCACCGTTTCCACCACCATTTCCGCCAGGACCTACGCCATATTATGGGGGAGGAGGCGTTGGATACGCCTTTTTTATCATCATTATTGTGATTGTGCTAATATTTGGTGGCTGGTGGTTGTTTAACGGTTTGTGGAATGTCGGCTGTTGGGATGAGGAGTGTTGTTAGTCGTAAAGCTTATGTTCTCATAAGCTTTATTTCTGTTAGATGCGTATTGGTTACAAGTGTATGTGTCTTTTACTTTTGGTGTGAATGCAAGGCAAATGATAGAATATATATATCTAAAAATAAGGAGGAGAAGCAAATGACTTATTCACCTGTTTGGGATTTGAATGTGTTTTTTCCTGGAGGTAGCAGTTCTGAACAATTTGGGGCATACGTACAAACAATTAAAGTGGAATTGGAGCAATTAGATCAAACCATTACGGCTTGGGAAGTGGCTTCTAATAAAGAAGATGCAGATGTTTTACATACTATTTTACAATTAAACACTAGCGTTGGAATGAAATTGAATCAAAGTGACAGCTTTGTTGGTTGCTTGGAAGCACAGGATATGAAAGATTATGGTTCAAAGAGATGGCGTTCGCAAATCACAACGTTATTTGCAACATATACAAGTTTGCAAGCGAAGTTTGATGAAAAGCTGGAGCAAATGGATGAAGATTCTTTTCAACAGTTGTTTCAAGATGATAACTTTCAAGAATTACAATTTATCCTTAATGAACGAAGAAGAAATGCGAAAGAAAAGCTTTCTGTAATAGAAGAGACGTTAATTGAGCAGCTAGGTATTGATGGTTATCATGGGTGGAGTGAATTATATGACAGTTTGGTGGGCTTCATAAACATCCCATTTGAAGAGAATGGTAAAACCGAAATGTTATCCGTAGGGCAAGCAGCGAATAAATTTTCACATCCTGATCGTAGTGTAAGAAAGCGGATTTTTAAGGAATGGGAGAAAGCATGGAGTGATAAAGAAGAATTATTTGCTCATGCGCTTAATCATTTAGCTGGTTATCGTTTAACCGTATATGAGAAGCGTGGATGGGATAATGTTTTAAAAGAACCACTTGAGATCAGTCGAATGAAAGAAGAAACATTAAATAGTATGTGGGAAGCTATTACGAAAAATAAACATCATTTGGTGGCATTCCTGCAAAGAAAAGCTAAACTATTAGGTGTGGATAAGTTAAGTTGGTATGATTTAGATGCGCCGCTACAAACAACGTCTGAGGGGCAGTTATCGTATGATGAAGGTGCTAAATTTATTCTTAAGCACTTTTCAACATTTGGTAAACAATTGACATCCTTTACGGAAAAGGCGTTTGAAAATCGATGGATTGAAGCTGAAGACCGTTCTAATAAACGTCCTGGAGGTTTTTGTACCGATTTCCCAGAGAGTAAGCAATCACGAATTTTCATGACTTATTCAGGAACGCCCGATAATATATCGACATTGGCTCATGAATTAGGACATGCTTTCCATTCTTATGCAATGCGTGATGTACATCCTCTCAATGGAAATTACGCGATGAATGTAGCGGAAACAGCTTCTACATTTGCAGAAATGATTGTATCTGACGCATCAGTGAATGAAGCGACCAAAAAAGAAGAAAAAATAGCGATGCTTGAAAATAAAATTCAAGGAATTATTGCATTCTTTATGAATATTCATGCTCGTTTCTTGTTTGAAACGAGATTTTATGAAGAACGTCGACATGGAACAGTCGCTTCGGAACGATTGAATGAATTAATGCTGGAAGCACAAAAAGAGGCTTATTGTGATGCACTTGATGAATATCATCCACAGTTTTGGGCTTCTAAGCTTCATTTTTATATTTCTTCTGTTCCTTTTTATAATTTCCCATATACTTTTGGTTTCTTATTTTCTCGCGGGATTTATGAAAAAGCCCTGCATGCTGGGGAAGGATTCGAAGAGAAATATATTGCCTTACTCAAAGATACTGGTTGTATGACAGTGGAAGATTTAGCAATGAAACATTTCCAAGAAGATATGACGAAGGTTGATTATTGGGAACGTGCAGTTCAATCATGTGTAAAAGATATTGAATTATTTTTAGAACTAACCGAGTAATATATCATTACTCGTTCAAGCTTTGTTAAGTTTTAGTTGCCAGTTTGAACGGATAAATAAATGCAGTGCTTTGGTAGATAATAAAATGTATAAATAAAAAAATCGTCTCTAAATAAAAGAGACGATTTTTTAATAAATATTAAACTTTTTTAATTTTAAATGGGCTAACCATCGAGAGGGCTAATAAGAACATTAATAAAAGGTAAAATACTGGAGGAAATGCTGGGATTCCTAAGTAACTTAATGTTGCTAAACAGCCAGCTGCTGTAATGGGTAGACCAGTGAAGTAGCCTTTGCTTTCAGTAATATTAAATTTGGCAAGGCGAAAAGCTCCGCAACCAATATATAGTACTGTAAAGAACATTCCCGGCGCTCCCATATGAACGAGAACTGCTTGATAAATCAGCAGTGCAGGAGCGACTCCGAATGATATAATATCACTCATAGAATCAAGTTGTTTTCCAAGCTCTGATTCTATATTGAATTTTCTGGCAATCATGCCGTCGAATCGGTCAGCAAGCGCTGCTACGAAAATTAATAATAAGCTATAATTTAAATGGCCATTAATACCTGTCAAAATGGCAAAACCACCCAGACAAAGATTCATTAAGGTCATTAGATTAGCGGTCTGAGATTTTAATTTCTTAATGGTTTGGTCTAAAACACCCGACAAGAACAATCTGCTCACTCCTTTTTTAACCGGATGGGATGAGACAATTAATACATGCTTATTGTATAATAATATTTTATTCTTTGCACATTATGCAAGGGGTAATAGGTTTATTTTACTTTGTGGAGGATTTTTCATTGAAAACATTTTTGTATAGGTTTTTTATTTTTTTGACTAATCATAAGGCGTCATCCATGATGTTAATGAAATTTAGTCAATCGAAATTGAGTAGGGCAATTATTCCTTCTTATGACAAGTTATATAAGTTGAATTGGGAAGAAGTAGAGAGAAATAGAAGCGATTTTGAAACGCTACATGATTTATTTACAAGACAGTTAAAAGAGGGAGCTCGCCAGATAAATCAAGAAACTAATACAGTCGTTAGTCCGGTGGATGCGGTATATGAAGATTATGGTGATATTCAAAGTGACCGTAATATTTTGGTGAAAGGGAAAGTATATTCCATTCAAGAAATGCTTGGAGATAATGCTGCCCTTGAGAAGTATATCGGTGGAAAATATATGATCTTATATTTAAGTCCGAGTCATTATCATCGTATTCATTCTCCAGTTGATGGTGAAGTCGTGAAACGATGGTCGCTTGGGAAGCTGTCGTATCCTGTGAATAAATTAGGATTGAAATATGGGAAATCGACTTTATCTAAGAATTTTCGAGTAATTACAGAGATTAAACATGCCTTTGGTTATCTTTCTGTTGTAAAAGTAGGAGCAATGTTTGTAAATAGTATTGAAATAACAAATGATAGTGATAAGCTACAAAAAGGGGAAGAATTAGCTTATTTTAGTTTTGGATCGACAGTTGTTCTTCTATTTGAAAAGAATACGTTCGAAATTAATGAAGAATTGCAGGCATCTTCACAGGTTAAGTATGGAGAAGTTCTAGGATTTCTTAAATAAAATAAAAGCCTGGTTGCTCTTTTTTTGAACAAATCAGGCTTGATCTATAAAAAATATCTCATATTTATCATGATGATACTTTAACCCTGTGAGATAAAGCACGTCGGTGAATTTCAATTTCAATTAATCGAATAAATTCCTTACTAAGTTTAAGCTGTTTAGCTTTTAGATATGATTCAATTAATAAATCATCAGACAGTCTATTCATTTGAGTCAGCCAAATGGCTATTCACCTCCACTGAAAAATATTAGGCATATTTATCCATAACCATCATATATTAGATAGTTTAAGTGTCTATAAAGAAACTTTACCAAATATAAACAATTGGAACAATCGTTCTCTTATCCACAGGTTGCGGTGGATAAGTTGTGGTTAATTTGTTTATATATGTAATTTTTTGAAGTAAATCGCTGTGCGAATTGTGCATAACTTTATCCACAGGTAGGTAAATAGATGGATTTTGTCGAAAAATTTTTTAATACTTTTGGTCAGGAATAAAATAATAAAAGGTTACTTTGAAAGAACCGAGAAAATTAGGTATGATGTATTACGGTGAATTTTATGATATAGGTAGAGGTGTAAAGAATAATGCTTAAGTTGTTTTTACCGAATGAGCACGTAAAAAGTATCTTTGAGATCACTCCTCAAAGTTTAGTTGATAAGGGAATAAAAGGAATCATAACAGATTTAGATAATACTTTAGTGGAGTGGGACCGTCCAAATGCTACACCTAAGTTAATAGAGTGGTTTAAAAGGATGGAGGAAAGTGGTATTAAGGTGACAATCGTTTCTAATAATGATGAAAAAAGGGTAGGTGCGTTTTCGGAGCCACTTCAAATTCCTTTCATTCATAGAGCAAGAAAACCTTTGGTAAGAGCGTTTAATAAAGCAATTTTAGATATGGGTATAAAAAAGGAAGAGTCAGTTGTAATTGGTGATCAATTATTAACAGATGTGCTAGGTGGTAATCGAGGTGGTTTTCACACAATTTTGGTGGTACCAGTTGCTCAATCAGATGGCTTAGCGACAAAATTTAATCGAATGGTTGAAAGACGTATTCTTACTATATTTAAGAAACAAGGATTATTACAGTGGGAGGACAAAAAGTGACAGCACAAGAACATGTATCGTGTATAGGGTGTGGCATCCAAATTCAAACGGATGATCCAAAAGGGATGGGCTATGCGCCAAAATCAGCTCTTGAAAAAGAACAAATCATTTGTCAACGTTGTTTTCGTTTAAAGAATTACAATGAAGTACAAGATATTTCGTTAACAGATGACGACTTCTTGAAGATTCTTCATGAAATTGGTCAGAATGACGCACTAATTGTAAAAATTGTAGATATTTTTGATTTTAATGGTAGTTGGCTTCCAGGCTTACATCGCTTTGTTGGCAATAATCCAGTACTTCTTATCGGAAATAAAGTTGATTTGTTGCCTAAATCGGTGAAGCCAAATAAGCTAATTCATTGGATGAAGAACAGCGCAAGTGAACTAGGATTAAAGCCTGTTGATGTTATGCTTGTAAGTTCAGCTAAAGGTTCTCGTATTGCAGATGCAGTTGCTGCAATTGAGAAGTATCGTAAAGGTAAAGATGTGTATGTAGTTGGTTGTACAAATGTTGGTAAATCAACGTTCATTAATCGCATTATTAAAGAAGTTAGTGGAGAAGGAAATATTATCACTACTTCACATTTCCCAGGTACTACTTTAGATATTATTGAAATTCCTCTAGATGATGGACACGCATTGATGGATACACCAGGTATTATTAATCATCATCAAATGGCTCACTATGTAGATGGAAAAGATTTAAAGTATATAACACCGAAAAAAGAAATTAAACCTAAGGTATATCAATTGAACGAAAATCAAACGTTGTTCTTTGGTGGGCTAGCGAGATTTGATTATCTTTCTGGTGGTAGAAGATCATTTACTTGTTATGTTTCAAATGAATTAGGTATTCATCGTACAAAGCTAGAAAAAGCAAATCAATTGTATCAAGATCACGCTGGTGAACTATTAACGCCAAGTTTAGACCGAGTAGATGGAGAAATACCAGAACTTGTTCCACACCATTTCTCATTAAAAGAAGGAAAAATGGATATCGTATTCTCAGGTTTAGGATGGATTACAATCAATGAACCAGGCGCTAAGATTGTCGCTCATGTTCCTAAAGGTGTATCTGTAATGATTCGTAAGTCATTAATTTAAGATGTACAATGAATTCATATAAATAAATGAACAAGTGGGTGGGGGAATTGAAACAAATTTACGGGGTAATTGGTGATCCAATTTCACATTCAATGTCACCAGACATGCATAATGATGCATTTACAGATCAAGAACTGGAAGCTTATTATAATGCTTTTCATGTAAGACCCGATCATTTAGAAGATGCAGTTAAAGGGATGAAAGCAATAGGGGTTAAAGGTTTTAATATAACTGTTCCACATAAAACAGCTATTATCCCTTTTCTTGATCAAGTAGATGAGCTTGCTGCTGCAATTGGAGCAGTCAATACGGTAAAATATGAAAATGGTCAATTTATCGGGTACAATACAGATGGATTAGGTTTTGTGGCTGGCTTGAAAGAGGAGTTGCACGAATCATTAATCGAGAAGAGAACACTTATTATTGGTGCCGGTGGGGCTGCGAGAGGGATTTACTATTCGTTAGTAAGTGAAGGTATACGTGAAATTGATATTGCGAATCGCACTGTTTCTCGTGCTCAACAAATTATTATTGAAAATCCTTATGAAGCAAAATCTAATAGTTTAACTATTCAAGCAGCAGCAGAGCGTTTGAATGAGTATGATTTAATCATTAACACAACATCGATTGGTATGAAGCCTAATGTGGATGAAATGCCGATTTCTCTTCAACATTTACGTAATGATGCATTTGTTAGTGATATTATTTATAATCCTTTGGAAACGAAATTTTTATCAGAAGCTAAGAAGAAAGGTGCTTCTATACAGAATGGTTTGCCAATGTTTATACATCAAGGAGCTTTAGCGTTTCGTATTTGGACAGGAGTAGAGCCAAATATTGAAAGGATGAAAGCAATTGTTTTGAAGAAATTAGGAGGTTAACCATGTTAACAGGAAAGCAAAAAAGATTTTTACGTTCGAAAGCACATCATTTAACACCAATTTTCCAAGTAGGAAAAGGTGGCGTAAATGAAAATATGATTAAACAAATTCAAGAAGCACTAGAAGCTCGTGAATTAATTAAAGTTAGTATTTTACAAAACTGTGATGTTGATAAAGATACAGTAGCACAAGAACTGGCAGCTGGAACAAAAGCTGAATTAGTACAATTAATTGGTCTTACTGTTGTTCTTTATAAAGAGTCAAAAGAAAATAAACAACTAGAGCTACCAGTGAAAAAATGAAAAAAGTAGGAATCCTAGGTGGAACATTTGATCCGCCACATATTGGACATGTGATCGTTGCCAATGAGATTCTAACAGCTTTAGAACTAGATGAAATTCGATTTATGCCGAATCATACGCCTCCTCACAAAGAGAAAACCCAAGGAGTTTCAAATGAGGATCGCGTAGAGATGTTGCGTCTCTCGATTAAAGATAATCCAAAATTTACATTAGAGCTTATTGAATTAGATTCACCAGGTGCTTCGTATACCTTTTATACAATGGAAAAATTAAAAGAAAAAGAACCTGATACAGCATTTTACTTTATAATAGGTGCCGATATGATTGAGTATTTGCCAAAGTGGCATCGAATTGACGAACTAGTAGGATTAGTACAGTTTGTAGGAGTTCAAAGACCTCCATTTACAACCAATACGACTTATCCTATTGAACTGATTGATGCACCACTTATTTATTTATCATCATCGATAATCCGAAAGAAAGTAAAAAATGGTGTTTCTATTAAATATTTAGTAGCGCCTGCTGTTGAGGAGTATATCGAGGAGAACTCTTTATATGAAACGTGACCAAGCTTTAGCGATTGTAAAAGAGCAATTAACAGAGAAGCGTTATGTGCATACAATAGGAGTAGCAGATACAGCTGTTAAATTGGCTGAAAGATACGGCGCGAATGTAGAAAAAGCAGAATTAGCGGGTATTTTCCATGATTATGCTAAATTTCGCCCGAAAGAAGAAATGAGACAAATTATAGTAGAACAACAAATGGCTAAGGAACTACTCTCTTTTCATCATGAATTATGGCATGCTCCTGTTGGTGCGTATTTAGTACAGAAAGAAGCGGGAATACAGGATAAAGAGGTATTATCGGCGATTTTGTACCATACAACAGGACGAGCACAAATGACGAAATTAGAGAAGATAGTGTTTCTAGCGGATTATATTGAGCCAGGGAGAAAGTTTCCTGGAGTTGATGATGTTCGTCAAATTGCCAAGAAGGATTTAGATGAGGCGGTTGTAGCGGCGTTGCGTAATACAATCAATTTCCTGATGTCGAAAAACGCTACCATTTATCCTGATACAGTATATGCATATAATGATCTTGTACAGAAAAAGATATTGGAGGAATAGGTTTGTTAAACGAAAAAGAATTATTAGTTACTGTGGCGAAAGCTGCTGATGATAAAAGAGCAGAAGATATTATGGTGTTAGATATGCATGGTATTTCTTCTGTTGCAGACTATTTTGTAATTTGCCACGGAAATTCAGATAAGCAAGTTCAAGCAATTGCGCGTGAAATGAAAGAAAAAGCAGAAGAAAATGGTGTAGAAGTTAAGCGCATTGAAGGTATGGATGAAGCGAAGTGGGTTCTAGTTGATTTAGGTGATGTAGTAGCTCATGTTTTCCATCGTGATGAAAGAAGCTATTACAATTTAGAACGTTTATGGGGAGATGCTCCATTGTTCCCAATTGAGCAAGAGCTACAACAATGAGTTATGAACGCTTTGCCTTTGTATATGATACATTGATGCAGGATGTACCCTATGATAAGTGGATTGAGCGTTTTATTGAAAAGATGGCTCAATATGATATTAAAGGAAATCGTGTATTAGATGTAGCCTGTGGTACAGGGGAGTTTTCTGTTCGTCTTGCCGAAAAGGGTTATCATGTAACGGGTGTGGATTTATCCGAAGAAATGCTTTCTATTGCAAGAGCGAAAGCGGAGGGACACAATGTGACAATTCCCTTCTATCATCAAAATATGATTGAGTTAGACATGGGTGAGTCATTCGATAGTATTGTGATTTTTTGTGATTCATTGAATTACCTAGAAAGTGAACACGATGTGCAATCTACATTTAAATGTGTGTTTGAGCAACTGAAAGCTGGCGGCTTATTTATGTTCGATGTGCATTCCGTATATAAGATGGAGGAAATCTTTGCGAATGCAACTTTTGCAGATGCAGGAGAAGATGTTTCGTATATTTGGAATTCATTCGAAGGTGAAGAGCCTTACAGTGTTGAGCATGAACTTTCATTCTTTGTAAGGGATGATGAAACAGACCTTTATGATCGTTTCGAAGAGGATCATTATCAACGTACTTATCCAATTTCCACGTTTGAACAATGGCTACAAGATGCTGGATTTACGATTAAAGAAGTAATAGCAGATCTTGAGAATGAAGAACCAAATGAACATAGTGAAAGAATTATGTTTGTTTCTGTGAAAGAATAGAAAAAAGGCGTCTTAAAAGACGCCTTTTTGATTTGTTATAAGGCTACTTAAAGCTAATTCAAATGAGATGTAAGCGTAAAATATGCTGTAATGTACTCTTTTTTTCTGAAATCTTATCTCCTGAAATATTTTTGAGGAATTTAGCAGGAGTTGTTAGATTTTTGTCGAAATTTAATATTGTTCGTGAAATTGTTTTTCGATTTTTGAAATTTCCTCTGCGAATTTATGATGTGTTGTTTGGAATAATTGTTGAAACATATCGCCAACTTCGCTTTCTAGTATTTTGATACCTTCTCCTGTAATACCTCCTTTTACACAAACCTTCTCTTGTAGTGTGGGTAAAGAATATTGTCCGCTTTTTAACAAATCTCCAAATCCAATTAACATTTTTTCCGTTAATATTGTAGCTGTTTGCTTGTCGATGCCTGTTGTGGCTGTCGCACCATCGATAAAACATTGTGCTAAATAGCTAAAGAATGCTGGTCCGCAACTGACAATATCTGAAGATACCCTTGTAATATTGTTTTCAATTTCAATTCCTTCTGAAATGTTTTTAGCAAGCGTACGAATTATTTGTCTCCATTCCTCTTTACAAGAGGCCCCAAATGTAATTAATGATACTCCTGATAACACTTTATTAGTAATGCTCGGTATGAAGCGAGCAGTGCTGCAAGATAATACCGTATCCATTTGTTTTGTACTAATAGGACTAGTTATGGATACAACACATTTGTCTTTACTAATGACCTTTTCCATTTCTACAAAAAGAGGATACATATCACCAGGCTTAACACAAACAAAAATCAATTGGCAGTCTTGAGTGATTTGACGAATACTCGTGCTAATTTCAATTTGTGGATGTTGTTGTTGTAAGTTGAGTGCTTTGGTTTGCGTACGATTATACACCTTTAAACAAGACGCCTGAACAGAATTTGATTGTAGTAAGGCATCTGCGAGAATAGAGCCCATATTACCTGTTCCGATGATTCCAACTATCATGTAATCCTCCTCCCTTCCGCACTTACTTCATAAAACAATATGAAATACAAATGGAAATTATGCGAAATAATCATGTAATAAAGGAAGTGAAGCTTGTGAAGTTAATGGCGCAAAAGAAAATATGGTTAATAGTTGGTGGTGCTGTCGGTATTCTCATACTGCTTGTCATGATGTATTTTTTTACTAATCGTGAGGAAGATGTATTAACTGCAGAAAATTTATTAGAACAAGCCCCTGCTAAGGAGGCGGTAACAAAAGAAGCGAATGTACAGGAAGAAGTTATTAAGAAAGTGGATGTAAAAGGTGCTGTCAATCGTCCGGGTGTATACATGGCAGGGAAGGATGACAGAGTGTTGGATATAATTGAAAAGGCAGGAAGCTTTACTGCGAAAGCTGATCGTAATGCTGTTAATTTAGCGCAGCGAGTTGAAGATCAAATGTTAATTTATGTGCCAAATATAGGAGAACAGCCTCCTCAAACGAATGCTTCTATAGCCGTTGGTGGTAACCCTAGCACCTCACAAGGTGGAGGAAAAGTAAATATTAACTCAGCAAGCGAAGAGGACTTACAAACTATTTCCGGAATTGGTCCAGCTAAAGCGAAAGCAATTATCCAGTATCGTACAGAAAAAGGTTCTTTTTCAAGTATTGACGAATTGAAGGAAATTAGTGGAATAGGCGACAAAACGTTTGAAAAACTGAAAGATCAAGTTACGATATAAAATGTACCTCCGTATAGACTTCTATTCAAAATCGTGCAAACGTTGTAGAATAATCTGTAACAAACTTATTTTTATTAGAAAAAGAGGGAAGCAGGATGAGTCGAATTAGTTGGCATCAATATTTTATGGCGCAAAGTCATTTGTTAGCTCTTAGAAGTACTTGTACACGTTTAACTGTTGGCGCTACAGTTGTTCGTGATAAGCGTATTATTGCAGGGGGATATAATGGTTCGATTGCAGGAGGCGATCATTGTATCGATAAAGGCTGCTATGTGATTGATAATCATTGTGTTAGAACTGTCCATGCTGAAATGAATGCGTTGTTACAATGCGCTAAATTTGGTGTTCCAACGGGTGGGGCAGAAATGTATGTAACTCATTTTCCTTGTCTACAATGCTGTAAATCGATTATACAAGCGGGAATTAAAGCTGTTTACTATGCTGAAGATTATAAAAACCATCCGTATGCAATTGAATTATTCCAGCAAGCTGGTGTTCAAGTGGAGCATGTTCCGTTTGAACAAGCGGCATTAGATTCAAAAGTTCACGAGAAAGTTGAATTGTTTGAAGAGATGCTTAAAGAATTAGAAAATCTACACGCAGATGAAGAGAAACTTCGTGCTTTAAAAGAACAAAAGGAAAAACTTTTTCAATAGCAGAGGTGATTGCTTGTGATTTTATTACTGGCCGTAGCAGCTATTCTAGGTGTTTCGGCCTTTTATGATTGGAAAACCTTTTTTGTAATCTTCCTATTTATTCTTCTGCTTTATTTGTTTACCTCATCCAAAAAAGTCATTTCGTATGTACTCATTACTATTGTTTTATATTTCCTCATCTCGCATCTTCATGCCTATTTTAATCAAACTACTGTAACGACCTCTAATAAATCGCTTATCGTTCGGATGACAGAGCTTCCAGATATCAATGGTTCAACGCTTCAAACAATTGTTACAACCTCTTCTGAAGAAAAAATAGTATTACGCTACTCTTTTAAATCAGCTGAAGAAAAGCAAGCTGTTTCTGATCAATATAAGCTTGGTTTAACTTGTGCTATTTCAGGGCAGTTAGAACAACCTGATAATCATCGCAATGAAAATGCTTTTAATTATCGACAATATTTGTGGAATCAAAAGATTAATTGGATTCTTAAGTCTGAACAAAATCCATTGAAAGCATGTAAAAATATGAAACCAAAACTAATTGAAAAAATCAAAAGTATTCGATTAAAAAGCTTACAGCATATAGAACGGTATTTTCCATCAGAGGCAAAAGGATTTTCAGCAGCGTTGTTATTCGGAGAAAGTGACTGGATTGAGGAAGAAACATACAATGCTTATAAATCATTGTCTCTCGTTCATATACTAGCTATTTCAGGTTTGCACGTGGCAATTATAACGGCTTGTTTATTTTATATAGGCATACGCCTAGGATTAACGAGAGAGACGACACAAAGTATTTTAATTGTTTTGCTTCCGATATATGGAGTGATTGCGGGTGGTGCTCCTTCTGTTGTCCGTGCATGTGTAATGGTTATGGCATTTCTAATTCTGTCTCTTTGCAGAATAAAAGTTTCATCCGTTTCTTTGTTAAGTAGTATTTTTCTCCTTTTAATGTTTATTAATCCTTTTTATTTACAACAAGTAGGTTTTCAGTTGTCGTTTTTTATTACCTTTGCGTTGTTAATGAGTGCGAAAATATTAGCTAGTGTTAAGCATCATAATAAAATAGTTCAATCACTAATCGTAACAGTTATTTGTCAGTTATGTTCACTGCCAATCATTTTATATTACTTTCATGAATTCTCTGTATGGGGATTTCTAGCGAATATTGTGTATATTCCGTTGTATACGGTTGTATTATTACCAGTAACATTTATTGCATTCCTCTTTTCTGTTTTACATGCTCCTTTTTCTTCTCTTTTGTTAAAGTTACTTGAATGTTTTTTTATCATCAGTAACGATACGGCAGTGTTACTGTCTCGTATCCCATTCGCTTCTCTTTCTTTTGGAAAACCATCCTTTTTATTTACGATGTTTTTGACGAGTGTGATTTTGCTGCTCTTTTACTTTTGGGAACAAAAGAATCGTAAACCTATCTTTATTTGTGTTTCTTTGTTGTTATTAAGTTTATTTGTGTTTTATCACAAAGTGAGTTTGTCACCAGTTGGTGAAGTAGTTGTAATTGATGTTGGTCAAGGAGATAGCATTTTAATTAAACGGCCTTTTGGGAAAGGGATCTATTTAATTGATACAGGCGGTGTATTACTATTTTCTCAAGATGAATGGCGGAAGAAGCGAAAGTCTTTTGAACCTGGTGAAGATATTGTTGTTCCTTTTTTGAAAAGCAAAGGTATTCGTAAAATCGATAAACTCATTTTGACGCATGATGACCAAGATCATATTGGTGGTGCTAATGCTGTCATGAAGGCGATGCGAGTAAAAGAGATTGTGATTCCGGAAGCATTAAGGAAGGATTTTATTGCTACTGCGATGTGGGAAGGAGCTATTAAAGAGAGAAGTAAAATGACTTTATTAGAAGATGGAGAGGGGTGGAGAAGGGGAAAGGATACTTTTCGTGTAGTGCATCCAGTTAAGTACACAGGTAATTCAAATGAAAGTTCCCTTGTGTTGTTAGCGACTATAAATGGAGTAAGGTGGTTATTTACGGGGGATTTAGGTGAGGAAGGTGAACAAGAGCTTATAAGAAGGTATCCTCAGTTAGAAGTGGATGTATTGAAGGTAGGGCATCATGGAAGTAAGCATTCTAGTTCGCCTCTTTTTCTAAATCAACTTAATGCTCGGGTAGCGGTTGTATCGGCCGGGAGAAACAATCGCTATAATCATCCAAGCCCAGAAGTGCTAGAATTGTTGCAGGAGCGCAATATCCACCTTCTACGCACGGATCAGAACGGAGCTATACAGTATAAATATTTATGGGGAAGAGGAACCTTTTCGGTCACATTGCCATAGTATAGGATTGTATTCGAAGAGCCCAAGATGATAAAAAAACGACCCCCATTATTGAATGGAAGGTCTATGTACTGTTTTAACCTGCAACGTATTTAATCACTGTTGCGATGATGAACATTGTGGCGAAAAACCCGAAAGAAACTATAAATCCTACTGCTGAATCAGTGGCATCATTACGCTTTGATTGCACATCTTGTTCAAATGTATTCATTTTCCATCCCTCCCATATATTCTTAAATAGTATAAGCGATTACACTAAAAAAATCTATACGGCACTAAATCGTTTTCCACAACTAGTAAGAGTTGTCACATATAGTTTGATTTTGTCTGGAAAGAATAATGACTACACCACCGTTACTAGTAATGATTTGGTATACCGCAGAAAGTCAAGTTTTCCCGGGGCTTAGCATTCTGCGTTTATATAGATTAGGGGTCGTCTTGATGAGATGAGGATGACCCCTTTATGTTCGATAAAGGTACTTTTATACTTATGTCCAAAATGCTCCCTATTATTCCTACTTGATAATTAAAACAATCATCGCTAACATTATGTTAATACAAGCAAAATGAGGCGATTAGTTTGGCATTAGAAGTATGGAAACAAATGAAGAAGAAGCAATTCGCTCCTTTATATTTACTGTATGGCCCTGAGCCATTTATTATAAAAAAAACACTTTCGACTTTAATGGAAAATGCATTAGAAGAAAGTGAAGTGGAATTTAATGTTTCGAACTTTGATTTAGAAGAAACACCGATTCACATTGCTCTTGAGGAAGCAGAAACCTTTCCTTTCATGGGTGAGCGGAAATTAGTGATTTTACATAATCCTTATTTTTTAACAGCAGAAAAAACAAAAGAAAAAGTAGAGCATAATATTCAATTATTTCTCGATTATGTAGAAAATCCTTCTCCGTTTTCTATTGTGGTTATTGCAGCGCCATATGAAAAACTAGATGAACGAAAAAAAATTACAAAACAGTTGAAGAAATATGCAACAGTTGTCGAAGCAAATAAATTAAAAGATCAAGAGCTTATAAAGTGGATAGAAGGGCAAGCTGCTACGCATGGTGTGCAGATTGAACGTGATGCAATTCAAGCTTTAATGGAGACAGCGGGACAGAACTTGTTGTTACTTTCGAATGAAATCGAGAAAATGGCGTTATACGTGTTTGAAGAGAAAGTGATTACTGTACAAACAGTGAATGATTTAGCTTCAAAATCATTAGAACAAAACATTTTCACATTAATTGATTTCATCATGAACCGTAAGGCATCGCAAGCTATACAATTATTGCAATCGTTACTGCGTCAAAATGAGGAGCCAATTAAAGTGTTAGCGCTTATGGCTTCGCAAGTACGCATTATGTATGTGGCAAAAAGTTTAGCTCAAAATGGTTACGGTCAGCAAAAAATAGCCACGCACTTAAAAATTCATCCTTTCCGCGTCAAATTAGCATTGGAAAAAGCTCGTTATTTCCATGAGAAAGAATTAATGACTTTCTTAAATAATATTGCGGATGCGGATTACAAAATGAAAACAGGGCAAATGGATAAAGCATTATTATTAGAGTTGATAATTTTACAAAGTGGAAGTCGAGTGAATAATCGGTAGAATTTAAGAGAGAATAAAAAGATGTGGTTTATGCCACGTCTTTTTATTTGCAAAAAAAACGATCCAAAGGATCGTTTTAATTATGCGTTAAGACTGTTTAGTCTTTTAGCTAAGCGAGATTTTTTGCGGGCAGCCGCGTTTTTATGGATAAGACCTTTAGAAGCAGCTTTGTCTAATTTTCTTACAGCAGCTAATAGAGTGTCTTTAGCGTTTGCATCATTGTTAGCAATTGCAGTTTCAGCGTTTTTAACAGCTGTACGCATTGAAGACTTAGCAGTAATATTGTTAGCTCTTTTTACTTCATTCGTTTTTACACGTTTAATCGCAGATTTAATGTTAGGCATTCCGGTGTCACCTCCTATATTAGGAATCGAGATCTATATAAAATAAACTCGACTTTTAAATTTCTTGTTTAAGCAACAAAAATCATTCTATCAGACTGACATTTATATTGCAATACTAATATGCATTGTACACTATTTTATTGTTGATTGTAAAAGGTTTTTCTCTTGAAAGAAATTTTTTAATAACCACAAAAGAATAATTGTAATTAAATATGGAAAAATAAGAGAACTTTGGTTTGGGAGGCAGTGCCTATGGAAGAGAAAGTAGATTACAGTAAATATGCTATAAGAACAGATTTAGCATTAGAAGCAAATGAAATGTTGATTGAAGAAAGAACGGTAGCTGGAGAGAAGGATATATCACAAATAGCTGGCGTTATTATTAAAGAAAAAACGGAAAATGATATTACTGTTTCATTAATTGAAGTAACGGCTGAAGGTGCAAAACAAATCGGAAAAAAAGAAGGGAATTACATAACGATTGAAGTACAAGGAATTCGTTCTGGTGATAGTGACACACAACAACGAGTGGAAGAGGTTTTTGCCAAAGAGTTTTCGTATTTTCTAAAAAAGCTACAAATTAAAGAAGATGCAAGTGCTCTTATTGTTGGATTGGGAAATTGGAATGTTACCCCCGATGCTCTTGGTCCATCAGTTGTAGAAAATTTAATTATAACTCGGCATTTATTTAAACTAGAGCCGGAAACAGTAAAGGAAGGTTATCGTCCAGTTAGTGCCATTGCACCAGGTGTTATGGGAATTACGGGTGTTGAGACGAGTGATATTATTTCTGGCGTTATCGAAAAGACGAAGCCGGATTTTGTTATTGCTGTTGATGCTCTTGCTGCTCGTTCACTAGAAAGAGTGAATGCTACTATACAAATTTCTGATGCAGGTATTCATCCTGGGTCAGGTGTAGGTAATAAGCGAAAAGAATTAAGTAAGGAAACACTTGGAATTCCTGTCATTGCGATTGGAATTCCGACAGTTGTAGATGCAGTTACAATTACGAGTGATACGATTGATTATATTTTGAAGCATTTTGGTAAAGAATTGAAAGAAGGAAATCGTCCATCAAGAGCACTTGCTCCTGCCGGACTAAACTTTGGAAAAAGAAAAAAATTAACTGACGATGATTTACCGGGAGAAGAGGAAAGAAAAACCTTTATGGGCGTTATTGGAACTCTTCCGGAAGAAGAAAAGCGAAAATTTATCCATGAAGTATTAGCTCCTCTTGGTCATAATTTAATGGTAACGCCAAAAGAAGTGGATGTTTTCATGGAGGATATGTCGAACTTAATTGCAAACGGATTAAATGCTGCACTACATGAGGCAGTAAATCAGGAGAATACGGGCTATCATACGAAGTAATAGAAAATTAATGAGGTTATACTAACTTGAAATTGTAATTTTTAGGGCTGATATTTTTAGTTCTACCTTTTCTAGCAAAGTCATATTTATTTAATAGACAAGCTGTGAAAGGGGAAAATGATGAAAAAACACTATCACTATAGCCCGTTTACGATTATTCAAGGATCTCTACTAGTAAAAATATTTCTAGCTGTTATAGTCCTCTTACTGTTTGTGTTTTCGTTAAGTGGTTTACTAACATCAGTGAATCCTGAATATCGTCCATCTTCCAAATCAGTAAACGATGCTACAAGTATTTTTTCTGGAAAGATGTTATTTTCGTTACTATCATTTGAAAATCGTTATTTTGCAGCATCAATAGAAGAGACTGACAAGAAAGACTCTTTGGAAAAACAGTTATTGAAGCTTTCAGCGAATATCTCGTTAGACGACCCGAGAAGTTTATTGGGACGAGAGTTACCTGGATTTGCTCATTTTGATTCGGAGATATTAGTGGCTGGTGAAGGAACGGATTATACGAATATGCCTTACGAGTCATCTCCACCAGATGATAAAGTTGTGGCGGAAAATGATGCTGATTTACAAAACGTAGATAATCTTGATACTCCATTGAAAGATTCGAACTCTAACAAGAAAAGTAATATAACGAATGGCAAGAAAGTTGTTTTGATTTATCATACACATACGTATGAGTCCTATACTCCTTATTTGAAGGGTGTAACGAATGCTGATCGAGCGGAGCATTCGAAAATTAATGTAACCAAAGTAGGTCAATTACTACAAAGTAGCTTGGAAAGTAATGGTATAGGTGCAACTGAGAATGATACGGATATTATTAAACGATTGTCAAATAAGGGATTAAAGTATTCAAAAGCCTATGCTGAATCCAGACTAGTTGTACAAGATGCGATGGCGAAGAATAAGGATTTAAACTATCTCATTGATGTTCATCGTGATTCCGCACCGAAGAAAAATACTACAATAACTATCAAAGGAAAAGTGTATGCCAAGCTTGCCTTTATAGTTGGTGGGGAGAATGCTCAATATAAGAAAAATTTTGCTCTAGCATCTAAGCTCCATCAGGCACTTGAAAAAAAATACCCTGGTTTATCGCGAGGGGTTTTTAAACAAGGTGGGCCTGGGAATAATGGTGTTTATAATCAAGATTTATCAGAGCGCGCGATGTTGATTGAAGCAGGTGGGGTTGATAATACATTTGAAGAATTACAAGCATCTATGCAGGCATTTGCTGACGTGTTTAGTGATTATTATGTAGCAGAAAATGGAATAAAGGAAGTTAACGGTGTAATTCAAAACTAGAATTTAAATAATACAAGCAGGGTGATTGTATGTTTCGCTTTTTTTTGAAATTTCTATTGGTACTTATTATATTTTTTGTAGGCGTTTTATTAGGCATGCAAAAAGCCAATATTGGGATGTTGAATATGCGAGGCTACGATGATCCAAAATTATATAGTGCTGTCTCTGTGGAACAACGAGACGGGGAAATAGATGCTTCTATTCTTGGAAAAGAAATTAATAGTTATGATTTACAAGAGAAGAAAGAGAAGCTAGAAGAAATAAAAGCGTTTAATGCGTTTTCAAACCTAGGAAAGAAAATTACGGAAAGTTCGAAAACTCTATTTAATAAAGCGCTAGATTTTGTTGTACCGGATTAGTGGGAGATTGTTGAATAAGTGAAATGGACATGCTCGGTCGTAAGTCGTTCTGTTTGAAAACCAAAAGTAGGTTTTCAAGAACAGTTCGTCTTGTGAGTGAGCATGTCTCCTTTTTGCTTTGGGCTTTGCTTATCTCCCTACGATAAGTCAGCGGGTTCCAGTTCATACGGAGCAAAACGGGGCACTTCCGCTTTTCGATGTGTCTAGCTCCAAGTGGTCAGCGACTAGTGGACTTCACACTCTTCTCTACGATAAGTCAACATCGAATCACTACGTTCTTCGTGTTTCCTTTATCACGTATCAGAGTGCTCCGGTCCATACGTCGCTAAGTGACCACTTTCCGCTTTTCATGTTGAATGTTGCTTTTTGACAGGTTATAATGAAAAATAGTGTATTTGTGTCGACATACAGGAGTGGATTAAATGAATAGAGAAGAAAAATTAAAACGACAATCGAAAATCCGTAACTTTTCCATTATCGCTCATATTGATCATGGGAAATCTACCTTAGCTGACCGTATTTTAGAGAAAACAAATGCGTTAGCTCAGCGTGAAATGAAAGCTCAATTGCTCGATTCTATGGACTTAGAACGTGAGCGTGGAATAACTATTAAGTTGAATGCAGTACAATTGAAATATAAAGCTTCTGATGGGGAAGAATATATTTTTCATTTGATAGATACGCCAGGTCACGTCGATTTCACATACGAGGTATCTCGTAGTTTAGCTGCATGTGAAGGTGCTGTATTAGTCGTAGATGCTGCGCAAGGGATTGAAGCTCAGACATTAGCGAACGTGTATTTAGCTTTAGATAATAATTTAGAAATTCTTCCAGTTATAAATAAAATTGATTTACCAAGTGCGGACCCTGAACGAGTTCGTAATGAAATTGAAGAAGTAATTGGTTTGGATGCATCGGAAGCGGTTCTATGTTCAGCGAAGGCTGGAATTGGAATTGAAGATATTCTAGAGCAAGTTGTTCTTCAAGTGCCACCGCCAGAAGGTGACCCAGATGCTCCATTAAAAGCTCTAATCTTTGACTCTTTATACGATGCATATCGTGGTGTAGTTGCATACATTCGTGTCGTAGAAGGAAGCGTTAAGCCTGGAGATAAAATTAAAATGATGGCTACAGGTAAAGAGTTTGAAGTAATTGAAGTAGGTGTGTTCACTCCGAAGTCTACAATTGTGGATGAATTAAACGTAGGGGATGTTGGATTCTTAACAGCCGCTATTAAAAACGTTGGTGATACACGCGTAGGGGATACCATTACCAATGCGAAAAACGGTGCTACTGAAGCTCTTCCTGGTTACCGTACTTTAAATCCAATGGTATATTGTGGTCTATATCCGATTGATTCGGCTCGCTTCAATGACTTACGTGAAGCATTAGAGAAACTCCAGTTGAATGACTCAGCATTACAATTCGAGCCTGAGACATCACAAGCACTTGGATTTGGTTTCCGTTGTGGATTCTTAGGATTGCTTCATATGGAAATTATTCAAGAGCGTATCGAAAGAGAATTCAAGATTGATTTGATTACTACTGCACCAAGTGTTATCTACCATGTACAAATGACAGATGGTTCTACTGTAACAGTTGATAACCCTTCTAATATGCCAGATCCTCAAAAAATCGAAAACGTAGAAGAGCCATATGTAAAAGCGACAATGATGGCTCCAAAAGACTACGTTGGCGCAATTATGGAAATTTGCCAAGAAAAACGCGGTGATTTCATCGATATGCAATATTTAGATGAAACACGTGTTAGTATTGTTTACGAAATTCCGTTATCTGAAATTGTTTATGACTTCTTCGACCAATTGAAATCAAGTACGAAAGGATATGCATCTTTTGACTATGAATTAATTGGATATAAACCGTCTAAACTAGTGAAGATGGATATTCTATTAAATAATGAAACGGTCGATGCACTAAGCTTTATCGTACACCGTGACTTTGCTTATGAACGTGGAAAGGTAATTGTAGATAAGTTAAGAGATTTAATTCCAAGACAACAATTCGAAGTACCAATCCAAGCAGCAATCGGTCAAAAAATCGTGGCTCGTTCAACGATTAAAGCGATGCGTAAAAACGTACTTGCAAAATGTTATGGTGGAGATATTTCACGTAAACGTAAACTTCTTGAAAAGCAAAAAGAAGGTAAAAAACGTATGAAGCAAGTTGGTTCTGTAGAAGTTCCGCAAGAAGCTTTTATGGCAGTATTAAAAATGGACGATACAAATACAAAAAAATAAAATTTTGAAAGGCTAGAAAAGGTTGACCTTCACTAGCCTTTTTTCTATAGAGAAGAGAATGGAAGGAGTTGGTTAAGAAATGAAGAGTGCATACATTCATATCCCGTTTTGTGAACATATATGTCATTATTGTGACTTTAATAAAATGTTTTTAAAAGGGCAGCCAGTAGAGAAATATTTGCATATGTTGAAAAAGGAAATGGAGTTAACATTACAACAGCAACCAACAGATCAGCTTTCGACGATTTATGTGGGTGGTGGTACACCGACGTCCTTGAATGAAGAGCAATTACAAGTGCTATGTGATTCTATTGAGGAAGTTCTCCCGTTTGATCGTCAATCAGTGGAATACACATTTGAAGCGAATCCTGGAGATTTATCAATCGATAAGATGCGTATACTTAAGCAAGCGGGTGTAAATCGAATTAGTTTTGGTGTGCAAGCTTTTCAAGAGAAAATCTTGAAGAGTATTGGGCGAACACATCGTCCGGAAGATGTATTTGATTCGATTGCGAAAGCACGTGAAGCAGGATTTGAAAATATTACAATTGATTTAATGTACGGATTACCTGGACAAACGAAGGAAGACTTTAAAGAGTCATTAAGGTTAGCTTTAGAGCTAGATTTACCTCACTACTCTAGTTACTCATTAATCGTTGAGCCAAAGACTGTATTTTACAACTTGATGCAAAAAGATGCTCTTCGATTGCCAAGTCAAGATTTAGAAGCGGAAATGTATGAAATACTAATGGATACAATGGAAGAGCATGGGCGACATCATTATGAAATTAGTAATTTTGCGAAAGAGGGCTATGAAAGTCGCCACAACACGACATATTGGGATAATGACTATTATTACGGTTTTGGAGCTGGTGCTCATAGCTATGTGAATGGAGAGCGTATCGCGAATTACGGTCCATTGAAAAAATATATGACTCCTATCGAAAATGGAGAACTACCACGTATGAGCGTTCATCCAGTACCACTCAATGAACGTATGGAAGAAGAAATGTTTCTAGGGTTAAGAAAGATGGAAGGTGTTTCACTTCAACTGTTTAAAGAACGCTTTAAACTGGATTTAATGGATGTATTTAAAGAACAAATCGAGGAACTGTTAGAGCGGCAACTAGTTGTGATTAAGGATGGACGGATTTCTTTGACTAGAGCGGGGAAATTGCTCGGAAATGAAGTGTTTCAATCGTTTATAGGAATTGGGTAAAACCGTTGACATTGTATAGTGATTTTGATAAGTTATTAAGTAGATTTAGCACTCGTTGTGTAGGAGTGCTAACAGAGGTGATCAAACATGCTAACAGATCGTCAGTTATTAATTCTACAAGTAATCATTGATGACTTTATTCGTTCTGCACAGCCGGTCGGCTCAAGAAGTTTATCGAAAAAAAGTGATATTACGTTTAGTTCTGCAACTATTCGTAATGATATGGCTGACTTAGAAGAATTAGGTTTTATTGAGAAAACACACACATCTTCAGGAAGAGTTCCTTCTGAAAAAGGGTATCGATATTATGTCGATCATTTGCTCTCTCCTCCACTAGTTCAAAATGAGGAAATGCAAAAGCTAAAGTCTGTTTTCGTTGATAAGATTTATGAATTAGAAAAGGTTGTCCAAAAATCTGCACAAATATTATCAGAAATCACGAATTATACGGCAATTGTTTTAGGTCCAAAGGTTAGAGATAATAAATTGAAAAAAATTTCACTTGTACCAATTGATCGTGAAACAGCGGTTGCTTTAATCGTCACGGATACAGGACATGTGGAAAACAAATTAATTCAGTTACCAACATCCATAGACGGAAGTCAAATTGAGAAGATCGTGAATATATTAAATGATCAATTAGTTGGTGTTCCTTTAGTAGAACTAGGCGTAAGAATTCAAAATGAAGTTGCAGCCTTATTTAGACAACACATAAACAATTATGAACAGATGGTTACATCATTAGCAGAAACGCTACAAGTGGTTCCGGATGAGAAAATCTTCTTCGGCGGAAAAACGAATATGCTAAGTCAACCAGAGTTCAATGATATTGAAAAGGTCCGATCTCTATTATCAATGATTGAACATGAGAAGGAATTGTATCAATTGATTGTTAAGAATCCACTCGGTGTTCATGTCAAAATTGGTAGTGAAAATAATGATCCAGCAATGGAGAATTGCAGCTTAATTACAGCAACATATTCGATAGGTCAAAAACAGTTTGGCACAGTTGCTATTTTAGGACCTACAAGAATGGACTATTCGCGTGTTATCTCACTTTTAAAATTATTCTCACAAGACTTCTCTACTGTTTTGACTAAATTGTATCAAAATAGATAGAAGTGGAGATATTGAGAGAAGGGCGTGGCATCGCTTTGCCTTTTTCTCTGTTCAGAATTTAAGAAGTAGATGATTCCGTTAGTATATAAATCTTTTAGTAAACTGCAAGTTGCTATAAGTTTTAAATAAAAAACATAGATATGGCTTTCATAGGGAGGTGAGTATCATGTCAGAACAAAACAAAAAAGAAGTTGAAGAAACAGTAGCTGACAATGCTGGTGTAGAAGAAATCTTTGCTGAGGAAGAAACTACTTCATCAGAAGATACAGTTGAAGTTGAACAAGAATTAACTTGTGAACAACAACTTGCAAAGGCAGAGGAAAATACTCGTAGTTTAACAGCAAAAATGGAAGAAATGGAAAACCGTTATCTTCGATTACAAGCTGATTTCGATAACTCAAGAAGACGCTCTAAATTAGATTTAGAGGCTGCTCAAAAATATAGAGTCCAAAGTTTAGCAAGCGAACTAATTACTTCGTTAGATAATTTCGAAAGAGCCCTTGCTGTACCAACAGAAAATGAAGAAACGAAAAGTATGCTTCAAGGTCTGGAAATGGTGTACAAAAGTATGATGGATGCACTTCAAAAAGAAGGCGTTGAACCAATTGAAGCTGTTGGCCAAGAATTTGATCCGAATTTCCATCAAGCGGTTATGCAAGTAAGTGATGAAAATTTTGCGGCAAATATTGTGGTTGAAGAGTTTCAAAAAGGGTATAAGCTCAAAGATCGTGTTCTTAGACCGTCAATGGTGAAAGTAAATCAATAAAAGAGAATTACATATTATTTAGGAGGTAATTTTGACATGAGTAAAATTATCGGTATTGACTTAGGTACTACTAACTCTTGCGTATCTGTACTTGAAGGTGGAGAAGCAAAAGTTATCCCAAATCCAGAAGGTAACCGCACAACTCCTTCAGTTGTTGCATTTAAAAACGGTGAAAGACAAGTTGGGGAAGTGGCTAAGCGTCAAGCAATCACAAACCCTAACACAATTATGTCTATCAAACGTCATATGGGTACTACTTATAAAGAAAATATTGAAGGCAAAGACTATTCTCCACAAGAAATCTCTGCTATCATTCTTCAACACTTAAAAGGCTATGCAGAAGAATATCTTGGTGAGAAAGTAACGAAAGCTGTAATCACAGTTCCTGCTTACTTCAATGATGCTGAGCGTCAAGCTACGAAAGATGCTGGTCAAATCGCAGGTCTTGAAGTTGAACGTATTATCAACGAACCAACTGCTGCAGCTCTAGCATATGGAATGGATAAAACAGACGAAGATCAAACAATTCTTGTATTTGACCTTGGTGGCGGTACTTTCGACGTTTCAATTCTTGAAATTGGTGATGGTGTATTTGAAGTTAAATCTACTGCTGGTGACAACCGTCTTGGTGGAGATGACTTTGACCAAGTAATCATCGATTACCTAGTAGAGGAATTCAAGAAAGAACATGCTATCGATCTAAGTCAAGATAAAATGGCTCTTCAACGTTTAAAAGATGCTGCTGAAAAAGCGAAGAAAGACCTTTCTGGTGTAACTTCTACGCAAATTTCATTACCATTCATCACTGCTGGTGCAGCTGGTCCATTACACTTAGATGTAACTCTATCAAGAGCGAAATTCGAAGAGTTATCTCATAGCTTAATCGAGCGTACAATGGGACCTGTTCGTCAAGCTGTTAAAGATGCTGGCTTAAGCACATCTGAAATTGATAAAGTAATCCTTGTTGGTGGTTCTACTCGTATTCCAGCTGTTGTTGAAGCGGTACGTAAAGAAACTGGAAAAGACCCACATAAAGGTGTTAACCCTGATGAAGTAGTAGCAATGGGTGCTGCAATTCAAGGTGGCGTTTTAACTGGTGATGTTAAAGACGTAGTATTACTTGATGTAACTCCACTTTCTCTAGGAATTGAAACAATGGGTGGCGTATTCACGAAACTTATTGATCGTAATACAACAATTCCAACAAGTAAGTCTCAAGTATTCTCGACTGCTGCTGATAACCAACCAGCTGTTGATATCCATGTACTTCAAGGTGAGCGTCCAATGGCTAACGACAACAAAACACTTGGTCGTTTCCAATTAACTGATATTCCACCAGCACCACGTGGAATTCCACAAATCGAAGTATCATTCGATATTGATAAAAACGGTATCGTAAATGTTCGTGCTAAAGATTTAGGTACTAACAAAGAGCAAACTATTACAATTAAGTCTTCTTCAGGCTTATCAGATGAAGAAGTAGAACGTATGGTTAGAGAAGCTGAAGAAAATGCAGAGGCTGACAAAGCACGTAAGGAAGAAGTAGACTTACGCAATGAAGCTGATCAATTAGTATTTACTACTGAAAAGACTGTGAAAGATCTTGAAGGTAAAGTAGATGCTTCTGAAATTGAATCTGCAACTGCTGCTAAAGATGCTCTTAAAGAAGCAATTGAGAAGAATGATTTAGAAGAAATCCGCACTAAGAAGGATGCTCTTCAAGAAATCGTTCAAAATCTTACTATGAAGCTTTATGAAGAAGCAGCAAAAGCTCAACAAGCAGCTCAAGGTGCTGAAGCTGGTCAAGGTGAAGCAAAAGCAGACGATGACGTTGTAGATGCTGAGTTTACTGAAGTAGACGATAAAGATAAAAAGTAAGTTTTGTAAGTAACAACGAATGTAAAAAAAGTCAAAGTCATCGTTTAGGGCTTTGACTTTTTTTTAGAGTTTAGATCATTCTCCGGCGATATTAGCCTTCGTTTTGTGAAAACACTTTTTGGATTTTTACAATATATTACTAGTGCATGTGATAAAAGAATGTATATAATTTTCCGTGGTGTCTAACCTTACACCTGCCACACTTGGAAATAAGCCAATACGTTTTGAAAACCAAGAGCGGGTTTTCAAGAACGACTCGTCTTATTTCTGCCGTGTGGCTCCTTTTCCATTGAAGTTTATTCAAGAAGTAAGTGCTTCATGAAAAAGGACCGGTGACGGTTTTCATTATTGCAACCACTATAAAGTAAGTGATAAAATAACATTTATGTGAAAGAACCGGGAGTTGAAAGCTTATGAGTAAAAGAGATTATTATGAGGTGTTAGGGGTCAGCAAAAGCGCTTCAAAAGATGAAATAAAAAAAGCATATCGTAAACTTTCAAAACAATATCATCCTGATATTAATAAAGAAGCGGATGCTGCAGATAAATTCAAAGAAATCAAAGAAGCTTATGAAATCTTAAGCGATGAACAAAAGCGCGCACATTATGATCAATTTGGACATACTGATCCAAATCAAGGCTTTGGTGGTGGCGGCTTTGGTGGTCAAGATTTTGGTGGGGGCTTTGGCGGTTTTGAAGATATCTTCAGCACGTTCTTTGGCGGTGGCGGAAGTAGACGAGATCCAAATGCACCACGAAAAGGGAATGACCTTCAATATACAATGACAATTTCATTCGAGGATGCTGTTTTTGGTAAAGAAACAACTATTGAAATTCCTCGCGAGGAAAATTGTGATACATGTAAAGGTACTGGGGCTAAACCAGGTACAAAGGTAGAAAACTGTTCTCATTGTGGTGGAAGTGGTCAAGTTAATATTGAACAAAATACCCCATTTGGAAGAATTGTAAACCGTACAACTTGTCGTCACTGTCATGGAACGGGTAAAGATATTCCAAACAAATGTACTACATGTTCTGGTACAGGGAAAGTTAAGAAAAGAAAGAAAATCAACGTTAAAATTCCCGCAGGTATCGATGATGGTCAACAATTACGTGTATCTGGACAAGGTGAACCAGGTGTAAATGGTGGTCCTTCAGGTGATTTATTCGTTGTGTTCCATGTAAGAGAGCATGAGTTCTTTGAAAGAGATGGAGACGATGTGTACTGCGAAGTACCATTAACGTTCGTGCAAGCGGCATTAGGAGATGAAATTGAAGTTCCAACATTACATGGAAAAGTTCAATTGAAAATCCCTGCTGGTACGCAAACAGGTACTAGATTCCGTTTAAAAGGAAAAGGTATTCCTAACGTTCGTGGTTACGGTCAAGGAGATCAACATATTATCGTGAAGTTGATTACACCTAAGAAGTTAAGTGATAAGCAAAAGCAATTGTTAAGAGAGTATGCTGAAGTTAGTGGAGAGACTACTGATGAGCATACAGAGGGCTTCTTTGCAAAAATGAAGCGCGCTTTTAAAGGAGAATAATTCAAACAGGAGTTGGTAGTAAATGAAATGGTCTGAAATAGCAATCCATACAACAAGTGAAGCGGTCGAACCGATCTCAAATATTTTACACGAAGCGGGTGCAAGCGGAGTTGTAATCGAAGATAGGGAAGATCTTTTTAAAGAAAGAGAAGATCAGTTTGGTGAGATCTACCAACTTAATCCTGATGATTATCCTGAAGAAGGCGTTTTAATGAAAGCATATCTTCCTGTGAATAGTTTCTTAGGTGAAACGGTGGAAGGTATTAAAGAAGCGATTAATAGCTTAATGCTTTATGATATTGATTTAGGATTAAATTCTGTAACAATCAGTGAAGTGAATGAAGAAGAGTGGGCTACAGCGTGGAAGAAATATTATCACCCTGTTAAGATTTCGGAAAGATTCACTATTGTTCCTACTTGGGAAGAGTACGAACCTGTATCTAGCGATGAATTGATTATTGAACTTGATCCAGGAATGGCATTTGGAACAGGAACGCATCCAACAACAGTCTTATGTATTCAAGCTTTAGAGAAAATGGTGAATCGTGGAGACAAGGTTGTTGATGTTGGAACTGGTTCAGGCGTATTAAGTATTGCTGCGGCTATGTTAGGAGCATCTCATGTTGAAGCTTTAGATTTAGATGAGGTAGCTGTTAAATCAGCGAAACTTAATATTAAGTTGAATAAAGTACAAGATACAGTAAATGTGTCGCAAAATAACTTGCTAGATGGTGTAACTGGACTTCAAGATGTCATTGTAGCAAATATCTTAGCTGAAGTTATCATGCGATTTACGGATGATGTAGCAACTGGATTAAAGCAAGGCGGATACTTTATTTCTTCAGGTATTATTTTACAGAAAAAAGATGAAGTGAAAGAAGCTCTTATTGCATCTGGATTCGAAATCATGGAAACAATGGTAATGGAAGATTGGGTAGCTTTCATTGCAAAGAAGAAGTAAGCTTTTCTTTTAATTATAATAAGATGAACCTGCCACACGAGGGTCTCCTGAGCCAATCCGTTTTTGAAAATCGAAAAGCGGGTTTTCAAGAACGGCTCGGCTAGTCTTGCGTGTGGCTCCTTTTTGCTTTAAAGGGGTAAAAAGGACCGGTGGCGGTTTTTCGATGTCTAACCTTACACCTGCCATGCTTGGACATAAGTCATGCTGTTTTGAAAACCATAAGCAGGTTTTCAAGAACAGCCCGCCTTATGTCTGGCGCATGTCTCCTTTTGAATTTGAAGTCAAACAAGAAGTGAAATCTTCAATTCAAAAGGACCGGTGACGGTTTTTCAGAGTGCCACTTGTTCATTTTTTAAAACGGAAATTTGACGGAGTAGGTGTAGGAAGCATGCAACGATATTTTGTTCCAGTTGAGCAAATAAAAGACGATGTTGTGACAATTAAAGATAGTGATTATCATCATATCGCAAAAGTATTAAGAATGACTGATGGAGAAGAGGTTATTTGTGTACTTGGAGATAAGGGCAGTGCATTAGTACGTATTGAAAACATTACCAATGAAGAGGTTTTGGGGACTGTTATAGAATGGTTGAATGAAGAGAAAGAATTACCTGTTCAAGTAACTATCGTGAGCGGTTTGCCTAAAGGGGATAAATTAGAGTACATTGTGCAAAAAGGTACGGAGTTAGGAGCTCATTTCTTTATCCCTTTTATTGCTGATCGTTCAATTGTGAAATGGGATGCGAAGAAAGCAGCGAAGAAAGTAGAGCGTCTGCAGAAGATTGCGAAAGAAGCTGCCGAGCAATCACATCGTACTGTTGTACCGCAAGTTGAAACACCACTCAATCTTCGTCAATTGCTTGAACGAGCAAAAGAGTTTGATGTGCTTCTTGTTGCTTATGAAGAAGAAGCTAAAAAAAATGAAAGTAGTGCTCTTAGTAAGGCGCTTCAAACGATGAAACCGGGGGCTTCTGTTATAGTAGTATTTGGCCCTGAAGGCGGTTTAACGGAGTTAGAAGTTGAAGCATTAAGAGATGCTGGTTTTACAGCATGCGGCTTAGGACCAAGAATACTTAGAACAGAAACAGCACCTTTATATGTACTTTCAGCTGTTTCATATCAATTAGAATTAATGGGGTGAAGATAAATGGCAACTGTTGCTTTTCATACATTAGGTTGTAAAGTAAATCATTATGAAACAGAAGCAATTTGGCAGCTGTTTAAAGCGGAGAATTATGAACGTGTAGACTTCGAAGCGAAGTCAGACGTATATGTCATAAATACGTGTACAGTTACCAATACAGGAGATAAGAAGAGCCGTCAAATTATTCGTCGTGCGATTCGTAAAAACCCTGATGCGGTTATTTGTGTTACGGGCTGTTATGCGCAAACGTCACCTGCTGAAATTCTAGCAATTCCAGGGGTAGATGTTGTAGTTGGAACACAAGACAGAAACAAAATGATTCCATATATTGAACAATTTAAACAAGAGCGAGAGCCGATTAATGGTGTAGGTAACATCATGAAATCACGTGTATATGAAGAGCTAGATGTGCCTGCATTTACAGATCGTACACGTGCTTCATTGAAAATCCAAGAAGGTTGTAATAACTTCTGTACATTCTGTATTATTCCGTGGGCTCGTGGATTAATGCGTTCTCGAAAACCAGATGAGGTAATTCGTCAAGCCCAGCAGCTAGTAGACGCAGGTTATAAAGAGATTGTTTTAACAGGTATTCACACAGGTGGATATGGTGAGGATATGAAAGATTATAATCTTGCAATGCTACTACGTGATTTAGAAGAAAATGTAGTAGGGTTAAAACGTATTCGTATTTCTTCAATAGAAGCTAGTCAGATTTCAGATGAAGTAGTTGAAGTGTTAAGAACGTCGAAAAAAGTTGTGCGTCATTTACACATACCGCTTCAATCTGGCTCAGATACTGTATTGAAAAGAATGCGTAGAAAATATACAATGGAATTCTTCGGTGAAAGATTACGTGCGTTGAAAGATGCACTTCCTGGACTTGCTGTTACTTCCGATGTAATCGTTGGATTCCCAGGGGAAACAGAAGAAGAGTTTATGGAAACATACGATTTTATTAAAGAACATCAATTCTCTGAGCTGCATGTATTCCCATATTCAAAACGTACTGGGACACCAGCGGCAAGAATGGAAGACCAAGTGGATGAAGATGTGAAGAATGATCGTGTTCATCGATTAATTGCTCTAAGTGATCAATTAGCGAAGGAATATGCTTCTAACTTTGAAAATGAAGTGCTAGAAGTCATTCCTGAAGAACGTTTTTCAGAAGGCGAAAACGAGGATTTATATGTTGGTTATACAGACAACTATTTGAAAGTCGTATTCACTGGTAACGAAGAGATGGTTGGGGAAATTGTTAAAATAAAGATTACAAAAGCGGGTTATCCTTATAATGAAGGACAGTTTGTTAAAGTGATGAAAGACGAAGAAGCGACTTCATTGTCAAAAGCACAATAACAATTTTTATTAAAAAGGAGAACTACAATGAATAATAAAATCGCAGGAATGATTGATCACACTGTATTAAAAGCAGATACTACTGAAAAGCAAATTGTAACGCTTTGTGAGGAAGCTCGTGAATATAAATTTGCTTCAGTTTGTGTTAATCCTACATGGGTAAAGAAATGCGCTGAATTACTTCAAGGCTCAGGCGTTGATGTATGTACTGTAATTGGTTTCCCATTAGGTGCAAATACATCAGAAGTTAAAGCATTTGAAACTACACAAGCAATTAAAGATGGCGCTACTGAAGTAGATATGGTTATCAACATTGGTGCGTTAAAAGATGGTAATAATGAACTAGTTGAGAGAGATATTAAAGCAGTTGTAGATGCAGCAAAAGGTAAAGCTTTAACAAAAGTTATTATCGAATCTTGCCTTCTTACTGATGAAGAGAAAGTTCGCGCTTGTGAATTAGCTGTGAAAGCTGGAACGGATTATGTTAAAACATCTACTGGTTTCTCAACTGGCGGAGCTACAAAAGAAGACATCGCATTAATGAGAAAAACAGTTGGACCAGACATCGGTGTCAAAGCTTCTGGTGGAGTTCGTAATACAGAAGATGCAGAAACGATGATTGCTGCAGGTGCAACAAGAATTGGTGCTAGTGCAGGAGTTTCAATCATAAAAGGTTTAACTGCAAATAGTGATTATTAATTTTTGGGATTTTAAATAAGAAAAAGGCTCAAATTGCGCTATGCTAGTGTAATTTGAGCCTTTTTTGTGTTGTCTAATCTTACTAAAATTAATAATTTTTCCCCTTTTATGCAGCTTTTAAATGCTTTAATTTTAAAAAATGAAGTGAATAATAACGGTGCACCTAAAAAAATTAAGGAGGTACATCGTGGGAAATTATAATAATGGATTTGAGGATGAATATAAAAATGACGACCAGAATTATAATGAAGAAACAGCCGCTGAAATAGCAGCTCCTTATAGGCTTGGACAAGAAGATTCGGATAATACAGAAAGAGTCGGAGGAAAAGGGCTTGGTATCTCAGCTTTAATTCTTGCTATTCTTTCATTGTTCTATGCTCCATTGGTTTGGGGGACATTAGGGATTATCGTAGGATTTCTTGCTATTCGCAGAGGCAGTATGGCCTTAGGATCTTGGTCCATTGGAATCAGTGCTTTCTCAATCATTGTTCGTATGCTTATTGTACCGTTTTTTTAATGGTGCTTAATTTTTAAGGTAACATAAAGAGGAGGCGTGACTAATGGTGTCATGCCTCCTCTTTTTCTAACTGTTCGTCGTCTGTGTCTGTAAGAATAGAATGTATATAAAATTTGTGTTGTCTAACCTTACACCTGCTATGCTCGGAAATAAGTCAACCTGTTTTGAAAACCAAGTGCGGGTTTTCAAGAACAGCTTGTCTTATTTCTGCCGCATAGCTCTTTTTGGATTTGAAGTAGGACAAGAAGAATAAACATCAATCCAAAAAGACCGGTTACGGTTTTTCTTATTTCCGATGAACAAAAAGTATAAACTTCGTAAATGTATGTACGAAAGGTAGTACCAGTAATGAACAAATAACATTGAAAATAACACTGGCATGGGCTAATTGTATTTGTTCATCAGAAGTGAAATAAGCTGCGGCCATACGCAATTCGTCGATAAAAGGGTAAAAAAGTATAACGCCAAGTATATTTAACCAAATATGTGCATAGGCTGTAAGTCGTGCATCTTTTCCAGCACCAAGGCTTGCGATATAGCCTGTCACACATGTCCCAATATTTGAGCCAAGCATTAAGGCTATTCCAGCGGTAATAGATAGTTGGTCGCCAGCAATAAATCCCATTGCAATTCCGATTGTTGCTGTACTTGAATGAATAATTCCAGTTATACAAGCTCCGATAAAAATAGCGTATAAGTTATGGTTTTCGATAGATTGTAATGTACTCGCAAAAAAATCATATGTAGCTAATGGTTGTGAAAGTGATTTGAAGCCTTCAATGGCGAAAAAAATGAGAAATAATCCAAGTAGAGCAAAGCCGAGATGTCGAATGATATGGTGTTTCACAATGATGAGCAATAAGCCTAGAACAATTCCGGGAAGAATCCATTGATCAATCGAAAAAGTCATAAATTCCGCTGTTACTGTAGTTCCTATATTGCTTCCTAAAATGATCCCAAGACTTTGTTGAAAGGTTAAACCACCAACAGAAACAAGCCCTACAGTCATGACCATAACGGCGGAGCTACTTTGCAATAAAGCGGTGAAAAGCATACCTGTAAAGAAACCTTTGACTGGAGTATTCGTCAAAGATTGTAATTTATTTGTTAAACGTTCACCAGTAAGATTAAAGAGCCCATTTCGTAAAATTGTCATGGCGAATAAAAATAAAATGATGTATACGGTAAAAAGAAATATTTCTCGCATCTGTCCCACCCCTTAGGACAATCATATTGTGGTTTATTCTAGGACATGCCTAAAAATCATATGTTTTTTTAGAGAAATAAAAAAAGCAAGATACTTACGTGTATCAATTTTTAGAGAAGTAGTTGACCTTATATTATCCTTATATTATAATCGATAAGTACATGATATGAATTATGTTACACCTTGAGTTAGTGTGTTGTGTTCGGAGGGAGGGATAGAGATGTCTAAAACCGTAGTTCGTAAAAACGAATCACTTGAAGATGCTCTTCGTCGCTTTAAACGTTCTGTATCAAAAACTGGTACATTACAGGAAGCAAGAAAGCGCGAATTTTATGAAAAGCCAAGCGTAAAGCGTAAGAAGAAGTCTGAAGCTGCTAGAAAACGTAAATTCTAAGAGAGGGTGGTAATATGAGTCTTCTCGAACGATTGAACACTGACATGAAACAAGCGATGAAGAACAAGGAAAAAGACAAGCTCTCTGTTATTCGTATGGTTAAGTCGTCACTTCAAAATGAAGCGATTAAACTAGGCAATGCAGAATTAACAGAAGCAGAAGAATTAACTGTCCTTTCTCGCGAATTAAAACAACGTAAAGACTCTCTCCAAGAGTTTTCAAATGCTGGTCGCGATGACCTCGTTGAAAAAATTCAGACTGAAATTAAATACGTTGAAGCTTATATGCCTCAGCAATTTTCAGAAGCAGAAGTCTCTGAAATTGTTAAAGAAACCATTCAAAGCGTTGGAGCTACTTCAAAAGCTGATATGGGTAAAGTTATGGGAGCACTTATGCCTAAAGTTAAAGGCAAAGCAGATGGCTCTCTTGTTAATAAATTAGTACAACAACATCTATCTTAAACTCGTTTAAAAGCCACAAGCAACTGCTTGTGGCTTTTGAATGTTGACTTACAAGTAATTGGCACGTGAAAAGCATATATTTTTATTTGGAATTCCTGTAATATTAAAGTTACAGGATTTTTCTTTAGGATGTCTTGTTAAATATGCTTTTTATTAAAAAATATGAAACCTTTTTTGGTTTGTAAACGTAAACATACATATCGCATATTAACCTTTGAAAGGGGGGGATAAGAATGCGTAAATGGTTCTCCATAGTATTACTTTCACTTTTAGCTTTTTCTTGGCTCAGTTTCCCGACTGAAACGAGTGCCGCTAAACCAAAAGTATACGTAGTGCCTGTTGAAGATACGATTGAAAAAGGATTGCATGCATTTTTACAAAGGGCATTAAATGTTGCAGAAGAGAATGGTGCAGAAGCGGTAATCTTCCATATTAATACGCTTGGAGGAGCAGTCGATGCCGCATGGGATATAGGTGGGCTTTTTGCGAACTCGAATGTAAAAACGGTTGCATGGATTGATAAGCAGGCGTTGTCTGCAGGTGCATACATTGCGTTAAATACAAGTGAGATTTATATGTCACCTGGCTCAACAATGGGTTCAGCTGCAATTATTGATCATGAAGGTAATGCAGCGGATAAGAAAGCACAATCGAGCTGGCTTGCTTCTATGAAGTCTGCAGCGGAATTGAATAATAGAGATCCTAAATATGCAGAAGCGATGGCTAATGTAAATAATACACTAACAGATCTTGGTGCCGGGCAAGGTAAGTTGCTTACGTTAACGAATAAACAAGCGGCTGATGTTGGATATAGTGAAGGTACAGTTGATAATTTGGATGGTGTCTTGAAGCATTTAGGTCTTGAGAATGCCGATGTTAGAAGTATAGATGAAAGCTTTGCAGAAAAAGCAGCCAGATTCTTAACAAACCCTGTAGTTATTCCGATTCTGCTTACAATAGGTGCATTGGGACTTGTAATTGAATTATTTTCTCCGGGATTTGGATTACCTGGTCTAGTCGGACTTACATCATTAGGTTTATTCTTTTACGGGCATTTAGTCGCTGGTCTTACAGGCTATGAAACCGTTATATTATTTTTTCTTGGGCTCGCACTTCTCGGTTTAGAATTATTTTTACCGGGCGGTATTGTTGGGGCATTAGGGTGCCTAAGTATAATTGGTAGCTTGTTTATAGCGGGTGATAATAATACACATATGGCTGTTTCGATCTTAATTGCTCTTGTGGTATCCTTATCAGTATCAATCTTAATGGTAAAGGTGTTTGGTAAACAAATGAAATTCTTAAGAAGAATGATTTTAACTGATTCAACAAGTGCTGAAAGTGGTTATGTGTCCAATGTGAATCGCCTTGATTTAATCGGGCGTGAAGGTGTTACATTAACTCCACTAAGACCATCAGGAATCGCTTTAATTGATGATGAGCGAGTGGATGTAGTATCTGAGGGTAGCTTCATTGCGAAGGATATACCTGTAAAAGTAGTTAAAACAGAAGGTTCTAGAATTGTTGTAAGACAAGTAGAGAAGAAGGAAGGATGATTGAAATAATGGGTCCAGAAACAATTATGCTGATTGTTGCAGTATTTATTGGTATCGTAATTTTATCTATATTTTTCACATTCGTACCGGTTATGCTGTGGATTTCAGCATTGGCTGCAGGTGTACGAGTAAGTATTTTTACTTTAATTGGGATGAGATTACGTCGTGTAATTCCGAGTCGAGTTGTAAATCCACTTATTAAAGCACATAAAGCAGGTTTAGATGTGTCGACAAATCAATTAGAGAGTCATTATTTAGCTGGTGGTAACGTTGATCGTGTAGTAAATGCTTTAATTGCTGCACAACGTGCGAATATCGAATTGAGCTTTGAAAGAACAGCTGCTATTGACTTAGCAGGTCGTGACGTGTTAGAAGCGGTTCAAATGAGTGTTAACCCTAAAGTAATTGAAACACCATTTATTGCCGGTGTAGCAATGAACGGGATTGAAGTAAAAGCCAAAGCAAGAATTACAGTACGTGCAAACATCGAACGTCTAGTCGGTGGTGCTGGTGAAGAAACAATCGTTGCTCGTGTAGGTGAAGGGATTGTATCTACAATTGGTTCTTCAGAGAGTCATGCGCAAGTTTTAGAAAATCCTGATCGCATTTCACAAACTGTTCTATCTAAAGGTTTAGATTCAGGTACAGCATTCGAAATCTTATCGATTGATATTGCCGATGTTGATGTAGGAAAAAACATTGGTGCGATGTTACAAACAGACCAAGCAGAAGCAGATAAAAAGATTGCTCAAGCGAAAGCGGAAGAAAGACGTGCAATGGCTGTAGCGACAGAACAAGAAATGAGAGCAAAAGTAGAAGAAATGAAGGCGAAAGTTGTGGAAGCTGAATCACAAGTACCACTTGCGATGGCTGAAGCGCTTAAAGAAGGTAATTTAGGTGTCATGGATTATATGAATATCCAAAACTTAAATGCAGATACAGACATGAGAGGCTCTATCAGCAAGCTGTCTGATCAACCTAAGAAATAGTAGTTGTAAAAAACGCTTCTAGAAAGGAGGCTTACTCCTTATGATAGAAAGGATTATTTCCTTTTTTAGTGAAAATATTTTTTTCTTATTCATTATTTTGGGTATTGTTAGTTCCTTGTTTGGGAAGGAAAAAAAGGATAAACCGAAGCATAAACGTCCTGAATTTGATCCTACGCCAAGACCTACTGCTCAACCTGTGCAAAAGCGTAAAGTGAAAGAAATAAAGCAAGTTCTGGAAGATTTAAATGCACCAAAGATGAAAGAAGTAAAACAAGCATTAGAAGATTTAAATCCAAAGAAGGTCAAAGAGCTTGTAAGCTCGGCGACTCATGTTAAGCCAGATGTTGAACAAGAGATATCTAATTCGTATCAAGAGTTGCTTGAGCAACAAGCGAAGTGGGAGAAGCAAGCTGCTGCATTAGAGGCTAAAGCAAACGCAATTAAGCAAAGTAATCCATCAGCTATACAAAGCAATAATGGATTAAATGCTTTTCATAAAAATGAATTAGTAAATGGAATGATTATGTCTGAGGTGTTAGGACCTCCTAGATGTAAGAAGCCGCTTCAGCGTTTGAAAAAATAAGGATGTATATTATAAAAAAGTGCTAGAACCCCGTTTCATTTCATACATATGAGATGAAAGGGGGTTCTTTTTTATGGCAAAAAAATGGAGTCAGAAAGTCAGACAAATGCTAACTAACACCATTGATCTTCCAAAGGATGTCATGATGGACCTACCTCGAATTACGATGATTGGTCAGCTACATATATATATAGAAAATCATAGAGGATTAGTGGCATTTTCAGATAATGAAATTCGGTTAGGGTTGAGTCAAGGGCAACTTTCGATAAAAGGGGAGACTTTTGTCATTAAAGCCATTCTTCCTGAAGAGATACTATTAGAAGGTGTCATTAGCTCAGTTACATTCATTTCGTCCTAATGGTATCGTTAAGAGCTTTCTTTTTAAATGAGTACGAGAGGATATTAAAGGACATTTAATGACGTTCTAGCCACCATTAGAGGGCGATATCCCCATTGTAAGAATGGAACTTAATGAATTAAGAATTCGTCTTCTGATGAGTTCTTAATTCCCACAAGAGAAAAAAATAGAAATGAATATATTCGGGAGGAAACCCATGAAGAATCAATGGACAAACTTCTATGCGGGAAATGTGGAAGTAAAAGCATATGGGCAACAAGTTGAAGCGTTTGTTAATGATATGGTAAGAAAACGGATACGTATTTGGAATATGAAAAAAATGGGTACTGATGCTATTTGTTTTACAATTGCCTTATATAATGTGAAGAAAATGCGTGTAATAATTCGTAAATATGATTGTAAAGCTACCTTTCTTAAACGTTCAGGAGTACCTTTTTTGTGGCGTAGATTGCTTTTTAATAGTGGATTTCTAATAGGCTTTTTTCTTTTTCTTACATGTCTTTTTCTCTTATCCAATGTAGTATGGGGTATTGAAATATCAGGTGCAAAACCTGAAACGGAACATAAGATACGGCAACAATTAACGAAAATGGGTGTAGAAACAGGAAAGTTTCAATTTAACATGGATGAATCTGGTACCATTCAGCAAAAGTTATCAAGCAGTATAGATGAGATTACGTGGGTTGGAGTGGAGTTGAAAGGGACAACCTTCCATCTTCAAGTAGTAGAAAAGAAAGAGCCTAAACGAGCCAAGATGGACTCGCGGCAAAATATTATAGCGAATAAAAAAGCAATCGTGCGGAAAATATTTGTTGAAAAAGGTAAAGCGGCCGTTAGTGTGAATGATTATGTTAATAAGGGGCAAGTGCTTGTTTCGAGTAATATTAGTAATAATGATAAGTCTTCAGTGCTTGTTCCAGCTAAAGGAAGTGTTTGGGGAGAGGTTTGGTATAAGTCAGATGTGGCAATTCCTTTAAAGACTGAATTCTCAGTATTTTCCGGAAAAGAAGAAACAAAACATTATGTCAAAATGAAGACATTTTCCCTGCCAATTTGGGGTTTCAAAAAGACTACAATTGTGAATTATGAGAAAGATATAACGGATAAGCCCTTATTTTTCCTTGGATGGAAGCTACCTTTTTCTTATAAAACAGTTACATTTCGTGATAAAGAAAGCGTTGTTAGGGAATATTCAAAAAAAGAAGCGATTCTAAGAGGGCACGAAGTAGCTGAAAATGATTTAAAAAAAATGCTTCCTAAAAATAGTGAAGTGATTGGTCGAAAAGTTTTGCGCGAAAGTTTTGAGAGTGGTAAAGTTATATTATCTATACATTACCAAGTACTAGAAAATATCGCAATTGAACGACCAATTATTCAAGGAGATTAGGGAATGACAATAGAACAAAAAATGGTTGAAGTAAATTTAAAAACACCGAATGAAGCGTTATCCCTTCTTGGAACAGGTGATAGTAACATAAAGGTTCTTGAAGAAGAGCTAGAGATATCCATTGTGACAAGAGGCGAATCCATCTTAATTGGTGGAGATTCAGAAAAAGTTGAACTGGCAAATGACATAATTAAATCGCTTCTTTTAGTAATTAGAAAAGGAATCTCAATTAGTACACGAGATGTTTCGTATGCAATCTCTCTCGCAAAAAAAGGGACTTTAGAATACTTTCAAGATATGTATGATGAAGAAATAGCAAAAACGGTAAAGGGTAAGCCGATTCGAATTAAGACGTTAGGTCAAAAGCATTATATTACTGCCATTCGTAAACATGATATTGTGTTTGGAATTGGTCCTGCCGGTACTGGTAAGACATATTTAGCAGTAGTAATGGCCGTGTCAGCTCTAAAGAATGGTAAAGTGAATAAAATCATTTTAACGAGACCTGCTGTTGAAGCGGGAGAAAGCTTAGGCTTCCTACCAGGTGACTTGAAGGAGAAAGTAGATCCTTACTTAAGACCACTTTATGACGCTTTACATGACGTTTTAGGTGCTGAGCATACGCAACGTCTAATTGATCGCGGTATTATCGAAGTAGCACCACTAGCTTATATGCGTGGAAGAACTTTAGATGATGCTTTCGTTATTCTAGATGAAGCTCAAAATACAACAGAAGCACAAATGAAAATGTTTTTAACTCGATTAGGTTTTGGCTCAAAAATGATTATTACAGGTGATCGTTCTCAAATTGATTTACCGAGAGGAGCTAAATCTGGATTAGTAGCTGCAACGGAGATATTAAGTGAAGTAGAAGGTATAAGCTTTATTTATCTTGATGGAAGTGATGTTGTGCGTCACCGACTAGTAGGTAGAATTGTTGAAGCTTACCAAAAACATAATTCATAAGAAAAATCGTCACCGGTCTTTTTGGATTGATGTTTATACTTCTTGTTCTACTTCAAATCCAAAAAGAGCTATGAGGCAGAAATAAGACGAGCATAGCAGGTGTAAGTTTAGACAGTGTGCCAAATTTTATAATATATAATCTATAAAAACCGCTTACTGTTCATATACAGTGAAGCGGTTTTTCTTTTTGATATGACATTATTTTCATATTTATGTTAAACTTTGATGTACTTACGAAATAAAGTGTTATTCGAATTTATTAAAAAGTTAGATATGCAACTTTGTGAATGTCAACAAACTTTGAACAATCTATTATAAAGGTATCGAATGAACTCTTTTTCATAATGAAAGTTAGCTTAAAAACTGCTATGCTTTTTATGATGAAACAATTCACTAATGACTTTGTATTGGCATGTTAAAAGGTGATTTGGAGGAATATTGCGATTATGGATATTAATCAATTAATGTCAAAAGTGAAGCAATTGCTTCAACATACGGTTTTCCAAGTGCTTCTTTTTGTCATTCTTGCTCTCGTTTCTTATGGAGTTATGTTTTCAAATGTGAAGCCGGAAAAGGTAGATGTTCAATTACTTCAGGTTGCGAATGAAACGCTTAGAGCACCAAAAACAGTCGAAGATGTTGAAAAAACAAAGCAGGAAAAACAAGATGCTGTTAAGCAAGTAGACGATGTTTATACTACTAAAAAGGAATATGGAGAAAATCGGGTAGATTTAATATCATCCATCTTTGATGCTGCTGCTGAAGTTAAAAAAGAAAGTGAAAAGAAAAATGTTTCTAGTGTGCTGACGAAAGAAGAAAAGGAAGAATTATCAAATAATAATTTGACTTTATTAAAGAAGAAGTTGGCTGATGATGTAAATAAAGATCTTACAGATGATGTATATAAAGCACTCTTAAATGCATCTGATAGAGAGCTGCAAAATGCCAAAGATACAACGATTACTGCTATTAACACAGTAATGCGTGAGAAAATAGCAGCTACAGAAGTTGAAAATGCTAAAAAGTCTGTTGAGGACGAAATTAAATATATATCAATGCCAACTGATTTAAAAAAGGCTTCCCTTTCTTTAGCAAGGTATGCCATTACACAAAACTACTTCTTCGATCTTAAGAAAACGGAAGAACAGCGACAAGCTGCGTTAGAAAGCGTAGAACCTGTTAAAATTCTTCAAGGGCAAATTTTAGTTGAAAAAGGGCAACTAGTGGATCGTGAAGTTTACCGAAATTTAAAGCTAACAGGATTACTAAACAATGAACACTCCGTATTGCCGTTTCTTGGTTTAGGTATTTTAGTGGTTTTAGTGTTCGGATGTATGTTTTATTTTTATCATAAAATGGAAATAAAAAATGAGCAAAGACATAATCAAATCTTGATTTTTAGCTTGGTTTTTATTATTGCTATCGCTATATTAAAAACAGTAAGTTTATTTTCTAATGAAAGTGTAGATTTAAGGTTCTTTATTCCCGCCGCAATGGGCACAATGATACTGAAGATCTTACTAGATAATCGTTATTCTCTTGTATTTACGATTATTTTGAGTATATTCGGAGCGATAATTTTTAATGAAAATACAACTACTAATTTTAATTTTTCAATTTGTATTTATATATTATTAAGTGGAATTGCCTCATTGCTCTTACTTTCAACAAAAAACTTTCGTTCAAAGTTATTTCAAGCAGGCTTTCTGTTATCACTTGTTAATGTATTAATTATTTTTGCAGTGGTTTTAATAATGGATTTGCAAGTAGCTAATTTAGAATATGTATTTCATATATTAGCTGCATTTGTTTCGGGCATTTCTTCGTCTATATTAGCCATTGGGTTATTACCGTTATTTGAAGGAAGTTTTGGAATACTATCGACGATGAAATTGATTGAATTATCGAATCCAAATCATCCTTTGTTACGAAAAATTTTAATAGAAGCACCAGGTACATATCATCATAGTGTGATGGTCGCCAATTTAGCTGAAGCAGCTAGTGAAGCCATTGGTGCCAATGGCCTTCTGGCGAGAGTAGGGTGTTATTATCATGACATTGGTAAAACAAAACGCCCGCAGCTATTTATTGAAAATCAAATGAATATCGAGAATCCACATGATAAATTACAGCCTGCAGCAAGCAGGGATATAATAATTGCTCATGTGGTAGATGGCTCAAAAATATTAAAGAAATATAAAATGCCACAAGAAATTATTGATATTGCTGAACAACATCATGGAACAACACTATTAAAGTTTTTCTACTACAAAGAGAAAGAACTGAACGATGATGTGAAAGAAGAAGATTATCGTTATCCAGGACCGAAGCCACAAACGAAGGAGTCAGCGGTTGTTAGTGTTGCTGACAGTGTTGAGGCTGCGGTACGATCAATGAAAAGCCCAACTCGTGAGAAAATTGAAATGCTAGTTAAGAGTATTATTCATGATCGTTTGAATGATGATCAATTTTCCGAGTGTGATATAACGATTAAAGAATTGGATATTGTTGAGAAAACACTATGTGAAACATTGAATGGTATATTTCATTCAAGAATTGAATATCCAGATGTGAAAAATGAAAAGAAACAGGTGAAGTAAATGCTTTCTATAGATTTTATAGATGAGTTGAATAAAGTAAAAGAAGAAGAAATAGAATTAATCCAAGGAATTCTAGCGTTTGCTGCAAAAGCAGAAGGTATTGAAGAAGAATGTGAAGTGTCAGTAACTTTTGTAGATAATGAAGCAATTCGAGAAATTAATAAAGAATATCGTGGTAAGGATGCTCCTACAGATGTTATTTCTTTTGCTATGGAAGAACTAGGAGAAGATGAAATAGCGATTATTGGAGGAGATTCGACTAGAGTACTTGGAGACCTTATCATTTCTATCGATCGCGCAAAGGAACAGGCGGAAGAATATGGACATTCTTTTGAGCGTGAACTTGGATTTCTAGCTTTACATGGATTTTTGCACTTATTAGGCTATGATCATATCGAGAAAGAGGATGAAATCGTTATGTTTAATAAGCAAAAGGAAATATTAGAAAACTATGGCCTATCCAGGGGATAATCGAAAAATCTCTTTTATACGCAGTGTTGGTTTTGCCTTACAGGGGATTTTAACGTCATTTCGAGAGCGGAATATAATCATTCATTACATTGCAGCTGTAGTAGCTGTAGTAGCAGGTGTATTTTTTTCTATTTCGTCTATAGAATGGTTATTTGTGATCACAAGTATAGCAGGGGTCATAGTGCTAGAAATGGTCAATACAGCGATTGAAAAAGTAGTTGATTTAATTACGAGTGATTATCATATACTTGCTGAAAAGGCAAAAGATCTCGCAGCGGGTGCTGTGCTAATATACGCCATCTATTCAATGGTTGTTGGTGTCATTATCTTTTTACCTAAGATTTATGATTTTATATCATGACTGAATAGAAGAACTGGATGAAAAGAAAGTATTACGATTTTGTAATGCTTTCTTTTTTATATGAGGGGGGAATTAGATTGAAAAAAATTAACTGGTATGATGGAAGTGAATTAGTTATTAAAGGAGATAGCTGCTTGAATGTGAAAAAGGGAACAAAACTGGTATTTCCGGAAACTAAGATTAACGGAGAAGTATGGCTTGAGGCAATGGATGTAGAGGACATAATCAATCATGCAAGATGTATTAAGGACAAAGATTCGACCATCCCTCTCGTTTGTAATAGTATTTGGCTTGATCAAGACAGAATCAGCTTGTTTTTACAGAACGAAGCATTGTTTGATAAAGTGGTTATTCTTCCTTATAAACGAGGTAGGGCATTAGATGAGCGAACCTTTTGGGAATGCTATCATGAAATTTTGGAGTGTCTTCATACTATTCCAAAGCATAAGCTGATTATTGATTTAATTATGGCGACTACGATTTCCGCAAGTACCAAAACAGTTAGCTCGTTTGCTAGCATTGCAAGGACATTGATGTTTGATGGCTATCAAACATTAATTTCACTTGATAATTATCGTTTGCACAGCAAAGATCTGGAAAAGGATGAGAATCTTCAAAGTTTATCTGAAGTGTTAATAGAGAATGATTTGACGTATTTGTTAGGTTTGGAGGGTTAAAGTGTAATTTATTGCTTTGAAAAGGAAAAGAATTAAAGTCTTATGTGTACATATGCACAAAATTAGTTAAAATAAAATGTATGCCTTTTATCTGGAGTAATTTTGAAAAGTGTGTAAAGTATAACAAGTATATTACATTTTCAGTTAATAACTCCGTGATAATTAAAAATATTGTAAAATAAAAATATGCCCTTTTTGAAAGGAAGTTTAGTTATGGATTCAAAACAACTTATGGAAGAAGCAAAAAAAGCACGTGAGAAAGCATATGTACCTTATTCAAAGTTCAAGGTAGGGGCTGCATTGCTTACAAAAGACGGAAAAGTATATCATGGTTGTAATATAGAAAACGCAGCTTATAGCTTATGTAATTGTGCAGAGAGAACTGCACTATTTGCAGCTTATGCGGAAGAAGATAAAGAATTTAGTGCACTTGCAGTAGTTGCTGATACAAAGAGACCTGTACCACCTTGTGGAGCTTGTCGCCAAGTTATTTCAGAACTTTGTCCGAAAGATATGGTTGTCTATTTGACGAACTTAGAAGGTGATGTTCAAGAAATAACAGTTGATCAATTATTACCAGGAGCATTTTCACCGGAGGATTTAGATGACAAGTAATAGTAATACAGAACAAAAATTTAAGTCAGGGTTTATCTCTATTATAGGTAGACCAAATGTGGGGAAATCGACATTCTTAAACCGTGTAATCGGACAAAAGATTGCGATTATGAGTGATAAACCTCAAACAACGAGAAATAAAGTACAAGGTGTATTAACAGGAAATGATTCGCAAATGATTTTTATTGATACACCAGGTATTCATAAGCCAAAGCATAAGCTTGGTGACTTCATGGTGAAGAGTGCAATTAATGCCTTGCGTGAAGTAGATGTTATTTTATTTATGGTAAATGCTGTTGAAGGATTTGGACGTGGGGACGAATTCATCATTGAGAAGCTACAAGATGTTAAAACACCAGTGTTTCTTGTTGTGAACAAAATCGATGAAGTACACCCTGATGAACTGCTACCACTAATCGACAAATATAAAGAAAAGCTGAACTTTCAAGCGATTGTTCCTATCTCTGCACTTGAAGGTAATAATGTTGATACGCTGCTTACAACGATTAAAAAACAACTTCCTGAAGGGCCACAATACTATCCAGCTGATCAAGTAACAGATCATCCGGAAAGATTTATTATTTCAGAGCTTATTCGTGAAAAAGTTCTACATTTAACTCGTGAAGAAGTGCCGCATTCCATTGCTGTTGTTATTGATTCCATTAAGAAAAAAGAAGGCAAAGAAATCGTGGAAGTTATGGCTACAATTATTGTAGAACGTAGTTCACAAAAAGGAATCGTGATTGGTAAGCAAGGCAGTATGATGAAAGAAATTGGTCAACGAGCACGTAAAGATATTGAACTTCTACTAGGCTCAAAAGTTTATTTAGAGCTATGGGTGAAAGTGCAAAAAGACTGGCGCAACAAAATGTCTGTATTAAAAGACTATGGATTTAATGATGATTATTAATTAGTAATTTTTGTAGCACATGAAAAAATAGAGAAAGGTCAAGATAATATTATAGTTGCATTTACTATTGCTAGTGAAAAACTAAAAAGGTGGGATTTAAGATGTTGGATTTTACCTGGAAGATCTTCAAAGAAACAGGTAGCGTAGACACGTATCTTTTGTTTAAAGAAATTCAGTTGGACAATCAAGACCCATTTGAAAGTAAGGATGACGAACTAGCAGAAATGAATTCAACACTTTCATAATATTGTCTTGGCTTTAGTCGAAGAAGGTGACTTGTCTTGATCCAAAAATGTGAAGGCATTGTCATTCGCCGAACGAATTATGGAGAGAACAATAAAATTATCACAATTTATACTCGCGAATGGGGTAAGATTGGAGTGATGGCAAGAGGGGCTAATAAGCCAAATAGTAGGCTCTCTTCCGTCACTCAACTTTTCTATTATGGCTATTTTCTTGTTCAAACCTCATCTGGATTAGGAAGTCTATCTCAAGGAGAGTCGATTGAATCTTTCCGGCATATCCGAGAAGATATTATTAGTACAGCTTATGCTTCTTACATAATTGAGCTACTTGATAAAGGAACGGATGATAAGAAGTCCAATCCGTATTTATTTGAATTGCTTTATCAAATGTTGAATTATATTAATGAAGGGTACGATCCAGAGGTTCTTACAGCTATTTTTGAAATGAAAATGCTGAGTGTGTTAGGCATTCCTCCAGTACTTGATCGTTGTGTCTCTTGTGATTCAACAGAAGGAGAATTTTCATTTTCGGTAAAAGAAGGTGGTTTCTTGTGTCACCGATGCAAGGAGAAAGATCGTTATCGTATACCGACAAGCCCAACGACAGTGAAATTGCTGCGTTTATTTTATTATTTTGACCTTTCGAGGTTAGGGAGCATTTCACTAAAACCCGAAACGAAAAAAGAATTAAAGCTAATAATTGAATCGTATTATGATGAATATTCTGGTTTGCATTTAAAGTCGAAGAAGTTTTTGCAGCAAATGCATAAGCTCGATGGATTAATGTGATTGTGAAGAAAAGTTCAAACTAAACGGTAAAATTTAATCGTAATGTTGACAAAAGGTTAGTTATTTGGATAAAATGCTATGTAAATAACAACAGTAAATATTGCAATGATGGAAAAGAGTATCTGACATTTTTTATAGAAGCGAGCTCGGGTATGGTGCAAGCCGAGTTATAAATATTCAGAGAAGGGCGTTCCGGAGCAAATGAAACACGAAAAGAGGCAGTTTATTATATAGACTGCAATTAGGGTGGAACCGCGGGTAACTCTCGTCCCTATGCGAAGAAGCATAGGAATGAGAGTTTTTTTGTGTTCTTTTTTCTATGTAAATAAAAACGGAGGTGCCGTATGAATATACAAAATATGATTTTAACTTTACAAAAACATTGGTCAAATCAAGGATGTATTCTAATGAATGCATACGATACGGAGAAAGGTGCAGGAACGATGAGTCCATATACGTTCTTAAGAGCAATTGGACCTGAGCCTTGGAGTGTAGCTTATGTAGAGCCTTCACGCCGTCCGGCAGATGGTCGTTATGGTGAGAATCCAAACCGTCTATATCAACATCATCAGTTCCAAGTTATCATGAAGCCATCTCCTGATAACATTCAAGAGTTATACTTAGATTCTTTACGTGCTTTAGGAATTAATCCATTAGAGCATGATATTCGTTTCGTTGAAGATAACTGGGAGAACCCATCACTAGGTTGTGCGGGTCTTGGCTGGGAAGTATGGCTTGATGGAATGGAAATCACGCAGTTTACGTATTTCCAACAAGTTGGTGGTCTTGAGTGTAAACCAGTATCTGTAGAGATTACGTATGGTATTGAGCGTCTAGCTTCTTACATTCAAGATAAAGAAAATGTTTTTGATCTTGAGTGGACAGAAGGCTTCACAATTCGTGATATTTTCGGTCAACCTGAATTTGAGCATTCAAAATATACTTTCCAAACAAGTAATACAGAAATGTTATTTGAGCTTTTCAATATGTATGAAAAAGAAGCGCATGCACAAATGGAAGCAGGTCTTGTGCACCCAGCATATGATTATGTTCTAAAATGCTCACATACTTTTAATCTTCTAGATGCAAAAGGAGCAATTTCAGTAACAGAGCGTACAGGTTATATCGCTCGTTGTCGTAACCTAGCTAGAAAAGTAGCGAAAACATTTTATGATGAGCGTGAAAAGTTAGGATTCCCAATCTTAAAGCAGAAGGGAGAAAATACTCATGAATAAGAAAGATTTATTACTAGAAATTGGTTTAGAAGAACTTCCTGCTCGTTTCGTTACTGATTCAATTGAGCAGTTATCAAATAAAGTAGAAGCTTGGTTAAAAGAGAAAAAAATTAGTTATACAGCAGTTCAAAAATATTCAACTCCTCGTCGTCTTGCGATTTTAGTTACAGATGTAACTGAAATGCAAGAAGATACACAAGAGGAAGCAAAAGGACCAGCTAAGAAAATTGCTCTTGATGCTGAAGGCAATTGGTCTAAAGCAGCGATTGGATTTGCAAGAGGTCAAGGAGTAGCGGTAGAAGACATCTATTTCAAGGAAATTAAAGGTGTTGAATACGTTCACGTGCAAAAGTTTACAAAGGGCCAACAAGTAAAAGAGCTACTTGTTGATTTGAAAGATATTATTACATCTCTTTCTTTCCCAAAAAACATGCGCTGGGCTGACCAAGATTTACGCTTTGTACGTCCAATTAAGTGGATGATTGCTTTGTTCGGTCAAGAAGTAATTCCATTCGAGATTACAAATGTTGCTACAAGTAATACAACATTAGGTCATCGTTTCTTAGGAGAAAAAATTGTTATTGAAACGCCAGCTTCATATGAAGAGATGTTAAAAGAGCAATATGTTATTGCAGATGCTACGAAACGAAAAGAAATGATTCTATCTCAATTAAAACAATTAGAACAAGAAAATGGCTGGGTTATTCCTGTTGATGAAGATTTACTAGAAGAAGTAAATAACTTGGTAGAATATCCTACAGCACTATTTGGAAAGTTCGAAGAAGAATACTTAGAATTACCTGACCGTGTGCTAATTACGTCAATGAAGGAGCACCAAAGATACTTCCCAGTGATGAATCAAAATGGTGAATTACTACCTTTCTTCGTAACGGTGCGTAACGGTAATAGTGAAGGTATTGACATTGTGGCAAGAGGTAATGAAAAGGTACTTCGTGCTCGTCTTGCTGATGCTGACTTCTTCTATCGTGAAGACCAAACAAAAGATATTGCTTCTTGCTTGAAGAAGTTAGAAACAATTGTGTATCACGAAGAAATTGGTACATTGGCAGAGAAAGTAAGTCGTGTACGTGCATTAACAAATAGCTTGAGTGACGAGCTTTCAGTTGATGCAGAAACAAAACAAGATGCTGATCGTACGGCTGAGATTGCGAAATTCGATTTAGTAACAGGCATGGTATATGAATTCCCTGAATTACAAGGATATATGGGTGAAAGATACGCTCGTATTAAAGGGGAAAAAGAAGCGGTAGCAGTAGCTGTAAATGAGCATTACATGCCACGTCACGCTGAAGATGATGTTCCGCTGAGTGAAGTTGGGGCTATCGTAAGTGTAGCGGAGAAAATGGATACAATTACGTCTAACTTTGCAATTGGAAATATCCCAACAGGTTCACAAGATCCTTATGCATTGAGAAGACAAGCAAGTGGTATTGTACAAATCTTAGTTGAGAAAAACTGGAGCATTCGTCTTGAAACACTTGTAGACTTGTCATTAGCACTTGTTGAGAGCGCTGGAATTGCCAAAAGCAGTGTCAAAGAGATTAGAGAAGCAATTATCAACTTCTTCAATGCTCGTATTAAGCACTTATTAAATGAAAAAGAAGTACGATATGATTTAGTAGATGCAGTGTTAGCAGGTGAAGTTGGTGTTGTATCTTCATTAGTGAACCGTGCGTTAGTTCTTGAACAAGAAAAAAATAGTGCGACATTTAAAGAGAGCATGGAAGCATTAAGCCGTGTCATGAATATCGCTGTTAAGCTAACAGAAGTACCTGTTGTGAAACCTGAGCTATTTGAAAATGAAGAAGAAAAAAATCTTTACAATGCATTTAAAAATGTTGAAGAACAGTACGCAACTGTTCAATCTGAAAGCGAGCAATTTGCGTTACTTGTTTCTTTAAAAGGTGACATTGAGCAATATTTCGAGAATACAATGGTAATGGCTGAAGATGAGTCAATTCGTTATAACCGTTTATCATTAATGAAAGAAATTAGCAATCTTATTAGTAGCTTTGCTCATATGAATAAAATATTATCTATCTAATAAAATTAAACTTTGCTCGGTGGGGATATCCTCACCGAGCATTTGTTGAGCGGGATAAAGCAACAGTATAAACTAAAAGGGGGTGTGGAAAGTGAGAAATCACTTTTTGCACAGCCCCTTTTTACAAATGAATAATTAGTATATAATAATTATATATAGTATAGCTTAATTCTGTGTAATGCAGTAAGGTGGTGAATAAAATCGAACTGAATAAACGGCAAGAGCATATTCTTCGAATTGTAAAAGAAAACGGTCCGATTACTGGTGAAAGTATTGCGGAGCAACTACATTTAACGAGAGCGACTTTACGACCTGATTTGGCTATCTTGACAATGGCAGGCTTTCTTGAAGCTCGACCACGTGTAGGTTATTTTTATAGTGGGAAAACTGGTACACAGCTTTTGACGGATAATCTTTCTAAATTGTATGTGAAAGATTTCCAATCGATTCCGGTGGTCGTTTCTGATAGTATTTCGGTATACGATGCAATTTGTACGATGTTTTTAGAGGATGTAGGTACTTTATTTGTTGTTGATCAACATGCACATCTAGTAGGTGTATTATCAAGAAAAGACCTACTTCGAGCAAGTATTGGTAAGCAGGATTTAACGACTATTCCTGTGAATATTATTATGACAAGAATGCCGAACATCGCAATGTGTATGAAAGAAGATTTAATAATAGAAGTTGCAAAGAAATTGATTGAGAAACAAATCGATGCTCTTCCAGTAGTGAAACAAACGGAAAGTGGTTATGAAGTTACTGGAAGAATTACAAAGACAAATATAACTAAAGCACTTGTTTCTCTAGCTACAGAGGAAATTTAAGATTTGGGGAGGACAATACATGAGTTCACCAATTATTTATGTAGTTTCAGATTCAGTTGGGGAAACAGCTGAATTAGTTACAAAAGCAGCTGTAAGTCAATTTATTAATTCTAATATTACGATTAAACGTATACCATATGTAGAACATCGTGAGGACATTGAAGAAGTAATTTCACTAGCTAAACTAAATGAAGCAATTATTGCTTATACATTAGTTAGACCTCATGATAGAGAATATATGAAGAAAAGATCTGCTGAGGAAGGTATTATCACATATGATATTATTGGTCCTTTAATGGATACACTGCAAGATACGCTGAATTTAAGCCCAGTTTACGAGCCAGGTTTGGTAAGAAAACTAGATGAAGATTATTTTAAACGAGTAGAAGCTATTGAATTTGCCGTTAAGTATGATGATGGTCGTGATCCAAGAGGTATTTTAAGAGCGGATATCGTACTTGTTGGTGTGTCTAGAACGTGCAAAACACCCCTATCTCAATACTTAGCACATAAGCGATTTAAAGTTGCCAATGTACCGCTAGTGCCTGAAGTAGAGCCACCAGAAGAATTATTCCTTGTTGCTCCAGAAAAGTGTATCGGCTTAAAAATTAGTCCAGAAAAATTGAATAATATTCGTAAAGAGCGACTTAAGACTTTAGGTCTGGGCGATCATGCGATTTATGCCAACCTAGGCAGAATAAAAGAAGAACTTCAGTATTTCGAAACAATAGTTGATAAGTTAAAATGCCCAGTAATCGACGTAACGAATAAAGCGGTAGAAGAAACAGCTAATAATATTATCACAATGATTCAAAACAACAAAAGATAATAATCTGTAAAAAAGGTACATGTAGGTGTACCTTTTTTATAGGAGAAAAAGTATATTATTTTGCTGCTATAGTTTTTACTTTACATTGCTATGCTAAGGGATTAAGATGATTTGTTTGGAGACTGAAAATAGGTTTTCTATAACAGATGGTCCGAAGCCTTGCATAGCGCCTTTTTTTGTTGAGGAAAATCGATTAAATGTCTAGATTTTTACTGTATTATGTTCTATAATGAAAAATTGTGATAAAAAGAATAATCTTTAGGTTTAGAGTTGCTTATGTAGGAATAAACTAATAATCATAAGAATGTCAAGAGATTCTTCAAAAAAAATTCGACATTTCCAGTCTCTTTTAAAAACTTATGAGAATTTAAGCAGGAAATTGAAGAAAAATGGAGAAATAAGAAAACATGACTTATAAACCTTCCATAATCGTAGATGGTGATGCTTGTCCTGTGAAAGATGAATGTATAGCCTGTGCTAAGGAATTCCAAGTGGATGTTGTTTTCGTAGCATCTATTAAGAACAAAACGAATAAATATCCTGAGGCACGTTGGATTTACGTTGATTGGGATAAGGAAGCAGCAGACCTATATATGATGAATATGGCAAAGAAAGATGATATTGCTGTAACTAGTGACATTGGTTTGGCGGCAGCATTACTTGGAAAAGGGGTTTGTGTTCTTTCTCCAAAGGGAATATTTTATAATGAGTACAATATTGACTCACTCTTGTTTATGCGGCATACAGCTGCGAAGAAGAGAAGGAAAGGTGTTTACTCGAAAGGACCAAAGGCTTTTACTGAAAATGACCGAAAAAATTTCCATAATTCACTAGTGAAAATTTTGTCGAACTTTGCAGGGAAATAAGCAGATTTATCGAATATATAGATTATCACCTAAAAAGAAACTGGTGTGGTCCAATGACTAACAATAGAATATCTGAAGAACAATTGAATATGATTAAAGATGCTGTTGATATCGTTGATGTTATTAACGACTACGTTCAGCTAAAAAAACAAGGTCGAAATTATTTTGGACTTTGTCCTTTTCATGGTGAGAACACACCTTCTTTTTCTGTTTCTCCAGATAAACAAATTTTTCATTGTTTTGGTTGTGGAGCTGGAGGTAATGTTTTTACCTTTTTAATGGATATTGAAGGGTATTCATTTTTAGAAGCAGCTAAAGAGCTGGCTGATAGAGGGAATTTACCGTTAGAAATTGAAACGAATAATTCCACACACACAGAGCAGCAGCCTTCTGCTAATAAAAAGATGATTGAAGTGCATGAACTATTATGTAAATTTTACCATCATTTGCTTGTGAATACAAAGGAAGGTGAAAGCGCCTTACAGTATTTACTTGATCGAGGTTTCACCCGAGAAGATATTGAGAAATATACAATTGGGTATGCGCTCAATTCGTGGGATTTCGTTCAGAAATTCTTAACGAAACGAGGGTTTGATGAAAACTTATTAGATCAAGCAGGTGTTATTGTAAGAAGGGAAGATGATCAAAAAAGCTTTGATCGTTTTCGTAATCGAATTATGTTTCCGATTAGGAATCATCAAGGAGATGTTGTGGCTTTCTCCGGAAGAGCACTTGGAGATGATGAACCAAAATACTTAAATAGTCCTGAAACGCCAATATTTAATAAAAGTAAAGTATTGTTTAATTTTCATCAGGCAAGGCCTACTATTCGAAAAAAAGAACAAGCCGTCTTATTTGAGGGTTTTGCAGATACGATATCTGCTTCTAGAGCAGGCGTTATGAATGGTTTAGCTACTATGGGTACGTCGCTTACTGAAGATCACATACATCTGCTGAAAAAAAATTGCAATGAAGTTCTGATTTGTTACGATTCTGATAAACCAGGTTTTGAAGCGGCAAATCGCGCTGCAGAATTAATTTCGCAAGCTGGATTAACTGTAAGAGTAGCGATTATGCCTGACGAATTAGACCCGGATGAATATATAAAAAAGTACGGATCTAAGAGTTTTATGCAGGAAATTATCGGTGATAGCCACACTTATATATCGTTCAAAATGAGATATTTACGTAAAGGTCGAAACATGAATAATGAAGGAGATCGGATAGCTTATATTGAACAGGTATTAAAGGAAATCACCAAAATTCCGAATGCGGTAGAAAGAGAGCATTATTTGCGCCAAATTTCTTCTGAGTTCTCATTATCTCTTGATGCTTTAAATGCTCAAGCAAAGAATATTTTCTTTGCTGAAAAAAAACGAGGAAATTTGCCGCAAACTAATAGTCGTGAGCCTTCAAGTAGCGGTATTGTTTTGCAACGTGAGCAAAAACTTTATCCAGCTCACATGAAAGCAGAGCTAATGCTTATTGCGCATATGTTGCAAAGTAAGGAAACAGCATATAAGATTAAACAGTTCTTAGGTGATACTTTATTAAATGTTGATGATCATCAAGCCATAATTACTTATCTGTATGGTTATTATGAAGATAGTGAAAGCCCAGACGTAAGTCTTTTCCTATCGTACATTCCTGATCAGCAATTGCGAAAAATAGTATCACAGATAGAAATGATGTCTATTTCTCCAGATCCATCCGATCAAGAGCTAAAAGATTATGTGAATGTGGTGTTGAAACAGCAAAAGTTGTTAATGATAAAAGAAAAAGAAGCAAAAAAGGCTGAGGCTATTCGATTAGGTGAACATATCGAAGCAGCAAAAATTGCTTCTGAAATTGCTTTAGAGAGACAACAACTTAAAAGTTTGTAAAATATATGAATTATCGTATGATGTGTCGAAAGTTTGGAAGGAGGGGAACACATGGCTGATAAATCAGCTCGTTCCAAAGACGTAGAAAATGAACTTACACTTGAACAGGTGAAAGAACAATTACTTGAGAAAGGTAAGAAAACTGGTCGTCTAACTTATGAAGAAGCAAGTGAAAAGTTATCAACATTTGAATTAGACTCTGAGGCTATCGAAGAGTATTTTGATTACCTACAAGAACAAGGCGTTGAAGTTCTTTCTGATGACGATGATGATGAAAGTGATCCGAATATGAAAGAATTAGCTAAAGAAGAAGAGTTTGACTTAAATGATTTAAGTGTTCCTCCAGGAGTTAAGATTAATGATCCTGTTCGTATGTACTTAAAGGAAATTGGTCGTGTGGATCTTCTTTCAGGTGAAGAGGAAATTGCTCTTGCAGAAAGAATTGAAGAAGGTGACGAGGAAGCGAAACGTCGTCTTGCAGAAGCTAACCTTCGACTAGTAGTAAGTATTGCGAAGAGATACGTGGGTAGAGGTATGCTATTCCTAGATTTAATTCAAGAAGGTAATATGGGCTTAATTAAAGCGGTTGAAAAGTTCGATTATCGTAAAGGATTTAAATTTAGTACGTATGCAACTTGGTGGATTCGTCAAGCAATCACTCGTGCAATAGCTGACCAAGCTCGTACAATTCGTATTCCAGTTCATATGGTTGAAACAATCAATAAATTGATTCGTGTTCAACGTCAGTTACTTCAGGACTTAGGTAGAGAACCTTCTCCAGAAGAAATTGCTGAAGATATGGATCTTACTCCAGATAAAGTACGTGAAATCTTAAAAATCGCTCAAGAGCCTGTATCGTTAGAAACACCAATTGGTGAAGAAGACGATTCACATTTAGGTGATTTCATTGAGGATCAAGATGCAACGTCTCCATCTGAACATGCAGCATACGAATTATTAAAAGAGCAATTAGAAGATGTACTGGATACATTAACAGATCGTGAAGAGAACGTATTACGTTTACGTTTCGGTCTTGATGATGGTAGAACACGTACACTTGAAGAAGTTGGTAAAGTTTTCGGTGTAACTCGTGAACGTATTCGACAAATTGAAGCGAAAGCATTAAGAAAGTTAAGACATCCAAGCAGAAGCAAGCGATTAAAAGACTTTTTAGAATAGAAAATATAGAACTCATAAGTATTGTTCGTCCTTCTTGATAAATACGAGAAGGGGGAATAGCTTATGGGTTTTTTATTTTATGTTTTTGTAAAAAAATATAAATTTAGGTCTCATTTACCATTTTGCGATATCGTCTATAATTTCCTTGAATTATAGTCGGATTTACCCGATATAAGTGGTAGAGAAGTAAATCAAGGATGTGTACATTTGTATGGATGAAATGAGAAAGAAAGTAATAATAAAAGAAATCCATTATTGGAAAGAAACAAGGATTCTTCCAGAGCAATATTGTAACTATTTACTTGCACTCTATTCAGAAGGTGACGAAGAAGAATTCGTCACAGTTAAGCGCAAGCCTTTACTATCTTACCTTTTCGTTACATTGATCATTGTTAGCGCTTTAATTGTAAATTATTTTACAGAAAATATCTTATCAATGCAAATTCCATTGTACTTATTTTTAATAGGATTATTAATTGTCATTACCATTTTTGAATATAAGAAGAATGGAACACTACTTATTCCACTTATTGCATCCGCCTTTGTCTTGGTCTTACTAACCGTTAATACGTGGGAATCTTTCTTCCCTAAGCAAATGATTTTTCTTTATGTTGGACTATTATGTAATTGTTTAATTTGGATTGTAATAGGAAAGAAGTTAAGCTTGCAGTATTTTCTGGTGGCAGGAATCTTAGGTTCCATTATCGTTGCATATTTTGTTTTTGTTTATTATGGCCTTCTATAAATAAGAAATGAATTACTATATTTAATTAAAATACAAATATAGAAAAGTTTTACATATTTGTCTAATTTCCGAAAATATTCCACAATATTCTGTTTTAGGCTTTTCCTAGTAAAGAATTTCAAGTAAAATAAGAGTTGTTTGAAATTATTGTATATAGAAAACGTACATAGGGGAGGTAGGATCGAATGAAGCGTAGTCCAATAATGCCTTTTGTATTTATTATGGTAATGGGTATTGGATTAATGTTTTTCCTTTCTTTCAAGGGCCTAGGGGATGCTGATAAAGTGGCTAATGAAGGTAAAGAGGGAGAAAAAGGTGCAAAAACGGAACAAACAGCTGGTTCACCTGAGGAAATTTACAAATCAAGTTGTATTGGTTGCCATGGTAGTGCGTATGAAGGTGGTGTGGGTCCTGCTCTTAAAGGAATCACTGACAAAGTATCGATGGACGAAATTAAAGATACTCTGAAAAATGGTAGAGGTGCAATGCCTTCAGGTTTAGTACCAGATGCTAAAATTGATGAAATGGCTAAGTGGCTGTCAGAATTAAAATAATGTATTATTTTTTGAAAACGGTTGAGAAATCAATCGTTTATTTTTTTGTAAGAAATGATATGTTTTGTAAACCTTGCTTCTGTTGAGAAGCTTTTTTTGCTTTGAAGGAAAACAAAAAGAAAGCGCCAAAGGTTTTTCGGGTTGCATAATGGCTTGAAACTTCTTTATACTGTAACAGTAAAGAATAGAAAAAGGTGACAAACATGAATAGCGAAAATTTATCAAAACGATTACATACAGTAGTATCTTATATTCCGAAGGGAAGCGTGTTAGCTGATATTGGTTCAGATCACGCGTATTTACCTTGCTATGCGGTGTACAAAGGTCTTGTACAAGCTGCAATTGCTGGTGAAGTGGTAGATGGACCTTTTAAATCAGCTCAGAACCAAGTGAAACAAGAAGGGCTAGAAGGGTTCATTTCTGTCCGTAAAGGCGATGGTTTAGATGTATTAAACCCTGGAGAAGCAACTTGTATCACGATTGCTGGTATGGGTGGAACACTTATTTCTAATATTTTAGAAAGAGGCAAGGATAAATTAGAAGGAACAAAGCGATTAGTGCTACAACCTAATATTCAAGCGATTAATATTCGTAAATGGTTAATCGAAAATGATTGGATTTTAGTTGCTGAAGAAATCCTTGAAGAAGACGGTAAAATTTATGAAGTTTTAGTAGCGGAAAAAGATCATGAAGAAAATCCATATAGCGATAATAAAGAAGCAGAGCTACTTTTAGGACCATTTCTTATGAAAGAGTGCAATGATGTATTTAAGAAGAAGTGGAACGCGGAATATAAGCATTGGCAAGACATTCTTAAGCAGTTACAAGCTAGTGGTAAAACAGAATCATCAGAAGAGAAACAAGAGCAATTAAAGAGATATAGTCGTTTTGTTGAGGAGGCATTATCAAAGTGAAAAAAACGCCAAACGGTTTCGAAGTGATTGGGGTATTTGAACAGTTTTCTCCTAAGAAATTAGCGATGGAGGGCGACAAAATTGGCTTGCAAATAGGCACATTAAACAAGCCTGTAGCCAAGGTAATGATTGCACTCGATGTATTAGATGAGGTAGTTGATGAAGCGATTGAGAGGCAAGTAGATTTAATTATTGCTCACCATCCGATTATTTATCGTCCATTACAAAAAATAGCGACGGACCAACCTAGTGGCAAGTTAGTTGAAAAACTAATTAAGCATGATATTGCAGTTTATGCAGCACACACAAACCTTGATGTAACAAAAGGTGGAGTAAATGACTTATTAGCAGAAGCATTACAGTTACAGAATACGAAGGTACTAGCTCCAACGTATGAAACAAAGCTTAGAAAGCTTGCTGTGTTCGTTCCAGTAGAAGCGGAGGCAAAAGTACGCGAAGCTCTCGGAAACGCCGGAGCGGGGCATATAGGCAACTATAGCCACTGTTCATTTGCATCACCAGGGTCAGGGCAGTTTTTACCTGGTAGTGATACAAATCCTCATATTGGTTCTGTTGGTGAATTGGAGACTGTTCAAGAAGTGAAAATTGAAACAGTATTCCCTGAAGAGCTTGAACGTCGGGTAGTTACTGCAATGATTAAGGCTCATCCATATGAAGAAGTAGCATATGATATTTATTCCTTGGAAAACGGTGGAGAATCACTTGGGTTAGGTCGTATAGGAGAACTTCCATCTGAAATGACATTAGAAAGCTTTGCACATTATGTAAAAGAAGCGTTTGATGTGAAAGGTGTACGTGTTGTAGGCAACCTTCAAGATACTGTTAAGAAAGTAGCTGTACTTGGTGGCGATGGTAATAAATATTTCATGACTGCAAAATTTCAAGGTGCAGATGTGTATGTTACGGGTGACATGTATTATCATACTGCTCATGATGCTATGAGTGTGGGACTGAATATTGTTGACCCAGGTCATAATGTGGAGAAGGTTATGAAAGCTGGTGTAACTAATGTGTTAACTTCTTATGCAAAAGCTAAAAGTTGGGAAATTGACGTATTTGCGTCGGTAGTTCACACAGATCCGTTTACATTTTTGTAATAAATAATTCATTAAAATATTTATAAAAGACACTATACTTGTTTTTGCAAGAATGGTGTCTTTTTTTCTGAAAAAAGAAAAATGCTTGTGTTAATCGTGAAGTAAGAAAAAATTTCAAGTGGAGTAAATAAGTTAAGGGGCTGATAATCATATGAACTCTTTTCAAGCAGAAGACATACAAATGCAGTTAATTGAAAGAAATAGAGTCAATAAAATTATGGAGAATATATTTGATTATCCTCTTACGATTATCAATGCTCCCATAGGCTATGGAAAAACTATTGCATTAAACCAGTTTCTTCAGAATTGCAATAGCTTGTCAATTTTGTTTACTGTGTCAATTATAGATGATAATCCCGATGTTTTTTGGACTAGAATTACGAAACAAATTAGGTTGCACAATAAATCTCTAGGTGAAAGATTACAAAGTTTAGGATTTCCGAAAGATGACCCTCAATTAGTAAAGGTACTAGAGCTGATAATTCATTTGAAAACTGCTGAGAAAACCGTAATAGTACTAGATGATTATTACTTAATCAAAAGCCCTCTCATTTTTAAATTAATAGAAGCGATTGCACAAGAAGACGTGTATAACTTACATATTGTATTACTTACAAGAAATATTGCGAATTTAAATATATATAATTTAGTATTTAGAAGGTTATGCTTGATAATTAATCACGAAATCTTAGCTTTTGATAAAGAGGAAATAAAGCTATTATTATCAGAAAATGGACTTAATGATAATAAAACACAGGATCTTTATGAATATACAGAAGGTTGGGTTTCATTAATATATCTAGAAGTATTAGGCGTAAAAAAAGGCTTACAAATAGGTATGACAAAAACGATTGATAAGCTTATTGAAAAGAATTTATACAATGCCTATGATGAGGATTTGAAACAATTTCTTCTAAAACTATCTATCTTTGATAATTTTACTAAAGAACAAGTAATGTATGTTTTGGAAGAACCAAATTCTTATAACATGTTATTAAAGTTATCAAAGGATAATGCATTTATACATTTTGATGACAGTAAAAATGTATATTCTATTCATCAAGTTTTTTTAGATTTTTTGCGTTTTAAACGTGAAACAATTACTTTTAATTTCAAACCTCTAACAAAGCGAGTAGGAAAATGGTTTATAAAACAAGGGGAATTCCCCTTGGCATTAACGTATTACCATAGGGCAAAAGATATTGAAGGTATGCTAAAAGAAATAAATAATCGAAATGAAATTACATTGATATATATAAATCAAGAATACATCTTTAAGGCTTTTGATCATCTTCCTCAAGAACTATGGCTCAAGTATCCTTTAGCTTATCTAAAATACTTACGAGTAAATTTATTAAGTGGAATAAATAAACGAGTACAAAATGGATTAAAAAAATTGGATGAGCTTCAGGAGATTTATGAGCGAAACTTAAAAAATGGTCATGCTGATAGTGAGATAAAAAGAATTCTAGGAGAAGTTCAAGTAATCCGAGTATTTATTTCCTTTAATGATGTATATAAAATGGTTGAATATGAAGAAAAAGCATATGCATTACTTGGAGATCAAAAGTCAGCATTAGTAGTTCAGGACATAGATAATTATTTTGGCTTTCCGTTTATGCTATATAATTTTTTTCGAGAGCAAGGTAAATTGGAAAAAGTTACAAATTATGTTATTCGAAATTTTGATACAGCAAATCGTGTTTTTAAAGGTTGTAGTATAGCCTCTAGCTATCTTTTTCTAGCTGAATATGCTCTCGAGATAGTGGATATAAATACTGCCAAAATTAATGTATATAAAGCTAAATACCAAGCAATTTTAGATGATAGAATGTTTCTATTAATCAGTGCTCAATTTACGCTTGCAAGGCTATTATTACTTCAAGGGAAATCCGAAGAAGTAAAGCAAGTTATTCAAGAAATAAAAGAGTTTGCTAAGGAGAAGAATAATGCCTCTTTGAACACAATGGTAGATATATGTATAGGTTACATATATGGCTGCTTACGCTTGTGTAATCACATTCCAGATTGGCTTAAAAGTGATGAGGTTATATCGATTACAAGCTTGCAGCGTGAAATGACATTTCATTATATTGTTCAAGGAAAAGCGATATTATTATCAGGTAATTTCAGACAACTAGATAAGTATTGTAAAATATCTCAAAAATGTATGGAAAAATCGCATAATCAGTTAGGTATTTTGCATAATTGTATCTATCAAGCAATTGCTATGAAAAATATTTATGGAAAATGTCAAGGAATGAAAGCATTAATAAGTGCACTTGCAATTGGACAAGCAGATCGGATTATCCTTCCTTTTGCGGAAAATGCTCCATATATTTACGATTTACTTAAAGAAATAGGAAATGAGCAAACTGAAATACAAAGGGATTATATACAAGAAGTAATAAAAACTTGTAATCAGTATTTGGAACATCTTTCAAAATTAAAGATTTCCTCCGTTTCATTAACGGCTCGTGAGAAAGAGGTAATGTACCTTATAGCAGAAGGATTAAAAAGAAAAGAAGTTGCTCAGAACATGAACATATCTATAGCAACTGTGAATAAAATGTTAGAGCATATATATAAGAAGCTAGCTGTTAGTAATAAAACATCAGCAATAAAAAAAGCTAAGGATTTAAATATCATATAATTTTATGAGGAGTGCCATAATGTATTTACATAATAAACATAAAACCCTTGTGCGAAAACGATTAAATGAAACTTTAAATTCAATATTTTTATATCCACTAACAATTTTGCAAGCACCTATGGGTTACGGGAAAACGACCGCCATTCAACATTTTGTTGAGTGTACTAAAGTGGATTATGTATGGTGTTCCCTTACAACAATTGATAGCTCAGCATCATACTTTTGGAGAAAATTTATTTCGCAAATATCTAAATTGAATTTAAGGTTAGGGAATGAGCTGAAAAGAGTAAATATTCCAAATGAATTTATTTATATGAGGAAAGTAGTAGATATTTTTCAACAATATACATTTGTTGAGCCTGTGGTTATTGTTATTGATGATTTTCATTATGTGAAAAATAAAACAATGTTTAAGTTATTAGGAATGCTTGTGTATGAAAGCATTCCTAATTTACACTTTGTGATTGCTACTAGAAATATGTTGAATATGGATACCACGGAACTAGAATACAAAGATCTTTGCTTAGTTATAAAGAAGAAATCTTTGAAGTTTACACATGATGAAATAACACAATATTTTAGTTTGATTAATAGTTTAACTAGTGAAGATGACATAAAACAAATTCTTGAGTATACGGGTGGTTGGATTTCTTTAATATATCTTGTACAGTATGGTGTACAGCAAAATTCACCACTTCATAAAAAAGCTTCCTTATATCATCTTGTGGAAGAAAATCTTTTTTGCCCACTAGATGAAGAAATGAAACAGTTTCTTTTGAAATTGGCGGTTTTAGATTATTTTACAGATGAACAAGCAGCTTTTGTGCTTGAGGACGGAAGTACCTCTGATAAAATTCTACGTTTATATAGTGAAAATGCTTTTATTGTTTATGATCAAGAAGAAGGCGTGTATAAAATTCATAATGTTCTTTTAGACTATTTACGGAATATGCAATTAGTAGAGGGGATAGATGTACAAAAATTATATAAGCGTGCAGGAATATGGGGAGTACAAGATGAAAAGTACCGTAAAATGTGTTTAGTATATCTTTACAAAGCAGGTGAAGTGGAAAGTATTTTGGGATTATTGGAAAGTTTCGACTCTAAGAACGTGATTAGTAATTTAAAGTATAAAGAATTTTGCGAAGAACATTTGGATTTATTTGAAATGAATGAATTACTTTATAAATATCCAACTGCACTAATGAGATATATAGTATATGTTTTATTCGAAAGTGATTGCACGAAAAAGAAGGTAGAGGGTTTAACGAGATTACAAAATTTGCTGAATGTCTATGAAAATAATGCTATAGAAGTTAAATGTACAGAAGTAAAAGAGTTTATACGCAATATGGATAAAAAAAAGAAGAATCAAATTTTAGCGGCAATTAATGTAGCTATGTCTTATGCATTTTTTAATGATGTAGATAGAATGATATATTATCAAAAAAAAGCATTTAGATTGGTTGGAAATGATAATTCCTATTACTTAAGTACTTATTTAACAATGGGTTCTCCTCATTTGCTTTATACCTATTATAGTAAAAGAAGGCAATTGAAAAGAACCCTTATTAAATTTTCTGCTTATAATTCGGATTTTTTGAATAATAGAATTGATAATTATGCTGGTTTTTTAAATACAATGTTTGCAGAATATGCTCTTGAAACAGGCGATTGGGAAAATGTGGAGAGTTTTTATCGAATAGCAATTTCTAAAACGCATTTACATAATGAGGCAAACAATTTTATTCATGCTCATTTTACATATTTTAGATTACTGCTTTTTCAGGGTCAATTTGAAAAAGTAGAAGAGCTTATCTGCGAGTTAATTAAAACTTTAGAGGAGTATCAAATTGTTGATTTTAATCATACTTTAGATTTATGTCTAGGCTATATTTATGGTTGTTTAGGTTTGATTGAAAAAATACCCAATTGGTTAAAAATGAATGATTTATCTTCTTATTTTTATTTGCGTAGTGAACAATCTTTTCATTGGATTATATATGCAAAGTCAGTTTTGTTATCAGAAAATTATATACAACTTGAATTATTGTGTGAACAGTCGGACGAATATTTCGGAGCATATAATAATCAATTAGGCTTTCTTCATAGCTATATATACCATGCTATTGCAAAATATCAGCTTTATGGCATGGCTGAAGGAAAAGATATGTTGTTAAAAGCGCTAGAATTAGGAGAAGCAGATCATATCATTCTTCCATTTGGAGAGAATGCTTCTTATCTTCTGCCTATGTTATTGGATTTGCAAAAGAATCCTGAGCATATAGATGCGTTATATTTAAGTAAAGTTATGAATTGTTGTCAGAAATATGAGCAGAATTTATTGAAATTAACGAATAAAGAGAGTATGTTATCACAAAATGAAGAAACAGTTCTAAAATATATAGCAAGTGGGATGAAACGAAGAGAGATTGCATATGAATTATTTGTTTCAGTAGCTTCAGTTAATAAAATAGTAGAAAGCATATATAAAAAATTATCTGTGCATAATAAAACATCAGCAATTATTAAGGCGAAAGAATTAAATCTCTTATAATATCAAATTTAATAATAAAGTATATTAGTAAAATTACTATTTTATTATAGTAGTTTTACTAATATAAAATATAAAAATAACTTTTACAATAAGTGTAGAAGTTATTTTTTATATTTTTTTAAGAAGATTATGATTTGCATATACATAACTTGGTTCTAGATTAGGAGGAGGAAACTATCGTGGAAGAAACGGTTAATATTAAAGATTTGCTATTTATATGTAAAAAACAATTACCACTGATTATTGGCATTACAGTGCTTTCAGTAGTTATTTGTGCATTTATTACATATTTCTTGTTAACACCGATTTATAAGGGGTCAACACAATTGCTTATTAACAAATCTAAAGATAATGAAGCGGTTTATGAATACAATGAGGTACAAACGAATTTGCAGTTAATTAATACATATAACGTAATAATTAAAAGCCCGCGGATTTTAAATCTAGTAAAAGAGGAATTAGGTTTACAGCTTTCAATTGAGGAATTAACAAAAAAAATAACAGTTGAGAGTGAAGAAGATTCACAAGTCTTAAATATAAATGTGGAGGACCCGAATCCTGAAGTAGCTGCTGAAATAGCCAATACCATCGCAAAAGTATTTCAAAAAAATATCGTTGAAATAATGAATATTGATAATGTGGTCATCTTAGCACAAGCAACAGTTAATCAAAATCCTGTTCCGATTAAACCTAATCCATTATTGAATTTAGCTATTAGTGTAGTGATAGGATTAATGATTGGATTTGGTATTGCATTCTTTCTAGAATACTTAGATAACTCTATTAAAACAGAACAAGATATTGAAAATATGTTTGATCTTCCTGTATTAGGTGTCATCTCGACAATTGAAACAAATGCTCATGAAAAATATGAGACAGAAGGAAGGAATTCGGAATGTTTAATAAGCAAAAGAAAAAAAGTACTGTAAATCGAAATAAGAAGCTAATAGCTAGTCTGAGCCCGAAATCTCCAATATCTGAACAGTATAGAACTATTCGAACTAATATACAGTTTGCTTCGATAGATTATGAAATTCAATCCATTATGGTTACATCTGCTGAACCAGGGGCAGGTAAGTCAACAACATCTGCAAATCTTGCAGTAGTTTTTGCTCAACAAGGCAAAAGGGTTCTTATCATTGATTCTGATTTAAGAAAGCCCACTCTCCATCATATATTTAAGGTACATAATAACGATGGACTAACAAGTGTATTGATGAAAAGTAAACAGCTAGAAGAGGTAATTGTTCCAACTAATGAACCTAATGTATTTTTACTAACGAGTGGGCCAATACCACCCAATCCAGCTGAATTATTAATATCGAAAGCAATGAAGTTTATATACAATAAAGTGATTCACGAATATGATTTAGTTATTTTTGATACGCCGCCTATATTAGCAGTAACAGATTCTCAAATTGTCTCTCATTATTGTGATGGAACCATCATTGTAGTTGCTTCTGAGCAAACTAAAAAAGAACAATTGAAAAAAGGCATTGAACTGTTGAATTTTTCTAAAGCAAGAATAGTAGGAACTGTACTTAATAATAAAAAATTATCTAATCATGACAATCATTATTACTATTATTCTTAAACAACACGTATTGCTTAATTGTATCGATGTTTGTAATTGAGATAGGGGGAATTAAAATGATTGATCTCCATTCTCATATATTGTGGGGAGTCGATGATGGAGCTAAAACGCTGGAAGATAGTTTAAAAATGGCAAAACAAGCAGTCAATCAAGGAATACGAACAATTGTGGCTACTCCACATCATATGAATGGGAACTATTTAAATACGAGAAAAGATATTAAAACAAAAGTATCAGAGTTGAATAACCATCTAGAAAAAAAGCAAATACCTTTGGATGTTTTGCCAGGGCAGGAAATTAGAGTATATGGTGATCTATTAAAAGACTATGAAAAAGGTCAACTTGTTTGTGTGAATGATGTAACGAATTATTTATTAATAGAGTTGCCAACCTTCAATTTTACTGATTATTACGAAAAAATATTGTTTGAAATAAGATTGCAAGGTTTGATTCCTGTCATAGTTCATCCAGAAAGAAATCGTTTTTTTCTGGAAAATCCACATAAACTATATGACTTAGTACAACAAGGCGTCTTAACACAAGTAACTGCTGCTAGTTTAACAGGACATTTTGGTAGAAGAATCAAGAAGTTTTCACTTCAAATAATAAAGGCGAATCTAACACATTTTATCGCTTCTGACGCACATAATGTCTCGACACGTGATTTTAAAATGGATGAGGCATTTCGAGTAATTGAAAATCATTTTGGAATTGATTACACTGATTTCTTTTTGAAGAATGCAAAACTTCTACTGCAAAACAAAGAGGTAAATCAACATATTCCTTACATGATAAAAAAAAGAATCTTTCATTTGTTTTAGCAACTATTTATTCGGTTATATCCATACATTTGGAGAGGCTTCCTTTCCATTATCAACGGAGCACTCGGTCATGCTGTGGGATTATAATGAGAAATCCTTAGACACTATCGTTGTCAAGGGTGTGATGTGAGGGTGGGTTAGATGCCCGATTTAATAAATTTTCACATAAGGCGTGTAGAATTATTCGCCTTATGTGAGTGTTTATATTACTTATGAAGGGGGTCACATTTAATGAAGGTGAAAAAAGCTATTATACCAGCGGCAGGACTAGGAACAAGATTTTTACCTGCTACAAAAGCAATGCCAAAGGAAATGTTACCAATAGTGGATAAACCTACTATTCAATATATTGTAGAGGAAGCAATCAAATCTGGTATTGAGGATATTATTATTGTAACTGGTAAAGGAAAAAGATCCATTGAAGATCATTTTGATAATGCACTCGAGCTTGAAATGAATTTAATGGAAAAACAAAAATATGAATTGCTAGAGAAAGTGCAAGAGTCTGCTAAAGTAGAAATTTATTATATTCGTCAAAAAGAACCAAAAGGTTTAGGACACGCAGTGTTATGTGCAAAACATTTTTTAGGTAACGAACCATTTGCAGTTTTGCTTGGAGATGACATTGTAGAATCAGAAACACCTTGTTTAAAACAAATGATGGATGTTTTTGAAGATACCCATGCATCGATTGTTGGTGTACAAAGAGTGAAAGAGGAAGATACGCATCGATATGGGATCATTGATCCAGGTAAACAAAATGACCGTATTTACCATGTGAATCAATTCGTTGAAAAACCTAAACAAGGCACTGCTCCATCTAATTTAGCAATCATTGGTCGTTACATTTTAACTCCAGAAATATTCATGTTCTTAGAGAAAGAAGAAATCGGTGCTGGAGGAGAAATTCAGTTAACTGACGCTATTCAACACTTAAATGAAATCCAACGAGTATTTGCCTATGAATTCGAAGGTGAACGCTACGATGTTGGAGAGAAATTAGGTTTTATTACAACTACCATTGATATGGCTCTACATAATGAGGAGTTAAGAGATGGTGTGATTACTTATTTAAAACATATTTTAATAAATGAAGAAAAAATGGATATTTTTACAGAAGTACTTGATATGGCTCTTCATAATGACGAGTTAAGAGAAGATTTAGTTGATTATTTGAGACATGTTATAAAGGCTGAAGAGGTTTTGGAGGAAGTGACGTGAATGAAATCTTTGGTCTTTTAGTAGGAGAGAGGGAAAATGGCTTATCAAAAAAGAATAACTTATCTAATAGTATTGGATTCTCTTATCATGTGTCTAGGTTTAATTATTGCAATCATCTTATCTGGATATGATTTTGAGAAAATCAATGTAGAACAATTTTTGTTAATTTTAATAATATTAATGGTCTCATATTTTTCAGGTGCATTGTTTCAAAAACTTTATTATAAGGCATGGGAATATGCCAGCATTGGTGAATTAATAGCAATTTTAAAAGCAGTGTCTTTTTCAATTGTTATTACTTCTTTTATATATATTCTTTTTTATCATGAATTGAATATAAGATTACTATTATTAATTTGGATGATACTTCTTTTATTTATTGGGGGTTCTCGTTTTGTCTGGAGAATATATAAAGAGTCACAAAGTCAAAGGAAAGAAAATTTTAAAAACACCTTAATAATTGGAGCGGGTATAGCGGGAACAATGGTTGTAAGACAATTACTCCATAATAATGGTGAAACAATTTTAAAACCTATTGCGTTTATTGATGATGATAGCTTTAAGCAAAAGTTAAGCATTTTAGGAATTCCTGTAGTTGGGACATCAAAAGATATTTTAGATGTTGTTAAAAAATATAAAATTGAACATATAGTTATAGCTATTCCATCAGCAACTAATAAACAGTTAACACATATCCATCAAGAATGTGCTAAATCAGGGATACATACACAGACTATTCCAATGTTAGAAGACATCATGGTTGGCAAAGTATCTATTAATAACTTTAAAGATATAGAAGTAGAGGATTTATTAGGTAGAGAGCCTATTTCACTAAATATGGCATCAATATCAAAATATATATCAAATAAAACTGTTTTAGTTACTGGTGCAGGTGGATCTATAGGATCTGAGATTTGTAGACAAATAAGCAAGTTCCATCCGAAAAAATTAGTTTTATTAGGACATGGTGAAAATAGTATTTATTTAATAGATATGGAATTAAAGAATAAATATAAAGATTCAATAGAGACTATTCCTATTATTGCAGATGTTCAAGACAGAACTAGAATCTTTGAAGTTATGGAGCATTACAAACCGAATGTAGTTTATCATGCAGCAGCTCATAAACACGTACCTTTAATGGAAAATAATCCATGTGAAGCTGTTAAAAATAATGTGTTTGGAACAAAAAATGTAGCTGAAGCGGCAGATCAATATAATGTGGAAACCTTTGTCATGATTTCATCTGATAAGGCCGTTAAACCACCTAATATAATGGGTGCAACGAAACGAACAGCAGAAATGATCATACAACGATTGAATGTGAAAAGTCGAACAAAATTTGTTGCTGTGCGGTTTGGAAACGTATTAGGTAGTAGAGGAAGTGTTATTCCTTTATTTAAAAAACAAATTAAAGCGGGTGGTCCTGTGACTGTAACGCATCCGGAAATGGTTCGTTATTTCATGACAATACCAGAAGCTTCTCGGCTAGTGATTCAAGCTGGAGCTCTAGCAAAAGGTGGAGAAATATTTGTATTAGATATGGGAGAACCAGTGAAAATTGTAGATCTCGCAAAAAATATGATTGAACTGTCGGGTCATACTGTAGAGGAAATTGGTATAAAGTTCACAGGTGTTCGACCAGGAGAAAAATTGTATGAGGAATTATTTAATAATGAAGAAACGAACAGCAAACAAGTGTTTCCTAAGATATTTGTAGGGAATATTGATGTGAATCATTCTGAGGAACTAGATTACTTTTTGAAGAATTTTAGTGAAATGTCGGTAGCTGAGGTTAAAGAGTATATATTGAGTATTGCGAATAACAGACGTTTAAAATTAAAGAAAAAGCTACTTCAGAAATTCTGACATGGGAAAATTAAGAAGTTAGGGAGTAATAAAGTTGCTATATCTTAAAATCAAGAGAATGTTAGACGTGTTTTTATCGATAACAGGGCTATTAATATTATCTCCAATTTTTCTAGTCTTAATGATTTTGATTAAGCTAGATTCTGAAGGGCCTATTTTTTTTAAGCAAAAGCGTGTAGGGAAGAATAAGGGGTTATTTAATATTCTGAAATTCAGAACCATGATAATAAGCACTCCAAAAGATATACCAACCCATTTGTTGGAAAATTCTAAGTGCTGCATTACAAGAGTGGGTAGGATTTTGAGAAAAACAAGTTTAGATGAATTACCACAATTATTGAATATATTATTTGGTGATATGAGCTTTATTGGACCTAGACCAGCTTTATGGAATCAATTTGATTTAGTGGAAGCAAGAGATAAGTATAAAGCTAATAATGTGACGCCAGGATTAACAGGATGGGCACAAATAAATGGTAGAGATAAACTATCTATTGATGAAAAAGCAAAGTTGGATGGAGAGTATGTTACGAATTTTGGATTCGTGATGGATTGTAAGTGTTTTTTTAAGAGTTTTATCTCTGTAGTTAAGCATGATGAGGTGATTGAAGGAAAGAGTAAATCAATAATTGATAAAAAGTGATTTTGATGATAAGAAATCTAGCTGAATTAATAGAAAATTTTAAAGAACTATATGTATTTGAGGAGAAATCATAATATGAAAAAAGTGCTTTTTGTAGCTACCGTTGTTAAAAAACATATTAATGCATTTCACATACCTTATTTGGAGTGGTTTAAAAAGAATGGATATGAGACTTATGTCTGTGCAAAGAATGATTATGGAAGCAAACAAGAATGTGTAACTCCCTTTTGTGATAAATATTATAATCTTCCATTTGAACGTTCTCCTTTTAAATTGAATAATATCAGAACGTATAAGGCTCTAAAGAAAATAATAGAAAATGAAAAATTCGAGGTAATTCATTGTCATACACCTGTAGGGGGGGTATTAGCCAGATTGGCAAGTATTAATGCTCGAAAGAAAGGTACAAAGATCATTTACACAGCTCATGGTTTTCATTTTTTTAAAGGAGCACCATTAAGAAACTGGTTATTGTATTATCCAATTGAGAGACTAATGGCCAATTTTACAGATGTGCTAATCACTATTAATAAAGAAGATTTTCATAATGCGCAAAAATTTAACGCTAAGAAGATTGTGTATCTACCTGGGATTGGTGTCGATATAAAGAAATTTAAAATAAAAGCAAATAAAGATGTAAAAAGAAATGAGTTAGGAATTAAAAAAGAGCAAACTTTTATATTATCTGTAGGTGAACTGACAAGGAGAAAAAATCATGAAGTTGTAATAAAAGCATTGGGTATGTTAAATGGTGGTGAATTCACCTATGTTATATGTGGTCAAGGTGAGAAAGCGGAATATCTAAAAAAACTTGCCAAATCTTTGAATGTAGATGTGAAATTAGTAGGTTTTAGAACTGATATAGCAGAACTTTGCCATTCAGCAGATCTGTTTGTATTCCCTTCTCTACAAGAAGGACTCCCAGTTGCATTGATGGAAGCAATGGCTACTGGGCTACCCATTATATGTTCAAATATTAGGGGGAATACAGACTTAATTGATGAATGTAAAGGAGGATATTTTGTCAATCCAAAAGACATAAGGGGGATTGCTGAACAGATTAATAAACTAGCAATGAATAAAGATTTAAGAGTTGCATTAGGAGCTTATAATACAGAAGCAATTAAGAAATTTGATATTAATAATGTAAAACCAATAATGGAGAATATTTATAAGTCTCTTTAGAGAGGCAATGAGGTTTATGAAAATTCATGTGCGTTTATATCATCGTGGAACAAAATATATGATTGAGGGTGTAAAATATGAAGCTATTGTTTGTTCATGGAGGGGAGAAAGTAAAAGAAGATAAGGAATTACAGCTTTATACAGATGGGAGTTATAACCAAGAGGTTTGGAATAGATATCTATCTATTTTTAGGAATGTAACCTTGGTTGCTAGGAAAGATTCAATGCTATATGAAGCGGACTTTGCTAAAAGTAATTTTCAATTTTTTGATAAAAATAAAATGAATTTTATTCAAATTCCTAACCTAACTTCCTCTAATCAGTCATTTTTTAGTCTGGCAATTCGAAAGAAACATAACTCTATAATTGAACAAGCAATTAAAGAACACGATTTTTTAATAGCTAGACTACCTAGTGGTGCGGGATATAAAGCGATAGAATATGCAAAAAAGTATAATAAACCATATCTTACAGAAGTAGTAAGCTGTCCGTGGGATTCATTGTGGAATTATAATTTAAAAGGAAAAATAATTGCTCCTTTTAGTTATTTCAGTATGAAAAAGTTTGTTGAGAGTTCACCTTATGTCATGTATGTAACTAATGAATTTCTTCAATCACGTTATCCTACAAAAGGAAAAAGTATTAACTGTTCTGATGTGACTTTAATCCAATTTGATGAAAATGTTATTAAAAAAAGACTAGAAAAAATACAAAAGAGAGACATAAAAAGTAAACTGATTATTGGTACACTGGCTGCAGTGAACGTAAAGTTTAAGGGACAACAATATGTAATAAAAGCATTAGGGAAATTAAAGAAGAAGGGAATTGTAAATTTTGAATATCAACTTGTAGGTGGAGGTGATCCATCTTTTTTAAAATGTATTGCAGAAAAGTATGGTGTTTCTAATCAAGTGACATTTTTAGGATCTATACGACATGAAGATGTCTTTAATTGGTTGGATTCTATTGATATTTATATACAGCCAAGCAGACAAGAAGGTTTACCTAGAGCATTAATTGAAGCCATGAGTCGAGGAGTGCCTGCATTGGGTGCTGATACTGGTGGTATTCCAGAGTTATTAGGGGGTGAAGTTGTTTTTAGCAATAAGAAGCATAATATAGGCGAAATATGTTCAATTTTAGAAGAGTTCAATAATGAAATAATGGTAAAGCAAGCTAAACGTAATTATAAGGAAGCGAAAAAGTATGATAAAGAATTTATTGAGATGCGACGAAAAAAGTTCTTAGAGGAATTTGCAATAAGTGGAGGTGAAAAAGAGATAGAATGATTAGAGTATTACATAAGGTACATAGTTTGGAAGCTGGGGGAATTCAAAGTTTTATAATGAATGTTTATAGAAATATAGATAGAAGTAAAATACAGTTTGATTTCTTGGTATCAGAGATTAATGTTCCTGGTGGATATGATGATGAAATTCTTTATTTGGGAGGTCGTATATATGAAATTCCTAATAGGAGACAGGGGGTATTAAATACTTATAGAAAATTAAATGCATTTTTTAAAGAGCACCCTAATTATAAAATTATACATGCTCATTTAAGCTCATTAACGGACGTTTCTTCTCTTAGAGTAGCTAAAAGACATAGGGTACCAGTGAGAATTGTTCACAGCCATAATATAATGGAGGGAGGAAGTAAATTACATAAATACCTTCATCAATTGAATCAATATTCCATACAGTCATATGCAACTGACTATTTTTCATGCTCTGATTTAGCAGGCAAATGGATGTACCCGAATAATATATATCATAATCATAAATTTCATGTGGTGAATAATGGCATAGATACTGAAAAATTTATATTTAATGAAAGTGTTAGAAAGTCCGTTCGTGAAGAGTTGAACATTTTGGATAAATATGTTGTCGGACATATTGGAAGGTTTCATCCGCAAAAAAATCATGATTTTTTAATAGATATTTTTAAAGAATTACATGATCAGCAGGAAGATGCTGTACTACTCTTGGTCGGTGATGGTGACCTTAGACCAAAGATTCAAGAAAAAGTGTCTGATTTAGGATTGAATGAAAATGTAATTTTTACTGGTGTTCGTTGCGATATCCCACAATTGCTTCAAGCAATGGATGTATTCGTTTTTCCATCTGTCTATGAAGGGTTAGGAATTGCTTTGATAGAAGCTCAGGCTTCTGGACTTAATTGTTTTACTTCAAATAAGGTAGTGCCTGCGGATGTTAACATTACAAATTTAGTGAAATTTATGGATTTAAGCAAGTCTGCAAAGCAATGGGCAAAAGAAATTTTGCTAACTAAAAATGATAAAAGGAAAATGACAAAAGAAGATATAGAAAAGGCAGGGTATGATATTCATCAAGTTACGAAGAACTTGCAAAAATGGTATGAATTAAAAGCATTAATAGCTCCTAATAGAGAAAGAAATGAGGATATAGTGAAAGATGACTTCTCTTAACAAAGTAGTTTTATTTCTTCTTTTATCAGGAGTTTTTTTCTCGGGAAGTATATGCATGGTAGAAGAATGGCTACATTTAACTGATATTGTTTTAAGTATTTCTATGCTAGGGATATTATTTATGTATTTGTTAAACCTTAAAATAGATTTAGAAATACCTAAAGTCTTATCAATGATCTACTTCTTTTTTTTATTATTTATTTTTATTTCTTCACTAGTGAATGGTAGTCTACAAAGTCTATTGTCTTCGTTTAGATATATATTAATATTTATAACTTTAAGCATTGTTGTTCCTAATTTATTAAAAGAGAAAACATTACCGATTTCTATGGGAGCTTTAATATGTAGTCAAATTCCTTTAATAGTATTATCATTCACGAAACAAAATCCTTTTATTGATATATATGGATATGGAGCATATTCCGGTATATTTTATAATCCAAATTCATATGGTTTGGTGGTTGCTACAATTTTCGTGGTAATATTAGGGCTTTATTATGAATTTATTGGAAGTGGAAGATATGGAATTCAATTGTTATTATTATTGTCATTATTTTCACTTTTTCTTTTAACTATATTTTCAAGTAGTAGAACTAGTGTTACTGCTATCATTTTCATAATTATAATGTTTTTAATCTTATATGTAATTAAGAATAATGGTTTAAAGAAAATTTCAATAAAAAGAATTAGAAATATTTTTTTGAAATGTATAGCTTCTATCTTCTGTATAGTAATTTTTATTAAAAGTAAATATTTTAATATTTTTGAAGGGAAAATATTGGAAAAATATATAAGCAAATATAATTCAGGAGATGTTTTAGACCAAAGAGGTTATATATTTTCCAATACAATTAGTGAAGCGAAACTGTTTGGATATGGTCCAGATTATTTTACTAAAGAGTTTGGTATAGCGGCACATAATACTTTTATTAGCATTTTGGGTCAATTTGGTCTATGTGCAAGCGTATTGTTTCTTATATTATGGATGGTTCTTATAAATAAAAGTATTAAATTTTATTTTAAGAGTGAAAATCGATATAGTATGTTACCTGTTCTTATAGTGACATTTTTTCTGTTAACTTCTATTACTGAAATCATGTTAATGAAAACAAGCATGCTATTGGGAATGATAATAATTGGCCTCATTTTTGTTGAAAGTAATTATAAAAGAAATTAATTAAATTATCGTTTTGGGTATTACAATGAGGAGGATAAGATGACTAAGATTAGTATCATAGTTCCTATTTATAATATGGAAAAGTGCTTACAAAGAAGTATTGAGAGTATACAAAGACAAATATTTCTGGATTTAGAAATTATACTAGTGAACGATGGTTCTACTGATAATAGTTTATCAATTTGCGAAGAACTTCAACAAAATGATAATCGTATAAAAGTGATTAATCAGAAGAATGAAGGTGTTTCTTCTGCTAGAAATGCAGGAATAGCAGTTGCTGATGGAGAGTATATAGGTTTTGTTGATCCAGATGATTGGATAAAACCAGAAATGTATAATAACATGTATAATTTGATGGAAAAAATACAAGCAGATATTTGTATGTGTAGTTATGTAAAAGAACAACAAGGGAAAAGTACTGCTGAGATTTTAAAGATTAATAAAACGGTATTAAAAAAGAATGAGATACCAAAAATAATTGTTGCAGATATGATAGGGAATATTAGTTTAAATAGTGGCTTACAACCAGTAATGGGGAGCGTGTGTAGGTTATTAATAAAAAAGGAATTAATAAAAAGAAACAATCTGAAATTTGAAATGGGAATTCCTTTAATGGAGGACCTTATATTTTGTGTCCAATTGTTTTTAAAAAGTGATTTGGTTTGTATTGATCGAGGACTATACTATCATTATATGATGAATTCAAATTCAGCGGTTACATCGTATAGAGCCAATATAACTTTGGTGCAAAAAGATGTATATAAGAAATTAGAATCTGTCTTAAAAGAAGAAAAGGTTTTTTTAGTGTTAAAGATAGAATGAAAATAAGATATGTAAACTTTATTTGTGATGCAATAATAAATGAAGTTCATGAAAATAATCATAAAATGAAGAATGAAAAGATAGAATTCATAAGAAATTTATGTCGAGATAATAGGTTAAAGAGCATTTTAAAAGAAATAGACATGAAGGGGTACACCATAAGAAAAAGAATAATTCTTACTGCTTTGAAAAATCAAATGGCTTTATTTTTATATTTATATTATAAGCTTGTTAAATACGTTAAGAAGGTTTAAGAAAACCTAGAATGTGGAGTCAAAGTCATTGTGAAAATAGTTTATGTGCTTTTTAAAGAGGCTGATGAAATGAAATATAAAATTAGCGTTATAATTCCAGTTTATAATGTTGCGATGTATCTATCGAAGTGTATTGATAGCGTAATTAATCAAACATATAAAAATTTAGAAATAGTATTAGTAGAAGATGGATCATCTGACGATTCTGGGGAAATATGTGATTACTACGCTTTACAAGATAGTCGTATTAAAGTTATTCATAAAGATAATGGTGGTCTTTCCGATGCTAGAAATATAGGATTGGATTTGGCTACAGGAGATTATATAAGTTTTATAGATTCGGATGATTACATACATCAAACATTTTATGATGTATTGGTGAATTTAATCACAATAAATAATGCGGATATAGCTCAATGTGATTTTTTGAAAATATACGAAGACAATAATTGTCATAATATATGGGGGAGCAAACAGAACAATGAAAATAGTTGTGAAATCACTATATTGAATAATATTGCTGCATTAAATAACTTATATCATCAAAACTGTGTAAGCAATGTTGTTGTTTGGAATAAAATTTATAAAAGAAATTTGTTTTCTGATATCAGATTTCCAAAGGGGAAAATTCATGAAGATGAATTTACTACGTATAAGTTATTATATAAATCAACAAAAGTCGTTATTACGTCAAATCGATTGTATTATTATTTACAAAGACCTAATAGTATTATGGGGAGGGAATTTAACACAAAGAGATTAGACGTTTTGGAAGCCTATTCTGCTCAAATATCTTTTTATGAAACTAATAATTTGTTTGAATTGAAAATTTATGCAATTGAGAAACTAGAAGGTTTATTGAGAGAGTTTATGATTGAGGTTTTAAAATCTAATATAGAAGATAAAGAACAAACTTTTCTTTACCTGGTCTATTACTATAGAAATGCCTATCATCTTTTTATTAACTATATGGATGTCAGCATTATAAAAAAATTTTTGATGGAATTATTTCATTTTAGTCCAATTTATGTGGTACGAGTATTATGTAAGTTGTTGGACTTTAGAAAAAGTCTTTTAAAAGGATCTAAAACAACATGAACTTCAGATGATATACGCAGAATTTTTAGTATATTTAAATATAATTTCCCATTTTAGATTGAGGGTTAATTAAATGATTGTCTGTCTCAAATAGAGGCACTTTTTTTATGAAGAAAAATATAGGTCAATGGATAATTGTATGATAGTTTTGAGTTATAGGTTGTAAATATATTGTTTTTGATATTTAAGAGGTGAACTTTGGAATGAAAAATAGTGTATTAAAGAATGATATGTAGAGGAGAGGGAGAATGAAAATTCTAGTAACTGGAGGAGCGGGTTACATTGGTTCTCATGCTGTGAAAGGTCTTTTAGAAAGAGGAGATGAAGTAGTAGTTGTCGATAATCTCGAAACAGGTCATATAGAATCTATTCCGGACGATACGCCATTTTACAAAGGAGATATACGAGATTGTGATTTTCTAAGCGATGTGTTTGAAAAAGAGAATATTGAAGGTGTTATACATTTTGCAGCTCATTCACTAGTTGGTGAATCTGTGTCTAATCCTCTTAAATATTTTCATAATAATACATACGGAATGATGGTTTTGTTAGATGTAATGAAGGAAAAAAAGGTAGACAAAATTGTATTTTCATCTACTGCAGCTACTTATGGTGAGCCCAAATATATACCGATTATGGAAGAGACCCCGACAAATCCAACTAATCCATATGGCGAATCAAAATTAATGATGGAAAAAATGATGAAATGGGCGGATGAAGCATACGGAATTCGTTATGTTTCACTTCGTTATTTTAACGTTGCTGGTGCTAGCTTAGATGGTGAAATAGGGGAAAATCATCAAATTGAAACTCATATAATTCCTTTAATATTACAAACAGCATTAGGGTTAAGAGAAAATATGACTATTTTTGGTGATGATTATGACACAGAAGATGGCACTTGTATTCGTGATTATATTCATGTGGTTGATTTGGTGGAAGCGCATATTTTAGCTTTGGAATATTTGATGAAAGGTAACCAAAGTATTATTTTAAATTTAGGTAGTGGAAATGGCTATTCTGTGAAAGAACTTATTGATACTGCAAAGAAAGTAACGGGATTATCTATACATGTAGTTCAAGGCGGAAGAAGAGTAGGGGATCCAAGTAGATTAATTGCATCTAGTGAAAAAGCTAAAGCAGTTTTAGGTTGGAATCCTCAATATACAAACATTCAAGAGATTATTGAGACTGCGTGGAATTGGCATAAAGCTCATCCAAATGGATATAGCAATAAATAATACAGAAATTTTAATCTAATAATTATTGTTTAAATCAATAAAAATGTTAAGTCTGTTGGTTAGTAACAGGCTTATTTTGTTTGGATTAAATAATTCTAATACTATTTGTTGAAGGATTAGATTTAGATTGGGGACTTTAAATTGAGTGTAAAGAAAAATTATATCTATACATTATTTTATCAATTATTAAATATTGCATTCCCCTTAATTACAGTGCCGTATGTTTCTAGAGTGTTAGGTGCTAACGGTGTAGGAACTTATGCTTTTACAGATTCCCTTGTTCAATATTTTATACTGTTTGGTATGTTAGGTATTGCTACTTATGGAAGTAGAATAATTGCGACAGTAAGAGATCATAAAGAAAAATTAAGTCAAACATTTCTTAGCTTATATGCATTGCAATTAACTATGACAGCTCTTTGTATAATTCTATATCTATTATTTACATACTATGGGTCGTTTACTCATAAAACAATTATGTATATTCAAGGAATCGCTTTATTATCGTCCTTAGTAGATTGTACATGGTTCTTTAGTGGATTGGAAAAGTTTAAACAAATTGTCATTAGAAACACGATTGTTAGGTTTTTAAGTTTGTTCTTACTGTTTCTTCTTGTAAAAACATCTAATGACTTACCTATCTATACTGTGATAATGACTGGGACTACATTCATTGGTCAAATGGTTCTTTGGTTTGGAATGAAGAATTATATAAGATTAATACCAATAAAAATAATGGATATATTGGTACACTTTAAACCAATTATCACTTACTTTGTTCCACAGATAGCTATTCAAATATATTTTGTTTTAAACAAAACGATGATAGGTATATTCTCGACTGAAAGTGAAGTAGGGATATTTGATTATGCCGATAAGATTTTGAAGGTTAGTTTGGCGTTTATAACTTCTTTAGGAACAATCATGCTACCTAAAATGGCATATATTTTTAGTAATGGAAAGATTGAAGAAGTTAGAAAGTATATGTTTAAATCATTAGATTTCTCTAGTTTTATAGCTATACCAATAATGTTGGGACTGATGGGTATTTCAAGTGAGTTTATACCATGGTATTTAGGGGAGGAATTTAAAAAATCCATTACTGTTCTATTAATCATAAGTCCTACTATATTTTTTATGGCATGGAGCGGCGTTTTTGGCACCCAGTATATGTTAGCTGTAGGTAGAATGAAACCATATACCTTATCCGTATATGGAGGGGCGATTGTGAATTTTATCCTCAATCTATTATTTATTAATCGGTATGGAGCGATAGGTGCCTCAATTGGAACATTATTTGCTGAGTTTTTTGTTATGATTGTTCAATTAATTGCAATTAGGGAGCAAATTGAATTTAAGAAAATATTTTTTAAGGTATTCCATTATGGATGGGCAGGCACAGTAATGTTTTTGGTAGTTAGAATAATAGGCAGCTTTTTCGGAGTAAAAATTAGTACTACTATCCTTCAAATTGTAGCAGGAGCGCTAACTTATTTATCACTAATCCTTATCATAGAATCGATTAAGAGAGAAGGGTTACTTTTAAATGAGTTAAAACGACTAATAGATGGTTATAAACAAACATAAGATGACAAGAAAAGAAATATATGATAATTAAATAAAGTCCAAAGATGTAAGCATCTTTGGACTTTATTTTCGATGAAACTTGTTACTTCGTCTCTACATTCTTCTTCACCTTAGGCAAAATCTTACTCAAGGGAACTTTCTTTTCACCTTTCCAAGTAGAAGAATCATTACGATCAAATTGCTCTAAGAATAGAATAACTTCTCGAGTAATCGGTGTCGGTGTAGAAGCACCAGCAGTCACTGCCACCGTCTCAACATCCATCAGCCATTCAGGATTAATCTCACTCACATCAGCCACACGATAAGCTTTTGTGCCTGCAATCTCTTCAGAAACTTGTGCTAAGCGATTGCTATTATTACTTCGTGGATCACCAACAACAATAAGTAAGTCCGCTTCACCTGCTTGCTCAGCAACAGCTTCTTGTCTCGTTTGAGTAGCATTGCAGATTTCTTTATGAACCTCTGTTTGCGGATAGATTTTTTGAATTCTCTCCATAAGCACTTGAACGTCCCATTGACTCATTGTTGTTTGGTTCGTTACGATGATTTTAGAATCACCTAAATTCAAGTTTTCTACATCTTGTAGATTTTCTACTAGATGGACAACATCAGGAGCAACTCCCACTGCACCTTCTGGCTCAGGATGCCCTTTCTTTCCTATATAAATAATGTGATAGCCTTCCGCTTTTTTCTCGCGGATTAAATCATGAGTTACCGTAACATCAGGGCATGTTGCATCAATTGTTACAAGTCCTCGTTCCTCCGCGATTTTTCGTACCTCAGGTGAAACACCATGAGCAGTGAAAATAACCGTTCCTTTTTCAACTTGATTGATAATCTCTGTACGATTTTTTCCATCTAGCGTAATGATACCATCTTCTTCAAAGGCATCTGTTACGTGAGCGTTATGAACTAACATTCCAAGTATATAAATTGGTCGTGGTAATGATTTATCTAAAGCAGCATTTCGCGCAATAACCATAGCATCTACAACTCCATAGCAGTAGCCACGTGGAGAAATTTTGATTACTTTCATAATGAACCTCCTTCATAAAAAGCACATAGTGCACTATAGCCTATTATATAGAACGATTAAAAACTTTACAAAGAAGTTAATGCCTACATGAAGGAGGTAAGTATATTTTTTTGTGTGATGTCTAACCTTACACCTGCCACGCTCGGAAATAAGCCAATTCGTTTTGAAAACCAAGAGCGGGTTTTCAAGAACGAATCGTCTTATTTCTGCCGTGTAGCTCTTTTTCGATTGGAAGTAAAACAGGAAGTATATTCATTAATCAAAAAAGACCGGTGACGGTTTTTCTTATTGTCCAGCTTCAGCGCCCAGCTCCTAGTATGCTTCGCCATCCACCCTACGATAAGTCAACATCGAATCACCTAGCGTCTCTTCGTGTTTTCTTTATCTCGGTTTGAGGGCTCCGGCATATACGGAGCTAAGCAGGGCGCTTGCGCTTTTCTTATCATTTCATAAATAATTTTGGCTTTGATTCTCCATCTCGAAATCTTCGTGTTTCAGTTGTTCGAGAAGGAGATGTTTTTCTTGGTTGTACATGTGGTTTAATGTGTACGGTTTCTTGAACTGGAACCTGCTTATTTTCGATTATTTTTGTATCGATGACTTGTTGAACTGGTGGATTATTTACTGGTGCTACTGTTGTTTGAGTTGTTTCTGCTGTTGTAGTATCTGTATCTTTAAGCCCTCTAAACAATTTCCACATAGCGGGTATGTTTTTTACTAGAGGACCATATTGCTGAACAAGAGGGGTGAAAGATTCAGCAGTTTGTAAGACTTTTTGTGTGTTGTTCAACATATTTGTGAGATTACTTGGATCTAACATTGTTTTCAGTATGCCTCCACCACTTGCTGCGGTACTCGCTACAGTACTTGCTGCTGCTCTAGATGCTGTGCTAGCAGGTTGACTAGCTAAAACAGCAGCGTTTCGTGATTGATTGCTTGGTAAGGCAAAAGGCGATCCTATTCCATTCGGTGCTGGTGGTGGTGGGGGAGGTAGCATAGAATTCCTTTCTTTTTTTTTGAAAATTTTTGATAATACCCCCCCTTTTTGTTGACTGTTTGGGTAAGGTTGCTGATCAATTGGCATTTGAGAAAAATTTTGTTGTTGGCGCATAGGTCCTCTTTGTGGCGGACCCATTTGATTTTGAAATCTCCCTTGATTGCTAGGTGGAGGAAATGGTGCCATATTCATGGGCATATTAGGTCTAGGTCCAGCGTTAGGCAACATCCTATTTTGTGTTGGTGGCATATGATTTGGCGTATTATTTTGGAATGGGGGAGAGTTTCTAGGGAAGCCATTGCCTCTATTATTCTGAAACATAGTATTCATGATTTATTTCTCTCCTCAGCATTTAATTTGTGTGAAAATGAATAAATTACAGTAATCTTCCTTATTAAGTTATGCAAATTTGGAGAAAATGGGAATGAAACCATAGGTTGAATTAAAAGAATTTTCATAATGTGATTGGAATTGTTGAGTTAATCAAGTAAAGAGGTTAAGATAATACAAGCAGTTATTGTTGAAAAATGTAGATTATTTAAGGAGTTTATATATGTCAAATCAATTCGAAAGATTTTCCTTTCATCCATATATTCTTGAAGCCATTGAAAAAAGAGGTTTTAAGAAGCCAACTGATATTCAGGAACGAGTGATTTCAGCTACTTTAAAAGGTACGAGCATTATTGGTCAATCGCAGACAGGTACTGGTAAAACACATGCGTATTTATTACCAATTATGCAGTTATTACAGCCAGAACGTGAAGAAGTACAAGCTATTATTACAGCACCGACTCGTGAGCTAGCGAAGCAAATTTATCAAGAAGCAGTAAAGATCGCAGAATGTTTTCCAGAAGAAAGCCCTGTAAATATTCGTTGCTATGTAGGTGGAACAGATAAGCAACGTTCTATTGATAAGTTAAAGCAACAGCCACATGTTATTATTGGAACACCAGCACGTATTAAAGATTTAATGGATGCGAAAGCATTACAAGTATATACAGCATCAACTTTAGTAGTCGATGAAGCGGACTTAATGCTTGATATGGGATTCATTCAAGAAGTTGATTTCATTGCAGCGCGTATGTCTGAGAAATTACAAATGCTTGTCTTCTCAGCAACAATTCCTGAGAAATTAAAACCATTTTTACAAAAGTATATGGAAAATCCACGTTATGTTCAAGTCGATCCAAAGCATATTACAGCTCAAAAAATTGAACATGTGTTAATTCCATTACGCCATCGTAATAAAACAAAAGTTCTTTATGATGTTGTAACGTCTTACAATCCATATTTAGCTATTATATTCACAAATACAAAACAAATGGCGGACGTTGTAGCAGATGATTTAACGAAGAAAGGTCTGCGCGTAGGTCGCTTACATGGTAACTTAACTCCACGTGAACGTCGTAAAATGATGAAGCAAATTAACGACCTTGAATTCCAATACGTTGTAGCTACAGATTTAGCTGCTCGTGGAATCGATATTGAAGGCGTAAGTCATGTAATCAACTATGAAATCCCAGCGGACTTAGATTTTTATATTCATAGAACAGGACGTACGGGAAGAGCTGGTTACAGTGGAATCGCTGCAACTCTATACGAATTAACGGATGAAGATGCACTTAACAAGCTTGAGAAAATGGGTGTAAGCTTTATAAATAAAGATTTCGTAAATGGTGAGTGGATTGAATCAGATGACCGCAACAAGCGAAAAAACCGTAAAAAGCAAAAAGAAGAACTTGATGTAAAAGGTAAAGCAATTGTTGCACAAAAGAAAAAGGTAAAACCGGGCTACAAGAAGAAGAAGCAATATGAATTAGAAGCTCATAAGAAGCGCCAAAGACGTATTGAAGCACGATCAAGAAAGAAAAAATAAGTCAGAGGGGGAAGAGAAATGCTGAAAATTGGATCGCATGTGTCAATGAGCGGTAAAAAAATGTTATTAGCGGCAAGTGAAGAAGCTGTTTCCTATGGATCAAACACTTTTATGATTTATACAGGTGCACCGCAAAATACGCGTCGTAAACCTATCGAAGATTTAAATATCGAAGCGGGACGTAAACATATGCAAGAGCATGGCATTGGTGATATTGTGGTGCATGCGCCATACATTATTAACATTGGTAATTCTCTTAAACCTGAGACCTTCCAATTAGGTGTAGATTTCTTAACTTCTGAAATACAGCGTACAGAGGCAATCGGAGCATCTCAGATTGTTCTTCACCCAGGTGCTCATGTTGGTGCTGGAGCAGAAGAGGGTATTAAGAAAATTATCGAAGGATTAAATGAAGTGTTAACTGGTAATGAAAAGGTGCAAATAGCTTTAGAAACAATGGCTGGTAAAGGAACGGAATGTGGTCGTAGTTTTGAAGAGCTAGCAATGATTATCGATGGTGTAACACATAATGATCGTTTGTCAGTATGCTTTGATACATGTCACACGCATGATGCAGGGTATAATATTGTTGAAGATTTTGATGGTGTATTAAATGAGTTTGATAAAATCATTGGGATTGATCGTTTGAAAGTACTGCATATAAATGATAGTAAAAATGTACGTGGTGCTGGTAAAGACCGTCACGAAAATATTGGTTTTGGTCATATCGGTTTTGATGCAATCAACAAAATTGTTCATCATCCTCAACTTATGGATGTGCCAAAAATTCTTGAGACACCTTATGTAGGGGAAGACAAGAAGAATAAAAAAGCACCTTATAAATTTGAGATTGAAATGTTGCGAAAAGGTACATTTAATGAGAAAGTACTGAATGATATAATGGCTTAATAATAAAAAGACGCGTGGAATTCACGCGTCTTTTCATTTAACAAAGGTCTAATTTAGTAAAAATGATTATTTTAGATGAAGCATATTTGTATCGGGAATGTTGATATAATAGAATTGGTGATGATAATGAATGAATATAATTTTTTATTAGAAACTCCATTGTTTCATAAAGTTCAACAGTCAGAATTAGAACATATGTTACATTGTAAAGGAGCACATTCCGTTTCTTATCTTAAAGGAGATTATATTTCTTTATCTGGAGAATCTTTAAGCTGCATGGGAGTAATTGTGAAAGGAACAGTCCATATGCTGAAAGAAGATGTAAAGGGTAATAAGGTACTTTTTACGATTATGCGAGATAAAGAAGTCTTTGGAGAAATGTTTATCTCAAACAGTAGTTTTGCTGCAACTGTTTCCTATTATGCTGCAACTGATTGTACCATATTGTTTTTACCGCTTAAACGAGTTATGTGCTCCTGCTCTATGGCATGTCAATTTCATCAAAAGTTCATTGAAAATATGACAATGTTAATGTCTCAAAAGACTATACAACTTATGAATAAATTAGAGATCATTTCAAAAAAAACGTTAAGAGAGAAAATATTAACGTATTTAACTCAACAAGCGTTGGTAAGCGGCAGCTCTTATTTTGTTTTACCGATGGGTAGGCTAGAACTGGCGGATTATTTATGTGTAAATCGAAGTGCTCTAACTCGTGAGTTATCGAACATGAAAGCAGAAGGATTATTAGACTACGATAAAAATACTTTTCGTTTGTTAACATCTATTTGAAAAAAAGCACCTTGTATGTTGCGACTGCAACATACAAGGTGCTTTTTTTCCCTTATTCTATATTTACGTATAAAAGAACAAAGTGATAGAAGAGGGGCGTGTTTTATGGAAACTAAAATGTTTTGCTATCAATGTCAGGAAACTACGGCTAATATCGGATGTACACAAATAGGTGTGTGCGGCAAAACTCCAGAGGTAGCACAAATGCAAGATTTATTGATTTGGGTTACAAAAGGGCTTGCTCATGTTACTACACAACTACGCGCGGAAAATAAAGAAGTTTCACAAGATATTAATGAAATGATTACTTTAAACCTGTTTATTACAATTACCAATGCTAATTTTGATGAAGAAGCGATAGTTAATCAAATTATTATGACACTAAAGGAGAAAGAAAGTTGTCTAGCGAAACTAGATGAAACTGTCGATCTACCAGAAGCGGCTCTTTGGAATGAAACGGATTTAGTGAAAATGAGAAATAAATCAAAGCAGATTGGTGTTCTTTCCACTGTTGATGAAGACATTCGTAGCTTAAGGGAATTACTAACTTATGGACTTAAAGGACTGTCTGCTTATTCCAAGCATGCTAATGTCTTAGGGAAGAATAATAATGAAATTGATACATTTTTACAGCGTGCATTAGCGATTACTCTGGATGATCACAAAGCTGTTGAGGACTTAATCGCAATTATCCTTGAAGCGGGTAAGTATGGAGTTGAAGGTATGGCTATGTTAGATAGTGCCAATACGACAACATTTGGGAATCCTGAAATCACAACTGTAAACATTGGAGTTGGCAAAAATCCAGGAATTTTAATTTCTGGTCATGATCTTCATGATCTTGAAATGTTATTAAAACAAACAGAAGGAACGGGTGTGGATGTATATACTCATTCAGAAATGCTTCCAGCACATTATTATCCAGCCTTCAAGAAATATTCTCATTTTGTTGGAAACTATGGAAACGCATGGTGGAAGCAAAAAGAAGAATTTGAAGCCTTTAATGGACCAATTCTAATGACTACGAACTGTATTGTAAAACCACGGAATAGCTATAAAGACCGTATCTATACCACAGGAGCTGTTGGATTCCCTGGTTGTACACATATTCCAGATGCTGTTGATGGAGATAAAGATTTCTCAGTAATCATCGAACATGCGAAGAAATGTGCGCCACCTACAGAACTAGAAACAGGTGAAATCGTTGGTGGTTTTGCTCATGCACAGGTGTTGGCTTTAAAAGATCAAATTATAGATGCTGTTACATCTGGGGCAATCAAGAAGTTCGTGGTTATGGCTGGTTGTGATGGGCGTGCTAAATCAAGAAATTATTATACGGAATTTGCTAAAGAATTACCTAAAGACACTGTAATATTGACGGCTGGTTGTGCTAAATATAAGTATAATAAACTAAATTTAGGTGATATTAATGGAATTCCTAGAGTACTAGATGCAGGACAATGCAATGACTCTTACTCATTAGCAGTTATCGCATTAAAACTGAAAGAAGCATTTGGGCTTGAAGATATAAATGATTTGCCAATCATTTATAATATTGCTTGGTATGAGCAAAAAGCAGTTATTGTTTTACTTGCTTTGCTTCATCTAGGGGTAAAGGGAATTCATCTAGGTCCAACTCTGCCGGCTTTTCTGTCGCCAAATGTAGCCAACGTGTTGGTCGAGAATTTCGACATTGCTGGCATTGGCTCAGTTGAAGAAGATATGCAGGTGTTTTTCGCTTAATTTGGCATATTGAAAGATAAAAAACGATAAGCAATCTTTTTCTCAGCTTAGTAGAGAAAAAGATTGCTTATTTAGGTTATGAGTTTTTACTAACACATTTTTTTGTCTGTGATAAAAAGAGAGCGGAATAAGAATGAATAAAGCATAAGCAAATGACATCCAAGCAGTAAAGGCAATAACTTGAGCTACATTTAAAGCGGGAAACACTAAATAATGATGAGACAAGGAAAATGTATCTAAAAGTAACCCAATACATCAAAATCCCATAAAATTGAAGTGAAAACTATTTGAGTGTGACCGTTATTTAAAAGAAGTTGAAAACAATTGAGAAATTAAGATAGGATGGACAGAGAAGAGAAATAAGGAGTGCTTTATTAGGGAAGTAGGGAAAAGGTTATGAAAGTGGCTTTAGTAACAGGGAGTAATAGTGGTTTTGGTTTACTTACAACATTGCGATTAGCGGATGAAGGGTATCATGTAATTGCAACAATGAGAAAACTCGATAATAAAGAAGCACTAATGAATGCAGCACAAGAAAAGCAATTACAAATGATGATTGATTGTATACAAATGGATGTAATTAATCAACAAGAAATAGAAAGTGTGTATCAATACATAGAGAAGAAGTATAGCAAGTTAGATGTGATCATTAATAATGCTGGCTATTGCCAAGGCGGTTTTTTTACAGAATTAACAGAGCAACAATGGTTGGAACAATTCGATGCAAATGTATTTGGAATGATTCGGGTTACTAGAACAATGTTACCTTTTCTGCGTCTAAATGGAGGAGGAAAGGTTGTAAATATTAGTTCTGTAAGCGGTATTCTTGGTTATCCTGGTATGTCTCCTTATACATCTTCCAAATTTGCAATTGAAGGTTTAAGTGAGAGCCTTCGCTTAGAATGTCGTCATGAAAATATTTGGGTCTCACTAGTTCAGCCAGCATCATATAAGACAAACATTTGGGAAAAGAGTCTTGAGCAAATCAAACTTAGTGAAGATGCTTCGGATTTTCAGAAGAATATTTATAAAGCCGCACACGCATCAAAGGATAATAGTGCTGATCCTATGGAAGTGGCTCGATTAATTGTCCGCATATGCGAATGTACTGAGCCTAAATTTCGTTATCCTGTCGGAAAAGGAGCTCGTACATTATCATTGATTAAACGGATTGTACCGTGGTTTATTATTGAGAAAGTGGTTTATTCAAAGCTTGGAGGTAAAATTCATGAATAAAGAGGAGACTATTTTGAAGTCGCCTCTTTATAAAAATATTTATCTTCCAGTAAAGCTCAAAAATATTTGTTCAATTTGCATAGCTCGATCATTGCCAATAATCGCAGCAATTTTGCTTACAATATGTCTTCTTTGTTCTCCGTTGAATAAATTATAGTTTTTTCCTCGAAGCACTTCAGTAATGCGGTCTGCTTCAGTAAGTGTTAATACAACTCCGTGCTGTTGGGCCAAACTCATTAGTTCATCTCTTCGGATATTATTTATTTTCATATTAATAATACTTTCTAAAAACCTCACAACATCCCTCCTTTTTGTTTAACATATGAGAGAAGGAGTAGAGAATGAACTGAAATAGAGAAGAAGTACAAGCACTTTCTTTACTTTCGTTATTAAAAAGGTTATACTACAAAATGTAAATCGTAATGATTCTTAAAATGGGTGAGTTAAATGAAAGATACAATTATTAATATTAAGGATATTTCCTATCGTTATGAGAAAAATCTCGTTCTTGAGAATATTAGTTTGACAGTACCAAAAGGTGCTTTTATTGCAATTGTTGGGCCGAATGGTTCTGGAAAATCGACATTGTTAAAGCTACTTCTAGGATTATTAAAAATCCAAAGCGGTTCCATTGAGTTATTTGGGAAACCAATACAAAGCTTTAAAGAATGGGATAAGATTGGTTATGTTTCTCAAAAAGCAAATTCATTTAATAGTGGATTTCCAGCTACCGTTTTTGAAGTGGTGTTAAGTGGGCTAACGAAGAAAATTGGTCTTTTCCACTTTGCAAAGAAACACCACCGTGACAAAGTTTGGAAAGCTATAGAGTCAGTAGGAATGACGGACTTTGCTAATCGAAATATTGGAGAGTTATCAGGTGGACAGCAACAGCGTGTTTTTATTGCCCGTGCATTAGTAAGTGATCCTGAACTTCTTATATTAGATGAACCTACAGTTGGTGTGGATGCTGCCAATGTAAAACAGTTTTATAAAATGCTTGAGGATTTAAATCAAAATCTAGGTATTACGTTAATGCTAGTTACGCATGACATAGAGGCAGTAAGTGAAAAAATCACACATGTTGCATGCTTGAATAAATATTTACATTTTCACGGGAATTCTCATGAATATAAGCAATTGAGCGATGTTGAGCTATCTTGCTTTCATGGAAATGTAGCAACAAAAAAATAAAAACTTATACTAATGTGATCGGGAGGTTTCCGATGATTTCGGGTTTATTGCAGTACGAATTTTTGCAAAATGCATTTTTTACAGGTCTTATAATAGGTGTTATTGCACCATTATTAGGAGTGTTTGTTGTTGTACGAAGGCAATCGTTAATAGCGGATGCATTAAGCCATGTTACGCTAGCAGGTATTGCTTTTAGTTTATTTATTGAGAAGAAATTTCTTTCTGGAGTGGGAAGTATTAATCCGCTTTATATGGGGATGACTTTCTCTGTCATTGGTTCATTATTTATTGAGCGTCTACGTGGTGTATATAAACATTATCAAGAATTAGCAATACCAATTATTCTTTCAAGTGGAATCGGTATTAGTGTTATTTTTATTTCGTTAGCAGACGGTTTTAATACGGATTTATTCAGTTATTTATTTGGTAGTGTAAGTGCAGTTTCACGAACGGATTTATGGACCATAATCGGTGTAGCTGTTATTGTAATTGCAATCATTACACTATTATATAAAGAATTTTTCCTACTTTCGTTTGATGAAGATCACGCAAAGGCATCTGGAATTCCAGCTCATATTATTCATTTTATATTTATCATTCTTGTAGCGCTAGTTATTGCTTCATCAATGAGAATCGTCGGTATCATGCTAGTATCGTCATTGATGACATTACCTGTTGCAGCGAGTATGAGGTTAGCAAATGGCTTTAAACAAATGATTGCTTATTCGATTATTTTTGGGGAAATTTCCGTTGTCAGTGGTCTTGTTTTATCTTATTATTTAGATCTTGCACCAGGTGGAACGATTGTTATGATAGCTATTATCATATTATTAGCAGCTATCGGATATAAGAAGATAAAGGTCCGCAGGGGATAATACTTGTAATGGAGTTGATCGTCATGAACGTCGATGAAGCATTGTTACTATTGAAGGATAAAGGATATAAATTCACGGGAAAAAGAGAAGAAATGCTGCAGCTTTTTTCTAATAATAACAAGTATCTAACAGCTAAAGAAGTACTAGAAAATATGAAAGTTAATTATCCAAGCTTAAGCTTCGATACCATCTATCGTAATCTATCTTTGTTTGTAGATTTAGGTATACTGGAATTGACTGAGTTGTCAGGTGAAAAGCATTTTCGATTCACTTGTAGCCATAATCATCATCATCATCATTTTATTTGTTTAGATTGTGGATCAACGAAAGAAATTGCTACTTGTCCGATGCAAAATCTATCTGAGGATTTAAAAGAATATGATATTTCTGGGCATAAATTTGAGATTTATGGTCGTTGTCCAGAATGTCACTAAAAAAGCGCCATCCAATAGGGGATGACGCTTTTTTTTAATAGCATTGAGTTTTATGTTTATCTCTGATATTGCACTTGATGAAGGTTGGCAAAGATTCCACCGTTAGCAATCAATTCATCATGTTTTCCCTGCTCAGCTATTCCTTCTTCTGTGACGACAATAATGCGGTCAGCATCTCGAATAGTAGCTAGTCGATGAGCGATGATTAATGTTGTACGGTTCTCAGCTAATTCATTTAATGATTGCTGAATAATCATTTCTGTTTCAGTATCTAATGCAGAAGTTGCTTCATCAAGGATGAGAATAGGTGGATTCTTTAGGAACATACGAGCAATAGCTATACGTTGCTTTTGTCCGCCAGATAATTTTAAGCCGCGTTCTCCAATCTGTGTTTCATAGCCATCAGGTAGCCCAGCGATAAAGGATTCTAGATGTGCTCGTTTAGCAGCAGCATAGATTTCTTCATCTGATGCATCCAGCTTTCCGTAAGCAATGTTTTCTTTTAATGTACCAGTAAAAAGAAACACATCTTGTTGGACAATGCCAATTTGCGAACGCAGTGATTCTTTTGTCATATCACGTATATCTAAGCCATCTATAATAATCTTCCCTTTTGTTACATCATAAAAGCGAGGGATTAATGAACAAATAGTTGTTTTTCCTGCTCCTGAAGGTCCAACAAAGGCAACCGTTTCACCAGCGTTTATAGACAAGCTTATATCTGTTAGTGTTGGCTTGTTGTCTTCATATCCAAAACTCACGTTGTCAAAGCGAATATCTCCATGCAAAGTAGAAACATCTACTGCGTCTTTCCTATTTTCAATGTCAGGATTTACGTCAATTAATTCTGTGAAACGTTTAAATCCGGCCATACCCTTTGGATATAATTCCATAAGTGCTGTAATCTTTTCAACAGGTTTAAATAAAACATTTACGTATAATAGAAAACCAACCATTTCTCCATATTTCAATTGCCCATCATACACCAACCATGCACCGACAATTAGAACAATCAATGTCATTAGACGTGTCATAATGTAAATGCCTGCTAAACTGAAAGACATCACTTTATAGCCGCCTAGCTTAGCTTTGCGGAATAGTTTATTGTTCTTTGTAAATCTCTTAATCTCAAATTCTTCATTTGTAAAAGATTGAACGACGCGTACTCCAGAAATACTATCTTCTACGCGTCCGTTTACCTCAGCTATTTCACCATACATTCGTTTCCATGCCTTGTTCATTTTTAAATTACCGAAGATCATAATAAGTAGTAGGAACGGTATTAAACATACAGTTATAAGTGCTAATTTTGCATTAATCGTTAGCATGATGAAGAACGCTCCAAAGAAAGTCATGATAGCAATAAACAAATCCTCTGGCCCATGATGCGCAAGTTCCCCAATATCCATTAAGTCGTTTGTTATACGGCTCATTAAATGTCCGGTTTTTGAATTGTCAAAGAATCTAAATGATTGCTTTTGAACGTGTTGAAATAGTTCCTGCCTCATATCTGTTTCGATATTAATGCCGAGTTTATGACCCCAATAGTTTACAACGAATTGCAGAGCGGTGCTTATAATATAGAGCAATAGTAAACCAAAGCTGACAGTAACAATCGTTGGCCAATCTTCCCCGGGTAATAATGAATCAATAAACCATTGTACTGCTAACGGAAATGCTAACTCTAAAATGCCAGCAAACACTGCGCAGCCAAAATCAATAATAAAAAGTCGTTTATAGGGCTTATAATATGAATAAAATCGTTTAATCATCCATGTGTCACCTTCTTCTCTATAAAATATATGATTCAAGTAATATATCATAATTGATAATTATTATCAATTGAGTGTTTTTTATCAAATTTAAACGAATGTAAACACGACCGAAGCATCTAAAAAGCAAAAGGAGGCATCCTGAAAGTGACTGGAAATCACTTTCAGAACGCCTCCTTTTCAATAATTTTCTATAATTTAAATCGTCTGTTTACCCAATTTTCTGCTTCACGCCAATTATTTACGCGAATAACATTTTGAGGGATACTGCCTTGGTTATATGCTGTATTAAAAAGAATAACAGGAATATCACATTCTTCACTAATCTCTACAGCATTATCATGTTTATCTTCAAAGAATATATTAATATGATGTTTTTTTACGGATGCAATCTTATCATGTGAGCCAATTAATTCAATGTGATGATAAGCGATTTCGTTTCTATGAAACCAAGTTTCCGTTACATTCATTAAGTGAGTATTACGTGCACTTATGAAATATAAATCGCCCAAATGAGCCCATCTATTGACTACTTCCTTTGCGCCTTCGTATAGAGGAGATTTTTCATAAATCATTGCTTCGTTTTTTGTGAACCATTGCGCCAGTACTGGTGGTTCCACGTTCACAAATGGTGTTAGGTCATATTCTGTAATATCATTAATTGTTAAATTTATATCGAAATCTTTATTTAAATATGGAAGGAATGCATCTGGTTTTGTAATAGTGCCATCAATATCAATTCCAAATCGAATCTTTGTCATGTTAACACCTGCTTTATTAGAATTACTGAATTAAATTGAATAACCTCTTTGAAATTATAGCTTAATTAAGAAGTTAACACTATTGATTCGTTTTCGATTTATCATTTGAGTTTTTTTATGAACAAAATGAAAAAGAGGTTTTTGAATTCTGTTTTTAGTCTATATAAGTATTATAAGGTTTATATGTATGTCGTTTACATAGGTGAATATTTTCTGTTATGTAGAAAATACTAAAGGTTACACTTTAGAAGAAAGTGAGGGAGTTTATCATGGAAAATCGTGAAATCAAAGATCACAATGAAAAATACCATGAAGAAACAGCTGCTGAAGTAGCACCACATCATACATTTTTAGAAGAAAAAGTATATCCTGAAGTCAAGAAAAGTAAGCTTACTGCTAGAATTCTTGGATATACGGGTTTAATTTTGGCTGTCATATCCCTTTTCTTCTACCCTTATGTACTTGGAATTATTGCTATAGTTCTAGGTTTTATTTCTCAAAGAAAAGGTGAAATCACCTTTGGTGCATGGGCAATAGCGATTGGAGCATTATCACTGATTATTAGTTTGTTCATAGTCCCTATTTTTTAAAGTATACACATTATTGTGATAAGTTCCTATTATAAATAGAATTACAAGAGGCAGACAATGATGTCTGCCCTTTGTTGTTTTATATAGTAACTATTGTTTATTGTTTTCTTCTTCTGCCTTTTTTGCAAAATATTCTTCAGCAATAGCATCGATTTCTTTTTTCAGCTCTTCTACCATGATCTCTTCAGGAACTTTACGGATAATTTTCCCTTTACGGAATAATAAACCTTCTCCTCTAGCACCTGCAATTCCGATATCAGCTTCACGTGCTTCACCAGGTCCGTTTACAGCACAACCTAGAACAGCAACTTTAATTGGAGCTTTAATTTTACTAATGTATTCTTCTACTTCATTGGCGATACTAATTAAGTCAATTTCAATACGACCACATGTTGGACAAGAAATAAGCGTCGCTGCATTTGAAGATAATCCAAATGATTTTAATAGCTCTCTTGCAACTTTAACTTCTTCCACAGGATCAGCACTTAATGAAATACGCAATGTGTTTCCAATACCTTTATGAAGAATAGCTCCTAGACCAGCCGCACTTTTAACAGTTCCAGCAAATAAAGTTCCTGATTCTGTAATACCTAAGTGTAGTGGATAATCAAAAGCTTTAGCCGCTTTCTCATATGCTTCAATCGCTAAGTTTACATCCGATGCTTTCATGGATACGATAATATCATGAAAATCTAAGTCTTCGAGGATTTTAATATGATGTAATGCACTTTCTACCATTCCATCAGCTGTTGGATAACCGTATTTCTCTAAAATTTTCTTCTCAAGAGAGCCAGCGTTTACACCGATTCGAATTGGAATACCTTTCGCTTTAGCGGCATTAACGACAGCTTCGACTTTTTCACGACGACCAATATTTCCTGGGTTGATACGGATTTTGTCTGCGCCACCTTCAATGGCTTTTAATGCTAACTTATAGTCGAAATGAATATCAACTACTAGTGGAATATTAATTTGTCTTTTGATGTCCGCAATGGCATTAGCAGCTCTCTCGTCTGGACAAGCAACACGTACGATTTGACATCCAGCTTCTTCTAGGCGCTTTATTTCGGCTACAGTTGCTTCCACATCATGTGTTTTAGTAGTAGTCATACTTTGAATAAATAATTCATTACTACCGCCAATAGTCAAATTACCAACTTTGACAGGGCGAGTTTTTGAACGATGTATAATTTCACTCACGTGATTTCTCTCCTTTAATACTACCTATATAGATGTTAGTGTTTGTTAATCTAGTCTACGGTAAATATCTTCCTTATTGTATCAATCATTATGAGATTTTGACAACCAATTGAGTATTTGTTCCGTTTTCTGGTATCTATGAAATGACGTCTTCACTATTGTGAAGGTTTCATATATGTTGGGAATTTATATGTTTTTCCAATTTGGATTTCAAGTGGAGACACTCCGTTATTCAGTTCTTCGAAATCCTTCATAATGGTTTCGATAGGCTTTGAAAGATGTCCTTCTTCACGTTCTAATATACTTAATACTGTATCGCCAGCTTGAACAGCAATTACTTTATAAGGTAGTGCACTTTCGTTTCCCTTTGTTTCTATTGGATTTTGAGGAGCAGTGAAAGCTGGCAATGTTCCTTTTGTTATGTCGAAGTAAATCGCATAACAGACAAGAGCGATTACTAGTAGAAATAAGATTTTTTTCACTATGTCCTCCTCCTACTTGAACAGTGTTTATTCATATATATGTTTCAGTAAAAAAGATATGCCCATTTTTGGGCAGATTTTAAAAAAATCAATAAATTACATAAAATTCATAATACGTTAATTCTCTCTTTACATTCAAACAAGATAATTAGTTGTAGAAAGAGGGGGATGGGATGAAAGTCGCGGTAGAAAAGAAGGGTGAAGGTGTCAGGAAAGAGAGGGAGTGGAGTTTGCTCACTCGGATTATTCTCCTGACAACTTTACTACTTATTTTAACTGCAGGAAGTATCGGTTTTTTATCGTGGCAACAATCGAAAACAGCCATGTTAAATTTAATGGAGCAGCGAATTGAACGGGAAGTGGCTCTTTTTTATGAAGTGGCACAAAACAATATGCTCTTGTTTGTGGGGAATGATGAAAAGTTTGAGAAGGGGATTCAATCCTTTGTTAAGAAACAAAGTGCTGACATGCAACAAGATAATTTACATGGTGAGTTTTTTCTCATAAATCGAGAAAAAGTAAAACCTTTTGAGAGTAATAGACAAAGTAAATTAATGTTTTCAAAAGAATTAATTAAGCAGATTACAAATAAACAAACAGGTATTATACATAGGAAAATAGGAGGAAAGATGTATACTTTTGGGTTTAAAAATATTCAAGAAGTAAAAGGAATATATTTATTAGCCGTCCCTCAAGAAGATTACTTAACACCTGTTGGAAATATGAAAAATATTACAATTGGTGTTGCAGGTGGTATCGTTTTTTTTACCGTATTTGTTATGTCATATATGATTAAATTCCTTGTGAAACCACTTGCGGACTTACGAGAAACAATGAGATATACAAGAGAAGGAAAACTGAATGTGAAAATAGATATTGACGGACGTTCTCCTGAAGTTAATTCTTTAATAAAAAGCTACAAATTGTTAATAAATGGTATTAAAACCCTGATTGAGAAAATTACACAAACGTCTACAGAACTTGATCAACAAGGTGAAGAGCTTAGATATTCTTCAAAAGAGCTTGTAAAAGGGAATAAAAATCTTGTAGATGGCATTGCAATCGTTCAAAGAGCGGCAGAAGAGACAGCGGCTAGTTCTATTTCAAGTATTGAGTCCTTTCAATTGATGAAGAGAGAGGTGCAATTGATTGTCGGTGAAATGCAACAAATTTTTGAAAGCTCTAATGATATGGATGAATCAGCGAAAATAGGTATTAGGAAAACAAATGAAATGCTTGATGCACTTGGAAATTATAAGCTTGAATTATCGAAAATGAATGAAACCATTTTAGGTATGCATGCTCATTCGAAAGCCGTTACATCAGTTGTAGAATTGATTCGGAGGATTGCTGAACAAACGAAGCTATTATCTTTAAATGCAACGATTGAAGCTGCTAGAGCCGGTGAATCAGGTAGAGGCTTTTCAGTTGTAGCAGGAGAAGTTCGTAAGTTAGCTGAGCAGTCGACTACAGCAACGGAGGAGATTTCTGCTACTATTTATCAAATGGAAACTTTAACGAATTATGCTACTAATGAGTACAATCAAATTCTTAAACGTATGCAAGAGCATTGGAATATTGCCACTAATAGTCAACAATCGGTTTTAAGTTTGACTATTCATGTAGATAATGTAAATGAATTATTAAGAAGTAGTGAGAAGAAGTTGTATGAGTTACAAGAAATGCTGCCTATGATGGAACAAGTAGCGGAGAGAAATGCGTCCCTTTCTCAAGAAAGTCAATCGTATATAGAAATGATGCAGCAACAATCAAATGAACATTATGAAGAAATGAAGAAGTATCACGAGATTGGTATAACGCTTAATCAATTATCGCAAACATTAACGAAGTATATAAAAAAATTCGAATTATAATAGGGAAAGCCCTCTGTAATAGAGAATTAAATGAATTAAACTTAAACTGCTAAGAGGATATTATGTTTAGGATTATGAGCATATATCCTTTTTTCTTGTACATATTAGATTTGTTATTTGGATTTAGAAATATAGTTAATATGTATAAAACAAAAAAGAACGTATGTTTGTTATGAAGGGCGTAGCCCATAGCGGGAGGGGGAGTGAGGACATCACAAACCAAATGTTTATGATTTTTAGGAGGTAAAGGCTATGAGGGAATTTTTCGGGAGTATTCATACTCATATCTTTGTATATCTTTAAAAATCGCTCCTTTCAACAAAAAGACAGCGAATCGTTAACACGACCTGCCGCCTTTTCATCTTCAAACAAGAGCCTACGCCCATTACATGTCTATTAAATCCTGCATTTGCTTGACAAACTCATCGAGAGTCATGCCTTCCTCTTTTAGCATTTGCAAGAACTCATCCCAATTCGTGCCTTCGTTTGCTAGTTTCTTTTTGAATTTTTCGATATCGAATTTTCCGTTAGTCGTAACGTCTTTCATGCTGTCGATCATGCCGTCCATGGCTTCATTTACAAGGAATTCTTCTGTACGGTCCATGAAAGCAGCGAATTGGCCTCTCGTAACGGCTTGGTCTGGTCTGTAAGTGCCGTCAGGAAAACCAGCCGTGATTTCGCCATAGACAAGCTTTCCGATGTACGGATAAGCGGCAGAGGACGGCGATACGTCTTTGAATGATACATTGGCCGTCTTCGTTAAATCGAATGCGCGAGACAAGAAGATGGCCATCTGTCCCCTTGTAACCGATTGGTCCGGTCTGTATGTGCCATCAGGGAAGCCCGTAATGATACCGTCTTCTGTCGCCTTCTGGATATAGCGAGCAGCAGCAGAGGAGGGGGATACATCCTTGAATTTCGTTTTGGTATTGGTCACCTCGTCTTCTTCATACAGGTCGCGCCCAATCATGATTGCAGCTTGGCCGCGGGTGACAGCTTGTGCTGGTCTGAACGTACCGTCAGGGAAGCCAGTGATTACCCCGTACTCAGACATGTTCTCGATTTCTTGATAGAACGTATAGGTGGCAGGCACGTCTTTATACGTTGTGTGGGCAGGTGCAGCTTGAGCAAATGGTGCGGCAGACAATAGCATCGTTGCGCCCAGTAATAATGCTGGTAGTTTCTTCAATTCTTAGCAACTCCTTTATGGTGTGTTTATATTAGCCATATTACTGTATCACACCTGATGAACCGACATTTACTGACATGATTCGACGCTTTTTTACAAGGGTCTTAGGTAGTGGAAATCCGGAAGGAAAAGGAAGTCTGGAGATGAAAAAAGCCCTGATATCACTAGTAGAAAATGGAGCGGGAAAAAATGTAACCTAACAGAGTATGTGAATGATTATACTTAAACTGTAGGTGCTCTAGTTTAAGTAAAAAGGACGTAACATATTTTATATATCTAATATGTTACGTCCTTTAATTTAGTTACCTTTTTTAATTTAGGTCTTGATAAGCTGCACTTACAGAGGGCTCTAATGTTATTTTTGCTTAGGTTTTGGTAATGGTATTTCTTTAATAACAAGATAAAGCATTGTTAATGTGACAGCCCAATTGACAAACATACCTCCGATTACACTAGTTTGGAAGATGCCCATTATAGTGAAGAATACTGTCGAAATCGTTACACTATAAGCGGTAATTCTCCACATGTGACGATATTGAAGTTTGGGATTGTATGCGCTTGCTAGTAATTTTCCTACCAATGCAATGATTGTGATTTCAATGAACTTTAATCCTGCGGCCATTATATACGTGAAGATACCTACAATCACAATTAATATGATTAATAACCCATCAATTTGCTTCATGAAGCTTTGAACATCATCTTTTGTTAGTGTGAATCCTTGGAAAAGAGAATAGGATTGAGCTTGCATTGTGCCATTAGCAACGATAACAAATTCAGATTTCAAAAGCGCTAAACCGTTATTTGTCTTTGTTTCTACATCTTTAGCGGTTAATGAACCCGTTCCGTCAAAAAAAATGTCGAAATCTTCATTGTTATGTATGATAGGCTCTTTAGCTTCTGTATGGAGCTTACCATTTTTAATTTCAAATGCTGGGATCTTATGTTCAATAGCGTCCTTAAAGGAAGCTACACCATCTTTTACACTAGTAGTTGTGTAAATAAAGGACGGTAATGTTGAAATTAAAACTAATAGGAAAACATAAAGAATGGTTTTCCCAATCCCCTGAAAGCGAAATTTTGCAATATCTTTAGGAGAATATAAACTAAGCCAAAACTGTTTGAAAATATTCATCGTGTCAACACCTTGTCATACATACTTTTTACATATTTTATCCTGCTTGTATACATAATACAACGATTTTAAAGCAATCTATTAATACACAATTCGCTTTGTAATATTTCTGTAATATAAGGGGGAGTTTTCAGCTATATGTTAAGGTATTGTAAAGAATGATTATTAGTCCTTTACATAAATTGAGATTGCTCACATAATAACAAAGTCTTAGTTGTAGAATTTTGTCGAATTATCGCTTGAGGGGTTGAAATTTAGTGGAATTGAATGTACAAGAAATGCTGTTTCAATTTTTGGGTGGACTAGGTATTTTCCTATTTGGTATCAAATATATGGGAGATGGACTCCAAAAATCAGCAGGAGATAAACTACGAGATATTTTAGATCGTTTTACGACGAATCCTTTTATGGGTGTGTTAACAGGTATTATTGTTACTTGTTTAATTCAAAGTAGTTCGGGAACAACAGTCATTACCGTTGGTTTAGTTAGTGCCGGGTTCTTGAATTTACGACAAGCAATTGGAATTATCATGGGTGCTAACATTGGTACAACAATTACCGCATTCATCATTGGTATAAAAATATCTGATTACTCATTGCCAATTATTGCAGTGGGAGCTGTATTGTTATTCTTCTTTAAAAATAGAAAAATTCATAATCTAGGACAAATTGTCTTTGGATTTGGTGCTTTATTCTTTGGATTAGAATTAATGGGCGATGGTATGAAACCACTTCGTACATTAGAAGCATTCCATGATTTAACTGTTAGCATGAGTGATAATCCTTTCTTAGGAGTATTTATCGGAACAGTATTTACTCTAATTGTTCAAAGCTCAAGTGCTACAATTGGTATATTACAAGAATTATTTGGTCAAGGTTTAATTGATTTAAACGCAGCACTACCTGTTTTATTTGGAGATAATATTGGTACAACAATTACTGCTGTATTAGCTTCAATTGGTGCTTCTGTAGCAGCTAGAAGAGCAGCGGCGACACATGTCTTGTTCAACGTAATTGGTGCTACTATTTTCTTGATTATTTTGCCATTCTATCTGTATGTTGTTGAATTAATAAGAGATGCTTTAGGATTAAATCCGGAAATGACGATTGCGTTTGCACACGGGATTTTTAACGTGTCGAATACAATTATTCAATTCCCATTCATTGCTGCATTAGCATACATTGTAACGAAATTGATTCCAGGTGAGGATTCAATTGTTGAATATAAAACAAAACATTTAGATCCAATTTTCATTAAGCAGTCACCAGCTATCGCTATTGGATCAGCTCAAGAAGAAGTTATTCGTATGGGGAAATTTGCTATAAAAGGTCTTGAAGAAACACAAAAATTCTTTGAAAAGAAGCAGCCAAAAAATTCGGAGTCAGCTTTACAAATTGAAGATGCAATTAATAATTTAGACCGTAAAATTACTGATTACTTAGTATCAGTATCATCTAATGAATTATCACCACATGAATCTGAAAGACATGCCATTCTTGTCGATACTGTAAGGGATATTGAGCGAATTGGTGATCACTTCGAAAATATTGTGGAATATGTTGAATTCCAAATTAATAATAAAGTTAGTTTAACTGATGAAGCCATGAATGACTTGGAAACAATGTTTAGCCTAACAAAAACGACTGTGGAAGAAGCTATTGATGCTTTAGATCACAATAATAAAGAATTAGCAATTGATGTATTGAAGAAAGAACGTAGCATCGATGAGCTAGAAAGATCGTTAAGAAAGAAACATATTTCTCGTCTTAGTGAAGGAAATTGCTCAGTTAAAGGTGGAATCGTTTTCGTAGATATTATCAGTAATTTAGAACGAATCGGTGATCATGCAGTAAATATTGCAGAAACTGTGCTTGGAGATAGCAAGTATAAATATAAATGATAACAGATGAAGTCCTTGTATTTTATGCAAGGGCTTTTTCTTTTGCGTAACTTTTTCTTCCTATAAGCGTATATAAAACAAATAGAAGGGTAATGAAAAAGATAGAAGAAGGAGAAAGGGAGACATTCATGGATTTTGTATATTGGATTATTATTGGACTTTTATTTGTTGTAGGTTTTGTTGGCTTAATTTATCCAATAATTCCGAGTGTAATCTTCATTATAGGACCAATCATTTTATATGGTTTTCTATTTACGTTTGAACATTTTAACTGGTTATTTTGGACAATCCAAGGCTTGTTTGTTATTTTGCTTTTTATCGCAGACTATGCAGCAAATTTAATAGGCGTCAAGAGATATGGGGGATCGAAAGCAGGAATATGGGGGAGCACAATTGGGTTATTAGTGGGTCCATTTATTATTCCTGTTATTGGCATAATACTAGGTCCGTTTATTGGAGCGGTTATAGCTGAATTATTGGTGCATAGAAAGAGTTTTATAGAAGCATTAAAGGTTGGATTTGGCTCCGTTGTAGGGTTTATTTCGAGTGCTATTACGAAATTTATTATCCAGGCATTTATGGTGGGTTATTTTCTCGTTGTTGTACTCTAAAAAATAAGCTTTTTATTTGAATGAGCAAACAAACTTTGATAATCTAGACGTAACGGGCTGAGATACGGTGGAAACCGTGTTCACAGCTACTTTACGTATTACATAGGAGGAGAAATAATTATGTCATTTGAATTACCACAATTACCATACGCATACGATGCTTTAGAACCACATATTGATAAAGAAACTATGAATATCCATCACACTAAGCATCACAATACTTACGTAACAAATTTAAACGCTGCACTTGAAGGAAATGCAGAACTTCAAGCTAAATCAGTTGAAGAAGTAATTGCTAATCTTGATGCAGTACCTGAAGCTATTCGTACAGCTGTACGTAACAATGGTGGTGGACATGCTAACCATTCACTATTCTGGCAACTCCTTTCACCAAATGGTGGCGGCGAGCCTAAAGGTGAAGTAGCTGCTGCAATCAACGCTAAATTCGGTAGCTTCGAAAACTTCAAAGCTGAGTTTGCTAAAGCTGCAACAACTCGCTTTGGTTCAGGTTGGGCTTGGTTATCAGTAAATAACGGAGAAATTGAAATTTCAAGTACTCCAAACCAAGACTCTCCAGTAATGGAAGGTAAAACTCCAATCCTTGGATTAGACGTTTGGGAGCATGCTTACTACTTAAACTACCAAAACCGTCGTCCAGACTACATTGCAAGCTTCTGGAATGTAGTAAACTGGGATGAAGTTGAAAAACGTTACCAAGCTGCAAAATAATATAAAGTGAAAAAATGGGTGTGGGAATGTTCCATACCCATTTTTTTAGCTATAATTTGTGTTTTGGAGGAACAATTTGGTTATTTTTCAATAAGCTAAATAGAATAAATAACCTTTAATAAAGAACTAATAAACATAGAAGGCTGTGTCATAAGTGATTGAATATCACTTATGACACAGCTTTTTTTGTATATTCGCCCTATGTTTTTCAAAAGCTAAGGTTATATATGAACAAATTGAAATCGTATCATTACTTAGTTCTCACTCTTACTTCATTTTGAATGGGAGCGTTGGTGCTAGTTGGGAATGGGATAAAGAGAAGCTTTAATAGGTGGGTTTTCTTATTTTTTCCCTATTAATAGTTGAAGCAATCGGGTTCTTATTGATGCTTGGTTCTTCCACTTACATGTCTTCACTTTAACTGTCAGGTTGAAGTGAAGGTCATAGCGCCAGTTTGAACGGGATAAAGGAGAGTAAAGAATGATTGTAAGAAAAGTTTTAGGAGATATTCCATTAACAAGAGATTTAAAACTATTACTTATTATTGGAGGACTCTATAGTATAAGTGCTGCATTATCAAACACATTTGTGAACATATTCTTATGGAAGCAATCAGGCAGCTTTTTTGAAATAGGTTTATACAATATAACGATTGTTATTTTCCAACCACTAACGTTTATTTTAGCGGGAAAAATGGCGAAAGTGATTGATCGTGTAATTGTTCTTCGAATCGGAGTTATATGCTTAGCTGCCTTTTATTTAGTAGTGCTAATGGTAGGTGATGCTGCAAGTAAGTATATTTTATTACTTGGTGCTATTTTAGGAATCGGTTATGGCTTCTACTGGTTAGCGTATAATGTGTTAACGTTTGAAATCACTGAGCCTGAAAATCGTGATTTTTTTAATGGTTTCTTAGGCATAATGTCATCTTTAGGAGGAATGCTTGGGCCTTTTCTGGCAGGCTATATAATTACACATACGTTTAAAAATATTGGTTATAGTATTATCTTTGGAATATCAATGTTACTATTCGCTATTGCTGTTGTTTTAAGCTTTTTTATTAAAAGAAGACATGCACATGGAAAGTACTACTTTTGGCGAATTATTCAAGAAAGAAAAAATAATCGTAATTGGAATAAGATTTTACTTGCACACATTTGTCAGGGATGGAGAGAGGGAACGTTTACATTTATCGTTTCTGTCTTTATCTTTATTTCAACTGGAAGTGAGCTTTCATTAGGTACGTTTGGTTTAATTAATTCAGGTATTGGGTTATTTACATATTATGCAGCTTCAAGATTTATAAAAAAAGAAAATCGTAATAAAGCAATTCTCCTTGGTGGTCTTGGTTTATTTGTATCCATTTTTTTATTAATTTTTAAAGTAACATACTTTAATTTGTTATTATATGGAGCACTTATTGCTGTTTTTTATCCTTTATTGCTCGTTCCTTATGTTTCGCTTTCGTACGATGTTATTGGTACAAGCTGGAAAGCGGCTGAAATGAGGGTGGAATATATAGTAGTTAGAGATCTTTATTTAAATATAGGAAGAGTTTTATCAATTCTACTTTTTTTAATAAGCATTTCATTCTTTAATATGAAGCAGATTATTCCTTATTTATTGTTCATATTAGGAGCGGGACACTTGTTTATTTATTTCTTAGTAAAGGATATTGAGATGGGTGTGAAAAGACAGAAATGATTTCCTGATATAATTTATTTTTTAAGGTAGAAAAACTATAGTCGTTTATATACAATAAGAAAGGTATATAGTTAAAAATATAGAAGGATGTGTGCAAAGTATTGAGAAAAATTAAAGACAAAAAGAAAAAATCACACGTTCCTTTTCGATTAAATATGCTTTTCTTTGTTATATTCATATTATTTACGGCTTTGATATTACGTCTTGGCGTTGTACAAATTGTATACGGAGATGACTATCGTCGTGAAATAGAGCGTACAGAAGATGTTACGGTAAACAACTCTGTACCTCGTGGGAAGATGTATGATCGAACTGGTAAAACGGTCGTTGATAATACTCCAGTAGATACGATTACATATACACGACTACAAGGAACAACGACAGAAGAAATGCTAGAAACGGCAGAGAAATTAGCTGGAATTATTGAAAAAAGTGATAGTAAAGTTACGGAACGTGACAAGAAAGACTTCTGGATGCTTTTAAATCCTGATGAAGCGAAGAAGAAAATCACAAAACAAGATGAAAAAGAATTTGAAGATAAGAAAATCGATGATAAAGAGATTTATAAAAGACAACTAAGTCGTATTACTGAACAAGAACTACAGTCTCTTACAAAGCAACAGCTTGAAGTTCTTGCTATCTATCGAGAAATGGCAAGTGCAAAAGCTTTAACACCTCAAATTATTAAAACGAAAACTGTGAAAAACATTAATGGAACGCAAAAATTAGTTGAAGAGGTAACAGAAAAAGAAGTTGCAATGGTAAGTGAAAACTTAGAGTCATTACCGGGTATAGAGGTTTCAGCAGATTGGAACCGTGATTATAAGTATGGTAAGACATTAGCTTCAGTAATTGGGAAGGTGTCTACATCAGGAGAAGGAATACCGCTTGAACAATTAGATTATTATTTAGCGCGAGATTATAATCGAAATGATCGTGTTGGTAAAAGTTATATAGAAGCACAGTATGAAGATGTGCTACAAGGTCAAAAAGCAAAAGTGAAAAATGTAACAGATAAATCAGGTAATGTATTAGAATCAGCACTACTTTCAGCGGGAAAACGCGGTAATGATTTAGTTCTAACAATTGATATGGACTTACAGCGTGCTGTCGAAGAAATTATTGAACAAGAATTAAGACAGAAGAAATCCTATGGTAGTACACAATTCTTGGATCGCGCATTCGTCGTTATGATGGATCCGAATACAGGAGAAGTACTTACAATGGCTGGGAAACGATATGCTCGAAATGAAGATACTGGTAAAATGGAATTTACCGATTTTGCTCTAGGCAATATCACAACTTCTTATACAATGGGTTCTGTTGTTAAGGGAGCTACTGTCTTAACAGGTTATGAAACAGGAGTTCTGCGTCCAGGTGCAGGTGTAATGGATAGTCCAATTAAGATTGGACCGACTATCAAGAAATCTTGGAAGAACATGGGCTGGATTAATGATTTAACAGCGTTAAAACAATCTTCAAACGTATATATGTTTCACATAGCAATGGATATCGGTAAAGGAAACTATCGTTATGGTCAGCCGTTGAGCATTGATACAAAAGCATTTGATACGATGCGTTATTATTTCAATCAATTTGGTTTAGGTACACGTACAGGAATTGACTTGCCAAACGAATCAGCCGGTTTTAAAGGGCAAGATAAACTACCTGGTAAACTGCTCGACTTCTCTATCGGTCAGTTTGATACGTATACTCCGATGCAATTAGCGCAATATGTTTCAACAATTGCAAATGGTGGAAACAGACTACAACCTCATATTGTAAAGCAAATTAGAGAGCCATCTGAAGATGCTAAATCATTAGGTCCGGTTACGCAAGAAATATCGCCTGTTGTACTTAATACGTTAGATATGAAATCTTCATGGATTGAGCGTGTACAAACAGGCTTTAGAAAAGTAATGCAAGAACAAGGTGGTACAGGTAAATCAGCGTTTGCTGGTGCTAAGTATGATCCAGCGGGAAAAACAGGAACAGCCGAGGCATTCTATGATGGTCCGCTTCGTAAAAATTATAAGGAGCCACCACCAACAATGAATTTATCATTAGTTGGGTATGCACCTTCCAAAAATCCTGAAGTAGCTATGGCAGTAGTAGTGCCATGGGCATATCAAGGGAAAACTGGTCATAGCATGAATATGGACATTGGTCGTAAAGTAATGGATAAATACTTTGAATTAAAGGAAAAACGTGATTCAACATCTAATAAAGCAACAAATGAAGATAATATTGAGTAAAAAAAGCTTGCTTCGGCAAGCTTTTTTTAAATGATAAGAAAGTATATAATTTTGCGGGTTGGCTTATTTCTGCCGCATAGCTCTTTTTTTGATTGGGAGTAAATCAAGTAGCATAAACTTCAATCAAAAAAGACCGGTGACGGTTTTTCTTATGAAGGTCAATAGTTTGAATATTATGTTCTTTAATAGAAATATAAGTTAATTTTATATACAATAGGTAATAGTGTAAAAGATTTCAATAGATAGGAGGGGATAGGAAGTGAAAAAGGAAAAAAAATAACTAAAAAGAAAAAGACGCATATTCCATTTCGTTTGAACCTCCTTTTCTTTGTTGCTTTCTTATTATTTTCGGGATTAATACTACGTCTAGGTATTGTGCAGATTGTAAATGGAGAAGATGCACGTCGAAATTTAGAGAGAACCGAAGAGGTAACAGTTAATAAGCCTGTTCCACGTGGGAAAATCTATGATAATACAGGAAAAACAATAGTAGATAACGCACCTGTTGATACGATTACGTATACGAGACAGCAAAATACAAAAACGAGTGAAATGTTAGAAGTAGCAGAGAACTTAGCAAAGTTAATTGATAAAAATGATAGTAAAGTGACAGCACGTGATAAGAAAGATTTCTGGATGTTAATAAATCCAGAAGCAGCGGAGAAGAAAATAACAAAAGAAGACAAAGAGCTGTTCAATGAGGAGAAGATTGATAATAAAGAAGTGTATAAACGCCAATTAGATCGTATCACAGAAAAAGAATACAATTCTTTGACTAAAGAGCAGCTTAAAGTTCTAGCTATATATCGAGAAATGGCGAGTGCTAAAGCGTTATCACCTCAAATTATCAAAACGAAAACGGTGAAATCAATTAATGGAACTCCAAAAGTAATTGAACAAGTAACAGAATCAGAAGTAGCTATTATTAGTGAGCATCTCGAATCGTTACCTGGCATTGATGTAACAACGGATTGGAATCGTGAATATTTATTTGGTGACACATTAAAGTCAGTAATGGGTAAAGTTTCAAAGGAAGGTCTTCCGCTTGAAAGAATTGATTATTTTTTAACGCGAGATTATAGCCGTAATGATCGTGTAGGAGAAAGTTATATTGAGTCAGCTTATGAAGATGTTCTGCACGGGCAGAAGGAAAAGATAAAGAACATTACAGATAAAGCAGGAAATGTTATTGAATCGTTACCGATTTCAGAAGGACAACGAGGGAAAGATTTACGTTTAACAATTAATATGGATTTACAGCGTGCTGTAGAGAATATTATCGAAAGTGAACTTCGAGCGAAAAGAGGAAGAGGGGATACATACTTTTTAGATCGGGCTTTCGTTGTTTTAATGGATCCTAATACCGGTGCGATTTTGACAATGGCTGGAAAGAAATTCGAAGATGGAGAACTACAAGATTATGCACTAGGTACGTTCACATCATCTTACACAATGGGCTCAGTTGTAAAAGGTGCTACGGTTTTAACAGGGTATCAAACAGGGGCAATACATCCTGGTAAACATTGGGAAGATACTCCAGTGAAAATCGCACAAACAATTAAGAAATCTTGGACAACGATGGGATGGATTGATGATTTAACAGCTTTAAAGCGATCATCTAATGTTTACATGTTTAGAACGGCTATGGAGATCGGAGCACCAGGACGGTATAGTTATGGTAATTCCTTAAGAATTGATGAAGAGGCATTTGAAACAATGCGCTATTATTATAATCAATTCGGTTTAGGGACACGGACGGGAATTGATTTACCAAATGAGGCTGTAGGATTTAAAGGGACAGATAAAAGACCAGGTTTTCTACTAGATTTATCGATTGGTCAGTATGATATGTATACACCGATGCAGTTAGCTCAATATGTTTCGACTATTGCTAATGGAGGAAAAAGATTAAAGCCACATATAGTGCAAGAAATAAGAGAGCCTTCTAAAGATCCAACAGTATTAGGACCTGTTATAAAGGATATTTCTCCAGTTGTGTTAAATACTTTAGATATGAAATCTAGTTGGATTGATCGTGTACAAACAGGTTTTAGGCAGGTAATGCAAGAGTCAGGTGGGACAGCTGTTGGTTATTTTGGTCCTGCAAAAGGTGTTACGTATAATCCTGCTGGAAAAACAGGGACAGCTGAAGCATTTTATGACGGTCCACGTCGTAAGGAATATGAAGGTGAACCACCAGCTACAATGAATTTATCTTTAGTTGCCTATGCTCCAGCTAATAATCCTGAAGTAGCAATGGCAGTTGTTGTACCTTGGGCATATCAAGGGAAAACAGGGCATAATATGAACTTAGATATTGGTAAAAAAGTGATGGATACGTATTTTTCTATGAAAAAGTAAGAATCTAGACAGTCAGGAACGGATTCACAAGATAATTAATTTGATAACGAAATGAGGAAGAGGCTAAGCAAGTGTAAACTTGCTTAGCTTTTTTTGCATTGAAGGCAATCAAGAAGTAGGCTCATCCAGGAAAAGGGGACCGGTGACGGTTTTTCTATGTCTAACCTTACACCTGCTATGCTCGGAAATAAGCCAACCTGTTTTGAAAACCAAGTGCGGGTTTTCAAGAACAGTTCGTCTTATTTCTGCCGCATAGCTCTTTTGGGATTTGAAGTAAAACAAGAAGCAATAAACATCAATCAAAAAAGACCGGTGATGGTTTTTCTTACTATTTACAAAACTATAACGTACCTTTACATTACCTTAACAACGCATTAAAACGCCTTTAATACTTCTAGCGTATTCTTATTCGTGTAAGGTAATTATAACTGATCCCTTAGGAGGAATTTGAGAAATGAAAGGTTTTAAGTATTTAGCATTAGCAGCGACAATGACTGGAGCACTTGCGTTAGCAGCATGTGGGTCATCAGATGCAAACAGTAAAGACGATAAGGCATCTGGAAACAAGACTACATTAAATGGTGATGTTGCAGTAGATGGTTCATCAACTGTATACCCGATCATGGAAGCTGTATCTGAAGAATACATGTTAGAACAACCTGATGTGAAAGTATCTGTTGGATTCTCTGGATCTGGTGGTGGCTTTAAGAAGTTAATCGCTGGAGATATTGATATGAGTAACGCTTCTCGACCTATTAAAGAGGAAGAAAAACAACAACTAAAAGAAAAAGGTATTGAGTATACAGAGTTTGAAGTCGCTTATGATGGATTATCTGTAATCGTTAATAAAGATAATACATGGGTAGATTCATTAACAGTAGCAGAGTTAAAGAAATTGTGGGTTAATGATGGCAAGAAAAAATTATGGTCTGATATTCGCCCAGAATGGCCAAAGGAAGAAGTGAAATTCTATTCTCCTGGTACAGATTCAGGAACATATGATTATTTTAATGAGGTTATTTTAGAAGAGCAGCCAATGGTTGAAAGTGCAACACTTTCAGAAGATGATAATGTGCTTGTACAAGGCGTAAGTGGCGATAAAAATGCAATTGGTTACTTCGGGTTTGCTTATTACGAAGAAAATAAAGATAAGCTGAAAATCGTTCCAATTGATGGTGGGAATGGAGCAGTTGAGCCAACTCACGAAACAATTAAAGATGGTACTTACACACCGCTATCTCGTCCATTATTCGTATATGCAAACAATAAATCTGTAAAAGATAAAGAGCAAGTTCGTGATTACTTGAAATTCACACTTGAAAACGCAGGTGATATGGCTGAAGAAGTTGGATATGTAAGATCACCAGATGCGAAATATGAAGAAGATATGAAAGAGTTTGAAGCTATTAAATAATACTTTGTTTACTGGTCATTTGTAGATTGGAAAGTAAATACGGCTTTTCAATCTACTATGTTTCTTGGATTTAGAGGGGGTTATGAATGTGACATTGGGTCGCACAGAAACAATTTCAGTGGGTCAAATGATTGAAGAAAAGAAAAAGCAAAAGAAAGCTTTTAGTTTTGAGAAAATGGTTCCAAGTATATTGTTGATTACTGCTATTATTTCTGTATTAACAACAATCGGAATTGTGTTTACGTTAATTTTTGAAACGTTTGAGTTTTTTTCTAGAGTGTCTATTGTTGAGTTTTTTACTGCAAAGAAATGGTATCCTTTTTCCGCAACAGATGCTAGTTTTGGAATTATGCCATTAATCGTTGGTACATTAAAAGTTACAGGAATAGCTACGTTAGTAGCAGTACCTATTGGCTTAGCTACAGCCATCTTTTTGAGTGAATATGCAAGTGAGAAAACGCGTAAAGTGATTAAACCGATACTTGAAGTTCTTGCTGGTGTTCCTACAATTGTGTATGGATTCTTTGCTTTAACATTTGTAACACCTATTTTAAGAGAAATGTTCCCTTCGCTAGAAATATTCAATGCACTTAGTCCAGGAATTGTTATTGGAATTATGATTACACCAATGATTGCATCATTATCTGAAGATGCAATGTCATCCGTTCCAAATAGTATTCGTGAAGGTGCATTTGCTTTAGGAGCTACTAAATTAGAAACAACATTTAAAATCATATTACCAGCTGCAATGTCAGGGATTATGGCGTCTATTGTTCTAGCCCTTTCAAGAGCAATTGGTGAAACGATGATTGTCTCTGTAGCTGGTGGAGCAACACCAAGTATGGGCTGGGATGTTACATCCTCAATTCAAACGATGACATCTTACATCGTACAAGTAAGTACTGGTGATGCAGGATTCGGAACAACTATTTACTTCAGTATTTATGCTGTAGGTATGACGTTATTCCTCTTTACATTAATTATGAACTTACTAGCTCAATACATTTCTCGCAAGTTTAGGGAGGAATATTAATGAATCTCATTAATAAAGATCAAGTAATTAAAAGAATGTCTAGCCGCCTTGGTTTAAATATGTTTTTTAAAGCATTATTTTTTGCAGCAACATTATTTGGCTTAGTTGTTCTAGCCCTTCTTTTATATCGGATATTCACTCAAGGAGTAGGGAATTTAAGTTGGGATTTCTTCCAAAATTTCGCTTCAAGAAGACCGGAGCAAGCAGGTATTAAAGCAGCTTTCGTTGGGACAATTTGGTTGATGGCGGTTGTTGCTCCTGTATCTATTATATTAGGTGTTGGAACAGCAATTTATTTAGAAGAATATGCGAAAAAGAATAAGTTTACAACATTTATTAAAATAAACATTTCGAACTTAGCGGGTGTGCCATCCATTGTTTTTGGTTTACTAGGTTTAACTATTTTTGTTCGTGCATTAGCATTAGGTAATTCAGTACTAGCGGCAGGGTTAACAATGAGTTTACTAGTATTACCTGTTATTATCGTTGCTGCACAAGAAGCCATACGTGCTGTTCCGAAAGAGCTTCGTGAAGCTTCGTTCGGTATGGGAGCAACAAAATGGCAAACAATCGTACGTGTTGTTTTACCAGCAGCGCTTCCTGGAATCGCAACAGGGGCCATTCTAGCATTATCTCGTGCAATTGGAGAAACCGCACCTTTAATCGTTGTTGGGATACCAATGTTCATTGCGTTTTTACCGAAAACAGTATTTGATACATTCACTGTTTTACCAATGCAAATATATAACTGGACTTCGAGACCGCAAGAAGAATTCCAATATGTTGCAGCTGCAGGAATAATTGTTCTGCTAGGATTATTAATTCTGATGAATTCTGTAGCAGTCTTTATCCGAAATAAATTCCAACGACGCTATTAATCGACCGGTATGTTTTTTATGCAAAATGTTAAGGAGGATGTTGAAAAATGAATGCGATTCTTCAAAAAGAACTTAAAGTAACAGTTCCAACTAAAACTGTTGAGATAGAACCAGTACAAAAACAAGTAGTATATGAAACAAAGCAATTAAATTTATGGTATGGTGAAAAGCACGCCTTGAAAAATATCGATCTTGATATTTATGAAAATGAAGTAACAGCTATCATTGGTCCTTCAGGATGTGGTAAATCAACGTATATTAAAACATTAAATCGCATGATAGAAATGGTACCAGTTGTAAAAACATCGGGTGAAATAAAATATCGTGGACGAAATATATTAGATCGTTCTTATACAGTAGAAGAGCTTCGTACAAAGGTAGGAATGGTATTTCAAAAGCCAAATCCATTTCCTAAATCAATCTTCGAAAATGTTGTATACGGACCTAAAATTCATGGTATTAAAGATAAGAAGATTTTAAAAGAAATCGCAGAGAAAAGCTTGCGTCAAGCAGCACTTTGGGACGAAGTAAAAGATCGTTTGAATGAAAATGCTTATGGTTTATCAGGTGGACAGCAGCAACGTCTCTGTATCGCTAGATGTCTTGCGATTGAGCCAGATGTTATTTTAATGGATGAGCCAACATCTGCACTTGATCCAATTTCTACTTTGAAAGTAGAAGAACTTGTACAAGAATTAAAGAAAGATTTCAGTATTATCATTGTTACACACAATATGCAACAAGCAGCACGTATTTCGGATAAAACAGCTTTCTTCTTAAATGGAGAAGTTATCGAATATAGTGATACGAATAGGATATTCTCTAACCCAACAGACAAAAGAACAGAAGATTACATTACAGGCCGCTTTGGTTAAAGGAGACTAGTTGATGATTGTACGTGAAAAGTTCGAAGATGAATTACATGAATTAAGTGATAAATTAGTAATGCTTGCCAAGCTTGCTGAACAAGCGTTAAACAAAGCGTTCACAGCATTTGAAACACAAGATCATGAATTGGCTCTTCGTGTATTAGAAGAAGATGAACAAGCCAATATGCTCGAAGAAGAAATCAATGACTTTGCATTATTACTAATTGCTAAACAGCAACCTGTTGCGATTGATTTACGTAGAATTATTGTTGGGATTAAAATAGCAGCGGATATTGAGCGAATGGCTGATTATGGTGTGAATATTGCGAAGGCTTCCATCCGGTTAGGGAAAAATCATCATATTATTGCATTAGATGACTTAAAGAAAATGCATCAAATTATGATAGAAATGTTAAATCAATCTATCAATGCATATGCAGAAGAAGATGTTCATATTGCGAAAAAAATCGCCAAAATGGACGATGAAGTAGATCATTTATATGGTCAATGTATGAAGGTGCTTCTCCGTGAATCAAGTGAAAACTTTCAGCAAATATCACAATTATCGTTTATTGCTCGTCATATTGAAAGATCAGCAGACCATGCAACAAACATCGCAGAAAACATTTATTATTTAGTAAGAGGACGCCATTTAGATTTAAATAAATAATTAGTACCCCCCATAAACGCTTCATTATACCCCTTACGTTTATGGGGTTTTTTGTTTATATAAAACCCATAAGTTCTTTCACATGATGAGCATTGTCTTTAGAAGTAAGCATTTCAAGTAAGAGAAAAGCAACTTCAAAAGCTGTGCTCGGGTTTGAGGATGTAATAATTTGATTGTCTTGTACAATTCGTTTATTTTGTACGTGTGCTCCGAAATGCATTAATTGTTCTCTTCTTTTGCTTGTTGGGTGATCATATGTTGTAGCTTTCCTATTGTTAAGAATACCGCTTTTTCCGAGGGCTAGCGATGCAACACAAATGCTAGCGATTGGTTTTTGTTTTGTATGAAAGTGACGGATTACGTTCAAGAATGGTTCACTAAATGCATCTTTATAAAAACCAGCTTCTTCAAATCCACCAGGAATAGCTAGAGCATCGAATTCATCTAAATGAATATCATCTATTGTTTTTTCTGGCATTACTTTGAAATTCCATGTGCATGTAAGTGTATCGTGCAAACCAACTGTTACAACTTCTGTCGAACCGTCTCCTTCCAATTTATTCCAACCTAAAACATCTGTAAATACACTAGCCTCAACTGCTTCAAAACCATTTGCTAATAGCAGTAATATTTTTTTCATTTAATAAACCTCCTTTAATGTATTCATTTTAAAAGATTGAGTAGCTATCTGAAATAAGTTGAAAAAGAATTCAATCTTATTTTTGTTTAAAAAATAAAGAATTTAGATTATTATTTTTAATAAAAAAAGGTGAGAGTAAAATGGATGAAGTAGACCAAAAAATCGTAAGGGAATTGCAGCTGAATGCGAAAATATCTATGAAAGATTTAGCGGAAATCGTACATTTATCTTCTCCTGCTGTAATCGAGCGAGTTCGAAAACTAGAAGAGCAGCTAATAATTGAAGGCTATCACGCTCACGTATCGTTGAAAAAAATGAATCGTTCAATCTCTGCTATTGTCTTGTTCAAGACCACAAACTGTAAAGCATTAGTGAATTTTTGTGATAATCATCCAGATGTACTGGAGTGTTACAGAGTAGCTGGAGAAATTAGTTATATTGTAAAAATAGCAACTCAGTCTGTTGAGAGTTTAGAACAATTTATTGATGCATCCATGCAGTATGGCATACCTTCAACAAATATAGTGTTGTCTTCTCATGAAAAACAGATTATCGAACCTGTAATAGGTAGAGAAACAGACACAAAATAATGAGAATATATTTGCCGGAAATACATTGATTACCAAAACGCAGAAAAATTTCTTTTGTTACCATACGTCTAAAGTCTTATACATAATTAAATCTAAAGGATATTAAAAAAAGTAAGGTGAAAAGTTAGGATTAAGTAGGAAGGTAATGCAAAAAGGGTATGTAATACATTCATAGAGAAAAATGAACTGTATATTCATGATTAGCACTCATAATAACCGATAAAACTTGAATATTAGTAACCTTTTTGCAATTCGTAGTAAAAATAAGGCTGAAAAGGATGTAATTAGAATGGAAGTGACTGTAAAGCTTCAAAATGTGTCTAAACGGATAAAAAATAAGCCGATTATTCAAGAATTAAGCTTTGATGTGTATGGGGGCGAAATCTTTGGATTTTTAGGACCGAATGGAGCGGGGAAAACAACAACAATTCGAATGATTGTTGGTTTAATGAAGTTATCCGGAGGAGATATTTTTATTTGTGGTGATAGCATTAAACAGAACTTTGAGAAGGCAATTGGGCATGTAGGTGCAATTGTTGAGAATCCTGAAATGTATAAGTTCTTAACGGGTTATGATAACTTAAAGCATTATGCAAGAATGTCACGTGGTATCAGTAAGGAACGAATTGAAGAAGTCATTGAATTAGTAGGATTAAGACAGCGTATACATGATAAGGTGAAAACTTATTCATTAGGTATGCGTCAGCGACTTGGATTGGCTCAAGCATTATTACATAGACCAAAGGTTCTTATTTTGGATGAACCAACAAACGGTTTGGATCCACAAGGTATTCGAGAAATAAGAGACTATTTAAAACGACTGTCTCGTGAAGAAGGTATGACAGTGATTGTTTCTAGTCATTTATTATCTGAAATGGAAATGATGTGTGATCGCTTCTGTATTATTCAAAATGGTAAGTTAGTAGATATTCAAAATGTGCATGAAACAACAAAAGAAGAAGAGGAAAGAATAAGCCTAAATGTAGAGCCATTACCGAAGGCATTAAAGATAATTAAGGAACAATATCCAGCAGCTGAACCGCAAATTGTAACAGGAGCAATAGAATTGACTATCGCTCATGAGCTTGTCCCAAATGTTGTTAAATCATTAGTGCTGCAAGAATGTGCAGTATATCGAGTAGCAACCGTTACTGTTTCTCTTGAAGAGAAATTCTTGCAAATCACAGGGACAGGAGGGCAAATTCAATGAATTTAATAGCTAACGAAATGATGAAGCTATTTAAACGGGCTTCTACATATATTATGATTGGTTTTCTAGCTCTTGCTATAATCGGTGCCGGAGGATTAATCAAGTATTCGGAAAGTACGATGGATCCAGCTCCAAAGGCTGATGATTGGAAGCAATCATTAGTTGAACAAAATAAAAGCTTAAAAGAGTCTATTAAAACGGATGATTCAATCTATAAAAAGTATGATATGGAACTACTTGCAAAGAATGAATATCGCTTAAAGCATGATATCCCGCCAACTACTGAAACAAATGTATGGACTTTTATGGATGGTATTAAAATAATTATCAATTTTATTTCCATTATTACGATTACTGTAGCAGCTGGGATAGTAGCAAATGAGTTTTCTACTGGAACGATAAAGCTATTACTAATTCGCCCTGCAAGTCGTTTTAAGATTCTATTTAGTAAGTATGCAAGTGTAATGATCTTTTCGTTATCAGTTGTGCTATTTGCATTTACTTTGGCCTTTGCTGTAGGTGCTGTCTTGTTTGGATTTGGTGATGCTGGACCATATTTAGCATATACTGATGGACAAGTGGTTGAGAAGACACAAATAGGTAATGTCTTCTTTTTATATATGATGTCTTCGGTAGGGTTGTTTATGTTAACAACAATGGCATTCATGATTTCTGCAGCATTTAGAAATAGCTCTTTAGCAATAGGAATTGCGATTTTCCTTCTGTTAATGGGACCGAACATCACACAACTTATTGCTATGAAATATGAATGGGCAAAGTATATTCTATTTGCAAACATCGATTTGCTAAGCTATTTTAGTGGGCATCCAATGGTTGAAGGAATGACATTAACATTCTCCATTATTATGTTATGTATTTATTTTGTACTCTTTAATTTAATTGCCTTCTTGTTTTTCACAAAACGAGATGTAGCAGCTTAATATATAGGAAGAAGCAGTGGAGAAATCCACTGCTTCTTTATTGTGTAATAACACTTGCTATTTGAGCGGTTGTCATATCACTTGTTATTGGATATTCCCCGATTTGTATTTTTGTCGTTAATTCATGCTTTCGTAAATAACTAGCGAAGAGTGAAGTGTCCTGAATAATATGATTCTTCTTCAAGATTGCTCCAATATCTTCAGAAGACATGCCCTCTACGATAACTAACTTATAAGTAGTAGGTTGTGCTGTAATAACTGGAGCAGGATCTTCATCTGATTTTTTATCTTTTTTGACTAACGTATAGCCAAGCTTTTCACTAGCCTCATTTAATTCAGATAATGATAATTTTTTTTCTTCATCCGTTTTGTTTAAATAATAGTAGCTTCCGAAAATAATAGTTGCGATTAGCAGACCTGCTGCAAAACCTCTTATTCCGTTTCTTGTCATATTTATATCCCTCTCAATTGATTATTGTTAAGGATTGTTATAATTTCTTCATGTGACAATGCGGAACGAGTATGTATTTCTTCAACAGAAAGTCCTTGTTGGTATAGTGAAAGCACTTGGCTTTGCAGAATTTCATTTACTTTAATACTATTATCAGATGAATGCATATTGGAATTAGTGCTTGAGAATAACTCAGTATCTTGTATTAATAATTCTTCTTCTAGAATTTTTATTTTCTTCTTAAGAATGTAAATGTCCTGTATATGTTGGAGAGAGAGATCCTCTACATTTTTCTCTAAATCTGTTAACCGATCTTTTTTGAAAAACGAGAAAACTATTAGTAATAAGGACACTGCTACTAAACTAATAATAATAATTTCCACTAAACCACCTCGAAAGTCATATATTGCGTATAAATCTATCATACACTTTTTTTGATATTTATTTGTAGAAATATCAAAAAATATCACTTTTTGCGAAAAAATAAAGAATAATTATGAAATGTTTGTCGGTGGTTGTAAAAAATATATGTGCAAATACATCATTTTGAAAAAATATTAGAAAAATATCGTTATCAATGTTGACTCTTTAGAATAATAACATTTATCGACAATTTGTGTTTATTGTTTCCTTTTTTGTTAAATGGTAACATAATATTGAAAGATAATTCAGTTGAATCTTTGATGGAAGAAAATTCATATAAAGCTGATAAAATAATAGTGCTTTATTTTAATAAAGTCTTGTTACTATTTGGGAAAACTTCACTTAAGAAATAAAAAATTGTTGAAAAGGAGCGCGAGTGAATTGAATGGATATATATTGACTGAAGGACATGAATATAGACCTACGTATTTGTCACATTATTCAAAGGAGAGCACCATACATCAACCTTTACGAATTGGCTTGTGGCATAATGGAACTTTATCTTGGAAATACCCTCATACTACGGATTTAGAAGATTACTCAGATTCTTTTTTTTCAGTATCCTCGTTAAATTGCACCCCTGATTATGAAATTACAAAAATTCAATTGAACAATAACACAAATGAAAGACAGCATTTGAAAATTATTATTGAGTATGACCATGCATCTGACGCTCATTCGACAGCTTTTTATAGCCCTAGTGAGAATGCCATTGTCGGGATTGCCCAAAACAATATAACGATGCTCGGCGGTATGTTAAGTGGAAGAGGAATGAGTCAATATTGTGTTCAAAAGAAAAATTACTTTAGTTCGTTTGCGCTATTGCGTAGTTTAGAGAATGGAAATTTACCATTGTCTTGGTTAGCAAATGGCGATATTTATAGTATGTTTATTCTTGAAACGGAAATTTGTAGTGGTGTCCAAGAAGAAGGAATAATATGGACATTTACATCGTCTTCAGCTGAGAAAACAAAAGCTTTAAAGAATGAAAAGATTACAAAATACTTATAATTTGCTATCCAAATATGAAGTTATGCATTTTCGTGTAAAAACAGACTAGCATTTCAAAATGAAAAGTGATATTATAGAAAAGTCCTATGTGAAGATGACATAATGTTTGGAGGGAATTATACAATGCGTGTAAATCTTACATTAGCTTGCACTGAGTGTGGAGATCGTAACTATATTACTAAAAAAAATAAACGTAATAACCCAGATCGTCTTGAGCTTAAAAAATATTGTTCAAGAGAAAAACGTGCTACTCTGCACCGCGAAACAAAGTAAACAACAGGTACAATCCTGTTGTTTTTTTTGTGCAAAAAAGTATTCAAAATGTTTTTCCTTTCGTAAATAATATGGTAACGATATTGTGTTAGTATAATTATACTTATTATATCGGAGTTGATGGGGATGAATAAGAAAGCGATACAAGAAGAAGCTAGAGCAAAATTAGCAAGCATGACACAAGAGGATTTTGATCAAAAATGCCGAGCTATTGAAAATCATTTGTTTCAATTAGACATATGGAAGCAAGCTCGAACAATCGGCCTTACGATATCAAACTCACGTGAAATACATACAAAGAATATAATAGAAAAAGCATGGAAAGAAGGCAAAAAAGTCGCTATTCCAAAATGTAATCCTTCTGATCGTAGTATGATGTTTCGTTTCTTTAATGACTTTAGCCAGCTTGAAAGTGTTTATTATGATTTATTAGAGCCGATTATGGAAGAAACCGTGGAAGCGGGTACTGATGATTTAGAACTCATGATTGTCCCAGGTGTAGTGTTTGATGAGCGGGGTTTCCGTATTGGATATGGGGGTGGATATTATGATCGTTATCTTGAAGCCTTTAAAGGTCCGACAGTATCACTGTTACTGCCTACGCAACTTGTCTCTGAAATCCCTCGTAATCAGTATGATATTCCAGTGCAAACATTAATCTTACCAAGTGGGGTGCACAAAGTTTATGATTGAAATTAGTGCATATGTAGTACTTCTTATTATTGCGAGTGTAGCTGGTTATCGAGTAAGGTCACTATCTTTATCAGGAGCTATATTTACATTTATTACAGGTTGTTTAGTAGGCTTAGGGTTTGGATGGCGAGGCTTATTCATTTTAGGTGTATTTTTTGCATCTTCAAGTTTTTGGTCAAAATATAAAAAACATAAAAAGAGCAAATTAGACGAAATCCTGCAAAAAGGTGATCAAAGAGATTGGGTTCAAGTAGTAGCAAACGGATCAATTGCAAGCATTGCTGCAGTATTGTTTTTTGTGACGAAAGCAGATGTTTGGATGATTGCCTTTGTAGTTGCAGTTGCAGCGGCTAATTCTGATACGTGGGCCTCTGAAATTGGCGTTTTAAGTAAAAGGAAGCCTTTTTATATCTTAACTGGTAAAAAGGTTGAGAAAGGAACGTCTGGGGCGGTTTCGTTACTAGGTACAGCTGCTTCATTTATGGGAGCATTCTTTATTGCTATTGTTGCTTATGAGGTGTTCTCAATGGACTCCCTATTCTATCTTATATTAATTACATTTTGCGGATTTTTCGGAAGTGTTGTGGATACAATATTAGGAGCAACCGTACAAGTAAGATATTCTTGCAAAACTTGCGGTTTACTTACTGAAAAAACAGAGCATTGTGGGAAGGAAACACATTTAAGTAAAGGAATAAAATGGTGTAATAATGATGTTGTTAACATAACTTCAATTATAATTGCCACAATCATCGCTGTTTTTATCGTAGGAGTTTTATAACATAAAATTATTTTTATATAATAAAAACAAATGAATTTCCATATAATTTATAGTTTTTATTTATGTTTTAACGGAAAAAATTAATATTGTAACAAAATGTTAATATATAAAACGCTTTCCTAAAAACATGAGAAGGTTTTTATATATTACAATTTTTTTGTAAATAAAAAAATGCAATATTCGAAAGGACCGTTACATTTATGAAAAATAAAGTAAATCGCGTAGTACTTGTTGGAACTGGATTTGTAGGAAGCAGCTATGCTTTCGCATTATTAAACCAAGGAATCACAGAAGAACTTGTACTAGTTGATGTAAATAATGAAAAAGCTGAAGGTGAAGCTATTGACATGAGTCATGGTTTACCATTTGCACCTTCGAAGACAAAAGTGTGGAGTGGCACATATGCAGATTGTAGTTCAGCTGACATCGTAGTATTAACAGCTGGTGCAAACCAAAAACCAGGTGAAACTCGACTTGATTTAGTTGCGAAAAATACAGCTATTATGAAATCAATTGTAGGCGAAATTATGGCAAGTGGGTTCGATGGAATTTTCTTAGTTGCTGCAAACCCAGTTGACATCTTAACATATGCTTGTTGGAAATTCTCTGGACTTCCAAAAGAGCGCGTAATTGGTTCAGGAACAATTCTTGATACAGCTCGATTCCGTTATGAGTTAGGAGAATACTTCAACGTTGATACTCGTAACGTTCACGCATACATCATTGGTGAACATGGTGATACTGAGCTTCCAGTATACAGCCACGTTAATATTGGAGCGAAACCATTAGCTAAAGCTCTAGAAACAAAAGCAGATTATAAATTAGAAGATTTAGATGAAATTTTCGTAAACGTTCGTGATGCTGCATACAAAATTATCGATCGTAAAGGTGCAACTTACTACGGTATTGCTATGGGTCTTGCACGTATTACAAAGGCCATTCTTCAAGATGAAAACAGTATTTTAACAGTGTCAACGTTATTAGAAGGTCAATATGGTCAAGAAGATATTTATATTGGTGTTCCATGTGTAGTTAATCGTGATGGAATTAGAGAAATTGTTGAATTAGATATTAATGCAGAAGAACAAGCTAAGTTTGATAATTCTGTTAAAGTTCTAAAAGAAACAATGGCTCCTGTGTTAGAAACCTTAAAATAATTTTTATTCGTTTTAATTTGAACTTTTTTCACAAAGTTTATAAAATCTTTCATAATAATCCCTTCTTTGTTTCAAACTAACCATAGGAGGGATTTTATTTATGAAATGGTTATTACAACTTTTAATTCTTGTTGCAGTAGTATCAGTAGGCTATAAATACCGATATAAGTTAATGAATACTTTTTTAGGAATTGGAATCATACGTAAGTTTATTGTGGCTCAATCAATGAAGTTGCCGATGGGAAGCGCACAATTTATTCAACGTTTATATCAACCATTTTAAAAGAACATATTTATCAAAAATATAAAAGAGTGATATGTAACAAAGGAACATAACGAAGACGATTCTTTTTATAAAATGAATCGTCTTTGTTATGTTTAAATGTGTATAATTTTTGAGAGTGACTAAACATTAATAAGATGCTAAAGCAAGAAACGAACACATTAATTAAAAAAGACCGGTGACGGTTTTTCTGTGTCTAACCTTACACCTGTCGCACTCGGACATAAGCCAAACCATTTTGAAAACCAAAAGCGGGTTTTCAAGAATAGTGCGTCTTATGTCTGCCGTGCGACTCTTTTTAAATTAGAAGTAAAGCGAGAAGCAAACACATAATTTAAAAAGACCGGTGACGGTTTTTCTGTGTATAATATTAGTTATAGTGATAGGAGTTTAGTGAAGGTAGGTAATATCGTGGGGTTTAAAGAAGATTTTTTATTTTGGCATATTATAAAAAAATTAACATTACAGCATGGATATAGTGTACTTACAATGTCAGAGGATCAGAATGAGGTTTGGTTAGAAAATAATCAAAAAAATAATTCTTCTGTATTGCGATTTATGAGACATGATTTTGATTGGGCAAATGTATTAAAGCATGATTTAAATCGAACAGCTGCGAATGGTGAAAATATTCGAAAGCAATTATTTAAAAGACCTATTACTGTTTTGAATACGTACATAACACAATATAAACCTGTAGATGAGTATGAATCTTACATAAAAAATGGATTGAAAAATAATAAAACCATTATAAATTCAAACATAATTGATTCAGAAGGTTTATCTGAAGGAATACAAAAATTAGAAGAAAAGCTTGGTTTTTCACTACTTAATGTGGAAGAAATACCATCAAATATTGAAGAAAATGATATAAAAAAAATGAAACAAGAAGTTTTACATTCTGCTATTCAAAAGCGTCAAGAAGAACAAAAAGTATTTCAAAATGGAAAGCCATGGTTTACAAAAATCTTTTTGGGTATTCAAGTGCTTATTTTCATCATAATGGAAATAGTAGGAAGTAGTGAAAGTACTGCAACACTCGTCGAATTTGGGGCTAAATATAATCCTTTAATGCTAGAGGGAGAATGGTGGCGTTTTATTACACCGATGTTTCTTCATATAGGTTTTCTACACTTGTTAATGAATTCTGTTGCACTTTTCTACTTAGGCTCAGAAGTGGAAAAAATATATGGAAATGCTCGCTTTTTCCTAATTTACTTATTTGCAGGGTTTGCGGGTGTCGTTGCTAGTTTTGTTTTTTCTAATGGAACTGTAGCGGCAGGAGCTAGCGGAGCCATTTTTGGCTGTTTTGGCGCTCTATTGTATTTTGGGATTGTTAATCCAAAATTATTTTTAAGAACGATGGGTACAAATATTATTGTTTTGATTTTGATCAACTTAGTATTAGGATTTACGATTTCGGGTATTGATAATGCCGGCCATATAGGTGGATTAATTGGTGGCTTTTTAGCAACAGCAGCAGTAGGAATACCGAAGCAAATGAAACCAATTTATAACGCTATGGCAGGAGTAATCCTTGTTGTAGGTAGTTTTTTGCTACTGAAGTATGGATTTTCGATGCAACAAAGCAGTAATCAAGATGTTCCACTTACAGTATTAGCGCAAGAATATATAGAAGCTGGTGATGAAGACAAAGCAAAGGTTTTATTACAGAAAGCTGTGAATCACAATTTAATTTCTCCAAATGCAAATTTCTTGTTGGGAAATATGAGTATTGATGATAAGCAATATGATAAGGCGAAAGATTATTATAAAGAGGCTATTAAGCTAAATCCCGAATTTCATCAAGCGTACTACAACTTGGCATTGATGTATTTGCAGGAAAACGATGTAAAACAAGCTAAAGTAAATCTTGATAAGGCTATAAAGCTTGCTCCTGGAGAAGCTACTTATAAGAAATACGAAGAGCAGATTAATGATTATTTAAAGAGAAATGAGTAAATAGATAGTGAAGAGGAAGCATATTTCGAGGTATGTTTCCTTTTTTTTATGACCAAAATTATCGATAGAAGGGAGTGTGTAAATTTTGAGTTCTACTAAACACAGTGTGTCACCAAATATTGAGGAAAATCTTGCTTATCTTAATCAATCGTTAGCTGTTGATAAGAGCTTCGATGTAATTCGTTTGGATGTTGTTTATGCTGAACGTAAAATGGCCTTATTTTTAATAGATGGCTTTGCTAAAGATGATATTCTTCATTATTTAATGAAAGTACTTCTTGAATTAAAGCCTGAAGATTTAGAACCAGATCCACTGGAGAAGCTCTTGAAAACGTATATTCCATATGTTGAAGTGGATTCGACGGACGATCTTGATAAGATTATTGATAGCGTGCTAGCTGGACCGACAGCTCTTGTTGTGGATGGCATAAATCGTGCGATTCTAATTGACGCTCGGACGTATCCCGTGCGGGGGCCTCAAGAGCCTGATATGGAAAGAGTTGTACGAGGAGCACGAGATGGATTTGTAGAAACAATTGTCTTTAACACTGCATTAACAAGAAGAAGAGTTCGTGATCGCTCACTTCGAATGGAATATATGTCAATAGGAAGACGTTCTAAAACAGATGTGGTGGTTTGTTATTTAGAAGATGTTGCTAATGATCACTTTGTTCAAGAGGTAAAGACCTCCCTACAAAAAATTGATACAGATGGCTTACCGATGGCAGAAAAAAGTATTGATGAATTTATCACAGGGAGATATTGGAATCCTTATCCGATAATGAGGTATACAGAAAGACCTGATACAGCGGCGGCGCATTTATACGATGGGCACGTAATTGTATTTGTAGATGGATCACCTAGTGCTCTCATTACACCTTCTACTTTTTGGCATCATCTACAGCATGCTGAAGAGTATCGTAATAAACCAATCGTTGGGGCATATATGCGTATCGTTCGCTTTCTAGCTGTTTGGGCATCCATTTTTGTTTTACCTTTATGGTATTTCTTCGCAGAAAATCAAGATTTTTTACCCGCAGCATTGTCATATATTGGACCAAATGATATAGGAAATATACCGTTAATTGTACAATTTCTCATTATAGAGGTCGGGCTCGATATGCTAAGGATGGCAGCAATACATACACCTTCGTCATTAGCAACTGCACTTGGATTAGTCGCTGCGTTAATGATTGGAGGAGTAGCTGTTGAAGTGGGCTTATTATCGAATGAGGTCATTCTTTATTTATCATTGGCAGCGATTGGAACTTTTGCAACGCCAAGTTATGAATTAAGCTTAGCCAATAGACTAATTCGCTTAGGGCTACTAATTGTAACCGCACTATTCGGCTTACCTGGCTTTGTTATCGGTGTTACAGTCTATATTCTTTATTTGGTCAAAATGCAATCCCTTGGAGTTCCATACTTATGGCCGTTTATTCCTTTTTCTTTGCGAGCACTTCGTGATGTTATTATTCGCATACCGATGCCATTAAAAAATCGTAGACCGAAGATCCTTCATCCAAAAGATCCAGATCGTTGAAAATATTGTCAGAAATTCATAAGTTTCGCTTCCCTACTTGTGAGATTAACTCGCATTCGATATACTTTATCTGTGATTAAACATAACGAGGGATACTATGAATACAATATATGACATACGACAATTATTAAAAAGATTTGGCACATTTATTTACATCGGGGATCGGGTTGCTGATCTGGAATTAATGGAAGAAGAAATAAGAGAACTTTATAAATCTCAATTAATTGATGTAAAGGATTATCAGATGGCGATGATACTTTTACGACAAGAGATTGCGATTGAAAAGGAAAAAAGAGTGTAAGGTGGATTTAAATGAAAAAGTGGTTAATTGGAGTAGACTTAGGTGGTACGACAACAAAATTAGCATTTATTAATCTTGACGGAGAAATCGTGCATAAGTGGGAAATTCCGACTGATATCTCTGATAAGGGCGTTTATATTACAGAAAATATTGCAAAAGCTATTAAAGCAAAATTAGATGAGCTTGGGCAAACAAATGCTAATGTAGTTGGAGTAGGAATGGGTGCTCCAGGTGCTGTTGATGAAAATACGGGTATAATATTTGAAGCAGTGAACCTAGGTTGGACTAATTACCCATTACAGGACAAGTTATCTACTGCAACAGGATTGCCAGTTGTGATTGAAAATGATGCGAATATGGCTGCATTAGGTGAGATGTGGAAAGGCGCTGGCGATGGTGCGAAAGACTTAGTGTGTGTGACACTAGGAACAGGCGTTGGTGGCGGTGTCATTGTAAACGGTAACATGGTTTCAGGCATTAGTGGAGCTGCTGGAGAAATTGGACATATGACATCTGTTGTTGAGAACGGCTATGCTTGTAATTGTGGCAAGACGGGTTGTTTAGAAACTGTTGCATCAGCTACAGGTATTGTGAGAGTGGCGATGGAGAAGATAGAGAGTAATCCTACCTCTTCATTAAAGAAAATCTTAGATGAAACGGGTTCTATTTCAGCTAAAGATGTTGTTATATGTGCTGAAGCAGGCGATGAATATGCTCTTTCTGTATTAGATCAAGTATGCTTTTATTTAGGGCTTACTTTAGCGAATGTGGCAAATGTGTTAAATCCTGAAAAGATTGTCATCGGTGGTGGCGTTTCAAAAGCGGGAGACATATTATTAAATAACATCTTGAAATACTTTAAAAAATACGCGTTTATTCGAGTTCGTGAATCGACGAGCATAAGTATAGCAACACTTGGTAATGATGCAGGTGCTATTGGAGCTGCATGGCTTGTAAAAAATAAATTTATGAAGTAAACAATATGGAGAGCTGATTAGCATTTATTAAAATCAGCTCTTTTTTTATAAAAAATGAAACTTTTTTACGTTTAGCTCGTCTAATAGGTAGGGTAGAAGAATATCATTGGAAATGTGTTTGTTTTACTGGATTATTTTTCGATTTGATTTTTACCGGAAAAAGTATTAAGATTTTAGCATTGGTTATGTTACAGTTTAGTTTTTCTATGTGTAAGAATGTTTACAGGTGTGTTACAGAAGGGTAACACATATTAAGGTGCTAATAATATGAAAAACGATATAAAGTCGCCTGTGAAAGCGACTATTTTAACGCGTGTTGTTTAAGGGGAGGTCTTTCAAAAAAAATGAAAAAATATTTTACTCTGGATAAGTTCTCAGTAAAAAGTATTTCATTAACTGCTGCAGCTATTATTATGCTGTGGATCAAAACATATATTACGTATAAACTTTGCTTTGATATTAAAATCGAAAATGGTATGCAAGAATTTATCTTGTTTATCAATCCACTTTGCTTCTTAATGGCTATATTTGCTATAGGGCTGTTTTTAAAGGACAAACGTCGTCCTATGTTTATCATGATAACTAGTATATTAATAACTGCAGTACTATATGGTAATGTAGTATACTATCGTGAATTTACGGATTTCTTAACGATTCCGTTATTAATGCAAGCAAAAGATATTGGTGATTTAGGAGGAAGTATTGTAAGTCTTCTTTCACCATGGGATATTCTATTCTTTTTAGATATAGTATTATTAGGTTTAATTATTAAGTTTAAACCTTCATTTGTAGTGAATAAATCATATTCAAAAACAAATCGCCGCGTTTTCTTATTATTAGTTGTGGCAATTGGCTTCTTTAATTTAGGATTAGCTGAAACAGAACGTCCTCAATTATTAACTAGAACGTTCGATCGTGAAATGTTAGTTAAGAATATTGGTACGTATAATTACCATATCTATGATGCGTATTTAGCAACGAAATCGTCTGCACAAAGAGCTTTGGCTGATGGCAGTGAATTAGCAGAAGTTGAAAACTATGTACGTGCTAATTATAAAGAACCAAACAGTGAAATGTTCGGTGCTGCTAAAGGAAAAAATGTAATCTTAATCTCTATGGAAAGTACGCAGAACTTTGTTATTAACAACACTGTAAATGGCCAAGAAATTACGCCGTTCTTAAATGATTTCATTAAAGAAAGCTATTACTTTGATAATTTCTATCACCAAGTGGGACAAGGGAAAACATCTGACTCTGAATTCTTGGTTGAAAACTCATTATATCCATTAAGCCGTGGTGCTGTATTCTTTACACATTCTCAGAATGAATATAAAGCCACACCAGAGATTTTAAATGAAAATGGCTATACAACAGCGTCATTACATGCGAATGGTAAGAGTTTCTGGAATCGTGATGTAATGTATCAAGCACTTGGATACGAAAATTTCTATGATATTGAGTCTTACAATGTAACAGAAGAGAATTCTGTTGGTTGGGGCTTGAAGGATAAAGAGTTCTTCGATCAATCAATTGCTCACTTAAAAGAGATGCAAGCGACAGGTAAGCCATTCTATGCAAAATTTATTACGTTAACAAATCATCATCCATATGAATTGGATCCGGAAGATGCATCTATCGAGCCATTTAATTCAAATTCAAAAACGTTAAATAACTATTTCCCAACAGTTCGTTATACAGACGAAGCGTTGGAGCAGTTTATTAATAAGTTGAAAGAAGAAGGCTTATATGACGATTCAATTATTGTAATTTATGGAGACCATTATGGTATTTCAGAGAATCACAATGCTGCAATGGCTCAATATTTAGGTAAAGAATCAATCACTCCATTTGATTCTGTACAATTACAACGTGTGCCTTTCATTGTTCATATGCCAAACCAAAAAGAAGGTAAAGTGATTTCTAAAGTATCAGGTCAAATCGATGTTAAACCAACATTATTACATCTTTTAGGTATCGATACTAAGAATAATATTGAGTTTGGAACAGATATCTTCTCTAAAGATAAATTAGACTTTACTGTTTTCCGTGATGGTAGTTTTGTCACAAAAGATTATGTTTATACACGTGAGACTCTTTATGATAAAAAGACTGGAGAACCAATTGAAGATAAGAGTGTAGCAGAGCCATATATTGAGAAAGCTAAGCAAGAGCTAGAATACTCTGACAAAATCATCTACGGTGATTTATTACGCTTTAACGATAAGAATAAGTACGATTCTAAATAAAGATGAAAAAAGGTTGCCATTCGGCAACCTTTTTTTGCAGGCTAAGAAAGTATATAATCTGAATGTTGTCCAACCTTATTTTCAAGCATAGCTCTTTTGGATTGGGAGTAAGACAAGGAGCATAAACATCACTTAAAAAAGACCGATGCCGTTTTTCTTTTCATCTTTATTTTTACTAGCTCATACATTCAATGTAAGAAATGGAAAAGGGGCGATGTAAATTGAGCGCCGTGTATGATTATAATCAATTGCGAAGTAATCTAGCTTGGTTACAGCATAAGTTTCCTTTTATAAAATGTAATGTGATTGGAAAGAGTGTATTAGAAAAAAATATATATGAACTGCGCATTGGAAGCGGTGAAAAAGTCATTCATTATAATGCGGCTTTCCACGCCAATGAATGGATTACGTCATTTGTATTGATGAAATGGATTTCTCAATTATTACATTTTCAAAATATTGAAACATTTAATACGATTCAACTTTCACTTGTCCCAATGGTAAATCCAGATGGAGTTGAATTAGTGAGTAAAGGTCTAGTTGCTGCACAAGGTTTATATAATGTGGAAGAAATGAATGAATATAATAAGGATTTTTGCAGATGGAAAGCTAATATTCGAGGAGTGGATTTAAATAAGCAGTACCCTGCGAATTGGCAGCAATATAAAGAAGCTGTGTATTGTACTACTCCTTATTATAGAGATTATCCTGGAGAAGAACCTTTAACAGAGCCAGAATCAATTGCAATGAGAAAATTGGTGGAAAATAATTATTTTGAATCGGTTTTTTCTCTTCATACACAGGGTAAAGAATTTTATTGGGGGTATTGTGGTTATGAACCGCCTCATTCCAAGGTGCTGGCGGATGAATTTGAAAGGGTAAGTGGCTATAAGGGAATTCAGTATACAAATAGTCATGCGGGATTTAGAGATTGGTTTATTTGTCAGTATCGCAAGCCTGGATTTACACTTGAACTTGGGAAAGGGATAAACCCACTTCCTATGTCGCAATTCACAGAAATATATGAACAAACTACTCCAATTCTTAATGCTTCATTGTATATGTAGGAAAATAGACTGATATTCATCTTATTTTTCTTTTACTCTTTAATAATCACAGTATATTGACTATTATTGAATATGAATAAAATAAATCACAGGATTAGTGAGGTATAGTGCTGACGAAAAGCTTTACTAATAAGTTGGGGTGAAAAAGCTTGGTAGACAGACGTAGTTGGAAAGGTAGAAGGAGGTTTGTTTTTTTTGTATGCTATTGTTTTCTTATTCTTTTCATAGTTGGCTGTGAAAATCAACCAAAGAAAACAACTAAGCAAATAGAAGAGAAAAAACCTGGTGAGGTTACGATTGAATCATTATCGCTTTCTGATGAATATACATTTGAAAGTAGTTATGGATGGTTAGATAATGACACAATTATTTATTCAGCTAATAAAGATGATGAGCATTATCTATTTTCGTACCACATTCCATCTAAAGAAAAGAAAGAACTTTTTAAAACGGGTGAAATGATTGCTGAGGCATCTGTTTCTCCTAATAAAAAGTATATACTTGTATATTCAACCAGTGACAGTTCAGTCGCTAATGTTCATTTTCTTACAAGTAGTGGAAGCAAACAATATTCAGTTTCTATTCCATCTTCAGAATTGTCTTTTGATTGGAATACTTTTGCAGAAGATACTGTATTGATTGATAGTTTTTATGAAGATTGGACGTACAAAACCTATGTATGTAATTTTGAAAAAAAGACTTTACATGAAGTAAAGATACCCCAACCGTTCGCTCAATGGCACTCGAAAGATTCAGTCCTATTTTTACAATGGGATGATGATTCTCCAAGATTAAGTGCACCATTGATGAAGTACAATTTGGAATCAAATAAGGAAAGCGACCTTTATAAAGATGTGATAACATTTAAAGCCAACAAAAAGGTATTGCTCACTGTACATGAAATTCCAGAAGATAAAAACAATGTTGTTTATATGTTCCATGATTGGGAAGGAAAAGAATTACAAACTATTAAAATGCCAGTTATTAGTTCATATTCTGACTGGATGATTCCTTCGTTCGATATAAATGATAAACAACACTCACTGATTACATTTCAGCCTTACGAAGCTGCCCTTATGGATCAATACGATCAAAAATTCCAATTAAGTCTTTATAATTGGAAAACGGGTGAAAAAAGGGTGATAGGTGATCATCTTGAATCAGCTCCGCTTTTATTTTCGCCAGCAGGTGATAAATGCTTATACGGCAACAAGCTTGAACAAATAATAGTTTTAAATTAAAGGTTTATATTTACGCTTATAACCTGCTATAATGGTCTGTAGGATTGTCTAAAAGTAGGATAAACATATTCATTTAAATAAAGTAGAATAAAAAAATCTCTAGCAAAGTGCTAGAG
>NZ_HG428741.1:570225-746727 GCF_000380245.2 Bacillus massiliigorillae
CTCTAGCAAAGTGCTAGAGATTTTTTTATTACATAAAAGAGAGTTCTAGATGTGATTTTTAGTGTGCTACTGGTATTCCGTGATGAATGGCTGTCATAATTGCAAACCAGCCAAAGACAGCGGCAGTACCAAAAGCAAAAATAATTCCTAGTGGATTTCTTTTTCTAAAAGAATTTAGTAATCCGATAACAGCTAAGATTGCTACAAGTCCGAAAATTGGAACTACTCCCACGAAAAATCCCCCTTTGTCTTTTGCCAAGCTATTCAGTAGCATTTACCTTTGCCAACTGAACTGTAAATCTACTATAATTTAGTAAAATAGCATTCGTAGTAATTTTAATTCTTTTTTGTAGCTTTGTCGAGAGTTAAAAATGACATATAAGTGTCAAATGTGGAAAGTTATGTATGTTATTACATTTAAATTATCAGTAGGAAGAAGGTTTAATAATGAAGTATTATCAATTACCGTTAGGTGCGTTAGGTACAAATTGTTATATTTTAGAAGATGGTATGGGAGAATGTGTTATTTTCGATCCAGGTGGAGAAGGAGCAAAACTCATTCAATTTGTAAAAAATAAATCATTAAAACCATTGGCTGTTCTTTTAACACATGCTCATTTCGATCATATAGGGGCAGTTGATGATGTTCGTGAAGCTTTTAATATCCCCGTGTATTTGCATAAGAAGGAAGAAAAATGGCTAGAAAGTCCAGCACTAAACGGCTCAAGTAGTTTTATGATGGGTTCGATTACGCAAAAACCAGCGGATGTACTAATAACGAAAGAAGAAGAACTATCTATTGGAAAATTCACTTTTGAAATGTTTGAAACACCAGGACATTCGCCAGGAAGTGTTTCATACTATGTTCGAGATGAAGGGTATTTGTTTTCAGGAGATGTATTATTTCAAGGCAGCATAGGGCGTACTGATTTAGCTGGAGGTAGTATGGAAGTACTAATGCAATCTATTCATCAAAAGTTACTGCCATTAGCAGATGATACAATTGTTTTTCCAGGACATGGGGGATTAACTACCATTCAAGATGAGAAGGATTATAATCCGTTTCTTAATGGTTTTTAATTTAAATGCATACATGGTTACACTCACAAGAAAAACCTTCTCATATGAGAAGGTTTTTCTAGGGGATATTCTACTTTTAAAAATGGGAGGGATATAGGTAAGCTATTATTCAAAATATTATTACATATTTAACACTATGTCAACAGTAAATAACAATTTTTAGGAGGAATAATGGAAAAAATTTTAAAATCGTATATTAGTTCGCAGAAACAACCTTATATAACATTTAAAGAATATATGGATTTAGCACTTTATCATCCAGAATTCGGTTATTATAATAGTAATCAAGAGAAGATAGGTAGGCATGGTGATTTCTATACAAGCAGTAATCTTAGCGATGTATTTGGAAGAGCCCTTGGACGATGGTTTATACATCTATTTGCAACATGCGACATTCCACGACATATCATAGAATTGGGTGCTGGGACAGGGCGGATTGCTCATGCGGTATTAGCATACATACAAGAACAAGATGAAGAGTTATTTAACCAATTACAGTATACAGTGATTGAAAGTAGTCCATTTCATGGCCACAAACAGAAATCATTATTAGAAAATTATGAAAATGTTTACTTTATAAAGGATCTAGAAAGTATAGGAGAGTTAAGAGGGATTATTTTCTCAAATGAGCTGTTTGATGCTTTTCCTGTACATGTAATTGAAAGAAAAGAAGGTATTACGTATGAAGTGATGGTGACAGCTGATCTTCATGAACAACTTATTCCTCTTCAAAATGCAGAAATAGAAGCATATTTAGAAGTACTTAGTCTTGACCTTGTAGAGGGACAAAGAATAGAAATCCCACTGTCAATGGTGCAATACTATCGTACGTTATGTACGAAAATCACTAAAGGAATTCTTGTTACGATTGATTATGGATACACAAACGAAGAATGGAAAGAGGATATTCACCGAAGAGGTAGCTTAAGAGGATATTATCAGCATTCCATGTATGATAATGTTCTACAAAAAGCAGGTGAGATGGATTTGACTGCACATATTCATTGGGATGCATTACGAGTAAATGGCAAAGAGCAAGAACTGCATTCTCTTTCCTTTCAAAGACAGAACGAGTTTTTGCTTTCTTGTGGAATATTAGAGGAATTAAGTAATACAAGTAATCCGAATCCTTTTTCAACCGAGCATAAGCGTAATCGAGCTATAAGAACGTTGATTGAACCTGGACAGATTAGTTCACATTTTCAAGTATTAATTCAGTCAAAGAACATAGAAATAAAAAATAATAATTTATTTCCGACTACTATTATATAAAAAATAAAACTTCGGTTTCACAAAAAAACATTGTGGGAACCGAAGTTTTTGGATAATTGCGTTTAATGTCCAGTCGCGCCTGGTACCATCATGAAAGTAGACCAATATGTAAAACCTGCGAAGAAGACTGTTAAATATGCTCCGAACACATATATATACATGCGCTCAGATAATTTTAAATAACTTAATAAAACAAAAAATCCTGTTTGAGCCAAAAATAGTAACGAAGTTTGGTGCATATGCCCTAAATAAAACATTACAGCGAAAATCCCTGTCCAGAATCCAAGAACTCTGTACATGCGTTCCATTCCAAATCCCCCCTTTTGTCCCTATTATGTCAATACTATCCAATTATAGTTTAAAAAGGAAGAGTCTGTAAAGGAATCTTTGTTACTACTTTGTGACAAGAGCTTGGTAACTACAAGTCTCACAACCTGTAATCATATTGTCTTTCTCAACTAACTGAACATCATCAAAAAGAGCGCTAAACATCCCTTTTAAGAAAGCGTTATGCATGCTGCAAACAGCTTGTGTCTGGCTATTAGCAACTTCCTTAAAAGGACAGTTATAAATTTGGAAGAAAATTTTACTTTGATCATCACTCACGTGAAATTCAGGATACAAGCCAGCAAGTGATGCAGAGTTTTTAAGAATGGTCATTTTATCTTCGAAAGATAACGGTAAGCCATTATTGAAATTTAATGCTGTTTGAGACTCTACTAATTCTTTACCGAAAGTCTTCCCTGTAGTGTATAATGCTTCCTTACCTGGTTCGCCAAGCATCATCATTGTTTCAATCGCAATCTTTGATAACAATTGATAATCGCGATAAGGAAAGTGTAATTGGATAACTTCATCTGATAAACGATATAATCGACTTGGTCTTCCGCCCTTTCCTGTCTTCTTAGTTTCAGAAGTTAACATATTAATATCTTCTAATTTTGATAAGTGTAAACGTGCAACATTCGGGTGGATATTAAAAGTATCAGCTATTTCTTGAACTGTTACTTCATGATGTTTTTTGTTAATATGTTGATAAATATAATACCTTGTTGGATCACTCAATACATTTGTAATTTTTAATGTTTGTTCCATCCTATTCACCTCGGACTTATAGTTAATACCATTGTAATACAGTTATTGATGCTTTGGAATGTCTAATATTAACTAACTACTCAAAATTGTTAAAGTTCACAAAAATGATAGATAAAATACCTAATTATTGCACGGATGAACACAAATTACACGTAAAATTTTGGGTCTTTATGCTTAAAATAGGTGATTTATAGGATAGAGATATAATGATAAATTTTTTTTTGTAACTTATTTCCTATTTTTCGAAAAATAAAGAAGGATTTTGTAATTTGTTAGCGAATAAAGTTACATTATAAAATAATTTGGAGGTGATTATTTGTCATCAATTGAAACAATAGCCGATCATATTTTGAAACGTGCTGTTCAACTAGGAGCATCTGATATTCATATCATTCCACGTAAGAATCAGCCTTTTATTCAATTTCGTGTTGAAAACCGTCTCGTCCCATTTCAAACCTTAGACAAAGAACATTCAGATCGTATTATTTCCCATTTTAAATTTCTTGCCTGTATGGATATAGGTGAGAAGAGGCGACCACAAAGTGGCGCTATGACGTATACAAGTGAAAATGAATCCATTGGTCTTCGAGTATCCTCGCTTCCCACAGCAGGCTCTGAAACGCTTGTGATTAGACTTCTCCCAAAACAAAGTATCCTCCCCCTTGATCAATTATCGTTATTCCCTTCAACTGCAAACAAAATATTAGCCCTGCTTCAACATTCTCATGGGTTAATGATATTCACAGGTCCTACTGGCTCTGGTAAGACAACCACTTTATACTCTCTCCTTCATTATGCAAAGAGCTTTATCAATAGGCATATTATTACGTTAGAGGACCCTATTGAAAACGTTTCTGAAGAAGTTCTTCAAGTACAAATTAATGAAAAAGCAGGTATTTCGTATTCAATTGGACTTAAAGCGGCGTTGAGGCACGATCCAGACATCATTATGGTTGGGGAAATTCGAGATGCTGAAACGGCAAAAGTAGCTGTTCGTGCGGCTCTTACTGGTCATTTAATACTTAGTACGATGCATACTCGTGACGCTGCTGGAGCAATATATCGCTTAATGGAATTTGGTGTTAGTTTAACGGAAATTAGGCAAACGTTAATTGCTGTCACTGCGCAGCGGTTGTTGGAACTAAAGTGCCCGATTTGTCCAAAAGAGTGCTCACCTTATTGTAATTTTACAAAAAGAAAGAAGCGTGCTAGCGTATATGAACTTCTGCATGGAAGAGAATTGTCGAAAGTACTATATGAAGAGATGAAAGGAGAGAATCATGAGCATTCAGTTCGACTTCTTAAAGATGAAATTCAAAAAGCCGTTGCACTTGGATTTGTACGAGAAGAAGAGTTTGGAAGGTGGATCTATCAGGAATAGACAAGGAAAGTGGAAACGAAGTGAACAGGCTGTTTTTTTATTTCGGTTAGGAGAATTATTAGCCTCTGGCTATCATCTATCTGATGCGCTACGCTTTATAGAATCACAAGAACATGCTAAAAGAAGAGCTTATATTGAAGAAGCGATAATACGGCTAAAGGATGGGCAAACCTTACATGAGGTATTATTGTTTTTACGATTTCATCCACAGCTATTACAGTTTGTATATTATGCGGAATATTATGGTGATCTTCCACATGCATTAATGGAAGGAGGGAGGTTTTGGAGTAAGAGAAATCAAGATCGTGATAAACTTTTAAAAATGTTAATTTACCCTATACTTCTTCTTGTATTAATTATTGTAATTGCCTTCTTACTTCAAGGAATTTTACTTCCGAAATTTCAATCCCTCTATGAAAGTATGGATATGGCCCCCTCCTTTTTCTTGGAAAGTATTCTCTTGATATCGAGCATCTCTCATTTTACTCCATATTTTATTCTAGGCATTGTCGTCATTATAGTCACTGTCCAAAAACTGTGGCTCAATAAACTATGCCATCTTCAGCGGAAAAAATATGTTCTTAAAATCCCGTTATTAGGTGTATATATTCGGTTGTTTGATACGTATTATTTCACGTATCAGCTTAGTGGATTATTAGCTGGTGGTTTATCAATTAACGATTCGATACAATTGTTCGCCAAGCATAATCATCAGCCTTTTTTTCAAAAACTTAGTGAAGTAATTTTTAGAGAATTAAATGAAGGCAGAAGTTTAGAGAACATTTTTAAAGAATTACCTTATTTTGAACGCTATATAAGTGATGTCATGGCTAACGGTCAAAAAAATGGAAAATTAGATCAAGAATTATATCATTATAGTCGTATTTTACTTCAAACGATTGAAGATAAAATGATTGCGGTAATCAAAATCATTCAGCCTTTATTATTTGCAACAGTTGGCAGTATTGTAGTGGCTATCTACTTATCTGTTTTATTACCTATGTTCACAATTTTAGAAGGTTTATAAGAATGCATGGTACTTTGCATTTTATGTGAAAATCAGGAGTGATTGTATGAATCAAAAGGGGTTCACATTAATTGAAATGTTAATCGTTTTGTTAGTTATTTCAATACTATTAATTATTACTGTACCGAATATAATTCAACATCAAAAGTCGATAAGAAATAAAGGCTGTGAAGCATTTGTGAAGATGGTACAGGCTCAGGTGCAATCTTATCAAATTGACGAGAATAAATTACCTGCTAGCTTAGAGGATTTAAAGTCAAAAGGGTATATTGAAAGCGCTACATGTCCAAATGGTAAGAGTTTAAAATATGATTCAGATGGTAAGGTGAGTGTTAGTGAATAGCTTATGCAAAGTTATAAATGGAGAAAAGGGATATTCTCTTGTTGAAATGTTAGTTGTTCTTTCTGTTTTTTTACTACTTATTTCAGCATCCATTTCAACTATGCCAAAGTATCAAGGGAAGAAAGAATTAGAAAGCTTTTTACAACAGTTTTCTAAAGATTTTCATTTTGCTCAGATGTATGCCATTAACCATCAAATATCCGTTTATTTTTCTATCGATTATATTAATAAAACGTATTATGCGAACAGTATAGGAAGTGACGAGGTTATCTTTTTTAAGAGAATTCCGAAAGATATCCAATTTATGAAAGATAGCTTGATTTTACGAATTTATTTTACACCGATTGGGAATGTATCAAACTTTGGGAGTTGGGTATTTGAATCGAAAAAGGTACAGTATATTTTTACTGTTATGATTGGGAGAGGAAGGCATTATTATCGTGAACTCTAAAGGATATATTCTTTTAGATATGTTAGGAGCGCTTAGTATTGTTTTATTTGTATGCTTAGTGTTGTTACCCATCCTAATTAAAATAGATAATGATCGACAAGATTTGCAAAAAGAGTTAAAAGCTCAACATATCTTGTACGAGAATTTACAGCGTTATACACTAAATCAAGATATAGCCTCTGTCACTACTAGTAAAGTATACTTTAGCGAATTTAAAACAACCATTCAGCCATTTGAAATGAATGCATTGTATGTGAAAGGCTGTGTTTCCTATCGAAATAGTCGAAAGAATGAAGTTTCGCTTTGTGACGTTGTTAAGGCAAGAACGGGGATTTACATTGATTGAAATGCTACTGTCATTGGTGGCATTTATAATCATGGCGACTCTTATTTTACAAATCGTATTAGTGATAGAACCAGCAAGACCTTCTTCTAAATCATTAAATCCAATGGAATGGGAAGTTTTTATAAATAATGTAATGAGAGAGGTAAGGAGAGGAGATACAACCACTGTTACAAGCACAAAGGTATATATCAATAATAGTGGTTCGATTACTATGATTGAGCAATATGGAATCATGTTACGGAGGCGTGTTGATTATTCTGGTCATGAAGTATTGTTGCATAATGTAAAGCATTTCACGGTAAGTAAAATAGATAGTATGATCAAAATCAATGTTATCGATACAAATGATAAAGCTTATGAAGCTGCTTTTTTATCTTATAATGAATAGGAGAGAATGTAGACGAGAAGAAAAGAAGAAGGATATGTATTATTTCCAGCGCTGATTGTATTAATGCTTATTATTATGTTAATTATTTTGGGTGTTGAGTCATTCGTAACTGAAAAACGGTTTTCTAAGGAAGTATCGAGTAAATTAATGGTTGATCATTTACTTTTTTTGGCGAAGAATGATGCGAATGATTATCTTCATAATGAACTGAAAATAGGGGAAGATGGTATTTTGTTTTATGAAAATGGAGATGTCTACTATCGGATTGAAATGAAGACGAAAGAAGAGATGAAAGTGTTGTTATATGCATCCAGTCGAAAGGGTGGTAAGGCAGAAGCATCGTATACTTTTAATCTGAAAGAAGGAAAAGTGAGTAAATGGTTTGAGATATAATTCATGAAAATGCGTTTGAAAGTATTCATTTTGGACCACACTAATAAGGGTGGTAAATGATGAAAACAAATGATTTTATTAAGTATTTAACGCAGGAATTTGTAACGTATGTTGATCAGCCGAAGGAAGAAAGAAAGCGATATCGATCTGTTGAAAGAGGTAGAAAACGTAACTATTCAAGAACGCTGTTTGGCTGGATTCCCTTCGCGCTTATGATGATGTTGAAAAGAAAAAAAGGTAAGAGGCTGTCCGAAAAATGATTTTACATCATTTTTCGGACAGCCCTTACTTTTTTTAGATAAATCTTTTAGATTCCTTAAAAAATGAAAGCAATCCTTTTCCGCGCACATACTAGCCAATATTTCAGATCTATATTCTAAAGAGCACGTTCGCTTAAATAAAACATTCCACCGTTAATAACAGAGATATTAATATTTGGTTCGTATTGTTGCTTTAGTGCTTCTTTTTCAAGTAAATAACTTTCACCTTTTTCCTCCACATCTTCGTAGAAATGTTCTAATAATGTAATATCATTGTTCCATTTGGTTAGTGCTCTTTCAGCCCATGTATGGTCTTCATTTTGTAATTGCAATCTGACATAGCGGTCTAATCGAGCCACTCCACTCTTCGGCATGATGATTGGAGAGAGCGTGAAAGAAAAGTCTGGAATTTTGGGTGTTAACGAATATTGCAGCATTTTGTCGTGAAAGTTCTCGACAATTTTCCCTGACAATAAATGCAATCCTAATGAAAATAAAACATCTTTCTTACGATCAGACACAAAGGATACTTTAATGTTGGCAGATAACCATGGATGTAAGGGAGTTTGTCCATTTGTTTGATTGAGACTATTTTCATACAATCTTATATAGCTCGCTAGTTTTTTTGTCGATTGAAATATTTGATGCAATCGTGGTGAACCAAAATGCATAATTTCACCTTTAATATCTTCTGGAACAGTATTTGGATCAGTAATTAAAGTGAGTGTTGCTGGATTTGGAACACCACCTGTCTTTTCAAGATAATGCCAATAGAAGGGGCGATTCATTAATGCTTTATCTAATTCAACGGTTAGTTGTACTGTTAAATAAGACGTGGTATTAGCTAAAATTTCTCCACCATTGGCGGTGAAATATTTTATAAGGAATTGATGTATTTCACGTTGCTGCACGTTTTTCACGCTCCTTTAAATCTTGAGCCAGGGAAATCATAGAAGATAGGTTCTCCATTTTAATTTTCATTTCACCTTCACTGTTTGATCCGCCGATTATATCTTCTATATATTCTTCAAGATTATTGATTTCTAATTTTGTTAAAATATCATCCAATTCTCCAACTACTTTTTCAAATAGTTGAATTTTTTCATAGAGCAAGTTTAAGATATGCTCTTCAACTGTATCTTTCGTTGCGAAATTGAAAATGATAACATCTTTCTCTTGCCCTAAGCGATGAACACGTCCAATCCGTTGTTCTAAGCGCATCGGATTCCATGGTAAGTCAAAGTTGATAATGGTATTGCAGAATTGAAGGTTTATTCCTTCACCACCAGCTTCTGTGGCGATTAGCACTTGGGCATGGTTTTGGAAAAGTTCTCGCATCCAGTCTTTTTTACCACGTTTAAATCCCCCACGAAAAGGAACGGATGAAATACCGTGTTGTTTTAAAAACCACTGTAAGTACATTTGAGTTGCTCGATATTCAGTGAAAATAATCACTTTGTCATCGCAGGTTTTTATGATTTCTAACGCTTTTACCGCTTTTGAGTTTTTGGTGACGGCATCGATTTTTTCACCAATTACTTTTATTTTTTCTTGAATTACTTCACTTGGAGATTCTTGTTTTTTTATCATATTTTGGATTGTGTAATAGACGGCTTCACGACTGCTACACGCTTCACGTTGTAAAGTTAAAGTTGAAAAACCACTAGCTGTATCTTCAGATAATCGATATTTAGACACTGCTTCATATAGTTCTTTCTCTTCTTGTGTTACATCAATAAATACGGTTTCAACTTTTCGTTTTGTCCATTCAATTCCTGTCTCATGACGGCGATTACGAATCATAACAGCGTTCACCAATTCTTTTAAATGCTCATCTTCATTGATTTGCCGTCCTTTCCCTTTATACGTTTTGGAGAAGAGGGAGGCATTACCTAAGTGACCTGGTTTTAATAAGGAAACTAAATGAAAGATTTCATCGACTTTGTTTTGAATAGGAGTTGCTGTTAAAAGTAAGCAAAATTTCTTTTTTAAGTTTTGTACAAACTCATAGTTTTTCGTTTGATTATTTTTTAATTTATGAGCTTCATCGACAATGATTAAATCGTATTGCTGATTATATATAATATCTCTGTGAGGTGCGCGTTTTGCCGTATCAATTGAAGAGACAATTACATCGCAAGATTCCCAGACATAGCTCTTACGTTGCACAACAGCGGGAATGAAAAATTTGCTGTTTAATTCATAAGCCCATTGAGAAACAAGGGAAGCAGGTACTAAAATGAGCACTTTATTTACTAGTCCACGAATCATATATTCTTTTAGTATTAAACCTGCTTCAATTGTTTTTCCAAGTCCTACTTCGTCTGCTAAGATAGCTTTCCCGTTCATGTTTTCGACTACTTGTTTAGCCACCTCTAATTGATGTGGTAGGGGTTTTAAGTGATGGAGGTGCTTAGGGGCTTGTAATCCCTCGAAATCTGGTATTTGTAAGCTTTGTTCTGCTTCAAGAGCAAGCTTGTATAATTCCCAACTAGTCCAAGGTCCATCATCTTCTAAACGTTGTAGTAATCCATCCTCCCAATCTGGGTTCCAGTTTATATTAATCTTCATAAGTTGTACCTCCGAAAACAGTAAAATCCGAACATTAAACAAATAAAAACGAAAAAATATTTGTTTTATTAGAAAAAATAATAAAATTATTGCAATAATTTTGTACTTAATGGTAGGATGTTATTAGAATTACGAATAACAAAGATTTCCTTAAGAAAGAAAATGTTATTTCTTAGTATGACCATTTCATAAATTAATATAAGCGGATGAAGACAAGGGGAGAGACTGCTATTGAGGCAGCGCCGAAGGAGCAAGCATATACTTGTGAATCTCTCAGGCAAAAGAACTCTTGTTGGACGCATCTCTGGAGAGAGTTCAATAGAACCACCAACGGGGACAGCCTAATTTTAGGTAAACTCTCAGGTAACCGGACAGAGACAGCTCATTATTAACAAGGGGCTGCTCTGTCTTTTTTTTGTGCGTTTTGATAGGGGAGAACCGTGTAATAATGTAGGGATGCTAAATTAATATAGTTGTTGTAGGAGGTTGGCAAATGAGTGAATTGAAAAGAACACCTTTATTTGAAGCGTACAGTGAGTATGGTGCGAAAACAATTGATTTTGGAGGTTGGGAGCTTCCGGTGCAATTTTCTAGTATTAAGCTAGAACATGAAGCTGTAAGAACGAAAGCTGGATTATTTGATGTTTCCCACATGGGAGAAATTGAAGTTATAGGTAGTGATAGTTTGTTATTTTTACAAACGATGGTAACAAATGATGTAGCAAAGATCCATGCAGGAAAGGCACAATATTCAGCGCTTTGTTATGAAAATGGTGGTACAGTTGACGATATTATCATTTATCAAAAAGGTGAAAATCACTATTGGTTAGTTGTTAATGCTGCTAACACGGAAAAAGATTTTGATTGGTTACAAAAATATGCATCTAATTTCGATGTAAAATTAGAAAATCAATCATCACAGTATGCTCAATTAGCACTTCAAGGTCCATTAGCCGAAGAGGTACTACAACAAATTACAGAAAATACTGATTTGGCTGAAATTAAATTCTTTCAATTTAAAGAAGGCGTGAAAATTGATGGTGTAGAAGCACTTGTTTCCCGTACTGGTTATACAGGAGAAGATGGATTTGAAATCTATTGTCATAGTGACGATGCGGCTAAGCTATGGAGAAAGATTTTAGAACATGATGAAGTGTTGCCTATCGGATTAGGTGCAAGGGACACATTACGCTTTGAAGCTGGTTTACCGTTGTACGGACAGGAATTGTCAGCAGATATTACACCAATTGAAGCTGGAATTGGCTTTGCTGTTAATACGAATAAAGAAGTTGAGTTTAATGGTAAAGTAGTTCTATCTCAGCAAAAAGCTGAGGGGGCACCTCGTAAATTAGTAGGGGTTGAAATGATTGATAGAGGAATTCCACGTCACGGATACCCGGTTTATGCTGATGGTGAATTAATTGGAGAAGTGACGACGGGTACACAATCACCAACATTAAAGAAAAATATCGGCTATGCGTTAATCAAAAAAGAATTTGCTGAATTAGATCGTACAGTTGAAATAGAAATTCGTTCGAAAAAATTACAAGCAAAAATTGTTAAAGCACCTTTTTATAAAAGACCAAAAAATCAGTAGGGGGATGGCTGAAATATGTTGAAGCATCGTTATTTGCCAATGACAGAAAATGACCAAAAAGAAATGCTTGAAGCAATCGGAATTTCAAAGATTGATGAATTATTCGAGGATATTCCAGAGAGTGTACGTTTTCAAGGGGAATACAACATTATAGCGGCAAAATCAGAATCTGCATTGACGAAGGAATTAAGTAAATTAGCAGCAAAGAATAAAGACACGAAAAGTTATGCGTCATTTTTAGGTGCAGGTGTATACGATCACTACACACCAATTATTGTAGATCATGTGTTATCTCGTTCTGAATTCTATACAGCATATACACCATATCAACCTGAAATCTCACAAGGGGAGCTACAAGCGATCTTTGAATTTCAAACGATGATTTCTGAATTAACAGGAATGGATGTTGCGAATTCTTCTATGTATGATGGAGGGACAGCACTTGCTGAAGCAGCAACATTAAGCTGTGGTTCGACTCGTCGTAAGAAAATTCTTATTTCACAAGCAGTTCATCCTGAATATAAAGATGTAGTGCGTTCTTATGCAAAAGGTCAATATATTGATGTAGTTGAAATTCCATATAAAGATGGAGTAACTGATTTAGAAGCACTGAAAAACGAGATGAATGACGAAGTCGCAGGTGTTATTGTTCAATATCCAAATTTCTTTGGACGAATAGAAGACTTGTCTGCAGTTGAAAAGATTGCTCATGAGCACAAGGGACTGTTTATCGTTTCAAGCAATCCACTTGCGTTAGGTGTATTAACACCTCCAGGTGAATTTGGGGCTGATATTGTTACAGGTGATGCTCAAAGTTTCGGGATTCCTGCTGCATTTGGTGGACCACACTGTGGATATTTTGCTGTAACAAGCAAATTAATGCGTAAAGTCCCTGGTCGTCTAGTTGGCCAAACAGTAGATGAAAATGGTTTGCGTGGTTTTGTTTTAACATTGCAAGCGCGTGAACAACATATTCGCCGTGAGAAAGCAACATCTAATATTTGTTCGAACCAAGCGTTGAATGCTTTAGCAGCTTCAGTTGCAATGACTGCATTAGGTAAAAAAGGTGTTCGTGAAATGGCAGCACAAAATATGCAAAAAGCTCATTATGCAAAGAAAACCCTTCAAGCTAAAGGTGTTGAAGTAGTATTTGAAGGACCATCTTTCAATGAATTTGTTATTAAATTACCGCAATCATATGAAGCTTGTAATAAGCAACTATTAGAGCAAGGTATTATTGGTGGTTACCATTTAGGAAAGACATATCCAGAATTGAAGGATCATATGTTAGTTGCTGTTACAGAATTACGAACAAAAGAAGAAATTGACTTATTTGCACAAGAGGTGGGGGAGAGCCATGAGTAAGCAAGATCAACCTTTAATTTTTGAAATGAGTGTACAAGATCGCATTGGATATAGTTTACCTGAAATGGATGTAGACGCTATTGATATTGCTGAGTTACTTCCGGCTGGTTTTGTCAGAGAGAAGGAAGCTGAATTACCAGAAGTTTCAGAGTTGGATATTATGCGTCATTATACTGCATTATCAAAACGTAATCATGGAGTAGATTCAGGCTTCTATCCACTAGGTTCTTGTACAATGAAATATAATCCGAAAATCAATGAAACGGTAGCTCGATATAATGGCTTTGCACATATTCATCCATTGCAAGAGGAAAGTACTGTTCAAGGCGCATTAGAGTTAATGTATGATTTACAAGAGTCATTGAAAGAAATTACAGGGATGGATGAAGTAACGCTTCAACCAGCGGCTGGTGCACATGGTGAATGGACAGGATTAATGATGATTCGTGCATATCATGAGAATAATGGTGATTTTGAGCGTACAAAAGTAATCGTACCTGACTCAGCGCATGGTACAAACCCAGCATCTGCTTCGGTTGCAGGCTTTGAAACAATTACAGTTAAATCAGATGAACAAGGCTTAGTTGATTTAGAAGACTTAAAGCGTGTTGTTGGAAGAGATACAGCTGCTTTAATGTTAACAAATCCAAATACGCTAGGTTTATTTGAAGAAAATATTTTAGAAATGGCTGAAATAGTTCATAATGCTGGTGGTAAGCTGTACTACGATGGTGCGAATTTAAATGCTGTATTATCGAAAGCTCGCCCAGGGGATATGGGCTTTGATGTTGTGCATTTAAATCTTCATAAAACCTTTACTGGGCCACATGGTGGTGGAGGACCAGGTTCAGGGCCTGTAGGAGTGAAGAAGGATATCATTCCATTCTTACCGGCTCCTCAAGTTGTGAAACTGGGTGAAGTGTACGCATTAGATTATGATCGTCCGTTATCTATTGGGCGTGTGAAGCCTTACTATGGTAATTTTGGAATTAATGTTCGCGCATACACTTATATCCGATCAATGGGGCCAGACGGCCTGAAAGCTGTAACGGAATATGCGGTATTAAATGCAAATTATATGATGAGAAAGCTAGCACCATATTATGATTTACCATATGATCGTCATTGTAAGCATGAGTTCGTTTTAAGCGGAAGACGTCAAAAGAAATTAGGCGTTCGTACATTGGATATTGCGAAACGTTTATTAGACTTTGGCTATCATCCACCAACAACTTACTTCCCGTTAAATGTTGAAGAATGTATGATGATTGAACCGACTGAAACAGAAAGTAAAGAAACACTAGATGGCTTCATCAACACGATGATTCAAATTGCGAAGGAAGCAGAAGACACACCAGAAATCGTTCAAGAGGCACCTCATACAACTGTTATTAAACGCCTAGATGAAACTTTGGCGGCTCGTAAGCCCGTTCTTAGATATGTAAAAGCTTAATAATAATGGCATAATAAAGAAAGACTAACGTTTTAGCGTTAGTCTTTCTTGTTACTATTAAAAGTTATATTATTTTCTTTTAATTTTACCTGTCCATTGTTTGAAGCCATTTTTTAAATGGAATAGCTGTCTATAGCCATTTTTGTATAGCAATTGTGCAGCTCGTCCACTACGAAGACCACTTTGACAGTATAAATATACAGGCTTGTCGGGGCGAATTTCTTTTAAACGCGTTTTAAGCTGAGACATAGGAATGTTTCTAGCTCCAAGAATATGACCTCCATCATATTCATTTGGTTCACGTACGTCAATTAATTGAGCTTTTCGATAGCCTTCGATAAACTCTTCTTGTGTTAACGTTTTAACGATTCGACGTTGTGACCACCATGTGTATAAAGAATACACGATTACGGCTACTACAAGTATAAGTAAGAAATACCACACAGTAAAAAAACTCCTCTCAAACTAAAAAACAATGCAATCTTTACTTATTATAATATTCATATACCATAATTACAAAGGAATTTAACGCAAAGCTTTAGGAAAAGCATGGTTTTTTTGTTGAAATGTTATCTTGTTTAATCTAGTATAAATATTGTTTGAGAATAAAACTAATGTAGAAGGTAGGCTACACGATATATGAAAAAAGAAACGTGGGCATTTATTGATTCGGGCAATTGTTCACCTGGCTACAATATGGCTATGGATGAAATGTTATTGAAATGGCATAGTGAAGGGAAGATACCGCCCGTTATCCGCTTTTATGGTTGGAATCCAGCTACTCTATCTATAGGCTACTTTCAAAAAGCTGAAAAAGAAATTGATTTACATAAGGTGAAAGAAGCAGGGCTTGGTTTTGTGCGTAGAGCAACCGGTGGTCGAGCAGTGTTGCATGAGCATGAACTTACATATAGTGTAATTGTTAGTGAAGAGCATGAGAAAATGCCGAAAAATGTGACAGAAGCATATCGCGTCATATCAGAAGGGATATTAGAAGGATTTATCAATCTTGGTTTTAATGCATATTTTGCTGTTCCAAAAACGGAAGAAGATCGTCAAAAACTAAAGGATCCTCGCTCAAGCATTTGTTTTGATGCGCCAAGCTGGTATGAATTAGTTGTTGAAGGTCGGAAGGTTGCAGGGAGTGCGCAAACACGTCAAAAGGGCGTTATTTTACAACATGGCTCTATCTTACTTGATTTAGATAGTGATAAGTTATTTGATTTGTTTATTTTCCGTAATGAGCGCTTGAAGGAAAGAATGTTCAAGAGCTTCCGAGATAAAGCAGTAGCAATTAATGAATTGTCAGACCGAACAGTTGGAATAGACGAAGCTAAAGCTGCTTTTAAAGCTGGATTTGCAAAAGGATTAGAGGTTGAGCTACAAGAGTATCAGTTAACTGAAGCTCAGCAAGAAGAAATAATGAAATTAAGTAAAGAGAAATATGAAAGTGATGATTGGAACTTCATGCGATAAACGGTTTCCGTTCATCGCTTTTTTATGTGTGAATATTTTCTTTGCTAATTAAAAATAACAAAATGGCTTGCAATATTAACGTTTTTTTATTAGACAATAATGCAACTTCTGAAAAGGTGTAAATAACATTAGAAAAACGCATAAACCCCGTTTTTTCTTCTTTTTTCTCTTTTATTTGAGCAATTCTTCGTTTGACAAATTAATTAATTTGCATTCCTTAACACCATATATAGATATATGAGTGTTTTTAAAATCAATATATTGAATGATGGCTCTATATATGGTAAGTTTATGTTACTTTATAAAATCAACCTAACTAGGAAGAATATAAATGCAGTACGAATAAAGGAGAGATTGCTTATGTCTGTTGCGATTAAGCAAAATGGTAAGAAAAGTATTGAAAGTCTAAATCAGGACATTAAGTTGTTCCCACAGGTTCATCCGATTACACCAGATATGAAACTCACGCATAAAGGCGTTTCGCGTTTAGTTATGATTGATCGATATTCGTTTAAAGACACCGAGAAAATCACCTTATCGAATGGTGATTTTGTTGTGTTAACGATTAAAGAGGATCCGAAGTTTCCAGCTCGTGGTTTAGGACATATTGTTAGCATTGACTGGGAAAAGAAAAAAGCGAAAGTGTTGGTCGAGGATGAATTCCGTGGTTCATTAGACAAACCTGAAGAAATTGAAACAGGCATTATTAATCGCTCTCTAGATGTCATCGAGAAGCCACTTGAAATTTACTATGAACAAATTGCAAAAAGAAATGCAACAGGGCTAGCTTCTGTTGAAACAACAGAAGAAAAACGACAAGAGTGGTTCGAAAAGTTTTATCAAGAGTTAGCTAATATGAACTTTGTACCAGCAGGAAGAGTACTATATGGTGCAGGCTCACAAACTGATGTTACATACTTTAACTGCTATGTGATGCCATTTGTACCTGATTCTCGTGAAGGAATATCCGATCATCGTAAGCAAGTGATGGAGATTATGAGCCGTGGTGGCGGTGTTGGAACGAACGGTTCAACGTTACGACCTCGCAATACATTAGCTAAAGGCGTAAATGGTAAATCATCAGGTTCTGTTTCGTGGTTGGATGATATCGCGAAGCTGACGCATCTTGTTGAGCAAGGTGGATCCAGACGTGGAGCACAAATGATCATGTTAGCAGATTGGCACCCAGACATCATTGAATTCATCATATCTAAGATGCAAAATCCTCGTATTTTGCGATTCTTGATTGAAAATACAAAAGATGAAAATATCAAAAAATATGCCAATGAAAAATTAAAGCTAACTCCTTTAACTGAACAAGAGAGAGCGATGTATCAAGGAATACTTAATTATAAACAAATTCCAGGTCAAGGTGGTTTTTCAGACCAAATAATTAGTGAAGCTGAAGAGAAGCTCCATACGGGTGGACATTATAGCGTGCATAATCCAGAATTCTTAACGGGTGCTAATATTTCTGTTTGCTTGACGAAAGAATTTATGGAAGCAGTAGAACAAAATAAAGACTATGAACTACGTTTTCCGCATGTAGAGAGTTATGATGAAGAGGAAATGAAGGTATATAATGCAGAGTGGCACGAAGTAGGCGATGTTCGCGAGTGGGAAAAGCGTGGACATAAGGTGCGTGTATATCGCTCTATTAAAGCACAAGAGCTATGGAACTTAATTAATATATGTGCGACGTATTCAGCTGAACCAGGCATTTTCTTCATCGATAATGCCAATGATATGACGAATGCAAAAGCATATGGACAACAGGTAGTAGCAACAAATCCGTGTGGAGAACAACCCTTAGCTCCTTACTCTGTCTGTAACTTAGCAGCTATCAACTTAGCGCAAATGGCAGATAAAGAGAACAAAACAGTTAATTTTGAGAAACTGAAACGCACTGTAGAAGTAGGAGTACGTATGCAAGATAACGTAATCGATGCAACACCTTACTTCCTTGAAGAGAATAAAAAGCAAGCACTTGGTGAGCGTCGTGTTGGCTTAGGTGTCATGGGCTTACATGATTTACTTATTTATTGCGAATCTGAATATGGATCAGAAGAGTCAAATAAACTGGTGGAACAAGTATTTGAAACAATTGCTACTACAGCGTATAGAGCATCTGTAGAATTAAGTAAAGAAAAAGGTACCTTCCCATTTTTAGAAGGAAAGACAGAAGCAGAAACAAACCAGCTTCGTTCTAACTTTATTCAAACAGGTTTTATGCAAAAAATGCCGCAAGAAATTAAAGAAGATATTATGAAATATGGTATTCGTAATTCACATTTACTAACTGTTGCTCCAACTGGAAGTACTGGAACGATGGTTGGTGTTTCTACTGGGCTTGAACCATACTTCTCATTCTCGTACTTTAGAAGTGGTCGCTTAGGTAAATTCATCGAAGTTAAGGCAGATATTGTGCAAGAATATTTAGACCGTCATCCAGAAGAGGATCCTAACAATTTACCAAGTTGGTTTGTTTCAGCGATGGAATTATCTCCTGAAGCACATGCTGATGTACAATGTATCATTCAACGCTGGATAGATAGTTCAATATCTAAAACAGTTAATGCACCTAAAGGCTACACAGTTGAACAAGTTGAAAAAGTGTACGAGCGTCTATATAAAGGTGGTGCTAAAGGTGGCACAGTGTATGTAGATGGAAGCCGTGATTCACAAGTATTAACATTAAAAGCAGAAGAAAATCATTTTGAACAACAAGAACTACTTTTAGAGGATGAAACGAAAGTTGTTTTAGTTGATACGATTAATGAGTTACGTTCTACTAAAGTTACCATTGGATCTGAAGTAGGAGATACATGTCCTGTATGCCGTAAAGGTGAAGTACAGGAGATGGGTGGATGTAATACTTGTACAAACTGTGGTGCACAGTTGAAATGTGGTTTGTAAATAAAAAATAGATGAGAGACTGTTTCATAAGTCAGAATTACTGACTTTATGAGGCAGTCTTTTTTGATTGATTGTTATTAATAAGTAAAGGTAAAAGGGTAGCTATGAGGAGTATGGATAAAGTTATCGTTAGTTTTAAGTTTTTTATTTTTGAACGGGGGAATTCCAAATTTTTTGCAGAGACTTTTTCTTACATCAGTAAAAAATAACAGGAATCTATAGAAATAACAAAGAAATTTGGTGAACTCTTTGAAGCCTTTTATTCCTCAACTTGTATATATTGAACCACAAGCATTAGACTATCCTTTAGGGCGTGAATTGAAAGAGAAATTCGAGAAAATGGGAATTGAAATAAAAGAAACGACATCTCACAATCAAATTCGTAATCTTCCTGGTGATACAGATTTACAAAAATATCGAGTAGCTAAATCGACTCTCGTTGTGGGTGTTCGTCGTACACTTAAATTCGATACGTCAAAGCCTTCAGCGGAATATGCCATACCTTTAGCAACGGGATGTATGGGGCACTGTCATTATTGCTACTTACAAACGACACTGGGAAGTAAACCATATATACGGACCTATGTTAATTTAGATGAAATCTTTGAGCAAGCAGAGAAATACATGGACGAACGAAAACCAGAAATTACACGCTTTGAAGCAGCTTGTACCTCTGATATTGTCGGCATTGATCATTTAACGCACTCTTTAAAGAAAGCGATAGAATTTTTCGGGAGAACTGAGTTAGGAAGACTGCGTTTTGTTACGAAATTTCATCATGTGGATCATTTATTAGATGCGAAACATAATGGGCATACTCGTTTTCGCTTTAGTGTTAATTCTCGCTACGTTATAAAGAATTTTGAGCCTGGTACTTCTAGTTTTGACCAGCGTTTGGAAGCGGCTAAGAAAGTGGCAAATGCAGGGTATCCATTAGGCTTTATTGTAGCACCTATTTATATGCATGATGATTGGCAAGAAGGCTATTTTGAATTATTTGAAAGATTAGCTGAATCATTAGAGGGAGAGAGTATTCCTGATCTATCTTTTGAGCTTATTCAGCATCGATTTACTAAGCCTGCTAAGAAAGTGATTGAAAAGCATTATCCGAAAACAAAGCTTGAACTAGACGAATCGAAACGTAAATATAAATGGGGTAAGTATGGAATCGGCAAATATGTATATCCAACCGAAGAAGCGAATGATTTAGAAACAACCATTTCCAGTTATATTCAACAATTCTTTCCGCATGCTACTATTGCATATTTCACGTAAAGACAAATAATTAACTAATCTACTGTAATAATCTAGTTCCTTCCTGCTTAAAGATGTATAAAGGCCGGAGACAGGAGGGAACAGCATTGATTATTGATGGAGTGTTTTCCGGAGGAGGTATGAAAGGATACGCTTTAGTTGGAGCATACCAAGTTCTTGAAGAAAAGGGTTTTGTGTTTCAAAGAACAGCTGGTACTAGTGCTGGTTCAATAATTGCTGCTTTTATTATCGCTGGTTATACGGGGAAAGAAATAGAAGAAATTATGATGGAAATGAATACAGAAATATTGTTAGATGAACGCATTGGAGGAAATCTTCCTTTCGCTAAATGGTTACTGCTTTATTGGAAGTTAGGGTTGTATAAAGGAGATAAACTGGAAGAATGGATTGCTGAGAAATTAGCAGCTAAAGGAATATATACATTTAGTGATTTACCACTTCATTCTTTTCGTATTATTGCATCTGATGTAACAAATGGGGTCATTATGGTTTTACCGGATGATTTAAATAAGTATAAAATTGATATTGCTACATTTCCGATTGCTAAAGCAGTTCGAATGAGCTGTAGTATCCCTTATTTTTTTGAACCTGTAAAACTTAATTCGAGAAAGCCTTATACCTACATCGTGGATGGAGGCGTATTAAGTAATTTTCCAATGTGGTTGTTTGATCAAGAGAATGTAAAGAAAACTCGACCTGTTATTGGGGTTAAATTAAGTGAAAATAAAGAGGAGCTACCACCAAGAAAGATCGATAATGCTATTGAAATGTTTGGTGCTTTATTTGAGACGATGAAAGATGCCCATGATAACCGTTACATTTCTAGAAAACATGAAAAGAACATCATCTTTATTCCAACGAAGAATGTATCTGCAACGGAATTTGATTTATCATCGAAGAAGAAGCGGGACCTTATAGAATTAGGCCGTATGTCTGCTCAAATATTTTTACGAAGTTGGGCTTATTAACATTATGGTCAAATGATTAGAATTTTAAGTCAAAAAAATCAGGCACGATTATGCCCGATTTTTCTTTTTGCCTTTTTTACCATCAATGACAGTTAGTTGAACATCAGATTTTTTACGATGCTTTGGTTTTCTTTTCGAATGGTTGAAAGAATAGGTAACGACATTTGAATCTTTTGGTTTTGATGTGTTACGTAGCTGTTGATTTTTTTGAGATTGCTTAGCGGCTTTTCTATATGCTTTTTGATTAGCTGATTGAGCAGTAGATGAGCCTGAAAATCTCTTGACAACGTAAATCATAATCGCTGTAACTGCAACGATTATTAGTAACCATTTAAGTGTACCCACTGGATCGCCAAACAGTTTGCTACCTAAGCCTAGTAACGCAAGCAAAATAATACCTGAAACAATAAAATAACTTGGACGTTTCATCATTAAGGCCACCTCCTTAAAAGCATAAGAAAGAAGTATTGTAGGAAAATAGTAATGTACAACTAATATATCATCTTTGAATGTGGAATTTTAGAAAAACTTCTGATTCTATATAATATGCTTCATGAATTAAAAAGCTGTTACATTTTGTTTTACACTATACTTTCCTTTTCTAAACCTGTTTTATTTTCTTTTTCTAATTCTAATAAACGATTGAAAGAATGAATCGCTACTTCCACTTGATCATCTGTTGGCTTGTTAGTTGTTAACAATTGGAGCCACAGTCCTGGGTAGCCTAAAAATCTTAAAATAGGAATATCGCGTACTTTGTTAGTAATTTGTAATACTTCAAAAGCGATTCCTAACACGACAGGAATCAGTGCAATTCGATTTACAACTCGAACCCATAAGGGATCTGTAGGTACTAGCATGTAAACAAACATACCAACAATAATTGTGAATAAGATGAAGCTACTTCCACATCGATAATGAAGTCTAGACTGTGATTGTACGTTCTCAACAGTAAGCTCTAAATTATTCTCATAAGCGTTTATTACTTTATGCTCTGCTCCGTGATATTGAAAGACTCTCTTAATTAATGGTGTAAGTGACACAAAGTAAATATATAAAAGTAATAGAATTAATTTAAAGACACTTTCTACCATTATTTGCCCAAAATCTGAAGAAAATACAGGTCTTGTAAAATCTGCAAGAAAAACAGGTACAAGAGTAAAGATGAATTTACCAAATAAGAAGGAGAGAACGCCGATTGCTGCTACACTTAAAAACATTCCTACTTTCGAAGCTGGTTTTTCTTCTTCAATTACTTCCTCTTGTTCTTCAGCAGGGTCAACGTCAAACTTTTCTGTTGAGAAATTTAAATGCTTCGATCCGTTAGCGCTTGCATCAATAATAGCTGCAATCCCTCTGATAAATGGAATTTTCTTGATGGAAGTTAGAAAAGGGCTTGGCGTTCGTGGAACGTGAAAATAATCGATTGTACCATCTTTTCTTCTAATAGCAGTAACAGTATGCTTTTTACCTCCGAACATGACGCCTTCCACAACCGCCTGTCCGCCGTATACGGGTTTTTCTTGTGACATTTCTACACCAACCTATGTTGTTTTATTTCACATTTAGCTTTTCCTTTGTCGTTTGCTATAGTGAGAGCTTATGCCTCTATAATTGATAAAAAAATCAATTGAGATTGGTAAGCTGTTGTACCTCTACATATATTTTACAAAAAAAATGAAGATGACTCCAGATAAATAGAAGCAACTTGAAAAAAATATCGTAAATATTTTTTTGAGAAAAAATTTCCTGAGAATAGGACATACTAGTCGTGGAGGTGTTAATGATGGATAAACAACAACAAAATGATGGAAAAAGTAATTCTAAATTAGATCAAAATCAACAAGAAAATCAATTATCTCAAAAAACAAACATTGCTTTGATAGGATTTATAGGAGGGATGTTTTGGAGTGCATTGGGACAGCTTGCATATTATTTTCATTTTACAGAGGTAGGTCCAAAAGTCATTATAACGGGATGGCTTTCGGATAAATGGACACATGGTTTTTTAGGAGTACTTATAGCAATTCTTCTTTATGGGCTTGTTTCAATCGTGGTTGCTTTTTTATATTATGCATTTTTACGTAAAGTGCGTAGTCTTTCTGCTGGAATTTTATTTGGTATTGCGATTTGGGCGATTGTTCATTATGCTTTCGTACCATTCTTTTCAGACATGAAAGGAATACAAGATATGGATTTCAATACGTTAGTTACAACGGTTTGTCTCTATATATTATACGGAGTATTTATTGGTGTTAGTGTTTCTTTTGATCATAGTGAGAGAGTACGACAGGAAGAAACGCAGCAAAAAGAGCAAAATGTACAACCATAGTGTTATTCATTCTTTTTCCAATCTTCACAAAGTACTGTGACATCTGAAAGAATGTGATAAAATGTTCTTACTGATTGTTAAAATTATAGGTTGGTATTCTTAAAATGAATGGATAGGAGCGGACTATGGATAAATTACAAAGACTACGTGCTTCATTTGATAAACTACATATTGATGGCATGCTCATTACTAATCCTTATAACAGACGTTATATGACAGGCTTTACAGGTACTGCTGGTGTCGCTTTGATTTCTAAATCAAAAGCATTATTTATTACGGATTTCCGTTATATTGAACAAGCTACAAGCCAATGCCCTGATTTTGAGATTGTTAAACATACGAAAGCTATTCATGAAGAGGTGGCATATCAAGCCAAACAGTTAGGTATTACGAAGTTAGGCTTTGAACAAGATATCTTAACCTATTCTTCATATGTTACCTATAATAGAGCTTGTGAAGGTGATTTTATTCCCGTTTCTGGCGTGGTCGAGAAATTACGCTTGATAAAGACAAACTCAGAGATTAAGATATTAAAGGAAGCTGCGAAGATTGCAGATGCAGCTTTCGAACATATTATCGGTTACATCCGTCCTGGTCTTACAGAACTGGAGGTTTCCAATGAATTAGAGTTCTTTATGAGAAAACAAGGAGCTACATCATCTTCATTCGATACAATCGTAGCTTCTGGCTACCGCTCAGCACTCCCACATGGGGTAGCTAGTGATAAAGTAATTGAAGTAGGAGACTTTGTAACGCTTGATTATGGAGCGTATTACAATGGATATGTATCGGATATTACTCGTACGATAGCGGTAGGAAATCCAAGCGATGAATTAAAAAATATTTATAATATTGTTTTAGAAGCGCAACTTAGAGGAATGGCCGGTATTAAACCAGGCATGACAGGTAAAGAGGCAGATGCGTTAACACGTGACTTCATTGAGGAAAAAGGTTTTGGTGCAAACTTTGGTCACTCAACTGGCCATGGTATTGGACTTGAAGTTCATGAAGGTCCAGCCTTGTCGATGAAGAGTGACATCGTTCTAGAGCCAGGAATGGCGGTAACGGTTGAACCAGGGATTTATGTTCCAGGTTTAGGTGGGGTTCGTATTGAAGATGATACGATTATAACGAATGAGGGTAATGAAGCTCTTACACATTCAACAAAAGAACTTATCATTTTGTGATTTTTGGGAGGAAAAATAATGATTTCTGTTAATGATTTTAAAACAGGATTAACAATTGAAGTAGATAACGCAATTTGGCAAGTTATGGACTTCCAACACGTTAAACCAGGTAAAGGTGCTGCATTCGTTCGTTCTAAATTACGTAACTTACGTACTGGAGCAATCCAAGAAAAAACATTCCGTGCTGGTGAAAAAGTAGCTAAAGCACGTATTGAAAACCGCAAAATGCAATATTTATATGCAAGTGGTGATCAACACGTATTCATGGATAATGAAAGCTATGATCAAATCGAATTATCAGAAACACAAATCGAGCGCGAATTAAAATTCTTAAAAGAAAACATGGAAGTATACATCATGATGTTTGGTACTGAAACGATCGGTGTTGAACTTCCAAACACAGTAACATTAGAAGTTACTGAAACTGAGCCAGGTATTAAAGGTGATACAGCTTCAGGTGGTACAAAACCTGCTACTGTTGAAACTGGTCTTATCGTTCAAGTACCATTCTTCGTTAACGAAGGTGACAAACTAATCATTAATACTACAGACGGTTCTTACGTATCTCGTGGATAATTAAATGAGAGAAGAGAGTGTTCAAATAAATGAACGCTCTCTTTTTTTTGTCTAATATATTTTTAAGCAAAAGTCATAAAGTGTACGAGCAACCCATACATTGTAATTGAATGATGTACTAATTGAGAGGAGGCTTGTATGCAAACCGTATTATCATTTCTTCCCCAAAAAATAGCACTTTATTTTCAAGATATGCCTCCAAGGAAGTGGAATGACATTGAAGAGATACGAATTCGTATAGGGAGACCAGTAGAAATTTCTTTCAAATCTACTTATGAATTTTTACCCATCATTGTTACAGAAGAAGATGCCACCCAGTTATTAAATAATGTAACGAACTTTTCTATGTATACGATGGAAGAGGAATTGAAGCGAGGATATATCACCATTCAAGGTGGACATCGAGTTGGACTTGCTGGAAAAGTCATTCTAAATGGCGGGAATGTTAAAGCAATCATTCACATTTCTTCCTTTAATATTCGTATTGCAAAAGAACAAGTAGGATGTGCAGAACATCTTATTCCTTATTTATATAGTAATGGTTGGCAAAATACGATGATTATCGGGCCGCCACAAACAGGAAAAACAACACTGCTAAGAGACTTGGCGAGAATTATTTCTTCGGGAATACCTGAAATGAGAGTTCCAGCTATGAAGGTGGGGGTTGTAGATGAGCGTTCTGAAATTTCTGGATGTGTAAACGGTGTGCCACAACTACAATTTGGACCACGAATCGATGTTCTTGATGCTTGCCCAAAGGCTGAAGGAATGATGATGCTCATTCGCTCTATGTCACCACAAGTTATTATTGCTGATGAAATTGGTAGAAGTGAAGATAGTTTGGCTGTTCTGGAAGCTATAAATGCTGGGATTCATTTAGTTATTACTGTTCATGGCTTTTCTTATGAAGATATTATGAGGCGCCCTAACATTCGAGACATTATCAATTTACATGTGTTTAAGAGATTCGTTGTATTAAGCAGAGATGAAAATAATGATTTTTGTTATTCCATAATAGATGAAACAGGACAACAGATATTAAAGGAGAGAGGCGTAAAGCAATGGTAAAAATCATTGGTGCCGCATTGATTTTAATAGCTTCTACATGGATTGGTTTTGAAATTTCTCGTCATTTAAGTCAACGACCAAAACAATTAAGACTTTTTCGAACGGCACTTCAAGCATTAGAAGCTGAAATTATGTACGGCCACGCACCTTTACAAGAAGCGGCTAACCGTCTTTCAAAGAGTCTACCAAGACCTATTAATATGTTTTTCCATACATTTTCTGAGCAATTACAACTTCCAGATACGAATGTTAAAAATGCTTGGGACACCAGTTTACAAGAAACAAAAAAAATATTGGCATTAAAACAAAATGAAATAGAGATTCTTCTGCAATTCGGTGAGACGCTTGGTCGACATGATCGTTATCAACAGCAAAAGCAAATTGCGCTTACGATGACGCATTTAGAAAGGGAAGAAAGTGAAGCGCTACAAATTCAAAATAAATACGAAAAAATGGTGAAAAGTCTCGGGTTCTTAACAGGGCTTTTACTCATCATTTTGCTAGTTTAACCAACATGTAGGAGGATACCAAATGGGAATTGAAGTGGGCTTAATATTTAAAATTGCCGGAGTAGGAATCGTTATTGCTTTTATCAATACGTTACTGGAGCAAATAAACAAAAAAGAATACTCTCAATGGGTAACCTTATTTGGTTTTATCTACATTTTATTTATGGTTGCTCAAATAATGGATCAATTGTTTGAGAAAATAAAATCTGTATTTTTGTTTCAGTAACGAAGGGGAGGGATGAGCAATCGAAATTATTAAAATAGTAGGTATTGCTTTATTAACGACTTTTTTAGCAACCCTATTAAAAGAACAAAAACCCAATTTTGCTTTCCTCCTCGTCATCTTTGTTGGTTGCTCTATTTTTTTATTTCTTGTTAACCAAATTTATAGCATCATTCATATGCTTCAAGTTTTAGCGAAGGAAGCAAATGTAAACATGGTGTATTTAGAAACAATTTTAAAAATCATTGGGATAGCATACATTGCAGAATTCGCTTCACAAATTACGAAGGATGCTGGTCAAGGAACATTAGCATCTAAAATTGAACTAGCTGGAAAAATCATCATTTTAGCAATGGCTATTCCAATCTTAACTGTCATGATTGAAACGATTTTAAATCTAATTCCAACTTGATGAAAGTGTTATGAAGAGGTGAAGAAATGAAGCAGTGGCTTTTTTTCGCTATATTTGCAAGTGTCATTCTCTGGATGCAACCACATGATGTACAAGCTTCACCAAATACAACGAATATTAATCAGGAACCAATTGATAAACAAATAGAAAGTAATAATCAAGAAGTAGTTAATGAAGGTTCTACACCAAGTAATATAACGCAGGATTTAATAAATAGTAGTTTAGATAAAGTAAATATAGATGAAATGAAACAGTTTTGGGATCAAATTATGCAAGAATATGGTGGCTTTTTACCGGAAGGGCAAAAAGGAAGCTTAATGGATTATATAAGTGGTGATAAACAATTTTCTATTAAGGGATGGTCTCAAGGTTTTTTAAAATTTATTTTTCATGAATTAATAGCTAACGGTAAACTACTTGGAATGTTAATTCTCTTAACGGTTTTTAGTATGTTTCTTCAATCTCTACAGAATGCTTTTGAACAAAGCTCTATTAGTAAGGTTGCTTATAGCATCGTCTTTATGGTGCTTATCATTATCGCATTAAATAGTTTCCACGTGGCAATTAATTATACAAAAGAAACAATTGATATGATGATGTCATTCTTCTTAGCACTAGTGCCTTTATTATTAGCCTTAATTGCGGCTTCAGGAGGACTAGTTTCCGCAGCGTTTTTCCATCCTGTCCTTGTTTTCTTAATGAATACAAGCGGCTTATTAATAGGAAAAGTCGTGTTACCTCTATTATTTCTAGCTACGATACTCAGCATTGTCAGTACACTAACGGAACATTATAAAGTTACACAACTAGCAGGTCTAATTCGAAATTTAAGCATTGGATTACTTGGTGTTTTTATGACTGTATTTCTCGGGGTGATCTCTGTTCAAGGGGCATCTTCTGCAGTAGCCGATGGTATCACTATTCGAACCGCTAAATTTATAACAGGGAATTTCGTTCCTGTTGTAGGCCGAATGTTCACAGATGCAGCAGACACTGTTATAAGTGCATCAGTTCTATTAAAGAATACGGTAGGTATAGCTGGAGTAGTTATCTTGTTACTTATAACAATCTTTCCAGCTTTGAAAATATTAGTGATTGCTTTTATTTATAAATTAACTGCTGCCGTATTACAACCACTAGGTGGAGGTACAGTTATTCAATGCTTAGATATTATAAGTAAAAGTATGATGTATATATTTGCAGCATTATCAATTGTTTCAGTGATGTTCTTTTTAAGTATCACGATTATTATTGCAGCTGGAAATGTTACGCTGATGGTCAGGTAGGTGATGAATAGGAATGAGTTTTCTGACTGACTGGATTACCAATATCATTATTTTTATACTTCTTGCTATTGTGATGGACATGCTCCTGCCAAGTTCAAGTATGCAGAAGTATGCAAAGATGGTTTTAGGGCTATTATTAATAGCGATTTTGATTACACCAATCTTTAAGTTTTTATCATCAAACTTTGAGGAGGTATTGGCGCAAGTAACAGATAAGGACTATGTAGAAAAGGATAAAATGGAAAGTTTGATTGATAAGAAGAAAAATGAAATACAAGCAGCTAACTCTGCATATATTTTAGAAGAAATGGCTGTCCAATTAAAGAAGACTGGAGAAGAGGAGTTGATTAATCGATACAATTATGAAATTAAAGATATTAATGTGTCTTTGAAGACTCTTGAAAATCCGAAGCTACCAAAGGATTTGGATTCCATTTCAGTTGTACTAACACAGAAAGAGAAAAGTAATACAGCAATTGAAACTGTGCAAACAGTTAGAATTAATACGGAAGAAAAACTACCAATACAGAATGATGAAACAAATGATATAAGAAAATTTCTTGGATCACAGTGGGGGATAGATGAAGGAAGGATCAATATTGTTTTTGAAAGGAGGGGCGCATAGAGTTGAAAGAGAACAACCCGTTTATGAAATGGATCAAGAAAGTATTTAAGAAAGAGAAGCAGCCGAATGATGAGGAACAGAATAAAAAACCTTCATTATATATGTATATGCTAGTAGTACTTGTCTTAGGTGTAGTCTTCATGATGGGCAGCGAATTCCTAACGAACAATAGTAAAACCTCTTCAGAAAAAGCTGCTCCTGTTTTCAAAGAAGAAGCACAGGATGTGGAAACATTTGGGCGAGACAGCAGTAAAGCAGAAACAACTATTGCAGATTATGAACGAACTTTTGAAAATCAAATAAAAGAAGCGTTGGAAGCAATTGCTGGCGTCAAGGACGTAACAGTAGTTGTGAATGTCGATGCAACAGAGAAAAAAGTGTATGAAAAAAACAAAGTAATACAGAAGCAAATTACAGATGAGACAGACCGAGAAGGAGGAAAACGAACAGTTGAAGATTCTTCGACCGATGAACAAATTGTCATTGTAAGGAATGGTGAAAAAGAAGTGCCTATTGTACAAGTTACAGAAAAGCCAGTGGTTAGAGGAGTACTAGTTGTCGCAAAAGGCGCTGAAAATATAACTGTTAAAAAATGGATTGTTGAGGCTGTGACAAGAACATTAGATATACCGAGTCATCGAGTAGCGGTCATGCCTAGAAAATAAGGAGGAATAAAAATGTTATTGAAGAAACAAACCGTTTGGTTATTAACGATGCTTAGTTTAGTGGTAGTATTATCTGTTTATTACGTCACAACTCCTTCTGAAAAAGAAACAAATATGGCAACAACCGTTGAAAAAGAAAAGTCAAAAGAGAGTACAAAAGAAACAACAAGTAATAAAAATGAAAATCCATCCGTAGCTACTGATGATACTAGTGAGTCAAAAGATTCAACAAAAGATACGATAAAGGAAGTTGTGCCGATTGAAGGAGATGAAACTTTTCAAACACTTCGTATGGAAATAACAGATGAGCGAAATAAAACAATTGAAGATCTTACAGCGATGGTAGGCAATACAGAGTTATCTGCAGAAGAAAGAGATAAAGCCAATGAAACGATAAAAGAATTAAGAGGCTTAACTGAAAGAGAAGTCATGCTAGAAAAACTAATTACATCCTTGAATTACGATGCTGTGCTAGTGAGAGCACAAGATAATAATGTTCGTGTAACTGTTAAAGCTAATAAACTATCAAATTCTGCAGCTAATGATATTGTTCGTATCGTAACTGGTGAAATGCCAACAGCACAAGATGTATCAGTTGAGTTTCAACCTAAGCAATAAAAAAAATGGACTATTCATTTTCTGAATAGTCCATTTTTTGTTATGGAGAAGATGAATATAGTGTAATAGAGTTTACATAGTTACTGAAGTATGCTCTTGATTATAGAGCTGAGTGATTAAGCAGTATTCTTGAAGGATGTAAGCAATTGTGAATTTTGCATGGTTTTAGATGAGGGTAATTCCTGTAATTGGGTGTTTGCTTCTTCAATTATGGAGGTAAAGTCATCCGTAGCGATATCTATTTTCTGAGTCGCTTCTTGGAATGTAAATTGATTAAGAAAAATTTTATTTCTAGTTTTAGTTGTTGTATAAATGTACAACCTTCTGTTGCATTTAATTATGTTTGATGAACGATAATGAGCAGTTTTTTGGATAAAGCAGCATATTTATCGACCATCTCGCGAACTTGTAGTAAAGAGGCTCTAATATCTTTAATAGTATCAGATTGATGGTTCATACTAGAAGCTAACTCTGTAATACCTGTAGATATTTCAATATTTGCTTAGTGATGCTCTGGACTTCGAATATGAACACTTGACATAAGTTGAGAAATTACTGTAGTGTTCTTTTTTAGAACTTCCTGATTTCTTTTTTGTTGATCATACAACAAGGCTGTTTCTTTTTGAACGGAGTGAATATATTGGGAGAATTTAGAGGGAATTGTCAATTGGAAGTATAAAAGGAGACTAACTAGTGTGTGCAAGAGCAAAATGGCGACATAGTTCTAGGGTTCTAATCCAAGTTCGTCATGGGGCAGGTTCGTAAATAGCGAAAGCACAATTAAGCTTAGCATAAAGCTAATTCTTAAAATTGCCTTATCCATATAGATAGCACAAGTTGCCATTACGAAGTATACTAGAAGAATAGCTGTAGGTGCTACGCTATTCTTCCTGATGATATACAGAATGATGGAGACAGAAGAGTTGCAACATACGGAATCCATTTGTTTTTGTAGTGCATAAATGCCACAATACCACCTCCTATGCTAATGGATAGGATAATGGTTAAGTCCTTTTGTATGACAATATCCACTATCGCTGCGAAGTATTATGCAGACAAAAGTAGCTTTAACAACGAGGTTGTTTTTTCGAATTAGATCATTTTGTTTAATTTGTTCAAATTCACTCAAAAAAAATCACACCTTTTCTGAAAATTTAACAATTGGTTATAGATGTTTTATACTAATCTTAGTGTTTTTTGGTAGTTTGCTGAAAAAAAATAAAAAACACTTTCTAAAAATTCAGAATTGTATTATAAAATAATATATAAGGATAATGTGATTGAATGTAATTTAGTGACATTTGAATTTTTACTAGGTATTATATTATCATGTTAGTATCTAGTCATAATTATAAAATGGGGTGTAGGTAAATGTTAAAAGTACAAGAAATCAGAGAAATCGTAAGATTAGTTGACAATTCATCAATTCAAGAATTCGTATTCGAGCAAGACGGAACTAAAATCGAAATGAAGAAAACTGGCGGAGCAGTTGTTGTACCACAAGTAGCTGTACAAGCTCCTGTCGTTGAAGCACCTAAAGCTGTAGAAGCAGCACCAGCTCCAAAAGCGGAAGCTAAGCCTGCAGTAGAAGCAGCATCAGCTAAAGAAGTAGCTGTAGATGAAAACTTACACAAAATTACATCACCAATGGTTGGTACATTCTATGCATCTCCATCACCAGACGAAGGTGTTTACGTAACTGTAGGTTCAAAAGTAGGGGAAGAAGATACTGTATGTATCGTAGAAGCTATGAAACTTTTCAATGAAATTGCTGCAGAAGTTAAAGGTGAAATCGTTGAAGTTCTTGTTAAAGACGGCCAATTAGTTGAATATGGTCAGCCATTATTCTTGGTAAAAGCTGAGTAAGGAGCTGGATATAATGCTTAAAAAGGTATTAATTGCTAATAGAGGAGAAATTGCAGTACGTATTATTCGTGCTTGTAAAGAATTAGGTATTGAAACAGTAGCAGTATATTCAGAAGGGGACCGCGAAGCATTACATGTACAATTAGCTGATGAAGCTTATTGTATCGGTCCAATTCTTTCAAAAGATAGTTATCTTAATACAGTAAATATCATCAGCACAGCTAAGAAAACTGGTGCTGATGCGATTCACCCAGGATATGGGTTTCTAGCGGAAAATGCTAGTTTTGCAGAATTATGTAGAGATGCAAACATCACTTGGATTGGTCCATCTCCAGAAGCTATTTCAAAAATGGGTACAAAAGACGTTGCTAGAGATACAATGGAAGCAGCTAGTGTACCAATCGTTCCTGGTTCAAAAGGTATCATCGAAAATATCGAACAAGGTAAAGAAGTGGCAGCAGGTATCGGATATCCTGTTATTATCAAAGCTACAGCTGGTGGTGGCGGTAAAGGGATCCGTGTTGCTAGAGACGAAGAAGAACTTGTTAAAGGTATTAATATTACACAACAAGAAGCTGCAACTGCATTTGGTAACCCAGGTGTATATTTAGAGAAATATATTGAAGATTTCCGTCATGTTGAGATTCAAGTTATGGCTGATAATCATGGAAATGCAATTCACTTAGGTGAAAGAGATTGTACGGTTCAAAGAAGATTACAAAAACTTGTTGAAGAATCGCCATCTCCAGCATTAAATGAAGAAATTCGTTCACAAATGGGTGAAGCTGCAGTAAAAGCTGCATTAGCAGTTGATTATTCTGGTGCTGGCACGGTAGAATTTATATATGACTACAATAATAATAAATTTTACTTCATGGAGATGAATACACGAATCCAAGTTGAGCATCCTGTTACAGAGATGGTTACTGGTGTAGATTTAATTAAAGAACAAATTCGTGTTGCATCTGGAGAGAAACTTTGTTTAACTCAAGAAGAGGTAACTTTTAATGGTTGGGCAATTGAGTGCCGTATCAATGCAGAAAATCCATATAAAAACTTCATGCCTTCTGCTGGGAAGATTGAAATGTATCTTCCACCGGGTGGTTATGGAGTGCGCGTAGATTCAGCTGCATATCCTGGATATACTATTCCACCATTCTATGACAGCATGATTGCGAAATTAATTGTACACGGAAAAACACGTGAAGAAGCAATTGATCGTATGAAGCGTGCATTAGGTGAGTTTGTTATCGAAGGCATTCACACAACAATTCCGTTCCATTTGAAGTTACTTCAGCACGAGGACTTTGTATCAGGCAATTTCAATACGAAGTTTCTTGAAAACCATGATGTAATGGGCTCTGCAGAATAACAGAGATAAAGCTGGAGGTGTTTTTTAGTATGGCAGAACAAAACAATATGCTTGAAATGACACAAGGAAACAATAATTTAGGTAAGGTTGAAATCGCACCTGAAGTTATTGAGGTAATTGCTGGAATTGCTGCTTCTGAGGTCGAAGGCATAGCACAAATGCGTGGTAACTTTGCTACTGGCGTAGTAGAAAGATTGGGTAAGAAGAATCATGGGAAAGGTGTAAAGGTTGAACTATCAGAAGATGGAATCAAAGTTGATATCTATTGCATGATTAAGTTTGGCGTTTCGATTCCTAAGGTTGCTACAGAAGCCCAAGATAATATACGACAAGCGATCATTAATATGACAGCGATTGAAGCAGATGAAGTTAACATTCATGTTGTTGGTGTTGTATTTGAAACAACGAAGGCGGAAGCTGAAGTAGCACAAGAAATGTAACATAATCTTAAAAGCCTAACTTTTTTTGTTGCTGATAAATTTTGTCAGTATATAAAAAAGTTAGGCTTTTTTGTATGTTTCATTTAGTACATTTATCGTATAGCTTCATAAAATGGTACCTAATGGCTAGATGCTAGCTTTTCCTAGTATACAGTTTGGTAAGAAGGTTTATACTGTGAATAGTTTGCTAAATGAATTAATGTGATTTTGTGGAATTTATCTAGAATTTTACAAATTTTCGATTCGATTCCTTAATATTATACGAAACACTACCTTTCAATGTTCGTTTATGCTATAGTTTGTACTATAAAAAGCTACGAGCACGGTACCCGTGTTTAAAGGAGTTACAAGAATGAAACGCAGAACAGCACGTGAAAAGGCATTACAAGCTTTATTTCAAATTGATATAGCAGATACAGAAATTCAAGATGCATTGAATTTTGTTATTGAAGATCAAGGACATGATGAATATTTAGATTTCCTAGTAAAAGGAACTATGGAAAATGTAAATAAAATAGATGAGATTATCGCAAGTAACCTTGAGAATTGGACAATTGCAAGATTAAGCAATATTGATCGTAACATTCTTCGTATTGCTACATTTGAGATGCTTAAATCTACTGAGGTCCCAGTAAATGTTGTAATTGATGAAGGTATTGAAATCGCAAAAGCCTTTGGAGATGATCAATCTAGTAAGTTTGTTAATGCAGTTCTTTCAAAAATTAAAGAACATTTACACTTATAAAAAGAAACATTGATTAAGAGGGAATTCTTTCATTCCTACTAATTTAATGTTTAAATAACTTAGTTCTTATCAACGTTTATATCTCATTTACACATCAAAAGTTTAATTACCTCTTAGAAATGAGTGTAAGTAGCGCTGGTTAGAGCGTGGTATCGAGAGATTATATAGACAGAGAGGGAGAATGAATCATGTCAGCCATCATAATTGACGGGGTAGAAATTTCAAAAAAAGTACGTGAAGATATTGCGGCGCAAGTTATTGAATTAAAAGAAAAAGGTGTTACACCTGGGCTTGCCGTTATTTTGGTTGGGGATAATCAAGCTTCGAAGACGTATGTTGGCTCAAAAGAAAAAGCTTGCCAACAATTAGGTATGCATTCGGTACTTATTACGATGCCTGAATCAGTTACTCAAGAAGAACTTTTAGCAAAAATTAAAGAGCTTAATGAAGATAACAGTATACATGGTATTTTAGTTCAGTTGCCATTACCTAAACATATTGATGAAAATGCAGTTATTGAAACAATCAGTCCATCAAAGGATGTGGATGGTTTTCACCCTGTAAATATTGGTAAAATGCTTGCAGGTCAAGATACATTTTATCCATGTACTCCATATGGTGTGATGGTTATGTTAGAACATATTGGTTGCGATCCTGCTGGAAAGCATGCTGTTGTCGTGGGAAGAAGTAATATAGTAGGAAAGCCTGCTGGACAATTATTACTTAACAAGAACGCTACGGTTACATACTGTCATTCAAGAACTGAAAATATGGCTAAATATACAAAAGACGCTGATATTCTTGTAGTAGCAGTAGGAAAACGAAATGTTATTACAAGTGAACATGTTAAACCTGGTGCGGTTGTTATTGATGTAGGAATGAACAGAGATGACCAAGGGAAATTATGTGGTGATGTAGCTTTTGATGAAGTAAAAGAAATTGCCTCATACATTACTCCGGTTCCAAAGGGAGTAGGACCAATGACGATTACAATGCTTATGTTTAACACAATCAAAGCAGCTAGAACAATTCATTCTCTTTAAAAAGAAATAGGGTAAATAAGTGTTAAGACTTAAAGAAAGCTGTCCAATTGTTTATAATAGCAAGAGGACGGTTTTTTTAGTTGAAAAAAAGGTGATATTATGACGATTGAACAATATGTAACAGTGACAGCTCTTACAAAATACATAAAACGAAAGTTTGATTATGACCCTCATCTTCGTGATATTTATATTAAAGGTGAGATTTCAAATTATAAGAGACACTCAAGTGGTCATATGTATTTCACTTTAAAAGATGAAAAAGCTCGGATTTCTGCAGTTATGTTTTCATCAAACAACTCGTCACTTATGTTTGAACCAGAAAATGGCATGAAGGTTTTAATAAGAGGCGAAGTTTCGGTCTTCGAGCAAAGTGGAAATTATCAAGTATATGTGCGTGAAATGCATCCTGACGGTATTGGTGATTTGTTTATAGCTTTTCAGCAATTAAAGGAAAAGTTAGAGGGAGAAGGATTGTTTGCGTCTGAACATAAACAACATCTGCCGAAGTATCCATCTACCATAGGTGTTATTACATCACCAACAGGTGCAGCAGTCCGCGATATTATGACTACCTTAAAAAGGCGTTATCCTATGGGGAATGTCATGATGTTTCCAGCACTTGTTCAAGGCCCACAAGCTCCAGATTCGATTATAAAAGCAATAAAGCGAGCAAATGACCGAGAAGATATAGATGTATTAATTGTTGGACGTGGTGGTGGTTCAATTGAAGAATTATGGGCTTTTAATGATGAGAAAGTAGCACGAGCAATCTACGCTTCCCATATCCCCATCATTTCTGCTGTTGGACATGAAACAGATACAACGATTGCGGATTTTGTAGGTGATGTTCGAGCAGCAACTCCTACAGCAGCAGCCGAATTAGCGGTGCCGCATTATGTAGAATTAAAGAAAACGTTAGCTGCTTATGTTTCGAAAATGACAACTTTTGTTTCGAATGAAATCAAACAAAAAGAAGCAGCATTAACGCGTTTGGATAAATCATATGCGTTTCGTTATCCTGAAAAATTATATCAACAAAAAGTTGAACAGCTTGATTTAGTAATGGAGCGATTGCAAAAAGAAAGTCGTCGATATTTTGATCAAAAACTTGATAAAGTCCAGTACCTACATCAAGTGTTAAGAAGATTTCATCCAAATGATAAAATTAAAATGCATATGGAGAATATCGTAAAACATGAAAAGCAATTAAAACGATTAATGAAAACAAATATCCAAACGAAAGAACAGAAATTCGTCAGTACAATGAGTAAGCTAAATGTTCTTAATCCGCTGAATATTATGGAGCGTGGATATAGTATTGCATTTGATAAACAGCAAAATGTTATTAAAAGTAACCAACAAGTAGATATCGGTGATTCTATATCGGTAGTTGTGAAGGATGGACAATTACTATGTGAAGTGAAGGATCGTAAGGAGAGTGTATTGAATGACTAAAGAAAAAGACTTAACATTTGAAGAAGCGATGGAACAACTTGAGCATATTGTAGATTTATTAGAAGAAGGTGATGTTCCGCTAGAAGAAGCGATTAATATTTATAAAAGAGGAATGGACCTTTCGAAGGTATGCCATGGGAAACTTCAGGTTGCTCAAGAACAACTAGTTCAAATTGTTGATGAAAATGGTGAACTTAAACCATTTCAAATGAAAGAGGAGGAGTAGAATTCATGACGACTCTTTCTTTTCGCAGCTTTATGAAAGAACATAAAGTAATGGTTGAAACAGAATTAGTAAAGCAAGTGGAACGGTTATCTGCTCCACAAAGATTAAAGGATTCTATGATTTATTCGTTAGAAGCTGGTGGAAAAAGAATTCGACCATTGTTAGTGTTTGCTGTTCTAGATGCGTTTAATAAATCTACAAAAATTGGACTTCAAGCGGCATGTAGTATTGAAATGATACATACATATTCATTAATACATGATGATTTACCTGCTATGGATGATGATGATATTCGTAGAGGAAAGCCAACGAATCACATTGTTTTTGGTGAAGCTAATGCCATTCTTGCTGGTGATGCCTTACTGACACAAAGTTTTTCGATTCTTACACAAATGGAAGATTCTTCGGTTACAGCGGAACAGAAGTTAGCAGTCATTAAAGAAATTTCCCAATGTGCAGGAGCAGAAGGAATGGTTGGTGGTCAAACGGCTGATATGCAGGCGGAAGGAAAGCAAATAAGCTTAGAGCAGTTAGAATATATTCACGAGCATAAAACAGGCAAACTATTGACATGTAGTGTGCTAACAGGTGCTATTTTGGCAGGTGCAAATGAAGAGCAGAAAGCAGCTCTTACTTCGTTCTCTCGTCATTTGGGATTAGCATTTCAAATTCGTGATGATATACTTGATATTGAAGGTAATGAAGAGACAATTGGTAAGCCAGTTGGTAGTGATATTTCAAATCATAAGAACACATATCCGTCATTATTGACTTTGAAGGGGGCTAAAGAAAAGCTTCGTGCAGAAATCAATAAAGCTATCTCCTCATTAAAAAGTTTGAACTTAAAGGATGAACAATTAATGAGCATTACAAATTTAGTCGCAAGTCGAAATAATTAAGCGTTATCTTTTAAGAATAGTGCCTCATTTGTGATAGCCGTTGATTTATGGTATATTGACGTAGAATAATGTTCAAATAAGTATACTATTAACGTAGTTTTATGTTAATAATTGTGAATGGATTATAATTGCCGAATAATAATAGTTAGGCCGTTATCACAAGCGTGTTAACGGTTTTTTTGAAAAAACGAGGAAATGAATATAGAAAGTGAGTGATCCTGTTGGATCTTCTAACAATAAAGGACCCTTCATTTTTGAAAAGTATGAATAAGAAACAATTAGAGGCACTTAGCCAAGATATTAGAGATTTTCTTGTTCAAAAGCTTTCTGTAACTGGAGGGCATATTGGGCCAAATTTAGGAGTTGTTGAGTTAACTGTCGCTCTTCATAAAGAATTTAACAGTCCAGTAGATAAGATTCTATGGGATGTAGGGCATCAATCATATGTTCATAAAATATTAACGGGCAGAGCAGATCAGTTTGATACGCTAAGACAGTATAAAGGATTATGTGGTTTCCCTAAAATGGTGGAAAGTGAACATGATGTTTGGGAAACAGGCCATAGTTCTACATCGTTATCAGGTGCAATGGGAATGGCGATTGCAAGAGATCTGAAGAAAGAAAAAAGTCATATTATTCCAGTTATCGGTGATGGTGCTTTAACTGGTGGAATGGCTTTAGAGGCATTAAACCATATTGGTGCGGAGAAAAAAGATATTATTGTTGTATTAAATGATAATGAAATGTCTATTGCTCCTAATGTAGGTGCCTTGCATAATGTTTTAGGGCAACTTCGTACGGCTGGTAAATATAATCGTGCTAAAGATGAACTAGAAATGTTATTGAAAAAGATTCCAGCAGTTGGTGGTAAGCTTGCTTCTACTGCTGAACGAGTAAAAGATAGTTTAAAATATTTATTGGTTTCAGGAATGTTTTTTGAAGAACTTGGGTTTACGTACTTAGGACCTGTTGATGGTCATAATTACGATGATTTGATTGAAAATATTCGTTATGCTAAAAAAACGTCCGGACCTGTTTTATTACATGTACTAACGAAAAAAGGAAAAGGTTATCAGCCTGCAGAAATTGATAAGGTAGGAACTTGGCATGGTACGGGTCCTTACAAAATTGAAACAGGGGCATTTGTAAAAGCTGTAACGAATGCGCCGGCATGGAGTTCACTTGTAAGTGAAACTGTACGTAGATTAGCTAGGGAAGATGAGCGAATTGTAGCGATAACTCCTGCTATGCCAGTAGGTTCAAAGCTTGAAGGATTTGCTTCTGAATTTCCTGATCGTATGTTTGATGTTGGAATCGCAGAGCAACACGCTGCAACAGTTGCTGCAGGATTAGCTACTCAGAAGATGAAGCCGTTTCTAGCCATCTATTCGACATTCTTACAACGCGCTTATGACCAAGTGGTACATGATATTTGTCGACCTAACTTAAATGTTTTTATCGGAATTGATCGCGCTGGTTTAGTGGGTGCCGATGGTGAAACTCATCAAGGGGTATTTGATATTTCTTTCTTAAGAAATTTACCAAACTTAGTATTGATGATGCCGAAGGATGAAAACGAAGGACAGCATATGGTTAATACAGCGATTAAATACGATGATGGGCCAATTGCCATGCGATTCCCACGAGGAAACGGCCTTGGCGTTCAGTTGGATGAAGAGCTGAAAACTATTCCAATTGGTAGTTGGGAAGTGTTGAAAGAAGGAAAAGATGCAGCGATCCTTACTTTCGGTACTACGATACCAATGGCTATGGAAGCAGCAGCTACATTAGAGAAACAAGGTGTGTCTGTTAAGGTGATTAATGCTCGTTTCATTAAGCCAATGGATGAAAGTATGTTACATGATGTATTAAAAACAAATATGCCAATATTAACAATAGAAGAAGCGATGTTAGAAGGCGGATTCGGAAGTGCTGTTCTTGAGTTCGCTCATGACCATAAATACCATGGTGCTGTGATAGATAGAATGGGTATTCCTGATCAATTTATCGAGCATGGTAGCGTAGATAAATTGTTAGAGGAAATTTCTTTAACAAAAGAAAATGTTATCGCCAAGATTAAAAAAATATCACCGCAAAAACAAAAAAGGGCTTGAAGTATGAAAATAAAAAAAGAACGAATTGACGTTCTACTAGTAGAACAAGGTTTAGCAGAAACAAGAGAAAAAGCAAAAAGAGCAATCATGGCTGGACTTGTCTATGCCAATGAAGAACGATTAGATAAACCAGGTGAAAAGATTCCAGCAGATACTCAACTAACGGTGAAAGGTAAAGTAATGCCGTATGTTTCTAGAGGCGGTTTAAAACTAGAAAAAGCAATTGCGGCGTTTAATCTTGATTTACAAGATCAAGTTATGCTTGATATTGGATCTTCTACTGGTGGATTTACTGATTGTGGACTGCAGAATGGTGTTAAGATGTCCTATGCGCTAGATGTAGGGTATAATCAATTAGCGTGGAAGCTTCGACAAGATGAGCGAGTAGTTGTGATGGAACGAACTAATTTTCGCTATGTTACACCTGCTGATTTAGTAGGTGAAATGCCAAGCTTTGCAAGTATTGATGTTTCATTTATATCACTTTCATTAATATTACCTGTACTAAAAACTTTACTTGTACCGAATAGTAATGTTGCTGCTCTTATAAAGCCTCAATTTGAAGCAGGTAAAGAACAAGTTGGAAAGAAAGGGATTGTACGTGAGCGAAAAATTCATGAACAAGTTATTCATAAAATTATCGACCTTTCATTACAACTAGGATACAATGTTATGAATTTAACGTATTCACCTATTACAGGTGGCGATGGAAATATAGAGTTTCTTATTCACTTGCAGTGGGAAGGGGAAAAGGAACAAGGTGATAATCGTCTAGTTATTTCTCCTGAAGAAGTGGTTACAGAAGCACATAGTCAACTTAAAAAAGCTAAAACAGATGAATAATTTTTGCATACGAATGAATTGAAATGTTGCTTAGTCATCTTTCTTATAAAAAGATAAAGTGAACTGAAATAGAGAATACCGATTGAATATATCTATAAACGGCCAGAAACTCTTACGTAAAGGGAATCTGGCTGTTTGTATTTTTTTTGGAAGAAACTTCATACTTATTTGCTTTGTGAAATTGGTTTAAAATTCTATATTATATAATTTTTGGTTTTTTTAATATACATAAAAGGTTTATTTTTATACATTTTTAGCATGTAATTATGTACAACAAATGCAAAATGGTCTATGATTTGTAATATAGTGAAAAGGTTTATTTTATCACAATAAATAACGGGTTTGCTAACGTGAATGGGGTGTACTATGAATAAAGGTCAACGTCATATTAAAATTAGAGAGATAATAGCGAATAACGATATAGAAACACAAGATGATCTTGTAGATGAATTAAAGAACGCTGGGTTTAATGTGACTCAAGCGACAATTTCGAGAGATATAAAAGAATTACATTTGGTTAAAGTACCATTAATAGATGGAAAATATAAATATAGTTTGCCAGCTGACCAACGTTTTAATCCTCTTCAAAAATTAAAAAGATCATTAATGGACGCATTTATACGTATTGATTCAACCAGCCATTTATTAGTTATGAAAACTTTGCCTGGTAATGCTCACGCTATTGGAGCATTAATTGATAATTTAGATTGGGTTGAAATTCTTGGAACAATTTGTGGTGATGATACAATTCTAATTATTTGTAGAACACCAGAAGAAACAGAAAAATTAACAAAACGTTTTCTAGATATGTTATAAGGGAAAAAGGTGATCGACAATGCTAGTTGAGCTTTCAATCAAAAATTTCGCGATCATTGAAGAATTAAATCTTTCCTTTACCAATGGTTTAACCGTCCTTACAGGAGAGACAGGTGCAGGGAAAAGTATTATCATTGACGCAATTACTTTAATAGCCGGTGGAAGAGGTTCATCTGAATTTGTCCGCCACGGAGAAGCTAAAGCAGAGCTTGAAGGGATGTTTTTGATTCCTAGTGATGACCATCCTATCTATGAAAAGGCTTTAGAATTTGGTATTGAAGTTTGTGAAGGTGCTGTTATCTTAAGAAGAGACATTTCGCAAAATGGCAAAAGTATTTGTCGTATAAATGGCAAGATGGTAACAATTAGTGTACTTCGGGAAATTGGTGGAACATTAATCGATGTCCATGGTCAACATGAACATCAAGAGTTGATGGATTATCATTTTCATTTACCACTATTAGATCAGTTTGGTGGAGAAGAGATTAATCGTGCTCATCAACAATATGAACGGATATATGAGCGTTATATAAGTGTCCAAAAACAATTTAACAGTTTAAACCAAGATGAACGTGAAACAGTTCATCGATTAGACTTTTTAACTTTTCAGTATAACGAAATTCAAAAGGCAAATCTTGTTTTAAACGAAGATGAGAGCTTGACTGAAGAGAAAAAGAAAATAAATAATTTCGAGAAAATCTATGAAGGTCTACAAACGGCATATCAAGCATTAAGAGGTGACCAAACGGCTTTGGATTGGCTTTCAGTAGCCATGAATAATGTAAATGATTTAGCCGATTTGGATGATGATATCAAAGGAATATCTGATACTATTTCCAATAGTTATTATTTACTTGAAGAAACATCGCTCTCTATTCGCAATGCTTTTGAGATGTTAGAATATGATCCTGAACGATTAAATACGATTGAGAGTCGATTAAATGAAATTAATGGCTTAAAACGCAAATACGGCAAAACAGTTGAAGAGATATTGGAATACTATGCTGAAATAGAAAAAGAAATTGAAACGCTCCAAAATAGAGAAACGCATTTAGTGAAGCTTGAAAAAGAACTTCATTCATTAAAAGCTGATTTGCTAGTAGAAGCGGTAAAGCTATCAGAAGTGCGTGAAAAGTATGCACAGATTTTGACCACTAGTATATTACAAGAGCTGAAAGAATTATACATGGAAAAGACAAAGTTTGAAGTAATGTTCCTCAAAAAACCTTCAGTATCTGATGAGTTAAATTCCCCTGAAATAAATCGCAGTGGATTGGATGAAGTGGAATTCTATATTAGTACAAATCCTGGAGAACCTTTAAAGCCTCTAGCTAGAACAGCTTCGGGCGGGGAATTGTCTCGTATTATGCTCGCCTTGAAGAATATTTTCTCTAAGCATAGCGGCATTACAAGTATTATCTTTGATGAGGTCGATACTGGTGTTAGTGGCCGAGTAGCTCAATCAATTGCTGAAAAAATCTACAAAGTATCAGTCGATTCTCAGGTTCTCTGCATTTCTCACTTACCACAAGTTGCTGCAATGGCGGATACACATTTATTTATTCAAAAGGAAATAATAGATGGTCGTACAAAAACAAGCGTTCAGCCATTGGAATTTGATGAAAAAGTGAAAGAAATAGCACGCATGATTTCTGGAGTGGAAATTACCGATGTAACGAAGAAACATGCAGAAGAATTATTAGAACAAGGTTATAACGTTAAACAAGATCGTTGACGGTATTTCACTGTCCAACCTTACAACTGCCATGCTCGGTCGTAAGTCAGTTTGTTTTGAAAACCAAAAACGGGTTTTCAAGAACAGCCCGTCTTACGCCTGCCGCATGGCTCCTTTTAATTAGAAGTAACGCATTGAAGAACCATTCATCAATTAAAAGGACCGTTGACGGTATTTCAATTAAGCTACCCAAGATTGGGTAGCTTTTATTTGTTTCCATTGTTATAAATGAGCGATTGGAAGGCAACATTAAAAGTGTAGCCATAAAGAGAGTGGATTAGAAGCGAGGAGAGTGAAATATTTGAAGGTAATGACTGTAAAACATTTTATAGGCGCAATTCTCCTTGTTTCGTTAATTAGTCTTGGCTTTTATAAGCCTGTCGTTTCATTTTTTACTATTCCGAAGAAAATTACCCTTTTCGAAGGTCAATCATATGAGATTTCCAAATCATTTCCTGTAACTGCTTCCGTTTCTAGTAATGAGGCAGTGTCACTGAAAGAAACAATGGATTCGATTACAATAGATGGGCAGCATTCGGGAACTAATCAGCTATTGTTGGATATAGCAGGTTTTCCAGTGAAGAAAGTGGATGTAGAGGTTATCGAGGATTTTAAAGTGGTACCTGGTGGTCAATCGATTGGAGTTAAGTTAAATACAGTAGGAGTGCTCGTAGTTGGACATCATTTAATTCAAACAGAAAATGGAAAAAATTCACCTGGTGAATTAGCAGGTGTCAAAGTAGGAGATATTATTACAGAAATTAACGGTAATAGTATTAAAAAAATGGCTGATGTTTCGCAGTATGTTCAACAAGCTGGAGAAGAGCAAAAGCCGTTAGATATACAAATACGTCGTGAAAATAAAACGATTACAACAAAGCTTACCCCATTAAAAGACAAGACAGAACAAATTTATAAGCTTGGTTTATATATTCGAGATTCTGCTGCAGGAATCGGCACAATGACCTTCTATCATCCTAAAAGTAAGAAATATGGTGCTTTAGGTCACGTTATTTCAGATGCAGACACAAGAAAACCGATAGTGGTGAAAGATGGACAAGTGGTTTCTTCCACTGTTACTTCCATTGAGAAAGGAAGCAATGGTGATCCGGGTGAGAAGTTAGCTCGATTCTCATCAAGTAACGAAATCATTGGTAATATTAAAAGAAATAGTCCCTTTGGTATTTTCGGTTCATTGAAGAAACAAGTGCCAAACGGAAGTATGGATGATGCTATACCGATTACATTGTCTCATCAAGTAAAAGAAGGACCAGCTCAAATTTTAACTGTGGTAAATGGTACGAAAGTGGAGAAATTTGATATTGAGATTGTCAGTACGATTCCACAAAAATTTCCTGCCATAAAAGGGATGGTACTAAAAGTTACGGATCCTAATTTATTAAGGAAAACAGGTGGTATTGTACAAGGGATGAGTGGTAGTCCAATTATTCAAGATGGAAAATTAATTGGTGCAGTAACTCATGTATTTGTAAATGACCCAACTAGCGGATATGGGGTTCATATAGAATGGATGCTTCATGAAGCAGGTATAAACATTTATAAAAAATCAGAAGAACGATTAAAAGCGAGTTAACAAGGCTGTTTTCAGCCTTGTTTTTCTTATGAAGAAGAAAAAGTATGATACAATGTTAAATTATAGAAAACTTTTCGTGAGCTATAAGTTTTTTGCGAAATTCGTCGGATATTGAAGTAAAACAAAGAAAAATAATAAAAACGCTGTGTTTTCCAATAATTTCAGAAAAAGAAAAGGATTTTAAGTACTACTGTCGAAATTTTCATATTACGATATTTAATAGTTCTGCTATTGTAAATAAGGAGGAAATCGAAGGTGAAAAAAGTCAAAGTATGTATTGTAGATGATAATAGAGAACTGGTTCGTCTTTTGGATGACTATATTTCTAATCAAGATGATATGGAAGTCATCGGTGTAGCATACAATGGGCAAGAATGTTTGAATATGCTTCAAAATTCTAACCCAGATGTATTGTTACTTGATATTATCATGCCTCATATTGACGGGCTAGCTGTGCTAGAGAAAGTGCGGGATATTAGTCAAGTAAGTTTGCCGAATGTTATTATGTTAACTGCATTTGGACAAGAAGATGTTACGAAGAAGGCTGTAGAGCTTGGTGCAAGTTATTTCATTCTTAAGCCGTTTGATATGGAGTACCTTGGAGAAAAAATTCGTCAAGTGAGTGGGAAATCTTCTTCCGCAAATAGTTTGAAATCTCCAATGAATAGCAATTATCGCAGTTCATATGATCAAAATAAACCTAAGAATTTAGATGCGAGCATTACAACAATCATTCATGAAATAGGAGTACCTGCTCATATTAAAGGTTATCTGTATTTAAGAGAAGCGATTTCAATGGTTTATAACGATATTGAGTTATTGGGATCAATTACAAAGGTGCTTTATCCTGATATTGCTAAAAAGTATAAAACAACAGCTAGCCGTGTAGAAAGGGCTATAAGACACGCTATAGAGGTAGCGTGGAGCCGAGGAAATATTGACTCGATTTCATCTCTTTTTGGATATACGGTTTCGATGTCGAAAGCAAAGCCTACAAATAGTGAGTTCATCGCGATGGTCGCTGATAAGCTAAGGCTAGAACATAAAGCTTCTTGAGAAGGTTAGGGTCGTTGATATGAAAGAGTTTGTAAAGTGTTGGCTATTTTTTACATCGAATGAAAGATAACCAACAAACTACTTTTCAAACCGATAAACATAGTTAATATTTAGCTAAAGATACGTTTTTTTTATTGGTAAGTACAATCTACCGATAAAGAGGAGGTATCTTTTTTGCATTTAACCGATATGGAGTTACAGTTGGATAACTTTATGTTGTATTGTTCTAGTAAAAATTTGTCACAGAAAACACTGAGGAGCTACGAGCAGACATTACGATTATTTTCCATTTATTTAGAGGAACAATTCCAAATTAATGAAGTTAGTAAAGTGAAATCGGCACATATCAGACATTATATTAAATATTTACGTGAACGTGGGAAATACACAGTAGTTTCTGATAATGCTTCTATGAAAGTGAACCATCCAGACAATAGAACAGATTTTAAGAAACCGATAAGTGATACTACAATAGCTAATTATTTACGGAATATTAAAGTATTCTTTAACTATTTATACAACGTAGAACGTGAAATAAAGGTGAATCCAGTTGAAAGTATTCGCAATATCAAACCAAAAAGAAAACAGAAACCATTATTAGATAATGAGGAATTAGTTAAAATTATAAGACAATTTGATACCACTACTTTTCATGGTTATAGAAATTGGGTAGTTACACGTTTATTGCTTGATACAGGAATGAGAATTGGGGAGTGTTTAGCTTTAACTGCAAAAGAGATTGATTTTAAAAACAAAGCTATATTAATTATGAATCCTAAAAACAATCAACAACGGTATGTTTATTTCTCTTTTAAAATGTCCACCGATTTAAAAAGGTGGTTACTATATCATGACCGTTACTCGCATAGTGACTATCTATTTCCTACCATTCGTGGAACACAATTAGATGTAAGAAATTTTGAAAAGTCGTTAAGAGATATTGGTAAGAAGATTGGTATATCTATACACCCTCACCAATTAAGAAATAACTTTGCTAAATATTATTTGTTGAATGGTGGAGATTTAGCATCATTGTCTCGTATTTTAGGACATTCGAGTGTCGAAGTTACACAAAAAGCATATTTAGATTTTACTGATAAGGAAATTGGAGAGAAGTATCAAAAGCACTCACCGTTGCAAAATTTAAAGCTTTAATGAATCAAAAAGAGCATAAAAAAAATGAGGTACTGTGTCCGACCACAATACCTCTGATACTTCTTTAAATGTGATAACAACTGAATAAAGAAAACCTTATTCAATCCCCTCTATTATAGAATTTTTGAAAATGGAAATCAAGGGGCTTAGTTTCCTATTGTCTTTTTTAGGTAACTGTAAGGCAAGGTAGCCCATTAACTTGTAAAACTGGTCAGGTGTGAACGAGCCATTGCATATAAACTCGTGATAGGATACATAAAGACAATTGCCTATTTATGTCTGTATCTGAAGGGTGAGAACGACCATTAAAGGTTCGGTATGGATTGATAGGAGTAGATATACTCGCAAGGTGATTTATAAGTAACCAGTTGTACCTTCCTAAGTCCCTATAACAAGGGTAATGGGATTAAGTATTGGACAAACTAAAGCGAAACAATACGGGCTGCGTGAAACTGTATGGGCTATCTTTGACAGTAGAATCATTGAGAAGAATATTCTCATAACAAATAGGATGTTACGAATACGGATACCATAACACGATACACGATAGGATAACAGTTACTTGTCTATGTTCATTAGCTAATACTTTATTTTAACTTTTGAATGTAGGCAATAACTATGCCCAAGCCGTTGTCCATACAACTCAACCGATAGTATGGGAACGTTAACTTCAAAGTAAAGTATAAACTATCATGAAAAGCAAATTCCTCATGTTAAACATAACCTCACATTAGAGAAACTGTAGATGTTGCTGAGGAGGGCTACAGTCAAATTAGATTTACATAATCAGATAAGACCGCATTTCAAATTCGGTCTGATATGCACACCATGCACAGCCGAAATGTATTATATAATTGTTCAAAAGTAGTAAGAAAGTTAACGGACACAAAGCAAGAAATACAGTGTAATACTACATGGAATACGTCATATAGTTATATGCATATGAAGAAGAATTCAAAAATGAGCAAAATTGAGTCGAATTTACACTAAAATAAATTTTATATATCCATTAAACCATTCATACATGAGGGGTTTTGTACTTTTCAATCTTCGAGTATATGAAAGAGAGAACATAAAACAACTAAAAAAGTCACCACTTTTGAAAACAAACATGCTGAAACTATTAATACATAAGTGTTTTTTGTATGTTGCTTAAGTTACACAGTGGAAAGAGAGTTCAAAAATGAGCAAAAAGGTGACACCACATTGCTAAATAAGTGCCTAAAACTATTTATATATAAGGTTTTTTATCACTCTAAATGTGTGAATATATGAAAGAACACTCTAAAATGGACTGAAAAGTCACCAAATTACACTAAGCACAATTAGTAATCATAGTATCTAACTTAAATATAAGGTTGACCTTATTCCCCCCATATGAAGAAGAATTCAAAATTGCTCAAAAACAGGTGAAAAAGTCACCACAACAAAAAAATATTTATAGCGTACAACTATATTAAGTAGTCTTTCAATCTCTCTCCATATGAACAAAGCAAAATTAACGCTGAGTTTTTTTATCCAATATTGGACTAAAAGTATAGAGTATGATTGTGTTTCTGAGTGATTGTTTTCCTAAATTTGAAGAGTCATTAAAGGAACAAATTATAATTCGCTCACAGAGCTTCTCAGCAACACAACATTGATTAGGAAAATAGAAACTTAATTTATTCTAGTTTTTAACTATACGTGTCACGTTGAGTTGCATTTCCACACGATCAATTTACGTTACTTTTTAATAGTGTACAACTATATGGAATTAATAATTGGAGATAATCGTGGTTAAAGGCGACTAGAAAGCGTTAATTCAAAAATTTTGAAATAGAAAGTGACTTGAGCCTTACTCTCCCAATGCTTACAGCGTTTATTTAATTTTACCAATAAAATTTTATATCTATTTTATATAGTTTTATACTGACTTAAATCAACATTTTAAAAAGTAGGAGATAATCGTCCTTAAAAAGGAAGAGTACTCTAATTCTAAATTGCACCACCTTACAATAGAAATGCTAGTGATTATCTATACATAATGGATAAATTGAAAGTCCCCTACAGGAAAGGGAGTTCAAAATTGTTCATTTTGGTGACGAATTTACACTACGCAAAAAAAATATTAATAGTGTGTAACTATATAAAACTGGTCATATACTTCTATGCATATGAAGAAAGTAAATGTCCCCCATGAGTTTTTTCGGTTCACTAATGAATTAAACTATAGTGTTTATTTATAAATACACTACACTGATTAGTGAAAAATGGCTACCCTTTAAAGGAGCATAAAAGAACTAACTAGCATCACATTAAGCTTATAAATAGAATTACACCGTTTGCGTTTATATGCTTAATGTGGGATTAGTTACCCCACAACTAAATACAGTCATTTAAGAAAGGAATGATTCGCTATGATTTAATTTATAGCGTTTTATTAATCCTTAATGGCTTGTATCTAGTTTCATAATTTGTAAATCCCTTTGAAGGGTGTATATGAATGGCTTGGAACACTGTTCATTTACTTTTAGAACATTTCATGTTTTAGACATTGAGTAGCTTGGAACCTATTAAATGTCATCCTTAAAGGTACTAGGTTTATTGAACCCATTCCTAGTACCACTCTTTTTAATTATTTCAATGAGTTAATCACATATTTATCCTTATAAATAGTATTTTTTAATCCATTTTTGGAATAGAAATTAAATAAATATATATGTGTAAGCTTATCAATCAACTAGACAGACAAAGCGAATTACAGAAACAATAAATAATGCCACATCCATTTTAAGCCACCTAGCGAGCCGTTAGAGGGCTTTTAGTCGTTGTGTGATAAAACTTAATATTAAAATTATTAATGAATGAAGGAGGGGTTAAGTATGGATGATTTACAGCAACAACAACAGCAAGATGACCTGCAACAACAAGAGGATTTACAAGCTAAAGATGAGGTAGTAGAAACTGTATCCAAAGCCGATTACGATACTCTAGTAACCGAATTGAAAGACGTTAAGACAAAGTTACCTGTAGAGCTATCAGATGCAGAGAAGGCAATACAGCAACGTGAGAGTGACCTGTGGATTAAAGAGAAGCAACTAGAACTTAAAGCTAATAATTTAGAGAAGTTTTCAAATTTCTTTAGTGCTACAAATAGTGAAGAACTATCAGCACAGATTAAAGAATTTTCTGCTTTGATTAAAGAAATTGAAATGGCTACAGGTTTTGTGCCTAAAGACCATATCAAGGAATCAGAGTATAAAGTAGCAAAAGATAAAGGAAACACAATGGGCATGATTAAATCAATTTTTGGGATGAAATAAGCGTCCCATTAATTGACTGTATATATAGCAACACCAGTAACAAAAAAATATTGGGTAGTGACCGACACTAAAAGGAGAATATAATATGACACAATTTTCAAGTCAAGATTTCGTAACAGGGCAAAACTATGATGTAAAAGACGTATTAATCGAGGTGAATAAAAAACAAACTCCATTTACTACATTCTTATTATCTAAAACATCTAAAGCTACAGCACCACAAGTACACTGGATTACAGAAGAAATTGCAGATTCAGCAGTATCACTAGCAGAAGGTGGAGATGCACCAGCATTTACTAAAGACACTCTTAAACCACTTGATAACTATTTGGAGTTATTTGCTAATACTGCAACGGTTACTAACACAGCACAATATTCAACTGCAAAAGGCATTTCTGACCTATTAGCTCACGAAGTAGAGAAGAAAGCACAAGCGATCAAACGAAGAATGGAGAATAAATTCATCCACGGTACAAAAGGTTATACAGCAGGAACATACACTACAGCAGGTGTCTTAGCACAAATTGACGCTACTAACAAAGTAACTGGTACTATTGCAGACAATTTAGAGTCAGTTGTGGAGAAGCTTTACGATGCAGGTGTATCTGATAATATGCTTTGCTTCATTCCCGCAAAACTAAAGCAAGAATTGAATAAATCTGAAACTGTTACATTCCTAGCTCGTGAGAAGTTCTTAGGATTTGACGTTGAGGAGTATATTACTGCATATGGTGTTGTTCGTTTTGCTCTTTGCGAAGCATTAGGAAATGATACTTTATTTATCATCAATCCTGACTACGTAGAAATGGCAGAATTAATTCCATTCCATGCTGAGGTTCAATCTGCAAATGGTTCTAAACAATCTGTATTCCTTGAAACACAAGCAGGTGTCCAACTGTTAAATCCATTAGCAGGTGCAATGCTAACTGTAGAATAATTAAATAATAAACATATCAGAGGGCGGTTCTTAATTGAGTCGTCCTTCTTTTATTGTTTGTTTAGGAAAAAGGGGAGAAACAAGCAATGACTAATAACAAATCAAATTTGAGAAATGAATACTTACTAAAAAGAAGAGAAAAGAGAATTACTCAAAAGGCTATTGCTGATTATATCGGTATCAGTAACAGTGCTATTTCCAAGTATGAGAGAGGGAATATCGACTTAATAGATACCTATGTAAATAAATATAAGAAATTTATTGATGAGTACCAAAACCAAATAATCAAAACATAATCGAAAGGTAAGGTGAAAATGAAGGAATTTAAACATTCACCTGTACTACTTAATCCTTCTATTTTCAGCAGGTTAAATCACACATCTTAGAGTATAAGACAACGTGAACATTAACAGGTTGTGGGGGAGAATATATATTTGTTTGGATAAAAGAGAGGCTATAATTTATAGTGTTCTATTGTTCAAAATATGAACTTTAGATGTTCAAAATCTGAACAACCAAACAACAGGAATTAAGTAAGTACAAATAATAATTTATATATTAATCAGTTAGTTTTACGTCATCATGAAGCATCAAGTAGGAGAAGTTTTAGTTTCTTCCTATTTTATATGAAACAATTTAACAATGCTAATCTACAATGGATTGAAAAAACTAATGATAGAAATAACTTAGCTTTAGGAGATGACCTAGATTCATTAATATCCTGCAACCTACTACAGCACATTACAGGCGGTAAATGGGATATAAATTACTACTATGATTTTAACAACTTCTATAAGGAAACTGACAACGATATAAACGGTCTTATTGGTGTTGATATGGCATTTACCAAGAATATTAGGACATTCGACAATCATCTAACAGACAATAAGAATAAGCTTGCAATGAACTACAACAATATAAAACATATCTTTAAGTCGGAATATTACAAAAAGTATCCGTTTAGCACATTATTAACTATCATGAGTGTTTATGACATTCCATTGCCTGACAGTAAAGAAGGTAAAATCCTCTTATTGTCAATAGATACAGCATTTAAGGGACATTACGCATCCAAGAAGATATATACAGATATTCATAATAATTGGCTTGAAACACTAGGCTACAGTGAATTAATCGACATCTTAGAGGAAAAGGAATCGTCCTATTTTTATAACATTATAAACCATTTCAAACTTAATAGTTCTATATGGATATGTGAAAATGGTCAATTAGATACAGAAATCAAGATTAACTCATTGAACAATTATTTTGATTACAATATAGAATTACCACAACAGGAATTTAAACTTGTAAAGGAACTTGAACGTGATGGTCACTTAATAGGGGAGAAAGACTTACCTATGCGAGATAGACTTATCTCATTAGCCTATACGTCAAAGAACTATGTTTCTTATACATATGATGCTAGTTAATTACTTACTAAATAAAATCTAATAGAATAATAAATCAAATATCATCATTATCGTATAGGGGATATGTAAGGTTTCCATTAATTTGATTGCCTTATGTATCAACCTATACAACTAAAATCTAATTTTACTGGAGGAATTACAATGAATAACAAAGACTTTTTCTTTTGCTACAACAGAAAGGTATACAACTATTTAACTAAACTTAAAAATATTGAATATATCACTATTGCAAAGAATCCAAGTACAGATAATATATTCACACTATTTATGAAGAGTGATGAACTACAGAAAGCATTGGACGAATATAACAAGATGCAATACTCGTGATATTTTCCGAAAAGGATACTATATACAATTACAAAAACCGTGATATTTTGCCTCGAAATCAGATACATAGAGATTGTTATAAAAAAGTGCTATAAACTCAGTGATACAAATATTTTCAGACATTTATCATGAAAATCCTATCGTGATATTTTCCAAAAAGGGTGATGTTTTTAAAACAATAAACGTGATATAAGCGGCTTAAATGGGATGGATATAATATAAATAATAAGTATACATCTAATATAGATAATATTTTACAATTCAAAAACAAGTTTTTGTCTTGTGTTGAAATATCATGAAAATTGCACACCGTATAAATTAATCAAATATATGAATCTAGGAGAGAATAATAAAATGAATTACACTATGAAATCAGTGAAAATTAAATCACAATGGTTTGACGTACCAAAAAGAAAGAAATCAACATATCAGAAGATAGGATATAGAGGATTAAACTTATACTTTCAAATTTATAAATTCCGTTTGCATAATCAAGAAAATGAACATACATTTATCACATCTATTTCAATGCTACGTAAAGAGACAGGATACACTACTCAAGAAATATACGAACTATTGAAAGTATTGAAAGGTGCAAAAGTAATCAAATTAACTAATACTTCTCGATGGGATTATTTACTGGATGCTGAAGGTAACATTCTAGATAAGAATATACTTGTGATAGAAGCAATTGACACACCAATCACAGAACGTAGAACCAAAGAGGAGAATGGGAAATTAATCAAAAATATCAACAATGAAGTAATGTATTTTGATTTTCCTGTTGATGAGAATAATTATTATATTTCAGTATCGTTCGAGATGTTGAAACATTATGAAAATAAAGGGTTGAATGAAAGATACTATGCTTTATACTGCTTAATGGTTAAGTATAGAAACGGTCATGAAGATAATAAAATGAATATGCGTATCTCTAAGATAGCTGACTTATTGTTAATGGATAAAGATACTATCCATAGAATGATATACACAATGAATAGACATTATCTTCTTGCATCCTATCATAAGAAACGCAAAGCAGATTACGGGACAATGTTTGAACACTATATACTTCCTACGCTCTCTAAGGACACTGTAGAGGAGTTTATGGATAAGCATAAAGCAACTATGGATAAGATTACTAAGATAGCAGATAACAAGAAGAATAAGAAGAAAACAGAAGATATTGAACAACTATTAGAACAAGAAGCAATTACTATTGAAGAAGAAGAAGCAATTCAACTAGACAACTCTTATATTGATACAATCAGGGTACAATATGACAGCCCAAAATTGGACTCTGAAATAAGTTTGGCTGCTACTTCATATAGTAACAATGATATAGCTAAATATTTTTAACACTAGGAGATAACAAAGCGTTATGTCCTTTTTTATATTCAATAATTAATCAAAGGTGGAATCTATAATGAATAACAGTAATTTAGCATTGAAGAATTATAACCAATCAGATGAATTTACAAGCATCTTACTTAACATACAGAAATCAATTAACAATATATCGGCTACAGTAGATGAATTAAAAGAATCATTGCAAGAAGAACGAGAAGATAGAGCAATTATGCATACGATCATTAAACGTGAAATAGCATCTATGCGTGGAGAACTAGAGGAAATCAAATTAGATATGAAGGAGGGTAAATAGGATGATGAATATTTATGATGCATTACAAGGCATTACATTGAAGAAACGCTTATATTTCACATGGAAACATGACATTAGATTTAAACGAGATATTGAGAAAAAAAGTGAAGAGGATTTCTTGAAGGAAGTACAGCTCAAGACAATGGATGGCTTTATTAAGTGGGAAAAGACTAGTGAATATAAGCAACTCTTAATGCTCTTATTAGATAGTAAAGTATCGAATGACTTTGAGGATATATACAATATTGTCTCTAAGCAAGCTAAAGAGGGTGATGAAAAGAGTATTAGACTATTCATTACACTACAAAAGGAAATACAAGCATATGCAAAGGTAGCTTCTAAACAGTTTGATACAACACCTTCTAAGCACGTTAATGATGAATCAGAGGAAGAAGATGACTTAGATTTAGATTAATAATAGACTACATAAAGTCTCTCGTTAAATTCGGATATCAATTAAACTGACATCTGAGTTTTCGGATGTCGAGATTGTCGACAATAGAATTAATGCTGGTTTAACCCACATTAGAGAATCCGATAGTCCGTTTAAAGGACATCCGAAACTTTTAAGAAAGGAGTAATCATATGAGTAAAGTATTAGAAAGAAAGCTACAAAAAGTAACTGGTGATTTTAGATTATTCGCTAAAAACTTTATTAAGATTATAGATAACAATGGAGAAAGTGTTCCATTTATCCTTAATGCTGAACAAGAGAATTTCACTAATACAATGGAGAAATATAATATTATACTAAAAGGACGCCAAATCGGTTTCACAACGTGGTCACTTGCTTATATGCTTTATAGTGCCTGTATGAAACCTGATACTTCCTACATGATAATGACACACCATAGTAAAGTAACTCAAAGTTTATTTCGTAAATTAAAGAAGATGTATAAGTCTTTACCTCATGACCACCCTAAATACGGACATTTATTCCCACAATTAGATATAAGTAATCGTGATGAAATGCTATTCAAGAATGGTTCTAGAATCATGGTTGCTACAGCAGGTGGGGAAGATAGTATTTCAGGCAATACATTTGAATTAATCCACTTTTCAGAAATGGCAAAGTATCCACCTGAGAATCAAGAAGAGATAATGTCAACGGCTATTCCTGCACTAGCTAAGAATCCTAATAGTAAAATAATTATTGAATCTACTGCTATGGGTTACAACTATTATCAAGAGTTGTTCATGAGTGCATATAGAGGAACTGAGAGCGTATGGAAGGCACACTTCTATAACTGGTTAGCAGAAGCATACGTTAAACAATTTAAACATTCATTTGATGAAGCGGAACAATGGTTCAAGTTAAACAACCAAGGTGAGCGCATGACAGCCAAACATCTTGAAAAGGATGAAATAGAACTAAAAGAAAAGTATGGCGCTAACTACAGACAGTTGATGTATAGACGCTATTACATTCAGACGAACTCACTCGATAAGTTTCAAAGGGAATTCCCTACATTTCCAGATGAAGCGTTCCAGACATCTAATAAGAGTGTATTTGAAACAGGAAGAATTGTTGAAAGAATACAGTATGCTGCACAACCATTGCCATTCAATATGGTTACAGGATTAACACCGCTACTTGAAGGATACTTGAATAAGAATCTATTCATTTACCATTTACCTAAACCTAAAGTTAAACATTATGGTGGGGTGGACGTTGCAAGTGGTAGTGGTGGAGATAACTCAACTATGACAATTATGGATGCAGAAGGTCAACAAGTAGCTTCATTCTATTGTAATGATATTCCTGTATATAGGTTTACACAAGTGGTGAACGAGCTAGGACGATACTTTAATTATGCTTACCTTTGTGTGGAACGTAACTCTTACGGTATGCCATTGATTGAGAAGTTACGAAAAGAATATCAATACATGAATCTTCTTAAACAAAAAGTATTCGATCAAAAGGGTAAGAAGAAATTACAGTTAGGATTTATGACAACTAATACAACTAAGCCTACATTGATTAATGATATGAAGGAATCATTTGAACTAGGATTTATTAACATTGAGTGTATTCATACTCTAGAAGAAATGAAGATATATCAAGACAACAACGGTAAGATGGGTAACAAGAGAGGTAACAATCTACATGATGACCTTGTGATTAGTACGGCTATGTGTGTGCAAGCATTGAAGCAAGCTAAGTATTATGTTGACATCTAATATACCTATATGGGTACTTAACGAGAGGAATTGTGTTCCTTAGCTTTAATAAGATAATAATAGAAGGAGTGGGTAGTATGGACTTACAGCAATACATTAAGGATAACTACGACAGCCGTCATGACTGGTTTGTAGAGGAAGTAAACAGTGTAGATAATCAAACAAGGATTAGTAAGATAATGGGATTGAAAGAATATCTTAGTGGTAAGCATAAGATAGGACAACTACAATCATATGAATACAATGGTCAAGTGTTCAGCCCTAAGAAGGTTACATTGCAATATGCTAAGACATTGATTAACTTTCAAAAGAGCTATCTATTGAATAAACCAGTAACATTAACAGGTGATGAGAATGTAGTAGCAGAGTTTCAAAAGGTAAGCAGACAAGGGAAGTATGACAGATTCAATCTAAAAGTAATAGACAAACTATTGAAGTATGGAATGGTTGGCGAATATGTTTACTTAGAGAATGGAAAGATTAAATCTAAGTTGATTGATGGTGTAGAATGTTTTCCTGTATATGATTACAACGGAACATTGTTAGCAGTAATAGAAGCATTTGTTAATGATGGAATAAGTTATTATACAGTTTATGAGGAAGATGTAGTTAAGTTGTATGATAATGATGGTGGAGAACTAAGACAAAAAGAACAATATAATAATCTTAGTGGGCTACCCATTATCTATAAGACAGAGAACGAAATAGTTAATACAGAGGGTAGAAGTGAATTAGAAGATTGGATTAATATCATTGACGATATGGAAGAGATATTATCTAAATATACAGATGCGTTCTATAAGTATATGACACCAATACCAGTAATGACAGGACAACAACTGAAAGGTGATGGTATACCAAGTCATGTAATCGGTGGTGGATTGAATCTAGATGATGGAGCAGAGTTTAAACTAGTTAGTAATGGTCTAGACAATAAGACATTTGAATCTGTCTACAAGACGTTGCTACAGTCCCTATTGGACGTATCTCAGACACCTGCCGTTAGTATGAGTAAGACAGATATTAGCAACCTCTCTGAAGTGAGTATTAAGCTACTTTTCCAATTAGCTAATATTAAGGCATCCATTAATGAAGAATACATTAGAGAAGGATTAGAACAACGATTCGATACGATTAAATATTTATTAGAAGAGTATAAAGGAATGACTATAAGTGAAGAAGAATATGATTCTTTAGATATTAATTTCCATTATGCAACACCTTCTAATGATAGAGAAGTAATCGAGAATCTAAAAGTATTACGTGAGCAAGGTGGTATCTCGTTAGAGTCATTGTTAGAGAATAGTCCATTCACCAGTGATGTCAGAACGGAACTATTAAGAATAGGGAATGATAATAGTAGTGGAGTTGTTCCTGATGGTGAAATAGAAACCAAAGTAGTTGTGTAATACAAGTAGTTTTATAGGGTGGGAAGGTTAGTGGAAACATAGTATTCATAAGGGTTAGTTACTTGTGATGTTATGCCACCTACCGTATACCTGTTATACCGCATGGGGGTATACAATAATGATACAGTGTAAATTTAGGTAATAATCTACTGTGTTTTTAAACTGTAAAGTAAATTATCTTGACACTATTTTGAATTAAGCTTGCGTAGGATAACATATAATAATGCATTGGTAACTGGTTATGTTTATTCATTTTATTCAACAATCTATCGTATCATTAAATTTATAGATGCTTAGAAACGTTGGTATATCAACAATGTATAAAATACTGTATATCATAATATTTGGTGTTGAGTATAAACGTTGATATATCAGGGTTTCAATATGTTTAACTAAGCATATAAATTAAATTATATGATGAGTATAACCTATAATTATTCATGCGATATACATTTATAATTGTGAGTAATAAGATGATTGATAGACGCAATTGTTAGTAATATATTAATTTTGTCCAATAACCCGATACCCCTAAGTGCTAAATTCAGTCCCCCGCATGTCAATTTACACATCCACGAAAAAATAATATAATTTATACAAATTTGAGTAGTGGGAGAATAATATGGAACCATTAAAACAGCCAGTTTATTGTAAAAAGTGTAATGGTAAGACAAATCATTGGATTATAAAAACATATAAGGAAACTTCTAACCCAGAAGATGAGTTTCAATGGCATGATACATATCATATTGTTAAATGTATGGGGTGTAACACTATAGCATTTGTAAAACAATATGGAACAGAGGATGACTGGGATTATATAAGTGGTGATAGACAATGGTTTGATACTTTTCAAGTATATCCAGAACAACCTAATGAAGATGAAATAGAATTAGAAGCTTACAGGAGGAAATATCATTTAGAACCAAAGATTTTTCATAATTCACCTGAAAATATACAAGAATTATATACTCAAACAATTGAATCCTTTAATATGACTCATTATATTCTATGTGCAGCAGGATTAAGAACATTGATTGAAGGAATCTGTTTACATTTAAATATAAAAAAAGGTTACCTTTACAATTATGAAGGGAATAGAATTAGTGTAAATAATGAGGACAATCCGAGAGAACATAAAACCTTGGGTGGAAAGATTTTTGGTTTGTATGAAAATGGGAAAATAATATTACCTAAAGCATTAATTCTTCAGGAGATTGTGAAAATAGGTAATGATGCAGTACATTCAATCGTGATACCTAAACATACAACTTTAAAGGAGATTATTAGAATTTTAGAGGGGATACTTGAGGATGTTTTTGAGTTGAAGCATCATCAATTATTAGATGAATAATATTCTATATTTTGGTTAAAGGACATTCAATTAATTTGAGTGTCTTTTTCATAAGTTGAAATGTTAATATTTGTATAGTTGGAAGGATATTCCTCTTTTGTGTCGAAATTGGTAGATATAAGGAGGATTTATTGATGATACGGACTATTTTGGCTTCACTAATTTGTTTATTGCTTGTTGGATGTAACGTTAATAAAGAAAAAGAATATCTTCAGTTAATAGAAGATAATAAGTATGAAAATCTACTCAAGGCTACAGAAGAAAAATCTGGTGATTTACAATCAAACTATTATTCAATTGCATCTATTTTAATTGATAAGCAAAAAGTTGACGATGTTATTAAAAATGAAAAGTATATTTCTTCGAGAACTAATAAGCTATCTAAATTGGATGCAGATATAATTGATAATTATAAAAGTATAGATAGTATTCCTGATGATCTAAAAGAAAAATTAAAAGGAATATATAATGATTCTTTATCCCGTAAGCAAGAAAAAGATGAGGAAGAAATAAAGCAATCTGAGTTAAGAAGACAAGCGGATACGCAAACTGAAAGTTTTAGAAGAAAAAGAGATATGAATGAACGAGTTAGTAATCCTCAACCAGTTAGGCTAGGCATGACAAAAGATGAGGTCTTAAGATATGGTTGGGGTAGACCGAATGACATCAACAGAACTATTACTGAATATGGTATAGATGAACAATGGGTTTATTCAAATTATAAATATTTATATTTTGAGAATGGCGTATTGACGTCTATACAAGATTAATAATACCTAACACTCTGCTACTTGGCAGGGTGTTTTATTATGTCTAAGAAAGGAGAAACACAATGAATAATTTAGAACGTCTTAAACTTGAAGTACAAGGTATTACACTTACCGATGAGGAATTGACAATCTATATACAAGAAAACAACCTAGAACCTTCTATTATATATAATCCTCAATCAAAAGAAGATAAACTTTCTATCTACAATACTGCATTATCAATTCTAGAATCTATCGCTAATAATCCTCAATTAATGAAGACAATTAAATATAAAGATACAACTCTAGATAGTTTTCACGATACTTTAATGGCACGTATTGACCAGTTAGAAAGAAAGGTACGTGAAATGAAAACTAATTTTGATAGAGAAGACGTGAGCAGCAATACCTTTATGTTATTTAACTCTTAATAGATACACTATGCATATTAGAAATACATGAGGTTGAAGCTTGTTTCCCTTAGTAAATATAGAAAGGAGTAATCACATGGATAGAATACAAAGCACACTAACTGATATGAATTATTTTATGGATGCAGTAGGGGAAGAAGTATCCATTACTGATAAAGTAACGATTGAAGACGGAACAATAAGCGAGAATATTATTAAATTTAAAGCAATAGTAAGAGACTATGCCCCTAGCTTACATGAGGATATGGAAATATCTGCTCTACATGAGATTAAAAGAGGAAATGTTATTAAGTATAGGAACGCTAATTATCTAGTTGTTAGTGAATCAATGGCAACTAAGCCACTAATGTACGAAGGTAAAATGCGTTATATAAACCTTACATTTACATCCCCAGGTGAAAAAATTGCTATTGAATGGGATAGGTTTGGAAATCCCAAAAAATGGATACAACTGCCTGATAAGGTTATCCATTGTATTATTGATAAACAGAAAGATATTACAATTTCAGACAACACAGCAATTAGAGTTCCTAAAGAGGAAGTATTAATTACAATTCCTGCATATGAGGGCTACGATACAGATTTTAAAGTAGGTTCAATTAAGCCAATACTAGGGAAAAATTATAAAATTATTGACCACGATCTAATACAAAGAGGGCTTGTTATTATAACTGGTGAATTTACTACGAGTGGTAGCTAATGTTATATTATTCTTTGGTAGCCACTAGTTGATGAATGATTAATCGTAAAATTGTAAAAAAATGAAAGTTTTATTTGACCTGTTTATTGAGTGCGTTTATACTATAATTATTAGTGAATAGTTACCAACTAATTTACTAAATGTACACCAATAAATAACGTATAATTAAATACTTAATTATGTTTATATACCTTGTATATCAACCTTTCTAAAAGCTTATAATGAAGTTTTTCCCTACAAATAGTGAGTTCATCGCGATGGTCGCTGATAAGCTAAGGCTAGAACATAAAGCTTCTTGAGAAGGTTAGGGAATCCAAAATTAGTATGGGTTCAGTTTGAATAATGAAAAGTTCTGAAAGGTGAAGAGCTTTGAATAAGTTAGTTAAATATAATCAATTAGATATTGATGCGTATTTTGGAAAAGTACCAATGAATTTGAAAAAAATTATTGGTACTTTTTTGTTGTCTAAAAAAGTGGCTTCGGAATATAAAACAGTGAAGTACATATACTTGAATCAGAATGGGAGTTGAACAATTATTTACGGGTATGTAGTATTTCTTTTAATAATAGCTTAGGTTGTAAGTAACACTTATTGCTATAGGAGAAAATAGCTAAAAATAAAATGATAAATGGATAAATTTGTGAAATATAGGCTTTTTTGTGAATTTTTTTGTGAAATTTTTGAATAGTTTAATAAATAGGATTGAAACATAGGTATGTAGTCTGACAAAATAGTAAGTGACAAAAGTTACATAATAGAAAAGTCTTACATTAAAGGAGGAATGTTCATGATTACAACGAAAGTTTTCGCCCATCGAGGTTCGGCGGGTACACATCCAGAAAATACAATGATTTCTTTCTTAGAAGCAGAAAAAGTAGGTGCTGATGGAATTGAATTAGATGTTCAATTATCAAAAGATGGTGAAGTTGTGGTAATACATGATGAGCAGCTTGATCGGACTACAAACGGCAAAGGGAATGTAAAAGACTATACTTTGCAAGAATTAAAGTCCTTAGATGCTAGCTATAAGTTTCCTCAATCAAATACATCTGTCCAAATACCTACTTTAGAAGAAGTATTTATAATGTTATTGAATAATTCTATGATTTTAAATATTGAGCTGAAGAATAGTGTGTTTCTGTATCCGGGACTTGAAGAAAAAGTTATCTCTTTAATTAAGCAATATAATCTACAAGACCGTATTATTTTGTCTTCATTTAATCATTATAGCTTAGTGTATTGCTACCGTTTAGCTCCTGATATTGAAACTGCACCTTTGTATCGGGATGGTTTATACATGCCATGGGTTTATGCAAAAGCTATTCATGCGAAAGCAATCCATCCAAGTATTAAAGCGGCACCAAATGAAATCATCAAAGCTTCTATGGCAGCTGGGGTTGCTGTTCGACCATACACTATAAATAGTGAAGAGCAAATGCGCATGTTATTCAAAATAAATTGTTCTGCAATTTTTACAGATTATCCACAAAAGGCAATCTCCTTGAAGAATAAAGAAAATGGTTCCAATAAACTTGAATAAGGTTGAAATATATATAAAGTAAAAAAGGGATAGGTATATGGGGATGAGAAAACTTAATGATGTTTCGATTAAAGTAAAGCTTCTAGGTACAATCTTGGCGGTTACATTGTTTCCTTTAATGATTGCAGGTTTTTTAGCATATAAGATTTCTTATAGTGCAATTTATAATGAAACAAAGCATGATTTAATTTATATTGTCGATTTAGAAAGAGATTTACTTGCTCAATATTTACAAGATGATGATATCACACCTAAAGAAGATGATCTTATAAAGAAAGAATTGAAACTGTTAAAAGCAAAATTATACGAAAGTAATAATCAAGAGGGATACGGATATATTATGAAGCAAGATGGAACAATTGTGTATCACCCTGATTCAAAAACGGTAGGTAAAAATTTATCTGATCAAGCATTTGCTAAAGAAATGATGCAGAAGAAACATGGTTATACGGAGTATGATTGGGAAGGAAAAACAAAAATCGCAGTGTATCAAGAACTCCCTAACGGGTGGATTTATGCGACGTCCACTTACTTAGAAGACATGATGAAAGTAGTTAGCCCTATTAAGAAATATGTATTTATTATTAGTATTCTTGGTTCTATAGCAGCGCTAGCGGTAGGTGCATTTATTGTATCGCGCATAACTAAACCAATAATGAATGTGGTCGCAGCTATGGAAAAAGCCGAAAATGGAGATTTAACTAAACAGGTGCCAGTATACTCTCAAGATGAAGTTGGTCAAATATCCATTATGTATAATAAAATGATGAATCGCTTGAAGTCAATCTTATTGAGTATCCAAGAAGCTTCACAGCAGGTAGCGGCTTCATCTCAAGAATTAACGGCAAGTGCTGATGAAAATACAAGAGCTTCTGAACAAATAGCGAAAGCAGCCGAAGAAATATCCCGAGGATCTCAAGAACAGGTGGAGAAAGTTTCGAGTGTAGTAGGTTCTATTCATTCTATATCTCAATCCATTGAGCAAACGGCTGATAATGTTAATAAAGTTAATGAAGATTCATTAACTGCTAATAATTATTCACAAGAAGGTGTAAAGAACCTTCATAAAGTAGTTGATGAGATGAATGATATTGTTGTGAAAGTACGTAAGACAGAGAATGTTATTCGAGAACTTGGTAAACAATCGGTATCAATCATGGGGATCATTACAGTAATCCGAGATATTAGTGAGCAAACGAATTTATTAGCTCTAAACGCTGCAATAGAAGCGGCAAGAGCTGGAGAGCAAGGAAGAAGTTTTGCGGTTGTAGCAGATGAAGTGAGAAAGCTTGCTGAACAATCAGGAAAATCAGCTCAAGATATTGCAAGTTTAATAGTGACAATCAATGATGAAATTATTCAAGCAACAGCTATGATGGAAGAAAGCAGTCAAGCTGTTTCAGACGGTGAGGTTGTTGTATTAAGTGCAAGTGAATCTTTCAAAAAAATTGAAACTGCTGTCAATGATGTGAACAATGAGATGAATAGTTTAAAAGAAGCGATTACTCAAATACAAGGTAATTCCAGAGATATTGTTGAGCATTCGGATATTATATCAAATCTAGCAGAGGTAGCAGCAGCGGATACGGAAGAAGTAGCAGCAGCAGCTGAACAACAAATGGCAACGATGGAAGAGATTAATGCGGCGTCACATGTATTGACGAGTATGGCTGAGAAACTTCAAAGTGAAGTGAATCATTTTATCTTGAAATAACACTATATTTTATAATACATCAAAAGGAGGATGTTAGTTTAACATCCTCCTTTTGATGTGGAAATAATAAGTATTTTTTCTAGTGTTACTTACTAAATCGTTTCTGAACTTTATTGCGTTTTCGGTCTCTATGAAGGATAAAGCCGGCAATAAATCCTACGCCTCCCACCATGAGAAACATACCGACTATGAATTGTACCATTAGAGATGAAAAAGGGAATTGTAGTATTCCGAAAATCATATCGCGCATAAATTTAATACCCATAGCAGCGAAAACACCCGGTATAAATAGAATGATAAATGCTATTAATCTTCCCATCATAAGTCCCCTTTTTAATAGTCAAAAGTTACTTCTTGTTATATCTTATAGTTCCTTTTTGATTGGAAGTAAAGAGAGGAGTATATGCATTCATCAAAAAGGACTGGTGCTGTTTTTTCTCTGTCTAACCTTACACCTGCTATGCTCGGAAATAAGCCAATCTGTTTTGAAAACCAAAAGAGGGCTTTCAAGAACAGCTCGTCTTACCAATGGTGTCTAGCTTCAGCGACCAGCCCCTCGAGTCATAAGCCATCTCACTTTAGAAATTAAAAGCGTATTTCTTAAGCGAGCCGTCTTATGCTGGTCGGGGCTAAACGGGTCACTTCAGCATTTCAATATTGCCGCATAGCTCTTTTTTGATTTGAAGTAGTACAAGAAGCATAAACATTAATCAAAAAAGATTGGTGATGGTTTTTCTTACTGTCTAGCTCCAGCACCCAGCTCCTAGTGGATTTCGCCAACCTCCCTATGATAAGTCCAACATCGAATCGATTTACGTCTCTTCGTGTTTCCTTTATCTCGGTCGAAGGGCTCCAATCCATACGGAGCTAAACAGTTGCTTCCGCTTTTCTTAATTGTAGCATAAAATATTATTGTGGTTTATCAAGAAACTTACATTATCGTAATATGAAAGAAAATATGGATATTTTTAACATTTATAGTGTGGTATCCATTATGATAATATCGATTACAACGTTTGGTCTGAAAAACTACTTGAAGAGGGTGAAAATGTGCAAAAAGTCATGATTGTTGGTGCTGGACAAGGTGGAACGTCTATTTTGAAGCTATTAAATGAAATAGATTTCTTACAAGTTGGCGCAGTGATTGATTTAAATGAAGAAGCGAGTGGATTAAAGCTTGCTAAACAATTGGGAGTAGCCTATGGGACTGATTGGAAGGAATTCCTTGATTATTCGTACGATATTATTATAGAAGTAACTGGTTGTCAAACAACATTCCACGAAATACGCAGCGTCAAAAGTCCTCATACAGTACTGATTCCAGGTACTGTTGCCTTTATTATTGCACGGCTTCTTGAAGAAAAAGAATCATTAATAGAAAAATTACAAGGTGAATCACATCGAAGAAATCTAATTTTCAATTCAACAGATGAAGGTATGGTTGTTATTGATGGAGATGGAACGATTATATTGTTTAATCGAAGTGCTGAGAAGATGATTGGTGTACAGCAAGAAGAAGCGATAGGTGCGCATGTTAAGGATATTATACATAATAGTCGATTACCGGATTTACTAGTTAGTAGAAGAGTGGAAGCGAATAAAGAACATGTCTTGAACAATGGTTTAAAGGTAATTACGACACGTTTTCCTATGCTGAATGAAAACAATGAAATAATAGGAGCATTTGCAGTTTTTAAAGATATAAGCGAAGTTGTTAATCTTGCTGAAGAGATAACTAATTTGAAAGAAATACAAACAATGCTAGAAGCTATTATTCAATCTAGTAATGATGCTATTACTGTTGTAGATGAATATGGAAAAGGTATTCTCATTAATCCTGCCTATTCGCGAATTACGGGATTAAGTGAAGAAGAAGTTATTGGAAAGCCTGCGACAACAGACATTTATGAAGGTGAAAGTATGCATATGAAAGTTTTGCAGACCAGAAAGCCTGTGCGTGGTGTGAAAATGTTGGTAGGACCCCATAAGAAGGAAGTTATCGTAAATGTTGCTCCAATTATTGTGAATGGTAAGTTAAAAGGTAGTGTCGGTGTTATTCATGATATGTCAGAAATGAAAGAATTAAACAATGAATTACATCGTGCTAGACAAATTATTCGAACACTCGAAGCAAAATACGAATTTGAAGATATTATTGGTAGTTCCGAAGAAATGAAGCTAGCAATAGATCAAGCGAAATTAAGTGCAACTACTCCAGTAACAGTCTTATTAAGAGGAGAATCTGGTACAGGAAAAGAATTATTCGCACATGCGATTCATAATGCTAGTGATCGAAAGTTTAATCATTTTATTCGAGTGAATTGTGGTGCGATATCTGAGAATTTATTAGAAAGTGAATTATTTGGATATGAGGAAGGTGCTTTTTCAGGTGCTAAGCGGGGCGGAAAGAAGGGCCTTTTTGAAGAAGCGGATAATGGAAGTATCTTTCTGGATGAAATTGGTGAAATGAGTTTACACATTCAAGTCAAACTTCTCCGAGTTCTGCAAGAAAATGAAATAGTAAAAGTCGGCGGTGTTAAAGCTATTCCGATTAATGTAAGAGTTATTGCTGCTACAAATGTGAATTTAGAAAAAGCAATTAGTGAAGGTAGATTTCGCGAGGATCTCTATTATCGGCTAAATCGAATGCCGATTTATATTCCTTCTCTCCGACAACGTATTGGTGACATACCTTTGGTGGCGTCCTATTTATTACAAAAGTTGAACCAAGAATATGGTAGGAATATAGAGGGAGTTACCGATTCGGCTATTGCAAAGTTACAAAGCTATCATTGGCCTGGTAATGTTCGAGAACTAGAAAATATTTTAGGTAGAGCGATTATTTTCATGAAATATAATGAAACGATGATAGAAGCTCATCATATTCCTCATTTTCCACATTCTATTATGGAAAAGCGAGAGGAACAAGTTTATGAAAAGAATAATGAAGAGTTATCGTTTTTAGAAAAAATGAATCTGTATGAGAAGAAGCTTATTGAAGAGTGTTTGCAGAGAAATAAAGGGAATAAAACAGCAAGTGCAAGAGAATTGGAAATTTCAGTGAGAAGTTTGTATTATAAAGCTGAAAAATATAACCTTGAAAAAAAATTCATGCAATAAATTTCAGACTCTGCAAAAAAATGCAGAGTCTGAATTAGTATTTGGGGTTAGGACTAGGTCATAAAATAGTGTATCATGGGAATTAATAATATATGTAGTGTTTGGCATGGAAGTTGCATTATTAAGTGTTAGTCACTATAAAAAGGGATTGGTCCCTTTTATTTCTTAAACTTGTAGTTAATACTGTTAAATTAAACATGACAAATTTCTTAATGAAAAAACCGATGTATCCCATAATGAATTCTCTATTACGGAATGTATTATTCGATATGAAAGCTATGTGATTAATAGCTATGCCAATAAATTTAGAGAAAAGCTATAAAGGAGGTAGAACATGGCTAAAGAGTATGATTTGGTGATTTTAGGTGGGGGGCCTGGTGGCTATGTAGCAGCTATTAGAGCTTCACAATTAGGATTAAAGACAGCAATTGTAGAAAAGCAAAAGCTAGGGGGAACATGCCTGCATAAAGGATGCATTCCTTCTAAATCACTACTTAGAAGTGCAGAAGTATATCAACAAACTCTTCACAGTAGTGATTATGGAATTATCGCTAATGAGATTGCTTTAGATTTTTCAAAAGTGCAAGCACGAAAGAATGGAATTGTTACTAGTTTATATAAAGGTATTCAACATTTAATGAAAAAAGGAAAAATAGATGTATATGAAGGAATTGGTCGTATATTAGGTCCATCTATCTTTTCACCAATGCCGGGAACTATTTCAGTGGAAATGAATGATGGTAGTGAAAATGAAATGCTGATTCCTAAAAACGTAATTGTGGCAACTGGTTCAAGGCCACAATCACTACCAGGTTTAGAAATAGATGGTACACAAATTATTTCTTCCGATGAAGCACTGGAACTGGAAAATCTTCCAGAGAGCATCATCATTATTGGTGGTGGTGTCATTGGTATTGAATGGGCGTCTATGCTAAGTGATTTTGGCGTGGAAGTAACAGTACTTGAATATGCATCGACGGTACTACCAATGGAGGATCAAGAAATAACGAAAGAATTACAACGATTACTTAAAAAGAAAAAAGTCCAAATCGTTACAAATGCAAAAGTATTAGCGGAAACTTGTGAGCGTAGCAATCATGGAGTGTCTATAACAGCGGATGTAAAAGGTGAAAAGCGGACTTTTACTGCTAACCAATTACTAGTAAGTGTAGGTAGAAAAGCAAATGTTGAAGGTATTGGCATAGAGAATACAGAAATTGTTTTACGTAATGGTGTCATTGAAACGAATGCTTTTTATCAAACGAAAGAATCACATATATATGCAATTGGTGATTGTGTTGGAGGACTGCAGCTTGCGCACGTTGCTTCTCATGAAGGAATTATAGCCGTCGATCATATTGCTAATCTGCAACCGTATGCACTGAATCCTTTACAAGTGCCTAAATGTGTATACTCTTCACCAGAGGTTGCCAGCATTGGGTTAACAGAAGCTGATGCAAAGGAAAAAGGTTACAACATCAAAGTAGGAAAGTTTTCTTTCAAAGGGATAGGTAAGGCCATGGTACTAGGTGATAGTAATGGCTTTGTGAAAATCATTGCAGATCAAGATTCAGATGATATTCTTGGCATCCACATGATTGGACCACATGTGACAGATCTTATTTCAGAAGCAGGGATTGCAAAAGTATTAGATGCGACACCGTGGGAAATATCTCATACCATTCATCCGCATCCATCGCTATCTGAAGCTATTGGTGAAGCTGCACTTGCAGTAGACGGAAGGGCTTTACATTCTTAAGGTTTAAAAGGAGGAAATAATATGGAAAATCGCCATAAAGAGCTTGGACTATCAAATGAAAAGCTTCTAGAAATGTATAAAACGATGTTACTTGCTCGCAGAATTGATGAACGGATGTGGTTATTAAACCGTTCTGGTAAAATTCCATTTGTTATATCTTGTCAAGGGCAGGAGGCAGCTCAAGTTGGTGCAGCTTTCGCATTAAACCAAGAGAAAGATTATGTATTACCTTATTACCGTGATGTTGGAGTTGTTCTCGCTTTCGGTATGACAGCTCAGGATTTAATGTTATCAGCATTTGCGAAAGCAGAAGATCCTAACTCAGCTGGTCGTCAAATGCCAGGTCATTTCTCTAAGAAAAGCTGTCGTATCGTAACTGGTTCATCTCCAGTAACAACACAAGTACCTCATGCAGTTGGGATTGCTTTAGCTGGAAAAATGGAAGGAAAGGATTTGGTTACATTCGTGACTTTCGGTGAAGGGTCGAGTAACCAAGGTGATTTCCATGAAGGAGCTAACTTTGCTGGTGTGCATAAGTTACCTGTTATTTTAATGTGCGAAAATAATCAATATGCGATTTCTGTTCCAGTTGAAAAGCAATTAGGCTGTTCAAAAGTATCAGACCGAGCAATTGGTTATGGTATGCCAGGATTCACAGTAGACGGAAATGATCCGATAGCTGTTTATAAAGTGGTTAAAGAAGCAGCTGATAGAGCGAGAAGAGGCGAAGGTCCTACTTTAATCGAAACTCTCGTTCAAAGATTAACCCCTCATTCAAGTGACGATGACGATCGTGTTTACCGCGCTCAAGATGAAATCATCGAAGCAAAAACAAAAGATCCAATTCCTACATTTGTAGAATATTTGAAGCATTTTGGAGTTTTAACGGACGAGACGGAACAAGAAATAAATAATGAAATTATGAAAATTGTAAATGAAGCAACGGATTATGCAGAAAATGCTCCTTATGCAGCTCCTGAAGATGCTTTGAAATATGTGTACGGTGAATAAGTAAGGAGGGAATCATAATGACTGTTATTTCATATATTGATGCGGTAACTATGGCTATACGTGAAGAAATGGAACGAGACCCAAAAGTATTCGTTCTTGGTGAAGATGTTGGGAAAAAAGGTGGGGTATTTAAGGCTACACAAGGCTTATATGACCAATTTGGTGAAGCGAGAGTACTTGATACACCTTTAGCTGAATCGGCTATTGCAGGCGTGGGAATTGGTGCTGCAATGTACGGTATGCGTCCAATTGCAGAAATGCAGTTTGCGGATTTTATTATGCCTGCAGTTAACCAAATTATTTCAGAAGCATCGAGAATTCGTTATCGCTCTAACAATACGTGGACTTGTCCAATGGTTATTCGAGCTCCATATGGTGGTGGTGTTCATGGTGCATTATATCATTCACAATCTATAGAAGCTGTATTCGCTAATCAACCAGGATTGAAAATTGTTATGCCATCTACTCCGTATGATGTGAAGGGGTTATTAAAGGCTGCAATCAGAGATGATGATCCAGTTCTATTCTTGGAACATAAACGAGCTTATCGCCTAATTAAAGGCGAAGTACCGACAGATGATTATGTGTTACCAATCGGTAAAGCAGATGTGAAGCGTGAAGGCGAAGATATAACCGTGATTACGTATGGATTATGTGTTCATTTTGCACTTCAAGCAGCTGAACGATTGGAAAGTGACGGTATTTCTGCTCACGTAGTGGACTTAAGAACCATCTATCCATTGGATAAGGAAACGATTATTAAATCTGCTTCAAAGACAGGTAAAGTGCTTTTAGTAACTGAAGATAATAAAGAAGGAAGTATTATTGGTGAAGTTGCAGCAATCATTGCTGAAAATTGTTTGTTTGATTTAGATGCACCGATTAAGCGTTTAGCTGGTCCGGATACACCAGCTATGCCATATGCACCTACAATGGAAAAATTCTTTATGGTAAATAGTGAGAAGATTGAACAGGCAATGAGAGAACTTGCTGAATTTTAAATTTGAAATAAAGGAGGTTTTCCAAAGTGGCGATAGAAACGATTACAATGCCTCAGCTTGGAGAAAGTGTTACAGAAGGAACAATTAGTAGATGGCTAGTATCTCCAGGAGATCATGTGAATAAGTATGATCCAATAGCTGAAGTCATGACAGATAAAGTAAATGCTGAAATTCCTTCTTCTTTCACTGGAACAATAGCTCAGTTGAAGGCAGGAGAAGACCAGACTCTAGCGGTTGGAGAAGTGATTTGTACAATTGAAGTAGCTGGAACGATGAACAATCAGCCAAATAAGTCATCAGATGACCCTATCAATAATAAGAGTAGGGCGGAAACGAATCAGTCAGTTGCTAAAAGTAATATGGGTGCAAGATACTCACCGGCTGTTTTACATTTATCACAAGAACATAATATAGATTTAACATCTGTAAAGGGTACAGGAGCAGGTGGAAGAATTACTAGGAAAGATATTATGAAGCTGGTTGAAAACGGTGTTGGAGAACAAATATCATCTTCTGAACGAAAAGAAATTCAGCAATCTCCTATTTCTTCTCCGATTGAAGAGCAACCTACTATAACTCATTCACCAACATTTACTTCACAAACTGGAGATGTTGAGGTTCCAATTACGCCAGTAAGAAAGGCTATCGCAGCTAATATGTTACGCAGTAAGCAAGAGATTCCACATGCTTGGATGATGATGGAAGTTGATGCTACAAATTTAGTAGTATTGCGTGAAAAAGAGAAGCAGAATTTCAAACAAAAAGAAGGTTATAATTTAACATATTTTGCTTTTTTTGTGAAAGCTGTCGCTCAAGCTCTGAAGGAATATCCACAAATTAATTCTACTTGGGCAGGAGATAAAATTGTTCAAAGACACGATATTAACTTAAATATTGCCGTTGCAACAGAAGATTCTTTATTTGTTCCTGTCATAAAGCATGCAGATGAGAAATCAATCAAAGGCATTGCAAGAGAGATTACAGAGCTATCACATAAAGTGAGAAGTGGAACGTTGAAAGCGGAAGAAATGCAAGGTGGTACATTTACTGTCAACAATACAGGGTCATTTGGATCTGTACAATCGATGGGGATTATTAATCATCCACAAGCCGCTATTTTACAAGTTGAAGCAATCGTGAAAAGACCTGTAATAATTGACGGGATGATTGCTGTACGTGATATGGTGAATTTATGCTTATCACTTGACCATAGGGTGCTTGATGGATATGTGTGCGGAAAGTTTTTAGCTAGGGTTAAAGAAATAGTAGAAAGCATGTCTAGTGAGAAAACTTCAATTTATTGAAATAATGAATAAAGGCTATTCAAAAGTGATTTTCTATCTCTTTTTGGATAGCCTTTTTCTTTTTACCTTTTGTTGTAGGTGCTGTGTAATTTACCAAGCTGTTTAGATGGGTATGATGTCTAGACATATGTTTTTAGTTCTTACTACCAAATGCCACTAATTAGCTCTTTGATAGAGAAACTGTTATATAATAACAAGAAAAATGTCGTTAATTGGGCGTATAAAATAACCTTTGTTTAAAGTTTTTTTTAGAATTTTTGAATTCCTTGTTTGCAACAAGAGGGGTGCTGTACTAGAATAGAGTTGAATAGTTTTGATTTTTCAAATAAATAAAACAATTGTGATTCATCATTTATAGGGGGAGGTGGAAGTCTTCTAAGAGCCTGCGAATAAACAGAAAGTGTTATCGTAGAAAAATGCTTGCAGAAGGCGCCAAAATATGGATCTACAGAAAACGAAAGCGGTTGAGTTCCCGAAAGTAACAGTTGCTGAATGGGAAGTTAAAGCTGAGAAAAGCTTAAAAGGTAAACCGCTAGCTAAATTGCATACGTCTACTTACGAGGGTATAGAGCTAACTCCTTTATACACCAATCAAAGTACTGTAATTAAAGAAGAGTGGCCTGGTTTTGCTCCTTATACTAGGGGGACAAGTGCACTAGGTTATCAAGAAAAGCCTTGGCTTATTTCACAAAAGTTATCAGGTCATAGTTCCACGAACATTCTAGCAGATTTTGAAGAAGCAAAGAGTCGTGGTCAAAATACAGTTGCACTTGATGCTAGTCAACTGACTTCAATGAGTGAAGAGGAATTAGTGAAATTCGTCGAAGAAGTCATTAAACAAAATCAACCTTTATTCGTAGATACAAAAGGTGAGCAACAACAAATTGTTTCAAAGCTTAAAGCTTTATCTAGTGATGAACTTGTGAAGCTACAAGGGGTTCTTGCTGAAGACCCAATTGCTGAAGGTGCTATTCAAGGTAAAGGAATTGAAAATCCAAAGGAATACTTTGCAACATGGTTTGAAAAATTACAATCCATGGATTCTGCTATGCCTGAAGTGAAGAAGATTTTAGTAAAGTCTACTTCTGTTCATAATGCAGGTGGAAATGCAGTTCAAGAATTAGCTTTCGCATTAGCAACAGCTGTTGAATATTTACAACACGGTGAAGAAAATGGCTACACTGCAGAAAAAATGTCGAAAAATGTCGTATTCTCTTTTGCGATTGACTCTTCATTCTTTATGAATGTAGCTAAATTAAGAGCAGCAAGACGTTTATGGTCATTAATTGGTGAAGAATATACAGGTGATGCTAGTACGTTTAAAATGTTTATTCATTCAGAAACATCATCGTTTACAGCTACTTTATTTGATCCTTACGTAAATTTATTGCGTGCTGCAAACCAAGCATTTGCTGCAGTAGTTGGTGGAGCACAATCGTTAGAGGTTAAAGAATTCGATTCTGCAACAAATGAAACAACTGCATTCTCAGAAAGAATAGCTCGTAATATTCATTTAGTTTTAAAAGAAGAAACGTTAATTGATAAAGTAGTAGACCCAGCTGGTGGTTCTTATTATGTAGAAACATTAACGAATGAGTTAGCTGATCAAGCATGGAATTTATTTTTAGAAATCGAAAAACGTGGAGGAGTAATTGCTTCTTTACGAGATGGATGGATTCAAGAAGCAATCTCTCAAGTATTGCAGCAAAAGAAAACAAATGTTGCAAAACGTAAAGATAGTTTAATTGGAACGAATGTGTATCCAAATCTAGAAGATACAGTGAATGTGCATGAGCGAGCACTCGAAACAGAACAAAATACAGTTCCATTTAATAGTGTGGATATTGCTCCTCTAACTGCAGTGCGTTTAGCTGAAGAGTTTGAACAATTAAGAATAGCTTCTCTTCAATACAAAGAGCAAAAAGGTGCATATCCAGCTGTTGGTTTAGTGTGCTTAGGAAGCTTGAAATCTTATAAGCCAAGAGCAGATTTTGTTAAAGGCTTTTTCGCTGCTGGTGGTGTGGAAGGCATAATGAAACCTTGTGAGTCTCCTGAAGTAGCAAAAGCATATATTGCAGAATCTAAGGTGAAACATATCGTTCTTTGCGGTAGCGATGCTGATTATGAAGAAAACGCAGTAGCTTGGGTACAGGCTTTAGAGGAAAGCGGCGTATCAATTTTCTTAGCTGGTAAGCAATCGCAAGAATTAGCGAATGCACTTCAGCAAGCTGGATTGAAAGATTTCATTTCTGTTCAAAGCAATGCTATTGAAGTTATTACAAATGTATTAAAAGATTTGGAGGTGATGTAATTGTCTACTCGTCGTGATTTTACTAAATTATCATCTAAAACAACTGCTGCATCTAAGGCTGATTGGGAACAAGCAGTGAAAATCAGCGATGCAGAAATGGAAGATTTATTATTTGAAACAAATGAAGAAATTAAAATTAATTCTTTATATAACAAGAGTGATGTAGAAGGTATGCCACAATTAAATGACCTACCAGGTACGGCACCATTTACACGTGGACCTTATCCAACTATGTATGTAAATAAACCGTGGACAGTTCGTCAATATGCAGGCTTCTCTACTGCGGAAGAATCAAATGCGTTCTATCGCCGTAACTTAGCAATGGGTCAAAAAGGTTTATCAGTAGCATTTGACCTTGCAACACACCGTGGTTATGACTCCGACCATCCTCGTGTTGTTGGTGACGTTGGTAAAGCAGGTGTAGCAATCGATAGTATCATTGATATGAAACAATTATTTGATGGTATTCCATTGGATCAAATGTCTGTTTCTATGACAATGAATGGTGCTGTACTTCCAATCTTAGCATTCTTCATCGTAACGGCTGAGGAACAAGGTGTTTCACAAGATAAACTAGCAGGAACGATTCAAAATGATATTCTAAAAGAATACATGGTACGTAATACGTACATCTATCCACCAACAATGAGTATGAAAATTATTGCTGATATTTTCGAATATACTTCGAAGAATATGCCGAAATTTAACAGCATTTCAATCTCTGGATATCACTTACAAGAAGCGGGAGCTCCAGCTGATATCGAGTTAGCATATACAATTGCCGATGGATTAGAGTATGTTCGTACAGGTCTAAAAGCAGGTATTCCAATCGATAAATTCGCTCCACGTTTATCATTCTTCTGGGCAATTGGTATGAACTACTTCATGGAAGTAGCGAAGATGAGAGCAGGACGTTTTATTTGGGCGAAATTAATGAGTCAATTCGAACCAGAAAATGAGAAATCATTAATGCTTCGTACTCACTCACAAACATCTGGATGGAGCTTAACAGAGCAAGATCCATTTAATAACGTAACAAGAACATTAATCGAAGCACATGCTGCAGCTCTTGGTCATACACAATCACTGCATACAAACGCACTTGATGAAGCTATTGCATTACCAACAGACTTCTCAGCTCGTATCGCTCGTAATACACAGTTGTTCTTACAAGAAGAAACAAGTATTACGAAAGTTATTGATCCGTGGGCTGGTTCTTACTACGTAGAATCATTAACAAATGAATTAATCGAAAAGGCTTGGAAACATATTGAAGAAATCGAATCTTTAGGCGGAATGGCGAAAGCAATCGAAACAGGCGTACCGAAGATGAGAATTGAAGAGGCAGCTGCAAAACGCCAAGCGAAAATCGATTCTAAATTAGAAACAATTGTAGGTGTAAATAAATACCGTTTAGAAAAAGAAGAAGAGCTTGATATTCTTGAAGTAGATAATACAGTTGTTCGTGAAGGCCAACTTGAAAGATTAGCTCAATTACGTGCTGAACGCAATGAAGAGAGAGTTATCGAGAAGTTAGAGGCTATTACACAAGCAGCTGAAACGGGAGAAGGAAACTTGTTAGCACTTGCTATTGAGGCAGCACGAGAAAGAGCTTCATTAGGAGAGATTTCTATGGCTATTGAACTTGCATCAGGAAGACACTCAGCGATTATTCGTACAATTAGTGGTGTATATAGTACAGCTTATGGCGACCAAGTTGATATTTCAGAAGTTCTACAAATGACTGAGGACTTCCTTGAAAATGAAGGAAGAAGACCTCGTATCTTAATGGCGAAAATGGGACAAGATGGTCATGACCGTGGCGTAAAGGTTGTAGCTACTGCATTCGCAGATTTAGGATTTGACGTTGATATCGGACCTCTTTTCCAAACACCAGAAGAAACTGCAAAACAAGCTGTAGAAAATGATGTACACGTTGTTGGTATGAGTTCACTTGCTGCTGGACATAAAACATTATTACCACAGCTAGTTGCAGAGCTTAAGAAATTGGGACGTGAAGATATTCTAGTTATTGTTGGTGGAGTTATTCCACAACAAGATTACGATTATTTACGTGAAAATGGTGCAGTTGCAATCTTTGGACCTGGTACTGTTATTCCAGAAGCAGCTAAAACATTAATGCAAGCTATTTATAAAGCGCTTGGTTATGAGGAAGTGTCTTCATAATGAAGAACAATAACGAGAAGCATACAAAATTTGTGAAGAAGAATCGACGTGAAATAAATACTGATGAAATTCTACAAGGAATTTTAGCAGGTAATCGTGCAATGTTAGCGAAAGGTATTACACTAATTGAGAGCAATGCGCAGCATCACTTTGAAAGTGCACAAGAGTTACTTCAGAAAGTACTACCTTATACGAATAAGTCTATTCGTATAGGGATTTCTGGAGTGCCAGGTGCAGGTAAAAGTACGTTTATTGAACGATTTGGAACAGATTTATGTAACTCTGACCATAAAGTAGCCGTTCTAGCTATTGATCCAAGTTCAACTATTACAGGTGGTAGTATTCTTGGTGATAAAACACGAATGGAATTGCTATCTGGACATGAAAATGCTTTTATTCGTCCTTCTCCATCAGAGGGAACCTTGGGCGGTGTACATCGAAAAACAAGGGAAAGCATGTTACTTTGTGAAGCAGCTGGTTTCGATGTCATCATTATCGAAACAGTTGGTGTTGGTCAAAGCGAAGCCATCGTTCGTGGTATGACGGATTTCTTCATGCTACTCGCTATCACTGGAGCGGGCGATGAATTACAAGGTATGAAAAAAGGTATTATGGAGCTAGCTGATGCCATCGTTGTAAATAAAGCGGACGGCGATAATAAACGAAATGCGATGGTAACGAAAGAAGAGTATAATCGCATTCTTCATTTCCTTCAACCAGCTACGCAAGGGTGGCAAACACAAGCGTACGCTTGCTCTAGCATTGAAGGTGATGGTATTCAAGAAATTTGGGAAGTCATTCAAGACTTTATGAAGCAAGGAAAGCAAAGTGGTGTATTTAATGAGAGAAGAAGATTCCAAACGAAAGAATGGATGAATCAATCACTATCACATCAGCTTCACCGAGTATTCTTTGATAATCAACAAATGCGTTCATTGCTTCCTGTATTAGAACAAGAAGTGATGAATGGTGATAAAACGGTAAGTTTGGCAGTAATGGAAGCTATTCAAACTTTCCTTTATAATCTTAATAAATAGAGTAATAATTAAGCTCCGTGTTCAACTACTTTCGTGTCTTTATTGGTTGAATACGGAGCTTACTATTGTTATTATGTTGGTAATGACAGATTATTTTAGGAGAGATACGCCAATGAATATGGATTTTAATTTTTTCATGAATGATGTTGTAAGCACAGCTCGAAATGAAATGAAAGCTGCTGGATATACTGAATTAACAACACCTGAAGAAGTAACTGAAGCATTCTCAAAGAAAGGTACAACACTTGTATTAATTAACTCGGTATGTGGATGTGCTGGTGGAATTGCTAGACCTGCTGCAGCTCATGCCATTCATTATGATAAGAAGCCAGATCAACTTGTAACGGTTTTTGCTGGACAAGATAAAGCAGCAACTGAACAAGCTAGAAGCTATTTCGAAGGTTATCCACCATCTTCACCATCTTTTGCATTATTGAAAGATGGAAAGATTTGCACAATGGTAGAAAGACATGAAATCGAAGGTCATGATCCAATGTCAGTTATCGGTAAGTTACAACAATACTTCGATGAGTATTGTGAAGAAGTTTAATCATAAAGAAAGCAGATCCAATTTGGGTCTGTTTTTTTGTTTTTAAATAACTTTATGAATAATGATTGTATGGTTTTATATTTTTATTATTAAAATAATAGTTGTGAAATAAAACCACTATGTCTTTTATGTTAATTATGCAATTAACTGGTAATGTTTATTGAAAAGTTAGTTTTCAAATGCCATACTTTAAATATTAGTATAGAGATGATCCATTTACATTATTATTTTCCAATATGGAGCGAAAGAAGGAATTTATGATAAAAATAGGATACAGAACACTTAAAACAGCTATAGGTGTAGCGATCGCTATTTACATTGCTCAGATACTCAATCTTCATAGCTTTGCTTCGGCAGGAATTATTACAATACTTTGTGTGCAAGTAACGAAGAAGAAATCAATAAAGGCTGCGTTTAGTCGTTTAATAGCGTGTTTAATTGCAATGTTATATTCGACGATATTCTTTGAGGGAATAGGATTTAATCCAGCTGTCATAGGATTAATGCTACTGGTTTTTATTCCTACTGTAGTAGCTGCTAATGTGAAAGAAGGTATTGTAACAAGTAGTGTCATTATTCTACATATTTATTCTGCAGGTCATGTTACGTTGAATTTATTATTAAACGAAATCGCTTTATTAGTGGTTGGAATGACGGTTGCACTTATTATAAATATGTACATGCCAAGTATGGAAGCAGAATTAAAAAAATATCAACAAAACATTGAAAAGAACTTTTCGTTTATATTTCAGAAAATGGCATTATATATTCGTACGAATGAGAGCAATTGGGATGGAAAAGAAATTATGGTTGTTTATGATATGATTACAGAGGCAAAATCATTAGCTTTTCGTGATGTGGAAAATCATGTGACTCGTCATGATGATTTATATTATTACTATTTCAAGATGAGGGAGAAGCAGTTTGAAATTATTGAAAGATTGTTTCCGCTCGTTGCTTCGATTCCATCCACTTCACCGTATAGTCATTTAATTGCCGATTTTATTGATGATTTAAGTCTTCATATTCATCCGTATAATACTTCACATATTTATTTGAAAAAGCTGGAAGATATGTTGGGGCAAATTCATGCAATGGACTTACCTAAAACAAGAGAAGAATTTGATGTACAAGTTGCTATGATGGGAACGATTAAAGAACTAGAAAAATATTTAATTTTGAAAAGTGTGTATAAAGGATTTTCAAGGGAGAAAGAAGGAATGAAAAAGAAAGTATTAGCCTAAACTAAGCAAAAAGTTTAGGGTGATTGTCTTTGAAAGTAGTGTTGTCTTTTTTATTAATGTTTTCTTTCTTATATCCCGCTTCTGTCGCAGAAGCGGAAACGTTAAAACAAAATCCTTTTGTGATTGTTAATAAAGCGAATAATAAGCTTGCTTTTATTAAGGATGGGAAGGTTGTAGAAATCTTTCCAGTTGGAACAGGCAAGAGTAACGAATTAACTCCTGAAGGATTATTTACATTCATCGTAAAGGCGAAAAACCCTTACTACCGCAAAAAAAATATTCCTGGTGGTGATCCACGAAATCCACTCGGAACCCGCTGGTTAGGATTTGATGCTTTAGGCACAGATGGTAGAACGTATGGTGTTCACGGAACGAATCAGCCTTGGTCAGTTGGAAAATATATTTCGAATGGTTGTATTCGTATGAAGAACAGTGATGTGGAAAGATTATATGAATTAATACCATTACAAAGCAAGATTCTTGTTACCATGTCTTCTAAAAGCTTTAAACAAATTGCAAAAGAATATGGAGCTATAGAAGAATAGAGAAAAAACCTGCTAGCAAATCTTTAGAAGATTGCCAGCAGGTTTTGTTATTATAGGCTGTTTTTTCACATAAATACGCGTTTAAATTAAAAAAGGAATGAAATCCCCGCTAGTACCGTAGATAGTAGCATCATAATTATCATCATATATACAGCAATTTTTTGGATTTTTTTTGCCTTCATTTAGACCTTCCTTTATAAGTTAATTATTTAGATTCATTCTACCTTCTCTACAAAAACAAAACAAGTGATTTAAATTGGTTTATAGATGAACTTTAGACGAAGATATATAAGCATATTATTTTGATATTTAAAAATATTGTATTATAATAGTTTCATAATGAAGTGTCTTGTATTATAATAGTCTATGTAATTAATTAAATTTTTAAAAAATAAAGAAAAAAAGAAGGAATATTGCGAATGATGTAGAATTGTATATTGTTTGCAATAACCAGGGGGAAAATGGGGGAAGGTCAATGATAGAGAAAATCGACCATATTGGTATCGCGGTAAAGTCAATCGATCAGTCTTTAGAATACTATCGTGATGTTCTAGGTATGGAATTAGAAGGATGCGAAACAGTAGAAAGTCAAGGTGTAACTGTAGCATTCTTGAATGCTGGCAACACAAGATTAGAACTACTTCAACCTTTATCTGAAGAAAGTCCAGTTGCTAAGTTTATTAGTAAGCGTGGTGAAGGAATTCATCATTTAGCGCTTGGTGTTAAGGATATCCAAGGACGTATTGATGAAGTAAAAGCTAAAGGGATTAAGATGATTAATGATGAACCAAAGAATGGGGCTCATAATGCAAAAGTAGCATTCCTACATCCTAAATCAACAGGCGGAGTATTGTTTGAATTTTGCGAACGAGACGAACAAGGGGAGGCACACTGATGATTGATATTTATGATAAAATTAATGATATGTATGATAGAAAGCGCGAGGTAGAACTTGGCGGTGGCGATTCGAAAATTGAAAAACAACATGAAAAAGGTAAGCTAACTGCTCGTGAAAGAATTGATTTATTTTTAGACCCAGGTACATTTGTTGAAATTGGACCATTCATTGAACATCGTTGTGTAGATTTTGGTCTTGATCAAGTAGACGGTCCTGGAGATGGCGTAGTAACTGGTTATGGTAAAGTAAATGGTCGCGATGTTTATTTATTCTCGCAAGATTTTACTGTATTCGGTGGAGCGCTTGGAGAAATGCATGCTAAGAAAATTGCGAATGTTATGGATTTAGCAGCTAAGAATGGTGCACCATTCGTTGGTTTAAATGATTCAGGCGGAGCGCGTATTCAAGAAGGAGTACTTTCACTTGATGGTTACGGTCATGTTTTCTATCGTAACTCGATTTATTCTGGAGTAATTCCACAAATTTCTGTAATCATGGGACCTTGTGCAGGCGGTGCAGTGTATTCACCAGCGATTACTGACTTTGTATTCATGGTTGAGAAGACAAGTCAAATGTTCATTACTGGACCAAAGGTAATTGAAACAGTAACTGGTGAAAAAATCAGCTCGGAAGGTCTTGGTGGTGCGAAAGTACACAATAGTATTAGTGGTGCTGCTCACTTTAGAGCTCCATCTGAAGAAGAAGTATTACAAAATGTTCGTACATTATTAAGCTATTTACCTCAAAATAATAATGAGAAGCCACATGTTGAGCCTTATGATGATAAAGATGATTATCGTCCAGACTTAACAGAAGTTGTACCAATTGAAGGTACTAGACCTTATGATGTTCGTAAAGTAGTAGAACAAGTAGTAGATACAGACAGCTTCTTTGAAGTTCATAAAGATTTTGCACGCAACGTGGTTGTTGGTTTTGCTCGTATTAAAGGACAATCTGTTGGTTTAGTTTGTAACCAACCTAAATTCCTTGCTGGTGGATTGGATATTGATTCATCTGATAAAGCAGCGCGTTTCATCCGTTTCTGTGACTCTTTCAATATTCCTTTAATTACATTTGAAGATGTAACAGGGTTCTTCCCAGGAGTTAAACAAGAGCATGGTGGAATTATTCGTCACGGTGCAAAAATCCTTTATGCATATTCAGAAGCAACTGTTCCTAAATTAACAGTTATTCTTCGTAAAGCATATGGTGGAGCATATGTTGCACTAAACAGTAAATCAATTGGTGCTGATATTGTATTCTCATGGCCAAATGCAGAAATCGCTGTTATGGGTTCTGAAGGTGCTGCAAATATCATCTTTGCTCGTGAAATTGCAAATAGTGATAATCCAGAAGAAACAAGAGCGAAGAAAATCGAAGAATATCGTCAAAAATTCGCAAATCCATATGTTGCTGCTAGTCAAGGTATGGTTGATGATGTTATCGATCCTCGTGATACACGTATTAAGATTATCCAAGCTCTTGATATGTTACGTAACAAAAAAGAAGATCGTCCATATAAAAAACACGGAAATATTCCGTTATAATAAACAAAAAAGTCTGAAGTTTTCATAGCTTCAGACTTTTTGTTTTGTAGTTTAATGGCAGCAAAAAGAGCCGGTGTCAGTTTTTCTTTGTCCAACCTTACACCTGCCATACTCGGTCATAAGCCAAACTGTTTTGGAAACCAAAAGAGGGTTTCCAAGAACAGTTCGTCTTATGCCTCCCGTATGGCTTCTTTTTACTTTGAGGTAAAACAAGCAGCTATTCTATCAGTAAAAAGAACCGGTGATGGTTTTTCTTTGTATAAAATGGATTTGCCACTTAGCTTTTACAATGGGTATACTAAAGGAGTAGTACATAGATGGAGGTTTAATAAATGATGATTAATAAACAAAGATTGCTTGATGAGTTTCTAGAATTAGTACAAATTGACTCAGAATCTAGATATGAAACAGAAATCTCTAAAGTATTGAAGGAAAAGTTTACGTCATTAGGAGTAGAAGTTATTGAAGATGATGCAGCTGCGAAAACAGGTTTTGGTGCAGGTAACTTAATTTGCACATTACCAGCTACAAAAGACGGCGTTGATACAATTTACTTTACTTCACACATGGATACGGTAGTTCCAGGTAAAGGTGTAAAACCTTCAATTGTAGACGGATATGTTGTTACAGATGGTACAACAATTCTTGGTGCAGATGACAAAACAGGTCTAGCTGCTATGTTTGAAGCTATTCGTGTATTAAAGGAACAAAACATTGCTCATGGAGCTATCCAATTCATTATTACAGTTGGTGAAGAGTCAGGATTAGTAGGTGCGAAAGTATTAGATCCATCTCTTATTACTGCGAAATATGGTTATGCATTAGATAGTGATGGTAAAGTAGGAGAAATCGTTGTTGCTGCACCGACTCAAGCAAAAATTACAGCAACTATTAAAGGAAAAACAGCTCATGCTGGTGTAGCTCCTGAGAAAGGTGTTAGTGCTATTACTATTGCAGCTAAAGCAATTGCGAAAATGCCTTTAGGACGCATTGATGAAGAAACAACAGCAAATATTGGTCGTTTCGAAGGTGGTAAGCAAACAAATATCGTTTGTGATCATGTAGATATTCTTGCTGAAGCTCGTTCATTAATCGGTGAAAAGATGGAAGCTCAAGCGGCAAAAATGAAAGAAGCTTTCGAATCAACTGCCAAAGAAATGGGTGGAGAAGCTATTGTTGATATTGAAGTCATGTACCCAGGATTCAAATATGGTCATGGAGACCATGTTGTAGAAGTAGCCAAAAAAGCTGCTGAAAAAATCGGTCGTACTTCTTCATTACAACACAGCGGTGGTGGTAGTGATGCAAACGTAATTGCTGGATTCGGTATTCCAACTGTAAACCTTGCTGTTGGTTACGAAGACATTCACACTACAAACGAAAAAATGCCAGTTGAAGAATTAGAGAAAATTGCGGAAATGGTTGTTTCAATCGTTCAAGTTGTAGCAGAATAATATAAGGTAAGGATGTACAAAAGTGATTGAATTTCACTTTTGTACATCCTTTTTTGATTTACATCTGTAAATGATGTAAGGTTTTGTATTTTTAAAATTCTATTATTTGTGATAATATTCTCGTTATCTAGCTAAAAATAGACGTAAACAAATTACTGAAAATTTAAAATATATGCTATTATTAATTATTCGGCTTTTGTATTAGAGGGATATTTGTTATTAATGTATAACATTTTAAGGGGACAAAGAGCAGATGGCAAAGGGAATAGGGACAATAGAGTTAGTTTTTTATGAAGAAAAATATAAAGAAAAAATATGTAATTATCAATTAGATGAAATCCAAAGAAATTTCACAACATTACCTTGTGAAGCACTTACTAGTTGTGAGAATGATGCATTTAGTTTTCCTATTGTAATATTGAAGGATGAACAGCCTATTGGTTTTTTTGTATTGCAGGCTGGTGAAGCAATTCGTTATCTTACGGAGCTCGATAATATGATGTTAATTCGTTCTGTATCTGTTAATCCTTCTTTCCAAGGTTTAGGTTATGCACAAGATGCAATGAAATTATTACCTGAGTTTGTGAAGAAGAATTATCCAGGTGTTTTGGAGCTTTTTCTCATTGTTAATTTTAAGAATAAAAGGGCAGAACATGTGTATATCAAAGCAGGTTATATTGATCGTGGAATTAGAAGGCAAGACCCTAGTGGATTTAAAAAAATTCTTCATTATGTTTTACATTGAGGTATTTAAATACAAATGAATGAATAAAGAGGTTGCTTGAGAGAAAAATTCTCTGGCAACCTCTTTTGTTGGTTTAATTTGTGTTTTCTAGTAATATATAACTATTAAGTGTGATTTTGGATGTATATAGTATGATAAAGGGGGAAAATAGGTTGAATTCAAGTGATATTAAATTAGCATTTTATGAAGAGAAATATCGGGAGAGACTTTGTAGTTATGAATTAGATGATACTCAGAGTGTGTACACGCTTATGCCAAGCGAGGCAATTGCTAGATTTGCTAGTAATTCATACTCTGATCCAGTTGTCATGTTACTTCAGCAAAATCCTATTGGTTTATTTGTCCTTCACGATGCAAAGGATGCCTTACATGACAGCGAAGTGGAGCATACGATGTTAATTCGATCATTATCTGTTAATCCTAAATATCAAGGTAATGGCTTTGCTCAAACAGCAATGTGTATGCTACCACAGTTTGTAAGGGTACATTATCCGCATATTTTGGAACTTTTCTCGGTCGTTAATTTAGGCAATGCTAGAGCAGAACGTGTTTACTTGAAAGCAGGTTATGATTATCGAGGCATTAAGCGAGAAGGTCCAGATGGTGCTGAGAAGATTTTGCATTATACATTGAAGACTAGAGTTTAATGCACAAAATAGTTATTGTAAAATAAGTAAAATTTGATGACAATTAAGCGTTTTTATAGACATGTTTTTGTGTAATTTGATAGGCTCAATGATGTATTTATTTATGCTTAGGAGGATATACATTGAAATCTATCAAATTATTATTGCTATTAGTATTAAGTATTTCACTAGTAGCATGCTCATCAAATGATGATTCTAAAAAAGAGAAAAGTGAAGAGAAGGGCGCTGTAGAAGTCGATAAAGGTTTGTTGAACGTTGAAGTAACATTACCTGCATCATTCTTTGAAGGCGAAGACATTGATAAAGTAATAGCTGAAGCTAAAAAAGATGGAGTTAAAGAAGTTACGAAGAATGAGGACGGCTCTCTTACTTATAAAATGTCTAAATCTCAACATACCAAAATGATGAAAGAGATGGAGACGACTATTAAAGATTCTATAAAGGAGCTTGAAACAAATAAGGATTTAGCTTCTGTTAAAGGTGTAGAATATAATAAAAAGTTTACAGAATTCACAATTGTAGTTGATCAAGCAGCTTATGAGAATAGTATGGATGGTTTTGCAATCTTTGGTTTAGCGATGCAATCCATGTTTTATCAATTATTTGACGGCGTAAAACCTGATGAATACAAAGCTACGTTTCATTTGAAAGATGAAGCAACTTCAAAGGTTTTCGACACTGTAGTGTACCCTGATGCATTACAAGAAAATACAAAGTAATATACTTTCTAGTATTAGGAGCTGAATAATTTCAGCTCCTTTTTTTCACGCTGTGTTATACTAGTTTCCAAAAAGCTATATATGAAACGTGTTATATATTTGATTAATATGGTTATGAATGGAGTGTACATAAAATGCCAGAGATTATATTTAGACAACCAACAATAGATGATGCTCAAGCGATAGTTGATTTTTATAATATTGTCGGTGGTGAAACAACCTTTTTAAGTTTTGAACAAGATGAATATCCATTAAATGTTGAGGATCAAGTGCAATCTATTAAGGCAGTAGCTGAACAAAAAAACAGCGTAATGATTCTTGCCTTTGAGAATGACGAAATAGTTGGCATTGGTACAATCAATTCTAGTAATAAGATTAAATCTCGCCATTCAGGTGAATTAGGTATAGTAGTGAAGAAAATGTATCATGGAAAAGGAATAGGGAGTCAAATTATTCAGCAATTGATTGAGTGGGCTAAATCTAATGGAATTACGACAAGAATTCAATTAGATACGAGATGTGATAACATAGGAGCAGTAGAGCTTTACAAGAAATTTGGTTTTGAAATCGAAGGATGCTTGAAAAATTCTACGTTATTAAATGGAGAATACTATGATTTATATGTGATGGGTTTACTGTTAGATAAATAACGGGACTTTGATGTTAGCCTTCTGATAAAATATAAGAATCAAGTTTAAAAAATGGTGATGGTTATGAGTAATATGTATCCTGTGAACGGTAGAGTCATTCTGCATGTTGATATGAATAGTTTTTATGCTTCTGTTGAAATGGCATATAATCCTCGCTTAAAAGGTAAGCCGTTAGCGATTGCGGGGAATCCTGAAGAGAGGAGAGGCATTATTGTCACATGTAGCTACGAGGCTAGAAAGTTCGGTGTTCGAACAACGATGTCTCTTTGGGAAGCAAAGAAACTATGTCCAAATCTTCTTGTAATGAAACCAGATTTTGATAAATATCGGACGATGTCGATTGCTATTTTTCAGTTGTTGAGAACATATACAGAATTGGTTGAGCCTGTTTCAATTGATGAAGGGTATTTAGATATTACGGAGTGTAGTCATTTAGGTTCACCCTTGGATATTGCCCATAGCATACAACAGCGTATTTATGAAACGATGGATATACCATGTAGTATAGGTATTGCTCCGAATAAATTTTTAGCAAAAACAGCTTCAGATATGAAGAAGCCGATGGGTATTACGATTTTACGTAAAAGAGATGTTCCTCATATACTTTGGCCAAAACAAACTGCTGAGATGCACGGTATTGGGCAAAAAACAGCAGAGAAATTACAGACAATCGGTGTTTATACAATTGGAGATTTAGCGAAAGCGAACGAGATTCAGTTGAAGGCGTTGCTCGGAATTAATGGTTTGCGGCTTAAAGAAAAAGCAAATGGTAATCATATATCCCCGGTTGATCCGGAATCAATCTATGATTTTAAAAGTGTTGGAAACTCTACCACCTTACCGAAGGATATTACAAATCAGCGAGAATTGTTTGATGTTTTGCAGAAGTTATCAAACAAAGTTTCTGCACGGCTAAAAACGAAAAAGTTACTCGGTACAAAAATAGGTGTAACCATTCGTTATCAAGATCGGAAAACAATTAATAGAAGTCAGACAGTCTTAAATCCTTTTGTAGAGAAAGAGGATATTTATCACAAAGCGAAAGAGTTATTTCAGAAGCATTGGAATGGTAACGCCGTACGTCTTCTTGGTGTAACGGCTTTTGATGTGATTGAAGAACAAGAGGCTGTGAAACAGTTGGACTTGTTTTCTTTTGAAAAAGATGCGAAGGAAGAACCTTTATTAAAAACAGTAGAAGCATTACAGCAGAAATTTGGGAAGAATATTATTCATAAAGCTGCTCAAGGTGCTGAAGTGAAGAAGAAATCAACATTCACAGAAACGAGTTTTAGTAAAGATGTTTTTGATGATTTAATGAAAGAATGATTTACTTTGGAAAATAGTATAGAATAGGAATGAAGTGGTTTAAGTTGAAGATAGCTTTAATCACTGGTACAGTAAGTAATGCTATATATAATACTTATGAAGATTGACTACAGAAGGGACGTTACAATATGCAACAAATTGGTGTTATAGGTCTTGCTGTTATGGGTAAGAACTTAGCGTTTAACATTGAAAGCAGAGGCTATTCTGTTTCAGTGTATAATCGTTCTCGTGAGAAAACAGATGAAATGATGAAAGAATCAGAAGGAAAGCAAGTTGTTCCTACATATACGCTTGAAGAGTTTGTAAATTCATTAGAAAAACCACGTAAAATTTTATTAATGGTTAAAGCTGGTGCTGCTACAGACGCAACAATTCAACAATTAAAGCCACTTCTTGATAAAGGCGACATCGTAATCGACGGAGGAAATACATTCTTCAAAGATACAGTTCGTCGTAATAAAGAATTAAGTGAAGCAGGCATCAACTTTATCGGAACTGGTGTATCAGGTGGAGAAGAAGGTGCATTAAAAGGACCATCAATCATGCCTGGTGGACAAAAAGAAGCTTATGAGCTAGTTGCACCGATCTTTAAAGAAATTTCGGCTAAAGTAGATGGTGAAGCATGTACAACATATATTGGTCCAGATGGTGCGGGTCATTATGTGAAAATGGTTCATAATGGAATTGAATATGGTGATATGCAATTAATTTCTGAATCATACTTCTTATTGAAGAATGTATTAGGTTTAAGTGCAGAAGAGCTTCACGAAGTGTTCTCAGAGTGGAATAAAGGTGAACTTGATAGCTACTTAATTGAAATCACAGCTGATATTTTCAAGAAGTACGATGACGAAACAGGTAAACCAATGGTTGATGTAATCCTAGACCGCGCTGGTCAAAAAGGAACTGGAAAATGGACAAGCCAAAGCTCACTTGACTTAGGTGTTCCACTTCCAATCATCACTGAATCTGTATTCGCTCGTTTCTTATCAGCAATTAAAGAAGAGCGTGTAGAAGCAAGTAAAGTTCTTTCTGGCCCAGAAACGAAAGAATATACTGGAGATAAGAAAGCACTAATTGAAGCAGTACGTAAAGCACTGTATATGAGTAAAATCTGTTCATATGCACAAGGATTTGCTCAAATGCGTGCAGCTTCAGAAGAATACAATTGGGATCTTCAATACGGCGAAATCGCAATGATTTTCCGTGGTGGTTGTATTATCCGTGCTCGTTTCTTACAAAGCATTAAAGATGCGTATGATCGTAATCCAGCGCTTAAGAACCTGCTATTAGATCCATATTTCAAAGACATCGTTGAAAACTACCAAAGTGCGCTACGTGAAGTAATTGCACTTGCTGTGACAAACGGTATTCCAGTACCATGTTTCTCAGCTGCACTTTCATACTACGATAGCTATCGTTCTGAAAGATTACCTGCAAACCTTCTGCAAGCACAACGTGACTACTTTGGAGCTCACACATATGAGCGTGTAGATAAAGAAGGAGTTTACCACACTGAGTGGTTAAAATAATATAAGTTTAAAACACCTAAGACGATTCATTGTTTTAGGTGTTTTTTGTCATACAAAGAGCTTTGTTTTCATAATATTTTTTAGTACTCAATTCTAGTTTTATTAAATGCGGGTTAGGGAAAATGATTAAAAAGATATACCTTTTAGAGGAGATGTATATGGTGAAAATATTGTTGATTACAATAGCTATTATATATGTGGTATATGTTGCTACTGAAATAGGTGTAAGTTTGTTTATTAATAAGGGAAGAGAGAAAGAAAAGAAAGTAAAGAAAGAGTGGGCATTTCCTAAATGGTTTAAGCGTGTTAAAACACATAACGCATCTTAAGTAAGAAATTTAAGTTTGAAAAGGATTCAGAATTTTTTGTTCTGAATCCTTTGCTAATTTTTGCTTAGTTAGTATGGAGTGAAGGGGGAAATTTATGTAAACATAGTTCAGATAGACTAATTCCACACAAACAGTATAATGATTGTCTCGTTTTTGTTGAATATTTATTACAGATTGTCTAATGAAATAAAGATAATAAGGCTTTTATAATTGTTTTATTATCATTTTTTATATGGGGGTGCTTTTTATAAAAATATTATTTTCTTTATTTTTACCATAGTTTACTTTTATAATTTTTTGCTATTACTTTAACTTAACTCTCCATGTCTTTACAATTTCCTTTTATCTTGAATCCTACACATTTTATTATATGAGACTCTTAGTCATAATTTATTGTATATAAATGTTACTTCACAAAAAATCCAAAAGTTTAAGTCCTCCTTCTTCTTACAGTCTATTCCTTTATTACCAGAGTGTTTATTACGAACATAATTTCCATTTTAATATATTATTCATTCATTTTGTCGCATTACTATTGCTATTACATTTTTAAATTTTTGTAAGGAGGTTTTTAGTAATGAGCGGATGTAATCAATCGAGTTTAGTTGAAGGTTTAATGAAGAACTTTCAGGAAGTGCAAGTAGGCTTAACGAAGCAGGAAGCACTTGAGGAATCAAATCGTTGTCTTTATTGTTACGATGCTCCTTGTATCAATGCATGTCCAACAAGTATAGATATTCCGTCCTTTATTAAGAAAATTGCATCAGGGAATGTAAAAGGGTCAGCTAAGACAATTATGCAAGCTAATCCGGTGGGAGCTAGCTGTTCACGGGTTTGTCCAACAGAGGAATTATGTGAAGGAGCTTGCGTGCTCAATCATTCAACTAAGCCAATTATGATTGGAAACTTGCAGCGTTATGCTACAGATTGGGCTATTCAGAATGAACAAGTCTTGTTTGAACCAGGAAGTGAAAATGGGAAGTCAGTTGCAATCATTGGTGGTGGTCCAGCTGGCTTATCTGCAGCTAGAGAATTACGATTGCTAGGATATCAGGTTACGATATTTGAAGCGGAAGAAAAGGCTGGTGGATTGAATACATATGGAATTGTTTCCTTTAGGCTTCCGCAAGCAGTGTCTTATTGGGAAGTACAGCAAGTAGAGCAGTTAGGTGTCAAAATCCAATATAATACTAGAATTGGCCAAGATTTATCTGTAGAAGATGTAATGAATAACTTTGACTTTATTCTTTTAGCTATAGGAATGTCTAAAGTTCCTAATATCGGTATTGCTGGAGAAGAGCTAGCTGGTGTTTACGATGCAATTGATTTTGTAAAGGAGACAAAAGTTAAACCGATTACGGATCGATTTATGGGAAAGAAAGTGATGGTAATTGGTGCTGGTAATACAGCTATTGATGCGGCTACATGCTCGGTTCGTCTAGGTGCGGAAAATGTGAAAATATTATATAGACGCACGAAGGAAGAAATGACTGCTTATGATTTCGAGTATGAATTTGCGAAGCAAGATGGTGTTGAGTTCCGATGGCTAACAGCACCTGTGCGAATTGTTGGGGATGAGCAAGGCAATGTAACTGGAATTGAGTGTATCAAGATGAAATTAGATTCAGCAGGAGATGATGGTAGAAGACGTCCTGTTCCTATTCAAGACTCGAAATTTATCATGGAAGCTGATGCGGTCATAAAAGCGATTGGTCAAACGAGATATATAGAGCTCATTGAACAGTTCGAGCTACTGCATGATGGCGGTGTAATCAAAATTAATCAAGAAACGTATCAAACATCAAAAGCAAAGGTTTTCGCTTGTGGAGACGCGATTTTTGGTAAAGGGCAAGGAGAAGCAATGGTTGTTTCCGCTGCTCAGCAAGGGAAGGATAGTGCATATGCAATTCATAAGTTAGCTACTAGTACAGAATTGGAAATGGCGTAATAAATTCCATTTAGGAGGGAATACAATGGCGGATTTACGTATTAATTTGGCCGGAATTAAATCACCCAACCCTTTTTGGTTAGCTTCTGCACCTCCAACTAATTCGGGTTACCAAGTTCAAAGAGCATTTGAAGCAGGGTGGGGAGGAGCGGTTTGGAAAACGCTAGGTGAGCCAATTCTAAATGTTTCCTCAAGGTTTGCAGCGGTTAGTTTTAATGGGCAAAGGGTAGCTGGGTTTAACAATATTGAATTAATAACGGATCGTCCTTTAGAAGTGAATTTAAAGGAAATATACGAAACGAAAAAGCGTTTCCCGAATCATGCAATTATTGCATCGTTAATGGTTGAGCCTAAGCAAGACAAATGGCATGAAATCGTAAAGCGTGTAGAAGATGTTGGTGTAGATGGCCTGGAATTGAATTTTGGTTGTCCACATGGTATGGCTGAACGCGGCATGGGATCTGCATCTGGTCAAGTACCATCTTTAGTAGAAAAACAAACATACTGGGTCAAAGAAGTCGCTAAAACACCAGTCATTGTCAAACTTACTCCTAACATTACAGATATAACGGTGACAGCTGAGGCTGCTGCCAATGGTGGGGCGGATGCTATCAGTATGATTAATACAATTAACAGTTTGGCAGGAGTGGATATTGATACTTGGGATACTATTCCTCATGTTGGAGGGAAAGGTGCTCATGGTGGATATTGTGGTCCTGCGGTTAAACCTATTGCTCTTCATATGGTTGGAGATTGTGCAAGAAATCCAAGAATCAATGTACCAATCTCAGGTATAGGTGGTATTGGAAATTGGCAGCATGCGGTCGAGTTTATGCTTATGGGAGCAACTGGAGTCCAAGTTTGTACTGCTGCAATGCATCATGGATTTAGGATTGTAGAAGACATGATTGAAGGTTTAAATAATTATTTGGATGAAAAAGGAATAGCTTCTGTTCAAGAAATCGTTGGGAAATCTGTTAGTAAGTACTCTGATTGGGGGAATTTAAATCTTAATTATAATATCGTAGCAAAAATAAACAATGATGTTTGTATTAACTGTAATAAATGTCATATAGCTTGTGAAGATACTTCTCACCAGTGCATAGATATGCTTACTGATGATAGTGGCAATCCTATTCTGAAAGTAAGGGAAGAGGATTGCGTTGGTTGTAATTTATGTTCTATTGTTTGTCCAGTGGACGGGGCAATTGATATGGTTGAGGTTGCTAATCAGTTACCTCCAATGACTTGGAATGAGCGTCAAGCTGCATTGGGTGCTGTCACTTGTGAATTGGAATTAAATAATTAACTACTCAATTTAAAGAAGAGGTGGATTATGATGAAAAAAATTATTAAGAACGGGACAATTGTGACAGCAACAGATACGTATCGTGCAGATGTATGTATCGAAAATGGTGTAATAAGTGGAATTGGTATGAACCTATCTGAGGTAGATGCAGAAGTAGTTGATGCAACAGGAAAATATGTATTTCCAGGGGGGATTGACCCACATACGCATTTAGATATGCCATTTGGAGGAACGGTTACAAGAGATGATTTTGAAACCGGTACAAAGGCAGCGGCATTTGGGGGAACGACAACAATTATTGATTTTTGTTTAACGAAAAAAGGAGAAAGTTTGAGTAGCTCTCTTGCAGAATGGCATAGGAAGTCAAAAGAAAAAGCAGTAATTGATTATGGCTTTCATCTCCAAATTGTAGAAATGAATGACAAAGTATTAAATGAGCTTCCTGAGATGGTTGAAAAAGAAGGCATTACCTCTTTTAAAGTTTTTATGGCATATAAAAATCAGTTTCAAGCAGATGATGAAACGCTATTTCGAACACTTGTAGCGGCTAAAGAACTAAAAGCACTTGTAATGGTTCATGCTGAAAATGGTGATGTTATTGATTATTTAGTTAAGAAAGCCATTAATGAGGGCAAAACCGAACCGATTTATCATGCTCTGACAAGACCACCTGAGGTTGAAGGGGAAGCAACAGGAAGAGCAGCTACACTAACTGGACTTGCAGATTCACAGTTATACGTCGTTCATGTAAGTTGTGCCGAAGCAGCAAGAAAAATTGCAGAGGCTAGAAATAATGGAATTAATATTTGGGGTGAAACATGCCCGCAATATTTAGTTCTTGACCAGACCTACTTAGAAAAACCAAACTTTGAAGGAGCAAAATATGTTTGGTCACCTCCGTTACGAGAAAAGTGGAATCAGGATATATTATGGAATGCTATAAAAACTGGTCAGCTCCAAACAATTGGTTCGGATCAATGCTCATTTGATTTCGTAGGGCAAAAAGATTTAGGGAAAGATGATTTTTCGAAAATACCTAACGGAGGACCACTAATTGAGGATCGAGTTAGCATTTTATATTCAGAAGGTGTAGCGAAAGGAAGAATTTCTTTAAATCAATTTGTGGATATAACATCAACAGCAGCAGCTAAATTATTTGGATTATATCCGAAAAAAGGAACTATTGCAGTTGGAGCAGATGCAGATATTGTCATTTTTGATCCTACCATTGAAAGAACAATTTCTGTTAAGAATCATCACATGGCTGTAGACTATAATCCTTTTGAGGGATTACAAGTTACTGGAGAACCAGTTTCTGTGTTATCTCGTGGAGAATTTGTCATTCGAAATCATCAATTTGTTGGAAAGCCAGGTGTGGGTGAATTTGTAAAAAGGGCTAAATTCGGAGAACGAAAAGTCGATAAAGATGTTTCTGCCACACTTCATTGACAGGGAAGTTTGTAGATAATTATTATTTTCAATTGTTTCGAAGGGAGAACAATGAACCGTGAAGCACCTCTTATGAAAAGGAGAGAGGGTAGTGAATAAGTGGAGTATCATTTGATTGAATATTCAATAAATGAGGGGTGTTTTTTATGAATAAAAATAATTATCTAAAGTCTCCTGATTTACTTCCTATTAAAGAGAATGAACGCAATATTGGTACGTTTGGTTTTGCAGTGATTTGGGTTGGAATGGCTATTGTTCTAGCGGCCTTTGCTATTGGTGGTGGGGGTATTCAACATTTATCATTAGGAATGGTTATCCTCGCAACTGTTATAGGATCGGTAGCAATAGGGATATTTATGAGTATTATAGGCGATATCGGAATTGAACATGGTCTTTCCTTTCCTGTTTATATGAGGGCGCCATTTGGGACAATAGGTACGCATATTCCATCGGTTGTTAGGGGGATTACAGCATCTTGTTGGTTCGGTATTAATACGTATTTCGGAGCTTCTGCAATCAATGCTATTTTAAATTTATTATTTGATTTTGATAATTGGCTAGTATGCTTTTTATTATTTGCTGTTCTTCAGTTGGTTAATACATCATTGGGTATTAAATCGATTGAGCGCTTTGCTGATTTAGCCGCACCGATTATTATTCTTATTGCATGTTGGATGTATGTCACATTAGCAGATCAAGCAACGGAACAAGGGAAAAATATATGGTCATGGGTGGAAAGTCCAACTACAGGAGGTGCTGCTTTTACAGCATTCATGGTCGTTGTAATGGCGAATATGGGATTCTGGGCTACATTAGCAGCGGATATGCCTTCCTTATCTAGATTCTTCAAAGCTCCTAAAAATGAAAGAAACTGGCTTAAACGAAATAAAACACAACTGGTAGGAAACTTAATTATTATGCCTGTTTTTAATACCTTTATGATTGTGATAGGAGCAGTATCATATATAGCTGTTTCTAATGCGGATCCAATTGTTGCCTTACAAGGAGCCGCTAGTGGGTTTATTTTAGGAATTCTATTGCTGATGATTGTCTTAGCACAATGGTCAACGAATACATCTGCAAACGTTATTCCGGCAGCTACGATCTTTTCGAATGTTGGCGGACCGAAAGTGCCATTTTGGGTAGGGGTTGTTATTGCTGGTATTATTGGAACACTTGCTCAACCTTGGAGCTTGTTTGATATTCTGAACACCGTATTACTTATTATCGGAGGAATTCTAACATCTATTGTTGGTATTCTTTTTGCAGATTACTATTTATTGAGAAAAAGACGAGTGAATGTACACGAACTTTATGAACTAAATGGTCAGTATAAATATATGAGTGGTTTTAATATGGCCGGAATGATTGCTTGGGTTATCGGAGGCATTGTTGCTAATTTACTACCTGCGTATTCATCTATTGTTGGATTTGCTGTTGGAGCAATTCTATATTATGTGTTGGCGAAATATTGGTGGTTTAAAAGATACAAACAAGAAGAGATTGAGAATCCTAGTGATGAACAATATCTAGGTATTACAGTTGGGCGTGATTGGGTTATTGAAGTTGAGAGCGATATTGAAGTTAGTCAGAAGGAAGTAAATGAAAGCATAACCTGAATGAAAAGGGGAGGAGTCGAGTGTCAGAACATCAAATTTTTATAGACGAAAAGAATCGTTTAGATGTATTGCTAGAGAAAGGCTATAAAATCAAAAATGTCATGGAGAATCTCAGCGGTACATTTATTGAATTGAAGTCGGATGACAAGCTATCTGAAGAAACGGTGAGGCTTCATCTGACAACAGCTAATGCACGAAAATATTTTTCTGTGAAATTAATAGAGCAATCATTTATAAAGTAATGGTTTATCCCGTTCAAACTAGCGCTAAGACTTCCACTTCAAAACGTAAGCATAAGCAGAGACGTTTAAGTGGGAGATTAAGCGCTAGTAAGAACTAAGGTTGGTTCAACTAATGCTCTGTGGAGGATGACTTCTACCGAGCAAAGTTTCACTTTATACAAACAAGAATGTAAAGGAGTTTTGGTTACTATGGAAAAGCAAAAATTAAAAATTAACGGTGCTCGTTTAAAACGAACCCTTGAGCAGTTCGCTGATTTTGGTAGAACTGAGAACAATGGAGTTACTCGTTTATCATTATCAGAAGAAGATCGTCTAGTTAGAGATTATTTTTGCTCCTGTTGTGAAGAAATTGGCATGATGGTCACGATTGATGATCTAGGTAACATCTATGCGACTTTAAAAGGAGAAGAAAATAAGAAACCAATAATATTGGGATCGCATCTGGATTCTGTGAAAAAAGGTGGACGTTTCGACGGAGTACTTGGAGTGGTAGCTGGATTAGAAGTTGTTCGTACTCTTGTAGAAAATAATATTAAGCCTACACATCCGATCATGATTGTGAATTTTACTAATGAAGAAGGAGCTAGATTTGAGCCGTCTATGATGTCATCAGGTGTGCTTTGTGGCAAGTTTGACAAATCCGTCATGTTTCAAAAACAAGATGTTGATGGAATCTCTTTTGGAGAAGCCTTAAAGTATAGTGGGTACGCAGGTGATGAAGAATATCGTTTGAAAGAAGGAGAAGCATTTGTAGAATTGCATATTGAACAAGGACCTATTCTTGAAAAAGAAAACTTGTCTATTGGAGTTGTTGAGTGTGTTGTTGGAATGGTTTGTTATGAGATAGAGGTAACAGGTGACTCGGACCATGCCGGTACAACACCGATGAATATGAGAAAAGATGCTCTTCAAGCAGCAATTAGTGCCATCTCTAAAGTTTGTGATAAATTAGATAAACTTGATAGTGAGCTAGTTTATACTTTTGGTAGAATGAATGTGTTTCCTAACATTCATACAGTTATTCCGAATAAGGTTATCTTTTCTTTAGAAGCGAGACATAAGAATCCAGAAGTGGTTAAGCAAGTTGAAACTATTATTCATAGCATGAAAGATGATTCCATACATTCAAATTGTAGCGTTGATATTAGGAAACTATGGGATCGAGAAACAGTATGGTTTGATCAAAATGTAGTAAACTCCATAGAACAATCGGTAGAATCTTTGGGTTACTCGTATAAGCGAATGGTTAGTGGGGCAGGTCATGATGCTCAATTTATCGCAAGTTATATTCCGACGGCTATGGTATTCGTACCGAGTATTAATGGCAAAAGTCATAGTGAGGATGAACTTACTACTTGGGAAGATTGTACAAATGGAGTGAATGTATTATTGGAGACGGTCGTTTCTATGCTGAAAACATTGAGTAGTAAGTAATACTTTTTAAAAGTAATTATCAATAAAGTTAGAATATTGTTATTTCTTTCCTTATAATAGAAGGTATACTTTCTATTTAAGGAGGGGGATGAAGAATTGAAATCCTATATTACTGTAGAGGATATATTGAGTAGAAAGCATTTTGATCAAATTCAAATTATAGCGGGAAAGAACGGTCTAAATCGTTTAGTAAAATGGGTTCATATCGTTGAAGTGGTGAATATTAGAAACCTTTTAAAAGGAAATGAACTGATCCTTTCAACTGCTGTTGCTTGGAAAGATGATAAAGAACGCTTTATATCGATTTTACAACAACTGATTGAGTCAAATGCTTCAGGATTATGCATTGAGCTTATTGAGAATACTTCACCAATTCCTTCAGAGATTATTGAAATTGCTAATCTCAATAAATTTCCCATTATATTATTTCATCAAGAGGTACCATTTGTAGAAATCACACAAGATATTCATACTCTCCTAATTAATCGACAATATGAAATGATTTCAAAATTAGAAAGCTACTCGGAAGTTTTAAATAAAAAGCTACTAACTGTTGAGCATGCTGATGAAATACTTACCTTTGTTCAACAATATTTGCAATTAACGGTCGTAATTACGTATAAGAATAATGAAAGTCAAGTTTATCCATCTATACATGTAACCGAACAGGAGAAACTGAAGAAAGCTTTAAATGACACTCACCTATCTACCCCATCTTATTCAGTAGCAACCAACGAAATCAATGTATTAGGAGAAACGTATGCGGAATTACGATTTCTCTCAAATGAAAGAGAGTTAACAGAATATGATCATTTGATTCTTGACCGGACATCTACAGCGCTCGCTCAATTTTTTATGCGAGAACTTTATGTTGATGAGAAAAGAAGAGTAGAAGAAACAGAATGGATTAATGGATGGCTGGATGGTGAGCAGAACACGGAGGAAATAACTGAATATATCGCATTTCATCTTCCGAAAAGCCAACCAAAGGGAGCTGCAGTTTGTTTAGTCAAAATCCCTTTTGTAGGGCAGTTTTCACCAATTGAATTAACCTATTTTAAATTATATTTTAGAGCCATTCTTGAACAAAGAGGCTTTTCTTTTTTTTCTATTGAGAAGCGTAATGCCATTATCTTTATCCTTCTTAATGAAAGAAGTAGCGATTCATGGAAGAATCGTATGAAGGAAGGCATTGTACGTTTAATAAATTCAGATTTAAAGCTTGGAAAGAATAAAAAGAAGTTATTAATCGGTGTTGGTAAATATGTTGAAGAGTTAGGGGATATTCATTTAAGTTATAAAACGGCGCTGGAAACTATAGCTATACAGGAGCGCTTATCAAATATGAACGAGGATTATTTCTATGATGATTTACATATTTATCGACTGATTTCACTTTTAAATCGTCATACAGATTTACAGGAAATTGTTAATGAATACTTAGAGCCTATCATAAGTTATGATGAGAAATATAACGGCAATTTAATTGAAACATTAAAAACGTATCTATCTTGTCAGGGCTCAAAGCAAGAAACAGCGAAAAAGCTATATATCGTCCGACAAACACTCTATCATCGCTTACAAAAAATTGAGTCATTATTAGGCCATGATTTCATGGATTATGAGAAAAGATTGACGATTGAATTTATGATCATGTCTTATGAATTTCTAAAAGCATCACGGAATTTAGTTAAAAAAATATAATTGTGCAAATGAAACCCTACTGGAAATTGGTAGGGTTTTCATTATGTCTGAAAACTATAGGAAGGTATTTAACATTCTGTCTAATGAATAAGGTCTCTTTTTACGTGATAATTAATATACGAATAATTAGAAGCAGTCACGAAATTAATAGTCATCGTTCTCTATGAATATGTTTGGCAGGTAGGTATTAATTAGAGGAGGGAATATTATGAGTAATGTAAGCCAAGAAGTTGATTTATTAGCCAAGGATAAGGAGTATGTATGGCATTCGATGAAACCGTATAATCCAGATTCAACAATGGTTATAGAAGAAGCGAAAGGTGCAACAGTTATTGATCATGTAGGTAATAAATATGTGGATGCTATGGCAGGCCTATGGTGCGTAAATGTTGGTTACGGTAGAACTGAACTCGCTGATGCTGCCTATGAACAGCTGAAAAAGATGGCTTATTTTCCAATGACACAAAGTCATTCTCCTGCAATTAAGCTAGCAGAGAAGCTAAATGAGATGCTCAAAGGAGAATATGTGATTTTCTTTTCGAATAGTGGATCAGAAGCAAATGAAGCTGCTTTTAAAATAGTACGACAATATCATCAACAGAGAGGTAATCCAGGTAGATATAAATTTATATCTAGATATCGAGCATATCATGGAAGTAGTATGGGTTCACTTTCTGCAACGGGGCAATCCGAACGCAAAATCAAGTATGAGCCACTTGCACCAGGGTTTCTTCATGTTTCTCCTCCTGACCAATATCGACAATATGAAGATGATCAAACTAAGCCTAGTGAATTGCGTTCTGTTCAAGATATCGACCGCGTAATGACATGGGAAATGAGTGATACGATTGCCGGAGTCATTATGGAGCCAATCATTACGGGTGGTGGTGTTATTGTTCCACCAGAAGGATATATGAAAGGTGTGAAAGAAGTTTGTGAAAAGCACGGTGCTCTTCTTATTGTTGATGAAGTAATATGTGGATTTGGTCGTACTGGCGAGCCATTTGGTTTCATGAATTATGATGTGAAGCCTGATATTATAACAATGGCAAAGGGGATAACAAGTGCGTATCTGCCGCTATCTGCAACAGCGGTGAAAAAAGAAGTGTATGAGCAATTTAAAGGGGCGGAAGAATATGATTATTTTCGTCATGTAAATACATTTGGTGGGAATCCAGCTGCTTGTGCGTTAGCCTTGAAAAACATTGAGATAATGGAAAATGAGCAGCTCTTTAATCGATCCAAACAAGTGGGTGCTGAACTAAAAGCTACATTAACGTCCATTTTAAAAGATAGCAAATACGTTGGTAACGTACGTGGAAAAGGTTTATTAATAGGAATTGAATTAGTTAAATGTAAGGAAACAAAAGAACCTCTTGCTGCTGATTTAGTTAATAAAGTGATAGGTAGCTGTAAACAAAGGGGTTTGATTATTGGTAAAAATGGAGCAACTGTAGCGGGTTACAATAATGTACTCACGTTAGCTCCACCACTAAGTATTTCTGAAGAAGAACTGGAGTTTACAATTAAAGTTTTAACGGAAGAAATTTTAGCTTTAGCTTGATAGTCAAGAAAAGAGCTGATTCATTGGATGTATATCCTCTGAATCAGCTCTTTTTTAAATGATAACAAAGTATATAATTTTATGCTGTGTCTAGCTCCAGCGCCCAGCGACTAGTAGATTTCGCCCATCTCCCTACGATAAGTCAACACGAAAAAGGCTACCGCCTCTTCGTGTTGTCTAGTTCCGAACGCCATCGGCTCGAGGTCATAAGTCAATCAGTCCAGAAGGTTAAAAGCGACCTTCTTGCCAGCTTGCCTTATGCTTGTCACCGATAAACTGGCGTTCTCCACATTTCGGTTTTTCCTTTATCTCAGTCGAAGTGCTCCAATCTATACGTCGCAAAACGGGCGCTTGCGCTTTTCTTACGGAATATAAAAGTTTTAAACCATTAACATGACAATTGATCCTTGCGGGTAGAATTATAGAAATCAATTCGCCCAAAAGGATCAATTACTGTTATCTTAAATATTATGAAATTGTATTATTACTTGGGAAAGCAAATGATGATCCATTGTCTTCATCATTACTTAACCATTTTTCAGAAATAGTTTTGCTTTTTGTGAAGAATCGTGCCTGGTCTGGCCCAAACATATGACCTTCACCAAACTTGGAACGTTTCCAACCGCCAAAGTTGTGATAGCCTACAGGAATAGGAATAGGAACGTTAATTCCCACCATACCAACCTCAATTTCCTCTTGGAACTTACGAGCCGCAAGGCCATTATTAGTGAACATGGTAACGCCATTTCCTAACTCATGATCATTAATTAAATCAATGGCTTCTTGTAATGATTCTGCACGAACAATAATACGTGCTGGTCCGAATACTTCTTCTTGATATACTTTCATAGTAGGAGTTACGTGATCAAGTAAAGTAGGTCCTAAATAAAAGCCGTTAGAATTTGCACTAATAGATGGATTTCGACCATCTACTACCACTTGCGCTCCTTCTGTAATAGCGGTATTTATATGTTCAATAATAGCGTTTTTAGATTGTTCAGTAATAACAGGTCCAAAATCGCTAGAGTCGTCTGTATATGGACCAACTTTTAATGCTGCTACTTTTTCCTTTAGAATGGCAACAAAACGATCAGCGGTTTCTTTGCCTACAGGAATTGCGCCTGAAATAGCCATACAGCGTTGAGAGGCAGCACCATATGCAGCTCCTAAAAATGCATTGGCTGTTTGCTCTAGATTTGCATCAGGCATAACAATCATGAAATTCTTACCGCCACCAAATGCTGCAACACGCTTATTGTGTTTTGTTCCTGTTTGATAAATATATTCGGCAACAGGTGTAGAACCAACGAATGAAATAGCTTGAATGGTAGGGTTTTCTAAAAGCTCATTGACAGCTTCTTTGTCACCGTTGACAACTGTCCAAACTCCATCTGGTAAACCAGCTTCTTGCCATAGTTTTGATAGATAAAGTGCTGAAATAGGAACACGCTCTGAAGGCTTTAGTATAACTGAATTACCAACAGCTACAGCCATGCTTGATATTGCTAGTGGTACCATGATAGGAAAGTTAAAGGGAGCAATTGTTGCTACAACGCCAAGAGGTGATTTCGTTGAAAGTGCATTAATATCACCACCAACATTTACTGAGTATTCTCCTTTTAACAAATGTGGTGCATTCAAGGCAAGGTCAACAGATTCGAGTCCTCTTGTGATTTCACCTTTTGCATCTTCTTTTGTCTTGCCGCTTTCTTCGCAAATTGTATTTATTAATTCATCTAGATTCTCGACTAATAGATTGCGAAAACGATGAATAATTTCTACTCGCTTGCCAACAGATGTTGCTTTCCAAGCTGGAAAAGCCGCCTTTGCAGCATCGATTGCTGCTTTTACTTCCTCACGGTCGGCAAGAGGAACTTTTGCTATTACAGTACCGATTGATGGATTATATACATCTGCGAAACGACTACTTGTTCCAGTAACCATTTTTCCGCCGATAAAATGATGTAATTCTCTGACACTTTGATTAACTACCATTGATAGACACCCCTATTCATATTTTTTAAACATATTGTTACAAACGTTCTTCTATTGTAGAAACTTTAGGTGGCTTTCTGTCTTTATTGCGTTGGGTTATGAAATACATAATCATCACAACCCCTGCAATAATAGTTGTAAAAATAATTTGAGAGCGCATTGAATCAATCAGAAGCATTGCAATTAATAAACTTACTACAGCGATAATAGTGAGGTAGGTTAAGTATGGATATAACCACATTTTCACCGTTAATAGCTCTGGTTGTTCTTGTTGGATTTTTTTTCTCATGCGTAATTGTGAAACAGCAATTATTAGATACAAGATGAGTGTTATTGCACTACATGAGTTAAGTAAGAACATAAATACATTATCGGGAGAAATATAATTCATAATGACGGCAATATACGAGAAGAATGTTCCTGCTAATATAGCTTGAACTGGAGCACCTTGTTTGTTTAGCTTGGTAAAGCGCTTTGGTGCTTCGCCTTTTTCAGCCAAAGAAAATAACATACGTGAAGTTGCATAAAGGGCAGAATTTAGACAAGATAAAACAGCGGTGAGGACTACAAAATTCATAATTTGGGCTGCAGCAGGAATCCCGATATAATTGAGTACAGCTACATAAGGGCTCGTTAAAATACTAGATGAATCCCACGGTAATAATGTTACGACCACAGCTATAGATCCTACATAGAAAATCAAAATGCGCCATGTAATAGAATTCGTCGCACGTGTAACAGCTTTCTGTGGTTCAGCTGATTCTCCTGCGGCAATTGCTACAATTTCAGTTCCCATAAATGAAAAGATAACGATTACAATTCCCATTAGTACGGCACCAAAACCGTTTGGAAAAAAGCCACCCTGTCCAATTAGATTTGTAACACCAACTGAATCAACATTTGGTACTAAGCCAAATATATAAAAGCCACCCAAAGCTAAGAAGATAATGATACTCCCAACTTTTATCAAGGAAAACCAATATTCAAATTCTCCAAAAGACTTTACAGAAATGACATTTGTTAGCGTTAATGCAACCGTCAAGATAAGGCTGAGGAGCCAAAGTGGAATGCCATTATACCAATACTGAATAATGGCCGCAGCAGCGGTAGCTTCTAATGCAATGGCTATCACCCAAAAGAACCAGTAAAGCCAGCCTATTAGAAAGCCAGCCCAAGGACCGATGGCTTCATGGGCATAGTGAGCAAAAGAACCGCTAGTAGGATTTATTGCTGCCATTTCGCCGAGCATACGCATGACAAATATGACAATTAATCCGGCAAAAGCATATGATAGAACAGCACCTGGGCCTGCAAGATGTATAACTGATCCACTCCCCATGAATAAGCCGGCTCCAATTACCCCAGCGATGGCAATCATCGTCATATGGCGCTTTTTTAACCCTTTTTGAAGTTCCGGCTCATTATTGTGCATATTATCACCCCTATTCTTCTGATTTTGTTTATCTTATTCTAACTGTATCATTATCCATTCTTTTATTTGTATAGACAGTCAGTAAAGAAATTATAGATTTTCTTTTACACTTTGTGAAAAGATGGCGTGAATAAATAGCGATGTTTGAAATTCATGAGTTGGAGAATAAAATGTGGAATATAAAAGACCTTTCAATTAATAGAAAAAACTAACAGCCCCAAGAAGGATCTTGGAGCTGTTGTTAAAAAATTATGAACATGTTTCAATATCAAAATCTTCAATTGGCCACCATTCGTTGCCATCTTCTGCTAATAGATCATCCGCTTTCTTAGGTCCCATAGTACCAGCCTTATAGTTTGGAAAATCTGTGTCAGATTTTTCTTTCCAAGCTTTTGAAATGCTATCAACGAATTTCCAAGATAGTGCCACTTCATCCCAGTGTGTGAAATTAGTAGCATCCCCACGCATGCAATCATACATAAGCTTTTCATAAGCTTCAGGTGTGTTCATACGGTCTACACTTTTATTAGAATAGCTTAAACGAATTGGTGTCGTTAATCCTTTTTGTCCTGATTTACGAACATTTAAATGAAGTGTTACACCTTCATCTGGTTGGATGTGAATTACTAATAAGTTCGGGCTTAATTCTTCAGTTGGATTGTAATAAAGATTCATTGGAATATCTTTAAATTGAACAACGATTTTTGTTGATTTAGCTGCCATACTTTTTCCAGTACGAATATAGAAAGGTACACCAGCCCAACGGAAGTTATCAAACTTAAGTCTTCCAGCTACGAATGTTTCGGTATTCGAATTAGGATCAACCATTGGCTCTTTGCGGTAGTCAGCAACAACTGTATCTCCTACAGTACCTTCGCCATATTGCCCTCTGACAAAGTTTTTCAGTACTTCCTCTTCTGAATAATTTCTTAATGAACGAAGAGCTCGTACCTTTTCACTACGTACTTCATCAGTTGTTAATTTAATTGGTGGTTCCATTGCAAGAAGAGCAACCATTTGTAACATATGGTTTTGTACCATATCTTTCAACGCACCACTCTTATCATAATATCTTCCGCGTTCTTCTACACCTAATGTTTCACTAGAAGTGATTTGGATGTTAGAAATATAACGATTATTCCATAATGGTTCAAACATCATATTTGAGAAACGAATTACTTCGATGTTTTGTACCATTTCTTTACCTAAGTAATGGTCGATACGATAAATTTCTTCTTCTTCAAAAGAAGCACGAATCATGTTGTTTAACTTTTCAGCTGTTTCGTAATCCGTTCCGAATGGTTTTTCGATAATAACGCGTTTGTATCCGTTCGTATCGGTTAAGCCTTCAGCTTTTAAATGCTGTGTAATAGGACCGAAGAATTCTGGAGCCATTGCTAAATAAAATAAGCGATTACCTTCTAAACCATATTCCGCATCCATTTCTTCTGCTAAAGCTTTTAATTCAGCATAAGAGCTTTTATTAGACACATCATGAGAATGATAAGTGAAATGTGTGACAAATGTATCAAGCTGTGCTTCATCTACGTCTTTTATTGCTGAAAGGACTGAGTCCTTAATATTACTTTTGAATTGTTCCTGTGTTAAAGGGCGTCTCGCAACGCCGATTACAGCAAATCGTTCTGTGATTTTACCTTTCTTATATAGGCGATATAGTGAAGGATATAACTTACGGTTTGCTAAATCACCTGTTGCTCCAAAAAGCATAATTAATGCTGTAGGTCTTTGATTGTTATTCACTGTTGAACCTCATTTCTAAAAAGTTGCAGTTTATATGTATGATTTGTGATTTTTCTTATTTCATAGTATACATATAGATAAATGTTTGTATAGAACATTACAATCTTATTATATAACTTTGTGAACAGAAAAGAAATTTACATTGCTTAACTTTTGTTTGCTACAATATACATACTGTAAAGTGAACCGTTAATTAGGAGGATTTTGTGTGAACTTAGTATTTTTAGGTACGGGAGCGGGCGTTCCGGCGAAGGCTCGAAATGTTTCTTCCGTTGTTCTTCAGCTTCTCGAAGAACGTCGTGCTGTTTGGATGTTTGATTGTGGAGAAGCAACTCAGCATCAAATTTTACATACAAACGTAAAGCCAAGCAAAATTGAGAAGATTTTTATTACGCATTTACATGGAGATCATATATATGGCTTACCTGGTTTAATCAGCAGTCGTTCTTTTCAAGGTGGGACAGATGAACTGATTGTCTATGGACCTAAAGGTATTGAAGAATATGTAAAAACCTCTTTGCAAATTAGTGGAACATTCTTGAAATATCCTTTATCTTTTGTAGAAATTGAAGAAGGAATTATATTTGAAGACGAGTCTTTCGTTGTAGAAGCTCGAAAGCTTGAACATGGTATTACATGCTTTGGTTACCGAATTGTGGAAAAATCACGTCCAGGCGAATTGCAAGTTGAGGCTTTACAAAAACTTGGTTTGCAACCAGGACCATTATATAAAAAAATTAAAAATGGTGAAACAGTTGAACTAGAAGATGGCACGGTTATTGATGGAAGAGATTATGTGGGTGAGCCAAAGCGTGGAAAGATGCTGGCTATTCTTGGAGATACAAAAGTATGTGAAAATAGTAAGATACTAGCTCAAAATTGTGATTATTTGATTCATGAAGCAACGTTTGCTGGTGATTTTGAAGAGATGGCTACGGAGTATAATCATTCGACAACTACACAAGCGGCACGGATTGCTAAAGAAGCGAATGTGAAGAATCTTATATTAACACATATAAGCTCTCGTTATTTGAGTGAAGAAGTGGAAGCATTACAACAGGAAGCGATTGAAATTTTCCCTAACACTATTATTGCAGAAGATTTTTTGAAAGTAGCTATTAAGTAATCAAGATATAACAAAGAGGAGTAGAATTTTCTACTCCTCTTTGTTATATCAACCTTAATGCCCTAAGTTTTGTTGAATCAATTGATTAGTTTGAATTTGTGTTTGTCCATACTCTGTAATTTGCTTTGTAATATCATTTTCAAGCGTTGGTGAAGATGTGCTATACATGCCTTGTTGAGACATAAAATTATAGAGCTTTCCTTGTAAATCCAAGCTGCTTTGAGTGAGTGAAAGGAAGTGCTGTCGAACAGATGGGCAGTTAGATTCTGTTGTAGCTGTAGTATATTCTCTGCAAGAACGTTTTAAGTCAGCTAAAATTGTGTAAAGTAAATCTTCATCTGCTAGTATTGGTGTTTGTTGGTTCATACATGTACCTCCTTAATGTAAGCCTTGCTGAAACTCTCGATGAGCTTGTTGCTGAGCGATAATTTGTTGGGTTTGCTGTTGAGCGGTTTGTGCTTGCTGCTTTTGCTCCATTGCAGTTGCTTCCTCTACTGTTTTCGGTGCAATTGATGAATGCTGCTGTAACAAGGTAAGTAAGCCTTGATAATGCTGCTTATGCTGTAGTAATAGCTGTTCACATATTTGTTTGACAGCGGGAGTAGGGGTTTGTGCTGCAGCGGCTACACACTGCTTAATTAATAAATCTTCATTAGACATACAATCTACAATATATTCGAGTTCTTTACCCGTTAATGGTTTCAAAAGAAAACCTCCTCCTTACACATATATTCTTGTTTAGAATCGTATAGGGAGGAGGTTTTTATTCGGAATTCTAATGTATTAATAGATGGTATTTAAAGGTATAGAAAATTACCATCCACGCTCATATTGTATTGGTGGTTTTATATCTGTTCGTAATTGCATGGCTGCTGTTCTTGCCCAATAAGGATCACGTAATAATTCTCGGCCGATAAAGACTAAATCAGCACGTTCGTTTTGCAGGATTTCTTCGGCTTGCATTGCATTTACAATTAAACCAACAGCACCCGTACTAATATCAGCATGATTTCTAATGCTATCACTTAATGGAACTTGATAACCTGGGAAAGGTTTAATTGGTGCAGGTACAACAGCGCCAGAGCTTACATCAATTAAATCAATACCATCCTCTTTCATCCATTTAGCAAATGTTATGTAATCTTCTACAGTTAGACCCTCGGGGTGGTAGTCATTTGCCGATACACGTATAATTAGTGGTCCATCCCAAACTTGTTTAACAGCGAATATGATTTCTTGTAAGAAGCGGTAACGATTTTCTGCTGTACCACCATATTGATCAGTTCTTTGATTTGAAAGAGGTGACAGGAACTCGTTAATTAAATACCCATGAGCCCCGTGAAGTTCAATAACATCAAAGCCTGCTTCTTTAGCCCGTTTCGCGCCTGCTTGAAAGGCTGCAACGGTTTCTTTAATTTGTTCAATTGTCATTTCCTGTGGTTTTTTACTAGTATCGTCGAATGCAATAGCAGAAGGTGCAATTATATCACCAGGCACGGTTGCTTTACGCCCAGCATGAGCTATTTGAATGGCAGCTACAGATTCGTGCTCTTTAATAAGTGATACAAGTTCTGCTAGCCCAGCAATATGAGTATCATCCCAAATGCCTAAATCATTCACACTGATTCGACCTTGTGGAGTAACGGCGGTTGCTTCTAACATAACCATTCCTACGCCACCAACAGCACGACTGCCATAATGGATTTTATGCCAGTTCTCGACTTCGCCATTTTCACGCTTCGCACTGTACATACACATCGGTGACATGACAATTCGATTTTTAATAATGACATTTTTTAATGTAAAGGGGGTGAACAGTTTTTTACTCATAACATTCGCTCCTTTTATCTGGTTTAACTAATACTCAGTGATGGATAAAGTAAGCTCCACTGAGCTAAGTTTCATTTTATTTCGATTTACTAAGTATAACAAATTATCACATTTTTGAAAAAATAGATGAATACAAAAAACACCAGAATAATAAATCAATATCCGGTGTTTTCTGAGCGTACAGAGTTATTTAAATAAGTAATGATTTTTCTTGGATTTCTTGGTCGATCTTTTCTCCAAGTCTTTTTGATTGTGCTGTAGCTTCGACAATGCAATTCATTATTGCTTCTTGTACTTGCGCTGTTTGAAGAACATTTAAGCCAGCTTCTGTTGTACCACCAGGTGACGTAACTTCTTTTCGCAATGTTTGTGGTGTTTTTGGTGAGCTTTGAAGCATTTCGGCTGCACCGATTATCGTTTGTAAAATCAATGCTTTTGATGCTTCTTTTTCTAGACCGATTTTCTCAGCTGCTTGTTCCATAGCTTCGACAATATAATAAATATAAGCCGGACCGCTTCCAGAAAGCCCAGTAACAGCGTCTAATTGTTCTTCTTGAACAAGTGTTACTTCGCCAATTGTTTCGAGTAGCGATGTTACGATTTGTAATTGCTCATTGTTCACATATTGATTTTGAGCAATTGCAGTAGCTGATTTCCCAATCGTTGCAGATGTGTTCGGCATTGAACGAATGATGGCTATTTTCTTATTGATGATTGTTTCTATGCTAGCCATGGAAACGCCAGCAACGACAGAAACGAGTAGCATATTTACACGTAAATAAGGTTTTAGAGCAGATAGTGCGGTGAATACATCCTTTGGTTTCATAGCAAGGAATACGATGGAAGCATCTTTCAATAAAACTTCATATTCATGTGTTGTTTGAACGCCATATGTTGAATGTAAAAATGCTAGTCTTTCCTTATTACTTCTGTTCATAACGGTAATTTCATTTGCTGACTGATTGCTTCTTGATGATATTCCAGAAATCATAGCTTCTGCCATTGAACCAGCACCGACGAATGCAATTTTATTCATTGATTTTACCTCCTTGAGAATTGGATAATGTATTTGTTTAATTATTCGCATTTAGTGGTATCCAAATAAAAAAATCTTTCATCCTTAAGAAAAGGACGAAAGATTTTGCTTCCGTGGTACCACCTTTGTTCATCTCCTTGAAAAGAGATGCACTTATTCACCCTATATCGTTGGGAAACGGTTAGGTTTACCTAACAGCTCGTAAGGTAGGTTCAATAAAGAATGGAGCTGTGAAGTCTTGCAGCCAATGAACTTCACTCTCTTCTAGCTATACTTTATTTACTATTCTTACTCTAACGCCATGTTATAAAATATATGTTTAGATTATGAATGAAAGGAATAGTATATGTCAATAGTCAAGCGTTGATATGTCTGAATATTTACATTTTAATACATTAAAATAATGACAATATGTATATAATAGTAGTAAACTTGTAATAATCAAAATGAATGATAATTCATAATTCGTGAATAAGGTGAGAACAATGATAAATTGGGAAAATAATATTGCACAAATAGCTATTCCAACTCCTTTTCCAGTAGGAGATATTAATGCTTATCTCATTAAAGGAGATGCATTAACGCTAGTAGATACTGGAACGAAAATACCAGCTACAAAAGAAGTGATTCAAGCAGGGCTAAAAGAATTGGATTTAGAAATGAGTGATATTGATCAAATTCTTCTCACTCACCATCATCCTGATCATGTTGGAGGAGTGGAGTTTTTTTCTTCTGATATTCCATTACTCGGTCATGCGGAAAATGAGTTTTGGTTTAATATGACACAAGAAAAAATGGATAAATATGAAAAATTCTTTGTTGATTTAGCTAAGGATATGGGAGTACCAAATGATTTTATCAATCAGATAGGCTCGCTAAAAAACTCTCTAAAACTAGGGTGTAACCGTTCTATTACACATGCATTAAAAGAAGGAGACAGCGTGCCTGGTTTACCTGGTTGGACCGTATATGAAACGCCTGGTCATGCTGGAACGCATATTGTTTTATTAAGAGAAGAAGATGGTGCTTTAATTGGGGGAGATTTGTTGTTGCAACATGTTTCACCTAATCCAATTATTGAGCCACCGTTAACCGAAGGCGAAAGTCGGCCAAAGGCTCAACTTCTTTTAAATGCATCATTGCGTAGACTTTTACAAATGCCTATTCAATCTGTTTATGCTGGCCATGGAGAAGTTATTAGAGAGCCGGAAGCGTTAATTCATAAGCGATTAGCTTCTCAACATAATCGAGCAATGAAAGTGAAGGATATGTTAAATGAAAAGCCAACAACAGTGTTTGGTATTTGTCAGCAACTTTTTCCTAAAGTATATAAGCAACAATTTCCTTTAACGATTTCCGAAACGTTAGCACAACTTGACTATTTAGAGGATTTAAGAGAAATTAAAGGAGAAGAAACAGAACATGGAATCGTTTATTCTGTGAAGTAAGGCTTTGAGGTGGAGAGACTGAATAGATTACATAATAAAACAGTTGTAGTTACTGGAGCATCAAGTGGATTAGGCAAAGAAATAGCTATTCAATCGGCGAAGAGTGGAGCGAATGTAGTTCTTATTGCAAGAAGTATGAATCGATTAAAAGAATTAGAGCAAACGTTGGTTAATCAATTTGGTGTTAAAGTATACTCTTTTCAATTGGATGTTTCTGACGCATCGGAATTGGAGCGAGTATTTACCGACATAGTACATAAGGTAGGAAATATTGACGTTCTAGTGAATAACGCTGGATTTGGTATCTTTGAAGAAGCACGCGAAATGGATTTAGAAGAAACAAAAAGAATGTTAGATGTAAATGTTTTTGGTCTAATGGCTAGTACAAGAATGGCTATTGATACCATGATTGAAAGGCAGTCAGGTCATATTATCAATATTGCATCTCAAGCTGGAAAAGTGGCTACACCGAAATCAAGTGTATATGCTGCTACCAAGCATGCTGTTCTCGGTTTTTCTAACGCTTTACGCTTGGAATTAGCGGAGCATCATGTTTTTGTTACAACTGTAAATCCTGGTCCGATTGAGACGAATTTTTTTGAAACAGCAGATACCTCTGGAACGTATGTAAAGAATGTAAAGAAATATATGCTTCGTCCTGAAGAAGTAGCGGCGAAAGTCGTTTCTTGTATGTTAACCAATAAGCGAGAAATTAATTTGCCAGGATGGATGAATGCTGGAGCGGTTTTTTATGCAGTATTTCCACGCATGTTTGAGGCATTAGGACAGAAGTTTTTCTTCAAAAAATAAGTTCCATTGTCACATTGAGGTGAAGAAAATGAAATGGTTACTACCTTTAGTTGTAATCGTTATTTTGCTTATTGGCTGTGAGAATAAGTCCGTGCATGGAGGAACTGAGGGGTTTATTACACAATTTGTTAGTGATGATAAAGTGTTAATTGGTGATACCATCTATGAAATCAATCGTGATACACAAATTCAAACTACTGATGGTGATGCTTTGAAGAAGAATGATTTAAAAATTGGTATGAAAGTTCAGCCGTTTTATAAAGATACTCTTAAAGAAACATTTCCAGCCCGAGGCGACGCGAAACTATTGCGTGTATCAGTGGATGATGAAAGTCAGAAAGAAAGCGTTATGATGATTAATGTATTACATCAATTAAAGCATAATGAGGATGAACACTTCATTATTACGAATGTAGTGCATGAAGACGGCGTGTATGAGATGGACGTTATGCGCAGATCAAATGTTGATATTGGTTTTACGATTACGGTTCATGATCAAACCTATGAGATTTTGTATATGGAAGCTTAAGAGCTGGCGTAAATAAAATGATTTTATATCATTTTATTTACGCCTTTTTTATTTTTTTGAAACTTTTTGTCATTTGTGCTGTCTAATATATAGCATCAATGATATAGGAGGGGAATATGGTTGGATGATCAAGAAATAGTTCATGCGGCAATAAGAGGGGATGACTCGGCTTTTTTAGAACTGATAAATATTCATAAATTATCTTTATATAAAACCGCTCTAGCATATTTACGAAATGAAGAAGAGGCTTTAGAAGCAATTCAAGAAGTTACATTTCGTGCTTATATTAATATTTCTAAAGTGCGTGAACCTGTGTTTATAAAAACATGGCTCATCCGCATTATGATTAATTACTGCAATGATATGCTTAAAAAACAACAAAACTTTGTACAACATGATTTCTTGAAGGATACTCCATTTTATAGTCAGTTCACTGAACATATAGAAGTCTTAGAAGCTTTAAATCATCTAGATATACGAGCTAAGGAATTAATTATATTGAAATATTTTCATGGTTTGAAAATTAAAGATATTGCAGTGTCCATGAACCGATCAGAAGGGACGATTAAAACATGGTTAAATCGTGCGTTAACAACATTGCGAAAGCATTTAAAAGAAGAGGAGGGGGACCAGAATGACAGAGCGAGAAGAAACAAAGCTTAATGAAGCGAGAGAAGCCTTCGAGCAAATTCCAATTCCGACGATAAAAATAGATGAAGCCATTCAAAACGGCTATGTAAAAGCTCGTACGCAAAAGAGAAAGAAACGTTCAATGTGGCTTTTTAGTAGCCTGACAGCTGCGCTATTATTGCTTGGGCTGACTACTCTGTTATTTACTTCGCCTACTTTTGCAGCATATGTTTCAAAAATTCCCGGCATGGAAAATTTCGTCCATCGTATTCATGATGATAAAGGCATTATCTCCGCTGTAGAAAATGACTATTTAGAGAAAATAGATATTACCCAAAAGAAGAAAGGCATTGCTTTGACTATTGATTCGGTTATGAAGGATGAAAACGGATTGGTTATTTTTTATTCTGCTGTTTCCGACCAAGATCGTGAAGAAATTTCTCTAAGAGATATTAAATTGAGCGAAAAGTACGGTCCGTACTCATCGGGTAGTACATCTCTGTTGCATGTTAAACAAGGAGAAAGGAACTATGAAAAAGCAGAAATATATTTTGAATATCCAATGAGTAGGAAAGATTTTACCGTTGCAATGACGTTGGAATCGAAGGATTATTCAGAGCAATTTACGTTCTCTTTTTCATTGAAAAAAGCAGTTGCTGAAAAGAAAACGTTTAAAGTAAATAAAACGGTACAAATTGCAGGTCAAAACGTAATCGTAAAAAGTATATCAATTCAACCAATTCGAACGGATATTTATTTAGCTTTTGACCCAAATAATGAGAAAAAAATACTTGAATTGAGTGATTTTCGTTTGGTTGATGAAAATGGAGAAACGTGGAGTAGCATTCAAAATGGGGTTACAGGATCTGGGTGGGAAAATGATGAAGGTCATTACTATTTGCAAAGTAATTATTTTAAAGAACCAAAAGAACTATATTTGGTTATGAATAAGGCACAAGCTCTTAATCGAAATCAGACACAAATCGTGATTGATACGGAAAAACAAAGTATTTTAAAGGCACCTGATCAATCTATAAAGAGTTTGCAAGTGATGGGGAACGAATTGACTTTTAGTATTCAAGCAGAAAAAGATTTTCATCATGGAATGTTTGGGACTGTTAAGGATGCTAATGGGAAAGAACTACAAGTTGAATCAAGTTCTATGTCAAGCATCGATAATAAATCTCGTAGTTTTGGAGTAGTACTGAAAGCAAATCAATCATTTAGCAATCCGCTAACCATAGATGTACTGTATTACCCAGCTTGGATTAATGGAAATGTAAAAGTTCGAGTTAAATAGCATAACTTTGTAAACTGTAGATGAATTTTTCTACAGTTTATTTTTTTGATGTTGCGAATACAATAGAAAGTGAGGTATAACTACTAGAGGTACTAGGATACGTTTCTGAAAGAGGTACATACGATGGAACATCAAAAGCAAAAAGAAGTAATGGAAGTTTGTCTACTAGCAGGGAAGATGTTGTTAGAGAACGGAGCAGAAACGTTTCGTGTAGAAGACACAATGTTAAGAATGGCCAATGCATTTGGAATGACAAAGTGTGACAGTTTTGTTATTCCAACAGGTATCATATTTTCTATTCATTCAGATGAGCAAGAGAAAACAAAGCTTGTTCGAGTTTCTAATAGAACAACAGATTTATTAAAAATAACGAATGTAAATAAAGTGTCACGTAGTATTAGTGAAGGAAAATTAACTGTCAGTGAAGCATATGAAGCTTTGCAAGAAATTGAAGCGAATAAAGTAATGTTTTCTATAAAAACACAGCTTTTAGCGGCTTCTATATCTAGTGGTTGTTTCGTGATTATGTTTCTCGGCGGTTGGAAAGATTTTATTCCGGCGGTCATTGCTGGTGGTCTCGGTTTCTTAGGTTTTCTTTTTTTTAACTGGCTTGTATCTGTAAAGTTTGTTTCAGAGTTTCTAGCTTCAGTTATTATCGGCATTGTTTCCTATATTCTTGTACACATTGGTTTTGGTCAGGAATTAGATAAAATTATTATTGGTTCGGTCATGCCTCTTGTACCTGGTTTATTAATCACAAATGCTGTTCGTGATTTAATGGCAGGTCATTTAGTATCAGGCATTTCAAAAGGAGCCGACGCGTTCTTAACATCTTTTGCAATTGGTGGCGGCATTGCAATTGTTTTAACGCTACTATAAGGTGGGGTAGACAATGGAATATTTAGCGCAACTCGTTACAAGCTTCATCGGTTCAGCTGGATTTGGTATTATATTTAATGTTCCGCGTGAGACAGTTTTGAAGTGTGGCTTTGTTGGTATGTCTGGTTGGATTTGTTATTTTATTCTTTCGCAAAACGGGGTGGATATTATCCCCGCAACTGCGATGGCTTCGACGTTGATTGCAGTTATTAGTCAATTATTTGCTAAAATATATAAAACACCAATGACTATTTTTACGGTCGGTGGAATCATTCCATTAGTACCAGGTGGAATGGCTTACAATGCAATGCGACATTTCGTTGAAAATGATTACAATACTGCTATTAGTTTAGCGGCAAAAGCATTTCTGATTTCTGGAAGCATTGCTATTGGCTTAGTGTTTTCGGAAGTGCTTCATCAAATTATTAAGCGTATAAAATATCGAAAAAAAATGGTATAAACATCAAAATGAAAAACCTACTAGAGAAGTAGGTTTTTTTGTTTTTCTTTAGTTTTTTGAAAAAAATAAAAAGGTAAATAGTATAAAAATGCTGTTGTATCAATGGTTAAGGGTGATTAAATATAAAAAATACTATTCCTAGTAAAAAACTCGGGTTGACATTGGCGGTATATGTGATATTATTTGAAAAAACAGAATATACAATAAATGTATTTCCAAAATAAATTGAAGGGAAAGGCTGATTGGAGTCTTCATATCCTTATGATGAAAACAAATGCATGATATGGTTTGTATGTTGTAGAAGGAATGAGAGAGCAAATACTTCCATAATAGTCTCTGTCCTACCAAAAGATTTTTTAAGGAGGTTCTGTTCGTGGAAATAGATCGTGAATTTCAATCTCTAGCTTTACAAATCAATAATATGCTAAAAACAATGAAGTTTGGGTCCATTACAATAATCGTTCAAGACGGTAAAGTCATTCAATTAGAAAAAAATGAAAAAGTAAGACTGAAATAATTCGCTGACTAGACAACTAGAGGCGGCTTTAATTCAGGCACATGATTTGTGTCGGTTAAGGCTGCCTCTTTTTCGTATTTTAATGGGTTGGTAAATATGATGTGGGATGTGGAAAATTTGCTTTATTCAACTTTTAAAGAAGAGAATATCCCGATATTCTCAGAAGCTAGCAAAGAAAAAGGAGCTCATGCAGTTTTGGAATGGGCATATGCACAGTATGGTGATCAGTTACTTTATGCCTGTAGCTTTGGTGTTGAAGGTAGTGTGTTGCTACATCTTTTAAGCCAAGTAAAACCAGATGCAAAAGTATTATTTCTAGATACAGGGCTTCATTTTAAGGAAACGTATGAAACGATTGAAAAAACAAAGGAAAGATACCCTTTATTGCGGATTGAAAAGAAGTTACCAAGTTTAACGGTAGAGGAACAAAGTGCTCAGCATGGACCTGAGTTATGGAAAAGTAATCCTGATTACTGCTGTCAAATGCGCAAGGTAAAGCCATTAGAAGAGGAGCTACAGAAGGTGGATGCTTGGCTTTCTGGACTGAGGAGAGAGCAGTCATCGACTAGACAAAATGTTCAATTTGTTAATAAAGATGACAGATTTCAGCTCATCAAGATTTGTCCTTTAATTCATTGGACATGGGATGATATTTGGGCTCATGTAAGAAAACATGATTTACCATATAACTCTTTGCATGATTTTGACTATCCAAGTATCGGCTGTGAACCATGTACAAAAGCGGTTACGACGAATAGTCGAGATGGTCGTTGGCAAGGACAAGGAAAACTAGAATGTGGTTTACACTTAGCACCAAAAAATAAGGAGGAAGCATAACATGACAACAATTTTGCCACATGGGGGAGTATTGATTCATCAGTATGATCCTCAATTATCAGTAGAAAATCTTGAAAAGGAATTACCTTTAGATCGAATTTCATTTAGTGATTTAGAATTGATTGCTGTTGGAGCGTACAGTCCCTTAACAGGTTTTTTAAAGAAAGAGGATTACGAGAGCGTTATTCGAAATAGTCGTTTACAAAGCGGCATTGTTTGGAGTTTGCCGATCACTTTTCCTGTTACAGAAGAAGCTGCAGAGGGCCTTTCCGTAGGAGAGAAAGTTCGACTTACCTATGAAGGTAATACTTACGGGGTGCTTGAAGTACAGGACATTTTCTCAGCTGATAAAGCTTTAGAAGCTCAATTAGTGTATGGAACGACGGATTTAGAACATCCAGGGGTTAAGACTCTTTTCTCTAGACCAAATGTATATATTGGTGGCGAGGTTACGTTAACTCAGAAGCCAGAGAAATCATTTGCTAGTTATCATTTTGAACCGAGTGAAACGAGAGCTATATTTGCCGAACGAGGCTGGGAAACAGTAGTTGGTTTCCAAACAAGGAATCCGGTACATCGAGCACATGAATATATTCAGAAGTCTGCTTTAGAAATAGTAGATGGCTTGTTTTTAAATCCACTTGTCGGTGAAACGAAGAGTGATGATATTCCGGCTGATGTTCGAATGGAAAGCTATGAAGTGTTACTTGATAAATATTATCCGAAGAATCGTGTGCAATTAGCTGTTTTTCCTGCTGCTATGCGGTATGCAGGACCTAGAGAAGCGATTTTTCATGCGATTGTTAGAAAGAATTATGGGTGCACACATTTTATTGTAGGACGCGATCATGCAGGTGTAGGAAATTACTATGGGACATATGATGCGCAAAAGATTTTCCTGAATTTTTCTCGTGAAGATATCGGGATTATACCGCTATTCTTTGAGCATAGTTTTTATTGCCAGGCATGTGAGGGAATGGCATCCGATAAAACTTGTCCTCATTCAGCTGATGATCGAGTAATTTTATCGGGAACAAAGGTGCGTGAAATGTTAAGCGCAGGCGAAGTTCCACCTTCGACTTTTAGTAGAAAAGAAGTTATTCAAGTATTAATAGAGGGTTTACAAAAGACAAAAGTGAACGCGTAGGAGTGGTTATAGTGGAAAAGAATATTACATGGCATGCATCTGAAGTACATGTTCAGCAAAGACGTATTCAAAATGCTCATCATAGTTTTGTCATTTGGTTTACGGGTCTTTCAGGATCAGGTAAATCGACCATCGCTAATGAGTTAGCAGCACAATTATTCTCTGAAAAGATTAGTGTGTACGTTCTTGATGGCGATAATATTCGTCATGGATTAAATAGTGATCTTGGATTTTCTGAGTTAGATCGAACAGAGAATATTCGTAGAATTGCTGAGGTTTCTAAGCTGTTTATAGATAATGGAACAATTGCAATAACAGCTTTTATTTCACCTTTTCAAGAGGATCGCAACCAGGCACGTGCTATTTTACAAAATGATGAATTTATTGAAGTTTATATTAAATGTCCATTGGATGCTTGTGAAGAAAGAGATCCAAAGGGTTTATATAAGAAAGCTCGAAATGGAGAAATAAAGCAGTTTACAGGTATTGATTCACCTTATGAAGAGCCTGTCAATCCAGAATTAGTTATTGATACAGCGAAGCTATCAATTGGAGAGTCGGTAAATTCAATTATAGCTTATTTAAAAACAAGAAAGTTCATTTGATAAAAGGGAGGTCTTCATTGTGAGCTATGAGAAAAAATGGGCTGATAATGACAATATAAATGCATCAGAGAAGAAGAAATTATTAAAGGATGGGCTGCGTATCTTTGATGATATTCCAAAGTATGCGCAAAATGGCTTTGAATCCATTCCGAAAGAAGATTGGGATAGTTTTAAGTGGGCTGGTTTGTATTTACAAAGACCAAAAGAAGCTGGGTATTTCATGATGCGAGTGAATGTGCCTTCGGGTATATTAACCGCTGATCAATTTGAAGCATTAGCTGAGATAGGAAAAGACTATGGGCGTGATGTGGTGGATATTACGACGCGTCAAGCAATACAATTTCATTGGCTTACGATTGAAAATGTACCGGAAATTTTACAGCGATTAGAGAATGTTGGCTTATCAAGCGCTGGTGCATGTGGGGATATTACTCGTACTATTGTCGGCAATCCTATTACGGGGTTAGATCCAAATGAATTATTTGACACAAGTGAAATTGTTAAGGAAGTTTATGAGTTTTTTCAACGTAATGAAGATTTTTCGAATTTACCTAGAAAATATAAAATGTCTATTTCTGCAAATATTCATAATGCCTCTAATGCAGAAATAAATTGTTTATCATTTACTCCGGCTCGTAAAGAAATCGAAGGTGAGTGGATAAATGGGTTTCATATAAAAGTTGGAGGTGGTTTGTCAGCCCGACCTTTTCTTGCACAACCGCTAGATGTATTTATTAAACCAGAGGATGTAAAGGCAACAGCTGTTGCTATTACAACAATTTTTAGAGATTATGGCTATCGTGAGAAACGTGTACGTTCACGTTTAAAGTTTTTAGTAGCTGACTGGGGTGTTGAGAAGTTTAAAGAAGTGCTAGAGCAGTATACTGGACCGCTACTTACGCAAGGGGAAGATGCGGTAACGAAATGGAATGCAGGTTATTTCTATGGTGTTCAACCTCAGAAACAGGAGGGCTTAAGCTACGTTGGCTTTAACGTTCCTGTTGGGCGTTTGCATAGTAATGAAGTATTTGAGCTTGCTAGAATTGCGAGAAAGTACGGGAACGGAGAAATTCGTACATGTAACTCACAAAACTTAATTATCGCTAATGTTCCGAATGAGTTAACTCAAAGCTTATTACAAGAGCCAATATTTGAACGAATTACAGCAAATCCGAATTCATTTATTGGTCACGCTGTGTCATGTACTGGTATTGAATATTGCAATTTAGCCTTAGTTGAAACAAAAGCTCGCATGACGAGAATAGCTCACTATTTAGATGAACAAATTGAGCTTGATGTTCCGATTCGCATTCATATTGTTGGATGCCCTAACTCTTGCGGACAGCGTCAAATTGCGGATATTGGTTTACAAGGTGTACTCATGAAGACGAAAGACAAGACACTAGTTGAAGCGTTTGAACTGTATGTGGGAGGTACTTTAGAAAATGGAGGTTCCTTTAATCAAAAATTAAAGGGAAAAGTGCATGGAGAGCAGGTACAGCTTGTTTTGGAATACTTGCTGAATGATTTCAAGACTCACAAGTTCTTAGGTGAAAGTTATCAAGAGTTCTTTATTCGAGTAGGAATTGCTCACATTCAACAAAGTTTAGATGAAGCGATTGCTCGCTTAAGTGAGCAAGTTTCTTAAAGGAGAATTATCTATGTATTTATATCGTTTTGAAGTGAACCTTGGTAATAGTATATTTCCTGTCGTTGTAGCTGCAGCTGATGATCAGCAAGCTTTTCGTTTAGTAGATACTGAGCTTGAAAAGCATTTTTTGTATGAGCCAGAAACAGACGAAATCATTTTACATGAGAAGAAGCGAATACGAACAGGAAACGCTTATGTGTTGTTTGAACAAGATCCAAGTGCACGGAGCGTAAGTAATCTATAGATATGAGAAGAGGAATGATGATGAGTAAAGTTTATTTGGTGGGAGCGGGTCCAGGTGATGTAGATTTAATTACTGTGAAGGGCTTGAAATGTATACAGCAAGCAGATGTTATTCTTTACGATCGTCTGGTGAATCCTGAATTATTACAGTTTGTTAAAAGCAATGCTGATGTGATTTATTGTGGAAAGCTTCCCGGTGATCATACGATGCATCAAGAAACCATTTCATATTCACTTGTACACTATGCAAAGAAAGGAAAGATTGTTGTTCGGTTAAAAGGGGGAGACCCTTTCGTTTTCGGGCGTGGAGGAGAAGAAGCAGAAGTTCTTGTGAAGCATGGTATTCCATTTGAAATTGTTCCTGGAATAACAGCAGGTATTGCTGCACCAGCTTATGCTGGTATTCCAGTGACACATCGTGATTGTGGTGCGAGCTTTGCTATTGTGACAGGTCATCGTCAAGATGGTAAAGCAGATGATTTGAAATGGGAAAGTTTAGCAAAGGGTATAGATACATTAGCTATTTATATGGGAGTTGCTAATCTAGCTTATATACGAGACAAATTGATTACTTTCGGTAAGGCAACGCAGACACCAGTAGCGCTCATTGAAACTGCTTCTTTAGCTTCACAACGTACAGTTGTTACTACTTTAGAAAATGTCGTAGAGAAGGCAAAGAAGGAACAAGTTACGAACCCTTGTATGATTGTCGTTGGTGAAGTTGTGAAGTATCATCATACTCTTAATTGGTGGAAGGAACGAGCAAAGAGTGTTCCTGTAAGCGAGGCATTATAAGATGCAGGCGGTTTTGTTTATTTGTCATGGTAGTAGACGTAAAGTTTCATGCGCTGAAGCAATTGCTTTTATGAAGGAATGTCAAAATGAATTTTCACAGATTCCTATTGTAGAGTATGGCTTTCTTGAATTAGCTACCCCCACTATTGAAGATGGCTTTGAAAGTTGTATAAAGCAAGGTGCAACAAAGATTGCGGTAGTTCCTTTTCTCTTATTAGCAGCTGGGCATGTTATGTACGATATACCACAGGAATTAGTTCGATTGCAATCACAGTATCCTTCTATCAAGCTTTCCTACGGTAATCCGATTGGAGTTACAAATAAAATGTCTCAGCTGGTCCTAGATCAAGTGAATGGAACGAATGTAAATCTAAATGAAGCGCACATTATAATAGTAGGAAGAGGGAGTCGGATGTTAGAGGTGCAAAGGCAATTAGAAGAAATCATTGCGCCTGTAAGACGAGTTTATCATTCTCTATCTATTTCTTATTTAACAGGTTGTAAACCATCTTTTGTTGATAGTTTAAACGATGCGTTACATGCTGGCTATTCAACCATTATCGTTGTTCCATATTTAATCTTTTCGGGAGTATTAACTGAAAAGATTGATCAAACAGTTCATAGCCTTAATATACAAAATAAGCAAGTAATTATTACAGCACCTTTATCTACCCATCCAAATATGAAATTAGCTTTATTCGATCGTGTGAAAGAAGCAGTTTAATAGGTTGTGTAAATAAACCGTGATTCTTTTAGAGTCACGGTTTATTTCATAATATTTATGAGTGAATGCATTTTGTTTAATGTATAATAACAAATGTATGAAAATCCCTATAGGAGGAATAAAACAACATGATTGAACAACAACAGTATTTAGGATTTGATTGTTTAGTAATGACTGAAGCAAAAACGAATTCAAAAGCGATTCTTTGTCCAGAAAGAGGCGGTATTTTAATTCAACTGACTTTAGAAGGAGAAGAGGTTTTTTATTTACAAGAAGATACTTTCAGTGATGCTACGAAAAACATCCGTGGTGGTAATCCAATTCTTTTCCCTACTTGTGGTCCACTTCCTAATAATGAATACATATTAGATGGTAAAACATACTCTTTAAAACAACACGGCTTTGCACGTAATAAAGTGTGGGCAGTTGAATCTACAGAATCGACAGAGGAGTCAATTAAAGTTACGCTTCGCTTAGAAGATGATGAGGAAACGAGAGAGTTATATCCATTCTCTTTCCGCTTATTATTTACATATGAATTGAAAGATGGCAAGTTATCTCTTTATCAAACATATGAAAACCTGTCTAATCGAACTATGCCTTTTTATGCTGGTTTCCATCCATATTTCTTAGGTGATCACTATAGTGCTACATATGATATTCCTTCTACTCATTATTTAGATGCTGAAGATGGGAAAGTAAAGGAAAGAAAGCAACCTATTAATGAGCTAGAAATTGCTGATACAAAAATATTTTTAGAATTGTCTAAGCCAACGTCTAGCATTACATTTAAAAACCATACAATTTGCTTGAGTTATAGCGAGCATTTCTCATATGGTTTAGTATGGTCAGAGCGTGCGTCAGAATATGTTTGTTTAGAGCCTTGGATGGCTGGTCCAGGAACATTCACAAATAATAAAGGTGTTATTCAATTAGCAGCAGGACAACAATTGCAAGCCGAATGTGCTTTTTTCATTAAGAAATAAAGTAAAAGAAAGACCTCAGATTATATTATAATCTGAGGTCTTTCTTTGAAAGTTATGGAAGTGATAAAAGTTGTGCTGTGTCTAGCTCCAGCGCCCAGCAACTAGTAGATTTCGTCCATCTCCCTACGATAAGTCAACATCGAATCAGCTACCGCCTCTTCGTGTTTTCTTTATCTCAGTCGAAGTGCTCCAATCTATGCGTCGCTAAACGGACGCTTGCGCTTTTCTTATTACATTTTCACCCAAACACTCTTCACTTCAGTGTAGTTGTTTAAAGCGTATGAACCCATTTCTCTTCCGATTCCAGACTGTTTGTAACCACCGAAAGGAGAAGCAGCATCAAAGGCATTGTAACAGTTTACCCATACTGTTCCAGCACGAAGTTTACTTGCTACATAATGTGCATTCTTAATATTTTCTGTCCATAATCCAGCTGCTAAACCGTACGGCGTAGCATTGGCACGATCAATGATTTCATCTAAATCATTGAATGGCATCGCTGAGATAACTGGACCAAAGATTTCTTCTTGTGCGATAGTCATTTCGTCTTTTACCGCACTAAAAATAGTAGGCGAGACAAAATAACCGTTTTCTGTAGGTTTAGCACCACCGACTAGTAGTTCTGCACCTTCTTCAATACCTTTTTCTATATAACCCATAACACGATTTTGTTGAAGGCTAGATACTAGAGGACCGATTTGTGTAGAAGGATCTAATCCTGCACCTTGTTTGATACTCTTCGCATGTGAAACCATATCAGCAACAACATTATCATATAATTTTTTCTGGATAAACACGCGTGATCCTGCACAACATACTTGGCCTTGGTTAAACATAACACCATTTAACGCACCAGGAATGGCATTTGCTAGATTCGCATCTTCTAATATAATATTCGGAGATTTCCCACCGAGTTCAAGAGTTACACGTTTTAATGATTTTGCAGCGGATTCCATAATGGATTTACCGACTCTTGTTGAACCCGTGAAAGCGATTTTGTCTATTTGTGGGTGATCAACAAGTGCTTGACCAGCAGTTGCACCAAATCCTGGGACAATGTTAATTACACCAGGTGGGAAGCCGGCTTCTTCAATTAGTTCAGCTAAATATAGAGCTGTTAAAGGAGTTTGTTCTGCTGGCTTCAGTACAATTGTACAACCAGTTGCAAGTGCCGCTCCAAGCTTCCACATTGCCATAAGAAGTGGGAAGTTCCAAGGAATGATTTGAGCAACTACTCCAACAGCTTCATGTCTTGTATAGTTGAAGTATGGACCGCTAACAGGAATTGTTTGACCTACGATTTTCGTAGACCAACCAGCATAATATCTAAGATGTTCAATTGCAAGTGGAACATCTGCATAAGTTGTTTCACGAATTGGCTTCCCATTGTCTAGTGTTTCAAGTTGAGCTAGGTTTTCTTTGTTTGCTTCCATTAAATCAGCTAACTTATACATTAAGCGGCTTCTTTCAGCAGCACTCATTTTAGACCATTTTCCTTGATCAAAGGCGGCTCTTGCAGCTTTTACTGCAACATCGATATCTGCTGCATCTGCTTCGTATACTTCAGCTAATACTTCCCCGGTCGCTGGATTTGGTGTTGTAAATGTTTTTTGTGAGACACTTTCTACAAAATTTCCATTAATATATAATTTTTTTGGACCTTTTAGAAACTCTTGTAATTCTTGACGCACTTCTAGTATTGCCTGTGTCATACTTGTACCTCCCACATCATTTTAAATAGGTAATGATTCTAGGATGTCGAAATATATGCAAGCGATTACACTACTCTGTGTAAAATACTAGATTATCTGAAGGGTTCTTTCAAGGGTTTTCCATCGTGTTATTTCGACAGAGTTTTAACTTTGGATACATTCCATTTATCATGCTAGTGTGATAGTATTTAGTGATACGAAATAATAGGTATACTTACTATTTTTGCTTTGATAGATTAGGAGATGTTATTTTGATACAAAAGGAAAGACTTTGGACAAAATCGTATGTATTACTTATATTAGGGAACTTATTTACTTTTATGAGTTTCCAAATGTTGATTCCAACATTGCCTCCTTATATAAAGTCAATTGGTGCAAGCGGTTTTGAGATTGGTTTAATGACCGCTCTTTTTTCAGTAGGAGCAATTGTAATTCGTCCTTTCATTGGCTTCATGTTAGAGTATAAAGCGCGAAAAATGCTTGTTTTAATAGGAGCTTTAGGTCTGTTGTTTATGACATTTTTATATCCTTTAACGAATATTATTTTTGTTTTGCTAGCATTTCGTCTTGTACACGGAGTTGCTTGGGGGTGGTCAACTACTGCAAATGGAACAGCCTCGGTAGATTTAATCCCAACATCTCGAATTGGTGAAGGAACAGGTTATTATGGATTATCGATTACGCTTGGAATGATCATTGCGCCAAGCTTAGGTCTTGTGTTATTCGAAAAAGCATCGTTTGACATCTTGATTTATGTATCAGGTTTTCTAGGGTTTATTGCAGTTATATTGCTAGGAATTGTTCGATATCAAATGCCTGTGTCTGTTGCTAATGTAAAAAAGGAAGAATTAAAGTTTTCGTATAGTGCTTCTTTAATCGAGAAATCTTGTCTTTTCCCAGCATTTTTAACATTTCTAGTAGCTTTTGGTTATGGATCCATCGTGTCATTTATCGTTATTTTCGGCAATGAACGAGGCATTGAGAATATTTTTATTTTCTATTTAGTAAATGCTATATTTGCCACTGTTGCTCGTCCAATTACAGGAAAGCTATTCGATACAAAAGGACCGCGTGGTATTGTTCTAGTATGTTCACTGCTTACTGTTGCAGGACTATGGATGCTGTCTCTTTCACATAATAGCATTCACATTGCTATCGCTGGCGCATTATTTGGTATGGGCTACGGTTCGATTTTGCCAACTTTACAGTCATGGGCGCTTTTCATCACACCACCACGACGCCGTGGTATTGCAAATGGAATGAGTTTTTCCAGTATTGATCTTGGTATTGGATTAAGCGGTCTTGTATTTGGTCTGCTTGCATCATTTTTGGAAATCGCTACGCTTTTCCAAATTTCAAGTTTCTTTGTATTAATGGTCTTTGTATTAGTATTAATAAAACCAAAGCAAGGACAGTTGCGCAATAAGAATAGAGTCTCTGAACAGAGACTATCATCATAATAGGAAGAAGAGCATGGCGAAAATTCGCTATGCTTTTTTATTTTTCGGTAGTTTATCAGGTGATTGGTTACTGTATTTCCATGGAAATAATGTGATTGTTTCAACAGCACTGTTTTACGAAAGGTAGTGGATAGCGTTAGTATGAATGAAGAAATATGTGAGTATTAGGGGAAATGTAGGAAATTAAGTACAAAGTTTAATAAATTGACGGACCAAAAAACGTCTGATAACATAAAAATGAATGATGGTCATTCATTTTTTGTTTTTAGGAGGGTTGTATAAGAATGTCTAAAAAAGCAGAGAAATATCATCGCATTCTATCTGCGGCTATTGAAATCATATCTGAAAAGGGAATTGAAAAAACCTCTATATCAGATATTGTTAAAGCAAGTGGAGTAGCTCAAGGAACATTTTATTTATATTTTTCTTCGAAAAGTGCATTGATTCCAGCAATAGCGGAAGAACTTCTAGAGAAGACATTGCAACGAATTCAGGAAAAAGTGGAAGAGCAAAACGCAACCATTAAAGAAGTAATTGAAATTATGATTCGAGAGCATTTCGAATTAACAAAGCAAAATCAAAGAGTCATTACACTATGTTATGCAGGCTTAGCATTCGAATACTCCTTTGAGCGTTGGGATGAGATTTATGCTCCATACTATCAATGGTTTGAAGAGAAATTACAAATAGCAAAGACTAATAATGAAGTAAGGCAAAATCTACAATTAAAGAGAACAGTTAAAATGCTGACAGGTGTTATTGAAGATGCTGCTGAACGTTATTATTTGGCCCGTGACCACAGCGAGTCATTGGAAGAGCAAAAACAAGAATTGGCAATTTTCATTTATAATGCTTTAGGTATTGATTGTTAATATTATTAACAAAAGAAAATCTTTAATTATCAATGGCTTATTTGTAAAGGCAATTTATACAATCTTTAATGCGATGAAGCAGACATGAAGAAAAGAGGTCATATTTTTCGAACTCATACGTGAAATATAAAAAGAAAAACATATATAACAATTAGTAAAGTGGTAAACAATTAGGAGGAAATACCAATGAATACGAAGCATCAAGAACAATTAATGATGCGAACAATCAAAGAAGAAGAGCTAGACCAATTTTCAGATTTAATGAAATACGTATTTCAAGTTTCGAAAGATATGATTGATGATGAAGGTCAAATGAGAAAAGAGAAAAGCCATCAATTAAAGCCGGGGACAGCATTAGGATGGTTTGAAAATGATAAATTAATATCACAGATTGTTACATTGCCTTTCCAAGTAAATATTCATGGTGTTATTTATGATATGGGTGGGGTTACAGGAATTGGAACGTATCCTGAATTTGCTGGATATGGACTTATGCATTCACTAATGAAAGAAAGCTTGAAAAATATGAGGGATGCAGGGCAATATATTACGTACTTATACCCTTATTCTATCCCTTATTATCGAAAAAAAGGCTGGGAAATGATTTCAGATCGTATTGAATATGAGATTAAAGATACTCAGTTGCCAAAGTATAATGATGTAACTGGTCGAATGCGAAGAGTTGAATTGGAAGAGGAAGATGTGAAATCTGTATATGATCAATTTGCTAAGAAAACAAACGGAGCAATGATTCGTAATCAAATGGCTTGGGATGAATGGTTTAGAGAAGAGTCAGTTGATTTACAGCTAGCCGTTTACTATACAGATGAAGATGTTCCAGAAGGATACTTATTCTATCGTGTGTTAGATGAAAAGTTTTACATTGAAGAAATGATTTATTTAAATGAAGAAGCCCGTCGAGGGATATGGCAATTTATTAGCGCCCATTTATCAATGGTTTATTATGTGAAAGGAAAAACATGTGTACATGAGCCAGTGGCATTCTTACTTGAAGACTGTGAAATTAAGCAAACGATTATTCCATACTATATGGGAAGAATTGTAGATATTAAAGGCTTCTTAGAAAAATACCCTTTTAAACATATTGAAAATTATACCCTAATATTAAACGTTGAAGATCCATTATTAGAATGGAATACTGGAAAGTTTACGATTAAGTGGGATGCTGAAGGTAATGTTGACATAGCTTATGAAGAAATGAAGAGTGAAACAGAAGGTATTACTCTTTCAATCCAAACGTTAACTACTATGCTTTTGAGCTATAAAAGACCGAAATTTTTACAAAGTGTTAATAGAATCACTGGTGATGATTCAATGGTAGTTGCGCTTGAATCACTAATCCCTGACGCGGCACCATGCTTTTTTGATTATTTCTAAGTTAATAAAAGAAGGTCTACACGGTTTCAGTTGACGTGTAGACCTTTTTTACAAATAAGAAAGTAAAACTCTTACTTAATACAGCATTTATTTTGCAATATTTTTCTTATTCGTCGCTAGCTGGTAGAGCACGATCTACCGATTGAAAATTGCCTTTATGCGAGCCATCGCAAAAAGGTTTTTTGGAAGAAAGACCGCATCGGCATAGTGAAACAGCTTCTTTAGTTGGAAAAACATTACCTTCTACGTCTATTACTTCGAAATCTCCAGTAACACGTAGTGATCCATTATCATTTACTTTAATTTGAACTTTTGACATATATGTAGTCTCCTTTCAGTATACACATAATCATCGTAAGTTAAATAAACTAAAAATTCAATGAATAATTATGAGTAAGTTTGTAAAAAACGATCAACAGCTTTCTCGTATTGCTGTTTATTTTCGTTTAAGGATTGAGCATGAAAACCGTTTGCAGCAATGAATAATTGTTTAGGACCTTTCTTAGCTTCATACAGTTGTTTTGTCATGGAAGCAGGAATATAATCATCAAGTTCACTATGTATAAATAAAACAGGCTTAGTAATATTTTTAACTGCTTCTAGTGGTGATACATCTTGAAAACGGTATCCGTCACGTAATTTCAAAAAAGCATTTCCAATTGGTAGTACAAGCCAGCTTGGAAGAGGCGTTTCAACTTTGAGTCGATGGTGTAATTGGTCTTGTAATGTAGTGAAAGGACAGTCAGCGATATAAAAATCAGCATCATCTCGAATAGAACCACCATACAGAAGAGTAGTAACAGCTCCCATCGATTCACCGTGTATGCCTAAAATAATGTCTTTACCAAAACGACTTTTTAATTCCTTAACTACAACTTCCAAATCCCATTTTTCATAATAACCGTAGCTACTCGTCTTACCACCAGATTCTCCATGTCGACGGTGATCGTAAATAACAGCATTATAACCTCGCTCTAAAAAGACATTCATATATTTAATTGAATTATATTTATTTTCTGTTATACCATGACAAAAAATCATCCATTTCTTTGATGGATAAGGATGGATAAATAAACAATCAAGATTATAGCCAAAGGGAGAAGCAACGCTTACCTGTTTTTTAGGTAACGCATCAAAATCTTCTACAACCCATCTTTTCGCTTTTATTTCCCGCTCTTTAATAAATGAAGCATCTTTTTTCTTCATGAACATCAAGATATTAGTGAAATAGACACCGATTCCTATAAGTGAAGTCAAAATAGCACCCAAGGCAAATATCCCTTTTCTTTTCATCTGTGAAAACCTCCATTTTGTAAGGTATGTATAGAGTATTATAGCCTACTAAAGAATATATGCGCATTATTTTATCAGAAAGACCATGTTATAATGTAATGAAGCAGGGAGGAATACGAATGAAAAAGAAAAAGCAACATAAACAATCAACTCAGCAAAAAGAAGAAAAAGTAACGCTTTCTTCTATGATATCTAATGATGTTTTTACACAATTGAAGAATAAACAAAGAGAGCTTGTAGAAATAGAACAGCAAGAAAAAGAAGCAGCAGAGAAGAAAAGAATTGAAGAAAGACGAAGAGCAGAAAAAAATAAGTCATTCGCAGAGCTTTTACAAGAAGATAAGAAGGACTGGCGTAATTTTAAATAAGTTAAGAAAGAGGAGTCTATGAACTTTTTGATTCAAGACTCCTCTTTTTGTTCAACCTTACACCTGCTATGCTCGGAAATAAGCCAATCTGTTTTGAAAACCAAAAGAGGGTTTTCAAGAACAGCTCGTCTTATTTCTGCCGCATAGCTCTTTTTTGATTTTAGAGTAGAACAAGGTGTATAAACATCAATCAAAAAAGATCGGTGCCGGTTTTTCCTATTATTATTCACGATGTTGAGTGTATTTACCTTCTATTGTTAAAGAGCGGATGAATTGTAATTCTTCATGACTTAATGGATGCGCTTGCACAGCTTTTACATTTGCAACCACTTGTTCTGGGCAACTAGCACCAGGAATGATAGCGCCAACAGTAGGCTGAGAGAGGATATATTGTAAAGCTACTTCTAGTAAGTTTCTAGAAGCAAATGTCTCATGTAAGCGACCTAGAACTTCACTTAAGTCATTATAACTATATTGTAAATAACCATTTTCTTTAATAGAAGCTGTGACTTTTTCTAACATTTTATTGGATAGTAAGCCTTTCGCGATTGGACCTCGAGCAATAATACTTATGTTATTCTCAGCAAGCATTGACATCCATTCTTCAGGTCGACGATCTAGTATGCTATATTGCATCATGACAGATACAAGGTCGGAGTGAGAAGCGAAAGACTTCATCACATTTGGTCGAATCGAAGATATACCATAATAGCGGATTAATCCTTCTTGGGTCAGTTCATGAAAGGCCTGAATAACTTCTTCATGATTATCTTCCATCGTACCTCCATGTAATTGATACAAGTCAATATAATCTGTTTGAAGTCGCTTTAGACTAGCTTTCACGGCTTCTTTTATATACGTTTTGGAAGCATCCCAAGTCCATCCTGTTTTATCCTCATTCCACTTATTCCCCACTTTTGTAGCAAGAATAATGTTATCTCGAACAGACTTTAATGTTTTACCAACGATTGCTTCATTGATACCAAAATCATAAAGGTCGGCCGTGTCAAAATAATTAATTCCTTGATCAAGAGCAGTATGAATGATGTGTTCTGCTTTTTTTGAATCTGTACCTAGTGACATACAACCAAGTCCTATTTCAGAAACTAGTAGGTTTGAATTGCCAAGTTTTCTTTTCTTCATTAATAATCACCACCAAATGTAGTTAAACTACTACTATTGTATAGGATACATAGAAGAAAATCAGTTCTAATGTTATTTGTTGCTCGTAGTAAAGGTAGATTGTGCATCAATCCATTGTTGAACAGAGTTATAGATTCGGCTATATTCTTTCAATTTTTCTCTAATTTCCCATGCTTTACCGACTAACAAAACTTTGTTTTCTTCAACGTGAACATGCATTAGACAACCCCCGTTTTCATTAGATGTTGTAATATATGAGGTGGGGGATGGAAAATAGAACTGGAGGAAATTAATAATGAAAAAGTTTGAAGAGAAAACATTAGCAAGTGAATCTATTTATCAAGGTCGTATCATATCTTTACAGGTAGATGATGTGGAACTACCAAATGGAGAGAAAGGGAAAAGAGAACTAATTAAGCATCCAGGAGCAGTAGCGATTATAGCTATTACAGAAGATAATAAAATTGTTATGGTAGAACAATATCGCAAAGCATTGGAACGCTCTATCGTTGAAATTCCAGCTGGTAAATTAGAACTAGGCGAGGAGCCAATTGTTACAGCAACAAGAGAATTAGAAGAAGAAACTGGATATGTAAGTGAAACAATGGATCATATTATTTCATTTTATACATCACCTGGATTTGCGGATGAATTGGTCCATGTATTTATGGCGAAAGGTTTAAAGAAGAAAGAAAACGCAGCATCATGTGATGAAGATGAGTTTGTAGAAGTTCTAGAGTTATCTTTAGAAGAAGCGAAAAAATACATAAAAGAACAGAAAATTTATGATGCAAAAACGGTATATGCCGTTCAATATTTACAATTATTACAGTCGTAAAAAAACTCCTCTCAAGAATTTGAGAGGAGTTTTTAAGTGAATTTTGAATTAAAATTAACGAATTGTATCCATACCAGTGTTTGATTTAACTAAGATTTCATCATACCCAACTTGGCCATCTTCAACACCTTGTTTCTTAGAAACAAGTGTACCGATAATACCAGCAATGAAACCTAATGGAATGGAAACGATACCTGGCGTTGAGTATGGGTAAATAGGAGTTCCAACGAACATTGCTTTACCTTCTATTGGATTCCATACGTTAGGACCAATTATTACAAGAACAAGCGCGGTTACTAGACCAACGACCATCGCCCAAATTGCTCCATTTGTATTAAAGCGTTTCCAATAAATGGTGTAAATAATAACAGGGAGATTCGCACTTGCTGCAACAGCGAAGGCAAGTGATACTAAGAACGCAACGTTCAAGCTTTGAGCACCTAGTGCAAGAATAATAGAAAGTACAGAAACTCCGATTGATGCGTAACGGGCCATTCTGACTTGTTCTTTCTCCGTTGCTTTTCCTCCTCTTAAAATTTCATTATAGAAATCGTGTGAGAAGGCTGCAGCAGCAGTTAATACAAGACCTGCTACAACGGCAAGGATTGTGGCGAATGCAACTGCAGAAACGAATGCAAATAGCATATTGCCACCAAGAGCTTTTGCAAGCAATGGTGCAGCCATGTTACCAGCTGGATCAGCAGCAAGAATGCCTGCATTACCTACGAATGCAGCAGCGCCAAATCCTAAGAAAATAGTCATTACATAGAAAATACCGATAATCCAAGTAGCATAAACTACAGAACTACGAGCCGTCTTCGCATCCTTAACTGTAAAGAAACGTACAAGAATATGAGGAAGACCAGCAGTTCCTAGAACTAATCCAAGTGTCATAGATAGGGTATCAAGTCCAACTTTATATTTGACACCTGGATCTAAGTAAGCTCCTTTTAATGGTGTAGCTGTTTTCATTGCATTAAACATATCAGAAATACTGTAATTGAACTTAGCAAAAACAATAACAGAAATAATGAATGTACCAATCATAAGTAGGACAGCTTTAACAATTTGTACCCAGCTTGTTGCAGTCATACCACCAAAGATTACGTATACAGTCATTAATACACCAACGATTAAAACGGAAGTCGTATAATTTAGACCTAGTAATAATTTTATAAGTCCACCAGCTCCAACAAGTTGAGCAATCATGTAGAATGTAGAAATGGTAATCGTATTAAAAGCGGCAAAGCCTCTAATTTTCTTTGCATTAAATCGAACAGCAATCATATCTGCAAATGTAAATTTTCCTAAATTTCTTAATGGTTCAGCTACAATATATAGAACAACAAGGTAAGCTACAAGAAATCCGATACTATAGAAGAATCCATCGAATCCTGCAAGTGCAATTGTACCAGCGATACCTAAGAAGGAAGCGGCAGACATGTAGTCACCAGCGATTGCAAGACCATTTTGCCAGCCAGTAAGTCCTCCACCAGCTGTGTAGAAATCACTAGCGTTGTTTGTTTTTTTCGATGCAAAATATGTGATAACGAGAGTTCCAGCAACGATTACTAGGAACATAGTAAATGCAGCTACATTCATAAATTACCTTCCTTTCTCTTGCAGAATTTGCTCTGAGATTTCATCGAATTTAGTTGCTTTTTTGTAGTAAATCATGCAGAAAGCCCATGTCATAATGAATTGAGCGAAGGCAAAAATCCAAGCCCATGTAATGCTTCCAGCGAAAGGTTTGTTTAAGATTGTAGAGTAGGATGTAAGTATTGGTAAAGCAAAGTAAAAACAAAAGAAGAAAACTGTGAAAGGTATTATGAATTTTTTCTTTTCATGGAGTAATTTTTGAAAGTTAGCAGATTGAACAATGGCTGTATATTCTTCAGGTGTCGTTTTTACAACCTTAGCAGATTGCGATTTGCGAATTTCCATATGCAATTCCCCTCTCTCTTGAATAAATGAAAGCGCTTTTATTGTTGGGTGAAAACAAAGTTACTTCTTGTAAATAACACCCCCTCTTAATGAATCTCATTTGAAGTAGCAGAATATCAGTCTTATCAAACTGAATATTCAGAAAAATGAGTCAATGTTTATTATACTATAGGGCTAAAATATGTAAAGTGAAAAAAAGCTATTTTTTGGTAAAAAAGTAATTACATCATTATGGTAGTGAAAACGTGTAAAGTGATTTTAATATAATATTTTTTGTTTTGTACGGTAGTGGTAAGAAGAAATAATCATAGAAATTAAACATATTGTTGAAAGAAGAAAAGCTGTCATATTACTAGATTTCATTCATAAAATCTAGTAATCAACTGTAGGGGGAAAGAAGATGAAGAAGAGATCAATCTTTCAATATGGTGCACAAAATCATGTACGTGAGTATTCCTCGTTATATATGTTTATTATCGTATTATTTCTGATGGGAGTAATTAGTGGGGCTATCATTGTAAATAGTTTAAGCTTCACACAAAAGGAAGATTTATTGTATTACTTATCCAAGTTTTTTGGACAAGTTGCAGATGGACAAATAACAACATCCTATCAAATGTTTATGAGCAGCATTATGCATAATATAAAATACATTGGTCTTATATGGATTTTAGGTATTTCGATTATAGGATTGCCACTCATATTAATTTTATTGTTTTTAAAGGGAACGGTAATAGGCTTTACGGTTGGTTTTTTAGTTAATGCTATGGGATGGGGAGGCTTTCGAATTGCAATTGTCTCTGTTTTACCACAAAATATTATTCTAGTGCCTATAACTATTTTTATTACAACACTATCATTATCACTAAGTATGAATATTATTCGGAGAGTGTTTTTTAAGGAAGTTCGTCAACCTTTAAAGCCTATCTTATTTCGTTATATTGGAGCCTTGCTAGTATGCTTTATCTTTATTGCAGCGGCTGGAGCTATGGAATCATATTTTTCTCCGACCTTTATGAAACAAATGGTAGGTATTATTAAATAATAATATTTATTTATTAATAATCATTTTTTCTTCTAAAAAGTAATAATTCTATTTTGACACTTTTCTCTGTTTTGATATAATGAAATATGATAGTGGCAGGGAGGAGAAGAGATGGAAGAAAGAATTGAAAGAATTAAAAAGCAGTTGCACTCATCAAGTTACAAGTTAACTCCCCAAAGAGAAGCGACAGTTCGTGTTTTACTAGAACATGAAGAAGATCATTTAAGTGCAGAAGATGTTTATCTCCTTGTAAAAGAAAAATCGCCTGAGATTGGATTGGCGACAGTATATAGAACGCTTGAATTATTAACTGAATTAAAAATAGTAGATAAAATAAACTTTGGTGACGGCGTTTCTCGCTATGATTTACGTCAAGAAGGTGCAGCCCATTTTCATCATCACCTTGTATGTATGGAATGTGGTGCAGTTGATGAAATACAGGAAGATTTACTAGATGATGTTGAAGCTGTTGTTGAAAAACGATGGAATTTTAAAATTAAAGATCATCGATTAACTTTCCATGGCATTTGTTATCGTTGTCAATCTAAAGAAGAAAAATCAAAATGAATATAAAGATGCTCATTAAACAAAGTGGTAATAAAAAAAGATTGCCTTGTTTTATAGCATCTTTTTTTGTTATAAAATGAATTGGTAGAAAGTTTTAAAAATTAGATTGAAGTATGTATAGATTTAACTCCGATTGGCATACATTGAGAATAGATATGTTGTATCGGAGGAGAAGGAAATGAAGTCACTTTTCAATCAAATATTTCACACGTTAAAAGTGTTTATATTATTTGTTGGATTCACCATTCTATTTTATATCGGGATGATGTGGATTAATCAGGAATATGAGAATTATAATCGCTACGATGAACCGAATGGAACTTCGGTGAAAGTATCAAGCAATCAGGAGCAGTCTGATAGTACATGGTTCGATCGATTAAAGCTTTTTTATTTGAACGGAGAGTAATAATTATGGAAGATGGATTACGTGATTTTATTCATTTTTTAACAGTAGAAAAAGGACTAGCCAAGAATACGCTTGTATCGTATGAAAGGGATTTAAAATCCTATATGAAATATGTGAAGACTGTTGAACAAATGAGCGATTGGAATGATGTTAGAAGAGTAAATATCATAGGTTTTCTTGCGCATCTTAAAGAGCAAGGGAAATCTTCTAAAACAATAGCTCGTCATATTGCTTCCATTCGTTCTTTCCATCAGTTTTTATTGAGAGACAAGCAAACGGATCAAGACCCTACCGTACATATTGATACACCACAACCAGAGAGAACATTACCAAAGGTATTGACTATGGAGGAAGTAGGAGCGTTTATGGATTCGCCAAAGGGTACGGATGCTTTTGGCTTACGTGATCAAGCGATGTTAGAGCTTATGTATGCAACTGGAATGCGTGTCAGCGAACTGATTAGTCTTGAAATTACAGATGTGCATAGTTCAATGGGATTCGTAAGATGTGTTGGTAAAGGAAATAAAGAACGTATTATTCCAATTGGTAAAACGGCTTTAAAGGCAATTGATATTTATTTAACAAATGGCAGACCAAAACTTGTTAGCAAAAAGAATAAAAATGATGCTTTGTTTTTAAATCATCATGGAAACAGATTATCAAGACAAGGGTTTTGGAAAATATTAAAAAAGTTGGCAGAAGAGGCGAATATTCAAAAGGAATTAACTCCTCATACGTTAAGGCATTCATTCGCAACTCATTTAGTAATGAATGGTGCTGATTTACGTTCTGTTCAAGAAATGTTAGGACATGCTGATATTTCAACAACGCAAATTTATACTCATATTTCGAATACAAGGTTGAAAGATGTTTATTCAAAATTTCATCCACGAGCTTAATAGTTATCTAGATTATAAAATGCATTTCTTTAATTATAAAAGATGCATTTTTTTATTGTGTAGATGTCTGACATCTGACTATAATAGGGTGTGACAACTCATATTATGAGTAATTCTTAGTTTAATGGGTAATATATTTAAGAATGTGCAGGATATGTAAGTGTCTTAGTTAAGAAACAGTCGTCTAAAAGAGTGAACGATATGTCATGAATGGATGAATTAGATTTAGGAGGATTTAGAATGACGAATGAAAAAGCATTTAAGCGTGTATTTTTAATTGTTATGGATTCAGTAGGTATTGGAGAAGCTCCAGATGCTAAAGATTTTGGCGATGAGGGTGCTCATACTTTTCTACATATAGCTGAGAAAATGAATGGTTTAAACATGCCGAATATCGGTAAGTTAGGACTAAGTAATATTGAAGAGATTCCTGGTATTGAAAAGGCAGAGAAACCATTAGCCTATTACACAAAACTACAAGAGTCTTCAAATGGAAAAGATACAATGACAGGTCATTGGGAAATTATGGGGTTGAATATTGAAACACCGTTTCGTGTGTTCCCAGATGGTTTTCCTGATGCTTTAATTCAAGAATTAGAAGAAAAAACAGGTCGAAAAGTTATTGGTAATAAACCAGCTAGCGGTACAGGAATTCTAGATGAGCTTGGCGAAGAACATATGAAAACAGGAGCATTAATTGTATATACATCTGCGGATTCTGTTATTCAAATTGCAGCTCATGAAGAAGTTGTTCCACTTGAAGAGTTATATAACATTTGTAAAATTGCGCGTGAAATGACATTACGTGAAGAATATATGCTAGGTAGAGTCATTGCTCGTCCATTCTTAGGAGAGCCAGGTAACTTTACAAGAACAGCAAATCGTCATGATTATGCCCTTAAGCCATATGAAAGAACAGTAATGAATGAGTTAAAAGACGGAGGCTACGATGTACTAGCAATCGGTAAAATCTCTGACATTTATGATGGAGAAGGTGTAACGAAATCTCTTCGTACAGTGTCTAATATGGATGGCATGGATAAGCTTATGGAAACAATCCACACAGATTTCACAGGCTTAAGCTTCTTAAACCTTGTCGATTTTGACGCTTTATTTGGGCATAGAAGAGATCCAATTGGTTATGGAAAAGCTTTAGAAGAATTTGATGTAAGACTTACTGAAGTATTGGCTGAATTAAAAGAAGATGATTTATTAATGATTACAGCTGATCACGGAAATGACCCTGTTCACCATGGTACTGACCATACTCGTGAATATGTACCGTTACTTGTATATAGCAAAAAGTTAAAAGAAGCAAAAGAGCTTCCAATTAGTAAAACATTTGCGGATATTGGAGCAACAATTGCTGATAATTTCCAAGTAACAATGCCACAGCATGGGGAAAGCTTCTTAAGTAAGTTGAAATAAGGGAGAGAACTACAGATGTATGAATTAGCAAAAAAATCAGCAGAATATATTAAAGAAAAAGCAAAAGTAACACCAGAAATAGGATTAATACTAGGTTCTGGACTTGGTGTATTAGCAGACGAAATTGAAAATGCGGTTGCTATTCCATATAACGAAATTCCAAACTTCCCTGTTTCAACTGTAGAAGGTCATGCTGGACAGCTTGTTATTGGACAATTAGCTGGAAAAACAGTCGTAGCAATGCAAGGTCGTTTTCATTTCTATGAAGGTTATTCAATGGAAAAAGTAACGTTTCCAGTTCGTGTCATGAAAGTATTAGGCGTGGAGAAAATCATTGTGACAAATGCTGCTGGTGGCGTAAATACAGACTTTACACCAGGTGATTTAATGTTAATTACAGACCATATTAATTTCACAGGAACAAGCCCTCTAATCGGTAAAAATGATGAGCGTTTTGGTCCTCGTTTCCCTGATATGTCTACTGCTTACGATAAAGAGTTCCAAGCTTTAGCGAAAAATGTGGCAAATGAATTGAATATCGGTCTAAAAGAAGGAATTTATTTCGGCTTAACAGGTCCAACTTATGAAACACCTGCTGAGGTGAGAATGGTACGTACATTAGGTGGCGATGCAGTAGGAATGTCTACAGTTCCAGAAGTAATCGTTGCGAACCATAGCGCTATGCGTATATTAGGTATTTCTTGCATCACCAATATGGCTGCTGGAATTCTTGATCAACCTTTAAATCATGAAGAAGTTATTGAAACTACAGAAAAAGTTAAGAATGAGTTCCTTCGTTTGGTAAAAGAAATAGTAAAAAATATGTAAAATAAATCTGGTGGTGTTTAATCAATGCGAATGGTAGATTTAATCGAGAAAAAAAGAGACAACCACGAATTGACAACGGAAGAAATCAAATTTATTATTGATAATTTTACAAATGGAAGCATTCCTGATTATCAAATGAGTGCTTTTCTAATGGCTACTTTTTTCAATGGTATGACAGAAAAGGAACGCGCTGAGTTAACAATGGCGATGGTGAATTCAGGTGAAACCATTGACCTTCACGGAATTGAAGGCATTAAAGTTGATAAGCATAGTACAGGTGGCGTTGGTGATACAACTACACTAGTATTGGGACCGCTTGTAGCAGCGCTTGATGTACCAGTAGCTAAAATGTCAGGTAGAGGATTAGGACATACTGGGGGTACTATTGATAAACTAGAAGCTGTTAAAGGTTTTACTGTTGAAATAACAAAAGAAAAGTTCATGGAATTAGTGAACAAAAATAAAATTGCTGTAATCGGTCAGACAGGTAATTTAACTCCTGCTGATAAGAAGATGTATGCATTACGTGATGTAACCGCAACAGTGAATAGTATTCCATTGATTGCAAGCTCAATCATGAGTAAAAAAATTGCTGCAGGTGCGGATGCAATTGTTCTTGATGTGAAAACAGGAGCAGGCGCATTTATGAAAACAGCAAAAGATGCTGAGGAATTAGCACAAGCGATGGTGAATATCGGGAATAATGTTGGCCGTAATACAATGGCAGTTATTTCAGACATGAGTCAACCACTTGGCTTCGCCATCGGAAATGCTCTTGAAGTGAAAGAAGCTATTGATACATTAAATGGAAATGGACCAGAAGATTTAACAGAGCTTTGTTTAACGCTTGGTAGTTTCATGGTCTATTTAGCGAAGAAAGCATCTTCATTAGAAGAAGCAAGAGAGAAGCTAGAAGAAGTAATTGCTAATGGCAAAGCTTTAGAAGCATTTAAAACATTTTTAGCATCACAAGGTGGAGATGCATCAGTAGTTGATCATCCATCACATCTACCTACTGCAAGTTACATGATTGAGTTACCGGCTAAAGAAGATGGTTATGTACAAGAAATGATTGCTGATGAAATTGGTACGGCAGCAATGATGCTTGGTGCTGGAAGAGCAACGAAAGAATCTGTTATTGATTTAGCGGTTGGGATTGTTCTTCAGAAGAAGATTGGTGATGCAGTGAAAAAAGGTGAGTCACTGTTAACGATTCATAGTAACACTGAAAATGTAGATAATGTTAAAGAGCTTCTATATAACAGTATTATTGTTGGTTCAAATAAAGTAGAAGCACCTCCACTTATTCATACCCACATAACAAAGTAACATAGGAGAAATAACCCGATAGAGAAATCTATTGGGTTATTTTTTTTTATATTGTTGGTATTTTTTGCATAAAACAATAAACTTTGGAAAAAATGTGGAATATAAAGATTGGAGGGTTTGGCTTGAAGATGAAACAACTATTAATCATTTCGATCATCACAATGGTATTAGGTGCTTTTGCTATGCCAACATTTGCAGCGGAGAAAAATGTCGAGTTAGCTAATGAAGCAAAGTCTGCCATATTAATTGAAAGAGATACAGGGGCAATATTATATGCCAAAAATGAAAATAAACGATTATCACCAGCTAGTATGACGAAGGTGATGACGATGTTACTCATCATGGAAGCCATTGATAAAGGTGAGCTTTCCATGAATGAAAAAATTAGAACAAGTGAATATGCAGCATCAATGGGAGGATCGCAAATCTTTTTAGAGCCTGGCGAAGAGATGACGACAAACCAAATGCTCCAAGGAATTGCTATTGGTTCAGGAAATGATGCTTCTGTTGCAATGGCTGAGAGAATTGCTGGATCAGAAGAGGGCTTTGTAAAAATGATGAATGCAAAAGCAAAAGCACTTGGATTAAAGGATACTTTATTCCAAAACGCTACTGGCTTACCTGCAGAAAATCATTATAGTACAGCGCATGATATGGCGATAATGGGAAAAGAACTATTGAAATATAGTGCGATTACGAAATATACAGGCACATATGAAGCATATTTACGAGAAAATACAGATAAGAAATTTTGGTTAGTAAATACAAACCGATTAGTGAAGTTTTATCCGGGTGTAGATGGATTAAAGACAGGCTTTACGAACGAGGCAAAGTATTGCTTAACGGCGACTGCAAAGAAAGGAAATATGAGGGTTATTGCAGTTGTCTTTGGTGCAGAAAATCCGAAAGCGCGTAATGCTCAAGTGACAAAAATGCTAGATTATGCATTTAGTCAATATACAACTCATCCAGTTTACAAGAAGAATGTGGAATTAAAGCAAGTAATGGTTAGTAAGGGAACGAAGAAAACTGTTTCTGCTGTTACTAGTGAACCAATTTCATTGTTAACAAAGAAGGGTGAAAATACAAAAAACTATGATGTAAAAGTGACATCTGAGAAGAAAATTGCTGCTCCAGTGAAAAAGGGTGACAAAATCGGAACGTTAAAAATTACGAAGAATGGTAAAACCATAGTAACTTCTCCTATTGTTGCAAAAGAAACGGTTGAGAAAGCAAATTGGTGGCAATTGTTTAAAAAATCAATGGGCTTATTCACTCATGGTGGAAGCTAATCTCGAAATTTGAGACAAATATACGAATAACCACTAGTTTTGTCACGTTGAAGGATTCCTTCCTGTACTTCTAGAATTGACTTCATACAGAATTTCAGAAGGGAGCTGTACATGTTGAGTCTATCGATAAACATGGAAACAAAGGGAGACGTACTTTGTATAAGACTGAGTGGTGAGTTGGATCATCATACTGCAGAAGAATTAAAAGAAAGAGCAATAATCGCTATTGAGAAGCATCAAATTAAGCATATTCTCTTAAATTTAGAGAAGCTGTCATTTATGGATAGTTCAGGTCTAGGTGTGATACTAGGTCGATATAAGCAAATTAAACAACAAAATGGTGAGATGGTTGTATGTGCAATTTCGCCAGCAGTAAAGCGCTTGTTTGAAATGTCTGGATTGTTTAAAATAATTCAACAAGAAGCATCAGAAAACAATGCTTTACAAAGACTGGGGGTTGCTTGAATGAGAAATTCAATGCTATTACAATTTTCTGCACAAAGTCAAAATGAGTCATTTGCGAGGGTCACTGTTGCTGCGTTCGTAGCGCAACTTGATCCAACGATGGATGAGCTTACAGAGATCAAAACAGTTGTTTCAGAAGCGGTTACTAATGCGATTATTCATGGCTATGAAAATGATGCAAATGGAATTGTAACGATTGAAGCAAGTATTGAAGATTTTGTTGTAGATTTGGTTATTAAAGATGAAGGTGTAGGTATCGAGGATATTGAAGAGGCTAAACAGCCATTGTTTACAACGAAACCTGAGCTAGAACGTTCGGGTATGGGCTTTACAATTATGGAAAACTTTATGGATGAGCTAAGTATAGTATCTCATAAAGGTGAAGGTACGATTATTCGTTTGAAAAAACATGTAGCTAATAGCAAAGCACTGTGCAATTAAGGGAGACATGCGTATGGATGTGGAGGTCAAGAATAACAAGAATAGTGTGCATTTAAAAGATGCTGAAGTGAAAGCTTTGATACGACGCAGCCAAGATGGAGATCAAGATGCAAGAGAAACAATTGTAAAAGGCAATTTGCGCCTAGTATGGTCGGTAGTACAACGGTTTTTAAATCGAGGATATGAACCAGATGATTTGTTTCAAATTGGATGTATAGGATTGCTGAAGTCAGTGGATAAATTCGATTTATCTTTTGATGTGAGATTTTCCACGTATGCAGTACCGATGATTATTGGTGAGATACAACGTTTCTTGCGAGACGATGGTACGGTGAAGGTGAGCCGTTCCATTAAAGAACAAGGCAATAAAATTCGTCGTGCAAAAGAAGAGTTATCAAAAGTATATGGACGAGTTCCAACGGTAAATGAAATTGCTGAGTATCTTGAAATTACACCAGAAGAAGTAGTATTTGCACAAGAGGCTAGTAAGCAGCCAGCTTCTATTCATGAAACAGTTTATGAAAATGATGGTGATCCTATTACGCTTTTAGACCAAATTTCTGATAATAGCGAGTCGAAGTGGTTTGATAAAATCGCTTTAAAAGATGCGATTGATGAACTAGAAGATCGTGAAAGACTCATTGTGTATTTGCGATATTTTAAGGATCAAACACAATCAGAAGTTGCGGAACGACTTGGCATCTCTCAAGTGCAAGTCTCTCGATTAGAAAAGAAAATACTGCAACAAATCAAAATCCGTATGAATGATTAATTCATACGGGTGTTTTTTTGTAATTAGAATGTATTGGTAATAAAAACTTTAGATTTCCTCTTGAAATTTGGTTGTAAAACGAATAATATATTAAAGGTTCGTGTTAAATGTTCGTATTTTTTAGACGTTGCACGTATGCATTATTACATCGGAGGTTTTATACATTGTTAAACAACTATTTTGGAATTAAACAGCATGGATCAACGGTAAAAACAGAGGTACTTGCTGGTGTTACGACTTTCTTAACGATGGTCTATATAGTATTTGTTAACCCAGCTATCCTTTCAGGTGCTGGTGTTCCGTTTGATCAAGTATTTATGGCAACAATCATTGCCGCTGTGACAGGTACATTGATTATGGGCTTGTTTGCTAAATATCCAATCGCAGTAGCACCAGGGATGGGATTAAATGCTTATTTTGCAGGTATCGTAGCAACTCAAGGATTGACATATCAAACAGTATTAGGCGCAGTTTTCTGTGCAGGTGTGTTATTTATTCTTCTAAGTGTTAGTAACTTACGTCAAATGATTATCGAAGCAATTCCACCAACTATTAAATACGGAATCACTTCTGGTATTGGATTATTTATTGCTTTTCTTGGCTTTAAACAATCTGGCATTATCGTGGCAAATGAATCAACATATGTTGCACTAGGTGACTTAACAGCGCCTGTTACAGTATTATCAATTGTTGGATTAGCAATCACCTTAGTATTAATGGTAAGACGAGTACAAGGTGCATTATTCTTTGGAATGTTAATTACAGCTATCATCGGTTATTTCTGCGGCATGCTGAAGTTCGATGGATTTACTTCTTTACCACCGGCACCCGTATTTTTTGATTTAGATTTAGCTGGTGTATTTTCAAATGGTCTATATGCAGTAATCTTTTCTTTCTTATTAGTAACAATCTTTGATACAACTGGAACGATGTTAGCTGTTTCTGAGCAAGCTGGATTATTAAAGGATGGGAAATTCCCAAGAGCGAAGAAAGCTTTCTTAGGAGATTCAATTGCAACGACAGTTGGTGCTGCATTTGGTACAAGCCCATCAACAGCTTATGTTGAATCAAGTACAGGGGTTGCAGCGGGAGGTCGTACAGGTTTAACGGCAGTAATTGTAGCAGGTCTCTTCTTGATTACAATGTTCTTCTCGCCTGTTGTTTCGGCAATCTCATCATTACCTGCCATCACAGCACCGATTTTAATTATCGTTGGTTGTTTCATGATGGAAGGTTTATCAAAGATTAATTGGCCTTCATTTGATGATGCGTTCCCAGCATTTGTGATTATTTTATCAATGCCTTTAACATCAAGTATTTCTACAGGGATTGCGTTTGGTTTTATTACGTACCCATTATTAAAGCTTGTAAGCGGTAATGGCAAGAAAGTACATCCAATTATTTACATTTTTGGTGTGATTTTCTTAGTTCAAATGATTTTCTTCCCTTCGCATTAATTATGATTTGCTAAATTGAAGCTGTTCCGAACTAAAGTGTCGGAATAGCTTTTTTGATTGGGAGTAAAACAAGAACTAAATTCTAAATCCAAAAGGACCTGTGATAGTTTTCTGTTTATAATTATTTTTCTTCTTAATAAATTATATTTACTATAGCTTTTTTGGGGGAGTATGTTAGCCTAATGATGAAGAGTCTATTTATTCTATTTTAAATTAATATTTTTTGAATGGAAATAAAATACATTCTTATTACATTTATGACTAGAATGTTTCTCAATTGAAAGCAAAATGAAACGAAATGTAATAGAAAGTTTGTTAGAATACTTAGATAGGGTATAGAAGCTATAAAGTGAATTACATAAAATCCTTTGATATGAACAGAATTTTCATCGAAGTATGCATACAGGGAGATTTGTATAAGTGAAAAACCTTACAAAAGTATATTGAGGTGATTAACATGACAATAGAAAAACGCTTAAGTGAAAAGTCATATAATGAACAATTGCTAGCTGAATATAAGCAATCTAATCCAGTCGAAGCACTTGGAGAAATGTTTGTTGCAGAAAATAAAAAGGAGTTAGCTGATTTATCTCATATCCGTTTCGCACAAGGTGAAGTATATTTCGGATTTCAAGATTATGAAGCTGCGATTTTTAAATGGGAGAATATATCAAATGAATTGGAACCGTGGGCAAAGAAAAATGTTGGTGATGCCTATTTCGAATTAGGATTGTTACCGACGTCAATCGATTTTTACAAATCCATTCAAACAGATAGTTTAGTGTTGCAAACAGAAATAGCGCTTAAACTATTTGAAGTATATATTGCTCAAGGTAAGCAAGATTTAGCGGTAGCATCCATTAAACAAGCTGTTGAAATCAATCCTGATTATCAAACAATTACTGAAATTGCTCGTGTTTTCTTTGAACAGAGTAATGATTGGGCCAATGCTGTTGAGTTGGCTGTTAATGAATCAATCCGAACTGAATTAGAGTATTGGTTTGATATTTTGAAAGAATATATTGATAATGGTCATACACAAGTAATTGAACCGAATTATTTCACAAATGTACTTGAAGTTATTTACAAAAATGATGGTATCCGTTTTGAAAAAATCGTAGCTTCTTTATGGAAGAACTATGAACAGGATCAGGACTTCTTGTCTTGGATGAATATGGTTAATGGTTTATTAAAGAAAATAGATGTGCAGGAATCTAGCTCTTGGCATATTATTTCAAGATTATTTCAAGAAGCATTTGTACGTATGGTAGATGGACACTACAAATTGCCAACTATTACAAGTCTGATGCCTAGCTTGCTAGTTAACTGGACGAATATTGTTCAGCCAGCACAAGCTCTAGCTGCTTATTCTGCATTAATTGCATGGAATGATTTTTATCCAGGTGTTATTAAAGAAGAGACAGTTCGTTCGGTGGAAAATAAAATCTGGCGTTGTACAGATCAGAAGAACTTGTTGGCAGACTCCTTGCAATTGTTTGATTCAATTAAGCAATGGACAAGTGAGCACAAAATGGATATCGGCACAAAAATGCGATGGTTTGTCCAAGAAATTTTAGATTTGCAGAAACAAAATGTAGTCGTAGTTGGGGTTAATGGTACAGGTAAAACAGCTTTTATTAACGCTATTTTAGGACATTCTTTATCTGATAAGCCAACTAAGAATGCTATGAGAATAAAGAATGCGAATGAGTCACATGTAACGATGGTTTCTAGTATAGATATTCATTCTGAACTAGAAGTTAGTGAAGTAATTAACAGTGATAATGATGTAAATTCAGATATTATTTTTGATTACGCTCTTCCGTCAGCGATATTAGAGGACTATCAAATTACTTTAATAGATACGCCAGGATTTAGAGGTAGAAGAGATGATGGACAGGTAATGGAAATGTTGCCACTTGCTGATCAGTTACTCTTTGTTTTAGATGCGGACGATCCTTTCACTGAGCAAGAACGTGATTTATTGTTACGTATGAAGGAACAAGCACCTCATTTACCAGTAACTTTCGTGGTAACGAAATTAGATACTATTTACAATAAGCAGGAAGCGAAGAAAACAGTTGAGGATGCTTATGATCGAATTGTTAAGTATGAACCGACTGCAAATGTAATTGCATTTTCTTCTAAATATGAAATTCCTGGACAGGAAGAAGCGATTCTAGAATTATTCTTAAGCTTTAAAAATGAATCTAATCAAGAGAAAAAGCGTACAAATCAATTATTGCAAGTGATTCGTCGCACAATCTCTCTGTTGTATAATAAGCGAATTGAAAAAGAAAAATCATATACGGATGCAATTCAATGGAATGAAGAAATGGTAACGAGATTGAATGATTCCATTAATGAATTGGAAGAGTATAAAAAAGATAAGACTGCCAATATTCGTCGCGCGTATAGTAATATTAAAGACGATGTAAAAGAAAATATGGAGAAACGCATTCCTGAAATTCTCCAAGAATGTGCAGAGCTATTGAGTGAGGAAAGTGATTTCCGTAAAATTCATTTAGAGTTAAATGAAGAAATGAATAATCGTATTCAAGACTATGTAGAGAATTTGTTAATGCCTGAAATGGTAGATTCTTTACATGAATGGATTCATTTATCAACGGAAGAATTACTAGAAAGTAAGAACTATTTAGATGAAATGTCACAGTCTTATAATGATATATATGGTGATGTAAGAATTGTCCTTCTAGGAGATTCTAAGATTTTAGATGACTGGCAACGTGATATTCGTCGTATGACAAGTAACGTAGTAATTGAACAAGAGAATATTTTACTTCGACATACACCATCTCAATTTCTATTGAAAAGTGCTGGTAAATTATTTGGAGCTCTTACTCAAAATAAATCGATGCTTTATAATCAATATAAGAAATTTGTCGAAAATGAAGATTATGCTGAAACAACAACAGCTGTAGTTTCGAAGTTTATTCTTCAGTTCGATATTTTTGAAAAAGCAATTGAACGTGATTTAGAATTATTCTTTAATCAGCCATTCGATGAATTAGAACAAGCAGTTAAAGAATCACATGCAGATATAGAACTAAAAGAAGAGGCATTACGCGTTATGAAAGAAAATCCTGAGATTTTCGATGATGCCATGACTTTATTTAAAATTAGACTTTGTCAATATGAGTGGATGACGAATGTGGGAATAGATCGTCCAGTAGTTAATTTATAAGAATGATCTAAAAACGTATCTTGAGGCTATTAATGTAGTCTTGAGATACGTTTTTTTGTTTTTTTAGAAATGCTAACGGAATACTAGAATAGTTTTTTATGTTAAATTTTAAAAATATTGAAACGTTTTATAGGAGTTCATTCTCTAATAGATAGAGAGGGGGAGGACATACTGAATAAACTCAAACTAGTTCATCGAGCGAAAAAAGGACACAATCAAGCTTTTCAACAATTGATAGATGAAGAAAAGGTACGCTTGTATAAAATAGCTCGTCTGTATGTAAAAAATGAAGAAGATGCTCTAGAGATTTTTCAAGAAACATTATATAAAGCTTATATTTCTCTAAAGAATTTGAAAGAAGACCGGTACTTTTCGACATGGATTACGAGAATTCTCATAAATACAGCTTATGATTTTTTGAAAAAGCAAAAGCGAGTAATTCCATTAGACAGTGTGATTATAGAAGATCAAAATCTACAATACAATATGCCCGAAGAGAATAGTGACTTGATTAAAGCAATAGAAGAGTTGGATGTTAAATATAAGACGGTTCTAATACTCCGTTATTATAAAGATTATTCAATTAAACAAATTGCTGAAATCGTTGAATGCCCTGAAGGAACAGTAAAGACAAATATCCATCGAGGACTTCAGTTATTGCGAATGAAAATCGAGGAGGGCTGTATCAATGAATAAAGAGTTCACGCAATTTAAAAAAGAAATTGATCAAATGTATGTACCCATTGAAAAGCTCGATCAAATTATTGCTGATACGATTATGAAAAATGATAGCAAGCAAATAAAACAGAAAAAAAATTATTTGAAAAGAGGTTTAGGTGCTGCTTTGGTAGCTTGTAGTTTAGCTATTGGCTCCGCTTATGTATCGCCAACGATGGCAAAGGTAGTATCACATATTCCATTAATTGGACATTATTTTAATGCTGATGATAAAGGGCTAAAAATGATAGCAGAACATGATATGGCTATGAAGATAGACAAAACGGTTAAAAAACATGGCACAACTTTTACAGTGCATGATGCGTATTATGATGGAACTCGTTTAGTAATTGGCTATACAAGGAAATCTATCCTGCCATCTGAAAATTTTAAATTTGACTTAATGATTAATGGAAAGGAAATGGGAGATTTAAGATTTAGTCAATCTGAACGAGGCTACTACGTTAATCCAAATCAATATATCGGATTAATTGAGGTTAAACCGGTTATGGAGAAATTCCCTGAAGCATTAAATTTGAAACTAATTTTTAGTAAGTATACAGAGCAAACGGATGGATGGGATTTTTCTTTTTCAATAAAGCAGTCTGATGACTTAGCGCTTGTGAAGCCAAAGGATAGGAAAGCGCATCAAATTGCAGGTGCGGAGGTGACGTTACAGTCGCTTTCGTATGGGCTAGGAGGTACGGAGTTAACATTTGAAAGGCTACAGGATTCAGCGTTTTTAAATAAGCATATGGATTTTTATATTTATTATCAACTTCTAAATGATAGAGGAGAGCTGATTAAGAGTTTAGGTGGTGTAGGGATGGGTGACGAGCCTATAGATGGTAAAGAACGTATTATAGATAAACATTCATTTGAACCTTTACCGAAATATACAAAAAAGGTAACGATTATTCCTTACACTATTCCTTCGAATAATGGAGTGGAACTTCCAAAGATTGTAATGCCGATTGTAAATCAAACAATTCCATTTACTATAGAACAGGGAGAAATAGGCGCAATAAGCGTGACGAAGCTTGAGAAGAATAAAGAAAATCTAAGTGTATATTTTTCAGTGAATAGTGATTTTCAATTTGATGATACATTAACTCATAACGGTATTTGGATTGAGAATAAAGATGGAAAACAATTAGAAAGCTCAAAAGGTGTCCAGAGAGTCAAGGGTAATCAATATAAAGAAGTATTTCAAATTAAAGGTAATGAAGAGTTATTTATTGCAACATATAAATATTCTAAACCGATTATGTATGATCCATTTACTGTAACACTTCCATAAGAGAAATAGAAAAAACGATGTTTGATGAGTAAATCAGCATCGTTTTTTTATTTAGTAATTTTTGGAGTTGAAGGTTTTTTTGTATTGTTTTTCCTCTTCAATCCATACTAGCACTATAAGCATGATGAAGTCAGGTGAGTATATGGATGAGTTAGTGTATGTAAGAATGCGAAACCGTGTATTAGTAGCAGGGAGAAGTCACATATATGTGAGAGATATTGCGAAACTGATTGGTCCACAAGAGATTACAGAGCATATCCGTAATCTTCAAATTTATGAAATAAAGAAGTCAGATCGCAATATCATTATTATTGATTTTATACAAGTGTTAGAGAAAGTTCTTGAAGTGTATGGCCAGGTGGAAATACAAGCTGTAGGACCGAATCAAACCATTATTGAAGTTAAACAGAAGACGAGAAAATTGGATTCAGGCCTGTTTGTTTTTGTTTGGCTCTTACTGTTTGTAGGTGCAGCGCTCACGATTATGAATTTTCATGAAGATGTGAGCATGCCGATTGTTCATCAGAAGCTTTATGCATTAATGACTGGAAAGCATGAAGCGAAGCCGCTCATATTGCAAATTCCTTATAGTATTGGTTTAGGGGTTGGGATGGTGTTGTTCTTTAATCATTTCTTTAAGAAAAGATTTAATGAAGAGCCAAGTCCGCTAGAAGTTGAAATGTTTAACTATCAACAAGATTTAGATCGCTACGTCATGATAAAGGAAAACAAGGAAAGTACGACACATCTTAATGATCATTCTAATCATTAGTGTTATTTTTGTTGGTCTTGCTAGTGGATTTGCAGTAGGAGCTGGTTTTGTAGCTTTTTTGACGGTTTTAGGTGTTATTCCGAGAATTACTCAATTAACGAAAACACAATCAAAAATTCATTACTATGAAGTGAGTGTTATTGCAGGAGTGGTTGTGGGAGGCTGGATAAGTCTAAATCCTGTTACGCTTCATATACCTGTATTTTTTATGAGTATAGTGGGGGCGTTAAGTGGAATATTTAATGGTATGCTTGCTGCTGCATTAACGGAAGTGATAAATGTTTTACCTATTTTAGCCAAGCGCATTGGTTTTCATGAGAAAATTGTTTATTTATTAATGGCGATGGTATTTGGAAAAATATGTGGTTCGTTATTCCAATGGATATATTTCATTGATCTATAGTAAAGAAAGGATAACCATTCATGAGCGAAAAGCGTAAAGTCATATTAATAACGGATGGCGATGAATATGCAAAGCGAACTGTTGAATTGGTTGCGAAGGAAATTGGAGGAAGATGTATTTCTTTGTCACATGGAAATCCAACGGTGCTGAGTGGTTCGAAAATAGTTCAGTTAATTAAAAAAGCTCCACATGACCCTGTCTTAGTGATGGTTGATGATAGTGGTTATGTTGGTGAAGGTATAGGCGAAAAAGCGATGAGATACATATGTAAGCATCGTGATATAGAAGTATTAGGTATTATTGCAGTGGCATCAAAGACGAGGCAAAGAGAATGGACAAAAGTCGATGTTTGTATTGATCGATTTGGTGAATTAACGGAGTTTGGTGTAGATAAATTTGGGCTTCGTGAAATGGATGTGGGACGAATTACAGGAGATACAGTGTACAGTATTGATTCGCTTGATGTACCCCTGGTTGTAGGTATTGGAGATGTTGGGAAAATGGCAATGAAGGATCATTACAGTAAAGGTGCACCAATTACTAAGCTTGCGGTGCAATTAATATTAGAAAGGAGTGGATATTATGACAACTAAAAGCGAAGAGAAAAAGCCAATTTCTAAAAGATTAACCGATACTGAAAAATTTATGGAAGATAAAGTGGGTCTTGGCCAAAGTTTTGATTTAGGAATTCGGAAGTTTACAATCTTAAAGAAAGAAGTAAATCTGTATTATGTAAATGGTTTGTGTGATACTGCATTTATTATTCAATTATTAGAGGAATTAGTAGAATTAAATGATAATGAACGATTGAATAGACATATCTTTGATATAATAAAAAATCGTTTAGTTCATCAATCTGTGGCAAATATCCATACATTAGATGAGTTAGTTGATCAAGTCTTAACAGGGTTAATTGTATTTCTTATTGAAGGTGAGGAGTATGGTCTCGTTGTTGACGTTCGAAGTTATCCAGGCCGTCAACCTTCAGAACCTGATACAGAAAAGGTTGTCAGAGGTTCGCGTGACGGATTCGTAGAGAATATTATCATTAATACAGCGCTAACACGTAGACGTATTCATGATGAGCGATTACGCTTTGAAATTATGAAGGTAGGGGAGCGTTCAAAGACGGATGTAGTAATTGGTTACATAAAAGATGTTGCAAATCCTGATTTAGTAGAAACAGTGCGAAAAAAAATCCAAGATATAAAAATCGATGGATTAACGATGGCAGATAAAACAGTGGAAGAATTTATGGTAAGGCAAGGCTATAATCCATATCCATTAGTAAGATATACAGAAAGAGCGGATGTTGGTGCTACTCATTTATTAGAAGGTCATGTATTAATTTATGTTGATACATCACCGAGCGTCATAATTACACCGACTACATACTTTCTTCATGTACAGCATGCCGAGGAATATAGGCAATCACCAACGGTAGGTACTTTTGTCCGATGGATTCGATTCATAGGAATTTTTGCTTCATTATTTTTATTACCGTTATGGTATCTGTTTGTGCAAGAGCCTTCCTTGCTTCCGGAAAGACTAGCGTTTGTTGGGCCCAATGAAGATACGAATATACCTGTGTTGATTCAAATATTTATAGCGGATATAGGAGTAGAGCTATTAAGGTTAGCGGCGATTCATACACCAACACCATTAGCAACCGCAATGAGCTTGGTGGCAGCTATTCTTATGGGACAAATAGCCGTAGATGTAGGTATGTTTGTCGCTGAAGTTATTTTGTATGTAGCAGTAGCTACGTTAGGTACTTTTGCTACACCAAGCTTAGAGTTAAGTGTTGCAAATAAATTGGCACGCATATTTTTGATTCTATGTGTCGCTATATTTAAAGTTCCTGGATTTGTCATCGGAGTCACAATTTATATATTATATTTAGCACATATTAAGTCAATTAGAACGCCTTATTTATGGCCGTTTATTCCTTTTAACCCGATGGCATTTAGTCAAATTCTAATTCGTAGATCAGTGCCAGGTTCAAAAGTCCGACCAAGTATAGTACATCCTCGAAATCGTTTCAAACAGCCAGAAAATTAATTACTAAGCCCTTGAAGTTGCAAGATTATTATGTTAATTTAATTTTATTCTATATTATGTACGTAAGTAGACAGTAATTAAATAGTTGCTGTCTATTTTATAATTATTGAAGAATATATGGTAAATCTAGAATCAGAGTTTTGATGAGAAGGGATGAGGGCAATGTACTTTTATGGTACTAGCAAAGTAAATAATGAAGGTCATCTGGAAATTGGAGGAAAAGACACGGTTGAGCTTGTAGAGAAATATGGTACACCTCTTTATGTTTACGACACAGCACTTATTAGAGAAAGAGCTAGAGGATTTAAAGAAACATTTGAAAAATTAGGTGTTTCTGCACAAGTAGCATATGCAAGTAAAGCATTCTCATCAATTGCGATGATTCAATTAGCGGAAGAAGAAGGATTATCGTTGGATGTTGTATCTGCTGGCGAATTATATACAGCTTTAGCAGCAGGTTTTCCAAAAGAGAAAATTCATTTTCACGGTAATAATAAAAGTGAAGAAGAGCTTATTATGGCAATTGATGAAAACATTGGTTGTATTGTTGTTGATAATGATTGTGAACTATTTAAGCTTGAAGAATTATGTCAGAAAAGAAATAAAAAAATCCCTGTACTACTGCGCGTAACACCTGGGGTGGAAGCTCATACACATGATTATATTGTAACGGGCCAAGAAGATTCAAAATTTGGATTTCACTTACAAAATGGTCAAGCTGAGAAAGCGATGTTATTCGCTATGAATAGTGATAGCATTGAATTATTAGGTTTACATTGTCATATCGGTTCACAAATTTTTGAAACAGCCGGTTTCTTATTAGCGGCTGACAAATTAATGCAAAAGTTAAAAGAATGGTACGATGAATATCAATTTGAAGCAAAAGTTCTAAATCTTGGTGGTGGGTTCGGTATTCGCTATACGGAAGAAGATCATCCTCTACCGCCAGCTCAATATGTTGAAGAAATCGTGAAAGAAGTACAGAAACAAGCGAATACATTAGGGTTAATTGTTCCTGAAATTTGGATTGAGCCAGGTCGCTCATTAGTTGGAGATGCAGGTACAACTTTATATCGTACAGGAAATTATAAAGAAATTCCAGATGTGCGAAAGTATTTAGCGATAGATGGTGGAATGAGTGATAATATTCGTCCAGCGTTATACAGTGCTAAATATGATGCAGTGCTTGCTAATCGTATGAATGATGAAGTAGAAGAAACGGTTTCAATTGCAGGGAAATGCTGTGAGAGCGGAGATATGTTAATTTGGGATTTACCGCTTCCTAGAGCTAATGCTAATGATATTTTAGCAGTTTTCTGTACAGGCGCATACGGATACGCAATGGCAAATAATTATAACCGTATTCCAAGACCAGCAGTTGTTTTCGTAGAGAATGGAAAAGATTATTTAGTTATTAAACGTGAGACGTTACAAGATTTAATTAAGCTAGATTTACCTTTAGGAGAAACAGCGATAAAATAAAGAAAAAACATCACCTTAAGGACACATCCTTAAGGTGATGTTTTTTTGTAATGATAAGAATGTATAAAAATTTTGTGTAATGTCTAAACTTACACCTGCTATGTTCGGAAATAAGCCAACCTGTTTTGAAAACCAAGTGCGGGTTCTTAAACAGCTCGTCTTATTTCTGCCACATAGCTCTTTTTTAGTGATTATTGAAATAGTGATTTAAACCAATCAATAATACCTACAAAGAATTCTTTTACTTTATCTAAGAAGCCTTGACCTTCTTCAGAGCTTAGGAATTCCGTTAATTTATCTTTTGCATTAGTTAATTGATCTCCAACTGCATTCCAATTAATATTTAAATCTTTTAATTTATCAAATAGGTTAGTTAAGCTTTGTTTTTGTGCTTCAGTTAATTCAATATTTAAATCTTTAGAAGCTTGATCTACAATCGATTGAACATCTTCTGTGTTTTGTGGCGGATTTTTTGAAATCTCATCTTTAATTTGCGTCATTAATGCAGATGCTTCATCTGTACCAATTTGATCTCCTAGCTTAGCGGTTGTTACCATTTCTTCGTTTGCTGCTTGTTTAACTTCTTCGGGTATTTTTTTATCTGCAGTTATTTCATAAGCTTTTATAACACCAGTAAGTGCTGCTGTTCCTGATACTGCCATAGGAGCTGTAACATAAACTTCCGCATCTTTAACGCCAGCTGTTGCTAAAGCGTTGATGAACATTTCATCACTTACCCAGTCAATATTATGCGATTTTACGATAATCCCTGATCCTTTTTTACCGATTGTAATTTTTGAAGAAGAAAGAGCTCTCGTTCCTATTAGAGCCTTAGAAACATATTGACCTAAATACTGATGTTCTTCTTCATTCGTTACTTCAATTACATTTGTGCCTTCAGGAACATTCATTTCTTTTAATAATTGCTCTTTTTGAGCTACTGTTAGATTCTTTCCTAATGTGACGATTGAATCTCCAACTTGAGCATCAGCAAAAGCTTGTATTGGTAACATTAGCATACAGCTCATCATAACAGCTAGTATGATTTTCTTACTTATTCGTTTCATTGTGAAACCTCCCTTAATACATATAGACGATCAAGAATCAAGAAAAGATTCATTTTTATCGACTTTTAAGTTTAGTACTTTTACCCATTTTACACAAGCACTACACAAGCATAATGAAATAAATACAATAAATCAATATGACTTGAGTTGTATTATTATCTAAACCTTATTATACTTTTTCATAGTTCTAATTTTTCGCAAAAAAATAAAAAAGTTTGATATGATAATTGTGATTATGTGAAACTTTGCTAGAGAAGAAGAATTTTCATGCCCCTCTATAGTGGGAAAAGTGTATTTTTGAAAGGGATGGATATTTTGAGGAAAAGCAATATTATTTTATTAATAATGCTAATCATTTTAGCATTGGGATGGGGTTTTGTTTATTGGCGATTTATCGCTTAAAGGCGGATACAAACAACGAAAGCACTGGAAATAATTAATAAAAAACTACTGTGAAACTATTTTTTTGTAATAGATTTACTGTCGTATGATGTTGATAGAAGTCTATTTATTTTGTAAAATAATAGAGAATTACATAAGAAAAGTAGAATCTCGGTAGTCAAAAAACGTTCTTGATTAATAAAGAGGTAAATACTATGTTAATACGTTATAAGAAGATTTTAGAGAAAATCGCAATGGGTCTTTTATCTTTTATGCCTGATGAAAAAGATATCAAGAAGCTTCAAGCTACTATTAAACAGTACGAAACGCTAGAGAATTGGCAATTATATTTATGGAAAGAAGAAGATGACATGATTGGTTTAATAGGGGTTGTCATCGAATCTGAAGAAACTGTGCTCATACAACATTTAACAGTAAATCCTTCCTTTCGCAATCAAGGTATAGGAAGAAAAATGCTTCAGCAAATGAAAGAAATATACTGTAATAAGGAATTTAAAGCAAATGATGTGACGGCTTCCTACGTTGGAAAGTGCGGTACTGAAGTTTAAGATTATAAAAATAGCCAGCAGCAATACTCAATATACTAGCCAATCATGATTGGCTAGTATATTGAAAGTTAGCTGTTTTTTTGTTGTCTTAATAGCTTTTGATGCACTCTCTCTTTTATGATTTCACTTCTGTCTCTTAATTTGTGGCGATTAATGAGGTAATCGCTTGCTTTAAAATTCAGTTGACACCAGATATATCCGCCTTGCTTACATACTTTTTGACAAAGAGCCAATAAGTCATCGTGGATGATTGGTAAATTTGAAGGAAGATATGATTGTTGGCATCTGATTTTTTCAAGATTATCGTCTAACATAATAAAGAAAGCATGAACATTGATTCCTAATGTTGAAAGAACATTTTCGGGCGTGTTTTTCATAATATTAATGGCTTTTACTAATGTTTTTTCTGCTCCGATAAAATTATTTCTACGATGATGATATGCGGAGACTGCAATTAATATAAAACCAACCCAATGTGAATTTTTATTGCCTGGATCAACTTCTTTCCAATAGTCTTCTAATATTTCATGGCACTCGAAGTAGTCTCGACTTCCGTGATAATGGACAAGGTAATTTATGTATGCTTCAGGATAAATCATAGTATCACCTCTCTCTTATAAAAGATTTTAGCAAAATTAATATTGTGTAGCGAATGATAAAGTTTACATTTTAATCTATGTAAAAAAACCCGGTCATTAGATTGCCGGGTACAAGACTGTTAGCACCAAGCTGCACCAACAATAACTAATAAGATAAACAATGTAACAATTAAAGCGAAACCACTAATACCAACGCCTCCGCAACAACTATCTCCCATATAAATCCCTCCTTAAAAGGTTAACTTCAATCTCAGCATATGACACTATTTACAGAGATGTATGGGCTTACGCCTAATAATTACTAAATATTACGTTTCTTCCCCATTCGTTCCCTACTTGGATAATGTGCATTTATCATCTATACTAATAATATTATTGTATTTAAAGTTGACGGTGGTTATTAAATGATTTATAACGTGAAAATAGATGCATTTGAAGGTCCTCTTGATTTACTTCTACATTTAATTCATACATTAGAAATTGATATTTATGATATCCCAGTTGCAGAAATTACGGAGCAATATCTCTTATATATTCATACTATGAAAGAATTAGAATTAGATGTAGCTAGTGAGTATTTAGTAATGGCCGCTACATTATTAGCGATTAAAAGTAAAATGCTTCTACCTAAGTATGAAGATGATTTAGTAGATGACGAGGAATTTGCATATGAAGAAGATCCGCGTGATGAGCTTGTTGAAAAACTATTAGAATATAAAAAGTATAAACAAGTAGCGGAAGAACTTAAAAATTTAGAACAAGAACGTAGCTTGATGTTTTCGAAGCCACCAGCTGATTTAACATATTTAATGAAGGATGTAGGTATGCAACACATCGAATTAAATATTTCATTGTACGATATGCTTGGTGCTTATCATAAATTATTGAGACGTAAAAAACTTCAAAAACCGTTACACACAAAAGTAACGAAGCAAGAAATTTCAATAGAGAAACGTATGAGCGAAGTAATGAAGGAAATAGGTTCAAGAACAGGACGAGTAAGTTTTGGGTCACTATTCCCATACCATGATCGTGGACATATAGTTATTACTTTTTTAGCCATACTGGAATTACTTAAGCGAAATGAAATATACGCTGAACAAGAAAATAATTTTGCGGAGTTATTCATTGCAAACAAGGAAGGTGTCATCGTTGGTGAGTAAAAATCAAACGCAAGGAATTCTAGAGGCTTTATTGTTTGCAGCTGGAGACGAGGGAATTTCAATACAACAAATTACTAATGTCATAGAAACGACAGAACTTGAAGCAACAAATATACTTGAAAATTTAAAAGAACAATATTCAAATGCTGATCGTGGACTTACTATTATAGAAGTTGGTGGAGTTTTTCAACTTGTAACAAAGAAAGAGCATTCTATTTACTTGAAAAGGCTTGTTGAATCACCTGGTAATGGAGGCTTGTCGCAAGCATCCTTAGAAACATTAGCAATTATTGCTTATAAACAGCCTATTACAAGGACAGAAATTGAGGACATTCGTGGAGTGAAAACGGATCGTGCCTTGCAGACTCTAATGGCTAAAGCGCTTATAAAGGAAGTTGGAAGAGCAGAGGGAACTGGTAGGGCAAGGCTTTATGGAACTACAAAAGAATTTTTAGATTGCTTCGGTTTAAAAACGATTGAAGAATTGCCACCTCTAGAGGAACCAAATGAAGATGCATTAGAACAAGGTGAAGCGGATTTATTCTTCGGTTTACCTAATTAATTTTACTTATGAAGAACGAATAATTGATATGTTAGTACTTTCTAAATTGTGTTACTATAAGAGGAAGTATATGTGGGATGTTTTTCCACTTATCAATATTCGTTCTTTTTACATATTTAAGATTAGAAACATCATGATAGTGCCATAAAGTTGCTGAATAACTTCATTTTTTTGGAGGGATGATGTTGATCATTAAAGAATGTATAGGTTACGAATTAGTAAAAGAAAAACCAACTTCTCCACAAGATAACTTTAATAGCTCTCTGGTTACTTATATTGAGGATGGCAGAGAAAAAACACTTCATGTTTTATATGTGAAATATTTTGAAGAGCTATTAGCAGAACAAGAGGGACTAAATCCTATTTGTAAGGTTGGAGAGCGGGAAGTATACATTAAAGATGTTGCAGCTTTAATTTGTTTATTACAAGATACGACATACAAAGATCGTAAAAGAGTATATATTAGTTCACAAAAGGTTTTTTCTGAAATTTTCGAAAATATTGATGTGGATCAAGTTAAATCTATTTTTCAAGGGTTAGAGGAACAGCAAACGTATACAGTTTGAAGAATCTTCAAGGTTTCTTTAAAAATTAGGAGGATGTTTGATTTGGGGAATAGTATTTTAATGACACAACTGGAAGAAGCGAAGAATTTCTTAGGTGATACAGTGACATTATTAGGCGACTATCTGAATGAAAATAATTATAATGACCTTCAACATGAAAAAATTGGAAATGAATCATACTATAAAAGTTTATTATCAAATGTAAGAAGATTAGAAGTTTTTTGTGATGAAGGCTACGAAGCCTGTAAAATCGTTTTGAAAAACGAAGTGTTTCATAAAGGAGCAGCCGAAAAAACATTATATAAAATTTATCATCAATGTATAGAAGAATTCTTTTCTCCAAAAAATGACGCTTGGTATGAAGATAGCCGATCCGCATATACCGGTAGAAACTCCATCAAATTTCATTATGAAGTACCAGAATCTTTTTCGAATTTAATTAAGAAGTTGGAAAGTGACTTCCAAAGCATACGAGAAGACTTAGAGTATTACGAAACAGATTACCGCACAAAGATGCTCCAATCTAAATAATTTTATAAAAAAACGAAGAGATTGAAGGGTGTTCAATTTTTTCGTTTTTTTTGTTTTCAAAAACCCCTCTGATTTAAATAAATGACTCATGATATAAGCTTTTAAAACATAAAAGTTAAGTGGGAGGTAGATGTCATGAATGATTTTAAGGCGTATATTGAACAAGTGAAGAGTTGGCTTATAGAAGTGAAGAATTTTACATTGAACAGAAATATTGAAGCTGAGGAATTAACGCAGAACATTGGAGGAATTGAAACGTATATTTCTTCGATAGAAGAAGGAGAAATAACGGAAAGTGAAATTATTACACTACAATCATATGTGAATGACACGAATATTCTCTTAACTGAATATGCCGTAGACGATGAAGAATACCGCCAATTACATGTCCCGATAGGTCAGCATAAATTACCACCACTGCCTTATAATTATGATGCTTTAGAGCCTTATATTTCTACTGAAATTATGAAGTTACATCATGATAAACATCATCAAGCGTATGTGGATGGGCTGAATAAAGCGGAAAATATGATGAAAAAGGCGCGTGAAACAAATGATTTCGCCTTATTGAAGCATTGGGAGAGAGAAGCTGCTTTTCATGGTTCAGGACATTATTTACATACGATTTTTTGGGATGTTATGAGTCCGAAAGGTGGAGGCGAGCCAAAAGGAGCATTGCTTCAGCAAATTAGGAAAGATTTTGGAAGCTATGATGCATTTAAAAAACAATTTTCAGAAGCAGCGAAGCAGGTGGAAGGAGTGGGGTGGGCAATCCTTGTGTGGTCTCCACGCTCAAGACGACTTGAGATTTTGCAAAGTGAACGTCATCAATTATTAACACAATGGGATACCATACCACTTCTTGTGTTGGACGTGTGGGAACATGCGTATTATTTACAATATAAAAATAATCGCGGAGAATACGTTGATAATTGGTGGAATATTGTTAATTGGCCGGCTGTCGAAGAACGATTTCAAAAAGCTCAAAAGTTACAGTGGAAGCCTTATTAACAGGAGGCTTTATATAGAAATATGAAATATATATTGATGAAAGTAAAGAAGAGAGTAAAAAAGTGAATCGAAATCACTTTTTGCTCTCTTTTTCTTTTTGTCATAACACTTGTCCTTTTGCATACACTTGTACAAAACAGGTAAAGGATGTAGGATTCCATGCGTGTGAAAAAAATAGCTATCATGATATTGTTTTTTTTACTTTTTTCTATATTTATTCCTCATAGTTCTAGTGCAAAAATGGATAGTACAGAAAATAGTATGACTGTTAGTGCGGAAAGCGCTGTGTTAATGGAACAAGAAAGCGGGAGAGTTCTGTTTGAGAAAAATGCCCATGAAAAAAAGAGAATCGCCAGTATAACGAAAATCATGACAGCTATTCTTGCGGTTGAGTCGGGTAAGTTAAATGAGATGGTTACCGTTAGTGGACGGGCATTTGGAACGGAAGGATCATCGTTATATTTAAAACAAGGACAGAAAATGAAGTTAAAAGATTTAGTGTATGGCTTAATGCTTCGCTCGGGAAACGATGCCGCTGTAGCTATTGCCGAACATGTTGGAGGTAGCTTAGAAGGATTCGTGCTGTTAATGAACCAGAAAGCACAAGAAATTGGAATGACAAATACGTCATTCACTAATCCACATGGGCTAGATAACACACCTAATCATTATTCAACTGCTTATGACATGGCTTTATTAACTCGATATGCAATGAATAATGCAACTTACGCGGAAATAGCAGGTACAAAAAATCATAAAGCATCGAATCCAAACGAAGCGTGGGATTATTCTTGGAATAACAAAAATAAAATGTTAAAGCTTTATGAATATTCAACTGGAGGAAAAACAGGATTTACGAAGTTGGCTAGACGTACGCTAGTATCAACAGCTACAAAAGATGATCTTTCTCTTATAGCGGTTACATTAAATGCTGGTGATGATTGGAATGACCATATGTCGCTTTTTGATTATGGCTTTAAAGATTATGATTTGACAGAAATTATGAAAGCTGGAAAGGTTAAAAAAATAAAAAACTCCTTCTATAAAAATAAAGTAGTGATTTTAGAGCCGTTTCAATATCCATTGACTAATGAGGAAAAAGACCAACTACATATAGAAATCAAACTCATTAAACCGAAGGACGATTGGTCAAGAAAAGAAAACGTTCCTACTACTGTGGGAAAGGCGTATATAATGCTTGGCGATGATGTAATAGGTACACGTAATATTCATTATGGACTCGATGTTAAAACTAAACGGACGAGTTTTCTCGAAAGTTGGACGAACACATTTCTAATGATATTGGGCTTGAAAGAACATGGTTAATTATATTTGGGTAGGAATGATGATTGTTGGTTTTGTTTTTGCGGCCATTAATGGAACAGTTGATGAAGTGAATAAAGCGCTATTTAAAGCAGCTACAGATGCTGTGACCATTTGTTTTGGGTTGATGAGTGTACTTGTTTTTTGGTTGGGATTAATGAAAATTGCGGAGGATTCAGGTCTATTAGTAAAGCTTTCTAAACTATTTAGACCTATTGTTCGTAAACTATTTCCGGAAGTTCCTCCTGATCATCCTGCGATGGGCTATATCTTATCTAATATGATGGCGAATACATTTGGGTTAGGTAATGCCGCAACTCCACTTGGAATAAAAGCAATGGAGCAATTAAAGGAATTGAATAAAGGGAAAAATGAAGCTAGTCGGTCGATGATTACTTTTTTAGCAATAAATACATCATGTATAACGCTTATACCGACTACAGTTATCGCAATACGAATGACTCATGGCTCGGTCAATCCCACAGATATTATATTACCTACGATTTTAGCGACTATTATTTCAATGATTGGTGGAGTATTAATTGACCGATTCTTTTATGAGAGACGTAAGCGCAGTGGGAGAGGGTAGATTTGCAATGGATTACAAATATTTCAGTATGGATTTTACCTATATTAATAGGTGGTATTCTTATATATGGAACGATTAAAAAAGTACACACATATGAAAGTTTTGTAGAGGGTGGTAAAGAAGGTATTACGATTTCTTTTTCCATTATTCCGTATTTAATAGGTATGCTGGTAGCAATTGCTGTATTTCGAGCTTCGGGAGCGATGGATGCTTTTGTTTCTTTAATTAAACCGCTGTTTTCTTTTATAGGTGTTCCATCAGAAATCGTTCCATTAGCATTAATACGTCCTATTTCAGGAAATGCAGCATTAGGTATGACGAGTGATTTAATGGCGACACATGGAGCAGATTCCTTTATTGGAAGATTAGCATCTGTCATTCAAGGAAGTACGGATACTACTTTTTATGTACTTACTGTCTATTTTGGAGCGGTAGGGATTAAAAAAATGGGAGATGCATTAAAAGTAGGGTTATTAGCAGACTTAGTTGGTTTAATTGCTGCAGTTTTTGTGGTTGTATATATCTTTGGTTATTGAGGTAAGGGCTGTCCGAGAATTGATTGAAAATCAATTCTCGGACAGCCCTTTTACGCTTTATTCCCTCTTTATTGTATGTTGTATCAAACCTGGTTTATTTGTTAGAATATTTAATTTAAGGAAAAATTAAGAATAATAGTATAAAGTTAGGAATGTGTTTGAATAGTATGTTTTCTTTTATGCAATGAAGTTTGCTTTTGCTTTTTGTATGAAATATGCCATAATTATATATTGCTTGTTTAGGTTATTAAACAAGAGACAATATGTAAGAGGTGATAAATAATGGAAAGATTACAAAAAGTAATTGCACACTCTGGCGTGGCTTCTAGAAGGAAGGCGGAAGAGTTAATTTTAGATGGTAGGGTAACAGTGAATGGGGAGGTTGTACGAACACTAGGTACGAAAGTAGGACCAAATGATAAAGTTGAAGTAAATGGTGTGCCATTAACGAGTGAGGCTCCTGTTTATTTTATGTTAAATAAGCCTCGTGGCGTTATTTCAGCAGTTCAAGATGATAAAAATCGTAAAGTTGTTACAGATTTCTTTCCAATGATTCCAGAAAGAATTTATCCGATTGGTCGACTTGACTATGATACATCAGGATTATTATTGCTGACTAATGATGGGGATTTTGCTAACGCATTAATGCATCCAAAAAATGAAGTAGAAAAAATTTATGTTGCTAAAGTAAAAGGAATTCCGTCACGTGAGCAATTGAAGAAGCTTCAATATGGTGTGAAGCTTGAAGATGGAATGACAGCTCCAGCAAACGTAAAGTTCCTGTCTGCAGATAAAAAGAAAAATACAGCCATTATTCAAATTGGTATACATGAAGGAAGAAACAGACAAGTACGTAGAATGTTTGAGGCAATTGGACATCCAGTTATGAAGTTAAAACGAGAGCAATATGGATTTTTAACATTGCGTGGATTGAATACGGGAGATGCTCGAGAATTAACGCCTCATGAAGTAAAACAATTGAGAGTATTAGCTACCAGTATTCGTAAGAAAAAGTAAAATTTTCATACAACATTCATTTTTCTAAACAATATAGCGGTATTAGTAAATGCTATACTGTCGTAAAGAACATATAGGGGGATAACAATGGGGAACAAGAAGCGTCGTCTCATCATGAGATCGGTAGTGCTTGGATTATTGGGAATCGCTATTCTTTATACACTTTATGCGAACTTTACGAAGGAAGATAATAAGGTAGTTGCCAAAGGACAAGAAGCCCCAGATTTTGTATTAACAGACTTAGAGGGAAAGAAACATCAACTTTCTGATTATAAAGGACAAGGTGTGTTTTTGAATTTTTGGGGTACTTGGTGTCCTCCTTGTAAAGAAGAGATGCCTTATATGGACAATCAATATCAACAATATAAAGACAAAGGGGTACAAGTTTTAGCGGTAAATATTGAAGAATCAGAAGTAGCGGTATCTAGTTTTGTGAAAAAACTAGGACTCTCTTTTCCAGTGCCATTAGATCGTGATGGGCGAGTAAATGATGCATATGGTGTTTTTAATCTTCCAGTTACATTTCTTATCGATAAAAATGGAAAGATTATCGATATTATTGAAGCGGGAATGACGGAAGAACTCGTTCGACAACAAATGGAAAGAATTAAACCATAAACATTGGGGAGTTTTTAATCATGAAAGATGTGAAATGTGAATGTGGACATGTTAATCCGCATGGAACAATTCTTTGTGAATCTTGTGGGAGAATGCTTGCTGAAGATGGGGAGGATAATAAGCTTGTTGATATGCGTTATGAGGGTACAGCTAGGCGCTCGCAAACGTATAAGAAAACAATTGTCGATAAAATTTGGAATTTTTTCTCTTCAGTAAAAGTAGGAGTTTGGCTGATTATCATTACTTTACTTGCCTCTTCTCTAGGTACTATCTTTCCGCAACAGGCATACATACCTCAAACACTTCCTCCAGAGCAATATTATCGAGAGGAATATGGAAAGTTAGGGAAACTCTATTATGACCTTGGATTCAATCAATTATATAGCTCATGGTGGTATATCATTTTAGTCGCATCTCTTGGAATTTCTTTAGTAATCTGTAGTCTAGACAGAGTTGTACCTTTATATCGAGCTTTAAAAACACAGAGAGTCGATCGTCATGAGGATTTTTTAAGAAGACAACGAGTGTATGGTGTCACACAATTGGAAGACCATGATGTAGATATTGCAACAATAAAGAAAAGATTACAGGATAGCAAGTTTAAAGTGAGAGAAGTAGATGGGAAAATTCTCGCTGAAAAAGGTCGATTTTCACGCTGGGGTCCATACATCAATCATATTGGTTTAATTATTGTTCTAATTAGTGGAATGATGAGATTAGTACCGGGTATGTATTACGATAAGGTTCTTTGGGTCCGTGAAGGTGAGACTGAGGCGATACCAGGTACAAAGGGAGAATATTATTTAGAGAACAAGAAGTTCACAATGGAAGTTTATGATAAGGAAAAAGAATCTGAAGTATTTACTACGGCTATTGAAAAGAACGGCATGGTAGCAAAAAACTTTCAAACTGATGCAGTATTGTATAAAGCCGATGGAGAACCTCTCCCTGGTGAAAAACCAAAGCTTAAACAAGAAAAAGAACAAATTATAAAAGTAAATGAGCCTTTAAAATTCAGAACTTTCGCACTTTATCAAGTCACTTATAAGTTAGATGAACTTAATAAAATGTCATTTTATCTGACAGAGAAAAGTTCTGGAAATAAATTAGGAATGGTTACGTTAGATTTACATAATCCAGAGAAAACATTTGACTTGGGAAATGGAAACAAAGTGGAAGTAGTTAGCTATTTACCTGATTGGGAATTGAATGACGAAGGGGAGCCTATTACAAAAACAAGGATTCCTAATAATCCTGCCTTTGTATTTAGAATGATTACACCTGATAAGCCTGATGGGGAAATAAGCTTTGTAGCCATTAAGAAAACGATTGAAGCTTCAGAGAATAATACATATAAGATGGCGTTTGCAGGTATTGAAACAAAAAATGTAGCAGGATTAACTGTTAGAAAAGATTTGACATTACCAATACTCGGACTAGGTGGATTCATTTTTATGATAGGGGTAATCCAAGGAGCTTATTGGAATCATCGTCGAATTTGGATACAGAAAAAAGGCAATACCATTATCCTAGCTGCTCATACAAACAAAAACTGGCATGGTTTAAAGAGAGAAATTAAGAAAACGATTGAAGGTTTAGGGTTAAATGAACCGGAAGATCAAGTCGAAAAGAAGGAATCAGCTCAATAGGGGGAAATAAGAAATGGTTGAACTTAGCGGTAATTTGCTGTTTCTAGCATTTATTCTATACTTAGTAGCAACTTTATTCTTTGGCGGCGCTATTAAGGGGAAAAATCAAGATGCAACGCCAAAGTTGCGTAAAACGTCTTTAATAGGAATTACTATTACAATCGTTGGTTTTCTAGCACAGTTAGGATATTTTATTACAAGATGGATAGCTTCTGGACACGCTCCAGTTAGTAATCTATTTGAATTTATAACATTCTTCGGTATGATGCTTGTTGGTGCATTTATTATTATTTTCTTCATTTACCGAGTAAATGTTTTAGGTGTATTTACTTTGCCAATTGCAACACTTCTTATTGCTTATGCAGCTATGTTTCCTAGAGAGATTACACCACTTGTTCCATCACTTCAAAGTAATTGGCTACATATTCATGTCACAACAGCTGCAGCTGGACAAGCTATCCTTGCCATTAGCTTTGCAGCAGGCTTAATTTATTTAATTAAAGTTGTAGATCAATCGAAAAGTAGCAAGAAAACATTTTGGTTAGAAACAGTTGTGTTTTTTCTAGTTCTTACTTTAGGTTATATCCTTGCTTCGTCGATCTTCGCTGCACAAGGTTATGAAGCGAAATTTGATTGGGTCGATAAAAACGAAATCAAATCAGAAACAGTATATGAATTGCCACCGTTAATTGGACCAAATGAAGGGGTTAGTAAAACAAAAGATGTGATGAAACCTTTCGTTGAAGCACCGGGATTTATTAATGCGAATAAAACTAATTCTGTCGTTTGGGCACTTTTAGTTGGAGTTGTTTTATACGGTTTATTACGCTTAATATTACGAAAACGTATTAGTCATGCATTGCAGCCTCTTACTAGAAAAGTAGGGAAAGATTTATTAGATGAAGTTGGTTATCGTTCTGTTCTCATCGGCTTTCCGGTATTTACGTTAGGTGCATTAATATTTGCAATGATTTGGGCACAAATTGCGTGGACGAGATTCTGGGGATGGGACCCTAAAGAAGTTTGGGCATTAATCACATGGTTATTTTACGCTGCTTTTCTACATTTACGATTATCCAAAGGATGGCATGGTGAGAAATCAGCTTGGCTCGCTGTAATCGGATTTGGTATTATTATGTTTAATGCAATATTTGTAAATTTAGTTATTGCTGGACTTCATTCTTATGCATAAGAATGAACTAGTTTTGAAAATGAGTCGTATTTCGTTTAGAATATAGATATAAGTAGAATATTTGTTCAAGCCTTCACCCATGTTGAGGTGAGGGTTTTTGAATGTAAGGTTAGGGAAAACAGAGTAAATTGTAGAGGGTTTTTAAAGAATAACTCCTGTTTTGGATAATTTATTACCGTTTTCGTGCTTTAAACATTGAGAAATGTACAAAGGTTATTTCGCTTTTGCAGCTTTTTATATATAATGAAAGAGTTACAAACATTTAGATGTAAAAAAACAGTCTACTTTTTGTTAATAAAAATGATTGAACATATAATCATCATTTTGTGCTGTATGCAAAAGGGGAGGAAGTATGATGGATAATAGTGTCAAAATACTAGTGGTCGATGATGAAGAAAGAATTCGTCGCTTATTGAAAATGTATCTTGAAAGAGAGGATTATGTAATCGAAGAAGCTGAAGATGGAAACGAAGCTTTATTGAAAGCGAATGCAACCGATTATGACTTAATTCTTTTAGATATCATGATGCCAGGTAAAGATGGAATTGAAGTATGTCGAGAGTTGAGAGAGAAGAAATCAACTCCTGTTATAATGTTAACAGCAAAAGGGGAAGAAATTAATCGTGTTCAAGGATTTGAAGTAGGTACGGATGATTACATCGTTAAGCCATTTAGTCCAAGAGAAGTTGTATTACGAGTTAAGGCTCTACTAAGACGTTCTTCGAAAACGAGCTATATCCAAACAGATACAACTACTAAAGATGTGATCGTATTACCTCATTTAACAATTGATAACGATGCACATAGAGTTATGGCTGATGGAAAAGAAGTTTCGCTTACACCAAAAGAATATGAGCTTTTATATTTCCTAGCTAAAGCTCCGGATAAAGTATTTGATCGCGAGCAACTATTAAAAGAAGTATGGCATTATGAGTTTTTCGGAGATCTTCGTACAGTAGATACTCACGTTAAGCGTTTAAGAGAAAAACTTAACCGAGTTTCTGAGGAAGCGGCTAAGATGATTGTCACCGTTTGGGGTGTAGGATATAAATTCGAGGTTGTGAACGAATAATGATATTTCTAAGGAGCGTCGTTGGTAAGCTATGGCTTACTATCTTACTTTTAGTATGTTTTGTGTTGCTGATTTTGACGGTGCTCCTTCTTGAGTTTTTCGAGAATTTTAATGTACATCAAGTAGAGAATGAATTACTTACTACTGCTAATCGGATTGTACAAATTCTCGAGGATCATGAAGATCCAGACTATACCTTAGAAATATCATCCCAACTTTTAGGTCAATCTAAGACAATCATGATTGTGCAAGAAGATAATAAAGTGTATACAACAGATGCTACTTATTCATTACCGGAACTTTCATTAGAAACGATAAAAAAAGATAAAGATCTTTCTAGTGTGTTTTTTAATGGAAAGAAAGTAACGAAAGAACTTGTACTGAAACAATCTCCGAATGGAGAGAATGAAACGCCAGGAATAATAGTAGGTGTACCATTAAAGGAAGATAATAAGAAAAATGGTGTAGTTTTTGTTTTTCAAACATTAGATTCGATGAGAGCTACTATTCAATCTACTACTAAATTTATTATTTTGGCTGCTGGAGTTGCCATTGTTTTAACAACGATTTTTGCTTTTTTCCTTTCTACTCGAATTACTGCTCCTTTAAGGAAAATGAGGGAAGCTGCTTTCGAATTAGCGAGAGGGAAGTTTGATACGGAGGTACCTTCACCTTCAAATGATGAAATTGCAGAGCTTGCCATTGCATTTAATCAAATGGGGAAAAAGCTTAAAAACAATATGGATGCACTGAGCCAAGAGAAAGAGAATTTAGATAGTATTCTTAGCAGTATGGCTGATGGTGTTATTACTATTAATATAGATGGCTCTATATTAAAAACAAATCCGCCTGCTGAACAGTTTCTTCAATTTTGGAATGATGAAAAACGTACACCAATAAGTCAGCGTGAAGCTCCATCTGAATTGATGAATTTGTTTCAACTTTCGGTGGAATCAGAACAGGAACAAATTGGTGAGATGAAAATTTGCGATCACTATTGGGTTATTATTGTAAGTCCGTTATACAATAATAAGAATATTCGTGGTGCCGTAGCTGTATTACGAAATATGACGGAAGAGCGTAAATTAGATAAAATGCGTAATGATTTTATTGCCAATGTTTCTCATGAGCTGAGAACACCAATTAGTATGTTGCAAGGTTACAGTGAGGCAATTGTAGATGATATTGCTCAAACAGAGGAAGAAAAGAAGGAAATGGCACAAATCATCTATGATGAGTCGCTTCGTATGGGGCGTCTAGTAAATGAATTATTGGATTTAGCTCGCATGGAAGCGGGGCATATCAGTTTGAATTTTGAGGATGTCCATTTGAATTATTATTTAAATAGAATCACTTCGAAGTTTTCAGGCCTTGCAAAAGATAAGCAAATCACTATTAATACGAATATTGAAGATGCTAATAGACACTGGATACTTGATCCAGACCGAATGGAGCAAGTGTTAACAAACTTAATAGATAACGCTATTCGTCATACACCAGTTGGAGGCAGGGTTTCTATTAACCAACGAGTAGATGATAATGATAGGCTAGTTATCGAAGTGCAAGATTCTGGATCTGGCATAGCCTCAGAGGATTTGCCTTTTATATTTGAGCGATTTTATAAAGCTGATAAAGCTAGAACAAGAGGTCGATCAGGTACAGGGCTTGGCTTGGCGATAGCTTATAATATTGTCAAATCACATAATGGCGAAATATCGGTTGTTAGTGAAGTAAATAAAGGAACTACATTTACATGTATCATACCGCAACATAATATGAATCTTGATATGGACAAGAATATGTAATTTGTAGTGTTTTATGCTTTATTATTGTATAGTCTTTAAAATTTATGAATTTAATAGTAAATGATAGGAGGAAGAGTTTTTTGAACTCTTCCTTTTATGTAATTAAATATTTTTTAGAGTACGTAACTTTTATCCTGGATAATTCGACTATTAATATAACGGAGGAGGAGGAAAAGATGAACTCCGTTTTTCAAGATTTATACGAAAAGTATCATCAAGAAGTTTTTCAATTTTTATTCTACATGGTGAAAAATCGAGAAACAGCTGAAGATTTAATGCAAGAAGTATATATAAAAGTTTTACATTCTTATGAACGCTTTGAAGGAAAGAGTAGTGAGAAGACGTGGTTATATTCCATTGCTCGTAATACGGCTATTGATCATTTTAGAAAGCAAAAAACATGGATGCAAAGAGTTCTTTATAATTTTGATTGGAGTAGGGATACAATTAAGGACAGCCAGCCATTGCCAGAAGAAATTGCTGTACTAAATGATAACATGAGGACTATTTTTGCAAGTCTTGATCACTGTACAGTTGATCAACGCATGGTATTAATTTTGCGTTTTGTGCAATCCTTATCTATCGTAGAAACGGCGGAAGTATTAGGATGGACCGCTAGTAAAGTAAAAACAACTCAACATAGAGCATTGAAGATGGTTCGTACAATGTTAGAAGATACAGAGGGGAAGGAGAACCATAATGAAAAAATCACAATGGAATGAAAATGAAATCAAATCATTATTCTCCCAACTACCAACTATTACAGACAACCGTGATCCCCAAAAAATCTACGAAAAAGCCATTGTTTCTAAAACCAAAAAACCTATTAATCGTTGGCTTACAATGACTGCATCTGCAGCAGTTGTGTGTCTACTTTCTTTTTTTACTTCGAATGTTTTCTTTCAAAAGGATGAAATGCAGAAAGATAGTAGTAATGATTCCCCTTCTGTAGCTATGTATAGTAATAGTTCACGAGAAGAGGAAAAATCATCAAATATGGCAACAGAAAGTCAAAACCAAGAAGCGAAACAAGTAAGTGAAGAAGATGGTCAAATGGCTGTCCAGAAGAGAGATGTATCAAATGATGTTAGCGTGCAAAGTGAGAGTGAAAGGAATAAATCAGATTCTTCTACGGGATATTCAAGCGCGTTGCTTTATAAAGAAGAAATGGAAAAGATGAACTATGTAACTGTGGGAGCTTCTTCATTGAATTATCACAGTATTGTTCCTGTCACGCTAAAGGTAGATGAAGGAATAACAAACCCAGTGGAAGCGATTAAAGAAGCGGAAACGATGATTAATGGAGACATGCATGGTTTACAGGTGAGTGGAGTTAATTGGAATGCCAATGCTGCATCTGGAGATCAAGCTGTGAATATAACTTTCTCCATAAATCCAAAAGAAGTAATCGATGTAGCGGTTTTTGAATCTTTGAAGGAAACATATCGATATCAAAACGTGAATAAACTGTATTTCTACACCAATGATAACAAAGGTGTGACATTTTCACATGTAGGCTTAGTCGAAGAGACTGATATTGATTCTACTCCACAACGTGCAATCTATTTACTACAAAGTGATGAGAAGTCATCACAGTTGTTTATACCTTCAACAAATGAATATAAAGATATTTCAGAGGCGTTAGAAGTGATGAAGTCGGAAGGAAACTCGACAAGTATGAAAGCGAGTATTCCAGCCACTGTGCAATTCGAGTCTCTAGTTGGGAAGGGAAACCGCTTATTCGTTACCTTTTCAGCTAATACAAAATTAAAAGATAATGAGCAATATGTAAAAGCCATACAAGCTATATTATTAACTGCACGAGAGTTCGGGTATAAAACAATCCAATTCCAAAACAGCAATATAAATACGATTGGTACAATGAAATTAAATGAAGTTATGGAAGTGCCAATTGCGCCGAATGTGATTAACCCATAAAGCTAAAGGATGTTTGAAAGGAAACTTTTAAACATCCTTTTTTCTTTTTCTAGCCTTACATCAGCCACATGTCTTCTTTTTGCTTTGAAGTCAAACAGGAAGTAAATGCAACAATCAAAAGAACCGGTGACGGTTTTTCGTTGTCTAACCTTACACCTGCCATGCTCGGTCGTAAGCCAATCTGTTTTGAAAACTAAAAGCGGGTTTTCAAGAACAGCTCGTCTTACTG
>NZ_HG428741.1:747434-1108595 GCF_000380245.2 Bacillus massiliigorillae
GTATATTTATCCAAAGTTCGGTGAAGTCTAGTAACTGTGACCTTAAATTGTTTGAGGGACAATAGATTGTTCTATCAGTGGACAAGTCCACATAATATACGAAGAACAGATCTTTAGGAGGAAATGTATGCTCGATTATGGAAGAAGACTTCTAGTCGTACTAATTATTGCTGTATGTATTGGATTGATGTTTGTTGGAGGGACGGTAAAGAAAGCCGCAACAATCCAGGAGTTACCTGAAAACTGGGTTTGGCCAGTTGAGGGGGCTATTAGTGATTATTTTGGAAGTAGAGGTGGAGAGCATAAAGGGATTGATATAGCTGGAGTAGTTAATACTAATATAAAAGCAGTGAGCAAAGGGATTGTTAGTAAATCATATTATTCGAATACATATGGACATGTTGTTTTTATCCTTCATCAAGAGGAAGGATATGAGACTGTTTATGCTCATTTGAACACACGTTTAGTAAGTGAAGGTGATGATGTGAACCAAGGTCAAGTAATTGGAAAGATGGGGAATACAGGGAACTCAAGTGGAACTCATTTACATTTTGAAGTTCATAAACGACATTGGTCAGTTGCCAAAGAAAATGCGATTAATCCATTAATTGTTTTACATAAGCAAGAGAGCGAATGGGCATCAAAGAAAGCAGTTGAGGCTATGTCATTACATAGGAATAAGCATGTTGTAAAAGAAGGAGAAACACTGTGGAGCATCAGTGAGAAATATGGAATAACTGTTCAACGGTTGAAAGAGAATAACAAATTAGTATCCGATGCCATTTATGTAAATCAAATGCTGCTAATAAATTAAGCTCGATGAAAAAAGAGACTGAAATGATTCAGCCTCTTTTTGTTGTATTAAAGTGAAATGCTATGCATGAATGTAATATCGTCTAATTCTAATAATTTTCCACGAACATCATCGCAAAGAGCTTTATCGATTGAAAGAACCATTACAGCATCTCCGCCAAGTTGTTTACGTCCAACTTGCATTGTCGCGATATTTACAGAATGATCACCTAATACTTTACCTACACGACCGATTACACCAGGACGGTCAGTGTGTTGGATATATAGAAGGTTACCTTCTGGAATGAAATCAATCGCAAAGCCATTTAAGCTAACGATACGTGAACCGTAGTTATCAACATAAGTTCCTTTAATTTCTAATTGTTGTTTATCACCTTTTACAGTAACTGTAATTAAGTTGCTGTAGCCAGAAGTATTTTGAGAAATTTTTTCTCCGATAGTGATGCCTCGTTCTTGAGCGATCATCATAGCGTTTACTTCATTAACTGGTTGATCAACTCTAGCTCCTAAGAAGCCTGAAATGATGCTCTTTGTTAATAAGCTGCTTTCGAAATCGAGCACTGAACCTGCATATGTTACAGAAATTTCTTTAACGCCTTCTTTAACGCTTTGTGAAGCGATGCTACCTAACTGTTTAGCTAAGCTATAGTAAGGTTGAATTTTTTCAAATACTGCTTTAGAAATAGCAGGTAAATTAATAGAATTTGAAACAGGATTTCCGTTTAAGTAAGTTAATACTTCATGAGCTACTTGAACAGCAACATTAAGTTGTGCTTCTTTCGTAGAAGCTCCTAAGTGAGGTGTTGCGATAACTGAATCTAATTCTAGTAATTTATTGTTAGTAGCAGGCTCTTCAACGAATACGTCTAAAGCTGCTCCAGCAACATGTCCTTGTACTAGGCACTCATATAAATCATCTTCATCAATGATACCGCCACGAGCACAGTTCAGAACATAAATGCCTTTTTTAGCTTTTAATAAACGTTCTTTGTTAATTAATCCTCTAGTTTCTTTTGTTAGTGGAGTGTGTACTGTGATGATATCCACTCTTTCAACAAGCTCGTCGATAGATAAAGAAACAACATTTAATTGTTTAGCTCTTTCATCTGTTAAGAAAGGATCGAAAGCAAATACGTTCATACCAAACGCTTTAGCACGCTTTGTAATTTCTGCTCCGATTCTACCCATTCCGACAATCCCTAAATTCTTCCCGTTCAATTCAGTTCCAACGAAAGCTGAACGTTTCCATTCACCTTTTTTAATAGAAGCATAAGCTTGTGGAATATGTCTCATTAATGAAGACATCATGGCAAATGTATGTTCAGCGGTTGAGATTGTATTACCGTCTGGAGCATTTACAACAACAATACCACGCTTTGTAGCAGCTGGAATGTCAACGTTGTCTACCCCTACACCAGCACGAGCAACAATCTTTAAGTTTGGCATTTTGTCCATTAATTCTTCTGTCACTTTTGTAGCACTTCTTACTAAAATAGCATCGATAACGTTTAGCTTGTCAGCTGCTTCTTCAACAGTTTCTTGAATTAATTCAATTCCAGAAGCTTGAAGAAGTGGAGTTAATCCCTCAGGCTTAATAGCATCAGCGACTAATATTTTGTACACCAAGAACACCATCCTATGAATATATGAAATTTTTTAAAAAATATAACTATTAAATTTAATTCTACAGAACAAGAAAAAGCATGTCAATTTACTACTGGTGACTGAAAGCGCTTAAATGCATGAATTTTTGAAAATTATTTTAAAAGAAAGCTTTGATGAATCTATCATTTTCTGATTTCTTCTTAATAACATAAAAACTTTCAAAATGGGTTCAAAAAAAATGAAGGATTTCTTTCATTTTTTTAATTATACAAAATCCAAAATTTGCTTTATGATATTCATCAATCATTCATTTAATTAATCACATTGATTTACTTGGTTTATTGTAGAGGAAATATGGAAGGGAGATATAAAAATGGAGAGCGTAACAGTTGTTAGAACATCAGTTCAAGATATTGCGAATTCATTAGCTAAAACTTTTTATGAAACGGCAACAGAAAGAGATCGACAAGGGGGAAATGCCAAGGTAGAAAGAGAGTTAATTCGAAAAAGTGGTCTATTAAAGGTGCTAATCCCTGAGAAATTCGGAGGTTTAGGAGGAAATTGGATAGATGTACTACAAATTGTTCGAACTTTTGCTAAAGTGGATAGCTCTTTAGCTCATCTGTACGGTTATCATTTTGTGAATTTGATTACACCTTATCTTTGCGGAAATCAAGCGCAGCAAGAATTTTATTATCGTGAAACAGCTGAAAAGAATTGGTTTTGGGGAAATGCGTTTAACCCAGTTGATATTAAACTATACGCCCGAAAAGCAATAGACGGAGTATATCTTGATGGTGTAAAAACCTTCTGCTCTGGAAGTGTTGATTCTGATTATTTACTTGTGTCAGCTCGTTTAGATGAACAAGTAGATCCGCTGATTGCTGTTATTCCAACAAATCGTGAAGGTGTGATTGTAAATAATGATTGGGATAATTTTGGTCAACGACAAACAGATAGTGGAACGATTGTGTTTACGAATGTACGAGTGAAAAACGAAGAGATTTTACAAGGCGGTTATAACCGTGATGAATTTTCCAAACTGCGAATAAATCTTGGTAATTTTGTTTTAAATCATATTTATCTTGGTATTGCAGAAGGAGCACTCGAAGAAGCAAAGAGATACACAAAATCAAAAACAAGAGCACGCTCAACACTTTATCAATCAGCGATTGAAGATCCAAACATTCAAAGACATTATGGTGAGTTTTACGTGGAAGTTGAGGCTGCTAGGTTATTGGTTGAAAAATCAAATAAAATTTTTCAAAGGCTATGGGATAAAGGTAAGAAAGTAACTGAAGATGAACGAGATGCATTAGATTATGCGGTAGCATCGGCGAAAATATACAGTACAAAAGTAGGTCTTGATATTACTTCACGTATGTTTGAAGTGATGGGAAGTAGAGCGACAGCTAATGAATATGGTTACGATCGCTTCTGGAGAAATATACGTACGCTGAGCTTGCATGTTCCAGTTGATGTAACGATTCAAGAGCTAGGTAATAAGGTATTACACGAACAATAGATGGGTGAATAGTGAGGAGGCATTGGAATGGCTCAAATTCTTGAAAAACAAGTGATAGTAGAAGAAGCAAAGGAGTCAAATAGAAAGATTGAAGCCAAGTCGATTACTTTTGGCTATGATGATGTAACCATATTAAATAGTATCGATTTAGAAGTGAAAGAAGGTGAATTTCTTGTTTTAATGGGGCCGAGTGGCTGTGGAAAAAGTACTTTTCTTCGCCTAATGGCGGGCCTTGATGAACCGAAAAGTGGTGAAATAATTATTGATGGGAAAACTTTGACCAATCAGCAACCAGATTGTGGTGTTGTATTTCAAGATTATTCATTATTTCCTTGGTTAACAGCTGAAGATAATATCGTTTTGGCTTTAAAACAAAAAGTAAAGAATACGAAATCTAAAAAAGAATTAAGGCATATTGCGAGTGAATATTTAGGGCTCGTTCAGTTAGGGCAAGCTGTGAAAAAATATCCTGGGCAAATGTCTGGTGGTATGAAGCAACGTGCCGCAATCGCTAGAGCACTCTCCTTTGGTTCGGATTTATTGTTAATGGATGAACCATTTGGTGCTTTAGATCCAGTAACACGTGTTCATCTGCAAAATCTATTATTGCAAATTAGTCGAGACCAACAACGCACGATTGTCTTTGTGACTCATGATGCAGATGAAGCTATTTATTTAGCTGATAGAATCATAATGTTTTCACTTGGTGCTGAGGGAGCTATAACAACTAGCGTGGATGTGCCTTTTAAGAAGCCGCGCAATCGAAAATTATTATTTGAAAGTAAAGAATTTATGAGATTCAGGGATTATATTTTGACTGTAATGAACAGGGGATTATTAGATAATTTGGAAGAGGGGAATGAAATACGTTCATATGGTGAAGGAATTTAAGAAGGGGATGGAATGAAAATGAAGAGTTGTGTTAAAGGTAGGAGCTTACTTCTATTAATTGCTATTATTATGCTACTTTCGGCATGTGGTAATAATAGTGAAAAGAGTACAGGTAAAGTCGATTCAAAAGGAAAGTATGAAATTAATGTAGGTTATGCCCAAGCAAGTGGTGCGCCTTTATTAGATGTTGGTGTCGCAGAAGGTTTCTTTGAAAAAGAAGGGGTAAAAGTGAATCTTGTGCCTTTTGCTAGTTCAGCAGACGGTTTAAACGGATTACAATCAGGAAAGATTGATGTTGGTTTGTCTTTTGGAACCGCAGGGCCATTAACCTTTATTGCTAATGGATCAGATTTCTCTATTATTGGAGGCCATCTAGAAGGTGGTCATCCCATTCTAGTAAAAGAAGAGAATAAAGATAAATATAAGACATTACAAGACTATAAAGGGAAAAAAGTAGGAACTATTCGATTGTTTACTTCTGATATCGTTTTTCGTTCAGCGCTTGAGGGGGCAGGAATCGATTGGAAGAAAGATTTGGACATAGTTGAATTTAAAACGGGTGGTATGTTACTGGAAGCAGTTTCATCAGGGAAAGTAGATGTTGCTGTTGCTGCTAACTCTGTATATTCAAAAGCTCTTGAGTCAGGGCTTGTGGCAATTGGTTGGAGCAATGATTTGAATCCAACACATGTTTGCTGCCGAGTTGTAACAAAGAAGGAATTATTAAAGGAAGATAATGGTGAAGCATATAAGCGTTTTCTAAAAGGATTAATTCAAGCGGAGCGTACGAAAATAGAGCATCCTGAGAAAGCAGTAGCTGCGGCAAAAACACATTTGAAATTAGATGATAAAACAGTTGATCAAATCGTAAATGAAGAACATTCCCATTATTCAGCAGATCCAAACAAATCAGGTGTTTTAGAAATGTGGGAGCAAATGAAAGAAATCGGTTATGTAAAGGATGTCGAGAAACTTAATATTAATGAATATATCAATGTTGAATTATATGAAAGAGCTTTAAATGAATTAATAGAAGAAAACCCAACAGATTCGTATTATAAAGAGCAGTTAATTAAATCTAAAGCACAAAATGCTTAATGGGGGTTGAGAAATGAAGGAATTTATACGCCGATATGCAATTACAATTAGTATTGGAATTGTTGTGCTAGGCATTTGGGTTGTATGCACGACGTATGGTGGATTTTTAAATCCAGTTATTTTTCCAAAACCGATTACAGTTTTAAAAGCTTTCTCTGAAAAAAGTAGTGAATTAATTCAAGGTTTTGGAAGCTCGATGCGATTGTTATTACCTGGTTATGCAGCTGCATTAATTCTTGGGATTGTTGGTGGTGTATATTTTGGTTTAAAGGATCGCATACGCCAAATTTTCATGCCCTATTTTCACACATTAAGTCCGATTCCACCAACGCTTTTTATTCCATATGCAATCGCATTACTACCGACTTTTAAGTCAGCCTCTGTGTTTTTAATATTTCTTGGTTCTTTTTGGCCCATTTTTTTAGGAACGATTCAAGGTGTCATATTAATTGAAAAGCATTATTTAGATAATGCTAAAACACTTGGATTAAAAGGAGGGGATTATTTATTTAAAGTGATTCTTCCGGCAAGTTCACCACATATATTAAGTGGAGCAAGCTCTGCGTTAGGTTTATCATTTCTGATTTTAACGATGGCCGAAATGTTTGGTGCTGAATCTGGCATGGGATATTTCATTCAATATTATACAGATTTCTCTCAGTATGACCATGTTCTAGCAGGGATTTTTTTTAATAGTATAGTGATTCTTGTGTTTATGCTTTTGTTTGAAAAGATAAGAAAACGTTTATTGTTCTGGACGAATATAAAAGGTAATTAAATGAATTTAATTATAAATACACTAGACAATTATTGGAATTATTAGTATATTTAAACCGAGTAATATGATGTGAATAATTTAATTTATTTTCTTATCAAGAGAGATGGAGGAACTGGTCCTTTGAAGTCTCGGCAAAAGGCTTACTAAATAAGTACTGTGCCAATTCCAGCAATCACATGATTGAAAGATAAGATGCGTGTTATGTGAGACTTTTACACTCTTCTTATCTCGTAGGTAAGGAGAGTTTTTTTGATATGAATAATGGCTGAAGGAGAATGAAATATGACAAATAAAGAATTGGATTTTGTGAATTTTGATACAGTTGCGCTACACGGAGGTCAAACGGTTGATCCTGTAAATCGTTCTAGAGCTGTTCCTATTTATCAAACAACATCGTATCTGTTTGATGATACGGAACATGCTGCATCATTATTTAAATTGAAGAGTCAAGGTTATTTATATTCCAGGAATGCCAACCCTACAATCGATGTATTAGAAAAGAGGTTAGCGCAATTAGAAAATGGTGTAGGTGCATTTGCTGTATCATCTGGGCAAGCTGCTGTATCTATTGCTTTATTAACAATTGTAAAAGCGGGAGATGAAATTGTTGCGACAAATGCATTATATGGAGGAACATATACTCTTTTCTCTAAAACATTTGCAAGATTAGGTGTGAAGGTTCGTTTTGTTGAGGGGAGTGATTTACAAGCTATTTCAACTGCCATTAATGAAAATACAAAAGCTTTATTTACAGAAACAATAGGGAATCCGAGCTTACAAATAGCAGATTTACAAGCGTTAAGCAAAATAGCAAAAGAACATCATATTCCGTTGGTTGTTGATAATACATTTGCTACACCGTACTTAATTAAGCCAATTAATCATGGTGCAGATATTGTTGTTCATTCGTTAACCAAATTTATAGGTGGTCATGGAACATCGCTTGGTGGTGCCATTATAGATGGTGGAACTTTCGATTGGGATAATGGCCATTTCTCAGAATTCACAGCCCCAGAATCAAGCTTGAATAACGAATCCTTTTTAGAAATTGCAAAAGAAAAAGCTTTTATTGTCAAAGCACGGTATGAGTTAGGACATGATTTAGGTGCGACATTGTCACCATTCAATGGTTGGTTATTTATTCAAGGGATTGAAACTTTATCGGTTCGCATGAAGAAGCATGTAAACAATGCGCAAAAAGTAGCAGAGTTTTTAAATCATCACGAGTTGGTTGAGTGGGTAAACTATCCAACGTTACCAGGCGATGCACAAAATTCTCTAGCTGCACGATATTTACCGAAGGGGGCAGGTTCCATTTTTAGCTTTGGTATTAAGGGTGGATTAGACGCGGCAAAAATCTTTATCAATTCGCTTCAATTATTATCTCATGTGGCAAATGTAGGTGACGCGAAAACATTAGTTATCAATCCTGCAAGTACATCACATTCTCGTTTATCACCAGAAGAACAATTGAAAAGCGGTGTTACGCCGGAATTAATTCGCCTATCAATTGGATTAGAGGATATCGAGGATCTTCTCGCTGATATAAATCAAGCGTTACAACAAGCTACGAGAAAATAGTGTTTCTTATGTTTTAAAGAATGGAGGTAAAGTAATGGACTTAAAGACAATTAAAACCTTTAAAACAATTGTACGTTTAGGGAGTTTTCAGAGAGCAGCAGAAGAGCTTAATTATGCTCAATCGACTGTAACGATGCATATTAAAAGCCTCGAATCAGAATTAGGTGTCTTATTGCTTGAAAGAGGGAAAAAATTGCAGCTGACTGAGGCTGGAAGATTGTTAAATGAAAAAGGTGATTTATTGCTGAAGGGATTTGAGAATTTACAAAGTTCCATGGAAGATTTAGTACATGGGGAATCAGGGCAAATTCGACTTGGTGTTATGGAACCTGCAGCGAGTTTTCGTATTCCTTTAATCTTGTCTTCGTTTATTGAAAAGTTTCCGAAAGTCCAGCTGAGTATTCATATTCAAAGTAGCAAGGTATTGAGTGAGATGGTGAAGAAAGATGAAGTAGATTTAGCGTTATGTACAGCACCTGAAATGAATCAATCACTTATTTTTGACCCAATCTTTTCTGAGGAAGTTGTTTTATTAATGCCAACTTATCATAGGTTAGCTAATAATGAGCGAATTGCACTAAGAGATTTAGAAGGAGAACAATTAATAACAACTAATTCATATTGCCCGTTTCGTCGAAATCTTGAGCAGCAGATGATTGAAGTGGGAATAAATCCGGAATATGGCTTAGAAGTTAGCAATATGCTGGCTCTCAAGCATTATGTTCAATGTAATTTTGGAATTGCAATTGTTCCTTTAATTGCTGTTTCACCACCCCCAGTTGGAACAGTAATTAAAAAAATTGAAGATTTTAATAGCGAGTTGAAAGTAGGATTTATGAAAAATACTGAACGATCCTATAGCGGCAGGGCGATTGAACATTTAATAGAGGTTATTAATAATAGATTAAAGCTTGATGAATGCATTTCAATTTAAGTTTTTTCTCTTTCGTTTTTCTGAATAATTTCTTCGTTTTTTTCAATTATACAATTCGGAAAAAGTGGGTTACAGTTAATGTATATTAATCCAAGTGGTTAACTTGTGTTTTTGAATAGTTAAGGATGAAAGTAGGGGTTTTTCATGTTAATTGCAATAGTAATAAATGATGATGAAATCATTACACCAATTATAGAAGGAACGGTACTTCGCATTTATGATTCAAATTCTAAATACTACGAAGACTTCCCTAATCCAGCATTAGGACTAAAAGAAGGAAGAAGAGGAGCAACATTACAATTCGCTATAGAACAAGGTGCAACGGTTTATGTAGCTTCTCCACAAACGTTTTGTGAATTATCTTATCAAAAAGCAGTAGATGAACAAATTCGTTTTTACCGAATTGAAGGAAATACATCATTTTATGATTTTGAAGAGCGTGTTGAACATGAAGAGTTACAAGTAATCGATACTCTTCCTCAAGAAGAAATAGTGGCAAGCTGAGAGAAAGAAAATATTCACTTAATGGGGGAATTATAATGGTTGAATTTATTACAATGGCACCAACTTCTGGTGATAGTGAATATGTCGGTGCGGTCACTGGAGATTCGAAAAATGTAAATGGTTGGACTGGAACTTCCGAAGGGGCGGATCGTAAGCCAACGTTAAAATATATAAAGGCAGTTGCTCAAGCTGCTGAAAAAGGTGGCTTTTCAACATTATTGCTACCTACAGGTGGTAATTGTCTTGATTCATTAGTTGTTGCGTCACATTTAGCGGCATATACAGAGAGGATTAATTATCTTTTTGCGGTAAGACCAGGTTTTACAGCGCCAGCGATTTTTGCGAATCAATTTGCTACTTTAGATTATTGGTCAAAAGGGAGAGCACAAGTCAATATCGTAACAGGTGGATCATCAAAAGAATTAGCTAGTGATGGTGATACTCTTGAACATAGTAATCGTTACCATCGTACACGTGAGTTTATTGATGTGTTAAATAGATTATTTACCGAAGATGAATTTGATTATAATGGTGAATTTTATCAATTAAAAGGGGCGCATTTAGCACGTAAACCATTACAGAAGCCAGAAATCTTCTTTGGGGGTTCATCGGCAATTGCCAAAGATGTAGCCTCTGATTTAGCGGATGTATATATGTTATGGGGAGAAACATTAGAGAATACAAAGCAACAAATAGATGAAGTGAAGCGATTAGCAGAACAAAAAGGAAGAGTATTAAGCTATAGTGTTTCTTTTCAAGTTGTATTAGGTGAAACAGAAGAGCAAGCATGGGCAAATGCTGAAAAATTAATAAGTAAAGCAGATCCTACATTATTAACACTTAAAAATGAACAGATGCAAAAAGGTGAAGCGGTTGGTGTAAAACGTCTACATGATTTAATGGCTAGTACGAAAGAGAATAATTTTGTTATTGCTCCCAATCTATGGGCTGGTTTAACGCAAGTTTTATCCGGCAATTCTATCGCGCTTGTTGGATCAGCTGACCAAGTGGCGCAGCGCATTGTTGAGTATGTTGAACTGGGTGTAGATAAAATTTTATTAAGAGGATTTCCTCATTTGGAGACAATTGAACAAGTAGGGGAACTTATTATTCCGAGGGTTCGGGCATTGTTAGCGAACAAGCAAGCGGTTTAAACGTTATCACGTTTAAACTCGTGCTATGTCTCCCACTTAGATATAGCAGAAAAAAACGTAGATGTGTAAGGGGAATTAAGCACAAGTCAAGAACTCGATTGGTTCAACTAATAATCGGTAGGGGGAATGAACGCCCCAAACGATTAAAGTTTCACTTTATGGGAGGGTTGGAAATATGAAGCTAGGTGTGTTTTTAATGGGGACGGGGCATCATATTGCATCATGGCGTCATCCGGATGTGCAAGCAAATGGTAGTGAAGACTTTCGTTTCTTTCAAAGAATCGCTGAAATAGCAGAGCGAGGAAAGTTGGATATGTTGTTTTTAAGCGATGGATTATCGTTTAATCAACTTTCACATCCAGCGGAATTAGTAAGATTTGAACCATTTACACTATTAGGAGCGTTATCAGCTGTTACGACTCATATTGGTTTAGCAGCTACGGCTACAACAACATATAATGAGCCATTTCATATTGCTCGTAAGTTTGCTTCTCTTGATCATTTAAGTGGTGGGCGTTCTGCTTGGAATGTTGTAACATCTTATTATCAAACAGAAGCAAGTAATTTTACGAAACAATCACATTTAGATCATTCCCTTCGTTATGATAAGGCGTCAGAGTTTGTTGAGGTAGTTAAGGGGCTGTGGGGCAGTTGGGAGGAAGATGCTTTAATCCGTGATAAGGAAGCGGGCATCTATTTTCATCCAGAAAAATTACACACATTGAATCATGTGGGGAAATATTATACTGTTACAGGTCCTTTAAATGCATCTCGTTCACCGCAGGGGAGACCTGTGATTATTCAAGCGGGATCATCAGATGATGGTATTAATTTAGCAGCCAAAACAGCGGATGTTATATTTACGGCACAGCAAACATTAGAGGAAGCGAAAAGTTTTTATAATAAAGTAAAACAAAAAGTAGTCGAATATGGTCGTTCTCCAGATGATGTGAAAATAATGCCTGGAGTATCACCATATATCGGACGTACAGAGGAGGAAGCTCGTCACAAATATGAAGAGCTACAAAAGTTAATTACTCCGGAAATTGGCTTGGATTTCTTGTCAGAGTATTTAGGTGGTTTTGATGTATCAGGGTTTAATTTAGATGAGCGATTACCAAATAATATACCAGAAACAAACGGGAACCAAAGTAGAAGACAACTTATAATTGATTTAGCTAAACGAGAAAATTTAACGGTAAGGGAACTATATTTGCGAATCGCTGGTTCTAGAGGACATCGTATTATATTTGGTAGTCCAGAGCAAATAGCTGATCAATTAGAAGAGTGGATTGTAAATAAAGGAGCGGATGGTTTTAATTTAATGCTACCATTTTATCCGAATGGCTTAGAGGATTTTGTTGATTTAGTTATTCCTGTTTTACAACAAAGAGGCTTATTTAGAAAAGAATATGAAGGAATGACTTTAAGAGGAAATTTAGGTTTATCGAAAGTGCAATCTGTATATATTAAGCAAAAAGTTTAAGAATAATAATATATGTGAATAATAGTTTAAACTGTTAATTTTAGATGAAAATAGACATTTTTCTTGTCTTCGATTTTATAGCATGTTAAAATTATAGAGACTAATTGTATAGTTAGTAGTAGTATTTTAGTAGAATAACATTAGATCTTAAGTTTTCTCGAAGGGATTTGAGGAAGCGGCAGACAGTCAACTAGTGATTAGGGTACTGAAGTAATACTGCTTTCCATACAAGTGGTCACGAATAAAATAATAATAGATCTACTTTCGGGGCAGGGTGAAATTCCCGACCGACGGTGTTGAAGAGTGTATCTTCTAAGCCCGTGACCTGTGCAACAACTGCGTTGTTACACAGCTGATTTGGTGAAAATCCAAAGCCGACAGTATAGTCTGGATGGGAGAAGGTGGAGGTTCGAGCGTTTACTCTATTTTTTAAAATAGTATAGTAACACGTTTATTTAACCTTGGTAAATTTCTCCCTTTAGTGTACTAAACTAAAGGGTTTTTTTATGCCATGGTGGGGACCTATCCTCTTTTCGTGAAGGAGATCACAAAAGAAGGAGAGAGTTTTTTATGAAGGATCAAAAGCTTAGAAAGTTTGTAGCGATTGGTATGTTTAGTAGTATTGCTTATGTATTATTGTTATTAGAGTTTCCATTGCCTCCATTTCCAGCATTTCTTAATGTCGACTTTAGCGACATTCCAGCTTTAATTGCTGCGATTATTTTTGGACCGGTTGCTGGTATTGTCGTAGAGCTAATGAAGAATATTTTAGCTTATATAATGACGGGCAGTGAAGTTGGTGTACCGATTGGGAACTTTGCGAACTTTATTGCTGGTTTAGCCTATATTTTACCTGTATATTACATCTATAAGAAAACAAGCTCCCGAAAAGGATTAGTTGTTGGTCTTGTAACAGGTACAGTAGTTATGGCTGTATTTATGGCAATTATGAACTATTTAATTATTCTTCCAGCCTATACATTCTTCATGAATTGGGATATGGGAGATGCAAAAACGCTTGTTACAACAGCTATTTTGCCATTTAACCTAATTAAAGGTGTAATGATGACTGCGATATTCATCTTGTTATTTAGCCGTCTGCAAGGTTGGTTAACTAAATTAGTGCCAGCTAAAAGCTAAATATATTTAATATAAATGTAAAGCCAGTAATTGTTTAGGTCAAACGATTACTGGCTTTTATTGTTTATTTGGGAAGAATAAGAAAAGAAGTTGTTCTGACCAAATAAATAAGAATTTGGTTGAACAACTCCTTTAGTGGTATTGTCAATTAATCAAATTTCAATGCGTCACCATCAAATGGTTCTTCGGCGATCTTAATTGATTCTGTTGGGCAGCCTTCTAAAGCATCCATCATATCATCTATTAAAACCTCAGGAACTTCAGCAGTACCTTGGTTATCATCTAGAATAACAATAGCAATACCTTCATCATCATAATCATATATATCAGGCGCTGCTGCTCCACAAGCTCCACAAGCGATGCAAGTGTCTTTGTCAACAATCGTATACTTAGCCATGATAAAACCTCCTTACTTATGTACAATACTTGTACGAAAATATATTCTACTACACTCTATTGTATTTGTCATAGGGTAACTTTTCAATAGTATTTACTATTACTTTAAAAAACATGAAAGACTAGTATAGTTGTTTTAAAAGTTTAATGTTAATTTACAGTCGAAATGTTTTTCACCAAATTGCGATAAATTTTGATAAAATGGTATAAAGATTAAGACGATATAATATAGGAATGTGATTATTATGTTGCGCTCGTATTTAGAAGCTTTTATTTTACAAAGCCTTATTCAAATCAATGGAGAAAGAACCGTGTATTCTGTATTTCATGTGCTTTATGGCAAGAAATCCTCGCAAACGATTCAAGACATTCACCTTTATAAAATCCATGGATTTTTTAGGACATTTCCAACAATAAAGCGTGAAGAGTTTCAATTGATTATCGAATACTTCAATGAAAATGAATGGATTCAGCTTAAAGGTGAAAAAGGTGAATATGTCGTAACATCCAAAAGCCAGAGAGCGCTAGAAGAATTCTATATAAGCAAACCAAGGTTAGCACATATAAATGGATTTAAGTACCACAATCAAGTAGCGTTATTTTGGAAGCGATTCTCTCTCTTGTTTCAAGTGTTATCAAATTATGCACATCAGAATGCTAAATATTATGGTGTTCAACGGGACTTATCAATACAAAGTTGGACGAAAAGATTTTTACTACGGCACCCAAATAGAGAATTTCTAACACAACAGCTTCATGATGAGCTATATGAAGTATTAAGAATAGTGCCAGATTTACAGGCGAGAATTTTTTTGCTAAAGCTCTCCGGGGGTTTACGGATTGGATATAGTAATAAGCAAATAGCTGATATGTATATTTTGCATGAAAGTGATGTTTACTGTCTGTTTTTGGATACAATTCATCTATGTATACAGGCTATGGAGGTTAGACCTAATAGCATATTAGCTTCAATAGGCGAGAATTTATCAGTAGAGGGAGCTAGTCTGATTACCAATAGTTCTATGATTACCTTTAAGTATGTGAAAAATGGTTTTTCTACTGAGGAAATTGCTGATAAAAGACGATTAAAACAAAGTACGATTGAAGACCATATTGTCGAGTTGGTTATTAATGGTACTATCGCAGATGTTTCACGATATGTAAGTGATGAATGGGTTACCCGAATTAATGAAATTGCTAAAGAAAATAACACTCGTCAATTAAAGCTAATTAAACAGTCGCTATCGGATCGTGTCAGTTATTTTCAAATACGTTTAGCTCTTGCAAAAGGAGGGGCATTGTATTGAATCTGGAACAAGAATTGTATACTCATTTTGGCTATCATTCGTTTCGAAGTGGTCAAAAAGAGGTAATACAATCCTTATTAGAAGGAAATAACACATTGGCTATGTTGGCAACTGGAACAGGAAAATCAATATGTTATCAATTAGCAAGTAAGATCATTGGCAAACCTACAGTGATTGTTTCCCCTTTAATTTCACTTATGCAAGATCAAGTGGAACAATTAAAACTAAATGGAGAAAAAAGAGTCATCGCATTGAATTCTTTTTTAACCCAAGATGAGAAATATGAAGCATTACAAAACATGAATAGGTATCGTTTTATCTTTTTATCTCCTGAAATGTTAATGATGTCTAATGTAATCTCGGCAATCAGTCAATTACAAATTGGTTTATTTGTAATTGATGAAGCGCACTGTATATCACAATGGGGTTTTGACTTTAGACCTGATTACTTAAATCTTGGGGGTATACGAAGAAGGTTAAATTATCCGCTAACTTTAGCTTTAACAGCTACTGCTACTGAACAAGTTCGAAAGGATATTAAACATTTTCTTCAAATTGAAAGTTGTACGGAAATCGTTACATCTGTAAATAGAAGTAATATCGGTTTGTTTGTTGAAAAAGTGCATTCTTATGATGAGAAAGAAGAACGATTAGTAGAGTTAGTAAAAAGATTAAAGAAGCCAGGCATTATTTATTTTTTAAGTAAAAAAGCGGCTGAAGAGGCAAGTGTTCTATTACGAAGTAGGGGTATTGACCAAGTAGGTGTATACCATGCTGGTATGGAGCAAGAACAGAGAGTACTTATTCAGCAGCAATTTTTGCAGAATCAATTGCAAATAATATGTGCAACAAGTGCTTTTGGTATGGGAATTAACAAAGAAAATGTAAAATTTATTATTCATTTTCATTTGCCACCTAATATGGAAGCGTATCTGCAGGAAATTGGGCGAGCAGGTCGAGATGGACAGCCGAGTGCTGCAATTCTTTTATATTGTGAAGGTGATGAGAGTTTACCTTTGTTTTTGTTAGAAAGGGAATTGCCGACAGAAGGGCAAATGAATGATTTTTTTGATGAGTTAGTAGCTCAAAATAGATTGGATGTATCATTGCTGCCAGTCCCGCAAGTAATCGATAGGATGGGCTTTACGGAAACACAAGAGCGTCTTATTCGTCATTATTTGCAGCAAGAAGGTACTTTGCTAGAGATACAAGCTGGACTTATAGAACATATTCGTAATACAACAGAAAGAAAACGAATGAAATGGCAACTATTCTTTAAATGGATTTTACAAAAAAGCTGTTACCGAAGAGGTATTCTGCATTATTTTGATGAAAATGAGGATATTCAGCAATCTCTATGTTGTAGTAATTGTGGTGATCAAATTGCAAGTTACTATAGTGAAGATGAAGGGGAACAATCATTTTCTTTGGAGGAAATGGATTGGAAAGAAGAGTTAGCTGCATTTTTATTACCGAAAAGAGCTGTGGATGATGAAGAATAAGCAGGCTGAATTAATTAAGTATATCTCAGATGAAGTACTCGTATTAAATGTGTGGGTAACACAAGGAATTGTTCTTGCAGTTTCTACAATATTGGCATTTTTCTTATTTGATTCATTATCAGAGTTTCTTTCGTTATTTCGTTTTATAGATGGCAAGCTTGTATGGGGAATCATTGCTGGATTACTTGTTGTAATGATAGACGTAATCTTAATGAAAATATTGCCAACTTCTTTTTATGATGATGGTGGTATTAATGAAAGGATATTCCGAAATTTACCTTATCTACATATTTTCTTTTTAACCTTAGTAATCGCTATTTGTGAGGAACTTTTATTTCGAGGTGTAATTCAGTATAATACGAATCTTTGGGTGGCGAGTGCTATCTTTGCATTAGTTCATTATCGTTATTTATTCAAGCCATTTTTGTTGCTGAATATAACGTTACTTAGTTTATTTATTGGGTTGTTATTTGAGCTAACAAATAACTTGATGGTTACAATCATTGCCCATTTTATTATAGATTTCTTATTAGGAATCATCATCAAGATTAAGTATGTAAGAGAAAAAAAGACAGATTGTGAAAGAGAGGACTGCTTATGACTAACCAAGAACATAAAGACCAAGCGGAACTATTGAGGAAAAAGGTTGATTCTAATCATAGTGAAGCTGAGTTTAGTGTAGATTCATTACCATCTCGCAAAGAAGTACATAGTAAAAAGAAACAAAAAACTGTTTGGAAAATAAAATTTCCATTGGTTAAATTACTAGCTGCATTCTTTGTTCTATTACCTGTAGCTATCTTTGCATTTTATACATACTTTACAAAAGATGATAAACCAACTTATACGAAGGAAAAAGACGAATCAAGCTTTTCATCAGAAGTTAATGTAGATGATAAGTATGTAGTTGGAAGTGAAAAGAAAGAAGATTCTTCTAAGGATAAGGATTCCAAGGATAAGGCTTCTAAAGAAAAGGAATCTAAAGAAAAGCAGTTAGCAAGTGCTAATGAACAAAAAGAAAGTGAAAAAGATGCGAAAAAAGAGATTCCGTCAACAAGTGCTTCATCGAGTTCAGGGCCTAATGTGAAGTCAGAGGAACCAACTAGTAATAATAACAAGAATAACAATAATAATAATACAACCCATCAGGTACCTGTGAAGAATGAACCAAAGGAGCCTGAAAAGAAGCCAGTTGTGCCAAATCAAAATGAAAGTACACCTAAAGTAATTGAACATACTGTTAAACCAAAAGAGACTATTTTTCGAATTGCGATGAATTATTATAAATCTCAATCGGGTATTGATATTATTAAGCGAGCAAATGGTTTAACGAGCAATGATATTCGAGTTGGACAAGTTTTGAAAATCCCGATGGATTAAGTTCTAATTTCGCGTATTTTTCATATACTCTCTAACGAAGGAATTAGGGAGTGAAATATATGGATTATTCGATTTCGATTCTAGATGATAAAATGACAGATCAGGCAACCAAGAAAATGCTTCAAAATGTGATTGAAAGAAAGAGAAAGTTTGATTATTTAAAGAAGAAACATACTTGGACAACTATTGTTGCGCTTGTTCTTGGATTTTTACTTGTCGTATATATGTATTATTTTGTTGTACAACCTTATTCTTATTCTTTCTTTGATATGTTTTCGCATTTTATAAGTAAACCTACTTCTTTTTTGTATTTTGCAGCAGTGTTTGGAACCTATGGATATATGCTTGTTCTTAAAAAGAAAGCTGACAAAGCTGAAAAGGAATTTCATGCCTTAAGATGTGAAATCGTGGATAAGAGTAAGGACCTGTGGAAGCAAGAGCATGCATGGAAAGAAAGACATATCATTTTTAAAGTAATGAAAGAAAAATATGATATTAATCTGTTTCATGAAAATAAGTAATATAAAAGGGCAGTGTTAAAAGTAATTTCAATACCTTTTGACACGCCCTTTTCCTCTTTTTTAGCTTTCTTAAAGAAGTAATTGAAGTGTCTTAACACATACAAATAATTGGAATTGTGGTATGATTTCAATATGTTTTTTTGTAAAAATAATATGACAAGGAGTTAGCATGCTATATATTTTTTTAGGTTGTATATTTGTTCTAATGCTGTTTGCTCTCTATATGTTGAAACTTGCAAATGAAAATCGTGTCGTTGAACATGATCTTCAGTTTGAAGAGTTCCCAAACAGTTTTGGAACTGTGCAAATTTATTTTATTTCTGATATTCATAGGAGAATAGTTAATTCTAAAATGATTCGATCGGTTAAGGCGGATTTTGTTATTGTTGGTGGGGATTTAGCTGAAAAAAATGTGCCTTTTGAAAGAATTAAGGAAAATATAAAGAAGCTTAAAACGATTGGTCCTGTGTACTTTGTATGGGGAAATAATGATTATGAATTAGATTATCATGAATTGGATGCAACATTGTTAGATTTAGGTGTGAAAATTCTCGATAATACTGCAGTTGTTTTTGAATCGGGTAATGGAGATAAGCTTTCTTTATTAGGTGTTGATTATGTTGGTAGTTCAAGAGACCGTTTAGACTTAGCATTGTTAGATAGTGCGGAATCTTCATTTAAAATCCTTGTAAGTCATTGTCCTCGTATAATAAGAAAGATTGAAACAAAACATCGTATTTCCCTCGTGTTAGCTGGTCATACCCATGGTGGTCAAGTTAGATTTTTAGGTTTTGGTCCTTATAAGCTAGGTGGTTTACAATCATATGCTACAACGAAAATGTTAACTAGTAATGGTTATGGAACTAGTCTGTTACCACTACGATTAGGTGCACGAGCAGAAACCCATCTAATAACAATATCTTCAAGTGATCCTGAGAAATGAGATTGTTCTAAAAGTGATTTGGAGTCACTTTGGAGCAATCTCATTTTTGAAAAAAGGATAATAGTGTCTAATCTTACACCTGCCATGCTCGGTCGTAAGTATATCTGTTTTGAAAACCAAGAGTAGGTTTTCAAGAACAGCATGCCTTATGTCTGCCGCATGGCTCCTTTTTGCTTTGAAGGAAAACAAGGAGTTAGCACATCCAGCTAATAGGACCGGTGACGGTTTTTCTCTGTCTAACCTTACACCTGCTATGCTCGGAAATAAGCCAATCTGTTTTGAAAACCAAGTGCAGGTTTTCAAGAACAGATTGGCTTATTTCTCCCGCATAGCTCTTTTGATTGGGAGTAAATCAAGGAGCATAAACATCAATCAAAAAAGACCGGTGACGGTTTTTCTTATGGATATGCACCGGGGGGATTGTTGTTCATATGATGTAGAAAGTGTTTTCATCGTAGGAGGCCACTTAAGTGAAGCTTGAGAGACTAAATTATAATAAAATCAGAATTTTTTTAACGTTCGATGATTTATATGAACATGGACTTACTGTGGATGATATTAAGAGAAATGAGTTAAAAGTACATGCGAAAATTCAAAGGATGGTTGAAAGTGCTTGTGATGAAATCAACTTTCAAATGAAGGGTGCCATTGAAATTGAGATTTACTCTCTCCATACTCAAGGGTTAATGATGATTATTACAAGGGATGAGGAAATTTTTCTATTGGATGATGAATGGTTTAATCTTCAAGTTACTATGGAAGAGCAATTGCAGATCCTATATAAGTTTCAAAGCTTTGAAGATTTAATTCAATTATGTAAAATATTAGATCGATTGCAAGTTGTACAGACTAGTTCGGTCTTTTATTATAATGATTTTTATTATTTAAGTATTGAAAGAATAGTGAATAAGCAGTATGATAATGTGATTTCACTTGCTGCTGAATATGGTTCTATAAGTACACTTACCGTCCATCAGTTATTGGAATATGGTAAAAGTATTGTTCATCAACAAGCAATCACAAAAATAGCTTCGGAGTTTATCTAAAGGGGAATTTTTAACAAGATTTAGCATAATAAGCATATATTTTTAATAATGTTTAACCTTACATTTGCCATGCTCGGTCGTAAGTGTAGCTGTTTTGAAAACAAAGAGAGTGTTTTCGAGAACAGCTCATCTTATGTCTGCCCGTGGCTTTTTTGCTTTTGGCATAAAATAAGAAGCAACAAATAGAATCAATAACAGTATGATAATATATATGCATATATAACTGCTTTATTCATTTCTGAATATTTCATTAATTGCTTTGCATTACTTGTGACAAGGTGTATACTAACACTGAATTCAGGTCATTTATATAAATATGTTACTTTTCTAGGAGGGATTTAAGTATGGAAACTAAAAATACTGTAGAACAAAAAAACGAAAAAGATAATAATGATGTATTACTGTCAACTCAGACAGTCATTCATAAAGCTTTAGAAAAGTTAGGATATCCAGAAGAGGTGTATGAACTGCTGAAAGAGCCATTGAGAATGTTAACTGTTAAGATACCAGTTAAAATGGATGATGGTTCTGTTAAGATATTTACCGGTTATAGAGCACAACATAATGATGCAGTTGGACCTACTAAGGGTGGAATTCGTTTTCATCCAAATGTTACGGAAAGAGAAGTTAAAGCGCTTTCAATTTGGATGAGTTTAAAATGTGGTATCGTCGACTTACCATATGGTGGAGGAAAAGGTGGTATTGTCTGCGATCCTCGTAATATGTCATTTAGTGAGTTAGAGCGTTTAAGTCGTGGATATGTTAGAGCTATTAGCCAAATTGTTGGACCAACTAAGGACATTCCAGCACCTGATGTATTCACAAATTCGCAAATCATGGCATGGATGATGGATGAGTATAGTAGAATGGATGAATTTAATTCACCAGGATTTATTACAGGGAAACCATTAGTATTAGGTGGCTCTCATGGTCGAGAATCAGCGACAGCTAAAGGCGTTACAATTTGTATTAATGAAGCAGCAAAGAAAAGGGATATTGACATTAAGGGAGCGAAAGTAGTCGTTCAAGGATTCGGAAATGCTGGTAGCTTCTTAGCGAAATTTATGCATGATGCAGGAGCGAAAGTTGTAGGTATTTCCGATGCATATGGCGCTTTGTATGATAAAGATGGCTTAGATATTGATTATTTACTTGATCGTCGTGATAGCTTTGGTACAGTTACAAAACTATTTGAGAATACAATTACGAATAAAGAATTATTAGAATCAGAATGCGATATATTAGTTCCAGCTGCTATTGAGAATCAAATTACAGCAGACAATGCTCATAATATTAAAGCGAAAATTGTCGTTGAAGCTGCAAATGGACCAACAACTTTAGAAGCTACTCAAATATTAACTGACCGTGGTATTTTGATTGTGCCGGATGTATTGGCATCATCTGGTGGTGTAACGGTATCGTATTTTGAATGGGTACAAAACAATCAAGGTTATTATTGGACAGAAGAAGAAGTTGAAGAAAAACTAGAAAAGATATTAGTGAAGTCATTTAATGCTATTTATGAGACTGCACAATCAAGACATGTAGACATGAGATTAGCAGCTTATATGGTTGGTGTAAGAAAAATGGCTGAAGCTTCTCGCTTCCGTGGTTGGATTTAATTCCGTGTGAGCAATAATAGTCATTTTTATTGAATTATGTATGAAAAACTCCTATCCTTTAAAGATAGGGGTTTTTATATATTATGAAGTTATATGTGAATTTAAAATGGAATTGGAGTGAAGACTGTGCTTGAAAAAGACGCTATTATAGTCGGTGGAGGTCCATGTGGGATAGCAGCTGCGATTGCATTGCAAGATATTGGCTTACAACCAGTGATTATTGAAAAAGGTAATATTGTAAACTCATTGTATAATTATCCTACTCATCAAACTTTTTTCAGTTCAAGTGAAAAATTAGAAATTGGTGATGTAGCATTTATTACAGAAAATCGTAAGCCTGTTAGAAATCAAGCGCTTGCCTACTATCGTGAAGTAGTACTTCGTAAAAAGGTTAATGTTCAATCGTTTGAAAAGGTAGAGAAAGTCGAAAAAGTTTCAGATAATAAATTTATTGTGACTACAAATCAAGCTACATATGCTACACCTTATGTCATTATTGCAACAGGTTATTATGATCAGCCAAACTTACTTAATGTACCTGGTGAAGAATTGCCACATGTATATCATTATTTTAAAGAAGCACATCCGTATTTTGATTGTGATGTGACCGTATTAGGTGGTAAAAACTCTAGTGTTGATGCAGCGTTAGAATTAGTAAAAGCAGGAGCTCGTGTAACTGTTCTGTATAGAGGTAGTGAATATTCCCCAAGTGTTAAACCATGGATTCTGCCTGAATTCGATGCTCTTGTGAAAAACGGCACAATTTCTATGGAATTTAATGCAAACGTTAATTCAATCTCTTCGGATGAAGTGACCTATCAAGTTGCAGGAGAAGAGTTCAAGGTGAAAGCGGATTTTGTCTTCGCGATGATTGGTTATCATCCAGATCATCAATTCTTGCGTGATATGGGTGTAGGAATTGACCAAGAATCAGGTCGACCGACTTTTAATACTAATACGATGGAAACGAATGTCGAAGGGCTTTACATTGCTGGAGTTATTGCAGCAGGTAATAATGCTAATGAAATTTTTATTGAAAATGGAAGATTTCACGGTGGCTTAATTGCTAAACATATTCAAGATAAAAAAACAGGAAAAGTGTTAAACACTTTTCCTGTTTTTTTAGGCATGAAATAATGTATTCATTTCTTCCTTTTTTCTTCCTTCTTCTAGTGCCGCTAATAATTTTAATCGCGCTTTTTGACCGTTTAAACCATTTGAAAATACTATTCCTAGTTCTTTTAAATGTTTACCTCCACCTTCGTAGCCATACACATCTTGCGTGATACCATTAAAGCATCTAGATACAATGACAATAGGAATGTTTTGTTCAATAAGAGCTTTAATTCCTGCGAGTGTGCTCGGTGGTAGGTTTCCTTGACCTAACGCTTCTATTACAAGACCATCTATGTTTAATTGACTAAGTGCTTGTAAAAGTAATGAATCCATTCCAGCGTGTGCTTTGAGGAGTGGTACATTCTTCGTAATAGAAGTTACATTAAATTTCTTCGTTGCTATTGGTTGATGGTGAAAAATGACACCTTGTTTTGTTACAATACCAATTGGTCCAAACTGTGGACTTTGAAACGTGGAAACATTACTAGTATGCGTTTTTGTAACGTTTTGAGCCGTATGGATTTCATCATTTAAAACGACTAACACACCTTTATTTGCAGCTTCATCAGTGCAAGCTACGCGAATAGATGAAATAAAATTGTGAAGTCCATCAAAGCCAATTTCATTGCTAGAACGCATTGCACCAGTTAAAACTACAGGTATCGTTATATTTAATAGTAGATCTAAAAAGTAAGCAGTTTCTTCAAGTGTATCTGTACCATGTGTAATTACAACACCATCAATTTGAGTTTGTTCAATTTTTTCTTCTATTATATTTTTAATCCTCAACATTTCATTTGGAGTAATATGAGGTGAGGGTAAGTTAAATGGTTCTTCAATAATTAAACATGCGTCCTCTTGTAATTGAGTAGATGCCATTGTCATTGGGTTTTGTTCAGATGGTTTAACAGCTCCAGTTGCTTGATCTTCAAACATAGAAATAGTTCCACCAGTATGAATAACAAGGATGTTTTTCTTCATGACAATCCTCCTAATATAATGATATGTAAATACGAAATAATTCTTTTGACAAGGAAATGTAACCATAGTTTCGAATCAAATGCAATGCTTATCTGAAAAATAGGAAGGAAAGGTTACTGCATTTTTTTGCATATCGTGATACGATATTATAAACGCTAAATAGAAATGAGGTCAGCACATGCTGGTCATAGTTACTGCTGGTATTGCCCCAGGACTGGCATTGCTAAGCTACTTTTATTTAAGAGATTACTATGGAACAGAACCTGTTTCAATTGTTTTAAGGACATTTTTATTCGGTGCCTTTCTTGTGTTTCCATTGATGTTCTTGCAATACGTATTAGATGCAGAAGGACTTATTGTTAATGATTTTATGAACTCTTTTGTTATAACTGGATTTTTGGAAGAGTTTTTTAAATGGTTTATTTTAATGTATACGATATACCATCATGTTTCTTTTGACGAGCCGTATGATGGTGTTGTTTATGGCTCTGCTGTTTCACTTGGTTTTGCTACGGCTGAAAACTTATTTTATCTACTTGCAAACGGCGTTGAGTTTGCGTTTGGAAGAGCGCTTTTGCCGGTTTCAAGTCATGCCCTATTCGGTGTGATAATGGGATACTATTTTGGTAAAGGAAAGTTTACTGTAAATCAAAAACGTATGTTTTTATTTCTTGCGTTCCTAGTGCCATTTATTTTGCACGGTTTATATGATTATATTTTATTAAAAGAAACTCATTGGATGTATTTTATTGTTCCATTTATGATTTTCTTATGGTGGCTCGGATTAAGTAAGGTTAAGAAAGCAAGAATTTTATCTGATATTCATGCATCACAAATGATTAATTAAGAAGAGGTTTGTCCAAGATTCTATTTTGGACAAGCCTCTTTTTTTGATTTGGAGTAGTACAAGAAGCATAAACATTAATCCAAAAAGATCGGTGACGTTTTTTTTATAAAATAAGAATGTATATAATTTTGTGCGGTGTCTAGCTTCAGCGCCCAGCGACTAGTAGATTTCGCCCATCTCCCTACGATAAGTCAACATCGAATCAGCTACCGCCTCTTCGTGTTTCCTTTATCTCAGTCGAAGTGCTCCAATCTATACGTCGCTTAACGGGCGCTTGCGCTTTTCTTAATGATTCAGCTCTTAATGAGGTACTTCATCTTTTTTTAGAATAAAAAAGTTGGTATTGAAAAATAATAGGCTTACTTCCATTTTTTAAGTTAGGGGTGTCCTTTTTTGAGTAAAAATAAAATGAAGTATGTAGGAATAAGCATAGCTTTACTGGCTTTATTAGTATGTTCGTTTAGTTATACATCAAACAATGCCGAAGCCTTTACGGAACAAGTGATTCAAAAAGGTGCGGTTGGTGATGATGTTATTGAATTACAAGCTAGATTGCAAAATATTGGTTTTTATCATGGCAAAATTGATGCAGTGTTTGGATGGGGTACTTATTGGGCATTGCGTAATTTTCAAAATGATTTTGGTTTACCGGTTGATGGCCTAGCAGGAGAGGCAACGAAAAATAAGTTAGTAAAAGCATCAAACTTTAATAAGGAGTTTGTGCATGAGCAAATAAATAAAGGTAATACATTTACGTATTATGGAAATGTTCCAATTGAAAAACAAGTTATACCAAGAAAACAAACGTCAACAAATCAAAATAATAATAATCAAACTGCTAAGAAGAATACAAATAAACAAGAAGCAACAAATGAAAAGAAAACTAATCAAAAAGCAGCCAATATCCCTGCTGGATTTTCGGAAAATGATATTAATTTATTAGCGCAAGCGGTATATGGTGAATCAAGAGGTGAGCCATACAACGGACAAGTTGCAGTTGCTGCAGTCATTCTTAATAGATTAGAAAGTCCATCGTTTCCAAATACAATTTCTGATATTATCTTTGAGCCATTAGCATTTACAGCGGTTGCAGACGGGCAAATATGGTTAGCACCAAATGAACAAGCGAAAAAAGCTGTTATTGATGCGATTAACGGTATGGATCCATCTGGAAATGCAACATATTACTTTAATCCAGAAACCGCTACAAGTAAATGGATATGGTCGAGACCACAAATCAAAAAAATAGGTAAACATATTTTTTGTAAGTAGAAAGGAGTGTCACGATTATGGTCAGAGGTATACTTATTGCAGTTCTTGTTGTTGTCTGTGCAGGAACGGCATTCTGGGGCTATCAAGAACATAAAGAGAAAAATGCAATATTAGTACAAGCAGAAAACAACTATCAACGTGCATTTCATGATTTAAATTATCAAATGGATTTATTGAACGATAAGATTGGAACTACTTTGGCGATGAACTCTAGAAAGTCTTTATCTCCAGCATTGACGGATGTTTGGCGTATTACTTCTGAAGCGCAAAGTGATGTAGGAACACTACCTTTATCGCTAGTGCCGTTTAATAAAACCGAAGAATTTCTTTCGCAAATTGGAGATTTTACGTATCGCACGGCTGTAAGAGATCTTGAAAAAGAGCCTCTCTCTGATGAAGAGTACAAATTACTGCAAAGATTGTATGAGCAATCAGGCGACATTCAACAGGAACTTAGAAAAGTTCAGCATCTTGTTATGAAGAATAACTTAAGATGGATGGATGTTGAAATGGCTTTAGCTTCTGGTAAGGAAGCGAGTGATAACACAATTATTGATGGTTTTCAAACGGTAGAAAAGAAAGTTAGTGGTTATTCAGAAGCGTCTCAATTTGGCCCTACACATGTAAGCAATAAACAAAAAGATGAGCGCTTTCGAAATATTAAAGGTAAAGAGATAAGTAAAGAAGAAGCAATTGAAATCGCTAGAAAGTTTGTCCCGTTTGGTAAAGATGCCAAGGTGACCATTGAGGAAAGTAGAAAAGGATCTGATTTTAAATTTTATAGTGTTACTCTTTCAGACCCGAAATCAAATACTCAATTAGATTTAGATTTAACAAAAGTAGTTGGGTATCCAATTATTTTCATGAATAATCGAAAAGTAGGAGAAGCGAAGATTAGTCTAAACGAGGCATCAGAAAAAGCGATGGAGTTTTTGAAAAAGCAAAACTATACATCGATGGAATTGTTCGAAAGTACACAGTATGATTCTGTAGGGGTTTTCAACTTTGTTTATGTTGAGAATGGTATTCGTGTATATTCTGATTCGATTAAAGTGAAAGTAGCATTAGATAATGGCGGAATTATTGGCTATTCAGCTGAAGAATATTTACAAACAAATAAAAAGAGAGAATTACTAAAGCCGAAAATTCCATTAGAACAAGCGAAAAAGAAATTAAGTCCGAAATTAAAGATAATGGAAGATCGACTTGCCATCATTACAAATGATTTAGGTAAAGAAGTACTATGCTACGAATTTATGGGTACAATGAACGATGATACGTATCGCATATTTATTAATGCTATGACTAATGACGAAGAGTTAGTTGAAAAGATGGATGAACACGAATCCTCTTATGAAGATATGATATAAATTTGAGATTTTTTGCTTTTTTTGGAAAGGAGAGGTATAACAGTACTTTTCCTTTTTTTTTATTTCTGTCATAATATAGAAAATGGAGGTTAGTTATTTTAGACTAGGAAGAGTGGGGAATAGAATGAAAATTGGAGATAGCTTACTACTTGTGCCGAAATTTTCTTCGCAAACGGAAAAATATCGATCGAAAATATTGGAAATAAGTGATCATTCGTTTTTTATAGAATATCCGATAAATATTTTGACACATAATGTTATGTTTTTGATTGATGGGACACAATTACAAGTAAGTTATACGGGTGAAGATGGTTCTATTTATGAATTTGATACGGTGGTAATTGGAAGAATGACATCCCCGGTTCCTATGGTTCATTTGAAGTATCCAGAGAAGGTGTCATATAGTAATTCGGATGAATCAATGTATATGTTTGATACCGATGTGCTAAGAAGACTGAAAGAAAAGAATAATATCAATAGTGCGGATGCTGTCAAGCTTAGGGAATTTGTAAGAGTAGAAACACCCGTAGAGGCAATAGTAAGCAGTAAGAACAGTGGATTTAAAACCTTCGAAAGTATAACGAAAGATATAAGTGCGGGAGGAGCTGCAATTTATATTTCAAAAAACCTACGCTTGCATCCTGATACAATTATCTCAGTTGTTTTTTTATTACCAATGAAATCAGGTAAAACGGAAACAATCGAAGTTGATTGTAAAGTAATTAGATTAGTAGAGCAAACAGATTATAAAAAGAATGTGCTTGCAGTTCAATTTTTGAATAACAAATATGACGACCAGCAATTATTAATTCGTTTTTGTTTTGATAAACAATTGGAGTTGCGAAATAAAGCGCGCAGATAAGTGTATATTAACAACGTTTCTTTACCATACTGAAATGTAAAAAAGTTGGTGAAGACGTGAAAAAAATCGAAGCTATTATAGCAAAGCTAATCATTATACAATTTCTATTTTTATTGTTTTTTCAACTTGTATTTCACCGTACTGACTCCTTTCTTGAACTTAAAAAGCTGGCGAAATATGAAGGCGTTTACATTGATAACTATTCTTTAATTGTAGATGTTTTGCAAAATAATGTTGATAAATAAAGCCTCAGCGAAGTTACTGCTGAGGCTTTATTTGGTTATATTAATAATAAGCTCATCATAAGTGTTTTGAAAAACGCACTGATGAAAATATAGTTTTATGTTAGAATAGATAAAGGATTTTTTAAGATTACCTTATTAGGTATTAGGCATTAGGAGGAATTATGAAAAAAAATATATCAGTAGCTATCGACGGACCAGCTGCAGCTGGTAAAAGCACTGTAGCTAAGATTGTAGCAGAGTATTTTTCTTTTGTGTATGTTGATACAGGTGCTATGTATAGAGCTCTTACTTTAAAGGCTCTACAAAATAATATAGATGTGAATGATGAACAAGCATTGTATAAAGTTTTACTTAACAGTCAAATTGATTTAAAACCAAGTGAATCAGGTCAATTGGTATTCCTGGATGGCAAGGATGTTACTAATGAAATTCGTAGTGCTGAAGTAACGAATTCTGTTTCAGCTGTGGCTAAACACGCAGCTGTACGTGAAGAAATGGTCAAAGTTCAGCAGGAATTAGCAACAAGTGGTGGAATTATTATGGATGGAAGAGATATTGGAACGCATGTCTTGCCGAACGCAGAACTAAAAGTCTTTCTTGTAGCAAGTGTTGACGAAAGAGCGTTAAGACGTCATCAAGAAAATGTATCTAAAGGATTTCCTTCTGATTTAGACCAGCTTAAGCAAGAAATTGCTGCTCGTGATAAATTCGATTCTGAAAGAGAAGTTGCTCCATTAAAGCAAGCGGAAGATGCTGTTTTACTTGATACTACTTCTTTAAATATTCAAGAAGTTGCGGAGTATATTAAGTCTCTTATAAAAGAAAGGGCTTTGTAATATGAATCTTTATTCTTTTGCTAAAAATTTAGTGTACGCACTTCTAAAGCCGATTTATCGTTTCAAGGTGATTGGGAAGGAAGATTTTCCTAAAGAGGGCGGTGTTCTTCTCTGCTCGAATCATATTTCTGCATTAGACCCACCTGTAGTTGGAATTAATGCTCCAAGACCTGTTCATTTTATGGCGAAAGAAGAATTGTTTTCTGCACCTGTTTTAGGAAAATTGTTACCAGGCTTAAACGCTTTCCCTGTAAAAAGGGGGATGAGTGATCGTGAAGCGCTAAGAAAAGGTTTAGGGTTGTTAAAAGAAGGGAAAGTATTAGGGTTGTTTCCTGAAGGGACGAGAAGTGAGACTGGAGAATTAGGTAAAGGGCTGGCTGGCGCAGGTTTTTTTGCTTTACGTACAGATGCAGTTGTAGTTCCTTGTGCAATCATTGGACCGTATAAACGTTTTAAGCGATTGAAGGTGGTTTATGGTAAACCAATTGACTTATCTACTTATAAAAAAGAAGGTAAAAAATTAAATGCAGAAGAAGCTACTGAAATTATTATGAATGAAATTGCCATACTAATAAAGACGAATAAGTGAGTCACTTCACTTGACAAAAATACTAAAGTATAAGAATTTTAAACAATAGGATGTTGATTCCGATAAATATGACAGCTATTGAAGCAATCTCTCATTTTTTAGTTTATACTAGAGAATGTAACATGCCGATTAAGAATTTGACTTGTTGGTGTTAGGAGATAAAACAAAATCAATAGTATTGAAAACACTTTTAGCAGTCATGGGTAAGGAGGAGTACATATAATGGATGAACAATATGTAGTGAAAGACTATCAAGTAGGCGAAGTTGTAAAGGGTATTGTAACTAAGGTGGAGGATAAGCAAGTTATTGTTGCAGTTGAAAACAGTAAATGTGATGGTATTATTCCAATTAGTGCATTAAGTAGTCTACATGTAGAGAAAGCGTCGGAAGTAGTTTCTGAAGGCCAAGAATTAGAGCTTGAAGTCACGAAGGTTGAAGAAGAAAGCTTAATCCTTTCAAAACGTAAAGTTGATGCTGCGAAAGCATGGGAAACTCTCTATCAAAAATTTGAACAACAACAAATTATTGAAGCCGAAGTGAAAGATGTTGTTAAAGGTGGTTTAGTCGTTGATCTTGGAGTAAGAGGATTTGTTCCTGCTTCATTAGTTGAAGATCATTTTGTTGAAGACTTTACTGATTATAAAGGCAAAACGTTAACATTTAAAATTGTTGAAATAGAAAAAGAAAATAATCGTTTGATTTTGTCTCATCGTGCTGTTGTACAAGATGAAAAGCATAAATCAATGAAACATCGATTAGAAGAAATTCAAGTAGGGCAGGTTCTTGAAGGTACAGTTCAACGTTTAACAAATTTTGGTGCATTTGTTGATATTGGTGGAGTAGATGGTCTTGTTCATATTTCTCAACTATCATATCAACATGTAGATCAACCATCAGATGTTGTTGCTAAAGGTGACAAAGTAAAAGTTAAAGTATTAGCTGTAAATCCTCAAGAAGAGAGAATTTCGTTATCGATTAAAGATACTTTACCTGGACCTTGGGATCAAATTAGCGAAAAATGCGCAAAAGATACAGTTCTAGAAGGTACAGTTAAACGAATTGTTTCGTTTGGTGCATTTGTTGAGGTTTTCCCAGGTGTTGAAGGACTTGTTCATATTTCACAAATTTCACATAAGCATATCGCAACTCCTCATGAAGTACTGAAAGAGGGTCAAGTTGTCCAAGTGAAAGTATTGGAAATAAATGAACAAGAACAAAGATTATCTCTAAGTATGAAAGCATTAGAGGAAAATGATTCAGAAGAAAATTTTTCTTATGAGCTACCTGAAGAAACAACGGGTTTCCAATTCAGTGACGTTATTGGAGACCAATTGAAAAAATTCAAAAAATAATATGGTGATTTAATTTGTCAAGAATGAGACGTAAGTTAGAACATATTGAATATGCCCTTCAAACGGGGCAAAGTAGATTAACAGGTTTGGATGATATACAATTCGTTCACGTTAGCTTACCGCAAATGTCTCTTGATGATGTCAATCTTCGTACAAAAATTGGTGAACTTACTTTGAGTTCACCAATTTTTGTAAATGCGATGACGGGTGGCGGTGGAGAACAAACAAAAGTAATCAATCGTGATATGGCTATAGCAGCTAGAGAAACAGGAATTGCTATGTCTGTTGGTTCACAAATGGCGGCACTCAAGGATGATTCTCAACAATCTTCATATCGTATTGTTCGCGAAGAGAATCCAAAGGGAGTAGTAATTGGTAATCTTGGTGGTGAAGCAAATTTAGAGCAAGCCAAAAGAGCGGTGGAAATGTTAGATGCGAATGCACTTCAAATTCACATCAATGTCATTCAAGAACTCGTTATGCCAGAAGGTGATCGAGATTTTACTAATGTTTTAAAGAATATCGAAAGCATTACTTCACAACTTCAAGTTCCTGTTATAGTGAAAGAAGTAGGTTTTGGAATGAGTCGTGAAACAGTCGCTTCATTAGTGGATGTCGGTGTTAAGTATGTAGATATAAGTGGCTTTGGCGGTACGAACTTTGCAAAAATCGAAAATCAACGTCGAGCGCGTCTACTTAATTACTTTAATTCATGGGGGATTTCAACAGCTGCATCAATTGTGGAAGCTACTCAAATTCCGTCCGTTCATGTTCTTGCTTCTGGTGGCATTCAAAATGGAATGGATGTTGCCAAGTGTTTAGCGCTTGGAGCGAATGGAGTTGGTATTGCTGGATATTTCCTTAAAGTATATAGGGATGAGGGTGTAGAGGCATTAGTGAACGAAATCAACACTGTGCACGAAGATTTAGCGATTATTATGACTGCTCTAGGTATTAAAGGTATTGATGAGTTTAAACAAGTACAAAAAGTAATCAAAGGTGACACCTACCATTGGTTAAAGGAAAGAAAGCTAACGTTATAGTATTTGAAATTAACTATTTAGAAAAATGAGAAAAACTATTGACATTTTGATTGCATTACCTTATTATGGTTATAGAGTTAATAAACATATTAAATTTACTTTCTGATAGAAATAGCCTTTTATCAGATCAAGTAAAATGAATGAACGTAATGAACTTTAAAAAAGACTGCTTAATCTGTTAAACTTTCGAGAAATCGAAGCATATCCGCAGAGACAAGGCCAGTGATATCTCTATCTTTTATAAGACGGGATATTACTGGCTTTTTTTGAACCAGTTTTTCTTAATGTAGAAGGTTAATCATACAAAATCTTTAATAATTAGGAGGAAAAAGCTATGTGTCAAAGTATACTTGCTGCTGGTTGCAAAAATTGTGGAGGATGCAAAAATTCAAGTAAAGGTAACGGAAAAAGTAAATAAATAGGGATGATAAAATGTCTCAGTTTAAATAATGAACATTCTGATTATTTTGATATTTTGGTATAAAATTCTATTTGGTAAATGAAAATGTAGAGGACTACAATAAAACCAATGCAATTAGGATTATATGCGGTTAAATTATTTTTTTTAGTCAGAAAATTATTGACAATTTGGTTTGATAGTTGTTATATTAATAACATTAAGATGTTAAAAACATTGTTGGTACATATCGTGCTTTGTTTTTAATCTAATTAATATAATTAACTGTCAAATCTAATTGACTCTGTTGGATAAGCAGGGCATGCCTAGATCAAGGACCAGTTATATTAATGAATAACCCACCATAAATATGGTGCTTTATTTGTTGGTGTAATTGGTTTTTTTATTTTTTGCGAAGCTTTTATTTATTTTAGGAGGGTTTAAATATGGGAAATACAAATATTACAACAAAATCGGCTGAATTAGCGGCAAGACGTGAGAAAGCTGTACCACAAGGTCCATATCATGTAACAGGATTTTATGCAGAGACTGCACAAGGTGCAATTATTAAAGACGTGGACGGAAATGAATATATTGATTTCGCTGGTGGTATCGGTATCCAAAATATTGGTCATAACCATCCAAAAGTAGTGAAAGCAGTTAAAGATCAATTAGATAAATTTATTCATACATGCTTCCATGTAGCGCCTTATGAAAGCTATGTAGCTTTAGCTGAAAAATTAAATGAATTAACACCAGGAGATTTCGAAAAGAAAACATTGTTTGTAAACAGTGGTTCTGAAGCTGTTGAAAATGCAATCAAAATTGCTCGTAGTTATACAGGTAAAAAAGGTGTTATTTCTTTTGATCGTGCTTATCATGGTCGTACATTATTAACATTAGGTTTAACAAGTAAAGTAAGACCTTACAAACATGGTTTTGGTCCATTCCCAACTGATACTTATCGTATGCCATATCCTTACTACTACCGTAGTGAAGAAGGAATCAGCAATGACCGTGTAGATGATATGATTCTAGAAGATTTCAAACACTTCTTCAAAGCAGAAGCATCTACAGATGATATTGCTGCAATCATTTTAGAACCAGTACAAGGTGAAGGTGGTTTCATCGTTCCTTCAACTCGTTTTGTTCAAGGGTTAAAACAAATCTGTGAAGAAAACAATATCCTTTTCATTGCTGATGAAATCCAAACTGGTTTCTGTCGTACAGGTAAATTATTTGCAATTGAAAACTTTGATGTAGCTCCTGATTTAATGACAATGTCTAAATCTTTAGCAGCTGGTATGCCTTTAAGTGCAGTAACAGGTCGCGCAGAAATTATGAATACGCCTCTTGCTGGACAACTTGGTGGTACTTTCGCAGGTAGCCCACTTTCATGTGCTGCTGGACTTGCTGTTCTTGAAGTTATTGAAGAAGAAAAGCTTGTTGAAAGAGGAGCTTGGGTTGGAGAGAAAATCAAAGCTAAATTTGATGAGTTTGAAGCTAAATTCGACTTCGTTGGGGAGTCTCGTGGTTTAGGTGCAATGCGCGCTATTGAATTAGTAAAAGATAAAGGAACGAAAGAACCTTATAAAGAATTAGTAGATGCTGTTGTTAAAGAGTCTTGGAAACAAGGTTTAATTTCTTTAAGTGCTGGTATTAATGGCAACGTTCTTCGCTTTTTACCACCTGTAACGATTACGGAAGAGCAACTTGATAAAGGATTATCTATTTTAGAAAACGTTCTAGTTCAAGAAGCTGCAAAGTTAAAGTAATAATTTAATAGGGGGGTAATAATGGTGAATAATCTTAATTATATCGGCGGACGTTGGTCTGAAGGTTCTACTGGAAATAGATACGAGCATTTTAATCCAGCTAATCCATCTGAAAGTCTTGGGTTTACTGAAATGTCATCTCTTGGAGATGCGGAAGAGGCGGTAAAAGTAGCTAACACTGCTTTTGCTGATTGGAAAAATCGTTCATCAGTAGAACGTGGAGAATATTTACGTAAAGCTGCGGATTTATTAGAAGCGAATGTAGAAGAAATTGCGGCTTGTGCTACGAAAGAAATGGGTAAACGTATTGTTGAAATGCGTGGTGAGGTTCTTCGTGCTGCCACTATCTTACGTTATTATGCACAAGAGGGTACACGAAAAATTGGAGATGTAATTCCATCTTCGAATCCTAATAATACATTATATACAGTTCGTGAGCCACTTGGTGTTGTGGCAATGATTACACCTTGGAATTTCCCTGTTGCGATTCCTGTATGGAAGATTGCTCCTGCACTAGTGTATGGAAATACGGTAGTGTGGAAACCTTCGCAAGAAACAGCTATTACTGCTGTTAAAATTGCTGAGATTTTTGAAAAAGCAGGCCTTCCTAAAGGTGTTCTGAATTTAGTGAATGGTAGTGGAAGCTTAATTGGGAATGCTTTTGTTGAGCATCTTGATGTTAAAGCAGTTTCATTTACAGGTTCTAATGCTGTTGGTAAGACAATTGCTTCTAAGGCTGTTGAAACAGGAAAAAAATATCAACTTGAGTTAGGCGGAAAGAACCCACTTGTTGTTTTAAAAGACGCTGATCTTGATGCAGCAGCAAAAGCAGCGGTTGAAGGTTGTATGAAACAATCTGGTCAAAGATGTACAGCAACAAGTCGTGTATTTGTTGAAGAAGCGATTTATGATGCTTTCATGGACAAAGTTCTTGGATTTGTTCAAGATATTAAAGTTGGGGATGGAATTCAAGAGGCTATTACAATGGGACCTGTTGCATCTAAAAACCAATTTGAGACGGTTACTTCTTATATTAAGAAGGGTCTTGAGGAAGGTGCGACTTTATTCTATGGTGGTAAAACACTTGATGCACCTGAGTATAATGGTGGTTACTTTATTGAGCCAACAATCTTTGAAAATGTTACAAATGACATGACAATTGCTCAAGAAGAAATCTTCGGACCTGTTTTTGTTGTTATTAAAGTAGCAAATTATGAAGAAGGTTTAGCTCAGGCTAACGATACGATTTATGGCTTAAGTGCTTCTTTATTCACAACTGACTTAAATAAAGCATTCCACTTTGCTAAAAACAGCGAAGTAGGCTTAGTTCAAATCAATGGTGAGACTGGTGGAGCAGAACCACAAGCGCCGTTTGGTGGAATGAAAGAATCTAGTTCTGGTACACGTGAGCAAGGTACTGCCGCTATGGAATTCTTTACAGCATACAAAACAGTAACTATTACTACTAAATAATATTTAGAGAGCTAAAGAGCCGTGTTAAAAGTGTGTTTCAATCACTTTTTGCACGCCTCTTATGCTTTTTTTAGTATTTAAAAGTAGGTTAAGTGACTTCGATTTTACCTACTAACCTGGATGTCTTTTGAAAAAACCTCATTATTCTATATTCTTGTGTTTCTCCGTTTCATGTATATTAGGGTTCTTGACTTTCGTTTAATCTATGTTTTACTACCATGTTGGGGATTTGATGTGAGTGACAGTTTGAATGGGATGAAAAACTCTGAATAATCTTCTCTTATTAATGATTCTATTAAAAATAAAAAGTAACGTTTGTGTTTTTATGAAATGTAACATTGTATCCAAATGAAAAGTAGATTGGATACAGAAATCTATAGAATTTATTTTCAATACGACGTATCATGTGTCTTTAACCCTTGAAATAACAATAAATCCTAAAATTATTCATTTAATTTAAAATCTTCTAATAATTCTTGAAAATGGTTTTTGGATATGATAAACTTCAGATTGTATCCAATATTTCAACTATTTGTGTTAGTGAGGTGCCGCTATGGGAGAAAATTTGCCTAAAGATAAAGTTATGGTTCTTCATTACGTAACAAAAAACTTAAGGCAAGCAATTCTTGATGGAACATTAACAAGGGGAGAGCGGTTAATTCAAGAAGAATGGGCAATGAAGCTAAATGTTAGTCGTATGCCTGTTCGAGAAGCTTTAAGACAACTGCAAATGGAAGGTCTAGTTAAGATTGAACCACATAAAGGAGCCGTTGTGACGCCAATTACTACTGAAGATATTGAGGAAATATATTATATCCGCTCGATTTTAGAAGGAGTAGCAGTGGAGAAGTCGTTGCCACACTTAACGAAAGAGGACAAGCGTGAAATTGAATCTTTATTAGTAGAGATGGAGAATTTGGACTTCACAGAAGATACGAATGATCTCTATATTCATTTGAATGATCGTTTTCACAAGAAGTTAAGTGAAGGTTGTCCGTGGTCTAGAGTTAGAAATATGGTTGAAACTTTTGGGATTTTGCCGATAGCACCTAGTATATTGATTGATTATTATGAGGAAACACAAAAGGAGCATCGGCTAATATATGAAGCTGTTATGAGAAATGATGCAGCAGAATTACGTGCTGTAACAGAATATCATATTTTTAGAACGAAAAATAACTTAATCTCCTATATGGAGCAGTTAAAAAATGCGAAAAATGATGTAGAACTAACTAGTAAATAATAAAAATGTATAAATAGATGGGGGATTTTTTTATGTACGATTTTGCGATTGTTGGTGGGGGAATTGTAGGTTTATCTACAGGGATGGCATTATATGAGCGTTTTCCTAATGCTAAAGTGGTAGTTATTGAAAAGGAAAATGCAGTTGCTGATCATCAAACAGGTCATAATAGTGGCGTTATTCACTCAGGTATTTATTATAAGCCAGGCAGTTTCAAAGCTCGATTTGCTAAAGCGGGAAGTAAATCAATGACTGAATTCTGTCAAATGCATGATATTGATCATGATATTTGTGGTAAAGTTATCGTTGCTACAACACCAGAAGAACTACCATTATTAGATAACTTGTATGAACGTGGGCTTGAAAACGAACTAAAAATTCAAAAAATTGGCGCAGGAGAACTTCATGAAATTGAGCCTCATGTTAATGGATTAGGTGCAATTCGTGTTCCGATGGCTGGTATAGTAAACTACCGCCAAGTTAGTGAGAAGTTTGCTGAAATTATTCGTTCAAATGGTGGAGAAATCAAACTTGGAACAAAAGTTGAAAAAATAGATGAGAAAAAAGATGATGTAACAATTGAAACAAGTAAAGGTACGATCAAAGCACGTATGATCATCAATTGTGCGGGTCTTCATAGTGACCGCGTTGCGAAATCTGCAGGCTATAAAACAGACATGAAGATACTTCCTTTCCGTGGTGAGTATTATAAATTAGTTCCTGAGAAAAGACATCTTGTTAAACATTTAATCTATCCTGTACCTAACCCTAAATTCCCATTCCTAGGCGTTCACTTTACACGTATGATTAGTGGTGAAGTAGATGCTGGTCCGAATGCGGTACTTAGCTTTAAACGAGAAGGATATAAGAAAACAGATTTCAATTTAAGAGATTTCACTGAATCTGTAACTTATAAAGGATTGTGGAAGATGGCAAGCGGTTTTGTGAAGGAAGGATTCGATGAGTATGTTCGTTCATTCAGTAAAGCTAAATTCGTTGAAAGCTTACAACAATTAATTCCTGAAATTCAAGCGGATGATTTAATCGCGGCACCTGCAGGTGTGCGTGCACAGGCATTATCTGATGACGGGAAAATGGTGGATGATTTCCATATTATTGTAGGTGCAAGCAGTATTCACGTATGTAACGCACCTTCACCAGCAGCGACAGCTTCTATTGAAATTGGGAAAGAAGTAGTAAGACGTATTCCGGTTCAAGCTCATTTAATTGAGGCATAATAGGTACGAGTAGTAAAATGGGAATGCGAAGTAGTACTATTCGTTAGCGAACAAGTTAAAGGGGTGTATTTTATAATGAATCCAAATATCATGTTTATTGCTGGTCACGCAAGATTACCACAAGGGATGGCAGCCAAAAGTGTATTTGATACGTTAACAATTACAGCGGAAGTGGATTTGAAATATGGTGTAATATTAGAGGCATCTTGTACTTTGGCAACAGATCATGGTAGAAATTTTATTAATCAGCTACTTAGAGGGATTAGCTTGAATGATGGAATTGAGAAGCCGATTGAATTAGTTCAGCATTATTATCGTGGTAAAGCAACAAATGCATTAGTGGCAGCGCTAAAAGATTTAGATCTTCATTTCCATCAAAAAAAAGCTGAAATAAAAATAGTAGATTAAAAGTTTTTAATATTTACACAATGAAAACTTTGTGTTAAACTATGGATAGTTAAAAAATATATATTCGCCTTCTGAATAACTTTCCTTTTCAAAAACGTGAATAATATTTTATAGAGCTGTTCAACATTAAAACAATTATACTTAAACTGTAATATTTACTATGACTCTATTTGTCTAGGGCAAGACAGTAAATAATAGCCAGTTGTACTATGTCTTATTTAAGCATGGTATAGCTGGCTATTTTTTGTTCTAAAAAGTTAACAGACACTATAATATCACACTGGAGGTTTTATCAATGACTGTTATCGAAAAAAGTGCAATGAAATTTGTTCAAAAAACAGAAGGGTTTGAAATCCTACCACATCCACAAAGTAATCGCTTATATCATATTGAAATTAGCGCTGACATTGTGAAGAAATTTTTAGAAATCATGAAAGAAGATGGCGTATCTTCTCAACGCCTTGAGTATACTCCGTTTGCACGTCAATTAGTAACGGATCGTCTATTAACACTTACAGGTTATGAATTAGGAGACATCGTAAGAGAAATCCTTAACGATCGTGCTTCTGGCGGATTCACTGTTGGAATGCAAGATGTAACTGAAGATAAAGAAGAGTTCTTATTCTTCTCAACTGCATTCTCTCACATGGCAGGTATGCCAAACTTTGATTCAATGACTGGTAAATATTACGCTAACTTCAGCGTTAAAGATACTGATGACAGTGACTCTTACCTTCGTCAAGCTTATCGTTTATTTACACTTCACACAGATGGTACTTTCGTAGATGAGCCAACTGATTGGTTATTAATGATGAAGCTAGAAGAAAGAAATGCTGTAGGTGGAGAATCACGTCTATTACACCTTGATGATTGGAAAGAGCTTGATAAATATGCGAATGATACAATTGGTTCACATAAATTCACATACAAAGCGCCAAGTTCAAAAAATGTAGGTCAAGAAATTGACAGAACAACTTTCTTTAAACAAAACAATAAACCATGTATTTGCTTTATCGATCAATTCGTTTATCCAGAAACAATTGAACAAGCTAAATACTTAAGTAATCTATCTGATTCAATGGAAGCAGACGAAGCTGTTATCGAATTGAAATTACCAGTAGGAAACTTAGTAATGGTTAATAATCTATTCTGGTTACATGGACGTGCAGCGTTCGAAAAGAACACAGAGTTATATCGTGAATTACAACGTCAACGTGGACGTTTCGTTCAATAATCTTAGTTATTTGATAAAAAGTAGTAAGTAATTTAGAATTTTATCTGATGCCATTAATTCCCCTTGATGACACCTTATAAATATAAAAGTATATGATTGAAAGAGGTTGACCATTGGTCAGCCTCTTTGTGTGTCATGAGTAAATAGGGCAGGTAAAGTATTGATAAACGCAGATGGATTATTTCATACTCCTGAGATTGAACGGGTCCAAGGTGTCTAATCTCTGTGAATTACTTAATAGGGGGTTAACACTGTTTCTAGTTATGCTGGTTCTGCTGTCGTGCTTCTTCTGGTGTGTCTAGTCTCGCTGCACCATTGTAATGGAGAGATTGATCACGATCGGATTCTACTCTTCTGCTGTTTTTTAGCTTTTTTTCTTGTCGGTCTTTGCCCATCGTTTACACCTCCTCTTAGTATTAATCTTTCATTGTTTATTGAAATTATTCGTATAAGCTAATAGCATTGTTTAATTCCACTCTTCCTGTCAATACTGGTTGATAGAAAGGAGTTGATTAAATGGAAGGTTTAATTTTCATTTGGGGAAGTTGGATTCTACTTGTAGTATTTGTTTTCTTTCTACATCATAAAGTATCTTCTCCGTTAATCGCTCATTTACTTATTATGATTTTTCTTTCTCAGTTCTATGTGTCATTAGACCCTATTTTTTTGAATGCTGCATTTATTTATTTGGTCATTATTGTTTGTAGATATATTGGATGTTTACCATATAAGGCACAATTTCATGTTATGATTGCTTCGTTTATATTAGCTTTATGTGAGGGAAGTTATTATTTCTTTTTAACTTTGGAGCCGCTATGGTTTGCTTGGATTCCGATGTGGGGTAGTAGTTTCTTGATGTTATACATTAGTATTTTACTTCTAAAGGATAATGGGCAGCGTATGATGGCTCTCTTTATGGGTATGGTAATAAGTGATTTATTACTGTTTATTGTTTATTTTCGAATAGGATTACCGTATGAATTATTTTCTTTATCATGGTTTGATCATATTGCGATTGTAGCGTTAGCTCTTCTCGTTTGGTATACGATTGAATCGATTGGGAATTATTTATTTGATGAGAGTAAACATTACCATAAGAAAGAGGTTTGATATGGATGGATAACTACTTTTTACCTATTGTAGTTGGAATTTGTGCGGGTATCATTACGAGAGTTTTTATGTTAAAGAGTGATTATCGTCAATATCCAACATATTTGCATGGGAAAATTATTCATTTAGCGCTTGGAGTCATTGCGGCTGGTTTAGGAAGTATTATTGTGCCTGCATTACTTTTGAAAGATTATACAGCGATTACTTTTTTAACATTGGCTGCTTCTCAGTTTAGGGACGTTCGAAATATGGAGAGAAACACGCTTACTGGCTTGGATCAATATGAATTAGTGAAACGTGGTAATACATATATAGAAGGAATCGCAATTGCATTTGAAGGTAGAAATTATTTAGTTATCTTTACTAGTATGTTAACGACTGCCGCTTATTTATTTATCAATATATGGGCTTCAATCGGAGTCGTTATATTGTGCATATTTATAAGCCGTGTATTGATGTCTGGTTCAACGTTAGGAGATATTTGTGATATTGAGTATTGTGAACTACGCTTTGATGGAGCGGGTCTTTATATCGATAATATTTATATAATGAATATTGGGCTTCCACAGCGTCAAGAAGAGATTTTACGAAATGGTATGGGATTTATATTAAAGCCAAAGAACTTTAACGTACGAACGACGATTGCTAATCTAGGACAACGTCAAGCTATACTACATGATGTATCTGTGGCGATGGGTGTTTATCGTGATTCGGGCACACCTGCACTTGTGCCATTAGCAAAAAGAGATTTAGATGATGGACGAGTAGGTGTTTTTATTTTGCCGCAAGAAAAAAATATAGAAAAAGCAAGAAAAGTAATAGGTAATGTCCCAACATTGGAGAATGCAATTCGATTACCGAGTAAAATAGATGTGGATAAGAAAGGAATTCTATAGATGGTTCTCGAAAAATATATATTAGCGGCTGTTACTATGAATAAATCTAAAGTACCAATAGCGCCCGCATTATTTCACTGTGATACAATAGAAGAAATGGATAGTTTTGCTGCTAATTTAGAAGCTATATTAGACGGAATTGCTCATAAATTAAGCGATGATGTCTATATAATCGTTAAGCATTAGTTGTGATGTTATTGTTGGATAGAAAAAAATTTGTTAATATAGGATAGTTACACCCTTCTTAATAAATAAGAAGGGTTGTTTTGCAGATGCGACCATTATTTGATTTTATGGACAAAGTAATACATATTTATTATGTAGATATAGAGGACAAACTGTAAAGCATGTAACAAATTGATACTTCCTTCCGAGATTTTTATAAAAGAAGTAAAAATGTAAATAGATAAAATGCTTATATAATTATAGATAATCGATTTTGATTGTAATTGTAAGAAGGAAGTTCGTAAAAATTAAAACTAGAGATTACTGTACATGTGCTAAAAAAAGAGTGGATGTATGAGGAATACAATGAAAGGGTGATTGTGATGCCGAAACCTGTAGTTGCTATAGTAGGTAGACCAAACGTAGGAAAATCTACTATTTTCAATCGAATTGTAGGAGAACGCGTATCGATTGTCGAAGATGTTGCGGGAGTAACTAGAGATCGTATTTATAGTTCGGGAGAATGGCTTACTCATGAATTTAATATTATTGATACTGGTGGAATTGATTTAGGAGACGAGCCTTTCTTAGAACAAATTCGTCAACAAGCAGAAATTGCTATTGATGAAGCAGATGTTATTATTTTTATGACAAATGGTCGTGAGGGTGTAACAGCAGCTGATGAAGAAGTGGCAAAAATTTTGTATCGTTCTAAAAAGCCTGTTGTGTTAGCGGTAAATAAAGTTGATAATCCTGAAATGCGTGAACAAATTTATGATTTCTATGCACTTGGATTTGGAGAGCCATTCCCAATCTCAGGTACTCATGGTCTTGGACTAGGTGACTTACTTGATGAAGCAGCTAAACATTTCCCTACGTTTAATGGTCAAGAGTATGATGAAGGAATCACGAAGTTTTCTTTAATTGGAAGACCGAATGTAGGAAAATCTTCTTTAGTAAATGCATTATTAGGGAAAGACCGTGTAATTGTTAGTGATGTAGAAGGAACAACTCGAGATGCAATTGACTCTCCGTATAAATATAATGGACAGGAGTATGTCATCATTGATACTGCTGGTATGAGAAAGAAAGGGAAGGTGTACGAAAGCACTGAGAAATACAGTGTATTACGTGCCCTACGTGCTATTGAACGTTCAGACGTTGTTTTAGTTGTTCTAAATGCAGAAGAAGGTATTCGTGAGCAAGATAAGAAAATCGCTGGATATGCTCATGAGGCAGGACGAGGCGTTATTATTGTTGTAAACAAGTGGGACGCTATTGAAAAAGACGAGAAGACGATGAAAGAATTCGAAACAAATATTCGTGAGCACTTCTTATTCTTAGATTATGCACCAATTGTTTTCTTATCAGCACTGACAAAGAAGCGTATTCATTCAGTTATGCCAATCATCGATAAAGTAAATGAAAATCATGCGTTACGTGTACCAACGAATATATTGAATGAAGTAATTATGGATGCTGTTGCGATGAATCCAACACCAACACATAAAGGTCAACGTGTAAAAATATTCTATACAACTCAAGTAGCGATTAAACCACCTACATTTGTTGTGTTTGTAAATGATCCTGAACTTCTACATTTCTCATATACAAGGTTCTTAGAAAATCGTATTCGTGAAGCTTTCGAATTTGAAGGTACTCCTATTAAAATATTTGCACGTCAAAGAAAATAAGAAGGTAGTGATGAGCATGGAAACACAGAAAAAGGTCACAGTCGCTGGTGCTGGAAGCTGGGGAACGGCACTTGCTATGGTTCTTGCTGATAATGGTCATAACGTATTTGTGTGGGGTAATAATGAAAAGCAAATTAACGATATTAATGAAAATCATATGAATTCGACTTATTTGCCTGACATTAAGCTTCCTGAAGCAATTATCGGTACAACTTCACTTGATGAAGCTTTAGAAGGTGTAGAGACAGTTATTCTAGCAGTACCTACGAAAGCTATTCGAGAAGTAGTCAAGAAGATATGTGCGACTGCGAAACAACCTATTACAATTGTGCATGTGAGTAAAGGAATTGAACCAGATACGCTTATGCGCATATCTGAAATGATTGAGCAAGATGGTGATTCTAATATTCTAAAAGACATCGTTGTGCTATCTGGTCCTAGTCATGCTGAGGAAGTAAGTCTTAGACATCCTACAACTGTTTCTGTTTCATCGAAAAATATGAAAGCGGCTGAGGAGATTCAAGATTTATTCATCAATCATAATTTCAGAGTATATACAAATCCTGATATTATTGGGGTGGAAATCGGCGCGGCACTAAAGAATATTATCGCTTTAGCTGCAGGTATTACAGATGGTCTTGGTTATGGAGACAATGCGAAAGCAGCTCTTCTTACACGTGGTCTAGCAGAAATTGCTCGATTAGGTACAGTAATGGGAGCAAATCCTTTAACTTTTGCGGGATTAACAGGTATTGGTGACTTAATTGTTACATGTACTAGTGTTCATTCACGTAATTGGCGAGCTGGAAATATGCTAGGTAAAGGGCAAAAGCTTGAAGATGTGTTAAATAGCATGGGAATGGTCGTAGAAGGCGTTCGCACAACAAAAGCAGCTTATCAGCTGGCAGAGAAGTATAACGTGAAAATGCCTATTACTATGGCTTTATACAATGTGTTATTTAATAATCAAGATGTAAGAAGTGCAGTAGATGCTTTGATGTCGAGAGATCGAAAGTCAGAGATGGACGATTTAGTCAATATTTTACAAGCTACTAAATAATTCGTGAAAATATTTTTAAAAAATAGGCATTTGATGATACGCGGAGTAAATGTATGCATAAAATGCTAGGGAAGAAACAAGACCTAAAAACCTATAATGGTAATTTAGTCATTAGACAGAAGAAAGCAATTATTGCCTTCTTCTGTTTTTTTTTTCGAAATAAATACTTTCCGTTATTGAAGCTTTTTAACATTTATACAAAAAATTAGCATTTTAATCACTCTTAAAAGAAGGATTGTACTATAATAGAAAAGTACATATATAAAAGGTGAGAAAGAATACATAAAAAAACAACGATGGGAGAGAAGAGGAGAAATGACACCAGCATTGCAAAAAATGTGGATTTCATTTGCGGCCATGATATTCATGACCATTTCGATCGTTTCAATTTATTTTAGTCGTTTTAAGCTCAAGGGGTTTTTTAAAGCAGTAACGACAATTATTGCATTTGTCTTAATGGTATTAGCCGGTATTATTGTTTTTCTTGTAGTATTGAGTGGACCGACAAATTCATAAATTGGAGCAGCTAAAATGAGAAAAATACTTCAAATTATTAGTATAATGTTGATAGCTTTCATCGTTCTTTCGGGTTGTATGTATCCACAAAGTAAAAGAACAGAAAATAAAATACCTTACGAAGATCAAGTACAACTTGTCCAACAAGCAGTGGATCAATATCGTAAAGATCAAAATGGATTATTACCGATAAAAACCAATGAAGCAACCGTGCCGATTTATCAAAAATATCCAATTGATTTTACTAAATTAGTGGGTAAATACATGTCCGATCCTCCAGGAAATGCTTATGAAAGTGGGGGCGTATTTCAATATGTACTGATTGATGTAGAGACGAACCCAACTGTGAAAATTTTTGATCTTAGAATGGTTGATTCCATTCAAGAGTATGGTTTACGATTACAAATGTTTAAGGATAAGAATAAATATCCACCGTATAAAGATCAATTAGATACATATGTTTTTACTCTGGATTATAAAAAATTAGGCTTTAATCAATTGCCAGTTGTGAACAGTCCGTATTCACAAGCTGAATTAGGGATAATAATGAATTCAAAAAGCGAATTGTATATTGACTATACGCCAGACTTAATGAATGCATTAAAAGAAAGCGATCGTAAGTTCAAACCAGGAGACGATATCAGAGTTTTATTGACTGAAAATTCAATTTTCGCCCCTGCTTTTTCCCTTCCTTATACGGTTAATGAAAATGATGAACCGGTTTTTATGACAAAATAGTCATAACCCTTCTCTTACAAAATATATTGTAGGAGAAGGGTTTTATTTTTTGTAATTCTAAGATGAAGAATTTAATCTACCACGGTTCAGCATCTTTATTATGAAAAAATAAGAAACGTCATTTGAAAATTACGCAAATGCTGAAACTATACACGACTCTCTGAAAGAAAGGAGAAAAAATTATAAAAATAGCATATTTTTATCGGACAACATCATAAATATAAGATGTCTTAATTTATACAAATGGATATTATATCCCAAGCACTCTAATATCGGGAGGGAATCTCGTGGAAAAAGTAGATATTTTCAAAGATATTGCAGAAAGGACTGGCGGTGACATCTATTTAGGTGTGGTGGGGGCGGTTCGAACTGGCAAATCTACATTTATAAAGAAATTTATGGAATTAGTAGTACTTCCAAATATGGCTAATGAAGCAGATCGAGCTAGAGCCTTAGATGAACTTCCTCAAAGCGCAGCTGGCAAAACAATTATGACAACTGAGCCGAAATTCGTACCGAATGCGGCTGCATCTATAAAGGTTGAAGATGGTTTAGAGGTAAATATTCGCCTAGTTGATTGTGTTGGTTATACTGTTCCTGGGGCTAAAGGTTATGAAGACGAAAATGGTCCAAGAATGATTAGTACGCCTTGGTATGAAGAACCTATTCCGTTTCATGAAGCGGCAGAGATAGGTACTAGAAAGGTTATTCAGGATCATTCTACAATCGGAGTTGTGATTACAACAGATGGAACAATAGGGGAAATTCCACGCCGTGATTATCTTGAAGCAGAACAGAGAGTTATTGAAGAATTGAAGGAAGTTGGCAAGCCTTTCATTATGATTATAAACTCTGTGCAACCGTATCATCCTGATACAGAAGCATTACGCGTGCAGCTTCAAGAACAATATAATATACCTGCGTTATCAATGAGTGTTGAAAGCATGCGTGAAGGGGACGTCATGAATGTACTTAGAGAAGCGCTATATGAATTCCCTGTTCTTGAAGTGAATGTAAATTTACCAAGCTGGGTAATGGTATTACGAGAAAATCATTGGTTAAGAGAAAGTTATCAAGATGCAGTTAGAGAAACGGTTAAAGACATTAAGCGTTTGCGAGATGTGGATCGAGTTGTTCATCAGTTTAAAGATTTTGAATTCATTGAGGATGCAAGCCTAGCTGGTATGGAGATGGGGCAAGGTATTGCTGAAATAGATTTATTCGCGCCAGATGAGCTGTACGACTCGATTTTGCAAGAAATTGTTGGAGTTGAAATTAGAGGGAAAGATCATTTATTAGAATTAATGCAAGATTTCTCCCATGCGAAAGCCGAGTATGACCAAGTAGCTGATGCCTTAAAAATGGTCAAACAAACAGGATATGGAATAGCTGCTCCATCACTTGCTGACATGAGTTTAGATGAACCGGAAATCATTCGTCAAGGGCCTAGATTTGGCGTTCGTTTAAAAGCAGTTGCACCGTCTATTCATATGATTAAAGTGGATGTGCAGTCTGAATTTGCGCCAATTATAGGTACTGAGAAGCAAAGTGAGGAACTAGTCCGCTATTTAATGCAAGATTTTGAGGATAATCCTCTTTCTATATGGAGTTCAGATATATTCGGTCGTTCTTTAAGTAGCCTAGTTCGTGAAGGAATACAGGCAAAACTATCGCTGATGCCAGAAAATGCAAGATACAAATTGAAAGAAACGTTAGAAAGAATCATCAATGAAGGATCTGGCGGTTTAATTGCTATTATTTTATAAAGGTTGTACCAAAAGTGATTTTTTTATCACTTTTGGTACGCCTTTTTTTTTGTCACAAAAATGTAATAGAATAGGGTATATTATGTAAGAAAATTGGACACGATTGCTAATAAACGTTGTAAATTAAAAATATATGTAACAATTCATTAAAAGATTACCATTATTTATTGAATTCTCTTGATAACGATAAATGATTATGATAATCTACTTACAGTAAATGAGCTAAGAAGACGCCATTCTGCCGTTTTACTACAGTGTTTTAGCTTTTGTACATTCGCCATTTCTTTTTTCTTCTTGATTTCTTGCGAAAGATAGAGTAGGATGAAAAAACGGCTTTTGTAATATAGATTGTTCAAAAGTTAGAAATAAATCAATTAATCAATACAATTTTCATTAAGCAACATGAGCAAAGAATGATTGAGTATGTTGAAAATGAAATTCCCGTTGGGAGGAGGTGAATGGCATGAACAAGACAGAACTAATTAATGCAGTTGCAGAAGCTAGTGAACTTTCTAAGAAAGATGCAACTAAAGCTGTTGATGCTGTTTTTGATACTATTTTAGACGCGTTAAAATCTGGTGATAAAGTACAACTTATCGGATTTGGTAACTTTGAAGTACGTGAACGTGCTGCACGTAAAGGTCGTAACCCACAAACTGGGGAAGAGATCGAAATCGCTGCAAGCAAAGTTCCTGCATTCAAACCAGGTAAAGCACTTAAAGACGCAGTTAAATAATTTACATATTAACTTAATATGTATGAGTGAAGTAGCTAATATGATTTGAGGTTTTGTACCTCGATTGTAAAGGTGATTTCACTTAGAACGAGAAGCCTATCGTTTTATTAAACGGTAGGCTTTTTTGTTGTTTGGTATAGTATGGATTTTGATATATATTGCGATTCTGAGTTTTACTATAGCTATAAGTCTTTCATAAATCGTGTATGTATCATTATTATATTTTTAGGAAAAAGAATAAAAGTTTATTAAAACAGAGAGAGAACGTTTACAAGAAGTAAATTAGTGTAAAAATCAAGGTTTAACCATCTTATTTTGAAAAAAATTAAAAATTCTAAAAATAGGTAGATTATTGTTGAAATATCTATTAAAATGTTTAAAAGTTGTATGCTATCTAGATTAAAGTACAAAGGGAAATTGGGGAAAGGTTTTCAAAAAGGGGGAATTTATTTGTTTAATATGGTAAATCCGGAAGCAATCGGTGTTTTTGGTCTAATTGTAACAGTTTTTGTTTTTGGTCTTGAGCAAATAGGTATCGGGGTAAATAAGAATAGTGATATGACTAAAGTAAGTCGTTCTTTAGCAAATATCGCACTAATCTTTGGTGGTTTTTGTCAACTATTTACAGCGCTTTCATTATGGTTCTTTGATTTAGGAATCGATCCAGGAACTAGACAATTTTTAGGGATGATTTTTGCTACTTATGGAGCTTTCTGGGTTGTAGTCGCGATGCATTTTTATAATCCAGGAGATAAAAAAGTTTATGCTCATTTCTTTTTAGCAATCTTCTTATTATCTGCAGCGTATGCATATAAAGCATTTGAGATTGGAAAGGGATGGCCATTAGGTACGGTATTATTATTAATTAATGTTTTAACAATTTTATTACCATTCGCATGGTATGATAAATATCCTGCACTTACAAAAGTATGTGGAGTGGTGAATATTTTAATCGCAATATGCTCTATTCCACTTTTAACACACGCATTAGGTTTATAAGCGTAAAAATATATCATTAACTAGATAGCGCGACTGTAATTAGGTGAATAAAAAACAACTTATAAAGTCAATTCTTTTATAAGTTGTTTTTTTATTGTATTTTATATATATTGTTCATTTATTTGTAAATGAAGACAAATAGTTGAAATATTCTATTCTTGTTAATGGAATAAATATGTTAATATAAAAATAATATTTTGACCTCTCCTTGTTAGAATCGTGTGCGTTATAGTATTAATTCATTTATGAATATTTTAAAATGGGGAGAGTGTAATTTTTGTTTATTAATTCTGGAGGCAAATACAATTGAGTAAAGTAGATCACGCAAAAATAGAAGAAGCAATTAAGATGATACTCGAAGCAGTGGGAGAGGATCCGAATCGAGAAGGACTTTTAGAAACACCTCAAAGAGTAGCACGTATGTATGAGGAGATATTTTCAGGATTGCATCAAGATCCAAGAGAATATTTTACGACTGTTTTTGGGGAAGAACATGAAGAACTAGTATTAGTAAAGGATATTCCATTCCACTCCGTATGTGAGCATCATTTAGTACCTTTTTATGGTAACGCTCATGTTGCATATATCCCGAGAAATGGAAGAGTAACAGGATTGAGTAAATTAGCTAGAGCTGTCGAAGCAGTAGCTAAAAGACCTCAACTTCAGGAACGGATTACTTCAACAGTTGCTGATAGTATTCTTGAAATGTTAGAGCCACATGGTGTTATGGTTGTTGTCGAAGCTGAGCATATGTGTATGACAATGAGAGGCGTTAAAAAGCCAGGTGCTAAAACAATTACATCGGCTGTACGTGGCATTTTTGCAAGTGATGCAAGAGCGCGTGCTGAAGTGTTATCATTAATTAAATAAATTACATTTACTCATGTATTTCGTTTTTTAGATTGAAAGTGAAATACATGAGTAATACATAGATAAAGTTTCAGTTTGTAAAGAAGAAAACTTCATTCTTGTAGTGCAGTTGTTGTACAATGGAGTTTAGAGGAATTATAAGCAGAAGAGGTGACGAAAGTGGCGGACAAAAATACGGAATATGTCATTATAAAAGCGAAAGAAGATGGAGTGAATGTCATTGGATTAACGCGTGGGTCAGATACGAGATTTCATCATTCTGAAAAGCTTGATAGTGGCGAAGTAATGATTGCTCAATTTACAGAACATACATCAGCGATAAAAGTTCGTGGCAATGCGCAGATTTACACACCTTTTGGAGAAATTGAAAGTACGCGTAAATAAAGCAGGTATCCCCTGCTCTTTTTATTGTTTATAGATTAAAGTATGCATGTTTCATGGTTCGGTTTTTTTATGTTATAATTACATGTACTTTTCAAATGAAATAATTGGGACCTTTTTAAAAAGTCGTTTGGCGTTATATATGTGAGGAATTCACAATAGATAGGAATAAATACCTTCATGGTAATAAGGGTGATAATCATTGAACAATATTTACAATTATAGTAAACAAATACATAACCATATCATCAGTAAAGCATTTCATCCTTATCTTCGTCGTTTTCTATACGAACCAGTGATTGAAGAGAAAAAATTATTGCTGCTTATTTTGTTATTACAAGAGCTGGATATTACGGATGAAGAAAGAGATCAATATATTACGGCGACAATGCTTATTCAAACAGCTTTAGATACGCATGATAATGTGACTCTGTCTTCAGTAGATGGAAATCCTGAAATGCTAAAAAATCGTCAATTAACAGTATTAGCTGGAGATTACTATAGTGGTTTGTATTATTATATTTTGGCACAATTAGAGAATATTAATTTGATTCGTTCATTAGCAGAAGGAACGAAAGATATTAATCAACAAAAGATTGTATATCATCAGCATCATTTTACTGATGAAGAAGCATTGCTAAAAACTATTCAGGTAATTGAGTCATCACTTATTGTGAAAGTAGCGGAGTGCTTCAAGATTACCTCCAATACAAGATTTATTGAACAGTTCTTGTTATTAAATCGTTTACAAACAGAAAAAGAAAAATTTAAATCAAATCGTTCTTCTTATGTGTATAACATGTTTGCAGAAATTTTATTTTCTAAAGGAGAAACACAACTTTCACAAGTTGAAAGATCTTCATTGGTTTCTGTTATAGATGAACATATTAACAAGATTTATCAGGCTTGTGTTGAAGAATTAAATGTGCTTTCATCGACAAAAGCAAGTACATTATCTTTATACAAAACAACACTTTTGGAAGATGAGTGGAAAGTAAACTCATTGGCGGAGGAAGGGTAAAGTTATGCAACAAACAAAAGAAGAAAAAGTACACAAAGTTTTTGAAAAAATATCTCAAAATTACGATAAAATGAACTCGGTAATTAGTTTTCAACAGCATGTTAAATGGCGTAATAATACGATGAAAACTATGAATGTGCAACGTGGATCGAAGGCTCTAGACGTATGCTGTGGAACGGCTGATTGGACAATAGCGATGGCAAATGCTGTAGGTTCAGAAGGTCATGTAACGGGTTTAGACTTTAGTAAGAATATGTTAAGCGTTGGTGAAGAGAAAGTTAAGCAACTACAATTAAACAACGTAGAGCTTATACATGGTAATGCGATGGAACTACCATTTGAAGATAATACATTTGATTATGTAACAATCGGCTTTGGTCTTAGAAATGTACCAGATTATCTACAGGTATTGAAAGAGATGAATCGAGTTTTAAAACCAGGTGGATTAGCTGTTTGTTTAGAAACATCTCAGCCTACAATGATTGGGTTTAGACAAGGATATTATTTATATTTTAAACATATTATGCCTTTGTTCGGAAAAATGTTTGCGAAAAGTTATGATGAATATTCATGGCTTCAAGAATCAGCATCGGATTTTCCAGGTATGAAAGAATTAGCAGCTATGTTTAAAAAAGCAGGCTTTGAAAAAGTAACTTATAAAGCACATACGGGTGGAGTAGCTGCTACTCACTACGGTTATAAAGTAAAAAAATAATGTATTTCGATGAAATTAGAGCTGGGTGGAATGTATGAAATATAAAATGTTGTCTTCTTTTTTAAACGGTGATTTACAAACAATAGAAAGAGAGCTAGAAGTAAGCATCCAAGCGGAAGATCCCCTTTTACAAGAGGCTTGTTTGCATTTATTGCAGGCAGGAGGAAAACGTATACGCCCAGTGTTTGTGTTATTAGCTGCTAAATTTGGGGATTATGATATTGATGTGATAAAGAAAGTAGCTGTTTCTTTAGAATTGATTCATATGGCTTCACTTGTTCATGATGATGTAATTGATGAAGCATTAATGCGAAGAGGTGCTCCTACTATTCAATCTAAATGGAATAATAAAGTGGCAATGTACACAGGTGATTATATCTTTGCTCAAGCGTTAGAATTGATTACAGAGGTAAGAAGACCAGAAGCCCATCAGTTACTATCTAAAACAATTGTAGAAGTATGTTTGGGTGAAATAGAGCAAATTCGTGATAAGTATATGTTTGATCAAAATTTACGAACATATTTTAGACGAATTAAGCGTAAGACTGCCTTATTAATTGCAACTAGTTGTCAATTAGGAGCTATTGCAGCAGGTGCTGGTGAAGATATTCACAAGAAGTTATTTCGTTTTGGGTATTATGTAGGTATGTCGTACCAGATTACAGATGATATTTTAGATTTCACTGCTACAGAAAAAGTGCTGGGCAAGCCTGCTGGTGGGGATTTAAAGCAAGGCAATGTTACATTACCTGCGCTAATTGCTCTTCGTGATCCAGAGCTAAGAAAACAAATAGAAACGGTGCACGAAGGAATTGATGATGATGCGATGGCGAGCGTTATTAAGGCTATAAAAAAATCGGGAGCTATAAAACAGTCTGTTGAGATGAGTGAACGATATCTACAGAAAGCTTTTAAAGAATTAGAAGGATTACCTAATATTAAAGCTCGAAAGAATTTAAATGATATAGCGAAGTATATCGGAAAACGAAAGTTTTAAGCTGATACTCCTCCTGAGTTGCGAAAATTGTGAAAGAATGTTACTATTTTTGTGGATTGTTTCGTATTTTCTAAAAACTCATACTTGTTTAAGGAGTGGTATCAACATGGAGAAAACTTTTTTAATGGTAAAACCTGACGGAGTTCAACGTCAATTAATAGGGGAAATAGTAGCACGTTTTGAGAAGAAAGGCTTTCAATTAGTAGGAGCTAAATTAATGCAAATTCCTACTGCGTTAGCAGAGCAACATTACGGTGAGCACAAAGAGCGTCCTTTCTTCGGTGAACTAGTAGAATTCATTACATCTGGTCCAGTGTTCGCTATGGTATGGCAAGGTGAAAATGTAATCGCTACAGCTCGTACAATGATGGGAGCAACTAATCCAAAAGATTCTGCACCAGGCACAATTAGAGGGGACTATGCAGCAACTGTTGGAAAGAATATTATTCATGGATCTGATTCGCCAGAAAGCGCAGAGCGTGAAATTGGCTTATTCTTCAAAGAAGAAGAATTAGTAGATTATTCTAAATTAATGAACGAGTGGATTTATTAATTATAACGAAAAAGGAGGCTTTCCAAAAAGGTGCACTTTTTGGTAGCCTCTTTTTTTAATTGACAGTAAAAAGGACAGTGACAGCTTTCCTAGTATAATTTCTAAAAAACCTTTAATACATATGGCGAAAATGGATTTAAATATATTATGATAGAGATAGTAAGTTGTGGTAGTGATTAAATTAATAGAAAATTTTAAAAAATAAATCTTATTTATCGTTATAGTATAGAGAGCACTTTCAATTGGATGATTAGGAGAGTGAGGTTTTGATGATTAATGATTATCAAGATTTTATCGGGAGAGTAAAGAAGTTAACTAGGATTAATTTACAGCTATATAAGGAAGCACAAATGAAACGACGATTAACTTCACTTTATGAGAAAAAAGGATATCGTAATTTCGGGGAGTATTTCCAATACATATCAAGTGATTCAAATGGTTTGAATGAATTTCTAGATCGAATGACGATTAATGTTTCAGAATTCTATCGAAACGGAAAACGTTGGGATGTGCTTGATCAGAAGATATTACCACGCTTAATTCAGAAAAACGATCGTTTAAAGGTATGGAGCGCGGCATGTTCTACTGGTGAAGAGCCTTATACTTTAGCAATGGTTCTTGCGAAGCATATGCCACTTTCGAAAGTTTCTATTTTAGCTACGGATTTAGATGAGGAAGTTCTTGCTCGCGCTAAAATGGGAGTATATCATGAAAGGTCTCTTAACGAGCTTCCAGTAGATATGAAGAGAAAATTCTTTGAGAAGAACGGTGACTACTATAAAGTTAATAGCGAGATTATGAAGGCGGTTACGTTTAAAAAACATAATCTGTTAGCTGATTCTTTCGAGAATAATTTTGATTTAATAGTATGTAGAAATGTGTTAATCTATTTTACCGAAGATGCAAAGGATATGCTGTATGTAAAGTTTAGCAATGCTTTAAAGACGGATGGTATATTTTTTGTAGGGAGTACAGAGCAAATATTTAGTGCTACTCAGTATAATCTTGAAACAGAAGATACATTTTTTTATAGAAAGAGGTAAAAAGAGGTATATTTATTTAAATTTTTACGCTTTTTTATTACAGCAAACTTTACTTTATGTTATATTGTTACATAAAAGCTTTAAAGTGCTAAAAAGGGGATGAATTCATTGCGTTATTTAACATCTGGTGAATCACACGGACCACAGTTAACTACAATTATTGAAGGCTTACCAGCAGGACTATCAATTACTGCTGAAGATATAAATGCTGATTTAGCTCGTCGTCAAAAAGGGCATGGTCGTGGAAGAAGAATGGTTATTGAGAAGGATACAGCTAATATTACGGCTGGAATACGTCATGGGAAGACTCTTGGTTCTCCAGTTTGTCTAGTTGTTGAGAATAACGACTGGAAGCATTGGACAAAAATTATGGGTATCGAGCCTATTTCAGATGAGGAAGCTGAAACAATTGCTCGTACGGTATCAAGACCTCGTCCGGGGCATGCAGACTTAAATGGTGGATTAAAATATGGCCATCGTGATATGCGAAATATTTTAGAGCGTTCTTCTGCACGTGAAACGACTGTACGTGTTGCTGCTGGAGCAGTAGCTAAAACATTATTATCACAACTTGGGATAAAAGTAGGTTCTCATGTTGTGAAAATAGGTGGAGTGGAAGCGAAGAACGTCGCTTATGATAGTATCGAACAATTACAACAGATTACTGAAGAATCTCCTGTACGTTGCTTAGATCCAGAAGCGGGTCAATCTATGATGGATGCGATAGATAATGCAAAAGCAAATGGTGATACAATTGGTGGAATTGTGGAAGTAGTAGTAGAAGGTATGCCAGCAGGAGTTGGAAGCTATGTGCATTATGATCGCAAGCTAGATGCTAAATTAGCGTCTGCAATTATGAGCATTAACGCTTTCAAAGGTGTAGAGATTGGCATGGGATTCGAGGTTGCAGATCGCTTCGGTAGTGAAGTACATGATGAAATTGCTTGGAGTAAGGAAAGAGGCTATTATCGTTTATCCAATAGACTCGGTGGTTTTGAAGGTGGTATGACTTCTGGTATGCCGATTGTTGTGAAAGGTGTTATGAAGCCAATTCCGACATTATACAAACCTTTACGTAGTGTAGATATTAATACAAAAGAAGAATTCACAGCAAGTATCGAACGTTCAGATGCTTGTGCAGTACCGGCGGCGGCAGTTGTTGCTGAAGCTGTTATCGCATGGGAGCTTGCAGCAGCCATTGTGGATCAATTCCCTAGTGATACATTCTCAGGATTAGCTAGTTATATTGAGCAGTATCGACAACAATTAAAGGAGTTTTAATAATGAATCAGCTAACGATTGAAACATCATCTAAAACATATCCGGTTGTAATCGGTAGCGATATATTGAAAGAACTACCTGCATTTATTAACACAAATCTACAACCGTTATCGAAGATTTGGATTATTTCTGATGCTACAGTGGCACCATTATATCTTGCAAAACTGCAGGATATTTTGGCTCCGCATTTTAAAGATATTATTGTAAGTGTTGTCCCAAGTGGTGAAAGTGCGAAATCATTTTCTGTATTCGAGCAATGTCATCGAGATGGTTTAGAGGGTAATGTAAATCGTAAATCAGTCATATTAGCATTAGGTGGCGGTGCAGTTGGAGACTTAGCAGGTTTTGTTGCTGCTACTTTTATGAGAGGAATTCGTTTTATCGGAATTCCTACCACTTTATTAGCGCATGATAGTGCTGTTGGTGGAAAAGTAGCCATCAATCACCCGCTTGGAAAGAACATGGTAGGAGCTTTTCATCAACCTGAGGCAGTATTCTATGATTGGAGTTTATTGCAGTCGTTACCAGAAAAAGAGCTTCGTTCGGGGTTTGCTGAAGCAATAAAACATGGACTTATTCAAGATGTTGATTTCTATAATTGGATGCATACAACAATCAATAGTCTGCAAGATCTTTCTGGTGATATATTAGCAAAAGTAATTACAAAGGGTATTGGCGTTAAAGCGTCCGTTGTAAAACAAGATGAAAGAGAGCTTGGTGTTCGCGAGTACTTGAACTTTGGACATACATTAGCTCATAGCATTGAAGCTAACATTGGATATGGTAAAACAACTCATGGGGAAGCGGTTTTAATAGGCATGATTTTTGCCTTGAAAATGAGTATGGAGAAGGTTAACCTTGAATTTGATATTGACAGTTTTATAGCTTGGGTGAAGAAGTTAGGCTATTCAACTGAATTACCAGCGTTAGATCATGCTGATTTATTACATAGTATGAAAAAAGACAAAAAGACGACAAGTTCAAATATTAAATTTGTTTTGTTAAATCATATTGGAGAACCAACGACAATGCAATTAGAAGATGAAGAAGTGTTAGATTGCTTGCAAAGATATTTTGCATAACAAGTGTCGGTTTTTCTTGAAATTCAGCAACAAGGGGGAAAGAATATGTTTAGAGGAGTACGAGGAGCAACGACTGTCAATCAAAATGATGAGCGAGAGATTGTAGCAAGTACAGAAGAATTACTAAGAGAAATGATCGAAAGGAATGGAATTCAACCTGAAGATGTTTGTTCGTGTATTATTTCAATGACCGAAGAATTAACAGCGACATTTCCTGCAAGAGCATTAAGACAAGTAGAAGGGTGGCGTTATGTGCCAGTCATGTGTGTAAGAGAGATTCCTGTAACGAATTCTTTAGAGAAGTGCATTCGAATTATGTTGCATTGGAATACGGATAAAACACAAACAGAAATTGAACATGCATATCTACGTAAAGCAGATGTTTTACGACCAGATTTAGCGAATAAATAAACACCCGACAATGGGTGTTTTCGTTTATTTTTCTATATTTATCAAGGATTACATAGCTTAAGGTAAATCAAGCACGCAAGTATTTACAACATGTGTTACAATAAAGGTAACTTTCACACGTTAATGTGATAAACAAGCAGAGGGGCGAATGACTATGAAATGGAAAAACAATATTCTTAACTTAAAAGCTTATACACCAGGTAGAACTATTGATGAGGTAAAAAAAACATACGGATTAGAGCAAGTTACTAAATTAGCAAGCAATGAAAATCCTTATGGCTCTTCTTCTTCTGTAAGGGAAGCAATACTTGCTGCATCATCAAACTATGCTCTTTATCCCGATGGAAGTGCGACTTTGTTAAAAGAAGCTTTGGCAGAACATATTGGACTTCCAAAAGAACAGGTCATTCTAGGTAATGGATCGGATGAAATTATTGCTATGATTGCAAGGGCATTATTAAAGCCTGGAGTAAACACAGTAATGGCTACACCTACTTTCTCGCAGTATAAGCATAATGCGATTGTCGAAAATGCTGAGATAAGAGAAGTTATACTACAGGATGGTAAACATGATTTAGAGGCAATGTTAGCAGCAATTGATGAGAATACAGCGGTTGTGTGGGTATGTACACCGAATAATCCTACAGGGGTTTATATTCCAGAATCAGAATTAGTTCAATTCTTAAATCAAGTTCCAGCAGATGTGTTAGTCGTGCTTGACGAAGCTTATGCTGAGTATGTGGTAGCGGAAGATTACCCTAATAGTACAACACTCTTAAATAAGCACTCTAATCTAATCATTCTTCGAACTTTTTCGAAAATATATGGTTTAGCAAGTTTCCGAGTAGGTTATGGTATAGCGACAAAAGAAGTTGTTGCAAAGCTAGAACCAATCAGAGAACCTTTTAATGTCAATTCATTGGCGCAAGTAATTGCGGCTGTGGCACTATCAGATCAAGATTTTGTAAAAGACTGTAGTGCGAAGAATCGTGTGGGTATGCAGCAATACTATGACTTCTGTAATGAAGAAGGATTATTCTATTATCCATCTCAAGGGAATTTTATTTTAATAGATATGAGTGTAGATAGCGACGAAGTGTTTCAATATTTAATGAGTAAAGGATATATTATCCGCAGTGGTAAAGCATTAGGTTTTCCAACATTTATAAGAGTGACAATAGGTACAGAAGAGCAAAATGCTAATATTATAGCTGAAATACGTACTTATTTAGCATCTACACAAAAATCAAAAGTAAAAAGTTAAACGTCAAAGGGGAGAGTAGATTTGCGAGGGAACGTGTTTGTAATTGGTCTGGGATTAATTGGTGGATCAGTTGCTTTAGCTATAAAGAGTACGTATAAAGATGTTACTGTTACAGGATATGATATTAATGAAAATAGTTTACAGTTATCCAAGTCACTTGGCATAATAGATGAGGTATGTACTTCTATTGAGGAATGTGCGGTAAAAGCGGATTTAATTATTATTGGAACACCTGTTAAGCAAACAGAAGAGCTATTACCTATTCTAGCAAGTTATTCATTAAAGCCTAATGTTATTGTTACTGATTTAGGTAGTACAAAAACACGAATTACAGAACTAGCTTCATGTCTTACCGAGAAGGGCATTACTTTTATTGGAGGACATCCGATGGCTGGTTCTCATAAAAGTGGTCCTGCAGCAGCTAAAGCTCTATTATTTGAAAGTGCGTTTTATATTTTAACACCTACACCAGAAATCAAGGAAAGAAAAGTTGCGGAACTAAAAATGTGGCTAAGGGGTACAAAAGCGAAATTTATCGTATTAGCTCCGGAAATTCATGATCAGTTGACGGGAGTTATCAGCCATTTTCCACATATTATTGCAGCGAGTCTTGTTCATAGTGCTCAAGATTCGGAACTTGAACATAATCTTGTAACAAGATTAGCTGCTGGTGGTTTTCGGGATATTACCCGTATTGCCTCCAGTAACCCTGAAATGTGGCGTGACATTTTAATTCATAATCGAGATGTCTTATTGTCGTTGATGGATAATTGGGTTGAACAAATGGAGAAAGTAAAGGATTTTATTAAGAAGAGTGATAGCGATAATATTTATGATTTTTTTGCTAGTGCGAAGGCGTTTCGAGATGAACTGCCAAATCGTTCACAAGGAGCAATTCCTTCTTTCTATGATTTATATGTTGATATTCCGGACTATCCGGGTATTATCTCAGAAATTACTGGTTATTTAGCTGAAGAGAGAATTAGTATTATTAATATTAGAATTATAGAAACACGAGAAGAATTATACGGTGTGTTAGTAATTTCGTTTCAATGCGAAGAAGATCGTAAGAAAGCGGAAGAGTGCATAATGAAGCAAACAAATTTTGGCGTATATATTATGTAGAAGAAGAGTGAGGAATATAGTATGACAAATAGGCATTTGATTACCGATGTGACATCTTTACAAGGTACAGTTGAAATTCCGGGAGATAAGTCGATTTCACATCGTGCAATTATGTTTGGTTCAATTGCAGATGGAACGACTACTATTCGAAATTTCTTGGCAGGAGAAGATTGTTTAAGTACCATTTCATGCTTTCAAAAGTTGGGTGTTACCATTCAGCAAGATGGAACGAATGTAACTATTGAGGGTAAAGGATTAAATGGGCTACAAGAAGCAAAAGAACTTCTTGATGTAGGAAACAGTGGTACAACTATTCGTTTAATGACGGGGATTTTATCTGGCTTACCCTATCATTCTGTCTTAGCTGGGGATGCTTCAATTGCAAAAAGACCAATGACGCGTGTGGTTGAACCATTGCGCAAAATGGGAGCCAATATTGAAGGTAGAGAGCAAGGAAAGTATACACCTCTTAGTATTCGAGGAGGGAAGCTTCACGGTATTACGTATGAATTGCCTGTGGCTAGTGCACAAGTGAAGTCTGCAATCTTGCTTGCAGGATTGCAAGCTGAAGGACAAACGACAGTTATTGAACCAGCAAGAACACGAAATCATACAGAAACAATGTTACAAATGTTTGGTGTGAATGTGAATACGAATGACCGAACGATTACAATTGAAGGTAATCAAAAGCTCACGGGTACGGATATAATGGTACCAGGAGATATATCATCGGCAGCCTTCTTTTTAACGGCTGGTGCTATCGTTCCTAATAGCCGTATTTTATTAAAGAATGTTGGATTGAATGAAACAAGGTCAGGCATGATTGATGTATTGCTAGCAATGGGGGCAGATTTCGCAATTATTAATGAAAACCATTCTTCTGAACCATCCGGCGATATTGAAATTGCGACTTCAAATTTGAAAGGTACAGAAATTAATGGTGATATCATTCCACGTTTAATTGATGAAATACCGATTATTGCATTAATGGCTACACAAGCTGAAGGTACAACTATTATCTCTGATGCGAAAGAACTGAAAGTGAAAGAAACAAATCGTATCGATACGGTTGTTTCAGAGCTGACTAAGTTAGGTGCTGATATTACAGCAACTGACGATGGTATGATAATTAAAGGAAAGACGCCATTAACAGGTGGAACAGTAAATAGTCATGGAGATCATCGTATTGGTATGATGCTTGCGATAGCTGCAACTATTGCCCAAGGCGACGTGATTTTAGAGGATGCAGAAGCAGTAGCTGTATCATATCCTAACTTCTTTGAGCATTTACAACAGTTAATGAAGTAGACCATGCACAAGAGCAAACAAAGTGGAGTAATCCTCTTCTTCGTTTGCTCTTTGACGTTTATTAATCTAACTGTTTTGGTAATAATGGAATAATATTTTACTATTGTTATGTTGTCATATATGAAAGAAAATCATTTATAATATAAATATGAAAAAAGCATAATTAACTGAAGCGGGACATACATTGGCATATAATCCATAAGGAAGTGATCGTATGCCATATGTATTGGAAAAAATCTCTCTTTATGAAAATGACACAGTGAAAGAAACGAATTTCGTTGTAAAGAATGATTTGTTCGTTAGTAGAGACACTTCGGTTAATCACATTGGCTTTATTCGTTTACAAATGGACAAGTATATAATAATTGCTGGCGAAACAATGATTGGGAATCTTGCAGAATATCAGGAAAATAGGATAGAATATACGACAAAGATTGTCCTGTTAGGTGCAACAACTGTTTTGTTTCCTGTTGATGTGACATATGAACATCAAATCAAACAAGCTTTAATTGATGCAAGAAAATTATTATCGGAATTTCCCCTAGATTATGTGCTAGTATTGCGCATACCTCTATCAATATTACGACCTTCTATTGTACGTTTCTGTCGAAAGCATTGGATTCCTGGTTTAATTATTTGCGTTCACGATTTAGAAGAATTACAACGTATTCCTATTACATGGATTCGTGATGCTGTTTTTCCTTATAAATTAGTCTTTATTCCACATTTTCTAGATTGGCAAGAGGATCAATTATTGGCATGGAAGCAAGTATTTCATGATAGTAACTTAGCTTATGTTGATGATAATATCTTTGCTTATGAGCATTTGTCAAAGAAGTTATTAAAGATGTTAGGAATCTATCCGCATAGAGGGATTTTGCGAACTGGTGGAGAAGTAACATATAATGTAGTACATGATGATAATCAACCATGTTTATTAAATAGACAAGCAGCTTATAGTGATAAAATTGAGTTCACAGTGTTTAAGAATCAAGTGATTCGAGCAGGTTCACAAATTAGTCTTCCTTCAAAGAAAGGAAAAGAACTCGTAATAAAAATTCCAGGTTTTTTTCAGTAAATAATGAAATAGCATACAAGAATAGGATGAATAATATGATTACAATTGAAAAAGTGTTAGAAAAAATCAACAATGGAGAATTTGACGAAGCATACCGTCATATACATACTATACAAAACAGCGGGCTTGAAGAAGATATATATGTTCTAGCAGAGAAGTTAGCTGAATTAGGATTTGTAGAGAAAGCATTTGGATTATATGAACAGCTTCTTGCTACGCATCCAGAGGAAGGTGAGCTGCTGTTAGCACTCGCGGAAATCTGTATTGAACTGGATAAAGAGGATGAAGCATTAGAGTTTGTTAAACAAGTGAAGCATGATGATCCAGTTTATCCGAGTGCATTATTGTTAGAGGCGGATTTGTATGCATTGAATGGTTTAGATGAAGTAGCATATGAGAAATTACTAGATGCCAAAAAAATATTACCAGATGAAGTTTTGATTGATTTTGCATTAGGTGAACAATGTTTTGCGCAGGGACGTTTTCAAGAGGCGATTCAATATTATCAAGAAGTAGTAAAGGAAAATGAAGAGCTTGCAGGGATTTCTCTATATCAGAGAATAGCGGAATCTTATAGTAGCTCTGGTCAGTTCGAAGAAGCGTTGCCTTATTACGAAAAAAGTCTGCAAAAGAAAACGGAGCTTCACGCATTATTCCAGTATGGTTTAACAGCTTTCCAAGCAGGACATTACAAAACAGCCGTCCAAAAGCTAGAGCAATTGAAAGAAATGGACCATGAATTTAATTCTCTTTATTATTACTTAGCAAGTTCTTATGAACAACTGTCTGATTACGAAATGGCATACAAAACGGTTAAAGAGGGTATTAAGCAAGATGAGTTCAATAAGGAGTTATATTTCAAAGCAGCGAAAATGTCTCTTAAATTGAATAAGCAAGAAGATGCTGTAACATACTTTCGAGAATCCATCGCAATTGATCCAGGTTATTTAGAAGCGGGTATTACATTAGCGAAATACTTTATTAGTGTAGAATCGTATGAAGAATGCGTAGAAACGCTAGAAAGCATGAAGGAATATGGTGAAAATGATCCGCAATTCGATTGGTTACTGGCTGTAAGCTTCGATAAACTTGAAGAGTTTAAAAAGGCAAGACAGTATTATGAGGATGCATATGAAGTATACCAACACAATGAAGAATTTCTTCGTGATTACGGATATTTCTTAATAGAAGAAGGAGATATTATGGTCTCTGAAGAAATATTTAATAAGCTACTTACTATTAGTCCTTGGAATGAAGAATATTTATCGGTAATGGAGAATTTGAAAAACAAATAGAGTTTAGCCTTGAGATTTACAGAAATAGCAATTAAATAATCTATCTTTTATGGACCGTTATATATTTATGCTAGTAAAATGTTCTTACTTAGTTTGTCCATGTAAAAGTAGTATTAAAAAACTGTAATACAGAGGAGGGAATTTCAATGGCTGCCCCTGTTTCTGTGAATGAGAAAAAGGAATTTATTCGCTGGTTTTTGAATCATTATCAATTAAAAAGAAGAGAATGTGTATGGATTTTGAACTATTTAATGAGTCACGATCAGCTAATGAAGAAGGTACATTTTGTTGAAAATGCGGAATGTTGTCCACGTGGATTGGTGATGTCTACACATTGTGTAGATGAGGCACCTTTTAAGTTCTATAAGTCAAACATCATGACAACAGATGCTGAGAAGTCATTTCATGATATTCGCCTCAACCGAGATGAAGACATCTTTATTACATTGCATTTTCGAGCTGCGTATTCTTCCTATCAATATGCAGCAGTTCTTGAGAAAAACCCTTTTATTCCAATGAGTAGTGGTAGTAATGAGAAAGATAAAATATTAGCTGAACAGGTATTGGAACATTCATTAGCTACCTTCCAAAGAGGGCAGCTGTTGAAGTTAATTGATGAGGCTTTAGATGCTCATGATTTAGAAGCGTTTCAAGAACTAACTAGTCAGTTAAACAAATTGAAAAAAGTATAGTCTAAAAAGCGAAGCGTTTGCATTGTTGAAGCGCTTCGCTTTTTGTTGTGTTAAGCTTGGATAAAAAATGTTATTATGTAATTGTTTGGAAGTATAATGAGGGGGTACGATTACATATGAAGTGGATTTCGAAAGATGTAGAAATGTACATAGGGGCAAAGGAATATGTTGATACGGCGATTGTACCGTTATTAGGTATTACATTTCAAAATGGTATAAAACAAAGCGCGTCAATTAATGAGTTTATCTCAATCATCTCACAAGAAATCGAAAAACAGTTTAAAGGGAGAGTATTACTGCTTCCGCCAGTTACTTATCTTAATGACGGGGAAATGGATATGAAAAAACAGCAAATCTATCAATGGAAGCAAGCTTTGGAGCAAGAAGGCTTTCCATTTATCTTTTTTCTCACATCAGATGCTGATTGGAAAACGATTGAGAGTGAGATAGGTAATAGCCTGTTATACTTACCTTCTTTACCTTTAGAAAGTTTAGATGAAAAGTATAAAATACCAATGATGGAAGAACAAGTAAGTGATGTTTTGGGCATTATTAGTAGAAAATGGAGAACTTGATATTTGTAGAAAAAATGGATATATGACACATTCTTGCCATTAATTGTGTTGTAAGATTATTGACCTTGGAAAAATATTGATATATCATTGTAATGTCCTAGTTTTATAGAATTGTCCTTTTTATGTCCTTTGGACGAAAGCTTTTTTGATAGAGGGGGGGAAAATAATATGAGCAAACAGCGTGTTTCTAGACGTCAATTTCTTAACTATACTTTAACAGGTGTAGGCGGTTTCATGGCGGCAGGTATGCTTATGCCGATGGTACGATTTGCAGTTGATCCTGTGTTACAGGTAAAAGCGGCAGATGGCTTTACTGTTACGAAAGTGAAAGAAAGTGAATTGACTGATGAACCACAAAAGGTAAGCTTCACGGTTAATCAAGTAGATGCATGGCATGAATCTGAAGAAACAAGATTGGCTTGGGTGTACAAAGACGACAAAGGAGACATTGTTGCATTATCACCAGTTTGTAAGCATTTAGGCTGTACGGTTGATTGGAACACTGACAAAGAAAACAATCCTAACCGATTCTTCTGTCCTTGTCACTATGGTGCATACGAAAAAAACGGAAAGAATGTACCGGGAACTCCACCTCTTGGGCCGCTTGACGTGTTTGAAGTTAAAGTGAAAGATGGATTTGTTAGTTTAGGAGCTATTAAAGCGAATAACCTGAAGGGGGTGTAATCATTGCTTAGTAAGATTTATGATTGGGTTGATGAACGTATTGATATTACGCCACTTTGGCGCGATATAGCAGACCATGAAGTACCAGAACATGTTAATCCCGCACATCATTTTTCCGCATTCGTATATTGTTTTGGAGGATTGACATTCTTCGTTACCGTAATTCAGATTTTATCAGGGATGTTTTTAACGATGTACTATGTACCAGATATTAAAAACGCTTGGGAATCTGTTTATTATTTACAAAACGAAGTGGCATTCGGCCAAATCGTACGTGGTATGCATCACTGGGGAGCTAGTCTAGTTATTGTCATGATGTTTTTACATACATTGCGCGTATTCTTCCAAGGAGCTTATAAGAAACCTCGTGAACTGAACTGGATTGTTGGAGTTTTAATTTTCTTTATTATGTTAGCACTTGGTTTAACAGGTTACTTATTACCTTGGGATATGAAAGCGCTATTTGCAACAAAGGTTACACTGCAAATTGTTGAATCGGTACCGATTATCGGTGTTGCTGCTAAAACATTATTATCTGGAGATGCGACCATTGTTGGTGCACAAACACTTACCCGCTTCTTTGCTATTCACGTATTCTTCTTACCAGCAGCATTGCTTGCATTAGTAGCAGCTCACTTCTTAATGATTCGTAAACAAGGTATTTCAGGACCGCTATAATTTTATTTTCAATAATTTGAAAATACGGAATTTTTAAATAAGGAGGGGGTTGTGAAATGCATCGTGGAAAAGGGATGAAATTCGTAGGTGATTCACGTGTTCCAGCAGTGAAGAAGCTGAACATTCCAAAAGATTACTCAGAATACCCTGGGAAAACGGAGGCGTTCTGGCCAAACTTTCTTTTAAAAGAATGGATGGTTGGTGCAGTATTCTTGATAGGATTTCTATGTTTAACAATAGCGCATGTTCCGCCTTTAGAGAAAATGGCAGATCCATCGGCTGCTGGATATATACCACTTCCTGACTGGTACTTCCTATTCTTGTATCAGCTGTTGAAGTATACGTATGCTTCAGGTCCATATAATGCGATTGGTTCAATGGTTATTCCTGGACTAGCATTTGGTGCCCTATTATTAGCTCCATTTATTGATCGTGGACCGGAAAGAAAACCAACTAAACGACCTCTTGCAACGGGCTTCATGTTGTTAGGGATTGCTGGTGTTTTCTATTTAACATGGTCTTCCGTTGTTAATCATGACTGGGAAGCATCTAAGAAACAAGGTGCTATCGTTTTTGGCCCAGAGATTAATAAGGAAGACACTGGATATAAATTGTACGAGTCCCAAGGTTGTATCGGATGTCATGGTGGTAGTTTAGAAGGGGCATCAGGGCCGAAATTAACGGAGCAAGGCTTAACTCCTGAAGATATCGCAAAAATTGCGAAAGAAGGTAAAGGAGCAATGCCACCGAATGTATTTAAAGGTACTGATGAAGAGTTAAAACAGTTATCTGAATTTATAGGTAGTTTACAAAAGAAAGAATAATAATGAAAAGCTAACGGTATATGCCGTTAGCTTTTTTGGTTGGAAAAACATAATATTCAGCACACTCATGAAAAATGTCTATTGTTAGCATAATCATTAACTCCTAAATAATACATGCATATACTATTAAAAATGTACTATTGGGGTGATGTAATGAAACGAAATAAGCAAGCTCTTTTGATGATCGTACTATCATGTATATTAATTGAATGGTTCTGGCTTTTTCATTCTGTAACCCATTATATAGAAATTATTGTTGTATTAATTGTTAGCGCTTTCTTTGTTGTGTTTAGTAGCCTTTATTTTATCGATGATGAAGTGGCTAGTGAAAGTTTTTATAATCGAATTCGCATTGGGATAGTTTTGGCTTTTATTGTCTTTATATTAATTGTGTAACAGTTAATGTAATTAAAGCTTTGCTGAAACCGTTTAACTTATTTTTGAAGATGAGATATGATATTTATATATATTAAGGAATAGGTTGCTATATAATTTAATGACTTGGATGAGGGAGTGGAATATAAAAATGATTAATATATTAATTGCAGAAGACAATGTTCATATTCGAGAATTGATTAAGCAGCATCTTCAAGGAGAGGGTTATACGGTTTTTGAAGCTGGAGATGGAGTAGAAGCCTCTGAATGTTTGGAGAAACAACAGATGCATTTAGCAATTGTAGATGTAATGATGCCTAATAAGGATGGCTTTCAACTTTGCCAAGAGATTAGAACATATTATGATATTCCAGTTATTTTATTAACAGCAAAAGATCAGTTAGTTGATAAGGAGAAAGGCTATGCTGTTGGAACGGACGATTATTTAACAAAACCTTTTGAACCGAAGGAACTTTCATTTCGTATCAAGGCCTTATTACGACGATATCAGATGGTGAATGCTGAGAAAATCGTTTTAAATGATACAGTGATTGATCGAAAAAGCTATGAAGTGCATAGTGGTGGTAAACTATTAATGCTTCCAATGAAGGAGTTTGAGTTATTATCACAACTAGCGAGTTATCCGGACCGAATTTTCACACGAGAGGAATTAATTGAACTTATTTGGGGAAGTGATTTTGAGGGTGATGATCGGACAGTTGATGTACATATTAAACGTTTAAGAGAACGTTTTGCCAAAAGAACAGATGATTTTAGTATTAAAACAGTAAGAGGAGTTGGATATAAATTGGAGGTTACTAAAAAGTGAGAACACTCTATTTACGGATTGTAATTACCACTTTAGTTGTTATGATCTTTAGTAGCTTGCTTGCCTTTATCATTTCAAATGCCTATTATCAAAGTAATTTAAAACCACATAACGATAAGAGAATCACCGGGATGGCTCATGATATTGTGACGTTTTATGAAAAAAATCAAAATGTGAATATTGATGCTTATTTAGAAAGTATTGGAAAGCTTGGTTATCAAATATATTTAGTAAATGAAGATAATAAAGGCTCTTTTTATGGTGGAGAATATCGTAAGAAAGATTTAGATACTAAGATTATTAACAGTGTTATAGCGGGGCAGGAATATCATGGGATTGCTAATTTTCCATCAAGTGCTTTTATAACTGGCTTCTTTGATAATGTTCTTACTAATACGGTTGGTGTTCCACTTGTTATAAATGATGAGCCATATGCTATGTTTCTTCGCTCAGATGTCGAAGTTCAGTTTGGTGAATTACGCTTTTTCTTTGCACTTTTACTAGTAGTAACAAGTTTGTTGAGTATTATTTTTGTGACAGTTAGTACACGTTATCTTGTGAAACCAATAACAAAATTAACTGAAGCAACAAAGCAGATAACTAAAGGAAAGTACGATATTGAACTACAGGTTAATCGAAGTGATGAAATAGGTGTGTTAGCATCTAACTTCTCTGAAATGGTTCGAAGTATTGAACAGCTAGAGGAGATGCGCCAAGAGTTTGTCTCAAATGTATCTCATGAAATCCAAACACCGTTGGCTTCTATTAAAGGCTTTGCTCAAATGCTACAAGAAAAAGATTTATTAGAAGAACAACAAAGACATTATTTATCAATTATAGAAGATGAAAGTCAAAGATTATCGCAATTAAGTAAGCAGTTATTGACACTTGCATCATTGGACAAAGAACAAGGTATTTTGGAAAAGACAACTTTTGATGTTGCGGCACAAATAAAGCAAATTGTAACAGTTACGCAATGGAGCTGGCGAGAAAAGGAATTGGCGCTTGATCTTGATTTACCTACAACGAATCTGACTGGGGATCAAAAGCTATTGTATCAAGTATGGACAAATCTTCTAACGAATAGTATTAAATATTCGAATCCGGGTGATTCGATTTCCATTCGTGTATGGTCAGAGGATGATTATTGTTGTATTGAAATAGAAGATACGGGTGTAGGGATAAGCGAAGAAGATATACCACATATTTTTACAAGGTTTTATAAAGGTGATAAATCAAGAAGTAGACAGGATGTCAGAAATAGTAGCGGCTTAGGCCTTGCAATTGTTAAAAAAATCATTGATTTACATAATGGTAAGATTGAGGTTTCTAGTCAACAACGCATAGGGACTACCTTTAAAGTTACGCTTCCGAACATGTAATGAATTGTTCATCTTCCGTTCATATTCAAAATTTATACTATGTTTAAGTTAGAAAACGTTAAACGTTTAAGTTTTGAAGAATGGGGATGAACAAACAATGTTTCTTGCGATAAGAGAGATGAAACACGCTAAATTTAAATATTTATTGATTGGCTTAATCATGGTATTAATTGCATGGTTAGTATTTTTCGTATCTGGGCTTGCACAAGGCTTGTCTTCTGATAATGCTTCCGCTATTCAAAAGATGGATGCTGATTATATTGTTTTACAACAAGATGCTGAACATCGAATAACACGTTCGATGCTGACAGAGCAGCAGTTAAATGATGTTAATCAATATGTAGATAAAAAGAATACAGAGCCGTTAGGTGTACAAATGACAACTGTTACCAAAGGTGATGCTGGCAAAAAGGTTGATGTTACATTCTTTGCAGTTAACACGAAAGGCGCTCTAATGCCAAGTGTGGTTGAAGGTAAACAAATTAATAATGAAACAAAAAATCAAGTTATTGCAGATATTTCTTTGAAAGATGAAGGGATAGCAATTGGTGATAAAGTAACGGATGAGATTTCAGGGCAAACATTTACGATTAGTGGTTTTACAAAAAATCAGTCTTTCAGTCATGCGCCTGTTATTTTTATGAACTATGAAGCTTGGAAAGCAATGTACGAATCAAAAATCACAAAAGGTCAATTAGGCTTTAATGCAATTGCTTTAAAAGCGAATGAAGATCAAATCACTTCTCTTGAAGATAATATGGCTAACGTTGATGTGATTACAATCAATGAGGCTTTAAAAGGTATTCCAGGATATTCAGAGGAACAAGGGTCGTTATTAATGATGATTGTATTTTTATTTATCATTGCGGCATTCGTTCTAGCAGTATTCTTCTATGTAATTACGATTCAAAAAATGAGTCAGTTTGGTGTGTTGAAAGCTATTGGAGCAAAATTTACTTATTTAGCGAAAAATATTATTTCCCAGGTTATATTGCTTTCCGTTATTAGCTTAGTGATAAGTATAGCGCTTACCTATGGAATTTCATTACTATTACCGAGTTCAATGCCATTTGATTTAAGTATTGGACTAGTTGCAGGATGCTCAGGCTTATTCTTAGCTGTAGCGGTAATCGGTTCATTATTATCACTTTATCGAGTTGCAAAAGTTGATGCAGTTGAAGCAATTGGGAGGGCAGCATAATGACAAATAAATTAGTTTTAGATCACATCAGTAAAGTATATGGGGATGGTTCTACATCTGTTAAAGTATTAGATGATATATCACTACAAGTGAAAGCTGGAGAATTTGTTGCTATTGTTGGTCCATCTGGAGCTGGAAAGAGTACATTTCTTTCAATAGCTGGAGCACTATTATCGCCATCTAGTGGGAAAATCAGTATTGATAATCAAGAAATTCAAAACATGTCTGAAAATGAATTAAACGACATACGTTTGAAAAAAATCGGTTTTGTTTTTCAGTCAGCCAATTTAATTCCATATTTAACTGTTCGAGATCAGCTATTGCTAATAGCGCAATTAGATGGTAAGCATACGAAACAAGATGAAGCCCGAGCAGATGAATTGTTAGAGCGTCTAGGCTTAGGGCATCGTCGTAACCATTACCCAGAGAAGTTATCGGGTGGAGAACGCCAACGTGTTGCTATTGCTAGAGCTTGGATGAATGACCCAGAAATCATTTTAGCTGATGAGCCAACAGCTAGTCTAGATTCAGAGCGTGGGCGAGATGTTGTACAAATGTTAGCTGATGAAGTAAAGCGAAGTAATAAATCCGCGCTAATGGTTACGCATGATAAACGTATGCTAGATTTATGTGACCGAGTTGTATATATAGAAGACGGTAAATTATTCGAACATGAAATGAGCGTGTAAAAAGTGATGTTAATCACTTTTTACACGCCTTTTTTACGTTTTAAAGTGGTTTTTGTGTCAGTTGTGTCATTTGTTCTTCTTTATAAAAATAAGGACCACTCCAGCCGGTTTCATGTGTTTTCACGAACGTCCATTTAAATTCTTTATCAACTATTAGGAGTAATTGTCTTACGAAATCTAATCGATATTACTTTTATAGAAAATGTTGGCTTTTGTTTGTACTCGCTGTATGATTAAACGATACGATGTAAATGATGAAAGAGGTAAAAGCATTGATGAATTTAATCTATACAATATTGCGGAATAAGGCGATTATTATTTTATTATTGGTGGTAAATATACTGGGTACTATTTATGGATACTATTGGTATAAAGGCCAGCTGGTAGCTACTGATCCTATCTTTATCCCATTTGTACCTGATAGTCCAACAGCCTGTTTATTTTTTGTTTTTGTTTTAATTGCGTTTCTAATGAAAAGAAATTGGGGATTATTTGAAGCTCTCGCTCTTATTTCGTTGTTTAAATACGGAATATGGGCAGTTGTAATGAATTTACTTACTTTAAAAGTTGATGGAACCCTTCATTGGACAGGTTATATGCTAATGGCATCCCATTTAGCGATGGCTTTACAGGGCTTATTGTACGCACGCTTTTATCGGATTAAGCTTTGGCATTTAGCAGTAGCAGCGATATTTACTGTACATAATGAAATAATTGACTACGTATTTGGACAAATGCCCTGGTATGGTAGTTTGGCTACGTACATGAATGAAATTGGCTACTTTACGTTCTGGCTAAGTATTGTTTCTATTTATATTTGCTACTATTTCGGTATGAAGCGACCTCGATATGAACTAAAACTATAATTGTGGTCTACTCTTATCTCTACCTTCATATATGTAATATGAAAGAGGAGGGACAAGTTTATGGCTAAAAAAATGTTGTTCATGCTAATTTTAATGGTTTTTACGATTGGTTCATCGAGTTATGCGATGACCTCTTCGAATATAGATAAATTAAATCAAAAATCAGATGAAGCCCTGCAAATGGTAAAAATAAATCGAGAAGATGATGCTCTTCGTTTGCTGAAGCAATTTTCTAAAGACTTGCTTTCGATAACTAGTAAAGAAAATACCTTTAATATGGACGAGCTAAAAGCTATTACAGCGGCATATGATGGTGCGCTTAACTCATTACAGACTGAGAATACGCATGACTATAAGGTTAATGCTTTAACTAAACTTCGTTTAGTTGTAGATGCTGTTTCTTCCAATTATCGTCCGTTGTGGACGGAGATGGAAGAAAGTATGATGACCACATTTAGTGAAACGCAAAAAGCAGTTACTGAAAAGAATTCACAACAGTTTAATAATGAATTAAATGTATTATTAATCAAATATGATTTAATTTACTATAGTTTGAAGGTTGATGTTAGACCTGAAAAGATGCAAGCAGTAGAGGCGAAATTTCAGTATTTAGATCACTTTAGGCCACAGATTCTTGAAAGTGCATCAAGTCAAAAAGAACTGGATGAGCTACAAAGTGAAATGAAAGCCATATTTGATGAAATGAAAAAGGATGAAGCTGATCCTTCTTTATGGTGGGTAATCATTTCAACAGGCAGTATCATCATTAGTACATTATCTTATGTAGGTTGGAGAAAATATAAAGGAACGAAAGAGACCGTTCGTTCGAAAAACGATTCTAAGCGCTGATGAATCGTACTCTTGTCCCTAGAATTGTAATACAACTGCACGAGGAGGACTTCGATGGGAAGCTATTTTATATATTTAGCACTTATTATTTTGATTCCGATTTGGGCTCAAATGAAAGTTAAAGGAACGTATAATAAATATTCAAAGGTCCCTTCATCGTCAAGAATGACAGGTGCTGAAGTAGCAAGAAAGATTCTGGATGATAACGGTTTATATAATGTACATGTAGAAGAAACAAGAGGTTACTTAAGTGATCATTATGATCCGAGATCTAAGGTAGTTCGCTTATCTTCAGCAAATTATCATGGTCATTCATTAGCAGCTACTGCTGTAAGTGCTCATGAGGTCGGACATGCTATTCAAGATCAGCAGGATTATTCGTTTCTACGTTTTCGTCATTCTCTTGTTCCAGTTGCAAATATAAGTTCTAATCTTTCTTGGGTATTAATAATGATTGGGATTTTTGCGCAAATTTCAGGTCTACTTTTATTAGGAATAGTATTTATGCTAGGAGCTGTTTTGTTTCAGGTGGTAACGCTTCCTGTAGAGTTTAATGCTTCAAGTAGAGCTATGGACCAAGTTGTTTCACTTGGAATTATATCGAATAGTGAAGAACGTGAAACGAAAAAAGTATTAAGTGCGGCTGCCTTAACATACGTAGCAGCAGCGGCAGTTGCTGTTCTTGAGTTGGTTCGATTGATTTTAATTTATACTGGTATGAGTCGTGATGATTGAATATATAAGGAAGTCTCTCATGAAGTAAATGAAATACTTTGTGAGGGATTTTTTTATGGAACATTTTCTAATGTTTTTTGAAAGTTTGATTAGGATGTTATATTTGATTCGATGTTTATGTAATGGATTGTCAACATAAAACTAGACAACTTTTTTAAGGTGTTCAAGTTTGTACTGAATAGGGCTCTTCTAATCCAATGTCCCATGAATCTGAATGTGATTATATTTTCTGTCTAAATCAGTGTAGCCTATCCACTGTCACCTATAGGTTGCGTTGCAGGGGCAACTAATGCGTTCTATGTTTTCCTTACTATTCATTGTGTAATAGAATCGTAACTTTTATTGATAGGGGAAATTAGATATGAAAATCTCTTCGAATGTATTTGGAATAGTGCCTTGCTTAATAACATTCTATCTTTCTGTTTGGTTATTATTCGAATTGGTACTTTCGTTTAAACCTCATGGTATGTTAGTTGATTTACTTCGCTTAACTTTACCGATAATAAGTTTGAGTTTTGCTTTTTTTATGCGAAGTAGATGGAAAAGTTTCTTTATAGTCGTCGCATTGTTGTGGCTATGGTTTTATGGGACACCAATAGTTAAACAATGGGTGTAATGTGAAGATAGGGGGAAAAATATATGGGTATGATGAATCTATTAGTACCAATTAGTATATTACTTATTTTATGTGGGCTATGCTTTTGTATTTATGAATTATGTAAAAGTATTAAGAAAAGATAGATAGGGAAGTTCCTATAATCCTTCAATAAAGTTTAAGAAGGATTATAATGAAATATAGAGAATAATCATAATTTATCTTAATAAGAAGGAGTGTTTAATAGCTATTTATAAAGGGGGAATTCTTTATGAAAACACAAGCACCTTATTTTATTATAGGAATAATAATTATTTTGACTAGCACACCTTTGGCGTATAAATCAGTAGATATTTTGTATAGAAATCAAAATTTATCTGGTGAATACATTCCTATACTTAACGGAATCATTCATTCATTTATGTTAATTGGTTTACTAATATTTAGCTTAGGTATATTTAATTTAATAAAATGTAAAAAAAACTAATAACTTTATGCTACTAAAAGTGTGGAATTCATGTAATCCTTTTAGTGTATGTGTTACTTTAAAGCTCTTTTTATATAGTTTTTTTTAGTTAAGTAGAAAACCTTTGGAATTTGGCAAGATAAGAATAAAAGATTCAAAGAAGCATCTTTTTTCTTACCGTTTGAAATTGTATATCATGAATGTGATAATCCGTTTGAAGCACGTCAAAAATATGAAGAGTGATAGTTTTTGAAAGTAATTAAAAAAGGCACCTATGCTCGAAAGAAGAATGATCTTTTGAGTATAGGTGCCTTTTTTTCAATAGGAACGTACTGGTTTTTTGATAGCATCCATAAAGCAAATAGTTTATGCCATTAATCAAAATAAGCCATCCAGCCATTACCGCAGCAATTCCTCTGCCTTCTCCTATATACCCACGTATCTGATATACATGTTCGTTCTAAGATAAGTGGGGATAAAATAGTTATTAGTAATTAACCTTCAATATATTGGACATCATTTTTTATATTCCATTTATAATAGTCACTGATAAATTGATAAGTGAAAAATAAGTTAACAAGGATACTGAAAACACATGCTAGATTGATCAATTTATAGTGTGTGTTTTCTCTTTTATTCTTACGAAGAATAAAAGCTGCGATAAAAATCCCTATTGGAGTAAGTAGCATAGCCATTAACGATAGAATTAATAATAGAAGACCTTCGTCATTTTTTATTTTCACTACTTCCTTAACAACAATTTCTTTTGGGAGACTTTTTTCTTCTATAGACTGTTCGAGTCTCTTATTCAATTGCGATTCTCTTTCTTTTTCATGTAATAATTCATCCGTTGACATTTCATATAGTTTGCTCAACAGGATTAGATTATCTATGTCTGGATAGTTATAGCCATTTTCCCACTTTGAAATAGATTGTCTTGATATATTTAATTGATCCGCAACATCTGCTTGCGATAATTTTTTATCAAGTCTTCCTTTTTTGAGTTTCTCACCTAAAGACATACCTATTCACCTTCTTTCTATTTCAGGAAATAAACAATAGATTTATTATAATAGAAAAAATTTGTAGATTGTATAATATACTAGAATATTTTAGAAATTGAATTTAAGCATTATATACACATTTTCCTGTAACGTAGCAGATTGCAACCAATGGTTGCTTACTATTTGATCTGAAAAAACTTACATTTAACTTGTACAGAGAAGTAATCAAATAAACTAGGAGAGTGAGCAATTATGGCAAAGAAAATGCTAAAAAAAGCGGTTGTAGGTTTAACTGCAGCATTAATAGAATATATTCACGTAGCATAAGGGGTAACGGATATGAAACATTTTTTGAAATTCATTACATTATTATTTGTTTTTTCACTAGCGGGGTGTATAGGTGAAAGTTATGATTATTCACCACCAAAAATGAACCTTTCCAACACTGACAGTTTAATAAACGACATTCCATTAGTAGAAGCGAATACAATTTGGAATGATAATTCAGAGTATACTAAAGAAACTAATGACTTTCTATCTTTTGCACGAAGTCAAAAAATAAACATTGTATTTTCGGGTCAAGGAGAATTCATTACATTTAATCAAGAAGATTTCACCGTAGATGAGTTACGTGTTTTCATATGGAAAGATAATGAGAAAACAGAACTGAAATTAGTTGATCGTTCATTCCATTTCCCTAAAGATAAAGGGGAATACGTTATAGAAGTAAATCTTCTTGCTAATTGGGGAAGTATTCAATATGTAGGGAACATACTCGTTAAGTGATAGTCTTATTATCATAAATTAGTTTGTTGCTGAGAAACGTTATAAGCGAATTCTCTTTTTAATAAACAATCATACAGTGTTTTTCCTATGGCTGCATATCTATTTATATAAAAATCTCATACTTAGCTAAAAAGAAAAACTCCAATTCGAACAATCTTTTCGAATTGGAGTTTTAGCATTATTCATCTTTCAATTGGATTCTTATTCTCATCATGAGTGAATCCTTCACCTAGAACATCATGTACGATGCTAACAGATACGAATGCATGTGGGTCAACTGATGTAATGGCATTTTTTAAACGAACGATTTCATTTTTTCCTACGACGCAATAGAGTACTTCTCTATCTTGTTTCGAATAGGAGCCGTAGCCTTTAAGTACGGTAACGCCGCGTTCCATTTCTTTCATTATGACATCGGCAATTTGATCATTTTTTTCACTAATAATCATCGCACCCCTAGCAGTGTATGCACCTTCTTGCATAAAATCAATAACTTTCGCTGCAATTAGAACAGCAATTAAAGTATACATTCCTTGACGATAGTTTAAGTAGGTTAATAGAGATAGTCCGATAACGACAGCATCAAAAAGGAACATTGTTCGTCCCATATTCCAGCCAACGTATTTTTGAACGAGGCGAGCAATAATATCTACGCCACCAGTTGTTCCACCATATCGGAAAATAATCCCAAGACCAACACCAATAAAAGCACCTGCAAATAAGGATACGAGCATTAAATCATTTTCAAGTGGAATATGAAATTGTTTTCGTTCAAAGATTGCGAGCCATACAGAAAGCCCAACTGTTCCAATGATCGTATAGAGAAACGACGTACGACCAAGAAAGCGCCAGCCAATAAAGAATAGCGGGAGATTCAGCACTAGGTTAGAGATAGATGGATTTATATGCCATAACTGATAGAGTATTAAAGTAATCCCTGTAAATCCACCTTCCGCTAAATGGTTTTGCATATTAAAATGGACCAATCCAAAGGCGAAAATTCCCGCTCCTAAAAGTATAAAAAATATGTTTTTGAATTTTAATTCGTATATCATAATCATTCCACCTCCAAGTTGCTTTAATTATGTATGTATGCGTGTGCACTCATTATATAAGAATTAAATATTGGAAGGCAAATTAGTTCATAGACTTGGAGTTTAATTAAATCGTATTCTATTACGCTTTAGTAGAAGAAAGGTTTGAAATGCAATTCGGTTTTCGTTAACATGAAGAGGTTCAATCTCGTGTTTGACCATTAGCTAGTATATGTTCTTTTTCTTTTTGGAATCTACATAGTAAGATGAAAGAAGAGAATTTTGCTATAATGAAATTGTATATGTACATATAAAGTGACACTTTGCTCGGTAGGATTTTCTTGCCCGTCGAGCATTAGTTGAACCAATCAGGTTCTTACTAGCGCTTAAACGTCTTTGGCTTATATTCTGAAGAATTTTTAGCGTCAGTTTGAATAGGATAAAGGATGATGAATATGCCAAAAAGCATGAAGAATATGCAAGATGAAGTGGATCAATATATTGGACAGTTTAAAGAGGGATATTTCAGTCCGCTTGCGATGCTTGCAAGAATGACAGAAGAACTTGGTGAACTTTCTCGTGAAGTCAATCATTATTATGGAGAAAAACCAAAAAAAGCAACAGAAGATGAAAAAGAAATAAAGGAAGAGCTAGGGGATATGCTATTTGTTCTCATTTGTTTTGCTAATTCTTTAAACATTGACCTTGAAGAAGCACATGATTTGGTCATGAAGAAGTTTCAAACAAGAGATAAGGATAGATGGACTAAAATTGAACAGGAAAAGGGGAATGAATAAAGTGAGTACAGTGAAAATCGTAATTGCGGGACCAAGAGGTAGAATGGGGAAAGAAGCGGTATTATTAGTTAAAGAAACGGAAAACTTTGAATTAGTAGCTGTTATTGACCGTAAAAATGATGGTGGTAACTTACAAGATGTAGAGGGATTTGCAGGAATTTCTGCTCCTATTTATTCAGATATTGAGAAGTGTTTTCAAGAGGTACAAGCGGATGTTCTAGTTGATCTAACGACTCCTGAAGTAGGAATGCATCATACTGTGACGGCTTTACAACATGGTGTAAGACCAGTAGTCGGGACAACAGGATTTTCTCAAGATGATTTGAAAGAATTAGAACAACTATGTGCTAAAACAGGTTTGGGTTGTATTATTGCTCCTAACTTTGCGATTGGTGCTATTTTAATGATGAAGTTTTCACAAATGGCAGCAAAATATTTTCAAGATGTTGAAATCATTGAATTACATCATGATCAAAAACTAGATGCTCCATCAGGTACTGCCGTGAAAACAGCAGATATGATTCGTGAAGTTCGTGAAACGAAGCAGCAAGGGCATCCGAATGAGAAGGAAACAATCCCTGGTGCACGCGGAGCTAATATTGATGGTATGCATATTCACAGTGTACGTCTTCCTGGGTTAATTGCTCATCAACAAGTGTTATTCGGTGCAGACGGACAAACATTAACCATTCGTCATGACTCATATAATCGAGCATCATTTATGTCTGGTGTAAAGGTTGCAGTGGAAAATGTAATGAAGTTAGATGTGCTTGTATATGGGCTAGAAAACATTATCGAATAGGAGTGTTACAAAGTGAATATTGCATTAATCGCTCATGATAAGAAGAAAGAAGACTTAGTTGGCTTTGTTACAGCTTACAAACATATATTTGAGAAGAATACATTATTTGCTACTGGTACAACTGGTTTAAGAATTATGGAAGCGACTGGTTTAACTGTACATAGGTATCAATCGGGTCCGCTTGGTGGTGATCAGCAAGTGGGAGCGCGAATTGCCAATAATGAGATGGATATCGTCTTTTTCTTTCGAGATCCACTTACTGCTCAACCTCATGAACCTGATGTGACGGCACTTGTTAGACTTTGCGATGTATATAAAATCCCTCTTGCGACGAATATGGGAACAGCTGAAGTGCTTATTCACGGTTTGGAACGTGGAGATATGGATTGGAGAAAACTATATAATTAAGGTGATTAGAATATGCAATATGAAATAGACATCCTTGCTTTCGGAGCTCATGCTGATGATGTAGAAATCGGCATGGGTGGAACGATTGCTAAATATGCTACTACTGGGAAAAGTATTGTTATTTGTGATTTAACACAAGCTGAAATGTCTTCAAATGGAACAGTAGAGACGCGTATGATTGAAGCAAAGCAAGCAGGAGATATCCTCGGTATTCAAGAGAGGGTAAATACATATTTACCTGACCGTGGATTATTAATGAAAGAAGAATATATCGCACGAATTGCGGCGATTATTAGAAAATATAAACCTAAGCTAGTATTTGCACCATACATCGTTGACCGTCATCCGGATCATGGTAATTCTGCAAAGCTTGTTGAAGAAGCTGTGTTTTCAAGCGGAGTTAGAAAATACGTTGATGAACAAGAGCAAGCGCCACATCGTGTAGAAGCGATGTATTATTACATGATAAATGGTTATCATAAGCCGCATTTTGTAGTAGATGTATCGAATACTATTGATGATAAAATCAAGAGTTTACAAGCTTATAATAGCCAATTTGAGTCTACAGACACTAGTTATAAGACTCCTCTAGTAGATGATTACATTGAAAGTATCGTCGCGAGAGAGAAGATGATTGGTAAAGAAGTCGGTGTTAGTTATGCAGAGGGTTTTTTCACGAAGAAGCCTATTTTGCTTTCAAATGATTTGATAGGAGAAGTAAAATGAGCTTAAATATAGGAATTATTTGTTATCCGTCTGTTGGAGGATCTGGCGTTGTTGCTACAGAATTAGGACGATTATTGGCTAATAAAGGGCACAATATTCATTTTATTTCTAGCAGTATGCCATTTCGCATGAAGAAAATGCATCCGAGAATCTTTTTTCATAGTGTGGAGGTAAATGCGTATTCAGTTTTCCAGTACCCACCTTATGATTTGTCGATGGCAAGTAAGATTGCTGAAGTAATCAAGCGTGAGAAATTAGATATTCTTCATGCTCATTATGCTATCCCTCATGCCGTTTGTGCGATATTAGCTAAACAAATGGCTGATCGAGATGTGAAAATAGTGACAACACTTCATGGAACGGATATTACGGTGTTAGGTTCGGATCATTCATTACAAGGATTAATCAAATTTGGTATTGAAAAATCAGACTATGTGACAGCAGTATCTCATTCATTAGCTAAAGAAACAATGGCTATTATTCATCCTGACCAAGTGATTCATACCGTTTATAACTTTATTGATGAAAAGGTATATAATAAACAACTTGATGTAACATTCAAGCAAGACTTTGGTTTTAAAGATGAAAAAATTCTTATTCATGTCTCGAATTTTCGAGAAGTGAAACGAGTTCAAGATATTGTACGTGTGTTCCAACGCGTACAAAAACAAGTACCTTCCAAACTATTATTAGTTGGTGATGGACCGGAAATGAGCGTTGTCTGTGATTTAGTAGAAGAATTAGGCTTGCATGAGCATGTATTATTTCTTGGAAAGCAGGATAATGTTCAAGAATTATATAGCATGAGTGATCTGATGTTATTGTTATCAGAGAAGGAAAGCTTTGGTTTAGTATTATTAGAGGCAATGGCATGTGGAGTTCCGTGTATCGGAACGAATATCGGTGGTATCCCAGAAGTAATTGATCATGGAGTAACAGGTTATATAAGTGAGTTGGGTGACATTGAAGCAAGTGCAAACTATGCAATCTCACTGTTACAGGATGAAGATTTACACAAGAAATTTTCCGAAGCCTGTTTGGAAACGGTTTGCCAGAAGTTTTGCTCAACTTCAATCATCTCTCAATATGAGGATATTTATTACAAATTATTGTCTGATAACGAAAGGGAATTGTCATGAATGAATTATTTGTACAAGCTTTGCCTATTTTAAAGAAAATCGAAGATAACGGCTTTGAAGCTGTATTTGTTGGCGGCTCTGTACGTGATGCGTTATTAAATCGAACTATTCATGATGTGGATATTGCAACATCTGCAACCCCTGATGAAGTAAAGAGTATTTTTTCTAAAACAGTAGATGTAGGGATTCAACATGGAACGGTCCTTGTTATCGAAAATGGTGAATCTTACGAGATTACAACGTATCGTGTGGAAAGCGAGTATGTAGATTACCGAAAACCAAAGGAAGTAAAGTTTATTCGTTCGCTCCAAGATGATTTGCAGCGTCGAGATTTTACGATGAATGCTATTGCGATGAATATGAACGGTGATATGATTGATCCGTTTGGTGGACAGCAAGCTATTCAAAGAGCAATGATAGAAACGGTTGGTAATGCAAATGATCGCTTTTCAGAGGATGCGCTTCGAATGATGCGAGCTCTCCGATTCGTAAGTCAGCTTTCTTTTACTTGTTCGGATGAGACATTACAAGCTCTAAAAGATAATCAAGATTTATTGAAAAATATTTCAATAGAACGAATCACAGCTGAATTTGAAAAGCTACTTTGTGGGGTAAATGTTCAAGAAGCTCTCCAATTGTTAATCGACACTAACTTGTTTACTTATTTACCGGGGTTCTCTGACAAGAAGAATGAACTTATACAAGTAGCACAGTATGACTTACACAAAGTATGTAATGTTGATGAAAAATGGGCTGTTTTGCTTTATTATGTTGTAAATCTAAATGAAGTAGAAAGTTTTTTACGAGCTTGGCGTCTTCCTGTAAAACGTATTCGTCATATTAGAGCGATTCTTCAAGCTGTTTATCATGAGAATTATGACGATAAAATGACGTTGTTTACAAATGGTATTGACTGCAGTTTAAGTGCGATTCGAGTATCGTATTTCCTAAAGCATCAAGATTCTAAACAAGCGGAAGAACAAGCTATTGAAATCTGGAACTCGTTACCCATTCACGATTCTTCACAAGTTAATGTAAATGGAACATTGCTTACGGAGTGGTCTAATCGCGAAAAAGGTCCTTGGATTAGAGAAACATTGCATATCATTACGACGAAAATCATTAATGAGGAGCTTCCAAATAATACGGAAGCAATATATAAGGAGGTGCACCGATGCAATCTAATATAAGAAAAAAATTATTAGAGGCTTTTGCACAAGCGGGTGATGAATTCATTTCAGGGCAGAAAATCGCTGAATTAACGGGTGCCTCTCGAACAGCGGTATGGAAGCATATTGAAGATTTGCGAAATGAAGGCTATGTATTAGAAGCAGTACGAAAGAAAGGTTATCGAATTGTAAGTATCCCTGACAAAATGTCTGCAGATAGTATTCGTTTACAGTTGAAGTCGAAAATTTTAGGACAGCAAATTCATTTCTATGATTGTGTAGATACGACTCAAAGAATTGCTAATGAGCTCGCTAATACGACAGGAGTAGAAGGAACAATTGTTGTAGCGGATGAGCAAACGGCTGGTAAAGGTCGATTAGCTCGTCAATGGCATGCAGCTAAAGGTAAAGGGATTTGGATGAGTATTTTATTAAAACCAAATATCCCTATTCACCAAGCACCTAAATTAACGCTTCTTACGGCGGTTGCAGTTGTGCAAGGCATTAAAGAAGTAACGGGGATTACACCACAGATTAAATGGCCAAATGATATTTTACTCAATGGTAAGAAGATTACTGGGATATTAACAGAAATGCAAGCTGAAGCTGATGGCATCCATTCAGTTGTCATCGGTGTTGGCATAAATGTTAATCAACAAATAGAAGATTTTTCTCCGGAATTACGTGACATTGCTACATCCTTATTAATTGAAAATGGGCAAATGTTATCAAGAGAAGAATTAATTTGTTCTGTCTTATATCATTTTGAAGAGTTATATGCGACGTTCCAACGTGATGGTTTTGCTAGTATTAAAGCATTATGGGAGAGTTATGCGATTAATATGGGTAAAACAATTACTGCAACTACAGCTCAAGGTAGAATAACAGGTATTGCTTTAGGCATTACTGAAGATGGTGTATTGCTTCTGAAAGATGCAGATGAAAAGGTCCATTCTATTTACTCTGCTGATATTGAAATATAAAGTGAAACTTTAATCGGTGGGGGGGTTCCTTCATCCCCCACCGATTATTAGTTGAACCAATCGGGTTCTTACTGGTGCTTGATCTCCCACTTACTCGTCTATGTGGCTTCACTGCCTTGTTGAAGTGGGAGTCTTAGCACCAGTTTGAACGGGGTAAAAACGTTTACATAATTTCGACATTTACTATAGCTATAAACTAGCTTGCTTTGGTATAATACATTTGGGCAGTATCAGGACTGAACTGCACCCACCAAGCAAGTAAAAAAGCTATAGTAAAGTCTGCCTAGATCCTATAATGGACAGGGACAGAGGGATGAAACATATGTCGACGTTAAGGAATCCTTCTGTATTTAGAAGGATTTTTTTGTTGCACCAAGTTTTATCTCCTCTAACAAAAAGGAGGAATAATAATGAAGCTTTATAGTCAGTTTTTGAAGATGAAAGAACAAAAAGAGAAAATCGTCATGTTAACAGCTTATGATTATCCTTCTGCTAAGTTAGCAGAAGAAGCAGAAGTAGATATGATTCTAGTTGGAGATTCCCTTGGAATGGTTGTTTTGGGTTATGATTCAACGATTCCTGTTACAGTTGATGACATGATTCATCATACAAAAGCTGTAAAGCGTGGTGCGAAAGATACCTTTACCGTAACTGATATGCCATTTATGAGCTATCATTTATCAATAGATGAAACTTTAAAGAATGCTACTCGAATTATGCAAGAAGGCGGAGCTGACGCTGTGAAAGTAGAAGGAGCTGACGAAGTTCTATATAAAATTTCTGCTTTGACGAAAGCTGGAGTTCCAGTTGTTGCGCATTTAGGTTTGACGCCGCAAACGGTTGGTGTACTTGGCGGGTACAAAGTGCAAGGAAAAGATGCAGAAGCAGCTGAAAAACTCATCCAAGATGCGAAGAAATGTGAAGAAGCTGGAGCAATTGCGGTCGTATTAGAATGTGTACCGTATCAAGTTGGAAGAATCATTACAGAAGAACTATCGATTCCTACAATCGGAATTGGTGCTGGTAATGAAACAGATGGACAAGTGTTAGTGTTCCATGATGTGATTCAATTTGGAGTTGAGCGATTACCTAAATTTGTTAAACCGTATAGTAATGTAAACGAAGATATTCTTTCGGCAATCAAGTCATATAGAAATGAAGTGAAGGATGTTGTGTTCCCTGCACAAGAGCATTCATTCACGATGAAAGAAAATGAAATTTCAGCGCTTTACGGAGGAAAATAATGAAAATTATTACTAGAATCGAAGACTTACAGAATGAATTAGCACCTTTACGCAATGAAGGGAAACAAATTGGTTTTGTACCAACGATGGGATATTTACATGAAGGTCATGAGAAATTGTTATCTGAAGCTCGCCGCAATAATGATGTAATTGTACTTAGTATTTTTGTTAATCCATTACAATTTGGAGCTAATGAAGATTTAGATAAATATCCTCGTGATATGGACCGTGATGAACAAGTCGCAAAGAATCATGATGTTGATTTTATCTTCTTCCCTACAGTTCAAGAAATGTATCCTGAAGAGCCGTCCGTTACGGTGAAAGTAATGAAGCGAACAAATGTATTATGTGGTACATCAAGACCAGGTCACTTCGATGGAGTAGCTACAGTACTAACGAAATTATTTAATATTGTTCATCCTGATCGTGCATATTTCGGTTTAAAGGACGCACAGCAAGTAGCAGTCGTAGAAGGACTTGTAAGCGACTTGAATATTCCGGTCGAAATTGTGCGTGTTGAAATTGTACGTGAAGAAGATGGATTAGCAAAAAGCTCAAGAAATGTTTATTTATTAGAAGAAGAAAGACAAGAAGCGAAAGAATTAAATGCAAGTTTACAGTTAGCGAAAACAAGCATCCAAGATGGCGAACGTAACCCTGAGATTATAAGAAAACTTATGACCGAATACTTAACTAAAGCGACAAACGGGAAAATTGATTATATTGAAATCTATTCTTATCCTTCTCTTGAGCCAATTAAGGAATTACAAGGTCAATGTATTATAGCTCTAGCCGTAGCTTTCAAATCAGCTAGATTAATTGATAATATAATCTTTACTATTTAATATTAACATAGAAACCTACTAGGGAATTGGGGGAGCATACGGTGTTTAGAACAATGATGAACGGTAAAATCCATCGTGCAACAGTAACAGAAGCGAATTTGAATTATGTTGGAAGTATTACAATCGATCAAGATATTCTTGATGCGGTGGATATGTTACCAAATGAAAAAGTAGCGATTGTAAATAATAACAATGGCGCTCGACTTGAAACATATATTATTCCTGGAGAAAGAGGAAGCGGAGTTGTTTGCTTAAATGGTGCAGCGGCTCGTCTTGTGCAACCAGGGGATATTGTTATTATTATCTCTTATGCTGTTCTTTCTAATGAAGAAGTGAAGACTCACCAACCAAAAATTGCGATTATGGGTCCAGATAATACAATTAAAGAAATGATCTCTTATGAGCCAGAAGCAACAATTTTAGTTTAATTCGTGTAAATAAGTTAGGAAAGAAGCTGACTACATTGAATTGTAACTGTATAATCATGTAAGATGGATTATATACGCTACAATTCATGTAGTTAGCTTTTTTAGTTTTAGATTTTGAGGTGTACAGTAATGACTCATCGTTATGTCGTGGTGGATTTAGAAACAACAGGAAACTCGGTGAAAAAAGGAGATAAAATCATTCAATTTGCTTGTGTTGTCATTGAAGATAACCAAATTGTAGATGAGTTTTCTACGTTCTTAAACCCTGAGCAACCAATAACACCATTTATAGAAGAATTAACAGGTATTAATGATCAATTAGTATGTGATGCACCACTTTTCTCTGAAGTTGCTCCTAAGATAATGAAGTATCTTCAAGATTCTTGTTTTGTAGCTCACAATGTCTTATTTGATTTATCTTTTCTTCAAGATGAATTGACTAATTGTGGATACGGTGGCTTTTTCGGTTCAACAATCGATACTGTTGAACTAGCAAAAATAATGCGACCAAGTGCTACAAGTTATAAGTTATCACATTTATCAAAAGAAGAAGGGTTTAATCATGACCGCCCACATCAGGCTGATAGTGATGCATACGCAACAGCAGAGCTGCTATTATTATTTATAGATGAATTAACGCAATTACCACTTGTTACTTTAAAACAACTATATAGATTATCCTATTCGTTAAAAAGCGAAATATCGGAATTAATAGCACGTATTTTGCAAGAAAGAATGTCTGTTAGTCCAGTTCATCATCCTTATTTATCTATACATAAAGGGATTGCAATGAGGAAACTGGATAGTGCTAATGAACAAAATCGTAATTACGCTATAGAATATCCTAAGAGTGATAAAGAGAAGATTGATATGTTACAAAAGGCTTTCTCTAATTTAGAAATTAGGGATAACCAGCTTGCTATGATGGACGCTGTATATCAAGCTTTATCCAATCATCAATTGGCGATGATTGAAGCAGGAACTGGGCTAGGTAAGACATTAGGTTATTTAGTACCTTCCGCTTATTACGCGATTCAAAACAAGCAATCGATTATGATTAGTACGTATACGATTGAATTGCAAAATCAGCTTCTTCATAAGGAATTAGCAAATCTTCGTGCTATGTTACCTTTCTCCATTCGAACTGCTGTTATCAAAGGTCGGTCAAATTATATTAGCTTGGCAAAATTTGATCGTGCTTTGCGAACTCGTGATGACCATTATGATAGTGCGCTTGCCAAAATGCAAATTCTCGTATGGCTATTGCAAACAGAGACTGGTGACAAAGATGAATTGAATTTAACAAGTGGTGGAGAGCTTTTCTGGGATAGACTTCAAAATGCTAAAGATTTCGCGAACGAACATCAATCTTCGTGGGAAAAGTATGATTTTTATGAACGTGCAAGAATATTAGCAGAAGAAGCAGATCTTGTGATAACAAATCATGCCTATTTAATGAGTGACTATTTCTCGAAGAAAACATCGAATATGAGTGATGGGATATTAATAATTGATGAAGCGCATCAGTTAGAAAATGCAGCTTCCAAACATTTAGGTTCTTCACTCGATTATATTTCAATTAAAATGATGTTAAATAAGCTTGGAATACATGATCAAAAACAATTAGTGTATAAATTGAATAGTATGGTGAATGAAGTTAAGGGTAAATCGAATGTTAAAAACAAACGATTAGACCGTTTATTGCAAGAAGCGATATATGAACTAGAACAATTCTTTCATTTATTGTCTCGATTATGTCAAGAGGTCGCTCAAGAATCAAATGCGAAGAATACACTTACATTACAGATGTTATTTCAACGTCAACATGAAGCTAGACCATTAATTATGCTTGCAGAAAGATTGAGTGAACATTTTAAAGAAATGGGTACAATGCTTCAAAATGATGTAGCAACTATTATGCAAAATGGCTCTCCTGGGAAAACACAGCTATTCCATTTATCTGAGATTGAAAGCGTTGCGGGCTTTCTTAGTGAAGTTGCGGAACAATTAGGAGAGTATTTTACTCGTAATAAGGATTCCGTACTCTATTGGTTGGAATGGAGTAAGAATAGTCCGAGTCAATATGTATATTTATATTCACAACCGATATCAGGTGGTAGTGAAATGTGGTTTAGATACTTTTCACAGCAAAAGAGTGTTGTATTAACATCTTCAACATTGTCGGTTAAAGGGTCTTTCGATTATATGAAGCAAAAACTAGGGTTGTTTGATGATGAAATGAAAATTCACTCATTTCCGTCGCCATTTAATTATAAGGAAAAAGTAAAATTACTTGTACCAACGGATATACCAGAAGTAAATAAAGTAAGCAATGAAGTATATGCAAATAATATTGCAGCATATATTGAAAAAGCAGCTGTATCTTCTAAAGGACGTATGCTGGTTTTATTTACAGCACAAGACATGTTGAAAATAACACATGATCTTTTAAAGCAGAGTGAAGTGTTACAAGACTTTAATATCTTATCGCAAGGGATATCAAGTAATAGTAAGTCACGCCTTATTAAGCATTTCCAAAACTATGATAAATCTATTCTCCTTGGCACAGCTAGCTTTTGGGATGGATTAGATTTACCTGGTGATACATTACAATGCTTACTAGTAGTTAGGTTACCATTCTCACCGCCAACTGAGCCGTTGCTAGAAGCGCGTTGTAAGCAAATCAAAGAGCGTGGTGGCAATCCATTTGCAGAGTATTCCTTACCGGAAGCTATAATGAGGTTTCGACAAGGCTTTGGTAGATTGATACGAACAAATGAAGATAAAGGTGTTTTTATCGTGTGTGATAGACGAATTACTTCTACGCATTATGGACAAGATTTTCTTCGTTCAATCCCTGATGTTGAAACAGAAGAAGTAGAATTAAATTCTATCCACCGTTCTATTAAGACTTGGTTACAATAAGGTAATATAACAAATTATGAATATGAAGATATCGAGAATGGATGTAAAGATACTTGCAATGGAATAACAATTTTTTGTTAAAAAATTTATTTTTCTAACAAAAAAGCTGTTATAATATTGAAGAGTCATTGTGAGAAATCATTATTTCTTACAATTATATATGTCTATTCGTTTATCTGGTCCTACCCAGAAGGCAAATGGAATGAAAAGTAAATAGTAAATGCATAAAATAGAAAATGTTTGTTCTTGCTCTTGATAGGGAAGACCAAGAACAAGCAATCATTACGAGTTATCGAACATGAAGTGAGTGGTTTTATTGAAGAAATGGGTAATAACTGTGAGTATTCTTATACTCCTTATGATAGGCTATGTGATCGCTAGTATATTAGTGGGCATACATGATAAGAAAACCGCTGAAGAGCGAGCAGTAAGTATTGCTATGGATGAAGGTGGTTTGAAGAGTGTCAGTGATTTTTACTTATATCACGGCAAAGAAGTATATTCAGTTGTTGTAGGGAAAGATGACAAAGGTATTAGCCAAGTTCTTTGGATTCCAGAGAAGTTGGATAAGAACTCTACCATTATTAAGAAGAAATATTCTGAAGGTAAATCAGAGAAGGAAATAATTAATCTGGTTAAACAAAACTATAATCCTGAAGAGATTATTTCTGTAAAACTTGGTATGGAGAATAAATCTGCATTATGGGAAGTCACCTTTAAAGATGCAAAGGGTAATTTACATTATTATTATTATGATTTTGTAACAGGTGACAAAAGAAAGACAACAATTAAAGGTATTTAATTAGGGGGATTTTTAACATGAAACTTGCAAAGCGTGTACAAGCTCTTACACCATCAACTACTTTAGCAATTACTGCTAAAGCGAAAGAATTGAAAGCTCAAGGTCTTGATATCATTGGACTTGGAGCAGGGGAGCCGGATTTTAATACGCCTCAGCATATTATTGATCAAGCTACAGCTTCAATGAATGAAGGACAAACAAAATATACTCCTGCAGCAGGATTACCTAAATTGAAAGAAGCGATTATTTCAAAGCTGAAAAAAGATCAAAACCTTGATTATAAAGCTTCTGAAATTATTGTTGGATCAGGTGCTAAGCATGCTTTATACACGCTGTTCCAAGCTATTTTAGATGAAGGTGATGAAGTAATCATCCCTATTCCATATTGGGTAAGCTATCCAGAGCAAGTAAAATTAGCTGATGGGGTACCAGTTTACTTAGAAGGTAAGGAAGATAATTCATATAAAATTACACCAGAAGCTTTAGAACAAGCTATTACAAGTAAAACTAAAGCAGTGATTATTAACTCACCAAGTAACCCAACTGGTATGGTTTATAGTCGCGAGGAGCTAGAAGCGCTTGGTAAAGTATGTTTGAAACATGATATTTTAATTGTTTCTGATGAAATTTATGAAAAATTATTATATGGTAATGCTGAGCATGTTTCAATCGCTCAAATTTCTCCTGAATTAAAAGAAAATACAATTATTATTAATGGTGTATCTAAATCACATAGTATGACTGGATGGAGAATTGGTTATGCTGTTGGTAACGAAGCAATTATCAAAGCAATGACTAACTTAGCTAGTCATAGTACATCAAACCCAACAACAACTGCACAATATGGTGCAATCGCAGCATATGAAGGACCTCAAGAACCTGTTGAGGAAATGAGAAAAGCATTTGAAGAGAGATTAAATATTATTTATGATCAACTAGTTGCTATTCCTGGCATAAAATGTATTAAACCACAAGGTGCATTCTACTTGTTCCCGAATGTGAAGGAAGCAGCTGAGCTTTCAGGTTATGCAAATGTGGATGACTTTGTGAAAGCATTATTAGAAGAAGCACTTGTAGCGGTAATTCCTGGTTCAGGTTTTGGTTCTCCAGATAATATTCGTCTATCTTATGCAACTTCATTAGAGTTACTTGAAGCAGCAGTAGCACGTATTGCAAAATTCGTAAATTTAAAAATGAAATAAGACATATAAGTAAAAGCTAAGCGCATGCTTAGCTTTTACTATTCTACAAAAATAATTATAGCAATATTATGAATAATTGAATGCGTGAAGGATTCTCTGTGACAGACGTTGATGTTACAAGTTTTGAAAGGTATAATGTAATAGTTAAATTTATTGTTTTTCGTTAAACTTGGAGGGAATATTACATTGAAAACAACTATTTCACAAGTATATAAATATGTTGATCAAGAAGTAACAATTGGCTGTTGGCTTGCAAACAAACGTTCAAGCGGGAAAATGGCATTTCTTCAACTTCGTGACGGTACTGGCTTTATGCAAGGTATTGTCGTTAAAGCGGAAGTAGAAGAAGAGCTTTTCCAAAAGGCGAGAGGTATTACACAAGAATCTTCTTTATACGTAACTGGTAAAGTGCAAAAGGATGAGCGTTCAGTATTAGGCTATGAATTGCTTGTTACTGATATCGAAATTATTCATGAATCTACAGATTATCCAATCACTCCAAAAGCACACGGGACTGAATTTTTAATGGATCATCGTCATTTATGGTTACGCTCTAAGCGTCAACACGCTGTAATGAAGATTCGTAATGAAATCATCCGTGCGACATATGAATTCTTCAACGAGCAAGGCTTCTCAAAGGTTGACCCACCAATTCTTACAGGTAGCGCACCAGAGGGTACATCAGAATTGTTCGCAACGAAGTATTTTGATGAAGATGCATATCTTTCTCAAAGCGGTCAGTTATACATGGAAGCAGCTGCTATGGCGTTAGGACGTGTATTCTCTTTCGGGCCAACATTCCGTGCTGAGAAATCAAAAACTAGACGTCACTTAATTGAGTTCTGGATGATTGAGCCTGAGATGGCATTTGTTGAATTCAAAGAGAACTTAGAAGTGCAAGAGCAGTATGTACAATATATTATTGAAGCAGTTCTAAAAAATTGTACAGTTGAATTAAAAACATTAGATCGTGACGTGACGAAACTTGAGAACATTAAAGCACCATTCCCACGTATTTCTTATGATGATGCGATTAAGTTCTTAAATGAAAATGGATTTGATGACATTTCTTGGGGTGATGACTTCGGTGCTCCTCATGAAACAGCTATTGCAGAGCATTATGATAAGCCTGTATTCATCACGCATTATCCAAAATCATTAAAGCCATTCTACATGCAACCAGATCCGAACCGTGATGATGTTGTTCTATGTGCGGATTTAATTGCTCCAGAGGGTTACGGAGAGATTATCGGTGGTTCTGAGCGTATTCATGATTATAATATGCTAAAAGATAACATTGAAATCCACAATTTAGACGAAGAAGCATACAAATGGTATTTAGAATTACGTCAATACGGTTCTGTGCCACATTCAGGTTTCGGACTTGGATTAGAAAGAACGGTTGCGTGGATTAGTGGAGTTGAACATGTTCGTGAAACAATTCCATTCCCACGTCTATTAAACCGCTTATATCCTTAATATAGCAGTCTTTTTTAAGGGTATTTGTCTTATACTAAACATGAAAGACCTTCAATATACTGAAGGTCTTTCACTATGTATGCAAGAATGAAAAAGGCCCGTGACGGTTTTGCGCTGTCCAACCTTTCACCTGCCATACTCGGTCGTAAGCCAATCTGTTTTGAAAACCAAAAGCGGGTTTTCAAGAACAGCTCGTCTTACGCCTGCCGCATGGCTCCTTTTTAATTGGGAGAAATAGCAGAGAAGTAAAATCATTCATTAAAAAGGCCCGGTGACGGTTTTTCTTAGTTTTCATGATATACTATTCAAAGAGGTGTTACGTAATGATTAAAGACCAATTATTATTATGGCTCCAAGAGGGAAGTGTAACGATTCCTTCTTTTCTTTTCGTACATTACGTAGAGATGGGCCTAAATGAACAAGAGTTAATCTTATTAATGCATTTACAGCATTTTCAAAAAGAAGGAAATGACTTCCCAACTCCTAATGAAATTAGTGAGAGAATGTCGATTTCATCTATAGAATGTATGAATATTTTAAGGAAGCTCATTCAGAAAGGTTTCTTGGAAATTAATGAACAATTATCTGCTGAATCGGTACATAGTGAAACTTATTCATTAGTACCATTGCAAAAGAAGATGATTGAACATTTTTTGTTGAAACAAAACAAGAAGACTGTGATTAATAAGGAAGAGGAAGAAAGAAGCTTGTATTCCATTTTCGAACAAGAATTTGGTAGACCATTATCTCCGTTTGAATGTGAAACGTTAGGAATGTGGATTGATGATGATCATCATGATAGTAAAGTAATACAAGCAGCGCTTCGAGAAGCTGTAATTTCAGGGAAGTTAAACTTCCGTTATATTGATCGTATCTTATTTGAGTGGAAGAAGAACGGAATTAATACGGTAGAAAAAGCAAAAGTGTATGGTGAAAAATTCCGTACACAGCAACATCGTACTAAACAGGCGCAACAACCCGTTAAAGAAGTACCGTTCTATAATTGGTTGGAAAACTAAAAGTAGTAGAAGTAGGGAGTTAAAGGAGAGTTACGTCTAAATGCTTAATAAAACGCAAATAAGGCATTGTCTTGATACGATGCATGATATGTTTCCAGATGCTCATTGTGAGCTTGTGCATGAAAATCCTTTTGAATTAGTTATTGCAGTTGCGTTGTCTGCACAATGCACTGATGTGCTAGTGAACAAAGTAACAGCTACATTATTTCAGAAATATAAAACGCCTGAAGATTATTTAAGTGTTCCACTTGAAGAATTGCAACAAGATATTCGCTCGATTGGATTATTTAGAAATAAAGCGAAAAATATTCAAAAACTATCTGAAATGCTCTTAGAGGACTTTAATGGCGTTGTTCCAAGTGATCGTGATGAATTGACTAAGTTACCAGGGGTAGGGAGAAAAACAGCTAACGTCGTCGTTTCTGTGGCATTTGGAGTACCTGCAATCGCTGTTGATACTCATGTGGAACGTGTTAGCAAACGGTTAGGAATATGTCGTTGGAAAGATTCTGTACAACAAGTAGAAGAAACACTTATGAAAAAAGTTCCGAAAGATGAATGGTGTTCAACTCATCATACAATGATTTTCTTCGGTCGCTATCATTGTAAAGCGCAAAATCCACAATGTCACGTATGCCCTTTAAATGATATTTGTCGTGAAGGAAAAAAACGTTTGAAAAGTAAGAAAGAAGTGGAAACAGTATGATGAATGTGATAAAGGTAGAATTGCCGACTCAATTACAGAGTGATTTGTTTTTTCTAAATGAACAATCACTTTCTGTTAATGTAGACAAGTACTTGGAATGGGATATTGCTACATTAAACGTTGGTTTTTACGAGGCCTTATACTTTAATCGTGTAGAAAGCTTTCAGCCATGGACAAAGAGTGAAGTAGTGATACCGGACATTATGCTTGCGTGGAAAGAAAAGCAAGTTATACTAGCTGATTTATATGCGAAGAGAGCTGCTAAAGAAGCTACGCAGCATATGAAAGTGAGCATAAAATATGCGTTAGCTGCTTTGTATTATGCGAATGAACAGCCGATTATATTGAATGATTGGCAAAAACATGTTGAACAATTAGAGCATGTACCAGTCAATTTTACGGAAAGAATGACTTTTATTCTATCCCGACCTAATTTATATCAATCATTTAAAGCGTTAGAACAGATTATGATTGAACTAGAAAAGATGTACGCTCGTATTACAATCAAAAAACAAAATGTAGTACGAAAAAAACCGTCTCAAGCTTAAATGCTTAAGACGGTTTTTTGTTTTTCTAAATTATTTCTTAGAAAAAGTGTAAATTGGAAAAGATGTTACTTGTAAATGGTCGGTAAAACATGATGCTTTGCAATAGGCTGTTTTGAGTAGCTGAGCCATTGTTTGGACTTGTTTGTCCGTTATTACCTTGGTTATTGCCACCAGCGTTACTATTGCCGTTACCATTGCTATTATTACCGTTATTTCCATTACTGTTACCATTGTTGTTACTTCCGTTATTACCATTGCCATTGCCATTGTTGTTATTACCGTTATTATCTCCATTACCGTTATCCGGAGGAGTTACAGGATTTTGATTACCGTTATCTGGAGGAGTTACAGTACCACCATCATCTGGTTTGTTTTGATCATCTTTATCGTCCGGATTCTCTGTATCTTCTGGTTCTTGTTCATCCTTTTTGTCATCTTCTTTAGGAATTTGAATTGTAGCAGTTGCAGGATCGCTTTTTTGATCTCCTACAATAGCAGTTAATGAGAACTTATAGATACTACCAGGCGTCGGATTAGCAATACTAAATGTCATATCACCAGTTGTAGTTAAGACCGTCTGAGCTCCACCATCAATGCTTCCTTTTAGTTCAAACATAGGCTTTTGTTGTTCATCTTCTGTTTTATAGTTCCAAGTTAAGTTTAAAGTTTTCTTTTCTGGGTCATAAGCAACATTGAAACCAGTAGGTCCTTCCATCTTGTTGTATGTCTCAGAAACCGCAGTTGGCTCAGTGCCTTTTACGAAATATTCATATACGATATTTGATTCAGGTGTGAATTTTCCTGGTTTTTTTGCAGGATTAGAACCTTTTTCAACAGCTACTTTTGATACGCTGTTTGGTTTCTTAAAGTCTTTAGTATGAACACCTTCTGATACTTCTGTCATTAAGCTTTTGAACATTTTTTTCGCAAATTGCTGTGATGCTGAACCTAAATAGTCTTTATTGTCTTTATATCCTGTCCAAATAGCTGCTGTATATTTTGTTGTATAACCAACAAACCAAGAATCTGGAACAGCTCCATCAGGAATATTGTATTTTCTTTTTATGTTTTCATCGAAATTGGTTGTACCAGTTTTACCTGCAACATCAAGACCTGGAACTCTAGCAGCTGTTCCTGTTCCTGATTCAACAGCGGTTTTTAACATATCTGTAACCATGAAGGCTGTATAATCTTTCATTGCCACTTTTGGTTCTGGTTTTAAATCAATAGTAGTTGTTTTATCACCGAGAACAATTTTTGTTACAGCGTGTGGTTCGATATAGATTCCTTCATTACCAAATGCACTATAAGCACCTGCCATTTCCAGTGTAGACACACCAGTTTTCATACCACCGATGCTGTATGCTTCTTCGAATTCTCCTTTGAAATCTAATCCAAGTCTTTCACCGAATTCTTGGGCATTATCTTTTCCAGCTGCTTGGAATGCTTTAAGAGCAGGGATATTTAATGATTTAGCTAAAGCTTGACGAATGGACATCTGTCCTTGGTAACGATTGTTATAGTTGTTAATTTTCGTACCGTTACTATAAGAATATGGTTCATCCACAATTTGTTGGTATGTTGACCATTTTTTGTATTCAATTGCTGGACCATAGTCTAAGATTGGTTTAATGGTAGAACCAGGTTGTCTTTCTACACTTGTTGCATAGTTAAGACCACGCTTAACACCTTTATTTCTTCCTCCACCTAATGCTTTAATTTCACCTGTTTGAGTATCGAGTAATGTGACACCTGCTTGTAAATCTTCATTAGGGTAGTTAATAACGTCATTTGTATTTAACATATTGTATACATATTCTTGTGCTTCAGGGTCCATTGATGTATAAACTTCAAGACCATCCGTAAAAATATTATAATCTGTTTTTTCTTCTACTTCTTCAATTACTTGAGTAATGAACGCATCATATGGATCAGTATTGTCTTTACCACGCTTATTCTCAGGTATTAATCTTTTCTCAATTGAAATGTTTTGTGCTTCCTTCATTTCACTTTCGCTAATATAGCCATGTTGATTCATGAGTGAAAGTACAACATTTCTTCTTTTCTCTGCACGCTCCGGATTATTAAACGGATTGTATCTACTTGGACTTTGTGGTAGACCAGCTAGTGTAGCTGCTTCATCTAATGTAAGGTCTTTCAAGTCCTTATCAAAATATGTTCTAGCGGCAGTGGCAATACCATTGGCATTTGCACCGTAAAAGATTTTATTAATATACATTTCAAAGATTTCTTCTTTCGAATATTTTCTTTCAATTTGAAATGATAACCAAAGCTCTTGAGCTTTACGCTTTAATGTTTTCTCATCAGTTAAGAAGGAACGCTTTACTAACTGCTGTGTAATTGTACTAGCGCCTTGTGAACCAAATCCGTCTGTTAAGTTAGCGATAACCGCACCACCTAAACGAAAGATGTCGACACCATGGTGTTTGTAGAAGCGAGAGTCTTCTGTTGCTAATACCGCATCTACAACCTGCTTTGGGATTTTATCAAAGGTAATATAATCTCGGTTTTCTTTACCGACTTCAATGAATTTTTTATTACCATCTTTATCTGTATAGAAAATCTTTGAAGAAACAGGGTCCTTCAAGAGTGCTTCGTCTAATTTTGGAGCAGAGCTAACAAAGTAAGCAAACGTTGCTCCACCTGCGATAATACCGACTAGAACTATTATCGAGAAAACTAGTAAGATGCGTTTCCATATGCTAGTTGATTTCTTGGATGGTTTTTTACTTTTTCTGCTTTTTTTATTTTGTTGTTGACTTTTTCGTCTTTCTTCTCTGGTTTGAAAATTATCAGCCATTTAAAGCTAACCTGCCTTTCTTGACAACCTTTTATGCTTTCTCTATGAGTTGGTCAACTACTTTTAAGTAGTCAATTCTAGGTTGAAAGCCAATCGAGATTTTATATGAAGTAAGTTCTACTTCTTTTTTTGTAATAGATTTTCTTCCACCATTCTTCATTCGATTCCAAAATTGGATTAAATGAAGAGCTTCCATAATGAAGATTTCTCCAGTGGAGGAAAAACTCATGATAATAAATGCTAAACCTTGTTGCCTTAGCACTTGTTCCATATGTTGTATTTGATGTTCATGGAAGTTTTGTAATGGAAATGAAGTTTTATTCTTCGTTTCCTTTGCTTCAAAATCTAAATATTTTCCACGGTATACACCATTATAATCCGTGGTGGAAGCTTGTTTGAAGTATGCTTCTTTAATGACAGCAGCACTTCTTTTTGGATAATGAACATCTACAATTTGCACGGGTGTAGGCTTCTTATGAACTACTGCAATATTATGAGCAAGATAATATTCGTTCGTTTCATTTAGATCTTCTTCTAAAGTCATACCACGATTACTGTAATTAATCTGTTGTTTAGCTGTTACTTGATTGTTTTGTCTTTGGTTCACAGCTACGAATTTTTTACCATTCGGATAATGAAAGACCATTCTTCTACCCCCTGACCCCTCATCTATGATAACAGAAATGGAAATGAAATGTAGTATAAAATAATTGGAATCACTTCACCCTAATAGTATGATTATACACTTTTTGTTTTTTAGATAGAAAGAGGTAGTACGAATGCTCACATTTTCTCCATTAGAAAGCAATAAAACACATCAGCAAGATTTAATTTCAATTATTATGAACTATACAACGAAATATAACAAAGATAATATCTCTCGAACGAATGCTTATTTTACTTTTTTTAAGATGTATCCTGAAATTAAGTGGGCTTTTCTAGCTAGTATGGTTTCAAGAAACGCTGGTTGGAATATGTGTGACCTTGAAGGTGCAATCTTACCGAAAACATTACCGCCTCACTTTAGAAAAGAGTTGTTTCTTACTTACGAAACGACGAACTTTTTAATTTTTAAAGACGCTTTCCCTCAATTATTGCTCTATCATTATTCGACGAAAACAAGTACATCTTTGTTTCACTTAAATAAATATTTTTCAACGTCTTACTTTATGTGTAAAGAATGGGAGTTGTTTTGGAAAGAAAGAAATGAAAATCGACTGATGACATCACTTATCATTAATGAACAAAATGTCGTGCAAAAGCCGATTATAGAGGGCGCTTTTTTTCAAAAGAAGGTTTTTCAATCTCATATTTTTTTATTTCAAGATTTGCTGCATTTTAGCGCGGTATTATTTCCAACTGTTCGTGGTGAATTATACGGGGCTTCCGCTCACAGTTTTAGGAAACTTGATGAGCGAATTTATCTAGGTAAAGTATTAGCGAATATTTTATTTTCATCCGAACTATTTCCTCATTTTTATCAATTTGCTGCTAAGACAGAACATACTGGTTCAAGAGAAGATTACGAACAGTATTTTCCGTATCGAAAGCAGAGAGAAACACCGTATTTGCGAACAGTTTATCCGGTCATTGATTTAAGTAGTGTGGAAAAAGGCGATTGGGAACAAACGCAAAAGGTGAAGAGTAAATGGGTTAGAAACGTTAGCAAACCAAAGAATATCAATATAACGAAATGGTATGAAAAAAAGCAAAAGCAATTCCGTTTACTCAATTCAATATGGAATTTAAGTGATGAATAAGGAAAAGGTCTGAGCCCTCTAAGGCATCAGACCTTTTAAATTTGAAGTAATGGCATCAATCAAAAAAGACCAGTGCCGGTTTTTCTATTGTTCAGCTCCAGTGCCCAGCTTCTAGTGGATTTCGCCAACCTCCTTACGATAAGTCAACATCGAATGGACTAACGTCTCTTCGTGTTTCCTATATCTCATTCGGAGGGCTCCAATCCATACGAAGCTAACAGAGGCACTTCCGCTTTTCTCAAGTAGCTGGACGGTCTGGTCGATCTAGTTTCGGATTTCCTTGCCCAGCTTTTGTAGTTGTATTTTTCTTTTCTTTTAGTTCTTGTTCTTTGGAATCATTTCTACCCATAGTGAACACCTCCTAACGATAGTCTGCCTATGCGTTGTGAAATCATGCATAGTATTTTGTCGAATCAACTATTAGACCTACTTTTTTTGCCGATATTCTTCTAGTTTTGTCTATAAGGAAGGTAATGATAGGGATGTATAGAATTATTACAAAAAACCAATATGGAATGAGGGGGAAAATAATGAAGAAAGAATTAGTTACGCCATTTGAATTAGAAGCGATGATTCAATATATGAATTTGCAATTAGATGTAATAGAAGAAAAAGTAGTTATGTCCGTTCAGTTAGAGAAAGAAAATCTAATCACCAAGCAACGGAAAAAGGTATCGCAAGTAGTAAGTGATTATCGAGATGTAGAGCGGGAATTTTTATTGAAACAATTCGTGAATGTAGAGGGGGAATCTCATAATCAGGTAATGACAATTAAACCAGAATTTAGTTATTAACATGTATTTGCGTCTAAGTGACGCTATTTTTTTTGAGTTTATCGTAGATATCACGTATATTGGTAAACAAGTTTGAAAGATGGAGTGAATAAAATGACAAGAGAAGAAGCGTTATTATACACAAAAGAATTAAATAAATTACTTGATGATATAAATGAGAAATACGAAAAAGTTCGCCTTACGAAAGAAGAGGCTGATTTTTATAAGGATGTGGAGCCTTATGCAAATAGCGTTCGTGACCGTGCTCAAAAATGGTATGAATCAATTCAACAAGTAATAGAGAATAATGAAGCTTATATTCAAGGTGAGCGACAAGTTGAACAGGTTGTAGACAATATTTGTACTTTAAGTGTACAAGCATTCCAATATTCTACGAGTTATAGTCGTTTTAAAAGTTATTATCAATCAACTAAATTTCTTTTAAAAACAATTGAAAGGCAATTAGTCTAGAAGGGAAACCTCCTGAATGGTTTGTGGCTAATATCACAACATAGGAGGTTTTCGCATATATTACAGGGAATAATGATGATGTAGAAAGAAGGGAGCTGACATGATGAGACCCTTTCCAATGATGGGACAAATGCCACAATTCTACTATGACAGTCGATATGATGAGCCATATCCACCAATGGGAGAGCCTTATAATATGTATGGCCCAGCTAACTTCCCGCAATCAATGCCATATTATCAAGAAGGAATGTTTCCACCACAAGAGATGCAACAAATGCAGCCTCAAATGTATCCTCATCCAATGCAGGGGAATATGCAACCATATGGACAGGGGATGTTTAACGGAGGGCATATTCCGATGCCTCAGCCTCAAATGGGCTATCAACAACCAGCAGCAGCTCCTCCGATGGCAGGAGCGAAACCTTCGCCATTTGCCAATCCTTTACACTCGCCTAAAGTGCAGCAACAGCTAGCTACTCAATATCCGAATCCATATCCGAAGCAAGCATTTATGCAAAAGCAACAACCATCTGGCTTTCAATCTATCATGAATCAATTTAAAACTCAGGATGGTTCGATGGATGTTACTAAAATGATGAATACGGCTGGACAAATGATGGGAACGGTAAACCAGGTGGGAAGTATGTTTAAAGGGCTTGGAGGTTTCTTCAAAGCAACATAATTGACTAATCATTTTATAACAAAAGAGGGTATCTAAAGAAATCAAATTAGATACCCTCTTTTGTTATTTTGAAATAATGAAATAAAAAAGTAAGCACGTGACTAATGCTTACTTTAGATGTGTTTTATTTAGCGTTGATGAATTTTACTTCTTTTCCTTTAATTTTTGGAACGACTACTTCTAGTAATCCATCATTATGTTGTGCAATAATCCCTTGGTCGTTTATTGGTTTAACGAATGTAACACTTCTTGAAACGGTTTGAAATGCTTGCTTTTGACTAAGGGTTTTGCCATTTTTGTCATGTTGATGGGACTGTTCATAATTATGAACAGTGATCATTAACGATTGATTGTATGCTTCAATATTAATTTGTTGTTGTTTTATACCGGCAAGTTTTGCTCGCACAATATAGGAATCGTGTTCTTCTGTCATTTCAATAGGAAAGCTTCTGTTCATGGTGGAATTGTGAAAGAAACTGTCCATTGATTGTAGTGCACCGCCTATAGGTTTTCCACTAAAGAGTTGATCGATATTGGATATAAAATCAGAGAAAGTATCATTTCTATTACGCCTTGAAGGTAGGTGATTCATTTTTTTATCAGTAGACATTATTTTCTCTCCTTTCATTCCGAGGTTATATGGTGTTTCTTCTTATACTTATAAGTGTATGTAGGACAAGTTTAAGAGGTTCCCAATTATAGAGAGCGGGTACTATTCCATGACTTAAGAAATTATTAAGAAATTGATAAGAAAATAAATATTGTTGAGGCTAGAAAGAACGTGTAGAATGTACAAATGTGAGAAACGTAATTTGTGAATGTGAGCGAGGTAAAAAGCATGCAAAAAATGATTCTGTTTTTGTTTTTCTTAGTTGTTTGTTTAACAGTAGTAATGTTTACAGTATTAAAGGATAACTTCTATGCTTTTTTATAATAAATAGGTCTTTTGACTAGTACATGTGCCTTTTTGAATTCATAGTCTGTTAATGTAAGTTAAAACTATGATGAAAGAGGGGACACTATGATGGATAAAAAATATCATGGTATGTGCGCTACACCTAACACTAGCCCGATTATGGCAGGAGGCGGAATGGGTGGCTTTCCAACACAAGTAAGTCCAGCTACAATGGGCCCTGGAATGGGAATGGGTGGCTTTCCAACACAAGTAAGTCCAGCTACAATGGGGCCTGGAATGGGTGGCTTTGGTGGATTCCCAGGCGGCGGCTTTGGTGGTCCTACACAAGTAAACCCTGCAAATATCGGTCCAACTCAAGTAATGCCTGCAAATGTGAGCCCTACAAACAATGTTGTCAATAAGAATATTTTTAAGCACATTGTTCCACATGTGCATCCAACACATACAACAACAGTGAATGACCACGTATTCCAACATCAACACTACTTCCCGCAAACTCAATCTGTTGTGAACCGATGCTGTAACCAACAAGTAATTTGTGGAGGTATGCCACCAATGCCAACATGTTGTCCACCACCACCATGTTGTCCGCCACCACGACCATTTTGCTGTTAAAACAAGGGCTGAGTATCAGCCCTTTCTTTCGTTGTTACTTTATGTTACACTTTTGGACAATTGCAAATACCTAAACTATTTTTGAAATAAAGGAGCAATTATGTTAAAAGTGTTATTTGTTACAGGATATAAAAACTTTGAACTGGGTATATTTAATAATAATTCCAACGAAGCTAACTTCATTAAGAAAGCTATCGAAAAGCGACTTCTTCAACTTGTAGAAGAAGGTCTTGAATGGGTGATTATTACAGGTCAACTCGGCGTGGAATTATGGGCAGGAGAGGCTGTTATAAATATTCGAAAAGAATATCCTGAATTACATTTAGCTGTGACGCCCCCTTTTTTGGAACAAGAAAGTAATTGGAATGAAAAAAATCAAGAATATTATCATTACATATTATCTCAAGCGGATTTTGTAGAAGCTATATCTAAGCAAAAATATGTAAATCCAATGCAGTTTAAGAATAGAGATCAATTTCTTTTAGCTAAATCTGATGGGCTGCTTATTGTTTACGATGAAGAACAAGAAGGAAGCGTAAAATATTTCTATAATGAATCAAAGCGCTATCAAGAAAAGCATGATTATCAAATTATGCAAATGGACTTCTATGAGCTACAACAGTATATTGAAGCAGCGTCTATGGATTATTTAAATGATTAACAAATATGTGAATTTAGTCAAGAATAAAGAAATATTTTAATTAATTTCGTAAGATAAATTGACAAAGTTTACTCTTTTTGAAAAAATAATAGAAAAGCTAATGAATGGCGTATGTATTGAGGTGAATCCTGATGCTATCGGATAAAATAAAATTGACAGCAAAAGATATATTAGAAAAAGAATTTAAAACAGGAATGCGTGGTTATAGACCAGAAGATGTAGATCAATTCCTGGACTTAGTAATTCGTGATTATGAAACATTTCATCAAGAAATTGAAGAATTAAGACAAGAGAACTTAAAGCTGCGCAAGAAGGCAGAAGATACTCAAAGTCGTCCTACAGCTTCTTATCAACAAGCTGCTCCAGGAACAACGAACTTTGATATTCTAAAAAGATTGTCTAATTTAGAAAAACATGTTTTCGGTAATAAGCTTTACGAATAGGTTTTTTGGTATGAAATGAAATTTTTTTGTGTAGAATAATAAAAAATTGTAAAATCCCATTGTAAAATTGTCAAAGACACAATATAATAGGTGATGTTATCTTTTGATGACGTTCGGGTAATCGCTGCATTCATTTAATGAATTGTAGAGGAAAGTCCATGCTCGCACAAGCTGAGATGCTTGTAGTGTTCGTGCCTAGTGAAAAAATAAGCTAGGGCAGCCTTGAAGGCTGACGGCCGGGAAACTACCTAAGTCCTGTTACAGGATATGGTACAACCCTATAAAAGTGCCACAGTGACGAAGCCTTTTCAGAAATGAAGAGGGTGGAACGGGTAAACCCCACGAGTGAGAAACCCAAATTTAGGTAGGGGCACCTTACACCTCGGAAATGAACGAGGTAAAGGACAGGCAGTAGCCTGTAGATAGATGATTGCCGCCTTTAGTACGAGATCATGCGTGGTCGCTAGAAGTACGGAGGAACAAAACATGGCTTACAGAGCGTTATCAAAAATAATGTAAAATTTACATTTTCAATCGTAGACTCTCCTTTAAGAGGAGAGTCTTTGTTGTTATAATGGTTAGTGCATAATATATAATGAAATGATGATAATGACTAATAATATAAGTTTCTTCAATGTGATGAAGTGAACTGTTAAAATAAGTAAAAGGTGATGTAATGGCACAATATACGATAATTGCAACGGCTGCAATGGGGCTAGAGGCTCTTGTAGCACAAGAAGTAAGAGATTTAGGATATGAATGTAAAGTTGATAATGGGAAAGTTATTTTTAAAGGTGACGAAACAGCCATCGCACGTGCTAACATGTGGCTCAGAACGGCTGATCGCGTCAAAATTGAAATAGGTTCATTCAAAGCGTTCACTTTTGAAGAATTATTTCAAAAAACAAAAGCACTTCCATGGGAAAAGTATATTACGGAAGATGGGGAATTTCCAGTTTCAGGTAAATCTGTGAAGTCAAAGCTTTTCTCTGTTTCAGACTGTCAAGCTATCGTAAAAAAAGCGATAGTAGAACGACTAAAAGTAGCATATAAAAGAGTTGCTAGATTTAAGGAGGATGGTCCTTTATTCAAGTTGGAAGTTTCCTTACTAAAAGATGTAGCTACACTTACATTAGATACTTCTGGAGTAGGTCTTCATAAGCGAGGTTATCGAGTAGGGCAAGGTGGAGCACCATTAAAAGAAACGATGGCTGCAGCACTTGTACTGTTAACGAAATGGAATCCTGATCGTCCATTCATTGATCCTTTCTGTGGTTCTGGTACAATTCCGATTGAAGCGGCAATGATTGGACAAAATATTGCACCAGGCTTTAACCGTGAGTTTGTTTCAGAACAATGGCCTTGGATGCCAGCTACCATTTGGGACAAAGTAAGAGACGAAGCAGATGAAAAAGCAAATTATGATCAACCACTCAATATTTCAGGTTATGATATTGATCATAAAATGATTGAAATTGCTAAGAAAAATGCGCTAGAAGCAGGGTTTGGAGATTTAATTAACTTCAAGCAAATGCAGGTAAGCGATGTGACAATTAATGAGAAATTTGAACAAAATGGTGTTATCGTAGGTAATCCACCGTATGGGGAGCGACTTTCTGATCAACCAACTATTGAGAAGATGTATCGAGATATGGGTCGTGTGTTTGGTCAATATGAAACATGGTCTGTTTACATGCTAACGTCATATGAGGGCTTTGAGAAGCTATACGGTAAGCCAGCGACGAAGAAACGTAAGCTGTTTAATGGTTTTATCCGTACAGATTTCTATCAGTATTGGGGTAAAAGACCGAAGCGAGCAGAAAAATAAGATGACTACATAATTCTCTTTGTTTTTGCATAGGATGTATTCATATTGCAAAAAAAGGAGAGTTATGTAATGGATGATTTTATGCTGAGTGAATTTCAATTGATTCAAAAGGCGTTATTATATTCGTATGAACAATTAGAACAAGAAGAGCAGTTAGACAATAAAGGTATGGAGCAGTTGACTCAAGCACATACTGATTTATCAGCTGCATTGTCATACTATCTCCAGAAAAAATCGTATGAATAGCAAAAGTTGAAATTGGCAAGGACACTATGCCAATTTTTCTTTTGAGAATGTATATATATGAGAGCAGGAAAGGAAAGAGTTATGCTGAAAACACTTCCGTTTACGATATCTAAAGATGAAGGATTTTATGATAAATTATCCGAGTGGATTGGTGACGTTTTTTATGACATTTTACCAGAGAAAGGCTTTGAAGAGCGTGATGAACAAATCTTCATGGCTTATCAATTAGAAAAAGCATTTAAGGAGAAGCAAACAATCTTTGCTGAAGCGGGCGTTGGAACAGGTAAAACAATCGTATATTTGCTTTATGCAATTTGCTACGCACGTTATCGCAATCAGCCTGCTATTATTTCATGTGCAGATGAAACATTGATTGAGCAGCTAGTAAAAGAAGAAGGCGATATTGCCAAAATTTCTGAAGCGCTAGGCTTAGATATCGATGTTCGTTTAGCTAAATCAAGAGATCAATATGTATGTTTAAATAAACTTGATTATGCATATATGAAAGAAGATAGTGAAAACATCGATCAACTTCATGATGATTTGCCAGATTTCGTCCATGATTCTTCTTCTTTAACGAAGTTTGAGGTATATGGAGATCGTAAGGAATACTCGTATCTGACAGATGAAGAATGGAATAAAGTTGGTTGGGATTCATTACAAAATTGCTTCTCTTGTGAAAAACGCCATCGCTGTGGGCAAACATTATCAAGAGATCATTATCGTAAAGCGATTGATTTAATTGTATGTTCTCATGATTTCTTTATGGAACATATTTGGACGAAAGAATCTCGTAAACGTGAAGGGCAATTACCGTTATTGCCTGAGTATAGCGCAGTTGTTTTTGATGAAGGGCATTTATTAGAGTTTTCTGCACAAAAAGGCTTAACATACAAAATTGCTGAGAATATGATTAGTGATGTCTTAACATCCCTTTTAGCAAACGATATGCGTGAAGAAACATTAAATACAATTGAAGACACAATCTATTACAATGAGACGTTCTTTGATGCTCTTCATGAGAATAGCAAACAAATTCCGGGCTCACATAGATATGAATTACAATCTGTTGCTAGCATTCAAACGAAAGCGATGAAGTTACGTGAACAGGTTGAGAATATTTTAGAAGCATTAGTATTTGAAGCCGAGTTGCATACTATTGACGAATATAGCTTAAAAGGTAGTGAAGAATATTTAGAGCAAATTTCATATTCTTTATCATTATTCTCGAAAGGTAATAATGCAGTAGTATGGCTAGAGAAAGATGAGACAAATTGCTCTCTAGTAATCATGCCACGTTTAGTTAGCGATATTCTATCCAAAGAAGTATTTGCAAAAGACATGCCATTTATTTTCTCATCAGCAACTCTTTCTGAAAATGGTTCTTTTGATTATATTGCTAAGAGTTTAGGAATCGAGAATTATAGTAGCTTCACTGTAGCTTCACCGTTTGATTATGATGAAGTGATGAAAATCAGCTTATCAGCTTATGCTAATGATGAAGTACAACAAAAGAATGAAGCCGTTCTTAATAGTATTCAAGAGAATAACGGAAGTACTCTAGTACTTTTCCCATCATTAGAAGAGATGAAAGCATTCCGTTCACATATGGAGCAAACGAAACTTGATTTCCCTGTGTATTTTGAAGGCGACGAGGAAATGAGTAAAACGGTAAAGAGATTCCAAAGTGATGAAACATCTGTACTATGCTCACATCATATGTGGGAAGGCTTAGATATTCCAGGACAATCGTTAAATAATGTAATCATTTATGGCTTGCCATTCCCTCCGAACGATCCAGTGTTCCAAGCGAAGCGACAAGCAGTGAAAAATCCTTTCACAGAAGTAGATTTACCATATATGATTCTTCGTTTACGCCAAGGTATTGGTAGACTTATTCGTACAATTAATGATAGTGGCCAAGTTCAAATTTTTATAGACAAGCAGTTAGATGCAAAAGTGCTTGAAGCAATTAAAGACGTATTACCAGTTACACCAGAAGTGAAAAACTAATTTTTCGTGTCATAAATAGACAAGCTCTTAGGAAAAGAATTCTTTTTCTAAGAGCTTTTTTGCTTTACAATGTAGTATGCTAAAATGAAAGTAATAGAGGAGGTATGAATATGACAAATGAAGTGAGAACAACAGAAGAGAATTTTTTGCAACTAGTTAAGAAAATTGTCGCGTATGAAGAGGCGCTTAATCTCATCTACTGGGATTTGCGTACAGGAGCTCCGAAAAAAGGTGTACCACAACGATCTGAAGTTATTGGTATGTTATCAGAGGAAGTATTTATATTATCAACTAGTAATGATATGAAAAACTACATAGAAGAACTTACGAAGCCAGAAGTATTTACTAATCTTTCACCAAAAGTGAAAAAATTAGTTCAAGAGTGTCAAAAGGATTATGACCGAAATAAAAAGATCCCTCAAGAGGAATATACTCAATATAATATTTTAGTAACGAAAGCGGAAAGTGTATGGGAAGAGGCAAAGGAAAAGTCTGATTTTGCACTATTTCAGCCATATCTAGAAAAAATCGTTGATTATAACCGTAAATTTATCGAATATTGGGGATATGAAAAGAATAAGTATGATACTTTGCTCGACTTATATGAACCAGGTATGACAGTTGAGATTCTTGATGATGTCTTTGGAAAGCTACGCAATGAAATTGTTCCGCTTGTTCAGAAAATCGCAGCGAGCGATCATAAGCCTAATGTTGATTTCTTATATGACTATTTCTCAAAAGAACAGCAAGAGAAATTTAGTTTGGAAATATTAAAGCAATTACAATATGACTTTGATGCAGGTCGACTAGATGAGACAGTACATCCATTTGAAATTACTATGAATTCGGGTGATGTTCGTATCACTACAAAATATGAGGAACATGATTTTCAACAAGCTATCTTTGGAACGATTCATGAATGTGGACATGCTATCTATGAACAGAATATTTCTAAAGATTTAGATGGAACTATGCTTGCAACAGGTACATCAATGGGAATTCATGAATCACAATCATTATTCTTTGAAAGTTTAGTTGGTCGAAATTATGGTTTCTGGAAGCAAAATTATTCTCTTTTACAACAATATGCGCCCTCACAATTTAAATATGTAACGTTAGAAGAGTATTATCGTGCGATTAATGCTTCTAAGCCTTCACTTATTCGAATCGAAGCAGATGAGTTAACATACCCACTTCACATCATGGTTCGTTACGAAATTGAAAAGGCATTATTTAATGGCGAGATTGAAGTAGGTCAACTTCCACAAATTTGGAATGAGAAGTATAAAGAATACTTAGGCATTGAACCAAGTAATGATGGAGAAGGGGTACTCCAAGATGTTCACTGGGCAGGTGGAAGCTTTGGCTATTTCCCATCTTATGCATTAGGTTATATGTATGCATCACAATTTAAACATGCTATGCTACAAGATTTCCCTAATTTTGATGAAATTTTAGAAAGTGGAGATATAACGCCAATCAAATCTTGGTTGAATGAAAAAATTCATCAATATGGAAAACTAAAAGACCCATTAGAACTAGTGCATGATATTACGGGTGAAGGATTAAATGTACAATATTTAATTGATTATTTGAAGAAGAAATATAGTGCGATATATCAATTAGAAGAATAAATCAAGAAAAGCTAAGTATAATTGAAGTCACTTGACCAGCAATATACTTAGCTTTTTTATTGCTTCAGTCATACTATGGTAATAATTATGATAGAATGATAGGGAATTAAAGTTCAGAATATTTGAAAAAGGAAAAGGATTATGAAAAACAATAGTGTGTTATTGTATAGTTGCTTCATAATGGGAGCGGCATTTTGTTGGGGGATTATTAGCGTATTTGTAAAAGGGTTAACAACATTGGGTTTTAGTGCAATGGAAATAGTGACTATACGTGTGATGGTTTCTTGCTTTCTCCTTTTCTTATATGGTTATACAATGAAAAGAAAAGAAATGAAGATTGCATTTAAGGATACATACTTATTCATTGGAACTGGGATATTAAGTATGGCATTCTTCAATTGGGCATCATTTACTAGTATGAATATGATATCGGTCTCTGTATCTGTTATTTTACTTTATACGGCTCCTGCTTTTGTGATGGTAATGTCAGTTATGTTTTTGAGAGAAAAATTAACAACGAGTAAAATTATCTTATTGTGTATGACGTTAGTAGGTTGTTTACTTGTGACAGGATTAAAATTATCAACTCTAGATCAAGGGAATATGCTTGGATATATAATTGGCATTGGCTCAGGTTTTGGATATGCCCTTTATAGTATTTTTGGAAAATTCGCTATTCGTAAATATTCTTCTTTTACGGTAAGCTTTTACACATTTCTCGTTGCGTCAATTGCATTGATTCCTTATACAAGAATTTGGGAGAAATTCTCTATGCTGATGAATATGAAAGCATTGATATATGTTCTAGGCCTTTGTTTATTTTCGACAGTGCTAGCTTATCTTTTATATACAGAAGGCTTGAAGGTTATTGAAAGTAGTAAGGCTTCCATATTAGCCACTGTAGAGCCATTGACAGCAATGATTATTGGTATAATTGTTTTTCAGGAAAGTATTACAGCTATTCAAATAGTCGGGGGCGCTATTATCTTTGTGAGTGCTATATTGGCTAGTGTGGATGTAAGGAAGCTTATTAAAAAAAGCCAGATTATTTCATGAAAAATAGTAAAAAACCAGCTGTAATGAGCTGGTTTTTTGTGTGGACTTTTACCAAAACTTATATCCTTTAGATCCGACAGGGGCATTTTGGATCATATCAACAAATGGTATAGTGTATGCGAATAGAATTAAAACAAATGTAATACCAAGCCATAGCTTCCAGTTTTCGAAGGCAACAGGAATAGGTGATGCATTCTCATCAGATTCACCTACAGGGAATTCTTGCTCTCCTTTTGGAGCAAAGAAGGCTAAATTAATGAATATGATAAGTACTAAAATAATCCCAATTGAAAGGATTGTACCGCCAATTGCTTGCATGAATTGATATGGTATCCAATCAAGCGCTTGTGAAGAGTCTCCGTATGTTGAATAAGATGAGCGGCGTGGTGCGCCAAGTAGCCCTGCAATGTGCATAGCTCCAGACATGAAGCCCATGCCAATAGCCCATATAATAGCTTGAACAATCGCTAACTGATTCATTTTCTTTGTTAGGACACGCCCAGTTAAGTGAGGAACAAGCCAATATGAAATACCAAAGAATGTTAACACAACGGAAGTAGCTAATGTTAAGTGAAAGTGACCTGTAACCCATATAGTATTATGAACAACTTGGTTCAATTGGTTTGATGCATTGACCATTCCTCCTGCCCCGGCAGGGATAAAGGCTACCATACCGATAAATGGAACAACAAAGTGGGCATCTCCCCAAGGGAGTTTTTTAATCCAGCCAAATAATCCTCGTGAGCCTTGAGAACGTCCATATGTTTCGAATGTTCCAAACATCGAGAAGGCAGTCATCAATGAAGGTACAACAACTAAGAATGTTAAGATTACTTGTAAGAACTTCCATGCCGGATCAATACCAGGCTCTGTTAACTGATGATGAAAACCAACTGGAACGGAAAAAATTAAAAATAAAATAAAAGACATCCGAGCTAATGAGTCAGAGAAAATTTTTGTTCCAAGTATTTTTGGGATTACTACATACCAGCACATATACGCAGGCAATAGCCAGAAATAAACAAGTGGATGCCCAAAGTACCAGAATAAAGTACGGCTTATTAACACATCTATGGAATCTACAAGCCCTAGCGACCAAGGAAGCATTTGGAATAATACTGTTGTTGCAACTCCAAGTGTTGCAACAATCCATAGCACTGAATTAACGACTACCATGAATGTAAGTAACGGACTGATTTTACCTGGGTTTTGCTTTCTGAATTTTACATAGTTTGAAATCATCGACCCACAAGCAAACCAACTACCCACAACAACAAGAGTTAAGCCAATATAAAAGATTGGATGAGCTTGAAGTGGTGCATAGAAAGTAAAGAGAACGGTTGCTTCGTTAAGTAGAACCATAGTAGCTGCCATGGCCGTACCAATTGTCATTAACCAAAATCCAAGCCATCCAACTCTACGTGCACCGTTCGTTAAAGCTGCAGTGGTGCGACTAACAGCTGCAAATTGAAAGCCAAGAATAAAGAAAGTTGTAAGAATAAGTCCAAGTAAAACACCATGAACAGTTAAAACTTGATAATATTGAATGCCAAAAGGGAGTTCAACTTTACCAGTACGTACTAGAACTTGTAATAAGCCTGCTAAACCACCTAAAGCTAAGGCAATAAATGCCACATAGAAATGAGCCATAGCCAGCTTGGCATCGCGAGCATCTACTTTAAAAGCTGAAACGTTTGTCATTACTCAACCACCTCGATTCTTGAATTCATCATGTGATGACCTGTACCGCAATATTCATTACAAAGTACTAAAAATTCTCCCCTTTTATTAAAGGTTGCGATATGCTCGCTTATGTATCCAGGCTCTAACATCATGTTAATATTTGTACCAGCAACCTCAAAACCGTGAATAACATCTTTCGTTGTAGCGATTATTTTTACTTTAGCTCCTTTTGGAACTTCTACTTTTGTTGGATTGTATGAAAAGGCAGATGCTACAAAAACTAATTCATAATCCCATTCTTTTCCCTCTACTTTATTTAAACCAGGCTTATCAAAAGGCTTTGTCGTATCTACTTTCTCAGGGTTAATAGTTGTTAAACAACTAGGTGGTTGATTTCCCATATAGAACGCACTTACACCTAATACAGAAAGAAATACTAATAGTGATGTGACACCGAAAATGAGCCATATTTTTTCGTATTTATGCATGTTCATGGCAATCTTTCCTCCTTAAATTCTATAGCCGATCTAAAAATAAAAAATATACACCGACCCATGTGAAAATAATGAAAAAACCAACTAAAAAAACGGAAGCAAGTGCCCCTTTCAATGAAGAATGCTCTTCTGTTTGAGGAGGATTTTTTTTCTTCATTTGAGTTTGTGACATATTTTTCACTCCTTTCAAAAAATAGTAAATATTATGAGTACAATTTCATCATACAAAACAAATTTTAAATATCTAGAAGAAATTTACAGATTCACAAATTGTTCAATGCTCATTTTTTCACTATAAGAATAATGGTAAGTTGATTTTATAAGGATTTACTCTGGTTTTATTTGGGGATAATTGTGAAATAAATGTGAAGTTCATAGAAGGTGTAATTTATGAGTGATAACGCTTACAAAAAGTAGATATATTAATATAATTAAAAAGAATGGAATAAAGTTTAAAAATTTGGTTACGAAACTATTTTATTAATGCAGCTATAGTGAATATTTCAGTAATGTCTGTTGGAGTTGAAGAAATTCAGTATGGATTAAGCTGTAGTATTGGTTGATGTTTGGCGTGACAATGAAGGGAGATTTTGAGGGAATAAATAGGGATACTTATTGATTTTAGAAGATAGAAATTATTTTTAGAATTATATGAAAAATAGAACTTTTTTTGGTTTGAATTGTCTACATTGTCACCAAAAAACACTACTGACACCTTATAAACCCGTAATCTGCCTACGTTTCTTCCTATGCAACCTGCCAGAGAGTACCAATTCACGAACAAAAAGAAAGAACCTATACCAAATAATTCGGTTCTAAGTTCTTTACAAAGTCGATTTCTGTCGATATAATACCGTTTATCGATAATAAAAAAGTCTCTCATATAATAGCGAGGATATGGCTCGCGAGTTTCTACCAAGTTACCGGAAATAACTTGACTATGGGTGCGTATTTTTTTCTTGAGATTGTATAAATATAAGCTCGAGCTAAATTACTGTACTCATTTTTTTGAGAATAGTATTTTAGTTCGAGCTTTTTTATTGTAAAAATGTTTTTCATAATATTGGAGGTTTAAACATGGAAGCTTTGAAGCAAAAAATTGTGCAAGAGGGTAAGGTCCTTTCGGAGCATGTATTGAAAGTAGACTCTTTCATTAATCATCAAATGGATCCTTTTCTAATGAAACAAATAGGAGAGGAATTTGCGACAAGGTTTCAAGATAAAGGCATCACAAAGGTTCTTACGATTGAATCTTCGGGTATTGGACCTGGATTAATGGCCGCATTAGAATTAAAGGTACCGATGGTATTTGCTCGTAAACGTAAATCATTAACTTTAAAAGAAGGTTTAATAACTGCGACGGTTTATTCATTTACAAAGCAAGAATCAAATGAAGTAACGATTTCTAGCAATTATATTCAAGAAGGCGATCGTGTACTAATCATTGATGATTTCTTAGCAAATGGACAAGCGGCTCTTGGTTTAATTGATATTGTAAAGCAAGCTGGAGCTATTCCTGTTGGGGTGGGAATCGTTATTGAGAAGTCTTTCCAAAATGGACATCAACTCGTTAAAGACACTGGAGTACAAGTTGAATCACTAGCAAGAATTGCCTCATTGAAAGATGGCAAAGTAGAATTTGTAGATTAATTATACGGGGGTAAAATTGGTGAAAAGTAATAGCAATATTTTTAAGATTGGCTCGTTAGGGATTCAACATGTACTAGCTATGTATGCAGGAGCTATTCTTGTGCCATTAATTGTTGGTGGTGCTTTGGGACTTGATGGAGAACAATTAACATATTTAGTATCTATCGATATATTAACGAGTGGAATCGCAACATTACTACAAGTATATAGTAATAAATTTACTGGAATCGGACTTCCTATTATGCTTGGTTGTACATTTACGGCAGTACCTCCAATGATTTCAATTGGTGGAGAATACGGCATTTCAAGTATTTATGGTTCTATTATTGTTTCTGGTATTATTGTTGTGCTTATTAGTACTTTTTTTGGAAAGCTTGTTCGCTTCTTTCCACCTGTTGTAACAGGTTCAGTTGTTACAATTATTGGGATTACCTTAATTCCAGTTGCTATTAATAATTTAGCTGGCGGCGATCAAGGTGCACCTGATTTTGCATCTTCACAAAACATTCTTTTAGGATTTGGAACTTTATTAATTATTATTTTATTATATAAATTTTCAAGTGGCTTCTTACGTGCTATTTCTGTTTTAATAGGTATTATTGTTGGTACAGTGGCTGCTTATTTTATGGGGATGCTTGATTTTACTGAGATGACTAATGCAGATTGGTTCCATCTTCCAAAGCCATTTTACTTTGGTGTTCCAACATTTGAGATAACACCGATTATCATCATGACGCTTGTGGCAATTGTAAGTTTAGTAGAATCAACAGGTGTTTACTTTGCTCTTGGAGATATTTGTGATAAAGAAATTAAAGAAAAAGATCTAGTAAAAGGTTATCGTGCGGAAGGACTTGCAAGTGTAATCGGAGGATTATTTAATGCATTTCCATATACTACTTTTTCACAGAATGTAGGTTTATTACAAATTACAGGAGTTAAATCAAAAAAAGTAATTTATGCAGCAGTCATGTTCTTAGTGATTTTAGGTCTTATTCCAAAGATGGGGGCATTAGCTACTATTATTCCTACATCTGTATTAGGCGGTGCGATGGTTGCGATGTTCGGTATGGTTGCAACTGCGGGAATTAAAATGCTAAGCCGAGTAAACTTTGATAGACAAGAAAACATGTTCATTATTGCCATCTCAATTGGTTTGGGATTAGGTGTAACAGTTGTACCAGATTTATTTAAAAGTTTACCTTCAAACCTTGCTATTATAACAAATAGTGGAATTGTAATGGGGAGCTTATCAGCAATCTTTTTAAATATCTTGTTTAATATGATTCCTGGTAAAAAGAAAGCTATGCTAGAAGAAAATCAAGCTAAGAAGGTTTCTTAACAAACTAATTAGAACTCATATGTCCAACATTCTGGAACGCAAAAAACGTAAGAACATCGCCTAGGTTTTCAGGCCTAATTAAGTAAAAAAGGGGACATAAATAAACAAGGAACTCCTGTTTTAATTTTGGGAGTTCCTTGTTTATTTTACATATTAAATACATAAAGACTGCTTGTTAAATAATCATATTATTTAACAAAAGAAAGCAAGCTTTCTGGATCAAATCCTAATACCCAGTTACCATTAATCTTAGTTTGCGGTACTCCCATTTGTCCTGTTTCTTCAACTAACTTTTGTGCAGCTTGTTGATCTAATTGAACATTAACTTCTTTATAGGCTAACCCTTTATCATCAAGAAAATTTTTCATCATTGTACAATAAGGGCAAGTATTTGTTGAATATACAGTAATATCGTTCATTATTTTATCCTCCCATTTATACCTTTTTAAGTATAATATTGATTTAATTTTTTTCGTGTAACTTTTTATAAGTATAGGGATTTTGATACCCCTATAGGTATAATAACAAGATATATAAATAAAAACAAGTATCAAGTTTATCTAAAGTGAGATTTTAATTTAATTTTACTTTTGCTTATCTTTAATCTTTTTATACCATAATATGTGCCTATGCTTTACATATTCTTCGTCAACATAACCAGTAAACATACCTGGAAGAAGCTTCCGATTTGCTTTTATGATAAAAGCTGCAAGATGAGCCACAAGAAGTACAACAAGGGCAACTGTAGCGATATTATGAATGGCAGTAGAAATAGATACAATTGAATTTGGTATGGATAAGTCGGATACATTTTTTACCACTTTGATTAATCCAGTTATGACCAGTGATAAGACTGTTACTGCTATAGCTATATAAGCAAGTCTCTGTACGGCAAGATATTTTTCACTTGGAGGTTCTTCTCCATTAGTCATCATTGCTTTTATGATTTTCCAAGATTCCTTTACATCTCCACGTTTAGGGAGTGCATCAAACTCCTTGTTGAAAAAGTGGACAAACATGTGATAAAAAAAACAAAAATGAGGAGGATACCAGCTACATAATGCATTAGCAATGTAATATTATAATCTCCAAGCCATTCGGCACCTGGTAGTTTAACAATATTGTAGCGTTTATAAACGGGCATTTGACCATACATGGGGTATAATAGATAATCAATAGATTCTAATTAAATCGATATGGGAATAAAATAGGTTGTAACAAATTAGAAACATTAAATGCAGCGGTTAATAGGTTTGATTTTCGTATTAATATTAAGTTGTGTATTAATATCTAAACTGGGGATATTTGCGGTTTAGTATATATTTATTTATGGTACAGCTCTGAGGTATATGTTTAATAAAAATGTTTTGCTAGAAGAAAATCAGGCTAAGAAGGTTTCTTAAAAGGACGGCTATTTTGAATAGAAAGGGAGTATCCAGAAAGTGTGTTTGAGATAACTTTCTGAATACTCCCTATTTTTTATTTTGATTCCATTATATTTTTCTTTTTGCGAGAAGTAAGTAAGAAAGGAGCAATTAGTAGTGTTGCTAATCCTAATTCAAAGTATATTGCACCAGATTCTATGATATTTACATTTTGATAATCACCAATAATGAAGTCATCTGCAAAAATGACAGTTCCTAGTAATAAAAATAATCTTGAAATGATAATAGTTGTGATTTTATGCTTCTTCTTTATCCCTATCGTATAGCCAATAAGAAGTATTGCTGCAAGGCAAAGAATAATGGATGGGTTTAATAAACTGTTCATATGATCACCTCAGAGATTTATTTATGTTGATAAATCAACATTTGAAAACATAGTAATTATAATATTCAGAATGTTTATACTATTCCGATGTTGTTTATTCATTATATTGTAACATTTGAAAAAAGGCAAGGGGTATTTATGCACTTGATTTATAAAGAAGTTTATTTCCTGATTTTTTCATCATAACGAACAGTGGAATTGTAGTGGCGGACTTAGCAGCAATCTGCAAAATTACAGGTTACAAAGGTTTCTTACTATATATTTCATTTTGATTCAGTGACATTTCGGAAAACAAGTATAGTTCAGAATAAATGTAGAAAACCAGTGCAATTTATCACTGGTTTTCTACATTTATTTAGTAACACATTTTCCTATATGAAATTTTTTTCATAATATTTTTAAATGGAGTTAATATAAAAATGTTATATATAACAACATTAAAGTAGCGAATTTATAAATATAAATCGTATTTCTATTCAGTCGATACGGATATATTATACAAAAATTTCATACAAGCCTATGAGAATAAGGAATACACCTGATATTGTTGTGGAATGCTTCCCAAACACTGTTTTCGCAAGAATATAGCCGAATTTACTACCAATTCCAATAGTGATTAAGGAGAATAATCCAATTGATACGACAGTCCAGAGTGGAGAGATATTATTTGCTCCGATGGCAATACCAGTTGCTAAACAATTAAGTGATAATGTAAATCCTAAATAAATAGCTTCCTTGGCTGAAATAATTTGATTTTGATCCCAATCAATATATTCTGGATTTTCAAAAGGTGTAGGTTTGGAAAATACCGGAGCCAAAATAGTCCAAATACCAATGATACATAACAAAATACTTCCTAATAGATTAGCGGTAGTTGTGGAAATATAATGTGTAATTGTATTTCCAGTGATAACAGCAATATATGTCACAATCATTGAAATAACAGCAATTACTATATTAGAGAGTAAGGGTATTTTGGTTTTCTTTATTCCATATGCAAGACCAATTCCTAAGTTATCTAGGTTCGCTGCAAGACCAACGAGAATGATGGTAATTATATGCATAATAAAATCCTCCTGTAAAATGGATCTCGTTTAAATTGAAGTTCACAAGTCCAACATTAAAATGATACGGAATTAAAGATTAAGAGGGAAATGAATAAATTTACATTGATTAAAGCTTTTAGACATTTTTACTATATGTATTTAGGAAGTTTATGTGACTGTAAAACAATTGAGGGTAGTATAGTTTGTTGATAAGGTGGTTTGGTTCATAGTTTTTTGAAAGGTGCTGGTTGTTAATTATGAATGATAAAGATCTTTATTTAACTGAACATTTGGAAGAATTAAGGAAAAGAATTATTATATCTGTGCTTATTTTCTTTGTTGCTCTTTGCTTTGGGATGTTTTTTGTGAAAGACATATATCTTTTTTTTACAGTTCACTTGAATTATAAGTTAGTTGTACTAGGACCTGGAGATATTATTTGGATATATTTTAGAATTGCAGCTGTATTTGCCATTGCTGTTACTTTACCAATAATTACTCATCAGCTATGGTTATTTATTCGCCCAGCTTTGAGTAAAAAGGAAAGAAAAGTCATTTTAGCATATCTTCCTTCTATGTATATTTTGTTTTTTCTTGGATTAGCATTTGGTTATTTTTTTATTTTCCCGAATATTATGCATTTCGTAACAGGATTAGGGAAAGATTTAGTGACGTTTTCTTTTACCACTGAAAAATATTTTTCTTTTTTATTAAATTTGACACTTCCATTTGGGCTTGCGTTTGAATTACCGCTAGTCATGATGTTATTAACGTCAATAGGATTAATTAATCCATATGAAATTGTTAAACTTAGAAAATATGCGTATTTTATTTTAATTATTATTGCGTGTCTTATATCGCCACCGGAATTTATATCTCATATTTCTGTATCGATACCATTAATCATTATTTTCGAAATTAGTATTTTCTTAGCAAAAATAGTTTATAAAAGTAAACAATTAAAGTATGTAAATCCAACAGAAGTGTAATGGAGTAGTAAAACTCGTCACTGTTCTCTAAATGAATCAATATAGAAAAAAGCTCTCAAAACTGCAAGTAGAATTGCAGTTTTGAGAGCTTTATTATTTTTTTTCTTCAAAAAAAACATCTATCATCAATTTTTCAAAGGTTAAAAAAGTTAAAAAGCTAGTCAGAATAAGGATTGAAAAAAAATACAGCATTCAATCTACCAAAAAATCACTTTTGGCATGAAAGTTGCTTACGTTAAATACAGAAAATTCAAAATACTTACCGGATAATTTAGAGACAGAAATTAAATGTGTTTGATTTTTAAGTGAAAAATTTATTAAAGGGGATGTGGATATGGTAGAGATTCTTCAACCAAAAGTAGAAGGGCAACAAAATGATGAAAGAAAAGATGATTTTGCACTTGAGAAAGTACCAACAGAAGGACGGACAATGAGCTGGATTAGTATCACTAACGTTACTTTAGGTGTAGCCACTGCAATGCTTTTTATCCAGATGGGTAGCTTGATGGCAATGAGCTTTGGAGCAGTAAATGCATTATTAGCAGCGGTTTATGCGACTGTTGTAGCAGGGATTTTAGGTGTAGGAATTTGCTATTTGGCAGCAAAGACGGGTTTAAATGTTAATTTAATGGCGAGGGGAGGAGGCTTTGGATATTTTGGAGCTTCTATTACATCCCTTATATATGCATTAAACTTTATTATGTATTGTGCCATCGAAGGTGCAATTATGGCATCAGCTGTTCATGAGTATATTTCTTTTGTACCTGTTTGGGGTTTAATGATTTTCTTTGGCTTAGCTGTTATTCCGTTAAATTGGTTTGGTATTAAACAATTAGATAAATTACAAAAATGGTCAATGCCTATTTTTATTATCCTGTTATCCATTGCTTTCTTTATTGTATTGAACCAATCTACATTTGAAGGAAATGTATGGGCATATTTACCTGAGGGTGTGGAAATTGGTGGTGTCTCATTGTTGGCTTGTATTGGCATCATGAATGGTTTGGTTGGCATTATGGCACTTCTTGTATCAGATTATGCACGGTTTATTAAAAAAGAAGAATTTAAAATTGGTGTTTTTGCAGTTGGATTTATTCCTCAAGTAGTATGTTTTTTAATTATGGGTATTATAGGAATTTGGTTTGGTGTTCATATGGGAGAAGCTAATCCAGGTATTTTCTTTGTTCAAATATTAGGCATTGGGGGAGCATTGTTTACAATTCTTACTCAATTACGAATAAACATTACGAACTTATATAGTGGATCATTATCATTAGCTAATTTTTTCGAAAATGTATTTAAGTTTAAACCGGGACGGAATTTTTGGGTTGCATTTACGTCTATCGCAGCTATTATATTAATGCTTGGTGGTGTAATGGATCACCTTGGTAGTTTGTTAACGTTTCAAGGTGTTTTCCTTCTTTCATGGGCTGCCATATTATTAAGTGATGCGCTAGTAGTTAAGAAAATGTTGAAAATTGGGCCAAGATATTTTGAGCATAGGCAAGAATATTTATATGCATGGAATCCAGTTGGCGTTGTCTCGTTAATTATCGCTAGCGTTGTAGGTTCAATCGCAGCTTTTGGATATATGGGTGTGTTTTTGCAAAACGTAGCGGCTTTCTTTGCGGCGGTGCTTGCATTTATTTTAACAATTGTTATAGCGATTGCGACAAAAGGAAAATATTATAGTAAGAAGCAAGCTCAGGATATATCGTCTGAAGAATATATCGCTTAAAATTTAAACAAAAGTTTTTGTTATAGTGAAGAATATAAAGAGAACATAATGCTTTAAATTACGAATACTTATTGAGAATCCATTAGTGGTAGAAGTAGAAAACTCTGCTGATGGATTTTTTTCTGTTTAAACGGGCACTAGAATATTATCTTTAGATAATAGGTTCGAAGTTGGTGAGAATTGAAAAATTTTGAATGAAATATGAAATTTAATGCATGATAGTACTAGTAAACACTATCAATATTATGCAAAACAAAACTTTATCTTTTAGAACTTATTTATATATGGTATACTCCTCAACACTATCTAAAAATAGTGAATTTGATATTTACAATAAGGTAGGTTAAATATGAAAAAGCTTATAATTTCTAAAACACTTCTTTTTCTATTTATAATTGTTTTTATAATGGGATTTAATAGTGTGTTTGGAACTGAAAATTCCCTCATAGGTGTAACGATAGTGATAGCAATGCTAATGTACCTAGAAAGAGATTTAACGGTTAATCCGTGGAAAAATTTTTTCTTCCTATTAGGTATCAATTTACTTCAAGGTATATTTGGCCACTTATCCACAATGAATTTATGGGTTGCCATACCACTAAACTTCATATCCATGTTTATAGTGGGATACTTTTTTTCATTTAATTTGAAGAAACCACTCTATATAGCTTTTGGATTACAGTATTTGTTTATTTTAACAACACCAATTGCTACAAGTGATTTACCACTCCGTCTATTAGCACTGGCTTCAGGTGCGGTGATTGTTATGCTTACTCAATTCATAGTAAATAAAGATAAACTCTCAAAAGCAGGAAATAAACATTTAATAACAACATGTAATAAGTTAAATGAGAAACTAGACTGTATTATGGTTGGAAAAGATTGCTCAGAAGTTAACAAATCTATTGAAATAGCTATTAAAGAACTGAGAAAAATTATCTATTATAGACGATTTGAAGGTTATTATCTTTCACAAGAAGGTCGTTTAAAGTTAAAAATCTCGGCTTGTTTAGAGAAAATGTACATGATATTAAATCGTTTTGATGAAGTTGAATATAAGTCCGAAGTGATTACAGCTTGTAAAGAAGAGTTAGAGAATGTAAAGCAATTGATGGAAAAGAAACCAGTTGCGTCTACCTCTCTTCAAGATCTGCGTGAATTAGGAGCAAAAACAAAAAGCTTATATATCAATGAAATTGTAAATACATTTGAATTACTTTACGATTTAATATATGAAGTACAAGCTACAGATAAAAAAGATTTAAATAAAGTAGAACAAATTGTAGAAATACCAACTAATTTTAAAAGCTCTTACAATCACTTTGTAAACTTTAACAAAAATTCAGTAAGGTTTACCTATGCAATGCGCCTCGGAATAATGATTACACTTGCAGCTTTTATCACAGACTATTTTCAGCTAGAACTAGGACGATGGATGATTTTTACGTTATTTTCAGTAACGCAACCATATTCAGAGCAAGCAAAGTATCGATTCTCTGAAAGGGTTATTGGGACATTAATAGGAGCAGTTATATTTGGTATATTGTTCAGTATATTTACCGATGCTACAAGTCGTTCAATGCTTATTTTAGTATTCGGCTACTTAAATAGTTATGCTGTAGCTTATCGAAATATTGTTATTACTGTCACTGTTTGTGCTTTGGGAACGGCTGCGTTAGTAAGCGATCCGAATATCGTTACGATAGAAAGGGTTTTATATGTATTGATAGGTGTTGTAATCGGAATGATTGCTAATCGCACAATATTTCCACATAGTATCCAAAAAGGAACAACAGCTCTTGTGCAAATGTATAAAGATACATCAAAAAATCTGATGGAAGAAGTATATAAATACTTTGATAATAAAGCTAATTCACATAGTATTAACAACTTATTTGCCATCACTTCGTTTATTGAAGACCGTATAATATTAAATAATGAAACGATGGAATTAAAGCATTCAGCGCAATTTTTAGAGAAGCAAAGAAAATTGAATAATGGTATCTATGAGCTGTTTTTACGTATTCAACGAAATAAAATTGATGATGTAACAGTCAAACTAATATTAGATGATATTCATCAAATTATGATTTCGAGTAATGAAGATCTTGATAAATTGGTAAAGCATTTAAAAGCAGCTAATAATAATGTGATTAGAATAGATGATCATATTGTGTTAAATGATATTATTGGTATTTTCGAGGATTTTAAGAAAAATTCACGCTATCATGTTGAATTGAAGCCAAGAAAAGCTTAGATGTAATAACATTATTAAATCCCGCTTATCAGCAACTGATAAGCGGGATTTGTTTTATCACGTTCAAACTAGCGCCAAGACTCCCACTTCAAAACGGAAGCGTAGGGGACATTTAAGTTGGAGATTAAGTAACAGTAAGAACTCGATTGGTTCAACTAATGCTCGGTGGAGGATGAACAAAAACCTTCACCGAGCAAAGTTTCACTTTATCAATTAAAGTTTATTGTTGTAAAGAGTTCTTTTTCCATTTTTGGACCTTGAACTTGTACCATTTGTGCAGCTACTTTATTAGCGATTTTACATGCCTCTATATAGTTATGTCCTAATGAAACAGCAGCGATAATGCTTGCAATATGGCTATCGCCAGCTCCGATTGTATCGACTACTTCCGCCTTTTCACCTTCTATTAAAACAATTTCATTTCCGTCAAAGAATAAAGTACCCTTTGGTCCTAATGTAATGAAAATATGATTGTTCGTTATGTTATATAGCTGTTGTATTGCATTGTGTATATCATTTTCGCCTGTGAAAGTGGTAGCTTCCATTTCATTTAAATGTACAATAGGCTTTATCTTACATAGTTTCTCCCATACATGTTGTTCAATTGATTTGATAACAGGACCTGGTGCGAAATAAATATTTTTATCACTATGCTTCTCAAGCCAATTAACAATAACATTTCCACTTTCACTACATAATTGATAACCATCAATATATATATTGTCGTATTGGTTAATATCTATTGTGTTAAACCATTCATCTTGAAAATGTCCTTCTAAGCCAATTTGAGTGATAAATGTTCTTTCTCCGTCATCTTCTACTAAGCAAAGACAATGACCATTATCTTGTTTTGAATCACGAATAAGAATTTCGTGCTGATTTGTTAGTAAAGCATCTTCAATAATAGTAGCGTTCATTCCTTTTCCTACAGGTACGAGAAGGCTGTAATCTACATTAAAGTTTTTTAGTGTATTTGCTACGTTGTAAGCGCAGCCACCAACTGTAACAGTTCTTTCGTTACAATATATATCTTCACCCTTTTTCGGTAATGTAGGAATACGCATGATAATATCTACTATAGCCGCACCTACGAGTAAAGATTTCATATTACTTCCCCCTAGCAAGTGCTAATTGGTCAATATAATGCAAGAAGTCTGTATCATTTTCTTTATTTAAAACTTCGATATATTGTGGGTTAATTTTATTAAAGCCTTTAAACGCACCGCATATTGCTGTCGCCATGGCACCAATTGTATCTGTATCACCTGCAAGGTTTGCACATAATAGTGAGCATTTATTAGGATCCTGTGCATAATAAGCAATAGCAAGAGCAGAGGGTACAGATTCACTAATATTAACGCCGGCACCAATAATATCATAAATACTATCTAGGAAAGCTTCGTCGTTTCCTCGGTGTTTATCAGCTAATTCCACACCAATTTGTGTTCTTGCTGTTAAACAAGGGCTATATGTTTCAGCTCCTAATACTCTTGAGATTGTTTCCATTTCATAGACATCTTTCAAAACTTGGTGAAAATCATCATTTTCCATAGCAGAACTTACAGCCATCGCAATCATCGCTGCTCCAGCAATTGTAATATCACTCGTATGTGTCACTTGTGAAACTTCATATACATAGTTTGCTAATTTTTCTTTTTCATATGCGTGAAATAAGCAGCCAATTGGGGCTATTCTCATTGCTGAACCGTTAGAAAGAGCTTGATCAGTAAATTTCTTAGCATCAATATTTTCTCTGAAATTTTGTAAGGCAACTTTTGAAGTTGGACCTAATATATTATTTTCGAAAGCGTTTTCTTTATCTGCCCATTCTAATAATTTATGAGCGATATTCGCAGCTTCTGGTTTGAAATTTGTTTCAATTAAAGAATCTAAAATAACAAGAGCTTGTCCTGTATCGTCAGTAAATTGTCCCTTTGTATAGTTGCAGGCTACTTCATTTTCTTTAGGCCCATCTAAAAAGCCTTTAATTTTCCCGAAATAATTTCGCACTCTTTGGCGTCCCCAAAGTTCTGACGGCATTCCCATCGCGTCTCCTAGAGCCATTCCGTATATAGTACCAGCAATCTTGTTGTTCATTATTTCACCTCAAAAAACAGATTTAATACAACTTGTATTAACAACTTGATTCATATTGTATGCGTTTGCTAAAATTATGTCAATATATTAATTAGAATCATCTGTTGGTATAATTTTGTTAGTATATATTCTTTTTGTAGGGGTTAACTATATGGGAAAAAGTATTCCGAAATATGAAATGATTAAATTGGATTTGATTAATAAGATAAACAATAATGAATTACAGCCACACCAAGTGATTCCTTCAGAAAATGAATTGAGTGAGATGTATCACGTTAGCAGAGTAACTGTTAGGAAGGCGATTGATGAACTTGTAAAGGAATCGTATATATATAAGAAACGAGGAAAAGGAAGTTTCGTAAGCTCGAAGGATTTTCCGTTAGGAATAAGTAGAATTCATAGTTATACAGAATTAATTACGTTACAAGGAAAAACAGCAAAAAAAGTACTCATTACTCAACAAGTAAAAAAACCATCTAAAAAAATTGCCAATCGATTAAAAATAAACGAAGACGATGATGTATATGAAATTGAATGCTTATATTTAGCTGATGATATGCCTTTATGTATTAATAAATCTATTCTTCCATGCGTGATGTTTCCTAAACTCGATTATTTCGATTGTGGAAAGAATTCCTTATATGAAATATTAAAAGAATTTTATAAGCTTGAAATGTCCAAGGCATCACAATATATTGAAGCTGTTTTAGGAAATGAACAAATTTATACACTTTTACAAACGAAACAAGGTTATCCTTTATTAAAATTAAATGTTACTTCGTATTGTTTGAAGAATGGGGAAGAACGTCCCTTTGAAGTGTATGAAGCATATATCAAAACGGATGTTATAGGATATTTTGTTGAAACGTATAATTAATTTAGCTAGTTGTTTGGTAAGTTTTATTTAGGATTTGAAAGTAAAGATAACAAGAATGAAAATGCAACTTGCTATATTGAATGTTAAACGAACATTTCTGCTAAAAATGTTCGTTTTTGTCATTTTATCGCAAAAAATATTTCATATATGCAAATACAGCTTGCAAATTTGAAATATTTTTCTGATAATTGTATTTTAATCCATATAATAAAAAAGTAGGGAATTAAAAAAGATTCTTATGTAAATTGTTTGTAAATAAGTGTTTTAGACAGAATTCTGTCACATTTATCTGAAAATTTAAATATTTGGCACAGTAATTGCAAAATAGTATTAGCAAACATGAAAATAAACGAGTTGTTTTCGAACACAGCTAATATTGTTTGTTGAAGGGGTGGTTGAATGAGATGGAAATGGCAAGATGTATTAAAACCCTTGCCCATCGCCATAACTAAACAAACAAGGGTTCATGAAGCGGTTTCTATATTTACAGAGAAGCAGTTAACCATTGGCTTTGTTTTTGATGAGGATGAGCTAGTTGGTTATTTAGATCTTGAATCATTACTCAAACAAGTGGCGAACAATTCTTTATTAAATCTAATTGAATTCAATAATCAGTTTGTTTATGTACGTGAGCGAGGATGGGGAGAGTTTTATCATAATTGCTCAATGGTAGTTGGAGTAGATGAAAATCATAAGGTAACAAGCTATATAACTATTGCAGAAGCTAGAGAAATAATTGCTCAAATTCAGTTAGAGCAATTAAATCATAGTATAGATAGTGCACAAATGGGTGTCATTACAACTAATGAGTTATTAGAAATTAATTTTATGAATGAGACTGCAGAGGCAATTTTAGGCTTATCCCGCTCCGTTTTATTAGGTAGGAATTACAAAAAGATTTTAAAAAGTGAACTAGATATCAGCCAAGTATTAGCGGGTGAGCAAATTTTTGGCGTCGCAAGTTCATTTAATTATAAAGAGATTACAGGACAACTTTCTCCTATATATCAAGATGATACCATCAATGGAATTGTTCACGTTTTCTATTTACAAAAACAAGTGGATGAAGCAATAAGTGAGCTACAAGTAATTCGCCACCAAAATGAAGAGTTTCATGCTATATATCAAGCTTCCAATGAACAAATTATTGTTGTTGATTCATTCGGTAAGATCATTCGATTAGCTGGAGCATTCTTTGAGAACTTTTGGGGTGATTATTCAAAAGAAATGCTCATAGGGCAAAATGTGAACGACATAGTAGCTTTAGAACAAATAAAGCCTAATATCGTTGAAATGTGTATGAAAGAGCAACAAAAAATAAGTATGACACAAGTTAGTAAAAATAATGTGAAGATCTGGTCAACGGCAACGCCAATATTTAAAGATCATATATTAGAAAAGGTAGTTGTACTATCTCGTGATGTTACTACGGATATATCAGTTAACAGAATCATAGGTGACATTATAGAAGATTCTGCAGCAGATAAAAAACTAGTGTATCGATCTAAAACTATGACGGATTTAGTTGAAGAGATGAAAGAAGTAGCGACTGTTCATTCGCGAGTATTAATTACTGGTGAATCAGGGGTTGGTAAAGAAGTCATCGCTAGACATATTCATCATTATAGTTCAAGGTCGGCAGAGCCATTTGTCACAGTAAACTGTGGTGCTATACCAGAAAATTTATTGGAAAGTGAACTGTTTGGCTATGAAAAAGGGGCATTTACAAGTGCAGTTGACCGAAAAAAAGGACTATTTGAAGTCGCGAATGGTGGCACTATCTTTTTAGATGAAATAACAGAAATGCCAATGCATATGCAAGTAAAATTATTACGAGTTTTGCAAGAACATGAAATCGTACGAGTCGGTGGAATCACTCCTATTAAAGTAGACGTTCGTATCGTCGCCGCCACTAACCGAAATATGAAAAAGATGATTCAAAGTAATCAGTTTCGTGAGGATTTATATTACCGACTACATGTAATTCCTTTACATATTCCACCTTTACGTAAACGAAAGGAAGATGTTGTAGCTTTAGCATTGCATTTCTTAGAAGTATTTAATGAAACGTATCGCAAGGAAAAACATATTTCTAGAGAGGGCTTAGAAATATTAGAAAACTATTATTGGCCTGGAAATATTCGCGAGCTACAAAATGTAATGGAACGTTTAGTAGTGACTGAGAGAACTGAATGGATTACAGAAAAACGAGTTTTTCAAATTCTGTATGAAAGCGATATGGAGGAACAAAGTCAGTTAATTGTTCAAGAAATCATGCCGTTGAAGGAAGCGGTAGAAGAAGTTGAGAAGCAGTTAATTGAACTTGCTGTCATGAAGTATGGAACAGCTGCGAAAGCCTCAGAAGTTCTCGGTGTGAGCGCTTCTACAATTAGTCGGAGAATGAATAAAGTAAGAAAGTAAAGGAGTGGTCTATTTGTTGTCATTTCCCGAAACAAGATTTGATCTATGTGGTGATGAATATATCTACGCAGAGATTTCGAAAGAGATGAGGATTGAAAGCAATTTTAAGGCTATTTCTATTACAAATGAGCTAAGAAGTCGTGATATTCCTGGTATTATCGAGATTTATCCAGCGAATGTTTCTTACTTAATTCGCTATAATCCTAATATTATATCTCCGCATGATTTACGCGATTATTTGCAAGAAATAGATCGTTTGAAAAGTAGAAGCTCTGAAATAGTATTTGAGAGTCGTATTATAGATATTCCTGTTTTGTACGATAGTATATCAGAGGAATTAAGAGAGCAATATAATAAATTCCATCAAGACCCTAGCATCTCTAACTTTGAGTTCGTGATGAGAGCGAATGGCTACACTGATAAAGAAACATTCATTGAAGCACACTCTTCATCTCCTTATTTTATTACTTCTTTAGGGTTTAAGCCCGGTTTAGGCTGGGGATTCCCGATTGGGGTGGAGAGGGAAAAGATTATTCAAGCTGAAAAGTATAAAAGTCCACGCACTAGTACTATAAAGGAAGCCGTTGGAGTAGGTGGAGCATTTACCGTCATTTATCCAACTCAATCAACTGGTAGCTATCAACTAATTGGTATTGCTGCAGTACCGGTATATGATCCAACTCAATCACTTGATATATTCAAAGATTCATTTTTTTTAGCTCAACCAGGAGATCTTTGGAAGTATCGCCCTGTGGATGAGGTAGAGTTCAATCGTATTCGAGAAGAAGTAAAACAGGGGACGTATCAGTATAAAGTTAAATCTACGCAGTTTATAGTAGAAGAGTATGAAAGAAAACCGAAAGAATATATTGCTAACTTAATGGAGGGATTTTACCCTTGATACATGTTATTGAACCAGGATTGAAAACGACTATTCAAGATATGGGGAGATTTGGTTCGTATCACTTAGGAGTACCACCATCTGGAGCAGCAGATAAGAATAGTTATTTAATAGGTAATATTTTACTAGGTAACCCTAAATATTATCCTGTTATTGAAATGATGATAAATGGAGCTACTTTTGAATTTCGAAAACAAACAGTGATAACGGTTGTAGGTGCTCCTGCCGATGTATGGTTAAATGGTATAGCCATTCCTATGTGGCAAACTGTTACCATTCAATCTGGAGATATTCTTCAAATAAAAAATATTCGAAAAGGTGTTTATACGTATCTTTGTATCTCTGGAGGTATTGCTATAGCACCACTTCTTAATAGTTATTCGACCTGTCTGGTGAGTGATTTTGAGGGTCTTTTAGGAAAAGTAATGGAAGCAGGAGACATGATTCCACTAAATGAGCCATTGCCTGGTGTTTTGAAACAGGCAGGTAAAAAATTACCCAAATCATTTTATCCTACTTTTTCCGAAGAGCTTGATGTTCATGTAGTTATGGGAATTACATGTGATCGAATCAGTGATGAAGGGCTTAATGGTTTTCTCGAAAGTGAATGGAAGATTCATTATAATTCTAATCGAGATGCATACCGATTAAAGGGAGGTAGAGTGGAGTATAGTAAACAGGCTCCACCATTTGGTTCAGGAAATAATCCAGGAAATATAGTCGATATACCATATCCGGTCGGTGCCATTATTATACCGAATGAAGAAGAAGTAATTGTGCTTTTAAATGATGGAACAGGTGGAGGAGGATTTGTAACCATAGGTACGGTTATTAGTTCAGATATATCTTTATTATATCAAGCTAGACCATCTTCCGTTGTTCGATTTCACGCAAGTACGGTAGATCAAGCACTTCAGATAAGGAAAGAAAAAGAATTTCAAATGCAAAAATTAAAAGCAGCAGTTTGGCCTGATACAGCACTTTATGGTCAGTAAAGTGCGCCTTCAGGCATTCTGTGGAAGTTAAACTCTGAATATTCAGTTATTTTAAGGGGGTGATGCTACAAAAGGATGTGTATGATTACAGTCATTACTTTGCTATTAGCAAATCTTTAATAGTTGATATAGTTAATGAAATAAAAAATTTGGAGGCGATTTGATGAGTAAGTATTCTGTAGCAATTGACGTTGGTGGAACTTTTACGGATGTATTCGTATTTAATGAGGAGACAGGAGAAATTTATGTAACAAAAACTTCTTCTACGCCAGCAAATCCTGAAAAAGGTATGATGGATGGTCTTAAGAAAGCGAATCTTACAGGTGATCAAATTGCAATGTTTTCGCATGGTACAACAGTAGGAACAAATGCACTTATTGAAAGAAAACTACCAAAAACCGCTTTAATCACAACAAAAGGTTTCCGTGATGTAACGGAAATTCGTCGCGGTACGAAATTAGATTTATGGGATGCCTATAAGGATGTAGCCCCACCTTATATTAAACGTAGAGATCGCTTTGAAGTATCAGAGCGAGTTGATTATACAGGTGAAATTTTGGAAGGTATTAATGAAGACGAAGTTCGTGCATTGGCAAAAACGTTAAAAAGACGTCAAGTTGAATCTATTGCTATCTGTTTCATGAATGCGTATGTGAATGGAGATAACGAGAAACGCGTGAAGGATATTATTAAAGAAGAACTTCCTGGCGTTTATGTTTGTACATCTTCAGAAACATTACCAGAAATTTTCGAGCATGAACGTATGAGCACGACGATTGTGAATGCAGTATTAGGACCAACAGTAAGTAACTATATTAAAGTGCTTGAAGGCGAAATGAAAGAAATTGGTTATGATGGCGACATTCTTGTTTTACATTCAGGTGGAGGAGTTATGACTTCAGAGACTGTACCACGATATGCGGCGCGTTTAGCAAGTTCAGGAATTGCTGCGGGCGCAATCGCAAGTAAGCATATTGCTAATATGTGTGGTTTTAAGAATGCGATTGGTTTAGATATGGGTGGTACGAGTACAGACATCTCCTTAATGTATGATAATGATCTTCGTATTACGAAAGATTGGTATATTGAATACGGTTATCCAATTGGTTTCCCAAGTATTGAAATCTTAACAATTGGTGCTGGTGGTGGTAGCTTAACTTGGACGGATGAGGGTGGTTCATTACGTAACGGACCACAAAGTGCAGGAGCCGTTCCAGGCCCAGTATGTTATGAGCGTGGTGGTACTCAGCCGACAAATACAGATGCAAATATTGTACTTGGTCGATTAGGTACCAAAATATTAGATGGTCAAATGACACTAAACTTAGAAGCAGCGAAGGCTTCAATTGAGGAACATGTTTGTAGTAAGTTTGATTACAATGTACACGAAGCGGCTGATGCGATTATTAAAGTAGCAAATGCGAATATGTGTGATGCACTTCGTTTAATCTCTGTACGTCGTGGTTATGATCCACGTGATTTCGCTCTTGTAGCTCTAGGTGGAGCAGGTGCTCTTCACGGTGCTCATTTAGCAAAAGAAATGGAAATTCCTAATGTAATTGTTCCAGCTCACCCAGGTGTAGCTGCTGCAATGGGTTGTTTACTTGTTGATGTGCGTCATGATGTTACAAAAACATACTTAGCTAATGTGAAATCTATTACGGCTGATGAGTTAGAAAAAGAATTCATCGAAATGGAAAAAGAGGGTATTTCATTACTTGAAGAAGAGAATATCAAGCCAGAAAATATGAACTTAATGCGATTTGTTGACATGCGCTATTTAGGTCAATGGAGAACGCTATCTGTTTCAGTAGGTCGTCCAATTGAATCATTAGAGCAAGCAATTGAGAAGTTCCATCAAGAACATGAACGTGAATTCGCTTTCTCTGATCGTGAAACAGAGATTGAGATTTATGGTTTACGAGTTGAAGCAGTAGGAACTGTTAAAAAACCTGAGTTTACTAAAGAAGAGCCAGTAGGAACTGTTGAAGGTGCATTGAAAGAAACAAGAGATGTATATTTTGAAGAAGCTGGTGGATTTATTGAAACTCCTGTGTACGATCGTGCGAAATTACCGGTGTTAGCTGAATTTAATGGACCAGCTATTCTAGACCAATTGGATTCTACTACTGTAGTTCCACCTGATTTTAAAGTGAGAATTGATGAATATCGCAACATTATTATGACTTTTGATAAAGAATACAAACCAGTACAGAAAGAAACAAAAGCGGAAACAGTAGTGTCTAACTAATTCTATACAATTCAAAATTAAAAGAGGTGGAAGCGATGAGTAATGTATTTGAAAGTAAATTAGATCCAGTAACATTTGAAGTATTGAAGAATGGTTTTGTTAATTTAGTAGACCAAATGTCCGAGCAAATTTTACGAACTTGTTATTCTTTCGTAATTTATAACCGTGATTTCAGTGTGGCGTTATGTGATGCAGAAGGTAATACAGTTATGCAAGGAACACAAGATATTTCCGTTCACGTTGGTACGCTACATTTAACAGCAAAAGCGATTTTAGAAGATTTCGGTGATGATATTCATCCTGGAGATGTATTCATTATTAATGATCCATATCGTGGTGGTACACATTTTAGTGATACACGTGTTCTTCGTCCAGTATTCTACGATAATAAATTAATCGCATTCATGCAATTGAATGGACATTGGGCTGATATGGGTGGTTCTGTACCAGGTTCATTTGATGTTAATTCGAAAGATCATTATGGAGAAGGAATGAGAATTCCACCACTACGTATTTGGAGTAAAGGAACATATTTACATGATGTTGCGAATGTGCTTGTTTCCAATATGCGTCTTCCAGAAGAGCGTTTAGGTGATCTTCGTGCTCAAGCAGAAGCGGCTAAAGTGGGAGAAACACAATTAATCGCTCTTATTGAGAAATACGGTATAGATACAATCTTAACGGCTTTTGCCGAAGTACAAGATTATGTGGAAAGATTAACTCGTGCGAAAGTAGCGGCACTTCCTGACGGTGTATGGGAAACAACAGATTATATTGATATGGACCCAGAGCTTGGTGATGGTTTAATTCCTATTAATGTAAAAATGGAAATCAAGGGCGATGAAATCTTCTACGATTTGAGTGGTTCTCATGAATACATTGGCTGTTTCTTGAATTCAGCATTCGGTTCATCACTGTCTGCGGTTTACGCCGGAACAAAAACGTTTTCTCCGGATATCCCATTAAACTCTGGATTCTACCGTGTTGTTCATGTTGAACTGCCGGAAAATTCAGTTGTAAATGCGCCATGGCCAGTTGCCGTAACAGGTTTCTGTTCAGGTTCATATGAGAAAATTATGAATGCTTGTTTTGAATTATGGTCGCACGTAATGCCGGAAAGAGCACTAGCTTGTTCTTTCAATCTCGAATACTTGTTAATTGGTGGTCATGATAAGCGCCCTGGATACGATAATTATTTCATGTGGTATGACTGGATGGCTGGCGGTCATGGTGGTCGTAGTAATCAAGATGGTGCGAATGCGTTATCTCCAGTATTCGGAGTTGGCTTAAGCATTCAACCATGTGAAGGGCAAGAACGTTTGTCTCCTGTTATTACAACAAAGCATGAAATTGTAACGGATTCAGCGGGTCCTGGTAAATTCCGTGGAGGCTGTGGTATTGAAAAAGGTGGTATATTAACAAATGCGAAGGAAACAGTTATGTCTTACTGCTGTGACCGTTCTCGTTCTGTAACATGGGGCATCTTTGGAGGATTACCTTCTACTCCACATGGTGCATGGTTAAATAAAGATAGTGAAGAAGAGCAATTCTTGGGAACTATCTTCTCTAATATTAAATTGAAGCAAGGCGATTCGTTTACAAGACCATCTGCTGGTGGTGGTGGACTTGGTGATCCACTTGAACGTGATCCGAAAGATGTATTAGAAGATGTAATTGATGAATATGTTTCAATTGAACGTGCAAAGAAAGATTATGGTGTAGTTATTAATGAAATTGATAGAGAAATAGATTTATTCGAAATCGATGAGCAGGCTACCCAAGTTGAAAGAGAATTTATCCGTAACGCTCGTGTAGGCTGGTTATCAGAAGATGTAGACACAGTTATGGAACAGTACAATAACGGTAGCATTGATCAGCTTGATCTTATTCGTAAATATGGAGTTATTATTGATTTAGCAACAAATAAAGCACTTGAAAAATCAACTGAACAAAACCGAAATATGCTACAAAAACGTTCTTTAGCGTACTGGAGCTAAAATATAAAAAAACTAGCTATTCATGTTATATGGGTAGCTAGTTTTTTATTATCTAGCTTCAGCGCCCAGCTCCTAGTGTGCTTACGGTTTTCCTCCCTACGATAAGTCAACATCGAATCGACTTGCGTCTCTTCGTGTTTCCTTTATCTAAAGGAAGTGGGCTCCAGCACATACGGAGCTAAACAGGGTGCTTGCGCTTTTCTTATTAGTTTTTTAAATATAGGGATTACAGTGTAAAACTTAATAAAATAGGTTTCATTGTCATTTGTTAGGGTATGTAATTACTATATTTACAAAATTATTGCTGTTCTTACAATAAAGTGAAATCTTACTCGATGTGGACGGATTATTTTTAGGCTCAAAAATTCAGCTAACGAGCGTATTTTTGATTATTCACTTAATCTCCAAATAAACGCCTATATTTCGCCTTTATTTTAAAGTAGGATTCATACTAACGGTTTGAAATAGAAAAAAGGTCTAAATTCTTTAACCTTTGAATATTTGTAAGAATACACTGTATCAAGTTATAGAAAAGGAATGATGTTATTATGGAAAAAAAATATTGTACACATTGTAGAAGACTGTCAATAGAAGGGCAAGTTTGTGATGGTTGTGGAAAGACAGATTTTCAAGCAATAGTTATTTCAGTACAATCTTCCAAGCAATTTAAACGTAACCCTTCAAATGAAAATTTCTCAGAATAAAACGATTCTATTGGGAAAAGTTTGAATGTTATCTATATTGAAAGCGGGGTATTTTGGTATGAAGTGTGGTAAGGGAGGGAAGACGCTCTGAAGAGAAAAATCAGTCATTCACAAAAAGAATTTCTTGAAAGAGAATTGCAATATTTAAAAGATCAACATGCAACAATTGAGATGGATTCATTGGAACAGTATTATGTTGTTGAAAATCAGCAAAAACAAGTATCTTGGCATACTTTTCTATGGATTGGCGCTGTTCTTGTGGGAATTGGTTTTTTAACATTCATTGCGTCTAACTGGTCGGCTTTATCAGCTTTAGTAAAATACTTATTTATTTTCTTTGGTGTAATAGGTTTCTATGTAGCAGGACGTGGAACAGAGAACAGTCTGCCGAGAACGGCTAGGAGCTTCTATTATTTGGGGGGCTTTTTATTTGGTGCAGGCATCTTCTTGGTTGGTCAGACATTTCATCTAGGTGGAGCTGTTTATACGGCTTTTCTATTTTGGGCAGTAGGGATTATTCCGTTAGCTTATTATTTAAAAGATCGAGTTGTACTAGGTTTAGCCATCATATTTTTACTATTTTATAGCTTGCAAATATATGGACAAGGAGAATTACCTCTTGCATTACTTGTCATTGTCCCGCTTATTTATTACATCAATCATACAACTATGTACAAATCTTCGGCGTTATTCTTTTTAAATTCTATATTACTTACACATTTTCTACATTCTGCATTATGGCACTTCGGCGTAAATCAATTCGTTATAGTGCTCTTGTTATTTGTGTTAGGAATTATCATCTGTTGGCGTGCATTTGCAGCCTATAAAGAAGCTATGTCAACGTTTGGATATATTCTACATGGTGTTTATGGAATTGTGTTAACGATGCCTTCTGTGTGGGAATATGTATTCTCTCCTGCTGTTTCACAAATCTTAGCCATTATATTTGCCATTATATATGGGCTTTCTATAATTCTATTAATACGAAAAGGAATATTGCTTCCTATTGTAATTTTATGTGGATTAATTACTCGCTTCTATATTGATATATCGTATGACTTTTTGCCAAAAAGTTTATTTTTTATTTTGGGAGGAGCCTTACTAATCATATTCGGAATCTGGTTTGAAAGAAGTCGGAGAGGAGAGACAAAAGCATGAAGCCAAGTCTAAAAAAGTTTTTGTTAATCCTAATCGTGCCTTTATTAATTCTTCTAGGTATGGTTATCAAACCTGTTTCTGCTTATATGTTTGGTGAGAGAATAGTGTTGGAAACAATACCTGTAGATCCTACCAGTCTATTTTACGGTGATTATATGTCATTACAATTGAAAATAAGTGAAGTTCCAAAAGAGCTACTATCAGAATCGTTAATGAAAGAGCTAATTAGCCATAGAAGTGATGAGTATTCGTTGTTTTCTAAGACAATACCGGTTTATACCGCTCTTGAGAAAAAAGGAGATATATACAGGGCGAAGGCAGTATCTTTAGATAAGCCGAAGAATGGTTTATATTTAAAAGGGAAAATAAATTCGTACATTTTACAATATGATCAACAGAACCTTTATGTTGATTATGGAATTGATCGATATTATGTGGAAGAGAATACAGGGAAAGAAATCGAAAATCACGCACAACAAGGTAATATAAAAGTAGCTTTGAAAATTAAAAATGGATATGGATTAATTGATGGGCTAGTCTACTAATGAAAACGAGGCTGAAGCTGTCCTAAAAGCATTTTTAATCACTTTAGGACAGCCATTTTACGTTTTTCTTTTTTAGAAATGAATCGTTTGTGATTCAATCCCATTTTATCTACTGGAGTACAAAGCTGATTTGTGGCGCTTTTCATTATGCTGTTATTAAAAAAGTAGTACAAACCATAGCATTGGTTTGTACTACTTTTTGTTGTTTTTGCATTGCTTTGGAGCGAAATTAGTGGTTAGTGATGATATTTTATAATTTGGGAATGCCCTGACTAGCGTTTTTCAACCATTAAAATGATGGTAAAGCTACCTACTGAAGTTAGATGAATGGGAAGGGAAAGGCCTTTATCAAATTGGATTATTTGATTTTGATCAATGAGTAATGATGGTGGCGTGATATCCATGTCCATTCCTGTATTTGCAATGGATGTAGCTAAATTACCAGCTATCATATTACCTAGTTCACCTGTAAAAGAGTCCAACATTTCTCCTTCTAAAGACATACCAAACATTGCTTCACCAATCTTACTAAATACATCTTCATTTCCTTCTATGATAAGACGCCCTTGTAAGCTGCCTGTTATTCCAATTAATACTCCTTTATCTGTTCGCGTAAACGGCTGTTGAATAACAGATGGTTTATCAATTCCTATTGAGACAGGAATAACGGATTTAACGGATTCTATTGTACCATTTAATACAATTGTGATACTTGTATTGATTGTCATCTTATTCCTCCGTGTGTATTTTTTTTCACAATGATAAAAATATATAACTAATAAATTACTAATAATAACAATTAATACATTTTTTATAGGTCTTATTTATCATAAAACAAATGAGTATAAAATAACACTAAAATTTCTGAAAAAATAACGAAATTAAATTTCATTTTGTGGTTGATAATGATTATCATTTTTGTTATGATAAAGACATCGAAATGATAATGACTATCAATGAGAAAATAGGAAGGTGATTTTCATGGTTACGGTTTTTGTTGCTTTAACTGTTGGTGTATATTCTGGTGTAATGGTATATGTATTGAAAAATGTTGGCAAACCTGCTCATGTAACAGTAGATCATCAATAAGAAAATTTACATATGGTTAAATGAACTATATATATTAAATTTTAGAATAATTTTTAAATATTTAAGATAAAGCCAAGTAAGTATGTACTTGGCTTTTTTTGCTTGTTATAGTAATCATTTTTTCATGGATTTCTCATCTATTGGATGGAGAATGAGGTTAATTCAGAAAGATATACAATAAAATATTTGGCATAAAGATAGGAAAGAAATGAAAAATGTTTTACAATAAGAGAAAAATAATTGGGGAACAAGGGGATTGATTCATGATTAAAACACCAACGAATCAGACAGGAGTATTATCTATTCTAACTGAAATTTACAAAACTTTCGGAAAGAATAAAGATACCGATCATATGGAAAAGATGAAGCAGCTCATCAAAAAAGCAGAAGAGCAAGAAGTACAATTAGCGTTCTGTGGTCATTTTTCAGCTGGTAAATCGAGTATGATTAATTACCTAATGGGAAGTCAAATATTACCTTCTAGTCCGATTCCAACAAGTGCTAATATTGTAAAGGTTAAAAAGGGGAAAGAAGCAGTAAAGGTTCATTTCTTTGATGGAAAGCATTCGATTTTTGAAGGGCAACATGATATGAAAGACATCAAAGCATACTGTAAAGAAGGAGAGCAAATCAAGTCAATACATATCTATTCGGAGCAATTTCCATTGCCAGAAGATTGTGCCGTATTAGATACACCGGGTATTGATTCAACAGATGATGCTCACCGAGTTTCAACCGAGTCTACGCTACATTTAGCGGATATCGTGTTGTATGTGATGGATTATAACCATGTGCAATCACAAGAAAATTTCATGTTTGCGAAGAAGATGAATGAAGCTGGCAAGAAGTTATATTTAGTAGTTAACATGATTGATAAGCATGATGCTTCTGAATTAAGCTTTGAAGCGTTTCAAGATTCAGTAGCGAATTCGTTTGCACAATGGAACATTGAAATTGAAGGGATTTTCTATACATCATTACGTCAGCTAGACTTACCAAACAATCAAATTGAAGAAGTTAAAGAATATATTCATGAACGTATTAAATATGAAAGAGCACATTTAAATGAGTCTATTCTTCAGTCAGCGGAGCAGTTAATTAAAGACCATCTTCTATATTTACAGCAGCAACGTGAAGAAGAGATTGAACAGGCTGAAGAAGTTCTTGCACCATTAGATGAAAGTGAACGATTAGCTATTGTTCAAGAGTTACGAAATAGTGAAGAAAAGCAAGCTGAACTTAAAGCATTTCCTGATGAATATCACTTACAAATGATTTCAGAATTAAATGAGCTTTTAAAGAGTGTTTATTTACTTACGGCAGATAATCGTGAAACAATTCGTATTTTCTTAGAATCGCAGCAGGCTAATTTTAAGGTAGGTATGTTTTTTGCGAAGAATAAAACAGAAGCCGAACGTACTGCAAGAGCTAACCAACTGTTAAAGGAATTACAGGAAAGAACGAAAACGCAATTAGACTGGCATGTGAAGGTATTTGCTGCGAAATGTTTAAAAGATGCAAAAATTGATTCACACGAACTAGAAACGAAAGCACAAGAATTTAATGTACTAGTAGATATTGATGAAATTAAACAAATGGTGATGAATCATAGTGATATATCAGGTGAATATGTGCTCCTTTTTAGTCAACGAGTAGCTGATTTAATGAATAAAAAAGCAAAAGATCAAATGCTTCAATTTTTTGATGAAGTGAAGCCGTATATTATTGATCAGCAACAAGAAAGCCTTGAAGAGGTTCAAGCGGAAATCAATCGATTAAAGCATTTTGAAACTGCTTTATCATTTTTACAAGGTGTAAAGCAGGAAGAAGAGCGTTTAAGCAAGCTATTTAAAGACATTGTGAATGGTGATGGCTTAGATAGTGAAGAAAGTGTAAATGCCCTTTTAGAAGAGTTTCATAGAGAAGAAAGAAATAGTGAAATTCAAATGGAAGCGAAAATTAAGAAAGAGTCATCTGCTTCTGTGCAAAATCAACAAGAAGAGTTAATGGAACTGTCTGATGTTGAACCAACTTCACTTGAAGGAAAAGAAGGCTTACAAAAATGGAGTGAACGATTAACTTCTTCAGCACAGCAATTGCGTGATGTTAAAGGTTTCTCATCTATTGTACATGAGCTTGAAGAAAAAGCAGAACGAATGAAGAATCAAACATATACCATCGCTTTGTTTGGTGCGTTTAGTGCTGGGAAATCGTCGTTTGCAAATGCGTTATTTGGAGATAAAGTGTTACCGGTATCTCCTAATCCTACGACAGCTGTTATTAATAAAGTAATGGCTGCAGGAGAAAATCAAAAGCATCGCACAGCAAAAATTAAATTAAAAAGTGTGGACATGTTACTTGAGGATGTGCGCATGGCTTGTAAGCAATTAAACTTTGATCCTGCTACTTTAGAAGAGGCATTTGATTTTGGAAACCGTCTTCATGAAATCAAAATTAGTGGCGATGGAAAAGAAAAAGCACATTTATCTTTTGTTGCGGCATTTCATAAAGGCTATCCATTATTGAAAGATAAATTAGGTCAAGAGTTTGTAGTAGAATATGATGAATATACAGGATTTGCTGCTGATGAATCGAAATCATGTTTTGTAGATGAAATTGTCTTATACTTCGATTGTGATTTAACGAAGAAAGGCATTGTACTGGTAGACACTCCAGGTGCAGATTCTATTAATGCTCGTCATACAAATGCAGCGTTCCATTATATTAAAAATAGTGATGCAATTCTATTTGTTACGTATTATAATCATCCGTTTGCAAAAGCAGACCGTGAGTTCTTAATACAGTTAGGTCGTGTAAAGGATTCCTTTGCGATGGATAAAATGTTCTTCATTTGTAATGCGATTGATTTAGCTCAAACTGAAGAAGAGCTTTATGAAGTAACACAATATATTAAAGGGCAATTAGAAGGCTTTGGAATCCGTTTCCCTAGATTGTATCCATTATCTAGTAAAGAAGCACTTCAAGAACAAAAAGAAGGCTATGAATTCAAGCATTCTTTCTTAAAAGGTAGCGGTATGGATGCTTTCCAACGAGCATTCTCGTACTTTATTCAGCATGAATTAGTTGATTTAGCTTGTACTTCCGCTCAATCGGCTATTCGAAGAGCGGCTACTTTACTACAAGAAATCATTACAGCAGCAACTGCTTCTGTTGAAGAAAAACAAGAACGATTACAAAAAATTCAAAGTGAATATGCTCAACTTCAAAGTGACCTTCAAGCAAGTCGTTCGGATATCGAGGAACAAAAGTTGATTAAAGAAGCTGATGAATTAATTTACTATATTAATCAACGTGTATTCTTACGTTTTTCTGATTTCTTTAAAGAATCATTTAATCCAGCCGTTATTAAAGATGACGGTAGAGATTTAAAAGAAGCATTGCGAATAGCTTTAAGAGAGTTATTAGAAAGTATCGGTTTCGATTTTGCACAAGAAATGCGCGCTACATCACTTCGTTTAGAAAATCAAAATAGAAAATTAGTAAAAAATAAGCAGGATCAATTGAGTAAAATCATTGCTAAAACGTGGAATACAGTAGAAGTTGGAGAATACACTATTGGCGATAATGAAGTGCCTCAGTATAATCCAGCGTTCGGTCAATTAACAGATCAGGAATTTAAGAAAGAACTATCTTTATTTAAGAATCCAAAAACGTTCTTTGAAAGAAATGATAAGCAAAAAATGGCTGATGCTTTACAAGAAGCTTTACAGACGCCGGCACATGATTATTTACAAGCTGAAGGCTCAAAAGCAAAAGGTTATTATTCAGACATATTGCAAAATGAATTACAAAACATGCAGAAACATGTTGAGAAAGCGGTAGAAGACGTATATATTAGTCATACGTCCGTATTACAAGAGCAAGTTGATGTAGACTTCTATCAAAATAAAGAAGATGCATTAAAAAAATATTTAGAAGCATAAGATGGTGGACAATAGGTTTTGTAACAGGGAGTGTTAGCAGATGTTTATAGACAAGGAATGGTTAAAAGATCAATTGGCTAATCCACAAATTCGGATTGTAGATTGCCGCTTTCATTTACAACAGAAAGAGTTAGGGCGACAACAATATAATCAAGATCATATTCCTGGAGCTGTGTATTTTCATTTAGAGAAAGATTTATCGAGCGCAGTCAAAGAGCATGGTGGACGTCATCCTTTACCAGATTTAGAAGATTTCAAGAGAACATTAGAACAAGCTGGCATAAAGAATGATGATATGATTATTGCTTACGATGGCGGGGATGTAGCCTTTGCCACACGTTTCATGTGGATGATGAAATATGTAGGACATGAGCAAGTGTTTGTATTGAATGGTGGTTATAATCAATGGAAAGAGGCTGGTTTTCCGACGGAACAAACAGTGCCAACTTATCTTGAGTCTAGCTATCAATTAAATATTCAAGCACAAATTTTAGCTCATTATGAAGAGGTAAAGGAATATTCACAATCACCGAATGATAATAAAATTCTGATTGATTCACGCGACTATAACCGTTATGCAGGCAAAGAAGAACCTATTGATAAGAGACCAGGGCATATTCCTAATGCGATTAATTATCCATTTATGAAAGGTATTGAAAATAGTTGTTTATTAAGTAAGGAAAAGCAACAAGAACGTTTTCAAAATCTCGATGATAAAAAAGAAATAATCGTCTATTGTGGTTCTGGTGTAACAGCGACTCCGAATTACTTTGCATTGAAAGAAGCAGGTTTTGAAAATGTGAAGGTTTATATCGGTAGTTACAGTGATTGGGTATCATATGATGACAATCCTGTAGAAGTTGAAGAAGCGTAATGAAAAAGGGGCTGTCCTAATTGTGATTGAAAATCACTTTTAGGATGCCCTTTTTTGACTAGATAAGAAAGATAAAATTTTGCATAGTGTCTAACCTTACACCTGCTATGCTCGGAAATAAGCCAACCCGTTTTGAAAACCAAGAGCGGGTTTTCAAGAACAGCTTGTCTTATTTCTGCCGCATAGCTCTTTTTCGATTTGGAGTAAATCAAGGAGCGTAGACATCAATCAAAAAAGACCGGTGACGGTTTTTCTTAACTTAACCTTTAATATCAATACTATTTCCTAACGTTGGATGTGGTGTCATTGTTTCTAGTAGCATGGTAACATTTTGTTCAGAAGTGTCCATTGCTTTCTTAGTTAGTGCGATGCCAACATTTTGAGCTAGTTGAGCTTGATTTAATGAAATAGAAAGAGCTGCAATATCCAAAACAATTACCTCCTTTTTCTTATTATCGGTTTAGGATAGAATTTTTTAATTCCGTTCAAATCGGCTCTAAGATTCATGCTTTAAGATGTAAGTACAACACTAGTAAGAATCCAATTGTCTCTACTATTGTTTGGTGAAAGAAACAAAACCCCACCGAGCAAGTTTCACTTTATTTCGGCATAGGTAGTTTTACTGTGCTACAATAATAAAACAGAATTTTTTTGAGGTGAAAATAATGTTGAATAATAGTAATAAATCTTCGTTTATGCTAGTAGATGGGATGGCGTTATTATTTCGTGCTTTCTATGCTACAGGTATGACGGGGCAGTTTATGATTAATTCTAAAGGTGTTCCAACGAATGGTGTACAAGGATTTTTAAAGCACTTATTGTTAGCGGTAGATCATTTTAATCCTCATCATGTAGCTGTATGTTGGGATATGGGAAGTAAAACTTTTCGAACGGAAATGTATCAAGAATATAAGGGGAATCGCAGTGCTCCACCTGTTGAGATGATTCCGCAGTTTGATTTGGCAAGAGAAGCAGTGGAAGCTTTTGATATTCCAAGCTTTGGTATAGAAGGATTTGAAGCGGACGATTGTATTGGTACTATCGCTAAGGCGCATCAATCAGATTATCATATGGGAGTTTTAACTGGCGATCAAGATTTACTTCAATTAATTGATGAAAATATTTCTGTTATTTTATTAAAAAAAGGATATGGAAATTACGATATTCATAATGAGGAAACTTTCTTTGAATGGAAGGGTATAAAGCCAGATCAAATGGTCGACTTAAAAGGTTTAATGGGTGATTCATCAGATAATTATCCTGGTGTAAAGGGAATTGGAGAAAAAACTGCCATTAAGCTACTACAGCAGTATGGCTCTATTGAAGGTATTCTAGCTAATTTACCAATGCTAACGAAAACGCAACGTACTAAAATTGAGTCTTCATTAGATATGTTACACTTGTCTCGTCAATTAGCATCGATTAAATGTGATGTCCCACTACAATGTAACGTAGAGGATGCACGTTTACAATTCGATGAAGAAAAAGTAGTTCATATGTTAAAACAGCACGAATTAAAAAGTTTGTATTCACGATTTAAGTAGAAGGAAAACGGACGCAAATGAAAGGGTTGCCTGTAATTATGAATGTGGAAGAGTATATTGAGCATTTAGGATACAAAGGTTTTTCATTTGGAGATGACGCTCAAGGTTTTATTTATTTTGGCAAAGAACTCACAGGAGCTACCGATGCTCTAGTGAATGCTGCAATAGAAATAACCTTAAAAGCTCAGAAGCGATTTGATGGGAGCTTCTATATTTCACTATTAGAGGCGTTAAAGCAAAATAATATCAAATCACGAAAGCAAGCATTACAATTCGCGGAGAAAACGAAGTTACTTATATAAAGTGGAAAATTTTGTTCGATTGAGAACATCTAAAAAAGCGTCCTAAAGGTGATGGTAATCACTTAAAGGGCGCTTGTTTTAAAAGATAAGATATTTAGAATTTTGTATGGTGTCTAACCTTACACCTGCCACACTCGGAAATAAGCCAATTCGTTTTGAAAACCAAGAGAGGGTTTTCAAGAACGAATCGTCTTATTTCTGCCGTGTGTCTCTTTTTTGATTGGCTGTATATCAAGGAGCGTAAGCGTCAATCAAAAAAGACCGGTGACGGTTTTTCTTTAAAAGATAAGAATGTATATAAATTTGTGCTGTGTCTAGCTCCAGCGCCCAGCGACTAGTAGATTTCGCCCATCTCCCTACGATAAGTCAACACGAAAAAGGCTACCGCCTCTTCGTGTTTCCTTTATCTCAGTCGAAGTGCTCCAATCTATACGTCGCAAAACGGGCGCTTGCGATTTTCTTATGATTCAATTGAAGATCCTTCGGCAATGGGCTGTTTCTTAACTGGTAGTTCTGCGAAAATGATACCTGCAAAAATGAGTATACAACCGATAAGCATAGTGGTTGTAAATGTTTCATTGATAACAAAATAAGAAGTAATTGCTGCGAAAACTGGTTCCATAGCAAAAATTAAAGCAACACGAGTTGGAGATGTGTAAGCTTGGAAGTACGTTTGTGCTAGAAAAGCGAAAGCTGTAGCCAATAGGGCAGTAATCAGCAATCCCATGATAACTTCTTTTTGGAATAGTACATCAATGCGATACATTTCTTTCGGGTTTTCCAGAAATAAGCTGACTACAAACGAAAAGACAGAAACGGTAAGAATCTGTACGATTGTTAACGGTAGTGCTTGAAAGTTTTTAGCATATTTACTTGTAGTGATAATATGCATGGCAAAACAAATGGCTCCTAATAGTACAAAGAAATCACCTTTACTAAATGCGGAAGCTTGTAGCATGGTAATCATGTATAAACCAATTGTTGCGCAAATAATTCCGATAATGACATTTCGATTAGGACGCATTTTTAATAAAAAGAACGAAAAGACTGGTACAAGAACGACACTTAACCCAGTGATAAAGCCTGTTTTTGCTGGTGTTGTATACAACAAGCCTAATGTTTGTAGCCCATATGCTAGAAATAGCCAAAAACCTAACATAGCTCCTGCTTGAATGGTTGCTTTATTAAATGTTTTGGCTTTTTTCTTCGTAAAAAAAATATAAAAAATAGCTAAAGCTACAAATGCGATAAAGAAACGAACAGCATTAAAGCTAAATGGTGTTAGAAATGATATCGCATCTTGCACCACTACAAACGTAGCTCCCCAAATGAGAACAACTAGGAGTAATGTTAAATCGGCTACCAATGATTTATTCAATCTGTTTCCCTTCCTTTTATGTCCCTTATTGCTTTACGAGCAAGTTCATCTGCTGATTTGTTTTGGGAACTAGGAATCCACTTAATGAAAAACAGTGGGATTTGTTTGGATAAGCTGACAGCTTGCTCTAATAAAGGGGCATATTTTTTATTCTTCGCAAATTCTTTTTCCATGGCTGACCAAATGGCTTGGGAATCTGTACGAAATGAAACAGTTTGCGCCTGTTTCTCGACGCAGATTTCTAAACCTTTAATAAGTGCCCAATATTCTGCCTCATGGTTTTCCATCATACCTAAAGGAATGGAATGCCGCTCTACTACTCCGTTTTCAATAATAAAAATGCCTGCTCCACTTGGACCAGGGTTACCCGCACTTGCTCCATCAATATATACTTCGATCATGTGTGAACCTCCAAATCTATAATATCAGTATATTTTAAAAACACAAAACATTATTATCCTTCAAAGGAATGTACATGGATAGTTTTCACTGGTTGCATATTTTCATTTATCCAGTTCAAACAGGTGCTAAGACTTCCACTTCAACAAGGCAGTGAAGGCACGTAGATGAGTAAGTGGGAGATCAAGCACCAGTAAGAACTAAGGTTGGTTCAACTAATAATCGGTGGGGGATCAAGGAAAACCCCCACCGATTAAAGTTTCACTTTATGTATGAAAAAAGATAGCTGATTAGTAGGTGACTAATTATGCTATCTTCTTTTATTGTTCTTTATAGTATAGACGTGAATTATGCTTCTTTCATCTCGTCTTTAAATTTAAATCGTTTCGCAATATATCCGAAAGGTGTATCAAGAACAGACACGATGAACTTCAATATATATGTCGTAATGAAGATTTCAATCCAAATGTGAAATTCATACTCACCAAGGAACGCGATACTTGTAAATACAAGAGTATCAACAAACTGACTTATTAATGTACTACCATTGTTACGAATCCAAAATTGACCGTCTGTTGGAAACTTTTTACGAAGCCATGTGAAGATACTTACATCTAAAAATTGACTCACTAAAAATGCAGCCAAACTTCCTAGGGCAACTCGTGGTAAAAGTCCGAAGATTGTCTCAAGTGATCCTTGTGCAAAGTCTGTTGTATGAGGTTTGAATAATAATACCATTTGCATAATAATTGTCATCGATAGAAGTGTGAAGAAACCTAACCATACGGCTTTCTTTGCTTCTTCTTTACCATATCGTTCATTAATGATATCAGTTGCTAGAAATGCACTAGCATACATAGCATTTCCTAGAGTAGCTGTTAAACCGAAAATTTCAACTGTCTTAACAACTTGTAAATTCGCTAAGATTGTTGCGCATCCAACCCATGCAAATAAACCCTTCTTACCAAAGAAACGATACATTAAAATAGCTAGTGTAAAGTTTACAAGGGTAAATAATAAACCAAAAATTTCATTAAACATGTTTTTCCTCCTAGTTTTGATAACGGGGGAGTTTACGAACCCCGGTGTTAAAAGTCATATTGAAAAATGGAGACAAACGTTGAATTAATACGGTTTTTACTTGTTTTTATATAGTAAAATCTACACTAGATTTACTTCTAAATAAGTAAAAAAATACGCTTAAATACGTAATAATTGTTACCAAGCTTCAATATGCATTACTCAATATTAATAGAAAAGATATTAAAGAACAATATATTATTTTTATGGTATATATTAGAAGCGTAACATTGTTTAAAATGTGAAATGAAAAAATGTACTCAGCGTTGGAATGGTATAGATTTATATATTCTCCTCCATCATGATAGTAATCCTTATTTACTCAAGATTTTTACTAACTTAATATTCGTTTTTGTTTATAATTAAGTATACGAGTATGTATGAATTAGACTCCAAATTTCATATTTCGTCAGGGGAAAATATAGGTTTTTTTACTCTTTTTATTTTACTCAAATTAGAGTACTATAAATTATATAAAAAGCCATAATCATACATATATGGTAAATAGGATTTGGAAGAGGGATAACGTTAATATTTAAAGGGAGGATAAAAAGTATGATTAAAGAAATTATTCCTGTTAACGAAATCACCAGATTCCAATCACGCACAGAAGAGTATTTTCCAATTGGTTGGTATAAGAAAATGTTACAAAAGAAGTCAGTGGTTTACCATGAAGAAACAAATACTTGGAATGCATTTAAGTATGATGATGTGAAACTAGTATTAAGTAATCATGAATTCTTTTCAAGTGAAGGGGATAGAACTACAATTTTTGTTGGTGATAGTAAAAAACATGAAAGAACATCACCTTTAACAAGTATTACAACTATAGACCCTCCACAACATAGAAAAAGTCGCTCGTTATTAGCAGCAGCTTTCACACCTCGTAGTTTGAAAGAATGGGAACCACGTATTCAACAACTTGCAAATGAACTTGTAGATCATATAAACGGAAATGAGGTTGTGAATATTGTTGAAGCACTTGCGGCTCCTTTCCCTAGTTTAGTTATTGCTGATTTGTTCGGTGTGCCAGTACAAAATAGAAAGCAGTTTAAACAATGGGTAGATATACTATTTCAACCATACGATAAAGATAGACTAAAAGAAATCGAACAACAAAAAGATAAGGCAGCGCAAGAGTATTTTCAATTCCTTTACCCAATTGTTGTTCAAAAACGTACAAATCTAAGTGATGATATCATTTCTGATCTTATAAAAGTAGAAGTAGATGGTGAACGATTATCAGATGAGGATATTGTTCAAGCAACCATGTTATTACTAGGTGCAGGTGTAGAGACAACTAGTCATGCAATTGCAAACACTTTCTATTCCTTACTATATGATGATGCATCAATCTATCAAGAGTTAAGAAATAATTTGGAACTAGTACCTGACGCAGTTGAAGAGATGCTTCGTTATCGTTTTCATATGTCAAGAAGAGATCGCACAGTGAAACAAGATAACGATTTACTTGGTGTTAAACTTAAAAAAGGTGACTCTATTATAGCGTGGATGAGTGCATGTAATATGGATGGGGATATGTTTGAGAATCCTTTTTCTCTTAATATTCATCGGGCGAATAATAAGAAACACTTAACTTTTGGAAGTGGGCCACATTTTTGTCTAGGTGCTCCTTTAGCACGTTTAGAAATGAAAATAGTGCTAGAAGCATTTTTACAAAAGTTTACTCACATTGAACCAATCGAAGGATTTGACTTAGAAAATAATTTAACTTCATCAGCTACGGGACAATCTCTGACTTCTCTGCCAATGAGAGTTTTTAAATAAGAATTATAATAGCTTTAAGAGAACAATAGTCTAGTACTTTTGTTCTCTTTTTTAGTTAACAGATTTCAAGAGAATTTACCGGTTTTAGAAATGGATATTAATGGAATGTGGGAGCGTATTGTTTACATTCCCATTAGGTTGTTCATAAATAAGATGATATAATACCGTTATTGTTATAAGAAGGATAAGGTGAATTTATGGATATGCAAAATGAAAATAGTAAAGATTTTATCTCAGAAGAAAATCAAGCGCTTTTAGATAAGCAAGGTTGGTTTTATCAATATGAAGAACTGGATGGCTCGGTTGCTAATATACATACACATGGATTAGCAGAGAACTTAAATCATATTGATCTTCAACTTGTACTAAAACTTGATAAAGAGATGGCAGAGATGTTACTTCATACAGTCATTGATAATATCGCGGAGGGCTATAAGTATCGAGAAGGACGCTCTGATCAAGTTATTGATGGAATTGAAGTGGAATTTAAGTTATTTGAGGAAAGTGATCGAATGGTATTACGATTAATTCTACCTGATGAAGAAGGGCGTTTCCCAAGTGATGAAGGATGTCAAGAGCCTTATAATAAGCAGTATGTTGTAATAGAGGATTAATAGGAAAGGAGGTTGTTTCGAAGTGGTATCAATCACTTTGAGACAACCTCTTATTTGATTTAAGCTCCAACTTTAAATTGGCTGCTAATACCATGTAGTTCTTCTGAAGCGGAGGATAAATCATATGTTAGCTGGTGTAACGCTTCCATTGAAGCATTCATTTCTTCAGTAGAAGCGGAAACTTGTTCTATTGCTGCTGCATTTTCTTCTGATGTTGCTGCAATGTCATGAATGGTATTTTTTATTTGTTTTTCTTTTTGTATCACTTTTTTCAGCTGCTCTTGCATAGAGTGAACATGTATATCGATTGTATCGATTGTAGATGCGATCTCTTCAAATGCTTTATTTGTTTGATGAAGTGTGTTTCTGCCACTATCAACGGTTTGTAGTCCAGACTGCAAGACCGTTATCATTCTTTGAGAGTTTGTATATACGTGTTTGAATATTTCGTTAATTTCACTTACTGATTGAGAGACTCCGACTGATAATTTTCTAACTTCATCTGCAACAACTGCAAATCCCTTGCCGTGTTCACCAGCTCTAGCAGCTTCAATAGACGCATTTAAAGCTAGGAGATTAGTTTGTTCAGCAATATCACTTATAAGCGACATCAATGAAGTTATTTCTTTATTTTGTGCTTCGACTTTTTTAACTTCTTCCACTGAATTCAAAACAATATTGTATATATCTTCCATTTGTTTGTTGTATAAATGAATCAAATCATTTCCTTGATGAGAATTGTGTAGTACTGCTGTCGTTAAATTTTGCAAGTAGTCACCTTGGTTATTTGTATCATCTATGAAACTAGTTAATTCATGCATGTCATTTGAAATATGTGTAGATGCATTTGCTTGAGATTCGGTACTCATAGCCATTTCATCCATAGACATAGATACTTGGCGTGTAACTTCATTTATTTCACAGAAGGTATTATTTAATGTAGTACTTTCTTCGTTTAATTTGGAAGACATGGAGACAATTTCTTTAATAATGGTTTCCAATGTATGTGTCATCTTTTGAATAATGGTATAGAGTTGTCCGATTTCATTCTTAGAAGAATACGTATTTTCTTTAAACATATGCTTTGCTTTGGCGAGCTCGCCAGATGTAATGGCTTTGGCAACATTGGTGAGATGAGTTAGCGGGTTAAGCTTTCTCGTAATATACATATAGACAATTACAAGAATAATAGCAGTAATAATAATAGAAATCGAAAATATAATAGGAATTGAGTTTTTTAAGACGTCTTTTTTTACAGAAGAGACAATTTCCGCTTTGGTATCGATTCCTAATATGCCGATTACTTTACCATCTTTGTTTTTAATCGGTGCAAAAGATGTCATATAGTCACCAAATTCAGCATCATTTATAATATCTGTGCTACTGGGTTCACCTTGTAATGCAGGCTCAATATCTTTCATTGATATGACTGTGTTCTTTTCTCCAATTGATATAGTATCTTCTGCTTTCGCTTCTCCATCAATCATATATTTAATCGTTCCGTTTTCTACTGCTAAGGTATACATATACATCGCACCTTGTTTTACCTTGTAATCAATTAGTTCATTCTGAAACTGCTTGTATGTCTTGTTTGTGACGGGGGTTTCTAGAAAATCCTCATACAGGCTTGAATCAAGCTCTGCTACAGTACGAGAGGCATTTAATAATCCTTGCTCTTTAAATGTTTGTTTAACAGAAATGGATGAATTATAGTATAGGACAGCTAAATTGATTAGTAGTAAAGTTCCAATTAATATGGATAGTAGAATGACTAAAGAATGCTTAATAGACTTCATTTTGATCACCTCATTAGAGAATATGTATGCTATTTCCCCTATTGTTTTAATGAAAATAGTAACATTGGTGGGAAAAAATGTCTACCTTGTGTGGTGTAAATGTATGAGTTTTCTGTAAATATGTTTATTCTTATGGATTTTGTGGAAGTAAAATAATTAAGATTTAAATTAGGAGGAAATGCTATGAGAAAAAATCCATATTTATTAACGTATTCAAAGGATGGTCAAGATTATTATAAATGGTTTGCCTCTGAGCAAGAAATGGATGCATTCATTGATGGTGATCAAACTATTAAGGTAATTGAAGGACTTCATATTAAGGAGTCAGAAACCGTAAGAGGATTTGTGATGGTAAGATAATAGATTGGAATAAAGCCTGGTAACGAATAGTTATCAGGCTTTATTATGAACTTTGTAACGTGAAGTTACTAATAATTCCCTGTGGGTATATACGATATTTCTATCCTAACGATAGTAGAAATAAGGTAAACTAGTAGTGGTAAATTAGCACTATTAGGAGTGTAGATAACATGCGTGTATTATTGACAGGAGCGAATGGTTTTTTAGGTAAGAGAGTAGCCAAAGACCTATTAAAAGAAGGTCATGAGTTATTATTGCTTGTAAGAAATGCGAAAAAACTAGATCGTTTTATGAAAGACATAATATGTGATCAACAAAAAGCAAATATACAAATTATTGAAGGTTATATAACATCTGGAAATTTAGGTTTAACTGAGGAAAAGATACAAAGTTTAGAAGGCAAAATAGATGCTATTTATCATATGGCAGCTCTTTTATCATTTGATGAGAAAGATGAAGCATTAACGTATGAAGTAAATGTTATGGGAACAAAGCATGTTCTCAATTTCGCTGTAAGAGTGCAATGCGAAAAGTTTCTATATGTTAGTACAGCTTATACTATAGGAAAAGAAACAGAAGGAGCAGAGGCCTTATATTCGCCAAATCGAGAATTTGTTAATAGCTACGAAAGAACGAAATGTGAAGCTGAGCATTTAGTAGTTTCTTATAGCAATCAAATATCTGTTGCTATTTTAAGACCAGCAATCATCATCGGGGATTCTGTTACAGGCCAAGCGGAAACGAGCTTTGGTTTATACGGTATATTAAAGAGTTTAAATGTTTTAAAACGAAAAATAAACAGAAAACCAGAACTACAAACGCTACCATTTCGTTTAATTATGGATTGTGAAGTAGCGTCAAATATTGTTCCAGTAGATTATGTATCCTCTGTGTTAGTTGCTGCTCTACAATATTGTGAAAATCGTGATATATTAAATATTACAAACCCAAATCCACCAAAACAAGATGCTGTTGTACAGTTGGTAAAAGGTTACATGGAACTTCCGAATCTAGGAATTGTGCATCCTGATTGTGAACATCAATTAAGAGATGATGAACGTGAATTTAATAAACCATTATCTGTATTCTCTAATTACTTAGGCCGTAATATTTATTTCCCATGTGAGAAAACAGCATATGTACTAAGACAAGCGAATAAGCCGGTTCTGGATATGAATGAAGAGATGTTGGAGAATATTATTAAAGGATTTATTGAGAAAAAATAAAAGAATGACTTATATATGAATGTGAGCCTTGATAAGAGGCTCTTTTTTTGCGTGATGTTTAACCTTACACCTGCCATGCTCGGGCCATAAGTCAATCTGTTTTGAAAATTAGGAGCGAGTTTTCAAGAACAGCTCGCCTTATGCCTGTCGCATGGCTCCTTTTTGCTTGGAAGTGAAGCAAGGAGTAAGAGCCAATCAAAAAGGACCGGTGCCGGTTTTTCTAATTTCAGTATATAAAACCAGCAATTGTAGTAAAATTAAATATAATATCATTTGAAGATACACGCATTAAAGAGGAAAGGGGTGCTGAATTACGATGAAAGTATACATGACTTGGACGTATAAACATGCGAAAAAACCATCCTGTACGTTTCAATCAGATTATTTGAGTGGAAGAGATGCGCTTATTATTTGTGAGGATTTAGAAAAGACGGGGAGAGCGCATCAAATTGAATTTTACGATGAAAGAGAAACGGTATGGAATAAGAAAGAATTGACGAAACTGCTTACAGAAATTAAAGAGGAGCCACAGGATATCGCTGTATACTTTGATGGTGGTTATATGAAGGATGAACGATTAGCGGGTCTTGGGGTAATTATTTATTACTCCCAAAATAATGTGGCGTACCGAAGAAGGCAAAATAAACGTATGGAACAATTAATATCGAGTAATGAAGCTGAATATGCGGCTTTTTATGAAAGTTTATGTATATTAGAAGAGATGGGGGTTCATCATCAAACATGTACATTTAAAGGCGACTCACATGTTGTGTTGCAACAGCTTTCGGGAGAATGGCCTTGTTTTGATGATCTTTTTAATTCATGGCTAGATCGAATTGAAGAGAAAATGAATAAGCTTGGCATTCATCCAATATATGAACCGATTTCTAGAAAGGAAAACAAAGAAGCAGATGCACTGGCTTCACAAGCATTAGAAGGGACTTCTATAAACAGTGTGATGAAGCTTGACTAATAAAGGGTGACACATGAATAGGAAACAAGAAAGAAAAATAGTTTTACAACAAATTGAAGAGACATTAACATTGTATTGTAATGGATGTTTTCTTTACAATCATCATAAGAAGGATTACGGTAGAACATACGCACATAAATATTGCTTGTCGTCCTGTACTGTTGGAGAGCGATTGAAAGACTTTGGTCAAAAGTTGAATATATGTGACAGATAACAGAATATCTAAAAAACATTGGTTTGTCAGGTAAAAACTGGTAGTATAAAAAGAAAAAAGAATGGTGTGATAGTATGTCACATAATAACGAATTTTCATTAGAGAAAAAAATTACTCCTCTAACACATGAAGAAATTGATCAACTACTGCTTAACTATCAGGATGAAGACTATGTTATGCCGCCATTTGAACCAAATTTAGTCGATAACATTATTAGAAGTGAAACATCGAAGATTGAAGAAATATCTAGAAATGTAGAAGAAGCTACTTTACAAATGTCTGAAATTTTTAAATTTGTGAAGAATAGAGATGAGATACCTATTGCTGAAATCAAAGAAGAAATTGTTCCTATGATTGAAATGGCTACAGATATTCCTCACGTGTTTCATTTATTCGATGAATTACAGCAAAAAGATGAATATACTTTTAGACATAATATATGTGTCGGTGTGATTGCGGGGTTAATTAGTAAGTGGTTAGGTATTAGTGAAGAAATACGAAGAGAAATAGAATTGGCGGGCTTGCTTCATGATATCGGAAAAACAAAAGTTCCACAATATTTATTACATAAAAAAACTCCACTAAATGATGTGGAATTTCAACAAATAAAGAAACACACTTTATATGGTTACGGATTATTACGTAGAACGAAGCATTTACCTGAAGGAGTAGCCATTACAGCTTTACAGCATCATGAAAGAGTGGATGGATGCGGCTATCCATTTCGCTTAAATGGTTCACAAATCCATCCTTATGCTAAAATTGTAGCAGTGGCTGATGTGTTTCATGCCCTTTCTTCTGAGCGGGCGTATCGACCGGCAATGCCATTTTATCAGGTTATTATGAAAATGCAGGATGAGGCTTCCGGGCGTTTCGATACAGAAGTTTTAATAGTTTTCATAACGAAAATGTTAGATTCATTAATTGGGAAGAAAGTAAAGTTAACAGATGGTAATGTAGGTACAGTTATATTAAATTCTCCATATCATCCAATATGCTCTTTAATTAAGTTAGAAGATAATCAAATAGTAGATTTACAGAAGAATAGACATTTGCAAATTGTGAGAGTTTTAAGAGAATAGTAATATTTCCGGAAGCTTGCTGAATCATTGTGATTTGGCAGGCTTTTTGTATGTTATACTTACCATGAATGTGAGGAGGAGGACAGAGATGATGAAGAGACAAATAAAGCCCATGAAAACTCCAAATACCACACATAGTTTAATAAAAGAATTTAGTGACTTAGGAATAAAGAAAGGTATGAGCATTATAGTTCATTCTTCTTTAAAGTCGTTAGGATGGGTATGTGGTGGTCCTATAGCTGTTGTAGAGGCACTTATGGAAGTAGTTGGTGAAGAGGGAACCATTGTTATGCCTACTCATTCATCGGATTTAAGTGAGCCATCTTATTGGGATAACCCACCAGTTCCTGAAGAATGGTGGGAAACTATACGTGCTGAAATGCCACCGTTTGATCCGCAAACTACGCCAACACTCGCAATGGGAAAAATCGTAGAGTGCTTTCGAACATATGAGGGAGTAGTGAGATCTTATCATCCAACCTGTAGCTTTGCAGCTTGGGGGAAACATAGTCATTATATAACTAGTGAACATTCACTAGCTTTTTCTTTATGTGAAGAATCGCCACTACAGAAATTATATAATCTTAATGCTTCTATATTATTGATTGGTGTTGGTTATGATAATAATACATCGTTACACTTAGCAGAATGTTTTGCTGATTCTTGTTATTCTTGTCAACAAGGATCACCCATCATTGAAAATAATGTACGTGTATGGAAAGAATATGAAGACTTTATATATGATGTGGAACCCTTCAATGAAATTGGATCTGAATTTGAAAAGAACTATCCAGTTTCCATAGGAAAAGTGGGTATGGCAGAATGCCGACTGATTCCACAAAAACCATTAGTAGACTTTGCTACGAAATGGTTACTAAAAAGAAAAATGGAATTCTTAAAATGAGGGGGAATATGAGATGGCAATAGTAAGTCTAACTTCTGAAAACCCATCGTTTTCATTTGTCATAAAGAAGAATCCAAATGCAGAGATGACATTGCGTGGTATAAGAAAAGGCATCGCCTGCGGATGGTATTCTGATGAACAAACCTATAATATTTATTTCAAAGATGGTGACAATGATATTTCATTTAAGCAATATCACCAAGAGTTCTATGAATACTTAAATCTTTCAAGATACAATACACCATTATTTCCTTTGAATGCTATTAATGAATTTTTTTCTCATCTTTTGAAAAAGAGTGACGAACGAGATGTATCAGGATATATTCATACTTTTAGCGTCAATATGGTGTATATGCAAGGTGAAAGATACTTCCAGATTTTTAAGAGACATTTTCAAGGATTTCATATTGAAGCAACACCAATTTGTCAAAATAACTATCAAATAAAAATTAGTACAAACCAAAGCTTACATAGTTTGCTTCAATACTCTATTTTATTTTTTCTCTTTTTAGCAATGATGGGCAAAGAGCATTTAGATGTGCCAGATGAATTAGCAAATAAGTATATTGATATTATGAATGAATTGAATAGTCCATATTTTATTCGCTATTTATTTGTGAAAAATGTTATTAAAGAGCGACGTCAATTTAAAAATCTTCGTCATAAATTAGAGCAATCTACAGAGGGGGTTTTGAAATTTCAATATGGAAGTACTGCTGACCAAAGAAAGCAAGCAATTGAACAAATGCTATCTTTCAACAAAGAAATAGTGGACATTGGTTGTGGTGAAGGAGCTTATGCTATTCCATTTGCTCAAAAGCTGGAGCAATACGAATATCATGCTATTGATATTGACAAAGAGCTATTACATATTGTAAGAAAGAAAATGAAACGTAAAGGAATTAGCAATATTACAACATACTCTGCTTTGGATTCTTATTTACAAACTTATGATAGTAAGAAAGTTGATGTGTTATTAACGGAAGTCGTTGAACATATGCAATTGGAGGAAGCTCGGGCAATGGTTCAACAAGTACTTAAAAGGATCACTTTTGATTGTTTTATTTTAACCACTCCAAATCGTGAATTTAATACATATTATGAATTAGAAGGCTTCCGACATGAGGATCATAAGTGGGAAATGACAACTGTTGAATTCCAACAATGGATTAAAGATATAGTAGGAGAATATAACGTAGAACTGTCATTTCTGGAAATTGGTGATAGTGTCAACGGTATTCATACAACTCAAGGTGTTGTCATTAAGAAAGTAGGTGATTCACAATGATGATTACAACGAATATGCATACTATTTTTCTTATGGTAGGTGCATCCGAATCGGGTAAAACGACTTTTGCTAAAGAGATATTAATGCCACAATTACAAATGGAGCATGAAAATAAGAATTATCGAAGCAATGTACAGTATATCTCTTCAGATGAAATAAGACAGCAATTATTAGGGTACAACTATCACAAACATAGTCAAATTATGCTGGAAAGTAGTAAGCAAGCCTTTGAATTATTATTCCAAAGATTACGAGCTGTAACAGCATTTCCTATTAATGCTGACTTTGTCATTGTGGATACGACAGGTTTGTCTGATGACTTCAGAGAAGAAGTAAGACAAGTTGCACTTGAGCATCATTATAATATTGAAGTGATCCTTTTTGACTATGACGATTATAAAGATTATTTCTCAACAAATTGTGATAAGAAAATTGTAGAGAACCATGTTCAAAGGTTGAAACGTGACGTGATGAAGAGTTTAACAAGAAAGAAATATAATGCTGTTCATCGTATTAAAGCAAAGGATTTCTATAATTGGGATCGACGTGAAGCGAACCCTTTATACACGGTGGACATTCGTAATTGGGAACAATATGCTTTTCATTTATTGGATCATGATTATCGTTATATTGTTATTGGTGATGTGCATGAGAGCATCGATGATTTAAAAGCGTTATTAGTACACTATGGATATGTAATTGATGGACAGACGTTGCATGGAACGGAAAAAACAAAGCAGTATCGAATTATTCTTAATGGAGATTGGATTGATAAAGGTCGCCGTACGAAAGAGACGATTGATTTTATTTATCATAATCAAGAGCATTTTTTATTAGTAAAAGGAAATCACGAAAACTTTGTTTATAAATATTTAAAGGGTCAATTGAAAGGAAATATGGTCGGCCAAGAAACGATTGAAAAGTATTTTACAAGTATTGAAGTTCTAGAAGATGATGAAGAATTAAAGAAACTGTTTTATTCTTTAGTTGAGAATTCAAGAGAGTTTTATCGATATATTGGTATCGATCGATCATCCTATTATGCAACTCACGCTCCTTGTGAGAATAAATATATAGGTAAAGTGGATGCTACTTCATTACGAGAGCAACGAAACTTTAGAGTAAATCGAGATGAAGCTCTTGAGCCACAATTACAATTTATGAAAGAAGAATCGTCATCCAATGCTCCATACCATATATATGGTCATGTTGCCTGTAAAGAAATAGTAACCATAAATAATAAAATCAATCTTGATACAGGATGCGCAGATGGTAATAAGCTATCTTCTGTTATGATTCGTTACAACAGACCTGTATTTAAACAAGTAAAATCAAAGCAAGCTATTAGAAAAGAGCTTCCTTTATTATTTGCTAAAAAAGAGAATGTAGCGATTGAAACTTTAGATGCAAATGATCAAAGAAGATTAGAGTATATATTAAAGAATAAAGTCAATTATATATCGGGTACGATGTCTCCGGCCGATAAGGATGAAGAAAATGATGTTTTGGAATCATTGCAAAAAGGATTGCGTTATTTTAAAAAGAAAGGCATAGAGCAAGTCGTTTTGCAGCCGAAATATATGGGATCACGTTGCAATGTCTATTTACATCAAGATTTAGAACAAAGTTATGCGGTTAGTAGAAACGGATATAGAATCAATAATATTGATATAACACAAGCTTTGCAGGAGCAACATAATAAATTTATTTCATATATGCAGGAGCAAAATATTGAACTAATGTTGTTAGACTGTGAGTTAATGCCGTGGCGTGCTTTAGGCGAGGGTTTAATTGAAGAACAATTTAATAGCTATAGTAAAGCTATTGATACAGAAATTTCTTTTCTACAAAACACTGGTTTTGAGATGAAGTGGCAAGAATTATCTACAAGTTATCATAACAGTCATTTTGAGCAAGATTCTAAAGAGTTATCGAAAAAAGAACTTGTAAAAAAATATGGACCTATGTATCAAACGTATAAAAACATGAAGGACTTTCAGTATGTAGCTTTAGAAGAACAAGTACATTCATTAACAACTTTTAATGAACAGTTGGATTACTATGCTAAAAAAGGTCAGGTTACATTAAAGCCATTTACTATTTTAAAGATAGTTAAACAGGATGGCAGTGAAGAAAGACCGTTTTTAAAAGCTTCAGAAATGTTCTCCTTTGTTAGTAATGATGATTTTCATATAGTTGATTTCAAGGATGAGCACTATTATGAGAAAGCTCTACAATTCTTCAAAACGTTAACGGTAGACCGTCATATGGAAGGTGTTGTTATCAAGCCTGAAGCTATGAAGAACGGTGTAGTTCCATTTTTAAAAGTGCGTAATGAAAACTATTTAACTTTAGTGTACGGATATGATTACAAATTACCGCATAAATATAGTAAGTTAATTAAACAAAAAAACACGGCAGTTAAATTACGAACTTCATTAAAAGAGTACGCATTAGCAGAGGAAATGCTGTCGTATAAATGGAGTGAGATTAGTGTAGATAACACAGCCTATAAGCAGGTTGTGGCAAATATGCTTTTTGAAACGAAAAAGGAAAAAGAAATTGATCCAAGGCTGTAAGAGAGAGGGGTGAGCATGAGATGCTCACCCTTAATTTGTGCATATTTCTATGTTTTTGTAATTAATGCAGCTTGTTTTTGACGAGAAGTATACCATTTCCCAGTCAATAATATAATGATTGACATTACCTCTAAACCACCAGCTAATAATAAAGCCAATTTAAAATTGCCTGTGTATGAAGCGAGGCTCCCACCGATTGTTGGGCCTATCATTTGGAAGAAGGCGTAAACGGAAGTGATAATCCCAATAACTTTATGACTATTCGTAGGAGATAATTGTCGAGCATATGCTGTACTCATTGTAGTAATTCCCATGAAGGTTAAACCGAATAGAATGGCAGCCACGAAAATACTTAATATGGATTGTGAGAAAACAGGTAATACTACACCGATGATTTGTAGTACGAAAGCAAAGCAAAGGGTATAAACGGCATTGTGTTTATTCATAATGGAAATCCATAAGAAAGTGGATGGAATTGCTGCTATACCTACTAAAACCCATGTGTACGATGAGAAAGATTGCAGAGAAGGAATACTATGAACAATTTCCACAATAAATGTTGCGGTCACAATGTACCCGAAGCCCTGTAAGCCATAAGCGATAATGAGCCATGGAAGGTATCTATTCAATGTTCCTTGATTATCTACAATCCTTTCTGAATGCTTAATAGGTTGCAAGCTTTTCCAAAGAAAAATGGCGATAGCTCCCAATAAAATTGTAAGAAGTCCTAAGCCAATCCATGTTCCTTTCCAAGCGAAGAAAGTGTGTAAGAGTGGTACAGAAAGACCTGAGATTACAATACCTATTCCTACTCCACTATAGATAAGACCAGACCAATGTGCGAGCTTTTTTGAGGCTAAATAATCTAGCATAATACTTGAAGTTAAAACAAAAATGAAGCCGCTCGAAATACCAGCCAAAAATCGAAGAATAAACCAGATTACAAGATTATCAGTCATGCCCATAAATAAAATAGAAAAAATATTAATAATGATACTCCATAACAATATATGTTTCTTGTTACCTCGAATAATTCCAGCTAGTAATGCGCCAGCTAAATAGCCAATATAATTACTTGAAGCGAGATAACCTGCAGTACTCGCAGAGAATCCAATCGCATCTTTCATTAAAGGAAGTATAGGTGTGTAAGCAAACCGACTTATCCCCATCGCGATAATTAGAAACAATATTCCACCTATGATATATGAAAATGATTGTTTATTCATGGAAAATCTCTCCTTTTCTTAAGATTGATTATAAAGTAAACTGAATATTATGGATAATGAATGATTATGAAAGAACCTATCACTATTATTGATAGCAGGCGGTGGGAAGATGGATTTTTCAAGTTTAGAGGTGTTTCGAACAGTAGCGAAGGAAGGAAGTATTTCAAAGGCGGCTAAAGCATTACAATATGTGCAATCAAACGTTACGACAAAAATTAAAGCGCTTGAAGAGGAATTAGAAACTGTGCTATTTCATCGACATAGCCGAGGCGTTACATTAACATCATCTGGTCTAACCTTATTAAACTACGCGGAACAAATTCATTTTCTTATGCATGAAGCAAGGAAGGCTGTGCAGAATTGTGATATTCCACAAGGTTCTGTTAGTATTGGTTCAATGGAAACGACAGCTGCAGTCAGATTGCCGAGTATATTAGCAAGTTATTCTCGTGAGTATCCTAATGTAGAGATTTTATTAGAAACAGGAACAACTGCTCAAATGATTGAGAGTGTATTATCGTATGAGTTAGAAGGGGCATTTATTGGTGGAAATGTACAACATCCTGATTTAATGGCTATTCCATATGTAGAAGAAGAGCTTGTGCTTGTTTCCGCTGCTCATTGTGAAGCGATTGATTATGAAAATACGAAGCTACTTGTTTTTCGAAATGGATGTACATATCGTACTAAGCTTGAAAAATGGTGTCTAGATCATGGCTTAGTTTCATCAAGAATTATGGAGTTTGGATCGTTAGATGCTATTATCGGCTGTGTGTCAGCGGGAATGGGTATATCTCTTGTTCCGTATTCTGTTGTATCAGATAAACTTGCTACTGGAGAGTTACGTGGTATTCACTTACCTAAGGAGTATGCTTGTGTTACAACAAATTTCATTCATCGAAGAGACTTATTTAAAACAACAGCATTTCTTAAACTTTTAGAAAAATGCGAAATAATGAAATGAGAGTAGTTGTTACAAAAAAACGAGCCCAAAATTGAGTAATAGATACTCATTTTAGGCTCGTTTTTTTATAATTTACTTAAATATTTTTGTATGGTTTCCTCATCCATTGGTCCAACAACCTTTTGCTGAATTTTTCCTTTTTCATCAATGAACAGGCTTGTTGGAATGGTCATTATTTGGTAGGTGCTTCCAACAGCTCCTTGTTCATCTAGAAGAATAGGGAATGTAAGTTTATAATCATTAGCAAAATTATGAACCGTTTCAATGCCTTTATCTTGATTTGTTAAATTTACGGCAATTAGAGTAACATCTTTGTCTTTATTTTTTTCATAAAAGTTCTGCATATGTGGCATTTCAGCTTTACATGGAGGGCACCAAGTTGCCCAGAAATTTAAAATGACTTTTTGACCTCGTAAGTCAGATAATTTTATGGCTTTCCCATCTAAAGTATTTAGAGTAAAGTCAGGAGCCATTTGTCCTTGTTCATTTCCAATTTTAGCAGATGGTGTTGATGATACTTCAGCGGTTGAGTCTTTTTCTGTTACTTCTTTGTTCTTACCATTATGTTGCCATATGTTAATCCCAATCAATAATATGAAAGCAACGAGAATAAGTGTATTAAATATTTTTCTTTTCACGATTATTGTTCCTCCACTTTCAATGTCTTTAATACGAATAGGGCGACTCCTAAGCAAAGCATCAAAATATCGGTAGTCGACAGTCCGTTAAAAAAGCTTAATAAAATAGCCTGTACTAAAATGAAAAAAATAAACATTTGATTTTCATGCGCAAGCTTTACTTTCATATAAATCCATATGTATGCACTTAAAATAAGTATTTGAATGAAAGCAGCTATGTAATGGCTTGCAAAAGCTTGCTGAATCATTGAATAGATGGTGATGAAAAGGAAATAAGCTGGAACTATGTCAATACTTAGCATATGTGTTTTTTTGTTCGTAATCCTCATCATATATAGCGCTAAACCTAAGATTGCAAATATTTGTCCCTTCCAGCCTCCATCAAAATAAACAATGGATAGAGGTGTTTTCATAAATAAATCATATTGAAAAATAATATAGCTTCCTTTATAGATGATTATATAAATTATAATCGCATTGAAATACCAATCACCTATGCTTTTCTTCATAATGACTTTGTACATGAAGGAAACAGCAAAAATAGTAATAAAGAAAGTTAGTAACTCAACTTGTAAAGTGAAATTTCCGATTGTTATAGCATTCAAAACAGATCTCCTTATGGCGTTATATGAAGAATATATAAAATGTATTCCCTACAACAAAAAGCGGTGGTAGAGAATACATTAAAAAATACCTAGTGTAGTATTATTTTATAAAAAATTGAAACTGATAGAAAGTATTATGTTTTTGAATGAGTAATTTAAATCATGAGCGCAAAATATATCATTTTTGGATAGCGTAAACATCCGCATCTTTCAATACTTCGATGATGGTGTGGGCTAAGATTTCTCCGGCAGTTTGTGGCGCAGTCTTACCCGGTAGGCCAAGAGGCCAAAGTGCTTTAATATGATGTTTGTTTGCAAATTCAAAGTCTGTACCACCTGGTTTTGAAGCGAGATCAATAATAAGTGAATTTTTATTCATGTTCGTAATCACTTCGGCGTTAAGTACTAAAGAAGGAATTGTATTAATGCATACATCGTATTGAGAAACTTGTTCGAGTAATGTTTCTGCTGTAATTGGTGTATAGCCCATTTCTATTATGCGTGCTAGGTGGGCTGGTTTTCTTGCCATAACACTAACATTTGCGCCGATACTTGAGAAAATCCGTGCTATAGTAAACCCAATCCTTCCGAAACCTAACACTAATACTTTGGATCCATGAATGGTTCTTGTTGTATGTTGTATAGCTAGCATTAATGCTCCTTCTGCTGTTGGAATGGAATTCAAAATAGCAATATCATCTCTTTCGAAGAGAGCAATCATTTTTCTTTTGTTAACTGAAAGTAATTCGGAAATAAAAGGCGTTTTCACTCCCGTTAAAATGAGACAATCCTCTTTTGTGGAAGAGAGGAAATCCTTTGAAATGATTAATTCATTGTTTGAATAGGATGCTTCTATTTTTCCGTTTATATCAATACCTGGTACAGGAAAAAGAATAACATCAGCTAAACTGAAATCCATTTCATCTAATTTCAGTCTCGTTATATTGTCAAAAGGAAGAGATATATTATCGAAGCCAATTAGAAACAATTTTGCCTCCAATGTATAAAGCGTTTTAATGACTTCTATTTGTCTAGCATCTCCACCAATTAAAACAATCTTTAAGTCTTTTAACATTTTTTTCACCTCGGTAGTAATACATTAGTTTAAAATATGTATCTCTTTTGTTATGTAGCACTTTTAAAGAAAACGACTGCGCAAAAGATTGAATTTTAAAACTTTAAGAAAAGGTATTGCAAAATATAATAAAACCATATATATTATTAATTGTCCTTAAGTTGTTAAATAAGTTACGAACTTACAAAGTTGTAAATAACTTATTGATAATATACAATATTGAACAGTTGGTCAAGTAGTTGGGGAGACCCTTTATTACCTCGGTAATACAGGTTTTAGTCCGTATTTTTGGAACTATCCATTATCAACTTTTAATTATAAGCTAAAAAAATGGAGGATTAGCTCAGCTGGGAGAGCACCTGCCTTACAAGCAGGGGGTCGGCGGTTCGATCCCGTCATCCTCCACCATATATATCGTCGCGGGGTGGAGCAGTTCGGTAGCTCGTCGGGCTCATAACCCGAAGGTCGCAGGTTCAAATCCTGTCCCCGCAATAAAGAAAAACCGTCACCGGTCCTTTTCAAAGTGAGTAGATTTCTTGAATTTATTTCTACCGCATGGCAGGTGTAAGGTTTTATAAATGGTCCGGTAGTTCAGCTGGTTAGAATGCCTGCCTGTCACGCAGGAGGTCGCGGGTTCGAGTCCCGTCCGGACCGCCATTTATTTTGCCGGTGTAGCTCAGTTGGTAGAGCAACTGACTTGTAATCAGTAGGTCGAGGGTTCGACTCCTTTCGCCGGCACCATTTGTATTATTAGCCTGGAGGGGTAGCGAAGTGGCTAAACGCGGCGGACTGTAAATCCGCTCCTTAGGGTTCGGCAGTTCGAATCTGCCCCCCTCCACCATTTCTATATTGATAAATGCAACATTTATTTGCGGAAGTAGTTCAGTGGTAGAATACAACCTTGCCAAGGTTGGGGTCGCGGGTTCGAATCCCGTCTTCCGCTCCAAGTAATTATGTTGCCGGGGTGGCGGAACTGGCAGACGCACAGGACTTAAAATCCTGCGGTAGGTGACTACCGTACCGGTTCGATTCCGGTCCTCGGCACCATTTATTATTATAACTATATGGAGGTATACCCAAGTCCGGCTGAAGGGATCGGTCTTGAAAACCGACAGGGGCTTAACGGCTCGCGGGGGTTCGAATCCCTCTACCTCCTCCATAGTTTTTCTCAATTTAATATGCGGATGTAGTTTAGTGGTAAAACCTCAGCCTTCCAAGCTGATGATGAGGGTTCGATTCCCTTCATCCGCTCCAATTTATCTGGTAATGATGGCGAAGAGGTCACACCCGTTCCCATTCCGAACACGGAAGTTAAGCTCTTCAGCGCCGATGGTAGTTGGGGGTTTCCCCCTGTGAGAGTAGGACGTTGCCAGGTAAGGTAAGAGATCAGTTGTTGTAACTGGTCTCTTTTTATTGGGCATGATTTCTCGTAGTGCAGTAGATGGAACTCCTTCATCTATTATTGTATAATGTATTAATTGTATTAATAAATTCTTTGAGTGCATTAGATTGATAGGCGTTTCTTCTAGTAATGAAGCCAATATTCCATTCAATGATTGGACTTTTGATTGGAATCGAGACGATTTCTACTTGATTTAATTTGCTAGCTAGAATTCGTGGAACAATAGCAATTCCAAGTTGTGCAGATACGAGTTCTAAAATAAGGTCCCATTGAGTGCTTTCGAATGCAATGTTAGGGTTGAATCCAGCGTCTTTACATGCGTTCATAATTAAATTGTGTAAAGCAAACGATTTCGCGAACATAATGAAGGATTCATATTTTAAGTCTAATAATGAGATAGTGTGTTTGTTAGCCAGATGATGTGTAGAAGAGACGCATAAACAAAATTCATCTTGATAAATAGAAGTTACTGTTAGTTGATCATTCATAATAGGTAACACAATTAATCCAATATCTAAACCCCCTTTTTCAACAAGTTTTTCAGTAACTGGTCCACTGTCTTCTTTTATTTCTAGTTTTACGCCGGGATATTGGTGACTAAAGGCTTGAGCAATTTTAGGAAAGAAAACCGCTCCAATAATTTGAGGAAGTCCGATTTTAATATGTCCTGTTACTAAATTGGACAAGTCATTTATTGAGACAGATAAATTGTCTATAGATAAAAGAATTGCTTTACTTTTATCAAAAACGATTTTTCCGGCATCGGTTAAACGTAGATTTTTACTTGAACGATCAAGTAATATGACATTTAACTCTCTTTCTAATCTTTGAACAGATTTACTAATAGAGGGTTGAGCTATAAATAATAATTCGGCTGCCTTTGTGAAACTATGAAATTCAGCTACTTTCATAAAAACCTCTAAATCTTTAAATTGAACACTCATATTATCTCCTCATTATTCCATTTTGGAATAGTTACTATCCTAATTATATATTTCACTTCATAATTGAATGCGTTTACAATCAAGTTAATAATTGAAAGATCGGTTACACGATGCTTATTTAGTATAGAGTATCATACATTTATTTAAGACAGATACGAAAAGCAATTTTCGAAGTAATTGTTAAAAAAGAAACGGAAGGATGGGAATTATGGAGAAAGTAAAGCGATTTAAAGTAGCAGTTGTACAAGCTGGCTCTGAAATAATGGATAAAGAAAAAGGCGTAAGAAAAACAATTCGATTGCTAGAAGAAGCAGCAGAACAAGATGCAAAAATCATTGTTTTTCCTGAAGCATTTATTCCAGCCTATCCAAGAGGCATGTCATTTGGTGCGGTTGTTGGAAGTAGATCGGATGAAGGAAGAAAAGATTTTTTAAATTATTGGCGTAATGCAATTACTGTTCCAGGTCCAGAAACAGAGGAAATTGGAAAAGCGGTAAAACAAACGGGTGCATACGTAGTGATGGGCGTTATCGAAAAAGATAGTGAATATAGTCAGGGAACTTTGTATTGTACGGCATTGTTTTTTGGACCGAATGGAGAATTGCTTGGAAAGCATCGGAAGTTGAAACCAACAGGATCAGAAAGACTAATTTGGGGAGAGGGAGATGGCAGTACTCTTCCTGTTTTTGACACACCATATGGAAAAATTGGTTCATTGATTTGTTGGGAAAACTATATGCCATTAGCAAGGGCGGCCATGTATGCTAAAGGTGTCCAAATTTATATAGCTCCAACAGCTGATCCACGTGACTCATGGCTGGCAACTATGCAGCATATTGCTGTAGAAGGAAGATGCTTCGTACTATCTTGTAATCAATATACGACGAAGGAGATGTTTCCGGAGGAAATTGCTTCAAGAGAAGAGTTTAAGCAGTTGCCAAATGAATTAAGTCGTGGTGGTAGCTGTATTGTTGATCCGCTAGGCAATTATTTGGCACAGCCTGTATTTGGAGAAGAACGAATTATTTATAGCGAAATTAATCTTGATAAAATAGCGGAAAGTCATTTTGATTTTGATGTGGTAGGGCATTATGCTAGACCAGATATTTTTCAATTGGTTGTAAATGAGAAAAGACAGGATAGTGTTGTGTGGACAGAATAATGTTTTCAAGACAAAAATAATGTTATTTTTTTCAAAAATGTTAATATAATCAGATATGGAATCTGAGAGTATTGAAATCATTACTAAAATACATGTTGTAGTGTGGGATGAAAGACTTTCGCTAAAGTTTTTCATCTTTTTTGTTATTAGTTAAGTTTCAAACCTTCGTCTTCCTTAAAAGAATTTAAGATGAAAGGTTTATAGCATTATGATGTACAAAACACATATTATTACGGGCTTAGCTGCTGGTGCTGGTATAGCAGCTACACAAGCCAGTGGCTCGTTTGCTTTTACAGTAACGTATGCAGCGGGTATTACACTGGGGAGTCTTTTGCCTGACTTGGACCAACCAAAATCGTTTGTAGGTCAGCGTTCGTTAGGATTAGCTAAAATTATTAGTAAATTATTTGGTCATCGAGGCTTTACACATTCATTAATGGCATGGTGTATCGTTACAGCTATTTGTTTATTGTTTACTTCAAATTTCACTATTGGTATATCATTAGGGTACTTATTTCATATTGTTGGCGATTTTTTTTCAGTATCGAGTGTACCGCTTTTTAAACCATTTTCTAATTTTCGTCCGCGAAATATGTGGTTTTCATATAAAAATGAAAGTTTAGCAGAAGAGAGTATTAAATATATCGCTATACTTATATTTATCTATTTCTTTATTGTTCATGAGTTATATAAGCCATTTAGTTTTTCTATCATAACGAATTTGAAAGATGTTTTTGGAATGATAGTTAATGTAATAAGTGCTTATTTTTTATGAATATAAAACATTATTTACATAGTGCGAATTGTCGAAACAAAATTGTTGCACATACAAAATATTAATGTTAGTATAATTCAAAGTTAAATAAAGATCACATGTGACTGATTCGATCAGGCATGGAGGTACAGTAGATGCTAGGATATAGCTGTCTATTGAGCCCCCATGCCTTTTGTTCGTTTATTTAATGTTATAACCGATGTTTAATAATTATCAGGTTAATAATAGGGGGATTAGAAATGTTAGGAAAGTTATTCAAAAAAGCAAAACTAGAAATCTTTACACCGGTGAATGGAGTAATTGTTCCGATAGAAGAAGTTCCAGATCCTGTATTTAGTCAAAAAATGATGGGGGAAGGTATTGCAATTATACCTAGTCAAGGTAATGTCGTATCACCAGTTGAAGGAGAGATTATTCAAATTGCTCCGACAAAACATGCCGTTGGTATTCTGGCTAAGGATGGGACAGAAATCTTAATCCATGTTGGATTAGAGACAGTTGCGCTAAAAGGAGAAGGTTTCACTGTACATGTAGAAGTTGGTGAAAAAGTTTCTGCTGGACAGTTATTAATGAATGTGGACTTGGAATATATTCAAACACATGCTAAAAGCATTATTACACCGATTGTTATTACAAACAGTCAAACTAGTGATAAAAGCCTTACGTTCACGAGGGAGAAAGAGGCTGTTGCTGGTCAGACAGTAGTGATTTCTGCTTCACAAAAGTAGGAATGATAACGAATCATTGAGATGAAGGAGATGGGTTCTGGTGAAGATTAGAAGAATTTTGAACAACAATGCTGTAGTGGTAATTACAGAAGGGCAACAAGAGCAAATAGCAGTTGGAGCCGGAATTGCCTTTGGAAAGAAGAAAAATGATATCGTTAGTGCACTCAAAATTGAAAAGCTTTTTGTTATGAAGGAGAATAAAAAATTTGAACAGTTGTTGAGCAGAATACCAGAAGAGCATTTTACAATTTCCGAGGAGATTATTTCATATGCGGAAAGTCAAATTGGCAATAAACTCAACGAACATATTCACATTGTACTAACCGATCATCTTTCGTTTGCAATCGAAAGGGAGCGTGAAGGCATTCAATTAAAAAATAAGTTATTGCAGGAAATAAAAATACTGTACAAAAAAGAATTCGAAATTGGTTTATGGGCAATTCAACATATTAAAGAAAAATGTGGCGTCGAAATGTCAGTTGATGAAGCGGCTTATATTGCCCTTCATATTCATACAATGAAGCTTCAAGGAGGTGATTTACATCAAACTGTGAGAGAAACAACGATTGTAAGAGATATGGTGCAATCGATTAAGAGAATTCTTAACATCACATTTGAAGAAGACGATATTTCTTATCAGCGATTAACAACACATTTGCGTTTTGCATTATCAAGGTTAAATCATTATGAGCTTCATATGATGGATGATGAAATGCTAGCTATGATTAAGAAAAAATTTCCTCTTTCATATAGCTGTGCTTCTGAAGTGGCAAGGGAAACATTCCTTATTCATGGTGTGGAATTACCTGAGCAAGAGTTAGGATATATCGCTCTTCATATTGAGAGATTACGAAAAAAATAGAAGTAAAGAAGCTATTTCAAATAGTATAGTATGTTTTTATGAACTTTTACTGATTATGTTATTTTCAAGTGTTCAACGAGCAGGGAGAAATTTTTTTAGGGAGTGGTTGAAATGAAGGCTTATTTACAAAAAATTGGTCGATCATTGATGTTACCGGTAGCAGTGTTACCTGCTGCAGCAATATTAATGGGGATTGGTTATTGGATTGACCATGATGGATGGGGTTCAGGCAATCCAGTAGCTGCATTTTTGATTAAAGCAGGTTCATCTATTATTGATAATATGTCTATTTTGTTCGCTGTTGGTGTAGCGTTAGGGATGTCAAAGAATAAGGACGGGTCAGCAGCCTTAAGTGGCTTAGTAGCTTATTTAGTTGTCACCACATTATTAGGTGTAGATTCAGTAGCTATGTTACAGGGAATTGATGTGGATAGTGTTAACCCAGCTTTTGCAAAAATCGGAAATCAATTTATTGGTATTATTTCAGGGTTAATAGCTTCTGTTATGTATAATCGTTTTAGTCATGTGAAATTGCCAGATGCTTTAGCATTCTTTAGCGGTAAACGATTAGTTCCAATTATGACAGCGGTTGCAATGTTATTTGCGTCAGCTATTTTATTTTTCGTATGGCCAGCTATATTCAACGCATTAGTTAGTTTCGGTAAGGCTATTAGTAATTTAGATTTTGTTGGTGCTGGATTATATGGATTCTTTAATCGTTTATTAATACCAACAGGTTTACACCATGCTCTAAATTCTGTGTTCTGGTTTGACGTAGCGGGGATTAATGATATCGGTAATTTCTGGAGTGGAGAAGGTACAAAAGGTGTTACAGGTATGTACCAAGCTGGTTTCTTCCCAATTATGATGTTTGGTTTACCAGCGGCAGCATTAGCAATCTATCATACTGCTAAACCATCCAAGAAAAAGCAAATTGCAGCATTAATGATGGCAGCTGCTTTTGCAGCATTCTTTACTGGGGTTACAGAACCACTTGAATTTGCATTTATGTTTTTAGCTCCTATGCTTTTTGTAGTACACGCTGCATTAACAGGTCTTTCTTTAGCAATTGCAGCATTTTTTCACTGGACAGCGGGCTTTGGTTTCAGTGCTGGATTTGTAGACTTTTTCTTAAGCTCTAGTCTACCTTTAGCAAATAAACCATTTATGTTAATTCTGCAAGGTCTTGTATTTGCTGTAATTTATTATTTCTTATTCCGTTTCTTAATTATTAAATTCGATTTGAAAACACCTGGTAGAGGTGATGATGATGACGAGGAAAGTGATGATTTTGAAGCAAGCAAAGAGGGTGCAACTGTGGAAAATAAATTTGCATTAATGGCAGCTCAAATATATGAAGGCTTAGGTGGAGATGCGAATGTTACATCGGTAGATAATTGCATTACACGCTTACGATTAGAAGTGAAAGACATGAATGCAGTCGATCAAAATAAAATCAAAGCAACAGGTGTACCAGGTATTAACATTGTAGGGCCTCAAAGTATTCAAGTTATTGTGGGAACACAAGTACAGTTTGTTGCGGATGAAATAGAAAAAATCCGAAAAGCATAATGAAAAAAACACAGCCTTGAATGTCAATTTTCGAGGCTGTGTTTTAATACCAAGAATAAAATATTTTTATAGTATCTTATATTCATAAAAAGCTACTAAATGATGATTAATCTCTTCTTGTTTTATTTTTTTAAACCCTTGTGCTTCGTAGAAATGACATAATTTAGAACGATTAGCTAAGCAGTCGAGTCTTAAATATTGTTTATTATGATGTTTAGCCTCTGATTTTGCCCAACTAAGTACTTGCTCGGATAGACCAGTTTTCGCAAACTTTCTACGAATGGCAAGCTTATGTAAATACAAAGAGTCACTGTTTTTTTCATGAGGCCAATAAATATGATCTTCTTCTTGAAGTATTACAGTCGCTGCTTCTTCATTATTAATACAGGCAAGGTACATTTCTTCTATTGTATAGCTCTTTAATAATCCTTCATTTGTTATGTCATTAATATCCCATAATTCCTGACCTGTACTGTTAACCCATTCTGTAGCTTCAATTAGAATAGATGAAAATGTATTCAGTTCACTTGCATTAATTCCTCTTATATTTAAGTCCATTATTTTCTTCTCCTTCTATTGAAACTAATCCCAGTGATTAAAGATAATTTCTCCAATCGTTTCAGGATTCCAAAAAACAATTTCTTCTAATTCAGCTTCATTGAATTGATAATCATTTTGAAGCATCCACTTTTCTGCGTCAAGTGATAGATTTAGAGGTTTATTTAATTCTGTGGTTTGTAAAACCTGATAGAAAGGAGAAAACTCTTGAACGAGTATAGGCTCGTCAATGAAATCTATATTGTCATATTTAGCAACACGAGCAAAAGCAAGCAATGGATAATGTACGTTTAGCAAAATATGAAGCTGTTTCTGAAAAATCTCAACTTGAACATTGTAATAATTCATTGGAAACTGAGGCTCTATAAATTTAATGATTTTCCCATCATTCCGATTCATACAATAATGAAGGATTTGTTTGAATTGCTTTCCGTCTACTTGAGGAGGCTTTGTCTCTTCAGAAGTAAAAAAACAGTTGCACCTTTTGGAATTTTCATTATGTAATCACTACTTTCTGTTTATAAAGATGTCCTGGTTCATGAATCGTTAACTGCTTAATTATATCTTTAATGGAAGGAAGCTTGTCGGTCCATTTTATGGGAACCTAACAACTTGAATAACAGTATATTACAGCAAAAGGGAGAGTTAATGATTGATAATCTATAATGAGTGAGCTATAATTTCAGATATAGTCATACGTGATTAATTATAAAATAACTATACTAGCTTTCATGCTATGATTTAATTTAAATTGAAGGAAGGAAGAATAAAATGAAAACGAAAAAGTTTTACCGGTTCTTTTTTTAGTTATGTTTTTGGTGATGGTTGGCTTTGGTATTATAATCCCGGTTCTTCCGTTCTTGGCTGAAAAAGTGGGAGGTAGTCCTACTGAACTTGGTCTTTTAATGGCAGTATATTCATTGATGCAACTATTTTTTGCACCAGTATGGGGACGTGTATCTGATCGGATTGGACGTAAACCTGTTATGATGATTGGGATTGCTGGATTAGCTGCATCATTTTTCATTATGGCAACAGCACATTCTTTATGGGTATTATTTGTAGCAAGAATAGTAGGGGGAGCATTATCAGCTGCGAATATGCCAACTGCAATGGCATATGTAGCAGATATTACAACGCCTGAAGATAGAGGTAAAGGAATGGGTATCATCGGAGCGGCAACTGGACTTGGCTTTGTGTTTGGTCCAGCAATCGGTGGTATATTCTCTAAATCAAGTTTAAATATGCCTTTCTATATTGCAGGTATTTCTTGTGTGGTTACACTAATTTTAGTTGCCGTATTATTGAAAGAATCACTTACTAAAGAAAATCGTGTTCTAGAAGCGCAAAAGAAAGATTCTATGTGGAAAGCTTTCCAAGGACCATTATCCATTATGTTTATTTTACAATTGATTATTACACTTTCTTTAGCGGGGCTAGAAACAACATTTGCTTATTTTGCAGCGAAGAAAGCAGGAATTGATACTGTTCAATTGGGCTATATTTTTATGATTATGGGATTTGGTAGTGCAATGGTTCAAGGTGGATTAGCTGGTAAAATGACAAAGAAATATGGAGAAGGAGCAGTAATTCGCGTTGGTATTGTTGTTTCAGCGATAGGCTTCCTATTAATCTTGTTCTCTCACAATTTCTGGACATCTGCTGTTTTCTTAACTATTTTTGGATTAGGAAATGGTGTTATTCGCCCAGCAGTATCAGCGTTGCTGACTAAAAATTCGACTTCTGGTCATGGTAACGTTACAGGATTGCTTTCATCTTTCGATTCACTGGGAAGAATTGTAGGTCCTCCATTAGGTGGCTGGTTATTCTCAGTTTCAATAGGTTTACCATATATTTCAGGTGCAATTCTTTCCGTTTTTGCGCTTTTACTGTACCAGATTTATCATGTGAAAGCTCGAAAAATGAAAGCTGCGGCATAAATAGTATTTTTATAAATGATGTTAGTAAAATTTCTAAATAATTATATCTTATATTTGAAAGTCACAAGACGATTAGCGGTAGTTATTTTAATCGTTTTGTGGCTTTTTTTGTTTTTAAAATAAAGTTTTGTATTTGAAAAAACATGATTTGTATGACAGTTGGGTAAAGTAAATGGAGAATTTATCCCGTTCTAATTTATCGCTAAGACTCCCACTTCAACATCGCAGTAAAACGAAGATGTGTAAGCAGGTGTCTAAGCGCCAGTACGAACCCGATTGGCTAAACTAATAATCGATGGGGGATGGACGAACTCCCCACCGAATAATGTTTCGCTTTATCATTTTATATATAAAATACGTCAACGAGAGCTGTAAAAGGAGTTTCATCTATGAGAAAAGTATTACATATTTATGGATTGGATTGGCGCCGAATTTCTCGATCGAAGGCAGCGATCTTTTTAATCATTGCATTAATGTTTTTACCTTCGCTTTATGCATGGTTTAACATTAAAGCACTTTGGGACCCGTATGGGAACACGAAAGGGATAAAAATTGCGGTTGCTAATGATGATGTAGGCACCACGGTAGAAGATAAAAAGCTAAACATCGGAAAAGAATTAGTGAAAAAACTAAAGAAAAACGAGAATCTAGGATGGACGTTTGTGAGTAAGGAAGAAGCAGACTCAGGAGTTACAAATGGCAATTATTATGCAAGTTTATATATTCCGAAAGACTTCTCTGAAGCATTGTCGAGCATTTTAAGTGAAAAGCCAAAGAAAGCGGAAATCGTTTTTACAGTAAATGATAAAATTAATGCCATTACTCCAAAGATTACAGCAACCGGTGCTAATAGTATTACTACACAGGTGAGCCAGGAATTTGTTGATACAGTTTCACGCTCCTTATTAACAGCTTTTGATAAGATTGGAATTGAGCTTGATAAAGATTTACCTACTATTCGTAAACTCGAGAGTAAGCTCTATCAAATTCACGATGCTCTGCCACAAATCAACTCATTTGGACAACAAATGATACAACTTGAAAAAGAGTTGCCTACTATTCAAGCCAAAGCAAATAAAGTAGTTGGCCTAACAAGTCATATTCCGGAAATAAATGCAGCTGGGCAAAGTATATTGAAAATTCAAGGAGCTTTACCGCTTGTGGACCAAGCGGGGCAACAAGTGTTACTGCTGCAGGGGAAGATACCTGAAATACGCAAAATGGCTGAGAAGGTCAATGAATTTAATAATAATTTTGGCATTGTAAAAGATACATTGAATAATGGTTTAACGGAAGCAAATCAAGCGATGGATGTCATTCATTCCACTCAAGCGTTGCTACCAAAGATCGAACAGTTGGCTAAAGATAGCGAAAAATATGTGGCTATTGCGACGCAATTTACAGATAGTCTAAGTGCATCATTTGATGAAATAGCTAACGCTGTGCGATTAAATTTAGTGCTTGTTAATCAAATTGCTAAAAATACGGCTATCATTACGGATCAATTGTTAGATACAAATATTTCTCCAGAACAAGCAATGTCATTTTTGAATAGTGTGAATGATTTATTGGATAAACAACAAAAAGTTCTACAAAATCAAATTGATCATATTCAAGGATTAATTGATCAAGGTATAGCGCCTGACCGTATGAAAGATCTAAAGCAACGATTACAAAACATTAATAATCGGGTGCAAGAGCAGCAGAAGCTTGTCCAAAATGCCATTTCAATACTTCAAAATAATGGGAATCAACTGCCAACAATATTACAAAACATAAATACTGAAGCCAAGAATATTCAACAACTTACAGATAATGTTTTAGTAAATTATGATAGTACATATTTGCCAGCTATACGAGATGGTTTAAATAAAATAAAAAGTGATATTCAAACGGCGAATGATGTTGTTATTGCAGCACAGAAACAGCTTCCGAATGTGAAGAATCTCCTTGGTGATACGGAAAAGACGCTGCAAGCAGCTACTGCTATGCTGAAGAAATATCAAGAAGAATTACCTCAATTGGAAGCAACCTTACAGAACGCGACTAATTTAATAAATGATAATTTAGGTAAGGTAATTGATGAAGTAAATTACGCAGCGAATTTTTATAAAAACAACTTTGACGCAATGAGAAATCAAGTTAATAGAGGTAGTGAGTTTGTCAAAAAAGATTTACCTAGTTTAGAAAAAGATTTGCAACGTGCTGCCCAATTAATTAAAGAGAAAATGCCAAAATTAGTTGAAGCGGTACATATGGCAGGTGATTTATCACGAACAGAGCTACCGCAACTGACAAAATCAATTAATTCAGCTACAGAAAAGCTTAATGAGTCGAAGAAAAAGATTAGTATTGAAGAAGTGATTGACCTACTTAGAACAGATATAAAAGCAGATAGTGACTTCATGGCTCATCCAGTGAAATTAAAGGAAATCAGAGAATTCCCTGTGGCGAATTATGGCTCAGCTAGCTCACCTTTCTATACTGCTTTGGCGATTTGGGTTGGTGCTTTATTGCTCGTATCCATGTTATCAGTGGATGTTCATATGCCAAGAGAAATGTATAAGCCACATCATTTTTACTTTGGTAGAGGTTTAACATTCTTAACAATTGCTCTTATACAAGCAACGATTGTATCGTTAGGAAACATATATTTACTCGGTGTTGATATTCATATGAAGCTTGCTTTTGTGCTATTTAGTCTGCTAATAAGTTTCGTGTTTGTGACGATTGTTTATACATTAGTATCTATTTTCGGTAATATTGGGAAAGGTCTTGCAATTATTATGCTTGTATTACAAATATCAAGCTCTGGAGGTAACTTTCCTATTGAGGTTTCTGCACCGTTCTTCCAACATATCTATCCGTTTTTACCTTTTACTTATGCTGTAAAGCTACTGAGAGAAGGTTTAGGTGGAGCTATTTGGCATAATGCGATTACCTATATGATTGTGTTAGTTTGTATTGCGGTGATTTTCATTATAATTGGAACAGTGCTTAAGAAGCCATTAATGAAGGTCGTTGATCGATTTTCGGAGAATGCGAAGAAAAGCAAAATTTTTCATTGATAAAAAAAGATGGGGGTGTCCGAAAAGTGAATTTCAATCACTTCACGAACGCCCCTTTATGTTCTTTTATTTAAAATCATTTGCGAATCAATCTCTTATTTGCCTTTATGGTTGATATGATATTTTCATATCTCCATCGTAAATGATTAGTGATTTTGGTTGCACAGTATCTTTATTGTATTTATATGGAATTCCACTAAAGTTAGCAACTACTTTAATGTTATTTCCATACTCTGTTTTTTGTACGAGGTGATCGTCTGTTAGAGTTTTAAAATTAGTCATTTCTTTGTTAATGACACTTTTGCTGAACTTTGACCAAACTTTTGTATGTGCGGCCATCTTTTTGCCGTGTTTTTCCCATTCGAATTTATCAATATGATACATTGGTGGGACATTATATAAAATTTCATATAGCATACGATTTTCTATTTCATCAATAATTTTAAATGTCGACCAATCCCAATGGTAGGATGTGATGACAGAGTCATTATAAACTAATTTATATAGAGGGAGCTTATAAGTAGGATCTAAGAAAAATTTTTTATACTCTTCTTTCATTGGGATTTGTTTCGTAACTTTTTCAGGTGCTCCTCCTCTTGAAGAGTAGTAGCGGCCCATATAATATTGACTGTCTTTATTTTTCTTCATGTCTTCATCCATCCAAGAGAAAGCGGGTAATTCTATTCCGTGAGCAAAAGCAATTGTTGAGGCTGCGAAATCATTTCCACCTTCCGAACCAATTACCATCTTCTTAGCATCTCTGATGTATGACATTCTCTCTAATCGTGCCTGCAAATCTTCTTGCTGTGTGGTTATATGATTTTTTGAATAATCATCATAAATTTCACCTGTAGCATCGCAATCAATAAACCATGAATTGAACGATATCCCTGTATTCAATATAGATTCAAGTCTTCCTTGAACAGATGGTAATGATAAAGTCGGGTTTAATTTTCTACCAACATTTTGGAAGCCTGAAAGCTTTTCGCCATCTTTTCCTTCAATGGTGGCTTTATCAAAAAGCTTTGTATCTTTAAATGTGGCAGAATGCCATTTTTCTTTACCTGGTTCATGAATGGAATGATATGAGTCATATGGTCCCATTAAATAACCACTGCTTGTTGCATAATTAACCATTTCAGGCTTTATAAAACCTTGTATCCAATTGTCTAAGCCGAACCAAGCTTTATCAATGCCTGCATCATTTATTTTTTTTACTAAATCAAGAGTTCGGTCATTTGCCCATTCATCAACAGGTGAAAAAACAGATGGTAAATTATTTTGAAGAGCACATTTATTTAGTTCAATCATTTCTACTTCATTTAATTCTTCAATGTCTTTTTGCAAAAGTCGTTCCATTTTTTTGTCGCTTTTTGTGAAAATATCTTCCTTATAAAAAGAAGGCATTACTAGAGCTTTACTTAACATCTGTGAGATTGTATTTTTTTGATAGTTATCTACATAATCTTGTTTTGATACTTCATCCATGATATTAACGGCTTCTTGGCCTTCTTCTATCTCTTTAGATAGAAACTCTTTTACATAAGTCATTGTTTTACTTGAGAGTTGCTCTCGAAAAGCTTTCCAAATGATATCGTTTTCTGAAATGACAGTTGTATCCCATAAATAAATATGTGGAGCGCCATATAACATTTCAATGTTTTTATTTTCTTTTGCTTTTTCCTTTAGTGTTTTAAATTCACCTTTTTCAACAATGTAGCTTTTATAGATTTTGGCAAGTTGTACAGGATCGTTTTTCGCTACATAAATACGAAACCCATATTCTTTCTTTTCGTTAATGCTAGGAAATTCATGAGTGAATGTAAACGAGATATTGTCTTTCGTATTAAACTTCAACGTACTATTAAAAGCTTCTTTCATTACGTATAGCGTAGAATACTGCTCGTGATTTACTGCGAAAAAACCCATTGAAAGTGACTCAATTGCATGCATTTCGCTTCCATTTAAATATTTTTTCCAATGCTCATCCTGACTTGGAATCGTTCTTCCTTCTCCAATTGGTAGCATATAATTCTGACCTTCTACAACAGGCCATGAAAAACTTGATTCTGAATCCTTCGTTGATTGAATCATTACATCAAGATAGTCTTCTTTTTTCTGTAATGAAATTTTTATATCTTCTTTCGGATATGTCCATGAAGAATGAGACTCTTTATTAGTAAAATCACTAACTTCTCGCTTCTCTTGTGCCTTCGATACAATCTCTGTTTTTCCATTGTGCTCTACAACTACTTCAAACGTTTCAGGGTTTACCTTATAAGAAAAATCTAAACCTGATACTTTTTGAAATGCCTGTTCATTTTGTGTTTTATCTGTACTATTGGAACAGCCTGCTAAAGGTGAAGCTAACAAACTTGTCGCAATTAATATGGATAATATTTTTTTCATACTATCTACCTCCAAGAGATACTATAGTAGAGGAATGTTACAGTAATATCACAAGTGAAAGTTATACTATTAGTGTATAAAAGAATTAAGTGTATTAATTGATATAAAGAGAGAATAACCTAAAGATACATAACAAGTAGACATTAATTTTGATTTTTAATTTAGAATGTAATAATGGTAGAATAGATTTTTAACGATATTTTATTTGGTAAGTTATTAAAAGGAAATGTAGAAAAAATTTATTAAAAACAGATACGGGGATTTGAATTTTATCATATAAAAGGAGGTTAACCTGTAAAATGAGTAAAGCAGTTATTATAGCAGAAAAACCTTCCGTTGCTAAAAACATTGCTGATGCATTACATATAAAAAAACGAAGTGATGGTTATTATGAGGGAGAAAATTATATTGTAACATGGGCTTTCGGTCATTTACTGCAATTGTATGATGCGAAAGATTATGATGAGAATATGGGAAAGTGGAAAATGGATAATTTTCCTTTCATTCCAAATAAGTTTCAATATAAGGTGAAGAGCAGTCCGAAAAATCGTGATCAAGCCGATAGCGGAGCGAAGAAACAGTTTACTATTATTAAATCATTATTATTTCGGGATGATGTTGATGCTATTATCTCTGCATGTGACTATGATCGTGAAGGACAGGTAATAGGTGATAGTATCATTTATAATATTAAAGCTCCGAAGCAAGTGTATCGCTTATTGTTAAATGAATGGACACCTGATGAGGTTTTGGCTGGACTAGAACAAATTCGTCCTAATACAGAGCTACGTCCATTGCAAGATGCTGGTGTTAGTAGGCAGTGGGCTGACTGGGTTATCGGTATTAATCTAACATCTGTCACAACGTTAAAATATCAAAAAGGTAGAGGTCAAGTTTTAAATATTGGTCGTGTAATTTTACCAACTTTAAAAATAATTTACGATAGAGATAAAGAAATTGAAGCATTTGTGCCAGATAAGTATTTCAAACTAGGGGCCAAGTTTAAGACGGAAAAAGGTGAAGAGTTTGATGCTACTTATATGGAAGGGAAAGAAGAGAAGTTTAAACAGAAGGAAACATTAGACGAAATTCGTAATGCCTTGAAAAATGCACATGGGATTGTAGCGGATAAACAAGTAGAACGTAAAAAAGAGTATCCACCTTATCTTTTTAATTTATCTAATTTACAAGGTCATATTACGAGTAAGTTTAAAGGATGGACTTCCGATAAAGTGTTGAAAGTGGCGCAATCGCTGTATGAAAAGAAATATATTACATACCCGAGAACGGCCAGTACAGCTCTTGAAGAAAGTTTAGTTGATCGTGCGGCAAAAGTGTTAGGTGCTGTAAAACGAGGATTACCGTATGAAGATGAAGTGAAATTCGTAAAAACAAAACGTTTGTTTAATAATGAGAAAGTGGAAAGTCACTCTGCCATTATACCGACATATGTGATTCCTAAATCTTTATCGAGTGATGAACAAATTGTTTATAGTGCTATTAAAAATCGCTTTATTATGCAGTTTATGCCAATCGCTGAGCATGAAGAAACTAGAGTAACTATTAAGATTAGTGATGAGGCAATTAAAGGATTTTTTGCTGCTAAAGGTCGCGTCCAAATTATTGAAGGCTGGCGTCAAGTTGAGAAGATTGAGTCGAAAGATAATATTCTTCCGTTTATGAATCAAAGTGAACAATTAGAAATTCTAAATGCTAAAGTAACATCCCATGAAACAAAACCTCCAAAGCATCATACAGAGAAAACCTTATTGCGTGTTATGGAAACGTGCGGGAAGAATTATGATGATGAAGAAGCTGTATTAAGCGGGTTCAGTATTGGGACACCAGCAACGAGAGCGGAAACAATTAAGAAGTTAAAAGACATCGGCTATATTTTCTCAAAAGATAAAAGTTTACTATGTAGTGATTTAGGTAAGGAAATTGTAGAAACTTTCCCGATTAAAGATCTTTTCGACTTAGAGTTTACAGGAAAGCTAGAGAAAGCTTTATCTGATATGGAGAAGAAAGAAGTAAGTCGAGGTGTGTTTTTAAACTTCATTTTTGATTTTACAAAGAAATCTGTTGAAACTATTAAGAGTGATAAAGACGTTGTCTTGTTACATGCAGCGAAGCCAGAAGTGAAGAAGAATGAATTTCTAGGTAAATGTCCACTTTGTTCAAGTGCCGTTATTGAGGGGCAAAAAGGCTTTGGATGTTCGAATTGGAAGAATGGCTGTAAATATGTGATATGGAAAAATGATAAATATCTTGCTTCTATGAAGAAAAAGCCAACAAAAACAATGGTTAAAGCATTACTTAAAGATGGTAAAGCGTTAGTTAAAGGTTTAACTAGTAAAAAAGGGAATAAGTTTGACGCTATAATGACGTATGAAAAAAATACGGATAACGAATATTTTGGCTGGAAAATGGAGTTTGTTGAGCAAGAGAAGAATAAGAATGAAGGGAAATAATAGAGGGGCGCCTCAAAAGTGATAAAAAATCACTTTCGGGACGCTCTTTTAACATTTTTTAACAATTGCTCCGTTTATTTTTGGGGTGCTACACGCAGGCTAATTAGACTTCTTAAATCCTGAAGCGTTTCATGATTTAAGACGGGAACCATAAGCCATTTTCCTCCTATATACAAATCAGCTTTGTTAAAAATTTCTTGAACAGTAGTTGAACAAAACGGGAGCAATAATTCAGCTTTCTCCATTTCTTTTGCTCCAACGACAACTAAAGCGAGGAAATATCCTTTCATAGGATATAAAGTACAAAGAGATTTACCTCTTTTTTTAAACCTGATATTCCATCCCTTTTGCATAGAACATCCACTGTATTGAAGTTGTGGCGAAATATGATATGTGTCTTGCAAATTATCCATTAATTTTGACCAAAGAGGGTTATTAATGAATGATTCAACTTGTTCAAGTGTAGGTTTACATTCTTGTAAGAATGTGTCTTTCCATTCCAAAATATTTACCACCTTTATAGATTAGTAATGTAATACTTGAAGTCCTTCCATATACAACTACATTCGTTTGGCGTACATGTTACGTTTAAGTGTAATCACAATGAATGTGCATAGTGTGAAACGAAAAGTACAGAATCATAGAAAGTATTGTTCTTGTTTTAAAGTCATGAGAAAATAAATTAGAGTTGACAGGTAGGAATAATTAGCTTTATAGTGTTTATATCAGAAACAATAAAAAATGCTGTTGAAGTGGAAGAGATGTTATCAATTGTATACTCGGCTGATCGGACGACCGAAGGCTCTAAGTTAGGAAATTAGCAAAATACTAATTTCTTGATTTAGAGCCTTTTTCTATTGCTATATAGAGAATTTGGAAAAGTCGGTTATAAACAAAGTATTAGGGGGGATTTAGGTGAGAAAGGCGAAGTTTTTTTTAGTTATCACATTATTGATTGGTGTATTAGTAGGATGTGGTTCGAAAAGTTCATCAGGAGAACAAACAAAAGAAGAAACAGAGAAAAAAGAAAATGTTGAATTATTGAATGTTTCTTATGACCCAACACGTGAGCTATATCAAGCGTTTAATAAGGAGTTTGCTGATTATTGGAAAAAGGAGAAAGGTCAAACAGTTACTTTTCAGCAATCTCATGGTGGTTCGGGTAAACAAGGTAGAGCTGTTATTGATGGACTAGAAGCTGACGTGGTTACATTAGCACTTGCCTATGATATCGACGCGATTGCAAAGGCTAAAGGGAAATTGATTGCAAAGGATTGGCAAAGTGAATTTCCGAATAATTCGACGCCTTATACGTCAACGATTGTTTTTTTAGTTAAAAAGGGAAACCCAAAGAAAATTAATGATTGGGATGATTTAATTCGTAAAGATGTTTCGGTTATCACGCCTAATCCAAAGACATCAGGTGGAGCACGATGGAATTACCTAGCAGCTTGGGCATATGCAGAGAAGAAGTATAACAAAGATGAAAAGAAAGTGAAGGATTTTGTAAGAAAACTATATAAGAACGTTGAAGTGTTAGATTCAGGAGCGAGAGGGGCAACAACAACGTTCGTTGAGCGTGGAATTGGCGATGTGTTACTTGCTTGGGAGAATGAAGCTTTTTTAACGTTAGATGAATTGGGTAAGGATAAATTTGAAATTGTGGCACCTTCAATCAGTATTTTAGCAGAACCACCAGTGGCTATTGTAGATAAGGTAGTTGATAAAAAAGGTACGAGAGAGGTAGCAGAAGCATACCTAAATTATTTGTATTCTGATAAAGGTCAAGAAATCGCTACTAAAAACTATTATCGTCCAAGAAATGAAGAAATTCTAAAAAAATATGATAACCTCTTTCCAAAAATTGATTTAGTAAATATTGATCAAGATTTTGGTGGTTGGAAGAAAGCTCAAGAAACACATTTTAATGATGGTGGTACATTCGATCAAATTTATCAGCCATAATGTTATCCTTTCAACTTCAAAGCTATATGAGTTAGGAGTTGGAAGTTTGTTAGTTGAGCATACTTGTGCTTTTTCATGAAGGAGTGGATTATGAGTTATGAAAACGAAGAGAAAGGCAGTATTACCGGGTTTTGGATTGACAATGGGATTAACTATTTTGTATTTAGGTGTCTTAGTATTAATTCCATTATCTATGGTCTTTCTGAATTCGATGTCTTTAGGGTTCAGTGGTTTCTGGGAAACTGTTACGAATGCTAGAGCGATTGCTTCATATAAATTGAGCTTTGGCACAGCTTTTATTGCAGCTTGTATAAATGGTGTATTTGGTATATTGATTGCTTGGGTATTAACGCGTTATCAATTTCCAGGGAAGAAAATTATTGATAGTTTAGTTGATTTACCTTTTGCCTTACCAACAGCAGTTGCAGGTATAGCCTTAACTACGTTATATTCAACAAATGGTTGGATTGGCCAATTTTTTTCTTTTAAAATCGCATTTACACCAATTGGGATAATGGTTGCACTTGTTTTTATCGGCTTGCCCTTTGTTGTGCGCATGGTACAGCCCGTTTTAGCGAATATCGAAAAAGAATTGGAAGAGGTGTCTTCCATATTAGGAGCAAGTCGTTGGCAAACCTTCTGTAAGGTGATTTTTCCTGAACTCATTCCAGCCGTTTTAACGGGTTTTGCTTTATCATTTGCTCGCTCTTTAGGAGAATATGGTTCAGTTGTCTTCATTTCAGGTAATACGCCTTACAAAACGGAAATTACGCCATTAATTATTATGACTAAGCTTGAGCAATATGATTATGTTGGAGCAACTGCTATTGCTGCAGTGATGCTCGTTTTTACGTTTATTATTCTTCTATTTATAAATGTTCTGCAATGGTGGTCGAATAGAAGATATATTCAGCAATAAGAAGGAGGGCTAGTAAATGGAGCTTGAACTTAATGCAAAGACAAAAGAGGATACGAAGCCTGCTCCCATTCCTAACACAACGGAACCTTTATATATACGAGTAATATTAATCGCTATTGTCTTACTCTTTCTTTCGTTGTTTTTGTTATTACCATTGATCGCGATTTTTGTGAAAGCTTTTGAAAAAGGAGCGGATGTTTACTTTGCAGCGATTACTCATCCTGATGCTTTATCTGCAATAAAACTGACTCTTCTCGTTGTACTAATTGCAGTACCGATTAATGCTATCTTTGGAGTAGCTGCAGCTTGGGCTATCTCAAAATATAAATTTAAAGGGAAAAATGTATTAATTACCTTAATTGATTTACCTTTTGCTGTATCTCCTGTTATAGCGGGCTTAATTTTTATTCTTTTATTTGGTGCGAATAGTTGGTTGGGTCCTTGGTTAGCAGAACATGACTTGAAAATCATATTTGCTGTTCCGGGTATAGTGATTGCCACGTTATTTGTGACATTTCCTTTTGTGGCTAGAGAATTGATACCTTTGATGCAAAATCAAGGTTCATCAGAAGAGGAGGCCTCCGTCGTACTTGGAGCAAGTGGGTTACAAACTTTTCTGCGCATTACACTACCGAATATTAAGTGGGGATTGTTGTACGGTATTATTTTGTGTAATGCGAGAGCAATAGGCGAGTTTGGTGCAGTTTCTGTTGTGTCAGGGCATATAAGAGGTTTAACGAATACAATGCCTCTTCATATAGAAATTCTTTATAACGAGTACCAGTTTGCAGCAGCATTTGCGGTCGCATCTCTCATGTCTGTAGTCGCGATTATCACGTTAATCATTAAAAACTTCTTAGAATGGAAAGGGAAGTATCGTTCATCTAAGGTAGGATAAAAAGGAGCATTGGTTATGGGAATAACAATTAATAATATTGCTAAGTCCTTTGGAAGTACAAAGATTCTTCATGATATTGATTTAGAAATCAAAAGTGGAGAATTAGTTGCTTTATTAGGACCATCTGGTTCTGGAAAAACGTCATTATTACGGATTATTGCAGGTTTAGAACATCCTGATTCAGGTCAGGTGCTATTTAATCAACAGGATTTTACTAACACACATGTTGGTAAGCGAAAGGTTGGATTTGTTTTTCAACATTATGCATTGTTTCGTAATATGACTATTTTTGAAAATGTCGCTTATGGTTTAAAGGTACGTCCAAAAAAACTAAGACCATCAAAGGAGGAAATTAAAGAAAAGGTCCTTGAATTGCTTCAGTTAGTGAAGTTAGAGAATTTTGCAGATCGTTATCCGAATCAATTGTCTGGAGGTCAACGACAACGTGTTGCACTTGCTAGGTCGTTAGCAGTAGAGCCTGAGGTATTATTATTAGATGAACCTTTTGGTGCACTTGATGCAAAGGTGCGAAAAGAACTCCGTCGTTGGTTAAGGCATTTGCATAATGATTTTCAGATTACGAGCGTATTTGTAACACATGATCAAGAGGAAGCGTTAGATGTTGCAGATCGCATAGTGATCATGAACAATGGGAGAATCGAACAGATTGGAACACCTGAGGAAGTGTATAATGAACCTGTTAACCCCTTCGTATATGACTTTTTAGGGAGTGCCAATGTGTTTTCTGGTAAAGTGCGTGATGGGCATTTACAAACAGGTAATTACCAATTAGAAATACCTGAACCTCATGATGTAACAGATGGGGAAGGGCTTGGTTATACACGGCCACATCACTTCAGTATTGAAAAGGTAGCATCTGATGAGACATCGATTGCATCGACTGTCGAACATATCCATGCTGTTGGTCCAATCGTTCGTATCGAATTGAAAAGAAATGACACGGGAGAATTTATTGAATTGGAATTATCAAAAGAAAGTATCGAAGAACTTGATGTACGAGTTGGCGATGCGATATTTGTTAAGCCAAAGGAATTAAAGGTGTTTATGGATTTTGTTATATAGATAAATACAATCCCTAATAAATAGCTATTAGAACGAGTAAATGTGATAAAATGTGTTTAATAGCTGATTTATTTGGGTTGTTTTTAGAATTATCAGAAATTTTATTTGATAGTCTGATAATTTGGTGGTAATTTTATAGTAATACTTTTTAATAAATCTAAATTAATAAAAAGTATTGGGGAGTACATATAGGTATTAGCTATTTAAAATTGCGTGTTCGGTGACTTTCATATATGCATACTTGTTTTAGTTTGATACAAAGGGGGGAATATATGAAACAGGGGATATTTACTCATGCATTTGACATCTTCATAGAAAACAATGATGTATATATGTATTGGGAGACCCTACACGGACGTAGTAATATTGAAAATATGTTCCAACTTGAATTGACTAATTATTGTGTTAGTTCCAGAAAGAATGCTAACAAAGCTTACTAGTTTCATATGCTATGTTAATCTGTTTTCTAAAAATTTCATATAAAAGGAGCAATTATTATGACATTTGTTATTACATCTCCATGTATTGGAGAAAAAGCTGCGGATTGTGTAACAGTTTGCCCTGTAGATTGTATTGTTGAGGGAGAAGAGCAATTCTTTATTGATCCTTCTGTTTGTATCGAATGTGGGGCTTGTGAAACAGCTTGTCCTGTTGAAGCAATATTCCATGTTGATGAACTGAGTGACGAAGACCAAGTTTATTTAGATAAAGCGAAAGAATTTTTTGCTTAATCATTTCATATGAAAGAGGGTGCCCGAGATGGGGGCACCCTCTTTCTATTTAAATCAAGACAATTTCATTTGATATTTCCTCTATCCTAAGGTAGAGTGCTCCAATCCATATGGAGCTATACAGAGGTCGCTTCCGCTTTTCTTAGTTATTCGCGAAAAGTTTTGTGTGTAGGAATAATAAATCCATTGCAAGATTGTTGATGCGGTGCTTAACATCTTCATCAACAATTTCATTGTCTTTATTAAAGTTACTGCTATGAACAAATACGCTACTTGCAGCGATATTGGCTTTGAAGAATGAAAGAATTGGCTTTAATTGATTATCAGCTACTAAGAAGTGCTTGTCTGATCCACCAGTTGTGATAACACCAACAACTTTAGATTGAAGTGCGGTTGTTGGTAAGTGATCGAATAGATTTTTCAGAGCACCAGTAATAGATGCTTGATAAATAGGTGTTCCGATTACATAAAGATCAGCTTCTAAAATTTTGTTGATAACTGTTTGCGTGTCTTGGTTATAGGCTTCGAATGGTTTACCTACTACAAATTCTACATCGTAATTTCGTAAATCAATTAATTCAATTTCAATACTTGGGTCAAGTCTTTTTGCTGCTTGTAGCACTTCGTTAACAGCGATTGCTGGTTTTGCTCCAATAAGTGCTCCTGAAATACCTACTAGTTTCAAGAAAATCTCCTCCTACTAAATATAAACGGGTTATTTAAAATGTATTATCATTGCTGTTTATCATATATTAGAATGCGTTTCACTCAATAGTTATATTTTTGAAAAATATAGATGGTTTTTTATTTAAGAATATTTTTGAAACGTCTTATCTCTATTTGCTACCACCTGAATTATACATGGTTATGAAGTTCTTGTCAGTTTAGGAAACTTTATCACTATAAAAAACGTTAGAATTCACTTAACTTGCATTATTAAAAATAAACACTTACTATTTTTAATGTGTGTTTTAAAATATTTCGATAATTAAAGTCGTTAAGAATAGTTTCTTCGATTGTAATAATAAGTTAAGAGCAAAGGGGTTATTATGCATGATAGAATCAAAAGCATATAGAGTATTACTTTATTATTTATATGTGCCTATAGAAAATCCAGAGGAATTTGCAGCACAGCATCTTGCTTTTTGTAAAGAAATCGGATTAAAGGGTAGAATTTTGGCGGGGTTAGAAGGTATTAATGGTACAGTCTCTGGTACTATTGAACAAACAAATCAATACATGGAAGCAATGAAAAGTAATCCATTATTCAGTGATATCGTCTTTAAAATTGATGAAGCAGATGGTCATGCTTTTAAAAAGATGCATGTTCGTCCAAGAAAAGAAATTGTGTCTCTACGTTTAGAGGATGATATAAATCCGCATGAAATCACAGGTGAATATTTAAGCCCTGTAGAGTTTTTTGAGGCTATGAAGAAAGAAGATACTGTGATTATTGATGCGAGAAATGATTATGAATTTGATTTAGGACACTTTAAAGGAGCGGTTCGACCTGATATTAGAAACTTCCGTGACCTACCTCAATGGATGCGTGAAAATAAACAGATGTTTGAAAACAAAAAGATTTTAACGTACTGCACGGGTGGTATTCGCTGTGAGAAATTCTCTGGCTGGTTAGTAAGAGAAGGTTATGAAGATGTTTCTCAGCTTCATGGTGGAATTGCTACATATGGTAAAGACCCAGTTGTTCAAGGTGAGAATTGGGACGGTATGATGTATGTATTCGATGAGCGTATTAGTGTCCCTATTAATCAGAAGGAGCATGTAATCGTGGGTCGCGATCATTTCACAAATGAGCCTTGTGAGCGTTATGTGAACTGTGCAAATCCTGAGTGTAATAAACAAATTATATGTTCAGAAGAGAATGAACATAAGTATTTACGAGGGTGTACTCCGGAATGTAGCGCACACGCTCGAAATCGATATGTGGTTGAATACAATCTTTCTGAAGTAGAAGTGAATGAAAGATTAAGTAGAATTAATTTATAGTAGCAACAGTTAAGCCGTTCTATCATCGTTATTAGGACGGCTTTTTTATGTAACATATCATTCCTTGAGAAAAATGCAAAAATATAGTAGAATTTTAATGATATGCTTTAAACGGGGAGGATACATGATGGCAACACCAAGTATGGAAGATTATATAGAACAAATATATATTTTAATTGAAGAAAAAGGATACGCTAGAGTATCAGATATTGCAGAAAATTTGAGTGTTCATCCATCCTCAGTTACTAAAATGGTTCAAAAGCTAGACCAAGAAGATTATTTGATATATGAGAAATATAGAGGACTAATTTTAACTACTAAAGGGAAAAAGGTTGGAAGACGGTTAGTATATCGTCATGAATTATTAGAAAACCTATTACGCATAATCGGAGTAAAAGAAGAAAATATTTATCATGATGTTGAAGGTATTGAACATCATTTGAGCTGGAACGCAATAGATCGAGTTGGTGATTTAGTTTATTATTTTGAAGAAGATCCAAAGCGCATAGAAGCATTAAGAAATGTTCAAAAAACAAATGAACATCCAAGTGAATAATTGAAAAAAGGTAACTTGAAATCGTTGACATGAATGATTTCAAGTTACCTTTTTTGTTGGATGCTTATTCTAAAGGGAGTTATTAATATATAGATTGTAATATTATGGTTTATACTGTATACAGGGGTTATATAGTTTTTATTGAGTAAAATACGAATAGGGTGGGGAAATAATGAATTGGCATGAACAAGCAGAAGTGAAATGGGATTCTTTTGCACAAAATTGGGCTAGTAACTCAAGGGAAATGTGGGAGGGAGGAAGTAGGAAAGATATTATTCCATTTTTCTTATCACATGTACCGAAGGGAAGTCATGTATGTGATTTAGGTTGTGGAGATGGTTATGGTTCCATGATGCTTTTAGCTAATGGCTATCGGACAGTTGGTCTTGATCTATCGAAAGAAATGATTGAGACTGCGAAGGGTCGTATACAAGATAAAAATATTCGATTTATACAAGGGGACATTGCTAAATTACCATTTGATAATGAAGAATTTGATGCTATTATGGCTATTAATTCAATTGAGTGGACAGAAAATCCCTTGGATGCACTTAATGAAATGAAACGTGTTGTTAAACAAGATGGCTATGCTTGTTTTGGTATTCTTGGTCCAACTGCAGGTCCACGTAAAATACATAGCTTCAATAGACTTTATGGTGAAAAAGTTATTATGAATAGTATGCTACCATGGGAGTTCGAAAGAATTGCAGTGGAAAATGGTTGGAATCTTATCGCAGAACATTGGGTAGAAAAGAAAGAAGCTAGACAACAAATGTTACCGAGTATGTCTAAAGAATTACAGCAATCTGTATCGTTTATGTGGTTATTTATGTTACAGAAAAAATGATACGTTACTTAAGAAAAGCGCAAGCGCCCGTTTAGCGACGTATAGATTGGAGCACTTCGACTTATCGTAGGGAGCTGGGCGAAATCTATACGTCGCTGGGCACTGGAGCTAGACACCGTACAAATTTATATACTTTCTTTATCTTTTAATACTGTGGTTATTTTATACAATGAAGTCAAATGTTAAAATCGGTATCTCGGATACCAATCACCACTGTAGGGATGGTACCAGCTTTGATATGGATACCATGGATACCATGAACTACTTGGGAGCCATCCACCACCTGGTGACCACCCCCCTGATGGAAATCCTCCTCCTCCAATATGACCAACAGGACCTCCATCTACGTGACCGACACTGACAACATGACCACCACCAACGGGGTCAGGGGGACGTACCATCCAATTATTATTGTCGGATGTATCATATTGTTGATTATAGATGTGAGTATTATCGTAATAATCGTATGGATTCATTCGTATCACAACCTACTCATATTTTATTTGTACAATTACAAATTATGAGCATGATGAACAATCGGAAACTTGTTCAACATCAACAGATTTCGTAAAATACAAAAAAGCTACCCATCTTTTAGAAAAAAGGTAGGTAGCTAACGGATTAGAATGTTTTATTCTAATTTTCTACGAGACATGTTCGCCTAAGATGTAGTGAATAGTGATGTTAAATATGAATGATGTCGCGTATCTTACTCTTTCAATCCCATTGGAATGGAGTTTCTTGGTAAACATAATAGTTTAACCAATTTGAGAATAATAAATTACCGTGACTTCTCCATTTGTGTGGAGGTTTGTTACCCGGGTTGTCCTTAGGGAAATAGTTTTCAGGAACATCTATGTCAATACCCTTTTGAATATCTCTTTCATATTCTTGTGAAAGTGTTTCAGATTCATATTCAGGGTGCCCTGTAACCATAATATGTCTACCATCTTTTGAACCGACTAAGTATACTCCTGCATCATCTGAAGTGGCCATAACAATCAATTCAGGATGATTATTGATTGCCTCTAAGCTAACATCTGTATATCTAGAATGAGGAGCATAAAACTCATCATCAAATCCACGAACTAGCTTTTCGCTACAAGTTAATAAATTATGTTGATATACGCCATTACATTTCTTTGGTAGTTCGAATTTATCAATTCCATAATGATGGAATAATGCTGCTTGAGCACCCCAACAAATATGTAATGTAGAAGTTACATTGCGACTTGACCAATCCATGATTTTACTTAATTCTGCCCAATAATTTACATCTGTGAAGGAAAGCTTCTCAACAGGTGCTCCTGTCACAATCATTCCGTCAAATTTGCGATGTTTCACTTCATCAAAGCACAGGTAGAATTGATCTAAATGATATTTACTTGTATTTTTTGACTCATGTGTTTTCATCTTTAAGAATGAAATATTTACTTGTAAAGGTGTATTTCCTAACAAGCGTAGTAATTGTGCTTCAGTTTTTTCTTTTTCCGGCATTAGGTTTACAATTAATATATTTAATGGGCGAATATCTTGAGTATTCGCACGATCATCATCCATTACGAAAATATTTTCACTTTCTAATATATCTTTTGCAGGTAGTTGACTTGGTATTTTTATTGGCATTAATAAGCCTCCTTTTTCCAGTTGTTGTTTATACATTTATAGCCATTATAAAGAAATAGAATAGATACATACAACAGTAAAGTTTGATTTTTTGGAATATTTAATTCATTTAATTGTAAATGATTGAGTAGAGTTTTCCTAGGATAGTCATGTTACAATCGTAATAAAAAAAGTGAAATTGTTTGGGAGGCTAATAATGAGTACATCAGTTGAGAAAACAATTAAGAGTGATTTAGACATAGCAAAGAATGCGTCAATGAAGCATATACAAGAAATTGCAGAAGCATTACATTTATCAGATGAAGCATATGATGCATATGGAAAATATAAAGCGAAAGTTTCTTTAGATGTTTTAAAACAGCCTAATCAAACAAAAAATGGAAAACTTATTTTGGTAACAGCGATTAGTCCAACGAGTGCAGGTGAAGGAAAATCAACCGTTACGGTTGGACTTGGAGATGCTTTGAAGAAATTGGGCAAAAATGCCGTTATTGCTATGAGAGAGCCTTCTTTAGGACCAGTTATGGGTGTGAAAGGTGGAGCATGTGGTGGTGGATATGCGCAAGTTCTTCCTATGGATGATATCAATTTGCATTTTACTGGTGATATACATGCTATTACAACTGCTCATAATGCACTTTCTGCTTTAATCGATAATCATATTCATCAGGGGAATGCACTGAATATTGATCCTCGTCGAATTATTTGGAAACGTGTGTTAGATATGAATGATCGTGCACTGCGAAATGTGGTAATTGGTTTAGGAGGACCTGTTCAAGGTGTTCCACGTGAAGATGGATTTGATATTACAGTTGCTTCAGAAATTATGGCAATTCTATGCTTAGCAGAAGATGAGAAAGATTTAAAAAGAAGATTAGCTAAGGTTGTAATAGGATATACATATAAACGAGAACCAATTACAGTGGAGCAATTACAAGTTGAAGGTGCTCTAACATTATTATTGAAAGATGCAATTAAGCCAAATTTAGTACAAACAATTGAGCATACACCAGCATTTGTTCATGGCGGTCCATTTGCTAATATTGCGCATGGCTGTAATAGTGTAATCGCTACGAAGATGGCGTTAAAGCTAGGGGATTATGTTGTTACAGAAGCTGGTTTTGGTGCCGATTTAGGTGCGGAAAAGTTTTTACATATTAAATCGAGAAGTGCTGGTATTCAACCAGATGCCGTAGTGATTGTAGCTACGATTCGTGCATTGAAAATGCATGGTGGCGAACCGAAAAATGAGTTAGCTATTGAAAATGTAGAAGCTTTACAAAAAGGTTTTGAAAATTTAAAGAAACATTGTGAGAACATGGCTTCTTTTGGTTTACCATTTGTAGTAGCATTAAATCGTTTTGTTACCGATAGCGATGCGGAATTAGCAACATTTGCTGAATTGTGTGCAGAGCAAAACATCCCTTACGAATTAACAGAAGTATGGGGCAAAGGTGGCGATGGTGGCGTTAACCTAGCTAAAAAATTACTTACAGTGATTGAAAACAATGATTTAGAATTTTCATTTTTATATGATGTGAGTGATACAATTCCAAATAAAATTCGTATGGTTGCTCAAAAAATATATGGAGCGAAAGACGTAGACTTTTCTTCAAAAGCACAGAAACAAATGCAGGAAATTGAAAAGAATGGCTGGAGTCATTTACCGATTTGTATTGCGAAAACACAATACTCTTTCTCTGATGATCCATCTAAGTTAGGAAGACCAACTGACTTTACCATTACGGTAAGAGAGTTAAAGCCATCTGTAGGAGCTGGGTTTATTGTAGCATTAACTGGCGATGTTATGACAATGCCAGGTCTTCCGAAAGCTCCAGCTGCCCTACAAATGGATGTTGATGATAATGGGGAAGCTATTGGTTTATTTTAAGTGAGGTTATAGAATGTCTCATCCAACAGCATATGAAAATTTTAAAGTAATAATAGAGGGCTCTGTGTATGATTATGATTTAACAGGTGATATTGTTGTTGTAAATCGTTCAGAGATTATCGATTTATCTACATTAGCTCGCAGATACGAGATCCAGTTTGTGCTACCCAATTGTGATTATATTATTGGTAGCATTATTGTGGATGCTTCTTTGGCACATCTGGCCGAGGAATTGTTATTGAATAATGAGGATCATGCAGCAGCCAATATTGAAATGCATTTTCTATTTAAAACAAAACAATCTCAGACAATAGAAAGTATCAAATCTGTAACTGATTGTTTATTTAACGTATGGGGAAGAGATCGCTTTATTGAAACATTTTCTACTGAGGAATATCATAATGGTGAGTATAAAAGTTCTTCTCAAAAGATAGTTGTCTCGTTTAACCGGGTAGTAACTGAGAATCAAGCTGATGATTTATATGAATTGGTGAATTATGTTATTACTTCATTAGAAGAAATGCAAAAACAAGGTATACCCTTTGTAAAATAGTACTTTGTTTTTCAGTTAGCTTGAGTGAATAAAGGGGTGATTAAGATGACCGTATACGATTATAATGCAACGTTAATCAACGGAAAAGAAATTTCGTTAAAGCAGTTTGCTGGAAAGGTATTGCTTATTGTAAATACTGCTAGTAAATGCGGTTTTACTCCTCAATATGAGCAGCTACAAACGATTTATGAGCGTTATAAGAATGATGGATTCCTTGTCTTAGGGTTTCCTTGTAATCAATTTATGACCCAAGAACCAGGAGATGAGCTAGAAATAGATAGTTTTTGTCGCCTTAATTATGGGGTTACTTTCCCGATGTTTGCTAAAGTGAACGTGTTTGGTGAAGATGCACACCCGTTATTTAAGTATTTGGCTCATGAAGCACCAGGTATGATGGGGCTAAAAGGGATAAAGTGGAATTTTACTAAGTTTTTAATCAATCGAGATGGGAAGGTTGTAGCTCGATTTTCCCCAAAAACGAAGCCTTTTGATATTGAAAAAGAAATAACAAAATTATTATAGAATTTCTGTATAAGAACTGAACTATCTGGAAAAGATAAAGATGAACTATTTAAAAGAGGCTTTCTTGCAAGTCGTTTAATAAACGATTGGGTGAGAGAGTCTTTTTTATTTTCATAGAAAAGGGACCGCCGATTTTTCTTTAGTTGTTGTCTTTCTCAATGAAATATATAATGGGAAAAGTAAGCTAAATATTTCAATTGATAAATATTCATTATGGCTTGATAAATAACGTATATAGATAAAATTTATTTTTGATCCAGTTGATGTAATAATCAGCGGGTTTAAGGAGAAGGCATATATAATATGAAAATATTAACAGCAGAAAATGTAACAAAGGAAATGGCAGAAAAAACATTGTGGAAAAACATTTCTTTTTCTATAAGTGAAGGAGAAAGAATTGGAATTATTGGTGTTAATGGTTGTGGAAAATCAACTTTGATGAAAATGATTGCAGGAATGGAAGAGTGCGATCAAGGAGGAATTGTTCATCCGAAGGACTACCAAATTTCGTTTCTATCACAAGATCCTGAATATGATGAGTCATTAACGGTAATAGAGTACTTATTTGCAAGCGATACACCTTTATTTAATTTAATTAGAGATTATGAGCATGCGTTAGAAGAACTTCAACAACATCCAGAAAATCAAGCTTTACAAGAAAAGGTATTAGCATTACAGCATCGAATGGATACAGAAAAAGGCTGGGATCGAAGTGCGGAAGGTAAAGTTATTTTAAGTAAATTAGCGTTACCGGATTCTACGCAAAAAATTGGCCACTTATCAGGTGGTCAAAAGAAACGTGCTGCATTAGCAAAAGCGTTAATTGAACAACCGGATTTATTAATTCTTGATGAGCCTACCAACCATTTAGATGCAGATAGTATTAAATGGCTAGAAGAGTACTTGAATAAATATCCATATGCTGTTTTATTTGTAACCCATGATCGTTATTTCTTAGATTCAATTGCAACGAAAATTTGGGAATTAGATCAAGGCTCACTATTTGAATACAAAGGTAACTATGAAAGTTTCCTAGAAGGTAAAGCAATTCGTGAAGAGAACAATGCAACAACAATGGCTAAAATGCAAAGTTTATTTAAAAATGAATTAGCGTGGATGAGAAAAGGTGCAAAAGCTCGTACAACGAAGCAAAAAGCACGTATTCAACGTTTTGAACAGTTGGAAGACGACGTGAAAGGTAAAGTTCAAAACGAAAATTTAGAGATTGAATTAGCAGGCTCTCGTTTAGGACGAAAAGTAATTGAATGCCATAATATTTCAAAGTCATTTGGTGATAAAGTTGTCATTAATCATTTTTCAAGATTGTTCAAACGTGGTGATCGTATTGGAATCATTGGTAAGAATGGTTCAGGGAAGTCAACATTATTACGTATTTTAGCAGATAGAGAGTCCATTGATAGTGGTGAATTAGAAAAAGGGCAAACGGTGAAAATCGGCTTCTATACGCAAGAAAATGAAGATATGAATGAAAAACTACGAATGATTGAGTATATTCGCGAAGAAGCGGAAGCTATTGAGTTGAAAGATGGTAGCACAATTTCGGCATCGGCTATGCTAGAGAAGTTTTTATTTCCTATGCATACGCATGGTACTCCAATCTATAAGCTATCAGGTGGAGAGAAACGTCGTTTATATTTGTTGCGAATCTTAATGTCTTCTCCAAATGTATTATTACTAGATGAGCCTACGAACGATTTAGATACGCAAACATTAACGGTACTAGAAGATTTCTTAGATGGTTTTTCTGGCGTAGTTATTACGGTTTCCCATGATCGCTATTTCTTAGATAAAGTAGCTACAGAATTATTGATTTTTAAAGGTGATGGAGAGATTGGGACGTATTATGGAGAATACAGCGATTATTTAGCGACCATCACACAAGAGAAAGAACGTAAAGAAGTAGTTGAGAAAGCGCCTGTTCAACCGAAAGAGAAAGAAAAGAAGAAACGTCTTTCTTATATGGAAAAACGTGAATGGGATACGATTGAAGCAGATATTGAGAAAGTTGAAGAACAATTGAAGCAAGTGGCAATTGACTTAACTTCAATTGGTAGTGACTTTACAAAAGGTCAGCAGCTAATGGAAGAAGAAGCGCGTTTAAACGAACAATTAGAGCAATTAATGGAGCGTTGGGAATATCTTTCTGAAATTGCTGAAGGATAGAACAAAAAAGCATGTAAAGAAAGTCTTTCTTTACATGCTTTTTTTATTTATCCTGTTCAAATTCCCGCGAAGATACTCATTTCCAAACGAGGAGAAGAAAAAGTCTTTTAAGTTGGTGATCAACCGAATGTAGTTCAATCAAGTTGTCACATTATATGTTGTAATTAGATAGCTCTACCAAATTACCATCTGGGTCTCGTAAATAAATAGAATTCATTTTTCCTTTAAAACCAGTACGTTCTACAATACCAAATTCGATTGGAATGCCTGCTTCTTCAAGTTGGGTCTTTACAATGTTTATGTCATCATTTACTTCGAAGCAAAGGTCGGCACTGCCCGTTTGAATATGTTGAGCATGAGGTGATAGCTCTTTTCCTTTTATATGGACATTAATTTTAAAGTCGCCAGTAAAGAGCTCGTAGCGACCTGCTGCCTCTTTTGGAGTAAAGCCTAGCTTTTTGTAGAAGGAGAGACATTTTGTAATGTGTGCGGTAGTAATTACGAAATGGTCAATTTTTTTAATCATTTTTTACACCCTTTTCAAATGTGATTAATTCTTTTATGAAAGTGTAGTTGTATAAAAAACAGAATTATCATTACCTTCAAATTATACTATGTTTGCTTTCTAAGTAAGGAGGAATAGCTAACAAATGTAAGTATTAGAAACATTATTATGTCGGTTTTGTGTATTATAACCAAACTTTAAACTCTGATATTAGTATCAGGTCACAAAATATGTTTCTAAATGCAAAGTTTTCGTATAAAATAAAAAATATCATTTGTGAAACAATGAACTTCCACTAAGGAGAGAAAACATGAATACTTTTGTTTGTACTGTGCTGTTTATTGTAATTAAGCTGTTTGGTTTGTTAAAAATTAAAGGGAAAACGAATAAGCCATCGAATCATCGGTATGTTGTGACCTGCTCACATACTAGCTGGATTGATTGCATTATGTTAGCGATTGCGGTTTATCCAACTCCTGTACACTTTATGGCGAAGAAAGAATTATTTAATCGTTCATTTTCTAGAAAATTTATGGAATCAGTGAAAGCCTTCCCAGTTAATCGAGAAAATCCTGGACCAAGTGCTTTGAAAATACCTTTGAAAATTTTGAAAAATAATAAATGTGTCGGGATTTTTCCAAGTGGAACTAGAACAAGTGAAGATGTACCGCTAAAGAGAGGCGCTGTTACAATTGCTATGAAGGCGAAAGCTCCATTGCTTCCAGCCGTATACAAAGGTCCTACAAAGTTCAAGCAAATACTTAAAGGTGAAAAAGCTGTTGTAATTTTTGGAACACCAATTGATTTTGAAAAAGAATTACAATCAGTGAAGAAGGAACATTTGATTGAAAGTGGAGTCAATTTATTAGAAGCAAGGATGAAGCAATTACAACTATAAGGTTCAGTACACTTTTAATAAAAATTTATTTATAGTATGCTTATGTTACTTATTAAACTAATTATTGGAGTGAATGAATATGTCAAATGCATATGAACAATATATGAAACAAGTATCTCAACCAATGCGTGATGAATTGTTAAACGCAGGTTTTAATGAATTAACTACAGCTGAACAAGTAGAGCAGTATATGGAAGGTGCAGAAGGATACACATTTGTGGTAATTAATTCTGTATGTGGCTGTGCAGCTGGCTTAGCTAGACCAGCTGCAACAACTGCTATTGCTGAAAGTACAAATAAACCAAATGCGATTACTGTTTTTGCTGGACAAGATAAAGAAGCTACTGCAAAAATGCGAGAATATATGGCAGACTATGTACCATCTTCACCATCAATGGCACTTTTCAAAGGAAAAGAATGTGTTCATTTTATTGCACGTGAAGAAATTGAAGGTCATTCAGTAGAAGAGATTTTAGCTAATATTCAACAAAGCTTTGCAGACTATATCGCATAGTATGATTGTTACAACAGCTGGGCGAACAACGGAAGAATATATTGCAAAAGCAAAAGCGGTAGCAAACGATTTACAGGTTGCTTATGAGCCTAGAAGAAAGAAATCATTACAAGCGTTATTCAAGATGCATACACTTGTTGTCGTCGTGGGAAAAGACGGTATTCAGCTTTATCATCAAGATGGCAGTGAGCCGTATTTCTTCCATCCTAATTTAGCGATGGTTCGAGTAAAGCGTCTAATGAATGATAGCCATGATGCTTTTATCGAAGTGGCTGGATTAAAGCAAGGTGATGCTTTGCTTGATTGTACATTAGGCTATGCATCTGATAGTATTGTAGCGAGCTTTGTTGTTGGAGAAACGGGTAAGGTTATTGGTGTTGAAGCAAGCCACATTTTGGCGTATTTAACGAAGATAGGTCTACAAACCTGGGAAGGGCAACATGAGGAAATCGAAAAAGCAATGAGAAGAATTACGGTAGTGGAAGGTAATCATTATGATTATTTACAACGTATGCCTTCAAAAAGTGTAGATGTTGTGTACTTCGATCCAATGTTTGAAGAAAGCATTGATGAATCAAATGCTCTGCAAACCCTTTCTCACTTTACTTCATTTGCTAGTATTACGGATGAAATAATAGCTGAAGCTAGAAGGGTTGCACGTAGAAGAATAGTCTTGAAAGACCATTTTCGTAGCACTCGCTTTGAACAATTAGGTTTTACACAGCATATCCGTAAAACGGCTAAGTTTCATTATGGCACAATTGATCTTTAATATGTAATAAAAACCGCTTGCTGTCGAGATTGACTTCAAGCGGTTTTGTTTTAAAAGACAAGAAAGTATATAATTTTAGCGTTGTCTAACCTTACACCTGCTATGCTCGGAAATAAGCCAATCTGTTTTGAAAACCAAAAGAGGGTTTTCAAGAACAGCTCGTCTTATTTCTGCCGCATAGCTCTTTTTTGATTTAGAGTAGTACAAGAAGCATAAATATTAATCAAAAAAGACCGGTGACGTTTTTTCTTATTCAGTATGTAAAACAATTATATTAATCAGTAAAGCTTAAGAAAATAAAATATACAAGAATAATGATGCTAAAGATATTGAAAAACCAAATTTCCATCATGGCAATACCTCCTCCTTGTATATAGTTTTTTCAAAAAATGATATGTATATCCTTATTTTCGTATCATTAGGTCTAGCATTCTAGTAATTATTGCTGAATTATTACTAGAGTATTAAATAATTATGAAACCTCTTCCAAAATGTTTCGTATATAGTAGAAACAGTGTATATTGTAAGTAAGGTAGAATGCTATAAATGAGGGGATATTCTATGGTCGTACCACAATGGATGAAGAAAAGTTTAGTTATTCTTTTGTCAATTATGACATTAGGATTAGTATCGCCGGATGATTTTCATTGGCAAGATGAAGCCGCTGCTAATGGTAAGCCTCAGAAAAAGAGTTCTTTTGAAGAAGCGAAGCCAGTTGATGAGTTTATTATTCCAACATCGTTATCTACGGAAGAAGAATTTGATCGTGATAAGCAAATTGAAAGCTTTGTGCTGAAAGCTGAAGAAAACTGCTATTTGAAGTTTGGAGATCGTATTAAACCTCGCATTGAAAATGAATTTAAAGATATTATTTTTCCGAAGATGGAAGAAGCTATTTCTGAATATTTACAAAGCTATCCAGATGAGGATTTGTCTAACTTAGCAATCACTGAAAAACCTTCTAATTCAGCTACTGGTGAGAAAATCTTCAATATTTATGACAAACAATCAAGCAAAGATATTATTCGCTTTCATGTAAGAAGGGAAAATCCACCTCAACAAGGCTATTGGTTTAATTTTCACTATCATACAAACGATGATGAATTCTTAACTCATCATGATTTAGGTTCTATATTCTGGGATAAGAACACGCCTCCTGGATGGAATCAGCAATTACATTAATAAAAGATTTAGACTAAGGATGTCCCAAAGGTACAAATTCCTTTTTGGACATCCTTTTTACTGTTTTGAAATCTTCATCGGTTTCAAAAGGTTTGCTTTTGCTTTTTTTGAGGCTCATCCTTTGTAATCAAAAGCTTAAAAATTAATGAAGTCGATAAAAAAAATACACTTGAAATAATGCATGTTGGTAGCCAATGGTGTATTTGTGAATATAATAAAAATCCTAAGAAAAAAGACAATAAAAAAAGGTCCAGATAAATAAATATTTTGAAATTCATAACTATACTTACATCATCGATTTGCTCTAAGGGATTGTTGATTTTATCATTCTTCCTCATGACATCTCACCTGTTATCTTAGTATTCTAGTTTATGAAAATCATTAGAGGAATGTTCATTATTTGTCTTGTACTCGAATTAAATGACCGTTGCATTTACAGTCAGAAGCTCCGAAATGTTTGATCCATACTTCACCTTGTTTTGCGAATGTGGCTGCTAGAGAACATTCTCCTTCGGGATGGTCATATGATTGTATTTTCGTAATGGTACAATATGGACGTAAATAATCCAAATGCCAGCGCAATGGTTTATCTAGTTTGTAATGGCGCTCTACTCTGCGAAGAATATTTTTCTTTGCACTTCCAATATATATATAATCTCCTTTTGTAAATTGTTGAAAGCCTTTTGCTCCAATTGCAATATTAATATCTTCATTTAGCGTAAGAAAAACTGCATATAATATATGGTTCGGGTCTACATTCCATTCCAAGTCCTTATTTCTCCTTTAACTACTAATAATATTCATGTAGATGTATGTTATTACTTTCTTCTTGTGATTGATAGTAAAAAATACAAAAAGTTCTTCCTGTACTTCTTCTAATAAGAAAGGTTAAAATATAACAATATTATTGATTATAGAGGTGCTATTACATTGAAACAATACTTAGATTTATGTAACCACGTTTTACATAATGGAGTGAAGAAAGAAGATCGTACTGGAACAGGTACAATTAGTACATTTGGCTATCAAATGCGCTTTAATTTGCAAGAAGGATTTCCGTTATTAACAACAAAGCGTATTCCTTTTCGTTTAATTGCAAGTGAGCTGCTTTGGTTTATTAAAGGTGATACAAATATAAAATATTTATTGCAACATAATAATCATATTTGGAATGAATGGGCTTTTAAAAAATGGGTTGAAAGTGACGAGTATACTGGACCTGATATGACTGACTTTGGTTTGCGTTCTCAAGAAGATGAAGCTTTCAATCAAGAATATCAAAAACAAATGCAAATCTTTGTAGATTCTATTTTAAATGATGATGAATTTGCTCGTAAGTATGGAGAGCTAGGAGACGTGTACGGTAAACAATGGCGTGCATGGAAAACAACAGCTGGTGAAACGATTGATCAACTAAAAGATGTTATTGATACGATTAAACGTAATCCTGATTCAAGAAGATTGATTGTTTCAGCGTGGAATCCAGAAGATGTACCAACGATGGCTTTGCCACCATGTCATACACTTTTTCAATTCTATGTATTAGAAGGTAAACTTTCTTGTCAATTATATCAGCGTAGTGGAGATATTTTCCTTGGCATTCCATTTAATATCGCTAGTTATGCTTTATTAACTCATTTAATTGCACATGAATGTGGATTAGAGGTAGGAGAATTCATTCATACATTAGGAGATGCACATATTTATAGCAATCATATGGAACAGGTTGAGAAGCAATTAAGTCGTGAGCCTAAGAATCTTCCAACGCTTTTCTTAAATAGCGAGAAGCAATCTGTTTTTGATTTTGAGATGGAGGATATCCGTATTGATGGATACGATCCACACCCGGCTATAAAAGCACCAGTGGCTGTTTAATAAACTATTTACTAACATTAGAACAAAAGGTAGGGGATAGTATGATTGTTTCTATAATTGTAGCTATGGATGAAAATCGAGTGATTGGTAAGGATAATCAATTACCTTGGCGTTTACCACGAGAATTACAATATGTTAAAAAAACAACAATGGGTCATCCAATTATTATGGGGAGAAAAAATTATGAATCCATTAGCAGACCACTTCCGGGAAGAAGGAATATTGTTTTAACGAGAGATACTAATTTCAAGGCAGAGGGCTGTGAAATTGCCCATTCTCCTGGAGAGGTACTGCAGCTTTGTGCAAATGAAGAAGAAATCTTTATCTTTGGTGGAGAGCAGGTCTATAAACTGTTCCTAGATCAAACGGATAAATTGTATATTACTAAAATTCATCATGCTTTTGATGGTGATACATTCTTTCCAGAAATCGATTATAGCGAATGGCAAGAAGTGTTTGTTGAACAAGGTATAACGGATGAGAAAAATCCATACACATATTATTTTCATGTTTATGATAGAAAATAAAGAGTATAGAAACCAACTATAATTTATGGTTGGTTTCTATAATAAGATATAATGAGAATCATTCTCAAAAACGAAAAAGAAGAAAGAAACAGGGGTGGAAGTATTGAGTATTATATTAGCGTTATTAGCCGCTCTTTTTGCCTCTCTTACGGCAATATTGGCAAAGGTCGGGATAGAGAAGGTAGATTCTAATTTAGCGACAGCTGTTCGTACAATTGTAGTTGTAATTATGGCATTTATTATGGTATTGATAACGGATCGATTTGATGAAATCTTTATGGTACCATGGAAGGCTCTCATTTTCCTCATTATATCTGGTATAACAACGGGATTGTCATGGTTATGTTATTTCAAGGCTATAAAAATTGGGGATGTTTCGAAGGTTGTTCCAATTGATAAATCGAGTGTCGTGATGACGATTATTTTGTCTTTTATCATTCTAGGCGAACCTGCGACACCGATGGTTATCGCAGGTGGTGCAATCATAACTATTGGAACATTCATATTAATTGGCAAAATCAAACCAGATAAAACAATTAAAGCATCCAATTCTTATATTGTATTAGCCGTTTTATCTGCACTATTTGCGGCCTTAACTGCCATATTAGCGAAAATAGGTATTGAAGATGTTGATTCAAATGTAGCAACATTTATTAGAACGATTGTTATTATAATTTTTGCATGGGGAATTGTTTTCTTCCAAGGAACTCACCGACAGTTGAAAGATATATCAAAAAGAAGTTATACATTCCTCATATTATCCGGTGTTGCTACTGGATTGTCATGGTTATGTTATTTTGGCGCGATTGCGATTGGTAAGGTGTCTATTGTAGCTCCTATTGATAAATTTAGTGTTGTTATTACGATGGTCTTAAGTTTTATCATCTTAAAAGAAAAAGCATCAAAAATGACGATTCTTGGTGGAATTGTTATTACAATTGGGACTGTATTACTGATTCTATAGTGAAAGGCTTCTAATGTCATCAAGTTTTGTGTCAAGACACAATTACTTAAGGAATGCTATAGTTTTTACTTACATAATTGTATATAATGGGGGAGGCAATTCACTCAGGAGGTACAACAAGATGCGCACAGTGGCATTTTTCCTTTATTTTTTTGGATATTTATTTTATAGTATTCCATTTTTAAATAAAGCTAAGAAATTCAAAGATGACTCTTTAACTGTTGAAGAGCAAGATCAATTTAAACAAAAACACGCTAAAAAGTGGGCGAGTACATTAGTAAAAATTTCTGGTGCTAATGTAACTGTTTTAGGTGAAGAAAATGTTCCTTTAGGCTCTGTTTTAATTGTAGCAAACCATGAAGGAAATTTTGATATTCCGGTATTAATAAGCTCTCTAAAAAAACCATTCGGCTTCATTTCAAAAATTGAAGTAATGAAAATACCTGTTGTGTATAAATGGATGGAAGTTATGAATTGTGTATTTATGGACCGTAAAGACCGTAGACAATCTATCAAGGCTATACGTGCAGGTATTGCTTTAATGAAAGAAGGACACTCTATTGCTGTTTTCCCAGAAGGGACAAGAAGTAAAGGTGGTCCAGTAGGTGAATTTAAAGCGGGGAGTCTGCGATTAGCAACTGACGCTAAATCACCCATTCTTCCAGTTGTTATTAAGGGTACATCGCAATTAATGGAGAAGAATAAAAATTGGATTAAACCAGGAGATGTTACGGTTTCTATATTACCAGCAATATCATATGAAGAATATAAAGATATGGATAGTAATACATTAAATTCATATGTAGAAATGAAGATTAAGGAAGCTCGTGAACAGTTGTAATAATATGAAATCAAGGAGAGGTGTCCTAAAAGTGATTGAAAATCACTTTTAGGACACCTCTTTTCTAATAGTTATTGTAATATCTCGTATAAATTTAGCTGTTTCATCATATCCTCGTATTCCTCTTGATAGCAGAATTGATCCACTGAAAAGTTTTGCTTGATCCAATCAATAAGTTCTTGAGCCGTGTTGAAATATTCTCCACTTGAATCACTTTTGCGAATTGTGTATCGACCGTTATCTTCATCAATAGTTACTTCCACAGGTAAGGCGCAGTCAATCGAACATAACGAAAATTCCAATCGTGAAACCTCCCTTTTGTTTCTGTTCTCTATCATATTAACTATTCGTTTTTTGTATACTACAAACCTGCTTTGTTACAAACAAAAATAGAAAATGATACAATATAAGGAGGAGAAAAGATATTGAAAGTAAAGTAGTTCTATATTTCGGTTCCTTGAAAATTGAATTATTTGAAAAATCAGTTGATTTATTCATCCATAGTGATATAATTTACGGCATTATAATAATCTGAAGGAAAAAAGAAAGAAGGGACCTTATGAATTCGACAGCCAATGAACGAAAGTGGCTACAAGTAGAAGATGTGCTTATTGCTCATCAACAATTAAAAGATGTAGTAGCTCATACACCGTTACAAAAAAATGAACGCTTATCAGAAAAATATGAGTGCAATGTGTATTTAAAGCGTGAAGATTTACAGCATGTACGCTCTTTCAAATTAAGAGGTGCGTATTATAAAATGAAAAGTTTAACTGAAGATGAAAAAGTGAATGGAGTTGTTTGTGCAAGTGCTGGTAATCATGCACAAGGAGTGGCATATGCTTGTAAGCAAATGAACATTGTAGGGAAAATCTTCATGCCCGCTACCACACCTAGACAAAAAGTAAATCAAGTGAAAATGTTTGGAAAGGAAATGGTAGAAATATTCCTTGTAGGCGATACATTTGATGATTCTTTTGTAAAGGCTATGGAATGTTGTGAGCAAGAACAACGTACATTTGTCCATCCTTTCGATGATGAAAAAGTAATCGCAGGGCAAGGAACAGTTGCTGTTGAGATTCTAAATGATTGTGAGGATCCAGTTGATTTCTTATTTGCTGCAATTGGCGGTGGAGGGCTAATGGCAGGATTGGCTACTTACTGTAAGAGTATTTCTCCGAGTACAAAATGTATTGGTGTTGAACCGCTCGGTGCCCCTAGTATGAAGGAATCATTTCTGAACAATCAAGTTGTGTCACTTGATACGATTGATAAGTTTGTAGATGGTGCGGCAGTAAAATGTGTCGGAGAAAAAACCTTTGATATTTGCCAAGAGTTAGTTGAAGATATTATTGTTGTACCTGAAGGGAAAGTTTGTACAACAATTTTAAATATGTACAATGAGCATGCCATTGTAGCTGAGCCAGCTGGTGCTCTTTCAGTTGCTGCCCTTGACTTATATTGTGAAGAAATTAAAGGTAAAAACGTTGTCTGTGTGATTAGTGGTGGTAATAACGATATTGCTAGAATGCAAGAAATTAAAGAACGTTCATTATTATATGAAGGGTTTTTACATTATTTCATCGTTAATTTCCCACAAAGAGCAGGTGCATTAAGAGAGTTTCTTGATGAAGTATTAGGTCCTGACGATGATATTACAAGATTTGAATATACTAAAAATAATAACAAAGAATCTGGTCCGGCACTTGTTGGCATTGAGCTTAAGCGCCCAGAAGAATATCAGGATATGATTTATCGTATGAATAAAAAAGGTTTCCGTTTTATTGAAGTAAATAAAGACCAGAATTTATTTAATTTACTTATTTAATCTAGCAATATATGCTCTTTTAGGTTACAATTAGTGGGAACTTTCACTATATTTGGTTAATTATGTGTCTAATATGTTACGTGTATTTGTGAAAACAATGTGAATAATAGTTTTTATTAATCGAATTTTTTAAAAATATACTATACTACTTGTAGAAAACATAGTCTACATACTAAAGGGGATGTTTTAATGTCAAATATTGGTGTTCCTGGACTGATTTTAATTCTAATCGTAGCTTTAATTGTATTCGGACCTAAGAAACTTCCTGAAATTGGCCGTGCATTTGGTCAAACATTACGTGAATTTAAGAAGTCAACCCGCGAATTAACTAGTGATGTTATGGATGATATTGATGAAGAGAAGAAAAAAGTAAAAAGCTAATCTTAATTATAGTTCTGAAAGGGTGTGAGATGAAATCATCTTACACCTTTTTTGAAGATTTGAATGGACCTGATTAGTCGAACTTTTAGTTGGAGAAGAAACCAATTGAAGTTTTACTTTATTAGAAGAAGGAAGGCTTGATTTCTATGGCAGATAGAGAACAGAATATCATCGAACATCTTAGTGAACTTCGCAAAAGACTTATTATTACCGCTGTCGCATTTATTGTTTTTTTAATATTAGGTTTTGTTTATGTAGAGGAAATATATAATTGGTTGGTTAAAGACTTAGATGTGAAATTAATTGTACTTGGTCCAAGTGATATTATTTGGGTGTATTTTATGATTGCAGCAGTTATCGGAATCGCTGCTACTATACCAGTTTTAGCATTGCAAATTTGGCTGTTTGTTAAACCAGCATTAATGCCACACGAAAGAAAAGCAACTTTATCGTATATTCCAGCGTTATTTATTTTATTTATAATTGGTTTATGTTTTGGTTATTTTGTTGTTTTTCCAACTGTACTAGGTTTCTTAGTTGAATTAGGTGGAAATATGTTTGTAACGAACTTTACAGCGGAGAAGTATTTCTCATTTTTAATGAACATGACTTTGCCATTCGCAGTATTGTTTGAGCTTCCGGCAGTTGTTATGTTTTTAACATCAATTGGTATTATTAATCCATATGTTTTAACTAAAATAAGAAAGTATGCTTATTTTGTCTTAGTTGTTATTTCAGTTACTATTACGCCTCCAGATTTTCTTTCAGATTTTCTAGTAATAGTACCCTTATTAACACTCTATGAAGTGAGTATCACGTTATCGAAAATCGTGTATAAACGACGTATGAAAAGACTTGAGGCAGATCCAGACCATGAGGATTATGAAGATTATCAGCAAGCTTGATATTAGAAGAGGTTGTATGATAAGTCAGATTAATATGAGTGGTTAGAAAGTGTGGAAAAAGGAATTCTTTAATTTATCCCGTTCAAACTGGCGCTAAGACTCCCACTTCAAAACATAAGCGTAAGCAGGGACGTTTAAGTGGGAGATAAGTACCAGTAAGAACCCGATTGGTTCAACTAATGCTCGGTGGGGGATGATAGCACCCCCCCACCGAGCAAAGTTTCACTTTATTTAGGAGTTTCATCTTGGGTGAAATAGTCGTAAAAAGGCGTCCAAAAGGTGGTTGGAAATCACTTTTTGGACGCCTTTTTTTAAAGATAATGTCTAACCTTACACCTGCTATGCTCGGAAATAGGCCATTCCGTTTTGAAAATCAAAAGCGAGTTCTCAAGAACAGATTGGCTTATTTCTGCCGCATAGCTCTTTTGATTGGGAGTAAACCAAGTAGCATAAACATCAATCAAAAAAGACCGGTGACAGTTTTTCTTATTGTCTAGCTCCAGCGCCCAGTGACTAGTAGATTTTGCCCATCTCCCTACGATAAGTCAACACGAAAAAGGCTACCGCCTCTTCGTGTTGACTTTATCTCAGTCGAAGTGCTCCAATCTATACGTCGCAAAACGGGCGCTTGCGCTTTTCTTGTCACCCTTGTGGCTTAGGTGTTGGAGTTGGTTTTAAATAGCCTTCTTTATATTTTGAATCGATTATGTCGCGTATTTCTTTTGCACTCTTGCCGTTATTGTATAGAACAACAGATTCAGCTGCAATTTCTAAGCAAACTTTGCATCTCGTAGCGTGATCATCCCATACGATAGAACCATCTGTTTTATTTTCGAAAATAAAACAATCATAATTATCTTTATGACCTGCTGATTCACCGCAACCGCAGTAACAAGGCATACTTTCTAGCAATTTTCTATTCTTTGCCACAGCTGCATATACAGTGCTCATTTCTTCAGGTTTATCTTTTAAAAAAGATGGTAGTGTTTCAATTGATTTTGTTTCTTCTTGTAAGTCACCATTAGCAGCATGTTGAGTGTGATCATGATTTTCAGTTTGCTCTTGATTACCTGTTTTGGTGGCTTCAGTTGCTTCATTTTTAGAGCACGCACCAAGTATTAGAATTACTGTTGCAAATAATGAGAGAAGTATTTTTGACTGTTTCAAGCTATCACCTTCACTTTTTACTTTTATTCTATAATGATTAACAAGATTGCTTTCATCCATTCTATCTTATCATACAAATTGGTAATATGTGAAAAATATACCTCTTATAAGTGATGAACTTTATCTTTTGGGTAAAATACTCTTAATTGGACAAATATTGTACAAAATGAATTTATTTTAATATTAGGAAAAATTTGATAAAATATTACAAGGTACAATCATATCGAAAAGGGATGGATGAAATGTTTTCAAAGAAGATATTAGCAACAATGGGTATGATTTTGATTCTAGTAATTGTAACAGCCTGTGGCAATCAGGCAATACCGAATAGTAAAGATTGGCCAGTAGAAGATTTCACGTTTACCAATCAAGATAATGAAAAAGTTTCTCTAAAAGATTTAAAGGGTAAGGTATGGGTAGCGAATTTTATTTTTACAAATTGTAATGATGTATGTTTGCCTATGACAGCTAATATGTCAAAATTACAAGCGAAATTGAAGGCAGAGGGTATAAAAGATGTTGAACTTATCTCGTTTAGCATAGATCCAACTGTAGATTCCCCTGAAGTATTAAAGCAATTTGGCGATAAGTTTAAAGCAAATTATAGTAATTGGGATTTCCTAACTGGTTATGAACAAGCGACTATTGAAGAATTTGCTGAAAATAGTTTCAAAACACTTGTGAAGAAGCCTGAAACAGGTGATCAAGTTCTTCATGGTACAAGCTTTGCTCTGATTAATGAAGAAGGTACGGTTGTTCAAACATATGCCGGATTAGAAAGTTTTCCAATTGATGAAATTATTAAGCATATTAAAATCCTGCAGAATTATTAAACAGGCGAAATGGCCTGTTTTTATTTTTGAACTAAAAGCATGTAATGAGCTAGAGAGCACTGTATTTTTCTTAATTAGTGCTATTATAAAAATACAGGGTAAACTTCTACTTTTTTTAAGAATAAAATAGAAAGATTACAAAACAATACAATATAGGATAAAGATATTCTGTCAGAGGGGTGAAGAGTATGATGAGGAAATTTATTCTGTTTTCTCTTGCTTGTGTACTACTAACTGCTTGCTCTATTCCCAATTTTCGTTCTGAAAAAGTGAATCAAAGTGTTGAAAAACAAAATGACCATGATGAAGAAGTGGAACTAAAACAATTGCCACCAGCAGATATTATGATTGCTTCAATCGGTGATTCCTTAACCCAAGGAGTAGGGGATGAAACGAATAAGGGTGGCTATCAGTCAATTTTAGCGACGCGTTTAGAAGAAGAAAAGCGTATTAAAGATATCAGCATGGCTCATTATGGAAAGCGTGGATTAACTTCTGAAGGATTGGTGGAGAAGCTGCATCAATCTTCAATGGTAAATTTAGTGAAACAAGCAGACGTTGTTATTGTTACTATAGGCGGTAATGATGTAATGGATATCGTAAAGAAAAATTATAAACATTTGCAATTAGCACAATTTGAAAAAGGCATGAAGCAATATGAAAAAAATGTGAATGAAATACTAGCAATTATACGAAAAAATAATCCTAAAGGCGATATATATTTAGTTGGCTTATATAATCCTTTTGATAAATGGTTGAATTCTGTAGATGAATTTAATGATATAATGATTAAATGGAATGAAAAATCGAAAAACATAGCAAGCAAACATAAAGGAGTGTATTTTGTCGAAATTAGCCCAATTTTTTCATCCAAAAAGGAGAACTTAATTTATGAAGAAGATTATTTTCATCCGAATACGAAAGGATATGAAAAAATGGGTAATGCCATTTATGAAGCATTAAAACAAAATACGATTCTTCGAATGCAGCAGCAGGCCATGAAAAGCAATTCATAATTATGGCAAGAGATAGTGGAAAGAAGGGGGGCATCCACAATAGAGACTAAGAAAAGAAACTTGTGGAAAATACTTTTCTTTTTACTTATTGGCATCAATGTAGCTTTTGTTCTAGTTGTTTTACTACTGGTTGGTATACCGAAGGAAGTGAAGCTTCCAGACGAAGGGAAATGGAGTCAAGAAGATTCTTCTATTCTTATCCAAAGTAAGAAAGAAAGTATTAATCAATTAATTCAAAATTATATTGCTTCTCAGCCGAAGAACAAAACAATAGAGTCTCAAGTGGTGTTAGACGACTATATTGAATTTTATTCGAAGATTCCAGTGTTCGATATGGAATTGCAATTAGCAATGACGTTTACTCCTGTCCCATTGAAGAATGGTGACTTGCTATTAAAGCAACGCTCGATGGAATTAGGAAAGATGCAATTACCTGTATCTTATGTACTGAACTTCATAAAAAAAGAAAATGAACTTCCAGAATGGATTACAATTGATCCGAAGAAGAAGCAAATTTATGTAGCCTTAACCGATTTAGAGTTTGATCAAGGTTTAATGCTTAAAGTTAATAAATTTAATTTAAAAGAAGATGATATTTCTTTCCGATTGGTAGTTCCATCAAAGTAAAACGCCGCTTACTAGTAAACGGCGTTTTACTTTTTTAGTTTATTAAAATCAGCTCTGTTTTTAAGGAATTAATATTAAAGCTTCTAAAGCTGGAGTCCCTTCAATTGATCCAATAATATAAATGGAATAGACTGTGTTCGGTTTTAAGTCTACATTAGGTAATTCCAACATAACTGTTTTAGTGCCCGCTTCCCTAGCTTCTAAATCAATATTCATAGGAGTAACACCTAAATAGTTAGTAGCTTTACGGTAGGCTATATTAGGGAAAATAATATCTCCATGTTTGACTGCTATGTCGACTGCAGGTGCATCTGGTGCTAAATGAATAAATCTGACTTTGGCTTCGCCATGGGGAACTATTGGGTGATCCTCATAAGTTAAAAGCTTTAAGTTCTTCCCATTTCCTGTAGCTGCTAAAGTGTATATTTTGCCGTTTTGGACTTCCACCTTTCTACTAATAATAGTGGAAACTTGGTTACCTGTTGGATAAATATCAACTTGATATTTGCCTTGTGGTAAAGGTAAGTAGTCGGTTATTTTTTTATAAGGAAAATCTTTCAGTATTCTGGTACCGTTTATATAAACATCGACATTAGGCGCATCCGGTGCTGCGTGTAAAATTCTTACTTTCGCTGGTGTTTCAGTAGAATCTGTTCCCATTACCGATCTTTGTGAGGCAATTGCTTTTTGTAAGCTATTTAAATGTTTTTTGTAATAATAAATGTGCAATGTAGGGTTACAATATTTATAATAATCAGCTAACATTCCGTACATAGAAGCCTTTTCAAAATAATGATGTGCATTTCTCGACTGCATACGTATACTCCTTTCATAACGCGTTCTTACGTAATAAATGTATGCAATAGAACTTGGGCAGGTGTCAGATTCACTAAAGACGAAATATTTTGATGAAACGGAATAAAACGTTAATATTGAAATAAGTATGGTTTACAATATATGTATAGTAGGAGAGTGAACAGAATGGGAGATACTTTAAAGAAAGCAACATTTGCAGGTGGTTGTTTTTGGTGTATGGTTAAACCGTTTGATAAATATGAAGGTGTCGTATCAGTCATGTCCGGATACACTGGTGGGACAATGGAAAATCCTACGTATGAAGAAGTATGTAGCAATCAAACAGGGCATTACGAAGCAATTCAGATTACATATAATCCTGATATCATTCCTTATGAAACTTTATTACACATTTTTTGGATGCAAATCGATCCAACGGATAAGGGTGGACAATTCTATGATCGAGGGAAATCCTATGAAACAGCAATCTTCTATCATGATGAGGAACAGAGAATGGCTGCAGAGAAGTCAAAAGCGAAACTACAGCAAAGTGGTAGGTTTGCAGCACCAATTGTAACGCCTATTTTTCCTGCAAGTGTTTTCTATAAGGCTGAAGAATATCATCAGCAATATTATGAAAAAAATCCAAATCATTATAATGCCTATCATGTGGGATCTGGAAGAGCGGCATTTATTAATAAACATTGGGGTGACGTGAAATGAATAAAGACGATTTAAAGAAAAAATTAACGGATATTCAATATGAAGTAACACAAAATAATGGTACGGAACCACCGTTTCGAAATGAATATTATAATAATAAAGAAGTGGGTTTATATGTAGACATTGTATCAGGAAAGCCGTTATTCTCAACTAATGATCAATTTGATGCGGGATGTGGTTGGCCAAGTTTCACGAAACCTGTGCATGAGGAAGAGATAGTGAATAAAGAAGATCATAGTCATGGAATGCGTAGAATTGAAGTAAGAAGTCAGACTGCTGATTCTCATCTCGGTCATGTATTTCCAGATGGTCCTAGACCAACGGGTTTACGATATTGCATCAATTCTGCAGCACTACGCTTTATTCCTGTGCAAGAATTAGAAAAAGAAGGTTATGGTGAGTATGTGAAACTATTTACATAAACCTTCTTTTTATGGTAAAGTGTTATTTCAAGATAGTATTTTAACTACTTAGAATACGCAGAAGTTAGAAAGGCGGAAGTTTGATGTTTTTTAAAAAACTTTTTGGTAATAAAACTGAAACAGCTAGCAACAATAATAACGTATTAGTATCTCCAGCAACAGGAAGCCTTGTTGCGTTAGAAGAAGTTCCGGATCCAGTATTTGCTGAGAAAATGATGGGTGACGGATTAGCGGTAAACCCAACTGAAGGTGTAATTGTAGCACCAATCGATGCAGAAGTACTTCAAGTATTCCCTACAAAACATGCTGTAGGATTAAAAACAAGCAATAATATCGAAATCTTAATCCATATTGGTCTTGAAACAGTTTCAATGAAGGGTGAAGGCTTCGAAGCTCACGTAAAAGAAGGAGATAAAGTGAAAAAAGGAGATAAACTTATTTCTTTTGACCTTGATCTTGTTCGTGAAAAAGCAAAAAGCACAATTACTCCAGTTATTATTACAAACGGAGATGTTGTAGAGAAGCTTGAAAAAACTACAGAAACTTCACTTGTAAAAGGTGAAACAACTTACTTAACAATTACTACAAAGTAATAGATGAAGAAGCTGCTGAAATGGCGTAAACTAATGTCATTTTAGTAGCTTTTTTTCTTAGGAAATCAAATCGTTATATCATCACTTTAAGATATGTAAATTTCACTTTTTAAAAAAAATGGGCGAATGCACATACAGACACAAGCCCTGTTTCATAAAGTATCAATGTAGCAGATGTTTTAAGAAACTTGTGAGGAGTGAAATTATATGGGTTACGGATATGATGGATGTGGCGGATTTGGTGGTACTGGATTTGGTGGATACGGCTATGGAGGTGGCGGTTGCTGCGGCGGCGGCGGTGGTTTCGGCTGGGGTGGCGGATTTGCGTTAATCGTTGTATTATTCATTCTATTAATTATCATTGGTGCATCATTCTGTGGTGGTACTGGTGGATGTGGCGGCGGTTGCTGCTAATATAAGGATTGTGAAAGTTGTTAAATATGGGCCTTAGACCTTTGTCTATGGCCCTATCTTTTTGACTTTAAATGTAGTTAATCATGTATATTCTTTTTAAAATTAGTGTGTTTTAGTTATTTATAAACAATAAATCACGTTTGTGATATATACTTGTTTAAACGTATTTAATTGATTAGTGGAGATTGAAGAATGCATCCGATTGGAAATATTATAGACATATAGATAGGAATCTATTACGGGAGATGAATAGATGAATTTAGAACAAATTAGAATTCACTTTAAGGATGCTAATTATAATAAAGCACTTGATGAGGTTCTGGATATTGTAAATAAACTAAAAAAAGTAAAGAAATTTTCATTGTTGAAGAATACCATTCTAGCTATAAAAGATGAGCAAACATTGTATATGCTTATTCGGATTTTAGATTATGGATTAATGTATCAATATAGTAATTTCTTAGCGCGTATAGCTTATAAACAACATCAATCTTTATGGACGCTTTCATGGACTATTGATGATTATATTGAAAGTGGTAAAACACTTGAAATGGCTCATTTGTTAGGAAGTAGGATTGATGAAGGAGAGTTAGAGCAATATCCTAAAGAGATACGTGAGAAGATTTATTTCACATATCTTCAAGTATTGCTTGAGTTAAAACGATTTTCAGAAGTGAAAGAACTGTTAAATAAGATGCATGCAGATAGTGGTTCTTCTTTGGATGATAAGTGGGGATATTATTATCTGGAAAAAGGGGAACGTATTGAAGCAAAGCAGTACTTCTGGCAAGGTCGACACCATGCTGAATATGGTCATAAATGTTATGCTATGCTATCACATTTAGCTGCCTTAGAAGGGAATCATGAAGAAGCTTACGACTTTGTTCAAGAAGGTATAGCTACATTTGGTGAAATGCCAAATTTATTGATGGAGCGCATTCGTCGCTTACGTGATATGAGTCGCCAGGAAGAGATGATTAGCGATATCGAACAGCTTGTACACTGGATTCCAGATGTTTTTTATAAACCTTATTTTTTAAAGCTGAAAGCAGATTATTTATATGAAAAGGAAGAATATGATGCACTGAATAATCTAGTTGTAACAGAAATTAGTTTGAAAGATAGTCCTTATCATTCAATTCAAGATGAAGGAACTAAACATAAGTTACACATCAATCCGGTTATACAGAAAAGTAATTATTGTGTTCCAGCGAGTTTGTCGATGATTCTTAGTTTCTATGGTGAATATCGACAACAAGATGAAATCGCAGATTGTATCTTTGATAAAGTAGGTAGCAAGCTATCAACAACTATTACTTATTGGGAAAGCATTGGCTATACTTGCAACTATATTACAGCGGACTTAACAACGTTGAAGAAATGTATTGACAATGGTATGCCGATATTACTTAGTGTAAATGTTGGATTATTTTCACATGTGCAAATTGTAACAGGCTATGATGAACATTTAGAAGTGGTTTATATTCAAGATGCTAACACTTTTGAAACTTTGCTTATTTCGTTTGAAGATTATATAGACACGCATTTAATTACGAATTATTTAGGAATTGTAGGGGTTCCACAAGCGCAATTTAATGAATTACAAATATTAAGTACAGAAGATCATTTATATTATCGTTCGTTATTCGAGTATTTAGAGCTTATTGAAAAAGATGAAAAAATGTATTTGAAGAAATTAATAGCTTTTTTAGAGCAATATTGGAATCATGCGTACACGAAATTATTTATTATTAAGCATTTACATGATGAAGATATGAAGCAATTGTTTAATAAAGCGATTGAAGAAATGGAAGAAAAAATGGCTCATAACGGGACCGTATGCCTGCATATAGTGAATGGCTATTTGAATTTTGGACATGTTGAAGAAGCAAAGGAGATCATTAAGCGCGTACAGAAAAAGCAAATGAATGGTTTTTATCATTTTTTACAAGGCCGTATTGCCTATGAAGAAGAGCGCTTTGAAGACGGTATTCAGCACTTTAAGTGGTCGGTGAAAGCAGATGCAGATGATGTATTAACATGGAGCTATTTATCATTAACTTATTTATATAATCAAGAATTACAAGCAGCTTTAGAAGCCTCTTACATGGCATATGAAAATCATAATGATGATTTATTTATCATATTAAATCATTGTAAAGTGCTAATGGCGAACAACTTATTTGAAGAAGCTCTACAAGTGTTCATAATGAATCCTCAAGTTCCGGATAATGATGCATACAAATCTTATACTTTAGCAAAAGTTTATCTTGGTCTTGGTCAATTAACAAATGCGGTAACTAATTTGCGTAAGGCGCTTACCCTTGACTCTCAATTTACAAACGCATATCTCATGTTAGCTAAACTTTTGGATGAAGAGATGAATGACCAAGAAGAAGCGGAAAAAGTTTTACTAAAGGGAATGGAACAAGCAGATGAGCAAGAAGAAATCATCATTCAATTAGGGCAATTGTATTTAGATCAGGAAAAATATGATATAGCTAGTGAACAATTTCAAAAATGTATGATGCAATTTCCTGAGTATTCTTTTGGTTATGTGAAATATGCTGATACATTAGTTGATATGGGATTAAAGGAAGAAGCACATCAATTATATGACCAATATTATAATGAATTTAATAACGATATTGAATTTTTAATAAACGCAGGAATATCATTCCTCTATAAATGTGAAGATGAATATAAGAAGGAGAAAGGTATTACTTTTCTCGAAGAAGGTATTGAAATCATAGAGAATAATTGGGAAGAACCTTTGAATGTATATGTGAAAACAATATCTGAAAATAAGTTCTTTGAGCGTGGTATTGCTTTTTTAACGAAAATGATTAATCAACATCATTCCTTAGCTTTTGCTTTTCAAACGTATAAAGGAATGCTACTAGAGGATATGACTAATCAAGATGGTTTTTTAGACATTAAAGAAGCTTTTGAAATGAAGAAAAATGTATTCTCTGCCTATCAATTGGGTGAAGCTTATTTTAAACGAGGCAAATTAGAAGAGGCAAAAACAACTTTACAATTTTGTTATGAGCAAAATTGGCAAGATATTCGTTATCTATTTAAGTTGATTGAGATTGCAAAAATAGAAGAAAATAAGGCATTAGAAAAGAAATGTTATCAAAAATTATTTACTCTTGATTTCACTATTGTTGATTTTAAAAGATTCTTTAGTTTACTAGACCATGAGGAGCTCGATGAGTATATTATAAAGCTTACAAAAAATGAAATGTCAACGACTGAAACTGAAAGATTAGAATGCTTGGCATGCGCAAATGGGGCTTTAGAGAAGAAGAGGAATGGGAACAGGTAAAAGATAATCATGATGTGGCGATGGAATGATTAGATGAGCGATATTAAATAATACGAGATTTAATGATAGAAATATTATATAGAGGGAAGTGTAGAAATTGTCACGTATATCAGCCACAGATGGGAATGCTCTAAAGTATTTAAGCGCCAACTGCGAAGATTGTTTTGGTTTATGTTGTGTAGCTCTACCTTTTGCAAAATCAGCTGATTTCGCATTTGATAAGGATGGAGGAACTCCGTGTCCAAATTTACAATCAGATTATCGATGTGGTATTCATAATAACCTTCGACAAAAAGGATTTCGAGGTTGTACGGCTTTCGAATGCTTCGGTGCAGGTCAAAAGGTTTCACAAGTCACCTATAAGGGGAATGATTGGAGAGATAATACCTCTATAGCGAAAGAAATGTTTGATATTTTACCAATTATGCAGCAATTACACGAAATGCTTTGGTATTTAAATGAGGCTTTAAGCTTAGAGGCTACTAAATCTATTCATGGAGATTTAATGAGGTGTATAGATGAAAGCGAACAACTAACAGAGTTAAGTCCAGAGTTGATGCTGAAAATCAATATTCCAGAGCACAGAGCAAAAGTGAATCAGTTACTTTTACAAACAAGTGAGTTAGTACGAGTTAATATACTAGCTAAGAAAAATCAGAAAAAAATAAGTCGTGGTAGGGACTTTATTGGAGCGAAACTTAAAGGTGCAAATTTAAGGGGAGCTAATTTAAGGGGGGCCTTATTTATTGCTGCTGATTTAAGAGATGCGGACCTTACATTGACTGATTTGATAGGAGCAGATTTTAGAGATACTGATTTAAGAGGCGCTAATCTCACTGGATGTATCTTTCTTACACAAGCACAAATAAATGCTGCGTTAGGCGATTCTAATACGAAATTACCTACTTCTTTAATAATTCCGGCTCATTGGAGAGAGAAGCATAAATGATGTGATGAATGATTTTCTCTTGGTGGAAAAAATAGTAAGTAAACTATATTATTATCAAATGATTTAACTGTTGCAATTTATATAAGAGGCAATCTTGAAAGTGATTTTATATTACTCTCAGGATTGCCTTGTTTTATTTTGAAAACAAATATTTAGGGGAGACATTCTTTTTAGAAAAGTATTGATATAAATCACCTTTAGTGTAAAATTACACTAAAGGTGATTTTTGTTTCAAAGAAGGGTGTGCTTTAAATAAAGGGATTTTTACTATTGTAGTATAAAATTATTAAAATGAAATTTGAAAAGAGAGGATAGTTGAATAATGAAAGATATTAAAGTGTATAATCTTATTTTTATAGAGCTCTCTTTATAGATTAAAGGAGATTCTAAGAGTATTAAGTATTTATACAAATAGTTGTAGTTTTCAAATTATAGAGTTCAATCTCGGCTGTCATATTGGCAGTCTTATTTTTATACAAAAAATAGAATGTCCAATAAGTAAGATTAATAATATTGTTTAGTACGTGCAGAAAACAAAGATTAAAACAATAATAAAATTCAATTTCATTCAATAACTTATGGAGTACTCAGATTAAGATTGTTTTTAAAATGAAAATCTGGTAATTATTGGTTTTGATAATGAATAATGTAGTACACTATATAGAGGACCACTTTAGCAATACTTGATTATTAATTTGAGAAGTGACTAAATGACAAGGGGGAATTGGATGACGACTAAATTATATGTAGTTTATTTGATTCTTTTATTTACTTCGATTTTAGGTGGGATTATTCTATGGGACTATATAAATCAGTTGCAAACTCAAAGTTTTCAAGTCTTTCCGTATGTGTTCTATAAAGCATGTTTGTTTATTCCCACAGGTATTGTGTTAAGTTTGCCAGTATTTAATCATAATAGAATGAAGGCTGGGAATTGGACCTTTAACTATATAAGATTTATCATCCTTGGAGTTTTGTCACTATTTTTCATGTTCTATCCTTTCATTCACTTTTCATTTATAAGTTTGCCAACATTTATTGCTGTACCTATTTTTAATACATCGACTTATCCTATTTTTAGTATAATTTTTGGTTTTGCGATACTTAGTAATTTTGATAAAAAGTAAAACAGGGAATATAAAAAATATGAAAAATTTGAAGAAATAGGCTGCATATATGTAGCTTATTTCTTTTGGGTTAAAGGTACTTTGTTATAGAAGGGTTTTATTTTCTTATGTAGAAGTAAGGAATAATAAGAACTAATGTAAATGTTGAAGGGGATTTATATTTTGAAATTTACTTATGATGATATTCGAACCGGAAGTGCAATATGCAGATTGGAATTGAATGGCCAGGAGTTTACTTTTCATCCAAGTTTTTTTTCAGATGCGCTTGGTGATTTTGTTACGTATCTAGCATCCGCACATCCATTAAGTAAGCTTGGTTGGAAGGAAGGGGCTTTCGGATATTTTAAAGGTGGTATCACATGGAATATGGATTCGGTATTACTTTGCTGGGAATTCCAACGTGACTTTGAAGATTTAAAAATAACGATCACTGAACTTCAAAACAGTATGGTATCACCGAAGACACCTATTTTATGTGGAGAGAACAGAATATTTTTGGAACGATAAAAAGGTTAACCTAATCATATAAGTATGAACTTATAGTTATTACATAAAGTAATTCTATAATTTTAGTTCTCTGTTTTCTTTATTCATATATGTAATTGTAGCGGAGCCACCAAGAAATTTGCATGTTAGTTCGGCAAGCAATTGAGTAGCTTCCTTTAAGTCACCACTTCTGGTTGGATCAATGGATTCAATAATTAAAAAAGCATTTGTAGTATCTTCTGTAAGCATTGTTCGTTGTCCATCACGCCAGTTCCAGCATCGACATACAGCTCCTGCATCATCCTTGTAAATGATTTCACCTGGTAATGCATTATTATATTCTTCATCACCTAAAGCTAAGAAAGCCTCATTTCCGTTTGCTTTAGTTAAAAGCATGTCTCCCTCAAAGTTATCGATATCTTCACCACCGCATGGAAGTCCATAAGTTAAAGAAACGGTATTGTATATATCTACTAAAGGATTAATAGCCCCTACATCATTTCCTTTATCTATTCGTTTTAGTAATGCTTCAATGGAGCATCTAGCACCTTTTTTGGTTTTAAATTGTTTATAGGCATCTCGCCAAACTGAAATCACCTTATTTTTGCTAAATACATCCTCTGTCAAAAATTTCTTTGCGTTCTTGTTACTCTTTTCTAGCATTTCAATAATGTCAGGTCTTACATCCTCTGATAATTCCTCACTATTATTAATACCCTTTGCTAATATTATTGCAATCTCTGCTTTCGGAAATAGCTCCCAAAACTCTTCAGTAATAATAAATCTTTTCATAATATTAGATTCTCCTAAGTTCAAGTGCCGATACGATAATTCTACTATCACATAATGAGAACTTTATGAAATGAATATGAATAAATTTTTCACAAAATAATATATTACCGTTACTAGCTAAGAGCAAAATAATATTTACTTTTTATGGTGATAAAGATGTTTAATAAGCAAGATTATGTATCATCATACATACACTTTAATAAACTGATAATTTAGGAGGAATCAATATGATGGATTCTTCACTGATTAAACCTGATTTACATTATACATATCCAGTCATTGATTATGGTAAAGGAGTATATTTGTACGACAAAGAAGGCAAGGATTATTTGGATGCTGCTTCTGGTGCAGTAACCGTTAATATTGGTCATGGAGTAAATGAAGTAAAGGATGCGATGATTAAGCAAGCGGAAAAAGTATCGTTTGTTTATCGATCGCAATTCTCTTCGGAAGCGGCAGAAAGCTTAGCGAATAAGATTAATAGTTTAACAAGTAAGGGGTTAACATATAGCTTCTTTGTGAATAGCGGTTCTGAAGCAACAGAAACCGCTATGAAAATAGCACTCCAATATTGGCAGGAAAAAGGTCAGCCGAAAAAAACAAAGTTGGTTTCAAGATGGATGAGTTATCATGGCATAACGCTAGGTGCGCTGTCTATGTCTGGTCATTCAATAAGAAGAAATCGCTTCGTTTCACTTCTTGAAAGTTATCCTTCTGTTTCTCCTCCATATTGTTATCGCTGCCCTTATAATCAAACGCATCCTTCATGTGCCTTAAAATGTGCTGATGAATTACAATCAATGATTCGTAAAATTGGAGCAGAAAATATAGCTGCTTTTATTTGTGAGCCCGTTATTGGAGCAGCGGGTGCGGCTATTTCATCCCCGGATGGTTATTTAACTAAAGTGAAACAAATATGTGAGGATAACGATATTTTATTTATTGCCGATGAAGTGATGACAGGAATGGGTAGAACAGGCTCAATTCTTGCATGTGAACAGGAAGGTGTTGTTCCAGATCTAGTTGCTCTTGGGAAAGGATTAAGTGGAGGTTATACACCAATTGCCGCTACATTAGTGAGTGATAAAGTGATGGAGCCTATCAAGAAAGGGTCAGGAAGTATTATGAGTGGTCATACGTTTAGTGCAAATCCATTATCATGTGCGACGTCCTTAGCCGTAATTGATTATATAGAGAAACACAATATCATTTCTCAAGTAGAACAAAAGGGTGAACATATACGCAATGGGCTTTTAAAGCTTCAAAAAATTCATCATTTTATTGGGGATATTCGTGGAAAAGGTTTGTTAATCGGTATTGAATGTGTTAGTTCCGCTGCTACAAAAACACCATTTGCTAGACATATAGATGCTACGAACAAGATTGTTTCAATTGCTCAGCAAAATGGTTTATTGCTTTATCCAGCCCAAGCGGGGATTGATGGAGTAATTGGAGACGCTTTTATTATTTCACCTCCATTGACAATTACTTATGAGGAAATTGATGAATTATTATTACGTTTGAATCAAACCTTACTAGATTTTCAAACATTGTTGAATCATGCTCAATCACAGTCGGAGTAGGAGGTTTATATGGAGAATTTGTTTGGGAAAGTTGTTTCTTTAAATACTCTTACGTCTTTCTTTAGCGATGAAATGAGCATTATGTATGGGGGCTTTGGTGGAATTGGTACACCTCCTACCATTGTTGATTTTGTTTTAGAGTTAGGTGTTGAAAATCTTACATTAATAGGAAATGATACAGGGTTTCCGGAAATCGGTATTGGTAAATTGGTAACGGAAAAACGAGCAAAGAAATTAATCGTCTCCCATATTGGATCAAATCCAAATGCAGGAATTCAAATGACGAATGGGGAAGTAGAGATTGAATTCTCACCACAAGGTATTTTAATGGAACGTATTCGAGCTGGCGGTTCGGGCATTAAAGGTTTTCTGTCCGATATTGGTGTTGACCATGAAGCTGTAAGACTTTCCAAACCGATTATAACTCTTAACGAAGAGCAATTTTTATTAGAAACTGCTCTTACAGCTGATGTTTCAATTATTTACGCTAAAGCAGCCGATGAATTTGGCAATGTTATTTATGATAAAAGCGCACGTAATACGAATCCGCTAGTTGCAATGGCTGGAGATGTGACGATTGTGGAAGCTGAGAAGATTGTATCGTTAGGTGAGTTTGATCCAGAAGAAATTATTACTCCAGGTATTTATGTTGATTACATCGTGCAATCCAAAGGGGTGAACTGGAAGTGGGCGTGGGAGAAAATATAAGAACAAAAATTGCCAAACGAGCCGCTAAAGAAATTAAACCAGGAATGATTGTTAATTTAGGCATCGGCATTCCATCTTTAGTTCCAGATTATATAGCATATAAGGAATCCGTTTTCTTTCAGGCAGAAAACGGCATTCTTGGCATTGATGGTTCAGCAAGGTTCGGAGCAGAAGATGCCAATCTATGTAATGCGGGTGGTTTTCCAGTGACGTTGCGTGAAGGAGGTAGTTACTTTGATAGTGCTACCGCTTTTGGCATGATTCGAAAAGGGAAAATTGACATTACAATCCTTGGAGCACTTCAAGTAGGTGCGAATGGAGATTTGGCTAATTGGATTGTTCCAGGGAAGAAAGTTCCGGGTATGGGTGGTGCAATGGAATTGGCAGCAAAAGCAAAGAAGGTCATTGTTACCATGAATCATTGCGACAAAAAAGGTAAATCCAAAATTGTACAAAACTGCGATTTGCCTTTAACTGCTCCACGATGCGTTTCGATGATAATTACAGAGATGTGTGTGTTCACTATAAATAATCATTCTTTAAAGCTAATAGAGATATTTGCTCCTTATTGTTTAGATGATATTCAACAGTGTACGAATGCAAAGTTCAAAGTTTCTGAGGAATTAGTGACGAATCTAGAGGAGGAATGAATATGACTAAAAAAGAAATCATTAAAACTTGGATAGAAAATCATGAACAAGAGGCAATTACATTATTAAAGAAACTTGTTCAACAACCTTCTATTAGAGGAAATGAAGGAAAAGCTCAAGCAATTGTCGTAGAAAAGTGTCGTGAATTAGGCTTAGAGATTGATTTATGGGAAATTGATGAAGATCCTAATGTAAAGGAGCATCCTAGTTTTCATTGTGATCGCACTGATTTTGCAGGTAATCCTAACTTAGTTGCTATTTTGAAAGGTAAAGGCGGAGGGAAATCAATTATTTTAAATGGTCATATTGATGTGGTCCCTGAAGGAAATGTAGACGATTGGAATGCTCATCCATATAGCGGATTTGAAGAAAATGGCCGCATATATGGTAGAGGAACAACCGATATGAAGGGCGGGAATGTTGCTTTATTAGTAGCAATTGAAGCGTTAATTAAAAATAATATCACATTGAAAGGTGATGTGATTTTTGAAAGTGTTATAGAAGAAGAGAGCGGAGGAGCTGGTACTTTAGCGACTGTGTTAAGAGGTTATACCGCTGATGGAGCGATTATTCCTGAGCCGACTGGTTTGAAATTATTTCCTCATCAACAAGGTTCTCTTTGGTTTCGATTAAATATTAAAGGGAAATCAGCGCATGGTGGAACTCGTTATGAAGGAGTTAGTAGCTTAGATTTGGCCTACTATGTTATGCAATCAGTGAAACAACTTGAGAAGAAACGTAACGAGCTAATTCTAAATGAGCCATTATACAGCAATATTCCCATTCCTATTCCTATAAATATTGGTTTATGCAAAAGTGGTAATTGGCCATCTTCTGTGCCAGATTTAACGGTTTTAGAGGGGCGTTTTGGTGTGTCCCCATATGAAAGTGTGGATGAAGCTATTCAACAATTTGAAAGTGTCATAGCAGAATTAAATGCAACGCATGAATGGTTTCAACAAAAGCCTATTGAACTTGAGTGGTTTGGGGCAAGGTGGCTACCTGGAAAAATTGAAAATGATCATGAATTGCTACAGTGTATAAGTGAAAATTATACGTACATTGAAAAGAAAGACCCTATTATTGAGGCATCTCCTTGGGGTACAGATGGAGGTATTCTTTCTAACATTGGTGGAACACCTGTCATAGTCTTTGGTCCTGGTACAACAAGTAAAGCGCATGATAGTAATGAATACATTGAGGTAGATGCAATAATGAAGTCAGCTGAAGTGATTGCTATGACTCTCGTAGATTGGTGTGAAATGGCTGAAGAAAACATTTGAAAATGGGGTGAAGCTTTGGATAAGCTACCATACTCACTCAATATGGTTAAAGATGATTGTACGTATACGTATACTGTCGATGATTTCAATAAACGGATGCGGGTAGATGATTATTACGGAAATATTAATAGCATTATAAAACATATTACGGAACAGTTTCATCGTTATCAATTTGAAAAGCTCATTTTTAAAGCTCGATTAGAAGACTTTGATGTGATGTTAGCGCACGGATTTATATTTGAAGCGAAAGTAGATAAATATTTCTTTGGTAGCGATATGTATTTCTTCTGTAAATACTACAATTCAGAAAGAAGAAGAAGTGATGTTTGGGCTGAAGAAGATGAAATAATTCATACGATTTATTCCTCTTCTATTAAGAAAAAAACAACTCCTTTATCATCTGATTACACGTTACAAGTTTGTGATGAAAAGGATATTGAAGGTTTAGCTAATTTATATGCAGGTGTTTTCAAAGTATATCCTGTCCCTTTACATGATCCGAAATATGTTCTTAAAAGTATGCAGGCTGGTACTGTTTTTTTAGCTTATATGCATCAAAATACAATTGTAAGTGCTGTGAGCGGTGAAATAAATCATCATTATCATAATGCTGAAATAACGGATTGTGCGACAGTGCCAGAATACCGTCAGTTTGGCTTAGTACAATTACTCTTGGCAGCACTTGAGAAAGAATTATTTAATCGGAAAATATTTTGTTTATATACTATTGCAAGAGCTCGTTCTTATGGCATGAATGCTGCTTTTCATCGACTACAATATAAATATCGTGGTCGATTAACGAATAATTGTAATATTTACGAAGATATTGAAGATATGAATGTATGGGTTAAAACGATATAATGCCGAATTTTAAGCATTAACTGACAAGTTTTCAGCACTTTTTCATATACATAAAGAAACAGACTTCAAAGGAAGTGAAAAAGTGCTAGAAAAAGACGTTGTGACGAAAGAACTTATGGAAGCTTTATTAAAGGTGATAGACGAAGGTATCCATGTAATTGATTTGTCAGGGAAAACCATTCTTTATAATAAAGTAGCAGCTTCATTAGACAGTATGAAAGCGGAAGAAGTCATTGGTAAACACTTACTGCGTGTATTCCCCTCATTAACAAAGAAAACGAGCACATTGCTCAGTGTCATCGAAAGCGGTCAAGCCATTTATCATAAGCAACAAACTTATGCAAATATTCACGGTGCAACAATAGATACGATTAATACCACATTACCGATATTTGTAGATCGAAAGCTTGTAGGAGCTGTAGAAATTGCAAAAGACATTTCTGAGCTTCGAAAGTTATCTGAGCGATTAATTGATTTAGAGAAACAGAACGCACCTGACATACCTTTGAGGAAAAGAGGAACAGGTGCGTTTTATCATTTTCACGATATTAAGACAGATAATGAAACCTTTATGAATATTATTGAAATGGCTAAGAAAGCATCGAAATCATCATCTTCTATTTTAGTGTTTGGGGAAAGTGGTTCAGGTAAGGAGCTATTTGTTCAAGGGGTACATAATGCCTCGCCGAGGAAAAAAGGGCCTTTTATTGCTCAAAATTGTGCAGCACTTCCAGAAGCCTTATTAGAAAGTATATTATTTGGAACGGCAAAAGGAAGTTATACAGGAGCTATCGATCGACCTGGTTTGTTTGAACTTGCAAATGGAGGTACATTGTTTCTCGATGAAATTCAATCAATGAGCATGTCGCTTCAAACAGCACTCCTAAGAGTGATTGAAGATGGTGTCATTCGAAGAGTAGGGGCAACAAAGAATGTGGCCGTTGATGTTCGTGTTATTGCCGCTATGAATATACACCCTGAGCAAGCGTTGAATGAAAATGTATTACGCTTAGATTTATATTATCGCTTAAATGTCTTGAGCTTTCAGCTTCCACCATTACGTGAGCGAAAAGAAGATATTCTTTTACTTGCTAACTACTTTATACAGGGATTTAATAAATCATTTCAATTGAAGGTTTTGGGAATGACAAAGGAGCTAGAATTTCAATTGTTACAGCATACATGGCCTGGTAATGTCCGTGAATTAAAGCATTGTATTGAATATATGATGAATGTAAGTGATTCTTCTATTCTTCAAGTACAAGATTTACCGGTTTTCTTTAATCAACGTTCGCATGAGAGGAAGAGTAGCACTATTCCACCGTTAAGAGAAGCTTTGAAGGAAAAGGAAAAGCAGCTTCTAGAAATGGCATTACAGCAAACGGAAGGTAATGTATTAAAAGCGGCGCAATTACTGCAAATCCCTCGACAAACATTACAATATAAGTTGAAGAACATGTAGGTGAGTCAATAGACCTATTTTCTCCACGTTTCTAGACGTTTGGAACATTCCTTGCATATTTATATGTAAAGTGCAAGGAGGTATATATATGAAACAATCTTTATACAAGCCAACGAGACATTGGAAAGATATAGAGCTTTGGAAAGATGTAACAGATGAGCAATGGAACGATTGGTTATGGCAGTTAACACATACCATTCGCACATTGGATGATTTAAAGAAAGTTATTAATTTAACTCCTGAAGAAGAAGAAGGAGTTTATATATCTACGAAAACCATTCCTCTTAACATTACGCCATACTATGCATGGCTTATGAATCCAGATGATCCACGTTGTCCAATTAGAATGCAATCGGTTCCAATTGGAAAAGAGATGTATAAGACGAAGTATGATAAGGAGGACCCGTTGGAAGAAGATGAAGATTCACCTACTCCGGGTCTGACACATCGTTATCCAGATCGCGTCTTATTTTTAGTAACAAATCAATGCTCAATGTACTGTCGTTATTGCACTAGAAGAAGGTTTTCAGGTCAAATTGGAATGGGTGTTCCAAAGAAGCAAATAGATGCAGCCATTGAATATATACGTAATACCCCAGCAGTTCGTGACGTTCTATTATCTGGCGGTGATGGTCTATTAATAAACGATACAATATTAGAATATACCATTAAAAATCTACGAGAAATTCCACATGTTGAAATTATTCGAATTGGCACAAGAGCTCCTGTTGTATTTCCACAACGAATTACAGAAAACCTATGTAATATTTTAAAGAAATATCATCCGATTTGGTTGAATACGCATTTTAATACAAGTATAGAGATTACAGAAGAGTCGAAGAAAGCTTGTGAAATGCTGGTGAATGCGGGAGTTCCTGTGGGCAATCAAGCTGTTATTTTAGCGGGTATTAACGATAGTATCCCAATCATGAAGAAGCTCATGCATGATTTAGTAAAAATCCGTGTGCGTCCTTATTATATTTATCAATGTGATATGTCAGAAGGAATAAGTCATTTTCGTGCACCGATTTCTAAAGGCTTGGAAATTATCGAGGGGTTGCGAGGGCATACGAGCGGTTATGCTGTGCCTACATTTGTTTGTGATGCCCCTGGCGGTGGTGGAAAAATAGCGTTGCAGCCGAATTATATTCTGTCTCAATCTCCAAATAAAACCGTTCTTCGTAATTTTGAAGGCGTTATTTCTACTTATCCAGAGCCAGAAAACTATGTGCCTGGTCTTGCAGATGATTATTTCCAAAGTGTTTATCCGGAATATAGTGAGAAAGACAGTACAGTTGGAATCGCAGGCTTATTAAATGATAAACAATACAATCTCATTCCAAAAAATTTAGAGCGATACAATAAACGTGAGAAATATCATGAGGACCCAAAACATGCCACGATTAAAGATAATAGAGAAAGACGAGATACGCTTAAAGAAAAGAAATTTCAAGCTCAATCAAAGAATATACAAGATTCAAGTGGGAAAACGGAGGAAGCACAATGAATGAAGTATGTGTATGGTGTGAGCAAGAGACTGCTAGAAAGATAGAAGCCTCTGTTTATTGGGAGCTTCCAGATGGTACAAAGGCAATTGAGATTACAGATGTACCTTCTTATTATTGTGATAACTGCCAAGCGACGTATCAAACAGATGAACGAGTAAGGGAAATTGAAAATCAATTATTTATTATTAATACGAAAAATATTGAATCGGTTCTCTCGTTTGAAGAATTGATGAATAAACCGCGTTTGCTGAAGAGAAATTACTTCGATTTTGATTATTAAGGAATTGTGACAAAATTCCATTTTTCACATTTATTTCATCATTCCTTTGTCGTTATATAAGAAAAATTATATATGATATTTTTATAGAACGTGATCACAGGGATAAAGGGGCGAACGGTTATGTATTTCGCGATAACAGGAATGATGATTGCTGCAATGGTTGTATTATTTTTATGTGGATATTATGTCGGAGTCATTAAAGAAAAGTACGGGAAGAATTGGCTTCAAGCAGTGCCTATTACGGTTGCTATCCTAATGTTTAACGTCATTTGGGCGTTGCTTGAGATGAGTAAAGCGGGACGTTGGAATTAAGAAAATTTTAAGAACACATAATACTAATATGTTAATGATGGCCATGCATTTATTGCATGGCTTTTTACATTTTTAAAAAGGAGTAACAGCATTTAATGTTTGAAAATAAACATCCAGACTTCACAGAAATATGAAGATTAGCTTGTAACCTATAAAAAAATGATAGTAAGGACAAAATAATTATGAAGATTAAAATGATTTTTTTGTTATTAGTTTGTATAGTACCATGTCTTATTTTAAGCCATGATAGTACTTCTAGGCATGAAAAATTCATGGAATTTAAAAAGATTGCTACTAAAGAAATACAATATACATTTGGCAACTATGTGAAAGACATTACTTTTAAACAAACATTTAATACAAATAAAGTTGAAATAAAATTACATTTACATAATGCGTTTTTTGAATTATCAGAGATGCAGCAATTTACTCGTTTTGATATGGCCTATCAGCGACTACGTCTTTATCTTAAATTTAATGAAACACCAAACCTTTATTATGAAGAGGATATTCATCTATCTTCTATAGAGGGGAAGCAATCTATGGAATACAATAATACAGCTTGTGTCAAGAAATTGATTGATTTTTCATGTGGGGAATTAATCATTAATGATACTAAAATACTTAGTAAAGCATTGTTAAGGAATGATAAGCAATTACTATATTCCTATGAACACGATCAAACAAGTAATGGTATTTTAGAGAAAGAAGTAATTGAATACTATGAATGGTTTTTTAATATGTTAACTAAAGGAAGAACGTATTATCGCCTATACAGAGATGATAAATTAGCTATTGATGCGATAACTAAAGAATTTGATATAAGTCAGTCTGAATTTTCAAGAATATATAAGAAATACTATGTACTTATGAAGTGAGTTAAACAAGAAATGTTTATTCAATAACTAATTTTCCTCACACTTATATAAGCCATCTAGACGAATAATTAAACTTTAGCTATATTAATAAGCAAAGTAAGATTATTTAAGTAGTGGAGGTTACCATAGTGAAGTCGTTTTATCAGTTTTTACAAACATATAGACAACCGAAAATTGTTGATGATATAACTCAATTTGCATACGATGCATTTCAAGACCATAGTTTTCCGACGCATTCTACTGATTATCAGGAAATTAGCTCTTATTTAGAAATGAATGGGCATTATCTTAAAAGTATGACTATTTTTGATGATGCTTGGGAGGATTATCAGCTAAGTAGATAAAACATTATTCTTATTTTTTATAAGAATTTAAGAAATTTTGTTGTTATTTTTTATGGAACTGAATATCTATAATATTGAAGTAATTGCCTAGTGTACTTCGCCATGTAACTTTTAGAAGATATAAATGCCTATTACGTTGAATATCAATAACCTACGACAGAAACATGCATATACTATTGTAAATTATGATCTGCTCTGGGGGATGTCTCTAATGGGAAATAAGAAAAATGCGAAGTACAAAGTAGGTGATACAGTTGTCATTACAATGTATGGCACTGTTGGTAACATAACAGATGTTAAATTTCTTGAAGGTTGTTTTGTATACGAAGTGAATTACAGTGAAGGGCTTTATATGGAACCGCTTTTAGTTTCTATTGAAGAGTACGATGGTCATATCCTGCAAGAGAAAGAGCAAATCAATATCGAATATAAGTTTTTCTTTGGCGACTTAGTCCAAGTTGAAGGATATGAAGAGGAATACTTTAAAGTGGTTGGTTTCCGTACTGAGATTTGGCGTTATAAGGAAAATGCATGGGAAGATGTTGTGTATGAGTTATCAAGGTTATCAGATGGTGAATGGTTAGAAGCTCAAGAAGATGAGCTAGTGTTAATCGCAGATGCTGAAAGTGCGGATTTATATTTTCAAAAATTAGGCTTGTTGTTTCCGATTAAGAAAAGTCCAGGAACGAAAGAAAAAGTGCCGCAAAATGTTATCCGGAAACAGGAGTGGAAAACGCTCCAGGAGTATAAGGAAAGAAAGCAATTAATCGATAACCTTTTAGACCTTTATAATGATTATGCTGAACTATATAAAGTTTTTCAGGATGATGAATATAAGAAGGTAATGCTACTTACTTTATTGAAATTAAAAGGAGTGTCTTCAGAAGTAAGTAAAAAATCAAGAAAAAATAGTTCTCAGACGCAATAATCAAAAATGTTATTTACAATATAAGTAAAATAGCTATTTTACTTTATATTAAAATGTAATATTATAACAATTGAACACATGAAGGTATAAAAAAGGGGGCGATCTTTTTGCGTGAAATTGAGGTCGTAATTGATACGGAAGAAATCGCAAATTATTTTTTTCAGGAGCTAACTAAGCGAGGATATGTGCCAACTGTTGAAGAACTTGAAGAACTTGCTGATATAACCTTTGAGTACTTACTTGATAAGTGTATTATAGATGAAGAAATGGAAGAATAGCAGATTGAGGCTGTCCAAAAGGTGATGTTTCACCACTTTTTGGACGCCTCTTTTTGCTTTATCAGTTATGTGAAATTGGTTAGTTAATAGTTTTTGCGAAAAATACAAAGAAAGGCTCTACAAGTTTCATTTTAAGCATATATTGTACAAAAAAAGTTTGAAACTTTTTATTTCACAGGTCGTATACTTATGCAAGGAGTGATGGAGATGTTTAAGAAAATAATCAAGTCAATCATAGGTAACAATTCAGGTCATCATCATAAAAAAAGATATTCGAGCAGTGATATGAAACATTATTCACACAAGCATAACTACTATGGGCATAAGCATTACAAAAAAGGCTATAAGAAAAGTTCTTTTAGCTCACGTAGTTTCTTTAGTTCACGCAGCTTTTTCAGTAGCTAATAAGGAGATGTGCATCTATGTTTCTTCGCGATTTCGGTGAAAAAAAATATCATCATTTATTCTATGCAGCTATTGAAGAAATGGGACCATATGAAGTAGTCCAATTATTAGGAAGAGGTTCATATGGATTTGCTTATTTAATTCAAAATAAAGTAACAAATGAAAAATTTGTTTTGAAACGATTGCGAAGAAAGCATGTAAAAAAGAAGAAAATCATGCAAAACTTTCAACAGGAGATTACTTTTCTACAGAAAGAAATGCACCCTAATATACCTGTTATAAAGGAAGTGGGGAATATAGCAGGTATTCCTTATTTTTCGATGGACTATATTGATGGCAAAACCTTTGAAGAGATTATATTTGGTGACGGTATTTCATTTTCTATTGAAGAATCTATAAATGTGATTGGTCGATTATTAGAAATGGTCATCATTTTACATAGTCATGGAATTGTACACCGCGATTTACGAATTCCAAATATTCTCCTACGTAATAATGAATTAGTTATCATTGATTTTGGCTTAGCATGTTATGAAGACCCAAAATGTGATTATAAACAAGTGAAAAATCCTAAAAAAGCACCAAGCTATATTAGTGATTTATATAATATTGGTCACTTCTTATTATTTTTATTATATTCCAATTACACACCGACCAATAAAAAAGAACGAAGTTGGCAAGAGGAACTACAGCTTCCCATTCAAGTTCAAAACTATCTTGAAAAACTACTTTTATTACAACCACCGTTTTTGAATGCTCAAGCAGCATATGATGCTTTATACGAAATACATATGAAATAATACTTTGTGGAGGAATTCTCATGTCGATGTTTAACAAATTTTTAGCAAGTTTAGGAATGGGCAGTGCAAGAGTAGATACGAAGTTAGAAAAAGATTCTTTCTATCCAGGAGATCAAGTAAAGGGAGTTGTAGAAATTACTGGAGGGAATGTTGAACAACAAATAGATGAAATCTATTTAACGATACATACGAAGTATGAAAAAGAAAGTGGCGATAAAAAATATCATGAAACAGCAACAATTGAACGAATTCGAATCAATGAGCCCTTTTCAATTGCTGCAAATGAAGTGAAGGATATTCCTTTTTCATTTACTTTACCTCTCGATACACCATTAACATATGGCGTTACAAAAGTATGGATTGCGACTGGTTTAGATATTAAAAATGCTGTAGATCCAAAAGATGAAGATTATATTAAAGTTACTCCAACGCCACTTATCCATTCGGCGTTTTTAGCACTTACTGATTTAGGTTTTAAGCTTAGAAGTGCGAAATGTGAACAAGCTCCATATAAATTTAGAAAAAGAATGCCTTATATTCAAGAGTTTGAATTTGTCCCTACTAGTGGTCAGTTTAGAGGCTTACTAGATGAATTGGAATTTGTATTTTATCAAGTAAATACGGATCGTGCTGAAGTATTATTAGAAGTAGATCGAAAAGCAAGAGGCTTAGCTGGTTTGTTTGCCGAAGCACTTGATGTTGATGAGACAATGGTGCGTTTAGATTTATCAAAACAAGATGTGCCGTATATGAAGGAAAAACTTACTCAAGTTATTTCACGTTATTCTTAATGAAGGGGGCATACAAAAAGTGATATTAATTACTTTTTGTGTGCCCTTTTAAGCTGTAAGCTACTTATATGTGAAAAATAATTCTATGTTAATGAAGAATTAGCTTATTATAGTTGGGAATAATAGTATTGAAGTGAAAGATAGTCTAATTATTTGCAACCATCTTACAATTCAATAAGGTAAAAAAGTTATGGTATAGTAAGGATTGTAATATGTTATTAGGAGGATTTAACGATGAGTGTACATATAGGAGCAAAACCAGGCGAAATTGCTGATACTATTTTATTACCGGGTGACCCATTACGAGCAAAATATATTGCTGAAACATTTTTAGAAAATCCAACATGCTATAACGAAGTGCGTGGTATGTTAGGCTATACTGGTACTTATAAAGGTAAGAAAATCTCTGTTCAAGGAACAGGAATGGGTGTACCTTCAATTTCAATCTATGTTAATGAATTAATTCAAAGCTATGATGTGAAGAAGCTAATCCGTGTTGGTACTTGTGGAGCAATTCAAGAAGATGTAAAAGTAAGAGATGTTATTCTTGCAATGTCTGCTTCAACAGATTCAAGAGCAAACCAATTAACATTTGGTATTGATTATGCACCAACAGCTAACTTTGAATTATTAAAGAACGCATTTGATGCTGGTGTTGAAAAAGGTCTTAATTTAAAAGTAGGTAATGTATTTACAGCAGATATGTTTTATAATGATAATGCAGACCATAAGAAATGGGCTCAATATCAAATTCTAGCTTTAGAAATGGAATCTTCAGCGTTATATACAATTGCAGCGAAATTTGGAAGACAAGCTCTTTCCGTATTAACTGTAAGTGATCACTTATTAACAGGTGAAGAAACTACTTCTGAAGAAAGACAAACTACTTTCAATGAAATGATTGAAGTAGCTCTAGAAGCGGCTATTAAAGAATAAAACGTATGAATGTAACAAAGAGAATGCCCTGTCACTATGCTGTTACGATTTATTCGTATACAATAGAGATTAGGCATTCTTTTTTATTATTTCAATAAAGATAGCCAAAGAAAGAAAACAAAGGTGAGGACATTTGAATATGAACAGAAAATTAATAGGGGCGCTTATTTCAGTAACGTTGTTAAGTGGTTGTCAATCCCTACAGAATAGTTTTACGAACGATGAGGGAAACTCTTCTAAAGAACAGCAAACTTCTGAAAAGCAAGAAGAAAAGAATGGACAAGCTGCTGATGATGTTTTAACATTACCAGCACAATACTTCAATCAAATTGTTGAAACAGGTGGGAAGAAGGTTATACAAAACTCAGAGAATACTCTCGTATTAGTGAATAAGACGTATTATCTGTCGGATTCTTATATTCCATCTGATCTTGTTCGTGCAAATGTTCATTATTCTTTTGGAGATGAACAAATTGAAAAAGCTTTGTTAAGACAGGAAGCAGCTACTGCACTTGAACAAATGTTCAATGGAGCTCAAGCCGAGGGTATTGAGTTGTACGCAGTTTCAGGTTACCGTTCGTATGCAAGACAAAAAGTCCTATTCGATGCAGAAGTACAACAACATGGATTAGAAAAAGCTGAGGAAGCTGTTGCTATTCCAGGTCAAAGTGAACATCAAACAGGTTTAACAATGGATATTTCTAGTCGCTCTGTTAATTTACTTTTAACGCAGGAGTACGAGAATACACCAGAAGGTAAATGGTTGGCTACAAATGCTCATAAATATGGCTTTATCCTTCGTTACCCGAAAGGAAAAGAGAATATTACGGGCTACAAATATGAGCCATGGCATTTCCGTTATGTAGGTAAAGAATTCGCAAAAACGATCTACGAAAAAGGTTTGACATTAGAAGAATACTTTAATGTTGTTAAAGAAATTTAAATGTTATGATAAATCAGGCGGATATACGCGTATGTGAGTGAAAGTGGTGAGAATATGGAAGAGGAAAACAAGGTGAAGGACGAGCACAAAAATCCATCCTATGTGAAGTTTAAAAAATTTCACTTTATCATGGGTGTGTTCTTGCTGATTTTTTTAACAGCAGGTATTACTACGATTGCGCTAACATTCGGAGATGAGAAAGTTCAGCCAAATATCGTGAACCAACGCTCGGAATTTAATAAGCTTTATGAAACATTTGATACAATTGAAAGCCAGTACTATACAAAGGTAGATAAAGAAAAATTGGTAAATGGTGCGATTAATGGAATGATTGATTCGCTGGATGATCCATATTCTGATTATATGGATATTGCAGAAGCTGAGAATTTCCACAATGTGATTTCATCATCATTTGAAGGTATTGGTGCTGAAATACAAGAGAAAGATTCGAAAATCGTGATTGTATCACCAATAAAAGGTTCTCCAGCTGAAAAAGCCGGATTAAAGCCAAATGATATTGTTTTAAGTGTAAATGGTAAAAGTCTTGAGGGTTTAAGTTCAACAGAAGCAGTATCTAAAATTAGAGGTAAGAAAGGTACAAAGGTTGCTTTGATTATTCAAAGAGGACAAGAAGAGCCTTTCACAGTTAATTTAGTTAGAGATACGATTCCTATTGAAACAGTTTATGCTGAAATGCTAGATAATAATATTGCCAAGATTCATGTATCTTCATTCTCTGATAATACAACTGTCGAACTTACGAAAGCTTTAGAAGAAATGAAAGCTAAAGGGATGAAAGGTTTAGTTTTAGACCTAAGAGGAAATCCAGGTGGCATTATGGAACAAGCTATGCAAATTGCTAGTATGTTTGTTCCTAAAGATAAAGCACTCTTCCAAATCGAAGATCGTAATGGTAATAAACAAGTTATTAAATCAGAAAATAGCAATGTTGCAACATTCCCAGTTGTTGTTTTAATTGATGAAGGAAGTGCGAGTGCATCTGAAATTGTCGCTGCGGCTGTTAAAGAATCAGCAGGAATTCCTCTTGTTGGTGAGAAATCATTCGGTAAAGGGACAATTCAAACAGCGAAAGACCTAGAAGATGGGTCGAATATTAAATATACAACGGGTAAATGGTTAACTCCAAATGGTACTTGGATTCATAAAAAAGGAATTGAACCGGATGTGAAGGTGGCATTACCATCGTATGCACATCTAACGTATATTTCGCCTGACAAGGAATTGAAAGAGGGTACTACATCATCAGAAGTGAAAGTAGCAGAGCAAATGCTTGAAGCACTTGGCTATAAACCAGGAAAAGTTGATGGCATTTATGATGAAAATACAAAAACGGCTGTTATGCAACTTCAAAAAGATGTGAAGTTAGAACAGAACGGAATTTTGAAAGATAAAACGACACTTGCTTTAATGAATAAACTTCGTGAAAAAATCTTAGCGAATGACACTCAATTAAATAAAGCAGTTGAAATTCTTACTGAAAAAATGAAGTAAGATTATATGAAAAAAGAGATGATACAGCGTTAGCTGATCATCTCTTTTTTGTTGTTAAACCGTTATTTCAACTTTCTTGATTAAAGTATATAACTCTTCTTTTCTTCTAGGTACTTCCACGTTCGAAGACAGTTGTTTACCTTGTAAAAGCTCGTCAAACGTTTCTAAGATCCAAGGTTTCTCTAAATGAGCTTGCTGTACTAAATGATTCTTACGAAAAATTGAAATGGGGTCTCCAGTATAAATAATCTCACCATCATTCATGACAATGATTTCATCTGCCCATTCATAGGCTAAATTCACATCGTGAGTAGATAAGATAATGGTTTTGTTTGGACCGTGAATAAGGTCTAATACGTTCATAATTTGTTTGGAAAAATAAGCATCTAAACCAGCCGTAGGCTCATCAAGAATGAATACATCAGGGTCCATTGCCAAAACACCAGCAATCGCCACTCGTTTCTTTTGTCCAAGGCTTAGGAAATGCGTTGGTTTATGTTTGAATTGTTCTACTTCTGTTTGCTGCATGGCCCACTCTACTCTTCGTAGGACCTCTTCTTGAGATAGATTTAAATTTAGTGGCCCAAATGATATATCTTGAAGTACGTTAGAAGAAAATAATTGCGAATCCGGATCTTGAAATACAATATTCACTTGTTTACGTAAATGAAACAATGATTTGCGGTCATGTTTCATCTTTGTTCCATTAAATTGAATCGTACCGCTAGAAGGCTCTAAAATTCCGTTCAAATGTAGAAATAACGTAGATTTACCTGCACCGTTATTGCCTAATAATGCGATTTTTTTACCTTTGCCTATTGTTAAAGAAAGATTGTTTAAAGCAACGGTTCCATCGGCATATCGATGTGTTAAGTTAATTATATCAAAATAATTATCCATTTATATTATGCCCCCAAACTCATAATAGACCATCGCAATAGCAGTGAATATGCTAATGATGATGACCCAATTCCTAGTAGAGTAATGATATGTTGCCTGTAAAAAGTTGAGGTCTTCATGATATCCTCTTGCATGCATAGCAATGTTTAGTTCATTGGCACGTCTAAATACTTGCACGAATAATGTTGAGATGAGAAGTCCGAGCGATTGAATACCTTGTCTAATTGTAAAGTAGCCGAGTCTAGCATGTTGTGATCGGAATATTTCTAGTGATGTATCAAGAAAAACAAAAATAAATCGATAGGTTAGCTCAATCAGTTCAATTAAGAGTTTGGGAACTTTTAGTTTTCGTAATATATCAAATATCGTCGTTAATGGTGTCGTTAATGTTAAAAAATATAAACAACTAATGCTTCCGAGAACCGTAAAAAAAAGTGTAGCGGCCCGTTGGACTGAATCATTCGTAATGAAAATCACCCATTTACCTACTTGTAATTCCCAAATAGTCTCCATTGTAACGGAATGAAAATCAGCAAATGAGAGAAGTAAAGTTACAAGACCAGATAGTAGAAACATAGCAGGTAATAATAATAGTTTTACATAATAGGTAAACGGTATTTTAGCCGCAAAAATAGTAAAAGCACTCATCACTATAAAAGTGATGAGTGAAACAAGTACGTTTTTAACAGCTAAAGAAAAAATCATTAAAGTAAGTGAGAAAACCATTTTTTCTACAGGATGTGTTTCACTTAGTCTGTTAAAATAAGCATATTTATCAATTAATAACATGTTATTCTTCTTTTCTTTTTTGTGTAAATTTTTTATGTTTGCCTTTATTCAAGCCAACAAAGTAGCCGATGAATCCAGCGCCAATTGCTGCTTGTAGTGAGAATAATAAGCTTTCAATTTCACCACTTGGTGGCTCCCAAATGGAACTAAACCATGGTTCATAATCTGGCGCGATATTACCGATTTCACTTTCAGCTTTACCATCGGCTCCACCAAATTCAGCACCTTTTTGAATGAATAGTGGAAACACAGCAAGAAGAACGACAATTAAAATGAGAACGAGATTTTTTTTCATATTAATGTGCCTCCTTTGAAGAAAACACGCGCAACATTTTTAATTCTTTCACGTTATATTTACGTAAAACATTCATAACAACAACTGTTAAAATACCTTCACTAATTGCCAATGGAATTTGTGTTAATGCGAAAATTCCTGAGAATTTAGTGAATGAAGCTACAAAACCACCTGCTTCTGATGGGAAAGCTAAAGCTAGTTGAACAGATGTCATTACATATGTAGCCAAATCTCCTAATGCAGCTGCCAAAAATACAGCAATCGAAAAAGAAAATCCTGCTTTCTGAGAGCTTTTAAAAATGAAATATGATACTAACGGCCCGACAATGGCCATTGAAAATGTATTGGCACCTAATGTTGTTAATCCACCATGAGCTAATAATAAAGATTGGAATAACAAAACGATAAAACCAATGACACTCATCGCAGCAGGTCCGAATAAAACCGTCCCTAAGCCAACCCCTGTTGGATGTGAGCAGCTTCCTGTAACGGAAGGGATTTTCAATGCTGATAATACAAATGCAAACGCTCCAGATAAACCGAGCATCATTTTTGTTTCTGGATTTTCTTTTATTTTTCTTTTTATTGCAAGTAAGCCAACAATTAGGAATGGCAACGAAATAGCCCACCAAAAAATTGCCCATTCGACTGGTAGGAAGCCTTCCATAATGTGCATGGCAAATGCTTGCTTAGGTACAAGAAGTAAAAATAAAATAAAGTACATAATTTTAAAGCTAGCCTTTTTACGCATTTTTTAATCTCCTTTGTAAGTTTTAGAATTTAGAACTAACAGTGTGTACGATCAAAAAACAACGTGGATAGAAAGTAAAGCACAAAAAAACACTTGTCCCAAAGTGGGAGAAGTGCCCGATTCGTAAATAAAATGATTGATTTAATAATAAAAAATTCAAATTATTATACTCGCACACCTATCCTCGTAGGTAATAGATTGATAAACCTTTATGGCAGGTCTCCTGGCTTCGATTCAACACTTTATTATGCCTTCCCATTTTATCTATAAAACAGTGACTTAAAATAATAAAGCTCCTCGTTACAGTGGCGGGACCGCTCCGAATTTACATCGGATTCCCTATTAAGCGAAATACTCTCTAAATAATATTTCACACCATAAAGCATATGTAGTTATAAATTCCATGGAATAGTGTAGCATGAAAAAACATATAGTTCCACAAATATTTAGAAAAATAAAAATTTGGTAGGTTTTTACTGCATTATTTTTTAGTGGTACTAAAGTCAGGAATAATAAGCAGTATCATTTTTTTGTTGAAAAAAAATGAATATAGTGTATGATGTACGTAGTTTAAAATTTGAAATATTTACAACAATTTTAATAATAAAATTAATTAAATGTTAAAAGTTCCTTTTGTATAGATTGTATGCAAAAGGTAAAAGGGAAATCGGTGAAAGACCGATGCAGCCCCCGCTACTGTAAAGCTGATGAAATTGTGAATACCACTGGTTAAGAGCCGGGAAGGTACAAGAGTAAACTGAAGCTAAGCCAGGAGACCTGCTTTTAATGTCGAGTCGAACTTTTCGGAGGGAAGAGTGGAAGAGCTAATTTTGATTTGGAATAAACGAGATTTCTTGAATCTCTGTTTCTTACATGTGGCTTTTTTATGAAATCCTATTCTTTGAGAGTAGGATTTTTTTATACTTTACGAAAGTTTAAATTCTTTAAAGGAATAAAGTATAAGAAAAGACATCGACTTTCGCCATTAGGAGCGATAAGTCGTGTTTTTCTAATTTTGTTTTCGAAAAAAAGAATGACTCATTATGGGGGAATACAAGATTTGGGGGATGGGAAATGACAACTTGGAACTTAAATGGGACATGCTCACATTTGTTTATGTGCAATGGCAGTAGTTGCAATCGAAAAGATGCGGAGGAAGTAACGTTAGCGATACGTGATGAAATTACGAAACTTGGATTAGACGATAAGATTCATACGACTAGAACTCGTTGTAATGGAAGATGTAAAGACGCCCCAGTGGTAATCGAATATCCAAAGGGGAATTGGTACGGTTCTCTAACTGCTGATGTTGGTAGAGAGATTGTTAGAACTTATAATCAAGCTCCTTTAAGAGAGTATGTTAGCTATGAAGTAATTAATGGTGAAATGACAAGAAATGAAGAATATACAGCAATCAAAGGTATTTCAAAGAAGAAGTAATTGTAACATAGAGTACCTAACATCATGGTGGGGAAAGGATGTTTAGTTGATGGAAAAAGGAAAACTATATGTAGTTGGCTTTGGACCAGGGAGTTTTGATCATATTACAGCTCGCGCAGTGGAAGCACTTCAAGAAAGTGATTTAATAATTGGTTATAAAACATATGTGGATTTAATTAGAGGATTACTTACTAAGCAAACAGTTGTTAGTACAGGAATGACAGAAGAAGTAAGTCGAGCTCAAGAAGCAGTTAAACAAGCTGAACTTGGTAAAAAGGTTGCGGTCATATCGAGCGGTGACTCAGGAGTATATGGTATGGCTGGATTGATGTATGAAGTGTTAATCGAAAAAGGTTGGACGGAAGCAACAGGAGTAGAAATCGAAGTTGTTCCGGGTATTTCAGCCATTAATTCATGTGCTTCTTTACTTGGAGCACCGATTATGCATGATTCTTGTACTATTTCACTTAGTGATCATTTAACACCTTGGGATTTAATTGCTAAACGAGTAGAAGCGGCGGCTCAAGCGGATTTTGTTATCGCATTATATAATCCGAGAAGTGGTAGAAGAACTAGACAAATCGTTGAAACACAACGGATTTTATTGAAATACCGTTCACCAGATACACCAGTTGGATTAGTAAAAAGTGCTTATCGTGACCGACAAAGTGTTATTATGACGACTTTAAGTGAAATGCTTAATCATGAAATCGGTATGTTAACTACCGTTGTTATTGGGAACTCTTCTACGTTTTTCTATGACAATAAAATGATTACCCCTAGAGGATATCAACGTAAATACACATTAGGCTCAGAGAAGCAACCGTTAAAACCACATCAACGTTTACGTAAAGAAGCAGAGCCATGGTCATTAGAATCAATGAGCTCTATAGATGAACAGATAACAACGGAAGTCGTGGAGAAAGCTCCTACTATTGATTTGCCCTTCCAAAAAGTTTCTTCTCTAGATATGGCACTTCAAGCGTTATCCATGATTGATGGTGATGAGGAAGAATTAGGAGAAAAGGCAATTACATATGTGCAGCAAAAGATTGAGTCGATTTTTGAATTAGCAGTAAGTCCTGGAGTTGCGAATAAACAGTTTACAACGAAGCAAATGACAACTTTAGTTGAAGTAGTTGGTGAAAAAGGAACGATGGAATACACACCAAATCATCAAATTGTTTTACGAATACCAACAAGTGATCCGGAGACGGTTACATCCAAGTTATCAAATGCAGGATTTTTACTTTCACCTATAGGGGATGTTTTGACTGTAAAAGCCTGTGATTTTTGTGATGGAGAAAAAACGGATGCCATTCCATATGCCGAAGAAATACAGCGAACACTAGGTGGTTTATCGCTACCTAAAGAATTAACTGTCGGCATTAACGGCTGTGGTATGGCTTGTTATAAAGCGGTTATGGATGATATCGGTATTGTGTTTCGGAAAGGTAAGTTTGATTTGTTCCTCGGAGCGAAACCAGTGGGAAGAACAGCTCACCCTGGTCAACCTGTAGCTGAAGGAATTCCTCCAGAGCAAATTATAGATAAAGTGACAGCAATAATTGAAGAATACAAAGAAAAAGCGCATCCAAATGAGCGTTTATTTAAATATTTTAAACGAGTAAAAGAAATTCAAGGATATAAATATCAGGATATGGCTCCGAAGATTGAAATTGAGCCTGCACCTTGTGGGGATTAAAGGGAGGAAACAACGATGAAAGCTATTTTGTTTGTTGGACACGGTAGTCAATTAAAAGAAGGTAACAAGGAAGTAAGTAAATTTGTAGAAAATATGCTTCCAAGTATGAGTCAGGAGTTAATTATTGAGACTTGTTTCTTAGAATTTGAAACACCTAATATACCACAAGGAATTGAGGCGTGTGTGAATAGAGGAGCAACGGATGTCTATGTTATTCCGATTATTCTTTTACCAGCTGGTCATTCGAAAATTCATATTCCAGCTGCGATTGACGAAGCTCGTTTGCAATATCCGACTGTTCGTTTTACATACGGACGTCCGATTGGTATCCATGAACAAGTGTTAGATATACTAGTAACTCGTATAAAGGAAGCTGGTATTGATACAACAGCTAAAGATGATGATACAGCGATTTTATTAATTGGTCGAGGCGGTAGTGACCCAGATGCAAACAGTGATTTTTATAAGATTTCAAGATTGCTATGGGAAAAGCTGCAGTTTAAATATGTAGAAAATGCTTTCATGGGTGTGACAGCTCCATCTGTGGATGAAGGTGTTGAACGCTGTATTAAGCTAGGTGCTAAAAAAATCGTGATGCTTCCGTATTTCTTATTTACAGGCATACTAATGGAGCGCATGGCGAAATGGGTAGCTAATTATAAAGAACAATATACTGATTGTGAAATTGTGTTGGCAGATTACTTTGGTTATCATCCTAGCTTGCAAGATGTGTTGAAGGATCGTGTCGAGGAAGCACTACTAGGAGATGTGAAGATGAATTGTGATACATGTCAATATCGTATAGACGCTATGGAACATATTGATCATCATCACCATCATGACCATGACCATGATCACGGACATCATCATCACGATCACGACCATGAGCAGCATCATCATCATGCGGAGACTACAAAATGATTTTATTTTTAGCAGGTACAAGTGATGCGAGAGAATTAGCTATCCGTATGACAGAAGAAGGTTTCAAAATTATGGCGACCGTGGTGACAGAATCAGCAGAAAAAAGCTTGAAAGAAGCAAATATACCAGTTCGTGTAGGGCGATTAACGGCTGAGGAAATGACTGTAATTGTAAGGAAAAACGGCTATGAAACAATAGTGGATGCAAGTCATCCTTTTGCTGAGGATGCATCAAAAAATGCTCTTCAGGCAGCTAATAGTGCGAACGTTCCGTATTTTAGATATGAAAGAACCGTGCAGTCTTTCGAGCATGAAAAATTAACAATTGTGAATGATTATAGTGAAGCAGCAGAGTTAGCAGCAACGAAGCGTGGCGTAATTATGCTAACTACTGGTAGTAAAACATTACAAATCTTCACAGAAAAATTGTTAGGTTTAGAGGATACTAGATTGATTGCCCGAATGTTGCCACGTCTAGATAATATGGAAAAATGTCAGCAGCTCGGTGTAGAACAAAAGAATATCATTGCTATTCAAGGTCCGTTTTCGAAAGAGCTAAACAAGGCATTGTATAACAATTACGGCGTAACTTTAATGATTACAAAAGAGAGTGGCAAGGTTGGTTCAGTAGATGAAAAGCTTGAAGCAGCATTGGAAAGTGGGATTGAAACAATCATGATTGCCAGACCAAAAGTTAATTATGTCAATGTGTATTCAAGTTTTGACACATTGGTTCAATCAGTAAAAGATCAATTACGATAAATGGGGGAAAAGAAAATGGATTTTCATACAGAGTTTAAACCGTTAACGGTACAACCACAACAAATTGAAGGTAAAAGTTTTGAAATGATTACTGAAGAAATTGGAGAGCATCATTTTACTGAGGAACAATATCCGATTGTACAACGTATTATTCATGCCTCAGCAGATTTTGAATTAGGTAGAAGTGTGGTATTTCATAAAGATGCTGTTCAAGCTGGAATTCAAGCAATTCGAAATGGAAGAAATGTAATTGCTGACGTTCAAATGATTCAAGTTGGTACGAATAAAAATCGTATTGAAAAACATGGTGGTAAGCTTCATGTATATATATCAGATGAAGATGTTATGAAAGAAGCAAAACGTTTAAATACGACAAGAGCAATTATTTCAATGAGAAAAGCGTTAGAAGAAAATGAAGGTGGCATTTATGCTATTGGTAATGCACCGACGGCATTACTTGAATTGATTCGTCTTGTCAAAGAAGGAGTAGCTAAACCGGACTTAATTATTGGACTTCCTGTTGGATTCGTTTCTGCTGCTGAATCAAAAGAAGAGCTTGCTAAACTAGATATTCCATTCATAACTAATATTGGACGTAAAGGTGGAAGTACAATCACAGTAGCTGCATTGAATGCCATTACATTATTAGCTGAACAGAAATAACATTATGCAAAAGGTACCAAAAGATCCATCGACATTACGTCAAGGTTATACAACGGGAGCATGTGCAACAGCTGTGACGAAAGCGGCGTTATTGGCATTAATTACAGGCGAGCGGCAAACAGAAGCTACGATACATTTACCCGTTGGGAAAGACGCAACTTTCAAGATTGAAAATTGTGATTATAGTGATTGTATTGCGAGTGCTGAAACGATTAAAGATGCAGGTGATGATCCGGATGCTACTCATAAAGCATTAATCATTTCAACTGTTCAATGGTTAGATGAGCCAGGCATCGTATTAGATGGTGGTATTGGTGTGGGTCGAGTGACGAAACCTGGACTTGCGATTGCTGTTGGTGAAGCGGCGATTAATCCAGTACCACGAAAAATGATTCATGAAACAGTGCAACAGATTATTGATGAATATGGTGTTTCAAAAGGAATAAAGGTCGTTATCTCTGTACCACTAGGTGAAGAGATGGCGAAGAAAACATTAAATGGACGACTTGGAATTATAGGCGGTATTTCTATTCTTGGAACGAGAGGGACGGTTGTTCCTTTTTCAAGTGCGGCATATAAAGCGAGTATTGTTCAAGCGATAAGTGTAGCAAAAGCTGGAGGTTGCGATCATTTAGTACTCACAACAGGTGGACGAAGTGAGCGATATGCAATCGCTCAATACCCGGAATTAAAGGAGGAAGCCTTTATTGAAATGGGTGATTTTGTTGGCTTTACGCTAAAACATTGTAAACGATTAGAGATTAAAAAAGTATCACTTGTTGGCATGATGGGGAAATTCTCGAAAGTAGCTCAAGGTGTAATGATGGTTCATTCAAAAAGTGCACCGATAAACTTTCATTTTTTAGCAAATGTAGCGAAGAACGCAGGAGCGAGTGAAGCTGTAATAGAGGAAGTTGAACAAGCCAATACAGCTTCACAAGTTGGTGATATTATGCTTCGCGAGAATAATAAGACATTTTTCGACCTTCTTTGTGAAGCATGTTGTTTTTCATCATTACGAGAAGTAAAGGGAGAAATGGAATTAAGTACAACGATATACTCCATGAAAGGCGAAGTACTCGGAAGGGTGGATGGCATTGACACAATCAATGAAACTAATTGGGATAAGTGATAACGGAAAAGCAAGCCTTTTACCACTCTATCAATCTTGGATCGAAGATAGTGAAGTGTTAGTCGGCGGAGAGCGTGTGTTAGAGTTCTTTCCTGATTATAAAGGAGAAAAAATCATTATAAAAAATGGATTAAAACAGCTAACCGAACGATTGCTGGAAGAGAAGAGAAGTACAGTTATTCTCGCTTCAGGTGATCCGCTTTTCTACGGAATTGGTGGCTATCTTTCTAAGAAAATGAAACTAGAAATATATCCTTACTTAAGTTCCATTCAACTAGCATTTGCAAGAATGGGCGAATCGTGGCAAGATGCCTATTTTGCAAGTGTTCATGGTAGAAGTATGAAAGGATTAGCACAACGAATAGACGGGAAAGCGAAAGTTGTTTTACTTACCGATGAGAATAATAATCCGAATGTGATAGCTGATTATTTGCTACGATTTGGGATGACAGAGTATGAAGCATTTGTTGCTGAGAACATAGAATCGGAGAATGAAAGATTCGGTTGGTATGATTTAGAGATGATGAAGCAAGAGAAGTTTTCTCCTTTAAATGTTGTAATTTTAAAGAAGGTGGGAGAAAGCCCTGAATGGTTACTAGGTATCGACGATGAAGAATTCTCACAACGTAAGCCTGACAAAGGATTAATAACAAAGAAAGAAATTCGTGTACTAAGCATTGCAGCTTTGAGGCTTAAAAAGAATAGCATCGTTTGGGATATTGGAACATGTACCGGGTCCATGGCAATTGAAGTAGCAAAAATTGCTTGCGAAGGTCAAGTTTATGCGATGGAAAAAAATGAAGCAGACCTAGAAAACTGCTTTCAAAATCAACATAAATTCAGAGTGGATTTAACGGCTGTTCATAGTAAAGCTCCACTTGGTTTAGAGAATTTTCCTGATCCTGACGCCGTCTTTATAGGTGGTACTGGTGGAGAAATGGCTGAACTAATTCAAACATGTTGTACGAGATTGAAAGAAGATGGACGAATCGTATTGAATGCTGCAACGATTGAAAACTTGTATTTAGCGAATCAAGCATTCAAAGATTCAGGATTTGAGACATCTATTAATCTTACACAAATTTCGAGAAGTAAGCCGATTTTACATATGAATCGTTTCGTACCATTAAATCCAATTTACATTATAACTGCAAAAAGAAAGAAGGCTGAACAATGAGTAGTATCGGCACATTATACGGTTTAGGTGTTGGTCCAGGAGATCCTGAATTAATTACAGTTAGAGCATTTCGTATGATTAAAGAATCTCCTGTTATCGCTTATCCAAAAAAGCGAAAAGGTAGTAAAAGTTATGCGCATCGTATTGCAGAAGTATATATTAATCCAAGTGAAAAAGAGATGTTAGGGCTCGTATTTCCAATGACGAAAGACCCTGTCATTCTAGATAGAGAATGGAATAAAGCAGTAGAGCTTGTATGGGAAAAGTTAGCAGAAGGTAAAGATGTGGCGTTCTTAACAGAGGGTGACCCACTTTTATATAGTACATTCATCCATATGATGAAATTAATGAAACAGCTTCACCCTGAAGTACCAGTTAAGACGGTACCAGGTATTTCATCTATTAATGGTGCTGCATCTCGTTTAGGTATTCCACTTGCTGACGGTGATGACCATGTAGCGATTGTTCCAGCAACAGATGATTACGCTGAAATGAAAAGAGTCATTGAAGAACATGATTGCATCATTTTCATCAAAGTTGCCAAGGTAATAGATTTAATGGTGCAAGTCTTAAAGGACTTAGATTTATTGAAAAAAGCATCAGTTGTTACAAAGGTCACATCTGATGAAGAAATTATTTGGGATGTAGAAGAATTAGACGGTGTAGAGCTCGAATACTTAACGTTAATGGTGGTGCGAAAATGAAAATCTATATTGTAGGAGCGGGACCAGGAGATCCAGATTTAATTACGGTTAAAGGACTAAATATTTTACAAAGTGCTGACGTGATTTTATATACCGATTCGCTAGTGAATGATGAATTAATCGCAAAAGCAAAGCCTGAAGCAGAGGTATTGAAAACAGCGGGTATGCATTTAGAAGAGATTGTCGATATCATGGTGGATCGTGTGAAAGCTGGGAAGAAAGTTGCTCGTATTCATACTGGTGATCCAGCGATGTACGGTGCCATTATGGAACAAATCGCTTTACTGAAAAAAGAAGGCATTGGCTATGAAGTCATTCCAGGTGTAAGTTCTGTGTTTGCTTCAGCAGCTGCTATTGGTGCTGAATTAACAATTCCAGACTTAACACAAACGGTCATTTTAACTCGTGCAGAAGGACGTACGCCAGTACCTGAGTTTGAGAAGTTACAAGATTTAGCGAAGCATCATTGTACGATTGCTATGTTTTTAAGTGCAACGTTAACGAAGAAAATTATGAAGGAACTTCAAGCTGCAGGTTGGAGAAATGATACACCAATTGCGGTTATTCAACGTGCAACTTGGCCAGATCAAAAAATCGTTCGTACAACATTAGAGCATTTAGATGAAGATATGCGTAAAAATGGTATTCGTAAACATGCAATGATTCTAGCTGGATGGGCATTAGACCCTGAAATTCACGATAATGATGAATATCGCTCGAAACTATATGATGCAACCTTCACACATGGTTACCGTAAAGGTGTGAAATCATGATTATTGAGTTAAAAGAAAATGAATTAGCTCCGATTATCCAAAAGCATAAATATGCGATTGTGGCTATCACAAAGCATGGCGTTGAGCTATCGAGAAAATTACACGGTGTATTTTCTCAATCGGATTTGTATTATATGAGCAAGTTCGAACAAGGTGACGAGGCGGCAAAGAATATTCAACTATTCTCAGGTAGCGTTCGCATGCTTTTACCTGCACTATTTCAAAAATATGATGGAATTATATTAATTATATCTTTAGGTGCAGTCGTTCGGATGATTGCACCAATATTAAAGGACAAGAAAACAGATCCAGGTGTAGTTGTTATTGATGATAAAGGTGAAAATGTTATTAGTGTATTATCTGGTCATTTAGGTGGTGCAAATGAGCTAACACATGAAGTAGCCGCATGTTTAGGAGCAAGAGCTATTATTACTACTGCATCAGATGTTCAGAAAACAATTCCAGTTGACTTATTCGGCTACCGGTTTGGCTGGGTTTGGGATAGTGCTGAAAAACTAACTCCTGTAAGTGCTTCTGTTGTTAATGAAGAACGAGTAGCTATTATTCAAGAAGCGGGTGAACGAAATTGGTGGAGTTTTGATCGACCAATGCCTGAACATTTCACTGTATACGATAATATTGAAACAGCTATAAAGGAAGAACCACAAGCAGCATTAGTGATTACACATCGTATTTTATCAGAAAAGGAAGAACATATTCTGCAAAATGGCGTTGTGTATCGGCCAAAAAACATTGCAATTGGTATGGGGTGTAATCGAGGAACATCAGCTGAAGAAATTGAACAAGTTATTATTGATACTCTAGCTGAATTGAAAATATCCATTAAGAGCGTCAAAGCTCTTTGTACAATTGAATTGAAGAAAGATGAAGAAGGTTTGCTAGCTGTTGCTGCTAAATATGATTGGGAGTTTGTTTATTATAGTCCGGAACAATTAAATAGTGCCCAAATAGAGCAGCCATCTGAAACGGTTTATAAATATACCGGTGCATATGGAGTTAGTGAGCCAGCAGTTCGTATTTATTCAGGTGCTGACGATTTAGCTTTAGTAAAGAAAAAATCAGGTAATACAACTATTTCAGTAGGGGTAATTCCATTTTAATAATTATAGCGTAGCACGAAGGAGGGATACAGTTGGCTAATAGAAGATTAGTAATCGCAGGGACTGGTAGTGGTGTTGGAAAAACCACAATTACTTTAGGGCTAATGGCAGCGTTGCAAAAGAAAGGATATACCGTTCAAGGCTACAAGTGTGGTCCAGATTATATTGATCCGACCTATCATAGTGCTGTTACAGGCAGAATTTCACGTAATTTAGATAGTTGGATGTTTGATAAAGAAACAGTTACAGATATTGTAGCGAAAAATAGCAACGATGCGGATATTTCTATTATCGAAGGGGTAATGGGCTTTTTTGATGGGAAGAGTCCGACTTCTAATAACGGATCTGCAGCTGAAATTAGTGTTCTAACAGAAAGTCCAGTTATTTTAGTTGTTAATTGTGCGAGCATGGCACGTAGTGTTGCGGCGATTGTAAAAGGCTTTCAAACCTTCTCGAGTGAACCTAAAATCGTAGGTGTTATTGCTAATCGAGTTGGTAGTGAAGGACATTATAAAATTGTCAAAACAGCTATTGAACAAGAATGTGGTATTCCAGTACTTGGGTATGTAAAGAAAGAAAATGATATTGATATTCCAAGTAGGCATTTAGGGCTCGTACCAGCGATTGAACGAGGAGAACTAGATGCTTTCTTTGAGACATTAGGGAATTTAATGCTTGAAACCGTTGACCTTGAAAAGCTCGTTGCTATAGCTGAAACAACTCCAATCATTCAAGGGGAAAATTCTATTTTTAATAAGCATACCGATGAGACAGTCGCAATTGCTGTTGCAAAAGATGCAGCTTTCAACTTTTATTATCAAGAAAATTTCGAATTGCTTGAAGCATATGGAGCAAAGTTACATTTCTTTTCCCCTTTAAAAGGAGAATCGGTTCCTGCAGACGCAGATGGGTTATATATTGGTGGTGGTTTTCCAGAAGAATTTGCTGCTGAGCTTGCTAAAGAAGTGGGTGTAAAGCAATCTATAAAAAAAGCAATCGAAAGTGGATTGCCAACATTAGCTGAATGTGGTGGCTACATGTATTTGACGAATTCGATTACGGATACAAATGGAGAAGTTTCTGAAATGGTAGGTATTATTCCAGGAGATACTACGATGCAAACGAAACGAGCGGCATTAGGTTACCGGGAAATTAAAGGCACTGAAGAAAACTTTTTATTTGGTCCAGACGAACAAGTGAAAGGTCATGAATTTCATTATTCGACTTATAAGACAACTTCCACTTATCAACCCGCATATGAAACGAAAGGGAGAAGCGGAGTGAAACAAGAAGGCTATGCTTTAAATAACCTTGTTGCGGGATATACGCATCTTCATTTTGCTTCTAATCCAAAAGTTGCTGAGCAATGGGTACAGGCTTGCTCTACATTTAAAAAAAGTAAAATTCAGTAACGTAATTTGACCATAGGAATCATGAAGAAGAGGAGCATTAAGGATGAAGACAGGAAAAGTATACCTAGTTGGTGCTGGACCAGGAGATCCAAAATTACTAACGATACGTGGTTTAGAGTGCATTCAACAGGCAGATGTTATTGCTTATGACAGATTAGTCAATAAAGAGTTATTGTCGCACGCAAAAGAAGGTGCTGAGCTCATTTTTTTGTGGGAAATTACCTGGGAAACATGCACTTATACAAGAAGAAATTCATGCGTTACTAGTTGAAAAAGCTCTTGAAGGTAAAATAGTAACACGTTTAAAAGGTGGAGACCCTGGCGTATTCGGTCGTGTTGGAGAAGAAGCAGAAGTACTTGCTAAACAAGGGATTTTATATGAAATTGTACCAGGAATTACGGCTGGAATAGCAGCACCACTTTATGCTGGCATTCCTGTTACGCATCGTGATTATGCTTCAAGCTTTGCTATTGTGACAGGCCATGGAAGAGCGGACAAGGAACAGGACAATATTAATTGGCAGGCGCTTGCTACAGGTATTGATACTATTGCCTTTTATATGGGAATGGGAAATCTACCGTATATTTGTGATCAGTTAATAAACAATGGTAAAAGGGATAGTACTCCAGCAGCAGTAATTGAATGGGGAACAACGAAACAACAAAGAACGGTAACAGGAAATCTAGCAAACATTCATGAATTAGCTGAGAAAGAAGGAATTAATCATCCGGCTATATTCCTTGTAGGTGAAGTGATTCAAGTACGAGAGAAAACGAAATGGTTTGAAAAACTTCTTGAGGGAGAAGTAGCTACAATTTTATGATTGTATGAGAAAGAGAGCGATAATCGATGATTATACAAGAATTACAAGAGAGAAGAGCAATTCGTAATTATGAAACAACCGAAGTGCCGAATGAAACAATTGAAGCATTATTAGAAGCGGCTACTTGGGCTCCGAATGACAGAATGCGTGAACCGTGGAATTTCTATGTGATAAAAGGGGAAGCAAAGAAACGCTATGAAATTCTTGCAGAGCAGTATTTGTTAGAAAGATTTCCGACTAAGCCTAATTTAATTGAAAGTTCTTTAGAGGTAGTTAAAAGTACACCATTATTAATTGTAGTAGCAGCTGACCAAATTCCTGAAGATGCGGATGCTTCAGAGGATAATGTATATGCTGTTTGCTGTGCAATTCATTCGATGTGGTTAGCGGCAAAAGAATTAGGATTAGGTTTTGTATGGCGTACAAGGGGCGTAGGTCTTGTAAGAGATGAGCGTTTGTATCAATTCATTGGTGCCCCGGAAAACAAAAAAATTATTGGTACCGTGTTTGCAGGTTATCCGAAAGAATTGAAGGAAGCGACACCGAAAAAACGTGCATCCATTACAGAAAAAACAGTTTGGCTTTAAAAATTTTCAGTTTAAAGAAAGCATAAGGATTTGTGTGGTATCTAACCTTACGCCTGCCATGCTCGGTCGTAAGCCGTTGCATGGCTTCCTTTTTGATTAGAAGTTAAAACAAGAGGTAAATTCTAAATTCAAAAGGATCGGTGACGGTTATTTTTATGAAATCAATTCTTCATTAGTGGTTTGCTTGTTTTGTGTGAATGTAAGCCCTAATGAAGGAATGCTTGCTAATGCCATGAAACATGCAGCTATGAAATATACTATAAAGAGTGATGTATTTTGCATAATTACTCCTGATAAAGCATTACCGATTAGCATAGCACCTAACATGACTGGTGTAATGATTCCATTTGTTCGACCAATAAACGCTTCTTCCACATACGTTATCATTAATGTGCTTAGTTTGATTTGGATAAAAGCAACGAAGAACGACCCTAAAAAAGTTAAAGATGCTGTTAAAGCAAACCTTGTTGACCAAACCTCCAAGATTGTTGAGATAGACATGAAAAGAAGTGTAAATACAAAAACTGCTCTACCACTAATTTTTTCCGCAATGATTGCGGCAATTATTCCTCCTACTAGCATGCCAAGACCTGAAATGGAAGTTAACCATTGAAGTGCTTCTTTCGGTAATTGTAATCGATCAGTCACAAGAAAAACTTCAAGTGGTTGTAGGAGACCACCAGCTATTCCAATAAAGAAAAAGATATAGCATATTCTTCTTAAATTATTATTATTCCAAACATATTTGAATCCTTCTTTAATTTCAGTTAAAACAGTGTTTTTTGTTTCGGATACTAATGAAGCATCTTTTGGTAGGAATACTGTAATAATTGTTGATAAACCAAATGTGAATATTAATAGATAAAGTGATGGCAGGATACCAAATTGTGTATAAACTGTTGTTCCGATAATTGGTCCAATAATAACAAATATGGACGTTAAGCTTTGTGATAAACCTAGGGCAGTGCTAACTTGTTCTTCAGGAATATGTCTTTTGAAGATTTTTGATGATGATGGTTGCGAAAATTGAGACACAATGGCTGAGACAAATGTAGCGAAGAAGACTGCTTGCCAATATCCAAGTGAAACACTAGCGATAATAAGCAGAATAGAGGCGATACTTAATAATCCACCGCTAATAATAGTTTTCTTTGGATTCCAACGGTCAGCGAATGTTCCACCTATAAAAGAGAAAAGAAACATAGGTAAAAATTCTAAAACGGTAATTGCGGAGATTGCGATAGGATTTTGGTTTGTTTGTTCAATAACGAAATACAATATCGCAATATTTCTAATCCAAATACTAACTTGGTCTAATAAATCTGAACTTAATATGATGAGAAAGATACGATTTTTTAATAAATCTTTCATAGGGATTCTCTCCTTTATTTTTAATCTGAACGTTCGGTTTATAAATATGTAAAAATGTAGGTCAGAAATAATCTCCGACCTAGGATAGTAATCAACGTTTTGCAAGACCCCTTAATAAGAAATCTGTACTTTTACGATATAGTTCTTTCAAATCATCGAAATCCATTTCATAATAGGCAACTCCTAAACCATTATGAAGTGCGAAGAGCATATACATCAGTTCACGCGGATTTTCATCAATAAATTCACCAGCAGCAATTCCATCTTTAAGGATGTTTTCATACGTTTCAAAATATTGATTTCGGATGATGTTTAATAACTCAGCTGTAGCCTCTTCATTCACAACTTGGCTGTTCCCATACTCTTCCATTGCGCTAAAGATTGGATTTTGGAAATCTTTCACATAATGTTCTGAAATAGCATATAGTTTTTCAGTATTCGTTTTACAATTGACCTCTATTTTAGCCCATTCTTCTTTCCATTCATTTGCTGCTGTTTCTACAATGAACATAAACAGTTTTTCTTTACTTTTAAAGTGATAATAAATACTGCCTTTACTGCTACCTGAAGCTGTTGTAATATCTTCCATTGAGGTGGCTGCGTAGCCTTTTTGAGAAAATAATTCTTCAGCAATTTTTGCGATTTTTAGTTTGGTAGTTAATCCATCATTTGTTTTACTCATTTATACTTGCCTCCAAAACCTCTAAACTGAACGGTTGGTCTAATAATAACATACTCGCAATCGTAATGACTGTCAATAGGGATGTAAGGTATGATAAGAAGAAATGTTAGTATCTTGAATTTCGGTATAATCAGACGAGGGGACTTGAATATTTCATGATTTTAGATGAATTTAATCATTTTATTAAGAGTATAAAGTTAAGGAGCGACAAGATACCGTCTACTTCCGTTTATCCATTTTCTTTACCAGCTGTTCAATACTTATCGGAATTGAAATTCCATCCTAATGTCACTTTTATTGTTGGAGAAAATGGAAGTGGTAAGTCAACCATTCTTGAAGCAATCGCGACATCTTATGGCTTTAATCCAGAGGGTGGTACACGAAACTTTAATTTTGCTTCGTTTGATTCCCATTCCTTATTACATGATTATGTAACAGTGGCAAAGGGGGCTATTAGACCAAATGATGGCTTCTTTCTTAGAGCGGAAAGCTTTTATAATGTAGCTTCATATATTGAGGAATTAGATCGTAAGTTTGGTGGAGCGAAGCTGATTAATCAGTATGGTGGTGTATCACTTCATGATCAATCACATGGAGAGTCGTTTATGTCATTGTTTCTACATAAGTTTAGAGCGAATGGAATGTACATATTAGATGAGCCTGAAGCGGCTTTATCGCCATCTCGTCAAATGACGATGATTGCTAGATTACACGAGCTTGTAATGCAGGGGTGCCAATTTATCATTGCTACACATTCACCCATTTTAATGGCTTACCCAAATGCAACGATTTATGAAATCAAAGATGGTTATCATAAAGTTACATATAAAGAGACCGAGCATTATCAAATAACGAAAGCTTTTCTAGATTATCCTGATAGAATGTTACGTGTACTAATGGAGCAAAATGAATAAGAGGAAAATAAAAACGAGAGCAATCTTGTTTTTATTTTTTTTTATGAAACTTTTCATTTCAGAACGACGTCTTAACATTGACTTCAAAATTGATACGTATCAAGAGGGGTAATAACATGTTTTACAAAAAGAAAATTGAAAGAGATTTTATAAATTATGTTACAGAAAATCAGCAAAGTTTATATCGATTTGCGTATAGCTATATGAAAAATCAACAGGATGCTTTAGATATCGTCCAAGAATCGATTCGAAAAGGACTTTGTTCAATTCAGAACATTCAAGAGTCAGCTGCTATTAAAAGCTGGTTCTATCGAATAATTATTAATACTTCAATAGATTTGATAAGAAAACGTAAGAGAGAGCAATTAGTAGAAGATGAAACAATTGAGTTTATCGCACATGGTAATGAGGATCGATATGAAGATATTGATTTGCGTGAAGCTGTTGAATCGTTACCACATACGTATAAAACCATTATTATTCTTCGCTTCTTTGAAGATTTAAAAATTGAGGAGATTGCTCAAGTATTGGAGGAAAATCCAAATACGATAAAAACTCGGCTATATCGAGCATTGAAGTTGTTACGAATGGACCTGGACACAAGTCACTCGGAGGGAAAGTTAAATGAATAAATTAGAACAATTGAAAAAAGAATACAATGAAATTGAAATTCCTGCAGAATTATCAACGATTGTTGAGAAAACGATTCGTCAGCATAAAAGAAAGACGCCGAAAAGAATTTTAATAGGTGTATTAGTTGCCGCAAGTTTATTTATTGCCAGCGTAAATATAAGTTCAACTATTGCGTATGCTTTATCAGATGTACCTGTTGTTGGTCAGCTTGTGAAATTAGTGACGTTTAGGGAATATCATTTCAAAGATGAAACATTTGACGCCAATATTAAAACGCCAGCTATTACAAATCTAGAGAATAAAGACTTAGAAAAAAGTTTAAATGAAAAGTATGCTCAGGAAAATGAAAAACTGTATAAAGAATTCATGACTGATATGGAAGAATTAAAGAAAAATGGAGGTGGACATTTAGGCATCGATAGCGGATATGAAGTGAAAACTGACAATAAACGAATCCTATCTATAGGCAGATATGTGACAAATACAGTTGCTTCATCTTCTACAGTGATGAAGTATGACACTATCGACAAGAAGAAGGAGCTATTAATCAGTTTGCCTAGTCTATTTAAAGATGACAAATATATTTCAGTAATTAGTGAAAATATTAAGCAACAAATGCATGCGCAGATGAAAGCAGACAAGGATATCTTCTATTGGGTTAAAGGAACTGGTGAAGAAGAATACTATGAGCCATTTGAAAAAATTAATAAAAATCAAAACTTCTACATTTCAAATGAAGGGAAACTAGTTATTTCATTTGATAAATATGATGTTGCTCCTGGATATATGGGCCTGGTTGAATTCGAAATACCAACAAAAGTAATTAAGAAGCTTCTTGTAAGTAACGAATACATTAAATAAGAAATAGTGGCGTACAAAGGTGAAATGAATATACCTTTAAGTACGCCTTTTTCATTTTTTGTTATAAAACTTTTAAGGGTAGATGGATTTGTATTAACTAATAAATAATAATTTCGGTGTGGTGAAATTGATTACTTATTTACAATTCAAAAGAACTCCTTTATTATTAGTTAGTCTAACTAACTAATAATAAAGGAGGCATATTTTGTATTCTTTTTTTTAAAATTGCAATTATTACATCGAACTTATAATAATCAACTGCAAACGATCTTGATGAAGTATTGCATATCTACTAGCCAATGGGGAATCATTCGATATTTGTTTGAACAGGGATCAGGTACATTTGGGGATGTTGCAACATATTGGCAAGTTGAAAAGCCAACTATTACACCTGTTGCACAAAAGTTAATTGCACAAGAGATTATTTTTATTGAACAAGGTGTAGATAAAAGGCAAAAAGTAATGCATTTAACAGAACAAGGTGAGCGCTTATATCAAGAAATAAAGCACACAATGAATGCTTTTCAAGATGAGATTATGCAAGGTATTACGGATGAAGAAAGAGAGATTGCGGAGAAATTATTGACGGATTTACGAGAGAATTTATTGAAAAGAGGATAATTTGTGAAAAAGGAAAAGTTATGGACGAAAGAATTTTTGACAGTGTCTGCAATCAACTTCATGCTGACATTGATGTTTTTTTTACTGATGGTTACAATTGCGTCGTATGCAAAAACAGAATTTAATGCAACGACGAGTACAGCAGGATTGGTTTCTAGTATTTTTATTATTGGCTCTTTAATTGGAAGATTAGGTACTGGTAGAGTAATAGGTGTTATTGGGACAAAGAAGACTCTATGGATAGGACTTATTGCATTTGCTATAACAACTGTCTTCTATTTCTTCGCTTCAAGTGTCAGTTTATTGCTTGTAAATCGTCTTTTACAGGGGATAGCAGTAGGTATTGCAGGTACGGCAACGGGAACGATTATTGCACAAATTCTCCCACCAACTCGAAAAGGAGAGGGAATTGGTTATTTTAGTTTAAGTGCGATTTTAGCAACCGCTATTGGACCTTTTATTGGAATTTTATTAATGAAGCTTGATAATTTTGAATGGATTTTTACGCTAAATACGGTCTTATCGGTCATTTGTATTCTGATTTATGCAATTGTTAAAATTAAGTTACCTGTGGCTACAGGAAAAGGTAAAGAAGAAGGAAAGACTTCGTTTCTTTCTAAATTCATTGAAATAAAGGCATTGCCTATTTCGTTTATTGCTTTCCTTGTTGGTTTTAGCTATTCCGGCGTTATGTCATTTCTATCCTTTTATGCGGAAGAAATTAATCTTGTTACAGCATCAAGTTACTTCTTTTTAGTATATGCAATCGTGGTTTTACTTTCACGTCCGATTACAGGAAAACTCATGGATGCTCGAGGAGCAAATATCGTATCATATCCAGCATTGATTATTTTTGCAGTGGGAATGTTTCTATTTAGTCAAGCTTCGGCAGGTTGGATGCTATTGGCAGCTGCTGCGTTTATCGGTTTTGGATATGGAAACTTTAATTCAGTAGCTCAGGCTGTTGCCGTAAAGGTAACTGAACCACATCGTTTTGGTTTAGCTACAGCGACATACTTTATCTTATTTGACTTAGGTTTAGGTGTTGGTCCATATATCCTTGGCTTTGTTGTACCACACACAGGATACCGTCCAGTCTTTTTAAGTATGGTTGTATTGATTATTATTAGCATTCCGCTTTATTTCTTACTCCATGGTCGTAAAGATCGTGAATTGTTGAAGGTAGCGGCATAAAGTAGAAAACCAGTAATCTGAAGGATTACTGGTTTTCTCAGGCTGTCAAGGTTGTAGAGGAATGTTTATGCAAGCTTATTGTGTATGTATTTGCAAATAAGAACGAATGCTTTTCTTCTTCTCTTCAATTAACTCTTTTAGAAAAGCAATATACTCGGAATCATGCTCTTGTTTTACTTCTTCATATAGTGTATCTAGTTGCTGTAGATGGTCTCTTAAAGTGAATTCCGTTACGCTCGATCCACCAGATTCTACTTTTCTCAGAATCATTTCAACTAGCTTTTCATTGCTTGCCTCAATTGATTTTGTCCCTTGGCGAATATAGATGGCTCCGTACTTAAGTTCCCCTTGATTAACGACAGATGTAAATGGGACATATTTTGGATCATATTCAATAATAAGCACCTGAAAGACTTTTCCTTGTAATTTTTCATGTGTGCGGTGTGTGAAGATGAAGTCTTCCGTACGGTATTTTATATATTTTGGTAGTAAATGTTCTAGTTTGTTATCAACATCTGCTTTGTCTAAAATATCTTTGTTTTGTAATCCTTCTAGAATAGGTGTGCAATCGTCATTTTGAGTAACTCCAACGATGATGCAACCACCACCTGAATTAGCAATCGCCAAAACATGTTTCGCTAGTTTTGTCATATCAATCCACTTTGTCTTAAAATCTAGGAAATCTGTCTCCCCTGTATTATGTAAAAGCACATCTTTTAAATGCTCATTGGTAGGTTCTAGCATAAATTGCTTTAACGATGTTGGATAAATTTTAGAATAAAACATTTTTAAACCCTCTCATTTTGTTCATTATAGTTTCTATTATAAAGGTGTTGTTCGTAAAATTGTAAATAATTATACAATACGTTAAGAAATGAAGGTTATGCGAGTTGAATTGTGCATATACATGCGAACTATGTTACTATTGCCTAGTCATCATTACCATATTAAGAGGAGTATGATTATGAGTAAAACAGAAGTATACATAATTGGTGGATTTTTAGGTAGTGGAAAGACAACCTTGTTGCAACAAATTATGAAGCAAGAAAAGGAAGCAGGTAGACAAATTGCTGTGTTATTGAATGAGCTTGGTAGCATTTCAATTGATTCTGCTCTAATTGAAGAAGAAGGGGTTCCTTTTAAAGAGCTTTTTGATGGTTGCATTTGTTGTACAATATCTGAGAAGTTAGAAGGTCAGCTACAGTCACTATTATATGAGAATAATTTGGATGCTATATATATAGAAACAACTGGTGCTGCGCATCCTGTTGAAGTAGTGGATAGCATTATGTCACCCATATTAGTAGATCAGCTTGAATATAGAGGCATTGTTACGGTTGTTGATATTTCAAGATGGAGGGACAGAGAGCAATTCACTCCACAAATCCGTCAATTAATGATTGAACAACTTGTACATGCGGATACAATTTTGCTAAATAAAGTGGATCTAGTTAGTGAAGCTGAAAGTGCTCAAATTTTGTTTGAAATTCAGTCGTTAAATAGTGAGGCGCTATGCTTATTTACGAATCATAGCAAAGTTTCATTAAAGGATTTTCAAGGACGAAAAGCACGTGAGCAGCAAGGGCATAATACATCTAAACATGATATTGCGCATTTACAATTACAAACCATTGTTTATACATTTAATAAGTCCATTCCATATGAAAGTTTTGAGAATTGGTTAAGAGCGTTACCTGATACTGTATACCGAATTAAAGGGTATATTGGCTTTACGCATTCTCAATATCCATATCTATTTCAATATTCGTATGGTACACCAGTAATGATTCCAGAAATAATGAAAATGCCACTTAATATTGTTATTATTGGTCAAAATTTAAATAAAGATGAAATCGTGCAACAGTTAGACAATCTGTAAGGAAGTATATTTGCCATAAGAACGAAAAATCTGGAGAATACATTAGTATTTTCCAGATTTTTTTGTTGTTACAATATTACTATATTAATGTAATAATGATAAAATATCGTTGGTTAATTTAGTTCACCATAAGCAGCAAATGTTTTTTCGGCTTCTATTAGACCACAAGCAGCACATTGAACACGTAAGCTAGGTCCGGTATAAGCTAAATGAAAGGGCTCTAGTTGTTCACTTTGATATTCTTGAATGATATCACCTGATTGAGGATCTTTTTTCACTGGATGAACCACTTGTTCAAGTAAATTAAAACGTGTTTTATTCGTTTTACAGTTTGGACAACGATAGCGTAAGCTCATTTTTTCACCTTATTTCATGTATGGATTCATAAGTATGATTTGTACTTTTATAGAAAAATATGTATGTTTTTTTATAAATGTATATATTTTCAAACTGAGTTCATACTTTTTTCACATGTATTATGTAAAATGGGATGTGGGAGATTAGAAATAAGGGGATCTATATGAAAAAAATAGGGATTGTTTTTCTATTGTCAGTGTTGCTTATTGCTGGTTGCCAGCAAGATACGTTGGCGGCAATTCCATCTGATACATCTTTTGTAGCAAGCGTAAATATTAAAGATGGTAGCATATCGTTTGTTAATAGTGAAAACATGCAAATCATGGCAGAGTGGGATATTCATAAGCCTTTTACAGGTGCAATCCTATTGCCGAATCACGATCAAATTGCACTATACGGGAAACAAATGTCTTCGATACTTGTGTATTCATTAAGTAAGGGTAAGCTTATTGATGAGTGGCAAGTAGGGGAAGGTATCGTTATGATAAGTGCAATCAATGGGGGTAAAGAGCTAGCTTTAGTTGATCAATTGACCAATTCTATTCGAATTATTTCTCTACAAGGAAAACAACTTCGCTCTGTGAAAGTAGGCGATAAGCCTATTTCAATTCATGAAGATCAACGGACTAAACATTTATATGTAGTCAATTTCAATGATAATAAAATTACAGTTTTACAATCCAACACATTAAAAACCACAAAAGAAATTAACATCAACCCATTTTCAACAGGAATAATGATTCGTAGTCAAGAAAAGCAAATTTGGGTAGGAGGGCATGGTAAAGGGAATCATATAGAAGACAATGTTCATATTTATTCAACCGAAAGCGGTGAGTTAATGAAGACTTTACGTACGCCTTCGATGCCTATTCATTTTTTGTCGTACAAAGATAATGTTTATATTGTGAGTCACGGTACGAGTACGGTCTATAAATATAAAGATATGAATCAAGTGGCTTCTTTAAAAGTTGGAGTGAATCCCTTTGAAATGAAACGAGTAAAAGAAAAATTAGTTCTTGCTTCATACGATAGTAATGAACTTCATGTGATTGATCCAGAGAAATTTATCGTAGAGAAAACCATTAAGGTCGGAAAAGGACCGTTTCAATTAGTTATAAGGGAGTAGGTACATAGATGGTAAAGTATAGAGTTCTTGTTGTTGATGACGAAGAGGATATGAGGCATTTAGTAGAAATGTATTTATTGAATTCTGGTTTTGATTGTACGCAAGCGAGTAATGGTAAAGAAGCTTTAGAGAAATTGGGAACAGAACATATTGATGTAGTACTTCTTGACATTATGATGCCAATTCAAGATGGCTTTGAAGTTTGTAAAGAAATTAGAAATTTTTCTGACGTACCGATTATTTTTGTAAGTGCCAAAGGTGAAGAGTGGGATAAAGTAAAAGGACTAAAACTTGGTGGAGACGATTATGTTGTGAAGCCATTTAGCCCAGGAGAACTAATGGCTCGTATTGAATCAGTATTAAGAAGAGCTGGAAAGAAGAGTGAACCGATAGAAGAAGACCAAATTGTATACGGAAATATCTCTATTAATAATCGCTCTAGAAAAGTTATGGTTGGAAAAGAAACAATTACTTTAACGTTGAAAGAATATGAATTATTAAACTTTTTAATTTTACATACAAATCAAGTATTAAGTAGAGAGCAATTATTAGAACGTATATGGGGTAACGACTATAGTGGTTCTTTACGAACAGTTGATACACATGTGAAAACACTTCGTATGAAACTGAAAACGGCCGACTATATTCAAACTGTATGGGGTATTGGTTATAAATTTGAGGCGGCAGATGAAAATTAAGTCTTATAGTTTGCAGCAAAAGCTTTGGATTTTTCTTTTTACGATTACATTAGTCAGTATTCTATTTGCTTATAGTTTGTCACAAGTTTTTTATCAGAAGCTATATGTTGATTATGTGAAGGAAAACTTGGAATTACAAGTTGAACAGCTATCGAGTGATTATAAAGGTGGTCCCTTAACAGATACCTTTAAAAAACAAGTAGAATGGTTGAATTCTAAAACTCATGGAGAATTATTTGTAGTTAATAATCCACGTGAATTAAGTGCTTGTCTTCCTTTTGAGATTGATTATAAGACTTTAATTTCAGAGGATGAAAGGCAATCATTATTAGCTGGTAAGGCTGTTTTCAAAAAGGGGTTTGAAGAACGCTTCCAGCGAGATATTGTTGCTGTTATCTATCCGTTACTAGATAATGGAAGATTAGAAGGTATTATTTATTCCTATATTCCATTAACGAGTATGAATGAATTCACGCAAGAGTATACGTATGTTTGGTTTATTGCAGGGTTCTTGTTTATTGTTCTTATGTTCTTCCTTGGGGTGAAAGTCATTAACATTATGGTTAAGCCTCTGAAAGAAATGAAGACAGCGGCTATGAGAATGGCAAAAGGTGATTATTCTACAGTAATAGATATTAGTGGTCGAGATGAAATTGGTAGCCTTGCTCAAGCATTTAATCAAATGTCTCAATCAATTCAGGAAGAGGATGAACGGAAACGTGACTTCCTTGCTGATATTTCACATGAATTACGGACGCCGCTTAGTTATGTAAAAGGATATACACAAGCATTACTAGATGGTCTAGTGCAAAGTAAAGAAGATGAACGGAAATACTTACAGTTAATTTCTCGAGAAACAAAGAAATTGCAAAATCTCGTACAGGATTTATTAGATTTAACAAAGTTAGAATCTAAAACCTTTGTTATAAATCCAAATCCAGTCGCTTTTGCACAGTTCATTGAAGATTTCATGGAGAAATACGTATCTATCTTACAGGACAAGAAAATAAATCTGAAACTGGATTTAAATCCAGAAGTGATAATAAGTGGTGATGAGGTTCGTTTAGAACAAATCATCCAAAATATTCTTGAAAATGCTTTAAGATATACGGAGGCAGATGGTACAATTTCGTTAACTCTTACTGAAGAAGGAAACAACTGTGTATTAACAATCGAGGATACCGGACGAGGCATTAGCGAGGATCATTTAGAGAAAATTACCCAAAGATTTTATCGTGTAAATAAAGCACGATCACGATTTGATGGTGGTACAGGGATTGGGCTATCAATTGTGGAAAAATTAATGGAATTACACAAAGGTCAAATGACTATCGAGAGTGAGCTTCATAAGGGAACTAAAGTAATTCTTGTTTTTCCGTTATTAGATTTGTAGTATTTTACGGACAAAGGGGAAAAGGGAATGAAGAAAATATGGTTGTTATTATTTAGTGTTCTTTTACTTACTGCTTGTGGAACGAAGTCTACGTCTGAAAAGGCGGATGAAGAATTGGCGTACCTAGATGTAAAGCTAACGATTAATCCTGAATCAGCCAAGATTAATGAACCTGTTCGATTTCAAGCAAAGGTTATGTATGGAGACAAGTCTGTAAAAGATGCTGATGAAGTAAGTTTCGAAATATGGCGCTCTCTCAGTGATAAACATGAAAAAATTGCTATTCAACATAGTAAAGATGGTATATATGAGCTAGAGAAAAACTTTACTGAAGAAGGTACGTATTACGTATATGCTCATGTTACTGCTGAAGGAATGCATAGTATGCCTAAGAAAGAGTTTGTTATTGGGCAACCTAGTGAGCCTGAGGAAAAGTAACAGCAAGTATATAATATTGTCTTTAAGAAAACGTTTCTTATTTATTAAGAGACGTTTTTTTGTGTCTTGTTCTTATGTAGCTATTATGCGAATACGTATGAATTAGGATACTAAAGGTGAGGTGGGAAAATGAAGAACGATCAAACGCAACAAGCACCTCAAAATATAAATTACAACGAAATTTTTTTTCAAGAAAAAGAAATAGGTGAAGAAATACCAAATCAATGGTCTTTGAAATTAAAGAAGGTTGAGTCAATATTATTGCCTCATACTGTTTCAGATGATTCTTCAGTTTTACAGGCTGTTGATGTAAAAAGAAGCTTGATTTTAAAGAAAGATGGCAAGGCCTCCATTACGTTTGATATTTCAACTTTAAAAAAATATAGCATTTGCGTAATAAATGAAAGTGACTACCTAATTACATTTTGTCTTGAACTTAGCCCTAATAATATTAATTTCATAAAAAAAACACCTTATATTGAAGTAGAACCAAGAGGAATAAAGATGGTTTCATCGGATGATTATTTAAAATATGCTAGAATTCGGGTTTTAGGAAAGAACATATCATCCGTTATTATCTATTTGCAAGGAGTTAAGTAACGAATTATGTTACAAGTATATTAAAATAGTCATTTTTTTGTAATGAATGTCATAAACAAGAGGCATATCAAAAAGTGTCAATAATTATTTATTAGTAGTAAAATGGAAACCCCGTAACAGTAATGGAGGGATTTCCTTTTTTTATTGAAAAGAGGTAAATAATTGGAAAATAACTGGAAGTCTGCTGTAATAGTATTCATGATAGTCCTAGAAAATGATGGTAAATGAGATAATGATAATTTTATAGGATGTTTTTCCAATGTAATAATATGGTTCTATTATTACAAAAAACTCGTGTTACGATGTGTGAGTAAACAACAAATCACGCTTTAACAGGAGGAGTTTTTTATCATGAATAAAAAGTTTTTATTTACATTAGCTACAGCAGCTACAGTAACATTTACAGGTTTTGGAGCGATGAACGCAGATGCTGCGTCTAATATATCTACTAATACAGTACAATATGAAAAAGTTCAAAGTGTTGTACAAAATTGCAAGGATGGTAAAGTAACTACTAAAGTTGTAGTGAAACCTATCGTTATTACAAATAGTACAGTAAATCCTTGTCCAAATACTAAACCGGAAGTTAAGCCTGAAGTAAAACCAGAAAACAAGCCGGAAGTTAAGCCAGAGAATAAACCTGAAACAAAGCCAGAAACAAAACCAGAGGTAACACCACCAACAACTACACCAGATAGCAGTAAGCCAGAAGTGGATAACTCAAAACCAGAGCAAGAAAAACCTTCAACTTCAGTTAGTGCTTATGAGCAAAAAGTAGTAGAGTTAACGAATGCAGAGCGTGCGAAACAAGGTCTTAAGCCATTAACTTTAGATGTTGAATTAAGTAAAGTAGCTCGTATTAAATCACAAGATATGAAAGACAAAAACTACTTTGATCACAACAGCCCAACTTATGGTTCACCATTTGATATGATGAAGAAATTCGGTATTTCATATAACTATGCTGGAGAAAACATTGCTCAAGGTCAACGTTCACCTGAAGAAGTTGTAAAAGCTTGGATGAACAGTCAAGGTCATAGAGAAAATATCATGAATCCAAATTATACACATATCGGAATTGGACATGTAGCTGATAATAACTATTGGACTCAAATGTTTATTGGAAAATAATAAAGTATGTAAAAAGCAGTGATATTGCCGAAAGGTGTATCACTGCTTTTTGAGTTGCAAACAAGAAATAAATGCATTATTCGGCTGACGGTTATTCTTATAGCTCAGTTACATTAATTTCTGAGTATTGTAGATCAGTTGCTTTGGCAAGGCGGATTTCGAGTGTACCATCTCTATATTGAGCTGTTGCTCCTTTTTTCTTAACGATGGACGGTAGTGTCAAGACATGGCGGTCTTCTTTAGTAGGATATCCTTCCACGATGGAAGTGTTGGATGTATGATATATTTTCATATTTTGCATGGAAGAACGATCTTGAATAGGTATTCTTACATACACATCGGTATGAGTCTCAAAGACAGATGCATCAATTGGATTTACCGTTTCCTCGTAATCGCTGCTTTGTTGCTCAAAAAATGATGAAGTATTATTAGTGTTCGCTTGATTATTGTATCCACTTTTTTGCCAGTTATTAAACATGTTTGACATAAATGATTCCATATCCTTGCCTTCGGTTCCAGCGGTGAAATTCTTCATGTATTTTTGGAAAGGAAACAGAACATTCCACGGATTCATTAGAAAGAAACCTCCCTTGTAAAAGGAAAAGATTAGTTTCTTTATTATATGCAAGCTTTTACCTATGTGATTGTAAGGTGTGTTTGATTATTTTTTTGAAATGTTGAAAGGAACATGAAAATGAGTTTCGGTTTTTGGGATTTTTAAAATAAAAATGCCGTTTTCATAGCTCGCTGTGACGTTGTTGTGAGAAAAAGAGAAAGGGATGATAAAAGAACGTTTGAATGCGCCAAGAAACCTCTCGCTATGCACTATTTTATGTTCCTCAGAAGGAAAAGGCTCCGGAACATTTCCTTCAATGATTAGATTTTGTCCATGAAATGATATTTTAACATGTTCTTTTTTTGTGATTCCTGGAAGTTCAATGTATATAAAGCCTGTTGTTTCGGTTTCAACAATATCGATTGGAGGTGTTTTCTTTGGCATGATTTTCTGAAAATCGGTCCAGAATCGATCACCAAGGACATTTTCTGTTTCTTTTGATAAACCTTCCCAATCAGGCATTGAATTATGGTTATTTGACATAATAAAAGCCACCACCTTTTCACTAATAATATGAAAAGGTGGTGGCTTTTTATGAGTTGTTACATCGTTTTTATTACAAATTTCCGTTTTTGAATATATAACAAACGTGATGCTAAACTAATTGCACCTATTGCTAATCCGACGATTAATCCAACCCAATAACCAAATGCGCCCATGCTTGTATAATTTGCAAAAACATAACCTGTTGGTAGACCAATTACCCAGAAAGAGGAAAAGGATAATATAAAAGTAACATTTACATCTTTATATCCTCGTAAAGCTCCTTGAATCGGGGCCATTATCGCATCTGAAAGCTGGAAAAAGAGCGCAAAAATAAGAAAGTGAGAAGCGAGTGAAATCACTTCTACATCCTTTGTATAGATAGATGCAATCTCTGCACGGAAGAAATATAGTACGATACCGAATACTAGTGCCATACCGACAGCGAATACCGTCCCTATACGGCTGTACTCACGAGCATCATTAAACCTTTTTCCGCCTACTTCAAATCCAACAACAATCGTTAAAGCCATTGAAATACTTAATGGAACCATATAAAGGAATGATGCAAAATTCATGGCTGTTTGATGAGCTGCTATTGTGATTGTATCAAACGAACTCATTAGCAATGTTACTGCCGCAAAAATACTACTTTCAAAGAAAATAGCTAGTCCAATTGGAATGCCAATTTTCAATATTGATATACATTCTTTGAATGAAAATGCTATCCACTTTTTAAAGATATTATATTCTTTAAAAGGATGAATCTTCATAATGACTACAATGGAAATAAATAAAATGAGCCAATATGTAATCGCTGAAGCGACTCCTGAACCGACGCCCCCTAATTCGGGAAATCCAAACTTACCAAAGATTAAAAAATAATTAAAAAGAACATTGATAGGTAATGCGGTTAATGTTATTAACATTGAGATTCGTGTTTGTCCTAAAGCGTCAATGAATGATCGTAAGACACTATAGAAGAATAGTGGAACAATTCCCCAGGATAATGCCACTAAATAATCATGAGCAACTTCTCGAACATGTGGCTCTAAACTCATATTGTTTAAGATAGGGTTCAAAGTAAAGAAACCGATGAATAAAACAATGATTGCCATAATAATAGATAAATAGGATCCCTGAATAACAGAATACGGCACATCTTTTATTTTTCTGGCACCAACGAGTTGTGAAACAATTGGTGTGATGGCAATTAATATACCGCTTAAGCCGGTATTGATTGGTACCCATATTGAACTACCGATGGCTACACCTGCAAGATCGTTTGAAGAATAGTTTCCTGACATAACAGTATCTGCGAAAGTCATCGAGAACAAACCGAGCTGTGTGACAAGGACAGGTAGCATAATTTGTAAAAATAATAGGGTTTTTTCTTTTCTTGTTCGTGTAATATGCAATATAGTCTCCCCATTTCTTTGTGCATATCTGAGCATTATAACATATATAAATTGTAGGATGAAAACTTATAATTTTCCGATAAATAAGCAGGGAAAGGCTTGTCATACATTTCATTTTTGTACATATATTGAATACTATAATGTAGAGGTTAGGGGGGCACTAATAGTGGCGTACAAGTATTCAAAAGGGTGGTATTTATCACAACTAAAGTCAATTGGGATTACGAAACATCCAATTGAGCGAAAAAAGTTGGAATTGTATAAGACATTTATTGTTAGGAAAATATATTTAGATAATTTTATTAAAAAATGAAACGTATAGTCTAGTCGTTCGTATATTATTATAAGAGAAAAAGAATTCCATCATAAGGTGGAAGGAAAAAAGGAGTTTTTATTATGGCATCTAGGGATGACAGATTGTTAGCAGCATTAATTTATGTTATTAGTTTTTTTACTGCATTTATTGGACCGCTTATTATATGGTTATTGCAAAAAGACAAATCATCATTTATCGACTATCATGGTCGTGAATATTTTAACTTTTTCATTTCATATAGTGTGTATGGGCTTATTTCTTTCTTGCTGACCTTCTTATTAATAGGTTTCGTTATTGGACCAATTGTTGGTATTGCAGGATTTATTTTCACAATCATTGGGGCTGTCAAAGCTTATGAAGGTACAGAATATCGTTTTCCATTTATCTTTAGAATTTTATAATCAGAACTAATAATGTTTATTTTAAAAAGCTGACTGAGAAGAAAGACTACATCTTATGGATTGTAGTCTTTTTTTCTTAGTCACTTTTATTAATAAGGTGGTCAAATGAATTTAAAGCAATACTATTATTCAACTACAATTATATATTTGAATCTTTCTCTATTTGCTGTAGCGCTAAGTGTCATTATGTTTATAGTTAATTTCATTTTGTTTAATAAGAGTGGGATTTATGGGAGTACAATTCTCTTTATGTTTTTAAGTTGTGTGTATTTTATTTGTTCGCTTGTTTATAAAAGGCGATATAAAAGTGTACCGAGCGTTTTTTCACCAAGTAGCAAAACTCTTTTGGAGGAAAAGGATGTTTTGATGGTGTTTATGCCAGCTCCTACCCTTAGAGTATTGTTATTCAACGGGAAGGGGCAGTTGCTTGGTGAAATCAATGATTCAAATACATCTTGGTATAAGTGGTTTATTCCTAATAATTTATTATCACTTATGCCAAACGCTTATGTATTAACGGATTGTAAGGGAAATATATTAGCGACTTTTGAAGTGAATCGATGGTTTTCTAATGATATGGTTTTCTATGATGAAATGGGCGAAGAGATTGGTTTTTATCAGGAAGATTGGAAGAAATCATTAGTGCGGTATAATGGGGCGGTGAGGGCTAGTGATGGTTCTATTCGAATGAATATAGATATAAGTGTTTTTTTGCAATCGTTTATTATTCCTACGCAGGAAGGGAAGATGCTAGCATCTTATCAAAAGGGGTGGATGCCTTTAGAATGGGCAGAACGATTTAAAGAACTGAATACACCTATCCTCACATTTACTTCGTTGACTACAAAAAATGATCGATTATGTATATATGGTTTATGTGCTCGTTTATTAAGTAATTGTAAAAATTAAAATTTTTCAGGCATATCTTAAGTAATCTAAAAAGTTTTTTGGTATAATTTGAAAAAATACATAAAGCAAAGTGGGGTTACTATGAAAAGTTTAGAAGAAATTTTAGCATTTAACGAAAAATTCGTAGAGAACAAAGATTATGAAGCATTTATAACAGACAAATTTCCGGATAAACGTATGGTAATTCTAAGTTGTATGGATACTCGTCTTGTAGAATTGCTTCCTAAAGCGATGAATATTCGAAATGGTGACGTGAAAATCATTAAAACAGCAGGTGCTGTCGTTTCGCATCCATTTGGTAGTGTTATGCGTAGTATTATGGTTGCAATTTATGAATTGAAGGCTGATGAAGTGTATGTAATTGGTCATCATGATTGTGGTATGTCTGCTGTATCAGTAGATAAAATGGTTGAGAAAATGAAGGAGCGTAATGTTTCGCCTGAAATCTTTTCAACTCTTGAACATTCAGGAATTGATATTGAAGCTTGGTTAAGAGGTTTTAAAGATGTTTCTGAAAGTGTACAAAACAGTGTGGAAGTGATTAAAAATCACCCATTAATGCCGGGTGATGTAAACGTTCATGGCTTAGTAATTGACCCTGCAACTGGTAAGTTAGATGTAGTTGTAGATGGAAGTAAAAATAAATAAGAATAATAAAAATATCAATACAAAAAAACGTCTAGGCTTTTAGTCTAGACGTTTTTAGATTTTTTTATAAATAAAAAAACGAACTTAGTCTTGTTCGCTTCCTAATTGTTATGATAAAATGTAAGTTGGAACACACAATTAATAAATAGTTTATATGTATCCAATTTAATTTTACATCAAATTATCACTGTTGTCAACTATTATTTTTAGGAGAGTGACTAGAATGACTGAATTTAATCACGATCGCAAACAAGAAGAGCTTCGCATTCAAAAGGTTTTAATAGAGATAAATAATAAAATCACTAAATTAAATCAAGACTCAGGTGGTTTAAAGAGTGATGTCATTCAGCTACGAAAAACCTTTTGGGATGATGTAACAGTGAATATAGATAACCCTGAGGAAGCGGTGGAAACACTGGCGAGTATAAAGCAACAATCCGAAATGTTGTCTGAAAGAGAGCGAACGCACCAACAAATACACAAACAATTAAAGACTTTAATGCGTTTACAAGATTCTCCGTATTTTGGAAGAGTAGATTTTTGGGAGAATGGTGAAACAAATAAAGATGTTGTCTATCTTGGTATTGCTTCCTTAATGGATGAAAATGAAGAAGATTTTCTAATTTATGATTGGCGAGCGCCTATCTCAAGTATTTATTATGATTACTCTCCAGGACCGGCACAATATGAAACGATGGATGGAATTATTCAAGGTGAAATGGATTTAAAGCGCCAGTTTATCACCAAAAATGGAGAAATCCAAAGTATGTTTGATACAGGTGTAACGATTGGGGACGAACTATTAAAAGAAGTACTTGGAAATAATGCGAATACTCAAATGAAAAATATTGTAGCCACTATCCAAAAGGAACAAAATCAAATTATTCGAAATGAAAACAGTAAATATCTTATTGTTCAAGGTGTTGCTGGGAGTGGGAAAACATCAGCCGCACTACAAAGAGTTGCTTATTTATTGTATCGACATCTGAATGAACTTAGAGCTGAAAATATTATGCTTTTTTCGCCAAATCCTTTGTTTAATAGCTATGTAGCTACTGTACTGCCAGACTTAGGAGAAGACAATATGCAGCAAGCTACATATCAAGAATATGTAGAGAAACGAATCCATGGTGAATTTAAAGTTGAAGGTCCATTTGAGCAAATGGAATATGTACTGACACAGCAAAATGAACCATCCTTTAATGATCGTATGCAAGGGATACAATATAAAGCTAGCTTGGATTTTAAAGTATTAATTGATGATTATTTAGACTTTCTTTCAAAGCAACAACTTATATTTAAAACAATCCGTTTTCGCGGAGAAACGTTGATTACAAGGAAGCAAATTGCGGAATATTTCTATTCTTTAGATTCAACGATGTCTATATCTAACCGGATGGAGGAAGTGAAAAAATGGTTATTAAAAGAAGTAAAGAAAAAGGAGAAAATAGAAAGAACTAAGGAATGGGCAATAGAAGAAGCTGAGTTAATGGAAAACGAACAGTTTATTAATGCTTATCAAGAATTGCAAAGTAAAGGGGCATATTCTGAGAATACATTTAATGACTTCGATCAAGAACAGATGCTATTAGCTAAGCAGGTAGTTCAAAAGCATTTTAAACCGATTATTCTTGCGATAAAGCAATTAAAGTTCATCCATTTTCGAGCAATTTATCAGCAATTGTTTGATTTACAAAGAGGGATGTCTTTAATAAATGTTCCTGTTAATTGGCAAGAGATTTGTCGTTATACATTAGAGAAAATTCGAAAACGTGAATTATATTATGAAGATACAACGCCTTATTTGTACCTAAAGGAACAAATAGAAGGAAGTAGTATGAACACTATGATACGTCATTTATTTATTGATGAGGCTCAAGACTATTCACCTTTTCAATTTGCGGTATTAAAGCAATGGTTTCCGTATTGTAAGATGACGATTTTAGGCGATTTCAATCAAGCTATTTTTGCTCATACGCTAAATGCACCATCTTTATTATCTAGTGATATATTTCATGATGGTAAACAAGAAAATATGATATTAACGAAAAGTTATCGATCTACTAGACAAATAATTGAGTTTACGAAGCATATTATCTTGGGTGGAGAAATAATCGAGGCCTTTAACAGAAATGGAAAAAAACCAACATATATCGAAGTAGAAAATGAGGAAATGTTACAGTTGCAATTAGTGCAGTTATTAAAACAGTTACAGGAATCAAACTATCAAACGATTGCTGTTATATGCAAAACAAATGCAGAAAGTATGCGAGCATATGAAGCGCTAGTTAATGAGATAAATATTCAATTTATGAGTCAAACAACATATACGTTCACAAAAGGTATTTTAGTCTTACCGGCGTATTTAGCAAAAGGAATAGAATTTGATGCAGTAATCATTTATGATGCATCTCAATATAGTAATGAAAGCAGTGTTGAGCGCAAGTTGTTTTACACGGCTTGTACGAGAGCAATGCATGAACTTCATGTATTTGCGTCAGGGGAAAAGACACCGTTTATGAAACGGATTCCGATGTTAGCTTATGACTCTAATCAAATTTAGCAATGTTAATTCTCAAAATTTCCACACCTCACTATACTCTTTGCTACAATTATATTAAGATGTATTAATAAAATACATTGTAGACACGTACATAGATGGGGGATTAATATGGAATTGGAATTTGTGAAATGTCATGGTTCAAGTAATGATTTTTTGATATTAGATGAATATAGCCATTCATTACAATTATCGGATGATGAAAGAGCACAGCTTACATTAACGATGTGTAATCGAGAAACAGGTATCGGTGCAGATGGCATTTTGTTTTTCAAAAAAGTGATATAGCAGATGGGAAAATGCGCGTATTCAATTCTGATGGTTCGGAAGCGTCAATGTGTGGTAATGGCTTACGTTGTGTGGCACGTTATGCATGTGAGTTGTTAGGGAAGCAGCAACTTTCCATTGAGACAATGAAGGCAGTTTTAGCAGTGGAACAAACAGAAGATATTTTTGAAAATATTCCTACTTTCAAAGTGGAAATTTCTCCTGTATCATTCGCTGTTAAAGATTTACCATTCAACGCTAATAGTGAAACTTTCATTAATCAAGAGTTGAAAGAGTTAGCTCCAGGATTAACATTTACTGCGGTAGCTGTTCCGAATCCGCATTTTATTACAATTGTTGATTCAGAAGTATTAGCTAGCGATGTTCAAGAGAAATTATCGACTTATGTAAATGGTAAAAACCCATATTTTCCTGACGGTGTTAATGTGAGCTTTGTTAAATTGCTGGAAAGTGGAAGTATTTTCGTGAAAACATTTGAAAGAGGCGTGGGATTCACAAATGCTTGTGGAACGGCAATGAGTGCTTCAACGCTTGTTACGTGCTTGCAAGGTGAAAACAAGGTTGAAGAAAACATCGCAGTTTATAATCCTGGTGGAAAAGTAAACTGTCAAGTTCATAAAAACAATGATACTTACACAATTGATTTAATCGGAAATGCCACATATGAATTTGAAGTACAAGTAGAGCTGAATGATGCATTAACAGCATTTTCAACTACAAGTAAAAAAGAATTTCCAGAAGAAACAGTAGCCTATCGTGCTATGCAAGAAGCTTGTCAGCAATATGCGAAAAACTATATTTAAAAACAGAAAGTCTGCAATAAAGAGAAATGAGAAATTTTTCTCTTTATTGCAGCTTTTTCTTTTTTAGGCTGGGTATACGATGAAACCTATTACTCTTTAAGTCGTATTATTATCAGGCTATGTTAAACAGAAGGTACATAGTGACATAATGAATTGTTTTTGGAGGAGATAGTAGAGTTATTAAACGATTGAAATAAAAGAAAACGTACAAAATAATATATATTGTATTCATTGCAGAAGGAGAATAAAATTTGAATTCTATAAAAGTAGAAAGACTAACGAAGAAAAATATTCAATATATTATTTTAATCGCATGTTTGATTGTTGTATATTCATTCGTATTTTCTTGGCTTGTCGATGAATTAAAAGAGAATGAATTGCGAAATTTTGATTATACGATTATTGAGTTCATTCAAAGTCATATTTCTGATCGGTTAACGTTTGTTATGAAAGCCATTACGTTTTTTGGTGGAAAACTAGGTATCGTTCTTGGTGTGCTTATTGCATCAACTATATTTTTCTTTTTTAAGAAGCGGTATGCATTATATTTAATCCTATCATCAGGCTTAGGAGCGCTATTCAATTATTTCTTGAAATGGTTGTTCCAAAGAGAACGTCCTGACTTTTATCCGCTAATTGTGGAGCATGGCTATAGTTTTCCGAGTGGGCATAGTATGGCTTCTTTTATTTTTTATACATCATTAGCAGTTGTTTTAGCTAAGGTTGCTAAAAATAAGCTATTAGATATAGTAATTGCGATTTCATTTGCAGTTATTGTGCTGTTAATTGGTATTAGCCGCATATATTTAGGCGTTCATTTCCCAAGTGATGTGGTGGCTGGATTTGCTGCGGGGGGATTTTGGGTTTGTATATGTGGGCTAGCCTTAAATTACTATGAGTTTAGACATAGATAGTAGACTATAATTGTTCGCGATAGGAACGTTCGCAAAGTACAATTAATATAATATTTACAAGTTTCAGGAAAATCCATTGACAAAAAACCATTTCATTATTATGATAAAAAAATGAAATATCAAAAAATTAAATAATATACTCTTATCTAGAGAGGCGGAGGGACTGGCCCTGAGATGCCCGGCAACCATCATTTATGAACGGTGCCAATGCCAGTAGAAATAAAATTCTAGTCGATGAGAGCGAGAAGTTACAGTTATATGATTACTAGCGCTCTTTCTGAATAGAAGGGCGCTTTTTGTATGCATACGAAAACAAGATGTTAATGGGGGATGAAATATGAATATTGAAACGAAATTAGTTCAAGCGGGAACAAAGAAAGATCCTGCAACGGGTTCTATTAGTACGCCAATCTATCAAAATGCTACATTTGAGCATCCAGAGCTCGGTAGAAGCACTGGCTTTGATTATTCAAGAACGGCTAATCCAACTAGAAAGGCTTTAGAAGAAGCGATTGCTATACTAGAAGAAGGAAATGCAGGCTTTGCTTTTTCTTCGGGGATGGCGGCGATTACAACTGTTCTATTCCTATTTAAATCTGGTGATCATATTGTGATATCGGACGATTTATATGGAGGGACGTATCGTTTGTTGGAAGAGATTTTCGTTAACTATGGTATTTCAGCCACTTATGTTGACACTTCGTGTATTAGTCAAGTAGAAGAAGCAATTAAAGAAGAAACGGTTGCATTGTTTATTGAAACACCAACAAATCCATTGATGAAAATAACAGATTTGGCGGCAATTAGTAAGCTAGCAAAAGAAAATGACTTATTAACCATTGTAGATAATACATTTTTAACACCATTCTTACAAAAACCAATTCAATCTGGTGCGGATATTGTAATTCATAGTGCCTCTAAATATATCGGTGGACATAATGATGTAATAGGTGGTTTAGTCGTTACTGCTACAGAAGAATTAAGTGCAAAAGTAGGAAGATTACAAAATAGTGCGGGTGCTATACTTGGGCCGCAAGATTCGTGGTTATTATTACGCGGTTTGAAGACATTAGCAATCAGAATGGAACGACAACAAGAAAATGCTCAAAAAATTGCTGAATGGCTTGAAAAACATGAATTGGTGAAGAGTGTTTATTATCCTGGTTTGGCAAATCATCCTGGTAGAGAAATAATGGAGAAGCAATGTAGTGGCTTTGGTGCTATGATTTCCTTTGAAGTTACGGAAGTGTCCATCGTTGCAGATTTGTTGAAAAATGTAAATGTTATTAGTTTTGCAGAAAGCTTAGGTGGTGTAGAATCACTTATAACATATCCTACTACGCAAACGCATGCTGATATTCCAAAAGAATATCGTGAAGAAAAGGGTGTAAGTGATTATTTATTACGCTTTTCAATAGGAATTGAAAATGTGCAAGATTTAATTGCGGATTTAAATCAAGCTTTTCAATGTAGTAAACAAAAAATTATCCATTCATAATAGAATAAAAGAAAACTAGAGGCAGTTGCTAACAAAATATTTGAGGTGAAGACTTCGTGAACTTTCGTGACGAAATACAGAATAGAATTTTAATTGGAGAAGGTGCAATGGGCACACTTCTATATTCAACAGGTGTGGATCAATGCTATGAAGAATTAAACATCATTAATCCTGATTTAGTAAGAAGCGTCCATCAGGCATATGTGCATGCTGGCTCCGATATTTTACAATCGAATACGTACGGTGCGAATCATTATAAGCTGAAACGATATGGACTAGAAGATAAAGTATCATCTATAAATCGCGAAGGAATGAGAATCGCGAAAAGTGCCGCTTTGGAACATAATTTTGTCTTTGGAACAATCGGTGCTACTAGGAGCCTACGTAAGTCGGATATTACTTTAGAAGAAATTAAAAGAAATTTCAGAGAACAACTTTTTAGTTTACTGCTAGAAAATCCAGATGGGCTTATATTAGAAACATTTTATGATTTTGAAGAAATGGAAACGGTGCTGAAAATCGCTAGACAAGAAACACCATTACCGATTATCGCAAACATCTCCCTTCATGAAATAGGTTATTTACAAAATGGCATGCATTTAAGTGAAGCATTGCCTATTTTAGAAGATATGGGAGCAGATGCAGTTGGTGTAAACTGTCGCTTAGGCCCTCATCATACTATTCGTTCTTTAGAACAAGTGCCAGTACCATCCAAGTCGGTATTAAGTGCGTATCCGAATGCTAGTTTACCAGAGTATATTGATGGACGATTACAATACGAAACAAATGCAGAATATTTCGGTAAAAGCGCACTACTCCTAAGAGAACAAGGTGTAAGAATCATTGGTGGTTGCTGTGGTACAACGCCAAGTCATATTGAAGAAGTAAAGAAAAATTTAAATGGGCTTCCACCGATATTTGAAAAAAATGTTTCTCCTAGAAAAATTGAAGTGAATGAAACAGCACAGCAAGAAAATGAGGAAGCGCTATATAAAAAAGTAGAACATAAACGAACTATACTAGTAGAATTAGATCCTCCTAAAAAATTAGATATTTCAGCGTATTTAGAAGGAACTAAAGCATTAATCGAGGCTGGAGCTGATACTATTACGATGGCGGACAATTCTCTAGCTTCACCACGTATTAGTAATATGGCTATGGGTTCTATTTTGAAGCAACAAGGCGTTAATCCACTCGTTCATTTAACATGTCGAGATCATAATTTAATTGGATTACAATCACATTTAATGGGGCTTCACACATTAGGATTAGATGAAATTCTTGTTATTACTGGTGATCCGTCAAAAGTGGGAGATTTTCCAGGAGCAACATCCGTTTACGATGTATCTTCTATGGATTTAATTAGCTTAGTGAAGCAATATAATGATGGTCTATCATATAGCGGAAAACCATTAGGGCAGAAAACAAATTTCAAAGTTGCAGCGGCTTTTAATCCGAATGTGAAGTACCTTCATAAAGCGGTTGGACGAATGGAAAGAAAGATAAAAGCTGGTGCAGACTCATTCTTAACGCAGCCTATCTATTCTGTGAATCAAGTAGAGGAAATCTATCAAGCTACAAAACATATAACAGCACCAATATTCATGGGAATTATGCCTTTAACAAGCTATCGTAATGCGGAATATATTCATCATGAAGTTCCGGGAATTACACTTCCTGATTCAGTTCTTCGTGCGATGGAAAAGGCAGGGAATGATCGTGTGCAAGCGGAGAGAGAAGGATTAGCTATTGCTAAAGAGTTGGTACAAGCAACGATGGAACGTTTCAAAGGTATTTATTTAATTACACCATTTTTGCGATATAACATTACGGTAGAACTAACAAAATTCGTTCGCGAAATAGATGCAAAGCAGAAAGAGGAAGTGATCGTCTATGAGTAAATATGATTTATCAACATTAATGAAAGAACGTATTTTGGTTCTTGATGGTGCGATGGGAACTATGATTCAGGATGCTAACTTAACAGCAGCAGATTTTGGTGGGGAAGAATATGAAGGCTGTAATGAATATTTAACATTTACTAGCCCTGATACAATTTCACGTATTCACGAAGCATACTTAGAAGCTGGTTCAGATATTATCGAAACGAATACATTCGGTGGAGCAAGTATTGTACTAGATGAATATAATCTCGGCTCAATTGCGTACGAGTTGAATAAAAAAGCAGCTGAACTTGCCAAAGTGGCATGTGAGAAATATAGTACTCCAGAAAAACCCCGTTTTGCGGGTGGTTCAATTGGTCCTACGACGAAAACATTATCTTTAACGGGTGGAACAACATTTGATGCTTTGCAAGCTTCATATAGTGAGCAGGTAGAAGGTCTAATTGATGGTGGATGTGATGTGTTAATCGTAGAAACATGTCAAGATATGCTGAATGTAAAAGCTGCTTACACAGGTATTCAGCAAGCATTTGCTAAAACTAAGAAAACACTTCCGATTATTATTTCAGGAACAATTGAGCCAATGGGAACAACGTTAGCTGGACAACCAATTGACGCATTCTATTTCTCATGTGATTATATGAAACCAATCGCTGTAGGTTTAAACTGTGCAACAGGTCCAGAGTTTATGACGGATCATGTGCGTACATTGTCTCAGTTAGCTAATACAGGTATTAGTTGTTACCCGAATGCTGGTTTACCGGATGAAGAGGGGCATTATCATGAATCTCCTGCCTCTTTAGCGAGTAAAGTAAGACAGTTTGCGGAAAAAGGTTGGATTAATATTATTGGAGGCTGTTGTGGTACGACACCGGCACATGTAAAGGCAATGGTAGAAGAAGTAGCGACACTTCCTCCGCGCCCAATTCCTTCAGAAACACATAATCATGCCGTTTCGGGTACAGATTCTTTATTATACGATGATAGCATGAGACCGTTATTTGTAGGTGAGCGAACAAATGTAATTGGCTCTAGAAAGTTTAAACAACTAATTCGTGATAAAGCCTTTGAGCAAGCATCTGAAATTGCTCGTGCTCAAGTGAAAAAAGGGGCACATGTTATTGATATTTGTTTAGCTGATCCTGATGATGATGAATTAGGTAATATGAAGGAATTTGTAAAAGAAGTTGTTAAAAAAGTTAAGGTTCCGCTTGTAGTCGATTCGACGGATGATGCTGTTATTGAGCAAGCATTAAAATATTCGCAAGGTAAAGCGGTTATTAACTCAGTGAACTTAGAAGATGGAGAAGAAAAATTCAAAAGCGTATCTGCTCTTATTCATAAATATGGTGGTGCTCTTGTTGTTGGTACTATCGATGAAAAAGGGATGGCAATCACAGCGGAAGATAAATTAAGAATTGCCAAACGTTCATATGACTTGTTAGTAAATAAATATGGTATGAATCCGAAAGATATCATCTATGATCCACTTGTATTCCCAGTAGGAACAGGTGATGAACAATATGTTGGTTCCGCATTAGAAACTGTGAAAGGTATTCGAGCAATTAAAGAAGAACTACCTCAATGCTTAGCCATTTTAGGGATAAGTAATGTGTCGTTTGGTTTACCACCTAGAGGTAGAGAAGTACTTAATGCAGTATTCCTATATCACTGTACGAAAGCGGGACTTGATTACGCCATTGTTAACACAGAGAAATTAGAGCGTTTCGCAAGTATTCCAAAAGAAGAAGTAGAGCTGTCTGAAAAACTATTATTCGAAACGAGTGATGAGACTCTTCAACAATTCACGGCGTATTTCCGTGATAAAAAAGTTGAAAAGAAAATAGATACGAAGCAGTTACCGCTTGAAGAACGATTAGCACAATACATTATTGAAGGAACGAAAGAAGGATTAATACCTGACTTGGACGAAGCTCTAGCGAAAGGAATGGCTCCGTTAGATATAATCAATGGACCTTTAATGGCAGGTATGAGTGAAGTAGGTGTTCTATTTAATGATAATCAGCTAATTGTTGCAGAAGTACTTCAAAGTGCTGAAGTAATGAAAACATCTGTTTCTCACTTAGAGCAATTCATGGAAGTGAGTGAAACAGGGAATTCTAAAGGGAAAATCATTTTGGCTACTGTTAAAGGTGACGTACATGATATCGGAAAGAACTTAGTAGAAATTATTCTTGCTAATAATGGATATACAATTGTTGACTTAGGTATTAAAGTAACAGCTCAACAAATTATAGAAGCTGTTGAAGAACATAAGCCATCGATGATTGGATTATCTGGATTGCTAGTAAAATCCGCACAACAAATGGTATTAACAGCTCAAGATTTAAAAGAAAAAAATATCGATACACCAATTATGGTTGGTGGGGCAGCACTATCGAGAAAGTTTACGGATTTCAAAATTGCACCAGAGTATGAAGGTACGGTTCTTTATGCGAAAGATGCAATGGACGGTCTAGCTCTTGCTAATACGATGCATGATGAGGAGCGAAAACAAGAATTTGTTGATGCGCTAGATGAAAAAAGAAAGAAATCTTTAGCTCTTGCGGCACAAAGACCAGTAAAAGAAAAGAAAGTAGAAGAAGTAGTTATTACTGTTAATCCAGCAGAAGTAAAAGTTCCTGAAGATACGAAGCGACATACGCTAATTGATTATCCATTACAAACAATCATGCCTTATGTGAACCGTCAAATGTTAATCGGTCATCACTTAGGTTTAAAAGGAAAATTAGACAAGTTATTAGCTGAAAAGGATGAAAAAGCACTGCAATTAACAGATTTAGTAGATACATTATATGCTGACCTATTACAAAGTGAATATAGTGTCAATTCGGTGTATCAATTCTTCCCTGCACAAAGCGATGGTAATAAAGTGATTGTATACAATCCAGAAAACCATAGTGAAGTGTTAGAAGAATTTGATTTTCCAAGACAAGAAAGTGCGCCATTCCTTTGCCTAGCTGATTATTTAAAGCCTGTTTCATCGGGAGAAATGGATTATGTAGGGTTCTTCGTAGTAACAGCGGGTAAAGGTATTAGACAACGAAGCGACGCATGGAAGGAGAGTGGTGAATTCTTAAAGAGCCATGCTATTCAATCAATTGCTCTTGAAACAGCGGAAGGATTTGCTGAAAGAATTCATCAAGTAATGCGCGATAAATTCGGTATTAGTGATTCAATCGACATGACAATGCAAGAACGCTTCGCTGCCAAATACGTTGGTCAAAGATTCTCATTCGGCTATCCAGCATGTCCGAATCTTGAAGATCAAGAGAAGCTATTTAGATTACTGAAGCCAGAAGATATTGGTGTTCGATTGACCGATGGTTGCATGATGGAGCCAGAAGCATCTGTATCAGCGATAGTATTTGCCCATCCTGAGGCGAGATACTTTAATGTGGAGAGATAGTGCTTCATATCAGGGTTTATGAGATGTCTTAGTATCGTTATCGGAATTTGTGTGTATAAATAATTTCGGACTTATAAAGCCATCTGTATAAAGCCAGAAGTGAACATAATTTCTCTGATACAACCAGTAGTTATGAATGTTAAAAACCTTCTTTTATCTAATTTATAATTGGATGAAAGAAGGGTTTTTTATTTGGGTAGAAAACGTAAGTTAACTATTGAAAATGATAAGATGGGGGATGTTTCATTAGAAGAAGCACAATCAATCATTATAAAAAATAAAGAAATTGAAGGATTGAGTATTGAGACTGTTAGGAACTATAAAAAGTTTTTTAAACATCTTGGGGAATTTATGAAAGAAAATGAAGAAAAGAATGTGAGTGAACTAACTGAAAAGGATGCTAAAAATTTCATCCATTTCTTAATCACAAAGGGATTACAAAATAATACAATTAATAGTTATATTACAAATGCTAAAGGTGCATTTAAGATTCTGGATGAGGAAGATATATGTGTACACATTTTCAAGAATATAAAGTATTTGAAAGAGGATGAGAAAGCGATAATTGTATTATCTCTTGAAGAAGTTCAAGGTATATTAAAAAGTATGGATTTGAGTAAGTATACGGAATTTCGAGATTATGTGATGATTCATGTACTCATTGACACATTTAGTAGGATAGGTGAAACGTTAGCGTTAAAAAAACAAGATGTGGATTTAGAAAATCAAACCATAACTTTTAATAAGACCAAGAGCAGAAAAATACGTACTGTTCCAATATCAAGAAAGACAGCAAAGTTAATTAGAAAATTAATAAAAGAAGTAGAAGAGTTTAATAATGATTATATTTTTCAATCTTGGAACGGTAAACCCTTGGAAAATAGCGGGAGAGAAGTTTCTACAAAGATGAAAGAATATGCTAAAAGAGCGGGTGTGAATAAAAGAGTGTATCCTCATTTGTTTAGACATACAGCAAGTGCTCATTTTATTAAAGAAACAGGAAATATACGTGTATTACAAAAAATCTTAGGTCATTCGGATATTACGGTTACACAAAGGTATGCTCATGTATTGGACTCTGTGGTGCATGATTTGCATGATAAGTATTCTTTAATTAATGCTCTTGAAGATTCAAAGAAAAGAAAAACCAAAACTGATTGATTATTAGTTATTCAAAATATTACTGTCAACTTAAAGGCAACGTTGTAAAAGAACCTGTTTAATAAAAACATTTAACGACACTGACGCCCTGAATTTTCCATCATTTACTTTCTAAGACGTTTTAGCGTATTACTTATTTACTACTAATACAAATAACGTTCAAGACCTTTAGAATTGATTCTAGGGACTTTTACGATAGAACTGGAGCTACGGGTTCAGACCGAATAAATAACTATACTAACCTTTAATATAAAATATAGATAATTTATATAGTCTTTTATTATTACGCATAGACCCGTAGCTCAAAAACCTATCATTTTAAAAGGTTTAAAATTGCTTTAAAGGCAGTTAGCTGATTACTGAGGTTATTTAAATAATGCTTAAAAGGGTTTGAAATTAATTTTAAATTGCTATTCGTCTTAAACATGTTCGGTTAGTCCATACTATAAATTAATAATCAACAAAAGGAGTGTTTTATATGAGTGGTTACACAGAAGCAGAAAAATCACTATTAGCATCACTATTAATGATGGAGGTTATGGGATTACAAGTAGCAAATGAAGAGCGTAAAGTTTATGGAGATAAATTAAAATATGATGAAGAGGATTTCTTTGCATCATTAAGAAATGCAGAAGACAAATTGAGAAGATATATTTAATTTTAAAAAGTGAGTAAAAATAACGGATTTAGTTTATCTACATGGTGAATGTTTACAGTAAGAAGTGCTGACTGGTTCAAAATATTGCACCAGTCAGCACTTCTTTTTATATTTAGGTCTATTTAAAAGGTGCTACAATATCGCTCTGATTTCTTCAATAGATAGTCCATCGTTTTTTTGTCCTCTGTATTATCTGATATCGGATTCGTAGGAACATTCTCATTCATGGAAAAGGCTCTAAATAACGTCTAGTGTACTTTGGTAAGGTTATGCGAAATACACATAAGGAAGTATTAAAACATGAAGAAAGAGCGGTTAAAGCATTAGCAGGAGGATGAATTAGAATTGTGATAGTTAAACTGAAAGCCACTTAGGCTGCTAAAAAAAGTTATCTAATCAGAATCTTAACGGCTCTACTATTTTCGTTAATATAAACATAAAAGAACCCTCTAACGTTAATTTTACGAAATAAATAATTGAACCATAAATGCATTTATATTATTAATGTATCCTAATTATTTGTTATTATAAAATTAACAAAAAAAAACAGGAGCTTTTATATGGACATTACAAGATTTACTATTTATTTCAACAAAAAAATGCAATTTAATCCAACTAAAAAACAACGGATTGAAAGTATCTCAAACTACTTTTCTCAACAAGAAAAGAGAAAAATTTCATTTGGTGATGAAACAGAGTGTATACAATATATTATTCAGTATACCATAGACCGACCTGATACATCAGAAGACATATTTGATGAATTATATTATTTATTAGAATACTCTTATTCAGCTCAAAATCCAAATTATATTTATTCTTTTTCAACTGGTATAGAAGTTGATGTATTTGATAGAAATTTGTTAAGTTGTTTTTCAAAACCTATTAATTACAATGATTTCGACTTTGAGTTAAGTGAATACTCTATAGACAATATTAATCAAACAATACAGTACAAATTTACTTTTTGTGAGAATGGAGTAGATGTAATTGATGATAAAAAATACCAGAAAGATTCAGGTGTTATTCAGATAATATTTGATTTTAAAAATAAAAGATGTATATCTTCAAAATCTACTAATGATAAGGGTCATAATCAGTTAATGAGCTTAATAAGAGAACGTACAGGAAATACTTTAGAGCCTTTTTATATATTGAAAAGAAAAAAAAGCATGGATAAAAATAATGATACGGAATTTTCTAATACAACTCTTTTAATTATTAACTTGATTTATAAAACTATACCTGATTTAAATTATGATTTTACAATTGATTCGGTAAGCTTTACCAATCTAGATGCAGCCAAAGTTCAAGGTATGAAAATGAAAGGTACTGATTTGTTAAGTGCTCCGGAAGTCCTAAATAGAATCCATAGTCGTGATGAAGTAGACAATTTGAAAATTTCACTACAAAAAGTTAGCCATAATAATGGAGAAGAGGTTATATTTACAACTTCTTTTATCATCGACTTACAAGGAAAGCTCTCATTTATATTTGATGCAGATGACCCTAATACTAACCAAGCTGTTCGAGATATATGTATAAAAATACAAGCAGCTCTTATTGATTTAATTTATGATTATTCAAGTGTTGAAAATGGAGCTAAATTAATACATGAAAAATTACCATTACCAAAAACTAATAACCAATTAGTTGGTGATATATATAGAGAGCTTTCAGAAATCATTACGGATATTGATGATAAAATTGCTATGGAGAACTATTTTGTATCTAAATTTCCTCTTGCAAGATATACTCATAATTAATAAAGGAGAATCAAAATGTTTTTTTGCAATAGTGCTATACCAGTAAAAGTAACTAATATAAGTAATGATAAACTAACTGACCACTATTTTTTTGAGAAAAACATTCATTCTAAAAATACAAGAAAGTTCTTTTCAATAAACTTTTATGATGAAAATAATAATACTGGTGAAGTTTGCTATACTAATTCCTATGAATACGGTCAAATGAATATCTTGAATTTCATGTATAAAGACAACATTTTTTATCTTTTTACATCAAGTATTCAGCATATAAAATTTTTTAAAAAAATTATTAATCATATGTTTGAAAATGAAATTATATTTGAAATTTTAAGAATACCATTGAAGCAAGGTAAATTAGTTAATTTTAATAATGTTAATATAGAAAATTTTAGTTTAATTCAAGCTGATGGAATATATGGTATAAAAGGAACGCTTTATTCTAAATATCTAATTAACTTATATACAAATGGTGTAATTACCTTTCCATTTACAAATGATAAACAGCTAGTAGAGCAAATATTAATAACTTCCTTAAAAATAATAAATTTATATGGAGAAAATAAAGTAGATGAGTATTAGTAATTTTTTTAGTGGTGTTTCCACCTACTCTATTCAAATTTTAACTTGGACTTCTCCTATAGTTGCAGCTTTACTAGCACTTACAACTATTGTATTTAGTCAATATAATGAAAAGATAATTTATCACTCTAAACAATTAGACAAAGAAATTATTGCACATTTTCAAAGTTCTACCCAATCAAATAATGTAGTTATTCAAAAGGTAAACGAAATGATTTATGGTATAAGTGGTACAAAAATATATAAATCTAATTTAATGTTCTTTTCTATAATTTCTTGGTTATCAGGAATTGCATGGTTTATTGCAGGGGTTGGTTATTGGCTTAATCGTGAGAATGGTAAAATGAAGATCGGGCTTGCTGATGAAATCTCTACGTTTATAGCTCTTTTGGTTGTTATTTTAACGTTTACTATACTACCTTTCATATTGATATTTTTTAATAAGAAGCCTATTTTAAAGCTTGATATTCAGAATAGATTGCATTTCAAGCGGTTCTTTCAATATTTAGAAGGGCTTCCTTACAACGAAAACAATTTTATTATAGACCTGATCCAACCAATTTTAGAGATAAAACCAAGACAACAAACAGAGCTATTTATTTATTTCAAACAACAAATACCAATAACTAAAGTGATTTTTATTTATGAATTTTGTGGGACTGATTTTGAAAAAGTATTAATTAAAATTGAGAAGACTAACAATGAAAATTTGGAACGTTTTTCTGTTAATCACCATCATACTTTATCACTAATGAACTATGAAGGATTAGTAGAAAAAATTAAGAACAGTTGTACGCAAAATTTATTTGTATATGAATCGAGTAGTTGCTCCCATTTTGGAAGTTATAAGTGTAGCTTTCAAAATAATGATGCAACAATAGATTTACTATCTTGTTCGTTAAAAATCCAGGAGAATTTTGCACAAACACCCTCTGATGATATTCAAGATATATTAAAATCAAATTATGATATAGTTTATAAAAATTCAAATAGTAATACTATGACTTACCATTTAAATTTGTTAAAAAAATAAACATTCATATTTGGAATGTTTATTTTTTATTTAAATGCCTACCCTTTATATTCCTCTACAAATTATTTCTATTTGAATCTTATATATTCCATCATACTTTTAAGTAAAAAGTTTTGATATTAAAGCTATTAGGTAAAGGCTCACGCTGTGCTCAAGTCTTAATAAGCAAATAATTGTTAAGTAGATAAGAAACAATAGATTTTTATAAAGAATTTATTGGAAAATATTGAACTCTTGACACCTAAATTGACAAAAAAGTATTTTTATGGTATAATATAGTATTGGATTTAAATTAATCCAATACTATATTATATATTGAAAAAAATATAGGACGAGCCATTTTTGCGTACTTTTTGTGGCTAGGCTTCGACTGTCTTGCGTAGCGTACAGTCGGAGGATGGTGGTCAAAAAGTACATAATAAATGAAGTTGTTTCACAATTAAGGGCAACATAATCACTAACAATATATAATAAATAATATTATTACTGATTATGTTGCCCTTTAAGAAAAGATAATAAAAAAGGGGTAAGATTAAATGGTTTATACTAAAAGAGAAGCTGTGGATAAATATGGTAATGAGAATCAGAAAGCACATTTTGAAAAACATGGCAAGTTTAAAAGTAAGCATGTAGAGAATGCTGTTATAAAAACAATGGAGGAAATTTATGAATTTGTAGAGATTATTAAGAATCCTCATGGTAGTGGCAATGTATATAGAGTTGGGGTAGAAAAAGAGGAACGTTCTGTAAGAGAAGATGGTCGTATTTCAAACGGTGCTTGGAAACCATATACAAAAAATCTTGATATTATAGTTGTTTCAGTGTTAGAGCAAGGCTTAGAAAAGGAAGATTCACAAACACTTGCTGGATGGGCATTAGATTTTGGAGTAATTAACGTTAAAACTTACGAAATATTACGTTCACGTTGGAGGGAACGTGATAGAGATAATTTTATTAAAGAATTAAAAAAAGGGAATATTATTCAAAGTGGAGAGGATAGATTAGTTGATGATTATACACTAATCGTTAAAGGTTTAATTAAACAAATTGCAGGTACATTAAACCGTATGAAAGGGTTAGGTATTATTGAGTATTATCCTGTTCACAAAGGTAAGTTATTAAATGGTGAAGAAATTAACTTATCTGTAAGAACACATAAAGAAGCAACTAGTCTTAAACGTACATTAATGGAAAAACATGATGTAACAGATTGGTATATCTCTACATATAGAAAAACTAAAAAAACAAAAGCGTATGAAAAAGAGTTTGATGAAAAAATTGCTACAATTACTGATGACAACGGAATTGTATTAGGATTAAGTTATTGCTTTGAAGAATATGCAATATATCTTAAAGCACGTAAAAAGAAAATCATTGCATACTTAAAAAAATATAATAAAGAAGCCATTGAACAATTTAAATTAGATGAAACTCAGTTCTTAATCCAAAATAAAGAAGATTTTCAAATGAAGCGTTTAGAGTGTGTGGTTGAAGAAGCAGAAAAAAAAGTACATGCATTTCTAAAACCAAGACTAGTTAAAGAAACTGATGAAGAGTTAGGTGGTAAATCAACATATAATACTCCTAAATTAGCTGATTATTGTGTTGATGAAGATTACTATAAATTATATTTTGATAGACTATACATTGAAAGAATTGAAGGACTACAAAAATATTATGGTTATGATTTTTCCTAATATTTAGTTTAAATAAGTGAGCTAGAAAAACGTAGTTTTAAAAAAACTCATTTTATCCTCATAATTATAACTTCAAAAAATCATGCTATAGAGAAATTACTTTTGATAAAAGAAGAATTTTATATGATAAATTCCTTAGTTTAACACTACTGTCCATGCACTATGTTATAAAATTTAATGTGTGTGAAATCGTTAAGTGAATCTTGTCTATAAACGTTATTTTGTGTGAATTTAAGTGCAAGCTTATTAACTTAGGAAAATTGACATATCTAGTTGAGTTAAAATGATTGTGGATAAAGACATCGATTCCACGTAGCAAAACAATGTTTTGTGTGGATTTTCTATGTGCAACCGTAATCAAGAATGAATCGTGTGTTGTTTTTAATCTAGTGATTACGTGCTGAGCCTAAATTTTCATAAAAGTTATACTTTTATGAAAGTAAGGTAGACCAAACTAAAAGTAAGAATTTTATTTAAGGTGAGGATACACAAATAGCCATTAAGTATATAGGTAGGTAGATTCATTCATGCAAAATTAAAAGAAACTTAATTCGATACGACTAGATTAAGTTGGAAATATGTTATATTTAAAATAATTAGAGATTAACATTGAAGGATGAGTCTATTCATGGATGGAAAAATGGTGGAATATTTGCAGAAAGTGAAAGCCGATTATGATGATGAATTATACTTTAAAGATATAGATTCAAAATATAGAGAGTGGATTCAAAACGTTACATCAGGAACAGATAAAAAAATTTTGAATGAGCTATTTTATAATTTAAGGTTCTTTTCAAAAAAAGAAATAAAAAGTCTATTAAAAGAAAAAATGATAGTATTCAAAAAAGACAATAATAATTTTAATACTACTGCTCTTTTACCATTAACACCGATTGATGGAAGATATAGCGGCTCAAATGAAATGATTTCATTAGTTAAGGAACTTGATATGGAAGAACAGGTAAAAGGAACACGATTATTACCATATCGAGACTCTATTATTAATGATATTAAATATGCGGATGATAGTAATACATTAATATTTATAGATGATATTTCTGGAACGGGTGGTACTGTAAGAAAATTTGTAAATTATCATCACAAAAAAATGCAGGGCAAGAAAATTGTTTTTTTATTTTTAGCAGTCACTGAACAAGCGATTGATGAATTTAATTCTCTTTCAAAATGCTATACTGAAATTGAAATTGAATTTGTCTATTGTTTTGAGTTGAAAAAATTATCGGCGATAGAAATTCTTTCAAAAGAAGAATTTGACCAATTATATAGTATGGAAGAAGGTTTATGGGGAGAAAATAACAGAAATATATTGGGGTATGAACAATCAGAGTTATTAGTATTGTTCTCTCATAATATACCAAATAATACGGTAAGTAGTTTTTGGTATTATTCGGATAAAGATCCAGATAAGTGGAAGAGGTTGTTTGTTCGTATCACTGCTCCAAATCGTCGAAAACAAAACTACTCTAATAAGAAGAGGAAACAAATGCCTAATGGATAAATATAAAACAGTAATGATATTACATTATTTTAATAATGTTAGAGCTAGTTATTCCTATAATGAGTTATTAATGTTATTTGGATTCCAGAAAGAACAATTAGATTTAATGTTAGAGGAATTATTGAAAGCGGATATGTTAAAACTTGACCAATATTTTAAACTAACTGATAAAGGATTGGATGAATTAAAGAGAATAAATTTATTAGAAGTGGATTACGATAGCGTAGATGAAGAAGAAATCTTTACACAAACTCCTATGAGTTTTACAGAAGTTTATATACCAAAAAGGTTTGATAAAAAATTTAAATCAAATATAATATAATAAGATTGTCTAGCTTCTAGATTGGCTGGGAGTCCTAGTCATAATTAATGCTACTTTATAGCATTAGGGATTAAAAAGGAGAGCGCTTTTTAATCCCTAAAACCAAAAAAATGATCATGGTTTTATATCGACAAGCGATATTATGTTTAGTAAAACAATAAATTATAGTAGAAGCTAGATAATCTTACAGAGGAATAATATGAACTATTTAGATGAATTAAAGGTGAAATTAATTGCAAAAGGATTTTCAGATAAATATATAAAAAGATGTACCCAATATGCAGAAAATTTATATAATGAAAATTTTCCTGTGATTTTTGATGTTAAGCATTTATCAATGTTGATGGGGATAAATTACAATACGCTGTTTTATTATATAATAAATACAGAAACATTTTATAAAGAGTTTAAGATTCCTAAAAAATCTGGTGACTATAGAATTATTGAAGCACCAAGTTTGAATTTAAAAAAGATTCAAAAATGGATTCTTGATAACATATTATTACATTTTCCTGTTAATGCTTGTGCAACTGGTTTTAAAAAACAAACTAGTATTGTAGATAATGCAAAGGTTCATGTTAATAAAGAGTTAGTTTATACCATAGATATTAAGGACTTTTTTCCATCAATCTCATTCAAAGATGTTTATTTTTTATTTTATAATGTAGGATACTCTTCTCAGATTTCCTATGCTTTTGCTTGTTTGACTACACATTGTGGGAAATTACCTCAAGGTTCACCATGTAGTCCAACTATATCTAACATTCTCTGCAATAAAATGGATGAATCAATGAAGGTTATGGCAAATGAAATTAGTGCAAATTATTCTAGATATGCAGATGACATGACTATATCTACTAATGACATACCTCTTTTTTTATCTAAAAGAAAAGCTTTTAAGCAAATTGTTGAGTTCTATGGTTTTAATTTAAATAATAAAAAAGAGCGTATGCAATTTAAGAACCAAGCGCAGTTTGTTACAGGGCTCTTGGTTAATAATGGTGTTCAAGTTAAAAGAGCATTTAAAAAAGAGGTTGAACAACAAATTTATTATTGTGAGAAATATGGAATATACGGTCATTTAAGAGCGAAAGGTATGGCAGAGAAGTCTTTTTTTAAAGAATATATCTATGGTAAGGTGTATTTCATAAAGAGTGTTGAGCCAGAAGTAGCTGATCAGTTTCTTGAAAGATTAAATCGTTTACATTGGTCTTATTAAGAGTATTTATCCAGTGATTACCTGTAAATATTAAAAGCAAAACCGCAAATTAAGAGAAGAACTTAATAGCGGTTTTTTATTATATTTAATTAGAAAATGATTTATAAAAATGTGGGGGAGTAGATAAAGTGAGTAATTTTGTTTTAGAAAATATAGAAAAATTGAAATCGATTCTAAATATAATTGCGGAAGACAATATTGAAATAGGTACTTACAATATTAATATTACCAAAAGCGGGAAAGCAAATAATAAAAGTGGACCTTTCCCAAAATCTCCAGGTATTTATATATTCCATTGTAGTGAATTTAATAAATTTAATGAGAATTGGTTAGCTTTTAAAGATAAAACTAAAAAAGTTCCAAGAATTAATGAGGAACGAATAGAAATAAAAAATAAAGGTTCTAGAGTTATTTATGTAGGAAGAAGATTTGAAAGCCTTTCAAAAAGATTAAATCAGCATTTACAAGTAAAAACTGATAAAGCTAGTACATATGCTATGTATTTAGGGAGCTTTGCTAAGTTTATTGGTGAAGAGTTAAATTTAGAAATTATGACTTTCTCATTCAATAGTGATTTAGATAATGCAAAGCAAAATATAGTTATTGCAGCATTAGAAGCTATGTTTCATGCCGAGTTACAGCCATTAATAGGAAGTAGTAGATAAAACTAAAACAACATATAATCATTATTGAAGGTGAAAAATGTTGAACAAAACCCTTTCCACCTGCTACAATTGACTTACAAAAATAACGTAAATAATTGAACTGTAATTTAAAACCTCAATTATTAGTAGACGGCTAATAAACCTTGATATATCAACGTTTATCGTAAACGAAGTAGCACACATCAACCGCGTTGTGTATGATATTACTTCTAAGCCACCTGCTACTATTGAGTGGGAATTATAAAAAAAAGCTTAGAATCCGTAATTTTAAAAGGGTTCTAGGCTCTTTTCTTATTCTTTTGCAAATAATCAACAAACAATCGGATGAATTAAGTTATTTAAGATGATTTTTACTTAATAAGATTATTTACAAATGTTGCTCTCTGGTTTTCATTTTCTGTAAATGGGACTGAAATAAAAGAAGCATTATTTACTTGCCCTAAAATTTCTTCATACTCACTGTATGCACTTTTTGAATTTTGAGAAGCTTTACCCAAGAAAGAATTAAACATCTGAGCAATTTGTTCACCAGTAACAATATTATGTTTACTCAATGATAAATATGCTTTAGCAGTAATAATAGTGGGTGCCGGTGGTTGATTAGGTTCGGATTGTGCGAAAAAGTATAAAAGGTACTCTATTTTAGTTAATTCGTTATCTTCTTTTTCAACATATCCTTGATACCCAAATAGATCTCCATTCTTAGCTATTAGTCTAACACTGTCATTAGCTATGTATTCTCCGTTAATATTAGAATCCTTACTAACTAAGCCTTTTCCATGACCTGTGACTAATACGCCTTTTCCATTTATTAGGTCTAAATCTGCATAAAAAACATTATTAGATATAACATCCGCCTCCTTTTAAGTAATATATTACTATATTTTGTTATTTTTTGGAATATCAATTAAATTTGTTGATTTATTCGCTACTTCTTTATTTGAATTTGTTTATATTTTTCTTAAGTTTATCATGTTTTTAATCCATTTTTCTGCTCATAAATTAATCTGAAAATCTTACATTTTTCCTCACTCCTCTGGATTCCTACCCTTAATCTGCTCAATCACAACATCTAACTCATCAGGACGTAAAAACTCGATCAGACTAGCCGTTTTCTAGAGCATAATCGTATAAAGTTTATAAATGTATACCTTTAAGGTTATTAGAAATACTGAGTATGTATCGTTTGTAAAATTTGTTTTTTTTATTATAAACGTTTATCTATTAGCATATACTTTTATAAACAGATTGGATGTAATTGTAATACGAATATCAGAAAGGAGTGAATTATAAGTGAGTAAAAAACATTTTTTTATATAAGAGTATCGAGTAAAGACCAAAATGAAGCAAGACAGCTTATGGAAATCAAAGAATTGGGTATTCATGAACGAGATATATTTATTGATAAAGAAAGCGGTAAAGACTTTAATAGACCGCAATATCAAGCCATGAAACAGTGTTTGCGTGAAGGAGACTTACTTTATGTGAAATCAATTGACCGCTTTGGAAGAAACTCTAAAGAAATAAAACGAGAATGGGAAGATATAACCCAAAATATTAAAGCAGATATAAAAGTATTAGACATGCCCTTACTCGATACAACACAATATAAAGACCAATTAGGAACTTTTGTAAGTGATTTAGTTCTCCAAGTCTTAGCCTTTGTTAGTGAGCGTGAGCGTGATAACATTTTACAACGTCAAGCTGAAGGGATAGCGATTGCAAAAGCAAAAGGTCAGCATTTAGGTAGACCGCAATTAAATTTAGGAACATTAAACATGGAACAAAGAAAAAAGTTAGATAGTAACTATCCTAAATGGAAAAGAAAAGAGATAACAGGAGTTCAGTTTATGTCTTTGTTAGAGTTGAAAAAGAACTCATTTTATAAAGTTCTTAAAGAATATGAACAAACAATTTAGACATCCTTCTAGGGGTGTCATTTTCTTTTTTATGGGGAGGTACTTGTCATCAAAAGGAATAGAAAGATTTTGAAAATATAAGGTTGCATTACCGCTCCTACACTCACTCACGAAAAATGAGGTTATGTGAATATGAAAAGATAATTGATTATTAAGTAAGCTTCATATAAAATTCAGATTTAATCCGAATTTTAACTTCGCTCTGGTTCTTCGCCCAACTCTATATATTTAATTATTTAAAATAATAATAAATTAATATATAGAGTCTGCAAATCATGATTTCTTCCCATGCTTACAGCCCCAACTATTGTGTAAAAGGAGAAGTGTCTAAATTATAATTTAGACGGTCATTTAGACGGTTGCAAAGATTTATGGTGTTGTATCAATACGAATGTTTATATCATTTAGACATTTATATGTTCGTGAATCTGTATGAATAATGTACTTTTAAAAAAAGAGAGACAGCTTTTTGGCTATCTCCGTTCTTCAACTAACGCACCTGATAGCTTAAGTGGAATCTTTCACAATGTTTCTGGAGAAAACTAATACTGCTGAAGGGATTTAATCAATTGAATTAGCAATTTCAAGTAATACTTTTGGTGTCACTTGTTTAGAAATCCTTTCATCAATTCCAAATAAATATTGCAAATTATATTTTTCAAATACAAAAAATTTTAAAAATTTCCCGTCAATATATAAAGCATTCTGACCATCATTTAATTTGAAAAAATGTTTATTTAAACTATCTTCAAAGGGTACTTTATTTTTAATAGGTCTAATGTCTATTTTGAAATGATTTTGTGATAATTTTTCGTTTACATAATGAATTTCAAGCATATCATTTATTTTATATTTTTTATCTTCCCGGAATATTCCGAATTGGTGTGTGAAAGGGATAGAAGGTTGAAGAGAAGGAAGTTTTACTTTACATTTAAAATGATTTTCAAATTCCTTAACGGCATCCTCAATAGTTGTATACCCAATTTGAGTATACATTTTTTCAAGAGATGGGGGCTTATCGTTCGGATGTGCATAGACTGTCTCACCTACTGTTACACACATTAAAATACTGAATAAAAGCAATAAATAAGGTTTACTATTGTTCAATTTCATCACCCTAAACTATATATTAGATATATTGTTCCCAAGCCTATTGCGACTATCTTTATTAAGCTATCTTGCCCGTTAGTGCCATAACAAATATAAGACTGCTTATAAGCAGCCTTGAACTTCAGCTCTAGCACCCGTTTGTTTAAGTACATTTCTTCACAAATAGATGTCATTTAACAATCTGTTATTTGAAGTCTATTTTTGGATAAGTTTTCAAATGTTTATAATCAATTAATTTTCCATCTGCCGTTACGATAATTTTATCCTCTCCATAAGTAATGTGAGCACGATAATAAGGTGTAACTTTCAAAGTGATTTCATAAGCACCTCCGATTCCATTTGATTGCCTAATCTTAAGAATTTCAGTAGCATACGGAGCCCAAGTAAGGTCTTCTGGTGCATTTTTATCTTTGTTATAAATTTCAGAAATGGCTTTATCAATTGGTTTTCTTAGACTAATAATAAGTGCATATTTAAACGCCTCACATAGTTCACTATCCGACTCATTTATAGTTGCTGAATAAGCAGGTATAGTAAAATGATTTAATGAAATAAGCAATAATATAATAAAAAGAAATTTTTTCATAACGTTTTCACCTATTGTTAGCTTCCCAACAATTAAAGGTAATATTCCACAAACCTGCCGTTAGTGCTATAACAAAACTACCCAAAGTATTGAAAAACTAACTGATATAACGCTATGCACAGTCCTAAAATACTCGCTTTCATTTTAGATGGATGGTTTCTTTTGCTACGAAACAAGTAAAAACATATTACAACAAACCCTAAGGGAAACCATAGCCGAAATAAACCTTCATTTGTACTCAGAGAAAAAATTGGGGCAATGTAGGTGCTAATTAAAAAGTAAAAGAAAACCGTAAATCGTCTTGTTTCTAATTGTTTGCTCCACTTTACTAATAAGATAATAATAATTATTGCGATAAATGTAATGTGTAAAGGGGGGGAGGACTATAGCGCCGTTCTCAAATTTGAACTCCATTCTGAATCACCCTCCTATTTTATGTCCATACATATTAAAATCTTATCATTTTTTCTCTGTTTTTTGTAAAATACAGGAAATTAATTATTGAACTAACCTGCCCCGTTTGTTGCATAAGAAAAAAAGTTCAAAAGCAATAGTTATTCAGAAATATCCATACATAATAAAAAGAGAACCAACATATTTGATATATATAATATATTAGTTCTCTTTATTTACATATGTTTAAAATTCATTACCCTAAGATAATTTGTATCTACTTATTTTACAGTTGCGAATTTATTGAAGAACGCTTGTCGCTTTTCATCGCTATAGATGTAAGGGTCTGAAAATTTACTATTCCATGAACCATCATTAGTGCTTAATTCTTCTACTTTAAATCCTAAATATGCATTCACTTCATCTCTTTTTAAATCAATTGAATATGATTTTCCATCGAAAGAAAGAGTCATAGAAGTAGAATCTAAAGCAGGAAATTGTCTTAATAAACGTACATTTTCACCGACAAAAATCTTTTGTATTGCTTCGCCAGAATCGAAATATCCTTTGTAATCATCTTCAGTAAGCAAGCCTTGAGGATTTGCTGTTTTATATTCATCAAATGTAGAGAAATATTCAATATTACCTTTATTTTGTGAAACAGAAATCGTTTTAATAAAAGTACCGCCTTTAATATTTCTTGCATAGGATTCAAACTCTTCTTGAGTAACTGTTTTTACCACTTTTTCTTTTTGTTTCTCTTTAACATCGGCTTTTACTTCTTTTTTCGCCTCTTCTTTGGGTTTTTCTTTAACATCGACTTTTACTTCTTCTTTTGGTGAAGTAGTTTCTTCTTTTTCGTCTTCACCACTGCTAGCAGCAATAGCGATAACTATTATTGCCAATGCCCAAACCCACCATTTTTTATAAAATGGTTTTTTTGTCTTTTCTTTTGCAGCCATCCTTTTTCCCCCTAATATGCTTATCTTAGGATTATAAGATGATGATTAGAAAAAAATCCAATAATCACTCTTAAGGTTTTAATTATTTTATTCAACTTTCTCCCTCAATATATATAGAGTCTGCACTTTTGGAAATCCCATAAACCCTTATGGCTCAAGGGATTTCCAAGCTCTAAAGTGTCTAAATAATTATTTAGACGGTCATTTAGACGGTTGCGATACCATATAGACACCTACTATTTAGACAGATGTAAAAGTTTATAACCCTATTTATACACCTTTCATTTAGATACTAAATAATGGATGAAAAGAAAAATGAAAAATTGAACATACTAAAACCAAAAGGTGGTGTGAGCATATGCCAGTTGGTTTTTATGTTGTAGGTTTAGTTGTTCTTTCAGTGATAGATTATTTTGTGACGGGAAGTTTCTTATAATATGGTGTTTTAAAAGTTACTCAAATTTCGTGAGTAACTTCTTTATTTATTATATTTAATTAAGAGGAAGAACAAATAATTCAGTGGTAATCTTGTAACCCTTATTGGTCATACGTTTTGAATGTATCAAATTTATTTAAAAATTGATAAAGCCATTTGATAAGGCTATAATTAACCTAAATTAGATAGAAGAATGTTGTTATATCAACGTTCATAACGAATTTGATTGTATCTGTTGCATGATGGAGCCAGAAGCATCTGTATCAGCGATAGTATTTGCCCATCCTGAGGCGAGATACTTTAATGTGGAGAGATAGTGCTGGGAGATATTCAGTTTCATATATATGAAACTATCTTTAGATACCCGAAATTTACTAAGATATCTTTGAAATAACCAGTAGTTAAGTTCGAATACAGCCTTCTTTTATCTAATTCAATAATTGGGTGGAAGAAGGCTTTTTTCTATTAGTAAAATAACATTATCGATAGAGGTATTAGGTAGCAGCATATTGAATTATTAACAAAGAGAGTGAATTTCAAATTTATTATTGTCAGTGATAGGAGGTTGCTGAATGAGTAGATTTTTATTACTGATTATCATTTTATTTTCATTTAATCTGATACTAGGCTGTTCAAAGAACGCCGAAAACAAAATAACTATATCAAAACTGAAGAACAACAAAGAACATCAGTTTATTGCATATAAAGAAGACATACCCCGTACAACAGCCAATAAAGTAGATTTGATTTTAACAAATGCTAATGGGAAGTCATATTCATTTACAGAAGAGTCTCCGCCACCACCGAATTATATGATCTATTTTAATGATCGTAAAAAAGAAAATAAGCTTACTGTACATTCTATTTGGTTGAAAAAGGGAAATGAAACTATCTTAAAAAAAGATAATACATATATTGAGTTAAACGAAAATGATTCTAAATATATAAATGAAATAATTAATAATATAAAAAAATAGACTATGATGCATTTTAACCCTACATAGTAAATAGAGTAAACATTTCGAACGTCGTATTTAAATGTAAGTGGAAAAGCTTTTATGTAATAAAATAAAGAATTGTCTTTTGTGTGTATAGTTATGATTATCATTGCTTTCCGATACTTAAAAAGGTATTATAAAACTGATTATTTCGGAAATTACTTTGTGTTTTTTCGTATCTATTCGTAAAACGTTACTAAATGATTAGAAGTGACTTTGGAGTTGGGATACCAGCCTTGATATACCGTATCTTTTGGTATCCCATCTTTGTTCGGTAATATTTTTTTACTTAGAAGATTTCTAAGATTTAGCTAACGTTAGAGAAATAGTAATTAAAATTCTATTTCTTTATGCTCAATTTATCACAAAAAAGAGGTGGTTTTGAGGAATTAAATAAGTAAGTAAATGTAGGTTTGAATTATGATGTTGGAATATAGAAGATGAAATTAAAAGAAGCTATTTTCCCATCGATTCCTCAAAAAAGTTCGTCATTTGTGTGATAGTAATTTTCGGACATTACGTATAAGTGATGAAAATTGTATAGTCTGTACTAAATTTATGATTTTAAGGAGATGGATGAAAGTGTTATCAAATATCGGAGTTCCAGGATTAATATTAATTTTAGTTCTTGCACTAATTATTTTTGGGCCAAAGAAACTTCCAGAACTAGGTCGTTCTGTTGGACAAACATTGAGAGAATTTAAAAAATCAACAAAAGGTTTAATAGATGATGAAAAAGAGACGATTGAAACTAATTCGAAAATAACAGAAGAAACAAAAGATTCATTACAAAAATAAATGAATGTAAAGGACTGACCTAACAGTGATTTATTCGCTGTTAGGTCAGTCTTTTATTATTAGAAGTTAACGGTATTTCAACGTCCAACCTTACACCTGCTATGTTCGGAAATATGCCAATATCTGTTTTGAAAACCAAAGACGGGTTTTCAAGAACAGTTCGTCTTATACATGTTGTCTAGCTCCCCTATTAGCATAAGCCATCTCGCTTTAGAAATGAAAAGCGTATTTCTTGAGCGAGTTGTCTTATGCTAATAGGGGCTAAAAGGGTAGCTTCAGCTTTTCGATATTGCCGCATAGCTCTTTTTTGATTTGGTGTAGAACAGAAGAATATCATAAATCAAAAAAGACCGGTGACGGTATTTCTGAATAGAAATAGAAAAATAGCTAAACATAAATAAATAGAAAGGAGCGTTTATAATGCTTTTAACAAACGGGAAAAGAATTATGAAAGTTATTGCTATAACTTTTACAATTATAGGTGCTATGTTATTGACATTTTTTTGTAATGATGAGGCAAATGCAGTAAAGGCCATTCAAACAAAAGATATTCTACCTATTGATGAAAGCGATGAGAATCGAAAAGTGGCTTATTTAACATTTGATGATGGACCTTCTAAAAACACGATTCCTATTTTAAATATTTTAGATCAATACAAAGTTAAGGCTACTTTTTTTGTGATGGCGAATTCTGCTCCTGAGGCTAAAGTGGGTTATAAAGAAATGATTAAAAGAGGACATGCGATTGCCCTACATACATATACTCATGATTATCGTGAAATTTATGTCTCTAAAGATGCTTTCTTTCAAAATATTGAAAGGTTAGAGAAGTTTTTGAAAGATAATTATTCAATAGAATCAAATATTTTACGTTTTCCAGGTGGATCAAAAAATGTTTCAAGCAAAATTTATGGTGGCCCAACAATTATGACTCAGATAACGTCACAGTGTGAGACGCGAGGGTATCGTTATTTTGATTGGAATGTGGATTCAAAGGATGGAATTAGTCCAACGGTCAGTGTGCAAACAATAACATCGAATGTGTTAAATGGTGCTAAAGGTAAGGAAAAAGTAATAATTTTACTACATGATATTAATTTAATGAAAAATACTGTAACAGCTCTTCCTACTATTATTGAAGGGCTGAAGTCTCAAGGATTTGCTTTTGATGTGATTGATGATAAAACAGAAGAAATGCAGTTCAAATAGCGAAGTTATGTCATAAAAAAGACTTCCATTATTCTAAGGATTTCAGGGATTTTAATAGTGGAAGTCATTTCTTGAAGCTATAATTTTCGACTAGAAAAAAGGTGTGCAAAAAAAACGTATTTTTCTGTGTCAATATTTTGAACTGTCGCACTTAAAGTGTTAATATATCTGTGAAAACGTTTTATACTTCAAATGGGATAATACTCTTATTTTGAACAAACTTCTTTACATATGAAATTGATGTTCAACATTTAGTGAAAATGGGTATTATACAATGAAGGGTAATAGTTTTATACAATCATATACTTCATAAGGTGGGGGTTTAAAGATGGCCAGCCATAGAATGGGTGGGAATCCATGGGGAAATTTAACGGGACCAAACTACGCATATTTATTAGAAAAATATGATCAGTATGTGCAAGATTCAAGTTCCGTTGATTCAGAAGAAAAAGAGCTATTTGATGTATGGGGAGGTCCGGATGAAAGTGCGGCTACCTATGTTCAAGTAAGTGAAGGTACAACTAGGTTACAAAACACAAGCGCATTAAATATGCAAAAAATGAAATCAGCAGTAAAACTAGTAGCGCATATTCGTAAATATGGGCATCTTGCAGCGGACATTTATCCGTTAGGTAATGGTGAAGAAAGTACGATTTCTTTAGATTACAGAAGTTATGATTTAACAGAAGAAGATTTAAGAGCAATTCCAGCTAGATTACTAGTTGAAGAAGCACCAAGCTTTGTAAAAGATGGGTTTGAAGCTGTTCAATACTTAAAAGAGCTTTATACAAAGACAATTGCATTCCAATTCCATCATGTATATGATCTTAAAGAACGTGAATGGTTAACAAATCTTGTTGAGTCTGGAAGATTATTTCCGAAAATTTCTAATGAAAAGAAAATTTCTTTATTAAAACGTTTAGGAGAAGTTGAAGGCTTTGAAAAATTCCTTCATAAGACATTTGTCGGTCAAAAACGCTTCTCAGTTGAAGGACTGGATACATTAATTCCAATCCTTGATGAATTAATTTCAGAATCCGTTCAAACCGGTACAAAGAGCATTAACATTGGTATGGCTCATAGAGGTAGATTGAACGTGCTTGCGCATGTTCTTGGAAAGCCATATGAAATTATATTTTCAGAGTTTCAAAATGCTCCAAACAAGGATTTAGTACCATCTGAAGGTTCAATTGGTATCAATTATGGTTGGACTGGGGATGTGAAGTATCACCTTGGTGGAGATAAGCAAATTAAAGCTGATAATACCGTTAAGGCAAGACTTTCATTAGCAAATAACCCAAGTCATTTAGAATTTGTTGGAGCTATCGTTGAAGGTTATTCTAGAGCTGTTCAAGATGACCGTACACAAGCTGGATACCCTAAACAAGATGTATCTAAATCACTTGCTGTCGTAATTCATGGAGATGCTGCTTTCCCAGGGGAAGGTATTGTGGCAGAAACATTGAATTTAAGTAGATTAAAAGGTTTCCAAACAGGTGGATCAGTTCATATTATTACTAACAATATGATTGGATTTACAACTGAAAGCTATGATTCTCGTTCAACAAAATATTCAAGTGATTTAGCGAAGGGCTATGAAATTCCGGTTGTACATGTAAATGCAGATGATCCTGAAGCATGTTTAGCTGCTGTACACTTAGCGTTCTTATATAGAAAAGAATTTAAAAAAGATTTCTTGATTGATTTGATGGGTTACCGTCGTTTCGGACATAACGAAATGGATGAGCCTATGACTACTCAACCAACTACGTATACATTGATAAACAACCACCCTACTGTAAAAGAAATTTATGCAAATAAATTGATTGAAAATACAGTAATTACAAAAGAAGAATATGAAAAAATCGAAGAGGCTATTTATAGTAAATTGTCTGCTTCTTATGAAAAAATCTCAAATAGCAAAAAAGGTGTTACACGAGTTACAGAACCACCTGAAACAGTTGAAAAAGGTATTCCAAGTCAAATCACAGCAGTTAGCTTAGAGCGACTAATGAATGTTAATAATGAGTTATTAAAATACCCTGAAGGTTTCAATGTATTTAAGAAGCTAGAGCGTATTTTAAAACGTAGATTAGATGCATTTAAGGAAAACGGTAAGATTGATTGGGCTTTAGCTGAAACATTAGCATTCGGTACAATCTTAGAAGACGGAACACCAATTCGTTTATCAGGGCAAGATGCTGAACGTGGAACATTTGCTCATAGAAACTTAGTATTACATGATAGTGTGAATGGTTCATTACACACACCATTACACACTCTTCCAACGGCTAAAGCTTCACTTTCAGTTCACAATAGTCCGTTAACTGAAACTGCAGTATTAGCATTTGATTACGGGTACGATGTATTTTCTCCAGAGACACTTGTTATTTGGGAAGCTCAATTTGGTGATTTTGCAAACGTTGCTCAAGTTATATTTGACCAATTCATTTCAGCAGGACGTGCTAAATGGGGACAAAAATCAGGGATTGTTATTTTATTACCACATGGATATGAAGGACAAGGACCTGAACACTCTAGTGCACGTTTAGAAAGATATTTATCGCTAGCAGCAGAGAATAACTGGACAGTTGCAAACCTTTCTAGTGCAGCTCAATACTTCCATATTTTAAGAAGACAAGCGAAGATTCTTAAAACAGAAGAAGTGAGACCATTAGTATTAATGACACCAAAAAGCTTGCTAAGACATGCGAATGCTGCATCAGTACCAGCTGCATTCACTGAAGAAAACTTCAAACTATTCTTTGAAGATCCTATTTCAGAATCTGTTGATAATAAATCAGTAAAACGACTTGTAATTAGCTCAGGTAAAATCAGTATTGATTTACATGAATATGCTGAAGCTCAAGAAGATGTGAAAGGTATTAAATTAGTTCGTTTAGAGCAAATTTATCCATTCCCATATGAAGGAATTGAAGCATACTTTAAACAATTTACGAACTTAGAAGAAATTGTGTGGACACAAGAAGAGCCTAAGAACATGGGTGCTTGGTCATTTGTAGAACCAATTCTTAAGGACTTAGCTCCGGAGAACGTAAATGTTTGTTACAACGGAAGAAGAAGAAGATCAAGTACTGCGGAAGGTGATCCAATCTTCCATAAATCAGAACAAGCTCGTATTATCGCTGAGGCATTTCAACAATAAAGCAAAGAGGGGAAACTAACATGGCAGAAATCATTGTACCAGAATTAGCGGAATCAATTTCAGAGGGAACAATTGCTCAATGGCTTAAAAAACCAGGTGATGTAGTTGAAAAAGGCGATTATATCGCTGAGTTAGAAACAGATAAAGTAAATGTAGAGATTATCTCAGAACATAGTGGAGTTGTATCTAATCTTCTTAAAGAAGAAGGAGATACAGTTCAAGTAGGGGAAGCAATCGCAATCGTTGGAGAAGCTGCAGAAGGTCAAGCGCCTGCGCCAGCAGCGGAAGCTCCTGTAGCAGAAGCACCTAAAGCGGAGGCAGCTCCAGTTGCTAAAGAAGAACCTAAAAAAATCGGTGATGCTCCAATCGCTTCACCAGCAGCACGTAAATTAGCTCGTGAAAAAGGTATTGACTTAAGCGCTGTTGCAACGCATGATCCACTAGGACGCGTTCGTGTTCAAGATTTAAATAATCCAGTGGCACCTGCAGCACCAGCTCCTGTAGCAGCAACTCCTGCACCAGCAGCTAAGTCGGCAGAAGCACCAAAACAACAATTTGATAAGCCTGTTGAAATTGTAAAAATGTCTCGTAGAAGACAAACAATTGCAAAACGTTTAGTAGAAGCTCAACATACTGCTGCAATGTTAACTACTTTCAATGAAGTAGATATGTCAGCAATCATGGATTTACGTAAACGTAGAAAAGATCAATTCCAAAAAAATAATGATGTAAAATTAGGCTTCATGTCTTTCTTTACAAAAGCAGTAGTAGGTGCTTTGAAGAAGTATCCATTATTAAATGCTGAAATTCAAGGTGACGAGTTAGTTATCAAGAAGTTCTATGATATCGGTATCGCTGTAGCAGCTCCAGATGGTTTAGTTGTTCCAGTAGTAAGAGATGCTGATAAAATTGGCTTTGCTGGTATTGAGAAATCAATTGGTGAACTAGCTGAAAAAGCTCGTAATAACAAATTAGGTTTATCAGACCTAACAGGTGGTTCATTCACAATTACAAATGGTGGAACATTCGGTTCATTAATGTCTACACCAATTTTGAATGCTCCTCAAGTTGGTATTCTTGGTATGCATAAAACTCAATGGCGTCCAGTTGCTATTGATGAAAATACAATGGAAATCAGACCAATGATGTACATTGCGCTATCTTATGATCACCGTATCGTTGATGGTAAAGAAGCTGTTAGTTTCTTAGTGAAAGTTAAAGAATTATTAGAAGATCCAGAGCAATTATTATTAGAAGGTTGATATATATTTAGAAAAACTCCTGTGGATTCAATCCACAGGAGTTTTTTGTTTGGAATAAATGGTTACCTTACGAAAATGTAAGATGTACGTAAGTAAATGCAATAGGTCATCCACTTACTATGCGATATATTTATGAAAGAGAAAAACCAGACGGAGGTTTTATATGAGACTTAGTGCATTTCAATTAAAAATATTTGCAATGGTCCTTATGGTACTAGATCAACTTCATACTTATATTCCTGGGATGTCTTTATGGTTTTCTATCGCTAGGGTTAACGGTGGGAAGTGTATCTGAATATACATTTGATGCTATGTTTGTATTTGATTTTCAATGAGCAATGGTGTTCGCAATTCCGTTTATATTACTATATAACGGTGAAAGTGGAGTGAATAATACATTCACTAAATATATGTTTTATTTCTTCTATCCGCTTCATTTATGGGCGATTTACACAATAGGTTACTTCACTATGTGAATAAAAATACAAACAAAATTATAAAAATAAGTCTAATCTTTTGAATTATATATGAAACCTATTATATAATGTCCTCATTGTACAACAAAGGGGGAGAACAACAATGAATCAAGTTTCAGAAAAAAATTCAAAGGCTACAAATTGGGTTTTAGGTATTTGTGCGATTTTATTACTTTCAGGTTTTGCAGGGATTTTTTCAAATGGGGACCAACAATCTTTAAGCACAAAAGCAGAAAAGATTTTAGAAATTCGTAATTAATTTATAGATATCAATAGTAATTTAAGGGGTATTTACTAATATTAGGTAATTAATATGGTGCATAAATGCATATAAAGGCAATGAATTATAAGGATTCATTGCTATTTTTTTTGAAATAAAAAATACAACTGGAAATTATTTTACAATGAACGACTATTTTTTTATATGTTAAGGTTAATAGGACTTAGAGAAGAGGAGGAAATAATATGAAGAAATTACTATCTGTTCTAGTAATAACTGCTACTATGCTCCTGATATCTTTGGCACCTACGATTGAAGCGACAAAAGCAGAAGCTGCTTCAACATCTATAAAAAGAAATAGTAAAGGTGAAATTATACACACTGTCAAAGGAACTGAGAGTGTTAAAGATATAGCAGTAAAATATGGAGTATCTTTAGTAGAATTACTAAAGAAAAATAATATAAAAACGAAAACATTAGCAAACGGTACACAGCTCGTTTTACCTAAAACATTATCGTCTCAAGAAAAGGATTTAATGGCAAGGCTTGTACATGCTGAAGCAAAAGGTGAACCATATGTAGGGAAAGTAGCGGTAGCAAACGTTGTTTTAAATCGTGTTGATAGCAAAAAATTCCCTAATAACGTGAGCCAGGTTATTAAAGCAAAAGGTCAGTTTTCGCCAGTAGCAAATGGTTCAATTAAAAAGCCTGCTTCTTTGGAAAGTAAAAAAGCTGTTAATGAAGCTATTGCTTTACAAGAAGAAGGTATAGAGGCAACTTTCTTTTATAATCCAAGAAAGACAAATGATCGTTGGATTAAATCACTAAAAGTAATTAAGAAAATCGGTAACCATAATTTTTCAATTTTATAAGCTATAGCGCATAAGGCTGTTTGAAAAGTGATGTTTTATCACTTTTCAAACAGCTTTTTTCAAAAGATAAGAAGGTATATAATTTTGCGGGGTGTCTAACCTTACACCTGCTATGCGGGAGTAAATCAAGGAGCATAAACATCAATCAAAAAAGACCGGTGACGGTTTTTCTTATCAAATTGATTAATAAATTAAATGCTTTTGATATAATTTGATGTTTTGTTGAATATATGGAAGTGAGGCCAACGTTTAACTAGCTAATTGTGATGATGGAGTTGAGTAAATGAGTATTCAAACAGTTACTATGAAACGATTAGTTTTGGGTTGTGTACTATTTGGAATACTAATTATTAGCGGAAGTTTGCAAGTTATTTTTTCTCCTTTTGTTATTGTTAGAGCTCTAATGTTGTTTTCTGTTATTGTTTGCTCGATAGGATTGGGTGCATTTATAAGAGAACTTTTCGTACAGAGAAATAATATATCAAAAAACTCCACTAAAAATTAGCTTTCGTTATTAGTATAGATTAATTTATGATAGAAAAAACACGTTATTATTTGGAATAAAATTTGTGCAGGATTTGTTTATTCGATTGAGAAAAAGTCATATAAAGTTTTTTGCAATAATGTCTATCCTGTACAAGACAACTAATATATAATGTAACAGCATTTATAAAATAATTTTTTATATGAGATATAGCACATAAAGGATGAATCATGATGGGAAAGTCATCAATACAATACATTAATGAATGGCAAGAGGCATTAAATATTGAAATAGGTTATTTGAAAAAGTACGGAAGTAAAAAGTACTTACTCTTTAATGGAAGATTATTATCAGGTACAGAAGATTACACTTATTATTTTGAAAGTAATCAAACTATGGTTATTCCACTTGGGTCTACAGTGAAGATAGAATGGGGAAATACGATAGAAGAAGGTCGAATCTTATCTTCTGAAGGTAAAGGTGTTATTGTCACATTGGAGAATTCTATAGGAGATGATATTACTCAGGCCTATTTAATGTATGACCCGTGGCAATTGTTAGATGAACTGGCAAGTAGATTAGATGAAATCAAAAAAAGTAAAAATAAAAGAGCAAGAATCAAAAGGTTAATGGAACCTACTATGGAAGCAAAGCATCCAATGTCAGAACAATCAACCAATGTGAAAGAATTGTTTCTACGCTCAAAATATAACCCAGTAACATTTGTTTGGGGGCCACCAGGTACAGGAAAAACGCACACTTTGGCAAGGGTAGCAGCTAATAAATATTTGAAAAAACAAAATGTTTTAATTCTCGCGCAAAGTAATGCTGCGGTAGATGTATTAATGAGCGAAACGTATCATTTCTTAGAGAATAAGAAAAAGTTTAAAGAAGGAGATATTCTTCGTTATGGTAATACTTCGAACTCAAACTTTGAAAATGATGCTATTACGATGAAATATCTTTTAGAGAAAAGTGACCCAGAGCTAACGAAGCAAAGAGAAGAAGTAATAGAAGAAAAAAGTAATATAAAAAACGATTTGGCTAAGTCATTTAGTACCCGAGATTCTCATCAATTATTGAAGCTTGAAACGAAATTAGCTTCATTATTAGAAAAGTTGAAAAGGAAAGAACTAGCACTACTAAAGGACGCCAAAATCATTGGGACAACATTAGCAAAAGCAGCAACAGATTCTGCGATTTATGAGAAAAAATATGATGTAGTCATTATAGATGAAGCTAGTATGTGTTATGTGCCGCAAGCGGCATTTGCAGCTTCACTAGGGAAGCGCATAATAATATGTGGAGACTTTAAACAATTACCACCTATTGCACATTCTAAGAATAGCATCGTTACGGAATGGCTAAAAGAAGATATATTTCATAAAGCTGGGGTAGCTAAAACGGTTCAGTTTGATTCACTCCATCCACATCTGTTCTTACTAAATCAACAAAGACGTATGCATCCAGATATCTCATCTTTCACGAATAAGCATGTTTATCATTCACTTGTAAGTGATCATCCATCTGTGATGAAAAATCGTGAAGAAATACTTGTGAGAGAACCTTTTCCAAAACTAGCTTCAATTCTTTTAGATACGAGTTTTACAGGTCATTATTGTATTAATGAGAGGCTATCAGGGTCACGTTGGAATCCTTGGCATCTTTTTGTATCTTTTCAGTTAATACATGAAGCTTATTTAGCGGGGAATCGTTCCATTGGTTATGTTACGCCTTACCGCGTCCAAGCAGAAATGATGAATTATTTATTAGAGGATTTATATCAAGAAGAGATGTTATCTGACCAAATAATGGCTTCGACTGTTCATAAGTTTCAAGGTAGTGAGAGAGAAGTAATGGTGTTTGATAGTGTGGATAGTTGGCCGCAAGAAAGACCGGGAATGTTATTAATAGGAAAAGAAAGTGAAAGACTGATCAATGTAGCCATTACACGAACGAAGGGCAAATTTATTCATGTGAATAATCGTGATTACGTAAGGCGCAAAGTAGGTCAACTAAAAACTTTTCGTAAGTTAGTAGAGCATCAGTATCAAGAGAAGCAGGGAGTATCACATCAGCAAATTGGTAAATGGGCTACCAATCATCATAATCGTCTGAAATGGCTTCATGCGAAGAAAGAGAATGTGGTTTGGGACGATTTATTAAATGCAAAGAAAAGTATTTTCATATCGGTACCAGAGGGTAGTACAATACCTGAAGAATGGGTTAGTAGATTAAATAATCGTAATTCTAAAGTAAAGCTTACTTTGATTACTATTAGCGAGATTGAAGGAATTACTCCTGATAAAAGAAAATATGAGAATTTACCTTTTTCATTTGTCGTGATTGATGAAAGAATCTTATGGATTGGTCAGCCATTTCAATTAATGCGAGGTGTTAGACCACCACTTGTTGCAGCAAGACTTGATTCGTCTCATTTCTCAAAACAATTTCTTGAACACTTACCGGTTGAAGAACAATTATAGATTTTTTTGTATAAAAAATGGAAAATTAAGCAAGCTATAAAATACATTTAATTATGATAAGGAATGATACGATGAGAACCTTATTGAAAGGATTGTGTCTTTTATTATTTGTATTTTTGCTTGCTGCTTGTAGTAATAATGAAACCAAACAAAAAGATGAATCACCCGAGAGTTCGAAACAATCTACAAAGTCGATACAAGTATTAGTGATTGGTATTGATTCTCGTGGTGAAGCTAAATCCCGAAGTGATGCTATACTGATTGGACAATATAATCCAGTCAAGAAAAGTATTAAAATTGCTTCGATAATGAGAGATACATATGTGAAAATACCAACATATTCGAAAGGTTCAAATAAAATAAATATGGCTTATTTTCTTGGTGGTAATGAATTGCTCGTGAAAACCATTAAAGAAAACTTTGGCATTACTATTGATCATGTAGTAACGATAGATTTTCAAGGCTTTACCCATGTTATAGATGCTATTGCTCCAGAAGGAATAGAGGTAGAAGTAACAGAAGAGATGATTGCTGATATGAATTTACCATTACAACCTGGAAAGCAATTTTTGCATGGGGAACATTTATTGAAATATGTGAGGTTCCGTCATGATGCCGAAAGTGATTTCGGAAGAGTAAAAAGACAACAAGAAGTAATGGTTAAAATTAAAAATCGTCTTACGGAAGAAATGTCCTCATTAGAACAAATTGCATCTCTTCCTAAGCTTATGGAGAGTACGTTGAAATATGTAGAAAGCGATTTGTCACTTACTGATACATTATCGTTAACTTCAATGGTGTTTTTAAATTCGATTGATCATGTAGAAACAATGACAATTCCTGTAGCACAAGGTTTTACAAATAAAACGTATGAACATGCAGGTGCTGTCTTACAAATGGATCAATCTAAAAATATTGAAGCATTAAATGTTTTTTTTAATATTCCAAAAGCCGTAAATAATTGAAGATTCAATAGTGTTACTATCGCAACATACGATTAACTGTCAACAAAAAAAGCAATGTGTTGTATAATGAGTATTATAATTATTATTTGTAAAGGAGCTACAGTATGAAAGATACTCATGTATACACGAAGAAAGAAGAGATTGTTAATGCAATTACACATGGTATAGGTGTATTGTTAAGTATTGCGGCCCTTGTATTTTTAGTTATTTATGCGGCTAAGTATGGAACAGCTTGGCATGTAACATCCTTCTCCATTTATGGTGCTACTATGATTCTGTTGTACGTATCTTCGACGCTTGTACATAGTTTTCCAGAAGGTAAAGTGAAGGATATATTCGAGATATTTGATCATTCGGCGATTTATTTATTCATTGCTGGTACGTATACACCATTTATGTTGGTTGTTCTTAATGGTGCATTAGGGTGGACATTACTTAGTATTGTTTGGGCTATTGCGATTGGTGGAGTGGTTTTTAAATCGTTCTTTGTAAAGAAATTTATGGTTATTTCAACGGTTTTATATGTAGTGATGGGCTGGTTGATTGTTATTGCTTGGAATCCATTAGTAGAAACGCTCCCAGCGGCAGGTATACAATTATTAGTTGCTGGAGGAATTTTATACACAGTAGGTGCTGTCTTCTATGTGTGGAGAGGTTTTTTGTTCCATCACGCAGTATGGCATTTATTTGTTCTAGCTGGGTCTGCAGCACACTTTTTTGCCGTTCTTTATTATGTAACACCGATTAGTATATAAAAGATGTAATTTAAAAAACAGTGTGGCTTTTCAGAAGGAAATCACACTGTTTTTTATTTAGGTTTTTTCTGTAGTAGTGAAACGAAAGTATTACAGTTATAGTTTGGGATTATGGAATAATTTCAAAAACGGTACCTTGGTTATAATCAGTAACCTTCATAGAGCCATAGACCCCCAGATATAGTGTGGTTTGATCCAAATTTGTTCCCAAACTTACATAATAAGCTGATTGAGACCCAAAATCATAATCGGTTTGAATCATACTAAAATCATTTAGTTTGCAATCGGGTCTTATCGTTGTATAAGCTAAGACACCTCTAGTAGGAGATTGTGATTCTACTTTCTGAGCAAGGTCGGTAAATACAACACTTCCTGTTAAAGAGGGGATGCTATTCCCTATATAGGCTTGCACTCCTGTAAGGGCAGTTCCTCTAAATTTATCTGGTCGTGAATCTTTATGATAATAACACGTCATTGGTTGAAGCCGTTTTATGGAACATTTTACTGCTTCATCGTAATAAGCAATTGTTTTCTCATCCAAAGTTGGATTTCCAGAGCAGTCTTTTATTACTGGAGTAGGGAAAACACCTTCCCACGCTCGCCAGCCAAAATTAATAAATCCTTCATCGTTAACTTCAGATTTCATTAAATAAGCTTGAACAAGGTCTGTAACTGGTATGGGTTTATTCTGAATAAATGAAAAGATGGACTCTACCAAATTTTGTCCGACATTTCCCACATATTTGATATATTGATTGTAAAATCTTTGATATGAAATGCCCGGTATATTCCGGACCCCTTTGGCAATTACCGTAAGAGTCTCTTGAATAGGCATGGGAAGTTCATGAAATCGAGTAACTACGGGGGGATTCTGGATAAATGTATTCTGCACTACATCAATTTCAATTATTTTTCCGGCGATTTCCATATCATTCTGACTCAAATTGAATGGATCATTTCCTGAACCGCCATCCCCAGTAGTTAATACGAGTTTTCCAGTTTCAGGTGAAAAATTTAAGCTGTTGACACCATTATGATTAAAAAATGGTCTTTTTAAGTTTAGTAATGTCCGGCGTTGCTGAGGTTGACCATTCGATTGTAAAATCCATTCTTCTATGGTATCTATATGATCATATTGAGTTTCTCTATTTTTCCACCTTAAATGTAAAGTTTTTGGATCACACGGGTTAGGTGAAAAAGGTTTGGTAAGAGCACCTGGACCTTTTGTTCCAGCTACTGAATAATGAAGATAAAACAGACCGTTATTATAAAATTTAGGATGAAATGCTAGCCCTAATAATCCCCGTTCATCATAACCACCTCTAGAAACACCTGGTTCAGAAGTACCTAATTTTATGATTCGCGAGCTAATATCTAAAAAAGTTCGTATAACTCTATTTCTTATATAAAAAATCTCTCCTACTTGGGTTGCGATAAATAATGTTTCTTTTGAGTCGCCAGGAAGTATCGTTGTTTTTAAAACAGTCGGTAAGTTTATATTGCCTACAATGGGTTGTAAACGAACTTTAACTTTGTTCAATAAACATTACACTCCTCTTAGTTTTCTTTTATTAAGAATATGATTAGAACTATTTTGTTAATACCAAATTAGGATTGAAAGAATCTAAAAAGGAGTTGATAATTATCCGTATTACCATCGGAGGAATCATTCAGTCATCATTCAGTCATCTATTATTAAGTTGGATGAAGATACAGTGATTTTTACATAAAACAATGAATAGTATAAGGTTAATTTACTATTCATTGGAGGTGGATTCATGAAGAGAATAAAAAGTAAAGCCTTACAGTATTGGCAACACCCTTTCTTTCGAATCAATCACAATCTTATGGAATTGTCACCCACCACAAAACTAGTACTTTCCGCTATATTAAGTTCATTTGCAGCCATATGTCAGTCAGCAGGGGGATATGCGCCTGGCATCGGTTATTTTGTTAGTGCCATGACGACTTTACCCATTTTTTTATCTGCGTTTGTATCCGTTAGACACGGAATACTTTCCTATTTTGTTACAATCCTTCTTTTATTGCTAATCCAGCCTAGCGAACTACTGACTTTTTCCTTTACAACGGGTATTTTAGGATTGGTAATCGGAGGTTCCTTTTATAGGTCGAAAACAAGATTTTGGGTTGTTTTCTTGGCGGGCGCTGCCTTATTTATAGGAATTATAACGATTCTTTTTATTTTCCGCTTTCCTGTGTTAGGACCAGGAGTTGGAACATCTTTTCATTTCCGTCTCTTATTGCTAGTAGCGATATTCAGTCTTTTATATGCATGGCTAGCGGCGGGAGTTTGTTCATTTGTCCTGAAGCGACTGGCTCACACCCTGCCGAATAGAGTAATCAATTCGTTACCTGACCAGCAGGAATTGAACTATCTTGAGGATGGTTCAGCTAAGGAGGAAAATGTCAAAGCAAGGAAATAGAGCCGAAGCTGATATGCTTGGGCTCTATTTCTTGTAACACTTAATTTAAATGTTTTCAATATTAACAAGAAAAAAATCTCTCTAACTACTTATTTTTACATTTTCGTGCTATAATGTGGCAATAATCTAGCGCTCATTAAACGATTTCTCACAATAACTCCTAAATAAGAAGCTAAAGCGGCTTTAATTAATCCGACGATGAGAAATGGTAATGTACCTGATATGAAAGCTGTCGTCCATGATAAATCGCCAGAGAATTTCAACCATGCAGTGCCGAATAGCAAGGTAATAATCATTCCTAATGTGTTTGCAATCATGGCATTCATGAAGTTTAGTTTTGTTTTCTCAATATACAATCCAATAATAAATGCTGCAGGAATAAAGCCAACGATATAACCTCCTGTTGGTCCTAATACAATTCCAAGGCCGCTTGTCATAGCAGAGAAGACTGGTACGCCCGCAATACCTAAAAATATATATAGAAGAACAGATAATGTTCCATATCTAGCACCTAGAATGGTAGAAGCTAAACCGATTGCAAATGTTTGGCCGGTAATAGGAATTAACGGCAAGGGGATCGTAATTTGTGCTAATAAACCAATAATTGCGGCGAATAATGCGGTGACGATTAGAAATTTTAATTGATCTTTTTTCATGAGAGCTCCTTTCAATTAAGTAAACTATTTAACGATATAAGTTAACATATAAGAATTTTATTTTACAAAGGTCATGGTTGTCAACTATTTTACACTTCAAGAGAAGTTAGCAAAGGGTGGGGGAATTTGGATAAATTGAAAGGTTATGGAATGGTTGTAATTGCATCTATACTTTGGGCAGTATCAGCAGCAATTACACAAAATCTATTCTCGAATTATGGAATGTCAGCAGAGTGGCTTGTTACTATTCGCTTAGTTATATCTGGGATACTTATATTGTTTTTCGCAAGCCTAGGAAGTGGAAGGGTACATATTATCGCCGTATTTAAACATAAGTTTTACTTAGTTCAAGTTGTAATTTTCGGAATAATCGGAATGTTGGGGGCGCAATATACTTTTTTTATGACAATTGATACGAGTAATGCGGCAGTTGCTACGCTATTGCAATATATGGCTCCTGTTTTCATTACTTTATATTTTTTAATTGTTTTAAAGATAAAACCATCTCTTTTAGAAATAAGTGCTATTATAATGGCCTTAGTAGGGACGTTTTTATTATTAACAAATGGCTCACTTCAATCCATTACGATTACGCCAAAGGCATTTATCTGGGGGATTGCATCGGCACTTACTTTAGCATTCTATACAATACATTCTGGCTTCATGGTACGACATTTACCATCTATTATTGTGGTTGGATTTGGTATGTTAATTGGTGGTCTTTTCATGTGTTTATTTCAATCTCCATTTGATGTATCAACTGCTGATTGGAATGTGAAAGTGATTTTACAAATCGCATTTGTCATTATATTTGGAGCGATTCTACCATTCTTTTTATTTATGGATAGTATGAGATATATCACTCCAAAGGAATCTAGTTTATTAGGATGTACTGAGCCTTTATCTGCTATTATTCTTTCTATTGTTTGGCTAAATACTTCCTTTGGAGTATATCAAGCGGTAGGAAGTGCACTAATTGTATTGATGGTTGTGTTATTAGCAATGCGGCCATCAGAAGAAAAAAGTGAAACAAAAAAAGTTATTGTTGAAGAAGAAGTTTAAACTACAGGGGGGAAAGCGCTGTATATCAACGTTTTTTCCTTTTTTCATAGTTTCGTATACACTTAGAATACTCATCATTTTATAAATAATTTAAAAATGACATAGTTTGTTCATTATTTCACAAACTTTTGCACATAAATCATGTATATAATAAAAAACGTAGAAAGAGTAAAACAAACAGATAAAGAGAAAACGTACTAGTAAAGAGGAGTGATGATCCATGATGGTTTGCGAATGGAAACCATTTAGTACAGATTTAAAAACATATTCTCAAGAAGAATTCGAAGAAATGATTGGTGATGATTTTCAAGCGATGCAGTTTGAAAAGAATAAAGACTTTCCATCAATTATTTGGACAACAAATTATGTTTGTATTGTAAAAGAGAACGCACGAATCATAAGTGATGTTTCTATTACAAAAATACCACGTAATCCTATTTGTGGATAATCAAAAAATAGAAAACTAGCCAAAAGTAAGCTAGTTAATTTAAAAAATAAATATGCTCAATATTTCACAAACTTTTTGTGATTATATATGCTTAATGTAGATTTAGGAGGAAACGCCAAAATGACAGTAGCAGTAAAAGATACAAAAGTAGAAGTAGTGAAAGAAGAAAATACAGTACAAGTAATGATCGATGAGCTAGCAGCAAAAGGAAAAAAAGCCCTTAAAGAATTTATGGATCTTGACCAAAAAACAGTTGATAACATCGTTAGAGAAATGGCTTTAGCAGGATTAGATAAGCATATGGAACTAGCTAAAATGGCTGTTGAAGAAACAGGTCGAGGCGTTTATGAAGATAAAATCACAAAAAATATTTTCGCAACTGAATATATTTATCACAATGTTAAATATGATAAAACAGTTGGAATTATTAATGAAAATAAATATGAAAATGTATATGAAATTGCTGAACCAATCGGTGTAATTGCTGGGGTAACTCCTGTAACAAACCCAACATCAACAACAATGTTCAAAGCAATCATTTCAATTAAAACAAGAAACCCAATCATTTTTGCTTTCCATCCATCAGCGCAAAAATGTAGTGCAGAAGCAGCTCGCATTCTACGTGATGCAGCAGTAAAAGCAGGAGCTCCTGAAAACTGCATTCAGTGGATTGAAAAACCATCGATTGAAGCAACTAAATTATTAATGAATCACCAAGATGTTTCATTAGTATTAGCTACTGGTGGTGCTGGAATGGTTAAGTCAGCATATAGCACTGGTAAACCAGCTCTAGGTGTAGGACCTGGTAACGTACCATGCTACTTTGAGAAAACAGCTAACGTTAAGCGTTCTGTCAATGACTTAATTCTTTCTAAAACATTTGATAATGGTATGATTTGTGCTTCTGAACAAGCAGTAATCATCGATAAAGAAATTTATCAAGAAGCAAAAGACCAATTAATTTATTACGGTTGCCACTTCCTAACTGCGGATGAGAAGAAAAAAGTTGAGAAGTTAGTAATCAATGAAAATACTTGTGCAGTAAACGCAGACATCGTTGGTAAACCAGCGTACGTTATTGCAAAAATGGCTGGCGTAAAGGTTCCAGAAGATACAAAAATCTTAATCGCTGAATGTAAATCAGTAGGACCACAAGAGCCACTTTCTAGAGAGAAATTATCTCCAGTATTAGCATGCTTTAAATCACAAAGCACTGAAGACGGAATTCGTCTTGCTGAAGAAATGTTAGAATTCGGTGGACTTGGTCACTCAGCAGTTATCCATTCTGAGGATCAAGAAGTTATTGAAAAGTATGGTTTACGTATGAAAGCTTGCCGTATTATCGTAAATGCTCCATCATCTCAAGGTGCAATCGGTGACATTTACAATTCATATATGCCTTCATTAACACTAGGCTGTGGATCTTACGGAAACAACTCTGTAAGCCAAAACGTATCAACAGTACACATGTTAAATATTAAGAAAATGGCGATGAGAAATGTGAATATGCAATGGTTCAAAGTTCCACCAAAAATTTATTTCGAAAAGAACTCTATCCAATACTTAGCGAAAATGCCTAAAATCTCAAAAGCATTTATCGTAACAGATGAAGGTATGGTTAAGCTTGGATATGTAGATAAAATCCTTTACTACTTAAGAAAACGTCCAGACTATGTACACTGTGAAATTTTCTCTGATGTAGAGCCGGATCCATCAATCGAAACAGTTATGAAAGGTGCAGAAATGATGAGATCATTCGAGCCGGATGTAATCATCACTCTTGGCGGAGGATCTGCAATGGATGCTGCTAAAGGAATGTGGTTATTCTATGAGCACCCAGAAGTACCTTTCCATGGCTTAAAACAAAAATTCTTAGATATTCGTAAGCGTGTATTTAAGTATCCAAACCTTGGACATCGTGCACAATTTGTTGCGATTCCAACAACATCAGGTACTGGTTCAGAAGTAACTAGCTTCGCAGTAATCACTGATAAAGAAAACAATGTTAAATATCCATTAGCAGATTACGAATTAACACCAGATGTGGCAATCATTGACCCTCAATTTGTAATGACTGTTCCACCATCAGTAACTGCTGATACTGGATTAGATGTATTAACTCACGCTATTGAAGCTTATGTTTCTAACATGGCGAATGATTATACAGATGGTCTATGCTTGAAAGCTATCGAATTAGTATTCAAGTACTTACCAACAGCTTACCGTGACGGTAGTAACGAACTAGCTCGTGAAAAAATGCATAATGCATCTACAATTGCCGGTATGGCATTTGCGAACGCGTTCTTAGGTATTAACCACAGTCTTGCTCACAAAATGGGTGCTGAATTCCACATCCCACACGGTAGAGCAAATGCAATGTTAATGCCACACGTAATCCGTTACAATGCGACAAAACCAAAGAAATTCACTGCATTCCCTAAATATGAGCACTTTATTGCTGATAAGCGTTATGCAGAAATCTCAAAAATGCTAGGATTACCTTGCCGCACTACTGAAGAAGGCGTTGAAAGCCTAGTACAAGCTATTATCAAACTTGCTAAAGAAATGAATGTAACAATGAGCATCGCTGACTTCGGCGTATCTAAAGCTGAGTTTGATAGCAAAGTAGACTACCTTGCAGATAAAGCATTCGAAGATCAATGTACAACTGCAAATCCAAAGCTACCTCTAGTTTCTGAGTTGGTAGAAATTTATAAAAACACTTATAAAGGGGTTTAATTCTCCTTTATATATAAATCATCATCTCCTTTTGGCCCTATTCCTTGTGGATAGGGTCCTTTTTAATTTTATGTAGCATTAAATTGATTAATATCGATTTAACTTTTTGTTTTGGACGTACGAAGAAATATTTTCAAGTGGTGATTTACCTTGAAATAACGTGATATTTTTTTGTGACCATGTATGTGAACTATTATTTTTCGTTCGTGTTCCATAATAATGATACATTTGTTCGTCGTATGCTTGAATTAGTTGACGTTGTTCACCTGCGTTTTGATTGTAGTGATTTTCGAAATAAACTGATTTCAGAGGTAAGCGGGGTTTTTGCTCAGGTTTAACCGTAGGCACCCCGATGCACATGCCAAATAGAGGGACGACATAATCAGGTAATTGTAACATTTTATCGATTTCTTCTAAATGATTTGAAATAGCGCCAATGTATACAATTTCAAGTCCCATAGATTCAGCTGAAAGTGCGGCGTTTTGAGCGGCCAATGCTGCATCAATCGTAGCGATTTGAAAAAATTGTGTACTCTCTAACATAATCCTCATTTTTTGTTTTTCTTCTTCTGTAGCCATTAATGTAATACGATGTAAATCCGCACAGAAAATGAGGAAATGTCCATTTACTTCTACGGATTCTTTACCAGTTAATTGATGAAGACGCTTCTTTATTTGTGGATCAGAAACACCAATGATAGAATAATTTTGCATAAACCGAGAAGAGGATGCCATTTGAGCTGCTTGAATAATTGTATGTATCTGTTCTTCACTTAATTTTTCATTTTTAAATTTGCGGATAGAGCGATGGTTCATAATTCTGTCAATAACTGTATTCATTTTCTGAAACATTTGGCGGAGACATCCTTTGTGAAATTAGAGGAGGAGTAATGAAGAATTAACTAATAAAATCCCTCATTTTTTGATGTTCACTCAAAAAGATGAGGGATTTTACTTAGTTAGAAGCTTCTTCAATGCGCCGAGATTTTGTTGCATCTGCTTTTTATTATTACTAATAAATCTAGAATGGAAGTTCATTGTTTATATAAGCAGCTTTGAATAGTAAAAACTGGGAGCGGAAGATATCAAAAGTGAAATTATCATGATCTGAGAAATCAAGTTGTTCAAGAAATGCCTCCACAATATGTACATTTTCATCATTGAGAAGACCTGTGACATATAATTTATAAGCAAATTCATCTAAAATCGGATGATTCATCATTGATTACACTCCGTTCTCGTTTTTAGCTATATTTTGCCACTTAAGATAGTGCTATATACAAAAAATATGAGCCTGTCCGATAAGTTCTATTTGTTAAATGTATTTATTGATATTGAAATTCGTTGATTTTTAAGGAGTTATTTGCATTTTATCTCGATCAAAAGCGCTAAAAATCAGCTTTTTTTAGTCTACTAAGTAAAAATGAAATTGAAATGAAATTGAAATGAACACGATTCCGAATGCTACAAAAGGCGCCCAAAAAGTGATTGAAAATCACTTTTTGGGCGCCTCATTTTTTTATTATTTATACATTTCTTCGATTTGTGCTTGTAAATCTTTGTCTTCTAAGAACTCATCGTAAGTCATCATTTTGTCAACTACACCTTTTGGCGTAATTTCAATAATGCGGTTCGCTACTGTTTGAACGAACTGATGGTCATGAGAAGCGAAGATCATTGAACCTTTATAAGACGTTAAACCATTATTTAGTGCTGTAATGGACTCAAGGTCTAAGTGGTTCGTAGGCTCATCTAATAACAATACGTTTGCACCGCTAAGCATCATTTTCGATAGCATACAACGAACTTTTTCTCCTCCAGAAAGAACGCTAGCTTTCTTTAATACTTCTTCACCAGAGAATAACATACGTCCTAAGAATCCACGTAAGAAGCTTTCACTGTCATCTTGAGGTGAGAATTGACGTAACCAATCAACAAGTGTTAAGTCACAGCCTTCGAAGTACTCAGAGTTGTCGTTAGGGAAGTAAGCTTGAGAAGTAGTGATACCCCATTTATAGCTACCACCATCAGCTTCCATTTCACCAGCAAGAATTTTGAATAACGTTGTTTTCGCTAATTCGTTACGTCCAACGATGGCGATTTTATCACCTTTGTTCATGATGAAATTAATGTTGTTAAGAAGTTGTTCGCCTTCAATACTCTTTGAAAGATTCTCAACACGTAATAAGTCATTTCCAACTTCACGCTCTTGTGTGAAGTTAACATATGGATAACGACGTGATGAAGGTTGAATGTCATCTAAAGAAATTTTATCAAGTAATTTCTTACGAGAAGTTGCTTGCTTTGATTTAGAAGCATTTGCACTAAATCGAGCAATAAACGCTTGAAGTTCTTTAATTTTTTCTTCTTTTTTCTTGTTAGCATCAGATGTTAACTTAAGTGCTAATTGGCTTGATTCATACCAGAAATCGTAGTTACCAACATAGATTTTAATCTTACTAAAGTCTAAGTCAGCGATGTGTGTACATACTTTGTTTAAGAAGTGACGGTCATGGGATACGACAATTACAGTGTTCTCGAAATTGATTAAGAATTCTTCTAACCATTTAATTGCTTGTAAGTCTAAATGGTTGGTAGGCTCATCTAGTAGAAGAACATCTGGTTTACCAAATAGTGCTTGAGCAAGAAGTACTTTAACTTTCTCTGCACCAGTAAGTTCGCTCATTTTCTTATCGTGTAAGTCTTCAGTGATTCCAAGACCTTTAAGTAGGATTGCTGCTTCTGATTCAGCTTCCCAACCGTTCAAGTCAGCGAATTCACCTTCAAGTTCCGCTGCACGCATACCATCTTCATCAGAGAAATCTTCTTTCATATAGATTGCATCTTTCTCTTGCATTACTTCATAAAGACGTTGATGTCCCATAATAACTACTTTCATTGCTTCAAATTCTTCATATTCGAAGTGATTTTGTTTTAAGACAGCAAGTCTTTCGTTTGGTCCCATTGAAACATCACCAGTTTGTGCTTCAATTTCACCAGAAAGAATTTTTAGGAATGTTGATTTCCCAGCGCCGTTTGCTCCGATTAAACCATAACAGTTTCCAGGAGTGAATTTTATATTTACATCTTCAAATAATTTACGGTCTCCGTATCGTAAACTAACATTAGTAACAGTAATCATTTACGAGCATACCTCCAAAGTTTCTTTATAATATCAAGGCTTTGTTGACTTATTGTTCTAGAATAAGTTCTTAAAACCGGTGATTTTCATCGTTTTTTAAACAATAGCATCAAATGTTAATTATAAAGCAGTTACAATGCTTCTTCAATACAGTAAGGTTAAATTTAAAAAATTCTTCCATTCACACTTTTTCCTGTTCATGCAATCAACAATCTACTTATTAGTATTAGCTAATGTTGTATGTAGTAATGTGAATATTTTTATGTGATTTTATGTACTAAGTAATTAGTAGCTAATTAAATTGAGAGATTTTCGAGAGAATGAGCCTTTATGCTTACGTCAATTAACAATTTGTAAGTATGGGAGGTGGGGTTATGATAAAGGTATATGGATATGACACAGTTTGTGAAGGAGATGCGTGTGAATCTAGACCGTTTTTTACTGGTGAAATTATTTATCATGACTATGAACTAGATGGGTATTATTGTGGTAAATGTGCTGTAAAGCTCGAAGTAGAATATAAAACACAATTTGATGAAAAAGTCTATGTTGATAGAAGTGAAATGAAAAAATGAATAAAAATGAACTTAGTAAACTTTAAGTATCTAGTCGTAGATGAAAGTATTAAAGAGTTAGAATTTTTATTATTGTTTTTCACTTTTTTCACAGATGCTATTGTTTGTGAAGTTTTATTCAATTATGTTTGTATATACAATTACAATAACGGAATCTGTCTTGTTTATGAATGCATTAATACGTAAACTAATAATACATTCAAAATTTCTCACTACTCCAGTATTATTTCAGTGACAAACTAAGACGACACAAAAAAGACTTTAGATTTTCTAAAGTCTTTTTTTGTGTTTTTATAGTAATTTGTTATTTCTTTAAGTTTGAATAGATTATATAACAGATACAAATATTCATTGAAAAGTGCATGTTTGTATAATTATGAAAAAGGGTAAAAAACCTTTGTTTATACGAGTGTTGATAAAATTAATGTCATTACCGAATAATATATTTAAGAATTTGAATTTTGGTATTTTTATTCATTTAATTAGTTGTGAAAAGTGGTTGAAATTTACAAGTTATAGGGGGAGAGCGATGAAAAAAACAGCATGTAGTGTTTTGGTGTTATTATCCATTTTAATATTATGTTCATGTAGCAATCGTACTAACTCCAGTGTAAGGGATGAGATGGAAGTAATTAATGAAAATCTTCGATTGAAAGATAAAGTTGCAGAATTAGAGAAAGAAATAGAAGAGAAAAATGAAAGAAGCCAATCTGAGCTAGAAATTCAGAAGTTAGTTAGTGAGTTTTTTTATAGTATCAATATAGGAGATATAGATGAAGCGAGAAAAAAAATCACTGAGCGAATTAAGTTAACTAGTAACGTCCTTTCATTACCAAATAATAGGGACATTAAAATTAACAGGAAAGAATATTTAAGATTATATTTGGAAAAAGCCAAGTGGAACTATTCAGATCAAGTTTGTCTTACTTTTGATCAATATACAGATGAAAGAAATCAAAAGATAAATGTATATGTAGTAAAGCAAAAGGATGATTGGAAAATTGATAATATGAGCTTTAATTATGGTGTTTAAAACGAGAGGGAATTGTGTGAATAATAAGTTTTTTAATACAGGAAAGAAAAAGAGTAAAAGTCGTCTTGTTATGGAAATAATAAGACGACTTTTTACTCTTTATTTAGATGATATCATACCACTCTTAGAAATAGTGTGAATTGCTTGCTGCAAAGTTTCTTCATTTTGAACAAGGGCAATACGCACATAACCTTCTCCAGATGGACCAAATGCAATTCCAGGTGTAACAGCAACACCTGCACGATTCATTAATTCAAAGGCGAAGTGCTTTGATGTCCAGCCTTTTGGTAATTCAGCCCATACGAACATTCCAGCTTGTGGGGCTTCAATATTCCACCCAATCTCATTTAAGCCAGCAATTAAACAGTCACGTCTGTTTTTATATATGGAGCGAGTTCGTTCATTAAATTCAGAGCCTTGTTGTAATGCTAGTGTTGCCGCACTTTGAATAGGGAAGAATATACCGTAATCTAAATTAGACTTTAGCTGCTGAAGTGCAGCGATAATATTAGCATTACCTGTAGCGTATGCGATACGACATCCAGCCATATTATAGCTTTTGGATAGAGAATTCATTTCAATGCCGACTTCTTTACTACCTGGAAGAGATAAAAAGCTAATCGGTTTATCATCGCTATAATATAGTTCAGAATATGCGAAATCATGTAGGATTATTATGTTATAGGTCTTAGCAAAATGGATAGCAGCTTGAAACATCTCTTTTGTTGCCATAGCTGGTATAGGATTTCCAGGGAAATTTAATATCATTAAAGTTGCTTTATGTGCGATTTCTTCTGGAATATTTGCAAAATCAGGCATAAATTTATTCTCTTTTTTTAATGGCATGAAGTAAGGTGTTGCACCCGCCATAGCAATTCCTGTTGCATAAGCGGTATACCCAGGATCAGGGACTAAGATAATATCGCCAGGATTAGCGAGAACCATTGGTAAATGAACTAATCCATCTTGTGAGCCCATGAGTTGAAGTACTTCTGTTTCAGGATTTAAATCAACTTGATAGTTTTTCTTATAATAGGAACCTACCGCATTGTGAAATTCCTTCGTACCAGCCAATGAGTATCCGTATTGATTATTATTCATTGATAATGAATGGATTGTTTCTTTAACAAAATCAGGTGGTGGTAAATCAGGGCTCCCGATGCTTAAATCAATAATTGTTTTTCCTTCTGCAAGCAATTTAGATTTGTGTTGTGCAAGCTCACTGAATATTGATGATGAAAAAGATTCCATCCGTTTAGCAAGTTTAATTTCCATAATAGTTATTCCACCTTAGACGAAAAATGATTATTTAGAATATATACAATTATTATACTTTAATGTGAGCCTTAATTGTTAATAATGTTGAGTTGATAGTTTTTTTAGAAAAATAATATAATACATATTGTTGAACTATACTTATGTATGCAAAAATGATACAGTTAAATGCAGTGTCTACTATGTTTAAAAGTAGAAGGAGGATTACTACTATATGAATAATTTATTTGCAGGTGAAATTGTAACTTTAAAAGTTGACCGCAAAACTGATTTTGGCTATTTTTTAACTAATGGTACGAGTGAGAAAAAAGAAGACGATGTTCTTTTACCTAATAAAGAAGTAACCGGAGAAATTCAAGTTGGACAAACATTAGATTTTTTCTTGTTTCATGACAAGCAGGGAAGATTGACAGCATCTATGACGATTCCTGAAATCACTTTAGATAAGTTCGGCTGGGGAGAAGTTGTAGGCTCTCGTCGTAATCTAGGTGTGTTTGTAAATATTGGCGTAACAAAAGATGTGCTAGTGTCTGTTGATGAAATGCCTTTACATGCTAAACTATGGCCAAAAGCTGGTGATCGTTTGTATATGTGCTTATACAACGATAAAACAGGTCGTTTGTTCGGTTCATTAGCAACGGAAGACATTATTCAAGAAGATCTTTGCAAGCCAGCACCTGAGAAAATGTACAATAAAATTGTTAAAGGGTACATTTACAAAACGAAAAAAGTTGGTAGTTATTTAATTACTGATGAAGGTTATCGTTGTTTTATTCACGAAAAGGAAAGAAGCAAAGAGCCACGTTTAGGTCAATACGTAGAAGGTCGCGTTGTTGATCAAAAAGAAGACGGCTCACTAAATGTATCACTTTTACCTTTTGCGTTAGATAAAATGCAAGAAGATAGTGATATTATCCTAGAATACTTAGGTATGCGTGGTGGAGCAATGCCTTTTAGTGATAAGAGCACTCCAGAGGATATCATGGAGACGTTCAACTTAAGTAAAGCGGCTTTCAAACGTGCTTTAGGAAAGTTAATGAAGGAAGATAAAATCTATCAAGAAGATGGTTGGACATATACAAGTGACCGTCGCTAAAGTGAAGCAGAAAAGAGGATATTCCAGATGGAATAGCCTCTTTTCTATTCAAAGTTTTGCGTATAAATTAATTTCTTATTGTAGCGGAGCCTTTCTTTATTTAAGTACGACGCATATATGCACGTACCGTAATTGGTGCAAAAATGGCAACGATGATGGCTGCTCCAATGAGAGAGAACGTTAAATCCCAACCGACGGTACCAGAGTTAGCAAGATCTCTGACAGCAGTAACGAGATGGGAGATTGGGTTAACCTTTACAAACCATTGTAGCCAGTCCGGCATTGTTTCAGCGGGTACAAAAGCATTGGAAAGGAAAGTGAGTGGGAATAGCACAATCATTGAAATTCCCTGTACGCTTGAAGCTGTACGTGCAATTACTCCAAAGAAAGCAAAAATCCAGCTGATTGACCAGGAACAAACAATTACAAGAAGCGCAGCGATGACAACGTGACCTAGACCGCCTTCAGGACGGTAGCCCATGATATAACCCATGGTGAAAGTAAGCACAGTCGCAATAGTATACCGAATGGTGTCTGCCAATAAAGCACCTGCTAATGGAGCAATACGCGCGATTGGCAATGATTTGAATCGGTCAAACACGCCTTTATCCATATCCTCACGAAGTTGGACGCCGGTAACTATTGAAGTTGTGATAACAGTCTGCACGAGGATGCCTGGGATAATTACTGGTAAATAGCTTTGGACGTTTCCTGAAATAGCCCCGCCAAAAATATAGGTGAACATTAGTGTAAAGATAATAGGCTGAAGCGTGACATCGAATAATTGCTCAGGTGTACGTCGAACTTTTAGCAAGCCTCGGTAGGCCATCGTTAACGAATTTTGTATCGATTGGCTAAAGCTTGTTTTGTTTTTTAGTTGACGTTCGTCTACTTGTTTAATAGAAGTACTTTTCATCCTCTTATCTCCTCTGTTTTGTGGGATTCAGTCGATGCCTTTGCTTCGTTCTCCTTCACCTCTTGACCAGTAATAGTTAAAAATACTTCGTCTAAAGTTGGCTTCTGTACACTTAACTCGGCTAATTGTATTCCAGCCTCGCGGAGAGCAATGAGAAGGTCTGTAGCTCGATCAGCCTCCTTCATCGGAGCAGTAATTTTTCCTCCTTCCGCAGAAACATTCGACTGAACTTGAAGCATACGTTCCACGATTTGACGGGCAACTTGTATGTCCTTTGAATTTTGAATGCTTAATTGCAATGAAGAAGTACCAACGGATGCTTTTAATTCATTCACGGTACCCTCCGCGACAACTTGACCACGGTCAATAACTGCGATGCGGTCGGCCAATTCATCTGCTTCTTGAAGGTACTGGGTTGTTAACATTACAGTTGAACCTGTCTTTACTAGTCGTCGAATTGTGTCCCACATTTGATTACGAGTTCGTGGATCTAGACCAGTAGTTGGTTCATCTAAGAAAATTAGTGGTGGTTGTGCAATAAGACTTGCTGCCAAATCTAGACGGCGACGCATACCACCAGAGAAGTTTTTCAATGGACGTTTGGCAGCTTCCGTTAAACTAAATTCTTCTAGCAACTCTTCAGCTTTACGCCGCGCTTCAGCTCTCCCTAGCCCAAGCAGACGAGAGAAGATAACTAAATTCTCAGTAGCACTAAGAGACTCATCAACTGAAGCATATTGCCCTGTTACTCCAATCAATTGACGTACAATCTGGGCCTCCTTCACTACATCGTGCCCAAAGATACGTGCTGATCCTGCATCCGGTCGGAGTAATGTTGCCAACATTCTGATAGTGGTGGTTTTACCAGCTCCATTCGGGCCAAGTACACCGTAGATTGTACCGGCGCGTACGTTCAAATTCACATTGTCAACCGCACGATTATTGCCAAAATTTTTGACGAGTTCATTTGCTTCAATGGCCCAATCCCCATTGTTTGGGGTTGTTCCCCTTTTGTTTACAGTATTCATAGTAATTCCTCCATCTTTGGATTGCTCTAACAATTAACTTACATTGGATAATTCTTGCTGTTTTAAGAAAATAGAAAGAGTTTTTAATGTTACATTTTCATATCTCATTTCATATCAGGATCATACTCCAAAGTTATGAACTGATTATGAACTTTGATTGCTGCTCTGTTTGAATGTATACGTTTATGAGAATGTGAACTGAACATAAATTGTTAGCCAAAATTTATTAATGGAGGTACGTTAATTGAAGTATATACAGCACAAATTTTGCTGTGTGTTTTATTGGAGTGTTAAGCTATAATTCTTCTCATAGGAGCTTTTATATAAAAAATTATGAAAAGTCAAATAAAATGATTTACAAAATGTTTCATTTTGGCTATACTAACTTATAGAACAAATTTGATTTAAGGAGGTCGAGGAATATGTTGAAATTTAATTGTTTATTAGACGTAAAATTTCATACTTCTACATTCGACCTAATTGGTATACAAATTTGTTAATGAAAAGTTGTTAAATCTTTTTTATTAATACAATTTAGCCGTAGGAGAATGTTCTTTCCTACGGCTTTGTTATGCTTAAATAGAAATAGTTGTCGACTGATTAGACAATTATTTATATGCAACATAGCAGCAGTCGCAGGAATGTAATTCCTTGCGGCTTTTTTGTTGTGAAAATTTGAAGGGAGGTGAAAGGGAATGACGATAAATTTAATCTTTTTTACAGTTACTTTTAAACGTAAAAAGATAACTGCTGAAGAGGCACTTCATCAAGAAAGAATTAAGAAAATCTTTGAGGAAAACGCTACGAAGATTAGTAAGTTTGGACCGTTTATGTAATGAAAATTAGTCAAAAAAATGAGAGGTGGAGATGATTATGAAAAAAATCATTATGAAAAGATTAGAAAAGTTATGGATTCAGGCAGATAGTGGCTAACCGTTGATGTGTAATCTAAATAAAAAAACTAGCTAGGGTGGTTGGCTTTCCTAGCTAGTTTTTCTTAATTAAGCTTTCTTATTAACTTTCTTACGTTTTGCAAAAGGCATCCACCAGTTCCATTCGCCTAGTAATTTCATGAGTGATGGTACTAGTAATAAACGGATGATTGTTGCATCGATGAAGATGGCTAGTGCTATTCCAATCCCGATTTGTTTAACAGGAACAACACCTGTAAATGCGAAGGCGCCCGTTAATACAATCATAATGAGAGCGGCTGACGTAATAATTTTACTAGTCGATGATAAACCAACGATAGTTGCTTCATCATTATTACCAGTTTCATGATAGGCTTCGTGTATGCGTGAGATTAAGAAAACTTCATAGTCCATACTTAATCCAAATACAATGCTGAATACGAAAACAGGAATAATTAATGCTATATTAGATGGATCAAGTCCAAAATGTCCTTCTTGGAATATCCAGACCAAAATTCCAAATGTCGATGTGAGCCCTACAACATTCATAATAATCGCTTTCAAAGGAATAATGACAGAACGGAAAGCGAATAAGAGAATGAAATAGGTACTTATTAAGACAATGGCAATGCCAATCCAAACCTTATCAAATATTTCATCAAAAATTTCTTGATTAAATTTAGCTTCTCCACCTACAAGAAGAGGAATATCATATTTCTTAGTACTCCATTTTCGAACCCAATCTTGTGCTTCAGTTGAAGTTGCTTTAGCCTTCAGTGTAACAGGGATTAGCAATTGGTCATCACTAATTAATTGTTCGATAGCAGGCTGTAAAGCTGCTTTACCTTGAGGTTGTTGTAACATTCCATATAATTGTTTACTATCGGTTACTTTTGCAATACTGAAAAGAGAGTTAGTTGATTCAACAAGCCTTTCTTTTTCAAGGTCGTGTGTGATTTTCTCTAAATCTTGCAAACCTTCTTCGCTCGTCCATGAGCCATCACGTTTAGCTATTATATAGACTGTTGCATTGTCTTTTAAGTGAAATTTATCGTTCATGATGGAAAATGCATCACGAGATTCATAGGATGTTGGTAATGAATTCTCATCAGGTATAGAAAGAACGATATCTTTTACAGGAATGATACCAGCTATTAAGATTAAAATGGCTACAATGCTAATAATAATTGGTCTTTTCATAACAGCTTCAGCAAATGCACGCCATTTTTTGCTGCTATCTTTCTTCGTTTTGAACACAATTCCTTTATCTAAATGTTTGCCTAATAGCAATAATATTGATGGAAGTAATGTCATCGAAGAAATAACGGCAACTGCTACTACAACCATTCCGCCAATAGCAACCGTTTTAAAGATATCAATTTCAATAATTAACATCGCAGCTAATCCGATAAATACACAAATGGCTGAGAAAATAATGGATTTACCAGCGGTACGAATAGTTGTTATGACTGCTTGCTTAATATCGTTATTTTTAATTTCTTCCTTATAACGATTGATAAATAATAAGGCGAAATCAATGCTTAGAGCAAGACCAATCATAGGCACAACATTGAGCAGGAATACGGATAAATTTAGATGGTCTCCAAGAAGTGTAAGAATCCCTAGAGAAGCAATAACTGTTAACGCTCCGACGATAATAGGAACAATTGCTGCTACTATACTACTAAATGCTGCAAGTAACACGATTAAGGCAACCGGAAGTCCAATCATTTCGGCTCTCATTAAATCATGCTGACTAGCGGTGTTCATGTCCTCACTAAAAACAGAGCTACCTGTTAACATCGTTTGATCGTATTGATCTGTAACTTTACGAACTTTCTCAACATAAGGTGCCATACTGTCTTCGTCTTTATCGAAATTTAGTATGGTATAAGCAATATTTTGCTTACTTTGTTCTTTATATGTAAGTGGTGACTGAATGCTTGTTGTAATATCGAGTTTTTCAATTTTATTCGTTACAGAGGCAATGTGTTTTTCAAATTCTTGTTGCGTTTGCTGTTTTTCTTTCTCGAAGACTACAAAGAGTGTATTTTTTGGGAAATCAAATGTTGACGATAGTTCTTCTTGTACTTGATTAAATTCTCCTTTCATTTCAAACCCGTCACCTTTAAGTTTAGATGGTAGGTTAATGGCGAAAAAAGCTAATCCGATGGAAATAACTAACCATATGGCAAGAGTGAATTTATAATTTTTAATAACTTGTTTAGCTATTCGATTCATTTTATGTCCTCCTTTCTGATACATTTTTATTATGAAAGAAAGTAATCGAAAGATAAAGTGAAAAACCAACAATTGTCTAAAAGAAAGTTTTGTCATAAAATATAATGATAAGTTTACTTATTTTAGAGCCTAAGACATTGGAATTTAATTGAGGAATTGGACTTAATTTATTTACAGTAAGGAGTTTAAAGAGTAATGGATCAACCGATGCTACTTTGGGATTTGGACGATACAATTATAATTACAAATCCAGAATTCGAAAAAACAAATAATTACTGTGCAGAACTTTTATCTAAAGAAGTACATGGTGATGGTCGTGCGAAGCAAGACCTTTTGAAAATGCAAAGAGTACTAGATTTAAAGATGGTTTCTGAATTTGGTTTTATTCGCTCACGCTATTTAAATAGCTGGTTAGAAACAACGCATACATATTTCAAAAATCATGGATTAGTTCCGCATCCTTCTTTGTTAAAAGATATCTCTAATGCAGTAAGAGATATATATGTTCGTAGATATGAGAATGTGCCTGAATCAATAGAAGTAATTAGTAATTTAAAAGAGGCTGGTTTTTCGATGGCTGTATTAACAGCAGGAGAAGAAGAGGTACAGAAAAAGCGGGTAATACAATCAGGTGTAGCTGAATTCATGGATGAAATTCATGTGTATCCTTATAAAACACCAGCTACTCTACAAGAAGTAATGATGAAACATAATAAGCAACATTATGCGATGATAGGAAACTCTTTAAAGAGCGATATTTATCCAGCACTTGCTAATAATATATTAGGAATTCACGTTGTTAAAGATACATGGCAAGCAGATCAGTATGATATTGATATGACAAACCCACTGTATAAACCGATTCAAAAGTTAACTGAAATACCAAGCTTGTTGAAAACTTCATAGGATTTAGAAAAAAGCAAGGAATGTGTGAAATTCGTATGGTGTCTAACCTTACACCTGCTATGCTTGGAAATAAGCCAACCTGTTTTGAAAACCAAGTGAGGGTTTTCAAGAACAGCTCGTCTTATTTCTGCCGCATAGCCCTTTTTTGATTGGAGCAAATCAAGGAGCATAAACATCAATCAAAAAAGACCGGTGACGGTTTTTCTTAGAAAAAGAGAAAAGGGATAATTTGAATAAATTAACATATACTATAGGTATGATTCATTTTTAAAAAGAGAATTTCTCAGGAGGTTTCATCATGTACTTTTCCAAAAAACAACAAGAAGTTGATGAAGTAATAATTGAAGATACACCTGTATATGCTTGTACATCGGAGGAATGTAACGGATGGATGAGGACACAATTTATATCCGATGATTCTGCTTGTCCGTTATGTGGCAGTGATATGCAAGAAGAAGTTCGACAGTTACCTAAAATTACTTAATTGTTAATGTTAACTTTAAAACCTTAAGCTAGCTGTGTAATAGTGAGCATAATATACTTTTTGGTTAGTCATTTCATTTTTTGTTTTTCTTGTCATTATATTGATATGTTACTGTAATTATTGTTATGCAATTATAACTGTATTGTTCTCATTGTTAAGAAAATTCATGCTATGCTTATCTTCGTTAGCTAATTTCGAGCTAATGGAGAGGGGTAGTAAATCAACATGAGAAAAACAATTGTATCACTTATTGCTGCAGCTGCTATTTCTACTACGGTAGGGATTAACGCACATGCAGAAGAGGTTGTTGTCAAACAAGGAGACACATTATCAGAATTAGCGCAAAAGTATAATGTTTCAGTTATTGATATAAAAAGAGCAAATAATTTACAATCGGATTTAATAAATGTAAATCAACCACTTGTGATTTCATCGGAGCAACATTATACAGTCGTTGCAGGTGATTCACTTTGGAAAATTGGTCAACAGTTTAATGTAACGGTAACCGACCTTCAAAGCTGGAATAATCTAACTGGCGATTTAATTCATCCTAAACAACAACTTCTAATTAAGGAATCAAGTAGTAAACAAAAGAGTACATCTGCTCCGATTACTTCAACTAATAAAGTAGAAGAACAGCAAGTTGAGAAATCGAATGATGTAGCTACTAGCCCAAAGCCACAACAACCAGTACAACAACAAGTACAAAAATCTGTTACTAAAGCAGCTCCTGTTCAAGAAAAGTCAGCTAGTCAACCTAAACAAGAAACGCCTGCTTCAACAGCTACTAAAACAATAACAGTGACCGCAACAGCATATTCTGAAACATGTGATGAATGTACGGGTATAACAGCAACCGGTTTTAATTTAAAAGCAAATCCAGGTGCAAAAGTAATTGCTGTTGATCCAAATGTCATTCCACTAGGTAGTAAAGTATATGTTGAAGGTTATGGTTATGCGACTGCTTTAGACACTGGTGGGGCAATAAAAGGCAATCGAATTGATGTTTACATTCCAAATGAAAGTGAAGTAAATCAATGGGGTGTAAAACAAGTAAAAGTTCAAATACTTGATTAATACTATCCATTAACCATATGATATAGTAAAGCCGCTCATTTCTGGGCGGTTTTTTGGAGTTATCAGTAAGTAAAATGCATTAAAAAGAGATTTTTAATACATTTTTATAAGAAAATGATATTGTTTAGTACATATTGATGTAAAATAATGAACAATGATAGGTTGTATTTTGGTAGTGGAGTTGACACTTGCTCATGGATGGTTTTATTTTTTCATTTAATCCTATTTTAATCTTAATAGGAATTCTTTTAACATGTATTGCAGTATATGCATCATTAGATTTGTTTACTAACATGATTAGTATGAAAAGCAATCATAACTTTTTATTTTTGGGAAGTTCATTTTGCATGGCAATTGGCATATGGCTGATGAATTTCTTTGGAATGCTTGCGATTGATATGAATAGTTCTGCTGAATACATTGTTTTAATAAGCGCAATTTCAATGTTTTGTAGTTTTATCTTAACTTTTGCTGCATTTAAGTTTTTAGAGAAGAAAAAAAAGAAGAGGAATTTATATATCGGAAGCGCTATTATTGCTATAGCTGTTTTAGTAACACATATTATTGGCATGCATTCCATTCATGTCAGTTTTCAATATAGTGTATTTTGGTTATGCATGGCATTCTTATTAATTATGCTTTTTTGCTTTTTTGCTTTTTGGTTTATTTTTGATGCGGATGAGCAATTTCCTCAAGTGTGGATTAAACCACTTGCGGCATGCATTATAACGGTGGCGATTGGACAGGGATTTTTATTAGTTATTAAATCTTCTCTTAAATTGGAAAATCATGATACGGTATTATCTTATTTATCTATGGATGGTTATTGGCTACCTTCAATATTTCTTTTGTTAAGTATAATCGTATTTGGAGGATTAATAATAGGTAGCATGATGGCAAATAAACGAGTGGTTAAAACCAATCTTTATTCTAAAGATATTATGTCTGCCTTAGATGCATCGTCTATAGTAACAATTACCGATCCAAGAGGTAGTATTACATATGTGAATGATAAATTTGTGGAAATATCTAAGTATACAGAAGAGGAGTTAGTCGGAAAGAGATTCGGGATGTTAAATTCCGACCAACATCCGAAATCTTACTTTGTGGAATTATGGTCTACTATTGAACAAGGTGAAATTTGGAAAGGTGAATTGTGTAATGTTGCGAAAGATGGAACGTATTACTGGGTAGATACAACGATTTTTCCCTTTCTAGATAAGAAACAACAACCGTACCAATATGTCGCTATACAAACTGATATTACAGATCGTAAAAAAGTAGAGGAAGAATTACAAAATACACTTAAAGAGCTTCAAGAATATAAATACGCGCTCGATCAAGCATCAATTGTAGCTGTAACGAATGCGCAAGGGGTTATTACAAAAGTAAACGATAATTTCTGTAACATCTCGAAGTATACGAAGGATGAACTAATTGGAAGTGATCATCGAATATTAAGTTCTGGCTTACATTCGAAGGAGTTCTTCAAGAGTCTTTGGAGAAAAATCGGAAATGGTAAAGTGTGGAAGGGTGAAATTCGAAATAAGGCGAAGGATGGAACGTATTATTGGGTAGAAACGACGATTGTTCCTTTTCTAAATAAGCAGAATAAACCTTATCAATACCTTGCTATTCGTAATGATATTACCGAGAAGAAAAAACAAGAAGAAATACTTCATCGACAAGATAAATTATCTGCTTTAGGGCAAATGGCGGCTGGAATCGCACATGAAATTCGAAATCCTTTAACTAGTATGAGGGGATATACGGAATTTTTGCTACTCGATGAAGAAAAAGCAGAACGAAAAGAGCATCTTGAAATAATTCTGGATGAGATTAATCGAGTGAATACTATTGTAGAAGAGTTTATGATGATTGCAAAGCCAAAGTCAGATTTATTTGCAGTGAAAAATATTGTTTCTATTTTGCGAAACACGCTCGCATTATTTGCATATGAAGCGAAAAAGAAGAAGGTGCAAATACATTTTCATGCAAGTGAAGAAGAGTTTTTGATACTATGTGATGAAAATAGATTGAAGCAAGTATTTTTAAATTTAGTGAAAAATAGTATAGAGGCTATGCCTGATGGTGGGCAATTAAACATTTATGTAGAAACAAAAGAAAAATATGTTGATATTATTGTTACGGATACAGGTGTAGGAATACCTCATGATCAATTGAAGAAAATTGGAGAGCCATTTTATACAACGAAAGAAACGGGAACGGGACTAGGATTAATGATTAGTTTCAAAATTATTGAAAGCCATCAAGGGAAAATTGAAATTGAAAGTGAGCAAAATAAAGGAACTTCTTTCAAAATTAGTTTACCTTTTGTTGAGTACTTTGAATGACTAGAGTGGAGGCTATATGGCCAGTGATTACAAATCATCTGCCATATGGCTTCTTTTTGTTTTGTAGTAAATGGGAGAAGTTTAGCAATCAAAAAAATTTGAAGAGAGTTGCAGAAAAATGTTTTCGTCACTTCTAATATGGAAAAAATACAGTATAGTACATCATACAATGTAAAAGGTTTACTAATTGGAAGGGAGGCTATTTGAAATGTGGAAAAAATTCATGTCTAGTATAGGGTTAGGAAATATTATGGTGGATACGATTTTAGATCATAAGCAATATCGTCGTGGAGAGTCTATGAACGGGATAGTACATATAAAAGGTGGCGCAGCTGAACAGGTAATAGACGAAATCGTATTAACCTTAGTATTAAAATATGAGCAAGATAGGGAAGATAGTGATTTCTCATATCATGAAAAAACTTTACATGAAATAATTTTAAAAGATATTCATCATGTTGATTCCAATGAATATTGTAGTATTCCTTTCTCAATTGATATTTTGGATAATCACCCAATAACTGAAAAAGGTGTAGAAACGATTTTACGAACAAAAATAATTGTTCCACAAGCAGTTGATCCTGAGGATGAAGATCAAGTCATTATTGTATAGATGAAAGTTAGGCTGTCAAAAGTATTGATTTGACAGCCTTTTCTTTATTACTGTTTATTTTCATATTCTTTTTGTATTAAAGCTTTAATTTCGTTATATGTTAATCCAGAATGAGCATTTAATTGCTTTACTTCTTCTATATTTGTACCAGCAACTGTAAATTTGCCTGTATGGGTGTTTTCATTCTTCATTCTTGTCACTCCTTTACTGATTAACATACGGAATTTTTAAAAGTATATTCGTAACATGTTTGTTAAAGGGAGTAAATACTCATTGTATTTGGAGACCGTTGAATAGGTGGATGAAAACGTATTATATCTATAATAAAATACTACGAATGAGCACATATTAAGAAATGAATTGAATGTAGAAAGGAAATAGAGGATGAGGAATGAAGAAAAATAATCAAACAGTAAGTAAATGGTGCTTAGTGAGTATGGCATCTATTCCATTAGTAATGACGTTAGGGAATAGTATGTTAATTCCTGCGTTGCCATTAATTGAAAAGCAATTACATATATCTGCATTTAAATCAAGTCTTCTAATAACCTGTTATTCGATTGCATCCATTTTGTTAATTCCGATAGCAGGTTATCTTTCTGACAAATATGGGAGAAAGAAAATTATTTTACCGAGCTTAGCTATTGTGTTAATTGGCGGGTTAGTATCAGGATTTGCCGCTTCTAATATGGAGCATCCATATTGGATGATTATAGTAGGACGGATTTTACAAGGGATAGGGGCTGCAGGTGCAGCACCTATCGTGTTACCATTGATTGGTGATTTGTATAAGAATGACGATGATGCAAGTTCTGCATTAGGTATTATTGAAACATCGAATACATTTGGAAAAGTACTCAGTCCTATATTAGGAGCAGTATTTGCAGCAATTATTTGGTATCTTCCTTTTTATTTAATTTCTCTTTTTAGTATCATATCATTTATTCTTATTTGTATTTTTGTGAAAACACCAAAGAAAAAATAACACCTATTCCAATGGATAAGTTCATTGTAAATGCTAAGAAAATATTTCATAAAGAAGGAAGATGGTTGTATACATTATTCGTTGTTGGTGGTTTCGTGATGTTTATTCTTTTTTCACTGCAAGTGTTTTTATCTGGTCATTTAGAAACACAATTTCATATGAAAGGTGTGAAAAAAGGACTAGTTTTAGCTATTCCATTGCTTTTTTTATGTATTTCATCTCTTGTAAGTGGGAAGTTGATTAAGGGTAATAAACAAATTATGAAGAAAATTATAATCTTAGGATTGCTTCTTCAAGCTGCAACGCTAACTTTCTTTAAAGAATATGAATCCATTTTTTTATTATTAACAATCATTAGTTTAAACGGCATAGCAATAGGTAGCATATTGCCTACTTTAGACGCTTTAATTACAGAAAATATCGAGAAGTCACAGAGAGGGCTTATTACCTCTTTTTACAGTTCTGCTAGATTTATTGGTGTGGCTGCTGGACCTCCATTTATGTCAATGCTAATTAAAAAAGATTTAACAATAGCATCATATGGTGGGGCTATTATTACGTTATATTTAGCATGGCTAGTTATACGAAAAATTCAAGTCAATGAATAAAAGAGGAAGAAGGGGCTGTCCGAAAAAATGATTTTTAATCATTTTTCGAACGCCCTTTTACGCTTTTTATACCATTCGAAGTCGTATTCATTTACATCTCATTTTTACTTAGTAAACTAAAAAAGTTGATTTTTAGCGCTTTTGGTTAAGATGAAACTCACGTGACTCCAAAAAAATCAACGAATTTAATTTCTCATCCATACAAATAAATGTAGCGAATAGGACTTATTGGAAAGCCTCTTTTTTGTCGAAAAAAAGCTGTATTAATACACATTCTGTTCTATAACAAATGTGAAAACATAAAACTGTAACAATTTTTAAAATAGGGTTAAACACAGTTATAGCAAGGGTTTTTAAGGTTTTTTATGGTAATTGTTTTAAATATTTCAATTTTTTTGAAAAAAAGTAGTGACAAAAAACGGAATTATGTTATACAATACAAATAGAAACACACACACTGTATTATAACAAAAGGAACAAAGGGAGACGGGGGAATAGAGGGGATGATGATTCGAGCGGAAAACTACATAGACTAAACTGAAAATTCAAAATAATCAAAAACAACTAGAGGTAAAACATGCTCTATTGAAATATCAAATAATTAAATGTGAAAAGTTGGTACATATTCCAATAGCTAATTAAAAGAGATAGCTTTACGGAATTTTTAATAACATCTGAATAGGAAAAAATATAAACAAATAATTGGGGGAAAATAACATGACTCAAGAAAGAATTAATGCATTGGAAGCTAGCTGGAAAGAAGAAAGATGGAATGGAATCACTCGTCCATATACTGCAGAAGAAGTAATTCGTTTAAGAGGTTCAATTGATATTGAGCAAACGTTAGCTCGTCGTGGTTCTGAAAAACTTTGGAACTTAATCAATACAGAAGATTTCGTAAATGCTCTTGGTGCATTAACTGGTAACCAAGCAATGCAACAAGTTAAAGCAGGATTAAAAGCAATCTACCTAAGTGGATGGCAAGTTGCAGCAGATGCTAACATTGCTGGTCAAATGTATCCAGACCAAAGCTTATACCCAGCAAACTCTGTACCGCAAGTTGTAAAACGTATTAACCAAACTCTTCAACGTGCAGACCAAATTCAACATATGGAAGGTTCAGGAGATGTTGATTATTTCGCTCCAATCGTAGCAGATGCTGAAGCTGGTTTCGGTGGTCAATTAAACGTATTTGAATTAATGAAAGGCATGATTGAAGCGGGTGCTTCAGGCGTTCACTTCGAAGATCAACTTTCTTCTGAGAAGAAATGTGGTCACTTAGGTGGTAAAGTATTACTTCCAACTCAAACAGCTGTAAAGAACTTAATCGCTGCTCGTTTAGCTGCTGACGTAATGGGTGTTCCAACTGTATTAATCGCTCGTACTGACGCTGATGCTGCTGATTTAATTACAAGTGATGTTGACCCTGCAGATGCACCATTTATTACAGGAGAACGTACTACAGAAGGTTTCTTCCGCACTAAAGCAGGTTTAGATCAAGCAATCGCTCGTGGTCTTGCTTACGCACCATATGCTGACTTAATCTGGTGTGAAACTTCAGTACCAAGTCTTGAAGATGCTAAAACTTTCGCTGATGCAATTCATGCGAAGTTCCCAGGTAAACTGTTAGCTTACAACTGTTCTCCATCATTCAACTGGAAAGCTAAATTAGATGATGAAACAATTGCTAACTACCAAAGAGAATTAGGAAAAATGGGTTACAAATTCCAATTCGTTACATTAGCTGGTTTCCACTCATTAAATCACGGTATGTTCGAGCTTGCTCGTAAATATAAAGATAATGGTATGGCTGCATACTCTGAATTACAACAAGCTGAATTTGCTAGTGAAGCAGATGGATATAGTGCAACTAGACACCAACGTGAAGTTGGAACTGGATACTTTGATGAAGTTGCAACAATTGTATCAGGTGGAACTTCTTCAACAACAGCTCTAGCTGGATCAACTGAAGCAGAACAATTTCAAACTACTAAATAAGTAATTTAAATAATTGTCCCTCTGCTTATATCGCAGAGGGGCAATCAAACAAAAAACAATTTATTGGAGGAATTTATAATGAAAAATCAACCAACAACAAAATATTTTAAAATTTCTACAGAAAAAAGCTGTCCAGAGTGTGGTGCAACAATTCATATGAGTCAAGAATGCTACTTAATGGAATGTGATCGTTGTTTATCTAAGAAGCAGGATTGTTAAGGCGAGGGCCAAGACCTCGTCTTTTTTTTGTTTAGAAATCTTTAAAATTTTTTTCCATTAATTATTACTTTCCCATATTTGAGAGATACTACATACTATACTTTTACATAGAAAACGTTTTAAGGAGGATGTAAATTGTCTAAGAAGACGGTTGACGAAATTATTGAACAAGGGATTTATGGAGCTAAAGAAATAAACCCTGACGAAAGAAGAAAATTTCTTGGAACTTTACGTGAGCGTATTGTAATTGCTTTAACTGCGTCTCAAGTACGAGCTAATCAAGTTCAACCTGAAGTAGAGGATGCTATCAAAAATAATAAAGAAGCAAAATTATATGTAAATGGGAATGTGGATTATTCTTATTTATCGAAATATATAAAAGTAGCTCAAAATAACAATGTATCCTATACAATTGTGACAAATAAAGAGCATAACAGTGAGATAGGGCTAGTATTAGCATATGATCATGCTATTGATAAAGAAGATATTTATATAAATGAAAATAAACCAGAAATGAAGCCAGCTACACAAGAAGATAATTCTGGAGGATTTTCATTTCTGAAAAAATGGTTTAGAAGATAATAATTAAAAGGGCTGTCTTAAAAGTGGAAAATCATTTTTAGGATGCCCTTTTCCATTTTTTTATCATTCGAATTTGTTTTCAATTCAATCTTATTTATATCTGTAGATATCTAAATATGAATAAGAATTTTATTAGTATAAAAATTTACGATTTAGTAAAATATTTAATAGGCAATATTTTCGAAATAATATGAAACCGTTTGTTTAGTTTTGCGTAGTATTAACTAAGGTGAAAATAGTTTATAGGAGAGTGATTTACAATGGAACAAAATAATGTGGAAAATCCCAAAAAAGAAGTTTCTGGAGCCAAGCCTTCAATATTTAGAATTATTTGGAGTCCTGTTGAACAATTTGAAAAAATACGTAATCGTCCAACGTTTTGGATTCCATTACTGATTGTTACTGTTTTATCTGTGGTTGGTACATATTTTTCTATTTCTCAAATGGATTACTCAGAAATATTGGGAGAAACTGTTCCAGCAGACCAAATGGATACTGTTATGACTGTTAGTAAAATATTTGGTGCTGTTGCAAGTGTATTTGCACCAATTATTGCCCTATTAATCTCAGCAGCTATTTATTTGCTAATAGCAAAAATTGCAGGTTCAGAGGTGACGTTTAAGCAATTATTATCAATGAAAACATTTATTATGCTTATTTCTGCAGTTGGACTGATTTTAAATGGACTTATTAGCATAATAATAGATACTAGACCAGACAATATGATTACTAGTTTAGCGGGTGTAATGGGAAGTGAAAATGCTGTGCTTGGCTCCATTGAATTATTTACAATTTGGGGTGTAGTTCTTACTGCGATAGGTTTACAAAAGGTAGCACAATTCTCAAAAGGTCTTTCTTGGACGATTTCAATTGCATTTTACTTAATTAGTATTGGTTTTACTTATGTTAGTAGCATTATTTCAGGATTAAGTACGATGTAATGAAGAAAAAAATATGGATTGCAATAGCTATTATTAGTTTAATCATTGTAATGGTTGGAATAACCATTTATCGTCAAGTTGCAGCGAAGGGTCCAGAAGTAAAGATTATTCAAGCGAAGTTTGAACAAATATCTGAACATTTAATGATTCCAGGTACGCTTAAATTAGAACAACAGCAAAAAGTGTATTATTCACCTGACAAAGGAAAAGTAGCAAATTATTTCGTTAAAGAAGGGCAACGAGTTGAACCAGGCATCGCTCTTATAAAATATAATCAACCGCAATTAGAGTTTGAACTGGAACAAAATAAGCTCTCATTAGAATCAGCTTATTTAAAGATTAATCAAGTGAAGGATCAGTTAGCTAACTTGCAAGATAAAGAGGATGAGTTAGCGAAGACTGTTGGTCGTGATAAGGCGAAGGAACAGTTTGAAAGTGAAAAAACAAATCTTCAAACAGAACGTAAAATGGCTAATATTGATTTGAAGCAAGCGGAATTACAAAAGAAAAATATTGAACAACAAATGAAGGATTTATCCGTTGTGAGTGAAGTAACTGGAACAGTTCTTTCTATTAATAAGCAAGCAGCTAATGGATCGCAAGAAGGATTGGCAGAACCGATTATTATGATTGGCCAATTAGGTGGATTAACTTCAACAGGATTTATAACGGAATATGATTCTGTGAAAGTGAAGCGAGGACAAAATGTCACTTTACGTTCAGATGCCATTCCAAATCAGGTATGGACAGGAACTGTAAGTGAGATATCTATGCTACCAAAGGAAAGTGCTGTTAATACTAGTAATGATGGTGCGGCAGCTCAATATCCAATAAAGGTTATGGTTAAAGATTCTACTAATCTATTGCGCCCAGGCTTTCAATTAATAATGGAAATAGCGACAGAGCAAAAGGATGCCTTAACAATTCCAATGGAAGCTGTTGTTACAAAAGGCGATAAGCAATTTGTTTTTATATTGAACAAAAAGATAGCAAAAAAAGTAGAAGTAAAAACAGGAATTACATCTAGTGAAAAAATTGAAATTACAAAAGGTTTAAAGAAAAATGAAAAAGTCATCATACAACCACCAGAAACGTTAAAAGATGGTATGGAAGTGACTTTGAAATGATTCAATTAGAAGGTGTTTCGAAATCTTATAAGGTAGGAAGCGAGCAAATAACGGTCTTGAAAGATATTGATTTATGCATCAACCAAGGAGATTTCATGGCGATTATGGGGCCTTCAGGATCAGGGAAATCTACATTAATGAATATTATTGGTTGCTTAGACAAACCTTCAAGCGGTAAATATTATTTAGCTGAGGAAGATGTATCACAATATAATGACACGCAATTTGCAAAAGTACGTAATCAATCTATAGGATTTGTATTTCAACAATTTCAATTGTTACCGAGGTTAACAGCTTTGCAAAATGTAGAATTGCCGATGATATATGCTGGAATATCACGTAAAGAACGTGAACGACGAGCACAAGATGCGCTACAAAAAGTAGAACTTGCTGATCGCATGCATCATTTACCGAATGCTTTATCAGGTGGGCAAAAGCAAAGAGTGGCGATTGCTAGAGCAATTGTTAATCAACCAAAATTAATTCTTGCTGATGAACCGACTGGTGCGTTGGACACGAAAACGAGTATTGCTATTATGGATATTTTCTCAAAGCTGAATGCCGAAGGAACAACGGTTGTTATCGTTACCCATGAACCTGAGATTGCCGCACTTACCAAGAAAATTATTACGGTAAGAGACGGGGAAATTGTGGATTCGACTTCTGTAGAAGGAGGTCATTCGCAATGACGTTCTTTGAAAATGTAAAGATGGCGTTTAGTTCTTTGGTAGCTCACAAAATGAGATCTATCTTAACGATGCTTGGCATTATTATTGGAGTCGGTTCTGTTATCATGGTCGTTGCGATTGGGCAAGGCGGTGAAGCGATGTTAAAATCTCAAATTACAGGACCTGGAAATACAATTGAGTTGATGTATCAGCCTTCAGAAGAAGAAATAACGGTGAATCCAAATATTTTTAGCGTGCCACCATTTACGGCTGAGGATATACGAACGCTTGAAAATATCCCTGAAATAAAACGAGTTGTTGCATCGAGTTCCCAAGCTTCTAAAGTGTTTTATCATGGTGATTCGGTCGATAGTTCTTCGTTTGGAATTAACCAAGCATATTTTGAATTATATGGACTGGATATTGCAAAAGGTAGGGTGTTTTCATCTTCTGATTTTCTTGGTGGGAGAAGAGTAGCTGTTGTAAGTCATTCTTTTCAGGAAGAATTATTTGATGGAAAATCACCAGTAGGTAAAATTATTACAGTGGGTAACCAACCGCTTGAGATAATAGGTGTTTTAGAAAAGCCTTCAGGTTTATTTTCTATGAATAGTAATATAGTATATATTCCTTCAAATACATACAGAAATGCCTTTGGGAAGAATAACTATAATCAAATAACGCTTCAAACACATAAACCAGAACAAATTAAAAGTGCTGGAGAAAAGGCAGCAAGTATGTTGAATAAGGTGCATAATACAGCAGACTCTTATATGGTATTTAATATGGAGGAAATGGCTGAAGGGCTTGGTCAAATAACGAGTATTATGACGATTATTATTGGAAGTATTGCGGGAATTTCCTTGTTCGTTGGTGGAATAGGCGTTATGAATATAATGCTTGTTTCGGTTACAGAAAGAACGAGAGAAATTGGTATTCGAAAAGCATTAGGAGCTACTAGACAACAAATTTTAACGCAGTTTCTAATTGAAGCTATCACACTTACATTAATAGGTGGACTAATTGGAATTCTGTTTGGATGGGGAGTTTCAGCCATTATTTCAGCAATAGCTGATTGGCCATCACTTATTTCATGGCAAGTAGTAGTTGGTGGAGTTATCTTCTCAATGTTTATTGGAATTATATTTGGCCTATTACCTGCTAATAAAGCATCTAAATTAGATCCTATTGAAGCACTTCGTTATGAATAAAATTGAAGAAGACGTCGCAAACGTGGTTACAAACCATTTTTGAGACGTCTTCATGTTTTTAGTACATAGAATAACAAGTATAAAAATCAATTTTTTTATGTGAATTGTTATTGTTATTAGCTTTTTTGAACAAAATATAGGCTACATTCACATTATTTATAATGCATATAATTCATTTAAAAGTTGGTAGTAATTGTGGTAAAATAACAAAGGTATAAAAATCATATACACATTTACGTTAGATTTAAGGAGAGAATCTCATAATGGAAAAAGTTCTCGTATTCGGACACAAAAACCCAGACACTGATACAATCTGTTCTGCTATTGCTTATGCACAATTAAAACAACAAATGGGAGTTAAAGCTGAAGCAGTAAGATTAGGAGAAGTGAGTGCGGAAACGCAATTTGCTTTAGATTACTTTAATATGCAAGCTCCAAGATTAATTGAGAGTGTTGCAACTGAAACAAATCAAGTTATTTTAGTTGACCACAATGAGCGTCAGCAAAGTGTAAATGATATTGATCAAGTAACGATTCTTGAAGTTATTGATCACCACAGAATCGCTAACTTTGAAACAAGTGATCCATTATATTACCGTGCTGAACCAGTTGGCTGTACGGCTACTATTCTTTTGAAAATCGCAAAGGAAAAAAACGTTACGATTTCTAAAGAAATTGCTGGGCTGATGTTATCAGCTATTATTTCAGATACATTATTATTCAAATCTCCAACTTGCACATATGAAGATGTTGAGGCAGCTAATGAACTTGCTGGAATCGCTGAAGTTGATGCGCAAACTTATGGTCTTGAAATGTTGAAAGCTGGCGCGAAGCTTTCAGATAAAACAGCAGACCAATTAATTTCAATCGATGCAAAAGAATTCCCAATGGGTTCTTTCAAAGTAGAAGTTGCACAAGTGAACGCAATCGATGTTAGTGAAGTATTCGCTCGTCAAGCTGAATTAGAAGAAGCTATCTCTAAAGTAATTGAAGCGAAGCAATTAGATTTATTTATGCTTGCGGTAACAGATATTTTAAACAGTGATAGCACAGTATTAGCTCTTGGTAAAGAAACGAAAGCTATTGAGCAAGCTTACAATGTAACACTTGAAAACAACACAGCATTATTAAAAGGTGTTGTATCACGTAAGAAACAAATTGTACCTGTTTTAACAGATATTTTTGTAGCAAAAAATTAATATGAGAAGGAGCAGCCTTTGTTATGGGCTGCTTTTTTTGAAAGATAAGAATGTATATAATTTTGTGAGGTGTCTAACCTTACACCTGCTATGCTCGGAAATAAGCCAACCTGTTTTGAAAACCAAAAGCGGTTTGTCAAGAACAGCTCGTCTTATTTCTGCCGCATAGCTCTTTTTTGATTGGGAGTAAATCAAGGAGCATAAACACCAATCAAAAAGACCGGTGAGGTTTTTTCTTATTAATAGCATATGTTTTCTATTCCTTTTAGCGACATGCTACAATAATGGTAGATGTTTTGTATTTTAGGGAGTGAATACAAATGAAGATTATGTGGGATGAAAATGCCATAAAAAGAATAATAGAAATGACAAATGGTAAAGAGGGAATCTTTAAATTAATATATGATACAGAGGATTGTGGCTGTGATGACGGTGTATCGACTCTTTGGTATATAGGTGAACCAGAAGGAAATGAAATTGAAGTTGAAACAAATTATGGCCGAATTTTAGTGGATCAAGATAAAGCGATATATATGGAAGAAGAAATGAAAATTTCCTGTGTTGGAGATTGTCATACTTTCCGATTAATTTCACCTAATGGGATTATAAACCCGTATATGAGATTTTATAATTGGGTTAAATAATCAAAATTAGGTATTTATAATATGGACAAATCTAGTGATTGATTAATACGCCCAATAGTTTGTAACTCTTGTTGCATATAATTTTAGGAGTACGTAACAGGAGGGGTTATTTTGAACACTCATTTTCCAGTCGATATGAATGATGTAAGGAGAATTGGCTTTGGCCGTCCAGGCTTTGGTTTTGGTCGTCCGGGCTTTGGCTTCGGTCGTCCAGGTTTCGGCTTTGGTCGTCCGTTTTTTGGTAGACCTTTTGGGTTTGGTTTTGGATTCCCATTCTTGGGAGGATTAGCGCTGGGGGCAACCCTTGGGTATGGATATGGATATCCGTACTATCCATATCCGTATTATCCATATCCATACTATCCATATTATTATTAAGTTAGGAGCGCCTCTAGATTTGGGGCGTTTTTTTAATAGATAAGAATGTATATAAATTTGTTCGGTGTCTAGCTCCAGCGCCCAGCGACTAGTAGATTTCGCCCATCTCCCTACGATAAGTCAACATCGAATCGGCTACCGCCTTTCCGTGTTTCCTTTATCTCAGTCGAAGTGCTCCAATCTATACGTCGCAAAACGGGCGCTTGCGCTTTTCTTATAAGTAGTTGATCTATCGCTAGTAAAGTCAAAGTATATGTCAAGCAATGGTAAGAAATTTATTTGAATGCATACACTTTTAATATATATACTGCTATAATATAAAAGGTATTTTATATAAAAATCTACATAAAAACGGCAGAGATGCTAGAAATAATGAATTTTTTCTTATTTCATCTTGATACATTGAAAAGGTAGGAGTAAAATAAAATTTATCATATTTTTCTGATAATTATTTATTTTAAATTTGAAGAAGTTCATTAAGCAAAGGAGACACAATAATGACAAATAATACAATTGAAGTTTTGCTTACAAGTGAGAGAAAAGAAAAGCCTGAAGATTCAACGTTACAATTTGGTAAAGTATTTACGGACCATATGTTTGTGATGGAATATACAACAGAGAAAGGATGGCATGATGCGAAAATTCAGCCATACCAGCCTATAAGTCTTGATCCATCTTGTATGGTTTTCCATTACGGACAAACAGTATTTGAAGGTCTTAAGGCATATCGTACAAAAGAAGACAAAATTGTACTATTTAGACCAGAGAAGAATTTTGAACGTTTGAATTTATCAAATGAACGTCTTTGTATTCCTCATTTCGATGTTGAGCAAGCATTAGAAGGATTAAAGAAATTAGTTGAAATCGATAAGGATTGGGTGCCACATTCAAAAGGAACATCTCTTTATATCCGCCCATTCATTATTGCAACAGAACCATTCTTAGGTGTACATGCATCAGAGAGCTATAAGTTCATCATCATTATGTCACCAGTTGGTGCGTACTATAAAGGCGGCATTAACCCTGTTAAAATCGCTGTTGAAAATGAATATGTTCGTGCTGTCAAAGGTGGAACAGGTACTGCAAAAACAGGTGGTAACTACTCTGCTAGCTTAAAGGCACAAGAAACTGCAAATGCAAGTGGTTGTTCACAAGTTCTATGGCTTGATGGTGTTGAGAAGAAGTACATTGAAGAAGTAGGTGCAATGAACGTATTCTTTAAAATCAATGGTGAAGTAGTAACACCAATGTTAAATGGTAGTATTCTTCATGGTGTAACTCGTGCTTCAGTAATTGAACTATTGAAACATTGGAATATTCCTGTTTCTGAACGAAGAGTATCAATTGCGGAAATCTTTGAAGCGTATGATAATGGTCAACTAGATGAAGCTTGGGGAACTGGTACTGCTGCTGTTATTTCTCCAATTGGTAGCTTAGTTTGGGAAGGTAGAACAATTAATATTAACGATAATGAAATTGGTGAATTATCACAAAAAATCTATGACACAATCACAGGTATTCAAACATGTGAACTTGAAGATCCATTTAACTGGGTGCAAGAAGTTAAAATTAACTCTTCTGTAGAAGCTAAGTAATAAAAAATAGGCATTCCCTAAGTATAATTTAGGGAATGCCTATTTTTTTATTTTTCATCTGTATGTTGATCAAATAATGCACGTAGCTTTATTTTATTTTTGGCAATGTCTTCTAATGTATAGTCGTCTAGTACTTTTAAGAAGGCAAACATAGCTTGGTTTAATACACCTTTTAATGTGCATATAGAGGTAATTGGACATGTGTTATGATCTTTAGAAAAACATTCCACAATGTTAAAGTCTTCTTCTGTTTCTCTCACTAATTTACCAATATTAATTTCCGAAGGTGATTTTGCTAAGCGAATACCTCCGTTTCGTCCTCGAATAGTTTCAATGTATCCAAGTTTACCTAAATTATAAATAATCTTCATGAGATGATTTTTCGATATACCATATGCTTCAGCGATATCTTGAATTGTACTTAATTGGTTATCATGAATATTTAAATAGAGCAGTACTCTTATAGAATAGTCTGTATAACTGGTTAATCTCATATTTTGATTCCTCGCTACTTTATTGCGTCCTTTTAGTATATAGTAACATACCATTCGCAAATTGGACACAAATGAAATAAAGTAGTATTTTAAATATTGCTTTTAATGAACTAGGTATATATAATAAAGATGTATTAAGAATACTACTTTTAATGGAATAAAGGGGTAATGGTTATGTTAAGTCAAAAAACAATCGATATTGTAAAATCAACTGCACCTGTTCTAGCAGTTAAAGGAACAGAGATTACTACTACATTTTATAAAAATTTATTTAATGCTCACCCTGAATTATTAAACATTTTCAATCATGCAAATCAGCAAAAAGGTAGACAGCAAGCTGCTTTAGCGAATACAGTTTATGCTGCTGCAAATTATATTGATCAACTACATGTATTACTTCCAGCGGTAAAACAAATTGCTCATAAACATCGTAGCCTTGTGGTTAAGCCTGAGCATTATCCGATTGTTGGAGAGAATTTACTTAAAGCTATTAAAGAAGTATTAGGGGATGCAGCAACAGATGAGATTATCGAAGCTTGGGGAGAAGCTTACGGTGTAATCGCAGATGTATTTATTTCAGTAGAAAAAGAAATGTATGATGAAGCAGAAGGTGCAGCTGGTGGTTGGGATGCATTTAAAGAATTTAAAGTTGTGAAAAAAGAAAAGGAAAGTGATGTTATTACTTCATTCTATTTGCAGCCAGTGGATGGAAAGCAATTACCTGCATTTAAATCAGGACAATATATTACGGTTCGATTAAGTATTCCTGGAGAGAAATATTTATTAAATCGTCAATATAGCTTATCTAATGCATTAGGTGAAGATTGCTTCCGCATTTCTGTAAAACGTGAACAATTAGAAGGAGCACCGGAAGGAAAAGTATCAAATTACTTACATGATCATTTGAATGTTGGTGATGTTCTTGAAGTAACAGCACCTGCTGGAGACTTCGTCTTTGAAGCACCAGAAGAAAAAGCTGTTCGCTTCATTGCTGGTGGTGTAGGAATCACGCCTTTCATGAGCATGCTTAATACGTTAGCTAATGAAAAAACAAATAAAGAAATTTCTCTACTTCATGCAACAAAGAACAATATAGTTCAGGCATTTAGAGATGAAATAGCGCAAATTAATGAAGCATTACCAAATTTCAATACAGTTTCTTTCTATGAGGAATTAAATGGAGAAGCAAATGCATCTTCAGCAATTCAAGAAGGTAGAGTAACAGAAGAAGTGTTGAAAGAGTTAGTGAATAAAGGTGACGCTGAATATTATGTTTGCGGACCAGTTCCATTTATGAAATTTGTTATTACAACGCTTTACGCATTAGGTGTTCCAAAAGAACAAGTGAAATTTGAGTTCTTTGGTCCAGCTATGAATATTGAAGAAGCGATTGCTTAAATAGATGATACGAAAGACATAATGACCATTTTTAGTCGTTATGTCTTTTTATATTTAATAAGAATTCAAACTATACAATGTTCCAAATTTACATTAGAGAATAATGATGTTTTGTAAGAAATGTGAACATGTATAATTTTTCTGTTTCTTTACAAAATGTCTATTTTTTCTATAATAAGAAGTGATGGTTTTGAAAAATGAGACAATTTAAATAGATGAGAGTGTATATAGGGGTGTATGGTAATGGCTGTTGAATACAAACGAATTAAACCCAAAAAAATAAATGAAGCAATAGCTGATACACTTTATGAAATGATAAAAAGTGGAGAGTTGAAGCCAGGAGATAAACTAGATTCTGTTCAACAATTAGCTGAAAACTTTCAAGTTGGAAGGTCTGCTGTTCGTGAAGCATTGAGTGCACTAAGGGCTCAAGGGCTTATTGAAATGAAGCAAGGAGAAGGGACATATGTGAAAGTGTTCGATGCAAGTAAGCTTGATTTTACTTTTTCTTCTGCTGTTTTAATGAATAAAACAGACGTCGTTCATTTATTGGAGGTTCGGAAAATTATCGAAATTGGTGCAGTAGGATTAGCTGCAGAAAATCGAACAACTGAAAATATAAAGGAGTTACAAGCAATTTTAGAACGGATGAAAGATTCATGCGGTAATGATGATGAAGAAGAAAAGAACGATATACTATTTCATTTGATGATTGCAAAAGCTTCACAAAATCCAATGCTGTATAAATTAATGCGAAATGTTTCAAGTATGATGTCTATCCATATGAAAGAAACTCGTAGGATTTGGCTTTATTCAGAGGGCATTACTGATATAAACTTGTTTAGTGACCATGCTCGAATTTTACAAGCTATTATTGAGAAAAATAAAGAAATGGCACAAAAGCTAATGTGGAATCACTTAACAGTGGTTGAGAAAAATTTAGCTGCCTATTATAAAAATCATAAAATAAACCGATGATTTAGTTGAAGTTTCTATTTATGAAAGAGATTTATAATTTAAAAACTGATTATTGAGATTATAATGATTATGATTACTATAATTCTTTTATAAGGTCATCTGATGACCTGTTTATTGAATGTTCTTAATTAGTTAGGGGGAAGTAGATGATGAAAGTTACACTCTTTGCTACTTGCTTAGTAGATATGTTTCATACAAATGTAGGTAAGGCTACAGTTGAGTTATTGGAGCGATTAGGATGCGAAGTAGAATTTCCTGAATCACAAATTTGTTGTGGGCAGCCAGCTTATAATAGCGGCTATGTAAAGGAATCGAAGGAAGCTATGAAGAAAATGATTGCGACATTTGAAGACGCTACGTATGTTGTAACTCCTTCTGGATCATGCGCAACAATGTTTAAGGAATATCCGACAATTTTTAAAGGTGATCGTGTGTGGAAGGAGAGAGCGGAACAGCTTGCTAGCAAAACATATGAATTAACAGAATTTATTGTTAATGTTCTGAACGTAGTAGATGTAGGAGCGAAGCTAGAGGGAACAGCTACCTATCATACATCCTGTCATATGACTAGACTATTGCATGTGAAAGACGCTCCTTTTAAACTATTGGAAAATGTAAAAGGATTACAAGTTATACCATTGCCAAACGCGCATAATTGCTGTGGATTTGGGGGCACCTTTTCTGTGAAGATGGGACAAATCTCAGAGCAAATGGTTGATGAGAAAGTATCATGTATTGAATCGACAAATGCAGACTACATAATTGGGTCTGACCCTGGTTGTATCATGAATATTGGTGGCCGTATTGAAAGAAAAGGTAAACCGATAAAAACTATGCATATTGCAGAGGTACTAAATAGCAGATAAATAAATTAGTAGTATAAAGAAAAGAGCATATGAGGAGTTGAAGAAGATGGCGATGAAAACAAGCTCGAAGCAATTTGGTGAGCGAGTAGATAGCGGTTTAAACAATGCCTTTATGAGACAAGCCGTTTCCGGAGCTCAAGAACGATTACACGAACGTCGTCTTGCTGCTGCAGAGGAATTAGGAAACTGGGAAGAATGGCGATCACATTCAGAAGAAATTCGACAACATGTATTAGAAAATTTAGATTATTATTTGTACCAATTAAGTGAAAATGTTGTTAAGCGTGGAGGGCATGTATTCTTTGCTGAAACAGCAGAGGAAGCAGCTCAATATATTAAAGAAGTGGCAAGTGAAAAACAAGCTAAAAAAATCGTGAAATCGAAATCTATGGTTACAGAGGAAATTAATCTAAATAAAGAATTAGAAAGCATTGGCTGTGAAGTAATTGAAACCGATTTAGGAGAGTATATATTACAAATTGATGATTATGACCCGCCATCTCATATTGTGGCACCTGCTTTACATAAAAATAAAGAACAAGTTCGAGAAGTGTTTGCGAAAAAATTAAATTATACAAAATCCTCTGATCCTGCAGAATTAACAGACCATGTTCGAAATATTTTACGGAATGAATTTTTAACAGCGGATATTGGAATAACAGGTTGTAATTTTGCTATTGCGGAAACTGGATCTGTTAGCTTAGTAACAAATGAAGGTAATGGTAGATTAGTAACGTCTATTCCTAAAACTCAGATTACAGTCATGGGTATGGAACGCATTGTACCAACTCATGAAGAGTTTGAGGTACTGGTGAATATGCTAACTAGAAGTGCAGTTGGTCAGAGATTACCAAGCTATGTAACTGCAGTAACAGGTCCCAAATGTGAAGGAGAAGTGGATGGCCCTGAGGAATTTCATCTAGTGGTTGTAGATAATGGACGCTCTAATATATTAGGCTCAGAATTTCAATCGGTGCTTCAATGCATTCGCTGTGGTGCATGTGCAAATGTTTGCCCTGTATATCGTCATATTGGGGGACATTCATACGGATCTATTTATTCGGGTCCAATAGGAGCAGTGCTTTCACCATTACTTGGTGGCTATGATGATTATAAAGAATTGCCATATGCGTCTACATTATGTGCAGCTTGTACAGATGCTTGCCCTGTAAAAATTCCTCTACATGAATTATTACATAAGCATCGACAAGTTATTGTAGAAAGAGAAGGCAAAGCCCCCATTTCTGAAAAGCTAGCCATGAAGGCATTTGGATTAGGAGCTGCTTCACCAGCACTTTATAAATTAGGGTCGAAAATTGCTCCATCAGCAATGAGTCCGTTCACAATGGATCATAAAATTTCAAAGGGTCCAGGACCACTCAAAGCTTGGACAGAGATTCGTGAATTTCCAGCTCCTAATAAAGAAAGATTTCGAGATTGGTTCAGCAATCGTGACAAGGGAGGAGAACAAGAATGACTGGAACGATTCAAAACAGGGAGATATTTTTAGAGAAAATTGCGAATCGACTAGGAAGAGAGCCGAGATTATCGGGTGTAAAGCGTCCAATCTATAAATATCAACCTCAGCTTGAAGTGATGAAAGATGCATCACAAGATGAATTAGTTGTTGTGCTGAAAGAAATTTGCTCACGTATTCATACTGATTTCTATGCAACATCATTACAGAACTTACCATCTACATTAAAGTCAGTACTTCATTCATTTGGTGGTGGTGCTACTATGATTACAAAGGATGAACGATTTGCGCAGTACGGAATTAATAAATTATTGCAACATGACCTTGTTTATGAAGGAAATCCACTATATGAATGGAATCCTGAAAAGGGTGATGAAAACATCGCTTTAGCTGAAAAAGCAAATATTGGTATAACGTTTAGTGAAATGACGTTAGCAGAGTCAGCAACCGTTGTTTTATTTGCGAATCCGCAGATGGGGCGTTCGGTTAGTTTGTTACCCAAAACATATATAGCTATTATTCCTAAGAGCACAATTGTTCCAAGAATGACTCAAGCTGCACAATATATTAGAGAAATAGTTAAGCTTGGTCAAACAGTACCATCTAGTATAAATTTTATTTCTGGCCCAAGTAATTCTGCTGATATAGAAATGAATCTTGTAGTTGGTGTCCATGGACCGGTAAAAGCAGCTTATATTGTGGTGGAAGATAAATGAATTTTTAACCCATAGAATTGAATTTTTTCCTATGGGTTTTATCTTTGTTAAGAAGTAATCGAAGAAGTCGGTTGTATAAAAAGTGTTGAGATAATTAGTGGAAAATAGGAAGAAGGGAGATTTGCATGAGTGAAGCAAGCATAAAACTAATCGCTTTAGATATTGATGGAACATTACTAAACGAGCAAGGTGAAATTTCTAAGCAAAACTATGATGCTATTAAAGCCGCTGAAGCACTTGGGATTACGGTTTTATTAACGACTGGTCGAACGATGAAGCGAAGCCGAGATTATGCGATAGCACTTAAACTCTCATCTTATATGGTAACGGTCAATGGTAGTGAGATTTGGGATGAAAATGGTCGTTTACTGGAAAGAACTTTGCTACATAGTGATAAGATGAAAGAATTATTGGATGTAGTTAAGGAATACGCTTTACCATTTAAAGCGGTTTGTACGGAGCAAATGTGGTTAAATGAACTTCCCACCAGTATTCATGATAGTAGTTGGATGGCACTTCTTATGTTTTTCGAAGATGAGGAGTTACGTGCACATATATTAGAGAAACTACAAATGAAAACAGGCATTGAAATTAGTAATTCAAGCCCTAATAATATTGAGATTAATGCAAAAGGAATTAATAAAGCAAGAGCTATTGAAAAGGTTTGTCAACTCTTGCACATATCAATGGACGAAGTGTTGACGATAGGTGATAGTTTAAATGACTTAGAGATGATTAAATCAGCAAAAATAGGGGTTGCAATGGGAAATGCACAAGAAGTTGTGAAAGATGCAGCTGATTGGGTGACTGAATCAAATAATAATCATGGTGTGGCAGTAGCGCT
>NZ_HG428741.1:1109049-1252788 GCF_000380245.2 Bacillus massiliigorillae
CTAAACTTTTTTTGTTTTACCCTAAGTATGCTTTAAGCATCCACATATTTTTTTCTAGAGTTGCTTTAATGCCAAGGAAAAGATCAGCTGTTTCTTCGTCTTTTTCGTTTTCTGCTACTTCAAGTAATGTATCAATATGGTTAGCAATTGCAGTGAAATCCGAAAGAATGATTTTTACCATATCATCTGCAGTTTCAGCACCATTTGCTTCTTCAATTGTAGCAGTTTCTAATGTTTCCTTTAATGTCGCGATTGGTTGTCCACCAATTGTTAATAAACGTTCTGCAATTTCATCGATGTATGTAGCAGTTTCAGTATAGAACTCTTCAAATTTTGCATGAAGTGTAAAGAAGTTAGCTCCTTTAACGTACCAGTGATAGTTATGTAGTTTTGTGTACATTACAGTCCAGTTAGTAAGTTGTTGATTCATTAATGGATGTAGTTGATTTGTCATAATATAACCTCCAATTTTTAGTTACACATTATTGTGAAGTATCCAACAATATTGATTTTATCATAAAGAAAGCAATCTTTATAATATAAAATCGACAGATATTTTACATAATGCGGTGTATAATCTATGTTTTTCACAAACTAAGGTAGTTCAAACCTTTTTTAGCAAATTTTTTAAAATTATTTGACATAAGTAATATAAAAGAATTAATGGGAAATCTTTATAATAATAAAAATTTAATTTAAAAAGATAAAAATTTATTGATTTGACAGTGTGAGGATATTGTTAGGACAACTTGTTGATGTCAGACAAGTTCATTGAAGAAATAAGCGAATTTTACGGAATGATTGGTATAGTGATGCTGACCTCTTTACTGAAAAGTAGGCATAAGAAAGCGGCTTTGAGAAAAACTCTAAGCCGCTTTTATTTTTAAAGGATTGAAATGCTTTGTTTAATAAGTTTTTAGAGTGGTATATGAATAATGTAATAACAATTTATAGGCTAAGGGAGAGGAAAAGCGAATGGGTAGATTAGCTAATAAAGTAGCGATTATTACAGGTGCTGGGGGTGGACAAGGTAAAGCTGAAGCACTTCTTTTTGCCAAAGAAGGTGCCAAAGTTGTTGTCACAGATGTCCAAGAAGAAAAAGTAAAACTAGTAGTGGAAGAAATAATTCAAAATGGTGGAGAAGCAATTGGCTTCTTTCATGATGTTTCTTCGGAAGATAAATGGATTCAAGTAGTAAAGGATACTGTTGAGAAGTTTGGAAAAGTAGATATTCTTGTTAATAATGCTGGTATTACAATTCAAAAGTCTCTTCATGAAACATCTGTTGCTGAATGGAATAAGGTAATGGATATTAACTTAACAGGTGCATTTTTAGGTATGAAGCATGTAATTCCTGTTATGATGGAAAACCACGGAGGAAGTATTATTAATATTTCGTCAATTGCCGGGTTAACAGGTGGTAGTGGGGCTAGCCCATATACGGCATCTAAAGGAGCACTTCGTCTATTGACAAAGGCTACAGCAATCGACTATGCGAAACATAGTATTCGTTGTAACTCAGTTCATCCTGGTTACATAGAAACACCAATGACAAAAGATATGTTTACAAATGAACAAATGATGACATGGTTTAAATCTAATACACCGTTACCTTATTTAGGTAAACCAGAGGACATTGCAAATGGCGTATTATATTTGGCTTCTGATGAATCTAAATTTGTAACTGGTATTGAATTACCAATTGAAGGTGGATATTCAGCTGTTTAATTATTAATATGAAAAGCAAGCCGAAGCATACAACATAAGTGTTTGCTGAGGCTTGCTTTTTAAATGCTATATTTTAAATTGGTCGACTTGTTGTTGTAATTCTTGTGCTAAATTGGATAACGAGTTGGAAGACGTTGCGATTTCTTCCATAGTTGCAAATTGTTCTTCTGTATTTGCCGCTACTCCTTGCGTGTTTTCAGAAGCATCATGAGAAAGCGTTGATATATTATTGACAGATGCAGTTACTTCTTCTGCACTTGCTGATAATTGCTGTACTGTGGCAGCCATATCGGTAATTTTATCTTTCATTTCACTCATATTACTTACAATTTCTTTAAAGCTAACTTCTGTTTTAGATACGATGTCTAGGCCTTCGACAACTTCTGTCTTTACAGAATGCATCGCATTTGTTGATCGTGACATATTTACTTGTATATCTTTAATTAAGTCTGATATTTGATGTGAAGATTCTTGGGATTGCTCCGCTAACCTGCGAACTTCATCAGCCACGACAGCAAATCCTCTTCCGTGTTCACCAGCTCTTGCAGCTTCAATGGCAGCATTTAAGGCAAGTAAATTGGTTTGGTTGGCAATTTCATTAATAACATCAGTGATTTCACCAATTTTGTTTGAACTTTTATCTAATGATTCAAGCACTTCGTTACTTTCTATGACTTTATCATTAATTGAATTGATTTGTTGTACGGTTTTTTCTACATATATATTTCCTTTATTTGCTTGATCTGTAACAGCAATGCCTGCTTCAGAAATGAGAGAAGCACTATTTGCTAAGTTGTTAATAGCTAATGTTACTTCTTCTAATGCAACTGATGTTTCTTGTAATTGCATAGTAGAGGTTTCGGATCCTTGCGCTACTGCTTGAATAGCTATATTAATTTCATTTGTCGCTTTACTAGTTTCCTCAGCACTAGCAGTTAATTGTTCAGATGAAGCTGCTACATGTTGAGTGGAACTTGCGAAACGGCTGATTAAATTTTTCATGCTTTTTCTCATTAAATTAAAGTCTTTTGTTAATTCACCAATTTCGTCGTTTGAAGTTACTTTTAAGTCATCACCAGAATAATCTCCGGTAGAGGCTAATTTTAGTTCTTTGCTTACGTGTACAATTGGTTTAGTTAATCTAGAAGCGTAAAAATAAGAAATAAAACCACCTAATATAATAGCAATGATAGAAATAATACATATAGTTATAGCGATTTTTGAGGCACCACTATTAAATTCTGATTGAAAGGCATTGGCACCAATATACCAACCCCATTTTGGATCTACTTCCACATAAGAAACGTTCGTTTCAATTTTATTCGATGATGGATTAAGCCAGTCAAAAGTAAGAATCCCACCTTTTTTTCCTATTAGTAGTGACTCTTTACCTAAATTGACTCCATCTTCAGACTTTACTTTTTTTAAATCTATTCCTTCATCTACAGGATCCATTACTACTTGTCCTGATTCATCCATTGCCCATATATATCCAGACTCTTTAATTGTATATTGCTTATTGATGTCGCGTTTGTTGTTTTTATCTTTTTTACCTAGTAATTCTAGACGTAGCTTTTCTTGTGCTTCCTCCAAAGTTAATTTTCCAGCTTGTACTTGTTGATCTAATAAGTTAATCATCCCAATTACCATTTTGGCAGTTTGTTCTAAATGTTCTTCTCCTGCAGAATCTAATTCTCCTTTTGACGAAGAATATGTGGTAAAGCCAATAATTGTCGTCGGGATAATTAGTAAAAATAAACATAATATAATTAATTTAGTTTTTAATGATAAAAACTTCCCCTTTAACATGCTATCTCTCCCTTATTCGCATTCATAATGTGATTTTTTTACTATGTATAAAGTGTTATATCGTCATAATTCAACAAATTTTTACATTAAATCTGAAAAAAATTTAAAAATATAGAGATATAATCCTATTATTCTCTTGAAAAACATAAAAATACTAATGTAGTCATATATTCATCCTAAATATTTGGATTTTAATTTCAAAAAGACCAAAAATTGTTATAATTTTCTTGTGGTATTTACTTTTTAGGATATGAGGAGGATGTGTATGGGACGTTTAGACCAAAAGGTAGCTATTATTACAGGTGCTGGTGGTGGACAAGGTAAAGCAGAAGCTTTATTGTTCGCACAAGAAGGGGCAAAAGTAATTGTAACTGATGTGCAAGAAGTGAAAGTGAAAGAAGTAGTAGATGAAATTAATGCTAATGGTGGGGATGCTATTGGTTTCTTTCATGATGTATCATTGGAAGATAATTGGATTCAGGTAGTGAAGGATGGGGTAGAAAAGTATGGCAAGATTGATATTCTTGTGAATAATGCAGGGATAGCAACTGAAACAAAGCTAATAGATTCAACTATTGAAGAGTGGAATAAAGTTTTGGCCATTAATTTAACAGGGACATTCCTCGGCATGAAACATGTTATTCCATTAATGATTGAAAACGGTGGGGGTAGCATTATTAATATTTCATCAATTGCTGGATTGACGGGAGGTAGTGGAGCAAGTTCCTACACCGCATCTAAAGGAGCGGTTCGTTTATTAACGAAAGCAACAGCAATCGACTATGCTAAACAAAATATTCGTGTGAATTCTGTTCATCCTGGCTATATTGAAACACCAATGACTGAAGAAATGTTTAAAGATGAGCAGATGACATCTTGGTTTAGAGCAAATACACCACTTCCTCGCTTAGGAAAACCACTTGATATTGCTTATGGAGTGTTGTACCTGGCTTCAGATGAGTCTAATTTTGTAACAGGTATTGAACTTCCAATTGAAGGTGGCTATTCTGCTCAATAGTTATATATGAAAAATTAGTATGTATTGGTTATAATAAAAAAGCGGCTTAGAGGTTTTAATTACTTTAAGCCGCTTTACAGGTTATTTTAAATATTCTTTTTCAGTACCATCAGCAAATTTAATTTCTAAATCAAATTTCTTGTAGTCTTCTTTTAAATCAAATGATTTAATCACTTCATTAATTACTTCATCAGGAGCTGTATTTTTATCAAATTTAAAACTTTCAAAACGGCTTCGTAATTCGGCTAAAGCTTCGTCTCCTCTTAATGTGCGATTGTTTAATTCGTCTTCAATCTTCACTTCCAAACCATCTGTTTCATTATCATATTCTACTTCGAATGATTTGAAATTATCATAGTCCACATCTAAATCAAAAGAAATAAATGGAATTGATTCAGTATTAGTTGCCGTATTTTGTTTGTTATCCGTTGTACTTCCTGGATTGTTAACTGTATCATTGTCATTTCCATTTTCAACGGGCGCATTTTCTGGTGGGTTTTTCACTGTATCTTTATCGTCAGCATTATCATTGCCGCAAGCTCCTAATACAAGTAATCCAGCACACATGAATAGCGCAAGTAATTTCTTCATTAATCATTCCTCCAATTTTATTTCCATATTCTTCATTCAAAATTATTACCTTAAAATAGGTGTCATAAACCTCTTAATTGGGAAAGTAAAGGAAAGGCATTTATGTTTTTATAAAAAAATTAAATTAGAGTGAACGATTGTAAATCTACAGGCGTATTATAAGTAGATTTACATAGAAAGGTGGGTGTATTTTGGAAGAGATTCATGATCAGGAGCATGAACAACGTTTAATTATAGCGGCACAACGAGGAGATGAAGCAGCATTTTCTGAATTATTTCAAATGCACTATTCTTTTCTATTTAAGTACATTATTAAAATGACGTTTGATCCTATTATTGCAGAAGACCTTTTGCAGGAAACCATGTTGAAATGCTATCTACACATAAAGAAATATGATGGTAGTAGTAAACTTTCAAGTTGGATGATCACGATTGCTACTAGAACGTATATCGATTATTTACGAAAAAAGAAGCGTGAAAAGTGGTTGTTTAAAAAAGCAAAGCAGGATTGCAATGATTCAATTAGATGGAAAGTGATGCAAAGTGGGATTGAATTCAATGACGTAATGGAGGTAATCAGTAAATTGGATGCTATTTATCGTATTCCATTATTACTAAAACATTATTATGGGTTCTCTTATGAGGAAATTGGCAAAATGATTGAAATCAAAGAAGGTACAGTTAAATCTAGAGTTCATAAATGTGTGCAATTAATTCGAAAGGAGATGGATGATTTTGACGAAAAAAGATATGGAAAACAAAGTTCATGAAGCATTTAAAGAAATGGACGAATCTTTTCATATTACTCCGCCGAATAAGGCTACCATTTCAGTTATGTTACGTGAACAAGAGCAACGCTATAAACAAAAGCAAAAAAAGGAATTAATCTTGTTTATGATTATAGCCATAGTATTTATAGCAGTTTTTGTTTTAGTGATGACACGCGCACCAATCTTTTATATTGCCCTGTTGATTCTTAGCTTTGTATTAGCTCCTTTATATGTTTTTTATGAAAAGAAGAAGCAAACTAGAGAGGACAATATCGTATGAGATTAGAAGTAACTGAAATGTCTTTAACAGCACAAATCATATTTTTTATAGTGTTAGCCACTCTAATGTTAACGCAAGGAACAATTATTTTTTTATCAGCTAGAAAAAGAGGGAAAAATGCATGGTTTTGGGGGTTTATTGGGTTACTCAATATTCCATCCTCATTCTTGCTATATTATTTCTTCGTTATTTATCCAGAGAGAAAAAAAGGGGGAAGCTAAAATGGATTCTACAACATTACTACAAATTTTATTACCTATCGCAATACTACAAATTATTTTATTAGTTACTGCCCTTGTTAGTTTAATAAAACAAGAGCATACAAATGGACCTAAGTGGTTGTGGGCAATTATTATCGTTTTTGTAAATATCATCGGTCCAGTTCTATATTTCATTATTGGAAGAAAGGAGAGATAGAGAAATATGAATATCCATGTGAGAAATGTCACAAAAAAATTTCAACAGCATATTGCTGTTAATGATGTAAGCTTTGATATAGAGTCGGGACGTTGTGTAGCGCTTATCGGTCCTAACGGTGCAGGTAAAACAACTTTACTGAAAATGCTAGTTGGATTGATAAAACAGGACCAAGGAGATATTTCCTATCATCATGACACTAATTGGAGAAGAGAAATTGGCTTTCTACCACAGATACCTAGCTTTTACGGTTGGATGACGCCGAAAGAATTTCTACTATTTATGGGTAAAATCTCTGAAGTAGATAAAAGTATTTTGAAAACAAGAGTCGATGAAGTATTGTTAGCAACTGGAATAGCGGAAGCTAGTAATCGAAAAATCCAAGGATTTTCTGGTGGAATGAAGCAACGTCTTGGGTTAGCGCAGGCGTTGTTACATAAGCCTTCATTTCTATTGTTAGATGAACCAGTTTCAGCATTAGATCCCGTTGGACGTCGTGATGTGATGAATATATTAGCCGATTTGAAAAAATCTACAACCATTATATATTCTACACATGTGCTTCATGATGCTGAAGAAATTAGTGATGATGTGTTATTAATGAAAAACGGTGAAATTGTAGCAAAAGGTACAATGGAAAACTTGCTTTCAAATGCTATTCAAAATTATACATTGAAAACAGGGCATGAAATTCCAAAGGCACTATCGCAATGTGAATTTATAAAGAATATAAGTTTAATAGGAAAGAATACTGCTGAAATTACATTACATCCTACAAGTAAAAAAGAAGAATTGCTGCAATGGTGTTTAGACAATAACATTGACATCATAACGTTCCAACAAGGAAAACAAACGTTGGAAAGCGTATTTTTAGAGGTGGTGAAACAATGAACATCTTTATGACATTACTACAAAAAGAATTTGTTGGATTATGGAGAAGTAAAAAAATAATTTGGCTTCCAATTGTCTTTATGTTGTTAGCTGTTATGCAACCTGTTACCTCATATTTTATGGAAGATATTTTAAAGATGGGTGGAGGTTTGCCAGAAGGTGCTGTCTTTGAAATGCCTACTCCAACTAGTGGAGAAGTGATGGCTTCAGTATTATCGCAATTAAATACTATAGGCTTGCTTCTAATTGTTGTTGCAGTGATGGGTACGATTAGTGATGAGCGTAGAAATGGGTCATTAATACTTTTGATGGTTCGGCCTGTTTCACCATTAAAATTAGTAAGTAGTAAAACTATTGCAAATGGGATATTATTAATGGTTTCATTTATTCTAGGTTATTTGTTTGCTTATTATTATACAGTTGTCTTATTTGACTCGGTAGAACTGAATCATTTGATTCAGGCTATGCTTCTATATTGTCTTTATATTTTCTTTATTGTTTCCAGTGTTATTCTTTGCAGCGCTTTATGGAATAGTAATGGAACGATTGCCATTGTTAGTATTATATTTTTCAGTGGATTATCGATGGTAAGTGGATGGTTGACTGAAGCATTGAAATGGAGTCCAACTAATTTAAGTACTTATGCAGTAAAAATTGTAACAGGTGTCAATCAAACTGATGGTCTTCTTGGTTGTTTAATAGTCTCTGTTATATGCATAGTTGCTTTAGTAGTCGCAGCCGCTGTTGTTGTGAAGAAGAAGGGGCTATAACAAGTCTGGTTAGCTATAGGAGAAATTTATGGGGTTCTCATTGTTAATATGAGAGCCCTTTATTGTTGTTTTTTATATTCAGTCAGAATAAGTATTAAAAAAACTTCCATTATTACACATTGATAAAGTTGATTATAAAGGCTAAAATGCTCGGGCAGGGTTCATTTAATAAAGACTTTAATTTATCATCGAGAGGAATACAAAATGGAATTAATCATTAAACCTTTATATAGCTTAGAAGAATTATTAGATATGCAGCGTCTTGAACAAGATGTGTGGGGAGATGATTTTACACCTATTCATCAAACTATTACTGTCGCAAAAAATGGTGGCATCATTCTCGGTGCATATGACAAGGACAAATTAATCGGTTTTTTGTATAGCTTTCCTGGATTTAAGAACGATTCAGTTTTCTTGTGCTCACATTTGGTAGGCATTGACATTGCATATAGAGGACAGGGAATTGGTGAACAATTAAAGCGTAAGCAAAAAGAGTTGGCTTTAGATAAAGGCTTTAAACTTATAACATGGACGTTCGATCCATTGGAAAGTGCTAATGCTAACTTAAATATTCGTAAGTTAAAAGGTGTTTGCCGAACTTATATTGAAGATTGCTATGGCAAGCTTGATGGTAAATTAAATAGTGGATTACCGACAGATCGTTTTCTTGTAGAGTGGCACTTAGATAGTGATCATGTACGTAATGAGGATGGTTATAATCATCGTGATGCAGCTTCAGTTTTTATAGTTTCTATGAATGAAGCTGGTTTACCTTATATCAAAAATGTAAATGAAGAAGTAATGAAACAATTAGAGAGCTTTGACACTCTTTCTATAACTGTACCTACACAATTTCAAGCCATGAAAAAAGCAGATTTTTCATTAGCTAAAGAGTGGCGCACGCAAACACGTGAAGTATTTCAAACTTTGTTTTCACAAGGTTTTATTGTAGTAGATGTTGAAAGAAAACAAGGGGCGATTACACAGCAATATATATTGATTAAACAAACTGAGGTTAATATTGAATTAGTGTAGGAAAGAAGAAGCTATATTTGCGTTAATATAAAAGCCCTATTAACTAGTATTGATAGTTAATAGGGCTTTTGGCTTTCAATCCTATTTATCGATTTCTAGCTTTGTTACAACGATTGCCCCATCTTGTGCTTTAATATCGATGTTGTCACCAGTGTTAAAGCCAGCTGCATCAGATACTTCGTTTGGTATAATTACATAATATTCTCCGTCTTTTTTTACAATCTGTGAAGTTACTCCCATTATTCATTCCTCCTTATGTACTTTTATATTTAAGCATATATCGTGTTGAGTTGGTTCTTTATTTTCACTATAAATAACATAATATTCATTTTTATATTTACAATTGACGGAATATTGCTGATTTTATATATAAAATAGAATAATATAGTGTTGCAAGGTGAAATAAATATCGATTTAAAAAGTGAAATGGAGTTTGGATAACAAATATGAATACTAGAAGAAGAAAAAGGCGTTTGATGAGGTCATTGTTTAACGGATTATTGCTAGTAATTATTTGCTTGGTTGGATTTACAGTTTATTATATGAAGGATTCATCAGAGAGAACGGAATCTGTTGTGAAAGATGAAACAAAAGTGAAGGATGATGTTAAGAAAGACAAGCCTAAACCAGAGAAAGAAAAGGCGATTACTATTAGTGCTGCAGGTGATTTCACGCTTGGAAGAGATGAAACATATGCTTATATCGGTTCGCTTCCTGATGAAGCGGCTAAAAATGGCTTACCGTACTTTGTAGAAAAGTTTGATGATATTTTCAAAAAGGATGATTTAACAACGGTTAACCTAGAAGGACCTTTAACGAATGCTACTCAAAAAGCAGTGAAGAAATTCCGCTTTAAAGGGGATCCTTCATACGCACAAATTCTTACATTAGGTGGTATTGAATCTGTTAATCTAGCGAATAACCATTCATATGATTATTTACAAAAAGGTTTTGATGATACAATTGCCACGCTAGAACAAAATAAAATAGGTTATTTTGGCTATGACCATCAATATGTTACGACAGTTAAAGGTGTGAAAATCGGTGTCTTAGGTTATGAAGGTTGGGATGACACACTAGAAACAAGAGCAATCGTAGAGACGAATATTAAAAAGTTAAGAGATCAAGGTGTTCAAATTGTTCTTGTGCATTTCCATTGGGGTGATGAAAGGCATTATGTACCGAATGAATCTCAAAAGTCATTAGCTCATTTTACAATTGATAGCGGGGCAGATTTAGTATTAGGACATCATCCACATGTTCTACAAGGTATTGAAGAATACAATGGGAAATTTATTGTTTATAGTCTAGGCAATTTCATGTTTGGTGGTAATAAAAATCCGGCTGATAAAGATACTTTTGTATTTCAACAAACGTTCCACTTAAAAGGAGATAAGTTAACTGACAAAAAGCAAATTAATGTAGTTCCGTTCTCCATCTCATCAGTTCCTCATCGAAATAATTATCAATCATCATTGTTAAAAGGACCAGAAGCGGAGCGGGTAAAGAATAAAATAATTGATGCATCTAATAAGATTAATGGATCCGATTGGTTAAAGTATGAGGTTCAGTAAATAAAGCATTACATTTTTTATTCTAGTAAGTAAAATGAGATTTAATCGAAAATAAAATTGAAGGTATAACAAGTATAAAAGGGCGTCCAAAAAGTGATTGGAAATGACTTTTTGGACAGCCAATTCATAAAACTTTACTTAAAAAAGCTTTGGTTCTTTCTTTTTTTGGATCGTCAAACAATAGGTTAGGTTTGTTTTCTTCAACAATATAGCCACCGTCCATAAATAATACGCGATCCGCTACTTCTCGCGCAAAGCCCATTTCATGTGTCACAACGACCATGGTCATGCCTTCACTGGCTAAAGTTTTCATGACTTGTAAGACATCACCTACCATTTCAGGATCTAATGCGGATGTTGGTTCATCGAATAACATCACCTTTGGTTCCATAGCTAATGCCCGAGCAATCGCAACACGTTGTTGTTGCCCTCCTGATAGCTCACTTGGATAATTATTCGTTTTTTCACGTAAACCAACTTTATCTAAAAGAATGAGTGCACGTTTTTCTGCTTCTTCTTTGGGTAATTCTTTAAGTTTCGTAGGAGCGAGTGTGATATTCTCCAACACATTTTTATGAGGAAACAAGTTGAATTGTTGAAAAACCATCCCCACTTCTTGACGAATCACGTTTAAATTTGCTTTTGAATCAGTTATAGTGTGACCGTTAATGACCACTTCACCAGCTGTGATTTCCTCTAAACGATTGAGGCAACGCAAAAACGTGCTTTTTCCTGAACCAGAGGGTCCAATTACACAAACCACTTCTTTTTCCTGAATGTCTGTGGAAATATCTTTTAAGACTTCCAATGCTCCAAATGATTTCTTCAAATGTTTGACTTTTATCATACTCATCGTAATTGAATTCTCCTTTCCAAAAAGGAACCTAATAGCGTTAATAAATAAATAACGATGAAATATATAACACCAACGATAGTCCAAATGGCAAATGATTCAAATGTGGCGGCTGCTTGAATTTCACCTTGTTGCGTTAAATCAGCAATACCTATAACGGATAATAAAGAAGTGTCTTTTAAACTGATAATCGCTTGATTCGTGAATGTGGGAAGCATACGGCGAAAGGCCTGTGGTAATACGATGAAACGCATCGTTTGAATATTAGAAAACCCTAATGAGCGAGAGGCTTCGGTTTGACCTTTATCAATAGATTGAATTCCTGCCCGCATAATCTCCGCGAAATATGCGCCCGCATTGATAGCGATGGTAATAATACCTGCGGTTGTGTTATCTAGAGCAATAAATGGGAGCGTATTCAATCCATAATAGATAAAAAAGAGTTGAACGAGTATAGGAGTTCCTCTAATAACATCGACAAAGATTTTAGTCGGCCATTGCAAGAATTTAAAGGGTGACAATCGGCAAAGTGCAGCAATGAGTCCAATAATAAAGCCTAAAATAATGGCAATAACAAAAATGAATAGTGTTGTTTTTAAACCCAGCCATAAATATGGGAGAACTTTCATAGTGATAACCATTATATTCACTCCTTTTTAAGAGATAAGAAAGGGCATTATTATAGCGGTGTCTTATCACCGAACATCCTTTTTGATTGAGCTAATTCTTTGGGGAAATACTACATCCAAAAAGACCAGTGACGGTTTTTCTTAGTAAAAACAAGCACGCTAACTTAGCGTGCTATATACTTGAATTATTTTGCTAAATACTGATTTAAAATTTTGTCATATTCACCTGATTTTTTTAGTTCGGCTAATCCATCATTGATTTTTTTCAATACTTCTTTGTTTTTACCTTTTAATACAGAGATACCGTATTGATCACCTGTTAAACGTTCACCCACAGTTTTTAAACCAAGGTCCTTTTGAGCAATAGCATATGAGATAACAGGGTAATCTTCTAATAGAGCGGCGGAGTTACCATTTTTTACATCTAAGAACATGGATGGGCTGTCGTCAAATTGGGCAATTTGGAACCCTTTATCTTTCACTACTTCCATCGCGTATTTAGCACTGATTGTGCCTTTTTTAACGGCAATACGTTTACCTTTTAAATCATCTAAACTTTTAATGCTATCATTCTCTTTTTTTACAGCGAGGGTAATACCTGCATCAAAATAAGGGTCAGAGAAATCAACGGTTTGTTTTCGTTCGTCCGTAATACTCATACCGCCCATTCCAATATCCAATTGTTTCGCTTGAATACCAGGGATGATTCCTTTAAAGTCCATTGGTTTAAACTCGACTTTGAAGTCTTGATTTTTTGCGATGGCTTTCATTAAATCAATATCAATTCCTTTGATTTCACCGTTTTCTTCGTAGTTAAAAGGTGGGAAAGTGGTGTCAGTACCAACCTTATAGACAACGGCTTTTTCCTCTTTATCGGGTGCTTTCCCACTATCATCACTACAAGCTGCAAGCAATAGAGCAGGAGCCAATATTAAACTAGCAAATAAACCTTTTTTCATTACATTACCTCCACATATCTTTGGGTTTTGACGTACATTACTAGATGTATACGTTCTATCTATATGAAAAAGAAGAAATGCATGTCTTTTTGATGGTCGAATTCAGAAAATTTGAATATTGGGTTGTGTTAAAGGTTTAGCTATGATAGAATGACTTCAATCTAAAAATGAAGTTTAAACTTCATTTTATTTAAAAAGAAGTTTGAAGTTCATAAGTAAGAAGGTGCCCATTTTAATATGGATTTGCAGGGAAAAGTAAAAAATATATTTGCTGATTTGTCTAATAGTCAAAAAAAAGTAGCGAAATATTTGTTGGATCACCCACAGAAATTTGCTGTTCATTCTGCTTCTGAAATAGGTAAAGAAGTTGGTGTAAGTGAGACAACAATAATTCGTTTTTGCTATTCTTTGCAGCTAAAGGGATATAGCGAGCTGCAGAAACAGATTCGTAACTCACTTATTTTTGAGAATAGTAGTTTAAACGAATACTATTCTTCGAAAAAGCAAGTAGCGGATCAGCCGAACTTTTTTGCAGAAGTGATGGAGCAGGATATTGCTAGCATTCAAAGGACAATCGCAAATTTGTCTGAAAAAGATTTTACAAAGGCTGTAAGTAAGCTCACGAACAGTGATTATGTGTTAATTTCAGGACATCGATTATCTTTTTCAGCTGCTCACTGGCTAACATTTACACTTCGATTAGTGAGAGAAAATGTATGTTTATATAAGCAAGATACAGATGACCTTTTTTTATTGTTGAATAAATTAACAGAAAATTCGGTTTTTGTAGCTATTTCATTTCATAGATATGTAAAGGAAACATTGAAAATCACTGAAATGGCAAAGGAAGCAGGAGCTTATGTCATTGCTATAACTGACTCTGAGTTGGCACCTATTGCGGAGTTTGCCGACCTAATGCTACCTATTTCTAAAATAAGAACATCAACGATTGATACAGCACCTGTTTTGTTTTCACTTTGTAATGCACTTGTGGCAGGTGTTTCAATTCAAGATGAAGATCGTTTTACAAAGCGGAAAGCGATTTATGATTCGTTTAATACAGATGATTTTTTTCTATAAGGAGAGTTTACAGTGAACATATCAAGTGCAATACAACAATTAAAACCAGAGATTATGAACATCTTTCATTATTTACATGCTCATCCTGAAACGAGCTGGAATGAGAAAGGAACAACAGCTTTTATTTCTAACGTTTTGGAGAAACATTCATATACCGTTACATCTTTTGATGATTGTACGGGAGTGATTGGGGAAATAGGAGAAGGTGATTTCACCGTCGGGCTTCGATCGGATATTGATGCTTTGTGGCAAGAAGTAAATGGTGTCTTTCAAGCGAATCATTCATGTGGACATGATGGTCATATGACATTAGCGCTTGGTGTGATCCTTGTACTCAATCATTTGAACTATACGCCGCCTGGCAAGCTGAAAGTGATTTTTCAACCAGCTGAAGAAAAAGGAACAGGTGCATTAAAGATGGTTGAAAAGCAAGTGGTCGATGATGTGGATTTTTTATATGGTGTGCATCTTCGTCCAATTGAAGAAGTGAAGGATGGTCAAGCTGCACCAGCTATCATTCACGGTGCTGCAAAATTCATTAAAGGTGAAATCATTGGTACAGATGCACATGGGGCAAGACCACATCAAGGGCAGAATGCAATTGAAGTAGGAGCAGCCTTTGTAACTTTATTGAATAGCATTCATTTAAATCCATCCATTCCTTATTCAGCAAAAATGACAAAATTCCACGCGGGGGGAGAAAGTAGTAATATTATTCCCGGTCGTGCAACGTTTTCATTAGATTTACGAGCACAAACGAATGAGACGATGGAACAATTAGTAGAAAGAGTGGAGAAGATTGCTCAAGCTTTAGCAATTACGAACGATGTAGAAATCAACCTCCAAACAGGAGCAAGTGTGGCAGCAGCAACTGTGAATCAGCAAGCTCAGCATTTTATGGAACAGGCTATTGCTAATACGCTTGGTAAAGAAAATGTTGTACCTCCAGTTATTACAACAGGTGGAGAGGATTTTCATTTTTATACGCTAAAGAAACCAAATATTAAGGCGACGATGCTTGGATTAGGATGTGATTTATTACCTGGGTTACATCATCCAAGTATGACATTTAATAGAGAAGCTTTATTAGCTGGAATAGAAATTCTAACAAAAGTGATTATATCGACTTTTGATTACTACAGAGAGGGATGTAAACATGGAAGTAATAGTTAAACCCTTATACCATCTAGAAGATATGGAAGAAATGCAGCAATTAGAACAACATGTATGGGGGATGGATTTTACACCAGTTCATCAAACACTTACAGTAGCGAAAAATGGTGGAATCCTGCTGGGAGGTTATATAAATAATCAGCTAATTGCTTTCTTATATAGTTTTCCTGGTTTTGATGGAGACTCTGTATACCTTTGCTCACATATGTTAGGCATTCATAAAGACTATAGAGGTCAAGGCATTGGTGAAATTCTTAAAAGAAAACAAAGAGAAGTGGCTTTAGAAAAGGGATATAAGTTAATAACTTGGACGTTTGATCCATTAGAAAGTGCCAATGCTAACTTGAATATACGCAAGTTGAAAGGTGTTTGTCGCACATATATGGAAGACTGCTACGGCAAGTTAGAAGGTCATTTAAATGAAGGATTAGCTACGGATCGTTTTCTAATAGAGTGGCATTTGGAAAGTGAGCATGTACTTGAACAGCCATCATATAGTATGCGTTTAGCAACTCCGGTATTATTGATAGCTGAAAATGAACAAGGCGATCCATATATAAAAGGTATCAATGATGAAGCCATGAATCAGTTAACTACATATGATACGCTCTCAGTAACCGTGCCAACTTCATTTCAAGCGATGAAGAAGGATAACTTTGCATTAGCTAAAGAATGGCGTATGCATACAAGAAGTGTTTTTCAATCGCTATTCGCAAATGGTTTTATCATTGTCGATATTAACAGAGGACAAGGAAAAAATGTACAACAATATATTTTAGTAAAACAATCAGAAGTTAAAATCAATCAACAATAGAAGGAGACAACACATTATGAAAATTAAACAGGTTATTTTACGACATCTTAAAATGGATTTAATAGCGCCTTTTACAACTAGTTTTGGCACTTTCGTAGATAAAGAGTTTATTTTAGTAGAAGTGAAGAATGAAGATGGTTTATCTGGGTGGGCTGAATCGGTAGCTTTTGCAGCACCTTGGTATAACGAAGAAACAATTAAAACAAATTGGACAATGTTAGAAGACTTCTTAATTCCAATAGTACTTGATAAGGAAATTAACCACCCTAGTGAAGTGAATGATCTCTTCAGCCATATACGTAAAAATAATATGGCTAAATCAGCGATTGAAGGCGCAATTTGGGATTTATACGCGAAAGAGAATAATCAACCCTTAGGTGTAGCACTAGGAGGTAAGCTGAATAAAATCGATGTTGGTATTAGTATCGGAATCCAAAAAACAGTTCCAGATTTATTGAAGAAAATCGAAAATGGTCTGAAAGATGGGTATAAACGTATTAAAATTAAAATTCAACCAGGCTGGGATGTTGACGTTATTCGTGAAGTACGAAAACATTATCCCGATGTTCCAATTATGGCGGATGCAAATTCTGCGTATCGTTTGAAAGATATCGAGTTGCTTAAACAGTTAGATCAATTTAACTTAATGATGATTGAACAACCGTTATCATCGGATGATATTGTGGATCATGCGACATTACAAAAACAATTAAAAACGCCTATTTGTTTAGATGAAAGTATTCATTCTGTAGAAGATGCCCGTAAAGCTCTTGAACTAGGAAGCTGTAAAATTATTAATATTAAAATTGGGCGTGTAGGTGGATTAACTGAAGCGAAAAAGATTCATAATCTTTGTGAAGACAACAATATTCCTGTATGGTGCGGTGGCATGTTAGAATCAGGTGTTGGTCGTGCACATAATATTGCATTAACAACATTAAGTAATTTTACAATGCCGGGTGATACAGCAGCATCAGCAAACTATTGGCATAAAGATTTAATTGAACCTGAAGTGACTGTAGAAGATGGAGTGATTACTGTTCCAACCTCAGCTGGCATTGGTTATGAAGTGAATTACCGTACTGTTGATGAGTTTACAACGTATAGCAAAAAATATACGAAATAGTACAAATGATAGATTGATGCCTATTGGAAACCTATTTTAGGTTTCCAATAGACTCAAAAAAGACTAAAATCTCTTATTTTTAGTTTAAAAATTCAGAATTATTACACAAAACAGAAATTAGGTGACGTCTATGAAAAACAGCATAAATTTAGCTGGGGCATATATTGGTATTCTTGTAGGAGCAGGGTTTGCTTCAGGGCAAGAAGTACTACAATTTTTTACGCATTTTGGTATTTATAGTATTATTGGTGTTATTTTAGCAACGGTATTATTTTCATTCTTAGGCATGCAAATTGTACAACTGGGAAGTGATCTTCAAACAGTATCTCATAAAAAAGTAATCTATCACATTTGTGGACGTTATCTTGGATTAGCAGTAGATGTACTAATTACGTTCTTCTTATTTGGTGTTACTGTTGTTATGATTGCAGGTTCTGGATCTATCTTTCAACAACAATTTGGTATTCCATCTATGGTAGGGTGCATCGTGATGACAGTTATTACAATTGTCACTTTATTATTGGACATTAAAAAAATTATTTCGATCATCAGTTTAGTTACACCGTTCTTATTAGTTATTATGGTTATTCTTGCAGCATATTCTTTCTTTACTATGGATTATAGTTTTGCTGATATTCAAAAATATGCGAAGGCCAGCCAAGCAGCAGCTTCAAATTGGGTAATGGGTTCTCTACTATATGTTTCATATAATATTGCAGCTGGAATTGCCATGTTAGCGGTAATGGGTGGAACATTTAAAAATAAAAAAGAAGCTGGATGGGGAGGTATTCTTGGTGGTATTGGACTAGGTGTATTATTATTTTTAATTAATATTGGTATGCTTTCTGATATGCCAGGTATTCAAGGTGTAGATTTACCAACACTATACCTAGCAAATGAAATTTCTCCAATTCTAGGTACAATTCTTTCAATCGTTTTACTAGGTATGGTCTATAACACAGCGGTTGGTATGCTTTATGCGTTTACTGCTCGATTCGTACCAGCTGAAACAAAAGCATTTAAAGGCTCGGTTGTAGTAGTTGGTATTCTTGCATTTTTAGCTAGCTTTGTTGGATTTATTACTCTTGTAGGGAAAGTTTATCCTGTAACAGGCTATCTTGGTTTTGTTGTTATTATAGCCGTAATTGTTTCATGGTTTCGTAGGAAAAAAACAGTTGGGATTGCGAATGAAGAAATGGTGAAGAGTTGATAATAAATAATAACAGTTTTAAGAAAGTGAATAATCTTGTAAACTAATAAATTAGTAGCCGCATTTTTATAATTAGAAAATGCGGCTTTTAATATGGAAAATCAATAATAGTTATCTAGAAAAGGTTTTTATTTTGATTAAGTATATGGATTTTAAAAGGATAATAATTAACTAACTTATATGTTATACTCAAAATTACAAATATTCACAGTTTGTATAGTGTAAATATTTAAGGCTAGTTTTTATAATATGAAAGGGGGAAATACTAGATGAACTTTACAAAAAAACATATTCTTAAACAAGAACATCTTATACAGGCACTCGAACAGTCTTTTGAAGGTTTATTATTATCTGATATTGAAGGTCGGGTATTTTATGCTAATAGGGCAGTAGAGCAAATTTCTGGGTTCTCCAAAAAAGATATTGTTGGAAAGACACCTATGGAAATGGAAGAAGATGGACTCATTGTTAGTCAATCGATGAAAGTAGTAAAGAAAGACCCCCTAACCATCTCACAAATGTTAAGTACTGGGCGGGAAGTATTTATAACAAGTAAACCAGTATTTGACTATGACGGAAAAATTATATGTTACATAGCAAATTACCGTGAACTATCAACATTGAATGAATTACATAAAGAACATCATAATCAATTGGATATAAATTATACAGAGTTGCAGCAATTAAGGGCACAATTATTAAAAACTGACAATTGGATCGGAAATTCATATAAAACCAAAATATTAAAAGAAAAGGTAACGAAAGTGGCTAAAACGGAGGCAATTGTGCTAATTGTTGGAGAATCAGGAGTGGGAAAAGAGGTTATTTCAAAAAATATCCATAAAATAAGTGATAGAAAAAATGCTCCTTATATTCAAATTAACTGTGGCGCTATTCCTGAATCATTAATAGAAGCTGAGTTGTTTGGTTATGAAAAGGGTGCTTTTACAGGTGCTTCTTCAGCAAAGCCGGGATTACTTGAAGTTGCCAATGGAGGTACTATCCTGCTAGATGAAATAGGGGAAATGCCACTGCATCTCCAAGTAAAATTATTAAGAGTGATTCAAACAAAAGAGATTACAAGAGTTGGAAGTACAAAAGTCAAAAAGTTAGATGTACGTTTTTTGGCTGCAACCAACCGTGATTTAAAAGAATTGGTTCAACAAGGAAAATTTAGAGAAGACTTATATTATCGTTTAAATGTTATCCCCATCCCCATACCTTCATTAAGAGAAAGAAAAGAAGATATTCTTACCTTGAGCTATCATTTTTTAACAAAGTTTAATGCGAAATACACTAAAAATAAACGCCTTTCTGAGGAATCTCAAAGATTAATTGTGAATTATAAGTGGCCAGGAAATGTCCGCCAATTGGAAAATACGATTGAACATTTAGTGATATTAACTGAAACGGATGAGATTTTGCCAATAGATCTTCCAAAAGAAATTACAAAAATTTCTTTTTATGATTTTATGAATGAGATTATTCCCTTAAAAGTATTAAGAGAAGAAAACGAAATCAAAATGATAAACATGGCTTTAAGTCGATTTAAGTCTATACGTGAAGCAGCAAAGCATCTTGATGTTGATCATTCAACACTAGTTAAAAAGATAAAAAAATACGAAATCGATTATTAGTGGTGAAATATTTCACCACTTTTTTTAATGCAATACAAGGTTGGTGATTTTTTTCTATTGAAATGGTGAAAAATATCAACATTTTATTATTCATATGCTTAAAAAACTAATATTTTATGGTTATTTAAGTTGGCATGATTTCTGCAATACTTTTATGTATATAAGATTTTTTTGATTGGAGGAGGATGATGAATCAATACAAGAATTTAATAGTTGAAATGATAAATTCAAAAGTTGTGGTCTTGAAAGTAAATCGTCCTCAAGCTAGAAATGCACTAGATACGAATTTGATTATGGAACTGTCAGAAGCGGTTGCCAAGGTAAATGCCATGGAGGAAATAGCAGTTGTTATTTTAACTGGTGTAGAAAAAGTATTTATTGCAGGGGTTGATATAAAAGATTTAATTGGAATCTCTGTTTCACAAGCTTTCCAAATAGCTAGCAAAATGAAAGCACTTCGAAATGAAATCATACATTCTTCTAAGCTATTCATTGCTGCAATAAATGGATATTGCCTTGGAGGAGGTTTAGAGCTAGCGCTAGTTTGCGATATTCGTATTGCTCAAACAAATGCTAAGTTTGGTCTTCCTGAAATTAATCTTGGAATTATCCCTGGTGGTGGTGGAGTTTCACTCCTATCGGAAATTGTAGGTTCGGCTATGGCTAGAAAAATGATTTTTACTGGAGAAATTTTTTCTGCGCATAAAGCGATGGAAGTCAAAATTATTAGCGATATTTTTGAACATGTTTTAGAGGAAGGGGTCTTACTAGCACAATCTTTGTCATTAAAAAGTCAAACTGCTATTGCTGCAGCTAAAAGAGTGATGAATAGCGGTGTTTTACAGGGAAATGAAGTGTATCTCGAGAAAGAACTTTATGAGTTTTCATTTCTATTTGATTATCCAGATTCTGTAGAAGGTATGGGTGCTTTTTTAGAAAAAAGAAAGCCTAGTTTTAAAAACTAGAAAATCGTCTTTAAAGATTTTTGGATAGGATTTTACATAATGGAATGGAGGAATCGCATTGTTATTAACTAAACAGCAAGACATGATTGTAAATACTGCAAAAAAGATTGCGAAAAAACATATCGCTCCTTTTGCAAAAGATGTTGATGAGAAGGGAGAAACACCTTGGGGAAATCTAAAAATATTAGCAAACAACGGCTTTTTTGGTATTCATGTACCGGAAGAATACGGGGGAGCTGGGGCTGATATGGTAAGTCATGTTGCGGTTGTGGAAGAAATTGCTGCAGCTTGTGCATCAACTTCTGTTTCATTATCAACACAGGCGTTAACCATCGCTCCATTTCTTATTGCTGGAACAGAAGAACAAAAAAGGAAATACGTTACACCGATGGCTACTGGACAAGTTCTTGGTTCATTTGGAATTACAGAGTCTAGAGCGGGTTCTGATGTTTCAGGAATAAAGACTACTGCAGTTAAAGAAGGAGATTCTTATGTATTAAATGGTCATAAAATATTCATTACAAATGCAGGAGAGTCAGATATTTATGTCTTTGTTACAAGAACCTCTAAGGAACGTACTAGAGGTATATCACTTTTCGTTATAGAAAAAGGTACACCAGGCCTTATTTTTGGTAAAAAAGAAGAAAAAATGGGCATCAGAGGATCAGTAACGAGAGAAATTTATTTAGAAAATGTAATTGTACACGAGAGTAATAGAATTGGAGAGGAGGGAGAAGGATTTAAAATATTAATGAATGTTTTTAATGAAACGAGACCAGTGGTTGGTGCTCAAGCTACTGGAATTGCTAGAGGGGCATTTGAATATTGTTTGAATTATGTAATGGAGAGAAAGCAATTCGATAAAACTCTTCATCAATTTCAAATGGTTCAATCAATGTTAGCGGATATGGCGATGAAAGTTGAAGCTTCTAGATTATTAGTTTTAAAAGCTGCGATGATGTTAGATAACGAAGATCCAAATATTATTGCAAATGCATCAATGGCAAAATGCTTTGCATCAGATGTTGCGATGGAGGTTACAACAAATGCTGTTCAACTATTAGGGGGTAATGGTTATATAAAAGACTATCCTGTAGAACGAATGATGAGGGATGCAAAAATAACTCAAATTTACGAAGGAACAAATCAGATTCAGAGAGTAATTATCGCTAATCAATTAATAGCTAAAGGAATTAATTAATCGAAGGGGGTTAAAAAATGAAAAAATTATTCGTAATTTTACTGGCTACGATGGTAATCATTCTAACGGCTTGTAGTTCAAATAGTACTAGTGGTGAGAGTAAGTCAGAAGGGAAAATTGAAATTGGGGCACTATTTCCGCTTTCAGGAGATTTAGCTTTACTTGGAGAAGAAAGTTTCCGTGGAGTTGAAATAGCAGTCGAAGAAGTGAATAAGGCTGGAGGTATTGATGGTAAAAAGGTTAAGTTGGTAAAGGGTGATGCTCTTGATCCTGATGCAGCGCAAGCAGAGGCTACTCGATTAATTAATAAGGAGGATATCAAAACGATTGTTGGATCATTTTCTAGTGGTATTTCGTTTGCCTCAAGTGAAGTAGCGGAAAGAAATGGTGTGCTATTTTGGGAGTTAGGTGCTGTTGCAGATTCTATTACTGATCGAAAGTATCAAAATGTTTTACGAACAAATCCCCCTGCATCATATTTCTCAAAAGTTAATATTGATTTTATTAAAGAAGTAGTGGCTGAAAAACTAGGAAAAAAACCTGGTGATTTAAAAGTAGCTATTGCTCATGAAGATTCTTCTTATGGAACTACAATTGCAGAGGAAGCAAAGAAGCTTGCTAAAAAAGCTGGAATTAATATCATAACTGTTCAAGGATATAGTTCTGGTTCAAATGATTTAAGTTCGGTTGTCTTAAATCTAAAAAAAGCTCAGCCAGATGTCTTGATAGCAGTTTCATATTTAAACGATGCTGTTCTTTTAGCTCGACAAAGTGAAGAGCTTGGTTTTAAAGTTCCAGTATTTATTGGTAATGGTGGTGGGCATACGATGACAGATTTTAAAGATGCTGTTGGTGAGATGGCAAATGGCATTTTTGATATTGATTTCCCACAATATAATATCAATCGTGAATTTACTCCGGGAATGGATGAATTTCTAGATTTATACAAGAAAAAATACGGTCAGGAACCACGCTCAGGACATTCTATTGCTAACTATATGGGGATGAAAGTAGTACTTGACGTAATAAAAGAAGTGGGAGAAGTTGATCCAGTAAAATTGAAGGAAGCCGCATTAAAATATAAAGCAGAACCAGGAACGTTAGCAACAGGTTGGGGAGTTGATTTTGATTCGAAAACAGGACAAAACAAGAAAGGTCAACCTTATCTTCATCAATGGATTGATGGAAAACTACTCACAGTTTGGCCAGAAAAAGTAGCAGTTCAAGAGCCGCAAATCAATAAATAGCTTTCCTTAGAGGGTACGATATAATGTGTGGTTACTTTATAATTTTATGAAATATAGAAGGCGTCTCAGATGTGATTACTAATCGCTTTTGGGACAGCCTCTATTAGTTTAACGTGTAAATTATTTTTAAAACTCTAATAAAGAGAATTGATAGGGAGATGAGTAAAGTTGAAGATATGTGTCATTGGTGGAGGGCTAATGGGCTCTGGAATTGGTCAAGTTGCAGCACAAGTTGGAATGGATGTAACAATCATTGACGTAACGAAGGAATCACTTGAACAATCCAAACAGCGAATAGAAGCTTCTTTAAATCGTTTTCTTAAAAAAAATATTTTTGACAATCCGGATGATGTGCTTTCTAATGTTTCATTTTCTGTTGAATGGGACGCACTAGAATTAGCAGATGTCATCATTGAAGCAGTACCAGAAAAAATGCAACTTAAAAAGGAAATATTTAAAAAGATTGATCTGCTAGCGAAGAAAGATAGTTTAATTGCTACTAATACTTCATGTTTATCTGTTACAGAGATTGCAAGTGTTACCTCGAGACCAGATAAAGTAATTGGAATGCACTTTTTTAGTCCGGTACCGATGATGGCTTTATTAGAGATTGTGAAAGGGTACAAGACCTCACCAGAAACGTTGGAAGCTGCTAAAGTAGTTGGTGAAAAACTTGGAAAAAAAATGATTGTTGCGGAAAAAGATTTTCCTGGCTTCTTAATGAATAGAATTTGGCTACCAATGGTGAACGAAGCATGCTTTGCGGTAATGGAAGGTGTCGGTTCTCCCGAAGAAATTGATCAAGGCTTTAAAGATGGTTATGGGCATACGATGGGGCCGTTAAAAACGATTGATATGGCTGGATTGGATATTACGTTATGGGCATTAGAAGCTCTGTATGAAGGTTTTGGCGATTCTAAGTATCGGCCTTGTCCACTATTGAAGAAGATGGTAGAGGCTGGAGATTTAGGGACAAAAACAGGACAGGGATTTTATTCATACAATTAAGGGGGGATGTATTATGGAAAATGTTCTTTGTTTTGAAATAATAGAGAAAGTAGCTGTATTGGAGATTAATCGACCACCTTACAATCCATTAAATCAGGCTATTTTTCAAGAGATGACGAGAATAGTAGAGGGGTTATATGGAAACGAAGAAGTAAATGTATTGATTATAAAAGGAGCAGGAGAAAAGGCTTTTTCAGCTGGAGCTGACATTAACCAATTTATCTCTAAAATAGGGAAAGAAGATATTGCACTAACGATTGGTTATCATCAGGCGTTTGAACTTTTAACTAAACTCCCGATACCAGTGATTGCCGCTTTGAAAGGTCATGTGCTAGGGGGGGGGTTAGAGCTGGCTCTTGCTTGTGATTTTAGAATTTGTGATGAAAACACTAAGATGGGACTACCAGAGGTTAATTTAGGTATCTTTCCAGGGGCAGGAGGGACGCAACGCCTTCCTAGATTAATTGGTCGATCAAAAGCAATGGAGATGATGATGTTTGGAACATCAATTCATGCAGAGGAAGCGAAACAGTATGGACTAGTTAACCAAGTTGTACCTAATGGAACAGTAGAAGAAGAAGTAATGAAATGGGCTAATCTGCTTAAGGAGAAACCTAGACTTGCATTGAAAAATATAAAAAAGACCATTAATCATGGCATTGATCTTCCTTTAACAGAAGGCATTCGTTATGAGATGGAAAAATTCGGAGAAATGTTCGTTAGCATGGATGCTAAAGAGGGAGTCAATGCATTTTTAGAAAAAAGAAAACCTGATTTCATTGGCAAATAGATGTGCATGGAGAAAATTTAATTAATATTAAAATGATTTGGTTAGTCTTTGTATTAAAGGAAATAACCAAATTTAATGATGGTGAAGGAGGTATGAATGAATTTAGACTATGTTTTACAGAACCATGCTCATATGAATCCTGAAAAGAATGCAATTGGTTGGGAAACTAGCGTTTTAAGTTATCAGGAACTAAATGCAAAAATACAGAGACTTGCTAATCAATTTTCTTTAAATGGGATTGAACCGAGAGACAGAGTAGCAATAATATTAAATAATTGTCCCGAATTTATTATTAGCTATTATGCATGTATGCGAGTTGGAGCTATTTCTGTTCCAATAAATCCGACTCTTACTTACAGGGAGTTAGCAATTATTTTAAATGACTGTTCTCCGAAAATCATTATTACAAATGAAACTGTAATCGAAACGTTGAAAAAAATTGAAATAGAGAAAGACCCTCTATATTTAAATGTGCACTCTCAAGTGTTTAGTGAACTTCTTCATAATGGATCGATATCAAGCATTGATAACACAGTAGTGGTAGAAGAAACCTCTATTATTTATACATCTGGAACAACAGGTTTACCAAAAGGTGCCGTTTTAACACATCATAATCTATTTCATAATGCGAAAACATTTGCTGAAGCTCTTGAGATGAGTAATCAAGAAAAAACATTGATTGTTTCTCCATTATTTCATACTGCCGCACAAACTTGCTGCTTAAATGCAACTATTTATAGTGGTGGATATAGTCACCTTCTCCCAAGATGGACCTCAAGTACACAAACTTTACGTACCATGGAAGACAAGGAAATCAGTTTCTTTTTTGGACCTCCAACAATGTACACGTATTTATTAAATGATCCTAATAATAAAAACTACAATTTAAACTTAAGAATTGCATTTTGTGGTTCAGCACCATTGCCTGAAAAGATTTTTAATAAATGGTATGAGACATTTGGCTTTGAAATTATTGAAGGATACGGGTTGTCAGAGACTTCTCCTGTGGTTACGATTAATCCGCTAAAGGGAAGAAAAAAATCAGGAAGTATTGGAATACCAATACAAGATGTAAAAGTGAAAATAGTGAATGAATTAATGCAAGAAGTTTCTAAAGAAGTGCCTGGTGAGTTAATTGTTCAAGGACCAAATGTTATGAAAGGGTATTGGAAGCGTCCAAAAGAAAATAAGCAAGCATTTGTAGATGGTTGGTTTAAAACCGGTGATATTGCTAAGAAAGACAGCGATGGATATTTCTACATAGTGGATCGGAAAAAAGATTTAATTATTCGTTCAGGTTTTAATATTTACCCTAGAGAAGTAGAGGAAGTGTTGTATCAGCATTCTTCTGTTCTAGAAGTTGCAGTAATAGGTTATCCGGATGCTGATAAGGGTGAATTAGTTAAGGCAATTATTACTCTAAAGCAGGATTATCAATTAAATCTTGAGGAGGAATTGAAAGAATATTGTATAGGGAAATTAGCTACTTATAAGATTCCTCAAAAAAATAGAAATTGTGAAAGAATTGCCTAAAACAAGTTCAGGGAAAATTGTTAAAACAAAATTACGTGAATTATATTCAGAAAATCCAATTTAAAGAAAATGTGAACAGTGCTACGTGCTGTTCACATTTTTTGTTCGGAACAGTACAGTCCATGAGACTGGGCTATTATGCGGATTAAATTGAGGTAAAATGGTGCTCACTGTATTTGAGGTAGGTAAAAACAACCCAATTTTATTAAAATTGGGTTGTTTTTACACACAATGAATTGTGTATGAAATTGTAAAATGTCGCAAAAAAGCGATTATTGTTAAGTTGTTATGAATAATAATCGTTATTATAGTTTTGGCACGCTTATTGCATTAAATTAAAGTGAATTTGTAATTTAATAGTTTCGGGATAAGTAACGTTTTCGATTTGTGAATGCGCTTTCAACACTTCTTGTGAACAATAACTTTTCCCCTGATAATTCGCATTTTAGAAATTAAAAAGTTGTCCAATTTAAGGAGGTCAATTTATGAATGAATTAGCTTTTTTTAAAAACCCTACCCAAATAACTTACGGTCTTGGCGCAATTAATCAATTAAGACCTATTATTGAACAGCAAGACTTTAAGAGTGCACTGATTATAACGGATCGAGGAATTATTCAAACAGGGCTTGTCGAGCAAATTATTAGTCAGTTAGACAATATTCAATATGCAGTATTTGGCGAAACAAAACCAAATCCAACCGTGACCAATTGTAATGAAGCTGTTAAGACTTTAAGTGAAATAAAGGCAGATGTGGTTGTTGCTATGGGAGGAGGTAGCTCAATAGATGTAGCTAAAGCAGTTTGTCTATTGGCTACAAATGAAGGGGCGATTCAAGATTATGAGGGTATTGATACATGTTCTAATGATTTGTTGCCACTTATAGCAATTCCAACTACAGCAGGTACTGCAAGTGAAGTTACTACATTTGCTGTTATTACTGATGAAGAACGGCAAAATAAATTTACGATTGGGGGAATACGATTAGCTCCCAAATGGGCATTAGTAGATCCGTTAGTTACACAAACCCTGCCTCCACATATAACAGCTGCAACCGGCTTAGATGCCTTAGTACATGCAATTGAATCTTATACATCCAAATTAGCAAATCCAATTTCTAAAGCACTTGCGAGAGAGGCAATCCGAAGAATTAGTGCAAACCTTCGCCAAGCTGTATACAACGGTGACAATATAGTGGCAAGAGATAATATGCTTATGGGCAGCCTTTTAGCAGGTCTTGCATTCAACAATACTAGATTAGGAAATTGTCATGCATTAAGTCATCCGGTAAGTGCAATTTATGATGTTCCTCATGGTGTAGCTAATTCTATTTTGATTCCGCATATTATGGAATTTAATATGTTAGCAGTTCCGGAACTATTTAGTGATATTGCTGTGGATATGGGAGAAAATCTAACGGGTTTGACATTAATGGGGCGTGCACAAGCTGCTGTAAATGCAGTTAAGACTTTATCAAAAGATATTAATATACCTAGTGATTTTTCACATTATCATGTGGATGAAAGCCAATTGGATCGTATGACAGTGGATGCTTTAGCAAGTGGAAATATAGCTGTGAATCCAAGGAAAACATCTTATCAAGATGTTGTTGAATTATATAAAAAAACAATGGGCGGTGTGAAAAGTGAAATTATTTGATTTAAGCGGAAAGACGGCATTAGTAACTGGTGGAGGCCGGGGAATTGGACGGTCAATTGCATTAGCGCTCGCGGAAGCGGGGGCGAATGTTGCGATAACCAGCAGAACAGAATCTGAGCTACAGAGTGTAACTAATGAAATATCGACATTTTCCAGAAAGGCGTACTATTCTACTGTTGATGTCCGTAATAAAGAAGCGATTCATTCATTTGTTGAAGAAGTCGTAGAACAAGAAGGGAAAATCGATATTCTTGTGAATGGAGCAGGGACAAATAAAAGAATACCTTTTTTAGAATTATCGGAGGAAGACTGGAATCTTGTAATGGATATTAACTTGAAAAGCGTGCTGTTTGCTTCTCAAGCTGTAATCCCATATATGCAAAAGCAAAAGAATGGGAAAATCATTAACATTGCTTCACTAACAAGTGAAATTGGTTTTAATAATATGGCTGTGTACGGAGCGAGCAAAGGAGGGGTGTCACAGCTTACAAAGGCGTTAGCGGTTGAGTTTGCGAATGATGGCATTTTAACAAATGCGATTGGACCTGGTTATTTCAAAACGGAAATGACAAAAGTTTTATTTGAGAATCAAGACAAAGTTGAATGGATGAAATCGCGTATTCCCTTGAAGAGAACGGGTAATGTGGAAGACTTACAGGGGACAGCGGTATTTTTAGCATCAAATGCCTCGAATTATTTAACAGGTCAAACTATATATGTTGATGGCGGTTGGTTGATTTCATAATTTTCTAGTGAAAGAGGAATTAAAATGAAAAAATTATTTTCCCTTATGATGGTTGGACTACTTCTTATATTAAGTGCTTGTGGATCAGATGGAGCTAGTAGTGATGGAAAATCGGATTCATTGAAAATTGGAGCTTTATATCCTTTATCTGGTGATTTAGCACTGTTGGGTGAAGAAAGCTACCGTGGCGTAGAGTTAGCTGTTGAAGAATTTAATAAAAACGGCGGTGTTGAAGGGAAGAAGGTTAAGTTAGTTAAAGCAGATGCAACTGATGCAGATGCTGGACAAGCTGAGGCAAACCGTTTAGTCAACCAAGAAAAAATTAAAGCAATTGTAGGTTCCTATTCGAGTTCAATTGCGTTCGCTGCTAGTGAGGTAACAGAAAGAAATGGTGTTTTATATTGGGAACTAGGAGCCGTTTCTGATTCTATTACTGATCGGAAGTATCAATATGTATTACGAACTAATCCACCGGCATCATATTTCTCTAAGGTAAACATTGATTTTATTAAAGAAGTGGCAGCTGTAAAACTTGGTAAAAAATTGAACGATGTGAAAGTTGCAATCACACATGAAGACTCTGCTTATGGAACAACTATTGCTGAAGAAGCAAAGAAACTGGCTAAAAAGGAAGGAATCAATATTGTAACAACACAAGGCTATAGTTCTGGTTCAAATGATTTAAGCTCAGTTGTATTGAATCTTAAGAAAGCTCAGCCGGATGTATTGATTGCTGTATCTTATTTAAATGATGCGATTCTTTTAGCAAGACAAAGTGAAGAGCTGGGTTTTAAAGTACCTGTATTTATCGGAAATGGTGGTGGCCATACGATGACAGATTTTAAAGACGCTGTTGGTGATTTGGCAAATGGAGTTTTTGATGTGGATTTCCCTCAATACAAAATTAATAGGGAATATACACCTGGAATGGACCACTTTTTAGAACTTTATAAAGATAAGTATGGAAAGGACCCACGCTCGGGTCATTCATTATCCAATTATATGGGCATGAAAGTTGTGCTTGATGTTTTATCAGAAGTAGGTGAAGTAGACCCTGACAAATTGAAGGAAGCTGCTTTGAAATATAGTGCTGAAGCTGGATCTACACCAACTGGATGGGGTGTAGAATACGATTCGAAAAATGGTCAGAACAAAAAAGGTCAGCCTTATATGCATCAATGGATTAAAGGTGAACTAGTAACGGTGTGGCCAGAAAATGTTTCTGTTGAAGAACCTGTCATCAATAAATAAAACGATTCTTGAAATGTTATTGTTGATGTTTGGAGGGTGAAAATGAAAAGAGTTTTTATTCTAATAGTACTAAGTTTTCTTTTATTACTAACGGCATGTAGCGAATCAGATAAAGTTAGTGGAAATGACAAAGCATCTGACACATTAAAAATAGGTGCGTTGTTTCCTTTAACAGGTAATTTAGCGTTGCTCGGTGAAGAAAGTTATCGAGGTGTTGAACTTGCAATCGAACAAATAAATAAAAAGGGCGGGGTAGCAGGAGGTAAAAAGATTGAACTAGTTAAAGGAGATGCTCCTGATGCAGATGCTGCACAATCAGAGGCTAATCGATTAATCAATAGAGAGAACGTACAAACTATTGTTGGATCTTACTCATCAGGTATTGCTCATGCAGCTAGTGAAATGACTGAAAGGAATGGTGTCTTGTTTTGGGAATATGGTGCCGTTGCCGATTCTATTACAGAGCGAGGATATAAATATGTGCTAAGAACAAATCCTCCCGCCTCTTATTTATCGAAAACTCACATCGATTTTATTAAAAATTATGTGGCTGAAAATATTGGGAAAGATTTAGGGAATCTAAAAGTAGCAATTGCACATGAGGATTCATCTTATGGAACGACTATTGCGGACGAGGCTGTAAAGCTTGCTAAAAAAGAAGGAATTAAAATTGTTTCAACTCAACCATATGCTGCTGCATCAAATGATTTAAGCTCAGTTGTTTTGAACATAAAGAAATCTAAACCAGATGTATTGATCGTTGTCTCTTATCTAAATGATGCAATTTTATTTCACAGACAGTGTAAAGAATTAGGTTTAGACGTTCCGGTTGTGATTGGTTCTGGTGGTGGTCATGATATGGCTGGTTTTATAGAAGGAGTTGGTGATATAGGAGATGGCATTTTTAATGTGGCATTTCCACAATACGAGATTAATCATGAATATACACCTGGAATAGAAGAATTTATAGAACTTTATAAAGCAAAATATGGTGAGGGACCTCGGTCAGGTCATTCGCTTGTTCATTATATGGGAACTAATGTCCTTCTTGATTTAATCGATGAAGTTGGAGAAATTAATCCTGATAAATTACGTGATGTAGCAAATGATTACAAAATTGAACCAGGGAAAACTGTAACTGGATGGGGTATTCAGTTTGATCCGGAAACAGGTCAAAACCTTCTAAGTCGACCATATGTACATCAATGGGTGGATGGAAAGCTTTATGCTGTTTGGCCAGAAAGTGTTTCAGTAAGAGAGCCAATCATAAAATAATAAGTTTTAAGAGGGCTTTCTTCTTCTAGAATGAAAAAGAAAATCGAGGTGAATTAAATGACAATAGTACAAACGCTCATTTCAGGTTTATTACTTGGTGGAATTTATTCTCTTATCAGTATGGGACTAAATTTAATTCTTGGAGTTGTCCGAATCGTTAATTTTGCCCATGGGGAGTTTTTAATGATTGCTATGTATATCAGTTTTCTATTCTATTCAACTATGGGCCTAGATCCTTATATTTCTGCAATTCTCGTTATAGCTTGTTTATTCTTAATCGGAGTAATTACACAAAGATTTATGATTCAGCCAATACTTGATACACCACCTACTACTAAAATCTTTGCCACGTTGGGATTATCAATTGCATTGCAAAACCTTGCATTAATGACGATGGGTGCTAATCATATGTCGGTACGTACTAGCTACCAATCTGCAGTTTTTCATATCGGTGAGATTGCAATTAGTATTCCAAGATTAATTGCTTTTGTTGTTGCTATTTCTGTAGCAGCACTATTATACCTATTCTTGCAAAAAACGTTCACTGGCAAGGCAATTCGGGCTGTTGCAATGCAACGACAAGCTGCACATCTAATGGGGATTAATGTGAAAAAAATCTATTTGCTTGCATTTGGAATTGGTGTTGGACTAGTAGGCTTAGCTGGGTCAATGCTCATGCCTATCTACTCTGTATATCCAACTCTAGGCACAACCTTTGTTCTGATAGCTTTTGTTGTCGTTGTTCTTGGAGGAATGGGTAGTATGTTTGGTGCCTTCTTTGGTGGTTTAATGATTGGATTAGTTGAAGCATTATCAGGCGTTCTATTGGACACAGGGCTTAAAGAGGCAGTCTACTTTGCCATATTTATTTTAGTACTATTATTACGTCCTTCTGGCATATTCGGCCTTGGTAAGGGTGCAGAGGAGGTTGGTTGATTAATGATCAATATCAAAAATAATTCATTTTTAATAGTGTTGGGAATACTTGCTTGTATTTTACCTTTAATAATTGATAGTAAGTTTTACCTAAATACCTTTATCTTAATCCTTCTTTTTGCAACAATCGCAAGTGCTTGGAATATCCTTGGGGGATATGGGGGTCAATTATCCCTTGGACATACTATCTTTTTTGGAATAGGGGCCTATACTTCTTCTCTTTTATATTTAAATGTTGGATTAAGCCCATGGATTGGAATATTTATTGCAGGAGCACTAGCGATAATCGTTGGAATTTTCATTGGTTGGCCAACTTTCCGATTAAAAGGCACATATTTTTCACTGGCGACGATTGCTTTTGCCGAGGTAATACGTCATCTCACTTTGTATTGGAGAGATTTAACAAATGGGTCAATGGGAATCAATATTCGATTTGAACCAGGAGTGTCAAACCTAATTTTTCGTGAATATAGTTCCTACTATTATATAGCGCTTGCTTTGTTCCTAATTTCTCTTGCGATTGTGTATTTTGTGGATCGTACTAGGGTTGGCTATTACTTAAAAGCCATTCGTGAAAATGAGGATAGTGCAGAAACATTAGGAATCAATGTAACGAAGTATAAAATGATTGCGATGGCTTTAAGTGCTGGTTTGACAGGAGTTGCAGGTGTACTATATGCACAATTCATGCTTTTCTTTGAACCAGAATCAGTGTTTAATTTGAATTTTTCAATTGAAATTGCCTTGATTGCAATCGTTGGTGGGATGGGAACAATATATGGTCCGCTACTTGGAGCTGTGATTATTATTCCACTAAATGAAATCCTGAGATCTTCATTTCCTGCCTTTAGTGGAATGAACTATTTTCTATACGGTATCGCTTTAATCTTAATTGTTTCCTTTATGCCGAATGGACTATTACCATTGCTAAAGAAAATTCCTGAAAAGTTTAAAGGAAGAAAACGTTTAGATGTTAAAGGAGGGGAAGTTGTTGATTATTCAAGTAAAAGAAGTCGTTAAACAATTTGGCGGTCTTAAAGCGGTTAATAACGTTAGTTTTGATGTTAAGCAAAATGAAATTCTTGGCATTATTGGACCGAATGGTGCGGGGAAAACCACCTTATTTAACTTAATATCTGGTTCCCATCCCGTAACATCTGGCAAGATTGAATTCAACGGAGAAGAGATTACCAATAAGAAACCATATGTAATTTGTAAAAAAGGAATTGGCCGAACTTATCAGGTTGTTAAACCATTCGGAGGTATATCTGTCATAGAAAATGTTATGGTAGGTGCTTTTAATAAAACAACCAGTACAAAGAAAGCGAGAGAATACGCTCTTGCCATTTTAGAAAAAGTTGGATTGAATCAAAAGAAGGATCAAGTAGGAAAAAGTCTAACTATTGCTGATAAAAAGCGATTGGAAGTAGCAAAAGCATTGGCAACACAGCCAAAACTGCTTTTACTTGATGAAGTAATGGCTGGTTTAAATCCAACAGAAATACAAGAAATTATACCCGTCATTAAGAGCATAAGAGACAGTGGCGTTACGATTATTATTATTGAGCATATTATGGAAGTTATAATGACAGTTTGTGATCGAATTGTAGTAATTCATCATGGTGAAAAAATAGCTGAAGGAACACCGAAGGAAATAGCAAACAATGAAGAGGTAATTAAAGCTTATTTTGGGGAGGCAGTGAGCAATGCTTAAATTAGAAAATGTAAATCTATTTTACGGTGAAATTCAAGCATTATGGAATCTGTCCCTCGAGGTCAAAGAAGGGCAAATTGTCGCATTATTAGGAGCGAATGCCGCTGGGAAGTCCAGCACAATAAATGCTATTTCTGGTTTGGAAAAGGCGCAAAGCGGTAGAATTACTTTTTTTGGTAAAGAAATACAAAAGCTAGATCCTCATGAAATTGTCGAAGAGGGTATTATCCAAGTGCCGGAAGGAAGAAAACTTTTTAATTATATGTCTATTGAGGAGAATTTAGAGCTAGGAGCTTATTCAAAGCGGGCGAAAAAAGATTATAAGAAAAATTTAAGAATGGTGTATGACCTCTTTCCAATCTTAGAAGAACGAAAAAAACAATTTGCTGGAGAGATGAGTGGTGGTCAGCAACAAATGTGTGCAATTGGTCGAGGATTGATGGCAAATCCAAAGCTTTTAATTATTGATGAACTATCCCTAGGACTAGCTCCGATTCTAGTCCAAAAGCTATTAAAGGCATTAGTTGAAATCAATAAAACTGGTTTAACTATTTTACTTGTTGAGCAAAATGTTCAACAATCTTTGGCTATATCAAAAGAAGCCTTTGTCCTTGAAAATGGTCGACTCGCCCTATCAGGAGAAGCTTCTAAACTGATAAATGAGCCGCACTTGAAGAAAGCGTATTTAGGAATGTAGGTGGTTGCAATGTTAGCTGCGATTAAAACAGAAATTCCAAGAAAAATTGAACTAAAGGATGAACAAATTCCAACTTTAAATGAAGGAGACCTTCTCATTAAGGTAGAGAGCTGTGGAGTTTGCGGGAGTGACCTTCATGCCTTTACACATAGTAAGGGATATGAATTCGTTAAAAAACCAATCATCTTAGGACATGAAATCGCTGGAGTAGTAGTGGATTGTTTTCATGAATCGGACAAGTGCTGGATTGGAAAAAAGGTAATCATTGAATCAATGCATTATTGTAATGAATGTGACAATTGCAAAGATGGTCGTTTTTCTATCTGTGAAAAAAATACAGTAATCGGTCTACATTTTAATGGTGGTATGGCTGAATATGTGAAAACAAAGAAGCGATTCACGAAGAGTATTCAGAATAATATGGAATTAAAGTCGGCTGCCCTAAGCGAACCATTGGCTATTGCGGTCCATGCGGTTAAGAAGGCCGGTGAAATTAAAGAAAATCAAGTTATTTTGGTGCAAGGTCCAGGTATTATTGGTTTTTTTGTCGGTTTGGTTTGTTTGAATAAAGGAGCTAAGGTCATACTTTCTGGACTAGAAAGAGACTATCAAACAAGGCTGGCGAAAGGTGAACAGTTTGGCATGATTCCTCATGTTGCGGACCGAAGTGAATTAACAGAAAAAGTCGATATTCTGTTTGAATGCTCAGGTTCAACAGTTGCTGTTTCAGGTGGTTTTCATCAATTGAAAAAAGGAGGCAAAGCTATTTTTGTCGCTCTATACGAACAAACAGTCAATCTATATCTAACTGATCTTGTCCGAAATGAATGGCCAATTATTACAAGTTATGGCTGTGATCCTATAGATTATGAGGAGGCTTTTCATCTTTTAGTTGAAAAGCAAAGGGAGCTTGATTCAATTATTTCTTATTATTCTTTATCACAAGTTGAAATGGCATTTAATGATAGTTTGAATCAAAAAGTTTTAAAGGCAATGCTTCTTATGCATGATCAAACTGGAGGTATGAATGATGAATAAACATTCAGATACATGTGAGCAAAAACAACGAATTGCGTTAGTTACAGGAGCTGGGAGGGGAATTGGTCGTGCAATTGCACTGCGTTTAGCAAGAGATGGTTTTAATGTAGCCATCAATGATGTAAATATCGATGCAATTCAGCAAGTGGCATTAGAAATAGAGGACTTAGGGCAATCCAGTTTAGTGGTTCCTGCAGATATTAGTAATCGAAATGAAGTATTTTCTATGGTGAATCAGGTAGTACAGCATTTTGGTCAACTTGATGTATTAGTTTCAAATGCAGGTATTGTGCAAGTAAAGCCTTTGTTAGAGATTACCGAACAAGATTTAGAAAAAATTTTTCGCATAAATGTCTTTGGAACTCTCTTTTGTATTCAATCAGCGGCAGAACAAATGAAGAAACAAAAAAGAGGAAAAATCATTAATGCTAGTAGTACGGCTGGAAAAAGAGGAGTTGAATTTCTCGGTCATTATGCTGCCACGAAATTTTCCGTTATTGGTTTGACTCAAACGGCTGCAAAAGAATTAGCTCCCTACGGTATTACTGTAAATGCATATTGTCCTGGAATAGTAGGAACTGATATGTGGGAAAAAATCGATCAAAAGATGAGTGAGTATTTAGATGTTCCACTTGGAGATACGCTTAAGAAAAGAGTTGAAGGAATTCCTTTAGGAAGGATCGAGCAGCCTGAAGATGTAGCGAGCTTTGTTTCTTACTTAGCATCTGAGGATTCTAATTATATGACAGGTCAATCAGTTTTAATTGATGGTGGAATTGTTTTTTCTTAAAAACGAGTGAGGAGGATAAAAATGGAAAAAAATAAAGGGTTTAAATTGCTAGATATAGAGGATATTAAATTATTTATTAATGGAGAATGGGTGAGTTCATCTTCGAATTCATATTTTACTCTGAAAAATCCATCTACAGGTGAAACAGTTACAAAAGTTCCGAGAGGTGGAAGAAAGGAAGCAATAGAGGCAATAGAAGCGGCTAGTGAAGCATTTCAAAACTGGGCTAAGCTCACCGCTTATGAACGAGCGGACTACTTATTAAAGCTTAGGGATTTAATGCTAGAGAATGAGGACGAACTTGCAACAATTATGAGTATTGAAATGGGAAAAGCCTATACAGAAGCATGCGGGGAAGTAAAGTATGCTGCAAGTTTTTTAACTTGGTATGCAGAAGAAGGGCGTCGTATTTATGGAGAAACTATACCAGCTTCAGTTTCGAATAAAAGACTGTTTGTTGTTAAACAACCAGTAGGTGTTATTGCTGCTATTACTCCGTGGAATTTTCCATTAGCTATGATGACAAGAAAATTAGGTCCCGCTTTGGCTGCAGGATGTACTGGTATTGTTAAACCAGCAAGTCAATCTCCACTTTCAGCACTAGCTTTTGCTAAATTAGTAGAAATGGCAGGTATTCCAAAAGGAGTAGTTAATATTGTAGCAGGTGCTACTCAGGAAATATCAGATGAAATTTTTGAAAATCCTTCTGTTAAAAAGATTTCGTTTACAGGTTCAACAGAAGTTGGAAAAACATTGGTGGAAAAATCTGCTCCTTTATTGAAAAAGCTTGCTCTAGAATTAGGTGGGCATGCACCGTTTATTGTATTTGAAGATGCAGACTTGGAGAAGGCTTCAGAAGGAGCTCTTGCTAGCAAGTTTAGAAACGCGGGACAGACATGTGTGTGTGCAAATCGAATTTATGTTCATGAGAATGTGAAAGATAAGTTCTTGAAAATATTAGTAGAAAAAGTGAAGCAATTAAAGATTGGTAACAGTCTTGATGAAACAATTCAAATTGGTCCGTTAGTTAATGAAGAAGGGGTTCGGAAAGTAGAAGAGCATGTGTTGGATGCTGTTGAAAAAGGTGCAACGGTTCTTCAGGGAGGAAGAAGATTTGGAGATCAAGGCTGTTTCTATGAACCAACTGTTTTAGCTGATGTTACAAAAGAAATGAAAATTATGACAGAAGAAACATTTGGCCCTGTGGCTCCGATAATAGCCTTTAACAATGAGGACGAAGTAATCAAAGAAGCAAATGACACAATCTATGGCTTGGCAGCTTACTTATATACTTCTGATATTTCAAGAGCGGTTAGAGTATCAGAGTCATTGAATTTTGGGGTAATTGGCTTAAATGATGGAGTGCCAGGAGCGGCTCAAGCTCCATTTGGGGGCATGAATCAAAGTGGTTATGGTCGTGAAGGCGGTCACCAAGGAATAAGAGATTATTTAGAGGAGAAATACATTTCTTTAGGTATCTAAAATCAAAAGTTTTAAAATGCGTTCGTAGTAGAGAGGGAACATGTAAACGACAAATGGGGGAATTTGGGTGAAAGCACTATTAAAAACGAAACCTGGATTTGGAAATTTAGAGTTGTTAGACATTCCTGAGCCTATTTGTGATGAGACAGGAATTAAAATAAAAATCCATTATACAGGTATTTGTGGAACAGATCTTCACATTTACCATGATAGTTATGATTATTCTCCACCTGTTGTTTTAGGGCATGAGTTTTCAGGAGAGGTGGTAGAGTCAGGGAAAAACGTGAAACATATTCGCCCTGGTGATTATGTAATGGTTCTACCATCCATTGCTTGGACGTGTAAACGTTGTAGTTTTTGTAAGCAAGGCAATTATATGTTCTGTTCGGAACGGAGAAGCTTAGGTAGTGGTGTAAATGGAAGTTTTACAGAGTTTGTTGTCGTAAATGAAGAGATGGTATACAAAGTTCCTTCACATCTTTCTCTGAAAGAAGCTGCTCTTGCTGAACCACTCGCATGTGCTGTTCAGGCTGTGGAAGAACTAACCGAAATCAATGCTGGAGATTGGGCTCTTCTTTCGGGACCTGGTCCGATTGGTTTACTCTGCCTTAGTTTATTGGTTGCTAAGGGCTGTAATGTAATTGTCACTGGAACTAGTCAAGATGAGAAGCGGCTGAAAATTGCCAAAGATTTAGGTGCAAAAATTGTGGTTGATGTATTTACAGACGATCTTACTGCTCTCGTTAAAGAGGAAACACATGGAATCGGCGTTGATATTGCACTTGAATGTTCAGGCGCACCTTCAGCCTTGGATACATGTATAAAGTCTTTGAAAAAAATGGGGAAATACATTCAAGTCGGTATTATTGGTAGCAAAGTAGAAATGGATATTGATACGCTTCTTTATAAACAAATTTCTTTCTTTGGCTCCTATGCGCACTCTATGAAGACATGGGACAAAGTACAAAAAATCTTATCAACGAACATGGTTAATTTAGAACCAATGATAACCGATATTGTTCCTTTAAGTGAATGGCAAAAAGCATTTGATATGGCTCAATCAAAAGAAAGCGGAAAAATATTAATGTACTACGATTTTTAACGAATAATTACTTTAAAAAGGGGATTTTCATGAAATGGAATCGAGTCTTGTAAATTATAAAAGTGAAATTGGTAAAGGAAAACTAAAAGAAATGTTATATCAAATGATTTTAATCCGTCGATTTGAAGAATCCGTTGAAAAATTATTTATGCAAGGGAAGATTCATGGAACTATGCACCTTTGCATTGGGCAAGAGCCGACTGCAGTTGGAGCGTGTGCAGCTTTAACAAATGAAGATAAAATAACAAGCACTCATCGTGGTCATGGTCACTGTATTGCAAAAGGAACGGAAATTCCTGGAATGATGGCTGAATTACTAGGTAAAGTGACTGGTCATTGTAAAGGAAAGGGTGGCTCAATGCATATTGCTGACCTAGAAAAAGGTAATTTGGGAGCAAATGGAATAGTTGCTGGAGGGCTTCCACTAGCATGTGGTGCCGCCTTAACTTCGAAAAAGAAGGAATCAGGATATGTGGCGGTTAGCTTTTTTGGCGATGGTGCAACAAATGAAGGCAGTTTTCATGAATCGTTAAATATTGCATCAATTTGGAAACTTCCTGTAATCTTCTTCTGTGAAAATAATCGATATGGAATGTCAGGCGATATAAAGCAGATGGCTAATGTTGAAAATTTGGCGGAACGAGCTGCTTCCTATGGAATACCAGGAGTAATTATTGATGGAACAGATGTTTTAGTGGTCTATGAAGCAACTAAAGCAGCAGTAGAGCGAGCAAAAAATGGGGAAGGACCAACTTTTATCGAAGCTCAAACATATCGTTGGAGGGGTCACTCAAGAAGCGATGCTAGAAAGTATAGAACTCGTGTGGAAGAGCAAGAGTGGATGAAGAATAAAGATGGAATTAAAAACTTTAAGGATAGATTACTCCTTGATGGTGTTTTGACAGAGGCAGAAGTGAAAGAAATTGAGGACAAAGTAAAACAAATTCTAGATGATGCAGTTGAGTTTGCAGAAAAAAGTCCAGAGCCATCACTAGATTCGTTAGAAGAAGATATATTCTTATAGAAAAAAATAGATTACTTGTAAATAGAATAGAGAGGAGGATTAAACATGCGTGAAATAACGTATGCAGAAGCAATTAAAGAAGCGATGATTCAAGAAATTAGAGTGAACGAAGATGTATTTATTTTAGGAGAAGATATAGGGATTTATGGTGGAGCATTTGGTGTAACAAATGGAATGATAGAGGAGTTAGGTGCTGATAAGGTAATAAGTACCCCTATTTCCGAGATTGCCATCAGTGGTGTTGCGGTAGGCGCCGCACTTACAGGAATGAGGCCGATACTGGAACTGCAATTTTCTGATTTTATTACTTGTGCTATGGATCAAATTGTTAACCAAGCAGCCAAAATCAGATATATGAATGGAGGAAAAGGAAACGTTCCTTTGGTAATTCGAACTCCAGGAGGATCTGGCGCAGGATTTGCAGCTCAGCATTCTCAAAGTTTGGAAGCATGGCTTGCGCATATACCTGGATTAAAGGTTGTTCAACCATCTACACCTTATGATGCAAAAGGGCTATTTAAAGCGGCATTAGATGATAATAATCCTGTTATCTTCTTTGAGCATAAGCTTTTATATAATACGAAGGGTGAAGTTCCAGAAGAATCCTTTAGCATCCCATTAGGAAAAGCAGAAATCAAACGAGAAGGCTCAGATGTAACTATTGTCGCAACATCGATTATGGTTCAACGAGCATTACAAGCAGCAGAACAGCTGGCTAAAGAGGGTATCAGTGTTGAAGTAATTGATCCGCGTACATTAGTTCCACTAGATATTGAAACCATCGTGGAGTCAGTTAAGAAAACGAATCGAGCTGTTGTTGTTTATGAGGCTGTTCAAAGGGGGGGCTATGGAGCGGAAATAGCAAGTGTCATTAATGAAAGTGAAGCATTTGACTATTTAGATGCCCCTGTTACTAGGTTAGGTGGAAAAGCAGTTCCCATTCCTTATAATATGAATTTAGAGAAAAAGGCTGTACCACAAGTAGATGATATCATTAAGGCGGTTAAATCATCATTAGTACCAGTTACGAATTAGGAGGTGATTTCATGGTGGCTGAAATCCAAATGCCAAAACTCGGAGCTACAATGGAAAAGGGCACAATTATTGAATGGTTTAAAAATGAAGGAGATTCGGTTGAATTGGGTGAACCTATTCTAGAAATCATGACAGATAAAATCAATATGGAAGTAGAGGCTATTAGTTCAGGAATTTTACTTAAAAAATTATTTGAAGTTGATACAGAAGTTCCTGTTTTAGTTCCTATTGCCTATATAGGAGAATTAGGAGAAAATATTGCAGAAAAATTGGTTGATCAAACTAAAAATGAAACAGAAAACAATAAGTCAATGGTAAATGAGGGGGGTGAAATTAAAAGTGAAAAACCCTCCTTGCAATCTACTTTTATAGATTCAAAAATTCGAAGAACACCTGCCGCATTAAAGCTAGCCCAAAGGCATGGACTGGATCTAAGTAAAATAAAAGGTTCAGGTCCTAAAAATAGAATTCATCAGAAAGATGTAGAATTGTATATGAAGGATAATTCTGTTCCTATTTCTCCACTTGCTCAGAAAATAGTAGCTGAACATAATATCGATTTGTCGTCAAGACAATCTGTTCATACAAAGATACAAAGTGAGGATGTCTTGAAGGGAATCTCTCGAACAACTAGCAGCTCAGTTAACTATAATGGTATCAGAAAAGTTGTAGGAGAAAGAATGGCGAAAAGTGCACATACTGCTCCACATGTAACGATTAATACGGAAGTGGATATGACAAATACGATGGATATGAGAAATTCTTTACTTGAAAAGATCCAAAGCAAGACTGGATACCGTCTATCTTATACTGAAATAATAGTAAAAAGTGTGGCACATACTATAAAATCACATCCAATGCTAAATGCCTCTCTTAATGGAAACCAAATTGATCTTCATTCTGAGATTAATATTGGTGTTGCAGTTGCCATTCCAAATGGCCTTGTTGTTCCTGTCATTCGTAATGCCAATCAAAAAGGCTTTTCAGATCTTGCTGTAGAGAGTAAAAATCTTGCGAAAAAAGTAAGAGAAAACAAAATAAATGCGGATGAGTTGCAAGGAGGAACATTTACAATCAGTAATTTAGGTATGTATGATGTTGATTCATTCACACCAATTATTAACCAGCCAGAGTCGGCGATTCTAGGAGTAGGCAGAATACGAGAACAAGTGGTTAGCCATAATGGAGCTATTGAAGTAAGACCATATATGTCTTTAAGTCTTTCTTTTGATCATCGTGTTATTGATGGAGCACCAGCAGCTCATTTTCTAACGGATTTAAAGGCTGTTCTTGAAAAACCCTACGAATTAATGATTTGAGGTGTTTATGATGAAAAACTATGATGTTGTGGTAATTGGTGCTGGACCAGGAGGGTATGTTGCTGCGGAAGAAGCAGCCAAGTATGGACAGTCTGTTGCTATTATTGAAAAACAATACCTCGGTGGAACCTGTTTGAACAGTGGATGCATTCCGTCAAAAACCCTACTTAGACATTCCGAAATAATAGAACTTATGGAGAAGGCAAAGTCTTGGGGAATTGAATTTGAGAATGTGAAATTATCCTTTGGAAAAATGATGAACCGTAAAACAAAGGTGATTGAGCAGTTGCGTAATGGAGTTTTAAGCTTATTGAATAAAGCAAAAGTCGATATTTATTATGGGATAGCTAGCATTCTAGAAAATAAGCAAATTGTGATTGAATCTGAAAGTAAGACAGATGAGATTTTTGCTAATAAAATTATCATCGCGACAGGTTCAAAGCCGAATATTCCACCTATTAACGGCATTGAAAATGTATTCTATCATACGAGCGATAGCATTTTTGATATACAAGATATACCTAAATCCATTGCAATTATTGGTGGTGGAATTATTGGAGTAGAATTTGCCTGTGTTTTTTCTGCACTGAACGTAGAAGTAACAATTATTGAAATGGCTGATCAGCTTTTAGTTAGTGAAGATGAAGATGTTGCGAGCATGATAACTAAAAAATTTAAAAAAGATAAAGTGAAGATTATAACTTCTGCTAAAGTACAGGAAATATCAGAAAGCAAGGATGGTATATTAATTAATGTACATACAAATGATGGAAATCGATTGTTCATTCAAGCAGATGAACTGCTATTAGCAACGGGGAGAATTCCTAACTTATCCGCTGTTTCAAGACTGAATGTATTGATGAATGGTCCATTTCTTGCTGTTAATAAACAAATGGAAACAAGTATACCAAATGTGTATGCTATTGGGGATGTAATTGGCGGATGGCAACTTGCACATGTTGCTAGTGCCGAAGGAATCGTGGCAGCTTCCAATGCAAGCGGTATTTTCAAAGAAATTAATTATAAAGCTGTACCGAGATGTGTTTATTCATCACCTGAGATTGCTAGTGTTGGTTTAACGGAAAAAGAAGCTAGAGAAAAAGGGAATGCTGTAAGGACTGAAACTTTTCCGTTATCAGCAATTGGAAAAGCATTGGCAATGGATGAACGAACTGGTTTTATTAAATTGATTGCTGATGAAACCTATGGTGAGATTCTTGGTGTTGTTATGCTTGGTCCACACGTAACTGAGATGATTTCTGAAGCATCCTCCCTAATATTCCTTGAAGCAACTGTGGATGAATTAGCCTTATTAATTCATCCCCATCCTACTCTTTCTGAAGGATTGTGGGAAGCTGCACGCAATTGGTTAGTAAACAGAAGAAAAGCAACAGCAGTAGTGGCAAAATAATAAGGGTAGGTTAAATTTAATAGAAAATCCAATGTTTAAAGTTAGTAAGACATTCAATTAGTAAAAAATTGGGTGTTTTACTAACTATTTTTATTATGATTACTTCGCTCATTTGAAGTGAAAAGAAATATTTAATACTACAGAGAGTTATTTGAATTTTGTCACTTGATAATAGTATTAACGTTGCAAATGAGGTCTATATACACTTTTTAACTTATAGGAGATTTGATATCATAAACAACTATAATGTAATATTTTGAATAAATGTAATAGTTATACATTTTTATGGTGAGGTGTACTTAGATATGGAAAATAATTACACTTATAAAGAACAATATAATAAATGGGAAAAATTTATTAATGGTGGAAATGATCTATCTCATCTTAGGAGAGAAGTAGCGAAATCATGGAAAAATTGTAGAGATTTAAATGTAAACCCTTTCAAAAAACCTTATTTAATGTCTGAAGATTCAATAATAAATCTTGTTAAAGAAAATCAATATTTAATAGATGTAGTATCACCTTTCATTAAATTAATTACTGAAATTACTAAGGAAACGAACTTCATGTTTGTTTTGTGTGATAACAAAGGAAATGTAGTAGATATAAGAGGAAATAAAGAGATACTTGAGCAAGCTAAAAAGAGCAAGCTTGAAATTGGTGCAAACCGTTCAGAAATTGCTGGAACAAATGCTATTAGCTTAGCAATTAGTATGGGGAAACCTTATCAGTTAGTAGGTCCAGAACATTATAATGTACACTATCATCAATGGACATGCTCTTCAGCTCCAATTTATGATTTAAATGGAAAGTTAATTGGAGTAATTAATTTATCTGGACATTACTCAGAAAAACATACCCATACTCTAGGCATGGTCGTATCATTAGCAAGAGCCATTGAAAAAGACCTTTTATATAAAGAAAAATTTGTTAGAAAGCCTAAGGTTACAAGAAGTCTTTTTACCTTTGATGATTTAATTGGAAAGAGTGACAGTATCCAATCTGCTATTAATACAGCACAAGTCGTTTCCAAAACGGATACAAGGATTATTATCGAAGGTGAGAGTGGTACAGGTAAAGAAATGTTTGTACAAGCCATACATAATGCAAGTGCTAGAAGCAATGGTCCTTTTGTGGCTGTTAATTGTGGTGCTGTTCCTGAGCATTTAGTCGAAAGTGAATTATTTGGATACGATGACGGGGCTTTCACTGGAGCTAAGAAAGGAGGTAAACCCGGAAAGTTTGAATTAGCAAACAGTGGTACTTTATTTTTGGATGAAATCAATAGTATGTCAAAAGATATGCAGGTGAAACTGCTGCGTGTGTTGCAACAAAATGAGATTACTAGAGTTGGTGGCATGGATCCAATTCCAATTGATGTGAGAGTTATCGCAGCTTCTAATGAACCATTAGAATCGTTGGTTGAACAAGATAAGTTTAGAAAAGATCTTTTTTATAGATTAGGTATTGTTACAATTGAAATACCCCCGCTCCGTATACGTACAGAAGATGTACCAGAATTATTTCATCACCTCTTTACAAAAATATCAAATCGATTAGACATGAAAAATAGTGAATTTAATCAAAATATTTTCACCTACTTAAAGTCATACCACTGGCCAGGTAATATCCGAGAACTAGAAAACTATATCGAAAGAGCCATTGTTTTAGCACAAGGTAAAGTAATCACAATCGAGCATTTTCCAAAGAAAGTGGCTGAGCAAATTTTGCTTCATAATAATGAAGAATTGACCACCTTAGAATATGTTGAAAAAGAATCCATTAAAAAAGCTTTAAATGTATTTGATGGAAATATATCGAAAACATCTAAATTGCTTGGAATTACTAGAAAGACATTATATAAAAAAATAAAAGATTATAACTTGCAGTATGATAATATCGTTTAATCATTCTGAAAAATTAAGAAGGTTTGCATTTTTGATTTCTAAATGAATATATTTTCTTTACATCTAAGAATATTTTATTATCTTTTTGTAAACAGATATTTGTTAACTTTTATAACCGCATCTAAGTGAAGCATGCAATGAGTTCTATTTTGTTAAATTCTATGAATAGTAGGGGGGATTTTTCATGAGAGCAGCACAAATTATTGAACATAGAAAACCACTTAGAATCGGTGAGGTGCCTGATCCGATACCAGGTCCAAAAGATGTTATTGTTCGAGTAGAGGCAAGTGGTATTTGTCGAAGTGATTGGCATGCATGGATGGGGGATTGGGCATGGATTGGGCTTAGTCCACAGCTACCCATTATTCCAGGACATGAATTCGGCGGTGTAGTTGAAGTAGTTGGAGCTGAGGTGAGAAACTTTCGCCCGGGAGATCGGGTAACATCTCCATTTCATGAAGGGTGTGCACATTGCACAAATTGCTTGAGCGGACACTCAAATCGCTGTGATAATTTACAGATTTTTGGATTTGGACATGATGGTGCTTATGCTGAATTTGTACGAGTTCCTAATGCAGATTTTAATTTAATCAGATTACCTGAAGAAGTGGACTCTCTTACTGCTGCAGCGATTGGTTGCCGCTATATGACAGGTTATCATGGTGTATTACGCAGTAATATTCAGCCTGGCAATTGGTTAACTATACATGGTGCAGGCGGGGTAGGTCTGTCTGCTATTCAAGTAGCTAATACAATTGGAGCCATGGTTATTGCGGTTGATGTTGATGATGTGAAATTGGAAAAAGCTAGAGAAGAAGGTGCTGTCGCGGTAATCAATGCTCGTAAAGAAAATGTAGTTGAAGCTATAAGAGAGATTACAAAAGGCGGTGCTCACGCATCAATTGAGGCTCTAGGCATACGTGAAACAATTATGAATTCAGTATTAGGGTTACGAAGAGGAGGGCGCCATGTACAAATTGGTTTAACAACTAATGAAGAAGGCGGTATCGTAGGACTTCCAATCGATGCAATTACTGCGATGGAATTAGAAGTTGCCGGAAGTTTAGGTAATCCTCATGCGGCATATGATGGTCTTTTAACAATGATTGCACAAGGTAAACTGAATCCTAAATCACTCGTTTCACGAACAGTGAAGTTGAATGATGTGACGGACATTTTGACAGATATGACTAGCTTTAAAACACTTGGTTTTAATGTTATAACTCAATTTAGATGAGAGTAGTAAGGAGCAGTTTTTTCACTGCTCCTTTTTATTTTTTAGTGTAGTTTTTGAGAACTTACATATTCCTTGATTACTCGTAAAGCTGCCTCTGCAAATTCTTCTCCTTTTGCATCGGTTACTAACTGAACATGTGTTACTTCTGCTGGATCTTGTCCATTCAGTTTAAACAGAGCCTTTACCCCTGATTGCATACCTGCACCTGTTTGTAAAGCTAGCTGCACGATATTTATATCTTTAAAGTCAATTGTCAATACCCCTTGATTCATTTCCATGATAGTTCCCCATTCCTTCATGTGAATTTAGTACTGTATACTTTTATTATAAATTCAAACGCAAAAAAAATCGCAGTAGAGCATTGTTCTCTGCGATTTTTTTCTATTTACATTACATATCACCAGCATGTGGTAACTGAACAGGATGAGCATCATTTATAATCCTTATTGGTCTCATCATGTCATGATCTTCATGTTCAAGGAAATGACAATGCCAAATGTAATTACCTTTATGCTCTTTCCAATGCATAATAATTTTGGTTACCATGCCAATATCAGCTTTAACGGTGTCTTTCCAGCCTCGTTCATAATCTCGTGGTTCTTCAGGTGGACCAGTAAATTCAAGAATTCCCTTATTTTGATATAGATCCACGTCAAAAGGGCGACGTTCTAAGATTTTAAATTGAACAAGATGTACGTGTATTGGATGAGGTACGAATGTTAAGTTAATTAAATTCCAAACTTCGATACTATCAAAAGCAGGTTTTTCAGTAGCTGGGTCGTGGTACATGCTTTCATCCAAAAGAAGCATTGGTCTTCCGTATGCATCGGTAGTTGCACTTAATGTTAAATCTCGAATAATATGAGCATGGCATTCGTGAAGGTCCATTTCAGGATATAAGTCTTCTGGAATTTGACTACAATCATGGCCTCTTAGAGGTAGGCAGACTCTAAATTGCATAATGACACTAGTATGGTCTCCGGGAAATTCTGTATCTGTGTTCAATATTGTAATGGTTTCACCTTTATAATCAGAAAAGTCGATGATGACATCTGTTCTTTCAGCTGGTAATAATTCAACAAAATCGATTTCAGTAGTTTGGGTTAGTAAGCCGCCATCCGTTCCGATTTGAAACATAGGTTCATCATTGGAAAGACTTAATACATAACCTCTCCGATTAGATGCGTTCAATATGCGGAAGCGATATTTTCGGGGTTCAACCTTCATGAACGGCCATACTTTTCCATTAACAACAATCGTATCACCAACAAAGCCTGGTGTAATAGATGGGTGTACAGATACTGGAAATGGTGGCGCATCAGGGTAAAATAGAGAACCATCCTCATTAAATGATTTGTCTTGAATCATTAATGGCATTTCATAATTACCGGATGGTAAATCTAATCTTTCTTCGAGGGAATCTCGGAGTAAATAAAAACCTGCAAGCCCTGCATACACATTTAATCTTGTTAGCCCCATTGTATGGTCATGGTACCAAAGTGTTGTTCCAGGCTGATGATTGGTATATTCATGAACTTCTCTTCGGAAATTTGGTCCAGTGAATGCATATTTTTGTGTATACCATGCTTCAGGGTGTCCATCACTTTCCCAATCTACATTAGCCCCATGGAGATGAACAACAGAGCGAACTTCTGATGAATCAACGCATCCATGAAGCGTATAATCAATTGGTAGAAAATGTTTGAATGGTAGATTGTTTGTATACTTTACATAGATTGTTTTATCTTTTATGGCTTCAATCGTCGGACCAGGAACCATACCGTTATATCCCCAAATTTTTGTTTCAGGGAAGTATTTATGAAAACTATGTTTTCCTTCCTTCATTTCAAATTCATAATAAGGACATTTAGGATCTTTAGAATGTTGCTTTGGTTTTGCAACTCGAGGTTTCTTTAATAAGTCAACAAATTTTGGAATACTATTTGGATCAGCAGGATTTACTTGGATATCCAAATGAGAACACCTTCCTCCACGTTTTAACTAAGTCATTTTCATCATATTCAAAATAGACAAAATGGTATCAATAAATGTAGAGTTTTTTAGGTGATTATTAGGGGGATTATGAAATTGAAAAAATACAAGAAAGTTTACTTTCTTGTATTTTTATAAGGGAATTATTAAATCATTTTAGGCTCTGAAATAACACCTGAAAAAGCAGAGTGATAGATGTTTCTTATATCCTCTTCTAATAAAGGATAAGGGCTTCGAGCTAATAAGCGCTTTTGCTGAACGCCAGCTTGAGTCAATGATTCAACTGCTGTTTCGGGAATTTGAAATTCAGCAAGAGTGGAGGGAATACCTACATCCTCTACAAGTTGTGCTAATGCTTCTACACATTTATAAGAAGCTTCTTCTTCAGATAAGTAATCGATATTTCCACTTAAGCATTTATAAATATCTACCAATCTTCTAGAACAACTATGTCTGATATAGCCCATTACGTAAGGTAATAATACAGCATTTGATTCCCCATGTGAGAGGTGATATTGTCCGCCTAGAGGGTAGGCTAAAGCATGAACACCAGCTACTCCGGCATTAAAGAAAGCAAGCCCTGCTATATAACTACCAATACTCATATCAATACGTGCTTGTTGATTATTACCATCTTGAACTGTTGTTCTTAATGAACGACTAATGAGTTGAATTGCTTGAAGTGCTAAACCATCTGTCGTAGGGCTAGCATTTAGAGAAAGGTAAGCCTCAATCGCATGTGTTAATGCATCAACTCCAGTAGCGGCGGTAATGCGTGGCGGAACAGAAACGGTTAATTGTGGATCAACAATGGCAACGTCTGCTAATAGAAAATCATGTGTTACAACGTCTTTCGTTGTTTCTAAGGAAAGAACCGCGATATTCGTTACTTCTGAGCCTGTGCCAGAAGTTGTCGGAATGAGAATTTTAGGTAAACCTTTATTCACTAGAGTTTTCTCACCAGTTAAATTTAAATAATCAGCAACTTTACCTTCATTGGTTGCTAAAACAGCTGCTAGTTTTGCTAAATCTAGAGCACTTCCACCACCTACGCCAATCACCATTTCAAATTGTTCTTGGCGTGTATACGATACAAGTTTTTCTCCAATTTCTAAAGGTGGTTCAGGAACGACATTACTATAGATTGTAACAGTATAGCCAGCTTCTTTTAGCGGGTTCGTGATTTTATGAACGATACCTAGTTTCTCTAACATCGGATCGGTTATGACGAGAATTTTTTGAAGATCATATTTAGTTACTTCAGGAACCAATTGTTCTAGTGCTCCCCAGCCAACATAACTGCAAGGGGTAAAGACTATTTTAGCAAAACTCATTCAAATCCCCCTATTGTTATTCATAATATCCTTCAGTGGACTTACGAAATTGCTTAAATTGATTCGCATCATGACCAAACCATACTTGAGAGTTTGTTTCTTGGGCTAATCTACGAATACGCTCAACAGCATTGGAATAGCCGATAGAATCATATAAGATACCTGGTGGTTTAATAGGTGGGCCAAAGCTTTCAGCCGTATAAACAGCATCGGAAGCGAGAATAATTTTGCCTGTATCAGGTAAGTCAACATGAAGTCCTAGCATACCCCAAGCATGCCCACTGCCGAAATTGAGTACTTTAATACCGTCTGCTAGAAGGAGATTATCTTCACTTTTCTTAATAGTTCTCCATTGTAAATTATTCTTAATCCATGCATCAATATCTCCCCATACATACGCACCTTCCTTTTGATTGCGAGCATATGACTGTAGAGTTCCGTTTAGCTCATCTTCATGCACAATAATCGTGGCATTCGTAAACATCTCTAAACATCCTGCATGATCTAAATGTAGGTGAGAGGCTACTACATACTTAATATCTTCTGGACGCACTCTTAATTGCTCTAGTCGATTATGAAGATAGCATTCTTCACTCATATTTAGAGGGAAAGTAGCTTGCGTTAATTCTGTCCAACGACCTTTTGCTCCCATTGAATTCGGGTTGCAAGCCGTATCGAATAGAATCTTTCCTTCTGGATGATCAATGAGAACTGTATAAATTGGAAACTCAATAAATTCAGTAGGTGCATTTGGATTATTAATAGTAGCTGGATTATGCATTGCAATCATCCAATTCTTGTCCATCCTCATACGTCCGTTATCCATTACGTAGAGCTTTGGATTAGGCTTAATAATATTTGACATTACTTCTTCCTCCTCAAAATGCGTGTTATTAATGAGTGAATGTATGCAATAACGCTTAGTTGGCCTCCATCTATTTATATGGCGAGGAGAGGGAATATTGACTGGAATTTTTTTAAAAAATACGGGAAAGAATCAAATAAAAAACCTCCATTTAATTGGAGGAAGGAAGTAATCTATTGATAATTAATTTTCCTTTTAAATAAACAGCATAAATATGTGAGGCATCAGTAATTTCAATGCCTGGTAACCCTGAAGTAACGAGGAAATTGGCATCTTTACCAGGTTCTAAGCTGCCAAAATGTTGTTCTTTTCCAAGAACTTTTGCTGGATTTAATGTTAATAATGCCAATATATCATTTTCATTGTAGCCATTATCATGCAACAGTTTCATAGAAGGATGCGCGATTGTCAGTAAGGATTCAGGTCCTCTTAATTGTGTATCTTGATAGGGAAGCCAATCTACATTTGGATAAGGTGGTAAATAAGCATCAGTAGCTATTGCAGTAATGATATTAGCTTCAACTAATTGAGCAATATCTGTGGGCGAATTAGGTATTAGATGTGTTCCACCAAGTGGTGTTGCCACAATCACTTTATTAAGCAGTGATACTTTTTTAATTTGTTCTTTCGTTATTCCATGTGCGTGATGTAGTACGTCAATTCCGGCTTCTAACGCCATATCAATGCCTTCTTTTCCAGCTACATGTATTCCTATTTTTTTATTATTTTTGTGATATAGATTAACAATATTATTAAGTTCTTCTTGTGTATAAACGATTTCACCTGCTCGTGGTACAGTTTCAGCTGTAAAATTAGCTGGTGTAGCATTAAGAAATAGATTTTCTCCTGGATAATCGCTCTCGATTGCTAGTTGATTAATAAGCAGGGGGTCTAGTAATTGTTCTTTAGTTATGGCAGTAGAACTAGTTATAGCACTAAAATGAACAGGTTGATCAAAACCAATTGTTATACTTGTAGTAGCAAACGAACAATCGATTGGTAATGTTTTAGTTAGTTTTCGATAATGTTCAATATTAAAATCGCATTGTGGATGACCACATAGTTGCTCTCCAATTGCAGTAATGCCATTTGACAATGCTTCTAAAATAATGGCGTGAGCAGCAAGGAAATGAGTTTCTTGAGTAATAGGATATAAAGAGCTTGGAGCGAATTCCAATAAGTGAGTGTGACAGTCTATTAACCCAGGAGTTATAATGTAATCCATCATATCTATGATTTCTAAATCATATTGCTGGTCTACTAATTCAGCGCTAAGGATTTCTTTAATTTTGCCGTTTAGAATGAGTAAACCACCGTTATCAATAGTACCCAGTGAACTTACCGTTACAATTTTTCGAGCTTTTATGATAAAGTCATGTGTCAATCCTTACACCACCAGAAAAGGAGTTATAAAGTAGCCAATTAAACAGGCTGTAATAATACGAATCACTAAACCTACTATTGCAGCTAGCAATGCTTCTCTTTCATTAAGTCCTGAAGACTCAGCCCAAGTTGCTGGAACTTGCCCGAAGATGACAGACAAAGGTAAACCAGAATTAGCTAGCACAAAACCACCAACTATAAGAGCGGGATCGATATTTGATGCAACTTCTGCTAATTGAGCAACTGCTAAAGTAGGAGCAGCCAATACAGAAATAATTCCGGTAGTTGGCTCGATACTTAAAGAAGTTAAAACAGAGAATAGGCTAGATTCGATGATAGTCCAAACTCCCAGAAACTTAAAAACACCTATGAAGAAAAAGACAGCCGCTACCGCTGGAATGATAGTTAGAAATAATAATTCTGTACCTTCTTTGGCTGATTGAAAAATAGTTTGCAAGAATTTAGTTTTTGGAGTAAACCGTGGTAGCTGATTTAAATCTACTTTTCTCGTATCTCGATATAATGTAATCGATAATAACCAAGGAACGATGATAATCGGAACAAAAATAGAAAGAATAACAAGAGGGAAAGCATTGATTTGAAAAGCGGCAAGAGCAATCAATCCAAGAACGAAGGTGGCAAATGATTGAGGTGATTGAATCATTGTTGCGACAGCAATCTTTTGTTCAGCTTTTGTAGCATTTGCTTTTACTAAAATCGGTCCAGCAATTTTTCCAGCCGCATTAATATCACCTAAAATATTATAAACACTAGGAATTATTACAGCGGGATTAATCTTAAACCACTTCATAATCGGAACAAATAGGCGAATTAACGTATCAGTAAATCCTAAGCGTTCAATAATCCTTCCAACCATTACACTAACAATAACCGCAATACCCACTTCACTAGTCAGAAAGGTTTTCACAACTACAGGAAATACTTCTTTAATCGTCATATCAAATAGTCTTGCTAAAGTTTGAGGTGAGAATAATAAAAGCCCTAATGAAACGATAAGTATCAGTAGCCCTACATAATCATAAAAACTCCATTTCTTTCGATTAGATTGTAAGCGTTCTTGATGATGCATAAAGAACCCTCCATGTTGTTTTTCTTTATAGAATATGAATAGGGAAGGTAAACGTGATTAATGCCTATTGAAAAGTGAGTATATTTCGATGGTAGTTTGTTTAATTCGAGTAATAAAAATTGACCGAATACAATATTTATATTTATAATACAACTATTCAATAAAACAATTGAATAGTTGAGGTGGAAGTTATGTCAGAAGAAAGAGATTTAAAGGATATGTTATATCAGGAGTTTGCCAGAATCGGTAAATGTCTTTCAAGCCCGAAAAGATTAGAAATTCTAGATTTATTATCTCAAAGTCCAAAATCTGTCGAGTCATTATCGAAAAGTACGACAATGTCAGTTGCCAATGTGTCGCAGCACTTACAGACGCTTTATAATGCACAATTGGTCAAGTACAAGAAAAAAGGAAACTTTGTGATATATGAGCTAGCTGATGATGCAGTTTCTTCTTTTATAACATCTTTACATGGATTAGCAGAGAAGCAATTACCACAGGTTCAACAAATCAAGAAAGAGTTTCTAAATAATCATTTCCATTTGAATGGCGTTTCATTAATGGAGCTTAAAGCTCGAATGGAGAACGGTGAAGTATTATTACTAGATGTTCGTCCTAAAGAGGAATATGAAGAAGCACATATACCTGGTGCTATTTCTATTCCAATAGAAGAATTAGAAGCTAAGCTTGCTTCATTACCTACTAATTGTGATGTAGTGGCATATTGCAGAGGACCGTATTGTTTAATGTCAGTAGAAGCCGTTGAACTGTTAAAAAACAAAGGTATTAATGCTTTTCGTTTAGAAAAAAGTGTTCAAGATTGGAATGAATTTGTTAGTCAAAATTAATCATCAAGGGAAGAGAATAGAAATGAAATTAGGTATTATTTTAGAAACAAAAGAACCAGAAAAAGCTTGGAATGCTTTTCGATTTGCAAATACTGCTTTAAAAAGAGAGCATGAAGTTAAATTTTTTCTAATGGGTGAAGCAGTAGAATGTGAAAATATTGATCATCCGAAATTTAGAGTTGTTGATGAAATGAAAACATTTGAAGAGTTACAAGGTATTATATTAGCTTGTGGAACATGTCTGAAATCAAGAATGATGGATGAATACACTGCATGTCCTATCTCTACTATGAATGATTGTGTGGAGTTAGTGGAATGGGCAGATAAGACTGTTACATTTTAAAAAAAGTGGATTATAGAATCTGTGAACTATGTATGAAAAGAAAGTTTAATTATTTAGGAGTATGGGATGTATAAAAAATTGATACGAAAAAGTGAAATCAATAGATTGGATGGGAGGGGTTTATATGTTAAATAACGATGCTTCGAGCTCTTCCGAAAATCAACCAGCTTGGTTGCAAAGTTATATTGACTCACCAGAAAAACAACGAATGTTATATAAAAAAACGTTAATTATAGTTGTTTTTTCACAAATATTTGGTGGTGCTGGATTAGCAGCAGGTATTACTGTAGGAGCTCTTCTTGCTCAAGATATGTTAGGAACGAATAGTTTTGCAGGTGTACCTACTGCTTTGTTTACACTTGGATCAGCTTTGGCTGCTTATCTTGTTGGGAGGCTTTCACAAGGTTTTGGCCGTCGACTAGGGCTTGCAACAGGATTTATAACAGGTGGAATTGGTGCGATAGGGGTAGTAATGGCAGCAGTAACAAATAATATTTGGATATTGTTTGCCGCACTATTTATTTATGGTTTTGGAACAGCAACGAACCTACAAGCTCGTTATGCAGGTACTGATTTAGCAACTGCTAAGCAGCGAGCAACCGCAGTAAGTATTGCAATGGTTTCTACAACATTTGGAGCTGTTGCTGGACCTAATATGGTTGATGTAATGGGTAGTTTTGCAACGTCAATTGGTGTACCGGCTTTAGCAGGTCCATTTATCTTAGCAGCAGCAGCTTACATTGTAGCTGGTCTCGTTTTATTTATTTTTCTTCGCCCAGATCCGTTCATTGTGGCAGAAGCCATTGAAAATGCAAAGAAAAAAAATGCTAGTAAGTTATCAAATTTTAATTCTCAAACAGTAACAGATAATAAGAGAGGCATTGCTGTTGGAGCAACGGTAATGGTATTAACACAAATTGTTATGGTAGCAATTATGACGATGACACCAGTACATATGCAACATCATGGTCACGGATTAAGTCAAGTTGGCATTGTGATAGGTATTCATATAGGCTCCATGTACTTACCTTCTTTAGTGACAGGTGTTCTTGTTGATAAAGTAGGTCGTACTTTCATGGCAATGGCTTCAGGAGTTACGTTATTAGCAGCAGGTGTTACAGCGGCTATGTCATCAGCTGGTTCTATGGGAGGGCTAATGCTCGCTCTTGGGTTGCTTGGATTAGGTTGGAATTTCGGATTGATTAGCGGGACGGCTTTAATAGTTGATTCTACAACGCCTGCGACTCGTGCAAAGACGCAAGGAACAGTTGATGTTTTGATTGCTTTGGCTGGTGCATCAGGAGGCGCACTTTCTGGTATGGTTGTTGCCAGTTCGAGTTATGCAACACTATCGCTTGCAGGAGGATTTCTTTCATTATTACTAATTCCTGTGATTATTTGGTCTCGTGCAAAATCAACTAAAGTATCAGCGTGAAATTATTTCATAAGAAAATGCTATTTTAATATAAAAAGAGATTTAAATGAGTTAAAGGACCTGATGATTATCAGGTCCTTTTAAAGAGGGTGGGTAGATGGTTCAAACAGTAAAGCAAATGAAAGTTGGGGTTAAAGAAAATTTGTTTCAATTTTCACTGTTAGTTCTTATTAATTTATTTGTTGGTTTTATGGTTGGTCTAGAGAGAACTATACTTCCAATATTAGGTGAGGAAAGCTATGGAGTTGCTTCTACAAGTGCGGCTCTCTCTTTCATTATTAGTTTTGGATTTGCCAAAGCTATAGTAAACTTTTTTGCAGGAAATCTCGCTGATCGGATTGGGAGAAAACAAGTCCTGCTATTAGGGTGGGGGCTTGGCTTGTTTGTTCCTATCATCGTTATTTTTGCTTCATCTTGGTGGATGATTGTTTTTGCTAATATGCTTTTAGGTATTAATCAAGCATTAACATGGTCTATGACTGTTAATATGAAAATTGATTTGGCAAAACCAACCCAAAGAGGCTTAGCTGTCGGTTTAAATGAATTTGCAGGGTATATTGGTGTTGCTTTAATGGCATTTATATCTGGCTATATAGCTTCAAACTATTCGTTGTGGCCTGAACCATTTTATATAGGGATTCTTATTGCAATAATTGGATTTATCCTTTCCTTAACAATTAAAGATACGAGTGAGCATTTAAAGAAACAAATCCAACAGCAATCCAGCTCTATACAAAGAGAGCTTCATACAAAAGAGATTTTCATTCTAACTACTTGGAAAGATAAAAATTTATCAAGTAGTAGTTTTGCAGGGTTAGTAACCAATTTAAAAGACGGCATGGTATGGGGACTTTTTCCGTTATTTTTTGCATCTACAGGGCTATCAGTTAGTCAAATTGGTCTGATTGTGGCAGTTTATCCAGCAGCTTGGGGATTTTTTCAATTATTTACGGGAATATTAAGTGATCGAATAGGGCGTAAATGGATCATCACACTTGGAATGTGGGTTCAGGCAATTGCATTATGGTTGTTTCTTATTGTAGATAGTTATCCACTATGGATAGGTGGAGCCCTTGTATTAGGTATTGGTACAGCTATGGTGTACCCTACACTAATTGCTTCCATTGGTGATGTAGCACATCCGACATGGAGAGCCACTTCTTTAGGAGTATACCGTTTTTGGCGAGATAGCGGCTATGCTTTTGGTGCAATATTAGCAGGCGTTGTGACAGATATACTTAATGTAAATTGGGCAATTGGTTTAGTAGCATTTCTTCCATTATTAGCAGGGCTGATTACGGCATTTCGGTTGAACGAAACATTAAGGAAATAGTGATTAATAAAGTTGTTCGAAACGGTTCTTTACATAGAGGAATCATTTTTTTATTGCTTTGAATGAAAATAGGTTTGGAATCATCAATAAAGAGCCTGATTCATAATTGAAATCAGACTCTTTAATATGGGGTGTTTTTAAGATAATATTACTATACAAAAAATATTAGAAATCAGTTACATATATTTGTTCGTTTAACTTTTCAGAATGAATCTTTACTAATACTTATTTGGATGTTGTAAAATTCCAAAGTGTTTTATCTTTCAGTTATAGTATTTGCTAAATTCATTTGGTCATTACTTTTACGGAAGTATTCTGTTGCTTGAACCATATTTTTAAGAGCAGCAACTGTTTCTTCTTCTTTTCTTGTTTTTAATCCGCAATCTGGGTTAATCCAAATTAGATCCTTTGGTAATACAGTTGAATATTTTTGAATCACATCAGAAATTTCTTCAACGGAAGGAACTCTTGGGCTATGAATATCATATACGCCAAGACCAAGGCCTTTATCATACGATTTTAGTTGTGAAGATTGAAGAAGTTCGCCGTGACTTCTAGAAGTTTCAATAGAAATAATATCAGCATCAAGCTTGCTGATTACATCTAAGAAATTGTTGAAATCACAATAACACATATGTGTATGAATTTGTGTAGTTGCTTCAACGGAAGACGTTGCTAATAAGAATGATTGAACGCCCCACTCTAAATATTCTTGCCACTCTTCTTTTTTCAAAGGTAAACCTTCACGTAATGCAGGCTCATCTACTTGAATCATTTTAATATCATTCTTCTCTAAAATTTCGATTTCTTCTTTTAATGCAAGTGCGATTTGATAGCATACGTCTTCTCTTGATATATCATCACGAACAAACGACCAATTTAGAATAGTAGCTGGACCTGTTAGCATACCTTTCATTGGCTTGTTAGTTAAACCTTTAGCATATAAACTTTCTTTTAATGTCATTGGTTCAACAAAAGCAACATCTCCGTAAATAATAGGTGGTTTAACACAACGTGAGCCATATGACTGTACCCAGCCGTTTGAGCTAAAAGCAAAACCAGCTAGTTTTTCTCCAAAATATTCAACCATATCATTTCGTTCAAATTCACCATGAACTAGTACGTCTAGACCAATTTCCTCTTGAATTGTAATCCATTTAGAGATTTCTGCTTCTATGAAACTAGTATACTGTTTATCTGACCATTCGCCATTTTTAAACTGACGTCGAGCTTTACGAACTTCCAAAGTCTGCGGAAAACTTCCAATTGTCGTTGTTGGATAGTCTGGTAGCTGCCAAAAATCTTGTTGAATGCTTTTTCTTTGTTCAAAGCTTTCAGTGCGTGAAAAATCTTTCTGAGAAATATTTTGTACTGCTAAATGTACTTCTGAATTATTACGAGCAGGAGACATATTTAGAATTTGTAAATCTCTAGATGTTTTTTCAAGAGCTTCTTTACTATCAGTAGAATTATATTCAATGCTAGTTTTTAATAATTGCAGTTCCTGAAGTTTCTCTTCAGCATAAGCTAGAGCATTTTTAAAAGTTTCATCTAATTTAGTTTCATTACGTGTTGTAATTGGAACATGTAATAAACTACAAGATGGTTGAATCCATACTCTTTCAGTTGGTACTTTCTCAAGAATATGATTGATTATATCTTTCTTCTTCATTAAATCTGCTTTCCAAATATTTCGGCCATCAATTATTCCTAGACCTAATATTTTATCTTCTGGAAAGCCATATGATTGCATGTTTTCTAAGTTCTTGTTAAAGCCATGAACGAAATCTAATCCGATTCCTTGTACTGGTAGGGAAACAATGGCTTGATATTCATTTATAGAATCAAAATATGTTTGAAGCATAATGTTTAAAGAAGGTGCTGCTTCATGTAATTGTTCATATATATATTGAATAGTTTTTAGTTCATCATTTGTAATAGATGTTGCAAGAATTGGTTCATCGATTTGTACCCATTCTACACCTTCATTTTGTAACTCTTTAAGAACTTGTTGATATAAAGGAATCAACTGTAAAAGAAGGCTAGGAAGATCTTTTTCGTTATATCCTTTAGAAAGCTTGATAAACGTATATGGTCCAACAATGACGGGTTTTCCGTTTATTCCGAACTTTTCTTTTGCTTTACGAAAAGCCTTTAAAGGCTTATTTTCTACTAATTGAAATTTCTGATTGTTAAATTCAGGAATGATATAATGGTAATTGGTATTAAACCACTTAGTCATTTCTGATGCAACCGCTTTGCTATTACCTCTAGCAATCGAGAAATATTGAGATAATGTATTACCATCTTCTTCAGAAGCAAATCGATCTGGAATAACACCAAACATCGTAGCAGTATCCAACATATGATCATATAAGCTAAAATCATTTAATGGGATATAATCAATATCCGAATCTATTTGTTTTTGAAGGTTAGAATAAAGTACGTTGTCTGTTAATTGTTCAAATTGATTCTCATCTATTTTTCCAGACCAAAATTGTTCTAGAGCTTTTTTCCACTCTCTATTTTCTCCAATACGTGGATAACCTAAATTACTAGTTTTCAAACTATTCATCTCCCTGTAATATAAATACAAAAAATAAAAAGGCATTTCTAACTATCTCCATAGAAAAAAAGTTAGAAATGCCCATAAGTATTCACAGGTTTATTCATTCTAACACCTCCCTATCTCCCGTAGGTAAAAAAACAGTGTTGTCGAAATAGGCAGGTCTCCTGACTTAAGGATCATCGTTAGTCACTATCTTCCCAATTGTAAACAATCAGTGATTTCCATGTGCTAACTCCTCTAATACAGTGGCGGGACCGTGTTGGATTTGCACCAAACTTCCCTTTTAATTCTTAAAGTACTTTAAGAAACCTATTCCCACAAATATTATTTTTTAGATAATTAAGAAAATAAAATCTACAAAATCATAACACTTATACTTATCATCGTCAATCACTTCCAATAGTAATACATATATCTTATGGATATATTTAGATAATGCTATCTTGATCTTTTTATATTTTAATATAGTAAAATTCGGAAGTTATATATAAGTAATTTAAACATTGAGTAAGGGTGATAAATGTGTTCAGAAGCTAATGGTGGCACACACTGAGAGTATTAATTTGTAATGAATCTACTAAAAACGTTAAGGGATATGCAAGGCACTAAACAGAGGAGTTGTAATTTTCAAATTGTTTTGTTATATTTATCTAGAAAATTGAATAAGCGAATTTATAGGTGTAGATAAAGTTATAAGTGTTTATCTGCTTAAAAGGGAAGTCGGTTAGAGTCCGGCGCTGTCCCGCAACTGTATTTGGGAGCGATTCGTAAATACCACTGTTTCTTTCAAAAAGAAATGGGAAGGTACGAAAAGCGATGATCATAAGCCAGGAGACCTGCCTATAAATAGTGGCATCAATTACCTACGCGGATAGGGGGTGTTAATGGCGGAATTAGTGTATTAGACATGGTTTTTAAATGATGAATTAATCATGTTTATTTGAGTATTTTTCGTGAATTAACAACTTCAAAAGGAAGTTGTTTTTTTTGTAGCAGCTCAGATCATTTAATTGAATGACTTCACCGGCAATTCAATACTTATTATTCATATCAATGATTGAGATTCTTCATTTACTGAGTTGCTACTATGTTATGACTTCAATAAGAATTTAACAAGTTTGGTTTTAGGAGGAATATGAAATGTTAGGTACAGTTGAATATTACAGCGATTGCTTTAAATCTCACATTTTAAATAAATTGGTTGATGAGAAGAATCAATCATTAGCACAAGTATATTTGAAGTTAGTAGAAGATATAGACGAGAAAAATGAAAATCAAGAAACAAAAAATCATTTATATAAAAATTTAGATAAAGCATTTAGAAATTTACAACAGGAAATATTTGGAGCGGGGGAGTAGTATGACGATGGGAGTTAACTTTTCTCCTGAACTCGATAGGGTTGTGGCAGCTGTAACAAAGCTGTCCTTCCTAGATACGGTTCAAGGAGAAAGTATATGAGACGTAGAGTTATCTAAAAACATAGGAAATAAACTATCCTAAATGACCCATGTATATTTGATGTTCTTCGTTTATTTTTTTAACTTAAAAACTATGAAGTCAGGGCACCTTAAGTCTTCTTCAAATGAAGGGTATTTTTCTAGCATTTCTTTTGATGGCTTCGGTTCAACAATGCTTTCTAGTACAAAACCCGTATTGAGTAGGGTGTTTATATAACTAGTTAATGTTCGGTGGAACAATACCATTTTTTCTTTATCACCTAATTTTTGTTCATACGTACCCTCGTAAAAATATTGATCTACGTTCCAGTGTAACTTCTCACCATTTTCTGTTTTCTCCCAACCACTTTCTGGGGTAACGAAACAAGGGTGCAAAATTGAGAAAATTAAACTGCCTCCATTTACTAATAACCGATACATTTCTCGAAATGCTAGTTCATAATTTGCAAGGTCTTGAATTACCATATTGGATACGATAAAATCGAAACAATTATCTTCTAAAATACTTAGATCCTCACAGTTTCCTTGTTTATAATCTATAATCAAATTCTTTGGAGTTCTGTGTTTTGCTATTTCTATCATTCTCGATGAATAGTCGACTGCTGTTACCGTAGCACCACACTTCGTTAGAGTCTACTTAAATATCCTTCACCACATCCAGCATCTAATACTTTTTTATTTTTAACTTCTCCCATAAGTGAGAATAATGTGGGATTTAAAAAGACTTCTTTATGAAAATCTCCTTGTTCAGTTATGATTTGCTGCATATGTATCTGCAAAGGCATCCCATCTTTTAATCGCTTCCATAGTATTAATATTTAACTTCAATTTATTTTCCTCCTGTATTGGTCACCTTCGAATTTTTTATTTTTTAATCAATACTTTGCTAATAAGTGTTTCTCTATAATTTCTATATTTTTTTGCATAGTTAATAAAATGCTCTCTAATATTAGGATGCAAAATAATATTATTAATTCGGATAGTTTAATCCATTTTATATCAGTCTGGCTTGTGTTGGGGTTTTTTGGAAATCTTGGACTAGGATACTCCATCTATAAGTAGTGTACAACAAATTGGATTATTTTGTTACTTGAAAGTGTTTTTTAATAGATATAAGTGAAATAGGTTACAAGTATGCCACATTATCAGTGGGGCTGGCCTAATAGAATTTTATGAAGGATTTTGTGATGTTGTTGTAATTCTTTCATTTATAAAGGCTTTAATAGATTGTATTTGTGATAGGAATATTATCATAAACGATATTGATAATCATTATCGTTTATGATAATATTATACCAAAATAATTTTATGGATATGAACTTTATTAAGAGATTTCTAAAAAGAAAGGAGAAAGAAGTGAATAAATATATTTGGCTAAATCCTGTTATTTTACAAATGTATAATCAGGAAGAATTAAGTAATCATTTAGTAAACTTAGGTTTTGAAATGATTACTGTCGAAGAAAATCACTTACAAATAGTGAAAAATAAATATAAAGAACAGTATAAGGATTGTAAGCGTCTTCTTTGTGATAATAGATGTCCCAAAGCTGTATCTTATGTAAGAAGTCATTACAATGACCCTAATTTGGAGTATTCAGCTATTCAACCTATTTTGATTCATTGTGCTGAAGAACTAGCAAATAGATATAAAGATTATGATGTAGAATTATATATCATAACTCCATGTACAGATTTAAAAGACCAAGGTAACAAATTAAATATGAAAAATACTATATTTCAAACGTGGACAGAATTTTGCAGAGATCACAACATCATGATAAATAGTAAATCGATTCAAAATAGTCCAATTCCACCTGGTTTCTTTGATAATATTCCGAATGTGGTGAGTCTTTCTTCAAAAAATGATATCGATAGTTATTTTCAGGAAGTGACTCAGAAAGATAAACGATTAATTGAAATGTTGTATTGTCCGGGTGGTTGTCATAATGGAGATGGAGTAAAAATAGCAAATGAAAAATATGATTAAAAGGCTAGTGCCGATTGCTCTTATCTTGATCTTATGGTATTTATGTAGCTACTACAAAGTTTGGAGCGCATATGTTCTACCTAGTCCTATGCAAGTGTGGAATACCTTTATGTTAATGGTGCAAAGTGGAGAGCTATTTGTACATATTTGTGCAAGCTTGAACAGAGTGATGATTGGTTTTTCAATTGCCTTTGTTTTCGCTTTTATCCTTGGTATTATTGCTGGTTTAAAACCATCCTTTTCTCCTTATTACAATCATATAGTGGAGTTTTTCAGAAATGTGCCTCCTTTGAGTTTAATTCCTCTCTTAATTTTATGGGTTGGTATTGGAGAAGAATCTAAAGTAATCATCATAATTTTAGCTTCGTTTTTTCCAATGTTTTTAAACATAAAAAAGGGTTTTGCTTCATGTAATCCAAAACTACTTGAAGTTGGAAAGGTATTAGGTTTAAATGCAAGGCAAAGATTTTTAAAAATCATTTTGCCCTCTGCAGTTCCAGATATTTTTTTAGGTATGAAGGTAGGTCTTGGATATAGTTGGAGAGCCATTATTGGTGCAGAAATGATTGCTGCCGCAAGCGGATTAGGATACTTTATTTTGGATGCACAGACAATGTCTCGCTCTGATAAAGTGATTGTTGGGATTATCGTAATTGGTCTCCTTGGGGTTTTCTGCGATAAAATCTTTACTATTTTAACGAAAAAATTCACGCATATTGGAGGTGTGAAAAATAGCTGGGATTAGAATCAATCAACTATATAAAAGTTTTATGGTAGATGGTAAAAAACATGATGTTTTACATGATGTTAATGCTTTTTTACCACAGAATAGCATTAGTGTGATTTTAGGGAAAAGTGGATGTGGTAAAACAACTTTTTTGCGCATCTTAGCAAATCTTGAGCAATATGACCAAGGAGAAGTATCAATCAATAATGATGAGAAAATTGGCTTTGTTTTTCAAGAACCACGCCTAATGCCATGGTTGTCGGTATCTAAAAATATTACATTTGGTTTAGAAAAACAAATGATAAATCTAAATAAATTAGAAGAATTAATGAACTTGATAGGATTAAAAAAATTTGAAAAAGCCTATCCACATCAATTATCTGGTGGTATGCAGCAAAGAGTAGCATTAGCAAGAGCATTGGCTTATGACCCATCGATTATTTTAATGGATGAACCATTTGCAGCATTGGACTATTTTACGCGTGAAACGATGCAGAAAGAATTGATAAGAATTTATCAATTGAAAAAGAAAAGTATCATTTTTGTTACGCATAGTATTGAGGAAGCGATAGCAATAGGGCAAAATATACTCGTTTTTAATGAAGGAAAAGTTCATGCTCAATTTAACTTAGAGCAATATGAATATCCTAGAGATGTATTATCACCTTCACTTATTGAGATAAAAAAAGAAATTTTGAAAAAATTAGCATGAGAGCGAGAGAATAAAATGAAGAAATGGTTATTATCTTTACTGGTTTTATTAAGTATTTCTGCACTAGTTGCGTGTGGAAATGATATCGATTCTAAAAAAGACAGTTCAGAAAGCAAAGATAAGAAAACGTCTACTGTTGATAAAGTGAATGCAACTTATGTTAAATCTCCATTAAATGTACCTTCTATTGTAGAAAAAGAAAAAGGCTTTTTAGCTAAGTCTTTTGCCGAAGAAGGAATTGATTTCGAATATTCTAATTTAACAACAGGTCCTGAACAAACTCAAGCTTTAGCTTCAGGAGATATCCAATTCCTAAATGCAGTTGGAGCTACATCTGTCATTTTATCTGCGTCTAACGGTGCGGACATAAAAATTATGAGTATGTATAGTCGTTCGCCAGAGGCTTTTATGTTATTTACAAACCTTAAAGATGTTAAATCACCTAAAGATTTAGTAGGGAAAAAAGTAGCGGGTCCAAAAGGAACGATATTACATGAAATGCTTATTCATTATTTAGCAACTGAAGGATTAACAGAAAAAGATATTGAATTTGTACAAATGGACTTACCTTCTGCACAAGCTGCATTAGTGGGGAACGAAGTAGACTTTGCTTTATTAGCTGGAGCGAATGCATATAATATGATTCAAGACGGATATCAAGTTGTTACGAATGGTAAAGGATTAGTTGATGGAACCATTGTTGTTGCAACTAGTGAGGATTTCTACTCGAAAAATCCAGGTTTAGTAAAGAGATTTTTACAAGTTCAAAAAGAAACATTGAAATACATGGAAGATCATTATGAGGAAGTCATGGAAATTTCATCTAAAGAAACGGACTTACCTTTAGATGGCGTTAAAGAAATGTATAAAATGTATGATTTTAATATGGAGATATCACCATCTGATATAGCTAGTATGGAAAAAACAGTAGAATTTATGAAGAATAATAATATGATTGAGAATGATGTAGACATCAAATCTTTAATTTTAAACATAGAATAATAGAAAATTGAACTAAACAAAGTGAATTTTAAACACCTTCCATTGACATACGGTTATTGTAACCTAGAAGATCAATGGAAGGTGTTTTTTATAGTTTACTAAAATACTCTACTTTCATAATGGAGTATTATCATATGTATTTCTCTATATTAAAATAATTATTTTTATTTTAAAATCAATGGGTACTAAAGTTTTAAAAGATGCGTATTCAAACAAATGTAGAAAGAAGGGTTTATTCTTTCTAATTGACAATGATTATCATTATCTGTTAAAGTTTGTTTGAATTTCAAATAAAGGGGTTTAATTATGAATAGTAAACTGTTTAAGTCAGTAACAGCAACATCCGTTGTCATTACTGCTACTATGCCATTAGGGCTAATAGCGTCTGCTGACGAAGTAGAAAATCAGGATGGGTTAAAGGGCGGCAATGCAAGCAATGAGTTTAATAGTGTAAAAGTCAGTCAAGAACAGATTATCGTAAAATATAAAGATATAAATACTTTGAATAATATGAAAGCTAATCAAAATGTTAAGCAATTAGGTGGAGAGTTAATTGCAAAAGAAAATGATATAGTTTTGTATAAAGTTCCTAAAGAAAATATTGATACCACATTGGAAGCATTGAAGGAAATGGCGAATGTTGATTATGCAGAGAAAAATATTACATACTCTATTGAGGGTGTTAATGATACATATTATGAAAATCAATGGAACTTATCTTCTGTCGGTGCTCAAACAGCTTGGGAAATGTTAAAGGGTGAAGACAAAGGTGCAGTGGTTGCTGTACTGGATACAGGTGTACAAGGTTCACATGTTGATTTAGACGGTCGAGTACTAGAAGAAGCAACATTTGTTGATGGGTATGATGAATCCTATCAAGGTGACGATCAAGGACACGGAACATTCGTATCAGGGCTTATTGCAGCAAATACAAATAATGCAAAAGGTATTGCGGGAGTTGCTGGAACGGGGGATGTGAAGATATTACCAGTTAAGGTAATGAATAAATCAGGGATAGGGGATGCTTTTTCTATAGCAAAAGGTATTGAATATGCAATAGAAAAAGAAGTTGATGTTATAAATCTAAGCATAAGTGGAGAGTACAGTGAAGCTATTGAACAAGCAATTAACAAGGCTCACGATGCTGGAATTGTGGTTGTTGCTGCAGCTGGCAATGGTGGTGGAAATGCTGACACTTCTTATCCAGCAGCATTACCAAATGTTATCTCTGTAGGTGCCATTGCAGCAAAAGACCAAGTTTACAATGGATCGAATTACGGAAGTACTTTAGATTTAGTAGCGCCCGGAGTCAGTGTAATAAGTACGGCTATTTCAGGTGATTTAGGTGATGAAAATGGCTACTATAAAACAGGTACGGGTACATCCTATGCAGCTCCTCATGTTTCAGCCATTGCTGCTTTATATAAAATACAAAATCCAACGGCATCCGCTAGTGAAATTGAAGTAGCTTTAACTTCAACAGCAACAGACTTAAATGAAGAAGGTTGGGATGAAAAAACAGGCTTCGGAAAAGTAAATGCTGCAGCAGCCTTAGCTGGAAATATTGATATTGAACCACTTTCATTCACGCTTCCGAAAGTTAATGAAAATGTTATTAATAAAACAACTATACAAGTTTCATTGAATAACACAGCGGAAGTTGAGACAACAAAGTTTTTTGTAGATACAATTACGGAAGCTAATCTTATTGATGAAGTGAAGGGAGACGCTACGACTGCAACTATAGATTGGGATACTACTAAAATAACAGATGGAAAACACTCTATCATTGCTGCTACGTATAGAACAGATGGTACAGTATTAAATCAAGTATCACGCGAAGTTACTGTTCGTAATCAAGCTCAATCAGGTTATATGTTTAGTGTGAAAACACCGAACAATACAATTGCTAAAGGAGCACAAGTTCAGCTTTTTGATAAAGTAGTAGGAGAGGATGGACAGTATTCTTATTCATCTCTTTGGTCTGGTGTAACAAACTCTGAAGGAGTTGTCCGTGTACCAAGTAATATTGGCACAGATTTAAAATCACTTAAAGTAGTTGTTCAAGGAAAGTTTGATGCAGCTAATGGTGGCAATACGTGGTTTATGTATTCCAGAGAAGTAAATGGCAAAGGTACAATAGAGTTAGATAGTGATGATACAAAAGCTGTTACATTAAACACGCTTGATGAAAACAGTAAAAATGTAGATAAAGCACAATATTTTATCACAATGAAGGATGAAAAAGGTATTGAAATTACTTCTACTAAAAAAATCAATGAGGAAAATGCATTGGAGTCGCCTACTATTTATGTAGATGAAGGTGCTTACAATGTATATTCTTACTATAAGGAAGAGGGAAACACATACTTTTTAACAAATACAGACGTTGCTGTTACAAAAGAAACATCTGCGCTTATTTTCGATAGTCGTGATGTTGGAGAAGTTTCTCTTGATGATACCGGTAAGCTTGAAAATGCTGTTCTTTATTTATACAACGATTCCGTTTCTGAAATTTTGGGTTCATCAGAAGTATTAACAGGTCGAAAATTCTTCGTCACTGCTGGTGAGTACAATTATATGATTGATGCTGAGGTAAAAGGTAATAATGGTGAGAAGAATTGGGTTTATGTTTTCGCAAATAATAAAAAACAGGCTGTTGTTAAAAAAGGTGAAAAAAGAGCTATTAAAGCCGGTGAATCACTTGAAATTAGTGAATTACTTCCCGATCAAGATTCTTTAAAGCGTTACTATACGCAACGTGGTTTAACATATATTCAACGTGAAAATCCATATATTGCATATAAGTTAGACGGTGCTGTTTATACTAAGCAGGCTTTTTCAGATGCATATGATAATAAGCTAGTTGGTATGTATCGCGGTTCAATAGAGTCAACGAATGCATTATACAAAAAGAATGCAACTACTGGTGAAACAATCATTATGGATGAAGAAAATGAAGTGGCAGCTATTAATTTTGGTGATATCTATCCTATTTATCAAGTGAAGCGGAAACAAGATAATGTCATTATGTTGAATAGCTATGATAAAAATCCTACAAATCCAGCAAATCGTAGTTACTATTTCTATTCATTCTGGGTACCTAATAGTTCAACTGTAACGGCTGGAAAATATGAGATATCGTTAAAACTTAACCCAAGCCCACTTGCTCCTGAAGGGCTAGAGAAGGAAATGACAATTGATATGCAAGACTCTGGTGTCAATTTATCATTACAAGACAATCAAGGTAAAAATGTGGCTACGTATGTAACCATTAATCGAGTGGAAAAAGATGCACATGGTGATTATAAATGGGTACAAGCATTTGGACGTAACTCAGATGCTACATCTAAAATATTGTCAATCCCTTCTAATCTTGAGGTTAGTAAAGAAAAAGGTGGTAACGTTGCAATCATTCGTTATACTACATCAACTGGTGAGTTCGGCTACTTATTCCGTCAATTTACTGATTTGGAAGAATTGTCAAATAAAATGACTATACCAACGGATATGCAAAAAGTATCTATTTCTGCTATGAAAGGAAATGAAAAACTTGATGGTGTGTCTTCTAAGCTTTGGATGATTAAACAGCCGGTCACTGTAAGTGGAACAACAGTGTATCCAACAGCTAATAATTTACAGAACTATACAAAAGATGCTATATATTTAGAGCCTGGTTCCTTTGTTATAGAAGGAAATTATGTTACGCTTCCAAACGCTGAAGGTGAAAAATCCAACTATTACTTTTTGGATAATAATGTGGAAATAAAACCTGGTGAAGAGAATAAGGTCATTTTCAATACAGACAAATTAGTAGAAATAATGATTGACGCAGATACAGCAGGATTCAAAGATGTTCGAGGGGCCATTTTATATCCTTATAATAAGTACAGTACTGAATTTATTAAAACTTTACGAGTTGGACATAAGTTCTATGTCCCTTCTAATTTAGAGATGGATTTACAGGTACAGCTTGGTTATGGTGATCCAGAATCCAATAACTATATTTGGAATTACTTTTTATCTAAAGGTACACAAGAGTTTAAGTCTAGTGAGAAAGTAAATTGGCGTGTCGGTGGTGATTTTCAAGCATTCATAACAATAGATGATAACAAGTTGGAAAAAGGAGAATTATTATCTGCTAAAACCTCCATTCAAGATTCTTTCGGTAATACCATTTCATCTGTACTAGTTAATACTACGTCAGATTATAGTATTGCTACCAATCAAGATGTGGCATATGAACGATTATCGAACGGTCAAATTATTGAAAAAATTATTTCAAAGGATAGCGGTCAATATTTGATCAGCCATAGCGGTATTCCTGAGGCAAATGCTGCTAGTGTTAAACCTTTTGTTCGTATATATGACGAAAAAGGCAGTAAGGTTTTTGAAAATGCAAGTTTAGATTATTACCGTTTTGCAAAGGATTTAGATGTATCATTACAAGCTGGTAAGTATCGAGCAGAATTAGCAATGGCAACTAGTCCAAAAGGTGCAATCCTTTCAAGTAAGAGCGACGGCCTATTTACGGTGTTAGATGAACAAAGCAATCAAACAAATCCGCCGTCAACAGGAGGAAATGAATCAACAAATCCGCCGTCAACAGGAGGAAATGAATCAACAAATCCGCCGTCAACAGGAGGAAATGAATCAACAAATCCGCCGTCAACAGGAGGAAATGAATCAACAAATCCGCCATCAACAGGAGGGAATGAATCAACAAATCCGCCGTCAACAGGAGGAAATGAATCAACAAATCCGCCATCAACAGGAGGAAATGAATCAACGAATCCACCTTCAGAGGAAAAGCCGGATGGTGAAAATACTAATGAATCATGGTCTAGTGAAAATTTAACCGCATCTATGTTAGAAACTACAAATGGTTATACTTATACATTTTCTGAAAAACAGCTAGAAATAATACGTAAATCAGAAAAGAATGTTGTTACTTTGTCTACTAAACAAGGATATATAATAGAGATTTTGAAAGATGATTTTAATGTAGGAGATGCTGGTTCCTTATCAATAAGATTAGTAGTTAAAGGAAATAAACTTTCTTTCGAAGCATTTACTAAAGAACAGTCTATTATATTTAAAAATTATGTTTCTATTATTCTTCCAAAAGAAAAAGTAGATGTTGGTTTGAATCAGGCAGTTGTATTGCGTGAAGGAACAAAGGGGTTAGAAGCTGTTCCACACTTAGTGACAAAAGAAGGAATTTTATTAAAACTGAAACATGGTGGGAATTTTATTATAAGAACTAATAACGTATCATTTGCTGATAGTATGAAAGATCCTCATAGAAATTATATTGAATCTTTAGCTAAACGATGTATTGTTCAAGGAAAGTCAATACAAAAATTTGACCCAACAGGAAATATGACACGCGCAGAGTTTTCTGTAATGGTTGCTCGTGCGTTAGATTTAAAATCAACATCACAATCGTTATTTAAAGATGTGAAAGGAAAGTGGTTTGAGGACGCCGTTCAAGCATTATATGAAGCAGGTATTGTAAAAGGGGTAAATTCCACAACCTTTAAACCAAATGAAACAATTACTCGTTTACAAGCTGCATTGATGTTATCGAACATTTTGGATTACGTAAAGTTAGATGTAAAAAACGTTGATTCATCTATAAAATCATTTAAAGACATATCTAAAATAAAGAAAGAAGAACAAAAAGTGATTGAACGTTTACATGCTCTGGAGATATTTGTAGGTAAAAAAGATGGGACATTTGGACCGTATGAGCAATTAACACGTTCACAAATGGCAAAAACACTATATAAATCTTTAGAAATAGCAGGTATGCTTTAATTTTTAATAGAAAAAATAGATTTTTTAATGTTGATAGTAGAGTTTATAAAGAAAGGGTTATTTTATTAGAGACAGTAATTAATTGTTGTCTCTTATAAAAAAGAAGGGGGCTGTCCGAAAAGCGATTTTCGGACAGCCTCTTTACATTCTTCTTTGCTACAATAGATTGATTAGCAAACGTTTTCAAATCAGCTTGTTGAGAATGTTCTACAAATAGCCTGATTTGAAATCATAAGTACTTTTCTTTGTAACCAAGCAATTTATTTATCATTTACGTGTTTTAGCAAATTCTGCAGTTGCTGTAAATAGTACGTCAGATGATGAGTTGAGTGCTGTTTCACATGAGTCTTGTAAGACACCTATGATAAAGCCAACCCCAACGACTTGCATAGCAACTTCGTTTGATATTCCAAATAGGCTACAAGCTAGAGGAATAAGTAGGAGTGAGCCTCCAGCAACACCTGAAGCACCAGCAGCAGAAATAGCTGATAGTACAGAAAGAATAAGTGCTGTGCTTATATCAACTTGAATGCCAAGAGTATGAACAGCTGCTAAGGTTAACACTGAAATTGTAACAGCTGCACCAGCCATATTAATGGTAGCTCCTAATGGGATTGATACTGAATAAGTATCTTCATTTAATCCTAACTTTTTACATAAGTTCATATTTACTGGAATATTAGCTGCCGAGCTACGAGTAAAGAATGCAGTTATTCCACTTTCTTTTATACACGTCAATACTAAAGGATAAGGATTTTTACGTGTATATATGAAAACGATAATTGGATTAACAATAAAAGCAATAATAAACATGCATCCAATTAATACAGCAAGTAGTTTTCCATAACTAAGCAAAGTGGAAAGTCCGCTTGTTACAATAGAATCGTAGACAAGTCCCATAATTCCAATTGGTGCTAAATTTATAACCCATTTTACTAATTGCGAAATAGCATCTGAAAAATTTGTAAGTACATTTTTGGTAGAATCAGAGGCAGTTCTTAAGGCAATACCAAGTAGTAATGCCCAAGCTAGGATACCAATATAATTGGCATTTAAAAGTGCATGAATCGGGTTGTCGACTACGTTAAATAGTAATGTTTTTAGTACTTCGACAATACCATCAGGAGGCGTTACGTCCTTTACACCTTCTGTAAGTGATAGAGTTATTGGAAAAATAAAGCTAACTACAACGGCCACCAAAGCAGCTAGAAATGTGCTTAATCCATACAGGCCGATGATGGATTTCATATTTGTTTTTTGTCCACTTTTATGCTTAGAAACTGCAGACATAACTAAGAACAAGACTAATAGTGGAGCTACGGCCTTTAAGCTACCTATAAATAAAGAACCTAAGATCGTAACCCAACTTGTAGCAGTAGGAATCGTTAGAGCTAAGATAATACCAATAATAATACCTATAAGTATTCGTTTTACTAGGCTCACCTGGTTCCACTTAATAATTACGTTTTTCATGTTGTCCCCCCGTTGGTGTAATAGTTGTATAGAATATCAGGAGAGAGCGTTGCTACTTTTTCCTTTTTAAACTATTTCTATAGTATATAAGAAAAATGTCGATTTATGAAGAATAATCTGAATTTACAATTAGTATTGTTGATATTTAATGAATTTTTTTATGAAATCGCACATTATATAGCGTAAAAAGGATAGATAAAGCAAACTCCAAATGTGCTTTATCTATCCTTTTTTATCTTAAATGGCTGAAACTTTAAAAAAGATTATTTCTATTAACTAATTGCTTTTTTGAGGATTGCGTTACTATTCTATTTAGATGATTTGCTCTGCAAAATAACCAAGCAGATTTATTTTTTCTCCTCTTTCATGATAATCAAGAAAGGTGCCAGGGTTGTCTGTTGAACCAATTAAAGCTTGTGAATGAATTTTTAAGCCTTCTTTTTCTAGATTTGATTCAAGGTAATCCGAATAAAGAACATGTTGATGAGCGTTAGGATATAAGCTATGAAAGTTACGCAATGAAGTAGATCCTTCGTGATAATATAAATAGTTACCAATAATTTTAGTTTCTCGATTTATATAATTCCGTAATAAAGTCATTGGAAAGACATCTTTATATGAACAAAATTCGTTAGTAGTTAAAGAATCAACTACGACATCTATTGCTCCATGTTTTAATGGAAGATTATAGTCAGTGTTTTGTATAAAAACCGCATTGAGTTTTGGATTGTTTTTTTCGATAAAAACTTTTAATTTTTTTATCATAGTCAAAGAGAATCCACAAAAAATAAAAAACGTATTTTGATCAAAAGAAGATATGTATTTTGGTAAGGAGACAGACGTATCAATATTTGTTTCAATTACGACTTTATTGGCTAAATTTTGTTCCCTTAATAGTTTAATAGTCCATTGTTCACCTTTTTCTCTTAAACTTACAAAGTTGGGGGTGAATTCGTCCATCGTGTCATCATTTAGGATGCAGTATGGTGATTCTTCAATATTTGCTGTAATGATGATTCCATCTTTTATAAAGGATATAAATCCACATGAACAGGTCAATCTTGCTTCTAAAATACAACTATTTAATATAGATGCATCACATATATTTAAAGGTACGTTACAATGTGGACAATATAAAAATGGGACAAATGCTATTGGAACACCAGTGGAAGTATTAACATCTGTAGGTTGATTGATAGATTGTATTTTTTCGTCAATATGTTTAATAAGTTTGTTTATCTCTTTTTTTCTCGTAAAAATCTATTTTTCTTCTCTAATAACATTCTTTGATAGTAACTGACATCAATATTAATGGTTAAACGTTTGTACGAGAGGAATTTTTGAATTTCTTTTAGGGAAAATTGTAAAGCCTTTAGTTCAACAATTAATTCCATATCATTTATGCAGGATTCATTCATATGAAATTGAGTGCCTTTTTTTTCAGGAACAATTAACCCAATTTCAATATAATAACGAATTGTATCGATTGAAACGTTAAAAAGCTTAGCGAAAGATCCGATTTTCATTTGCAAACCTCCAAACTAAAAAAGTGGTCATAACCCCATGTTTTTCGAAAAAAGTTCAAAATTAGCCTATTGACATAAAGCTTAACCTACCATTTATGATAACTATACTAAGTTTTTAGAATAATTAAAAATGATAAAACTTACCATATGTGTAATTTTATTATAAAGGAGGGTTACTTTGGGGGCAGATATTGTATTTCTAAATGGTGAAATTATAACAGTAGATTCAAAAAATAATGTTATGCAATCTATCGCTATCAAGAAAAATAAAATTATTGCAGTAGGATCAAATCAAGAAATAAATTCTTATATTGACGATGGTACAAAGGTTATTAATTTGGAAGGCAAAACAGTTCTTCCAGGGTTTATTGATTCGCATCTTCATGTTCTAGTAGGAACGAATAAGTTAGGAATTGATTGTAAAGAGCAAAACATAACATCTATAAAAGAGCTTCTTAGGGATCTTCAAAAGAAAAAATTAGAAACTCCAAAAGGTCAATGGATTCGTGCTTCAGGTTTTAATGAGATGTCAATGGTAGAGAAGCGGTATCCGACTATAGAGGAATTAAATGATATTTCAAATGAACATCCTATATATATTTCTCGCACATGTAATCATATTTCCATAGTAAATAACTATGCATTGGAGTTAGCTGGAATGGATACAATTCAATTTGATTCTAGTAATAATCAAATTGAATGTAATCATAATGGTAAACTTACTGGGCGTTTAATTGAGAGTGCAAATATGAAAATGTTTGAGGCTTCAAATTATACAGATGAGGAATTGTACAAGTCTTTTAAACTAGCTTCTGATGAGTTCCTATCTTATGGTATAACAAGCATTCATGACGCTGGTGGACATGGGCCGAACCATTTTAAAACCATATTTAAATCTGTAAAGTCGGGTGAAATGAAAGTTCGTGTATATGCTATGATTTGTGCTTTGAATAATTCAGAAGAATTTGTTAATAAGATGATTGATGCTGGAATTGTTACAGGTATAGGAGATGATAGATTTAGAATTGGACCTGCGAAAATTTTTCTTGATGGAAGTAGTAGTGGTCCAACTATTGCGACTAGAAAGCCTTACACAAGCAATGAAAAAGATTATGGCATTCTTTATTATACCCAAGAAGAAATTGATAGAGTTTTAACAAGAGCCCATCAAAATGGATTTCAAATAACTGCGCATGCACAGGGAGATCGAGCAATTGAAATGCTGCTTAATGCTATCGAGAGATTACAGACGGAGTTTCCAAGAGAAGACTGTCGACATCGTATCGAACATGCAGGTATTGCAGAACCAGACTTACAACTGCGCATGAAAAAACTTAATGTCATTCCGATACCTAATCCACCATTTTTTTATGAATTTGGTGAAGGATATATTCAAAATTATGGGGATCGTGTTGATTATATGTATCCTCTACATGATTACGTGAATCAAGGAATAGTAGCAGCAGCAGGTTCCGATTGTCCTGTAACTTCTTGTAACCCTTTATTAGGTATTCATGTAGCTGTAAATAGAAAGAGTAAAAATGGTATCTCTGTAGGTGATAGACAAAGAGTAAACCTTTTAGATGCTATTCGTATGTATACATGGAATGGAGCTTATGCAAGTTTTGAAGAAGATCGAAAAGGTAGTCTTGAAGTTGGAAAACTTGCAGACCTTGTAGTTTTAGATAGTAGCCTTTTAAAAACAGAAGACAAGAACATTAAAGATATAAAGGCTTCTATGACGATGGTTGATGGAGAAATTGTATTTGAAAGAAAATTGGTGCAACAATAAAAAACACATAATCACTTAAAGGAGACATAATTCATGAATAATTTATCATTATGGACAGCAACTGCTAAGCCAAAAAAAAATCGTCCAGCACTTGTAGGAAAGGAACAAACAGATGTCGTCATTGTTGGTGCGGGATTTACTGGAATATCGGCAGCTCTTCATTTACAACAAAAAGGTTATAACTCAGTAGTTTTAGAACAAGAAACGGTAGGATGGGGAGCGAGTGGGCGTAATGGAGGCATGCTTTTGCCTGGTTATAAACCTACTTTAGTAGAGCTTGCGGATAAGTGGGGCGTGGATGAAGCAAAGCAACTGAACGACCTTTCGATTGAAAGTTTACGACTAGTTGAACAACTAACAAAAGATTATCAAATCGACTGTTCACTGCAGAAAACAGGACATGTTGTGGCCGCATTTAAACAAAAGCACTTTGAGGGAATGAAAAAAGAAAGCGAATTCATTAATAAGCATTTTGGATATGAAACAAAAATCATAGAGAAAAATGATATGGGAAAGGTTATTGCTTCCAAGGCTTATCATGGAGGTTTAGAAGATCCTTTAAGTTACTCCTTTCATCCGCTAAATTATGTACGAGGCTTAGCAGAAGCGGCTGAATCACATGGGGCAAAAATCTTTGAAAAATCAAAAGTGATAAATATAAAAAGAGAATCAGGGTATGTAGAGGTGTTTACCGAATCAGGTAGTGTAAAAGCAAAAGAACTTATTTTAGCAACAGATGCATATTCGGAAAGTATTACGAAACCTCTCCATAAAGGTATTCTATCTATTAGTAGTCAAATCATTGCGACTGAATCGTTACCTGAATCCACATTGAAGAAACTGCTCCCAAAAGGGCAAATGATATTTGATACAAGTAACTTCTTATATTATTTCCGTAGAACGCCAGATTCTCGAATTGCTTTTGGTGGTGGGGATATTATTCCAAACCGTGGTGAAAGCGTATACAAAGAAGTGTACGATGCTATGATTAACGTTTTCCCTGAATTAAAGGGATGTAAAGTGAATTATCGTTGGGATGGATTGATTGGTGTAACACGAGATATGTTCCCTGTCCTTGGAAGAATGGAAGATGGTACATTCTTTGCGGCTGGATATTGTGGTCATGGCGCATCATTAGCTACTCTTTTTGGGAAATTATTGGCACAATTCATCGTAAAAGAAAGTGAAAATTTATATCGCTTTGGTGAGATGAAATTAAAGCCGTTTCCACTTTCAAGTCAGAAAGGATTGCTTATTAATTTAGCTAGTAAGTATCATCGTTTGTTAGATTGGTTGGCGTAAAGGAGAAGATGAAAATGATGGAGCTTAAGATGTATATAGATGGAAAATGGTGTAATTCTGTTTCTGAAGAAAAGAGGGAAGTGAAAAATCCTGCAAATGGTGAGCGATTAGCTATAGTAGCTGAAGGTTCTACAGAGGATGCAAAATGTGCAATCTCAGTGGCGCGAAGAACCTTCAATAGTGGAATTTGGTCACAACTTCCTTTTAAAACTCGTGCCAAGTATTTGCATAAAATTGCTGATCTTTTAGAAGAAGAAGCAGACGATTTAGCGATGTTGGAGACGTTGAATAATGGCAAAATGTTATTAGCAGCCAAAACCGATGTCCAAAATGCAATTGAGTGTTTTCGATATTATGCAAGTCTTATTACTCAACCAGAAGGTGAATTATATAATGTAGGCGATTCTGTTCAAACAATCGTTACTCGTGAACCTATTGGTGTATGTAGCCTTATTGTTCCATGGAATTTCCCGCTTCTTATGGCATCATGGCAAATTGCTCCAGCATTAGCTGCTGGAAATACATTTATATTAAAGCCATCAGAGGTTACACCAATTACTGCTGTTAAACTATTTGAAATTATAGAAAAAGCTGGTGTGCCAGCCGGAGTTGCTAATCTAGTAATGGGAGCTGGGAATTCTGTTGGTAGTGAAATGGTCGAAAGTAAATTAGTAGATAAAGTTGCTTTTATTGGTGGAACGAAAACTGGTCAGAATATTATGCGTGTTGCTGCAGAGCAGACGAAGAAAATCACCTTAGAATTAGGGGGGAAATCTCCAAACATTGTTTTTGCTGATAATGATATAGAAATTGCAGTGGATAATGCTTTATTTAATCTCTTCTTTAATAGTGGTCAAGTGTGTACAGCGGCTTCTCGTCTTCTAATAGAAGAAAGCATTCATGATCAATTTGTTGAGAGATTAATAGAGCGTGCAAGAAAGATTGTAGTTGGTCAAGGAAATAATCCTAAAAGTGAAATGGGACCGCTTGTCAGTGAAGAACATATGCAAAAAGTATTAAATTATATCGAAATTGGAAAAAAAGAAGGTGCAACGCTTGCTTGTGGAGGAAATCGAATTGTAGGTAACGGATATGAAGATGGTTTCTTTGTTGAACCTACTATTTTCACTAATACTAGACCAGATATGAGAATTGTTCAAGAAGAAATTTTTGGCCCTGTTTTAGTCATTCAAAAATTTAAAGATGAAGAAGAAGCAATTAATTTAGCAAATGATACTGTTTTTGGATTGGCTGGTTCTGTTTTTTGTCAGGATATGGAGAAAGCCATGCGCGTAGTCAGACAGATTCAGGCAGGTATCACATGGGTGAATTGTTATCATGTTGCAACGATTCAAGCTCCATGGGGTGGTTATAAACAGAGTGGTGTTGGCAGAGGTTTAGGTATGTTTGGTCTTGATGAATTTTCAGAAAAGAAACAAATTAATATAAGCTATAAAGCAAAGCCGGTTGGTTGGTTTTCTAATTAATACAAGTAAGGGAGGTATTTTATGAAGCATATAGATGTCCAAGAGCAATCAAATATCACTCCTAACGATCTTGAAGAAAGGGAATTAGGAACAAAGAATATAAAAAAATTGTTTTACCGTTATATTCTCCTAGCTATACTAGGTAACATTTTTTTGGCGGCGCCTTCATTTGTTGATGGTAATATAGTCGGTCAATTAGGGACAAAAGAGATGGCGGGTGTTGGCATTGGATATACTATTCAAGTTCTCTCACGTGCTATTGGCGTACTAATTGGAATTGGAGCTGCAGCGGTTGTTGCCCTAAGACTGGGGTCTGGAAAAATCAATGAAGCGAGAAGTATTGCTGGCCAATCGATCTGGTTCGCTATGATCTTGTCGACGGTGATTGCTATCTTTGGTTACATCTATAATGAACCTTTAATGCGACTATTTGGTGCGGATGATGCGTCTTTACCGTCTGCCATGCAATTTGGATATCATGCTTGGGTTTTCTTTCCTTTTCAAGTGTTAGCAATTATTTGTAGTGGTTTCGCCATTCTTGATGAACGACCAGGATTAAGTACGCTAAGTTGGTTTGTTGGAGCAATCTTGGCTGCTACTGTTGAATTAATTCTATTTCATCAGTTTCACTATGGCGTTGAAGCGTCTGCTTGGTCTAATAACATTTCAACATCGTTCCCATGTCTTCTAATTTTTTATTTTCTTTTTGGTAAATCATTGTTAAAACCTAAACTGAAGGACCTAAAACTGAAATTAAGAAATATGTTAGAAGTAACTGCTACCGGTGTTGCCTCATTCTCTATACAACTTACAATGTTTATCGCGATTATTGTTTTCAATAATCAGTTAGCGTTTTTAGGAGGAGAATTACATGTCTCAGCCTTTACCATTCAAAATGGATATATTACTAACTTTCTTGTGCTTTTAGTATTGGGAATTACAGCTGGTATTCAACCTTTAATTAGCTATAATTACGGTGCTAAACTTTATTCTAGAGTTAGTGAAATTACATCGTTAGGTATTAAATTCACATTCATTATGATTTTTGTTGTTACTGTTTTATTGTTTATTTTCACCAATTCGATTGTTAATTTCTTTACAGGAGGAGATGCGGCTCTGCAAGACATCGGGGTTTGGGCAACTAGAGTGTTCAACTTTACCTTTACGTTAGGAGCAATCACATTGTTAATTTCATTATATTTTGAATCAATTGAACAAAATGTGAAAGCAACTTTTATTGCAATAGGAAGAACTTTTATTTTTACAGTTCCTCTTCTATTTATTCTTCCCAAAATATTTGGGGTAAATGGCGTTTGGTATGCAGCTCCAATTGCAGATGTACTTTCGTTTATAATAGCTATTCTTTTCATGAGAAAAGAGTTTGGTAGACTAAAAAATCTTAGTGAAAATCAAAAAATGAACAGCATTAAAAAAATAATCTGAAATTTGTATTAATTTTTATTGGGAGGAAATATTATGGCATTCGTCGTTAAAAAAATATCGAGTCAAGAATATGAACAGTTAGGTATCGATACGTGGGAACCATGGGAAAACACCACTCATAAGGCCCCATGGGAGCTAGAAGAAACAGAAACATTTTACGTGTTAGAAGGAGAAGTCAATATAACTGTGGATGATGAAACTTATAATGTCACAAAAGATATGGTAGTTTCTCTTCCAAAAGGTCTTGTGTGTATGTGGGATATTCCTACGTTTTTGAAAAAGGTGTACAAGTTGAATTTTGAGCTAGATTAATAAAGTAAGATTTTTAAGTTTTATGATGACAGCCAAGCTCTATTTCGAAAAGGCTTGGCTATTTTTTGCAACTCGTGAACATTTTACTTATTTAAAAGGGTTAAGTTTAAGAGAATACATCGACTTTCTCCATTAAGGGCGATAAGTCGTGTTTTTCTAAAAAGGTAATGATAATCAGTTGTTATTTAAAAAATCTTGCTACAAAGGAGATTAAATACGTATGGAAAAGGTTGTACTTAAGCGTAACCTTACACTATTCTCTTTGGTTATTTTTGGACTAGCAACTATGGCTCCAGGAACTGTTTTTGCTACATTTGGTATAGCCTCTCAAGTTACATTAGGTAAGGTGCCAGGAGCGTATATTTTAGCAGCGTTTGCTTTAGCTTTTACTGCCTATAGTTATGGGCAAATGGTTAAGGCTTTCCCAATAGCAGGTTCAGCTTATACTTACGTACAACGTTCATTTAATCCCAATATTGGATTTTTAATAGGTTGGGCAATTTTAACTGATTATCTTCTACTTCCTATGGTGAACGCTCTGATTTTTAGTATCTTTTTTTCTTCGATGTTCCCGTCTGTTCCATCATATTTTTGGATTCTCTTTTTAATTGCTGCTACTACAGTAGTAAATATAATAGGAACAAAATTAGTAGGGAGATTAAATTCACTTTTCATGGGATATACCATTATTATTATCTTTCTATTTTGCGTTCTTTCTATTAAATCAGTGATTGCTGGATCGGGAACTGCTACAATTTTTTCTTCTCTACCTTTTTATAATCCTGAACATTCTTTTTCATATCTTTTGGCAGGAGCATCACTCCTATGTTTTTCATTCATAGGTTTTGATTCTATAACTGCACTTGCTGAAGAATCGATTAATGCTCAAAAAAACATACCTAAAGCTATTTTCATAATCTTATTTATAGGTGCTTTTATTTTTATCACTGTCTCATATATAGCCAGCAGAGTACATCCGGACTATACAACATTTGAAAATCTAGATTCAGCAACTCTCGAAATTGCACAATTAATAGGGGGAAATATTTTTGCGTCATTGTTCTTAGCTGTTACTCTTGTTGGAACCTTTAGTTCAGGACTATCTGCTCAAGCCAGTGTGTCACGTGTCTTATATGCAATGGGACGTGATTCAATGTTGCCTAAAAAATCGTTTGGCTATTTACATCCTCGTTTTAAAACACCAACCTTCAATATTATTTTGGTAGGTATCATCTCATTATTGGCACTTGCATTTTCTCTTACTCTAGCTACATCTCTTATTAATTTTGGGGCTCTGATAGCATTCTTATTTGTTAATCTGTCAGTTATTTCACACTATTTTATAAAACAAAAGAATTACTCCTTTAAGGGCATAGTTTTATATCTTATTATGCCACTTGTTGGTGCAAGTTTTATCGTTTGGTTACTTTCGGGATTAAGTAAATACGCCATCATATTTGGAAGCTGTTGGACGCTACTCGGGATAATTTATCTAGTTTATTTAGTAAAGGTGGCCGGTTTGAAAACTATTGATATTCAATTTGAGGAAGAAAAAGAAAATGTAAAGAATTGAAATTAGGAGGAAATGTAAATGAAAACTATAAAAAAAGCAGATATTATACTTTCTAGTAATGCAGTATTTACTGGACTTGCTAATCAGCCTGAACCAGCATCAATTGCCATAATTGATAACAAAATTGTAGCTATAGGAACAAACGAGGAAATTACTTCTACTTATATTGGAACTAATACACAAGTATATAGTTTTGAAGATCAATTGATTATGCCCGGATTTCATGATTTTCATTTACACATTATCGATGGAAGTTTACAGATGGATTGTGTTAGTTTAGCAAATGCAAATTCCGAACAGGAAGCGGCTGAAATGGTTCGTAAATATGCTGAAGCGAGACCTGAGGAACCATGGATAATAGGATTTTCCTGGAATAATGAAAGTTGGGTTAATAAACAATTACCTACTGTTGCTTCATTAGATTATGTACTTCCAAATAAGCCTGTAATTCTAATGCATGTTGATTGCCATTTTGCATGGGTGAACAGTAAGGCACTAGAACTCATGGGAATTAATTGTGAAACAGAAAATCCAACCTTTGGTACAATTGATAAAAATGAGAACGGGGAATTAACAGGTATACTTTATGAAAAAGCGATGGATTTAGTTTTTAAAGGTGCATTTGATTTTTCACGAGCAAGGAAGGAGCAGATGGTCAAAAATTTTCTTCAGATGGCGGCTGAGTTAGGTGTTACATCCTTAAATGATATGTATGCTCCAAGTAGTGAAATACTTTCAGACTTTGAATTATTTAAAGAATTAGAGGAAGCAGGAGAACTAACAGCTCGAATTTATTTAGCCCCTGCTTTAAATGGTGATTTAGAACGAGCTAAACAGCTGCGAGATACTTATTCATCTGAAATCCTTCAATTTTCTGGACTTAAACAATTTGTTGATGGGGTTATTTCAGGACATACAGCCTTCATGTTAGAACCATATTCTGATAAGCCTGACTCACGAGGAGGAACTACTTTTTCACCAGAATTAATAAAAAAATGGGTTTTAGAGGCGGATAGAGAGAGATTTAGAATTCGTTTACATGCAATCGGTGATGCAGCTGTTCGTTTAGCTTTAGATGCCTTTGAAGATGCACAAAAAATAAATGGTTATAGAGATTCTCGACATACTATTGAGCATATTGAAAGTATTCATCCTGATGATATTTGTCGTTTCGAACAATTAGATGTAATTGCCTCAATGCAGCCACAGCATTTAGCTTCTATAGAAAAAGAGATGTATCAATTGCGCTTAGGAACACAAAGAGATAAATTTACGTTTGCTGTAAATAAGTTAAAAAACGCTGGAGCAAAGTTGGCTTTTGGAAGTGATTTCCCTGTTGTGTCATTAAATCCTTTGCTCGAAATATATCGTGCTGTAACAAGAGTTGATAGTACAGGATTAGCTGCAAATACATGGAACATAGACGAAAGGATTACCCTTGCAGAAGCTTTGAAAGCCTATACTGCAGGATCTGCTTACGGATCATTTAGAGAAAATGAACTTGGGACATTAGAAGTTGGCAAGTTTGCAGACGTAGTCGTGTTAGATCGAAATCTTTTCAGTATCCCTAAAGAAGAATTGCTGGATACGAAAGTGAAATTAACCATTATGAATGGACGTATAGTATTTGAAAAGGCATCAGAAAACAAAAAATTACTAGATTGTAAATAGATAAATATCAGTTTACATGAATGGATAACCTCCTTTGTAAATCAAATTAGGGTGTAATACCTAATTCAATTTTATCAAAGGAGTCTGGAACGTATTTTCGAGATGTTTCCAGGATTAAAAAAGCACGAGAACAATTTGGGAGGAAATCTTAGTGGTGGTGAACAGCAGATGTTAGCCATTGGGAGAGGATTAATGTCTAACCCCAAAATCATTATGCTTGATGAACCTTCCATGGGATTAGCACCAATTATCGTTAATGAAATTCTTGATATTTTAGATGTGATAAAGAATGAATTAGGAACAATGGTCATTTTGGTTGAGCAAAACGTTAAATCTGCTTTGAAAATTGCCGATAGAGGCTATGTCCTAGATCAAGGAAAAATCATTTTATCCGGTACTGGTCAAGAGTTAAGTCAAAATAAGCATGTGGTTAGTGCTTATTTGGGATTGAAATCAAGTTAGGAAACTATTAAATAGCTTAAATAGAACTCTTCCTTAAATTTTTAAGGAAGAGTTCTATTATTTGTTAGAAATGTATTAAGTATGCATTAATAAACTATAGCATTTTGGCAGAGAGGAAGAATTGAAGCATATGAAAAATAATTTCAAATTAACAGTTCAGGCAATTTTAGAACGCAATGAATTTAAGAATGCAGAGGTTATTGCTGGTGAAAAAGGGCTGAATCGAACTGTAAATTGGATACATGTAATAGAAATTACTGATGTGAAACATCTTCTAAATGGTCATGAACTTATTTTATCAACAGGTGTGGGATGGAACATTGAAAAAGAAGAATTTCTTCAATTATTTCGAGAGTTTATAGACAGTAATGTTTCTGCTTTATGTATTGAGCTAGGAAAATATATAAAAGCAATTCCGGACCAAATTATTTCATTGGCCAATCAGTATAATTTTCCCTTAATCGTCTTTAATAGCAAAGTTCGATTTGTAGATATTACTCAAGACATACATACTCTTTTATTGCAGAAACATTATCAAATGATTTCTGATTTAGAATCGTATTCAAATCGATTAAATCAGATTCTACTAACACCAAATCCTACAGAAAAAATTCTTGAACAATTACACAATTATTTACAATTTCCTATTGTTTATATACCTAAATTCGGTGATAATCATATATTTATGAATAATGATATGGAAAAATTCAGGATACAAGAGTTAATCAATGATAATAGTCTGGGGCTAATGAGTCAGAATAAAGTCTTCACTGTTCAAGTAATGAATCAAACATTAGCAGAGCTTATAGTTATTACTGGTTGGATAACAGAGTTTGAAAGTCTACTTATAGATAGAACGGTTACTGCTTTAGCACAATCTTTATTTAGAAATCTTTATATTAATGAAAGAAAAAAAACAGAAGAAACGAATTGGGCATTGCAATGGCTAGAAGGAGCTTATACAGAAGAGCAAGTAAAAATGTATTTTGCAAAGCGCTATCCAAATATAGTAGTAAATGGATGTGTTGTTGTATTAAGTGAGTTAGATGAGTTAAGTGATGATGAGTATCAATTTACACAATTTAAAGCCTATGTTCGAATGATTTTTAATGAAAAAGGATATTTTAGTTACTTTTTAGTTCGTGATAATCACTTGATTTTTATGCTAATAAATTATAGAGACGTGTCTGATTGGAAAGAAAGAATAAGTGAGGGAATAGAATGCTTATTTCAATCAGAGTTTTGTTTAAAGGAAGGTAAATCGAAGCTAAGTTTTAGTGTTGGAAAATTTATTTCTAACTTGGTAGATATTAAAGAAGCATATAATACGGCGAATGAAACGCTATTGATTGAAGAAAGTAGAGCAGTAAGAATGGAGAAGCAAAATATAATATATTATGATGATTTACATATTTTAAGATTGGTATTGTTAGCGAAGGAAAATGGGTACTTACATGAATTTATTGATGACTATTTAGGATCTGTTTTAGCTTATGATAAGGAAAATAATTCTGAATTACTGAATACACTCAAAGTATACTTGCTAACAAACGGATCGAAGAAAGAAACAGCAAATCAGCTTTTTATTGCTAGACAAACTTTATATTATCGCCTAGAAAAACTGTATCATTTATTAGGAAAAGATTTTGAAGAAACTTATAAAAGACAAGCAATTGAATTTGCGATAACTTCATATGAATTTCTAGGAAAGCGTTAATTATTTTAATTTTGTAAAGTTTATTGCTTCATTTCCTTACACTTTGTCTAATATATTTCTAAACTAAATTCATTTTATAATCAGTATTAAGTTAACTAAGTATTAGACAAATGGAGGATTCAAATGGAGACTTTAAAAAATATCCAGAAAATTAAAAATTTCATTGATGGACAGTGGGTAGAAACAGTAAATAATAAATATGAAGAAGTGCTAAACCCAGCGACGGGTGAAGTTATTGCACGAGTTCCAATTTCAAATCGTGAAGATTTGAATATAGCAGTTAATAAAGCAAAAGCTGCATTTGCTACGTGGAGAAAAGAATCAGTTCCGAAACGTGCTAGAATAATGTTTCGTTATCAACAACTACTTGTTGAAAATTGGGATGAATTAGCTCGCATTATTACATTAGAGAATGGTAAAAGCCTTTCAGAAGCACATGGAGAAGTTCAACGAGGAATTGAGTGTGTAGAGTTTGCAGCAGGCAGTCCTACATTAATGATGGGAAGTCAATTACCTGATATTTCACCAGGTATGGAGTCAGGCATGTATCGCTATCCTATAGGTGTTATTGGAGGTATTACTCCATTTAACTTTCCGATGATGGTACCTTGTTGGATGTTTCCTTTAGCAATTGCATGTGGCAACACTTTTGTTTTAAAACCATCTGAACGAACACCTCTTCTAGCAAATCGCCTTGCAGAATTATTAAAAGAAGCTGGATTACCAGATGGAGTATTCAATATTGTTCATGGAGCTCATGATGTTGTAAATGGCATATTGGAAAATGAAGATATTAAGGCAGTATCATTCGTTGGATCTCAACCAGTTGCTGAATATATTTACAAAACAGCAGCAGCTAACGGCAAGCGTGTTCAAGCTCTTTCAGGTGCGAAAAATCATTCGATTGTAATGCCGGATGCTGATATGGATAATGCAATTAAAAACATTGTATCAGCTGCTTTTGGTTCGGCAGGAGAAAGATGTATGGCTGCTTCTGTAGTAGTAACAGTCGGTGAAATTGGTGATGAGGTTGTTTCACGACTAAAGCAAGAAGCAGATCAAATTATTATGGGGAATGGAATGGAGAAAGATGTTTTCTTGGGACCAGTTATTCGTGAAGGCCATAAACAGAAAACATTGAATTACATTGATATTGGCGAGAAAGAAGGAGCTACTTTAGTTCGAGATGGAAGAAATGAAAGAGAAGATTTAGCTGGTTACTTTGTTGGTCCAACTATTTTTGACCATGTTGATACGTCTATGAAGATTTGGAAAGAAGAAATGTTTGCACCTGTTTTGTCAGTAGTTCGAGTGAATACATTAGAAGAAGCCATTGAATTAACGAATGAATCTGAGTTCGCTAATGGTGCATGTTTATACACTGATAGTGCAAAAGCAGTTCGTGAATTTAGAGAAGAAATTGATGCAGGCATGCTCGGTGTGAATATCGGAGTTCCAGCTCCAATGGCATTCTTCCCATTTTCAGGATATAAAAAATCTTTTTATGGTGATTTACACGCAAATGGAAAAGATGGTGTAGAGTTTTATACTCGTAAAAAAATGCTGACAGCTCGTTACTAAATCGTGAATTTACTAATTTAGAATTGGAGTGAGTGAAAATGCAAATTACTGATTCATTAGGAAATCTTCAAAAAACAGACGAGAAATATTTATGGCATGCAATGAGAGGTGCAAATCCATCTCCAGCGAACTTAATTGTAAAAAGTGCGAATGGAGCTTGGGTAACAGATATTGATGGGAATAAATATTTAGATGGTATGTCTGGATTATGGTGTGTCAATGTTGGTTATGGACGTACTGAACTTGCTGAGGCTGCTTTTGAACAGCTAAAAGAATTACCTTATTTTCCATTATCCCAAAGTCATATACCTGCTATTAAGTTAGCCGAAAAGCTAAATTCATGGTTAGATGACGAATATGTCATTTTCTTCTCAAATAGTGGATCGGATGCAAATGAAACCGCTTTTAAAATGGTGCGTCAATATCATCAACAAAATGGTGATACGAATCGTTATAAATTTATATCCCGCTATCGAGCATATCATGGGAACTCCATGGGAGCTCTATCGGCAACTGGACAAGCTGAACGTAAATATAGATATGAGCCATTAGCTGCAGGTTTCCTTCATGTGTCTCCACCAGATTTATATCGTAATCCTGATGATGCGGAAACATTAAAGAGCGCTGATGAAATTGACCGTATCATGACATGGGAGCTAAGTGAAACAATCGCAGGTGTTATTATGGAACCAATTATCACAGGTGGAGGAGTCCTAATGCCACCAGATGGATATATGGCAAAGGTGAAAGAAATTTGTGAGAAACATGGTGCTCTTCTCATTTGTGATGAAGTAATTTGTGGATTTGGAAGAACTGGTAAAACGTTTGGTTTTATGAATTATGGAGTTAAGCCAGATATTATTACAATGGCTAAAGGTATTACCAGTGCTTATCTGCCTTTATCAGCAACGGCTGTAAGAAAAGAGGTATTCGAGAAATTTGCAGGTACCGATATGTACAATCGTTTTCGTCATGTAAATACATTTGGAGGGAATCCTGCGGCATGTGCGCTAGCTCTGAAAAATTTAGAAATCTTGGAGAATGAGAACTTAATTGATAGATCAAGAGTTCTTGGTGAGAAATTATTAAATGAACTTTCAGAGTTGAAACAGTCTCCTTGGGTTGGAGATATACGAGGTAAAGGTTTACTCATTGGTATCGAGCTTGTAGAAGATAAAGAAACCAAAAAGCCAGTTACTTCACAAATAATGGATAAAGTTATTATGAACTGCAGAGAAAAAGGCTTGATAATTGGTAAAAATGGCGATACTGTAGCTGGTTTCAATAATATTATTCAACTTGCTCCTCCTTTAAGCATAACTGATAATGATTTTAATTTTATCGTAAAGACGATTAAAGAAAGTATTCTCTCAATTTAATTATAGCTACTAACATACTATTCTGATGCGAGATTTTGTCAATGTTATTTTATAGACTCAATACTATTGCATCAGAATATTAATGTTAGAAGAAAAATAACATAATAATTATATATTGTGAGTTTTATATTCGTAAAATTAAAAAAGTTTAAGGGAGGAAATAAATGAAATATATTAATCTATTAATTTTGATACCTTTCATTGGATTTTTAGTTTTTTTACCTTGGGCCAATCGCATTGAACCCTATGTTCTTGGTTTACCATTCTTCTTATTCTGGCTCTTATTCTGGATGATTATTTCGCCACTATTATTAATAGTTGTTTATAAATTCGATCCAGCTAATAAGAAAGGGGAAGTTGAATGAATATATCACTAGGTATTATTAGTTTCTTTCTTCTCTTAGCTTTATTTTTAGGCATACAATCCACAAGAGGAAAAAAGATGAGTATGGAGCAATGGACAGTTGGTGGAAGAGGTTTTGGAACAATTTTTGTGTTTTTTCTTATAGCGGGCGAAGTATACACGACCTTCACGTTCCTTGGTGGTAGCGGTTGGGCTTACTCAAGAGGAGCCGCAGCATATTACGTACCAGCTTATATCTTTTTAGCCTATATACTATCCTATTGGTTCGCGCCGAAAATTTGGAAGTATTGTAAAGAGAGAAATTTAATTTCTCAACCGGATTATTTTGCGGCTAAATATAATAGCCGATCTTTAGGTGTATTAGTTGCTATAGTGGGATGTGTAGCGACAGTTCCATATATAGTCATACAGTTTAAAGGGTTAGGTATTATAGTTTCTCAAGCCTCGTATGGATCAATAACACCAACAGTAGCAAGCTGTATAGGAGCTCTAGTTGTTACTATATACGTTATGGTATCGGGAATTCATGGTTCTGCTTGGACGGCTATAATTAAAGATTTCATGATAATAATTGTAGTTATTTTCCTTGGTTTATATATTCCATTCCACTATTTTGATGGAATAAAACCTATGTTTGAAGCTGTTGAAAGTGCTAAACCTGAATTGTTAACGTTACAAGATCAAGGTTTTAGTAATTCATGGTTCATTTCTACGGTCATTATTAATGCAATTGGTTTTTATATTTTACCCACGTCATTCATGGTTATTCTTTCTGCAAAAAATGAAAAAAGTCTTCGCAAAAATGCAATTACTCTACCTTTCTATACAATCCTTCTAGTGTTTATTTTCTTCATTGGTTTTTCAGCGGTTATTATTGCACCTGGCTTAGAAAATGGAGATTTATCTCTATTACATTTAGCAATCAAAACATTTGATCCATGGGTTATAGGAATAATTGGAGCTGCTGGTCTTTTGACGGCTTTAGTTCCCACTTCAGTAATGCTAATGGCTAGTGCTGCAGGGTTGACACAAAATCTATATAAAGTGATTGTTCCAAAGGCATCAGATAAACATTTATTAGTTGTTTCAAAAATTTTCATCGTATTAATAGGAGGTGTTGCTTTACTATTTACTCTTTCGGATGGTGATGCTATGGCTCTTTTAAATATTATGGCCTATAGTCTTATTATTCAATTGGCTCCAACTGCATTTTTTAGTCTATTGAAAAAGAATTATGTAACAAAATATGGTGCATTTACAGGTATTATTGCTGGAGAAATAGTTGTGTTATATATGAGTATAACTGGAGCAACAATATCTCAATTTCTTCCATTTGTACCACAGTGGATAAAGGATATCAATGGTTCTTTGATTGCATTATTGATCAATATCATTGTTATGTTTGTAGTTAGTTTAGTTACTAAAAAGAAAGCGACTATAAATAATGATTATATCGGTAGGGAGGTAATTTCATAGTAGTATTGGAAAAAGCTTCAAAGACTATAAAGGTCAAGTTTTGAATAGTTATTGCTAATTAATAGGAACGATTACATGAAATATAAAGTTGTATATGAGTATGTTGAAAATAGTACAAAGGGGATGTATATGATGAAAGCAGATTTGGCATTTATTAATGGAGAAGTTATTACAATGGATAAGAATTCGCGAATTGTGGAAGCTGTCGCAATAAAGGAAAATCGTATCATTTTTGTTGGTTCTAATTTAGAAGTGAAACAGCTTATCGAAAGTAAAACTAAAGTTGTTGATTTGTGTGGGAAAACATTGCTTCCAGGATTTATTGATTCTCATATTCATTTACCTATGTATGGATTAAACCAACTATCAATTAGTTGCAAGGCTTCATATAAAAAATCTATAGATGATATTAAACAGGAATTAAGAAAAAAAGCTAAAACAGTTGCTAAAGGCCAATGGATTAGAGCATGGGGCTTTAATGAAACAACGATAAAAGAAAATCGTTATCTATCTATTCAAGAGCTAGATGAAATCTCTACTGAACATCCAATTATGATTACTCGTACTTGTGGACATATTTGTCTTGTAAACAGTAAAGCCTTAGAAATAGCGGGAATTAATTCTCAGACGAGCAATCCTGATGGTGGGGTAATAGAAAGAGACTCGAATGGAGATTTAACAGGTAAATTAATAGAAACAGCGAATATGAGAATGAATGAAATTGCTAAATATACAGAGAAAGAGTTAAGACAAGCGGTGAGAATAGCTTCTGATCACTTTGTACAAGCAGGTATTACTAGTATTCATGAAGCGGGTGTTTCTGATTCAGATACGTATCGTCTTTTACAGGAAGCGGTAAAAAATAACGATATTGCTGTGCGTGTTTATGCAATTATTTGTACTTTAAATAATTCACATGAATTTGTAGAGAAAATGCTAGCTGCAGGAGTACTAACAGGTACGGGGGATGAACGATTTAAAATTGGTCCGGCTAAAATATTTACGGATGGAAGTAGTACAGGTCCTACTATTGCAACTAGAGAGCCATATACAAGTGATCCAAATAATCATGGAATTCTATATTATAGCGAAGAAGAAATCTACCGTGTATTAGGTGAAGCCCATAAAAAAGGGTATCAGATAACTGTTCATGCTCAGGGTGACCGAGCTATTGAAATGTACTTGAATTGTGTTGAAAGAGCGCTCAAGGAGCATCCAAGAGAAGATCATCGCCATCGAATTGAGCATGCGGGAATTTCTACACCAGATTTACAAGAGAGAATGAAGAAACTTGGTGTTATTCCAATCCCAAATCCACCTTTCCCATACGAATTTGGTGAAATTTATGTAAATAATTATGGAGAAAGAGTTAATTATATGTATCCAGTACGTGACTTTATAGATAAAGGTATTATATGTGCAGGTGGTTCTGACGCACCAGTTACAGATTATAATCCTTTAATAGGTATTCATACAGCGGTTAATCGGAAAAGTAGCAGTAATTCTGAGATCGGATTGAATCAAAAAGTTACAGTTATGGAAGCTATAAAAATTTATACGATCAATGGGGCATATGCAAGTTTTGAAGAAGATATTAAAGGCAGTTTAGAAGTAGGAAAGTTAGCAGATTTAGTAGTTTTAGATAATAGTATTCTACGACAAAATCAGAACTGCATAAAAGATTTAAAAGTAGAGATGACTGTTATTGATGGACAAATTGTCTACAAAAATGAAGCAGTAGTAAGAGCGTAGAAGGAAAATAGTATTTTGGGGTTATAATATTGAACAAATTTTTATTTCTTTCGGTAAAAGGTAATGCTCTCGATAGAGGTAGAGAAATTGGTTCAAAAGCGAGAAAACAAATTGCTCATAATATAGAAACTTATAAAAAAATATTTATGGAATTAAGTAATATAGATTGGGATACAGCGAAACAACGTGCTTCTCAATACATACCAATGATTGAAAAGTACGATAAAGAAATTATGCAAGAAATCATCGGTATAAGTGAAGGGGCTAAACAGCCCCTTTTAGATATTGTTGCTTTAAATGCCAGAAGTGAAATTATTCTAAATAGTGATGGGTGCACAAGTCTGGCTGTTTTACCAGGGACTACAAAAAATCAAGAGACTTTTCTAGCACAAAATTGGGATTGGAATAACAAAATTAAAGATGGAATTGTGATTTTAGATATTCATCAAGAAAATTAAACCACGTATTCTAATGGCTACAGAAGCAGGTATTGTTGGAAAAATAGGAATGAATAATAAAGGACTAGGTGTATGCTTAAATTTATTAGGAACAACAAACAATACACTTGGTGTACCGATTCATGTTGTTTTAAGAGGAATATTAAATAGTAACAATATATCGCAGGCTGTCGGACAAATTAGTCGAATGCCAAGAGGTACAGCAGCAAATTATTTATTGGCGCATAAAGAAGGCTCGGCATTAAACATAGAAGCTATATCATCTGATTACGATGTCATTTACCCAGAGAATTATATACTTAATCATACAAATCACTTTATATCTCCTCGGATGAATTCAATTAAAGATACTGCAAGAGAAGCTTTTCCTGACACACATTTACGATATTGGAAATCACGTCAGGAAATTATAGAAAACAAGAATCAATTAACTGAAATTGAAATAAAGAATACATTAGCTGATCATACTGGCTATCCAGACTCAATATGTCGTCATGGAGAACTCTTTCCTATAGACTTAGGACGTCCTTCCACTGGAAGCACTGTTTTTTCAATCGTTATGAACCTAACAAAAGGTTCATTTGAATTGTCGAATGGACAACCATGTTCGAATGTGTATGAAACATATCGGTTTAGCGATGATTTTTCAATTACTAAGGACTAGGGAGGATAATAACGATGAATGCTAAAAATATGAATGATAGACGAATAAGAGATAAAGAGGAAGTATTACAGCTTACTCAAAATCTAGTGAGAATAGAAAGTGTATATCGTCCTGAAGTTGAAGGAGGAAATGAAACAAAAGTAGCCCTTTATGTTGCAAACTATCTAAAGGATATAGGCATAGAGGTACATATTGAAGAAGTTGTACCTGGCCGTCCAAATGTAATCGGAATAGTAGATTCCGGTCGTCCAGGAAAAACACTTCTTTTTGAAGGACATACAGATGTTGTAACGGAAGGGGATAGAAAAGCATGGCAATATGATCCCTTTGGTGCCGAAATTGTTAATGGCAGAATGTATGGTAGAGGAACGAATGACACAAAAGGTAATCTAGCTTGTATGATTACTGCAGTTCATTCATTATTAAGAGACAAAGAAAACTGGTCAGGGAAAATTATTTTATGTATTCCTTGTGACGAGGAAGGCTTAATGCTAGGAATTAAGGATTTTATTAAGCGTGGTTGGGCGAATGGAGTAGACGGAGCTATAATTTGTGAGCCTGTAGAAAATGAAGTTTGTATTACTCAAAAGGGAGCTATGCGTATAGCTATTCATGTATACGGGAAAATGGCTCATGGTGCAATGCCTTTAAGTGGCATTAACCCCAACATTCGGATGGCTAAAATATTATACGAAATAGACAAACTTGAGACCCTTGAAAAAGAGCGGTTAGGAAAACATCAAATGCTAGGCTGGCCTTCAATTACTCCAACTATTTTGAGAGGTCCAGTACACGGTGAACCACAAATTAATGTTGTTCCAGATCAATGTTACGCTACTTTTGATATACGTACTATTCCTGGACAAAATCATGAAGTATTGAAGGGACAATTACAAGCTATTTTAGATAGGCTAGCAATCGATGATGCTCATTTTCAAGCAAAGATGGAAGTAATAGAAGAACGCCCTTGGACTCTTACAAACTATGATGAGCCAATCGTAAATTCTGTTTCACAAGCTGTTGAGATAGTTACAGGGAAAAAGGCTGTATATAACGGGGTAGGCGGAGCAACTGACGGTACATTTCTTCATATGGCGGGAATTCCGATTGTAACAATAGGAGCTGGTGATCGAGAGATTCCGCATCAAATAAATGAGTATGTAGAAACTGATGAATTAGCGGAAACAACTGAAATTTATCGAACAGCTGCATTAATGTTCTTGAAAGAAGACGGTTTGAACAATGAACGGAAATAAAATTGCTATTATTCTTAAAGATATGTTTAATAGCATCTATTATAAACATAAGTAAATTTATAAGCCTGAAAAATTGATATATAAAGACGTACCTTCGGGTGCGTTTTTATTATGTTAAGAGAATCTAAAGTTGGTTCTACTAAAATTTTGTATTTAACATTTATTATCATTAGTAGGATATTTGTTGTTAATAGTTTTTGTCTCTTTTATGAAATAAGTATAAATTACCCCATTAAATACATAAAGATCAAAGTCACACCGCATTCTTAAATAACTATAATCAATTCTTATTACATCAAAAAAAAGTCTTTACCCGATATTTTTACTGAATATTCAGAAAATAACCTATTGACATGGAGTTTAATCGAACAATTAGTATTAAGTATAGTATTTTTAAATGAGCTATAAAGATGAATGGGGGTACAAAATGGAGAATATCGATGTTCAAGAACAATCTAATATTGACTCTAAAATACTTGAAAATAGGGAATTAGGTACGAAAAACATTAGTAGTCTATTTTATCGTTATATTACTTTCGCTATTTTAGGTAACATTTTTTTGGTAATACCTACATTTATTGATGGAAATATCTTAGGACAGTTGGGGCCAGAAAAAATGGCAGGTGTTGGTATTGGGTTAACAATTCTAGTCCTTTCTCGTGCGATAGGTACATTTATTGGGGTCGGAACTGGAGCTGTTGTTGCTTTAAGATTAGGGGCAGGAAAAATTGAGGAAGCAAGAGGAATAGTTGGTCAATTAATATGGTTTGGCGTAATCTTGTCGACGGTTATCGCTATTCTTGGTTATGTCAATAATGAATCTATAATGCGTTTTTTTGGGGCAAATGATGTGACACTACCATTTGCAATGCAATATGGAAAACATATATGGATTGCTTTTCCTTTTCAAGTTTTAGCAATTATTCTTGGTATTCTAGCTATTCTTGATGAACGCCCTGCACTTAGTATGATGAGTTGGTTAGTTGGAGCCATTGTAGCAGCAATTACTGAACTCATCCTTTTTCATAAATTCCATTACGGAGTTGCAGCTTCTGCTTGGTCTGGTGTTATCGGTCCATCATTTCCGAGTCTATTAATCTTCTATTTTATTTTTAGTAAGTCTTTATTAAAACCTAAATTAAAAGATATTAGAATCAAGATGACAAGTCTTAAAGAAGTAAGTGCTACAGGTTTTGCCTCATTCGCAATTCAAATAACTCTGTTTATTGCAATGATTGTGATTAATAATTTATTAGTTTCATTAGGTGGCGAGTTACACGTATCTGCTTTTACAATACAAAATGCATATATAACCAATTTTCTTATGTTTGTAGTTATGGGAATAACAACTGGGATTCAACCATTAATTAGTTATAATTATGGTGCTCAACTTTACCAACGAGTAAATAGAATTACTTCATTAGGACTGAAATTCTCCTTCTTAATTACACTATTCTTGACTTTACTTATATATTTCTTTACTGATTCAATAGTTGCTTTTTTTACAGGTGGAGATATAGCTTTACAAGATCTTGGTGTATGGTCAACAAGGGTATTTAATATATCTTTCCCTCTGGCAGCAATCATCTTATTTATATCATGTTACTTTCAAGCAATTGAAGAAAATGTAAAAGCAACCTTTATAGCATTAGGAAGATCTTTTATTTTTTCATTACCATTAATCTACATTCTTTCAAAATACATAGGGGTAAATGGTGTATGGTACGCAATTCCTATTGCAGATGTCATCACATTCTTAATAGCAATTTATTTTATGTCCAAGGAGTTTCGAAGATTAAAACATCTTAAAGAAATTGAATATTCAGATACAAAAGAAGTTTCTAGTTAAACTTGTTATTTATCTGAATATTATAAAAATCAATTGGGGGAAAAATGATGAATACAAAAAAAGCGGATATTGTCCTTTCAAGTAATGCAGTCTTTACTGGACTCACTGATAAACCTGAGGTAGCTTCTATAGCAATTATTGACAATAAAATTGAAGCAATAGGATCTAATGAGGAAATGATTTCTTATATAGGTAAGGATACAAAAGTATATTCTTTCGAAGATCAATTAATTATGCCTGGATTTCATGATTTTCATTTACACATTAACGATGGAAGTATACAAATGGATAGTATCATTTTAATAGATGTAAATTCTGAAGAGGAAGCTGCAGAAATGGTACGTCAATTTGCTGAGACAAGACCTGAGGAACCTTGGATTATAGGTTTTACTTGGTTTCATGAAAATTGGGAGAATAAACAGTTACCATCTGTAGCTTCACTTGATCGTGTGCTTCCGGATAGACCAGTGATTCTATTGCATGCGGAGGGTCATTATGGTTGGGTAAATAGTAAAGCTTTAGAAATAATGGGGATTAATCGTGACACGCCAAATCCAGCATTTGGAGAGTTTGCTAAAGATGAGAAAGGTGAATTGACAGGAATACTCTACGAGAAGGCAATGGATTTAATTTTTAAAGGTGCATATGATTTTTCACGTGAAAAAAAAATAGCTATGTTAAAAAGATTTTTCCAGCTATCGGCTGAATTAGGTGTTACATCATTAAATGATTTGTATGCTCCGTCTAGCGAAATTTTGGAGGACTATGAATTATTTAAAGAATTAGAGGAGACAGGAGATTTAACAGCTCGAATTCATCTTTTTCCAGCTTTAAACGGTGATTTAGAACGGGCTAAACAATTAAGAGATACTTATTCATCTAATATGCTACAGGTTTCCGGATTAAAACAGTTTATCGATGGAGTTATTTCGGGGTATACTGCTTTTTTACTAGAACCATATGCAGATAAACCTGAAACAAGAGGAAGTACAGCTTTCTCACCAGAATTGATAAAAAAATGGGTATTAGAAGCGGATCGTGAGGATTTTAGTATTCGATTCCATGCAATTGGTGATGGAAGTGTGCGCTTAGCACTAGATGCATATGAAGATGCACAAAAAATAAACGGTGTAAGGGATTCTCGCCATGCCATTGAGCACATAGAAACGATTCACCCAGATGATATTTGTCGTTTTAAACAGCTAGGTGTTATTGCATCAATGCAGCCTTTCCATTTTGTTGCAGAAGAAGCAAAAGAGTTGTTTAATTCTCGACTAGGGGAAGAAAGAAATAAAATTACATGGCCAGTTAACTCTCTGAAGAATGCTGGTGCAACATTAGCGTTTGGTAGTGATTTTCCAATTGTGGAACTGAATCCTTTGTCAGAAATTTATGCTGCTGTAACAAGATCACTTAGTATGACATCTCAGGAAAAAGTATGGAATATAGATGAACGCATTTCACTTTCCGATGCTCTAAAAGCTTATACGTATGGTCCTGCATATGGGACATTCAGAGAAAAAGAACTTGGAACATTAGAAGCGGGTAAATTAGCTGACATTATAGTATTAGATAGAAATTTATTCGAAGTACCAGAGAAGGAAATTTTAGATGCAAAAGTAGGGTTAACAATTATGAATGGAAATATCGTTTTTGAACGAAATGTATAAAAAGATTGCTCCCTAAATGGAGTAATACAATGCAAAAAGATAAAAAGAGTCCTAGTTTTTGAGCTAGGGCTCTTTTATTACCTATCAATTATTAGTTTTAGAGGATTTATGTTTAATTCAAAAGATAATTGAAAACAATGATGAAAGAAATAAAGTAGAGTACCACTGACCGTATGGGATTTTTTCAAGTGCGATTTTGTGACACTAGGAAATGTTTATGATAACCATATGCTTCAACCGTTAGTTGAAAAGGTGTTTGGAATAAAGGTAATTCCAAACACCTCTTGTCTACACTCTGAAGGGTAAACTTAGTGATCTATTTGTTCACTAAACAAAATTTAAAAGGATATAGGGGAGTGAGTTGATTCCCTCTCGAATCGTCCATTGCTAGGAGAAAGAAAACTTCATGTATCAAGGGTTTCTGGCTTTTTATTTTGTCGGAATATCAATACCCAATTTGTCTATCTTCCGATATAAAGTTCTAATACTTAGCCCTAATTCTTTCGCTACTTGAGTCTTTCCTCCATAATCATAGCCATATTGAGCTAACTTTTGAATAATAGTTTCTTTTTCTGATTCCTTTAAAAAATCTTTTTCTGTTTGAATAGGTTGAATATTAGCATTTAAATCACATAAAAAATCTGGTAGTGATGATGCTGTCAATTCCATCGTTCTTTCCATATTCATGCTATATTCAATCACATTTTCTAACTCGCGTATATTACCGGGCCAATGATATTTCTTTAACTTCTTCAAAAAGTCCTTGTTGTATGTTTGAATGAATTTTCCCGTTCTCATTTGCAATTTTTCCATTAAGATTTCGAGTAAATCTTCTAAATCCTCTTTTCGTTCTCTTAATGGCGGCAAATGGAATGGAATAACATTAAGCCTGTAATAAAGATCGGAGCGAAATTGTTTGGATTCTATTAATTGGGATAACGGCTGGTTCGTTGCTGCAATGATTCGTACATTGACTTTCTTTGTATGTGTTCCTCCAATTCTGCGTACCATTCCATCCTGCAATACTTTTAACAGCTTTGGTTGCAGATGAATCGGAAGGTCTCCAATTTCATCTAAAAAAAGAGTTCCTCTATCAGCTAACTCGAAAAATCCTGGCTTTCCTTTTTTTCTTGCTCCTGTAAAGGCTCCTTCTTCATAACCAAATAATTCGCTTTCAAATAGTGTTTCAGGAATGCTCGAACAATTTATTTCGATAAAATCACCTTTACGAAACATACTTTGCTCATGAATAAGCTTTGCTAATAAACTTTTACCTGTTCCCGTTTCCCCTGTTATAAAAATAGAGGAAGAGCTATTCTTAATGTTTTTAATATTTTCCTTTAATTTGTTCAATGTAATGCTGTTACCTAAAATATATTCCGTTTTTTCTTGTTTTGCTGGGGATATACTTTCGAAACCATCTATCCCTTGTACGATACCAATAATAATATCGCTTAATTGTGACATCCAATAACTATACTCTTTTTGACGATTGATTAATTTCTCTTGGCCATCTGGAGAAAAACTTACAAAAGATAGATAGCCGAAGTGCTTTCCATTTCGTACAATGCTAATTACGATTTCGGCTGTTGAAGGACATTTTTTTTGAAAATGACAACCACGACAAATACTCATATGACCTGGCTTTTTGACAAAGTTAACTGGATACTCATATTGTTTTTGGAAAAAAGGTAAATGAACACGATTTCCTTTCTTCAGCTTGTATTCCTCTGTCGATACTGTTATTACGCCTTTCGGGTCAAAGAAAGCGATTTCGATTTGTAAAAGGTCTGAAAAAGTTTGTATCGTTTTACTAATCACAGTGATTGAAGACAATAGAAAATCCTCCCTTTTATAAAAAATATAGTAGTTTCCTAAGTTTCAAATCATAAAAACAACGAAATCGCTTGGAGACAAGATTTTTTCATAATACATAATCTACCATTCTAAATATAAACATTCTAGTTCTTATGATGTACAGAACGGTTCCTTGTATTTTTACAAGTATAAGTAAATACAATATTTTTTGTCAATTCTTTATATTTTTGACAAAAATGTCAAGCTCATCTGCTTCTGACTACTAAAATTCGCTGATATATCAACACTATTAAGTTGGCATAATTATTGCATTAATAACTATCAACACACCTTAAGGAGGTTATTGTATGGAAAAAGACTATATTCAATTAAAAGATAAAGTCTCGGTAGTTACTGGTGCAGCATCTGGTATAGGCTATGCAACAGCAGAGCTTCTAGCCGAAGTAGGCTCTAAGGTTATTCTTCTAGATATTGATAGTGAGAAGGGCAACCAAGCTGCACAAAACCTGAGAGATAAAGGCTATCAGGTAGACTTCTTAAAATGTGATGTAACAAGCTCCCACGATTGTCAGCATGTTAGTGAAGAAATTAATCGTAAGTACGGTAACGTTTACGTGCTTTTTAATAATGCTGGCATTATAAAACGAAAAACTGTAGTTGATTTAGAAGAAGCTGAATGGGATTCAGTCATCAATGTTTCATTAAAAGGTGTCTATCTCTTATCTAAATACATTATTCCTCTTATGGCTTCTGGTGAAGGTGGAAGCATTATCAATACAGGCTCAGGTTGGGGATTAAAAGGTGGAGATAAGGCTGCAGCCTATTGTGCTGCAAAAGCCGGTGTCGTTAATCTAACAAAAGCAATGGCAATTGATCATGGTCCACAAAATATTCGGGTCAATTGTATTTGTCCAGGAGATACAGATACACCGTTACTAAGAGATGAAGCCAAACAATTACAGCTAGATGAAGGCGCATTTCTTAAAGACTCTGCCATAGATCGACCATTAGCAAGGCTTGGCACACCTCGTGACATAGCAAAAGGCGTCTTGTTCTTAGCAAGTGATTTATCTAGTTGGATGACAGGTACAGAACTCGTTGTTGACGGTGGAGGTTTAGCGTAATTATTTAAATTTTACTAGGAGGTATTACTATGACAAAGAAGGTACATCCTTACATACCTAATATGGTACCAGAGGTAAAAGAGGAAATGTTAAAAGAAATTGGCGTTGAGTCAACAATGGAGTTGTATTCATGTATTCCTGAAGAATTACTCTTTCAAGGAGAAATGAACATACCAAAAGCTTTAACAGAGCATGAACTTCGCCGCCATATTGATGGTTTATTAAATAAAAATGCTAGTGCTAATGAGTATTTGAACTTTCTAGGAGCTGGTTGCTGGCAACATTTTGTCCCTGCTGTATGTGATGAAATCAATCAACGATCTGAATTTTTAACAGCATACGCTGGAGAACCATATGAGGACCATGGTCGCTATCAAGCATTGTTTGAATATCAAAGTTTATTAGCAGAATTGGTAGATATGGATGTAGTAAATGTTCCTACATTCGACTGGGGTCAGGCTGCAGCTACCTCTTTACGAATGGCAGGTCGCATAACGGGTAGAAAGAAAGTTCTTCTAGCTAAAACGGTCTCTCCTGAACGAGCAAAAATTATCGTCAATTATGGTACACCTGAACTCGAATTTGGCGAAATCGGTAATGACAAAGATACAGGTCTTCTAAATCTAGACGAATTAAAGAACCAAATTTTTGATGACGTAGCAGCCATTTATTTTGAGAATCCATCCTATTTAGGGTTTATTGAATCACAAGGAACTGAAATTTCCGAGATTGCTAGAAAACATGGTGTACTTATAGTCGTTGGCGCTGATCCGATTTCATTAGGGGTACTGACTCCGCCAAGCCGCTACGGAGCAGATATCGTTTGTGGTGATCTTCAACCACTTGGCATGCACATGAACTACAGTGGTGGTCAAGCTGGATTCATTGCAACAAGAAATGAAGAAAAATTCGTAAATGAATTTCCTTCCCGTCTGTTCGGTATCGTACCTACGGTGAAAGAAGGAGAGTATGGATTTGGCGATGTAGCTTATGATCGAACATCATTCGCTTTACGAGAAAAAGGCAAAGAATCGGTTGGTACGCAAACAGCTTTATGGGGCATTACTGCTGGTGTTTACTTAGCTTTATTAGGACCAAATGGCATGTATGAACTAGGGCAAACTATTATGCAAAATAGCCAATATGCTGTCAAAAAGCTGAATAAAGTTCCTGGAGTAAAAGGTTCAAGATTAAATTCACCTTTCTTTAAAGAATTTATCGTCGATTTTAATGGGACAAATCTTTCTGTGGAAACCATTAATGAGAGGTTACTAGAAAGAAAGATTTTTGGAGGCAAAGATCTTTCTAACGAATTTCCTGAGTATGGCCAAGCTGCGCTCTACTGTATAACGGAAGTTCATACACAAGAAGATATTGACCAACTAATTACTGCTCTAGAGGAAATAGTGAAAAATTAAAACGCGTATTGAGGAGAGGAGATTCTATCTCATGAAAAAAATACAAAGAAACAATAAAGTTCGTGACTTTCATCAAGCGAAATGGAATGAACCAATTATTTTTGAGCTTCATCAACAGGGAGAAGTAGGTGTTGAAGTTCCGACAGCTAATCAAACGATTGTTTCAGAAGTTGGAGATGGTATTTCTGCCATTCCATCCACCATGTGTAGACCGGAAAAACCTAATCTACCTGAAATCAGTCAAGCACGTGTCTTAAGACATTATGTTCGACTTTCTCAAGAAACATTAGGGTCAGATTTCAATGTCGAGATTGGTCAAGGGACTTGTACGATGAAATATATTCCGAAAATCAACGAGCTGTTAATACGTAATCCGAAAATGATGGCGTTGCATCCTCTACAAGATGAAAGCACCGTTCAAGGTATGTTAGAAATCATTTATAAGCTGGATCTTTGTATGAGAGAGATTTCTGGAATGGATTATTTCTCTTTCCAACCAAGCTCTGGTACCCAAGCGTTATTTGCAATGGCTTCCATCGTTCGAAAATATCATGAATCAAGAGGAGAAGATAAGCAACGTGATGAAATTATCACAACGATTTTCTCCCATCCTTCACAAGCTGCAACAGCAGCCGTAAAAGGATACAAAATCATTACATTACATCCAGATGAAGATGGTTTCCCTGACATCGAGAAATTGAAAGCTGTAGTGTCTGAGAGAACAGCTGGTTTTGTTGTTGCAAATCCGGAAGACACAGGTATCTACAATCCGAAAATTAAAGAATTCACTAAAGTTGTTCACGAAGCAGGTGGCATTTGTTATTACGACCAAGCAAATGCCAATGGCCTTCTCGGTATTACTCGAGCCAAAGAGGCTGGGTTTGATATGTGCTTCTTTAATCTTCATAAAACCTTCGCTGCTCCACATATGTGTGGTGGTCCCGCAACAGGAGCACTTGGAGTCGTAGATGAGCTCAAAGAATTTTTACCAGGACCAATTGTTGAGTTTGATGGAGAGAACTATCATTTGAATGATACTTTAGCACATTCTATTGGAAAAGTACGTGCATTTCATGGAGTAGCACAAACGATTCTGCGTTCTTATGCTTGGATTCGTGCATTAGGTTCGGAAGGCTTAAAAGAAGTAGCTCAAACGGCGGTACTTAATAATAACTATCTGTACCATAAGATACAAAAGATTCGTGGTGCCAGTGCACCATATGTAAAGGGTCAGCGTCTTGAACAGGTTCGCTATAGTTGGGAACAGATGACACAAGAAACAGGCGTGACAACAGAAGATGTTCAACGACGAATGACAGACTTTGGTCTTCATTATTGGACCAGTCATCACCCATACATTGTACCTCAGCCATTTACACTTGAACCAACAGAATCCTATTCAAAAGCAGATTTAGATGAATATATTGCAGCACTTGAACAAATATCAAATGAAGCCTATGAAAATCCTGAAATCGTTCAAAATGCACCATATAACAGCACTATTCACAAATTAGATGAACAAGATTATTTAGACAATCCCGAAGAATGGTGTATTACATGGCGATCTTATCTAAAAAAATCGATGGTTTCTGAATTGAATTAAAAAGTGAGTAAGGCAAGCAAACTTCGGTTTGCTTGTCCTCTCCTCTTATTTTCTAATAAAAAATTCACTCTATGATTAGATTCCAAAATGAAATGGATTAGGGGGGAATGAATTGAATAATGGAAGATATCTAGACAGTTTGCGCAATAAGCGAGTAGTTATTACTGGTGGAGCAAGTGGTATCGGGTTAGCTACTGCCATACGATTTGCTAAAGAGGGCTCAATTGTTACTATTTTAGACCGTAATAAAGAGCAACTTTCTAACACACTTCGAGAATATCCATCGATTGCACATGGCGTTATTGCTGATGTAAGTAACCCGATTGAAGTTAAACAAGTATTTGAAGAGATAGATTCATTGACTAACGGAGTAGATATTTTGATTGCGAACGCTGGGATTAGCATACGTGCTAATTTTATCGATATTACCCCAGAGCAATGGAGAAAAGTGCTTGGTATTAATCTAGATGGTATTTTTTATACGGCTCAAGAAGCTGCGAAACGAATGTTAGATCAAGGAAAAGGAGTCATTCTTATGACTGCTTCGACAAATGGGCTGGTAGGTCATCCCTATTACGCTGATTATAATGCCTCTAAAGCAGGCGTTAATCTCTTGGCTCGAACCATGGCACTGGAACTTGCTCCAACGATTCGTGTGAACACTATTTGCCCAGGATATGTACTTACACCTATGCAAATGGCAGAATACACACCTGAAATGCTAAAACAAACCGATGAAAAAATCCCATTAAAACGACATGCAAAACCGGAAGAAGTAGCGAATTTATACGCTTTTCTCGCCTCTCAAGAAGCAGCCTATATAACGGGTCAGCATATTCCAATTGATGGCGGAGAACTAGCTTAATAGTTAGTGTTTTTTCAATAAATAATTTTTAAGAATACGAATTTTTTCGAAAGGGTGTTGGGAAATGATTTCGTCATTTGCATGTCGTGAAGAAGTATTAAAGTATACAAATGAATTAGTAGCAGTAGAAAGTATCGTTAACACCACAGGAGAAATTGCTATTGCCAACTATTTATATGACAAAATAGCTTCTTTTCCTTATTTCAAACAAAATCCTTCGTATGTACTACTTTCTCAAACAGAAAATGATGAAGTAGAGCGTTATAACGTGTTGGCTTTTGTAAAAGGAACGAAAACAAGAAGCGGTAAAACGGTTATTCTAATGGGGCATACTGATACGGTTGGAATTGATGACTATAGTCATTTAAAAGATAAAGCTTGTTTCCCTGAAGAATTGATGAAGGCATTACACAATGAACCTTTACCAGACTTAGTAAGGAATCAGCTAGAATCAGGTGACTGGCATTTTGGACGTGGTACTGTCGATATGAAAGCAGGTGTAGCAAGCCATCTCTATTTACTTAAATACTACTCTGAACACCCAGAAGAACTATCTGGAAATCTATTATTATTTGCTGAATGCGATGAAGAAGATAGCTCCCATGGCGTTTTATCAGGATTAAAAGATTTAAAGAAGTTACGTGAAGAACATCAATTTGATTACGTTTCACTTATTAATTCCGATTTTGTCGCTCCTCGCTTTGAAGGAGATGAAAATCGTTATATTTACAAAGGTTCAATTGGAAAGCTCCTCCCTTCTTTTTTCATTACAGGTGCAGAAACACATGCGGGTTCTTCTTTTGAAGGGCTTGATCCAAACTATATTGCGGCTGAGTTAACGCGACAAATCAGCTATAATCCCGATTTAGTAGATGACTCATTAGGTGAATTTCCGGCACCCCCCGTCTCATTAAAGCAAATGGATTTAAAACCGACCTACACTATCCAAACGGCTCTTTCTGCTTATGTCTATTACAATTTCTTTATCCAGTCGTGGTCTCCAAAAGAAGTCATGATTAAGCTTAAAGAACAAGCAGAAATCGCTTTTGACCGAGCTTTACAAACACTTACTGAGCGCTATCAAACATTTTGTGCACGAAGTGGAGAAACGTATAACGAATTGCCATGGAAGACAAGAGTAATTGTATACGAAGAAATGAAGCAATTACTTGAAAAAGAGCATGGTGATCGATTTATCCAACATATGAAAGTGTTTAAAGAACAATTACTACTTGATAAGAGCTTAGACACTCGAATGTTTGCAGCGCGTGTAGTTGAAGAAGAGTGGAACTGGATGACAGACAAAAGCCCAGCTATTATTATGTTCTATTCGTCACTTTATTCTCCACGTGTAGATGTTACAGGGAAAAATGAAAAAGAACAGCATCTACTACAGGCATTACAGGAAGCCATCGAACAAGTTCAGCCGACCTATGCTTATCCAATCGTAACGAGAAATTTCTTTCCTTATGTATGTGATATGAGCTGTGTGGCGCTAAGCGATGATGAAGAAGGAATACAAGCTGTTTGCAATAACAATCCAGGATGGGGTACGAAACATTTTGTTAATTACCAAGCTATCCGAGATATTAATGTACCAGCTATTAACATTGGACCTTATGGATACGATGCTCACAAAAAATATGAAAGAATGGAACTTGCTTTTTCTACAGAAATAGTTCCGAAGTTAACAAATGAGGTGATTCGCCGTTTATTGAAATAAAAAGATCCTTACTAAATTATTTAGAGAAATAAATGACACTCAACTCAATAGAGGATAGAGAGTAGTTAGAGGAAATGGAGGTAAAGAGATGAGCAAGATGGAGTATCATTCACCTGAAGTAACAGGTGCTACTAAAGTTGGTAAACTAAATCGTGGATTACGCTCTCGCCATATAACGATGATTGCAGTTGGAGGTGCAATTGGTACTGGTCTATTTGTTGCGAGTGGAGCAACTGTAAGTCAAGCTGGTCCGGGAGGGGCACTTATAGCTTATCTTGCAATTGGCTGTATGGTGTATTTCCTCATGACAAGCCTTGGAGAGATGGCAACCTTTCTTCCTACATCAGGTTCTTTTGAAACATATGGAACGCGTTTTGTAGACCCCGCCTTTGGTTTTACACTTGGTTGGAATTACTGGTTAAGCTGGTCAACGACCATTCCAGCCGAATTAGCAGCCGGAGCATTAGTCATGAAATACTGGTTCCCTCACTCTTCGGATATTTTATGGGGTTCCATCTTCTTAGCGCTTATGCTTATTTTAAATGTACTTTCTGTAAAAAGTTTTGGTGAAGCAGAATTTTGGTTCGCAGGCATTAAGGTTATTACGATTATTGTCTTTTTAGTAATCGGTTTGTTAATGATTCTAGGGATATTTTTTACACCTGCAGCAGGGTTTCATAACTTTACAACTGGTGAAGCTCCATTTAAAGGAGGTTTCTTTGCCATATTAGGTATTTTCATGATAGCTGGTTTTTCATTTCAAGGTACGGAAATGGTGGGTATCGCTGCTGGTGAAAGCGAAAATCCTGAAAAACATGTTCCAAAAGCTATACGTAGCGTATTCTGGCGCATACTTATTTTCTACGTACTCGCCATTGCAGTTATTGGGCTTATTATTCCTTACACAGATCCAAGTCTACTCAAATCAGATGTCGATAACATTTCGGTCAGCCCCTTCACATTAGTGTTCCAAAAAGCAGGTCTTGCTTTTGCAGCCTCACTTATGAATGCTGTCATCTTAACTTCAGTACTCTCAGCTGGTAACTCTGCAACGTATGCCTCAACTCGAATGCTTTGGTCTCTCGCAAAAAGTGGAAAGGCTCCAAAGATATTTACGAAAGTAAATGCAAAAGGAATTCCTGCTATTGCTCTTTATACGAATATCATTTTTGGCTTTCTTACTTTCCTATCCTCATTCGTTGGGGATGGAGTAGTTTATATTTGGCTCCTTAATATGACCGGGTTAACTGGATTTTTGACATGGGTTGGAATTGCTATTTGTCATTATAGATTTCGCAAAGCTTATGTAAAACAAGGACTTGATCTAAATCGATTAACGTATAAAGCAAAATGGTATCCATTTGGTCCGTTATTTGCTTTAGCATTATGCATTATTGTAATTATAGGTCAGGGTAGCCAAGCAATTTCTGATGGATCCATTAACTGGTATGGTATGCTCGTTTCTTATATTAGTTTACCTGTATTTATTATTCTTTGGCTTGGTTATAAATTCGTTAAAAAAACAAAGGTAGTGCCTCTAGAAGAATGCGACTTCAGTAGAGATGATTTGTAAACGATTATATCGATACTCAATCAAATGCTTTATCCCCTCAAAAATTCATATGATTTTAAGGAGAGGTGTATGTTATGAAGAAGAAAGTCATGTCTTTAACGATACTAGTAGGTTTGTTTTTGCTTTTTCTAGTAGGAGGTTGTAGTTCTAATGATTCTAAAGTGTCAGGCTCAGAGGATGGAAAGGGAAAAATGAAACTAGTAAACGACGGTAAATTAACGTTTGCTATGAGTGGTTTGCTTAAACCTTTGAACTATAAGGACAATAATAAACTAGTAGGTTTTGATGTTGAAATTGGCGAAGAAATTTCAAAGCGCATTGGTTTAGAGTCAAATCCTGTTACTAATCCATGGGAAACTATCATACAAGGACTAAAAGGTAAAAAATATGATGCCATAATTGGAAGTATGACAGCTACAGAAGAGCGTTCAAAACAAGTAGATTTTTCAGACCCATACTATATTTCTGGAGCACAAGTCTTTGTATCTGCCTCCAATAACGCTATTAAAAAGAAGGAAGATCTAAAAGATAAAAAAATAGGTGTTATGCAAGCAAGTACGTATCAGCAAGATGCTGCAAAATATACGAAAGCTATTAAAAATTACCCAAGTGATATTTACGCACTTCAAGATCTTGAACCAGGACGTGTGGATGCTGTTATTACAGATAAAATCGTTGGTATATCTGCAATGAAAGAAGCTAATTTAAAAATCAAAGACGTTGACAATGTACTTAAAAATGAAAATATAGCCATAGCTGTTAATAAAGACAACCCGGCACTTTTGAAAGCAATCAATAAAGCGATTAAATCAATGGTTGAAGATGGTACGTACGAAAAAATCAGTAAAAAATGGTTCGGAGTGAATTTACTAGAAAAATAAAAACCTAGCCTTTTTATTGAACTGAGGAGCTGAAGTGTTTATGGATTTTATAAGTAGCATATATTCTATTTTCCAAACACATGGTATTGAATTTCTTAAAGCGACCTTAATTACAATAGAATTAACCGTTGTTTCACTATTGATTGCTGTAATAATTGGTTTGGTTTTTGCCTTTTTTAAAGTCTCTAACATCACCATTTTACAAAAAATAGCTGATTTATATATTTTCCTAGTACGTGGGATGCCCTTAATTGTGCAACTTATGTTCTTATATTATGGAATATCGAGCGTTTTGGTATTATCAGATTTCACAGCTGGCGCACTTGCTTTAGGCATTCACTCTGGTGCATATATAGCTGAAATTTTTCGAGGCTCCATTCAATCCATTGACCGTGGACAAATGGAGGCAGCTCGTTCTTTAGGAATGCCATATTCCTTATCGATGCGCCGGATTATATTACCTCAAGCCTTTAAAAGAGCGATTCCATCGTTAAGCAATCAATTTATTATCGGATTAAAAGATTCTTCACTTGTCGCATATATTGCTGTTACAGAGTTATTCAACCACGCGCTTTCTGCTCAAGCTGAGAACTATATGCCCTTTGAGACATATTTCGTCGTAGGTATATATTATTTAATTCTTGTTCTGATTTTCACGCTAATCTTTAACAAGTTAGAGAAAAAATTAGATGTTAGCAAGAGTAGGGGAGGCAACAGATTTGATCAAGGTAAGAAATTTATACAAAACGTTTGATAAATTAGAAGTGTTACGGGATATATCTATTGAAATTGAGAAGTCAGAAGTTGTCGTGCTAATCGGTGCTAGTGGTTCAGGCAAAAGTACGTTGTTGAGATGCTTGAACTTTTTGGAAATTAAAGATAGTGGAGAAATTGAGATTAATCAAAATTTAATCGATATTAATAAATCTGATTTAAACAAAGTAAGAGAAGATATGGGAATGGTATTTCAGCACTTCAATTTATTTCCCCATATGACGGTATTGGGTAATGTGATTGAAGCACCTGTTCATATTAAAAAACAAAGTAAACTAGAAGCTAGTGAAAAAGCGATGCAAATATTAAATAAAGTAGGCTTAGCTGACAAAGCCAACTACTATCCTGAACAATTATCAGGGGGGCAAAAACAACGGGTTGCGATAGCGAGAGCACTAGCTATGAAGCCAAGCGTTATGCTATTTGATGAACCGACATCTGCGTTAGATCCCGAACTTGTAGGTGAGGTGCTTGAAACAATGAAGAATCTCGCAAAAGATGGGATGACAATGGTGATTGTTACACATGAAATGGGGTTTGCCAGGGAAGTAGCAGACCGTGTTATCATGTTAGCAGATGGCAAAATCATTGAGGAAGGTCATCCAGAAACGTTCTTTACAGAGCCTAAAGAGGAGCGAACACGACGATTTTTACAGCAAGTATTATAATTATATCATTTATGTTAGTACTTTTGAGATAAATGACTATTATTTGGTATGGTTTCTATAATAGTAGAGCTAGAGCGGGAGAATATTTTAAGCCCATGTAACAAAAAATGCTTACTGTAAACTACAGTAGGCATTTTTTTTATGAGCTATTATCAGAAATAATAATCATTTTTTGAAAGCGTTGACAGAAACCTATACGTATAGGTAGAATGATACCAAGACCTGTACGTATAGGTTTAAATGTAAGGAGGTATTTTCAGTGGGTAAATATGCGAATGAAGCAAGAGATTTACTTGAATACATTGGTGGCAAAGAGAATGTCGGTGCAGTTACACATTGTGCAACTCGTATGCGATTTGTATTACAAGATCCATCATTAGCGAATAAAGAAAAAATTGAAGGTTTAAAGTGTGTAAAAGGCGTTTTTTCCCAGGCGGGTCAATTCCAAGTCATTATTGGGAATGATGTATCGGTATTTTACAATGAGTTTGTGGAATTATCTGGTGCTAATTCGGTTAGTAAAGAAGACGCTAAAAGTGCAGCTAAAAATAATATGAACTTTATTCAAAGATTAATGGCGAATTTGGCTGAAATCTTTTCACCGATTATTCCTGCGTTAATTGTTGGTGGATTAGTATTAGGGTTCAGAAATATTATTGGCGATGTGAAAATGTTTGAGGATGGTACGAAAACTCTTGTAGAAATGTCACAGTTTTGGGCTGGGCTACATAGTTTTCTTTGGATTATCGGGGAAGCTATATTCCACTTCCTACCTGTAGGTATAGTGTGGGCAGTAACTAAGAAAATGGGTACAACTCAAATATTAGGTATTGTTTTAGGTATCACGTTAGTATCTCCTCAGTTATTGAATGCATATGCAGTTGCTGGAGGCGGAGAAATACCTGTATGGGATTTTGGCTTTGCACAAATTGATATGATTGGTTACCAGGGACAAGTCATCCCAGCCATTCTAGCAGGTTTTGTATTAGTGTATTTGGAAAGAGGACTTAGAAAAATTTGTCCATCATCTATTTCAATGATAGTTGTTCCTTTCTTTGCATTGATTCCTGCTGTTTTACTTGCTCATACAGTTCTAGGTCCAATTGGTTGGACGATTGGTGAGTGGATTTCTTCTGTTGTTTATGCTGGATTAACATCTACATTTGGTTGGCTGTTTGCAGCTATATTTGGTTTTGCTTATGCACCGTTAGTTATTACAGGCTTACATCATATGACTAATGCAATTGATCTTCAATTAATTGCCGAAATGGGTGGAACATCACTGTGGCCGATGATTGCATTATCTAATATTGCTCAAGGTTCAGCAGTTCTTGCGATGGTATTTTTACAAAGTAAAGATAGTGATGCAAAACAAGTGAATGTGCCAGCATGTATTTCAGCGTATTTAGGTGTAACAGAACCAGCTTTATTTGGTGTAAACATGAAATATATGTTCCCGTTCATTGCAGGTATGATTGGTTCAAGTGCTGCAGCTATCATTTCAGTGAGCAGCGGAGCGATGGCGAACTCCATTGGTGTTGGTGGGATACCAGGTATTCTTTCAATGCAGACAAGTAGTATGGGAAGTTTTGCACTTTCAATGGTTGTAGCAATTGTAATTCCTTTTGTGTTAACGATGATTCTAGGAAGACGTAAATTGCCAACATATCAACCAGTACAAAACTAACTAGGAATGAAAGTAGAGTGGAAATAATGAAGAATTTAAAACAAAGTGTTGTTTATCAAATATATCCTCGTTCATTTAAAGATTCGAATGGTGATGGTTTCGGTGATTTACGTGGTGTTATTGAGAAGCTTGATTACTTGCAGAAGCTAGGCGTTGATTATATATGGTTAACACCGTTTTATATTTCGCCACAAAAAGATAATGGTTATGACATTGCTGATTACTATAAGATTGATCCATTATTCGGTGAGATGGCTGATTTTGAACAGTTAGTTGAAGAAGCAAGAAAAAGAAATATTGATATTATGCTAGATATGGTTTTTAACCATACTTCAACAGAACATGAATGGTTCAAAAAAGCGTTACAAGGAGAAGAAAAGTATAAAAACTTTTATATCTTGAAAGAAGGAAAAGAAGGTAAGGAACCAACAAACTGGGTTTCTAAATTCGGTGGTTCAGCATGGGCATATAGAGAAGAATTTCAAGAATACTATTTGCATTTATTCGATGTCACACAAGGTGATTTGAATTGGGGGAATCCAGAAGTTAGAGAAGAAATCTATAAGGTAGTTAATTTCTGGCTAGAAAAAGGAGTAAAAGGATTTAGACTAGATGTAATTAACTTAATATCTAAGCCGGAAATTTTTGAAGATGACACAGTTGGAGATGGCAGAAGGTTTTATACAGATGGTCCGAAAATTCATGAGTATTTAAAAGAGTTGAATGAAAACACCTTTGGTAAACATGATGATGTCATTACAGTTGGAGAAATGTCTTCTACAACAATCGACCATTGTGTGAAGTATTCGAATCCAGAAGAAAAAGAATTATCTATGGTATTTAACTTTCATCATTTAAAAGTAGATTATAAAAACCAAGATAAATGGACGTTGATGGATTTCGACTTTCATATGTTAAAAGATATATTCAAAACATGGCAGGAAGGTATTCAAGAAGGTAATGGCTGGAGTGCGGTTTTCTGGTGTAATCACGACCAGCCACGAATTGTTTCTCGATTTGGTAATGATACTGAGTATCATCATGAAAGTGCGAAGATGCTTGCGACTACTGTTCATATGATGAGAGGAACACCATATATTTATCAAGGTGAAGAATTCGGTATGCCTAATCCGCATTTTAACAGCATTGAACAATATAGAGATGTTGAATCAATCAATTACTATCATATTTTGAAAGAGCAGGGTGTGCCGGAGCAAGAGATTCTAGAGATTTTGAAAAGCAAATCTCGTGATAACTCAAGAACTCCGATTCCGTGGAATGATGAAGAAAATGCTGGATTTACTACAGGAACGCCATGGATTTCACTTGGAGACTCAGCAAAAGAAATCAATGTAAAGAATGCATTAGAAGATCCGAACTCAGTCTTTTATTTCTATCAAAAGCTTATTTCTTTAAGAAAGCAATATCCGATAATTGCAGAGGGCGATTTCAAAATGATTTTAGAAAATCATGATAAAGTAATGGCTTATACAAGAACATATGAGAATAAGATGTTGATTGTTTTAAATAATTTCTATGCTGAAGAAACAAAGGTGAAGTTACCAAGTAACATAATAGAGCGTGTAGAACATAGCGATGTGTTAATTGGAAATTATGAAAACACACCTTCCTTAAGCGGTGAAATTACATTAAAGCCTTATCAATCTATTGTATATTATGTAGGTCTAAATCATTAGAGATAATTTATTTTTACACAATTTATGATAAAATATTTACGGTGATAATAATGGATAAGAAATACGTAAATATATATAATGATCTCGTTGATAAGATTGAAAACGAAGTGTATGTGGCTGATGATAAATTGCCTTCTGAGAAAAGTTTAATGGATTATTACAACGTTTCTCGTGATACGATTCGAAAATCATTAAATAAATTAGAGCAAAATGGTTATATTGCGAAAGTGAACGGTAAAGGTTCTTTCGTATTAGATATTCAGAAATTCGACTTTCCTGTATCAAAGGTAGTATCATTTAAAGAATTGACGGATCAATTAGGTGATACCGTTACAACAGAAGTCAAAGTTTTGGATTGTAGTATTCCCAGTAAAAATATAGCGAAGAAGCTAGGGCTTGAATCTAATGAAAAAGTATGGACAATCATTAGAAAGAGAATAATTGATGGACAAAAGGTTATTTTGGACAAAGATTACATTCCAGAGAAGTTTGTCGGTCAGTTAACAGAAGAGATTTGTCAGGATTCCCTTTATAGCTATATTGAAGGTGAGCTGGAATACAAAATTTCGTATGCTCGAAAAGAAATTACAGTTCAAATGGCTAATGACGAAGACAAAATGTCTTTAGATATGAAAGAATTCGATATGATTGTCGTTATTAAAAGCTACACATATTTAGATGACACTAGTCTATTTCAATATACAGAATCAAGACACAGACCGGATAAATTTAAGTTTGTTGATTTTGCTAGAAGATAATCATTTTATTAAAGAGAAGTATTGGTATGAGAATGACACCAATCCTTAATAATCAGGTGCCTAAAATCCTTTTTTGAAGGGTTTTAGGCATTTTTATTTTGTAGAAAATCTATAGGAGGTTGGAACATGTAAAGGAAGGGAGTTTCGCTAGTATATATGTGCTATTAAGTAAGATAAGTAATCTATTATTAGAATAATATTTCGTAAAAGAATGACTTTTAAGCTAAAAGATAATGAGATAATATAGTTCTAAGTAACTTAAATATTCTAATAATTGTTTATATTCAATTATTGATGTATAATTCCTATATTGTCATAATTTACTACATGGAGGTGCAACATGAAAGCTTTAGAACGTTTTAGCCAGTTTGTAAGTAGTACTTTTGCTATTTGGGTATTGATTTTTGCAACAATGGCATATTTATTCCCTTCATCCTTTACTTGGATTGGACAATACATTACGATTCTTTTGGGAATAGTTATGTTTGGTATGGGATTAACGATTTCGGGGTCAGATTTTAAAGAGGTTTTTAAGAGACCTAAAGATGTAGCCGTTGGTGTAATTGGTCAATTTCTCATTATGCCTTCTCTTGCTTTTATATTAGCAAAAGTGTTACAGTTACCACCTGAAATTGCAGTAGGGGTTATTTTAGTAGGATGTTGTCCAGGAGGAACGTCTTCCAATGTTATGACGTTCTTATCAAAAGGAGATGTAGCGTTATCTGTAACAGTAACATCGATAACAACAATCTTAGCACCTTTTGTAACACCAGCACTTATTTTATTATTTGCAAGTGAATGGATTGATATTGAACCATCATCATTATTTATTTCGATTGTTCAAGTGGTACTTATTCCAATTATTCTAGGTTTAATTGTACAGAAATTATTTAATAAGCAGGCAAAGGCGAGTGTGAAAGTGATGCCACTAGTTTCAGTAATTGCTATTGTGGCTATTGTTTCAGCGGTAGTTGCGGGTAGCCAAGAAAGAATTGCCGAAACAGGATTAATTATTTTTGCTGTTGTTGTGCTACATAATGTTCTTGGCTATTTAATTGGCTATTTATTTGCTAAAGTATTTAAGATGAACTTAGCGAAAAGAAAGGCAATTGCAATCGAAGTGGGAATGCAAAACTCTGGTTTAGGAGCAACATTAGCGAATGCCCACTTTTCACCTTTAGCAGCTGTTCCAAGTGCCATTTTTAGTGTTTGGCATAATATTTCTGGGCCGATTTTAGCAACCATTTTCAGAAAAATGAAAGAAAAAAATGAAGTGAATGTTGATTCCGATACAACTCAAAGTACATGAGGATAAAAGTGTTATTTTTGGAGAAAAAGCATCATTTCTATGAAATATACCTTGAAGAGATAGGTGTGGATTTAAATCTCTTGTAGGTCGTCTTATTAAAAGCTAAACCCCTTGATATATCAAGGGGTTTAGCTTTTTTTGTGAATCTTATTTTCATATAATTTTGTTTATTTTTTATAGTAGAAGTTTTAAATTTATATAAAAAAGTGCTATACTAATTATATCGTAATAGTAGAAATTTTTAATTTGTTTCAAAAAGTGATATACTAATTGTCATATAATAGTAGAAATTTTTAATTTACAAACGATAGTGATATACTATGATGAGGTTGAAATTGATGCAGAAAAGGTGTATAGCCCTGACTTGCAGCAGGAGCGTCTACAACCTTTCTGTAAATTCTAGGGGTATAAGGATGGGAAAAATGAGCAACAAACAAACTAGAACAGACGTTATCTTAATTGGTGCAGGAATTATGAGTGCGACTTTGGGTACAATTCTGAAAGAATTAGTACCGGACTGGAACATTAAAGTGTTTGAGAAACTTGATAAAGCAGGAGAGGAAAGCTCTAACGAATGGAACAATGCGGGAACAGGGCACGCTGCACTGTGCGAACTTAACTACACCGTAGAGAAACCAGACGGATCTATCGATATCAGCAAAGCTCTCAAAATCAATGAACAGTTTCAGCTTTCAAGACAGTTTTGGTCTTATCTAGTAAACCACAATTTAATTAGTAATCCACAGGACTTTATTATGCCATTGCCTCATATGAGTATGGTTCAAGGGGCAAAAAATGTAGAGTTCTTGAAAAAACGTTTCGAAGCACTTTCTAATAGCCATCTATTCCAAGGTATGGAATTTTCCGATGATTCAAAAAAACTGATGGAATGGATTCCGCTAATTATGCAAGACCGTACATCTAGCGAACCGATTGCGGCAACAAAAATTGATATTGGTACGGATGTTAACTTTGGGGCTTTAACACGCATGCTAATTGACCACTTAGAACGTAAAGATGTTGAAATCAATTATGAACATAAAGTTGAAAATCTTAAACGTACTAGTGATGGTTCATGGGAAGTAAAAGTGCTTAGCGATAGTGGAAAGCTTGAATATCACACTGCACAATTCGTCTTTATTGGCGGCGGTGGCGGAAGCTTACATTTATTACAAAAAACTGGTATTCCAGAAAGTAAACATGTTGGAGGATTCCCAGTAAGTGGATTATTCCTAGTATGTAACAATCCAGAAGTTGTAGAACAGCATCATGCAAAAGTATACGGTAAAGCAGCAGTTGGTGCTCCTCCGATGTCTGTTCCGCATCTTGATACACGATATATTGATAATAAAAAATCATTATTATTTGGACCGTTTGCTGGATTCTCACCAAAATTCTTAAAAACAGGTTCAAATATGGATTTATTAGGTTCTGTAAAACCGAATAATGTTTTCACTATGTTAGCAGCAGGTGCAAAAAACGTTCCATTAACGAAATACCTAATTCAGCAATTAATGTTATCAAAAGAACAACGTATTGAAGAGCTACGAGATTTTATTCCGAATGCAAAAAGTGAAGATTGGGATATTGTGGTAGCTGGTCAGCGTGTACAAGTAATTAAAGATACTCCTGCGGGTAAAGGTACACTTCAATTTGGTACGGAAGTTATTAATGCAGAAGACGGTTCTGTTGCTGCATTACTTGGTGCGTCTCCAGGTGCTTCTACTGCTGTTCATGTTATGCTTGAGGTAATAAAAAAATGCTTTCCACAACATATAAAAGAGTGGGAACCAAAAATAAAAGAAATGATTCCTTCTTATGGTAAGTCACTTGCAGAAAATCAAGAGCTATTCTATGAAGTTGATTCTTCAACAGCGAAGGCGCTTGGTTTAACTGAAAGCAAGTCACTACAGATGGTAGGAAGTAAATAATTGCGAATTTTTTTAAGCTATAACCCTGAAATTTTATCATTTTAAAGATTAAATATATATAAGTATAGAATAGGTGTTTTACTATTCTATTGAAAAGGGCTTCTCACAAAAAGTGAGAAGCCCTTTTTAAATAGATAAGAAAGTATAAAATTCGTAAAAGTCCGGTGACGATTTTCTTATTGGAATCTTGATAAGTGCGAAAAGTAGTTGTTCACAAAATTTAAAAATACTTGTTCAGATGGTGCAAGCTCCCTGTTTGATGGAGAAATAATCCCAACAGTACGAGAGATAACAGGCGATGCTATCGGCACTTTGACTGTAAAGCGCGGTACTGAATCATAAAGTGAACTTTCTGGAAGGAGAGTTACGCCGATTCCAGCCGCTACTAATCCCTTTAGTGCATCCATATCTTCTCCTTCAGAAGTGATGTTTGGAATAAAACCTGCTGCTTTGCAGGCATCGACCGCCACTTTTTGAAGAATATAACCTTCTGGGAAAAGTACAAAATTTTCATCGCGAAAATCAACTAAATTAACGTATTGATTTTTTGCAAATGGATGATTAGCAGGTAGTAAGGCACTAATATTCTCACTGAAGAGGATATTTGGAATGATGGATTCATCTTTTGGTGGAAGTGGTCCTAGAAATGCTAAATTCAACTCCCGATTTTTCACAGAATCAATTAAAAATTTATATGAGCCTTGTCTCAGATGGAAAGATATATCTGGATATTCCTTTTTGAAGGCGGAAATGACAGTTGGCAATACGTTACTTGCCAAACTTGTCGGAAACCCGATTTTAATTGTTCCCTTTCCTGGATTTAAGTACTCTTCAACTTGTTTTGCAGCATAATCAATCGCCTTAAGGGCAGTAATTGTATGTTCCAAAAAGGTTTTACCAATTGGTGTGAGCTTCACGTTACGACCAATCCGTTCAAAAAGTGGAGCTCCCAACTCTTCTTCAAGGTTAGCAATTTGTCTACTGACAGCCGACTGGGCTACGTGAAGATGTTCGGCTGCTTTAGAAATATGTTCACGTTCTGCTACCTCTACAAAGTACTGTAATTGCCGTAATTCCAATGTTTTCACCTCATTCATCTCATTAATAGATAGATTCCATCCAAACTATATATTGTTTATATTATTGCGAAAACTTTAAAATGTAAATACGTTAATGAAAGATTTGGGGGGATTATATATGACTTTTCATCAATATCCAAAAGCACAGGGGCTGTATGCACCAGAGTTTGAAAAAGATGCGTGTGGAATTGGAATGTATGTAAATTATAAGGGGCACCGATCACATGAGATTGTGAAAAACGGCTTAGAAATGTTATGTCGGCTGGAACATCGTGCTGGGCGTGGTGCAGACGGGAAAACAGGTGATGGAGCAGGAATTATGGTGCAAATCCCTGACTTGTTTTTTCAGTTGAATTGCACTGAATTACAATTGCCAGAAGAGGGAGAGTACGGCGTTGGACAATTATTTTTTACAGAAAGGGAAGAAGAACGTCTTGCTATTGAAGAAAAAATGAACGAGCTAATTGAAACGGAAGGACAATCGTTAATTGGTTGGCGCTGGGTACCGACGAATATAGAGGGGCTTAGTGAGATTTCAAAATCTACAGCGCCATTTGTACGTCAGGTGTTTATTCGCAAAAATGCTGATGACCGACTAGCGTTCGAACGTAAATTATATGTTATTCGCAAACAGGTTGAACATTGGGCGGATGAACAAGGCTTTGAATTTTATTGTCCGAGTTTTTCGAGTCAGACAATGGTATTCAAAGGTTTGTTAGCACCCGAAGAAGTTAGTCATTTCTATCAGGATCTTCAGAATAAGAGCTTTGTATCGGCGTTTGCCCTCGTACACTCTCGTTATTCAACAAATACGTTTCCATCATGGAAAAGAGCTCACCCGAATCGATACATTATCCATAATGGGGAAATCAATACATTGCGAGGTAATATTAACTGGATGCGTGCTCGAGAGCAACAGTTTGTATCAGAGACATTCGGGAATGATTTACAGAAAATTATGCCTATTATTGATGAGACAGGATCAGATTCATCAATGCTTGATAACGCCTTTGAATTTTTTGTTTTAGCGGGACGTACACCGGCACATGCAGCAATGATGCTCATTCCAGAACCATGGACGGAAAATCCTCGTATCGACAAGGATCGCAAAGCATTTTATCAATATCATGCAAGTCTAATGGAGCCTTGGGATGGTCCAACAGCCATTTGTTTCACAGATGGAAAGCAAATTGGAGCGATTCTTGATCGGAACGGCTTACGACCTGGTCGCCTTTATGTGACAAAGGATAATCATGTTATTTTTTCTTCAGAAACAGGTGTTATTGATGTGAGAGATGATGAAGTAGTTTTAAAAGATTACCTCAGTCCAGGCAATATGTTATTAATCGACCTTGAACAAGGAAAAATCATTTCTGATGATGAAGTAAAGTCAGAAATGGTGATTAAAGAGCCATATCAACAATGGATTGAAGAGCAAATGGTTAAGCTCGAAGTTGAAAAAGAAGAAACTATTCTACTCAATGATTTAACATTACGTCAAATAATTCACGGTTATACATTTGAAGATGTTCAGAAATATATCGTTCCTATAGCAAAGGAAGGAAAAGATCCACTAAGTTCGATGGGGAATGATACACCACTTGCAGTACTATCAGATCGCCCACAATCATTATTCAACTATTTTAAGCAGTTATTTGCACAGGTGACAAATCCACCGATTGATGCTATTCGGGAGCATGTTGTCACTTCAACGATGACATTGCTAGGTAAGGAAGGAAACCTACTTCATCCGAATGTGGAAAATGCACGTCGAATCCTGTTGGATACCCCAATTTTGACGAACAGTGAGTATAGTCAGTTACTAAAGAACCAAGAAAAAGACTTTCAATTCGCTGTTATCTCTCTTCAATATAAAGACAGTATTGAAAAAGAGTTGGGACGTATCAGACAACAGGCAGTGAAAGCAATCGAAGAAGGAAAAACGATAATTATGCTTTGTGACAATGTTGATAATCCTAGTATTCCTACATTACCAGTGCTTCTTGCAGCAAGCAGCCTTCATCAGTATTTAATTAGAGAAGGGAAGCGAACTAAAGTAAGCTTGATTGTTAACAGTGCGGAAGCTCGTGAAGTACACCATTTCGCTGCTTTGATTAGCTTTGGTGTAGATGCAATCAATCCCTATTTAGCATATGCGACAATTCAGGAAGCAATTGAAAAGGATCATTTGAAGATAGATTGCCAAATTGCAATGAAAAAATTTCGCAAAGGGATAGCTGATGGCGTTGTAAAAGTTATGTCAAAAATGGGGATTTCTACAGTCCAGTCCTATAGAGGCGCACAAGTTTTTGAAGCGGTGGGAATTGGTAAAGAGGTGATTGAAGAGCACTTTACCGGAACAACTTCTCAAATTGACGGTATCGATTTAAATACTATAGGCGAAGAGGCAAGACGACGTCATGAATATGCTTTATCTTCGATGGAACTTGAGCTTGAATCCGGATCGGACTTTCAATGGAGAGCTAGTGGTGAACATCATGCATTTAATCCGAAAACAATTCATACATTGCAATGGGCGACTCGGAAGAATGATATTGGATTATACCGCATGTATGCCGAGCTGGCAAATGAAGAACGTATCGGATTCTTACGTAACTTATTTGATTTCAAAAATGCTGAATGTAAAATTCCGTTAGAGGAAGTTGAATCGGTTGATTCCATCGTAAAACGCTTTAAATCAGGGGCGATGTCGTATGGTTCTTTGTCAAAACAGGCACATGAGACGTTAGCTATCGCAATGAATCGTCTTGGTGCTCGTTCAAACTGTGGTGAAGGTGGAGAAGATTCTGCTCGTTATATGCCTGATGAAAATGGAGATAATCGTCGCAGTGCAATTAAGCAGATTGCTTCAGGACGATTTGGTGTTAAATCACATTACTTAGTAAATGCAGATGAGCTACAGATTAAAATGGCACAAGGAGCAAAACCAGGTGAAGGAGGACAGTTACCAGGTAACAAAGTATATCCTTGGATTGCAGAAGTCCGTGGTTCAACTCCAGGAGTTGGGTTAATATCTCCGCCTCCGCACCATGATATCTATTCCATCGAGGATATGGCTGAATTGATTCATGATTTGAAGAATGCCAATCGCTATGCACGTATCTCTGTCAAACTAGTATCTAAATCAGGAGTAGGAACAATTGCAGCTGGAGTGGCAAAAGGAGCAGCTGATGTGATTGTGATTTCTGGATATGATGGTGGTACAGGTGCATCGCCAAAGACATCCATTAAGCATACTGGCCTTCCCTGGGAACTCGGGCTTGCAGAAGCCCACCAAACGCTAATGTTAAATGGCCTTCGTGATCGCGTCGTTTTAGAAACAGATGGGAAATTGATGACTGGTAAAGACGTGGTAATGGCAGCACTTCTTGGCGCGGAGGAATTTGGTTTCGCAACAGCACCACTCATTGTTTTAGGATGTGTCATGATGCGAGCGTGTCATTTGGATACTTGTCCTGTTGGAGTGGCAACACAAAATCCAGAACTCCAGGCCAAATTCATGGGCAACCCGGACCATGTAGTGAATTATATGCTTTTTGTAGCGGAAGAAATGCGTGAATACATGTCCGTGCTTGGTTTCCACACAGTAGAAGAAATGGTCGGCCGTACAGATGTGTTGGAAATTTCGGAACGGACGAAACAGCATTGGAAAGCTAGTCAACTTGAATTAACGACTCTTCTTCACCAATTGCAAGGTACTCGTACAAAACGACGTGAGCAAGACCATAGTATTGAACAAAGCTTTGATATGATGCATTTATTACCACTTCTTGAAGAAGCAATTGCTGAAAAACGAAAAGTAAAGTTGGAATTCCCTATTAAAAATACAAATCGTGTAATGGGAACTATTATTGGGAGTGAAATTTCACGTCGATATGGTGAACAAGGATTGCCAGAAAATACAATAAGATTGAAATTTAAAGGTTCAGCTGGCCAAAGCTTTGGTGCTTTTATCCCACGTGGTATGACGATGTCAGTAGTAGGCGACGTAAATGATTATTTTGGTAAAGGTTTATCTGGTGGAAATGTGGTGGCTATTTCGCCAATCAAAGGCGAATACGAGAAAAATGTCATTGCTGGCAATGTTTGTCTATACGGTGCAACTGATGGACATGCTTTTATCAACGGTCGTGCCGGACATCGATTTGCTGTGAGAAATTCAGGTGCCAATATTGTTGTAGAAGGTATTGGTAATCATGGTTGTGAGTATATGACGGGTGGACGGATTATTGTATTGGGTGATGTTGGACAAAACTTTGGAGCTGGTATGTCAGGTGGTATTGCCTATGTATTGCCAACAAACGAAGCGTTATTTAAAGCTCAATGTAATATGGAGATGATTGAATTTGCAAAGTTGGAAGATCAAGATGAAATCGAAGTTGTTCGTACATTGATTTTTCAACATTATGAACAGACAAAGAGTACACAAGCTCTTGAACTATTGGCGAAGTGGGAGCTGACTGTGTCGAAATTTATCAAAGTTGTACCAACAAATTACCAAAAAATGATGGATACAATCCATTTCTACAAGCTACAAGGTTTAACAGAAGAAAAAGCGGAAATGAAAGCATTCGTGGAAACAACGATTGGAAAAGAGCTTGCAACATCTTAATAAAGAGGAGGGATTTAAGATGGGGAAACCAACTGGATTTATGGAATATAAACGAGAAAAGATAAAGGAAAAGTCAACATTAGAGAGAATCTCCAACTGGAAAGAGTACAGCTCTCGGCTTTCTGATACATCACTGAAAACCCAGGGGGCACGCTGCATGAATTGTGGTACGCCGTTTTGTCATATGGGAGTTGAAATACAAGGAAAGGTTGCAGGTTGCCCTATCAATAATATTATCCCAGAATGGAATGATTTAGTATACAAGGGGCAATGGAAAGAAGCTTTGGAACGATTGCATATGACTAATAATTTCCCTGAGTTTACTGGGCGTGTTTGTCCAGCACCTTGTGAGGGATCCTGTACATTGGCAATTACAGATCCTGCGGTCGCTATTAAGTCAATCGAACGTACTATTATTGATAAAGGATTTGAAAATGGTTGGGTGTTACCACGGATTCCTAATAATCGTACCGGAAAAACAGTGGCTATCATCGGCTCAGGTCCAGCGGGTTTGGCTGCGGCAGATCAATTAAATCAATTGGGGCATAAAGTGACGGTCTATGAACGTGCTGATCGTCCTGGTGGTCTATTGATGTATGGTATTCCGAATATGAAGCTTGAAAAAGAAGTAATAGAGCGTCGAGTGAATTTAATGATTGAGGAAGGTATCAACTTCAGATGTGGGGTAAATATTGGCGTGGATGTTGAACCAGAGGAATTACGCTCACTGTATGATGCAGTTATTCTCTGTATTGGTGCACCAAAGCAACGTCATTTATATATGGAGGGTTCAGATGCAAAAGGCGTTCATTTGGCGATGGACTATTTAGCGGATGTAACGAAAAGTTTACTTGATACGAACTTCGAAGATGGAAAAGCGTTGAACGTGGAGGGGAAAGATGTAATTGTAATCGGTGGTGGTGATACGGGTGCCGACTGTGTAGCGACGGCTATTCGTCAGAACTGTAAATCCGTTCATCAATTTGGTAAGCATCCGATTTTACCGATTAGCCGTACGGAAGACCATCAATGGCCAAGAGATCCAAATATCTTCACATTAGATTATTCATATGCGGAGGTGAACGATGCGAAAGGTTATGATCCACGAGAATATTGTATTCAGACAAAAAAAATTATGAAAGATGAAAGTGGCCATGTATTAGAACTGCATACTATTCAAATGGAAAAAGTACTAGGTGATGAAGGCTTCTACTATTTCAAGGAGCTACCAGGCACTGAACGTATATGGCCAGCACAGCATGTATTTGTTGCGATTGGCTTTGAAGGAGTTGAGAAATCTCTTCCTGAGCAATTTGGTGTTGAAGTAGAGAATAATCGTATTCGTGCTTCAATTAAAGATTTCGAAACAAATGTACCAGGTATTTTCACAGCAGGTGATGCACGAAGGGGCCAAAGTTTGGTTGTTTGGGCTATAAAAGAAGGTCGGGGAGTAGCGGCAAGCGTTCATCAATACTTACTAGAAGCAAATGTAGCGCTATAAAGATAAGAAGCAGAGGAAAGTCAAAATATATTAGGAACTATTTAGGAAATGAATCAGGCGTAGAAAAATCAACTGTTTTTCTACGCCTGATTGTGTATTATTTTCTCTGTTTTATAGAGATTAAATCTTAATTGAGAGAATTGATAACTACAAATACAAAGTGTTATATTGTCTTGTTTTAATCCTTCTCTTCCCACAACTTTTGAATAATATAGTACGATTGCTTCAACCGTTCTTGATATAAAGGTTCGTTCCAGTTATCCCATGTGTACCCTTTCATTGCTGAAAGCTGGTTGTTTTTTAGTGTTGGGAGGGAGTCTGTAATAGTTCCTTCTTCATTTTCGAATAAGATACCGATATTCAATTTTTCAATAAGTGTGCTTGCATTAAGACCATTCTCATAAAGGTCGCCAGTAAATTCTTTTTGGCTTGGATCTTTTGCTTGAATTAAAAGCCAAGGAATACGCAATTCAATTATTCCTTTTTCTTCATTAATATAGTAATCTGCTAATGAATCATAATCTTTTGATTCTGGATTGCTGTTTCCTTGTCTAAGCTTTCCTGTTTCAGTTGTTTTAAAATCATACGTGATGCCGGCTTCAGGATTATTATATTCCTTATCCAAAGCATATAGTATTGGTGTAAATACACCACTATTTTTCACAGGTAGTTTTTCTTTTGGAACTTCAGGTTTCTTATATTGATAGAAAAACATGTCATAGTATTGATCGACAAGAATATGTGATTTTTTTTCACTTAAATCGACTAGAAAATCAACGCCATTTGCAAAGGTGATGTTCTTATTATTAGAAATAAAATGATTCCCTTGATTTGGAACAGTGTCCAATAATAGTTTTGGAGCACCTTTACGTTTTGGATCGTAATCTAGACGAATATATAAATTTCTTTCATCGTGGTCAACGTATAGTTTTTTCAAATCTCCTTGCTTTTTTTCGTAAAGAGGAGGTGTAGACCAATCGTTGACGTTACCGTCAACTTGAATTTTGTTGCGATCAAAGCTTAACAGACCAAATTGTTGTTCATTTGTTTGTGCATTGGACCAAAACGGTCTTCTGTTAGGATTGTCATAATCCATTGTGTTCCATGTGCGTTTAAACCATTCATCCTGCCATGTGAAAACGAGTCCACCTATCATTTTTTCCTCGACTATATCTTCGTACATTTCACTAATGAGTTTTCCTTGCTCCTGTTCGGTCATAAAACCTTGGTTTTTCCCAAATTTATTTTCATGAGTTAAGCCTCGAGAGCTAGGAATACCAAACTCTGCAACTAATATTGGTAGACGATGAGCGTTATTTAATTCGTTTAGATAGCCAGCATAGCTGTTATATTTCCCTCTATGATCGATAAAGGATTGATACTTCTTGTCATAGTGCATAAAATCAGGATAATACGGATAAATATGATACGATGCGAATTGACCAGCTAAATCCATGTCATTTTTTGTGTAAATTACATTTGGGTTAACACTAACGATATCTTCTGAATCAGTTGCATCTGAGGGATGCTCTAAAATATCTGTAGTCGGCCAGTTCGTGAAGCTCATTGGTCTAATTGAATGGTAGGTTTTCATTTCATATTGAGCAAGAATATCCATTTGCATAGCAAGCCAGTGTTCAAATGGGTGTGCATTTTTTGTTTTAAAGAAATTTCCTTCATACTCACCGATATCTTTGTGGAGCTTATTTGTATTCTCGACCATTAAAGGATACCACTCAATCCCTAAAATCCAACCAATTACATACTCGGAAATATCTGATTGATAAATGCCCGAAGCGTGTCCTACCTTATCTTTCACAACGGCATTACCATGTATGACATCAGATATTGTTTTCATTTCATTTTGAAAATCTTTCATGTTTTTTTCTTCAAAGGCATCTAAAGATTCCTCTAAAAGTTCTTCGTTAATCCATACGCCATGTAATACATATATTTTATCTTTATGACTGTCATTATAGCGTTTTAATGCATTGTAAAATCCTGGTGGGTGAAGCGTGTAAACTCGAATTGTATTTGCATTCATATTGCCAATTTGCTCAAACCAACGATAATATTCGTCTTCTGTTATGGCAGCTTCACCAGGAAATACACCTGGTTTACCCATTCCAATATTGACTCCTTTTAACGTTAACTGAGTCCACTTACCATCCTTTAACACTTCAAACTTATTTTGATTAATTCGGGAATGAAGCTGAAGGTCATTAGCATATACTGGATCCTTTTGTTTCGTTTCTATTTGTTCGAATTCCTGTAGGATGGACTCCATCATTGGAAAATACGTTTTCCAATAAAACGCCTGATCTGAAAAGCTTTGGGCAACATTATAGATGTTCGGAAGCCCCTTTACTTTGTAAAAGAATGGTACATTAGATGTGTCATTATAATCCCCTGCAAAATAATAGCTTGTGGAAGGTGCCTGTTCATTTTTTAGTATTGCTGCAAATTGAAGTGGTATTTGGTGCTTCTGTAATAGTTTTTTACCTTCGTCAGTCAAATCCCATTCGTAATTTGCAAGTACCGTTGTTCCTGCTTTCGGAGTGACGATGTCAAACCAATACTGGTAATCTGGACTTTTGTTTAGCTTAAACTGCTTTTGACCCTCTTCTGTAAATGAAAGATGAATTCCTCTTTTTCCAAAATGAGGTTCCTTTTCTAATACGACAACTTGATAGTCAATATCATTCACCAATATAAAGCCTTCTCCGTTATAATCCCAGTTATCTCCAAAATCATCTAATATCCATTGTGGAATCTCAGAATTCTTTTTTGGGTTCAATTCGTTAAAATAACGACCTATCCACCCGCTCCATTCAAGTCCCAAATATTTTGTGACACGATCTCTTACGTCTTTAGATGTTGGAGAGGCGAATGTGTTAAATTCGGCAATAAGTAAGCTTTTTTTATTTTGAGTTAAACGACTTTCAATCGATTGCCATTCTTTCAATTCAAGTCCGCCGTATATTTTTGAAGAGCGGGAGCCTTCTCTTGGATGATTCATCCAAGGTAAGTCTTTCTTATATACACCGTAAGTGTCAGCTAAGTAAATCACATCATAATCATCAAAATTAGTTGGTAAATCTCGTACTGCATAAGTATTTGACTTTTCGTCAGGTACGAAGCCGAAATAATCAGTAGCAGCGTTAATTGTTGTTCCGTCTTTATTTGTGTATTTTAAATGTTTTAATAACCATGTTAGTCCTAAATGCTCTCGATAGCTTTCATTTGGAATAGTTTTGTCTATGATAGCAATCGGCAATTTTTTTTCCGGTTGCACTTGCCATAAAATAAATGGTAATGCTAAAGCAGAGATTAAGACTAGGCATAAAGCATATATCTTCTTCATTTTGATATTCCTTCCTTAGAAAGCCCTTTTCGTTTTATCTTTCCCCAGTCATTCCTTCCAAGGAAGAACCGAATCATACCTTCAAATCTAAAAAAGAGGGTGAGTGGCTTATACCAAAAAATTTCAGTGAAGGATATGAGAATGATTTTTGTTAAATCTCCTATTTTAGGATATACATTCATTGTCCATGCCTCTAATAAAATCGAAGCGACTGAAAAAACGGAGCCATATATTATAAATAACAAAATTAGTAGAAATGAAAATTCGTAGTAGATACTACCAAGAAAAAAGGCAATGATAATGTAAATGTAACCTATTAATTCAACAATTGGACCGAGACATTCAACGAGCCAAAAATAAGGAAAGGAGATCATACCGATTGCTCCGTATTTTGGATTCAGCGTCATTCTTTTATGCTTCCAAAGGCTTTCGATGAGTCCTTGATGCCATCTTCTTCGTTGTGTTCTTAAGTCTTTTAAACTATGAGGTGTTTCAGTCCAACAATCAGGATCAGCAACAAATTCTATTCGTTTGTTTAATTTTTTTTCCTTTATGTACCGATGTAAATGGACAACTAGCTCCATATCCTCACCAATAATATTTCTGCCATAGCCTCCAACTTCAATTACATATTTTTTTGAAAAAACACTAAAAGCTCCTGAAATGATTAATACTAAATTAAACTTACTTAATGCAATACGTCCCATTAAAAATGCACGTAAATACTCGACAATTTGCATTAAAATAAGACTGTTTTTTGGTAGTCCATTGCCCAAAACTGATCCTAACTGAACATCAAGTCCGTTTGCGATTCGAACATTACCGCCAGCAGCGATGATTTCTCCATCCGACATAATAATAGGTTTCATTACCCGTAACAATGAATTTGCATCTAAGATCGAATCTCCATCAATTGAGCAAAAATAAGGGTGTTTTGATAGATTAATACCTGCATTTAATGCATCGGCCTTTCCTCCATTTTCTTTGTCAATTAAAAATAAATGGGGATGAATCGTAGATTGATATATTTGCTTAATTGGTTCTGTTTTAATTTGGATCCTTACGACTTTATGAATTGGTCTCATTTTAAAATGTTTGATTACTCTGTCCTGTGTTCCGTCTGTTGAGCCATCATTTACTATAATTAGTTCTGTTTGCGGATAACGGAGGCTTAATAAGGAATGGATACTATCAATTATGCCAACTTCTTCATTATAAGCAGGAACAATAATGGAAACGGGTTTTGAAAACATTGTATCAATGTATTCATCGTCTTGTTCATTAACGTTTAGATTGCGAATTTTTTTAAATTGTATCAATGCAATTATTAACATGGTGCTATAGGTTAGAATGACAGAAGTCATATAAATGAAGATGATCCATCCTAAAACAATCATAATGGTCTCAAATATACTATTCATTACGTTTACCATCCTCTATCTGTTTAATACTTCTTTTGCAATATCAATAGCATATTGGTCGGTGGATGTTATTATGATATTTTGCAAAATTTCCTTTCCACCTTTGTTATTCATTATGGTATTGGCTGCTTGATATCGAACCCACCAAGACTGGTCATGTACCATTTCTTCAAGATATGGACGTGCTTGTTTTAATGGGAAATGCTCGAATAATTTCCCTGCCATTAATCGTTCTTCCCAGTTTGGTGATTTAACAAAACGAAGATATTTATGAGGATCTGTTATTATTCCTATTTCATAAATTGCTTTTAACGAACGGATTCTTATTTCTAAATTTTCATGCTCTAGCAAGCTCTCTAAGAAGGGAAGAAAATCGAGGTTTCGTTTTAAACCTATCGAATCTATCAGGGAATATTGCTTGTCTAGGTCTAATATGTTTTGTTGTTCAATTAGCTTTTGCATGATCCAATCATCATTATTTAGTAACAGTTTTTTTAGTTCATAGTCAGATAAATTATCTACTTCTGCAAGCTTTTTTAAAAAAATCTTTGGAGCAAAAAGCGCATAAATTTTTAGTAATTGAAAGCGTTCCTCTTTCGATAATTTTCGTTTTTCAAGTTTGTAGCATTCTTCTATTAAATGATCCATATGAAAATCGGCAATTCGATACAATGCAATCATTCGATGGCTCCAGCTCCTGCTCTTAAGCAGTTTAGTATAGTAGTTTGTTAAATACTCATTAGAAAATTGTTTGATTTTGTTCTGTACAGTAGAATCAGTAAAATTACGAACATATGTAAGAAAAATTTCCTCTATTCCCTGGATCTCAAAATCCTTTTTTGGGATTAAGGTGATTGGAAAATCGGTTTCATTTTTCAAATATTGGTACCATTCGTGCTGTTTCTTTTCTATATATTTCTTCTTTTTGTTTTGCTGACTTGTATACTTAATATGTTTACAGCTCAAATAAGCATATAGGGATACAAGTATAATTGAAAAGACAAAAATTATTATTAGTAGTAATTCTATTGAGATGTCAATTAGAACCATAATCGTTCCAACACTCTTTTCATCTGAGCTTCAAATATACGGATATTGAAAGGCTTTATCAAATATTCGTCAACGCCACTTTCAAAAGCATGAATCATATCTTGCTCGGATTTTCTTTTTGTCATCATAAAAATGATGAACTTATTATGATTTGGAAGTTCTCTAATTCTATGTACAACTTCAAGACCATTTTTTCGAGGTAAAATATCATTTACCAAAATAATGTGTGTATGACTCGTATGATACCAGTCTGACTGCAAAAATTCATAGCCATCGCGGAATATTTTAATATCTAATAGAAAATGATTAATTGGAAGGTTATCCAGTGTAGTATAAAGGGCTTGAGAAAAGATTTCATTTTCTTCAAGAATGCTAAACTTTATGTGCTCAATTTTTCGTTCTTTAAATTGAGAAGTAAAAGTAATTGACTTATCCAAGCTATTTGATAGTAACTGTCGACTTGTTTTTATCACTTCATCAAAGGTAGCATCACTATTGTTAATTTCAGCAACGCTTGCTAATATTGAAAAATCGTATTTTATGAATAGTGGGTTCGTCTTGTTTTGTATATCCGATTGTACGCGGTTGATAAAAGCGATAGCTTCTTTTTCACCACTTTGTGTTAAAATGATGCACCACTCAAAAGGATTTGCTAATTGGCAAATCACATCGGATTGTCGAATTTTTGATTGTAAAAATGCACCCATTTCTTCTTCAATTTGAAGATAGTCGTTTTCATTTAGAAATTCATGGTTTCGAAGGGTCAATATAGTGGCTGTTATTGGTGATCTTGAACGTCCTACATTTGCAGTTAATACCTTAAAAAAGGTAGCTAGTTGCTGTTCGCCAAGAAAACCATGAGGAAAAGTCAATTGATTTTGAATGTTCAAAGATGTATTCATCCACTTTTCTGTCCTTTCTTGTAAAATATGTATATATAATTCGAAAGTAAATTATACTACCATATGAATAAGACTTAAATGAGAAGTTTTGGTAACAATAAAGTTGTTTTGACGCTGATGTTGGGATAAGTCCAAAACGCAGATTTAAATAAGATTAAGGCAACCTAAAATGCAAAAAATATTTTTATTTATATGAAAATTATAATAATTAATATGTTAAAATAATAATATATTCTTCTTTGTAGAATATAGCAATGTAGAATATAGCAATTTATCTAGTTGGATCTACTTTTTATTGCGTTACAAAATTCAAATGTTTGGTCAATAGGAAGGATGATTTAGTATGAGTAAAGAAGTCAGAAATATCGTATTATTGGGTCATCAAGGCTGTGGAAAGACAATGACAGCTGAAGCTTTAATGTATATTTCACGTAATACTACTAGATTGGGTTACATAGAAGAAGGAAATACAATAAGTGATTATGGAGTCGAAGAAAAGAATCGTAAAATATCTATTCAAACTTCTTTAATTCCCTTATTGTATCAAAACTATAAAATTAACATATTAGATGCTCCTGGTTATTTAGAATTTGAAAGTGAAAGAATACAAGCGTTAGAAGCTGCTGATGCTGCTTTCATTTCAGTGAGTGCTCGTTCTGGCATAAAAGTTGGTACGGAAAGAAGTTTTGAAGCAGCAAAAGCAAAAGGAGTTCCAACTACTTTTTTAATTAATAAAATTGATAAAGACAATAGTAATTTTGAAAGAGTTTATAATGGGCTCAGAGAAAAATTCGGATATAATGTAGTTGCGTTACAAATACCGGTTGTACGAGATAATTGGGTCGAAGGTGTAATTGATCTTTTACATGGAACGTATTCTGTATATGATTTTATGAAAAATGAAAGCGTTATCAAGGACATTCCAAGTGATTATGAACAATACTATCATGAGTCACTAGAAACATTAATGGAAACAATTTCAGAATCTAGTGAAGAGTATTTAGTAGAATACTTAGACAAAGGTTTCTTAACAAAAGATGAAATGGTCGTTGGGCTGAAAAAAGGAATAAATGAAGGTGAAATATATCCTGTATTGTGCACTTCTGCACAAACAGGTAAAGGCATTCAACTACTATTAGATTATATTTGTGAATCAATGCCATCACCGTTTGAAAGAACATTTTATTATGTAGATAGCGCCGGTAACGAAAATATTGGAACCTTGTCTGAAGATGAAAGTGAGACAACAGCCCTGGTATTCAAAACAGTAGCCGACCCATTTGTTGGTAAGCTTTCTTTTGTAAAAGTGTTACAAGGTTCATTAAGGGTGAATTCAAATCTATATAATTCTATTAAGAATAAAGAAGAGAAGATTAATAGTTTATACTTTGTTCGAGGTAAGGAGCAAAAAGCTTTTGATGTTATCGAGACAGGGGATATAGGGGTTATTGCCAAATTACAATACTCCAATACAAATGATACATTATGTGATAAAAGCTCTCCTATTCGAATAATACATCAAAGCTTTGAATTGCCAACTCTTGAAAGGGTAGTAGTTGTAACCAAAAAAGGAGACGAAGATAAAGTTTTAAGTGCCCTTACAAAAATACAAGAGGAAGATCCAGCAATTATTGTTTATCGAGATGATGAGTTTTTAGAATTACGAATTATTGGTATGGGTGAAACACATTTAGAGATTATTAAAAGTAAACTTCTAAATAAGTTTGATATTGAAATGGATTACAAGTTACCTAATATACCATATCGTGAAGCAATAAAGGGTAGAGCCGATGTACAGGGAAGATACAAAAAACAAAGCGGTGGTCATGGTCAGTTTGGAGATGTGAAAATCATTTTTGAACCAAGAACAGATGATTGTGATGAATTATTATTTATAAATAAAGTAGTAGGTGGAGCAGTCCCTAGAAATTACATTCCTGCTGTTGAGAAAGGCTTATTAGAAGCAATGGATACAGGTGTGTTAGCAGGATTTCCACTCATTCGTTTACAAGCAACATTATATGATGGATCATATCATGCAGTTGATAGCTCAGAATATGCCTTTAAAGTAGCGGCGAGTTTAGCTTATAAACAAGGAATAGCACTTGCGAATCCATGTATACTAGAGCCTATTATGAAAGTTGAAATGGAGATACCTTCCGAATATATCGGTGATGTAGTTAGCGAGCTAACCAGAAAACGAGGTCGAATTTTAGGTATGGAAGATGATACAGGTATTGAATTTGTTACAGCAGAAGTACCGCAAGTAGAATTGTTAAGCTTTACAACTGAGCTTAAATCATTAACAGGTGCTAGAGGTAGATTTACGCAGAAATTTGCACGATATGAAGAGTTATCACATGAATTAGAGGAGAAATTAATTCGTGAATTAGAGTTAATCTAACTATGTTGGAGATGAGGGGGCTATCTCAAAAATGATTAAACATTTTGTGGGATAGCCTATTTACGTTTTTTAGATGCTTCGTAATTGTTTATATTTTCATCTACTAAATGAAGTTTCTGTGAAAAAACACTGATTAATACCTCATGAGCACTCCTTATTATGCGTTTATGTATTATCAATCAAATCAGTTGACAAGGAAAGTGATTTTATGGTAAATTTATCTCGAATTAAAGATAATTTAATTAGAAGTACTTTAATAAAAGAATTAGAAAAAAATTTTTTATATAATTATCTCGAAATGAAGATAATTAAAACTGAAGTAAACAGTTTATCGCAAAATACATTTTGAAAAAATATGTTTGCAAGACAAGTGGGAGGACAATAAAATGAATCATTTAAAAGGTATTCATCATGTTACAGCTATTACAAGTAGTGCTGAAAAAAACTACGAGTTTTTTACGTATGTGTTAGGGATGCGATTAGTAAAGAAAACAGTAAATCAAGATGATATTCAAACATATCATTTATTCTTTGCAGATGATAAAGGTAGTGCAGGAACAGATATGACGTTTTTTGATTTTCCTAATATTCCAAAAGGAGTACATGGAACAAACGAGATTGCTAAAACGTCGTTTCGTGTACCAACAGATGATGCACTGGAATATTGGGTAAAACGTTTTAACAGACTGGAAGTCAAGCACACAGGCATACAAGAACAATTTGGGAAAAAGACGTTATCATTTGTAGATTTTGATGATCAACAATATCAATTAATTTCAGATGAGAAAAATTTAGGCGTAGTATCTGGTACACCGTGGCAAAAGGGGCCAATTCCATTAGAATATGCGATTACAGGTTTAGGGCCAATTTTTGTTCGTATTGCAGATTTCAATTTCTTTAAGCAAGTACTTGAAAAAGTCATGTTATTTAAAGAAATCGATGTAGATGGTTCTTATCATTTATTCGAAGTTGGTGAAGGGGGAAATGGTGCACAAGTTATTGTTGAACATAATACAGTGCTACCAATTGCAAGACAAGGCTATGGAACCGTTCATCATGCTGCATTCCGAGTAGCAGATCGAGCAGTATTAGATGAATGGACAGCTCGTCTTGAAGAATTTGGCTTCCCAACATCAGGATATGTAGATCGCCATTTCTTTGAATCACTTTATGCTCGTGTTGCACCTCAAATATTATTTGAGTGGGCAACTGATGGACCGGGATTTATGGGTGATGAGCCATATGAAACAGTAGGTGAGAAGCTTTCACTACCACCATTTTTAGAGGCGCAACGTGAATATATTGAACAAATTGTACGACCAATTGATACAGTTAGAAGTACAAGAGAATTCGAGAAAGAGTATGAATAAGAAATGAAGGGTCTATCTGAAAAGTGATTTCTATTCACTTCTCAGATAGACCCATTTTTTGCAGGAATAATTAAGTTTATCCCATTCAAACTAGTGCTAAGACTCCTACTTCAACAAGGCAGTGAAGGCACATAGACGATTAAGTGGGAGATCAAGCACCAGTAAGAACTAAGGTTGGTTCAACTAATAATCGGTAGGGGATGAAGGCCCCCCACCGATTAAAGTTTCACTTTATTCTTCTCGGATAACTAAGAGTACTCCGATGAAAATCAAAAATGTTCCAATCCAAAAAGTAAAGCCTAATTGCTCATCTAATAATAACCAACCTAAAAAAGTACCGACTATCGGCTGGAAAAAGAAAAATATACCTCCACTTGAAGCGTTAAGTAATTGGAGTCCACGATTCCATAGTATAAATCCACATGCTGTTGAAATGACTCCTAAGTATAGTAAACCACCGAAAATAGATGGATGCATCATAGCTTGAAAATCCAATTCAGGTAATCGAATTACTGTAATCGGTGTTAATAAGACAATTGCTACAATAATGGCATAGCTTGTAACAACAATTTGTGAATAGTGCTTCGGAACACGTTTAATGAGAACTGACATAAGCGACCATGTTAATGCTGCAATAAGGAGTGATAAACCACCAAGTTGCATGGATGAATCAACATGTGCATTTCCAACGATTATCAAGACGCCACATGTTGCTAAAAGGATTGAAAAAGCTTTTTTTAGCGTGATTTTTTCTTTTAAAATGAAACGAGCAAAGACGACAATAAATGCTGGAGTCGTTGCGGTAATAATTGCACCTAATTGAGCTGTCGCTAGCATGGTACCAATTTCTTGAGTAACGATTGAAATAGTATTACCAATAAACCCAATCATAATAATTAATAGCCAATCACGTTTCTGAATTCGCCATGACTGTTTTGTAACAACACCAATAACAAGTAAGGCGATAATGGCAATACAATAGCGGAGCCATACTAATTCTAGAGGTGGTACAACGTCTACAACAACTTTCACCACAACATACATTCCGCCCCAAATACTTGCTGCAAGTGATAAATATAATGAACCTAATAAGGTTTTTCTCATTCTTATACCCTCCGTTTTATCTAGACAATTCCTGCCCTTAACGGAGATGTAGTTATTTCACCGTTAAGGGAGAATAACTACAGGTACATCGTTTTCAAATAGCGGTGACCGCATCATCAGCTATCAACTCACTTTCAGAATATTTATTTAATAATATACTAAATTTATAATGATGAGTACTATTTTTAGTTCAATTCGTTATACATAGTTAAAATCTCTTTAGCTTGTAGACATAAACCATCTATTAATTCCTTAGGTTCTACAATTTTTGCATGAATGCCTAGTCTAGAAAAGAGAGGTGTTATAAAACCTAGTTCACCTTTGTCGATGATTGAATTAATATAACCTGTTCCATCTTCATTAGTAATTACAATACCATCAAAACTAGGAACGCTTTTACATTGGCGTACTCCTTCACTTGTTAATTGCACGTGTAATCGTATGGGATTTTTAACTTCATTAAAGCCTAACCATTCTTCTAAATTCATGAAATGATCATCATTCTTTTCTGTTGATAATATGGAGAGGATGCGATCCACACGATATAGTAATATTTTTTGCTTGGTATAATCATACGCAGGTAAATACCATAGTCCATCATGAGCATATACACCGATTGGACGAATATGTTTTGTTGTTATTCCAGATTTTGATTCATATTGGATGTGGAGATTACTATTTGCAATCGAAGCTTCTAGAACATCCTGTAATAGAGGTGTAGCGATGGTTCTTTTAGGATTCCAAAAAGTGATATAAGAGCGTATTTTATCGATTTTTGATTTCGCATCATTTTGTAGGGAACTGTATAGTTTTTGTGATACAGAATTTATTTCTGAATTGAAGGGAAGGTCTCGATAGTAGTTTAAAGATTGGAAAGCAAAGAATATCGAAACAGCTTCCTCTTCAGTAAATAAAATGGGAGATAGCATACTATTTGTTAATACTGTATAACCACCATTTCTTCCTTGCTCAGCATAAATCGGTAAACCCATGTCGCTTAAATCTAATATATATCGATGAACAGTTCGAACAGATATATTAAATTCATCCGCTATCTCTTGTGCTGTAAATTTTCTTTTGGCGCTAGCATACATAAGAATATCTAGTAGGCGTTTTGCTTTCGTCATATTTATCACCTTTTTATTTTAATCATGTCATTACTTGTCATGTTTAAAAGTTAGTATAATGTTTATCATATGTTTTTTTCAATATGAGATATGCTATAAGAAAAAGGAGATTTAATATGACTCGTGAAGTTATTTTATATATTGCAACAAGTTTAGATGGTTTTATTGCTACAGAGGATGATAATTTACAATGGTTGGATGAAACAGAAGGTGAAGGAGATGCTGGCTATTTAGATATGCTAAATACCATTGATACGATAATCATGGGAAAAAGAACATATGATTATGTAATGGCACATGTAGATGAATTTCCATACTCAGATAAAAAATGTTATGTCTTTACTACTTCTGAAAAAGGCTCAAATGAACATGTAGAGTTTGTTAATGAAAATGTTGTAGAATTTACAAACACCCTGAAGCAGCAAGAAGGAGCGAAAATCTGGATGGTTGGAGGTGCGGGTATACTCGATGATTTTATGAAAGAAAATTTAATTGATGAGTATATCATTACTGTGAGCCCACATATATTAGGGTCGGGTATTCCATTATTTAAAGAAAATAATCCTAAAATCGATTTGTATTTAGAAAGCACAACACGTTATGGTCAATTTGTGCAAATGCATTATAAGGTGAAAACAAAGAATTAAAGTTGAGTATTCATAGTATTTCTAAAGTAGACCTATTCACATGAATGAATAGGTCTACGATGTTCTCATTGTGATTTGGAAGAGAAGATAAAACTTTCTTTTAAATGCTTACCTTCGTGCTCTTTTAAGGTCCAGATAATCTCAACTTCTAATTCTGTTGATTTTTCGGCAAGAAGAAAATTAGAAAATGTGTACGGGAATCCATCAATTAATTCTTTTGCTAAAGCAAGCGTTTCTTCAAAGTGTCCTTGAGTACATGCTCTTTCATCTTGGCAGCCGAATAAGGCGTATTTGGCAGAAGAGTTGGGTTTGTTTCCAAATATATTAATTTCTGCTGATAATACTTCTTCACCGATATTATCTATTTTCAATGAATAGGTATGGAATTTTCCGTTTGGAGGTTTTGCTAAATTTTCAACTTGTTCAGCTTTTTCAATAGTTACTGACCATTGTTTTGAGCTTTGGCTGATGGGTAATGTATTAAATGTTAATGCCTTCGATTCTTCAGCTATGGATAATTGGAAAAGAAGAATTAGTAGGTAAATAGTTAATTTCTTTTTCATATTTGTACTCTCATTCGGTATAGTTTATATTTATTTTTCTCTATTTAAGTTGAATTATTCTTTTGCGGTTTAGATGGTTGAAAAAGGAACATGACATAGTTTTTAATAATTAATGACAGTGGTTATTTAAATAATTGGGTTGGTTATAAGGAGGGATATTGTGCGTTCCGAAAAAGAAATGATGAATTTAGTACTACGTGTTGCCAAAGAAGATGAAAGAGTCAGAGCTGTTGGAATGAATGGTTCTAGGACAAATATGAATGTACCAAAAGATCCTTTTCAAGATTTTGATATTGTATATCTCGTGAATGATATGCAGTCCTTTACTGACGATCCAAATTGGATTGATGTTTTTGGTGAGAGAATCATCATGCAGACACCAGAGAATATGGCAATGTTTCCTCCTGAATTAGGCGGTCGATTTTCTTATCTGATGCTGTTTGCTGATGGAAATCGTATTGATTTACTATTAATTCCTTTAGAAGAAAAGGAGGTTTATTGCCATGAAGATGGACTGACTGTTCTTTTGTTAGATAAGGATAAACAGTTGCCAACTATTCCTGCTCCATCGGATGAGGAATATTGGGTAAAGCGACCTTCGGCTGCTTTCTTTGATGACTGTTGCAATGAATTTTGGTGGGTTTCTACTTATATAGTGAAGGGGTTATGGAGACAAGAAATCTTATATGCTCTCGATCATTTTAATATGGTTAGGTCCATGTTAGTTAAAATGTTAGAATGGAAAGTTGGTATTGATACTAATTTTTCATTAAGCGTAGGTAAAAATGGGAAGTTTTTGAAGAATCATGTTAATCAGGAATTGTGGGAAAGACTTATGGGAACATATCCTACTGGAGACTATGAATCCGTTTGGCGTTCTTTGTTTATAATGACAGATTTATTTGAGGAAGTTGCAATAGAAGTAGGCAATTATTTTGACTATAAATACCCAATTGAAGAAGCAGACAAGGTAAAGAAATATCATTTACATGTTCAAGCACTTCCATCAGGTGCAGAAGCAATTTATTAGTTGTTATTTGTGGTGATAGGTAGGTTAGATTATTTGCTTAAGAAAGGCTGTCTCTTCTTTCTATAATAAGAATACAGCCTTAGAAAATGGAGAAGAACTATGTCGGAAAACGTAAAACAGAGAAGAATAATTTTAGATTTAGCAGTTACTTTAGATGGTTTTATTGAAGGTAAAAATGGCGAAATCGATTGGTGCATTATGGACCCTGAAATAGGATTCACTAATTTCTTAAATCAAATTGATACTATTTTATATGGTAGAAAAAGCTATGATTTATGGGGACAATATAAGCCGAAAACTAATGACTCGGATACCGAAAAAGAAATTTGGAGAGTGATTCATAGTAAAAAGAAATATGTGTTTTCTAGAAAACAAAATGAAACTGAGAATCAAACCATATTTATAAATAATAATATCCTTGAAGAAGTAAATAAAATAAAGAATAAACCTGGTAAAGACATCTGGCTATATGGCGGAGCAAGTCTCATTACAACTTTTATTAATTTAGGGCTTGTTGATGAATTTAGATTATCTATTCACCCTGTTGTTTTGGGAGAAGGAAAACCGTTGTTTATTGATATAAAACAGAGGCTGAATTTAACAATGGTTAAAACAAGAACTCTCTCTTCGGGCGTTGTGCAACTAATCTATCATTGGAATGGTAATAAATAATTAGGTTATTATAGTAAGAAAAGGGCGGTCATAAAGTTGATTGAAATAACTTTATGACCGCCCTTTTTCACACAAACAACCATAATTACAAACTTAATTTATCGAGAATTCGCTCAATATTAAAAGGATTACTAATAGACGGTGCTAGTTTTTCTAGTATTATATAACCTCATCACTAAGATTGAATTGCCATTCAATACCGAATTGATCCTTTAAGGAACCATAGCATTTACTCCATTCCGTTTCTTGAAGTTCCATTATGACTGAGCCGCCTGTTTGTAATTGTTGAAAATAATGTTTTAGTTTGTCTAAATCGTTAAGGACAATAGCTAGACTAATATTATTTCCAACGGTAAAAGGCGTGCCAGGAAATGTATCTGAAAACATCACCGTACTTCCACAAATAGTTAGTCGTGTATGCATTACATAATCCTTTGCTTCTTCTGGGAGAGGATAATTTGGATCTGTAGCCATTTCCCCAAATGTTAGAATTTTCGGCTTTTCTGTTTCAAATACTTTTGAATAAAAAGTTACTGCCTCACGTGTGTTACCGTTAAAATTTAAATATGGGTGTATTGCCATAGTAAAACCTCTCATTCTAAATTTGTTTTTTACTATTGATTCACGATTAATATACTAAATATTGGTGTGTTTATCACTATTATTGTCAAAAAATACCTTTGTATTCCAACAATAATGATAGTGAAAGTACTTTGAGGCTAAATGAATACTATTGAGAGCTGTTTTATGAGTAAGCTTGCTAAATCATAAGAAAAAGAGTGCAAATCTTCAAGAAATAGATTTAGCACTCTTTATTACATGTTAATGATGAACTGTACATTTTGCAGGTGAAGTGAAAATGCAAACTCTACTTTTTATCTCCTTTAACTCAACAAAAATATTACATTATTATACGCACTGAACTACGTCAATTAATCTTGTATCTAAACCATAATAAATCCATCTACGGGAACGAGAATCCCAATAAAAGCCTCCAACTGAGTTTCTGCCTATGATTACTGGGAAAAACCAGAATGAGCCACCATTTCTTAGCCAAACATATGTTGGTCTAAAAAGACAAGGCCTGAGGACGATGGGTTCAACTAGAAAAGTGGCTCCTCCAGCTTGTTGTAATGGTTTAGGTGGAATCTGTTGAGGTGGTGGACCTTGTGGAGCTTGTATTCCACCACCACCTGGCATAGAAGGT
>NZ_HG428741.1:1253285-1399909 GCF_000380245.2 Bacillus massiliigorillae
CCTGGCATAGAAGGTCCTCCACCAGGACCAGAAGGAGGGAATCCACCGCCACCCGGCATAGAAGGTCCAGTACCAGGACCAAAGGGAGGAAATCCGCTACCACTCGGCATAGAAGGTGCTCCACCTGGCATTGGCAAAATACTACTGGGTATTGGTGGAGGAAGGCGATCATATTCATAATGGTTATAAGAATTATTTATATCATTATTATCAAACGTATGGTTATACATATTAGGTTGCTGATACATAATATTTTCCTTTCAAAAAATGTGTTTTTCATTCTTATTTAAAATATGTAAATAGGCTTACCTTAGTTCTTTGGATAGATGCCTCTTAAAGAGGAAAGATTATTTGTTTTAATGAAAAAGAAAAGTAGGTTTATGAACAAACTAAATCTTTCCAATAAATAGGCTTTTGCATCTGTAGCAATACCCATCCACTGTACATAATTTGTTGAAGAGAGTACTTAAAATATGGGTAAAACTATTGATTTTTGCAGTTTTCTCCATTTAAGTTGCTCTTTGTTCAATATTATTACGTGGAGGTATATACTAATGAATGATTTTTATAATCAACTCCAAGCGTTAAATGTTAGTGATTTCCAGACTACTCAGATGATTCCGTGGGATCAAAGTCAATATGGTATGGATAATTCATATCGCCAAATTGGTTTTGGCATCGGGGGTTGCTTTGGGTGTTTCTTATGCTTCGGCTGCTTTGGTTGCGGTGGTAGATGTGGACGCTGTGGTGGTTGTGGAGGACGTTGCGGAAGATGTGGTCGATAATTCATTTTGTATTTATGAATTGAGGAGGTTTTCCCTGCATGAATGTATGCAGGGATTTTTTTGTATACATATGAGACAAATTGTAATACATAGGATGTAAGTGAAGGCTCTTATGTAGATTGCTATAGAATCGCTATGGGTTAGGAGGATCGTAATGACAAGTGTGACCCCTTCTATGCGCTTAAAAGTCAAAAGAGATGTTTTTTTTCTCCCTGATTCAGATAAGGGAGTGTATTTTCGGAATAATGTAAGCTCATTCCGAATGCAGGGGAGTACAATTTTTCAATGGATTGAAAAACTAATGCCTATGTTCAATGGAGAACATACGTTAAAGGATTTGACAGATGGTTTGCCAGGACCTTATCGAAATCGTGTTTTTGAAATTGCAGAAGTTCTTTATAAAAATGGGTTTGTTCGAGATATGAGTCTAGACTACCCGCATCAATTGGCAGAACCTATTATGAAGAAGTATGCTTCGCAAATTGAGTTTTTAAATCATATTGGCAATTCAGGTGCCGCTCGTTTCCAAACATATCGACAGATGAAAGTACTGGCAATTGGATCTGGTTCATTTTTTGTTTCGTTAGTTTCTGCTTTACTTGAATCTGGTTTACCTCGACTTTTTACATTAATTACTGGTTGTGTGCCTACTAATAGAGAGAGAATAGCGGAAATTGTTACACATGCAAGTGAGGAAGATAATGAAGTAGCGATTGAGGAGATTCGTATTACTTCTATAGGAGATAATTCTTGGAAAGAGTGTGTGCGTCCATTTGATGCAGTTTTATATGTATCACAAGAAGGTAATATTGAGGAATTAAGAGCTATTCATTTGGCTTGTAAGAGTGAAAATAAAATATTTATGCCAGCAGTAAACCTGAAAAATGTAGGTTTGGTGGGTCCAGTAATGCAAAAGGATTCAACAGGATGCTGGGAATCTGCATGGCGACGTTTGCACCAAACAGTACTCGAAAAAGATACTGAATTATCAACATTTTCATCAGTTGCTGGAGCAATGTTAGCAAATGTAATGGTATTTGCATTTTTTAAAGAAGTGACAGGGGCAGTGGAAGCGAGTCGGAATAATCAATTCTATTTGCTCAATATGGAAACATTAGAAGGCAATTGGCATCAATTTATGAATCATCCTCAAGTGCAAGGCGATATAAAGGCAAGATGGGTGGAAGACATTGATAATAGGATTATTGAGAGAAACAGTGTAGGCGAGGAAGGGAAATGGTTTATTTCATTCAGTATGTTAACTTCACCTGAAATAGGTGTTTTTCATAGTTGGGAGGAAGGAGATTTAAAGCAGCTTCCTTTAGCTCAATGTCAGGTTCAAGTTGTCAATCCATTGACTGACGGTCCTGCTGAATTATTACCAGAAATAATTTGTTCAGATTTGACTCATGAAGAAGCAAGAAGAGAAGCCGGTTTAAGTGGTATCGAAGCGTATGCGTTGCCTAATGTTAGACATCTCATAACAACAGCATCTTTAGAAAATGTGAAATTTGAAGAATATATGGGTATTGGTAGTGGCGAGACCGTTGCAGAATGTATTTGTAGAGGACTGAGTAAATGCTTAAATGAAGAGCTTCGTTTACGAACAAGAAATGAAACTATTTCAGTTCAGTTGGTGAAATTAAGTACAGTAGAAGATGAACGAGTTAAGTATTATTTACAGTCACTTACTACAATGCAAGGTGCACCTAGGATTGGCATTGGAAGAGAAATTCATGGTTTCCCTGTAGCGTGGATTAATTCGGGTGAGAAGTGGTTGGGATGTGTAGGTTTAAATATAACAATGGCGTTACAAAATGTGCTACGACAAGCGATTATGAAAGTACAAAATAAGGGTAGACAAATTGAAGTTCAAGGATTGGAACTTTCTGATGTGTTTCTGGAAGATAAGCCTCTACTGGACTTATTGATTCCTACGTGTAACAAGACAGCCCATATTGAAATAGTGCAACATTCGAGGGGGATTTTAAAAGCCAACAATAAAGAACTACTGCTTATGGAACTGGACTTGGAGCCATTTTTTAAAGAAAAATTAGCTGGAGTGTATGGAGTGTTAGTACGAGAGGAGGTGGCAAGGTGAGTTATGTTGTGTTGGTTGTCGGAGAAGGACTATTGACAGATAGTGTTATTAGAGAATTATCAGACCAATACAAGATTATTCATCAAACTAATGTTGAGCTAAATCTTGCTGGAAATATTCATTTAGCTTTAGTTTTACAAGATGGTTGGGAACCAGCTATGCATGTCAAAGCAGAGAAAGTATTTAGAGAAGCTAATATTCCCTGGCTTCGTAGTTTTGTGTCATTTGGAGAAGGAATGGTTGGTCCAATAGTGTACCCAGATACAATTGGTTGTTCTCAGTGTGCAGATCATCGGCGTCTCATGGCAGGACGTGAACGTAAAGAAATGTGGGAAGTGCGAATGCATTTGCAAGAGAATAGCGGAATAGAGAGCGATGTAACGGCAACTCAGCTCGGTATTAGGCATATGGCTTATCTAATTTGTGCGGAAGTAGAGAAGATAGCAAGGGATGACAACAATAGACACGGGCAAGAACGTGTGGCTTTAATCAATCTGACATCATTGAATACGTCTTGGCATACTTTTTTACCGAATTCTTCATGTGAGTTTTGTAATCAATTACCTAACGACACACCGACTGAAGCTCGAATTGCTTTGCAGCCTAGTCCAAAGATAAGTCCTGATAATTATCGTACTATTTCAATGGATCATTTAAGTAAAGTTTTGGTCAAAGACTATTATGATCAAAAAATGGGCTTTTTAAATAATAAAATGATAGACCTTGTACCACCATTTGCTGATGTAAGTGTTAATTTACCTTTATTTATTGGTGAAGAAGGAGTAGCGGGACGGACAAATTCATATGCGATGAGCGAATCAACTGCTATTTTAGAAGGTTTAGAGAGATATTGTGGAATAGAACCACGAGGGAAAAGAACGGTCATATATGATAGTTATAACAACTTAAAAGAGCAAGCACTTGATCCTGTAGAATTGGGTGTGCATTCGAAGAAGCATTATGAACAATTTGGTTATCCATTTAAACCATTTGATTATAATAAGCCTATTCATTGGGTTTGGGGGTATTCGTTTTCACAAGAGCGTCCAATACTAGTTCCAGAGCTACTGGCTTATTATAGTTTAGGGTGTGGAGAAGGATTTGTTTATGAAACTTCGAACGGCTGTGCTTTAGGTGGGAGTTTAGAGGAGACTATTTTTTATGGAATTATGGAAGTTATAGAGCGAGATTCGTTTCTATTGACATGGTATGCGAACATGCAATTACCTCGACTTGACCCTTATTCAGCGAATGATGAAGAATTGCATTTAATGATTGATAGAGCACGAGCTGTTGCAGGGTATGATATTCATTTGTTTAATGCCACAATGGAGCACGGCATCCCAAGCATATGGGCATTGGCTAAGAATAGAAAGCAAAAGGGATTAAATATCATATGTGCGGCAGGAGCTCATGTAGATCCTGTTAAAGCGGTCAAAAGTGCGGTCCATGAGCTGGCTGGAATGATGTTAACTTTAGATAAAAAGTTTGAAGATAACCGAGATGAATATGAAAGAATGTTTCAAGATTCAACGTTAGTCAAACAGATGGATGACCACGGCATGTTGTTTGGCTTGCCGCAAACGGAAGAGCGATTGAAGTTTCTATTAGAAGAAAATCGTCCATTACGAACATTTACTGAAGAGTTTAAACGCCACAATAAGTCTTTTGATTTAAAAGATGATTTACAAGATATTTTGCAAGCTTTGCGGCAGGTAGACCTTGATGTAATTGTAGTGAATCAAACATCACCAGAAATTAAGCGGAATGGATTGCACTGTGTGAAAGTGATTATTCCTGGAATGTTGCCTATGACATTTGGACATCATCTTACTCGTGTGACTGGTCTTGATAGAGTATTAAAGGTTCCTATGGAGCTCGGGTATACAACGAAACCATTGAGTAGGGAACAACTCAATCCATATCCACATCCGTTTCCATAATTAGTGATTAGGAGGTAGAAGATGATTCTTGATGAGTTTCTACACAATCTACACTATCACGTTGACAAATTAAGTCCGCCAAATTGGGAAGTGGATTGGGATGATGCACCACTACCGTATAAGCTTTATCAAGGCTTGCCTAGTTTTCCGTTTTCTCTAGAAGTACCGATGACATTTGAAGAAAGGAATACTAGCTCTACACCAGATTTCGAAAGCATGGGCGATTTTCTTTGGTATGTGTACGGTCTTACTCAATTGAGAGAGTCTTTTTTTTCAGCGGAGTCTTTAGATGAAGAAGGAGATTTATTACGGTCATTCCGGCGGTATGCTCCTTCAGGTGGAGCGCTGTATCCAAATGAATTATATGTATATTTAAAAATAGAACATTTGCCAACTGGAATTTATCATTATGATGTAGCTCACCATCGTTTAGTGTTGTTACGAGAAGGAGAATTTGATTCTTATATTGAAGCTACTCTTGGCAATCGAGTTGATATGTCTGAGTGTTTTGGGACTGTATTTATTTCGACAATGTTCTGGAAAAATTATTATAAATACAATAATTTTGCTTATCGTTTGCAAGGAATGGATACTGGCGTTGTAATTGGGCAATTGTTAGAGATAGCAAAACGCTTTCGTTTTGAATCGTGTGTGTATTTTCAATTTTTAGATCGTGCTGTTAATCATTTACTTGGGCTTGTGGAAAATGAAGAAAGCACATATGCTGTGATTCCATTATCAGTACAATCAGCAAATTGTTTTTCGGTTTCTAATGAAAAGAATGTCAATATTACTTCAGAACAATTATGTAATGATTTACATGAGATTCATTGTAATCATTATGTACACTCACAAAATATTAAAGAGTACCCAATGTTAATTAACATGAATGAAGCGTCTATGTTGGAAGCTACTGAATCGTTTCGGTATATGACTTTGGAGAATTCTGAGAATGAAGTGTATCAGCAAGTATCTTTACCGCCTGTGGAACGACTATCGTATGATTTGGCATCTGTGTGCCGAAAGCGATTTTCTCCGGAAATGGATTTTGTTTTGGGAAAGGTAAGTAAAGAACAATTAAGCTGTCTTATGTATGAGGCAATGGAGTCATTCAAATATCAGAATGACCTTGGACTTTTGAAACAAACATCATTAACAATTTATAGTTGTTTGTACAATGTAGATGATGTTCCATCTGGTGCTTATAGATATGACAGTAGTACACATGCTTTACAGCCGAGACAGTTGGGAGACCAACGACTTCGACTACAGCAAGGAATGACTATTAGTAATGTGAACATGCAACAAATTCCTATGTGTATACATGTAGGTGGAGAAAAGGAGCATTACAAAGAATCATTTGGCTATCGGGGCTATCGCATTCAACAGATGGAAGCTGGAATGCTTGTACAACGACTGCTATTAGTTGCTTCAGCTCTCGGAATGGGAGGGCATCCACTACTTGGATATGATGTGGATTTATGTGATGAACTTTATCGAGTAAAAACTGAAGGGATAACAAGTTTAATTCAAGTACCAATTGGCTTTTATAGAAATCGCCCTTGGTTGAAGGGACGTTTAAGTAGTTAAATATAATCTGTTATGAATTTACAGTCTTAATTTCTATATAGGGAATTAGGGCTGTATTTTTTTCTGAATTCTTCTTAAAACAACCTTTGAATAGGAGTTATAATGGAAGTGGGATGAATGGAGATAAACTATAGAATCAACTGAACAAAATTATATAGTTCCATTAAAAGTAAAGGGTTGAGAATTAAGTGAGAAAGTTAAATAGGGGGATTATGATTTTGACGATTACTTTTTTAGTATTAATCGTTATATTTTTTTTCTTGTATAAATGGTTTATGCAAGAATCAAGAGAAGAACGTGAGAAAGCTCCGTTTGCTGTAACAGTATTAGAGACTGGAAAATCAGATTGTATCATTATTGAGACAGGTGGGGAAATCATACTTGTTGATAGTGGCGAAGATAAGAATGCTAAGAAAATACTTCGATATTTAAAGAAAAAGAATATTAAAGAAATTGATTATTTCATTCTTACTCATCCAGATAAAGACCATATCGGGGGAGCGGATCATATACTTAGAGAATTGAAAGTGAAACAACTGATTCATAGCCATTATGAAGCAAATACGAAACAATATAAGCAATACATAGAGGTTTGTTCAGAAAAGGGAATTGTACCTAAAACACTAAAAGAACCAATGAAATTTCAAATCAATGATGCTCAGTTCACATTATATCCTCCTGAACGTTTATATTATGAAGAGGATAATGATTATTCTCTCGTTCTTAGTGTTGTATATAAAAAAACGAGTTTTTTATTTGCTGGAGATGCTGAAGAAACACGATTAAAAGAACTAATGCGAATAGATAATCTACAGCATACATTTTTGAAGGTTCCTCATCATGGTAAATATAATGAACAAACGAAACTATTTCTACAGCAAGTTGCACCTTCCTATAGTGTTATTACTTGTTCCGATGAAGAACCACCAAAGAAAAAAACGTTAAAAGCGCTAGATGCATTGAATGTTAAAACCTTTTTAACAAGTAAAGGTACGGTATATTGCACGAGTAATGGTAAGAAAATCAAAATCACACAATAAACAGCTAGGGGACTAAAAAGGTCAAAGTATTAAGATCTTTTTAGTCCCCATTCTATTAAACATTTATAAAATAGTACGTTACTACATAAAAAACGGAATAATCGAACCAATAATTGCTCCAAGAATTGCAGTCAAAGCCATCGACACAGAACCCATGGAGAAGCTTAGTTCCCCATATTCAGAAGCTTTCGAAGTACCAAGTGCATGTGAGGCACTGCCAAGAGCAATTCCTTTCCCCATATCACTATGAATACGGCTCCATTTAATAAAGAGTGGACCTAGTACAGCACCAACGAACCCAGCAATCACTACTAATACAACCGTAATTGCAGGAATTCCTCCTAATTCAGAGGAGACTTCCATAGCAACAGGAGTTGTAAGTGATTTTGGTAGAAGAGAAAGAATCATATCTTTATTTACTCCAAATAGAAATGCCAAAAGTGAGCCGCTCATCATTCCAACAACCAAGCCAATTGATACTCCAGAGACAATTGGTAATAAGTATTTCACTAATATTTTTCTTTGGTTATATAAAGGGTAAGCGAGAGCTACTACAGCTGGTCCTAATAAATAATTAATCCAATGACCTCCTATTAAATATGTGTTATATGGAATATGAAATAAAACAAGTATTCCAATAATAACTAGCACTGTTGTCAAAATCGGCGAAAGAAAAGGAGAGGAGAATTTTAAGTATAATCGATTCATCCCTAAATAAAGTAGAATCGTAATGGATATTATAGCGATTGCGATGAGCGCTTGTAACATTTTTTCTTTTCCTCTCTTTGCTTCGTTTTATGTTCAACAAATTGACTAATTTTCCCTGCTGAAACGATAGTCATAAGGGTACTTATAATGACAACTAAAAGAACTAATAGACCTTTACCATAAAAAAGATCAGGATATTTTATAATTCCTACTAGAGTAGGAACGAATAACAGTGGTAAAAAGGCTAATAAGAATCCAGCTCCTCGTTCAATCCATTTTACAGACAAAATATTTAGAGATAATACTAGAAATAATAATAATAAACCGATAATACTTCCTGGTAGTGGAATATGCGCGTATGTATGCATAGCATTTCCAATGAACAAAAAAACATATAAAATAGCGATTTGCACAATAATTTTAATGGCATTCATCTTGCATACTTCCTAGTTTGACTGACATGAAAAAACCCCTTTGCCTATTTAAATACATATTGAGCTTACTGCTGGACAACTTTGGATTCAATCATTCTGCTTATTTTATAAATATTCTTTTAGAAAAAGTTCACTGAGTGTGAAATTCATTACGTCTTAAGTCTTAAGAAAAAATATTACTTCAGCTACATTTGTGAAACTGTGTAAGGAGATATGATTGAATTATAAGTGGATGTAAAAGTATTCCAAATGGAATGTTGTTAAATTATCAGGCTAAAAGTAAAAAACAATTGAATGGGGGAGGAAAAAATGAGAAAAACATTATTTATTGGTCTTATTTGTGGATTATTATTTATAGCAGCGGGTTGTAACAATCTAGTTAGTGGAGTAAGTGGTGATGTACAAAATGAGCCTATCTTGATTAAAAAGGATAGAGCAAAGGAATTAGATGTAGAACTTAATGTAGGAGCAGGAGAGTTAAATGTTTCAAAAGGTGCAAAGGATTGGATTGAAGGAAGCATTAATTATAATAAGGATAAACTTAAACCGATTGTAAAATATGATTATAGTAATGATAAAGGTGAGGTAGTAATTAAGCAGAAAAATTTAAAGTTTCCTCAAATTAAGAATGTAAAGAACGAATGGAATATAGAGCTTTCGAAAAAAATCCCAATGAAACTATCAGTTAACACTGGTGCATCGATGGCAAAACTAGATTTACGAGACTTAAAGCTAAAACAATTAAATATTCAAGCTGGTGTGAGTCAGCTAGAGGTTGATTTAGGTGGAGAGTGGAAAGAAAGTTTTACAACTACAATTGAAACTGGTGTGGGAGAAACTACGGTTATTTTACCTTCAAAAGTTGGAGTGAAAATTACATCTCAAAAAGGAATAGGGGAGATTAACATGGAAAACTTTATTTCTAAAGGAAATGGAGTATATGTTAATGCAGCCTATGATAACGCTGATGTAATTTTGAATGTGAATATGGAAATGGGTGTTGGATCGGTCACTTTTAAATTGGATAATTGAGTAAATATTTGGGTGGGCTTATTATGAAGGTCCACCTTTTGTTTTACGGTAAAATGTGTAGACAGTGATGGATGAAACAAAATAAAAGTTGAAAAATCATAAACGATGAAGTTGGTACAATAAAATAGACAGAGTTCTAATACTAATAATTGTATATAAATTGCCCTTCCTAAACATAATGTGTTTATAGAAACGTTTGGTTTTGGAGGTTGCAACTTTGGATGAAGTTAGCTTAGGATTAATTGCACTGAAGGTAGTTATTGGGTTTATTTCTTTGTATTGTATTCTTCTTATTACAGGGAGAACATCAATTTCTCAATTAACTCCATTTCATTTTATCTTTATTTTAATGTTAGATGACTTTTTAGGACATGTTATATATGAAAATAAGTTAAGTATTTTTAAGTTTCTTTACGCTATTGGTTTGTGGACTTTGTTAATGATTATTTTAGAATTTGTTACGATGAAATATATAAAAATCAGATTTATAATACAACGAAAACCATTTTTCATAATTAGGAATGGGAAACTAGATCGTAATGCAGTAAAAAAGTCTAGATTAGATATTAATCAAATATTAAGCTTACTACGCCAGCAAAGAGTATTTTCAATAAGAGAAGTTGAATTTGCAATTTTAGAACCTAATGGTCAACTTAGCGTAGCTTTAAAATCGAAATATGATAATCTTAAGAATAAAGATTTACAATTACCTGAACAGAAAATAGATTTACCTATAACACTCATTATTGATGGGGAAATAATAAGGAACACATTGTATGAAAATGGACTAGATGAAAAATGGTTACAGAAAGAACTCAAGATTAAAGGTTTCAATGATGTGAAGAATATTTTCCATGCTGAATGGAAAAAAAGTGAGGGACTCTATATATCACCTAAGTAGGAAATCTGATTTCTTGAATGTGTTGTTTAATTTCTGAATATGTATTCAATGTTTTGAAAATAATTACTTATCTGTTTAATATAGTAGAATATAAGGATTAATTCCTCGTCTAACATATATTTAAACTATTTGTATTTTTTACAATTTCATGAAGTGATACAGTTTTTCAGAGTGGAATTTCACTTTTGATTTAAGAAAAATAATTGACAACTACGTAATAATAGTAAAGTTACACTGATTTTGGCATAGTAAGTAATGAAAATAAGTCGTATTATTTGACGAGATTTATAATGTGAAATGGTAAATAGATAGTAAAAGAGGAACTCTAAAGGTGAGAAAATGCGAATCTTTTCGATTTAATTCTCTATTTTGAAGTGAATTTCTTAAAAAAGCGATAATTTAGCGTAATATTTAAAGATAAAAGTAAGAAATGTTCGTGAAAAAAGAGGCTACCCAAGTTTTATGTAGATGGGACAGTCTCTTTTTTCTTTTGTGAAATAATTAAGAAGTAAATTCGGAAATTAAGTGACTTAACTAATACTCTGAAAATAACACTATATTAATATAATTGACATTTGTATTTTAATTTAATATATTTAGATTCGGAAAGCGATTTCACAATATTTTTAGGCTTTATTATTAATTAGTTGAAGGTAGATTTAATAATATAGTTATATTGAAATTATATTATGTTTGTAACTTTTCTATTATTTCAACTACTGAAAGCGTCATCAGAATGGAGAGAGAGTATTTGAAAAAGAACAAGCATCAAAAAGTTTTCGGAATTGTAATGGCATCTTGTTTAACAGCAACTACGATTCCAACAGCCGTATTCGCAGTGGATGCAACTAAAGAAGAAAAAGAAAAAATGGTTGTAAGTAATGTAATTGAAAAGTTAAGCCCAACTCCTCAAGTTGTTAATGAACTAGGGAAGGACTTTACTTTTACTTCTTCAGTTAACATCATTGGTAAAGATGTAGCTGATAAAGATGCGATGCGCGAATTAACGGAGTTACTTAATAAATATGGTATTAAAGTTAATACAACAATCAATGAGAAAGATACAACAATTCTTATTGGTGAAGACGAAGATGAAATCGCAGAATTAAATGCATTATTTGCTGAGCTGAACAAGGATGATGCTAGCAAGATTACAACTGCTGAAGGCTATGCACTTGCTACAGTTGCGGATGAAAACGGATCTTCAAAGATTGCAATTGAAGGTAAAGACGAAAAGGGCACATTCTATGGTGTTCAAACGTTAAAGCAATTAATTGAAAAAGAACAAGATGGTGTTCATGTTCCAGAATTATATATTAAAGACCATCCTTCACAACATCAACGTGCGATTGTAGAAGGTTTTTATGGAGAGCCATGGAGCCATGAAACACGTTTAAATCAATTCAAATTCTATGGTGAGAATAAAATCAACTCTTACATATATGCTCCAAAATCAGACCCTTATCATCGTGATAAGTGGAGAGAGCCATACCCAGCTGATCAATTAGGTCGTATGAAAGAACTAATTGAGACTGCTAAAGAAAATAAAGTAGACTTCGTGTTTGCTATTTCTCCAGGTAAAGATATTCGATTCAATGAAGAAACACATGAAGTTCACCCTGAAGATTACAAAGCATTACTAGATAAAGCTGAAGCGTTATATGAAATGGGTGTACGTAGCTTCTCAATCCTATGGGATGATATCTTCATCGTAGATGGAGTAGGACAAGCTACAGTATTGAACCGTTTTAATAATGATTTTGTTAAAGCTAAAGGTGATGTTACACCACTTATTACTGTACCAACGGAATATTGGGGAAGTGTAATGTTCAATGGAGACGAAGTAAAAACTTATACGAAAGATTTTGCTCGTACATTAGATAAAGACATTGAGGTAATGTGGACAGGTAATGATGTAATGTCACAAACTGTAACACCTGAAGATGCAAAAAAAATTAAAGATATTTATGGTCGTGACATGTTGTTATGGTGGAACTATCCTGTAAGTGATTACAGAGAAGAGAAATTGGCTTTAGGACCAATTTATAACCTTCCAAATAACTTAAACGAAAACATTGGTGGATTCATTATTAACCCAATGACATTTGCAGAGTCATCTAAAATTTCCATTCATACAGGTGCTGATTATGCATGGAACACTGCGAAGTATGATCATGATAAAGCATGGGATCGTGCAATTGAAGCAACTGTTGGAGCGGAATTGAAAGATAGCTTTAAAGTGTTCGCTGATCACTCAACACGTTTAGATACAGGTCGTCCTGATGCACCTGAAATGAAAGAGGTTATGGATAACTTCTGGGCAAAAGTTGAAAAAGGAACAATACCTACTTCTGAGATTGCTACTTTAAAAGCTGAATTCAAAAATATTGAAAAAGCAGTAAATAAAGTTAAAGCAGACTTGAAAGATCCTAAGATGATGAAAGAAATTAATCGTCAACTAGATAAGCTTGGTGTATATTCAGATGCAGCTACAATTGCTACTGATATGGTTACTGCAATGATGAATAAGAATACACAGCAATGGTGGGATTTAAAATCTCAATTAAGTGTTAAGATTGAAGAGCTAAATAAAAATAAAGCAATTATTTCTGAAGAAGTTCTTGCTGCATTTGTTAGCAAAGCAAATTCATTAACTGATGAAATGTTCTTTAATGGTGTAGAGAAAGAAGAAGTGAAAACTTATGACTATAAGGTTACAGCTTCAGAAAACTTAGTGCCATTAAAGCATGAAGATTGGTTAAATACAAAAGCTCCTTACGAGTTCTCAAGTATGGTTGATGGACGTCTAGACACTACTTACCGTTCACAAAATGAAATTAAAAAAGGTGATTTCATTCAAGTTGATCTTGGTAAAGTCGAAGAATTAAAGAACATTTACATGGAAATGGGTCGTACTAATAGTGATAACACTATTATGAAGGGCAAATTAGAAATTTCTAAAGATGGTCAAACGTGGAAAACGCTAATTAAAAATAACGAAGATCATGAAATCTTTGAAACATTAGATGCTTCTGCTCGTTATATTAAATATACAGCTTTAGAAGATCAAGCTAATCAAGTATTTGTTAGAGAATTCCAAGTGAATAAAGCAACAACTAGTGGAATTTATTCTAACAAAAAGGACATTAAAGAAGCAGAATTACAAAAAGACGTAGTAAACACGGAAGATGTGTATAGCTTCACAACAAGCAAACCTGTTAAGTTGACGAAGAACGACTATGCAACAATTGAACTTCCAGAATACAAGTACATTACTTCTGTTGAACTACAAAAAGGTGCAACTGGTAAATTAGCTTACACAATTAATGGTAGAGATTGGATTGATTTTGCTACAGTTAAAGGTAGTGGAAAAGTTGTCCTTGAAAAGCCGCTAGCTGTTAAGCAAGTGAGATTTACATCAAATGCTACAAGCAAGTATAAGAAAGCATTTAACTTAAAGGTAAATGTTGAAGGTAGAGGAGATCTTTCTGTTACAACGAACCGTAATGGATTATCTGCTTCTTGGCCACAATATAACCAAGCAGATTATATGATCAATGGTGACGTGGATCATGCATTTATCTCAAGTTCACCAGTACAAGTTGGAGATTATGTAACTTTAAATTTAGGTAAAGTGAAAAACATCCGTAATGTTCAAATTATCTCAGACCGAGTATCTGGAGCAGACCGTATTCGTGACGGTAAACTAGAATATTCTGTAGACGGAACAACTTGGAAAACTCTTACTGAAGGTAAAATTCCTGCGCAATTAAATATGTATGATTTAGATTTTGATGCGCAATATTTACGCCTAACAGCAACGGATAGCACAGATTCTTGGTTCCGTATGGCTGACTTCTCAGTGAATAATCCTGTAGCTGAAGTTGAGTTCATGTCAAACGTTAAACCATTAAATGATGAGCATCGTTTAGATAACTTAAAAGATAACAATATCCAAACATCATTTATTCCTCGTACTGAAGTAAAAGCGGGCGATAAATTAGTATACAACATGTTTGAAGGTAAAGATGTAAAACGTGTTCAAATCTTCCAAAATGAGCGTAAAATCTCAAATGCGAAAGTAGTTGCTCGTACGGATAAGGATAAATACATTGAATTAGGTACGTTATCTAAAGGATACAATGTATTTGAATTAAAGAAAGCGGAAAAAATTGTTTCAATTAATGTTGAATTTGTAAATGGTTCAGGACAACCTGAAATTTATGAAATCATTACTGAAAACTTATCTAAATAAGAGAGTAAGTAATCAGTAGTATAAAACGAAGGGGCTGTTCGAAAAGTGATGGAATATCACTTTTTGAACAGCCCCTTTATACGTTAAATGAATCAGTATAGCATAACATTGAATTTATAACTTTGGAATCTGGCTATATCATATTGATTTAATTTTGCTTGTACTATCATATAACCGTGATCTAAATTCGAGGTTAAATCTCTTAAAATAAAAGGAAAAGTTGCTTTTATTTTCATGTTTAAAAAGTCCTTACTTGCTCTAGTAAGGGTGAATGGTCCCTCAAATTCTAATTGTTTTTGAATGTTGATTGACTCTCCAGTATGCAAATGAATTGAATGAAGGGTTCCTTCACAATGACGAATACATTCGAGGAAGCCGTTCCAATTAAATGGATGCATACTATCAGACTGGATTTTATACATTTTTTCCATCATAAACACCACTTATTATAATTATTGTCTGTTTCTACACTCAAGATGAACTCAATATCGGTTTTAATTGAATACCTTTGACAATGACTATTTTACATGAAAATAATTATATATCACAATGAAAAAATATAAGGGTATATACATGTATTAAATTTTTTAATAATATAGAGCAATCTATGTAACGATAACTCATTTTTATGAGTAATCAAGGTTCTAAAGAATATGAAAATAATTAGTCATAAACATTTAATTTTTATTATATAACTGTGGAGAAAGCCTTTCTCCACAGTTATTTTTTGAAGTATTTAACAATAGTAAGTAATAGATACATGTTGTCAGGGCATCCTATTAAGACGACGTTAACTTGTGGTTAATATTTTGGGCAGAGGTTGTGTCTTAAAGTGAAACAGTTATTTGAAAAGGCGTTTCGACTAATCCTTTGGGATTGGAGTACGATTTTAATATTCGAGCTTTTATATAAATTCTTTTTAGTATTGGTAGCGCCGTATTATGAGCTATTGTTGGAACAAGCATTAAAGGTTGCAGGGCTCAACTATTTGACGGTTCAAAATATGACGCAGTTATTCACTCATCCTGTAGCTATTGTGTATTTATTGCTATTGTTTCTTTTATTCTTGTTATATGTGTATGTTGAAATTACGGCAATCATTATTTACTGTCAACATGGTATATCGAGAAGTAAAATTGGGCCGCTAAAATTGATGGCCCAAGCTGTTAGAAAAGCTGTAATCATTATGTGGCCACGGAATGTATTATTAATGCTGTTTGTAGCTGTAATCATCCCATTAACGGGTTTTTCACTTTCAGCAGGCCCTTTGATTATCGTAAAAGTTCCGGGATTTATTCTAGATTATATTCATGGGAAGACATTTCTAAATATATTTTATAAAGGAATCATCTTTTTTTGTTAATTCTCGTTTTTCGATGGATTTTCAGTTTGCATGAAACAATCTTAAAAGGCGTTAGTTTTCGCGAGGCGTGTAGAACAAGCTCTTCTATGCTTAAGGGCAAATGGTTGATTACCTTATGGTATTTTATTGTTTGGTCATTCTTTTTATGGTTTATATCAGCGGCAATATATTATATTGGTATATTCTTGATTTTAACAGTTGTTAAGTTTTCTTTTGTTGGGGAAGAAGCGCAAGCGCAGTTCTGGTATTATTTTTCGACGATGGATTACATAGGTAGAATAGCTTTTGGAATGCTGTGTGCGATAGGAAATTTAGCCTTAATTACTGTGCTATATTATTCACAACATCATGTGGTATTAAGAAATAAAAATAAATGGACGCGGAAAGCGTTATTCTTAGGTATATGTAAAGCTGTTGTCATTACACTACTATTTCTTTTTTACTCGGAATTTACGCCGAATTATGAATCACGAATATTTTCTGGAACACGAAGTCAAATCGAAATAGTGGCGCACCGGGCGGGAGCTCTCTTTGCACCTGAAAATACTATATCAGCATTAGAACAATCCATCGAAAGTGGTGCTGACTACGCGGAAGTGGATGTTCAGCAGACAAAGGATGGACAATTAATTTTGTTGCACGATACAAACTTTCAGAGGACGACAGGAGTAAACCGAAATGTTTGGGATGTAACACTTAAACAGACTCGAAGTTATGATGCTGGTATGGATAACCGATTCCAAGGTGAAAAAATTCCAACCTTGGAGCAAGCGGTATCTTTTTCGAAAAATAAAATTAAACTTATGATTGAACTGAAAAGCAATGGACGTGAGCATGATTTAGTTGGTCGAACGCTGAAGATTATAGAGAAATATAATTTTGAGAATCAATGTATTATTGCATCGATGAATCATGGGTTATTAGAACAAGTAAAAAGGAAAAATCCAAACATCCAAACAGCGTATATTTCTGCCATAGCGTATGGTGATTTTGAAAGCCTTCATTCGGCTGATATTTATAGCATTGAGACAACCTTTATATCCAGAGAGCTAATTAAACGATTAGAGAGTATAGGGAAACCATTATATGTGTGGACGGTAAATGAGGAAGAGGATATGCGTAAAGTGGCGGAAAAGCCGATAAAAGGTATCATTACAGATAATCCGTATTTAGCACAATATGTTTTAGAAAACGAGAATCCTTACTTGCTATTAAATGAGCTTATATATCGTGTATTAGGTGAGAGCGATGCGTAAGTAGAGAGATGGGTATACAAGTTTAATCAATAATTGTGCTAATGAACTTTGTTTTGGCATAGGTAAAAAAGAAAACAGAGAAGCGTTTAATGGCAAATGCTTCTCTGTTTTTTTATATGAGTTCGATTGTTCACTTCGAAGGGTTTATTCGAAAAAAGCACTTGAATATTCCACAACTCCTGAATTAGAAGTTAGTGCATTTTCTTTTAATTCTAATGCCATAAATGACTCTTCAGGTACTTCGAAAGGAGCTTTTATTCCCCATAGAGAAGCTTTTTTGAATCCAAATTTAGGATAGTATGTCGGATGTCCTAATACGATAACAGAATTGAAATGGAGCTCTTTGGCTTTTTTTAATGCTTCTTGAATTAATTTCTTTCCAATCCCTTTGCTTTGAAACTCAGGTAAGACAGAAACAGGAGCAAGAGCTAGTGATTCTGATGTTTGTTTGTCGTTCGTTATTTGTATTTTAGTCAATAGAATATGACCGATAATAGTATCGTTGCTAATCGCGACTAGCGATAATTTTGGTATGAACTCATTAGTATTTCTTAAGCGTGATACTAACTCATGTTCTTTTTGATCGCTAAATTTCATATTTGCAAAAGCTTTTTTCACAATATCTTCTGTCGTTTTATAATCATTAATTTGTTCTTGTCTAATTGTTATGTTCATTGTTAACATCTCCTTGCTAGTAGGTCATAATTGCTGTGACGTTTATCCTATCATATAGTCGCTATCCATTACTACCGGTTGTGAATGTTTTTATTGACTTTGGATAGCTACTTTTAATCCGAGCCCTATATAAATTGTACCTACAATCTTTCCGCTCCAACGACCTATCCAAGCTACTCGCTTAATTAACCTACCGAGCATTTGAACACTTAATGCTAAAAACGTCGTATAGATAGCACTTAACAATACAAATATTAATCCAAGTATTAAGAATTGAAGAAAAGATGGTCCGTTTCCAGGATGTATGAATTGTGGTAAAAATGCCAAAAAGAAAAGAGATGTTTTGGGATTAAGAACTTCTACTAAAATAGCTTGAGTATAAGCCTTTATAGAGGATACAGGTGTAACCTTTGATATTTGTGGATTGGCAGGCTTCTCTAAAATTGCTCGAATCCCTAAGTAAAGTAAGTAAGCTGCTCCAGCAAATTTAATAAAGTTAAAAGCAACAGAAGAAGTCATTAAAATAGCAGAAAGTCCGACTGCTGTGAATAACGTATGAATTAAATCCCCAGTTGCAACTCCAAGGCCGGCCATAATACCAGCTTTTCGTCCGCTTTGTGCTGTACGAGTAGCGACTAGTAAAACAGCGGGTCCGGGTATAATAAAAAGCCCCAGTACTATTATTACGAATGCACTCAAGGTAGAGAGAGTGAACATTTTTATATCCTCCATTCATTTAATAATGAGAATATTCTATCAAAAATAACATCAATTCGTAAATTAATCGAGAGTAATTATAATTTGATGCTGTGGGTTGAAAATAATGAGTGAATACACATTATTTTTTACTATGTATTTATGAGGAATTGGGAAAAGTAAAGAATAGAGAATGAATTTAGATTTGAAGGGAGGAGAGGTATACTTGGAAAATCAAAAGTATAATGATCTTAAACTGGGAGAACGTGGCGCAATGATTAGCATCATTGCTTATATTTTCCTTTCTATTTTGAAACTGATTGTAGGATTTATTAGTTCTTCAGATGCATTAAAAGCTGATGGATTAAATAATACAACAGATATCATTGCATCTATTGCTGTTCTTATAGGACTGAAGATTGCACAAAGACCGCCAGATAAGGATCATAAATATGGTCATTGGAAAAGCGAAACAGTAGCATCTTTAATTGCTTCGTTTATTATGTTCGCTGTTGGTATACAAGTAATAACAGATACGGTTAGGTCTTTCTTTGCAGAAGAAAAAGCATCTCCAGATATATTAGCTGCTTATATTGGGATATTTTCAGCGATCGTTATGTACTTTGTATATCGTTACAATAAAAGATTAGGAGCTCGGATTAACAGTAAGGCTGTTATGGCTGCTGCAAAGGACAATATTTCAGATGCGTGGGTAAGTATTGGAACGGCTATTGGAATCTTTGGAGCACAATTGAATATGCCTTGGCTAGATAGCTTTACCGCTTTCATTGTGGGTTTGTTAATTTGTAAAACAGCTTGGGATATATTTAAAGAGGCAACACATGAATTAACAGATGGCTTTGATGTAGAGAAGCTTTCCGCTTATAAAGAGTTAATTTCAAAAGTAAATGGAGTAAAAGGTATAAACGGCATTAAGGGTAGGAATTACGGAAACAATGAGGTAATAGATGCTGTTATATTTGTTGAATCTTCTTTAAATATAAATGAAGCTCATGATATTGCGACATTAGTAGAAGAAGAAATGAAGAATAGGTATGGTGTATATGATGTTCATATTCACGTCGAGCCTGATAAAGAAGAAGGTACAAGCTAATGCAACTATAATTGTAAATTATAGAGCATATTTTTAGGCATGTCAGTTTCAAGATATGCTCTTTCTTTTTATTCTTATGTCATGTTCACAAATTATAGGAGTATTTCCATGTAATCTATTTTTTTGAATAAATGTCCCTTTGTATTTAGAAATAAAAAAGTATGAAATAGATTTAAGAACATAAGAGGAGAAAGAATGGAAGGGAAGAATATATATTTATAGGATATATTTGGTAATCAATGATGTGAGTGAGCATAAATAGCTAAATGTAAAATGACATTTGTTCATGTAAAGTATTTTGTGACTAATTTTCAATAAAAGAGATTGTTAAATGAAGGAGTGAATATACCATTTTTATTGTTAAAGATTCTGCACGTTCCTTTCATGAAAAAACAATGAATAACCGCCCCGATGTATAGGTGAATTGCAATGTTTCATGTATCTTGCGTATTTGTCAAGAGTTTTTTATCGAAAAATGTCAACTATAAGAGTCTCTTTTCAAAGAATGTTAATATTTATTTCATTCTTTCACTAAACTATTTCAATATAGTAATTAGTGAAGAAGAGAGGTGAAGATTATTAATATTACAATTACTGCTAAAATTAAGATTCTTCCCACAATAGAACAAGTATCCTTGCTTCAAAAAACGGTTCGAGCATATCGAAATGGTTGTAATTTTGTTTCTGAGATTGTTTTTCATACAAAGCAGCTAAAACAAGCAGCTCTGCATAGAGCTACTTATACCGAGTTGCGATCTGGGTTTGCATTGCGATCGCAAATGGCTCAGTCGGTTATGAAAACTGTTATAGCAAAATATAAAACTAACAAAAATATCGGATATGGCTGGAGTTTGGTTCGCTTCAGAAAACCTGAATACGATTTGTTATGGAATCGAGACTATTCCATAATGAAAGATTGTTTCTCTGTAAACACTTTACAAGGACGTATTAAGGTGCCGTTTATACAGAAGGGAATGGAGAAATATTTTGATGGCTCTTGGGTTTTCGGAACAGCAAAACTTATTTGTAAACATAAGAAGTGGTTGTTGCTTATCCCAATGACGAAATATTTTGAACAAGCTTCATATAAGAATATTCGCCAAGTCGTAGGAATTGATTTCGGTCAAAATTTTTTAGCTACTACATACGATTCAAGAGGTAAGACGACATTCTTTTCAGGGAGGCAAGCGAAACATAAACGAGCTCAATATAAACGTCTTCTCAAACAGTTACAAATGAAGAAAACACCTTCAGCTCGACAAAGGCTTCGAGAGATAAGAGAGCGAGAAAACCGTTGGATTACTGATGTAAATCATTGCGTCAGCAAGGCACTCGTTTCTAAATACGGTAAAAACACTTTATTTGTTATCGAAGAATTAAATTGTGCTCAAAAAGAAGTTTGCTATGGTTGGTATTTTGAACAATTAAGGCAAATGCTAGAGTATAAAGCTCGAATGAAACAGTCGAAAGTAATTGCGGTTGAACCGAAGTATACATCTCAGACTTGTCCCAAATGTGGACATACAGAGAGGGCTAACCGCAATAAAAAGCAGCATATGTTTATATGCAAAACATGTCAGTACACATCGAATGATGATCGTATTGCAGCAATGAATCTGCAACAGAATGGAATTGAGTACATCGTTGCAGTTACAGCTTTAGCATGACTATTTCTGTTGGGTAGCTGTCAAACTGCTCTTATGTAATACCTTGTGTAGTTATAAGCGCTATTTAAGTAAGAAGAACATATTTTGTTATTCATGCTTAGGCATTTGACAATGGAGGTTTCAAAAGAAACAAAACCTCACAAACAAGAAACAACTACGAAGGGTAAAACATCCTCTGTAGCACAACACCACTTTGACTCACATCCTGTGAACCTCGCACAAGATAATGAAAGAAGTAATCCAATGGTGAAAAAATAAAATTTTGTTCAGTTAGTAATGAGGAAAAACAGTATTGAATATACTAATACCTTAATAGAGGAGTTGAATTAGGTGCAGCAAATGAAAGAAGACTTTTCTTTAGCAAAATACTTATTTCATCAAGGGAAAAACTTTGAGGCATACAATTATTTAGGCTCTCATTTGATTAACGAAGATGGAAAAGTAGGTTTTGTTTTTAGAGTGTGGGCACCAAATGCTGCTGCTGTATCAGTTGTTGGCGATTTCAATGAATGGAATCATAAGACTCATCCTATGAAAAGAGAAACAGAAGAAGGTATATGGGAACTGTTCATTGAAGGATTGGCAGAGTATTCATTATACAAATATGCCATCACTACAAAGGATGACCGCGTTTTATTTAAGTCAGATCCCTATGCTTTTCATAGTGAAACAAAGGAACAAACAGCATCTTATACATATAGTTTTACGGACAAATTCACATGGACTGATAGAGACTGGCAGAACTATAAGGCGAATCTTAATATTTATGAAAGTCCAATGAATATTTATGAAGTACATCTTGGTTCTTGGCGAAAAACGGAAGATGATCAGTATTTAGATTATCGAACAATTGCAGATCAGTTAATTCCATATACAAAGAAAATGGGATACACCCATCTAGAATTATTACCAATAGCTGAATTTCCATTTGATGGATCTTGGGGATATCAAATTTGTGGATACTACAGCGTAACATCTCGTTTTGGTAAACCAGAAGATTTCATGTACTTAGTCAACTTAGCTCATGAACATGGGATAGGCGTCATTATAGATTGGGTACCTGCTCATTTTCCAAAAGATGCACACGGTTTATATGAATTCGATGGTCAACCTTTGTATGAGTATCAAGATGTTTTAAAGCAAGAACATAAGGAATGGGGTACAAGAATTTTTGATTTCGGTAGAAATGAAGTTCGATCTTTCCTCATTTCAAACGCTATGTTTTTGATAGAAAAATATCATATTGATGGAATAAGAGTTGATGCTGTTGCCTCGATGCTTTATTTAGATTATGACCGTGAAGAGTGGAGACCGAATAAAAACGGTGGTAGAGAAAATTTGGAATCTATAGAATTTTTGCAAACTTTGAATAGTACAGTATTGACTAAATATCCAAATAATTTAATGATTGCTGAAGAATCAACAGCATGGCCGGGTGTAACATTGCCACCGTCACATAATGGCCTAGGTTTTAACTTTAAGTGGAATATGGGCTGGATGAATGATGCTCTCTCTTATATTGAAGTAGATCCAATAGGAAGACAGCATAATCATAATAAATTAACATTCCCAATTATGTATGCGTGTGATGAGAATTTTATTTTACCTATTTCACATGATGAAGTTGTACATGGTAAACGATCGTTATTAGATAAAATGCCAGGAGAATATAATGATAAATTTGCAGGAGTACGTAGCTTTGTAGCTTATATGCTATGTCATCCTGGGAAAAAATTAATGTTCATGGGCTCCGAAATTGGCCAGTTTATTGAATGGAATTTCAGCAAGGAGCTGGAATGGTTTTTATTAAAATATGAATCTCATAAAAAGCTGCAAACATTTTTTAGTGAAGCGAATCATTTTTATTTAGAACATAAACCTTTATGGGCGTTAGATTGCTCTTGGGATGGTTTTAAGTGGATTTGCCATAACGATCATACGAGAAATATATTAGCCTTCCGACGTTTAGACCAAGAAGGTAATGAGTTAATTGTTATCGTCAATTTCTCTGCAGAAGAATGGGGGAATTATTATATCGGCGTACCTTATGAAGGGTCATATAAAGAAATCTTCAATACGGATTTGAAGAAGTTCGGTGGATCAGGAAAGAGAAATCGTAAGCTTCTGAAAGCAATTGAAGGAAATATACATGATTATGACAAATACATCTCGGTTACTGTGCCACCATTAACTACACTTGTTTTTCAGCAAGTAAAACAAACTAAAACAAAAATATAAAAACATTATTTATATAAAAAATTAAGAGGGTGAATGTGTATGTATCGAAAGAAAAAATGTGTAGCTATGTTACTTGCCGGGGGGCAAGGAAGTAGATTATATGCACTGACAAAGCAACTAGCAAAACCAGCTGTTCATTTTGGAGGAAAGTATCGAATTATCGACTTTACTTTATCGAATTGTATTAATTCGGGTATAGATACAGTTGGTGTATTAACTCAATATCAGCCTCTTGAACTGAATGATTATATTGACAATGGTGAACCATGGGATTTAGATCGTACAAATGGCGGAGTTCATATTTTACCTCCATACCAAGGTGTTCAAGGTGGAGATTGGTATAAAGGAACGGCTAATGCAATCTATCAAAATATGAATTTCATTGATCGTTATGAACCAGAATATGTCATTATCTTATCTGGTGACCATATTTATAAAATGGATTACAGCAAAATGCTAGATTATCATATCGAGAAAGATGCTGACTGCACAATTGCTGTTCTGTCTGTACCACTAGAAGAAGCTAGTCGCTTTGGAATCATGAATACAAATGAAGATGGTAGTATTTTTGAGTTCGAAGAAAAGCCAGCACAACCTAAGAGCAATAAAGCTTCTATGGGTGTATACATCTTTAAGAAAGAAGCGTTGTTCCGTTATTTAATTCAAGATGAAGCAAACGAAACATCCTCAAATGACTTTGGTAAGAATGTTATCCCTGCCATGCTTAATGGGAATGAGAAATTATTTGCATATCCATTCGAAGGTTATTGGAAAGATGTAGGTACACTTCAATCTTTATGGGAAAGTAATATGGATTTATTAGGTGAAAACCCTCTATTAGATTTAAGTGATAATAAATGGAAAATTAGCTATCGACACTATCCAGATCACCCACATTTCATCGGAAAAAATGGCTCAGTAACAAACAGTGTTATTGCAGAAGGTTGTGAAATTGAAGGTCAAGTTATTAATTCTGTTCTATTCAGTGGTGTTACTGTTGGTAAAGGTGCAGTCATTAAAGATAGTGTTGTCATGAGAAATACGCATATTAATGATGGTGCAACAATTAATTATAGTATTGTAGATGGTCGTGTTCAGGTTGGGGCGCATGCAACAGTTGGAAAAGAGCGCTCAGAAGGTGTAGATATTACAGTGCTTGGTACTGGTGTAAAGGTACAGGATCATGCGGTTATTCAAGCAGGTGTAATTATTGACTGTGACATGGTATTAGATGAAAAGGTAACAGCTCTTAAGAAGAGTACTTCTAAGAAACAAAAGTGTGCAGAAAAAATCCATTTAAACAATGTAGAAAAAGAGGTAGTAGTATGAACGCATTAGGTATCGTTTTTTCTAATATTCGAGATAAACATGTACCAGAAATTACAAAGAATAGAATCATGAGCGCTGTTCCTTTCGGAGGAAGATATCGCCTAATCGACTTCGTACTATCTAATATGGCTAATTCTGGTGTCATCAAAGCAGGTGTGGTAACAAGGCAGAATTATCAGAATATGATGGATCATATCGGTACTGGTAAGGCATGGGATTTAGCTAGAAAGCGTGGAGGAATCCGTCTTCTGCAGCCTAATGTTGATAATATTGAAGAATTTATCCAAATGGATAACCGTATCGAAACTTTAAAGGGAATCCTAGATTATCTTGAAAAAGCGGATGAGGAGTATGTAGTCCTATCTGATTGTGATGTTATTTGTAATATTTCATACTCAGATATGCTAAAAGCTCATAAAGAAAGTAATGCAGATGTAACGCTTGCTTATAGTCAACAAGATGAGGATGTTAGTTGGAAAGGGCAACGTACAGTCTTTCGTATGAAAGAAAATAATCGTATTACAGCAATCAAAAAAACATCGAGCACAAGACAGGGAGAATTTCTTTATTTGGGTACGATGGTTATTGAAAAGAATTTCTTGAAGCGACATATTCAAATTGCTTGTCATAAAGGATATAGAAGCTTATTAACATATCTAGGTGATCATGCTAATGAAATTATGATTAACGGTTTTGCATTTAATGAGTATTATGCATACATTGATTCATTACAAAGCTATTTAAATAGTAATTTAGATTTATTAGATTTAAATGTTCGTGAAGAATTATTCCGTAAGCCATATCGTCCTATTTATACAAGTGTTAACGATTCTCCACCTACTACATATGGAGCGGATGCAGTTGTTGAAAATTCGATCATTGCAGACGGATGTGTGATTAATGGTGTTGTTAAAAACTCGGTGATTTTCCGTGGGGTAAAAGTTGATAAAAATGCAACAATTAGCAACAGCGTTGTTATGCAGGATAGCGTGATTGGTATGGACGCAACATTAAATCACATTGTTACAGATAAAAATGTTGTAATTGGGAATCATCGTACATTATGTGGTCACGAAACACATCCATTCTTTATTGAAAAAGGCAGTGTAATTTAATTTTTTAAAAGCGAAATAAAATTCAAGACGAATAGTCAAATCAAGGGTGATTCGATATGGCAAGTAAATCTCTTAGGAAGAGAAAAAATATAAAAGAAAAACAAGTAATCGATAAGCGTGAAAAAGTAGTAAGTAAAGTGGAATCAGAGATTATTTCATCTATAAATGAAGTGGCGGCTGCAGTAGATACTCCGATTATTGAGAAGGTTTCGAAGGGTAATAAACAATCAGAGAAAATCAAAGTATTAATAGCTGCTTCTGAAGGACTACCTTTTGTTGCTACAGGCGGATTGGGCGAAGTTGTTGGTTCGTTACCTAAAGCGATTATGAAGGAGAACAATGAGAAGTTTGATATTCGAGTGATTCTCCCATTATATGAAAGTATTACTAATGAAGATAGACAGCAAATGGAATTTCTAGGTCATTTCAATGTGAGCTTGTCTTGGCGCCAGCAGTATTGTGGCGTGTTTCGTATAGTGAAAAATGATGTAACATATTACTTCATTGATAATGAATACTATTTCAAGAGATTTAACCCGTACGGATATTATGATGATGGAGAGCGCTATGCATTCTTTAGTAAAGCCGTTCTAGATAGTATTGCTTTACTTAATTTTGACCCGGATATTATTCATTGCCATGATTGGCAAACAGCATTGATTCCTGTGTACCTACACTATAATTATCATCATATACAAGTTCAAACTATTTTTACGATTCATAATATTGAGTATCAAGGGAAAATGGATTTGAGTATCATTGGAGATTTATTTGGACTATCACCAGAAGCTGGTGCAAGTATTGAATATGATGGTTGTGCAAATTTGATGAAAGCGGCTATAGAATGCTCAAATCAGGTTAATACTGTTAGTCCAACCTATGCAAGAGAATTAATAAATGATTATTTTGCAAAAGGTTTGGCAGCTATCATCCAGAAAAATGAATTTAAAATGCGTGGCATTTTAAATGGAATAGACGTTGAAAGCTATAATCCAGAAACGGATTCATCGTTATTCTTGAATTATGGAATTGACAGCATTGAGAATAAAAAAGTAAATAAAGCAGAGCTACAAAAGCTTGCGAATTTACCTGTTGATGAAAATGTACCTGTTATCGCGATTGTTAGTCGTTTAGTTTCTCATAAAGGTTTGGATCTTATTACAGCTATTATGGAACAAGTGGTCAATGAAAACGTTCAAGTAGTTGTACTAGGTATTGGTGAGCGTAAATATGAGGATTACTTTAAATGGTTACAATCACAATATCCAGGTAAAGTAGCTGCTATGTTATGTTTCAATCAAGATTTAGCTCGAAAAGTATACGCAGGGGCAGACATTTTCTTAATGCCTTCTAAAAGTGAGCCATGTGGCTTAGCTCAAATGATTGCTTCGAGATATGGAACTGTTCCAATTGTTCAAGCAGTTGGTGGATTACGTGATACGATTCAAGATTGCAGCGTAGGTGAAGGTAATGGTTTTGTATTTGATCAATATAATTCACATGCATTATTAGATGCCATTCATCGAGCATTACATGTGTATCACAATAAAGAATCTTGGAATAACTTAGTTAAATGGGTTATGTCAATTGACTTTAGTTGGGAAAAATCAGCAAGAGAATATGAAAAGCTATATTTAGAATTGGGCTCACGTCAAGTTCAACATGTATAAGAAAAAGACAGCAATCCCCTATGGTGAAAGCTTTATGCTTCACCATAGGGGGATAAGTCATTTAAACAGCTTGGAGGAATTTCCATGGAAGAGACACAATTGAAGAACGAAATAAGGAATAGTATAGAGCATAAATTATCTCGTCATTACGGAATCTCAGTAGAAGAAGCATCTCGAAATCAAATGTATAAAACTTGTGCTAGAATCGTTCGCGATTTGCTTCTTGAAAAAAGAGCAAAATATCATGAAGAAATGAAGAAAAAACAAAATAAAAAAATCTATTATCTTTGCATGGAATTTCTTATTGGTCGTTCTTTAAAGAATAATATATACAACTTAGGGTTAGATAACGAACTTCAAGAGGTATTAAGTGACTGGAACTTTCAACTTGAGGACTTGTATGAGGAAGAGCCGGATGCAGGATTAGGTAATGGTGGATTAGGACGTTTAGCATCTTGCTTTATGGACTCTCTTGCAACATTAGGCTATCCAGCAATGGGTTTTTCCATCTGTTATGAATATGGGCTTTTTAAGCAAAAAATTGTAGATGGTTGGCAAATGGAGTTACCAGATATTTGGTTGCCTGGTGGTGAAGTTTGGCTGAAAAAGAGAACAGATCTGACCTTTCCTGTTAAATTTGAAGGAGAACTAAAGGAAGTGTGGACTGAAAATGGTCTACGTATCGATTATAACAACTGCAATGAAGTTGAAGCGGTTGCATACGATATGATGATTTCTGGTGCGGATTCTGATGATGTAGCTGTTCTACGATTATGGAAAGCTCAAGATATTAAGAACTTCGATATGAACTCTTTCTCTAATGGTGATTATAATCGAGCAATGATGGAAAATACGAGTGCAGAATTAATTTGTAAAGTGCTTTATCCTTCCGACAACCACGCTGAAGGCAAGACCTTACGTATAAGACAAGAATACTTCCTTGTGTCTGCTTCTATTCAAAATATTATCCATGATCATTTAAGAAAATATGGTACCTTAAATAATTTCAGTGAAAAAGTTGCGATTCATATTAATGATACGCATCCAGCAATGTGTATTCCTGAATTAATGCGCATATTTATGGATGAATATCAATATACTTGGAATGACGCCTATAAAATGGTAATCGATTCAGTAACATATACGAACCATACAGTTCTTGCAGAAGCGCTTGAAAAGTGGCCAGAGGTGCTAATTAAGCAGCAACTACCTCGAATTTATGAAATTTTGAAAGAATTGAATGAACAGTTCTGTCAACAATTGTGGAATCAATACCCTGGTGATTGGGACCGAATTGAGCGTATGGCTATTATTTCGAATGGACAAATCAGAATGGCCAATTTGAGTGTAATTGGTTCTTCACATGTAAATGGTGTTTCTAAGCTACATTCGGATATTTTAAAGAATGATGTCTTTCACGATTTTTATCAAAATACACCTTGGAAATTTACAAATGTCACAAATGGTATCGCTCATAGACGATGGTTATGTCAAGCTAATCCTGAACTAACTAAGCTGCTTGATGAGTGCATAGGAGACGAATATAAAAAAGATGCAAGTAAACTTGCTCATTTCCGTAAATATCATGATAATTTAGATGTTTTACAACGGCTAGATAATATAAAACTTAATAATAAAATTCGATTTTCGAATTTAATGAAAAATAAAGGGGTTACGATTGACCCTTATTCAATGTTTGTTGTGCAAGCGAAACGTCTTCATGAATACAAACGTCAATTGTTAAATGTATTACGAATCATTTCGTTGTATTTGGATTTAAAAGAAAATCCAAATATGCATGTCGTACCGCAAACATTCCTTTTTGCAGCAAAGGCAGCTCCAGGTTATTTTGCCGCTAAAGAAGTTATTAAATTGATTAACCATTTAAGTGTTGAAATCGAGAAAGATCCAGTGTTGCGTCAAAATATTCGTGTTGTATTCCTGGAAAATTATTGTGTAACGATGGCAGAGACTTTAATGCCAGCAGCAGAAGTTAGTGAGCAAATCTCCTTAGCTGGTAAAGAAGCAAGTGGAACAGGTAACATGAAAATGATGATTAATGGCGCATTGACTATGGGTACGATGGATGGAGCAAACGTTGAAATATTCGACGCTGTTGGCAAAGATAACATTTTTATTTTTGGAATGAATGCCGATGAAGTAGAACGACGTTTAAAGTCAGGTTATGCTGCATCATTCTACTATCAAAATAATCCGAAAATCCGCAGAGTACTTGATTGCTTACGTAAAGGTTTTAATGGAGAATCCTTTGAGTCGATTTATCGCTATTTACTAGTAGGTGAGTATGGTATGGGTGATCCTTATATGTGTCTTGCTGATTTTGATGATTACTTAAAGGTTCACGATCAATTATCAGAAACGTATCATAATCGAAATAAATGGAATACGATGTCACTATATAATATTGCTGGTGCAGAACGTTTCGCGGCAGATAGAAGCGTTCAAGATTATGCTAGTCAAATATGGGGTATCGAACCTTTGAAGTAAAGGATTAAGGAGCTGTTTGTGTGGAGAATCAAATTAGTTCACGGTTTACAATAGGGAACTTTCGTTATCCATCAGGAGCAGTACCTACCAATTCAAACATCAATTTTAACATACAGGTTCCACGTTACTACGGATTAAAAGAAGTTTTTCTTGTGTGTATTAAAGATGAAGATAATCACTATGATTATCTTAGGATGAACTGGAAAGGCATTGAAAGTGGAAGGGACGTTTTTGAAGTATCTATGGAAGTAAAGAATCAAGGATTGCTTTGGTATTATTTTCAATTGAAATCCTTGGATCATGTAACTTACGTTGGCAAGGATGTTGATGGCATTATCGAAACAGAAGTAGAGCCTCCTTCATGGCAAATAACGATTTATGATGAAGCTTTTAAAACACCAGATTGGATTAAAGGTGGTATTTTTTATCATATTTTTGTAGATCGTTTTGCAAAAGTAGGCTCTACACCAGTTAAAAATCATATTGTTATGCGAAATGATTGGAATGGTGTACCTATTTATGCACCCAACAAGCAGGGAGAAGTGATGAATAATGACTTTTTCGGAGGCAATTTGAAAGGTATCATTTCTAAACTAGACTACTTGCATTCTCTTGGAATTACCTGCTTGTACCTAAGCCCAATATTTGAAGCTTATTCTAATCACAAATATGACACGGGAGATTATACCAAGATTGATCCGATGTTTGGTACTCTTGAAGATTTCCATGAGTTGTGCGAGCAAGGGAAGCAAAGAGGAATTCGGATCTTATTAGACGGTGTATTTAATCATACGGGTTCTGATAGTGTCTATTTTAATAAAAAAGCAACGTACAATAGTGTGGGTGCATATCAATCGGAGAATTCTGAGTATTACCATTGGTTTAAGTTCTTGAAATACCCAGATAAATATGAAAGTTGGTGGGGGATTGATACCTTACCTGCTATTCAAGAAGATAATCCATCTTATATAGAGTTTATTACGGGTGAACATGGAATCGGACGACGATGGCTAAAAGAAGGGGCTTCCGGTTGGCGTTTAGATGTTGCGGATGAATTGCCTGATGATTTCTTAGAGAGATTCCGAAGTGCTGTTAAGAATATTAATGAAGATGCACTTATTGTAGGTGAAGTATGGGAAGATGCTTCTTATAAAATTGCTTACGGAAAAAGACGTCATTATTTTTATGGGCAACAACTAGACAGTGTCATGAATTATCCTTTCATGAATGCCATTATTCGTTTTATCCGCTATGGAGATGCAGAGAATTTGGATGTTGTTGTCACATCGATAGTGCAAAACTATCCGGATGCTGTTGTTCATTGCTTGATGAACATGATTGGTACACATGATACTCGAAGAATATTAACTTCTCTTGGAGGTAAAGAATTAGCGAATGCGACGAAAGAAGAAAAATCTCTTACAGTGATGACTCCGGAAGAAAGAGTCAAAGGAATCTTATTGTTAAAATTAGCATCGCTTCTTCAAATGACATTACCAGGTGTTCCTTGTGTTTATTACGGAGATGAAGTCGGCATGGAAGGATATGAAGATCCTTTTAATAGACGATGTTATCCATGGGGAAATGAAGATAAAGAATTACTGAATTGGTATAAGAAATTAGGTTGCATTCGTAAAAAACTATCTGTGTTTAAAGAGGGTAGTTATAAGACGATATATGCAGAAGAGAAAGTATTTATCTTTCAACGCGTAACTGAAAAGGAAAAAGTGGTTGTTGGTGTGAATCGCTCAGACAAGCCGTTTGCAATGGATGTGGTGCAGCTTTATGAAGATGTTTTACATAATGAAAAAGTTACAAATGAATACATAATTCAACCGAATGCATGTTGTTTCCTAGTGCATTCGTGATCGACAACTAGAAATTTGAATATAAAAAATAGAATATTGTTTATAAGGAAGAGGTTTTGGCAAATGGCATATAAAAAAGAGTATCAAAAATGGTTGAACAGTAGCGTTGTAAATGATGAGATGAAAGCAGAATTACGCTCATTAGAAAATAATGATAACGAACTAAAACATAGATTTTCATCTATGCTGGATTTCGGTACAGCAGGTCTTCGTGGCATTATGGGAGCTGGCTTAAATAATATGAATGAGTATACAGTTCGATATGCAACGCAAGGTTTAAGCGACCTTATTTTACAAAATGGCGCTGAAGCTGCTAAAAAAGGTGTTTGCATTGCTTATGATTCTCGTTTAAATTCAGTTGAATTTGCCTGGGAAGCAGCTTGTAACCTAAGTGCAAATGGAATTGCTGTTTATATCTTTGATGAATTACGACCAACGCCAGAGCTTTCATTTGCAATTAGAGAATTTGGTGCGATCGCTGGGATTAACATTACCGCGAGTCATAACCCAAAAGAATACAATGGTTACAAAGTGTATTGGGAAGATGGTGCTCAATTACCACCTGAGCATGCGAAACAAATCTCAGATCGTCTTCAAAAATTAGATATCTTTGCTGATGTGAAAACATGTTCGAAAGAAGAAGCAATGAATAAAGGTTTAATCACAGTAGTTGGTAAAGACTTTGATGAGAAATATATGGAGAAGGTTCTTGGTGAATCTGTTGGAAGTACATATGTCAATAAAGTAGCAGATGATTTCCGCATGATTTATTCACCAATTCATGGTACAGGATACCGTATTGTTCCGGAAGTATTAACTCGTTTAGGTATTAAACATTTAATTACAGTTCCTGAACAAATGGAACCAAATGGTCTTTTCCCAACAACGAAGTCTCCAAACCCAGAAGAAAAAGAAGCTTTACAAATTGCGATTCAATTGGCAGAAAAAGAAAATGTAGATTTGATTGTAGGTACAGATCCAGATGCTGACCGTGTTGGTATTGTTGTACGAAATTTTGATGGTGAATATGTAACGCTAACAGGAAATCAAATCGGTGTTCTATTATTGGATTATTTAATTCAAAGTAGAAAAGCGAACGGCACATTGGCAGACAATGCTGTTGTTATCAAAAGTATTGTATCTTCTAATATGGCTAAAGCTATTGCCGAGCAAAACCATGTTGCAATGATGGATGTGTTAACAGGATTTAAGTTTATTGGTGAAAAAATTAAAGAATTCGAACAAACGAACGAGCATACTTTCTTATTTGGTTTTGAGGAAAGTAATGGCTATTTAGCTGGTACATATGCAAGAGATAAGGACGCAATTGTAGCCTCTATGCTAATTGCAGAAATGGCTTGCTATTATCAGTTACAAAATATGACTTTATATGAAGCACTATTTACTCTTTATAAAAAATACGGTTATTTTGATGAGAAAGTTGTATCCATTACGCTTAGTGGTTTAGATGGAATTGAGAAAATCAAAACAATCATGTCAAATTTACGTGAAAATGTACTAACTTCAATAGCTACTATTCCGGTAACAAAAGTGCGTGATTATAAAACGGGTAAAGTGACAAATATCTCAACTAGTGAAGAGAGTAGTACTGGTTTACCGATTGCAGATGTACTTTTCTATGAATTAGAGGATGGTTCTTCATTTATTGTAAGACCTTCTGGTACAGAGCCAAAGCTTAAATTATATATTATGGTTAAAGCAGACTCACATGAAGAAGCATTAAAGAAGAAAGAAGAACTAGTAACGTATGGTAAGTCTTTAGTAGAGAAGATGAGTCAAAATGACGTACTTATCTAAAATTTCGTTTACACGAACAGCGGGTGCACTATTACCAGTCTTTTCTCTACCTGGGTCATATGGTATTGGTGTTTTAGGAAAAGAGGCGAGAGCGTTCGCGGATTTTCTTCTTGCTTCGGGAATTCATTGCTGGCAAGTGTTGCCGATGGTTCATGCAGGGGCAGGTAATTCACCATACTCGGGAATTTCTGCTTTTGCAGGTGACCCTTTGTATATTGATCCAGAAACACTGTATGAAAAATCATTAATTACAAAGGAAGAATTAGAGGATGCGTGTTATCCTCTTTCTTCTTATTCTGTTGATTATGATTGGCTGTTAAAGCATAAACCTTTATTACTAAAGAAGGCATATTCAAGATTGACTACATCCATGAAAGAAGATATTGAACATTTTAAGGAAGAGAATAAATACTGGCTTAATGATTATGCTTTGTTTATGACGATACAAGAGAAAGGTGAAAGTATCATTAGCAAAGCTTTTTTGTCTAAAGAAAAAGAAGAAGCTTTAATAAATGATGAAGTCTTTTCTTATTATTGTTTTTTACAATATGAATTTTATAGTCAGTGGCAAAACCTAAAGAACTATTGTAATAGTTTAGGAATCGGCTTAATTGGCGATTTACCTTTTTATGTTTCGCATGATAGCAGTGATGTATGGGCAAATCCGCATCTTTTTATGCTGAACAAAGATTTTGAAGCTATTGGAATTGCAGGAACACCACCTGATTATTTTTCAGAAAAGGGTCAGTGTTGGGGGAATCCGCTTTATGATTGGAATGCGATGAAAGGTGAAGGTTATGACTGGTGGATTCACCGAATCGCTTTTCATGTAAAGTATAATGATGCTTTGCGAATTGATCATTTCAGAGGTTTTGAGCGCTATTGGTATATATCAGCTGAAAATCGAGATGCAAGGCTAGGGCGTTGGGAAGAAGGTCCTGGACTTTCTATATTTCATGCTTTTGAGAAAAAGTATGGTCCCGCCCCAATTATTGCAGAGGATCTAGGGACAGTAGATGAAAGATTGTTTGCTTTCTTAAAAGAAAGTGGTTTTCCAGGCATGAAAGTTTTGCAGTTTGCTTTTGATGGAAACACTAGTAATCTTCATCTTCCTCATACGTATAATAATCATTCCGTTGCATATACGGGGACTCATGATAATAATACTACGTTAGGCTGGGTTTGGGAGATAGATGAATCAAGTCGTAACCAAGCATTGGAATATTGTAATATTCCTTCAAGTCATTGGGGCGATGGAGGATCTCAATCACCGGTATGTAGAGGTTTATTGCGAACATTATATCAATCGGTTTCCTCGATAGCGATTGCACCTGTTCAAGATTCCTGCGGTTATGGTGAAGATACAAGAATTAATATACCAGGTAAAGCAACTGGAAATTGGAATTTTCGATTTACGGAAGAGAACTTCAAACAGATTGATCAGGAGTATTTATTGAAGCTGAGCAATATATTTGGAAGAAATAATGCTTTTAAATTTGAAAAATAAAATGTAAGTTGGTTGAAAAGAAAGTATATAAATTTAGCGCTGTCTAACCTTACACCTGCTATGCTCGGAAATAAGCCAATCTGTTTTGAAAACCAAAAGAGGGTTTTCAAGAACAGCTCGTCTTATTTCTGCCGCATAGCTCTTTTTTTGATTTGGAGTAGTACAAGAAGCATAAACATTAATCAAAAAAGACCGGTGACGGTTTTTCTTATCCCGTGCAAATTTTCACTTTATCATTTTTTAAGCTCTTCATAAATAGCGGCAGTCAAACTGTCACTACCATTTGTATCAAGCCCTGTTTCCCACATCATCATTCCGCCGAAACCATAGTCTAATGCTAACCTTGTTTTCTTTTTCATGGTTTCTCTACCATTATAGTAGTAGTTAGTACCATTTATATAAATTAAATCTTTGTCAGCGAATGCAGGGTACTCTTCGATGATTGTTGCAAAAGAAACCGGTTGATTGGAAACATGATCTGGCTGACCATATAATGGAACACCTAAAATTAATTTTTTTGTATCTAAATCGTTTTGTGTAAAGAAATCATGCCAATATTTTACGCTTTGTTCAGCATATGAATAAGGCGCTGAATTTTCTGGGTGATATCCTTCATCCCATTGGCCTTCATATGCCATTATATTTACATAATCTACATAACTAAAAGTAGATGGTTCATAAACTACATAATCAGACTCTAATCCAGTTGCAGCATTGATTTTGGAATGCACAGCAATGGATAATACTTTGTTGTGCGAATGTAGGCGCTCGCTTAGTTCTTTTGTAAATAAATCAAGATAGTTCGCATCTAAAGAGTTGTGAGGATGTTCGAAATCGATATCGATTCCATCCAAACCTTCTCGTTCTACAATTACCATAAGATTATTAATAAGGTTTAATCTAGAAGTTGATTGGCTAATAGCTTTTTGAAAGTAATCATATGACTGACCTCCATTTATATGAGACCAGCCTCCCACAGCTAACATTATTTTTGTATTTGTTTGTCTCGCATTACTGACCATTTGTTTTAAATTTTGCAATGAAGCATCATTTGTAAATAAGATGTCGCCATTTTCAGTAGGGTGAGCAAATGAGAATATGGCATGAGTAAGTTTTGAGTAATCCACTTCGTTTGGATTGCGGAAATCTTGAACATAACCAATTAATAGTTTTGAGTCGGTTTCCGCCTTTACTTGTTGATTTTCTTCTATGTTAGCAGCTTTAGAATAATGCTGTTCTATACTTTGTAATGTCATAACTCCGATAAAGGTAATGAGTATTACCAGGGCAATCAGGAGATTTCGTTTTTTCATTAGCTATTTCCCTCCCTAGTATTCTTCTGATACCTTAAAGAGTGTAACAGAAAAATAAATAGCGAGAGCTTGGTAATATCAACCTATGAAACTAGAACCAAATGTGAATAGGGAAAAGACCCTAGTACAATTACTAGAGTCTTTATTGAGTAATCATGCGTCACTTATGCGTTTAATTCATATAAATAGCGTTTCTTGCACATGCGATATAGAAGGATTTGTATAACAATAAATACCAACCATAGTATGCTTAATTTAGTAATAACAGTTCCTAACATTGGTGATTGAGAATAATCAATTAATGAAAAGTAAATCCCTATATTCATACCAAACAGTAGTGGTACAAAGAAAATAATGGATAATTCTTTAGAGATTAGTGATTTTATTTCTTTTGAAGTAATTCCAATTTTTTAAATAGTTTGCTTTTGTTCCTTGCTGCCTTGTTCCTTTTCCATTGACTATTCTTTTTATTTTTGAGCTCTTATTAAAAGTGGCTGCTTTTATGACATTGAAAGCTATTTAATCCTTAACTTACAATATTGTAAGCTGACGTAATATTAATCGATTAGAGATTCTCAGTTCTCCTTATATACTATAAATATAAATTCGACGTAACGAATTACGATAGAAAATTATTTATAGAAAGGAGCATCTTATATGTTCCATGAACTTCAACAGATTTTGTCTTTGGACAACTTACAAATATTAATTGATACTTATGGGAAATTAGGTCCTCTTTCAGGCATGATTTTACCGTTTACAGAAGCTTTTTTACCGTTTTTACCTTTAACAGCATTTATGATGGCCAATGCAGCCGCTTATGGTTTAGTTGGCGGATTTGTTCTATCTTATATAGGCTGTGTAGCAGGAGCATGGGTTTTATATTGGGTGTTTAGATATTTTGGAGATAAGCCATTTTTTAAGAAATATTGTGAGCATGAAAATGTGAAAAGATACGGAACATGGTTGAATAATAAAGGCTTATGGATTGTAACAATACTGTGTATGATTCCTGTATTTCCGAACTTTATCATTACAGTTGTGGCAGGATTGAATAAAATGAGCTTTAAAATGTTTGCACTTGCTTCATCGATTGGTATTTTTGGATTAACACTTATTTTTAGTTTTATTGGTGATGATATACTTGAAATTGCAACGAATCCATCAAAAATAATATTAATGATAGTGGTGCTTATAACAATTAGTGGAATTGGAAAACTGGTAGAACGTAATTTAATTATTAGTAATTAATTTGAAACCAACAAAGGAAGGATCTTTGTTGGTTTTTTTGCTTTCAAAAACTATCCAAATGAAGGTGGATAGCTCAAAGATTATGGCTTTTGGATAGGAAATTGAAATCTGGATATATTAAGGAAATAAATGCAAAAGTATCGTAAGGATTAATTCAAATCCTCTTTGCGGTATCAGGCTAAATTTTAAATCATAATTGGAGGAAAATATGAGTTATCTAATTTCAATTATCGGTATCATCGTTGTATTAGGTCTAGCTTATGTAGCAAGTAATAATAAGAGAGAAATCAAGTATAAATATATTATTATTATGCTGGTAATTCAGCTTCTATTAGCAATGTTGCTACTTAATACTCGTTTTGGATACGTATTAATTAAAGGAATTGCATCAGTCTTTGATCATTTATTAGCATATGCAGCAGCTGGTGTGGACTTTGTATTTAATGGTTTGGCGAATGAAGGGGAAGCACCTTTTTTCCTTACTGTGTTGCTCCCAATTGTATTTATTTCTGTTCTAATAGGGATTCTTCAATATTTCAAAATCCTACCTTTCATTATGCGTGGAATAGGCTTCTTACTTAGTAAAGTAAATGGAATGGGTAAATTAGAATCATATAACGCAGTTGCTTCTGCAATGGTTGGACAATCTGAAGTATTCATTACAGTTAAAAAGCAATTAGGTCAACTATCTTCTCAGCGTTTGTATACTTTATGTGCGTCTGCCATGTCAACAGTTTCAATGTCCATCGTTGGGGCATATATGACAATGATTAAACCTGAATATGTAGTAACTGCAATTGTTATTAATATGTTTGGTGGATTTATCATTGCTTCCATGATTAATCCGTATCGAGTGGATGATTCAGATGATATTTTGGCTATTGAAGAAGAAGAAAAACAAACATTCTTTCAAATGCTTGGCGAATATATTATGGATGGTTTTAAAGTAGCTATTATCGTAGGCGCTATGTTAATTGGATTTGTAGCGTTAATCACTTGTATTAATGCTGTGTTCGATATGGTTTTAGGCATCTCATTCCAAGAAATTTTAGGTTATGTGTTTGCACCAATTGCGTTTCTTATGGGTGTTCCTTGGTCAGAAGCGATTACTGCTGGAGGAATTATGGCAACAAAGCTTGTAACAAATGAATTTGTAGCAATGATTAGTCTTTCAGATATAGCAAATCAATTCAGCGAGCGTACTTTAGGAATTATTTCAGTGTTCCTTGTATCATTCGCTAACTTTTCTTCCATTGGTATTATTGCAGGAGCAGTAAAAGGATTGGATGAAAGACAAGGAAATGTTGTAGCTCGTTTTGGTTTGAAATTATTATATGGAGCTACACTTGTAAGTGTCTTATCCGGAATCATCGTTGGATTAGTTATTTAATAGTAGGAACGTAGAAGCAGCTTGCTGTATAGGAGCAATGCTGCTTTTTCTTAATGGGAAAATTTAAGGATTTAGGAGGAACTACTGTATGACTTATGTAGGTATATTGTTGTCAGGAGCTACACTCTTTCTGAATAGTTTAATGCTTTCTGGTAAAGCGGAGTCTAGAAGCGTGGCTATATTTAATTTTTTTATTGGAACTCTTCAAGTCATTATTCCGTTTTACTTGCTGATGGTTTCTGATCAAAGCAATTGGACTATATATGGACATGCAGCTACTTTCTTGTTTGGTCTAACCTTTCTTTATGTAGGCTTTACTTTTTATTTTGGGATGGATGGGAGCGGGTTAGGATGGTTTGCTATTTGGGTAGCCATCATTGCTTGTATTTACACCATTATGGCTGTTGTTTATTTTCAAGATTATGTAAGTGCCTTAATGTGGTTAATGTGGGCATTTCTATGGTATTTGTTCTACGTATTAAACGTTTTGAAGAAGCCTATCGCAAATTATGTAAGTAAAGTAGCGAACGTTCAATCTTGGGTGACATTAACCATTCCAGCGATGCTTTATTTAATAGGAGTTTGGGAGCTTGTTTTCGTTCAGCGACTTTGGATTATTTTATTAATTGCCTCCATTATATATTTTGTTAAGGGAGCTTTTGATTTGAAGCGAACAGCTTGAAAAATAGTGTAGTTACATATAAATATAATAGAAAACATATGAAGCAGACAAAAGATTATTTGTCTGCTTTTTTTAAAAAAATCGAACGGAAATGAATAATCTTACCAATATATAGTAACTGTTATTTTTTAAAAAAAGCAGAAACTATGAGGTGGGTTATGTTAAATAACGAAGTTGTATTACAAATTAAAAATTTATCAAAAACATATAAAGGAGAGCAATATGAAGTTCACGCTTTAAGGAATATATCCTTCGAGGTAAATCTAGGTGAGATGATTGCCATTATGGGGACAAGTGGTTCAGGGAAAAGTACACTGCTACATGTATTGGGTGCATTAGATGCTCCCGATAAAGGCGATATTTTTCTACATGGAAAGAAACAAAGTAATATCTTTCAGGAACCATATGCTACTCATTATCGTCGAGATCAAATTGGATTCATCTTTCAATCTTTTCATTTGTTGAAAGACTTATCGGTAGAAGAGAATATTGGATTACCACTTGTGCTGAAGGGTGACAAAAATAATGTAATTAAGCAACGAGTTGATGTGATACTGCAACAAGTTGGATTAACAGAATGGAAAAAACATCGACCTGTGCAATTATCAGGTGGACAACAGCAAAGGGTTGCAATTGCTCGTGCTTTAATTACAAATCCTCCGATTGTTCTAGCGGATGAACTAACAGGAAATTTAGATTTTAATATGACGAATGATATTCTTTCCATTCTTGTAGACATGAAAGAATTACGAAAGCAAAGTATTATTGTAGTCACACATGATCCGTACGTTGCAACATTTGCTGATCGTGTACTATTCTTTCATGATGGGGAAATTGTTGATACATACGGATGTGGTGATGAAAATGATATGAATAATATTCTAGCAATCTTCAGAAAAATTATGGAGCAAAATACAAATGAAACCGTTAAATAAATTAGCACTTCACTTTTTTCGTTCTAATAAATTAATTGTTGCTTCTTCTATTTTCAGCATTATGATATCTGTTTGTTTAATCATTACAGTATTTGTTTTCTCCGCAAATGCAAAGCAAACAATAAAAGATGATGTAAAACAATTATATGGAAACATGGATTTATCTGTAGGCTATAATCCTGGCCAAAATAAAGTATTGGATGAACAATTGGCTAGTAAGATTGCTTCACAACCTGACGTTAAAGAAGTTTCAGATGTACTTATCACACACTTAACTGTAGATGCAGTGGGGGCAAAAATTTATACAATTGGTGTGGAAAATGATGACTTAGTAAAAAGTCGTTATAAATTTCATAAGAATTTTAAAAAAGATGAAGTTAGCATGAATGCTTCACTTGCTGAAGCCTTACAAATTGATAAAGGAAAGCAAGTTATTATAGAAGGAGAGTCTTTTAAATTAGTAGAGACTTTGAAGGATATTAAAGCTGGAGGAACAACTCCTGATTTATTAATAATGTCAAAAGAAAGTGTTCAACAATTTGTTTTTGAAAAAACAAAGAAAATGCATGAAGCTACATATATGCTTATAAAAGGTGAAGACGGAGCAGATGTTTTAAAAATGGCAGCTGCTATAAAGCGATTCGATAAAGAATTGCGAATTGATATAGCAGAAGAAAACGAATATTTAAAGATGAATTTAGAGTCATTAAAAGTATTTTTAATTGTTATCTCTGTCTTAGTGGTTATTGTTACGTCATTACTAATTGTTTCAAATTTTGATGTGCTTCTTTATAAATCAAAAAATCAATTAGCTGTTATGCGTAGTATAGGAGCAACTAATAAGCAGTTGAAACATATGATTATGATTCAAAGTAGCACAATCAATATGATTGGTGTAACAAGCGGATTAATGTTGGCAATTATTTGTAATACATATCTACAAGGGATGTTAGAGAGGATTTTTTCTATACAAATAACTGTGATGGATTTTTACTTTTCACAAAGTATCTTTGTGGCTTTTGGGTGTGGATTGCTAATTCAGATATTTCTCTTCCTTCCATCTAACAAAGTAGCGAAAACATTACCATTACAAACAATGATAGAAAATGAGAAAATGGATTTTAAAAATAGTAAAGTACGTAAAAAAGTGGGCTTTATTCTATTGATTATTGGATTTTCTATCGTTTTATTCGCTGTTGGTAAGGACAAATTCGGAAGTGGCAAGGATACTGAGATGATGTATGTATCTTCGGCACTACTTATTCTCATAGCCTTTTTTACATTATTGCCGCTATATATGACAGCATGGCTGATAAGATTCCTACCAATCTCTAAAAAACTATTTGGTCATGTATCGTATGTAGCAATTAAAAATCTAATTCCACAAGTTAAGAAAAATACATTAGTCATATTAACGATTAGTACGATGATGATTATCGCTGTTTTTGGAACAGTTTTAATAACGACTATTTCTCATAATGAAATAGCATACGTTAAATCGAAATATCCTACTCCAATCGTTATTGAAAGTAGAACATCTGATGAGATAGCTGTGCGTGATCAAGAAGCACTATTAACTGATCAAAAGGAAGCAGTGAAAAAGATTACATCGGTTGATGGTATTAGTAGGATGAGTGGATTAGGATCGTTAGAAGTAAAAACGGCTAATGGAAATGAAACGGCATTGTATAGAATGGGAGATTTAGTAGATTTGGAGAAGCAAGGTATTATCCCTCATCTTCCAGAACAGCTAGAAAATAAAGCTGTTGTTTCAGAAAAGTTCGCTAAAAAGCATCATATACAAGTCGGGACTACATTAGAAGTAGGAAATTTCTATGTAAGTAAACAAGCGATTGAATATGAAGGGTTTATAACAGTCGGTGCTATTATTAAAGAGACGATGGATACAGATATTTTTATGTCTTGGCAAAATAATACGTTTCTCATTCCGGTTGATTCAATGTTTATAAGTACAAACGCTGTAGATGAAACTCTTTTGCTATTAAAGGATGTACAAAGACAATTTCCAGAGTTAAAGATAAGTAATTTAGAAGATTCTTTAGAGCAATCATCAGAAATGCTAAAGCAACGCTGGGCTATATTTATTATAGTAATCGGAGTAATTTTGTTATGTGTCATGTTTGGTGTATTCAACACACTTGCAAACAATATTAATTCGAAGAGAAAAGAATTTGCTATTTTACGAGTCATTTCTCTGTCTAAAATAGGAGTAATGAAGGTTATTCTTACGCAAGTACTGTTGTATCTTATCATTGGATTGTTCGTGGGAATTCTCGCAGGCATTATTTTTACGGCTATTATTTTATTAATAGACCCAGGGAAAATCTATATAAATTATAATGTGATATTCGCCATCTGTATTACGATGCTGTTAGGAGGTTTAATTGTATTTACTCCAATAGCAAGTAACATCGCAAAGATGAAACTTTCAGATGAATTATTACAGGATAAATAACATGAAGAGCTGTTTATTAGTCAGAGCTACTGATTATGTACAGCTCTTTCTTAATTTTGGCAAAACTTATATAGTTGCAATTGGAATAGTATAATATAAGAAGTGTAGAAAACATTCAAACATATGTGGAGGAATAATATGAAAACGATTGGTCTTATTGGAGGAATGAGCTGGGAATCGTCTGTTGAATATTATCGTATAATCAATGAAGAAGTAAAGAATAGATTAGGTGGTTTACATTCAGCCAAGTGCTTATTATATAGTGTGGATTTTGATGAAATTGAGCGATATCAACAAGAAGGAAACTGGGAAAAAGCCGGGGAGGTACTAGCTGAGGTTGCTCAAAATTTAGAGAAAGCAGGAGCAAACTTTATTGTCATCTGTACCAATACGATGCATAAGGTTGTACACCATATTGAACAAAAGATTAGCATTCCTATTTTACATATTGCTGACGCTACAACAGCTCAAATTAAGGAACAGAACTATCATACCGTCGGTTTACTAGGAACGAAATACACAATGGAACAAGATTTCTATAAATCTCGAATAGAGTCAAATGGAATCAAGGTCATTGTACCAGATAAACATGATCGAGAAGTGGTGAATAAAATCATTTTTGAAGAGCTATGTTTAGGAAAAGTATCTTCAATATCTAGAGAGTATTATAAGCAAGTTATTGACAAGCTAATTCAAAATGGAGCGGAAGGAATTATACTAGGATGCACTGAAATTGGTTTATTAGTAAAGCCAGAAGATTCAGCTGTTCCTTTGTTTGATACAACTATTATTCATGCACTTGAAGCAGTAAATGAATCTTTGGGAGAATAATTCAAATGCGATTCTTCACTATGAAGAGTCGCATTTTTTTATGAAATGATAGATTTATAAAGTGAAACTTTAATCGGTGGGGGTTTTCTTTCATCCCCCACGGATGATTATAAGCAAAGAGGAAAATAATGCGGTTGTTGAAATTGGGGGAGGGAAAAATCGTTTAAAAGTGAGTAATACTACTGGTGATTTGATAATGGAGTATGAAAAAGTGAATTTCTGAATATTCAATATTCAATATTCGAGTCCTTATAAATTTTTTGATATAATATGTATATTAAGATAAATGGCTAAAGTTTGTTTCTTAATTTTCTAAATACTCAAAATTAATCATGATGATTTATACCAGTGAAAACGAAAGGCATATTTTACACAGTTTAGGAAATTTATTAGGAGCGTGTTGGAAATGACAAAGTGGACACCTGAGAAGCTGTATCAGAAATTGAAAGAAACTGTCATTGGACAAGACGATTACTTAAAAGCATTATCAACTACTATGTGGCTTCACGATATTAGAATTAATATGCAACAAAAAAGAAATGGATTGCAGACCAGACTCCCTAAGCACAATTTATTAATTGTGGGTCCAACAGGCTCAGGTAAGACATTGGCACTGCAGGAGCTTTCAAAACTTTATGGCTACGATTTATTAATAGAAAATGCTGCAGAATTTACGGGTACAGGTTATAAAGGTCGCGAGGTACCTGAAATGATAAATGATTTATATATCCAATGTGATAAAGATGTTATAAGAGCAGAAAAGGGGATTATTTTTCTTGATGAAATAGATAAGGTGATATTATCTGTTTCTGAGAAGCGAAGAAGCCCTGGTGCAAACGTGGAAAATCCCTTACTAAAAATGATTGAGGGTACAGAAGTTGTTGTAGATAACGAAGGAAGAAAAATTGATACGTCTAATATCTTATTTGTGGCAGCGGGTGCTTTTGAAGGTTTAGAGGATATTATACACGACAGAATTTATGGGAAAACAAGTATTGGCTTTAAAAATGAAGAATGTGAAAATCAGAACAATGCGGCAGAGAATTTATTGCTACATGTACAAAAATCAGATTTGATTAAGTATGGTTTAAATCCTCAGTTCATTGGAAGATTTGCAGGGCTTGTCGCACTTCATCAATTAAGTGTAGATGAGTTGAAAGAAATTGTTTTACACTCAAAGGCGTCTGTAGTTAAGAGTATGGATGCTTTGTTACAAGACAGTGTAGGTGTAAATGTGGAAGCAGACGAAGCGGGTGCATTGGCTATTGCAGAGAAATCTATTATGGAGAAAACGGGTGCTAGAGGGTTAGCTTATATATTTCATGATATTCTAAAAAATGTATTATTTGATTTGCCTGGACAAAGCAATGTTGAAAAAATTCTACTGACTGGAGATAGCAAGAAAAACCCTATTGTGAAAATGATCCGAGGAGAAGGTAATAAAGAAATCAAAGAGCAGATGAGTTCTCAAAAAATTATAGCTGAAAATAAGAGAAATAGTGCAGAAGAATATGTTGATCATATTTTGAATTCTGGCCGGCAATTCTTAGAACAATGCACTATTAAAGATATACGTTCTATACATCTCCTTTTAACAAGTATTGTATTATATTTACTAGATCAATGTAATAAAGAAGATCAAAAGGTTGAAAGTATTATTAAAGTATTAAATTGTGCAAGGGAACCGCATTCTTTCGAAGAACGTAGCGTTTATGAATTAATGATTGAAAGTAGCACAAGAAAAGATGATGAGATATCTGAATTCGAGAAGGTGTATTTAGAATGTAAGAAGTTAGGCATCACTTCAAAACAGATTGATATTGCTATTCAATCAGCGTATGAGTTTGACTTACACCCTATCATTCATTCAAAAAATGAAAAATTATCAAGTTTTGAGACAGAATAATTCGAGAAGTGTAATTTTTGAACAATAGTACTGGGTTAGATTTTTAAGAGAGTAGTTTTTAGGCTGCTCTCTTTTTGTAATATTAAGAGGATTTTTATTTTTTTAGAAGAATTTATTATTGATATAATAAGGGGGAATGAGTGTGAGTTTGGGTAATGAATATTTAAGGATTATTTTAGGAAGATTTCAAAACGTAAAAAGTCTTGGAGATAAGGCTATTGATCAGTTATCCGAAGAAGAATTACATTGGACCCTTAATGAAGAGTCTAATAGTATATCTATCATTATCAAACATGTTCGTGGAAATATGGTGTCAAGATGGACAAACTTTTTAACAACTGATGGGGAAAAACCAAATCGAAATCGTGAACAAGAATTTGTAGACTCAAAACAATCTAAGGAAGAGCTAATTGAAAGCTGGAATTATGGATGGAACGTTGTATTGGAAGCATTGCAGCAATTAACGGAAGAAGATTTATTAAAGCAAGTATACATACGCGGTGAAAAGTATTTTGTATTAGATGCAATTGAGTGGCAGTTAGCTCACTATGCATATCATGTCGGGCAAATCGTTTATATTGGTAAGCAGGTGAAAAATGAAGAGTGGGAGTGCATTAGTATACCAAAAGGAAAATCAGCACAGTATTTGCAAGAAATGATTAAAAAACATAGTGATAGTAGTCAATAATTTTCTATTTGTTTGTGCGGCAGTTACATTCATTATATATTTTAAAAGGAGTTTGAGAATACGATGAAAAAGGTTACTCCGTTTCTAATGTTTCAAGGAAATGCAGAAGAAGCTATGAATTATTATACTTCATTGATTGAAGACTCAGCGATTACTAGTATTATTCGATATGGAGCAAATGAAGCAGGAGATGAAGGTAGCGTCATGCAGGCTACTTTTTCTTTAAGGGGCCAAGAAATCATGTGTATCGATAGTAATATTAAGCATGATTTTACGTTTACACCATCATTTTCGCTGTATATTACATGTGATACAGAAGAAGAAATTAATCGATTATATGAAGGTTTATCAGATGGAGGCGTGCTAATGCAACTTGGTGATTATTCTTTCAGTAAGAAGTTTGGCTGGGTTGTTGATAAATTCGGTGTTTCTTGGCAATTAAACTTGCCAAATTAAAGAAATCGCTGTTATTAGGTTTTTCCACTCTTTATAATTTAGTGGTTGAGAATGTTAACAATACAAAATGCCTAAATTATTACTTATGGAGAACGAATTATTTCGCTTAATTACATTTATATTGCTTATTTGCAATGCTACGTTAAACTATCATCTTTTATACTCAGGTAGATGTTCATAAAAAAGATTTCATGGGACACCGCTTAATTCACGCTGTCGTGGAGAATTTCAAGATAGAGGAATAAGGCGATAGTACAGACAGGGGCAGTCAGTAAAAAGCTGATTGCCCTTGTCGAATAGGAAATGAAACAAAGGGGAAATATGGTGAAATAAAGTCAGCGAAAAACTGGAAGTTGTAAGTTCCTTGTATGTAAAAAAAACGTGCAGATTTGATAACTATAATTGGTAGAGTTTGTCCTTATCAAATAATATAATATGGCTATAAATTGATAGGGAGGGAAATCAATGAATTTAGGAAATAGTTTATTTCATGCAAGAAAAAAATGTGGACTTTCGCAAGAAGATGTGGCAGTGAAACTGGGGGTAAGCAGACAGACTGTTTCAAAATGGGAAACAGATGAAACAGTTCCAGATATTCGTCAGTCGAAAAAAATGGCGGTGTTATACAATATGTCGTTAGATGAACTGATTGATTTTGACATTGATATAAAAGAAATCCAGGAGACTATCGACAAAACAAGTGAAGAAACGGAAGAAAAAATCAACTGGACAAATGCGTGGGGGAAAAAATATCCTATTCTGCTTAAATATCAAAGTAAAGTGAATATTCCCAACTACGCTCGTAGATTAAATGAAATGTTGGACGAAATAAAGCAGGAATATCAATTTAATGAACAAGATGCGATGTTGGTTCTTAAAGATATTTTGTACAATGTTTGGAAAAATCGTAAGAACAAATCAAATCGCTAAATTCCTGTTTGATAAATTGACACCCCACCAAACAACTAAATAACCGCTACCCTCGCATTAGCACCATCAAGCAGGAAATCTGAAAACAGGTATCCTGCTTTTTCTTTTGCCAAAATCAGAAAGCAGAGCCTATGCAGGAAACCAACCAAACAGACAGACTTTAAGACAGCCGCCCCGAAGCCGCAGACCGTCAAGCGGAAAATCGGAAAAATTACCTATGAATTATCTCTCCATTTCAGCCAAACAAGCACAGAGCGCATGAGTGATAAAGTCATGCAGCTACTGGAAAATGACCTATCCACAAAAAAGTTGTGAAAACTATTTCTATGTCCTTAACAAACAGACCGAAACGGAACTGTGTATCGTCTATCTGGAGATGAGTTTATTTGTATTAGTTTAGGTGATGAAAAAAATAATACATATATTAAAAGAAAGATAGAAGAAATAAATGCGATGGGAGAGAGACCTTTTATTCAGCAAACGCCTTTTTTAGGAGTGAGTAGTGGAATCGTTAGTCTTCCGAAAGGTGCAAACACAGTTGAAGCATTAATTAAACTTGCTGATCAACTAATGTATCGTAATAAAGGTAATCGAAGAAGGACATAGGAATCATTATATAAACAAATCAATAATAGGGAGTTAGGAGAAGCCTTTGAGTTCAAATATTCAAAGGCTTATTGTTGTTTACATTTGATGGGAATTATCAGTGCGAGTTGTATTAATATTATTCATTAGTTTATTATGGTATTATTCAAATTATATCGATTAATATTAATCGTAATAGTTCTAGGAGGAGTACATATGAATGTGAAAGGTAAAAAAAGGGGAGCTCGAGGTAAAAGAAAAGGGCGAATACAATTAGCTGTACTACAATTGCTTCGTCATGAGCACATGCATGGATATCAAATTATGAAGAGGCTAGAGGAAAAATCAGATGGGTATTACACTCCAAGTGCAGGTACAATATATCCTGCTCTTCAAGATTTGCATGAAAAAGGTTTTGTTACTATTCATGAAGAAAATGATAAAAAATTATATTCCTTAAATCCTAATGGAGAAGAGTATCTACAAGAGCTTGGAATAGAAGAAGAGTCTTTTTGGGATCATTGGAGACGCCGTATTATTTGGAAGCAAACTACAGAATGTATGAAGATACATGAGGAACTTCAAGGTTGGGAAATCGAATTGAAGAAAGCTGAAATATATGTTTCTACTAACTTAGAACATGCTCAAGAACTAATGGACATAATTACAGATGCTAGAGGTAGATTAGCATCTTGGAATGAGAATCATAATCAGTAGTACAAAGGAGGACGACTATGCATGCAGTTAAACAACTACTAAAATATTTAAAACCTTATAAATATATTGCTTTGCTTGGTCCATTTCTGATGGTTGTTGAAGTAACAATGGATTTAATTCAGCCAACAATTATGCAGCATATTATTGATACCGGGATTGCAAATAGTGATAACAAGTATGTTATTACGTTAGGATTATTAATGATTCTCAGTGCAATTATCGGGTTAATTGGAGGAGTGGGTTGTTCGATTTATAGTTCGAGAACAGCCGTACATTTTGCGACCGACATAAGACAGGACTTATTTCAGACAATTACACATTTTTCTAGTAGTAATAAAGATTCGTTTGGAACAGGTAAACTAATAACCATTATGACTAGTGATGTAGAAACGCTTCAGAGGGCATTAATGATGACATTGAAAGTGTTTGTTCGAGGTCCATTATTGTTTATCGGAAGTATCATCGTTGTCTACTTTACAGCAAGGCAATTATTTTCAATTTTATTATTTGTAGTACCGATTTTAATAGTTTGTATGTATTTCTTTACTAAAATATCTGGGGCGCTTTTTCAGAAAGTACAAGAAGCAATTGATGCTGTTAATACGAAGCTACAGGAGAATTTAGCTGGTATTCGAGTCATTAAGGCGTTTAATCGAAAAAATCATCAAATAAATCAATTTACAGAAGTAAATAGCCATCTTACTGCTAAAAATATTCGTGCTGATCAAATAGTAGGTATTCTTATGCCACTAACTTTATTTGTTACAAATATGGGGATTGTCGCTGCATTATGGATGGGCGTTATAAAAGTTGATAATGGAACCATGCAAGTTGGTGTAATCTTAGCATTTATCAATTACTTAACGATTATTATGAATGGATTGATTTCTAGTAGTAATGTGCTCGTACAAATAGCCCGTGCTTTTCCTTCTGCAAATCGAATTCATCAAGTATTACAAACAAATATTGATGTGCAAAATAAGGAAGAAGTCTATAAGCCTTCAATTATAAAAGGAGCCGTTCAGTTTAAAGATGTAAGCTATAGCTATAGTAAAAATGGAGAACAAGTGTTAAAGAACATTTCATTTTCTATTAGTCCGGGAGAGACAATTGGCATAATTGGAACAACGGGTAGCGGAAAATCGACTTTGGTTAAGCTGATTCCACGCTTATTTGATTGTGATAAAGGTGAAATTGAAATCGACGGCATTTCTATTAAAGATTATAATTTGGAAACACTTCGAAATGCTATTGGCTTTACACCTCAAAAGGCAACACTTTTTTCTGGGAGTATTGAACATAATGTGAAGTATGGTAAGGATGATGCAAGTTCAGAGGAATTAGTTGCTGCTTTGGAGGACTCATGTGCAAGTGAATTTGTTACAAGGTTTTCAGATGGCTCAAATCATGAATTGACACAAGGAGCAACGAATTTATCTGGAGGTCAAAGGCAGAGACTTGCAATGGCTCGTGCATTTGTGCGAAAGCCAGCTATTCTCATTTTAGATGATTCTACGTCAGCGGTTGATAGTATATCTGAGAACATCATTCAGAAAGCCATCTATAGTGAATATAAAACGAGTACAATCTTTATAGTTGCTTCAAAAATTTCTTCTATTAAAGATGCGGATCAAATACTAGTGTTAGAGGATGGAGAAATTGTAGGGAAAGGGACACATAATCAGTTACTAGCTAATAACCCAATTTATCAAGAAATCTATTCGACGCAAGTGGGAAAGGAGGGAATGACAGTTGAATCAGCAAGTAAAGCCTAATAGGCGAACAGGCTTTGAACGTGGTTCACGCTTTCAAGGTCCAGTCGTAAAAGCGAAGAATCAAAAGCAGACGTTGAAACGAATTTGGGAATATGTAAGTAAACAACGTTTAGGTCTTATTTTGGCTGTTGGTTTAGTCATTATAACCACTATATTAACTTTATTAGGACCGCTCTTAATTGGTATTATTGTAGATAATTATATTATCCCTAAAGATATTGATGGCACAATCTACATGCTGTTAATATTGGGAGCGATTTTCGTTGCGACGTCTGTATTCACTTGGCTTCAAACATTCGTTATGATTAATGTTTCTTTAAAAACAATACGAACGTTAAGGTTAGACTTATTTAAAAAGCTTCAAACGTTGTCTTTACGCTTCTTTGACCAAAGGTCTCAAGGAGATTTAATGAGTCGTGTCACCAATGATATCGATAATTTGAATGTTGCATTAAGTCAAAGCATTGTTCAAATTGTATCTTCTATATTAACGGTAATAGGTGTTTCCATTTCGATGTTCGTGCTGAATTGGATGCTTGCAATTGTAACGCTGATTATTATTCCGTTGATTGTGTGGACAACGAAACAAATAATCAAAAGAAGTAGTAAGAATTATTCCGAGCGTCAAAGAGATTTAGGTGAATTAAATGGATATATTGAGGAATCTATTACAGGTGCAGAAGTTATTACATTGTTTGGTAAAGAACAAGCAACAACAAAGCATTTTAATGAAGTAAATGAAAAGCTAAGAAATTCAGCATTGAAGGCTGAGGTTGTTTCCGGCTTTCTTGGTCCACTTAATAACTTTATGAATAATCTAGGGTTGGGACTTGTGATTGGAACAGGTGCCATTATGGCAGTAAATGGTTATGTCACTATTGGTGTTATTGCTGCTTTTGTAACATATACACGTCAATTCTTCCGACCTATCAATCAATTATCTAATCTATTGAATACGTTTCAATCGGCTATTGCTGGAGCAGAACGTGTTTTTGAAATTATGGATGAAAAGCCTGAAATTACTGATCAGAAAGATGCCGTTGAGAAAAAACATTTTAAAGGTGAAGTACAATTTCAGCATGTTCATTTTGGTTATAAGAAAGACTCTCCTATTTTAAAAGATATATCATTTACAGCGAAAGCGGGAGAAACCATTGCTTTAGTAGGTCCTACAGGTTCTGGAAAAACAACAATTATTAATTTGCTAACCCGTTTTTATGATGTGGACTCTGGTGAAATTAAGCTTGATGGAGAAAATATTACTCATTATCGAATTAGTAATATACGAGATAAGGTTGGCGTTGTGTTACAAGATACATATCTTTTCTCGGGTAGTATTATGGAGAATATTCGTTACGGACGTTTAAATGCAACGGACGAAGAGGTTATTCAAGCTGCAAAGATTGCTCATGCCCACTCGTTTATTAAGTATTTACCAGAAAAATACGATACAAAAATCATTTCAGGTGGAACGAATTTGAGTCAGGGACAGCGTCAATTATTAGCTATTGCTAGGGCAATTCTGGAAGATGCAGATCTTCTCATTCTAGATGAAGCTACATCTAACGTTGATACACGTACAGAAGTACAAATTCAAAAAGGTTTGCATAACTTGATGAAAGGAAGAACAAGCTTTGTTATTGCTCATCGATTAAAGACTATTGAAGATGCAGATAAGATTTTAGTCATTAAACAAGGTGCAATTGTTGAACAAGGAAATCATCAGGCTCTTCTTGAGAAGAAGGGGTTTTATTATGATCTATATAGTAGGTTAGAAGTTGCTAGTATAGATGATGAGGCATTGTGATTAATCATAATGCCTTTTTATCTTTTTACATGTATGTATCTTTTCATTTTCCGAAATGTATTATACTTGTAAGCAGGAGGAAAGAAAAATGTATAAAGATTTAACTATAGGTATGGTACGAACAGGTATATTAGGTTTCGGTGGTGGTCCTTCAGTTATCCCGTTAATTCGATATGAAGCAGTTACTAGATATCATTGGCTTGAAGATGATGAATTTGGAGATATTTTGGCTATTGCAAATACTTTACCAGGTCCGATTGCAACCAAAATGGCTGCATATTTAGGTTATCGAGTGAAAGGGTGGAAAGGTGCTATAGTCAGCGTCGCAGCACATGTATTACCAACTTGTTTAGCGATGGTTTTCTTAGTTGCATTTATCAATCAATTGAGTACTTCAACCACTGTGCAGCATATGATTGGAGCAGTCATGCCAGTTGTGGCAGTAATGCTTGGACAAATGGCTTATGAATTTGGAGAAAAAGCTGTAAAAGGACTTGGATGGATATTAGGCTTTCTTTTATTTCTTATTTCTTTTATTATGTTGCAAATCATTTCCTTGCATCCTGGTATTGTTATTGCAATTTTTCTATTGTATGGTGCTTTCCATTTTAAATGGAAGCAACGTTGGGCAAAGAAAAAAGGGGATAATGAGGGGGAAACAATCTAATGATTTTATTAACTTTTCAGTTGTTTCTAGCCTTCCTTATAGCAAATCTTCTTGGCTATGGTGGGGGACCAGCATCGATTCCTCTTATGTACGATCAAGTTGTAAATGCGTATAAATGGATGGGGAATGAAGATTTTTCAAGTATGTTAGCTTTAGGAAATTCATTGCCGGGCCCTATCGCAACAAAGATTGCAGCCTTTGTTGGGTTTGAAGTAGGGGGATGGCCAGGTTTTATTGCGGCTTTAATTGCAACTATTGTACCTTCAGCAATTGCTCTGATATTACTATTAAGAGTCATGCAAAAACATAAGCAGTCTCCAGTTGTAAAAGGAATGTCATTACTTGTTCAGCCTGTAATAGCCGTTATGATGCTGTTGTTGACCTATAATTTATCAATAGATTCTTTGAAGTCAATTGGTCCAATACATTCACTTTTGATTGCTGTACTTGCTTTCTTTGCTTTAGTGAAATTTAAAATTCATCCTGCAATAGTGATTGTATGTTCTTTTGTCTACGGTGCATTTATTATTCCAATATTTTAAGAAACGGGTTTGAATTTTACACCTCCATACATAAAAAAGTTAGGGTTAAAATAAGATTGAAATTAAGGAAAGCGTGCTAAATAGCAAAAAAAGAAGTGAATAATTTCAAGTAATAAAGGCATTACGGATTTTTCTTACGGGTTCTGTTTTGAGGTGCTAAACAACAAATAAACACTTAGTTAGGCTATGATTTCTACAATGAAATCATAGCCTTTAAATAAGAAAAACCATTCTTGGTTTATTTAAAAATTATCTTGGGTATATGAAAATCGGTTAATTAAAAATAGCGTGTAGAGGATATACGCAATATAAAACAAACAGGAGGAGCATATGATGAAACAAATTAGTAGATGGAATCCTAAGAACCAAACTGTTCAAAATTTTAAAAATGAGATGAATGACGTATTCCAAAAGTTCTTTGATGACTCATTTTTCTCTTTATCCGATTCTGTATTCAATAAAGACCGAGTACTTACACCCGCTATGAACGTCGAAGAAAAAGAAAACACTTATTTAGTTGAGGTGGAAATGCCGGGTGTAGATGCTGATGATGTCGATGTTGAACTTGATGGTAATAGATTGGTTATAAAAGGTGAGAAGAAACAAGAAAGCGAAACAAAAGACGCTGAAAAGAATATGCATATCGTAGAGCATAGTTATGGTTCGTTTTTCCGTTCTTTTGTATTACCTGATAACGTAGATGCAAACCATATTACAGCAGAAGCTAAGAACGGTATGTTACATATTGAACTACCTAAAAACCAAGATAGTAAACCTCAACGAATTGATGTTAAGAAGAGCGAAAAAAAATAACTGAACGCATATAATAAAATCCCTCTCCGTAAAGTACAGAGAGGGATTTTATATTTAAGGATTTGTTCGTAGAAATTGTTGCTAAGACTTTTTGTTGTCTCCGTTATTCAACTAAAACCCCTGAAACAAGGATTACATGTGTAAATATGTTATTATTTACTAAATGGGGGGATAAAGATGAATTACGACCAATTGGCTATACTATATCCATTATTTGTAGCAAATCAAGAGGGGAGGATTCTTTATGTTAATGAGGAGTTGAAAAGAAAATCTAGTAATCTCGTCATTGGAAAGTCAGTTGGTGAGGTATTCGGGGAATGGTCAGTCTCAGGTGATGGATGTATAGCAACAGGAAAACTTGATGAGGAGTCGTGTCTATTTCTCCGTAAGAAATGGAATGTGTATGAGATTCTTTTTGTAGGGGCATTTTCACAGGAAGTAGAAGATATTTTGGAAGAAGTAAAGGAACTAAGAAGGACTAATCAGAAATTAGATGCCATTATTGAAAGTTCCTTTGACGGAATATACATAACAGATCAAAAAGGTGTAACGATAAAGACCAATTCTGCTATTGAAAGGATAACAGGGATACCAAAAGAGTATTACTTAGGCAAGCAGGTGGATCAATTAGTAAAGCGGGGGATATTACAATTTCCTGTTTCTACTAGAGTTTTAAAGGAAAAGAAGTCGATTTCTATTGTTCAAAATAATCGTGCTGGAAAAGAAACGTTGTTAACAGGAAGTCCGATTTTTAATGATGAGGGTGAAATTGATGGTGTTGTAACGAATATAAGAGATTTATCAGAATTAATGGACCTACAAGCAGCTTTACAAAAGGCTAATGAATTAAATAAAAAATATGAAAGAGAAATAGAGCGCTTAAAAGGAAATGAAGATTATTCTATGTCTCAAATAGTTATTAGAAATGAGAAAATGCGGCAATTATATGATATTGCTGAGCGAGTGTTAAATGTCGATGCGACTGTTTTAATATTGGGTCAAACGGGTGTAGGAAAGGATGTATTAGCAAAGTTTATATATAATGAAAGTGATCGAAGTGATCAAGGTAAATTTATAAAATTGAATTGTGGAGCAATCCCTCCAGATTTAATAGAATCTGAACTATTCGGATATGAAGGCGGAGCTTTTACAGGTGCGAATAAAAATGGAAAACCAGGTATGTTTGAGCTAGCGGATAAAGGTGTGCTATTTCTTGACGAGATTGCTGAGCTACCAGTAAATTTACAAGTGAAGTTATTGCGTGTTATTCAAGAACGAGAGGTTCAACGCGTAGGCTCCATTCAGTCGAAAAAAATCGACGTTCGATTAATAGCGGCAACTAATCGAGATTTACGAGAAATGGTTGATTTAGGAACATTCCGTGAAGATTTGTTTTATCGTTTAAACGTTATTCCTATTTCGATTCCTCCATTATCTGAAAGAAGAGAAGATATTCTTTCACTGATTTCATTTTTCTTAATGAAAATGAATGATAAATATAATGTCAGTAAAAGTATTAGTGAAGAATTGAAGTCTTTTCTATATCAATATGACTGGCCAGGGAATATTAGAGAGTTATCCAATTTAATTGAAAGGCTTGTATTATTAACAAATGATAATATCATCACCATGGATCATTTACCCTCAGAATATCAATCATCAGCAAATGAATCATCTCCAATAATTTATACAACTTTAAAAGAAGCAACAGAATATGCAGAGAAACAAGTAATCTTGCGTGCAATTCAAGCAGCTGAAACAACATATGATTTAGCAAGAGTATTAGATACTAGTCAATCAACTATTGTCAGAAAATTAAAAAAATATAACATTCCATTGTGAATAATGAGCATTTGATGCATAAAAGAATCCTTAAACCAAAAATGAATTAAGCTATAGGCACTAAAGCCTTTAGTTTGATTCATTTTTAAATTAAAGATTATAAGAGCTAAGAAAATGCCCTTATTTATCAACATGATTGGTTTGGCATGAACCTTGCATTAGTGATTAAGTAAATAAATGGAGGAGGTAATATGTATGTTTACAACAGTAAATGCAGAAATTGAACAAATGGGACAAATGGTGAGAAATTTTGTTGAGAATGAAGTGGAGCCTTATGCACAACAAATCGAAGAAGAAGATGCGATTCCACAACATTTAATTGAACAAATTAAAGAGCTTGGTTTATTCGGAATGAGCATTCCAGAAGAATACGGTGGAATTGGTTTAGGAATGGTTGGAAAAGCGACTGTTCTTGAACAATTAGGTCGTACACATAATGGGTTTACTAGTTTAATAAGTGCTCATACTGGTATTGGTAGTACGGGCTTGGTGCGCCTAGCTTCCCCCTATCTAAAAAATAAGTATTTACCAGATCTTGCAGCTGGAAATAAAATTGCAGCATTTGCACTTTCCGAGCCAGGAGCCGGTTCAGATGCTACAAATCTATCAACTCGTGCTAAGAAGCAAGGAGACAAATGGATTTTAAATGGAACAAAGCATTTTATTACGAATGCGCCAGTAGCGGATGTTTTCACTGTTTTTGCTGTTACAGATAAGGAAAAGGGAGCGAAAGGTGGTATTACTGCTTTTCTTGTTGAAAAAGGATTTCCTGGTTTTGTGGTAGGAAAGAAAGATAAGAAGATGGGATTACGAGGTTCGTATACGGCACAATTAATATTTGAAAACTGTGAAGTTCCAGATACAAACGTCATTGGTGAAGTAGGAATGGGGTATATGGCTGCACTTAAAATTCTTGGTGAAGGTCGGATAGGTTTAGCGGCTAGGTCAGTGGGGTCATGTGATAAGTTAATTGAAATGTCAGCAACTTATGCAAAAGAGCGTATTCAATTCGGTAAACCGATTGCTTCTAATCAAGCTATTCAGTGGATGCTAGCAGACATGGCAACAGAAACAGAAGCAGCCAGAATGTTGACATATAAAGCTGCATATTTAATTGATGAAGGGAAAAAAGCTGTTAAAGAATCTTCGATGGCTAAACTTTTTGCATCTGATGTATTTAATCGAGTAGCTGATAAAGCGGTACAAATTCATGGTGGAATGGGATATGTATCGGATTATCCAATTGAGCGTTTTTATAGAGATGCACGAATTACAAAGATTTATGAAGGAACTAATGAAATTCAACGATTAATTATTTCAAGAAATGTTTTGGACGAATATTGATATTGATATAGGAGGTAAATGAGATGACAAATAAATTGAAGCGAATTGGTGTTGTAGGTGCGGGAGCAATGGGATCACAAATTGCCATGGTAACAGCATTAAGTGGGTATTCTGTAGTGCTGCAAGATATTACTCCAGAAAGTTTACATAAGTCGAAATCTTTTTTACATGAACAAATGGCAAAACGTATTCAAAAAGGTAGATTTACAGAAGAGGAAGTTGAAAGCGCATTTGCAAAATTAATGTTCACAACTGAACTAGCAGAATTGAAAAATACGGATTTAGTCATTGAAGCTATTGTGGAAAATTTAGAAGCAAAACAAGCTTTGTTTAACCAACTAGATCAACTAGTACCAAAGCATACAATTTTGGCAACGAATAGTTCAACAATTGTTTCCTCTAAATTAATTGAATCGGTGAGTCGTCCAGAAAAAGTATGTAATATACATTTCTTCAACCCAGCCTTGGTCATGGAATTAGTAGAAGTAGTAAAAGGTCCACATACATCTGATGAAACGGCTGAAATAAGTATGGCTTTTGTTGAATCTATTGGGAAAAAAGGAGTTCTTTTAAAGAAGGAGATTTCGGGATTTATCGCTAATCGCATTCTTGGGAAGCTAATGGATGAAGCGGTGTTCCTATATGAGAATGGTTATGCTTCCTTTGAAGAAATTGATGTAGCTGTAACAAAAGCACTAGGTCATCCTATTGGGCCATTTGCTTTAATGGATTTAACAGGATTAGATGTGAATTATGCTGTACGAATGCAACGATTCAAAGAAAGTGGCGATGAAAATGAAAAACCATCAGCTACTGTTACGGACAAAGTAGAGAAAGGCGAGCTTGGTAGAAAAACAGGAAAAGGATTCTACGATTATGATGCAACTGGTAAAAGAATAGGTATAACAGTATAAATCGAAGGTGGGTTAATTCATGGAAAATAAAAAGATTGTAATTGTTGAAGGAGTTCGAACGCCAATTGGTCGATATGGTGGCGTATTAAAAAATGTTCAATCTGGTTTTTTAGCATCAAGGGTAATTGAAGGTGTATTAGAGAAGGCAAGTCTTTCTCCTACTTGTGTTGATGAAGTGATTCTGGGAGAAGTACGTCAAACATCCGAGTCTTCAAATGTGTCTCGTGTAGCAGCACTTCGAGCGGGAATTCCCGAAACTGCACCAGCTTTTACCGTGAATCGACTATGCGCATCAGGGATGCAAGCAATTGCTTCTGCTGTGCAACAAATCCAATCAGGTATAGCAAAAATTGTGGTAGCTGGTGGTACTGAAAACATGAGTAGGGCTCCTATTTTTATTCGTGGTTCACGATTTGGTGGCGATCAAACGACGCTAGTAGATTCAAATCTGGAAAATGGACAGCAACCACAAGAGAAGTACGGTCATCAGTTAGGAATGGGAATGACTGCAGAAAATGTGGCTACTAAGTATCATATTTCACGTGAAGATCAAGATGCGTTTGCCATCGAAAGTCAGCAACGTGCCCATCGAGCAATGCAGGCAGAGCGTTTTCGTGAAGAGATTGTACCAGTAGTCATTCAAGAGAAACGTTCAACTGTAGTTGTGGAAACGGATGAACATCCTAGACCAGAAACGACGATTGAGAAGCTTGCATCATTAAAACCAGCATTTAGGAAAGACGGATCAGTAACAGCCGGTAATGCTTGCGGACGTAATGATGGTGCAGCGGCAGTGCTTCTTATGTCAGAAGAGGAAGCAAAGTTCCAAAAGATTGAGCCACATGCAGCTATAATTGATTGGACGGCTGTTGGTGTTTCACCAGAAATTATGGGAATTGGACCTGTACCAGCTATCGAGAAACTATTAGAGCGTACCGGTTTGTCAATAGATGACATTGATTTATTTGAAGTGAATGAAGCTTTTGCTTCACAAGCTGTGGCTGTACAAAGAGAATTAGGAATCGATAAAAATAAACTAAATGTAAATGGTGGTGCAATTGCCTTAGGTCATCCACTTGGAGCTACAGGTGCTCGTATTGTAGTCACACTTATGCATGAACTATCAAGAAGAGGCGGACGTTATGGTATTGCTTCACTATGCGTTGGTGGTGGACAAGGAATGGCTATTTTAATCGAAAATTTACGTAATGTTTAATAAGGGAGTGAGTATGATGGCGAGATATGAAACGATTTTAGTTGAACGTAAAGGGAACATAGCTTATATCATTATTAATCTACCAGAAGTGAGAAATCGCTTGAGCAAGGAGACAACTACTGAATTTTTTTCAGCCCTTGAAGAATTGAAGACGGATGATGGTATTGGTTGTGTGGTATTTACAGGTCAAGGAGATAAAGCCTTTGCTGCTGGGGCAGATATTAATCAATTGAACGCCCGTGAAGCTCTCGATGTATTAAAGCCAGGCGGTATGCAAGAAATATATGATTATATTGAATCCTATGAGAAGCCGACGATTGCTATGATTAATGGCTTAGCACTTGGAGGTGGTTGTGAGTTGGCCTTAGCGTGCGATATTCGTGTAATGGCAGAGCATGCAAAAATAGGTTTACCAGAATTGAATTTAGCAATTATTCCAAGCGCTGGTGGAACGCAGCGCCTAACGCGTCTTATGGGTAAAGGTAAAGCAATTGAAATGATTTTGCTAGGCAAGTTTATTTCTGCATATGATGCGGAACGATTTGGCTTAGTTTCAGAGATAGTCCCATTAGATGAGTTACAGGCGAAAGTGGAAGAAATTGCGGGACAAATTTTAGCGAAAGGACCATTGGCTGTTAAATTAGCGAAAATTGCTATTCATCTAGGTGCTGATGTAGATATGAAGACAGGCTTAATGATTGAACGTCTATCGCAAGCTGTGTTATTCTCAACAGAAGATAAACAAGAAGGGACAGGTGCGTTCATTGAAAAGAGAAAGCCTGAATTTACAGCAAAATGATTAAAACAAAATTGACACTCGAAGATATACAGCTAGAGTTTGAGCAATGTCCTTTTTTTCTTCATTTAGGATTGAGTGTTGTTAAGTTTGAAGAAGGAAATGTTGTTATAAAGATTTCAGTAATGGAATACTTAAAGAATACACATGGAACATTGCATGGTGGCGTAATCGCATCGATTCTAGATTTCATCCAATGCATGCAAATTCGCTCTGTTATTGATTGCCGCTGTTTGACATTGAATTTAAACACACAGTATATAGCGTCTGTATCAGAAGGAGATGTGTATGCTTCGGCAACAATCCTTTCTAATGGCTATAAAACAGCCTTTGCTGAAGGCGTATTAACAGATGAACAAGGTAATTTAATCGCCAAAGGAACAGGTGCATTTAAGTTAGTTCGTTCTTAGAAGTTAGAATATTCAAAAAAGATGGTTGAGAGAGTATAATGATATTCATTCAATCATCTTTTTTTACAAATAAATATCAGTAAAGGTGGTGTAGAATGAGCTACACAATTGAACAATTATGTGTCGGACAGAGGGCATGTTTACGAAGAGTATTTAGTAATGAAGATGTAGTCTTATGTAATCAAATTACAAACGATTATAACGAAGTGTATCAAGCCGATGAAGATGGTTGGAAACAACACTTTAAGCATCCTATTGTTCCAGGCCTATTAACGGAAGGATTAGTAAATCAAGTGATTAGTGATAGGCTACCAGGAAACGCTTGTATACTTTTGCAAAAAGAATTAGTATTTTACCATCCAGTACATATTGGCGATAATATTACAGCAGAATTAGAGATTATTGATATAAATAAAGAGAGACATTGGGTGACGATGAAGGTTCATTGTATGAATCAAGATGAGCAAGAAGTAATCAAGGGACAGGTTGTTATTTTCATTTTACCAAATTAATAATTATTGGAGATGGTTATGAATAAACAATTAAGGCTTACAGATGATTGGGGTATTCTTGTAGTGAATCATCGTGGGATTATCCAGGATATGAATGCGGATTTTTGTCAAAGTTTCTTAATAAATAAAGAGGCTTATATAGGTTTAGCACTTAATGTAGTAATTCAAGGAACAACTCATAGAAAGAAAAGAAATATTATTTTTGGCATGGTTTTGGGAGATGCCTGCTTAATTAGAGTATCAGAAGAAAGTGATAATACTTATTATCGAATTATTATTCGTGGTAAAGACATAGAACAAATAGATGTAAGGGCTTTCTTGGGTAGCTTTAACTCAAAAAGTAAGACGAATGGTAATACATATCAGCATCGCTATTGTTTTGATGATATTCTAGGAGAAAGTCCAGCGATGGAAAGCATTAAAGAACTTGCAGCTCGTATTGCAACGAGTAATTCTACTGTACTCTTAACTGGAGAAAGTGGTACAGGTAAGGAGTTATTCGCTCAAGCGATTCATGGGTTAAGCACAAGAAAGCAACATCCCTTTGTAGCGGTTAATTGTGCAGCTATTCCAGATGAATTATTTGAGTCAGAAGTTTTTGGCTATGAAGCCGGAGCCTTTAGCGGAGCGAGGAAAGAAGGAAAGCCTGGAAAGATCGAATTAGCTCAAGGAGGAACGTTATTTCTAGATGAAATTTCGGAACTACCATTTCAAGCGCAAGGGAAATTACTACGTGTATTACAGGAGAGAGAAGTAGAACGAGTAGGAGGGACAAGTAATCGAATTGTAGATATTCGTATAATTGCTGCAACAAATCGTGATTTAAGAATGCTTGTACAGGAAGGGAAGTTTAGACAAGATTTGTTTTATCGATTATATGTATTTGACCTGCAAATCCCTTCACTTCGAGAACGAAAAGAAGATATTATTCCATTAGCTCATGCATTTATTAATGATTTTAATAATCAATTTGGTATGAGAGTCACAGGTATGGATGATAGATTACGAGAATGGATGATACATTATGATTGGCCTGGAAATGTCCGTGAATTAAAGGCCTATATTGAACGAGCGATGTATATTGCTAATGGTGAAATCCTTTCTTTAAGTGATAGTATTAAAACTACTAGTATTTCCAATCATCAGGAAACAAAAGAGGCTCCTTTGTTTTCATTAGAAGAGGAGGTCTCACGGGCAGAAAAGGCAGCTATTCAAAGAGCACTTCAAGAAGCAAATGGAGATCGAACAAAAGCAGCTTATGCATTGAAAATACATATTGCGAGTCTTTATAGGAAAATAGCTAAATATCAATTGAATTAATTAAATGAAGGTAGAAGAACTTTATAAGAATCCTATTTATACTTTTTTCGATAAAAATGATAATAATATAACTGATCAAGTAAATAATTTCTTTCCGAGTAACATGTCAGCTTCATAAAACAGTAGTCTATTTCAGTAATAGTATTGAAATAGACTACTGCTTTTTTTATTCGCAATTCTGTTTCGCATTTTTGCGAAGTTTATTATTTATGCGAAAAAAAAGTACGAGAAATCATGATTAATACGGTAAATATATATTGGCACAATTCTTGCTTCTATTATTAATTAAGAAATAAGCAAGGAGGAATAACAGTGTTAAACTTTTCATTCACAGATGAGCAAGAGTATTTTCGAAATATGTTACAAGATTTTGCGAAGAAAGAGTTACTTCCAAACTATACGAAATGGGATCGAGAAGAAATTACACCACGCCATTTATGGAGAAAGCTTGGAGAACTAGGCATAAATGGCTTACGTATTCCAGTTGAATATGGTGGAAGTGGTGCTGATTGTGTCACAACTGGTATTGCAGCTGAAGAAATTGGTAGAGGAGATTTTAACTTAACTTATGCTGTTATGTTGAATGCATTAATAGGAGAAATAATTACTAATCATGCGAATGAAGAATTGAAGCAAGAGTGGCTTCCGAAAATATCAAGTGGAGAAAAAATAGTAGGTATAGCAATAACGGAGCCTTCCGCTGGAACGGATGCAGGCGGAATTCAAACAACAGCCGTACATAAAGGAAATGAGTATATTTTAAACGGTGAGAAGTCTGGGATTAGTGTAGCAACAGTTGGAGATGCCTTTATCATTTTTGCTAAAACCAATCCTGAGCTAGGCAATCGTGGAATTAGTGCATTTATTGTTCCTGCTGATCTTTCTGGCGTCGAATGTCGCGGATATGAGGATATGGGGAATATTCCAATAGGTCGTGGTTCGATTTATTTAAGTGATGTAGCAGTTCCAGAAGAGAATTTAATAGGTCTAGAGAATAAAGGATTTGCTCAAGTGATGAATGGATTTGATTTAAGTCGTTTACTGATTGGCTTGCAATGTGTTGGAGCTGCTTTCCAAAGCTTAGACGAAACAATTGATCATGTGAAAGCAAGGCATTCATTCGGTAAACCGTTAGCAACCTACCAAGGCGTGTCCTTTCCAATCGTTACGCATTATACGCAATTAGAATTAGTGAAGTGGCAAGCATATAGGGGCTTATGGCTTCGTGATCAAGGACTAAAGCATTCCAAAGAATCTGCTTCCGTTAAATGGTTAGGACCTAAATATAGTGTGGAAGCCATTCATGAATGCTTACTCTTAAATGGTCATTATGCGTATACGAAAGAACTGCCGCTTGAACAGAGATTACGAGATGTCATAGGGTTAGAAATTGGTGATGGCACAGCACAAGCTAATCAAATGGTAATTGCTAAAGACATAATTGGTAAGGAATATCGATCTTATTAAGATTATGAGGAGGAAAAGTAAATGGAATTACAAGATGTATTATATGAAAAGAATAATGGTGTAGCAAAAATTACGATTAATCGTCCACAAGTGTATAATGCGTTTCGGGCTCGTACAATTGAAGAATTAATTTGGTCTTTCCGTGATGCGTGGGATGATAATCGCATTGGTGCTGTTATTTTAACAGGGGCAGGAGAGAAAGCATTTTGTACAGGAGGCGATCAAAAAGAAAAAGGGAATGAAGGTGGGTATGACTATAGAGGTGGATTAGGAGGAGGTATTGGTTTAGAAGTAGAGAATTTACATCAAACAATTCGTAATATCCCAAAACCTGTCATTGCCGCCGTTAATGGATTTGCGATTGGTGGTGGACATGTATTGCATGTAATTTGTGATTTAACCATTGCTTCAGAAACAGCAAAGTTCGGGCAAAGTGGTCCGAAGGTCGGCAGCTATGATGCTGGCTTTGGCTCTGCTTATTTAGCTCGTATCGTTGGTGAAAAGAAAGCAAGAGAAATTTGGTATTTATGTGAGCAATATAGTGCGCAAGAAGCTAAGGGAATGGGGCTTGTAAACAAGATTGTACCACCTGAGGAATTACAACGAGCAGCACAAGAGTGGGCTGAGAAAATTGTTGAAAAAAGCCCGACAGCTATAAAAATGCTTAAATATTCTTTCAACGCTGATAGCGCAAGTATCCAAGGTATTTCTCAGCTTTCGATGAGCAGTTTAGCTATGTTTTATAACACACCGGAGTCAGAAGAGGGTAAGAATGCATTTATAGAAAAACGGCCTGTAGATTTCAAGAAGTTCCGAAAATAAGGAGGAAAAGCTATGAAATTAGAAAGTATATTAACTCCAGAATATGTGGAGAAATATAATCATATTTGGCCCAATCGTACTATTATTGACTATTTAAATGATGCTATTCATTCATATCCAGATAAATTAGCCATTATTGATTGGAAAAGTCGTTACACGTATAGAGAGCTTGGAAAACTAGTTAATCGAGTGGCTTTAGGTTTATTGCAGATTGGAATAAGTAAAGATGATGTTGTTTCATTTCAACTTCCGAATTGGAATGAATTTATTATTCTACATTATGCTGTAACACGTATAGGGGCTATTAGTAATCCGTTAATTCCAATTTATCGAGAGCGAGAAATTGGTTATATGGTCTCGATGGCTGAATCTAAAATGATTGTCGTTCCAGATACATTTCGAGGATTTGATTACCCAGCAATGATTGATAAATTAATGCCGCAATGGACGACAGTCGAACATGCTTATGTATTGGGAGAACAAATACCTACAAATATGAAATCATTCTCATCATTATTAGAAGAACCTTGGGAAGAAATAGTAGATTCTAGTTTATTAGATCGAATTATTCTTGATCCAAATGATATTACAGAAATCATTTTTACATCGGGTACTACGGGCAGTCCAAAGGGTGTATTGCATACTCATAATACTTTATGTGTCTCAACAAATTATTGGATTGAGCGCCTTCAATTAACTGCTAACGATGTTATGTTTATGGCATCAACTTTTGCTCATCAAACGGGTTTTGGATATGGAGTACGATTACCGACTCATATCGCTGGAACGGGTGTTTATCAAGATATTTGGAATCCGACTGAGTTTCTTGAATTAGTAGAGCAAGAAGGCATTACCTATACAGCAGGTGCTACTCCTTTTATTCAAGATACGATTCAGTTAAAAGGCTTGGAGAATTTTAATACCGAATCTTTACGTGCCTTCGTTGCATTAGGAGCTCCACTTCCTAGACCATTAGTGAAAGAAGCAAGAGAAAAGGTGAATTTTGCAATTTTAGCTGGTTGGGGTCAGACGGAAAATGGGCTAGTGACTTTGACAAAGTTGGATGATTCAATTGAGAAATTGACGAGTACAGATGGTGTTACGTTTCCTGGAATGGAAGTGGAAGTAGTGAATATGGATGGCAATGAATGTGATGTTTTTGAAGAAGGTGATTTACTTTGCAAAGGTCCAGCATTGTTTGTAGGTTACTTGAAACGCTTGGAGGATACGATGAAAGAGTATTATGATGGATGGTTTAGAACAGGTGATCGTGCTGTGATGGATGAGGATGGCTATATTCGGATTGTGGGTCGTAATAAAGACATTATCATTCGTGGAGGAGAGAATATTCCGGTAGCATATGTTGAAAACGTACTCTATGAACATCCTGAAATTGCTGTTGCGCAAGTTATTGCGATGCCAGATCAAAGACTTCAAGAAAAAGCTTGTGCCTATATTGCTATGAAACAAGGTGCAATTCCCCTAACTTTATCAACACTACAAGATTTCCTAATGCAAAAAGGAATAGCCAAACAATATTGGCCTGAACATGTAGAAATTGTGGAAGATTTTCCTCGTACTCCAAGTGGTAAAATTCAAAAGTTTCGTTTAAGAGAAATGATTATAGAGCAAATGAATGAACAAGTACAACAATAGAAAATGGAGGGGTTATTATGAATCGACGAGTAGCTTTTATTACAGGAGCGGGACGCGGAATCGGACGGGAGATTGCGAAAACCTTAGCCTTGAAATCTATGAATATAGTCGTTAGTGATGTGAATATTGATAATGCCAAAGAAACCGTTGCAATGCTTCAAGAGAATGGGGTAGAAGCAATTGCTGTATATTGTGACGTAACGAAATTAGAAAGTGTACAAGTAGCAGTAGCTACAGCATTAGAAACGTTTGAAAGAATCGATATTTTAGTAAATAATGCAGGATGGGATAAAATTGAACCATTCTTGAAAAGTGAACCGAGAACATGGAAAACGATTATTGATATTAACTTAATGGGACAAGTGCATACTTGCAAAGAAATATTACCATTAATGATTCAGAATGGCTATGGCAAAGTGATTAATATTGCTTCTGATTCTGGTAGAGTTGGCTCAAGTGGAGAAGCTGTTTATTCAGCTGCAAAAGGTGGAGTAATTGCTTTTACAAAAACATTAGCAAGAGAAATGGCTCGACATAAATTAAATATTAATTGTATTGCTCCTGGTCCTGCTGATACTCCATTGTTCCAGGAAATAGGGTCTTATAATGAAGGAATTGCGGCTGCTTTAGAAAAAGCCATTCCGTTTCGCCGTTTAGCTCAGCCACAAGATATTGCGAATGCCGTAGCTTATTTTGCTTCAGATGAAGCCGAATATGTGACCGGACAAACTTTATCAGTAAATGGTGGTTTAACTATGATGTAAATATACTATTTTTAGTAGTATATAAAGTATAGTTTGTAACAGCCTATGTAAAGCGTGGAGTTACATAGGCTTTCTTCGTAGGTTACATCTGCATGCTATCACTATCTTTGAAAATAATAGATTGAATTTGCATCCATTTTAAATATTGATAGGACATGTATACAATCTGTTCTATAAAACTTTCATATCATTGTAGTATATTCGATAGGAAAGGAAGTTTTATAGATGAGATCACATTGTTCTTGTTGTTCTCCTAGACCATGTTGTTGTAAGAGGAAAGAGGAAGAGGTAGGTGTTATCTCTCAATTTATTGTTGGTACGAATAATTCGCCATTACCAACATTATTTCAACCAGCAACATCACCTCCAACATTCTTACCACTTTCTACTCTAAATATTACTCTTGATGAAGCATCAGATAAAGTAAGATTTTTGGCTTCAATTAGTTCTGAAACAAACAACTCTACTGTTTTATCTAACCCACTAAGTGGAACATTATTTAGATTTCAAATTGTGGAGGTTGCAACTAATCGTATTGTGGCAACATATTCAAATACAGATTTTGATTTTGCAACTACTACTTTTACTGCTGTTGATCAACCTGGTATTGGTACTTTCACATACAGATTACAGGCTGCTTTAGTACGTGCTGCTGATGCTACTGCCGAAATTATTTTAGGAGTTGTATTTACTGCTGAAGAAGTAGAAGCGGTTAAATAGTAATAGTTTAAGATAATTAATAAAGACTGAAGAAGCGTATAAATTACCTTTTTTAGTCTTTTTGTTTAACTAGCTTTAACGTTGATTCATAGGAATGTCTTTTAGCAAAAATCATACAGACAAAAATGACTCATGTTATTTTGTAGTTTTTTGATTAAGATTTACACTTTCACACATATTAAGTAGATTTATAGTTAGGTATTTTGGTTTATAAAAATGTAAATTTTTTCAAAAAAGGTGACTATTTTACCTTATTTTAACCTTTGCTGATTATAATAATTGGTGGAGAAAATTTCTCTAATGTGAATGTTTATGAGGGGGGAGTTATTGTGTATCCAGTACCACCTAATTGGGGAAAAGGCGACAGAAAAGGATTTGGTAAGTAATTAGTGGTAGAAGGTTGTCTCAACAGTAGTTTTCAATCATTGTTGGGGCGCCTTTTTTTGGTTTTCCTTGTAAGCTATTTGAAATTTTCAGCTGATAAATATTTAATGATATTAAGTGTATGATGTAGTATAGAGATATGTCGTGGCGTTTGGAAAGTGAGGATATAAATGAATGATTTTGAAAGAAAATTAGAAACATATGCAGATATAGCAGTAAGTGTTGGCGTCAATATTCAAAAAGGGCAAACACTCGTTATTAATGCTTCGATTTCAGCATCTGATTTCGTAAGAAAGGTATGCAGAAGTGCTTATAAACAGGGAGCACATTATGTTTATGTGCATTGGATTGATGAAGAATTAACCCGTATTGAATATGAACTAATGTCTGAAGAAGCATTGCAGAATATACAACCATGGCTAGTAAGAGGGTTTGAAAAAATGGCTGACAACGGAGCGGCTTTTCTCTACATTATATCCCCTCATAGTAATAATGTAAGTGGAATTGATCCAAAACGTTTGGACTTGGCTGAACATGCAGCGAGTCAAGCTTTTCAATCATTTAATAATCGCTTAATGAGTATGAAGGTTAGTTGGACAGTGATGGCTGTTGCGACGAAAAAATGGGCAAAGTTGATTTTTCCAAATGTTGATTCAGAACAAGCTATACACCAATTGTGGGAAGCGATTTTTCAGGCAACTAAAATCAATGAAGCTAATCCAAAGCTAGCATGGAACAATCATATTGCCACTTTAACTGAGAAAGCAGCTTGGTTAAATACTCTACATTTCCGCTATTTGCATTTTACTACTCCACAGTCGAATCTTACGATTGAATTACCAGAGAATCATGTTTGGGCTAACGCATTAGCTACAAATTTGAACGGAAATACTTTTATAAGTAATTTACCTACAGAAGAAGTATATACGACTCCTCTTAAAAATGGTGTAAATGGCATTATTAAAGGTACGAAACCCTTTTATTATGATGGTCAATTAATACGCGATTTTTCGTTAACTTTTAAAGAAGGAGAAATTGTTTCTTTTTCTGCAAAAGAAGGCTATGAGGTTTTAGAAAGAATTTTAAATACTGATGAGGGTGCAAAGTATATTGGGGAAGTAGCGATAGTTCCACATCACTCTTCGATTTCAACAAGTAATCTTCTATATTATCATCCACTCTTTGATGAAAATGCATCATGCCATATTGCAATAGGTCACGCTTATACCACTGGATTAAAAGATGGTCAATTTATTCAGCCTGAACAGTATGATGAACAGGGTATTAATAGTAGTTTCATTCATTTTGATTTAATGATTGGTTCGGAACATTTACAAATTAATGGTGAATGTATGGATGGGACGCTTGTGCCAGTTATTAAAAAAGGAAATTGGGTGACTGATTTTGACGAATAGTGCTAGGGAAAATAATATTCAGATGATCCGATGTGTAACAGAGGATGATTATGAGAAGTTTTCACACTTTTTTTTTAGGAATCGAAAATTATTTGCAGATGAATTTAAAGTAAGCGATGCACTAGAAGTCATTTATATGATGATTAGAGATACTAATATATTAATGTATGGGTATCATCAAGACAAAATTATTGCCGCAATTAGTTATGCTTATGGAACTCCAGAAAATAACTTTGAAGACAATCAGACTATTTTTATAGATTGTGCTTTATTAGATAAAGAATTTCATAGCAGTAGGCTGTTTGTTGAATTGTTTAAACGGACATGTAATCAAATACTTAGTGAACAAAATGAAGTAAGTGAAGTGAGATTTTATGCTTACCGACACCATCATTATATTTATCGCTTATATAATAAGTTTGCGAAAGTTGTTGATGAAACAGAAGATCAATTGGGGACAAAGGATGTATTTTCTGTTGAGTTAGATACATTAACTCATTACCTTAATCGATTCAAGTGAAGGATGAACAGTTCAATAGTAAATATAGAAAGTTTGTATCTTATATGTTAAAAGATACAAACTTTTTTTGTTCAAAAATAATATATATGGAAGTTAACGGATTATGTATGGTATAGTGAAAAATGGTAAAAAAGTATGAGGTTATAGGTCAAATGTAATTTAATAAAATAGTGAATTGTATTGATTAAAGATTTGTTTAATCTCCAAGGAAAGGAAAAACCGTATGAATAGTATAAAAAAGAAAATACTTACATCATTTGCTATGGTTATATTATTTTCAATTATTCTTGGTGCAGTGAATATAAATAATGCCAGGAATTCTTTACAAAATTCAGATGATGTTATTAATAAAGAATTACCTCTTCTTATAGAAGATCAAAAGTTAGCTTATAACATTTCACAAAGAATAGCGTTATCTAGAGGATATGTGTTATTCGGTACGAAAAGTTATAAAGAAGAATTTCAATCATATACCGAAGAAAGTAAAAGAATTCAAGATAATCTACTTAAAGTCGAAAGTAATTCAGAAGTTAAGAGTTTAATTGATAGAAGTGTGACATGGAGAAAGATTATTGAGGAAAAAGTTTTCGATGCTTATGATAACGGTAAGGAAGAGGAAGCGTTAAGAATACTGCGAGATGAAGCAACACCTTTAGCAAGAGAAATTATGAATGGTTTTCAGCAACTCAGTCTTAAACGTGAAAATATTATCAAGGAATCAGGCGAAGGTGTTATTGAAAATGGAGAATTTAGTCTGCTTTCAAGTATTGTTATTACGATTGTGATTGCTGTTGTTGGTATTGTTCTAGGATCGCTTCTAGCTCGAAAAATTTCAAAGCCACTTGTACAAATCAAAGACAGGATGGTTTTAATAGCGAATGGTGAATTAAATCATGAACCAATTAAAATAAATATGAATGATGAAATAGGTGATTTGGCAGAATCGATTAATAAGATGCAGCGAAGCCTTCATGATATTATTAAAGAGACAGCTACAGCTTCTGAATCGGTTTCAAGTCACAGTGAGGAATTAACACAATCATCATATGATGTAGAGCAAGTATCTAACCAGATATCTGATACTATATCTGAATTATCGAAAGGATCGGAAATTCAAGCTAGTAATGCTATTGATGTTTCACATATGCTAACTGATTATGTAACAAAAATTTCGCAAGCAAATAAAGAAGGGCAAGTTGTTTCACAAACTTCAACTCACATTTTAACTTTAACGGATAATGGAATGAATTTGATGCGTAAATCTGTTCAGCAGATGAATGAGATTGATCATATTGTGAAAGACGCAGTAGATAAAGTGAAAGAGTTAGAGATTCAATCGCAAGAAATTGGTACGTTAGTTCAAGTGATTAAAGAAATTTCGGAGCAGACGAATTTACTTGCTTTAAATGCCGCTATTGAAGCTGCACGAGCAGGTGAGTCTGGCAAAGGGTTTGCTGTGGTAGCAGATGAAGTGAAGAAACTTGCTGAGCAGGTTTCACATTCAGTTGTTAATATTACAAATATTGTTGAAAACATTCAAACAGAATCGAAAACGGTAGTAGAAACGTTAGAGAATGGTTATAAAGTAGTGGATGATGGAACGAAGCAAATGACAGTAACTGGTCAAACGTTTGAAACAATCACACAGTCTGTTGCAGATATGAATCAGAATATTCACCATATTACTGAAGGTTTAGAGTATATTACTTCGAATAGTCAAAAAATAAATTATGCAGTTGGCGATATAGCATCAGTTTCACAACAATCAGTTGCAAGTATTCAACAAGTGCTCTCCTCTGCTCAGCAATCAAATAGTTCAATGGAAGAAATATCTCATAATTCTAATGAATTAGCTGAACTTGCGGAGAAGCTAAATCAAAAAGTTGCACGTTTTAAACTATAAATAATAGAAAGGCTCTTTTGTTTAGTAATTTGAATGAAAGAGTCTTTTTATCATGTAATACAAAGGAATAGGTTGTTTACTTGTTTCATTATCATGATTTTTTTACAACTGTAGATAATGGTCATAAACATCATATAAAAGGAGTAGATCAACCTGCTCCAGGTAGGTAATAAGAAGGACTCTCTTATAAGTCAATTTCGATGGTAAGATAGTCCTTTATTTATAATTGAAATGAATCTTGTTGTGAGTAATTATTGCCTAATAGTATATTTTAGATGACCTTCTTCTTATTTATGTGAGGGTTTTTGACATAAATTTTGTATTAATTGTATTAATATAGGGAATTTAGTAAGTATTTTACGTTTTTTTTAGCCTTAAAATGCCATTGTTTTATGATACCTTAATATAGTATTTGTTGGGGAAAATTAGATATCTTACGTGTTGATAAAGAACTGCACTTCTTCGCTTAATTAACTGCTACCGAAGCACGAGATTCTTGTTTTTCAAAAAAATTATTGAAGAGGTGTAGTATTATGACTATAATTCCAAACGACTTGACTCAAGAAAAGGTAGAAAGCCAAAAACTACTTGGTAAAGTAGCAATAATTACAGGGGGGTCTCGTGGAATAGGGTCTACTATAGCAAAGGAGTTAGCAGTACAGGGAGCAAATGTGGTGATTAACTACAATTCAAGTAAAGGGGCTGCACAGTCCGTTGTTAATGAAATTGAAGAATTAGGTGGCAATGCAATCATGTGCCAAGCCAATGTAGCAAATATGGAAGAAGCACATTATCTAATAGAAAAAACTAGAAGTTTATTCGGTAGAGTAGACATTCTTGTAAATAATGCGGGTATTACAAGAGACCGTACTTTCAGAAACATGAGTAAAGAAGAATGGTATGAGATTATTGATGTGAATTTAAATAGTGTCTATCATACAACGTCGGCAGTTATAAATACAATGATAGAACAGAAGTTTGGAAGAATCATCAATATTAGTTCAATCATCGGGCAAGCAGGAGGATTTGGTCAAACAAATTATTCTGCATCTAAGGCAGGTCTTATAGGATTTACAAAATCGCTAGCTTTAGAAACAGCGAAAAACGGTATCACTGTGAATGCGGTTTGTCCTGGTTATATTGAAACAGAAATGTTTGCAGCAATTCCAAGTAATGTCGTAGAACAAATTGTTTCGAAGATTCCAATGAAACGTTTAGGCTCAACAAATGAAGTTGCTGAAGCTGTTTTATTTTTAGCAAATAGTAGCTACATAACAGGGCAGTCTATTAATGTTAACGGTGGAATGTATATGTAAAAAAAATATAAGGGCTGTATCCTGTGCATATAAGGATACAAGCTCTTTTTTGGTATAATGCTATGTATATGAATGTGTAACTAGAGGTGACAGAGTGAATAAAACAATTGGTATATTAGCTCATGTGGATGCGGGAAAAACAACTTTTTCAGAGCAATTCCTTTTTCATACAAAGAGCATTAAACAAAGAGGAAGAGTCGACCATCGTGACGCTTTTCTTGATAGTCATTCAATCGAAAAACAACGGGGCATTACGGTTTTTGCTGATCAAGGAATGTTTGAATATCGAGATTCAACCTATTTTTTAATTGATAATCCTGGTCATGTGGATTTTTCACCAGAAATGGAGCGGTCCATACAAGTATTAGATTATGCGATTATGATAATAAGTGGTGTAGAGGGAGTAGAAGCACATACAGAAACGGTATGGCAGCTTCTTCGAAAGCATCATATTCCTACTTTCTTTTTTATTAATAAGACAGACCGAGTGGGTGCTCATGTTGAAAGAGTGATGGATGAAATTCACGCTGAATTAGGAGCTGATGTATTCGATATTTCGAATATGTATTCCCAAGGTGAGATAAATGAAAATCTAATTGAATATTTAGCTGAGCGAGATGAAATGCTATTGGAAGAATACATGGAGAATGGCTATCAACAAGAGTTATGGAAGAAAACGATGATAAGATTGATTCGTGAAAATAACATTTTCCCTTGTGCTAATGGCTCAGCATTACAGGATATCGGTATTGTCGATTTTATCGAAAAGCTAGACGAACTGACTGAGACGGTTTATCCGAACGATGTTCCTTTCTCTGGAAAGGTATATAAAATTCAACACGACGAAAAAGGAACAAGATTAACCTTTATTAAAGCGTTGACAGGTACATTAAAGGTTCGTGATGAACTCAGCTATGGAAGTGAAGATAATCGTTTGAAGGAGAAAATTACACAGATTAGATTTTATAACGGAAGTAAGTTTCAAGCTGTAAATGAAATTTTAGCAGGGCAACTTTTTGCTGTAGTGGGATTATCACAAGCTGCAGTTGGAGATGGTGTTGGTGATTTAATGGAAAAAGCCAGTTATGAAATCGTACCAACATTAAAATCAAAAGTAATTATTGATTCATCTATACATATAAAAGAAGCTTTACGTTGTTTCAACCTATTGGATGTCGAAGATCCTTCTCTTCATATAGAATGGGAGGATAAATTACAGGAAATACATATTCATGTTATGGGTGCTATTCAGCTTGAAGTGTTGAAAGAGTTAGTAAAAGAACGATTTCATTTTGAGGTATCGTTTGCAGAACCAGAAATCATCTATAAAGAGACTGTATTGAACACTGTAAAGGGTTACGGACATTTTGAACCTTTAGGACATTATGCAGAAGTGCATCTACAAATAGAGCCGGCTAAGAGAAATAGTGGTATTTTATTTGAAAATACATGTCATGTTAATGATTTAAGTGTAGGTAATCAAAACTTAGTGCGTCATCATCTTTTGGAGAAAGAACATAATGGTTTATTAGCTGGTTCGGCTCTTACGGATGTGAAAATAACGTTACTTACTGGACGATCCCATATTAAGCATACGTCTGGCGGTGATTTTCGTGAAGCAACCTATCGAGCATTGAGACAAGGGCTGGAGAAGGCGGAAATTGTGTTGTTAGAGCCATATTATCAATTTAAAATCAAGGTCGAACTAGATCAGATTGGGAAAGTCATGTCAGACGTTCAACAAGCGCATGGTTATTTTGAACCACCAAGCATAGAAGGTAATAAAAGTATTTTGAAGGGTACTGTTCCTGTCGCTACTTTTATGAATTATAGTGCAGAGCTTGCAACTTATACACAAGGTAAAGGTATGGTGAGCCTTGTTGTTAGTGGATATGATCGCTGTCATAATGAGGCAGAAACAATAGAAAGAATAGGTTATCGAAAAAATGCAGACCCTGAATACAGTTCATCGTCGATTTTTTGCTCAAAAGGACAAGCATATACTGTTGCATGGGATGAAGCTGAAAAAGAGATGCATTGCTTAAAATAGAAAGATATGAAAACGAAGTAGCCAAAAGGTTACTTCGTTTTTTTTGTTCAAACTGACGCTAAACTTTCACTTCAAAACGAAAGTGGAAGCAGGGAAATTAACCAAGTAATCAAGCGCCAGTAAGATCTAGATTGGTTCAACTAATGCTTGGTGGGGGAAGAATGCCCCCGCTGATTATGGGTTTACTTTATCGTAAAATAGCAAAAATATAGTTGAAATATAAAAAAAGAAGAATACACTAGAAAAAATCTGAATTTTAGTGTAAATTGAAAAATATCCTAGTTTTAATCGGAATAGGATGTAATTACAAAAAGTGGATTTGATACATAATATGGGTGTTTTCTTTTATTCACGAGCATTAGCATACATGATCTGCAACAACGCAATTGGGGGATTGCGGAATTGAAGGAACACAAAGCAAAGGGGAATGTATATGTTAAAGGAGAGAATGTTAGAAGGAAAATTGTACCAAGAGAAGTTAGTTTCGGCAGAACAAGCAGTTGCGGCAATCGTAGCTGGGGACGACATCATAGTTCCTATATTACCAGGTGATCCACCAGCATTATTAGATGCTTTAGAAAAGCGAAACGATTTAAGTAATAACCGATTATTTCAAATGTTATCAAGTCGTCCATTTATGAAGAAAGATCCAACACAATTAAAGGTTATTTCTGTTTTCTTAGGTGGAGGGGATCGAAAAGGTTTTACATCAGGAGAAGTTGATTTACTTCCAAATCATTTCTCAGACACTCCACAATTATTAGAAGAAATAACTAGTCAACGAGTAGTTATGGCAACGGTTTCACCGATGGATGAAAACGGATATTTTTCATTAGGAACAAACTGTGATTATGCTGCGCCGCTGATGAAAACAGCTGAAAAAATTATTTTAGAAGTTAATAAATATATGCCACGTACATATGGGCTTAACCAAGTTCATATTTCACAAATAGATTATGTAATAGAAAATCATAAACCCTTACCAGAAGCAGTTATACCAACTATAACGGAGAAAGATCGTATCATCGGAAACTATGTAGCCGAAATGATTAAAGATGGTGACAGTATTCAAATTGGCTTTGGTGCAATTCCAAATGCGGTTATGGAGTCATTATTAAATCATAAAGATTTATCCATCTATACAGAAATGTTTCCGGATAAATTAGTAGATTTATATGAAAGTGGTGCTGTAACAAATATTAATAGAAAAGACTATCCTGGAAAATCCACAGCCACATTTGCTTTTGGAACAAAGCGTTTATATGATTTCATGCATGAAAATGAAAATTTATTAATGTTACCAGTTGATAAAACGAATGATATTCGAAATATTTCAGGAACTGAAGAACTTGTTGCAATTAATGCAACAGTTGAAATTGATTTTCTCGGACAGTGTAATTCGGAGAAAGTTGGTACAACATATTGGTCATCAACAGGAGGACAAGCAGAGTTCGGCATTGGTGCTCGAATGGTAACAGGTGGAAGAAGTATTATTTGCCTTCATTCAACAACGAAAAATGATCAAGTATCGAAAATTGTTTCAACACTTGCACCAGGTACTCCTATCTCAACTTCAAAGAATGATATTGATTACGTTGTAACAGAATACGGTGTGGCCAAGTTAAGAGGTAAAACTATTAGAGAAAGAACACAAGCTCTTATTGATATTGCACATCCTAATTTTCGAGAGCAGTTACAAGAAGACGCCAAGAACATGGGGTATATATTATAAATGAATACCTTTAAATAATAGAAAAGAGATAGCAAAATTAATTGCTATCTCTTTTTCTATTATTAGATGAAACATTCATGGCCCGAAAAGAAAAGTTCCCCAAATATAATAAAATGGTAGGAAAAATAGAATAACAATGGCTAAATTTCCATAAAAACTAAATTGCCTTATAAATTTTGTCACAGGACCTTCTGCTATCGATTTTTTCTGGCGACCGAAAAGATTAACCATTAAACCTAAAACAGCAAGCCCATAAAACCCTATGTACTCCGAATCAAATAACGACACTTCTGTAACATAAAATGTAATGGCTAGAAATAACAGCAATAGTGCTGCCCAGTTACATATTTTTCGAAGCGTGTTCTCCATAAAATCACTCCTTTCCACAATAATAATACTATAATTAATTGTTATTTTAATACAATATTGATTAAAATTCCCTTTGCTGAAAATAACCGAATTATAGCTATCTGCTATGTATATTGCAAGAGATACGCTACTTAGAGTTTGATAAAAATTAGAAAACAAGTCTTTAGGAACAATTGCATTTGAAGTTACTACCTCTAAGGATGGCAAAAAATATTAAGCAATATTTGATTTGCAATCCAGAAGTTTTTTGGGGTTGTAGATGTTTAAAAATTCAGAATTTTATTGACGGATGCTTCCTTCGTAATATACTATTAAATCACACCTTAATATTTACGAATGGTATTCGATAATGTCGAATAAGGAGGAGTAAAAAATGGCAGAACGCCTTATACAATCTATAGAACGAGCAGCAGACATCCTCGAATTATTTTTGGCCTTCGATCAGGAACTGAGTGTAAAGGAGATAAGCGATAAACTTGGCTTGTCCAAAAGTACCGTTCACGGTATTATCAAGACCCTTGAACATCGAGGATATTTGCAACAAAACAAAGATGATTTGAAATACAGGCTTGGCTTGAAGTTATTTGAACTAGGAAACAGGGTTAGTCATCAATTTGATCTTGGCCAAATTGCCCGACCTATTATGAAGGAACTTGTTGATGAATTAAAGGAAACCGTTCACCTTGTTGTCTTTGAACGGGGAGAAGTTATTTACATTGAAAAGCTAGACGGTCCACGGGCATTACGAATTTACTCTCATGTTGGGAAGCGTGCTCCAATTCATTGTACTGGGGTAGGAAAGGCGATTTTAGCTTTTCAAGAGGAAGAAGAAATGGAAAGGCTTCTCTTAAACTCAAATTTGGAATCTTTTACAGAGTACACGATGACCGATAAAGAAGAGTTGAAAAAACATTTACGTCTTATTCGAGAACGAGGATATTCCATTGATGATGAAGAAATTGAATTGGGACTTAAATGTGTGGCTGCACCGATATTTGACCATCATGGGGATGTGATGGGGGCGATAAGCTGCGCCGCACCTAAAGTAAGAATGGATGACGCGAGACTTACTGAAGTAATTAAAGGAATTCAACAGGCTGCTGCAACCATTTCGAAGAGCATGGGTTACAATGCCAAACCAACACATGTATAGGCGTTGATAATAATAAATAGTGAAGATTACGAAGGGGGAGAATTACTTTGTCAAAAGTAAAAGTTGCCATTTTAGGTTCAGGGAATATTGGAACTGATCTGATGATTAAACTTGGCCGTTCTGAGATTTTAGAGCTTACTGCAGTGATTGGAATTGATCCACAGTCGGATGGTTTACTTCGTGCAAGAGAATTAGGTTATTTAGCAGTTGATACAGGTCTGCAAGGATTTTTGGAGAACCATTCGGACTTAGCGGATATTGTATTTGATGCTACCTCAGCAAAAGCTCATGTCCGCCATGCCAAAATGTTAAAAAAAGCAGGCATTAAAGTCATCGATATGACCCCTGCGGCACGAGGACCGTTTGTTGTTCCGTCCGTTAATATGGGATCGAATATCGAAGAAGAAAATATTAACTTGATTACCTGTGGCGGTCAGGCAACCATTCCAATGGTTCATGCGATAAATCGTGTCAGCTCTGTGGAATATGCTGAAATAGTTGCGACCATTTCAAGCAAAAGTGCTGGTCCAGGAACACGTGCGAATATCGATGAATTTACCGAAACCACTTCAAGAGGAATTGTTGAGGTTGGCGGTGCAAAGAAAGGAAAAGCGATTATCATTTTAAACCCGGCAGAACCTCCGATTTTGATGCGCGATACAGTTTATGCCCTTGTGGAAGAAGGAACGATGGACGAGGCAAAAATTACGCAATCCATTAAAGAAATGGAAAAATCCGTTCAATCCTACGTACCTGGATACAGACTACGTACCGAACCTATTTTCGATGGGAATAAAGTGACCATCTTTATCCAAGTCGAAGGGGCAGGGGACTACTTGCTGAAATACTCTGGCAATCTTGATATTATGACAGCAGCAGGAGTAAAGGTAGCTGAAGAATTTGCGAAAAATAAATTGGCGAAAGAGCTAGTTAAATAGAAAGGAGTCTAACAAAATGACAAACCTTAGAGATATTTATATCACAGAAGTAGCATTACGTGATGGTAGTCATGCGATTGCCCACCAATTTACCGTTGAGCAAGTTTTAAAAGTGGCAAAAGGGTTAAATGATGCAGGAGTCCCTTATATCGAGGTTGCACATGGTGATGGTTTATCAGGCTCCTCCTTACAATATGGTCTTTCTAGAACCAATGAAATGGAATTAATTGAAGCAGCTGTTTCGGTTGCGGACAAGGCTAAAATTGCTGTTCTTTTAATACCGGGAATTGGTACAGTTAAAGAACTAAAAGAAGCAGCAAACTTAGGGGTCAAAATGGCACGGATTGCCACTCATGTGACAGAAGCAGATGTTGCTCCACAGCATATAGCAGCGGCAAAAGAGCTGGGTATGGAAACGGTCGGTTTTTTGATGATGTCCCATATGGCACCAGTTGATAAGCTTGTTGAACAAGCTAAGCTAATGGAAAGCTATGGTGCTGATACAGTGTATGTAGTGGATTCCGCAGGAGCATTACTTCCTAATCAGGTCCGCGAGCGGATCCGTGCCTTGAAACAAAGTTTAGGAATTAATATTGGCTTCCACGGTCATAATAACTTGTCTCTTGCGATGGCGAATTCATTAGTTGCTATTGAAGAAGGAGCAACACGTATCGATGGAAGTATCCGTTGTTTAGGTGCTGGAGCAGGTAATACACAAACAGAAGTACTTACTGCAGTGCTGGACCGGATGGGAATCCAAACAGGAATTGATATTTATCAAATGATGGATGTGGCTGAAGATATTGTGGCTCCAATATTACAAACTCCGCAAGAGATTACTAGAGATGGCCTTGTTCTAGGATATGCAGGTGTTTACTCAAGCTTCGCACTCCATGCGAAACGAGCAGCATCCAAGTTTGGTATCGATTCACGCGATATTTTAGTAGAATTAGGTAAACGCAAGGTAGTCGGCGGTCAGGAAGATATGATTGTTGATGTAGCTGCAGAAATTGCTAAAGTAAAGTCTGAAGCGGCTTTATAAAAATAGAAAGCGTAAAAAAGGCACAGCCAACAGATTTCGAATGTGGCTGTGCCTTAGTATATTGTTCCCTTTTCCGTCAATATTCCTCCATGATATAATGAAAACTCACACAAATTGTTTTGGCCTTTCTCTTGATTGTTTTGAAGGTCTGTCACTTCTCCGTTGCATACTGTATGATCCTCTGCTTAAATAGCTGTAACTGTTTTACATTTAAATACACCAAGAACAGCATCAATAATAGGTAATCCTTTCCTTAAAAACTTCCAATAGCATGAACTATAATGGTCAGCATGTTTAGTAGTTTTGTATGTACTCTATACTTCCTTGCAAATATTGTCTTTAGTAGTTAGTCGTTTTTTTACCATAGCAAACTGAAATTTATAAACTTTTAATCCCCGTGTCCAACATTATGAAATTTAATAAAATCCTTTTAGTAATGTATATTTCTCCTTCTTAATAATTGTGGTTCGAGCACGTCTATTTTTAAATTGTATTTGTTTTTTTGTTTTGAATTTTGTGAAATATAGGTTCCCTTTTTTAATTTTTATTAGAAAAAGGTATGGATTAAATAGGAGGGTGAGTTAATTTGATTACCTCAGTAAGTAGAGCATGTCAAATTTTAAGTTGTTTTACGCTGGATGAACCTGTATTAGGAAATGCGGAGATCGCAGAAAAACTGGGATTAAGCACTAGTACTACGCATCATCTTATCACAACCCTATACAAGGAAGGGGTTTTAATGAGAGATGAAGGTAAAAAGTACAGATTAGGTTGGAAGATCCTTGAATGGAATAATAATGTTATGTTTCAGCAAGATTTTTATGATAAGGCTATGCCATTAGTTAAAGAATTAATAGTGACATTTAAAGGGACAGCTCATATCTCCATGTTTGATCAGGGGGATGTAGTCCATGTATTAAGAATTTCTTCAAAAGATTTAGATTCTGTTCCAACGTATCTCGGAGCAAGAAGGCCTGCCTATTGTACAAGTGCAGGCAAAGCATTACTTGCTTATAATAACGCTTATCTTCAAAATACAGTTGAAAAAGGATTAATAAGACAAGGTGTGAACACCATTACTGATGTCAAACAGCTTGAAAGGGAACTGAAATCTGTCCGGGAACAAGGTTACGCCATTAGCGATAATGAAAATGATACGTGCACCTACGCCATAGCCGCTCCAATTTTCTCCTATTCAGGGGAAACAATTGCTTCCGTTAATTTAGTTGGTCCAATAAGCTATATGAAGGGACTTCATCGCCAACACATTATTCGATGTGTTGTTAATACTGCTAAAGCCATTTCTCAAGAGTTGGGCTATATTGAGTTAAAAAGTGCCAATAAGAACTATGCCAAAAGATAATTCCATTTAAGATTAGTTTTTTTGAAAAAAAATTAACTTAATTTTATGGAAGTTTCACTATTTTAAATCCTGTGATCGAAGAATATTGTTTTTTTAAGTATAGTGATTAACAAATAGTAAAGATTGAAGGATTGGAGGAGTTAAGAATCACTGATTTGTAAACGTTATCATTTGTTTTAGGTGTTATGAATGCGCTCAATCACACTTCGTGGCAGAAGAACTAATCCAACTGTAAAATGCAACTATTTCGAAACAGGAATACAATTAGTTGAAATTTGGAGGGAATAATATATGGGTATCAGAACAGGAGAACAATATATTAATGGTTTAAAATCACGTACACCAGAGATATGGCTTCGCGGCGAAAGAATAACAGATGTGGTCAACCATCCAGTATTCGAACAGCCAATTAAAGAGATTGCTAAGTTGTTTGATTTACAGCATGACCCTAAATACCAAGATAAGATTACACATATTAGTGAAGAGACTGGGGATCGGGTGAATAATGGGTATCTTATTCCAAGAAATGGGGAGGATCTTAAAGCACGTCGGCAACTGTTTGAAGTATGGGCTGAATCTACTTTTGGTTTGATGGGCAGAACACCTGATTTCCTTAGTATTGTTGTAACATCTATGGCGACAAATGATTGGTTTTTCCGCCAGTATGGAGAACAATATGGTGATAATATCATTAACTATTACCGTTATATTAGAGATAATGACTTGTTCTTGACTCATGCTATCGTAAATCCACAGAATGACCGTAGTAAGGCTTCGTTTGAGCAGAATGATGAGTTTACTCACCTCGGAGTAGTAAAAGAAACAGAAGAGGGATTAATTGTACGCGGTGCGAAAATGTTAGCAACTCTTGCACCTATTACAGATGAAGTAATCGTGTATTCCTATCCAGGATTTAGGCCAGGCGATGATAAGTATGCGATTGCATTTGCCCTTCCACTTGACACGCCTGGGTTGCGTATTTATTGCCGTGAGGAGACGCAAGATGGGAAACGTTCTACTTGGGATCATCCATTAGCATCACGTTTTGAGGAAATGGATGCCGTTTTAGTATTTAAAGATGTCCTCATACCTTGGGAACGAGTATTTATTAATCAAAATGTAGAAGCTGGAAACTTACTTTATCCTAAAACAGGTGCAAACCTTCAGCCATCCCATCAGTCTGCAGTTAGAGGATTGTGCAAGCTTTCCTTTGTAACAGATGTGGCCTGTTCAGTAGCCGATGCGATTGGTGTAGATGGATTCTTGAATGTTCAAAATCAATTATCTGAGCTGATTCAGGGTGTAGAGACCATCCGGGCTTTAGCACGAGTTGCTGAGTATGAATATACAATTACAGACTATGGTGAGGCAATGCCAAATATTGTACCACTTGAAACTATTCGTGGATTGCTTCCAAAAATGTACCCACGAGCCATTGAAATTCTGCAGATTGTTGGCGCAGGTGGACTATTAATGTCACCAACTGGTGCAGATTTTGTCAATCCAGAAATAATGGAGGATATGGAGAAATATTATCTCGGCCGTTCAGGTATTTCTTCGGAAAAACGAGTTCGTTTATTTAAATTAGCATGGGATTTATGCGGAGAGGCATTTGGTCAAAGGTTATTACAGTATGAACGTTATTATTCTGGTGACCCTGTTCGTAAAATGGCAATGTTCTATAATGTGCATAAAAAAAGAAATCCTTCCTATTCACTTGTGGAACGGGCATTGGAAGAGTCTCTGCTTATGTCCGAGGAATATAAGAATAAGGAGCAAATGGGTAAAATATCAAAATGAAATAAAGGCGGTATAGCCAGTAATGTTTTAAAAACTGGCTATACCGTCTATAAAAAGAAACTATTCTACCGCATGGAAGGTAACATCGTTCATTCCATCAAATTTGACGGAAATGTAGTCTCCTGCGTTAAAAAGGATTGCTTCGGTTAGTGAACCTGCCAGAATAATTTCACCAGCTTTCAAGGATTTTCCTTTCCGGCTGAGCATGGCTGCTAGCATGGAGATAGATAGTGCAGGGTGCCCTAAAATGGCGCAGCTCGTTCCAAAGGCCTTTGCTTCGCCGTTAATAAATATAGTTGCACCGACTAAATCGGATTGAAAATCTTTAGGCTTACGTAAGCTATCCCCAAGAACTACTCTAGATGCGGACGTATTGTCGGCGATTACGTCGGGTAGAGTAAACTCGAAGTTTTCATACCGACTGTCGATGATTTCTAAGGCAGGAAAAATATATTCGGTTGCATCTAAAACATCTTCAACCGATAAATTTTCTCCTTCTAAGTCTTTCTTTAAGACAAAGGCCAGCTCTGCCTCCACTTTCGGATGAATCAATTGGCTGACAGAAATGTTACCTCCATTTTGAACTTTCATATAATCAAACACATACCCGAAAATCGGCTCTTTAACGTTCATTTGGGTCATTTTTGCTTCACTTGTCAGACCCATTTTGGGGCCGAAAATGTTATGGCCAGCTTCCAATTTCATTTTAATGAGTTCATCTTGGATTTTATATGCATCCTCTACCATCAGCTCTGGATTTTCTGCGGTAATTCTTGTTACCTCTCTTTTATTCAGTTCTGCTTGATGAAGAAATTCAGCAAGGAAATGTATTTTTGTTGCTTCCACCGTTTTCACCTCATTAATAGTTTTCTAATCCGAACACGTCTTAACTAATGCTAACTGATACCTCTCCTAACCCTGCGAATCGGGCTGTGAATTGGTCTCCAGGGTTGATGGCGACTGCTGCTGATAGGGCACCTGAAAGGATAATTTCCCCCGCCTTTAATGGAATATCATATTCTGCTAGTTTTACAGCAAGCCATGCAACACAATTGGCAGGATGTCCAAGGACTGCTGCACCAACACCTGTATTCATCAATTTACCATTTTTATATAAACCCATACCTAATTGAGCAAGGTCTATCTCTGAAACTTCAAACTTTTGCTCTCCTAAAACATATAAACCAGAAGAGGCATTATCAGCAACAGTATCTTCAATGGTAATCTTCCAATCTTCGACGCGGCTATCAACAATTTCAAAAGCAGGGACAATATATTCTGTTGCCAAGAGCACATCCAAGGACGTGATATTAGGGCCTGTTAAATCCTTTTTTAGCTTAAAAGCAATTTCTGCTTCAATTTTAGGCTGACAAAGGATACTTGCAGGAATAACGGAACCGTTTTTAAATTCCATACCATTTAGAAGGTGGCCGTAATCAGGTTGGTTTACTCCAAGTAAATTCTGCATGGACTTTGAGGTCAGACCAATTTTCTTTCCTGTAATGATTTGTCCTTCATTTAGCTTTTTCTGGATATTAATCAGTTGGATTTGATAAGCTTCATCAATGGATAAATTAGGATTGTCAGCTGACAGCGGGGATATTCCTTCTCTTTTTTGCTCCGCATTATAGAGAAGATGAGCTAATTCTTCCGTTTTTTTACTAGATTGAACAGTCACTTGAACTCTCTCCTTTTTATCTTTCGCTTTTTAGTTTGGTGCCGATAGCAAAATGATTTGCCGGAACTTCATTTACTATTACACGAACGGATTCAATAGGTGCGCTTAAACTTTCTGAAACCGTCCGGGCCACATTTTTAATACAATTTTCAATCACTTCATTATCCCGGCCTTGCACTAGTGGAGTTTGAACAACTGGCATTTTTTCACCCTAAATCATGGAGAGGAATACAAAAGTATCCCAACATTCGATAATATCGAATGTTGTTCTGAAATATTGGTACTCCTATTATAAAATATACACAATAGGTAAAGTCAATTAATTTTTAGTAAATTCAGAAAATTTATTAATTTCAGGTATAAAGGGTCACTTGATTATGAAAAGAGAGTTTCTTATAATACACTTAAAATAATTTTGATTATTTTGTAATTCGTTCTAATATTTTACTTTTTGAAAGGGTGCATCTACTATGATTGAATCCGTAAAAAAGGCATGCCAAATTATTAGCTGTTTTTCTAATGAAGAACCTGTATTAGGGCTTGGCACAATCGCTGATAAATTAGGGATGCACGCTAGTACTACTCATCATATCGTATCGACTTTGTGTGATGAAGGTGTATTGATGAAAGATCACAAGAAAAAATATAGGCTTGGTTGGAGAGTACTTGAATGGAATAATCATGTGATGTTTCAACAGGATGTATATGAAAAGGCAATGCCTATAGTAAAAGAATTGATTCTTAGATTTAAAGGAACTGTCCATATTGCCATGTTTGACAAAGGGACAGTTGTTTTTGTGTTAAGGGTATCTTCAGAAGAATCTACACCGCTTCAAACTTACATAGGTTCTAGGAAACCATCTTATGCAACTAGCTCTGGAAAAGTCCTATTAGCTTATAATTCTGTTTATTTACAGGAGACGATTAACAGGGGCTTATCACATGAGGGGCCGAATACGATTACGGATATTAACCAGTTGAAAAAGGAGCTTTCTGAAATCCGTAAAAAAGGTTATTCAATCAGTAATAGTGAAAATTCAGATGGCATGTATGGAGTGGCTGCACCAATCTTCTCCTATTCAGGTGAAATTATAGCAGCGGTTAATTTAGTCGGTCCTTCGTCCTATATGCGGGGCAGTAATCGTGATATGATTATTCGCAGTCTAAAAAGCACCGCACAATCTATTTCAAAAGAGTTGGGATATATTGAAATTTAAGAGGTGTTCTGATTAATGTTTGAAGAATTTTTAGGCTGTAAAATGCTTGAAAACTATGAATCTTGAAACTTAGAAAATGATTCCGCGATAGCTGTGCTATTACTGGAAAAGGATTTGTGGAAAAGTTCCTAGATAATATAAACCATTCTATTTTTATCAAATGTAAACCATGGCTGTAGTAAACCATTTTTAAAAAATGGCTGCAGCTATGTTTTTTTTATTACTTTATACCTGAATGTGTGTAATTATAAGGAAAATATTGATTATATGTTAATTGGTTTACAATCCGCTGTTAGATTTACATTTACAATCATGAACCAAGGGTGGACCTATACCATCTTTCGAGGAGGGTGATGAAAATTAGAGAACGGATTTAGGTAACATATCTATTTTACACTAACTGTAAAAGCTCATGGATAGTTAATCAATTTGTACATGTTTGTAAAAGATGTTGTAAGAAAGGGGATCGTAAGATGGATTCATCTTCACAATCTGTTAAACCTAGTACTTCAGGAAGCGAATCTAATTTGCCGAAAAAAAGTCTAGAGGGATATGCCATCCCTAAGGTTACTTTTCTTGTTGTGGGTATATGTTGGTTTGCGATGTTTTCCGAAGGATATGATTTGGCGATTTATGGCGCAGTTCTTCCTGCTATTTTGGATGATCCTGCTTGGAAATTGTCGCCCGCGATGGCCGGATCTATTGCGAGCTATGCCCTTTTTGGAATGTTAATAGGGGCTGTTATTTCAGGTACGATTACGGATATTTTTGGCCGCAAAAAAGTGATGGCACTCTGTATCACCATTTTTTCTATTTCAATGATCATTGCGGCATTAGCACCTACTCCTCAACTGTTTGGAATCATTCGCTTTATTGGAGGTTTAGCATTAGGCGGTGTTATTCCGACAGCATCAGCCTTAACCATTGAGTATTCTCCGATTAAACGAAGGTCTTTGATGTATGCGATTATGTATACTGGCTATGCGATGGGTGGTGTGTTTTCAGCTTTTCTCTCCATTCTTTTCTTGGCAGATCATTCATGGCGGATCATGTTTTGGATTGGTGCGTTACCGATTCTAGCGGTTCCTTTCATTCTTAAATTTTTGCCTGAATCGCTTGAATTTCTCGTCGTGAAAAATAGAGTTTCTGAAGCAGAGCAGATTGCCAATAAATATAATATTTCCATTGAAAACATAAAGGAAGCCGCGAAGAAAGAAAAGATGAAAGTAAAAAGTACATCTAATACGGTTGCAGAACTCTTTAGCAAACAAAACATTCGACCAACCATCTTTTTCTGGATTACATTTTTTATGGGCTTATTTACTATTTACGGATTAACTACATGGTTGCCACAAATGATGAGAAGTGCGGGTTATCCCCTTGGCTCAAGTATTGGATTTTTGTTGATGCTTAATTTTTCAGCGGCGGTGGGGGCTATTTTAGCCGGCGTTGCAGCAGATAAATGGGGATCTAAAAAGGTTATTATTATTTCGTATTTACTAGCGAGTATTTCCATTGCTTTACTAAGTGTAAAAGCATCGATGTTGGTTGTTTATGGTCTTGTTGGAGTTGCAGGATTTGGAACAATTGGAACAACTTTAATCTTAAATGCCTATATTTCTAAATATTTTGATACAAAAATTCGCGCAACCTCTTTAGGGTGGGCCCTTGGATTTGGCAGGATTGGAGCCATATTAGGACCTATTCTAGCTGGCTTGGTCATTAGCTGGAATTTTAACCTTTCGACGAATTTCTATATCTTTGCCCTTGCTGCGGTCATTGCGGCGATAGCCGTCATATTTATCCCAAAAAGTAAACAGGGGGAAGTTTAATAAAACAAACAATAGTAGGAAATGATTAGGGACTGTATTGAACTGTCCCTTTTTATATTTTTTAAGATGCCTAGTTAAGGATGGTGAAAATGGAACAACTGATTAAGAGATTAAAAGAAAATGGATTACTAGAAATCCTCGTCCGAAAAAAGTCATTTGCTTCACTTACTTTTTAGCGGCCTTAAGTATCGCACTGCTTAGTATCAAGTTTAATATTGTCATCATGTATTTGCTGATTGCCGTTGCAGGGGGTGGGACAACCGGAACAACATTTGTTCTTGCAAGCTATGTTATGAAACACTATAATTCTCAAAATCGTGCTACAGCCATCGGAATCTCTTCGGCAATTGGAAGATTTGGTGCTGTAGCCGGACCAATGCTAGTCGGCATCATTCTAAGTATGGGAATGAACTTTAGGTTCAATTTCTAATTGTTTGCCATTATTGCTTCTTTGGTCATTTTATTGGTTCCGTCAAAAAAATAAGCTTAAAAATCAAAAAAGGGTACCAATAATTCCTGAAATAGTTCATAAGAATAGATACAAATTAAATATTTTATAAAAATTCATAAAATTTCATATTATGAAAAAACTTAGTTTTCTTAAAACTGCTTATTCACTATATTTATAGTTAGAAACTGATGAATTTCAAAATTTGAATCTTGAAGTTTACTAGAAAAAACAAAAATGGAGGAATGATAAAATGGCAAAAGCGACTATGACTGATTTGAAAGCGCTTAACTTATTTAAATGGATTGAAGAAAATAAGGAGCAGTTGAGACCGCCTGTAAATAATAAAGTTCTTTGGGAAGATTCCGAGTTTATTTGTATGATTCTTGGCGGACCGAATAGACGCCGTGATTTTCATGTCGATCCTTCTGATGAATTTTTTTACCAAATTAAAGGCGATTGTTATGTTGAAGTTATTAATAACGAAAAGCGTGAAGTTGTAACTGTGAGAGAAGGAGAAGTATTTATGCTTCCAGCAAACGTACCACATTCTCCACACCGTGTTGCAGACACTTATGGTCTAGTTATTGAACGGAAGCGTGCAGAAGGAGAGCTAGAGGATTTCGTTTGGTTCTGTGATAACTGTGATCAAGAAATGCACCGCAAAACAGTTCAATTAACTGATATTGAAACACAAGTAAAAGGAGCCATTCAAGAATTCAACAGCAGTAAAGATCATCGCACTTGCGAAAAATGTGGGCATGTAATGTCCGAAGAAGTAAACGAGTGGATTCCTAAAAACAACCAATAAGAATAAGAAAGAAGGTAGGACATTGTGAAATCCATAAATGCTTCGGAAGTGATGGCAAAAAGTAAATTTAGTCGCATACATTTAACCGTATTTATCTGGTGTGCATTCGGAATCATTTTTGATGGCTACGATTTAAATATGTATGGTGTCGTCCTACCTTCTTTAATGAAGGAATGGAATCTAACGGCAATTCAAGCTGGTATCATAGGTAGCTACGCCTTGCTTGGAATGATGCTTGGTGCATTTTTTTTCGCACCACTTGCAGATAAACTGGGGCGAAAAAAAGTGCTATTGATATGTATTTTGATTTTCAGCATTAGCACCGTGTTGGCTGGATTTTCCTCAGGACCGACACAGTTTTCTATACTTCGATTTATCGCTGGTTTTGGATTAGGTGGTCTTATGCCAAATGTAATTGCTTTAATGACAGAATACTCACCAAAATCTATTCGAGGTGTTTTAGTAGCTACCATGTATTGCGGTTATGCAATTGGCGGTATTTTAGTTTCATTAATGGGAATTTATATCCTTCCTGAATTTGGATGGAGGATTCTGTTTTGGTCAGCTGCGGTTCCTTTAGTTTTTCTACCGTTTTTTGTGAAATTTATGCCAGAGTCAATGAGTTTTTATATCTTAAGAAAGCAAAACGCGAAACTGAGTGATATCTTAAACGAAGTCGACCCTGGGAAAAATTATAAGGAAAGCGATGAGTTTCAATTTGAAGAAGAAAAGGCAAGAGCAAAGGGATTTCCTGTTAAAAAGTTATTTGAAAACAAACGTGCACGAAGTACCTTTATGTTTTGGTTAGCTTGCTTTAGTTGTTTAATCATGGTTTACGGATTGAATACTTGGCTTCCAAAGTTAATGATGCAAGCCGGTTATCCATTAGGATCTAGTTTATCCTTTATGCTGGTACTAAACATTGGTTCCATTATTGGTTCCATCTTTGGCGGCTTACTTGCGGATCGAATTGGTTCGAAGAAAGTATTACTCTGGTTTTTTATAATGGGAGCAATTTGTTTCGTCATGCTTGGATTTAAAACGAATCTTCTTTTTCTCTACATATTAATCTTCGTTGGCGGGGCATGTACAATCGGGACACAAAATATTGCTAACCCTTATATAGCCGAATACTATCCTAAAGAAATGAGATCAACAGGTATTGGCTGGGCGTTAGGGATGGGGAGAATTGGTGCGTTATTAGCACCTACCCTTGGAGGAATCTTGTTATCTAAGAATCTTCCTTTACAGATGAATTTCCTTGCATTCTGTATCCCATGTGTTCTTGGCGTTCTGGCTATATTGTTGATTCAGAATAAATATGGAAGCTTTGATAAGAAAGTTATAGATGAAAAAGATTTTAGTATGGAGGAGAGAGCATGAGAGTAGATTTTCACACACACATTATTCCAGAAAATATTCCGGATTTTGGGGAAAAATTTAGCGGTGAACGGTGGCCAACACTTGAGAAAACTTGTTCGTGCGGCGCTAATATCATGGTCGCAGGAAAGGTATTCCGTGAAGTTACGGACCAGGTATGGAGTCCGGAGAAAAGAATCGAGGATATGGATGCTGAAGGTGTCGATATACAAGTGTTGTCACCAATTCCCGTGACATTCTCCTATTGGGCTGAGCCAGAAGCAGCTGAGGAAATGGCGGTAATTCAAAATGATTTTATCGCCGAAACAGTAAAAAAGTATCCGGACCGCTTTATCGGTCTTGGAACAGTTCCTCTCCAGGATGTAGAGGTTTCGATTCGTGAAATGGATCGCTGCATGCATGAGCTTGGATTAAAAGGAATCGAAATCGGGTCGAATATCAATGGTCAAAATCTCGATGATCCTGCTTTTACGAAGTTTTTTGAGATGGCAGAAAAGTGGGAAGTACCATTGTTTATTCACCCATGGGAAACATTAGGCAGGGAGCGGATGCCACGCCATAATTTCATGTACACTGTCGGCATGCCGAGTGAAACGGCTCTTGCTGCGGCGAGCTTAATTAATGGTGGTGTTATGGAGAAGTTCCCGAATCTAAAGGTTTGTTTCGCGCATGGAGGCGGATCGTTCCCGTATATTCTGCCACGGCTCGATCAAGGCTGGAAGGTGTGGCCGCATCTACGACAAACGAGTATGCCGCCAAGTCATTATGCGAAAAACTTCTACTTTGATTCCTTGAACTATGATCCATTAAACATAAAGTATTTAGTCGATCGATTTGGCTATGAAAAAATTCTTATGGGCTCAGATTATCCGTTTTTACTGCGCGAAATCCCGCCTGGAAACGTAATAGATGAAACAGTGGCCCTGACGGAAGAACAGAAACAAGCGATTTTGGGCAAAAACGCATTGGAATTCTTAAATGTGAAAATAAAGGAGGAAAACAAACGATGAGGAAACCAGAGGGAAAGTTAGCGGAATTAGGCCTTGAGTTACCTGCATTGCGCCCTGCACATGGTGGCTATGTTGGCTGTGTGCGCACAGGTAATTTGTTGTTTACCTCCGGTCAAGGAGTGGACCAATTCCATGGGAAACTCGGGAGGGACTTAACTGTTGAAGAAGGGTATTTGGCTGCCCAGCAGTCGATGCTGAATCTATTAAGTGTCGTGAAAAATGAAATTGGCGAACTTAGTAAGGTCAAGCAGTTCGTCAAAGTTCTTGGTATGGTCAATAGCACAGAAGAGTTTACTGACCAACCTAAGGTCATGAACGGCGCATCTGACTTAATTTTGAAGGTGTTTGGCGAAAAAGGGAAGCACGCCCGTTCAGCAGTTGGTATGGCACAATTGCCAAATAATACAGCTATAGAAATTGAAATGATTATTGAGATAGAGGAGGAGTAAATATGCCAGAAGGATTAACTGCAAAAAATATCATTATACAAGATGCCAAACTTTTTATAGATGGAGAATACCGAGATGCTCTTTCAGGGGAAACATTTGATTCCTATAACCCGGCGACAAATATAAAGCATGCTTCAGTTGCCAATGGTGGAGTAGAGGATGCCAAACTTGCCATCGATGTGGCTCATCGCACGTTTGCGAGCGGAGTTTGGAGCAATATGCCTGTTGAAGAACGATCCAAGATTCTTTGCAGAATCGCCGATTTGATTTTGGATAATGTCGATCATCTGGCCCTCGTTGAAACGCTAGATGTAGGAAAACCGATTAAGGAAAGCCGAGGATTCGATATTCCGCGCGCTGCGTCAAATTTCCGCTTTTTTGCGGAAATGGCGAAATATATGGTTCATGAACATTATGATATGAGCGGTCATATGTCTTATGTACAATATGCGCCAGCGGGTGTGACCAGTCTAATCATCCCTTGGAATTTGCCGTTTATGCAAATGACTTGGAAAGCTTCTGCTGCATTGGCGGCAGGAAATACAGTCGTGATTAAACCAGCATCCTACACACCATTAAGTGCGGTGTTGCTTGGAGAGATTGCCAATGAAGCGGGACTGCCTCCTGGTGTGTTGAATATCCTCACAGGCCCGGGAAGTACTGTCGGAACGGCGATGTCAACACATCCATCGGTACGAAGAATTTCATTTGTTGGAGAATCCAATACAGGAAAAACAGTGATGCGCAATGCTGCAGAAAGCTTAATACCTGTTTCATTGGAGCTCGGAGGTAAATCGGCTAATATCGTCTTTGAAGATGCGGACTTGGATGAAGCGGTTACGGGCTCGATTGAAGCAATTTTCCGTAACCAGGGTGAAATTTGTTTAGCTGGTTCGCGCATCCTTGTTCAAGAAAAGATATATGACCAATTTTTAGATAAATATGTTGCTGCTGTGAAGAATATTAAAGTAGGTGATCCGACAGACGAGTCTACAGATATGGGAGCGCTCGTGTCGGAAGGGCATTTACAATCGGTTGATGAATACGTACAAATCGGACTAGCAGAGGGAGCCAAGCTTGCTCATGGCGGTAAGCGCGTTGCCGAACTTAAAGATGGAAACTTTTATGAGCCTACAGTTCTCTATGATGCTAATAATAAAATGAGAGTTGCTCAGGAAGAAATCTTCGGACCTGTTCCGGTGATTATTCCATTTAAAACAGAAGAAGAAGCCATCCAAATTGCTAATGATTCTATCTATGGCCTTGCAGGTGTTGTTTGGACAAATGATTTAAGACGCGGTAATCGTGTGACCTCACAAATTCATTCTGGTTTATTATGGGTTAACTGCTGGTATGTTCGAGACTTAAGAACACCATTTGGTGGTGCAAAAGCAAGTGGAATTGGGCGTGAAGGCGGGCGTCACAGCTTTGATTTTTATACTGAAGCAAAGACTATTACATTAAAAAAATAACAAAAAAGCGGTTTTATCAATGAAAATTTTTAAAGTCCCAAGAAAAAGGTTTTCTTGGGACCTTATTAGTAAGTATTAATTATAAAAAAAGCGGTCATTTTTTGCCCGGCTTTCCTACTGATAAAGTCCTTCCGTATAGACAGCGGTCATTGTTTTTGCGATTTCCTTGACGGATCCTTGGTGCTCGTTCCGGACGATTTCCCATAGATACATTTCGTTCGTATAGAACCAGCCCCTAGCAACAAGCGTGCGGTTTAGTTCGGCTCTAGCCAGTCCATTTTTTTGGGCGAATGCGATGTCTTGGGAAATTCGCTGGATAAATTTTTCACGGATTGCTTTCCATTTCGCTGAAATCGATGATGATATTCCTATAGCTTGTTCAAACAATTGCATCATACTTCGTTCGGTTTCGGCCATTTTTAAAAAAGCAGTCGCTTGTGAAAGGATGATTTGCGACGCTTCTTCCTTTGAATTTGGAGAAAATGAAACCTCGGCAATGTCATAGAATCTTTCCATGACATCATCCATTAACACCATTAAAATTTCTTCTTTCCCTTCAAAATGAACATAAGCTGTTCCATAGCCAATTCCTGCTTTTTTAATCATTTGCGAAATCGTTGCTTTTTGAAAGCCTTCTTCTAAAAAAACGTCCCTCGCAGCCTCAAGTAGTTTTTGCTTTGTCTTTATGGAACGTAAATGGCGTTTGTCGACCACATCAAGTTTATCCTTCATAGCCCTATCCTCCTGTATCTCTACTATAAAGAATATCTGAATATTAGTATGGTAGCAACGTTTGGGATTTTCTGGATTAAAATATTGACATTATGTCATATTTGTTGTTATATTTTTTTAAAGTAATACAAAGGGGGAATATCATAATGAAGGAACCAACTTTAGAATATGCTAGGAAACTGGACAAAGGGGACTCATTAAGTAGGTTTCGTGAAGAATTCTATCTCAAGCCGGCTACTATTTATATGGATGGAAATTCATTGGGCCTTCTTTCGAAACGGGCTGAACGGACCTTGCTTGAATCGCTACTAGATTGGAAGGAGCATGGTATCGACGGCTGGACAAAGGGGAAACATCCATGGTTTGATCTTTCTAATAGATTAGCAGGATTGTTAGCACCGCTCGTAGGAGCATCAGCTGAAGAGGCAATTGTAAGCGGTTCCACAACAGTGAATCTCCACCAGTTAGTAGCGACGTTTTATAAGCCTCAAGGAAAACGGACAAAAATTTTAGCTGATGAACTGAATTTTCCTACAGATATTTATGCGCTAAAAAGCCAGCTCCGCATTCACGGATACGATCCAGAAGAGCATTTGATTCGTGTAAAAAGCAGGGATGGTCGTGTCATTGAAGAGGAGGATATAATAGAAGCTATGACTGATGAGGTGGCTTTAGTTGTTCTACCGACGGTCCAGTATCGCAGCGGGCAAATTCTGGATATGAAACGTTTAACCGAGGAGGCTCATAAACGTGGCATTTTAATTGGTTTTGACGGCTGCCATTCCGTCGGGGTGATTCCACATGCTTTTTCTGAATGGAAGGTAGACTTTGCGTATTGGTGCAATTACAAATACTTGAACGGTGGGCCGGGAAGTGTAGGCGGGCTCTATGTAAACCGGGCACATTTTGGTGCAAATCCTGGTTTGGCCGGATGGTTTGGTTCTCGCAAGGATAAACAGTTTGATTTGGAGCATACCTTTACGGCTGCAGAAACTGCTGGGGCCTATCAAATCGGCACACCGCATGTGTTAAGCATGGCACCGCTCCTTGGTTCTTTAGAAATTTTTGAAGAAGCAGGGATTGAAAATATTCGAAAAAAATCGCTGGAGATTAATCAGTATTTCATGGAATTGATTGAAGTTGAGTTAGCGGATTTTGGTTTTGAAATAGGCAATCCACGTGACAATGCACGCCGTGGTGGACATGTCTGCCTTGAACATCCGGAAGCAATTCGTATTTGTAAGTCATTAAAAGAAAACGGTATTATTCCGGATTTTCGTGCACCGAACGTCATACGTCTTGCCCCGATTGCGCTTTATACTTCTTACGAAGATGTTTGGAACGTGGTGCGAATTTTGAAAGAGATTATGGTTGAAAAACAATATGAGAAGTTTGCGAATGAGCGGGAAGTTGTAGCTTAAATAGAATTCGCGGATAAGGGGTTCAAATCCACTGATAAGTAGCCCCGACCCGCGGGTAAAATGTATTATAATTTAAAATTAATTTTCCGAAAAATGTTTCAATAAAGGAAAGGTGGGGACATATGGAGAATAAGGTGGAAAAGGGACTAAAACGGGAACTTAAAACAAAGCAGCTGACGATGATTGCAATGGGGTGTGCTATTGGAACCGGGCTGTTCCTCGGTAGCGGTCTTGCCATTAGTACAGCAGGGCCGGGAGTTCTGATTAGTTATGCGGTTGGAGCGTTTATTATCCTCTTGCTCATGGGATGTTTGGCGGAAATGACAGTTGCTCACCCTACAACAGGGGCGTTTGGACTAATTGCTGAAAGATACATTCACCCGTTGGCTGGGTACCTCGTCCGCTACTCGTACTGGATTGCCAACGTATTGGCCGTAGGAGTTGAAGTGAGCGCCATTGCCGTCTATATGAAATATTGGTTCCCAACCGTTCCAGGAATGGTCTGGATTGTGTTGTTTGGAGTGGTGCTTATTTATGTGAATGCTACCAGCGTAAACACCTTTGCTACGTTTGAATACTGGTTTTCAATGATTAAAATAAGTGCGATTGTCGGCTTTATTTTACTAGGTGCTTATATCTTATTTGGATCTTCCGGTGCTTCTCACATTGGTCCTGAAAATTTCACAAATGATGGAGGATTTCTGCCGTTTGGCTTAAAAGGGGTTTGGATTGCTATCTTTATTTCGCTATTTAGCTTTCTAGGAACCGAACTGGTTGCTGTTACCGCTGGCGAAGCGAAGGATCCTGACGTAGCTGTGCCAAAAGCGTTGAAGGCAACTGTTTTCCGTCTTTCCACCTTTTATGTCTTGGCGCTCGCCATCATGCTGATGATCGTCCCATGGAAACAGGCAGGTATCGATAAAAGTCCATTTGTAAAGGTTATGGAAATATTAAACATCCCCGGTGCCTCTGGAATTATGAATTTTATTATTTTAACTGCGGCTTTATCGGCGATGAATAGCCAATTGTATGCTTCGACCAGAATGGTGTTTTCTTTATCGAAAGCAAAATTTGCACCTGCAGTTTTTGGAAAGGTAAGTAACAAGGGAGTTCCACTATTCGCCCTTTCCGTTTCTGCCCTAGGAATTATTGTCGCAGCGGTAGTCAGTGCCATGTTCCCGGAAACCTCTTATGCCTTCATGATGGGTATTTCTATGTTCGGTGCTGTCTTTACATGGTTAATGGTGTTTATTTCGCATTTGTTTTTTCGAAAAATGTGGGAGAAATCAGGGGGGCGCAAGCTGCCGGTGAAAATGATTGGTTTTCCTTATTTGACTGTTCTTGGTGCTGTTCTGTTAGTGAGTCTGATGATTACGACTTGGTTTACACCGTTTAAAATTTTGCTTCAGTTCGGTATTCCATGGTTGGTATTTTTAACAGTCGTTTATTTCTTTTTTCATAAAAAGAGAGTGGACACAGCTTCTAAGCAAGACATGATCATGAAAGATTGATTAGGGGGTCTTTAAAGTGGAAAACTTAGAGAATAAAAACTTTGAAAAAGGCATTCAATTAGACTTTAAAAAAGAAATGTCTTATGGTGATTATCTTCGCCTTGATCAACTTTTGTCAAGCCAGCACCGGCTTTCGGACCACCATGATGAAATGTTATTTATCATTATTCATCAAACGAGCGAGTTGTGGATGAAGCTGATTTTGCATGAACTGAAGGCGGCTATCGCCTGTATCCGCCAAAATGACTTAGAACCTTCGTTTAAAATGCTGTCGCGAGTATCTAGGATTCAGCAGCAGTTGATCCAGTCATGGAGTGTTCTCTCAACGCTAACGCCGTCCGAGTATATGCAATTCCGTGATAAATTGGGCCATTCCTCAGGGTTTCAATCCTATCAAAATCGTTTGATTGAGTTTGCCCTTGGCAATAAGAATGCTCGTACTCTAGCAGTTTATCAGCATCAGACAGAATTATATCCATTGATGGTGGAGGCTTTAAATGAACCGAGCATATATGATGCAGCGATATTTGCTCTTGCGGCTCATGGACTAGAGATCGATGAAAAAGTGCTGAACCGCGATTGGTCGCAAAACTATGAATTGAATCCAAGTATCGAAGAGGCATGGTTGAAGGTGTACCGCAATCCGAAGCAATATTGGGATTTATATGAGCTGGCAGAGAAGCTAGTGGATATCGGCAACCAGCAGCAACTTTGGCGTTTTAATCATATGACGACAGTAGAAAGAATTATTGGTCATAAAATGGGAACAGGCGGTTCATCGGGAGTTACCTATTTAAAAAGAATACTAGATCAACAATTTTTCCCTGAGCTGTTGAGTTTACGGACGAAACTATAGGAAGATGTGCTTGGCTTTCGTGGGAGCTTATTCTTATTGGAAACAGTTTTCGAGAAAATGGAGTAGGTTTTGTCCCCAATAAAACACAAAATGATAAAAGGGAGGTTTTCTGCATGAATCCTTGGATTGATATTTCACAGCCGCTGGATAATTGCATTGCTGTTTGGCCGGGAGATACCTCTTTTAGTTACAAAGTCAATTGGAGTAAAGAGGAAAGTGGTTCAGTCAATGTAGGGAAAATTACGATGAGCACCCACACTGGAACTCATATTGATGCCCCGTTTCATTTTGATGATGATGGAAAGAAAGTTATTGAACTTGATATCAATTTATATATTGGTAGGGCACGTGTCATTCATTTGCCGAAACCGTCATCAATTGGAATAAAGGAGTTATCCAGATTTGAGCTAGACGGAGTCACCCGCTTATTAATACGAACAGATGCATGGACGAATAGAAGTGTGTTTCCAACAGAGATTCCCGAAATTGAACCTGAGTTAGCGTCTTATCTTGAAAAAAGAGGCGTTTACCTGCTTGGTCTCGACTTACCATCCGTAGATCCTATTGATAGCAAAGAACTTATGGCACACCATGAACTAACCCGTCATGGAATTCACATTCTGGAAGGGTTGGTATTAGATCATATTGATTCGGGCGACTATGAATTAGCAGCACTCCCGCTTTCACTTATGGAAGCAGACGGGAGCCCAGTCCGTGCGGTGGTGCGAAGAGTGTAGATGTTGTTTGTTGCATAGGGTATAAAAGAGGATGAACTCCAATTCTAAAAACGGATTTAAACTTTGAAGTGCAAAACTTAAAGAATTGTGGAAATAACAATTCTAATTCTCATAAAAAACACCGAGAATTCTACGGTGTTTTTTTTATGTATTATTAATTCTTATTCATGACTGTTATCAATCTAATTAGTTAGAAAACTAAAAATTACAAAAAAGCTTATTGACAGAATTGTGACTCTGTTATATATTGTGTATAAGTTAAATAATTTGTTATATAACAGAGGGGGAATTGGAAATGGAAATGTATCGTCAAGCTTATGAATATTACACTGCTACTTGTGAAAGTTATGGAATGGAATCGGTGAATTTTTATCACTTTATCAATCACTTAACAGAAGAACAAATTAAAGAATATAGTCAAAGAGCGGCATCATAATAGTAATTAGCAAATCTTAGTATGACATTGTAATAGAGATATAGTAAAGGACGTGATTATTATTACAGATCTCATAGCCGAAGCCGAAGTCAAATAGAAGCCCTACCCGTTATGTATGTAAACAGGTAGGGTTTAATTATGTTTATCAAACCTTCGCTATGAATAATAAGATTTGCTAATTAAGGAGATTATGTTCGTTCACATTTTAGACACAAAAATTTGAAACCATCTACTTACTGAATCGTATACATAGATGTTAGGATAATAATACTATTATTCTAATAAACATATAATACGAAAGATGAGGGAACAAATTAATGAAGAAGTTATTAGTAGCATTTTTAACGCTAGCGTTAGCGTTTACACCTGTAGGTGGATTAGTGTTCCAAGATCATGATAACTATGTGAGCGCAAAATCCTACAAATCAGGTAAAAAGGGATTCAGTGGTGGAAGCAGTAACACATCAAAATTCTCAAATACTAAAAAAGATAATACACAGAATAGTAATATAACAAATAAACAAAAAAATGATACAAAAAGTAATACAGCTACAAACAAAAGTAAAGGCGGCTTTATGAAAGGTATGCTATTTGGTGGACTAGCTGGTCTATTACTAGGTGGATTAATTAGTAATATGGGTCCATTAGGTGCAGTTCTTGGTTTACTAGTAAACGTACTTGCTGTTGTAGTAGTGATTGTATTAATCCGCAAGATTTATGTTATGTTTAAAAACAAGCGTAAAGAACAGGAACAACAAACATGGAGAAACTAATCATTCCAGAACAAGATATTATTAATTCTGTTTGCCTATACATGGCTGATAAAAAAAGAATGGCACCAGAAGAAATAGAAGTAGAATTAATGTTTGATGATGAGGAGTACGGCTTCTCAGCGGAGATTTTTTTTAGTGGACGCAATCAAATTTTAACTCACAGAGATTTAATTGAAGCGATTCGTTTTTGGTTAGAGCACCAATTAAATCGTAATCCGTATTCAGGAATCGAGCTAGTGCTTGATGATGAAGAGGGGATTATTGCTTACGTGCAGCAGTAAATAGAACTATCAATAAAAATATTAGGTGACTGAAGAGGTTGTAAAATTAACTTTCTTTAGTCACCTTTTTTATAGTCGTTTAGATAACTATTTTTAAGGTAGAGTAAAAAAGCCCCGGGGATGGAATCCTGGGGCTTAAGGATATTGCTATGGAGATATTCCTTTTATAAATCCTTCCCCATAAACAACTTATAAGAGATATAGAATGAAACAAATAATATCATTCCTATCAAAATAGGTGAAATCTTGAGCAATATTAATAAGTCTGCATCAGTTGGCATTGGGATACCTGATTTAGCTAATAAAATTATGATTAATGTTGGGACCAAGAATACTACTAACATCATAATTCTACTTTTTTCAATACCAAATTTATAAATTAATGGTAGTAGAACAGATATAAAAACAATTCCGATTGCAAAGAGAGAATAGGCTACAATAAGTTGAGTTTTTACATCAAATGTAGCAGAATCTTTAAACATAGTAATGATATATCCAATTAGAAGGGATAGTATAGCGCCAGTACCGATAAATCCAATAGACAGTAAGTATTTACTAAATACGATATCTTTTCTTGAGATAGGTAGAGATAATGCGAATAAATCCCAATTGGAGTGTTGATCATATGAAAATGATGTGATAGGAATCATCGCGAAAAACATCGTAATCATGCCTGAAAGTAAGTTAAGGTCATCCATTGAAAATGAAATAAATGAATATAATATAATAAATAGGGCAAGCGTTCTAAAATATTTACGTAAATTCAACATATCCTTCAAAAGTAAGCTTTTCATTGTTTTTCACCTCTTACATAGTACAGCATTATATCTTCAATATTTGCTGAATCAATTATAAAATTCGGATATTTCAATGCAATTGCTTTTCTATTTTGAACTAATATTTCATAGCCAAATTCACTTTTCCGATAGCCGATTATATCGGAAGAATCTATGTTTTGAAAATCATGAATTCCACATTTCAGAACGCCATATTCATAAATGAGTTCGTCTTTTGATTTGCTAAATATTATTTTTCCATCATTAATAAAAGTGATATAATCTGCGATTTTTTCTAAATCGGTTGTAATATGCGAAGATAAAATGATGGAATGTTCCTCATCTTGAATAAAATCTAGGAATACATCTAGTATTTCATTTCTGATAACGGGATCCAATCCGCTAGTTGCTTCATCTAAAATTAAAATTTTAGGATGGTGTGAAAGGGCAGTCGCTATAGATAATTTCATTTTCATACCTTTAGAGAATTCTTTTATCATTTTATGACTTGGTAAATTAAACTTCATTAAATAGCTATTAAATAATGGATCATCCCAATTGTGGAAAACCTTTCTCATTAATTTTGCAATATCTTTCGTAGTTAATTCATTGTAAAAATAGCTTTCTTCAAAAACAACCGCTATGTCCTCTTTAATTTGTTTCTCATGTTTAATGTGATCCATTCCGAATAATGTAATGTTGCCACTGTCTTTTTTTATTAAGTTAAGTATCATTTTTAAAGTCGTTGTTTTACCTGCACCATTTTCACCAATGAAACCCATAATACTTCCTTTTGGAACTTGAAAGCTAACGTTTTGAAGTTTGAAATTGCCATAGTCTTTACTAATGTTTTCTACATTTACGATTGCATCCATCGTTTACTCCTCCTTATAAATGAATGTTAACGTTTCTATTAATTCCTCAAGGGAAATATCACTACTTTTAGCAACATCAGCCGTTTTTTGTAAATAATCTTCTATAATGCGTAGCTGCTCCTCTTTAATGAATTCAATATTCTTACCCGCAACAAAGCTTCCTTTCCCTTTGACTGTTTCAATAAATCCATCTCGCTCTAAATCTGCATAAGCTCTTTTGGTCGTAATGACACTAACTCTTAATTCTTTGGCAATTAAGCGGATGGAAGGGAGAGCTTCTCCTTCTTTCAAAACGCCATTCATAATCATTGTTTTGATTTGTGAAGATATTTGCTCGTAAATGGGTTTATCACTAGAGTTACTAATAATGATATCCATTAAATCACCTCTCATGTATACTGTGTATACCTTATATATACAGTATCACATTATACTTTTTAGCTGTCAATTGTTTTCTGAAAAAATAAAGAAGCTGTCAAGATTATTTGACAGCCTTAATCACTCTCTTATTTATCCTTCAATAGTTCTAAAAAAACCTCTTCAGAAATAATGTTAATATTTGCACCTGCATGAATTAAATCAATTGCTTTTGTTTCTTTCGTACTCATTCCATTTGGTCCGACAATTTTTTGATCTTGAATTCCGACTACTACATAATCCGTTTTCTTACTTACACCTGATTTTACGTGTGCACCTAAATCAATAATGCTTTGCATGGCTTCTTTTCGATCGATTGTTTGTAGTTCACCAGTGAAGACGAAATTTTTTCCAAATAGCGGATGACCTTCGTCAAATTCCTGTGTAGTAGGTGCTAAATCAGATATTTTAATGCTTGGTGCAAATGAACGTGGAGCCACTTTTTTTGTCGGATAGCTTTGAACTACTTTTAGCTCTGTGAATAACTTAATAGGAAGACTCTTATACGTTTGGCAAAATGATTGTAATGATTTTCTGTTTTGGGTTTGAATGCTCTTTATTACTAAATCTGCACAAGCTCTAGCATCATCTAGAGCATTATGATGATTGAGTAATGAAATTTGAAAGTGCTCACAGCGAGCTTTTAATGATTGTCCAACTTTCAATCCTTTTGTTGCCCGATTGCTTATGGGAATACTGCAAATATAGGTGAAGTTAGGGCAATCAATGTTATAAGTTTCTAAGCAAGCTTTTAACACACTCATATCAAAATAAGCATTGTGTGCAATGATGATATTGTCTTCGAAGTATTGCCCGATTTCCTTCCACACTTCATCAAATTTTCTTTCCTGTTTCACATCTTCTGGCTTAATACCGTGTACTTCAATGTTCTTAGGATGAAAATAAAGCGAAGGTGGGTGAATCAAAAAATATTTCTCATCAATAATTTCATTATTTTCAACAAAAACCATACCAAGTGAGCAAGCACTATTATAATTTTTATTTGCTGTTTCAAAGTCAATGGCTATAAAGTCCATAAGAATCACCTTCATTAATTAAAATTATTCATCATCTATATAGTTATTTTATCATGAGTGTTCGAGATAGTAGGTGGTTAAAAATAGTAATCATAAATTGAATCGTTTATTTCATACTAAGAGAGTGGTTCAAAACAAACAAGGAGGCGTTACTATTGACAGTAATCACTAACGTAAAAACAACTCTTGCAGGATTAAAAAGTGCACAGGCTAGTTTCGAAACCTTTGCACTAAGCACAGATAATCAACAAGCGAAGCAGCTATATCAAAATGCTGCTCAACAAACGCAAGCCATTGTTGATAGTTTGAATCCTCGTATTGCTGAAATGGAGCAAGAAGAACCTCAATATCAACAATAAGTTGAAAAGAGGGTTGGTTGTTTCAACCAACTCTCTTCCTTTTGATTTAGGAATGTATGATACGACATTGTTCGAAGGATAATATAAGCAGTTAAGAATTAGTAATAGTTAAAGTATTTGCACACGTAATTGAGGTGATAAAGTTATGTCGAATAAAAAAAAGAAAAAGCTTACGCCTGTTCAACAAGAATATCAAGAATTACAGCAGCAAATTGAAATAAAACGGCCTGTTGTGAAAAATTGTATAAGAGCTTTTCTTGTTGGTGGGTTAATATGTTTAATCGGTCAGGCGATTTCTTATTGTTATATTTACTTTTTTAATTTTACTGAGCAAACAGCAGGAAATCCTACTGTTGGTACGATGGTCTTTCTGTCCATGCTCCTAACAGGTTTTGGAGTATATGATCGAATTGCGCAAGTTGGTGGAGCTGGATCTGCTGTTCCAGTTACTGGCTTCGGTAATGCTGTTATATCTGCAGCGATTGAACATCGAAAAGAAGGTTTAGTTTTAGGTGTAGGCGGAAATATTTTTAAACTAGCGGGTTCGGTTATTATATACGGTGTTTTTTCAGCTTTCATAGTTGCTTTAATAAAAACGATTTTAATTAAATGGGGGGGATTTTAATGCTCCAAGGGCATCGAACATGGATTTTTGAGAATAAACCAGTTATTATTTCCACGGGTACTGTTGGTGGTCCATACGAAGCTAAGGGTCCAATAGGGGATGATTTTGATTTGCTGCACGACGATTTTTGGTTAAATCAAGATACATATGAAAAAGCTCATAGAATTCTAATAGAAGAGGCTAGTCAAAAGGCAATGGAGAAAGCAGATTTACAGAAAGAGCAAATTCAATTTTTTCTTGGTGGTGACTTAATTAATCAGATAACGCCAACGAGCTTTGCTTGTCGTACACTTGGAACACCGTACTTCGGTTTGTTTGGTGCGTGTTCTACTTCAATGGAAGGCTTAGCTCTTGGTGCTTACATAGTTAATACGAATGGAGCCAAATATTTACTAACAGGTGCTTCTAGCCATTATGCAGCGGTTGAAAAACAATTTCGCTACCCCAATGAATATGGGGGACAAAAACCACCTACTGCACAAAGCACTGTCACAGGAGCTGGGGTTGCTATTTTGAGTAATACGGGACACGGTCCAAAAGTTACATCAGCAACGATTGGAAGAGTTGTAGATATGGGAATGACCGATCCATTTAATATGGGAGGAGCTATGGCTCCAGCAGCAGTAGATACAATTGAAGCGCATTTAAGAGAGCGTAATGTAGATTCTTCCTATTATGATTTAATTGTAACTGGTGATCTTGGACAAATTGGCCATGAAATTGCAATAGCTTTATTTGAAAAGCATGGAACTCAAATGAAAGAAGAGGCTTTTCGGGATTGTGGAATGATGATTTACAGTGAGGACCAACCTGTATTTGCTGGAGCTAGTGGAGCAGGATGCTCGGCAACGGTCGTTTACGGACATTTGCTCAACCGTATGCGGAAAGGCGAGTTGAAGCGTATGTTAGTTGTTGCAACAGGTGCGTTATTATCTCCTTTAACATTTCAGCAAAATGAAACCATACCTTGTATAGCACATGCTGTATCCATTGAAGTAGATGAATAAGGAAGGAGGAGACTAAGTTGACGGTTGCTTCAGAAGTGAAACAATGTCTTTCTAATCTTAAAGGAATTGAAGCTAGCTTATCTAGTTTAGCAATAAGAACGGAAGATGATGAATCAGCACGTACTTTTCATGAAACGATGGTTATAATTAGTGAAATTATGACAGATATGAAGAAGCGTGTAGGTGAATTGGAACGCGAGGAGTTCCAATATAAAGGATTCTAAGAATTAGAGGAGGTGTTATGATATGGCTGATTGGTTAGATGTTATATTTAGGGCGATTCTATTTCTTGTAGTTCTTTTTATCATTACGAAAATCTTAGGAAAAAAGCAAATTTCACAATTATCCATGTTTGAATATGTAACAGGGATTACAATAGGAAACATTGGTGCAGAGGTAGTTACTGGACTTGAACAAAAAATACATTTAGGCATAATCGCTTTAGTAACCACAGCTGCTATTCCATTTCTATCTGGTTTAATAACGATGAAAAGTAAGAAAATGCGAGATATAATTGATGGTAAAGGGACTATTTTTATAAAAGATGGAAAGTTATTGGAAGACAATATAAAACGAGAACGCTATACGATTGATGAATTTTTGGAGTTATTAAGAAAGAAAGACGTTTTTGATATATCAGAAGTTGAATATGCCATTTTGGAAGCGGCTGGGGATTTAAATGTTTTATTAAAGAAAGAATATCGCCCATTAACGCCAAGGGATTTGAATTTGAAAGTAGCTTCTGATAAAGAACCTCAAACCGTTATTATGGATGGAGAGGTATTAATAGAACCTCTGGCGACAATGGGAAGAAGTAGACAATGGTTACATACAGAGCTCCGAAAGCTGGGTGTAACAGTTGAGAATGTCTTTCTTGCACAGGTTAATTCATATGGTGAAGTAACAGTTGATTTGTATGATGATTTATTGCAGGTGGCATCTCCACAAGAGCGACCTTTATTATACGCAACAATGAAGAAATGTCAGGCGGATTTAGAATTGTTTGCCCTTGGAACAGATAATGAAGATGCTAAAAAAATGTATACTGATAATAGTGTCAAGTTACAAAATGCCATTGATAAGGTTGCTCATATTTTGAAAAGTTAACATACTTCGGTTTAAACCTTGATATATCAAGGTTTTTTCTCTTGTACATATGCAAAAAAGTGAAACTAAGGTGTTCTTATAGGTGAGTAATATTGATATAATCGTCTAGGTATGTCTTGGTGTCTTATTCAGAAGGATATTCAAAGAAAAGAGGAGTTTACATATGTTACAGTTTTTCGGATGTGGTAGTGCATTTAACACGGCGATAGGAAATAATAATGCTTTTATGAAGCGAGGTTCAGAGTTATTTATGATTGATTGTGGTAGTACAAATTTTAGCCGCATGATTCAGAAGGATGTTCTAAATGGAATAGAGAAAATTACAATTCTACAGACTCATTTACATGCTGATCATGTTGGTTCGTTAGGTGATCTAGTGGGCTATGCATATAATGTAATGGAGCCGAAGAAACAAGTAAAAGTTACTATTATTTGTGATAAACAACTAACTGCTGATATTCAAACTATTTTAAGGAAGGTTGGTATAGCAGATAATCAGTATGTAATAGAAGAAATAGATGGAGAAATGACACTTAAGAATCAAATTGGGATTTCATCTATTAAATCGTATAAGGTACAGCATGTTCCACATTTAAATTGTTTTGCATATTTATTGAGAATTAATGATAAAGTGGTTTACTATAGTGGAGACTGTAATGAAATTCCTAGTGAGATATTAAATGGTATGCTGGCAGGTGAGATTGACTTATTTTATCAAGACACGAGTAAAGCGGATCCTGATGGAAATGTACATTTATCATTACGAAAATTGACAGAGCTAATTCCGAATGAATTACGTCATAAAGTATACTGTATGCATTTGGACGAATTATTCTCAAACGATGAAGCAAAAGAATTAGGTTTTAATGTGGTTGAGAGTCTATAGATTTTGAATCAATTCACGATAAGTTGTATTGCTTAATTTAGTTGGCAACTAATGCTTAGATGAAATTTCACATAGTTCATACCTTTAACCTATTTACCTAATTTTATCCATGGTATTACAATAGAAATAAAAAATCTGTAATTGATATTTATTATTAATTGTAATACAGAATGGAGAATGATAATGATTCTTTTTTCGGATGATCTGTTTGTTAGGGAAACGATTCATAGTACCATCCAAGAGTTGAAAGGATTTACTTGGAAAATTTTCGAATTAATTGGAATGAAGCTTGAAGAAATCACTACTCGTGATCGGCAGGCATTAGCTACATTTTGTTTTGGCGCTTTAAAAATGATTAATCAAAGTGAGAAGTATAATCAACCACAAGTGCATGCGATAGCAATTGAAGTATTACTTCACATTTTTAAATATAGTGAACAGCAAGCCATTGTTTTTGCAGAAGAGCTTATAGTATCAGCGGTAAATAATCGAGCAGAAGAGATGAATGGAATTATCAACAAGGGAATAAAAGGTTATTATCAATACGTTGAAAGAGCGGATGAGGATTTAAGATGTAATGTGATTGAAATTCTTGAAAGAGTTGCAATCTGATATAATCCATTTAACCCCAATTTGTATAAAATGGGGTTTTTATTTGGTTAAATTATAGGGGGATTTTGTTTTGGAGTGGGAATGGAATGTAGATTTGTTTAGGATTATAAATAATCTAGGGAGAGATAATGAATTTATAAGTGACATGTATGTAGTATTTGCGCATTATTCAATCTATTTACTTGTTGCAGCTGTAATATTGTATTTCTTGTCGAGAAATCGTAGTAATAAAGTGATGGTCATTAGTTCGATTATTACAGTAGTTATATCCGAAATAATAGGGAAACTTGTAGGTTTATTGCATTCGAATAATCAACCTTTTGCAGAACTTGGCAATGTTCATAATCTTATTGTAAAAGAAGTAAATAATTCATTTCCTAGTGATCATACGATGATTTTCTTTGCAGTAAGTGTTTGTATCTGGTTATTTAGAAGAAAGTATTCTTTTTTGTGGATAGTATTAGCCATTCTTGTAGCTCTTTCAAGAGTTGGAGTAGGTGTGCATTATCCAGCAGATGTTATGGTAGGTGCTATTATTGGTACTCTCGTAGCTAATATCGTATATAAAATGGTATGTAAACAACAAGCAATCAAGAGTTATTCTGAAAGCGGTACTAAAAGTAAATTCATGTAATATGCTAACTCCTTTTCTTTTTGGGAAAGGAGTTATTTTTGGTTTGAATTTTTCGAATTTTAGAACTTAAAGTAATGCTATTGCGAAATAGTAGAAAGTACGATATTATTATTTTTGTCGAAAGAAATCATTACTAAATGGAGGATTAGCTCAGCTGGGAGAGCACCTGCCTTACAAGCAGGGGGTCGGCGGTTCGATCCCGTCATCCTCCACCAATAAATCAGTTGATAATTTATAGTTGTTTTGAAAACTAATCACTTTCAACTCTTAACTATAAACTAAAAATGCGCCCGTAGCTCAATTGGATAGAGCGTCTGACTACGGATCAGAAGGTTATGGGTTCGACTCCTTTCGGGCGCGCCATATTATGCGGATGTAGTTTAGTGGTAAAACCTCAGCCTTCCAAGCTGATGATGAGGGTTCGATTCCCTTCATCCGCTCCAATTTATCTGGTAATGATGGCGAAGAGGTCACACCCGTTCCCATTCCGAACACGGAAGTTAAGCTCTTCAGCGCCGATGGTAGTTGGGGGTTTCCCCCTGCGAGAGTAGGACGTTGCCAGGTTGTATAAAAAGATTAGCTTTTAGCTAGTCTTTTTTTGTGTAGTAAAATGGATATATGTGATAATGTGGAGAAGTACATAGAGTAAAGATTTTTCATTCATGTTGTTCTAGATTAATTGAAAAGAATTTGAGGTGATTGTATATATGCCGATTTGGCTCGGAATTATTGGTGTACTAATTGTATATAATTTGCTTAGTTTGTATGTATGCAGAATGGTACAGAAATGGTTATTACCTAAACCTTCTAAAGTTTTCAGGATAATATATTTTAGTTTAGTTCTATTGCTAGCTAATGCTTTTATTATCGGTACAATTACTAGTCTTGATGTAGTAAGAGCAATAGGTTCATATTGGTTTGCATTATTATACATATTGGTTTTCTCGGTGCCACTTATACATATAGTAGTTGCGTTTTTACGTCTTTTAAAGCTATCTCATCAAAATGTTGAGAGATGGGCAGGTATAGTAAGTATCATTATCGTTGTTCTTGTATTTAGTTATGGCACATTTAATGCGTATAGTCCAGTTGTCCGTACATATGATGTAGCTCTTTCTGACAATGGAGAAGCAAAGAAACAATTAAATATTGTCATGGTATCAGATACGCATTTCGGGGTGCTCTCAAATAAAAATCATGCAAAGCGTATGGTGAAAGAAATAAACGCACTCAATCCGGATTTAGTTCTATTCCCAGGCGATATTGTTGATGATAAAATTGATTCTTATTCTAAGCAAGGAATAGAGAAAGTTATAGCTAAAATTAAAGCTAAATATGGAGTCTATGTTTCTTTAGGTAATCATGATAAAGGAGATACAGCTAAACTTATTAAAGTTTTGGAAGATAGTAAAATGAAGGTCCTTTATGATGACACAGCAGTGGTTGCTAATTCTATTACGTTAATTGGACGAAAAGATAAAACTGATAGGGAACGCTTGCCACTAGCTGCTTTAATGAAAAATGTGGATCACACAAAACCTATTATACTTTTAGACCACCAACCATATGATTTAGATATTGCTAAGGCTGAAGGTGTCGATTTATTTGTTGCTGGTCATACTCATCGAGGTCAAGTAGCGCCTTTTCAATATGTTACACAGCGTATATATGAAAATGATTGGGGTTATTTGAAGAAAGGTTCATTACATTCGATTGTGTCGTCGGGATATGGATTTTGGGGACCTCCAATTCGAACGAATAGTCGTTCGGAGATAGTTCAGATTATGCTGAACTATTAATTATGATGTACATCTCAGAAATATGTTGGATATAAAAGAACAAAAATATATTAATTTCGAAAGAAGGATGGAAGTTAATAAGATTAAAAATGAAACTTCTTATATCATAAAATCAATCGAACATTAAATAGAGGAAGCTATAAAGTCGATTCTTCATTGAGGAGAATCGATTTTTTTCTTATATATTGAAATTATTTGATATTTAAACTCGTTATTATATATGAAGTACATAATAATACATACGCATGGTCGTTAGTTAGGAGGTTCAGATGGACGAAGAATGGGGATGGATTCAATCCATATTATCAGGGGATAAACAGGCGTATTCCCACATTATTAATAAATATAAAAATTTATTGTATGCAACTATTTTGCGTATGACTAATAATCAACAGGATGCTCAGGATTTAGTACAGGAAGTTTTCATTAAAGTGTATCAGCAACTTGATAAATATGATCAGAAAGGTGAGTTCTCGGGTTGGTTATATCGAGTAGCTATCAATCATTGTATGGATGAATTTCGAAAAAAACGCTACAAAATGAAACGAGTGGAGCTAGATACAGATGCGATGGTGAATACAAAGCATCCAGAGGTGATTTATTTAAAGAAAGAGAGAGAAAGGCAATTAGAACGACTAATTCAGACATTATCTGAAGATGAACGAATAATTATCCTTTTACGATATGTAAATGATTTGAGCTATAACGAAATAAGTAATCTTCTTAGCGTTCCAATATCGATGGTTCGAAATAAACTTCATCGAGCAAAGCAGAAAATGAGAAATACATTACAAGGTGAAGGAGGATTGTTCGATGAATTGTCTAACAATGGATAAGCTTTCTCAGTTCGTTGATTGTCTACTTACAAATGCTGAACAAATACTAATACAAGAACATATAGAACAATGTGAAGAGTGTAATCTGGTTGTTAAATCCTTTAAGGATGAACAAAAATTCATAAAGGAAACACTACTAATGCCATCCTTGCCAGATGCTTTTGCTTCAGATGTTCTTAAACAGCTAGAGCCTTATCCGCAGAAACAAGTGAAAAAGAAAAGAGTATTATGGAAAAACATGATGTTGTATGCAGCGGGTTTCGTATTAGTCGTTGGATTAAGCACAACTCTGCATCCAGGCTTTGCTAAGTGGATGGGTGGCTTTTTCACAAGTGATGAAGTAGATGATGGATTGAAAATAGCAAGTGAAACGGATTTGAAGGAACGCATTAATCTTGAGGTTAAGAATCGAGGGATTACATTTAAAGTAGAAGATGTCATAACAGATTCAACCCGTGTAGCATTGTCTTTTCAAATCATTGATGAACAAGGAGATTTCAGAGACACACAACTAAATCTAATAGATTCTAAAAATGAAATATATGCGACTGATGAAGAGGGGGAAAGATTAGAAAATGTAAATGTGAGCTCACATTGGCAAGAAGGTAGTGATTATGGATTGATTGAATTTTCATTAAGAGAATTTGAAGTACTAGATCATTTTTTAGTTAGGTTTAACTTAAGTGAGTTAGACGGGGTAAAAGGAGATTGGAAGCTTGAAGTTCCTATTGATTTAACAAAAAGTAAAGCTTTGACCACTATTATTCCATTAAAAGATTTTAACATAAGCCAGTATGGGGTAGTGTTTAAAATGAATCAAATGCGTTTTGCTACTTCTACTAATGAATTATCATATGAAACTAGTTTCGCATCAAATGAGTTAATAAAAGTTGAAAAACAAATAAAACAGCTAAATGAGAAAATCGGTAATGAAGATATTGTCGGAAAGGAGATATATGGTACAGCCGTAAAATATCATATTGAAAATAGGGATAAGAAAACAGTTTATCGGAATGTCTTGGCTTATGGGTTAGATTATACTCCTCCTGTTGATCATGGAATGCTTCAAGAATCTAGTGATGATATGGAACAACTTGGACATAAGAAATGGAATATATCCCATACTCCAAAACACGACCGCCAGCTAAGTTTTGTATTGGATGGTGTAATTAAAGCGGTACCATCTGATTTTTCGATTAAAATAAATCCGAAAGATTTAAAGCATAATCCTGTTTCGTTTGAATATGAAGGTAATCATATTACAATAAAATCAGCAAAGATGAACAATGAATATTCATTACGAAAATCTCTAAATCCGATTAAAAGAGAAACTTTTTTTCAAATTGAAATGGAGGGTGGTAGAGAAGCAACTGCCACTGCTCTAGGTGATTGGGCTTTGGTAGACGATAAGGGAAAAGCTTATAATTTATCTCAGAGTGGATCGATTTTTTATAAAAAAGATCAGCATGGTCGCTTTAAGCTATCTTCTAAATTATTAACAAATAAAATAAATGAAGTACCAGAAGAATTAACTTTGCATTTACTTTCAATTGCTCGCTATTATGAGATAGAAAATCAGTGGAGAATTCCGTTGTATTAAAGTTAAGTTTTTTCATAGTAATATAGTAAATTAATAGGCCGTATTCACATAATTTCATTGTGAATACGGCCTATTTTTGTTAAAAACTTTTCAAATATACTATATTCTGAATTTACAATAAAATGCTACTGAGGTATGATGACAATAGTGATTTATTAACAGCTGTAAGATTTAAACATTATAGTATATAAGAGGTAGATTGATGGAAGACATTAGTATGTACACATTGCTTATTTTAATTTGTTTTGGTTTTTTAGCGGCATTCATTGATTCGGCTGTCGGGGGAGGGGGACTTATTTCAATTCCTGCTCTGTTATTTGTAGGTTTATCACCACAAACAGCGTTAGCGACAAATAAGCTAGCTAGTTCCTTTGGTTCTTTTACTAGCACTGTAACTTTTATTAGATCGGGTAAGGTAAATTTCCAAGTTGTTTCAAAGTTATTTCCATTGGTGTTTATAGGTTCGTTAATAGGTGCTTATATTGTTCACTATATTTCACCTAATATATTAAAACCACTTGTATTAGTGTTATTAATTGCGGTGACAATTTACACAATCTTTAATAAAAACTGGGGACAAAATTCAGTATATAAGAAATTAACTTGGAAGAAAGCGGCGTTATTTGCACTTATTATTTTTTGTATAGGTTTCTATGATGGCTTTTTTGGACCAGGAACAGGGTCATTCTTTATCTTTTCTTTCTTATTTATTGGGTTTGACTTTTTACAGGCTGCTGGAAATTCAAAGGTATTGAACTTTGGAAGTAATATTGCAGCGTTATGTATGTTTATATATTTAGGAGCAGTTAACTTTGCATATGGCATACCAATGGGACTTGCAATGGTAGTAGGGGCATATTGTGGTTCAAAATTTGCCTTAAAAAAAGGTGTAGCATATGTTCGTTTATTGTTCATCGTAGTAACATTGTTTCTAATTGTGAAGAATGTTGTCGATTATGTACAGCATAAGTTTTAAATCATGGTGCCTTGTGGATTTGAATTCCACAAGGCTTTTTATGTGTTGTGATATACGTTGATAAAATGAATTGAAAAAGAAGAAGAAGGGTTCGGAAATCAGGAAATGATTTCAAACCCTTCTTCATTACTCTGGGACATGCTTAGTTACATGAAAGTCCAGTGTAGTTACCGGTATACACGAAAAAATAAGTGGAAATATTATTGCTATAAAATAAAGATTAAGAGAATTTTACTTTGAAAAAGTAAAGAAAACAAACTTTATAGAGTGCTAATACAAGGTAATGACAAAACTACTTTGATATTTCCTGATGCTTGTCTTGATGAGAGATATCATTTTTCGGTATCGCAACATCATATGGTACATTGCTATGTCCATAGCTACGATGAATCATCATGTACAGTAAACCAAGACCTATAACTACGACTCCTGAAACGAGCACGATATAGTTATCATACCAAGGTGCATCTGGTGTTCTAGGCCAACACATGTTGATCATAGCTATAATTCCGTAGGCAAGTGCACCAATATTAACAGGTAGTCCCCACTTACCTAATTGATACTTTCCACTTGGCTTCCATCCTTTGAGTCTAGCCCGAAGTGCAGCAAAGACAACCATTTGGAATCCAATATAAATGCCAAGTGACGCAAAACTGATAATCTTTGTGAGTGCATCTTCAGACACCTTTGATCCAAGAACAATGATTGCTGGAATGATAGCTGAAAGAAGCAACGCATAAGGTGGAATGTGACGAGCAGATGAAAACTTTTTTAAGAGTCGGCTTCCAATAATCATGTCATCACGTCCGTAAGAATAGGCAAGTCTGCTAGCTGCCGCTTGTAAGCTTATTGCACATGAAAGGAAAGAAATTAATACAATCCCCATTACAACCTTTGAACCAACTGTACCAAAGGCATTCGTTAATATTGTGTCAACTGGTGCAACGTCTTCACCAGCGATAATGGCCGCATAATCAGTAACGGAAAGTACTAAAGCAAGGCTAACAAAAACTGCGGCAGCACCGCCGATGTAAATCGTTCTGCGCATTGCCTTCGGAATCAAATCACCTGGATTGGGTACTTCTTCTGCAACATCACCGCAAGCTTCAAACCCAAAATATAGAAAAGTTCCAATTAAACTGGCTGCAGCGAACGCATAAAAGTAACTATGGCTGCCTTCAGAACCGAAAGAATGGAATAGTATGCTAAGATTTTGATGTCGTTCTGTGAAAATCAGCCAAAAACCAACTGCGAGTGCCCCAATAATCTCAGCAGTAAAACCAATTATTGCTGCAGCTGCAAGAACCTTTGTGCCAAGAAAATTGATGATAGTCGATATAACAAGAATAATCAGTGCACAAATGATGGTTGAGTTTACTGATATATCAAAACCTAGAATCGGTGCTAAAAAAGGTCCAGCTCCATATACAACACTGCCAATGGTTACAAACAAAGCTATTAAATAAACCCAGCCGGTCATCCAAGCAAACTTCCGCCCCCATAACCTTCGGGCCCAAGGGTACACGCCTCCTGCAACTGGAAATTCTGCAACAACCTCACTAAAGACAAGTGCGACTAGTAATTGTCCAATGCCACAGATGATAAGGCCCCAAATCATTGGTGGACCGCCTTGTGCAATGGCGTATGCAAATAATGTGTACACACCTACTACAGGAGAAAGATACGTAAATCCAAGAGAAAAGTTTGCCCATGGACTCATATCACGACGAAATTCAGATTTATATCCGAGCGCTGCTAGTTGGGCAGCATCACTATCATGATGTTCTGACACAGATTCTCCAATTGTATTATTTTGATTTTCTTGCATATTTGAGCCTCCTTAAAATTGAGATATAGTCTTATATGCAATTACTATTCCAACCTGTAATTATTGTAATATTCGGTAAAATATAACTAAAAAGAAGGATATTGAATTTCAATTTTGATAGTTTGTATTCATAAATGAATTTAATATTCAGTGGGGAATAAGGATTTTATATTAAAACCAACTTTCTAAATCGCAAGAAAGGATAGTATAAAAAGAGGTTAATCAAAAAATATGTTGCACAAAAAGGATAGATGTAAATTTGGTCATCTATCCTTGTCTTGAAATTTAATAAAAATGCTTAAACAGCTCTATATAATTAACTAGGCAAGTAATCAGCCTTACGTTTATTACAAATAAAACAACAATCATCTTCGGCTCTCAGTGTTTGAAAGCTCTTTTTGCAAGATGAACATGTTTTTGTGAAAAGAGGGTATTCATTTTGTTTTATTTCACTGATGTTTTGCAGTATTGTTATGGCGTTTTCAGGGCAAACATCGGTACAAAGCTTACAGTCCGAACACGATTGAGATGAAACGATGAGTTGGTCTTCAACTATTTTGAAACAATTCTTCTCACAAAGAGAAACGCATATTTTGCATAATGAACACTGATGATTATTGATTTGAATAGAATAAAACTGATAATCACGATAATACTTGGCAAGTTCAAAGTCTTCTTGATTGAAGCGCCATTTAGCAGGTGTAACTTGAGAAACTAATGTTTTACTTTCTTTCTTCCATAATGAAAACAAATCGCGTCTTGAATAGGTAGGTTCATCTTCTTCAGGACATGATACACCCGTTTTCAATTGAAAAGGTTCTTTATTAAGCTCATGTAAGTATTGGTTTGCTTTATCAAAAGCTTGCAATAATGAAGAATCTATTTCGTTTTCTTCATAAGATAGTATTTTAATACCCTTTGCATAGTAAATGAGCAATTCATTAAAGGAAGGAATATGCTCAGAATCAATGATTAATTCACCATTAAGTACATTTCGTTTTGGATAAATTCCACTAATAGCTTGTACTGGACATATTGCAAGACATTTGCCACATTCGCTACATTGATCACGATTGATTTCTGGTTTGCTATCTATGAGTGAGATAGCATTCTCATGGCATACTCCTACACATGCCTGACATGTAGAGAAGGGACTTTTATGTCTAACGCATATTGCTGTGTTTATTTCATATTGATAATCAAGACTCTCAGCCCATTTTCCGACAATCCCCATACCAAGATACCTCCCAAGTTCCATCTGTAAATGGTATTGATGATATAAATATAAGCCTCGTATGTTTTCTTAGCGAAACATACGAGACTTACTTTAAATTTCTACGTGTTTAGTGTAGTAATATACTACAAGTTTACTATTTTTATGCTCCTAAAACGTAGAATACATATCTGCTCATGCCTTCAGCGATAAAGAAGACAGCAAGGGCAGCGAAGATTAAAGTATAGTTTTTCTTCGTTGAAGAAAGGGCAAGGTAGCCAAGACCTGAAAGAGCAACAGCCTCAATTATCCAACGAATTCCAATAAAGCCAGAGTACGATGATAGTTTTTCAGAAGCGGATACTGTATCAATTAAGTTCATATCGCCAACATAGCTGTTAAACATTGCCGTACCAACAAGCTGAATTGCTACACCGAAAATACCGATTGCGAACGCCCATTTAATCAGTTTGTGTAATTCTTCACCTTTTAATGAAGGAACAAGTAAGCTTGCACCTAAAACAGGTCCTAGTGTAAAGGCAGTACCATAGAATACTAAGTACGTATTAACATGATCCCAACCACTTACTCGTGTTACTTTGTAAAGCTGTGCCATGCAGAAGATATCGGCTAAACCGACGATAGCAGTAACAAGCATTAAAATAGGGTTGATTTTCTTTTGGATAATGGCTAAACCAGCAGTTAAACACGCTAATCCAATAAATAATCCCGTAACAACAATTTCATTACTCATCCAAGATGAACCAAATCCTCTAATAGCATTTAATGCATGGATTGGTTTACCTAAATGGAAGAATGATGCGATTAAACCAATAACAGAAACCGCCGCAATAATTAGAAGGGGAAGTTTCATGATTTTGAATAAATCATTTTTAGTATTTTTCTTTAACATATTTTGCGCGAACCATAAGAATAGCATTCCACCAATAGAGGCAGGAACAGCTACAGTCATAATTAACAATGCCCACTCATGCATGTAGAATTCCTCCTTTATTTAGATTGGTTAAGTGGTGTAATAACTAAGTTAGGTTTTGTGATTGATGAACTTGGAATACCTTTAATATCAGCATTTTTGCCATATTTAGCTCGTAGTTCTTCAATTTCACCAAATTCAATTGCTCGCATTGGACATGATGTAACGCAATGTGGTTCTTCACCTTTTTTACGTAAATCTAGACAAGTATCACATTTCGTCATCATACCAAGCTCTTCACTGAATTGTGGTGCGCCGTATGGACAATTCCATTCACAATAGCGACATCCGATACAACGATCATGGTCGATAATAACAACGCCATCTTCATCACGCTTTTGTAAAGCATGTGTAGGGCAGCCTTTCATACATGCAGGTTCATCACAATGATTGCATGAAAGGGAGACGTGCGCCATTGAAACGTTAGGGAAGGAGCCTTCACAGAAATCATATACGCGTCTGAAGTTTCTGCCTACCTCCAAATTATTTGTATCTTTACAAGCAACAACACAAGTTTTGCAGCCGATACAATGAGCTACGTTAATGTGGAAACCCATTTGTGCCATTTCTTGCAACCTCCTTTCAAATTACATTATTTATAATCAACAATACGTTGCTTCCATTTGCAATCTTCTTCTAATTGCTCACCATTCCACTTTTCGATGTTACAAATCGCAGTGTTATAGCCAGATGTACCAAGACCTGTTGGGATATGACCAACTAGAACATTGTCAGCGCCACCGCGGTCGATTTTTTCATCTTCATCTAAATCTACCCATGCACCGTGTGGAAGGGCAACCGTACCAGGCATAATCGTTTCAGTAACTTTAGCTGGACGTAATACTTTACCGTATTGGTTGGAAAGAAGGACTGTTTCACCATCTTTAATGCCAATTTCTTTCGCATCAGTTGCATTCATATATACCGGATTTGGCCATGCTTCACGAAGCTGTCCAACGTTATCAAATGTACTATGTGAGCGTCTTAAATAGTGTGGGTTAAATACTTGGAAAGGATAGTCACCTTTCTTTTTCTTTTCCCAGTCTTTAAATGTAGCTTCATAACCTTCAACACGTTGTTCGTATTTCGCGATTGGTGCAATTTCAGTAAAGGCTGTCTTAGAAGCCTCATGTAAGGCACGACAATAGATTTCGAATTTACCACTCTCAGTAGTAAGTGGGTTTTTCGCTGGATTATCGATGAAATCTTTGTATGCGATACAGCCGAATTTGTCGCCAATCTTACGAGGTACTTGGTAAACACCGCGGTCCAAATACTCTTTTAAAGGTAAGCGACCTTGTTGCGGAGTACCTTCAACACCCCATTCTTTAATATCTTGAGCAGTAATTGTTACTAATGGCTCGAAATCTACACCATTATCTTTAATAACTGTACATCCAGCAAGCTTGTTAAAGAATTGTTGCTTCTCGCTAATTGGATATACTTCTTTAGGATCTTTTCCTAAAGCTTTTAACAATAGACGAGCAATCTCTTGGTCTGTTTTACTTTCATATAAAGGATCAACGATTTTTGTCCATGCAATTAGCATTTCACGGTTACCAGTACCTAAGTTACCTTCAATTTCCCATTCTGTACAAACAGGGAGAACGATATCAGAGTACTTGGCATTTGTTTGTAAAACGTAAGCATTAGTAACAACGAATTCTACTTTACGGTGTGCTTTAATACCTTTCATGATATTAGCTTTCGTTTGTAGGGTAGCGTTGTAACCATGATAAATGAATTGAATATCGATTTTTCTTTCGCCTTCATGCTTTTGTAGGTACTTACCATCAAGTACTGCATCGAAGATTTGGTTATCGTTAATTACGTAATCTACAGGGTTTTCGATAGCAGGTAAGCCATCGCCACCTGGATTAACTAGCATTGGTCCCATGTTAGCCGCATATTGCCATACACTTACACCAGTCATGTTACCAGGGCTACCGATGTGGCCAGTCATCATTCCTAATGTAGAGAATGCTTGAACCCAACCTTCACCGTTGTTTGTACGAGCAGGAGCCCAACCAGTTAATAAGGCCACACGGTCCGTTCCACCGATTTCACGAGCGAGTTTACGGATTCCTTCAGGAGTTACACCGCAAATTTCAGATGCCCATTCAGGTGTTTTTGGAAGCTTATCATATGTTCCTAGGATATAATCCTTCATGTTATCTTCTGGCTTAGCACCAGCTGGCATATTGTCAGCTGTGAAACCAATTGTGTATTTCTTTAAGAAGTCCCACTTAACTAATGGATTCGTTGCTGGATTATCTTCTTCTAATAATGTGTACATAATACCAAGTGCAAGGGCATGGTCTGTGCCTGGACGAACAGGAACCCATTCAGCATCAAGTACGTTGTTAGTGTCTGTGTACATTGGGTCAATAGAAATGAAGCGTGCTCCAGCTTTTTTCGCTTGAATGTAATGATATGTTGCATTACCAAGTGAACTCCAAGCAGGGTTAGCACCCCAAAGTACGATTAATTGAGAGTTACGTAAATCCAGACGGTCGTTTATACCGTTAACGGCAATACCTTCACTTACTCCAAGTAAGTCATGTGTGTATAGCCATGCACCATAAGATGTTGGACCCGTATTTACTGTATGACCACCAACAGAAGACATTACTTTACTAATATCTCCGCCACCAGTTACCCAGATAGATTGGTTACCATACTTTTTGCTAATACGCTTTGTTTCTGAAGCAATATGCTCAATTGCTTCGTCCCAAGAAATACGTACCCATTGGTCTTTACCACGTAGCTCTTTATTTCCGCCACCTGGCTTCCAGTTTTTACGTTTCATTGGGTATTTTAAGCGGTCAGCGCTAAATACTTGATGTCGTTGTGAACGACCGCGCAGACATCCACGTTGTTGTGGGAAGTCAGGTGAGTCTTCGTGTGTATCATCTGTTTTTTGACGAACGACAACGCCGTCTTTAATTAGAGCTTTATTTAAACATCTGCCTCCGCAGTTATGCCAGCAGGCAACTGTTTTCCATACACCTTCACCACCGGCAGCTTCAGTACCGATTTTTTCTTCAGCCTTTGCGACTAAACCTCTCGATACGGGTATGGCTGCAGTAGCGGCTAGCGCTGAAGTCCAACCGATGAACGATCTTCTTGTCATTTTAAATTCTTGGATTTTCTTCACTAGATCAATCATCTTACCCCTCCTAAATGTTTAATGATTTTGTAAATCTATATTTAAAAGTTCATTAAGAACATTTAAATCAATTAATAAGTAGTGATTAAGCAGTTTAGCTAAACCTTTGTAAAAATCTGTATCAGCCTGCTCAATAACACCATCTGTGAATTCGTTCACAAATTTGGATAAATGATTATTTATAAAAGATTGTTGCTGTTTTAGTAAATAATAAATTTCAGGCAAAGCATTCGGATTATCTTGCTGACATGATTCAATACAAAGTTGATTCAAATGAAACATGAAGTCTAATTCTAAGCCAATGTGGTCGTCTGCTTCCATATGATCAGCAGATTGGAAAGCAAATTGTTTATAAAGATTTCGAACTGCCATTGTAGTACCTTGAAATAAGAGACCGTCATTTGAAACATATGCAGATTCATATGGTTTAACTTTAATTTCAAAAGGACCAATGAACATTTTTGTAAAATCCCAGTGTAGGTTTTCATAATCTTCATTTTTGTTGACTGGATCATACGAAGAAAGGTAGTTCTTAATATCTTGAATACCTTCTTTAATTCCTTCTGATTCCTCTTGAAAAGGGAATAGGTCAATCATATTTTGATAAGCGAAAGGCTTTAAATATTCTTTCGAAGGTTCTTCGATGAAGAATCTTCGTAGAATATCATAAGCAAAATTTCGCGCATGAAAGATGTTTAGCACATCTTCTAATTTCATACTTTCCTTTGTAGCTTGCATTCTCTTCGTCCTCTCGTAAAAAAAGTAATAAGTATTGAATAGTAGGGAATCGTATGATTATCTACTTTGTTGTAAGAACTTCAACATGAACTTCACGGATATTCTGACCTTGACCATCATTTTCAACCACATTTGAGGATAACAAGATTTCAACATCTGTATGTTGTATCAACTCAATAGCGTCAGTAGGGAATTGAATAAAATCATAGTCACTATTCATAGTAAAAGGGAAGTTATGCTTTTTTAGAATAGACTTAACTTTGTTCTTGTCACTGCCGAAAACTTTAGCTGTTTTAAAGTAATAATCTGTTGATGAAAACTGATATGTTTTATCCAATTTGGCATCAAAATTTTGCTGATAAATTTGTCCAGTGAATTTGTTTTCTAGTGAACAATAATGAACGCCCAATTGAAGATTTTGTTCAATCGCAAAGTCCACTAACTCTAAACTTAATCTTTCACTTTCTGCAATAGCTAGGCCACCTGCATACCAAAAGTTGTAATACACATCATAAGGTGGGTTCTTCAGTTCAAAGCCATTCTCTTTAAATTTGTTGGCATTTCTGAAAGGGAAGCATAGCTCTAATAAATTAATACCAAAGATATTGAGACGGTCTAATTGTATTAGAAGCTCTTTCATTCCTTCTCGCGTACCAGGCATAACTGGCATTTCAACCATTACTATAGGAATATATTGATTTGCTAACTCAATTTGACGCAAAATATGCTTTTGTTTTTGTTTAGAATCTTCTAATTTGATACTAAAACGTAATTCATCAAGAGAAGCGTCTTTTAATTGCTGTAAAATTTCTTTCGTTAAAAAATCACCCGTTGTATATAAGCGGGTATGGCTTTGTGGAGTTAATTCTTGTGCAAGCTTAAAGAACTTAATCGTTTCTTCAGGATGTAATAGAGGTTCTCCACCTGTTAATGCAAGATGTGTTAAATTTACACCTTGTTGGATTAAGTCGGAAAGCTCTTGATTGGCATTTCTTTGATTATTTAAATAAAAATGATAGTTGTCTTGGTTTTCGTTAAAACAAAAATAGCAATCGCGATGACATTTTAGTGAAATAAAGGATGTATAACTACCAGTACCAGTTTGGCATGCCTCACATGCACTGGAAATCTTGCCGTTGGAAACAACGCTTTTACAATTATTTCTTACTAGTGCACCTTTATTGTTCAATTGATTGATTTTTGTGAAATAATTTTCTTTTTGATTATTTTCTTGTTCTAAAGGTAATCCAAATTGTGAAATATGTTCTAAAGTTGTATCTTGAATATCATTATAGATAGCCAAATATGCTTTTAATTTTTTATTGGTTACATTGACATTACTAGGTTGAGATAGGGGATTCATTGATCCACTTCCTTTTGTATTTGTAAATAACTAGAAAAGATTTTAACTTCTAGGTGTGAATTATATCACAATATCTATAGGTTGTGAGTATAGGTTTTATAAATTGTAATAGGTTTGACACATATTAGTTGGTAATTTATGTGATTAATATATTTTGGAAAATTAAAAACGGTAGGGGATATAAAGATTCCCTACCGTTTTTGTATTCTTGATTACGCGCCTAATACGTAAAAGAAGTATCTGCTCATACCTTCAGCAATCAAGAAGATTACCAATGAGGCATAGATTAAGGAATAATTGACCTTTTTCTTCATCGAAGAAAGAGCTAAGTATCCTAGACCAGCAAGACCAATTGCTTCGATAATCCAACGAGCACCAATGAAACCTGAATATGATGCTAGTTTTTCAGAAGCAGAAACAGTATTAATAAGTTCCATATCTGCAACATATCCGTTAAACATAGCAGTACCTATTAATTGAATCGCTACTCCGAAAATACCGATTGCAAATGCCCATTTTGTGATAGATTTTAAATTATCACCTTTAACAGTATTTACTAGTAAACTAGCACCTAATACAGGACCTAGAGTGAAGGCAGTTCCATAGAACACTAGGTATGTATTTATATGATCCCAGCCGTTAACTCTTGTCACTTTGTAAAGTTGTGCCATACAGAAAATATCTGCTAAACCTACGATTCCTGTAATAAGCATTAGTACTGGATTGATTTTTTTCTGAACAAGAGCTAATCCAGCTGTAATACATGCTAGAGCAATGAAAAGACCTGTTACAACAATTTCGTTACTCATCCAAGATGAACCAAATCCTCTAACTGCGTTCAAAGCATGAATTGGTTTACCTAAATGGAAGAAGGAAGCAATTAATCCAATAACGGATACCACAGCAATAATAATTAGTGGTAGCTTCATCATTTTGAACATATCTTCGCCATTTTTCTTTAACATATTTTGAGCAAACCATAAGAATAACATTCCACCAACAGCAGCTGGTACTGCTACGGTTAAGATTAATAATGCCCACTCATGCATGTGTGAAAACCTCCTTTATTTTGATTGATTAAGTGGTGTAATAACTAAATTTGGCTTTGTAATAGATGAGCTTGGAATACCTTTAATGTCAGCATTTTTTCCATATTTAGCTCGTAGTTCTTTAATTTCACCAAACTCAATAGCGCGCATTGGACAAGATGTCACACAGTGTGGTTCTTCACCATTTTCACGCAATTCTAAACAAGTATCACATTTAGTCATCATGCCAAGTTCTTCATTATATTGTGGAGCTCCGTATGGACAATTCCATTGACAATAACGACAGCCAATGCATTTATCATGATCAATGACAACAACACCATCTTCTTTACGCTTATGCATTGCATTAGTAGGGCAGTTTTTAGCACAAGCTGGCTCATCACAATGATTACAAGAGATTGAAATATGTCTCATTGATACATTTGGATACGTACCATCGATAAAATCGTATACTCGTCTGTAGTTTCTGCCTACCTCTAAGTTATTTGTATCTTTACAAGCAACAACACAAGTTTTACATCCGATACATTCAGCTACATTTATATAGAAACCCATTTGTGCCATTTCTTGTAGCCTCCTTTCGTATTAATTATTAGAATTTGATAATACGTTGTTCCCACTTATCGTCTTCAATTAGTTGTTCGCCGTCCCATTTCTCAAGGTTACATCTAGCTGTATTATATCCAGATGTTCCAAGACCAGTAGGGACATAGCCTACAAGCATATTATCCGCTCCGGCACGGTCGACTTTTTCATCTTCATCTAGATCTACCCATGCACCGTGAGGAAGGGCTAGAGTACCAGGTATTAAAGTTTCCACAACTTTAGCAGGGCGCAATGTTTTACCATGCTCATTTGATAATGCAACCGTATCACCATCTTTAATTCCTAAATCAGTTGCATCTTGTGTACTGATGTAGACTGGGTTTGGCCATGCTTCACGTAATTGTGGTACATTGTCAAATGTACTATGTGAGCGTCTTAAATAATGTGGATTAAAGACTTGATAAGGGTATTTTCCTTTTTTCTTCTTGTCCCAATCTTTAAAGGTAGACTCATAACCTTCAGCTCTAGGTTCATATTTGGCAATCGGTGCAATCTCAGTAAAGGCTGTTTTAGATGCTTCATTTAGAGCACGACAATAGATTTCAAATTTCCCGCTTTCACTTGATACAGGATTTTTAACTGGATCATCAATGAAATCTTTGTACGCAATAAATCCAAAGTTATCGCCTTTTTTACGTGGCACTTGATAGATACCTTTATCTAAGTATTCTTTTAATGGAACGCGACCTTGTTGAGGTTTACCATCAACACCCCATTCTTTAATATCAGCTGCTGTGATTGTTAATAACGGCTCGTAATCAACACCGTTTTCTTTCACAACTGTACTTCCAGCTAGTTTATTAAAGAATTGTTGCTTTTCATCAAATGGATATACTTCTTTAGGATCTTTACCTAAAGCTTTTAATAGTAGTTTAGCGATAGCTTGGTCACTCTTAGCTTCATATAATGGATCGATAATCTTCGTCCAAGTGATCAAGATTTCTCGGTTACCACCTGTTACATTACCAACGTTTTCCCATTCAGTTGTAACAGGGAGTACAATATCTGAATACTTAGCGTTAGTAGTTAAGGCGTACGCATGTGATACTACAAATTCTACTTTTCTATGTGCTTCAATACCTCTCATTATATTGCTTCTTGTTTGAAGGGTAGCATTATAGTTATGATAGATAAATTGAATATTAACTTTTCTTTCGCCTTCATGCTTTTGTAGGTATTTACCCGTTAGAACAGCATCGAAAATTTGATTTTCGTTAATGACATTATCTATTGGATTTTCAATGGAAGGCAGGTTATCGCCACCACCATTGATTAGCATTGGTCCCATATTACCTGCATATTCCCAACAGCTAACGCCAGTCATGTTACCTGAACTTCCCATATGACCAGTCATCATTCCTAATGTTGAGAATGCTTGAACCCATCCTTCACCATTATTAATACGTGCTGGAGCCCATCCTGTAAGAAGAGCAACACGTTCAGTACCACCGATTTCTCTAGCTAACTCACGAATTTTGGTTGGTTTAACACCACAGATTTCGGAAGCCCATTCCGGTGTTTTAGGTTGTTTGTCATATGTTCCTAATAAGTAATCCTTAAAGTTATCTTCCTTTTTTGCACCTTTAGGCATATGCTCAGCATCAAAGCCGACTGTATATTTATTTAAGAAATCCCATTTAACAAGAGGATTTGTTTTTGGATCATCTTCATCTAATAATGTATACATAATTCCTAGTGCAAGAGCATGGTCTGTTCCAGGACGAACAGGTACCCAATCAGCATCAAAAATATTGCAAGAATCTGTGTATAAAGGATCGATTGAGATAAATCTTGCTCCAGCTTTTTTCGCTTGTAAGTAGTTATAAGTTGCACTACCCATTGTACTCCAGGCAGGATTAGCTCCCCAAAGAACGATTAGTTGAGAGTTTCTCATATCAAGTCGGTCGTTAATTCCATTCACATAAAGACCTTCACCAACACCTAGCATTTCATATGTATATAGCCAAGCGCCCCAAGAAATAGTACCAGTGCTTGAAGTATGACCACCAACAGTTGACATAACCTTGCTAATGTCAGCACCACCAGTAACCCAGATGGATTCATTACCATACTTTTTACTAATTCTCTTTGTTTCAGATGCGATATGTTCAATGGCCTCATCCCAAGAAATACGAACCCATTGGTCTTTACCACGAAGTTCCTTCTTACCACCGCCAGGCTTCCAATTTTTACGCTTCATTGGATATTTTAAACGGTCAGCATTAAAGACTTGGTGACGTTGTGATCGGCCACGTAAACAACCGCGTTGCTGTGGATAATCAGGTGAATCGGCATGAGTGTCATCCGTTTTTTGGCGAATAACAACACCATCTTTAACAAGTGCTTTATTCAAACATCTACTACCACAGTTGTGCCAGCAAGCAGCTGTTTTCCAAACACCTTGATCATTGACAGCTTCAGTACCAATGCTTTCTTCAGCTTTTGCAACTAAACCTCTAGATACAGGAATAGCGGCTGTAGCGGCTATTGCGGATGTCCAGCCGATGAACGATCTTCTAGTCATTTTAAAGTCTTGAATTTTTTTCACTAGATCAATCATCTTGTTGCCTCCTCATACATAGTTTATTTTTCTAAATGTATATTCAAAAGTTCTTCAAGAACTTTTAAATCAATAAGTAAGTAGTGGTTTAGAATTTTCGCTAAACCGATGTAAAACTCAGTATCTGCATGTTGAGTAACACCATCACTAAATGCTTGAACAAATCTACCTAAATGCTGATTTATAAATTTCTGTTGTTCATGTAGCAAATAAGAAACTTCAGTGAGGGCATTCTTATTATTTTGTGAGCATGATTCAATACAAAGCTGATTTAGATGAAACATGAAATCAAGCTCTAAACCGATATGGTCATCAGCTTCCATATAGTCTGCACATTGAAAAGCAAACTTTTCATATTCTTTTCTTACAGTCAGTGTAGTCTCTTGATAAAGAAATTTTTCTTTAGTTACATAGGTTGATTCCCATGGAAACACTTTGATTTCAAATGGTCCTATAAACATTTTTGTATAATCCCAATGAAGATTTTCATAGTCATCCTTATTGTTTACAGGATCATAAGAAGAGAAGTAATTCTTAATATGTTGAATACCTTCCTGAAGTTCTTGAGATTCTTCTTGAAAAGGGAATAGGTCAATCATGTTTTGATAAGAAAATTGCTTTAAGTATTCTTTAGAAGGTTCTTCAATAAAGAATCTCCGTAGCACATCATAAGCAAAATTTCTAGCATGAAAGACGTTAAGAGCATCTTCTAATCTCATTGTTTGAGCAATAGCTTGCATACATGTCTTCCTTTCTCTGTTGAAAAATGTTCAAAGAGTAGCTTTTTTTGTTAAAAGAAGCATCTTTTAGGGTATAGAATATTTTGGTCTAGCAAAATACAGTTATATTTGAAATGTTGTTCCTTATGTTTGGTGTCTATTTCTATATAACCAGTAAAATACCATTTGTGAATTAAATCACAATATCTTACAATAAAAATTATAGATTTAATTAAGATGAAAAGATATGTACCTCACATACGAATATTTAATCTGTTTTTTGTACAGGAAAACAAAAGTAGTAAAAAAGGGGAATCAGGGTAAGTGAAAGAGTTATATAAAGTACCAAGTTATGTAAAAGAATTGATGAGTGTATCTCATTTAGGCATTGAACCGCTTCTACAACAATTATTTACAATCATTAAGAAGCCAGTTAGTTTAACTGATAATTTATTTGAAATCCAATGTATTACTCACCAGTTTGATGGTCTTGATCCTGAAAAATATGTAAAAGTAGAGTGCGAGGATAGTTATATATTAGAAACTGTATTATGTGATATATCGTTTGCAGGTACAACATATAAAGGAGCATTATTTCCAATTGTTCATGAGAAAAATAAATTGGGTAATTTAATTGTTTTTGATATAGAGGGAGAAGAGGAATTAAGTCAATACGCTGAGATTATACAATATGTAGCTATGTTATGTACGTTTCAAATGCAAAAGAAGCTTGAACTAAAAAAAGAGTCTTATAAATATAAGGATGCTTTCCTATTTGATTTATTGTATGGAAATATGAAAGACTCTAGAGATATTATTGAGCAAGCGAGTATTTGGAAATGGAATTTAACACAACCGCATGCAGTTGTTGTGTTTTCGTTAACACAATATAATAACTACTCTTCTGATCAATTAATCTTGAGTAAAACATCATCCATCATAGAACATTACATAGAAAAAACGAATCAAACACCAATGATTATGAATCGGAAAAATCAAGTTATTGTGTTTCTTCCTATTATAAATAGTTCGGATAATAGCGAAAATAAAGTGATTAGAAACTTTTCAGAAAATGTTTTGAGTGAAGCTAACAATTTACCGACAAGTGGATTGATTGCTTGTGGAATAGGGAATGTATATACGGAGCCTACAGAATTATATCGAAGCTTTCAAGAAGCAAAGATTGCATATGAATTAGGACTGTTATTAAAAATTCAAACTCCTTTCTTTTTAGAATTGGGTTTAGAAAGAATTCTTTATAAACATGATTTACACGAATTAAAAGAATTCTATTATAATATATTGGGTGAATTAGATGAGTATGACGCTAAAAATGATGGCAATCTATTAGAAACATTGGAAGCATATGCAACTAATCAATTTGATATGACAAAAACCTCTGAAGTTGTATTTCTCCATAGAAATACACTTCGATATCGATTGAAGAAAATTGAAGATATTCTTCAGTTGAAACTGGATGATATTAATAAGCGATTAGATATTGTAGCAGCATTTAAAATCAAGCGTTTAAGGAATTTTTAAAGAGTGAGGATTGTTCAGTATGAAAGATGGTATTTATAGAAATACATGCCCTAGAAATTGTTATGGTACTTGTGGGATGTTATCTTATGTGCAAGATAATCAATTAATTAAAGTTACTGGAGATCCGAAAAATGGTTTTAATAAAGGTAAACTATGTGCAAAAGGCTATGCGGCTACACAATATGTATATAACTCACAACGTTTGCAATATCCGATGAAACAGGTTCCGAGAGGATCAAACAATTGGATTCGGATTTCATGGGATGAGGCTTATACTATTATTGCAGAGAAAATTCTAGAATTATATCATCGTTATGGTTCGCATTTAGCATGTGGTTACAATAAATTTTCAGGGAATTTAGGTATTCTTCATTACGCTACAGAAGGTATGTTTAATAGTTTAGGAGGACATACCAAACCTGTAGGTAATCTCTGTGCATTGACTGGAATTAATGCTATTCAAAAAGCATTTGGTACAGATTTCAGTGGGATACCAGAGAAAATGGCATTTGCAAAGTTAATAATCATCTGGGGTGCTAATCCTGCAGTTACGAATATTCATCAAATGAAATACATATATGAAGCAAGACGAAACGGTGCCAAGCTTGTCGTTATAGACCCTGTTTTTACAGAAACTGCAAAGAAAGCCGACCTATATATTCAAATTAATCCAGGGTCTGATGTTTATTTAGCTTTAGCGATTGCCAAAATAATTGTAGAAAAAGATTTATACGCAACAGAGTACATGGAAAAACATGTAGAAGGTTGGACTGAATATAAGCATTACTTATTGAATGATGTCGATATTGATGTAGTAATAAAGAAAACGGGTGTTGTTGTTGAAGCAATTGACGAATTAGTTCATCTATATTGTTCAATTAAACCAGCAGTTACATGGAACGGACTTGGAATTCAACGTAATGAAAAGGGAAGAGTGAGCATAAGTGCTATTAATAGTTTAGCTGCTTTAACCGGAAATTTAGAAGTTGAAAATGGTGGAATCTATTATTTACATTCACATATCGAGGCATTTCCGTTGAATCTATTGAATATTGAGGGACCAAAACAAGATTGCTCAATTTCAAGAGAAATCGATATAAGTGATTTTGCTAAAGAAGCACTTGCATTAACGGATCCACCCCTGAAATTGCTTTGGATTGCTTCAAGGAATATCATTACGCAAGATCAAAACCTTCGTGAATGGGAAGAGCTATTAGAACAACAAGAACTAATTGTTGCTGTTGATTTATTCATGACTAAAACAGTAGAAAAAGCGGATATTGTCTTGCCAGCAGCAACTCAATTTGAAGAAGAAGACTTACATGTAGGGTATTGGCACTATTGGTTATCTTTAAATCAAAAGGCTATTCCAGCATATTACGAAACGAAAAGTGATTTAATGATTGCTAGGGAATTAATGCGTAAAGTAAATGAATTACACCCAGGAATGTCAACTTTTCCTTCAGACAAAAATCCGATAGACTGGATTGAAGAAGAGTTAACGCCAGAAATAAAGGAATTATATCAAATCAATAGTCTTGAAGATTTAAACTATCAGCCATATATGAAACAAGTGGATGTTGATGATTCGTCAATGCAGAGGAAATTTCATGTGTTTTCTGAAGAAGAAAGTAAAGAACTTTCATACTATGATGCTCTACTTCATGAAGAAGAAATGAAAGCAGGTTTCTTTCGTCTAATAACACCTCAATCGTTGTTGCGAATTCATTCGCAATATGAGCATATCTCCTGGTTGAAAAATCATGAAGAAGTGGATAGTGTGGTAGAAGTTTCCAAGCAGGCGGCAAAACAACTTAATATTGAGAATAATAGTCAGGTGAAATTGTACAATGATAATGGAAGTTTTATCGGAAAAGCCTTAATTAATCCACACTTACCAAAACAAGTGATATTAGTAAATCAAGCTGGAAACAATCCGATAAATCGCTTAATAGGTATAGAGGGAAAACAAACAAAAGCACTTGAAAGTGTTCATTTCTACAATAGTATCGTTCAAATGAAAAAATGGAGGAATACCGATGTTTAAACAACTTGGCTTTACTTTTAATACGGATGAGTGCATCGGATGTAAATCTTGTGAAATAGCTTGTAAGAATGAGCATCAAACAGCGGTAAATGTTCAATGGAGACGAGTGTATAAAAATTCAGGTGATATGTATTTGTCAATATCTTGTAATCATTGTGAAAACCCTGAATGCTTTCGGATTTGTCCTGAAAGTGCTTTTACGAAGAGAAAAGATGGCATTGTAATACTTGATCAGGATTTATGCTCGAGTTGCCAACTATGTGTCAATATGTGTCCGTTTGGCGGCATACAATTTGATATTGAAACACTGCAGGTTAGTAAATGCGATATGTGTTATTCAAGACAAGATAAAGGACTACAACCAGCTTGTGTAGAAGCTTGTCCAACTGAAGCATTAAACGTTGTAGATTGGAATGAGTTTCATGACAATGAAATTGTCCCGAGTTTACCTGACTTTCCAGATATACATATTACTAATCCATCTATTGCTTTTTATCCACCAAAACCTAGGAAAAGATATTTTCTTAAATAAACAGTTAGATGAAGATTTTTATATAAATCTTCATCTAACTGTTTATTTTTTATACTATTTTTGTTTTCATATACCGAATTTTCTATCTGTACAATTATATGACTTCAAAGAGGGTAGCAAGCCCGATTCCACCACCACTTCCGATTGCTGCAATTACATATTTACAAGTAGGTCTTCTTTGAACTTCATGAAATAAACGTGTAACGAGTAATGCTCCTGATGCACCGTATGGATGCCCGATTGTTAAGGCACCGCCAGAGACATTGATTCTGTCGTATGGTATATGAAGTTCTTGTGCACAAGCTACAATTTTGACTGCGAAGGCTTCGTTAATTTCAAATAAATCAATGTCTTTAATTGTTAAATCATTTCTAGTAATAAGTTCTTGTATTGCTGATACAGGTGAAATGGCAGGGAAGTGAGGATGAATTCCGGTAACATAACTATCTATAAATCGAAGGACAGGTTTGTAATGTAATTTATGTGCTAACTTTTCCTCCATTACTACTACTGCACTAGCGCCATCGTTAATCGCACAGCTATTAGTTGTTGTAACTGTTCCATTTTCCTTTACGAAAATTGCTTTTGCTCTGTTCATCATTCGACTCATATCTCTGCGTTGGTTAAATACTTCATCTTTATCATGTTCATCAATTGCTATTATTTCTGAGTTGAAATGCCCTTTATTGAAGGCATCCCAACTTCTTTCGTGACTTAATAAGGCGTATTCGTCTTGCATTTCACGAGTAATATGATATTTCTTCGCAACATTTTCCGCGGCAATCCCCATGTCTGGATCACCAATTGAATCAGGAGCGAAACGAGCTCGTGTTGGAAAAGGGGAAGTGCTTGCACTTTCAACACCACCTGCTAAGTAACAAGAGCCTGCCCCACCTTGAATATAATAGCAGGCGGTCCGAATGGCTTCTAACCCTGCACTACATTGACGATCAATGGTCATTCCAGGTATTGAGAGTGGTAATCCTGCTTCTAAGGCAGATAATCGACCAATATTACCACCAGGTCCAACGACATTTCCTATAATCGCATCTTCAATATAATGAGTGATATCTTTACTTAAATAAGAAAGAATGGGTGCCATCAATCTTTCAGGTTGATAATCTTGTAGCATTTTAGATTTTCGTCCGATAGGTGTTCTTTTAGCTTCTACAATGACTGCCTTATTCATGGTGTATAACCTCATTTTCAAACATTTCCTTTAATTTAGGCCGTGAAATTTTACCTCCAGCTGTTAGCGGCATTTGATCAACGAAATACCATTTGCGCGGAATCTTATATGATGCTAGATGTTGTTTACAATACGCTTGTGCTTCTTTTTTCGAGATTGTTCCTTGTATGAAAGCAATGACAATCTGTCCCCAATAAGAATCAGTAGTTCCCATAATGATTGCTTCTTCGATTTCAGGATGAGCTACTAATACTTTTTCAATTTCTTCTGGGAAAATATTAATACCACCATATAAAATCATATTATTTTCACGACCAACAATAAATAAGTAACCATTCTCATCGAAATAACCCATGTCATGGACAGTACTCCAGCCTTGTTCGTCTTCTATTGAGTGAATGGCTCCTGTTGCTGATTGGATATAACCTATAAATAGTAGTGGGCTTTTGATGTGAATTTTCCCAACCTCATATGGTAATGCAATTTCACCAGTTAGCGTTCGGATTTGAATCATAACATTATGAAAGGGCTTCCCGACAGATTCTTTAGGAGCTGATTGAGAAGCTAGAGAAACAAAGCTTAGTTCACTTGCTCCGTAAAATTCATACATATACCAATTTGGATACTGCACTTTCATTTTTTCTTTAGCTTCTTTTTGCCACTTTGCGCCTGATGAAATAATAGTAATCTTTTGTTCTATAGATGTTTCTTTTTTTAGAAGTGCTTCAATCATCGTTGGTACTACATAAATATAGGTTATGGGGTATTTATTTACATAGTTTACTACATTTGAAGCTGAGAATTTTTCTAATAGATATAATGTTCCTCCAAGAAATAGTGTGCTTATTGCACCGTATAAAAAATGTGAATGAATAAGTGCACCAGGAATTAGGACGTTTTCATGTTGCGTCATATGTAAATCATTGTGGTTACATGTAAAGCTTTCTAACCATGAATGATGTGACCGTACAAATGCTTTAGGTTCCCCAGTAGACCCAGATGTAAATCCCATGTAAAAAGGTAAGTCTGAATCAATTTCAGGAAGGGGAGTGTTAGCGTCTTTATATATTTCTTGAACGCAATCTTCCCATACTAATACATTCTCATGGATAGCAGATAATTTAGAAACATATTTCGCAGTAGTAACAATAATCGTTGGATTACATAATGATAAACGCTTCTTTAACTCTTCTTGTTTCCATTTGCTATCTAATGGTGTGACAATCCAACCTGCAGCGGCTGCACCTGCAAATACCTGTAAAAAAGGAATACCATTTGGTAATAGTAAAGCAATTATCTTCTTATCATGTTCCTGTGAGTGTAACCAATGACCAGTTTTGTTTATAAGCTTTTCCCATTCTCGATAAGTAATCTTATCTTGATCTGTTTGTATAGCAATTTTATTTTCAAAGTTTTTACAATGATTGTGATAAGAATGGGTAATTGCAGTCATGTAAATTCCTCTTTTCTTTAACTAGCTTTTTGTAATTGTTTTTGAATAACTGATCTTTTTCGTAATTGATACACGATGTAAGTAGCAATTGTCGCTTTAATTATATCACCAGGAATATAGACTAAGCTGATTTTTATAACGTCAATAATAGATAAATCCATTACGAAGGCTTGTACAGGTACTCCGATGCAATATAGTAGGAAAACACCGATGATAATATTCGTAATATAAAGTTTCATAAATGTTAATTCTTTAATTTGAGATAGTGCAAAACCAAGACAAAAAGTAATAATGGCATAACCAAAAATATAGCCAGCACTAGGACCAACAAAGACACCTAAGCCCCCACGACCTCCTGATAATAACGGAACCCCAACGGCAACGAGTAGTAAAAATACAGCTTGACTATAAAAACCTTTTCTTGCTCCAAGTAAACCAGCAGTTAAAAATATTCCAACTGTTTGTAGTGTTAGTGGAACTGGCGTAAATGACAATGGAATTGGTGGGAAGAGACCGAGCACCCCCATAATTGCTGTAAATAATGCAATATTTGTAAGATCACGTACTTTCATTTGAAATCCTCCTTTGTTTTGTATGTAACTGTCAGTAATTGTAGTAGTGATTTTAATTTATGTCAACTAATTAATATTTAGGTTAACATAAAAGAGAGTTATATCCCTAACTAAGTTGTTAGAGCAAAGAAAGAAGGTGAACTCAAAAGATATTGATTTGAGTTATTTTATAAAATTTTTTAAAAAGTAATCTATCTTAAATTACCGATTGGATGTAAATAGGTAAGAATCATTTTAAAAGTATAAAAAAGGCGTCCCCAAGTGATTAAAAATCGCTTCTGGGACGCCTGAGTCAAATAACAGATGATTGATTTATATTTGAACTTTGCCTGTTACTTTCTGCTTAAAAAATAATTTCTTTAAGTCAAATTCAGCAAATAGAATACCTGCTAATACAAGAGCCGCTCCGATATAACCTTTTGTTGACAACGTTTCTCCAATAAAAATAAAAGCAAAAAAAGCGGCAAAAATAGGCTCTAGAGTAAAAATGAGACCTGCATGTGTTGCGCTCGTATGTTGTTGAGCGGTTGTTTGTGCGATGAAAGCAAAAGCACTACCAAAAATGCTTAATGCTAGTACGGATAACCATACATTTGTAGAATGAGTTAAGCTTGGTGATTCAAATACAAAAGAAAATAGCAAGCCCCAAAGCCCACAAATACCTAGTTGTGTAACACCAAGTACTATAGAATCTACACCTTTTGTAAACTTATCTGTTACTAGAATATGAACTGAATAGAACAATGCACAAAGAATACAAAGCAAATCTCCAGATCCTAGTTGCAATTGGCTGTTTAATGTTAAAAGACCGATTCCAAATAACGCACAGCAGACACCAACTAAAACTTTTGCTTCCGGTTTTTGCTTCAAAAAAATCGCTGCTAGTATCGGAACAAATACAACAGAAAGACTAACAAGAAATCCTGCATTAGAAACAGAAGTAGAAGTAATACCTACGGTTATGGTTGTGAAAATGAAAAACAAAATGGTTCCCAGAACAAATGAATATTTAATGATTTTCCAATTTATTTGTATCATTCGTTTATAAAAAATGATTGCAGATAAAAGAAAAGCAATGATGAATCTATAGGCAATTAAAGTAAAGGGTTCAAGAGATTCAGTCGCTATTTTCATAAATAAATAAGCCGCACCCCAAAAAATAGTAACTACAATCAACATTAAATCTGCTCTCAATTGCTTATTAACACTTAAATTACGCATCCCAATATATACCCCCTAAAAAACAACATTCTAGAAAAAAATCAAATTCACTTGTTCCATGGACAACAATTGATTTGATATTGTCTATTAGGTATTATAAAGGTAAAATTTTCTTAAATAAAATGAATGATTTTAATATGTTACATGAAAAAAATTAATGTATGGAGTGAAACAGAATGTCACTCACGAAATTTGAAATATTAAGTACAGTTGTGGTGGAAGGAAGCTTAACAAAAGCAGCGGAATCATTAAGCATGACGCAGTCTGCGGTAAGTCACGCTATTTCTAGTCTAGAATTGGAATGGGGTTTTGCTCTCTTAAATCGAGATCGATCCGGCATTAGCTTAACGAATAACGGAGAACGAGTATTAAAGCATATACGCGATGTATTGCAATATAATGAGAGCTTAAAGCAAGAAGTGGCATCTATTAATGGTCTCGAAGTAGGAACAGTACGAATTGGTTCATTTACAAGTGTATCAGCGTTGTGGTTACCAGAAATAATTAAAGAGTTTGAAATGCAATATCCCTCAATAGAAATTAAAATATTTGAGGGGAATTATGATGATATTGAACAGTGGATTTTAGAAGGTTCTATCGATTTTGGTTTCTTAACATTGCCATCATCTAACACATTAGAGACTGTACCGTTAAAAAAGGACAAAGTACGTTGTGTGCTCCCAATAAATCATCATTTATGTCATAACAAAACGATACTATTTGAAGAGATGAAACGAGAGCCATTTATTATGCCAAAGTGGGGTAATGATAATGACGTAGTACCTTTATTAAAGAAGAATAAAGATGCTTTTCAAGTGAAATATGAAATTGTTGAAGAGGCTACAATTATAGCAATGGTACGACATGGATTAGGAATCAGTATTTTACCAGAAATGCTTCTTGTTGATGTACAAGATGATATTGCAATCGTTGACTTAGAAGGAGAGCACTATCGAACAATAGGGATTGCGACACAATCCATTAAGAAGATATCTCCAGCTTCAAAACGTTTTATTACATTAGTAAAATCATGGTTACAAGCTAATAATCTTTTAGATTATTAGTGAAATTGAAAAAGAAAAGAGTGGATATAGATGCTTAAAGAAGTAGTTGATTATATTCGCGATTCAAAGTATATCGTTGTATTGACAGGCGCCGGTATTTCAACAGAAAGCGGCTTACCTGATTTTCGTTCTAATGGTGGGCTGTGGGATGGAAAGAAACCAGAAGAGATTTCTCATTCATCTGCGGTTGGTTCAACAGCTTTTAAACATTTTTTCACAAAAAGAATTGTCAATATCAATGAACATAAACCAAATAACGCTCATGAAATATTAGCAGATTGGGAAGCAGCAGGAAAAGTGAAAGCAATTGTGACGCAAAATATTGATAGCTTTCATCAGGATGCGGGAAGTAAACGTGTCATCGAAATGCATGGACATCTTCGTAATTTAAAATGTAATATTTGTGGAACTGAATACAATAATTCCAAATATCTTCAAGATGATAGTGATGAATGTGAAGTGAAGGGATGTAAGGGAATTGTACGTCCAGAGGTGGTGCTCTTCGGTGAATATTTACCTGAAGATGCATGGTTTCAAGCGAATGAAGAAATTAGTAAAGCGGATCTAGTAATGGTTCTAGGTACATCTCTACAAGTTTTTCCGTTTAATACTTTAGTTGAAAGTGCCTATAGTAATGGAGCAAAAATTGTACTTATTACGAAGAGCGAAACACCATTTGATTATGTAGCAACCGTTCGTATTCATGATTCAATCGGAAAAGTATTGAAAGAAATTTCTTGTGGATTATAGAAGAAAATATGGTTCTTAAGTTTATATAATTTGATAAAGTATAGTAAAGTAACTATTTAAGGGGAATAATATGTCAACTACATTTCATTTAACAGCTCATGATAACCACAAAATTTTTGTGAGATATTGGCATGTAGATGAACCGAAAGCAGTTGTTCAAATTGTACACGGTATGAATGAGCATTCTGAACGCTATCATGAATTTGCTTATTATTTAAATCAAGCGGGGTATTGTGTGTACGCTACGGATCATCGTGGTCACGGAAATAGTGCTTTACATGCTGATCGAATTGGCTACATTGGAGAAAATGGTTTTGAAGAAATGGTAAACGATGAGAAAGTATTATTTGACTATATCCAGAGTACAAATTTATATTTATCACATTTTATCCTTGGACATAGTATGGGTTCATTTATTACACAGCGCTATATTCAGCTTTATGGAAATGAGTTAGCGGGCGCTTTATTAATTGGAAGCGGAAGTCATCGTTGGGATATGCAAATTGGAGCTACGATAGCAAATATCTATGAAAAATTAACAAAGGATAAAAGATCAAAAAGTCTAGAAAAACTTGTTTTTAATGGCTATAATAGTCGTTTTGAGAATCGAACTGGGTACGAATGGTTAGCTAATGACTCTGTTATTGTGGATGAATATATAAAAGATCCATATTGTGCTCATGTTTTCCCACCAAGTTTCTTTCGTCAATTCTTAACTTTTTTAAATCGAATTTTTCAAGAGGATTATATTTCGCAAGTTCCAGTAACCTTACCACTATATATTCTTTCAGGAGAAAATGATCCCGTTGGTCAATTTGGAAAAGGTGTTGAAAGACTTTATCAGCAATATAAACAAATTGGATGTAATGATGTAAACTATAAGCTCTATCCAGGCGGTCGCCATGAAATCTTAAATGATTTTGATAAATTAGAAGTTTTTCAAGATATACGGATTTGGTTAGACTGTCATATTTATTAAGTGAAATATTAGTATAGAAAAAAGTGTGTTTCTGCATTTGTAGGAACACACTTTTTATATTATCTTGGCACTTTTTTAAGTTTCGTAGTGTACAAAATTTAAGGTGTATTTACTCAGTCCTTTTTACCTCAATCTATTATATAAACAGTACTATTTTCCTTTATTCGGTATAAATAGTATGAATTTTCTGAATATTTATTGACTAAAAAATGGAGCAATAATAAGCTTATAACAGTGTATAAGGTTAATTTGTATTAAATGTTATACATTTCGTTGTTTATAAACTCAACTATTGTAATAGAAAGATAGAATCTTTAAACGGAGCTTATTCATTTAGTACATAGTAACTTCTATTACCTTCAGCATGATATACGCCCATCTATGATGAAGTTGAGTTTATTAATAATTACGAAGAAGGGGGAGTTGATTAAAGCGAGGGAGAAGACCCACATGTTAAAGAGAAAGAAAATTATAGTTGTGATGACAAATTGAATAACGATTTGATAACGTTTGTGCTAATTTTTGTTAGGAGGTCTCTCATGAAAGTCAAAAAGACTATTTTCTTCAGTATACTTAGTTTACTATTAATTATTTCTAGCATTACACCCGTTTATGCCCAAAATAACTCGGGGGTTAAGGTCTATCGGGATGAGTATGGAGTTCCCCATATATATGCCAATAACATGGATGACTTGTATAAGGCATACGGTTATGTGATGGCACAAGATCGTTTATTTCAACTTGAAATGTTCAAGCGAGCAAATGAAGGAACTGCATCTTCTATTTTTGGAGAAGAGTACTTAGAACATGATGAGAAGGTACGTCGTGATGGATACAGTGATGCGGAAGTTCAGAAGATGATTAATGATATGGACCCTTTTGCAAAAAATATTTTAGAAAACTTTGCAAAAGGGATAGATAAATATGTGGAAGAAGCATTAAAGCAACCTAAAGAAAAACTATCAAAAGAATTCAAGGACTATAACATGGAGCCTGAACGGTGGACAGGCGTTGAAGTACTGCGTCTCTATATGGCCTCTATGACAGGATTTATGGACCAAGAACAAGAATTGACAAATGCACAGATTTTAGCTGAATTAGCTAAAAAATATGGAGAAGAGAAAGCAAAAAAGATGTTTAACGATATCTTTTGGTTAAACGATCCTGCAGCGCCAACCAGTTCAAATTCTAAGGCTGCATCAGGTAGCGGAACTCCTTTTGGTGTTCAATTCTCCAATAATGCTGCATCAAAAGCAGGAGAAAGTTTAGTTGCCAAAAGAAGTGATTTTGATCGACAAACGGAAGAATTAGGTGTTCCTTTAAAAATTGGAAGTAATGCAGTCATCATTGGTTCATCAAAGTCAAAGTCAGCAAATCCTATCATGTTTGGCGGGCCACAAGTCGGATTTACAGCACCTGGTTTTATTTATGAAGTAGGTCTTCATGGTCCGGATATTGACATACAAGGCTCAAGTTTCATTGGTTATCCCTTCATTATGTTTGGTTCCACCCAAAACTTCTCTTTTACAGCAACAGCAGGTTTTAGTGATGTAGTTGATATTTATGAAGAACAACTAAATCCTAAAAATCCTAGTCAATATTTATATAATGGGAAATGGACTGATTTTAAGAAAAGAACAGAACCCATTAAGGTAAGACAAAAAGATGGTTCAAGTAAAACGGTTAAAAAAGATTTATATTTCAGCGTTCATGGGCCTGTCATTTTCAAAGATGATTCAGAGCATGTTGCTTATACGAAAAAATGGTCTTTTCGAGGAACTGAAGCGGATAGTTGGGCTGCTTACCTGAAGATGAACTATTCAGATGGAATTAAAGATTTCGAAACGGCAGCTAATGAATATACGATGTCTTTAAATTGGTATTATGCGGATCGTAAGAAAAATATCGGATACTTTCACACTGGAAAATATCCAATTCGTGATAAACGAACTGATTGGCGTTTACCAACACCAGGTACTGGAGAGTATGAATGGAAAGGATTCCGCAATTCAAAGGAAAATCCTTTTGAAATCAATCCAAAGCGTGGATTTGTTGCGAATTGGAACAATAAACCGGCTCCAGAGTGGAATAATAATGAACAAACATTTAGATGGGGTGCAGACAATCGAGTTCAAGAATACATTAATGGAATCACGAAACGAAATCTTTTAACAATGGAAGATATAAATGAAGTCAATTATGATGCAAGTTTTAAAGATTTAAAGGCTATATGGTTTAAACCATTTTTACTAAATGTACTAGATAAGCAAGATTCTGAAACATATAAAAAAGCGTATGATCTTCTAAATAAATGGAATGGTCTTAACGAAGATACAAATGGTGACGGTTATTACGATTCTTCAGCAGGTCTTATTATGGAAACTTGGTGGAAGTATTTTGTCCAAAAAGTAATAAAAGATGATCTTGGTGATGATTTATTTAATAACACTCGCGGGTATATAGATCATGGTTATGGAAATGGCTTACTTCTCCGTCTTGTTCAAGGAGATAAAGCGGCATTAAAAACGGAATATGACTGGCTTAATGGGCAATCCATTCAAAAAATTGCATTAGAAAGTTTTGATGAGGCCATAGCTCAGTTGGAAAATAACCAAGGGAAATCAATGCTGAACTGGAAAAAACCAATTCAAACGATGACATTTGGTGAACAATCACTTGTAGGTGTTCCACATGGACTTGGTGATCAAAAGCCAATCATCTTCATGAACCGCGGGAGTGAAAACCATTTTGTTGAAATGGCACCAGAAGGACCGATGGGAATGAATGTAACGCCACCTGGACAGATTGGTTTTGTCTCTCAAAACGGTAAATACTCTCAACATTATCGAGATCAAATCGAACTATTTGTCAATTTCAAATACAAACCAATGTTGTTTAAGAAGAAAGATGTAAAAAAACACGCAGTAGATATTGTTACACTTACATTTAATAAAGAGAATGAGAAAAAGTAGGAAAAAAGTGGCGGACGCAAAGATTAGATTCGTCAAATTAAGAAGCTAAAGGAAAAGGAGGGTGACTCAAAACATATTAGTAGTGCCAATTAACCATTTCAAGTGACCTTAAATAAACAATGTAAACAAGTATGAACATCTTAAAAGTATAAAGCGGCGTCCTAATAGTGATTGAAAATCGCTTTTAGGACGCCTAATGATGTAAAGTATAAAATTGAAAAGATCAATCAAGCAAAAATAACAGGAGTAGAAAAATAGTTTATTTGTCTATTCCTGTTTTTATTTGTATATTTACGCAATACCGCAAATATATTGCGGTATTGCGTAAATATGTCGTCGTTATATGTAAGAATAACGAAAATGGTGATATAATCCTCATATGGATGGATATCCTATTTTGAGTGAGAGGGGGAATGAAAATAAAGGCATTATTAGAACAAATGTTAGTTGATTATACTAGCAAGAATCAGTTACAGAAAGATTTATTGGAAGTACTTGAGGAAAAGTCAAATAATTATTCTTTTCCTTTTGCGAAATCACTCGAATTGCATTATTCTATTTTTTCGGAATCTAACAATGAGTACAGTAAAGTTAATGATTTAAAATCGTGTATTGAAGTTCTAATTTTAGCGTTAGATATTATTGATGATCTTCAAGATAATGATAATTATGATTCTATTTGGATGAAGAATAATCAAGCGTCTGCAATCAATGTATCAATTAGTTTGATGACGATTTTTCAACATAAGCTATTAGAGATTATCGATGATAAAGTCTTAATACAAGGTTTGACAAAGTATTTATTAAACGCAATTGAAGGGCAGCATCAAGATATTAATGGTATTCACAATGTCGAACAGTATCTGGAAATGACAAGACAAAAATCAGGAAGCTTAATGGCGTTAGCGAATGTACTTGGATTATCTTTTGCGAAAATGGACTATAAGCAAATTATAGAAGATTACTCATATGACCTAGGTCTAATAGCGCAGATTTCAAATGATATTCAAGATGTTATCCAATTTGACGAAAAAAGTGATTGGAAGTTGAAGAAGAAAACCTTGCCAATACTCTATCTATTAAACCCCGCTATTAAAGAAGGGGAATTAGTTAGAAAGTATTATTATGGTGATCTTAGCTATGAAGAACTACTTCCTCAAAAAAATACAATAATCACCACTTTGAAACACTCAGGAGCGCTGAACTTCGCTTTTGCTCAAAAAATAATATACGAACATAGAGTAATGAACAAAGTTAATAGTTTACCTTTATGTTCAGAGAAGAAAGATCTCTTATGTGATCAATTATTAAATAAAACAAAATTACCTATTGAAAAGGAGTGATTTAGATGGAATTAGCTATCTATAATCTTATTAATAACCCAGATATTTTGGAAAAGGTGAAAGAAAAAAAGGCATCATTATTAGGAGTTACACGTGAGCAGGAAGCGGCGATAGTAGAGTCTTTAAATAAAGTTAGAATCAGTGCGTATTATTGGATATAGGATATAAGTTTGAAGAAGCTTGAAATAAATCTTTTCTTTTTTTTATTCTTTTCTTATTTGCGTGTTATTTATTTAGTGTCATTTTAGTGTATCCACTTGTAGGAATGAAGTTAATGCCTATTGGTAATAATCTTTGTGAAATAGTCGAATTGTATCCAAATGGATGGGCTAAAAATAATAATATAACCAATAATGATATAATATATTGTAAGAAAGATATAGATGATCCTGTATTTAAATTAGAAAAAACTCATGAAATTTTGTTATATGAAAATGATAAAATATTTAGTAGAAATGTTTCATATCAGGGCTTTCCTGATAGAATTATCATATTAAATTTTGTTTATATCATTTATTTCTGTATAAGTTTTGCGATAGCAATAATCCTATATTTGAAAAAAAGAGAAAATAAGCAATATAGGATTATTTCATTTTTAATTGTATTAATCGGTATAAGTTTTTTAAGTAGTGTAGTTTCTGCACGTGGAGATGTTATAGGAGTTTTCATTACTAGTTTATCTTTATGGCTAATTCCTTTACAACTTATTGATTATATTAATACAATGATTCCTAAAGAAAAGAAACTTTACAAATTTGAACTTTTTTATGTGCTTATCTTTATAATTGCAATTGTAAATCTATTTTTTGTAAGTGATGTAGTTATTATTTTTATATTTTTATTATTACTATTATTATTAATAATATATTTTTATCAAAAATATAAATTCATTAAAAGAGATATAAATTATATTAAACTTAAAATGCTTTTTTGGACAATAATAATATCATTGCTACCTTTTATTTTTTAAGTGCAATACCAAAATT
>NZ_HG428741.1:1400797-1411020 GCF_000380245.2 Bacillus massiliigorillae
ATTATATTGTCACTTACTATAGCAATATTATTAGTTAGCTTTTTATATTTCAAGGTGGATGATGGATTTTATCTTTTTCAGTTTTTTTTGATTTCAATTGTTATTATATTGTTGTTACTTTTTTTAAAAGATTTTTTCACTACATCAGTGTATACAAAGAGTAAAAAGATTCATGATAGTTTAACTAATTTTTCACAAAACACAAGTCAAATTAAGAATAGTGAGGATCTTTTCTTTTACGTTACAAAAGAAATAAGAAATGTTCTTGATATCGCTCATGTAAAGTATGTGAAATATAATTATTCTAGTGACATTTTTTGTGCTACGGAAGATATTAATGAGCATGCATTAATACCAGTACGAAAGAAATGTAAAGATTATGCAGTAAAGGTTGGCGAATTACTAGGGCTGGATGAAGGCTATGCAATTTTAACAGGGAAAAATGATGGGGTCTATGATATTCTGGTTTTATCATTTAAGCGTAATACGACTAAACTAAATAATGAAGAAATAGAATGGCTCACTACACTTTGTTTATATACTAACTTATTGTTAGAGAACTTGAAGAAAACGGAAGAATTAATGAGTGAGGTTTATAATACTTCTATAAGTAATCCTTCAACTACTGTATCTAGATTATTGATTCTACTCGCAGAAAAAGAACGAAGCAAACTGGCTCAAGATATTCACGATTCGATTTTACAAGAGTTGATTTTTACATATAAAAAAATCGAAATATTGCAAAGCAATAATAATGTTAATACGGAGTCGGTAGAAATCATAAAGAAACAGTTAAATGATCAAATTAATTTTATTAGAGAAACATGTTATGATTTAAATCCACCATTCTTGCAAGAAATTGGATTAATAGATTCCCTTTCTATACTCTTTAATAAATATATCGATGCTGGTGATTTTGAATTATTTTTTCAGGTAGATAGAGAAGAATATTATTTCAATTTAGATCAAGATATTTTAATTTCTCTTTATCGGATTGTTCAAGAATTAATGGCGAATGCAAAGAAGCATTCGAATGCTCAATGTATCTTCATCCGTTTAAGCTTGACTAAAGGAAGCTTGGAATTATTGTATGAAGATGATGGAGTTGGATTTAATAGTAATACATTGTTAACGAATAAAAAACACTTTGGATTATCAACTATGCAAGAGAGAATCAAAAGCATGAATGGAGAATTAGCAATTAATTCTGCACCTGATCAAGGTACGATAATTAGAGTCACTATTCATATTAATTAAATTGAGGAATGATGAAATGATTAATATACTTTTAGTGGACGATCATGTTTCTGTTGCGGAAGGCACAAAAGCGTTGCTCGAACAAACTAATAAATTCTCTGTTTCTATTTGTTTTTCGCCAAATGACGTTTTGCAGAAGATGAAGGCTACGAAATATGATTTGTTTTTGTTTGATTTATATATGCCAGAATTAAATGGCATAGAATTATCAAAAATAGTATTTGAGAAGAATCCTGAAGCTCGTATCATTATTTATACTGGATATGATTTAAATACACATTTTAATTTAATAGTTGAAAGTGGTGTTTCAGGATTTATAAGTAAAACAGCATCTAATAAACAATTAGTTAGAGCAATTGAATGTGCGTTGAATGATGAAGTCATTATTCCTCTTCAACTTTTTCATAGCTTGAGAAAAAGCAAAGGTATCGGTGTAATAGAGGGTAATGATAGAAAAATCAATGTTAGTCTTACTGAAAGAGAGCAGGAAATCCTTATATGTGTTTCAAAGGGATTAACGAATAAAGAGATATCAGAAAAATTAATAGTTAGTCAACGCTTAGTAGAGTATGATCTTACAAGTATTTTTCAAAAGTTAAAGGTTAAATCTAGAACGGAAGCTTTAATGAAAGCAAGCAAATATCAATTGTTGGATTTTGTAAATGCTGATTAATGAATATATAGCCACCAGTTTAGACTGGTGGTTTTTTTGTACAAAAAAAGACCCATAATTAGGGGATATCCCTAGTTATGGGCAAAGAGGATTTGGAGAGAGATAAAGCCCTTTGTTCAACAACCCTGAAAAGCTCCTTCAAAAGAGGTGGCTTTTCATTGCTTAAAGACATTACTTGGTGTTCATCATAATCTGCAAAACCAAAGAATGGTATTTCATTGCATATTGTAGATATGATTAGCAACCCTCAAGTAGGACTTAAGTTTTTCTTCCCTAATAAATAAGATGTATTAGAGAAGAAAAACTTAATATCTCTTACCTATAATAATAGATAGATTAGAAAAAAAATTCACCGAAAATATTATTATATTTACCGAAAGAATAAGTATGTATTCATTGCGGTATTCCGAAAAATGATAAGAAGTCTTCTATTCGAAAATGAATAGGAGACTTTTTAAGGTTCGTTTAAGCTAACTGATTAATAATAGCTTCAAGGTTAGCAAATATACTTTGGAGGTATTACAAATGGAAAAAATAAAGAACAACATGATAAAAATTTTATTGGTAATTAATTTAATTTTAGGTGTCTTGTCAACGGCAGGAGTGACGTATTTGATTATAAATCAGTCCAATGGTCCGAAAATGGGAGAGCGAATGGGTGGTTCGGGTTCGATGACACCTCCACAAATGAATGATTCTCAAAATCAACAAAACTCAGATAATACTTCTTCATCAAATTTGTAAGAAAGGGTGATACCAATTGAAGAAATGGATTTGGATTTCATTAGTTATTATATTAGTAGGTGGTGGAATAGCGTGGTTCTTTTTACAAAAAGATAGCCAAACAAATCAATCTCAATCGACAACGCAAACTACAACGGTGAAGAAAGGTAAGTTGGAGGTTGCAATTAGTGGTTCAGGTTCTGTAACGGCAAGTACGGACCAAGATGTAACAGTGGCTAACACGGTATTAGTTGTAGATAGTGTTAGTGTAATATCCGGAGAAGATGTTGATAAAGGTGATACACTTATCACATTTACAAATGGCGAAACTGTAACAGCACCGAATAGTGGTGAAATTGCTTCAGTCTTAGTGAAAAGTGGAAGTGTTGCTTCAAAAGGAACGATTCTACTTCGATTAACGAATGAAGATGATGTTACTTCTCCAATTACAAGAAATACTAGCAATAGTGAGATGGGATCAAGTGGGGGAATTAGTTTAGTAGTAGATACGGTAAAAGTAGCAAAAGGTGATGTTGTGACAAAAGGTACGACAATAGCTAGTTTTACAGATGGTAGTATTCTTCAAGCTCCTGTAGCTGGAACTATTACAAGTTTAGCGATTGCAAGTGGAGACAGTGTTGATAGTTCTACAGCGGTTGCTCACATTACAGATTATACTTCATTACAAACGACAATCAGTGTTGATGAATTAGATATATCAAAGGTAAAAGTGAAGCAAGCTGTAGAAATTAGCGCTAGTGCATTTGAAGATGAAACGTTCGCTGGCGTCGTAACGGCGGTGGCAACAGAAGGGTCATCTGAAAATGGAGTATCTTCATTTGATGTAACAGTAAAAATTACAGATCCGAAAAGCTTAAAAATTGGAATGTCTACTGAAGCAAAGATCTTAATAGAAAGTAAAGACAATGCATTATATGTGCCAGTAGAAGCTGTTTATACAAGTGGTAATGAAAAATATGTCCTGAAAGCTTCCTCTTCAAGTGAGACAGGAGAAAAACAAACAGTTGAAATAGGTATTGCGAATGATACGTATGTAGAAATAACAAGTGGTTTATCTGAAGAAGATTCTGTTCAACTTCCTCAAGTGAAATCTAATAATAATTCTACAGGTCGCAATAATATGCAAGGTGGTTTTGGTGGTGGACAAATGCCAGGTGGTCAAGGGGAGCGTCCATCAGGCAATGGTAGTCCTTCTGGTAATCCTCCATCAGGTGGTGGACGAGGAGGTAATTAATATGACAGCACCGATTATTCAAATTGAAAAAATAAAAAAAATGTATGAGCTTGGTGGAGAGAAAGTAGTTGCTTTACATGATATTACATTATCTATTCAAAAAGGTGATTTTCTTTCGATTATCGGTCCATCGGGCTCTGGTAAATCTACTTTTATGAATATGATTGGTTGTTTAGACAAACCTGATTCAGGAACCTATTACTTAGATGGAAAAGAAGTAGAAAAGCTGAAAGATTCACAACTAGCAGATATTCGTAATGAGAAAATAGGTTTTATCTTTCAAAACTTTAACCTTCTACCTAAATTAACAGCAGTTGAAAATGTAGAACTACCTCTTATTTATAGAGGTTTAAGAGGAACTGAAAGAAGAGAAATGGCATATGAAGCATTGGCGAAAGTTGGACTTGAAGATCGTGGACATCACTTGCCGAGTCAATTATCAGGTGGTCAGCAGCAAAGAGTTGCGATTGCACGGGCATTAGCAGGTAATCCTCCCATACTATTAGCTGATGAACCAACTGGTGCACTTGATAGTAAAACAAGTAAAGAAATACTACAAATCATGAAGGTATTACATGAACAAGGACATACGATTATTTTAATTACTCATGATTTAGAAGTGGCTAAACAAGCAAGTCGTGTTGTCCAAATTCAAGATGGGAAGTTATATGAGAATGGAGGTGAATGGCTTGCAAACCGTTAAAATGGCTCTAAAAAGCATTAAAGGAAATATCGTTCGATCATTTCTGACGATGCTTGGTATTATCATTGGTGTGTCTTCGGTTATTGTGATGGTTGGTATTGGTCAAGGGTCGACAGCTGAAGTTCAAAGTGCAATTGGGAGTCTAGGAACAAATCTTCTCACAGTAAATGTAACTGGGTCAGATGTATCATTTAAAGAAGCTGATGTGAATACATTAAAAGAAGTGAATGGAGTAAAGGACATTGCCCCAACCGTTTCGGGTCGCGTAACGGCAAAGTATGGTAGTAATACATCCCAAGTGTCATTAATTGGTACAACATCTTCTTATGCTGATGTACGTGATCTTCAATTGAAATCTGGTCGATTTATTGCTGACTTAGATCAAGAAAATCATTCGAAAGTTGCGATTCTTGGCTCAGATACGGCTGAAACATTATTTGGTTTAGGTGATGCTGTTGGCGAATCAATAAAAATAAATGGAACATCTTATCGTGTTATTGGAGTTCTACAATCTGTTGGTAGTTCCTTAGGAACGAGTGGTGATAGTACAATTATTGTTCCTTTAAGTACAGGTCAACGATTAACATCAAGTACAAGCATTAGTACTGTCTACGTCACAGCTGCTAATGATAATATGGTGAATTTTACGGAACGAAACTTAGAACAAGCTCTTTATTTACTTCTAGGTGATAGTGACAATTATAGTGTTTCGAGTCAAGAAGATTTAATGGAAACTGCATCTTCAGTTAATCAAACGATGATTCTAATGCTAGGAGGTAGTGCTGCGATTTCACTCATTGTTGGTGGAATTGGAATTATGAATATTATGCTTGTTTCTGTGTCAGAGCGTACGAAGGAAATAGGTATTCGTAAAGCAATTGGAGCTAAGCGTAGAAATATTTTATTTCAATTTTTAGTAGAGTCTGTTGTTGTAAGTTCTTTAGGAGGTATTTTAGGAGTAGTTATTGGAATTATAGCTGCTCAAATATTCTCGATAGTAACGGAAACCACTATAACTCTTTCAATATCAGTTATGTCACTTTCATTTGGCTTCTCATTTGTAGTAGGTATTATATTCGGAGTCTTTCCAGCCATTAAGGCATCAAAGTTGGACCCGATTCAAGCTTTACGATATGGATGATATTTTTTATAGTAAGGATCATTGATTCCTACATATAAATGGTTAGTATGCTTGAATAACAAAAAGGACTGTTAGCATCAATAGTTACGATACTAATAGTCCTTTTATCATTACATACAATATTTATCCTTTCTTCATTACAGTTGCTTCACCATTAATAACCATTTCATCATGCTGGTTTTTTACAATTGTTTGTAAGCGAACAATTTTCTTCTGGTCTTTTTTCTCAATAACTTTTACTTGGGCGGTAACTGTATCACCGATTTTCACGGGAGCTAAAAAATTCAAATTTTGTGATAAATAGACAGTGTTTACGCCTGGAAGTTTCATTCCGATTACGGTAGAGATAAAACCTGCTGTTAAAATACCATGGGTAATTCGTTCTTTGAAAATCGTTGTTTTGGCGAATTCTTTATCTACATGTAGAGGATTGAAATCTCCTGTAATTCCTGCAAAATGATAAATATCGGCTTCAGAAATGGTTTTAGAAAAGCTAGCTTCATCACCAATTTTTAAATCTTCATAGGCAATTCCTTGCATCTTTTCCTCCTTGGTACGCGCTATATTTGTCATTACTTTGCTGGTGTTGGAAGTTCGAAAGACTTTAAAAAATTTTCTTGTGCCTGCTTTATTTGTTCTGCTGCATCTTCGAACGGTTTAAATAGTTTCTCTTGTGATTGTTTAAGTTGTTCATTAGCACTTTCAAAAGGTTTAAAGAATTGGTCACGGCTTTTTTGCTGTTGATCTAGTGCATTTAGATAGAGTGATTCAAAATTAGCGTGTGATTTTGCAAGAATTTCTAAAGAAGATTTAGCAGGGCTGAAAGCTAGTTTTTGTGAAATATGACCAATTTCTTCAAGTTTGTTTACCCATTCAGTAAAGTTTCCTTCACTATAAATTTTAGGGTTCTTCGCTAATCCTTCTTGAACATTGTTTTTCCATTCAGTTGTAACTTTTTTTGAGTAATTCTCGAACTCGTTCAATTGTTGACTAGTTGAATTGATCCATTCTTTTTGTTTATCGATAACTTGAAGAGATTGTTCTTCGATACGTTCAAGTACTTTTACGTTGTTGCCCCATACGTTAAAAATGTTAAATACGTTTGTAGCGTTAGTTTCTTTTGTAACTGTTGACATTGAAAACCCTCCAACTAAAGTTTTGGTTAGTGGTCAATTACTGACCTAGTTATAATTAAGTAAACAAACTAAGTCCTAATGGAGTTATGATTGTTTAGCTTTTAAATAAAACAATTTTTAATCTTCTTGAGGATCTTTACTTGATGTAGTGTTGTTTGAAATAAAGAAGGGGTTATACATATAAAAAAACTGATTGAGCATTTTTTGATATTGTTCTAATGATGTAGCCCAGAAATCTAAATATTGCTCACCCACTGATGTAATAGAATAGATTCGTTTTGCAGGGCCTTTAGATGATGTGTCCCATTCGGAGGTAACTAGTTCATCTTTTTCAAGCTGGCGTAGAATGCGATATAGATTGCCTTGATCGATTGAATGCAATCCAAATTGGGTTAGTTTTTGCATTAATTCATAGCCGTGAGCATTCCAATCTTTAAGTAGTAGTAAGAGTACCGGGACGATAAAGTTCTTTGGTGCACCTGGGATTTGATCTTTTTTATCCTTTTCTTTCCCTGATTCTTTCTTTGAAACCATCTTCAATCACCTTCTAATAATGTGAATTACCTATATATGTAATTTACACCTACTAAGTATAAATGTCAACAAATTCTAAAAATAGAAATAGATAACAATATATCCGTTGTTTCGACATTAAGCTTATGAAATTTGTCGGAAATTGTGGTAATTTTTGGTATCATTTATCATTTCTCGATGGGAATATATAGTAATATAAGTGAGTGTATATTGAAAAAATTAAAAATATGTTGGGAGTTGAAGGTCGTTGGCTGAAAAAACAACGATGGATCCATTTTCTTTGTGGAAGAGTTTGTATGACAAAACTGAAGGCAACTTAAATGAGGTCCTTAATGAGACATTAAAAACAGAAGCATTTTCCGATTGGCTTGGTCAGGTACAAAGTGGATATTTGCAGTATCAAGAATTAGTTCAGAATTCGACGGATGTATATTTAAAACAAATCAATATGCCAACTCGTGAAGAGATTTCTAACATTGCGTCATTAGTTATTCAGGTTGAAGATAAGGTGGAAAGTTTAGATCAAAAAATTGATGATGAACTTATGAATAACCCAGTTACTGAAGAGATATCAAAATTAAAGGCTAGTATTTCAAAACTAGATAAAAAAATGGATCAAATTTTAAGAGCGGTAAAAACTGTTCAGCAAGAGAAAGAAAAAGAAGTAGTTGCTTCTAGTACAGTTGATGCCAAAAATGAGCAAAAAATCGAATCGAAGAAACCGAATGCGTAAGTAGTTCCATTCTTTCTTTATTAAAAAATACATATGAGGTGTATACCGATGACAATTCTTAATGAAAATTACATGGTAAAACAAGAAGCAGATGCTAGTTTAAAAGATAAAATTGCGATTGTAACAGGAGGCTCTCGTGGTATTGGAGCAACTATTGCTAAAATATTAGCTGCAAACGGTGCGAGCGTAATGATTAACTATAATACAAGTAAAGATGCTGCCGAATCCGTTATTGCTGAAATTAACCAATATGGTGGTAAGGCGTTTGCATGTAAAGCAAATGTAGGCAATATTGATGAGGCTCAATATTTAATAGAAGAAACGAAAAAACAATTTGGTAGAGTTGACATCCTTGTTAATAATGCTGGAATTACAAGAGACCGTACCTTCAAGAAACTTAGTGCGGAAGATTGGTATGAAGTAATAAATGTAAATTTAAATAGTATTTATCATACAACGTCGGCTGTTATTGATACAATGCTTGAACAAAAATATGGCCGAATTATTAATATTAGTTCAATTATTGGTCAGTCAGGTGCCTTTGGTCAGACAAATTACTCTGCATCTAAATCAGGAATGATTGGTTTCACGAAATCATTAGCTCTTGAAACAGCAAAAAATGGAGTTACTGTCAATGCAGTATGTCCTGGATTTATCGATACAGAAATGTTTGCTGCTGTACCAGATCAAGTAATAGAGCAAATTGTTTCTAAAATTCCAATGAAACGATTAGGAGCTACAGAAGAAGTAGCAGAAGCGGTTCTGTTCCTTGCAAAAAGTAGTTATATTACAGGGCAAAGCATTAATGTAAATGGTGGAGCATACATGTAGAAATATGAATAAGTACCCTACATAGATAGGGTATTTAATATGGGGAAAATAAGGAGGAGTAATATATGGCTTTTGCTACTTCAAAGGAATTAGAATCATGGGTAAATTTGATGCCAGAGGAATTTCAAAAAGAATATAGACGTTACAAACGTGTTTCACAAGTTTTAACGAAAGAGCCCGAACCAAAAGTAGGGCAAACTCCAAAGGAAGTAATTTGGACGAAAAATAAAGCAAAACTATATCATTATCAACCGAATAAACCGAAGACGAATAAAGTTCCAATTCTAATGATTTATGCTCTTATAAATAAACCATATGTTTTGGATTTAACACCAGGTAGTAGTCTAATTGAATATTTAACAGATCGCGGTCATGATGTATTTTTAATAGACTGGGGTACACCTGGCTATGAAGATCGTAATATGAAGCTTGATGATTATATTTTAGATTATATTCCTAGAGCTGTTCAAAAAGTGTTACGTAAAACAGGGGCGGATGAGATTACTCTTTTCGGTTATTGTATGGGTGGTACAATGACATCTATTTTTGCAGCACTTCATCCAAATTTACCGATTCGTAATTTGATTTTCTTAACAAGCCCTTTTGATTTTTCGGATGCAGGTCTATTTACTACATGGTTAGATGAACGACATTTCAACTTAGATAAAATGGTCGATACATTCGGTATTGTACCACCTGAAGCTATTGATTTAGGAAATAAGTTGTTAAAACCACTTGTGAATTATGTTGGTCCATATGTGTCTTTAATGGATCGCGCTGAAAATGAAAAGTTCGTGAAAAACTGGATGCTCATGCAAAAATGGGTGCATGATGGTATTCCTTTCCCAGGTGAAGCCTATCGACAATGGATTGGCGATTTTTATCAAAAAAATAAATTGATTAATGATGAATTAGTAATCCGTGGTCAAGAAGTGAGATTAAGTAATATTGAAGCTAATATTTTAAATCTTGCAGCGGATCGTGACCATATAGCCGCACCACGTCAAGTGGAACCATTATTGAATAAAGTGTCTAGTAAAGACAAAACATTTGTTGTTATTCCAGCTGGTCACGTTTCTATTACAGTTGGTGGAGCAGCGAACAAGAAAACTTATCCAACGATTGATCAATGGTTAGTTGAGCATTCGAAATAAAAGGAGTAAGTAAAGAAGTCATTAAATTTTGCTACAAGCAAGGTTTAGTGGCTTCTTTTTAAAATTAATTAATAAAAAAACTA
>NZ_HG428741.1:1411404-1413218 GCF_000380245.2 Bacillus massiliigorillae
TTTTATTAGATTTATTTTAATTCATCAGGTATAAACCAGTAGCTATCTTTATTATGTTTCTCCATGTATTGTTTAAATTCTTTAGATTGATATGCATTAATCACAGCTTTCGCCCAATTGGTATCTTTGTTTGTTACATTTACAACGGCAACAAGTTCAAATTTCTTTAATATATCTTCTGAAAGCAAGCTTGTTTTTGCATCTAGTTTCGATGCATATACAATACTTCCAGGGATGACGCCATAATCTAAATCTGTTAAGGAGCGTGGTATAGTAGCCGAATCCATTTCAACTATTTTTAAGTTATAAGGATTTTGGACAACATCCTCTGCTGTTGCTTTTACTAGCTCAATTCCATCTTTTAATTTAATTAACTTTGCTTTTTGTAGAAGAGCGTACCCTCTCGCAGCATTAGAAGGGTCATTTGGTATTCCAATTACATCGCCTTTTTTTACATTATCTAAAGAAGCTTTTCGTCCTGGAAAAATGCCTGCTAGAACAGTTGGAATGGGAGTTAAGCTTACAAGTTTTGCATTTTTATTTTCATTAAAATTATTCATGTAAGCAGAATGCTGATCAACGTTTAAATCAACTTCACCTTCACTTAAAGCAACGTCAGCTTGTAATAATTCTGAAAACTGTTTGTCTTTGATTGTATATCCTTTTTCTTCTAAGATGGGTTTAATGGCCTTTAAAAAAAGTTCGCTATAGGGTCCTGGAGATGTGGCTACTAAAATAGTTTTTTTCTCTTTACTTTCCGAACTAGTTTCTATACTACATCCAGCAAGTATTACTGTAAATAAGGAAAACATTAATACGAATAATTTCAATTTCTTCATTTTCTTTTCTCCTTTATGATATGAAATGTATCATTCCTAAAACGTTAAGAATAGGTCGAAGAAATATAATTCTTAGTTTATAGGTATGAATAATATGTTTTATATATTATTACGTAACATTAGAGTGTGTCAACCTTAAATTTCCAATTGGTTGGATTTGAATGATGTTGATGGGGATTTTTATAGTTCGGTTATGTGTTGTAAGCTTATAAATTTTCAAGTATTTAAAGGCGATGTAATATAAAGGTAGGGATGATTTGAATATTTAAAAGGGGTATCTAAATGAAAATAATATTGAAATATGTTGCTTATTTTGTGAGTATCTTCTTAATTACATTTTTTATTATGTTTTTAAGTGCAAGATGTGGATTAGCAATAGAGCAAGTAATTTTAATTGGGGCACTTTCGATATTGTTGTGTTTGTTAATGGCATGGGAAACAAGAGATGTTGATACATTTGTACAAGATTAAATCATTTTGTACGGATCTTTTTTAGTTTAATAGTAAAAGAAAGGCTACTTAGAGGAATAAAGTAGTCTTTTTTGTTTTTAATTTATCTTTATATAAAAAAGGGTATATCATTTTAAAAAAAATAGATGTTTATTTATGTCTTAATTTGTCTTTTTCGCATTCTATAATATTGAACTATAAAAACTCTTGTAGAAAAACATAGCTTATATCTTCTCGATTCAAGTTTAATAGAAAGGAAGGTTCATTATGTACGGTAGAGGGTTTGGCCAGAATAGATGTAATTGTGGTTGTTCATTTTCGGATTGTGAATGTCCTATTATTCCTGGACAACCTGGACCAGCGGGACCGACTGGAGCCACAGGAGCAACTGGAGCGACCGGAGCAACTGGAGTACCAGGAACAACCGGAGCAACTGGAGCGACCGGAGCAACTGGAGCATCAGGAACAACCGGAGCCACAGGAGCAACTGGAGTACCGGGAACAACCGGAGCCACAGGAGCAACT
>NZ_HG428741.1:1413954-1420529 GCF_000380245.2 Bacillus massiliigorillae
GGAGTAACTGGTGAGACAGGAGTAACTGGTGAGACAGGAGTAACGGGAGCCACAGGAGTAACTGGTGAGACAGGAGTAACTGGTGAGACAGGAGTAACGGGAGCCACAGGAGTAACGGGAGCCATAGGAGTAACCGGAGCAACCGGAGCAACCGGAGCAACAGGAACAACAGGAGAAAGAGGAGCCACCGGAGCCACCGGAGCAACAGGACCTACAGGTATCACAGGTTCAAGTGCAGTTATTCCATATGCATCTGGAATTCCGCTTGCGTTAACGTCTGTTTTAGGTGGTTTAGCTTCTACTCAGGGAGTTGTAGGATTTGGAAACTCAGGGTTAATTACTAGTGTTATAGGAGCGAATATTGATTTAACAGGTGGCTCAGGCCTTCTCGAGAACTTTGCTTTCTCTGCTCCAAGATCAGGCACAATTACAGCTATTTCTGCATTTTTCAGTGTTGCAGTAGCTCTTGTATTAGCTGTACCAGCAACTATAGGAGTGGATGTTTATAGATCTAGCCCTCCTACTAATACTTTCGTGCTTGAAGGATCTATGACATTACCAGCAATTCCAGCTTTATCTATAATAGGAACAACTACTAGTAATTCTCTGACATTTGCAACACCTATTTCTGTGCTCACTGGAGACCGAATATTGCTTGTATTTAATGTATCGGCAACTCTAGCTGGAGCTGTAACTGGATACGGTAGTGCAGGAATTACATTTACGTAATCATCACCGCTTAAGAAAAATGTAATTCAGATACGCTATAAATACCAATTTTAAATGAAAATTAGAAAAAATATAAAACCAGCATCTTCAATCTTTGCTAAGATTGGACATGTTGGTTTATTTTAGTTGGTTAGTATAATATCAAATATTATTTTGAGATTCATTCATATTCTTCATAATGAAATTGATATACAAAAATAATAAAAATTCTTTTTATTTAATTGTAGAAAATCAAGAAAAAGCTATAATGGATGGTAGGCTTGTACAACGAAAATATATGAAGGAATAAAATGTAACATTATCTAATGGAGATGACAAAGGAGGAAATAAAAAGATGAATTTATCAGTAATACCACGAAAAAAATATACAAACTTTTATACACCTTTGGAGAAGTTAGAGACATTATCAACTGTATTAGGTGGACCGAATATTTTTATGAAACGTGACGATTTATTAGGGCTGACAGCAGGAGGAAATAAAACGAGGAAGTTAGAGTATTTAGTAGCAGATGCTCAAAAGAAAGGGGCAGATGTACTAGTTACTTGTGGCGCTGTTCAATCAAATCACTGTCGATTAACATTAGCTGCTGCTGTAAAAGAAAAGATGAAATGTGTTCTTGTGCTTGAAGAAGGTGAGAATAAAGCTAGTGATGAACCGACAGGAAATTATTTTTTATATCAACTTCTTGGTGCAACAGAGATGAAGTTTGTTCCAGAGGGGTCTGATTTAATGGCTGAAATGCAAAAGGTTGAAAAAGAACTCATTGCAAATGGACATACTCCATATTTAATTCCCGTAGGAGGTTCTAATCCAATTGGAGCAACTGGTTACGCAGCGTGTGCACAGGAGCTTCTTGCTCAAGCGTATGATCAGCAAATAGGAATGGATTATGTAGTATGTACTAGTGGTAGTGGTGGTATGCATGCAGGATTAGTTGCTGGTTTTCTAGGACTAAATAGTGATGTTCCGGTTATTGGAATGAATATTAGTCGTAATAAAGAGGAGCAAGAAGAAAAAGTTTACAATCTATTAGTAGAAATGAGAAATCACTTACATATAAATCAAAATGTATCTCATGAACATGTGCAATGTATAGATGATTATGTTGGACCAGGATATGCAGTTCCAACAAATGAAATGATTGAGGCAGTAAAGTTAGTTGCTAGTACAGAAGGTATTTTATTAGATCCTGTATATACAGGTAAAGCAATGGCAGGGCTGATTGACTTAATTCGTAAAGGGAAATTTAATAAAGATGATAATGTTGTTTTTGTTCACTCCGGTGGATCGCCTGCGTTATATGCGTATACATCTATTTTTAATGAGAAAATGGAATTAATAGAATAGCTCTCAATTATATAACTGCGAAAATAAAGCTAATTGATATACCAAAAAGTGTAGAAGAGAAGGAATAAATCCTTGCTCTCCTACACTTTTTATTTTTAAAATTCCTTTAATATAATAGTTTACCTATACACTGAACTAGGAATGTTTGCTTTTGGATTTCCATTTGCATAAGGAGCAATTTCATATTCTTGATAAATTACACTTATACCTGTATTAGTAAAAATAAAAGTAGAGTATTGGTTAAGTTTTATATCTTGAATGGTAACATCAGTGAATAATATTCCTGCTTTCTTAAAATAATTATAGATATACTGCTTTGTTTTTGTTGCTTTGGATGGCTTTACAATATCAGTTAGTAAGATTTTTTTACCAGTATTAATATTGAAATTATATGTATCGACAGCCCTAAATCCGTGAATTCCGCCTGTATAAATGTCGGTATACATAATAATACTAATATAATTGCTATCTTGATAAATTAATTTATAACTAGATTTATAGCTCCATATACAAGCTGTTGGTATCTCTGTACAAATTTCATCACCTTGAATTGCTTCTGTATCTCTTTTTAAAGCACTATAGGAATCATAGTGCGCTTTTGCTTTTTGTTGGAAATACATGTTGATATTATTTTGGACTTTTGTGTTTTTGATTCCAGATAATTTAGGATAGGCTAAATCTTTAATATTTTTGTAGTAAACAGCAGTAGCTGTTATTTGACTAGAAGTTGCATTCGCTGCGCTTGAACCAACTGGAATTACACCTAAAAAAAGAGCTAATATAATAATTACCTTTAAAACTTTCAATTTCTTCACGTTTTATCCTCCTTTGATAATATAAACAGATGCTATTCTATAGTATTATTTTTAAAAATGAAAGAAAGTTGCATTAATTAACAAAATTACACTTTCCATACAAAGTTATAGGTCTTGAAAAATCGCGAAAAGTTGAGAGCTATGATAGATAAAATTAATTAATATAAAAAAACATGAATCATTTTTCAGAGAAATACGTATTAAAGATATATAAAGATAATTTTTGGAGGAGAATAATGAAAAGAAAGATTAGCATATTAGTGTCTGTCATCTTATGTATTTCAATTCTTTCAGGTTGTAATTGGTTTTCTAATGAATTAGGGAAATTGGAACGAGCTTTAAAAGGTCAAGAAGTAGTAATTCAAACCTATGATGAAGAAAGTAACATTATCGATAGAGTAAAAGGGAAATCTGTAAGTATTAGTGCAGATGAAAAGTTTGATTTGAAAGATTCTGAGGGCAATAAGGTTGAAAAATCATCTGTGATAAGTTTAACTGTTGGTGGAAATTCAATGTTGCACGTAGGAAGTAGTCTAATCATGCGTGAACAAGGGCTAACTGACGTATTTGATGAATATGCTCAGAAAGTTGATATTAATAATAATGATCGTTCAGTACCATTTATTAATAATATGATTAACGAAGTAAAAAATTTAACAACAGGAAAGAAAAAAGTAATCCTAATTCGTTCACAATCAGGTAAGCCTTTAGCGACATATGTAGGAGATAAAGTTTCCTATTTTGCAACGGATGTAGACAAATCTACTGGTTTATTAATTGATGGTAAGTATTTATTTATATATCGTTGTGACTACACGATTTATGATATGGAATTGTTACAGTAAGACAAGATAAGTAAGAAGCTCAAGAATCATACTTGAGCTTCTTTGTTCTCTTCATTTTTATTTCCAATAATTCCTGCCCAATAGCAGTAACGAATCCATAATGTTGCTAAAACGATTAGTATAATTAATTTCGCTTTTACTGGGAGGAAGAGCAATGTCATTATTGCTAGAACAATAAAAACGGACATTACCATCAAGTTTTTTTGATTTTTATTCATATGTAACCCATCCTAGCATTAGTAAGTTTCTCCTTAATAATATTATCATAATATAGTGATAATAGGGTATATTTTATCAAAACAAATAATTCTTATTAGTTAATCACCCTATGACCTTAGATATTAATTAAAATAGTTTTGGAAAGGTACAAGGAGAAATAATTGCATTAATACTTAGAAGGAATGAAGTCGAAGGAAATTAGGAATAACATTGTTGTGTTAATTTTAAAGATGATAAATATATGAATACATAATTTACAGAAGTGAAGGAAATCTTAACAGTGAGGAGGTGCAAGGATGACAAAAATTGGAGTAGAACAATCATTAACTGATATTCAAGATGCCTTGACTGAACAGGGTTACAACGTTGCTCAATTACGACACGCAGAAGACGCTGAAGGTGTAGATTTCGATTTTTGTGTAGTATCAGGATTGGACACGAATGTAATGGGTATTCAAGATACAAAAACAAATGCGACTATCATCGAAGCAAATGGAATGACAGCGAATGAAATTGTCAACGAAATCAGAAGTAGATTAAATCAATAATAAAGAATAACAAAAGCATACATACACTATGATTATTATAGTGTACAACACACAAATAAGGGAGTAGCCATAATGGCTACTCCCTTACGAAGTCTTTAAAGTGATTAATTCAAAATCAGTCATGGTGCAAATATGTAATAAATGTTCAAGGAACAAATATTGTGAGTGGGGATAATTATATGAATATCGCACTTTATTGAACAGGGAAAAGTTTTTTAAATCTTCATTAACACAATGTAATTATAGATAGTAATGATGTTGGAGGTTACATATTGAGAGCGGAATAAGTTAAGGGTTAATCGTATTGAAAGTGGTTTTTGGGATGTTAAATCACTTTTTAGGATAGGTTATAATTCCAATAGCTAAAGGATATAATCTATGTTACAGAAATAAGCGATTCGTTTTAGGGTCTTTCAAATGACTAAGGTTAAGATCTTGACAAATTTGATTAGATAGTTCCTGCTTCCAACCGGCGGATTTAGGTTGAACGACAACAGTAAAGGACTTTTCACTAATTCTTACAAAATGAATGTCATTAATTGAATGAATTGTATTGGTGCTGTTCATTGATTCAATTAATTGTTCGATTTGATCTCTTACATACTTATCAAAACTAGCAGATGGATTTGCCAATCGAAACGTATTTTCAATAATAGTAAGTTGCATAATATTCTCCTTTCTACAAAAAAATCTTTAATAATATATTCTATTTTTTTGAATGAAATCCTTTTAAAAAATTTAGTTTATGAAACAAAATAGTATGGATGAAAGCTTACTTAATATTTTTATTATGTCTCCTATATCTTTTAATCCGGATTAAAAGTCACAAAAAAAAGAGCAACATTAATTATGCTGCTAATTAAAAAATAAACCTAAGTTTAGGAGGACGTTTTATTTATTATATGAAATAAATCTTAAATTGATTAGACATTTGTGTTAAATCAAATTCAATAAGAACATCCAGCAATTATAAAATTGCTGGATGCCAAGATATTTTCGCAATAAGCTGATTTTAAGTTATAGGGCGGATTTATTATAGATTTTAAAATAAATTAATAATTTGATTGACTGTTAGATTTCCTCTTTTGGATTAATCCTGTTAAATCGGATTACAGAATTTTCCGGATGCGATACCAGTAGGATTAATTCCAACAGGGACTGTAGCAATAACTGTACCTGTTGCTACATTTATAACTGATACGGTATCAGCAGCTTGATTCGTAACGTAAGCAAAAGCATTATCCGGCGTGAAGGTTACTTGATCCGGTGATAATCCCACTGTAATAGTATTAATGACCGTATTTGTCGTTGTATCAATAACAGAAACATTGTTACTAGCCTTATTAACAACATAGATTTCAGTACCATTTGGTGAAGTAGCTATTCCTACAGGTTCAGATCCTACAGTTATTGTACCTACCACTGTATTCGTCGTAGTACTAATGATAGATACATTATTAGTAGTTTGATTAGTGACATAGACAAGAGAACCAGTTAAATTCGTAGTTAGTAATCGAGGTCTAGTTCCAACAGTAACTGTAGCTATAACAGTATTAGTACCAACATTAATGACAGAGACATTATTTCCTAATTCGTTTGAGACGTAAGCTAATGTTCCATCTGGTGTGAAAACGATTCCTTGAGGGGCATTACCTACAGGAATAGTAGCTATGACGGCTAGTGTTGTAGCATTAATAACAGAAACATTGTTAGAACCATGATTTCCAACATAAACGAGCGTACTATTAGGTGAAACAGCTACACCGATAGGATTAGCACCGACAGTAACGGTAGCAATATTTGTATTTGTTGATGTGTCAATAACATTTACAGCATTGGAAAATAAGTCAGTCACATAAGCTCTTAGTCCATCAGGCGAGACTGTTACCTCAAGAGGGGCACTACCTACAGTAATGGTGCTTACTATTGTATTCGTCGCGGAATTAATGACTGAAATAAAATCGAATGGATCTCCAGCTGGTGAACCAGCATCTGAAACATAAATATCAAAACCACAAAATGGTGTAATTCCTGTAGGTCCTGTAGGCCCTGTAGGTCCCGTAGCACCAGT
>NZ_HG428741.1:1421028-1458785 GCF_000380245.2 Bacillus massiliigorillae
TGTAGCACCTGTAGCACCTGTAGCACCTGTTGCGCCTGTAGCACCCGTAGCGCCTGTGGCACCTGTAGCACCCGTAGCACCCGTAGCGCCTGTGGCACCCGTAGCACCTGTAGGTCCTGTCGCACCCGTAGCGCCTGTGGCACCTGTCGCACCCGTAGCACCCGTAGCGCCTGTGGCACCCGTAGCACCCGTGGCACCTGTCGCACCAGTAGGTCCAGTCGGTCCAGTCGGTCCAGTAGGCCCCGTAGCGCCAGTGCAGCAAGGCCCCGTAGGTCCAGTAGGCCCTGTAGGTCCAGTCGGTCCAGTAGGCCCTGTAGGTCCAGTCGGTCCAGTAGGCCCAGTAATTGCATTAACAGTACTAAGAATAATTCCTTTTAGAATGAGTCTGAATATTTCTTTTAATAGATGGTCTGGACAACAGCAAAATAGAAACGAAGCTAGATTCTGAAAAAAGGTTATTAAAAGAGATGATATTTGATTTAGAGTTAGTTTATCCAAACAATCAATTAGTTTTCTTAATATTTGAATAATAAATAATGATTGGGGAGATTGATGTTTCAATGATAAGAATAAACACTCTAAACAAAGTAATGCTTCTCTAAGTAACCGCTCTGTCATCTCATTAGGGTTACGAAAGAATACTAAAATAGCGGTATTTAATCGATTTAAGTCTTCAATTAGTTGTTTTTTCTCTTCAAATGTCAAACATAATGACATCTTAACCTTCCTTTCTTTTTTTAATTATGAAATCTGAAATTCAGAATTCGAAACCTATCTTCAGAAAATAAAAGAGGGTTTGTACACTTTACTATATGCAATCCGATTTAAAGGGTTACTTTGCAGAGTCAAAATATGTTGCTGCATATGAAAAACCCGTTTATTTTATGTAAGCAAAAATCTCCTATAGATTTATATAGGAGATTTTTGCTTGAAGGTTCTGCACTTTTTTATACGGAAATCACACTTTAGGCATTTTATTAGCGATTTTTATCGTACAAAACTACAGAAATCAGAAATACTTCTAATATGATAGTGTATGTTTTTTGAACACATTTTTTGTAAGAAGGTAGCCGAAATGCTACTAATCCCAACGGTAATTATCGAAAACAGTCCTATTGACTAAATTATCCATAAAGTTGATTTGTTTTAATATGAAGTAGGTAATGGAGTTCCTGGTGGTCTCCACCATGATTCAACAGTTTTCCAAGCAGTATGGTAATCATAGCCTCTACCCATCAAGTAACCTATAGCTACCGCTTCTGTTAAAGCGTGTTGGAAACCTAGATGTTGAGCTTCATTTAATCCATGCGTTATTGCAGGGTGTATGATATTTAGCGTTTGTTGTTCAAGACTTGAATGTGGCATAGGGTGTGCACTTGGTTGAGGGGATCGATAATATTCATATTGTTGGCCGTACATTGTACCACTCCTTCTTGTTAATATTCATTTTAATACGATCTACATTCATTGTTAACTTATGTGATTTAGGTATTTGTGGAATAGGCAAAGAACTTGTATCATTAAAAAGTTTTAGGAACATGGAGAAATGGATTCCGAATATCGGAGGTGAATAAGGATTTAAATAAGTTTTAAAAATAAATGGTTGAAATTCTTTATTGGAAAGAAGAGATCTATTAGTTTGCTAATTACACCACTAAGAAGTATTCTTGTTTATCTGTTTGGTTAGTTGATTGATAGAGTAAATAAAAGAAAGGAGTGTGGATTTTCACTTCTTTTAAGAGAAAATCCACACCACACTAAAGAGGAAGCTATTTATGATTGGCTATTTTGTCCATAGTTGCGACTTGAATTTTGTGGTTTCTTATTTGTAGATTGATGGTTTTGCTTTTTCATTTTCGCTATGTCTGTTTGGCTAGCAAATTCAGTTCCGTAAGCATTACTTGAGCTACCTGAAGCTCCTGAATTTGTAGATCCAGATGAGTTAGCAGTCACTGTATTTTGTTGTTGAACACTAGTACCTGCAGATGTTTGTTGATTGTTTGCCATTAGTAATCACCTCCACTCACATTAAGGTAACCATGAGCACAAGTGAATATACAAAATCAATTAGGTAATAATTCTTTTTTGTGAAACATCATCTATATCATGTTATTTGTTCTACTGTGGGTATTACTTTATTAGAATTAGCATTAAATATTTAAATAAATAAAAATTTGTAAAATTATAAAAAGTCTGGTATAAAGTACTATGTTACTAACATAAAAGTAGTGATAATTTCCATGAAGGCCTTTAGTCTTCCGAATATCAGTTACAGGTTATCCTAATAGTCTTGGGTATTTTAGAATAGTCCTATTTTTATAGAAACTAAAATTATCTGTAAAATCAACATACTTGATAGGGGTGTTAGTAAAAAAATACTTAAGGAGGTACCGTTTATTGAAGTTGTTTAACTTGTTGTCATCGACGATTAAAACAAAACTTATAGTCATTTCTTTATTATTACTATCTATTCCATTAATAATTACTGGTGTTTTTGCCTATCAGAAAAGTAAAAATAATTTAGATGCACTTGGTATAACAAATCTAAAAAATAGTGTGGAAATGACAATAATGTTGATTGATGCCGTAAATTTAGAAGTGAAGAAAGGCAATCTGCCTTTAGAAGAAGCACAGGAAATGGTCAAGGTTTCAATACTTGGTGAAATGAGAGCCGATGGAACAAGACCAAACAACAAGAATATTAATTTGGGTAAAAACGGATATATGTACATAGTAGGAAAAGACGGGTTAGATATAGCAAACGCTGAGACTGAGGGTCATAACTCTTGGAATGATGTAGATATAAATGGTAAGAAATATGTACAAGAATTGATTAAAGTAGGGAATAACGGTGGGGGACTAACTTATTATGAATTTCCGATGCCAAATAATAAAAATCAGATTGAACCAAAAGTAGCCTATTCAAAAACAGATCCAAATTGGAATTGGACAATCGTTGCAAGCACTTATTTGATGGATTTTAATAAACCAGCCAATAAAATAATGAACTTTGTTTTAATTTTGATAGGAATTACCTTATTAGTAGGTGCTTTTATTATTTGGATATTTGCGAGTAGTATGGCAAGACCTATCAATAAAGTTACGAATCATATGGATCAGCTTGCAAACGGAGATTTAACCGGTGAATCACTACAGATTAAATCTAAAGATGAGATTGGTCAATTAGCAAATTCTATGAATCAAATGCAAGCTGCATTAAAGGAAATGATTCAAAATGTCTCCAGCGCTTCTAAAACCATGAATAGCCAAAGTGAAGGATTCACTCAATCAGCAAATGAAGTTAAAGAAGGTGGAGTGCAAATAGCTTCAACAATGCAAGAATTAACTTCAGGCGCCGAATCTCAAGCAAATAGTGCTTCGGCTCTTTCTGAGATGATGGAACACTTTAATAACAGAATTATAGAAGCAAATAAAAATGGAGATGAAGTTGTAAGGACTTCAGACATGATTTTATTGATGGCCAAAGAGGGACGAATGCTAATGGAGCAATCCGTTAATCAAATGGAGAATATTCACCAAAAAGTAACTATGGCTGTTCAAAAGGTGGAAGGATTGAATGGTCAAACAACAGAAGTAGCCCATCTTGTTCAAGTAATTAGGGAAATTGCAGATCAGACAAATTTATTATCCTTAAATGCGGCTATTGAGGCAGCAAGAGCAGGTGATCACGGGAAAGGCTTTGCTGTTGTGGCAGAGGAAGTTCGAAAATTGGCAGAACAAGTTTCAAATTCAGTTGGAGAAATCACAAATATAGTTGAGCGAATAACCTATGGTTCTGATGAAGCTGTTAATTCATTGCAGTCTACGTTTGAAGTAGTGGAAAGTGGAACGAATCAAATTAAAGTAACAGGAAAAACGTTTGGAAATATTAATGAATCGGTTACAGATATGGTTAGCAAAGTGCAAAATATCTCTGCGCATCTTAACGAACTAGAAGAAAACAGTGGAGAAATGAACAGAGCAATTGAAGATGTAGCGGCCGTAGCAGAAGAAGCAGCTGCCGGAGTTCAACAAGCAGCCGCATCAGCTCAACAATCTAGCAGTTCAATGGAAGAAATTGCTGGTGGAGCGGCAGAGCTTGCAGTACTTGCAGAGCAATTAAATAGCCATGTAAATCAATTTAAACTATAAAAGAGTCAAGTCCTAGTTGAAATTATGTCTAATAACCGTGGTAGAAAGCTGTTTGAGCTACACCCTTAATTATTAACAAAAACGTTCTTTTTATAATACTAGAGAAGGCGATTCTTCCTTCTCTAGTATTAGAATAGTTATTTGTTTTTTATCATCAAACAATACTCATCTATCATTCCTTCAAGGTCATCTAATCGTTTATGCAATGACTTATGTGATTCTTCTAATCTAATTAAACGTTCTGATAATCCTAGTCTTTCTTTTTGTTCAACTTTTATATCAATTCTAATATTCTCTACTCCTTGGTTGATATTATCCAATTTTGTTCGTATTATGGCTAATTCGGATGCATCTGATTTAACATCTTTATCTCTATTTCGTGTAAATGTAAAAAAACCAATAACAACACCTAAAGTTGTACAAAAAAGTGCTATGATGGATATTATTATACTAATATTTACTTGCACTTCTCCACCTTCTTTCTAAATGAAAAACTTTAGAAAGTATGATACTTTGTCTCTCTATTTTGTCTACCATACATAAAATAGTTTATTGTAGAAAGATAGAATTTGATTGTGCTTTTTATATGTTTTACATATTATTCTAGATGCCATACGAAGTATCGCACAATAAAAAGTAGTACCGTTACATGAATAGTCATTCTTATAATCCAAAAAATAAAAATATGATCATTATAAAACTGTTTAAACTTATTCATCCCAATACCCCTTAGTTTAAAATAGTTTCAATATACAAGAAACATATCATAATATTGTGAATTAAATGTGCATAAATAATTAATAATTCAAACAAGTAAATTTGAAGTAGTGAATTTAATGAGTGGATAAGCTCAGATGATGAGGGATAAGTTGTTGAAATAGGTTTTGGTAAAGGAGTTCTAATCTTACTATGTTCAAAATTCACAATAGTAAATGAATGATAATAACATAATTAAATAAAGAAAGAGATGTTTCCTTTTCAGAAGCATCTCATGCATGGGAAATAACTTGGTACTTTTACCATCTTATAATGGGATGCCACCATGTAGTAGGGTACGATTGGCTTCCATAGTAATGCCAACTATAATCCCAACTACTTGCAGGAAGCCATCCTCCACCAGGTGACCAGCCTCCTGATGGAGAACCACCGCCACCAATATGTCCCACTGTAATGGAGCCCATTGGTGGATCTGGAGGAAAAGGTGGGAAAATATGGTGATTATTAATTAAATTATTTGGAGGAAAATTCACAACTGGATTAGATTGATTGTCTGTCATATACTCACAACCATTTAATTTAATACGTACAATAATAATCTATGTGTGTGATCCAGAATAGAAACTTGTTCATTTTTTATTGTTGCAATTTTAAATAAAAAATCTATTGGAGGTCAATTCAAGAAAGGTAAAATACAAGAGTGTAATAAGTTTTTTTACATATATTAAAAGTATATTCTTCAGTAAAGTTTGTTCTATTTCATCTTCTAAAGATATTTGTTTGGAAATGTATTAAACATATCATTGATTTTTTGAAAAATATAAATTATCATATACATTAAATATTTTAGAGGCTAACAAAACATATAGTTTTATTATAATACATAAACAATTACATAGTAATTCGATGAAGAAGAGAGTAGTTCATTAACGTCTGAAAAGCGAGTTAGGGTTGGTGTAAGCCTAATACAGAGGGAATGAATGAAGCGCACTTTGGAGAAATTTCTTGAATCAGAGTAGAGAACAATCGGGGAGTCACCTCGTTAACAATAGAAAGAGGTCACATATGTGGCAACTAGAGTGGTACCACGGGAAGCTTGCTCTCGTCTCTATTTAGAGGCGAGGGCTATTTCTATTATAAAAGAAAGGGAGATTAGTTAATATTAGTGAAATGAACAAAATAACATCAAGTAGAGAGAAGGCATAGTATGAAGAAATACTTAGGAGAGATTCTATTATTTATTACTGCGATTCTTTGGGGAAGCGGCTATATTGGGATGGAAAAAGGTTTAGAGCATTTTACTGTATTCCAAGTGATGGCAGGGCGCTTTATAATAGCTACCATTCTATTATTTATTATTTTTAATAAAAAAATTAAGCTAATTAATAAGTCAATTTTGTGGAAAGGGACAGTACTTGGCGGTTTTTTATTTATTGCATTTACCATTCAAACATTTGGACTAGTTTATACGACACCTTCGAAAAATGCTTTTTTAACTGCTTTAAATGTAATATTTGTGCCCCTTATTGCTTTTGTTATTTACAAAAGAAGATTTGATCGCTTTGAGATTATAGCTGCTTTATTAGCAGTGATTGGCATCGGTTTTTTATCTTTACAAGGTTCAATGAATATGAATATCGGAGATTTACTATCTCTTCTATGCGCGGTGGCATTCGCCTTTGATATTTTTTATACAAATATGTTTGTGAAAAAAGAAGATGCACTGGCATTGACCATAGTTCAATTTTTTACGGCATCTGTCTTCAGTACAATAGCAGTACTTCTTTTAGGAGAGATACCAACCATGGCATCTATACAGGAAGGTGCTTATTCAATACTATATTTAGGTATATTTTGTACAACTATTGCATATGTTTGTCAAAATATAGGGATGAAGTATACAAATTCAACAAAATCAGCTCTGATTTTATCAACTGAAGCACTTTTTGGAACAATCTTTTCTGTTATAATCCTTCATGAAATATTAACAGGTCGTATGGTTATTGGTATTGTTTTAATTTTACTAGCAATTATTTTTGCTGAAGTAAAGCCAACGCTTAGACGAAAAATGACAGAAAGTAAATTACACAGTTAGTTAATTTATATTGAATTTTATAGGATGAATCAATTGTTGCAAAAAAAATAATGAAATGATACTGCACCCCAATTGTTAGACACATTTAACAATTAGAGTGCAGTTTTTTGTAAGTGAACAGAGCTAATATAATTTGTAATGCCTATTAGTCTAAAGCAATATTATTAACTACATCAAAACTTTTTGTTTTTCTATAATCTATGTTGATAAAGTTTTAAATTATGTAAATTAGGTTATTGAATAAGTGGAATCAAATCGCAATGAAAAAACGAATCAAGATATTTAGATAAAATAAATTTTAATAATATAATACCGAATATTTATACCTATAACCAAAACAACAGGTGTTTTTTAGGTCTTAATATTTATTAACAACATTTGGAATTTTGTATATTATTATACGGAGTGTCGTTAGAAATAAAAAATAAAGGAGAGTAAAAATGAAAAAAGTAGCATTAGTAGTTTTAGCATCATTACTTGCAGTGATAGTAGCTGCTTGCGGTAGTGAAACAACAACATCATCTTCATCTACCTCAAAAGATGATAAGGTTTTGACAGAAGTTGTTAAGGCAAATAAGGATGTAAAGAGTCTTACACAAGACGCAAAAGTACATACAGAAATAACAGTATCTCAAGGAGAACAAAAGCAAGTTCAAAAAGTCGATATGTCAACAAAAATGGATGTTATTAATGAACCTTTCACTGCATATCAAGAGATAGAAATGACTGTTCCAAGCGAAGGAGAACAAATCATAAAGCAGTATATAACTCAAGAAGGTATCTACTCAAATGTTAATGGTGAGTGGGTTACAGTTCCTGAAGAAGTTAACGAGCAGTTAAAAGCAAGTTTAAAGGAATCGGCTAATTTAGAAAGTCAAATGAAGCAGTTTAATACTGTATCAAAATATTTAAAACTAAAAGAAGAAAAAGATCAATTTATACTAGCTGCAGACATTCCAGGAGATAAAGTTAAAGAATTAGCTCAATCGGTTTTAGAAAAGGCATCAAGTGGAAATTCTGAAACGTTAGCTGCTATGGAACAGCTTGATATTAAAAGTATGAATGTGGAATATCAAGTTGATAAAAAGACCTATTATCTAGAAGGAGCTGTAATAGCTATGGTAATGGGTGTGAAAGAAGAGGATCAGACTGTTGATATGAAGGTAAATATGGATAGTAAGTTCTCAAATATAAATGGTGTTAAAGAAATCGTTGTTCCTAAAGAAGCTTTAAATAGTGGAAAATAATATTGTGTGATGAAGCGAACGGAAAGAATGTGAAATTCTAATATCTGTTCGCTTCTTTTTTTGAGAACAAAATCGGAAGACTCTCCTGTATCTTCTGAATTTTAAAACATAAAACATATCAGTCAAGTTTGGTTAGTATGAAAGCAGTATATTAGATAATTTTTAGAATATTATGTAATATTAAAACATTAGCGGCATACCAATTTAGTAAGGCTATAATAGGAGGAATACATATGTCTAAACAGTTTCAAATAACTCGTCAAATGTTGTTAAATTTTGTACAAGATGTAAATGGAGAAGTAGCTCGAATTCAACCAGAAAGATTTAATAATAATATTCATTGGCATATCGGTCATTTACTTGTAACATCTGAGTATTTTATGTTTGGTTATCCAAAAAAATCATCAAATATTCCAGTGGAATACGCTTCTTTATTTAGCATGGGAACAAGTCCTGCTGCATGGGAAGGTGAAGTACCTTCTATTCAAGAGTTGTCTAAATGTTTAAAAGAACAGGCTGTGCGTATTAATGCCATTCATGAAGACTTTTTTGAGCAGAGGTTACCGTTTAAATTCCCTGTAGATGGTATTGAGACATATTCAGATCTATATGCCTTAATGCTACATCACGAAGCAGAACATTTAGGACAAATGAAGGCGATGAAAAAAGCAATACAGGCATAAAGTGAAGATTGAAAGTATAAAAGAAGCCTCAAATTTGAAAGGGGCTTCTTTATCTTTTTCTATTCTTAACTTATATCATGTTGATAATAATCTATAAGTATAAAAAAGAAGCCATAGTATGGACTTCTTTTTGCTTAGATTTATTATCTAATACTATAAACTTTCCAGTCTGATTTAGGCTCTTTCTTTAAATATAGGGTGTAAGTATAGTTACCTGTCATTTCATCAACCACAAACTGAGACACTTCTAGGTATTCAACACCATTTTTATGATAGAAGAAATATTTTGGCTTATGAATAGCATCATCCCAGAAGAACCCAACAATTCCATTTCCCCATATTTCGGTTTCAATAATACTATACAGAGGTACTCCTTTAGAATTTTTACCTGAAATATGGAAATGTTGTTTGAAATCTAAATCAATATAATCTTTCGAAAATGCAGGAGAAAGCATATTGTAAATTTGTTGCTTGGTTAAATCATATGTCCAAGTTGATCTTTGAATTTTTATTACTCTATCAGTAATTTTTTTTACACTTGCTGGAGAAGTTGTTTTATAGAATCGAACATAGTCAGATGATATATAGCCTTTTCCTTTACCGTATTGAATTTGAGTCCAGCCAGTTTTTAATTGGCTAAATACTGTAACTTTATCACTTCTTTTTAAAGATCCAATTACTTTAGCTTTTGAACTAGCTGAATTTCTAACATTTAATTTACCACTAGTAATATCAATTGTACCAATTTGTGTTGTTGCAGCTTTAGTTGAATCAGTGGTAAAGGGGATAAATACAGTAACCATTAATGCAATTGAAATGATGATTTGTAATAAAACTCTCTTTTTCATATGTGCCTCCCAATATGTAATATTTTAAAAATTCTTTCTAATTATAGCAGAAATCAGGAGCTTAAGATGCAACTATTGATAGGGATTGAAAATAAGTTTGAAAAAACAGCTAGGTTTAAAGAATTATCTTAGACAAATGGTGAAACATCAATCAAATGTGCAAGATAAGTTGGTGGCTATTAAGATAATTAAATCTTAGTGATGTTTTACTTTATAGGAAGGTGAAGTAACCGAAAAAACGATTAAATTATATTGATATATTTTAAAATGTTAAAAAAGAGTGAATAATTTGTGTGTTTTGTTGAAAAACTTCTTTTTATATATTATTCTGAAAATACCCCTTTAACCATGATTGAATAGCCATATTTCATTCATGTACATATACGAATCCCCAACTCAATATGAGAAGGGGATTTTTTTATTATTATAGATTGGAGAGATAGATTAGTTGTAGGGATATGATATTAACATCAAACTACGAAACTTAGCTAAATAGAAGATATCATTACATCATCTGAATACTATTTGATTCTGCAGATTGATTAGAAATCAATTTACAGTGGATCAACTATGGAGTAGTCTAAATAATTCAATTCCAATTATACTATGTTCCAAATTTGAAATAGTCAAAAAACACTTGGAGTGTTTTTCAAAATTTAAGAAAAAGCAGCGCATTAACTGTACTGTTGGTTACACTTTATAGTGGATATGTATTTTTTATTAAATAATCCAGTAATTTTATACACAACAAAACCAGCCTACTTATTAGGCTGGTTACTTAGGAGGAAATCTATATGAAAAGGTTTTACCTTGTTGATAATAATAAAACATAAATCGTAAGAAATTATTAACGAATTCTTAAAATAGTATTAATATTCTACACTATGATGTTGATAATGGATTATTGAAAGGAGGGTTTGAACAAATCGTAAATTAATTAGTAGTGTATGTTCTAGATTTTCCGTCTACAACTCCAGCTATTGTATTTGCTAATAAAAGGGATACTATTCCTAAAACTCCTGTAATAATAGTATTGTTCGATAGCTTATTCATATTACACTTCTCCATGTACGCTAATTGTTATACACATTATATTACAGGTGTGTGATGTTATCGTTTTATTTTCTTACATTTTAATTTGTATTATGTTTCCAAAAAAGAACAAGCTCTTTAAAGAAGAGCCTAATAATTATGCACCACCAATACCGATAGCAACAAGAAGCAAAAATGTGACAACTATTACGGTTAAAAAATTAATCTACTCGAATTCTCCAAATATTAATTGGTGCTCAAAAAAGAGGATTAAAACTAAAATGTGATTAGTAACGCAATTGTTTGAAGTTATTGGTAAAATGATTGAAGGATGATATAACTAGGTAGATATGTACACAGTAAAGGGAGGAATGGGTAGTATTAATTTTCGAAAAGTAGAATTAAAGAAAAAAGGACATGCAATTAATCTTACAAAAGGAAGTCAAAAAGGGTTAGGAGAAATCCTAGTTAGTTTGAATTGGAATCAAAACGGGGCTATTGTCAGGTCTTTTTAGTAAATCTAATACCATAGATTTATATTTGGGGTGCCTATATGACTAACAAATGGTGAAAAAGGATATGTTCTAGGTGAGGGGCATTTGCCGTGATTTGCAACAAGTCTTATATTAAGTTAGATAAAGATGATCGAACAGGTGCAGTACCGGGCGGTGAAAATCTTCGGATTAATGGTAATAAAATATTTGAGATTAAGAGAACCCTTGTTTATGCATTTATTTATGAAGGAGTTGCGAATTTGTCCCAAGCGGATGGAATTGTAACTTTAAAATACGCTAATGGTTCAGATATTGAAATTAAACTTGATAACCATATAAACGGGCAAATAATGTGCGCAATTGCTATTATTAAAAATCAGAATAATGAAATATTTAAAATTGCATTTCTTGTGGAATATTTTAAGTGACATAAGGAAATGGATAGAGCTTATAACTGGGGAATGAAATGGAAAGCAGGAAAGAAATAATAGGTTAAAAGGGTTATTTTAAGAGGTGGGTACAAAAAAATGAAGGTATTTATAATTGAGTCAGCTAGTCCGTTGGAGATTATAAAAGGAAGAACGGAAGGAGGAGCATTAAAAGAAATATGTGAAATGATGGATTATGATGTTTTGTCGTTTTTCGTCAAATCAAAAGATGAATTTATTGAAATTTGTAATTATTTATCATCTATTGAATGTGTGGTTAGAGAAAAATCAGAAGATGAACCTATATGCATACATTTAAGCTTTCATGGTGATGAAGGAGGTATACAAATAGGAAGAGATAAAGTAGATTGGAAAGATATCGCTGATTGCCTCTATCCAATGTTTAATATGGATTATTCAGAAGATATATTACTATCGATATCTGCATGTGGGGCAGATAACTGTGATATTCATTATTGTATAGAAAACCTTATCGCTAAAAATGGTATGAAACCACCGAGATATATTTTTATTATTGATGAAGAAGAGGTTCTCTGGAGAGATGCAATTTTAAACTGGACAATTCTATATCATCAGATTGTACATATTTCCACTAGCGTAGTTTTAATGAAGGATTTACTCAATAGAATATCTGTATCAGGTTTTGGTAATTTAAAGTATTTCCGTTGGAGTAAAACAAGAAAGAAATTTGTTCAATACAGTAAGGGAATTAGGGAACAAAGTACAATTCTACAATGAAAGAGTGTTTTCTATCAATAGAGAGGAGAGGAAGAAGTGTCAAAAGAAGCGATAAATGAATTACGCAATATAAGAATAACGTTGGTGATTTTGACAATATTTTTTGTATTTTCTGGATGTGGTAGAGATCAAAGCGTTGTAGATAATACAGAAGATATTAGTGGAACTATTGAGAGCAGGTTCCAATATTCTAATATGGTGGAGCTTGGTGATGGTAATTTTGGAGTTTTGTCTGGTGACTCAAGTAATGGAGTAAATGGACAAGAAATCAAGGTATACCATTATAATGAGACAACAAATAAACTTGAATATAGAACAAGCAAAATAATAGAAGAATAGATAGTATTATTTGCGGTAATGGCGGTGAAAATAAAAAATATATTTATGAATATAGATAATAAGTATCAAAAGATAGCAGAGATAACTTCTCATATGAGTTTGGTGGATGAAAATGAAAAGTTTTTTTATGGTTACAACAGAAATCAATTAAAATGAAATGTAGGAACTTAAGTTAGAAAAACAATAAATAATTCTATTGAAGAGGTCATTTTTATGATGATTTCTTATTTGTTACATAAACAAAGCTCCCTTCAGTTTGAAAGGGAGCTAAATGTGTTATTTGTAAACTGAACCAGGTATGTTTTCTTTAGAATTTCTTGCAGCATAATAGTCAACTTCATATTATTGAAATATAAAGTAATACCATTTTTATTTTATATGAATTGAGTAGCCGTATTCAATCATTACTAATGCCAGTCTAGGTATTTTTGGTTATATTATTATAAAATAAATTTATTGATAGAACTTTGCAAATTTGTAGCGATGTTATTGAGATTCTCAGATGACGTTGCTAATTCTTGCATAGAAGCATATTGTTCTTCTGTAGCAGAAGCAACATTTTGGGTATTTACTACAGACTTTTCGGATATACTAGCAAGTCTTTCTATAATATCTACCATACTATTAGTATTGGTATTTACTTGCATAATAACTGTTGAAACATCAATTGTTTGTATTGAAATTTGTTCGATAAATTCAGAGATGTTCTTAAAGGCTTTACCGGTATTGAAAGTCATTTCAATTCCATCTTTTAAAGCTGATTCACCATCAGCCATAGAATTAGCTGCATCTTTGGCTTCAAGCTGTATTTGTTCAATTAATATTTGAATATCCTTAGCTGATTGAGAGGACTGCTCGGCCAGCTTTCTAACCTCATCTGCAACAACAGCAAAGCCACGACCATGTTCACCTGCTCTTGCTGCTTCAATTGCAGCATTTAAGGCTAATAAATTAGTTTTATCGGCAATTTGAGTGATTAATGAAATAATTTGTCCAATTTCTTCTGATGTATCAGCTAAACGATTGACGGTTGCAGATGTGTGATTTACTTTGTAATTTATATTGTTCATTTGGTCTAATGTTTGTTGAACAATTTTATTCCCATTATTCACACTATCCGTTGCTTGGATACCTAAGTTAGTTACACGCTCAATAGATAAAGCAGCTTGATTCATACCTTGTGATATTTCTGATATTGAATTAGAAGTGGCGGACAAATCAGATGCTTGAAGATCTGTTCCAACTGCAACTTCCTGTATAGAGTTTGTTATTTGTTCAGTTGCTTCTTTTGTTGTTTCTGTACTCACAGATAATTCTTCAGAAGAAGACACAATTTGTTGTGTTGTAGTATTCAATTGTTGTATAAGATTACTTAAACTTAGCCTCATTTCTTCAAAAGAATGTGAAAGCCTTCCAAATTCATCTTTTGAATCTATTAGAGCAGAATGGCTCAAATCACCTTTGGTAATAATTTTCGAAGATTCTATTAACTTTGTCAGTGGATTGATAATCGATTTACTTAATAAGACGGCAATAACAATTCCTATAATAAAGACTAAGGCTGCAATAATGATAAAAACTAATTGGCTTTTATTAATTAAATCTTCGTTATTCTTTAATGAATAGTTAATATCTGATATATATTTTTGTTGTAACTTATCAACTTTATCGTTGATTTCGATTGCGGTAGCATCGAATTCAGGCATAATTGTATTTCCTTTTGAGGGGCCTTCTTGAATATAATACGTTGCCATCTTTTTACCAGTTGCGTAATAAGAATCAAATGATGATTTGATTTCATTTAGATTATTAGATTCAGTTGGATGGAGTTCCTTTAGTTTTTCTAAATCATTATAAAAAATCTTACTATGGTCTTCAGCTTTTTCAAATCCATCGTCATAACCATCTTGTGCTCTTGTAGCACTTATGTCTGAAAAGTATTGTTGAACTTGAACAACTGATAGTTTAAGTTCGTCTGTAATTAGGGAAGACTGTAAAGTTGCATTTCTAATTGTTTCTAGATCATTGATCTGTTTCTCAGAATTTACATATTGTATAATTCCAAGAATTAAAATTAGTACAAATATACTACCAAATGACAGTAAGCTTCTATATTTAAAACTCATTTCTCCACCTCTATTAGATTTGTATGTATTTAAAGAATTGTTTTACAATATTTCGGAGTTGGTAATAGTATTATACTACGATTTTTAGTAAAATTTTACTACTTGTATGGCGATTTAAAGAAGATTCAGTTTTTTGTTTGAATTAATTCAAAATATTGATGAAAGTAGTAACGCAAAAAGTAATGGTACGAGAATGTGAAGAGGCATATTTGTGGGGAAGAAGTGGGCGAGAATAAAACATGGATTTTTTTATGAAAAAAAGTTCAGTATCATTAATACTGAACTCAATTAATACAGTAAATAATATTTTTCGTAAATCTTTTCGTATTCTTCGGTAGTTATTCCAAACTTATCTTTAACTGCTTTAACAACTAAATTATTGTCTGTTTCTGGATCATAGTATCTTCCACGTTTAGTCATCGTATTGAAGAACTCATAACCATACATAAAGATTTCGAAGTCATCATATCCATTGATTTTTTCACGGGGAAATAGCGATGCTATTTCATTAAACTTTTTTTTGAATTCATTAGATGTATAAATGATTTCATTATTCATAATAAGTTGGCTTCTTGTTTTGAAAACTAATTGTTCATTTGGTAATTTATTTGTATACTCATAGGAATCTTTCTTTGTGTTAGCTATGAAAGTAAAATCATGATTATATAAGGTAGTTTTATTGTGATTAGTAAATAATTGATAACGTAATTTTTTACTAAAGTAATCAAATGATGTGAATTTATTGAAATCATTTACGCTTTCAAATTCCTTGTCAATATCAAAATGGAGAAGAATATTGCTATTTTTAATAGTTATTTTTGGATTATCTATTATTCTTAAAGGATAGTCATTATCAAGTATTGAGCAAGATATTTCTTCAATCGTTTTGACATTGCTTTTAGATCTATAGGCATCTGAGAACTTTGTGGATGGTAAAAATATACAAAATACTATAAGAAGTACATAGAAAAACTTTTTGGTCATATATTAATCAACTCTTTAAATGTTATTTACTATAACACTTTATAAAAAAAGTTTGTTGAAAATATGTGCAACTTATTTCGTGAATCAAAAATCATATATAGTTAAGAATATAAATAACTATATTGTTCTAAAAGGATGACGCAAAATGATTTATATTTATAATGATTATGGTGGAACTCATACGACTTCCTTGGCTGCAGCACATCATTTGGAAATCCTTAAGGAGCCTACATACAAATTGTCAACAGAAGAAGTTTTAGAAGTACCGTACTTTAATAAATTAACCAAGTCTGATTTTGGAAGGCTTATATATCATGGCAAAGATAGTAATGGTGATTTAGTATATACAGTAGGAAGAAAACGCTCGAAATTAGTTGTACCAGCTTTAAAAGATTTTGGATCAATCTTGTTAAATCATTTTAATTCTGATGAACATATTATTTTTTCAAATACATCGCCAACTGTTCCATTAGTGATGAGCTTAGGTGGCTTCTTTTCAAGAGGATTGGGTATCGATAGTATTGGTGTTCCATTGCTTGTTAAAGGAGCACAAAAATGTAATATGAACATTTATAAATTGGTTGAGCACACAAAAGAAGTAGCTGTCACAAGGAAGAAAAGAATTATAGTACTGGATAATCAAGAATTCAAAATCTGAGAAATATAATAAAAACAGAATTTGAATTGTTCTAAAGAGGCTATATTATATAGTCTCTTTTTTTTGTAAGAAAATAATTGGCAATTATTGTTTTTTTTGTGTTGCCTATTTTAATAATAATTTATGAATGATTCATCTTTTGCTTTTTCAATATCAAAACGTTAAAAAAGAACTAATCCTAGTTAAAACTAGTTATAATCTTTTAATGATTCTTAAAGTGAAAATTTCATCTTCTAATTAAAATTAAACTTTCATTAGGTTCAATAGAAAATGAGATGCAACTTTTTATCCTAATAATTCGTTATCTATATAGTTAACATTTATATGGAATAAGCTTTGAAAACTATTGTTAATTTAGAAAGGAAGCAACAGCATGATTTCAGAAAAAGAAAATAAACGAGAATATATACTTTGGGGTCTAGCTACAATGTTTATTTTTGCCCCATTAGGATCTTGTGTGATTGGTATAATCTTTGGTGTAATTTATCATGATGGTTTTACTGCAGGTGGAATCATGGTAATTCTCTTTCCTATTATCTTTTTGATTGGACTATATTTGATTGTACAAGGAATCTTCAAAAAGAAAACTGCTTAATAATTTTAGTTAAATGTTTGTTGAAGAAATTGTTTTCAAACTAATAAAATAGAATCACTTAAAATAATGAGTTCACGTACACAAGGTTGATTATGTTCCATCTTGAAATAAAAAAGATCCCGAAGAGTTAATAGATTGCTTAATTATATCTATCTAAAGTTTAACGACCCTATCATTTTTAATTGGGTATAGGGGGTAGAGGACATGGTCTTTTCAAACCAGTAGCAGAATCATCTTTAGTACTAAAAAATGCGTCTAAAGAACTAGTTGGAAAGTACCGTAATATTTTCAGGTTTCTTAGGTTTTACAATTTCATCTTGATTTACTTCTTCAGACAATATAATCACCTATAGTTATGTAATGCCTTTTAATATATCGAACTTTGCAGACTCTTTGAATCAAGTTCGCTGATTTGTTGTGAAAGATGTAAAAACTAAAAATATAGGTATATAGTTATATTTTATTGGTAAAATCAACTAAACCCTATTACAATAGTATTAATACTATAAAGGGGGTTTGGTAAATATGAATATGTCTTTATGGCTAAAAGAATATAATGGTTTGAGTTTAAGTGTGATAAGAAAAAATAAGATAACTAATGAAGAGTGGAATATGATATGTAAAGAATATGAAAAATTTTGCAAAAAGAGAAAAATTAAGCCTGAATATCGCTGAACATTAAAAGCAATATAGAAAATTTAGTGATTAAATACTATATGATTAACTCTCTATTTTAGTATAATATTATGCGTAATAGAGGGGGCAGTATATGATTTTTTCAGAATGGATAAAAGAAACTAAAGGGATGAATTTATTATCATTAAGGAGAAAAATGATTAGTAATGAGGAGTGGGATCAAATTTGCCAACAATATGAAAATTATTGTTCACTACATAGTATAAAACCAAACTATAACTAAATACATATAGCAGGCTGATTTTTCAGCCTGTCTAACTTACTAATATTCAGAATATTCAGTTTGTTGAACCTCGATTTTAAAAAGAGTGGTTATTATAAAATTTCTCTTTTAATCAGAAAAACCCTCTAGTGAGGGAATTTAGAATCTTTTTCATCTATAGTAAAAGTAAGGGCATGGATGAAAATGAGGTATTACATGGACTATTGTGTTTTTCTTTACAATGTGTTGTGTTGGACTAATCTGAGGAGGTAGTATTTGTGTTTGACATTCATTAATGTTTTGTGGTGTATATTGTGGCTGAAATTGATTCTGTTGAAACATATGATCACATCCAATCAATTAAGATAATACATCGTATGCTTGAAACAGTGGGCGTGTAAGGTTGTATACCCATATATAAGTAATAAAATGTGCCTTTTGTTTGGTGGATAAAAAACTGATTATCCAAAGTAAAGGTGATGATTAGGTTGAATCCAGTAAAAATAAAAATTTATCAGTGTGGTGAGATTGGAGAATTGTTTGCAAGCATTGAAAAACATAATAAATGTAATTGCTGAAAGAAACTTATAGCTGAGACTTATGAAGGTCATAGATTGTTATGGTCAAGAATGGGGAGAAATTGAGCATCCGTATTTAGGCAATGTAATGAGACATTGTCTAAAAGGCACTCCATGTTATGATACATGCACAGCACCTATATGGGGGAAAACTTTAAAAAATATTGTCAAAAACAAAAACCACTACATTCAAGTAGTGGTTTAATTAAAATGGAGTCTAAGGTTATGAAAATTAGTATAAATTAAGTGGGATTTTTATCATAATTCGTATAACAAACGTGTCACAGAATCATATCTAAATTTGTGACACTCCCTATAATTGAGAGTCACTTTCATTCCCAACTTTCACTCCACAGGATTCCGACCCTTAATCCGCTCAATCACCACATCCAACTCATCAGGACGTAAAAACTCAATCGGACTAGCCGTCTTCTCAAATGTAATTGTATCAGACTCAATAATTGTCACATACTTACCATTCAATTTCGCTACATGAACAGTCTCACCAAAATCCGATAGCATTCCATTCACACCTATATGGTCGAGCTTCATGCGTAACTCTAAATCTGGAGTGATTTCTACCATAGATGCTGTTGCTTCGACAATTTGGTGTGTTTCTAGTTGCTCTTTCAATTCACGCTTCTCACTAACACTCCAAACTTCCATTTCTTGCTCGAACTGCTTGAACTCTTCACTTTCATCCTCTAATGATTCAAGAATTGTTTCCGTTACCATTTCCATTACTTGATTCTTCATTAGAGGAGGCTATCTTTACATTTACAGATGATTTTGACCTTTCCTATACAGGCATAATACATTTGTCTACATTCCAGACCCAGAATTCTACCGATTTAACTTTTGAATTGTACAATGATGATGAATTATTGAATACTCAAAAGTTTAAAGTGTCTAGTGAATCCTTAAATCTAAACGTGGAGGACACTATTGCGGCTTACAATCATTTGTACCAGATTACTCACTTACATGAAAATGAAGATGGTACTGTAACAGCAACCTTAGATCAAAATCTTAGACTAACAGTAGATGATAATAAACAGTTAGAGAAAATGACCTTTCATTATAAGCCTCAAATGATGGTCAATAGTGAAGGATTTAAGGACTTAAAATTGGTTAATATCTATCATGATAATATCTTTGCTGAAGAGGAATGGGAGCTTAATGCTAATGGAAATTATTGTACAACTAGAATTCAATTAGACAGAAGCAGCGTTCATGAAGATGTAAGTATTCATGGCATTAAACAAATATTCCAATATAGCCATTTATAGAGGTGAGACTAATGGATATATCACTCTTTAATGGATTTGAACAAGTAGGGCTTATTGAAAACAGTAAGTCCTATTTTTATGAGCAAAAATATAATGAAGTCGGTAATTTTGAGTTTTCTATTCTAACATCTGATAAACATGCAGATCGGATTAAACAAAAACAAACTGTTCAATTTGGTGAGGATGCTATTAAGACAGGGATAATTACTGACATTTCTATTAGAAAGACAACTTACGGTGAGCGAGAAAAAGTCATAAAAGGTAAATCACTTGGCAACAAGCTTAGTAATTTTACTATTTTACCATCTAAGGAATATGCAGAATTTCAGGGATATGTAGATGAAGTAATTAAACAAGCTGTAAGAAAGAATTGTATTGATTGTTTGGATAAAAATAGAAAGTTTTCTTACTTGCAAATTGCTAATCCTAAAATGTTAAGTGACATAATTCGACACAAAACTAGATATAAGAATCTTTTATTAGAAATTGAAAATCTAACTAAAATTTATGAGTTAGGTTGGTTTATTGATTTCGATATCACTAATCAGAAGTGGATATTCGATATCTATAAAGGTGTAAATCGTTCAGTAAACCAAAATAAAGTTACTCCTATGATGATAAAGAGGGTAGTTTTTCAGTAACAGCTTATACCGATGACGAATGTGTTGATATGGGACATAAAAAAGTAGGAAAATTTGGTGGAGAAGTTTTAGATTACTATCAAAATTGAGTAGATAAAAGTTACGTTTTATTGGGTGCAAAGTTTGTTTTAATCAAAAAAGAGTGAAAGTTAATCACTCTTGAGGTTTATTGTGGATGAGTTAGTGGTATTCTATATTGATTTTCTATTTGGGTTATTCTTCCTTTAGATATTTTAAACCTTTGAGCAGTGTTAATCACATTAGGGATACCACCTGGGCATAAATGATAAGAATACTTATCGTTTTTAACAAAACTATTGTATCTATCGGATTTAGCTAAAAAGGCAGCACCATGATTAGATTCTACATAGCTATGAATAGTATCAATTAGAAATTCGTATTCATCCACATCAACAATATTGTCAGGTATTCCACCTGTACATAAGAAAACATAATCAGATTCAATAATTTGATTGTGAATAAGGTTTAAATTTTCTAATATCTTTTTGTAATAATAAGCTGATGAGAGGTTTTTTACAGAATTTAACACCTTATACAATTTAGTAGAACCAGAAAGAAAGAATGGATAAACATTTACGATGCTAAATGTTCCAATTTTATAGTCACTTAAATCATTAAAGGTTACATGAGCACATTTATTGACAGTACTATCAGACACATCATGATTAGCTACACTAGGATTCATTAAAATAAAAAGTATTTTTTTGGTATACTTATTATTTAGCTGTGCAGTAAGTATAGTTCTGCTTTTAACTTTGGAATTCTTTATTCTTTTAGTGTCACAATTTATTATTGATTTTACATAACTAGGATAAGTTTCAGTCAAATAATCAATCCTTTCTTTTAATTAGTATAACATACTATTTAGCTATCTCAGAATAACTGATGAAATATGGCTCTTTATTAGAAGTGAGTATAAATAAAACAAATAATGAGAAGTAAAAATATTGATTGAGGAAAACATAATGAAATCTGCCTTTTGTTTGATAAAACTGCTCCATTGTCAATTAAGGAAAGATGGGGAACGATTCAAATTGCTGAATTAGGTTATGTTTTGATTCAGAATTCTCCTTTGATATTGAATGTATTAAAGAGGTAGGGAGTGCGGTTTAGTTTTTCTTTTTAAAGGGAATATCATTTGTAAATAATCGATTTATCTTTAATATATGTAAGATGTAGGAAGCTTTTATTAAGTATAGTGGAGTTTATTGAACGGTAATTGAATGAATATTAAAATAAGATACCTAGTAAAGTTGTCGAGGTGAAAAAGATGGATAAGGCTAAAATCATAGATTTTGCAAAAGAAAAAGGAGTTAAAGATCCTAACAATCCTACAGAAAAAGAATTAAAGAAGTTGGTTAAGCAACTGCTAAAAAGTAGTGATGAAAATGAAAAACATCTTATAACACAATATTTTTCTTCCGGTGTAAAAGTAACGGATAGTGCATTTAAAACAATAGTTGCGCTTATTGAACAGAATTCAAGTAAGAATTATATGGAATCCATTAAATCTGTTATAGATCGTTTAAAAGAAGATATGTCAAACGCAAAAACCGAAAAAGAAAAAGAATATCATTTTGGTAAAATAACGGAATTATTACGATTACAGAAAGAGGAAACTGATGAACAAAGGAAATGGATAACGAAAATGGGATTGGGTGTAATGGGTACGGCTGTATGTGTCTTAGCTTTTGGTGTAAGTATAAAAAATAAAGACGTTGGAGAGAAAATGCTTAAATCGGGGCTAGATATGGTTAAGGGATCTAAATAAAGTGTAAAACAAAACCACTACGTTTAAATTGTAGTGGTTAATTTTATTAACAAGTATCCCTATTATAATTAATAAGTGCGTGGTCATAAACGTGGTCATAAAATGAGTTTAAAACCTTTGATTTCAATACTTTCGTGGTCATAAAATTGGTCATAATTTGATGCGAAATAGGTTAATATTGAGTGTTTTATTTGTTTGGAAATGAAAGGGGATTACAAATTCCTACCCTTAATCCGCTCAATCACAACATCTAATTCATCTGGACGTAAAAACTCAATCGGACTAGCCGTCTTCTCAAACGTAATCGTATCAGACTCAATAATTGTCACATATTTACCATTCAACTTTGCCACATGAACAGTCTCGCCAAAATCCGATAGCATTCCATTCACACCTATATGGTCTAGCTTCATTCGTAGCTCTAAATCAGGTGTAATCTCTACCATAGATGCTGTTGCTTCGACAATTTGGTGTGTTTCTAGTTGCTCTTTAATTTCACGCTTTTCACTGACACTCCAAACTTCCATTTCTTGCTCGAACTGCTTGAACTCTTCACTTTCATCCTCTAATGATTCTAGAATTGTTTCCGTAACCATTTCCATTACTTGATTCTTCATGATTTCCGGCATCGGTTCATTGTAATCAACGTACTTAAGAAAATCTTCGAAGTAGCGGGCATGTGAAGCCTGATGGATTTTTAGCTCGCCTTCTTCGATTATGCCTTCTTCTGGCATATGTGGGTACATGATGCTTTTCATGTTTTTGGTGGTGATTGCCATTTCGACTGTTTTGATCATTGTTTTTTCGTCAGAAATGGAGGCTACTTTTGGTTCAAAATCGCATTTTAGAATAAATAGGAAAGGCTCATCGAAATATTTGTTTAGTTTAGCGGAAGCAATGATGAAGACGCCGCCGCGAACACTGCTTGTATCTGCATATAGTTGAACGAATTTTTCTGCGTGTTCATGGAAGTCTTCTTTTGTTTCGGCAAAGGCCGTTTTATTAAATAATACGAAGTTTGGGTTTGATGCAAGTTCAAAGCCATCTTCGACAACGAAATATCCTAGTTTTGTTGGTACGTTCTCTGCTTTGGGATGTTTTTCTACTTTTCGTTTTGAAATCTTCTTTAATTCTCCATCGAGAAATTCGCTGAGAGAACTTTGTTCATACTCTTGTTTATCTAATGTTTGATAGTGTTTAATCATTTTATTACTGTCGTCACCATCCATTTGGATGACATAAAATGAAAGATATAATACTCCAAAATCCATTGATTTTCACCTAAATTCTATAATTTCCTCTTTTGAAGTATAGTAATAAAATAAACTATTCGTCAACGCTTCGAGAAAGAAAGCATTAATCTGTCATTTATCACATAGTATGATAAGCTATATTAGTGAGAAAGTGATTACATAATGAAAAGGACGCAGATTGAATGACAAATAACAGTATTATTAAATTTTCTAATACGAATGTTCGTGAAATGCCTATGTACTATGATTACGCAGCGGCAGTTTATGCAGTGAAGAACTACATAATAGAAGAAACAGGAGAGGATTTTCTTCTATTCTCAGATTCAGATACAACTAATGAGATTTGGGAAGTACTTGAAGAAGACCTAGAGTTTAATCGAGATGAAGTCCAATTATTAAAACCAATATATGATTGTCTTGAAACAGCAACAATTTCTTCTAATCATAATGATCAACGCATGGAATTTGTGATTAAACCTAGTATCGTAAATAATCTTTATTATTATCCTAAATTTAAAGTAGCTCTTGCTCAAATGTCTATTTTTAAAACGCATGATGATAGAGACCATGATTGTATTTTTGCTCCTAGTAATGAACATATGCAAGCGTTTTTAGACTATGTACTTCAAAGAAAGCGTGAATATATACAAGATTATGTGACAGTATTCATCGATACTGATGGAGATGTTGAGACGGAAAAAGAAAAAGTAACAAATCTAGTGTCACGTGATGATGTTTTTCTAGAGGAAGAAATGAAGAAACAGATTTACCGATCTATAGATGAGTTCTTTATGAACAATGGTGAATTCTTTAAAACGTATAATATTCCATTTAAAAGAGGGATTCTTTTATACGGTGATCCTGGTAATGGTAAGACAACGTTAGTAAAATCAATTGCTCACAGTATTTCTGCACCAGTCGCATATTGGCAGATTACTGAATATACATCTAGTTATTCAATTGGAGAAGTTTTTTCATCTGTTGCTAAAATGGCTCCGATGGTATTAGTAATTGAAGATATTGACTCGATGCCAGAAGATGTACGCTCTTTCTTCTTAAACACATTAGATGGAGCAACATCTAAGGAAGGAATTTTCTTAATTGGTACGACAAATTATCCAGAAAAGATTGATCCAGCGCTTATTAATCGTTCAGGTCGATTTGATCGTGCATATGAGATTCCTATGCCAACTAAGGAGATGCGTATTAATTATTTGAAGGCTAAAAATTTGGTTCATTTTCTAACGGAGGAAGATATTGAGCAAATTGCTGAGCATGCAGATGGCTTTTCATTTGCTGATTTAAACGAAGTATATAATTCGCTAGCTCTTCAATGGCATTATGAGAAGCAGGTGGATGTACAACAAATTTGTAGAGAATTAAAAAATGATAATCAAAAAGCAAATGATCGTTCTTGGAAAACAGAGAAAAGACGTATGGGCTTTAATTTTTAAAAATGAAACTGACTTTTTATGGTGTTTAATAATACTATAAAGGTCAGTTTTTTTATAGGGAAATAAAAAGGGTATAATAAAAAAATTAGACGATGTAAAGGGTGGTAAGATGAAAATTCCTGAAGAGCTAGCTGAATTAGGAAGAAAGAGAATAGAGGGGCATGCTGTAGAGGGGTTTGTATATGGAAGTGGACCGAAACAGCCTAAATTAATGCTTGTGGGTGAAGCACCAGGTGAAACAGAAATAGGAAATGGAATTCCATTCAGTGGCCGTGCGGGTCAGAAGTTAATGGAGTTTTTAGAAGGTTTAGGATTAACGAGAGAAGATGTATATATTACAAGTGCAGTAAGAAGTCGCCCGTATAAATGGCGTGAGAAACGCAATCGTCAAGGTGAAGTAGAAATGAGGAAATACAATCGCCCTCCAACCATCAAAGAAATTATTGCCCATGCACCTATTATTGATTATGAAATTCAACATGTTGAGGCACCTATCATTGTTACTCTTGGGAATGTTGGACTTCAGCGCTTGGTTGGAAAGTCGATGAAAGTGACCGAAGTGCATGGTCAATTTCTACAGCATTCAGTTCTACATATAGATGAAAATGATACTTTTCAATGGTCGAAAGACAAGTATTTACTTTTTCCAACTTTTCATCCTGCTTCTGTTTTTTATAATCCTAAATTACGTGAATTAGTAGCAAGTGATCAACAAAGATTAAAAGATTGGCTTCAAAAACAATAAATTTCCAGAAAAAACAGGATTATTCGTCATATTTCTCGAAAATATTAAAGATTCATAAAAGAATGGGGAGAAGGAAATGTCGAATTTTAAAACAGCAGATTTATGTGATGAGTATAGCGAGGAGCTGAAAATTTGTGAACTAGTACTGAAATCCTATGGTGGGGTGAGAAGCTTCTCAGGAAAGATTGCAACAGTTCGAGTTTTTGAAGATAACGTTCTTGTCAAAGAAGCGTTACAAACGATAGAAGAAGGTAGCGTTCTAGTTGTTGATGGAGCTGGATCTCGTAAATGTGCATTAATGGGTGATATGCTAGGGGAAATTGCTCAAGAAAGAAAACTTGCTGGAGTAATCATCAATAGCTGTGTGAGAGATAGCGCAGAATTAGGCAAAATGAATATTGGTGTTCTTGCAATTGGAACGAATCCACTGAAAAGTGTAAAAAGAGGTCAAGGAGATCGTAATGTAACACTTTCATTTGGTGGGATTGAATGGGTACCTGGCCATTATGCATATTGCGATGAGGATGGAGTAGTGGTTTGTAGTAGGGCATTAGTTTGATAAGAGTTTGTAATTATAAAAAACAGGTTAATAAAGAAATTGACTGTCTCTAATCGACAGTCAGTTTCTTTACGTTGTTTACTTTAACATATCATGGTCAACATAACGTTCACCATTTAATTCACTAATTATATTAATAGCAACTTTTGCGCCGTCTCCAGATGTGATGATTGTATGTACGCTGACTCCGGCACAAGTTCCTGCAGCCCAAATTCCTGGAATATTTGTTTCTCCTTGGCTGTTAACATCTAGAACTGTTTTAATTCTAGGCTCAGAACCTTCTTTTGTTTGAAGACCTACTGTTTCAGCTAAGCTGACAGAAGCACCAGATGCTAGAATTATATGCTTAGCAGAATAACTTTTTTCATCTTCGGTTGAGACTTCAATGCCATTATCAGTCTTATTAAGGTTAGTTACAGTAGAATTAACAAGTTCTGTTCCAAGCTTAATAGCTTGTTTTTTTCCAATTTCAATTAAGTCAGGACCTGAAATTTCTGAAACACCGTAATGATTTTCAATCCAAGCTCGCTTAGTCATACTTTTATCGCTATCGATTAGTAATGTTTTCTTACCAGCTTTCGCCGAAAAGATAGCAGCGCTTGCTCCCGCTGGACCAGCTCCAATTATTATAATATCAAACATTTTCAACACCTCTTCTTTTATGTAGTTTCATCAAAATAGTATATAATATTCTTAATTGTCAATTAATTATGGGCGTATAATAGTAGATGCTCTTTTTCATTTTATACATTACTCGATTTTTAGACTCATATATTAATAATAAGAGCAAAATATAAAATGTAATTTTGTAGGTGTAGCTATGAAAATGGAAAGATTAAATCTTCAACAAGCATTTCCACCCTATTTAAATGAAGATGTTAGGGATGTATTGAAAATAATGCCATCTTATCTTACGAACAATGAGTATTTCATCGTAAAGATGTATGGAGGGAAAATTCGAGTACCTGAACGTATTGAGTGTGAAGAGCTATCGAGTGATGTTATGACTTCTTTAACGGTAAGACAAAAGAAGATTGTCCTTTGTATTTATTCAAGGCATTTCGATGGATATATTAGAGAGAAAAATTTAAGTGGAATGTTAAAAATGCAAAATATCGAGAAATGGATGCTTCCGTATATTTTACGATTAGCAGGTGAATATGTTGTTGAAATTCTTGAAGAAATTAATCAGCATCTGGATTTGATTAATAATCGCACACTGTATAGCTTTATTTATGAAAATCCTCATTTTTACATGAAGATAAAAAGTCGTATCGCTAGTTATTGGGATTGCTATTACCGAGAGAAATATCCTAATAAAGAGGAATACGCTGGTTTTCAAATTTTACAATCTATTCAAGCAAATTTGGATGAATAATATAAAAAATTATATTAGAAATATTGCTTTTGTCTTTTTCTTTAAGCACAATATAGAAAAAGATAGTTATAAGGAGAATATATGGCTAGAATAAGATATCAAAATTATGATCAAGTAAGTGCCACAAGTAGTTATTCCGATTTGAAAAAGTGGCGTAAAGAAAGAAGTGGTAAGAAGAAAGACTTAACTGTACAAATACCACATGCTGAGCGTAAAGATGTTGAGAAACTTCAAACTAATCGTTCGGATTTCTCGATTACTTGGATTGGTCATTCCACTTTTCTTATTCAAATGAATGGGTTAAATATTTTAACTGATCCAGTTTGGGCAAAGTGGATGGGTGTTCAAAAGCGGTTAACTAAACCAGGTTTAAGTTTAGAGGAACTTCCAGAAATAGATATGGTGTTCATTTCGCATGGGCATTATGATCATCTTGACTTTGGAACTTTAAAAAAACTAAGAGGTGATATTACTTTTTATGTTCCGATTGGATTAAAGGGTGCTTTTCATAGAAGAGGATATAAAAAAGTTGTTGAGGCTAATTGGTGGGAGCAATTTCAATATGAAGAGTTACAGATTACATTTGTTCCAGCTCAGCATTGGACAAGAAGGACGTTGATAGATACGAATACATCACACTGGGGTGGATGGGTGTTTGAATCTAATGATACAACTATTTACTTCGTAGGTGATACAGGATACTTTCGTGGATTTAAAGAAATTGGCTCAAAGTTCTCAATTACATACACGTTAATGCCGATAGGTGCGTATGAACCAGAGTGGTTTATGAAAGCGGCACATATTAATCCGGAAGATGCGATTACGGCATTTCTAGAAACGAAAGGGAGTATTATGATTCCTATGCATTATGGTGCTTACCGACTAGCTGATGATACTGGTCCGGAAGCATTGGAGCGGTTAATGAAGCAATGGGAGAATTTGAAGCTTTTACCCGAGCAATTATGTGTATTAAAGCATGGTGAAACACTTTGGAAATAGCAATTGGTGAAGCTCTTACCAATTGTTTTTTCTTTTGTAAAAGTAATATGAAAAAGGGTGATATGTAAAGAGTAACTTGATTAGAATTTTTTACAATTTGGTGTCGGAGTTGGTAAAAAAATGTTGAATTCAAGATTCAATTAGAAGGACTAATGTCTCGTTTCGTTGAATAATTTAAGATGTAAGATTTACTAAAAAAATCCATTAATAAAGGGGTTTTAAGGGGGAATTTGTGACTTGAATATGGAGTAAGGGCAAGTTGAAAATATAAAGAGAAGGGGAATGAAGATGGCAATTCACACAAGAGGGTTAGTAGGGTACAGTGTTGATGTCAATGCGGCTATTAAAGTCTTGAAAGAAAAATTTAACATTCAAGGCATTCACGTAGAAGATAATGGACCATGGAAAGTATTAGTGTTTGAATATGGTGGTGATGTAAAAAGGTTGTCTATATATGAGAATTTTAAGGATCAAGGATTTATTGGATTTACTAAGATGGAAACGGTAACATTGGTAGAAATTGATTTTAATAGTCATAATGCTTCACTTGTTCAAAGCATTGTTGAAACATTTGGTGGATATTATATCGAGAATGATTATGGTGATTTATGGAGCTATATTGAAGCAGTTTAGATTAAGTATGTAGGTTTAAAAGTAAAAAAATACACAAGTTAGAGGGACTACAAAACAGATGAAATATTATTGTCAATCTAGAGAAAACAGTGATGTTCTTAACGAAGATGTGCAAATAAATAAGCTACTCATTATTGGATATAAGTACAATGAACTTAATAAATAGTGGGTAGCTTATTTAGATGAAATGTGAGTAAACAGATAACTATTTTAACTTTGCATATGATTTTAAGCGGGGGAGAATAGGCATTAATATTTCCTTAGCTATGTATTCTGTGTCTAATCCAATAATGTTGTTGCCTTCAAATTCTACTGATCTAGCTTTTTCTGGGTTGTTGCAAAAATCAAAAGAAAGTACGCCATTTTCTTCTGTCATACGCATAAAGTTGAAAGTTATATTGTGTTCTGTAAGTAAGTTTTCAAATGAGCGAAATAATTCGTCGATATGACTTTTCTCCATTGATGCAAATTCCATAATAATCGCCTCCTATTTATTTAGAATATCAAAATAATTATGTTGTTTCAAAAAAATTGTATATAGAAAAAACTGTCTCGCATATCTGTAAGAAACGGATATATTGAGACAGCCATAATTGAAATTAGAAAAGTTTACATGAAGCAACACGATTAACAGCTTCAAGAAGTCGATCTGTATTTTCTACGAGTCCAACACGGACATAACCTTCCCCGTATTCTCCAAAACCAATACCAGGAGCAACAGCTACGTCAGCATGATCTAATAAATATGTAGCGAATTGTTCAGAGGTAAAGCCTTTTGCTACTGGCATCCAGACGAAGAAGGAGCCGTCTGTTGGTGCAGCATGCCAACCGATTGATGCACATTTTTCTACAAAAGCAGTTCTTCTTTTTTTATATAAAGCAACTAACTCTTTTACACTTTCTTCTCCATTAAGAAGTGCCTCTACTGCAGCATCTTGAATGGCAGGAAAAAGACTTACATACATATGATCTTGTAATAGATTAATGGCTTCGATAATTTTTGAGTTACCAACAGCAAAAGCCACACGCCAGCCAGCCATATTGTAGGTTTTTGAAAGAGTATAAATCTCAACTCCGACTTCTTTAGCACCTTCTGTTTGTAGAAAACTCCGAGGTTTTTCTTCACCGAAGCCAAGAGCGCCATAGGCGAAATCATGAGCAACAACGACACCATTACTTCTAGCGAAAGATACTGTTTCTTCAAAAAATTCTTTCGTTGCGGTTGCTCCCGTCGGGTTATTTGGATAATTTAAAAACATTAATTTCGCTTGTTTCGCAATATCATTTGGTATTTCAAGATAACTAGGTAGAAATTGATTTTTAGCTTCTAATGGCATAAAATGTGTTGCAGCTTTTGCTAAACTAATGCCAGATAAATAATCTGGATAGCCTGGATCTGGTGCAAGGATAAGATCACCTTCGTCGCAAAAGCATAGTGGTAATTCTACCAAGCCAATTTTGCCACCAAAAAGAATAGCCACTTCCGTATCATATTGAAGTTGTACACCATACTCACGTTGATAGAAGCTACATACAGCTTTCTTTAAGCTTTCTTTCCCGCTAAATGGCGAGTAACGATGAGATTCAGGGTTTGCTGCTGAGCGTTGAAGTTCTTTAATAATATTATTTGGCGTTGGCTGATCAGGATTTCCTTGACCAAGATTTATAATATCTCGTCCTTCAGCTTTAGCTGCATTTACTTGTTTTACTAATTTCGAAAAAAATTGTGTTGGTAAATGTTGTAATGTATTACTGAACTGCAAAACGGTCACCTCTATTAGAAAATAATATGTTAATCATATATTCTGAAAATAATGCTGTCTACTAAAATATTTGGCTAGAGTTAAATCGCTATAGGCAATATGATAAAATAAGCTTAACGAAAAAATAAAGAGCAGGTGTTTATAAATGTTGCAAAGGGCAAAAGAAATATTATCGTCATATTTCGGTTATGATTCTTTTCGAGATGGACAAAACCGAGTAATTGAACAGGTATTAGAAGGGAAAGATACTCTCTGCATTATGCCAACTGGTGGGGGAAAATCGTTGTGTTATCAAATTCCTTCACTTGTGCTAGAGGGGACAACTATTGTAATAACGCCGCTTATTTCATTAATGAAAGATCAAGTTGATACATTACAGCAGTTAGGAATCGCTGCTACATATATTAATAGTACTCTCTCAGCTAATGAATTAAACAATATAATGGAAGAAATTAGATTTGGAGAATATAAAATGGTTTATATTTCTCCAGAAAGATTGCAATCAGAAGACTTTATAAATGCTATAAAAGCTATTGATATACCTTTAGTTGCTGTGGATGAAGCACACTGTATTTCACAATGGGGTCATGATTTTCGTCCAAGCTATAAGCTAATTTATCCTTTTATTAAAAGGTTGCCTAGTAAGCCAACGATTTTAGCTTTAACGGCTACAGCCACTCCTCATGTTCAGGAAGATATTCAATCTTCTTTAGAAATTCCCGTTCAGAATTGTGTGATGACAACCTTCAAGCGTACAAATTTATTGTTTTCCATTGTAAAAGGTCAAGAACGTGATAAATTCTTGCTAGATTTTCTGCAAAAAAATAATAATGAAACTGGTATTATTTATGTGGCAACAAGAAAAGCGGGTGAGAATTTACAAAACCTTTTACGAAAGCATTCTATTGTGTCAGCATTGTATCATGGTGGATTGTCAGCTGGTGAACGAATGAAACAGCAGGATGATTTCTTACACGATCGAGTTCATGTCATGATTGCGACTAATGCATTCGGAATGGGTATTGATAAATCGAATGTTAGATTTATCCTGCATTACCAAATGCCGAAAGATTTGGAGAGCTATTATCAAGAAGCAGGGCGTGCAGGACGAGATGGTTTAGAAAGTCAATGTATATTATTATTTAGCCCGCAAGATGTTCAGGTGCAAAAATTCTTAATTCAGTCGTCTATTGATCAAAACCGTGTTCAGAATGAATATGAAAAATTACAACAAATGGTTGACTATTGTCATACAGAAGAATGCTTACAAACATATATATTACATTATTTTGGAGAGCAGGCTGAAGAAGATTGTCATCGTTGTGGGAATTGTACCGATGAACGAACAAGCGTTGATGTGACAAAAGAAGCTCAAATGGTTTTATCATGTATTATTCGTACAGGTCAACGTTTTGGTAGATTGATGATTTCACAAATATTAACGGGTTCAAAGAATAAAAAAGTGCTTCAATTTAAGTTTGATCAATTGTCAGTTTATAACTTAATGGGGAAGCAGAGTAGTAAGGAAGTAAACCAGTTTATCGATTATTTAATTGCGGAAGAGTATATTACGATGAAGCAAGGTGAATATCCATACTTAGAAGTATCTCCTAAAGGGATTAGAGTTCTCAAGCAACAAGAACAAGTATGGAGAAAAGAAGAAATTCGTTCGCAAACCGTATCTAAACAACATCCATTATTTGAAAGATTACGCGAGATACGTAAAGAAATTGCAAGTAGAGAAGGCGTGCCACCATTTGTTATCTTTTCTGATGAAACATTGCAAGATATGTGTAATAAACTACCACAAACTTTAGAGGGTATGTTAGATGTAAAAGGTATTGGACAAGTGAAGAGAGATAAATTCGGAGAAGCGTTCTTACAAGTGATAGTGGACTATAAAGAGAGTATTGAATCAACAGATAATACGGGTCAGTCAAACCAAAACGGTTCGAAAGAAAAATCTCATATTGTTACCTATAAATATTATGAGGCAGGAAAAACTGTAGCTGAAATTGCGACTAGTCGTGGTTTATCAGTTAATACAGTGGAAAACCACTTAATTCAATGCCATAATGACCAATTACATGTTAATTGGAAAGCATTCTACTCTGAACAAGATGCTTCTTTAATAGAAGAAGCTGTCCAGCAAACAAATCGAGAAGTCGAAGGCTTAAAGGGAATTAAGGAGAAGCTACCTGCACATATTACGTACTTTATGATACGAGCATATTTACTTCAAAATTAGATTTATTGCTCTTAACGTAAATAGGGAAAGGATTTATTGGTATTTTTGATTATTCTTATATAATATATAAAATAAGTTAAATGTTTGTATATAAGGTTTTTAAGGTATAAATGGTATATACAAGGTAAAATAAAATATGATAATATAATATTCGGTAGCGTGATATCATTTTACGGAAAGGAAGAAATGATGAAAAGGAATAAGATTTCCAAGGCGATTATTGTATTTTTCCCTTCCGTTACTATGTTAAGTATTACATCTCTAACATTTGCTTATATTAATAATATAAGTGGTGTAGCACTGAAAAATATGTTTATAGCTTCGTTAGTATTATTATTTCCGATATTGTTTTTATTACAAGGTGTATTTTGCGCAACAAATGCTTTGAATATATTTGTATCACTAGGGATATCAATCTTAACGTATAGCATTATATTGATTACATATTTAAATACTTTTGCATTTATGAGTTTTTCAATTAATGTTATCTCTGGAATGCTAGGATATGCCCTTGGTAAGAGGTTTATAAGAATAACAGTTACGAATTAAGTAATAAGAGGGTGTCTCAAGGTCTTTCCTTAGACACTCTCTTTATGTTTGAAAGGAGATGAAGCTTTGTTTACGATTGGATCTAGAACAATCAAAACAGCTATTGGGGCAATGGTTGCACTAGTAATTGCACAATTGCTTTCACTTGATAATGCAAGTACAGCAGCTATTATAACTTTATTAAGCGTTCAGAGCACAAAGAAGCAGTCAATTGATGTCGCATTTAGACGCTTTTCAGCATGTATTGCTGGAATGGCACTAGCGACATTATTATTCGAAGGTACTGCTTATACACCATTAACAATTGGACTTCTATTATTTATATATATTCCGATTATGGCAAAGCTTGGACTACAAGATGGTATTGTGCCTGGTTTTGTAATTATCATGCAACTATATGTAGAGAAGGGAATTACGGTTGATTTAATTTTAAATGAAGTCCTTCTTATTGGAATCGGTATAATCGTGGCTTTACTAGTTAATTTATATATGCCTAGTACGGAGAATACACTTAGAAAAATGGCGAAAGAAACTGAAGAGAATATGAAGTTGTTATTATTACAGCTATCTCGTTTTATCCGTAAGAAGGAACCAGTTTGGAATGATGAATTCGAAATTAAAACAACAAATTGTATTAAAAATGGTCGTCTGATTGCGAAGCGTACAGTAGAAAACTCGTTCTCCCGAAAAGAGAACTACTATGATCAATATTTTAAAATGCGTTCTCAACAAATTTCTCTAATGAAAAGGGTGATACCGACCATTCTTGATTTACCAAGTACATTTGAACAGAGCAATATGGTAGCTAATTTTATTGAGAATATGGCTTTGTGTCTTGCGGAAGATAATCCAGGTAATGAGTTACTGGAGGATTTAAGAAACTTAAAAGCAACTTTCGTGGAAATGGAATTACCTAAGACGAGGGAAGAGTTTGAAACGAGAGCAGCATTGCTCATTTTAATTAATGAAATTGAACGATTCATTCAGTTGAAAATGAGCTTTTATGAAGAAGTAACAGAAAAAAAGATGAAGGAATAATAGCGTTAGATTCTTTTAACTGAAGTGCTAAAAAAGTATAAAAGGCGTCTTAAAGGTAATTGTAGATTACTTTTAAGACAGCCTTTTTATTTTTTTTCTTCTAATTGTTTTTGCCAAATATGTAAAAACTGTAGTAATTCGATTAGTTGAGTAGATAATTCATTAGAAATGGTGGTATAAGTCGAAAGGTTTCTCGTTATATTTATTACCACATGTAATCTTGGTGTTTCGGCATATAATTCAGTTGAAATAAAATCGAGAAGTTCAGTTACCTCGCTATTCAAATCAGTGGTACTGTGTAAAATATGGTCGACTATATCATTGATTCTCTTCTTAATATTTTCAGAGTTATCCCAATAAATCGGCTTGAAAACTTGGAAAGACATTTCATCCAGAAGAACTTTTTTATGTTCAATTATATGTGGTAAACAATATTCGATACAACTCAGATTATAGTTTATGAAATTATAAAGCTTAACATCCTCAAGGCGAATCATATCAGCAACTCGTAATTGATGATGAAGTGAGCCTAGAAAAGAAGTAGCAAGATCATATGCATGATCTCTTATTTCATTTCCGTACACTTGCATCATTCTTTCTGAAAGCCAAAGCACTTCGTTCACATGATCTTCCCAAATAAACTTCTTTAGACTTTGATTATCTTCAAGTACAAGGGCTTCATAGAGTGAAAAAACGCGCTTTTTTTTATGTAATTTCATTTTCGTGGCAATTTGTTCAATGAGTATTTCTTTGTTGTTTACGCATCCTTTTTGCTGGATGATTTCTCGTTCAAGTTTAATTTTACCTTTAATATGGTGCAATAACGCTAGTACTAAATCACTTTTGGAATGGAAGTAGTTATAGAAAGTTCCTTTTGATATCCCGGAAGCTTCTATAATTTCTTGTACAGATGTAGTGAAATATCCTTTTTCTAAAAATAATTGCTGAGCGCAATCAATGATTATATCTTTTTTAGTTTGCAATTGATATTCTCCTTTTTATACTAGTCGTCTAATATAATCATAAGATTTTCAATGGATTAATTCAAGTAAGGATTATTCTCTCGTTCAAACTAGCGCTAGAACTCCCGCTTTAACATGGCAATGAAAGTGAAATTGTGTAAGAGGGAGATTAAACACTAGTAAGAACCCGATTGGATCAAACTTTTTTGTTAAATGATTGACATAATCCAAAATTGTAGTAAAATTTGGTATTATACTTCTAGTATAAAAAATGAACGATGTGTTTTTTGGGGAAAGGGATGAGAAGAAGTGACGCATACGAATGAAAGACCGACAGATATTAATGGAAAACCGTATAATAGACCATTACTGGTAGCGGTTATGCTTGTAGGTGCTTTTGTTACGATTTTGAATCAAACACTGCTATCAACAGCATTGCCACATATTATGAAGGATTTAGATATTCTTCCGTCAACTGGCCAATGGCTTACAACTGCATTTATGTTAACGAATGGAATTATGATTCCACTGACTGCATTATTAATTGAGAAGATTAGTTCAAAAACTTTATTTTTATTTGCAATGATATCTTTTGCCATTGGAACAATTATTTGTGCAATTTCTAGTGGCTTTGAAATGTTAATTATAGGTCGAATTATTCAAGCAGTCGGTGCAGGGATAATGATGCCTTTGTTATCTGTTATATTTTTAACGATTTTCCCTATTGAACGAAGAGGGGCAGCAATGGGAATGGTTGGTCTTGTCATTGCATTTGCGCCAGCGATAGGACCTACTGTTGGAGGGTGGATTGTTGATACATGGGATTGGCATTATTTATTCTATATTGTTTTTCCTATTGTTATCTTAGATATTATTTTTGCACTCTTCGCTATGAAAAATATTGTGAAGTTAACCAATCCTAAAATTGATGTGTTATCAGTTGCACTATCAACAATTGGATTTGGTGCATTCCTATATGGATTTAGTTCTGCAGGAAATGATGGCTGGACGGATTCAATTGTTCTCCTTTCTATTGCAGTTGGTATTATTGGAATTGGTTTGTTTACTTGGCGTCAACTATCATTACCAAAACCTATGCTTGAGCTTCGCGTGTTTAAATCAAAAGTTTTCTTATTAACGACGATCATGGGTGGAGTATTATTTATGTCTATGATTGGTTCTAGTATGATTCTTCCAATTTATATACAACAAGTGCATGGGAAAACGGCTCTGTATTCTGGTTTGATTTTACTTCCAGGTGCGTTATTGATGGGCGTAATGGGACCAATAACAGGACGCATTTATGATAAGTTCGGGGCGAGATGGCTTGCGATTGTTGGATTAACCATCTTAACTCTTTCGACTATTCCATTTATGTTCTTACACGAAGATACAGCAATGTGGTGGATAGCTGTAGTATATGCAGTACGTTTCTTAGGTATTTCTATGGTTATGATGCCTTTAACAACAGCAGGTATTAACTCGTTACCAATGAAGCAATTAAGTCATGGTAATGCCGTTAATAATACATTACGTCAAATATCTGGTTCAATTGGTACGGCAGTATTAATTACTATTTTATCAAATGTGATGAATCATAATATGCCGGATAAAGCGATGGCGATGACAGACCCATTACATTTTAAAAAAGAAATGATTGATGCCACATTATTAGGTATTAATGCATCATTTTTTAGCGACGTTAATTTTATCATTCCTTGCTTTATTTTTAGCCTTTTTCTTAAATGACAAGAAGGAAAAAGTGCCCGTGAAAAAAGGAATGGTAACTGTGCAAAAGTCTTCTTAATAATAAATAAAAAA
>NZ_HG428741.1:1458988-1539888 GCF_000380245.2 Bacillus massiliigorillae
GGTATTTTTTTATTTATTGTGGCTTAATGTATTATTGGTTGGAATGGACTCGTAAAAATGAATAGCCACCTCAAGACATAGACGCTTTTCGGGAAGAAGAAAGTCATTTCCTAATAAGTGAGTTAATTTTTCTAAGCGTCGGTAGAGTGTTTGTCTGTGTATATATAATTGTTTTGCAGTTTCTTCTTTTGAGCAGTTACACTTCAAATAAGTGGATAATGTTTTTAATAAATCAGATTTTTGACGATTGTCATAGGCGATGATTGTTTGTAAATGTTTTTTTATAAAGTTTGATAATAATGGCTGATCGTGTATACATCGGATTAATTGATACATTCCTATATCTTCATAGAATGCTTCGTTTGAAGGTAGGAGACGATTTACATCTAATGCGTGAAGTGCTTCTTTAAAGCTTTCATATAGGTGAGTGACTTTATTTTTAAATTCACCAAATCCGATGTAAATTTTAGATTTATTAGCTGATTCATAAAGAGTGTTTTTTAACTGTAATATGATTTTGTTCAAAATATCTTTTATTATTTTATTGGAGCTAAAAGATGTAGTTTCGGTAACACATAATATATAAATTTTATTATCCTTATTTAGAAATAAACTATGGATGTCTTGCTGTTGGAGAAGAGAACGTAATAATACAATGATGCTTTGATTTCTAGTTTCAATATCTTCGGAATCAATGTTTGATATATTATGATGTTCAATTTCACATAAACCTGGTATGAAAAGATATTGGCCTTTTTTCAATGGTACAAGTCCCATTCTAGTCATAGCCTGTTCTTCATTTTTGATTTTTTGATTAATTAAATCTAATAGGAAGTGGTTTTGATGTTTAAGATTACTTTCTTTCACATATAAGCTTCGTAATAAGATTTGAGCAATTGCTTTATTTGTATGCTCGAGAAGGATATTATGATAATCATTATTTTGACTTGGCAGTAGTAGCATCCCTATATAAGACATGGTTTGCCCGAAGCATATAATTGGTTGACATATAATCATCATTTCGTTATCAGTCTTAATTTGGAAAGGCTTTTGTGTTATATTATGTCGCTTTATAATTTCTTGTTTAAAGATTTCTATTGTTTTATTTGAAACTAATGAGGATCCAATAGGTATTGAATGGATTTTACCACCTATTGGATAATAGAAAATCGGGTGAAAAGTATGAATGTGTAGAAAATCGATAATATCTTGGATATCTGCCCATTGTAGAGTAAGCTCCTGAAGTGTGCGAGAAAATTCAGTTGCATCTTTGTTTAATTGGAATTGTTGATTAATAATTTGTGTTTGTAGGTCTTTAATGAGGTCAGTTAAATTTATACTATTGTTTATTGTAATAATTGGTAGGTTGTGGATGTTGGCAAACTCTATTAGATCACTAGGGATGGATTGAAAATATGGACCAAGTGAAATACATAATCCAGCGACGTCTCTCGTTAGTAAGTCAATCATATAAGATGAACGGACTTCAGCATTGTCATGGATTGCTAAACCAGTAGTTAAAATGAAATCATCTTTATTCGCACGCACATTTTCGCTAAACATATCTAGAATTTGCACCCAGCTAACTTCATTATGTTTGCCTTCATGTCCTGCTACAATTTGTGCACTGCTAAACAATGGTCGCCTTAGTACATCTTCAATTGTTAATTTCTCCGTATTTTTCATTAAATCACCCTTAGTTAATTTAAGATATTTGTAATATAATACCATAACCATAAGGTAAATTATACATAATTGTTATAATTTGTAACATTATGAAAGGTAAACTGTGTACGAAATGTACGATGATATGAAAGAACAATAAGTGTAAGATTTATTTAATATATAAGTTTAGCAAGATAGTAAAAAAAAATTGATAAAAATTTCTCATAATTAAATGGTTGGATTCATTAGCTTTTCATGTAAATAGAGCTGACTAAAAGTTATTTGAAATTTCAATTATAATACACTGATTAAAAGGAGTGAGGCATATTGAGTTACTATATGGAGATTGTGAATGCATCGAAGTATTACAAGAAATTTCATGCGATTAAAGAAGTAAGTTTGTCAATCAGTAAAGGAGAATTCCTCACAATCCTAGGTCCGAGTGGTTCTGGAAAAACATCATTGCTAAAATTAATAGCCGGTTTTGAACCATTAAGTAGTGGCTCTATTTTATTAAATAATCAAGATATAACGAATAAAAAAGTATATGAACGAAATATTGGAATGTTATTTCAAAACTATGCCTTATTCCCGAATATGACGGTTTATAATAATATTGCTTATTCACTTCGTATTAGAAAATTAGGTAAAGATGTTATTCATAAAGAAGTAGAAAGAGTATTGAAGATGGTTCAGCTTGAACATTTAGCAACACGATACCCGAATCAATTAAGTGGAGGTCAGCAACAAAGGATAGCTTTAGCGAGAGCAATCGTATTTAATCCACCTTTATTATTACTTGATGAACCATTAAGCGCCTTAGATAAGAATTTACGTGAACATATGCAGCTTGAAATTAAACATATTCAAGAGGGTCTTGGTATTACAACAATAAGTGTTACACACGACCAAAAGGAAGCGCTTACAATGTCAGATAGAATTTGTATCATGAATGAAGGTAGAATTGAACAAATAGATACTCCTTTAAATATTTATAAGCATCCAAAAAACAAGTTTGTTGCTGAATTTATCGGTGAAATTAATTTGCTTAAAGGTCAATGTGTGGAAGTTGATCAGACGTATGTTCAGGTTAAGCTACAAAATAACAAAGTAATTTCAATAGCCAATGATGGTTATTCCAATACATTGCAATCTCAAAATGTATATGTTGCCTTACGACCTGAGAATATACAAATTGTGAAAGAGGCAGGTCAACTACGAAATTCAATAAAAACAAAAGTAATTGAAACGGTGTATATGGGTGATTCAATTAAATTCATTTTGGAAAGTGATCAAGGTGAGAAAATTGTTGTCATTCTGCCATCATCACAAGCAGAACAAGCGATTAATGAGAAAGAATTTATCATTGGTTGGGATGCATCAGATGCAACAGTAATTGTCGATGAGCAACCTTCATCTAATAGGGACCTTTCGAAAGAAAAGGAGCTGGTTTGATGCTTGAGTTAAAAGAATCAAACTTAAATCATGTTCCGCAAAGAGGCTTTTCATTATTTCGGTTTTTGTCTAAGTTTTCAAAACTAAATTGGTTGCTTGTTATTATTCCAATGCTGTATATGTTTGTGATGGTTTTCTTTCCGATGATTCGCCTTTTTAAATTAAGTTTTTTCGATGATAGTGGCTTTACAATGGAATATATTTCGACTGTATTTACAAGCCCGGTATATTTACAAGTTATTTTATTAACCTTCAAGGTAGCGATTATTGTTACAATCGTTTCCTTGTTTCTTGCTTATCCTGTTTCGTATTTATTAGTACAAATTGAATCTGCTAGATGGAAGAAGGTTGTGTTTTCGGCTGTACTGATACCTTTTTGGATTAGTTTGTTAGTGAGAACCTTTTCGTGGAATATTCTACTTTCAGATCAAGGTGTTATTAATAAAACATTAATGAGTATAGGGATTATAAATGAACCACTCGCACTTATGTATAATACGACAGGTGTTGTTATTGGTATGACACATGTGCTAATACCATATATGATTCTTAGTTTATATGCTGTAATGGGAGGTATTGATCGTAATCTTTTGCTTGCTGCTGAAGGTTTAGGTGCTAGACCAAGTAGAGCATTTTTAGATGTCTTCCTTCCATTATCTTTACCTGGTATTCTTTCGGGTTCACTGCTTGTATTTGTATTAAGTTTAGGATTTTACGTTACTCCAGCTCTATTAGGGAGTGCAAATAATATGACGGTACCTATGTTAATTGAAAATAATATTAATGTAACATTGAATTGGCATTTAGCATCAGCGATTTCTTTTGCTTTATTATTTCTAACACTGTTGTTGATTTTAATCCCTGTTATTTTATTCCGTAAACATCCTTTAGTAAAGGATGTGTTGTAGATTATGTGGTTACGAATAGTCGTTTTCATAATAGTAGTTGCCATGTTGGCGCCAATTCTTACAATTATTCCAATCTCATTTACATCTGTTTCTTTCTTTCAATTTCCACCACCAGATTATTCATTAAAATGGTATCAAGCATTTATGGAGAATAGTAATTGGATAACAACTTTTGTTCGAAGTTTAGAGATAGCTTTATTTACTGCTATATTATCCACTATTTTAGGAACGATGGCAGCTTGTGCTGTAACTAGAATTAATTTTAAAGCAAAGCCAATATTCATGGCTTTAATGATTGCACCAATGATTATTCCGGTTATTATCGTTGGAATTTCAATATACTTTTTCTTCTCGCAAAACCATTTAACAGATACCATTCCAGGACTTGTATTAGCTCATTCTGTATTAGCTATACCAATGGTATTTATTACGGTTACTTCTAGCTTAAGAGGAGTAGACCGCAATCTAGAGTTAGCTGCTATGGGCTTAGGGTCAACACCAATTGAAGCGTTTTTTAAAATAACAGTTCCATTAATTAAACCAGCAATTTTATCAGGGATGCTAATTTCGTTTATTACTTCATTAGATGAACCTGTTATTTCTATTTTTATTACAGGTCCTTCTACCAAAACGTTACCTGTATTTATGTGGGAGAATTTGCGAACACAAATTGATCCAACAATTGCTGTAGCTTCAACTGTCATTATTATTTTAACTATTTGTGCATTTTTACTTCAAGAGATTGTATCATTACGCGCATCTAAGTTGAAAAATAAATCAAGTAATTAAAAAAATGGGGGTTGCAAGAAAATGAAAAAGAAATTTGGGATGATTGCTTTAGTACTTATGCTATTGCTAAGTATGGCTGCTTGTAGTAGCGATTCATCATCAGGGTCAGAGTCCTCGGATGACAAAGGTAAGAAGCAGAAATTAGTTGTAGTAGACTGGGGCGGAGCTATTACAGATTTACGTAAAAAAGTTATGTTTGAGCCATTTGAAAAGAAGTATAACGTTGAGATTGTTCTTGATACTCCAACTGATTATGGAAAGCTAAAAGCAATGGTTGAGAGTGGGAATGTAACATGGGATGTAGTAAAAATTGAGTCTTTCTTTGCGATGCAAGCTGAGGAAAAAGGGTTATTAGAGCCACTTGATTTCAATGTGATTGATAAAGAAGGAACAATTCCTGCAATGGTAACAGGTTCAACAATGGGGGTAGAATTGTTTACGAATACAATGGCGTATAGAGAGGATAATAAAAATAAGCCAAAAACGTGGAAAGAATTTTGGGATACAAAGAATTTCCCTGGAGCACGTTCATTATTCAAAGCACCAGCTGCTACTTTAGAGATGGCATTGCTAGCTGATGGTGTACCAGTTAAGGAGTTATATCCAATTGACGTTGATCGCGCATTTAAAAGTCTGGACAAGCTAAAGCCGCAAATCAAAACTTGGTGGAATGCAGGAGCTCAACCACCCCAAATGCTAGCTGATGGCAATGTTGCATACTCAGTAGCGTGGAATGGACGTATCGCTCTTGCTAAGAAAGATGGTTCTCCATTAGCACAAGATTACACAGAAGGCTTAATGCAAGGGGAGTCATGGGTTATTCCGAAGGGTGCAAAAAATGCTGAGTTAGCAAATAAGTTTATTGCATTTGTAGCAACTGCAGAAATCCAAGCAGAATGGTCAAGACAGACAGATTATTTACCAGCAAATTTAAAAGCGCTGGATTTATTAAATGATGATGATAAGAAACGTTTAGGAATTCCAAATGGTGAAATTTCAACAGACTATTTAGTAAACGAACAATGGTGGGTTGAGAATTACGAGGAAGTAAATGATCGATTCCAAAAATGGTTACTTGAATAGTATATAAAAAGTGATTAGGGCTGTCTCAAAAGTGAATTTTAATCACTTTTAGGACGCCCTTTTACGCTTTTTTAACCATTTGAAATCCGTAATAAAATAATATGATTTGCACACTAATGGAGTAGTCAAAATTATCGCTGCTTGGATATTTCTGAAGTTGTAATTGTTGAAGGAATAGTGAAAATTATTGTACAATACAAAAATACAATAAGTGATGATACAATAATGTTAATGTTATTTAATATAAGATATGAACTATAAATAAGAAGTAATTTCGTTATAATAATCCAATTGTAAAGAAGATAGTGAAACGATATTAAAGAGGAGATTATAATACATCATGATTAACAAACAAACAGACATCATGTTACAACCTAAGAAAGTAAGTGAATCGAAAGCGAAATTAATCGATTTAGTTTTACCATCCGATACGAATCATTATGGTACAATTTTTGGTGGAAAGGTTATGGCATATGCCGATAAAATTGCAGCTATTGCTGCGATGCGTCATTGTCGTCAACCAGTTGTAACAGTTCGTAGTGAGTCGTTTGAATTTCATGCTCCAATAAAAGCTGGTGAAGCAATTTGTGTTGAAGCAAGTGTCATTTGCGCTCATAGAACATCTATGGAAGTGCTTGTGCAAATTCAATCAGAGAATTTGATAACAGGTGAGAAGAATTTAACATCTAATGCATTTTTAACCTTTATTGCTATTGATGATCATGGTAAACCATCACCAGTACCACCGGTAATTCCTGAAACAGATGAGGAAATTGAACATTTCCAACAAGCAATGAAAAGATACAATGCTAGGAAAAATAAATAGTTTCTATCAAAATGAGTCAGGCTGTACTTTATGTATAGCTTTACTCATTTTTTTATTGAATTTTAGTTTTGGAGAACATTAGGTGGTGATGAAGGGGGATAGTGAAGTTATTGCGAATTACTACATTCGTCACAATTATCTGCATACGATAAGGGTATAAGATTAGAAGTGTTTAATTCATTAAGTACATGTGAGAGGGGTTATAAATCATGATGAACGAACAAACATCTAACGGATTTTTACCGAAAAAAGTAAGTGAATCAAAAGCTGAATTAGTCGATTTAGTTTTGCCACCAGATACGAATAATCATGGGACGATATTTGGTGGTAAGGTAATGGCATATGCTGATAAAATGGCTGCTATTGTTGCGATGCGCCATTGTCGCCAACCAGTTGTCACAGTACATAGTGATTCTTTTGAGTTTCATGCTCCGATAAAAGCTGGTGAAGCAATTTGTGTAGAAGCCAGTGTCATCTGTGCTCATCGAACGTCTATGGAAGTTCTCGTTCGAGTTTGCTCAGAAAATTTACTAACTGGTGAAAAAAAACTTACATCTCAAGCCTATTTAACTATGCTAGCTGTTGATAAGGACGGTCGACCATCTCCTGTACCTCCAATTATTGCTGAAACAGAAGAAGAGAAAAAGCATTATCAGATTGCAATGGAAAGATATAATGCTAGAAAAAAAGCTAATAAGAAATAAACGTAGCTTTAAGCGGTGGGGATTTATCTCCACCGCTTATTAGTAATTTTTAATGTGTAGGAAGGAAACTATAGTAGCCACAGCAGTTATGGACTGAATATTATAAGTATATTTGTTGGATAATAATAAAATGTTTAAGTATACTATGAGTATACTTTGTAGATTAGGGGTATACATATGGTGAAAGATAATATTATTGCTTTACATCAAAAGAATATTGCGGACGGGGCTGCTAGTTTATTTATCAATAAGGGATTCACTGCAACATCTATTAATGATATTTCTAAATTGGCAGGTTACAGTAGGAGAACGATTTATAAATATTTCGAAAGCAAGGAGGAAATTTTATATTACCTTATAATAGAAGGATTGGAATATTTGATTCAAAGTATTGAAGAAGGTTTCTGTTCGTGTAAGTCCTTTATCAGCAGGTATGAACATTATTGCGAATGCATGCTGTATTTTTATGAGAATTATCCAATATCAGCTCAATCAGTTGATCAATTTCAAAGTAAAGCATACTTAAATATAACACCATCGGTTGAACGGATTTTTACATTAGGAGAAAATATTAACGATATTCTGGCTTTATGGATTAAGGAAGGGAAAGAGGAAGGTGTATTGGAAGAATCTTTGGAGACCCTTCCAACTGTATATATTTTGTCATCAAATATTCATGCATTATTAAAGCTTATTACTACAAAAGGTTCTTATATATTAACTTATCTCCAGATGACAAAAGAAGAGTTTTTATCTCATGGATATACTATGAATCTTAAAAGTATTTTAAAATAGTCATCTATTTAAGTAAAGAAAGGTAGTAGATATACTACTGTTTATTAAAAGATAAGAAAGTATATAGATTTGTGCTGTGTCTAGCTCCAGCGCCCAGCGACTAGTAGATTTCGCCCATCTTCTTACGATAAGTCAACACGAAAAAGGCTACCGCCTCTTCGTGTTGACTTTATCTCAGTCGAAGTGCTCCAATCTATACGTCGCAAAACGGGCGCTTGCACTTTTCTTATTTGCATATAAATTAGTCATTTTAGTCACAAAGAGAGGTACGAATAGTATTCAAGTCGAATAACAAATATAGCTGGTTTGAAAGGAAGGATTAGAAATGGCTAATAAAACAGCTCAATCACAGAATGTTCACCAAGAATTAGAAACTAAGCTTAATCAAGTTATTACACAATTAATTGAATCGGGTAAAAAAGAAAACGAATTAAGTTTTGAAGAAGTAAACGAGAAGTTATTGCCATTTAATTTGGATTCAGATGAAATCGATGAAATTGTTCATTCGATTACAAGTCAAGGTGTAGCTGTTAAAGAAGAGCTCACTGAGGAAGATCCAGGAGAAGATCAGCTAAAAAAAATAGAAGAAAGTGATTTTCATGATTTTAGCGTAAACACTAATGACTTGGTTCGTATGTATTATAAGGAGATTGGAAATGTAGAGCTCCTTTCTGGAAAAGAAGAAATTGAACTTGCTCAAAAAATTGAAAATGGGGATGAAGAAGCGAAGAGTCAATTAGTAGAAGCAAATCTTCGTCTTGTAGTAAGTATTGCTAAGCGGTATGCGGGGCGTGGTATGACAATCCTTGACCTTATTCAAGAAGGAAACATGGGTTTGATTAAGGCTGCCGAGAAGTTTGATTATCGAAAAGGATTTAAATTCAGTACATATGCTACATGGTGGATTCGACAAGCTATTACTCGCTCAATTGCAGATCAAGCGAGAACAATCCGCATTCCAGTTCATATGGTTGAAACGATTAATAAGTTGATTCGTATTCGACGACAACTACATCAAGACCTAGGTAGAGAACCATCTCCTGAGGAAATTGGTGAGGAAATGGATTTATCACCTGAAAAGGTGAGAGAAGTGCTTAAAGTAGCTCAAGAACCTGTTTCGTTAGAGACGCCCATTGGTGATGAAGACGACTCTCATTTAGGGGACTTTATAGAAGATCAGGATGCAACATCTCCATCAGAACATGCAACATATGAATTATTAAAAGAACAATTAGAAGATGTGCTGGATACATTAACAGATCGAGAAGAAAATGTACTTCGTTTACGCTTTGGTATAGACGATGGAAGAACTAGAACTTTAGAAGAAGTAGGAAAAGTATTTGGTGTTACTCGTGAGCGTATTAGACAGATTGAAGCAAAAGCACTTAGAAAGTTAAGACACCCTAGTAGAAGTAAGACATTGAAGGATTTTTTATAATAATGATAGAAATCTATAGTTAAAGTTTATATGAAAGAAGGATAGATTTGAGCTGATCACTATAGCTTTATCTATCCTTTTTGTTTTTTTGAGAATGAATACAATTGTCCATGGTGTCTAAACAATAAGTTAAGTTAGACTTTCACTAAATTGTTCACATAATTCCTCAATATCCTTTTTTCGAGCAATAACTTGAAGCCATTCAGATGGAATATTTGTTAATCCGTAATGGAGTCCTGCCAGCCCACCTGTAACAGCACCAACGGTATCTGTATCTTGACCTAGATTAACAGCCTTTACTACAGCATCTTCATAAGTGCCTGTTGTTAATAAACACCATATAGCTGCTTCGAGTGTACTGATTACGTATCCAGTACTTGTTATTTCATTTATTGAAAGTCTAGAAATATCCTCTTGTAGAATACGCGTAAAATTCAGTAACTCTTTTTCGTTTTCTCTATTGAAATAGTGGTTTAGAATAACAGATTTCATACTATTATAGGCTTGTATAATGCTTTGCCCATTCATGATATTTAGTGCTATCTCTATATAGATTGAGCAGGCAATTTTTGAACGAATATGAGCATGCGTGATGCCTGAAACTTCCTCAACCGCTGTAAACTTCTCTTTGTTTGTTAAATTCTTAACATAGAAAGCTAATGGTAATATGCGCATGAGTGATCCATTTCCGTTACTATACTCATCTCTTTCTCCGGATTCTTTTGGAGCAACACCTTTCCTAATTTGGGATAGTACGTTAGACGTAGTGATACCAATGTCAAAAGCATGGATTCCATCATGAGTCCAATAGCCTTCATACATCCATTGGCAAAACTTTTGCTTCATATCTTCTATATTATATCCATTGCAAAGGCTTTCCATGGTACATAAGGTCATCGAGCTATCATCAGACCATGTACCTGGTGGTTTATTATGTGTGCCATAACCCTTCATGTTGGTTACTTTAGGAAAGGTTCCTCTGTTTAGAAACTCTACAGGAACGCCAAGTGCATCGCCAACGCAAAGTCCGAATAATGCAGATTTGATTTGATAAAGTGTATTAGTTGTCATGATAATCACCCTTTCCATTATATTTTCTCATATTTTAAAAATTACCTCTAGAATGACTTTAGTAAGTGAATTTGAATTTATATTTTTTAGAAAAATAAATAAATATGTTCCATGTTACATAATATTAGTATATAATAGTATTATGTAACATGATATAAGGAGAAAAACCGATGGAATATGTTGACGCATTGCGAAACACGAAGGATATTTCGAACATTAAAAGGTATTTAAAAAAGCATTCTGAAAGAGACTATGTACTCTTTGTTTTCGGGATTAACACGGGTCTTAAGATTACCGAGATGCTACCTCTTCAAGTAAAAGATGTGATGGATAGCCAAAATGAAGTGAAGAATTTCATAGAAATACCTCAAAAAGAGGGCTTATTAGGTAAAGATGTGTATGTAAATAAACAAGTAAAAATAGCTCTTCGTCATTACATCAAAGAACTAATGCTCAACAATGACGATTATTTATTCGCATCAATTAAAACAAAACAGCCTATTAGTCGGCAGCAAGCCTATCGAATTATTCACGATGCAGCAATTGAGGTTGGAATTCAAGGGAAAATTGGAACGAATTCAATGAGAAAAACATTTGGCTATCATGCTTATAAAAGGGGAGTAGCAATATCATTACTTCAAAAGTATTTTCATCACTCGACGCGTGCTGAAACACTTAAATATCTAGGGATTTCAAAGGATGAAGTGATCAAAACAGAAATTGACGTCAACTTATAATGTGAAGCTGTAATTGTTGGACAGGGAAACTCCATCAATTATTCATTTATTCAATCGGAATCTTTTTACCGTTTGTTGAAACAGAGTTAGCTAGTACTGGTAAGTCATGTTGCATACAACGATAAGGGAGGATGAAAAGATGAATATTCGAGAAAGTGAATTACCTGGTATTGGATGTAAATTTGAGGCGATTACAGAAGAAAATGAAAAGTTAGCAATCATCATACATGATGATGGTAGGCGTGAGCTTTATCATTTTGATTCAGAACATGAAGAGAGTGTCTCTAGTATTCGATTAAGTGATAGTGAGGCGCGAAAAGTTGCTTCAATATTAGGTGGGATGGTATATAAGCCAAAAGCGTTAGAAACCATTGAAATGGCATTTGATGGGCTTATGATTGAGTGGTTTAAGGTTGAACCGAATGCTCCAGTTATACAAAAAACAATTGGTGATCTTAGTATTCGTAATGCTTACAATGTTAATATCATTGCTGTTTTAAAGAACAATATGAAGAAATTATTTACCCCAGGTTCCGACTCTGTTATCGAGGTAGGGGATACTTTGGTCATTTCAGGTGAAAGGCCAGAAGTAAAGAAATTCATTAACGAATTACTAGGAAAAAGAGGTGATTCATAATGGTGAATGATTTAGTTCTTGAAGTTGGTACGGCGCTTATCTTAATTGCAATTGCTGCAATTATAGCGGGTAAATTAAAATTTTCCATCATACCTTTTCTTATTGTAATGGGTATGCTTGTTGGGCCACATGCTCCACAAATTGGAGTAATTGATCTTCGCTTTATAGAAAGCTATGAAATTATTGAATTTCTAGGCAGAGTAGGCGTGTTATTTTTACTTTTTTATCTTGGGCTAGAGTTCTCGGTGAAGAAGTTGGTTAAATCTGGGAAAAACATAGTTATTGGTGGAACCATTTATATAGCTATAAATTTTAGTTTAGGATTAATTTACGGGTGGGTTTTTGGTTTTCCTCTTTTAGAAATACTCATAATTGCCGGAATAATTACTTTTTCTTCGAGTGCCATTGTTGCAAAAGTGTTGGTGGACTTACGAAGAACAGGGAACAAAGAAACAGAGCTAATATTAGGGATTATCATGTTTGAAGATATTATTTTAGCTGTGTATCTCTCAATTGTTTCAGGCCTTGTATTGGGTAATTCTACATCATTTATTGGGACATTAACGTCCATAGGAATTTCACTAGGTTATATTTTGTTATTCTTCGTTATTGCTAGAAGGGCAACACCTCTATTAAATAAACTGTTAAGCATAACATCTAATGAAATATTTATCATTGTTATCTTTGCAGCTCTATTCTTTATTTCGGGTATATCAGAAACAATTCATGTAGCCGAGGCAATTGGCGCATTATTATTAGGTCTTGTTTTTTCAGAAACAGAACAAAGTGATCGTATAGAACGTCTAGTTGTTCCATTCAGAGATTTCTTCGGAGCTATTTTCTTCTTTAGCTTTGGATTAAGCATTGATCCATTCTCACTTGGAGAAGCTGTCTGGTTAACGATAGGTGCAGTTGTATTAAGCATAATTGGTAATTTTATTGCTGGTTTAGTTGCAGGGAGGAGAGCGGGGCTTTCTCATAAAGCATCGTCCAATATTGGATTAACAATCGTTTCGAGAGGAGAATTCTCGATCATATTGGCGAATTTGGCGATTGCCGGTAGTTTAATGAGTATTATAAAGCCGTTTGCAGCTTTATATGTTCTTATACTGGCTATTCTCGGACCTTTTCTTACGAAGGAATCGAAACGAATATATCTCATGCTAAATAAGGTGTTCAAATGGAGTCATAGTAAAAACACTCCAAAACAACATAATCATACAAGTTAAAGCAATCCTGCTTAAACAAAGGGTTAAGACGCGAATCCATTGTTTAAGCAGGATTTTGTATTTTCTGAAAAATGTTGCAACAAATGATGTATGTAATACGTTTACTATATAGGGTGCAATTTTTCGTTGTATCTTTAGTCCAACTATTGATTGCGGTTAGATTGAATTGGGTAAATGATACGCAAAGGAGGGAGCATAATTGAAAAGTGATGAACTTGAAAGGAAAATTCAAAATATTGAGCAAACCATTGTAACTTTAAATGAAGTATTAGTACAGTTAAAAGAGCAAAAGTGTGAAGCGGTTCAGGTTGAAGAAACGAAGATGAAACAACAAGAAGTGATTGTTAAACCAGTTCATGAAGAACAATCCATGCCTCAGCAGTCCATAGATGTAGTAACGCAGGTTGTCCAACGTAAGGAGGAGGAGAAAGAATCATTCGATTTACTTCGATTCTGTCAAACGTGGTTGCCGAGAATATTTGTGGGGATTATGATGCTCGGAGTTGTTTGGTTATTTAAAGCAGGAATAGATACTGGTTTATTGCAACCGCCAATGCGAATTGCCTTTGGTTTTATTTTGACAATAATCTTGTTCTTTGTTGGAGAAAGACAAATTAAGGCGAAGCGCCATAGACTAGGGTTAGTGCTTTTAGGTGGAAGTGTTGCAGCCATTGTTATTACAACATTTGCAGCCCATTATTTATACGCATATATACCAGCTTCAATTGCATTTATTTTGAATATTTTATGGATCATAGGTGGAATTTATATTTCTAACCGACATAAATCAGAGTATTTAGCAATATTTGTTTCAGTAGGGGCGTTTTTCGTTCCATTTTTAATTAATAGCACTGAACCAAATGTGTATGTGTTCTTAGGATATGAAATGTTATTAACGTTTTCGTTGTTATTTTATGCTAAATATAAGCTTTATAAGATTTTATATGTAACAGCATATACGGTTGCTCAAGTTGTAATAGGTACATTCTTGATTTTTTCACCTTTTGCTTCATTAAATCTAGAGTTAAGTGTTGTTTATAGCATTTGGCAAATAGGATTATATATGCATTTTAGTAAAGAGGATTCTTATATTGTTAATCAGAGACTTGGTATTTTTGCGATCAATGGAGTATTCCTCATCATGTTGATACGTGGACTAGACCAATATGTAACAACAAGTCTTTTAGTGGCGAGTATAGCTTTTCTAATAATGGTGTTTATAAGCTTGAGAAAAGATAAAAAAATGCTAGTATCTAATGTTGCATTTGCATTAGTAATGCTCTCAGTAGCTAGTATTATTACGCGTGAATTCGATGGAGATAGTCAGATTCTTCTACTATTAATACAAGGCTTCATTGCCATGTATTTAGGTTATATATTGAAGAATAAATATAAGGTCATTATCGGGAGCGTTCTTTATATAATTGGCGCTGTACCAACAATTGAAACACCTATTACACATTTAGCATCGACAATCGTACTCGCTCATATAATCTTAAACGCTACTTTACTTGTTATTTTTTATAAGATGGGAAAAAAAGTATTAGCAAAGTCGAAAATGAGATTTCAGCTATTTGTTTATGGTATTATGTGTATTGTTTTCGTTACATTAACGAAAATAGGTTATGCTGTTACAAATGACTGGGATGTGAATCAGGTTATCGTTTCATTTATATGGATGGTATACGCATCATGTACAATAGGGTTTGGACGGACTACAAAGGTTCATAATCTTTTCTCAAAAAATGAGATTATTTATATCGGTTTAGCTGTTCTGTTTATTACGGTAGGGAAATTATTCTTTATTGATTTACAAACAGTAAGCATGACAATTCGAGCTATTCTTTTCTTAATTATTGGTAGTATTGGAGTGGGGATTTCAAGACTGTTTTTTATAAAGAAATAGAATTTTATAGTGCTAGCCATCATTTAGGCAGCCGAAAAGTGAGTGAAGTTCACTTTCTCGGCTGCCTATAAGTATGGATATTCTGATGGCGAAAGTGGGTCTTGTTATCAAAATGTAAAAATATTAAGCTACTATTTTACTTTCACTTTTTTTCTTTTTAAAAATGATTGAATCTAATGCTAACATCTGACTTCCATTTATCATTATAAAAATGGCCAGTGCTAATAAAGCGATATCTAATTCATAACCTGCACCTTGTCCATTACCTAAAAAACCGGCTGCTAGTTTTACCTTCAATATTGCTCCTGCCATTAATACAATAAATAGTGCCGACACAAATCTACTGCCTAACCCAATCACTAATGCAATTCCACCAACAAGTTCAATTAGACCAACTCCATATGCCATAAATCCTGGTAAACCAATGCTCTCAAACCAACCAACTATATTCTCAATTCCATCTTGGAATTTTGCTAAGCCATGAATAAAAAATGTAATCCCTAATATTAACCGTAAAATTAATGTGCTTACTTCAAATTTATTAATCATTTATTATATTTCTCCCCATTAGTTCATTTTATTTAGTTATCATCCAAATTGCCATACACTATGACTTAAAGTGCCATAGCGATAGCTGCGATGTAATAAAGTTGCTTTTGGTTCGTTATTAGCTGCACCCATAGCATAAAAGATTGGAACAAAGTGTTCCTTAGCATAAGCAGGAACAGCCATATCGGCTGTTGGTGCTAAAGAATAATAGTCAAATAGGGATTCAGTATCCCAATTTGTTAAATGTTTCTCTAACCATTCATCAAAAGCAAGTGCCCATGTTTCAACTTCTCCATTGTCTTCCCATTTTAATGCGCGAAGGTTATGTACGGTTCCTCCACTTCCAATAATAAGTACATCTTTTTCTCGAAGAGACGATAAGGATTGCCCAATTTTAAATTGTTCTTTTGGTGATAGAGTAGGATTTACAGACATTGCAATTACAGGAATATCAGCATTCGGATATAGTTCTCTAAGAACAACCCATGCTCCATGATCTAAACCTCGATTTGTTTCTTTTTTAAACGGTACACCTTGAGTATGGAATAATTCTTCAATTTCTTTAGTAATTGAACTTTTCCCAATGGCCGGATATTGAATAGTATATAAAGCCTCTGGAAAACCTCCAAAATCATAAATGGTACTATATTGATCAACATCACTTACATGTTGAATTGTTGATTCCCAATGAGCTGAAAAAAGAACTATGGCTTGAGGTCTCGGTATAGAGCGACCTAAATCTTTTAAAAATTGTGTGTATTCGTTAGTTTCTATTGCTAATAGTGGTGCTCCATGAGCGATAAAATAAGATGGTATCAAGATTATTACCTCCTTGTATTTAAAACAATTATTTTTTGTATATGATTTACAGTTTTCTTGTTGCCTCGATTAAAAATTTCTACATTAATCTATTAATAATCACATCCTCTTCTAATTCAAATGCAGAAAGTATTCTTAAAAGAATATAATATTCATATTAAGAAACTTATAAAGAAAAATAAAAACCTGAAACTTAGGTAATTTGTTTTCTTATGTGAATATTTGTTTTTTAAAAGATAACAAAAATATAGTTAGATTGTCAATACTTTTTTTGCTATTATAGAAATATATTCTCTATTAGGAAACATTTGAGGTGGTTAAGTTGGATATTGGCTCAAAAATTCGTACTATACGAAAACGAAAGAAAATTACTATTGCACAAATGTGTGAATCAACAGGGCTTTCAAAAGGGTTTGTCAGCAATGTTGAGAATAACAACACTTCTCCATCCATAAATACGTTGCAAACAATTGCTAGCTTTTTGAAGGTTCCTTTATCTTATTTGTTGTTAGAAAAGGAACAACATATGAGGGTTGTAAGAAAAGATTCAAGAACAAATTCTTCATTTAATGGTTTAAAGGTTGAACATTTAACTTCAAGAGCAGGCTTAAAAATGATGATTGTGGAATTACCTCCGGGTACTTCTATAGGGGAGCCAAATGCACATCAAGGAGAAGAATGTCATTTAGTTTTAGAAGGCAAAATATTAGCAGAACAGGGAGAAGATTCGGTAGTTGTTGAAGAAGGGGATTCTTTCAGTTGGAATGCAAGTGTACCACATTACGTCAAAAATATTGGTGATACAAAAGCAGTTGTGTTAATTTCTGTCTATTCAGATGCGGAGCTTAGTGACATATTGTAAAAGTAAACGAAAAAGGTGGAGGAAAACGAGTTGTTTTTCTCCACCTTTTTTAAAAGATAAGAAAGTATATTATTTTAGCGTCGTCTAACCTTACACCTGCTATGCTCGAAAATAAGCCAATCTGTTTCGAAAACCAAAAGAGGGTTTTCAAGAACAGTTCGCCTTATTTCTGCCGCATAGCTCTTTTTTGATTTGGAGTAGCCCAAGAAGCATAAACATCAATCAAAAAAGACCGGTGACGGTTTTTCTTAATTTCAGCTATTCAAGTACATCTGCTCTTTTAATAAAGAAAGCAATAATTAAACCAATAACTGAAGCAACAAAAGCAAATAAGAAGGCATTTTGAATACCTGCTACGAGAGATTCTGCTAATACTAGTGGATTAGCAGGATCAGTTGCATCTGCTATATAGTTTTGTTGACCTGATGACATGATGCTAATAGCAATAGCTGTTCCAATTGCACCAGCAATTTGGTTTAATGTGTTCATAACAGCAGAACCGTCAGGATAATATTTCCTTGGCAATTGATTCAAACCATTTGTTTGTGCTGGCATCATAATTAAGGCAATTCCAATAAATAATACAGTGTGGAACAGAATGATGATTATGGCTTCTGTAGAAGTAGTGATTCTTGATAAGAAAAAGCTCATAATTGTTGTTAAGATAAACCCAGGAATAACAAGCCATTTCGGACCATACTTATCAAATAACTTTCCGCAAATCGGAGACATAATTCCATTCACTATACCACCAGGCAATAATACAAGACCTGCTGCAAAAGCAGTAAGAGCTAGCCCACCTTTTAAATACATTGGTAAAAGAATAGATGAAGCTAAAATAATCATCATTGCAACAAATACCATTACTACAGCAAGTGAGAATAATGGATATTTGAATACTCGTAAGTTAATCATTGGTTGTTCCATTTTCATTTGACGTAATGAGAATAGAATTAGACCTACAACACCTACTGTAATAGAAATAATGACGGTAGAATGTGTCCACCCACCCGTTCCTTCTCCTGCAGAACTAAAGCCGTAGACAATTCCTCCAAATCCAATAGTTGAAAGAATGATAGAAAGAATATCGATTTTTGGTTTTGTAATCGTTGAAACGTTTTGCATAAATACAATTCCAAAGCCTAAAGCAAATATAAGTAGAGGTAGACAAATCCAGAAAATCCATTGCCATCCTAAGCTATCAACGATTAATCCAGAAATGGTCGGCCCAAGCGCTGGGGCAAACATAATGACAAGTCCCATTGTACCCATAGCCGAACCACGTTTATGAGGTGGGAATATCACCAAAATAACATTTGTCATAAGTGGTAAAAGTAGACCTGTTCCAATTGCTTGTATAACACGAGCAGATAATAATAATTCAAAGTTGAAAGAAAAAGCTGCTACCAATGTTCCAAGAATAGAGAACACAAGGGATGCTATAAATAACTGTCTCGTTGTAAACCATTGAAGTAGAAGACCTGATACTGGTACTAAAATTCCTAGAACGAGTAGATAGCCAGTTGTTAACCATTGCACGGCTGACGGTTCAATTCCAAATTCAGTCATAATATTAGTAAAGGCCATATTTAGTGCTGTTTCACTAAATAAGCCAATGAATCCACTCATCATTAAGGCAATCATGATGGGGCCTGTTTTTATTTGTTTCTTCTCTAGAGTTGTAGCTTGATTGTTAGTGCTCAAAAAATTTCTCCTCTCATATTCATCGTATTAATTAGACCAGTCTATATAATTTGTTTGTAATGAAAAGAAATAGCTTTTTTAAGCTATCTCTTCAATAATAAAGGGATACTTTCAGACATAAGGAGAAGGGGTTGCCCATTTTTATTTGTAAGTGAACGGGTAATACTACCTTCAATCATGGAGCTAATTACAATACTAATGTCGTTTGCTCGTTCTTCAGTATATCCATTTTTAATTAACTTCTGAGCATAAATCGCTTCAATTCCCTCGAATGCACTTTGACAGGCTTTTCGTAAAGGCTCACTTTTTAATGAGGTTTCTGCAGCAAGTAAACCGATCGGAACACCTTCAAGTTCATCAATTCGATCAAAAAGAGCGGAAAGTTCTTGAATTAAATGCTGAAATGCTTCTACTGGATCAGAGTATAATGCTAGTTTCTCTTTTGTATCAGTTTTAATGATTTGGCTCATAGACTGTACGGCTTCTATAGCAAGCTGCTCTTTACCATTTGGAAAATGATAATATAAAGAACCTTTGGGTGCGCCACTTTCTTTTAATATTTGATTTAAGCCTGTAGCATGGTAGCCTTGTAAGTTAAAAAGGCGAGAAGCTGCTTCAAGTATACTTTCACGAGAGTCTCGTTTGTTACTCATGCACATTACTCCTTGAATTGAATTATAACGACTGGTCTAGATAAATTCTTAGACTGATTAAGTCTAAAGGAAGCGTGATTATATGTCAAGATTGTTAACTTACAAAAAGTAAATGCATCAATCATAAAGCACCTGTTTCGGTTTTTTATTTTTTACATAATTCTTTTTACTATATTAAAAGTTTGTTAATAATTTATTCACAACTAAGGACTATGATGTAATTAAGAAAAAGTTAAAGATAATTCGAATTACATAGGAGGTACTTACAATGAAAGATTTTAATAAAGAACATTCTGAACAAGAATTTAACAATGATAAAAACACAAATGAAATGGAGACGGTACAAGAGGAGTCTACAATAAAAGAAGAAATGAATAATGAGCCAGAAAAAATCGTTATTAATGAAGAAGTTAAAAAAGAGTCTACTACACCACCTCAACAACGAAAGCCTAAATCAGGTAAATCAAAAGGTTGGATGAAAACGATAAGTGCGGGGGTTATTGGTTCGGTTTTAACATTATCGATCTTGCCATTTACAGATTATCCTGAGTGGATTAATCAACCTACCAATCAGACAGAACAAGCAATCAGTAGCGCAAAAGATACTGGACCAGTTAAGGTTCAACAAACATCAACAGCGACTTCCAATCTTGCCGATATGGTTGAGAAAGCATTGCCTGCTATTGTCGGAGTTGTAAACATTCAACAAGCTCAACAAAACAATTTCTTTTTACCTCAAGAAGGTCAGCAAGGACAACGAGGTCAGCAAGGTAATAGTTCTGATGAGGGTGTGGAAACAGGATCTGGCTCAGGTGTAATCTTTAAGAAAGATAATAAATATGCCTATATCGTAACGAATAATCACGTTATTGAAAATGCTACAGAAATTGAAATTTCACTAGAAAGTGGAGAAAAAACAAAGGCACAATTAATTGGAACAGATGCATTAAGTGACTTAGCAGTACTAACTATCGATGCTAAATATGCTAAATCAACCTTAAGCTTTGGAGATTCATCAGCATTACGTGTTGGTGAACAAGTGGCAGCAATCGGAAATCCTTTAGGTCTAGATTTCTCTAGATCTGTAACGCAAGGAATTATTAGTGCCCTAGATCGTTCTGTATCAGTTTCTACTTCAGCTGGTGAATGGGCAATGAACGTATTACAAACAGATGCAGCAATTAATGCAGGTAATAGTGGTGGAGCACTACTAAATACTGCTGGTCAAGTAATTGGTATTAATAGCCTAAAAATCTCTCAAAACGGTGTAGAAGGTCTTGGTTTTGCGATTCCAAGTAATGATGTAGTTCCTATCATTAATGAAATTATAAAAAATGGTAAAGTCGATCGTCCATACGTAGGTATTGGCTTAGCGAGTCTAGATGAAATACCAAGTTACTATTTACAAAACTTGCCTCAAAATGTTGAGGGCGGAGTAATGGTAACGAGTGTTGATCAAAATTCAGCTGCTGGTAAAGCTGGTTTACAAGTTCAAGACGTTATTGTGTCGATTAACGGTCAAGATGTAAAAAGTTCAACGGAATTCAGAAAGTATTTATATACAAACTTAAAAGTGGGAGATAAAGCAACTTTGAAAATTTATCGTCAAGGTAGCTTGAAAACAGTGTCTTTAACATTAACAAGCAATAGTGGTCCAACAAGCTAAAAGTAACTATGAAGAAGAAAGAAAAGCGTCAAATTGCTTCTAAATTTCGATTGAACCTATTATTTTTCGTTATATTTCTTATGTTTGCTAGCTTGATTCTTCGGCTTGGATTCGTTCAAATTGTCAAAGGCGAAGAGTACAGTGAAGAAACGAAAGCAACTACAACAACAACGTATAAATGGAATGCTCCTCGTGGTAAAATGTATGATCGCGAGGGGCGGGTTGTAGTAGAGAATGAACCTGTATATACATTGACTTACGCCAAACCTGAAGATGATTCAAATTCATCGCTTCTTAAAACAGCTAAAAAATTAGCTAATTTGATTACAATTGATACATCCGAAGTGAAAGATCGAGATAAGAAAGATTATTGGATTCAATTGCATGAAGAAGAAGCGAGAGCGAAAGTGACCAATGCTGAGCGTGAGAAACTAGACGATGATGAAGAATATCGATTATTGTTGAAACGAATTACTGATGATGAGTTGAATTCAATAACGAATCAAGAGATGCAAATATATACAATTAAAAGCAAAATGAGTCAAGATGTTGCTTCTGCAAGTCGGATTAAAGAAGGTTTAACAACAGAAGAAATAGCAAAAGTTAATGAAAATTTGGATAGCTTGCCAGGAATTGAAGTAAAACTAGATTCAAAACGAAAATATCCATATGGAGATACCTTTAGACAAATATTTGGGAATATAGCTCAAATACCAGCGGAGAAATCAGAGGTATATCGTGCTAATGGTTATGATTTAGATGATACGGTAGGTAAAAGTTTTCTAGAGCTACAATACGAACAGCTCCTGCGTGGTCAAAAGGAAGAGCAAGTGTATGAGAAGAATCGTCAAGGAGTATATACGAGTCAATCAAAAGTTAAATCAGGTGAGCCAGGTAAAAACATTGTTTTAACGATTGATATGGATTTGCAACAAAAGGTTGAAAAAATCATAGAAGATGAGCTTAAGAAAGAGCCAACTGCTGATGGTGCATATGTTGTCATGATGAATCCAAATACTGGTGAAATACTATCAATGGCTGGGAAGACGCGTGAAGGAGCTACCATTAAGGATGAAACGTATGGTGCTGTTTATAATGCATATGCTATGGGATCAGCAGTAAAAGGAGCTACCGTATTAACGGGTTATGAGGCAGGTGTAATAAAGCCTGGTTCAACTTTCTTGGATGCACCTATTAAATTAAAGGGAACTCCAACGAAGAAGTCATATACGAATATGGGTATCATTAATGATTTAAAAGCACTTGAACGATCCTCTAATGTGTATATGTTTCATATTGCGATGGCAATTGGTCAATATGATTATGATACGAAATCAGGTTTTAAAAATCCTGAACTTGCTTATTCAAAGATGAGAAAATATTTTGCTCAATTTGGTCTTGGAGCGGCAACAGGCATTGATTTACCAAAGGAAGCAACAGGTTATAATGGTGGTGTGCAAAAACTAGGGAATTTAATGGACCTTGCTATCGGTCAATTTGATACGTATACTCCATTGCAGTTAGCTCAATATGTTTCAACAATTGCAAATGATGGGAAACGAATGCAGCCGCATTTTCTGAAAGAGGTTCGTAAAGCGAATGAAACTTCTTTTGCAGATAGTGAATTGCTTGATACATTCACACCTAAATTGTTAAATAAAATTGATATGGATCAAAAAGAAATAGAACGGGTGCAAGAAGGATTTCGTCAAGTAATGAGTGGTAGTCAAGGGACGGCAACGAATTATTTTGGGAACGCACCATATAAGCCTGCCGGAAAAACAGGAACAGCACAAGTATATGATGGAAAAGGTGGCTATGATTATAACTTAACATTAGTCGCATATGCACCGTATGAAAATCCAGAAATCGCTATTTCTGTCGTTGTTCCAACAGTTGATCATGATAGCAGTTCGATTAATAAAAACATCGGTAGAAAAATAATGGATGAGTACTTCGGTCGTTCACAATCAACAAATGAATAGTAAAGAGGTTGAGCAAAAATGTTTTTTTCTCAACCTCTTTTTGTACTAAATCAGAATAAGGTAAGGCTATGTTGAAGTATTTGTTGAAATGTTATAATGAATAATTATTACATATCATTTTTTAAATAAAATACTTCTTTTGAATAGGAGAGCGATAATGATGAAAATATTAGTAATAGAAGATAATGAAAGCGTCTCTTCCATGCTTGAAATGTTTTTTGCGAAAGAAGGAATAGAAGGTGTCTTCGAAGCAAATGGGTTAGAAGGATATAAGAAGTATCAACAAGGGAACTGGGATGTTTTAATAATAGATTGGATGTTGCCTGATATGGATGGTGTGACCATTTGTCGAAAGATTAGAGAAGAAAAAAGCACTGTGCCTATTATTATGCTAACTGCAAAAGATAGTGAATCAGATCAAGTGCTTGGATTAGAAATGGGTGCAGACGACTATGTGACAAAGCCTTTCAGTCCACTCGCTTTAATGGCTCGTATTAAAGCGGTCACTCGTCGTTACCAAACAACAGCACCAAAAGAAAATGTTGAAAAAGGTGTTATTAAAACAGAATCTTTCAAAGTGAATAAAAATACGAGAGAAGTTGTTATTAACGGAGAACCTGTTACAAACTTAACACCAAAGGAATTTGATTTGCTTTATTTTTTTGTACAACATCCAAAGCAAGTGTTCTCACGTGATCAATTATTAGAGAGAGTTTGGAGCTATCAATACTATGGTGATGAACGAACAGTCGATGTACATATTAAAAGATTACGAAATAAAATTGGAACAAGTCAGCAGCCGTTCTTTCATACCGTTTGGGGTGTAGGGTATAAGTTCGATGAAACACCGGTTGAGTCACATGAAAATTAAATATATTTACCAACAATTAATAAGCCATATAAGTATTATCGTAGTAGCCTTCGCAGTGCTTAGTTTAATGTTCGGACAATATATGGAAAGTTTAGTGTATAAAAATAAAGCAGAAGAGTTAATTTCTTATGGGGAAAATATATTAAATGATGTTAGTCGTTCGTATGGTTACGGTACGGATGAGTTAAACGAATATCGTCATGTATTAGCGGGTAGACAAATTCAATATCACATTTTTAATAAAAGTAGCGAAATCACTTTTTCTTCGGGTGGACTTATAACGCTTAAATTAACAGATGAAGAATGGAATGATATTAAAAAGGGTGTTACAGTAATAAAAAACCAAGAATATAGACGTTTTGATCAAGGGGTTACTTTCGTTCTGCTTCCGTATTTCCAAAATGATAAGTTTATTGGTGGGATATTATTAACATCGCCAATTAGCGGTTCAAGGGAAATGATTTCAGAAATAAATAGATATTTATTTTACACTGTCTTAATTGCACTTGTTGTTTCTATTTTATTAAGTTGGTTCCTTTCTAAATTTCATGTAAATCGTATTAAGAGAATTCAAGAAGCGACATCTTTAGTTGCTGCTGGCGATTATTCTGTACAGATTCCTTCGTCAAACTTTGATGAAATTGGTGAGCTTGCAGAGGATTTTAATAAAATGGTAGAAAAATTAAATACGTCTAATGATGAAATTGAATCATTAGAAAATCGTCGCCGACAGTTTATGGCAGATGTTTCGCACGAATTAAGAACGCCTTTAACGACAATCAGTGGTGTTATTGAAGGAATTCGAAATGATATGATTCCAGAAGTAGAGAAGGAGAAGGGTATTAACTTAGTAAGTAAAGAAACAAAACGATTAATACGTCTTGTAAATGAAAACTTAGATTATGAAAAAATCCGTTCTAATCAAGTAAAGCTATTTAAAGAAAATATTCAATTATTTGAAGTGCTTGATGTTATTAAAGATCAATTAGATATTCTTGCAGAGGATAAAAATAATACAATTATTGTAGAGGTCAATGATGATGTATTTATATATGCTGATTATGATCGTTTAACACAAATTATCATTAATATAACGAAGAACAGTATACAATTCACTGAAAATGGAACGATTTGGCTGCGTGGTCGAGCTGAACCAAATGAAATTGTAATCGAAATTGAAGATACTGGTATCGGTATGGACCCTGCTCAAATTCAAAATATTTGGCGACGTTTCTATAAAGCTGATATTTCACGTACAACAAATCCATATGGAGAATTTGGATTAGGGTTATCGATTGTACAACAATTAGTTAGTATGCATGAAGGACATATTGAAGTAACCAGTCGAGAAGGACAAGGTACAAAGTTTACAATTCATTTTCCATATAAAAGTAAAGAAGAATGAAATTAAATTGAAACCAATTTTGAATGATAAAAAAAGCGTAAAAGGGCGTTCGAGAAGCGAGGGAATATCACTTTTCGGATAGCCTTTTTTTTAATTGTTTGGAAATAAGATGTACGTAGTTTTTTTAACATTTGGTAACACTTTGTTAACATTTTCACGTTAATATAAATATATACCTTATTGAAGGAACGATTTGTGGAGGGAAACGAATGGTAGAAAAGATGAAAAATAAGAAATTCATGCTTGCTATTGGTGCGGTTGTTGTAATAGTGCTAGCAGTAGTCGTTGGTTCAGCTTTTTCAAAGAAAGATGCTGTGGCAAGTGTTAATGGTGAAGATATAACTAAAGAAGAGGTATATAACATTCTTGTTAAGCAAGGTGGAACAACCGTCGTTGATACATTAATCAATAACAAAGTAATTGAACTTGAAGCGAAAAAGAAGGATATCAAAGTTTCTGATAAAGAAATTGATAAAGAGCTTAAGTCATTTATTGAATCATATGGTGGTGAAGATGCGTTTAATTCAGCACTTAAACAAAGTGGAATTACGCTTGAATACTTCAAAACAGATATTGAAAACTTCTTAAAAGTAGAAAAAATCTTAAAACCTTCTATTAAAATCACTGATAAAGAAATGAAAGAGTACTTTGAAGAAAATAAAGATTCTTTTGCTCAAAAAGAGCAAGTTGAAGCTAGTCATATTCTTGTAGAAGATGAAGCGAAAGCGAAAGAAGTAAAGAAAAAATTAGATGCTGGAGAAGACTTTGCTAAATTAGCGAAGGAATACTCTACAGATACTAGTAATGCTGAAAAAGGTGGAGAATTAGGTTACTTTGGGAAAGGTGATATGGTAGAAGCTTTCGAAAAAGTTGCTTTTGCTACTAAAGTAGGCGAAATTAGTGAGCCAGTCAAAACAGATTATGGCTACCATATTATTAAAGTAACAGGTAAAAAAGAAGCAAAAGAAGCAAAATACGAAGATCATAAAGAAGAAGTAAAAAAAGCATTGTTTGATGAGAAGTTAAATACAGAATATCCAACATGGTTAGAAAAGACAAAGAAGAAATATGATATTCAAAATTCATTAGCGAAAGATGAAGAATAATATAGAAATGTTGCATACTCTTTAACCTAGTATACAGGTGTGGGACAAGCTTCTAATTACAAACAATTTCACATAGATTCTTATACTGTAAATAACCAATTAAACCGCTTGGAAATTATCCAAGCGGTTTTTTCATGTATTGAAGGTGTTAATTACCAAAGTATTAGGTAATTAATGTTATATTTATAATACAATTAAATTCTATTAAAAGGACGTGAGTGTAAATGATTCATCCAATTATTGTACCTACTAAATACTCATTAAGAAGTTTTAATTTTTATTTAGTTCAGGAGGAAAATGAATTAACATTGATTGATGCGGGTATAAATATTGACGAATGTTGGGAATATTTCAACAGAACTTTAAATGAAAATGGATTAAGTGTTCACGATATAACTCGAATCATTCTCACTCATAATCATGAAGATCATACAGGATTGGTAAATCGAATAACCTCAATAAAAAATGTACCGATTTATGCCCATGAAGAATCGATTATTCGTTTAAAACGAGATAAGGATTATTTTTCTCTTAGAATTGATTTCTTTGACCAACTATATCGTGAAATGGGATGTGGTGAAGAGGGAAGAGAGCATGTTGGAAAATTAAGAAAAGCGATGAATAGTAAAGAAAGATTTAAGATTCAAGGAGACATTCATCCAATTGTAGAAGGTGATATAGTATCAGGGTTGCAAGTTATTGAAACACCTGGTCATTCACCCGATCATGTCGTTTTACTCCAACCAGAAACTCAAAATCTATTTGGGGGAGACCATCTTGTTGGGCATATTTCTAGTAATGCAATCGTAGAACCAGACCGTCAAGGAAATAGAATTCTTACAATAAATGAATACTTGCAATCTCTTCAGAAATGCTTAGAACTTGATATAAATACGGTATACTCAGGGCACGGACGAATTATCAAAAATCCTAAAGAACTAATTCATCATAGAATCGAGAGAATTCATCAAAAATCTGAGCAAATATTAAGCCTAATAAAGGAAGGTATGACAACAGCAAGCGAAATTGCTCGAAGCTTTTATAAAGATAAGTATAGGACTGAATTTAGCTTAGTTATGTCTGAAATTATTGGTCATATAGACTATTTAGAGCTATGTAATAAAATAAAGAAAGAGAAAAAAGAAGGAGTTTGGCATTACTCAGAATTATAGTTGAAAGGGAAAATGATAGCAGGAAGAAAAGTATTTCACAATGGTTATCAGATTATCCGCTATTAGCTCCACATAAAGCTCAAGCTTTTCCTGAAACATCTCTTCAACTAATATGTGATAATTAATTACCTATATCAGGCTCGTTAAATGCATGTCGAAGCACTAGCTATTCAACATGAACAAAGAAAATATTAGTTGTAATGATATCCTAATAAACCTTTTAAAATGTAGTGAGTAAGTAAATGTTATAGGATGGATATGGGGAATGCTAACGTATTCTTTATATTTTTTAAAAAATAGAGAGAAGACATTTTAACTTTGGGCAAATCAATGGTAAAATAAAATAGATTTTTTGATAATAAGAAATCAAATCATGTCAATGCTAGAACAGGTTACATATTATCATAAACAAAGGAAAGGAAGACATAACATGACTAAAACTTTAGGACGTATTACAATGGAAAACGGAGGAGTTATCAACATCGAATTCTTCCCAAATGAAGCACCAGGAACAGTAGCTAACTTTAAAAAATTAGCTGACGAAGGATTCTATAACGGGTTAAATTTCCACCGTGTTATTCCAGGATTCGTAGCTCAAGGCGGATGCCCACACGGAAATGGTATGGGTGGCCCTGGCTATTCAATAAAATGTGAAACTGCTGGAAACCCACATAAGCACGTTGCAGGTGCTTTATCAATGGCTCATGCTGGTAAAGATACTGGTGGAAGCCAATTCTTTATCGTTCATGAAGCACAACCACATTTAGATGGAGTTCATACTGTATTCGGTCAAGTGAATGCAGAAGATATCGATACAGTTCTTTACATCAAACAAGGTGATGTAATGAAAGAAGTAAAAGTTTGGGAAGAGTAATTAGTTGAGAAGAAGTAGGATGAAATCCTGCTTCTTTTTTTGTTTATAAAATTATGGAATGTGACTGTAATCTTATGCATGGCTAATTCGAAAATAGTTAAATAGGTAAGAACTAAAAATGAATAATACTTGCTTACCATTTGAGGCAGTATTGCATATGTCTCTTTTTTGTTTATGTTAATATAATTTATAGTATTTAATTTATTGCTAAAGAAATATAGGGGGAGAAATTTTGAAAGGTTTAAAGCTAGTATTAATTGTTATAATTTCAGCTGTTTTTTTGAGTGGGTGTGCGAGTGATAGGGGAAATGAGAATAATCGGGAGAAAAATGTATTAACTACAATTAATATACCTCATGTAAATGAGTATTCTTTTTTATATGTACAAGGAGCAAAGGGAAATGCATCATTTTCTGAATCAACGAGTACAACTATTAATGATAACAAAAAAATTAAAGAGTTTATTAATAAAATAGATGGTATGAAAGTAACCAAACCATCCGATAAAGAATTAGCAGAACAAATTAAAGCACTTAATCGTCAAGACAGATATACTTTTATATTATCTAATAGTGAGACAATGGATGATATGGTTTATCCAATTAGTATCTACAAAGATGGAATTGTCCAGTTCCAAGATCCTGAGATAGAACAAATTACCCTTATTTCTAAAGAAAAATATCCTGAATTATTTGGAGAAATTAAAGACATATTAGAAATTACTTTTTAAAAGCATCGATTATGATGCTTTTTTTAATTGTTATTATTTTTGTTATGTGTTCAAAAACCTTATAAATAAAGGGATTTTCTATCCCTATATCTTAATGAAATCCATATTTTATTGTAAATATTCTTTACAGTACATTACCGAATGGTATAATTCACCTGAATTAAAACAAGCTGAATTAATTTCAAAAGAGAATAGTAACTCAATTTCTACGGAAAGAATCTCTAGATTAAAAAAGGAAATTGAGGAGTTTATTGAAATATATGATGAGGCTGAACATTATCAAAAACAAATAAAAAAACGGCAAAATCAAAATAAATCTATCTCTAGATAAAATCCAATTTTTCAATGAAGTAAAAATGGACAACCCTGTTACTGAGGAATTAGGGGTATTTAAGACATCCCATTCCGAATAGTATGGGTGGCCCTGGCTATTCAATTAAATGTGAAACTGCTGGAAATCCACATAAGCACGTTGCAGGTGCTTTATCAAAGGCTCATGCTGGTAAAGATACTGGTGGATGCCAATACTTTATCGTTCATGAAGCACAACCACATTTAGATGGAGCTCATACTGTATTCGGTCAAATGAATGCAGAAGATATCGATACAGTTCATTACATCAAACAAGTTGATGTAATGAAAGAAGTTAAAGTTTGGGAAGAGTAATTAAGGAAAAATGATACATTCGAGGCAGCTTGAGGGCTGTCTCTTTTTTATGTTTTATAACCTCTCTTATTAATATATATATATAAATCTTTTGTAGTTTGATAAAGTTCTTCAACATTAGTAGCTACATTCTAAATGTCTTGGGTCGATAGCTATACTGTGAAAATTGAAAAAAATGATGTTGAAAGATTTTATTTAAATCTTATGGAAAATTTTAATATGTTTATTAAATGTTATAGATAATTACAAGCCGGAGTTAGAGGGAGGATGAATGTGTAAAAAAAAGAGCCTTCTAATAAAGAAGACTCCAAAACAGAATTAGCTTTCATCCAAACTTACTTAAAAGAGATAAATGATTCTCTATAGTGTAATACACAAAGGTTAAAATTAGGTAAAATACAAAAAATAGTCTCTTTGACTTTCACAGCAATAGTGACCAGAGAATCAAATTAAGAATCTATTAAAAGAGCGATCACTTTTCTTAATTTTGTTGCTAATAGAGCTTATAAAGGAAATGTAGTTTTGGAAAGCGTGAGTGAGTTATATGTTTAGTGCATTCTATTAAATACATTGTAAAAAGAGGTTAAATCCTAATTTGTTTTAAATTTCTAAAATCTCAATAAAATGTTTTTTAGAAAATGATATTTTGATATAGTAATTATGTAAAACAAAATTCCGAATATATACAGAAAGGAGATTAAACTGAAAAAATAATCATTCTTGAAATCCTTTTCATACGAACTAAACACCCTAAGCTAGTACAAAGAAGGGAGTCATTAAAAATGAAACTAAAAACAATAGGTATACTAATTGGATTATCTGTTGCTTTTTTTTGTATTTCAGATACGAAGGCAAATGCTTACGAAAGGCAAATCCGATTTAGTGGATATGATTGGGATGTTCGGCATAATGATGTATTACAAGGCCCAGGTCCAAATTATTTCAGTGACAGCCAATCAAATGTGTGGGTTGATTCTTCAGGGAAGTTGCATATGAAACTTACGTACCGGGATGGAAGCTGGTATGGTGCGGAAGTGATTAATAGAGAAGTTCTCGGATATGGGAAATATACGTTTTATTTAGATGCAAAATTGGATGAATTAGATCCAAATGTGGTTTTTGGTTTATTTACATATGATACGGAATCCCCTGATGCACAAAAAAAAGGCTATCGAGAAATTGATATTGAATTTGCAAAATGGGCAGACGAGCATTACCCGAATACGCAATATACTATTTGGAGCTCTGAAACGAAAAGGCAATTTCACGCTTTTAATAGTTCTATGCCACAAGGAACCTATTCAACACATAGTTTTAATTGGCAACCAAAAAAAGTGGAATTTGAATCACTTGGAGGTCATTATGCACAAGCACCAAATCAAAACTTTATTTGGCAAAGATGGAATTATCAAAGTAAGCTCGTTCCAGACGAAGGAAAGGCAAAAATACATATGAATCTATGGTTGTTTAATGGAGATGCACCAACCAATAATAGTGAAGTAGAGGTCATTATATCGAAATTTACGTTTGATCCATATAAATCAAGGAATTAAAAAATATATCTATTATTAATTGGAACTTCTATAAGTATTGAAGTTTAGGAATGTTACAATAAAAGTCTATAACGTAATTGATGAGTTTTCACATGTATTAAACATGTAAAAGAGGCGTCTTTTTTGCTTTATGTTTGATTCTATTTTTTTAGAGCTATCTCCAATAAAGCACTTCTGATTTTAGGTTAAAATGTAATATTATTTGTTGCTCACTTTATTAATGGAATTATTGTTTTAATTATGTTTTTTCACTATGATTGACAGGATTACTAGCTTAAGGTTTAGTAAATGAAGATGGAAATATAGTTAATATTTTGAAATTATACTGGTTATTTAATTTAGTTGGCGTTCATATTGTATTCGGTTAAGTAAACGCAGTAGATATCGATACAGTTCATGACATCAAACAAGATGTTATTAATGAAAGAAGAAGTTAAAGTTGGGGAAGAGTAATTTTTATTGGAAAAGAAGTAGAACATGATTCTACTTCTTTTTTTGTATGGATTTTTATAAAATGCACATATTATAACCATGAACCTCCATTATGATGGAACCTCAAAAGTTTGAGATAGGATTTATTTTCTGTCTCTTTTTTTATTTATAAATAAGGTATCTTCTAACTGATTTCCCCAATGTTTTTTATTGAGAAGTATAATTTCTGAGAGTAAGTTACCGAAATTATATTAAAATTTTAAAAAATAGTATTATATATCCTTGCATAAATTTGATATGCTTATACTGATTGTTAAAAATTGGGGGGTATTGTTATGTTTTTTATGAAGAGAAAAGAAGTAGATGAGGATATTACACGAAGGGATGATTTCCTTGTAAAATTAGATATAAATAATGAAGCGGATCTAGAAAAGCAAATAAATATGATTGAACTATCTATAAAAGACTTAGAGATAGTAAAATCTTTGAAGCCAATTATAGAAAGACATATATCTCAGATAGTGGATAAATTTTATCAAAATATAGAATTTCAACCACAATTAATTAGTATTATTGAACGACACAGTTCTATTGAAAAATTAAAGCAAACTTTAAGAATCCATATTATTGAATTATTCGATGGACAAATTGATGCTAATTTTTTTAAACAAAGAATAAAGATTGCCGAAGTGCATGTCAGGATTGGCTTAGAGCCAAAATGGTATTTAAGTGCTTTTCAAAGTATATTATTGACTTTAATAAAAATTGTTCAAGAAGAGATATTAGATAAAACAAAATGCATAAAGGGAATTGAAGTAATTACTAAGTTGTTAAGCTTAGAGCAGCAAATTGTTTTAGATGCATATGACAGAGAATCGAAAAGAATTGAAAAAATTGGTGATTTAGAAAAAAGAAATATACGAGAGCAGGTTAATAATTCAGCCCTTAACCTAGCTGAAATTTGCGAAAAGACACTTTCAAATTATCAATTAGTGGATAGCAAAGCTAGCGAAATATCAAAACTTACATATGCTAGAATGGAATTGTCTAACCAGGTTAGAGAAAGAGGCCAAGATGGTCAAAAACAACTTCAATTCCAATATGATAATTTAAGTAATACCAATATAGCTGTGAAAAAAATTCATGAGGATGTTAATAAGCTATTGGATACAATTAAAGATATGCAAAGTATTGTACAAATCGTGAAAGGCATAGCGGATGAAACTAATCTTCTAGCATTAAATGCGTCAATAGAGGCCGCAAGAGCAGGTAAGTATGGAAATAGTTTTGCAGTGGTAGCAGAAGAGGTTAGAAAGTTATCATATAGTACAAAGCAATCTTCAGAAAATGTTTTTTCATTAATTTCTAATTCAATGATTCTTGTGAATAACCTTTATGATTCTTTAGAACATGTTCAAAAAGATACTGAATCAGGAAAAGGATATATGAAAGAAATAAAAAATTACTTCTCAGATATTTTACAAACATTAGATGAAATAAAAATTAAAAACAATCAGATAGAAGAGGAAGCAAGTGTATTTAAAACGTTTATGACTGATACCAACATAGCTTTTGAAGATGTGGCACAATCCGCAAATCAACTATCGATAATTACAAATGAAATGGATTGATGATGAATAAATTTTGCTCTACCATATATGGTAGGGTTTTTTTGTAGTAATTTGAGAATTACGAATACCTGAGAAGGATAAAGTTAATGAAACAAACTAAAAGAGGTGTGCTCGAATTATTAACACTGATTAGGTATTTATTGTTTTCTTTGGTATCTTGTTTAATTTCTTCAATGTCTTTATTAATGTTTTTCACTATCATATAAGCAATTAATCAAAAAAAATACAAATACGGTTGTCAAAATAGGGAATAGGAATCTTCTTATTTATATAATGAAAAAGACTTCAGTTTAATCTGAAGCCTTCTTCTCGACATAAAACTTATAGGATAGAACTCTTAATGAATACTAATACAGTATACCTCAATATGGTTAACACTATCAAGATGTTGTTAATATATTAATATAGTATTAATATAATCTTTTATAAGTTTTCACAAATGTGATAATGTGTTTCTATACGAAAAATGTTTCCTGCTAATTAATGTAACAGACATAAAGGAAATCAATAGTTTCAAAACTGTACCAAATGCAAATCTATATCAATGTACTTAACTTACATTGCAATTGTGAAAAAAATATGAAAAGTTATGTTATTTGATTGAAAAAACTATTCCGATATATTACTTTTAAAGTAACCCTTTTGTGCTATGATCGGATTTTCTTAATCCAATCATGTACATATTTTAAATCCCCAACTCAATAGAGAAGGGGATGTTTTTATTATTTAGCTATATTTAATGGCTCTATAAACTTTTCAAATTGGTCTCCTTCTGCTACATAGCCATATTTCTCATCATTACTATCTGATAGAATTTTATGCCATGTATAATCAGATTTCTTTTCACTGGAAAGAGAGGCAATAACAGAATACATTACTTTATACGTATATAATTTTGTTGCTGAACTGTTTGGTTCTGAACGTACATTTAATTGCTGTGCGCTTGGTGAAACTACATTATATAGTTTATAAGGATTGGTATTATTAATAAAATCCTTACCACCCATATCTAAGTCCAAGCTATATAAATGTCCTGCAATTTTTTGACCCCAGTATGGATCGGTTGTATATCGAACATTTACGCCTCTGTATTTATTTCCTAAATTTGCTCCATTCGCATAACCGCCATCAGCAGGAATATAATTTTTATTTAATACTGATGTTGCTAGATCTGCAATGCTATCTTGCGGATTAGCATAAGTTTTGCCAGCATCTACAACACTATCATAGACTTCCATACCAAATAGGTTTTTCTTATTTTGAGCTTTGTTACTCATTCCATAATCACTTTCATGAATCGCTTGTGCCAAAAGCATTAATGCATTTAGCTTATATTTTGATTCAGCTTCCTTAAAGGATTTTCCTAAACCAAGCAGTTTACTTTTCGTAGTAGCATCCTTATATTGAGGATACCCTTTTGGATCTTTTTTATAAAGAGCTTCGCGGGAAGCTAGTCTATTTTTGATAATTTGTTCTAATTCAGTCGCATTATAATTTGTAGTTGTTCTAAATGGTAAGACGTTAAAGTATTGGTAAACACTCGCGACGCTTGTTCCATTTTTATCTGTGAAATTCACACCGTCTCTACTGTAATATTTACCTCCTATTGTGAAAGAAGCAGGAGCCTTTCCATAAAACACTTGTGGACTTTTTGTTTTAGAGATTGGATTGTAAATATTCAAAAAGAGATTTCTTTTATCATCCACTGAATAGTACGTTCTATTTGCATCTACTACTTCAGGTAGTAAATATGCTTCAGAATACTTTACATAGCCATCTTGCCCCGCAATATTAACTCGAATACTCGTTGCATTAGATGAAACGTATTCCATTTCTGAACCATAAGACATACCTAACTTGACTTTTTGAAATTGTGCAGTGGTATAAACATTAGTCTCTTTACCGCTGTTAGCTTTCGCAACAACGATTCCTTTATTCATTTTTACAATCATACCATTATATGAAATTACTTGATTCGAAGCAGTACCGAAATTTTTATCAGCCTCTTCAAAATTTTTATATACCTTGTTAGTAGGCTTTACTATTTCGCTAGAGTCAATTGCCCCAATAGTATATACATCTTTTTCTGGTTCAGGAGTTGGCGTCGTATTATTCTCAGCCACACCTAACATACGGTTAATGAATGCAGCCGCTTGATTTCTTTGTGCATTCTCTTTTGGTTTAAATTCATTTGTTGGATATCCAAGTATGATTTTATAAGCTACCATATTGGCTACCGCTTTTCTTGAATCTGATGATGAAAGCAGATTACTATCTTTAAAAGTAAGTGAGATAGTTTTTTGTTCAATTTTCAGATAGTTCATTGCTCGATTCATCATTAACGACATTTGTTCTCTTGTAATATTTTGTTTAGGTAAAAAAGTCTTGGACGTTGTTCCATTAACAATACCCGCTTTAGCTGCAGCATTAATACCAGGTGCATAAATAGACTTTGAATTTACATCATTGAATTGATTTGGGCCACTTGGTAGTTTTAATGCATTACTAATATATGTTGCGAATTCTTCTCTGGTTATAATTCCAGTATCAGTAGGATAGACTCCTTTTTCATTTTTAATGACAACACCCTGATTAATCATTTTTTTCCATTCTTGATCAAGTCCAGCTGCAGAGGTTTGGTTGCTTGGTAAAAGTAAAACAATTAGCAAAGTACTCATAAGAAATAATGCGATTTTCTTCATAACTATACTCCTTTCAATGTTAAATACACTATACCTTAAGTTTTTAAGCTATTATTCTAGTATCTAGTTAAAATTTTAAATATTGTGTCAATTAACTATATGATAACTTGAGATTCTTTTAAAAACAATGAATTGAATATGATTTACATGTAATAAAAATCAGAAAATTATAATAATTAATCTCTGTTTAGTTATATTAACAGTTCATTTTAAGAATTATGTTTGGGTTCATGAGAAGATGTAATAAAGGTAGCAACGGGTGGAACATTTCGTTTAGATCTATAGATTAAGAGAAACAAATCTTCTTATCTTTGCATTTGTCTACCTGAATTCTATATGAGTATATATGGTTTTACATAAAGATTGACGGTGGTTGTGTATTTGGTGAACGTTAAATGCAATTGTAATGAATGAAAAAGGTGAGATATTAGTAAACTTTAGTGTAATAGATTGATTATATGAAAAAGGATTGAAAACGAATTCGTTGAGACGAAAAAAGACGACCAGAAAGTAATTAATTATCACTTTTTGGGTCGCCCTCAAGTATTAATTATTATTGTATTGTTCAATAACATCTAAAGTATGTGGAAGTAAGCTAAAGTCTCCCCAAGTTTTATGCCCTGGTATAACAATTTTAGCGTTGCTATAAGTTGTTAATAGATTTCTCATTGTATTAGGCCAAGCTAACATGTTTGCCTCATCGATAATTCCAGTGTTCTGCTGTTCGAGAGCAAAGATCATATCTCCAAATAGCAGCTTGTACTGAGGTAGCCATACTGTAATATTATCGGTTGTATGTGCCTCACCAGGGAAATAGGTTTCAATTTTTAAATCACCTATTTTTAATTTTGAAATATCTGAATTCAAAATAGGTTCTGGTGTTGGATAATTGAATTCTTTAGCTAACTTTACTACTTCTGGGGTGCTGATTGTTTTAATATTTTTATCAAGTAATGCTTGAATACCACCTATTCTGTCATATTTATGATGAGTAATAATAGCTAGCTTTATAGGCTTATGGAATTCATTTTGGATCATTTCTAATAATTGAGATGCCAATTGATTGTCCCAAGTTGCATCTACTAAAACAATTCCTTTAGAAGTGTTAAGAACTAAGCCGTTCGCTGCGATTCGAAAACCATCAATTTCGGTATATGAAGTGTGAACCCACACTTTTTTATTGATTTTCGTTAGTATTACTGATTCATCTTTGTTTGTTATGACATTTTGTTTGAATTTTTGTTCTTGAGCAGATACAGGTGCACTGATACTCATCAGCACAACAATCAAACTAGTAAAGATAACGATAAAATATTTTTGAATACTCTTCATAAAAGTAACCACCTTTCTACATCTTAGCCATTATATAGAAGGATATGTTAGTTTTCAACTTATTAACTATAATTTTCTAAATGAGGTTAATAAGATGGTTGTCTAAGATATTTAAATATTAAAGAGACTAAGATTGAATATGTTCATTGTAGACAGACAATATGGCAAAGGATAAAAATTATATTTTTCTATCTCTCAAAAGATTAGTTAATTTTTTTATGCCAAATAATGTGCAGTTAATCTTCATCTGAGATTCATATGTGTTTGTTATAATTAGGAAAAAAGAGGAGCTATAGGATGCGAATATTATTTTTAGAAGATGAACCGACGATTCAAGAGGTTTTAACTGAATATATGAAGATGCAAAACTATAAGGTTAGCCCTGTTGCTGATGGAGAAGAAGCAATACAGTTATTAGAATCATCACAGTTTGATTTAGCGGTTCTAGACATTATGGTTCCCCAAAAAAGTGGCTTGGAAGTGCTTCAATATATTAGAGAGAACAAACCGCAGTTAGCAACGATTATGCTAACGGCTCTAGAAGATGAACAAACACAAATAAAAGCGTTTAATTTATATGCAGATGATTATGTTGTCAAACCAGTATCACCGATTATTTTATTGAAACGGATGGAAGCAATATTAAGAAGAACAAAAAGACATGGAGAACAAGAGGCTTCAGAACAAGGATTATGTATTTATGATGAATCTTTTCAAGTTTTTTATAACGGAAAAGATTTAAATTTAACTTTAAGTGAATTTCTATTGCTGCAATCTTTAAAAAAAGAACCAAATCGAGTATTTACAAGGGAACAATTGATTATGAAAATATTCAATGAAGATTATATTGGAAACGATCGTATTATTGATGCTCACGTAAAAAATTTACGGAAGAAGCTACCTAAAAAATACATAAAAACAATCATCGGTGTTGGCTATCAGTTTAATCGGGAGGAATAGTGATGGGTCTAACAAGAAAAACATTTTTGTATAGTATGATCGTTTCAGCTATAATGGTGGCTTTTGTTATAGGATACTTTGCGTTTATGTTGCCATCACTATATGTAGATCATATGAAAAACAGCAATTATAATACAATCGTAGCTATTCAAAAAGGATATATGAAGGACAGAAGTTATGATAAATTAACGGTTAAAAACCCTACTAGTTTAGTGACGATAGAGATACCTCATAAGGGGAGTGAGTTTTATGTTACTAATAAGTTTTTTAAGGCGACTGTGAATATAGAAGATAAACAATTACAAAGTATGATTGAAAAATTTAGGGGTTATGCAGATGATTCAGATAAATTAAAGGAAATAGACAAAGATACATTTGATTTTTCGCTAATCAAGAAAAAATTATTTTCTGAGGATGTATTGAAGAAGGATTTTCCTTTAAAATTCAAATTTGATATAAAAGATGCCCAAAATGAATTTCATGAAGAAACAACAAAGCTTCATCGAGTATCTGACGCGTTATTCGTGTATGAAGCTAATTCAGCAGATGAGACTAATCAGTATACGTCTTATATAGCAATGGGAAAAAGTGATAAATCTATGATTATTACTCTTCTTTCTGTTATGACGCCACAAATGGCAGAGATAAAGCCAATTATTTTTGGAAGCTTACCAATGATAGTAGCAGTTGTGTTTTTTATAGTGCTCATTCTTTCACAAGTGTTCGCGAAGAAAATCATCAATCCAATTATTCGTATGGCTAAATATGCTGATTCTGTAAAACGCGCAAAAAATTTAGAAATCGAGCCATTAAAAATTACAGGAAATGATGAAATAGGTGAGCTAGGTAGAACGCTAAATGAGCTTTATGAACAGCTACGGGAGAATTACATACAATTAGAGCAAAAGAATATTTCACTAGCGGAAGAGAATAAAAGACAGGAAGTGTTTTTAAGAGCGTCCTCTCATCAGTTAAAGACACCTATTACAGCGGCATTATTATTAATAGACAGTATGGTAAATGAGATAGGAAAATATAAAAATATAAAAGAGTATTTGCCACAGGTAAAAGGACAGCTCCAATCAATGAGAATGATTGTAGAAAATATTTTATATTTAAACCATTGTGTTGATGAATTACAAATGGAATCTGTTTCTATCGAAGAAGTTGTACAAGAGCAATTATATGCTTATGAAATTCAAATGGCAGATAAAGGTTTGACTGTTAGTCAAGAGGGATCAATGGCATTGGTACAAACAGATAGAGAAATAATGAAGAAAATAATCGATAATTTACTTTCTAATGCTGTTCAATATACACCCTTAGGAGAAAAAATTGAAATTATTTTTGCAGACAAACAGATCTCTATTAAAAATTATGGAACATTCATTGAGGAAGAATTACTGCCGCATATTTATGAACCATTTGTTAGTAGTAATACAAAGAACAAAGGGCATGGATTAGGGCTTTATGTTATTTCCTATTATGCAAAATTGTTAGGTTGTGAAATAAAGATTACTAATATTGATGGAGGCGTTCAAGCGAAGCTTCTATTTTCATAAGGTATATTTGTCATTAGGAATCCCTTTCAACATTTTGTGACATCCAGTCAAAATAAGTGGTGATAACAGCTGCTAAGAACTCGTCATGTACTCAAGGGGAGATGAATGAAAACGTTCATAAAGAAACTCTTTATGAAGAAGAAGTATTAAAACAAATGCATATAGTCTTCATCTGAAATTCATACGCATTTGTTAATGTAATTGTAAGGATAACAAATGAATAGATGATCTATACAGATGGGAGGAAGTGACAGGGATGTTAGTGACAATTAAGCATTTACACGTTCAATATGGTAAACAAGTAGCACTTAACATTGAAAAACCAATTGAATTCGAACAAGGAGAACGAATAGGGATTATTGGCTCTAATGGTGCTGGAAAGACAACGTTTGTAAAATCAATTCTTGGATTGACTGATTATAAAGGAAGTATTAATACGCAACTTCAGCCAGAAGAAATGGCTGTTCATATGCAGCAAAATAATTATGTGAGCACGATGAGTGTAAAACATATTATGGAAACTCTCTTATGCACAAAGATTAAGAAAAATAAACAGTTACAGGATTTGATTTCATTTTTCGATTTTGAGGGATGCTTAAAGAAAAAATTTTCCGCACTTTCAGGAGGGCAAAAGCAAAGACTGACAATAATTATGGTAATGATTCAGGATGCGCCGCTTACCTTTTTTGATGAGGTAACTTCGGGTCTTGATTTTGAAACAAGACAGAAATTGATGGAAAAGTTAGTGCAATGGTATGAAAATAAAAAAACGACACTTTGCGTTGTCTCTCATTATTATGAGGAATTAGAACAATTAGTAGATAAAATCTTAATTTTAGAGAAAGGAAAGGTCGTAGCTTTTGGGGGAAAAGAAGAGCTATTTCATACGTATTGCGGAAATGCCATTATTACTGTTGATAACAATGTTAAAAATGAACAATTAACAGCTGTGTTTCCAAAATTAAAGGCACCCAATCATTTAATTGCTTTATCTTGTAAAGATAGAGAGATTGAAGGAGAAATTACATCATTGTTAATTCAAAACGATATAAACTTTAAGAGAAGTAATAATGATATTGAAATTATGTCTATTAATGCAAAGGAATCATTTTACGAGAAAGGAGAAGTGCGTCATGAAGGGTAAGAATTTTAGCGGGAGTTTAATTGTGTATGAAATGCGTAATATTATAGGGAATCCATTCGTTTCCTTTTTCGGGATTGTGTTTCCTATTTTAATGTCTTTTCTTATAACGAAGGCTGTTGCAAGTGAAGTGCCGAAAGCGATGGTACCAGAAGTAAATACAAGTGTATTTATTACAATGAGCTTAATCATTCCAATGGCGATTATCTTGCTCGGCTATGCCGCAACGTATTCTCAAGAGTTAGAGAAGGAAATACCAATTCGGATGAGATTGTTTGGATTTCGAGAAAGAACTGTTATAACAGCCAAGATTATTGCCCAGCTACTAGTGATGACATTTGCTCTTATTATTTATGTTGTAGCTGATTTCCTCTTCCTTGATCTACAAACACCGAAACTTAGTTCAGCACTTATCTTGCTTGTCTGTTTATATTTACTAGGAATCTTCTTTTTTGTTTTGGCACATGGACTTTCTAATATTTTTAAAAAATTTGGCCCGACTTATTGTGTAGCAATGGTGCTCTATTTTGGGATTATGATTTTATGTGGCATGATGGGGGTTACAATGGAGAACTTGCCAGAGGCATTACAGGCAGTAGCCAAGACCCTTCCGATGAGTTATATTAGCAGGGACTTTATCGATTTCTGGCAGAAAGGTAGCTACAATTTCGTTCCACTTATTCAAGCATTTTTATTCTTTGGAGCAGTTTCAGGTATTGTGTTAGCGGTATCTATTTATAGGGATAGACGGGTTGTAAAGTAGAAGAGAAAAGATTTAATGATACAAATCTCCATGGAACAGCAATAAAGCGTGCTGGTTTATTTAGTGATATCAACTTATTTAAAAGTCTCCTCTCATTTGAGTGGAGGTTTTTTTCAACAAAGAAAATGATATTATTGATATAGTAAAGTGAACAGTAAATTAACATGGGGATGGTATTATGAATAACTATAAATCTATTTTTAAAACTAATAATATGAAAGAAATGAATGAATCTTACGCTGTATATTATTTTCCTGAATTCCAAACGATGGCAATGATGATTGTTGAAAATGAAAAGGATGTAGAGTTTCATGGATTTCAAATAAACTTGGTAAATGATTCACAAGACGGAGAGGTTTTCTATTTTACGATTGATTATTCGAGAGATGATAAAGAACTTCCTATTATTAAAATTAAAGGCACCCAAAAAGCGGATACAAAAGAACCTTTAAAAATTATATTAGAGTATTTAACAAAAGATGGTGTTAGTAAAGAAGAATATGCTCTTTTTGAAGATGGGGATTATTTTTTTAATAAAGCAAACTAATATTGTGTAATAAGGGAAGTTTTTCTAAAATAACACAAAAATGTAATAATTATTAGCGTTTATACCCATTATAGTATGAGTTTCTTTGATATAATTTACATGTTTTTCATACATTGTAAACTTGGGGGAAGGGTAATGCTTTTAACAGAGGAAAAAATAATAGATGAGATTGATACATTTAATGAATCGGGAGTTCATATAAGTGTTGGAGATAATATTGATTTACAAAAACAAATCCAAATGATTGATTTAAGATATGAAGATTTACAAATTGTTCATTGTATTAGAGATACGGTTGTCCAACATATCGATGATTTAGTAAATGAATTTTACAAAATTATTGCTGTTGAATCATCCTTAATTGAAATCATACAAAATCATAGTAGTATCGATCGATTGAAGCGAACACTTCGACAACATATTATTGAATTGTTTGATGGACATATTGATGAGCAATTTATAAATAAGAGGAAAATAATTGCCGAGGTTCATGTGCAAATTGGATTAAAGCCTAAGTGGTATATGAGTGCCTTCCAGAGTATTTTTTTATCACTAATTCAAATAATGAATGAATCAATCAAGGATAAAGGATTATGTGTACGATCAATTGAATCAATATCAAAGTTAGTAAATCTTGAACAACAAATTGTTTTAGATGCATATGAGAGAGTAGCTGCCAAAATCAAGATGCAAGATGATGTAATAGTGAAAATGTAAAACTACTATATATGGGAAGTGTATCTTTTTGAAAGAAAATTGTATAAAGTTATGAGAAAAAATAATCTCCAACTCAATGAGTGAAGGGGATTATTTTTTGTTTTAAAACGACAAACATTTCTACAATCGTTAATCAAAAAAAATTCATTTCATACGCTAAAGATAATTTGTTAGCGTCACAATCATTGCAGGAGAACGTGGTAAGGGGGTTAACGTCGTTGCAAAAGAAGTTCGAAAATTAACTGTAAATGCTGATGAAATAATAAAAAAGTATGCGAACGATTAACAAAGATACACGCATAATGTTAATTTCACATACTTTTATGATTTAAGACTACTTAATCTACCTTCTTTTTTTGAGAATCATTTGAATCACTAGTATTTGTTGTAGAGTCTGCTTTTGCTTTTTTCGTATTAATAGCAACAAAGACTATAAAAAAGCAAAATATAACAAAGATCATGATTGCTAAAATGATAGCTGACGTTTCAAAGCTGCTGTCTAACAAATAAAACATCTCCTAAAATGGACTTTTTTTTATTATAGCATTATTTTGATATATTGTAATTTACTTAATTTTTAGTCATAAGTGACTTGTTGTCTATGAATTTGCTGTGAATCATTGATAGGGATTGATTGGTGAAAAAAATATTTGAATGTTGTAAAGCGGTAAATAAAGAACGTTGGGAATTTTAATTCTGAATTTTCAGAAAAAACATTCATGAATGATTCGTTTTCGTTTATAATATAAAGAATTCGAGTATTAAATAATTCAGAAATGTGGTGTTTTACGTGCTTTCAAGAGAATTAATGAAACAAATACCTTTACCAGCATTACTGTTAGATGAAGCTGCGTTTGAAAGTAATTGTAAAAGCATTGCAGCTAAAGCAAATGGAAAGACTATTCGAATTGCAACAAAATCGATTCGCTCTGCTAAAGTTTTACAACGAATACTAGAATCGGATAGCGTATTTAAAGGGTTAATGTGCTTTAGTCCACGTGAAGCTGTATTTTTAATAGAAAAAGGTTTTGATGATCTATTGCTAGGTTATCCATGCTGGGATGAAGAAGCTATCGGTGAAATTGCGAAGCATAATAAAAATGGTAGAAGAATAATATGCATGGTAGATTCGGAGGAGCATATCGACTTTTTAGAACGTATTGGTCAACAAGTGAATGGTAAACTAAATATTTGTATTGATGTTGACATGAGTACAAAATTTGGCTCTCTTCACTTCGGTGTTAGGAGATCACCACTTACTAATGAAATAGATGTCCTACAAGTTGCGAGGAAAATAAAGAACTGTGAACATTTAGAACTGATTGGTTTAATGGGGTATGAGGCACAAATTGCAGGTGTTGGAGAACAAATGCCTTCGCAGCAATTGAAGAATAAAGTTGTGGCATATATGAAAAGAAAATCGATTCAAGAAATCGCTCAACGACGAAAAAGAATGGTTGATGCTCTAAAACAGGAAGGATTTATACTTACACTAGTAAATGGTGGCGGAACAGGAAGCATGGATACCACTTCAAAAGAAGAAGTTGTCACAGAAATAACGGTTGGTTCAGGTATTTATTCCCCGTTATTATTCGACTATTATTCTTCATTTCAATATAAACCGGCCTTATTCTTTGCATTACCAATCGTAAGAATACCTTCTCCTCATATATATACTTGTCTTGGAGGTGGATATATTTCATCAGGACCTGCAGGTAAAGATAAAGTTCCACAGCCTGTCTATCCAAAAGGTGGTAGGCTTCTTCCGTTAGAAGGAGCAGGGGAGGTGCAAACACCCGTCTACTTTGATGAAGCCCAATTGCAAATAGGAGATCCAATCATTTTTAGAGCTGCAAAAGCTGGAGAAATTTGTGAGCGTTTTCAGGAAATCGTTTGTATATCAAATGGTCAAATAATTGAACGATACGAAACGTATCGTGGAGAAGGGGGATGTTTTTTATGACTAAAATAGTTGAAAAACAAACATGGAAAAACTGGGCACATACTAGTGTAAGCACTCCAGAAAAAATCATATACCCAAGTTCTATTGAAGAAGTATGTACAATTGTAAAGGATGCGGCTTTACATAATAAGAAAATTCGAGTAGTTGGCGCAGGGCATTCGTTTACTAAAATTGTTCAAACAAATGATTGGCTATTATCATTGGATTTATTAAGTGGAATACAAGAACTAAATGAAGAAGAAGATACAGCCACTATTCTTGCTGGAACAAGATTGTATGCTATTGGAGAAGCTCTTGGTAAAAAAGGTTATTCTCAGGAAAATCTAGGAGACGTGAATGTTCAAAGTATTGCTGGAGCACTATCTACTGGAACGCATGGTACTGGCTTAGCTTTTGGAAATGTTTCCACTCAAGTGATAGCATTGAAATTAGTTACTGCTTCAGGTGAAGTGTTGTCTCTATCCGAAAAAAATAATCCAGAATATTTCAAAGCTAGTCTTGTTTCACTTGGGATGTTAGGCATAATTGTAGAAGTTACTGTGAGAATTATAAAAAGTCCAGTATATGAATATATTAGTGATAAAATTTCGTATGAACATCTTGAAAAGCATTTAGAAGCATTAATTCATACAAATCGCCATTTCGAGTTTTACTTATTTCCTTTTTCAGACTTAGTTCAAGTTAAAACGATGAATATTACAGATAAAAGCCCTCAAAGTTTAAAAGGTCATTATTATAAAAATCTTATTCTTGAAAACTACTTATTTTATATCATTTCTGAAACATGTAGAATCTTCCCTAAAACAAGCTCTTTTTTTAGTAAAATGTCTGCTAAAGCAATAGGAAAAGCAAACATTACATCGCATAGCTATAATCTATTTGCTACACCACGCCTAGTTCGGTTTAGGGAAGTTGAATACTCTATTCCTTTGGAGCATATGAAGAGTGTTTTACGTGAAATCAGGAAGCAAATAGAAACAAAACGATACAATGTCCATTTCCCTATAGAGTGTCGGACGGTAAAAGGAGATGAAATTTGGCTTAGTCCAGCATATAATCGTGACTCGTTTTATATCGCTTTTCATATGTATAAAGGAATGCCATACGAAGAGTATTTTTATGATATGGAACAAATTATGAAAAAATATGAAGGGCGTCCTCATTGGGGAAAAATGCATAAAAGAAGCAATAGAGAATTACGAGATTTATATCCTAAGTTTACAGATTTCCAAATAATTAGAAATGAATTAGATCCTAAGGGGATTTTTCTGAATGATTATTTAGCGGATTTATTTTCTAATACAACGGAAAACCAAGTGTTAAACTTGTAAAAGTTCTTAAGAACCTGTAAATAAAGTGGTAAAAATATTGTGAAAGAAAAAGACGATATTCCATTATATTTTGGAATATCGTCTTATTTTTTTAAGTTCTTTACATATAACAATAAAGCGTACATATTGCAAAAACTGTGTCATTTAATAAATATCAGATTTTTGGTATTAGATATTTGCTATTTTGGTATTATTTTTAGCTGCTTTAACTGTTAATTTATAGATTATAATAGTTTTCAGAAAATATTTACAATTAAGGATATTCATGTTATCTTAATTTTAAATATAACGAAAATATATCATTCGAAATATATTCGTTATGTTTGAAAAATATTTATGTTTTGGAAGCTTGTAAGTTGGATTTGTTATGAGAAGCACTTTTATATTGTTATTGCTTAATAAATGTCCGTCTCCTCCAATTTGTAAGCTAACTTATAAGGCAAAAGGTGCAAGGAATAAATCCGTAAATTTCATGATGGAAGCTTGATGTTCATTTCAAAACGCCTTTAATTCCCCTGCGTTTTAATGAAAGAGTCCGGTCTCTTGAAGATTTAACTTACAAGCTTTCAGAATAAATTAGCAAATAGAATGGGAAGGGGTATATTAAATGATTATTCATGAAGTTGAAACATATTCAGAAAATGAGATGAAAGCGCTTCAATTAACTCGATTACAAGAAACATTAAAAAGAGTCTATGGGAATGTTCCATTCTATCATAGTAAATTTGATGAACTTGGTTTAAAACCAGAGGATATAAAAACTGTAGAAGACATCAGTAAATTACCATTCACAGTGAAAGCGGATTTACGAAATAGTAAACCATTTGAATTATTTGCAACTTCCATGAAAGAAGTAGTGCGTATTCATGCATCATCTGGAACGAGTGGCACACCAACTATTGTGGGCTATACAGAAGGAGATATTAATAATTGGGCTGATATTGTCGCTCGTGCTATAGCGATTGCTGGTGGAGAAGCGGATGGGGTTTTCCAGAATGCATATGGTTATGGCTTATTTACTGGTGGATTAGGGCTTCATTATGGTGGAGAAAGACTGGGTATGGCTACAATACCTATTTCCGGTGGTAATACTACTCGACAAATTAATATTATTGAAGAGTGTAAACCGACAGTCATAGCTGGTACTCCTTCATATATTCTTAGAATTGCAGAAGAAATGGAAAGTATGGGTAAAGATCCTCTTGAATCTTCATTGAAATTCGGGATTTTTGGTGCGGAGCCATGGTCGGAAGAATTAAGAAAAGTATTAGAATCTAAGCTAGGCATTAAGGCTTGTGATATTTATGGTTTAAGCGAAGTGATGGGACCTGGTATTGCAATGGAATGTCATGAAGCTCAAGATGGATTACATATTGCAGAAGATCATTTCATTGTAGAAGTCATCAATCCAGATACACTACAACCAGTTCCAGATGGTGAAGAAGGAGAGTTAGTATTTACGAGTTTAACGAAAGAAGCTTCTCCGGTCATTCGTTATCGAACAGGAGATATCGCTTCTATTACTAGGGGCACATGTAGTTGTGGACGAACAACCGCTCGCATGTCTCGTGTGAAAGGACGCATTGATGATATGCTAATTATTCGTGGAGTAAATGTGTTTCCTTCGGAGATAGAAGAATGCTTACTTCGAAATGAAGATTTAGTTCCACATTATCAAGTACATTTATATCATGAAGATGCAATGGATCATGTTGAATTACATGTCGAAATAAATGAACAAATATATCGGAATTGTAACGATGATTTAAAAAATGATTATATAAAAACAGTGGCTAAGAATGTTCGACACGATATGAAAAATTACTGTTTAGTAACGATGAAAGTGAATGTGTTAGCACCTGGTAGTATACCTAGATCAGAGGGAAAAGCGATTCGTATTATCGATCATCGTAAGAAAGGATTACCAGTTTAAAAATAGTTTTCAGAATTTATTGACTTTTTATATAACTCAAATCTATAATACGGTTATAAAAGTGTTATATGAAGGAGGATTTCATAATGACGATTGTAACAGAATCATCAGATTCCCAAAAACTCGAATTGTTTATACAAAAGATAAATAATGGAGAAAAAATCGAAGCTGACGATTGGATGCCTGAGGATTATCGAACAGCACTGATTAAGTTAATATCAATGCATGGTATTAGCGAAATTATGGGAGCGCTTCCCGAGAAAGAATGGGTTCCCAAAGCACCTTCTTTACGAAGAAAATTAGGGATTATGGCGAAAGTTCAAGATGAGATGGGGCACGGTCAATTGTTGCTACGAGTAGCAGAAGATTTGTTAAAACCTTACGGAAAAGATCGAGGAGATTTAATGCAAGATCTTTTCAACGGAGATTTAAAGTTTCATAACGTGTTCCATATGGCTACTAAATCTTGGGGTGATGCTGGGCTAATCGGTTGGCTTGTTGATGGAGCAGCGATTATGTCTCAAACAAATATGCTAAATGCATCATACGGACCTTATGCTAGAGCTCTTCATCGAATTTGTGCGGAAGAAGTATTTCACGCCCAACATGGAGAAGCAATCATTATGGCTTTAGTTGAGGGTACTGCAGAGCAGAAAGCATTAGTCCAAGATGCGCTAAATCGTTGGTGGGAATCATTGCTTATGTTTTTTGGGCCGGCGAGTAGTGAAACAACCGGCACATCTAAGCAAGATATAACAATAAAATATAAAATTCGTGTAAAGACAAATGAAGAATTACGTCAAAAGTTTTTTACGAAGTATGTACCAAGAATTCAGTCTATAGGTTTAATAATACCTGATTCGACTATTCATTTTGATGAAGAACAGCAACAATGGATTTATCAACAACCGGACTGGAATGAATTTAAGAAAATTATTAGTAATCAAGGACCACGTTCACAAGACCGTTTAAGACTACGAAGAACATCTTATGAAAACAACGCATGGGTTCGCGATGCTTTAGCAGAAACAATCCATTAATTGAAAAGGAGGTTAATGCCAATGACTAATGAGAAAAAAAACTTTTACCAAGAGTATGAAGTATTCAGTAAAAAAACACCAACTTCCGCGTTTCAACATCAATTCAGCTTACTTGCTCCAAATAAAGAAATGGCTCTAATAATGGCTCAAGAAAACTTCATGCGTCGCGATACTGTTGCAGACATTTGGGTAGTAAATCGTAAAGACATCGGAGCCATAACACCAGAAGATAAACAAATGCTTGTGCGCTTAGATAACAAAGACTATCGAACAACGAAAGGTTATGGTTATTTAAGAGAAAGATGGCGTCATTATGAACAAAAGATGCTTGATGAGAAAGAAATTCTATCTTGGGCAGGAGGGGATCAAAAATGAGTCAAGACGCGGTAACTATGACTTCTGAATATAAAACGGCTTTAGTTGAATTATTATTTCAACTAGCGGATGATGACTTCTTATATTCATTTCGAAATTCGGAATGGCTAGGGTTAGCTCCGCATATAGAAGAAGATGTGGCATCTTCTTCTATTACGCAAGATAGTATGGGCCACGCAGCTATGTTTTATGGATTATTGCAAGAATTAGGTGCAGGAAAAGCAGATGATTTAGCACATGCTCGCCCTGCTGCGGAAAGAAAGAATGCTATTATCGTAGAACGTTTGAACGGGCCTGGCTATTATATGGAAAATGCTCAATATGATTGGGCGTTTGCAGTTGTTCGCAATTATTTTTATACACAAGCCAAAAAAATCAAAATGGATGCTTTAAAACAAAGTAGCTATGCACCTCTTGCAGAAGTGGCTGTAAAAGTGAATATGGAAATTTATTTTCATTTAATGCATTGGCGAACATGGTTTGTTCAATTATTAAATTCAACGGAAGAAGCGAAAACGCGTATGTCAGAAGCTATTGAGCAAGTGTGGAACGATTTTGGCGATGTATTTTCTTTAGGGAATCAAGACGCGGCTATTAAACAGCAAGGATTGTTAGATGGTGCAGATTTACAAGGAAAATGGATTGCTGCCATTACGCCAGTATTTAACTCTGTAGGTATTGAAGTTCCTAAAGAGCTTAAAGTGCAACAATATAACGGGAGAAATGGACTACATACTAGTGAAATAGACGATGCTCTTGTAACTCTTTCTGAAGTATATAACTCTGATCCTGTTACAGCTTGGTAATTTTCTTTAAAGAGGTGAGAGAAATGCAGGACCATATTCAAATAACAGAAAATGAAGTATTTCATATTTTGCGAAATGTAAAAGATCCTGAAATCGATACTGTTAGCATAATTGATTTGGGAATGGTTGATTCGGTTGCAATTCAGCAAAATTCAATCTTAATTAAAGTATTACCTACTTTTCTGGGATGCCCGGCTTTAGAGTTTATTAAAAAGAATATCATTCGTGCTGTACAAGATGTAACAGATTATGAGGTTGTAGAAGTTGAGTTTCTTACTTCTCCCCCTTGGACATCTGATCGCATTACAGATGAGGGTAAAAAAGGATTAAAGGAATTTGGAATTTCCCCTCCGCCTAGTCAATTAGAAGAGGATGGCTCTTGGCATGTAGATTGTCCATATTGTGGTTCAACGTATGTTACGTTGGAGAATATTTTTGGCCCAACTGCATGTAGAAGCATTCTGTATTGTAAGAGTTGTAAAAATCCGTTTGAAGCAATGAAACCAGTATCTATATTAATGTAATGGGAGGAAATATAAATGGTTAAATTAATAGCTTTATATAAACATCCGGAAAATAAGGAAGAGTTTGATGAGCACTATTTCAATGTTCATGGTCCAATTACTTCGAAAATTCCTGGACTTAGAAAAATGGAAGTAACAAAAATTGTTGGTTCTCCAATGGGTGGCGAAGGTGCTTATTATTTGCTATGTGAAATGTATTATGATGATCACGAAGCATTAAAACAAGGATTACGTTCAGTAGAAGGCAAAGCATCTGGTAAAGATTTAATGGGCTTTGCAGGTGAGCTGGTAACGCTAATGATTGGTGAAGAAGTATAATGTCGTTATTTATCGAAACTTCTATTTGTGAGAGTGTTGGGTGTATTAGGTTAAATCGTCCTAAGCAATTCAATGCCTTAAATCGTACAATGGTGAAAGAAATTGTAGACACAATGGAAGAGTTTGATAGGAACGATGAAGTTTCTGTCATCTTAATTTCTGGAAATGGTCGTGCGTTCTCAGCAGGTGCTGATATTGATGAGATGGCGAGTGATGGTGCTATTGATTTAGAGTTGTTAAATCAGTTTGCGGATTGGGATCGATTAGCATTGATTAAGAAACCTATTATTGGAGCAGTGAAAGGGTTTGTTTTTGGTGGTGGATTCGAATTAGCACTTTGTTGTGATTTATTAATTGCAGCTAATGGGACCGAGTTTTCTTTCCCTGAAGTGAATCTTGGCGTTATGCCAGGAGCAGGCGGCACACAACGTTTAACAAAAACCGTTGGTCGTACAAAAGCGTTAGAATGGCTATTAACTGGAGAACGAATTCCTGTTCGTGTAGCAAAAGAGCATGGAATAGTTAATACAATTGTAGAATTAGAATTGTTAGATGAAGAAGCGATGAAGTTTGCTAAGAGGCTATCAAATCAACCTCCTTTATCACTACGATTAATAAAGGATGCAGTAAACAAAGCAGTAGATTATTCCTTATATGAAGGAATGCAATATGAAAGAAAGAATTTCTATTTATTATTTGCTTCTCAAGATCAAAAAGAAGGTATGCAAGCATTTGTTGAAAAGAGAAAGCCGCGATTTGAAGGGAAATAAGGAGGCAATGTTGTGTTCGAAACCATTAGTTATCAAGTTGTAGATGGTGTTGCATGGTTGCGATTAAATCGACCAAACAAATTAAATGCTTTTGTAGCGCAAATGAATCATGAAGTGAAAATAGCCGTACGTAATGCTGCTTCTGACGATGAAGTAAGATGTATTGTTATTACTGGTGAAGGAAGAGCATTCTGTTCTGGTCAAGATTTATCAGAAGTCGATGAAAGTATGGATCACGGTCAAGTGATTAAGCAACACTATAGTCCGATGATAAAGCAAATAACGCAATGCGAAAAACCAATTATTGCTGCGGTAAATGGAGTGGCGGCAGGTGCAGGGTTTAGTTTGGCTTTAGCCTGTGATTTCCGCTTAGCTTCAGAAAAAGCAAGCTTTGTGAATGCTTTTATCCATGTAGGACTAATACCAGACTCAGGTAATTTATATTTCCTTAGTAAACTATTAGGTCGAGCAAAAACAGCAGAGCTAGCCATTTTGGGTGAGAAAATATCCACAGCACAAGCTTTACAATTAGGTTTAGTAACAAGTGTTATCCCGATGGATTCGTGGGAGAAAGAAATAACTGAATTTTCTATTAAAATAGCTCAAATGCCAACAAAAGCAATTGGATTAATTAAACGATACATGCTTTTTGCAGAAGAACTTCCGTTTGACACATACTTAGAAAAAGAAGCTGAAGGTCAACGAATTGCAGGCCTAACGAAAGATCATCGTGAAGGCGTACAGGCTTTCTTAGAAAAAAGAAAACCAACATTCATAGGAAAATAACGTAATAGGAGTGTGACTTATGTCAACAATTAAAGATTCAGAAACTCAACAGCAATCAATGAAGCGAAATCTATACCATCTTATTATCAACGGTGAACAAGTAGCTAGTAGCAACAATGCGACTTTCAAAACATTTAATCCTGCTACGGGTGAGCTGATTGCAGAAGTAGCTCAAGCGACAAAAGAAGACACAGAAAAAGCAATACAAGCTGCACGTCACGCTTTTGATTATGGTAAATGGAAGAAGTCACCGATTAATAAACGCTCACGTGTACTAAATAAAATAGCGTCCATTATGCGCGCTAGATTTAACGAATTGGTTGAATTAGAAATTTTGGATACAGGAAAATCACTTTCGACTGCCCAAGGACAAGTCATGCAAGCAATTGAAGATTTTGAGTTTTATGCAGGCGCAATCGTAGGTCATCGTGGGGTTGTGAACAATGTTCCTGGTCAATTCCATAATTACACTGAGAAGGAACCAGTAGGTGTATGTGCACAAATTATCCCTTGGAATTATCCGTTAATGATGGCTGCTTGGAAGATAGCACCTGCCATCGCAGTGGGTTGTTCTGTAGTCGTTAAACCAGCTTCATTGACACCACTAACAGCAATTATTCTTGGTGAAATTTGTCTTGAAGCAGGTGTGCCAGAAGGTGTTGTTAATATTGTTCCAGGACCTGGAGCTGAAGTTGGAAATTATCTAGTTGGACATAAGCAAGTTGATAAAGTAGCGTTTACTGGCTCAACTCCAATTGGAAAAAACATAATGGAAAGAGCTTCACAAACATTGAAGCGCGTGACTTTAGAACTTGGTGGTAAATCACCTAATATTGTGTTTGCGGACGCTGATATTGATGCTGCCGTAGATGGATCATTATATGGTATCTTCTATAATTCTGGTCAATCATGTGAAGCACGTTCTCGTTTATATGTGCAAGAGGAAGTTTATGAGGAATTTGTAGGTAAGTTTGTTGAGAAAACGAAGAAGCTTCAATTAGGAAATCCCTTTGATCAAGGTACTCATGTAGGAGCAATAATTGATCAAAATCAATTAAATGTCATTGATTCATACGTGAAATCAGCCATTGCTGACGGTGCTGAAATTCTGGTTGGGGGTAAAGTTGCAGTTGTGGAAGGCTATGAAAATGGTTTCTGGTATGAACCAACGGTAATTGCAAATGTCAATCATGAGATGAAAGTTGTACAGGAAGAAATCTTCGGACCAGTAGTAGTAATTATGCCGTTCAAGGATGAAAAGGAAGCTGTTAAGTTAGCTAATGATTCAGAATTTGGATTAGGTTCAGCACTATGGTCGAAAGATGCTGCACGTACAACTCGAGTTGCGAACCAAATTCAAGCTGGAATTGTAATGGTTAACTGCCCATTCTCAGCATTCCCAGGAACACCATTTGGTGGTTATAAACAATCTGGTTTTGGTCGAGAGCTTTGTATCGAAACGTTAGATTTATATACAGAAACAAAGAGTATTGTGTCTTACTATGGCAGTCGCCCATTAAACCCACTTGGGGTGTAATGGCTTATTAACTTCAGCTAGAACATAAAAAAGAAATAAAAGAGTAATAGACATGCTTGGAGCATAAGTCGTTCCTTAAACAGAAATCTACAAGGGGATTTCCTTCAAGGCTCGTCTTGTATTCAAAGCATGTCTATTACATTTTAGATAAAAGAGAGGGAATAGGATGATTTCTAATATTGTCGTAATTGGATCAGGAGTTATGGGAAGAGGTATAGCGTATGTAGGAGCGCTAGGAGGTTATAATGTCACATTAGTTGATATTAATGAGCAAGCGTTAGATAATGCCAAAAATGAAATAAATCAAATAATGGATAAAGGGTTATCGCTCAGAAAGATAACTAGTGAAACTGTGAAAACTATTGAGGAAACTTTACATTTTTCAACTGAACCAAAAGAAGCTTTAGGTAAAGCGGATTTAGTTATTGAAGCTGTTCCAGAAAAAACAGATATTAAGAGAGAAGTATTTACAATGATTGAAGAATTCGCAAACGAAAAATGTTTATTTGCAACCAACACGTCAACAATGAGTCCGACTGAAATCGCTTCGTTTACGAAACGTCCTAGTCAAACCATTGCTATGCATTTCTTTAATCCAGTACATAAAATGCCTTTAGTTGAAATAATTAGAGGATTAGAAACAAGTGATGAAACAGCTACTATAATTCGAGAGGTAGCAGAACGAATGGGGAAAGAAACAGTTGTAATCAATGAGTTTCCAGGTTTTGTGACAAGTCGTATTAGTGCTCTTGTCGGAAATGAAGCTTTCTATATGCTTCAGGAAGGTCTTGGGACCCCAGAAGAAATTGATAAAGCTATTAAGCTAGGTCTAAATTATCCTATGGGACCGTTTGAACTTGTTGATTTAGTAGGATTAGATGCTCGATTAAATAATTTAAAGTACTTACACGAGAAGCTCGGTGAAAAGTATCGACCTGCACCATTGCTAGAACAATACGTGAAAGCTGGTAGATTAGGAAGAAAAACTGGTAAAGGTGTTTATGATTATTCAACTATCAATAAAGAAGGTGTAAAGCAATGAAAGAAGTAGTTATTGTTGATGCTGTTCGTACCCCAATTGGTAGATATAAAGGAGCATTAAAAGATGTTCGCCCTGACGATTTGGGGGCTGTTGTTATTAAGGCATTAATCGAAAGAAATCCAAATGTGTCAGCTTCGGAAATTGAGGAAATTGTGCTTGGTAATGCTAATCAAGCAGGTGAAGATAATCGAAATGTTGCGAGAATGTCTTCTTTATTAGCTGGTCTTCCAGTAAGTGTAGGTGGTACAACGGTTAATCGTCTTTGTGGATCTGGATTAGATGCTGTTATGTATGCGGCTAGAGCCATTGCAGTTGGAGAAGGAGATATTTATATTGCTGGTGGAACAGAGAGTATGACACGTGCACCGTTTGTTATGGCAAAACCGAATCAAGATTATCCCAGAGGAAATATGGAAATGATTGATACAACAATTGGTTGGAGATTTACGAACAAGAAGCTGCAAGAAATGTATGGTGCTGATACAATGCCTCAAACAGCAGAAAATGTTGCACAGCGTTGTAATGTTTCTCGTGAAGATCAAGATAAATTTGCATATGAAAGTCAACAAAAAACGAAAAAAGCGATGGAAGAAAATCGATTTGCTGATGAAATTGTGCCAGTGATTTATCGTGATCGTAAAGGAAACGAGATAATAGTAAATCTTGACGAACATCCAAGACCTGAAACAACTTTGGAGAAACTAAATAAGCTGAAACCTATTTTCCAAGATGGTACAGTGACTGCTGGTAATGCATCTGGTGTCAATGATGGTGCATCTGCACTATTATTGATGAGCGCTGATAAAGCAAAGGAATTAGGGTTGAAGCCATTAGTAAGATATGTAGTGGGTGCAACTGCTGGACTAGAACCAGCTGTAATGGGTCTAGGACCAATTTATGCAACTAGAAAAGCGTTAGAACGTTCGGGTCTGTCGATTAAGGATCTTAATCTAATTGAATTAAATGAGGCGTTTGCTTCACAGTCTTTAGAATGTATTCGTCAATTGGAATGTGATGAAAGTAAAGTAAATGTCAATGGGGGAGCTATTAGCTTAGGGCATCCACTTGGCGCCAGTGGAGCGCGTATTTTAACAACCCTTATCTATGAAATGAAAAAGCGTGAATCTCAATATGGATTAGCTACGATGTGTATCGGAGTAGGTCAAGGAATATCAGTTATAGTTGAAAATTGTAAGGAGTGAGTTTGATGTCAACTGTTCAATATACAAAAGAAAATTATATCGCATATGTTACTTTAAATCGTCCAGATGTGTTGAATTGCTTTAATTATGATATGTTGAAGAAGTTGCAAGATGTTGTAACTGCTATTGAACTTGACCCTGAAGTACGTGTAGTTATATTTACAGGTGCTGGAGAAAAAGCATTTTCAGCAGGGGCTGATTTAAAAGAACGTAAAACTTTAAATGAAACAGAAGTTAGAAGAAATGTAAAGGCGATTCGTGATGTATTTAATCAAATTGCATCATTACCACAGCCTACAATAGCTGCAGTGAATGGCTTTGCATTTGGTGGTGGTTTCGAATTAATGATCGCTTGTGACTTTGCAATTGCTATCGATGATACACAACTGGGATTAACCGAAACGAGTTGGGCGATTATTCCTGGTGCAGGTGGAACACAACGATTACCAAGATTAATTGGAGAAACAAAAGCTAAAGAATTAATTTTAACAGCAAGAAAGTTTTCTAGTCAGGATGCTTTACAGTGGGGTATTCTGATTAATGTAGTTCAAAGAGAAGAGTTAATGTCTGTTTGTGAAAATCTAGCAAAAGAAATGTTGAAGAATGGTCCTGTTGCTCTTCGCCAAGCGAAGTTTGCAATTAATCAAGGAATGAATGTGGATTTACAAACAGGACTAGCGATTGAATCAAAAGCGTATGAAATAATTATTCCAACTGAAGACCGTGTAGAAGCTTTACAAGCGTTTAGCGAAAGAAGACCAGCAAATTTTACGGGTAAATAATTGTTGCGAACATTGAGAATTATTCGATATGATATAAAAGGGTATAAAAATCGACAAATATATCATGCTGTGTAAACAGAAAGAGTGAGATGTAAATGAGCAATACGCAATCGATGATTTTTACGATTTATGGGGATTACATTCGACATTATGGAAACAAAATTTGGATTGGTAGTTTAATAAGATTACTAAAAGAATTTGGGCATAACGAACAAGCTGTTCGTGTTGCTGTATCTCGGATGTTGAAGCAAGGATGGGTGAAATCAGAGAAACAAGGTCACAAAAGCTATTATTATTTAACTCCACGTGGTGTAAAGAGAGTAGAAGAAGCTGCGGAGAGAATCTTTAAACTAAATCCACATGAATGGGATGGTAAATGGCGTATTCTAATGTATACAATCCCAGAAGAAAAGCGACAAATCCGGGATGAGTTAAGAAAAGAACTGTATTGGAGCGGTTTTGGTAGTTTTTCAAATGGCTGTTGGATCTCACCAAACAATTTAGAAAAAGAAGTTGAGCTTTTGATAGAAAAATATCAAATAAAGCCGTATGTTGACTTCTTTGTTTCAGAATACAGAGGGCCAAGAGAAAGTGAATCTTTAATTGAAAGAAGTTGGGCCCTAGGTGAAATTGAAGAAAAGTATGAGCAATTTATTACTGAGTACAGTAAGAAATTCATTGTTCATCAAAGTATTATTCAACAAAAAGAAATGTCAGATGCAGAATGTTTCGTTGAACGAACTAATCTCGTTCACGAATATAGAAAATTCTTATTCATAGATCCAGGTCTACCTGCTGAGTTATTGCCAGCTCGTTGGAATGGAAGTCATGCAGCTCTTCTTTTTAGCCAGTATTATAAAATACTAGCCGAGCCTGCAAACCGATTTTTTGAAGATGTTTTTAAAGAAGGTAATGATTTGCAAAGTAAAGATAAAGGTTATGATGTGAATAATCATCCATTAATAACTGAACAAGTAAAGTTATAAAAAAAGAAGGCTGTAAAAAAAGCGATTTGTAATCGCTTTTTTTACGCCTTTTTACGCTTTATAAGGAAATTATTTTAGGATTTCTTTAAATTCTTTTCCTTTTTGTACATATGTATCAATGGATAGCTGTATTAGTTCTAAATCTTTCTCGTTAATTTCTCGAACGACTTTTCCTGGAGACCCCATTACTAATGAACGAGGTGGGATTTTTTTGCCTGATGGTATAAGCGTATTAGCACCAATAATACATTCCTCTCCGATTTCTACGCCATCTAATATTGTTGAACCCATTCCGATGATAGAACGTTTACCAACTCGACATCCATGTAAAATGACATTGTGACCGACTGTTACTTCATCTTCAATAACAATTGGTGATCCTTCAAATAAGTGAATGGTAGAATTATCTTGAATGCTACATCTTTCTCCAATTGTAATAGAATCTTCATCTCCTCGTAGTACAGCATTAAACCAAATTGTAGATTCCTTTCCGATTGATACATCTCCGATAATATAACTTCCAGGTGCTGTAAATACAGAAGAATCTATTTTGGGTTCATGGCCATTATATGAAATACGCATTTTACTACCTTCTTTCATAAATTTTAATTGTTTTAATTTTCTGTATATTATAACATTAATAGTAGAAGGAGGGTGAAAAATGTTACATTTGACAAAATTATTAAATATTACTAATCCAATTATTCAAGGCGGAATGGGCAATATCAGCAATGCACCACTGACGGCTGCAGTGTCTGAAGCTGGCGGATTAGGGACAATTGGATGTGGAACCATGACACCAGAAGAAGTAGAAAAAATTATCATTGAAACGAAAGAACGAACGACTAAACCTTTTGCAGTTAACATTCCAATAAGTGTTACGAAATTTGTTCGTGACCTTGTTGATTTGGTTATAAAACATAATGTGCCTGTCGTTTCTTTATCAGCTGGTAATCCAGCACCGCTAATTCCTATTTTACATGAACATGGGATTAAAGTTATAGCTGTAGTTGCTTCAGTTAAGCATGCTAAGAAAGCAGAAGAGGCACAAGCTGATGTATTAGTTGCAGAAGGGTTTGAAGCGGCGGGTATTAATTCTAGCTTAGAATTAACAACTTTCACGCTAATTCCGCAAATTGTAGCAGCGGTTAAGATACCTGTTGTGGCAGCGGGTGGTATAGGTAATGGACAAGGGCTATCTGCTGCTTTAATGCTTGGAGCTAGTGGTGTTCAATTAGGGACACGTTTTATTGCAACGAAAGAAGCACCATTTCATGACATATATAAGGAAAAACTACTTACAGCAAATGATATTGACACAGTCATTATTGGCCGCCCTGTTGGAAAAGTTAGAAGAATGTTAAAAACACCATATGCACATAAATTAATACAACAGGAACAAAAAGGAATGACTGAAGAGGAATATCTCGATTTAACTTCAGAGAAACAACACTACATAGGCGCTATCCTTGGCGATTTAGAAAATGGCTTTATCAATAGTGGACAAATAGCGGGTCTTATTTCATCAATACCTACTGTTCAGGAGCTAATTGAAAGCATGATGAGTGAAGCAAAGCAGAATATCGTGAACGTAGTTTCTGAATTCGAGGTATTTTCTTTATAAAGAGGAAATGATGTGAAAATATAAAAGGACAAAGGAGGATTTTGTATGAACGAACAAGAAATGCATAAAAAGTATTATAGACAAATTTTTGATACGCTTGATCAGGAGCCTTATGCACAATTTCTTGGTATGAAATTAGTGGAATTAGGGGAAGGCTCAGCTGTTACTGAATTAGTGGTGCAAGAACATATGTTAAATGCGCATAATACTGTTCATGGTGCAATTATTTTCTCCTTGGCTGATTATGCATTTGCAGCTGCAAGTAATTCATATGGAAAAACATCAGTTGGTTTATCTACGAATATGCATTTTATAGCTCCAGCCTTTCCAGGAGATACTATAAGAGCAACGGCTACTGAAGAAAAACGCAATAATAAAGTAGGATTTTATCGTATAAAAATCGAAAATAAAGATGCTTTAATTGCAACAATGGAAGCTGTAGTTTATCGTAAGCAACAAATATTTGTTGAGCTTGATGAGCAAGATCAATAATACTCATTAACGAGTGGTATTATAATTGACAAAAATGCTAGTTTTGTATATAATCAGTATTAATAAAATATTTCTTTCAAAATTGTTTTGAAGGGGAGTAGCTAATACAATAAAGTCGTCAATACAGGGAAACCTCGGCTTTATTGGCAACTGTTTATTTACGTTGTTTGCGAGACCTTACCATATTATTTGGTAAGGTCTTTTTTGCGTATTTTAAAATGGTCATTCGATTGAAACGATTACATAAAACTATTATTGAATAGAGGGGAATAAAGTGAGCAATTATAAAAAATACGCTGAGAGTATCGTATTTTCAAAGAGTGCACGAAGAAGCATTAAAGTAGAGGATTTTCATAAAGATCTTGAACAAATTGGGACAGGTAGAAGTGCATGCGTATTTCGAATAAAGAATACGAATATAGTTATTAAAGTATTTGCACCACGCTTCAAACATATTGCGCTTGAAGAAGCAGAAATTTATAAAAAGCTGGCACATATTCATTATTTTCCAGAAATTTATGAAACGGGTCGTAACTATATTGTTATGGACTATATTGAAGGAGAAACTTTATTTGATTGTTTAAATAAAGGAATCGCAATAGAAGAACAGCAAGTTCATACGATTGATGAAGTGCTACAGCTAGCAAGACAAACAGGCTTGAATCCATCTGATATTCATTTGCGAAATATTATTATTACGAGTGATAATAAGGTTAAACTGATTGATGTGGCAAGATTTAAACAGACAAAAAAATGTGAGATGTGGAATGATTTGAAACGGGCTTATTTTCAATATTATTTAAAGCCATATTTTCCTAGAAGAATACCCAAAATCATTTTGAATATCATTGCCGTTTTATATAAAAAAGAAATCATTCATATTCGGGGAGATAAAAATAGATTGTTAGAATAATGAATTAAATCCATTGACTTATAATTAAGCATATTATAAGATGATGCTTATCAAAAAGAATTTGCAAAATAAAAAATGAGTTATACACTCCAAAGGGGAGTAACTGACAATTATGTCGTCATTACGTGATTAACCTCACCGGCATAATTGGCAACAATTATTGTTGTTTGCGAGACCTTTGCCAAATTTGGTGAAGGATGAATATGAAGAACAAAAAGCCTTTCACCAATACATTGTGAAGGGCTTTATTATATTTAGTTGAAAGAAAGGAGAAATTTATTAATTGGACGTTGACCTTGCGAGGAAAATATTTATTACTATTGCTTTATTAGTTACGACACAGCTATATGGTATGAATACGTTGACTTTAGATCATTGAAGTCAACCACGTAATATTAAATTACATGACGATTATGCTGATGCATTTAGAAATAATTATAATCATTGAAATATATATGGAGGGTAAACAAAATTGTTCAAAAAATGTCTGCATCTACTTAAAATTGGTTCCACAAATGTTGATTTAGTTTTAGATGCTTATGAATATAAATCTGGAGAATTGGTTACTGGTTATTTTGAAATTAAGGGTGGTAAATTGAATCAAAAAATCAAAAGGTTAGAATGTGACTTGATTTTAAAAGATACAAATACAAAGAAGAAGCAAGGTATTGAGTCAGCTACTACGATATTAATGACTAAAACTATAAATTCTTCAGAGGTAACGAAAATTCCGTTTAAATATATTATACCGACCGAATTGCAATCAACTTCAAAAGATTTCATCTATTTATTTCAAACAAAAATTATCTTTCATGATAATTTAAGGGATATGGATTATGATGAAATCAAAATTTGTAGTTGAAATTAGTAGAAAGAGAGCATCCACGAACAACTTTGGATGCTTGTTTCAATTATACCTTTTAGTGTGTGTTCGATAAAAGGTATTGAAATGTCAGAAAAATCAGAATAAAATAATTGTACTTACTAGTTGGTATGAAGGTGTTCATAAAATGAATTTACAATGGAGGTTATATGATGAGTGGTCGTTTTGAAGGAAAAGTTGCGTTTGTTACAGGTGGTAGTCGGGGCATAGGAAAAGGGATACTACAAAGTTTTGCTGAAGAAGGTGCGAAGGTTGCATTAATTGATGTAAATGAAGAAGCATTACAGGAAACGACGAATGAGTTTCGTGAAAAGGGCTATACCATATATTCAAAGGTTGCAAGTGTAACAGAAGCTGACCAAGTTGAAGCAGCTATGAAAGAGGTTTATGAATTATTTGGTTCAATAGATATTTTGGTTAATAATGCAGGAGTTATTAGAGATAATATGCTTTTTAAAATGACTGACTCAGATTGGTTAACGGTTATGGATGTTCATTTAAAAGGTGCTTTTCTAGCTTCTCGTACAGCGCAGAAATACATGGTAGAAAAGGGATATGGTAGAATTATCAATATATCTTCTACATCGGCATTAGGAAATCGTGGTCAGGCCAATTATGCAACAGCTAAAGCTGGGTTACAAGGTTTTACTAAGACATTGGCAATAGAACTTGGTCGCTATGGAATTACAGTCAATGCTGTGGCACCAGGCTTTATAGAGACGGAAATGACAAAAGAAACGGCTAAACGCTTAGGTATTACATTCGATGAACTAATTAAGCATCAAGTTAGCAATATTCCTGTTGGTCGAAGCGGTAAACCAGAAGATATTGCAAATGCTGTTACTTTTTTTGCTGATGAAAAGTCTTCTTTTGTAAGTGGTCAAGTGATTTATGTTGCTGGTGGTCCGAAAAATTAACCAATGAATGGTGGGAAATGAATGTTTGAAAATGTCATTGGAAAACGATCTGAGAAAGTAAAAAATATTGTTGAAAGAGGCGCTGTAAAGAAATTCGCGGCGGCAATTGGAGATCTTCATCCAATTTACATAGATGAGGAGTTTGGTAAACTATCTCGTTATAAGCAAAATATTGCTCCACCAACATTTCCGAGAGTATTTGATTATGGTCATATTGAAGAGTTACAGCTTCCTAGTAAAGGATTAATTCATGGTGAGCAAACATATCATTATGAGCGTCCTTTGTTTATTGGTGAGGAAATACAATGTTATACAGAGGTAAAAGGTTATTCCGAGAAGACGGGATCCAATGGGAAAATGGGGATTCTTGTACTTACAAGTGCTGGGGAAGATATGAATGGACAAATTATTTTTACTTCTAAACAAGTGGTCATCATTACAGAGGCTGTTAGAAAGGTTATGATGCTATGAAACAATTAACAGAATATGTTGTTGGCGAATGCTTAAATGAAGTTGAATTAGAACCTGTTTCTCGGCTAGACTTAATCAAATATGCAGGGGCGTCTGGTGATTATAATCCAATTCACACGATAGATGAAGAAGCAATAAAAACTGGATTGCCAGGAATTATCGCGCATGGTATGTGGACAATGGGTAATTTATCAAAGCTCTTTACAGATTATTTTGATGAGGGTTTTATTAGTGACTATTCCATTCGTTTTAAAGGTATGGTCTTCCTGAATGATGTGATTACTTTAAAAGCAATTATAAAAGAAAAACAAGATGAAAATATTAGATTCACTGTTTTAGCTGTTAATCAACATAACCAAGAAGTATTAAAAGGGCACGTGAAGTATTCAATATATGAGAGTTAAAATTGTAAATAACTAAAGTCAATTATTTGAGATAGCTCTATTAGAACAGCTAAAATGAAAACTAATAGGGCTATTTTTATACCAAAGGAGTGTGCAGAATTGAAATTTGGCATTGTGGGGACTGGAGCGGTTGGTGGATATTTTGGCGGGCACTTAAGTAAGGCAGGAAATGATGTTTTATTCTTAGCACGAGGAAATCATTATGAACAGATGAAGAAGGAAGGTTTGAAAATTGAAAGTGAAAAGGGAGATTTTGTTGTACAGAAATCTTTTACTAACGATTATCAATCCTTTTCTGATGTGGATTATGTTTTCATTTGTGTAAAATCTATTCATACAAAAGAAGTAGCAGAAGCGTTATTACCTATTATAAAGCCTGAAGCAATTATTCTTACATTGCAAAATGGTGTGGATAACGAAGAGATATTAGTACAGTATTTTGGTCAAGAACGAGTTCTTTCTGTCTCTACGTTTATTCAAGCTTCAATAGCTGCCCCTGGTGTTATTAAGCAATCAGGATCTAACCCAAGATTAATATTGGGTGTGTTAGATCAGCAAGCATTTCATCATGTTGAGAAACTAGTTAATTTGTTCACTGATGCAGGAGTAAATGCTAAGATCAGCCATGAAATAGTAAAGATTAAGTGGCAGAAATTGTTGTGGAATGTTGCCTTCAATCCATTGTCAGCAGCAACTGAAACAAAGGTTGGTGAAATAATGGCCAATGAAGACCTTTTGAAAATTTCCCAATCTATGTGTCAAGAAGCGATGACAGTTGCTGATAAACTGGGAATCTCAATCGAAAATAAGATATATGAGGGGATTTATCAAAATTCAAATATAGCTGGTCAACATAATACGTCAATGCTTCAAGACAAATTGAATAAGAAGCCGATGGAGATTGAATCTATTTGTGGTTATGTAGTTAGGAAGGGTAAAGAAGTGAATTCTCCTACACCAGTTCTTGAAACTATGTATCAACTATTGAAATTTATACAATCTAAATATATGTAAATATATACTTTCTCTATATTTCGCTTTTTTTAAAAGTACAATTTATGAAGATTGATGTCAGTTTAGATAAAAACACGAGGAGATAGTATATGAGAAACAAAATTTTAGAAACGAGTATTGAATTATTTGATATAAAAGGTTACAAAGAAACATCGGTTCAAGATATTGTGGATGTAATCGGTGTTACGAAAGGTACATTTTATTACTATTTTACTAGTAAGCAGGATATCATTGAGAACATTGCTTTATCTTATATAGAAGAAATTTTGAGTAAACAAGAGGCAATTATCAGCGACACTTCAAAAGACTGTACTACAAAACTTAGAGACATAGTTTATATGCTTATTAGTGATATCAAAACAAATAGAAGAAGTGCGCGTATTTTCTTTCGAGAAATGAGAAATATTGAAGAGGGTAATTTTTTGAATATTAAATCTAAGCGTTCTCTCTTTAAAAAGCACTATCAGCAATTAATTGAAGAAGGTATCAAAACGGGCGAATTTAAAGAAAGTTTAAATGCAGATATGATCACTTTCGGAATTTTGGGGATTACAAATTGGTCTTATTATTGGTTTAATCCTGAGGGGGAAATTAGTGAAAGTGATTTAACAGACATTTATGTAGATATGATTTTTAATGGAATAAAAAACTAATCATATTGTTTTATTAGTTATTAGAATCTTCTTAATACTAAAAGGCTAGTATTAAGAAGATTGTGATGGAAAATACATTTTTACACGTAACACATCCTCTGTATATACTTCATTTGGCTTCCAATCTCATTTTAACTTTAATAGAATAAAACAGAATATTTTACAATTCGTGGTTATATACTTAAAAAAGTAACTAAAAATTAACATTGATAGAAGGGATTTACGGTATGTTGTCGAATTTAGTAATTACATACCAACCGGTTAGTAAGGTAATTTGTATTGATGGTACATATAAGGGAGGAGTTTTGATGGTAAATCAATTGAAAGATACAAAACCAGTAAGAGCGGGAGAAGAATTAAATATTCCAGTGTTAGAACAATTTCTTCGTGAGCATATTGAAGGATTACCTTCTGAAAAATTAATGGTTGAACAATTTGGGGCTGGACATTCCAATTTAACATACTGTTTGAAAATAGGCGATTGGGAGGCAGTACTTCGTCGACCTCCTTTAGGACCAGTTGCTCCTAAAGCGCATGATATGGAGCGTGAATTCGGAATATTAAGTCAAATAAACCCCGTCTTTCCAATTGCACCGAAGCCATATTTATTTAGTGATGATCTTACTCTAGTGGGTAGCCCATTTTTTGTAATGGAAAGGAAAAAAGGAGTTGTTTTAGACACTTCATTTCCTGCTTCTCTTCAACCTTCTGCAGAATTAGGAAAAACGCTATCTGAAAAGATGGTGGATCAGCTCGTTAATCTTCATAACATTGATTATACACAAACGAGACTAATAGAAGTGAGTCGTCCAGAAGGTTTTCTAGAACGCCAAGTGCATGGATGGACTTCCAGATACGAACGAGCAAAAACAGATGATATTAATGGTATAGAAGACTTGAAACAATGGTTAATTAAACGTATGCCTCATTCACTTGAGCCGACGATTATTCATTATGATTACAAATTAAATAATGCAATGTTTTCTCAAGATTTAAGTGAAATGATTGGTCTATTTGATTGGGAAATGTCAACGGTAGGTGATCCTTTAACCGATGTGGCAGCGGCTATGAGCTATTGGGTACAACCAGATGATTCGGATGAATTGAAGACAGCCTTTGGAGCACCACCAGTGACCGTTTTAGAAGGATTTTATACAAGGGATGAGTTTATTGAAAGTTATGCGAAGAAAAGTGGACGAGATGTTTCTACTATTAATTATTACTTAACATTCGCCTATTTTAAGTTAGCTGTGATTGGTCAGCAAATCTATTATCGATATAAAAAAGGTCAAACAGATGATCCAAGATTTGCACGATTATCTGTCACCGTTAATAGCATGATTCAGCAAGCAATTAGTCTTTCAAACTAAGCAACTTAAAGGAGAAGATAGAGTTGGCTAAAATACATCTTTTGATGAAAAAAGAAGAAATTGAAGCTAGCAAACTCAAAGGTAACAAAGTTGCTGTTGTATTTGATGTTTTGCTAGCGACATCTACTATCGTTGCAGCACTCCATTTTGGGGCTAAAGAAGTAATACCCGTGCTCGATGAACTTCATGCCAGAAAGGAAGCAGAAGGAAAAAGTAAAGGAGATTATGCTCTAGTAGGTGAGTATCAAGGAAATACGATTGATGGATTTCTTGATCCAAATCCTTTGTTATTAAAGAATTATTTAAAGGATAAATCAATGATTCTTTCCACTACAAATGGAACAGTTGCTATTCAAAAATGTTCCGATGCTAACAAGGTATATATTTGTTCAATAATTAATGGAAAAGCAATAGCGGAACGAATATATAAACAACATCAAGATGAAACAATTTTGATTGTTTGTTCAGGTTCCTCAGGCGAGTTTTGCCTAGAAGATTTAGTAGGAGCAGGGTATTTTTTAGATAATTTATTAGCATACAGTCATGAACCATGGGATTTATCGGATGCTGCTTTAGCGGCGTTACTTGTATATAAAAATGTAAGAAACCAATTGAGTGAGACGTTACTTTCCTCAAGAGTTGGAAAGATGATGCAAAACTACGAGTACGACGATGTATTACAGTTTGTATCAAATCCAGGAATTGTTCAAATTGTTGCTTCTTTAACGAAAGAGGGCACAATTGTAGCTGAAGAGAAGGCATTATACGATGCACAATACGAAAAAAAGGAAGTGTGATTAATGAATTTTGATTATTCAGAAAAAGTGAAAGGTCTACAAAAACAACTCAATGAATTCATGGAAGAGTTTATTTTTCCAAATGAAAAATTATATGAAGAGCAATTAGATCCTACGAATCGATTTGCACATGTTCCTCCAATAATGGAAGAGTTAAAGGCAATAGCAAAAAAGAGAGGTTTATGGAATTTATTTTTACCAGAAAGTGAATATGGCGCAGGGTTAACGAATACTGAATATGCTCCACTTTGTGAAATTATGGGTCAATCTATCATTGCACCAGAAGTTTTCAATTGTAACGCACCAGATACAGGAAATATGGAGGTACTTGTTCGTTATGGTACGGAAGAGCAGAAGGAACAATGGCTAAAGCCTTTGCTTGAAGGTACTATTCGATCCTGCTTCTCTATGACAGAACCTGATGTTGCTTCTTCTGATGCTACAAATATTAAAACAAGCATTATTCGTGATGGTGATGAATATGTCATAAATGGAACGAAATGGTGGTCTTCTGGAGCGGGTGATCCCCGTTGTAAAATCGCCATTGTAATGGGGAAAAATGATCCTAATGCACCGTCGTATGAACAGCAATCTATGATTCTAGTACCCCTGGATGCTCCTGGCGTTACAATTAGTAGAATGCTACCTGTATTTGGATATGATCATGCTCCTCATGGACATGGAGAAATCATCTATGAAAATGTCCGTGTTCCAGCAACGAATATGCTATGGGGTGAAGGGAAAGGCTTTGCGATTGCACAAGGTAGATTAGGGCCTGGTCGCATTCACCATTGTATGAGAGCTATAGGTGCTGCTGAACGTGCGCTTAAAGAGTTGTGTATCCGTGTTCAAAGTCGCACTGCTTTTAGTAAGAAACTAGCCCAGCAAGGTGTTATTCAAGATTGGATTGCACAAGCACGAATTGATATTGAGCAGGCGCGCTTATTAACATTAAAAGCTGCCTATATGATGGACACAGTCGGTAATAAAGAAGCAAAGGCAGAAATTGCTATGATTAAAGTTGTTGCACCTAATATGGCATTGCAAGTGTTAGATCGTGCTATTCAAGCTTTCGGAGCTGCAGGTGTAAGTGAGGACTTTGCTTTAGCATCAAGCTGGGCAAATATACGTACGCTACGTTTGGCTGATGGTCCAGACGAAGTTCACCGTAGAGCGGTCGCTAAATATGAATTGAGAAAATATAAATGATAGGGAGTGGATATGATGAATGCGTTACGTTTATTTGATTTAACAGGGAAAGTAGCGATTGTGACAGGCGGTGGACGAGGACTTGGTAAGCAAATTGCAGAAGGATTTGCAGAAGCAGGTGCTCATGTAGTCGTTTGTTCTCGAAATAAAGAAGCTTGTCTTGAGGTATCTCAAAAGTTGAATGATTTAGGTGTAGATTCTTTGGCGATGAAATGTGACGTAACGAATCCGGAAGATGTAAATCGATTAGTTGAAACGACAGTAAAGAAGTTTGGTCGTATTGACATTTTGGTAAACAACAGTGGTGCTTCGTGGGGAGCACCAACAGAGGAAATGCCGTTAGCTGCATGGCATAAAGTGATGAATGTGAATACGACAGGAACCTTTCTTATGTCACAATCAGTAGGAAAAGTTATGTTAGAGCAAGAAGCAGGAAAAATAATAAATATAGCTTCAATTGCAGGATTGAAAGGAACTGACCCTAGTACACTTGATGCCATTGGCTATAGTGCAAGTAAAGGTGCGGTCATTTCATTTACGAAAGATTTGGCGGTAAAATGGGGACCACATGGAATTAATGTAAATGCTATCGCACCAGGTTTCTTCCCGACAAAAATGTCTAAAGATGTTATTGCGAATGGAAGTGATCGATTGCTGCAAAATACGCCATTAAAGCGTTTTGGTGATGATAAAGATCTAAAGGGTGCAGCTGTTTTTCTGGCATCTGCAGCTTCTGATTATGTAACAGGTGCTATTATTGTAGTTGATGGCGGAAGTAATGCGATGTAAGTATTGATAATCAACAAGAAAGCGTGGTTTGATTACTATTGAACTACGCTTTCTTGTTGTTTTATCAAAGTGATAGGAAAGTTTGAAACTTACATGATCTTTTTTTCGTTTAGCAAAGAAAGAATTGAGAAGTGAAAATGCTAAACGTATGGAAAAACACATTAATAGTACTGTAAAAGTATTTATTGAAAAACATGGTAATGATGTATACATTATAAAGAGTGGAAAGGTTTTTGTTTTGACTTGTATAATCGAGTTGATTTCTTTGTATTTACTGTACGGTCAGTCTATAATAGCCTATATAATTTAATTACGCATGGGGGTATATAAATGAAAGTAGAAGTATGGTCGGACTTTGCATGTCCATTTTGTTACATAGGAAAGCGCCGATTTGAGCAAGGTTTAGAAAAGTTTGCTCATAAAGATCGGGTTGAGGTGATATTCAAAAGCTATCAGCTTGAACCACATTCTCCAAAGGTAGTAGATAAAGATATTTACACAGTTTTATCAGAAAAACAAGGTGTTTCATACGAGCAAGCAAAAGGCTTTACACAACAAATTACTCAACAAGCTAAAGAATTAGGATTAGAATATAATTTTGATGATATGGTTTTAACAAATACATTTGCTGCACATCGCCTTAGCCACTATGCGAAGCAACAAGGCAAAATGTACGAAATGATGGAAAGAATTTTGAAAGCTTATTTCACCGATTCTGTAAATATTAGTGATTATGACGTACTTACCAAGCTGGCAACAGAAGTAGGTTTTGATGAAAAGGAAGTTCAAGCAATACTTACAGAAGGAAAATATAGTGAAGATGTTCAAAATGACATGAAACAAGCAGTACAAATTGGTGTGCGTGGTGTTCCATTCTTCGTATTCAACCAAAAATATGCGGTATCTGGTGCACAAGCCGGAGAAGCTTTCTTAGAAGTATTAGAGAAGGTGTGGGAAGAAGAACAGGGGCAACAACCTTTACAAGTTTTGAATTCGGATAATGATGACACAAAAGGCGCTAATTGTGCTGATGGAGCTTGTAACATTTAAAAATAAATGGAATTGATTTGTTTTTTAAACAATTTAATATTTCAGTAATTTCAAAAGAGGCATCCTGAAAGTGATAAAAAATCATTTTTAGGATGCCTCTTTACGCTTTTGAGATGTTTCGAAAATCGTTATATCCAATAAGTGAATTAAGTAAAGTTATTTATAAAGTTTGATATATGCGCTTTTGGCATAGGAAGACAAGCATTTATCTTGGTCTGTGACAAATACATAATAATGCTATTAAAAGGAGATGATAAGAAGCACATAAAGAGAAAGGATGGGTCATTGTGGACTTTTTTCATCAACAAGAATCACTTACAGCCATTCAATGGATTCTGAGAGCAATCGTTGCTTTTTTATTTTTGCTCTTTGCAACAAAAATTATGGGGCAGCGTTCTATTTCTCAGCTTAGATTACTCGATTTTGCTATGGCTATTTCTCTTGGTAATATTATCGCTCATCCTTTGTCAGATGAAAAATTAGGAATGAAGGGTTCCATGATTTCCATGTCGGTTTTAGTTATTTTATATACGGTCGGTGTATTATTGAGTCTGAAGTGGGCTTCATTTCGAGATTTTATAGATTCCCGCCCAATTCTACTTATAAAAAATGGACAGATTGTTTCCGCTAACTTACGAAAGGCTAGGATTTCAGTTGATTTTCTATTATCGGAGTTAAGAAAACAAAAGATAGAAGATGTTCAAAAAATTGCTCTTGCCTTATGGGAACCAGACGGATCTATTTCAAGTTTTTTATATCCGCAACATGAAACACCAACCCGAGCAGATCTTAAAATAGTACATAAACCTTTTTCTCTCCCTTCTGTCCTCATTAAAGAAGGGAAAATTGATTATCTTGAGTTAAACAAAACAAAGTTTACTGAGGATTGGCTGAAAAATATAATCACATCAACATATAATGTAGACATTCGAGATGTCTTATTAGCGACAATCGACCAAAATGATAAATTGCAAGTTTTTCTATTGTAAAGTGGTAATAGGTTATTTCTTTTAAAGCTTAAAACGAGTGCAGCACCAGTTTTTTTATACACCATGCAAATGCGGTATTTACGCACAGACACTTGTCTTAAAAAAAGACACTTCTTTAAGCATTACACATAGAAATAATGTATTGTGATTGGCTTTCTTTATTTTTAATAACTGGCATAAAAAATGCAAGATAGTATCAAGTATAGACATTATGTATATAGATAGGGGGGGCAGTATAATGTTAAGCCATTTAAAAATTCTTGATTTTACTACTTTACTTCCTGGACCATATGCAACGATGATGTTTGCCGATTTTGGAGCTGAGGTTATTCGCGTTGAATCGCCAACACGAGCGGATTTAACACGAAGTTTGTTTACGGAACAAGGTGAAGATTCACCTGTGCATGCCTATTTAAATCGTTCAAAGCAAGCGATAGCCCTTGATTTAAAAGATGAAGAGTCACTTGCTAGCGTTAAAAAAATAGTTTCAACATGTGATATTATCATTGAACAGTTCAGACCAGGCGTAATGGATCGTTTAGGGCTGGGATATGAAGATTTAAAAAGTATCAAGCCAGACCTCATCTATTGTTCCATTACTGGTTATGGTCAAACAGGCTCCTTTCGAAAGAAGCCAGGACATGATAATAATTATTTAGCTTTATCAGGTATTGCTAGTTATTCCGGCACGAAGAAAGATGGAGCTGTTTTATCAGGCGTTCAAATTGCTGATCTTGCTGGTGGTTCCTTACATAGTGTTATTGCTATATTAATGGCTGTTATTCATCGAGACCGAACAGGTGAAGGACAGTGGATTGATATTAGCATGACGGATTGTAGCTTAGCATTAAATGCTTTTGCTGGTCCTGCTTATTTAGATAAAGGAATAGAAATGGACTATGAAAGCTTTTTACTGAATGGTGGCTCATTTTATGGTTATTATGAGACGAAAGATGGACGCTTCTTCTCAGTTGGAAGTTTAGAGCCTCCTTTTAAAAAGTTATTATGTGAAGCTATTAATCAACCAGAATTATTTGAAATGAGTATGAGTGATAAAGAGGAAGATATAAAAATGTTTAAGGAAAGTATTCAACAAGCATTTTTAACTAAAACATTTATTGAATGGCAAGAAGTTTTTTCACAGTTTGATGCTTGTGTTGAGCCTGTATTAACTGTTGGAGAAGCGTGTAGTCATCCTTTATTTGCTGAACGAGGCATGATTGTAGAAGTGCCAACTGAAAAGGGTGGTTTTGTTCATCAATTGGCTTCGCCGATTAAAACAAATGCTTATAAACCTGAGTATAAATTTACTGGGGTAAAACTAGGACAACACACGAATGAAATATTAGATAATTTGGATAAATAAGATAATACAGGGGGATGAAAATGAAATTAACAGAAACAATCGCATTAGTCACTGGTGGCGCATCCGGTTTAGGGGAAGCAACTACACGTAATATTGTAGCGAATGGAGGAAAAGTAGCCATTCTTGACTTATCGGAAGAAAGAGGAGCTAGTTTAGTAGAAGAGTTAGGAAATGATAAAGTAATCTTTGTGAAGACTGATGTTACAAATGAAGAAAGTATTCAAGTAGCAATTGCAAGTGCAATTAATGCGTTTGGTTCTATTAATGCACTAGTTAATTGTGCAGGTATTGCTGATGCTCAAAGAACCGTATCAAAAAAAGGAGCACATAATTTAGCAACGTTTACTAAAGTAGTTACAGTCAATTTAATTGGAACATTTAATATGATTCGTCTAGCTGCTGAACAAATGATTCATAATGAACCAAATGAAAACGAGGAAAGAGGAGTTATAATAAATACGGCATCTGTTGCTGCTTTTGACGGTCAAATTGGTCAAGCGGCATATAGCGCTTCTAAAGGCGGTGTTGTTGGAATGACATTACCTATCGCACGTGATTTAGCTCCATTTGGAGTGCGTGTTATGACAATTGCTCCAGGAATGTTTAATACACCAATGTTTGCAACTCTTCCGGAAGAAGCAAGAACAGCTTTAGGTTCAGCAGTTCCATTTCCTTCTCGTCTTGGTGAGCCAAGTGAATATGGTATGTTAGTCAATTCTATTATTCAAAACCCGATGTTAAATGGTGAAACGATTCGTCTTGATGGCGCGATTCGTATGCAACCAAAGTGAGGAAAAATGTACATAATCTTGACAGTGGGAGGAATGAAAAAGTGGTAAAATCAGGTATTCTGAATATTTCGAACAAAAATGATAAACAAGAGAAAATTTCTATAGAAAAGCTTCAGTTAAAAGAGTTGCTTTCCATTAATAAATTGGAAATAACAAATAAAACGGATTTAATTAATAGATTAGAAGAAGGAAAAACGATATAAAGAACAGAGCCATCAATTATATGATGGCTCTTAGTTTTAAAAAGCTAACGTTTGCTTTTTCTTATGCAAGCTTTCTTCTGATTTATATAGATCCATTTCTTCTTTAATGTCTTTCATTTTGCAGTCTAAAAAATGTACCATTTCAGCAGCGGATTTTAGTTCAGAGGTTAATTTGTTAGGAACTTCATCTTGAAATTTGTAGTAGATTTTATGTTCTAAGCTTGCCCAGAAATCCATTGCGATGGTACGAATTTGGATTTCTATACATACATTTTCAGTACGATCTGTTAGGAACACAGGTACAGTAACTATTAAGTGAAGACTTTTGTATCCATTTGGTTTTGGATTAGCAATATAGTCTTTCACTTTTATGATTTGTATATCATCTTGGTTTTTAATTAAATCATAGATTTTATAAATATCGGATATGAAAGAACAAGTTACACGAATACCAGCAATATCAAACACGTTTTCTTCAATATTCTCAAATGTAGGTTTTACGTTTTTTCTTTCTAATTTTGCGCTAATACTTTTAGGTTTTTTAAGACGTGATTTAATATGTTCGATAGGGTTATGGTCATGGAGAATTTGAAATTCTTCATTTAAAATTTTTAGTTTCGTATTCATTTCATCTAATGCGAATTTATATTTCATCATAAATGATGACCATTCTTTAATATTTGATGTTTGTATATCCATTTATATTCTCCTAATCAGAGTGGTTAAACAAATGACCGGTTGGTCACTTGAATATATTGTAATGCTTTCTTGTAGTATTTTTCAAAAGAAATAATTGTAAACTTTTATATTAGTTAGATATTAGCGGGAGAGAGTGTCTATTCTGAATTGATTTGCTTGTCCGATATTTCAAATCTATCAACTATATTATATAATATCACTAGTAAATTATGTATTCATGCAACTTGAATAGTAAGTTAGTAGATTCATCTTGTACATGATAAGGGGGTAGTATGGATGAGAGTTAGTATTGCGCAATTATCTTCTAGTTTAGATAAAGATGCTAATTTAAAAAAAGCAGAGAAGTATATAGAAGCAGCTAAGAAAAAAGGTGCAGATATAGTTGTTTTACCAGAGATGTATATGGCATTAATCGTACCTGGATCAGGGATATTGCCTGTTGATGTAGCAGAGCCACTTAATGGACCATTTGTAGAAGGCTTGAGAGAAGCGGCTCGAAAAAACAATATTTATGTTGTTTGCGGTATATTTGAAACGAAGGAAAATGCAGAGTTGCGTGCCTATAATACAACCGTCTTTATTGATCGAACAGGAAAAATTATTCAGTCTTATCGTAAGACACATTTGTATGATGCTTTTAATTATGTTGAATCAGATACAATTGTAGCTGGAGATAATCCATATAAGGTCGTAGATACAGAATTCGGAAAAATCGGTTTAATGGTGTGCTATGAAATCAGGTTCCCAGAAATCGCGAGACAGTTGGCACTTCAAGGTGCGGATATGCTAATCATTCCAGCTGGCTGGGTGAAAGGTCCAATGAAAGAAGAACATTGGCAAGTACTATTGAAAGCACGAGCTATTGAAAATACTGTATTTATTGTAGCTTCTAATCAAGTTGATAACATTTATACAGGTAGAAGTATGATTCTAGATCCAATGGGTGTAGCATTAGCGAATGCTGGTGAAGAAGAGACGTTAATCACTACAGATATTGATTATGAACGTATAGCAAAAGTAAGAGGGAAACTACCAAGCGTAAAAGACCGACGACCAAAGTTTTATGCGAAGAGATAAAGTGAAGCTTTGCTCTGTGAGGGAAAAAAGCCTCACAGAGCATTAGTTGAACCAATTGGGTTTTTTTACTAGAGGTTGATTTTCCATTTGAACGCCCCTGCTGTTGCTGCCGTTTTGAAGTGGGAGTCTTAGCGCTAGTTTGAACGGGATAAAAAAACCTACGGAGCACCTACAATTTAGTGGGTGCTTCGTAAGTTTTTGTGATTCGCTGGTGTTGCGAAACGTTGTGAACGAGTTAATTGGATAACAAATACCCCACTTATTAAAATGAATCCACATATCATTAAAATTAAGCCATTCCAGCCAGCAAAGCTTAAGAATAATCCTCCTGACCAGCCAATTACACTTGATCCAGCGTAATAGAAGAATAAATATAGCGATGATGAGTAGCTTTTAAATTTAAATGATGAGATAGAGCTTACCCAGCCACTAGCAGTTGTATGACCAGCGAAGAAGCCAAATGCAAACACCGCCATACCACTAATCATGAAAAATAGATTGCCTACAAGTGTCATTAATGCCCCAATAGTGATTAAAGCAATTGCCCAAGTCATTAATATTTTACGAGAGTAGCGCTCTGTTAGTTTACCGAAAATAAAGGAACTCCATGAACCGACTAATTGGATAATGAAAATAAAACTAATTAATGTATGATTTAAATTATAAGGTTCCTCTGATAAAGGAAAACCAATATAGTTAAACAATGCAACATATACACCTAGGAAAAGAAAACCAATGCCATATAAATAGAGTAATTTATAATTTCGTAGACTTGTCGACATTCCTTTTGACCAATGAGCAAATGATATTGTTTCTTTTCTAAAGTTTTTTGACTCAGGTAAGTAAATCCAGAATAATAAACTACAAATTAAGCTGAAAATACTTAAACCAAGTATAGCAATATTCCATGAGAAATAATCTGTTAAAATACCAACTAATAATCTACCAACAAAACCTCCAACAGCTGAACCTCCAATATATACACCCATTGCTCTACCGATATTCATCGGTGAGATTTCTTCGCTTAAATATGTCATAGCGATTGCAGGAAAACCTGCTAAAGTAATACCTTCTAACACTCTTAGAACCAATAATATTTCAAATGAAGGGCTAAATGCAGATAGTATACTTAATAAAGATGTGAATAATAGCGATAAACCCATGATTTGTTTGCGTCCCCATGCATTTGAAAATACTGAAACCACTAACATAACGAATGCCATCATAATTGTAGCAAATGAAATGGTAAAGCTTGATGTGGATGGTGATATATTAAATTCTTGTGCAAATGTACTAATAAGGGGTTGTGGGCTATAAAGAATAGCAAATGTAACTAAACTCCCTAAAAGCATACTCAATAATATTTTTTTATATGATTTACTTCCAGCTTCTGTATAACTCAAGAAGAACCTCTCCTTTGAATGACTTTATTACTGTATAAATAGAGTTTACTCCTTGAGGTATCATAACGTCCAATGTATTATATTTATATAAACGATACCTTTTGGTTATGAATTGAAGGGAGATGATTGAACTGGAGTGGCAACAACTTGAATACTTTCGTGTAGTGGCAAAAATAGAACATTTTACAAAAGCAGCTGAAATATTGTCCATTTCTCAACCCGCATTAACCCGCTCGATTACTAAAATGGAACAAGAATTGGGAATAGCGTTATTTGATCGTGTAGGAAGAACGGTAAGATTAAATAAATACGGGAAGCTTTTTTTAAAGCGTGTTGAAAAAGGATTATTGGAAATTTCAACTGGAATTGAAGAAATACATCAATTACAAAATCCACATACAGGTTCTGTTTCATTTTCATTTTTATTAACGTTAGGTATACATATTGTCCCTGAAATCATTAGTCATTTTAATGAGCAATACCCAGGTGTAGAATTGGAGATTCATCAAAGTTCAAGTGTAATGAGTATTCATCAATTAATAGATGGGGAGATTGATTATTGTCTTATTGGTCCTATTGAGCCAGATGCAAATATTGTTTGGCACCTATTGTTTCAAGAAGAATTATTTGCTTATGTTCCGGCTAACCATCGTTTAGCAAGTAAACAATCCATTTCGCTTGATGAGTTAGCGAATGATCATTTTATTGGATTTAAAAAAGGGATTGGAATGCGTGAAATGACAGAGAGCTTCTGTCAACAGGTCGGATTTACTCCGAAGATTAAATTCGAAGGAGAAGATGTAACGACATTAGCGGGTCTTGTTTCTTCTGGTTTAGGCGTTACAATTATCCCTGAGTTTAGTGGAATTAGTTCAAATAAAATAAAGAAATTAAAAATTAGTAACCCGTATTGTCAGCGAGATGTAGGAATTGCTTGGATGAAAGGAAAAGCATTTTCGCCAACAGCAGAGCTTTTTCGGAACTTTATAATAGAAATGTTTAAAATGAAATAAGAACATGGCCAGGGGCTAGTTTGTCTCGATTTAAATGAAATTGATAAAATTAAGCAATTCCTGTAGGCTCTATTCGAACAATGGAAGTGGAGGCCAATAAATTGTATGTAGGAATAGGTATATAATTGTTTGTTAAAGGATAGTGAAATTTAAAAAGGACCGTCCTAAATATGATTAGAAATCGCTTTTGGGACCGACTCGGCTTCTTTTTTATTTTTTTGTACATAAACCAATGCTATAGTAGCTATATAGCATTAAAATTTGAAGAATGAGAAATAAGGAGTAGAAAAATTAAGATATGAAATTAGTATCATGGAATGTAAATGGCATTCGTGCATGTGTGAAAAAAGGTTTTATGGATTATTTCACAAATGTGAATGCTGATATATTTTGTATTCAAGAATCAAAATTACAAGAAGGACAAATTCAATTAGAATTGGATAACTATTATCAATATTGGAATTACGCAGAGAAAAAAGGCTATTCTGGTACAGCGATTTTCACAAAGAAAGAACCTCTTTCTGTTTCATATGGTCTAGGGGAAAAAGATGATGAGCCGGAAGGAAGAGTAATTACTTTAGAGTTTGAGAATTTCTACTTTGTTACAATGTATACACCAAATTCTAAACGAGATTTATCCAGATTGGATTATAGATTAGAATGGGAAGATGAAGTAAGGACTTATTTAATGGCTCTAGATGAGGTAAAGCCTGTTGTATTTTGTGGAGATTTAAATGTAGCTCATAATGATTTAGACTTAAAAAATGCAAAATCAAATCGAGGCAACTCAGGCTTTACAGATGAAGAAAGAGAGAAAATGACACTGTTATTACAATCAGGCTTTGTCGATAGCTTTAGATACCTTTATCCTAATCGAGAAGATGCGTACACTTGGTGGTCCTATATGGCTAAAGTGCGAGAGCGCAATATTGGTTGGAGAATTGACTATTTCATAATCTCTAATCGACTAACAGAAGTATTAAGAGACTCTCAAATTCATGCTGATATTATGGGTAGCGATCATTGCCCTGTTTATATGGAAATAGACTTGTAAAAACTAATGAGGCACATAAATTACTGGAATAATGGATAGTTACAACTGGAGGAATAGCAATGTTGAAAAAACAAATGGAACAATATATCGAAGGATTATTAAAAGAAGACAGTAATTCACAGCAAATTGAATTATATAAAGAAGAAAAGGCATACGTTGAAAAGCATCATCTATTACCAAATCAAAATATAACAATAACTGAAAAAGATGATTCATCACGTTTTTTAGATGTTTATATTGAACGTTGTAATAAAGAAACGGAAGAATTAATAGCGGAAGAAGGTTCGCAATTTTTAAATGAGCCATTAAGTTATTTAGTAAAACATAAAAATGAGTTTATTTATTTAGAAAGTGATTATTTCAATATTATTGGTGTTGATGCCATTTCTTTAGAAGTAGACGATGTATTTGGTACATATAATGTTATGTTAGGTTTGAAGCTGCAAAAGAAATATGAATCAGCGATTAAGTCATATTTATCAAATGCATTATCGGGTGATTCTGTAAAATCTGGTATTATATTCAGTCAAGGTGATGGATTGTGGGATTTGAATTTTATGTTAAACTTCGTGAACGGTTATAAAGAAGATATGACACTTCGAGAAGCTTATCAATTAATTTATTCATTTATATTCGAACTTGGTGAAGTGATTGAAGAAGCTTAAATAAAGGTAAAAAA
>NZ_HG428741.1:1540266-1698726 GCF_000380245.2 Bacillus massiliigorillae
AAAAACTTTTTGATTGTGCCTTTTTTTGTATTCTGGTGTCGATTAAATTTTATGCGCGAATTCGACAAATTGTATGTATCACTTCTTTAATTTCCTTTAATTTTTCATTAAACCATTCGACCATTTCTTCTTTTTGATTTGGTAATGGCAAAAAGGTTACAAGTGGTATTTCAAACCAAGCTATAACCAAACCATCATCATCGTAATAGTCAAACGGGCTAGTTGAGGAGCGAACAATTTCTAGTAAAGCATATCCGGTTGGATGATCTTCTTGACAGTATAGGCTCGCAAATAGAGTAGGAGCTTGATTTTCTTCGGCACTATCAAAATCAAATCCAAACATTACTTCGGCATCATTATCATCACCTAAAACATCTGTTGTTAACACAGCATATCGGTTATTTTCAGGTATTTGTTTTAGTTTTTCCGTTTCGTACTCATAGGGTGTACCAAAGTAGTTGGTAAATGTAGGTTTCACTAAATCTAGAATCTCGTCCATTTTTGAAAGAGTATTTGAAATGCCTGTTAATACAATCATATCTTCAATTTTGAAACTTGAAGTTTCTACCATAATTTCACTCCTAGAATTAGTTATCATACTTCTAGTGTATCAGAAAAGAATTTATGAATATATACCCATTTTTACATTTTTTACTAATAAATATAATTGACAGAGGAAATCGTTTTAAAGGATAAGAGGGAATATCCTGTGCCTTTTACTTTTAATGTGGCATCTTTGATATATATTCTTTTTGACGACTTTATGAGTGAAATCAAAAGGGGAATTGGCCATAAAGATATTGCAACTTATCTAGTTCAAGGCAAACAACGTCATCTTGTAAAAGAAAAGAAAGAAAAGCGAATTATGAAGGCTGTGAGTAAGACTTTATTCTCTTTTGAAACTCAATATGAAGAAGAGCCGGAGGAAGATGAACAGGTAGTGGATTTGTCTATAAAAATGAGACAAGCTGAAATCTTACGAGCGGAGATTTTACTACATGATTTGGAAAGCTATATGGATGGTATAGATGTGGCATTTGAAGAAATGCTCCAAATCGTCTATTTGAATTTCATAGCTGAAATTAAGGAGAAGGGGAATACTTCTCAAATTCAAAAAGCATTGATTCATAAAATAAATTCATAAAAAGAGCAAATGAAGACCGCTACCTTGTTGACAATAGCGGTCTTCATAATCTTGGGGTATTCTATATCAAAATTTAAGGGAGAGCGAAATTATATGTTTATTGTACTATGAATTACTAGCGTTTTATAGAATGTCATGTGAACATTTTGCAAAGTGAGAATATGGATATGTTAATTCGATTTTGTTAATGTTCTCAATGAGAATACTAGGAAAGAGCTAATATTGAGATAGCTACGGAAGGTACGATTTGCCCTTTATAAATTTTTTTGGAAGATGGTTAGGCTCGTTTCCATAATACGAGAAGTAAGATCCGTTGTTCTAATTTCGTTTGCTGAGAAAATCCTCGTTCGCCTTCCTGTCTGCCAAAATCAATGGAAAGATGCACAACTTTACCTACTACATTATGTGCTCTTAATCGTGCTGTTACATCATCTGCCATTTCTCTAATCATAATTTCAACTTTTTCATCTTGATAATCTCGCAATAAAATCTGACTCTTGCCGTAACTTCGTTAGCGGGATGGCATTTTTTCGGAGAGTATAGACGCATCTAGCCCATTCCCGTGATATACTAGCTGCTCTCCAATTACACCTAGTCATTCCCATACTATTAAAGATTTTAACTGTGTGTGCCAATTCTCTACAAATTAGTTGGTTTTATTTTCCAAATGCATTCGGAATCTCTTTGTATCCCCAATATGCAATCCAGTCTGTTCTTTACTTACTTTCTATATTGAGTACTAGTTTTACCATAAGTGGGTTAGGGCAAATTCCTACCGTCGCATAAAGCCCTAATTCATTTAAAATATCTTCTTGAATTTGTTTAGCAATTGAAAATTCATCTCCAAACAACCTGGTGCTTTTTGATACATCTAACATAATCTTGTCTATACTATAGCAAGATCAAAATCGTTACTGATATACCTCCTGAATATATCTTGTATCAGTCGATTCACTGTATATATATTTTTATGCGTGGTTTAACTATATGATAAGTAGAATCTGCTAAAAGATACAATCTAGTATGAACAATTGAAGAAAGTCGTTAGAGAAAATCCAGATTGGGATAATGAAGAGATGGCTAAGGCATTGTCAAAGCGAACTCACAAGCAAACATCTTTGTATTAAGGAGAAATGGTTGGATGCCTGAATGTGTAAAAACCACACAGGAAAACTAGTATAGTGACCTTGCTATTCAAGGAATAGAAAGAGAGATTGCTAGTTTACAAATTATCGGAAAGTCAGTTTGTAACTATTGACATTACAATCTTATTTGAAATACAATTAGTTTGTAGTGTAAAACATTACAAACATAATTTTAAGGAGGAGACAGAAATGACAACAATCGTATTAGTCGGAGGTAATGGTTACATCGGTCGCGAAGTCACAAGACAGTGGTTAAAAAGGGATTTGGAAGCACAGTTTTATGTGACCAGCCGGAGTGAGCGACAGGAAATCAAGGACAGCCGCGTCCATCACATTCAAGTTGATGTCAACGATGCTGCTGCGTTTGAAAAGGCTTTGCCTGAAAAGGTTGATTACATAGTAAACCTTACCTATGGCAGCGTGGAAGCGCTCAAAACCATTCGTGACTTTGCCGAGAAGCACGGTGCCCAGGCTATTGGTAATATTGGCTGTAATGCAGCAGTTCCAGGCTTTGAGGACTTCGTAAAAATGAAGGAAAATGAACTACAATTTCTTCAGGAAGGTAAGGTGCGTGTTGCAAACTACGACCTAACGATTGCATACGGCGTAGATAGAAACGACGACCTTTTGAAAGCTGTTCAGTCCGGCAATTTTGACGAACTACCACCTGTTCATGTTGAAATTGTTGCCCGTCTTTTGATTGACCGTCTTACCAAAGATTGGTTAGCATAATGTGATCAAAGTCATAACAGATAAATGGGGATAGCTCGAAAAATTTGAGGGCTATCCCTGTTTGACATTGCTTATTGTAATATGAATTGTTACAATAAGTGAGGAGGTGACTCTTTTTGAGGGTAAGCACACAATTTACTATTGCAGTTCATGCACTTATCATGATTGCATATTTTCCAGATATTCGTGTTACCAGCGAAATGGTTGCGCAAAGCGTGGGAAACAATCCGGTTACTATCAGAAATATATATGGAAAACTTAAACAAGCTGGCATTTTATCTGTCCAACGGGGAACTGGTGATACTACATTAACAAAACAAGCAAATGAGATTACTTTATGGGACGTTTATAAAGCGGTGGAAACAGACGCTGTTGACGAAATATTCAAATTTTCCGATACGTTATCTGATGTATGCCCAATAGGTAGCTCCATACGAGAATTGTTGCTTATCCATTTGCAAGAAGCTGTCACTTTGTTAAAGGATTCTCTATCAAAAACGACGATAGAAGAACTCCGGTTTGAAATTGAAACGCATTGTAATAAAAAGGTTGATTTTCCGGCGATTATTGCTTGGTACAAAAAGAGCGGCTTTGATATAGATAGAAACTCATCTTTAGAATAATATAGGAAATAGCAAGAAACGGTAAATAAAAACTGTTGTTGCGGTGGCAGGATAGCCATGGGGCTAAACAAAATACAGCAGCCTAAGGGCGGTTTTGAAATAACAATCAAAGCCGTCCTTTTCTTTTTTAAAAAATGGGAATAAAGAGGGTATTTATTGAATTACCCCCACCTACTCTACAATATTTTGTTGAGGAAGGGGATTCCTGAGTAAATAATTTTCATGAAGGAAACAAATTAAAACTCGAACAAAATTCTCAACTAATGAAAGGGTGAAAATGGATGTGAAATGGGCTTGTTCAGATAAGACAGGGTCAGAGCATAAGGTTTTTGGACATACCATTTTCGGTCCTGGTGGAGGAGCTCATGAACTCCATGTTCATCCTAATGCAGAAGAAATTTTATACGTCATCAAAGGGCAGGGAATTGCGATCAGTGGGGATGAAGAATTTGAAATTGGCCCAGGGGATTTGATTTTTGTACCAAAAGGTGATAGACATTTCTTTAAAAATACACATCCTATAGAGGATTTAGAAACTGTATGGATTTATGGAGGAGCTCCTTCACTTGAGAAAGCTGGATATATTACTTTAGAAAAGGAGGAAACAGGTCGAAAAGCCTAGCAATGCAGGATAAAAATATTAATTACCATGATGATTTTCATCTTACAATAAAGTTTAATAAGTAGGAAAATTCACGGTTAACCACCAAAGTGCATGAAGGATCAACTCTACAAAAACAGAAAAAAGTGAAATGGAGCGAATCCATTTCACTTTTTTCGTTATTGGAAGTTAGTTATGTTCTAGCCTGTTTTTATTTCACTTGACTGAATTATGTTCAGTTATATATAATTGAATCAGATTCAGTCATAAATTATGCTGTAGGAGCTGACCTTTGAAGGTGATTTACAATTATTGGAGGGGTTCGGTATTAATTCAAAGATATCGATACTGATTGTACAAGTGAGTAGAGAAACTGTCGATTGATATTCCTCGATTTCAATTACGTGACACACGGGCACAATTCGCTGTTTTTTAGAAAAGATATAAAGGTTAATAAAGTAATAGATATGATAATGTTTTTCGTTTTTGAACATTTTGCTTAAAAACAAAGGGGGCTCTATTATGGATATTAATAAACAAAATCATCCGTTTGATACAGCAACACAGTTGAATAGAAAATCAGGGATATACTACGGACACACATCAGAACGATATGCCAATATGGTTGGACCATTTGGCGGTGTCATTGCGGCCACTCTTCTTAGAGCTGTAATGGAGCATCCGGAACGAAAAGGAGAGCCAGTGGCCCTAACTATTAACTATGCAGCACCAGTTTCAGACGGTGATTTCAACATCAAGGCAACACCGGCTAGAACGAATCGCTCTACACAACATTGGTTCATTAAACTTTGTCAAGATAAGGGTATTATTATCACGGGCACTGCAGTTTTTGCAATTCGGCGCGAAACTTGGTCTTCTACAGAGATGAAGTTTCCGCATGTACCAAACGTAGAAGAAGTTAAGAGTTTTCCGTCAGAAGGGATGCCTCCTTGGGTACATAACTACGACATGAAGTTTGTCCAAGGGCCACTACTTGCAATATCACAACCAAGTACAAAAGATACTTCCGATTCTGTCACACTCCAGTGGATCCGGGATGAGCCACGAAGACCCATTGATTTCTTATCCCTTGCGGCGATGTGCGATGCCTTTTTCCCGCGTATTTACGTGCGGCGTAAACAAATGGTACCTATTGGTACCGTTTCGCTCACAATTTATTTCCATATCGATTCGGAAGCACTCACAGAACACGGCTATAAAGAGGTGTTAGGCCATGCTCGTGCACTTCAATTCCGTGATGGCTTCTTCGACCAGACAGCGGAAATGTGGAGTCCAGAAGGTGAGTTGCTAGCTACAACCAGCCAGCTTGTTTATTACAAAGAGTAACATTGCAGTCTATACTTAAAATGAAAGAAAAAGTCTGTTAAGTGTCAGATAAAGTTAAAAAAAATTATGGAAATAAGATAGAAGAATAATGAAAAGAAACAAATGGTTCTACACCCCAACGGGCGCTTTCCTAGAACATAGAAGAGCACTTGGTTTCATTTTAGGACCTGATTCTATAGCATTGCTAATAGATATTGAGAGGAAATGCACTTATATAGGTTTTCATCGAACTTTTTATAAAAACTCCTCAACAAAAATAACCCGCCCATTTTGATCAAGTTTTTCAAAATGGGTGGGTTTATATATTGTAAGGCTAATACTTGAATCAATGCTGTACCTACAATGTGTAAAGTAAATAATCTTTTCATTTTCATTTTTTCTATTTGACTTATGAAATCTGTTTTTTTACTTATACTAATCATACTTCACTGAATTTAGTTCAGTTAAGTATGATTGAACTAAATTCAGTCATGTTGAATACTACACACAGTGAGGAGATAAATTATGAAGAGAATATCAAAAGAACCTGATATAAGGCGTCAAGAGCTATTAGATATTGGATTTAATCTATATATGAATAAAGGAATGGGAGGATTCGGGATTAAGGATGTCGTTAATAATGCAGGAGTAGCAACGGGCTTATTTTATTATTATTTCAAATCAAAAGAAGAATTTGTTGATGAGTTGTTGAATGATTTCATTGTTAAAAACATTGTGTTTATCCAAGAGATACTTGTTTCAAAAGAACTTCCTATTATACAAAAACTAAATGATTCTCTTGAAGTTTTTTGGACATTTATAGAAAAATTAGCGCCTTATAAACACGCGAGTTCGTTTCAGACAGAACAACACTTTCGACTTGAAAAAAAATTATTTCAGCAATTACAGCCACTTATACAACAGGTAATTGAAGAAGGAGTAATAAATCGTATTTTTCATACTAATAACACGTACTTAGCTTCTAGATATATTTTATTTGGTCTCAGTAGTATCGCCCATTCGGAAAATATAGAGTTGAATGCTGATACGAAGAAAGAAATGGTTCAATTAGTATTAACCACACTTGGATATAATCAAAAAGAAAATGTTAGCTAATTGATTCTGTAAAATCAGTTTTAGGAAAAAATAATAAGTATCCTAGTTACGCCTAATGAATTTCAAAAATAATAATGGATTATTATCTCAGAAAACATCCATTATTTCGTATAAAGGAGATTTAAAATGAAAATATTTATCGACGGAAACTCTTTATCACCAGAACAACTTACAAATTGGAAAAGAAAACGAATAAAAAAAACTTTTCATAATTTAGGACAAAAAGAGCCTCAAATTAGCAATACAGACGCGTTGCTAAAAGAATTAACTCAATTAAAGATGCAGTATTCCTATGAAGAAATTTACAATAAATTAAAATCTAAACTTAAACTAGGCGGAATAATTATGCATGTCTGCGTCAAATTTTCTGGAAATAAACGCAAATTTGCGAAAGCTGATTTCCATTTAGATGGTATTACAGCTGAAGACATCTTAAATGGATTTGATAATCTTATGCTAAAGCAATCAAAAGAAAATGATTTAATTAATTTATCTGCTTGTCCGGATCACTATGTATTAAGACCAATAACCGAAAATGGACAAGAAGTCATTGAATATACCGGGAATTCACCGTTTCCAGTTCAATTCTTTATTATTTATGGCGATGAGACAGGATTAACAACACCTAGAGACAATTCCTATCAGTTCCAATCTGCAGGAGTTGCACGAATGAAAGACGGTACTATTATTGGTGGAGTTCGACACCAATTCAAAAATACTGATACTGGAGTTGAAGTAAGGGCTACAGTTGAATTTCCAGCGCTATGTCCGACAAGCATTGTAAAAGCACACCAAATCCATTTAGCATGTGAGTTTTCTTACTGGCTACAATTTATAAAAAGCCAAAAAATGGGAATAACAGAACAATCCTGAATTGAATTTTTTATACATTGCTAAAGCTTGGATTGTTTTTATAAACAAAACAGTGACTTTGATAAAACAATGTCGCTGTTTTAAATTTTTTTTCAGCTTATGATAAAGTAAATAATTTATTGAAAATGAAGGTTTTTAATATAAAGGGCAGGTTTTTTATGTTTGCAATGATTTTAGGGATAAGTATCGGAGCTGTTTTTGCTGCTCAAACAGCAATTAATGCTCAGTTAAGAAAGTTTGTTAGTTCTCCTTATTTAGCTTCAATGATTTCATTTGCTGTAGGAGTCATTTTTTTATCTATCACAATATTATTTAGTGGGTCGCCTTTAGGTATTCCATTAAACGTATTCTTGAATCAACCTATCTATATATGGCTAGGGGGGATTATAGGATCAATTGCTTTAACTATCAATATTCTTTTGTTTCCTAAATTAGGAAGCGTTCAAACAGCAATAATGCCTATTTTGGGAATGACTTTGATGAGTATGTTAATTGATCAATATGGTTGGTTTAATTCAATTCAATATTCTTTTGGATGGAATAGAATAATAGGAGTGTTACTAGTCTTATTAGGTGTTTTTCTAGCTGTAGCTATACAAAACTCTCAAAATAGACTGCAAGCTTCTCAAACAATTAATGAAGAAAAATTGAATCAGTGGATTTGGCGTATAGTAGGTATAGTGGCAGGGATGTTACTAGCCATACAGATTGCTATCAATGGTCAATTGGGTAAAGTCCTTCAATCTTCTTCACATGCATCTCTTGTTTCATTCTTTGTGGGTACGGTAACTTTAATGATGACTGTTGCGGTTATTGATCGTTCTTATGCTAATATAAAAAAACCATTAAAGCTCTCAGCTCCTTGGTGGATATGGATTGGTGGTATATTAGGAGGATCATATATTTTAGTCAATGTTTTTCTAGTTTCTCAAATAGGAAATGGGCAAACCGTGATTCTCACTTTATTTGGTCAAATCATTGGTAGCTTAATAGTTGAGCAGTTCGGCTTATTTAACTCCAATAGAAATAGAATTAGACCAGTACAAATAGTGGGCTTAATAGTTATGATAGTGGGCATCTTTTCGATTAGAATCTTCTAAATAAAACTCTGATTGTTCCTTCATAAAAATGAGCTTTATGAAGGAACAATCAATAAAAGCATGTTTCAAATAAATTGATGAAACATGCTTTTTAATTTCCTTTCTAAAACGATGTGTTTCCTTTTTTAAAATTTAATGTTGGCATAATGATGATTCTTTGCATAATAACAGCGAAATCACATCACTTTATATTCAAAAATGCATATGGTTTTATTTTTAGGTTGATAAAACTGACTATTTAATATTGGCACGAGAATTGCATTAAATTAATAGCACTAGTGTTGAGTTAAATTATCATGTTAAGTGATCACAAACGGATAATAATCGTTTTTTATTCTTTTTGAAATGAGGTAGCTAATTATGCCACTAATTGGATTAGCATGCGGTGTAATATTATTATTTTACTAATCGTATTTTTAAAACTGAATCCATTCCTATCTTTGATAATTTCAGCAATATTTGTTGGTATTTTTCAAGGTATGCCCCCAATAACTATTGTTAAATCGATTGAAGCAGGTCTAGGAGGTACTTTGGGCCATTTAGCCATTATTATTGGTCTTGGAGCTATTTTTGGAAAAATTAAGATCGGTGTAACAGACTTAATAGATAACACGTTTTACCCCTGTGAAGGATGAACATTGGCGAATGATTGGTTACATTATAGAAGAAAAGTACAAGGTTTACATAAAGCATTTACTGAATTATTGTGTTGTCCTCAATGCGTTGAGGTTAGTAACGGCTATACAAAAGATGAAATGAAGTCGCTTCTTTCGTAAGACAAGCGGTGTGTTATCTTTTATAAAAAGTTATCGTACTGCTTTTTTGATGTCCAATTACATATATTAGGTATTAACCTAAAATACACAATTATTATATTTCAATTACACGTTAGCAAGACAATGGAAATGGGTAGATAAAATAGTAAGAAATAGCTGATTAATTAAGGTTAATTAAAGAAGAAAGGCTTCAACCTTTAATATATTAGGCTATTTCCTAATATAAAATTGTGATATATTGGAAAAGTGAATTAGTAAAACACACGAAAGAGTTGAGATAATTGACAGAAGAACAAATGACAAATCGGCCAAAAACGTATCAGTTAGATACCTTTAATGAGTTGCATGGTAGAGGAATGTCGATAGAAGATATTTGTTTAATGTATATAAAGACGATAGAAGATGATTTTCATTTAACAATTGACGAAATAGTAGACTATTTACAATGCTCGGATCGCTACGTAAGAAATGAAATACTACCTTATGTAGAACATATCCGTATTAATCAAGTTGCTAGAAGTATGCTTATGAAGTATGCAAAGGAGCATGACGAACCGAATGAGCTTTATAAGAAACGTATTTTATTTTCTTTATCATCGTTTCATAAGTTTTTCTTGAAAAATACAATTTATAGCAAGGCTTATATTCGTTTCTATATGGCTGATTTTGATTTTGAAGTGATGGAATAGCTGATTACTATTGTAAATGAGTATAATGCGAAATATGAAGAGAATTTAACTGTAGCAGAAGCATTACAAGATACGATAGATGCTTTAAAATCAAAGGATTTTATAAATCATCTCATAAAGACTAAATTTGCTGTTCCTCCAGAAAGCTTGTTATCCGCTAATTATATAAAAGCAGAAAAGGGCATTAAATATGATGTGATTTTTTATAAATACACAGCAAATGCTGGACTGAATAAAGTGGAATTTGGCTCTGACAAGAACGGTAATCCTATTTTTGTTCGATATATAAAAAAAGAAATGGATGATAGATTTTTAGTCAAAATGTAAGTAACTTTATATGAGCATTTGCAACGATTATATGGTGATGAGATGAAAAGCTGGTTATTAGAAGAAACAAAAAATAAATTATTGAAAGTTATATAGGGTAGGTACAGGTATGGTTAGGCTTGATAAAAAAACGATTGAATTATTAGAAAGTAGAAATTTGGAGTTAAATAATTTCACTGCTCGCATTAGCGTTGAATGTAATGGTTATAGTGATGACGAAAAGGATCATACAACTTTTGAAGTGACTTTTCATGAAGAAGCAGAAGAAATAGAACAAATTGGCTCTTGATGTATGACGCAACTAAAATGAGTGCAGCTGATATTCGGGAATGTGCAGATAACTTGGAATTTAGTTTGTATCAAGCGGTATCATCAGTCCGCATCTATCCAACAAAAGCCGATACTAAATTTGATGAAATGCATGGCTTTGAAAAGGATAATGAGAATACAGATATATTGCTTTATAAGGAGTATTTCAAAGAAATGGGGCTACCATTCCCATCACCTTATCCAGAAGAATTTCAACATGGTGTATTTGAAGGGAAGCCATATAATGCCCAAACCGAAAGCGTATATGGAAGAATCCTTGTTTTGCAAGATTGGGAGCTGAAAAATGAATATAAAACAAATGCTATTATCAAGGTATTATTTAGTAGCATGATGAAGGGTTTTTATTCGTTAGGACAAGATTGGATCATCTTTAACCCGAATGTAGCGGAAAACTACATGAAGGAAATGAATTATTTGTACCATACGAAAAAATCATATGAGAACTTCTTGGAGAAACAGGGGTTTATAAAGACATATGGTAGGTTGCATGATGGTGACTATTGTTATTGCTACCATATACAAAATAGATTGGATAAGCCCACTTTATCATTTTTTACAAACTAATTATAACTTATGGGAAATGAGGTTACAGAATGGCTGATTTTGATGCTTTAATTGATTTACCAGATGATAAGGTATACGAAGATTTCTATGCAGAATATCCAAAATTAAAAGAATTACTTAGTTATCCAGATTTTATTGATAGTTTTGGTGACGATTTTACAAAAATCAATTTTCATTGTGTAAATGTCATATTTCTATGGAGAAGTTTCGAGGATCATTACAAAAAGTTAGTAAACTCGTTTCATAATAATGGCATAACGACCAATTTTGAAGCCACCGTTTAGTTCGTTATTTTTACGCTGATGCTATTAGCTTAAGAGATGTTATTGGTAACGCTATTGATAAACAGAATTGGAAAAAGATTGAAAAATTTTTTTGTGCTGGACTTTTCGAAATTTGATGAATCGAAAATTAAGATTATAAGAAATCAAATACTGCATGATGGGGTATTAGGTATTTTAAGTCATTATAAAGAAGCATCTATTTCACATAGTGATTTAGCTGCACCACCTAGCAATATCGCACAGTTTTATTACATTGATGATTCAGGTTTCAAATATTATATAAATCGTGCAATTGTGACGGATCATTGTCATAAGACAATTAAAACTATATTCTCGTTTTAGATTAATAAAAGCAATTGCTGAAAATACTACATTGAAAGGAAATAGTGTGGATTTAGTAACTGTTGCCCAGGCATTACATTGGTTTGATAAAAAAACATTCAAAATCGAATGTCAACGGATTTTGAAACAAAAGACAAATGTTGATCTTGTTTGGAATAGCAGAGATTTAACTAGTCCGATTATTAAAGCGAATGCAGAAATTTGCCAAAAGACCTGTTCAAATTTTAATGAAAAATATGTTGATTACTATTTTAGAATAGATTATAATGAGGCTGTAAACGGTTACATCCATTTTATTAATTGTAAGGAAGGATGCTTAGATTGGCAACAATTAAACAAGTTGCAAAGCTAGCTGGTGTTTCTGTAGCGACAGTTTCTCGCGTATTAAATAACAGTGGCTATGTACAAGTGGATACTAGAAAAAAGGTAGAGGAAGCTATTCATAAATTGGAATATATTCCGAATGAAGTAGCACGCTCTTTATATAAGAAAGAATCACGTTTAGTAGGGTTACTATTACCTGATATTACGAACCCTTTTTTTCCTGAGTTAGCTCGTGGTATAGAAGATGAGCTTCAGAAAGAAGGTTTTTACCTCTTATTTGGTAATTGTGATGAAAAGTTAGAAAAAGAGCTGAATTACATACAAACTTTTGTACAAAATAATGTGGTTGGTCTTATTTCAGCTATAAATTTAGCGGATAAATCTAATTATGAGAATTTGTCTATCCCAACGGTTTTCTTAGATCGTGGTTCAGAAAGTGAGTATTCTGTTTTTTCTGATGCCAAAGAAGGAGGAAGAATAGCGGCTCGTGAATTAATTAAACGAGGAAGTGAAAAAATAACAGTCTTAAAAGGACCATCTCATGTACTCCCTGCTCAGGAGCGTTTTCAAGGGACTATTGAAGTCTTAGCTCAATCTAATGTGGATTTTCAAGTGATTTCGACAGCATCTTTTTCATTCCAAGAAGCAAAGACATGGGCGAAAGAAATATTTAAAAAGTACCCAGATACCGATGGTATTATTGCAAGTAATGATATTACAGCTACCGCTATACTTCATGAAGCTCTTATACAAGGAAAAATAGTACCTGATGAACTTCAAATTATTGGGTATGATGATATACAACAAAGTAGTTTATTATTTCCATCTTTATCTACGATTAGACAGCCTATTTATGAGATGGGAAAAGAAGCTGCTAAATTACTGATAAGTTTAATAAAAAGACAAATAATTGAAGAATCTCAAATTAAGTTATCGGTATCTTTTGTAGAACGTAATACAACAAGGAAGGAGACATAATAATGGTTAAAGTAACAGTCATTGGCAGTTCCTCTATGGATCTAGTTGTAACTTCTGGGATACGTCCCGGAGTAGGAGAAACTGTGTTAGGTGATTCTTTTAAAACTGTTCCGGGAGGAAAAGGGGCAAATCAGGCCGTTGCAGCTTCTCGTTTAGGGGCAGATGTAACAATGATTGGTTGTGTCGGTGAAGATCAGTATGGTGAAGTGATAATAAGTAACTTAATACAGAATGGTGTTTGTACAGATTATGTAAAAGCAGTTACTGGTGTTGAAAGTGGTACAGCTCATATCATCTTAGCAGAGCAAGATAATAGCATTATTGTAATAAAGGGGGCGAATGATTATGTTACTCCAACGTACGTTCAACAGGCTTTGAAAGTGATTATTGACTCAGATATTGTAATTGTTCAACAAGAGATTCCAGAAGAAACGGTTGAGTATGTTTGTGAAGTATGCGAGGTAAATGGAGTTCCTTTATTACTGAATCCTGCACCTGCTCGATCTTTAAAGAAAGAAGTGGTAGAAAAAGCTACATATTTAACACCTAATGAACATGAAGTAGCTATTCTATTTATGGGTGCTAGTCAATCCGAAATGTTACAGCAGTATCCAAATAAATTGTTTATTACTGAGGGTGAAAAAGGAGTCCGATATTTTAATGGAAAAGAAGAAGTACTAGTTGCTACATTCCCTGTTCAAGTAATAGATACAACTGGGGCTGGAGATACATTCAACGCAGCTTTTGCTGTTGCACTTGCTGAAGGCAAGGAATATACACAAGCATTAAAATTTGCAAATCGTGCTGCTTCTTTATCAGTTACAAAATTTGGAGCACAAGGTGGAATGCCTACTCGTCAAGAAGTAGAGGCTTGCCTGAATAAATAGATAGTTAAAGAACTCTATATATAATATGAAATAATTTTTTTTCTGATTCGCCAGTAACCGGTTACATAAGGGAAAATATTTTATCAACATCACGTGTTAAGAGATGATTCTATGTATTTTACTATTCAAGTGTCAATGTTCTAGTTTAAGAGACTTTGCATTGCACTTCTCTTAATATGACGTTTTCTTAGTGTAATCGTTTATATATATACAGTATTACAAGGAGGAGTAACGTAATGAGAAGAATACCAATTATTATTGACACAGATCCTGGTATTGATGATGCTGCAGCAATAGGATTAGCTTTTTACAGAGATGAACTAGATGTGAAATTAATTACGACAGTAACAGGAAATGTAGACATTAATAACATAACATCGAACGCCTTGAAACTTTTAACATTTTTTGATAAAGATATTCCAGTAGCTAGAGGTATGGAGACGCCTTTATTGAAGCCGGTAGAGGGAAGTGGAGTTCATGGTGAAACAGGAATGGATGGCTATAATTTCCCTGAACCTACACGTACAATTGTTCGAGAGCATGCAGTTGAAGCAATACGTTCTATGTTAGAGAAATCGGAAGAGAAAGTTACAATTGTGCCAATTGGACCATTAACAAATATTGCAGTATTGCTTTTAATGTATCCTCAATTGAAAAATAAAATTGAGAGAATAGTATTAATGGGTGGTTCTTTATCGGGTGGAAATATGAATGGTCCTGCTGAGTTTAATATGTGGGCAGATCCGCATGCCGCAAAAATTGTATTAGAATCCGATTTGGATATCGTAATGATTGGTTTGGATGTTACATTGAAAGCGCTTATTGGGGAAGATGAGTTATCGAAATGTCAAAATAAATCAGCTGAAATGTTTAACGCAATCTTCCATCATTATAGAGATGGTGATATGGAACGGGGAGTAGTTATGCACGATTCATGTACAATTGCGTATCTAACAAAGCCTGAAATGTTTAGAATTGAGCGTAGACATGTGAAGGTAGTCACAGAAGGTCCTGCAAGTGGTATGACAATGGAAATGCCAGAAGAAGAAGAAATGAATTTAAATGTTGCAGTCGGAATTGATTCTGATGCATTTCAAGAATGGTTTCTTGAGACATTAAATAAAATGATCTGATTTTGTTATATTTGAAAGGTATGTATGTTGTTTTGTAAACGATTACATTTTCGTGCATACTTTCATCACTTTTTTGACAGCAAGTGCTCTAAACAAAATTGAAAAAAAAGGTGATAAAATGAAGTTTATTATTTTCATTCTATGTTTAATAGCCATTTTTTTATTAGCGTATCTAGTTAGTTTCGACCGAAAAATGGTTAAAAAGAAACTTGTTACAATCGCTATAATTATTGGAATTCAAATATTATTAGCATTTACTTTCCTTCATACAACTATTGGTATAAAAATTATTGGTGGAGCATCAAAAGCGTTTGAGAAATTGCTTGGTTATGCTAATGTCGGAATTGAATTCGTATTCGGTGGCATGATTGAAGGTGGATTGGCAACTTTCGTATTAACAGCATTGCTTCCAATTGTATTTATTTGTGCATTGCTTGGTATTTTACAGTATTTCAAAGTTCTTCCTTGGTTTATTAAGATTATGGGATTTTTACTTAATAAAATTAGTAGACTTGGAAAGTTAGAATCATATAGTGCTATAAGTGCGGTTATTATTGGTATGACAGCTGTGTTTGTATCAATTAAAGATATCCTTCCGAAATTAGGAAAGAAACAGATGTATTCGATTGCAGCTTGTTCAATATCAACGGTAGATTTAAGTATCGTTGGTGCATACATGAATATAATCGATCCAAAATTTGTTATTCTAGCTATTGTTTTAAATTTGTTCAGTGTGTTTGTTATCCTTTCTATCATCAATCCATATAATTCAGATGAAGAAAATGATGTCCTTGCCATTGTAAATAATCCAACGGAAAAAGATGAACGTGGATTTTTTGAAGTGTTATCTGATTACATGATGGACGGTTTCAATTTAGTGCTAGCAATTGTAGCGATGTTATTAGGTTTTGTGGCATTAATCGCTTTCTTAAATGGCGTGTTTGATGGTATTTTCGGTGTGGATTTTCAAACGATTCTTGGTTATATCTTTGCTCCTATCGCCTTTCTTCTTGGTGTACCATGGGACGAAGCAATTCGATTTGGAGGCTTAATTGCTACAAAACTTCTTTCAAACGAATTTGTGGCAATGACAAGTTTTATGGAAATGAAGGATTTATCTGAGAGATCAATTGGCATTATCTCAGTATTCTTAGTATCATTTGCAAACTTTGGATCTGTTGGTATGATCATCGGTGCATTAAAAGGATTATGCCCTGATCAAAGTAAAGTGGTAGCTGGATTTAGTATGCGTCTACTATATGGAGCGACTTTAGTAAGCTTCTTATCAGCTGCAGTTGTTGGTTTAGTTCTATAAGTTAGTTAAGCTACGGTGGCGGAAGCAGTACTCTTGAATAGCCGTTTGATAGGATGTAGCTTTAAAATTAGGAGGAAAGTAGAAATTGGGAAAAATTTTGAGACATCCACTATTTATTATTTGCGCTAGTTTATTAGCTGTCATTGTAGGATGGATGGTTCATTCTCCCATACTAGATATCATTGTATCTGTATTTGGTATGGTACATGTTTGGTTATTAATGAAAGAGAAGATGGCTAATTTTATCTTTGGAATTCTTGCGTTCGGTAGCTATGTGTATATTTATATTTCGTCAGGATTAAATGCAATGGCAGTGGTTGCTTTTGTGCAAACAGCGTTTCTTATATATGGCTGGTATTTTTGGACGAAAAATAAGAAAGGAAATGAAGTTCCTGCAACGAATCGATTCACTCGTAAACAATTAATGTTTTGGGCCACAGGAATGGGGGTTGCTTGGATCCTTTGGGGTTTACTTGAAAAGTATGTGTTTCACGGTTCACTACCTTTCTTAAACAGTTTAACCGCTGTATTGAGCTTAACGGCTGAATATTGGCTAAGTCGTAAGTATCTTGAGAATTGGCACCTCTGGATTATTGCCGATGCGATAGCTGTACTTACAGTTTTCTTAAGCGGTTTATATCCAATGGTTATATTAATGGGTATTAATACATTACTTTCTATACAAGGTTTACGCGAATGGAGGGCAAACGAAGGTAAAGAAATGAATAAAGAGAAAATAACTCAATTTGTGTAATGATAAATTGTTCATAGCATTAAGAAGAAAAGAGCAAAGTAAAGACAGATTCTACTGAATGATTCCGTAAATGAAAGTAAAGAAGAATCAGAACAATCATTGTGATGAGTAAAAGATTGGGAGATAAACAGATTAGCTATCTCCCATCTTTTTAGAATAATATTTTAGGAGGAGAAGGTACTATTGCAATGAAAGAATTATTAGTAAACAAAGAAGATAGTAAGAAAAACACATACATGTGGTAGGGTGTGACTGGTTTTTAGATTTACGTGCTGTGTCGCGTAATTTGTTAATAGGAAATTAGACCTTGGTAAAAAATGTAGAAAAATATAAAGCGTACTGTAAAGTATTCAGGAACGAAAAAAACTTTTCATAGTTACTTTAACAAATAATATATGATGAACACGGGAATATAGTCTGACGTCTAGCAAGTTTGATGAACTAGTTTAAGCATGATAACTATGGTAAAAGTTTTTATTCAAAATAATGAAGGGAAATCGTAAAATGACAAATTTTGATTCAAAAGACTATTTAGCAAAAGTTGATGCATGGTGGCGTGTTGCTAACTATATTTCAGTGGCACAAATGTATTTAAAAGATAATCCACTACTCAGAGAAGCCATTCAAGAAAAGGATGTAAAGATTCATCCAATTGGACATTGGGGAACAATTGCTGGCCAAAATTTTATTTATGCCCATTTAAATCGTGTAATAAATAAATATGATTTAAATATGTTCTACATTGAAGGTCCAGGACATGGTGGTCAAGTGATGGTAGCAAATTCATATATTGATGGTAGCTACACTGAAATATATCCAGAAGTTACACAGGACGAAGCCGGATTAAAAAAGCTTTGTAAGATTTTTTCTTTTCCAGGGGGGATTGCCTCTCATGCAGCGCCTGAAACACCAGGATCTATTCATGAAGGTGGCGAACTTGGTTATTCGTTATCACATGCGACAGGAGCGATTTTAGATAATCCAGATGTGATTGCAGCAACTGTTATTGGTGATGGAGAAGCAGAAACTGGTCCATTAGCTGCAGGTTGGTTTTCAAATGTTTTTATCAATCCAGTCAATGATGGAGCTGTTTTACCAATTCTTTACTTGAATGGTGGGAAAATTTCAAACCCAACGATTTTAGAACGTAAATCAGATGTAGAGTTAACTCAATACTTCAAAGGTTTAGGTTGGGATCCAATTTTTGTTTCTGGAACAGATCCAGAGATTGTTCATCCATTAATGGCAGAGAGATTAGATCAAGCCATTGAACGAATCAAAGCTATACAAGCTGATGCTCGTCAAGAAAAGGCAGAGGTGGCAAAAATGCCTAACTGGCCAGTTCTAATTGTTCGTACTCCAAAGGGTTGGACAGGCCCTAAAGAATGGAATGGAGAGCCAATAGAAGGTGGATTCCGTGCGCATCAAGTCCCAATACCAGTAGATGCCCATCATATGAAACACATTGATGTATTAGTCGAATGGTTGAATTCTTATCGTCCAAAAGAGCTATTCGATGAAAATGGGGCAATTGTTGAAGAAATTCGTGAGATCTCTCCAAAAGGTAATCGTAGAATGTCTACCAACCCAATCACAAATGGAGGAATTAATCCAAAGCCATTAAAGATTACTGATTGGAAGCAATATGCCATTAATACGAAAAAACCTGGAGCAATTGTTGTTCAAGATATGATTGAATTTGGTAATTTTGCACGGGACTTAGTTCAGGCAAATCCAGATAATTTCCGTATCTTTGGACCAGATGAATCAAAATCGAATCGCTTAAACAAGGTATTTGAAGTAACGAACCGTCAATGGTTAGAAGCAAAGCAGAATGACTATGACGAATGGATTGCCCCGGTTGGTCGCGTGATTGACTCACAATTGTCCGAACATCAATGTGAAGGTTTCTTAGAAGGCTATGTTTTAACGGGTCGTCATGGATTCTTTGTTAGCTATGAGGCATTTTTCCGTGTAGTAGATTCAATGATTACTCAACATTTTAAATGGTTGCGCAAGGCTAAAGAACAATCATGGCGCAAGAATTATCCGTCATTAAATTTGATAGCTACTTCAACGGTGTTCCAACAGGATCATAATGGCTATACACACCAAGATCCTGGCTTGCTAACTCATTTAGCAGAGAAAAAACCGGAATTTATTCGAGAATATTTACCAGCAGATACTAATACAATGATGGCTGTTATGGCAGAAGCTTTAAGTTCAGAAGAACGAATCAATTTGATTGTTTGTTCGAAGCATCCACGCCCACAGTTCTATTCGGCAGAAGAAGCGGAAACGATAGTTAAGGATGGGTTGAAAATAATTGATTGGGCATCAACTGTAAAAGATGGTGAGGAGCCGGATGTTATCGTTGCGGCAGCAGGAACAGAGCCTAATTTAGAAGCATTAGCAGCCATTACCATTTTAAATAAGGCATTTCCAACGCTTAAAATTCGTTTTATTAATGTCCTTGATATTTTAAAATTACGTCATCCAGATGTCGATCCCCGAGGGCTAACAGATAAAGAATTTGATGCTTATTTCACACAAGATAAGCCAGTCATTTTCTGTTTTCATGGTTATGAAGGGATGATTCGTGATATCTTCTTCAATCGTCACAATCATAATCTGCATATTCATGGTTATCGTGAGAATGGGGATATTACGACACCATTTGATATGCGTGTCTTTTCTGAAATGGATCGCTTCCATATCGCACAAGATGCAGCTAATGCAGTATATGGTGTAGTAGCAGCGGATTTTGCAAGACAAATGGATGATACAATTAGTTTTCACCATAACTACATTCGTGATCATGGGCTAGATATTCCAGAAGTTGAAAATTGGACTTGGGGATTAGATAACAAATAAGCTATCTAGTTGAATTTTAATATTGAATGATTGGATAAAAAAACTTCCTTAGTTTCACCAACAGTTTGAATCTAGAGAGGTTTGAAAAAGAAGGAATAACAATGATTTCAATTCAAAAAGTTCCATTGGTCATACAAAGGATGGGGTTAAAAACAATAAAAATCAACAAACCTTATTGAAAATATTCGGTGGATTTCAGATTGGTGAAGCACTTGAAAAGCGATGCATTTAGACTTTGCATCGCTTTTGATATAAAAGTTATTCATCTCAATATCTGTTAACCAAATGCTTTAAGGGCAATATGTAAAATGGATTTATCAAGTAATTTCCTTCACCTGTTTTAAATAATGCATAAATAAATAATGATCCTATTGGAGCAAAAATAAATCCTATTAAACTATCTTTAGTAATTTTTCTGTAATAGTATATCTTATTTTTAATAATCAAAATCTCTGACTAGTATTTTCAAGTTATCTCCTTCATAAAATATGACTTTTATTAAATATTTCAGCCTTGTAACAACAAATATTCACCATGTACATATCTATCTAAATAAATATCTTAGAATGATAGCCATTTCCATCTTGATTTTTATTGTTGATATTAATTCTTTTACAATCAATGACCTCGTGAACTACTCACCACTTATCGACCTTACGGTCTGATTGAAGTGGGAGATTCTTGGGAAGTAGATACTTTTACTAGCTATCTATATTTACCAAGCTATAAGGGTAGTACCCCTAAAGAAGATACCAATTACGTAGCTAGTTTTAGCAAGTTGATACTTGCGTTTACATCCTTGTCATGGTGACTATTACACATCAATACCAACTATTGTATCAATCTTAGGGAATAGTTATTCATTTTCTTCTACCAAAACAGAAGCAAAATATTTGCTAGTTGGTGTTTGGAAAATGGTCACAGACTTAATCAAGCCAAAAAATGGTCTATGTTGTTTGATTCGAACCAGTGTTTTTAGCTTGGGCAATTTAATATAGCCGTTTTCCATGTATACTGTTCCTTTTTGATTATTGTTTGTATAGCTGCGGTGATGGTCTTTTTTGCTTTTGAATTTTGGAAATCCAACGGATTTATCACGAAAAAAGTTAGCATATGCTTTGTTCAGGTTCAATTGTGCATTAGCCAAGGCAAGACTATCAATTTCTTTTAGAAACGGAAATTCAGCCTTATATTGTGCAGGAGTAGGATATTTGATGGATTTATCAATATTCTTTTGAGATTCTTGATAAGAATTGATCTTATCGGCAAGCATTTTGTTGTACACAAAGCGTTATTCTAACCGAAAATTCATCTCCCACTTACTCATTAGGCTTTGCCCTCCACACTCCTTGAAGAGGGAGAATTCTTTTCGGAAACCTAGTTAAAATAAGGATTTTATTAATTTCAGAATTGAATTCGTATTCCTTGATATATTTTCCATTTTCTATAGAATTAAGAATATGGAGGAATAGAAATATCATGATTAGCAAGGATAAACCACTTAAACGGCGACTAAGCATTCTAGTGAAACAATACGGTCTAACACATCCAATTGTTCTCAAATGTAGCCAAGAACTAGATAAAATTATTATCGAAATGCAGAGACGAAAATACCCATAATAGTATTTTGTGTGGAGGTTTTAGTTATGGAACCATATGCTGACTATCTAATTATCTGATCCCTCCTTTTCTTCCGCATCTTTCCAAATAAGTGGAACAAAAAGGTGGCTAATACATTAGAAAAAGAAAAAGACTCCCACTTAAAATGAGAGTCCTTTCCACTGAATTGTTGAGTTAGAATGTGTGAATGCTACCAACTAAATAGGGGAACCACCCTGTTAAGCACCTTCTATTATAGTTCTTATGGACTATGATATCAAGTGGCTTTTAATATGTAAAAATGAAAAATATACTGGTACCGCTATAGTTAATAAATTAACAAAAACAGATATAATGGCTTCACATAAAGTAATTAAAAAAGATGAAAAAGAATGGATTAAAATTGAAAATGAATTGCCAACTACAATAGTGTGAGTAAATATCCAATGTGATACCGACTCGTGCATGACCTAACCGCTTTCTCACAACTTTCGGATTTTCACCCATACGCATTAATATTGTTGCATGTGTATGTCGTAAATTGATTCACTGAACTTCTCTTTAAAGTCATGTTTGGATTCATTCATGAGACAATGCCTCTTTTTCGTAATGATTGCAGTTTACTTGTTGTAACGTAACGAACTCGTTTCTCTTCACTTTTAAAAGCATCTATTATCATCTTTATGTTGTTGCTCTCCTTGATAATGGTTTAGGTAGTTCATCTATCTACGGAAAGCATTACAACCACTTGGTGCTCTTGTGTCAATGGTAATGTTTTTAAAATGGGGAATGGTTGTTCAAATAGGCGGATGAAATACATCAGTTATATACAATCGATGCTGCAATTGATGAATGATGAAGCTTTGTTTGTGATGACTAATTAAGTAGAAGATATGATATGAAGCGCTGTATTGTTGTAAGTAGATCGCTAAAGTACATTCAGTCATGAAGTAAGTAGATGATCATTTGAGGATATAGAACTTTAGGTTTTGCGAGTTACAGACTATGAAAAATCCCCCCCCCGATCTCAAGAATCATATGGATTCAAGGATAGAGGAGTGGTATTCATCTGAGGCATATTACTCTAGTGTAAAGCTGGGCACTTGATGATGCTGTTGGTTAATACCCGAATCTCTTCAACTCGTCACTTGCTTATTGAAAGCATATGCAGTTTCGCCCACATGTATCATGACGAGCACCATTGACCGTAATCAATCGAAACTCCGTCCGAACCGTTGAATGCTAGAAGCCGTTGCTGCTTCTCTAAGACTCGCAATCAGGTCATAACACAACAGTAAAGACCTTGACTAATAGATTGCTACGTTGATTTTCTGTATTGGCTCAACTCACCTTACCTATTTAAGGGCATTCCCACGGATATGCTTTTTTCTTGTAAGTTAATGTCGTGACTAGTAATGACAGCGTCTCAAAAGTCAGAGCCGCCCCTCTGTCATAAATGTAATAAAACCATTTGAGTACTACAAGGCATGGTTGAATTATTATAAAGACAGGTAGATTTTATAGTGATTTTGACCTACAATTAATTAGTGTGAAAGTCCTTAATGAAAGAGTGACTTTGTAGCTAGATGAACAGAATAGGGTCAGAGTTTTTTGCTCAATGATGAGCATTTAAAGCTTTTTCGCCTAGATAACAACTTGGAAAATGGTGAATTTGTAATTTACCTTATTGTATCTATAGGCTAAGGAGGTATTTCATGTCGATATTTCGCATTAATAATGAAGCAAAACAGGCAAGAAACATAAGCAAGGAAAAGATGACTAAGTTATATGAAGTAAAGGGGAAAAATGTTCGGGTTGATTTTCTCGACGCAAGTTTTGGTGAATTAGATGGAAAGAAGATACCATTGGATGAGAGCGTGGTAACCCAGGCAACCAAACAGCTGTTAAAAGTCTTCTCAATAAATGAAACAAAATATAACCCAATTCCTGCTCACATCATCATTTCTAACAAGATGATAGAGGATAACCAATTTAATGGGAATTCGTCTGAAAGCGACTTCACTATTTCTGTTGCTGAACCTCGCTATTCTTTTTATGAAATATACCTACCAGCTAAAACAAAAAAGCAAATTATGACGGCTTTAACGATCCAAAAGCATAATGACAAGCTCCGTAATCAATGGGGATTAGAAACGATCCTTAAAGATGGACGAGCAGTCATATTGAACTTTTTCGGTTCACCAGGTACCGGGAAAAGCATGACTGCTGAAGCAATCGCTCATTATCTGGGCAAACAAGTAATTAATGTCAATTATGCACAGCTTGAGTCCAAATATGTTGGTGAAACACCAAAAAACATTAAAAGATACTTTACGGAAGCAACCGAAAAAAATGCTATTCTTATATTTGATGAAGCAGATTCCTTCCTTGGAAAAAGACTAACTAATGTAAGCCAGTCGGCCGATTATGGAGTGAATGTAACCCGAAGCGTTATGCTGATGGAATTGGAACAGTTTACAGGAGTTGTTATTTTTACGACGAACTTGCTTTCGAATTATGATCAGGCTTTCAAACGGAGAATTTTTGCCAATATTGAATTTACCCAACCTGATCAAGAGGCAAGAGAGAAAATTTGGGATATTCATTTGCCGGAGAAGTTGCCAATTAAGGAAGGAATTACCGCCAATTTTCTGGCTGGGAAATTCGAGAATATCACCGGTGCTGATATCAAGGACATTGTTCTATATGCATCTATCAATTGCTTAGAGAGAGGCAGTGAAGTTATCCATTTAGAGGACTTTTAGGAAGCGTATGCTTATATTATAGCCCGCTACAATAATGGCAATAATATCGAGATTAATTCGAAAATTATTTCTGAGGAACAATATAAAAAAGAAATGACTTTGGGTAAAGTCTGATGAGGTGCGGTTATGATAACTAAACTTGTTCATTCCTATCAAAGTGCTAAACTGTCAGCTACAAAAAAGTTTTCTAATCATTGTTACGATATTTTGGAAGAGCCTGGATTTATGGATAATGGATATATCCGAGCGAAAATCAAGCAATTAAAAAAAGAATGTACCAATATAGAGAATGAAATAGAACTACTCCTTCAATATGATAAAAAGGATGAATACTATAAGCAAAAAGTGTCAGTTTTAATGGAAAATAGAGATTATATATTACATTATCTTTCCTTTCTTTCATCCAACAGCTTTAACAGTCTGGAATACTCGATAAGCATGATTCAAAACATTCAAACAGATTTTTTTCTATGTTTGAATGCCCTAATAAGTTATCAAAAGGGTGATGAAGAAAAGGCTTTAATGTTGTTTGAACAATATTTTGAAAAGTATCCAGAGCCAATAGAACACTTTTTAATTAACAAAACTTATGGTGAGTTGCTTTTTAAACAAGATAACATCGAGAAAGCGGTGGCTCATCTAAGAAAAGCTACTGAAAAAAGACCCGAAGATGATGATGTCCATGTGATTCTTATTCAAGCATATCAAAAACTGGGTAACTATCATCAGGCTAAAATTCATGAAGATATCCAAAAGCTATTAGGTGGTGTGAATGATGACTGATGTGAATTTTTTAAATAAGGACAACGGCATTTCTTCCACCCGGACCACGATTGGGAAAGGCAACGGTAAGGTGAGCTTAACCCAATATCATAACTCCACTAGAGGAGGCGTTACTTTTCGAAATTCTCAAATGACTTCTAGGGTGAACAACAAAGGGCAGTCGCTAAGCAGTGGTTTTAAAACAAACGGAAAAATGACTTACATTGGAAGTAAGAACAAAGCTTCAAATACTATAGCTCCATTTTAAAGATACGAGGTAACTAAAATGATAGAAACCCATTTGTTTTCCCATCCGTTAGAAGAAACGGCATTTGATGAAGTAACTAAAACGGTAAATTTCAAAAGTGTACTTGAGGATCAATACATTCATTTTGAAGAGAAAAAGAGAAAACCCGATTTGTTAGGGAAGACAGTAAAAGTGAGTGAAAGGCAGTTTCCTGAAGTTTTTTACATAGTAAAAAAGATTGAACAGCGTACTAGGCTAAAGATGCCTGATATTTTTGTGTACGAAGACTTTTTTTATGCAATTGAAAGCAAAGGCATTGATAATCCGTGGATTGAGGTTTCGGCATCAATGATTACGGACTTTACAGAAAAAGAACTTGAATTTATGTTAGCAAGGGAAATTTGTAGAGTTTATTATAAGCATACCCACTATACTACATTAATGAATGAATCTCTTGAAATGTATGCAAAAGGTTTAATTCCCTTTAGTAACGGTATTGTCGGAGATGTGGCTAAGGTCATTTTTTACAGATGGAACCGTCTAGCCAACTATTCGGCGGATTGTTTTGGCTATTTAATCTGCATGGACCTGCATGCCTCAACAAAATCGATTCTTAAATGTGTGTTAAATAGTAAGTTTTTGGCTAACAATATCAATCTTGCAGAATACTTGAAACAAGCAGAAGCTATCAATGAGCTACATGATTCTGTTTACGAGTCAACAAAAATCGATGAACAATACCCTTATGGACCTTTTCGTATCAAGAATCTAATTGCCTTTGCTTCTTCAGAGAGAATGATACGGGCAAACAAACAACTTAAGAATTTTAAGGAGGTAGGACAATGAGTTTTCTAGCAGCATTAGGTTGGGTGTTATTGGGTGGAATAGTAACTGGAGGGTTGGTAACTTTCTGGGACGAAATCAGACAATGGTTGAATCAGGTAGCGGCTGATGCAGTGGAAAAGATGTTTGGTTATAAAGCAAGGCAAACGATGCAACGGGCTGTAGTGAAAATTGACCGTGTAATGAGCAGCGTACGAAATACTTCGACCATTTATACAAAGAAGAATCCTTTGGACTCATATATAGTTAAAACAGATGTAGTTGCCGAAGCATCGATTAGGGAAATCGACCAGCAAATTTTAGACGAAATTGAAAGGAAAAAGACACTTGTGCAAGAGTTTGAATACAAAGGATGATTGTAGATGTTTAAAGTAAAGGAAATAAATGTAACTTCTATTGTCGATAAAGATCCTAATGTATATGTAATGAGAGCGGAAGATAATCTCAAATTACACAAATACCAGGAAGCATTGAGGGAAATGGATCAGGCGATAGAATATGCTCCTACTAATCAAAAAGAGAACTATGCCTTTGAAAAAATAAAAATACTTGATGTAATAGGTTGGCATTCCGATAGTGTTGACTTTATAAAAAAATATCTAAAAAGGTTTTATTCAGAGCTACCCTTATCTGATTTCTATCGTGTTCTTCGTGTACTAAAAAAAAATAGTACATCTGATCTTTTCTCTATTCTTAAGCAAAATGGCATTCCAACCATATTGTTGGAAGTGTACCAAAGTGAGCGGTCAGATGAAGCTTTCTTTAAACAAAAAGCCCGGGAGTATTTGAGTAAAGACCAATTTTCTAATGCATTTGCTATGACGAAGCTGATAAGTGAAAAGTCCGGGTTTGATTCAGATTTATGCCTTTTAAATGGACAAATTTATAAGGCACAAGGTACTTTTTCTGGAGCACTCTCCTACTTTTTGAAGGCAGCAGATTTCCGCGATCCACAATTAGAGGTTTTTATCGAAATTGCTGATACCTATGTCATTTTAGAAAAAATAAATGAGGCCCAGATCTGGATTGAAAAGGGGCTAGCTGCGTTCCCTTTCAATAACAAACTTTTACACTTTAATGCGAAACTTTATTATAGAAGTAATCAATATGATCTATGCTTATTAGTGTTAAACGATATACTAAAAAAAGAACCTAATGACGCAGAAGCATTTTATATGAAAGGGTTAATTTACGATTATAGAAAAAGATATCTATTAGCAAATTCAAATTTTAAAAAAGCAAAAATTATAAACCCGAGCCTTAAGGAACCAGAGAACCGAGAAAAGAAACGATTCCTTCATCGGATGAAAATATTTGTTGTTAGTATAAGCATAGCTATATTACTATTGTTGATTGGGCAATTTGTACTATTTAAAACTGGAATGATCAAACCGATTGTGAAAGGGGCTATTCTTAAAACAGATGATATCCTCTTTTTAGGAAAAACGATGCAAATATACGATGACTATGACTACTTCCCTTCCTATGCAAAAAAGCCGAAAATGAAGTACAGGATTAAGGATCCTCATATTGCTAAAGTTAGTTCTTATGGAGAAATTAAGGGATTAAAGGTAGGTACCACATCTGTTCAATTACTTGAGGGAAATAGGGTTCTCGCCTCTTCTGAAATCAAGGTGGTTAAGCCAGAAGTTTTAGCAATAACAATTGAACTAACCAATAATAATTTAGTTGTCGGAGAAAAGGAAAAATTAACCACTAAAGTAGAAATGGATTATGAAGATGCAGAAATCCCGAAAATTACATATAGCTCAAGTAATCCATCTGTTATTTCTGTTAATCAAGATGGAGAAATTGAGACACTAGATATAGGTGAGGCCACGATTAAAGCAAGCGTTGGTGGGAAAAGTTCTAGTTTTACAGTTCATTCATATGCCAAAGTGGATGAAATCCTCTTAGAAGATTTAATAGTGGAAATTGGAAATTCTTTAACGTTAAAACCAACGGTAAAAACAACACCTGAAGATGGGGAAATCTATCCGTTAAAATATGAAACATTGGATAGCTCTATTGCCACAGTAAATACTCATGGAGAAGTTACTGGCGTAAGTGCTGGTGAAGTTGAAATCGTTATATCTTCCTTTAATGGTGTGGAAAAAAGGGTCAAAGTTTTGGTTGAGATTAATAGTCCAAGTGATTTAACAGCAACGTTTGATATGGAAACTCAGACCATTCACTTAAACTGGGATTACGACTTTACTTCAAATGAAAGTGTACAATTTGAATTGTCTGGAGCGATTGCTAATAATGATTACTCTGAAATACTCACCTCTAAAGAGACATCAGCTGAGTTTAAGGGGGTTTCTGGAGAGCAATATTCGTTTAGAGTTCAGGCAATAGTAGGTGATCGTATAAGTATGCCTGCATTCGTCTCATTGACCGTTCCCGAAATTTACAAAGAGGATAGTAATAACATGGATTCTGACTCAAAGGTTTCAGATTCAAACTATGAAGAAGCTGAAGGGAGTAAGACCGTTTCTAAAACACCTGAAGAAATTCAAAAAGATAAAGATGTAGAAAACATGATAAAGCTTATGTCTAGTGTGGAGGGATATTGGAAAAATGCGAGCCCAAATGATAGTGATTATCGAGATCTTAAATATGCTCTCATAAGTAATAGCTCTACAGAAAGTCGGAAGGATTCTTTTGGAGTATCATTACTTGCTAAAAGCTATTACGATGGAGTCGAAACCTCTTTTTGGGAATATGGTCTTCGATCGAATTTGATTAAAATTGATGGAAATAAGCTAATTGATAGCGATGAAGACACAATGACAATCCATAATCCTAATATGTTTACAATAGAGATTAGCGGAAAGACATTAACCTTTATAAGATGCAAAAAAACTGATATCCCTAACGATTATCTTATAAATAGAACAGTTGAATTACCTTAAAAAGGAAAATGTTGTTGTTATTAATAGTCTCAAAAATTGCACAGAATTTCTAGAAACAATGGAATTAAGAGACACACTTTGCATAAATACACATAACGCCTTGATTTACTGGATTTAATGGAATCAATTTATTTATGCGAAAAATCTATCAAATAACTTGTCTAAACTCCTTTTTATTCCACACTTAAAACTGTTTCTTCTTCATGCATCTATTTTTCTGGATTTTGTAATAAATTCACTTAAGTATCTGATTTTGGAGGAATTTATACAATTTTGTCGAATTTTACCTTAATATAGGAAAAGGAGGAGATTGGGATCGCAGAATCAAAATGTCCAGAGTGTAAAGGAGAGGGATTAAAGCATATTCTACCTAAGGGGACTCACAAGAACATAGCAGGGGACACATGTTATGATATAGTTCATTGCGATAATTGTGGTCATGTGTATGGTGTATTTACAAGGGGTGGTAAATCTATTTATTATATGTCGAAATGAGACTGTACTAGTTAGATAGATAATGGAGGAGCATCCGATGGGGGTGCTTTTTATTTGTGTACAATGGGTTCAATCTAAAACAATTTTTTGATTTCTTATATAACTAAACCAGCTAATAGTTTGTCAAACATTTCGCTAAATAATAAAATTCTAGCGTGCTATATTAAAAGTAGGCATGATAAATAAGCTTCCTTTAACCTTATGGAAGTTCCTTGAATATATGTGAAATATTATTTAAGCAACATCTTGGAATGATGTTTTGTTTTTCAAAAGAGCGTAAATCCAATGTAAAAGCTTGTTAGCACAGGCAATAATGGATACTCGATAAGGTTTGCCTTCTTCACGTTTTTTATCGTAGAACTCACGTAATCTCTTATTTCTAGGGATAATTTCTTTGGTCGTTCGGGTTTTGCGTGCATCTCTAATAGGCACAACGGACGGATGTGAATAGGGCATGTCTAAGCCTGCTGGAACCCCTTTTTGTGATACGATTGTTAGTACCTTTAAAAGTACCAGATTCAAATACACTAGGGTCAATTCCTGCGAAGGCAACTAATTTTTTAGGGTGATTAAACCGGTCTATTTCTCCAATTTCAGAAATAATCGTTGCCGCGATTTTTTCACCGATGCCAGGAATGGATTGGATAATCTTATATTCTTCTATATTTTTTACTAAAGCATCTATCTCTTCTTCAAGCTTGGATAGGTGCTTTATATATTCAAGAAGTATTTCGATAAGCACCTCTAAACAAATTAAGTGACTATGATTTGAACCTCTCATGACTAAAGTCACGAGATTCTTGGGAATAGAGCATACTTGTTAGCTTATTTCTTTACCAACAGAGGTTTCTCTTATTGACCAAGCTATCCCCGTAGTTCCAACGGTTTTTATTAATCTTAGCTCATACAAGAGCTTGTATTTTAAGACCTTCGGTCAAAATATTCTTGCTACCATTTATGTCTCGGTCATGATGAGTATGACAAATAGGATAATTCCATTTTCGAATGTGGAGATTTTTCTTGCCATCTTGATGCCCACATTCCGAACAGATTTGACTAGACGGAAACCATTGATCTACTTTGAGATTTCACGTCCATACCAATCAGCTTTGTATTGTAGCTTTGAAACAAAAATAGACCATGACACGTCTGAGATACTCTTTGCTAGTTTATGATTACGTAACATACCTTTCGTGTTTAAATCCTCTATACAAATAATATCGTGATTTTTGATAATGTTTGTACTCCATTTATTCAGAAAGTCATTACGTTGATTTAGTACTTTTTCGTGCAATCGAGCCACTTTTAGCTTTTGTTTCTGATAATTTTTCGCTTCAAAAAGAGTAATGTCACTTTTTTGAGCAACTAATGCACGTCTGGATAATTTACGTTGTTCACGTTTCAATTTCTTTTCCATTTTGGAAGTGAATCTATTGTTATTAATCTTACTTCCGTCAGAAAGAATAGCAAAATCAGCGATACCTAAATCTATCCTAATTACAGAATTTATTTTTGTAAGTTCTTGGATTTCTTCTTCGCAAAGAATAGATACAAAGAATTTACCACTACCATTTTTACGAATGGTTGCATGTAAAATGCGCCCTTTCAGTTCTTGGCTTTTAGCAAACTTGACTAATCCAAGTTTAGGAAGTTTTATCGAATTTCCTAAAACAGCAATATTATGATTAGTGAATTGTGTTGTATAACTTTGAACAGGGTTCTTTTTACTCTTGAATCGAGGTTGCTGATTTTGTTTCTTAAAAAAACGAGAAAAAGAATCAGCAAGATTTTTCAGAGAAGATTGAAGAGCAATGCTATCCACTTCTTTCAACCAATTAGTCGATTCATCTTTCTTCATTTTGGGAAGCATAGAAGAACAAGAATGGTAAGATAAGCCTTTCCCATTCTTGAAATATTCTTTGTTCCATAGATTTAAAAAGTGGTTATAGACAAATCTTGAGCAACCAATCGTTTTAGTTATAAGGATTTCTTGATTTTGATTGGGATAGATTCTGAATTTATAGGCTTTGTGCCGTAGCATTGCATTCACCTCATCTCTTTTTCTGATTTTGAATATACTTACGAATCTGTACTTCTGTATTCTCACTTACAGTAGCAATAATATAACTAGGATTCTATAGTTCATTTTTATACTTAAAGTAACATAAGTCGGTAGATTAATATAGCTAAAGCTATACTTCAACCGAAGCCGATTCATCTACACGACTGAAGTCGCGAGTATTCTCGGCTATTTGATAAAAGCAAGTTACAAAAAAAGTTCTCTAATCAAGTGTCAGAAGAATTTCGGAAGCAAGATAGTACAACAAGTAAGATAGAAAGAACAGTGAACTACCCATCACTTAACAGCCCTTACGGGCTTGTTTGAAGCGGGGGCTTCTCAGGTAATAGGTACTTTTACTAGCTACCCAAATTGACCGAGCTAACTCCCTTGTTCAGAAAGGTTATATATGTATATCTTTCTATTCTAACGCCAATAGGCGTATGGCTTCATTCTTGATATTGATTGCAGCGTTGTGATCACGTTCCATAATAGAGCCACAAGAACATTCATATGTACGTACAGACATAGGCATCTCTTTTTTATTTCCGCAACAAGAGCACGTTTGAGTAGAAGGAAACCACTTATCAACTTTGATAAGTTTCTTTCCTTGCTCTTCTAGTTTGTAAGTTAAGTAGGTTGTGAACATAACCCAATCATTGTCTGCAACGCTTTTGCCGAATTTTAACGCACGAGACATCCCTTTCATATTCAAATCTTCGACTGCAACGGCATCGAACACTGTTGCTAATTCTTTGGATTTGTGATGAAGGGAATTTTTACGTTGGTTAGCTACTTTTTCGTGTAATTTTGCAACAAAAAGACGTTGTTTTTTCCAACGTTCAGAACCTTTGATTCTTCTCGATAATACTCTTTGTGCCTTTGTTAGGCGGTCCATTATTTGGCGAAAAAACGAGGGTAGTTGGCTTTCTTACCTTCGTTATCTACATATAATTCAGCCATCGCAAAGTCTAGTCCAACCACTTTTTCTAATTTGGGTTACACTATTTGTTTTTCATATAATGATTGTGATTAAAGATAAAATAGTAATTGTAACTTTGCTTGATGGCGCAGAAGTTGAATGTTAAATTTAATAAAGGCAAATGGGATTTCTGAACCATAGAAAATTAAAAATTGAGGAAACCCAATCGAGTTTCCTTATTTCTTATTCAATTATCAATATTCAAATTTAACGGAGCCTATTAATAATGAGGGCACAATAAATGGACTTGAAATATATGGAGCATATGAAAATGGGGATCTTATTGGCGTCATAGCAACAAGAAGCGAGGGCAGCTCTATTGTATTATTCTTTGTACATGGAAAATACCAAAGGAAAGGAATAGGGCGGAAGTTATTTGAAGTGGTTCTGAAAAAATAGCACCTCAGAATTAATCACTGTAAATTCATCACCTTATGCAACAGAGATATTCATAAACTTGGATTTGTAGATACCGATATAGAACAGACAAAGGAAGGTATGAGATTCACACCAATGAAGCACCAAAAATGGGTATAATACTAAATTAACAAATTTCAATTTGTCTAATAGATAAAGGATAATAGAGTTGAGGAAGCGTTTGTTCTGCCGGATGGGAATGAGATGAAAACTGAAAATGATTGTAAATATCAGGATAATAACAGAGAAGAGTGAAAATACACTATTTTTAAAGATATTATCTGAAGAAAAATGTCATAACAGTAAGTAATAGTAGTGATTTTTTCAGTTTAGGAGAGTAGAAATGACAAACATAGAGAAGAAGAAAGTACTTGAAATACTTGATTTTTGGAAGACGATAGAACTTTTAAATCAAGTAGATATCCCACAGGAGAGTGAAGACAATAAGAAAGTAGTAAAAAAGATTACAAGAGGTGAACTGATTGATAGTAGTTTGGACAAGATTTCAATATTTACCAGTCTAAACGTGCCTTCGATTGATCTTTCTGATAAATTAAAAACCGACAAGGAGAAATTTTCTCGATTTCCTGGCGAGGGGGCAGATTTGTCATTCCTTTTTGGTAGAATTAAAAGGAATGACATGGTTGATTATCTTGCTAAATTTGTGAAGAATCATGATGAACAGCCAGACATAGCCTATCCGAAAAGAAGCGAGATTGCATGGTTCTCATTTAAAACTGATTCGGAAGGCATTTATCAGAAGAATTCATTCCAGCTATCTCCACTTTTGTGGGCTATTTCTGTATGGAATAAAAAAGTCAATGGATTTTCTTTGAACTCGATTGATTATGATGATGAGACCAAAAAGTATGACAGTTGGCTTCAGGAAGCAGAGGAGTTATTTGCTGTATTGCCTTCTGTGTTTTCAGATATTCATAATTCATATGTGAAGACAATAACGCCGGAACTTCCTGCTGATTATATAGGACTCTTTATCTATGACAGATACAAGAATGATGAGGCAAAGGATAAAGACGAAAATCCAGAAGATTATGCAAGTTTAGGTAAGAGCTTTTTTTTGGATGATATCGTTTTGCTCATAGATGAAATCAAAGCAGGAAAATTTGGAGAGGGTTCTGATTATGAGCGTAAAGTGATAAATTATATTTTGTCTGCACATAATAAAACTGCAGGAATTATTCCAGCAAATTGTATATCTATTTCTCCAAAGGAAGAGCGTCAGAAGATGATGAATTTCTTTCAAAATACCCTTAATATCAAAAATGCTCCACTAGGAAAGTGGCCTGCTAAATTCATGCCTGCTCTTATGCAACAGGTGGCAGTGAATCTTGCGATAGATGAAAAAGCACACACGGAAGTATTTTCTGTTAATGGTCCTCCTGGCACCGGAAAGACAACACTTCTCAAAGAAATCGTATCTAGCAATATAGTAAAAAGAGCTGAGCTGTTAGCGGAAGCGGCACATTCAGATCCGGACGATGCTTATGAGAGGTGTTCATTTACACAGGGACCGTTGGTTAGTAAGGGATATTTTCAGTATGCACCATCTTATTTTAAGCTGAAGAATGATAAAATCAATCAATATGGAATGTTAGTGGCATCATGTAATAATTCGGCTGTTGAAAATATCACTGCAGACCTTCCTAAAAGTGATGACATTCTCAAGAGTCTTGAACCTTCAAAAGATGATGATGTATCGGTGGCGTCAGGATTGAATGAAGTTCATGATTTGTTTGACGTCGAAAAATCAGAAGATATTGAGCAAATAAAGATATCTGGTGAAATAAAAGAAGTGCGTGATATTTATTTCACGCGCTATGCTAATAAACTCCTAAATAGAAATGACTGCTGGGGTCTTGTATCAGCTCCGTTTGGAAAACGTGCTAATATAAACAAGTACTGTGTATCTGTACTTAAAAAGTTTATTAACGATTATAAGCTTAACAATGTGCGTGAGAAACATCGAAAGAAATATGTAGAGCAGAGAGAATGCTTTCTTAGACAGCTTAAGATTGTGAAAGAACTTGAGAAAGAGTTGGAAATCCTGTGTGACTATGCAAAGTCTTTGCCATTGACTAATGAGAATATTTCTGAGGATGATCTTGATAGAAAAATAAAAGAAAATTATGCATATGTAATGGAACTTGAGGAATCAAGACCTAGGGGATTATTCGGAAGATTGAAGAAAGATTCTACACGAGACAATTTGATATCAGAGAAAAAGATTGAGATCGAAGTTTTGAAAAAGCAAAAAGACGGTCTTTCAAAAATTGCTAGCTATCATAATCTTTTAAGCAGACATAGCGAAGGTGCTGAGAAGCTTACTCCTATTGATTCATCTTTTATGGATAGATATGTATCGCTTGATGAGAGAGCATCAACGTGGGCACAGGATACAAATCCTTGGTTTACAGAGCATTACAACAGGGAGCGTGAAAAGCTGTTCTTGTATGCTTGTAAACTTCATAAGGAATTTGTAATTTCCTCTAAATCGTTTAGGCAAAATGTAATCAATCTTTTGATCGCATGGGATATGTATGATGATTGTGATGAACGTATGGGTGAGAAAGACAGAATAGATGCCTTCCCAGCATTGATTCAGAATGTATTTCTCATTACCCCGGTTATATCAACTACATTTGCGTCTGCACAGACCTTCTTACGTGATATAAAGAGTCCGGGTACCCTTGGAACGCTTATTGTGGATGAAGCAGGGCAGGCACAACCTCAGATGGCGGTTGGAGCTTTGATGCGATGCAGAAGAGCTATAATTGTTGGAGATCCTAAGCAAATTGAGCCGGTTGTGACGGAAGAAACAGACATGATTAAAAGTCTTCTTACATCTGATTTACTTACACCATATAAGGACAAGAAAATATCTGTACAAGGCTTTGCTGATTATATTAATAGCTATGGCACTTTTCTTGGAGAAGATGAAGAAAAAGAGTGGGTTGGATGTCCGCTTACTGTACATAGACGTTGTATAGATCCGATGTATAGCATATCAAATCACCTTTCTTATGAAGACACTATGAAACAGCAGACAGCACCACCAAAGGAAAACGCTGTGAAGACCTTTATCTTGGATAAGTCATATTGGATAAATGTTAAAGGTGAGGAACAGTCCGGCAATAAGAACCATTATGTACCGTCACAAGGTCAGATTGTTCTAAAGCTTCTCGAAGAAAAATTCAAGAAAGACAGTAGTAATATACCGAAATTGTTTATTATTACACCATTCACGTCCGTGAAGAAGGGAATGATTGATGCACTAAGCAAATCGGATTTCTATAGACGTGAACCACGTGTAAGAAAATGGTTAAAAGATAAAAATATCGGAACTGTTCATACATTCCAAGGACAAGGAACAGATGAGGTTATATTCTTGCTTGGTTGCGATAAATCATCTGTAAAGGCGGCAAACTGGGTAAATAAAAATATTGTGAATGTGGCAGCCACAAGAGCTAAATACCGTCTATATATTATAGGAGACAAGGAAGTATGGAGTTGTAAGCCTGTGAAAGTTGCACGCGATACAGTTAATAATGAGATATCATCGGATAATTTGATGACAATGCTATCAGGTTTTGAAAATACAGAGTCAGTTCTGGCACCTGCAATTCAAACTGCTGAAGTCAAAAAAATGGAATTTACAACACAGGAAAAGAAGCGCGAGGTAGCGACTTTATCGGGAAACATATCAAAGGTCTGCCCGAAATGCGGAAAACCGCTTGTAGAACGAAAAAGTGAGTATGGAGTTTTTTATGGATGTAAAGGGTTTCCTAAGTGTAGATATACTGAGAGTACTAAGAAATAAAGCTATCCATTAAGACTTCTCGATATGTTTGGCCAAACGTAGACATACCAAATGAAGTCTCGTGCCATGTGGAATGTATAACCACTATCAAATAGCGATGCAAATTCTGTATGCATCGCTATTTGATTTAAGTGTAATGGCATGTCGATGTCTGCTAACCAAATGCTAACATTTTGCTAACGAAACCTAATAAATTGCATTTAACTTCAGTTAAAGATATTATACATAAGATGAGTGAAACGTTGATTTGACGCAGTTTTTTTCTTCTATCGGGAAACATATTACACTTTAAAACTATATGGGCGGCATGATGTAATATGTCTGTTGTATTTACTTAAATAGAATAAGGTAAACATTACTACATCAATTTATCTATTATCACCATCCAAGGCGAGATGGAGTGAGTAGATAAATATAAGGTACACCCTACCACATCTCCCTTAATATTCATTTATACAGAATGCACAAAAATTGCACGGAATTTCTAGAAACAATGGAATTAAGAGACTTATATTGCATAAATAATCATAACTACCTTGATTTAACGGACTCTATGGAATCAATTTATACAAAAACACTGAATAAAAGTAAATTTGCAAGATTGACAGGGATGAGGGTTTGGGGTTCGAATCCCTCTCGGGTCATTTAAAATAAATCGCTTGGGATTAGCAACAAATCAACCTTATAAGTTCGAGGGAAAAGGTCAGTTCTGGGTTCTATGAAATCTTTTTGGGCTATCAGTTTGCGCTACGCTACAAGGATATTTTGTAGGGTATATCACTCATACAGGAATAAATAAGGTTAAAATCATCGATAAAACTGGTAATATTTCGAATCAAAAAGGATGATTTAACAAACTTTTCACCATACATAATAGACGTTGCTAAAGAAATGGATGATGATCTTGATACTACTATTCAATATTACAATCAAGCTATGTGGGAACAGAAGGAATCTCTACAAAAGCTATATGAAGCCTATGCTCAAGAAATAGAGGAACGTGTAATGCAGATTGATAAGCTTAAGAGTTTCGGCTTTACTATTAAGTAATGGAAGCCTTCTAACTCATAAGTTTTGTGAATGTACGTGGAACTGACAAGGGCCACTCCCTAATTAATCATCATTCATTATAATAGTTACTATTTATTATTTTAAGATAGTATTTCAACTTAACTAGAATAAAATTAAAATTACCAATTTAAATGGTGATGATGTACAAATTCATATCATTTAGCTTAATGACTTTCTCCGTTAACCCTAACCTTTTTTTTTCGAATTTTTGGGATTTAAATATCAATATTTTACGAAATACAAAGTTGACTGAGTTTATAAACAAAAAACTCTTCATTAGGAAGAGAGAAATGATTAATTAATAGAGTAAATAATATTTATGATAGATTTTGTTGTATTCATCTGTAGAAATTTCAAATTTGTCTTTAACAGCATTTAAAACTAAAATGTCATCTTCTTTGGGATGATAATCCCTACCATTTGAGGTTAATATTTTAAAAAAGTGAAGAGAATAATTAAAAATGTCAATATCCTTATATCCGTGAACTATTTCTACTTCATATGGCGAAGAAAGCTCTTTAGGTTCTTTAAGTTCCGATGACGTAAAAATCACTTTTTTGTTTAGTAAAAGTTTACTTTCATCTGAGTATACCAATTTTTCATTTTTTAGTTTGTTGATGTATTTGAATGAATTAATTTTAGTATTTGCTGTTAGTTTAATAGTAATACAGTATAAATTATATTTTTTATAATCATGAAATAAGAAATAACGTAAATCTCTACTGAATTTTTCAAGAAGTACGAATTGACCGCGTGCTTCCATATTATTAAATAAATTAGGAACTTCTAAGTTGATTTGTATTTCATTTTTGATAATTTTAACTTCTGGATTCCTAAAAAAATCATCAAAATAATCTTTTTTTATTATACTCTCTGAAAGATTCGATACTATTTGTATTGTTTTATTGGATTTATAAGTAGGTATAGTGTATGCAGAGAGAGTAAATGTAAGTAAAAGTAATATAGGTAGCAGACAAATAAATTTTTTTTTCATTAATTACTCCTCTTCCTTATATGTTTAATAATTGAGAAAAACAAAAATAGTATAAAAAAAAGTTGTGTTCAAAGTGTGTGATTTGTTAGAAGTTTTCTAATTTTGGTTTTGTTTCAGAAAACAAAAGAGTAAATTTTGAAATGTTTCTAATGGATTAGAGAATAGGGGATATCATTTTAAAGAGATATCCGCCGATTTAGTGGTGGAGTTTAAAAGCAATATTTATCACGAATTGTTCCATGGTAGTAGGTATTTTGACGGATGACATTGGTTAACGTGTTGCAGATTTAATGAATTTAGGGACAAAGAATTATTATTACTTTTTACCAGTCGATTGATTTTAATATTAAGAATATTTCATTATAATGAAATTGACAGATGACTTACAGAAAAGTTGGCTTGTATTCTGTAAATTCCAATATGGCAGACAATAAAACATCGGGGGAAAACTATATGAAGAAATTATTATCGCTATGTCTTAGCTCTATTGTGATTATGGGTGTATTAGCAGGTTGTGGTAACGATAATACAACTTCTAAGGATGAAGGCGAAAAACAATCTGAAACAAAGGCTGATACTGAAAAACAAGCTAGTGAAGATGTAGAAGTTGATAAAGAAGAAAAACAAACGGACGAAGACAAAGCAGTGGAAGACACAACAGAAACGACTGCCGAAGTAACAAACTCAGTGGATTTTACTCAAGCACTAGATCCTAAAAAACCAGTACCATTTGGTGAATATATGAATTTTGGTATGTATGCTGTGGAAGATAGTAAATATCATACAGTTTATGTAAAGCTAAACAAAATTACTAGCGAAAGTGACGACGCTGAGTATGTAAAGAAGGCAATTGCTGAAAACAATGCGGAAGGTTATGATTTTGATGAAATCAATAGAGAAGCATTAGGTTTACCTGATGATGTTGAATTAAACGTACTTGACTATGAAGTTGTTATTCCTAAAGATTTCCCTGCACCAGAGTACGGTATCTCTGGACTAAAAGTAGATTTCCTAGCTGAAAATATCGAGGGAGGTGGCATTCCAAGCAATAACGGGAATGCGGTCTATTTAAGCTTAGGTATGGGTGATGAGCTACTAAGTACAGGTGCTAGGGATAAAATATATATGCCGGGCAATACGTATAAATTACGAGGATATTTTAAAATGGTAAAAGGTTATGATCAATATGTAATCCAAGTATCTGCTTTTCCTGACGGAAGCAAAGATTCTAGTGGATTAAAAGATGCCTACTTTGATATTAAATAAGGATTATGAGTCGTTAAAGGTATAGATATAATTGATTAACTCTATGCATTACAACTCTATTATTGATTACTTTGATTTTGTATTAGGTTAAATAAGAAGAGATTACAAGGTTAAATTTAATTTAATGTTTAGTAAAATAAGCTAGGATGCCATTACTCAGAAACCCTCTTGCTGTCCAATAAAAGTATGTGAATTGAAAAGTTCTCGTAGGGTAAGCCAACTTAATAATTATTTTGCGAATAAATGTACTTAAACTGTCGGGTACATCACTTCAAAAAAAGGAGCTGATTACAGCTCCTTTTTGCTATTCAACAAGATAAGAATATAGATACCAAGTTGCGTTGTATCATGAAGTATTAACTCTTTTTGTTGAAGTTCTTATCACATCTGAATACGAAAACTAAGAGGAAAAGATGAAAGTAGTTACGTACCAAGAGATAAAAGATATGAGGTTAAAAATGTGATTCTGTTATGTAGTCCCAGCGAAACGGTATTGTTTCTATCCGATGTATTGTCGACAGCTTATTGGAGCGTTATACATGGCAGAGTAAAAAAGGGAGATACAGTTGTACCGTTCTAACTGTTCTTCATACGCATGTACGACAACAGTCTGTAATGGTAATAGTGCAAATAAATCTCTAGCTATGCGTATTGTACAGCTACAAATATAATCCTGCTGCAAATCAAAGTATTTCGTTTTAGTCATTTGCTTTACTGATAATTTTCCTGTTTGTGTTAGTTTCTTTTCTTCAGTTGGGATGACTTTATCAGAATGTGCATCAAATTCAACTTCTAAATATGAAGCGTCGTCCGTTGAAAATTCAAATCCACTACCAAATTCACTCAAATCACCTAGTGGATTCATTTCTTCAATTACTCCAAAATATGTGTCAATATCACCATTTAACACTTTATCAGCTATGGACACAAGGTTCTCCCACGTTTTGTATTCTTCTTCATCCTGTTTTTTAGCCTGTTGTATTTCTGCTGCTAATTAATTTTGTACTTTTTCTTCTCTTTTAAATAACCAATCGGTAAATTTTAATTTGTGATTTTCACTTTTGTTTTTTGCTTCTAATTCATGTCGCCCAATTTCTCCTAATTCATATGGAGGTTTGCTGTTTACTATTTGTGTCCAATCTACATAGTCATCACATTCTTTATGAATAGTTTTTACTAATTCACATTGATTTTCAAATACATTAACTTCAAATTGAGCTTTTTCTCTTTCTTGCGCTTGTCTAATAGCTTTTTGTTGTGCTTGTAGAGTATTACGTGTTTGATATACTTTTGTTTTATGGTTTTTTGAAGAAGAATAAGATAAACCTGAACCAGGTATACCTACAGTTGTAGTTGATCGACCTCTGCTATTGATACTATAACGCAATCCATTTCCTCCAAAACTTAGACCTGTACTTTTTGTATCAACGTTTAAACGAACTCCTGGAGCGATTTTAAAGCTTTTGCGGAATCGTAGTCCCATATGAATCCCTCTCTTTATGGCTAAAATTCACTATTATAATTATCATAATTCATTATCAATTTAGTGTAAACGAATACACAAATCGACATATTTCGACTAATAATCTGTGTTATAAGTAGTAGATATGTATTTATGAAGGGGAGAAATATATGAGGAAAAAGATATTTTTAGCTAGTAGTATTTGTTGCATTTTATTACTACCAAGCTTAGCGTCCGCTCATCCAGGAAGAACGGATTCTAACGGAGGGCATTACTGTAGAACAAATTGTGCGAAATGGGGATTAGAGACAGGGGGAATATCATTACCATAATGGAGGAGGCTTTAGTGGTGGTTCGGCATCAGGAGGATACAGCTCACCATCACCAACTCCGGAGCCTAAGCCAGAACCATTGGTAGATGAAAATCAAGTGAAAGCAGATCAATATTATTCTACTGCACAAACATATTACTTAGCAGGAAAGTATAAAGAAGCATTAGATGAAGTTGAAAATATTTATCCATTAGATAGAAATATAAATAAAGCTAATGAAATTGTGAATAATTCATTAAACTCGATTTATAAGCAAGCTGAGTTAGAATTTGCTGCTCAAAAGTTTTATGATGCTAAAAATGACTTAACTTATATTTTTAGTGGATATGAACACTCTAATTCTCAAATGAAACAAAAAGCGAAGGCTCTTTTCGATAAAATAGTAAAAGAAGAAGAGTTTCAAGATAAGCTGTCTAAAGCGAGAAGTGCAAAGGATAGTAAGAATTATGAGGAAACTATCACATTATTGAATAGTTTACAAAAGGAAAATAAATTGGATGTAGTATCTAATTTATATAATGATACAGTCAAAGAACTACAAAAAGAAGCTGAAACTTCATTTAATAATAAAGATTACAAAGTTGCCAAAAAGCATTATAAGTTATTAAGCGCTATAACTTCTGTTCCGTCATTAAAATCACAATATGCAAAAAGAATTAAACTTATGCAAAATGAAGAGATAATACAAACTATGCTTGGTATTGAGAAAGATGATATAGAAAAAAATTCTCTTTTTGAACATCTAATGATAGAGGAAAATGAAACTCCATATAACAAGAATATAATACAGTCATTAATTGATTTACTTACCCCAAATGATCTGGATTTTATTTTTGATGTGAATATAAAGGACTTATTTAAAGGAGTAAATAGAGATGCGAGTTGAAGTATCAAGAAAAACAAGGTATTTTGAAAGAGCATGGTTTATGTGGTTGTGGCTAATTATTCTTCCTCCTTTGGGGTTAATTTTATTATGGAGACAAGGTAGATTTTCAAAACCTAAAAGAATTATTATTTCTATTATAGCGGTTGCGTATTTTTTATTACCAATAATAGCTGTAAATGCTGTAACATTACCTCTCTTTAAGAACCATAGTGAATTAGTTTCAGCATTTAATCAGACAAAGAAAGAATTGAATTTATCGAATGAAATTACTGAAATCTCTAAAGATAGTAATGTTGAATCATTTAAAATAGACAAAGATGTTACATTAATAGAGAATTTGGATGATAGCAATCAAATTCATGAATTAATTATGATTGGTCAAGGAGAAGGGATCAACATAATTACAAGTCTTGCATTATTGATAGGAATGACTAATCCTGAGATAAGTAAGGATGAAATAGGGGATGTATTAAAAGACCTAAAGGTATTTGACAAGGATTTTGAATACAACAAAAACGAAACAGAAATAGAGCTTAATAAAGTAAGATATAATTTGAAATATGATCAAACAAAGGGAGTAATCTTCAGTGTCTCAAAAGTAAATTAATTTATTGGCTCTTCCAAAAATGGTAGGGCTTTTTTTATATAATATATTTGAGTATTTTGAATATTAGAAAGGGGATAGAGAAATGAAACAAATTAATAAGGGGTTACTAGTACTACTCACATTATTTCTATCATTCAGCTTAATAATTACAACTCAAGCGAGTGCAGCACTCCTCCAAAGCCTAAAAAAATAAACCCGACTGCTAGCATAATGTAGGTAAATCTATGATAGTAACTACCAATTAAGTTTTCAACTATCGTTATTACTCTATCCTCTTTGAGATATTCTAAGAACTCTTCATTTTAATAAAATTTAATCTGAGCGTAATGCATTACGGATTGCGATAAGTGCTGATATTTTATATGCTATTGTGCTATCTATTTTGGCATCAATAAAAAAGAAGAGCTAAAACATTCAAAACGCAACAATATCTAAAATCAGAGCATAAAAAGAGAAAAGACTTTATCAGTCTTCTTTTCAAAAAAAGCACATAGAATTTATTGAAATGAGTATATTAACCTTATATCTTATTTAGATTTGCTAAATCCAACTATTTTCTCTAGATGGGATTAGTGTACATAGTACATTCCTTACTAGATACTTCTTTTTATTGAGAAGTATCTATTTTACTTTAATAGGGCATTTCCAACGCCTTTGTTGCTGTGTTTACCTCATTTTGAAGAAGCTTCTTTAAATCATAGGCTGGATATAGTCCTTTTTCGTACATATAATTAAAGATTTTTGCATGCCAATTTTTTAGATGTTTTATTAATATTTCTCTTAACACAGGTGTAGCTGTTTCGGTAATGGCCGCTGCATAATTCTTAACAGCAGTCTTAGACATCCATAGTATATTTCCCTGCTGGGTCATAAGCCGTTCTTGAAAACCAAAATCGGGTTTTCAAGAACGGCTCGTCTTATGCCTGCCGCGTGTCTCCTTATTTGATTAGAAGCTAAAACAAGAAGTAAATTCTAAATCCAAAAGGACCGGTGACGGTTTTTCTTATTGAAAAGAAATTGTTTTTGTGAAATGATATTACTATGAGTTTTTGAAATCATGTTCTAAATTATCAACAGAATTTATTTACATGATAAATAAATTAATAATATAAAAAATAAGCAGAATTGTGTAATGTTTTGTAGAGGAAATTTATATAAAAAAGTCGAATTAATACATAACAACGTAGAATTGAAAAAATAGGAGGGTTAAAAATGAGTGAACAACAAAGTAGAGGCTTTCTATTAAAGCAACGAGCATTTTTGAAATTATACTTATTAGATTTAATTGAAAGACAAAAAGGATACGGATTTCAAATGCTTGATGATTTACGGAAAGAGTTTAAACCTTATGGCTATTCTCCTACTCACTCTGAGTTGTATAAATCTCTCCATGAATTGTATAAAGAGGGAATCGTAACGAGAGAAAAGAAAATTAAAGGTGAGCCGGGAGTTGATTTTCAAGAGATTGTTATTTACCATCTAACAGATAAAGGAAAGAAGGAAGCTATTCTCTATAAGAAGCAATTAAAAGTAGAATTGGATCGTTGTGTTGCTCTATTAAATAAAGCAGTGAAGGACCATTATGGACCAGTAAAATAAAGTAAACTATTAAATATTATGAAATGCAAAAACTAATTCAATTAGACATGTAATATTTAAGAGTTGTTAAAAAAGGTTGTTCAAAGAAACTAATAGAACAACCTTTTTTGTACAGTAGAGTAATAAAAATATTTATTTACAGAATATTTGCAAAAAATAAAATATTTTGTTTACATTATAATAAAATTGTAATTTAATGATTGTATATCCAAAAATTCCAATTTTGGTAGGAGGAAAAGAATGAAAAAAGTAATGAAGAACTTATTTATGGTAATCGCTGCTTTTATGTTGCTAGTTTTAGCAGCTTGTAGTGGTGGAAGCACGGAAAAGACTGATTCAAAAGCTGAAGACAAATCTGATGGTCCTATCAAAGCAAAATTTGGCGTTATTTCATTTATTACGGGATCAGGTGCTGCTTATGGTGAAGCAATTACAAATGGCTTTAATCTTGCGAAAAAAGAAATTAATGCTGAAGGAAAAGTGAATATTGAATTAGTAATTGAGGATTCTGCAGGTAAACAAGAACAAGCATTATCAGCAGCCCAAAAATTAATGGCTGATAATAACATTATTGGATTATTAGGTCCAACTTTAAGTACAGAAATGAATGTAGTAGCGCAAGAAGCAGATATGAATGGTATTCCAATTATGGGCACATCTACAACTGCTGATGGTATTCCACAAATCGGGGACTATGTATTTAGAAATTCCATTCCTGAAGCTTTAGCGATACCTGCATCTATGAAAAAAGCAGTAGAAAAATATAAAGCGAAGAAAGTGGCTATTTTATACGGTAATGATGACGTTTTTACAAAATCAGGCTATGACACAATGAAAAAAGAAGCAGAGAAGCAAGGGCTTGAAGTGCTAGACACTGAAACATTCCAAAAGGGACAATCTGACTACAATGCACAATTAACAAAAATTAAAGGGCTTAAACCAGATTTGATTCTTTGTTCCGCTCTTTATAATGAAGGCGCTGTCATTATGGATCAAGCTAGAAAAATGGGAATTGATGTACCATTTGTTGGAGGAAATGGATTTAACTCTCCTCAAGTAATCGAAATTGCTGGTGCTGCAGCTGATGGTCTTGTTGTAGCGACTCCATGGTTTGGTGCGAAAGATGATCCTAAAGTAAAAGAATTCAATACAAAGTATAAAGAAGCATATGGTAAAGATCCTGATCAGTTCGCTGCTCAAGCTTATGATGCCATGAAGATTTATGCAAAAGCATTAGAAAATGCTGGTGAAGCGGATCGAGACGCATTCCGTGACGCACTTGCTGATATTAAAGATTTCGATGGTATTCTTGGGAAATTTTCTTTTGATAAAGACGGCGATGTTGTAATGGAGCCGACTGTACTGATTATTAAAAACGGTAAATTCCAATTATTTGAGTAAAAGTGAATTTGGAATATGTACAGAAATTGTCACTAGCATGTTACGGACAGTAATGGAGTTTATTTACTGTCCGTAATTTATTTGAAATGAAGATTATTGGTTGTTATGTAGACTTTCTATTAAAGGGTGAATATTCATGTTGATTGAGCAATTAATTAATGGATTAACATTAGGTAGCATTTATGCCATTGTAGCTCTTGGGTTCACTCTAGTATTCGGTGTTCTAGGGATTATTAATATGGCTCATGGCGAGATTTTTATGGTTGGTGCGTTTATAGGAGTGATGGTTACCGGTGTTTTGGGATGGCCGCTTTGGATAGCTTTTATTGTGGCGGTTGTTATTACTGCTATTCTAGGATATATGCTTGAACGTTTTGCACTTCGCCCTTTGAGGGGGAAGCAAGGTGTATCTCATTTAGCACCCTTAATTAGTACAATTGGAGTTTCTATGTTTTTAGAAAATCTTTCACATCATCTATTTGGATCAGGTAATCATCCTTTTCGTAATTCATTTTCAGAGATTCATATCGAAATAGGTTCAATTACGGTTTATTTAGTTCAAATTGTTATTTTTGTTATTTCAGTAGCCTTAATGATGGCTCTATCATACTGGCTACAACGAACAAAAGCAGGAAAGGCATTGCGTGCTACAGCAGAAAGTCTTGAAACAGCAAGTATACTTGGTGTAGACACTAAAAAAATTATTATCCTAACCGTTATGATTGCATCAGCAATGGGAGGAATTGCTGGCATTCTTGTCGGAATGGCATTTAATTCGGTTAATCCACAAATGGGATTATCGATAGGGCTTAAAGGATTAGCTATTATTATTCTTGGAGGTATGGGGAATGTAAAGGGAGCTGTGGTAGGTGGATTGGTACTTGGTTTAGCAGAAACATTCATCGTAGTGTATGGTGACTCAGGATATCGAGATGCCGTTGCCTTTATTATTATCATTTTTATCTTATTATTAAGGCCACAAGGAATCTTTGGTCAAAAGACTGCGACGGAAGGGAGATAAATTCTTATGGCTGATTTTCTCAATCCTTATTACCTACAAGTAGCTTCTTTTATTTTAATCAATATCATACTTGGTTTAAGCGTTTATATTCCTCTATCTTCTGGTCAATTGTCATTAGGAAGTGCCGGTTTTATGGGAATTGGAGCGTATACCTCGGCACTTCTTACTATCAATTATGACTTGCCTATAGTAGTCGGTATTGTTGCAGGAGCATTAGTGGCGGGAATATGTGGGATTATAGTGGGGTTACCTTCTTTAAGACTAACTGGTGTGTATTTAGCTATTGCAACGCTTGGATTTGGTGAGGTTATGCGTGTATTCTTTGTTAACTGGGAATCTGTCACAAAGGGGGCAGTAGGGATTTCAGGTATCCCTCAAATCGGTAGAGAAATTTTTATGAAAATGCGTGAGGCTGGCTTCAATCCATTGGATTATGGATTAAAACCTAATCAATTAGTATATTTAATTGTATTTGTCATTTTACTAGTAATTGTTCTTTTTTTAATTTGGTTTTTCATTCGTCAGAGTAAATCTCGTGTTGGACGAGCATATGCATCTATTAAAATGGATGAAAAAGCAGCGGAAGCGATGGGTATTAACATAACGTATTATAAAGTTTTATCATTTACACAAGGTGCTGTATTGGCAGGTTTTGCAGGAGCACTATTTGCTCATGTAATGGCCTATATTAGTCCGGCAGACTTTGCCTACCATCGTGCTGTAGAAATTTTAATTTTTGCCGTATTTGGAGGTAGTGATGTAATTTGGGGAGCTGTATTTGGTGCAAGTTTTATGACAATTTTACCAGAAGCACTTCGTTTTATAAGTGAATATCGTTATATGATATATGGATTAATATTAGTTATATTAATGGCATTTCGACCTCAAGGCATACTTGATTCATCAGTATTAAGCTGGTTGACAAAGCTTAAACCATCAAAAAGGAGGGTTACTACAGATGGCACTAAAAATCAAAAACATCTCTAAAAATTTTGGTGGAATCTCAGCATTATCTGATGTGACTTTCTCGATAAATCAAGGTGAAATATATGGCTTAATTGGACCCAATGGTGCCGGGAAAACAACGATGTTTAATGTAATTACAAATATGTATGCCCCAACATCAGGAGAAATTACGTTCTTAGATCAATCGATTACTGGTATAAAGCCATATAAAATTACTGAAAAAGGTATTTGTCGTACATTTCAAAATATACGTCTGTTTCAGCAGATGACTGCTCTAGAAAATGTTATGGTTGGAGGCCATTCTAGAAGTTCAGGCGGTGTATTTAGAAGCGTATTTCGGCCGAAGTCACAACGAGTAGAAGAAGAAACCATTCGCGCTAATGCTGTGGAATTGCTTAATTTAGTAGGATTATCTCAGCATCATCATATGCTTGCAGAAAATCTCGCATATGGACAGCAAAGACGATTAGAGATTGCAAGAGCTATGGCTAGTAATCCGAAATTATTATTATTAGATGAACCAGCTGCTGGAATGAATGAAACGGAAACAGAAAGCTTATTTGATTTAATTAAACAAGTTCAAATGCGAGGAATTACAACATTGATTATTGAACACGATATGCCATTAGTTATGAAGTTATGTGATCGAATTACAGTGCTTAACTTTGGGAAGAAGCTTGCTGAAGGAACACCACAGGAAATTCAAAATAATCAAGAAGTAATTGAAGCATATCTCGGTTCTGAGGAGAGTGATGATATTGCTTAAAGTAACAGGAATTGAAACATATTATGGTAAAATTCAAGCCCTTAAAGGAGTAAGCTTAGAGGTTGAGCAAGGTAAAATTGTGACAATACTAGGAGCGAACGGTGCAGGCAAGACAACAACTATGAAATCCATTATCGGTTTGCTAACACCGAAACAGGGTAAGGTTGAATTTCAAGGACAAAACATAACTGGCTTACGTCCAGATCAATTACTTAAAAAAGGAATCGCATTAGTTCCGGAAGGCAGAGCTATTCTTTCAAGTATGACAGTTCTAGAAAACCTTGAAATGGGAGCTTATCATCGTAATGATAAAGAGATAGGGAAAGATATTGAAGAAGTGATGCAACATTTCCCTATTTTGAAGGAAAGAAAGGAACAATTAGGGGGCACCTTATCTGGTGGACAGCAGCAAATGTTAGCAATAGCACGAGCTATTCTTTCACGTCCTAAATTGTTGCTATTAGACGAGCCGTCAATGGGCTTAGCACCATTAATTGTAGCTGATATTTTCAAAATTATTAAGCAAATAAAAAATGATGGTACAACAGTATTGCTAGTTGAGCAAAATGCAAAGCAAGCTTTGAAAATTGCTGATTATGGATATGTGTTGGAAACTGGGAAGGTAATCATCGAGGGAAAAGCAGATGAACTATTGCAAGATTCTCGAATTGTCGAAGCTTATCTTGGAAAAAGAACAAGCTGAAAATGAAAATTTCTATTTAATGACATCATAAGGCTGAGACATAAATGATTTAAAGTCATTTTTGTCTCAGCCTTTATGTTGTATGTAATGTCTAGACATTACATAATCAATTAAGATAAGTAGCGAAAGATGTTAAAATAAGGATAGTGTTTTGATTTATAATTCTTGAGGAAGAATAGGAGAGCATGATGAAGATTAATACGTATAAACCAAATATTACAGTATTTCAAAGTGAATTATATAAAACAAATTCTACAGTAATAGAAAGTGACGATTGTATTATACTGATTGATCCAACATGGTTACCTAGTGAAGTGGAGGCTATTCAGCAATATGTAGATAAAATAAAAGGTGAAAAGCCTGTTTATTTAATCTTTACACATAGTGATTATGACCATATTCTCGGTTATGGTGCATTTCCAGACGCGCTGACGATAGGAAGCAACGCGATGAAAGATAGGAATGACCAAGCGAGTATAATTGAACAAATTATTGAATTTGATCATGAGTATTATCTAGATAGAAGCTATGACATCAAATATCCAACTTTACATATAACGGTTTTACATGATGGGCAAAACGTAAAAATAGGAGATACAAAATTAACTTTTTTTCATGCTAAGGGGCATACTAATGATGGAATATTTACGGTTGTTGAGCCGTTCGGTTTCTTCATAATGGGAGATTATTGTTCTGATGTAGAATTTCCATACATTTATTCTAATAGTAGAGATTATGAAGCTACATTGAATAAAATTGATACAATCATCAACGATCATACTCTTTCACTTATTATTCCTGGGCATGGTACAGTAACAGACTCTATTGAGGAATTAATGAACAGGAAGCATCATTCTTTACAATATATTCAACAACTTCGTAATAGCATTATGTGCAATGAAATAGAGGATTCATTTAATATATTACATCGCTATCGTTATCCAAAAGCGATGAAGAAGTGTCATCAAAGCAATATAGAGTTAATTAAAAATGAGTTGTTTAAAGAGGAAAAATAAAGCTTTCTAAATAAGTAAGTATTGTTTGATTTTTAAAAATATATAATTGATTGTCTTAATTTGTTATATTAAAATTATATTTATAACTACTACAGTTTTGGGAAGGAGCTGTTTGTGTGGATTTTTATCGCAACAGCACAGAAGAGGTATTTAAGGAGATAAATGCAACTGAAAAAGGATTAACTACAAATGATGTAAATGAAAGAATCGAAAAAAATGGATATAACGAACTGAAAGGTAAAGATAAAGATCCTATCTGGAAGTTATTTTTAGAAAACTTCAAAGATCCGATGGTTATTGTATTACTTATTGCAGCAGGAGTGCAAATTGTCTTAGGTGAAATAATTGAATCTTTAATTATTTTCATTGTTTTAATTGTAAACGCAATTATAAGTGTGATACAAACCCGGAAAGCAGAAAGCTCACTCGATGCATTGCGTCAAATGTCAGCACCAGAAGCGAAAGTTATTAGAGATGGTGAAAAAAAGACAGTACCAGCAAGAGAAATTGTTGTTGGTGATATTGTCCTTCTTGAAGCGGGTGATTATGTACCAGCAGATGGTCGTGTGATCGAGTCAGGGAGCTTAAAAGTTGATGAAGGAATGCTAACTGGTGAATCAGAAGCAGTGGAGAAAAATGCTGATACGATTAATGAGGAAGTTCCACTAGGTGATAGACGCAATATGGTTTTCAGCGGAGCGATGGTTGTATATGGTCGAGGTACTGTGGCTATTACGGGAACAGCTGGAGATACAGAAATAGGGAAAATTGCAGGTTTACTTGAAAGTGCAGAAGCAAAACAAACGCCTCTACAGCGTAAATTAGATAGCTTCAGTAAAAAATTAGGTATCGTTATTTTACTTCTCTGTATCGTTATATTTGCTGTAGAAGTTGGTCGGGTCTGGTTCTCTGGTGATACAGCTGATATGACGACATCGGTTCTAAATGCATTGATGTTTGCCGTTGCCGTTGCTGTAGCAGCAATTCCAGAAGCACTTTCGTCCATTGTAACAATTGTACTAGCTGTTGGGACAAACAAAATGGCGAAGCAACATGCGATTATTAGAAAACTTCCAGCGGTTGAAACGCTTGGCTCTACAGCTGTCATTTGTACAGACAAAACAGGGACTTTGACGCAAAATAAAATGACAGTAGTTGATTATTATTTACCACATGGGACAAGAGAAGAATTTCCTGATGACCCAAAAGCTTGGTCTGAAGGTGAACGTGCATTAATTCACATAGCAGTTTTATGTAATGATTCTCATATAAATGAAGAAGGTAAAGAGTTAGGCGACCCGACTGAAGTAGCACTGATTGCATTTAGTAATAGGAAAAATAAAAACTATAATGAGATACGTGATGCTTTCCCAAGGGAAGCTGAAATACCTTTTGATTCAGATCGTAAACTTATGTCAACAGTACATACCTTTAATAATCAAAAAGCATTGCTAGTTAAAGGTGGACCGGACGTGATGTTTGCACGTTGTAAATATGTTTTAATGAATGGTAAGGAAGAAGAGCTGACAAGTGATATTCTTGAGCAATTAATGAAAGCAAATGAAGATTTTTCTAATAAAGCACTTCGTGTATTAGCTTATGGCTTTAAGCGATTAGAACAAAATACAACAAATATTGGCTTAGAAGATGAAAATAATCTTGTTTTAGTTGGTCTAACAGCAATGATTGATCCACCTCGTGAAGCTGTTTATGCTTCTATTGAAGAATCGAAAAAAGCGGGAATCCGTACTGTTATGATCACTGGTGATCATAAAACGACAGCTCAAGCTATCGGACGAGATATCGGATTAATGGATGAAAATGATATTGCGGTTACTGGGCAGGAGCTTGATGCAATGTCTGAAGCAGAGTTAGATCAAAAGCTAGAACATATTGCTGTTTACGCACGTGTTTCTCCTGAAAATAAAATTCGAATTGTTCGTGCATGGCAAAAGAAAGGTAAAATTACTTCCATGACTGGAGATGGTGTAAATGATGCACCAGCATTAAAGCAAGCAGATATAGGTGTGGCAATGGGAAGTGGGACAGATGTAGCAAAAGATGCATCTGCAATGATTTTAACTGATGATAATTTCGTATCAATTGTAAATGCTGTTGGTGTGGGTAGAACAGTATTTGATAATATTAAGAAATCAATTGCTTACTTATTTGCAGGAAATTTAGGAGCAATTCTTGCTATTTTTGTTGCTCTTGTATTCAATTGGGCTAACCCGTTTACAGCGCTACAACTATTGTTTATAAACTTAGTGAATGATTCACTGCCAGCTATTGCACTTGGGATGGAGAAGGCTGAACCCGATGTTATGAAACGAAAGCCACGCGATATAAATGAAGGTATTTTTGCCGGAGGAACAATGCAAGCGGTTATTATGCGTGGTCTGTTAATCGGGATTGCCGTGATTATTTCACAATATATCGGTTTACAACAATCTGCTGAGGTAAGTGTGGCAATGGCGTTTACTACATTAATTCTTGCTCGTACATTGCAAACATTTGCCGCTCGATCAGCTACACATACTTGTTTTGAAATAGGCTTCTTTAGTAATAAATATGTTTTTGGTGCAGTATCAGTATGTTTATTGTTATATGTAATTACTGTATTACCAGGTGTACGTGAAGTATTCTCTATTCCAGCGGCATTTGACTTGAATGAATGGTTAATCGCTGCAGGGCTTGCATTAGCAGCTGTGATTATTATGGAAATAGGGAAAATTGTACGACGAGTAGTTCAAGGATGAAAAAAGGGGCGTTTGAAAAGTAATCTTTAATTACTTTTCAAACGCCCCTTTGTTTTAATAACCATTCGAAAATAGGTTTCAATTCAATCTTATATATATAAGTTTTTAATACATACTTGCTATTTTCCTAAGAAAGATACAATATTAGTACGTATAGTATTATAGGAAGTAGGGATTTTTTTTGCCAGCAGATTTTAAATCATTTTGTATTTCAAATAGATTTGTACAAAAGTTACAGGATATGAATATTAAGGAGCCAACTCCGATTCAAGAACAAGCTATACCAGCAATTCTTGAAGGTAAAGATGTCATTGCTCAAGCACAAACAGGGACGGGGAAAACATTTGCGTTTATTCTACCAATCCTAGAGAAAGTAAATTATAAAGCAGACCACGTACAAGCATTAATTGTAACTCCAACACGTGAATTAGCTATACAAATCACAAATGAAGTAAAGAAGTTAATAGAAGATATTGATGATGTAAATGTATTAGCTATTTATGGCGGTCAAGATGTGGAAAAGCAATTAAAAAAACTAAAAAGAAATATGCAAATCGTTGTTGCAACTCCTGGAAGACTCATTGATCATTTACAGAGACAAACGATTAATTTAGAGAATGTATCTTATTTGGTTTTGGATGAAGCAGACCAAATGCTACTTACAGGTTTTCAAAATGAAGTAGATACAATTGTCAGACATACATCAGCTGCGCGTCAAACATTGTTGTTCTCGGCTACTATTTCAGAAGATGTGGAAAAGTTAGCACAAAAGCATTTACGAGATCCGTTAACTATTCAAATTGAGAAAAAACAAGGTCCTGCAGAAAATGTGGAACAGTTAGCCATTCAATTGTCTGACCGTGCAAAGCAAGCTTTAATTGTTGAGTTAGTGGAAAAAGACCGACCATTTCTAGCAGTTATTTTCTGCCGAACTAAACGACGAGTAAGTAAATTATATGGTGAATTGAAAAGTCATGGTTTTGCATGTGATGAATTGCATAGTGATATTTCTCAAGCAAAAAGAGAGCGTGTAATGAAACAGTTTAGAACAGCAAAGCTACAACTTTTGATTGCAACAGATGTGGCGGCAAGAGGGCTTGATGTTGAAGGTGTGACGCATGTATATAATTACGATATTCCAGAGGATTCTGAAAGCTATGTTCATCGTATTGGACGAACAGGTCGAATGGGTTCAGAAGGTATGGCAGTAACTTTTTATACAAAAGATGATGTTGATTTACTGAAAAGCATCGAGGAAGAATTACAAATTACGATTCCAAAACAACAGCATGAATCATGTAATGATAAGCAAGAGTATCAAGAAGAAGATTCAAAGCCAAAGAGAAAGAAGCATTTCTCAAGAAAAGCGAATAAGAATTATAAAAGATAGCATTCAAAAAGCGGTAACTCCATTAATAGGAGCTGCCGCTTTTTTTACGATTAACGATAAGTAAACTTTTCTTTGTTTGTGAAGATATGAGTACACCTACAATTACAATCATACCACCTACGATTTGATACCACATTAATACTTCGTCTGTGAATATTGGTGCAAAAATAGCTGCAAAGATTGGTAGTAGATTTAAATAAATACCAGCTTTGGCAGCACCAACTAAAGGTACACCAGTGTTCCAAGATAAAAATGCAACAATTGCTGCTAAAAAACCAACATATAGCAAGATGCCAATGGATTCGAAGTTGAAAATAAATACTGATGAAGAGTCCATTATTTCAGTTAAACTAAACGGAACAAGCATAATGCTTCCAATAAAAGTCGTTACATAAAATGTTGAATATGTCGGTAAAACAGGTGCATATTTTTTAACAAGAATAGAATAAAGTGCCCAAAATAATACAGCTATTATAACTAGTAAATCACCTTTGTTAAATGTAAATGCAGCCAAATTATCAAGTGAACCTCTCGATAATGTAAATAAGACCCCGGTAACTGAAAAGCAAATTCCGATAATTTGAGCGGAACTAATTTTTTCCGAAAGAATAAAAATAGAAAGAATTGCGATAAAGATAGGTGTAATAGAATTAATTACTGCTGCATTTATAGAGGTTGTCCAATGCATGGAATAATAAATAAGTGTATTATAGCCAGCTACACCTGTGAATGATAATAATAAAATAATCCATTTGTATTTCCAAAATAAATATCGATTTTTCATAAATCCTTTAAACATAAATGGAGTTAGGATTAAAAAGGCGATTACCCAGCGTAGTAATGAAAAGGTGAATGGTGGAAAAAATTCCTTTCCAATATTACCAACAACAAAATTTCCTCCCCAAATAATATTCGCTAACACAAGAAGTAAGTATGGATATTTGTCTTTCATGCTTCGTCACCTTTGTCTAGTAAATTTTCTCATGGAATATAATACTATCTATATTAAGATTAGTAGTTGTACTTGTAAACTATTTTTGTATATATATATCTGAATATTGATTAAAGAATGAACATTCATTCATTTTTATTGTATTTTAGATGAAAATCATTTAGAATTAATTTGTAATTATAACAAAAAAAGTTACTTCTAACGCTTAGGAAGGGGAATAATATGGTTGTTAACTTTAAGGATACAGTAAAATTGCCAGTTATTATGGCACCGATGTTTCTCGTTTCAAGTCCAAAAATGGTTATCGAAGGTTGTAAAGCAGGAGTAATCGGCTCGTTTCCATTATTAAATGCCCGTACAGGTGCAGACTTAGAGCAATGGTTTGAACAAATTACAACTGAATTGGCAGAATTTAATGCTCAAAATCCCAGTAATCAAGCCGCTCCTTGGGCTGTGAATTTTATGTCGCATCCTTCAAATCATAGATTCGAAGAAGATCTTCAACTAATTAAAAAGTATCAACCTCCGATTGTTATCTCTTCTCTTGGGGATCCAAGCCCTGTTGTTTCTGCCGTTCATTCTTATGGAGGACTTGTTTTTGCTGATGTTATAAATCTTTTCTTTGCACAGAAAGCAGCTGATAAAGGTGTTGATGGACTAATATTAGTATGTAATGGCGCAGGTGGACATGCTGGTACATTAAATCCGATGGCTTTCATTGGAGCTGTGAAAGAGTTCTGGAATGGATATACAATACTTTCAGGATGTATTTCAAATGGTAAGGATATACTTGCAGCAGAAGTACTTGGAGCTGATTTTGCCTTTATTGGTACGCGTTTCATTCCAGCGCATGAAAGCCTTGCAAGTGAAGGCTATGACCAAATGTTAATTGAATCATCGATGGACGATTTAATATATACGGATGTATTTAGTGGCGTAAAGGCTAATTATTTAAAACCTAGCATTGTCAAAGCAGGGCTCGATCCTAATAATTTAGGAGAAAAAGGCGATTTAAGTTACTCAAGAGAAAACCGTACAGTCAAAGCTTGGAAAGATATTTGGTCGGCTGGACAAGGTGTTCATTCTATCAAGAAAACGCAATCGACAGTTGAAATAATCACCGAAATGAAAGAAGGATATTCTGAAGCACGCAATAAATTATTTGTAGCACAAACTTAATCGGATTAGTTTCTTAGTAGAAGATAGTGATATTCGGCTAACGGATTTCTCTATCTTTTTTTACTTGGAATCTATTTTCTTTTAAGTTTTAAATGGTACATGCTATCATAATTCTAAAAAAGTGTAATAGAAGAGAGCAGGGGCGTGTGTGAGTAAAAACTTATATCAGTCGTTTAGAAATTTATACGAGAAAAGTATTACGGTAGATATATTGGCAGAAAATATAGTGATGTTTGATATAAGCTTATCATTGCAAGAAATTATACAAGAAGCTGGAGATAAGGGATTCGATCAGGTAGCAATTTCAAAAGAAAAAGTGGTAATTGGTTATATCAATACACTAGACGTACAAGACATATACGAACCGACTTTACATATTTTGAAGCCCATTCAACATTACGAAATGATTTCTGCAAATACTCCACTAAGTGATTTGATTGAAGTGCTTAAAGAGCATCCGAGATTGTTTATTCTAGATAAAAATAAAGTGACCAAAATTATTACTGTTGCTGATTTACAAAAGCAACCTTTTACTATGTGGATTTTTGGCGTTATTAATATACTAGAAATGTTATTAGTCACGGTAATTAAGCAACACTATCCTAACAATGAATGGCAGCAATATTTATCGGAGAGTAGATTATCACTGGCACAACAATTATATGATAAAAAAGTATTACGTAATGAAGATATTAGCTTACTTCAATGTCTACAAATTGCTGATAAAATGACAATCGTTACGAAAAACGAAGGCTTAATTCATGAGCTAGGTTTTTCCTCTCGTACAAAGTTATTAAAGACATTTAAAAGTATTCAGCAAGTACGAAATAGTATTGCACATGCTCAAGACTTAAATGATGAATTAGAGTGGAGTGAGATATTTGAGATTATTTCTGAATGCGAGAAATTGATTGTCAGATTGGAAGAAATTTTATAGAAGTGTTTATCCAAAAAATAACAAAGTATATAAATATGTGTGGTGTCTAACCTTACACCTGCTATGCTCGGAAATAAGCCAACCTGTTTTGAAAACCAAGTGAGCGTTTTCAAGAACAGTCCGTCTTATACATGTTGTCTAGCTTCAGCGACCAGCCCCTCGAGTCATAAGCCATCTCGCTTTAGAAATGAAATGTGTATTTCTTAAGCGAGCCGTCTTATGCTGGTCGGGGCTAAACGGGTCGCTTGAGCATTTAGATATTGCCGCATAGCTCTTTTTTGACTGGGAGAAACTCAAGGAGTATAAACATCAATCAAAAAAGACCGGTGCCGTTTTTTTATTTTAACGTTTCCTTATTACAATTTTCCGATACATACCGTTTAACATGATAGGAGTATCTTCTTCGATTTTTAACTTCTTAGCAAAAGGTTGAAAGATTTTTTCAAAAACTAAACTAATGTCCGTTCCGAATACTTTAATAATAGATATTATTATTTTTTTTAGAAGTGAAGTTTTTTTATTTGGAGAAGCAAATTTATCGAAAATTATTATTTTCCCATCTGTCTTTAGTACTCTCGTCATTTCTTGTAAACATAGATCTGGATTTGGAACTACGGATAATATTAAACTAGCAAAAATATAATCGAATGATCCATTCTCGAATTTAAGGCTTTGAGCATCCATCTCTATAAATGTAATTGGTTCATTGATAAACTTCATTCTTGCTTTATCAAGCATTGCTTTGGAGTAATCAATTGCAGTGATATTAAGATCTAAGTTTGAAATAAGCTCTAGGTCTGCGCCCGTTCCAACGCCTACAAACAGTATTTTATCTCTCTTTTCTAAATGGATATTTTGAAAGACATGTTTACGAGCTGTTAAGAACATTCCAGAATTGAATACCCTATCATATAATGGAGCTCCAACTTTATAAATAATTTTATTCCAAGAATTATTCATTGAATCATCCCTCATTAACTAAAATATTTTATTATATGTGCATATAAACACATAACGTATTATGTAAAATGTAAACCTTTTATTTCAAATTAAATAAAGCTTTCGTTAATGAGAAAATAAACGTAATATGTAGTTATTAGATTTATCAAAAAAAACCCAAAATATAGCCGCGAATGTACAACCTTTTTGAAAAATGGTAATACAAACAAATACTAAGTCGTACAAGGAGTGAATGGGTATGAAGTCTCTTATAAGTAAGTTAAATGATATTTGTTCATCACATTTTTTTAGAAGAGAAAATTTTACTTGTTGATACATATGCCAAAGGTGAGCAAATAATTTTTCAGTATGTAAAAAGAGGTGATCATGCAGTGAATTTGAAAATTCAAACTGTAAGAGACTGTGCTTTACAATTTGTTCGCAGTCATGATGAATACGTGACAAGTGATATCGGTACGCATTTATTATTTTCAATAATGAAATCTTTGAAAGTTAATCATCAACTACAATATTTTAATCAACTTGAAATGACCCCCTCACTTTGTTTCGAAATGTATGAAATCATTCAAGAACTTCGACTTGCGGGCTTTTCCAGTAAGTCAATGGATGCATCTTTCTTTGTTTCATCTAAAAAAGGTCATGATTTAATGCTCATATTAACACAATATGAAGAAATGCTAAGGGACCATAAACTGAAAGATGATTCAAATCTTTATGAGGAGGCTTCATTAAACATTAGTGCTACTAGCTGTATATATATTCTTCAAAGCAATCTTACACTTCGTTTTGCCCAAGAGATGTTTTTGAAAAAAGTCTTAAATGACCAATATGATGTTCTACCTCTAGCGCCAGTATATGGAATCACATTACCCCGCCGTTCAAAGTTAACGATTAATGCAACAGGAGAGGCTACCCCCTTGAGTTATTTATATATGCAAGCTGGGGAAAATGAACAATCGTTACATAATGTTTCATTATTAACAACAAAGACTATTGAAGCAGAACTAAAAGAAGTTCTATTACGAATCAAGAATACTAAACTATCATTCGATGACTCAGTCATATTATTTAGTAATAGTAGTTATGTAACGACAATGTACCATTTAGCAGTAGAGCATGACATTCCCATTACATTTAACGAAGGAATTGCTATTGGATTAACTCGTCCTGGTAAGCTTCTAAAAAGTATTTTACATTGGATTTCAAATAATTATCTTGTGAGTTCGTTTTCTCAACTTTTGCAAGAAGGAATTCTAAATGTAAAAGAGGGATCCTTAACAAGGACAAAATGGATCAGTATTCTTAGAAATTCTAACATTGGTTGGGGAAAGGAACGATATATAAGTCAATTAGAAAAAGCATTACAGGAACTAAATGTAAAACGTGAAATAAATGATGAAAATCAGTCCTATTATGAAGAGCGTTTTCAAGATGTTTTATGGTTAAAGGATTGGTATCAATCTATTTTTGTACATTTACCTGAACAGGAACTTGTTGAAAAAATTTTATATCGTGAACTACTTAAGGGCATCTACCATATGATTAAAAATTTTGGAGTGGTTAAAGATTCATATGATAAAGCTGCCCAAGAGAGTATCCTTGAGAGAATGGAACACATTCTACCATATGCTAATGAAGAAATGAGTATTGGTGAAGGAATTCTTCATATAGAAGAACAACTTTTAACTATTCAAGTAGGTGCCTCTAAACCAAAGTCAGGCTGTTTACATTGCTCATCATATAATGCCGGTTTATATGTAAATCGTAAAAAGACTTTTATTGTTGGGTTAGATAATCAACACTTTCCAGCTAGAAGTAGTGAGAATCCATTGTTATTAGATATCGAAAGAAAAAAATTAGGACAACTTATTCCTTTAAAGCAAGATGATGTGCAACTTAATTTATATAAGATGTTACAAATATTGGCATCAACTGAAGGTACTATCACGTTGAGCTATTGTCAATTTGACATCAATGAAAATCGAACAGTAGGACCTGCACATCTATTGTTGCAAGTATATAGAATGCAGTCAGGGAAAAGTGATGCTAATTTTAAGGATTTTGAACAAGCTATACCAGTTATTAACGAACAGATTATTATGGAGCAGAAGGATTGGTGGCTGGGAAAACTTGTGTCATCTAATAGATATGAACTAGATGTTCGCTTCCTTGAATCATTAGCATCAATTAAGCAAGGCATAGAAGCGGACGAGTTACGATACAGTCGTCAATTCACTGTCTATGATGGGAAAATTGAAAGTGATACATCTCTTTATGATCCTCGTGTAAATCAAGAGAAAACCATCACAGCTGGTAAACTAGAAAACTTAGCAACTTGTCCATATTCGTTTTTTTTACAAAATATATTGAGGATAAAACCTATCGAAGATATGGAATATACGCCAAATAGGTGGTTAGACCCAGCGACAAGAGGCAGTTTGTTGCATGCTATCTTTGAAAGGTTTTATCGTGAAATCACTTCATTGAATGAAAAACCAAATATGCTAATGCATCAAGAATTAATAGAGAAAATAGTCTCTGAATTGTTAGAACAAATTAAAGTTAATCTTCCGTCACCTAATAATAGAATGGAATATCAGGAAGTAGCCGAAATATTGGAATCATGCTATCTCTTCTTGAAAATCGAGGAAGAGAATAGCGGAAGTGGAGATGCGAAGTATTTTGAATATTCATTCGGTATTAAAGAGATAGAACCTGCAACAATTGCATTACGTACAGGGAATTTTCATTTGTCAGGACAAATCGATCGAGTTGATCTTCTAACCAATGGAAATTACCATATCATTGACTATAAAACGGGAAGTACTTGGGGATATGACAAGAAGGGACCATTCAAAGGAGGAAGACAGCTTCAGCACTTTTTATATACGTTAGCAATTGAAAATCACTTGTCATTACCAGAAGGTTCTGTTGAGAAAAGTACGTATTTGTTTCCTTCGAAAAAAGGTTTAGGACAAGCATTTACACGAGAACAGGAAACAACAACTCGGACAAACGGCAAGGATATTATTGAGAAGCTATTAACTATTATTGAAAAGGGTCATTTTACGATGACTGATGATGACAGTGATTGCAAGTACTGTGACTTTAAAGAAGTATGTCGACGTGATACGTATGATAAAGACATAATTGATATAAAACATCAAGACCAAACCGCAACTGGTGTAAGAAGCTTTAAGGGGGTTAGAGCTTATGACTAAAGTAATTGTGGACATTGAGTCTAGAAGTAAAATCACAGAAGTTTTACAGAAAAACTTTTTAGTTGAAGCGGGTGCAGGCTCTGGTAAAACAACGAGTCTAGTACAAAGAATGGTGCAATTAATATATACCGGAACATGTAAGATTGAAGAAATTGTGGCCATTACTTTTACTAGAAAAGCAGCTGAAGAGTTGAAATCTCGTTTTCAAATAGAACTTGAAAAAGCTTGGAAACAAGAAAGGAATACACATGTTCAGCATTTGTTGGAAACAGCTATTCAAAATATGGATCAGTGCTTTTTAGGAACGGTACATGCATTTTGTGCGCGTCTTTTAAGAGAGCGACCAATAGAAGCGCAATTAGATATTACATTTAGTGCGCTAGAAGAAGAGGATGATACGCTTTTAGCACAAAGTGTATTTTATCATTATGTACAAACTCTATCAGGTATAGAGCATCCAATCCTAAAGCGTATTCATGAATTAGGTATAGATGACCAAACATTACTTGAACGCTTTCAAGAAGTTAAACGTTATCCAGATGTTCTGTGGGTAGCAGAAAGTCTGGAGCGACCTGATTTAACAGGTTCTTACCAAACTTTCCTTGTGTTATTACAAGAAGCGAATCGGTGTATACCTGATGATATTCAAGGAGGACCAGATCATCTTCAAAAATCCATTCAAGAAGCTTTACGGAAAGCTCAATATCGTTCTAATAGTAATCAATTAATAATGGAAATATTCGAGTTGTTTGATAAGAAAACAGTTTATAAAATTGTACAAAAAAATTGGACCTCAAAGGAAGATGCTAAAGAGTATCAAGCAAAAATTAAGCAATACTTTGAGGATTGTATCATACCTGCTCTACAAGCTTGGAGAGAATATAGCCACTCGATTATTATAGAATTTCTATATATGGTGTTGAAGCAATATGAAGCTATCAAAAAAGAGCAATCTTTAATGAACTTTCAAGATTTGCTCATGAAGGTAGCTGAATTATTAAAGTATAACAGTGAGGTTCGCTTGTACTTTCAAGATAAATATCGTTATTTACTCGTTGATGAGTTCCAGGATACTGACCCTATTCAAGCGGAAATGATGTTTTATTTAACGAGTGAAGATGTTAACGAACAAAATTGGATGAAGTGTAAACCTCGTCAAGGCTCACTTTTCGTAGTAGGTGATCCTAAACAAGCTATTTATCGTTTTCGAAGAGCTGATATTTCAATATATAACCGAGTGAAGGAATTGATACTACAGCATGGTGGAGAAGTACTTCAATTAACGATGAATTTCAGAACGGTTAGTGCAGTAACTAATTCATTAAATGATGTTTTCATTCAACATCTTCCCGAGAAAGAAACGCAATACCAAGCAGCTTTTCGATCTTTAGATGCTTATTATGTGAAAGATAATGAATCTATAGTCGGGATAAAGAAGTTGGTTGTACAAAAAGAGTATTGCCAAAATCAATCTAGTATACTTCAGAAAGATGCTGAAAATATAGCACAGTATATACGTCAATGTATGCAAGAGGGGCACCAGCCAAGTGAATTCATGATTTTAACGAGATACAATGCTGGAATTGATGTGTATGCTCAGTGTCTGGAAGAATATGAAATACCAATTGTCGTAAGTGGAGAAAGAGCTTTAGACACTACTCAAGAGTTTAATGAGCTACTTATACTTCTTAGGGCTCTAGTCGACCCAACTGATGCTATAGCTACAGTTGCTGCACTTCGGAGTGTGTGTTTCGGTATTAATGATGAAGAGTTATATCAATGGAAACAAGCTAATGGTATCTTTTCAATATATGCTTCAGAAGCAGCGGAAATCGAGTTTGAACATCATCCAGTTTATGTTGCATTAAAGAAACTTAGATACTTTGCAACTTTGAAAAATAGATTCTCACCTGTTGTGGCAATTCGGAAAATATTGGAGGATGTTGGTTTCTATCCATTGTTAGTCGAAAGAGGGTATGGGCAAAGAGAATATACTCAAGTATTACAAGTTATAGAAGCATTACGCAGGCAGGAAGACATAGGGAATACGACATTTTATCAAGCCGTACAATTTTTACAAAAATTTATCTCGAAGAACTCAAGTATAGTAAATATTATTGGAAATCAAAATGCGGTTAGAATAATGAATGTGCATAAAGCAAAGGGGTTAGAAGCACCTATTGTATTCTTAGCGAATCCTGGCAAAAAGACGGATATTGCTGAGCGTATTTCTATCCATATTAGTCGCGATGAAGAATATACAAATGGTTATTTTTTAATAAAAAAACAAAATGGTTTTAGTCAAAAAACAATTGCTCAACCTAAGAACTGGGAAGCATCCAAAGAAGAAGAAAATGTGTATTTATCTGAAGAAGAATCTCGAATAATATATGTCGCGGCGACGAGAGCAGAAAAAGCATTAATCATTAGTGCTTGTGAAGAGAAAAATAAAAAAAATCCTTGGAATATACTGCTTGAAGGATTAAATGACGTAGAAGAAATTCAACTAAACGATGTGGAAGAAGAAGAAAGAGTACAAGTTAATAAAAATGATAAAATCACGCAAGCCATCTTTCAAAATGAAGTGGGAACAGTAAAGGGATGGATTTCTGCAAGTTCATTGCCATCTTATATAAAATATAGCCCTACAGACGGTAAAGAAGAGCTATTTATGATTGAAGTGGATCGAGAAGATGGTGGCGGCAAAAAATGGGGAACGGCTATTCATGAAGTTTTTGAGAAACTAGTAAAAGGTCAACTAACTGATGAAAATATTGATAGTATTCTACGAAAATATGATCTTTCAGTTGATAGAAAAGATGAAGTGATAAACATTGTTGAACAATTTAAAAAGTCACCGGTTTGGCCGGAGCTGCAACGAGCAGAACAGACATTAACAGAAGTTCCGTTTTCTCTGTTTGTAAATGTTGATGATCCCGTCTATTCAATGGTTCAGAGTGATCAAGATGTTTCAGTACCAGTAATGCTAAATGGAATCATAGATTTAGCTTACAAGGTTGATGGAAAATGGAAAATTATTGATTATAAAACGGATCGACCAAAAGAATATGATTCATATAACGAGCTAACAAAATATTATTTCAATCAAATTTCAATCTATTTTCAAGTATGGCAAAATATTGTCAACGAAGAAGTAGATTCGGCTTCATTGTATTTTGTGACAGCAAATGAATATCGAGCTGTTCTATAGAAAAGTCATGCGGGATTCTATAAAACGTTCTTTAAAATATGTGTATTTTATGTTTAAAATATTTTTATAATGTGAAGTCGTTTTATTGGACTGTTTTAGTCAAACGAATTATACTGTTTTATATATTAAAACTATTCATACGTTTTTAAAGGGATACAAATGAGAAGTTTAGGTTAGGGGAAGTAATTATTTCTTTTTACGGTTAAATTAACATTTTTTTGTTAGTTGAAAATAGGGGTATTTTTATATAACAGATTATTTTAACAAGTATGACAGGATGTATTAACTCAATTCAGGTTCTATAGAATCTTTTGGGATAATTGAGTTAATGTTTTATATGATGACTTCGGGATGGTCATTGTATATTGTAAAGCTATTTAATACATAATTTAGTACTATAATTCGTATTTTAGATTATGTATAGAATCAAAAGAGGAAGCCGATCATGGCTTCCTCTTTTGATTCTATGGAAATTTAGTATTATTAAATGTCGGAAAATCAATATGAAAGCATAAGAGATGACTTTTTATTTTAATATAATAAAAAATGTAACCTTTTCGTATAATCTATCGTCAAACACAAAGACTAATATAAAAACATAATATGTAGGAGGATTACATGAAGAAATTTATGACTGTATTAATAACAGCAATTGCATTATTGTCAATTGTTGCATGTGGGAATAAGTCAAATGATAAGAAGGAAGTAGCATCTGTCGATACGATTTTATCAGAGATAAAAGAACAAATTGCTTCGGATTACAAAGAAAGTGGTGTTGAGGAAGAAGTACTTGTTGATAACAAGTTACAAGGGTTTGTAGAAGCTGACTTAATCAAAAAAACTGATGATCCAGCAAACAATATATACATAGAAAAATTAAAGCTTAACAAAGATGATATTGAAGCTGGAATAGTACTTGCTCCAATGATGAATACGAAATCAGACGAAATTATTATTTTGAAAGCAAAAGATGAGAAGCAGGTTAAGGAATTAAAAAAAATATTAGAGAAAGAAAAAGAAGCCCAAATTGCGCAATGGGAAAGATATCTACCAGATCAATATGAGAAGGTGAAAAACAACATTATCAAAACAAATGGGAAATACTTATTGTATGTAACGTATGATGATCCAAGTAAAATTGAATCTATTTTTGATAAGCATACTAAATAAATAGCAGTTTTTACATGAAAAAGGCACTTTATTGTGCCTTTTTCATTCAATTTGTTAAATGGAAGTGGTTTTGTGGTTTTTAGTAGCTTAACATTTTTATTTTTCTTTTTGCCGATATCGCTTGTATTGTATTATATTTGTCCCAAAAAGGTAAAAAATCTTGTTTTACTCGTTTTGAGCCTTCTTTTCTATGCGTGGGGAGAGCCTGTTTATATTGTACTTATGATTTTTTCAGCGATTTCGGATTATTTTCATGGTTTATTAATTTATAAATACAGAGAAATGAAACCATCACGAGCAAAACTCTTCCTTATCTCTTCATTAATCATTAATATTGGCTTACTTTCATTTTTTAAATATAGTGATTTCTTAATTGAAAATATAAATTATTTGTTTAATGTACAGATCAATTATTTGGAATTACCACTTCCTATTGGAATTTCATTTTATACATTTCAAACAATGTCTTACAGTATAGATGTTTTTAGGGGTACTGTTTTACCACAAAGAAATCCAATTGCACTCGCTACATATGTATCTTTATTCCCTCAATTAATTGCAGGACCAATCGTTCGCTATGAGGTCATTGAGAAAGAGCTAACGAATCGAACGGTTTCAGTGAAAGAATTTGCGGAAGGTGTACAGCTATTTATTATTGGATTAGGAAAAAAGGTATTACTAGCAAATAATATTGGTTTGCTATGGGATGAAATCCAAAATCAAAGTATAAGTGAACTAAGTGTATTAACTACATGGTTAGGAATTGTTGCATTTGCTCTGCAAATTTATTTTGATTTTAGTGGATATTCAGATATGGCGATTGGTTTAGGTAAAATGTTTGGTTTTCATTTTCCTAAAAACTTTCATTATCCGTATATGTCGACAAGTATGACGGAATTTTGGAGAAGATGGCATATGACGCTTGGTAATTGGTTTAGAGATTATGTCTATATACCATTAGGTGGTAGTCGTAAAGGTAAGTGGCGATTATATCTTAATTTGTTTATTGTATGGGGATTGACTGGTATTTGGCATGGTGCTAGCTGGAATTTTGTCATGTGGGGATTGTATTTTGCTATATTTATAAGCATTGAAAAAGCAGGCTTGTTACACTTTTTAAAGAAATGTCACCCATTTTTTCAACATACATATTTTATTTTCTTCATCTTAATTGGTTGGGTTTTATTCGCTTTCGATGATTATCAAAAAGGGTTAGATTATTTGGCTAGTATGTTTGGCTTTGCGAGTAATGGCTTTTTTGACTCGTTATTTATGTATTATTTCTATACGAATATTGTTTTACTTTTGATTGTTCTTGTAGCAGCAACACCAGTTTGGGATACTATGCGCGAAAAATTTATAAACAAGCAAGCAAGGATAATGACTGTTCTATTGTCGGTCTATTATGTATGCATATTAATAATTTCAACTGCATATTTAGTGGATGAGTCATTTAATCCATTTCTATATTTTCGTTTTTAATGAGGCGATGAAATGTCTTTATATAATAAGATAATAATTGGTATTTTTCTATGTTTTATTGCTGGAATAGCAATGCTGAATGTGGTTTCAACTGATCGTGGCTTTTCAGAGAAGGAAAACCGTCCTTTAATGCAGCTTCCCAAGTTTTCATTAGAAAGTTTTTTTTCGGGTAGTTATACCGAAGACTTTGAGGAATATATGACCGATCAGTTTACAGGTAAAGAGTTTTGGTTATCAGTAAAGGCTAAGGTTGAGAAAATGTTGCTGAAACAAGAGAATCACGGGATATATATAGGGAAGGACGGTTTTTTGTTAGAACGTTTTAATAAGCCAAGTAATCAACTAATGGATAATGTAGATAGCATAAATTATTTTGCAAAGAAAGCGACTGATATATCTTCATACTTTTTATTAGTACCTACCTCTATAGCTGTAAATAATGATAAACTACCTCCATTTGCACCAAACTATAGTCAGAGAGAAGTAATACAAACGGTAAATGATAAATTATCATCATCGATAGCTTTTATAGATGTGTATAAAAACCTTTTAGAACAAAAAGATGAATATATCTATTTTAAAACGGATCATCACTGGACAATGCGAGGTGCTTATCTTGCTTATGAGAAGGTTGCTCCCATTCTTAATATCGCGCCTTATCCAATAAAAGAGTTTTCAATTGAAAAGGTCTCATCTAATTTTTTGGGTACTTTTTATAATAAGGTGAACAATACGTCCATTCGTTCTGATTCTATTGAGGTTTTTAAGCCATGTTTTGATGTTACGTATAGGGTGGATTATGATGATGGACAGGTAAGTAGTTCACTATATAATGAAGAATTTTTACGTAAAAGAGATCAGTATTCGTATTTTCTTAATGGAAATCATAGTACAGTTAAGATTACTTCAAGTGTTAAAAATGGGCGTAAAATTGCTGTTATTAAAGATTCTTATGCGCATGCATTTATACCATTTTTAGCTAATCATTTTGAGGAGATTTTTGTGATTGATTTGCGATATAATCATTCTAATATTTATCAATATTTAAATGAGCAAAATATAAATGAGGTTCTGTTTTTATACAATATCGTTACTTTTTCTACTGATACAAATTTAATTTGGTTGCGACAATAGTTTATGTAATTTAGTGGTAATATAATGTAATTATTCATTTCCAATATACAATTATGACCTACTACTGATAGTATGTGTTAAGTAAAGAAAAAAAGTAAATTGGAGCGGTGGGCTTGAGAAAGAAAAAAATGATTATTACATTAACCGTCGTAATTGTTATACTATTAGCTAGCTTAATTGGCGTTAGTAGTTATTTTTATAATATTGCAGTAGCGAGTGGTCCTAAGGACTTTTTAAATGACAATCCTGATTTAGAAGTTTCAAGTGACATGAACCTGAAATATGAAGGAAAAGAATGGTTGGCACGTACCACTTTTGAAGACGTAACAATAACATCAGACGATGGTTTAAAATTAAAAGGTTATTATTTTGAAGCAAAAAAACCAACAAATAAAACAGTGATTATTGCTCACGGCTATTCAGGTGTAGCAAAAGATATGGCTCGATTTGCGAAGTTTTATCAAGAAAAATTAGATTACAACGTTTTAATGCCAGATGCACGTGGTCATGGTGAAAGTGAAGGAAATTACATTGGCTTTGGTTGGCCAGAACGAAGAGATTATCAAAAATGGATTAACTATATTATAGAAAAGAATGGTCAAGACTCTGAGATTGTTCTTCATGGTGTTTCAATGGGAGGAGCTACTGTTTTAATGACAAGTGGTGAAGAACTTCCAAAACAAGTGAAAGCAATTGTTGAAGATTGTGGTTATACATCTGCTGAAGGTGTGTTAAAGTATCAGCTTAAACGTATGTACAATTTACCAAGCTTTCCTATCATCGGTAGTACAAGTGCGATGACAAAACTTCGTGCTGGCTATACATTTGCTGAGGCTTCAGCACTCGAGCAAGTTAAAAAAGCAAAATTACCGATCCTGTTTATTCATGGTGAAGATGACACATTTGTTCCAGTAGAAATGGTACATGAACTATATAAAGCTGCCAAAACGGAAAAGGAATTATATCTTGTTCCAAATGCAGAGCATGGTAATGCATATGATGCAAATCCGGCTACTTACGAACAAAAAGTAACGGAATTTATTGGGAAATATATACAATAATAGAATTATGAAAATGACTCTTTTTCAATGAAGAGTCATTTTTTTGTGATATAATCTGAAACTAATTGAGTAGGACAAACGTAATATAAACTGTTGTAAAAAAAGGGGGAATCAATAATGAACAAAGCTTTACTAGTATTAGACATGCAAAAGGACTATATTGGAGAACATGCTAAAATGTCGGTAGCTAAACAGCAAATAACTCCTTTACTAAATAGTGTAAACAAGGTTATTTCTGAATGTGAAAATGTCGGATTTTCAGTCATTTATATAAGGAATGAATTCGAAGCAAAACAAATAATTAGGAATTTTTTACGTAAACAAACAGGGATAAAAGGTAGTAATGGAGCAGAATTAGATGATAGATTATTAATGGTTGGTGATACATACTTTTCAAAAAATATAGCTGATGCCATGAGTAATCGAAAGCTTATAGAATTTATAGAAATGAAGGGCATAACAGATTTATGGATTGTAGGTGTATTTGCCGAAGGGTGTATAATGGCAACTGTAAAGGAAGCCTTGCGAAAAAAATATACAGTAACGGTGATAGAGGATGGAATTGCAAGCGCATCTGATCAAAAAAGGTTAGCAAGTATACAAAAATTACGATTAATGGGAGTAGAGCTTGTCCATAGTTCGAATTTAGTAACTTAATCATTTTAATTTACAAAATATTCTGTGAACATTAATATGTAAATAAAAGTATATAAAGGTGATTTATGCTAAAAAACTCTAGGTACTATCAAAACCAAAATCGTTTAATTTTAAAAAGTTTCATGGCTATTATTTCTGTATTGCTCATAGTCGATATTTCAGTATCATCCATATCGTGGAAAGACAATCCCGTACCTATGACCATTCACATTATTTTAATTACGGCAATGATTATTTCTTTTTTGTTTTATATTCAGCAAGAATCTCTTACTTCAAAACGTCTGTTTATTGGTTTTATAACTATATATTTATATGTGAAATTCTGGACGTTTCCTGATACTGTAATCATGCTTCGCTTGTTAGCGATGGGGCCTATTATTCCTATTTTCTTGTTTGATAGAATTTCTTTCTACGTTGTTTCATCATTGAACTTTATACTCGGACCATTATTTATTTTAATCATTGTCCAAACAGATTTAACAGATAAGTTTCAATATCTTTCTTATGATGGATTTGGAAATACAATCAATTTTATTGCAATTCAAATACTATTAGTGTTTGTATTTATAGGAACAAAGAATAGAATGCAATCAGCTGATGCTTTTCATAAAGAAATGCAACAAGCAAAACAATTGAATTCCATCGGACAGTTAGCAGCTACAATAGCTCATGAAATTAGAAATCCAATTACAGTCGTAAAGGGCTTTGCTCAATTACTCCATCAAGATAAAGAATTGAATGAAAGCCAAAAATATTATGTTGAAACTATGCTGAATGAGTTAGAATATACACAAATCATTATCAATGACTTTTTATCCTTAGCAAAACCGCAAACTGAAAATATACAAATTGTTCAATTGAGAGATGAATTAAGAAAAGTATGTGATTTATTGGCGAGTTTCGCAAATCTTCATAATATCGGTATCACTTTGCATTCGTCAGATAATCTTGCAATAGAAATAAATCCTATTGAGCTTAAGCAAGTTTTAGTGAACATAATAAAAAATGGGATTGAAGCAATGAGTAACCCAGGATTTATTAATGTAACTGTTGAACGAGTGGATGAAATGGCACAAATAAAAGTTACAGATATGGGTAATGGTATGTCTCAGGAGCAAATAGATAAGCTTGGGACACCATTTTATTCTTTAAAGAATAGAGGGACAGGCATCGGCTTAACTCTTAGCTATAACATTATCCAGAAATATAAAGGGAAGATTGTAGTTGAAAGTCAATTACATAAGGGAACAAGCTTTTCTATTTACCTGCCGTTATATGAAAAAGATAAAAGACAGCAGGTAATGTGAAATAGTTGATTGGAATATACGTCCATAACTTTCTTTTAGGTTGATTTCTATACGTAACAATGCGTATAGTAGAAAGCAGATTGAAAAAGTTTGCTAGAAGAAATAGGAGTCAACAAAATGAGAAAGTTTAAAAAGATATATGTTGAAATAACAAATATATGTAACTTAAGCTGTAATTTTTGTCCAAGTTCAAGCTTAGGTAGAGCGAAGAAGCTAATGAAAGAAGAAGGTTTTGCTCATATTTTGAAGGAAATTAAACCGTATACAGATCATATATATTTTCATTTAATGGGTGAGCCATTTTTAAATAAGAATGTTGATCACTTTTTGGACTTAGCTGCTGAATCGGGCTTGAAGGTTAATATTACAACAAATGGAACATTAATAAAAAAAGTCAAAGAAAAGCTATTACCTAAAAAGGCACTTCGACAAGTCAATATATCATTACACAGTTTTGAGGCAAATGACATTAATAAGGATTTAGATACGTATGTTAGTGACATTGCTAATTTTATAAATGAAGCGACAGAAAAGAGCGACATCATTTGTGCGATTCGTTTATGGAATATGGATACAGAAGAATTGAAGGCAAGTAATGCGTTAAATGATGATATATTAAGCATGCTTGAAGATAAACTAAATCTAGAGATTCGTTTAAGTGAAGAACTTCAGCATAAAACGAATATTAAATTAAAGGAACGCGTTTATATTAATATGGCTGAGAAGTTTGAATGGCCTGATATGGATCGTGACATTATCGATGAGAATGTATTTTGTTACGGCTTACGTGATCAAATTGGTATTCTAGTAGATGGCACAGTCGTACCATGCTGTCTTGATAGTGAAGGAAACATACCATTAGGAAATATTTTTGAGTCTTCATTAGAAGATATAATTATGAGTGAACGAGCTAAAAATATGTATGATGGTTTCTCAAGAAGATGTGCTGTTGAAGAATTATGTAAACGTTGTGGTTACGCTAAGCGACATAAAAAATAAAGTGACGTTGGTTAGAGAGAGTAATTCATCCTACCTGAGTTTTAGTTAATTAGAAGAAATAAGGAAATGCCGATTTACATTATATTGTAAATCGGCATTTTTTTAATCTTTTTTAATAATTGACCTAACAAGTAATACAATCCCAGTTAAAACACTAAGTCCAGCTAGTGGAATAGAAGCTGTAAAAGAAGTATTCATAAATAACATAATAGCAATTACTTGAATAACAGCTGCAACTAAACCAATTATGAATCTTTTTTGATTTTGTCTACGTGCAGCAATGAACAACTGAATAGATAGTACATTTGCAACTAAGATGATAGAAAAAGCTATTAAATAATCTATTGAAAATATGCTTGTACCTTCTTGTGTCGCAAATAATGAGAATAGAGCGATAGGGAATGCACCTATGTTTATTGTTATGACTACTAAAGTCCATATAATCCAGTATATTAATTTGTTCATAATTGTAACTCTCCCTGTTGTTAAATATTTAATATTTATCAGTAATGACGCCAAAGCTTGATGCTTTGATATAAGTTTTATTTAGTAGTTGTTTTAATTGATGTTTATCACCAACGACTACCACCCCTATAATGCGGACATTATCTTTAAGCAATGTTGGATGACCTTGTTTCAGTACAGATTGAATGGTTTTAAATTCTTCTTTGTATGAACCACCTTTACTAGTGGCAATTTCTAATGTTTCAATAAATGTATTTACAGGATCTTTTATATTTTCCCCAGACTTTGAAATTGAAGGGAAACCTGCAACTTGATTTTCTTTTAATATGATATTTGGAGATTCAGCAAACTTGGTTTTTGATTCTTTTAATCCTTCAATTTCCTCTTTTGAATATGCATTGATCCAGTTCCATTGGAGTGTAACTTCTTTAGGTAACATTGAAATAACTTCATTATAGGAGTAATCACGGTCAAATGATAACGCCATTTCTATCAATTTTCCTTCATTAACTTGATTCAGTTTAGCTAAATCATTTGCATATTGTATATATGATATGGAAGGATGAAAAAAATTCATCAGCCGATAACCTGAATAAGAATATTCTTCAAACACTGATTTTCCAACATTCACCTCAATCGTTGGTGAATCAAATGAAACTTCCCCTATATTAACTAATTTTCCACTTAATAATTTGTATTTTGGAGCATTCGCCGAACTCCCGATTAATTTATATTGTTCGGTCCAGTTTCCAGTGTAAGTATTAGCTCCATATATTTCGTAGTATAGTTCTTTCGCAGTTATTTTTTGATTTATAAAATATGGTGTTAATTGAAGTTTTAATACAATTAAAAGTGTGATGACACAACTTGATACTAAAAAACTTACTCCAATTATTCGAACATAACTTTTTCTTTTAGCTGACTTAATTAGATTTTCTTCATTGAAAGTGGGGTCAAATAAATGATCGACTTCATGATCTTCTCTCAATATGTTCACTCCATTTCTTACCGAACTCTTTTCTAGCTCTGTATAAAGAGGTTCGAATTGTTTCAACCTTCATATCAAGCAAAGATGATATTTCTTCATAAGATAATCCAAGGTCATATTTTAGAATTAATAAATTTTTGAAACTAGGTTTTAGTTCGTTTAAGATGCTTTGTACTTCACCATGTAATTCTTTTAGCAGTAATATATCTTCGCTTGTTTCTTCTTGAATAAAATAATGAATAAATGCTTCATGATTAATATTGACTTTGGGGTATCGCTGATTTCTCCTACATTTATCGTAAAATTGATGAATAGATACTTTAAAAAGCCAAGCAGAAAGGTTGTTTACTTCAAGGTGAACCATATTTTCAATGGCTTTGTAGAACGTAGTTTGGACAATGTCTTCTGCATTTTCTTTTGAACAACCAATGCTTATTAGGTGTTTAAAAATGATTTGAGATTTCTGTTTATATAAGTCTTCTATGGTTTCAATCTTCATTTTTCCTCCTTTCACTTATATAACGAATGAGAATGAAGAAAGTGTACAAGTATAATAAAAAATCTTTAATTATATTTTTAATTAAATGAGCTAAGATATCCATCGTTTGAAGAGTATTATAGCTGAATTTTACATAAACGATGTGTTTTCATATAATTAGGGATATAGAGTTGGGTAATAACTATTTAGGGGGTAATACGAGTGGATTCAGTAAATGAACAAGAAGTATTAAACCAAATACAAATTGCAGAAAAAAACTATTCGGAAGATAAATTTTGGGATAAGCTTAAGAAATATGGTAAGAAAGCGGGTTCGTCGGTTGTTTACGCAGTGTTACTACTTTATTTCACATTACAAAAGCCCGAAGTACCAGCCAAAACAAAGGCTATTATTGTCGGAGCTTTAGGCTATTTCATTTTACCTTTTGATTTAATTCCTGATGTGGCACTGGGAGTGGGCTTTACCGACGATTTAGGTGCGCTTGGTATTGCATTGTTACAGGTGGCAATGTACATCGATGATGACATTAAGGAAAAAGCAAAAGTCAAACTAACAGATTGGTTTGGAAGTCAAGTCGATACAACAGAAATAGATACGAAATTATAACAAAGGCGGTTTCAAAAGTGATATGTCATTACTTTTGAAACGCCTTTTTCGTTATGCAGAATGAAAAAGGGTTTCTTTTAATAGTGAAAATAATAACAGAGGGAATATTAACAATTTGTCGACAATTAGAGAAAAACTAATAACATAAACTATGGGGATATGTTATTATATACCCATCTTGGTAATTTCTTAAAGATTTATAGTTAAATAGCAGGGGGAACCTTCCGTGATTTTCAAAAAAGAGAAGAAGCATAATATTAACTTTGATCATTGCACCGCAGAATTACAAATCAATAGAGATAGTGAGTTAGAAAAGCAAGTACAAATGATAGGACTTACTAAAGAAGATTTAAAAATGATACATAGTCTACAACCATATGTTGTGAAAGAAATAGATACTATTGTAGATGAATTTTATAAAAATTTAGAAAAAGAGCCATCATTAATACAAATTATTAATCATAGCAGTACGATTGAAAGATTGAAAAGTACCTTGCGTCAACATATTATGGAGATGTTTGATGGTGCTGTAGATCAATCATATATCAGCAAAAGAATTACGATTGCGCATATCCATGTAAGAGTAGGGTTGCAGACCAAATGGTATATGTGTGCGTTTCAAGAATTATTTTTATCCGTCACTGATATTATTGGGGAAAATGTTCCAAACGAACAAGCATTATCTTTTGTGAGAGCAGTTTCTAAAATTATGAATTTGGAACAACAATTAGTTTTAGAAGCGTATGATAATGAAAGTGAAAGAATAAAAAGCATAGTAGAAGCCCAAAAAAGTAAACTTAGAGAAGATGTGGCAAGTGCGTCACAAAATTTAGCTGCTATTTCCCAACAAACAAGTGCCTCTTTCCAACAATTAAATATGCAGTCGAACGAAATTGTCTTATTTGCTAATAGTGGTGCAGAACTGGCAATATTGGCTGAAAAACGGGCACAAAGAGGTAAAGAGCAATTAGTAGATCAAACGATGAATATGTCGGACATAGATGAATCAGTTCATGACATCTCTAAGGATATAACTATTTTATTGCAAATTTTAGAGCAGATGCAAAGCATTGTTCAAATGGTTACAAGTATAGCAGATCAAACCAATTTATTATCATTGAATGCTTCTATTGAAGCTGCAAGGGCAGGAGAGCAAGGAAGAGGCTTTTCGGTTGTTGCTGAGGAAGTTCGTAAACTTTCAGAAGACACAAAGAATTCTGTGTCAAATGTGGCGAACTTAATATCCAATACAAATAGACATGTAGGTAAATTAACAAAATCACTCGATAAAATACTTAAGGCAGTAACAATAGGTAATAATAGTATGGAAGAAACGAAAGATCATTTTGAAGATATATTAAGAACAATGAATGAAACGAAAATCCAGAATCACAAAATAAAACAGGAGCTTGTCTCATTTGTTAATGTTGTGAATGAAGTTGGGAAAGCTTCAGAACAAGTAGCATTATCTGCCGATCGTTTAACGCTAATAACACAAGATTTGGTGTAATACAGAATAAATATTATATATTTATATAAAAGCAAATGCATTGGATAATTAGCATTTGCTTATTTTTTGGTTATGGATATGTACGAAAGTCTCATAAGAGATAATATACACAATAGTTTAATCATGATAAAAGGTAGTGAATTCGAGAAGCAATTACAAATGATTGATTTTTCATTAGAAGACTTAGTGTTAATCCGCAGATTACAACCACTTGTGAATCAGAAAATAGATATCATAATTGCTCGTTTCTATCAAAATCTAGAAAAACAGCCATTACTATATCAAATTATTAATGACCATAGTTCCCTCGCAAAGTTAAAAAATACACTCAAACGCCATATTACAGAAATATTCAACGGGATTATTGATAATGATTATATTACTAAAAGGATTCAAATTGCTCATATCCATGTGAAAATTGGCTTACCTACAAAGTGGTATATGTGTGCCTTTCAAGATTTATTTCTATCCTTAATTACTATTATTGAGAATAATAGTGCGAATAAGGAAGAATGTGTAAGGACATTAAGTGCCGTATCAAAAATATTAAACCTTGAACATCAGCTTGTTGTCGAAGCATACAATCAAGAAGCGGAAAGAATAAAAATGAAAATTGAAGAGCAGAAGCACAATATTAGAGAGCAAGTTGCAAGTGCATCAGAAAACTTAGCGGCAATCTCTGAACAAACGAGTGCGTCATTTAATCAATTACATCTTCAATCAACCGAACTTGTTTCAAGTGCAAATTCTGGTGCGGAGTTATCATTGTTCGCTGAGAAACGAGCGCTTCAAGGTAAAGAACAGATTCAAGAACAAACAATGAGTATGGATAATATTAATGATTCTGTAAATGATATTTCTACAAATGAGACGCCTTTTTAAACACGATTAGAGAGGTAGGAGTCGCATCTGAAGAAGTTGCCAAATCAGCAGATAAATTAACAGTTTTAACCCATGAGATGAATAAAAGCGAAGGGAAGCTTAATAATCTGTTTTTGCATATAGACAATTAATTGTATTTTTAGTACTATGTATTTACTGCACCTTTTTGGAATTATTGGTTTTATTCACCAAAAATGACCGAAAAAAGGGTGTTTTTCTTTTTTAAATTAGTAATTTCTAAGATTCAGCTCATACCACTTAAATCCGCAAAAGTAATAGTAAAGGGATTAAGACTATACATAAATGATAAAGAATAAATAATAGATTTAGGGGGTGTCTATTGTGAAGGTTCTGAAAAAAAAGAATATTAACTATGGAGCAGGAGTACTATCGATTTTATTTTTACTAGTCTTTTTTATAATCGGAAGTAGACTAATATACATTCAAGTAACAGGTAAAGTGGATGGAAGAGTACTTGCGACGATGGCGGAGGAGAAATATACCTCCAAAAGAACCATACCAGCACAACGTGGTGTTATTCTCGATCGAGATGGGAATATACTCGCAAAAGATGCTGGCTCTTACGATATTATTGCTGTTCTGGATCCTGAAATGACAAAGAATAAAAAACAGCCTTTACATGTTGTGAACCTTAAAAAAACAGCAAAAAAACTTGCACCCCTATTGAATATGAAAACAAAAGAATTAGAAGAAATTCTTAATAGGAACAAAAAACAAGTTGAATTTGGAGCCAAGGGAAGGAATTTAAGCATTGATACAAAAAAGAAAATTGAAAAACTAAAACTACCTGGAATTGCTTTTAAAACAACCACAAAAAGAATGTATCCAAATGGTGATTTCGCTTCACATGTAATTGGCTTTACTAAGATGGAGAGTGAAACTAAGGAAATAGGTGTTAGTGGAATTGAAAAAAGTGAAGAACGCTATTTACTTAAAGAAGAAGGCTCCGTTACACAACAGCAAAGTCGATTTGGTTTTTTATTACCTGGTAAAAAAGCAACCATTCATCCCCCTCGTAATGGTGAAGTGATTGAATTAACACTTGATGGTAAAATTCAATATTATTTAGAATCAACGGTCGAAAAAATTAATAAGAAAAATAGACCGAATAAAATAATGGCAGTTGTTTCAGATCCGAAGACAGGTCAAATTCTTGCTATGACGTCGAGACCTAGCTTTGATCCTAATTTGAAAAATATTACATATTTTAATAATGACCTTGTATCTTATGCATTTGAGCCTGGTTCTACAATGAAAATTATTACAGTTGCCGCAGCCATTGAAGAAGGTGTGTATAAAGCAACAGATACGTATAAATCTGGTTCATATAAAATAGGATCTGATAGAATTCGAGATCATAATGAAGGCGATGGGTGGGGAGTTATCACATTTGAGGAAGGTGTACAACGTTCTTCAAATGTTGCAATGGCTGAATTGACAAAAAAAATGGGTGTTTCAACCTTTTATGATTACATAAAGAACTTTGGGCTAGATAAAAAGACGAATATAGATTTACCAAATGAAGTGGGAAGTCGAATAAATTTCACAGCTAAAAGAGATCAAATTTCTACTTCTTTTGGACAAGCATCAGCTTTTACTCCTATTCAACAAATTCAAGCAGTAAGTGCGATTGCAAATAAAGGAAACATGATGCAACCATATATTGTTAAGCGAATCATAGATTCTTCTACAGGAAATGTTCTACTGAACAAAAAGCCGAGAGTTGTTAGTCAACCTATTTCAGAAAATACGGCAGAAAAGACTCTTGAACTGTTAGAAACTGTTGTTTCTTCTAGGCATGGGACTGGGCAACCGTTTAAATTAGATCATTATAAAATAGCTGGAAAAACAGGTACTGCGCAAATATTTGAGAACGGCCACTTGTTAACTGGATTTGGTAATTATATCTATTCTTTTATGGGCTTGGCTCCAGCAGATGACCCAAGGCTTATCATTTATGTGGCCATTCAACAGCCTAAATTTCAAAGTGGTGAAACAGGGGCCTCTATTTTAGCAGAGATTATAAAACCTACGATGGAACAAAGTTTAAAGTATTTAGCTGTTAAACCCGACAAACAAAAGAATACAGCTGCAAAAAAAGAAGATTTCACAGTGAAATCGTATATTGGGGATACAATAACGGATATTTCGAATGAAGAGCTCTTGGAAGGAGTAAAAACAGTAGTATTAGGAGATGGAGATGAAATTATAAAACAATCTCCGGCAGCTGGTAGTAAATCACTTCTTTCAGAAATGGTAATACTTAAAACAAATGGTGACGTTAAAATGCCAAATTTAAAAGGCTGGTCCTTAAGGGATGTATCTCGTTTAGCATTATTATTAAATTTTGAATTTACATATTCAGGGAAAGGATATGTGGCAAGTCAAAATATACAGGCAGGAACAATTATCAATCATAAGAATGAATTGCATGTAGAACTAAATGTTGAAGGAATGTAAAGGGAGTTTATACACGTGAGCGGCATACGATTAAGCTTTAGTTGAACCAACCGAGTTGTTACACGTGTATAATCTCGCGCCTAATCATCACTGTATGAGCTTTCGTTTTAAATGAGAGAATTACCGCTAGTTTTTAAAGAGATAAAATTTTTATTTGGGAAAGCATTATTTTTGATTTATGAAATATTAATAGTAGATATGGAGAGAGTTGATCTCTCCATATCTTTATGTGAAAAACCTAGCATGTTTTTTATGATTAAGGAGGAAAAAATGTTACGTGAACAGAGGAATAAAATAATTATTTTAATGATTAATATGTTTATAGCTATTGGAAGTTTCGGAATAATTATTCCTATTTTACCCCAATATTTAGAATCAATTGGTCAAGGAGGAACTGCAGCGGGATTAATGATTGCAATATTTGCGGGCGCTCAATTTTTTATGTCACCGATTGCAGGGAGATGGGCAGATCAGTATGGTAGAAGACTAATGATTATTATTGGTCTTAGTGGATTAACATTGTCCATGTTTATTTTCTATCTAAGTAACTCCATATGGATTTTATATTTTTCTAGAATTGTTGGTGGAGTTGGAGCTGCACTTTTAGTACCAGCTATTTTTGCATACATTGCAGATATAACAACTATTGATCAACGAGCAAAGGGAAATAGTCTGATTTCGGCAGCAATGTCGCTAGGTATTGTCATTGGTCCTGGAGTAGGTGGATTTCTCGCAGATTTTGGTATAAAAGTTCCTCTTTTGATTTCTGCCATAGTAGCTTTAGTGGCAGTTATTTTTTCAATTGCATTACTGAAAGAAAGTCGTGAAGTAGACAGCGCAATGAACAACCATCAAAAGCAGGAGTCCTTGATGAAGCAACTCGTTCAATCAGTAAAAAAACCATATTTCATCCCTTTAATTATTGGGTTAGTTATGAGTTTTGGCTTAATGGCGTATGAGTCTATTCTGGGTTTATTTGTTGATTTTCAATTTGGGGCAACACCACAAGAGATAGCTTTCATGGTTACAGCTACAGGTATCATTAGTGTAATTGTTCAGCTGTTTGTAGTGGATAGACTTGTTCGTCAATTTGGAGATGGGCTAGTTTTAACAATCTTTATTGGAGTCGCTACTTTAGGCTTTTTATTATGTCTCTTTGTTTCAAGCTATTTCTTATTTTTTGCGATTACATTATTGATTTTTTTAGCAACTTCTATTTTACGCCCAGTGTTGAATACGATTATTTCTAAGCAGGCAGGAAATGAACAAGGCTTTGCTATGGGAATGAATAATGCCTATATGAGTATTGGCAATATAATCGGTCCAACACTTGCAGGTGTTCTGTATGACGTCAATATATTCTATCCATTTATTTTAGGTTGTTTTATTTTAGTTCTTACAATGCTTGTATCAGTATCTTGGCAAAGGAAAGGTGTCAGAGGTGTTGGGTAAGTACATTTAGTATAAGATTTCCATCACAGGAGGCTGTCTTTTAAGTCAAATTATTGACGTATGAGACAACCTTTCTTAAATAATGCTTGAAATTAGGAATTAATAAAGCAAATGATACAATATGTATAGATGATTTTCTTAACTAGGAGGTTTATTTTGGGTTCAGAAATAATCTTTATAAGTGTTATATTGCTTGCGTCTATATTACAAACAAGTACAGGTTTTGGTTTTTCAATCATGGCAACACCTTTTCTCTTATTATTGTTCTTACCTGAGGAAGCTGTCCAAATTAATATAATATTATCATTAATTATTTCAGTATTATTAATTTGGAAGATTAGAAAGGATGTCGATACTAAATTATTAGAACGCTTTTCGATAGGAAGTATAATTGGTGTACCATTTGGCTTAATAATCTTGGTGACTATCAATATTAATAGTTTGAAACTTGTGATAAGCATATTTCTCTTACTTTTAACATTATTATTAATCTGTAACTTTAAGATAAAGTCAAATCCATTGCGTGATTTTATCGTAGGTGGATTATCAGGGATTTTGACGACTAGTATTGGTATGCCAGGTCCACCGTTGTTATTATATCTATCTGGAACAAATACCGAAAAAGGCAAATTAAGAGCCACTACTTTAGCTTTTTTTCTGTTTATTTATTTTATTAGTTTAGTAACACAATTAATTTTTACCGGTACGAATAAGTTAACATGGATATTAAGCGGATATGCCATTCCAGTTGTAATAGTTGGTTTAGTAATAGGTCAATTGATTTTTAAATGGATTAATCAACGTATTTTTACTATATTTACATATATATTGTTAATATGTACTGGTCTTTATTTATTAATTGATAGTTTAAGGAACATATAGACAAGTTGGTGAATATTACCTTTATTAAAGAGAGTTAAATTATTTGTATTTTAAAATAATTTATCTCTCTTTTTTATTGATATTCACTACGCGCACGATGAAAAGAAAGCTGTTTTAGATAAGTATCATAAAAAGAAACATGAGAAATGTAGGATATGGAGACAATTTATGTGACTAGGTATTACAATTGGGAACATGATTGTAATATAGTTGTAATATTAATTAAAGTGACTGTAACCTAACGATTCTATTTATTTGGTAAACTACTAATATTGAAAAAACAACTTACTAGATTAATTATCCTATTGGACGAACTATAACTAACAACTATGGAGGAACTTGAATTAATGAGAAAAATGATTATCATGACTACATTAGCATTTGGAATTTTATTTTCAGGTATTTTTGGAAGCATTGATGCAAGTGCAGCCAGTAATACAAATTATCGAGTGAAAGCCGCGAGCACGGGTCAAAAATTCATTGGTGTTCCATATAAATGGGGTGGTACTTCACCTTCAGGCTTCGATTGTTCTGGATTCGTAGGATATGCTTACAAAATATCAGGAAAAGTGTTACCAAGAACAGCATCTGAAATGTATAAAAGAGGAACGTTTGTTGGAAGATACCAATTGCAAGTTGGAGATACAGTTTTCTTTAGCACTGTTTCTAAGGGAGCTTCTCATGTTGGTATTTATATTGGAAACAATCAATTCGTACACGCAGCATCAAATGGTGTAAGAATTGATTCATTAAATAACTCTTATTGGAAGCCTAGATATCTTGGCGCTAAGCGCATTTAATAGAATAGAGGATTTATTTAGAAGGGCTGTTCGAAAAGTGACTGAAATCACTTTTCGAACAGCCCTTTTACGCTTTTTTTACCATTCAAACTCATTAAGAGTTTTAAAGGTTTTTTGAAGAAAAATGAAACTTTTCTAAATATTATTCGTAAATATAATATGTTGAAATTATTCAATAATTATACAAAGAGAGAGGGGAGGTCCAATGGTACTAAGTCAAGTTTTCTTATATATTTTTATAGGTACTCTTATCATTTTATTTATTAATTTAATTTTGGGAGGATTGTTTGATTCTACTCTTGGATTAGACAATGATGTCTTTAATTTAACGACAACATTATGTTTTACAGGTGTTGCATCAGCAATTGGTTTTCTTTTGCTAAGGTATACTTCACTATCAACATTCATGGTTATTACTTTAGCAGTATTATTATCAGTTGGATTAACATTTTTATTAAATATGTTTGTCTTTATACCCTTATCTAGGATGGAGAGTTCAACAGCTTTTAAAATTGAAGACATGCAAGGGGAAATAGGAGATGTTACGTTACGAATACCAAAGGATTCGATTGGTGAAGTAACAGTTAAAATGGCATTAGGGATTGTATCAAGGACAGCGAAAAGTTATAACAATAATGAAATTAATCAAGGTGAACCAGCACTTATAATTGAAGTAAAAGATAATACTTTTTATGTTGTAAAGTATGATAAAGATTTTGATTATACGGATTATAACGAATCAGAAAGGATGTAATGCTTATGTCAACTACTGTATGGATTTTAATAGGTTTAGCAGTATTACTGATAGGTTTAGTTTCATTTATCATTAGTCGTTATACTACAGTTGGATCGGAAGAAGCACTAATTGTAACTGGGAGCGCTTTAGGATCTAGTGAGAACGTTTGTAATTTGGGTAGTGGTAGAAAAATCAAGGTGGTAAGTGGAGGAGGTACGTTAGTATTACCTTTCATCCAACAATCACAGCGGATGACATTGACTACGTATGCTCTAACAGTAAAGGCTAATGAAGTGTATACAAAGCAAAAAGTTCGACTTGGTGCCATTAGTAATGCGGTCGTTAAAGTAGGCAGTGATTTAAATATGATTGCAACTGCATCTGAGAATTTTATGGGGAAGGGTCATGATGAAGTAAGTGAAGAAATAACCTCCATTCTTGATGGACATTTACGCGCAATCTTAGGATCGATGACAGTTGAAGATGCCTATAGTGATCGTGAAGCTTTTTCTCGACAAGTCAAAAATGTAGCAGAGCCAGATTTAAATAAACTTGGCTTTGAAATTCGTTCATTCAATGTGAAAGACTATATTGACGTTGATCGTTATTTAGAATATCAATCTCGTCATCGTATTGCTGAAGTACAGAAGGAAGCGGAAATTGCGGAATCTATTGCTCAAAGAGAAAGTCGTATCGAAACGGCGAAAAATGAACAAGAAGCTAAACGTGCAGAATTAGAACGTGATACACAGGTTGCCGAAGCTAGTAAGTATAATCAATTAAAGATGTCAGAATTTAAGAAAGAACAAGATAGTGCTAAAGCGGAAGCAGACATGGCTTATGATTTGCAAAAAGCACGTATTGCACAACAAGTGAAAGAACAAGAAATGCAAATCGAAATAGTTGAACGTATTAAACAAATCGAATTACAAGAGAAAGAATCAGAAAGACGTCAACGTCAATATCAAGCTGATATTAACTTAAAAGCAGATTCAGATGCTTATGCATTAGAAAAATCAGCTGAGGCACAAAAGAAAAAGGCTCAATTGGAAGCTGAAGCACGTCAATATGAAGTGACAACACAAGCGAAAGCGCATGCAGAAAAAGTTCAAATGGATGGTCTTGCGGAAGCTACTGCTGCTGAAGCAAAAGGTAAAGCAGAAGCGATGGTTATTAGAGAAATCGGTCTTGCAGAAGCTAATGCTCAAGAAGAAAAAGCGAAGGCATTTGAATTATATGGAGAAGCGGCTAAGTTAGAAATGATCTTAAATATATTACCTCAATATGCTGAAAAAGTAGCTGCCCCACTAGGTAATGTAGAAAGCATAAAGATTATAGATACAGGGAATGGAAATGGGATTCAAAGCATGGCAGGATCAGTTACTGGTGTAATGGCAACTCTTCAAGAAGCTTTAAAGGAAACAACAGGGTTAGACCTTATTGATGTTATTAATAACTATTCAGGAAAACATAATCTTAAAGGCGAGCTAGGACAAATTGCTAATGCTGTTTTTGAAAAGGAAGTAAGTACAAAAATAATTGACGACACAGATGAACTGAATTAAATAGTTATTCTAGTATAAACAAAGAGATGCCATTCATATAGGAAGGCATCTCTTTTGTTAAATATAATTCAATTATTCCTTAAGATGTGTAGATAATAAGTACACCAAAATAGTGAAAAGTAGGAAGCTTACTAACAGGTCATTTAGAGCTTTTTGTCTATTCCGTAGGGGCAGCACTAACATGCAATGAATTTGTTTCGATAGGCATTTTTCTATTAGGAATCAAGCAAGAACTACATTTATGAATGAGTAATCAAGATATTTTTTGAAAGAAGGAACTATATAGTGGAACGATGGAGCGTCGTTCAAACACTTATGTGGTTATTTCCCATTTTATTTATACTACATGACTTCGAAGAAATTATTTTTATTGAAAAATGGTTGAATAGGTATATTTTTAGAGTGAAAATTTAATATAGTTCATTAATTTGGGATTTTTTAATTTATTAATGATAATATAGTCATTGGTAACATGATTTTTTACTGGTGTATATTTTGGGGTAAATTGTCATTTGTTTTAAAATACCATTATTCTATTATTTGAAGTGAATTTGTGTAGGTGTTAAATATGGGAGAAATAAATCTTTTATTAGAGCATTTTGGATATATAGGGATTATTATTGCATTAGTCGCTGGTTTAATTGGACTACCTATCCCAGATGAAATATTGCTTACCTATGTTGGATATAATGTATTTCAAGGTAATATGGCGTATGAATTATCTTTATTATGTGCATTCATAGGATCTGTCATCGGTATTTCAATTAGCTATATATTAGGGCATAAGTTAGGTTCCCCTTTTCTTCATAAGTATGGACATAAGATACATTTAACGGAAAAAAGATTGAATTTTGCGAAGGTTTTGTTTGATAAGTTTGGCCCTTTTTTATTGTTTTCAGGCTATTTTATTCCTGGAGTAAGACATGTAACGGCTTATTTAGCAGGAATCAATTGTATATCGTATCGTAAATTTGCATTATTTGCTTATCCAGGTGCGATTGTTTGGGGATTTACTTTTATTACATTAGGTCGTGAATTGGGGAGGAATTGGAGTTTAGTACAAGTATATATGACTCATTATAGTGGTTATTTAGTTGCATTGCTGTTCATAATTCTAATTATTGCCTCACTTTTTTTATTTGAGAAAGAAAGAGGCTTAAATTTATAAACGCTTTTTTTTACAAACCTAAACTCTATTAATAAATAGAATATAAGAATATCTTCTAAAACCGTGTCTGTTGGAACGGTTTTTTGTTTGTTTGAAAACATTTAATTATGAAAAAAAATTAATCTGAAATTAATCAATTTTCTATGTTTGATGTAATACAATGCAACTTGGTAAGAAGTTAACAGTCATGAAACAGAGTGGAGGGGTAAAATGAAACATTTAAAATATTATTTGTATCATCCTGTGGCTCTTTTTGTTTATAAAACAATATTTTATCTTGTTATTTTACTTGGGCTTTTATGGTTTTATGGATTCAAGGATCCCAATAGTGGTGGGTTTATATATGAGGAATTTTAAAGGAGAACAAATGTATGCCTATAACTTCTGAACAAGTAAATAAAACAATAACAGAGCGTATTGATGAATGGGGAGAAAAAAATCCAGATGGTCTTTGTTATGATTACAATCATGATCAATTAACTTATTCATCATTAAAGAGGCAATCAGATGCTTTAGCGGTATATTTAAATAATCAAGTTACTATTAGTGTGTTAAAAGACCCCATCATTGTGTACGGACATATGTCTTCATACATGTTAATTAGCTTTATCGGTAGCGCTAAGGCAGGTATAGCTTATATACCAATAGATGTATCAATGCCTGTTGAGCGTATAAAACAAATTATAGAAAAAGCTAATCCATCATTGATGATTTGTACACAAGAGTTGCCAGATGAGCTTATGAATATTGATGTATCTGCTGTTACAATAGCTGAATTGAAAGATATTTTAAATGTGTATCAATATCAAATACCAGAAGTTAGTACAGCTGTAAAAGGTGAAGAAATATTTTATATTATTTTCACTTCAGGAAGTACTGGTACACCAAAGGGTGTCCAAATAAGCCATGATAATTTACAGAGTTTTTCGGATTGGATGCTAGCTGGATTTTCATTGCAAGAACAGAAACGATTTATAAATCAAGCACCATTCTCTTTTGATTTGTCAGTGATGGATCTTTACCCTTGTTTACTTTTAGGAGGTACAATCGTTCCTTTAGACAAAGAAACTAGTGGGAATATGAAAACTCTTTATCAGACACTACCAAAGCTTGCTGTGAATGTTTGGGTATCTACACCATCTTTTGTTGAGCTTTGCTTATTAGATAGCCAATTCAATCAGCAGAATATGAAAGAATTAACTCATTTTATTTTTTGTGGAGAGGTACTAAATAAAGAAAGTGCTAAACAATTGCTGGAACGTTTTCCAAATGTACAATTGTACAATACGTATGGACCAACCGAAGCAACTGTTGCTTTCACTTCAGTAAGACTATCAAAAGAAGTTGTAGATGCTTTTGCTAGTATCCCATTAGGTCGAGTAAAGTATGATTCTCTAATAAGTATTTGTGATGAAAATGGTCATGTACTTCCTGAAGGGCAGGCAGGCGAGATTATTTTAATTGGCCCAAGCGTTTCTATAGGTTATTTAGCAGACAATGAGAAGACGGCAAAAGTCTTTTATAAGGATGATGATAGGCAAGCATATAAGACAGGTGATTGTGGGATTATTGAGGATGGTTTCTTATTTTTTAAAGGCCGAATGGATTTTCAAGTGAAGCTTCATGGCTACCGTATTGAATTGGAGGATATTGAGAACAATTTAAAGGAAACGGATTATGTTCAGAACTGTATAGTTGTGCCAAAGTGGCGAGAAGGTAAAGTTGATAGTCTTGTAGCTTTTGTAGTGGTAAATGAACATTCATTTGAAAAAGAATATCAGCTAACGGCAGCGATAAAAAAACAATTGCTCAAGTCTATGCCCGCTTATATGATTCCAAGAAAGTGGATTTATAAACAGGAACTTCCGTTGACATCTAATAGCAAAATCGACCGTAAACAGCTAAGTGATGAGGTGAATTCATGGGAACACCTTATGCAACTATAAGCTATTTTGTTGTTTTAGGAATATTCTTAATTCCAATCGTTATAGCAAGTCTATTAGGTAAGAAGTTACCAGTCTATAATGCTTTTGTAACATTATTATTTTTATTTTTTACATTTTCAAGGAATGAACAACAAGGAATCTCTTTTATCATTTTTATTTTTTGGCAATTAGCTTTAGTAAGGGTTTATTTTACCTATCGGCAGAAAAAAAATCAAGGTGGCGTGTTTGTTAGTGCATTATTGATTTCTATTATGCCTTTAATTCTTGTGAAGGTATTGCCGATATTCTCGAATCACTTTTCGATTTTGGGCTTTCTTGGAATATCATATTTGACGTTTAAAGCAGCTCAAATGATTATGGAAATTCGAGATGGGCTAATTAAATCGTATGATACATGGGACTATGTACAATTTTTACTGTTCTTCCCTACACTTACATCAGGCCCGATTGATCGTTTCAGACGGTTTAAGAAAAATTTAAATGCCCCAATTGTACCGAAAGAATATTTATATCTATTGAACAGAGGGATATTTCTTATTTTTCAAGGCTTACTCTATAAGTTTATCATCGCTTATCTAATCAATGATAAAGTGATTTATTATTTAAAAATGGGCATTGAACAACATATTTATTTTGGTTGGAGCTTATTAGGTTATATGTATGCCTATAGTATGTATTTGTTCTTTGATTTTGCTGGTTACAGTGCCTTCGCTGTTGGGGTTAGTTATATAATGGGCATTCAGACGCCGATGAACTTTAATAAGCCGTTTGCTAGTCGAAATATTAAAGAATTTTGGAACCGCTGGCATATGTCATTATCATTCTGGTTTCGTGATTATATTTATATGAGATTAGTCTTTTGGCTAACGAAAAAGAAAGTTTTTAAAAATAAATATGTTATTTCATACATTGGTTATTTTGTTAACTTCTTAATTATGGGTGTTTGGCATGGCCTTCATTGGTATTACATTGCGTATGGATTATACCAAGCTATCCTATTTATTAGCTTTGATAAATTTGAACGGTGGAATAAAAAGCGTAAATGGTATCCGAATAATAAAGTAACCGCTATTATTGGTGTAATTCTTACATTCCATTTCATTTGCTTTGGTTTCCTAGTATTCTCAGGGATTTTTGACACCATACATTGGTAAAATATAAAATAAAGGTGGTTTTCGAAATGGCATTTCGTGAAGAGGTATTAGACTTACTTGAAGAGGTAACAGAAAGTGAAGTAGTGCAGGAAAATCCATCAATTAATCTATTCGATGAAGGGTTGCTAGATTCATTGGGAACTGTTCAATTAATTGTCGAAATTGAAGAAAGACTTGGTATTTTAGTTCCTGTTTCTGAGTTTGATCGGGATGAATGGGCAACACCAAATCAAATTATTAGTAAACTTGAGGAATTAAGATGAAGAAGCAATTGTGGATGACATTAGGACCAGTTTTTATCGCATTTGTCATCTTCACTTTCATTCTGTTTGGTCCTAAATGGTTATTTGGTAAAGTGTCAAAAGAAAGTGTTGCCAATAGTGCATCTTCTATGAATGCTGATGTATTGCAAGGAATGATTTTACAGCGAAAAGCATTAGAAGAAGGACGTTATGTACCTTTTTATGGATCTTCTGAATTAGCGCGTATTGATGCTTTTCATCCGAATGTTTTGACTGAAAAATATAAATTAGGTTATACGCCATTTTTAATAGGTAGACCTGGTACACAATCATTGTCGCATTATTTAGATATCGTATCATTAGGTGATAGCCTGAAAGGGAAAAAAGTTGTTTACATTTTATCACCGCAATGGTTTAAATCATATGGTGTAAATGATGGTCACTTCAACGCAAACTTTTCACCTCTGCAGGCGTATACATTTGCTTTGAGTGAAAGGAAACAAACACCGGAGCGTATGTTTGCTGCTAAGCGATTGTTAAGCTATAAAATAGTTCAAAATGATGATACCTTAAAGAAACTTCTTACTTATGTTGCTCAACCAAAAGGTAAAGAACTTGATGTAGAGACGAAACTTAAAGGAGCGCTGCAATTACGCATTTTACAGCGTAAAGATGTAATGGATTCAAAATATATATTGGGTACTAAGCAGGGGCATATAAATAAGCAAATGCATAAATTACCTCGACAGTTTGATATGAAAAAAATTGATCAACTAGCAGAGGTAACAGGCAAAGCTCAAGCACATAATAATCCATATTATATAAAAGATAGCTACTATAATAGAAAAATTAAGAGTATTGAACCTAAACTGAAAAATAGTAGAGTTGATGGAGATTATGTTAATTCTCCAGAGTATGGTGATTTACAATTGGTAATGGATGCTTTTAAATCAGCCGGAGCGGATGTGCTTTTTATTAATCCACCTGTAAATGGAGCATGGTATAAATATATTGGATTTCCTGATGACGCATTACGAGCGTATTATAAAAAGAGTGGAGATTTAATACGTAGCCAAGGTTTTTCCTATTATGATATGTCTATCTATAATGATACACCATACTATTTACAAGACAGTATACATTTAGGCTGGAGAGGATGGGTAGCTATTACTCATCAGGTTAATGAGTTTGTAAAACAGCCTATGACAAAATATTCACCTATATCAGAAGAATATTACGAGAAACAACTTAAAGATAGGAATTAAAAAAGGGATACTATGTTGTTATCCCTTTTTGGATACAAGAAATCGTGATGGCTATTTAAAATATTTAATAGTCAAATACCTTAATGGAATAATAGAAGGGAAATAGGGTATAAGACAAAATAAATTATTTTACTTTTTCCAAACAATAGTCCTATATCTATATAATGATAGGGGGAAATACAATGAATATTTTAGTCATAGAAGACGAAGAGGCTTTGTCAGAATTCATCGTTCTTGAGTTAGAACATGAGGGGTATAGCGTATTAACTGCTTATGATGGAAGAGATGGACTTGATAAAGCAATCAATCATGATTTTGATGTTATATTACTAGATTTAATGCTTCCAAAACTAAATGGAATGGAAGTTTGCAGACGTCTTAAGACTGCTAAAGATACACCTATTATTATGATAACCGCCAGAGATAGTGTTATGGATAGAGTACTTGGACTTGATAATGGAGCTGACGATTATATATCAAAGCCATTTGCGATTGAAGAGTTATTAGCAAGAATACGAGTAATTATGAGAAGAAAACAAAAAAGTAATGAGCAACCATGTTTAATCATATCTTTTTTGGATTTACAGTTGAACAAAGAGACTAGGTTATTAAATATAGACAAAGTAGCTATTGAACTGACTAAGAAAGAATATGAGCTTATGCTGATGTTTATGGAAAATATTAATCGCGTGTTAACAAGGGAACAAATTATAGATTCGATTTGGGGATATGATTCCGAGGTAGAGACCAATGTGGTAGATGTGTATGTCCGACATTTAAGAAGTAAGTTGAACTCAGCTGATAAAGAGAAATATATTCAAACCATTAGAGGTATTGGGTACGTGATGAGAGAATGAAGTATTTTGAAAAAGTGAAAAAAGCCTCCAAAAACGTTACAATCAAATGGAAATTAACGATATGGACAGCATTATTAATGTGTGTTCTCTTTTTTTCATATAATCTTTTACAGTATTATGTCATACAGAATTGGATTGTGGATCATGAAAAGGAAAGTGTTCGCAAGAAAATGGATGAAGTGATTGCATACTTGCAACAAACAGAAACAATGGATGATGTAATACAGAGTGAAAACTATATAAAAGTATTGAATGAGAAATATCAGATGATCAGAATTATTTCAGATGAAGGTACACCGTTATTAACTGTTTCAGATAAAGTATCACAAAGCTGGGTAAAACCAAAATTTGTTCATAAAGAAGAATATGTTGAAGTTTCACCTACTGGAGATCAACTTATTGTAATTAGAAAGCCAATTGATATTGCTGCTTTTAAGGGTAGTATTGAAATTATAAGGAATACAGAAAACTTCGAAAGTCTAATCAATAAAATATTTTCATTAATGCTAGCAGCAGGAATTATCGCTGTTTTCCTAAGCTTTTGGGGAGGACGTTTTATTTCGTTTTTATTATTACGACCTATTAATTCAATGGTAAAGACGATGAAAAGAATTAAAGAAAATGGACTAAACGAACGGGTACCTATTAAGGACCATCATGATGAAATGACGGAACTCGCTGCTATGTTTAATGACTTGATTGAAGACTTGGAGAAATCTTTCAGTAAGCAACAACAATTTGTCGAAGATGCATCTCATGAATTAAAAACACCGCTAACCATTATTCACGGCCACTTATCCTTAATTAATCGTTGGGGTAAAGATGACCCAAAAGTATTGGAACGTTCTATTTCATTAAGTTTGAATGAAACAGAACGTCTAATTCATTTAGTTTCAGAGTTATTGGTTTTAACGAGGGTAGAAGACTATAAACAAGCGCACCTTTCTTTTGAAGAAATCAAAATACGACCTGTTATTGAAAATATCGTAGAGAATTTCAGAACGATTTGCGGAGCTGAATTTCACATAAAAGCGGACTTAAATATAGAAGAAACATTGTCAGTAAAGATGCTAAAAAGTCATTTTGAACAAATTTTGATTATTTTGCTAGATAATGCTGTTAAATATTCTAAAGAAAAAAAGATATTTTTATACATGCTTATAGTTATTCTAATCAATTGATAGTAGAAGTAAAAGACAGTGGTATTGGAATACCCGAAACTGAGATTCCATATGTGATTAATCGATTCTATCGAGTTGATAAAGCAAGAAGTAGAAAAAATGGTGGAAACGGATTAGGTTTACCGATTGCACATAGATTGTTGAACTTTTATAATGGAGCTTTAAAGATTGAAAGTAAGAATGGTGAATGGACAAAAGTAACAATAACAATACCATTGATAGAAAAAGTTTTCATTAACGTTTAATCTATGTATGGTAGAATAAAAAAGATAAAATAAAGAGTTTGATGGTAGTAGCTCAGAAAGGGATTTAAAACATGGAGTTTATAGTATTATTAAAGGCTTGTATTCTTGGTATTGTAGAGGGGATAACAGAATGGCTTCCTATCAGTAGTACAGGTCATATGATTTTGGTAGATGAATTTATTAAATTAAATGTTTCACCTGCCTTTAAAGAAATGTTTTTAGTAGTAGTTCAGCTAGGATCGATTATGGCAGTAGTTGTATTATACTTTCATAAATTGAATCCATTTTCACCTAAGAAGACAAGAGAAGAGAAATCTGAGACGTTTTCTTTATGGTTTAAGGTTATCGCGGCAATTTTACCTGCTGGAGTTATAGGCGTATTATTCAATGATCAAATTGATGAAATATTTTATAATTATCAAACGGTAGCAGTTACATTGATTATTTATGGTGTGTTATTCATCATTATTGAAAATAGAAATAAATTTAAACAGTTTAAGATTAATGATCTTTCACAGTTAACTTATAAGACGGCAATATTAATCGGTATGTTCCAAGTGTTAGCATTAATTCCTGGTACTTCTCGTTCAGGGGCAACAATCATAGGGGCTATGTTAATTGGTACTTCTCGATTTGTAGCGGCAGAATTTACGTTCTTCTTAGCTATACCAGTCATGTTTGGTGCAAGCTTACTTAAAGTAGTGAAATTTGGATTTGATTTTACAGGAACTGAAGTAGCTGTACTACTTACAGGAATGATTTCAGCTTTTATTGTTTCTATTATTGCAATCAAGTTCTTAATGGGATATATCAAAAAGCATAACTTTAAAGTATTCGGTTATTATCGAATTGTATTAGGTGTTATTGTAATAGCATATTTTCTTTTAACGACATAATAATAGAATCCAAATCAATTGCTATATTGATTTAACTAGTATATAAAATATCAAAAAATAGAGAAAGCATCGATTACAGTAATCTGTTATTCGATGCTTTTTTTGATGTTTGTCGCATGTAATCTGGGCTCTTTTTGTTGTCGTTAAATTTCTTTATTTAAAATTTTATGTAGTTAACGAAGCGATTTTGTATAAAATGAATGTTGAAGTTTATAGCTTTTAAAAGAAAAAACATCAACTTTTTACTAGATTGTTGCTGGTAGCTTTATATAACAAAGTATAATTGAGTCAAATGTTTTTTAATGGAAGATTGAAATAAGAAAAGCTATTTATAATTAATGATGTAATTTTATGATTTTTATGTAATAATTATTTTGTAGAAATGTAGAGTTACAATTAATACATATTGAAAGTGGGGATCATAATGGCAACGGGAACGCATACTGTAGTAGTTCCAGTAGATGTACAAGGAGTTTGGGATTATGTCAGTGATCTCGAAAAATGGGCAACGACAGTACCAGCCTATAAAGAACATGAAATCATAAATGACAAACAATCTATTTGGACATTTGAAGGTAGTATGAAAGGTATTAAAAAAACTATACAAGCGCAGGTAGATATTACTGAATGGAATGAACCTTCAAATATTAAGTTTGAACTAAAAGGTTTATCAGATAATTTTACAGGAAGTGGTCTTTTTACTGCAGAAGATGTTAATGGTAAAACGATGATGACTTGTACAGTGGAAGTCCATGCAGGTGGATTATCTGGTGCAGTGTTAACACCAATTATTAAATGGGCTGTTCCAAAAGTAGCTTCTCGTTTAACAGAATCTATCGCACGAAAAATTGCAGTATACTCATAATTTTCAAAGATTGAAAGCCGATTATTTTTGGAGATATCTTCTTTGAAACATTGATGATAATAAACTGAAGTAGAGTCTATTAGAAATTTCATAAATAGTAGAAAAGGGGCTGTCCAAAAGGATGGCCTCTTTTTTATTTGTTTTGTTAGTTAGTATTCTTATTGCTATAACAAAAATTCATTCCATACTTAAGGAAATATTACTAGCTTTGAAGGATAAAAATAAAAAAGAATATTAGGGGTTTTAGCTTATAATTAGTCAACATCGGTTGGCTTTTTAATTTAAGAAATATACTTTTGTTAAATATATACAAAATAGTTATTTAGTAGTAATGTAAAAGATGTTAATATTGTTTATATTATTAATGTTTATATAGATAAGATAAATATATATAGGAGGTTTATGATGAAGGGGAGAGATGTTGTACTAGGGACCTTATTAAAGCGCCCTATGTCTGGATATGATATTAAGTTGGTGTTCGAAGATGTATTTTCCTATTTTTTTGATGGAAGCTTTGGGATGATTTATCCAACTTTAAGACAATTAGAGAAGGAGGAGTTGATTAGCAAAGAAGTGGTAATTCAAGAGGGTAAACCGAATAAGAATGTTTATTCGATTACAGAAAAAGGAAGGGAAGAGTTTAATAAATATTTGGAGGAAGATGTACAAAAAGAGGTGCTTTGTTCTGATTTTTTAATGAGAATGTATTTTAGTGATTACGTTGAAAAAAAGAAGCTAATTGAATGGATTGAAGCGGAAATTATGGAAAAAAAGAAGAGTGTAAAACAACTTCAAGAGAAACAATTAGTTTGGGCTAAAGGGATTACTATGTCACAAAAAATTTGCTTGGATGTGGGGATATCTAGCTATGTAGCTCAAATCCAAACACTAGAGGAAAAATTACTTCAGTTAAAGCAGGAATAGGTTATTGGTGGAGGAGGATTTATGACGTGGGTGAACAAAAAGGGCTTAAAATTGTTTTCTTAATGTGTGTAGGGATTTTTCTCTGTATGATTGATACAACCATTATGAATATAGCTTTACCCGCAATTCAGCTAGATTTATCCGCTTCTTTTGAAAGTATGTCATGGGTTTTAAATGTGTATACAATGACAATTGCTATTTTTTCCATACCTCTTGGAAGAGTGGCAGAGCTGTTTGGAAAAGCAAAAATGTATATTGTAGGGCTATTTATTTTTGGTATAGGCTCAACTTTATGTGCTATAGCAACTTCGGTTGATTTTCTTATTTTGTCTAGATTTATTCAGAGTATTGGGGCAGCCATTTTATTTCCTACTAGTATGGTAATAGGTATTTCTTCTGTTCCTCTAAACAAAAGAAATATAGCATTAGCCATTTTAGGAGTAACACAAGGCTTATCCGCTGCCTTAGGACCAGCTGTTGGGGGAATTATTACTGAAAAACTAAGTTGGGAATGGGTTTTCCTAGTGAATGTACCAATTTGTATAGTTGGAATATTATTCTGTTTTAAGCTGCTTAATGTTAAAAATGAAGTGAGGGTCAAGGCGAAAATCGATTGGAGTGGTCTTGTATTAATTAGTTTGTCTATATTCCTACTAACGGAAGCTTTGGTCAAGGTAGGAACATGGGGATGGGGTGATTATAAAACCTTATCTTGTTTGGCTGGAAGTGGTTTATGTTTACTTTGTTTTATTTGGGTGGAAAGAAAAGTTGTTAATCCAATGGTTAACTTACAATTATTTAAAGATCGAACATTTGTAGGTGCTTCTTTTGCTGTCGTATTAAGTAATCTATTTCTTGTAGGAGTTACGGTCTTACTTCCTACATTTCTTACTAGAGTGTATGAAAAAACTGAAATTCAAGCAGCAATCATGGTGACACCTATATCAGGAATGATTTTCTTAATTTCGCCACTTGCATCTTTATTGCTTGATAAATTAGGTAAGACAACGGTGATTTTAACAGGATTTATAATGATGGCTGGCTCTTATTACTGGCTAGAGTTTATAACTGTTCATACTCATACTTGGGAAATCATTCTTCCTTGTATGTTACTAGGTACTGGGTTTGGGCTTATTGTTGGACCGATTACTGTTCTAGCAGCATCCTCATTTGAAGGTGAGTTATTAACTGCTTCCCAAAGTGTCGTATCGGTTTTAAGACAAATAGGAATTGTTTTAGCAATAGCTATATTTGTTTCTGCTCTTTCTAATAATCTTGTAGAAAGAAAGCAAGAAGTGATTCATTTTGCGGAAAGAAAAGTAGATCATCTTCATATGGATGCTCTGCAAAAAGAAAAGGTCTTAGAAAGGACGATAGCGGAAATTAATCGAAAAAGCTTAGCAGAAGGTGCCGATACTTACAAAGATACATCATCTAATCAATTCGTTTCCGAAAAAGAGAAACAACAAATTATTTCACAAGAAGTCTCAAAAGCTTTAAGCGTTTTACCAATAGAAGCTAGAGAACAAAATAAAGCTATTATTGAAAAAGAAGTAAGCAACAAAGTTGAACAGAAAATAATTAAAACTAATAAAGAAGTTCAAAAATATGTAAAAGAAGTAACGAAATATAGTGAAAATCATATGTCGAAAGCATTTACAGATTTATATAAAACTAGTACACCAATTATATTTATATGTAGTTTAATTAGCTTTATATTTTATCAAAGAAAAAGAAGTACTCAAAAGGCACTGAACTTATCATCATAGAACCACAAATCATATCATTTATATAATATTTGTTACTACATAATCAATATGAGAACTATATACTATATTTAGAAAACTAAGTATAGTATTTTTTTGTCTAAATCTATAAGTTGGAAATACAATAATTATGTTAAAAATTATATAATAATAATATAAATATAATATTCATTCGATGAAGTAGGTAGGTTGTAATCTTTATACGAATTATTAGAAATTCAATAATGAAATGAGGAATCGGAAATGACAGCAATGAACTCGGACTTTTACAATAATATGCTTGTGCTTGATAGCCGAGAAAAAGATATATTTAAAGCGGAGATTTTAGCTTACAAAGATTTGAAAGGATCTTCAGATATTCAATTAGCAGGGGATCTTTTTTTAGCTAAAGAAAGTGGAATGGCTCTAAAACAAATTAAGATTACATTGAATAATTCATCTTTTGTTGTTGAAGCTGGTGCCTTACACTTCATGAAAGGACATATTCAAGCGGAAAGTAATATCGGTGGTGTAGGTGGCTTTATAAAAAAGAAAATTAAAAGCTACTTAACAGAAGAAGAGGCTTTTAAACCGAAGTATTCAGGTACAGGAGAACTTTTTCTAGAACCTAGCTTTGGTCATTTTATGTTTGTTGAGTTACATGACGAATCAATAGTTGTAGATAAAGGTCTATTTTATGCCTGTGAATCATCTTTACACGTATCAGTTGAAATGCAAAAGAATCTTTCTAGTGGTCTTCTAGGTAACGAGGGATGGTTTCAAACGAAGGTGACTGGAACAGGTCTTTGTATATTACAAATTCCTGTTCCGAAGGATGAAGTGATAAAATATCAGCTTGGAAATGAAAAACTACAAGTGGATGGGAATTTTGCACTTCTAAGAAAAGGAAATATTAGTTTTTCTGTAGAAAAATCATCTAAAAAGTGGACAGGTACTTTTGTATCTGGTGAAGGCTTTTTACAAACTTTTGAAGGTACAGGAGAAGTTTGGTTGGCTCCAACACAATCTGTGTATAATGATCTTAAAAACATTGGAAGTATTGCACGCCTACAGGAATCTAAAAAGATTTCAAATGACACTAAATAAATGTATGTGAAAGGGCGTTCGAAAAATGATTTTATCACTTTTCGAACGCCCTTTTACGCTTTTTTAACATCATTTTCACTTCAGCTTATTACTAGAATAAGTATTATTAGCTAGTCATTACTCTATTATTTAATGAGAATTCGCCCCAAATCTTAGGGTTTTTCGTGACATTTGCGGATAACCCTTGATTTCTGTCACTCCCTAAATTTTGTCGAATAGTTGCAATAAATGAATTAATAAGTATTTTAGGCTATTTATATCTATGTCTGAATTCTCATGTAAAATACTGGGACAATCGCTACTATTATATTAATTAGTAGAAAGGGGTTGAAAGAACTGAAAAAAAACAAACGGAAATGGATGGTGGGGATTGTCGGTGCAGCGCTGCTTGTGACTCCTGTATTAGATCAGCAGGCAAATGCCAATTCACCAAGTAATTTGGTTGGGTATACCCATACAATGTCAAAATGGCAGATGCAGTTTGAAAGCACCCTCATGGAAAGTATAAAGGAAAGTTCGCTTCAAACCTACTCTGAAGGATTGGCGAAAAGACCAGCCTTAGCAGGTTCGGTCGGGAATGAAGAAGCACTAAAATTTGCCGTAGATCAACTCAGTAAGGCTGGATTAAAACCTCAAGTAAAGACGTATGATACGTATCTCTCCTCTCCTAAAAGCATCTCTGTTACTCAAACTGCACCTATTAAAAAGGAATTGAAAGTAATAGAAGACCTAGATTCACAGACTCCATATATAAATGACGTCATTCCTGGCTTTAATGCATATTCCCCGTCAGGCACCGTGGAAGGCGAAGTCGTGTATGCCAACTATGGGACGCCTGACGATTTTAAAAAATTAAAGGAATTGGGCGTCTCCTTAAAGGATAAGATTGTTCTAACTCGATATGGGAAAAACTTTCGTGGAGTTAAACCCGACCTAGCCTCACAATATGGGGCAGCAGGTATGCTCATTTATTCAGATCCCGCAGACTATGTCAGGGGTGAAGTGTACCCTAAAGGTCCATGGCTGCCAAGTGACGGTATCCAGAGAGGGAGTATTTTATCCATCTATAAATATCCTGGTGACCCGCTGACTCCTGGTGAACCATCGATAAAAGGTGTAAAGAGAATTGATCCTGCTAAGGCGGCTTCCCTGCCTACAATTCCTACTACTCCGATTTCTTACGGGGAAGCAAAAGACTTATTGAAAACCATGACAGGTCTAGAAGCCCCTGCAGATTGGCAAGGTGGTCTTGATTTAACATATCACCTTGGTTCAAGGAATACGAAGGTTAAATTATCATTAGACATTGAATATGGGCAAAAACCTATTAATGACCTAATTGTCACGATTCAAGGTTCAAAATATCCAAAAGAAAAAATTGTGATTGGAGCTCACAGAGATACATGGGCTTACGGAGCTAGTGATAATGTCTCCGGATGGGCGACCACCATGGAAATTGCCAAGTCACTTGCAGAACTGAGTAATAAAGGCTGGCAGCCTGATCGTACTATTGTTCTAGCCGGTTGGGATGGAGAGGAACATGGATTAATAGGTTCAACAGAGTGGGTGGAAGAAGAACGCAAAGATTTAACGAAAAATGCCGTGGCCTATATCAACCTTGACGGAGTTGCTGGTCAAAACTTCTCCGCCTCTGCGGTCCCTTCCTTAAATCAGTTAATGTATGATATTTCAAAAGTTGTTCCTAAACCAGGAACGGACGGTTCGGTCTTTGACCATTGGGTGAGCCAATCTGGCACTGATAAACCAAGGTTAGGACAACTTGGCAGCGGCTCTGACTATACAGCGTTTATTCAGCATATAGGGGTTCCGTCGATTGGATTTGGTTTTAGTTCTCCAAATGGACTCAACCATAGTGCCTATGATAATCTGGATGCATTGCAGCGATTCGATGATCCTGGTTATAAGCATCAAACCGCTACAGCTGAAATGGCCGGCATCATGGCCTTGCGCTTAGCAAATGCAGAAGCACTACCGTTTAAATACTCCGATTACGCAGACAATGTCATGGCCCTCATTCAAGAAATTAAGAAAAATAAAACATTTGATGTAGATCTTCGCTCCCTCGAAGAAAATACATTAAAATGGAGAGACGCAGCTCTATCTCTTGAACAGGCCAGCGCCAAGATCTTAGAAGATAACAAAGTCACAAAAACGGAGGAAAAACAATTAAAAGAAATCAACAGTGCCTTGCTTCAGCAGGAGCGTGATTTCATTGATAAAAAAGGTCTTCCAAGTCGGGAATGGTATAAACATCAAATTTGGGCACCAGGATTAACGACAGGTTATGCCGCCCTTCCATTACCAGCATTGGCAGAAGCTCAAATGGCAGGAGATAAAAACGCATTTAAGAAAGCGGTTAAAAATTTAGAAAAGGCCCTGCAAGACGCAACCAAGACGGCCGATAAAGCTATAAAGTAAATGCATCTTGAGCCAATAAAAGCATGGTGTCTATTCCATGCTTTTTCATCATCTCATTATTAAGTAAATTGTATCCTTTGTAATACTAGTTTTTTCCCATTCCTGAGTAAAGGAGTTTTAAACTTCACAAATTTTGTTAAACGATAAATATGTTCTTATTTTATAAAAAAATGCTTACTGATGTCCTCTATTTTTAAATAGTGGACATTTTTATTTTAAACATTATTCACACTGTTTTGAACCATTTATTAGTCCCAACCCTATAACTTCATTTAATCCTGTTTAACATTTTCCTGAAATTGATAATACAGCATTTATAAGTCAGTTTTCTAGTGTCATAGGTGACGTTACCATTAGAAAAAATGTTTATGTAGCTCCTAATGTAAGTATACATGCGGATGAAGGAACCCCTTTTTATATAGGTTCTAATACTAATATCCAGGACAGAGTAATTTTACATGGTTTATTAGATAAAAGGATTTCATGTGGAAGAAAAGAGTATTCTATATTCATTGGAAATAACGTGAGCATTGCCCATGGTGCCCTTGTACATGGTCCCTGCTTTATTGCCGAGTAAGTATTTGTTGGTTTTAATGCCATTGTATACAATGCAATTGTTGGTAAAGGTTCCTTCATTTCTTATAATGCAGTAGTAACAAATGGTGTTCGAATTCTACTTAATAGATTAGTCCCACCTGGAGCTAATATTGATTCTCAAGAGAAGGCGGATGCACTTTCACCAGTACCACAGGATAGTAAGGAATTTGCACGTGAAGCTCAGCGGGTCAATCAGGAGTTCCCTGCATCTTATCAATTGTTATTTGAAAAAAATTTTTCCTTAATAATCTCGTAAGCAAGGTGCGTAATGACGGATATTGGCAAATCCATTTATTCGTTCTGTTTCAATCTAATAGATTTGAAGAAATGGTTATCCATAAAGCATTGTAGGGAAGAATTATTTCCTCCAACCATCGTATTGTTAGCGGGTGAAATAGCATAATAGCATGGTTGACCTTGAACTATTTTTTATTATGCAGTTAACAGAGCAGTATTTCTGTCATACATGAACCATTAAATACGAAAAAACAATCAAATTTGTGAACTAATGCACCTAAACTTTCAGATGCATTAGCGGTATAACAAAGGACATAACATATTAGTCAAATAATGTGTTATGTCCTTTAATTTATCTCACTTTATTAAAATAGGTCTTGATAAGATTCTTTAGAAACACGTTTTTTTCCTTTTATAAGCTTTAGGATTTTATTTTAGCTGCGTTTCTAATTAAAAAGAAAAACTCATTCTAATTTATTATGTAAAATCAAAAGAAATTATAAGTTATTTGAAACTAATTATTCAGTTAATCGTAACATAAGTTAGCCTTCCATAATAAGTAATTTGATAAGTGCTTTTTAACATTTTCATGGCGAGAAATAGTGAAAAGGAGGAAAGAAGATGATGATAACTATGGGTGAATTTCTTGATTATTCTAAAAAGAGAATCATTCAAACTGTATTTGAGTTAGATGGTAATGAAAGTGCTAAGATACTAAGGCGTTATGCACCATTTTGTTATACGACACTTGAAGAGAATGGTATTACAATAACTCTATGTAACTCGTTATCAATGGCAAAACAGAAAGAGTCATTAGGACATATATCTTACCAGGGTATTGAATCAGTTCAACTCTTTGTTACTAAAAAAATCGGTGTAGTTTTTTCATTACCTTCAGTTGTTCTTTATTTAAATGTAATAATAAATTTGAATAGTGGTGAACACATTCATTTTGAATGTGATGAGCTAGAATTGATACCTAAGCTAATATCTTTGTTTGGAAAAGAAAACATTGTAGTTCATGATCCTTTCAATTTAAGTACGATTATGAATGAAAAAATGTCAATTGAACAAGTTCATGAGTATTTACGAAAAAATTTAGATGAACTTTCAAAGGGAAATGATATCCCAGTTTGGAGAATGAATTTAGTTAAATAAAATCTTATGTGGAATAAGGAGTGATTAAATTGATACGATACTTCATAATAGAAGCATCGTATTTTTTGTACCTCGATTTTGTATGTTATATTGCTTACAAGTTAGATGATATAGTTCATAAAATTTACGAAGATACACAAAGAGGTGGGAGAAAAATGAATGAAGAAATGATAAAAATATTTGATGAGAGTAGGACAGAAATAGGCATTAGTAGTCGAAAAAATGTACATGAAAAAGGTCTTTGGCATGAAACGTTTCATTGTTGGTGTATTCAAAAGGTGGATGGGATTGATTGTATTTATATTCAGATACGTAGCGATAGCAAAAATGACTATCCCAATTTACTAGATATTACTACTGCAGGTCATCTTTTAGCTAATGAAACCGTTCATGATGGAATTAGAGAAGTAAAAGAAGAATTAGGTATAGACATTTTATTTGAAGATTTAGAATCCCTTGGAATTATTGAAGATTGTATCGTAACAAAGCAGTTAATTGATAAGGAATTCTGTCATGTTTATCTATATCGATTTACAGACACTAAAGTATCATTCAAACTTCAAGAGGAAGAAGTTTCTGGTATAGTTAAAACGCAATTCAACAATTTTTATGATTTTTGTGTTGGCAATTCACATGTAATGCCAGTCTCAGGTTATGTGATTAATGAATCTGGAAATCAAGTCGCTATCTCTAAGAAAGTTACAAAAAAAGATTTCGTACCGCATCAAGATACATATTTTAAAAATATTGCTCAAAGAATTAAGGAATTACTATAGAGTCCAATAATAGAAGGAATATGCGGTTCACCGGCTACATGGCCGGTGGCTTTTTCATTATGTAAAACAATTAGTTTTTCCCAAGTCAAAGACTGTACCTTCATTAAAATCAAATGACAGTTCAGACATGAATGGATTCATATGTTTTTGGATTTTGTTATGTTTGTCTGACTGATCACTCAAGGCTTTCATTGGAATGATTTCATATGGCCGGTTGACCTAGATTGGAAGGAATTTGGGACAAACTTTATAGACAAACAAATTATTCATTTATGGATAATTTATTCATATATGCATATTTATTTTGCAGATTTTCTAATAGTTAGCCGTTAAAAACGTCTTTATTTACTTGGCATATCTTTTGCATATAGATAGAGTATTAAGAAAAATAATTCAAAATAGGAGTTTGGCAAGGGGAGTGTTGAAATGGTTATTTGATAAAAGAATTCAGTCTCGTGAGATATAAATTATCGAAAAATCCTTCTTGTAAACGGGAGGTATGTATTAAAACGCAATCATACATTATTGCACTTGGCCTAGTATTTCGCGGTACACCAAATAAGGCGATGTCGTTCCCTCTTTCGATTTAATTTTTTTTATCCAATATTGTATACAATGTTGGATTCGATTTTGCACACTCTGCTTAAAGGGAGGAATAAGGTGATGAATAGTAAAGAATTTGAAATATATAAAAAGTTAAAGCAAGCAATAATTCAGCAAAAACTTCGTCCTAATATTCAATTGGTGGAGAAAGATATAGCTGAATCATTTGGGGTTAGTAGAACTCCTGTTAGAAACGTTCTTCGCAGATTAGCCTATGAACGATTAGTCAAAATTATAGAAAATAAAGGTGCTTTCGTATCGGGATCTTCGATGGAAGAAGCGAAAGAAGTATTTGAAATGCGAAGAATCATTGAAGCAAAAGCTGTTCGAAAGGCATGCCAATTTCATAACAAGGATCAAATTGTAGAGCTAAGAAAAATGATTGATGAAGAAAATAAGATGCATAAGAATGTGGATTCTTATGAACTTGTACAAATACTTGGAGATTTTCACCTGAAAATTGCAGAGATTTCGGGTAATTCTTATTTCTATCAGTATCTTGAGGACTTAATTTCCTTAACAAACGTAATCGTAGGAATCTATGGTGGTGATCAAAAAACTTGTTCCCATCATCTTCACATATTTAACGCTATTGAAAAAAGAGATGAAGAGCTGGCAGAAAAACTAGTTTTGGATCATTTAAATGAAATTGAAAGTAGTTTGAACTTTAGTGAAGAGCAACGAATATTACCACTTTCAGAAATATTTCAAAGTAAGTAAAACATAATAAACACTCAGCAATACTAATGATAGTCGGGAGCACTTCAAGCTGGAAAAATAGTTGTTATTTAAAGGGGGTGATTCAAGAGTCTTTTCCATTACAAAATAAAGAAAGGCTGTTTAAACAGAGAAATTTAGTGTGAAAGGAATTTAATGAAATACATCTAGAGTAGTAGAGATGATCATACATAGTTTACTCTTCATTCAAAGATAAAAACCTTCCGTGAATAAACAGAATTTTCAGTTTTAAATAATTTTATAATCTCTTAAAGGGAGGAATTTAATTGGAGAGCTTTGGGTGGTGGAGTTTAATTCCTACGCTTTGCGTATTGATTATTGCTTTTTCAACGAGAAGAACACTTGAATCTTTGTTGGCTGGAGCAGTGATTGGATTCATTATTTTGGAGAAACAAAACTTCTTTCCGGCAATGGTCGATTCCCTTTTAGCTACAATGGGAGATCCAACAGTCGGTTGGATTACACTTATCATTGTGTTTTTCGGAGGTTTTATTGCCCTTCTTGTAAAGTCTGGAGGTGCACTGGCATTTGGAAATTATGTTGCAGCAAGAATTAAATCTAAAAAAGGAGCATTGCTTGCAACATGGATCATGGGGCTTATTATCTTTATCGATGATTACTTAAATGCATTAGTATTGGGGACCGCAATGCAAAGGGTAACCGATAAGTATCGTATCTCAAGAGAATATTTAGCTTATATTATTCATTCAACTGCCGCACCCGTTTGTGTCATTGTTCCAATATCAACATGGGCAGTATTTGTATCTGGTATATTTGAAAAAAATGGGGTCGTTGCAGAAGGATTGGGAGGGGCGGCCTATATACAAACCATTCCTTTAATTTTATATGGATGGGTTGCGATTTTAGTTGTTGTATTATCTATTTTTGGAATTATACCTAAATTAGGTCAAATGAAAAAAGCGGAATTAAGAGCTGAAACAACAGGGATATGTATCCCAGAGAGTAAAAAAAATATGCATGATGAAGTAGCAGCAACTAGTGAGGATACTTTCAATGGTGATTCGGCTGGTATTTCGAAAAATATTGAAAAGCCTAGAATGATAAACTTTATTATTCCAATAGCGGTATTAATTTTTTATACATGGTTTTCAGGAATTGATTTATTACAAGGTATTATCGTTGCAGTCCTTGTGACAATAGCCATGTTATTTGTACAACGTTTGATGGGTCTGCGTGAGTTATTTGATACCTTTATTGAAGGAACTAAACCGATGATTTATATTGTCATGATGTTTGTTGCCTCATTTATGTTAGTAGAGGCGAATGACCAGTTGGGGGTAACGACATTTGTTATCGAACAGGTAAAGCCTCTGATGAACGCAGAATTCTTACCTGTAGTAGCATTTATTTCATTGTCTTTAGTAGCTTTTGCAACAGGGGCAATTTGGGGAATTTATGCCATTACACTTCCAATTATCATTCCTCTTGCCCAAGCAGTTGGTGCAGATCTTTGGCTATCAGTTGGAGCTGTTATTTCAGCAGGTGCTTTTGGAAGTCATCTTTGTCCATATGGGGATTCTACTCTAATATGTGCTACGGCTTCAGGAATCGAGCCAATGACACATACATTAACTCAAATGCCTTATGTAATACTTAGTGGACTTATAACAGCAGTATTCTATGTAGTTTTAGGATTTGTTATGTAATCAAATATAAATATTAATATTAAGTAAAGGATGTATGAATTTATGACTACTTCATATTGGCTAAAAAATGTTTTGCTAGAGAGCGGATATCATTATCAAAATGGTTTGATAGAAGAAACAATCACAGAAGTATCTCATATCCGAATTGAGGATGGGATGATAATGGAAATTATTCCTGCATTTGAACCAATAAAAGATGATCTACCACAAAAGGATGCTAATAGGTTACTAATGCTTCCATCTTTTCAAGATATGCATATGCATTTAGATAAAACACATTATGGAGGTCCGTGGAAAGCACCCAAGCCATTTACTAGTATTTTTGGACGTCTAGAAGAAGAAAAGGAGTTGTTACCTCGCCTATTGCCAGTAGCGGAAGAGAGAGCTGAAAAAATAATAGACCTTCATTTGCAAAATGGATCAACCCATATTCGTGCCCAGGTAAATGTAGATCCGATAATAGAACTCAAAAATCTTGAGGCTGTTACACGTGCCTTACATTCATATGACGACAAACTGTCATATGAGCTTGTCGCATTTCCTCAGCATGGCCTCTTACGTAGTAATTCTGTTAGATTAGTACGAGAAGCGCTTAAAAGGGGAGCTACTCATGTTGGAGGCGTTGATCCTGCAACTGTAGATGAAGACATTGAGAAATCTCTATATACAATGTTTGATTTAGCAGTAGAGGCTGATGCAGGTATTGATTTACATTTGCATGACAAAGGTCATTTAGGAATCTATACAATGAAGCGTTTGGCCGCTTATACAGAAGAGGCAGGTTGGCAGGGGAGAGTAGCTATTGGACATGGCTTTGGCTTAGGAGAAGTTAGTTTAGAAGAAGCAGGAGAAATGGCTGAAATATTAGCTAAAGCTGGAATTGACCTTGCCTCTACTGTACCTTTTGAAGCTGGATTTTCAACTCCACCAATACCGTTACTTCATCAAAAAGGAGTAAAGGTTTCACTGGCAAATGATAGCATCATTGATCATTGGGAAGCTTTTGGAACAGGTGACATGCTTTATAAGGCAAGTATTATGGCAGAGCGTTTTTCTTGGATTGATGAGCAATCATTAGGAAAAGCACTTTCATTTGTTACTGGAGGAATCATACCACTGAATTCAAATGGAGAACGGGTTTGGCCAAAAGTGGGTGATAGAGCGAATGCTGTATTTGTTGAAGCAAGTTGTTCAGCTGAGGCAGTTGGAAGAAGAGCGAAGCGTAAAGCAACAATGTTTAAAGGAAACATTGTTGCAGGAAATTTAGCTGGTAAAGATATTGAAAAAACAGTGCAGTAGCGTCTGGATAACAGTATAAAAAGAGAGGTGTGTTTATAGTTAAATGGAAGCTATCCTCTTTAATAGACTTCTCGATAAACATTGGACTAAATGTTTAGAACTTATGTAGGATAGGAGCTGGCTTCAATCCGTTTTTCAAAATCCGTCAGAGGATTGACCTAAAATGAAAACTTCCAATTATGGCCGAGAACAAATCGTGAATACGTAAACTGCGCATTTGATCAATAGAATCTTCACAACTTCCTCATTTATAGGAATTCTAACAACTAGATTATCATTGATGATCACATGGTTAAATGGGTGATTCATTTGGATGGTCGTAATTACAGACCTCATTACGGAGAATACTTGTAGAGTGAGGAAAAAGAAATGGGGCAATCTGTAAAATATTTTTCATATGGCCATAAGAAGCCGCAGATCTTAGTAAAGACATATGCACTGCTATTATTTTGTGTAATATGTTGGGGCAGTAACTTTATATTCGGCACGATCTTGGTTGATGTCTTTGATCCGATTGCCATCGCTTGTTTACGCCTTATTTTTATTAATATATTTTTGTGGGGTGTAGGTTGGAGATTTGTTAGAAGGAATCGGATCCCATTACGTATCCTCTTTATGCTTGCTGGGGCAGGATTTATAGGGGTCACAGTAAATCAATGGACCTTTTATGCAAGCTTGCAACATTCTAATCCAGTGAATGCTGCTATTATTTTAGCGCTTGCACCAATGATGACATCTCTGATCACTTTTTTCTATTTGAAAGAAAGACGAAAGGCTGTTTATTGGATTGGAGTAGTTGTTGGATTTATCGGAGTATCGTTTGTTGTAACAAATGGAAATGGATTAGTTGTGTCCGTGGGAAAAGGAGAACTGCTTATTACGTTGACAATGCTCTCCTTCTCTGTTTTTCTTGTCATCGTTCAGCAGCTCTCGAAAAAGCTAGAGCCAATTATTATTACCTTATATACCAACATGTTTGGTTTACTCTTATTTATCCCTTTTATTCGTGTTGATTTGATTGAGCAATCCATGCATATAGATATTAAATATTGGATGCTGCTCGTCGTTACAGCTATCTTGATGCATGGTATCTGCACGATACTTTGGAATGCATCGGTTCAAAAAGTAGGTGCCACAAATGCTTCGATGCTGCTCAATTTGGAACCCTTTATAGTAATGGTTGTTGGATACATCGTGCTTCAAGAAAAGGTTCAATTGATCCAGTTAGTGGGGGTTTTCCTCATTATTTCAGGTGTCATTATGGGAACACGTGGGAGTGAGGTGAAAGATTCCAGTATAATGGAAGGGAATTGTGAAGTGGGGAAAAATAGTAAGTTAACTAGGACAAATATATGAAGAAAACAATATGGGCCCCTACCGTCAAAACGCAGATATTATACGCTAAGGAACTTTTCAGAATTTGTTTTTCACAATTAATCATTGACCTTTTATAAAAAAAGTGGATATACGTTCGTATATTCTATCAAGACTTAAGTTAATAAATGAAAGGACAATACAGTTTATTATGAATACTGAGTTATGTCCTTTCTTTTTTTGAGTAAAGTAACTATGGTTTAGTATGAATATTCTTATATTTAGTTTGATTAACTTGCTTCTCAAGCACGTATTCTCCTAATTGATTTAAAAGAAAGTTTTTTTCTTCATCTTCCGTTCTTACACTTTTTACATTATTTTCTTCTTCAGCTATAATACGAACAGTTGCATTAGTGAAACAAAGAAGACAGGTTAGAACTGTCTCTCTTTTATGAAGCTGAAGCTGTTAGCAATAATGTTTACGAACGAACAAAGCCAAAACATAAAATAACATATTATTCATTAAAATATGTCTATTATGAGAGGGGGATAGATTTAGTAAGAGTTTTATCTTATCATACACACTCTTACTAAAGATAAAATATGTTAGCAGCAATAGAACAAATTGAAGATGGATACATTGCTCAATTTCAACGACCATTCAAGCATTCAGCAAATCATGTTTGGGCAGCATTAACGGAAAATAATCAGTTAGCCATTTGGATGTCAAATCTTCAAGTTGTAGATTTGAGGAAGAATGGGAATATCAAATTTAATATGAATGACGGTACAGGGAAGTCTTTGAATATGAAGATTACAGATTTTGAAGATAACTCTATAGTAGAATTTGAGTGGGGTAATGGTAAAGTTCGTTTTGAAGTAGTCGCTACAGAAGAGGGCTGCATTTTACTAATGCATGAGTTCCTTCCGATTATTAACGATCATACACCGAAAGATTTAGCGGGTTGGCATGTGTGTTTACAGATATTAAGTGAGCTTTTAGATGGCAAAGTTATAGACTTTCCAAAGGATGAATGGGAATTTTGGTATGAGAAATATATTGAACTAACTAAAAATATGAACGAGTAAGTTTACATAGGGGAGAAGGTCAGAATACTTAAGTAATGAATTAATATAAAAGCCTATATGTCTAGAAGCTGTTGGTAATACTATCATATTTTTAATGTCTGATAAATCAAAAAATATACGGCTGCTACTTTTGATATGAATAATGGCAGTTATTTAAGATGAGGGATAAATTAGGTGAATAAATTTTTACCTGATGATTGGTGGGAGTGCCCCACCAATCAAACTATTTATGTAGTTTTTTCATTTCTTCAGAAACGACCATTGCTAAATCATCATTTCCAAACAGTGAAAGGACACCTAATAATGTTTCGTTCGCAATTTCTCCCGCTTCCTCTTTAGGAACTGTTAGAGAAATTGCATCTTGTAGTGCGTAATTAGTTGATTGATTCGGATATGCTCTTAAATAGACTTCTTCTGGGTTTAAGTCATGGTTTACACACCATTGTGCAAAGATGAGAATCATCATTTTCTCGTCGTTTTGAAAGTTATGGATGATTTGTTCTTCAAGTTCTTTTTTGTTCATTGTTGGACTCCTTCTAGATTATCATACCTATAGTATAGCGAAATTTATTTATATAAAGTGAGCTTTTTCTTTAAATAATATAACAGAAAAGCAATCCATCATTAAGAAGGATTGCTAGTCAAGATCATTTTAAAAATCACGGCGCAATTCATTTTCTTCTAATGGAACTCCACCATCACTATAATCGATTATGAATGTTCCATGTTTAAGGATGTTGTATGCTTGGGCTGATTGAATGACTTCATTTATTAAGGCTTCATCTTTTTTCTCTTGATGGCGAGGAATGGTTATGCGAATGGTTGGTGACAATTCGAAATCTGTATAATTGTTGGGATGATTCGGATTTAGTTTCAAAGCTTTTACAAATTCTTCTTCGAGATATGCATTTATTTCGATATTATCTTTCATTTTATCTCTTATTTCATCATAATCGTCACTATCAATGATAGGTTTAACTTCTTTATTAGTAAGCGACTTTCCGAACGCCTTTTCAATCGATGGTTTAATTGCTTTTGCAATATCATTTTCCCATTTATCGATGATGAATGTGTCTTCCATTTCATTTGTTTCGCTATTTTGATAAACAAGAAATTCTGTCCCGGTTTTCTCATGGTGCACTTTAGCAGCGTATTCGAATCCATTGAAATTTCCCATATTGTCGTATAAAGTGTCAAAAATAGTTACTTTATCTTGAAATGTTTTATCTATATATTCCTTAGCAAGTGTAATTACTTTTTTTTCTTCTTTTGAATCACTTCTCATATCAAGTATAAATGAAAAAATGAGAAGACCTATAGCTAGCAGTAATACAGCAAAAATTGTTCCAACTATTATCACAAGCTTTTTGATTTTACTCATCATATCCCCCCTAATTTAATTCTATATACTGAACGAATGAATAGTTAAAAAAGTTGCAAGTAGGAATTTTATAATGGTTTGATTCTTTTTCATCAGTAGAAATTAAAAAATAGTAGTGGTATGATGAATAATACAGTGAAATTATATTTAATGATTGTTTTTAAGTAACAACCATTGATAACTAATCGCTTCAATGAAGTGTTTTTTGGACAATGAGATTTAGTCTGTTAAATGCTTAATAGAAGTAAGGATTCTAAACAGAGGTGGATAAAAGTGATAGTAAAGTCAGAAGCAGATCTTAGAGGCCTTAAAGAAATTGGGCAAATTGTGGCGACAATTAGAGAAGAAATGGTGAAGGCAACAAAACCAAATGTAACAACATTAGAGCTAGATGAATTAGCGGGTGCTTTATTTGAGAAATACGGTGCAATCTCAGCTCCGAAAAATGAAGTCGACTTTCCAGGATATACTTGTATTTGTGTAAATGAAGAAGTGGCTCATGGCATTCCAAGTAAACGTGTCATTCAAGAAGGTGACTTAATAAATATAGATGTTTCAGCTTCTAAAAATGGTTATTTTGCAGATACTGGTATTTCTTTTGTTGTTGGTCAAGGTGATCAGAAGCTACATGATTTATGTGCAGCAGCAGAAAAAGTATTTGAAGCTGGTTTGAAGAAGTTTAAAGTCGGTTCTAAATTAAATGGTGTTGGTAAAGCTGTATACAATACCGCTAAACAAAATGGGTATACAGTAATCAAAAATTTAACAGGTCATGGTGTAGGTACAGCGCTTCATGAAGCACCTGATCATATTTTGAATTATTATGATCCTCAAGATAATGCATTATTTAAAGAAGGAATGGTTATTGCATTTGAACCATTCGTTTCAACAGGAGCAGAAGAAGTATTTACAGGAGATGATGGCTGGACATTTACAACAGCTGATAAGAGCTCTGTTGTACAAATCGAGCATACATTAATTGTTACGAAAAATGGTCCAGTAATTATTACTGGAGAAACATTTTAAATAAGAGAATAATTTTTAAAGAAATGCACAAATCATTTTAGATTTGTGCATTTCTTTTTGTTTGGAATATGAAACTGAATATTGGAAATATAATGTAAATAAAAGCTCGTATTTTTAGGGGATGAGGTGTGTAAGAGATGGGACAGTACCAAAAGTATTATGTTGAAATCCAATGTACTGCGTGTAAGAGAATATTCAATGTTGAAGAAGATGAACGGGGTTATCAAAACTTCAAAGAAAATCGTGAGTTTAGATATTTCTGTAATGAATGTAAAGAGGTTATTGAAAAAGAAGCCTTATTTAACTTAATTTTTAAATTAAGAAAAGAATATTTGTGAAGTTTTTTTTGCTATTTTGAGAACTTATTACTTTTAAAGTTTATGAGATACTTTTATGGGGGTAATTGTAGAACAATAGAAATTATTACAGTTATTCAACTGCAATACATTATTTTAGAATAATAATCGAATATTTAATTTAAGGTTGGTGAAGATAATGTTAGTACATAAAGAATTTGTTGAAAAGATTTATCAATATCAAAACCTTGTTAATGAAATGGAAGAAGTAGAAAGAGAGATTGAAACTTTCATATTGAAAGACTCAACTTTAAACTCCGCAGAACAGTCAAACGTTTGGAAAGAAATCCGAATAATCCTTAAAAATAGTGCTATTTCCAATGATCCAGAGTTAGCCATTGCTCAGCTAGATTTAATGATCGCTCAAATCAAAGTAAAAAAACTTACCGAAAGAGCAGTTGCGACAAAGCCTAAAAATGTTTTATTATTTGATGAATTGAGTAATGCTGAATAATTTATTTCATTAACAGAAACATCATTATTCCTTAATGATGTTTTTTTGTTTGTTACCTTTCAAAGTAATTCACATACTATTGAATATACTGAATATAATCAATTCAGTATAAAGTGTAAGATTTTAGAATAGATGTTGGACGAATTATTTAATGAAAGCATGTAAACAGACATGAAAAGGTGGTTATCATTATGCATGGCACTTATATTGGGCAGGGGAGAATGTTAATAAAACCTGTATGGGGAGGTCATTTAATTGTTTCAGCTAATGATTTGAGTATTACTCCTTATTTAATTACCTCAGGTATTTTTGAAGCTCCTTTGACTCATTTTTTGATTAAAACGATAAAAGCCGGGAATATTGTTTTTGATATTGGTGCAAATAGCGGCTATTATACAACATTATTAGGAATTCTTGTTGGCCCGACAGGTAAAGTAATTGCCTATGAACCTGATCCAAAAATGTTTGAATTACTATGTGATAATGTGGGTACGAATTATTTACATGCCCAAGCAGAACTTAAGCAAAAGGCTGTATATTCCGTTCATACCGACTTAACATTACATGTGTCAGATAAATTTCCAGGACATAATTCTATTTACAAAAGAGAAAGCGCTGAATTGAAGGATTTTGATAGTCGATTTGATCAGAAGGTCAATGAAATAAGTGTTCAAGCTGATATGCTAGATGATTATATTGATATGTATCCGAAAATTGAATTAATTAAAATGGATATTGAAGGAGGAGAATACCAGGCGTTTTTAGGAATGAAGAAACTAATTGAGAAAAACAATGTAAATATAATTGTGTTTGAATGGAGTCGTCAAGCTTTAGGGATATACGCTAATTCAATGGCAACATTATTGCAAGAAATAGCCGATAAGACAAATAAGGTGTTTTATGTATTAAGTCCAAATGGTGACCCTGTTCGTACAACAGTAGATATGTTTAAGGAAGTGGAATTCCTTCATAATGTTTTACTAGCAAATCCGTTAGATTAAGTATAAGTATTAGCCGTTAATTATTACTGTAATTCCAAAATAAGAAACAGTTGTAATTTTTGAGTAAATTACTGTTTCTTATTTTCATATAATGGTATGGTTATTTTATTCCGTTTTGTTTAGTGAAATTTCAATATAATAGCAGTATATTATTATAGATGAAAATGCGATGTGCAAGGGCAACTAAACAGAGAATAACCGCAATAATTAGATTAATATATGAAATTTTATTAAGGAAGAGTGGAGGTAATCACATGACAAATGAGAAAGTTGGTTTAGTATTAGAAGGAGGAGGAATGAGAGGATTATATACAATTGGAGTTTTGGATTGGTTCTTAGATCAAAAAATAACAACTGATTATGTGGTCGGTGTCTCTGCAGGTGCCTGTCATGGAGTTTCATATGTATCCAAACAACGTGGCAGAAGTTACCGTGTAAATACGAATTTTTTAAATGATAAACGGTATGTTAGCTTTTCGAATTACATAAAAACAAAATCTATGTTTGGTATGGACTTCATATTTGATGAGATTCCACATAAATTAGAACTTTTTGATTATGATGCATTTCACGCATCACCTTGTGAATATGTTACGGGGGTAACAGATGTAAGCACAGGACAACCTCATTATTTTGGCAAGGAAGAGTTAGATTATGATTCAACTATTATACGCGCATCGTCTTCTATTCCTGTCTTTTCTCCTATTGTAGAATATAAAGGTGGAAAATATCTTGATGGTGGTACTTCTGATCCGATTCCAGTCCGTAAAGCGATAGAAGATGGCTGTGATAAAGTCATTATTGTCTTAACGAGAGAAAGAGGCTATGTAAAAACACCGGAAAAATTCCGTTTTGTATATAAACGTATGTTTAAAGACTATCCTGAAATGATTCATCTTCTTGATAGACGTCATGAAATCTATAATGAAACATTGGGCTATATTAGTAAACTTGAAAAAGAAGGCAAGGCACTTGTTATAGCACCAAGTTCGCCGATTACAATTAGTCGTTTTGAAAAAAATCTGGACAAGCTTGAAGATATCTATCAAATGGGCTTAGATGATGCAAAGACGGCTGTTGCACCTTTATCAGAAATAATAAATTTATAACTAATTTATAAGGATAGATAAGGTAGATTGAAAAATCACTTTATCTATCTTTTTTATAATTAACCGTACTAAAAATGTAAAAATTTATTTGGAGTCGGGTGATATTTTCTACTGTCAAGAAAAGTAATACATTGAGTCAATCGTTCTATCCCTATTTTTATTTTACTCTCGTTCACTTGAGAGATACTTAATCGAAGGATATTTTCCTTTTTATATTCTGGTAAAAACATTCTAGATGCATCATCAACATATATTTGCTGCTCATTTAGCATATGAACTACTTGATTTGCTGTCACATTAGCTGGCAAACTGATGGATAGATAGAATCCTGAAGTTGGTTTAGTAAATTGAGTATTATCTGGTAGCAATAATGCACATGCTTCTTGAAGAATGTGCATTTTAGCACTGTATACCTCTTTTATTTTTTTGAGATGGCTATAAAACATACCACTTTTCAAATAGATATCTAGGGCACCTTGAGAAAGTGTGGAACTATTAAAATCCGAACTGAATTTATAGCGCAAAAAATTATTAATCATTACTGTTGGAAGTACGACAGAAGCTATTCTTAATCCAGGGAGAAATATTTTCGAAAAGCTTTTAATATATATCACTCTTCCAGAAGGATTAAAAGAAAATAAAGGATCTGACTTTGTATTCAGATCAAGGTCTCCTAAAAAATCATCTTCGATTATATAGACATCATATTTTTCAGCTAGCTCAACGATTTTTTTCTTTTCACTATTTGAGTAACTATGTCCAAGTGGATTGTGAAATCTCGGGATAATGTAGAAAAACTTTATATCATTATTTCGAAAAATGTATTCCAGACGATCCAAATCAATTCCATTCATTGATAGCTCTATGCCAAAAGTAGTTGCTTGGTGTAGATTGATAGACTCAATTAATCCGAAATATGTAGGCTGTTCAATAAGAATATTGTTTTTTCCATTTGGAAATGGCATAGAAACTAATAAATTTAGAGCTTGCTGTGAGCCAGAAACAATGACTACTCTTTCAGGCTGAGTAAAAACTTGTAATTCTTGTAAATACTTCACTAACTGCACTCGTAAAGAGTAAAGACCTTGTTGATCAGAGTATGTAAGAATCTCTTCCTTGTATTGTTCAATAGCTTTATTCATACAATGTTGAAACTCTATAATAGGCATAACGTTCTTATCTGGACCAGCAGATAAGAAGTCAATTACATCATATTCATTTGTCACATTTTGAAATTCATTTACAACATAATAGCCGCTTTTAGGAACAGAGTATATTAAGTGTTCTTTTTCAAGTTCGGTGTAAGCTTTAATAACTGTATTTTTACTACATGATAAATCCTCCGATAACTGGCGAACTGATGGTAGTTTACTACCTGCAACGAGCGATCCAACTTTAAGCTGCATTTTAATTTTGTTCATTATCTCCATATATTTTGAGCTCATATTCTTTATCCTCCTTCATCTGTACCGGTACAGATGGGTAAAACAATCGTTTATTTTTATTTTGTATACATATTAATATGTTAATAATATCAAAGTTGTTTTCGGAAAAGTCAGGAAATGATGCAGATATGGTACAAAATATACAGATAGGGGTTGTTTACATGCAAAGAGAAACTAGAAAGAAATATGGATTAATGTTGGGATTATTAGGAGTTATTTGTTTTAGTTTAACACTCCCCTCTACAAGCATTGCAGTAGAGTATTTTGGAACTACGGTCGTTGGTTTAGGAAGAACAGTAGTAGCCGCTTTTTTAGTAGCTTTGGTGTTTATTGTTCGAAAAGAAAAACTCCCTTCCCTTCGCCAATTCAAAAGTCTAATTATTGTTGCTATTGGTGCAGTTTTAGGTTTTCCTCTCCTCACTTCTTGGGCAATGAAATCCTTGCCGGTTTCTCATGGAGCTGTGGAAGTAGCTCTGCTACCATTAGCAACAACAGCATTTGCTATGTTTAGAGCAGGGGAAATTCCTTCTTTGAAATTTTGGATTTCAAGTATAATCGGCTCTACAGCAGTTATTATCTATGCACTTCATCTGGGATTTGGTCAATTGCAATTTGCAGATTTGGCTTTACTTACAGCGGTGCTAATTCTTGGTCTTAGCTATGCAGAAGGTGGGAGATTAGCTAAAGAATTAGGTAGTTGGCAAGTAATTGCTTGGGCAATCATGATTGGTGCTCCATTTTTTATTATTCCAGTTGGACTAAACATTACAACTGAAATGTTCCATGCTCCCATAAAAGCTTGGGTAAGTTTCATTTATCTCGCAGTGGTTAGTCAATTTCTATCATATGTCGCTTGGTATAGTGGAATGGCTATAGGTGGAATAGCTAGTGTTAGTCAGATTCAATATTTACAACCATTTTTGATGATTCTGTTTTCAACGGTATTTCTAGACGAATCCATCACATTATTCACTCTAGTAATATCAGTGATTGTTGTGTTCTCAGTAATAATCGGCAAAAATGCTCCCGTATCAAAAAAGGGAGCTGCATTAGAGAAAAACTAACTGCATTTCAATTCAGATAGCTAAATCATTAAAGGTTGAAATTGAGTGACATGTAACTTATGAATAGGTGTATTGTATTAAATGAAAAGTTTGTCATTAATATAGAAGGAAAAGCAAAGTTAAGTCAAAATCATCCATTGCAGAGACAGGAGTTAATTATTCATCAACTGGAACAGAGTTCAAATACAGTTGAGCAACAGATTTCATTATTAATGAAAGCAAATATAAAAAAATAGTTTTGTAAGTTACCTCACTAATGGGTAGATAAATTACTTCAATATCAGGAGCTTAGCTTAATAGCTGAAATTATTAAGTATAAGCTCTTTTCTTGTTAGATAACTCTTGAATTCAGCTATTTTTTATATTGTGTTTTTGCAATTACAGTAAAATTCCTAATTTCTTGTTAAAAACACATTCAGTGCATTAACATAGTTAAGCAGAGATAGAGGATGGTGACCTAACCTCTAATAAAATGTTGGAAATATCTTTATCTAAGGAGTGGTAGAATTGGCACGTGTTTTATTTATTAATGGTGGATCTGAAGGACATATCAATCCAACTATTGGAGTAGTGGAAGAGCTTATTTCGCGTGGTGAAGAGGTAGTGTACTTTACAATAGAAGCTTTTCGAGAGCGTATTGAGAAAACAGGAGCTACTGTACGAACTTTTGACGGTCAAAAATTTATCAAAGCCTTTATCTCAGGTGGAAGAAATCATTTACTTGAAAGAGTCAATGGTCTTTTACATACAGCTGATATAATCATACCTGAAGTTCTTGAACAGATTAAAGGGGAACATTTTGATTACATTATTCACGATTCGATGTTTGGATGTGGACGTTTATTTGCCCAAATCCTTAAGCTTCCTGCAATTAATTCATGTACATCTTTTGCAGAGACAGAAATATCATTCGATAGAACAATAGAACAACTTTCAAAAAATGTCCCTACAGAAATGTTAAAAAAGATAAATGATGATTTTCAAAACTTAACAACAAAAATTAAAGAAAAATATGATATTGAAATTACTTCTCCTTATGAAGTTTTTTGTAACCCTGCACCACTTACAATTGTTTATACAACTAGGGAATTCCAACCTTTTGGTGAAGCGTTTGACCAAACATATATATTTGTAGGTCCATCCATTTCGCCACGATTAACTTCAGATGACTTAGACCTTTCATCAATCGTGGGAAAAAGCGTAATTTACATTTCACGAGGTACGGTTATTAACCAAGCCATTGATTTCTACAAGCTTTGTTTAAAGGCGTTTGGGAACACTAATTATACAGTTATCATGTCTATAGGGGAACAAACACAACTAGGAAAATTGGGAGATATCCCAGAAAACTTCATCGTGAAAAATTATGTTCCACAAACGGAAGTGCTAAAACACACTAAATTATTTATTACACATGGAGGAATGAATAGTACTAATGAAGGTCTATATTATGGAGTGCCGCTCATTGTAATCCCACAAAGTGCGGATCAGCCGATAATTGCGGAGCAAGTCACCAATATTGGAGCAGGTATCCAATTACAAATGGAAAGTTTGACAGCAAATCAATTATATGAAGTTGCAGAGAATTTGTTAAATGACCCATCTTACGCTGGAACTGTTGCAAATCTTAGAGAATCTTTTCAAAAATCGGGTGGATATCACAAAGCTGTTGATGAGATTTTTAAATTTAAAAGACAATACGATATCTAAATATACAATTTTCAAGCTACTAATAATGGTAGCTTTTTTTAATGATAAGAATTTATAAAATTTGGCGTGGCTATTTTTACATTGAATCAAATTCAAGGTGTAAAGCATTTATGAAAAAGGATCGGTGACTGTTTTTTAATTAATTTAAGAATTTCTTAAGAAATTCTGTGAGCTGTTGTTAAGATTTCTTCGATATTCTTACTACTGTGATAGAGATAATGAATGGAGCGGATAAAATGATTGAGTTACGTAATGTAACAAAGAAATATGGTAAGAAAATTATTTTGGATGATGTAAATATTACTTTTGAGAAAGGGAAAATTAGTTGTTTACTAGGTTTAAACGGAGTAGGAAAGAGTACAACAATGAAATCGATTATGCGCTTAGTTCCTATAAGTAAAGGTGAAATATTGGTTGATGGTGAGCGAGTAAGTGAGAAAAACATTGATAAGATTGCATTTCTAGCAGACATTCCTACTCATGAAATTGGCTGGACAGTAGAAGAGAACTTGCGATTTGCAGAAATATATTATGATTCTTTTGATTCAGAAAAAGCGAAGCGTATGGTTGAGTTTTTTAAATTACCGAAAGAACGAAAACTGAAAGAACTATCAAAAGGTAATTTAGCAAGATTTACGATTATTATGGGACTTAGTCAAAATTCACCTTATGTTTTAATGGATGAGCCATTTAGTGGATTAGATTTATTCTCAAGAGAAGAGTTTATCGCATCGCTGAAATCAGAGTTTATGATTAAGGATCAGACGATTATTATTACCACTCATGAAATTGATGAAATTGAAGGAATTGCTGATGATGTAATATTGCTTGAAGAAGGAAAAGTGCTGTGTAAATTTACAAAGCAAGAAGCTGAAGCAGAAGGCTTATCAGTTGTTGAAAAGATGAGAAAGATTTATAGAGGATAAAGGAGTAAGAGTATGAAATTCTTAACGTTTGTTGAAATAGATTTACGTAAAATCATTCCGTTCTTATTGGGAATGTTCGCATTGGCGATTATTGGTTTTCAAGGTATGTTCTATAAAATAGCATCAAATGCTAATGAGGACTTAGTAAGAGGAGCTACTGAAAGTGGGGTAGCGATGAATGAATATTTAAAGACTGTAGATAAAATGAGTTTAACATCCATTATTGATCAAAATCCTTATCCAGTATTAATACTAATTTTTGTTGGACTTGGGTTAATTCTATTTGGCTTTTATCTTTGGTATAAAGAATGGTTTGGAGCATCGAAGCGAATTTATACATTATTAAGTATTAAGGGCAGTCGATTCCGTATTTTTACAAGTAAATTGGTTGTATTTTTGTTTATCTTTATCACGTATTATGGAGTTATTTTACTTAATATCTTTTTAAGTAGTTTTATAGTAAAAATGATTCTTCCAGAACAAATTATTGCGAGTAATCTAGTGCAAAACTTCATTTTGCATTCGCAGATTTTACCATTTGCATTACCGGTTAGTGCTGCATCTTTACTATTTAACTTAGCGTTTATTGTTATGATGTTTTCTATTCTTTCTGTATTTGTATTATGGGATCGTTCAAAGAAAATTATTGGTATGATTGGTGGTTTTATTTATATAGCAAGTACAATTGCCGTGTTCTTCTATATAAATACACTTGAACTATACACTTCAGAGAGAACTTTAGCAAATTGGGCGTTCACAATTACTGTTCTAGTTTTAAGCAGTGCAATTAGTTATTACTTATTAAAGAAAAAAGTTTCAATATAGGAGAGAAATTATGAAATTTACTAGAATTATTACCTTTTCAATAATAAGTGCCTTATCTATCGGAACGTTAGTCGGCGTTGCAGAGGTAAATAAAGCACCAATAGATAGAAAATTTACGATAAAAGATGAAAAAGGAAATCGAGAAGCACTAGGAGGTGTTACATTACAAAATACTATTAAAGTCGATACTAATAAATATGAAAAAATGGCCTTAACAAAGGACAAAGTCACTTTTCAAAAGACGAAATATGATCCAATTTTTGGGGTTGGTGAAAAAGTCTTAAATAATAAAGATTTGTATCGAGGAATGAATTATGCAGTTGATTACGAAAATGATAAGTTCACAATGGTTGCAAAATTCAATCCGAAGTTTCCATATGGTTCTAATGAAACATTTGTAACAATCGCTAAAAAAGATAAGAAGACGAATAACCTTCAAAAAGAACAAATATCAGTAACAGGTATTACAACGAATCAGCAAATTGATCAAGAAATGCTATTTGAAAATAATGGTGTGATGTACTATGGTGTAGTATTACGTAACTGGTCAGCCAATTCATCACAATCTTTGTTGAGAATTTATCAAATTCAACAAAATAATTTGCATTTGAAAGAAGTTACGAACGTCGAACTTTCATTACCAGGTAGTGACTATACAGATATTAGTAGAATAGTTGTGGATGAAAAGAAATTGTTTATGGTGTTATCTAATCAACAAGCATTTAAACTATTAACGGTAGATTTTGCAACAAACAAAAGTGAAAAATTAACTTTACCTATGTTTTCGAAAGACAATACTTATGTTGAAGCATTTAGTGTAGATGAAAACAATTTCTACATAAGTGTTAATTCTACGGTATTTGCTATCGATAAAAAGACGTATTTACAAGTTAATAAGGAAGCAATGAAACCTAGCTTTCTCTCAAATTATGAATATATCCGTACAGTTAATTTAAAAACTGATAAAGAAACTATCTATGTTTTATATGAAGCATATAAAAATAACAATCAAGGTGATATGTTTATTGTAGCGTACGAAATGAAAAGTGGTAAAACATTATATGAAGGTAAATTACCGAGTATGACTGACCGTGGTGTTGGTGAATCATTTACATTTGCGGATAAGGAATAATGTTATTTGATAATAAAGAAATAGTACGATTTGATTTGAAAAAATAAATCAATTGTAATTTGGTATTTAATGAATGTAAAATATCTATTAATGCAAAAGCATCGGTGCTAAGACCGATGCTTTTTTTAGTATTGACAAGCAGCCATATTATATTGTGACATTAGACTGCTCCTTCTTAAGAAACAATTTCTTGAAATTAATCTCAGCAAATAATATGCCTAATATAACCAATGTTGCTCCGATATAACCTCTAACTGTAAGTGTTTCTCCGATGAAAATGAATGCAAAAAGTGCTGAAAAAATAGGTTCTAGGGAAAAAATCAAACCAGTATGAGTTGGTGTAGTATGTTGTTGGGCAATGGTTTGAATAATAAATCCTAATGCACTACATATGATACTCAATGCCAAGACAGCAATCCATGCATTTACAGTCTGTGGTAGTTGAGGCGCTTCAAATAGTAATGAAAAGATAAATCCCCAAGCTGCAACAAATCCTAGTTGTAAAACACCTAGTGAAATAGAATCTACATGTTTTGTCAACTTACCAGTCAATATAATATGAACAGAATATAATAATGCACAAATGATACAATAGAAATCTCCTATGCTTAATTGAAAATGACTGTTCAATGTTAAAAGTGCAATTCCAATTAATGCAGTACTAACTCCAATAACAAGGCGAAATTCAGTCTTTTGTTTCAAAAAAATCCCTGAAATAACGGGAACGAAAATAACCGCAAGACTTACTAAAAATCCTGCATTAGATGCTGTGGTGGTACGCATACCAACTGCTAAAAATGCAAATGCAAAAAACAAAACAGTTCCTAAAATGAAGGAATATTTAATGGTTTTCATATTCACTTTTAATAATCGCTTATAAAAAACAACAGCTGCTAAAATAAAAGCAAAAATGAATCGTAGAAAAATCAAAGTGAAGCCTTGTAATGAATCTAATCCTATTTTCATAAACAAATAGGAAGAACCCCAACAGATTGTGACAATTAGCATCATGATATCTGCTTTAACTTGCATATTACTACCTTTCTCCTGCATCCCCGCAATCCTCCAAAAATCAATATGGTGATCTAGTTGTATGAAACATGGAGCTCTCATAAATGATCACAGTATTCCTATAATTATTATAAAGAGTATAGTGACATAAAGAAAATAAATGCTTTTATCCATTAATGTATCATCGTGAATCTATACACGAAGTTAGATTTTCAATAACAATAAAATACTAAAGGATATTCAGAATAGAATTCAAAAAAAACAATGTTCCTAATTTTCAATAGAGTTAAAAAATAGTCACCAAGAAAATTATCCATACTTTTACCAAAATAGCACTAATTAAATAAGAAAATTGGGCATACAGTGAACTATCTGTCTGTTATAGAGGGAGGAAATGGAGCATGTTAAAAATACCTCGTGTGGTTTTTTTCAACGTACATAAATCAGAAATAAAGCAATTCCTCTTAATCGATCTTATATGTAGCTCAGTTGTGTATTATATTGTCTTCAAAATGAAATGGAGTAATATTGCTGCTATAATTGCCAGCTCACTTTGCCCATTACTTATCAAAAAAGTACTGAACAATTAATTTGTATAATCGCTATATAAAAGTCTTGTATTTTTAAGGATATTTAAGTATTTTAAAACTAGTATAGCAATAAATAATAAGATAAATGATTTTTTCAGTTTATAATCGATCAATTAGATTTAGCATATCCAAACACATGGTTGGAATAAATGAATGAAGAGTAAGTGATGTGATTATTTGTGAGTACTCGAAAAAAAAATAAAATCAATAAAGATTATAATAAAGCGAAAAATTTAGCAGAGCTCATAACTCAACTGACTTTAGCTGGAAAGCATGATGAAGTAGAACAAATCATTCAAGAACATAATGCAACTAAGAATGGAGAAGCTTTGATTTCCAAACAGTCTACCAGCCTTAATAGTATAGAAGAACAGATTCATATAGATTTTTCAAATGCAGATAAATTTCAATATGAGAGGACTCCAAATACAGATAGTATCCGTTTTCGAAATGAACAATTAGGAGGTTCTGGTTCAAATATGTATGGTGGACGTAAGAAAAAATAGTATTAACAAATAGCTCCTTGTTAAAACTAACCAAGTCAAAAGGCATGATAGATACAATAATAAAAGGTATAATACGTATTAAGGTATATAGTATCTTTTCATTTAAACCGATTAGAAAAACATGGAGGAAATGATGATGAAACAAATTAAAGAAAAACAAGATTATTATAATGAAATCAATCAAGATCAATTAACTGTTGGTATTTTTACAACAACTTGGTGCCCTGACTGTAAACGTCTTGATATGTTTATCGATGAAATAACTGCTGAAAACCAAGATAAAAACTGGTTTATGATTGATCACGATGAATTCCCTGAAATCTCTGAAGAGCAAAGCGTAATGGGTATTCCATCGTTATTAGTATTTAAAAATGGTGAAAAATTAGCTCATTTACATAGTGCGAATGCAAAAACAGCTGATGCTGTTAGAGAGTTTATTAATAATCTTTAATTGATTTTACGAAAATCAGTACACGTGGAACGATATCACATGTACTGATTTTTTTTTATAAAAAATGATAGTATATATATGAAGGTAGTATACTATTGTGGTGAGAAGTCTAAAAATTTAAAAAATAATCATGATTGTATTGATTTTCTGGAGGAGAATAAAATGATTAATGTAGAAAATGTTATCTTTTCACGAAACAATAAAGATATTTTAAAGAATGTTTCTTGGAGTGTGAACAAAGGAGAACATTGGTGTTTGCTAGGCTTGAATGGCTCTGGAAAAACAACTCTATTGAATGTTATTAATGGATACATATGGCCAATGAAAGGAAAGGTAGAAGTACTAGGGAATTTGTTCGGTCAAACGAATATTCCTGAGCTTCGTAAAGAGATTGGGTGGGTTAGCTCTTCTATTCAACAGAAATTTAACGAAACAGATACTGTATTAGAAGTTGTGTTAAGTGGAAAATTTGCTTCCATTGGTCTATATGAACATGTGGAAAATAATGAAATTGAACACGCTAAATCTATTTTGCGAATGTTAAATTGTGAAAAGTTACAGTTCCAAAATTATGGTGTAATATCGCAAGGAGAACGTCAAAGAGTATTAATCGCCCGAGCATTAATGTCTTCTCCTAAACTACTTATATTAGATGAACCATGTAACGGTCTCGATTTAATAGCGCGGGAGCAATTGCTTAAATATATTGAAAAGATTGCTGAAAATCCAAGTGGACCGACTTTGATTTATGTAACGCACCATGTTGAGGAAATTTTACCATGCTTTACACACTCTCTTTTAATGAGGGAAGGTGAAGTGTTCTCTCAAGGTGCAACACAAGAGCAATTAACAGAAGCGAATCTTTCTTCATTTTTTCAGCATCCTGTAGCAGTTCAAGTTCAACAAAATAGAACGTGGATTGCATTAAAAGAATATGCTGAAGAACGTAGATAATATATGAAAAATTAGATAAGGAACAAGCAAGCCTCTTCGGTGAATAACTGAAGAAGCTTGCTTTTTATTTTAATAAAAGTTAGTACGCGATGATAAAGTATGGTGACTAAAGAGCAAATTACCAACTATACATAAAAATTTCTAGGGCAAATTATTTGTATTAAGTTATATAGATATAATAAAATGTTTATCGTCATAATTATTTCATTGTATTTTTTAAGTTATCTTCTGAATTTTTCATAAAAAGTTCACAATTAAAATTATTCTAATAAAGTTATTATACTTATTTAAGTGTTATAATCGTCTAGGTAGTAATGAGACAGTTGTTTGAATCTCTTTTTTTATTTCAGTTAATAACATATCCACTATGATAAACAAATGGATATTATTGAATTGTAAAAACGAGTTTTAAGAAAATACGATTATTTGTGAATAAATGAACAACTAGGTTACTGAAGCAAACTTTCAATGATTATTATGTTGAACAATTTGCAACTGATCTATGAAGGAGGAATTACATGATGGATGTTCTTGACTTAGCTCGTTTCCAATATGCAGCTACAACTATTTTCCACTTCTTATTTGTACCATTGTCAATTGGTACCATTTTTATCGTAGCCATTATGGAAACTTTATATGTAATCAAGAAAAAGAAAATTTATTTAGACATGGCAAAATTCTGGGGGAAAATATTCTTGCTATCGTTTGCGATAGGAGTAGTAACCGGGATTTTACAAGAATTCCAATTCGGAATGAACTGGTCTGAGTACTCACGATTTGTAGGAGATGTATTTGGTGCTCCACTTGCTATTGAAGCATTATTAGCATTCTTTATCGAATCGACTTTCATTGGTATTTGGATTTTTGGACGAGACAAGTTACCTAAGTGGGTAATGGCATTCTCTGCTTGGATGGTTTCAATTGGAACTATGTTATCTGCACTTTGGATTTTAGCAGCTAACTCTTTCATGCAAGAGCCTGTAGGTATTGAAATTGTAAATGGTAAGCCAGTATTAAATGACTTTATGGCTTTACTTACGAATCCACAATTACTAGTAGAATTTCCGCATACTGTTTTTGGTGCGTTAGCAACTGGAGCATTTGTTGTAGGTGGAATTAGTGCTTTTAATATCTTAAGAAAACGCAATATGGAATTTTTCCAACGTTCATTCGTTATTGCTATGATTATCGCATTAGTGAGTGGAATTGGTATTGGAGCAAGTGGACATGCACAAGCTCAACACCTTATGACTTCACAGCCAATGAAGATGGCTGCAAGTGAAGCATTATGGGAAGATAGTGGGGATCCTGCTTCATGGGCATTAATTGCTGATATGGATCCAGAAGAAATGAAAAATAACTGGTCAATCGAAATTCCGTTTTTGCTTAGTTTATTAGCATATGATTCATTCGAAGGCTCGGTTGAAGGTATGAAAACGATACAAGCAACATATGAAAAATTATATGGAGAAGGAGTTAACTATATTCCTCCTGTAGAAGCTGTATTCTGGAGCTTCCGTGTAATGGCAGCTATTGGTGGTGTAATGATTCTTCTTGCAATTGCTGCATTATTTTTCAATAAAAGACAAACACTTAACAATAAGCCTTGGTTCTTAAAAGCGTTGGTATGGATGATTCCATTCCCATTCATTGCAAATACAGCTGGTTGGATTATGACAGAAATTGGTCGTCAACCTTGGACTGTATTTGGATTATATACAACAGCGCAATCAGTTTCGCCAAACGTATCGGCTGGAGAATTATTATTCTCAATCATTATGTTCTGTGGCTCTTACTTAATTCTTGGAGGAATTATGGTTTATATGGTAATTCGTCTAGTGAAAAAAGGACCTTACGAGCAAGATAAGAATGGTGAAGAGGAAGACGTAGACTTATTAAGCAAGGAGGCATTCGGACAATGACATTAAATGAAATTTGGTTTATCCTTGTTGCCGTATTGTTTATCGGTTTCTTCTTTCTAGAAGGTTTTGATTTTGGTGTAGGAATGTCAACACGTTTAATTGCACGTAATCCTAAAGAAAGAGATCAGCTCATTAACACGATTGGACCTTTCTGGGATGCAAATGAAGTATGGTTGTTAACGGCAGGGGGAGCAATCTTTGCAGCTTTCCCACATTGGTACGCAACAATGTTCAGTGGTTATTACATTCCATTTGTTTTCTTCTTGTTAGCATTAATTGCTCGTGGAGTAGGGATTGAGTATAGTCATCACCCTATTAATGAAAAGTGGAAGAACATTTGGCATTGGTTGATTTTTGGAGGAAGCATTCTTGCTCCATTCTTACTTGGTGTTTTATTTACAAGTATTTTACGAGGAATGCCTATTGACGAAAACATGACTTTATGGGCAACATTTAGTGATTATGTGAATGTATACTCTGTTGTTGGTGGTATTGCCGTTGTATTGTTAACGCTTGTTCATGGTTTAACATTCATTGGATTACGTACAGAAGGCCCTGTTCACACACGTGCTCTTGCTCTGTTAAACAAAGTATATATGGCGTTATTTGCTGGGCTTGTACTATTTGCAGTATTAACTTACATTTATACAGATTTATTCACAGTTCGTCCTGTAGCTACTCCGGTATTTCTTGTTGGTATAGTTTTAGCCGCTGTTCTTGGCTTTATCTTTGCTAATAAACGTAAAGAAGGCTGGGCATTTACAATGTCAGGTATCACGATTGTATTAACAGTTGCTATGCTATTCGTTGGATTATTCCCACGTGTAATGATTAGTTCAATTGATCCAGCATACAACTTAACAGTTATGAACGCAGCAAGTGGTCAATATACACTTTCTTTAATGACAAAGATTGCTTGTACGTTATTACCATTTGTTTTAGGTTATCAAATTTGGAGCTACTACGTTTTCCGCAAGCGTATTAGTCATAAGGATTCGGTGAATTATGAATGATGGACAAATCATTATTTAAGCTAAAAGGCTTTAAGATTACATTTGTTTTGTTGTTTTTCATTTCCGTATTACAAGGTTTGGCTATTATATTTCAGGCGAAGTATTTAGCTATTACTATTACAAATTTATTTAATGGGGAGAAGCTGTCTTTACAGCTACTCCCTATATTCTTATTCTCATTATTTTATTTGGGAAGACAGTTCCTAACAAAAGTACGTGACAAAAAAATGGCTACTTTCGCTTCTGATGCTGGTTCAAGTATTCGTCAGCAGTTTACGAAGAAATTATTTAAGTTAGGTCCGAATGTTACCGAAATTGAAGGTACTGGCAACCTTGTAACTATGGCTTTAGAAGGAATTACACAAATCGAAACATACATAAAACTGTTTATTCCGAAAATAACGAATATGGTCGTTATTCCGGTAATGGTCTTTGCTTATACACTACTATTAGATGTAAAATCTGCTTTGATTTTGCTAATTGTATTGCCAACATTACTATTCTTTATGGTTATTCTAGGTATTGCAGCTCAAAAGAAAGCTGATAAACAATATGAAACATATCGTACACTTTCTAATCATTTTGTTGATTCTTTAAGAGGCTTAGAAACCCTACGTTTGTTAGGACTAAGTAAACGTTATGATCGTAATATAGGCGATGTAAGTGAGCGTTATCGTAAATCAACTATGGGTACATTACGTTTTGCTTTTCTTTCTACATTTGCTCTAGATTTCTTTTCTAGTTTAGCAGTAGCAATCGTTGCCTTATTTCTTGGCTTAGGCTTGATTAACGGTGAGATGATGCTTTTACCAGCGCTCACTGTTTTAATATTAGCACCAGAATATTTCTTGCCGATACGTGATTTTGGAACAGATTATCATGCGACACTTGATGGAAAAAATGCATTACAAGCCATTAATCGTATCATCTCCTTACCCGAGCAAGAAAAGCAGAATGATATGTCAATTCCTAAATGGAATGAAGAAGCAAGCTTACAAGTGTCTAATTTATCTCTACAATATAACGAATCTAGTCAGCATTCATTAAAAAATCTTTCATTTGCATGGAAAGGTTTCGGAAAAATCGGGATTATCGGAGCAAGTGGAGCTGGAAAATCTACCTTAATTAATGTTTTGGGTGGTTTTGCACATCCAACAACAGCTAATATTCAGCTTAATGAAGTTACAATGAATGGATTTGATCATCAAAAGTGGCAAGAGCAAATTCTATATATTCCACAACATCCGTATATTTTCAATGATACAGTAGCAAAAAATGTTGCTTTCTATACACCTGATGCATCTAATGAAGAAATTAAAGCAGCTTGTGAACGTGCTGGGTTAACCAAGGTAATCCAAGCATTACCTAACGGATTAGAGGAATCAATAGGAGAAAGTGGTCGAGTATTAAGTGGTGGGCAGGAGCAAAGAATTGCTTTAGCGCGTGCATTTCTCGATGATACCCGAAAAATTCTACTCTTTGATGAACCAACTGCACATTTAGACATTGAAACGGAATGGGAATTAAAACAGAATATCCTTCCATTATTAGAAAATCGACTTGTATTCTTTGCAACCCATCGCCTTCATTGGATGATGGAGATGGATTATATCATTGTAATGAATCATGGAGAAATTATAGAAACAGGTAAACATGAACAGTTACTACAAGGAAACGGTTATTACAAACAATTAATACAAGCACAAATGCATGGAACGGAGGAACAACATGACTAAAACAATTCGTACATTAAGAGCTGTCTTGAATGATTCATGGGTAAAACCCTATTTACAGCAAAACAAAAAGTTGCTTTGTCTTGTGTTACTCCTCGGTACTTTAACCTTCTTTTGTGCAAGTGCTTTAATGTTTACTTCTGGATATTTAATATCCAAATCTGCGACAAGACCAGAAAATATTTTATTAGTATATGTACCAATTGTTCTTGTAAGAACTTTTGGTATTGCTAGACCTGTTTTTCGTTACTTAGAACGACTAACAAGTCATAATCTTGTTTTGAAGTTTTTGTCTCGTATGCGCGTTCGCTTATATCAAAAATTAGAAGTACAAGCTTTATCATTAAAGTCTCGTTTTTCAACTGGCGATTTACTTGGTGTCCTAGCAGATGATTTAGAGCAAATGCAAAATCTTTACTTGAAAACTATATTTCCAAGCGTAATTGCGGTGATTCTCTACGTATTAGCAGTAATTGCGTTAGGATTTTTCTCAATACCATTTGCTTTATTAATGGCTCTATTTTTATTTGTTCTAGTAGTGCTCTTTCCATTAGTATCCTTACTAGTAATTAGACAAAAACAAACTCAAACAAAACAAGCACGTAATGAGTTATATAAAAGACTAGGCGATGCAGTTATGGGGATTAGTGATTGGAAAATTAGTGGAAGACAAGAAGATTTTCTGAAAAGTTACGAACAACAAGAAAACAAACAAGATCAGTTAGAAGCTGAAATGGAACGATTTAATCGTGGGCGAAATTTCTTATTCCAAATAGTCGTTACCATTATCATTATTGTCATGATATGGTTCGCTAGCAATAGTGCAGATGCAAATATATTCGATCATGTTTGGATTGCTGCTTTTGTTTTAGTTGTTTTTCCAATCATTGAAGCTTTTGCACCAATTCCAGATGCAATAAGCCAATTACCAAGCTATGAAAATTCATTGCATCGAATGAATAATATTGAACATAAGCCTTCTATACAAAATAGTTTCAACCAACAAACTGTTGACGAGTTAATGATGCAGGAGTCGTTAACAATTGAATTAAAAGATGTTTCTTTTGCGTATGATGAAGAACTAGTTTTAAATGATTTTTCATTACATGTCTACCAAGGAGAACAAATAGCTCTTCTCGGTAAAAGTGGAGCAGGAAAAAGTACAATTGTAAAGCTATTACTAAACGCTGTTTCACCAACAAGTGGAACAGTAACTATAAATAAAGCTTCAGTTGAAAAACTCCATGATGAAATCAATAAATTTATTGCAGTTTTACAGCAAAAGCCACACTTATTTGATACAACGGTAATGAATAATATTCGACTTGGAAATCCAAAAGCATCTGATGAGGATGTAATAGAAGCCGCAAAACAAGTCCAAATGCATGATTATATTAGCTCACTTCCTGAAGGATATCATACGAGAATGCGTGAATTGGGTGGAAGATTCTCTGGTGGAGAAAGACAAAGAATTGCTTTAGCAAGAATTCTTCTACAACAAACACCAATCGTCATTTTGGATGAACCAACAGTTGGACTTGATGCTGTAACTGAACGAGAGTTAATAGAAACAATCTTTAGAAACCTTCAGGGTAAAACATTAATTTGGATTACTCATCATTTAGCTGGTGTTGAAAGAATGAACCAAATTGTTTTTATGGAAGATGGTAGGGTTCAAATGAAGGGGACGCATGAAGAATTGTTACAAACAAATGAAAGATATGCTAATCTATATCAAATGGATCGACCATTCTAAATTAGTGTAAAAAACCGCTTAAGCTAGTGTTAAGCGGTTTTTTTGTATAAGAAAAAATAGTAATAATTACTATAAAATAATTATTATTACTATAGATAAATAACAAAATCAAATTTTTTGCCCTGAATTTTAATTATTTTCTTATAATTTTGTCTATCTTCCTACATAGAGGGTATAGGTATAGAAAAATATGAATTTTAGCAATAGAATAGTTGTTGAGGGGGATGATTTCGAAATATAAAATGAAATCAAACTAAAACGAGTTATGAATAAAAAATATATCTTTTAGTTTCATTACATTATGTTCAACATTTTACAAACTGTCACATAATCGTCTTGAAATTGTGAATGATTGAACAAAAGTTTCATTTAAAATCATCGTTTGTATACTAGCTGAAGAAGGAGGAGATACAACATGGATGTACTTGATTTAGCCCGTTTTCAGTATGCAGCTACGACAATTTTCCACTTTTTATTCGTACCAATGTCAATCGGAACAATTTTTATAGTTGCAATTATGGAAACACTGTATGTTGTTAAGAAGAAAAAGATTTATCTAGAAATGTCTAAGTTTTGGGGAAAAATATTTTTGCTCTCATTCGCTATTGGTGTAGTAACAGGGATTTTACAAGAATTCCAGTTTGGTATGAACTGGTCTGAATACTCTCGATTTGTAGGAGATGTATTTGGAGCACCACTCGCAATTGAAGCATTACTTGCATTCTTTATGGAATCAACTTTTATTGGAATTTGGATTTTCGGTCGTGAAAAACTACCGAAATGGGTTATTGCTTTTTCCGCTTGGATGGTATCAATAGGTACATTATTATCAGCGCTATGGATATTAGCAGCTAACTCTTTTATGCAACATCCTGTAGGAATTAAAATTGTTGATGGTAAACCAGTGTTAAATGACTTTATGGCTCTTGTTAAAAATGGACAATTGTTAGTTGAATTCCCACATGTGGTCATGGGAGCTTTAGCAACTGCTGGGTTACTTGTTGGTGGTATTAGTGCTTATAAACTATTGAAAAAACAAAATATTGAATTCTTCCATAAATCTTTTAAAATTGCAATGATTATCTCACTGATTAGTGGTATTGGTATCGCATTCAGTGGACACTCACAAGCACAATATTTAATGGATACACAACCAATGAAGATGGCAGCAAGTGAAGGTCTATGGGAAGATAGTGGCGATCCAGCTTCTTGGTCTGCAATTGCTAATATAAATTCAGAAGAAATGAAAAATGAGTGGTCACTTGAAATTCCATATATACTTAGCTTCTTAGCTTATAACAAGTTTGAGGGCTCTGTAGAAGGTATGAAAACATTACAAGCAAAATATGAAAAACAATTTGGAGAAGACATAAACTATATTCCTCATGTAGAAACCGTATATTGGAGCTTCCGTATCATGGCTATATTCGGAGGAATAATGATTGTTATTTCACTTCTTTCTCTTGTATTTATGAAACGTGATTCATTATTGAAAAAACGTTGGTTATTAAAATTAGCAGTAGCAGCTATCGTTTTACCACCTATCGCTAATTCTGCTGGGTGGATAATGACTGAGATTGGTCGTCAACCATGGACAGTCATGGGATTATATACAACAGCTCAATCTGTTTCTCCAAACGTTACAGCTGGCTCATTATGGTTTTCTATAATTGCATTCTGTGGATCTTATTTAATCCTAGGAATTATCATGGTTTATATGGTTGTGAAAGTTTCGAAAAAAGGGCCATATCCTCCTAATCATAAAGACGACAGTGTTGAGTTATTGAACAAGGAGGCGTTTGAACAATGACCTTAAATGAACTTTGGTTTATTCTTGTCGCCGTATTATTTGTTGGATTTTTCTTTCTCGAAGGTTTTGATTTTGGTGTAGGTATGTCTACTCGATTAATTGCAAAAAATGAAGCAGAACGTGATCAACTTTTAAAAACAATTGGGCCTTTCTGGGATGCGAATGAAGTTTGGTTACTAACAGCTGGTGGAGCTATTTTCGCTGCATTCCCACACTGGTACGCAACTATGTTTAGTGGTTACTACATTCCGTTTGTGTTCTTCTTACTATTTTTAATTGCACGTGGTGTAGGTATTGAATATTCTCATCATGCTTTAAATAGTAAGTGGAAGAACATGTGGCATTGGTTGATTTTTATCGGTAGTGTAGGTGCTCCATTCATTCTAGGAGTTCTATTCACTAGTTTAGTACAAGGTATGCCGATTGATGAAACAATGACTTTATGGGGTGGTTTCACAGATTATGTGAATTTATACTCTGTTGTTGGTGGCGTTGCCGTTGTTCTATTAACATTGATTCATGGTTTGACATTCATTGGATTAAGAACAATGGGGAATGTTCATGACCGAGCAATCAAATTATTAAATAAAGTGTATATCATTCTATTTGTAGGACTTGTAGCATTCGCTGTGTTAACTTACACACAAACTGATTTATTCGATGCTCGTCCTGTTGCAACACCAGTATTTTTAGTTGCAATTGTTATTACAGCAGTACTTGGCTTGCTATTTGCGAATAAACGCAAAGAAGGTTGGGCATTTACAATGTCTGGTTTAACAATCGCACTTACAGTTATTATGTTATTCGTCGGTTTATTCCCAAGGGTAATGATTAGTTCTCTTGATACTGCATATAACTTAACAATAAATAATGCAGCTAGTGGACATTACACATTATCATTAATGACAAAAATTTCACTTACGTTACTTCCATTTGTGTTAGGATACCAAATCTGGAGCTACTATGTTTTCCGTAAACGTATTAGTGACAAAGAAACGGTGAATCATAAATGATCGATAAATCGTTATTTCAATTAAAAGGATTTAAAGGTATTATGACTTTCCTGACGATTATGGCGATTTTGCAAGGAGTAATGATTATATTCCAAGCTAAATATTTGGCTATTACAGTCACAAATCTTTTTAATGGGGAGAAGCTTTCTTTACAGCTTCTTCCTATCCTTTTATTTGTGACTTTTTATTTAGCAAAACAAATCATCATTCTTTGGAGAGAGAAGCAGATGCATACATATGCATCACATACTGGATCAATGATTCGTCAGAAATTCACAAATAAATTGTTTATTTTAGGACCTACTATTACAGAAAAAGAAGGAACTGGTCATTTAGTAACGATGGCTCTAGAAGGGGTTTCTCAACTTGAAACTTACTTAAAGTTATTTCTTCCTAAAGTAATGAATATGGTTATTATTCCGATTATGATTTTCGTCTATACTTTAACATTAGATGTTCGTTCTTCGATTATTCTATTACTTGTTTTGCCTACGTTACTTATTTTTATGGTGATTCTAGGAATAGCAGCAAAGAAAAAAGCAGATACACAATATGAATCACATCAATTATTATCAAATCATTTTGTTGATTCTTTACGAGGTTTAGAAACTCTTCGTTTACTAGGATTGAGTAAACGATATGATCGCAACATACAAAAGGTAAGTGAAAGATATCGTAAATCAACAATGGGAACTCTAAGATTTGCTTTTTTATCTACTTTTGCACTTGATTTCTTTTCAAGTTTATCAGTGGCTATTGTGGCATTGTTTTTAGGTCTAGGCTTAATTGGAGAACACATGTTTTTGTTACCTGCCTTAACAGTGTTAATTTTAGCACCTGAATATTTCGTTCCAATTCGAGAATTTGGAACAGACTATCATGCAACACTTGATGGTAAAAATGCATTTCAGGCTATTAGTGATGTTATCAATTTACCTGAGAAGAAACAAACTAATTCTACAAAATTATTATGCTGGAATAGTGAATCTAAAATTGATGTAGAAAACTTAACATTTCAACATCAAGATGCACATCAGCCAACTTTGAACAACCTATCGTTTTCTTGGAAAGGTTATGGGAAAATCGGGATTATTGGAGCAAGCGGTTCCGGTAAATCTACTTTAATAAACATATTGGGTGGATTTAGTGAACCAAACTCAAGTCGTATTCGTATTAACGACATAGCTCTTAATGATTTCAGTGAAACAAGCTGGCAAGAACAACTACTTTATATTCCACAACATCCTTATATCTTTCATAATACTGTAGCAAACAACATCTCCTTTTATACCCCTGATGCTTCGAAAGCAGATATCGAAAAAGCAAGTGAAAGAGCGGGTTTATCAGATGTCATTGCTACATTACCAAATGGATATGAGGAGCAAATAGGAGAAAGTGGTCGAATATTAAGTGGTGGACAAGAGCAAAGAATTGCGTTGGCACGAGCTTTTCTCGATGATAAACGAAAAATTCTTTTATTTGATGAACCAACTGCTCATCTTGATATTGAAACAGAGTGGGAACTTAAAAGCAATATGCTGCCACTATTGGAAAATCGACTTGTGTTCTTTGCGACACATCGACTTCATTGGATGATGGAAATGGATCAAATTATTGTATTGGACCACGGAGAAATTGTTGAAATAGGTACACATGAAGAATTAGTTGCTTCAAAGGGACATTACCATAATTTAATTCAAGCACAAATGCACGGAACGGGGGAGCGACATGAACAATAAACATCGTATCGTGAATCGTGCACTGTATGATTCATGGGTTAAACCATATTTACAGCAAAATAAACGATTGCTTTGTCTTGTTCTTCTCCTTGGAACATTAACATTCTTTAGTGCAAGTGCGTTAATGTTTACATCAGGCTATTTAATTTCTAAATCAGCAACAGTTCCTGAAAACATACTTATGGTTTATGTTCCTATTGTCCTTGTTCGGACATTTGGTATTGCTCGTCCCATCTTTCGTTATTTAGAGCGTCTAACAAGTCATAGTGTTGTGTTGAAATTTCTTTCCGCAATGCGTGTTAGATTATATCAACGATTAGAGAAACAAGCATTAACTCTCAAATCAAGATATTCAACAGGAGATTTATTAGGTGTTTTAGCTGACGACCTAGAGCATATGCAAAATTTATATTTACAAACGATTTTTCCAAGCATTGTTGCGCTAATTTTATATACAATTTGTATAATTGCTTTAGGCTTTTTCTCGATTCCTTTTGCATTATCTATGTTACTTATTCTTTTCGTACTTATTGTACTGTTCCCGCTTGTATCTTTACTTGTTACAAGAGCAAAACAAGCACAAATTAAAGAATCACGTAACAATCTGTATCGTACATTAGCAGATGCGGTTATGGGAATTAGTGATTGGAGAATCAGTGGAAGACACGAAGATTTCTTAAAGAGCTATGAAGAACAAGAAAAACTTCAAGATGAACTTGAAGATCAAACAGCACAATTTAGCCGTAGACGAAACTTTTTATTTCAATTCGTTTTCACATTATTAATCATTAGCATGATTTGGTTTGCTAGTAGTAGTGTGGATAGTAATGTATTTAATCATGTATGGATTGCTGCATTTGTTTTAGTTGCTTTTCCGCTCCTTGAAGCAATTGCTCCATTACCTGATGCCATTAGTGCTTTGCCGAGTTATGAAAATTCATTATCTCGATTAAATGAAATTAATGACTCTACAAATATTGAAGATGAACCGAGCCATGATAGTATACAAGAAATACTTAGCTCTAGGAATATGACGGTTGAGCTGAACGATGTTACTTTTTCTTATAATAATGAAACGAAAGCTATTCTAAATAGAGTATCGATGACTTTGAATCAAGGGGACCGTGTGGCATTATTGGGTAGAAGTGGCGCTGGTAAAAGTACACTTGCGAAATTATTACTAGGTTCTATTACACCAACAAGTGGACAAATTACAATCAATGATATCCCTGTTCCTAAACTAAAAGAAGATATCGCTCAACTTATTTCTGTTTTACAACAAAAACCACATCTTTTCGATTCAACAGTCATGAACAACATTCGCTTAGGTAATCCGAAAGCAAGTGATGAAGAAGTAATTGAAGCGGCAAAGCAAGTGAAAATGCATGATTATATTAGTTCTTTACCTGATGGGTACAATACTCGTATGCGTGAACTAGGTGGTAGATTTTCCGGTGGTGAACGCCAACGAATTGCTTTAGCAAGAATATTGCTGCAAAAAACACCGATTGTCATATTGGATGAACCAACTGTTGGACTGGATGCCATTACCGAAAGGGATTTATTAAATACGATTTTTAAAACTCTAAATGGTAAAACAGTATTATGGATTACCCATCATTTAGTCGGAGTAGAAGAGATTAATCGTATTATCTTCTTGGAAGATGGTCATATACAAATGGAAGGAACACATGATCATCTATTACAGACGAATTCTCGTTATGCAAATTTATATCAACTTGATAGACCAATGTAATCGAAAAGCCAGCTCTATACTTTCATTTAGAGTTGGCTTTTATAATGATAAGCAGAGAAATTGACTTTACTTATCTGTCTTATATACAATATGTATCAGAATAGTTGATATATCAACTAAAAGGAGGCTTACAATGGATTCTAGAATAACGGAACATATTGGTGTTCTTATACACACAGTTGACTTGGAAATTACCAATTACTTAAAAAATCGTCTAGGCATCCTTCAATTGGCTCCTGAGCAACATCTTGTTATGGCTCTTTTATTAAGAGAAGAAGGGTTGTCGCAGAATGAAATTGCGAAACAATTGAATAAAGACAAATCAAGTATAACAAGAATGTTACTTAGCTTAGAAAAAAAAGGATTTATTTACCGAAAACCTTGTTCACAAGATCAGCGTTCAGTAAAAGTCTTTTTGTCAGATGAGGGAAGAGCACTTAATGATGAAATAGAGTATATTAGTAACACAACAAAGAATTTGTTAAGTGAAGGGTTTACAGAAGAAGAGAGCGTAGAATTAAAAAGACTTCTTTTGAAAGTTCGCCAAAATGTACGTCAGTCATAATTAGGCGTGCATTTTCGGCTTAGTTAGTTGATATATCAACTAAAAACATAAATGGAGGGTAATCATAATGAAAATAGCAGCTATAGTAGGTAGTAATCGAAAGGATTCATATAATTTAAAACTAGCAGAATATGTGAAGAAAACATATTCTCATTGCTTGGATATTGAAGTTATTCAACTTAATAATCTTCCTTTTTATAATCAAGATATAGAAAATAATCCATCTAAAGAAGTGCAAGATTTTATACAGCAAGTTGCTTCAGCAGATGCTGTACTTTGGGTAACACCAGAATATAATTATTCTATTCCTGGGGTATTAAAAAATGCGATTGACTGGTTATCTCGAGGAGAAAAAGTATTAATTGGCAAACCATCTTGGATTATGGGAGCTTCAATGGGGACTTTAGGTACAGTACGTGCTCAGATTCATTTACGCGATATACTATTCTCACCAGGTGTATCTTCACCACTTCTTCCATTAAATGAAGTTTTTGTAGGTCAAGTTCATGAGAAAATGGATCAATCAGGTAATTTAGTACATGAGCCAACAAAACAGTTTCTTGATATAGTCGTTGATAATTTTGTGAAATGGTATCATGCCGAATTTGCATCAAAAAAATAACAACATACTCTTTTCATAATAAAATAAAGAAAGCTCTGACGAACATAATTGTCAGGGTTTTCTTTATTTTAAAAGTGAATTATAAAGGGCTGTTGAAAGCATCAAGAATTTTGATAAAGGAACGAACATAGAGGTTTTTATTAACTGGTATTATTGCGTATTTTACGTAAAAATGTAAAATATTTCTTGTTGAGTATGTCGCGTCGTGATATAGTCGCAGTATGACATATTCCAATGTGATATATCTGAAAATTCACATATTGGGATGAGATGGTGGTGTAATCTAAATGGATATTGAAAAGGTCTTAAAAAAATATGTACCGATGACGGAAACTGCTTTTTACATTCTACTTTCACTTTCAAAGCCAAGACACGGATATGGAATTGTCAAACACGTAGAAGATATTTCAAATTCACGTATTCGTTTAGGTTCTGGTACTGTTTATGGAACTTTAACAAAAATGCAAAAGGATGGCGTTATAATAGTTTTTGCAGATGAAGATCGCAAAACAGTTTACGAAATAACTGAAATCGGAAGAAGACTAATTTTAACAGAGATTCAGAGAGTAAAGGAGCTGCACCACAATGCAATAACATTCGAGGAGGAATTTCAATGCTAAGGATATTTAGACCCTTTTGGAGTTTTGACTTAATTAAAACAGAAGAATGGTTAATGAAAATGGCAGCAAAAGGCTACCATTTAGTAGAAGTGAATACTTGGACACGTAATTTTTATTTTCAAAAAGGGAAGCCAACAGTAACTACGTATCGAATTGTTTATGAAAAGAGTAAGAATATCTATTTATCTAAAACTTTGTTAAATGAAGGATGGATACAAATAGCGCAGAAAAATCACTGGTTAATAGTTGCAAATGAAAAACCTTTAAATCAAGTAAAAATCTCTCCGGTACGAGAAGGTAGTATTAGACGTAATAAAAAAATTATGTATGTTTATATGAGTTTAATTTGTTTCATTTTAACTTTTTTTATGACAAATATGATGATAATGATAGATGCCACGCCTCAGAATGGTGAATATGAAGTGGTATCAAGTCCGATGTGGATAGTGACGTATGGAATATTAGGACTTCTAATTATTCTTTTTTTACTTGCTATTTATTCTATAATAAAAATCAATCGTGCAAATCAACTTCTCATTAACGAAAATGAAACTATAGCTGAAATACCAATTAACCAGATTAATCAACATCACGAAAAGGCATTAGAAAAATCAGGAAAAATAATAACCAAAATAAATGCTGGATGGATTTATGCCCCAGATAAACTTGAACAGTGGCTTGAATCAATGGAAGCAAGCGGGTACAATCTTTATAAAGTAAACCGATTAGGAATTGTATTTTATTTTCTAAGAGGAGAACCTCGTAAAATTAGCTATTGCACTGAATATCAAGGTATTTCTAATGACGATTATGCGAACTTTCATCGTGATGCTGGATGGAAGAATATATACATGTCAAAATCATCATTGCAAAAATGGGCGATATGGAGTTGTGAATACAAAGACGACGAGTTCATTCCGAAAATTCACAATGAGCCATCTGTTCATTTAAAATATGTGAAAAAGATAGCTATTACGTATTCATTAATGTTTGTACCTTTTATTATATTGCAAGCCTTTATCTTTTCGGTCTTTATGTATGGTATTATTTCAGATGCAGAATCACAAGCAAATGTTATTACTATCTTAATGTTATTATTGTGCATACTACTATTTAGCTCGTATACAACTCGCATTTGGATGTATTACTTAAGATTGAGAAGACTATACAGCATGTAAAGTACAAATAGAAAAACCGCCTGAAAATGTTCAGGCGGTTTTTCTTTAGGATAATTTTTGTTGATAGATTCAATCCGATTTATAGACTTATTATTCATCAATAAAGTATTTAATTTCGCCTGAGAGCCTCTCAGCAGCACACTAAATTTTCCCTTTTAGTTCTTTCAGATAAAAATACGAGATTTTATATTAAATTAATAGATTCTTTGTAAAAGGAGCCTGACTATAGTGTTCTTATAAGTGATGTACTTAAATTAGTTCTAAAGTTTGAGAAAAAATATGTAAATAGATATAGATTAGACATAATGTCAATTCAGGATTAATAAAGACTTGACACTATGCCAAGTGTAATTATTTTCTATTTTTATTATAATTTTGATTACTAGATATTTAAGACACCACTATAAGATGAATTCCCTAAATAGGAGAGAGGTTGTTAGCCAAATTAAAACATGCATAAAATAATAGAATAGTATTTTTAGAGTATGAGTGTTTAGAAGCTAATTACTTCGATGACAGTGCTGAATTTTAAATAGAAAAGAAAAGGTGATCTTATGAGAAAATCTCGAGAAGAAGTATTACAATCTGCTAATACTATATTAGGATATATCGAAAAGAAAACGCTTACAGAAACTGAGCAAAAACAAATCGTTGAGGATTCTGTATATAACTTTACTCATTATGTCAATGAAGCTATTTTAAAGAATCGTAAATCGGTATCTACAGATTACTCTGTTGTAGAGTGGGTCGGCGAAGGTGCTGTATTCCGTGATACAAAAGGTGATGAATATATTGATTGTTTGGGAGGCTATGGCGTGTTTTTATTAGGCCATCGTCATCCAAATGTTGTAAATGCGGTTAAATCACAAATTGATCGCTATGCTCTTCACAGCCAAGAGTTGGTTGATCCATTACGTGGTTATTTATCAAAGTTACTTGCGGAAATTACTCCAGGGGACTTGCAACATTCTTACTTAGTAAACTGTGGAACGGAAGCCAATGAAATGGCATTAAAGTTAGCTCGTTTAGCTACAGGTAAAAAATGCTTTATTTCAATGGAAAATGGCTTCCACGGAAAAACATTCGGATCTTTATCTGCTTCAGGTAAAGCAATGTTCCGTACTCCTTATATGCCTTTAGTACCAGGATTTCAACATGTTGAGTTTGGAGATGCAGATGCAGTCGAAACAGCTATTCAAAAACTAATTGCAACTGGTGAAACAGTAGCTGGAATTATTGTAGAACCTACCCAAGGTGAAGGTGGCGTAAACCTTGCTCCGAAAGGTTATTTCAAACGTTTACGTGAAATCTGTGATAAATATGAATGTCTATTAATCGTTGATGAAGTACAAACAGGAATGGGACGCACAGGTACATTATTTGGCGTGGATCATTTCGATGTTGTTCCTGATATTATGACACTTGGTAAAGCATTAGGTGGCGGTGTTATGCCAATAGCAGCTATGGTAGCCCGCGACCATCTATGGGACAAGATGGAGGAAAATCCGTTCTTATTAGGTTCATCTACGTTTGGTGGCAACCCACTATGTTGTTCAGCTGCTATCGCAGGTATCAAGACTATATTAGAAGAAGATATTCCAAAGCAAGCTGAAGAGAAAGGTGACTATATTTTAGAACGTCTTCGTAAAATACAGGCTCAATATCCACAAGTTCTAAAAGAAGTCCGTGGACTTGGTTTATTAATAGGAATGGAGTTTACGAGCAATGAACTTGGTTATACGTTAGCCAAACTTTTATTCGGTGAAAAGATTTTAGTGAGTGGAACAATTAACAATGCGAAAGTTATTCGTCTTGAGCCACCAGCTGTAATTAGTTACGAACAACTTGATATTGTACTTGCTGCTATAGAAAAACATATTAATGCTTTAGCAAAGCAACAAGAAGAACTAGCTGTGAATTAAATCTTATTTTCTAAAAAGTAATTTTTATTCGGAATAGAGAAGGAGCTAGGTATATGGATCAACACCCGACTTTAAAAAGGACGCTAGGTTTGTGGCCCATTGTTTTGCTTGGTTTAGGATATTTAACACCCGCTGTTGTGTTCGATACGTTTGGTTTAGTATCACAAGAAACGAGCGGGTATGTACCTACAGCATATGTATTAACTCTAGTAGCGATGTTATTTACAGCTTATAGCTATGGGAAAATGGTAAATGCTTATCCAACTGCTGGATCTGCTTATACATATGCCCAGCGATCAATTAATCCACAGGTAGGTTTTTTTGTTGGGTGGTTGGCATTATTAGATTACTTGTTATTACCTCTTATTAATGTTTTATTAGGTCAACAATACATTACGGCTGTATTTCCTGATGTTCCACCTTGGATATGGGTTGTATTAATAACAGCCGCAGTCACGTTTTTTAACTTAATCAGCATTAAGTCAACATCAAATGTCAATTCTATCTTTGTTATTTATCAATTTGTAATTTTAGCAGTTTTTGTTGTGCTAAGTATTAAAGAATTACTAGGGGGAATGGGAATTGGTACCCCTATTTCCATGAAGCCTTTTGTGGGACCCGATATGCATTTCTCAACCCTAGTTTCTGGTGCAACGATACTTTGTTTTTCCTTTTTAGGATTTGATGCTGTTTCTACGTATACAGAAGAAGCCATTAATCCGAAAAAAACAATTCCAAGAGCTATTTTTTTAACAGCTTTAATTGGTGGCGGGTTGTTTATCGTTGCATCTTACTTTACACAATCGTTATATCCGGATCTATCAATGTTCAAGGACATAGAGAATTCCACAGCCTCTGATATTTCTTATAATATAGGTGGGAAGCTTTTTCAAATAGTGTTTCTATCAGCATCATTTGCAGGTATTTTTGCATCTGGTTTAGCATCCCATGCCAGTGTATCTCGTTTATTGTACGTTATGGGGCGTGATAATGTTTTACCTAAGAAATATTTTGGTTACGTACATCCAAAATTTAGAACGCCTGCTTTTAATGTAATCTTTGTTGGTGTTCTTTGTTTGGGAGCAATCTTTTTTACAGTTGAAACGGCGACTGAATTTATTAATTTTGGCTCATTAATCGCCTTTACATTCGTTAATATTTCAGTTATTGCGCATTATGCGATTCGTAAGAAAGAGTACAAATCAATTAAGCATATTTTCTTTAACATTGTGCTCCCTTTAATAGGATCTTTCACTATGTTAATCCTATGGATAAATGTGCAGAGGGATTCATTCATTCTGGGGTTAGTTTGGGCAGGAATAGGAATTCTATATCTATTATTCTTAACGAAGGTATTAAAAATTTCAGCAGATAAAATCATGGTTGAAAATACAGAAGATTCAGTTGATTTAAATAAGTAAAAGAAAGCGGACAAAATGTAAAAGCATTTTGTTCGTTTTCTTTAGTAATTAGGAGTGATTAAATGAGTAGAATTATTGAAAAGATGTATGTGGATGGTCAGTGGGTAGAGAGTCAATCGGGAGAGGTAAGAGAACTGGTGAACCCGGCGACAGAAGAATATTTAGCGAGTGTAACCGAAGGCACAATTGAAGATACTAAATCTGCTATTGAGGCTGCCCGGAGAGCATTTGATGAAGACGACTGGGCCTTTAGTAAAGCACGAGAAAGGGCAGCCTTGTTGTTAAAAGCAGCAGATTTATTGGAACAGAAAATAGATGAAATAAGTTTACTAGAAACATTGAATAACGGGAAACCATTACGTGAATCCAGCTATGATGTCAGTGATGCTGTTGATCAATTAAGATATTATGCTGGGATTGCCACTAAGCCACATGGACAAACGTTTGATGTTCCGGATGAAATGACATCTAGTGTTGTTAGAGAACCTATTGGTGTGGTCGGGCAAATTATCCCTTGGAACTATCCGTTAGTAATGGCTGTTCAAAAAATTGCACCTGCTATAGCAGCGGGTTGCACATTAGTTATAAAACCGGCAGAGCAAACTCCATTAACACTTATTCGTTTTTTTGAAATCCTTGATCAAGTAGGATTTCCAAAAGGAGTAGTGAACTTAGTGCTTGGTTCAGGAAAAACAGTAGGAGCAGAACTAGCTCGTAATGAATTAGTTGATAAAATTGCTTTTACAGGCGGCACTGAGACTGGTCGAGCTATTATGATAAGTGCAGCACAAACAATTAAAAAAGTAGGATTAGAATTGGGTGGGAAATCTCCGAATATTGTATTTGCTGATGCTGATTTTGAAACAGCCGTTGATTATGCATTGTATGCAATTTATGCAAATCAAGGGCAAGTATGCTCAGCAGGTTCAAGATTACTTTTAGAAGAAACTATTTATGATAAGTTTGTTGAAGAATTAGTAGCTAGAGCAGAACAAATTGAAGTGGGTGATGGTACTTCTCCTACAACTGAAATGGGACCTTTAATTAGTGAAACACAAATGAACCGTGTATTACATTATATTGAATTAGGAAAAAGTGAAGGGGCAACTTTATTATGTGGAGGAAAACGTCTGGACCGAAATGGTTATTTTATCGAACCAACTATTTTCACACACACAACTCCTAATATGAGAATCGTGCAAGAAGAAATTTTTGGACCAATGTTAGTGATTCAAACATTTAAAACAGAAGAAGAAGCAATTCGGTTAGCTAACGGGACAAAATATGGTTTAGCGGGTGCAGTTTTTACAAGTGATGTAGCTAAAGCACATCGTGTAATTCGTAAGCTCCGTGCAGGTATAACGTGGATCAATACGTATCATCCGACCTATAATGAAGCACCTTGGGGTGGCTATAAACAAAGTGGTATTGGTCGCGAACTAGGTACATTTGGTTTAGAAGCGTATTTAGAAGTAAAGCAGATAAATGTAAATTTACAAGTAGAGCCAACACACTGGTTTAAAAAAAGACAACCAAAGACTAATGAAACAGTAAGTTAAAGTTGATTCTTTTTTAAGGTTATCAACATCACTATTTGAAGCATAATCTTTAACTTTAAAACGAAAAGGTTTATATCGTATAAACCTTTTCTAATTTTGTCTGAGAGCTCCTCAGCAACATATCTTGAACTAGGATGAATTTCTAATAATGAAATTCATCCTAGTTCAGATTCGGCTATTTTTTTTCATTATTATTCTCGATTTCTATTCATTTTACTACTATTTTTCAAAAAGGTTCCCAAATACACATTTGGGAACCTTTTTTTGTGATAAAATAGGAGAATAAGGGGTGTATTTTATGAAAGTGAAGCAACCTAAAATTTTGAAAGACTTCTTGATTTACTTAACGACAATTAGAGGGAAGTCCATGCGAACAAGAAAAGAATATGAGTATGACTTAGTTTTGTTTTTTCGCTTTTTAAAGGCGATTCAAGATGATTTAGATATAAGTGACATGAGCAGGATTGCGATTGATGATATTAATATAGATTGGATTCGAGAAATTTCTCTAGAAGATATCTATTTATTTCTGGAATATTGTGAAGTTCAGAGGAAGAATAGTGCCTATTCTAGATCAAGAAAAGGTGCAACTATTAAATCTTTCTTTAAATACTTAAAAGGAAAAAGACGGTTATTGGATGAAAATCCGGCTGACGAATTAGAAAATCCGAAAATAGGGAAGAAAACACCTATTTATATGAATTTAGATGAGTCAGAACAATTCTTATTGGGTATCCCAAGAAACAAACATTATCATCGGAACTATTGTATGATGATGTTCTTTTTGAATCTAGGAATTCGTGTATCTGAGTTATGCTCTTTAAATTTGAATTCAATTCATGGTAATACATTGCATATAATAGGGAAAGGTGATAAAGAGCGAACGATATTTTTGAATAAAGTATGCCTAGATGCTTTGGAAACATATAAGAAACAAGAGAGAAATCAAATTATGAGTGTTCAAGATGATGATGCTTTATTTTTATCACAAAAAGGAACACGACTTACGAGGCAAACTGTTGCAAAAATCGTGAAGTTTATTAATGTGAATTCTGGTTTAAATAAGCATAAACTTACACCACATAAGTTGAGACATACCTCTGCAACTTTAATGTATAAAAGTGGGGCTGATATTCGAAGTTTACAACAAATTTTAGGGCATTCAAGTGTTTCAACAACGCAAATCTATACGCATGTGGAAGATGAAGAGATCCGTAGTGTGATTAATCATAATCCGTTGAATAAATAATACTATTATGTAAACTAGAATGAATGAATGAAATATATATAGATAAAATAAAGACAAAATGTCGAAAAGTACACATTGATGTAACTATATGTATAGAAAGAACAGGAAAAATGCGTTAAAATAAAACTAATGCTATTTCTGAAAAGTTAAAATTTTATATCATATGAAATACATTATTTCATTAGGAATTTGAACGATTAAAAGATAAATTTCATGGTTTGAGTCGAGAAAAATCATGATGAATACCTATATAGTATGTTTCATTAAACAATCGGAAAGAGGGGAATGATGCAATTCATGTCAGAATTCACGGCGTTCTTACGCACCAAAACATTTTCAAGAATAATAACAATATTAGTCTTGATTTTATTTCTTTATAGCATTGGAAATTTAATAAATCTAGTGCTATTCACGTTCATCTTTGCCTTCTTGATGGGGAGACTTCAACAATTCATATCCCATAAATTAGACAAACTTATACATATTAATCCGAAAGTAATACTTGTGATTATCTATTGTGCAATTGTTTCGGCGTTAGGTCTTGTTATGTATAAATATTTGCCCGTAATTACCATTCAAATAACTGAATTAATTACGCAAATTATGCATTTCTTTAGAAATCCACCTGATGATGAAATTATTAAATTTTTAATTAGCACAGCGAATACACTTCCTCTTAACATTGAAAGTAATATAAATAAAATTTATTTTTATGCTTCTGGGGTTGGCTCTCTGCTTGTTCAAGTACTTTTAGCGATTGTATTAAGTTTATTTCTTTTACTAGAAAAAGGAAAAATCATTTCTTTCACTTCAAGATTTAAAAAAGGAAATTTCGGTCAATTTTTTATTAACATCGAGCATTTTGGGAAAAAGTTCATCAATTCATTCGGTAAAGTGATTGAAGTACAATTTTTAATTGCATTAACCAATGCAATTTTATCTACTTTTGTACTATGGTTAATTGGTTTCCCTCAATTAATCGGACTTTTCATTATGATTTTTTCTCTAGGATTAATACCAGTTGCAGGTGTTATTATTTCGTTAATTCCACTTTGTATGATTGCTTATAATGTAGGTGGCTTTACGACAATTATTATTGTAATAATAATGATTTTTGTATTACATGCTCTAGAAGCTTATATTCTTAATCCAAAATTCATGTCTGTGAAAACAAATTTACCTACTTTTTTCACATTAGCAGTTTTATTATTTGCTGAACATTTCTTTGGAGTTTGGGGCTTAATTATTGGTATTCCAGTATTCATTTTTATGATTGATATGCTTGAAATTCCTGAAGAAAACGAAGAATCCAAAAAGACTATCACAAAATAAGTATTTATTAAAGAGCTCGCATCTTACATTATTAAATTATTGTAAGAGCGAGCTCTTTTTAATTCCTCATAGGGAAATTATGAATATAACTTTTTTTCTATCCCTATTTAAGTTGGATACATATATTGTATATATACCTATGAAATGGAGGAGATTATTATTTCTCAACAATCCATAATAGATAACATTAAAGCTCGTATGAGGAAGTTAGAAGAAATGCAAACGAGTGATGGATCTTGGAGAATGCTTTTTCAAGGTCCATTATTCACAGATTGCTTAACGATTATATTACTTAAAACATTGAATATTCCTGCTGGAAAAACGATTCAGGAGCTAGTAACAAGTATTATACGTTTACAAAATGAAAATGGCGCCTGGAAAATATATAGTGATGAAAAAGAAGGAGATGTTTCTGCAACTATACAAGCTTATGCTGCACTTTTGCTATCGGGCAGGTTTGGAAGAGAAGATGAAGAAATGAAAAGAGCAGAGCATTTCATTTCAAATAATGGTGGTTTATCGAAGGCGAATATTTTGACTAAGATGATGCTTGCAGTAAACGGCTTATACAAATATCCACCGCTTTTTTACTTTCCTATGACTTATTATCTGCTTCCATCATCTTTTCCATTTAGTATGTATCATTGTAGTAATTATGCCAGAATACATTTAACACCCATGCTCATTTGCATGAATAAGCGATATGTGAAAACACATCGTGTAGATACAAGTTTTTTCGATTATGAACAAACAGCTATTTGGTTTCAAACAGAGCGTGATTCGTGGGGAGAGTTTTTTATAAAAGAAATAAAGAACATGGCTCTTACTCCAATTCATATGCATAAAGCAGGCTATCAAGCGGCAGAACATTTTATGATAGATAGAATCGAAGAAAACGGAACATTATACAGTTATGCTTCTGCAACGTTCTATATGATTTATGCTTTACTTGCACTTGGTTATGACGAGAAGTCTTCCATTATTCAGAAAGCTACCGCAGGAATTTTAAGCTATAAAGCAAAAAGTAAGAATGGATGGCATATTCAAAATTCTCCTTCAGCCGTATGGGATACCGCTTTGCTTTCTTATTCTCTTCAAGAAGCAGGCATGTCAGCTGACCATCCCGTGATTATAAAAGCAAATGAATATTTATTAAAAAAGCAACAGTTTTCTAGAGGAGATTGGTCTGTGAATGCACCCTATGCATCAGCTGGTGGATGGGGGTTTTCTGATACAAACACTTTCATTCCTGATAACGATGATACCTCTGCAGCACTACGTGCATTAACGATGCAGAGTAAATCAATTATTAAAATTAAGTCGTCATGGGAAAAAGGGTTGGCATATTTACTAGCCATGCAAAACAAAGATGGTGGATGGGGAGCATTTGAGAAAAATGCTTATCAGCCTTTATTAGCACATTTACCTATTGAAAATGCAAAAGATGCGCTTATTGATGATTCAACTGCTGATTTAACAGGACGTGTTCTTGAATTTTTAGGTAATTATGCTCAAATGAAACAAAAGAATAGTAATATAAAAAGAGCAGTTAATAGGCTTATGAAAAGTCAACGCTTAGATGGCAGTTGGTACGGTAAATGGGGAGTCTGCTATATTTATGGGTCATGGGCTGCAATTACTGGTTTACGAGCAGTAGGTGTTGAACAAAATCACCCTGCATTAATAAGAGCAGCTAGATGGCTTGAGTCTATTCAACGAGAAGATGGCGGGTGGGGCGAATCTTGTGCCAGTGCCGAACAAGAAACATATGTACCATTATCATTTAGCACACCTTCTCAAACTGCTTGGGCTCTTTCTGCATTATTAACTATTAGAAGTATAGATTCTCCATCCGTTACAAAAGCGGTTCAATACTTATTGAAGAGTGAAGAATATTCTGATGAAAGTATATCTTATCCTACTGGACTTGGTTTACCAGGTGGATATTATATTATGTATGAAAGTTATAATTATATTTTCCCATTACTAGCATTAGGACAATATCAAAAATTGCTACTTGGTCATGATCAAAATCTAGCGGATTAAATGTTTTAGACTGAAGTCAGATTCGATTTTCATCGAAGGTGTCTTTAGTCTTTTTTATTCAACATAGACTTGAATAACGTTTAGTTTTCTTAATTTTTTGAATATTGTTATTCACTTCTCATTCCTTTTATATGGTCTTTATCTATATTCATCCGTATAATTATTTTTAAATTATTATAAAAGATTGGGTGTTACGATGAAACAATTATTCTACTTTGGATTGGAACAAGCAAAATCTTGTATCTTTCCAGTAATCATATTTTTAAGTCTTGCTTTGACCAAGGTGATTGATTTACCTTTTATTTCTCGGTACGACTTAATTTTATTGATTTGTGTGTTAACGCAAATATTAATGGTAACTTTAAAGTTTGAAACTTGGGACGAATTAAAAGTAATCGGGGTTTTTCACCTTATTGGATTAGCATTAGAATTGTATAAAGTACATATGGGATCATGGAATTATCCTGAGGATGCTGTCATGAAACTTTTCGGTGTTCCGCTATATAGTGGGTTTATGTACGCTAGTGTAGCAAGTTATATGTGTCAAGTATGGAGAAGGTTAGATTTAAAACTAACGAATTGGCCAGCTACCTGGATGGTCGTTGTTCTTAGCGCAGCCATTTATTTTAATTTTTTTACACATCATTTTATATATGATTTTCGCTGGGTGTTAAAGTTTATGACTTTACTTATTTTCTTTAAAACTTTTGTTTATTTTACAGTGAATAAACGTACATATAGGATGCCTTTGTCATTATCATTTGTATTAATTGGTTTTTTCATTTGGATTGCCGAAAATATTGCAACCTTTTTTGGAGCTTGGCAATATCCGAATCAACAACAGCAATGGCAAATAGTTCATTTTGGGAAAATAAGCTCCTGGTTATTATTAGTTATTGTTAGTTTTTTAATTGTCGCAATGTTAAAACATTTAAAAGAAAGTCGTACACAAGTAAATTCCAAAAAACACAATGAATTATCAATAAAATAAACATATCAAATTGATTAAAAGTCTTAAGTATAAGACAAAAGATATAAAGCCTTTGCTTATACTTAAGACATAAATCGACAGACTATTTCTTGATTTTGTACTATATGATACTATTTTATTACGAAAAAAATACTCTCACTATAGAGAAAACACAATTTAAATGGAGTGAAATTTATGAATTTATTAAATGAAGAAGAAAGAAATGGAGTATATAAAGCCATTTTCAATAGACGTGATATACGTACTTTTGAAGATACACCTATAGCTAACGAAAAATTGATTAAGATTCTTGAGGCTGCACATGCTGGCCCTTCTGTAGGTTTTATGCAACCGTGGAACTTTGTAATTATTCGAAGTCAGGAGACGAAGCAGAAATTAGCTAACATAGTAGATAAAGAGCGTCGAGCGTTAGCTATTCATTATGAAGATACCGATCGTGAGTTGAAGTTCCTTGATTTAAAAATTGCTGGTATTTTAGAAGCACCTATCACTATATGTGTAACTTGTAATTCTTTCAGCGCGGGTGATCATGTACTAGGAAGAAATTCGATTCCAGAGACCGATTTAATGTCAGTTAGTTGCGCAATTCAAAATATGTGGCTTGCAGCCTATGCTGAAGGCTTAGCGATGGGATGGGTAAGCTTCTATAAGAAACCAGATGTAAGAACCATTCTAAATATTCCGTATCATATTGATCCAGTTGCACTCTTATCAATAGGGTATACGAATGATTATCCAGACCGACCATTACTTGAAATTCACAAATGGGAGAAGCGACAACAATTAGAGAAATTGATATTTGAAGAGAAGTGGGATTCAAATAGTAAGTAATATCTTTTTTGTACAGCTAAGAGTAACTAAAGTGATAAAGTTCGAATAATCAAAAGGAAAGTATCATAAATGTGTTAAAAACAACTAAAATATTTTTAATTATATTGATTATCTTAATTCTACTCATTTCCTTATTATTAGCTTACAGAAAATATATGCAATATCCACTAACTCAGAAGTCTAAACAACTTATTAAAAGTGGTGGAATTAGTGATTTTCGAAAAGTAGATATTGCTGGTACTGAACAATACATATTAATAGAAGGAAAAGATCGAAGTAAACCAATTACGTTGTTTTTGCACGGTGGACCAGGAGTTCCTATGCCGTTTGACGCAAATTCGCGTGCACTTTATCCTTCTATTATAAATTCAACGGTCGCTGTTTATTGGGACCGGCGTGGTGCGGGTAGGTCATATCAATCCTAGCGAAGAAGATATGAATAGAATCATAGAGAAAATAGTGGAAGTTCTGTTGGAGATAATATAGAAGAAAAAAATAATATATAAGGAAAAAGCATCATTTTTGAGGTAGTGGTTTGATAAACTACTCTTTAAAAATGATGCTATTTACATTTTTTACATAGTGTTAATTGTATTTACAGAAAATTAAATAAGTAACAGAATTTTCTTAATACAAAAGATGTAATATTCTAATTGGTTACATACATAACCCATTATTAATGAAGAGGTGCAATTGAATGACTAATGAATTGAATCGTCGAACGTTTTTAACTTATGTTGGAACAGGAGTTACAGCTCTTACAGTCGCATCAACAGGATTAGGTGTTTTAGTACCAGGAGCTGAAGCAAAAGGATCTGAAGCAGCAGCACAGCTATTTGGTTTTAATAAGAAGGTATCAGGACTTAAATTCACACCGATTCAACCATCAACTAAAGACGATTTAGTTTTGCCTGAAGGTTATCAATATGATGTTGTGGCAGCATTTGGAGACGTTATTAATGAGAAAGGTGACACATTCGGCTTTAATAATGACTTTACAATGTATTTTCCAATAAACGGATCTAGTAGAGGGCTTCTATGGGTAAATCATGAATATGTTAGTGATTTATGGGTTACAGGTCAACCAGACCATAACGGTAAGTACTCAAAATCACAAATAGAAAAGATGTTATACAACCAAGGTGGTTCCGTTATTGAAGTTTATCGAGATGCAAATGGTGTTTGGAAACTCGATCCAACTTCAAGGCATTCCAGAAGAATAACTGGTTTGACCCCAATTGAATTAACAGGAGCCGCTAGAGGTAGTAAGGCAATTGGTAATGTAAATGTTGTTCAAGGAACATTCGCCAACTGTTCTGGAGGAAAAACATTATGGAATAACGTATTATCGGCGGAAGAAAACTATGAAGATACAGCTGGTCCATCAGGTCTTAATGAAAATCATTATGGTTGGATTGTTGAAGTAGATCCTTTTGATGCAAGTTTTGCTCCAAGGAAACATACCGCGCTTGGTCGATTTCATCATGAAAATGCCGCAATGGGCTTAACGAACGATAACCGTATTGTAGTATATATGGGTGATGATAAGCGAGATGCATGTGTGTATAAGTTCATTTCAAAAAACAAGTATGTGCCGTCCCTAGGACGTCAAAATAGTAAACTATTAGAAGAAGGCACATTATATGCAGCTAATTTATCTAAAGGAACATGGGTTGCATTAACCATTGATGCTGTAAGAGAAGCGGCAAAAGATAAAAAAGATTTACTAGACAAGTTTCAAACACAAGCAGATGTATTAGTTTACGCTTCTGATGCAGCGATTCTTTTGGGTGCTACTCCAACCGATCGTCCTGAAGATGTTGAGATTAGTCCATTCGATAAAACAGTCTTCATTGCACATACAAATAACTCAAATCATGGGAATATTCACGGTCATATCACTCGCTTTATTGAAGATGGCGATGACTTAGGAGCACTTACATTTGATTTTGAAATCTTTGCTTGTGGTGGGCGTCAAAGCGGATTTAGTGCACCTGACAATTTAACATTTGATAGTGAAGGGAATTTATGGACTGTTACGGATATATCTTCTTCATCAGTAAATAAGGGCGTATTTAAAACATTTCAAAACAATGGTGTATTTGTTATTCCAACAACAGGTACCAATATAGGTGAAGCGTTCCAATTCGCTTCAGCACCGATTGAAGCAGAATTAACAGGACCATCATTCACCGAAGATGAAACAACTTTATTCATAGCTGTCCAACATCCTGGAGAAGAATCAAAAGATTATAATAAACCAACTAGCATGTGGCCTCATCGTAAGGGTGATAAAATACCAAGACCTGCTGTTGTTGCTATTAGAGGGTTTTAAAATTATTAAGAGGAGCGTTATATATGCTATCAAATATCGGAATACCAGGTTTAATCTTAGTACTAGTTATCGCTTTAATTATATTTGGACCGTCAAAATTGCCGGAAATCGGTAAAGCATTTGGTTCTACTTTAAAAGAATTTAAAAAATCCACACGTGATTTAGTGTCAGATGATGAACCGAAAGATGATCATACAGATCAGAAGAAGTTAGGCTAAAGAAAAAGGCTGTCCTAAAAGTGGTTTGTAATCACTTTTTCGACGCCTTTTACTCTTTTTAAAATGACATTACGGATTAAGGGTGGATGCTATGGATCAGCGAAATATGAATGCGATTGAACATTTAAATGAGATGAGAAAGAGAATTATATTTACCTTAATCATATTTTTACTATTATTCTGTTTAGCTTTTGTATTTGTTGAAGAAATTTATCAATTTCTTGTTAAAGATTTAAATTTTAAATTAGTAGTCCTTGGACCAAGTGATGTTATTTATGTGTATGTGATTCTTTCAGGCATATCAGCAATTGCAGTAACTATTCCTGTTGCTGCTCATCAAATATGGTTATTTGTAAAACCAGCACTCTCTAAAAAAGAGCAGAAGTTAGCATTAGCCTATATTCCAGCATTATTTCTATTATTTATTGCTGGTATTTCCTTTGGATATTTTTTATTGTTTCCTTTAGTATTAACTTTTCTCATGTCACTATCAACAGAAATGTTTCAAGCCTTTTTTACTACAGAAAAATACTTTCGTTTCTTATTGCAGATGACTTTACCTTTTGGGATATTATTTGAGTTACCGGTAGTTATTATGTTTCTAACAAGCTTAGGAGTCATAAACCCTTATAGACTACAAAAAATAAGAAAATATGCATATTTTGTATTAATTGTTATATCAGTATTTATAACGCCTCCTGATTTTATTTCAGATGTGCTTGTTATTATTCCCCTCATCCTACTATATGAGGGGAGTGTAAGTGTATCAAAAATCGTTTATAAAAGAAAACAGCGAAATGAACAAATAGTTGATGTGAAGATTGCCAATTAATAAGCTATAT
>NZ_HG428741.1:1699287-1702509 GCF_000380245.2 Bacillus massiliigorillae
GATTGCCAATTAATAAGCTATATAAAAACAGACAGCCTTATGGCTGTCTGTTTTTATATTTTACTAATATTTTTTTGTTTCCTTAACGTTGCACCATTAAAAATAAAGTAACTAATAATTAGAACTAATATAGCAAGTGTATGTAATAACGTAGACATAGCATTATCATGTTCAACGATAACTAATCGAATTAACGCTGTAATTCCAATATACAAAAAGTATCGTAATGGAAAATGATAATTCTCTTGAAAATACTTAATGATCATAGCGATAAATTCAAAGTATAAAAAGAAAACTAATATCCTTTCAAAAAGAACATATTGATTCTCGATTCCTTCGTCAAAAAAAGCATATCGGATGAACAGAAAGAGTTCTTTACAGAGTAATACACACAGTGAAAAAGCAAGCAATACTAGAGCAACATTTAATGTATATTGTAGGATATTCGCAACTTTTAATTTGGATTTACGGTCTTTTAACTGTTGAATCATTGATAGCTCCTCTCTATTGTCATTTCATTATGTTCACAACAATATTATAACGAAGCTTACTTATAGCAACTAGTAGAAAAGTATTAATAAATCATTAAAAGAATGTAAAGTAGATTAAAAAGAGTTATATATTAATATAAATTTGATTCCTGAAATTGTAGTAATAATAAAAATAAATGAATCAACTTGAAGTAAATAAGTAGGAAAAGTTTGCTCTTTACAAGACAGTAAAGTAAAGGCTTGCGAACTAATTTAGTGGAAACATAGAATTTTTTATAAATAGATGATGGAAATGAAGAAGGAAATTCTACTTTGTATGTTTAATTATAATTAGGTGCGTTGCTTATTGAATTAACAAAACTTTATGAAACAAGGGAAGCTAAATCGGGTATCAGATTATCATAATAATATGTGTAAATTTACCCAAATGAAAATACGTGCCTATGTACAATGGATTGTTTTAAGAGATGATAAATATATCAAAAAAATAAAACTTTTGCCTAAGCGAAAACAGATGACTATTATGTAAAATTATCGGGTAAAGAATACTATTGTCAACAGCCACTAAAAAGATGTAAAATTTTAGAAAAACAAAACAATCTTCATCATTATGAATCTCGTATTTGCAAAATTAAGTTTTCGAGAGTAAAATAATTTGTTGTTACTACAATTTAAATTTCAATGTTATTACATGAAGATTACAAACGAAGAACACGAGAAGACGATTGTAGAAAAATCAAAATCGCTTCGTTATTAGGAGGGATTGTTATGACACGGATTTTAACTAAGAGAATGACTTTCTTTTGGATAGCAGTTGTTCTATTTACTGTTAAAACCTATACGTCCTATCAATTAGAATTTCAATTAGGAATCAAAAACGCACTTCAATCATTTTTATTGATGATTAACCCTATCAGCACGGGTATTATTGTTTTCGGATTAGTCTTTTTATTCAGCAAGTCTAGAAGAGCTGGTATTTATTTACTTACTGCATATTTTTTATTAAGTTTTCTGCTTTACACAAATGTATTGTATTACCGCTTTTTTACTGATTTCTTTACATGGCCAACTATTTTCCAAACAGATAACCTAGGCAACATGGGAGGAAGTATAACGGGCTTAATGGAATGGCATGATTTGATATATGCTCTTGATGTTGTATTATTAGCAGCATTATACATTTGGAGTTATAAATCATGGCCAAAGAAAGTTGCCATTCGAAAACGCTCAAGTTTGATTCTTGCTACTGGCGTCATTATTTTATTAGCTAATATTAGTTTAGCTGAAGTAGATCGACCACAGTTATTATCTCGTACTTTCGATCGAACTTACTTAGTAAAATACCTTGGTGTTTACAATTACACTGTATATGATGCAATTCAATCAGCGAAATCATCTAGTCAAAGAGCACTTGCTAGCGCTCCAGATGTAAACGAAGCAAAAACATATACTGATGAACATTATGCAAAACCAAATTCTGAGTACTTTGGAAAAGCAAAAGGAATGAATATCATTAAAATTCATTTAGAATCTTTTCAATCATTCCTAATTAATTACAAATTAGATGGACAAGAAGTAACACCATTCTTAAATAGTTTAGTTAATGGTAAACAAGTTACATACTTTGATAACTTCTTTCATCAAACAGGTCAAGGTAAAACAGCAGACGCTGAACTAATTATGGATACTTCACTTTTCGGATTGCCGCAAGGATCTGCCTTTTCGTTAAAAGGAAGAAATACGTTTCAATCTGCTGAAGGAATTTTAAATCAAAGAGGGAATTACACAAGTGCGGTTTTACACGGCGATTACAAAACATTTTGGAATCGAGATGAAGTGTACAAAAGTCTTGGCGTAGATAAATTCTTTGATGCTAGTTATTATAATATGGTTGAAGGAAACGTAGTAAATTATGGATTGAAAGATAAGCCATTTTTCGATGAATCTATACCTAAATTACAAAGCTTACCGCAGCCATTTTACGCTCATTTATTGACATTAACAAACCATTTTCCTTTTGTAACAGAAGAGGGAGATACTGACTTCCCAGCTGCTCAAACTGGAGATGGAGTCGTAGATCGATATTTCCAAACAGCTCATTATCTTGATGAAGCATTGCAAAAATTCTTTACTGATTTAAAAGCAGCAGGGTTATATGATAATTCAATGATTATGATATACGGAGATCATTATGGAATTTCTGAAAACCATAACAAAGCAATGGAACAAATTGTCGGTAAAGAAATTACTCCATTTGAAAATGCTCAATTACAACGAGTACCATTTATGATAAGGGTTCCTGGAATGCAAGGTGGAGTAAATCATACTTATGGTGGGGAAATCGATGCTCTACCAACAATATTACACCTAGTGGGTATTGATTCTAAGCCGTACATTCAATTTGGTACAGATTTATTTTCAAAGCAGCATGATCCTGTTGTAGCATTCCGTAATGGTGATTTTGTCTCCAATCGCTGGACAAGTATTGACGGAGTTTACTATGATTCAACTACTGGCTTGGAAATAGAACCAACAGACGAAGCTAAGGCTGCTAAAAAGAAAGTTGGAAAAGAATTAGAGCTGTCAGATCAAATCTTATATGGTGATTTATTAAGATTCTATAAACCTGAAGGCTGGAAAGCAATCGATCCATCTAAATACTTCTATAAAGTTGGAGATGGATTAACAGAGAATGAAACAGAAAAATCAACTAAATAGTAACTAATTATAT
>NZ_HG428741.1:1702894-1751271 GCF_000380245.2 Bacillus massiliigorillae
AGCTTTTTTTGTATTAGAAAAAGAATAAAAGCATCAATACGCCTATTCCGCATACTAGAACTGTACCAAGAACACCTTGAATAGCTGGTTTTATACCAGATGCTTTAAAATCAGCTATATTAATCCCGAGTCCTAAGCCAGCCATAGCCATTGCTAATAAGTATGAACTAATTGGTATGAAAGCATCTGTAAAGGATTGAGGGAAAATATTAATTGTATTCACAACACTCATTGCTAAAAATCCAAAAATAAACCAAGGAATTGGTAAATCCTTCAAAGAGCGTTTCTTCGTTGAATCTGTTTTTGGACCAAAAAGCGATCCAATTATTAAAGCTACAGGAATTAGAAGAGCAACACGACCTAATTTCACGACAATTCCTATCGTATCTGATTCAGTTCCACCTGGAATCGTCGATGCGACGACATGAGCAATTTCATGTAATGTAGCACCGACAAGAACACCATAATTATATGGATGTAACTCTAGAATCGGGAATAAAAAAATATAAAACAAGGAAGCAATTGTTCCTAGTATCGCTACCCATGCAACAGCAATTGCCGTTTCTTGTTGTCTACTTTTAATTACGGACGCAATTGCAACGACAGCGGCTGCTCCACAGACTGCTGTACCTACCGAAAGTAGAATATTTAAATGTTGATCTACTTTTAATAATTTACCTATGTAATACATTCCTACAAGTGTTCCTATGATAACCACAATATCTGTTATAAGTACGGGGAAGCCAGCATCTATAATTTGCTGCAGATTTAAACGTAATCCCATTAAAATGATACCTGCTCTTAACAAATATCGACTACTGAATTTCACTCCACCGCTTATCGATAAAGGCACTTTCCATACAGCATTCCACGCCATACCTATCAGGATAGAAACAATCATCATGCCCATGATTGAGAAGAATGGTAATTTTGTAATTTGCCCAGCAAGTAAAGCGATGAGTAGAGTTAAGCCAATACCAAGTAAAAATCCTACTGCTTGATTTTGTGTCGATGATCTCACAAATATATCCTCCTATTTAATCTAAAAGGTGAATGCCGAACTTGTATTTGAAGTTCAAACATTTTAAGTCATACATAATTTCTTTTAATATAAAATAGTGTTTGTAAAAAAAAGTGAAGATATTCAATCTTTACATTTCTATAACAGATATATTGAAAAGACAAATTTTTTTATAAAAAATGAAAATTTTAAAACTTGCTGTAATCGGGAATCGTCTAATTACTAGAAGAACAGGAGGAGAACCATTGGAAGAGTATTTCAGCGAATTAATTGAGTACGCAAATGATGAAGACTTGCTAGATGAAATCATGACAAAATATGGTCAACGTATATTAGAACTCGCATATTCCTATGTTGGTGATCAATCATTGGCAGAAGATTTAACCCAAGAGATATTTGTGAAGTGCTATAAAGCGATTCATACGTATAATCGTCAATCAAAAATTAAAACATGGCTATGGCGCATCGCCATTAATCATTGTAAGGACTATTTACGTTCATGGTATCACCGCAAAGTGATGATTACTGAAAAAATCACAAGCTATGCTGGTGCATCAAAGTATAATGTAGAAAAAACAATAGAAGTTCATGAGGATGGGAAAAAATTAGCACAAGCCGTTTTACAGCTTCCTGTAAAATATCGTGAGGTTGTGTATTTACATTATTATGAGGACTTATCTTTCAAGGAAATATCCTCTATCATCAATATAAATGAAAATACAATAAAAACACGAATGAGAAGAGCAAAACAACTTTTACGTCAAGAGTTGGAGGGAATCGAAATTGAATAAAGGATTACAAAACTTAAAGCAAGCATTAAAAAAGTCTGCCTTTAAAGATTTAAATTTCACTGAAAAACATAAAGCTGATATTCATAGAGAACTTCGAAAAGAAAGTGTTGTAGAATCTATTTTACAACTTCTAAGTCAGGAACGTACCGGAATGGATTTATTAAGTGTTTTAAGAGCAAGAGGAGTTACTAAATTTGAAAACCATGAAGGGTTCCTTTATACAACACTTCATAAGCTAGAACAACAACAATACATTAGAAGTCGTTGGGATGAACAGGAGCAAAAATATTATCAAATTGAAGAAAAAGGGAGAAAATTATTGCACAAAATAGAAGAAAAAAACCATCATCAGCAATAATAGTGAAAGCACTAGTAGGAGAGACAAAATCATGAATCGAGAAATATTTCTAGATTGTGTTACGAAAGCCATTCGTGAGAAAGATACAAAGGAAAGTGTAGCTAAAGAGTTGAATCATCATATCGAAGAAGTAATGAAGGGTTATGTCGAACAAGGGTTTACTGTAGAAGATGCAGAGCAAAAGGCCATTGAACAAATGGGAAGTGCCGAAAAATTAAGCAAGAAGTTTAATAAATTGTATAAACGGAAGATTGAGTGGAGTGTTTTAACTCTGTTTATTTGTACGATAGGAATTGGCATTATCCCGATGCTACTTTTCAAAAATTTCGAATTCCCTTTTAGTTGGCCTTCAAAAATACTAGGCATCGTAATTGGAATTGGTTTAGTTATATGTTTATTTATTCCGAATTATCGTAAATGGGAAAGGTACAGCTTATTGTTCTTTGGATTAGGCACTTTCATACTCATGTTTGCCACTTTGAACGATCCATTAGTGGTTACTGTAAATGGTCAACCTAGATTACATTTTGGACCATTTATGACAGATACTTCAATCGTTCTCATTCTTTATCTAATTCCATGGGCATCATTTTTATTGGATAAAAAGATAAAAGGTTGGATGTTAAGTATTTTTATTATTTTTACTTCTGTATTAATTTTCTATATTGGACTCAGCTATTCAAATCTAGCTATGTATGTATTTATGTTAGTAATAATGTATGGTGTAAGTCGAAAAGATAATCTAATGAAAGTATCTCTAGTTATCGTATCCTGGATTGTTGTTGGAGGAAGCTTATTTGTAATGAATGTCCCAAGTTATCAAATAAATAGACTTTTATTGTTTCTCGATCCTCAAGCAAACCCAAATGGAATGGGATATGTTAGTTCACTAGCGAAAAAAATGATTGATAAAACGACATGGTTTCCACAACCTATTACGAAAAAAGACTTTCCAATTCAAGAATTTCAGACTGATATGGTATTTACAACGATTACATATTCTTTAGGATGGGGGATTTCGCTACTATTATTAGCCATTTTAGCTTTCTTTTTAATTCGGTTAATACTATTAACAAAACGTATTATAGATCCATTCGGAAAAATGCTTATCGTTGGTGCAATTTCTCTTTTTTTATTCCAAATCTTGTATAACATAGGTATGTCATTTGGGCTTTTACCTTTTGCAGGTGTTTCACTACCTTTCATTAGTTATGGCTCTACACCATTAATCTTTAATTCTATTTTAATTGGGATTATATTAAGCGTTTATTCGAGAAAAGATAGTGCAATCTTGCCACAAATGAATAGTAATGAGAAACGGGCTTAAACAAGCTCGTTTTTTTCTTATTATAAAATAAATGTATCTATATAATTAACTGAATATTTTTATAATCAATTTTCTACAGTATTTTATGTACTATTATATAGAGAAATTATTTTACAAAGGAGAAGATAATGAGCAACACATTGATTAAACCAGATGATATATGGATACTATGGGCTTTTCTCGCTGGTTGGGCCGCAGTAAGTATTTGTTTGGAGCAAAAGTATAAATGGGCATCAAAGATGTCAGGAGCAGTCATCGCACTAGTAGGTGCAATGCTACTATCAAACTTAAAGATTATTCCTACTGAATCAGTCGTTTATGACACTGTTTGGGGTTATGTTATTCCTTTAGCCATTCCTCTTTTATTATTCCAAGCAAATATATTAAAAATATGGAAAGAGAGTGGTAAGCTCCTAATCATGTTCTTCTTAAGTGCAGTAGGGACGGTAGCAGGGTCAATTATCGGATTCTTTCTTCTAAAAGATGTGATTCCAGGTCTTGATAAGGTAGGAGCTATGATGACAGGTTCCTATATTGGTGGTGGTGTGAACTTCGCAGCACTATCTACAAAGTTTGAAGCACCAGGAGATCTTGTTTCTTCTGCAGTTGTAGCCGATAATATGATTATGGCATTATACATTTTTGTATTAATGTTATTACCTTCACTGCATTTCTTTAGAAAACGTTTCAGTACACCTCATATTGAAGAAGTTGAGAGAAATAGTGTAACAGGGGAAAATAATGCTGCTTCCTATTGGAAAAGCAAAGAAATCTCTTTAAAAGATATTGCTCTTGCAGTAAGTTCCGCCTTTATTCTCGTTGCTGTTTCTTTTAAATTAGCAGAGGTTTTTGGAAATTTAATCCCTACAGGAGAAAATTTCATTTTCACGTTATTACGCGGAATTTTAGGCGATAAATACTTATTACTTACTACCATTACGTTAATAGCTGTAACTGTTTTCTCTAACTTTTTTGAAAAAATTAGAGGGGCTCAAGAAATTGGTACATATTTAATTTACTTATTCTTTGTTGTTATTGGAATCCCAGCATCTATTTCTATGATTATAAAACAAGCTCCGTTATTACTTGTATTCGTACTAATCATGGTTGTCGTAAACATGCTTGTTTCGTTAGGGTTAGGAAAAGTATTTAAATTCAGTCTAGAAGAAATTATAGTGGCAAGTAACGCCAATATTGGTGGTCCAACAACTGCTGCAGCTATGGCTATTTCAAAAGGATGGACAAAACTAATTGCACCAATTATGCTAGTGGGAACACTTGGATACATCGTAGGTAATTATATAGGATCCGCGATTGGATATTGGTTTAGTACTTTTTAAGTATGAATGAAGCACCGAATTAATTTGATTCGGTGCTTTTGTATTGTCTACTAAATAAAGTCTACAAATTCAGTTAACATAATAAAATTATGAGTCAAAAAATTATAATCTTTCTTTTTTAAGTTACAAACTATACAGCGAAGACAAAATGAATTTCAATATTGTGGTAAACTACTGATTGAGACTTTTAGATGAAAATATTATCTTGAAGGTATTTTCAACATTATATAAGCTACAATATTTGCAAAAATATTAATTTAAAAGATAAAATAAACAAAAATTATAAAGAGGTGTCTTTTTCAAATGCAAATTATATCTCCGAAAGAATTACAAAGTAAAATCAAAGAAAATGAAGTCATTATTCTAGATGTTCGAGCAAAAGAGAAATACGAACAAAACCATATCAGTGATTCTAACGTACATAGTATCAATATCCCTAAGACGTCTATTTTTGAATTAGATAATCATAATGTTGAAACATTAGCAGCACTTCCAAAAAACAAAGAAATAATCGTTACTTGTACGACAGGAAATTCAGCAAGAAAATGTGCAAGCATTCTAGCTGATAAAGCATATCAAGTTACCTTATTAGAAGGCGGGATTACAGCGTGGAATGAATATAAAGAAGCGAACGATAATAAATGAAAATTTAATCCTAATCTGAACAGACAAATCTTTTAGCTTTAAATGCGGCAATAGAAGTCGTTCGAGCAGGTGATTCAGGAAGAGGTTTTGCTGTTGTAGCCGAAGAAGTATGTAAGCTATCAGAAGAATCATCAGCATCGACTTCTGCAATCTTTAAAATGGTTAGTTCCATTAAATCAGGTATACAGGATATGCGTTGGAGTCAATATTGCTCAGAAGCAACAGCAATCGATGCAGAGAATAACAGAGGCCTTTCATTTGATTGATCAAGAAGTACAAAACATTATGAAGGAGTTATTAATAGTTGCAGATGGTATGACTAGTTCTAAACATCTGGGTGAAAATGTTTTAGCAAAAGTAGAAAATATAAGCGCTATAGTTGAAGAAACGGCTGCAGGAAGTGAGGAAATCTCATCATCAACAGCTGAACAATTAGTAGCCATCGAGCGCGTAGTCAAGAAAGTTTCTGATTTACGTCAGCGTACGAATGAATTGTATGTTAAAATATCAAGATTTAAATTGTAATTAGAAAAATAGATACAAATTTTAAAGGGATTTCTTTTACAAGGATGGGGTCGGGGGTTAGAATCCATGTCAAAATATTAAAAATTAAAAGCCAGAAACCTTGTTATTTTCAGGGTTTCTGGCTTTTTATTGATTACTCTATTCTTATTTTCTACCCTTACGCATGCTCATTTTTTGAGTATACATATTAGTATCTGCCTCATTAAATATCGTGTACACACTAACCTCTTTAGATGTCTTAATTATTTCTATTGTGTAGCCCCAAGCGTAATCAATAGGAATGAAATTTGATTTATTTTGATTTGCTACCTTTTCTTCTATTTGATTTAGTATCTGCTGAATTTCAGCTTCACTTTTATTCGTTAAAATAATTGCAAACTCATCTCCACCGATGCGATAGCAAGGAACTCTATGCTGACATGCGGCCCGTAAGCAATCAGCTAAACCTACTATTAATTTATCACCTTCTTTGTGACCGTATGTATCATTTGCTTTTTTTAAATAGTTAAGATCGATAACAATACATCCGATACTTTGGTAGTTTTGTATGTTTTCCTCTAAATGAGTCATTTCTTTTTCAAAGGCAGCACGATTCGATAGCTTAGTCATTGTATCTGTGTATGCAAGTTCTTTATAAATCTCGGCTTCAGTTCTCTTGTTAAGTAGAGCAATACTTTTTTTGATAGTATTAATGGCTAATAATAAAATAAAAATGCCCACGCCGTATTGAAAGAAAAGAGAGTTATCAGTGCTAATTTTTACATAAAAATTAGTGATGGCCATTACGGCTAGTATGAATAAACTCAGTAAGCCCCATATAATTTCTCGCATATCTTTATTTTTATATGTAAGAGCTTCTTTAAAGCAGATGTAAAAAATAAGGATGAGCGTTATAATTAGTAGGATATGTGTCATCACAACTGATTGTATTAAATCCAATACATTACATATGTACAAACCAATATTTATTAAAAAGCTAGCAATGAATAATAAACATAAATAGTCTAGCAGTTTCTTTCCATGCTTCGTATTTTCCTTTAAATACAATAGAAAAGGTATTGGTAATAACATAAAAGAAAAAAATGATAGAAAATAGATAACAATTATATTTCCAGTAAAGAGCTGTAATATGTTTGCATCTGTTATCATCCATATAGCGGACAATAGTGAAAAGATTCCTACATATAAAAAGCTTTTACGATTGAAATCAACATGTCGATTCTTTAAAATCCATGAGTAAACGATAAATAGTACCCCTAATTGAAATGTAAAGAAAAAAGAGAATAGGAGATGGTAATTTTTCTTCAACATGAAGAATATAGCAGCACTTTTTCTCCCGATTTTAATGTCAGAGATCAATTCTTTAGATTGATTATAGGGCTTATCTAATTGCAGTGTTACTAGTTGACCTGCTGATTCCTTTGGGATTTCAATGAAGTTCCATATCGTTCCAAACTGTTTTCCGAATGATGCCTTATTGTTCAACCCATGTCCATAGACCAATGTATCATCAATATATGCTTCGAGCGATTGATGGTTTGTTTTTACACAAAGAACTTCATCTTGCGTAAGGTGTGTAGGAAGTTGTTTATGGATAATAAGTTTTTCTTTATTTGGCACTTTTACAGAAGTAGGAGTAGTCGGAATAAAGACCCTATTTCCTTGATTTGTATAATACCAATTTGTATTGAAATTGCTTAATTCATCTGTATCAATTGATATGTCATCTACTTCAAATGTACAGCTTGCATAGACAATAACTAGAAGAGCAATTATGATTGTTCCTACAAATAACTTTGGTATAGTGAATTTTCCAATATTTCGCATAGTTTTTTTCCTTCATGTGAAAAGATAGTATGAACTGCATTTCCTAATAGTAATTTGTGAGTAGAACTATGTAAAATCTATCAATCAGATAATTATGTTAAAGTTCATTAATAATAAGTTTAAATTTATATATTGTTATTTTAGAATATTATATCAAATATAAAAATTTAAGTCATTCTCTTTAAAGAATGACATTTCGTTATGCTTTTCTATAAGAATTAAAACAGAGAAGTTTCTTCAAAGTGCTATGGTAGAGTAATGAGATAATCCTTCAAGCGAACTCTAATGAATAAAGTTATTAGTTTTATAAGATCTACTATGAAACACCAAATAAAAATGATCAAAAACTTCCTTCGTTAAGTTCATACAAGCATTGATTTCAGTGAAAAAACATATTCATATGAAGTTGCTTTTGTTATAATCCTTTAAGTATGAAGAAGTAAAAGTAGGTGAGTACCATGGATATAATTGAAACTCGGGTGCGAGGCTTTATTGAAGATATTCAGCATCCGAATCAAAAGAAGAAGGTAAATATTAATGATTTAGAATATCAATTGGAGCAACAAATCGAAGCTTATTTTGATATGGATGGTTATACATTGTTTTATTACGCCATTGAGAAGTTGGAAAACGAAGGTCAGTTAACTCCTATTAGAAATATGCAACAAAACGGAAAATCACCAAGTCTTCCATTATATTATTGGGTAAATATAAAAAAAGCGACTACGCAATGGAATCGCTTAGATATGTTACGACTTAGTAATTTATTCGACTTCTCCTATTATGAGCATAACCCAGAATGGCAAACACAAGAAGAGTGGAAACGTATTGAAAAGCTTTATACCTTTCTACAATCAAAAGAAGAAAGAATAATCGTTTCAATAGAAGAAAGAAGTGTGGAGCTCTTTGGGCATGAGAAGTTCTTAACAGATGAAAACTTATTCCCTGAAGGTAAGGGCTTTTTAAATCGTATTAATGTACCAATGGAAGAATTAAAATGTATAGAGCTTGCAGAACCATTTGTTTTTTGGCTAAAGCCAGGAAAAGAGCTAAAAGATATTAAGCGTATCTTAATTGTTGAAAAGCTTTCTGTATTCCATACATGTGTGGACTTACTTGTATCAGAGCAATTAGATTATGAGCCAGAGCTTATCATTTTTGGCGATGGTGAAAAAATTGAAAATAGCTTTTCATTTTTCTTTCGAATGTTCCCTGAGCAAGAGTATTTATTCTACTATGTTGGTGACATTGATCCGGAAGGCTATAGTATTCTAAATAGATTAATAGAAAAGCATAGTGATTGCTGTATTCAGCCAGCGTTGAAAATTTATCGCAAGATGTTGGAGAATGTAGAAAAAGCAAATAAACAAATAAAACAAGTAAAAAATATTGAACATCGAAATCATTTTTTCAGTTGGTTCACAGAAGATGAGCAAGCAATCCTGCTGCAACTATGGAATGAAGATTTACGTATACCACTAGAAGTGCTAACACTTGAAACATGGAGGAGAGAGATGTGAACGAGTCATGGGAAGGATTTGCCCAGCGAATGAAACGCTTAAATCCATTGTTCGAGCTTGGAAAAGGTATGGAAATTGGTGAATTAAAGCCTTATATCCAAACCATTCTAATGCAAGTATTGCTTTCAATTTTTTATCGAGAGTTAAATGATGATGATAGTAGAAGAAAAACAGATATCATGTATATGGTAGAAGAAACAATCAAACAAATGAAATTAACTTGTGATGAAAAGCAACTAGAGCGCATAACAAGCGGTTTACTATATCAAGGAAAAGAAGAATATAGCAAACCCTTTGAAGCTTTATACTTTAATGAACTAAGACAAGAATGGGAAACACAAGTATTTCGTTATGTAACGATGGACGAGCTATACACGAATCTTGAAATGGGTGGAGCCATTGTTTATAAATTAACAGATGTTGCACAGGAAATGATTTTTATGAGTCGAGAAATGGCAGAGGAATTTTCGATATCAATTGAACAGTTATATAGTATTCAATTGATTAAAAATGGGAATTTCCGAAAAGCAACACGTAATTTAGATCATCTTATTTCACGTGTAAATCGGTTAATGACAAAGGAATACAGTTTCCAAAAGGAAATGATGAACAATCCAAAGATTCTTGTATTTGAACAAGAGCGGCAACGAGAAGATAACCGTGGTGAAATTGAACAGCAATTTGAGGAAGAAAAGAATCACTTTCGGACAATATCATCCATGCTTGATAAAGCAAAACGTAATGAGGAAAATAGTATGGTTCAAAAGGAACTGTTATTTCTTCATGAAAAAATCGAGCATACAAGACAGCTTCATGACAGATTTGCTAAATTAGTTATTCAAAATATATCCTTTGAAATGAAGTTAAAGGTAGAAAATCCATCACTATTCTGGGAAAACAGCCTTGTTTCATTCCGTGAGCAAATCTATGATCAATGGTTGATGAAGGAAGGAGTTCAAGATTTCTCCGTTGTTGAACGTATTCTTGCTCCACTTTTCTCACCGAAGAATGACTTCATTCTCCCTCTAGAATGGATATGGGGAGAGCAGGAATTAGTGGAAAAGCAAGATATCGATGAAGTGAATGAAGAGGAAGAAACAGAAGATTTAATAGAAAGAAAAATCACAGACTGGTCTTCTGTCGTACATGCATGGAGCTATGTATTTGATCATTTGCAGCGTTATGGCGAGTTTTCACTGGCAGATCTTGCGAAACTACCAAGCGAAGTACAAGACGAATGGTTTGAGGAAAGTGAAACATTAGATTTATGGATGATGTTTGATAAAAAACCGCTTCATGTCCAAGTAGCGAACCGTAAAGAAGAAACAATCACTGATGAACGAGAACGATTACTGCTTAAACTAATGAATGAATACCCACAATTCTTATCATTTGAAGGTAGTAAAATCTATACAGAATTTGATCATCGTGCAGAGCCATTTATTTGGTATCGAACAAAAATTACACCATTTAAAATATGTGTCCAGGAGGAAAAATAGATGAACGCAGAAATCATCAAAAAAGCTTCTGCTGTTTACTTTGCTTTATTAAAAGATAAAGTAATTGACGAAAACAGTGAGCATTTTCAAATCTATTACGAACCTGATGTTAGACAGACCGTATTAATGCTTGCGGATGAATCAGGTACATATATTATTGAATCACCAAAACGCATTCATCTTGTTGTACAGCCAACTGGCTCTGTGTTTGCTACCAATTTCACACACATGAAAGAAAAGCATAGACAAGTAGAAAGCAAGAAACATTTTCATTTAATTAGTATTATCATAATGGCTTTTTTAGCAATTATCGACCGAAATCAAGCTGCCAAGATTCGAACAAAACGAGATGGGGTTACATTCTATGCGCTCGAACGCCAAGTCAACGAACTTATTGTGAACTGGTCTACTATTTTAAAGGAACAGCCAACATTTGGTGAACAACATATGCTGGATATGGACGCAATTGTTACAACATGGATGCATATGGAAGTTGAAGTTGATGAAACGGGCTTTAGAAAAGGAAATAGACGAACACGAATTGGTTTAATTACGAACGCAATGCGTTTGTTAGAGGTAGAGGGCTTGATTGTCATATTAGATCGTGAGGACATTCCGAAAGCATTACCTAAACAAGAGCTTTTTGAACGAATTGAATATTTATATCATGACTATGATCGTTATGAGAGCTTGAAAGAATTAATGACAACAAAGGAGAATGAGCATGCCGAAGATTCATCGCATTAGAATTGTTGGACTAAAATATGACGGTATGCAAAAGCAATACCAAGATACAACTTTCGATTTTCATAATGAAATCACTTCTACAAATGGATTAATTGCCATGATGAACGGAGGCGGGAAAGGTGTTTTTTTACAGACTATCTTTCAGGTGCTAAAGCCTGGAACGTCTTGGGGAAAACAAAACAACCGTTATTATCAACAATTCTTTTTTAATAAGAAAGAACAGTTTATACCATATACATTCCACGTACTAATCGAGTGGGAGCTTGATGGAGCTGATCATCGCCATCTTGTAACAGGTGGTATGTTTTCTGCTGAACAACGTTTTTCGATGAATGATGAAGGTCAAAGTGAAAGTGCCACTACTGAAAGTGAAGCAAAGATAACTCCGAACATTACATTCTATGCAAGGGAATTTGAACGTAAAGAAGATGTTGCTCTTGAGCATATCCCTCTATATGAAGATGGTGAAGTTGCAGATTCAGAGGAACTAAAAGACTATTTTAAATGGAATGGGTATGATGTGTACCGAGATATTAAAAAGCATTATCGTATACTCGATACATATGGAATCAATCGAAAAGATTGGGACATTATGAAAGACATTAATAAAGATGAAGGTGGAGTTGGTAAATACTTTGAAGGTGCAGAGGATGACCATTCACTATTTCAAAAACGAATCATTCCAACTGTTAGCCAAGTTTTGCATCGAGCAGAGCATCAAAAAAATGATCTAGTTGATATTTTCAAAAGTCAAGCAAGTATCGCAAAGGATTTACCAATTCTTTTAAAGAGAGAGCAAGCTCATAAAGAATTTTTAGAGGATATTGTACCATTTGAACATCAAATAGCGGTAAGTGTTGAGCACGAAGAAATCGTTCAAAGCAGTACGAAAGAAGGTCAGCAACTTCTTGGAGCTCTTGACCATATTATTGAATTAGAAAAAGAATCTCTCGTTGCCTTAGAACAGGAAATTGAGAAACTACAGAAACGAAGCACTGAATTACGCTTCGAAAAAGATAATTTAGAATATGCTAAGGCTTATCGTGATATTCAGAAATGGGAGAAGCAACTAGCTTTAGAAAAAGAAAAACATCAAAGTATTCAAGAAAAAGTAACAGAAAAAAATGAGAAGAAAGAACAATTGGCTTTTGCACTCTTGAAAAAAGAATGGGCTGAAATTGAGCAAACTATCGCTTCACTTTCTCAACAAATGGACAAGCTTGAACAAAATAGTGGATTAGAGCAAGTTAATCAACGCATGGAAGAAATAAAAAGCGAAGCAAAAAAACAATGGGATGAAGCATATGAGGCAATAAAAAGCGAAAACAAACAATATCGCAGCTATCAGCTTTATATAGATAAAAAAGCGAAAGAACTTGCAATACAAGATAAGCAAAAAACAAAAGAAATCGCTCAGCTTGACTCCGAGATTGATAGCTTATACAGTCAAATTCATACCTTTGAAAATAAGGAAGCGAAACTAGTAAAACAGTTCGGTGACCGCTTAACATATGATTTAAAAGGCTTAATGGAAAGCATTAAAGAAAAGAGTGAGAAATATCTTCAAGAAATAGATTCCTTAAAAAAAGACGAGAAAACATCCAGAGAGCAACAATATACACTATCACTTAAATTAGGTGAACTACGTCAAGCACTACAACATATGAATGAAAAGTGCCAACAGTTAACGGAAACATATAATAAGCAACAGGAAAAAGAAGAAACTTTACTTGCGAAGCTTCGTGGTTTATTAGATGATGCTGTTGGTCCGTTTACACAGTCGTTATTATCAAAATATGCTACAGGTGTAGAAGAATTGCTGAAGCAAAATCGTGAGCAAAGTGAGCATCTTAAGCAAGAATTATGGGAAATGCAACTGGATCAATCTTTAAATGATGAAAGCTATTGGATTGCGAACCAAGATATTAAAGAATTAAAAGAAAGTATTGATGAAAAAACCGGAATTGACGTGTTCTACGGCTCACAATTTCTTCAATCATTAACTGATGAGGAGCGCCTTCAGTATTTAGATATGTACCCCCTTCTTCCTTTTAGTTTAATTGTTAGTAAGCATCAGTGGGAGAAAATTAATCAACAAGTTCTTACTAGTAGAATGTTTAAGAGTCCCGTACCTATTTATATGCGTGAAGAAATGTCAGGAGGAACTGACCATTCTTTCGTTGTTGTAAATGGTAGTGAACGAGGGTTATTGACGAGTAAAACGGCATTCTTAAACTGGAAAGCTTCTAGCCTTGAGCAAATGGAAGAGAAAAAAGAAACTTTATTCGAGATAGAGAAAACAGAAGTTTCACTTCGTCGTATTTTAAAAGAAATTGATCGCCTTGCAGCAAGTGAGTTATGTTCGGAAATTAATCAAGCACTACAAAATGAAGAAGCTGCTATTTCAAAAACTAAAGCGGAACTATACACGATTGAAAAAGAAGAAGAAAAAGAAAAAGATAAGCAAGCTCAATTTAAAGAACGCATTGAACAAGCAGAAATGACGATTGAAAAAAGCTCAAAAGAAACTGAAATTCTAACTGCTTTTGAAGAAGAAAAAAGCAATCATCAAGAAAACAAGCGAGTGAAAGAAGAAAAAGAAAAGAAAAAAATTCAGTTTCTTACTCAGCAATCTGAAGTAGAAAAAGAGCATCAACATATGCTCCAACTGCAGAAAGAATGGAATCAAACTTATCTTGAATGGAAGCTATCGCTTGAACAAGATATTAAAGATATTACAAGATTTGTGGATGAAGCTGCATTTCCACCAAATGAAAAAGCCGAAATTAGTGAAGACGTACCGCAATTATCACCACATATTTTAGATGAAATAAAAGGTAGTATCACTGAACTTAATCAGCTACAAAAATCAAAAGAAGAACAAGCGCAAGAATTATTAGCGCTTCAGGCTACTGTAAAAGTTGAACAGAAGCAACAAGGTAAAATCGAAAAGAAATTACGTTCATTTAATGAAGAGTGGAAAGATGTAGCCGTTGCCGAAGAACCAATTCGAATACTAGAAGAAATGCATCAGGCTGCTCATAAAGAGGCAAAAGAAGCGGAAAAAGAAGAGCGAGCGCAAGGAACAGCTGTGACAGTTGCGGACACTTCATTAAATCATGCAAAAGTTCAATGTGAAAAGACGGAAAAGAAAGTAGCTAAGCATGAGAAACAACCAGAACCATGGGAAGATGCTGATTTAGATGTTAAAGAAACTGAAATTAAAGACCAAACGAAGCTTACGAAAGATGCTTTAAAGAAAGCAGAGAAGAAACAGAAAGAAACGGAAGCTAATATTACTGGATATGAAGGTGATAAGCTTACACTATCTGTTATTCTTAAGCAGGAAGCTTCAACTTTCACAGCAACTCATCTTGAACAAATACAAAAGCAAGGAAAAACTTGTATCTTAAATTGGTGTGATTCTCATCAAAATGTTCAAGAGGAAAAGCAAGCAAAACATTTAAAGCTAGAACAATCTTTACGTAAATTAAAGCTAACAATAGAAGCGAAAGATTGGGAATTACGTTTCAAAAATGAAGTGTTAACCTCACTTGACCACATGGACACTCGCCATTACGAGCATATTCAAACGATTGTTCAAAATATGAAACGTTTCTCTTATAGCGGGTTAGAACAATTAGATCGCGATAAAGAACGAGCTGAAAAAGCACAAGATTTCTGGGCAAGCCGTGCCAGCATGAAGGTAATGAGTATTGCAGACTCTATTCGTTCGATGATTGCTAAAATGAAAATTAAAAATGAACGTGGAGCATTTCCACTTGTTCAATTAAAAGAAGATATTTTACCGAAGAAAGCTGAAGAAGTAGAGCCATTACTTAAGCAGCATTTCGTATCTGCCATTGATAAAATTACACGTCAATATGAAACAATTGATAATAATAATAAATCACTTGAGCAAGAAATTAAGCAATTAATCGGTGATGAACAAATTCTATTTGTATCACTACGAAATCGCTATCCTGAATTATTGGTGTACAATATGCGCACAGATAATGCTTTTATGTACGGAAAGCCACAAAAAGAGCATTATTCAACGTGGCAAACTATCAACCAAGGTTCAAGAACAAAATCTGATGGTAGTGGCGGTCAAAAACTATCAGCGCGTATGGTTATGATGATGATGCTACTATCAGTTAAAAGTGAAAATGATACTAACTGGGTTCCGCTTGTTTGTGATAATCCATTCGGTCAAGCAGCATCAGCCCATGTTTTAGATCCAATCTTTGCTGTTGCTGATAAATTAAAGTTCCAACTTATCGTTGTTACACCACCAGAGCTAGTTAAAACAGAAATTAGTCAGCGCTTTGATGCATATTACAAACTTGACTTCATTCGTGAAAAAGGAAAAGAAATCGTGACAGATACTGTTGTACCTGCATATCGAATTTACCAAGGTGAAGAGGTATTAAATTCCATTTAAAGCATAATTATATTCAAAAAAATGAACCGAAATTCCTCATATCATATAAAGGGATTTCGGTTTTTTTATGTCAAATACATAACAACAAAAAAACCTACCTTATCCCATTTGGGTTAAAGGTAGGTTTTAACAATAATCTTTTTTGTTCACCTATTCTTAGGTGAGTCTATTTAGAAGTTAATGCGTTGGAGTCAGTTCTTCCGAGCGCATGAATGCTTGATAAATATGCTCTGGAAAAAATTCTTTAATGAAAAGTTGAGCTAGCTCTTGATCAGTGGAGAATAAATGATTTAAGATTTCTGGAAAAAAAGGATTTTTAGGAAAATAATTATTGTCTGCAAAATTGTCATAAAGTGAAAGTGTTTTTTTGAAAAATGTACTTACAACATCAGAAGGAAAAACATCCATCCATATAGCTGCCTTTTCACCTGCAGTTAGTCCTTCTTGTTCAAATTTTACATAAATAGTTGAATCGATTTTATTCATAATTTTCACCTCATAATAAGATAAATAATAAAGATAATGTCTTACCTAAAACCTAGTATAGAATGTAAATGTGATGAAATAATGAGGAAATGTACGTTTTTGATAATTACGTAAAATTACCAATTATCTCCTAATTTTACGGAGTATTGAGACAATTTTGTCTCTTCGTACAAAGTAAGATAATTATAAATTATAATCATGTATATTGCACTTTTTAAATACTAAAATTTACTTGAATACCTCATTTTCTCTATTTATCAATAAATTTATAATATAATGATAACTGACAACATACGTAGAGGTGCAGATATGACATATGATGAATTAAAGAAGAGCTTATTAAAAGATGATTACATCATTCTTTCATACAAAAGGTATTTAGCTTTTAAACAAACAGATTTATATGATGAGTATTATAAAAAAGAAATATTAACACGTCTCCATCTTTTTTTAAAAGGGCAGGAAATCAATAGTTTAACAGTTAAAGATATCGTGCAAAAAATCCAAAAAGAAAACCCATCAGCTGGTAGCTTTGTTCATTGGAGTAATACAGCAGATTTAACGCATTATGCCGATGAACGTCCTGAAGAAGTTGCAGAATTACTAAATATGTTATTTTATACTACTGTACCATTAGAAGAAAGAATTGAAGCGTTCCGTGAAAAAGCTAAAGAGTTTAACAGTACCATTTCCTTAGGAGCGCCTTTATTCGGTTATTTATTTGCAGCTTTTGATTATAAGAAATACCCTCTATATAAACAGGAGATATTCACTGCAATCAAAAAAAGCTTTGGTATTGAATTAAAACTAGGCTCTGTTGGAATGAATTATGGAACATTTGTAGAAATATGTGAAATAACTCTCAAGTATTTACAAAAAACATATTCCGAAATAAATATTCTAGATGTACAAGACTTCTTTTATTGCAGTACGCAATATAATCAAGTTATCGTCGAAAGCGCTGTTGATTACTTATACAGTGAAGCAGTAAAACTAAGCATATTTATGAAACAGCCCGAATTATTATTGGAAACACTGTGTAAACAAGACAGTGAAACATTGCTTAAATTAAGAGAACAATATCGAAATAAGGAAAAAATTAACCTTATTAAATTTATGGTATTAGATCAAATAATAGAATCCGGCTCTATTACTCTTATTGAAATGGAAGAATTCAAAAATCAAGTTAAACAGAGATACGATACGAATATTATGCAATCATGGAATAATTTCACTATTTTATTTCAATTGTATTATTACAATACTAAACAGAAAGTTAAAGAAGAACAAAGAAAAATCCATGAAATAATACGTTCATTTGAAGCATTTCAAGGTATAAATTTCGAAGAGGAAAAAGTATTAAATGGCTTCAATTGGAATCAAAATTTCGGCTGTTCAGAATGTTGGCTAGCTGTCTATGAAAAAGGTTATTCCACACATCGGATGGCTCCTCAATTCTTTGTCTCAATTGATGAGAACAGAGTACGATATGGTTTATTATATGGTGATCAACATCCGAAAAGGGGACAAGAAGACACTTCCATCGAATCTGATATAGAACTATTCTCATATAATCTTTTTCAACAAAAAATGATCGATGTATTAAATACATTTCAAGAAAAGGAAGAGCCATTATCTGTGGACGATAATAATAAAGAAATAACAGTTGAATCGTGGATTAATCTTATTGAGGATGAAACTATTTTTAAAGAGATAGATTTTAAATATCTATCTACCATGTATAAACTAGGTGGGCAAGCAACAGCAACTCAATTGGCACAAGCTTTAGATAAGCATCCTTCTTCATTTAATAGTGCTGTTGCTCAGTTATCAAAACGTGTTATGGAAGCGACAAATAAAGTTCCAAAGCATACTAGGGAAGATGGATCCCTATGTTATTGGAATATGCTTTTCGAAGGAGAAGAGCTGGAAAATGGACATTTCAACTGGATTCTAAAACCAAACTTAAAATGTGCATTAGAAGTAACTTCTAGAAACAGTACTCTAGAAGCATACACGAAAGATGATTTCTTAAGAGAAGTATTTATTGATGATGATCAATATGAGACTATTGTTAATTTATTACAATATAAGAAAAATATCATTTTTCAAGGACCTCCAGGAGTAGGGAAAACATTTGTTTCGAAGCGATTAGCCTATTCTCTCATGGGTGTTAAAGACGAAACTCGTGTAGAATTAGTTCAGTTTCACCAAAACTATGCATATGAAGACTTTGTAATGGGTTTCCGTCCAGATGAACATGGTTTTTCACTTCAATTTGGTGTCTTTTATGATTTTTGTCAACGGGCATTAGAAAACCCTGAAAAAGATTACTATTTTATTATCGATGAAATTAATCGAGGAAATTTATCAAAGATTTTTGGAGAGCTCTTCATGCTAATTGAGCGTGATAAAAGGGATGAATTTGTAACGATGGGGTATTCAAAAGACCGTTTTACTGTTCCAAGTAACGTTTATATAATCGGAACAATGAATACGGCTGACAGATCTTTAGCTCAGCTAGAAATTGCTTTACGTCGCCGTTTCGCTTTCATCACACTTGTACCTGCATTTAATGAGAAATGGAAGCAAACGATGCATCAATATGGAATTTCAGATCAAATGATTTCTAGAATTCTTCGAGCTGTAAACATAATGAATAAAGAGATCTCATCTGATTTTCAACTAGGACAAGGTTATTTAATAGGGCATTCTTTCTTTACCTCAAAGCCAGAAAGCTTAGATGAACAAATATGGTTTGATGGAATTATTTCTTTTGAAATTAGTCCACTACTTGAAGAATACTTTTACGATCGCCCAGAAATTGTAGCAACAATCTTAGAGGAAATATGAAATGGAACAGCTTTTTAAAGTTCCAATTCGTAATCTTTATTGTTTACTTAGCTACATGAATGAAATGCCAGAGCTTGTTAATAGCTTAAACGATGTTGATGAAGATTTAATCACATATGATTTTATCGCGAAACAGTTTCTTACCGAAGTGCACTATTTACATCGACGAGGATTGTTAAAAGATTATATTGTAAATAAAGAAGAAACTAGTCGACTTGGTGGTCGCGTCATGATGAATGAGTCTATGTCATTTATCATATCGAAGAAGCCTGTTGTGGTTTGTGAAAAAGACGAGTATTCCAATAATATACTACTGAATCAAGTGCTGAAAGCAACTTTGAAAGCTATATGTCGAAATCGCTACGTAAAAGAAGAAACTAGAGTGAAAAGTTTCATAGACTTAGAATTGTTAACAGAGATTGACGATATCGCTTTAACAAAGGAAATGTTTTCACGCATCCATTTCAAAAGACATACGAATCATTATAAACGAATGATTCATATTGCTAAAATGCTACATGAACTGACATTATTGTCTCATAAACATGGTAATTGGAGCTTATTTTCTGCAGAAATAGATGATAAAGCACTTAATCACATTTTTGAGAAGTTTTTGATTAACTTTTTTTCGAGTTGAACAAAAAAACTATACAGTATCATCTGAAGTGATGAAATGGAATTTAGAAGGAAATAGTTCTTTACTGCCAACAATGCGAACTGATGTCTCATTAACTCATAAAAAAGAAGCTAAAAAAATCATTATTGATGCGAAATTTTACAAAAATATGTTCCAAGAAAACTTCGGTAAATCATCATTTCATAGTCACAATATGTATCAATTGTTTACGTACATGATGCATCAAGCAGAAGACCAAGACATAAGAGGAATTTTGATTTATCCGTATAACGGCACCACAATTAACGAAATATATCGCTGGAATAAACGGACTACAATGGAAGTTATGACTCTAAATTTAGATGATACATGGGCAGATATATATGAAAATCTCATGAAAGTAGTGAAAGAGTCACATATTGGTTCTAAAAATGTTCCATATTTAGAACCGACAAGAATATAGCTATAGATTAAGAATAGTTTGTAAGATTAATAACTATTATACTAAATGAAAAAACCAGCAAATATGGCTCAATACCATGTTTGCTGGTTTTTTTAACTTATTTAAAAATATATACAATACACCATTGCTTTTTGAATTATTAAGATTTCAAATCTCTTTTATTATGCAAGATGAAGGAGCCAGTAACACAAACAATAGAGACTGCTACACAAACCCAAATATATTTAGTATCAAGGCCATCTCGTAAGATTATTTTTCCATCAAAATATTTGAAAGGGGTGATATATCGGAAGAAATCCGCTTTTTTACTTAAATCCGAGAAAATAGACATGAATAAACACGCCATTACAATCCCAAATGAGATATTACTTGCCATTTTCGTTCTTGTTGTAAGAAAGGAAATGAATAAACCAATACTAAAGAATATAAGCTGAATAAACAAAAGACCCGTCATCATTGGCAATAGGTCATGAAAAATATTCGTTTTATCAATTACTTTCACTAGTAATACGCTATATAAGAAAGTAACGGTATTTAGTAGAAACATATTAATCATGCATATTAATAGTTTATAACTCAATATTTGAGAACGTTTCATTCCTTTTACATATAAAAATTCAAAAGTTCGATCTCGTTCTTCTTTTGAAAAGATAGAAGTACCCATGCTAGAAGCATGAAAAGCTGCTATAACAGCAATATATAGAAAAATAACAGAAAAGATACCGGTAATATTCGTGAAATCCACCATACCAACACCGAATAAGGCTTGCATCGATTTTGGCATCTGCTCTAATAAGTCTGTCATTGATTGTCCGTTATCATTTGTCATACCCATCGATTTGGCAACACTAATTCCAATTAAAACCATCGTACCAATTAGCCAAAGACATAATGATTTAAAATTCGCTTTCCACTCATGAAATAATAAACTCATCTTATTTCTCCTCCCTTAAGCATTAATGTCTTTTGTTTTATACAGATAAAAACCCAGTACGATAAAACAAAGGGTAAGAATTGTACCTGTAATAAACGTCGACACTTCATAGGAGTGATGATCAACAATATAACTAGGATTTAAATAACTCATAGGTGATAAATATTTTAATGCTGTATCATTATACATATTCGCAACCATTTCAAGTGCAAAAAACAATGCACCAATACCGATTCCTATTGTAACTGGCGATTTAATTTTATTAAAAAGGCAGCCCATGAAAAAACCAAAGCTTAAAAACATAATTTGTGTAAAGAAAAGGGCACCAACGAGTAAGAAAAATACGTTCCAATCAATTTTTTCTACATAAGTAATCGCCGCAAAGTAGGTGACAATAAGATAAATAATATTTGTGAAGATAATACAAATAAATACTGTAATGAACTTTTCTCCTAAAATTTGCAGTCGATTCATTGGTTTTGTAAAAAGAAAGTCACTCGTTTTACGTGTTTTTTCCTTAGAGATTACATTAATTCCTAAAATAAGAGCTTGAATCGCACCAACAAAAATTAAATAGACAACGCAGAAGCTATAAAATCCATTGAACGTTTCAATACCAGCGTTACCTAAACCAAACGCCTTTAACACCTCAGGTGGATAGCTCGCCATTAATGTTTTAAGCGCTTCTACATCACTTGTATATGCAGGGAAAATTGAAATGAAAACAAAACCAAGCAAGCCAAGTGCAATAGCCCAAACGATTGTTGATTTCATATTGATTTTCATTTCATATTTTAAAACATTCATAAGAACGGCCTCCTTTATTCCTTATCGTAGTAGTGCATGAAAATCTCTTCTAAATCTGGTTCAGTAATATCGAGATTGATTAATGAAAGAGTACTAATTTTAGCTACTAATTCATTAATATTACCTTTAAAGATAAAGGAAGCATGTGTTTCAATCACTTCAAGCTGTGTGACACCTTCCATTTCGAAAATCTCGGCATCAATTGATGTATCTGCTTCTAGAGTGATTTTTTTATAACTATTTTCTCTTAATGCGGCAATCGTTTCTAATTTAATGATTTTGCCATCTTTAATAAATCCAACTCGGTCACATAGCTTTTGAACCTCGGATAAAATGTGAGATGAGAAGAAGATGGTCGCTCCTTTTTTATTTTCTTCTTTAATGAGTTCAAAGAATTTATTTTGCATTAATGGATCTAAGCCGCCGGTAGGTTCATCAAGAATAATGAGTTTGGGACTATGTAATAAGCCTTGAATAATACCGACTTTTTTTCGATTTCCAAAAGATAAATCTTCAATCTTTCTATTAGGATCAAGCTCTAAAATTTCACATAATTCTTTCGTTCTTGCACTACAATCTTTTTTATAGAAGGAAGCAGAGTACTTTAATAAATCCTTCACCTTCATATTGTCATAATAGAAAACTTCACTCGGTAGGTAACCAATATCTTTCGCTATTTCACTAGCATGTTTGATGCAATCTTTACCGAATATCGTTGCTGTACCACTAGTAGGGTATATAAGAGAAAGTAATGTACGAATTGTAGTTGATTTTCCAGCACCATTGGGTCCAATAAATCCAAAGATTTCGCCTTCTTTAATGTTTAAATCAATGTCTTGAATGCCGCGTTCTTTTCCATAAAGCTTCGTTAAACCTTTAATCTCAATTGCGTTTTTCATACATATTCCTCCTTATAAAAAGCTTGGCGATACATTTGTAAATAAGCATCAAATTCCTCTATAATTTGTTCTGGATTAATTTCCCCTTGTTGATTCTTTTGGTCAACAAATCCTTTTGCAGCCCATGTAATTGTATTTATAATCATTTCAAGATTCATATGCTCTTTAAATTTACTGTAATCAACATTTTGGAACAAAGAAGCGATAAATTCTTGTGATAGCTTATTACTTTCAGTATTAACTTCTTCGATAACTTCTGATGCTGTTTCATGATATACACGCATTAGAAAATCAAAAATAGCAGGGTATTGCTGAATGATTTTTAATTTACTGCATGTCGTTATTCTTAGTATTTCAAAGAAATCAGTTTCACTTTGATCCATCGAATCATTCATGATATTTACACAATATTCGATACAGTATTCAAATAAACTTAGATAAAGCTTCTTCTTGGAACCAAAATAATGAAAAAGTAAACCTTTTGAAATACCAGCGCTAGTAATAATTTCATCCGTAGTTGCTTTTTTATATTCGTGTTTACCGAAAATCGAAATAGCACCATTTAAAATTCGGTCTTGTTTTTCTTTTGGTAAGTTTCTGAATTTGTCATTCATCTTACAGCACCTCCTTCTTGAAAGTGTATTGACTATATTAGTCAATACACTAAGTATAAGTCTATTGACCAAATCAGTCAATTTCGTTTTTGATAGTTTTATACTGTGCTCATAATATGATTTTCAGTAATAAAGACTATTACTCGGTGACATTAACAGGGATAATTATACATACTATACTAAAGTCCACATATGTGATGATGGTGTGAAAAGAATGAACTCTTTAGAAGAAAAAATTTACTAATAAGAATCGCAAAAATGTATTACGAACAGAACATGAAGAAACAGCAAAACAAATTAGATAAATAAAAGTAAAAACCACAAAGTTATTGGGATGCTTTACGGTTTTTAACTATATAGGAGGTTGGAAAATATGCATTATTTTATTCATCCATAGATTTGTCCCTTGGGAATTCAATGTATATTTTGTCGCATTCTTTTAATATTTTATGGAATTACTTAAAATAAATGTCGATAATCCTCTATAAAACACCATTAATATAACAGAAAATACAAAATAGAATTGATTTTTTAAATTATTTTAGTATAATTAAAACAATACACTTTCAATCCATTGTATCTTTATACAAAACTATCTTTTCTGATATCATCAACCCAAAGGGGGTGCCAAAGTTGAATTATTCGCTTTATCCACTTGGAGATCGAGCTATATTAATCGAGTTTGGTCAAGTAATCCATCCAGATATCCAACAAAAAGTACAAATTATCTCAACTTTCATTGAAGAATCTATGCCAGAATGGCTGATAGAATATATTCCTGCATTCACTACTATTACACTTTTTTATGACCCAATAAAAATACTAAGTAAACATTCTTACATACTTCCATACCATTTTGTTTGCAATGAGATTAGCCAACTACTAAATAATTTACAAACGAATAACACGTTAGAACCTAGAGTAGTAGAGATTCCTGTATATTACGGTGGGGAATTGGGGCCTGATTTAGAATATGTGGCGGAATATAACAACTTAACAACCGATGAAGTAATTCATATTCATTCTTCTGGAGAATATCTCGTGTATATGATTGGTTTTGCACCAGGCTTTCCATATTTAGGAGGTCTGAGTGAAAAAATAGCCACACCACGAAGACAATCTCCTAGATTATCAATACCTCCAAGATCCGTAGGAATTGCTGGTGAGCAGACTGGCATTTATCCTATAGAAACACCTGGAGGATGGCAAATTATTGGACAGACTCCATTACCTTTATTTTTACCTAATCAAAATCCTCCTACAATGCTCAAATCTGGTGACATCATAAAATTTAAATCTATAAGCTACACTGAATTTTTAGAATTGGAGGGGCAACATATATGATTACGGTCTTAAAACCTGGGCTCCTAACGACGATACAAGATTTAGGTCGTTTTGGGTTTCAAAAATATGGAGTTATTGCAAGCGGAGCAATGGATCCACTATCACATCGGATAGCCAATATGTTAGTTGGAAATAAAGAAGATGAAGCAGTAATGGAAATTACATTAGTGGGACCTACGCTACAATTTGAACAAGACGTAGTAATTGCTTTATGTGGAGCAGATTTCTCTCCTTTATTAGATGGAAAATTAATTTCGATGTGGAAGCCCGTCATTGTGAAAAGAGGGAACATATTAACAATAGGATCTGCTAAGAGAGGATGTAGAGCCTATTTATCTGTTTCAGGTGGTTTTGCAATTTCTGAAATAATGAATAGTAAATCTACATACTTAAGAGGAAAAATAGGTGGTTTCAAGGGTAGAGCTTTGCGAAAAAATGACCAAATACAATTAACACATTTACCCCTACATATTAATATACGTAATAATTGGAGACCAACTACAAAGCTAGTTCCTAATTTAAACTCAAATAAAATAATTAGAGTAATCCAAGGACGACAATATCATTTGTTTAGTGAAGATAGTTTGAATGTGTTTTTTTCGGAAGATTTCGAAATATCAATAAGTTCAGATAGAATGGGTTATAGATTAAAGGGTCCTCATCTAACATTGAAAAACAAAAAAGAAATGATTTCTGAAGCAGTTAGCTTTGGCACTATTCAAGTCCCAGCTGAAGGAAACCCTATCATTTTATTGGCTGATCGGCAAACGACTGGAGGTTATCCTAAAATTGCTCAAGTCGTTTCTGTCGATTTACCTCATTTGGCTCAGGCAAAGCCAGGAGACAAGCTGAGATTTCTTCAAGTTAGTCATGAAGAAGCTCAAAAACTCTATCTAAGACGAGAAATAAAGATGAATATTTTAAAGAAAGCAATAAATTTCAAATTACATTAGGAGGAGAAAGCATATGGCTTATGTTGATATTAACTGTGATATGGGAGAAAGCTTTGGAGCTTATAAAATGGGACGAGATGAAGAAATACTAGATCATATTACTTCAATCAATATAGCATGTGGATTTCATGCTGGTGATCCAACAACAATGCGGAAAACGGTACAATTAGCTTTAGAAAAAAATGTAGCGATTGGCGCACATCCTGGATTTCAAGATTTAGTAGGGTTTGGTCGAAGAAATATGAATGTATCACCACAGGAAGTGTATGACATCGTTACTTATCAAATAGGTGCATTGTATGCATTTGTTAAAGCGGAAGGTGGAGTATTACAGCATGTAAAGCCCCATGGCGCGCTATATAATATGGCTTCAACAAATACAGCACTATCAGAAGCAATCGCTGAAGCGATTTATAAAGTGAATCCTGAATTAATATTATTTGGCCTTTCAGGAAGTGAACTTGTGAAGGCCGGAAAACGAATTGGTTTGTGCTCAGCCAATGAAGTATTTTCTGATCGAACATATCAGCATGATGGAACATTAACATCAAGAAACAATAGCAATGCACTTATAAAAGAGAGTGATGTAGCTGTTAAACAAGTTATTAAAATGATAAAAGAAGGAAAAGTCCAATCACTACAAGGAACGGAAATAGCCATTGAAGCAAATACCATTTGTATACATGGTGATGGTGAGAGTGCTTTAGATTTCGCAAAATATATTTCAACTACACTTCAGAACGCTGATATTAATATTCTTAAAATAGCCGAATTCTTAAAATAATATATTTTTCTTCAATTTTTCTTCTCATACTTAACATAATGAACTATCCGCACTTAACATCTTTTGATCTATGACAACTGAACAGGAGGAAATACATATGAAAAAACAGTCTCATACGAGTTTATTATTAGGAGCCGCCTTCCTGATGGCAACCTCAGCAATTGGTCCGGGTTTCTTAACACAAACCACCGTTTTCACAGAACAGCTTCTGGCAAGCTTTGGTTTTGTTATTTTAATCTCCATTATCATTGATATAGGAGCTCAAATGAATATATGGCGAATTATTGCTGTTTCTGAAAAACGAGCTCAAGATATCGCAAATGACGTTTTACCAGGCTTAGGTTATTTTCTAGCAGCGCTAATTGTATTAGGAGGCCTCGCCTTTAATATAGGAAATATCGCTGGAGCAGGTTTAGGTGTAAATGTAATATTCGGTGTATCTCCAGAAATGGGAGCATTAATCAGTGGGATTATCGCCTTATGTATTTTTCTAGTACGTGAAGCTGGAAAGGCGATGGATCGCTTCGCACAAATCATGGGTTTTGTCATGATTATTCTCATGGTATACGTTATGTTTACTGCTAAGCCGCCAGTTGGTGAAGCGGTAGTAAAATCATTTATCCCAGATGAAATTAATCTTTTAGCAATAGTTACATTAGTAGGGGGGACAGTAGGGGGCTATATTACTTTTGCTGGTGGACACAGACTAATTGATGCTGGAATTAAAGGACAAAAAGCATTACCTGAGGTTACAAAAAGTGCAGTAAGTGCAATTGGAATTGCATCTATCATGAGAATATTCTTATTTTTAGCTGCTCTAGGAATTGTCACTCAAGGTCTGCCATTAGATTCAAATAATCCAGCTGCTTCTGTATTCCAGCATGCTGCAGGTAATGTTGGTTATAAAATGTTCGGTATCATCATTTGGGCAGCTGCTGTTACTTCCGTTATAGGTGCCGCATATACTTCCGTTTCTTTTATTAAAACGTTTAGCAAGACAGTTGATAAATATCAAAAGTGGTTCGTAATGGGTTTTATCGTTATCTCTACTACAGTATTTGTCTTGGTTGGTAAGCCAGTTAATATTCTTTTATTAGCTGGTTCTGTAAATGGGTTAATCTTACCAATTGCACTAGGTGTTATGCTTATTGCTGTCTACAAAAAGAGTATTGTAGGGGATTATAAGCATCCTTTATGGATGACGATATTTGGCGTCCTTATAGTAATTACAATGGCTTATATGGGAGTAGTAACATTAATTGACGGTATTCCACAATTATTTAAATAAACTATTAGGAGGGACCTAAGGTTGGAAAATAAATCACCAAAGCAAATTAGAGAACTTATTCGAAATAATAAATGGATTAAGCCTACTACTGGTTTGGCAAAAGGCTATATTCAAGCAAACTTAGCAGTATTACCTAAGGAACAGGCATTTGATTTTCTTTTATTTGCCCAAAGAAATCCTAAATCATGTCCAATTATTGATGTTACTGAACCAGGTTCTGGTGTACCAATATTATCAGCTCCTAATGCCAATATAAAAACTGATATTCCGAAATATAGAGTATTCCGAAAAGGAGAGCTAACAGAAGAACTAACCGATGTTACTTCTGTTTGGGACGACAACATGGTTGGATTCTTAATTGGTTGTAGTTTTACTTTTGAAGAAGCTCTTTTAAAAAATGGTATTCCTATTAGACATATCGAAGAAAACTGCAATGTGCCTATGTATCAAACGAATATACAAAGCATTAAAGCAGGACATTTCGAGGGACCAATGGTCGTAAGTATGCGTCCAATGTTGGAAAAGGATGCGATTCGAGCTATACAAATTACTAGTCGTTTTCCATCTGTTCATGGAGCGCCCGTTCATGTTGGTAAACCTGAAGTAATAGGTATTCAAAATATTAACAAACCAGACTTTGGAGATGCTGTTACTATTAAGCAGGGAGAAATACCTGTTTTCTGGGCTTGTGGAGTTACTCCGCAAGCAGTAGCTATGCATGTAAAACCAGAGATTATGATAACTCATGCTCCTGGCTATATGTTTATTACAGATTTAAAGAATGATCAATTTAGTATTTTATAATGACTTAGGCGTCCCAAAAGTGATTGAAATCACTTTCGGGACGCCTTTTTACGCTATTTTTCGTTCGAAATCAGTCTCATTTTAATCTTATTTTTAATTTGTAGACAAAAAGGGATAATTTTTAGTGATTTTGTATAAATATACTGAAAAATCTCTCGTGTAAATATACAGAATAGACAGACTACTAAAGAGAGGTGTATACTCAAATGCATGTAATTAAGTAAGGAAAAGAGGAGTAAACTTTGCTAGCTAGTTTGAATAAAAACCTACAAAAATGGATGCCTATTTTGACACCGCTTAGTCTTGTGGTAGGTGCATTGTTTGACAATATTGGAAATTCTTTTTTATTTTTAGTTCCATGGCTCTTCGCATTTATGACGTTTTCTAGTAGCTTAAGTATGAACTTTAAGGATGTAAAGAGCTTTACTAAATATCATACTATTATATTATTTACCATCGCATTCTTACATATTCTTATGCCTGTTTGGGCGTACTTTGTAGCAACAGCAATCTTTCACGATCATTTACTAACAATTGGCTTTATTATCTCAATGGCTGTACCAACAGGCATTACCAGTTTCATTTGGGTGAGTATATGCCGTGGTAATCTTCCGTTATGTTTATCCATAATATTGATTGATACACTATTATCGCCGCTTATTATGCCTACTTTATTGCATATTGTTGTTGGTGAATCCATTTCTATTGACACATCTTCGCTTATAATCAATTTACTTTGGATGATTGTACTGCCATCGATTACAGGTGTTCTATTAAATGAACTAACAAAAGGGAAGATTGAGATAACACTTAGTAAAAAACTCGCACCATTTTCTAAGCTATGTATTTTCAGTATTGTCATGATTAATAGTAGTGCCATTTCTCCTTATTTGAAAAATTTCACATGGGAACTGGTAGGTATCGTTTTAGTTGTTTTCTTCCTTGCAGCATCTGGCTATACGTTTGCTTTAATCATCGGTCATATTCTTTGGAAAGACAAACGTCATGTTATAACTCTCGTATTTACTGGAGGTATGAGAAATATCGCTGTTGGTGTTGTTGTAGCAAGTACTTATTTTCCAGCAAAAGTGGCTATGCCAGTTGTATTTGGAATGCTGTTTCAACAAGTGTTAGCATCACTATTTAGTAAGGTAATAGAAAGGTACCAAACAAATTTTGAAACAATCTCTGCATAAGAAAAACGCAACCTTAAAAAATAGGAGGTTGCGTTTTTTTTGGTAGTTATCTTAAATTTTCATTACTCCACCAGTATTAGCAGAAGTAACAAGTTTAGAATATCGAGCTAAGTAACCTGTTTTTACTTTTGGTTCGAAGCCTTTCCAGTTGGCTTTACGTTTTGCCATTTCTTCATCAGAGATTTCTAATTGAATAGTACGGTTATTCATATCTAATTCGATAATATCACCATCTTCAACGAATGCGATTGGACCGCCTTCAGCTGCTTCAGGAGAGATGTGGCCGATACTAATACCACGAGATGCACCAGAGAAGCGTCCATCAGTAATTAAACCAACTTTAGCGCCTAAGCCACGACCAACAATTTGTGAAGTAGGAGCAAGCATTTCTGGCATACCTGGTCCTCCTTTAGGTCCTTCATAACGAATAACAACTACATGACCTTCTTGAACTTTACCTGTGATAATGCCTGATAATGCATCTTCTTGAGAATCAAAGCAAATTGCAGGTCCTTTATGGTATCCACCTACAGAAGGATCAACTGCACCAACTTTTACGATTGATCCAAGTGGAGCTAAGTTGCCGAATAATACTGCAAGTCCACCTTTTTCAGAATGTGGATTATCTAATGGATGAATAACATCTTTATCTAGAATATCAGCACCTGCTACATTTTCACGAATTGTTTTGCTACTTACTGATAGGCAATCTCCGTTAAACGCGCCTGGTTTTTTCAATAACTCATTGATAATAGCACTTACACCACCAGCATTATGCACATCTTCAATATGATAATCTGATGCTGGAGCAATTTTTGCAAGGTGAGGTACACGCTCAGCAATTTCATTAATACGCTCCATTGGATATTCAATGCCTGCTTCATGAGCTAATGCAAGGGTATGTAATACGGTATTAGTTGAACCACCCATTGCCATATCTAATGCAAATGCATTATCAATTGCATCGATTGTTACAATGTCACGAGGCTTAATATCTTTTTTGATTAATTCCATTAATTGCTTCGCTGATTTTTTCACAAATTCTTTACGATCTTCAGAGATAGCTAGAATTGTTCCGTTGCCAGGTAGCGCTAAACCTAAGCCTTCTGCTAAACAGTTCATTGAGTTAGCTGTGAACATACCTGAACATGAACCACATGTAGGACAAGCTACTGTTTCAATTTCTTGTAATCTAGCTTCATCAATTTGTCCAGCTTGATATGCTCCAACACCTTCGAATACAGATGTAAGAGATAGAGCGTTACCTTCGCTGTCTTTACCAGCTTTCATCGGACCACCACTTACGAAAATACTTGGAATATTAACACGAAGTGCAGCCATCATCATACCTGGAGTGATTTTATCGCAGTTTGGAATACAAACCATTCCGTCGAACCAGTGAGCAGAAACAACTGTTTCAATCGAATCAGCAATAATCTCACGGCTAGGTAAAGAATAACGCATACCGATATGTCCCATTGCAATACCATCATCTACTCCGATTGTATTGAATTCAAATGGAACACCACCAGCTTCACGAATTGCTTTTTTTACAATCTTTCCGAATTCCTGTAAATGAACATGTCCTGGAACAATATCAATATAGGAATTACAAACGGCAATAAACGGTTTGCCAAAGTCTTCTTCTTTAACGCCAGCTGCTCTAAGCAAGCTTCGATGTGGAGCACGGTCTACACCTTGCTTAATCATGTTGCTACGTAATTCAGTCATGCAAAATCATCTCCATTTATAAAGTTATCAATTATATCAAAATTATTTGAATTATTGCTCATTTTAACACTAATTCTCGGAATATCCTACATTATTAAACAATTTTTTTGAAAAAAATTTAAAAATCTTCACTTTAATTAATAATCGATTAGCTATTTCGGGAATTTTTCACTCTTATTTGTAAATTTCACTATTCTAGCTTGCTAAGACGTATATAGTTAGTCTATTTTTTAAAGGTTATTGCTTATTTTGCCAATGATGGAATGAATAAATAATTATTAAAAACAATATATAGCCATAGAAAGAATATATATGCTCCCATGATTTATGATGTATAAAAAAACCAAATGTTTCAGATTGCTTCTCTATAATCGACATGATAAAACTCAAGACCAAAATAAGCGCTGCTCTAGCCCACGAATTTATTTTTTTACTGATGTATAGAAACAAAGCAATAAAAAGTGGGAGAGCGAATAAAGTAAATACAATATTAATAGTAAAAACATCGGGAAATAATCGCTTAGGAAACACATATAAGCCTTTTCCAACAAAAAAAAGGTCTAAATACGTTCCAAGCAAGGAAGCAAGAAGCATTGCGGGTAGAAACTTCGTTAGTTTACAAATCAAATGAGAAGAACGTTTTTTTGGCAATTGCTGCAAGCTCGATATTTTCGATTGTTTGACAATATTCATCTTCGATCTCTCCTAATACATTTTCTTCGGCATGGATTAGATAATTTATAATCTGCCAATCTTCATACCAATCAATAATTTCTGCACTAGCATGATTGTAATTCTTCCAAGCGTATTCTAATTTAGGGCTATAGAAACGTGCTGCACCTGCATTTAACCGACAAGATCTTAGTCTAGGTTTTAATTTATTCCAAGGGACACTTTCATCAACATCATTAAAAATATGAGACCAATAATCTTTTCTAGAACCTGTGTGTGGAGTAGCGTATGCAAACCGCTCTACTAACTTCAAGTTACTAGGATTATTAAAGAGAATGGAATATAATCGTTTTCCTAATAAAATACGCTTATGTAAATTTTGAAAATGATGAAGTGTTGCTCCAATTAACTTTACGTTTCCATCTTTATGAAATGGAAATAGAATCTGATTCATCGATAGTAAATCTTGCAATTGATATTCCAGTGTATTAAAGATTGTTTTTTTATAAGAAGGGTTTTGAATGACCCTTAACTCTAAATAACTTTGCTCATTAATGATTAAAGCAATAGTAAGAATATATGAATCTCGTTTTAAATAGAAATGGTTCCAAATGATTCTCATAAAGATTGATACATGAAAATAGGGAAGAAGGTGAAAGAGATTTTTTCCTTGTTTTAAAGATTCTTCATATAGTAAAAATTGAGGATAAGCATCTTGAAAGATAAGCCAATTTCCACGTTCCAAAAAAGTAAAAAATGACGTTCGTTGTTTACTTGAAAGTAGACGTGATAGTAATGTTCCATTTAAATCAGTCATATTCCAGCCACCATTACGTGAAACCATATGACCTAAAAAGGCCCAATGAATTTCAGTGTGGCGCTGATAAAAATCTAAATAGGCTTTCGTTCTAGTTATGTTGTTACTGTTTAAAGCATTAGTTTGGGCTTTTATATTTTCGATAAGTTTCTTTTCTTTCGATGAAATAACATGCTTCTTGTCATTTGGCACATCAGTCATTATTAAATCATTTTTTATTTTTAATAGAGAAGCGGGGAGCTTTTGCTGTTTGTTTAACTTATTCCAGAAGATAAAAACACCTCCTTTGAGTAGAGAATTTATTTCATTTTATTCGAGATTTTTGAAATAAATACTTCTATTACTCTATTCGAAAAAGGAGGAAGTAAAATAAAAAGCAAACGTTTAGAAAATAATTTAAACGTTTGCTTTTTATCTATATTAATTCTTTTACAAGTGCTCGACCTGCTTGTCGCCCTGTGAATAGACATCCTCCAACAAACGTGCCTTCAAGGGAGCGGTACCCATGAACACCCCCGCCACCAAAACCGGATACTTCTCCAGCCGCATATAAGCCTTTAATAGGTGAACCTAATGAATTTAAAACTTGACCAGATAAATTAGTTTGTAAGCCGCCAAGGGTTTTCCTACTTAGAATATTGAGCCGAACAGCAATTAATGGACCATTTTTGGGGTCTAAAAACTTATGGGGGGAGGCTACTCTAATAAGCTTATCTCCAATATATTGTCGTGCTCCACGTAGTGCAGTAATCTGTAGATCTTTCGTAAACTTATTATCCATCTCACGATCACGAGCCAAAATTTGTCGTTCAATGTCTTCGTAGCGTATCAGATTATTTCCAACAAGTTTATTCATTCCTGCAACTAATTCAAGAAGGTTATTAGCAACTACAAAATCTTCACCTTTATCCATAAATGCTTGTACAGCAGGGGGGGCGCCTGGAAGCGCTCGCGATAATACTTTTTTAATACTTTTTTCTGTAAGATCGAGATTTTGTTCACTTCCTGATAGAGCAAATTCTTTTTCTATAATTTTTTGAGTAAGAATAAACCAAGAATAATCATAGCCTGTGCGCTGAATAGCTTCGAGCGTTCCCAATGTATCAAATCCAGGAAAATTAGGAGCTGGAAACCGTTGTCCCGTGGCGTCAAACCAAAGGGAAGAGGGGCCTGGAATAATACGAATAGCGTGCTTAGCCCAAACAGGATTCCAATTCTTTAATCCTTCAGTATAATGCCACATACGATCACGATTCACAATTCGACCACCTGCACGCTCTGTAATTGCTAACATTCTACCGTCTACATGCTCAGGCACTCCAGAAATCATCTGCTTAGGTGGCTCACCAAGTCGAGTTGGCCAATTTTTCCGTATAAGGTCAAAGTTTGCACCGATACCACCGCTAGATACAATTATGGCTTCTGCTTGAAATTCGAAATCACCAATGATTACACGAGAACTACCTTCACCACGCCCTACACTACTAGGTTCAAGAATACTTCCACGTACACCAATAACAGTACCATCATCTGTTAGCAGTTCATCAACTCGATGACGTGGCCGATAATCAACTATTCCTCTGTCTATTGCTTGACGAACTTTTGCTTCAAAAGGCTGAACTAATCCAGGACCTGTACCCCAAACGATATGAAATCTTGGCACTGAATTGCCATGTCCCTCTGCTGTATAGCCACCACGTTCTGCCCATCCAACAACGGGGAAGAATCGAACACCCAAACTATGAAGCCATTCACGTTTCTCACCAGCCGCAAAATCAACATAAGCCTTTGCCCATTGCTTACCCCAATAATCCTCATAATCTCGATCAAACCCAGCAGAGCCAAGCCAATCTTGCCAAGCTAATTCCTTAGAATCTTTAATACCCATTCTTCTTTGTTCCGGGGAATCAACGAGAAATAGACCTCCAAACGACCACCATGCTTGACCGCCTAATGATACTTCTGGCTCTTGGTCCAAAAGCAAAACATGCTTACCCGCATCAGTAAGTTCACATGCTGCGACTAATCCTGCAAGCCCTGCCCCAACAATAATGACATCATACTTCAATATATTCACCTCTTAATAAAGACTGAAAATTAAAAAACTATTACCACTAAATATACACTAATTAGAATATAGAAAACATTTCTTTAATTTCTTGTATATAAAAATTATGGAGGGCGTTACATTGAAGCTCAATTATACTTATTTACAAATCACCACTTCATATCTCTACCTGAAGATTTGCGGGTTGGATGATGAGGAATGAACCTAATTCTGGTGAAATTATCGAGTTATCAACCGTGGGTGATAAACTAGATTTAGCATCAAATTCAACCATTTCTATTCCTGTAATTATTGACTTACAAGAAAGAAAAATGATTTGGTGTGATTTAGCATTAAGAAGCCATCCATTTTACGAAAATAATATAGAGGGCAATCAAACTGGAATTATTGCAATGGGAAGAGCCATGACGTCATTAGTAAAGCCTATCTTATATGATTTATTTCTTCTTCATACATTAGCTAGAGGAGAAATCGTAGAAAATCCGAAAGAAGCAGATTGTATCTTTGCCTTTAACGGCAATGTAACACCTTATAATATTGAAGTCATTATTTCAGATTATTTAGCCTAATAACAAACGAAATAATTCTAATATAACAATTTTTCTAAATGGCATAGAACCTTCGTAGTATTCAAGCTATAATACGTTTGTGACAGCTTGGATCTACGGAGGATTTTACTATGACAACAATCGGAAAATGGACAATAATTCTTGAACAAACTGAAGAAAATGAAATGACTGCATTCCGCAGTGAAGATGAAGAAACATTATTAATCGTTGATAGGGAACATGATAAAATGGCTACTTTAATGGTAGAAGAAGATGAAAGTTTGGTCATATTACATTTATCTTTTGATAAAATCATTACAGTAAATCACAAAACACATACAGCCACTATTAGTGCTAATCCTGCTTATGCAGATGATGAATATGGTATAGATGATGAAGATTAAAAAGCAAGAGTTCGAAACAGTGACTGTACCTTTTGGGGACTATAATCTCATCATGTCTACTCCGAAGGGTGAAGATATAATCGTGCTAGCTCATGAGCATAAAGTACGCTTTTATGATATTAAATACTCTAATGAAGTTATTAATTTAACGTTAACAAATAATGGGGTAGCTGTTGATCTTGATGGAGGATCTGAAGGTATTTCTATTAAATTTGCTTATGATAAGCCTAATATTAACATTGTAGGAGGTCTTTCAAATGACTGAACATGCAATGGAGTATTTAGCTATTGTATTAACAAATGGATGGGAACTATTACAGAATACTGCTTCTGAAAGTTTATTAGCTTTCTTCCATCCTCACACAGGTGAAGTATTCATAGTTAATAATTTCTTTGAAACTGGAGATATTGTTTTTAGAGCAAAAATTAATGAAGATGATACGGTAACTATTCTAGTATTGGATGATTCTGTCCTAAGTTTTGTTGACTACGAAGAGAAACAAATTCGTGTTGATGAAGTTGAGGTATTTGCTGAACTAGAAGATGAAGATGAAGATGAATATATTTTTAATTGAACGATTCTTCGTCTTGAGGAATCGTTTTTTTGATAGGTTTGATTCATGTGATTAGTAGATGAATTGTATATACTGTAGGAAACTATGTGATGGACGTATTTATGTCCAAACATTTAAGACGATGATATATGAAAAGATTAAACAGTTCTAAATAGGAAAAGAGAGGATTACACAATGAAATTTCAAAGAGGGAGACATACACCTGCATTTATACTTTTATATATTGCCGAAAAACCTTCGTATGGATTTGAATTATTACATCGATGTAACGAGGAATTATTAGATAACACGATTGATGTAGCAGCAATTTATCTCTCTCTCAAAGAACTTGAAAAAGACAACTGCATAATCTCACATTGGGAGCAAAGCACCTCTGGCCCACCGAAGAAACTATATCAGATTACTGAAACAGGGTATGAAAAATTAGAAGAATACAAACATGACATACTGGAAAGGTTGGAAAATTTACAACACTTTACAAATGTTTATAGCAAAATAAATGCATAGGAATAAGAGATTTATTTGTAAAAGGGGACTTAACATGGAAAAGTGGACAATTGATCAAAACTATTTTATTTCAACCGATAAAGATTTATTAAAAATTGATATTATTTTTCAATTTTTAAATAAACAATCTTACTGGGCACATAATATTCCAAAGGAAACTGTGATAAAATCCATTCAGCATTCTGCTCTTTGCTTTGGTGTTTATAAGAAAGAAGAAAGCACGATACAACAAGTAGGGTTTGCTAGAGTTGTTTCTGATTTAGCATCTTTTGCTTATCTATGTGATGTTTTTGTTCTTCCTGAATATCGAGGAATCGGATTGTCAAAACAATTGATGCAGTTTATTACAACACACCCAGAGTTACAGCAAGTCCGTAGATTCATGTTAGCAACTAAAGATGCGCATCAATTGTATGCACAATATGGCTTTAAGTTAATTGATACACCTGAAAATCTTTTGCAAATCAGAAGGAATCCAAAAGATATCTATAGTAAATAATTGGTTATAACAACCCGTCTTATTAGAAAATATTTCAGAATAGTTTTATAATAGATGTTGGGGACATCATTTTTTTACTGAAAGGGGTATCATCACTATGAAAATACAAGCAGCAGTAACTCACGAATTAGGTAAAGAATTTTCAATAGAAGAAGTTGAATTAAACGCACCAAAAGCAAATGAAGTATTAATAAAAGTCATTGCAACTGGAGTTTGTCATACAGATGCCGTTGCCAGAGATTTAGGCTTAGCTCCATTTCCAGTTGTTTTAGGACATGAGGGCTCAGGTATTGTAATAAAAGTAGGAGATGCAGTAGAAACCATTGCTGAGGGAGATCATGTGGTTCTATCTTATTCTTCTTGTGGCCACTGTGAAAACTGTTTAAGCGCTCATCCATCGACTTGTCAAAATTTCAACGCTCTAAATTTCGATGGAGAAGGATATGATCGTTTACATCAACATGACCATAATGTTTCCACATTCTTTGGACAATCTTCTTTCGCTACATATGCTGTTGTTAATGAACGTAATGTTGTAAAAGTTAATAAAGATGCAGATCTTGCATTGCTTGGACCATTAGGCTGTGGAATTCAAACAGGAAGTGGGACAGTATTGAATAAACTAAAACCAGCATTCGGTACTTCAATAGCTGTTTATGGCTGTGGAGCTGTTGGATTAAGTGCTATTATGGCTGCTAAAATTGTAGGTTGCAAACATATTATTGCTATTGATGTTCATGATAGTCGTCTTGAATTAGCAAAAGAATTAGGAGCTACACTTACTTTAAACGGTAAAAATGTTGATGTAGTTCAGGAAATTAAAAAAGCAACAAATGGTGGAACACATTATGCGGTAGAAACAACAGGTGTACCACCAGTTGTCCGTCAAAGCCTACATGCTCTTCGTCCACTTGGCACAGTAGCAATTGTAGGAGTAACGCCAGAAATGCAATTCGACGTTCATAATGACATTATGGCAGAAGGAAAAGCCATGGTTGGTGTAATTGAAGGAGATGCTGTACCACACCTATTTATTCCTGAGCTAGTCGACTACTATTTAGCGGGTAAGTTCCCAATAGATAAGCTTGTTAAATTTTATGATTTTAAAGATATTAATCAAGCGTTCGAAGACTCTAAAACAGGTGTTACAGTAAAACCGATTGTTATGATGGGATAAATACAAACTAAAATAATGCGACTATATAATTCCAATAGAAACAAGCTCACTTATTCAAATCAAGTGAGCTTGTTTTTTATGTATAATGAATACTATTTTACATAAAAAAGCCACTTTTATTTCTATAAATGAAACCATACTTCATTCTAGGTATGATAAAAGATAACACATCAACAGTAACAGTCTTAAAAAACACATCAACATTGCCAATTGAAGCTTTATTAAATACTAATATTCCTAGAAATGAAGCAAAAATACATTTCCAGGTTATGTAGAATTAGTAGGATATTTAAAACTGCCTACAACAGGAATTTGAAAACTGGATGCATATCTTGATGATGAATATATTGGATACATCGTTATTAATGTACTTGCTAATCCTGAATAAATGAATCGTGCATATTTCTTTTTTCACTTCTAATACTAAAAGCAAGAAGGAGGGATATGCGTGCCAAAACGAACAAAGAAAAATGACCCGCAGCAAAAAAACAAACAAGGATTTGACTCTAGTAAAACTGATTCTGAATTTTCAAAGGAATTTGGCAGTGCAGCGGCAAATCGTGCTCATAAAGAAAAAGCAAAGAAGGCTAGAAAATCAAAAAATGTAAAGCTATAAAAAGGAGTAATTACAATAATGACTCAATCTAAACGTCAAGAAGAGCGACAGTTTAATACACGAAAGCAATCTCAAAATCCACATGGCAAAGTAAAAACATTCGAGCAATTGTCTAAAGAAGCTGGAAAAAGTAATGATGAAAGCTAATCCTTTTTGATAAATTATATTAAGTATATAGACCTGTTCTTATTAGTTAAGGACGGGTTTTTATATGAATACAATTAAATAATTGCTTGGTAATACATCAAGATGCCAAAAAGTTTTCGAAGAATTACAACTCATATCTATTTCACGGTTTATGAATTTTTTAAATAGGGTAGATTCCTTTATAGATAAGTAATTATTAACTAGGGGGAACTATCATGAGTGTAGAAACAACATTAGCAACTTTGAATATTGACCCAGAAATTTTAAGCAATAAACAAGGTCAAGAAAAGGGGCTGTACACTGAAATCTTAAATATGGTAAGAGATTTTGAGCTTAACCTTAATGAAGATGAAAAAGTAGGTATTAGTTTAGTTAATAACGGACAAGCTTTTCATTTTTACTTAACAGGACTACATTACAGTGGTTCAGATATGATTAGATTTGAGGGTATTACTGACGCTGGAACTAAAGTTAATTTAATTCAACATAAAAAACAACTTAATTTCTTACTTATTTCTTTACCTAAACTATATAATCAAAATTTTAACCGTGTAGTATTTAGTTAATTTTTCTAGTGTAGATATATATGAAAATGTACACAAAATAAAATTACAGAGTAATTTGACACTAAAATTCCATAGTGTTAATATAATTGCAATAAAAGCATACAAATTCATTGACGAGAACAAGTAATTTTAGAAACTGTCCTAAAGAGAGCCGGCAATTTGGTGAAAGCTGGTGTTCAGGTCTTTAATGAAAATCCTCTCCGAGAAGTCAAGCTGAATACAAAGTAAGCTTGAACGGGTGTCTACCGTTAAAAGGAACGCGTATGATCGTACGTGGCTAAGTGCTATTGATGAACGGAATCTTCAATAGAATTAGGATGGTATCGCGGTTCAACCCGTCCCTTTTTATAGGGACGGGTTTTTTGTATGCTTTTAAATTACCGTATAGGAGCGATATCCAATGAAAAAAGAAAGCATAATTCAGCGAGAAGAACAAGTTCGAAAACAATGGATGCAAGAAAACATATTTAAAAAATCAGTTAATAACCAAGAAGGAAAGCCATCATTTGTTTTTTATGAAGGTCCACCAACCGCAAATGGTTTACCCCATGTTGGTCATGCTTTAGGACGTACGATTAAAGATGTTGTAGCAAGATATAAAACCATGTCGGGACATCAAGTTATTCGTAAAGCAGGATGGGATACTCATGGACTACCTGTTGAACTAGGTGTTGAAAAACAATTAGGAATTTCGGGTAAACACGAAATAGAGAACTATGGTGTGCAAGCTTTTATTGATAAATGTAAAGAAAGTGTTTTTATATACGAAAAGCAATGGCGTGAGTTTACTGAGAAACTAGGATATTGGGTAGATATGGATGATCCATATGTTACACTTGAAAATCCTTATATCGAAAGTGTTTGGAATATCCTTGGTACGATTCATGAGAAAGGCTTATTAAATAAAGGACATCGTGTATCTCCATATTGTCCGAGTTGCCAAACGTCACTTAGCTCACATGAAGTGGCTCAAGGTTATAAAGTAGTGAAAGACTTAACTGCAACAGCCAAGTTTAAGTTAGTTGATAAGAATAATGAATATTTTCTTGGATGGACTACAACACCTTGGACATTACCAGCCAATGTTGCATTAGCTGTAAATCCAAATATGAAATATGTTCGTGCTAAACAAGGAAATGATATATACATTCTAGCCAAGTCATTAGTTGACACTGTCTTAAAAGATGAATATGACATCTTATCAGTTCATCTTGGATCAGAGTTAAAGGGTATATCATATATACCACCATTTGATTTCGTAACCGTTGAGATAGGACATCAAGTAGTGGAAGCGGATTATGTAACAGATACAAGTGGTACCGGCATAGTTCATATTGCTCCAGCATATGGGGAAGATGATTATAAAGTAATCCAAGAAAATGAGTTTTCATTCGTAAATGTTGTAAATGAAAAAGGCCAATACACATCAGACATTAATCCTTTTCAAGGGCGTTTTGTAAAAGATTGTGATGTAGATATAGTTCGTGCATTAGCTGAAAAGGATTTACTTTTCAGTAAAGAAAAACATGAACATAATTATCCTCACTGCTGGCGATGCGATTCACCGCTTTTATACTATGCAAATGAAAGCTGGTTTATTAAAACAACTGCAATGAAAGAGCAATTTATAAAAAATAATGAAGAAGTTACATGGCATCCAGACCATATTAAACACGGGCGATTTGGCAACTTTTTAGAAGAAATGGTGGATTGGAATATCAGTCGTAAACGATATTGGGGAACTCCGCTAAATGTTTGGCAATGTGATAGTTGTAATCATCAATATGCCCCGAAAAGCATAGTAGATTTAAAGCAACATTCCGTTCAACCAATAGAAGAAATCGAATTGCATAAACCGTATGTAGATGAAGTGAAACTTTGCTGCTCAGAGTGTGGTGGCACAATGACAAGAACACCTGAAGTAATAGATGTTTGGTTTGATAGCGGCTCCATGCCATTTGCTCAATATCATTATCCATTCGAAAATAAAGCATTGTTCGAAAAACAATTCCCTGCTGATGTAGTTATTGAGGGTATCGATCAAACCCGTGGATGGTTTTATAGCCTGTTAGCTGTCTCTACTTTATATACTGGCAAAACACCATATAAACGCGTTCTATCTTTAGGTCATGTATTAGATGAAAATGGGCAAAAGATGTCTAAGAGTAAAGGAAATGCACTTGATCCGATGGATTTAATTCAAAAGTATGGAGCAGATTCATTAAGATGGGCGTTATTAGTAGACAGTGCACCATGGAATCCAAAACGTTTTTCAGAGCGAGTGGTTCAAGAGGCTAAATCAAAATTAATTGATACATTTGGCAATGTTTACAGCTTCTATGCGCTCTATGCTGACTTAGATGGATACAGTCCTAATAAAACCTATGAAGCAAAGAAAATAAACTAGATGCCTGGATTTTATCACGTCTGAACAGCACAATAAAAACCGTTACGCATAATCTTGAGGAATATCATTTCACAAATGCAGCAAGAGAGATAGCTAAATTAGTTGAAGAAGTAAGTAATTGGTATGTAAGACGCTCAAGAGAACGATTCTGGTCTAATGGCATGAACGAGGACAAAGTTGCAGCTTATCAAGTCTTATATGAAGTGCTAACAAAAACAAGTCAACTACTTGCACCATTAACACCATTTATTGCAGAAGACGTCTATACTAATCTTACTGGTAAAAGTGTTCATCTATCAGCATATCCGACATATGACGATACGCTAATCAATGCTCAATTAGAAAAAGAAATGGCTGCTGTTCTACAAGTTGTCGAATTAGGTCGAAGTATTAGAAATACAGCATCAATGAAAGTAAAACAACCATTAGCGAGCCTATCTCTTATTAGCTCTAATCAAGAAATGGATTGGTCTTCTTACCGCAACATCGTATTGGATGAATTAAATGTAAAAACATTTTATGAAATTGGAGACGAAGGAGAATTTGCTACAATAAAGCTGAAGCTAGATTTCAAAAAATCTGGTGCTAAATTCGGAAAATACGCTAACATTGCTAACAAGTGGGTTCAACAACTAGGTCAAGAAGAAGCAAAAGCATTTATAGATACTGGGTACGGAATGATGGAAACAGATGCTGGTGAATCAGTGAAAGTGACTCTTGAAGATGTTTTGGTAGAAAAAGTAGCTAAAGATGGATTCTCTTCCGCTACCAATGGTGAATTTACCGTTATATTAGATGTTGCTCTAACAGAGGATTTAATTCAAGAAGGTGTGGCACGCGAATTAATTCGAGCTATACAAGAGTATCGTAAGAAGTTGAATCTACCAATTAATATGTACATTGATATTGTAGTAAATGCTGATGATTATTTACAACATGTTATTGAAAAGTTTAAACCTATGCTGAAAGAGAATTTACTCATGCAAAACATTGTTATTCAAGATAAAAAAGTAGATGGAGAAGAAATTGTTGTTGGACAGTATAAAGCAACAATACAATTAATTACACTATAAAGGCTAGTTAGTACATTTAAATAAGAAGCTGTCGGAAGTACGACAGCTTCTTATTTTTATTCGGCATGAATTAGCTTATTAGTTAAATTATTTGTTAGTGGTTTAAAACGTACTTCATATTGAACATTTACTTTGCAATTCTTCCAAATATCTCCCCATTCTTTAGCAGTTAACGGTTTACTAAAAGGGGAGAGAGTTAAACTACCAAAGCGAAACGGCATGATAATACTTTCGTTTATTCGTTCTAAATTAACTAAAGTACGTATGTAAATCATCTTGATTTTCTGTTCTTTTTTTTCAAGATTTTTAAATTCTGCATCTACCATTTTATTTAGGGCATTTTCCAATTCTTCTATTTGTAGATTTGAAGATGAATCAGTTGTAGATGTTTGTTCAGGAACTTGTTTTTTCATAAAATTCTCACCTAAATATAAATGATTTAAAATACTACTATTACTTTGTATTGTTTTGCATATCTTTCATTATTATTCTTACATCTTTCGTTTTCATTTCAGTTTAAAACACAACTAAAGTTTTATGTTTTTCCAATTCTATTCCATATATAATTATGAGGTAATAAAGAACTTGCAATTAATAATTACATCAAGTCTATCTAACATAATTCCAGAAGTGCTCATTTCAGAACTATGATTTTCAACATGAATCTTTGCTCATTTTTAAACGAAAATGTAAAAGGAGTGTAATACATGCAACGTTATAGAAAGAAAAACACAACAGCATTTACTTTTCTTGCTTGGATAGCGTTCATATCAGGTATAGTGTTACTTAGTGTTGGATTATATAATGCAGATAATCTGGAGTTAAATGAAAAAGGTTATTATATTGCAGTAATGATATTAACCGTTGTAGGGGCAATAACTGTACAAAAGGTAACTAGAGATAATGAAGATGATAAATATGCACTTGAAGAATATGAAGAGGAAAGATTAAAGTCTAAAGTTATTGTCGCTAAAGTAGAAGATAATGATAAAAAAGGGTAAATAAAATCAAATAATATTCAATTTTATTAAAAAAACGGCTGATTTATATTAACCTAAATCAGCCGTTTTTCTCATTCCTTAGAAGCTCGATATCCCGCTTGTTCAGCTTCTTTTACTGAATCAAACCATATAATATTCTTCATCGGTGTATCATAATATTTCCCACCAGGAACATGATATATTTTACTGTTCGTATTTCCTTTAATTTTTTCTTGTTGGTTTCGCGAAGAATTATTTTCTGATTGATTAGTGGTATTCATAGTTGCATTTGTTGCTGCGTCTACATTATATCCTTTTTCTGTTACATACCCTTTAATGCTCCAGATGTTCTTCTTATTCAACTTCGCTTCGTCTTGAATTTTTAAGAACTCATCTAAATAGCGAGTATTTGGCTTATAGATAAATCCAACACGAGCAAATCCTTCACGTATAAGCGTTTTATTCAACATTTCACCATTTACATATACATAGGCAAGTAAACGATTATATTTGTCATACTCGTGACCTTCTACACCAGGTTCAATGATTACTTTAGTACCAATAGGTAATAATTCCTTAACGAAATTAGAGGCTTCAATTGAAAAAGGCTGTGGATCAACACCTTGTTTCACTGATTCCGGAGTATCAACCAATAATAATCGAACTCTTTGTTGTTTATTTTTATATGAGATTGTTAATGTATCTCCATCTGTAACCTTTTCAACAGTTGCTTCATATGTAGGATATTCTGAAACTATGTTTTTATTTTCAACTTCATTTGTTTTAGAACTTGAACTAGAATCTACATCACTGCAGCCTGTTAATAAAGCTAGTGTCAATAATAGACTTAACCACTTTTTCATTACTTTTCTCCTTAAATACACTTAGTTTACTATTGTTATTCTAATAGAAGAACAACAGTTTCTATTTTTGATGAAATTAAGAAAAAAAGCAAGTAAATATGTTTTTTCACTTAAACATTCAATAATTACACAAGGATTATACATTTGTACATCGTTTGTTCATGCTTTAATAGTTAATATATAAAACTATTTAATTATAGGAGGAAAGATGAATGGTAAAAGCTACAGAGAAAGAAGCTTATGAGATACTAGAAAAATTAGAAATTCCATTTGAACGCATTGATCATGAAGACACAGTTAGCATTCATCCAAATATAAATACAACAACACTTATTATTTCATTTCATGATTTAGAGCAGATATTAGATTGGTCATCTCATCCTCCAAAATATATTAAGTTATAAACTTTATCAGGGCTTTCTCAACGGTTATGATAATAAATTTATGAGAAAGCCCACTTAAATTCCATTAACATTATACCAAAAAAAACAATAAATCAACACTCTAACAATCATTAAATGGTATCATTGATTTTAAAACAGATTAGAAAAGTTGGGGATATAAGAAATGAAAGGGAAACATATAATCATTCTTCTTACTATGCTATTAATCTTAATAACCTATAAAGTACATGATGCACATGCCAATTCAGCAGCTGAGAAGGGAGTTTTTGAAGTTAAACAACAATCTCCAACAGAAGTAATTCCGCTCAATGGAAAATGGGAGTTTTATTGGAATAAATTATATAGCCCCACAGATTTTAAAAATGATAACGGACTAGTCTCCGCACATTATGTAGAAGTTCCTAATACATGGACCCATTACATAATAAAAAGAAAGAAAATTCCGAATACAGGCTATGCAACATATCGTTTACAATTGATATTTCAGAAAAACCAAGTTGGCAGGATAAAAAGTCTTTATATTCCCAATATCCCTACCTCATCTGCGTTATGGGTGAATGATAAACTTATTATGAAAAAAGGGATTGTCGGAGAAAACAAGCAATCTTCAAAACCTATAGTTAACGCCAACGTCGTCTCATTTGAGATTCCTTCTACAAATGTTGATCTTGTTATTCAAGTTTCAAATTTTTATCAGAATGAGAAATCTGGTATGATCACTTCACTTAAGTTAGGGGAGCAGAAAGCAATATCAGGCTATCAAAATAAGAAGATTACCTATAGAGCAATGATAAGCATGTGCTTAGGAACAATGGGGTTATATCACATTGTCTTGTTTTCTTTCCGTCGAAAAGAAACTTCATTACTTATTTTTGGTATGCTTTGTTTAATTGTTTCACTAAGAGCCACACTTTTAGAAGCAACATTGGCAGAAATACTCTTTTCCTTCTTAAGTTATGAGGTAACTTCAAAACTGGGTTATTTAGGTGCCTCATTAGGTTTGCTCTTTTTTTATTTATACGCCTATACACAATTCTCGCAAGATATGAGCTGGAAATGGAGAAATGTTATTATCGGTAGTATGTCGTTGTATAGTATGTTTGTTATTCTTACACCACCTATCATATATACGAAAACAATGCTTTTACTACAAATATTCATGTTCTTAACATTTATATATTTATTCATTGTATACGTAAAAGCTTATTTAAAGAAACGTGAAAATGCGTTTTTAAATGCTTTTGGTGCCTTGATCATATGCTTAACAGCTGTAAATGATATTTTATATTTTAATAGGGTTATTTATACGGCTGAATTATCATCAATCGGTTTATTGTTCTTTCTATTTTCACAATCTATTATCATTTCTAAAAAATATGCTAAATCCTCCGAAAAGAATGAACGTCTTTCCAAAGATTTAGCAGTACTAAATGAATCATTAGAACAACAAGTCCTTGATCGTACAATGGAACTAGAAGCCATGAATAAAGAATTACAAACCACAAATGAAAAGCTAAGTGAAGTTCAACAATCAAGAAGTCGCTTAATTAGTAATATTTCCCACGAAATTAGCACACCTTTAACTAGTATTAATTTACATACAAAGGCTATGTTAGATGGGATAATTAAAAGCGAAAAAAAATTCATTCAAATCGTACACGAAAAAGGCTTATATATTTCACGAATGTTCGATGATTTAAGAGCCATTACCAACATTGAAAATAAACAAGTACAATTTGAATTTAAAAAAATAAATATGAGAGACTATATAAAACTCATCTACCATAAATATAAATGGGATATTGAAAAGCAAGGAATAACTTTCACCTACCACGATTACTTTCCTTCAAATATCGACCCTATGGTATTAATTGATCCAATAAGGATTGAACAAATTATTGCTAACTTTTTAACTAATGCTGAACGTTTCGTATCAGAAGGTGGATTCATTACAATAGAGATAGCTTTGAGACAAACTCACTTTGTTAAAGTTAAGGTAATAGACAATGGAGTTGGTATAAAAGAAGAAGACGTGACGCAAGTATTTGAACGGTTTTACAAAAACAACTACGAAGGTAAACAGCATAATGGTTCTGGTTTAGGTTTAGCTATCTCGAAAGAAATTATAGAATTCCATAAAGGTTCTATAGGGGTTGAGAGCACAGAAGGAGAAGGAAGCTGTTTTTATTTCATATTGCCTTTAATTAATAGAGTGCAATAATTAATTACATAAAAAAA
>NZ_HG428741.1:1751760-2009716 GCF_000380245.2 Bacillus massiliigorillae
ATAAAAAACAGTGAGCATTAAATATACTCACTGTTTTTTTACGTTATATGAAATTTATGCTGTAACTAATTGTTTCAATACAAACTCATCTACAACCTTTGCAACACCATCATTCATGTTTGAATCAGTTACATAATTCGCTACTGCTTTAATATCGTCAGGTGCATTGCCCATAGCAACACCAAGACCAGCAAATTCAATCATCGCTAAATCATTATAACTATCACCAATGGCAATTACTTCTTCACGTTTAATTCCACAAACCTGTATTAAATGATTTAAACTTGTACCTTTTGTTACTCCTTGCTCAGTAAACTCTAGGAAATATGGTTTCGAGCGCATAACACTAAACTTATGACTCAATTCCTCTTGAAGCTTTGTTTCTACTACTTTAAGTTTTTCCGGCTCATCTACCATTAAAGCCTTAACAACTGGCTCATATACAGCCTCTTTAAATTGTTCTACCAACGTAATTGGTAAACCAGTAAGTTCAGATTCAATCGTTGTAAATGGATTTTCGTCTTCTGTAATAATTTCATCACCTACGTATGTATGAATAAATACATCCTCACGGCGACTTATTTCATACAGGTTGTGAACATTCTCACATGATAAAGTGCTGCTAAAGATTTCTTCAGTAGTTTGACAATTTATAATTTTACCTCCGTTAAAAGAAAGAATATAGCTTCCATATTTCGAAAGTGAAAGTTCTTCAGCAATATGCTTCATTCCGTATGTTGGGCGACCTGATGCGAGTACAACCTTAACACCTATTTCCTGTGCATCCATAAGCGCTTGCTTTGTACGAGGTGAGATTGTTTGGTCATCGCGAAGTAATGTATCGTCTAAATCTAAAACTATCATTTTGTAAGTCATGTTGTCGTTCCTTTCTTATTGCACAATATATTTAATCCTACTATAAAGTACAAAGAAATGGATGCGAAAAACAAATTATTTTCTTGCTAGATAATGGTTACAGTGTAGGAGTTTTTCCATGTTTATTAGAAATAGTTTATATCTTACTAAATTCATGTAACTTTATTTACGACTCAAACGAATAATAGTTAAGCACTCTAACAAGGAGGGAAAGAATTGGTTGATTTAGATAACTTGGAAAACAGCATTATCAGGATTTATAACAGCTACTATAAAGATGTTTACAGATTTCTCATTTGTTTCTCTGGTAACCAAAATGATGCTGAGGATATGACACAGGAGGTATTCATCCGTGTACTTAATAATTTATCTAACTATAATTCTAGCCAAAACCTTAAAACATGGGTTTTTTCCATAGCAAAACATGTAGCAATCGACCATTATAGAAAGAATCGATTGGTTTCTATTTTGAAAAAAGGATTTTTCAATCAAATGAAAGCGATTGAGTTAGATCCAAATGAAGTGATTGAACAAAATGAAATCAAAAATCTTGTACATGAAGCCATAGCCAAACTAAAACCACATTATCGAATAATTGTCATTCTTCGCGGAATCAATGAGTTTTCTATAAAGGAAACCTCAAGAATCCTTCAATGTAGTGAATCTAAGGTAAAGGTGACTTATCACCGAGCATTAAAAGAGTTGAAAAGAAAAATAAATATTGATGCAGAGGGGGTAATAAGCAATGCTAACTGATCAAGATTTACATAATTGTATGAAAGAAAGCTATCCTCTTAATCCAAGTAATGAATTTATTTCATCAACTGAAGCTATACTTCGAGAATCTGCTCGGAAAATGAATAAGAAAAGAAAGATTAAAAGGTTTACAATCACTTCAAGTACATTCCTTCTAACTGCGTTGGTTATTTCATGGTTTTTCTTTTTTAGTGGCCAAGATGTATTCAATTCGAACGCAAATTATATATCATCCACAGCTACTGGTCCAAACCCAATCATTTATATTTATCACACACACAATACTGAATCCTTCCTACCAGAATTAGATGAACAAAAACCATTTAACGCTTCTCATAATCAAAAGAACATTACATTGGTAGGAAAGTACTTCAGCCTGGCTTTAAAACAACGAAATATCAATTCCATACAGGATCAAAGTGATATAACGGCAATAGTAAAAGAACGAAATCTAGTTTTTAAAGATATGTATACCATTTCAAGAGAATCTTTCACACAAACAATAAAGGATAATCCCAGCATTAAAATGGCATTTGATATTCATCGTGATTCAGGAGAAAGGGATAACACAGCCGTTCGAATAAATGGAAAAGAATACGCAAAGATTTTCTTCACCGTTTCTAAATCAACTCACGATTATAAGGAAAATTATAAGTTAGCTAAGTTTCTACACAAGAAAATAGAAGAAAAATACCCTGGATTATCACGTGGTGTTGAAAGTCTTTCTAAAGGAAACGGTCATGAAGGGATATACAACCAAGATTTGATGAGCAAAACTCTTTTGTTAAACATTGGTGGGCAAAATAATACATTTGAAGAGACTTACCGAACGGTAGATGCCTTAGCAGATATCATTAGTGAAAATATCGAAACACTTATTAAGTGATGATTTTTTAGATTCTTTTATAGCGCTAAAAATAAGAGGAAACACGTGTTTTTAGCGCTATTTTTTTGATTACAACTTATTCTATTAATTCATTTGTCCTATTGATATATATTTAGATAGAACTATTTACAAAATTTTCTGATAATTTAATATTAATAGAGAGATTACCAAATAGAGGAGGAAGAATATGTATCGTAAATCCATATCAGCAATATTAGCACTTGGATTAGTTCTATCATCAGGATCGGCCTACGCACAAGTAAAAAGTGCTCCTAACGAGCATTCAGCTGTAGCATTTGATAATAAAGTTATCAAAAAAATTAATGCAGACAATATGTACAACACGATTGCTTATTTATCAGAGCAACCTAGAGCAGCAGGAACGGAAGGAGAATATAAAGCTGTAAAATATATAGAAAACCAGTTTAAGAGTTTCGGGTTAGAAACTACTATTCAGCCGTTCCCAATATATGATACACAAATCAATCATGTCATTGTCAAAATAAATGGCACTGATATAAAGGAAAAGCCAAACCCATTTAGTGGTAGTATAAGCAAACAAGTAACAGCACCACTCGTTAATATAGGAAAAGCGTTTCCAGAAGAAATTGGTGATTTAACAGGAAAAATCGCACTCATTGAACGTGGCAATATCACATTTACTGAAAAAGTACAAAATGCCTTAGATAAAGGTGCCGTTGGTGTCTTAATGTACAACAACAGCTCATCAGGTAATTTTTCTGGACAAGTTCAAGACGGACAAAATATCCCTGCAGTAGCTATTACAAGAGCTACTGGATTACAGTTAGTTGAACAACTAAAAACAACAGAAGTTGTAGCTACGTTAGATGTTGATATCGAAAAAATAGAAAAAACATCTTATAACGTTATTGCTTCACTGAAACCAAATAAAAACAAAGATACGGGACAAATCGTAATGGTTGGTGCACATCACGATTCTGTACCAGTAGGTCCTGGAGCAAATGATGATGCCTCAGGAGTATCAGTCGTTCTTGAACTAGCAAGAATTTTATCCAAAACTCCTGTTGATACAGAAATACGTTTCGTCACTTTCGGTGCTGAAGAAAGAGGATTGCTTGGATCATACTATTATGCTAATTCCCTTTCAAAAGATGAAGTACCTCGTATTCAAGCCCATTTCCAAATGGATATGGTTGGTAGTAAAGATGCAGGAGGAGATAATCCTTTCGGCGGATTCATCATGTATACACTTGATGGTAAGAAAAACCTGGTAACCGATTTAGGTGCAGCCGCAGCCGTAAGAATTCGATCAGAAAACATTTCTTATGGACAAGTAGGTCGCAGTGACCATCAACCTTTCCATGAATTAGGTATCCCTTCAGCTGTATTTACCCATGCACCTTTAGAAGCTGCGTATCACAAACCTACTGATACACTAGATAAAATCAGCAAAGAAAAACTACAACAAGTTGCTGAGGTCATTGGTGCATCTGTATATCAAATTGCTCGCCCTGATACACCAGCATTAGTCAACGCAACAGTCGCTCAAGAACTAGTAGATTATTCTTTTGAAAACCGACCAATAGATTAATAGAAATTCTGACCCATTAAGAATTATTTATCTTAATGGGTTTTTTATTTATATAAATTGTATAAGCTACCACAAAAACTAAAGAGTGACAAAGAAAAAGAGAAGGATTCATAAGAAGTCCCTGTTCTAGAAACCTAAATTCATATAAAAATATAATGCTTTTCACTTATCAAAAGAATGATTATTTTATACTATAAAAATTAAACGGTTATTCAGAATTTACGGATTATGGTAACATAAACAAAATATACATTATATATACTTTTCCCAAAATCTTGTACAACAAAGTAAGGAGATGTGACTCATTGTTACTTATATAAAATGGAGGGAGTAAATATGGAAACAGCAAAATATCAGAAAATGTTTTATAAGCAAATGCAAGAAAAGTTTCAACAATGGGAAAATCAACAGTTTATTACTGAACAAGAACTATACGTGTTCCTGCATAGTTTAAAAGGGACTGCTGGATCAATTGGTTTAAATGAACTTTCTACTATTTCAACTCAAAAAATAACACCATTACAAGAAAATGAACAGAAACAATGGGAAAAATCAAAATGGAAAAGTTACCTCGCTCCCTTAATTGAAGGAAGTGATTTTTATATAAGAAATGCAGATATATCTAATGAACCATTAATCGAAGCACATCTTATTGAAAATGAATTAGAACAAGATTTTATCCTTGTTATCGATGATGATATCGTATTTATTACATTTATTAAAGAACTATTAGAAAAAGAAGGATTCTCTGTTATTATTGCAAATAATGGAAAACGAGGACTTGAGTTTATATATGAATTAAAGCCTGCTATTGTATTTATTGATGTGTTATTACCAGATATAAACGGATTCACCATTTTAGAAGATATTATCAAAAAAATAAAAAAAGAGCATATTGTAGTTACAATGATTAGTGCTGACAATAGTAAACAAAACGTCATTCGAGCTTATAATTCTGGTGCAACTGATTTCATTACAAAACCCATTGATAAAGATGTATTAATTTCATACGTAACAAATCGAATTAATAATAAAAACGATATTGAGCAATCCATTATTATCGATGAATTAACGCAAATGTTTAATCGTAAATACATGAATGCTCGTCTTCATCAATTAATCCAACAGTATAGTAGAAAAAATGAATCATTTGCAGTCGCCATTGTTGATTTAGATTATTTCAAAAAAATAAATGATACGTATGGCCATCTAGTAGGGGATGATGTACTACAAGGTTTTGCAAGTTTAATCAAGAAGATTAAGCGAGACCAAGATATAGCCTGTCGTTATGGTGGAGAAGAATTTGTCATTTTACTACCTAATAGTACAGAGCGTCATGCCTATATATTCCTTGAACGAGTTCGTGAAAACTTGGTTTCAAAATATTTTTCCGCAAATGATATTAACTTTCAGGTAACCTTTTCGGCTGGAGTTGTAGGAGCAAATAGAAACAATCTTCATTCAGAAAAACTATTAGAAGAGGCCGATCAAGCACTTTATACTGCGAAACAATACGGTAGAAATAAAACGATTATTTATAAATCAGATTTGAAAGAAGTAACTCAACGCAGCAAGATTAAAATCATAATAGTCGATGATGTGTTTATTGTTCGAGAAATGATTATCAAACATTTCTCTTTATGGAAGCCAATAGACAAATATGATATCGAATTGCTCGAATTCAGTGATGGGCAAAGTTTCTTAAAATCGAATTGGTATAACCCAGAAACAAAATATATTATTTTGCTGGATGTTATGATGCCTCATTTAAATGGCTTTGATGTTCTAACTATATTAAGAAATAAATATTCTTCCGATCAAGTTTTCATTTCAATGCTAACTAGTCGAAAAAGTGAAAAGCACGTTATTCAAGCATTGGAGTATGGAGCTGATGATTATATTGCAAAACCTTTTGACATTCAAGATTTATCAGATCGACTAATACGCATTATTAAGCGAGTTTTTATTTAATGAAACAAAAAAGGGGAAAGATAAATGAAACGATTATTAGTAGTAGACGATGAAGAAATCTTGCGTATGCTCATTTGTGATACGTTAGAAGACTTAGGATACGAAATTGACGAAGCTGAAATGGGAGAAGAGGCACTGACAAAAATCAGTCAAACAAAATATGACTTATTAATTTTAGATTATATGATGCCTAACTTAACGGGGATTGAAGTAATCGAAAGGATACCTGCTGAAATAAAACAAATCATGCCCATCCTAATGCTTACTGCAAAAGCGCAAGAAGCAGACCGCCAAGCGGTTTTAGATAAAGGCGCTGATTATTTCATGTCAAAGCCTTTTAGTCCTGTCGATTTAGTGAAAGTAGTAGAGGAAATTATGAATGCGTAAACCCCTACCACTGTTCACTAAAAGCATCCGTAATACATTTTTAAAAACGATTCTGTCTTTGACGGTTGTAATCTTTATTGTTTTACTTGCTTTTTTTCTTTATGTAGATTCGATTAATGAAAATCTAAAGAAAGAGCGAGAATTAGTCCGTGACAAAGCTAAGATTGTAGCTGATTTAGAAGATAGCTTTAATGGTATTTTCTTTCGAGCAAGAGGATATTACGCATTTCAAGATAAACAAGAGCTTAAACTACTCTACGATAATTTAGAAAAATTCGATAAGCAATTAAGCAAGTTTTCTAAACTAAAAATGACCAGTGAAGAACTGACTCTATATAATAGCCTTGTTAATTTCCATTCAGATTATAAGAATAATATTCTTCCAAAGGCAATTGACTATATCAATAATAATGACTATGAAGGTTTACGCAAGCTTTCTAGTAGCGGAACGAATACACTTGTCAATAACTTTGTAGCTTATGCCAAGAACTATAAAAACAAAACTGATGATGAATTAAACCAAATAACCGTTACAACAATAGAAAAAGCGCAGCAATTTACATTACTCGCTTTAATGATAAGCGGGCTCATCCTAATATTAATTTCTATCATAATGTGGCGAGTTCTTCATAATCTTATTCGTCCAGTCGAGTTTTTAACATCTGCTACTAAAGCCATTCAAAGTGGTGAGCCTTTTGAACTTGGTACATTTGTTAATCGAGAGGACGAAATAGGTATTTTATCGCACTCCTTTCAATCTATGTCGAAGTCAATACAAGAAAAAGAAGAAGTACTTATGGCTCAAAACGAAGAACTTACTGCTCAGCAATCTGAACTTCAAGATAATCAAGAGCAGTTACAGAATTCACTTAATCGATTAGAGAAATACAATCAGCTAAATCATGCATTAACGTTTACACTAAGTAAAAAGAAATTGGTTAGTGAAGTTCACAAATATTTAAATGAAATCAATAATTTTGATTCAAGTATTATGTATCTATTAGAAACAAATGTTTATGATTCGAAAGGGCTATCGGAGAAAACGACACAACAACTTGTTGGTCATTTAGATGACGATAAACGTGCACGACTGGAGGAAGAGAAATCTTTTGTGATAAAGCGGGAAGTAACACCTATAGCACAAGGAATAGCTAATGAATCCTATTTTTGCTATGACCTATATGCTTCTGTATTAAATTCGAAAGGAAAGCTAGTTGCAGTTTTGATGGGTACGAAAGAAGGACGTACCATTACGCTACAGGAGCTTGATGAAATAAACGGTTTAATGAATCGGGTATCTCTAGCGTTTGAACGTATTTTAATGTATGAAGAGGTTGAACGTTCGCGTCAACTAAATCAGGATATTATCGATAATGTAAATGAAGGAATTCAGCTCGTATCTAAAACAGGTGATATTATACAAGTCAATAATTCACTTTGCAATCTCGTTCGTTGTGATAATTGGCTATCTGGACATACAATTCAAAAGGAAGCATGGTTAAATCACTTCATCACTATTGGAGGTCAAACAGAAGAGTTAACTACTTTTTTCAAAAATGCCATTTCAGATAAATTCGAAGAAACAAGAAAAACCCGTTATTCTATTTCCCGTGAATACACTCTATTCGTCGAAGTATATGCAACTAGCGTATTCGAAAATAATGAGAAAGTTGGCACGATATTTGTACATCGGGATATAACAAGAGAATATGAAGTCGATCAAATGAAATCCGAGCTAGTAAGTACTGTCAGTCATGAACTACGTACGCCACTATCTAGTGTACTTGGTTTTACGGAACTTTTACTTACAAAGAGCTTAAAGCCTGAACGACAAAAGAAATATATTGAAACCATTCATAAAGAAGCGAAACGTCTTACGAATTTAATTAATGATTTTCTTGATTTGCAACGAATGGAATCTGGTAAGCAAGAATACAACCTTCAAAAACTCGCATTTGATGAGCTAGCAATAGACATTGTTAATCGTTTTAGACATGAAAGGAACCATAGTGTTCACTTGATTGACAAAGCGAGATATGTTGCTGTAAAAGCAGATCAAGAGCGCATCGTGCAAGTATTTATGAACTTAATTGGAAATGCCATTAAGTTTTCACCAGCGGGTGGAGATGTAGTTATTTCTCTTGAAAACAATAAAGATACACTTCAAATAAGCATTAAAGATAAAGGAATTGGCATTCCAGCAAATGATGTATCGAATTTATTCCAGAAATTCAAGAGAATTGATAATAGTTCTCGAAGAAAAATTGGTGGTACGGGCCTAGGTTTAGCCATTAGTAAAGAAATTATCGCAAAACATGGTGGAGAGATTTGGATTGAATCGGAAGAAGGTCATGGAACTACAGTTTACTTCACTTTACCGCTTATAAACAGCATTCTTAATGAACAAGGTGGTAAATTAGATAATTTATCTAATCAACAGAACGGCTTGAATGTCATGATTGTTGAGGATGATTTAAGTTTAGCATTGCTTTTATCTGAGGAATTAAAAAGTAAAGGTTATACAGTAATACATCATTATCATCCTCAGCGTGCTTTCGAAGATGCTCTTCACATACCGCTGCTTGGTATCATCATAGACCTTATGTTAGGAGAAGAAATGAATGGTTGGGATTTAGTTCAAAAATTAAAAGAAACCGAGCAAACGAACGATATTCCCATTATTATTTCATCAGCCTTCGATAAATCAAAAGATAAAATGGAAAAATATAAAATTGAGAAGTATTTAACAAAGCCTTATCCACCTGAAGAGCTTTCTAATGTTTTAACTAGTTTCCTAGTGTCCGAATCACGTCATGGTAATGTAATCTTTCCAAAAACGGAAGAAGAAGAAAAAGTGTAGATTATATAGAGTTTATTAAAAATTTTCACATCCTAATTGGTAAATTTGCTACAAAAAACAATATTACGCTATTGTAACAAATATTAAAAAGATTATATATTTCTTTATTTTGGCACTTAGTTCATGTATTCTATGTAATAGTCCATATGAATTCAACTAGGTAAGTCATAATATATTAGGATGTGAAGATTTTGAGTTCAAAAAAAATATTTATTCTTAGCAGCTCATTATTAATCACTCTTTCATTTTCGTTATCTGCTCAAGCAGCACCTAGCGATCAATCGTTATCTGATCAATTAAACTCAGTGAATAAAGAGGCTTCATCAGTACAGAAAGAAATAAAAAACAAAACCGAAGCAGCAAAAGAAATAACGAATCAGAAAGAGCAAGCTTATAATGAGTGGAAAAGAATTTCATTAGCGGTAGCAGATTTAGAAGTGAAAATTTATGAACAAACTTCTGAATTATTGCAAACAAAAAGCCGGATTTCTGAGTTAGAAACGAAAGCCCAGGAATCAAAGAAACAATTAGATAAAAGATATGATGTTGTTTCAAAACGACTAATCTCTTTGCAGGAACAAGACTCTAATTTTAATATTTTATCTGTTCTTCTAGATTCTGAAAGCTTAGGAGACTTTCTTAATAGGGCAATGACAGTCTCCTATTTAATGAGTGCTGATAAAGACCTCATAGATTCATATGAGAAAGAAATGGAAAACTACAACAATTTAAAGCATTCAGCTGAAATCGAATTTGAGAAAATGAAAAAAGTACAAGCTGCATTAAATCAATCAAAATACGATTTAGAGGTTCAGCAGCAAAAGAAAAATGCATTAATGAAAAACTTAGAAAAACAATATGGTTGGACCATAGATAGCATTAAGACATTACAAGTTGAACAAAAACAACTACAACAGAAATCAAGTAACCTAGCGGGACAAATCGAACAGAAGAAACAACAAGAAGCTAATCAAAATAAAGAGAATAATAAAGTAGAATCTAGTACTTCAAACAGTAGAGGCTATGATGTGAGAAACATTTCCAATGTATCCGCAGCAACTATTAATGGTGCCCTGTCTGGAAGTTTAAGCGGATATGGCTCTACATTCTATGAAGTCGGGCATTCATATGGAATAGATCCAGCATTCTTAGCAGCAGTTGCCATGGCTGAAACCGGTGGAAATAGTAACTGGTTGAAAAAATACAATAATGTCGGTGGATTTATTAGTAATGGTGGACCAATGTCATTTAGCTCAATAAACGATAGTATCAAATATATGGGTTCACTTTTTACTCGTTTATACCTGCAAGATGGGCTATATACAGTTGAAGCTATTCATACTAAATACTCACCAGTCGGAGCAGATACTGACCCTAATAATCTAAATTCACAATGGGTACAAAATGTATATACTTATTTAGGTAAGATGGGTGTAGCTATATAATAAAATGAGCTGTCTGAATATGGGCAGCTCATTTTATTTTTATTCAAATCAATTTGTTTCGCTATTCTATTATATAATTCATCTAGCTATTTTAATTGAATCACACGTCGAACGAATGGCGTTATTGTATAGCCAATAGCTACAGCTAGCATAATTCACATCAAAATTTTTGAATTTATAATAATACTAACAAAACAGCAAACATTGTTACTAAAGAAGCAAAATCCCAAACAAAAAACGATTATTCATCATTACATAGAGATTAAATTTGGATATTTTTCTTGAATTTTACAAAAATATATTGAAAATCCCATTTAGACATGATTAAATACATGTAAAGATTTGTAATTCAGTTTTGAATATAATTAGAAACATCGTTTTGTAATACGCAACGGCATCCAAGAAATTACAAAAGTACTGTTTTTATTTTTTTATACTAAATTCAAAACGTTGTTTCGTAATAAGAAACAATCGAATATTAGGGGGATTTACAATGACTAATTATGTGAAAGTTGGAAGCTTACAAGTAGGAAAAGAATTATATGATTTCGTTAACAATGAAGCAATTCCAGGAAGTGGTTTGAATGCTGAACAATTCTGGAATGATTTCGAAAGAATCATCACTGATTTAACTCCAGAAAACAAACAATTATTAGCTCAACGTGATGAGCTTCAAAATAAAATTAATGAATGGCATATAAATAACAAAGAATGCTTTAATAGCAATGAATACAAAGCTTTCTTACAAGAAATTGGTTATTTAGAAGATGAAGTGGCAAACTTCCAAATTGGAACAACTAATGTAGATGGGGAAATTGCAATTCAAGCAGGTCCACAATTAGTAGTACCCGTAAATAATGCTCGCTATGCTATTAACGCAGCAAATGCGCGTTGGGGAAGTTTATACGATGCTTTATATGGAACTGATGCCATTAGTGAAGAAAATGGTGCAGAAAAAGGTGGAAGTTATAATCCTATTCGTGGAGCTAAAGTTATTGAATTTGCTAAGAGCTTCCTTGATCAAGCAGTACCATTAAAAGACGCTTCTCATACTGATGCGACTGAATACCGTATAGAAGAAGGTAAATTAGTAATCGTCCTATCTAATAATCAGCTAACTAGCTTAGTAGATGAAGGTAAATTCAAAGGTTATCAAGGTGAAGCTCTAGCTCCTTCTGCTATTTTAATTAAAAATAATGGCTTGCATTTCGAAATTCAAGTTGACCGTAATCATCCTATCGGAAAAGACGATAGTGCTGGTGTGAAAGATTTGCTAATTGAAGCTGCTATAACAACAATCATGGATTGTGAAGATTCAATTGCTGCTGTAGATGCTGAAGATAAAACTTTAGTATACAGCAATTGGTTAGGTTTAATGAAAGGTGATTTAGAAGCATCTTTCCAAAAAGGAAACAAAACATTAACACGAAAAATGAATGATGATCGTTACTATACATCACCTGAAGGTGCAGAAATCTCACTAAATGGGCGTTCTCTATTATTCGTTCGTAATGTAGGTCATTTAATGACAATCAATGCTATTCTAGACAAAGATGGAAATGAAGTATTTGAAGGAATCATCGATGGTGTCATTACTAGTTTAATTGCGAAGCATACTTTACTAGGAAACGGTAAATTCAAAAATACAGCTGAAGGTTCTATTTATATCGTTAAACCAAAAATGCACGGCTCTAAAGAAGTAGCCTTTGCAAATACATTATTTAATAGAATCGAAGATATGCTTGGCTTAGAACGCCACACATTGAAAATCGGAGTTATGGATGAAGAACGCCGAACAAGCTTGAACTTAAAAAATTGTATCGCTGAAGTAAAAGATCGTGTAGTATTCATTAATACTGGATTCCTCGATCGTACTGGTGATGAAATGCATACATCAATGGAAGCTGGTCCTATGATTCGTAAAAACGATATGAAATCTTCAACATGGCTACAAAGCTATGAAAAATCAAATGTATTTATTGGATTAGGAGCAGGATTGCAAGGACGTGCTCAAGTAGGTAAAGGTATGTGGGCGATGCCTGATTTAATGGCAGAAATGATTAAACAAAAAATTGGCCATTTAAACGCAGGAGCTAGTACTGCTTGGGTTCCTTCTCCAACGGCGGCTACATTGCACGCCTTACACTATCATCAAGTAGACGTTCGAGAAGTACAAAACGAATTAATGAAACAAGCTACAAATTTAAGAGATGATATTTTGGTTCTCCCATTAGCAGAAAACCCTGAATGGAGTGAACAAGAAATTCAAGAAGAGCTGGATAATAATGCGCAAGGCATTCTTGGCTATGTAGTACGTTGGGTTGAGCAAGGTGTTGGATGTTCGAAGGTTCCTGATTTGTACAATGTTGGCTTAATGGAAGATCGTGCAACACTTCGTATTTCAAGCCAGCATGTAGCAAACTGGTTACATCATGGTATTGTTACGAAAGAACAAGTTTTAGAAACATTACAACGTATGGCAAAATTAGTTGATCAACAAAATGAGGGAGATACCCTTTATCGTCCAATGAGCCCAGATTATGATAACTCTGTTGCATTCCAAGCAGCATGTGATTTAATATTCTTAGGCTATGAACAACCAAATGGTTACACAGAGCCAATTTTACATCGCCGTCGTCTTGAAGCTAAAGAAAAATTTGCCGTAAAACAATAAATCTATAAGTAATCTATACAGAGGGTGTCCAACAAAAGCTCGACTTTTGGGCACCCTCTGTTTTTAACAAGACAAGGATACAGAAAATTAAAAAAGAAATTTAGAAACTGATATAATGTATGGAGGTGATGAATGATGGAAAGAGAAAATATGGTAAAATCAGTAAGTAGAGCACTAGATATTATCACAATATTAAGCTTAAAAAAAGGTGGTCTCGGTGTGACTGAGATTGCTAATCAAATAGATATCAATAAAAGCTCGGTTTATCGAATACTTTCAACGTTAGTTCAGTATGGCTATGTTGAACAAGATGCTGATACGGGACGTTATAAGCTAGGGTATAAATTTCTTGAAATTAGCTCAAAGCTATTAGAATCAATTGATTTACGTACGGAAGCCCAACCCTTTTTAAAAGAATTAGAAAACGAAACAAACGAAGTGATACATCTTGTTGTGTATGACCAAGGTGAAGTTGTCTACATAGAAAAACTTGAAGGAAACGAGCTTTTACGAATGCATTCACGCGTAGGTAAACGAGCACCTATGCATTGTACATCTGTCGGAAAAACGATTCTTGCTAATTTGCCTACAAATGTAGTATTATCCATTTTGGAGACAAGAGGTATGCCCTCACATACAAAGTATTCAATTGTTGATAAAGATGAATTGCTACAAGAATTAGCTAAAGTTAAAGAATGTGGTTTTGCCTATGATTTAGAGGAAAATGAATATGGTATAACCTGCATTGCTGCACCTATTTTTGATCATGCCGGCCAAGTAATTGCAGCAGTAAGTATATCAGGATCAACTATTCGTATGAAGAACGAACGATTGGCACAACTACAGCCTCATATTATTGCAGCAGGTAAACAAATTTCAACTCGTTTAGGGTACGGACTATAAAAATAAGAGAGGCAATAGCCTCTCTTATTTTTGTTCATTTATTAAATAAATTTATTATGATTTTAAATAATCTAGAAAAATTTCTTTCATTATTTTCAATTGAACTTCCGCAGCTAAATCCGGTTTTATTAGATTCGCTGTACCTTTTAAGGAAAGTTTTAAAGCAAATACCGCGAAATTGCCAATCATAGTCGGCAGTATTTGGGACGTCTTTATATCACCACGAATTGTCCCATCTGTTTTTCCTTCTTCTACCATACGAGCAAAAACTGTAAAAATTTCTTCCCGTGCACTAATATACATTTCCATATCTTCTAAAGAATCACCAGCAATCGCTGTATAGTTAATAAAATGATCTAGTAATTTTGGAAGCGATGCATTGTTTTCTTTCATTTGCTCGATAAAAAAATCTAATACGAAAGTAATTTTATCTATACAAGAAATAGGCTTCTCTTCAATAATTCGAAAAGCCTCCAACATAATCTGAATTTTTGCTGTTGCTATAGTAAGAATGATTTTCTCCTTTTTTGGAAAATAGCGAAATAATGTTGCAACCCCGATGCCCGCTTCTTCGGCAATATCATTCATTTTCGTATTATCAATACCTTTTTTTAAAAATAACTCTTCAGCTTTCGTTAAAATCGTCTCTTTCTTCCTTTGTTTCGATAATTCCCTCGTACTAATTCCGTTCATTCTTTTCATCCCCGTGTAGTAAAAAATAAAAAATTTTATTGCCATAAATAATTGCTTCTACCTTTGTTAATACCACTTTATCACAAATCAATTTCAGAAAATAGTAAATACTATGAATCTAAATTATTTACAAAAAACAATATAGTTTGGTAGTATAAAAGTATAGAAATGATAGTCCAACTATCAAAATTTTCCTACACGCTTTTCTTACATACTTATGCATTTACCCAAATGCAGGAGAAATAGTCGTGATAATATTTTACAAACAGGAGGAGAAATTATTATGCCTGCAAAAAAACCAGCACAATGGGACCGTGAAGTTGATGTAGTGGTAATGGGAACTGGTGGAGCTGCATTAGTTGCTGCTATTACAGCACATGACCAAGGGTCAAAAGTATTAGTAATTGAAAAAACACATCAAATCGGTGGTACAACAGCTTTCTCTGGCGGTGTTCCATGGATTCCATTAAATCGATACATGAAAGATGCAGGAATTGAAGATACACGCGAAGCTGCCTTAAAGTATATTCATCGTGTTACTGGAGATAAAGTACCTGATCCAAAATTATTAGAGGTTTACGTTGATAACGCATACAAAATGATTGATTACTTACATGAAAACACACCTGTACGCTTTAAAGTGCCAGAAAATTATCCAGAATATTATGGATATTTTGAAGGTACAACACCAGGTCGTTCAATCGATCCACTGCCATACGATATGAAAGAAATCGGCGAGTATGGTGATTTAATTCGTAATAACCCAACTTTCCCACCATTAACACTTGAAGAAGGTGGCGCTAAGGGCGGTATCGATTTCATGAAAGTTGCTGAACGAATGGAAAACAATATTGTAACAATGGGTCGTTCATTAACAGCTGCATTAGTAAAAGGTTGTTTAGATCGTGGAATTGAAATTGTTATGGAAACACCAGGTAAAGAACTTGTTTTAGATGACAATGGCGATGTTATTGGTCTTGTAGCTGAACAAAATGGTGAAAAACTTTACATTGGTACTTCAAAAGGTGTTATTTTGGGCTCAGGTGGATACGAGTGGAATAAAGAATTAGTTAAGACATTCTTAAAAGGTGAAATTACACATCCACTTTCTCCATGGGGTAATGAAGGTGATGGTCTAATCATGGCAATGGAGGCTGGTGCATCACTAGCTAACATGAGTGAAGCATGGTGGTACCCAGCATATCAAGACCCAACTTTCGAATACGAAGATCGTGTCATGAATCAATTAGGTGGTAGCGGACGTTTCGGCCCTAACAGTATTATCGTTAACAGCAAAGCAAAACGTTTTGTACATGAAGGTACGACTTATAATGATCTTCCAAAAGCATTCCATCATTATGATCCAGTAGCTGTTGATTGGCCAAACGAAAAAAATAATTGGATGGTATTTGACCAACAGTTAAAAGATCGTACAATGATCATTACAATGATGCCTGGTGAAGATGCTCCTGATTGGGTACCTCAAGCAGATAGTATTAAAGAGCTTGCAGAAAAAATCGGCTTAGATCCAGATGCTTTAGAAGCAACAGTGAACCGTTGGAATGATCAAGTTGAAGCAGGAGAAGATACTGACTTCCATCGTGGTACAACATTCTTCGAAGGTCTTGAAATCGGCGGAGGAACTATTGAACGAAACCTTGGAAAAATTGAAAAAGGACCATTCTATGCAGTACCAGTATACTACGGTGCTCTTGGAACAAATGGTGGACCACGTATTGACGAAAATGGACAAGTACTGAACCTACGTGGCGGAAAAATTAAGGGATTATACGCAGCAGGTAACGCAGCAATGGGTATTTTCGGTCAATCATATTTAAGTGCTGGCGGAACAATCGGACCAGCAATGACATTCGGTTACTTAGCCGGCTTAGCAATTGGTAAATAAAAAGATTGATAGATTCACTATAAAATAAATTACAACAAAGGGACGTGTATTAATATGCCAGCAGGAACACATTCAGTAGAATTACCAGTAGGAATTGAAGAAATTTGGACTTTCGTAAGTGACATGGATAAGTGGGCACCACTTGTACCAGGTTATATCGAACATGAAATTATTAACGACAGAGAATCAACTTGGGCTTTCAAGGGTGACCTTGGCTTCATGAAAAAAACTGTTAAACTTAAAATTGATATTATCGAATGGAAAGAACCAACAACTGTAACATTTAATCTTAAAGGTTTATCAGATAACTTCAAAGGTGGCGGTTACTTCGAAGCTGAAGTAATCGATGCTAACACTACAAAAATGACAGGTAATCTTGATATTAATGCAGGTGGCGCAATGGGACCTATGGTAAATACAATCCTGAAAAACTTTGTTCCAAAAACAGCACAAGAATTAACAGAAGCTGTAGCAAACAAAATTAAAGAAGTTGCCGCAGTCTAATAAAAATTATAAAAAAAGAAGAGCTGCTGACCAACTATAGCGGCTCTTCTTTTTTTCTGCTTTACTCTCAAAAACCTTCCTAACATCTCTCAATTGTGTATTTTTTTAGAACGTCACCACAACAAACTACACAAATATTTACTCGTTTTCCAAGTAATTGAAAATAATATGATACAATACTAAAGTAGCATTCTAATGAACTAATTTTTGTTTTTTTACAAAAAAGTCAGGAATAAAGGAGGGTTCTCTCAATTGTCTATAAGGAATAAAGTTATAGGTTTTTTCTTTATATTCTCTAGTATTTTAGTATTAGTAATTGTTTCACTGCTATTATATGAAAAGAAAAACATAGATCAACAAACTCAGAAAACTAATCAAGAATTAAAACAACAAGCAAATTTACAAGTAACGAAGGATTTAGAAAGATTAACAGCATTAATTGCCAATCAAGTAACGACAATGGAAAATGAAATTGATCATTCCATGCTTAATGCAGCATTAACTTTAAAGGAAATGGACAAAAACAAAGAAGTATCAGTAAAGGATTTAGAAACAATAAAAAGCAGTACTGGAATGAGTGATTTTTACATAACAGATTTAGATGGTGTTTTTATTACAACAACCGAAAAAGAAGCAGTTGGTATGAGCTTATTTGATATTTGGGATGGATATCGTATGTTAGTAAATGGGGAGTCTGATTACTTACCATCTAACATGAAAATAAAAGTAGAGACAGGTGGAATTTTTAAATTCACTGCGATTCCTCGTGCAAATGGAAACGGTATTATACAATCCGCTCTAGCCGCAGATGCGATTGAAAAGGTATTAACGACACTCTTTGAACAAGATTATGGATTACAAAGCTTATATCTATTCGACAATGCTAATTTAGTCCTAACGGAAAATAAAATAAAAGGTTTACAGTCTAAATTTACAAAAGCAAAAACGGTAAAGGATCCTAATATTTCAGGTATATTCAAAACAGGAAAAACATCTATCACTTTAAACGGAAATATTGCTGAAATTTATGCTCCAATCTATTACAACAATGAAATTCGCTATGCATTATATGCTTCGATTGATATGGTTCCATACTTTAAATCAGCTAACTATACAAATGATGCACTAGCAAATACAAATAAAGCAATCCATAGCTCCATTATTAAAGTCGTTTTTGTGAGTATCATAGTAACAATCTTATTATTAATTATTCTATCTATAGTCATTAAAAAGATGTTAAAGCCTCTAGAATTATTTGCTACAAAATTACGCACTTTAGGCTCTAGTCATCATACAACTGACAATCAATTCACTGTAAAAGAAGCAGAATTATTAGCTATTCAGGAATCTGTTAATAGTGTTACTGAACATTATCAGAAGGTACTACTTTCCATACAGGAAAATGCCGCTACTGTATCGAATATGCAACGGAAGTATCATGAAGAAATGAACATAACGACAGAAATATTAAAAGACGTTACGAAAGCTGTCCATTCAACTGCGGAGATTAATCAAGCTCAATCAGAGCAAGTAGCAGAAGCAGAAAAGATTGTTGAAAAAACAGCGGCTACTTTAGTAAATGTTTTCAATCAAACAGATCAATTAGAGAAGCTCTCCGATCAAGCACAAAGTTCAACAGAATTAAGTATTAAAGGGATTAATACATTATCAAAAGTAATCGAAAATATTTCTCATGAAGTTACATATAACGGAGAACGTGTTAACGTGTTACTTGAAAGTTCAACACAAATTAGTGAAATTATTAACTTAATTAGAGGAATTGCAGAACAGACTAATTTATTATCATTAAACGCATCTATTGAAGCAGCACGTGCTGGTGAACAAGGCAAAGGATTTGCCGTAGTAGCCGACGAAGTAAGAAAGTTGGCTGAGCAAAGTAGCGATGCAACAAATAAAATCAGTAGCATCTTAACGGATTTACAAAAAGAAATACAACTCGCTAAAGAAAGCAATGATCAGCAAATCAATACCATTGAAGCAAGTAAGAACGATATGAATGAGGCAAAGACTTCAATAGGAAAACTAATTGAGAATACAGAACAATCTCGTAATAAGATTAAACAATTAGGTGACCTAGTTGAAGGATTGCAACAAGAAAGTCATAAAGAAAATGTAGTATTCAATGAGTTATATGTACAAATTCAATCCAACGCTGCAAATAGTAAAGAGTTATTATCAATGATTAAAGAAGTATCAAGTTCTATACATCAATTAAACATACTACTAGAAAGTTTAACGAATACTACACGCAAGCTTGAAAATATTTTCTAATTCTAAAAGCAATCCAATAAGACTAATATAGTAACAAAGAGTATCGAGCCTGATTTCATTAGTGAAACTAGGCTCTTTTCTTATGTAACAATCAGCATAAAAAAATAGTAAGTGTTTGAAGTTCATTAATAATTGACAATGATAATTATTATCAATTAGAATATTCAGTATAGTGATTAACTGATAATTGTTATCAATTGATAGCAATATTGACAAAAGGGGTGTTTTGACATGGGATACAGAATTGAAAAAGATTCAATGGGTGAAATTAAAGTTCCATCCGAAAAACTTTGGGGAGCTCAAACACAGAGAAGTAGTGAAAACTTTAAAATTGGTACAGAAAAGATGCCAAAGGAAGTTATTAATGCATTTGCAATCTTAAAAAAAAGTGCGGCCTTAGTAAATGAAAAGCTTAATAAATTAGATTCTGTGAAAGCTAAAGCAATTGTACAAGCAGCCGATGAGATTTTGGAAGGAAAATTAGATAGTCATTTCCCGTTAGTTGTTTGGCAAACTGGAAGCGGTACTCAATCCAATATGAATGTAAACGAAGTCATTGCACATCGTGCGAATCAACTATTATCAAATGATGATACCAATTTGACAATACATCCAAATGATGATGTAAATAAGTCACAAAGTTCAAATGATACTTTTCCTACAGCTATGCATATAGCAGGTGTGTTAGCAATTGAAGATCATCTTTTACCTGCTTTACATAAATTGAAACACACTCTAAAACAAAAATCAAAAGCTTTTTCTTCTATTATTAAAATAGGTAGAACACACTTACAGGACGCAACTCCACTAACATTAGGTCAAGAAATAAGCGGATGGGTTCGAATGCTTGAAAAGACAGAGAGTATGATAAAAGAAAGCGTTGAATCTATGAAAGAGCTTGCTATTGGCGGAACAGCTGTAGGTACTGGAATTAATGCTCATCCGCAATATGGGGAATTGACTGCCAAACAAATAAGCGAACTTACCGAAAGAACTTTCACTTCAGCTCCAAATAAATTCCATGCATTAACTAGTCATGATGAAATTGTCTATACTCATGGCGCATTGAAAGCATTAGCTGCTGATTTAATGAAAATAGCAAATGATATTAGATGGTTAGCTAGCGGTCCCCGCTGTGGAATTGGTGAACTAACAATTCCTGCAAATGAACCAGGAAGTTCCATTATGCCAGGTAAGGTAAATCCTACTCAAAACGAGGCATTAACTATGGTTGTCTGTCAGGTAATGGGAAATGATATGACAATTGCTATGGCTTCAAGCCAAGGAAATTTTGAGTTAAATGTATTCAAACCAGTTATCATTTATAACTTCCTTCAATCAGTCAGATTACTTGCTGATGCTATGGTTTCATTTAATGATAACTGTGCAATAGGCATTCAAGCTAACTTAGAGGTAATTCAACGCAATCTAGAAAATTCGTTAATGCTAGTTACAGCACTAAATCCACATATCGGTTATGAAAATGCAGCATCAATAGCAAAACTTGCTCATAAAGAAGGGCTTACTTTAAAAGAAGCGGCACTCCAATTAAATCTATTATCAGCTGAGCAATTTGATGAAATTGTTCAACCTGAAAACATGATTCAACCAAAGGAGTGACAATAAAATGAGTAAAATAACGCAAATCTCTGATGAAACATATATTTTTAATGCAGAACCGAATATTCATGATGCTTGGACTGCCACTTTATTAATGAAAAAACATGATGATCACCTAAATATCTATGTTCAAATATGTATGTCCTATTTACATCACATTGAAGATTATGAAAGATTGCTTAATGAAATTAGACATTTTTGCAAGCAATCAAAAGAAGTAATGAAGAAAGAAAAATGTACAGTTAACTTTCACTGTCAAGGTATCGCATGCTTTCAAGATATATTTTCATTACCAGCTTTTGAAAATCCTGACCATAGAGAATACATTGATACAAGTTTTTCTGAAGAAATACAGTAATAGCGGATATTTTTATTAATAGTTGTACATTAACGAAAAAATTCAGCAATTTAATTAAAAAAGATAACTAGCCAATAGGTTAGTTATCTTTTTTATTACCTTAGTAAAACTCACGTAAATTGATAAAAATCCATTATCTTCTTCTCTTATTAAGCTCTTTTAAATTTGGCTTAATTTTAATAACAGGCTCAAAGCATACATGGACATGTGTGACGTTATCTTCAATCTCTTTAATACTTAAAACTTTGCACTTACGTCCTTTTATTTTAATTTGCTCATCAACAGTAGGAATGCTTTGTGCAAGTTTACTAAATACTAATGTTTTATTTTCAAAAAAATGAATTGCAATCATCTTTTTGTCTCTCCTTATTGTTTGAATTTATACAAAAACGAGGATGATATTCTTTAAATGTGAATCATTAATTGAAAAAGATTGCAATTATATGTGCCTTTAATATTTCTAAAGAGTTATAACATCGGGTATGACATCCTGACTTGTAATAAATATATTTTATGCTTACTTGTTATAAATTGTTATCATTGCTTAATTGGAATAAAAAACGAACATTACAAACAAAACGAAAGGTAAATTTCGCGTTTAAACCTAATAAACGGCCAATCCTCACCGGACAAATAAAAACGTTTTCCTTAAAAAACGAACAATTCAATTCTTGCATATTTTCTATCAAAATCATATGTATTGACAATTTAGTAAAGTTTATTTGCTTGCAAAAAACTTTAGCTCAACTTAAAATACGTAAAGTATCCCATAAAACACAAATACAATTCACCATTTTATATAACGACAGGCAAGCATTTGGCTTGTCTTTTTTGCTCCTTATTTATATTTCAGAACTCCACTTTTATTAAAACGAAGAGGTGAAAATAAATGCTTACAAATGAAGAGAAACAGAGTCTTTTAAGTAACAAATACGATATTGAACATATATTGCAACGAAAAGAATTAAGCCATTCATTGTTAAAGTTAATTATCAATCATGTAGACATAGAAACTAGTGAAATGGATGATATATTCACAGTTGAGGATAATATTCAAGCCTGGTCAAAGCTAATTGAAGTGCTTTTGGAGAAAGAAGCACTTTTTACAGATGAAATTGAAGAAGATAGCTATTCAATTGATGCTTTAAGTGACTATTTTCAAGCAAGCATTCAAACCATTGAAAAGTGGATTAAAGATGGGCGTTTTATAGGTGTTGGTCCAGACTTTGATGAATATACTCAAATTGCACAAGATGTTCTTTGGATACAAAGTGAGGATACTCAATTCTCAATTCAAGATATCGTAGAAAATTATAAACATAATAAGCTACCGCCTGAACTTTCCCATGAAGATACTATTATGGAAATCCAAGTTGAATTAGAAGTTTTGGAAACCAAATATAACGGAAAACTAGACGAAGTACTTCGAGATAAATCATTGAATTCTGAAGAAAAGAAAGACCTAGATGCTTGGAACTATTTCATTGGCTTATGGAGGATGTATACAGATGAACAAAACAAACTTTAACACACTAATCGATGATTTTGCGGATACTATTTATAATGTCATTAATTTAAACACAACACGTTTTAAAATCAACAAAAGAATCCTTTTTAATCATCGCGAGGAATTTTTAGAGATTGAAGAAGTATATAATCCAGACCAAACGATTAATACCTATCAATATACTCTATATAAAAGGCTAGTTGATCAAACTCCTATGTATCCTGTATTTCAATTCAACTACAATTCTCAAGAAAGCGAAGAGTCTAATAAATATAAAATGGTAATCGGTAATCCCGAAAATGACGAACTATTGATTAAGAAGGATTTTATTGCACAACATAACAGACTACATATCAAATCATTATCACAGCTCATCGCAGCCATTCAATTTTCCTTTTATTTTAGTACCTATGAGAAGCGGTACAATCAAGTAATAGATTGTTTTGATAGAGCTAGAAAAATTACTGATAAGATACTCGCTAGTTCTGATGAAGATAAACAAAAAATGAAAGGTGAATCAATATACACTCAAGATGCGGCTCTATTATGGAAAAAAGGATTGTGCGAATTACAAAACAGACTAAGTAAACCTTCTTATGAAACTTGGTTATCATGTACACATGGAATTAAATTAGAAGGGAATGTTTTATACATAAGCGTAGCCAAAGAATTTGATAAAGAGTGGTTAGAAGTTAGATATGATTATTTAATTTGTTCAGTTTTAGAATATATCACTGGAAAAGAAATGAAACCCGTTTTTGTGGTGGAGAATAAATAGATATCTTTATGTTACCGACACTTTCTCAATCGAGATAAGCTCGGTATTTTTTCTTTAAATAATGAAATCTTTTCACATGTATACAGCACAACATTATACATTTAATTCTAATTATTTGATAAAATGATAAAAAAATTATCAAAAAGTACAAATGGAAGGATGAAGTTGACCTTGAACAGTTCAAAAACAAAGATCAAAGAATCAACTATCTTTCACCACTCGGGAAACAACATTACAACAATTGACCGAGAAGTACAAATTATCGCTCGCTTCGAAGAACCGCTCATAGTAATTTTAGGCAATATGTTGAGCGAACATGAGTGTAAGGAATTAATTCAGTTTTCTAAGGATAAGTTACAAAGATCCAAAATTGGGGCGACACGAGAAGTGAATGATATCCGCACAAGCAGCGGCGCCTTCTTAGAAGAATATGAACATCCTCTGATTTCCACCATTGAAAAACGCATCGCTACCATCATGAATATTCCCATTGAACATGGGGAAGGTCTTCACATTTTGCGTTATACACCTAGCCAAGAGTATAAAGCTCATTTCGATTATTTTTCACCAACAAGTAAAGCGGCCAATAACAACCGCATAAGTACACTTGTCATCTATTTAAATGATGTCGAAGAAGGAGGGGAGACATACTTTCCTAAACTTAATCTATCCATTTCTCCAACAAAAGGAATGGCAGTTTATTTTGAATACTTTTATCAAGATTCAGAGTTAAATGAAAGTACTTTACACGCAGGTTTACCTGTCATCAAAGGTGAGAAATGGATTGCAACACAATGGATGAGAAAGCAGAGAATAAGATAATCTAAAAAATCACAAGTTTCTAAATGAACCAATTCTAAAAATAATTTACATTGGAACAAAAGACTCTCCTTCAGTGCAAGGAGGTTTTTTATGAAGTATTTTTATTGAATAATGCCTCTACGTATAGCTTCGGCTACTCCTTGTACACGGTTGAGCACCTCGAGTTTTCGAATAGCTGATCGAACATAATCTTGAACTGTAAACTCACTAATACCGAGAGATACAGCCATTTCCTTTGTACTCTCACCCCAAGACATTTTCTGCAATACTTCAATTTCTCTTCTGCTAAGTTTTTTTGGATTGCTGCAGAAGTCGTCTTGTCCGAATATTTGCCCCAAATGTTCTCCATATACACCTAGAGAGTGTAGAAGGCTATCTTTTACAGTGAAGGAATCTGTGCTTCCCATACAGGCATAGCCAACGACTTGTGAACTATAGCTAAGTGGAACTACCAAAAGTTCCGTTGACCTGCCCTCCGTGTATTTAATTGGTAATTGGTGAATTAATGGAGAATCAATATGTTTAGGCTTTCTCTGTTGAATGGCGGAATATATAGGTGGCATTTTCCGAACATCTTCTCTCCAGTCCCTCAAGCAAGATATTCCTTGATTATCGATTCGCAATATACCTTCACCTATTTTACTTAAAGTTGAATAGAAATAGAGTCCAACACGAGAAAAATGAAAAAGATCCATAAAGCCACGAACGGCAAGAATTTGTTTTTCATCATGGGAAGGGGCTAATGATATGGATTGAATTGTCTTTTTTATGGTAGAAATGAGCATAGTTTTTCCTCCATCAAAGAAATTTAAATGTTTCTACAACAATCAACTGGAAGTGGCAGTTAGACTTTTTACGAAGAAATAACCCCCTAATTTTTGGGGATTTATATTATTCAATATAAACACTATCATTAAATTTGTAAACGATTACACAACAATAAAACACTATGTACGATTAAAAATGTTTAATGGCATTACATTATTGAAAGATTATTATGAAAAGCAGGTGATGGAAATGAACAGTTTTTTTTCTGAATTTCATTTGAGAACTTCTATATCCAGTGGAGCTGGATCAAGAAGTCTACTTCCACAAATGATTCAGGGGTTAGGTGGAAAACGGGCTATCCTATTTACAGACAAAGGATTAACCGAAGCGGGTGTTGTCGATCAAGTTATTGACTTGTTTAAGAGTACAAATGAATCTGTAGAGATAGTGGGGATTTTTGACGAGATTGAGCAGGATGCAAAAGCAGAAAATGTTACTAAGGCTGTCCATTTTTTTAAAGAGCAGAAGGCAGATTCACTGATTGCTCTTGGCGGTGGAAGTGTTTTAGATGCTGTAAAGGGCATTAAGTGGATGCTAAACAAAGGATATAGTGATACGGAAGGAGTCCTGCACACCAGTATCCGAGAATTCCTACCAGAGGCGCAACCTACAGGTATCCCTCATGTAGCGATTCCAACTACAGCAGGAACAGGTGCAGAAGTATCACCAATGGCTGTCATTTTTAACGAAAAGCAAACATTGAAAGTTGTATTAAGGACTCCATTCCTCAGTGCTGATATGGCCATTTTAGATCCCGAGTTAACAGTAGGATTACCACCTAGAATAACAGCCTTTACAGGAATGGATGCGTTGACACATGCGGTGGAAGGTTTCTTTTCAACAACAGCAACGCCATTTACGGATGCTTACGCTCTGTATGCCGCTCAATTAATTGCAGAGAACCTACCTATCGCAGTCAACAAAGGAACTGATTTAGAAGCAAGAGGTAATATGTTAATGGCAAGTGCAATGGCAATCACAGCCTTCGGTTTCGGCAACAATGGAGTTCCCGTGCATAATATGGCACATGTATTCGGGGCCAAGTTTAGAATTCCGCATGGTCTAGCCAATGCAGTACTTCTACCAAATGTCATGGCTGCATTGCCGACCTTCTATTTTCCAAAAATCAAGCAATTTGCTAAAGCATTAGGTATTGATACGTCATATTCTCATCCAGAGGAATGCTTAGCCGATGTAATTAACTTTATTCGAAGTCTACGCCATGAAATTATGTTACCTGCTTCTTTTGCTGAATTTCATCTTGATGCCAATGCACTACAATCTATCGTGGCTGATGTCCAAAGTGATCCTGCCTCCGGAAAATTCCTTATCCCGGCGGACATTATTACTCAAGTGACAGAGGAAGTTACCGGACTTACTCTAAGCAACGTAAAAAAATAGCTTAATAGAAGGAGGAAACAATCCAATTATGTTAGATCCTCAAGCTAAATCCTTACTGAATATGTTGAAAGATAGAGAACCGACCTCAGCTATGACGCCTGAAGAAAATCGTGCCAGATCTGCAGAGCTTCGAAAACTGGCAGGTCCACCAGAATCGGTAGCCAATATAGAAGAATTTATGATTCCAGTAAAAAATGGAGAAATTAAAGCAAGAATATATACCCCGGAAGGACAAGGATTATTGCCAATTTTTATCTATCTTCATGGTGGCGGTTGGGTTATGGGAGATCTTGATACAGTAGATTCACCATGCCGCAACATAGCAAATCTAGCGAAATGTATCGTGGTATCAGTAGATTATCGCTTAGCTCCCGAAAATAAGTTTCCAATCCCTCTTGAAGATTGTTATGAAGCAGCAACATGGGTTGCCGATTACGCAAGAGAATGGAATGGAGATCCAACAAGAATCGCTATCGGTGGGGATAGTGCCGGCGGAAATCTCGCTGCAGCCGTCACCATGAAAGCAAGAAATCAGGGAGGGCCCACTTTTGTTTCACAAGTTTTGATTTATCCCGTAATGGATTTTTCTTTTAATACACCATCGTACAAAGAGAATGGAGAAGGATACTTTCTAACATATGCTAACATGGTGTACTTTACTGAACATTATCTTACTAAGATTGAAGACAAACTACATACCTATGCAGCACCTTTGCTAGCTGAAAGTCTTAGTAAACTTCCACCTGCATTAGTCATTACGGCAGAATATGATCCGCTTCGCGACGAAGGTTTAGCCTATTCCAACAGATTACAATCAGCAGGAGTTGAAGTAGAATCCACTTGTTATGAAGGCATGATTCATGGCTTCTTCTGGATGGCAGGAATTATGGATAAAGGTAAACTAGCAATTGAACAAGTGGCTCGCTATTTACATACATCCTTCCATAAACAATTATCAATAAATTAAGGCAATCGTTAATTTTATTGATAAATAATTTCATAGACAACTATTAATTTTTATTAAGGGGAGAGAACAATGGTCCAAACAAATCAAAGCCTAAAATTAGATGCAGTTGTTGTCGGAGCAGGATTTTCTGGATTATATATGCTATATCGCTTAAGGGAGGCTGGTTTTTCCACACGTGTCTTTGAAGCGGCTACTGATGTCGGTGGCGTTTGGTATGCGAATCGATACCCTGGTGCAAAATGCGACTCAGAAAGTATCATCTATAATTATACTTTTTCTAATGAACTACTTCAGGAATGGACATGGACTTCTAGGTTTCCAGAACAGGCAGAAATATTAAACTACCTTAATTTTGTAACAGATCGACTTGACTTGCGTCGAGATATCCAATTTAACACACGTATTTCAGCCGCTCATTATGACGAAGAAAATAAAAATTGGAAGATTGAAGCGGACGATGGAACTGCTTATATTGCCAAGTATTTCATTACCGGAGTAGGTTGCCTATCTGCCTCTAATATACCTAACTTTAAGGGTTTAACTAGTTTCAAAGGAGAAGCATATCATACTGGGCATTGGCCTCATGAAAAGGTTGACTTCAGTGGAAAGCGTGTCGGTTTGATTGGTACGGGTTCAAGCGGTATACAAGCTATCCCTGTTATTGCAGAAGAAGCGGGTCATCTTACTGTCTTTCAGCGGACTCCAGCATACAGTACTCCTGCAAGAAACTATCGATATGACCCTGAGTTTATACGTCAAACTAAAGCAAACTATGAAGAAATTAGACAACAAATACGTTGGTCCAAAATGGGCTATCTTCATAAAGTCATAAATAATCGATCAGCCTTAGAGGATACACCTGAAGAACGTCAGCAAGAATATGAAAAGGTCTGGGAAAAAGGTGGGCTAGGTTTTAGCCAAACATACAATGATCTGTTAGTTAATGGTGAATCGAATGAAACAGCTAGTGAATTTATCCGCTCTAAGATAGATGAAATTATCAAAGATTCAAATATAGCCAAAAAGTTAAAACCAAGTTACTACTATTCAGCAAAACGACCAGTACTAGACACAAATTATTATGAAACGTTTAATCGTAATAACGTGACATTAGTGGATGTAAAGGCTGCTCCGATTGTGGAAATTACCCCTAAAGGTCTGAAAACCTCTGAAGCGGAACATGAACTTGATGTAATTGTTTTTGCTACTGGTTATGATGCTATGACAGGACCGTTGTTTAAAATAGATATCCGCGGTAAAGAAGGAGTTTCATTAAAAGATAAATGGGCTGATGGAACTCAAACGAGAACGTACCTCGGTATCGCTAATGCCGGCTTCCCAAATATGTTTATGATTACTGGTCCCGAAAGCCCTTCAGTACTGTCCAATGTACCTGTGTCAATAGAACAGCATGTGGAATGGATTGGTGATTGTATTGAATATCTTCGTAACAATGAAATTGAAACGATAGAGGCAAACTTAGATGCAGAAGAAGCTTGGAGTAAACATTGCAGAGAGTTGGCTGAATCAACTCTTCTTACAAAGGTTGACTCTTGGTACACTGGTGCAAATATTAAAGATAAACCACGTGGATTCCTAATCTATGTTGGTGGTGTGGGTCAATACCGTAAAATCTGTGATGATGTAGCAGCTAAAGGTTATGAAGGATTTTCTTTAATATTTACGAACAAAAAAATAACGACTGCCTAATAAACTTTCAGAGGATGTGTTGTGGATGTATATTAATGGAGAATGGATACGGACTAAACAAGAATTCGAAGTGAATAATCCTGCTACAGGTGAAAAGGTGGATACTGTTTATTTTGTGGGTGAAGAACAGACTAACTGGGCTATTGAGGCTGCAAAGGAGGCTTTCCCTCAATGGGCTTCTTTCACAGCAGAACAACGAAGCTTCTATTTATGGAGAATAGTTGAAAAGCTAAAAGAAAAGAAGGAAGAATTAGCTCAAATCATTACAAAAGAAATGGGGAAAACAATTCACCATGCCCGTCAAGAGGTAGGGTCGGCCATCTCCTTCTTTCAATGGTATGCCGAAGAGGCACGTAGAGTTTATGGAGATGTTATTCCTCCTTCTGCAGCTAACAAACGAATCCAAGCTATACGACAGCCTGTAGGTGTTATAGGAGCAATTACTCCTTGGAATTTTCCGTTGTCCATGGCAGCTAGAAAGTTGGGACCAGCTTTAGCTACTGGCTGTACTGTAATTCTAAAGCCTTCTAAAGAAGCCCCGCTATCTTCGGTTGCGTTATTTAAAATCTTTGATGAAATAGGTTTGCCTAAAGGAGTCGCTAATCTCGTCATCGGAAGTTCTGGTCCCATAGCCAATGCGCTTATGAACAGTAAAGTTGTGAAAAAAATTTCCTTTACCGGTTCTACAGAGGTGGGGAAAATTCTTATTTCACAATCTGCACAAACAGTTAAACGTGTCTCGATGGAATTAGGTGGACATGCTCCTTTTATCGTTTTTGATGATGCGGATATTAACTTAGCTGTTGAAGGCTTGGTAAAAAGTAAAATTGGCTCCAATGGACAACAATGTGTATGCCCAAATCGGATTTATGTTCAGGAAGGCATATACGAGGAATTTGCCGAAAAGTTGAAAGAAAAGGTTCAAAGCATCAAAGTAGGCAATGGATTAGATGAACAAAATGAAATGGGACCATTAACAAATGAAGAAGCTATCGAAAAAGTCCAAGAGCATGTTAAGAATGCTGTACATCTAGGAGCATGTATCCTTAATGGAGGGAAAAGGTTGTCAGATGGCACATACTCCAATGGGTATTTTTATGAACCAACTATATTGTCTAATGTAACAGATGAAATGCTAATTACAAAAGAAGAAACATTTGGACCTGTCATTCCACTTTTAAAATTCCAAAGTGAAGAAGAAGTGATTACAAGAGCAAATGACATTGAATTTGGACTTGCATCGTATTTCTTTACGAATGACCTTTCTCGTAAGTACCGGGTTTCTGAACAACTGGATTACGGAATGGTAGGAGTAAATGATGCGATTCCTTTTGGAGTTCAAGTGCCATTCGGTGGTGTTAAAGAGAGCGGAATGGGACGTGAAGGTGGAAAGTATGGCTTGGACGACTATTTAGATATAAAAATGATTTCTGTGCAGATTTAAATATCATTTCGTATTAACTCCTGATTAGAAGTGGAAAAAATAATTTGTAGTTACTCTTTATAGTGGTATTAACTTTTTTGCTGGCAAAGCATTTGTAAATATACATTACAAATGCTTGCCTTTTTCTTAAAAATCAAATGAAAACAAAAATATATATTTAGAATTAGTCTCCACTTAAATTTCATCAAATTTAGAAACAAAATCAACCAATTATGTAACGATGTTATTCATCGATTAGGGGGAAATGATAATGCGATGGTTTATTCTAGTTATCTTGTTTTTAGGATTTTTACTTAACTTTGCTGACAAGAGTGTTGTTGGTCTTGGTGCTGGTCCAATAATGGAAGAATTGAATTTATCCTATTCACAGTGGGGAATTATCGGGAGTAGTTTTTTCTGGATTTTCCCCGTAGCAGCAATCTTTGTAGGGACTCTTACGGATAAATTCAGTCCTAAGAAAATGATCAGTGTTATGCTTTTGGCATGGTCAATCCTTCAAATTATTGGGGGGTATGTGATTTCTGGATTTACTTTGCTTCTTTTTTACCGTATTTTGCTCGGTATTTTTGAAGGAGGATTTGCACCAGCATCACTTAGACTATTGTATTCTTATTTCCCTCTCCATATGCGAGCTCGAGTGACGACTATATTCACTGCTGGTTCAACAGTAGGAGCTTATGCAGTTGCCCCTTTTGTTGTATACCTAATCCACTTGTTAGGCTGGAGACATACGTTTGCTATTATGGGACTCTTCAGTTTAATACTGTTAGTTTTATGGGGGATTTTCGTTCCTAAGAAAAACCCGGAGCCACAAGACATCCAAAAACAAGAATCCGTTACTACTCCAAAACCAAAACTTACTTGGGCAGAGATCTATCCCGTGTTAATGTCAAAGACTTGTATCTTCACCTTATTCTCTACTTTTGGTTTCCTCTTCCTCTCCGCATGGATGCAAGTATGGATGCCCGTTTACTTCGTACAGGTAGTCAAAATTTCTGACATGCAAATGGCTAATTCTATATTGATTATTGGGGGATCTTCAGTTGTTATCTCATTTATAATGGCAACCATTTCAGACCGTATATTTAAGAAAACACAGAATCATCGCATAGCACGAGTAGGCGTAACAGGAGTTGGAATGGCGGTTGGTTCATTATTTTTGGCTCTCTTAGCGTCATTCACTCACAAGTCTGGTCAATCATCGCGATTACTTTAGCATATGGGCTATCATTTCTAGTTCTTTCAAACTCTCATATTATTTTAAGCCATCAACTTCCTGAACGGATGTCGACACTTTCTGGGGTAATTGTTGCCTTTCAGAATGTAGCAGCAATGATTAGTCCGATTGCGACAGGAATTATTATTCAAAATGAAGGTAAAGAAAATGTGCTTCAAGGATTTAATTATTCATTTTTGATGATTTCAGGCATTATTATGATAGTTGCGGTGCTATTTATACTCTTTGTTCATCCAGATAAGAAGAAGGAGAAACTTGATATATCAAATTTAGAAAAAGCACCAAATAGCATCTAAAGAAATACAGAATCGATATTTGAGAAAATAAATAACTTTGGAATAGGAGGAACAAAGGTGGATTTTACAGGGAAAGTTGTATTAATCACAGGCGCTACAGGAGGAATTGGAAAGGAGACTGCTCGTTTATTTGCCAACAAAGGAGCGAAGCTTGCGTTAGTTGATTTAGATTACCAAGCATTAACGTCACTTGCTAAAGAACTAGATTTAGAGGATTATCTACTTTACAGTGCCGATGTGACAAGCGAAGATCAAGTAAAGAGTTTTGTACAGCAAACTAAGGCAAAGTACGGTAGAATTGACGTTTTCTTTAATAATGCAGGAATAGAAGGGAAGGTTGCTTCAATTATAGAGACTACTTCCGAGGACTTAGAAAAAGTCCTTAATGTCAATATAAAAGGTGTCTTTTATGGTCTAAAGCATGTTATGGCTATTATGATGGAACAAAAATCGGGCAGTATCATCAATTCAGCATCCATTACGGGGTTAAGAGGCTCAATCGGCTTAGCTCCTTATTCCGCTTCTAAACATGCGGTGCTAGGATTGACCAAAACAGCGGCCTTAGAAACAGCTAATATGGGTATTCGCGTAAATGCAATCTGTCCCGGCTATGTTGATACACAAATGATGAAGAAAATCGAGGAGGGAAAAGCACCAAATCAAGGCAGGATAGCAAGAGAAAAGGCTATGGAAAGCGTGCCGATGGGCCGCTATGCTCTACCAAAAGAAGTTGCAAATCTTGTTTTGTTTTTAGCTTCTAATAATGCATCATTCATTACAGGGAGTCACTATGGGATTGATGGTGGAATTTTGGCATAAGATCACCTGAAACAGAAATTAAATGATAATGAATGGGGATATTTCGATTCATTCTCTTTATTTGAATTCAATAAAAAAAGAACATAATGAGAATTTGATGTAAGGTAAATCTAAATATTTCACAAAAAGTGCGCCATCCTTTTTGGATAGCGTTCTTTTTGTGTTACCCGTGGTAAATTGTAAATTTGTAAAGAACATATATGTCCCTTAAACAAAAAAATGAATGAACATAATCAAAATTACACATTCTATATGAGTACTATATTTCAATTGGAGGTTTTTTTAAGATGTCACAAAACATAAATAACGAGAATAATGATCAAATTACGAATACAGCTGGAGCTTTTCAATCTGGTGCTACTCAATCAGACGGTCGAGATGTTGAATTCTCACAAGAAGTAGCTGATCATGATGATCTAGTTGCTCAAGAACGTTCAAAGGCAGCAGATCAAAGAGCAAAAGCAAGAAGAAAAGAATAAAAATCAGGAGTATTTCTTTTAGTAAAGCACAGTATGCTTAACAATCAGCGTACTGTGCTTTAATATTTAATTTACATATTTATGTAAGATAATCCTCTTCATCCTGGTAGTACCGTCCACCTTCTATTCCAAAAATAATGTTAAAAATCACCCGCTGTGCCTATGTTAGTTGGATAAAAATAACGACGTGCACATTTATCATTTTGTGCATATCATGAAATGATGAGAAGGTGGTGAATGTAGATGATTACCATAAGTTTATGTATGATTGTGAAAAATGAAGAAAAGACACTGGAGAAGTGTTTACAATCTATAAAAGGTATACCCGATGAAATCATTTTGATTGATACGGGTTCAACCGATAGAACAGTTGAAATTGCAAAACAGTGGACGGACCATGTATATTCTTTTCCGTGGATCGATGATTTTTCCGCCGCTCGAAATGAATCATTTCGCTATGCTACGCAAGAATATATTTTATGGTTAGATGCAGACGATATATTACAACCAGATGAAGCGAATAAATTGATGAGTTTAAAAAAGGATTTATCCTCATCTATGGATGCAGTTTCTATGATGTACCATGTCTTATTTGATTCAAACCATCAGGTCATTTCTAGTGTAAGACGAATTAGGCTTGTGAAACGTGATAAATGTTTCAAGTGGGAAGGAATCGTTCATGAGGACTTAAAGTGTTCATCGTCTTTTTCACATCAAACGAGTGACATTATAGTAACACATACAAAGCAAAATCCTACCAATTCTACCCGGAACATTGAAATTTATAAACGTGCTATGAAGAAAGGGCGCCTTTTAACTACACAAGATCGTTTTAATTACGCCAGAGAACTTACAGTTCATAAAAAATATAGAGAGGCAATTGACATGTATCAATTATGTCTCAAAAATACTAAAGAACTTTCACTAGAAAATCAAATCTTTATTTATCATCAACTAGCTACATGCTACGCTATGTCGAATCGTCCTGAGAAAGAACAGGAAATCACATTACAATCGTTTTTAATCGATATCCCTCAGCCAGTGTTTTGTTGTAGAATGGGGGAATCTTTTATTAAAAATCAACAATATGAACAAGCTATTTTCTGGTATAAATTAGCGCTTACAGTTGAGCTGCCAAAGCGTTATGAATGGTCTGTTTCTCAACAAATTTTTCAAACTTGGCTACCACATAAACAATTAGCGATGTGCTACTATTTTTTAGGAGAGTATGAACAATCTTATAAACATAATCAAGAAGTATTACGGTACAAACCAGAGGATCAAGATGTACACACCAATTTGAAAGTATTAGAAAATCTAATTCAGCAAAACAAAAAGAATATATAATATCTATAAATAAGAGAAAACCCCAAGGAAAAATGTTGAATACATTTAACTCGGGGTTTTCTGTTGTTGCAAAGAAAGAAATAGGAAGGTTGTATTTATTTATAATATTGAATTTTTAAAAAATTCATGCTATCTTATGACTGGAAAAGTTTTTTAAGTCATATAGTCTAAAGGAGAAGGAAATGGCAAAAAGTTTTACTGATGATGAAAAAATCAATATTAGAGAGAATCTTTTGAAGGCTTGTGAATTAAGTTGGTCTAAATATGGATATAAAAAAACGAATATCAGTGATTTATGTACAAGTGCTGGGATTTCCAAAGGAGCATTTTATATGTTTTTCCAGTCTAAAGAAGAGTTGTTCTGTGATACCTTACTAATGGTTCAAAATAAGCTTTATCAACTAATAGAAGATACATTAGAAAAGAGCCCAACCAAAGACGGAGTTGCTCAAGCTTTAAAATTGATTTATAGAGAATACGACAAAAGTATATTTTTATATGATAGCAACAATGTAGATTTTATAGCTTTTACAAATAAATTATCGAAAGAACAAATGAATCAATTAAAATCGAACAGTCTTAAAGGTGCAAGTATTTCAATTTTTAGACCTTATTTACAACTAAAAATCGAAGAAGATAAAGCCAAAGCTATTATTGGAACACTTTTATCAACGATTTCAAACAAAGAAAATGTTCATTATGGTCATTTTCAAGTGTTTGACTTTTTAGTAGATCAGGTTATAGGCGAGATTTTCGAATAATAGAGCGAGCTTGAGGTGTGAATATGAAAAAATGGTATAAGCTCGATAATGCTGCAAAACTATTTCCTTCCGTAACTAATTTTAAATATTCGGCTGTCTTTCGTATTTCAGTACTGTTAAAAGATAAAGTGGATGAAGTAATTTTACAACAATCAATAAATAGCATTTATGAAAGATTTCCAATGTTTACTGTAAGTTTAAGAAGAGGAGTCTTTTGGAACTATTTTGATTCTTGTGATGAAATAATTGAAGTTGAAGAAGAACAAGATTATCCATGTAAGGCTATAAACTTTCAATCAGGTAAAGAGAGCCTGTTTAAAGTACTTTATTATGAAAATCGTATTTCTATAGAGGTTTTTCATTCGATTACTGATGGTAGTGGTGCTATAGAGTTTCTAAAATCACTTTTATATTATTATTTAAAACATCACGAACATTCACTTGAGCATGAAGAAAAAATCATTTTAGGCGATACTGTTGTTGGTAAGTACGAATTAGAGGATAGTTTTCTAAAATATCACAAAGATTGTTATGTTGAGTCATTACATAGTGATAAGTCGTATCAAATTAAGGGCACCCCATTTGAACAATATGGAAATAATGTAATACATGGAATAGTTAGTGCTTCAAAATTAAATAAAATAGCAAAAAATCATGGTGCAACGATTACTTCTTATTTAACTGCAATATTGATCTATTCTATTTATCATTCAAGGGTTAAACATGAAAAGAAAAATGAAGCTATTGTCGTTTCAGTACCGGTCAATTTACGTCAAAGATTTCCTTCGAGAACATTACGTAATTTTTTCGGGGTAGTAAACTTAGGCGCAAAAATAGATGAAAAGACTGATATTTCAAGACTTTCACTCCAACTAACAGAAATGCTTAAATATAAAACAAGTAAAGAAAACTTACAAAATATTATTTATAACAATGTTAATATGGAACAGAAAAAAGCTGCACCATTTATACCATTAATAATTAAAAAATGGTTCGTACAACTAGGATTTACTAAATTAGGCGAGAATAAAAGAACGATGACCTTATCAAATTTAGGAAATATAAATCTACCAACGAAGATGTATGAATATATTGAACATATAGAAGCTGTTGTTTATCCATCAGCAAAAAGCCCTATTAGTTGTGGAATTTGCTCAGTAAATGATAAGCTCACAATTACCTTTGCAAGAAACATCATTGAAACAGATATATTACAACACTTTTTTACATTTCTAGCTGAAGACACAAATCTTGATGTATGCGTATATTCTAATGAATGGGGTATAGTACAATGATTAAATGTACGTATTGCAATATATTTATCGATAGTCAGCATAGTATATGCCCATTATGTACTAAATCATTAAATAATGATGGGGTTAGTATTTCCAAATATCCATCCTATTTAAAACTTTATCAGAATAATCAAGTTTTTACTTTTAAAAAACTATATACATTTTTAACGTTAACCTCAATCATTTTATCTTTTACGATTAATTTACTTACTTTACATATTAACTCGCAATTTTGGTCAGTTATCGTTATAGCAGGTTTACTTTACGCTTTTTTTTCAATGAAATACACTTTAGTTTCACAATCGCATATTGGGAAGAAAATTCTATTTCAATATCTTTCATTATCTGCTTTCTTATTCATAATAGATGTAACTATTGGTTTTGATAAATGGTCTATAAATTATGTTATTCCGTTATTAGGTATTGGAGCAACCATTCTTATAACAACATTTGCTTTAGTAAAAAAATCCCTTTGGCATTATGATATTGGATATATTATAGCCATGCTATTTATTAATATATGTCCCTTTCTTTTTTTTATTTTTAAACTATCTACTATAAGTTGGCCAAGTATTATTTGTATCGTATATTCCTTTATTACTGTTATTGGTATGATCATCTTTTTTGATAGACAATTCACTTTTGAAATTAAGAAACGATTTCATTTGTAAAAGAACACTTGTTAAATATTAAAAATCCCTTGTCATATGTAAAACTAGACAAGGGATTTTTGTTTTATTGATATGATTTTTCTTTTGCTAAGAGGGAAAGAAGAGTTTAACATATTCTCTTTTGCTAGGGTATAAGCAACTTACTCTTTTAAGCCTTTCCCAAACCCTTTTAAGAAATGAATACCAAAATTAACAGCACAATTAACATCTGGATCATTTAACATCTTTACTAGCTTAAAGGCACTCACTTTTTCATCAGATTCTAGCGTTTTGTTGGCTTGATCTACGCCGGAGTTTAAACTTTCAATTAGCTTCGTTGTTGTTTCTGGATTAAGCTCAGACAAAGCTCCAGCAACACCCATTAAATTATTAATAATATTCGTAACAGGCTTACGAGTTAACTGTCCTAATGCAATATGGGCGACCTCTTCTTTTGCTTCAAGTAGTTTAGTAGCTGCTTCTAGTGCACCAATATCGTTTAATTCTGCCATAATCGTAAACACTTGATTAACAGCCTCTTCATTTTCCGAAAGTAGTTGTTTTAGATTATCTAATTTTTGTTCCTTTAATTGTTCTTCCGTTACAGATTGTTTTTTTATGCTTGTTATAGGTACAGCCATGCTCTCACTCTCTTTCGTTAATTGTCGTTAAGGGAACGTAGCCAGGACGATTCCATTTACGTTGTACCTCAACACCGTTTTGAGGATGACGCTGTTTATAGCGTGGATTTGTTCGAGGAAGTGGTGTTTTTCCTTTTGATTTTAAAACTTCTACTCGAACTTTCGTTTGTTTATAGGCCGGTGTTGATGTATTCACATCTGCGGCAGGTCCTGTTAAAAAGTTGATGGCTGAATCTTTGCTCACAGAGTTCATTGGTAAGAATAATTCATTTCCTTGCACACGATCTGTTACGAGGGCATTTAACTTTAATGCACCATATGGAGACACTAAACGCAATAAGGCTCCATCTTCAATGGCTCGTTCTTTCGCTAATTCTGGTGATACTTCAACGAAAATATCGGGTACTTTCGATTGAATACCTTTTGATTTATTTGTTAGGTTTCCTTCATGGAAGTGCTCTAGCATTCTTCCATTATTAATATGACAATCGTACTGTGCCTCAAATTCAACAGGCTTCATCCAATCATTTAATGCAAAACGGGCTTTTTTGTCTGGAAAGTTAAAACCATCTTCATAAAGTAAAGGAGTATCTTTACCATCAAGACTACCCCAACAAAAGCTACCCCAGCCTTCTAATACATCATAATTAGCTTGTGAGAAAATTGGAGAAAGGCTAGCCATTTCATCGAATATTTCACTAGGATGGCTATAATTCCAATTTGCTCCTAAACGACGAGCAACCGATTGTAGGATTTCCCAATCTGCTTTCGACTCATCAAGAGTTGGTAAGACCTGATACAGGCGCTGAACGCGTCGTTCGGTATTAGTGAATGTACCTTCTTTTTCAAGAGATGGTGCTGCTGGTAAAATAACATCTGCATATTGAGCTGTGCGCGATAGGAAACAATCTTGAACAACAAAAAAGTCTAATTGTGAAAGAACTTCATCTACATGGTTGGCATTACAGTCAACTAGAGCCATGTCTTCTCCCACTAAATACATCGCTTTCATCTTACCTTCCATAATAGCATCTAACATTTGCATGTTATTACGACCGGGTTCGGGTTGAATTTTTACACCGTATGCTTTTTCAAACTTTACACGTACCTCATCATCTGTCACTTTTTGATAGCCAGGTAAAAGGTTAGGGAGAGTACCCATATCACATGCACCTTGAACGTTGTTATGACCTCGAAGTGGATAGGCACCAGCGCCTGAACGACGATAGTTACCAGTCGCTAAAAGAAGATTAGAAATGGCAGCTGATGTATAAGAACCACCTGTGTTTTGTGTAACGCCCATACCCCAAAGAATACAAGTACCGTCTGCATCACGAATCATTTCAGCAACTTGAATTAATCTTTCTTTAGAAATACCTGTCATTTCTTCCGCATAATCTAGTGTGTATTGTTTAAGCAATCGTTTAAATTCATCATAGAAAAGAACATTTTCTTTAATAAAGGCTTCATCATGCCAACCTTTGTCAATCATATATTTCGTGACAGCCATTAACCAAACCTGGTCAGTTCCTTGCTTTGGACGCATAAAGATATCTGAACGCTCAGCCATTTCATGTTTACGAATATCGGCAACAATTAATTTTTGACCATGTAATTTATGCGCACGTTTAACACGAGTCGCCAAAACAGGATGCCCTTCAGCGGGGTTAGCACCAATTATGATGACAAGACCAGCCTTTGCAATATCTTTAATTGTTCCCGCATCACCACCCATACCCACTGTACGTAAAAGGCCGTCTGTAGCTGGTGATTGGCAATAACGTGAACAATTATCTACATCATTTGTTTCAAACAATTGACGGGCCATTTTTTGAATTAAGTAATTTTCTTCATTCGTAATTTTAGAAGAAGAGATAAAACCAACAGAACCAGAACCATACTGTTGTTGAATACCACCAAGCTTTGTCGTAATTAAATCTAGTGCTTCATCCCATGATGATTCAACAAATTCATTATTTTTGCGAATTAAGGGCTTTGTAATACGTTCCTCAGAGTTAATGAAGTCCCAGCCAAATTTCCCTTTTACACAAGTAGAAATAGCATTTACTGGACCGTCGAAAGGTTGTACTTTTAATATTTTTCTATCTTTTGTCCACACTTCAAAAGAGCAACCTACACCACAGAAAGTACAAACCGTTTTTGTTTTTCGAGTACGTTTACTACGCATTGCTGCTTCAATTTCCGAAACAGCGAAGATCCCGCTATATCCCGGTTCAACTTCTTTAATCAAGCTAATCATTGGATTTAACGTATCTTGTTTAAGTCCAGTCATAAACCCAGCCTCTCCAAGCATGGATTTTTCCATTAATGCATTACAAGGACAGATGGTTACGCATTGACCACAACTAACACAGGAAGAGTCATTAATCGCAACACCCTTATCCCAAATAACTCTTGGTCTTTCAGCTTCCCAATCTATAGATATTGTTTCATTAACCTGTAAACTTTGACAAACCTCCACACATTGGCCACACGCTATACACTGGTTAGGATCATAGCGATAAAATGGATGTGACATGTCCACTTCATGGGGTTCTACTTTTGGTTTGTATGGATATTTTTGATGTTCGATTTCCATCAGCTCAGCTGTATTGTGTAATTTACAATTCCCATTATTATTATCACAAACTGTACAGTATAATAAGTGATTTTCGAGTAGACGATCCATCGCCTCTGTTTGCGCCGCTTTTGCTTTCTCAGAAGTAAGTAAAACATCCATGCCATCTATTGCTTTTGTTGAACAAGAACGAATTAGTTTACCATCTACCTCAACGATACATGTATCACACGTTTCAATAGGATCAACAGCGGGAACATGACAAATTTGCGGATGGGCAATGTCATTTTGATTAATAACTTCAAGGATTGTAGCCCCTTCTTTTACTTCATACGGTACACCATTAATTTTAATTTGAGTCAAGGCGACTTCCTCCTTTTGAACTGTGAGACTAATCGGACAATATATTACGGCTTAAGACTAGAAGGAAAAACTATATTAACGTAATTCCAAAATGAAATTGCTAGATCGTAATAAGAAGTCCAGGCCTCAGTTTCCAAGAAAATTAAAAAATCCACCATGAAATGGCACGTCCTAGACATGCTAATGATTCATGGTGGATAAAATTCTTAACAGACCTTGCTAAAAACTCAATCTACTTTTAAATTTTAGTATCAATAGAATTCAAATATCAAAACCACTATGCAAATGGTTTCACCCCTAGTGTAAACCATGACATAGGAGTCATAATACATTAACTCCATTTATTTCAAAAACAATTATAGCCTTTTCCTTCAGAATGAACAATATTTATGCACTTTAATACTTTTGTTTTCTGGTAAGTTGCTATTTTCTTTTATTTTTTTATAAGTTGCTATATTATTAACAAACTATAAGGGGTGACCATGGAACGGTTGCATAAAAAGTTTTAATTACGATGGGGGAAAGATGATATGTCAAAAAAAGTACATGAATTTAACGACATGATTCGGAAATTACGAAAGGAGTTATTCGGCAAAGGACCCGAGCGTATTCATACCGTCTTTGTCGAGAACATGGCTGTTTCAACTTTATATGGGAACATTACACCAACGGAAAAATTCATTGCGAGTACACCTGAAGGACAAAAAAATGGTTCACGCTGCACGTACTAGTATGATTCAAGATTTATATGCTAAATCACCACCTGAAGGCATGGAAGAATTAATGGGCAGTAAATTGCTCCACTTATTTTCAGATATAAAAACGGAGGAAGACTTTGCTATTTCGGTTTTTGTTTTCGAGAAGAATATAAGTGATTAAAAGGGAAAAGGGGATGCCTTATGGATAGGGTCATAACAAGGGGAATTTTGCGTGTGGAAGGTCAGCAAATGAAAAAATTAGATGATCTAGTTGTCTCAGAGTATGCTGTTACAGTGAAGATTAATCAGCAAGAATTTGTGACAATGGTTTGCACACCAGAGTATGTAGAAGATATGGTGATTGGGTATTTAGCTTCGGAGCGGGTAATACGCAGTTTCGAGGATATTGATGACATTTGGCACCAAGAAAAAGAAGGCTTTGTTCATATTAAAACTAAGCATGTAAATCCTTACTATCAACAAACACAAAACAAACGTTACATAACGTCTTGCTGTGGGATGAGTCGACAAAGTTTTGTTTTCGCGAATGATGCATTAATAGCAAAAACAATGGAAAATATTCATGTGCAAATTACTACCGAAGATTGCTTTCGTTTAATGAACGCTATGCAGGATTCTGCTGAGGTATTTAAACAAACTGGTGGGGTACATAATGCAGCGCTATGTGATATAAATGGAATGATCCTAAATCGCATGGATATAGGACGTCATAATGCATTAGATAAAATTTACGGTTATTGTCTACGTAATAATATTAACATTCAGGACAAAATCATCGTTTTTAGTGGACGGATTTCATCGGAGATTTTATTAAAAGTGTCCAAAATCGGCTGTTCAATCGTATTATCTAAATCGGCACCAACTGAATTAGCATTACAATTGGCGGACCAACTTGGTATTACAACGGTAGGCTTTATTCGACAACATACATTGAATATTTATACACATCCAGAAAGAATTTTATTACCATCAAGTAAAATGCCGATAGGAGGAGCTTAAATGACGACTCTACAAGACCAATTACAGAGACCATTAAGGGATTTAAGGATATCAGTGACAGATCGCTGCAATTTTCGTTGTAGCTATTGCATGCCTGCAGAAATATTTGGTCCAGATTACGCATTTCTACCCTCTGATAAAATATTGAATTTTGATGAGATTGAAAGATTAGTAAAAGTTTTCGTTTCATTGGGTGTCAAAAAAGTACGCATTACGGGTGGTGAGCCTTTACTACGTCATAATCTGCCCGAATTAATTGAACGTATTCATCGCATAGTTGGTGTAGAAGATATTGCTTTAACAACGAATGGAACTTTATTAAAAAAATTTGCACTTAAACTAGCGAAAGCGGGCTTATCACGAGTCTCAGTCAGTCTAGATTCACTTAATGACGAGCGTTTTTTCGAGATGAATGGACATCGAGGTAAGGTTTTAACGGTTTTAGAGGGAATTGAAAAAGCCGTTGAAGCAGGGTTACAAGTAAAAATTAATATGGTTGTCCAAAAAGGAAAGAATGACCAAGATATTGTGTCGATGGCACAATTTTTTAAAGAAAAACAGCACATTTTACGCTTCATTGAATATATGGATGTTGGGAATTCAAATGGCTGGCGGTTAAATGATGTTGTGCCAAAACAAGAAATCATTGAATCAGTCCATCAACTTTCTCCTCTACAACAAATTGTCCCTAATTACAAAGGAGAAGTAGCAACACGTTATCAATATCAAGATGATCAAGGAGAGATTGGTGTGATATCTTCTGTAACTGATTCTTTCTGCTCAACTTGCTCACGTGTTCGCCTTTCTGCTGAAGGAAAACTATACACTTGCTTATTTGCAACAGATGGCATCGATTTAAGAGAGTTATTAAGGGCAGAAAAGGATGATACAGCCATCATCCAGCGTATTTCAGATATTTGGGAAAGTAGAAATGATCGCTATTCCGATGAACGAAATGAACAGACGATGACTAAAAGAAAAAAATTCAAAATTGAAATGTCTCATATTGGTGGTTGAAAAGTGACGAATATCTGAAAATTAACTAAATACTATTGTTTTTGCTTTAATTTAAAAGGAAACCAAATGAATTGAAGAAAAACGGCAATCATTACGCCAATAAGAGTATCTTTCATACGATCTAAAGCATAATGTTCTGTTTGTTTCTCGAATACAAATACTAATAAGATAGTTATTACAACCTGATGCAAAGTGCCTTGGTCTAATTTTAACCATTTTGAAATATAGCCTCCTAAAAGTATCAACAACCCTAAATTCCATCCGTTTATATTTAAGTGGCTGGCAATTATAACAATTATAGGAATACCTATAACTGTACCAATTATACGCTGAATCCCTATCGAAATGGTTTTATCCATCGTTGCCTGAATACATATAATGACAGACAAAGGAGCCAAGTAAGGATGTTCAGAACCGAAGAGTCGTGATAATTCCCATGATAAAGCGGAACCTATTGATATTTTCCAAATTAGGCTAGACATTGTTTCATTCTGAGATAGTATATTTTTAATCATAGTTAACCTCGCTTCTTTTTTATTGTTCTTCTCATGAATGGAATTATGTATGTAATTATCGAAGAAGTTACAATAACTAATTGAAATTAAGTTAGATTAAATTTCACCTAGTAGATGAATAAAAAGTGTTTGTATTAATGGAAGTCAACGAGCAATCGTTGGCTTTTTTCTATGAACTAAAAGATTGTTAAAAAAATTATCAATTCTAGGAAGTGGTCGACCATGAATATAAATAAGTAAAGGACTTCTGTTTAAAATGGGGTGTTGGCATGGAGGATATTTACCGAATATTAGATGTGATTGAAGATCCGAAGAAAAAAGTATTAGCCACCATTATTCATGTTGAAGGCTCGGCCTATAAAAAAGAAGGTTCTTCGATGCTATTTTTTGAAGATGAGAAACAAATAGGCATGTTAAGTGCTGGCTGCTTAGAAATAGATTTGGCAATTCAAGCGCAGGAGGTTTTGCAAAAACAAATGGTCATTTCTCTACAGTATGATATGAGCGAGGAAACCGACTTAGCATGGGGTCAAGGGGCTGGCTGTAATGGAAAGATTAATATTTTGCTTGAGCCAGTCACTGAACAACTTCATGAAGATTTGATTTTAGTAAAGAAATTGTTAGCTTCCAATAAAACTGTATCAGTGTTGAAAAAATATGAAAGTGGTGAATATTTGTTTATTCCCATGGATGGTGAACCATTCGGACGTTGGTCAGGACAAATTCCTGACATAGATTATAGTATGAAAAGCGGAGTAATGGGAGCTCATCCGATTTTCCAACATACCTATCAGCCGAAACCACGTTTAATCGTATTTGGTGCAGGACCTGATGCTATACCGCTTGTTTCTCTTGCAGCTGAAACAGGATTTTCTGTATCAGTTTATGATTGGCGTGAAGAGCTCTGTCAGAAAAAGAATTTTCCAGTAGCAAATCAGCTTTTTGTCGGTTCCCCAGCGGATTATATGAAAAACATTTCGTTTTCTTACAATGATTTTGTTTTAATTATGACACATCATTTTCAACATGATCAAAAGATTCTCTTGTCATTAATTAATAAAAGGATTTGTTACTTAGGAGTATTAGGACCAAAAGAAAGAACAAAACGGCTTCTAATGCAAGAAACCATTCCAAATTGGATACATTCTCCAGTGGGCAAGTCGATAGGAGCAAAAGGTCCTGTCGAAATTGCTATTAGCGTGGTCGCTGAAATGATTGAAGTGTGGAGAAAAAGCCTGCTTGTGAAAGAGTGATGTAATTATGGATCAAAACGGACTAGTGAACGGACTAGTGGGTATTTACCTTGCAGCAGGAAAAAGTAGCAGAATGGGCAGAGCTAAGCTTAATTTACCAGTTGGTAATCAATATTTGGGAAGTATGGCTTTCCATGCGGCACTGGAATCAAAACTTAGTACCATTATCGTTGTTACTCGAAAGGGAGAGTCACTTCAGTGGTTGACTCCTTTTTTAAATAAAAAAGGTTGGATTTGTTTGGAATGTTCGCAAGTAGATCGAGGCCAAAGTGCTTCTCTTAAAGCAGGTGTAAGGCTGGCAGAGGAAATCGGTGCAGCAGGTGTGGTTGTTTTGCTTGCAGATCAGCCCTTTGTGACAAGCGGAATGATTAATCGACTAGTTGATGATTTTCAATCATCGCACAATGTATCTTATATTTCTTATTCTAACAATGGAATTTTAAAGCCACCTGCCCTATTTACGAGACGTCTATTTCACATGTTAATGAAATTAACTGGTGATCAAGGAGCGCGAGCTATTATACGCGGAGAAATGAGGGAACAAGGAAAACAAATTGAGATTGCAGATGATCTTCCTTTTTTGGATATCGATACAGAGGAAGAATACCATTTTCTTTTAAAGAAGCTTCAATGAAGTAAAATCTACATTTTAGTAATTAACCTTTAAAACTGTTTATGAACATAAGGAATATCCGCGAGTATTGGAATAGATCTTCAAATCCTAATAAATAACTATGAAAAAATAAGGAGGGATGGTTTTGGAGGTGATTGGTAAAAGTGTCATTCGTAAAGAGGCACAGGATAAAGTGACAGGAAGAGCGAGATACACTCACGATTATCACTCGGTCACGATGCTCTCAGGAAAAGTGGTCATAAGCCCTTATGGACATGCTAAAATTGTTAAAATCGACACAGCTGAGGCGAAGAAAATGCCTGGGGTTAGAGCGATTCTCACTGGAGGACAGTTTCCGCTAATCGGTGAGGACATTCGTGACAGACCGCCGCTCGCTGTTGATAAGGTACGCTACCATGGAGAAGCCGTTGCCCTTGTTGTTGCTGATACACCAGGCCAAGCAGCAAAAGCTGCTGACAGGATAATGGTCGATTATGAATTGCTACCGGTAGTTAATTCTCCGACACAAGCTTTTCAAAAGGACGCACCATTAGTGCATGAACGCTTAAATGAATATAAAAAAAAAGAAGATGCCTATCCGGTCCCAGGAACAAATATTGCCACACATATAAAAATCCGTAAAGGCAACATGGAAAATGGCTGGGCTGAAAGTGAAATGACAGTAGAAGCAGACTTTTCATTCGCTCCATCTGACCATGTCGCAATGGAGACTAGATGTTCCATTGCTGAGATTTCGCCTGATAGAAACATAAAAATCATAACATCATCACAAGCGCCGTTTATGGTCAAACAGTTAATCGCGAGTTATTTTAATGAGGATATTGGTAAAATTATTGTTGAAACGCCTCTAGTTGGTGGTGCGTTTGGAGGAAAGGCATCTGTGCAGCTCGAAATACTCGCCTATTTAGGTTCGAAAGCAGTGGGTGGGTTGCCAGTAAAAATATTAAATACTAGAGAAGAAGATATTCTAATGTCTCCTTGCCATATTGGCTTGGATGCAAAAATAAAATTTGGTGCTGACAACTTTGGGAAAATCAAAGCAGCTGAGATTCGCTATTTATGGGATGGCGGGGCATATTCGGATAAAGCTATTGATTTGACGAGAGCTGGTGCAGTTGACTGCACTGGTCCCTACAATATTGAAAATGTATGGTGTGATTCGTACTGTATGTACACGAATCATCCTTATTCTGCACCATATCGCGGTTTTAGTCATTCAGAACTTTCATTTGCTATCGAAAGAACCATGGATTTACTAGCACAAAAATTACAGATTGATCCCCTTAAGCTGCGCTATCGAAATGCTATTAAGCCAGGAAATACAACGCCAACGAGGGTGCTTTTGAATAAAAGTAATGTTGGTAACTTGCAAAAGTGTATTGTGAGATTAAGAGAATTAATTAGTTGGGACGAGGGACAAATCAAGAAGATTAATGACCGTTTTGTAAGGGTGAAAGGAATTAGCTGTAGCTGGAAAACGTCAACGATTGATCCTAATGCCACCTCAGGTGTGATTTTAACTTTTAATCTGGATGGAAGTATAAATTTAATGTCAGGTGTCATTGAAATTGGAACAGGGACAAAAACCATCCTTGCCCAGATTCTTGCGGAAAGGCTGCAAATAGATGTGGACAAAATTCATGTCAGGATGGAGATTGATACGCAAACAACACCTGAACATTGGAAGACTGTTGCAAGTAGAGGAGTCTACATGGCGGGTAGAGCCCTACTAGAAGCTGCAGACGATATCATCAATCAACTAAAAGAAATTGCCTCAACAGTACTAAGGGTGCCAAAAGAAGATCTTGAAGTGGCCCATAGTCGGGTTTTTTTGCGTGACAACCCCTTCACAGGTCTTCATTTTAAAGATATATGCTATGGATATCAATATCCGAATGGTAACTCAATTGGTGGCCAAATCATCGGCAAAGGAAATTTCATTTTACGACATTTGACTCATTTGGATCCTGAGACAGGAGCTGGGAGGCCTGGACCAGAATGGACGGTTGCCGCGTACGGGGTTGAAGTGGAATTTGATCGACGAGATTATACGTATCGATTAGTCAAGGCGGCTACGGTTGTTGATATTGGTACTGTATTAAATCAAAAAGCCGCGTTGGGACAAGTGATGGGTGCAATGAGTATGGGATTAGCGTTTGCCGGACGAGAAACATTTTATTTCGATGAGTTCGGTCGGGTTTTGAATCCTCAACTCCGTACTTATCGACCTCTTCATTATGGTGAAAATCCTGAGTATCTTGTTGATTTTGTTCTTACTCCTGACCTTCAAGCACCATACGGGGCACGTGGGGTGGGAGAGCACGGATTGCTTGGAATGCCAGGTGCACTAGGGAATGCACTGTCTGTTGCTGCTGATGTATCGCTTCATCATTTACCTCTAATTCCAGAATTAATATGGAAAACAAAGGAGGGTAAAAGGTAATGCTTGCTTTTGATTTTGATTATTTTAAGCCAGCTACATTGAAAGAAGCGGTGAATCTTTATCAAGCTATGGATATGAATGGGAAAAAGCCGATGTTTATTTCGGGTGGGACGGAATTAATCACCCTTGGAAGAATCAATCTTGCTTTTACTGAAGCAGTTATTGATTTGAAAGACATTGCCGAAAGTAAAGTCATGCAGTTTGATGGGGATTTTGTTGTTTTAGGAAGCACTTTAAGTCTTACAAAAATTGAAGAAGCAAATCGTTTTCCATTATTAACAGAAACGGCGAGAGGCGTGGCCGATCACACTTCCCGCGGGAAAATTACGCTTGGTGGCAATATATGTGCGCAAATTTTTTACAGAGAGACTGTACTACCATTTTTATTAGCAGAAAGCCAAGTGGTTATTGCCGGTCCTAAAGGTATAAAAGTGGTACCGATAAATGATATTTTTCAAGAAACGCTTCAACTAAAAAATAGCGAGTTCCTCGTTCAATTAGTAACGAATAAGAGATATATTGATGCCCCTTTTGTCAGCATAAAACACCGCCAGCAATGGGACACTGGTTATCCGTTAATCACGATTGCAGCTTTAAAAATAGGTGAAGAAGTGCGTGTTGCTTTGAGCGGTCTATGTCCATTTCCATTCAGATCCAAGAAAATGGAGGCTTCTTTAAATAATCAGGAATGGCCAATTGAAGATAGGATTGATGGTGCTTTAGCAGCATTACCAAGTCCAATCTTAAATGATGTGGAAGGGTCTTCTGAATATAGGCTGTTTGTGTTGCGGAATTTATTACATGATGTCTTAGAGCGTTTGATGCCACAAGAGTTTGACACTTTTTATTAGACTAGCGAACTCGTTTGAAGAAAGGGTGCCATAAGCATGAAATCCCATACGATTGTTTTAAATATAAATGGTGATATTCGCACAGTGATAGTCAGGTCGGCAGATACACTTCTATATGTAATAAGAGGAAAGCTTGGTTTAACAGGGGCAAAACCGGGTTGTTTAAACGGTGACTGTGGGGCATGTACGGTGAATGTTGATGGCTGGCCAATGAAATCGTGTTTGATGCTTGCAGTCGAAGCCGTTGAAAAAAATATTACGACCATTGAGGGGTTGAAGAACACAGATATTCAGCAGGCGTTTGTTAAAAACTTCGCGTTTCAGTGTGGTTACTGTACTCCTGGTTTTATTATGAATTGTCATTCGCTTATCGAGCAGCATCCAAATGCTGATGATAAAACAATTAAAGAATGGCTTGGTTCGAATATTTGCCGCTGTACAGGGTACGCCGAAATCGAAACAGCAGTTAAATCCGTACTAAAAAACAATGAGCAATGATTGATATCCAGAAGTAAATCTCAGGATGAGCGTATCGGTCTTCATGTTAAATTACAAATATAAATAAACTAGGTGTTTTAATCTAATAAAATTCATATATACAAATACGGTGATAAAATAATGTGATAATTCTAAATCCCCCAGATTATCCGAAATATGAAAGGAGGAAATTATTAATTGAATAGTCCAATTTAATATCTCCATGATAAATCAAATTCTATTGAAATATTGGGGGATATATAATGAAATTGAATAGAGATTTTTCTTTATTACTATGGGGTCAGTCACTTGCTAATATAGGTGATGTATTATATATAGTCAGTATTATAAGTACTATTTTTGTTTTAACAGGTTCTGCAACTGCATCAGCTTTCGTTCCCTTTACAATTGCTTCTTCAATGTTTATTTCTAGCCTAATTACACCTCTTTTGATTGGAAAAGTAAATTTAAAATGGTTAATGGCTTGGTCTCAAATTGGAAAAACAATTTTACTTGTTATTCTAGGTTTTTTGTTAATTGGCATTACAGTATCTAACTATTATCTAATCTTTTTTATTTTAGGGTTAATTGCCTTTCTTGATGGCTGTGCAAATCCAATAAGACAGGCATTGATTCCGTACTATGTTAAGCCAAAATATTTAATAAAAGCTAATGGAATTGCTGAAACTGTTACACAAATTATTCAATCTGTAATGTGGTTCGTAGGTAGTTTGTTTTTAATTATTTTAAGTTCGCAACAACTCATTTGGTTTGTTGGATGTTTGTTTGTTGTATCAAGTATGTTGTTATGTCTTTTAGAAAATGTAAGTCATCAAATGACTGAGCCTAAGGGCAAGCTAGAACAGATCAAAGAAGGGTGGAAAACTTTATCTAACACTCCCGTATTGAGAAGGATTGCTTGTATAGAATTTTTCGATACCATTGCAGGAACGGTATGGATTGCAGCTGTTTTACTTGTTTTTGTCAGCGATGCTTTAAACGTTGATGAAAAATGGTGGGGATTTATCAATGGCACTTTCTTTTTGGGTTTGATTTTAGGAAGCATCTATTGTATAAAATATTCTTCTTTTATTGAAAAGAAATTAAGTACCTTTATTTTTAATGGCTCAATTGTTAGCAGTCTAGTTTCAATATTGTTTAGTTTGAATAGTATTCCTATTGTGGCTTTATTTTTGTCTCTTTGTATAGGATTTTTTGGACAAATAAAAAACATTCCACAACAAACAATTATACAAACTAGTGTAACAAAAGAACACTTGGCAACTGTTTATATCTCATTAGGTACTATTGGAACGGGTATTTTTGGTGTTGGTTCTCTTGTTATGGGACTATTAGCAGATTTGTTAGGAATTAGAATTGTATTCGCTATTTCAGGGCTAATGCTTGCAATTGTAAGTACAATTATTTATAAAAATAAGCAATTGTTTGTTAGAAATGTTACAGAATAATAAATATAGAAAGGAAGGGCTTTGTAACCACAAAGTCCCTCTTATTATGACTAGATCATTACAAATTATTTAAACTTTTTTAAACTAAAAGGGATCATGATATGAACGTTAACGAATTTCAGCGATGGTTTAAAGACTATTATGAAGAGAGAGGATGGTCGAAACTAGATATTTTCATTCATATAGGATTCTTAGCAGAGGAAACTGGAGAAGTTGCTCGCGCAATAAGAGAGCTGAACATGGCTGTCTGTGTAGGTTAGCTCAATAAGAAATATGCTAAAATAGCTTAAAAGAGTAGGTGATTTTATGAAATATAACTATTTGGTTCCTATTTCTGTACATAATATAGTGAGGAAGAAGGTATTACTGTGAAAACAACAGGAAATTTCAACGACAAAGCCGATATATATGCGAAATATCGGCCTAGTTACCCTAATGAATATATTGATTATTTGTTTACAGCTAACCAACTGAAAGAGGATCGGATTGTGGCCGATATTGGTTCAGGTACGGGGATATTTAGCCACCAGCTGCTTGAAAGAGGTTTAAATGTTATTGGAGTCGAGCCAAATGATGAAATGAGAAAGGTGGCTGAGCAATCGTTAAAACTATATTCTCGTTTTAAATCAATAAAAGCAACTGCTGAAAATACCACTTTGAAAGGGAATAGTGTGGATTTAGTAACTGTTGCCCAGGCATTTCATTGGTTTGATAAAAAAATATTCAAAATCGAATGTCAACGGATTTTGAAACAACAGGCAAATGTTGCTCTTGTATGGAATAGCAGAGATTTAACTAGTCCGATTATTAAAGAGAATGCAGAAATTTGCCAAAAGACCTGTTCAAATTTCAATGGATTTAGCGGTGGAATAGAGGAAACTCCAGAAGTATTCAACAGCTTTTTTAAGGATGGAAAGTATGAATTTAAAAAGTATCAAAGTGATTTACTTTTTAATTATGATGCTTTTTTGGGAAGGAATTTATCAGCGTCCTATGCTCCGAAAAAAATGATGAAGAGTATAAAAGGTTTGTTTTTCTCCTGTCAGAGTTATTCGAAAAATACAGTAAGAATGGAAAAATTGTTCTACAAAACATAACGCGAAGCTATCTAGGCAATGTCTAAGCAGCCGAACATAAAGATGCTGTAATTAAAGTCTCCATTTGAATTTTAGATTATCTGACTAAAGATAAATACTCCTTGCGCTCTCATTGAAAAAATCTGTTATATTTTTGTACTTCGTTATGTCTATACGATTTTGCCGTATAATCTTCTGAATAAAGATGGCATCGGTAAAGATCGTATTGATGATCTTTTCGCACCATAAAGGAGTATTGCTGAAGTAATCCACTAGCTCATTCAGTTCATCAAAGTTAAAGTAAAGGATATACGTGACATAATTCTGTAGCAACATTCTGAAGCAGTGATCCCGATAAGGGCCTGAACGCTCAATAGTGAAACACTCCGCCATTACTTTAAAAACCTCTGATTTATTTTCTAGGTACTTATGTAACAAAAGATCAACATTATTGATAAGCTGTAATAGACCCTCCAAACCCTCCTCCAGGGGCATGGTCAGCTTGGATTTACCCTCGATTGTCCTTAACAGCTCCTTCGTTAAATTCTTGCACATATCGATTTCATCGGAGGATATACCTATCTGATTCATATAATTGCCGAAATGGTCTCGGTAGTAATCATGATATTTAGAAAGATAGTGTTCCACTCTAATCCCTGTTCTAGTATGAACTAAGTCTTGCCCACGGAATGAAAAGGAGTGGAGGGTTTCCTCGTTAACAGGATGCGTATAGAGATAGAAAAAGAAGAAAAAATCTCTAAGCTCCGCTTGTTGTTTTTCATTTAATGCGGTGACACTAGGCAGTTGGGATAACTGAAAAAAAGAATAACCCTTCATGAAATCATTCATAACATTGTACGGATTGATCTTAATAATTGAGGTTGTCGCATTAATCGTAAACAACAGGTAGTAAAAGATTAACTCATCGTATACATTTAACTGTGTAAAGTTCTTCGAAAGTACGGGATTCCAGTCAGGCTTTGCCGTGTAATTGGGGTCCCTCGGCTGTAATTCAGAGATCCATGCGCTGAATGTTTCGTTCTCGTAGCCATTCAAGAATAGTTCTGAACTTTCATCTTCACATAATACATACTTAAAGTTGTCCGTTTGAACGGTTGTTAATTTTCTATTGAATTTTATATTTAAATAGTCATCATACAGCGACTGAAGCTTCATCGGTCTGTTCCCTCAATTCATTGGTGGTGTAGTTTAAAGCAATAATAAAGAGCACGCTATTAAAATTATACATCAGTTAAGAGAAGAGTTTCTTATCATAACATAGCATAAAATATATTTCCTGCTTCGTTTTGAAAGAGATTCATTTCCACTCTCATAACTGAATCGAGTAATGGTCCCCATAAGTTTCGTATCTAAAGCGTTAGGGGCTGATGTAAGTTGAGATCAAACGAATCAAACAGTGTCAATAAAAAGTAAGGTGGACTCTCAGGGAGATGTATGGAATCAGAACCTTAATTTAGATCTTTTCCGCTTAAGATCGCTGTCAGCACATCTACGATTTGCTGATGATCAGCTTCTTCATGCCACTGATTCAGTTGTTCAATAAGCGTTTGTTTCATTTCACCCTTCACATAATCATTAGGAATAATGATCGTTCTTCAGTAAGATCATGGTCTTACATTAAGTACAACCATGTAATACCACCGCCCGTAATACTCAATACAGAACCGCTAGCAATGACCCACTTATGCTTAGTATCTAATTTCAGTGCCCCAAGAAACCGAGGCAGAGGCCATTTAAATGCTGTGAGAGAGAAGACTCCCTGAATAAACCCTAACAGCAACATCTTCTTGGCTTGAAATAAATCTAGTCGTGAGAATGCGAGTGTGCCCGCAGTTCGAATACTCGCATATGTAATGAGCATGAATATAATCAAGGTCAACAATGTGAAAAGAATGGTCAGTACAAATTTAATCGTGTCCATCGAAAACCAATTGTTTTTGGAATTGGAATGTGGCAGTCCGATTAGGGAAAAAACAAGGCCTATAACAACACTCCCCCCCGTAAATACACAAAGAATGGTATTCACAGCAATTCCTGCTATGAGAAGCAAAAAAGTCATGGATTCCTCCCGTTTATTCAATGATTAAGATGTTACTGCTAGGAAATATGAACATCATTAAATAGATGATATCATTACATTTCCATATGTTACAATTATGTAGTATTAAATATTGCAAATCTATAATCTCGTCGTATTTTTATATATGGAAGGTGAATCGATTGCTAAGTGGTAACAATCAAAATAAGCTCGAGCAAATTGTTTGCGAGCATCAACTCGAACATATTATGGATTACTTAAATGAGTCTGTACGTCAAGGTATTCGCTTGTCCAAGAAAGAGATCGAAACATACAAAGAAATATGCCTATCCCGTATAGGAGGCGATCCAGATCTCCCTGCTAGTGTGGAGTGGCCGGTGGATTTAGAGGGAACTTCCATGACGTTCCTGGCCCAGCTGCGTTTAAGTGAATTGACACATCATGATGTAGCAGCACTGCTACCCGTAAAAGGCATATTGTACTTTTTCGTAGGAGTTGATGAACCTGCCTATGGAATCGAGCACAAGGTGATATATCTATCAGAAGACAAGCTTCAGGAAGCTAAACGTTACCCTTCTCCTGAAGTGACGGCCATTGAGGGTGAGTTTACCGGATATCGATTGAGCGGCAGATCAACGATGGAAATTCCCAATTATGGTTATGTAGATTACGATATAGTGGAAGACGATGAGCATGATTATGATCAGTATGAAGAGCTATGCTTCGAGTTGAATGAAGGGGACTCAAGTAATCTGGCAGTAATGTTCGGTTATCCATCTACCCAGCATGGTGATTGTGAATACGAAGCAGCTCTTCATCTGTTGACAGGCAAAAAGTATGACTATTCAATGGATTCAGCGTTAAAGCAAATTACGGATCATTTCAAAGGTGATTCTGATAGAGCGAAGCAGGAAGTGCAAGATACTCTAGTGTTGCTCGCACTAGACTCCGATCAGGATGTGGGATTCTGCTGGTGGGACGCTGGGGAATTGCAGTTCTATATTCGAAAGGAAGATCTGCTTGCAGGCAACTTTGCAAACACCTATTGCTCCCTGTATTCAAGTTAAGCCAATTATTGTACTATAGTTATATACAAAAGCCACTGATTTTAGGACCAGTGGCCTTTTTTAATTCTTTCAATTTTTAGTATAATTTATTAGATTGCAAGAGTGAGAAGTGCACATCTTTTACAATTTAGAACATTACAGAAAAGACTTTGCTAAATTCAAAGATATAAATGAACATTGGTACAATTGAATCTAGTTAATTCTAAACTATGTAGGTTGGAGGCGGATAACTAAAGAAGAAAACACGACAGGATAGGATGCAATTGAAGGAACAGTAATGAAGAAAGAGAACAGAGACTAAAGTGATACCTACCATCGGATAAACATGGTCAATACATAACACATTACATTGAAAGTGTGGAACTAATATGATGTAAAGGGAGAGGAACAGGATGAAAAAAAAGCGAGCGATACCTCTCGGCAATTTGGTGTTTTTGATTCCGGTAATATTTTTGAGTTTTTACATGTGGAAAGATTACATGAGATATATTGATGTCTCAACACCATCCTTGGAGAGCGCTTATATGCTTGATGAGGGGAAAAAGTTGATTGGCTTTTCAAACGATGACCGATTTCGTGAACAATATGATGTTTATCTTTTTGATACTGATACGGAAACTATAATTAATAAGAATACTGTACATACCAACTTCCAAGCCGGACTGGGGCCAGCGACTTATCAGCAGGATGGAATCATCGTCCCAACCTACGACGATTCACATGGGCTGCAATTAAATTACTTCCACTCAACAGGAAAGTTTGAAGAGTTGGCTCAGGGAACGATAGAAATTCCATCCGCATGGAGTTCAAAGGTTAATTCCTGGCGTGGCAGACTCATTGTAGCTTGGGAATCGCCACATGCATTTTTTGTAGCGCAGGTGAAAGATGGAAAGCTAGATAAAGTGAATTTAGCCGAAGAAGGTCTACTTCCTGCCAGACCTGTTCGGATAGATGAAGTGCATGGGAGTTTTGAGAACGACCAGGCAGTTCCAGTATTTTCGGTGAGTTTAAAGGACAATAGAACTGCATTTGTTAGCGGGATACTAGACAAAAATGGCGATTTATCTGTGCTGCTTCAAAATAAGGATGAAGGGACTTTTGCAGCACAGGATCGGGCTGGCGCTCACTTCTCCAATGTCTTCGGTTTCAATAACGCCAAGTTGGTACGCGAAAATGGGAACTACCCTGAAGAAGCATCATTTTATGACGCGAATGAGAAGCATTGGGGAACTGCGCTTCCTACACCAAAGCCAGTTTATCAAGCCCGTGTATTCTTTTTGAATGACGAAGAAGTTCTGATCGCCGGATCTACTGCAGAAGATGAATTAAAAGGAACTGTAATTGGATATGTGTTCAATGAGAAATCCGGTAAATTTCAAGATGCCACTGTTCTTTTGGAGCAGCTGCCTTACGAGAATCTAAAAAATAGCGAGACTGAATTCCATAAGCAATTGGGTAGTAACGTCCTTTACTATCGCGGTGGAGACCTTGCGTCAGGCTATATCAATATGGAAAACCAAGAGGCTAAGGTACTTTCGAGCGAGCAAATCGAAGGATGGATGCTCAAAGAAGAAGAAAACAAAGTCTCAATTCAAAGTTTCTTGAATTATGTAAAACAAGGCGGAGCGATCGTTATTAACTGGGGGGCTTGGGTCTTCATTGTCCTAGTCTTATTCTTTGGCTTCGCATTTGCCCCTCGTATGTTGGCGAAATCAAGTATGAAAAAAATGAGAGATGGTCAGCATGTTCAGGGCAGAATTATTAATATGGAAGAAACGGGTTTATATGTGAATGAACGTCCGCAGGTCCGGTTTATCGTTCAGTTTGAGGATGAAGGTCAAATGAAAGAGGTTGAAATCAAGCAGGTCATCTCCTATCTGAACCCTATTCACATTGGCGATTTGGTAATGATCAGTTATAACCGAAAAAAACACAAGGCTGTGTTCATCACAGAAGAGGATCTTAAACATGCGGCCCAGGAGTCTACACCGGTACATATTAAAGATGCAATCCTCACCCGTATCGAAAGTTATGGAAATGTAAACCGGGGACAAGCCCTTCAACTTCGCTTCACAGCCGAAGGACGCGATTATACAATACCTGTCGTTCAATCTTTCGGATTTGAATATCGTACTGGTGAACGAGCGAACCTTATTCTGATTCAGGGGATGGCAAGAATCTTCAGTTACGGCAATGTAAGTACAGTTAAGGCATCGGACCAACTCTCCCTGCAGGGTGAAGTAATCCATGTGCAGAAAATGCCAATCATTATTGAAAATAAGCAGCTGATGATTATGGAAGTCATGATTACTAGCGGGTCGGATAGAATCCGTAAAGTCAATAGTATCTTTGCGCCAGAAAACCAGTCTGTGAATGTAGGTACAGTCCTTCCAGTCACTATGGAAATAGCCGATTTACAGAAAGAAACTCGATTACTTCAAGGTAAGAAGGGCGCGGCTAAAGTGCTCTCCGTTCATTTTGACGGTACTCGAGGGGAGCGGCCATTAGCCAATATTACCGTTGAAAAAGACGGCATTACCTACCACATTAATCAGACTATTGAACCCGTATATGGTGTAGTTGTTGGAGATGAGTTGTGGATTGCTTACGATGAAAGTACGAAAGAAGCTTTGATTATTAATTATTCTATAAGATAACTTGAAAACTAGAGCTAAAATAGAGTCAAATAAGCCCGTCATTTCGTGACTAGTGACACAAAAATCCCTACTGTCTCGTTAAATTCATATTAAAATCTGGTTGGTGAAATTAAAAAACAAGAAAATCTATAAAGTGTCATAGAGTTTAAAGTGTCCGTTTTGGCTAAATAAATTTAAACTTTATTAACGCTTTAATCTTCAATTAATAGGGTAAATGTAACTCTAAAATAAAGCTTGATAAAATATAACAAAGTTTGACCATTTATAAAAAATGTTTGATAAAGTTCGAATTAGCTTTTAAGTTAATACGACTTCTTATTGCACAAACGGGTTTAGTGGAATAAAGGTTTTAGGAAAATATCTAAGAAAACACAAAATTGAATAAGATGCTTCATTAATTTGAGGCATCTTATTCGGAAATTAAAAATTATTGAAAGCCGAGAATGAGTTTTTTATTATTTTGATTTACTTACCTAAATATTGTGAAACGATGTACCTAAACTATCGAGTGCAATAGCAGAAGCTGTCATTTAGACGGCTTTTTCTTATGCAGCTTACAGGCAACAATCCTTCCATTGAGGACTCTTTTTTGTATTTGTTACGAACAAATTACGATTTCATATCCTTTCGCATAATAAGTAAGAAAGAGATTCATACTAACTTTCAATATGTGATAAAGGAGGGAGTTGGATTGTTTAAAAAAAGAAAAAAGATAGAAAACACACAAGTGCAAGAACAGGAAGAAGAGGTTGATAAGCCAATTACTGATGAAGATGAGCTATTTATCATATTTTCTAGTTCGGATGATTTTATCAACTATAAATCTTATCATCGAAAAAATATATATTGGATTTCTTACTATAGAGATTTGATAGATGGTAAAGTGCTTCACGAAAGCATACTTCCTTATCTACTTGAGGCTGAATATTCTCTGGAAAGCTTTAAAGCGAAAATACCCATAGATTCGACGATTATTACAAGTGATTCGAAGGAAATTGAATCCAAGGTTATGACAGGTCATGTTGCAATCCGACTAGACAATGATTTGCATACATGTCTATTGATTAATGCTGCCGCCCAACAAGGTAGACAAGTTGGTACGCCAGAAGTAGAGTTTGGAGTCATAGGTGCTCAAGAAGCTTTTGTTGAAGATATTACAGTCAATATTAATTTAGTGAGAAAAAGGCTACCTACTTCAAAATTAAAAACAAAAGAATTAGATATAGGAACATTATCTAAAACTAAAATTTCAATTATGTATATAGAGGACATTGTAGACACAAAGCGAGTTTCTGAACTAATTCACAGAATTAATGATATCGAGTTTGATCAAATTTTGGATAGTTCCTACCTTGGCCAAATGCTCTATGATAATTCATATACGATTTTTCCATTATTTTTAAATACTGAACGGCCTGACAGAGTAGCAGCTTCCTTAGCCGAAGGAAAAGTTACAATTTTCGTCGATCGTTCCCCCTCAATTCTTATTACTCCTACTACAGCAATTGAGTATTTTCAAGCAATAGAAGATTATGAGATGCCTTGGTTACAAGCTTCAGCTTTTCGCCTTTTACGTATGTTCGCTATCCTTTTTTCAATTTTTGCAACACCTGCTTATGTAGCGGTACTTACTTTTCATTATGAATTGATGCCTAAAGATTTGTTAGAAACCGTTGTTGCTTCCAGAACAATGATTCCTTTCTCACCAATCATAGAAGCATTTTTTTTAGAGATTTCAATTGAATTATTGAGAGAGGCGGCAGCGAGACTACCTACAAAAATTGGACAGACGATAGGTATTGTAGGTGGGATTGTTATTGGGCAAGCATCAGTAGCTGCAGGATTAACTAGTAATATTTTATTAATTATAGTTGCATTATCAGCACTTGCTTCATTTGTTCCACCTGTTTATAAGATGGGTAATGCTATCAGATTGCTACGATTTCCTTTTTTAATAGGAGCACAGTTATGGGGAGGATTAGGTATTATGGTGATTGCAATATTTGTATTAACACATCTCATTAAATTGCAATCCGTGAATTCCCCTTATTTGGAGCCTATTTATCCAACTCGTATACAAGATTTTAAAGATAGCTTTATTAGATTACCTTATTCTCTTTTTAAGAAAAGGCCGGAAAATCTAAGAACCAGAGACAATTTAAGACATCAGACTAAGCTTAAAAAAACAAAAAAGAGTACAAATGATTTTTATGAGTAATAAGAGGAGGGCTTCGGAATGAAACAAGGTGAAGTAAATGAAAAGTACCAAGTATCTTCTTTCTATGTCCTTTTTTTAATACATTCCGTTCAAATTGGAATAAGCATCTTAAATTTCCAAGCACCATTAGCTAAGGCAGCCGGTACTAGTGGTTGGCTTTCCTTGATTATAGCAGGGTTTAGTATAAACCTCATCATTTGGGTTATTTATAAAATATTTAGTTTGGTGCCGGGAGATATTGTCACTGTTAATCGTTATGTCTTTGGTAAATGGATAGGAAATATACTTAATCTTATATTGGTTTTACATTTCTTAGGATTGAGTTTAATCACTATTTCAAGTTATACAGATATAGTTCATGTATGGATGTTTCAAGAAGTACCGTCTTGGTGTATTGCTTTCGCATTATTACTCTTGTCGTACTATATTATTTCGGGAGGATTTCGCACCGTTAACGGGATTGCTTTCTTTAGTATTACACTATCCTATTGGCTGCTTTTTCTTGCAATATATGTCTTTAAATATGCTGATCTTAGCCAGCTTCATCCAATAGTTGATCATAGTTTATTAGAGATTGCCAAAGAAAGTAAGCAACAGGTTTTCACCATGATGGGTTTCGAAACATTAATTGTGTTTTATCCATTTATAAAGAATGCGAAATCATCTCAAAAGTATGCTCAAATAGGCGTCCTTTGTACCACTGTATTATTAATATTTGTATACATGGTTACTCTTTCTTTTTATTCGCTACAACAGCTTTTACTTCATATTTGGCCTACTTTATCGTTAGCAGCTATCGTTGAATTTTCTTTTCTTCAAAGATTTGAAATCATCATTGTATCTTGGTGGGTTTTTGTAATCATACCTAATTTAGTTCTTACGCTTTGGTCAGCAAGTCGCATTGTGAAACGAGCAGCAAACATTCAACAAAAATACCCTTTATTAGTAATGATGGCTTTGCTGTTTTTCATTTTAATCATTTTTAATTACTACGATATTACATCTCATATCGTAAAATGGATAACACCTGTTGGGAGTATCATTATTTATTTTTATTTACCCATCCTTCTAGTAATTATATGGATTAAACATAAGGTGAGGAAAAAAACATGAAACAAATCGTCTTATCAGTGTGTTTTCTACTATTACTCACTGGTTGTGCAGATCCAAGAGTAATTGATGATGTAAATATGGCCCAAGCTGTTGGTTATGACAAAATAGGTAAAGAAAAGATTGAAGGGATTTTTATCATTCCAGTCTTTAAACCTGAAACAAAAGGCGAGAGCCTTGTATTAAGAGCTGAATCCAAATTATCAGGTGATTTACTAGGTCACGCTTCTAAAAAATCTGCTTTTCCAGTAGTAGTAGGGCAATTAAGGATTTTATTAATTAGTGAAGAAATAGCGAAGGAATTTGGAGTCAGAGATATAATAGATTATAGTTATCGAGACCCGACTGTTGGGGACAGAGTATTGGTAGCTATAGTTAAAGGAAAGGTGAATGATCTTATTATGACTAAATCACCGCAATCCAATCTTAATATCGGTATCTATATAACTAATATGATAGTGCAAAATTATGTGAATTATAATGGCATACCAACTAATCTGCATTTTTATATGAAGGACTCTTTCCAGGATAACGGTGATGCTTTTTTACCATATGTAAAGAAAGAGAAAGACGAAATTACCGTTTCTGGAGTTGCAGTCTTACATAAGAATAAGATGGTAGGACGTGTTTCAACAAATCGAATGTTTATTTTGAAAACATTAAAAGAAAAACACAAACACGGTATCTTTCAATTTACAACTAATCATTCTAAAAATAGAGATGCAGTAATAGAAAATATAACAGGAGCGGCTAAATATACTTTTAAGAAAGAGAAGAATTCCTATAGTATGCTTGTAAAGCTGAATGTTAAAGGAGAAATTAAAAAAATGTCGCAGAGCGAAGGCATAATGACTAAAGAGATGTTAAAACACTTAAACAAAGACATGGAGAGAGAAGTGAATAAACAAGCATACGATATATTGATAAATTTTCAAAAGCAAGGTCTTGATCCATTAAAATTAAAAAATAAATTTTTGGCGAAGCAAACCCATATACGGGATGAAGAATGGAACAACATCTATCCGAAAATGAAGATTAAAGTAGAATCAGAAGCGAAAATTATTCATATGGGTGTTTCTAGATAGACGATGTTTTTTTGCGCAAGATAGTAATTATTCTACAATTGATAATGGTAAAAGAAAGAGAAGAGAAGGTACAACACCTCTAACTTTTGCTACAAAAAACTATGATAATTATTTAAATGATATTTTTAGCGCTATTTTTAAAATAAATCTGGATTATAATGCAAGAATAAATCTTATTATTAAATAATACGCTTGGTTGCTGTTAGTGTTTTATGCAGAAGTACAAAAGTTGATTACTAATAACCGAAAATCAAATATAGTTTGTTATGAACTCAATGATTTTGATCGAATAATTCCTAATGTTTAGTTAGAATTCGTTAATGATGATAAAACATATAGATTATATTTTGACACAAAGCTCTCTATAAAAATGCGGTAGGGACTTTTGTGTCAAAACAGTAGGGAGATTTCTTGACGAGTGACACAAATGTATATATGTATATACAGATAAAATCCAAATATAATAGTATTTCAATCAAAAAGTATACACTTTTGTGTCTAAGAATTTTGACACGAAAGTGTATACTTTTTCGATAAATGACACAAAAGTGTATACAATCATATCGATCTCTGTTTTATCTTCAATTAAATATAATCGTTCAATAAATTACTAATTAAAAGTGTTAGTTCATTAATCTATATACACTTAAAGAAACAGCATCTGTTTACTTATCTTTTAATTTTTCCCTTTAAATAGTCCTGTCGGAATTTTCGCATTCCAATTATCTGGGATATCTAGACGCAGTGCATGAGCAATGACAGCAGCAGTATCCATATTTCTCACATCGGACAATACGGTTCCGGGAGTAATTGTTTTTCCATTAGCAACCCAGAAGATCGTCTGTTCTTCAAGGGTGGCACCACCATGATTAGAACCTTTCCCGCCATGATCCGTTGTAACTATGATTAGAGTATCTTCCAGAAGTCCTTCTTCTTTTATCGTTTGGACGATTTGCCCAACGTGCTGATCAGCTTTCTGTAATGCCTCATGCCAATTCGAGCTACCATAGCCATTATTGTGACCGGCACCATCAACTTCATCTAAATGAACAAAAATATTACGACTGTTTTTACCTTCTTCTTTGATATAGTCCAACGTTTTTTGAATCGTAATATTATCGTTAGCACCATTTACTTTATATGCACCAGAAGAATCTTCAATAATTCCTTTATTAATCGGTGACCATGTAGTAAAGGAAGCTTGATTAAGCATAGGACGCTCTTGTTTCAACAATTTCATATAAGATGGATAAGGATTTTTTTCAGGATAAGGATTACCTACGTTTTCGTTGTTCAGACCATGTTTTGAAGGTTCAACTCCATGGAACATAGAACCCCAATTTTGTCCACTAATCGTTGGCATCATAGCTTTGGCTTCATATGTTCCAGCTCCTTGACTCATTAATTTCTGTATATTTATAGCGTTTGCTTGCGGATCTTTTACTCCATTCCCAGCTCCATCGATTCCGATAAATACTACTCGCTTGTAAAGAAAATCTTTCTTATAAGGAGCTAGCTTACCCTCCATTATTTTCACATCGGAGCGATCAACCTTTTTATCATTGTTAATATCTGCTTTTTGGGCTTGTTCCCAACGTTTATCACCTTCACGACTGTTTGTGTATTTCCGGATGATTTTTAAATCATCTTCCGTTAACAACCCATCTCCTGACACATCCAAGGAGTTCGATACATGCACCTTAGCTTTCGCTATTTTACCGCCATCAACGCTTTTGACTGTGATTGTTGCATTCCCGGGCTTCCCAGCTACAATAGTTGGACGCTCATTAATTATTTCTATCTTTGCTACTGTGTCATTACTGGAAAACCATTCAACCTCTTTCACTGTCGCATCTATTGGAGAGATGGTCGCTGATAAAGGGAGAGGCGCACCGCTTTTCAGATTGAGCTCAGTCTGATCCAACGTGATGGATTCTACTGGAGTTGGTGGTAAAGAAGGAGCTCTATCGTAAATAGCGCGAACTTCTGTTTCGGTCAAGCTATTTCGATAAATCTGTAATTCATCAAGCTGTGCAGTTAATGTAGAACCGTATTTTCCTGTACCATCTTGACCAAGTTTAGTTGTATAACCAGAGTCAATCGTTCCTTTCATGTTCGAGATATCCACTGTTTTAATCAGGTTTCCGTCTTTATAAAAGCTTACCCCTCCGTTTTTTCGGTCATGTGAAACGACGATATGATGCCAATAATTATCAGATACACTTGATATGCGGTAATCTACTCGGTCACTCTGAGAAGTTTTGTAATTCCAGATAAGATCACCGGAACTGTTCATGGCCAAAATCCACCCAGTATTGCTTCCAGAATTCCAGTTCTTATTTGAAATGATGGAAGGATCACCCTTGATTCCTTCTGATTTAATCCAGAATGCAACAGTAAAGTCGGTACTTTCACCGAAACGAAACTCGTCCCTATTACCGAGGTCCACATATTGTCCTTGAGAAGCAAATTTGATAGCTTGTCCAATCCTACCCTTAACAAATTCAGGATTACCAAAGATTGAAGCGTTTATGGCGCTAGTCGAGCTATCACTCGTATTGTTGTCGAATTTTAAGTCGAGCACACTTCCTTCATTAGCAAATGCAACAGAAGACGTACTTTGGGATAAGACGTTATATGGAATATCTGTAGTAGTTGTAGCAAACGACATTGCTACGGTTAATGTTGTACCGACTATCACTTTTTTAAAAATACTAGTTTTCATAAAATACCATCCTTTTTTAGAATATTCGAACAAATCAATTTTAAGAAATTGATGTAAATAAATAGGAGGGTTTTTGTAAAAATTTTTTTAAGAATAAGTAAAAAAGCACAATAAACCATATAAATGGGCATTAATCCCCTTAAAAATTTAATCTTTTATGTTGTTCTTGATATTACAGTTCAAGAACAACTAATTATGGAAAAAAGGTTTAATTCCTATATTTCACAAATGATTTTTCACTTTATCCTTATTATTTGAATGATGTAAAATGACTGTGAGGGTCTGGCTTTAAATTTTTCGTTAATTAAAAAGTAGATCACAGAATATCAAAGAGGGGAACAGAAGCATGAAGAAAAAATTCACATCGATTTTCTTGAGTTTTCTTTTATTAACGTGTTTTGCTGTGCCGAATGGACAGGCGGCAACGTTCAAGGATGTGTCAACTAGTTACACATTTTACGAAGAAATTAATTATTTAACAAGTAAGGGCATTATCACTGGTTATTCGGATGGTACATTCAAACCGAATGAGACTGTAACACGTGCGGCGGCAGTGATTATGATTGGGCGTGCGCTCGGATTGGACGGTGCACAGCGACCAACGAAATTTGCGGATGTAAGCAAGAGCAGTGTTGCTTCGGGTTACATTCAATCGTCTGTAGAAGCGGGCATTATTTCTGGATTCACGGATGGCACATTCCGACCGAATGAATCCGTTACACGTGGTCAAGTAGCGATTTTCTTAGTCCGTGCTTTTGGGTTGGAAGAAACAACGGACGTTACCTTTAAGGACGTTTCAATGAATTCAGCTGCTTATCCGTATATTGGCAAGCTGTTAGCTGCAAAAATTACTACCGGTTATTCAGATAATACGTATCGACCGAATATTGCCGTGACACGCGGTCAATTCTCGGCTTTCATGGCACGTGCGTTAAATCCAGCCTTTTTGCCGGGGACAAATAAGATGGATGTGTCATTTTTAAATGTTGGACAAGGGGATTCGATTTTCATTAAATTCCCGAATGACAAAACAATGTTAGTCGATGCCGGTCGCTCAGATAATGCAGTGGCTAAGGAATTAAATGCGTTGGGTGTAAAGTCGATTGATACGTTCGTGGCTACGCATCCGGATGCCGATCATATCGGTGGTGCCGATTATGTTATTAAAAATTATAATGTTAAAACCGTCATCGATTCCGGACAAGAACATACAACACAAACATATATTGATTATTTAGAAGCCATTGACGCAGCAGGTTCCACCTTTAAGGAGGCGGTGATTGGGCAAAATATTACCTTGGATTCTGATATAGATGTGAAAGTGCTATATGTCGACAACAAGGCGTCTGAATTGAATGATGGGTCGATTGTGTTGATGGTGACATACGGCAACATCGATTATTTATTGACAGGTGATGCAGGCACAGAGGTAGAAGCCAAGCTGGTAGCGAAGTATAATCTACAAGCCGAAGTGTTGAAAGTGTCGCATCACGGATCATCAACTGGATCATCACAAGCGTTCCTGAATGAAGTGAAACCGAAGTATGCGATTTTATCGTATGGCGAAAATAATAGCTACGGTCATCCGAATTCAACGGTTGTCAATCGTCTGAAAGCCGTCAATGCTACTATTTTGGATACAGTCAAAGGACCTATTAATACTTCAACGAACGGTCGAACTTTAACGGTAAACGGTGGTGGAACAGTGACACCAACGGCTTCTGTTAAAATTGTCAGCAAAGACTTGGCTGGTGAAATTGTCGGTATCCAAAATACCGGCACAACAAGCGTTAACTTGTCTGGTTGGAAATTAGTCAGCGTCCAAGGAAATCAAACGTATACCTTTGGGAATATCACAATCGATGCAGGAAAAACGATTTACATCACATCTGGACCGAATGCGAAAAATACGCCACCTTATTACAGATGGTCTACAGGAAACATTTGGGCGAACAGTGGCGATAAAGCCGAATTGTATAATGAGAATGGTGTGAAAGTGAGTGAGATGAATTAATGAAAACAGGTGCCTATACCGTCGAATCCATTGAAAATGGGCAAGTCAAATTGCTGTATAGGAAAGACGAGCTTATCGAAGAATTACTTCCTGTTGCAAGCTTTGATTTTGCCATCAAAGAAGGCGATCTCATCTCCATCCAATTAAAGGACGGAAAACGATGCATCACCTATCTTCAAAAAGAAACCGAAGACGTTAAAGCTTACGTCAAATCATTGCGCGAACAACTATTAAATCGAAAGCAGCAGTAATACAATACGTAAACGTACAGCGAATTTAATTAAATATACATTGAGCCCTTGTGGACTTGATAGGATAGCTTATATCTTTAATTACTAAGTAATAAAAGATATAAGCTCTTTTTTATGGTCTGTAGAGATTGTTACTCCTTAATTTAATTAATAAGATTCATATCAAAATGGTTTTATGCAAAAATCAGTTTATTTATCCTGATCTTTAGAAACTTAGATAATATATTTCTCGTCTAATAAATCATCTAATATTATGAGAGGAGACATTATTAATGATAAAGCATTATTTAGTTATTTTTTGCTTTATAGCGTTATTTCTTATACTAATAGGTTGTCAATCGAATGATTCTCTTACGGAAGAAGTGTCTACTCAAATACGTCCAAATTCGGTTAATGGAATCACTATATCAACCGAAAAAGTGAAATACTCCACATCATCGGAGATAATTACGGTTTTGATTCAAAATAACAGTAATAAAACATATACAACAGGCATACATATTTTTCTCGAGAAGAAAGTAGGTGATTTATGGTATGAAGTACCAATGAAAACAAACGATTTTACGGAACAAGGCAGGCTTCATCCTTCAGGCGAATTGTCGTCATTAAGTTTGAAAGTAGATGATTTGAGATATAAATTAACATCAGGTAAGTATCGGGCTACTATTAATGAGCTTGCTGCCCCATTTGAAGTTAAGGATTAAGATTTCGATTACAAAAATTTTATGTCTGTTAAGAAAGAATTTTAAAGAGGCTGCGAACAATAGCAGAAAATCAGAACTCGTTATGCAGCTAACGGAGCAGTTTAATTTAAGAAGGATTACTGTAGTATGTATGAAAGCTTGGAGGAATTTTGGATGCTCAATGTGGGAATTAGAAGACCTAAAATTGACGACATTAAACAGTTAAATGATTTTTTTAAAACAGTGATTACTGATACGTTTATCAAAGAAGGCATAGGAGAAAAATTGAATGATATTAATGATGAAATAGAAACTAAGAAAAAATACATAGAAAGTGATTTTGAAAGCAATGGTGAGAAAAGATTTTTCTTAATTGCTTTAAATGGAGACAAAATAATAGGGTCAATTGAATATGGCCCAGTAAGTAATCTCATAAAAAAATGTACAAACAATGCTTACAAAGGACTGATTGAGGTAGGTACAGTATTTGTTCATCCTGACTCCCAAAGAAATGGAGTAGGGAATTTATTATTGAAGGCAATTTATGATATTTTGCAAAAAAATAAAATCGAAGAATTTTGTTTAGATAGTGGATATAATAGTGCACAAAGAATTTGGAAAAAGAAATTTGGAGACCCCAATTACTTGTTTAAGGATTACTGGGGTTATGGGAATGACCATATGATTTGGAGAATAAAGATTAGTGATTGTATAACAGAATAAGTATTTCTTCTTTAATCGAGAAGCTAGGAGGCATTAATTCAAGAAGGATTAATGCCTTTTTCTGTTGAAGTCCTTATTGGACAAACGATGCAGGATAGCTCTATAAGGAAAGATCGTCTAGGCAACTTTATAGATAGGACGATTATTGACACAAAACTCCTTAATATTTTTCCTTTAACTCGTTTAATTTAGGATTTAGTACTTTTGTGTCGCTCAACATCATTTAACGGTGTATGAAAGCCTTTAAGAAAAGGGTGATAATTATGCAGGCTTTGGAAGACATCAAAGTGCTTGATTTATCTAGAACTCCAGCAGGTCATTATAGTAGCATGCTGCTCTGTGACATGGGAGCAGATATCATCAAGATTGAGCAACCTAGAGTAGGGGAGGAGTCAAGGCATTTCACTCCCATCATCTTGGAATAGGGAAAGTTGTTAGTATCTATCTTCTAATCGTTACAAGCGTAGTATCACAATCAATTTAAAAACAAGGGAATAGATATTTTTTATATCTTTTACTCCTACTCGACTGACCGCTGTAAGAAAAATATCATTCGCTATTGCGTGACCTCTCATAACAGTTTCCCAAGATGAATCAAATAGATTTTCTGGACGGTCAGCTGGACGGTCAGAATGAGGAATACCAATAGCTGTTTGATAAAACAACATTTAATTTCAAATTATTTGGTTAAGTTGTATAATTTTAGGTAATCAAGCAGGGATTTCAATTTAAACTGTCGAATTAGAACGAAATAGAGGAAGTACGAACTACTAATCAATTTTTTAGAGATCGTAGGCCTAAAACTTACAGTCTTCCTTCAAAAATGGAAGCAATCAACTTCTGATTTGTCATTAGAAAGTAAATGATTGATCTAAGAAAGGGAGATAAAAAATGGAAAAGGGAAAAATGAAAATAGCACTAATCCAACATAGGTGTGTAGAGAATCGTGAGCAGAATGTTACAACGGCTGAGAAATTAATCCGTGATGCAGCAGTAAATGGAGCACAAGTTATTTGTACAGAAGAACTATTTGGTGGTAAATATTTTCCACAAACAATTGATGTGAGTAAATATGAATGGGCGGAACCTATACCAGGACCTATATCAAATCGTATGCAAAAGCTTTCTGAAGAACTTAAAGTAGTAATCATCGTTTCTCTTTATGAATATGCCCGCGATGGTTTATATTTCAATACAGTTGTTGTTTATGAGGATGGAAACTGTTTAGGAAAATACAGAAAGCACCACATACCTGAAGGTCCACAATATATGGAGAAATTCTATTTTACAGAAGGAGATACTGGCTATCCCGTATTTAAAACAAAGTATGGAACGATCGGCGTACTAATTTGTTGGGATGAGTGGTTCCCTGAGCCATCTCGCATCCTTGCTTTAAAAGGTGCTGATGTTGTATTTTATCCATCTGCTATCGGTTCAGAACCGGACAATCCTGATTTGGATACGTCACAAACATGGATGGATGCCATTCGTGCACATGGAATTCACAATAATATGTTCATCGCAGCGGTCAATCGAGTAGGACAAGAAGATAGTGAAGAAGGATTTATGACATTTTATGGCCGCAGTTTTATAAGTGACCCTTGGGGAACAGTAATAAAAGAAGCTGAAACAAAAGAAGATGAAATTATAATGGCTGAGATTGATTTCACAGAAGTAACGCGTGCCCGCAATATTTTGCAATTTCACCGTGACCGTCGTCCGGATAGCTATAGTGAATTGTTAAAGCGCGTAATTGAATAGAAAATTGTAAGACGACCAATAAGTGTTCTGTAAAAAGTAAAAGAAGATAGAGTTTCATTATTGAATAGGATATCTTTTGAAAACTTCGAAGACACAATATACCGTGTGATAACTGAATCGAAGCGAATGGGGACAACAATCATGGACGTTTTATAAGCAGAAAAGGAATATTTCCTGCTTATATGCTTTAATTATATAGATATCAACGTGTATAAGGATTATCTTGTTCGTATTCCTCTAACTGCTCCTTAAAGGACAGTAGACTTCTACGATTTTGAAATGTTTTCACATCGAAATGTTTAGCGTATTTGCACATCATACAATTACAACTCAAATTATATTTAGAGAAACGTCCGGGTTCACGCAGTAAAGCAGAATTAGGTAATAGTTCCTCTAACGTCTCATCAAAATGGTTGTAATGCATTTTGTAGCGACTACGCACAATACGATTTCTTTGGTGTCTAAAATAAGCTCTTGAACGATTTTTCATCTAAGCACACTCCCTTGAATGGAACGTCTGCCTGGAAGGGTTCAAGGGTAGTACTCCCTTACAGGCAGACTATTTTATGCTTAGAAATAGGTTCGATTTCATATAAAACCTCCTCTAACTTAGTGTCGCTGTCCACCAATTGATAAATGAACTTAATTAGAATGTGTAATTTTAATTATATTCAAAAAATAGATTGTATGCGAGGAATATTGACTAGATAATCCTTGGATATCTCCAATTGAATACCTTTGATAGAGTCATAGCAACTTACTTATCTTAGAAGTTTATTGATTGAACTACCATATTCGGATAAATATCATTTGGAAAGGGATAGGCGTGTTTCTTTTTGGGTTGATTGCTTAGTGGGTGTAGCTAATAATTTTGTTCAAGGAATTGGATTCTTTGATAGCACACTTTTAACTTTAAATTATATGGTTCAAATTGGGTTGATAGCTCTGGGTAATGTTGCTGTTCTATGCTTCCTATTTCAAATGTTACCTAATAAAGTAGCTATTTTGGAGAGGGATTAAAGATTCTTCATTTAAAACACAATTAATTTCTCAACTGTACAGACTCTTACAAGGCGTTCAAATGAAAAGGAACGATTACGTCAATAAAAAGATTGTCTATTTACGTAAATAATTTGATGAGCAAATGATGACTCTGCAAGATCGTTTAACGCACTATCGACAAAATAACTTTGACAACAGGAACAGTGCCTTAATTATTCAAACGTACTCACAAAAAGAACATTTAAAAGATATCGTCAGAAAACACAGTATTCAAAAAGGCTTGCTCAACTCATTTTAGAACCAGTATAAAAGTAGAACAAAATTAGGTCGTATCATTCCAAAAGACGTTTATCAGCTTGTGAAGGACTATGAATATCAACATGGTAGACTAAATATTCAAAAACGAAAGGCGGATGGTCTTGTCGATTTTACAAGTGAACGTACAGCGGATAAGAGACGATTATCATGGTACAGATTCACTAGAAAACCTAATGAAAACGAAGGAGACAAGTTCTATTTCGTTTTTTTTGTTTCATTTCTCAATAATACGAACACTTATGGTTTAAAACAAATTAACATTCGTATTATTTCATAAAAAATGAACGTTCTTCAGCGACTGGATAAAACAATTATGTTGTAAAATACGAACAATATAAAAAGTATAGATGAAAGAGGAAATATCGACATGATGCTATTAAATTTCTATTAGGGCACAGTAAAAAAGACCATATCAAATATTATTTAAGAAGGAATAAGAAAAAATAAATCAATTAAGAATTTGAACTATTCCTTTTCTAAGAAGAAAGTAGATGATAAGGAAGAGGAAGCAACTTGAATCGTGTTGACAGATAAGTTTTTTTTCAATTTGAATATACGACAAATACTCATCAATTGCATTTTGCATATGCATGTACATGACCTCCAAAAAAGTTGATTATAAAGACTGAACCGCTAATTATAGACCGTACCTAACACTTAAAAGAGCATCATTGAAGATTATGTATATTAAATCGTCAATTATTTGTCCGTATAGAGGGGTGCTTTACTATAATGATTATTATGAGAACAAAGAACCTAGAGTTATTGTTCTGTTTAGATTTCATTCTAGTTTACATAATATATATTATAAGAAGCTATGTATCAAAAAGAAAATTCCGTCTCAAATAAAAAGTATACTATTGATAGTGAGACAAAACAGGAATTTTTTATTTAAATGAGCATTAACTTATAACTTTATAAATCATCCACAAGAAATTAATCTTCATCAATAAATTTCGTAATTTCAATCATAATTTTTTTAAGTATATTTAATGATTCAATAATATTATCTGATCGTTCCAGACTTTGATTTGTTCCAGTGATAAGTTTTGCAATCATGTTTTGATTTTCTTTTACTAAGTTAAATCGTTTTTCATTATAGTTTGGATCTACATTTCCAATAATGCTTAAACTTCTATGTGAACAGTTTCTCATTGTTAAAAATACTTCATCATTTTTTAATAACGGTGTTAACCATATTAATTTCGCTGTTTTAAATTCCTTTTTAGATATTAAGCTGCTTAAAGCTATTGTTCCTAATGATTTGCTAATTAATTGAAAACTTTCATAATTGTATTGTTTTAAAACAATTGTAATAACCGTATTAACATCATGTTTTAAAGCTTTTAATAGGTCTTCTTTCGTTTTTGCGTTAAAATGTTCTTGATCATAGCAATACTTTATGTGGAGAACATCAATATTGCTGTTGATATATACGGAGGTAATGTAATGAAATAATGGTTTCTCTATTGAATATTCGGCACCTGGTAAAAGAATTGCTAATCGCTTTGTATCACAATTCCCTCTCATTAGCGTGTAAGAAATATCAAAGTCTCGGTAACCTTTTGCTTTACAGTTTTGTATATCTATCATATATCTCCCTCCTCTTTCTTTAAACCAAACAGAACAAACGTTCTACACCTAAGAAAACGGCACTTTTTATGATGAAATTACCACATATATATGCTATTCAGCTTTTAATTTAACCTAATTTTTGTAAAACACTCATAAAAATCTGTTAGTGCTCGTTTCCCTTATACAGAACGTATGTTCTTATTGTATAAAAAAGAAAAACACCCAACTAGGTGCCTTTCTCAATTTAATGGATTAATTTTTTTTACTTACAGCATTTTTAATTGGAATGGTTGCTGATTCTTCTTTACGAACAAAACCATAGAATAGTATTCCACTTGCTAATAATGCCATACCTAGCATGAATGTTTTAAGATCTGATGTACCAGCTAATAAAACATATACAGCATACAATGTTGCTAGAATACCAATAATACCATCCATTACTCTTCCCTTACCATTTTCATACGTTTCACCTGTAAATACTAGCTTCACTTGGAATGTAGATGATATTAAGTAAGGTATTAAATACGATAACGTTGCAATGTAAATAATAAAATTAAATGCATCTGATATTGTATTAGATATCGTTGAGAAAATAAATAATTGTCCTAAAATATTAGTACATAATAATGAAAAAGTTGGTATACCCTTGCTGTTTTCTTTCATAAAACGAGGAATGAATAATCCTTGTTTTGCTGCAGCACTTGGTACTTCAGCAGCTAGCATTACCCAACCGATTGTTGAACCAATCAATGAAACTAATCCTAAAGCTGCTAGTAGTTTACCACCAATAGGCCCTAATACAGTTTCTATAGCATCAATTAAAGGTTTTTCTGATGTTACCAGTACATCTTGCGGTAATAAGCCCATTACAAGTGTACTAATTCCAATATAGATAGCTAATGTGATTAATAGTCCAAGAATTGTAGCTCGTTTTACATCTGATTGCTTCTTAGCTCTTGATGAGAATACAACTGCCGATTCGACCCCGATAAAGGCCCATAACGTAGCTACAGCGGCTGCATTTATTTGCCCTAACATTCCTACTGACTGTCCTACTTCATTCGTCTTATCAGCAATAAATGGCGTTACATTGGCAGCTTGAAAGGCTGAAAGTCCAATGATGATAAAGATAAAAAATCCAGTCACTTTAGCAGCTGTTGCAGCTAAGTTTACTTTACCAGCACCTTCAATACCTTTATGTACAAGGGCATGTGTTCCCCACAATACAATTGTACAAACTAAAAATGTTAGTGCATTACCTACTTTTAAATCAAAGCTACCTATCGTTACTAGTACTGCTTGGTTGGTCATGATTGGGAAGAACGTTGATAAATAACTTGCAAATGTTGTAATGATTGCGATGTTTCCTGCTAAGTTCCCAATCCAATATCCCCATGTTGCCATAAAGCCTGATAACGTAGCCGCTTGTGATCCTTTTTTAAATAATTCTTTAGCGTAAATTTGTGGGCCCCCGCTCAGTTCAGGTTTTCTTCGCCCTAAGTTTCCGAATACAAATGAAACGAATAGTACGCCTAAACCGGTGAATAACCATGCTAAAATAACTCCAGCTGGACTAGCCGCTTCTGCAAGAGAACGTGGTAGCATGAAAATGCCTGACCCGACCATGTTACCGACTACTAATGATGTTAAGATCCAAATACCTAATTTTTGATTTTTTCCCACCTGGAAGCTCTCCTCTAGTTTGTTTTTCATGAGATGTCTTTTCACCAGATGTTTATAAGTGATGGGTAGAGTTTTTCTAGAATAGCATAAAATAAAAAACACACCGAGAAAGTTGGTGTGTTGAAGACGCATAATATGCTGCACCAGACTTCATTGGATAGTTCATCATAGCTTTTGCTATGACAGTCCTGCACCTATTCGATACAGTCCCAGCTTTACTATAGTCAGAAATCCTATAGCGCTTCGGCGATGTTTCCTTTCAATAAACGTCATCAAGTTTTCTGTCTCTCGGTTTATTTACTCTTAAAAATCGCAACCTCTACCTCATCTTTGTCTGATGAGGAATCTTTTATTTAGAATATGTAAATATATTAGAATATGAATACGATTACGTCAAGTTTTTGAATTTTAGCTCTTTTTTTACTTTATTTTAGTTTTATGTAATTATAAGATTTTAAAAGGCAGACCCGCTTTTCTTATAAGCATTTTATCGCTATAATGAGTAATGCAATGGATGAAAGGATGATTATGATGATTTCTATTAACGAATATGAAGTGGAATTAATTAATGATGCATTTGGTATTTTACCAGGTAATCGATATGAATTTATTCTTTATTTAAATATTCCAGAAGATGATGAACTATTTCATGAAAATGGGGTTATGGCAAAAGTTATTTTTGTTGTCGATGAAGATAAAAAAGAATTAGTTAAATATGATTTATTTGAACAAGGTGAAAATACATATTTAGATTTTGAGTTAGAAGATGATGAGCTTCAATTAATTACAACGTTTTGTATGGAACATTATCAAGATGAAGAATAATAAAAAGCGCCAGTGACAATTTGTCTTCTGGTGCTTTTTATTATAATTAGTTTAAGCTGTAGCTGACATATAATTAATGCCAAATCTTCGTTCTATCTCCATGCATTGTAATATGACATTCTCGATGTTTTTTTGAATTTCTTCTTCGCTAAAATCATATCCTCTTTCAATGCCTTGTTTACTAAGCAGGAATGTATTGAAATACACATCCAAAAGTTTTATTTCTTTCATCAGTTCTCCATTAACATCTGATGGGAAGATTTGATTTTTTTTCATGTATTTACTCTTATACTTTTCGTACATTATCCCATCTACATCAGGGATTAATAAAGTAGTTTGGTACATATATATAACCGCTCCTTGGGCATAGCGATATAACTCTGGGTCAAGAAGTTCTTTCTTTACAATAGATTTATCTTTTCTTTCATTCTCATTTACTGATTGTTTATCATATGGTTTTTTCTCTTTTTCATGGTGCTTAAACTTATGAATAATTGCTTTGATTATTGCATTCATTTAGAGTCCTCCCATTATTTTTACTTATTATATATCCATAAAATAAGCTCTCAAACGCATTATGAGAATAAGTATTAAAAATTGAATAATTTTTATATTTTAAATTTTCGTTGCTCCTTTTTAAGGTTATATGATAATTATATATTGGACCTATTACACAATATTGTTATAGTTCAATACAAACATTGGAGGATCAAAATGAAAATTTTCATAGGAATAATTTGCGCAAGCCTTTCTTTAGCATTGCTGTCGGGTTGTTCAGAGAAAGATAACGCATTACAAAAAGGTTTAGACCTTTTAAAGGAAAAGAAATACTCGGAAGCGACAGCATATTTTGAAGATGCCGCTCATGATAAAGAGGATAAGCAAACTGCGAACTTATACATAAAACAAACTGAATTAATTATTCAAGCAAAGCAAGCCACTAACAGTGGTGATTATGACAAAGCCACCTCTTTATTAGAAACAGTTAAAAATATGAAAGATATTAACTTAGATTACGTAAATGTTGACTTAACTGATATGGAAGCACAAATAAAAAAAGGAAAAAATGAATTAAGTTATCAACAAGAATTAGATACAATCCGAACATTAATTGCAGATAAAGAATTTGAAACCGCTGAAAGTAAATTAGATACTTTAAAAAACCTAATCGAGCCAAATAGTAATATGTCAAAAAAAATAGATGAAGTAGCTAATTTGCTAATAGAGAAAAAAGATGCTGCACAAGTAACGGCTATTAAAAACACAGAACAACAAGAAACGGTAACTAACACGGATAGTCGCAGAACAGATACTGATACCTATACATCATATAGAAATACTCGCTTTGGCTTTTCTTTCAAATATCCGAGTTACCTTTCTACTATGGGAGAGGCGCCAACAAATAACGACGGAAGAAGATTTTCGAACGGAGAACTTGAAATCACAGCATCTGCTGGACATATTAATCTCCTAGAAGAAAACGAAACGATTCAAACGTATTATAATCGTGCTCTTTCTGATATCTCAGCACCTATTGCCTATCAAAAAGTTAGTGGTAATTGGTATGTTGTCTCTTATGAAAGTAATGGGATTATTACGTATCAAAAAGGAATTTTTGCGAACGACGCCATTAATACACTGGTCATCAAATACCCTACTAATGGGAAAGAAAAATATGATGAAGTCGTAACTGATGTAGCAAATTCATTTTTACCTGGACGCGGGTACGATAATTGATAACAAATGATACAAAAAGAGATATTCCCGGATCAGGAATATCTCTTTTCATTGATTTTTACTTTTATCACATCGACAATATTGACAATAATAATACCTGCTGCCACTAAAACAAGCCCTATTAATGCAGTCATACCTACAGCCTCATTTAGGAATGCCCCACTTAACATTACACCGAAGACAGGAATTAAGAAGTTAAATAATGTAACTTTCCCTACTGGATGATATTTAAGAATGTTATTCCAAAGTAAGAAACCTGTTGCTGACAGAAAGGCTAAATAAATTAGCATCAAGAGATCTTTTAGTGAAAAAGCAAAGAACGTAAAGTCTGTCATGATTACGCCTACTAGCAATAATAAGCTAGATCCAATAATCATGCCGTACCCTAATAAATAATGGGCACTTAAGTTTGTTAAAGCTCGTTTTGTTACAATATTTCCATATGCCGCAACAACAGTAGATGCTAATACAAACCATTCCCCATAACCGATTGTGAAAGTGACATCTCCTTTAGGGATGAAAGTAATCATTACACCAGCAAAACCAATTAAGAGTCCAATTACTTTCGGTAGGCTCAATCTGTCATTCTTCAATAAGAAATGGGCAAAAATGATTTGAAAGAATGATCCTGTTCCTGAAATAATACTTCCATGTGTCCCAGTTGCTCCACTTAAACCAATATAAAAGAATAAATATTGAAAAAATGTCATTAGAAGCGCTAATACCACTAGTATCTTTAATGAGGAAGCTTGATACTTCATTTCACTCTTTCTACCGATTATTGCATAGAAGATAAAAATAAGCACACCAGCCAAAAAGAATCGATAACCAGCAAATAAAATTTGTTCACCGATATCATTCGGGCCAATTTCTAAGTATTTATAACTTAGCTTGATAACTGGGAATGCACTTCCCCATAAAAAAGTTGCTATAATTGCTGAAAGTGCCATTCCCGCTGGATGACGAAAAAATGCTTCTGCACGCATAATAAAACCTCACTCTTTTAGTAAAACCCGAGATTCATCATACAATACATTTGCAAAATTTCATAGATATATAACTTAAAAGTTATTGTACTATTATAATTTAATAGAAAGAACTGTCTTTGCTAGTAATATAGTTGTTGCATCATCCATTGGTGGATTATGTAGTCCCGCTCTAACATCACGGTAATATTTCCCCGCCACTTTCCTGGCATAGTTAATTTTCATAAAGACCTTGTTCACTTCCTCCAAAGGCTTATGGAAGCGTTAATTAAGTATAGTCTGCCTCTTGAAGCTCTTTCACATTTTCAAACGGAAAAGTCTCTTGTTTCATCTAATTGATAAGCTCTTGCAGAAAAATTAGGTACTATTTGATCTAATTTATTAAGAGAGTTTTCTTTCCATTCATTCCGAATAAAGTTCATTTACGTACTCCACATTCTTATATCTCTCTTTTTCATTCTATGTTAATCATACCCAATTTTCCAGAATAATAAAAAAAGCTGACTACGTTAGTAGCCAGCTTCTATACAACATTATTTATAAAACACTTTATCGATATTATACTTCGCTTCTAGTGTATTCACGATATAAGTTTCGTAAATTTCTCTTTCCATTGAATCTTCTACGTAACATACCTCAATTGTATATACTTCATCACGATGTTTCTTCATTGGAGATACATTGTCTTCAAAATGCTTCTTAATTCGTTGTCTTAGCTTACGAGCTTTACCAACGAATAGCAATTCGTCATTAATATTATAAAACATAAAGATTCCGCCTTTATCGCGTGGGATAAGGTGAAAATCAATAAATCCGTAAATGTCTTTAATTTCAATATCGCCTGGTTTTAATACTTGTTTACGTTGTGTAATTGTTAAATCTGGATTTGGTATTTCAATTTTAATCACTTGTGTCACTTCCTCTTTATATATCAAGCTAAATAGTAACATATGAATGAAAGAAAAGCTAATATGGTTTTAAAATAATTCATTCAACTTGGTAAGGATTGCTTTTCTTGAACTTTCTTATGAACTTTTTTCGTTTTCTCTATTGGATTGCCTTTTCCAATCATTCTCGTAACAAGAATGATTGATGCAAATAAAGTTTTGTTTTTCCGAAACGCTAAGTATTTACCTTGCCACTTAGGATGGTACTTCCCTTTAAATCGTCTTAAACCACTAAAGCTGTACATATAACGAACATTATTAAAGATCGTACCCGCTATCCTTTCTGCTAAGAAAGATTCATTTTGTGTTCCTACATTAGATAGTGGAGCCATGCCTAAATTAAAGGTATGATATCCCTGTTCTTTAGCCCAGAAGATTAAATGTAAAAATAAAGTATCCATCGTTCCGACAGGCGCTTCAGGTAGATGCCTCATTAAATCGATTGAAATCTTGTTCTCATCATAAGCGGGCATTAGTGAGGCAAATGCTAATAATGTACCATTTACATCTCTTACTAAGCAAATAGGGCCTTCTTTAACATAGTCTTTGCAAAATACTCCCATTGAGAAACCTTTTTCTTTTCTTTTTCCTAGCCATTGATTTGAGACAATTTCCATTTCCTTCAACTGTTCATCTGTCACACAATTGAATAATTCAAATGTATAGCCCTCTCGATTAAAACGATTATAATTAGCTCTAAAGTTAGATTGTTTCTTGCCAGATATTGAGAAAGTATCAATATTCACACAAGCTTCTTCTCCTAATTTAAAAAACTGATAACCAAAATCATGATATAAGTGCATAGTTGATTGATCGATTTGATAAAAAACAACTACATATCCATAATTATTTGCTTCATTCATAAATTCATTTAAAACTAATGAATAAGAAGAATGCTCACCACTTGGATCACCTAAAACAACTAATCTGTTTCGATATTTTCTAAATAAAATTAAAGCTTTTCCGTTGCTAGAGAAGAACATTCTTTTATCACCCATATAACCTAGGTGAGTTAATGAATTCCCCTTATACTGCTGTAAAAATGAATGCAACTTTTCTCTATCGTAAGGTATGCCAAGATCTTTCACACGAATCTTTCGGAATATATAAGTACCTAAACCTATTAGAATCGGTACAAAACAAAGTGCGAAAATGGATGTTTCTAATACTTGTGGAAAACTACGGAAATCAGAAGCATTTTCAATGGTAGTTATACTAGTTCCCATCACGTAATACAATAGAATGACACCCGCTCCGATAATAGCAGAGAAAATATAATAAAAAAATGAAATTAACACACTTTCAATTTGAAATTGTTTACGTATGATTATTAAAATACCTATAATAACGGCTAAAATAATCGCTTCTTCATAATCAAAAGATTTTAATAAATGTGCTATACAGGAACCTATTAATCCAACCATAACAAAATAGTAGGATTTCTTTGTTCTATTAAAGATACCTCGTAAGTTTAATAAAATAATAACAGAAAACGTAAAAATAAGATTATAGCTAAAATTAGATACGCCTTTTGAAATTAATGGCGTTTGAAACGGAAGAATCAGAACAGACGCGATGTTTATCCATGCTGTGACGAAGAGTAAAATACATAACGCCCAATCCCAAAGCTTTGTTAACAATTCTCTATATAAAGCCCATACGACACCTGTTGTTTCAAGAGCAGGTCCAATAATTGGTTTACTTTCGATTTTACGTAAAGTACTACTAGAAAACTCCAACACCGTTAACAGTAACGATAACAAAAATGGAATAAAGAAATATACAATACGATACACCAATAAGACAGAAAGAATAGTTTCTTCATGATAACCATAAGAGCTCATTCCTATTAAAAAGGTTAAATCAAATGAACCAAAACCTCCCGGAACAAAGCTTATAACACCAAGAATAGATGCGATAACGAATACCCCTAGAACTACACTATATGACGTATCGATTTGAAACATTTCTAGCAATAGAAAAAGAATACTACCAGCACACAACCATTCTAATAATGAAACAATAGTTAGAGCACTTACTGTCTTGATAGGATTATTAAATGTTCTTGACGAAGGGTTCTTCTTTTCTCTAACAAAGGATGTAGCAAAGTAAATTGGCATAAGCAAAGCCATTCCGATTATAACGGGAAACATCCATGGTTTATTTTGCATCAAATTATTATCTGGGATTAAATTGATTAAAATTAAAAGTGCTAATATTGATAAACCCATTAAAGTTGCAGTAGTCGCCCATGTGATTCCAAATAGTAATTTTTTTGTATCTTTCGTATATGATCGGTAAATAGCATGTCTAACTGTAGCACCTGCCAGCCCCCCGAAGCCGAGCACAATATTCAAGCTGTTTGCAATAAATCCTATTCGTAAACATTTCTTCAATGGAACCGCTAATCCTAGACCTTTAATCATAGCAACATCATAAAATGCCATAACAAATACTGAGAGAAGCCCAAGAATTATCAATAAAGTTAATTCAGCACTTGAAAGAAGATGAATCGTCCGAATAGCTTCTCGTATAGAAATAGATTGCAATTCCGTTTTCGCATGATATATAACATACAAGATGACTAGTAAAGGTATTGCTATTTTTCCTATTTTCTTAATTTTGTCCATACACTCGTCCTTTCTTAATTGTTAAACATTTACTTCATTACTAAGAGATATAAAAATTGCACGAATGCAAATCTTTTCTACTTTTAATCAAAAGTTTCGCTAATGAATACCAAGCGTGCTAAACTTTAAATAAGTAATACATAAATTTTAACAAATATTTATATAATAGTTGTATTTAATTTTTACCAAGCGACTATTATTCTATATTTGTTTCTCGAAAGCAAACACTTTCCAATAAAAGTTAAACGCTTTCATTCTATTATTAAGTATTACTAAATGCAATGGGAAGAGGGAGAATACTATGGCAAAACAAAGTAGTATTAATTACTGGAACGGCTACGGGATTAGGTCGTTCATTATCCATTAAACTAGCAAGTCAAGGCTATCGCCTTTCTCTTGTTGACTTCAATGAAGAAGCGGGTCAAGAAACATTATCACTTGTTCAACAACAAGGTGCTGAAGCAATCTTTATTAAAGCAAATGTTGCTAATGAAGAAGAAGTACAAAATTATGTAAATAAAACAGTTGAACAGTTTGGCACAATTGATTACTTCGTTAATAACGCTGGTCTAATGGTTCCAATGCGATTAGTTCATGAATATGATTCAAGTGAATTTGATCGAGTTGTTAGCGTTAACTTAAAAGGTGTATTCCTTGGTTTAAAATACGTTATTCCTGTTATGCTAGAAAACGGTGGCGGTAATATTGTTAATACTGCTTCTTCAAATAGCTATAAACCAACAGCTTTCAACGGTCTATACTCTGCAACAAAACACGGTGTAGCCGCTCTAACTAAATCAATTGGACAAGATTATCAAGATTTAGGAATTCGCGCAGTAGGTGTTGCACCTAACACAATGCTCACTGCTATCGGATCTAAAGCTGTAACAACCTTAGATCAAAATCGTTTAGCTAAACTACAAGCTTCTACAGGACCTAATATTCCTGCAACCCCTGAAGATGTTGCTGATACAGTCATTTTCGCATTAACAACAGGAGCTAATATGTTAAACGGAACAATTGTAAACTGTGCTGGCGGAGAAATTTTCAACTAATTAGACTAAACATATATAACAATCAGCCCATTTCCAATTTAAAACGGAAGCGGGCTGTTTTTATCTAAATATGAAAGGAGATATTATTTTGGGAGAAATATATAAAGCAAAAGATTTAATGAAAGTAATCTCAGATGGTGTTCCTGCTCCTAATTGTGATATAACCCTACAAATTCAAGCGAACTATGCATACGAAGGAACCGCTCGAGGAATTTGGAAAGTGGACGAGAAATTTATTAATGGGATTGGCGTGGCTATGGGAGGATTTATTTCATCAGCTGCCGATATTATGATGGCCTATGCAATTGCTTCTAAACTCCAAGATAATCAATCATTTGCTTCAATAGATTTACATACCACATTTCACAAACCCGTTTCTCAAGGAGAAGTATTAGTTGAAGCAAAGGTTGAGCGAATGGGAAAACAAATAGCCTATGTACTCGCCGATTTATATCAGCAAGATAAAAAAGTTGCCAGTGTCGTTTCTTCCGTCATTATTATCAATAATTAACTCCTCTAGTACACACCTACAACTTATTAACCTAAAACATCAATCATTTTTCATGCCCCTTTCTTACAAAGGTAGTATGATTAATAAAGTAATACAAACATGGGGGTATATCATGACACATTGTAAAGAATGCTTTGATGGCAAAATAATTGATGAACAACATCCAGATTATGATACGTTAGACCAAGAATTAATTCGTTTAATTGATGGTGGTCAATTCTCCTACTATGCTGCATTTAAACGAGCGACAAGACTTTACCCAGCTGTTAAGGATTGTCCAGAATGCAATGGTACTGGTAAAGCAGAATAAATAAAAGAAGCTCCTTATGTCTTTTTATCAATAAGGAGCTTCTTTTAATGTTCAATAAGATTTAAATACGTATCTTTTCTAACCGACCCTTGTCTTTATTCGTGTAGTATAAATAGCTTTCTTGTATATACAAATCGATGGAATGCACTTTATTCATCTTTGTTAAGCCCGTTCCTTGAATAGTTGCTTTATATAAATATCCACCTTGAGAGTAATTACTAAAATAAATGGTTTTATCTTTAATAACAAAATACGGCGCTCTTGCATTCAAGATTTTCACTTTCCCGCTTCCATCTTTGTTTATTCTATATAATTTTTCACTATCATTACTGTTACTATAATAATAGTAATTCTCAGTTTCTTGAAAGCTACTCATTTCTCGTAAGTAAGCGTACTTATCTACGTTTGCATTTGGAAACTCATTACTTTTCCAAGCATGGTCTTTTTTCAAATAAGAAGTTGGAACTAAGAAATACTTGTAACTAATTCTCCCTTTTCGATTTGGTACTGGATCATCCCATGTTGTATCTATATAATAGTACTCCCCATCAATATTTACTAAATTCCACGCATGCAGTCCTGTATTCACCGTTCCAGTCACATAATATGTTTTGATTCCTACACGTTCTAATAATAATTTCATCGCTTTCGCGTATCCATCACAAACTGCGATTTTATTAATTAACAAACCATACGCATTGTAAGAAGCATCCGGAATAGTATTATTTACAAAATTCGCATAATCGTATGCACTATTTAATACAACATAATCATGAATAGCTTTCACTTTTTCAAAATCAGATGCACGGTCATTTATCGTAGAGTCAATAATAGATTCAACCTGCATATTTAATTGCTGAACCATTTTTTTAATCGTGGCTTTAGAATACTTATACTTTAATTCAATTTTCCCGCTTGAATAAAAAAGTGTCCCTTTATACTGGAAATAAAATATTTCTGGATGGTCAGCTAATACCTTCGTTAAAATAGGCCCAACTTCCTTATAAGAAATATTTTTTGAAGGAAAAGTTGTAGTATCTTGATAATTCTTTAATGCATTTAATATATTAGTATATGCTATATCATAAGCGGATTGATTGCTAACCGCTGTCTTTTTCCCATTTATGTTTACTGTAGGAGTTCCTTGAGATAAATGTGCTGTATCATCAATATTTCTCGCTTCAATAGGAAAATCAAATAAAAAGATATATGATAAACTCAAACATAATATTGTAACTACCTTTATTAAAAATCGCACAAGCCACCTCCAATAAATCCTATTACAGTTTAATAATACCATATAGAAATAATTACTTGTTTGTTTCTGCGTAATTATTTATGTAATACTTTACAAATATTATTAAAATAAAATATTTGTAACCTATTGTTCATGTTTCGTTCATAAAAGTAGGCTATGATTATATCAGAATGTTTTTGTAGATATAGTTGTGGGAATAAATACTATATACTATTAATATAGAATATACATATAAGGGAGAGCTTTCATCATGAAAAAGTTATTTAATTCCGCTTTTATTTATTTAGTGGTCGCGTTAATTAGTGGTGTATTATTTAGGGAGTTTACAAAAATTCTAGGTGTAACTGACACAACAGCATTAGGAAAAGTTCATGGGCATCTGCTAACACTTGGATTTATGATGTTCTTAATTTTCCTAGTACTTGACAAGTGCTTCAAACTTTCAGAGGCTAAAAATTTCAACTTATTTTTTATCCTCTACCATATCGGTTTAGTAGTCAGCGTTGCTTCAATGCTTACTAGAGGTATTACAAGCGTACTTGAAATTAACGGATCATTAACTCTATCAAATGGATTAGATGCTGCGATTTCTGGTATTTCTGGGCTTGGACATATTATCTTAACAATTGGTCTAGTACTTTTTATGTTCATCTTAAAAAAACAAATCGAAAATCAAAAAGCATAATAAAAAGTGCTATGTATGGCAGGTTATCCTTCATACATAGCACTTTTTTTCGTCATCTATTGAAATACTGTTTGTAAAGTATTATCTTCAGCAGAATGAATTGGCTCTTACAATTGTGTTGCAAACAGTTTTTTTTCTGCTTTTACTTTGTTGCTAAGCGTACCGATCTTATTAACCTCTACTTCTACAATGTCGCCGTCCTTTAAAAAGACTTGTGGATTTCGTTTAAGGCCTACCCCTCCAGGTGTTCCTGTAACGATAACATCTCCAGGATTTAAAGTAGTAAAAGTTGAAATAAAAGCAACTAATTTTTGAATTGGGAAAATCAACATTTCCGTCGTTGATTTCTGCATTACTTCGCCGTTCACCCTAGTTTCTATGGATAATACCTCTCCATCACTTATTTCATCCTTAGTAACCATAACTGGTCCAAAGGCACCTGTTCCATCAAAGTTTTTACCTGGTCCCCATTGATCAGTACGAAGTTGCCAATCTCTAATTGAGCCATCATTATAACAAGAATATCCTGCTACATATTCAAAAGCATCTTCTTCTTTAATTCTTCTTCCACCTTTTCCAATAATAACGGCAATTTCTCCTTCATAATCAAACATGCTAGATTCTTTTGGTAAGACTAAATTAGCTTGATGACCAATTTGAGAATCAGCTACTCTGAAAAAGATAGTTGGATATTCCGATTCTTCACGACCTACTTCTTTTAGATGCTCGTGATAATTAAGTCCAACACAAATTATTTTACCTGGATTAGGAATTACCGGTAAAAACGAAATCTCCTCTGTAGAATAGTCGATATGATCAACATCGATATTCAGTTTCTCTATCTCATATGTTTCGATGAATGATTTTAAGTCCTTGTATTTATTACCAAATCTTTTCTTTAAATCGATAATACCTTCTTCTACAAGAACTCCAAAACTCTCAGTATTTTTATAAATAAAGCTTGTAAGTTTCATTTTTAACGGCTCCTTTAATAGTTAGATATGTCTTATTTATTCGACTTTGTACTTTTTTATTAGTCGTATAACTTAATAGTTAAAATCTTAACTATTTAAAAGACAGCATTATACAGATTGTTTAGAAGTATAGAATTCCTTAGGAATAGCTCCAAATACTCTACGGTGATATAACATTGGATCTTTTTCTATATCTACTCTAAGATCCACAACTTCGCCAATTAAGATAGTATGGTCACCTGCTTCAATTGCTTTAAATGTTTCACATTCAAATACACCAAAAGCACCATCAATAATCGGTAACCCATTATTAGATAGCTTCCAATTACATGTACTAAAACGATCATCGTGCTTACTTGCAAATGTTTTACAAAGCTCTTGCTGTTCTTGTGCTAGTACATGGACCGCAAATTTCCCACATTCGGTAAATGCTTTAAGTGAAGATGAACGATGATCAATTGACCAAAGAAGGAGCAGAGGATCAAGTGATACAGAAGCAAATGAATTAACAGTTAAACCAACCGGAACTCTATTCTCATTAGTGGTAGTGATAATCGTAACCCCAGTTGGATAATTACCCATAATTTGTTTGAAAACTTCTTGTTTCTCGCTTATTTGCATACAATAACACTCCTTTTTTTATTTAATTTGTTGAGCTGCTAAATAACCGGACGTTCCACCAAGCCCAGGACCTGGATGAGTGGAGGCTCCAATATGAAACAAATTCTTAACAGACGTAGTGTGTTTTTTATATTTGGAAGTGGGTCTCCATAGTAATGATTGATTAAGAGATGCTATACCAGAGTATGGATCACCACCTACTAAATTAACATTAGATGATTCTAATTCAGTTGGAGAAATGATTTTTCTATTCAGTATAATGTCTTTAAAATTGGGAGCGTGTTTACTTATACGATTTTCAATCCTATCGACATATGCTTCAATGACCTTTTGGTTATAGCCATTAGATGTATCAATTTCACCTAAAGCATCTCCTCTCAGTTTTTGAGGCATTTCTAACAATTGAACCCAAAGTGTATGTTTTCCTTTTGGTGCTCGACTAGGATCAAGCGCAGTATGTTGTCCAACAGCTATGGTTGCTTCTTTTGGAAGAAGACCATTATAAGCTTCATTGAACGATTGACTTACTCCATTAACCCCACTTGTTATATTAATCATGGCTGCCTTAGATAAATTGTCATTTGTCCATTTTAAAGGGGCATTTAATGCATAATGTATTTGCATAGACGCATTTCCGTACTTATAGTTTTTAATGTCTTCTCTCACAGACTCATGTATTGACGTTCGTCTCAATAGCTTTTCATATAACTGATGAGGAGTTACATTTGCAAGAACATACTTCGCAAAATACTTTTGCTTATAAGTCTTAACTCCCTTCACATTGCCATCTTCAACCAAAATTTCATCAACATTCTCGTTAGTAATAAATGTACCGCCATTGTTTACAACAATAGTCATTAATGCCTTAACTAGCTGGTCTCCTCCTCCAACAGGGATCGGACTTCCAGCAGATTCAAGAGAAAACATTAAAACTTGTATCATAATATTGCCTGCAGCATCATTCGGACCAAGTCCTGTATGTAATATCCAAGGTGCAAATAGCGCCTTAATCAAATCACTATCAAAGTAATCTAGTAAATGATCTGCTGACTTAAGCATATTTCCAATTTGTCCGTTAAATTCTCTTATTCCATTTTTTCTTACCAGTTTTAATAGTTTACTTATAGAGGACAAAGCTGTAGGCTCATTATTCAACATATGAAAGACGAACTCGGAAATATTCTCGAAATTGTTCATTAATTGATGATATTTATCTCCTTCTCCAGTAGCTATTTGATTAAAGTATTGAACATTTTTTTCTCGATTAGTATAAAGTACGGCACTTTCATTATTTGGCATAATGACTCCAGTTGGAATAGTAGTATTTACATAGGTGAGGCCATTCCGCTCCAAGTCTTCCTTTAATTCAACATACGCAGGACCGGAAACAAACAAAGGATGCCATCCCGAAAATACATCTGTCTTAAATCCTGGTGCGATTAGCTCTTCTGTTTTAATACATCCTCCTATCCAATCATTTTTTTCTAAGACTAAAACTTTGTGTTTCTTTTTGGATAAGATTGCTGCCGCGGTTAATGAATTTATTCCACTGCCGATTATCACTACATCATAGTGGTTCACTAATTCACCCCCAATTCCGCTTACTCCATATAAGAACTCTACACAATTAGATTAATTTTTTATGTTAACTTATTAACATTTTTATTTATATTAAGCATTTTCGTTAAAGAAATATATTTTATTAAGAATAATTTCAAAATAAAACATATATATGTTAATTTATTAACTTTCAAAGAGTAGATAACATTTTAAAATATATGTAAATAACAAAACAGAATCTGGGAGTGAGTGAAATTGTATACTACAAGTACAGCTTTTTTAGAAGCCTTACAAGAAGCGGGTGTTTCCTATATATTTGCGAATTTAGGAAGTGACCATCCATCCATTATTGAAAGTTTAGCTATTGCTAAACAGGAAAATAAGAAATTACCAACGTTGATTACGTGCCCTCATGAATTTGTAGCTTTAAGTGCTGCACATGGTTATGCTCAGGCAACAGGAGAACCACAAGCTGTGATTGTTCACGTTGAATGTGGTACACAAAACATGGGAGGAGCCATTCATAATGCAGCAAAAAGTAGAGTACCAGTTTTAATATTTGCAGGGTCATCCCCTTACACCCAAGAGAATGAATTAATTGGAGGAAGAAATGAATTCATTCATTGGATTCAAGATGTTTTTGATCAACGTGGTATCATGCGTGGTTATACGAAATATGACAATGAAATTAGAACAGGAGCAAATGTTAAACAACTTGTACATCGAGCGTTGCAAATTTCTAAGAGTGACCCTATGGGACCTGTCTATCTTATGGGACCAAGAGAGGCTATGGAAGAAAAAACAGAACCTGTTACTATCCGCAAGGAACTGTGGGAGCCTATTTCTCCGGCAGCTCTTCCTCCACAAAATATGAAAGAATTGACGAATGATTTATTAACGTCAAAAAAACCACTGATTGTCACTTCTTATTTAGGAAGAAATGCAAAAGCAGTTAATGAGCTTATTCGTTTAAGCGAATCTTTGGCGATTCCTGTTATTGAATCTATACCTCATCAAATGAATTTCCCATCAAGTCATCCAATGAACTGTGGCTCATACTGGAATGTAGATAAGCAAGTTGATTTACTTTCTGATGCTGATTTTATACTTGTACTAGATAGTGATGTTCCTTGGGTTCCAATGAAAAATAAGCCATCAGACAATGCAACCATTTACTATATGGATGTAGACCCATTAAAAGAGGAGATGCCACTTTGGTATATACCATCTAAGCATTTCTTTAAAGTGGATTCTTACACAGCTCTTCAACAAATCAATGATTACATTGAGGAAAAGTGTGTTATTAATCAAGATATGGTATCTACACGTTGGAAGCATTATTCCAACTATCATAACCGTCAAAAAAAAGAAAGACGTAATTTAGAAAAAGCTCTAAACAATCAGATAACACCAGAGTATCTTACTGCTTGTGTAAGAGAACTGGTGGATGAAAACACAATTGTTTTGAACGAAGGAATCACTAATTATGGAGTCATTTCCAATCATATTGAAGTGGATATTCCCGAATCTTACTATGGGAGTGGTGCTGGATCACTTGGATGGAATGGTGGTGCAGCAATAGGCATGAAATTGGCTCATCCAGACAAGACGGTTATTAACCTTACTGGTGATGGTTCATATTTATTTAGCATTCCTTCTACTGTTCATTGGATGGCTAAGAGGTATAATACACCATTTTTAACGGTCATTTATAACAATCAAGGCTGGAAAGCTCCTAAACATTCTACTTTAGGTGTTCATCCATATGGCATAGCCAATCAAAACCAAGATTTCCATGTAAGTTTTGATCCACCAGCAAAGCTAGCTGAGATTGCTTCCGCGGCAGGGGATGCCCACTCTATGATAGTAAAAAAACAGTCAGATTTAAAAAATGCATTAATAGAAGGTTTACGACAAGTTAAGGAAGGACGTTCAGCTGTAATAGATGTGTATATCCCTCACGTGTATTCAGATAAAAATGAAATCCCAACTGAAAAGGAGCTAATAAAATGATGGTTAAAACAGGTATTTTAGAGAAGCTATTAGGAAGCATTGTCGAAGAAAAAATAGAAGTTGTAGACATGTCACAAATTTTGAACGAAAGCACCCCTGTAATTCAATTACCAGAACCCATTACAAATACGGGTGGATTTAAGTTAAAACAACTATCAAAGTACAATGAAACGGGGCCAACTTTTTACTGGAATGATTTCGTTGCTGGAGAACATTGTGGAACACATTTTGATGCACCTGTTCACTGGATTAGTGGTAAAGGTTTAGATAGTGTTGACACTATACCTACGAAAAACATGATAGGTGAAGCAAATGTTATTGATATTAGAGAAAAAGTCCAGGAAAACCCAGATTATTGTTTAACGGTAGAAGATATTCAATCATTTGAAAAACAATATGGAAAGTTAAAGAAGCATTCTTGGGTATTGGTCCATACCGGATGGGCAAAGTACGTAGATGATTTAGAGAAGTTTTATAACATTGGAGAAGATGGTCTTTCACATACTCCTGGAGTTACAAAAGAAGCAACACTTTTTCTGGTGGAGCAACGAGATATTTTAGGAATAGGTGTAGAAACTGTTGGAACAGATGCAGGTATTGCAGATTCTTTTGACCCTCCTCTACCAGTTCATTATTATATGCTTGGAGCAAACAAATACGGACTCGCTCAACTAACAAACATAGATAAACTCCCTGCTAAAGGCTCCGTGCTTATTGTTAATCCGTTAAAAATAGAAAATGGTAGCGGGAGCCCCCTCAGAGTAATCGCATTAGTAGAGAAAGAATAATGAAGATCTTATCGTTTAATAGCTTGTATTAAAATAACTCACCAAGATGTATGGGAAAATACTTTTAAACAACATCTTGGAGAGTTATTAATATCACAAAATCATTACTGATGAACAGGCTAATGATTAGCTAATAATTTAACATTTTTCCCAAAGCGATTGAGGATCAATTATGAATATCTTTCGATTATTAATAGAAAGTATACCTTCTGATACCCATTGTTTTAATACTTTATAAATTGTTATTCTCGTTACACCAACGAAAAGGGAGAGTTCTTGTTGAGTTAAATTTATTTCTTGGCTTTTATATGAGTCCATTAAATAGAGTAGTGAATATGCAATCTGAGGATGGGTGTCGGTACTTGTGGCATTAATATTGTTTAAAAGTAGCTTTTCTTTTAATATCAGTGAGTGAACTAATAATGTAATAACTTCAGGATATTTTTGTGTCAATTCTTCAAAATCATTGTTCGTGAAATAATATAGAATACTGTCTACATGACTAATTGCTGTAGAATAATAAGGTAAATGATCGATGGTCTGTTCCCCTATTATGCGCCCCGGTCCTACTATATCTAATATTCTCGAATTCTCATCGTTTCTCTTCGATTTTATTTTAATTAATCCTTTTTTAACAAAATAGAATCCTGATCCTATATCACCTTGTTCAAATATTACTGTCTTCTCTTTAAAAAATAACCTTTTTCCGTATTCTAGATAATCTTCCCAAGATAGTAAGATATTATTTGTTAGCGCTTCCAAATATCATTCCCCCTGTGCCAATAGTATTTAACGAGCATAAATCAAGACATAATCATTGTTATAACAACATTTCCATTTCAGGTAGATTTAATATATCAATCTTTTGATTCCCTATTAAAATCAAACTTTTGTCAGACCATTTTTTCATTATTTTATATACAGTAATACGGGAAGTTCCAATATATTGAGCTAAGGAAATTTGTGTAATTGGAATGGAAGAGTGGTTGTATTTCTTGTGGAGTTGAACCAAAAAGTAAGCCATTTGCTTTTCATAAGGTGTATTTATCATTGTAACCGTTTTGGCCAGCATTCTTATTTTACCACTTAGTGACGTTAAAAAAATACTACGAGCTTCTGGATACTCTTGACAAATTCTTTTAAAGGTATCGTTTGAAAAATGATAGAGAACAGAATTAGCATTACACACTGCCGAAGTTGAATAAGCTTGTTCAAAAATTCCTTGTTCTCCTAATAAAGAGCCGTCTAATACATAATCAATTATTCTTTCTTTTCCCTCTTTAGAAAGTAGTCTTAGATTTATTTTTCCTTCTACTAAGTAGTAAAATCCTGTACCTTTTTCTCCTTGTAAAAATAAGTTTTCTTCACTAGATAAACACTTTTTATGACCGTATTCAAGATAAGCTTCCCACTTGTTTGCCACAGTATTTCCCACCTTCAATTAATATAGAAATTTTATAATTATGAACTGACAATTAAAAATTACTAAATAACTTAAAAGATGACTTAAAAATTAAGCTTTGCCAATGATACTATTTACTTCGATATACCCTAGTTCACGTGATATAGCTTTAGCTGTTTTCATAACACTTCGAATAATATGACCTCTATGAAGTCCTTTCATATAGCTTATCGGTCCTACTAAGTTAACGGAAGCAATCGTTTGTCCTGAATAAGACAATATTGGAGCGGCAATGGCATAAGTACTTGTATCATTTTCATTATTACTTATAGAGTAGCCCTGTCCACGAACTGTTGCTAATTCTCTTTTAAGTGTCGCAACATCCGTAATTGTATTGGGTCCTTGTCTAGAGAAGCCCTTTTCAATGGTTTTTTGTAGATAATTATCATTGTAAACAAGCAATGCCTTACCTGCACTCGTACAGTATGCAGGTTTTCTTGATCCCAAATATGTTGGTAGAGAATCGAAATCTTGCGAAGAAATCCTTAATACGTTAACTACATCTCCTATATCAAACATACTTATGTGTGCTGTTCCTCTAAATGTTTCTGTCAATTCCTTAACTAATGGCATTGCTTTATCATAAAAATCCTGTTGAAACATAACATTGTTGTTCCACTCAAGTATCTTCCAACTTAATCGATATTTCCTCTCTACATCTCTCATCAAAACACCCTCATTACAAAGGGTTGTGATTAAATGATGCGTAGTACTCTTACTCAATCCAAGCCTTTCCGCAATTTCTGCATTACCCAGCACAGGATTATCTTGTGTAAAGCTGCTTAAAATTTGACAAGCTCTCTTTACCGAAGAAATCATATAATTCCCCCTTCAATTTAAACTAAAAACGACAAGATATTAATCCGTATGCTAATAATTACAATTATGTAAATTTATATGAAAAATATAAAAATTACTGTAATTATAATAACAAAACAGTTCATTCTCAAGTATCAAGTTTAAAATAATGAAATTAATCATTATTTTATATATCTCTTAAGCAAAAAATCATTTTTTCATTCATTTATTTTATATGATTTCACTATATTAAATCCGCTTATCGAGCTAATTAAGGATTTTAAGTATGAGAACTCATTTGACTATAATACCTTTTACACCTTTACGCTTGTTATTCATTACAGGTAAACATCAAAAATGACAGGATTCTAAAAGATTCACTGTCATTTTTTATTCAATCATTTAGATTTCCTGTTTCAATAAACGTGGTAATCGAATTCCCATTCGTTCTAGTCTTGGTAGTACTTCTTGTGCGAAATATTCTAATTCACTCACATAATCTACGAAAGCTAATGTCATTCCAGAGAATCCTGCTTCATGAAATTTTCGTATTTCATTTGCAATTTCATCTGGAGTACCAATTAGTGGAATACTTCCATGTCCTGCTGCAAAACGGGATCGATACGTCCGCAACATTTCTTCAGTGAACGATTTAGCATGTAATTTTTGAAGACGCATTAAATTGTCTACCGCTTCCCAATCTGCGTTTTCTTCTGCATAATAATGAAGATAATCCAATGCCTCTTTTCGTGTTTGTCTACAAACGACATGGCTTATTGTAAACACGCCAACATTTCGTTGATATTTTTGTTTAGCTAAATTAGTTAAAGTTTTTACTATTTCCGCTCCGTCTTCAGGTCCCATAACGCTAGTAAGGACAAAGTTTGAGTTTCTTGTCGCAAAACCTCTGCCTTGACTTGAAGAACCAGCATTTAAAACAGGAATAGTTCCTCGATACGGTTTTGGCATACCTTCCACATGTTGCAACTTGTAAAACTTGCCATCATAATCGAATCTTTCTTGACTTATCCAAATTTTTGAAACAACATCCCACCATTCTTGAGCTAATGCGTAGCGATCATTATGATCAGAAGGTAAATCTATACCGAATGTTTCATACTCAGGTTGATTCCATCCTGCTACAATATTAATCCCAGCACGTCCATGCCCAATTTGATCTGCTGTTGCTAGTTGTTTTGCGACAACAACAGGATGCGTAAAGGCTGTATTTACAGTAGAAAAAACGTTTATACGTTTTGTAAGTGCAAGCAGACCACTAGCCCATGAAATAGGTTCCAATACACTTCCGTGAAAATCTGTTTCTCCTCCGTAACCAATCCAACGTGAAATAGGTAATAAAAAGTCTATGCCTACCTCATCAGCTAATTGAGCTAAACGTACATTGTCATCCCAGGTAGCTGGCCATCTTTCAGGAATTTTAGTAGCTGCGAATCCTCCGGAACAATTCGCAGAAAAAATGCCTAATTGAAAGTCTTTTTCTGAAATAATTTTTTCTATATTCATCTTTTAATCATCCCTTCGTAATCTGTATCAATTACAATTTAGATAAAGTAAAATTTTAATCGGTGGGGTTTTCACTCTTCCCTTATCAATTATTAGTTGAACCAATCGATTTCTTACTGGTGCTTGAACTCTAACTTACACGTCTACATGGTTATCACTGCCATGTTGAAGTAGGAGTCTTAGCACCAGTTTGAACGGGATAAACTTTATTTACTATTCCTCAACGCGAACTATCCATTGTTAGAATAAGAGATTTATATTGCTCTTCAATTTATTTAAATTGTCCTACCTGCGGAAGTTGGTACGCAACTGCGATTGTCTTAGACTGACTATATGCATCTAATGCTTCTTTATTATGTTCTCGACCAACTCCACTATTTTTGTATCCTCCGAATGGTGCACCTGATTGAAAGTTAAAGTATGAATTAATCCAAACACTTCCTGCTTCTAGCTTATTGGCGGTATCTAGCGCTTTTTCAAGATTCTCTGTCATTATTCCAGCAGCAAGTCCATAATCGACGGCATTTGCCATTTTAATTACTGCATCTATATCCTTCCAGCGTGTCACCGTTACTACCGGTCCAAAAATCTCCTCCTGTGCAATTCTCATAGAATTTTCTGCTTCAATTATGGTTGGCTCAATGAAATAACCATGTTCATGTCCCGGTACAGTAACACGATTTCCTCCATAAAGAATTTGTGCCCCTTCATTTTTAGCAATTTCAAAATAATTTAGTATTCGTTTTCCTTGCTTCTCATTAATGATAGAAGCCAAACGAGTAGAGCGATCAGTTGGAGGACCAATTTTAACTTGTTTTGCTCTTTCAATAAGTTTTTCTACAAATTCGTCATAGATGTCATCATGAATTAAAAGACGTGATCCAAGAACACAACTCTCACCATTAAAGAAAGTATAGCCAAGGGTTGCATTTTCAACTGCTCTATCGATATTTATATCAGGAAAAACAATGTGTGGTGATTTCCCTCCCAGCTCTAGCGTAACAGGAAGAATTCTTTCTCCTGCTGTTTTTCCTACTAAACGACCAACACCAACACTACCTGTAAAAGTAAGTTTATTAATATCTGGATGATCGATAAGCGCTTGACCTGCCTCATTTCCGTAACCTGGTACAATATTTACGACACCTTTTGGCAAAATATCGGCTAATAGTTTACCAAATTCCATTACTGATAGACATGCATCTTCTGCAGGCTTTAGAACAATGGTATTACCGGCTGCCAGTGCAGGAGCCATCTTAGCTGCTGTCATAATCATCGGTACATTCCAAGGAATAATCTGTGCACAAACGCCCAAGGGCTCTTTCTTCGTCATTAAATAACCATTTTGAGTTGGTCTAGAGGCACCTTCATAGTAATTCAAAATAGCAGATGCAAAATAGCGAAATTGGTAAATAGCGAGTTCATAATCTAAATCAAATTCATGAAGCGCTCTACCCGTATCCATACATTCAATTAGTTTCAACCGTTCTTGATTTGCTTCTAACGTATCCGCAATTTTATTCATTAGCGCTGATCGTTTTTCAATTGTTGTATTCGACCATTCTTGAAAAGCTGCTCTTGCTGCCTTAACTGCTAAATCAATATCCTCTTTACCGCCACGACCAATTTTTGAAAGAGCTGCCCCTGTTGCTGCATTAATCGAATTAATGTAACCATTCGTTGCTTCAACTAATTGTCCATTAATAAATGGACCATACTTTTCATCAAATTTAATTTCACTAGGGTTAAGTTGAGCCATCGTTCTCATCAAATATCTCCTCCAAATTCTTTAGTTAATAAATCTACTTTACAGATTCAGTTTCATCTTAATAGTGAGTTTTACCATTTAAAGAGGAAATACTTAAGTTATATCTATTAGCAATGTTTGATCATTCCTAATCAAATTGAGATCACTATCAAGATCATCTAACATGCCCTAAATTAGATATAGTATAAATAATTTTTTAATTTTTTCATGCTAACTATTTAACATATTTTCGTTTTACTTTTGTAAAGTATTCATACATTCAATGAAAATATTCTTAAACAAATAGATTCTGAGAATTTGTCTATTTATTTAAGAATATTTAATTTTGCAAAATTGATTTTTATAGGAAATGTTAATGAATTAACGTGAAAATAGAAGTTTAATCGATAAAATTCATATCATATTTATTTGAATATTATGTTTCATTATTCAAATGATATAAAACAACAAGAGCTTTTTTAAAATGAAGATAAGTAAAAAACACAGTATACAAGGAGGTGGAAATAGCCAAAAGTATATTGATTGGAGGTTATATATTGTAAATTCAATTTACAAGTAAGGTAGTAAAGTTATAGTCTTCAAAAATACATTATCATCTTATTTTGAAAGGCTAATTAGTACAAAGACAGCAATGAGGAGGCAAGTGAAAAAAGAATCAAAAAGTTCATAGAGGAGGAATATATTTATGGGGATTCAGGAGCCTGATTTTAATCTAAAAACTAAAATGGATGACCATGCATTAGAACAAGTACCAGAAAACGAAAGGAAATCTTGGATTCAACTATCAAATAATACTATGGGTATCTGCTCGACCATTCTTATTATGCTCTTTGGTGCCCTCGCAACCTTTACAGCTGGTTTGTGGTTCGGATTGTTAGCAGGTATTATTAGCCTCATCCTCGGAACTATTTTTGGATCGTTATTAGGTAATATTGCACAAAGAGAAGGATTGTCTAGCACTGTACTTACACGTTATTATGGTTTCGGAATTAAAGGTTCTGTCGTATCATCTTTAGTATTTTGCTTTATGATATTAGGGATGTTAGCCTTGGAAAACGCCTTACTTTATCACGGAGTTTTGTTCTTTTTCAAACTAAAACCTTCTATTCCTAATGCTATCCTTATTTATGGGATCTTCACCCTATGTTGGATTTTACTTTCTCTTTTTGGAATAAAAATCGTCTATCGAATGGCTTCTATAGCTATCTTTGGATTTTTAATTGTATTAGTATATATACTCGTCAATGCGATATTCTTTGGTGATAATTCAGTAGGGGATTTTCTTTCATTTGGTCCTCAATTCAGCGCTAAAGTAGGAACATCTGAATTTATAGCTGCCATTAATATCTTGATTGGTGCAACAGGTGCCTTAACCTTAGTTACAGCGGATTCTAGTCGATATGCTCGTACAAAAAAAGATGTCATATTAACAAGTTTATTTGGCAATTTAATGCAGAATATTGTGATACTACTCGCTGGAGGAATTGTTGCTTACGTAGGTATTGGATACGTTGTTGAATACTATATGACCAACGATGGAATGACATCTGCACAAGCTCACGCAATTGCATTCGACGATATGGCTTCATTCTTTATCATACTTGGAGGAATTGTCGGGTTTATATTAATGTTTTTGGCTAATGGAAAAGCTCAGGTCTTAAATACGTATAGTGGTTCTCTAGCACTAACCAATCTTTTTGCTGCAATTGGTTGGAAAGGAAATCGCGCAATTTTTGTTGTATTAGCTAATATCGTGGCATTAATTATGATTTATTTTAACATACTAAGCCTCGTTGAAAGCTGGTTAGACGCCCTTGGTGTATTAACAACAAGTATGGCCACCATTATAATTGTTGATTTCTATTTTGTTAAGAAACGAATCCCTTTAAACAATAACGAAAAAAGTATCGAAACCATCAACATAGCTGGTATTTTAACACTCATTTTATCCTCTATTCTTTCTCTATATCTAAGTTACGCAAAAATTTTTCCTATACCAGTTTTAGCTTCAATTGTTTTATCTATCATTCTCTATCCTTTGTTGAGACTATTCATATTTAAACGTAAATCAGTCATGAATCAGATTACTGATCAAGATATAAACAGTTAATTAAGTTTATAGGAAGAAAAAATAGAACCAAGATAATAACCTTAATCGAAAAGGGCTATTTACTCGGTTCTATTTGCTATTCATAAAAATTTCAACTTTTCATTTAATGATTAATTCTTCATTATAGATTTGTTATGAATTGTTATTATTTTTAAATCATTTGGTACTATTATTTTTCCTAAAAAAACTTGTTCAGATAGTTCCTAACATATTGATTTTAAATTTTCTCATTTAAAAGCACCTTATATTTATAGGATAATGAAAATAATTATTGTGGAGTGTTTTGTTCATACGAATAACCGAATTGATAGAGTAAAGATTCTTCACCATGCATTCCAATTAATTGGAATCCTATAGGAAGACCATTAGTTGACAAGCCACATGGTACAGATAAACTAGGATTACCAGTATAGTTAGTTGGAGAGGTGAGCCTTAATAGTGCATGTCTAACATGCTCTATATTATCACCTAGGACCAATTCCCTTTGATTAATATTTGTAGGGAGGATTGGAAGGGTGGGAGTTAATAATATATCAACTTCCTCAAATACATTATTATAACCATTGATTAATTGTTGTCTTTTTTGCTGTGCTGTAACGTACTCATATCCAAGGACATTCTTACTGGATTGTAACCGTTCATAAACTTCAGAATCGTAATCTATACCATGTTTTCTTATGTTCTCAGCATGTACTGCATAAGCCTCGGCTTGGATCGTAATTATCTGTGATTCAGAAATTTCTTCTATTCCACGAAGTTCTATTTCTTTAATAAATGCACCTTGTTCTTGGAATACCTTAATCACCTTATCTATCGCTGTTTTCACTTCTTTATCAATGTTATTAAAATAGTAAGATGGCAATCCAATCACTTTTCCAGCAATGCTCTGTCCAATTAAACGTGTATAGTTTTCTCTTGTTCTGTTAATTGAGTGAACATCTTTTGAATCATATCCAGCCAATAAATTAAGCATTATAGCATTATCTTTTACCGTTTTCGTCATAGGACCAGGATGATCTAGTGTATATGCAGTATTATATATGCCATATTTGCTGATTAAACCAAAGGTAGGTTTCATTCCCACAATTCCACATGCTGAAGCGGGTATTCTTATTGACCCCCCAGTATCTGTTCCTAATGCAGCAAAAGCCATATCTGCTGCAATTGCTGCAGCAGAACCACTACTTGAGCCTCCAGTAATTTTATTTGGGTTGTAAGGATTTCTACAAGGTCCAATAAAGGATCTATCTCCAGTTGGACCGTATGCGAATTCATGATTATTAGCTTTACCAATAATGATAGCGCCAGCGTCTATTAATTTATTAATGACTGTTGCATTATAAGAAGGAACAAAATTCTTATATAGCTTAGAACCCATAGTAGTTCGTATTCCTTGTGTAAATATGACATCTTTTATAGCGACCGGTATCCCATGAAATGGTCCTTTAACTATTCCTTTACTTATTTCTTTCTCTGCAAGGGTGGCAGCTTCTAGAGCTTCTTCTTCGCAAACAGTTATAAAAATATTGTAAATGGAATTTTTCTTCTCAATTGAATTTAAAGAATGTTTCACAATTTCTATAGGTGATATTTTCTTTTCAATCAATGCTTCAGATAATGATAATAGATTCATAGGAACTCCTTATTGAAATTTCTTTGCAGCATAATCCAATAATGTTTTTTCATACTTTGTACCCCACGCGGCATTATCATCCCAATATCTTGGCTTCATTGGAAAATCCTCATGCCATGGTCGTGGATCAAAATAACCTAATCCAGTAATTAATTGATCCATATCCATAAATAACTCAACTAAGTTACCATCTGGATCATGATGATAAGCTGCAATATTGTGACCTGCTGTATGTCTAGTCGGACCCCAGACAATCGGAATATTATTTTTCGCTAATATATCGAAACTTTGGTACTGATGACTGGCATCTCTTAATTCAAAAGCAATATGATATAAATTGGATTGGCCAACTAACTTACCAAGATTAGACACATTCAACACATGATGATCATTATTACACGTAAGGAAATTCGCTCGCTCATCAATACAATCAGTAAAATAGAAATTCAATACTTCTTGATAAAATTTAGCTGTCTTTATTGGATCCATAGAAGCTAAAGCTAAATGACCTAATTTGTTTGGGACTATTCCATTCTCTTTAAAGCGTGGAGCTGGTGTATCTATATTTGTATAAAGATGTAATACAAATCCATCAGGATCTTTAAATTCTAACATTTCTGATATACCTGGTTCTGCATCTGTTTTTAATTCAGCAGAAATCCCCTTAGCTTGTAATTGTTTTTTTACGTCGAGAATTGATACTTGACTATCTAATTGAAAGCCAATTCCAAATAAATTACTTTCATTAGAAGGAGTTAAAATAATATTATGATGATCAAGACCTGTACTAAAATATCTTTTACCATCATCTCCTTTTTCTACTAACGAAAGCCCCATTACATTAGAATAATATTCTTCCATCCCCTCAATATCTTTCACCAAAAGTTCAGCATAGCCAAGTTTACTAGGCTTAATCATATTTTTGTCCCCTTTCAATCTCGTTAATAAATAAAAATGAAGAATGTTAATATCTACATTCCAAAAATTACCAATCTAATAAAATCTAATACACCATTACCAAATTAAATCTCCTCCATTTTTAAGTTAATAATAAGAATTTTTAGAAGTAGTGAACGTAATTTTTCAGTAAAACTCTTCCTCTTGTTAATATTACTTTACACAACAAATCACATATTCTTATGCTAACTAATTAACATTTTCAAATATTTTGTACATCTAACAATTCATCAAACTTTTATAAAGTTAGGTTAGATACGTAGGATTATTATTTTCTTAAAATGTAGTATATAATTCAATGGTAATCGACGTTCTAAAGTTTTAAGAGGAATTATTCAAAATTGAGATTTATGAGGGTTTTGAGATTGTATGTAGTTATAATAATTGAGCCAAATAGTAGCAATTTAAGTCATTCATTTATAAATCAAAAAAAGCACCCCATTAGGTGCTTTTTTATTCTAAAACATATTCAATATAATTACCGAATCCTTTTTGAACTGGTAATTTTTTGTTTTTTAACTCGGACCAAATTTTTCGATCTAAATCATATGCGCCTTTTTTATGCAAATCATTAAGTTCTTTCTCACTAATATGGACATCATAATATTTTTCATTAAGTTTAATAGATAGTTGATAGTCGTTGAATTTCATAACAAATACTTCATATGAAGAATCCCACTCACGTAACTGAAGTTCAATAGTTGATGCAACATGCTGTAAAAAATCTTCTGCTCCTAAGTTCAGTGATAAATAATTTCTAGTCATCCCATTGATGTTCATGAACAATCTCTCCCTAAAAAACGTATTTTTCAATAATACTAAATGAGAATTCAACTATCTTAAACTTCATGATTTTTCATCCAAAACTTCTATTTATTAAGGTAAATATAACACTAGTCAGAATACTCTGTAAAGAAAGTTGACTTCAAAAACTATATTAAAATATAATTTCCTTTTACTTACCTAAAGTTTCTATAGATGCCGTATTACTCTTTATGTTGATATGCACACTTCTTACGAAAAGCGATTAATCTCTCAATATCATATTGCCATTCTGCAATACAATAATCATAGCGTTCAGTTCCATTTCTTTGTGATTTAAACCTACTTATAATACATGACAATTTGTCAATCACTTCTTGGATGGAATATTGTTTAAGTATTCGTTTCTCAAGTATTTGCCATCGATCAATACGGCTGATTTTAGTGGAATAGCCATTTTCACTCAGAAATGAAGTGTCGTTGTTATGGCTCCGTTGTGGTGAACTTTCAGAATTGCTCCTCATTGTAATATGTGGAATTCCTTCTTGATTATTATTCAAATAATCAGCCAATATTTCTGCTGCTGAATAAAAACCACGTTCTTTTGCTATTTCTAACGCATTCTTTCCTTCAACATTTTTGATATGAATATCTGCCCCAATACTTAAAAGGAATTGAATATAATTTAATAAATATTCTTCTCCGTGCATACTATAATTTTCAAAATAACAAGCATGCATTAAAGCTGTATACCCTTCAACATCTTGAAGGTTAACATCTGCTCCAGCTTGATATAATACTTTTGTTGTTTCATAAAAATCAGATTCCCCATTAAGCTCTACACCTAGTATCGCAAGCATGATTGGCGAATGTCCAAACTTATTCTGCATATTAACATCTAACCCTCTGAAAATGAGATATTGTAGGAGAATAGGATTACATCCCGAATATGCTGCATGATGTATATAAGAATCGTCATTTTGATCTTTATAAAAAATATCATCTGCGAACGTTAACAGATTAAATGCCACTTGTACATTATTCTGAGAGATAGCATCTTCTATTAAACTGCTATTCTGATTAAGTTGCGCACCAGAATTAATTAAAATTCTTACAGTCATGAAATCTCCACCAGATGCAGATTTTCCTAATGCTTTGTTTAGTTGATATGGTGTATAGGTAATTTCTCTTAATACTTTCATTAAGAATTCATTATTACCTTTTCTACTTAATAAATATAATAATTCCTCTTGTGTTTCTTCTGTACTATTTAAATGATAGTTTTCTTCAAATAAAAAACGAATGGTATCTTGTTTATTGTGCTTAACGGCTAATAATAAAGGATCGTCAGTTAAACAATATTTTTGATCATTTTCTAAGTTTAAGAGTAAATACTCGACATCATCCTCTTTAACTGCTTGTTTTATATCCATCCCTTTTTGCTCCTTTAATAAATAATCTTAATAATTACTATACATTATTTTGTGAATAATTTGCATACCTTTACCTTCCCAGTTTTATTCATTTATACAATTAACCTTATTCAATTTTTAAATAAGTACTTGCGATTGTTATATTATTAGAATAGATATTCACTTAAGTGCTGGTGTTTATTTACTATTGAAAATTCAGAACATTGTTTTAGAAGAAATATATATTTCTTTTATTCCTAGTTTAAATACGCAAAATGCCAAGTTTACATAATATGTTTATGTAAACTTGGCATTTTATTTATACTAAATTTACAAATGTCCGTGATCCAGCTTATAGTAAAGATAAAAATGATTAACTAATAGTATGAAGATAAAAATTCAGATCCGCTTCTAAATGTTTTTTCATAAGTGATTCTGCTTTTTGACCATCTCTAGCAAGAATCGCATTATAAATATCTTCATGCTCTTCTATTAATAAAGGTCGATTGTAAATCACAACAGTCTTTCTAAACAAGTAAATGATTGATTGCATACGATCAATTATATCAATCATGATTGGATTATTACTGGCTTTTACAATATCATTATGAAAACATTCGTTAGCAGCCATGATTTCATCTTTTGTACCTGTTTTTCCTAAGTTGATATATTCATACAATTTTTTAATTTCATCTTCTTTCAAATAAGTAGCCGCACAATTCGCTGCATATCCTTCTATGAGAATACGAACTTGAAACATATTACGTAAATCTTTCTCTGTAGGAATGACTACTCTTTTTTTAACGATTAATCCTTCCTGTTCTAACTTACGAATTGATTCCCTTACCGGAGTTCGACTAACGCCTAGTTCATTCGCTAATTTATCTTCTGTTATTTTGGTTCCCCCTGGAATTTCCCCATTAAGGATTTTTTCACGTAATATTTCATAACATTGTTGATACGATGGTTGAGTACGGTTGCTATTCTGCATAAGAATCACCTCAGTCTGCTTTCTACAAATTGATTTATGTACAATATAATGTTGCATTTGAATCATTAAACTGATTTCTATATATGTTTACGAATATCTGTGTATTAGTTTAAAAACAATACTTTACTTAAAAGTGCCGACAAAATAACTTAAATCCTTTTCTAAGCCCTACTTATATTACCAAATCCTTATCCAAAAAAACATAAAATGAACCAAATCTCAAAAAAATAGTATACACTTTTTCTAAATTTGTATACAAAAAATACATTATTGTATACAAATTAAAATAAATTGTATATAATAATCCCACAATTGAATTTTGTAAGCGTTAACACCAAATTTATTATGTAATGAATGAAATCAAATAACACATCAAGGGGGAAAAAACATGTCAAGAGATATTGGTTTTATTGGATTAGGAATTATGGGAAAACCAATGGCTTTAAATTTAATGAAAGCGGGCCATACACTAACGGTAAACGATCTCAATTTAGATGCTGTGAAAGCTCTACAAGATGCTGGTGCTAACTCAGCCCAATCAGCAAAAGAAGTTGCTGAACAAAGTGATGTAATCTTTACAATGTTACCAGCATCTAAGCATGTACAAGCAGTTGTACTAGGTGAAAACGGAATATTAGCAGGTGCTAAAGAAGGATCAATCATCGTAGATATGAGCTCTATTACACCTACTGTTTCTAAATCGCTAGCTGAAGAAGCTGCAAAAGTAGGTGTGGGTTTCTTAGACGCTCCTGTAAGTGGTGGAGAACCTAAAGCTATAGATGGGACATTAGCAATTATGGTTGGTGGAAAAGAGGATATTTTCGATTCTGTAAAACCTATTCTTCATGATATGGGAAAAGATGTAACATTAGTCGGTGACAATGGATGTGGAGTTACAGCTAAACTAGCTAATCAAATTATAGTAAACCTTAACATTGCGGCTATGTCGGAAGCGCTTGTTCTAGCTGCAAAAGCAGGAATAGATATTGAAAAAATGTATCAAGCAATTAGAGGTGGCCTCGCTGGTAGTGCAGTATTAGACGCCAAAGTTCCTTTAATTCTCGAAAGAAACTTTGCACCTGGTGGGACAATGGCAATCAATATGAAAGATATTACTAATGTGATGGATACAGCTCATGAAATTGGTGTCCCTCTCCCTTTATCTAGTAATCTTTTAGAAATATTTCATGCCTTAGAAGTAGACGGAAAAATCATGAATGACCATGGTGGCATTGTTCAATATTATGAAAAATTAGCAAATGTTGAAGTAAGAGGTGTAAATAAATGAGTTCAAATAGAATCGTAGCAAAGGATGCATTCAACAGCATCCCCGCTGTTAATCAAAAAATTGTTGATAAAATGATTACAAACGAATTAAAGCAGTTAAACAAAAAGATAATTGTACTGGATGATGATCCAACTGGCGTTCAAACAGTTCATGATATTTCTGTCTATACAGATTGGACACCAGAAAGCATTGAAAAAGGCTTTGCTGAAGAGAACTCAATGTTTTTTATTTTAACTAATTCTCGTGGATTTACTGCTGCTGAGACCGAAGCGGTACATAAAGAAATTGCAGAAAATGCAGTTCAAGCAGCAAAAAAATTCAATCAAGATTTTATTATCATTAGCCGTGGTGATTCAACTTTACGAGGTCACTATCCACTTGAAACAAAAGTATTGAAAGACACTATCGAATCTTTGACGAATATCACTTTTGATGGTGAAGTGATATTGCCATTCTTTAAAGAAGGCGGTCGCTATACTATCGGAAATACACATTATGTACAATATGATGAATTTTTGGTACCTGCAGGCGAAACAGAATTTGCGAAAGATCGTACATTTGGATATAGTAAATCACATTTAGGAGAATGGGCCGAAGAAAAATCAGAAGGTGAATATAAAACAGACCAAATGATTTATATTTCCATTGAAAGCCTTCGAAATATTGACATCGATCTAATTGAACAACAACTTTCACAAGCTAAAAACTTCAATAAAATTATTGTGAATGCTGTAGATTATGTGGATGTAAAGGTATTCGTAACTGCCTTAATTAAAGCAATTAATCATGGTAAACAATTCTTGTTTAGAAGTGCTGCCGCTCTTACCAAAGTAATCGGTGGAATTAGTGATAAGAGCTTATTAACGCGGGAAGATTTAATACACGAAGAATCAACTAATGGCGGTTTAATTATTATCGGTTCACACGTAAAGAAAACAACTGAGCAACTAAATGAATTAATGAAATCTGAAATTGTTCAGTTTATTGAATTTAACGTCCATTTAGTGTTACAACCTGAACTATTCCAAAAAGAGATTGATAGAATTGTCGAAGAAACAAACCATCTCATTCGTGAAGGAAAAAATGTTGCAGTCTACACAAAACGTGAAAGACTAGATCTTGGCGAAGGCAAAAAAGAAGAAGAATTAAAGCTTTCCGTACAAATCTCCGATGCTGTTACTAGCATTGTAACAAGCCTACAAGTGAAACCTAGTTTTATTATTGCTAAAGGTGGTATTACTTCAAGTGATATAGGAACAAAAGGTTTAATGGTACAAAGAGCTAATGTAGCTGGACAGATTAAACCGGGAATACCCGTTTGGACAATTGGAGATGAAAGCAAATTTCCTGGTATGGCCTACATCATCTTTCCTGGTAATGTCGGAACAATAACTGATTTAAAAGATGTAGTTGAAATGTTAAATAGAAAATAAACACTAACAACAAGAACATACGAACTTAAAAGTATATGCCTGACTTATTGCGCCATCTTCACTTGACATTTAAAGGCATATTCCATAAGAGTCAGTCATCATCCTTTTAAGTAAGGGAAAAGAGGAGAAAATGCCAATTATATCAGTAACTATAGGGGTTGCTTTACTTTTATTATTAATGGTTGTATTAAAATTAAATGCATTTGTTTCTTTAATTCTAGTTTCATTAGTAGTAGGGATTTTAGAAGGAATGTCCCCTCTTGATGCGATGGCATCTATTCAAAGCGGATTAGGTTCCACACTTGGTAACCTAACAATGGTAATTATTTTTGGGGGCGTTCTTGGTAAGTTAATGACTGATTCGGGTGGTGCACAACGAATTGCTACTACGCTCATTAACGGCTTTGGACAAAAAAGAGTACAGTTAGCTGCCGTTGTTACAGCTGCAATTGTCGGAATTGCTCTATTTTTCGAGACTGGTGTCGTAGTATTAATTCCACTTGTATTTACTATTGCAACAGCAGCTAGAGTTCCTGTTCTTTATATTGGAATGCCAGTTATTGCTGCGCTTATTACAATGCATGGTTTCGTGCCACCTCATCCAGGTCCTACAGCTGTCGCTGATGTATTTGGAGCTAGTATAGGAAAAACGTTGATATACGGTGTCATTATAGCTATTCCAGCTCTTATTCTAGCTGGTCCTCTTTATACAAAATTATTTAAAAAGGAATCATTAGAAATTGAGATTCCAAAAGGATTATTTAACCCGAAAGAATTCACTGAAGAAGAAATGCCGAAATTCGGAATCAGCCTTTTTACAGCTTTATTACCTGTTATCTTAATAGCATTACAAGCTATCGTTGAAATTTTCGCTCCAAAATCTGCTATTATGCCAGTTGTTGATTTTATTGGGAATGCCAATGTTGCCTTATTGATTTCTGTCATAGTTGCAATCTTTACCTTTGGTATAAACCGTGGTAGAAAAATGCCACAAATTATGCAATCACTTACTGAATCCGTTAGCGGAATTGCAATGATTCTATTAATTATTGCTGCTGGTGGCGCATTCAAACAAGTATTAATTGATAGTCATATTGATCAATATATTTCAGATATAATGGCTGGATCTACGCTTTCACCTTTACTTTTAACTTGGCTAATCGCAGCGCTTCTTCGTGTTGCAGTTGGGTCTGCAACAGTTGCTGGTATGACAGCAGCCGGAATTGCAGCACCCCTTGTCGCTACAACAGGTGCAAGCCCAGAGTTAATGGTTTTAGCTGCAGGAGCTGGTAGTGTTACCTTCTCACACGTTAATGATGCCGGTTTCTGGATATATAAAGAATATTTCAACTTAACAATCGGACAAACAATCAAAACATGGTCAATCATGGTTACGATTATTTCTTTAGTTGGACTTGGTGGCGTACTACTTATAGATTTATTTATATAAAACATAGAATGATAGCAAAAAAAGACCGCCTCTCTTTTCTAACAAGTAGAGCGGTCTTTTCATTTAAAGGAGGAAAAAAATATGACTTTCGTTTCCATGACCAACTTATTAAACAAGGCATTACTAGAAAAATATGCTGTAGGTCAATTCAATGTATACAATGTTGAATGGGCACAAGCCATTCTTGCTGCTGCAGAGGAAGAAAAATCACCAGTTATTTTAGGAATTGGTGAAGCTGGTATTCAACATTTTGGTGGACTTAAAACCATTTACATGGCCATTAAAGGTTTAATAGAAGACATGAATATTACCATTCCTGTTGTCCTTCACTTAGATCATGGAGCTTCTTTTGATAAATGTAAGTCCGCGATAGATATTGGTTATTCATCAGTCATGATTGATGCATCTCACCTTCCGTTGAAAGAAAATATGGATATAACGCGAAAAGTGGTCAACTATGCTCATGCGTATGGAGTATCCGTTGAAGCTGAACTTGGTTCAGTTGGCGGTCATGAAGATGGTGTCATTTCAGAAGGAATCATCTATGCAGATACAGAAGAATGTACATTATTTGTTCAAACAACAAATATAGACTGTCTAGCCCCTGCATTAGGATCTGTACATGGTCCTTACAAAGGTGAACCAAATCTTGGCTTTAAAGAAATGGAAGACATCAAAAACGCAACGAAAATACCACTGTCCTTACATGGTGGTACAGGTATCTCAATTGCTGATCTTAAAAAATCTATCTCTTTAGGTACTTCAAAAATTAATGTGAACACAGAAAATCAAATGGCATTTACAAAAAAGGTTCGTGAAATATTAGCTAATGATAATAACGTGTATGACCCACGTAAATATATTCAACCAGGTCGAGATGCTATTAAGACTACCGTTATTAATAAAATTCGAATTTTTGGTTCTAGTAACAAAGCATAAGTCAAAATAAAGGGCTAAGCCAAAAGTGATAATAATCACACTTGGCTTAGCCCTTACACTTTTGTGTAGCTCTTCTTTAAAAAATCTTTTTCCTATCCCTCTCTTCTTTTAAAATTTCAACTGCTTCCCTAAATCTTTGAGAATGAACGATTTCTCGTTCACGTAAGAACCTTAACGAATCATTTAAATCCACATCATCAGACATATCAATAATCCATTGATATGTTGCACGCGCTTTTTCTTCAGCTGCTATATCTTCATATAAATCAGCAATTGGGTCTCCTTTAGCGGTGATATAACTAGTAGTAAAAGGAACACCACTAGCATTTGTATAGTATAGAGCAGAATCATGACCAACATAATGATCTCCAAGTCCCGCTTCTTTCAATTGTTCTGGCGTTGCATCTTTGGTCAGTTTATATATCATCGTTGCAATCATTTCTAAGTGGGCGAATTCTTCAGTTCCAATATCCGTAAGAAGACCCATTACTTTTTCAGGGATGGTATATCTTTGATTTAGATAACGTAGTGCTGCTGCTAATTCCCCATCTGCCCCACCATATTGTTCTACTAAAAATTTTGCAAGCTTTGGATTACATGTACTTACTCTTACCGGATATTGTAATTTTTTTTCATAAATCCACATATTCTTCTCCTTCCTATACTTGCCACGGCCATGGTGAGCTATGCCAGCTCCACTTTTCATCAGAAAAGCTATTCCCAAACTGCTGAAGTGGACCAAAGCGTGATTCGAATTCATATTTAATTTGGTTACGATGTTGAACATATGAGTTAAACTGTGCAATCGCATTTTGATCAGTCGGATGAGTATCTAAGTATAGTGTCAATTCAACTAATACAAAATCCGCTGCTTGTAGATCTTCTAAAATTTGATAATACTCTTCAGGTAAAGCATTGGACATAAAAAAACTCACCTACTTTTTGTATGGATTTTCATAATAATCGTAAAAAGCCGGCCATAATGTTCCTCTTCTCAATGCTTCCTTTGCTGGAAATTGTTCTAAATCTGGAGGCTGAAAACCCATATAGAGTTGTGGTGGTGTATAATAAAATTTCTTCCCTATTGGAGGGCATGGATCAAACACACTATGAAAAGGGACATATGATTTAATTCGTGTAAAATTCTGCTCTTTTCCACTCATTCCAAACACCTCCTTATCTTCCGTAAGTGGTATTACTGTTAAATTTATTAAGCACCTATCAAAAATATGAGTGCATGTTCTAAATAACGTATATCATTTTTGTGATATCCCCTTTTATTTCAAGCATATTAATTTGCTTGTTAACTAACCCCTTAATATCTATTGAATATTCAGAACATTGTTTCTTCAAATAAAAAGGGATTCCACAACAGACTATAAAACAACAAAACCAACTATTTAGATTCTTGTTTCGACAACGAATAGAACTTCGACCTTTGTTGAAATATCGGCATTTTGATTCTTTTGTACCCTAATTCAAGGTATGAACCATCTTTAGAGATTGAAAATAAAGTTTCTGAGACCAAAACATAGACTATAGTCCTTTAAATAGACGTATTGTGAATGTTAATGAGCAAATTTCTTACATTTTGTCCATTTACAAAATATCTGAATATTCTGTAATATTCAGATATTATAAAGGAGGTAATATCTGTGTTAGATTATTATACGTTTAATCTTCCTACCAGAATCGAATTTGGAATAGGAAAAATAGCAAGGCTAATAGACTATATATCTGAATTAAACGGTAGTAGAATAATGCTTCTAACAGACGCAGGGTTAAAAGAAGCAGGTATTGTTGAAAAAGTAACGGAACTATTGGATCAAGCAGAAATATATTATGTTACCTTTGATGAAATCAAACCAAATCCAAGAGATTATGATTGTATGACTGCTTATGAGTTGGCAAAAAAAGAAGAAGTCGATTTATTAATTGGGCTTGGTGGAGGAAGTTGTATGGATACAGCAAAAGCTGTAGGTACACTATTAACACATGGAGGAACAATCAAAGATTGGTATGGACTTAATAACCTTCAACAATCAATCACTCCGCTTATTTGCATTCCCACCACCGCTGGCACTGGAAGTGAAATTACTTTTTTTTCAGTGATTACAGATTCAGAGACAAAGTTAAAAATGAATATTTTAGATAACAAATTAGCTCCTAAAATAGCTATTTTAGATCCAGAATTAACGGTTACTTTACCTCCATCTGTTACTGCATCTACAGGGATGGATGCCTTAACGCATGCTATTGAAGCATACACATGTACAGTTGCTGAACCTATTACAGATGCTTTGGCTTTATATGCGATTGATTTGATAGTTAATAATCTAGAATCGGCAGTACACAATGGGACAAATTTAGAAGCTAGAAAAAATATGTTAATAGGTAGTTTAATTGCAGGAATAGCTTTTGGTAATTCTGATGTTGGTGGAGTTCACTGTATGGCTGAAGCTTTAGGAGGGTTATATGATACTCCTCATGGGGTCGCTAATTCAATGATTTTACCATATGTTTTCGAATATAATATCCCCTCAAATATTGAAAAGCATATGATGGTTTCAAAATTATTAGGAGTCAATGTAGAAGGTAAATCAAAAGAAGAAATTGCATATGCAGGTGTAGAGAAATTAACTAAACTTGCAGAAGGTATAGGCATTCCAAAAATGAAAGATCTATCTTATGTAAAACAAGTTGACTTTGACTACTTAGCGGAAGGTGCCACACAAAATGTTTCAGCTTCAAGCAATCCCCGTAAAGCCTCAAAGGAAGATTATATCTTATTATTTGAGAAAGCATTCCATGGAAATTAAGAAGGAGGAATAAAATGGGTGATGTAAAATTAAAAAGAACCCTTGGATTTTGGGCTGCTTATTCTGCTTCCGTTGGTTTAGTAGTTTCTGGTTCGGCTATGGTAGTGTTGGGAAATGGCTATGGAGTAGGAGGACCTGCTTTTAGTATTATAGCTTTCTTAGCTTTAATTGTTATATTATGTGTAGCTTTGTCCTATTCGGAGATGGCTGCTATGATTCCAGGGGCAGGAATGGTAGGAGAATATACGATGCCAGCTTTAGGAAAATTACCTGCTTTATTTGGTGTAATAGCTGGCTATATTGTACTTGTAGGAACAGATGGTGGAACAAACATGATTATTGGAGGGCAATCATTTGAAACTTTAACAGGAATACCATGGTATATTGCCGTAATAGTCATTCTATGTTTTTTAGCGGCAATTAATATGTTAGGTGTTTCGGTGTTTGGTAAGGTTCAATCAGTTCTTGCTATCTCTATGATGCTCTTACTTGCTACATTAGGTATTCTTGGATTGATCGGTTTAGGTACACAAGAACAAATTGCTGAATTACCTCCATTTTCTCCAATTTCTTGGAAGCAACAGATTGGAACACTTGGAATTGCCATTTGGTTATTTATTGGTATGGAATTTGTAACACCTTTAGCAGAGGAAATTAAAAATCCTGGACGAAACATACCCTTAGCAATGCTATTCGGTTGTTTTACGATTTGGCTAGTCGATTTATTATTTGGTTTAGGTGTAACAAAATACATTAGTCTTGATGAATTAGCAAAGTCAACTATTCCACATATCGCAGGGGCAGAAGCTATGCTTGGATCATTTGGTTTAGTATTAATGGGAGTCGTTTCTATAATAGCAGCTATTACAACTTGTGACACATATTTAGCCGCTGTGCCTAGAATGCTTTATGGTCTTTCCAAAGAAGGTCTCTTACCAAAAGCATTTTCCTATTTACATCCAAAAACACGTACACCTTGGGTTGGAATTTTCTTTGTAATTGGTTTAACTTTAATTGTTTTGATCTATGCTTTTATGAATAATGCAAATATTGACTTTATAACAACTATGATTTCAGTAGCCTGTGGAACTTGGTTAATTTCCTACATCATTACTCAGGTAGATGTTATTATACTAAGAAAAAAATATCCTCAAGCACATAGACCTTTTAAAACACCGTTATATCCCCTTCCACAAATCGTTGGAATTGTAGCTTGTATATATATGATTTATACCTTGTATGTAGACATAACAGTATTAAAGATTTCTCTCTTTGTTATACCTATTATTCTATTATTTGGAGTCATCTATTTAAAGGCTACCAATCAAAAACTATTTTCTCCAGTCCCTCTAGATAAAATTTTTGAAGGTATTAAAAAAAGAAGCGAATTTGAATATGAATCTAGTGATCAGAATCAGTCATTAGACACTAATAAAACAATTTAAGGTAGGATAACATGGGGATATATTCAATAGTAGATAGCAGAGCTTATAATTCTTTAAATATGGTTGTAAATGAGTTTAATCAATCCATACCTAAAAAGAGTTTTCGTAATCAGCAGGTTGAGTTGGATGGGCAAAAATTAGGTTTAGAAAAAATGAAAGCATCGTATAAAACGATTAATAAATGGATGGGACGGATTTATATTTTCCGCTGGAATTTTTCAATCAAAGATTGTAAACCTACTCAAGATATCACTATTTCTTTGAAATATAGTGGAGATATTTTATCTAAAAGAAAAAGTAAACCTAGCTTTACTTCCAATCAAAATGATTATTTAAGTGCAATTTTGAATAAGGATGAGGATATTCTATCTATCTGCCAAAAAAATGATTTTGAGAAATTAACGCTTTCATATTCTAAAAAAGATAATATGTGGACGATTGAAGTTTGGCCAAATTATGGTGATTTTATCTGGATCTTAATTCCACCTATAAGATATTGCAGAAGGCCTAATCAAACAGAAATAGAAATGACAATTCAATTATTCAAGAAAATTGGGCAGTATATTTCTAGAAGCGAGGTAAGTAATGTGGGAATGAAGCAGTAAATAATAGTTAAGATAATTTTCCATATTATCACTAACTAAAGATTCATATAAAATCCTTCTTCGTACACTATTCAATATGGAGTTTTGTAACAACATTCATTTTATTCTAAAAGACAAAATGACAAAAAAGCAACGAATAATCCCTAAAGAAATTTCGTTGCTTTTTCTAGTTTTATTTGATTTGTCAAAAACTACAGTAAATTAATAGATTAAATTGAGTATTAAAATAGTTCTTGATCCACCTTAGATTCTGTTTTCTCATATCAAAACAGAATCTATTACTCTAAATAGGTAGCCATTCAATAAATCTCTTAATTCACGGAATATGAATTAATTCCACAAACCTTCTTTTTCCAGTTTTTTCTTCCCTTTAAATGCTACTAGGATAAGAACAATGTTAATAATTAGCATTGCGATAATTGACCATAGAACATATGTGTAACTTCCTGTAAATTGATATACAAATCCATATCCAGGTAATGCAACAATACCAGCGATTGCCAAGCCTAATGCAGCTGTAGCAAAGATTTGACTATATTCCTTGATACCAAATAACTCAGTTGTAAGAAGTGGTGTTAATGTGCCAATTGAAGCTGTTATGAAGCCGAAAATACCAATTGCCAAAGTAAACATCGTTGGGTGATCCGCTGCTGTTAATAGCATTACCATTGATACTAAGCCAACAATCATTGCAAAAAGTGCTGTATTTTTAGAACCAATTTTATCTGTTAAGAATCCAAAAGCAAGCGCACCAACTAACATACCAACCATAAATGCACCCATAACACTACCCGCAAATTTAATATCATAACCAATTCCCATTGCAAACGGCGCGATATGCTGAGCAAAACTTCCAATTGCCGTTACAAAGAAAAAGAATAAAAATAACGCATAAAATGCATAAGATTTTTTAGCTATTGCAAAAGTTACACCTTTATTTATATCTTCCGTATGTTCCTCTTTTTTATCATCATTTGAATCAGATACAGTCATTCCATATGGAAGTAGCCCTTTTTGTTGTGGAGCCATTCTAATTAATAATAGAACTACTGGAATAACGACTACTATTACGGCAATACCAAGAATTAAATAAGTATAACGCCACCCCTGGCTAGCGATTAAATTCCCGGCTAATGGTTGAATTACGGCACCAAAAGCACCAACCGCAGCCATCATAATACCTAACGCTAAACCATTATGTTTCTTAAACCAATTATTTATTAATACTGGACCTGCCATTTGGTTGACGAAAATTGAACCGACTGCCATTGGAATAGAAAAGATATACCAACCCCAAACGGAATTCATTAAACCAAACATTGCAAATGATCCAGCTTGTAAAATAATACCGCCAATTAGTAGAGAGCGAATATCGTATTTCGCCATCATTTTACCAGCAATCGGTAAAAATATCATCGTAACAATTGATGAAATACTAAAATATAAAGTTAATGTTCCCATTTCAATACCTAAATCTTGAGTAACTGGTGTTAAAAATAACCCACCAGCATTGTTAATTCCACCACGTGCCAGACCAATCATTATACTTAAGCCTAGTAATACCCACCAAGCAAAGTGGATTTTTTTCTTTTGTTTCATAGAAAACTCCCCCATTCTCTTTTGTCTGTATGAATAAAGCAAGGTAGTATTCCTAAAATGTCTTAACGATATAGCCGCAATAAATCTTTACGATTCCCCCTGATTGCGCATATATCTCACTTTAGAAATAACAATTTTAGATTGTTTCTAGAAAACAACCATGAAATGAAAAGGTTTGCACAAAACTTCATAAAAGCTCACATTTTCTCGAGAAATAATATATTTTTCATTTCGAATATATTATATAGTAAAAATATTTATCACGCTAATAATGTGATTAATACAAATTACTAAAAAACAAAAATACCCATTTATTCATATTTAAACGTTTTATATTCTAAAAAAGAACATTTTTTACTATTTTATAACATTTAATAATCAGTAATAATTATTCACAATCAAACTATATTAATATAAAAATGTAACTATAAAGCAACTTGCATAGTTAATCAATTTCATGTTATAGTTATCGAGCGATGAGCTAAATTGTGTAAGACGACTAACACTCTTAATTGAGAATACACAAATGTGGAGTGTAGTTAGTCGCCTCAATTCGAGAAAAAAGACGTCCTTATTGGACGTCTTTTTGTTTTCTACTTATCGTTTCCATCTTTTATTACGCTATTAAAATAATATTTATTCGAATTATGAAATCAGCTATATAAATAAAAACCTTATCAAATTCACACCTCCCCCTCAGTTGTTAACTCTAAATCACCCACAGTATTACCTTCATAAAATACCGATTTTTATGTATAAACAAAAAATTAATCCCCAGAATATTCTAATAGTACCCTTTAGAAAAATAGATAAAAATTACCATTGTTATTCAAGAAAATAGTTTGCTAATATAACGATAGTTTAATAAACAAAACCTTTAAGAACAGTCCAGAGAGGCTGACAAGGTGGGCGATATTCTGTTTGGTATTCGTGATTCTTGATGGTAAAATTCTATCATCGGTCTCGATCATCCTTTAGAGTTAATCCACTTGTCAAATTTGATAAGTGGTTTTTTGCGTTTAGTAACCCTTTTGTTACTAAACCATTGCTCACCAAGCTTAAAACTTGGGAGGAAATAGTATGAAAATGACAGACAAAGATTATTCATTTCAATCAGTACCATTAGGAAAGAGAAACAGCTTTATTAAAATGCTAGCTGTTATGTTGGGATTCACATTTTTCTCAGCTAGCATGTGGGCAGGCGGTTCTCTAGGCGAAGGCTTAACTTTTAAAGGACTAATTTTGATTGTATTACTAGGAAATATTATCTTAGGTGCATTTACAGGTTCATTAGGTTATATTGCCGCAAAAACAGGATTATCAACTCACTTACTTGCACAATATGCTTTTGGTAAAAAAGGCGCATATATCAGTTCATTTATGTTATGCGCTACACAAGTTGGTTGGTTCGGCGTTGGTGTTGGAATGTTTGCTTATCCTGTTCATAAAGTAACAGGTGTACCATTAACACTTTTAATCATTTCAATTGGTGTTTTAATGACAGTAACAGCGTATTTCGGAATGAAAGCTTTAACTATTTTAAGTATGATTGCTGTACCAGCAATTGCAATTCTTGGTTCAATGAGTGCTTCTATGGCAGTAGATGGTATGGGTGGTATGAATGCATTATTTGAATATACACCAGACTCTTCATTAACTTTAGCCGCTGCACTTACGATTACGATTGGAACATTCATTAGTGGTGGAACATTAACACCTGACTTTGCTCGCTATGCTAAATCAGGTAAAGATGCTGTTATCACAACTGTAATCGCCTTCTTCCTAGGTAATACATTAATGTTTTTATTCGGAGCTATTGGAACAATTGCAACAGGTCACAATGACATTTCAGATGTTATGTTTTCTCAAGGTTTAATTTTACCTGCTATTTTAGTTCTTGGCTTAAACATTTGGACAACAAATGATAATGCTTTATACGCTTCTGGTCTTGGATTCGCAACAATGTTTAAAAAGCCAAAAGTAGTTATGGTTATGATAAACGGTGTAATCGGGACACTGTTAGCAACATGGTTATACAACAACTTTGTTAGCTGGTTAACATTCTTAGGATCAACATTGCCTGCCATCGGTGCCATTATTATTGTAGATTTCTTCTTTATTAAGAAGCGCAAGTATATTACGTATGAAAATGCAAATATTAAAAATTTACACATACCAGCCATTATAGCTTGGTTAGCAGGAGTCATTGCAGGGTTAACACTTCCTGGAATTGCACCATTAAATACATTGCTAGTAGCCGGAATTGTGTATGTAGTATCAGTAAAAATCATGAAGACATCAATCGTGTCTGAACATGAAGAGGAGGAAATCATCAATGAGTATAAAAATGTGGGCTAATGCCACTATTTTTGGTAGAGAAGGCTTATGGGATATTATTATCGAAAATAATCGTTTTTCTCAAATAACTAAAGCTGGTACGAACAATTACTCAATCGATCATAAAATTGATTTAAAAGGACATCTAGTTTGTGCTCCTTTTGTTGAACCACATATTCACTTAGACACTACGTTAACAGCTGGACAACCTCGTTGGAACGAAAGTGGCACACTATTTGAAGGTATTCAATGCTGGTCTGAACGAAAAGAATTTTTAACAAAAGAAGATGTAAAAGAACGCGCAACTAAAGCATTAAAATGGCAAATCGCTAACGGAATCGGGCATGTGCGTACACATGTTGATACAACTGACCCGACTCTTGTTGCTTTAGAAGCAATGTTAGAAGTTAAAGAAGAAATGAAGTCTTTTATCGACTTACAGATCGTAGCGTTTCCTCAAGAAGGCATTATCTCCTTCCCTAACGGCTTAGAATTGTTAGAAGAAGCGATGAAAATGGGTGCTGATGTAGTTGGTGGCATTCCTCATTTCGAATTTACTCGTGATGATGGCGCTGATTCCATTCGTGAGCTTTTCAAAATTGCAATGAAATATGACAAATCGATTGATATTCATTGTGATGAAATTGATGATGAACAATCACGTCATTTAGAAGTAGTTGCTCGTGAAACAATCCACAATAGCTATCAAGGACGTGTTACAGCGAGTCACACAACAGCTATGGGATCTTATAATGATGCCTATACGTATAAGCTATTCCGCGCATTGAAGTTGGCTGAGATGAATTTCGTTGCTAATCCCCTAGTTAATATTCATTTACAAGGTCGCTTCGATACTTATCCAAAACGCCGTGGTCTAACACGAGTAAAAGAATTGAATGAAGCTGGATTAAATGTATGTTTCGGTCACGATGATATAATGGATCCTTGGTATCCTATCGGAAACGGTAATATGTTACAAGTATTACACATGGGACTGCACGCTGCACAATTAATGGGCTATAGCGAAATTGCAAATGGATTAAAATTTATTACTGAAAACAGTGCAAAAGCACTCGAAATTCAGGACTATGGAATCGTAGAAGGTAATTCTGCTAACTTTATCGTCTTAAATGCAGAAAATAGTTACCATGCACTTCGTCTTCAATCAGAAGTTCTATATTCTGTTCGCAATGGTGAAATCATTGCTCAAACAAAACCACGCGAAACAGAAATCATATTAAATAAGACAGCTTCAACAATTAATTTTATGTAAAAAAATAGAAGCAACCCATTCGTTTTCACGCGAATGGGTTGCTTTTTTATTAGTATATTAAGAAAATTCCCTTTTTCGAGTCACTTCAATAGAAACTATTTCAAAAAAGAAATAAAATAAGATTGAAATATAAAAGATGTCTGAAACAAAGGGGACTTAAAATGGAGAATTTAACGGTGAAATCATTTCTAGACGTGATAAGCGAGCTATTTTCCGATGAGATTTCAATCGCGGTAACTGATAAAGAAAAATATATTTACTATCGTCCTAGTAAACGAATTAACTTAAAAATTAAAGCTGGAGATCCAATTGTCGAAGGTACTATTACACATAGAGCCTTAACTAGTAAAAAGAAAATTTCTGATTTTGTCCATAGGGATATACTAGGGATTCCATACGATGGACAATCACAACCCTACTTTAAAGATGGAGAATTGCAAGGTTGTGTAACAGCCATCTACCCTGCTATGACACAAGGAAAATCCGTTATTACAGTCAAATCAAACGATGGATGGGTACCTATTCCCTATAATAATGTAAGCTACCTTGAAGCAAAAGAAAGAAAAACTTTTGTTTATGCCAACGATCAAGTCGGAACACATAAATATTCTTTACAAGAATTCGAATATATCCTACCAAAAGATTTCTTTATCCGCTGTCACAGATCGTACATTGTGAATGTCAATCAAATTAAAGAAATCTATCCAGATACGCATTCTACATTTGTTTTAGCAATGAAAGATGGTACAAAAATCCCAGTAAGTCAATCATACTCTAGTTATTTCAGGAAATTATTAGCTTTTTAATAATCGCTATTTCAAACATATTTTTTCGTGCTTTATCTTAAATTTTTCTAAAGTTATCCGTTTTTGTCTATTTTGTTAACTTTAGAAGATACAATATTCTTAATATTCACGAAAGAGGGATGGAAGATGAAAAACAATACAGATCGTATTAGAGATGCTAGACTATTGGATCGAATTGTAACAGCTGAAGAGGCTGCATCATGGATACAAGATGGGATGACATTAGGTTTAAGCGGATTTACAAAAGCAGGTGATGCAAAAGCCATTCCAGAAGCTTTAGTAGAAAGAGCTAAAACAGATGCATTTAAAGTTAACGTACTTACTGGTGCATCAATGGGACACGTTGATACAATCCTTGCTGAGGCAGGAATCGTTAACAAACGTTCACCTTTCCAAGCGGACTCAGTTATGCGTAAAAGCATCAATGCTGGGGACATGCAATATTACGACACACATTTATCTCACCTAGCAGAACTAGTTCGTCAACGCACTATTACTGAAGGTATCGATTATGCGATTTTGGAAGCGGTTGCCGTTACAGAAGATGGAATGGTTATTCCAACAACTTCAGTTGGTAACAACGCAATCTTTGCTCAATACGCAAAAAATATTATTTTAGAAGTTAACGTAGCGCAATCTCCTATGTTAGAAGGATTGCATGATGTATATACACCAGAAGAACAAGGCTCTAGACAACCAATTCCTTTAGTAAATGCTTCTGATAGAATCGGCAAGCCTGGATTCTATGTTGATATTGAAAAAGTAAAAGGTATTGTAATTACTGATATCCCTGATGTTGCATCAGCGATTGTACCGCCAGATGAAGAAACTCAAATCATGGCAAACCATTTACTAGATTTCTTACGTAATGATATTAAAGAAGGTCGTTTAACTGAGAATCTTGCTCCACTACAATCAGGCGTTGGGTCAGTAGCAAACGCTGTTTTACACGGAATGCTAGATTCAGAATTTGAAGATTTAGAAGTATATTCTGAAGTACTTCAAGATGCAGTATTCGATCTTATAGATGCTGGTAAAGTTAAATTCGCTTCAGGTTGCTCATTTACATTATCTGAAGAAAAAATGAAACAAGTATACGGTGACTTTAAGAAATATGCAGACAAAATTATGCTTCGTCCACAAGAAATCTCAAATAGCCCAGAGCTAATTCGTCGTATGGGATTAATTTCAATCAACACTGCACTTGAATTAGATATTTACGGAAATGTAAACTCTACTCACGTTTCAGGCGCTAAAATGATGAATGGTATCGGTGGTTCTGGAGACTTCGCACGTAATGCTCGTCTTGCTATTTTCGTAACTAAATCAATCGCTAAAGGCGGTAAAATCTCTTCAATCGTACCTTTCGTATCACACGTGGACCATACAGAACACGATGTTGATGTAATCGTTACTGAGCAGGGATATGCTGACCTACGCGGTAAAGCACCAAGAGAACGCGTTGAATTAATTATTGAAAACTGCGTACACCCAATGTATAAAAAACAACTTTGGGAATACTACACTGAAGCTTTAACTCGTGGTGGTCAAACACCTCACATTCTTGAAAAAGCTTTCAATATGCATATCAACTTAGCTAAAAACGGCACTATGTTAGAAGAAGAATTTTCAAAACAAAACGCGTAATACTTAAATAGAGACCTGTGAGAAAAGTGATTTTTAATCGTTTTTCTCACAGGTCTTTTATTCTTTTATTACCATTCGAAGTCGTATTCATTTAAATCTTAATGATGCTTAATAGCGCAAAAGATAGTTTTGAAAACTTTTGATCAATATAAAATCCCACGAATCACTTATAAAATCTAAGACAGCCCCCCCGCTTCTTCATTTTTTATCTCATTAGTTATTAGCTAAAAAAATATATTTATTACACTGAATAGCAATAGGTAGAATTATTATATAAAATAATAACAAATAGATATTTTTTACTAAATAATAATGTCGGAGGTGAAAAACGATAATAACCCAAGCTAAGATACGAAAAAAAGTTGGAACTGGAACATCCGCTTTATTGTTCTTAATAATTGGTATTTCTTTTTCATTTACATATTTCGGAGAGTATTCAATCGGTGAAATGCTTTTAGGATATTTTCATATTTATATTCCCCCTCTTGTGATTACTCTCGGATTACTGATCTTATCTTTCTTTATTAGTATCAAATATATTGAACATTATGGAGCTAAGTTAGGAAGGTTACTTTCTATTACTGCATTCGTCCTTGTTCTTCTTCTCATTCTGTTAAATATATATTAAGCGTAATAAAGAACTCTCTATCTATTTAAAAATTCAGAAAGTTCCTTCATTACGCAATAATACTAATTCGCTGTTTGTCTTCTTAAAAAACAATCCACTATTCAAATAATACTTTCTTCATTCTGAACACATAAAAAAAGAGTAAGAATACTTAATTCTTACCCCTACCCTTTTGATATGTTTTATGAATAATATTCAGTTCTTCTATTCATACACAAAATGAAATTATTGAAAGTTATTTAAGCCTTTTCCCTATCTACAATGGTATAACGGCTTTATTTTCTACTTGTTTAGAAGACTTGCCAAAATAAGCTTCTTGTACTTTAGGGTTATTCAATAACTCCTGTGCCGTACCAGAAATAACAATTTTTCCATGAGCTAAAACACAAGCACGATCAGCAACTTTTAAAGCCGCCTTTACATTTTGCTCAACTAAAATTATCGTAGTACCCATTTCATCGCAAAGCTTTCTTAAGATAGACATGATATCTTTTACAATCAATGGAGCTAGACCTAATGAAGGTTCATCAAGCATGAGAACTTTTGGTTTAGCCATTAACCCTCGGCCAATGGCTAGCATTTGTTGTTCTCCCCCTGAAAGCAATCCCCCAGAGCGATCAAGCATTTGTTTCAATCTCGGAAACATTTCCACAATGTTTTCATAATCTTGCTCAATACTTTTTTTGTCTTTACGATATCGATGATATGAACCTAATAATAAATTATCTTTTACAGAAAGTGATGAGAATATTTGTCTACGTTCCGGGACTAAACAAATCCCTTTAGAAACTACCTTCTGTACGCCGTCCTTTGTTATATCCTGATCCTTATACTTGATGGTACCTTCTTTTGGTGAATACACACCCGCAAGTGTACCTAGAAGTGTACTTTTCCCCGCTCCATTAGAACCTACAATTGCGAGTAATTCTCCTTCTAATAACTCAAAATCAATACCTTCTAAAACATGTAAAAAGCCATGATAAGTATGAAGATTTTCAACCTTAAGCATAGATAGTATCCTCCTCTTCATCCCCCAAATAGGCTGCAACAACTTTAGGGTTTTTGTATACTTCATCTGGAGTACCTTCACCAATCTTCACACCATTGTCTACTACTACTAGTCGATCCGAAATAGACATAACCGTTTCCATATCATGTTCTACAAAAATAAACGTCATGCCTTCCTCTCGCATTTTCAAGATAACATCTACAAGCTGTCTTGATTCTTCTGAGTTTAACCCTGCCATCGGTTCGTCAAGGAGGATTAATTTAGGTTTAGAAATGGCTGCCCGTGCTATTTCCAATAACCTTTGACTCCCATAAGGTAATGTATTGGACATTTCATAAGCTAGATGAGCAATACCAACATGCTCTAAACACTCAATCGCTCTAGACATTGTTTTTACTTCTTCCTTTACAACTCCTGGCAGTCGTAAGCCTGCTGTTAACATATTGGTTTTCATTGTAATATGAGCACCAGTCATAACATTCTCAATGACCGTCATATTATCAAAAACCTCTAAGTTCTGAAATGTTCTAGTAACTCCAGCTTGAGCAATTTGATACGGCTTCTTTTTTGTTAATCGTTTATCTTCAAAATACACATCACCCGAAGTACTAGGTAGTACCCCCGTAATCATGTTAAATAACGTTGTTTTTCCCGCACCGTTTGGTCCGATTACAGCAAAGATTTCACCTCTGTTTACTTCAAATGACACTTTATCAACAGCTACTACACCACCGAATTGCTTTGTTAAGCTTTCCACACGCAAGATAGTCTCCGTCATTTATTTTCACCTCCAGAAGCAATACCTCCACCGTTAACATTTACAGAATTTTGGACTCCATTCTTATTCTTTCGGAATTTAGAAATAATTTTACTGAATTGTGGAGCCAAACCATTAGGCATATAGATTAATGTCAAGACAAGCAATACACCAAAGAATACAATTTCAAATTGCCCCCCAGCATTAGGCAGCAATATTGGTATAAAGTGCTTTAAGAGCTCACCTAACATAACATAAGTAGCAGCTCCTACTATAGAGCCCCATATACTACTTGCTCCCCCGATAATAACCATTACAAGAAAATAAATAGAAGTATTTGCACCGAATAATTCTGGATTAATAAAAGAAACATAATGAGCTAAAAGGGATCCTGCTAAGGAAGTAAACATTGCACTTAACATAAACACTTGTAACTTATAGTTCATAATATTAACACCCACTGCATCCGCAGCAATCTCACTACCTTCAATGGAACGTAACCCGCGTCCAATTCGTGAATGAATGATATTTCGTGAAAAAATAATTCCTAAAATAACTAAGGTCCATACTAGATAAAAATAACGAAAGTCATTATTAAACTCAAATCCAAATAGACTGATAGTTGGAATACCAAAGAATCCGTTGGAACCACCTGTTAGTGAACTTAATTCTTTAAAGGCAGTGAAAATAATAATTCCGAATCCAAGGGTTGCAAGTGCTAAATAGTGCCCCGACAGTTTAAAAGTAGGGATACCAACAATTAAAGCAATAAGAGCAGCTAGGATCATTCCAACTATAATTGCAAACCATGGTGATAATCCATAAGTACCTGTTAATACAGCTGACGTATATGCTCCAATTCCATAAAATGCAGCATGCCCTAATGATATTTGTCCGGCATAGCCTGTTAACATCGTTAAGCCATTACATACTAAAGCATAAAAACCAATCATAATAAAGATTGTATAAATATAATTTGATGAAGTGACCATCGGTATTAGAAATATAATTAAAGCAAATATAATAGGGCCTACTAAACTATTATGATAGATTTTCTTCAAATCTTTTTTCACCATACAAATCAGCCCTCCTATACTCGTTTACCTGAGGCTTTAGCAAACAAACCTTCTGGCTTAATAAATAGAATTAACAATAACATAGAGAAGCTAACTACGTCTTTCAAACCAGAAGACCATAATCCTTCAGTGAATGATTCAAGTATTCCAATTAGAAAGGCACCTGCGATGGCAGCTGGAGCGTTTGTCAATCCACCTACAACAGCGGCTACGAATGCTTTTAAGCCAAGCATCATTCCCATATCATATGATGCACCAGATATTGGAGCAATTACTGTTCCTGCCAAAGCACCAAGACCTGCACTTACCATAATAGCAAGTAAAGACATTTTTTCTGGATTAATACCCATTAATCTCGCAGCAAATGGATTTACTACACATGCAGTTAATGCTTTACCGATAAATGTTTTATTAAAGAAATAAATCATGATGAAAAGGATGACAATGGAAATTCCAATTGCCCATAAGTTTTGAGGTAATAATACTGCTTCCATAATTTTAATAGGTGTATTATCAGTAAACGGTGGTAATGACTTAGGTTGTGTTCCCCATATTAAAATAGCAATTCCTCGGAATGCAATGGAAACACCAATTGTGATGATAATTAGAGTAGGTACAGACGATTTACGTGCTGTATGAATAGCTGTTCTTTCAAAGATTCCTCCTATAAGTGAAACAATTAAAATACTACAAATAATCGCTAACCATAATGGTAAACCAGCATTAAGTAGAGAAATACTAATCATAGCACCAAACATTGCAAATTCACCCTGTGCTAAGTTGAGAACTCCAGTAACGTTATAAATGATTACAAAGCCAATCGCAATCAAAGCATATATGGAACCGATTGTTAAACCGGAAAACAATAGCTGTAACATCTGACTCATGACTTCCATTTGTATCCCTCCAAGATCAAAAATTCTTCTTTCTATCTCTTAATTGATAATCAGTGGCGGTTTCCCACCACTGATTATCTTTTTTACTATTATTGTTTATCTTCTAAAGTCCATTTGCCATCAACGATTTTAACCATTGCAAAGCTATCTGCAGTTAAACCATTGTGATTATCTTTATTAATATTAAATACACCTGTCAAACCAACGAATTCACCCAAATCATTTTCAACATAGTCTCTAATAGAAGCGCTATCAGTGTTACCAGCTTCTACAGCTTTCACAATCATTTGAAATGCATCCCAAGCATGTGCTCCAAAAGTACTAACTGGTTTATTATATTTAGCTGTAAATTGCTCTTTATATTTAAGTAACAATTCTTTTTGTGGATTTGAATCAGCTAATTCTTCCGCAATTAGTAGTTTACCAGCTGGTAATACAACGCCATTTCCGGCTTCACCAGTCAAGTCTAAGAATTGGCTAGATGCCACACCATGACTTGCTAAGACAGGAAGGTCAATAGCTAATTCTCTAATGTTCTTAACTACAACTGATGATTCTTGTACTGTACCCCAAACAATAATTGCTTGTGGTTTTGCTTTCTTCACTCTCGTCAATACTGGCTTTGCATCTTTAACTGTAGCTTCAAATTCATCTTCAATAACAGCTTCTACACCGAAATCTTTAGCAATTTGTTTAAACTCATCATGTGCTCCAGTACCAAAAGAGTTCGCAACGTTTAACCATGCTACTTTAGTTAAGCCTTTTTCCTTTAAGTAGCCAAGAATTTTCTCAACCGCATGTTTATCATCTTGTGGCGTTTTAAAAACCCACTCTCTCGCCTTACCATTATCATCTTGATGAATTTGTTTACTTGCTGCAACAGAGAAATATGGAACTTTATTTTGTTCCGCTAAAGGAAGCATAGCCAATGAGTTACCGCTAATTGTCCCTCCAATTACCGCCGCTACTTTATCTTGTGTAACCGCTTTCTTCATAGCTAAAACGGCTTCGTTTTGGTCAGATTTATCATCATAAGGAATTAAATCAACCTTCTTCCCATCAATACCGCCTGCTTTATTTTGTTCTTCAACTAACATCTTTAATGTTTCTAATTCTGGTTCACCAAGTGGAGCAGCTCCTCCAGAGGAAGAGAAAATTCCTGCGATTTTGATAGTATCAGCATCTTTCTTTCCTTCTTTTTTGTCAGGAGTTGAAGCGGTATCAGAACTACAAGCTGAAATCGCTAGCATACATCCTACTAAGAATACGAGTAACATTAATTTCTTCATTTCTACACCCCTTACATTTTATTTAAATATTATTACTACGCAATATAACCAATAAATGAAATAAACAAATAAATTCGTTACACTACATAGGTACTACTGTAAAAATCTCTCTTAAGGAGATTAGATGAAACATGATACTTTCATACCATTCAGTGATGAGAAATGATGTATGATTTTGTTTTAAAAAAATACCTTTGGATTAATATTCAAAAAATTTTAACAATTCTTTCTTCTGAGATTATCACGTATTTAGTACCATGATAAATACTATTTTGGTTGGTTATCCATATTTAAAAAATATATAAATTATTAATTCGTATATATAAAAATGATATTAAACAAAAAGAAGCCTTTAAAAAAAGGCTTCTGATAATTCTCCATTTATATAGATTTTGCTTGCTTCTGATCGTAAATAACATACCTCTGCACGTATTGATTTAACCACTGATAATCATGAACATCTTTACATGAAATCAAAAATATTTTTTTCTTTGTTCTCTGAATAATATCCTCAATAATTACTTCTTTATTATATTCTTTACACAAAGAATCGATAGGATACACAATACTATAGTCTACCTCTTTAGGTGATTTCCCCCATGTAAATCTGCTATTTGTATCAATATACACTGAATGCTCATTGTCAAATAAATAAGCTTTTCCAGCTCTAGCTGGCGTTTTTGTCTTTAAAAAATCGCCCGCGTTGTGAATCGTATTACAACGAAATAATATATTACATTTTTCTGTAACGTTCCCAATAATATGTAATGCTAATAGATGTTTTTTAAAATGTTGAGTTCCTTTTATTAGCACTGTTTTTTCTGTTGAAGTCATAAATTCTTCTAACTGATCAATCGCTTTATGTAGTGTATTCATTTTACCCCTCTTTAACTTACAACACGCTTTTCTATTGTAAAAAGTTGTTTTCTAAAAATTCATTTCCTTCTTCTCTACTATAATTCTATAGTTAATTACAACAAAAAAACAGTCCCTATTGGAACTGTTTCATACACTCATAGTAACAAGCCGCGTTGCCGTAGACATATAAGTAAGTTTTAGACCACCACTTCACAAAGTGGGTGTTCGCAAAAATGTTCCTGCATGTTCTCCTTGTCATATAGACAGAGACTTATCATTCGCATTTCGATATTAAAACTCCCTATTCTCGTATAAAGGTTAAAACTTAGGTTATCATTACGAACAATGCAGCTCGTATTACTATAATACCTCTGTTTACATTGAGATTCAATAGTATAATTTACCCAGAAAAAATCATCTACAAATACGTTGAACTATGAATTTGTTTTAAAAAAATAATTTCAAAATAAAATATGTAATAGCAGCGAGCATAGCTGAGATAGGTAATGTTATGACCCAAGTGACAAGCATCCGTTGTGCAGTATCCCATTTAACCCCTTTCAATCGATGTGCAGATCCAACTCCAAGAATAGCTGATGAAATAACGTGTGTAGTACTAACTGGCATACCAATAGTGGTAGCACCAAATATAATAGTTGCCCCCGTTAAATCTGCGGCTACACCATTTACAGGGCGTATTTTCATAATGTTACCGCCAACTGTTTTAATAATTTTCCATCCACCTATGGAAGTTCCAAGTCCCATTGCTAAAGCACAGGATGCCTGAACCCAAAGTTGAATATCAGAACTCTCTACATAGCCATTTGCAATTAAAGCCATTGTAATGATTCCCATCGTTTTTTGCGCGTCATTCGTTCCATGAGTAAAGGATTGAATAGCAGCCGTTACAATTTGAAAATGACGAAACTTTTTATTCGTTTTAGCTAAGTTATTATTTTTAAATATAACCTTAAAAATGCTGTAAATAATAAACCCCAGTGTAAAAGCTATAATAGGTGAAAATATTAGAGCTTGAATAATTTTTCCAAACCCTGACCATTTAATAGCTGCTATACCCGAAGAAGCAATTGCTGCACCAGCTATACTACCTATTATGGCATGCGACGAGGAACTTGGTATACCAAAATACCATGTGATTAAGTTCCATAGAATAGCCGCAATTAGAGCTGCTAAAATGACGACAGAACCGTTTTCTAATGTAAAAGGATCCACAATATCTTTTGTGATCGTTTTTGCAACACCAGTAAATAACATCGCTCCTAGAAAGTTCATAGAAGCCGCTAAAATTATTGCCCTTCTTGGTTTTAATGCTTTCGTTGAAACCGCAGTTGCTATCGCATTAGCTGTATCATGAAAACCATTAATAAAATCAAAAGCTAAAGATCCTATTACAATAAGAATCGTTAAAACTAATATACTGTCCACATAAAAAACTCCTTATGCATTTCTCAAATGCGCGAAAAATCTATTGAATAATCAAAATATATAAACAAGCTAAGTTTACTCCTATCCTCTAGTAGAATAAAGTAATTTCAATTATATTTACGAAAAATACACATTTTATTTGAATTTTCATCAAAAATTCATTTAAGTACATACATATTTAAACAATTTTAAGGAACAATGAGTTCTAATCTAAGTAGAGCTTCACTATATTATGGTTAAATTTTAACGGCTAGATTATTCATATTATCTTAATTTAATCGGTAGACTTTCCATAAGTACATGTACAAAAAGACTAAAAAGAAAAAAAGCTATTCCGAAGTGATGATAAATCGCTTCGGAATAGCTCCATCCTTTTTTAGCCTAATTCATTATAAAATATAAGCTTCTTCTTTTTTATTTTTTTCTTTAGAAATATCCTGAAGAAAAGTAATGGATAAGTAAAACAAGACAATGCCTGCAGTTTCTTTTGGATCAATGGATGTGATTTCTTTAATTTGTTTAAGGCGATAATGAAGAGTATTAATATGAAGATGCATTTCTAACGCGGTTTTCTTAATCGATTGATTATTCTTTATATAGCATTGTAAAGTATCAACTAGTTCTGAGTGATGTAATAATTTCCTCATTGTATTTTCCAGAAACTCATCTCTCATTTCTTGCGAAACTTCTTCAAGAATGACATCAATGACGAGATCCTCATAAAAAATCAACTTATTTTTCTTTACGGATACTTTCAAAGCTTTTTTAGCTTCTGTATACGAGCGATTAATAACATGTGTGCCTGGGGTTTTGCCAACTCCAATAGATAATGGAGTTTTATAACGATATTCAAAATTCTTCTTAAATTCTTCTAATTGATAAACAAAACTAGAACGATTATAGCCATTATTATAATTCTTTAATAACAAGTATAATCCTGGGCCCCACATAATAATAAAGTCATTATTGTTTGAGAATATCTTTTGAAATAAGTCAAGAATGTCTCTTTGCATCCAATGAGATTCCATATCATTTGTATTAGACATATCAAACTGTAGTAAACAACAAATATGTGGCTTATGAACAGGGATATTTAACAATACTCCCCGATTCAGAAATTCAGAATCTACAGTCGTTAAATTCACCCATTCAAAGAAATACGACTCTACCCCCCTTGTTTTCCATTCCATTTGTTCCGTATGACAAGACTCTTGGATAATTAATTCTGTCATCCTACGTATTAATTCTGCAATAGGCTCTACTTGTTTAGGGTTACCTGTAACACCAATTACTCCAATGACTCTTCCCTCAAACATAATAGGCATATTGATACCCTCTCGAACACCCTTCAATACTTTAGCTAACTCTTGGTCAATGATAAGCTTTTGTTTAGAACGTAACACTCGCTGAGCACCTTCATGAAAGGACCCTATCCTGTTTAATTGGGTGGATGCCATTATATAGCCATTGATATCCACAACAATAATATCATCGCTTATTATTTGTCGAACCTCTTTTACAATTTTCTCTGCAAGTTCTGGATACAAATTCACCTTTTACATTCACCGCCTCTAAATTCACCTATCATCAATGCACTTATAAGGTCTGTTATCTCAGTCCATCACATACTTAATTATTTAGCCGCATTTAAGATTTTTAAGAATTCTCTCATAAATCCAGGAAGATCTGGCCATGCATGTCCAGAAACAATATTTCCTTCAACATGAAGCATTTCTTCTATATATGTAGCTCCTGAAGCCTCTACTTCCGGTCTGCAAGCTGTATAAGCTGTAAGCTCTCTTCCCTTGATATATTCTTTAATAGTTGTAAAAATTAAGCTACCGTGACAAATTACCCCAATAGGCTTATTCTCCGTTAAAAAATGTGCTGTTAATTCTTGAACTTTCGTATTCATGCGTATATACTCAGGAGCTCTTCCGCCCGGGATAATTAATCCGTCATATTCAGCGGGATTTATTTCATCAACAGAAGCGTGTGACTCCAATAGATAACCAACTTTCTCAGTATACGTTTCAACTTCAGGAATAAAATCATGAATAACAGTTTGAAGTTTCTTTTTAACAGGAGATGCAATTGTACAACGAAGATTTTCCTCTAAACAACGATAATAAGGATAAAACACTTCTAAAGCTTCTACAGCATCACCAGTTAGAATTAGCACATTTTTACTCAAATGACCTCACCATTCCTTATATATTTTTTTATTTGTACTTACTGATAACGGTTATTCTAAGATGCTCTTAATTAATATTTCATCATATAGAGTCAATCTAGTTTTCACACCATATGTATTGGAAATATATATAAATTATACTATAAAAAAACAAAATATCTTTTGTGCAAGTGCACAAATTACTACCTTGAAATTTGTTTTTTTATCTATTTTGTTTGTAAACTATCTATTTAAGTAAACGAGAACAAAGCACCTTAAAAACGTAAAGAGGCTGTCCTGAAAGTAATTTTCAGGACAGCCTCACCTCTATCTTTTTACAGTAACAGTCGTTGCATTTATACTTTCTACCCCTGTTGCTGAGAGTGATTTAATACCATACGTATATGTTTTCTTCAATTGAGCAGATAAATCCACAAACGTTGCTTTACCATTGTTACTATAGACAACATCTACAATGGAAATCGGGCTATCATAGTTTACTTTATTATTATTTTCAAAGCGATAAATAACAAATTTTCTAGCATCATTATCTAAACTATGATCTATAGTAATTTTCACACCATTTTTTTCATTTTTCGCTTCTACTTTCATTGGTTGCATAGGTACAATCGGATTATTCCAAGCTGTCACTGGTGTAAGAGCTTTATAATTATATAAATTTTTCGTTATATATGTTACATAATTCAGTTTATTTTTATTAATGTCACTTAATGAAAAGTGCATTTGTCCTTGCGTTGTTTTTTGATTACGATTAGCTATAATTTGACTCGGAAGTTCCAATTGCTTTAACCAAGCATTATCATCCTTCGTCCCTACTTTATAGTCAGCTAACCCAATATACAAATTAACAGGATGTTTAGTGGCATAAGTGGTTACTTCTTGATTCCACCAATTCAATAAAACAGTATAGTTTGCTACTGATAGACTTCTAGACCAGTAGAGTTGTGGAGTAATATAGTCAATACTACCATCTTTAATCCATTGTCTCGTATCCGCATATAAATCATCATAGTTTTGTACGCCAGCTTTTGTCTTACTTCCAGTTGGATCATTCGCTATATTTCTCCATACACCAAAAGGTGAAATACCAAACTGAACCCATGGTTTTACATTTTTAATCGCTTCATTTAGATTAGCTACAAGTTCATTTACATTATTTCTACGCCAATCATTAATGTTTGAAAATTTAGTCCCATGCTTTAAAAAAGTATTTTGATCAGCAAAAACTTCATTTTTTATTTTATATGGATAGAAGTAATCATCCATATGAACCGCATCAATATCATAATTAGACACTAATTCCAGAACTGTTTGAATTAAATAGCCCTGCACCTCTGGAATTCCAGGATTTAAATAATATTGCTTCCGATATTTAACAACCCATTCTGGATGCATTTTAGCAACATTATTCTCTGCGAGACTAGTAAATTTCTCACTCGCCATTGTCACACGGTAAGGATTAACCCATGCATGAAGTTCCAATCCTCGACTATGTGCTTCATCAAGCATAATTTTCAAAGGATCGTATCCAGGGTTAGTGCCTTGTTTCTTACCTGTAATATAGCTAGACCACGGTGCTAATACGGATGGATATAAAGCATCACCTGTTGGTTTAACTTGAAAAATTACTGTATTAAACCCTTTGCTCTTTAATGAGTCTAATGTTTTCCTTGCCCAAGTCGTATAGGTTGCTTTATTCATACCTTTTGCCATGTCAATATTTTGAACAGTCGCTATCCAAGCCGCTCGCATTTCATATTTAGGCTGAACCACCGCTGCTTGTGCTGTATTCTTACCACTCAAACTTAAAATTGGCATAATGAGCATCAAAATCAAACTGTATATAAACAGCCTTCGCTTCTTCATTTCTAAAACCTCACTTCCAATTATTATTGTATTTACAGATCTACTCTAATTCCAAATTATCCACAATTCGGAATTAGCAATCGTTTTCTATTATAATACAAACTCGACATAACAATGGTGTAATCTACAAATATTTCTTAATATGTAAAATCTTGTTACATTTTTTTAAATAATTAGTAGTAAAATATATTTATATCTTTTATTCCAAGTTTTTAGGTTGGAATAATGAAGACTTAACATGATGCACATATATTCATAATTTAAGGAGGAAATATTATGAGCAATTATCCTTTATGGGAACAATTAAAAGCTTTACAATCTCCAAATTATAAATGGATAGATTTAACACATACATTTGGAGAAGATACTCCTAGATGGCCTGGTTTCGATCCTTTAGGTAACAAAACTTTATTCGACTTTAGTAACGCACCAATGAAAGTGAATCATTTTTCCTTTCCGGGACAATATGGTACACATGTTGATGCGCCTGGCCATTTCGTTCAAAATGGAAGATTAGTAGATGAAATTAACGTTTCTGAATTTGCTTATCCGTTATGTGTTATTGATGTACACAAGAAAGTAGAAGAAAATCATGATTATGCATTAACAGTACAAGATATTAAAGATTTCGAAGAGAATTATGGACAAATTCCAGAAGGAGCTTTTGTTGCTATGCGAAGTGATTGGTCAAAGCGTTGGCCAGATCAGGATGCTTCATTGAATAAAGATGAGAATGGGATTTCAAGGTATCCTGGGTGGAGTTTAGAAGCTTTACAATTCTTATTTGAAGTGCGAAATGTTGGGGCAATTGGTCACGAGCCATTCGACACTGATCCTCCTCTTCTTCAAGTAGATATTGGCTTCGCTGGTGAAGATTATGTATTACAAAAAGACAAATTTCAAATAGAAGTAATGAATAACTTAGATCAAGTGCCACCAGTAGGAGCAATCATTTTCTGTACATTTCCTAAAGCAAAAAATGCTACTGGATTTCCAGCCCGTTGCTTCGCAATTTGCCCAATAGATTAGGAGATTTATAATGGTAAACGAAAAATACTCAGAACAATTATCTTACTTAGAAAAGCCAAATGAAAAAGAGATTCCCGAAGACTTACAAGCACTCTTTGATGAAAATATAGAGTTTCAACAAAAAAATTGGGGATTTATTAATAATTTATTTAAAGTACTCCCTCTTAACCCGTACCAATATAAAGGCTTTCTTGATTTAAAAAACTCGCTTTTTAGCCCAGAAACTTGCTATTTAAGTAATAGTGATAAGGAAATGATTGGTTTAGTCGTATCTAGTACCAATTCTTGTAGCTATTGCTTAACAACGCATAGCGATGCATTACGTGGATTGACAAATGATCCAGTATGGGTTGATCAATTAACTTATAATTATCGTAGTGCGAGATTATCGGATAAACAAAGAGCTTTATGTGATTATGCCTATTTTGTTACCGCTTATCCGAATGAAATTACTACAAATGAAGTGGATAAACTACGAACAGTGGGATTTAACGATCATGAAATATTAGAAGCTGCCTTTGTAGCAGGGTTTTTCAATTTTACAAATCGATGGGTAAGCACTATTTCACCTATTCCAAATAAAGGACACTATCAACACAATCGTTAACGTTTTGAATCCTTTACTATGTTTTTCACACGCTAACCAGGCCCAAGTGGAATTTCTTTAACACTTGGGCCTACTTCTTCTATCTATTTAAACTCTATTGGACCTACATCCATCTTAAATATTCCATTATTGTACAAGAGAGGTGATCTCTCTGAACCACTTTTCGAATATGCTTCTACATGACTTACTTGAATTTCTTAACAGAACTTAAATACCTACACCCATCAAATTGTGTTTTTATTTCTCATTAATATTGGTTCTGCACCTTCTTCAAAATTAATGTTTTCAAATTCAAATTTCGTATAGAAACGAACCAAATCATCTATTAATTTTTTTCTTTGTAGCTCTTGAAGATCTTTTTCTAAAGGTGCTGGGATTAATACTAAATAGTCAACGTCATTAATACTCCAATACTTAATAAACTGTTCCATTGCATAAGAACCAATCCTATTTCCTTGATATTCTTCTAGAATTTTAAAGTCATATATTGATACAAGCTTCCCAACAAAATCGTCTACCGGGATTAATTTCGTAAACGCCGAAATCGTTACATATTCATCACCTGAATCAGCATCAGCAGCTTCTACCAAGTCATTCGCATCTGAAAAAAATGATAGATTATATAAATTAAAATTTGCATTACCTATTTCCTTTTCAGAATGGTTATTGAAGTTAACTAAGTATATATCAGCGCGACAATTAATAATTGGGAACTCTTCATCAATAGTACTAGTGTATCTAATATTAATATACTCATTATCAGAAATATTCAAAGTAATTACATCGTTTTCCATAGTAACCTCCTCAAAATTGTAAACTTCTCTCATCTCCATAATAACCCATATAATACAAATTTTTAACAAAATTATTGGAATGTTACGATTTAAAAATTATTTTTAATAAAATCCTTTAAAATTTATTAATAAAAGTCCCCTCTCATTTGAGAAGGGACTTTTATTGTACATATACCTTATCGATAAATTATATAGAAATGAAATAACAAAACTACTCTTCAACGATTACCATAATAACCTCTTCTAACCTAATAAAAGCTATATCCTCATCAGCTTCAATTAGTCGAATCTTTTTATGTATATTGTCGAAGTAGTCAACTTTACCTCGATATATTTCTTCAAAACCATCAGTCCATACAAATATTTTAACAATTAAATCAAAAGCCATTGCATAATGAATTTTCGCTTCAATTTCTTCTATTTCAGATTCATCTAATAATAGTTTAGATTGGTCATAATCCTTATATACTTTAATCATTTGTTGCTGATTTGGTGTAGAGAAAGCGGAATGCCATATCATCTTGCCACTTTCTTTTAACTTTTCTAATCCCATTTTTACTCCTACTCTCTAAGAACATTCGTTCTAATATTATACATCGAATATACGTTCTGTTACAACACCAAAAAAAGAACAGGAAATTTATATTATTTTTAATACCTGAAAAATAAATTCCAGTATTAAGTATAGTGATATAATAATCATACATTTATACCTCAATAAATTATTAAGAAAGGCGGTACAAATCGTAACTATGAGTGAATCAATGATCACAAAAAAAGCTCTTTCCAAAGCACTTGTAGATTTATGTGCATCTAAACGTTTTGACAAGCTAAGTGTTGCTGAAATAACAAATCAATGTGGTTTGAAGCGCCAATCTTTTTATTATCATTTTATGGATAAATATGATTTGCTCGAATGGACATATCGTCAAGACGCCCTTCACTATTTAACAAACGGTGTTAAACTTGATAACTGGGATGCACATGTTCTCAAGATGTTACAGCAAATTCAAAACAATGAAAGATTTTATCATAATACTGTTAGTACTGATCAAAACATTTTAAGCAGTTGTTTTTCAAACTTGACGAATACTTTATTCCATGACTTGTTTAAACGTCTTGATGAGAATAATGTAATAAGTTTGAAAGATAGGGAGTTTTATTCACGCTTTTTTTCTTATGGCTGTTGTGGTGTCCTTGTAAACTGGATTATCGAAGGATTCAAAGAATCAGCTGAAGATATTGCTATACAAATAATACGACTAGCAAAAGATACCCAATTCTTAGTATCACAACTACAAAATAACTAGACAAATCCTCCGATTTGTCAAAAAAACAGACAACTATAGCAAATTGCAAAGAGTAAGTTTTATTGCAGGAGGTATATTATCTGTAAATCAAACTTGGAGGAGATAAGTTATGAAAAAAAGAACTATTTTACTAGCAGCAGGAACAACGCTTGGAGCAGCATACGTAGTCAACAAAAAACGCAAACAAAAAGCAATAGAAAAAGAACAACAAGTAGATGAAGAAATTAGTTCACGTTATTACGGAGATAAGCAAGTCTATTTTATTGGTGGAGGGATTGCAAGCCTTGCAGGAGCAGCTTATTTAATTCGTGATGCCCACTTTAACGGAGAGAATATACATATTATTGAAGGAATGCATATATTAGGTGGAAGCAACGACGGTGCAGGCACTCCAGAAACAGGATTTGTAGTGCGTGGAGGTCGAATGTTGAATGAAGAAACATATGAAAATTTTTGGGAACTATTCGGTAGTATCCCTTCCCTGGATATGCCTGGCCAAAGTGTAACAGAGGAAATTTTAAACTTTGATCATCTACACCCAACACATGCACAAGCAAGATTGGTTGATAAAGATAGAAACATTATCAATACTCATTCAATGGGATTTAATAATAGTGATCGACTGGCAATGACACGTTTACTTGCCACACCTGAAGAAAAATTAGATGATATGACCATTCAAGATTGGTTTGAGCCACATTTTTTTGAGACGAATTTCTGGTATATGTGGCAAACTACTTTCGCCTTCCAAAAATGGAGCAGCTTATTCGAATTCCGTCGTTATATGAATAGAATGATGCTGGAATTCAGTCGAATAGATACATTAGAAGGTGTTACAAGAACACGTTTCAACCAATACGAAAGTCTTATCTTACCTCTTAAAGCATATTTAGACAATCATAATGTTGATTTTACAATAAATCAAACTGTAACCGATATTGATTTTAAAGATGACTCAAACATTACTGCAACTGCCATCCATTTATCAAATGGAACAATCATTGAGCTTGGTGAAGAAGATGTTGTGATTATGACAAATGCTTGTATGACAGATAGTGCAACACTTGGAGATTTGCATACACCTGCACCAAAACCAGTAGAACGTCCAATTTCAGGTGAACTTTGGTATAAAGTTGCTAAGAAAAAACCAAATCTCGGTAATCCTGAACCTTTCTTTAATCATGAAAACGAAACAAACTGGCAAAGCTTCACTGTAACTTGCCAAGGTGATGCACTATTAAAAAGAATTGAACAATTCACTGGAAATATTCCAGGTAGTGGTGCATTGATGACATTCAAAGATTCAAATTGGTTGATGAGTACTGTTGTAGCTGCCCAACCACACTTCAAAGCTCAAGACGCTAATACTACAATCTTTTGGGGTTACGGATTATATCCGGACCGCATTGGTGATTATGTAAAAAAACCAATGAAGGAATGTTCTGGTGAAGAAATTCTGTATGAATTAATTTGTCATTTAAAATGGGATGAGGATTGGGAGGAAATAAAAAAAGATGTGATTAATGTAATTCCTTGCTATATGCCTTATATAGACGCTCAATTCCAGCCTCGGAAAATGAGTGATCGTCCAAAAGTAGTACCTGAAGGCAGTACAAATTTTGCAATGATTAGTCAATTTGTTGAGATTCCAGATGATATGGTATTTACAGAAGAATATTCCGTACGAGCTGCACGTATAGCTATTTACACACTATTTAATATTGATAAAGAAATTTGCCCAGTAACGCCATATAATCGTAATCCACAGGTTCTTGCAAAAGCTACAAAAACAATGTTTCGATAAAACACAATAATAAAGGGCTGTCCTAAAAGCAAGTTTCTATCACTTTTAGGACGCCCCTTTCCGCTTGTCTTTACCATTCGAACTCTATCATTTTACTAAAGCAAGTTTAATATTGACTCCCCCTTACATTCACCCATTCTATATTAGTGCAATACACTATATAGATTGATTTAGCATATTAGGAGGTAAAAAATATGTATAATCCATATAACTTGCCCAGTAACTACAATAATTCAGCAAATCAACCAATAACTCATAATCAAAGTAATCCATTTTATGAACAGTATACTTATGAAAGAGTTTTGCCACCAGCCGAGCCCCAAAGCCTAATGAGTTCTGCAGAACACACAAAGCAACTTTTAGAGGATGCAGTAATCATTAATGAAACATTTAGAACATCACCAGCATTTGCATTGCAATTAACAACAGCAGCAAAGAATTCTGATCATCAAACTGTTCATTATTTAATCAACAATTTAATAAAAAATAGAGCCCTTGTTTCCTTCTCCCCTGGAGGTATCTCCATAAATCTAATTCCACTTAACGAGTCAAATAATTGTTGTTATATCATTATGTTCCTAAATTGGAAAGAAGCATTTTAAAGCCAGCAGATTTTATGACATGCCCCATTCATTAAATATTGAATGGGTTTATTTTTGAACGTTTATTAATATAGAATAAAGATAAAAAATGAATAGTAAAGACAAACAAGAAAATAGAGCAAAAGAAGATAAAATAGCTTCTTTTAAACATTTACTCTGAAATATGATATAATCGTCATACAATTCAAACAGGAGGCTATATAATGAATGAGAAAATAAAACAAGAATTACTTTCATGGGTAAAACCGATTCTTTTTGCATTAGTTCTTGTTTTTGTATGTAGATATTTTATCTTTACGCCAAAAGAGGTACTTGGAGAGTCTATGCACCCTACATATGAGACAAGTGATAAAGTAATGGTTAGTAAACTAAGTACACCAAAAAGATTCGATATTATTATTTTTCATGCTCCTGATTCTGATGAAGATTATATTAAAAGAGTAATCGGGCTACCAGGTGATCATGTTCAAATGCTAAATGATCAATTGTTAATCAATGGGAAAAAATATAACGAACCATACTTAGCAGAAAACAAAAAGATGATTCCAGCTATTGATAATTTAACTGAAAACTTTGATGAATATGTTCCAAAAGATAAAATTTTTGTCCTTGGAGATAATCGACGAGATAGTAAGGATAGTAGATTTTTTGGAGCTATCAATTCCGATTCAGTAGTAGGAGTAGTCGAACTTCGTTATTTTCCATTCAACAAAATTAGCTTAACTAAATAGTAACAATAGTTTTTCTATACTTAATCATAAACAATCAAAGAGAGCCTTTAACTAAGGCTCTCTTTTTTACTAATGAGTCAATTTTATAAAAGGCTGACTAAAGCAAATAAACTTTAGTTAGCCAGAACTTCAACTATTTATTCAAATCATAAATGTATTCCGTTAGTTGATCACCTTTCGATTCTCCTGCTGAAAGGAATGGGTATTCAGGTAGTAATGCTTTTCCATTAGAATTAGATGTGAAAACAACTTTTGCTGTGCTTCCAATCGGTTTCAATTTCCAATTATGATCGACTGCTGGATCAAGAGTTTTCTTGCCTTTAATGTAGTCAGTTACAATTTGTCTTGTTTCATCACTTGAGATGTAAGCAACCGCATCATCATTTTCAAAAATCGGGAAGTTTCCTCCACCGCTTGCTCGGTAGTTATTTGTTACAACTAAAAATTCATCTTCTGGTTTTAAATCTTTACCATTATATTTTAGATTTACAATTCTACTTGAATCACCTTTATTTTCTTTACCATCTACATCATATTTCGGTTCTTTTGATACATCGATTTCATACGTTACGCCATCAATGGTATCAAAGTTAAATGCAGGATAATTATTGTTTAAAAGTTCTTGTCCATCTTTCCCATTTGGATCTATAGTATTAAATAAACCAGCACTCATTTCAAGCCAGTTTTTTATATCCTTCCCGCTTACTTTCATAATTACAGCTGTATTTGGATATTTATAAATACTCGCTACATCCTTTATTGAAATCTTTCCTGCCTTAACTTCTACATAATCATCGGCTTTTGTTCCATCCTTTGAAAGTCCAGCTTTAAATGGTGCTGCTGCCGATAAAATAGGTAAATCTTTGTATTTACTTAAACTCGCCTCTTCTGATACCTTTTTCTTAGCATATTCTAATTGTGCATTTGAAATTAATTGCACAGCATTATTATCACTAACTAATGCAAAATACGTATTAATATCCTTTGTTGTATTTCCTACTGGTGAATTTACAAACGCTACAACTTTTTCGTGATTTGCTTTTAGCTCTTTTTCAAACTCGGGATCATTTTTCACATTTTCCAATGTTACGTATTCTGAGTTCGAATCAACCACTTTATATCCTTTGTCAGATGGAGTAACCTTTAAATTAATAACTCCAACACCTTCACCGTATTTTCCCGCTTGAACTGTTGCCACACCGTTCATAGTTCCTTTTTGAACATCTAAATTTTTTAAATCTGTATTTACTTCTTGCTCATCCTTTGCAGGGAAAACTATATGAGAATGACCAGCAATAACTGCGTCAATTCCTTTTACCTTTGTAAGTTCATATGATTCATTTTCTTCACCTTTTTCATATGAACCATCACCATATCCACTATGCGATAAGGCAATGATTAAGTCTGCCCCTGCTTCTTTCATTTTTGGTACTATTTCTTCTGCACTTTCTTTAATATCTTTAACTGTTACCTTACCTTCTAAATTGATTTTATCCCAATTTAGAATTTGCGGTGGAACAAATCCCGTAATACCAATCTTTATTTCTTTTTGCTCACCATTTTCAGCCACTACTTTTTTGTTAATGATTTTATATTGCTCAAACTCAGGTTTATTTGTTTGTGCGTTATAAATATTGGCATTTACAATAGGAACTTTAGAGTCCTTCATAATTTGTTTTAAATAATCTAAACCATAGTTAAATTCGTGATTTCCTAAAGTAGCAGCATCAAATCCTGCTAAACGCAAAGCTTTATATACTGGATGCTCTTCACCGCTCTTCACAGGTTCCACTCTTGCATAGAAATCACCAAGCGGATTTCCTTGTATTAAATCACCATTATCCACTACAATCACGTTGTTTACTTCATTATTTTTACTATTCTTACTACTATCTTCTTTATATTTCTTAATTACAGTACTTACTTTAACAAGACCTGTATTATCCGTTTCTGTTGTCGTGTAATAATCATAATTCATTAAATAATTATGTACATCCGTTGTTGAGAGAATAGTTAAATCAATTGCATCTTGATTATTCACATTGTCTGTCGCATTGTTATTTTTATTACACCCTGCCAGGATGCTGCCAATAATTGCGAAACAAAAAATAAACAATATACTTTTACTGAAAAATATCTTCTTCATGCTATTTTCCTTTCTATATTTAAGTTCATTACAACGTATAGTATTTGAAAAAAAATCATTATCATTCGTAGAATAAACATAATTAATAAAAGAAAAGACATAATAATTTTATAATAAATGCTCGTTTGTTAATAATATTTTAATAATTAGATATTATAATTGCTTAAAGAAGAAATGGAAGGAGTGAGTTTATGAAGTTAGATCTTAAATCATTTTTAGCAGGTATGTTTCTTAGTTGGGTGCTTACAATCTCTGTTGTTCAATTTTTCATTTAATGATAGCAATTATTCGAATCGATAACTCATATATTTATATACCGTTAAAATTAAGCTGAAATCTACCAACTATTAAGTATTCAACTAAATTTTAACGGTTAATTTTTCTAAAACAAATAATCATTTATGGATGTACATAATTAAGAAATGAATAATTTAAAGAATTGGTTGGCAAGTAGGACAATAATATACAGTCCCTCCCATATAAGTCTGTTTAACAATATCATCTCCACAATTAATACATGGATTCTTCCACGTTTTTTTAGATAATATGGTCCTATAATCTCCATAACTACTGAATATATCTTTTTCAGTATCTCTTCCGCCCTTTTCTATCATTTCAATAAGCGTGTTTTTTATACTATGAAAAAGCTTTTCATTCTCAATCTCATTTAAAGTTTTTAACTTTCTTTTCGGGTTAATTCTTGCGTTGAATAATATGTCTTGTAATACTCCATTTCCTAAACCTGGTATACGCTGTTCTGTTGCAAGAAATGCCTTGACACACGCATTTTCTTTTACGGTAAGCATTAAACTCTCAAAATAAGTTATATCAAATTTACCAACTAAAGGTGATGGTTTTTCTTTAGCCACCTGATAGTAAAAATTATCATTTTCACCATCAACAAATGCCCACATTCCTCCATACATTTGTACTGTACATATAATAGAAGATAAATCTTCAAATTCTATATGAAGTTGATGTTTTTCTGGAAGTTGCTCTCCTTGTTCGAAATATCTTATATTCACACCGTCACCAAATACTAGTTTCGTATCATTCATTGACATTTCAATAAGACCACCATACGCTTGAATATCATCTACTGTTTTATTTACTAGTAAGCTATGATAATGATTTGGATCACCAAAAAAGAACGCAAAACGATGAGCTGAAGAATTTGCATATACATTCTTCAACTTTTTCCCTTTTATGATTTGTGTTAATTGCCTTGCTATATGATTACTTTCTGGAATTTCTAACACAATATTCACCTCTACTCTTTGTATATTTCCCTATTCTCTATTTCCTAAAAATCATATTACAAACATTATTCTCACTCTTTTTTATAGATACTTCTTAATAATGTAGACACAAAAGAAAAAGGGTAAAAATTCTCTTAGAATTCCTACCCTTTTGTATTTTAAATGGTCCTCCAAATTTATGATTCATTCCATCAATTGTTTTTTCAACCGCCATTTTAATAAAATCCATATGTATCTCCCCCTCAATCTGAATGTTGATTACTAATAGAAAAAGCCACAGAATGAATCGGAAATCCATTCTGTGGCTTTGGTTATCGAATCCACAAGACTCCTTGTAAAATTCTTGAATAATAAATTAGTTTAATTAAACGCCTGTTCTTTTACGCTGATTATTTGCTTTTTTTGTTAGCTGACTTTTAAGACCTTTAGTCGCTGTGGAATAATTAGATTTATTATTCTTATTCTGACCTTGTTTTTTTGCTGCAAGCTGTTGTTTCATCAATTCTTGTAAGCTGAGCTTTTTCTTTTCAGTCTGATTCTGTTCTTTCGTCATGTTTTCATTCTCCTTTATATTCAAGGTAGTATATCATTTGTTGAGGAAATATGACAAGGAAAAATGAACAAGGTTAACTTCAAATAAGGTTAACTATAGACATTTTTTTATCATGACCTCGACATAAAAAAATTTAGTGAAATAATTTAGGTATACAACCAGTACAAGTATCATTAGGTTGTCATACACTGTATTAAGAAAAGTTACAGGAGGTGATTTCATGTATAATCAAAGAAATTGCGGCTGTCATCAACAACATCATGGCGCAAGTCATACTTCACATCATGCAAATGTATTTCCAAATCAAATGATGCCTGCTCAAATGAAACCTGGTAATGTTAATGTTTGCCCAACACAAGTAATGCCAGCTCAAGTAAGTCCAACACAAAATGTTGTAAACAAAAATATTTATAAACACATCGTTCCTCACGTTCATCCAACACATACAACAACTGTAAATGAACACATTATTCAAAATCAACATTTCTTCCCACATTCACAATCTGTCGTGAATACTTGTAAATCTGAAAATGTTTTTTGTCAACAGCCTACTATGATGTGTCCACCAAATCCTTGTCATAAACCTCATGGACACTACTGGTAACATGAAAAACCCCTTTTATTAAGGGGTTTTTTTCTTTCAATTCATTTTTTTCATCAATAAACTTCCTCAATATATATGGAGCGAACCCGATCCAAATCAATTAGCTCACCCGTCTCAAATATTTTCACAATGGGTCGAGTTATAAATTGAGGATTCATGAAAACAATCTCCCCTGATAATAAATTAGAAAGTATTACTTTACTTCCAATTCCTATATTAGCGATTTTACTAGTTAAAGCATTGGTAACATTCAAATCAAATTTTCCAAATTGATCATACTTAATTATGTCCAGCACTTTGAAAGGTGACTGTCTAGCTTGATAATTTTTATCTGTCGTCATAGCGTGATATGTATCTGCCACAGCAATAATCCTAGCATAAAAATGTATATGATTCGTTTTGTCTCCCAACGGATAACCCGAACCGTCTAACCTCTCATGATGTTGAATAATGGCAACTTGTGCATCTTTCTTTAAGGTCATCATGCCTTGTAACATTTGATAACCTAATATCGGATGTTTTTTTACATCACCGTATTCTTCCGCTGATAATTTAGATTCTTTTTGTAATATTCCTTCTGCCATTTTAGCCATTCCCACATCACATAGACATCCTGCTAAAGCAATTTGCAATATTTCACCTTTAGCTAATCCTAAATGTTTAGCTAATATGCCACTATATAGTCCCACCGATACTGCGTGATGATACATATAATCGTCTGAACTAGAATAAGTGTGTAGATTAAAAACATCTTCATTATTTTTCATTGCTTGTTCTAATAAAGGAACAATAATAGCCCTTACATCAGAAACATTTGTCGATAATCCTGATTGCCAATTTAAAAATAGTTTCTTGTATTCATTCACAGAGTGTAAATAGAATTCAATAAAGTTTTTTTTATTACTTGCATTAATAGAATCCATTTGATTAGATGCTGGGATAATGACATCCACACTTTCTACTAAAAATGCGCGTAATAAATCTATTTTTGCTTTCGTTAAGACGGTATCTTTAAACATGATTAGACGACTAGATTTTACTTCTACATCTTTAGCTAATATATAACCATCTTTGACATCTCTAAGACTAGTAATCATAATCACTGCCTCCAATGTTCTATTTTTTTCAGTTGCTTAATTGACAATGTTACCTATACAATAGCTGCTCCCGACATTCTACTTGTTTTTCAAAACAATAACGAATGAGAGCTAGATGATCATTTTTACTTATATTTAAAAATTCTATGATTAATACATTATCGGAATGTTTCAATACGCACTCACCTCAATAAAAATAATTTTTGTAAGTTGTATATATTGAATAATTTAACATTTATTGTAATATATACAAAATAGTCCAAAATACCTTTTATTGCGTTAATATATGAAGAATCATGTACATTTTCTTAATTCCATTGTATTATTGACTAATTTTAAAACCCACCAATAAAAATCAAGGTGGATTTTACGAAAAATATATATTAGTCGAGTTCTAAATTAGGGATACGCCAAGCTACTATACATAAAGAACAAATCATGATAACTAAAAGCGGTAAAAGATTAGAAAAGTCAAAGTGATTTTGTTTCATCAGCACATATCCCCATGTCACTGGAAATATTTTCCCTAATCCTTGAAGAAAATTAGGAAGCAAATTAGCAGGAAACATAATTCCTGATAACATAATAGAAGGAAGAAAGATAAATTGTGCAATCATTGTTTGTTTTGATATATTTTGAATCATCAAGCCGAGAACACTTCCAACAGCTAAACATGTTAAAGTAAAGATAGCAAGCATTACAAAATAAACTGGTAATATTTTAGGAATACTTGCATCAAAAGTAATAGGAGCAAGAAAAAAAATGATTAGACTCATTATTTATAAATGAATAAATGCTGATATAAAATTATTTACAATTGCTGTCCATAAAGGAATACCGCCTACCTTATAGGCTTTTTTTATTTCACTCCCAAATAACTCAATTAGCGGTGTAGGACTTCCTAGGAAAGCACCCATCGTTACTCCAAATATAGTCATAGATTGAATTAGCGTTTCCTTAGCTAATGGATCAATTGAAGTGAATACCCCTCCCATAAAAAAGAAAAACACTAACGGAACCACATAATAGGTTAGTAATACACCTTTATTACGTAAATCAAGCTTCCATTGTAATGAAACACCATATAAAAAAGCACGCATCTTTTATCCCTCCTTCGCAATATCCATAAATCGTTGTTCTAAAGAAGCTCTCTCCAATTTTATATCAAGAATAATATTTTCTTGTCGCTTAGCAAGTGTGAGTAATTCTAGTAGTGCATCACTTATGCTAGTTCCGTTAAACATAGCGTATCCATGCTTCTCTCCTGCATAAGAACAATTAACTAATCCTTTTATATTCAACGGTTGAGTGGTCTTTATATGAATCTTACATTGTCCCCCTATCTTCAGCGTTAATTCATTAGCTGATCCTGTAAATGCGATTCTCCCATCCTTTAATATAGCAATTCGGTCGCAAAGACTTTCTACCTCTGCCATATCATGACTTGCTAATATAATTGTTTTGCCTTGCTGTTTTAATTTTCGAATTTCATTATGTAGAGATACTTTTCCTTCAACATCAAGTCCCGCTGTTGGTTCATCAAGAAACAACACATCTGGATCACCAATTAAAGCAAGTGCTAAATGTAGCCGTCGTTTTTGACCTGTTGACAATTCCTTGTATTGTCGGTTTTTCAATTCCTCTAATCCAAATTTATGAAGAGACGCCATATCAAAGGAAGTCTTATTCCATTTACAAAATAGTGTAATAGCTTCTATTACTCGTATATTAATAGGAAGGGAGGAAGACTGTAATTGAACGCCCATTTTCCCTGAGACAGTAATTGTTCCACTATCATACTTACGAATCCCTTCAATGCATTCTAACGTGGTCGTTTTACCTGCCCCATTTGTACCAAGAAGCCCAAAGATTTCACCCCGTTCTACCTCAAATGATATTCCTTTAATAACCTGATTATTACCATAGCTTTTTGTTAATTGTTCAACTTGAAGAGCTATAATCATTTTGCCTGCCCCCAATTCATACCTATTTCTCTTAAAACGATAGATTTAATCAAATACCCTTCGAAAAGCGGCTATAAACACAATAAAAATAATAAAATATGACAAAAAAACTCTCTCTTATCATTCAAAAGAGAGAGTTACAGAAAATTTGTTTTATACAACAAATTACGCTGCCATTTGTTGAACATTTGCAGTCTTTTTCGTAAGCATTCGATAACGATAATTTACTAATACCGCTAACAAAATACCTGTGATATTAATCATTAAAGAAAAAATAAATACGCCGCTAACATCCGTAAATCTTGTAATAAGACCCGTGACAAATGGAATACCAGCCGTTGCAGCACTAGTTGCTGTACATAGAATACCAGTCATTCTACCTTTATTCTTCCAAAACATTTCACACATAACTGATAATGCTAATTGCATAACACCTGCTAATGAAAAACCAATAATAAAAGCTGCCACAACAGTAACGCTTGGTACTTGAATAAACATAAGAACTAATGTAGCAACCAATGTAATGATTGGGTACACAAGTAATACCTCTACTGCCTTCACCCATTTTCGTAGTGCAATTGCAACAGCGATTACAGATACAAAGGCACCAACATTATAATAGCTAATTAATTTTAACGAGCTTGTTAATGACATACCGATAACTTCTTGCGCATATGTTGGCATCCAAATTTGCATTAAATATAATAATGCAGGTGCCGTAAATCCAATTCCAACAAGAGCCATTCCTTCCAGTTTGAATTTAGGCTTACCAACAATAGTAGAAGAAACTATTTCATTTTTCTTCTCATCGTTTGATACCCTAAAAGAAGGGAACTTAACTGTCATTAATGACACAGCACTGATAATTAGAATAATAGCTGGTACAAAGAAAGACCATCCAAAAAAGATATTATTATTAAGAAAGAAAGCTATCATAAATGGTAGAATTAACGATCCAACAGAAATGAACGCTTTAAGAGAAACAGTAGCTGCTCCAGCGTATTTCGGAAATGATTCCATTAATGTAGGATATGTTCCTGCATCTAAAAAGGCATTTGATAATCCACCTAAAACGGCAAATATAAGTGCAACTTCATAACTAGGGCTTAGTGGGATCCCTACTAAGAAAAGCGCACAAAATAATGCTCCTAATATAACGAAAGGCTTTCGACCGATTCTATCAGATAATGTTCCCGCTATATATAATGAAAGAAGCCTACCAACACCAAATGCAGATATGAGAAATGAAACACCCGCATTATCAGTATTCAATTTTTCCGAAAGAAATGACATATTTTGAGCAATCATTATGTATGCCATACCAAATGCAAAATAATTGATATAACAACCTAATGCAGCAAATTTACTTCTCATTAATCCTACCTCCAACTAACATAAATGAAAAAATTATGAGGCTATTTCAAAACTCTACAATTAGTGAAATATTTCACATAAATTATTACGAAAAATGATAAAGCCGTTGAAGGCGTACCAAAAGTGAATTTCAATCACTTTTAGCACAACCCCATAATTTATTTCTATATTATAACTTTTGCTAGGCAGCTACACTACCCTTAGTATTTTCCACTTTCATAACAATACGGTATCTGATTAGTACAACTACAGATAACAATACCCCAACGAAAGTTACTGCTGCACCAAAATAAATGATATTTGTTACATTTGATTCTGCAAGCATTCCTGTAACCGCTGGAATTACTGCACTAGCAACACTTGACATTGTCATGAAGATACCTGTCATTGTTCCTTTTTTACCATTAAAGAATTCAGTCATTACTACTAATCCTAATTGAAGTACTCCACCAGCTGCGAAGAAGCCAATTAAGAATGCACCTGCAACAACCATAATCGGTGTTTGAATAAACGCTACTCCCAGTAATACAAACAGTGACATTAATGGATAAACGAACACAACATATACTGGCTTAATTAAACTCTTAACTAAGTATGATGTTAAGAAAACAGATGCTAAAGAACCTGCACTATAATAAGAAACTAATTTTAAAGCTGAAGTGTTTGTCATACCTACTACTTCTTCACCATAAGTCGGTAACCAAGTTTGAACGATTAAGAATGTTGCTGTTGCTGTAAAAGCGATCATAATAACAGCTAGACCTTCAACCCAGAACTTAGGCTTTGAAGCAAATACTTTTGTCGCTTGTCCTTCTTCTTTTCCATCTTTTACTTTTGACACAACGTGATTTGGGAACGGTGATTTAAGAATAAAGATTGCATTTAGTACTAATAATGCAACTGGGATTAGGAATGACACGCCCCAATACCAATTGTTTGTAATAACTAAACCAATGATTACTGGTAATAAGAACTGACCTGCAGAAATAAACGCTTTAATAATGATATTTGCAGTACCCGCTGCTGTTGGGAATGACTCCATTAATGCTGGATAAGTACCTGCATCTAATACAGAATTTGCAATCCCTGCTAACAAAGCAAATACAAATGCGATCTGAACATTTGGTGCAAATAAAATCGAAACAAAGAATGCAACATATACTATCATACCCACAAGAATAGTTGGTTTTCTGCCAAATTTATCAGATAGAACGCCAGAGATTGCTAAAGCTATTAAACGTCCAATTCCAAGCGCAGAGATTACATAAGCTACACCTGCTTTATCCGTATGTAACTGTCCAGTTAAAAATGTCATGTTTTGAGCTAAAATGATAGCCCCCATACCATGAACAAAGTAGTTAATATACATTGCCATTGCGGTTGGCAAATACTTATTTTTCATTATGATTACTCCGTTTCAGCCATTATTTATTTAGTTTGCCGTTTAGCTCTTCATATACTTTCAGAGCTAAACGGATGATTTTACATATTTTTAAAACATTTGCTCTTTCACATAATTAACAGGCATTTCTTCCCCTGTCCAAATTTCAAATGCTTTTGCCCCTTGATAAAGCATCATGCCTAAGCCATTAATTGTTTTACATCCAGCACCTTCAGCCATTTCTAGCATCTTTGTTTTACGTGGAATGTATACAACATCAGACACAATTAATTCTGGACGAAGCCATGAAGCATCCGGAATTAGACATTCATCTTGAAGTGGCTTCATTCCAACTCCTGTACCATTTGTTAAAATATCTGCTTCAGCAATTGCTGCTTTCAATGCATCAAGATCTTTAAGCTTATGAACGGTTGCTTTACAGTTTACATCTTTCATTTCTTCGTTAATGATTTGAACATTTTTCTCTGCACGAGCATAGAACTCATCATCACGGTTAAAGATGGAAATTTCAGCTACTCCATCAAGTGCTGCTTGAATTGCGATAGCGGTTGCTGCTCCACCCGCACCCATTAGAACCATTTTCTTACCGATAACATCTACGCCAGCTTCTTTTAGCCCACGCATATAACCAGTTCCATCTGTAATATGACCAATTAGTTTGCCATTTTCATTAACAACTGTATTAACAGCTCCTGCAAACTGTGCAGCTGGTGATAATTCATCAAGTAAAGATAGAATTTTTGTTTTATTTGGCATTGAAACGTTAAATCCACGAACCTCTAATGCACGCATACCTGTTACAACATCCGCTAATTGTTCATTACCAACTTCAAATGCCATGTAAGCATAATTTAATCCTAGTTTTCTAAGTGACATATTATGCATAGCTGGCGATAATGAATGACCAATTGGTGTTGCCAATAATCCTAATAATTTCGTTCTTCCATCGATGCGTCCTAAATCTGTCATTGTAATACCTCCAATTGTTTTTCTCTGTCAGAATGATTTACAAAAAGGTAGCCTGATCAAACAATAGTTACCTTTTGATTTGATTCATCTATGTAACAGCCTTAATAATGTGAAATACTTCACATTAAAATAGAAAATTAATCTCTTAATCTTTGCTACTATGTATTTCGTCTGTTTTTTCCTGACCACTTGATTATAAAAGGCTTTATCCTATTACGTCTAATTGAATTAATCATGCTTATTTATAGTTTTTTTCTATATATAAAGCGTGATTATACATCGTTTTTTCTGTAATTTTAAATCGTGAAGTACGATTAGAAGGCAAAACAAAATCATTTTACCTTCTTAAATGTATGAAGTCTTACAGGCTCTTATGTAAGATGTTTAACACTGTGCGAAGTTCTTCAACCGGAATTTGTCCTGGAGCTGAAGCTTCTTTTCCAGCACCAAATGTGAATGCAGAACCGAATACTTCTCCAGCTAAGCGGCTGATTACACCTGTACCACCCATTGACATAGTAATAATCGGACGATCAGCATATTTCGTTTTCATTGTATTTGTTGCATCTAATAATGTAATAACATCGGCTACACTTGTTGGCATAACAGCAATCTTTGGAATATCAGCACCAAACTCTTGCATTTTACGAAGACGATTAATAATTTCTTCTTTAGCGGGCGTTTTGAAGAAATCATGATTTGACATAATAACAAATACACCATTTTCCTTTGCTGTCGCTAATAATGTTTTCACATTTTCTTCTTCATTAAATAGCTCTACGTCTACTAAATCAATATTCTTTGTACGTATAGCCGTTTGATTAAGCTCTAAATAGAACGCATCGCTAATTTCTTTGTTTCCGCCTTCTTTATGACTTCTAAATGTGAATAGCAATAACTCTTCTGCAAATACTTTTCTAAGTTTCGCAATAAGTTGTGTAACAGCTTGAAGATTTTCTACATGCTCGTAAATATCTACACGCCATTCAACTACATCTGGAGTAAGTGCTTTTACCATTTCAGCTTCTTGTAGAATTTCAGCTTCTGTCTTCCCAACAAGTGGAACGATAATTTTCGAAGCTCCTTCGCCAATTGTTACATCTTTAATTTTTAAAATGCTCATTGTATTTCTCCTCTTTATCAAAAATTCTATCTATATGTTTGAAAACATTTGTTGCTTTACATATTCAACAGGCATTTTTTGACCTGTCCAAATTTCAAATGCTTTAGCTCCTTGATGAAGCATCATACCTAAGCCGTTAATTGTTTGACAGCCAGCACTTTCAGCCATCTCTAACATTTTCGTTTTACGGGGAATATAAACAATATCAGATACAATTAAATCAGAGCGTAAACATGTAGGGTCTGGAATTAAACAACTATTTTCTAAAGGCTTCATCCCAACTCCTGTTGCATTCGTCAAAATATCGCTGCTGGCGATTTCAGCCTTAAATGTTGATTCATCTTCAAGGGTGTAAGCCGTTGCTTTGCATTGTAAATCCTTCATTTCTTCATTAATAATGCGCGCATTATGTACGGCTCTTTCAAAGAACTCATCATTATTATTAAAGATTGAAATTTCTGCAACACCATCTAACGCTGCTTGAATGGCAATAGCCGTCGCAGCTCCTCCTGCACCTATTATCGTCATTTTTTTACCAACAACATCGATACCCGCTTCTTTCAAAGCATACATATAACCAATGCCGTCTGTATTATGACCAATTAACTTACCCTTTTCATTGACCACTGTGTTAACTGCTCCTGCAAAGCGTGCTGCCGGCGAAAGATCATCTAATAATGGAAGAATTTTTGTTTTATTTGGCATTGAAACATTAAAACCCCGAATTTGAAGCGCCCGCATACCTGTTACGACATCTGTTAACTCTCGATTACCAACTTCAAATGCCATATAGACATAGTTTAATCCAAGCTTTTTCAGAGACATATTATGCATAGCTGGTGATAACGAATGTCCAATGGGTGTCGCTAAAAGACCTAATAGCTTTGTTCTCCCATCGATACGACCTGAATCTGACATGAATAACCCTCCCACAATCACTTATAGTTGTTCATATTATGAATGATTTTTGCATTAGAATTCAATGGGACTAACTCAAATACGTTCCACTTTATTCTAAGCAATATCATTTGTGAACTTATTCACAAATAAATATAATCTTTCATGACTACTTGATTATAAAAGAGACTCATCATTAAATCTAATTGAAAATTCAACTGATATTAATAGATTTCATCTATACTTTTAAGTAGGTAAGTCAAAATTATTTATTGACTTACCTATAGAATCATTTCTATTAAATGACACCGATTTTTTTCAATGTATCTGTAATATTTCTACCTTCACGAATACCATCTAGGATTTTACGTGCACGTTGACTGTCTCCAATATTTACAAATTCTACTCCTTGTTTTGTAAAATGTTTGTGTAATAACTGAACATGGTCATTGACTGGTTTCATACCTAAGCAAACAAATCCATAATCAAATTCAAGATTTGAATCTTGACCCTCAAACTGTAGCTTAAAGTGACTAGACTCGACTTGCATTAATGACGTATTTGTATGAACAGTTACATCTTTTTCTTTAATCATACTCATCATTGAAATTTTAGTAATATGATCTAAATCACGACCTAACATAGGCAATCTCTCAACGATTGTAACGTCTGCTCCTTTTTCAGAGAAGTATTCAACGACATCAAGGCCTACAGCGCCTCCACCAATAACAGCAATCTTTTTGCCTTTTACATCTAATTCGTTAAATTCATCTAGATTATTTAATAAGCCCCTGATTGAATAAAGATTTGATTCTTCTTTATCAATACGCTCTAATAAACCAGGTATAGGTGGTAATAATGGCTGTGAACCTGTTGCATTAATAACAACATCTGGCTTGAACTGTTCAATAGTTTCAATGTCAGCTCTTGTATTTGTAAATGTTATTAAGTTCTTTAATTGATCTGCTCTTCTCACTAAGTAATCTGGAAAATCCGAAATTCTATTTTTCGCTGGTAAAGTAGCAATTTCTCGTGCAAGACCACCTAAGTATGGCTTTTGCTCAAATAAATAAGTTGTACATCCCACTTCAGCTGCTGTACATGCTGCTTCTAAACCAGCTGTACCTCCACCGATGACTACTACATTTGTTGTTTCTGCTACTTTCTTCTCTTTGTATCCCTCTTCATCCATTAAGTTAGGATTAATGGTACATCTAATTGGACGATTTAAACCAATACGATGTCCAGCACAACCAATATTACAAGAGATACATTTTCGAATCATCTCTTCATTTGCTTCTCCTACTTTCTTCACCCAATAAGGATCAGCAATAAGACCACGCCCCATACCGATTAAATCAGCATGACCTTCCGCTAATACTTGCTCAGCGATTTGCGGGTTACGAATATTACCAGTTGTCATTGTCACTTTTCCGAACTTCTCTTTCACTGCTTTCGCCATATATGTACGCCAACCATCTGGTAAATTCATTTGGTCAATTTGATATTGTACAGAATCGTTAACAGCTGCGGATACGTTGAAAATATCTATTTCTTCATGTAAATATTCAAGAATTTGCAACGTATCTTCTAATGTATTTCCACCTGCAAGAAAATCATCCGCACTGAAACGAAGACTAATTGGGAAGAATGGACCTACTTCCGCACGAACACGGTCGATAACCATACGTGCAAAGCGAGCTCTATTTTCATAGCTACCACCAAATTCATCTGTACGATTATTATATAGTGGTGATAAGAATTGGCAGATTAAATAAGAATGACCTGCGTGAATTTCAACAGCATCAAATCCCGCTGTTTGAGCACGTCTTGCTGCTTTCCCATACTTCTCGACGATTTCTAAAATCTCCTCCTTACTTAGCGGTCTTGGCGTTACGCCACCTGTTTTTGAAGGAATATTTGATGCCGATACTGGAGTTAAACCTTCTATTCGATCTGGAATAGCCGATGCTCCAGCATGGTTAATCTGAATGGAAACATTCGCACCATGTTTATGTAATCTTTCAGTTAAGTTAAATAAACCAGGAATATATTTATCATGGTCAATTCGGATTTGAGTCGTTCCATTAGAACCTAGGGGAAAATCAACATTCGCATTCTCAATGATAATTAATCCTGTTCCTCCTTTAGCTCGTTGCTCATAATAACTAATATGATCCTCGTTAAATTCTCCATGCTGTCCACCAAAGTTCGTTCCCATAGGTGGCATAACGATACGGTTTTTTAACATCATGCTTTTTATAGTTAGTGGTTCAAAAATATGTTGATAAGTAGTCATGTGTATATCCTTCCTATAGCTAATTTTTCCAATGAAAAATAAAAAAAAATTTGATACAGTAAATTCAGTTCCCTATTCATTTAGGTCGATGGTTCATATTAATTTATGTGATTTTTTTCACAAACTTTAATAGTCATTCTCCTTATCTTTCATTACTGCCTTACACTTTAAAATTATACGACCCAACTATACTAATAATCTAATTGGTTTTTACCATTATATTTATAGGTATTTTCTATAGAAAGGAACATAATTGATGAATTTAAGACAACTGTACTATTTTAAAACCCTTGCCAAGTTGGAACATTATACACAAGCCGCTTCCCACCTTTCTATAACCCAACCAAGCTTAAGTCATGCCATATCTGAATTAGAGAAAGAGTTAGGAATTTACTTATTTGAAAAGCACGGAAGGAACGTGCGCTTAACGAAATACGGTCGTTACTTTCTTACATACGTTGAAAATGCATTAGAAGAACTGGAAAAAGGCGAGAGAAAAATGAAAAAGCTAGCTAGTCCCACCGAAGGAGTTATTGACTTAGCCTTTATCTATACTCTGGGATCTCGTTTTATTCCGAACATTATTCAAGCGTTTTCAAATATAGAACAATATAAAAATATTTCTTTTTCATTTAGTCAGGGCATTACAAAAAATATTATTCAGGGTTTGAAAGATGAAAAATATGATTTAGCATTCTGTTCAATGGTCGACAATGAACCTGATATTGAGTTCACTCCAATTGCACAGCAAGAACTTGTATTAATTGTTCCAGAGAATCATCCACTAGCTGATTATGATTCAGTAAATTTAAAAGATACAGCACCTTATCCTTTTGTTTTCTTTAATCCAGATAGTGGTATTCGTCCTATTATTAATAACTTATTTGAACAAGTGAATGTTAAACCGAAGATTGTATGTGAAGTTGAAGAAGATAGTGCTATTGCAGGTTTAGTTTCAGTAAATTACGGGATTGCTGTCATGCCACGAATTGTCTCGCTGGAACACCATAATGTAAAGATTCTTGAAATCGAAGAACCCGCTTATCATCGCTATATATACCTTGCTAGTGTCAAAAATCATTACTTGTCCCCAGCCGTATGTCACTTCCGTGATTTTGTCATTTCATATGCAAAAGAGCAATATTCACATTCTAAAAGCTTGATATAATTTAAAAAAAGCATAATGTCATACATAATATGTAGTACATCACTTGATAAAGTGGTGTACTCATTTATATAATTGCCCTCCTTTATTAAGTTACATTCTAATGCAATTATTTACATACCTAGGATACGACATAATCAAATCTCTATCTTTAAAATGACTTGATATTCTTTTACTATTGTATATAATAATTCTTCTTAAAATGTGAAGGGACTGAACTACAAACAGAAAGATTAACGCTAAAAAAAGGAAGTATCAGACTCCCCTAGCATATTTAAAATTTGGTCAGAACCTGAAGTTACAAAATTTATGAATATCGATAGTTTTACTGATGAAAGTCAGGCAATACAGATGATTGAAATGCTTGATAATTTATCTCAAGAAAATAAAGCTATTCGCTATTCAATTGTTCATTTAGAATCAAAGCAAATTATCGGCTCTTGTGGTTATAATTCATTAGATTATGAGAATTCAAAAACAGAAATCGGTTATGAAATTAGTAAAGAATATTGGGGTAATGGATTTGCAACGGAAGCCCTTGGTGACAATTATATTTTTCTGAAAATGATATACTAGGCATATACATAAAGAGTGGAGGATGGTAGATGGAATTAAGACAATTGGAGTACTTTATGAAGTTGAGTGAAGATTTGCACTTTACTCGTGCTGCGGAACAATTACATATCTCTCAACCCACATTAAGCCATCAAATCAAGGTATTAGAGGGAGAAATGGGCTGTCTTTTGTTTGATCGCATCGGGAAAAAAATATCGCTAACTGAAGCCGGACATATATTGTATGAACAAGGTCTTCATATTTTTCGAGCCATTGAAAATACAAAGGTACAGATAAATGATCTAGATATGATGCAAGGAGGAGCACTGAACATTGGTGCCCTACCAGGAGAATTAACCAATCTAGTCTCTAATAATTTAGTAAAATACCATAAACAATTTCCTCAGGTTCATGTAGCTGTTTTAAGTTTAGATGATTTATTTGGTCCATTGAAAGATAATAAAATCGACTTTGCGATATCATTCGCCCGTGAATACAAGCAAAGTAATGATGAGCAATTGATTGAAATTCCACTATACACCGAGGAACTGCTTCTCGTAGCGCATCGTGAGCATCCATTGATGCAGCTAGAAACCATTACCTTACAGCAAGTGTTAGAGCAACCATTAGTAACTTTTCCAGATATTCAACAATGTCGGCAAACACTTGATTCAGCGGCACGTCAGGAGAAGATTTCATTACAGCCTATATTTGAAACCTCAAGCATCGAAGCTATTTTTAACTTTGTAAAGAATCATTTAGGCGTGACCATTATTTCTAATACACTATATCAGTTACATAAAAGTGAGGAAATTAGTGCACGTTCTATTAATCATAATAAATTAACACGCCAGATTGTTTTGCTTTATCGCAAAGATAAATTCATGAGTAAGCGTGTGAAAGCATATATGCCTATTTTCATCCTTTATTTGAAAGAATTAAAAATAGAGGTTCCTGCTACTAGTATGAAACAACTGCAATTGTTATAAAAGGATGTTCAAAAGTGATTTTCAATCATTTTTGAACACCCTCTTACACTTTTTTCAACATTCGAAATTTATTATTCTATTCAACTGACACCATTCCATCTTTAATCCATAAAGCAGCTTCATCAGCTGTTACAATTATTTTCTATTAATCATGATGCCTTATTCTTATCTTTTCTTACTCTAACATCTAGTTGTTATTACTCCTTCCAAGGCGAATGTAAAACACAATCACAGAAATTTTTAGGTTTATAATTTGGGATATAACGAGCGCATACATCCGATTTAATATTTCCAAAAGTCGTTTCAGGTTTATGCTTAAAGCCCTCAAAAAATGCAGGTAAGATGTCTTGTTTAAACTGATTACGAGGAAAGGCTTGTACAATAGCCTCACGCTCAGCATCCGATAAATCATGGTACCCATCTCCCATAACGTCTAACCCAACACCTGCATAGAGTAAAGCGACTTCATTTTCTTTATGCTCAGCAATACCAAGTGTAGTGTGTAAAGCTATGGCATCCCAAACAAGCTGCATGGATGCCTCTCCAATATTATAAGTTGATAAAAACTGTCGAGCTGCATTCGCCCCATCTACCTCAAAACGAAGGTCGTTGCTACTAAATTTCTTTGTTAATCCCATATCGTGAAATAAAGCACTAACATATAAAAGTTCCTCATCATATGCTTTGTTAACTTTTTTTCCTTGTATTGCCCCAAATAAATACACTCGATTTGAGTGATTCCACAATAGTTCTGATCCGTATTCTTTTAAAATATCCTGTGCATCTAAAGCTAAGCGACTATCAGGAATGATAATCCCAGCAATTTCGTTAGACATTCAAATCCCTCCTCATGTACCCAAAATAAAGCTACTACAATGGGTTGTTATAATTATATTAACAATTCAGATTATTTATCAATTAAATGATTTCTATAATAACGATAGATTTTATCAATGATTTTGCTATGCTTTCACCTCTGGTTCGAAAATAGAAAAGACTTTGTTCGCTTATATTATCGATGAACGATTTTGTAATATGTAGTAAATAACTATCGTACAATTGTTAATCTTAACATACTTCCCCCACTTGTTATTGAACTCCACTGCTCCTTTAGTACCCATTCAAATATCAAAACTAACATTAAATTATTAAATATTTAAAAAATATTGACTTAGAGTTATCTCTAAGTTGTAAACTAGCTTTATTCTAAAGAAAAGGATGATGTTAATGTTGTCAATAAGTGAAGCAGCCGAAAAATGAATGGAAACCGTTTTTATTTAGAATCAGATATTCAATTTATGAAATTTCTAAAAACCTTAAAAGAAACAGGTATGTCATTAGAAGATATCAGTGAGATTGTAAAAGATGGTTGTATTTTAGAAAAATTACATATAGGACTTGAATCATCAAAGTTAATACCTTCATTAAATAAACGCATTGAGATTTTAAAAAAGCATCTTGAAGAAATGGAAAGAAAAAAGAAGGAATTAGATGAAGTAATTTCTACAACCAAGACAAAATTGAATACCTATTATTCGATTTTAAGAGAGGATGGGGAATACAAATGAAGCACTTAAAGATATACCTAATGCTTCTTGGATTCTCTATTTTTACTGGTGCTACCTTTAACCTTGCAAAATATACTGTTGACTATTTTTCACCAGCTTCAGCTGCTGCTTGGAGATTCGGAATCGCTTCGGTGATTATGTTGATAATCTTATTATATACAGAGGGTATAAAGAAGAATGTCTTAAAACAAAATGTCCTAATATACATTTTTCTTGGAATGGTAGGAATTTTTGGGTTTAACACTTTATTTTTTGTAGGATTAAAATATACTTCTCCTGTTAACGGTGCCTTAATTATGGGGCTGAATCCTTTATTAACTACTATACTATCTAGAATTATTTTAAAAGATAAAATTTCAAAAAAGCAATTGGCTGGTATTCTTTTTGCTTTCATCGGTGTGTTAATAGTCATAACACAGGGATATATTGAGACTATTAAAAACCTATCAATTTCTGTTGGAGATTTATTCATTTTAGCTGGTAATACTTGCTGGGCTCTATATGGTGTACTTGGACGCCGATATATAAAGGATGTAAGTCCATTGTCTACAACTACCTATACAATGATTGTAGGTGCTGTTTGTCTAATTATTGTATCTTTAACCACTCAAAACCCTGTTCCAATACATAACATTCCGATTCAAACTTGGGGAGCAATTGCATTTATGGCTATCTTTACTAGTGTTTTAGGTTATCTATGGTGGAACCAAGGTATTAAAGTTATTGGGGCAAGTAATACTTCTATATTTTTCAACCTAGTTCCCATAGTTACTATGATTATTTCATATGTCACAGGCTCACAAATAACATTTATTCAAATTAGTGGAGCAATTTTAGTGATATTTGGTGTTTTATTATCCTCGGGAATAATAAAACACCAAATAATAAATATAAAAAAACATTTAATAACGTAATATCTTTCGCAATCGAGAACGTTTATATTAATTGAAAAATAATGGTGTTTGTTATTACTAATCAAGTTTGATTCAAAAGCTATCATTAATATATCAATAAAAAGGTGGAGCAAATACCCCACCTTTTTATTGATTATCAGTTCTACTTTTTTTCAATTCAAAGTATTTACCCATCGCTTTTCGAGCGATATCCAAGTTCATGCTATGTCCTGAACTTCCCACGTAAGCCCATGGAACAACAACGGAAATAGCAATTTCCGGGTTATCCGCAGGAGCATATCCAATCATGGATAGGTTCATGATATCCGAAGGACCGAATCGTTTATTGATACTTTTATCCGGTCCAGCATACATCGTTTGAGCGGTTCCCGTCTTACCGGCCATTTTATAAGGCGCAGAATGAAAAGCATTGTAGCCAGTCCCACCTGGCTGTTGCATAACCATTTCAAATCCCTTTTGGACGCGCTCAATCCAGCTTTTTTTCATGTCCAACGTATTCAACACTTTCGGATTGTTGCTCTCCAATACCGCTCCGGATTCCTTTGAATCATGACTCGACTCGCGAATCTCCCTCATGATATGCGGCTGGATGCGCTTCCCACCGTTAGCAATCGTTGAGACGTATTGCACCAGTTGGAGAGGCGTGTACGTGTCGAATTGCCCGATGGAGAAATCCAACAATTTACCAGGTCCAAGATCGTGGCCAACATACCCTGTTGCTTCATTAGGCAAATCGATTCCCGTTGGAACCCCAAGACCGAATGCATTGTAAGAACGCCGCATCGTATCGAATGTTTTCGGGTCAACGTTCAGAGGAGCTCCCGGCCGATAATTGGCCCCTGCGATATCCATCGCCGTTCTGAACATGTACACGTTTGACGATTGCTTGAGTGCTTGAAGATCGCTAATGCTACCCATGTTCTTCCACGACTTCTTGACTTGCGTGCCCTTTATCTTAATAGGTGTATCGTACTTCACATCGCCCATATGCAACGCGCCCGTCTGGTACCCTGTTAGCACGGTGGCGCCTTTCACGACAGACCCACTTACATAGGCAGAGGTGAAAGTACCTAATGCATAGTCCTGCAACTCTGTTTTACCATTGTCTTTCACGAACTGCTTACCTGACATGGCTAAGATTTCGCCCGTGTTTGGGTTCATCATGACGACGAATGCCCTGTCCATTATGAAATTTCTCTTTTTCATCATTTCGTCGGTTACGATTTTATCAACAGCTGTTTGCAAACCCATGTCGATTGTCAGCACCAGATCGTTCCCCGGCTGTCCGGTGGAAACCACTTCGGAATCGACGACATTCCCGCTTCTATCGGTAACTTTTTTGACTTTTTCTTTTTGGCCTTTCAGCATATCTTCGTACTGGGCCTCGATGTAGCTTGTCCCTACCCGATCGTTCCGACTGTAGTCACGGGATAGATAGTAGTCTAGTTTATCCGCAGGAATACCTTGGCCCGGCTTGCTGACATTGCCGAGAACGGTACGAAGCGTTTTATCAAACGGATACATTCGTTCCCAATCCGCGATGACGTCGATGCCTGGTAGTGATGACAAATGTTCGCTTACTTCAGCGACTTCATCTCGTGTCACATTTTTATTCTTAATGGGCTGTGGTGTCAAAATAGTAGCGCTGTTCATCTCACGGAAAATAGCAAGAACCTGAAGATCCTTATTGCTGAGTGAATTGAGTTCTTCTTTCGTAATTCGATCTAATTGACGATGATAAATATCCATATCGTCGATTTCGCCAGCTTTGAATTGCTTATCATCTTCTTTTGTAATCTTCTTCTTAGCTGCTTTCTCATGCGTCAAAAGCCAATAATCTTTCTTGTCGCGCTCTCTAATTTTGTCTGTCGAAACCTTGATCATCTCTGATAGCTTTCTAGCAAGTTTAAGCATGTCGTCGGTCGTTGTATTCTGCTCGCGTGTGAAGGTGATAGAATCCAAAGCAACGTTATCAACGACTACCCTACCGTATCTATCGTACATTCGACCTCGAGGCATCCCGCTGCTGACTTCAATATCTTCTGTACGTTCCACTTCACGTTTGTAATCATCCCCATGGATAATCTGCACGATTCCTAAACGAAGGACCAATGTTGTGAATAGTAAGAAAATAGCAAAGAAAAGGATTGTTACTCGCACGGGTAGTTGCTTGTTTTTCTTTTTTCTTTTTTGTCCAATCTCTCCCCACCCTTGTTGAAGATATAAAAAAAGACGCTCTCATAGTACAGAACAAGAGCGTCTTTCTCTACTATTCTATTAATATATAGCTAGGAAAAAGCACTGTCATCCTATATGCGTAGCTTTCATAAATAATGAACGTAATTGGATTTATTGTTTAATTTAAGCATAGCTATAATACCTATTTCTGTCTCTTTAAATTACATATCAGGGATTCATTGTAAAGAGGCTTCTTCCAACTTTATTTTTTTCAGTCTTAACCCTTCGGCATGAGAAATACTGTCACCGTTCTTTTTTGATTAATGTCTATGCTCCTTGTTTTACGCCCATTTTAGAAAGAACTATGCGGCAGAAATAAGACGATTTGTTCTTGAAAACCCGCACTTGGTTTTCAAAACAGATTAGCTTATTTCCGAGATAGCAGGTGTAAGGTTAGACACCATGAAAATTATATACATTCTTATCTTTTTAAAAAAGATGGAGTATCCCTTATAAGTCTTTAGGGAGTACTCCATCTCTTCTACACGTTATTTACATCTTTATTCACATGTTTCTTTAATTATCTTATCAATTAACTCGATAACCTTATGGGAAGCAATTTCCAACTCTTCAAAGAAGGCTTCTGCTTTGTGCACGTCACCTTCCAAATATGCTTTACTAGCTTCTTTTGCATAATCATGTACTTTCTTATGGTACTCATCCAATTGTACGTAACTTTCATTCCGTTTCAGAGCTTCCCGAGTCTCAGGAGCAAAGTACCATTTACCTAATCGACATTCCATATGTGTATTCACATCAGTAGGTCGAACTGTCTCTACCCCAAGTAACATGTTATAGATTCGCCACTTCCATAGTACATGATCAGACTTTGCTAACTCAAGCACTGTTCGGGTAGTCAAGCTACTTCTACTAGAGAAAATGCTATTACGATAATCATTTATCATTACACTTAATTTATGAATTGCATTAATGGTTTCATGGCTTAAGTTGTTAAGAGACACAGAAATATCAGCAATACTCGTCATTCGATTAGCTACTTCATTTACTCCGGCTGATTGTTCTTCTGCAGTTGCCGCAGTTCCATTCGTTTGTTCGTTTATATCCTGCATTTTGGTAATAATACGGGAAATCATCGGAATTGTTTCCTGAGCATCTTCCACACTCTTATCTATTACTTCTTTCGTATGATTCGTAAGTCTATAGATGTCATTCGAAACCGTTTGTAACGTTTCAACATTGGCTATTACTTTTTTGAGAGACTGGACATTATTATCACTTAACTTACGAACTTCATCTGCTACTACAGCAAATCCTCGTCCTGCCTCTCCAGCTCTTGCCGCCTCAATTGCAGCATTCAAAGCTAATAGATTCGTTTGGTCAGCTATACCATTAATCACTTCAACTACTTCTTCGATCTGACTTACCGCACCTTGAAGTTCATTTACTTTATCAACAACTTGCTCGTATTCTTTGCTAGTCGTTACAATTTCACCTATAGCAGTACCAACAACACTTTGCCCCTTCTTAGACATCTCCACCGCTTCCTCGGTAGATTCAGCAACTGATACAGCATGGTTCGCTACATCATCAACCGACACAGCTAATTCTTCACTAGCCGCTTTTATACTTTGAATTTCCCCCTCCTCTTGTCGCAACATATCCAAGAAATCTTTCATAAACATGATTTCAGTATTTTGATTGATTATCTTCGTTATGTTAATAGCAGTATTTTCATATAATCGAAGATGTGATTCCCTAATTAATAACTGTTGGTCGATATTAAACGCCTTCTGTATACTTGTTAATAATAATAAACATTTATTCGGATGCAACCCTACCTTAGACAGCAGTACAGTCGTGAAAAAGAAATTCAACTGATTAAAAGCTATATTCACTTTGCAAATAGGAGCCTCCATGTTTAACAGCTTATCAATAAACTTGTACAACTTATCAAAGTACTTTTCATCTCTCTTAGAATGTAAGAACGTTTTCACATAGTCACTAAGTTCCCTCTGACTTAAACCGCTCCCCTTATCATCATTTATTTGGTCAAAATAGCGTACCAATAATGCTACACCTTCATCAACTGAATTATCTAAAAGAGTCGCAATTTCTTTGAAGTTATCCATATCACTTTTTTGGAACGAGTGAAATGATAGTACCTCTTGATGACTACCACAAGATAAATCTGATTCGTGAACTAACATTGATTCTGTACTAGCAACTGGTTTTAACTTACTAAAAATACTCATTAATTTCCCTCCACCTTTATCGAGTTTTACACTATTATAATTGTGAAAATTTGAATATAAAGTATCGTTAATAAATTATGTACCGCTATCTTGCAGAATGTATATTCAATCATGAAACTTGAACCTTCTTATACCTCTACACCTTAACTCAACCTATGAATCTTACTTTACATATACCCTTAATCTCTATCTTACAACCATTCTCTTCAAATCTTTTTTAGTTAAATTTTGAGATAAACTCGCTCATCACAGACAATATGAATCCTTTAGATAGATAATTTTTTGTCATTTTCTATCTCCCCTTTTTTATAGCATTCGTTCTGCCAATAACTTTTTGAAATACGTAAGAATGTCTGATAGGTTACACTATTTCAGATAAAAATTTAAAGTCTAGTAGAATAATAAAACTACTAGGTAAAGAGGCGAATCTACATGACTAAAGACAAAGAAGAACATTCCATAGACGAATTCAAAAACCAAATGGTACAGTTGTATTTAAATGGAAAGCCACGTAAAGACATTATTCGTTAATACGAGTTAACAGCTCCTGCTTTAGAGATCGATGGATTACTCAACTTAAATCGAGTGTGTTAACAAGATAAAGAATTAGCCGTGGTTGTTAGTGATCTGACATGCGTAAGAGTCCATAAAAGATGGCATTATATATGCGTATTTGTCGATTTCCTTTAATAGAAAAATCATCGATTATAGTGCAGTAGAAAATAAAAAGCAAGAGTTAGCTGATTACGTACATTGGTAAATCTTTATTCGGATTCATGAGACACTAGATTACATGACTCCTATTCAGTACAAACTTGAACGTCCAAAAAAGTTGTCTAGTTTTATGTTGACGAGCCACCTCCATAGTCAGATTTATTCCATTCATTAACTATAATCTCACATACAAAAAATAGTTAGAAAGAATCAAACCGTACTTCCTATGAATTTATTTACACACAAGAGCTTCTTAGCATCTAGCATCGGATTGTTCCTGGCAAATATTGCCATCATAGGACCTATGTTAATACTTCCATTGTTCTTTCAAAACTTCCGTCATTTCACAGCAATAGAAGCAGCGTTTGCATTAATTCCTCAAGGAATTGGAATGCTCGTTACTCGATCACTTATTGGTAAAATGATTGATAAGATTGGTGCAAAATACGTGGTTATAGTCAGCCTTGTTCTTTCGCTTATCTGTTCTATACCGCTTATCTTTATCACGGATAAAACAAGTATGATTTGGATTTCCATCGTATTGTTCATCCGTGGTACCAGTGTTGGAGGTATTATGCTTCCGTTGACGAGTGACGCTTATACAGGACTGGACAGTAAACAACTTCCAGAGGCAGGTGTCGGTATTAATATTATAGAAAACCTTGGTGCAAGTTTTGGTTCGGCTATTATCGCAACTACTGTCGCAACTGTCATACAAGGATTGCAACCAACGATTTCCAATGGTTTGAAAGGTTACCATGGTGGATTTTTAGTATCCACGATTGTTCTTTTGTTAATCTTCATCCCAAGTCTATTCCTGACAAATAAAAAGAATCCATATTAAAGAACCTTCGCTTAATTATTTGAGCTCAGGTTCTTTAATATGGATATTTTCAGTTATATTGTTTAATTAGATAAAATAAAAAAGACTGAACTATATTTAATATGTTCCTTTTGGAGTGAAATGACCAATTCCCTTTAATTCGTAGTCGAAAAATTTAAGAATTAGTTCATTTTCAGTTTCAATACAGTAATATGGATCAATGTCGGCTTTTCCACCTTGCAGAATATTTGCAAGTATAGGAGAAAAAAGTGGTAAATCGGTCAAACTTAAATGTTTTGCCCCTTTAAAATGAACAGTATATGCTTCTTTTAATTGTTCATTATTCGGTTTGTTCGCTACATAAGTAGAGTTGCTTTCGAGCTGTCTCCAAACATCGTCAGAATAAATGTTAAGAAGTGGGGTCGTGTAAGCTTCACTGCTTGCTACATAATCATCAATTTCTTTTTTATAAATAAGCTCACTAAAGAACGGAGCATCAATATTTACAACTGCACGTATATCATTACGCTCTCTACCTAGCCAAACACTTGCTGCACCACCCATTGAGTGCCCGAACACACCAATTTTCTCTGTATTGATACATTGATAAGTAGGTTTATTGTCACTTTTGGCTTTTTCAAGAATCGTATTAATTACAAAATTCATATCGTCTGTTCGTAGTTTCATCCATTTTTGATTGAGTTCGAAGAGTTTTTCCTTCGTGTAAGCTCCTTTATTCATATTATCAATTTCACGCTTATAATCTGTATTGAGTAATACCACTGTTCCGTCCTCTGAACGGGTATAAAAAGAATGATAGGGATGATCGATTGAAACGACTACATAACCGTGGCTTGCAAGCTCCATATAAGTAGAGGTATTACTTGCCTTAATGCCATATGCTCCATGTGAGAACACCAAAAGAGGGTATCTTCCATCTGCGTTTTTTGGATACCAAAATTCCACATTAACAAATCTGTTTTGCCCCGTGTCGGCAAATTCCTCCATACGTTTTTTATCAACATATGTGTAAGTAGCTGTTGCGACATCATATTCACCTGTCACTTTTGGTGATTTATGCTGTGGAAAAACAATTGCAGGTGCAAGTACAACTACAAATGCCAATATCATAATAATCGATTTCCACACAATTTTAAAAGTTTTGTATTTGTCGGTATTTGTTTTGTTACGAATAAGAGAAACTGTTCCCTTTACCGCTAATATGAAAAGTAGTATGGCAAGCATTACCCAGCGTAAACTCCACACAATCACCGATGAAAGTGTGAACATTACAAATGCTATAAATATAGCAATCCTAATCCAATTCTTTATTTTTTTATGGTTTTGCTTTGTTACCATGCAATAGATTGCAAAAGAAATCTCAAAAATCAAAGTAATAAATAATAGTAAAGTATCCATTTTAGTTACTCCTTCTCTTTCGAATATTTTTATGAACTCATCATAATAAACTATTGAAAAAGAAGTACATAGAAAATCAGTAAGTTGTATCCACAAGCAAATAAGATGCAAAAAAAGCGGTAAGCTATAAAACTTACCGTATAATATTATGTTGCAGATAACTGCTGCTTTATGATCTTATTGACTATTCATAAATGTCTTTCTTAAACGACTTTAGTTTTTCGTTGATTTTTTGGGCTTCTTTTTTATCATTTTGCCATGACAGCAGACGAACTAGGATATAGATTACTGCAATTTCCAGTGCAAGAATGATTACATCTAATGCACTATTCACAATCCCCAAAATTAAACTAAGGGCAATCAATAGAATCTCCAAAGTCAAAAAATGAATGATAATTTTCATACGCATTTTCTTTTCACTTATATCATTAGGAGAATACACAATAAACCCAGTTAATGCACTTAAAAATGAAAATGCCATAATGATATAAATCGACTTCAAATCAAAGGCCATATTGGGATAATATATCTGTCGTAAAATTGTAATCATAATGATGATGAATGCAAAGATAATCAAGAAATCCTTAATCATCTCTCGTACAAATTCAGACATCTTCATGCTTATCTCTCCTTTTACAATCCAAGCATTTTTTTAAGGACAGGCACATACTGCCTTGAGACAACTGTACGTTCCCCGTTATCAAGCACCGCTTCGAATCGGCCACTTATGGACGGATTTATGTATGAAATTTTAGCTATGTTCAAAATTGTAGATTTGGATGCACGAAAACAGTTCTTTTCTTTGCATAATGCCTCTAATTCATATAGCTTTTGTTTTACCTCAAAAACGTTGTCCTTACAGTAAACAAAAACCTTTCCATCAACTGCTTCAAAATAATAAATCTCACTAAGCTTAATTCGGTGAACTTTATCTTTTTGATGTCCGAGTACAATAAGATTTTCATTTTCCAACTTGTTTATGATTTCATATATTTCGTCATCTACCTCATGACACCTAATGAGAATTTCTTCTTCCCGTTCTTTGCTTATTTCCTCTATAGAAATTTTCATATTATCACCCACGACAATTCAAATGATCTTAGGTCTTATTAATCCTTTCTTTTTATTATAGTTTAGCACCATGCATATGAATGGTAGGTCTTGTGTCCATGAAAGAATACGATTCACTTCTTCTTTACTCTATAAATCGATATTTTTCTCACATACCAAATACCCTTATTTTTGTAATTTTACCATGTTTTACAACTTTGTTCGTTGAATAATTATATACTTCAGTAAAAAACATTGAGAATTTAGTTAATGCATATGAAAGCCTTAGATATTTTTGTACCAAATACATAGTATTCATGAGATAACCAGTTTTTCTTCGAAGCACGTAATCTTCATCAAAAAAAGAGATATATTAGTAGAGACAAGTGAGTGTAAATTAAATGTTTAAAGTACCTCTAAATAAACTAAGTTCATACACCCTCAAAGGTTCGTGACAATATTGTGGAATTTAACATAACGAAAAATGGATATGTTACACTGAACGTATTTCCTATTGGTATATCAATATAATGATTTGTAATTTGAATAAACAATATTCCAATTACATTCAATAGTTTACAAATAATAATTACCGTGAATTTTTCACAAGTTATATTTCTTTGATAACTTTCATTTTCAATTAATCTTCTAAACAACATGATAGACCTACTACACGAACTCAAAGGAGAGAATTTAGATGTTTGATAAAAAAGCAGCTTATGATGTACTAACATCTACCAAATTAACACATGAACAGAAACTGATGAATCTAGCTAGAATAGCTGAAAATGGTTTGGATATATTGAAGATCCCTCAAAAAACAAAATTATTCTTCGAAAACGGATCCATTAATGATTTATTCGAAGGACATGCTCCATATAGACCAAGGTATATCATGCCCGATTATAATCGCTTTATCAAAAATGGAAGTGACTTTTTACAAATCAATCCGCCTACAGATTTAGATGAATTACTTACAAGCTTAATGATTCTTTATCGACATGTGCCTTCCATCACTAATTTTCCAGTTTATTTAGGTAATTTAGATAAGATGATAGATCCATTTTTAGATAATTACTCAGATGAAGAGGTTTGTAAAAAGCTGAAGTTGTTTTTAACATACTTAGATCGAACCATTACGGATTCTTTCTGCCATGCTAATATTGGTCCTGAAGAAACACGAGCAGGACGATTATTACTGAAGGTGGAGAAAGAACTACAGAACGCTGTTCCTAACTTTACAATTAAATATGACCCAGATATTACTTCAGATGCTTTTGCAGAAGAAGCTATTAAGTGCTCTCTTATCTCTTCTAATCCAGCTATTTGTAATCATAAGGCTAATAAAGAGTACTACGAAGGAGAATATGGAATTTCTAGTTGCTATAACATTTTACCAGTAAGTGGTGGAGCCTATACTCTGGTTAGATTAACACTGACTAAACTAGCACTAGAAGCAGATAGCCTAGAGCAATTTATGGATGAGTTACTTCCAGATAGTATTTCTTGCATGGGTGATTACTTAAATGAACGCATACGTTTTCTTGTTGAAGAATCTGGCTTCTTTGAATCTAATTTCTTAGTAAAAGAAGGTTTAATTTCAAAGGATCGCTTTGTTGCAATGTTTGGAATAACTGGTTTAGCAGAATGTGTAAATACATTACTGAAAGACAAGGATTTGAAATATGGCCGAGATTTAGAAGCGGATCAATTGGCGAATAAAATTATGGATACTGTTCATGTTCAAGTCCAAGGGTTGACTGCCCTTTACTCTCCGTTGACAGACGGAAAATTCGTACTGCACGCACAGGTGGGATTAGAATCTGATATTGGCGTTACCTCAGGTGTCCGTATTCCTGTTGGAGAGGAACCTGAGAGCTTTATCGATCACTTGACACATTCCGCTCGCTATCATAAATACTTTCCATCTGGAGTGGGTGACATTTTCCCTATTGCAACCAATGTAGAGCAAAATCCAGCTTCCTTGCTAGATGTAGTGAAAGGTGCATTTATGCAAGGCGTCCACTATATGAGCTTCTACGCTGCAGATTCTGATTTAGTCCGCATCACTGGATATCTTGTTAAACGCAGTGAAATAGAAAAATATAATATGGATGAAGCAGTTTTACAAAATACGACGCATTTGGGAGCACCAACCTATGAAGTTAATAAATTAGCTGAACGAAAAGTGCGAATGATTTAATGCTTCGGAGGATTGACTAATGAATGTACTAAAAAAATCAAATGAATCTCCTATTAATCGAATCATACCAATAAGCACCGTTGATGGGCCTGGTGCACGAACAGCTGTTTTTCTACAACAATGTAATATCGGCTGTTTGTATTGTCATAATCCAGAAACGCAAAAAATGTGCCGCCATTGTGGCGCATGTGTAAAAAAGTGTTCAACCGGTGCACTAATGATAGAATCCGGTAAAGTTGTATGGAATAAAGAACTATGCATTCATTGTGATACTTGTATACAGAACTGTCCTAATAATGCCTCACCAAAAGTGAACACAATGACAGCAAGTGAACTTATGGGGGAAATTCAAAAAAACATTCCTTTTATTCGCGGAATTACTGTTTCAGGTGGTGAATGCAGTTTATATCCTCAGTTTCTAACAGAGTTATTTCAGCTCGCACAAAAAGCATCTTTAACTTGTTTAATGGATTCAAATGGAATGGTTGATTTGCAGAAGTATCCAGAGTTAATGAAAGTTACAAACGGAGTTATGCTTGATATAAAAGCATGGGACGTGAAAGTCTATCAGCGTCTGACAAAAGCTTCTTCTAATAAAATAGTGAAAAAGAATTTAAAATACTTGGCCAATCATGATTTATTAAAGGAAATCCGTATTGTTTATGTCCCTGATTATGTTGATGCTAATGATGCCATAGAGGGCATTGCTAGCATCATTAAAGAGAGAAAAAAAGACATTCCATTAAAACTAATCTCTTTCCGTAATCATGGTGTTCGAGGTCCTCTTTCCAACTCGCGAACACCGACAAAAAGCGAAATGTTAGAGTTAAAAAACCTGGCGGAAATCCAAGGGTTTGAAAATATCACCATTGTATAATAAAAAAAGGATAGATGTAAACAGGTATACTTCCCTGTTCATCTATCCTTTTCTCTTGTACAACAAATGACGATACTTTATAAACTTATATAGTTAATACAATGATACTTATTTGCTTGATTTAAGGGTGTTGTAACAAGTTCTTCAAAGGACTCTACGTCAACTCTACATACTACATATTCTCCAGCAGACAAAATTTGCTTCACCATACCATCACTTATAGTTATGTCAATCGAGTTTGCTAAACCTCTAGCAAAGTAAATAAATGTTCCTTTTTCTAGATTAGATATATGAAGCATTCCTATTTCAACGTTGCCTAAATTACAAATTTCCCCTTACGCAATTGCACACAATGATTTAAGTACATTTATTCACAGTCTGGCTGGAGTAGCTAACTTTATTTTAGTTGTTCTATACTACCAAATTGAATCGCACTAATATTTCTTGAAATTTTTTCTTTCGACCAATTCCACCACTTTATTTCGAGTAATGAAGAAATAGTTTGCTCTGAAAATCGTTTTCTTATTGGTTTTGCAGGCATTCCTCCGACAATAGTATATGGTGGAACATCTTTTGTAACCAATGCACGAGATCCAATAATTGCCCCATCTCCTATAGTAACACCAGCCAAAATAACAGCCTCATAGCCTATCCATACATCATTTCCAATAATGATATCTCCTTTATTGTCCCAAGAAGTAGCGACATCTTTAGAGTCTAAATCCCATTCTTCAAAGAAAAGAGGAAACGGATATGTGGATAATGATGTCATAGTATGATTGGCGCTATTAAAAAGAAATCGGATACCTCAAGTCAATGAGCAAAACTTTCCAATTATAAGTTTATCCTGATTTATAGGGTAATGATATAATACATTGTTCTTTTCAAATAATGTTGGATCATTTACAGAATCGTTATACATTGTGTAATCGCCAACTATTATATTCGGATTAGTAATTACATTTTTTAAATAAATAGTTTCTTTATCTCCTGTACGGGGATATATTTGTTTATCTGGAATAGTCATGTAAAATCCTCCTGTTAAATTAGTATGGTTTCTTAACTATCCCAGTCAATTCAATGCAACTCTTCATTTAAAGCCACCTCTACTATATTATAATGCAATATGTTTTATTTGTAATATTGTATAAATTAAGCAAGCTCTCGTTCTTTATTAAACTAAACTCCCTCAATGTTCAAAACAAAAAAAACGGCTAAATGACAGCCTTTCTCTTCTGCTCAAGCATCCCTTACTTCAATAACAATTATTTATTTTTCTAACAGTATTGCTAAAGTATCACTTTTATCGGAGTACTTCTTACCTGTCACATCACTAAAAATATCTTTTACGGTAAAACCTGCTTCTGTTACTTCTGATATAATCATTTCTTTTGTGAAATATTGGTTCCAAATGTAATAGACATCTGACATTTCTTCATTTAATACTACTGTTTGTTCCAATGTAATATAGTTATCATACTTTACATTATGATTTAATTCGATGTGAGGAAGTGGAGACCAAAACCCTCCATCTTCATTAAAACTCCATTGTTTTCCTTCAGAGAATGATTCGTATTTATTTTCGGTAAAAACATCAAAAAATAATTGTCCACCTTTTTTTAAACTAGACCAAATATTTTGTAGTATTTGCCGACGTGCATTTTTACTCAGTGCTCCATAATCACAATATATAAAGATGGCCATATCATATTGATTTTGATCCTTTAGCTGCAAGTAATTTTCATATCGATATTCAATAGGTAGCCCTTGACTCATTGCTTTTTCTTTCGCATAAAGGATAGAATTCTCAGAGAAATCTACTCCTGTAACTTCAAATCCCTTTTTATAGAGACGTTCACAATATAAACCTGGTCCACAACCAAAATCAATCATTTTTTGACCTTGTGGATCAGCAACTAGATTCGTTATAAAATCAGCAGATTTGTCAATAAAGAATGGGTTTCGGCTAGCCCCTTCGAAATTTGAGTCAAGATGGGCAGCCAATAAATAGTTGGCTATATGAGCATCTTGCCAAAATACCTTTTCAGATGGTTTAAACACTTCTGGTGTTCGCATTTGTTTAAATAACTCGTTTATCATATTAATTCCTCCTCTTTGGTTGAAAACACAAAAAAACCGTAGAGTTATACTCTACGGTTAAAAAAGCTAAGTCATTTCCGAAGAGTATAACAACAATAACGCATACTAAAGTAAACATTTAAACCTCCTTTTACAGGAAGAAAATGCAAAATGTTTTTAGTATACAGTTAAATGATTGTTAGACTCTTCTCCAGTCATAACATAGTTTTTGATTGACAAACTACTGCTATGCCGAATGACTTCACCACCTTATCTTGTGTTTGATAATATTTTAACATATAAAACAATTCTAATGAAGAAAAAACGCTCCTAAGAGTTTTATAGAATGTTACTACTTACAATATTTCATTTTACCGCTTAATACACTTGGACCTAATTTTTCGGTTTTTAAATTAGAAAGTCGCACCTGTACTTCTACATTTTTCATTTTCGCTGTTATTTCATCAAATCTTCCAGCCCAAGTTGGACTATCTTCTTCCGGAGATGGATAAAGTCTGAAACGCCAACTTATCTCATTTGGTATAAATGCAAAACCTTCATAACTATCGTAATTTCCATAAGAAGAGGGTTCTGGAAGATGTACACCAAGAATACTTATATTTGTTCGTGCAAAACTCGGTGGGCGTAACTGAACTTTATAAATTAAAGCTGAGCCTTTCGCATTCGTAAGTTTTTTATCAATTGGTTCCAAAACCATACTACAAGGCGTTGTTGCCGCCTTTGAATATATCGGGCACAGCATAAAAATTGAAGAAACATATATCACCATAATCAGTTGTTTCAAATTTAACACTTCTTTCAATTTTTTAGTTATCTTACCTTTAGTATGTTTTAACCTTATTGGACTATACTTCCCAGATTGTTGCACAAAAAGGGATCCAGCATAATAAGAAATACTACTATTGTTAAATAATAAAAAGCTGAATGATTTCAATTTATCACTCAACTTTCTATTATCACTCTACTGATTTCAATGCTTCAATCATATCCACTCTCTTAAGCTTTATATGCATTACTAACATAACTAATAAAGAGAAAATGATTGTCAATATTGCCGAATAAACATAACTTGTCCAATGTACTACATGACTAAACATCACTTCATCTACTTCAACTGTTGTAATGACAATTTGAAGTAGCGCATTACCTAAAACAAATCCTAAGCCAATTCCTAATATCGTGAGAATGATATTCTCTCGATACACATACATCGTTACTTCTTTTGGGTAAAATCCCAACACTTTAATTGTTGAAAGTTCCCGAATTCGTTCAGACACATTTATATTAGATAAGTTATATAGAACAACAAATGCAAGTAATGCTGCACATACGATTAACACAATAACAACAACATTTAAACTATCCATCGTATCTTGTAACAAATTGCTAAATGTATTCGTATAACTAACGGCAAGTATTCCGCTATTATTCATTAATTGCTCTGCAAAATTATCTTGCCAATCTGCCTTTGTGTTTTTCAATTTTAATAACTCTACATTATAGATTGGCTTATCACCGAAAATGGATTGGTAGTATGTTGGTGACACAAAAATAAAATGTCCTGCATACATCTCTACTATATCCTTGACTTTGACTTTAATTTGTTCATCATCACTATTTTTTACAATTAAAGTGTCTCCAGGATTAACACCATATAAAGAAGCTAATTTTTTAGAAAGAACCGCTCCTTCATTTGGAACGTGCACTGATTTTTTATTGTCCATATGACGTAGTGTAATGAAAGTATTTAGCTCTTCTTTTTTCTCAGGTACCATAATAGTTACTTCTTGATTGTTGACACCTTTTTTCACTGCTGTCATATTTGCTTGAAATACACTGGTTTTCGAAGATACATTTTTATTACTTTCTATTAATTGATCATATGACTTTTTATGAGGTGTATCTATATCATTTGATAATAAAACCGCTGCATCATATTTCATAATTTCATTATATTGTAGCGGAACCAAGTCTTGTATCGTATCTCTTAACCCATATCCTGTAAACATTAATGCGGTACAACCTGCAACGCCGATAATGGTCATAAACATTCGTTTCTTATAACGAAATAGATTTCTTGCTGTAACTTTACTAGTAAAATTAAGACGCTTCCAAATGAATCCTACTTTTTCTAATAGTATTCGTTGACCATTTTTAGGTGCTTTTGGACGCATAAGGGTTGCCGCATTTGACCGTAAAATGGATTTTGTAGCAACATACGCAGTAACACTTGTACACAGTAATGCTACAATAACAGCCAGTAAGATCGTTTTAAAATCAAATAAAATGGTTAATTTCGGCATATCAAACATCGTTAAATACGCATTATATATGATTCTAGTAAAAAGCTGTAAACCGATAAGCAATCCAAAGATTGAGCCAATAACAGACGCCAAAGAACCATAAATAAAGTATTTAGATATAATATCTTTATTATGATACCCAAGTCCTTTTAACAATCCTATTTGTGTACGTTGCTCATCTACCATTCTTGTCATTGTTGTTAAGCAAACTAGTGCTGCTATTAAAAAGAACAGCACAGGAAAGATGGAAGCAAGTGATGTGATACGATTTGCGTTATCTTTAAAATCCGTATATCTTGGATTATTAGAACGGTCATTCACATAATATTTAGGTAACTCTAACTTTGCAACATCAGCTTTTGCTTGTACAATTTTTTCTTCAGCATCGGCTATTCTTCTCTCTGCCTTTGGCTTTTCTTTTTGAAATAGTGCAAGACTTTTTTCATATTCTTGTTCACTTGCATCAATTTTTGCTTTGACATTAGCTAATTCTTGCATTCCTTTCTCTTTTTCTGTTTCATATTGTTCTCTTCCCGCAGCTAATTGTGCTTTACCTTCTTTATACTTTTCAGTTCCAATCTTTAATGCATTCTCAGCTTGTCTTATTTCCACTTCTTGATTAGCTAATTGTTGTTTCGCACCTAGAAGCTTGTTCCTTTCAAGCGTTAATTGTGCTTGAGCAGCCTTAATTTTAGCCAGGTTGTCACCATGTAATAAACCAAGTTGTTCGAGTTGCTGTCTCTGTGCATCCAACTGTTTTTGTTTTGTATCTAATACTTGTTCTGCTTCTTTAATTTTAGCTTGTCCTTCAGCTATCGCTTTTTTACCATTTGCTATTCTACTAGGAGCTTCATCTAATTCTTTTTTAGAAGCGTTTAATTGTGCTTCGCTTTGATTTAGCTTTGATTCAGCAACCTGTAATTGATTGTATAACTCAGTTTCTCCACTTCGATATTCTTCTCTAGCTTTATAAATCTTGGATTTAGCATTAGCTAGCTGTTGCTCATTATTTGCTAGCTCTTGTTTGCTTTTATTGAGTTTCGTTTCTGATTCATTAATTTTTATTAAAGCCTTTTGTTTCATAGTAGCTAATTTTTCTTGTGGTTGATTCTTTAAGGCTTTTTCTATCGCTTTAATATTTTTATCAATTTGCTTTTCATATTGAGCCGAATATGCTGCATCATTACTCGTATTATCGAATACAATACTTGCAACTGTATAAACATTCATTTTAAAATCTTGCTCAGGAATGATGAGAAATGCATCCGTCTTCCCTTTTCCAATTGTACTTACGCCACGCTCGCTTTTTTCAATATATTTACTTGATGTTACAAATCCCACAACTTTATATGTGGATTTGTGAAATGTATCACTTAAACTCTGATCCTTATTCTCTGAAAATGTAATTGTATCACCAATTTTAAATTGATTAGAAAGCTTATTATCTATTGCAATTTCACCTGATACAGATGGAAGACGCCCTTTATTAATTTGGTACGTATTAATTTTTTGCTTTTTTGAAGTTGAATAGACTTTACCTACTAAATTAGAATCATTGAGCGATACATCTGCTGAATAACCAAATTCAATAGTTTGAACTCCTGAAACCTTCTTTAATAATTTCTCATCACTTTCGTCTAGTCCATATGTAGATAAAACTTCTACATCAGCTAAATGGTATTTCTTATAATATTGATCAGCAGTATGTAGCATATCTGGTCCTACCGCTTTTAGACCCACAAAAAAAGCGACACCAAGCATGGTTAGAATAAGAATGGAAAAAAATCTTCCCTTTGAATTCCAGATTTCACGGCTTATATCTTTATATAACGATTTTTTCTTCATATTAATCACCACTCAATAGCTTCAATTGGAGTAGGATTAGCATTTAGTTTCACATGACGAACCTTAGCATTATTAATTTCTATAACTCGATCTGCCATTGGTGCAATTGCTAGATTATGAGTTATAACAATCACCGTAGTCCCTTTATTACGGCACATATTATGTAACAACTTTAAAACAGCTTTTCCCGTTTCAAAATCTAAAGCTCCTGTAGGCTCATCACATAGTAACAACTTTGGACTTTTTGCTACTGCTCTTGCAATTGCAACCCGTTGTTGTTCTCCCCCAGAAAGTTGAGCAGGAAAATTATCAAGCTGATTAGCTAATCCTACTTCTCGTAAGACTTCAATAGGGTCTAATGCTTTAGCTGATATTTGTGAAGCAAGCTCAACATTTTCCTTCGCTGTTAAATTCGGAACTAAATTATAAAACTGAAAAACAAAACCAACATCCGACCTACGATAACCTGTTAATTCAATAGAATTATACTTCGCTATGTCAGTCCCATCTACAATGACTTGACCTTCATCACAAGTATCCATACCTCCAAGGATATTTAACACCGTCGATTTCCCTGCACCTGATGGTCCCACTATGACTACAAATTCACCTTTTTCGATTTCAAAGTTTACACCATTATTGGCTGCAACAATTGTATCTCCCATTTTATATCTTTTATAGCAATCTATTATTTCTACAAATGCCATGTTAAACACCTCATTTCTGAAAGATTATAAATCTCCCTAAGTATTTCGAATACTTCACTTTTACCATAAAAAAACGATATTTCTGTGATACGAAGATGAAGTTTTGGTTATTTATCAATGAAAAAAGCTGAGTATAAATAAGTATCACTCTACTTATTACTCAGCTTTCTGTTATTAGCTTTTGTTATTTGCTGGCTTTAACAGCTTTTTCAGCAGTTAGTTCCCAATTCTGATAATTATAATGGTATATACCGTATTCCATATCTACACCTTTAACTCGCTTATTAACAGGAACTATTTGTGTACGGAATTGAAGCGGCACAACCGGTAATTGTGCTTCCATATATTTTTCCCATGCCAGGAATGCATCATTACGATGCTTCTGACTCTCAACTGATTTTTCAGAATCGATGTCAGCAATTAACTTATCCATTTTTGGACTAGTAAAACGTGTTAAATTATATTCTGCTTCTTTTGAATACACTTCACTTGGTGACGGATTATTATCTGTAGCCCATGCTGCAACGAATAAATCAATATCTTTATCATTTGCTTGGACTTTATCATAAAAACTATTGAATTCAATTGGTCTACCTGTTGTTAAAGAAACTTTTAAACCTACATCCTGCCAATTTTGAATGTAGAATTGTGCCATTGCTGTATCATTTTCTCCACCAGCCATAAATGCGAATTTTAATTCAAATGGTTTGCCATCTTTTCCTTCACGGATACCATCGCCATTAATATCTTTATAGCCCGCTTCATCAAGTAATTTATTCGCTTTATCAGGATTATACTTATAACCTTCAATAGATTCAGCATAGAATGATTTGTAAACAGGAGGATTTATAGAATTTGCACGAGTACGTAAGCCATCATAAAATTGTTTATTCAACTCCTCAACATTTAAAGCGTATGCAATAGCTTGACGAAGTTGAACATCATTTGTTTTCGCATGATCATCCATTATGGATAAAGTTTTGGTTTTATCATATTTACCTAAATTAAATCCTAAATACGTATAAGACATTTCTGGACGACCTAAATTTGTTACATTATCTATATCTTTATACGTTTGATAAATATCTGTCGGCATACTTAACGCTATATCATATTCACCTGCTTTTAAGGCTGCTACACTAGAAGAAGAAGGCACTACTTTAATCACAACTTTATCAATTTTTGGTTTCCCTTTAAAATAATATTCATTAGCTATTAATTGTACAGATTCACCATTTACAATTCTCTCAAGTTTGAAAGCACCTAGTGATAATGGAGCTTTTCGAATTTTGTTTGATTTAATTAAATCCTTAACAGGTACATCTTTCAAATAATGATACGGCTCTGCATAATTTACAAGTCCATCACCTTGTCCCGTAAATATACCCGGTGTTATTTTTTTTAATGAAATTTCTAATGTTCTATCATCTACTTTTTTCAAGCCTGAAATTGATTCTGCTTTACCGTCATGATATTCAGTCATTCCTACAATATTCTGCTTTTCAGCGTCATAGCGTACACCTGTATAATCTTTATGACCGATAATCAAATACGGATACATTAAATCCTCAATTTTTAATGGTTCTCCATCAGACCATTTCACACCGTCTTTGATTTTGATAGTCGCTTTTTTATTTTTAGTATCCACATTTAAAGAAGCGATTCCTCCATCTTTAACAAGGAAGTCACCATCTGTTTCAAAAATATAGTTACCCATATAATACTGAATTTCTTGATCATAATTATCTTCAGATAATGTATCAGAAAAAACTCCTTGGAAAGGTGAATCTGTAACTAATGCTACATTTAAAGTGCCACCTTTTATAGCTTTATCTTTGTTGTCTGTTTGCATAGGAAACGACATGAATGATGTTTCTTTTATTCCTCCTCCTTCTTCTTTCACTTCTTTGCTTACTTGCTCACTTTTCTTAGTACCAACACATGCACTAAGTAGTAGCGTTAATACAACTAAAATCCCTACAATTGACCATTTCTTACTTCTCATACTTTTTCCCCCTTATCCTCGTCTTTGTTTAACGTCTGCAGAACGGCGAAGCGCCTGACCAACGTAATTTATGCCTAACATCAATACTAGAATTAGTAATGATGCTGGTAACCAAATCCATAACTTAGTTGACAATACCTCGGGATTTACTGCATAGCTTACTAAAGTGCCTAAGCTAGGAACAGATGGCGGTAAACCAAATCCTAGGAATGATAAACCTGTTTCAATTCCAACATTTCCGGCAAAACTTAATGTAAGCTCAACAATTAGAATTGAACTGAGATTGGGCATAATCCCTTTAAGAATAATTGAAGCATGACTAGTCCCCATTGTTTTTGATGCATTTACATAATCTCTACGACTCTCAGAGAGTGCCTTACTACGCACTAACCGTGCAGTAGGAACCCATAAAAAAATACTCAATATAAGAATAAATGTCATTACATTGTATTTAGGCACAATCGTAACAAATACGATGATTAGCATTAAAGTAGGTAATGTGGCAAAAAAATCAATAATACGCATAATGATATTATCAATTACTCCACCAAAGTAACCTGTAATTAAGCCGATTCCGACACCAACTATACCTGTAATGACAGTGATTGAAATGGCAATCGCAAGTGAATTTCGGGCCCCTATTATTAATTGACCAAATATATCACGACCGGCTTGATCAGCTCCCAAAAGAAACCCTTCTCCTGGTTTAGCATATTTATCTAGTAAACTAACTCTCATTAATTGTGCTTGATCTATAAAAGCTGACCCTATGAAGACTCCTAATAGCACAATAATAATCATGATAAGTGAACCCATTGCTAACTTATCTTTTGTAAATTCCCTTGCAATGACCCGAAATCCAAGAGGTGGACTTTCAGGTATTGATGCTTGCACTGATGTTCCTACAGTTACTTCTGTTTGATTATCCATTTTCATCACCTCTTACTATCCATATTTATTAATCTACTCGAATTCTAGGATCTACAATGCTCATAATAATGTCAGATATTAAGCTACCAATTAAAGTTAATAAACCGAAAAGCAATATTAGAGCTGTTATAACGCTATAATCGCGAGCTTGAATAGAGTGAATAAATAGTTGTCCCATTCCCGGATAACCAAATATCGTTTCAATAAAAACTGATCCACCAAGTAAAACTGACATTGTATATCCTATAAATGCTGCTACTGGAAGTAAAGAATTTCTGAAAATATGCTTATTATAAATTTTATTTATCGGTATACCTTTACTTCTCGCTGTCTTAACATAATCTTGTGTTTGTGCATCGATAATTTCTGATCGCAAATATTGAATGATTGTTGTCGTACTAAGTAAGGCATAAGTAATTGCAGGTAAAAGTAAATGATAAAATTTACTTTTAAAGTAATCATAAGTACCTGGTTCATATGCAACATCAACTGTTCCGCTAGTAGGGAATAGCGGAAATTTATATCCTAAAAGATATAAAAAAATCAACGATAATACGAATGTAGGAATTGCATAACTTATGTAGCTATACAGCACAACCGATTTATCTACTAATGTATTTTGAAAACGTCCTGCTAATACGCCAAGAGGTATAGCAATTATATAAATTAATATGAAGCTTAAAATAGCTAACCATAACGTATTCATACCACGTTCACCAATTAGTGTTGCTACATCTACCTTGAACGTATAACTTCTTCCAAAATCACCTTGCAAGGCATTTGAAATCCAATTGTAGTATTGAACATACCAAGGATCGTAGAATCCTGCTTCTTGTCTAAGTTCTTCTATTCTAGAAGGATCGGTATCTGGTGTAATTAATCCTGTAAAAGGATCCCCTGGCATGAATTTAGCCATAATAAAAATGAGTAAGCTTAACACAAACAACTGTGGAATCATTAGAAGAAATCGACGTAAAATGACTTTCCACATATTAGACACCTCCCATTTCGGTATCTTGTATTGCTGCAAAATGCGTCTCAGTCACCGGTTTCAAATTATATACTCTACCATTTTGGTCGAAGTAATTGGATTCATTTTGTGCATATAATGCTTCAAGTTCTTTTCTTTTTCTTTGTTTATTAATACGCTCAGATGGATTAATATCAGGAATTGCAGATAATAAACGTTTAGTATATATATGTTGAGGAGATGTATAAATTTCTTTACGTGTACCAGTTTCGACGAATCGACCTTTATACATTATAGATATGTAATCACACATATGTTTAACAACACCTAAATCATGTGAAATAAATAAATAGCTTAATCCAAATTCTTGCTGAATATCTTTCATGAAGTTTAATACTTGAGCTTGTACAGATAGGTCTAATGCAGAAACAGGTTCATCTGCGATAATTAGTTTAGGATTGCATGCCACAGCTCTTGCAATTCCAATGCGCTGTCTTTGTCCACCTGAAAATTCATGTGGATATTTATACTGCGCATCCTCAGGCAAACCAACAATTGATAGCAATTCAATCACGCGTTTTCTTTCTTCCTGGTCGCTTAGATTAAGAAAATTCCGAATCGGCTCAGCGATAATATCACGAACTCTCATACGTGGATTAAAACTCGAAAGAGAATCTTGAAAAATCATTTGAACGTCACGACTATATTGGGACAATCTTTTATGCCGTTTGTTAGAAACATTAACACCTTCGAAATAAATATTTCCTGATGTCACCTTCTCCAAACCAATGATAGCTTTTCCAATTGTTGACTTACCTGATCCAGACTCTCCGACTAGGCCGTATGTTTTACCTTTTTCAAATTCCATATCTACTCCATCAACCGCATACGTATAATCAATTATTCGATTGAAAAAACCACCACGAATTGGATAATGCACACACAAATTTTCAATTTTCAAAAAACTCATGTTAGTTGCCCCCCTCTTCCTCTTCGAAGTAAAAATGCTTCCAGCACGTACATCTTACATAATGCCCTGGTGATATTTCATGTAATTTTGGTATCTCTTCATGATGATAAGAGTCAATCCATGGAATTCTATTAGAAAAACGACAACCCTTTCGTGGTAGACTCGTTAATGATGGAACTAAACCTTTAATGATTTGTAATTTATCTGCTTCTTTATCCATTTGTGGAATAGATTTAAACAATGATTTCGTATATGGATGTAGGGGATTTTGAAACAATTCTACTACAGGAGCTTCTTCAACAATTTGACCAGCATACATAACAGCTACACGATCAGCCATTTCTGCTACTACGCCCAAATCATGAGTAATCAATAAAATGCCTGCTCCTGATTCTTTTTGTAATTCTTTCAATAAATCTAAAATTTGCGCTTGAATCGTTACATCTAATGCAGTTGTAGGTTCATCAGCAATTATAATTGAAGGTTTACATGATAGAGCAATTGCAATAATAATTCTTTGCCTCATACCTCCAGAAAGTTCATGAGGGTATTGCCTAGCAACTCTTTTTGCATTCTTTATACCTACTTGATTTAATAATTCATGTACGCGTTCTTTTCTTTGTTCCTTATTTAAATTTGTATGGTACAATAAAGCTTCTTCAATTTGATCTGCTATTTTCATCAATGGATTTAATGCTGACAAAGGATCCTGAAATATCATACCAATTTCATTACCCCGAATCGTATTAAAAGCCCGATCATTTAGAGCTACTAAATTCATATCCTTAAAAATGATTTCACCTGAAACATTCGTATTATTTGGATTATGTAATCCAATAACAGATGTTGCTAATGTACTCTTTCCACAGCCAGATTCTCCAACTATTGCTAATATCTCATTTTGTTTCAAAGAAAGAGATACATCATCAACAGCATTGTAAAACGAATCTTTAATACGAAAACCTGTATGTAAGTTATGAATAGCTAATAAATCTTGTTCTGAACCCATGACATTTGACTCCTTTCCATAGATGACTTTTATCATAAATTTTTAATGATAAACAAAAATCTAACAAAATCCAATAGTATTATTTTTACATTAATTAAATATTCTGTATGTTAAAGAATATTAATACATCACTCTGATTTCCGTCAATAAATTTTACAAAAATAACTTTGTATTCTTTTAAATACCGACTTTAGACGTATTTGTATTTTCCTATATTTACAACAATTGATAGAATAAAAATAGAAATAAGTCCTATTTCTCTTTATTCCTCTATCTCTTTAAAGTAATAAATTTCACACTTACCATTTCATAATAGATGAACAGCTTTTTATATAATTATGTTTAAAATTTTCATAATATAATTTAGAATCATCTATTATTTTTATTTCACAAAAAAAGCCCCAACAGAAAATGTTGGAGCTTTAATAATTTATATTTTATTCTTTTAAATGAAAAGGTACAGTCGTTACAATGACATCCTTTTGATAAAGAAGCACTGTCCGGATAATCAAGCTTGATTGATTATGAAGGACGTTTTGCCAGCTTTTATTCGGTATGAACTGTGGAATTAATACAGTTACACGATGATTCGCTTCATTAGCTTTGCGTTCAACAATCTTAATAAATTTTGTGAGTGGTTGAACCATACTTCTATAGCTCGAATGAATTGTGACTAAACGAACATCAGGCTGCCATTTTTTCCATTTTTCTTCGAAACATTTCTCATTATCACGATCAAACGATATATGAACAGCAATGACTTGAGCATTTAATGATTTAGCATAATTCAATGAGTTTTCCACTACTTTTGTTATACCAGCCACTGGCACAATAATAACATTTCCTTCAATTGGGACTGCTGGATTCTCCATATCTATTCGTAATTGAGGACCAACTGAATCATAATGTCTTTTAATCATATGAAAGCCCAAAATCAACAATGGTAGAAAAATCAGCACTGCCCAAACTTGAGTGAATTTTGTGATAAAGAAAATCATCATAACCGTAAAGCTAATTAATGCACCAACGAAATTAATCGTTAATTTAACAGGCCAGTGCTTTGGTTTTTCGCGAATCCATTTCACTAGCATACCAGTTTGTGAGAGTGTAAATGGAATAAATACTCCAACTGCATATAAAGGAATTAGTTTTTCTGTATGCCCTTGGAATGCAATGATGAGAAGAATGGATGCAATTCCAAGAAAAATGATACCATTTGAATAACCTAATCGATCTCCACGATTTGTAAACATTCTTGCTAAATAATTATCTTTCGCCAGGTTATATGCAAGTAACGGAAATGCAGAATAGCCTGTATTAGCCGCCAATACAAGTATTAAGGCAGTAGTTCCTTGAATAAAAAAGTACATTCCATTTCGTCCAAATGTTTGACTAGCAATTTGTGAAACAACTGTTTCATCATGCTTAGGACCCACGCCATAATAATACGCTAAGAAAACAATTCCAGTGAATAAGATGGCTAATAAAATACCCATAGCCACTAATGTTTTTGCAGCGTTTTTCGGAGCTGGATCTTTAAAATTTGGAATTGCATTTGAGATAGCTTCAACGCCCGTTAAAGCAGAACTACCAGATGCAAAGGCTTTTAGCAAAATAAATAACGATATTCCCGCAACTGGTGTACCAAGCGATTCATGTAATTGTGGTGATACATCACCTGTAATAATCTTATATAAACCGACACCTATTAAAATAAATAAGGCTAATACAAACAAATATACGGGATAAGCAAGTATTGAAGCTGACTCCGTAATCCCTCGCAAATTTAATAACGTTAATAAGGCAACTAATATACAAGCGATTATCACCTTATACGGATGTAAATTTGGAAATGCCGATGTAATCGCATCTGTTCCTGCTGATACACTTACAGAAACCGTCAAAATATAATCAACTAGTAAGGAGCCCCCAGCAATTAAGCCAAAATTAACGCCTAAGTTTTCCCTTGAAACAACATAAGCTCCACCGCCATGTGAATAAGCAAAAATAATCTGTCTATAAGATAAAATGAGCGCAAGTAATAAAACTAACACACAGCCTGCAATCGGTATAGAATACCAATATGCAACAGCGCTTATTGACATTAAAACAATCAATATTTGTTCTGGACCATATGCGACTGATGACAATGCATCAGATGATAAAATAGCTAAAGCTTTCTTTTTATTGAGTTTCTGATCTCCTAATTCGTTTGATTTTAAAGGATGACCAATTAGAAATTTCTTAACACCCATTAACATAATGACATCTCCATCTGAACTAAAATTCTAGTTAATAAGCAATACATATCCATTAACTTCTCTCATATGCCTAATATGCATTTATCCGTATTGAATGAAGTTAAATATAATGATTACTACCTATGGAGATGCTGATAAAGGCAAAAAAGCCCCCAAGGCACAGTTAAGTGCGTTGCGGACTAATCGTAGCTGTCTCACAAGCCTCACCTTCCCCTCTCATAACGCTTACGAGGTTAGCTGTCGGATTCGGGACATAGAGTATCCCTACCTATTTGACATAGGATTCACCCCTAATGGATTAAACTATCCATACAATTGGGTCCCCCGCTCCTTACGGATTAAGCGATTCGAAAATATGAAACTAGACATTATAATACTCCGATGTTGTCTATCTGTAAATCTTTTTATTTACTTTTTTCGAAATTTTTAAAAAGCCTCCTTGCTAATAAGCAAGAAGGCTATATATTATGCGTATTTAATACCTGCTGGTTTAATATTTTCTATTGAATCTGAGCCACAAGGTGTAACTGCATATGTCATTTCACATTTCGGGCAGTTCATAATTACCGTTTCTAATGTAAATGTTTCTCCACATTCACAAGTAAGATTATGAGCTACTTTTGGTGGAAAATTTTCTTTTCCTTTACTTTTCACATGGTCTACGACAGCTTTACCATCTTTTAATTTAGAACAACCACAACCCATTACAAAAGCCTCCATCCAATGATATTTTCTATTGATGAGTATTTATTATAACATAGGAAAATAATATGTGATACATTGAGCAAGAACCACCTTTATGATATTTACTAGATGGTTTTACTGAATTTTATTTTATAAGTATATAAAACTCCGTGGTAGCTTACCACGGAGTTTTACAAGTATCATTATTCTGTTATTAAATAATAAGCTACGATTTCCAAAAATGCCTTTTGAATTTCAAGTAAAGCGCGCTCATCAAAATCAAACTTAGGGTGATGATGAGGATATTTTGTATTACTATCTCCGTTATTTGATCCTACTTTAAAAAAACTACCTGGTCGTTCTTCTAAATAGTAAGCAAAATCTTCAGCACCCATTGATGGTTCCATTTCACCAATATGCTCTTTACCGAATACTTTTTCAAACAGCTGTTTTAGTACTGCGGTTTCTTTCGGATGATTATAAAGTGCCGGATACCCATTCAAGTAATCAATTGTCGCTTGTGCATGTGCAGCCTCCGTCAGTCCGTTTACTATAGCATAAATTTCTTCCTGCACCTTTTCACGAACTTTCTTCGTCATCGTACGCACAGTTCCTTCTATCACAGCTGAATCAGCAATAATATTAAAGGCACTACCTGCGTGAAACACGCCGACTGTTACAACTGCAGGATCGAATGGATTCAATCTACGACTAACAACTTGCTGAAGAGCTGTTACAATTTGCCCACCCAATACAATGGAATCGATTGAATCTTGAGGTCTTGCACCATGTCCACCTAGTCCTTGCAATGTAATTTTAAATTTATCGACAGCAGCCATTCGATATCCATCTCCAATGGATAGATTTCCTACTGGATTAGAAGAGTCTAAATGTGCTCCAAATACATAATCAACACCATCTAAGGCACCATCTTCTACCATAAACTTCGCACCGCCTGGTGGTGTTTCTTCGGCATGCTGAAAAATAAACACGATCTTCCCATGTAATATATCACGATATTTAGCTAATATTTTGGCAGTTGATAACAATGCTGCTGTATGTCCATCGTGACCGCAAGCATGCATGGCACCCTCATTTTGTGATTTATACGCAACATCTTTTAAATCAGTAATTGGTAATGCATCAAAATCTGCACGTAGAGCAATTGTCGGTCCCTCTTGTGCACCTTGTAAGGTAGCTATTACTCCATTGCCTCCAACTCCTGTCTTCACCTCTAATCCAAACTCGCTTAATTTCTCAACAATGAACTCCTTAGTTTTATATTCTTTAAAGGATAATTCAGGATGTTGGTGTAAATGACGTCTCCAGTCTACCGATATTTCAAAATTCTCCTTCATATCCTTTGTAATCGAATCTACAATTTCTTGCTTTGACGAAAAAACCATGCCATCCCCTCCACTTTCTTTTAGTCTATATATTTACACTTGTTGCTTTCGATACCTCAAGCAACTCAACAGTTGCTGTTCCTTTTAAAGTGTTGCTTATTGTACAACCACGCTCAACCAATACTAATAGTTTTCTTTTGTACGCTTCATCTAGCTCGTCTGGTAACGTTACTTTAATATCAAAGTTCGTAAAACGATTTGTCACATTTTCCCCTTTCAATGCTTCAACGTCTATCGTGATAGTTGATGAATCAACTTTATGACCATCACGCTCCAATATTTTCTGCAACGTGATAGATGTACAAAGGCCTACTGAAGCTTCAAGTAATTCCTTTGGATTTAAGCCGTTTAAATTAGGAGCATTAGTTCCTACTACCTGTACCCCTTCTTGATTTGCAATTTTCGCTTGATTATTACGATGAATAATAGTTGTCATTTATTGCTCTCTCCTTTATTCTACTAAATGGCATGCTACGCTATGCTCAGACTCTACTTCCCTCATTACTGGTATTTCATTTCTACAACGCTCAGTTGCATATGGACAGCGGGTATGGAATAAGCAGCCGCTAGGCGGGTTAAGCGGTGAAGGAATTTCTCCTTTTAAAATAACTCGCTCCTTCAGACTTTTTTTCAAAAAATCCGGTACAGCTGAAAATAAAGCCTTTGTATATGGGTGAAGCGGACGTGCAAACAAGTCATCCGTCATTCCTTCTTCCACAATCGTACCTAGATACATAATCCCAACACGATCTGAAATATAACGAACTACACTTATATCATGAGTAATAAACAATAGAGTCAGCTTCAGTTCTCCTTGCAATTCCTTTAAAATATTTAAAATCTGCGATTGAATAGAAACATCCAATGCAGAAACTGGCTCATCACAAATGATGATTTTCGGATTCATGATAAGAGCACGTGCAATACCTAGTCTTTGGCGTTGTCCACCTGATAATTCATGAGAATATCGAAAATAATGCTCAGGCTGTAGCCCTACTTTTTTTAGTAATTGAAAAACTTTTTGCTGACGTTCCTTTTTCTCTCCTAGACGGTGAATAATGAGCGGTTCTTCCAATAAATCACCTATTTTTTGTCTAGGGTCCAATGAAGAAAATGGATCCTGAAAAACCATCTGCAAATCTCTTCTAAATTTTCGCAGCTCTTTTTTTGATAACTCTACTAAATTATGTCCTTGATAAAGCACTTGTCCGGAAGTTGCTTCAGTTAAACCGAGAATCGTGCGACCTGTTGTACTTTTCCCTGAACCGGATTCTCCTACTAAACCATACGTTTCACCTTCATACACTTTCAAGGACACATTTTTCACAGCATTAACATATGCTTTCGTGCCACCAATCTTTCCAAAAGCACCGTAAACAGGAAATTTTTTTTCAAGGGAGATTACCTCTAAAATCGGCTGTTCGTTTCTCACTGAGTTCTCCCTTCCTTCTGCTGAATTTCTTTATAATGAAAACATTTTACTTTATGCTTTTCGTTCGCTTCTATCATCGGTGGTTCTTCTGTACGGCATAACTCTGTCACATATGGACAACGAGTTGAAAATCGACAACATTTCGGTACATTTGTTAATGATGGTACGACACCATCAATAACATGAAGCTTTTCGTTACGATTAGCATCCAATCGTGGAATCGATTGAATTAACCCTCTTGTATATGGATGAAGCGGCGTTTCAAATAAACTTTCTGTCACTGTTTCTTCGACAATTTCTCCTAAATACATGACTTTTACTGATGTACAAATCTCTGATACGACACCTAAATCATGAGTAATAAAGAGAACAGCCATTCCAAGCTTCTGATTTATTTCAACAATGAGCTCTAATATTTGTGCCTGAATCGTTACGTCCAGAGCAGTTGTCGGCTCATCGGCAATTAGTAATTTCGGTTCACAGGCGAGTGCTATTGCAATCATAGCACGTTGTTGCATGCCTCCTGATAGCTCATGCGGATAATTATTAATGCGAACCTTAGGCGAAGGAATACCTGTTAATTGTAATAATTCGATAGCCTTTCTCTTGGCTTCTTTCTTTGAAAGCTTTCGATGAAGGCGTAGTACCTCAATAATTTGGTTGCCAATTGTATATACTGGATTTAATGATGATAATGGATCTTGAAATATAATGGATATGTCATTACCGCGAATTTTTTGCAACTTGTTTAGCGGTTGCTTTAACAAATCTTGTCCCTCGAAAAGCACTTCTCCCTTATAAGAAATTGGGTCCGTATGTTCTAATATACGTAAAATAGATTGACTCATCACACTTTTCCCGCATCCGGATTCTCCAACAATTCCAATAATTTCACCTTTATTAATTGTAAAGCTAACATTGTTAACTGCCGTCACATCACCACGCTCAGTATGAAAATGCGTGGATAAATTATTCACCTCTAATAAAGGTTGCTGATTCATTTCTATACCTCCGAACCTTTATGATTTTTTAAAAGACCATCTTTTTGGTTTTTGTTTTAAACGTGGATCTAAAAAGTCACGTAACCCATCTCCCAATAAATTCAAGCTTAGTACGGAAATGAATATACAGGCGCCAGGGAAAACAACCATCCACCAAGCTTTGTAGATTACGAGTTTACCAGCTTGAAGCATATTACCCCAACTCGGCTCCGGTGCAGGAATACCAGCCCCTAAAAAGCTTAAAGCAGCCTCCGAAATGATAGCTTCTGCAAATATAAATGTCGCTTGTACCAAAAGCGGTGAAAGCACATTAGGTGCAATATGAAGCCAAATAATTCGTGAGTCACTTGCTCCTTGCGCTTGCAATGCTTCAATATATGTTTGTTCACGAATAACTAATGCAGCAGAACGGACGGTCCTTGCAATACTCGGTGTGAACACAATTGTCAAAGCTATAATTACATTCAACGCAGATCCACCAAGAGCCGCCATTAACGCGATCGCTAACAAAATACCAGGAATGGCTATTAAACCATCACAAATGCGCATCAATATATGATCAAGTAATTTATAATAGCTCGCATAAAGCCCAATAATTAAGCCAAATACAGAAGAAAATACTGCCACAACAAGCCCTACAAGTAGTGAGACACGTGCTCCATAAATGAGTCGCGCTAACACATCTCTCCCAAATTCATCCGTTCCAAACGGATGGACAGCACTTAATCCTAGTAAACGATCCTTCACACTCATTGAATTTGGATCTACGCTAATTACAATTGGTCCTATTAGAGCAATAAAGACTAATAGAATAAACAGCACGCTACCGACCACTAAAGGATAGTTAGTCAGTATGCGCTTCCTACGAAGAATGCGCTGTTCTTTTTTTAACTGCTTACTTAAACTTGTAATATCAACCGTTTCTTCAGCTGTAGGCATCTGAAACCTCCTCTCTTATTTGCGGTCCAAACGAATTCGTGGATCTACTGTACCGTATAATAAATCAATAATTAAGTTAATAAAAACATAAATAAACGTCACTATTAGAACCACACCTTGTATAACGGTAAAATCGCGACGTACGATAGAATTCATAATGAGCTGTCCTAAACCTGGTATATTAAAAATCGATTCAACTACAACTGCACCCGTTACTAATGTTCCGAAAGATTGGCCAATGATAGTTAGAATCGGTAAGAATGCATTACGAAAGGTATGCTTCAAAATAACTTTCCATTCTTTCAAGCCTTTTGCTCGTGCTGTTTTAATATAGTTTAAATTAAGTACCTCTAACATGGAGGAACGAGTCATGCGGGTAATTAATGCTGCCTGAATTGTTCCTAACGAAATAGCAGGTAATATTAAGTATTGATAATGTTGCCAAAAACCATTTGCTAATGGTTCATAACCTGCAACAGGTAACCATTGCAATTGCACTCCAAAAACAAGAATTAATATGAGACCTAATAAAAAACTTGGTACTGTCATACCAATTAACGAGACTCCCATTAATGTCACATCCGTTATGGAACCTCGTTTAACTGCTGCTATTATACCGAATGGAATTGCTAAGATTAAGGCAAAAAACTGTGCTAATATCGCCATTGATACAGTTGGTCCTAGATGTTCAGCAATTGCCTCTGAAACAGGCATATTCATAAATATTGAATTACCAAGATCCCCATGCAATACGCCGGAAATCCAACTTATATATTGTTCATAAATCGGTCGGTCAAAACCAAACTTCGCATTTAATGCATCCATATCTGCCTGTGAAGCTTCCATTCCCAAAATAGTTGCTGCTGGTTCACCAGGCGTAATGTGAATGATAAAAAAAATCACAATCGATACGACAAATAACACTGGGATTAAAGAAAGTAATCTTTTCACACTATACGCTAACACCTTTTTAATCTCCTTCTTCTGACATTATAAAAGAGGGCGTCTTCTAGCTATTCAATAAACTAGATAAGAAACACCCTCAGTCAGAAATTATTCTTTTACTTTTGCATTCCAAACGATTGGAGCCTCAAATAATTCGAAACCTTCCATCTTATTCGTAGTTGCCACCACACTATAGTAATGACCTAATACAGAAGAAGAACCATATTTATATAAATAAGCTTGTACCTTTTCCCATTCTGCTTTCGCCTCTTCCTGTGATGCCGCCCCACGAATCGCCGCTAATCCCTCTTTAACTGTAGTATTATTCAAACCTGCCCAATCAGGTGTTACAGGTAATAATTGAGCTGGCGTTAATTGATAGCCTGTACTTGCTAAGAAGATATCCCATTTACTAGGATCATTTTTCGTTTCAAGGAACGTAGGGAAATCAAAATTCTCTACTTTTACATTCATACCGATTTTGCTTAATTGCTCTTGAATCACAAGAGTACCTGAATACATTTCAGCATAGTCTTTTGTTGTTAATAGAGTAATTTGTTCTCCTTTATATCCAGCTTCTTTTAGCAATTTCTTTGCTTTTTTTGTATCTGCTTGATTGTAGTATTCCTTGCCAGCATTCGTTGCCCATTGAGTCTGTTTCGGATTCATATAACTTGCATCAAGCGAATATAAATCAGGTTTAGCAAAACTTGCTAGCATAATTTCATCATTATTTAATGCCGCTAAAATGGCTTGTCGATATTTTTCATTTGCCAATAAACCTTGATTTGTATTGAAAAACGCTGTTAGTGTTCCATTTGGTAGTGCATCTAATTTCACATTTTTATCCGCATCTAATTGATCATAGTTTTCATTAGGAATACTATCCGCTAAATCATATTGGCCTGACTGAACGCCAGCAATACGCGTTGCATGATCTGTAACGAAGTGGAAAAATAAATCTTTCGTCGGTGCTTCTTTCTTACCAGCAAATCCGCTCGGCTTACTATCAACAGATTGATATCCATCATATTTCGTTAAATGAATATATTGATCTTGCTTCCATTCTACAAATTTGTATGGACCTGTACCGATGTACTCTTTAACTCCATCTGGACCAGCTCCCTCAATAATCTCTTTAGGCATAATGGACGGAAATTGTGCTTGTGAAGACATTAAAATAAGTACATCAGAACTTGCTTGTTTCACTGTTAACTTCACATTGTATTTATCAGCGGCAGTGAACTTAGCACCTTCTAATAATGTTTTTGCACGTGAAGATGTTTTTAACCAGTAGTTCATAGAAGCTTCTACATCTTCTGAAGTCATCTCTTTACCATTGTGGAATTTAATACCTTCTCGAAGCTTGAATGTATAAGTTAAACCATCTTTACTTACGTCAACCGATTCTGCAAGCATCGGTGTTGGTTCATAATCTGCATTCAATGTATATAACTGTTCAAAAATATTACCAGTGATATCAAGTGCTACAGCTGATACAGTCACTGCCGAATCTAATGTCGGTGGCTGTGCAGTAACAGCTACATTTATTTCCTCTTTATACTTCGCATTTTCTTTTGTTCCTTCCTTAGTGGAAGCTTTCTCATCATTGTTGCAGGCAGCTAAAAATGTCATTAAAGCAAACATTATTATTAAGAACCCGAACTTTCTCCCCCTCATTTGTTTTCCCCCTTTGTTCAGTAACACTACTAAAACTAATTTAACTTATAAAACCCACCTATTTAGTAAGCATTAAGTCTATATGAATATTAGAAGGTTTTGATAATTTTGTCAATCACCTTTTTTCATTTAATCATAACTCAGTTCTACACTTTGATTTAAAGATGGTAACTTACTGGAGAAAAGAAGATTTAAGAGAGTATGCGAAATCTATACATTCTTCTTATACTTAGCGACGGGAGAATAAACTTTATGAGACGATACAATATAGAAGAAATCAGTTTATATACAAGCATGTAAACAAAAAGCATCCCTCATAGGGATGCTCAACCAATCTATTATCGTAATTCGTATGCTGCCACATCAACGTTAATTATGTATTCAGGTTTTTCTTGCCCTCGTTTAGCACGATGACCCGCAATATGCTCAGGGCTCTTTTCCCATGCTTTCCAATGTGCTTCAGAAGCCCAACGAATCATAATTAATACTTCTTCATCACCACGACGCACTTTTTTCTCCATTACTGTTAAATCGATAAATCCCTCTTGCTTTGAAACAGGACTTTCCCCTTTACTAAATTTTTCAATCACATGATGTGCATTTCCTTCCGCCACTGTAAATCTTCTCATTTGAATAAACATATATCTCTCCCTTTCTGTAATATGTTTAGTTTACTAACGAGAGAAAGTGTTTGTCAACGAAAATGATAATCATTATCAATTGATGTTATTAACAAATCGAAAAGATTTACTCATTGTTGTTGGGACTACAGATGAATGATTTTCCCCTAATGCAATATATAGATCCTTTGCAACAGTTGGGATTTTATCATAAAATATTTTCGCATCCTCAACCATAAAACCTTCACATTCCCCTACAGCAATATATAGTTTTTGTAAGCTATTATGATTTGCCTTTTCCAAATACTGATACAGTTCTTTACCATTCCACCAAATTGAAGGGCTAATCGCAATATAATTTTGAAAATCATAACAGTGCGTCAAATAGCACCATAGTGTATAGTATCCAGCTAAAGAATGCCCATATAATGTTTGCTTATTATTATTGACATTGAACATTCCTTCAATAGTAACCTTTAGTTCATTTTCTATAAATTGATGAAATAGAGATGCACCTCCATTTTTACCTAGGTCCAATTTTTTCCCTTTTGCATGTTCAGGGAAAATATATTGTTTTGCAGGAGCAGTGAATTCAAAGAAACGTCTCTCCCTCATATCTTTTTCATGATGACAAACACCAACAACGATGCTTGCTTCAATTTTAGTCTTTAAAGTATTTAACGATTGAAGCTTAACTACATTTTTTGCAAAGTCAAAATAGTATAGACCATCCAACACATAAATAATCGGAAATCCTTCCTTCGGTGGATTCTCATTCGGCACATAAACTTGAATCGTATATTCATACTCTGTTGCTTTAGAAGCAATTTGAAATGTATATTCTGTATTTTGCATTATATTCGACCTTCTTCTATTTATAAGATTTTTAGAATCATTCTAGTAAATTACATAACGCACCTCAAATAGTCTGAAAAATCCGGAACCTCAATAACAAACAATACTATATATAACTATTTTTTTATATACCATTTTTTTGATGTTCAATGAATTACAATAAAAAACAATATAGAAATCTAAATTCCCACTCGAAAAAAATCCATTTATATCAAAATATTTCTTAGATAAATCCTTAAAAAATTGTCATTATCACAATTAATGGAAATTAAATGGAATATAAAAATCCATAATTCTATGCGCAAATATCTATTCATTTACCTATACCAATTTGATAGAATGGAACCTGCATTGATAATGAAAATCATTCTTAATTGGAGGAAGTTACATGAAAAAGTATCTAAAATTCGGAGCAGCTACTTTATTAACATTATCATTGGCTGCTTGTAATACGTCTGAAGGGAGCTCAACAAAAGAAGAGAAAATGGCTAAAACAGAAGAACAAGCTACAGAACTAAAAGTTAGTTATTTAGGAAATGATTACACGTTTCCTAATCCTGTAAAAAATATCGTAGCAGCAAGCTTTGAATCTATGGAGGATTCAGTAGCACTAGATATAAAACCTGTTGGTGTTTTAGAAGTAGGAGGAAAAGTTCCAGAATACTTAAGAGAGCTTGAAGGTGCTACATTAATTGGTAATAAAAGAGCGCCTAGTGCTGAAACTATTCTTTCTTTAGATCCAGATGCCATTATTGGAACATCTAAATGGGGAGAAGATGTTATGGCTCAAATGAATAAATTAGCTACTACCCTACCTTACTCTCATATTTCTGCCAATTGGAAAGATAATTTATTAGCGTTAGCCGAACTAACGAATAAAAAAGATAAAGCGGAAAAAATCATTGCAGATTACGAACAGAAAGCTGCTGATACAAAAGAAAAAATCGCCAACTCTGATGTTAGTGAAAAATCCGTCCTTATGATTCGTATTCGAGGCGGCTTAATGTATGTATATCCTGAGAATGTTTACTTTAACCCTGTTCTTTATCAAGATTTAGGTTTAAAAGTCCCTGAAGTTGTAGCAAAAGCTAAAGCACAAGCTGAACTATCACTAGAAACTTTATCAGATATCAACCCAGATATTATCTTCTTACAGTTTGAAGAATCAGAAAATGCTGAGGCAAAAACTGCATTAGAAGACCTTGAGAAAAATGCTATTTTCAAAAGTTTAAAAGCATCTCAAAGTAATGAAATCTATGTAAATACAATCGCTCCTCTTGCTGAAGGCGGTACAGCTTGGTCTAAAACAACATTCTTAAATATTGCAGAAGAAAAGATAGTAAAATAATGTAAATTAGAAGAATGTAAGCTTAGTGTAATTAAGCTTACATTCTTCACATCAAAGATAGGTGTAAAAAGTTGAATCAAAAACCAATCATTCCAAGTATTATTATGCTCATAACTCCTTTCTTAATCATCGGAATTATGATTGTATCTATTCTATATGGAACAAAAGAAATTAGCATACAAACAATTTGGCAAACTCTGAGTGATTTTGATCCGAGTAATCCAGATCATCAAATTATTGTTACAAGTAGAATCCCAAGAGCTATTGCGGTTATATTCGTCGGTGGCTTTTCAGCTGTTGCCGGTGCAATTATGCAAGGAATTACGCGTAACTATCTTGCCTCTCCATCGTTAATGGGTGTAAATGATGGATCAGCTTTTCTTATTACATTGGCTATTATCCTAGCACCTGGATTACCGCCTTATCAAATGATTATTATATCTATATTTGGATCAGCTTTAGGTGCAGGATTAGTTTTTGGATTTGGATCCGCCATCAAAAATGGCCTATCCCCTGTCCGTTTAGCTATCATTGGAACAGTAATTGGAACTTTTTTAAGCAGTGTAGCATCAGCAATCGCAATGTATTTCCAAATTTCCCAAACGGTTGCTGCTTGGTATAATACAAAAATTCATATGATTGATACACAAATGTTACTACTTTCCATTCCTTTTGGTGTAGTCGGGATAATACTTGCCTTGTTTTGTGCACGTGGCATTACCATTACTTCTTTAGGAGAAGATATAGCGACTGGACTTGGACAAAAAACAAAACTTATTCGCTACTTATCTATGTTTTCCGTTGTCCTTTTAACAGGAACATCTGTTGCACTTGTAGGAAAAATTGCTTTCGTTGGACTGGTAATCCCCCATATTGTTCGATTTCTGGTAGGAGTTGACTATCGTTACATTATTCCTTGCTCCCTACTTATTGGAGCCCTATTCCTAAGTCTTTGTGATTTAGTTGCACGATTTATAAACTATCCTTTTGAAACACCTATTGGCGTCGTAACAGCCTTCATTGGAATACCATTCTTCCTTTACTTAATTCGATCTCGTGGGGGTGGTAAACATGCCTAGACAAAAGGAGAAACACATATTTTTAAAAATTGTCTTAATATGCACATTTATTATTATTGGGTTCTATCTACATATTACAAATGGCATGTTTGATATGAGCTTATCACAAGTATTTAAAACTATCTTTTTTTTAGACGACAATGAGAAATTTAGACTTGTCATTTTTGAGCTACGTCTTCCACGAATTATTATTGCCATTTTAGTAGGCATTGGGCTAGCTTTAGCAGGTTGTGTATTACAAGGAATTACGAAAAACGACCTTGCCGATCCTGGTATTCTTGGTATTAATGCGGGTGCCGGTGCAGCTGTAGTCATTTTTATGTTTTTGTTTCAATTCCAAGCTATTCGTACAGATGGTTCTGAATGGCTAAATGTTATGTTAATGCCTTTCTTCGGGTTAGTTGGTGGCACATTAGCCGCAGCCATCATTTTTGCATTCTCTTTTAAATATGGTCGTCTTGATGTTCAACGACTTTTGTTAACTGGGATTGCAATAAACAGCGGGTTTGGCGCTTTATCCTTATATATTTCATTAAAAATGAATGAGAAAGACTTTGAAGCTGCCGCTCTATGGCAGGCAGGTAGCATTTATAATGCCAACTGGACCTTTATCATTTCGATGCTACCATGGATTATTTTCTTAGGAATCTATGTATTTAGAAAATCACATTTACTAGACTACTTCCAACTTGAAGAAAGCACCATAATTAGCTTAGGAATTAAATTAGAAAGAGAAAAAATCAAATTATTACTGGCAAGTGTTGGTTTAGTGAGTGCCTGCGTATCTGTATCAGGAAGCATAGGTTTTATTGGCTTAATGGCACCTCATATCGCTCGTCAGTTGGTTGGCATTCGACATCGTCTAGTCGTACCTGTAAGTGCATTAATCGGAGCAGGTTTGCTCGTATTCTCAGACTTTGTTGGGAAAACATTATTTGCTCCATCTGAGTTAGCTGTTGGAATCGTCGTTTCCATTCTCGGTATTCCATACTTCTTATATCTACTAGTGAAATCTCGTTAAAAGGAGGACAATAGAATGCAAACAGCCATTCGCATTGAGGAATTAACAGCAGGTTATGAACGTAACATTATTTTTGAAAACTTATATGCTTCAATTGAACAAGGAAAGGTAACAACGATTATAGGTCCAAATGGCTGTGGTAAGTCTACTTTATTAAAAACAATTGGACGAATATTAAATAAAGAAAAAGGGAAAGTATTTCTTCAAGAACAAGACTTACAAACACTATCAACGAAAGAAATCGCAAAACAACTTGCTATTTTAGCTCAATCCCCTTCCGCTCCACCACAGCTAAAGGTTGGTGAGTTAATCTCATACGGTCGTTATCCGCATCGAAAAAATATTAATCGACTATCCCCAGAAGATATAGAAATTATTAATTGGGCGATGGAAGTTACACAGACAACGGAGTTTGAATCACGTGAACTTTCACATTTATCGGGTGGACAAAGACAACGTGTATGGCTAGCAATGGCGTTAGCACAAAAGACAGATATTCTTCTATTAGATGAACCAACTACTTATTTAGATATGGCTCACCAAGTAGAAGTGCTGAAAATTGTAAAAAAATTAAATGAAGAACATGGCTGTACTGTGGTAATGGTTTTACATGATATCAATCAAGCTGCACGCTTTTCAGATACCATTATTGCGATGAGAGATGGAGAAATTATTAAAATTGGTTCACCTAAAGAAATTATGACACAACAAGTCTTAAATGATGTATTCCAAATTAATGCTACTATTATCGAGAATCAGACTATTCCATTTTGTGTATCATACGATGTGGTTTAATGAAAAAGCCAACACTTTACGAGAACATTTGAAACTCTAACTAGCATAATGTTTGAATTAAAGACCTTTGAAATACTATCTCACCATAAAATATTTATTAAGGTTGTTTTCGTAAACTTTATAGTTTTATGTATTTCTGTTATATTCCATTTCACAATAATTGGCATATAATATATCTAAGTTTATCGATACACTGGAGGGAATTAATATATATTTACTAAATAGCTTTTTGGTGACTATGATAATAGTAGGAGTATTACTGTTTGTTCAAGGGGTGCAGAAAAAATCCCAGTTCACGAGGTTCCTTGGTGGGATGGCTTTCTTGAGTCCTATATTTTACTTCATCGGTTTTTTACCTCTTGCTCCTTCAATTGCATTAGTAATTTCATATTTTGGGAGGAGAAAGGAAAATCCTGCTTAAACAGACTTTTTAAAGGGTCTGTTTTTTTATGCATATCTTAACATTTCAACAGTCCTATAGTTTGATAATAAAATAAGGCAATATCAATGGACTTTCCTATTTCGGAAACACCCATAATATTGCCTTATACATGTTTATTTTTCTGATAATTTTTCGTATACAAAATTTAACTTTGATGCACTTTCCTAAATTGACTAGGAGACATTTGAGTTAAATCTTTAAACACCCTACTAAAATAAAAACTATCTTGATAACCTATTGCTTCTGATATTTCGGCAATTGACAATTCGCTAGCTGTAAGTAATTCCTTCGCCTTTGAGATTCGATACCTCGTCAAATATCGGATAGGCGTTAACCCTGTTATTTTTTCGAACAAATAAGCAATTCTTCTTCGATCAATATCGAACATATCCGCTACTTCACTAATGACTATTTCCTCTTCATAGTGAGTGTGGAAATAATCTAATATTTGTGTAACCTGCTGCAAAGTAAGATTATATTGACTATTTCTAGCACCATTTAAAATAGATTGTAGCAAATTCATAAAAATAACCTTTAATTCAAATTGAGAAAAATAATCTGGATTCATATTTTTGGTTAATAATTGATTAAGAATTTCTTGAACTTCATGCATATTATCAATTTCTATAGAGAAATGTTGATTTACAAATGATTTCAACTCATCCTTGGCTTGTATTACCTGATAGTGAACAACAACATATGTCCAATCCTCTTCATATGTTTTTATCTTTATATCCATACCTTCTCCAGCATGTACAATCGTATTTACATCTATATGATAAGGAACACCGTTCAAAGAAAAACGCGCAGTCCCCCTTAACGGAATAATTAATCCACAAAGTTGAAAGGCTGTCTTTCGATTCGTATCTATTTTCCCTACAGGCAATGTACTTTTAAAAGCATTTTTAAATTCAATTGTTGAAGTCGCAAAATACTCGATTAATTCATTTATTTTAATAGCCAAAATTTCTTACCTCTCGTTCCATGCTTACATCTGAAATGACTTTTCTTAGCTTAGATTATATCATTAGACTTGTTTTAAAATCTAACAAGTTATTCAAACTCTTTGTTTTAAACATACAATTATTTGTATGAATAACAAAAAGCCAGAAACTCTTGATACATAAAGGTTTCTGGCTCATGATAAGTGATTATTGGAGAGGGATTTGAATCTTTGACCACATCCCTGTCAATTTTGTTTGGTGAAATAAGCTCAGTTAAATACCTTCAAGGAAGCTTGATTAAATAAGGTTTTGAAGGGTGTATAAATCAAGCTAGTTAAATAAATTAAGCTCAATAAAATAATTTGGTGAGCAAATGTGTGAGCATTTTTGGTTAGTAAGTGGTCTATAATAAAAATTTTATTACTAAGCGCCTAAAAAAGAACATTGTATCAATCTGACTTTTATTCTAATTTATATTAAATATAGAACTTTGTTTAATAAAAACTTAGCATAGCTATCTGAATTACTAGTTAAAATTATCTTATATACCTTTTATTTCAATTATCCAACTACACACTTTGGCTTTTCACAATACTAGTTTCTTTCTATATACTTATAATTATGAAATTTTCCACTAATAGAAAATATGGTATTTTATGCAAAAGGAGTTTTTGTGAATGGATATGATTATAAAATCGACTGATTATTGCGATTTACTTAAACAAGGAAAGAGATAAGATTTGCTTATTATAAAAAAGATAAAAATGGTAAAGAGATTTTTGTCCCAAGTCCATTAGATTTAGAAGAAGAATATTAATAGAACTTATAAAAGAAGGTATAAGGGTCGGAATTCTCGGTAAAGAGAAATTGGTAAACATTTCAACTGAACTTTAAGTACTCTCAATTGAGGGTGTTTAAAGTTCAATTGTACATTTCTTGTTAATTCACAATCTTTTTGTTGAAGTAAAGGCTATAAAGCTACCTTTTTATTTTAATCCTTATAACATAATATTCGATTAAGATTTTCTATTTTTGAGTCTTTAGATAACTCAGCTATATATTCATAATATAAGAAATCATCGATAAACATAACAAATTTTTCTTTTGCACGGGTAACACAAACATAATGATTTTCTAAGTTTTCATTATTATATATTTTATAATACTTTGAAAAACTAATTACTTGATCAAATTCTAATCCTTTGGAAGCAAAAACAGTCATTACTTTGTGTCTTTCTTCTGCTAATCTAAATGCCATATCATATTGATCATCGCAAACACTAATACAAAATTTTGATATTTCCTCTTCACTTATACTAACTCCTAAAAAGGCAAATAACTCATACAATACATTTGTGATATATTCTGCTTTAACTACCTCTTTGTTTCTTAATTTTTTAATGATATTTTCAATATTAATTCTAACTTGTCTTTTATCATCTATTTGCAACTTTTCCAAAAAATCGTGAATTGAATAAACAGAATTCGTATTTTTTATAAAAAATGCTAATTCTTTTAAAATTAATCCATTAGGGAGACCTTCATCAATTGGAGTCCTTGGAATAAAAACAAAATTAAATCCAGCTTCATTTAATCTATTTGTTATGTTGATAGCATCATTATTATAATTAGCAAGGATTGTAATTTCTTTGTTAATATCAATACTATTATTATCAAGTAATCTTTGAAAATCAGCAGAAAAGCTATTAAAATTAAAGGAATTATGGTTACTATTCATAAAAATAACATTACTAGTCTCATTTCTTGATACTTTAAAATATTTGTGATTATGTATAAGATTAGCATAGTTTTCTATTTCTTCATCACAACGAAAATTTGTTACCAATTCATATTTCGTGAATCCTTGATCTAGTAAGTCGAAGATATTGTGCATAGCTCCTCGCCACGTATAAATAGCTTGTTTTTTATCTCCCACAATAAATAATCTTATATTTAAAGACTCCTTTAATTTCATAAATAATAAATGCATATCTAAATCAGAATCTTGATATTCATCTATAAAAATCATTTCATATTTTGCTTTTAGGTATTCTTGACAAGCTACAGACTTTTCTAAAACTTTTAATGCTAACCTAAAGTTAAAGTTTTCTTTATTATTTCTAAAGGTTCCAAGAATTTTTTGTTGTTTAAGTTGCTCTAATCCGTCTTCAAAAGAGTCGAATTTAAAATCAGCCCCATATTCTACTGTGTATTCTTTGCTATACTCTTTTCCAAAAGCATCTTGTATGAACGGTCTAATTATTTCACTTTCTACAAACGAATCATTTGTCATAGCTACAAAAGTTTCATCTGTTATACTACTAGACTTTTTCTTTATTTCTTCCTTTGCTTTAACAGTAAATGTAATTGCAGCTACTGTCTTATGGTTTTTAATGTTGTTTAATTCTAAACCTAGTTTCTGAACCATTATTGTTGTTTTTCCTGAACCTGCACTAGCGGAAACAACTATACTTTCTCTATCTTGAAGAATAGCATCTCTTTGTTCCTGGTCTATAATCTTTCTTTTTTGTTTAATTTGCATCACTTGGCACCAACTTTCCAAGAGCTTCAAAATGTTTATGTTCTAATATTTTTTTACAATCATCTTTACAAAGACTATTTGTCAATTCAATCATATTTATTAGTTTGTGACTTTGAAGATATTTAATAGGATTTTCGCCAAGTATAGCAGTCATCCTATCACCTATACATTCATATAAATCGTGTTCTAAATCAATTTCTGACAAGAAGATATTATTTTTCTTTAACTCTTCTATATCATTATTGTATTTCGCAAAAATATTTTTCTTTTCTTCAAAAATCAATTCTATCTTGAGATTCTCATCTTTTTTCAACTCACCTAAGTCATCTGGCACCATATAATCTAAGATTACACTTTCTTTCTTGGGCAAACCCATTGCTCCTAAACATCTATTGAGACCTATTAAGTCAAAATTTGTTGGATTACCTCTTTTAGCTTTTAAATCATTATCTGTCTTGATAATAGGCTTTATATCTAATGCTTTTAATACTTTGATATAAGGTTCAAAGTTTATACCACCAACATCCAATAAATATCCCCCATCCAATTCATATGTTGGATAAATCTCTTCAAGGATTTTTTCAAATAAAACCTTTTCTGAGGGACCCTCCACCAAAAGAACTGTTTCAGCAAACAATGCTGTAGATAAAGATTTGTTTAATTCTTTTTTTACATTCTTATATTTATCTTCAACACAGTATACATACGATTCGCAGTTAACTTTTCCTTTAGAGAACACCCTAATTAATGAAGCATTATCCAATTCATATAATAATTCCGAAGAATGTGTAGACAAAAAGAAATACTTATATACTGCAGATTCAAATAACTGTTTAGACAAAGCAATTTGCATTGATCTATGTAAACTATTTTCAGGTTCTTCAATAAGATAAATTATTATTTGATTCCCTGTTTGCTCTTGGATAATATGATTTAAAATAGAGTATGCCAGTATTTTTTTTCTTCCATCTCCTGAAGTAGGATAGATATTATCATCATTTTCTCTTTTTAAATATGGTATTAAATTTCCAAAATATCCATTTATAGAAATTTCCGATTTCATTTCTATAGAAATATTCTCTTTTTTAAGTTTCTTGTACTCACTGGTTAAATTTTCTTGGAATTTTTTTATAACCTCCATACTACTAATCTTTTCATTTAATGTTAAACTAAGATCTTTGATTTCTTTTGATATAGTAATATCTGATTCATTCAATTTTGTTTGGTCAAAAAAATGTTTCCTATTCTTAGCAAACGTTTCAGCAAGGTCAATAGTTGGATCTACATAAACAATTTTAAAAAGTTTATCTAAAGGACTGTAAATCCCCTTTTGAATCAATTCATCTAACTCTTGTATATTATTCCCCCAATATAATTTTGTAATTCCAACACCTTCTGATTTGTCATACTCCCCAGTTACACGAAAATAAAATAAATCCTGCTCCCCATTATTAGTTGCCCTTGATCCACCAACCTTCGCAATTATATGTTGCGAATCATCATCAAATTCTCTATCTTCTAAACTGACTACAAGCGTAATTTTAATTTCATTTTCAGTATTGTTTTTATAATAATCTGATTCTCTAAATCCATTCTTACGTATTTCTCTATCTAATAAGAATCGAAGGGCATACATAAAATTTGTCTTACCTACATCATTCATACCAAAAATAACATTTTGATTTGCTAGATTTATATTTGCAAATTCAAAATTTCTGAAGTTTTCTATTTCTAAGCTCTTTAATTTCATAATTCTCTTCCTTTCAACAAATACATATTCATATCATTATAAGTAAAATTACTCGGTTGTTTATTTTTCTTTACGTCGAAATTATACTACAAAACACCCAAAAATGTTCTTTTTTAACATTTTTGTTGATTCTTAGTATTATAATACCCGGTCTATTCATAATGGATAAAAAATGAAATATAAAAAAGAAGAACACCTCGTGTTAGAGGACTGACTGCCCTTTTTAAAAATGAGTTACAAAACAAAATTGATTTCAATTGGCTGATTAATATTCTTAAAATAACTTTTAAGAATAATTTTATTTTATCCATACACAACTCTGATCATTTATATAATCACTCACATATTCTCAATAAATTCACAAAACGTCCTCTAATATGGAAACATTTTTTCTCCACTTCTACATCAAAATCATTTATAATACCGCATAAAATCTCCAGAGCATTAAACCCCAAAAGTTTTTCCCACTTTTAAACTCAAATGATGTACAATATAGAATTTTTAATGAAGCAACACGTACTATGAAAATTTTTTCACCTTGCATAGTTTATTTGATATATAATAGTAGGCTTTATTTATGGAAAATCTATTACAACCTGAATCTAATCATTGATTCAGTTTTTTAAAAAAACTTTTTTCATTTTCACATTTCAGCTGGTATATAATCCATTCATTGATTCGAGGACTTGCTTAAAAAATCTTTTTTCATCTGCGAATCTCAGTTGGTATATAATCCACTCATCGATTCGTGGACTTGCTTAAAAAATCTTTTTTCATCTGCGAATCTCAGTTGGTATATAATCCACTCATCGATTCGTGGACTATTAAAAAATCTTTTTTTCCACTTCGAGTTCCAACCATTTTAAAATGATAGGTATCAATTGAAATCACAAACAATTAATCTGTTTTTTATTAAAGGAGAATGTAAATGTATAAAACTATAGAAGAATATCCACTCGTATTAACAGCCGCTCATTTGGCAGAAATCTTATGCGTCTCAAAACCAACTGCTTATGAATATATGGAACAAGAGTCTTTTCCTATAATCCGAATCGGCCGTTCAAAACGTGTACTTAAAACGAAATTTTTCGATTGGCTTGCTCAACAACAAAACCAAGCATCGTAAAAAATGTAGTAGATGATTCAAAAGATCAATCGCTACACCTAACGAAAAATCTTTACTCAATAATTTGGCAAAAAAAAGAAGTTTTCTAGCATCACCTATTGAAAACCTAAATTTCCGGCAATATAATTCGTTCGAAAAATTCATAGTAAACTAAGGAGCACCAAATGAAAGAAAAACAACACGATTTAGATTGGATTGATTCAATATTGGAAAACTGTGAAAACCTTGGTATTTCAAAACAAATCATTCATCGTTTTGTACAGTACTATCTATCAGAAAGTGAGGATTTGAATGAATAACTTGATTCATTTATTGAAAGAACTAGAGGTGCCAGCAATTACTGAGGGCATCTTTATAACACCATTTGATAGTGACTCTGACCAATCAGCTCACTACCAAATGGAGCTAGATTTCAATAATCATAGTAAAAAACAATAGTATAAAATAAATCACTTTCGTCAATGATTGTACTAATTCATTGACGAAAGGATGATTGAAATGTCACATAAACCAGTAGTAAAAGTTTCATTTAATGAAGATGCACAAGAGGAATCCGTTTATTTTCTTAAAAGACTCATAGAAAAAATTATTTTAGATGAACTTGAGCTACCTCCACAAATGAAAGGAGCGTTTTTGCTTCATAACAAAGACATAATGGAAAAGGAGTAGATGTATGGACTACATAGATGTCAAAAAATTGTATACCCAAAATATTGTTTTGTATTGCCGTGTATCAACTGCTGAACAAGACATACTAAAGCAAATTACTTTAGCTGAAATTTACTTATCACAAAACGACATCACTACAGACACTGTAAAACGATTTATTGATGATAACGTTTCTGCAAATAAACTAGCTGCCAAAGATAGACCAGAATTCCAAAAACTTTTAACAGAAATAATGAGTGGAACAGTGGACACATTACTAGTTCAAAGCAGAGATCGATTGGCTCGTAATTTTTATGAATATGTCGAGCTAGTCAAAAAACTACATCAATTTAAAGTGAAGGTTGTTTTTACAGATCCTGGACAACCACTATTTTCTCAAGTATTAGCTATTGAATCTTTATACGGAATATTCCCTCAATTTGATGGTCGAACTATTGCAAGAAGAACCCAACAAACTCGATTGCGATATCCTAATGCGATCCTTGGTTTTGATGTAATCGGAAAAAGAAATGAGAAGCGGTATATTCCACATCAGGAAAAAGCGAATGAATTAAAAAGTTTTTTTTATTCTGTAATCGATAGCCAATCACCTGAAAATTTAATTGAGTTGTTCATTAAGCATAGGAAGTTTTTTAAAAATCCAGAAAAAGCTCTCAAATGCCTACAAAATCCTTTTTATTCAGGTCACTTACAATATCAAGATGAATACATACCACTTCTTTACGTAGAACCACTCATTTCTTTAGAAGAGTATTTAAAGATTCAAAGAGTTTTAGCAAAATATGAGCAAGAATTACAAAACGCCATAGCTAGTTCCACTAACAATGGAATTAACACTCCTATTTGTCATATTTGTAAAAAACCTATGCACTTTCGTCCAACTGAATTAGGAAAAAGCGGATACTATGTATGCTCGAAAAAACATCCGAAGATTCAAATAGAAGTGAGACTTTTTAATCAATTAATCACCAATCACCTTACAGATGTATTAGAGCGCATCCAGGTGAAAGAATTAAAAAAAGATGTTTGCAATTACCTTTTCCAATTGGAAAAACATTATAAGCAAGAACTTGCTTTTCTACAAAACCAGTTAAACACAACACATCGAGAAGTGACGGATTTAATCGGCTCTAATAAAACAACAACATTAAAACAATTAATTGAGCAGGGCAAATCTATCGAAAAGGCAATGATCAAACTTGATATGTTGTTAGAAAAAATTGGGCAAGCACAAAGTGGCATTGATAGATTTGTATCTATAGTTAAACAACGAGTTACAGACGAATTACAAAATTATCAAATTGAGTATGTATTCGCTCTTCTATTTTCAAAAGTTGAAGTAAGCACAGATGCCCTAATTTACCATACTACTTTCAGCAATTATATTGAAGGGAATGATTTTTCAAATGAGGATTCAGCATAAATACTCTTACAATATGAATGGGGTTTACTTAGTAACCGAGGAGAAACAAAATACAGGTCACTCTCTATCTATCCAGGAAGCAGAGATTTTATTAAAAGCAAAATCCCTAGGATTTCTTGTTGTCATTATATTTGTCGAAGCTGCCACATCCGCTTATCACACAACAGCACAACACCGAGTTAAAATGAATGAAATGAAAGAATTCATTTTAAGAAATCCAAATGCAAATTCTGTTATTTTTTTCGATGAATCACGGGTCACCCGACTTATTGAAGATTTTTATACAGGTTTCATAGTACCTGTAAAAGAAAAAATACCCACTCTAACATTATATTCTACTAAACTGGAAGGAGAATGGGACGAAAACGACCCCATTGTTCAAATGAGATTAACACTTGCTTATGAGGAATCAGCTAGAAAATCTAGCACTGCTTACAGCTACCATAATGGTGTTATTAACAAATCTCCTAACGATGGTAAACCAAAAAGACCTGGTTCTCGCTATCCCTATGGATACACAAAGTTATCAAAAGAGGATATCGAACTAATTCCTGATGAAAATGCTTCTATTGTTCAATTCATTTTCTATCTATATAGCTACGGCTATAGTGAAAAGAAAATAGCCACCTTATTGGAAAATTCAAATGTACCTTCTCCTTCTGAATACAACCACTGGAATGACTCATCCATAAGGTACATCTTAACGAATCACTGGTATAAAGGAGACTTAACTTGGTTTGCACGAACAAGTTACTCGAACAGTAAAAAGAAATCAATTGAAGAAATCTCTTTGTTTTCCAACCATCATCAAGGTTTAATAGGTTCTAGTCTTTGGGAAATCACTCAATTTTTTAGGAATTCAAAGAATAAGGATCGAATGAATAGCCCTTTTCTATTGAGAAATCTTGTTTTTTGTAAGGATTGTGGTGAAACATTGAAAACCAAGAACCAAACGTCTGCCAAATCGAAGAATGATAGTTCCTTTTATTTTTGTTCCAATTGCAAATGTAAAGTTCGAAAAGATACTCTACATCAAAAAACAATCAATGATTTTGCTATGAGATGGGCTAGAGGATTAAAATCTCAAATACAAACGTTTAAAAAAGTATCATCAAATTGGAAACAAATGTGTGCGAAAACAATCCAATCTTTAAAAGACGATATAGATGTTCTACGTTATAAATTAGGAACATTAAAGGAAACTGATGAATTTTATGAAGAGCTTCTTCAAGCTGTTGAATCACAACTAAAGTTTCAGGAAAAACAGAAGTTGTATTACCAGAGCGTTCTCTTGCGGATTGAAGAGTTATCCAAGGATCAGATGTTATTAGAAATAATAGCACGTTTTTTGCTAGACATATACCGCTATAGCACCGAAGAAAAACGTTCCATTTTTCTACTGTCTATCAAACAAATTGAGTTTGATTTCAAGCGGGACCATTTCAACATCGAATATCGTTTAAGCCCTTATGTCGAGATTGAAACATTAATGGATGACTCTTTAGAAATGAAGACAAGTTAGGCTGTTGTTTATTATAAGCAACAGTCTTTTGTACATTTAGCTAGAGGAACCTCAGCCCGTTGTCCACCTTGTAATAGAGCAAAGCCCTACAACTGATTAAGCCTCCAGCTTAACTTCATCAGATAGGATTTTCAATTATTATCTGAACACCGCCGTCCCACTTAACCAACAACTTTCTCTGTTAATCAAATACTGCTTCCTCTTATGCCCTAAAATACAACTGCTTACATTGCCGAAAAAGTATTCCGAACACTGCTTACATTACCGAACTAGCTTAGTCGATACATTATAGTTCTAAATCGAACAAGTGATAAATCCCTTGATATCAAGCTTTTTTAGGCTATTAATTTCGGTAATGCACTTATCTTAGGATACTTCGATAAGTATATTGCCGAAACGAATATTTACATAGTACTCATATTACCGAAAAAATATACATTAAAAATTCCTTATATATACCGTATAATTTTATCTTCTACCAACCAACTCCTCTATTTAGTGCATATCTCCAAATAAAACAGTGTTAATCCTACTTGGTTTAATACCCCAATAGTTAAGCGACTTTTAGGAGACTTGCTATACTTTCTTTCAGTATCTTGGTGGAACCGTACTTCATCGGTTTCCTTGTTATATTCTTTGTAAGCTTGTTCCCTTTGTTGCTATTTTATTCTTTCACGTTCTTCTATATCTAAAATATTTCCTATATTCCCATCATTAATAGCTCTATTTAGTAGATTTCCAAAACTATACTTTGAAAAAGAGTTATTACTCTTTTTCCTATTGATTTTTCTACTATATTTCTACAAACTCTCGTTCCTATATAAGGAAAAAATAAAAGAACTAGACTTTCTAGTTAGAGAGATATCGTAAGAAATTACTGTCGTATACATAAAAAAATATGATGGTCTATAACGCAAATCAAAGGAATGATAAAGATTATTCTTTAGAGAATTATTCTTTCAAGAATAATCTTTGAGACTGTTTTAAAAAGGCTATGTTCTAAAAGATTGTTGCTACTGTATTAAATAAAAGAAGACCCTTTGGGTCCTCTTTTATTTATATTTCTAATTTATTTCTTTGTTTCTAGATGGAAGTATTTTATCCGTTAAATACCAAATAATCGTAAAGATTACAGAGAAACCAACCATTTCTAACATTGTTATACTCTCATCTTTTATTAATAGCATAAAGTACGCAATTTGAAGAACAAATGATAAAACAAATAAACGTAAATACCGCATAAAAATAATTCTCCCCCTCCGTGATTGCTCTAAGCTACATACTTTAATAGTTCTATATCTTGTTCAAATTATCCTTCTTCCGCTAACCTGCCCAATGGTTGAAACAAACGATATGCATCAGTTGAAATTTCTAATACCGATTACGGTTGTGAAATTAGCTTTTTTGCAAGTGTTCAATAACATTTCATTCGTATTTTCTTTAGAGGAAAATTTTTTGTTTAATTCTAAGAAACGATGCCATATCAAATAGCCATTTAGATATTTTGTTGCTACACCATTAAATCGTTCCATCCAATCTTTTAGTCGTCGATGATAACTATTAACGTGCTGAACGTGATAAATTTTTTGACGAACATATTCTTTTTTACGTGCATTAATAGCTTCGTGTTTCAATCCTTTCATAACCGCAAACTTCCTATAATTAGTTGCTGTATCTGTGCAGAGTAAAACAGAATCATCTAAATAATCTCCTAGTACAGCATCTATATCAAGTGCTGTTATGCGTCCTTTACCAGCAACTTCTGAAAGGATTTGACCGTTTCTATCGTGGGCGACAACTACACATACTTGCTCTTTAGATATACCTCTTTTAGATGCAGAACCTCCTCTTTTGCGAGGTTTTCGGTGAGTAAGATTCTTTTTGCCTTTATCGCTCTCCAAGAAAAAGGTTTCATCGCTTTCGACTATGCCTAACAGTTTCTGATGACCAAGTGATTGCAGGGCAAATAGCACCTTATGTCTCCAATAAAAGGCGGTACTCAAGTGGATTTTTAATTCTTTAGCGATAACTCTTAGCGAACTACCAGCCACCATCATTTCAATGTATTTAAGCCATTTATGAGGATATTTAGTACCAGACAAAGGGCTACCAGTCATATCGTTAAACGATTTACCGCAATCCTTACAAAGATAACGTTGACGAGCTTTATATGTACCATTTCTTTTAACAGACATACTCCCACAATGTAGACAGGCTAATCCATTAGAAAACCGTTTCTCCCGAATATCCACAATCTTATTTGAGATGTTGGTAGTAGAGTCAGGAAACAAATCTTCTTTCATAGCAAAGAAAAGCTTCAGTTGTTCATCTTTGGGAAGGTCTGAAAATTGTTCATACATATCTAGCAACATTTCAAATTCGCTACTGTCATAATCAGTTTAATTATTATAACAGTATGTCTTTCTCAGCAACAAATTATATGAACAGAGCCTTTAAAAAAGAAGGTAATAGTTGAATGAATGAAAAAGAACTGATCAAAACTCATTCTAGAAGGTGACGAACACATCAAAGAGGATTTAAAGATGATTTTATTAGGCTCTATTCATAAAGATTGTTGCTAACGATTTAATACAAGAGAGACAGCTTTTTTAGCCATCTCCTTGTTCCACTAACGCACCTGTTTGTTTAAGAACATTTCTTCACAAACTTAGTTGATTTTAAGTAATTAGTCAGTTCACCTAGTGCTCTTTCTATTTACTTTCCATGAACGTCATAGAATATAACAAAAAAGAGACAATTAGAATAGAAAATGTCTCTTTTTTTGTGAGGACTTTCACAAGATATGAATGATATATTTATGTCAAACAAAAAGAGGCAAGAAGAGAAGTAATGATGATTGTAGTATCGAAGTGATTTATCATCATTAAAAGGAGACTGATTAAAATATTTCTATCAGTTATGCTCTTCATTCTAATACTAGGGATAGTTCTCATAGTATTCTCAAAAAAAATTGCTAAAAGCAACAGGAAACTTCAGTACTGCACAATAGTAGTTAGTCTGATTGTGATAATAATTAGTTTATATTATATATATATGCTTGTATCAGGAAATTTAACCGCACCTTTGTTTGAAGATTAAAAAATATCTGTCATTAAAGATGGCATTTAGAAGTTAGAAACTTAATTTAGAGACAATTAAACATTATGGAATATCTAGAATGTTTAATTGAAATACACAATTTACAGATCATCATTAATTTGTACTCTTAAAGCCATATAAGTGGTAGTTTAACTACTTATCTTTTTGTTTATATATGTACAAACTGCAAACCATAAAAATGATATAAAAAATACGACTTAACTGTGTTGATGAACTTGATAGTAAATCAAAAGAAATAACGAAATATATGAACGTTTGTTTTAAGATAAGCAGGGAAATTTCCCTGCTTATTTTTACTAGTTTTTATTACATATGTAGAATTCTCTTATTCAACTATCCTGCCCCGTTAGCTGCATAAGAAAAAAGCTGTCAAAACGACAGCCTTGTTCAACTCAAGCACCTGTTTGTTTAAGTGAATTATTTCACATATCATTACTTGATTCGACTAGGATTACCTCTAAACAAACTATCTAAAATATTGGTCCGATGTACCACATTAAAATAGAGCCGAGTATCATAACAACATTTATTGATATTCCTATGATTATAGTATTCCGTTTCTTAGTAGCAATAAAAAATGCTAAACTTTTTATCGCTAAGACAACTACTGATATAAGAAAAAAAGACATTCTTAGATATGGAGCTACAAGAAAAATATAGACTAACCATACTAGGATTTCTAAATAAAGACTTACTTTATTTTTTGTCATATGTATTCCTCCTTATTTTCTTTTACCCAATTCATTTACTAAAATATCACCTACAATTTAAATTTGTTGTTAAGCTAACCTGCTCCGTTTGTTGCATAAAATAGAAGCTGATGATTTCAGCTTCTTTAATTGTTTTATAATAAAAAGTAAAATATTGTAAAATGATAAAAGGAGCTATATCTAATGAATCTTTTTACCAAGACTGTTTTGAAATTTTTATCAATTATGTCTCTAATTGCTCAATTTTTATGTGCGTTTGCCGGATTAATATTACTATTTGCGGCTGGATCTTTATTGTTAGTTCCGAACGGAGTCAAACAACAATTACTACAGTATGTAGATTTAAACTCAAACACAAACCCATCAGTATGGTTGTTAGTACTTTCTTGCTTAGTAGCGCTAGCAATCATTGCTTGCTTGTTTATCATTATGTATTCTCTCCATAAAATGATCGGTAATATTTATGTACAAGACTTCTTTGTATCCCAAAATCTTAAGTACCTCAAACTAATCTTAATCGCGATTACTAGCTTTACCATTTTGCAGTTCATTAGTCAGCTGTTCTTTGCAAAACTACACGCTTACAATGTCAGTAATATTTTTTCAAATTCTAGTCCAAGTTTAATAGGAAACATTCTTCTATTAGCCATCATTTATACGCTTTATGTGGTTTTTAAATACGGAATATATTTGCAAGAAGATTCCAACAATATGATTTAAGTGGGAGCTCCTAATGATAAAAGTTAATCTAGACCGAGTAATGCTAGAAAGAAAAATTTCTTCAAAAGTGTTAGCTGAAAAAGTTGGAATTACCCAAGCTAACTTATCAATACTAAAAACAGGTAAAGCGCATGGTATTCGCTTTGACACATTAGAAAAAATCTGCCAGATATTAAATTGTCAGCCTGGTGATATACTCGAATATGAAGAAAAAACTGGCATATAACAAAACAATTGTTGTATGCCAGTTTACAACTATTCGGTAATATGGTCTGAAAGTTGAACACAAGATAAATAACACTCTTCAACTAACCTGCCACGTTAGCTGCATAAGAAAAAGCCGTCTAAATGACAGCTCTGATCTTCTGCTATTGCATCTGTTAGTTTAAGTGAATTTCTTCACAAATATAATGTTCGAACAAATAATTATTTCAACCTTTTATGGGCTGTACTATTATTAAACATTATTCCATATCTCGTAACTCTGGTGGTAACTTATATTTTTTCCCACTTTGTACAGAGCTTAAACTGGTTGTACTTTCACTTAATTTCTCAAATTCTATATTTTGTACTTTGTACTTGTTAAACAAATTAACTACTTTCTCGCTTACATATACACTCATATTATAATTTCCTTCTTCATCAGGTTCTTCAACAAAGAAATCACTACCATCCCAATAATCGTTTACAAAAAACACTCCTTTAAGATAAGGGACGTTGGCTGACCCCAAATGAATTAGCTTACTCCTATAATAATCAAGGGTATTACAACGCCCTGTAATGCTTAAACCATAATAATTTTCATACCTCTCCATATTTTCACCGAAAACTATAACGTCATATAATCTGTATCCTGTAATTCCGTTTTCTCTTAGTAATTCTGCAATGCTCTTTTCAATAAGTACATCAAACATTCCAGAATAAATAATGCTTGAAGGTTTGGTATTACCCATATAATACTGAAAAGAAATCTGATTATCTGGTTTGATTTCTCCTTTTAATAAAGGAATTGAGATATCAAGATTTTTTTTATCGATACTTTTTACCCTAAAAGCTGGTTCAAAAAAGTCTACTGGGTCTTCGAATGTATATAATTGTTCATAATTTACCTTCATAATAATTGCGCTATTCCTCCATTAATAAACATTTGAATCAATCATACTATTTTTATAAAAAGCTATGAACAGAAATTTAGTAAAAAGTTAATAATTCTTCTTTTATAAGTTATAAATTTCAACATTCGTATGCAACTAACCTGCTCCGTAGCTGCATAGCAAAAAAGCTACTAAATAGTAGCCTTGATTTTCAGCTCTAGCACCTGTTTGTTTAAGTGAATTATTTCACATAATAAAAGAGATTTAACAATTATCCCTTTTTATTAAACAAACCACTTCCAATAATCTGTCCCTTGACATACTATGAATCTGTCTAAAAACGTTTCAAAATTTGTATTTAGCCTATCACCATCTTCATAAGCACAGCAATCCACCCAGTACAAATATTTAGCGTTTCTTTCATCATTATTGATATCATTCGTGTTTACTGCTAACATTCCTCCATCAAATCCATATGCTATGCCAAACCATCCTTCAGGATAATCGGCGTAATCGCAAGTAGCTAGAATTTCATTGAGAGAGAGTAATTCAAAAGCCATTCCTTGCTTATCGTCAATAAAGATGTGTGCTCCATTATGTCTTTGTAAAAATTCTTTGTAATCAACGGGTAATTTTACCTTTAGTGTATTTTCAAACGTATTAATTTCCTCTTCAGAAGCACCTTTGTTAAAAGTAAATTGTGCATTATATGTATATCCTTCTTCTGTTTGTACATTCCAAACAGGATTAATATCTAGTCTTGCTTCTAATGCTCCTAACGTTTCCTCAAGTAGTGTCGTTGAAGGAGGATCCATTTCATATTCTTCCTCATCAGAAGAAGTCCCCCAATAATCATAATCTTGTTCTGAGTTGAAAATTAAGCCATCTTCTACTTCCTCTGTTTCTGTTTCATTCTCGTCATCACAGCAGGCAAATAGAACGGTAGTAATCTCGTTACTAGATTCTAGTTCATTACTATCAGCTCCGTACTGTAAAAGACAATCTACAATTTGTGCATTGCGTTGTGAATTAGCATAAGATAGAGGAGAAAATCCCTCTTCGTCTTTTGCATTAACATCAGCACCAAAAGATAAAAGTAGTTCGACGACATCAACATTACCACTCTGCGCCGCCCAATGAAGAGGTGTATATCCTCCTTCATCTTTTCCGTTAACGTTTACACCTTCTTGAATCAATCGTTCTACCTCATCTAATCGCTTATAGTAAATAGCACATACCAATTCTCCTATTTTTAACCTATTTTTCATTAGATAACCTCCCTGTTTAATTAGTATATACTACTTTAGAAAATTAGAAATTAGTTACTTTCTTCTTCCTTATCCTGCCCGTTAGTGCATCATTGAATATCTATCAAAAATAATGTTAGGTTTGGAATATTACATAAATGAAGTTAAACTAAAGGAAAAAGGAAGGACTCGTTTAGATGAAAGAACAAATCGATGAATTAACATTATTATTGTTGTATTTAACCTCTTTTAAAGAAGATTATGGATTAAGTGAAGCTCAAAGAAGTTGGAAAGGCTATCCCTTCGAATCTCTAAATGAGTTAGCTGGAAACAATTTTATTCGTGATAGCAAGCGTTCAAAATCTGTTTACCTAACAGACGAAGGGATTGAAGAAGCTAAGAAACTAATAAAGAAATATAATATAAAAGACCATTGAAGAATCTTTCTCTCAAGAACTTAAAAGAAGCTGTTCATTACAGCTTCTTTATTAAAGTAAAGCACCTGTTTGTTTAAGTGTATAATTTCACAAAATCGGGTTGGTTTTTCATAATTCATCAGTTCCTTTATTACAGGAATGCTGCACCGTTAGTAGCATAAGGAAAAAGGCTACTATAAAAGCAGCCTTTTTCTTAAGCTCTAGCACCCATTTGTTTAAGTGTATAGATTCACAAAGTGAGTTTAATTTTTAGTAAGGTATTGTTTTACCTTATTCGCATCTTCAAAAGGATATTGATATTCGAGAATATTAGCTACTTCAATAGCTACTTGCTCAAATATGTCAATTGCTTCAAATAACGAATTCCAAACTTGTTCGTAATCTCCATTAGGATATGTTTTCATCAATCTTTCCCAAATGTCGTTATCAAGGTAGCTCTTTAAGTACTTGCTGTTTTTCCCTACACTCAATGAAAAATTGGTTTCTATACCAACTTTCCACTCAAGCATTGTTAGTAACATTTCTCTTACACTATTTAAATGGTCATAAGCGTAAAGTATTTCTTGTCTCCATAACCCTTTTGCTACATAAGTTGAAACCCACCAAAATTCATTACAACAATCAGCAAAAAATTCAGCAGAAGGCTTCTTTACCCAGTAATCTTTATCTGTTGGTTCCGAAAGCTTAGGCATATTCCCATCTTTATCTAATAAAATAACTGTTAATCCATCTTCAGAACAATAAATATCTTTTTCCTCAATCGGTATCAGCATTAAATCAATTCTATTCCCATCCTCAAATAACATTAAATATGTGAATCTTCCACCTAATTCAGGTGGAAACATTGCCATATCCTCTGGTGTTTGCATTATTATTCTTTTCCCAAAAACATTTACCCAATAAGGATTGATTAGAAACGATTGAAGGTCAGATACAAGATAAACAATATCATAATCTCTGAAAGTATCTTTAGGCACATTAGAATTTGTTCGAGAACCATTCATTGCAACAGCTCGTACTCTCTCATCTTTCTCGGCAACTTTTAATATCAATTCCATAATTTCTTCTGTTCGCATTTTTTATACCACCTAAATCTATATTATAAGTGTTATTCAACTAAACTGCCACGTTAGCTGCACAAGAAAAAGCTATCTAAATGACAGCTCTGATCTTCTGCTATTGCACCTGTTTGTTTAAGTACGTTTATTCACATTTACCATTTAAAGTTGTTTAACGTTTATATCCAATCTTTCACATAAGCAACTAGTCCTAAAAAAGCACCCACACAAGCACAAGCGAATACTAATGGGACATTGAATTTCTTTTGATTAGTTTTCACATCAGTCATTATAATAATTTCCTTTCCTCCTTAATTAGTATACATTATATGCCAATAAAAACATTTTTGTGGTTAGTTCTAGGTTATTAAAGACTTTATATTCTTTATATTTACAAACATAAAAATTAGACTAATGATTAGGTAGTAGATACCTATTATAGAGAAAGCATCTGTTGCTACCATAGCAAATCCTTTATTTAGTATTACTGTTCTCCACAAGAAAGAACTGACAATAAAAATTATAGGGAATACAACAAAGAGACCAGCAAAGTAAAGTTGAACTTTCTTCCTACTATCCATATAAAACCCACCCTTATAGATATTCTAATGACATTTAATAAATACATCACCATCACATTATCCTTAATATACCATATCCTTATTGAACTATCCTGCTCCGATAGTGAAATAATCCTTATAAGTAAAATACATCAGTTGAAATTTCTAATATCGATTACTGTTGTGAAATTTGCTTTTTGGCAGGCGTTCAATATTATTTCATTCATATTTTTTTTACAGGGAAACTTTTTATTTAATTCTAAGAAACGGTGCCATATCAAATAGCCGTTTAGGTATTTTGTTGCTACACCATTAAATCGTTCCATCCAATCTTTTAATTGTCGATGATAACTATTACCGTGCTGAACCTGATATATTTTTTGTCAAACATACTCTTTATTACGTGCATTTATAACTTCGTGTTTTAATCCTTCCATAGCCGCAAAATTCTTATAATTAGTTGCTGTATTTGTACATAGCACAGCAGAATCATCCAAATAATCCCAGCACAACATCTATATCAAGTGCTGTTTATATTCAAACTTTCCGGATGAAAAAGATTGAGCTAATAATTGCTACGACCTAACACCACTCGAGTTATTAGAAATCAAACAAAAATACAGAGGTAAATAAAACACAAAAAGACTAACGACACCCCAAATATAAGGGCGATCTTAGTCTTTTTTATTTCCATCCTCTTCATCTAAGAACCATAACATTAGTTCACATAACTTAATCGACTGGTCTTTCAAAGCTTTCCTCTTTTCTAAAAACGCATCCCAATTTTTCTCACCGATCATCTGACGAGTGTCTATCTGCCATATCGGGCTGTTGGGCATTACCTGTGTTGCAATCAATTCGACATTTGCACATTTCTTTCGAACCTCAGATTCCGAAACTCCTTGTAGTTAATTGCTCTTTACAAAAGGCTATGTTCGGGCGTTATCTTTGTAAGGATTGTGGTAAATCGTTTAATGATATGACTGGAAGCCCTTTGTCTGGAACGAAATATCCGCATAAGTGGATTAAATATATCGAAATGATGATAGATGGTTGCTCATTAAGAACAATCGCTAAAGAGTTAAAGATTCATCTGAGTACCGCATTCTATTGGAGACATAAGGTGTTATTTGCCTTGCAATCACTTGGACATCAAAAGCTTTTAGGTATCATTGAAAGTGACGAGACATATTTCTTAGAAAGTGAAAAAGGCAAAAAGCAAATTGCTCATCGTAAACCACGAAAAAGAGGCGGTTCTGCGTCCAAAAGAGGTATATCTAAAGAACAAATATGTGTAGTTGTCGCTCACGATAGAAATGGTCAAATACTTTCTGAAGTCGCTGGAAAAGGTCGCATTACTGCACTTGAAATTGATGTGCTGTATTAGGTGACTACTTAGATAAGTCTTCTTTGTTATGTACAGACACAGCTACAAACTATAAAAAGTTTGCTACTATGAAAGGGTTAAAACACGAAGCTATAAATGCACGTAATAAAGAATATGTTCGTAAAAAAATCTATCACGTCCAACACGTTAACAGTTATCATCGTCGATTAAAAACTTGGATGGAACGATTTAATGGCGTTGCGACCAAATTTTTGAACAACTATTTAATTTGGCATCGTTTCCTTGAAATAAACAAAAAATTGTCCTCTAAAGAAAATATAAATGAGTTGTTATTGAATGCTTGTAAAAAAGCAAATTTCACATCAGTAAAGGATATTAGAAAAATCGCTCAAGTTATTTAATAACCACCATTTTACATTTTTCTCTTTATAGATGTTATAATTTTACTTATTATACATTTCTTAAGGGGGGGTAATATGAGCTTTTTATCTGCAATAGCCAAAGCTTTTTTACAATTCGGAGCTATATCAATAGTTATCATTCTAGTTCTTATAATAGGAGGATTTTATCTATTTAAGAATTTAAAAAAGAAGAAAGTGACGCATAAATAGAAAAGAGCCTGTATCAATAGTGCATCAAAGATACAGGCTTATAATTTTCTTTCAATAGCAACATTCTTTTAGAACATAGCCTTACAAAAAGAAGAATCACAATACCACTAGCACGGATGAAGGTTCTTCTTACAAACAATATTTTCAGTTGAATCAACCGCCCAGTGTGCGATTACATACTACTAAAGGCGCTTAGTATCACACTTTTTTAGTATATACAAAAGTACCATAATTGTATTCCTTTAACATATCTAAAATGTTGTGGTCCGATTTGTTTTCTATTTTCTCTAACACACCAGTTTGTTTAAGTGTTTTTTCGACAAAATGTACTGATGTAGCTTATTGAATGAAAAACTCATTGGTTTCATTAATTACAGGAATGCTGCACAGTTAGTTAAAGAAGAGCAAAGCAAAAATGATTTAGTAATAAACCACTTTTTTTAATCATCATTACCTTTGACCATTTTCATCACTTTCTCTCGGTATTCCTCTTCAGTAATTGCACTAGATAATAGCGAACGGACTAGTTCTGTATGGGTATCTGTAATATTAAAGCCTTCTAATTCTAGTGATGCTTTGGCTTGTCGCAAAGCTCTTTCTAAATATGTATCTTTTTCATTATTAGTCATATTTAAAAATCTCCTCATCCTAGAGATTTTCAAGTACTTAACAGCTTACCATTAATACTTTTCTTCAGAAGATATTCGACCAAACTCTTCCTTATATTCTGATGTGACATTTTTGAGAATGATAATATAAATATTACTATCTCTTTATTTTCTTCATATTTTTAGTCCCTATACCTTTTCTAAAACAGAATTTAAATTAATCATTTATAAGTTCACAAAACAGCCACAATAAATTTTCCCCATCCGTTGGTTTTTCAAAAATACCGCAATATAATCTGTTCGAAAAATTTTTTCATCATTTTATTATCTTTTTTCCACTTTGATAGCAGACCTATTTAAACTGTATTAAGGCACACATCGTTTTATCGATAAGCAATTATCAATCTATTAAATTGAGAATTTACAACAAGGAGAGTATTAGATGAACAAACACATTGAAGATTATCCACTGATGCTAACAGCTGTACATATATCAGAAATCTTAATGGTTTCTAAACCAACAGCTTACGAATTAATGGAGCACTCTACATTTCCATTAATTCGTATAGGTAGAACCAAGCGAGTCCGAAGAGAAGATTTCTTTGATTGGTTGTCACAACAGTAAGTCCAAGCATTATAAATAATCAAGCAAGTGGTCAAACTGATGATAGATCACTTGCTTTCCAATGCTCGATTAATAATCTAGGAGGAAAGCGAAATGAAAGGCCATATTAGAGAAAGAAAAGCAAAAAAAGGACGCAGATTCGAAGTAGTCGTAGATATAGGAAGAGATCCTTATACAGGTAAGCGAAAACAAAAAACAAAATCAGGTTTCACTTCAAAGCGAGATGCTGAATCATTCCTTCGCAAATGGCTCGTTGAATTAGATGAGAACCGTTACGTGGAACCAAGTAAAGAAACATTTGCTTCCTATATGGAGCATTGGTTTACTTCTCACTATCAAAAACGCGTTAAAGAATCAACAATCTCCAATAGAAAGTATGCAATGGACAAACATCTTATTCGAGAAAATCCGTTTGCAAACAAAGAGCTTTCAAAAATTACAACAGAAATGATAGATGCTTTATACAACGACAAGTTAGATGAGGGATATAGCACCAATACCATACGCAAAATCCATCAATTACTGAATCAAGCTTTCAAACAAGCGGTTAAGTGGAAGAAAATAGCTCACAATCCGGTGATTGATGCGGATCCACCATCAGTAAAAACAAAAGACACAGTAATATGGTCTTTTGATGAAATACACCGCTTTCTTGAACACTGTAAGGAAGAGAGACATTACATCACCTTCTTACTTGCCATCTATACCGGAATGCGTAGAGGTGAAATTCTTGGGCTCAAATGGAGTGATATTGATTTCAAGAAAAAAATCATCCGTGTAGAACGCACATTGATTCACATTCCTGAAAAAGGCTATCAACTATCTTCTCCGAAAACTTTCAAGTCGAGGCGACAAGTTCCTATTACTGATTACATCCTAAATGAGCTAATCACTCATAAAGAGCAGCAGGAAGAGTGGAAAGATCGATTAGGTGGAACCTATCAGGATAACAACTTGGTTATTTGTACGGAACAAGGAACCTTTCAAGATCCACGTAATTTATTACGTGTAATGAAGCGATTATGCGAAATGGCAAATGTCACATCAATCTGTATACACGAGATTCGCCATACTCACGCCTCTATCTTGATTAGAGAAGGTGTAGATATCGTCAAAGTCGCAAATCGCCTCGGTCATTCCAAACCTAAAACAACATTAGATACGTATGCTCACCTGATACCAAATGATCAAGATCAAGTCGCCGATATCTTCCACAACGCCTTGATGCAGAAAAAACAGCCTGATGTGAGCATTATGTGAGCAATTCGCCAGAACGGAGCACCAACCAAGAAAAACTACTCCAAACAAAAAGCCAGAAACCCTTGATATATAAAGGTTTCTGGCGCCTAAAAAGTGATGACCCGAGAGGGATTCGAACCCCCGACCCCATCCCTGTCAAGGATGTATCCTCCCACTGAACTATCGGATCGATATCTGCAAGTAGGTTTATAAGAAATTCACACTATACAAAAACACCCGACCAGTGTTTTTCTCACTTTTCTGTTGAATCCAGCCATAATTGACCTTCCAATTTTGAATTCAAAGCTATTTTAAATTCATGTCAAATATATGTCCATTTTCATTAATGAGGATATCATCTGAATTTCCAATTCATCTCCAACAGAAAGACGCAAACGACTTAACAGTATTACATTGAAAAAAGTTATTGAATCATTATTTCCCCTTACATATAAATGCCGTATCATGTACTCTAATCCCTAATAATCCTCCCGTTAAAACTAGCCTGCCCCCTCAATCACTCACCCTTTAATTACTAGCTAGTAATTATGCCTACACAACCCAAATCAATAATTTTTAATAAAAGTAATAAAGGGTTATAATAAAACAGAAACATTTGTTCTTATAATTTAACTTATGGAGGAGTAATATGCTAACTAATAATGAATATAAAGAAATAATAGAGAAAAAATTTAATAAACCATTAAAAGAAATAATGTATGAGATATGCATAGAAAGAGGTATGGAGAAATGGGATGGTGCCAAGGAACTAGGTGTTCCAGAAGATACATTTGTACGTTGGAGAACAAATTTCCGTTTTGGTCCATTACAATATCAAGCTGACATGGCACAAAAGCATAGAATAGAAACAATAAATAAATACAAACAAGAACTTAAAAATACTGAATTAGAAAGGAATTTAATTTACAAAGACGAGGTCTCACTAACTGGATTCAAGGAAATAGCTGAACGTATGCTTGAATTAAAGAAAATACAAAGTGCAAATAGAGATACTGAGATGTCAAATTTAATGGATATAATGAGTGTAGGAATTTGGGAGTCAATCATAGAATACTTAGATAAGTATGAGAACGGTAGTTTAATCAACCAATATGAACAAGAATTAAAATATACCGTAAAATATGTAAAACAATGATTATAAAAAGACAAGATGTTTTATATAGGAGCCCAAAATCCAATTAGATTGGTCATTTATGCAAAGGCACATTAATCTGATAATGTGCTTTTTTATACTATAATATTTTTTATATTCTTAGATACACTTAATCAGTCTATACGGTGTCAAAACATCCTTTTTATTTCAACGGTTAAATACTAGTCCAGATTCGCCTAGTTAATATCTTTTCTATTAGACCTATATCGAATATAAACACAAGTATATTTGCAATACCTTGCATATACTCCCATTTATATAACTTTTTCTATCTTCTTAATAGTCTATTTCCAAAAGAAATCTCAAATCTAATAAACTCGATATTTAATTATTCAAATTAAAAGACAGTGAGCTTTTAAGTTGCTCACTGTCTTTTTAAGTATATCTTATTACAATAAGTACCTTCTTTAGTGTTTTTAAAGTTAGTCGGCAGGCATCATTTTAGTTTGAATTGTTTCTAAAAACTTGAATCATTGCACAATTGTTAGTAATTGTCCTTTTCAAAAATTCAATTTGAATATTTACTATCTCTCTGTACTTATTTAATTAATTCTCTTTCTACAGAAAGTTGTAAGCTAGTTACCATTTTATTAACAGCACTAAACAGCGCTTTTACTGATGAATTCATAATATCAGTGTCAATTCCACAACCCCAATATACAGTACCATTGTTTGAAGTAATTCCTACATAAGATACAGCCTGAGAACCTGAGCCTATTTCTAATGCATGCTGTTTATAAATTAAATCTTTATAATCAATTCCTAGTTGTGTTTGGATTACGTTGCTAATTGCATCCAATCTACCATTACCATAACCTGTTAATTCACATTCCTCATTATTGACTCGAAGCGATACAATTGTTTCGTATTGACCATTTTGCTTGTATTGATAACGAATATATTCAAAAGGTGTATTAATATTGACGTATTCATTCATGAAAATATCATAAATTTCATTCGGCATAAGCTCTTTCTGGTTATGATCCGAAACATTCTTCACACTATATCCAAAGCTCTCACGCATTTCGTTAGGAAGGTCAATTCCATAATTTTGTTGAAGGATATAACCAATTCCACCTTTACCAGATTGGCTGTTAATTCGGATGATGTCTCCTTCATATTCTCTTCCGATATCCATTGGATCAATTAATAGATAAGGAACTGTCCAATATTGGCAGTCTTCTTCTTCACGCCATTTCATTCCTTTGGCAATAGCATCTTGGTGAGAGCCAGAGAATGCAGTAAATACAAGTTCACCACCATATGGATGTCTTTCATGTACTGTCATTCTCACTAATTTTTCATATTTAGAAATAATAGCAGGGATATTTTCGAAATTCAGCTTTGGATCTACTCCGTGTGAGTACATGTTTAATGCAAGTGTTACGATATCGACGTTCCCTGTTCTTTCTCCATTTCCAAACAGTGTTCCTTCGACTCTTTGCGCTCCAGCTAACATACCTAGCTCGGCATCTGCTACCCCTGTTCCTCTGTCATTGTGTGGATGAAGTGATAGAACGACATTGTCTCTATATTTAAGATTATCACTCATATATTCAATTTGGCTTGCGTATACGTGTGGCATTGACATTGATACTGTAGCTGGAAGGTTGATTATTACCTTGTTATCCTCTGCAGGTTGCCAAATATCTAGTACCTTATTGCATATTTCAAGTGAAAACTCTACTTCTGTACCTGTGAAGCTTTCTGGAGAATACTGAAATTGGAAATTCCCTTCCGTTTCAGCAGCATATTTTTTTAGCATTTTCGCTCCAGTAACTGCTATATTAATAATTTCTTCCTTAGATTTTCTAAATACTTGCTCACGCTGTGCCACTGAAGTGGAATTGTACAAATGCACCACTGCTTTTTTCGCACCTTGTAACGCTTCAAATGTTTTTTTGATAATATGTTCTCTTGACTGTGTTAATACTTGAATTGTCACATCATCTGGAATCAAATTTTCTTCAATTAATGTACGTAAAAAAGCGTATTCTGTTTCTGATGCAGCAGGGAAACCTACTTCTATTTCTTTAAAGCCCACTTCCAAAAGTAATTGAAAATACTCTAGCTTCTCCTCCAGATTCATAGGTACGATCAAAGCTTGATTTCCATCTCGAAGATCCACACTACACCATGTAGGCGCTTCTGTAATATATTCCTTTTCTGTCCATTTCAAGCTTTTCACTGGGGGCATAAAGTAACCTCTAGTATATTTTTCGATATTTTTCATCAATACTCCCACCTTTTTTATTTATATTATTTAGTTTATTAAGAAAATAAAAAAGCCCCGTCTCTATTTATATATAGAGACGAGGCATTGCTCGCGGTACCACTCTAATTGATTAATAATAATATTAACCCACTCATTTTCGGTGGCTATTACCACCTATCTTCTTAACGGTAGAAAACCGACTTCCCCTACTGATTATGTTCAGGGAGTAGCTTATGGATGAGTTCAAAGGCTATAACTACCGATTTCCACCAACCATCGGCTCTCTAAAAGTTTATAAATCCCTTTACTATTTCCAATCTTCGCTTGTTTTTATGTAATTAAACACAATAATATACAGATAGAATAGAATAGTCAATACATAATTAACAGAAAAATAAAAATTATTATAATTTTATTATATTTCAACATTATATCTTCTTATGTTTTTCATGACTTCGTAATAGTACTGCAAAATACAAAAATACCCCGATGCACACTCTGTTTTTTCCTTAATTTAGCAAAAACATATTTACTTGCATGGTTTTTGGCTTTATGATTTAATCAGGCTTCACTTAGGAGGTGTATTGAATGAATATAGCACTTCAATATTCATATACGATTGCATTAGTTGGTTTCATCTTATACAGAAAAGTAAAACGTTCCATTGGCTTTCAACTTTATAAACCAAGAAGATTAATATTTCGAATTATTATTTTCAGTCTTGTCTCATTATTCGTTCTTACTAGCTGTTTTCTTCACCCTGTAACCTTTCTCTATGTTGCAATTGGACTCATATTAGGAGTCTTGTTAGTGTCATATGCTATTAAACATAGTAAATTCGAAGTTAGAAATTATTTATTTTATTACAGAACTCATTTATGGATTGAATCTTTAGTACTTGCACTCTTCCTAGGTCGATTTATTTATCGAATAATCATCTTACTTCAAATTTCTAACGAAGTAACCGACATGAATAGTCTTCAATATAGTCAACATTTTACGAAAGATCCATCAACTATTATTATTTTATTTATTTTGATGGTTTACTATATTGGATATAACAGTTTCATCTTACGAAAAGGTAAACAATCACATCCTCCACATACACCTTCAACTATTAATAATTAATTTATGATTACTAATAAAATAGAGGCTATTTCTAAGTCATACAATCAGCTTAGAGAATAGCCTCTGTTTTTTATTTCGTTACTTCAAACCCTAATCGAATAGCAGGCATTGCCGAACCTGGATGATCCGTTGAATAAGTAAGTTGTGGAATTAATGTCATATCTGTAGATTTTTCTTTTTGCTTATAAATCCCCGGATATAAATCAATAATGTGATAGCCAGATTCTCCTGTTGCCACAACATCAAATGTTAAATCACCTTGACTGTTAAAGGCACACAAGTATCCCTTATTTTCAATGTATTTCATCAGTTTTTAATTAATTTCGAAAACAGTTATTGTGCATAGATTTTCATACAGACTTCAGAATGTCGGTTCATATATTTCCATATTGTTTTAGATAAAATGTGGTCAATAATGTGGTCAATAATCAAATCATTATTAACTAGAAGCAGAATCAATCAATCTTCCATCTGAACTATAAATATAAATTAAATAAGAATTTTTCTCTAAAGTTAAATCACTTTTCCTATCAATCAAAGCACTTTTTACATCATCAACATAATTAGCAGCAATTTCATCTATATTCTGTTTAGACTTTTCATATGGAATATAAATAACAATAGCATCATCATCATGTCTAACATCAATACGATCTACATCTTTTAATTCTTCTTTTAGAATGGAATTATCATTTTCAACTCTTTCCTCTTTGGTCATTCCTTCTGCCGATTTAAACGAAGGAGTATTATCTCTATTAAAAAATGCTCCTGCTAATCCAATAACAGCTAAAATAATAATACATAATGTAATAATCTTTTTCATAAACAATCAGCTCTTTTCTGGATGGTTTCAAACTAATCATACATGAAATCTTTTAGAAAAAAATGAATTATCGAGTAATATTGCTTCCAAATTCAATTTTGATTAATGGAATAAACCCAATACAACCCAATACATTAATAACTAATATGTTTAAAAATTAGGTTAACGGTGAAAATATTTATTGTACATATTATATTGTATAAAAATTTACGCTGATTTATAATTTAACTGTTTACCAACAATTTTTAGTTTAGAAAAAGGAGGAATGATTTATGGTTAAAAAGTTATATTTATTTAAATTACTAAGTAAATACAATCAAAATAAGCCTCCTCTACACACTAATTTGGATGACGGTATATTTATTTCGGAAAACAATACAATTTTAGGTCTTGATCGAAGCAACTGGAAAGATCATAAAATAAAAAATTTCAGAAATGAGTATATAATCAAACCTTTTGAAGTTCGCCAAAATAAATTCGACCAGCTTCTCTTATCTCTTGATAAATTCAACGCTGATTTGATTAAAATATCCTTTACAAATGACCTGTTTGATGATGAACATGCAGATTTATTAAGTCTAATCCGTTCAAAAGATATTGATGGATTGATAAAGTTTGTAAATGAGCAAAGGTACGAGTTCGGAAATGACATCGAGGAAATAACATTCAAAGATAAACAAAAAAGAATTCATGAAAATATATCATTTTCTCGAAATGCTGTATTAACTGCCGAAATTGAGGAAAATAAACTTGAAGATATAATTTCAAGCAGACCTATTGGACTATTAGCTGGAACATATTTTCCATTTACAGAAGAAAAGAATGGAGAGGTATGATTGAATAAACAAGAAACTCTTACTCTTTTAGTTAAAGATACAATCGTAATCGTTTTATTTTACTTTATTACAAAAGCTATTTGGAAGGACTCCAATTGGTTTGAAGATAAGGCAGAAGAGCTAATTACCTTCCTTTTAATCGGGATAATACTTTTTATTGTATCAATAGCGCTAACTATATTTACTCGCCCTATCGATATAGTCATTGAACAATACAATCAACATTTCGAACAACCTAATACTAATTTTTCTATTAATGGTAGTAAAAAAACTCAAGACCATGAAAGAATCGTAGAGTTAAAAATCGGTCTTTTGAAAAGAAATTCAATATGGATGTGGATTTGCTGTAAAATATTAAAAAGGCTGAAACTGTCTATTCTTGTTGAACCAGTAACTCCAGGTATTTTACTTGAAGCGACTAACGAATCTTTACGCCAAGACATAGAATCAACACCAAGTGGATTTGAAATACTACTCCATAACTATGTTACCCAGATTCTCGAAAGAGCTAATATTGATATAGAGAACAGCAAAGGCTGTGATTATTTTATCACAGAAGATATTACAAATATCGTAAGTACTGAAACTATTCAAATAATAACAACACTTATGCTAAACGGAAAAGTAGCACCTTTTTGGCTTAATTTTTTCATTAAATCCAACACGTCCGAACATATAGTAAACTTCAGATGGGAGATATAATATTGGCTGGCAAAGAAACAAGATTAACTCTATGGGCATTAGATCCTGAACTATCATTAGAAAATGTTATTACTCTATTAAAACTGAATTATTCTAAAACAATAGATTACTTGAGTAATAGAAATGACATTCCTAGATATGATAGAACACTAGTGAATAGTTGGAAACCTTTTTCAGATGATGAAGAAGAATTTAAAATTCAAACCTATACAATCCTAGGGCAAGAAATAAAGTGTATTCCAACTAAAAGCTTTATTGAAACATCAGCTCCCGAAGGAGAAGTCATATATAACGATTATGTAATTCCTCGTTCGAAAAGAATACATCAAAATATTCAAAATGTGTTCTTTTTCGAATCATTTGGCAGAGTTTTTGTAATCGTAGAAGGACCTGAATACAAAATTAGATCTATTAGATCTGTACTTATGGGAGCAGGACGAAAAGCAGATGAAGCTCATAAAGAATGGAAAAAAGTACAATTCAAAGATATACCTAACTATTCTTTTTCGAGTGATTTTTTTTATTGGTTAATTAGTAAAGAAAATCAAGAGGTTTCCAGTTGTAATGAGGAAAGATGTTGTGAAAAAGAAGAATGTGACTCTTTATTAAAAATTAGTATTAGCGATATAAGAAATCTTTCTCAATCAGTCGACCGTAAAGATATAACTCATGAAAGTACAGGAAAAAATCTTTTGGATGAAGCTGTACCGAAAACAGGTCTAGGTATTAACACAACTGTTGGCCAAGTTGGAACTACCTTAATTACGTCTGAAGGAACAATTAGATTTCACCTATTGGCAAATGGAGAGGCTATAATAAATAATTATGAATCTGGACTCAATGGAACTAATGGAGAAGTTATTCCTTTTTATTTAAATTTAGATCTTGGCTCCTTAATGTTATACGCTGTGCTTTTACCTGAATTAAAAAAACAATTCAATATCGAAAAAAACGGTCCTGAGTGGACAATAGAACATCAAGCTTTAGCTAGAAAATCCTGGGCACTAGGTGCTATTAATGAATTATGTGCTGAGAACGAAATCGATATAGATGAAATAGAAGCACTTGATTGGTTTAAATAATTTAAAATCCATCATATTCTATCGTATTACATCCTATGCACCACATAATACGATAGAGTAAGATGGATTTTTTATTTATTCTTCTCGCATCTGCAAAGTAACATCAAATGTTTTTTCTACTTTTTCTTTAAATGCTTTAGCAGATGCTTCTGTAGCGAATGTACCAGTATACAAACGATATCTCTTATTATTAGTAGGCTGGTTAGCAGATGAATTAGCTAGTTTTTTATTTGCAAGTGTTTCTGCAATAGTTTTGCAAACAGCATCAAAATGTTTACCATATGCATCTGTATTTGATTTTACATTTACAAAACATACTTCAATTAAAATAGCTGGTTTGGACGTATTCTTTAATACATATAGCTCCTTATTTTGTTTAGCTCCACGATTTTTCATACCTGTTGCATCACCTATAGCTTTCGAAACTTTAGCAGCTAATGAACTATCATCATAATAATATACTTCTACGCCACCTTCTTCTGTATTTCCAGAATTAAAATGGACAGATACGTCTAGATCACGCTGCTTACTATTATGGTATTTTACGATTGTTTTTAGGTTTTCATTTTGTGATTTCGAAGTGTTATCATGAAACTCATATGTTTCTACATCAAGCTGTTTGAGGTAAGTTGCTACACGTACAACGACATTACGTGCTTCTGTTACTTCATCTATATATCCTCTTGCTCCAGACACGTACTTTCCATGTCCAGAGCTTATTACTACTGATTTCATTTTCCTTCACCTTTTCCTTTTAAAATTTCTACAGCATTTGTAAGTACTTGCGGTACTGGCAAACCAATGTTTCCGGCATTTTCAATTAATGATAAAAGCTCATTTGCAATGAAAAAGAAAATAACAGCTTCTCTGAACATTGCATTACTTCCAATCGCTTGATCAACTACATGTGCAGCAGCAACCAATAAAAAGAGCATCACTTTTTTAGCGATGCCCTTGAACCCAACTTTACTTTTTAATTTACCCATCACACCAGCTGCAATAATACCACTTACATAATCTAATACTGTCAATGTAATCAATACTGTTAACAATTTATCTAAACCACCTAAATATCCAAATATACCGCCTGCCGCAATTGCTACCCACTTATAAATCAGTTCCTCTTTCATGTTAACCTCCTTGTTTTAGGCATAAAAAATACACCTCTTAAGGTGCTATGTTTGTGTCGCATAATCTGCCTATAGCGTATAAAAAAAGAGCCTTTTAATTAAGGACTCTATAAATCTCAGACTCACTAAAATTTCTTTGATTTTGCAATGTTTTACTTGAAGATAAATTTCCATTTTTTAACACTTTTCGACATAAGTAATACGGTGCCTTTTCATTTGAAATAATTTCCCACGTTCCATGTGTAATTTTAACTCTTGTTTCAAAATACTCAAACCGAACTCCTACATTTAATAACGCTTTTTTACATTTTGGTTTATCTCTATAACCTTCATCAAAATAAATCCTCTTAGTCCAACTCATAATATACTCCTTAAACTTTTCTTCAATATACCATAAATCGCAACAAGAATTTATTCAACTTTACTCTATAAAATCTGCCTTACGCAGTTTTCTGAGCATCCATTAAACCAACTAACTCAGTGTACTCATCAGGGGTAATTCTTCCTACTAATAAAAAGGCATCCAATTTACCAATCATTGATTGGTATTCGTAGTTGCCTTTTTCAATCATTGTTTTACATAATTTGTAACAGCTCATATAAATCTCTCCTTATCCTTTTATTTCTGCTAACGCTACTAGGTATTCTGTATTTAAAAGTGTTTGCATTTGCAAATCTTCTATTGTTGGTTGTGGTTCTATAGGAACATCTACTTGTATAGTTGTTTTTACAACATGCGAAACTGTTACTCCATCTCGTGAATATTCTATTACGTTCATATTACCTTCAATATATTCATTTAGAATAATCATTTCATCACCTACTATAATAATTTATATAATACGGTACAGCCACAAGAACCCTGTCCTGTTCCACTTCCTGAATTTCTAATACTTACAATTATGTTAGTACCTTCTCTATTAATAGGAATATAAGTACGGTGGATTCCTATTCCTAAATCATAAGTTTCGATTGCTGTACTAGCTACTTTAATTCGCAATTCAGAACCACCATTAGGATTTCCTATTACTACACCTACTATTTTACATTTACCAGTAACATTTAAAACTTCTTTTGCATTACTCGTGTCGTTTGCGGCTGTAGATGCATACGCTGACATTTTAAAAGAAGGATCATATCCATCACCCATTCCATTAACTTTAGTCAAAATATTAGTAGTATCAGATTTAATATTTGTCGTAGTTGTTTTAATGTTAGTTGTATCATTCTTAACACTATCTAATGTAGTTTTATCTGCAATACCAATACTAGGCATCTTACACTACCTCCTCATAATTAAAAGTAAGAACACCATTTATTACGCTAAATCCATAACGATATGTTGTTGCTCCATCTATAAATTTATGTGGCAAATAATCGTTCTTATGTGACGTAAGCGCACTATCAACTGTATTAACTTCTTCTTTAGTAGCGAGTTTACTTAAATCAATGTTGCCAACTGCGTCTTGAACTTCTTGTTTTGTTGCTGCATTCAAATCGATTACATCTAAAATTGCATTAAATTGTGTTCTATTAAAATACTCATTACCATCTGGTTTAGGTATGTTCAAATTTGGAGTATTCGTTGCCAAGTTACATCACCTCTACTTCATCCCATGTTTTATTTAATGCATCTATTTGGTCCCATGTATAATTAAAAGAATCAAATCGGTCCCATGTTGTGAACGTGAATTCATAGTCAATAAGAAGATGAGCAGGAATGATTTCACGCAAAGCGTTTTTAATATCATCTAAATTTGGTGGAATACCTAACTTTCCAACAAAACGAATTAATATCGTATACTCTGCACTATTTTCAACGACTTCAACTTCTCCATTTAAATATGATTCAGCTACATTTTTCACTAAATCAACCGTGACTGTTCCAATACCACGAAGCTTAGAACGAACAACACTACGACGCTGATCAATAGGCTTGCTTTCATCTGTTTTTATACCGCATAACTTTTCCCATCGCGACAATCCCCACGTGGCTGTCTCTACACTAAATTGCAAAAGTAAATCTTGTATATCAGCATTCAGTTGATCTATCATTTCTGATTCAACTCTTATGATTTCATTAGCCTCTCTAATGTCACGATAGTAGTAAGGTAGATAATTCATCATTGATTGTTTTATATCTCGTTTATAATCGCTCATGTAAACGTCACCGTTCCAACTACAGCTACTTGTTCACTCGTAATAGTAATATTAGTTGTTCCTTCATTTATTGTGAGGTTTGAATAATCAATAAGAGATGGTACATCTATTAATAAACTAGCTATTTTAGCGTATCTAACAATCGGATCTTTAAAAGCTAGAGACTTTAGATAATCCGTTAGTAATTCTATAAATTCTTGTTTCGCTTCATCTAATGTTTTTCCTGTCGCTAGTGTAAGAGTTGCTGAAACATTAATATTTACTTCTGGTGCTCCTATTGTTGTAATAGTAGGTCCGACTGGTCTTTCTTCTTCAATATGATTAGCAGCTGCATCAATTATTGTTTGGTCTGGACATCGCTTATTGTCATCAAGAAGCACTACTTTTACTGTATTTCCACCATTCCAAGTAGGAAACACCTTTGCATCACCAATACCAGATACTTCTAGAGCCCACTGCTTATAATGATTAGCATTACCACTAGTAGCAGGATTTTGAGCACGATTTTTAAGTCTTTTCAGTAATGATTCATCGCTTTCCTCATCTACTCCACCTTCAAAAGCTTGCTCGTTAATTACTGTAACAATTCCATATAAATCGCCTGGAGCTAATGCATTTATTTCTCCAGCAGCTACTTTTCCAGCAGCACCAGCTATTTCAGCTTCTGCAGTTACAATACTAGGCGTTTCTGTCAAAGTAACTTCTTCTTTAGTCACAAAAAATACCGATTCACCAACCGTTGTTTGTAAACGGGTGCCAATCGGTATTAGCGTTCCAGCAGGTCCTGATAATGTAATCTCACCTGTAGCTTTTATGGCTGGTTTTCTTGGTACACCAAACGGAGTACATATATATTCTAAATAGATTCCTTCTGAAGTATCAGGAAAACCAAGTCCTAAAACGGTATCAAGTTCAGTATAAGCATTACCTACTTCAATAGCTGCAGGAGCTGTTAAATCATATGCAACTGAACCTTCACGCTTATCAACATCATGCGATATATTATCAAGCATAGCAGCATGCAATAAATCAGGTGTTTTATCCTCATAAGCCATTAATAGACACCTCCTCTGTGAACGCTTCTCCAATCATTGGAACGATGAATACACTAATCGCTAAGCTATTATCTAAACGTTCATAAGATACCTGTACATCTTCAATTCTGTCATCATAAATAAGTGCCTCTTGTATCATACGTGGAACTACAGCATTAAGATATCCTTCAGTTGTTCCTCTCCCAATCAACTCTTCTTCAATCTCACTTCCATATTGATCAGTATAAATAGGATATTTATTTCTTGCTGTCGATATAGCCTTCTGTACAAATTGCCGCAAAGCTAATTCTCCAACAATAAAGCTACCAATACGTCCATTTTCAAAATCAATAAACCATGTCTTACTAGGTATTTCTACATTTTCATTTTCCATATATTCATCATACAAATAACTGTTGTTTTCTGGTGTAAGCGCCATTTAATCACCTACTTTATTAATTACGTAATAATATTGTGTATCGTTATCTCCAATTACTGTTACCTTATCACCAGCTTTTAAACAACTCTTAAAAGTCACTTGCGAAATCGTTGTATTACCTATAATAATCGGTTCAATAAATCGAGTATGGTCTGTAAGATCATCTGCGATAATTAAATCATCACAATCAAGTAATATACCATCAGATTCTAGATGTAATGAAAGATTAGGTAACGGAGATACAACAGTAGCTGTTTCAATGGACATTTCTTTATTAAATCCATGCTTTTTCATTAATTGAACCATCTTAGCAGCTGGTGAACCTTCTATAGTTGAACGCTTGTCCATTATAAAACCCTCCTAATCTGCATAAAATGATTGCCCCAATATCCACTTGTATAAGAATGAACTTTACAACCACTTGAAGCTAAACTAACGCATGTACCTTTTGAAACTACAATTCCTACATGTGAAACTCCAGATCTGTATGTTCCTTGGAAAAAGACTACATCACCAGCTTGAGCGTTAGCAGTAGATATCTTAGTTCCTTTAGCAATCTGTGAGCTTGTACCATGACCTATATCGATTCCTGCTGCTTGTTTATAAATATAATTTGTAAATCCAGAGCAATCACCAGTGCCATTTGTAATCGACTTGCTACCAAATACATAACGTAATTTACCAACATAACTGCGAGCCAATGAAACTACAGCAGATGCTTTAGTACCACCAATCGATACATTTTCATTAGCGTTGCTAGTAGAAGATGTCACAACATTGCTTGTATTTTCTTCAGGTGGTTCATAATCCAATTCAGCAACATCTAATGTTCTAGATAATGTAAGTGACATACGATGAACACCATCTGCATCAAAGCTATGCTCATCAGCAGTAACATAAAAACCGCCTTGAATACCTGTCATATGGTTATATGCTCTCACCGACTTACCAGAGAATACGGAAGTATCACCAATAGATTCAACTGATACTTCTTTCGTTACTTTGTTAAGCTCTTTTAATAATGTTTCTGCTATCGGTTTCAATTGTGCATCTGTTTTTTCACTTTCATGTTGTTTTTCTCGTAAAATGCCGTATTTCCGTATAGAAGCAGCATCAGATACACTAACACCTTTTGCATCTTCTCCACTAGATCCAGTTAAACGGATACTATTCTTCATATCTTCAATTGATTCTGAGTAAGTAGCACTTAAAAGATTAGTAGAATCAGAAACAATAAGTTGGACCATTTGTGCTTTTCTTTCACGTAATGTTAAGTTCCCTTGCTCGTTGTACAACAAAAAAACCTTACCGGTCTTCTTCTTAGTTTCCGTTAAGGCTGTGGTAATCATATCGTATAACGTCATATCTCGAAGGATAAGTTTAGGAATAACATATCCTGTATCATCTATTTTTCCATATTTAATGCCGTATTGCTTGCAAATCTCTTGCGCAATAATAGATGCTTTTTTATTTTTAAACACTTTAGAATCGCTGTTTTTCGCAAGATAATAATTAGAATCCCAAGCTGTAATAGTCATCGTACCATCACTATTCATTTCAGTATTAAAAATATTCCCACGAAAGAATTCTTTACTACGTTTTTCACATCTTATTTCATGGCCACATTCAATACCAGACACAACTTTAGAAGAAGCATTTATCGTATTTTTTAATGTAATTTGACAACTACGTCCGCATTCAGCGATATTTCCACTCCATGCAATATCAGTCATTAGATACGTAAGATATGTGATTTTATTATTAGCATAATGTGCTACACGAAATGGTAAAGAAGCACTCATCTCGGTATCACCAACTTCATTCCAATCTTTAATTTATTAGGATTGGAGCCAATCACATTTTTGTTAGCGTTATAGATTTTTCTCCATTGATTTCCGTCACCATATATCTCTTTTTTCTTTGCAATTAACCACAAACTATCTCCACTTTTAACAGTATATGACGCCACTTTAGTTGGAGTTGGAGCTGGTGGACGAGAACTACTAGATCCGTTATTAGGTTTCGTATTTGGTTTAGATAAATCAGTAACAGTTACTTTCACATCACGATATTCTTTTAAAATTAAAGTATAGTAAATGTCTCCTGGAGCACCATATTTATTAGCATTAATACTAAAATCACGAATAGTAACCTTAACATCAACACCACCAGCACCTGTAACTAAGTATCGAATCGGTTCACGTTTATTTCTCAATCCATTAATTAATGAATAGCAATCTTGCGGACTAGGAAAATTATTATATTCACAATAACTTGGATTATAAACAGATGGAAAAAAAGATTCGATTGTGAATTCTCGTAAACCTCTTTGTTTAATGTTGGTAACCTCACCAAGCCCCTCTACTTCATAGTCCTCATAATTAAATGGTGATTCATACGTATTCGCTTCCGGATTTACAGGTAATCTTAATTGGTTCTGCTTATTATAAATCAACCAAAATTCCACATTAAGATTTTCTTTCATAATCATGCTCCTGCACCACCAGACATTTCAATCTCGCGAACAATATGTTTCATTATTTCTTTAGATACTTTTCTCATATCTCCACCCACACCATGAAGGACAATATCACCAGTAAATGTATAAACGTTACCTCCACTACCTTTGCTGTCAGCTTGTTTGGCTTGCTGTTTTGTTAATAGTCGTTCTCCTTCATGAGCTAAAATTGGAGTGTTATCTTTTGTAATTCGACGAGCTCCAACAGCTTTTTTACTTCCGCCAGTTACAAAGTTTTTTACTTTTTCCCAGTCGTTTTTAGCTCGATTATTAATCTCTTCACGTGCTTCACTAGTTCCCGGAAATATCTTATTAGTAAGCCAGTCCGTTCCTTTTTGTACACCCATACCTACACCAGCGAATAAAGCACCTGCAGGACCACCAACACCATAACCAAGAACAGCAGCTGCAACTATTTGACCTTGTGGGTGGTTTTTAAGGCCTTGAATAATACCATCAATAATAGCTCCACCTATTTTCATTGTGGCTGTTGCTATTTGAGGCGCTGCTGCTTCTAAACCAGTTGCTGTTGCACTTGTAATTTTAGAAATTAAAGTAGATACTTTTTCATTACCGTCCTCATCCCACCATTTATTGAATTCCTGACCAGCTTTATCTAAAAAGAATCTAAATTTCTCACCAATGGTATCAAGTTTCTGGAATTCTGGATCGTTAATAATTTTATTAATCCATGTGCCAACAGCAGATGCCGTTTCCGTAAATCCTTTTGTAATGGTTGTTATTAGATTAGAAGTGAATTTAATAGCGCCATTAACTTTTTTAGGATCACCCATGAATTTATTTAACTTCTTAATAAACGGACCAATAGCTTTATCTAATGCTGGTTTACCAACTTTGATAAGTGCTTCATTAGCACTCTCTTTAAATTGGTTCCAAGCACTACCAGATGTCTTGCCAATCTTCTTAATAGTTTTATCCGTGATACCCATCTTATTAAGAAGCTTATCCATCTCTTTCACTTGCTGCTTGATGGGTAATGTTTTAATACGGTTAACATCAGCTTTACTTATACCAAATCGTTCAGACATAGAAACACCATCACCACTAAATAACTCTTTCAAAGCAAAGGCAGCACCTTCTACACCTTGTGTTGGATCATATGCTGTTAATTTTTCGGTTAGCTTCCACATTTCTTTTAAATCACCCATGTTTTTAGTAGAGCTAATGAAAAACTTTGAGTTGTTAATCATATCATCAGTATTTAAAACAGGAGATTGAATGGCCATATTACGTAGCATATCTACATACTGATTACCCTTTTTGTCGTTACCCATCATTCCTTGAATCATTACTTGCTGTGTTTCACGAGACATAGCCTGTCCAATCGTCTTTTCAAAAACACTTTTTCCAGCATATATACCACCTACAGCACCAATTAACATTTGCATACCACTAAAAGGATTAAGCTTACTAAAAATGCTAGTAATCCTTCCTGCAACAGTTTTACTATGCGATACAAGAGACTCTAGTTTACTAGTAAAAGCATTTGTGCGTGGTGGTTCGATACGAGGACGAACAGTTTGAGAATTTAATCTCTGCATTCGTTCTAAACTCCCCTCAAGAGATTCTTGCATTAATCTATTTGAAGCAAGCACTCTATCTACTTCACGAGAAAATCTATTTTCTAAAGTGATTTCGGCACCAATTCTTGTTTCATCAGCCATATTATCACCTCTATTTCGTATTAGATTCTTTAGTTGAATCAGATTCATCCTTAATTTCTTTTTCTATACAAGCAATAAGAAGCGTCTTAGCACCAAGTGGCATTTTATAAAACTCATCAGGACGAACATGATGCCTTACCCATGCCCAATGCATGTAAAAAGCTTCACTGTCCGTCTCTATTAGTTTTTTACTTCAGTAATTGCATCGCCTTTATAACCACTAAGTTCATTTATTGCACTATCGATTTTATCGATTTCACCAGGCAGAAATAATTTTTTAATCAAATCATATGGTGTTTTCACACCAAAGTACTCCATTAGTTTAGTGCTTTTTAAATCGATATTTTTAATACCTTTTATTAGCATTAAATAAATTCTTTCAGCATTATCATAAAATGGTTTTCCATTAGCATCTGTCTTCAAAATCTGGTCAGTTATTTCTTCAACTTCAGGTTGCGACAAACCACTAACATCTAAAACGAATGGATTTTCTTCTGTAGATAAACGAGATATTTTAATTTGTTTTGTATGTGGTTTAAACGTACCTTTATCCATGCTCATTAATAAATCAATAGTATTCATTTAAAATCCTCCTCAAAAATAAAAGCGTAGGCAAAAGCCTACGCAATAGCATCAATTAATTCATAATCATCAAATGTAAAAGGTTTTTCCTCTTGAATAACTTTATTAGATTCCCAATCAGCAAGAGTAATATCATCAAATTGTACGCCTGTAATAGCGATACGCTCCGAACCTAGTGAAGCTGGATCAGCAAGCTTACTAATAATTTCAGTAACCAATGGCTTTCCTTCTTTAAGAGCTTCAAGTTGCTTTTTCAGTATACGAGAATTAACTTTTGTAAAACGAACAGAACCAGTTCCGTCCCATCCCATTACCTTTTTGCCACGTCCATTACGACGACCACAAATTAATACATCTTCTTTTAAAATGTTAATCTTAATTTGTAAGCCATATACTTCTGCCCACTTTTCTCCATCAATCCAACACTCTCCAAATGTACCGGAAATGCGTTGGTCAGCAGTATAATTTTCTGGCATTTATATCACCATCCTTTACATATAAACATTGATATCAGCATCTTCGATTGCATCGACAACACGTAAAGTTACTTTAATAAACACTTTGTCATCGGTATCTGCTTCTTTAATTTCTTGCTCTGACATCGAATTAACATCTACACCTTGTTCTTTTAAATAGGCAGCTTGTGCATCTACATCAATTTCTACTGTTGTTCCTGGTTGCAATAAACCTTCATCTTCTAACGTTCCATAGTAGTTACTTAAGGCACGCATAAGAAGAACTTTATTATCATAGGTATTTGGAACTTTACCAATATAATTATCTTCTAATGTCATTCGGACATCTTCATCAATCATATCTAGGATTTCAACAATCTTAATCTTCTTGAAATCCTTTGGAGTAGTAGCAGTAACCGTTGTTAATGAAGTAACACCACGACCAACTTTTACTTTCTCACCATCATGAAAAATGACAAACTCTCCATTATCAATAGCTGTATTGATTTCTGGACGAGTTAACGATTTAACACTATCAACTTCATTTAATACCTGATAAGTCGTTGCAATAGAAGGTGGAGTACCAGCAATAAGACCAGCAATCCTTGCGCAATATTGTGCTGTTGTATACGTTGTTTCTCCGACTTTAATATCATCAGTCGTAAAATTAATAACAAAGAATTTATCAGCTGCATGATCAGGGAGAATAACCTTAATATTTCGTCTCAAATCACGTTGATTACTTACCCACGTAGCAACTGTAGTTAAATCTGATGTTTGTACAGATGGAATGGCTAAATAATTAAAATTAACTGTTTCTAGCAAAGCTAATCCCTTCGCTTGTGTAGATTCGCATGCAATAATCACTTTACGAGGTTTGTTTTCTCCACCTTTAAAAGCCATTTGTATCATATTTTGATTGGCTTCTGTTAAACCTTCAGGAATATCATCCATACTATACAGTTCAAAAACACCAGTTTTAGTTGTTTCTAATAAAAAAAGCCCCACGATTCCTCGTGCAGCTCTTTGAACACCTGATTGTGCTAATTTCTTAAAAATCATATTTATTTGAGGTAAACCCATTACTTATCACCTTCTTTGATTTGTATGTCTTTTATAACAGAGACATTAACATCACCCATATCTGGATATTTCGTTGTATCCTTAAGTATTTCAATATAATCAATGTCCATTAGATACCTAAATCCATCACCTTCACTACCACGATGATTACGAGTAAGATAACTAAAGTCTATTGCTCTAATGACTCTAAATTCACGTTTGAATAGGCTACAAATTGATAACCAATCATCTTGTGATTTGTACTCATCTTTAGGGAAATAAACAATTTCAATAAGCAACGTGTTGCTCTCTTGAAGTTTAGATATCGAATCTGCAATAACAGGCCTAATGAACACAAAAAAACAAGGCTTCTTCATGCCTTGCTCTAGCTTATCTGTATATACTTTTACATTAGGATACAAAATGCCTAATTTCTTTGTAATTGCTCGTCTTATATTAATCATAGTTTGCCTAACACCTCTCTTAATAGAGCATAAACATGTTTGGGTAACTCTCTTTCTAATTCCATAATAGACATTTCAAGCATATAAACACCTGGTACAAAACCACCATTTCTTGTCCTATGCCCTAATTCTACGTAAGGAGCGTATTCTACGTTGTTATATAGTTCGATGCTTAATCTATCACCATTTCGTTTCACGTCTGAAACCTTCCAATTACGGCGCAAATTACCGCCAGTATTACCGTTAGTATAAACACCAACTGGAGTACGTTTCTTTACCTTTCGTAATCCACGATTAGCTATTTCGATTAAGAACTTTTCAATCTCTTCCGGAAATCGTCTTTTAACAATCTCAAGATCTCTTTCAAACTCTTCGAAACCAAATATACGATTAGCCATTAAATTTCACCATCATATTTCAAGATAACCTCTTGATGTGAAGGATAGACATGATGCTGTCCTGCAACGGTTTTAATCGTTCTATTTTGATACGTAACTTCTATTTCATCGCCTTTTTCAATGATGTATAAAGGGTTAAGAAATAGCTGTAATGAATACGTAATGGTGTTTGCAGTATCGGTTTGACTAGTAGTAGCTAATGTATTCTTACTTATAGCGCAACTAATATTTTTATAGATAGTTGCATGTTCATCGATGATAGTCTCATTCCACTCATTTGTTATTTCAACATCACGATAAACGGTACATTTATCAAAATAGGTGCTTTCAATAGCTTCCATTTCGTTCATTTCAACACCCTCAATCGTCTAAACTGGTTCAATTGCTGTTTATAGTTAGTAAGTACATCATCAACAGAATCACCATTTACAACCTGAGAACCAACGTCATATTCAACGGTTGTATCACCACGAGAAACTCGTTTAATAGATCCACTACCTTCTATGATTGTTGAACCTCCACTTTTCAGCATATCCACAACCATTTCAGCAACAATTTCACCAAGTTCAACAGGTATCTCTAATAGATTGCAATAGTTCAATACTCGTCTAGTAACACGACGGATATAAATATTAATCTGTGCATCTTGTGTATCATCATTAATACCTGCAAATTCTTTTACTAACACTAATAATTCTTCATTCGTCATTAAATCACCTCAATGCAAAAAGAGGAGATAAACTCCTCTATCATGCTCCAGCTGGTGCTTTACATACATAGATTGCTTTTTTCTTGTTGTTAAGAATGAATGCATCAAAGTAAATACGACCTTCTGCTAATGTTCCTGAAATACCTGGAGGATCTACGTGTAAACGATAGTCTTCAAGTTTAATAGGTGCAACAGTAGCAGAACGATGAGTAATGATGAAATTCACATTAGCACCAAGACGAGTTGTAGGTACTTTAATAACAGGCATACCATCTAATTCAGCAACTTGTCCTTTTAGTAAGATAGCATCTTTAGACATATCAGATGTTTTTACAAATGTATCACATAATTTTAACCACTTAATACCTGCAGGTGTCGCAAAAATAATACGATTATCAGGTACTTCCTCATCATCAAGAGCTTCAGTACCTGTTAAAATTTCTTCATGAACGTTATCTTTTGTTAGTTCAACCTCTTTGACATGTTTTTTATCAGCTTTAGCAACCATTTGAGCAAAACGGTATGTGTCAACATGAGGAATAACTACTTCTCGTAATTGACGAGCTAATGCCTCAGCTGCTTTCATTTCTGTTTCTTCTTCATTCATCTTATCAATTGTGAAAGAAAATGCTTTATCTTGAGATAGTGTTAGCTCTTGAATAGTATTCTCTAGTTCAGTAGGTGTACCAAAGCGAGAACCGCCTGAACGAGCATAATCTGTAAGAGCAACTGTATTTACAGAAGTAACTTTTACCGTTTGTGCTCCTACGAATTCATAATCATTATTTACACCTGGAGTAGATAGTGCCCCAAGTTTAAATTTCTCATCAATTAATGGTGAAAATTTTGATGTTAATGTAATCGCCATCCTATAACACTCTCCTTAAATATTAAACGCATCATTGAATGCACTTGTTAGTTTATTGTCTTTGTTATTTTCTTCTGTTTTCTCATGCTTTTCTGGCGTTTCTTTTGCTAAACGTCCTTTAACTGCTTTATTTAGTTCCTTTTCCCATGCATCCTTAAATTGAGATACATTTCCAAGCGTTTTTTCCTCATCTTCACCAAGTAAGTAATCAGCAAATACACTTGGAATATTAGAACTTCGTAAAGTAGATGCAGCTGTATCTTTCAACTCAGCCATACGAGCACGTTGTTTATACTCTTCAGCTACTTGTAATGCCTCTTTTAATTCAGCTTGCTTTCGTTCTTCTTCTGACATAGCTTTCTTTTTATACTCTTTATCAATTTCTTCACGAATTCGCTTTTGTTCTTGCTTCAAACGCTTAGAAATAACAGCATTCATTTCATCCTGTGTAAACGTCTTTACATCAGTTTCTTGGTCACTGCCTGTTCGGTCAGTGCCTTGTGAATCTTCGTTATTTGTATCTACATCATCAGCAAAGAACTGTAAATTTAATCGTAATAATTCTGGCATAATAAAACCTCCACCGTTTTAAGTCCGTCGACTATAATTCCATGTGTTTATAGCGTCCACAAGTACGACAATTTAGGCATAAAAAAAGGCACTTAACCCAGTGCCAAAGGGAGATAGTAGACCACCTCCTTCCTATGCTAATTCAATGTGTTTCTTTATATCTTCTTTCAACATTTCATTCATTTTAGCTAAAATGTCATCAACATTATTCAATTGAAAATTTATCGTTATTTCATTAATACTAATATCTTCATCAATTACAACCCAATCATCTTCCAACATGTTCTCTATGGTGAAAAACAAGTCTTTTGTATCTAAAATATCAAGTACAGTTCCATCTTTACAGTAAATCATGATGGTTCCATTCTCTATTACCCAATAACCACCCCATTCTTTTCTCTTTATTTTCTTACCATCTCGCATTTCTTTATATGCCTTGCAAAAATCCATTTAAAACACCTCATCCTAAAAACAATTTTTCATACTCTTTATATGTCATGTTCCCATCAACAATCATGTTTTTACCGTTGCTATCCCTAGCTATTCTTTCTTCATCATCATCTTCAAAGTAAGGAATTGTAGTAGACCTACAACGAACATGCATTGGAGGATAATTAACACCAGGAACAGCATCTTTGACGTAAAATACTTTTCCATCTAATACTTGGCACACATGAGATGTACGACTGTCTAGTGTTGCTAAAAATTCATATTTATCTAACTTGCATTCTGCATAAGAATCGATAGAAGCTTTATTATCAAAATATGCAGCCTCGGTATTTACTAACCTGACCGCATCTTGATAACTTGATGACATTCTTTGACTTACGGTTTTAGCTAACTTCGGTATGCTTTCACCTTTAATAGTTGCCTTAACAAACTCTTGCTGTAGAACATAGCGTAAATCGTCAGTATTAGCCCAAATGCGAGTAGAAAAGTTCTCACCTGACCATTTGTATGTCATTAGTTCATTAATCTTCTTCTCGTCAAATTTATAGAATGGAGAAGATACATTAAATTCTTTTGCAAAATCATATTTGTTTCGTAAGAGAGTAGAAACATAGATGTTTTCTAGTAATTTAGTTAATGTCTCTTCAAACGCATAAGCTAATGGAGCTATTCGCATCGATAACTGCTTATAAATCAAAGCATTACGGTTAACTCTTGCTGGATCATAAGCAGGAAAGAACTTATCAACCATTTCTTCACTGGCCAAACTATTCATTCGAAGCTTCTCTGCATTTTCTGCAACATATTTTTTGAATCCTTTTTGGTCTAGTTTGCTTGCTTCTTTCCATAGCGACTTATAATTCATACCATAACGTTGAGCATATGATTCAAAGTCTTTCATAATCTCATCTAATGCCTCTGAATATAGCTTTTTCAACTCTTTCTCTAAATCAGCAACGGCTTTATAGACTTCTTTGTCATGCTGTTGAGCACGTTTGAACCAATAGTCTCTATTATTCATCATTGTTCACTTCTTGATTATTAAATTCATAAGGTACAGAAACCAATTTCTTAGATTCCTCTTCTTCCATTAACTCCATAGCATGTTGAACATCTTGAATCATTGGTAATTCACCATATAAATATTCAGTAGGAACAATACCATGAAGCTTGCTAATCATATCAGCCATTTCAAGAAGGTTTTTAGGAACATTCTCGTTGAATTGAATCTTAACCATGTCATGAGCAAAGGCACCATCACCAGTTTTAGCAAGGTAATCAGCCATGAAGTTTAAACGACTAACTAAGCCTTTCTTAAACATACGGCTCTTTTGCCCTCTCAATTGCTCTAATGCAAGCAATTTGTATTTAATAGCTACTCCAGAAAGGTTATTACCAAAGTTCTTATCGGACATATCTGGAACGAAAGAGAACTTATGAATATCTTCTTTAATTCTATTTTTAATGTTTTCGCTATAAGAATCATTCACATTTTTGACAAGCCAAAAAGCATCGCCATCATCATCCAATAGCAATGTTTTAGAAGATTTAGCAGCATCAATATCAGCTTGTTCTGTACCAGACATATTACGTAATGCTAGAAATGCATCGGTAAAGTCTTTTAAATCATCAATGTTAGTAGAAACAGCATCGTTATAAGCATCGATGAGAGAAATAACTGTTTCATAATCACCTAACGAAAATGTATTGTTTTTGTATTCAACAACAGGGACGCCATTAAAATCATGTGCTTCTTCATCAATAAACTTATAATCAAAGCTCTTGTTTTCTGATTGAGAGCGATCTACTGTAAATTCATATTTCTGCACATTCATATCATCATAAATATCCATCTTCACTAACAACTTATTTTCTTTTGTTGGTGTTTCACTAAAAATAATAGCATCCGTTATTTTAGGCTTCACTTTGCTGTCAGTGATTACGATAACGTTCCTTGTATCTAAGTCGATGAAGTTATAATCTCCATTCTCGTCGTAATATTGGAGCTCATAAGCCTTTCCAAAGATGCTACAGTTTAAAGCATTATTGTAATTTACCGTTTGTTCATCATTCTTTTCGAGTACGTTTTGCATCTCTTCAAATTCATTTTCTGTTGAGACATAAGTAACTGGATTACCAATGAAATAACCGGTAGAGATAGTAGAAATATAACGAGCAAAATTGTTAACTGCCTTAGTATCAACTTTCCCTTTACGGTCTTGCTTATTTAAAATGTCATGCTTACCAATGAAATAGTTATACAGCTTTTGTAATCGTGGTAATTCATTTGTTTTATGATATTCATATAATTCCTTAGCTTGCTTAATACTTAGCAATCCCTCACCTCCTATAAGCCCAATGATTCTTTGTTTAATGTTCTTAACGACTTCTTCACAACGAATTGCTCCATTGAATAACGCCAAGCATCCATTAAATGATTAAAATCATCAATTGGTTTGTTTAATCTTTTACCGGTCTTACGGTCAGTATCATAAATATAGTTATTGATTTCTTTAATGAAGTTCACACAAGTTGGATGGACAACTACTTTAAATCCTTGAATGAATTGAATACCATTATTAATAGAATCCTTACCTTTTCTAGCTCCAGTAATTCTTCTAATACCATTCGATTTAATTTCATCAATGCTTTTCGGCTCTGCTGAATCAGCTATAATTCTTTCTTTTGAGTAACCTTTAGATTCAATCATTTGAGCAATCTTCTTATTACTCATTCCTTGCTCATAATATTCATCAAATACATAGATGATTGAGTTTTCAATATCAACTAAAGAACAACAAAAAGCTGTTGGGTCCTGCGTATAACCAAAGTCCAAACCAAAAGCACTTTTGAAAGATGGTCTTCCTCTAAGCTCTGATATATCGAATTCATTTACCATAAAGTTTTCATACACCAAGCCATCAGCAACGCCCCATTCTCCATCACAAACGATTCTGGCACGTCTAGGATTCTTAGTATATAGACTCTCATAACGGTCTCTATCTTGCTTATCTAGCCATTCATTACACTTGTAAGTAGTAGTTACAGCAAATGTATCAAATGCTTGTGTTTTTTCATCAAAAAAATAAGCTTTTAACCAATGTTGTTCTGACCAAGGGTTAAAGCTTACAGTTACTTGTTTAAAAAAGTCTTTATCATCAAATGAACCGCGAATAGATTCAACAACCGTTTCAAATTTATGCTGGTCCTCAATTTCAAAAGCTTCTTCAAACCAAGCCCACGAAAGAACACCTGTATCTACAGTAATAGATGTAATCTTTAGTGGATCATCAAGACCTCTAAACAATATCTTTTGTCCAGTAGGAATATATGTGATTTCAGGCATCGATTCATTAAATTTAAACAGATGCTTTACTTGTAATTTATTAATGGCCCATTTTAAATCTGTGTAGCAAGATTGTTTTAATGTATTTGAGAAACGACGAATGACCAACAGATTAGCCCAAGGATACTTCATTATTCTATAAATCTTATTGATTGCTATTGTCTTAGATTTCTTAGAACCACGTGAACCTTTCACAACCCGATAGAACTGCTTACAATTCCAAAAACGATTGTATCCACCACCAATAGTTTCTTTCATGTTAATCTTCATCTGGTACATCATCCACAAACGTAGGAACTGTTAATTCTACTTGTTGCTTTTCAGTCCACATAGAATAGCGTTTACCTAATAATTCAGCAGCCTTTACACGGTCCTTTAAATAAGTATCTTTATCTTCTAATCTTTGAGCTCCTTCACCTAATCCAACTGGAATTTGTTCCGTTAACTCACCACGCATAACAGAAGTAAGAAACTTTAGAACTTCTTCACCTTTTGCTATCCTTTCGCTCTCGATATCCTTTAAACGCTCATCAATATAGGCTCTAATGCTATCTTTTGCTATCAATCTAGCTGCGTTAGCTCTAGCGCCTTTCTCTTTATATCCAGCCTTTAAATAAGCTTCTGTAGCATTACCAAGCTCAATATAATAATCAGCAAATCTCTTCTGTTTTTCAGTAAGTTTATTCATACTACATAACACCTACCTCCTTATGATAATTAAAGTGAATAATCTACTTCTTTATATTCTTAATCTGTTCATATTCACTTCCTAATAGCTTTTCTAATGACTTTCGTTCTCTAAGTGCTTCATAGTGTATAACGCTAAAAATCACTACTGGAACGATAATGACTAGCCATAACAACCATATGAATAACACCTCTTTTCGTTTTCTCAGCAAGCCACAAGGAAAATCAGGGAGGATTTTAGTGGCAAACCTTATGACTTGCTGGCAAAACAAAATCATCTAAACGCTTTGATGCATCTGCAATCTCACTTTGATACAATGATAAGATTAAATAAACTTGTAGGTGATACCATGTCAGACGAACTAATGAATGAAGAAATAATTGAACCCTCTAAACCTAAAAAGCCTGAAGATTATTACGGTACATTTAGCACAGATTTTATTTACGAATATAAAGATCAACCAGATATTCGTGATGGAAAATGCGACAACTGCGGAAACTCACACTTTCAAATCAGCATCGGTAATAAAAAGTTATTACGTGAATGTCGACAATGCGGCATGAAGAAAAACATTTAACCCTGTCATTTGATAGGGTTTTTATATTGGATAGATAACTAAAAGACGATACTGCCGAACCAATCGAGGTTACCAGTACCGCCTTTTTCACTTTATAAAACACCCAACTAAAAATAATGCTGTAAATATTATTTTGCAAAGATCCAGTTTGCGTTATTCGTGAGTAACATCAATCTGGTAACATGATGATTAAAGAAACATAGATTATCATCCAGGTATTTATGATAAAAAGAATAATATATTTTTCTATAAATCATTATGTTTATTTAGTATCAACGAATATTTCAACTCCCCGACCTGCCTTCCATGTTACATTATTTTTTAGCATTTAAATAATTCACGACGTCTTCGACAAATGCGACATATCCGACATTTTTTCAACGATAGAATCTCTAATTCTTCTAATATGACGGTCAGATAACCCCATATGCATACCAATCCATCTATAGCTTTTTCCTTCTAACAACCAATGTAGTACTTCTGTTTCTCTTTCATCTGTAATTAAAGGAATTCTATCTTGAATTATTGAAACCTTATATCTATATTTATCAATAACTGAAAATCGTTTTTCTCTTCTAACAGCTTCACGGAATACTGGATCACCATTGGTCCCTTTTGCTTTTGGTAATGATGATTCAAGACCATATTGTGCTGTTAAGCCTTCACCAGCATCTTGCAAAGAACTGTTTAATATTTTTATAGAATTAATCATCCAATGATAGTCTTTTAAAATGTCCTCAATCTGCTTTTGGCTTATCATTTTTAACATCTCCCTTATCATTAGTAGAAGTCCATCCGTTACAAACAACGCAACGAGAAAACATACATAACTTATCTTTGTTAAGCCACACACAATATTTACATGGACAATCTGGTTTCTTAACTTTCATGATGTTCATCTCCTAAAAAGTATCTTTTGTTGCCAAAATCAATGGAAAAAGGTAAATTCATTGCCTAGAGTAATAAAACAAAAAGAGCACCAAACAAACGCTATATGCGCCCATTCAGTGCCCTCGGTTTTTCCGTTAGGCTATATTAAATTTGGGTTTGTCCTATCATTCGATGACGTTCACTTCTTATGACATCAAGCACCTTGCCGTTCTGCCAAACTATCGTATCTTCTCCAAAATGTTTAGGCGTAACTTTTGTTAATTGACCATCTATAACTACATATGCAGCATTTTCACTTAAATCTATTTCAACAATCATTTTTTCAATATTTACGTTCACCAGAACCACTCCCGATGTTATAATTAAGTTGGCGTAGCTGGGAGCAATCCTGGCTTTTTTATTTATTGCAGCGTTCAAAGTATTTATTTTGCAAATATGGATCAAGAGAAGTAATAACCAATGTTTCATAAGAGGTAAATCGAGTAAGACATTCTACACACTCTCTGGCACGATTAGATCCATTTTTTCCTGGTTTCTTCTTAATTACTCTTGTTTTACCACCACATATTGGACATTTCATCATTAATCCTCCTATTCAGCTCACAAATTGCTTCTTCTCTATAATCTGTATATCTAGCTAAATACTGTAATTCTGATAAGTTTGCTAAATTAAGATTCATAATGATTAAGACGTTGCCTTTCTTCTTAGTTTTGCTACCCATACACTAGCAAAAGTGTTTTCCATAAATATTTTGCGGTTATAACTATCCGTTTTAAACTTCTTTCCGTCCTTATGAATCTCAGTAAGAGGAAAAACAACTTCATATCCTCTTTTCTCTAAATCTTGAATAGCTCTTTCAGCTTCGTGTTTTCGTTGGCGATGTATAACAACCGGTAACATTGGTTTCTTCATGATGAATCACACTCGCTTCCTTGATTTGTTCAGCAATTGACACGGCAACGGCAGCTACTTGGATTAGTTCTTCATAAATATTACTTTTATCCGATTCCTTTCTCCAATCATCATCAGATTGAATGGCTTGTGCTACTTCTCCAACTTCTTCAGATAAGATGACAAACCATTTTTCTAGTGAATGATTTTGTTTACCCCACTTACAAACCTGATTAATACGTTCTTGCTCTATATCAAGTAAAACCTGTTTAGTTAACTGCATAACTATCTCCTAACCAGCAATTTATGAAATTCCATTACTCTTTTGTTTCCAAAGTTCACCTATATAATCATATCTATCAATTTGATATAATCTACGATGGTTATTTTATATAGGGGAGACATATGATGAAAAAATTTATGTGTGTAAAAATTGGATTAATGATTTCTTTCTTAATCCTTGTTTTTATTTGTCTATATGAAAACTATCATGTTCGAGAATTCAAAAAAATCACAAATGAACTTACCCATTCTTCCAGCTTTAAAAATATTATTGAAAAAGCTGAATCCCAATACAATAATAAGACTATTAAAATTACTCTTACTTTAGATTCGAAATATAATGGCTACAAAACCATTGAAAAATTCGAGTTTTTAGAGGCTTTTCAAAGACAGTTTCGTTATTTTATACGTAATAGTAAGTACTTAAGCCAAAAACAAAAAGAAAGCATTACCCTTCTTGTAAACGCCAATACATCCACCTACACTTTTACAAATATTTACTTGAATAAGAATAGGCTATATCATTCTGAAAGCACCTTATATAAAGATAAGAAGAAAATTTATTCAAATATTTATTTAAGTGGGACGGGAAATGGGTATCTTTTTTCTTCATCTACTTCTGAATTCGAAAAGGAAGTTCTTCAATATGCAAGTTACCTTTTTAGATCACTAACAAAACACGGAAGTGACTATTACGATGATGATACAAAAATGATTGCTGATATAGTAACTAAAAAATTCAATATATCTTTCAATGAATATGATGCAATATATAGAAAAAATTATTTAGGCATGCAATAATTCTTTCTTTTT
>NZ_HG428741.1:2009948-2033130 GCF_000380245.2 Bacillus massiliigorillae
CAACCTTGTGTTTCTTAAATCAATGATGGATTCAATTCCTAAAATTACCGTTTACTACATGCATATTTTTCGATAAAGTATTTCCATCAAAAAATTGGGAGTTCACTTTTTATGAAAAGAATTAAATCATTTTATGAAAAACATTTACTAGCTTTTTGGATTCTAAGGACACTAAAAAGAATAGTTTTTCTATACTATGCAACAAAAATATATATTTTAAAGTTTCTGTGATACACAATAATTCTTTTGTTATCTAACTAATCTTCTTCCAGCCTTGCTGCAATTTATTATTTAATTGATACTTGCGAAGTGGTTCATATACACAAACCTGTCTGCCATTTTCGAATTTGATAAGAGTAACCCATTTTGCATCTTTTTTATGCTTCATGACTTCGCCTTCTTTCTCAATTTTCGATTTTTCTTAAATTGTTCTAGCTCTATCCAACCTCCATCAATCTTCGAATATGTAATAAGTGATAAACGGTGAGGATACTTATATTCAAAAAGCTTCTTCTTCACTTTGAAAGCTTCTGTTTCCATCCCTTTAACGTCTACTACTTCAATGGATCCATTAGTATGATGAATCTCGAAATCTGCAATATATTCAATCTTCCGAAACTTAGTTCCGTTCTTTACGAAAGCCTCTTGGAGCAAGTACCTTGGCTGGATACGAAAGAAAAGAATTTCACCATGAAGTTGCAACCATTTAAGCTGTTCATAATATCGAGCTTCTATCTTTGAATCAAAAACTATGCCATCTATTTCAACCTTTTTTGAACCATATTTTGATGCTATTGCCAAAATTAAACCTCCTATGCTGCTACTTCTTTCTTTAATCGATTCATAATATAGGCTTGTCCTTTAGGTGTGACACGCATTGTCAACCAAGTAAGCGTACCCTTTGATGTTTCCTTTACACCTTGTGAAACTTCAAAATATCCACGATTAAGGTACTCTTGATAAGGCTCGTTCTTATCAGCAAAGACTAACTTCCAATCTCTTAATTTCTGCCATAGCTTCTTTTCACCGACCATTATGCCTTTCTTGCAACAAATCTTAGCAACTTCACGCACAAGAAGAGACTTTTCAGATGCCATACATGTTTCAGCAAATGAAACTAGAGGCTCTTGAATGAGTAATTGTGTTTTCATTTCTTGAATCTGACGATTAGAAAATTCAAGTGCACGTTTCATGACCATTTCAGGGCTATTCCAAAGCTTCTCTAACTTAAGAAAGTAATGTCTGGCTTGCTTTCCTCTTTCAGAACGCTGCAACATAGAAATTTCTTTAGCCATATCTAACTTCATAGCGTAATCAGTAAATTCTTGTTTATTCTGAGGGTGTACCATTTGGTACGGGGTATAATCTATATTGACATCAAATCCATAGGAGCACATTTTCTCAAACCACTTACTAAATCGTTCCTTACTTCCTAAAAACCCATGAAGCTCACGACCACTGATAATAATCTCGCCATTTTCATTGTTTGAAGTTTTAATTAGTTCATTCATGCTGTCTCCTCCTAAGCTCTTAAGCTGCGATCAATAACCATTAAAGCGATTTCCTCAAGTGAACGATTGAACTTATTTGCTAATTCTTCAACGTTCATGCCTCGTTTAAAGGATTTATCGAACTCTTTTACATCTTTTTCATCCCAGTACCAATCAATTTCAACATCTTCTAACATCACATAAAGCTTTGTACGACTATGCTTCATAAAACGTTTGTCTAAGTTGCTTTCTATACCTTTCTGATAAAATGCCACGTCGTTATTCCTCCCGATAGCTATTTAGCATATTTTTGTCTAAGTCTTTGCTGTAAATCTGCAATCTTTTGTTGTTCAATAGCTGAATCTACTTGAGAAGACGTATTTTGATTTTCAGGATTACTATGTAACCAATCTGGAACAAGCTCTTCTCTTGTATGACGGTTTTTAGGTCCTGAATAAGCACGCTGTTTACTTTTCTGTTGCTTATATGCCAAGTCTTCAGCATTCACATCTTCTAAAGTTTTTAATTTCTTAGACATCCAGTTTTGTAAGATTGTCTCGGTATAAGTAAAGTTCGTCTTTCCATTCATTACAGTTCTCTTTAAAGCTTCTAAAACAAGTTCTGGAGATATGTCATCACACCAATAATGTATTTTTTCAGCTATAAGGGTGCCTATTGTTCCGAACCCATTCTCCTCATAAAATCTCATTATCTTTCCGCGTTCATCATCATTATTTAATTGTTTTGGTTTAGTTTCTTTTTGTTTATTTAATGTAGAAACATTGTCAGAAGAACTGTCGGAAAGATTGTAAGAAACATTGTTAGCAATCATTTCCGACAAGTCTACCAACAAGTAAATAGCCGACTTATTTCCTTTTCTAGATTTAAAATCTATATAACCTTTTACTTTTAAATCATTTCTTGCATTGCTAATAGTTCTTTCAGAGAGGCCTGTTTTAACACATAACACCGATGCAGCCACCGAAAATTCTCTCTGCCATCCGGCCTTATTGTTTACATGCACTAATGCGTGCCATAAAGCAATTGCCGATGTGCTGAGTGGATTTGTCTCGAGCCGATCATAGAATGCGTTAATTAACTTTATGTAGTTCAAGTTGCTACCCCTCCTTTCTTGTACAAATAGCAAAACCATTTTCAACTGAATTCACATTATAGTTTTCATACCGTTTCATGTATTTCAATATCAATCTCTTAAACTCCGAATTATCATGTGCTTGCTCCCAAATCAACGATGGAAGCAAGACACGATATTTAATTTCTTTAGATAAAATCATTCGAATTTAAGGTCTTGCTGTTCATGAATAGACGGCTTATCTTTTTCTTCAGAAGCTTGTACATCAATAATGTTTGGATCTTCTACATCAACTATTTCTGTTGCTTCATCCGTAATATCTTTCATTTCTGATTCTTCCTTCTCATCTTCCATAACTGCTGTTTGCATTTCGATAGAAAGAATTCCCCATTTACCTAACATGTTTCGTAAAACAGTTTTCATTGCCATAGCATCGTAGTCCGACTTCCAAACATTATTTAAAGCTTTTTTATCTTTCATCTTGTTGTGTTTGATACGATGTTCCTCAATCTCTTCTCGTGTCCAGTAAACCGTTTTTTCAAATCCATTAATCAATTTAAAATAGCCGCAATAACCAATAACCTTATCACTAGTAGCTGCATCTAAATCTAGTTCGACTTCTTCAGTAAGACGATTCCACTTAATTAGTTCTCCTTCACGTACCGTAATGACATTGATACCTTTATATTGACCAGTACGTAATGCTAACTGAATGTATCCTTTATACCCAAGTTGGAATTGTGCTGCTTTATGGCCTTTCTTGTTATCATAGAAAGGAACAATCCATGCATATCCTAAGTTCTTATCAATAGGTAAATCTAATGTTGCTGCTACCATAGCTGATGAAACAATACTCATAGGCTCAGCTGCTTGTATGTTCGGATCGCCATTATATAAATTTAGAAGTGATGACATAAATTGCGGTGCCTTTTTATCAAGCACTTGTTCAAATTTCTTTTTCATTGTTGGAGCATTTAATAAATTCTTAAGACCCAAAGATTGTGGAGAAACTTGTGTAGCTGTCTCCTGTTTATTTGCTAATTGATTTTTTAACGCTTGATTAGTAGCCATTATCCAATCTCCTTCACTCCGAATTTACGAGAATACGACGGTTTAATAACTTGCTTATATATTTCAGGAAATTTTTCTTTCAGTGCTTTTGTATCTACTAGATTCCTAGTTTGATTCTTCCAAGAAACTAAGAAACTATCAGTAATGCCAAATTCGGCATCCTTCAATTCAGCTTTCAATTTATTTTCAATTTCTGTTCTAGCTTGTTTAATTAGCTTCTCATCAGCTTTAACTTGTTCATATTGAAGTAAGTAATCTTTGCAATCAGATGAAAGAACAACCTCTTTCTCTGATTCAGCACGTTCATATTTCTCTTTTAAATATTTCTCTGCTGCACTAGAACCATCTAATGCTGGTGGATGACCTTGTTGCACATGATAATCCCAAAAATGCTTTTCGGCATCAATAATCATTTGGATAAGCTCTTCATCCCGTTCAATCTCTTTCCAAACAAAATGATTTCCACCGATTAACACAGCAATATAGCCTTTTTCTTTTCCTGTAACAGCTAAATAATGTTGAACTTGAACAAGATAAGTGGCTGGAATTTCATCATCTTTCCACTCTTTATCTAAGTAAGCACTAGCCGTTTTGCATTCCAATACAGCAGATTCCCCAACGACTAAACGATCTACATTCGCTCGAATGAATGGATACTCTGGATGACTATACATAAAGTTAGAACGACGCACCTTTTTATCAGTTCGTTTTTCAAATTCTTTAGCAACCACATCTTCCATTTCGTTTCCCCAGTAAATAGCTTCATTATCAATCTCTTGCGGAGCAACTTGACCTGTTTTTTCAAGCCATAATTCAAACGGAGTTTTGTATTTATTTAAGCCAAGAATAATACCAGCATCTGAGCCGCCAATTCCTTTTGAACGTTCCATTAACCATTCATTTCTATCCATATCACGAGTAGATATCGCATTAAGATTAACTGCCATGAAAATAACCTCTCTTTACTGTTTTCTATTAATGTGCTAAACTATCAATAATCAAATTTGTTAAACACTCGACTTCTGCGCCAACAGAAGTCTTTTTTATTCCCCTGCAACTTTGCACCATGATTTATTACCGACAAATTGCATGCAGCATTCTTCATCTTGATGAACCAATTCACCTTCGCAATCATATATATCTTGTCCTGCATAAATTTCTTCACCGCAACCTGCACATTCACCAATAACTTCAGGTTCTTTTTCGAATCTTTCCCATAAACGATCAATAACCATTGGATTTTCTAACATATGTGCCATTTTGCTACATCTCCCTTAATGTTTTTTTAAGCTGTTTCTTAGCAACAAATGTTTTTCAAATGATGAAAGCTTTAGCCATTCTCCAGCAGTGATAACCATGTTTTCAACCTCCTAGAAATTTCTCATTCTATTAGCGAAAAATTGTTCTTTTCGTATATTTTCATATTGGCTAACGGAAGGTATAATCACTCTGTCCGCTATTGCTTCTTGAGTCCAGTTCTTAACAACATCATCAAAATTAATTCCCCAGTTATTACACAAAGATATGAGTGTTGCTTCAGCAGCTTGTTGCATATCTAATATTTCTTCTGCTAGTTTCACAACTTCATAGTTTTGAACTTCATTAAACATGTCTCCAGGTCTCATATTCATACTTATTTTTGAAAGCTTTTTAGCAGCTTCGATTGCACCTTCTGCCTGTGCAACAAGATTGTTTAATTGATTAGGTACACTTTCCAAGAGTCTTGGATCAGTCGGTGGTAAACCCATTTTGTAAATATGCTTTATTTGTGATAATGCAGTATAGTCACCTACAACCCTGCACCAATCAGTTGCTAATTCAAATGGCGGTTGTGAAAAACCTGCCTCAATATTTGTTAAACGTTGAACCGTAATACCTAACTGCTCTGCTACATATTTCTTTGTTCTTTGTTCTTCTTGACAAGCTCGCTCTCTTGAAATTCTTAAGATGCTTCCTATCTGCGATGGCGAATAAAGAGTGGCTCCATTAAAAATGTTCGCCATTTTGTTCTCCTCCTAAGTTTTTAAATAAAGATTTATATTTTAGTTAATAACTAAACGACTTTATTAAAATAATTTGTGTTATCATCAACCCATTTTGTATTTTTTTCAACCCACTTCATAAGCAAGTGAGTCGGGATAAGTACACCTGCTTCACGAAACACTGGAAAGTCAGGTCTGTTTAATAATTCAGATGCTTTTGTTTGACTGATGTTGAATAATTCCATAAATTCTTTTCTAGTAAGCATTGGTGGTAATTGATTTTGTTTGATAACATTCGATACAGCTTTTTGAATTTCTTCACGAAGAACTCTTCTAAATTGTTCATCTGTGAAGTCTAAATTTACTTGGATCATATTAAACCCTCCTAAGCTGAATTTGTATGATTTTCTTGTACTTCAGATTCTAAAAAAAGGTGGTTAATATCCTTGTTTAAAATTTCTGATATTTTGATTGCATCTAATATTCTAGGTGTTGAATATCCATTTTCCCAATTAGATACAGCTTGCTTGGTATAATTCAACTTTGATGCTAGATCTGATTGTGTTAAGCCTACGGCTTTTCGAGCCTTTATAAGGTTTGAATTTTTCATTTATAACACCACCTTTGTATGAGTTTCTTGTACCTTATGTCTACATTATAAGTACAAGATTCTTATACGTCAACACAAAAGTATGAGTTTCTTGTATTTTTTATTTTATATTTACAATCTGTAGTACAATATACTTGTACTTAATTAATAGAAAGGTGCGGTAATTATGCTTTCTGTACGGATGAAGGCGGCTCGAAAAGCACACAAATTAACACAAGAACAACTTGCAATAAAAGTTAAAACAACAAAAGGAACTATTAGTAATTATGAAAATGGACATAGTACTCCATCTAATGAAATGTTAGTAGATTTAGCAGATGCTTTAAATACATCTATAGATTACCTTTTAGGCAGAACAGAAAATCCTGAATTTAATCCTGTTAATAACTCAGATGATTATCGAGAAAAAGCCAAGCAAATTCTAGAAGATTCAAATAAACAAATTGCTGCTAGAGATGGAGAAATAAGTGAGTCAGAAGCATTAGAAAGAATCGCTCGCATTTTAGAGAAACAAAAAGGCCGTCTACCTGGTCAACGCCAGCCAAGACCAAGGAAAAAATAGTATTATTCACCATATATCAACATATGGTGAATAAACAACCTTAATAAGCAAACTTCCCACCTAATTAATTACCAGTTATTCACATCAAGATATTCAACTAGGAGGTAAAGATGGGACTACTCGACATATTTAAAGCATCAGAAAACAAAAAATTAAAAGAAAAAATCACTTTACTTGAGAGACAGCTCTCCCCAGAACAACAAACAATAATAAATTTATCAGAAAAAATAGAGGAATTAGAGGTTACTATAAAAAATAAAGATAACCAACTTAATAAAGTTCTAGAAGATTTAACAAGAGTAGAAGTTGCCATTAAAGATAAACAAAAAGAGTTAATCGTCTTAGACGATGAAATATTATTTCAAGAATTTGCAATTTATAAACCTATTTATGACTTTGCTAATTCTGATTTATATAAAGAAAAACTAAATCAAATAAGACAACAACAAAAAGAAATGATTAAAAATAAAGTAGCATGTCACTATTTTGATAATTGGACTGTTGACGGAAGCAAAGCCAAAGGAAGAAAAATGACTAATGATAATATTAAACAAATTTTACGTTCTTTTAATACTGAATGTGACAATGCAATAGATAAAGTTAAGTTTAGCAATGTTGATAATATGAGAAAGCGTATTATTAAATCATGTGAATCACTTAACAAACTTAACCAATCAACCAAAGTATCTATTTCTGATGAATACCTTTCTTTAAAACTGGATGAACTGAATCTCGCATATGAATATGCTGTAAAAAAGCAAGACGAGAAAGAAGAAGCAAAGCGTATTAGAGAAGAAATGAGAGAACAAGCAAAACTTGAAAAAGAGCTTGTTGAAACCAGAAAAAATATTGATAAAGAAAAGAAACATTATAATAATGCATTAGATAAAATACTAAAACAATTAGAAAACGATGAAACAAATCATGATTTACTAATTAAAAAGGAAGAAATTGAAAGTAAATTAAATGAAATTGAATCCTCACTAAAAGATTTAGATTATAGAGAAGCAAATAAAAAAGCTGGATATGTATATATCATTTCTAATATAGGTTCTTTTGGAAAAGATATTTATAAAATAGGCATGACAAGAAGACTTGATCCTACCGAGCGAGTAACAGAATTAAGTGATGCGTCTGTACCTTTTAATTTTGATATTCATGCTATGATTTTCACTGAAGATGCTCCTAAATTAGAAGCAGCACTACATAATGCTTTTGATGCTAAAAAAGTAAACATGGTTAATAAAAGAAGAGAATTCTTTAATGTTACTCTAGAAGAAATTGAAGAAGTAATAAAAAATAATTTTGATAAAACGGTTGAATTCAATAGAATACCTGAAGCTGAACAATTTAGAGAAAGTGAACAAATGCGTAAAAATACTTTCTATGAAAATTCAATGAAATAATCTATGTAATAGTTTTATAGAATTATATTATATTTTGTTTAGTTTTATTTAGTTTAATAATGTAGAAAGATTACAGGAAAGACTATAGGAAGTATTGTAGGAAACAGTGTAGGAAAGATTGTCGGCAATAGTTGCTGACAGAAATAATGACAGGCAATAAATGCCGACAATTTTTTCTAACACTTTTGTTCCCTTATTTTTTTTACCATACAACAGAACATATATTCTTATTTTTTGGGGGTTAAAAGATGAAATACATATTTACACAACTAGAAGAAGATATTCGAGATTTTTATCATACCTTATCGATTACCAACCCACACGAAATAGATATGTATCATATCGCAAATACTTTTGATATATGGATTGAATATGAAAATGAGAAAAGTGACTTAATTGAAACTACTAATGGAATGTTTACAATATCTTTGGATAATAGACTAACTACCCAAGAACAATGGCAAGACTTTGGGCATGAGTTTGGTCATTATGTTAAACATGTTGGAAAGCAACATAAATTAAGAAAACATTTTAGAGATTTACAAGAATACCAAGCAGACAATTTCATGTATCAATTTTGTGTTCCAACTTTCATGCTATTTAATTATCAAACAGCAAATTATTTAAACATAGAATCTGGAATTACTTTTGTATCAGAAAAATTTAATGTAACTGAAGAATTCGCAAAAAATAGATTAATTCATTATAGAAATCAATTGATGCAAGCAAAAGCAGATGAAGAACATCGTATGTATATGGAGACTCTTTATCCGAAAGCACCTCCATATTCAAAAGAAACTAATAGGATACTAGCTCAACTACATAGACAATTAACAAATAAATCAAAATAGAAAGAAGATGACAACATGGCAAAACAGAATCTTTATTTTGAATATCTTAATGATCAACTAGTTCCTTATTGGTATGTACTAACTCTAGAAGACTTTGAGGTAGACTGGGATAAACGTTCATTCTTCTTTAATGTTTGTAAACCTACAGAACATAAAGAAAGAAATCTATTTGATGATAATAAGATTAGTGCTTCTATTAATATGTCAGACTTGATTATCAGCAACACAAAACCTAATGAAATTGGAATAAACTTAACTTCTGTAAAAAGAAGAGCTGAAGAATATGGAATTGATCCGTATCTAATTAATCAATTTGTAATGCAAATTCCAGATATAAATGAAGTGCTAACATTACTGCCAAATAAAAGAACAATGAGTTTTACTATTAAATAAAAGGAGGATTAATAATGGCATATTTTAAACAATTACCTGCAAAAAATAAGCAAGGCTATAAGTGGAAATGTACGATTGAAGGCCCTCCAGACCCTGCAACAGGTAAAAGAAGACAAATAACAAGAAGAGCAGATGGAAAAAAAGAGGCGTATAATAAAGCACTTTCTGCCTATAAAGAAATTGAGGAAAATAATGGTCAAGTTACTACTGAGGTAACATTTAATCAATATTTAAATGAATGGATTGAAACTTATAAAAAAGGAAAAGTTAAACCATCAACTTTTGAATCCCATAAGCGTACTATTAAAAAACATTTACTACCTATATTCGGTAATATGAAGATCAAAAAATTAGATTTACATCAGTACCAAAAATATATTAATTATCTACTTGAAACTAGAAAAGAAACAACTGTTAAACATATTAATGCGACTATGAGTAATGCCATGTCAAAAGCTGTACTATTAGGATTAATTATCAAGAATCCGTGTACAGGAGTTGTAATAAAGAAAATAGAAACAGAAAAAGATGATAAAATTCATTATTGGACTAAACCAGAAATCAATCAGTTTTTAAAAAAATGCATTGAAGATAAAATGATTTACTATTATTTCTTCTTAACTCTTATTAGAACAGGAATAAGGAAAGGAGAAGCAATGGCCCTTCAAGAGGAAGATATAGATTTTGAAAACAATCTAATTCATATTAATAAAACACTTCTTTATCACCTATCTAATGATGAAGATGCTTTCGGTCCACCCAAAACAGATAAATCGTATCGTAAAATCAAAATCGATGATTTTTTAGCAAATGAGCTTAAAAAAAGAATTTTAGAAAATAAAAAGAACAAACTTTTATTTGGTGATAAATACTCAAAGCTGAATTTTGTATTTTGCAAACCAAATGGAAAAAGACTACGATCACGAACATTACAAACAGCTCTTGAAAGAATCATGAAAAAGTGTGAAGTATCAAAGATCTGCATTCATGATATGAGACATACACATGCTGTAATGTTATTAGAATCTGGTGTTACTTTGAAGGAAATTCAAGATAGATTAGGACATAAAGATATCATGACCACAGGAAATATTTATTCTCATGTGACAGAGAAAATGGAGAATGAAGCAGTGAGTAAATTTGCAGAGTATATGGCTGATTCCAATATTTTTTAAGAAAATGTGGTCAAAATGTGGTCGCTTAGCCCTTTTGACCTCTAAGTTACTTATATAGAAAATCAAAAAACCCTATTGTATAGGCTTTTCAAGCTCATATTCAATCTAGTTTATAGATAACAAGCCTACAAGTATCCCGTATAGGCATTATCATAAGTTAAGTAATAGGCATTATCAAATTCTGTCCAGCCTCCACCTTTAATAGTGATTTGAATTTTCGTTCCTACAGGTCCAGATGTTGGGGAATACTTTACGATAGAAGGAAGTATTCGTAAATATCCTTGACCATACACTTCATTTCCTACTTTCAAATCGATGCGATGAGGACTCCCCCCAAGATCATCTGGCACTTTGAACTCATATGTGAATCCACCCTCGCTGTTAGTAGTTACAGTTTGAAGTTTAGCAGACGTTTCTGAAAAACCTAACCCTGAAACTCGACTACCTTTCATTGTGTTCCAAACAATATCCACTTTTTTATCCTTTGGTAAGCCTTTCGCTGTCATATTAACAGCTTCTCCTACTTCTCCTTCAGTCTTATTCAAGGCCACTTCAACACCCGACTTATTTTTCAGTTCAGGCATCTTTACACCGCCGTCTGCAGCTGTTGGAGCAGGCTCTACATAATTTTTCGCTACTGCTTCCTCACCCGTAATTTCAAACATAAAATCAGGTGCGGGTTTGTCTGGGTACGGTGATTGTAAATAATTGATATATTGCATACCTAGATAACCAGTACGTAATCTAATCGCATGTTTACCAGGTGTACCTGCAGCTCGAAATTTTGCTTCTGCCGTTCCATTAGTTGAGATGGCAGTAACGAGCCCAGTATATTTATTATCATATGTTAACTGCCAATTACGCATATACGTGCTCCATCCTAAGCCTTCTACTTTTACAGTAATTTCTGTACCGACAGGACCAGATGTTGGAGTCATAACAAACGTAGGGTCAACTGTATACGCTGTTTGACCTACTTTCTTATTATCCTCTTTCACATAAATAGTGTAATCTCCACCAAATCCTTCAGGTACCTTGAAAGAGCCCTCCCATACACCGTTAGCATTACTTGTTCCTTTTACTAAAGTAACATCTTTCTCGGTAAATTCAGGTCCAATTACTTCATAAACACCTTTTACATTATACTTTCCATCTACTTCATTCCATATTAATTCAGCAGATGAATTCGGTTTTAAATCACTTACAGTAAATTGAACCTCATTCCGAACTGTGCCTCTAATACTAGATAATTTTATATTATTTTTTAAAGCTTCACCTTTTTGTGAATCAGCTGATTTTATTTCTTTTTCTGTTTTCTCGGAATTAGAAGCTGGTTTTGATTCCTCTTTATTACAAGCGCTTAAACCTATTACGAGTGAAATCGCTGCTATCACTGAAACTAGAGTTTTTAATAGATTTTTAGACAAACTATTCAACCCTTTCTCTTATTTTACAACCACAAGCTTGGAAATCATGCCTCCATGCCCCTCTCCACAGAAGACGTTACAAGCAATTTGATATTCACCAGCTTCTTTTGGAGTAAATTTTACTGTACCATTTGGTTTATCAAGAGAAACATTCAAACCAGAAATTGATACGCCATGAGTACCTTCTTTGGAAGTAAGTTTCAAAGTAACTTCCTCACCAGCTTTTACATAAAATGTATCTTGATTAAATTTAAAATTAGTTGCGACTAAATCAATATTTTGATTAGTTTTAACCTCTTCCTTAAGTTCAGGTTTCTTCTCTTCTGTTACCTTTGCTTCCTGATTTTTTCCATTTACAGCGTCAGCAGCAACGATTGTTAATAAAGATTGCGCGACATTAAACGGACTAAATTCCCCTTTTTTATCTCCCTTTTCAGCAGTTACATGATAGTTCAATGTTCCTGCAGGCGTTTTATCTGTAACTTGATATGCAGCTACCCAGAACTTCGCTGCATTTTCCGCTTTAGGAGGGTGTTCCCCATATTCCATATCCAAAACTTCACCAGTAGATAAGTGAACCTTTAATACAGCACCTTCAGCTTGTTTATTAGTATCAGGGTCAATCGCATCCATACGAAAAACAATTTTGTCCCCAACCGTATAACGACTAGCAAGAACACAGCCACCCTGCTCCGACACTGTATCACCAGAAACGAGTAAAAAGTTGCTTTTAGCGTCTGTCTTTCCAACATCTTTGTCTTCCTTCTCTGTGCTAGTTTTATCACTACAAGCACTTATCACTAACACAACACATAAAATTAAAGCTAAAAATAAAGATTTTTTCTTAAACATAAAATATCCCCCTTTTTTGAAAACACTTACAAACAAATCCTCCCTTAACCACCTTTCTGTCAATGATATTTCACTAAAACAATAGTCTTATTTATCTTGAGCCTTATTTACCCTTCGAATAGTAGTCTATCTACCTATTGCTCAAATATTAATAGGACATATTTATAATAAAAAACCTTTTTTGTTAAAAAAATACATATTTTCATAATATTAAAGCACTAAATTAATTAAAATAAAAAACTCCTGATTCTCAAGGAGTTTTTTTATACAAATATTATAATTTTGTTGATTATCTTATTAAATTAGATTCACTTGAATTTTCGTGGAAATTGCTTCACAATGGCATCACTAATTTCGTCAGCCATTTCCAAAGCTTCCGCTTCGATTTTATTATATAATTCTACACTTGTTTTATAATCCTTTGTAATCATAGCAACAGCTTCTGCTTTTGTTAATGCTAAATGCTCATAGAACATTTTTCTAAATTCTTCTTTAGGAAAATTAGGATTTATACTGCTTAAAAATTGGACAATATCATCTCCATTGGCGTACCACTTTTTTTCAAGTCTTTCAACTTCTTGTGTATTTCCTGCAATAGCTACTTTCACAAGATCCGCAGCAATAAGCAAATGCTCCTTTATTAATTCACTATACTTCTTAGCATTTCGTTTTCCGTAAAATGGTCTCAATGAATCGCCCATATCTGGAGCGTTTTGTAGTAAACGTGTTAGAACAACATTTACATCTGGCAAATTGAATACTAAGCTCATAATAGCCATTCGTGTCCATGCCACGTGTTGCTCCCAAAGAGAGCGCATATCACTTCGTAATTCATATTCACTTTCACTCATACATTTCTCATCACGTAAACCATTTGGAATATTTAATATTTGCCCTATAAATAGCCCTGTTGAATTTATTCTAGGATTTGCTTTAACAATCTCATCCATTGGAATATTAAATCTTTGAGCAATCATGGGAATCGTATCCCATGGCTGAATTACATACTGAATTACATCAGAGAATCTACTATGCAAATCATTCACCTCATAATTTCAAAATTGACGGATGCTTTACTATATTCTTTTTTTCTTATTAGGTGAATGTATCAGAATCTAACAGCTTAATTCACATTCAAACTTGTCAATCACATAAATATTTTAACTGTTTGGATTTTAAAAATACTATTGAAAATTTGGAACATAGTTTGTTTGGAATTCAGATTCATATAATCTTTTCATTGATAATTATGCAATTTTATAACATACACTTGCTACGGCTGAACTAATCGTTGAAAAACTTGGCTTTTTCCATAAATCAAAAGGTTATTCAAAAATTGTATGTTCGAATTCGATATAAGACTTAAGTAAAAAAGCTGTCCTAAAAGTGCTTTCAATCACCTTTAGGACAGCCCAAGCCTTAGCCATTTAACCAGTTAATTAAATTATTCACTTTAAGATCATAAAATATAGGTAAACAATCACTATTGTCAAAAGTATATTCCTTATATAAATCCCAATCCCACGCTATTTTCACTTCAGATATAATTTTAATATATTCATCCCAATTATTCAGCTTCCAAGTGTCTCTAAGTTCATTTCTACTTATTAGTCTGGACAACATCGTTGGCTTGTCAACATGTACACTTATCACTTTCAATTGCACATGCTGCTGCATAATTTTTGCCATCATGCCAACATGAAGCCAACTGGCATTTTCTAGTTCATCTGTGAAAGGAGCTGTAAGAACTATGTCATTACCTAACTCAACATTCTCTAATACCACTTGGAGAAGTGTATTATATTCAACCGGCCGAACTTTCTCAAAATAAAATGCTTCCTAAACAATTAACGAGCAATTTTATGGATATTTATGTTAATATGACATTAAAATAGTGATTTATAAATGGAGAAAAGCTATGGCAAATAAATTATTAAAAGGGACAATGTTACTCTCTGCCGCTTCATTATTATCAAAAATATTAGGTTTTATTTATATCATTCCCTTTACTAACTTAGTAGGAACATCTGGATACGCATTATATAAATATGCATATGGGCCCTATACAATCATGATTAGCCTTTCCACAATGGGTATACCATTAGCCATTTCTAAGATGGTTTCTAAGTATAATCAGTTGGGGAAGGAAGATATTGTACAGAAAATTTTCAAATACGGTATCATAGCAATGATATTCTCTGGATTTGCTGCTTTTGTTATTCTTTATAATTTATCTCCTACCCTTGCAAGAATGGTTGTAGATCAACATAGTGATGGCAACTCAATAGAAAGTGTTACATATGTTATTAGAATGGTAAGCTTTGCTTTACTTCTCATCCCACCAATGAGCTTTCTAAGAGGTTTTTTTCAAGGATTTCAGACAATGGGACCATCAGCTGTTAGTACATTCATTGAGCAATTAACTAGAGTTTTCTTTATTTTAATCGGCGTATTTATTGCGATAAAAGTCTTTCATTCATCAATCACAAAAGCTGTTGGTATTGGTACATTTGGAGCATTTATCGGTGCTTTATTTAGTATCGGAATTCTTTTATTTGGAATATGGAGAAAGAAGGATTTCTTTTTCAAATCAATAAATCAAGAACAGGTTTCTAACAAAATATCAATTCAAAGCATTTATAAAGAAATGATTATGTACTCGATTCCTTTTGTAATAATAGGACTAACACTCCCTATTTATCAGAACATTGATACATTTACAATTAATAAAATACTAATGAATATTGGTTATTCTCAAGTTCATGCGGAAACCGTAAATTCGGTTGTTGGGTTAGCGCAGATTTTAGTATTAATACCTGTATCTATTACAACAGGGCTTAGTGTATCGATTATACCTACTATTACAAAATCATTTATTCAAAAAGATTTTGTCACTTTAAGGCATCAAATGAATCAATGCTTTTTAATGCTAACTTTGCTCATTTTTCCCGCTTCCTTAGGCATTTTCATTTTAGCTGAACCATTATATTTCGTGCTGTTTGGTGAAAGCAACTCTCCCGGCTTAGGTGGTCATTTACTTTCTATTTATGCACCAGCAGCTATATTGATTGCCTTTTATGGGGTTACTTCTTCCATTTTACAAGCAATTAATCAACATAAAAAATTAATATATGGCTTATTACTTGGTATCCTAATTAAAATAATATTGAACATAGTATTACCTCATTCCTTACATGAAGAAGGCTTTATTATAGCCACATACTGCGGATACTTTAGTTCATTAGCATTCAATGTTTACTTAATCTACAACAGGATAGGATTTAATTTCAAGAGTGCTAAATTTAGATTAATAAGCTATCTCCTTTCTACATTTACAATGACATTACTAGTCTTATCAGTTGAAAAAGTAATGAATGATCATGTGAATGCATACGTAATCATTCTTATTTGCTCCTTATTAGGAATTATTATTTATGTATTTTCTATCTTCGGGCTCAATTATTTTAGATTAAAACGATATCTGAATAATATGGATTATTAATACTACTTATAACTCAAAAAACAACTATTCCATTCATTGTAGAAGGAATAGTTGTTTTTTTAATCCTACTTCCAAACAAAATAATTAAGTACTACTAAAATAATGATATAACCAACCAAAATATAAATTCCTAGAAGTTGAATAACAAAGTGAACAAGCGCCAGTCCTCCTAGTATAAACATGGCAGTAAACATTTTCACTGTATCAGCTTTTGCATTTTCAAAAGCTAAAGAAAATGGTAAAGCCTTTACGAGAATTTTAGCCGAAAACATCGTAAACAAAGCAATGCTCAAAATCACAACGATTAAATCTATAAGAATATTCATTCCAAACAAGTAAACAAAGCAGATGCTTTGTATTATAAACAATGGTAATAAATAACGAACTAAAGCCGCTTTTAAAACTCCTTTATTTACACAATTCGCATCCTTGATTGGAACACTTCGATATATCCATGCTGCCTTATACTTCTCAGAAAACTGAAGTATATAGACTAGATTTGGAATCATTAACCCACAAAAATATATAAAGTAAAAGGTTCCAGGAGAGATATTTTGCAATCCATCTGAACTAATGCTATTAAAAATAAAAATGAACGGGAAAATAATCGATAATCCCAATGCAGGAAATACTTTTAATTTAAATTCCCTTTCGCTTTTCATTAGTTCATTAGCAAAGTGAAAAAATATTCTTTCTTCTCTCTCTCTACATAGCAAACGCGACCATATCTTCATAAGCCTATTATGTGATATTTTATTTTGGGTACTAACTTGCGATAGTTTTAATAAATTTCGCTCAAACATCGGCATTAGCTTAATATATAGTAAAATTGCTACTAAAGGTATAATCACACCTAATATACAAAATGAAACGAGATCAGGGGTCACTTCACCCTTTAACACTATTTCAAAAGGTGCTGCATACCATACTGGAATCATGAAATAATGCCACCAACTTGGCTCGAAAACGATTTCAAAATTCACAATATTAAATACCCTACCAACTAATTGATAGCCAACAGCAAGCCCAATAGATAAAAGAATTTGTACATAATTAATAATGCTTTTAAGCTTTTCGCCATCGAAAAAACGCAAAATAACTAAATATAATAGTGCAGTTAAAACTATTACTAATAAATTTATTAATAGCAAGTCGATTAACATAATGATGAAAAAGACGAAACCGTGTTTTATCAGCCCTGCTATTAAGCCGGGTCCCCCAACACTCATTGTAAGATAAAACATATAAATTGAAATATGTATAACTTTTGCAAATCCTAATGTTCGCTCGTTAATCGGCTTTGAGAGAATAATATTCTTATCCTTTGTATCTAATAAAACAGTTGAAAAATCAGAAATCAAGGATGTCATCACGATAAACATTAATATGCCAAAAAAGATGGTCATTTGATATAAAAAATTTGCTTCAATAAAAATGAAGACAGTCAGAAAAAGACCAAATAATATATAAATCCATAGTGAACGAATAAACTGATTTTTATCTGTATCATTACCATCTTTCTTCCTATAGTCACTTATCGCAAGAGGTACCCGTCTAGCATCCATTATTAGCTTCATTTGTAAAATCAATCGAAGTGCATCATAATTCACTTCGAATCTCTCAAGCAATGAACGAAAACGGTCAAGAAACTTTAATACTTTAAATTCCTTCATAACCGTCACCCGCTTGTACAATAGAAACAAACTTTTCAGCTAAACTTTGATGCTCGCTAAAACCGGTGAGTTGATTAAAAATTTCCTCTAGTGTACCATTGCTACTCTTCGTTTTCAGCTCTTCAAAACTGCCATCCGCAACAATTTCTCCATTATTCAACAGTAGAATTCGGCTACTTATTTTCTCTACCACTTCCATAATATGCGATGAATAAAAAATCGTTTTCCCCTCTGATGCTAATTTAGCTAGAATCTCTTTGACGACAATAACACTATTAGCATCTAAGCCGCTTAAAGGCTCATCAAGAAATAAAATATCGGGATTATGTAATAAACTAGCAATTATCATTACTTTTTGCTTCATGCCTTTTGAATAAGAAGCTATCTTTGCACCGTAGACAGATTCAATATTAAAAATGGACATTAATTGTATTGCTTTTCGATCAATGACTTCTTCTGTTAAGCCATACAACTGTCCAATGAACAAAAGATACTCTCTTGCCGTCAAACTATCATATAATTCCGCAATTTCAGGAACATATCCAATATGTTTCTTGTACTCTATGCCACTATCACGAATATCCTGACCAAATATTAGCACCTGTCCTTCGTATTGATCAATTAAACCAAGCATAATTTTCACGGTAGTACTCTTACCTGAACCATTCGGACCAATATAACCAATTATTTGTCCTGGATATACGTTGATATTGACACCTTTTAAGACTTGATTGTTTAAGAAACTTTTTCGTAAGTCGGTAATTTGAATAATAGGTTCTTTATTCCCTTCCACTCTATCCACCACTTTCCTGAAAGATTCTTACTAATTATACCAAACTTTCAAGTCTTCTATTTATTAATTTGTTGGTTTATAATCGCTGCTAACGCTATCACTATATCATAAGAATCATTAGGGAATTCTGCACGTGCAAATTCTAAATCTAATTCTTGACATAATTCGTGACATTCTTCACCAATTTCAAAAAATGACTCGATATCAGCAACTAAAGATAACAACTCACACGTTACGATACCTTTAACTCCTTCTTTTTGCATTTGACGGATTGCTTCTTTCACGTTTGGGCCTAACCAACCATCTCTATTAGCACCACTTCTATAAGTTGTTTGCCAATTAGACAAGCCTATTTCATTGGCAATCGCAGTTGCTAATTGTGTAAATTGTGTAACATAAACTTGATTCATTTCTGGATTTACAGGTTGGCTATGTACAGTAAATAGCACAGCTGAATCTTGACGAACTGATTCTGATAACCAAGAATAAGCATCTTTCACTCTATTAGCAAGAACAGAAACTAAAGCTGGATGTGTATTCCAATTATGAATATGAATTACCTCTATACTTTTGTCTATATTATTTACTAGAGTCTGAACTTGCTCTTGAAATTCTCCTGTACCTTTTTTTGAAAAAATAGGCGTTATAGGTAAAGTAACAATTGTTTTCATACCATCCTCTATCATTTGTCCAACGGTTTCATCAATAAAGGGAGCTGTATGTTTGTATGCATTATACACTTTAACGTCTTTATGACTTAATTCTAAAACATTCTGTATACCTATCGCTAATCTTGACGTTATTGAACCAAGTGGATCACAAGTTCCAAACTTTCGGTATTGTTTCTTAATATTGTCTAACATAGGTGCAGAAGGTGTTTTCCCTTTTAAAATATGTTTAAAATAATCATCTACTTCATCTATAGATCTTGGTGCACCATGAGCAACTAAAATAATTCCAATCATTTACACACACCCCTTTTCATAATTTTCACACTAATAAAATATACTATAAATGATAATGATTATCAATACTAATTAGAAGAACTCAACAAAAATCTCCAAATTTGACAGGTTTATAAACTGATTAAATTGATATATCATATAATAAAAAATATAAAGTTCAATCTCACTCCTACTTAATTGCCGCTGTTTATGATTCTATTTTGAAGTAGGACTTTTGTACCATTTTGAAAATATATTAAAGGATGATTATATGGGTACTGTTGGTTTGTTTTTAATTCTCATCATATTTGCAATCGGATCTGTTTCTAGCTTTTACTACGCTTTTTCTTACGCAACAAAGTCTGTAAATAAAAATAAGCAAAATGACACAAAAAAGAATCAATTAAAAAAATAGTCCAAATTGATTCTTCATCACTGAATAAAGATATTTACTCTTTTTTTGTATACTCATTTTTTCTACTGTTATGTAATTCTATTATTTCCCCATAGTAATGTACCATCATTCCAATTAAAAATATCACACATATAATAATCACGAGACCGATTTTGGTTAAATACACACCTTCAATTTTTTCATAGTAACCCCCTCCCTTCATTTTATTCCATTATTAAACAAAAAAGATATCATCACTAAAATATTTCCTACTTGGTCTTTTAGTACGAAGCATCATAAAAGAGTAAAAAGGCGTGCCAAAAGTGATAATCATCACTTTTGGCACAGCCATCATTTTGTTTTGAATGAATCTACAATTAGCTTTAAATCATCTGCCATATTGCTAAGAAGATTAGCTGAAGATGTAATCTCCTCCATTTTCAAAATCAGCATAAAAAAACAGAGCTTTCCGAAACTCGGAAAGCTATGTTTTACATATACTATTTTTCATTTATACAATGCATTCATTATCCAACAAATTTTGTTGTTTTAGATAAAGTTTCATTAATTTCAAAAATCTTTCCACGGATATTTTGAATTCCAAAAGATTCAAGTCGAGCAGTATGTTCTTTTAAATATGCTTTTGCACTTTCTTGATCAGTAAAAAGGTAAATACCCCCAGCTTCTTTCGTTTCTGCATTTTCAGTCCAAATTTTCCAGATAAGACCTGGCGTTTTTGCTAAATGATCCGCTAGCTCTGCGTATGCTTCACTCATTTCTTGACCAAATGGGCCATTAGCTGGAAAATCTATTTGTAATACTATTTGTGACATAAAAAATCCCCCTATTGTTGATGTTATACATTAATTATACCACTACCGGTATATTTCTTTATAATACTTAGCCTCAAAATACATTCTAGCTTATAATTATATTAGAATAGAATCAAATCACAAAGGAGCGAACTATGGAAAAGACAGCAATTTTATTAGTAAATTTAGGTACGCCCGATGAACCTACTCCTGCATCGGTAAGAACGTATTTAAATGAATTTCTGAGCGATCGTCGTGTCATAGACTTACCAAGAATTCAGTGGTTACCTGTACTTCACGGAATTATATTACGGGTAAGACCAAAGAAATCTGCCGAACTATATAAATCCATCTGGGCAGAACAAGGTTCACCGCTTTTACTTAATAGTCAAAAACAACATGCTGCACTACAACAGCGTTTCCGATTTGAACATATGAAAGTAGCATTAGCGATGAACTATGGGAATCCATCAGTTTCTAAAGAACTTGATAAATTACATAAATGGGGTGTTCGTAAACTAATTGTTCTTCCATTATTTCCACAATACTCATCATCAACAACCGCATCTGTATGGGATAATGTAGTAATAACAATTAGCAAATGGAGAGACGTTCCAGAACTAGTATTCATACGTGATTTTCCTGATCATCCGCTCTTTATCGACTTACTTACCAACCGTATTAAAGAGTGTATCACAAAGAATGGTGACCCTGATTGCGTTGTCTTATCCTATCATGGCATACCGGTTCGTTACGCAGATACAGGAGATGATTATCCAAAACGCTGTCAAAAAACAACAGCAGCTATCCAAAAACAATTTCCTAATGTATCTATAATAGAATGTTATCAATCAAAGTTTGGGAAAGAGCCTTGGATTGAGCCATCTACTAGTGAAACACTTCAAGCCCTTGCACAACAAGGTAAGAAGCATGTCATTATTTTGGCTCCTTCTTTTACAGCAGATTGCTTAGAAACATTAGAAGAATTAGAAGAAGAAAATAAAAATATTTTCATGGAAGCTGGTGGTGAAAGCTATCATTACTTACCTGCTGCTAATGATGATCCATTATTTATTGATGCTTTAGAGGATATTATTTGTAAATATATTAATTAAGAAATCATTTGCTTTTAGAATTTAAAAAATAGTAACACTTTTATTCATAAGGAAACGAAAGTAAAGAGCTGAAATCATCAGCTTTTTACTTTCGTTTTCAAAGTGAATTTCTTATATCAAGCTGTTTCCTTATATTTCTTCGAGGGAAAAAAGTAATAACAGACTCTGTTACTCCTGTTTCTTATAGTTTTTGAGATTTGATTCAAAGTTTTTCCTATCAATGTTTTCATTAATTTTTAAAAATGGTTATACAGTTCGTATTTTCGTGCAATACTTTCACATCATTTTACCCATTCAAAAGTTTTCAATCTGCTTCATCAACTAAATAAACAATTCATTTTTATTCAAAACGAAACTAGCAGAAATACTTTCTCCGAGCATATTTTACCCTTATTTCCCAGTGTTTGTATTATAATACAACTAATAATTCAGTTGGTTTATTGTAACAAAGAAAGTAGAGGAAGTTATGAATGTAAAGCATGGTCTTAAAGAAAAAAATATGGCTTCATTTTCCATCTTCACGACATATTTAAGAAAGATGAAAGGTGAAGAAAAAAAGAAGGAAAGAATAAATTTTTTAGATTCATTCATTTCTCTAATAGGTGGACTCATCGCCATTATTCTAATCAGTACTGCAGCTCTTTTTCTCGAAAATCCTATTGTCTTAGCTCCTCTTGGTGCAAGCTGTGTAATTGTTTTTTTCATGCATAAAGGTCCTTTATCTCAGCCACGTCATGTTGTTGGTGGACATTTTCTTTGTACACTACTAGGTCTTACTATTTGGAGTTTGCTAGGAACAACTATACTTTCATATGCAGTTGTGATTGGTGCTGTATTAATTGTAATGATTTTGACAGATACATTTCATCCACCTTCTGCAGCAAGTGCACTCGTAGCAGTGAATTTCCATCCAGGCTGGGGTATGCTACTATCTGTGACACTTTGTGCAATTCTGCTAGTATGCACTTCTGCCTTTTACAATAATCTATTTAGAGAAAGACAATACCCTAAATATTGGATATAAAAAAACAAGATTG
>NZ_HG428741.1:2033559-2061057 GCF_000380245.2 Bacillus massiliigorillae
ATGCAATCTTGTTTTTTATATTATTTCAGATGTTTATCTAAGAATGTAATCATCATATTATAAAATTCTATTTGGTTTTCTACATTATAAAATCCGTGACCTTCATTCTCTTTCAGCAAATATTGCACATCAATGCCTCTGCCTTTTAAAGCTTTAACTATTTGATCAGATTCTGCTTTATTTACCCGTGGATCATTTGCTCCTTGTGCCACAAATAATGGTGTCTTGATTTTATCAACATGAAAAACAGGTGAAACAGCATGTAACAATTCTTTATCCTTCTCAGGATCTCCTACTCTTTCATACCACATATTACGCGTTGTTTCCCAATATGGAGGAATTGTGTTTAAGAATGTGAATATATTAGAAACTCCGACATAATCAACTGCTGCTGCATATAAATCCGGTGTAAAAGTGATTCCAGCTAATGTCGCATATCCACCAAATGATGCTCCATATATACCAACTTTCTTAGGATCTGCAATTCCTTGCTTAATTGCCCACTCTACGCCATCTGTAATATCGTCTTGTATTTTTAATCCCCATTGCTTATTGCCCGCTTGAAGGAATTCTTTACCGTATCCAGTAGATGATCTGAAATTCACTTGAAGAACAGCATAACCACGATTGGCAAGCAGTTGAACTTCTGGATTGAACATCCACATATCTCGATACCATGGCCCACCATGAGGATTTACAATTAACGGTAGGTTTTCAGCTTTTTGTTTTTCGGAAGTGTTAAATAACCATTGATTGTTAGTCCATCTCTACTTTTATAAGAAATTGGATGCATTTCTGCCATATTATTAGGTTCTAACCATGGACTCAAGCTTCCTAGTTCAGTCATTTTATCCGTTGTTGAGTCATAATAATAATACTTACCATATACAGTATCACTGGATACGCTGACAATAAACTTTGTCATTTCTTTATTATAATCCTCTAAGCCTAATTCACTTTCACTTACATTCAATTTTTCTTTTATACTAGTAAATAGTTTCTTTAACTTCTCATCAAAGAATGTATAATGAAGTTTATCTGTTATATACGCACCAAATAATAATTGATTTCTCGTTGAATCGTAAGCTGCTCCCATCACATCTACCGTTGGATTAGAGAAAACAACTTCTTCTTTTCCCTTCAAATCAAATTTCACAAGTTCTACTTTATCGCGACCTTTATTTGATAATGCATAAATAGATTGATTATCTTTTGAAAAGTAAAGTGGATTCACTTCGTCTCCAGCTTTCATTTCAATAAATGGCTTAAATTCTTCCTTTTCAGATTCTCTATAAAGGATAACACCCTCTACTCCATCTGATTGAACAGCAATTCTAATTTTTCCATCACGATCTGCTACCCAATTTGTTACATTTCCAGGATTCTTAGCTACATGAGTTGTTTCACCCGTTTTAATATTTAACTTATAAACATCAAATACAGTTGGATTTTCTTTATTCATCATTATCAAAATTTCATCTTTAGCATCCTTCAACTGACTTAAAACACTAACAGTGACATTAGGGTATGGCGTCAAATCTTTCTCTTCTGCACCACTAAAAGTAGATGAATAAATATGGTAATTCTCGTCTCCACCTTTATCTTTCACATAAAAAATTCTGTCATTTTTCCAAAAGAAGCCACCAATATCACGATCTTTAGAGTTGGTTACACGAACAGGCTCATTATCATCATTCATATTCTTCACGAACACATTCGAACGATTTTCCCATTCAGCAGCATATGATAAATAATTTCCATCAGGTGAAAGCTGATAACCAAAACTACCTGGACTTTTCACAAAATCTTCTACTGAAATTTCCTTAACACCTTTATTATCAATCTCTTTATCTTCAATCTTTTTGAAGTTTTCAATTATAGTAGCTAATTCTTTTACAGTTATGTAATCAGATGATAATGTAACTCCATTAAATAATCCATGTTTTCCAGCTGATTTCTTATAATCTTCTAAACTCTTTTCTTGATCTTCTAAATCTAGCGCTCTAATTAAAATACGTGATAGTTCTTCACTTGTAATAGCTGATTTACGGTTTTCCAGTTCCCCTTTTAATACCCATTTATCAACTATCTCTGCTCTTAAAGATTCTGATCCATGCTGATATGTTAAGGCTGTTAATGCATAATTAATAAAGTCCTCAACAGATACTTTTGCATCATAATCTACTGTTTTAGGAAAAACACCTTTTTTTACTAGACTCTCAACTGAAGCATTATTACTCGTGTTATCCGCTAAAGCTGATATTGGTAAGGACACGACGAGCAATATAATAGAAAGAATAGAAACTATTTTTTTCTTCACAACTGATCCCCCTTTTTAATTAATACCATACCACCCCAATAGTATACATATTAGTTAAATATTGTCAATCCAAAACTAAGTTTATCCATATTTTTTCTTCGATAATTACTACTATTACTTACTATTTATTATAGTGAATGTAAAGTTCTACTTGGTCAAAAGAGAAAGAATCAAGCTTTTAATCTACTAAATTAATAAGATTGCATAGGAAATAATTTCTAATGATAAAAAACAAAAAGGCTATTCAAAAAATTTTTGAAAATCATTTTTTGAATAACCTTTACATATCTAAAATAATTTAAAATGCGGTTTTGCTTCATTAAATAACCAATATCTTAGAAGTCGATAAAGAATTATGGCCATCATTGAAAGTGGTAACCATAATAACATATACGGCACACAAATTTGTCCGAGAATATTGAATGGCAATTGACTATAATCCCAAACAGATAATCCTAACCAAATATTAATAATTAAACCAGCAACTAGCTCAATCACAGTTACTAATAGCATACCAATGATTGCCTGTACATAAAGTGGCATTTCATATGGAAATATGTGATTGATCATACCAATACCAATAAAACATAATCCCCCAACAACGCCCATAGTCCAATGCGTATGTCCACGCCATAATATTTCAATCCATAAATAGAATGCCCCTCCAATCAATGCTAGGTGTAACAATTTAAATACTTTTCGCATACCCAATCATCTTCCTCCTATTCTTTGAAAAAGAGACATTCATATTATTACCAAACAGCTTCAATTTATCTGCATATAAAAACAGCCTAACTTTGTTTTGTTTACTGAAAGATAAGAGACCTGAAGTTTGAAGCTTAAATTAAAAGAAAAGACATGTTGTTTAACAATTGTAAAAAAAAGGAGTAATCGCCCACTCCTTTTCTTCATTTTCTTATTCAACTAATACATCTGTTATTTGAAGTAAGATTCTTCGCAAGCTATTAGCTGGTTTTGTTCAATAGCAAAGACTTAATTTGGATTATTGGTTTTCAACAAATCCAATTAAGTCTTCTTCATTGTTGTGTTTCGACTACTGTTCCATGGACTCGCATTCCAATGAAGTTAGAATAAACTAATTTAGGAAAATATAAGCACAAAAATGACAAAAGGCATCCTAAGAAATCATTCGGATGCCTTTTATCAACAACCTGAGAAGTGTATAAAATACACTTCTTTTTATTTGTGAACAATTTGCTAACAACATAGACTAAAATGAATATTCGAGGTATATTTACTTTAATAGTGTAAAATTACACAAATGAGAAAGAGGTACTAAAATGAAAAAGAAAATAGTATGGGGATCATTCTTAGTTGCAATCATAGCAATTTGCTTATTAATATTTATAAGCTTATTTGGTAACCCAATAAAAAAATATACTGTTTCACGAGAGCTTTTAAATAAATTAGAAGAAAAATATGATGAAAAATTCACATTAGTAAAGTCATCTTATTATTGGAAAGTTGGTACATATGGAGGCGTATATCAACCAGAGAAAAACAAAAATATTCATTTCACAGCAGAAAAGTACCACACGGGTAATTTTAGTGACTACTATCCCGAAGAAATATGGTTATATGATATGGAAAAAGAGTTAATTCCTAAAGCAAAAGAAATATTCTCTGATTATGACCAGGTGGAGGCAAGTACTGTTTGGGGTATTGGGAGTGACGAGGCTAAAGAAGGACGTATTCCAACCTATAAGGATATTTCAAATGGTGATGCACTCCAAATTATTATAAGAGCAAAAGTAGATTATACTGATGTTAATAAAGAAGTAGTAGAACAAAAAATTTTCACTCTAGTGCAATTTTTGAAAGAGAAATCGAACACAGTTGGTCTTATGGTAGCCTTCGACAGCCCAAAAGAAGCAGCAAATAAAGAGGATGGTTTTTATAATATTGCAGGACAAAACATTCGTGATATTAATAACGTTTCAGATATTAATAAGTATTTCATAGAGTTGTAAGATATATTACTAATTAGTCTACTTTGGAAGGAAATAGATGTCATTTATTTCTATCACAAACGAATTAAAACCAAGTTATCGAGGATTGAGCCCTGTAGATTACAGAGTTCAATCCTCGATAGCTACGTAGCAAAAAAAGCTGATCAAAGCTCTTAATTATAAAAGTCAAAATGGAAAACCATTGGCATTTTCTTTATTACTGTGTAATACTCAAATATTTCCTTACAGTTAATAAGTAATAAAATACATATAAGATGGTAAAGCCTATTACTGAGATTAGACTTACAAAATTCCCTTCTAAATATAATAAGTCTGTAACAGCATAACCAGCTACAAAGCTATGAAGTACTCCAACAATAATAGGTAGCATAAAGAAAATCGCTACTTGTTTATATACTGTCTTTTTAATAAATGCTTCATCCGTTCCAATTTTTCGAAGTACATCAAATTTTTCTTTATCCTTCATGGCATCTGCTATGCACTTAAAGTACATAATACTTCCAATTGATAGTAAAAATACTAGGGCTACAAAAAAACCTAGAAAATACACGGTGCTGATAGAATCGTACTCTTCTTTATCGAACATATCAGCGCTAAACATATTAATCTTTGAATGCTCTTTTACATATGCTGATATTTGTTTCGTTTTGTCAAAATCCTTTAGTGTAATCCCTCTATACTTAATGATAGGGGTATCACTTAAGGTTTTTTGAATAGATTCAAAATCTTTATCATTTACAATAATAAGTGTTTCTTGCATTACATTACCTAATAAAGGTGAAGAAAAAGTATCCGTTATTTGCAATTTAGTTTTCCCTACCTTCAGATGCTCTTCTAAAGAAAATCCTCCCACTAAATTCCCTGGAAAAATCACCATTGCTAGTCCTTCAGTAGGCTTATTCTTAATAATGCGCCCCTTAAATTTAATATCTCTTTTGTTTAACACTTTCTCAACTTCGCTATATTTCACAAAAGAAGCCTCGTTAATATAAGCATGTAATTTTGCTTCGTATGGTATTAAATTAGCAGCTACTTTAAAATCTATATTTTGTCCACTCTCTTGAATAGCCTTTTGAATGATTTCGTCATCGCCCTCGTTCTCACTTACATAAGCAACACTATATGGAACTTGATCTTCATAAGCATTGATAAATAATTCTCTCATAGAAGTAGAAACAATAATACTTGTTAAACAGCATGTAATGAGAACAGCTACAGCACCTAATGACTTATTATTATCCCTTACTCGAAACACAATATTATTGTACGTGACGATATTACTATTTTTATAAAGAAACTTTTTATTCTTTACTTTTCTAGATAAATAAAATGAGAAAAATCCTTTAAATAATAATCCGGTTCCGATGATAATAAACGTGACTGTTGCAAATATGGCAATCATAAAATTTATATGCAAGTCATTATATTTTAGAATAAGAAAATAAGAGAAAATAATAATAACTAAACCGCTCAAGCCAGCTACTGTTTTATTTTTCGTAAGATCAACCTGATAACTTTTCGTTGCATTTAATAATTTAGTAATATCTGTTCGGACGAGGCTAAAATACTCTTTTATTGACACAATAAGGAGAATGACTCCAAAAACAGCTCCCGTAATCACCATACTCCATACATTGATTTCAAATTTCATGACTTTATCAATATGTGCAAGCTTTACAAGAACCATTAAAAAAAGTTTATTAACGATAATACCTCCAATAAGCCCACTAATTAAAGCAATTAATCCTACTAACAATCCCTCAAAAGTAAATATTGCAGCAATCTTACTATTTTCAATCCCCATAAACGTATAAATACCGAATTCTTTTTTTCGCTGTTCTACAAAAAATTTACTAGAATAAGAAATAAAGAATATGAAAAATAGAGTTAGTACATATATACACAAAATCGCAATCGCACTAATCATTTGTACATTCGAAATACTACGAAATTGATCACTGAAGCATAGAGTTAAAAAATTATAAAAAACGATAATCGAAAACACCATTGAAAAAATATACATGCCATAGTTTTTCAAGTTTTGTTTTACATTCATGAAGGATAGCTTAACAAAGCTCATTTACTTCACCCCCCATGGATGTAAGGAAATCCATAATCTTTGTAAAAAATTCCTTACGATTGTTTCCCTTATCAATTCTAGCGTGAAGCTTTCCATCTTTCATAAATACAACTTTTTTTGAATAACTTGCAGTAAACGCATCATGTGTAACCATTATAACGGTTACGCCAAACTGGTCATTCATATTTTTTAAGCAATTTAACAATTCTGAGGACGATTTCGAATCAAGTGCACCTGTCGGCTCATCTGCAAAAATGATTTTCGGTTGAGTAATAAGTGCTCTTGCTGCAGCTACTCTTTGTTTTTGTCCTCCTGACAACTCATATGGATATTTCTTCAAGTGTGCATCAATTCCAAAAAAAACCGCTAATCTATTCACTTCTGTCTCAATTCTCTTGGAAGTTGCTTTTGAAACGACTAATGGTAAAGCAATATTATCTTCCACGCTCATGCTATCTAACAAATTATAATCTTGGAAAATAAAGCCGATATTATCTCTTCTAAACTTCGACAGCTCTTTATTTTTCAACGAATGAATATTTTTCCCATCGTAAAAGACCATTCCACTTGTCGGACGATCTATGGTAGATAATATATTCAGCAACGTCGTTTTTCCTGCACCTGAAGGACCCATTATAGAGATAAATTCACCTTCTTCAACCTCAAACTGAATTTGATCTAATATTGTAAAAGTGTTTCGATACGTTTTATATTCCTTATTTACATTCTCAACTCGTAACATCTTAATCCCTCCAAAATTGTTTTTCTATACTTACATTGTAAAGTTGTATAGAGGCTCGTTCCTATCGAATTCACTTACAAATTGAAGGGCGTATATTACATTTATGTCACAATCATTAATGCAGTGGAATTATTACGGCGAAAAAGTTGTTAGGGCTTAGTCCGAAATAAACCCTTACAACTTTTAAGACAGTCTCCGGAGTCATCACCTATATTCAGTGACATTTTATACTCGCCACTAAATTGAATATGACTTGTATTCATCTCTCACTTATTGAGTTAGAAGACTTCTACTGAATACAGGTGAAGTAATCTGAAAGCTTATAAAAAGTAAGATTGACATCCGTTCCTTTATTTTTCTCCGATACGATTGTTATGTCATGACTTAATTTATTCATGATTTTCTTTGAGATATACAGGCCCATTCCAGTTGATTTCGTTCGGTTTCTTCCATTTTCACCTGTAAAGCCTTTATCAAATACACGATCGATATCGCTTTCACTAATTCCAATCCCACTGTCTTTTATATGTAATTGTATAGACTTTTCATTTTCTTCTATATACATAACAATTTCTTTTTGTCCCGCTATATATTTACAACTATTATGAATGATTTGCTCAATTATATGTTTCATCCACTTTTTATCAGTTAGCACTACATGATCCAAGTGCTTCATTTCCACATTTATTTTGTTATAAATAAATAAGTATTTATTTTTACGAACAACCTCCTTCACGATTTTCCCTACATTTATTTCCTCTATTAAAAAGTCTGAGCTATAATTTCCTGCCCGAGAGATGTACAGTGCCTGCTCAACAAGTACTGTAACTCGATCAATCTCAACCTTAATATCCTTGGATAAAGTAGCTTCATCTTCTATTTCATCCACTCTTTGGGCAATTATTTCTAAGACCGTAATTGGGATTTTCACCTGATGAATCCAATGTGTCATATAATCATTGATTTCTCTAAGCTCATCTCTTAAGCTCTCAATTTCTTCTGTGCTTTCTCGCTGTATTTGGTCCAAGACTTCGTACAATCTACCAGCGGAAGCCTCATCCTTGCTTATTCTCGGATCTATTTGTTGGAGCATTTCTATTTTTTCTTTTTTAAAAAGACGATAATCAACGAAGAGGATAAAAACGATACATATAGACACAGTTAGAATATTTATATAAAGAAGACTATCGATTGCTACTTTTATAGAAACATCCAATAGAACGTTAAGATTAAAAAGAAAAATGACCACTACAAGTAACAGTAGCATGAATTTTCGATTTTTTATGTATGTATGAAATGTCATATTATCATGTATCCTTGTGCTTTTTTTGTTATAATCCAATCGATAATTCCTATCTGCTCAAGCTTCTTTCTTAGGCGATTCATATTAACGGTCAATGTATTTTCACTAATAAACTCATCGGTATCCCATAATTCTTCAATGATTTTTTCTCTTTTTACGATTGTTCCTTGTTTTTTTAATAAAATATGTAGAATCTTAAATTCATTTTTCGTTAATTCTAGCTGTTCCTGCTTATAATAAATCTTTCCTTTTGCCATATGTAATATCACATCGCCACACTGAATGACGTCAAGCGAAACGTCCGTATTATACGAGTACGTTCTTCTTAGGATAGCTTGTACTTTTGCCACTAAAACCTGAGGAGAAAAAGGCTTAGTCAAATAATCATCTCCTCCTACATTCACCGACAGGATTAAATCCATATCACTATCTCTAGAGGATATAAAAAGAATCGGCACCTTTAAAAACTTTCGTATATTCTGACACCAATAAAAACCGTCAAATGACGGTAAATTAACATCCATAAGAATTAGCCTCGGATGAGCCTCAAGTACTTCTTTTGTAATATGTTCAAAATCATTCACTTCTGTTACTTGATATCCCCATTTCGTTAAAGCAATAGAAATTTCTCTACATAACGCTTGATCATCTTCTATAATGAATACGTCTACATTACTCAAGTTCAACCATTCCTTTTTAATATATTTATGTATATTATCCATATAATTGTACATCGTCCAGACGTACAACTCTATAAGAATAAAAACGAAAAAGTATGAATTAAGAGCGTGCCGCCATACAACCATTACAGCTTTTCTTTGTTAAAACAATGTAGCAATAATAGTGGTGATAAAATGAAAAAAACATAAAAAGAAGGCGTATCAATCAAAGTGTTGATACGCCTCAAAACTACATTATTAAACAGCATTCGCCATTGTGCATTCCACTTTATACTTCTTTAATTATTTTAAATTCAGTGTTACATATTATAGTTAGGCAGTTTACTTAATACATGCGATATGTATATGGATCTTGCGGTTGTTGAATTCTCTCCCAATCTTTTACGATTAAATAAGGAATTTTTGCTTGAAACGGTTGATAATAAATCGTAGACAATGTCCCATTTACCTTAATCCATTCATCGTCTTGAAAATCCATATCCTCTGGAAACTCAACTAACATGCCAAATGCTCCCGAGTCTGCGATGCAATGAATAATACCGAAGCGAAGCACAAATAGCTGACGTTTATTCAAACTTTCTCCATTAAATGTAAATCCCTTAAATTCAACTGTTTTGTTTAAGAATTCTCCAGGAAAATTATATATTGTCTCCATGCCTTTTAAATAGTTTTTATCATTCAAAATAACGCTATCGTCTGAAGAAAATATCTTCAATTCTTTTTCCATTAATTCATCATAACCTTCTTTACCATAATACACACTCGTATCTGGTCGTAAATATTGGGTTTGAGCATAAGGGTCTGATTCTGAAAGTGAATCAATAGCTTGAAATGAAAAACCTTTTGATTTAACAATCGTTGAATCAAGAGTAGCAATTGGAAGGAACAATCCTGTTGCTAAAGGAAAAATAAATATACCGTAATGAAGCATTTTTCGAAAGAACGATTTCTCCTTTTCGTGTGTATGATCACAGCAATGTTCATCTTCCGTATTCCTTGCCACATTAAATATTTGTACAATTGTCAAAACAGCAAAGATAATTATTGCAATATATGAAATATATTCATATTTCATATTTATATACTTCGATAGATCCCCTGACGTATGAAGATTATAAAAGAAGTATGTAAAAATCATTAAAATGATTGCACGAAACATTGAATCACCTCTTCTCTAAATTAATAATGAACCTATAAATACAAATAAAGTAATATAGCCAATTAATATTGCTACAAATCTTTTATTAAATACACTTAACATCATAAGCATATTTTTTATATCTACCATTGGTCCATAAACGAGAAACGCAACTAATGCTCCCGTACTAAAAGTTCCTCTAAACGAAGATGCGATAAATGCATCTGCTTCTGAACATAAAGACAAAACAAAAGCTAGACCCATCATGACTAATGAAGATGACTGATCTGTTTGTCCAATTTCTAATAATGTGGATGTTTTCAAGTATGTTTGCATAGCAGCAGCTATGAAAGCACCAATTATTAAATACTTACCAACAGAAAAAAATTCATCTACTGCATGGCGAAGCATCCCTACCAGCTTTTGCATAAATGTTTGTGCGCTTGGATGATGACAATGTGGATGTGCTGCTTGCTTTAGCAGCTCGTTACCTTTGAAATGGATGGAAATAAGAATACCAATAATTAAAGCTATAATTAAGGCTAAACCGCCTCGATACCAAACCATATCCCACTGGTTTCCAAATGCAATAAATGTAGAAAATAATACAACAGGATTAATAATTGGCCCTGTTAACATAAAAGCAATTGCTGTATGTAAAGGTACACCCTTTAATAGTAATCTACGAACAATAGGGACAATTCCACACTCACAAGCTGGAAAGATAGCACCCACTAAAGCTCCATATAGTACAGCTAGAAAACGGTTCTTCGGTACAACCTTTGCTACCATTTCTTCACTGACAAACATTTGAATAAATCCTGCAATAAAAACTCCTATTAATACAAACGGAATAGCTTCTATTAAAATACTAATAAATATTGTATTTAACTGTAAAAACGAATTCAAATGGTACCTCCCTTTCTATCATTAAACAACCATTTTCAAATCCAAATTACATCATACACTAATAATTGCTATAAGAGACCTAACAAATTTTGATAAAAAATAAGATTTTAATTTATTCTCTTGTCTTGTTTATCTATATAAAGAATACTTCGGATTCACACTCTATTTCCCTATAATACTTATAATACGTCACTCTATTCTTACAATAAAAAATGGGTGAATGAATGAAATTCTCCCATTTTATAAAACGAGTTCTATATCTTAAAATAACTATTTAACCTACTTGAATAGAACAGGCGCTAGCAGAAAAGCTCTCGCCAGTAATAAAACGAAAGTCATCTGAATAATCAATTTGTGTCTCAATATCTAAGTACTTCTTAGTGAACTGATCAATATTTCTGCACATAAAAAAAGGACAGTGAAAGGTCTTTATGTCCTTCTCTGTCCTTTTTACCTGAGAGTTTAACTCTAATTTCAAAAGAGTATTCCCCTTTGGTGGCGTTCATGACGCACTCTCCAGAGTTGCGTCCAATTGCGGTTCGTTTACCTGAGAGATTAGTTCCAAGGCTTTTATGGAACTTGCTCTTTCGGTGGCTACAATATGCACTCTCCCACAATCATCATCCGCTATATTTTTATTTATAATAGTAAAAATATTCAGAAATATAAATAAAAGTTACCAGTTATTTTATAATAGTATAAACCAAATACTAAAAGTAAAAAAAGATTGCTTAAGTGTTACTTCATACTTCAATTCATTTTTCTCTAATATGCTAGCAACAATGGACAATCCCAAACCTGTCCCAGAAATTTCTTTATTTCTCGATTCTTCTACAACATAAAATGCATCCAAAATATACGGAAGATGCTCTTGCTTTAATTGTGTTGTTTTATTACTTATAGAAAACTTCATTTTGTTCTTTTCTTCACATGTTAGTGTTATTTCCAAATACTCTTCTTCACCATACTTAATAGCATTGCTTATTAAATTATTAAAGATAATCTCCATCTGACTAGGGTCTTCTTTAATTATGGAATACTGTATAACATCTATGTTTTGCTTCACTTGAATGTTCTTATTTTTTAATGAAATTTTATATTGTGCTAAAACTTTTTGAAGTAGCTGAGTTAATTCAAAACGCTCTTTTCTTACTTTTAATTCATGTACTTTAGATAATTTTATTAAATAATCTACCATTTCTGATGTGTATTTTACCTGCTCTAAAATGACATCTGTATATGTTCCGTCATCAAGCTCATCTTTAATACCAATAGTATATGCCTGTATTAAAGATAATGGAGTTTTTACTTCATGAGAAATACTCGAAATTAATGTATTTAAGCTGTGGTTTTTCTTTTCTAATTGTGAATGAGCACTTTTTAATCGTTCACTCATATCGTTAATACTATGAGACAACTCTTCAATTTCATCTCCTGAGTTAATCTCAACTTTTTTAAATTGTAAATTTGCGATATCCTTTGAAACATTTTTTAACTTTTCTAAAGGGGTGATGATTCTTTTTGAGAAAACAGCGACTAATAGTAAACTGATAATAATGCCAAATAAAACAGAATAAAAATATAATTGATTAACTATTTTTAACGCATCTGTATTATGAACAACTACTGTTCCTAATAAAATGATATGATTTTCCTGCTCATATAATACTGTTAAAAGGCTTGACTTTAACTTACCTTGATTAAATAGCAGCCTAACTGTTTTTCCTTCTTTGATTTTTTCCAATGAATCTTCGGTAATCCAAAACTTATTTAAAACAATTTTATCTTTATACAAGGCAAATTGAATTTTTTCATTGATTGTATTCATATTTCCGCTCTTATCAATGCTCACAATCGTAACATTATTATCGTTTTCAATTTTATTCTCTACTTCATTCAGTTGTTGAAGCGTTAAATCATCTATCTCTTCATAAATTGTAGTGAGCTTCTTTTTCATCTTATATAAATAATAATCAGAAGAGAAATAATTATTTAACAAGAACGATACACCAAATACAACGAACATTATAACACTAACGATCAATAATAATTTTTTACTAATTTTGTTCATCTTTATCATTAAAACGATACCCCATTCCTCTATGGGTGATGATGTGATCAGCTCCTATTTTGTCACGCAATCTATTAATATGCGTATCGACCGTGCGTTCTTCACCGAGGTAATCCAAACCCCAAACCATGGATAATAAAGCATTTCTCGATAGTACTTGCCCTTTGTTTTCGTATAAAAACTTCAATAAATCAAATTCTTTTTTAGAAAGTAATACTTCATCTCCACCTCGAAAAACATTCTTGCTTTGTAAATCAATTTTCAAATTTCTTATTTCAACTATTTTTTCTATCCCTAACATTTTTTTTATCCTTAATATTAAAATACGAGGATCAAATGGTTTTCGAATATATTCATCTGCACCAATATCTAATGCAGCAAATTCATCATCATGCGATGTTTTTGCTGTTAACATAACGACTTTCGCTAAACTCACCTTTTTTATTTCTCGACAAACCTCTATACCGCTTAGCTTCGGCATCATCCAATCTAATACTGCTATATCTATTTTTCTCGAATAGAAAATTTCAAGCGCTTCCTCTCCATCATAAGCAACACTTACTTGAAAACCTTCTTTTTCAAAATAAGTTTTTAAAATATTCGCCATATGTTTTTCATCATCAGCAATTAATATGTTCACTAAGTACAAACTCCTTTTGTTTTAGAAATAAACATTTACTTTAATTACTGAAGAAAAAAAGTGAAATCCTTATAAGTAGGTTTCACCTTTCTTCTTCACATTATTACTCCGACTTAATACTTTTTCCTTTTATCATTTGTTATTTTACAATTCATTTTAAATGCTATTTGTTACAACCATGTCACAAAGAAGAAAACAATGAGAATGACATACTCATTGTTTTCTTCTTGTATATATAACTATTAACTAGTAGCCTATAAAACATGTTTATTGTCACTAAGTTAATTAGTATCGTACCAATTGACATCGATAATTGATACGTTGGTTCCGCTGTTGTGCTAATTGTATCCCTGATTTTCGTTTCCATTAGAGCTAGCATACTCGTTGTAATAAATACACTTATTGGAACAGTAAGAACTCCAGACATCATACCTAATGCCAAATTTTTATGGTCACGTTTTTGAAACATTGCTAGTGCTACTGGAATCGTAAAAATAATATATAGATAACTTCAACTTTTGATCAATCGTTATTTTTATAAATATTTCTTATGAAAAATTAAATATTCTATGCAAAAACGCATATCATTAGATAAATTGAACGATTCTATCATTTCTATATCTTGATTATTAGAGAAATATATGTAATAAGTATTACAAAGGGTAAAATAGAATAATTTAACATTTAATCTATTCGATATAAAAGTACCCTTTACTAGAACACTTTTAACGACAATGAAAGAAGGCTTATTATGATACGTACCATATTAGTCGATGACGAAAAACTAGCACTTGATCTTATGGAGAAAAAATTAAATAAAATTGGAGACATTGAGATTGTAGGAAAGTTTTCAAATCCCGAATTAGTTATTCAGGAGATGAAAACCCTCGACTTTCAAGTTGCATTTTTAGATATTGAAATGACAGGAATAAGTGGATTAGATTTAGCAGAAATTATTCAAGAATGGAAGAGTGATATTCAAATTGTGTTTGTAACTGCTTATCGTGACTATGCCATCCAAGCCTTTGAGTTGAATTCTATCGACTATTTATTGAAGCCAGTATTAGAAAGTAGGCTCTTAAAAACAATCAATAGAGTACAAGAGAAATTAGAACTGAATAAAGAAAAAATCACTGTTCAAACTAGCATAGAGCCTTCAGCATTAGAACTTCTCTGTTTTAACGAGTTCATTGTCTATAACAATAAACAACCTGTTAAATGGAAAACTGCTAAAGTAAAAGAGCTATTCGCTTTTTTTATCACTCATATTGGAACATATATCAATCGTGATTCTATCATTAATCAACTTTGGCCAGACTATGATTATAAGAAAGCAAAAATCCAGCTTCATACATGCATTTCACATTTACGAAAAACCCTAGATTCACTAGGATACGAGCAGGCACTTACTTATTCAAATCAAAGCTATTCTTTAAACTTAACAAATTTTTATTGTGATGCACTTGAATTAGAGCATGCTTTTCGAATACATACAAACATAAATAAAGAAAATATAACTCTATTAGAAGACACTATACAAACATATGTAGGAGAATATATGGAAACTAATGAATATGAATGGGCAAATGCAAAAGCACAAGCACTATCACAACAATTATTTCATATACTTCAAAAAGTGATAGATTACTATACAAAATATGGTCTGCAAAATAAAAAGCAACAATATTTACAGATGTTACTGAAATATAATCCATATTCTGAGAGCACACTCCAACAACTCATGCTACATTATATCGAAATTGGTAATAGAGGGGATGCTGTGAAAGCTTACATTGAATTTGCTGAACTATTACAGCAAGATTTGGATATCGAACCCGATAAAACTACAAAAAAATTGTACCAATCCATATGTGAAGGTAATTTGTAAATCAACAAGTAAAAGGCGTCTCTAAAGGGATTTTAATACCTTTAGAGACGCCTTTTACGCTTTACTGTCAAACAATATCAATTTACACTCTCTACAGATCTCTTATTTTTGGAATAATAAAACGAACAGTTGTACCAAAGTTTTGAATACTAGATATTTCTAGTCCTCTACCGTAAAGTTGCTTTAATCGTTTATCAGTATTAAGCAAACCAATACCTTGTTTAACATTCTTTTGTTGATTCGTTAACAATCTCTGTAATTGATCTTTTGATATTCCTACTCCATTATCCATAATGCTAACCTGTACTTCTTCTCTCATATCAATAATCTGTATACAAATCTTACCTCCATTTGGATGTTTTAATACTCCATGCCTTATAGCATTTTCAACTAGTGTTTGAATAGACAATGGAGGAATTTGGACAAATACATCTTCATCTGCTTCCCATTCTACTTGTAACCGCTCATTAAACCGTTGCTGTTGTATAAATAAATAGGAACGAACTAATTTTATTTCTCGGTTTAAAGGAATAACTTGATTGAGATTTTGAGTATCAAAGCATGCACGAAGGTAATTTCCGAACTCATCCAATAAATCCATCATTTTAGAAGGATTTATTGTACTTAACGCAGCAATTGTATTTAATGTATTAAATAAAAAATGAGGTTGAATTTGAGCTTGCAGCCAAGCTGCCTCCATACGAATTCTTTCATTAACAGAGTTTCTTAATTCCGTTAACACCTTCACCCGAGCCTTTAATTCCAATTGCTCAACAGGTTTTGTTACATAATCATTTGCACCATAATAATACCCCGCTTGAATGTCCTCGATTTGGCTTCGTGCAGTTAATAATAATATAGGAAGCTCGGTAATCGAATATCTTTCTCTAATTCTACGAGTTAATTCATACCCCGACATATTCGGCATCATAACGTCTGTAATCACAAGATCCCAAATACCTGTATTTAACAACGTAAGTGCCGCTTGCCCGTTCGTACAAGTAACAACATTATAATGTTCTGATACTAAAACGCTTTCTAAAATCGACAAATTTATAGAATCGTCATCAACAACTAAAACAGAGCATAACTCTTTGTTTTTGGGAGCTTGGCTTTTATCCTGCACTTTTTCCTCTTTCATTATTAGAGGTGTAGTCACTTCAAACTCAGGAGCCGTCTCAACATCTTCAGCTATGGGAAGCGTGAAAGTAAATGTACTACCTACTCCAACGAATGATTTCACCGATAATGTACCTCCATGTAATTTGACTAACTGCTCACAAATATTCAAACCTAATCCAATTCCTCCACCAATCGCTGTCATACTTGAATCAATTTGCTCAAATGGCTTAAAAATAGACTTTAATGATTCCTGATTCATTCCAATACCAGTATCCTCTACTTGTATTTCTGCTACTCCATCTTCTATTTTAGCGACAACCTTAATAGTCCCATCATTCGTATATTTTACTGCATTATGGATAAGATTAAATAGAATTTGAAATAAACGATTCTCATCGGCCCTAATATTTGGAAACGTTTTTGATATATGTAGTTCAAAAGTAAGATTTTTTCCTTCTGTCATAAAACGAAGCATATCTAAAACACTCGAAACAACTGATGATAAATTCACTGTTCCTATTTGTAATTGGACAGTACCTCCCTTTAGCTTCGTAATATCAAGAAGATCATTTAAGATTAGTGACATGCTCCGACCAACTTTTAAAAGCAATTGTAAATTCTCTTTATTTTCCTTCTTTAGATTATCTTTTTCACTTTCATATATTGTCTGTGTAATGTTGATGATACCATGCAATGGATTCCTCAACTCATGAGATGTATTAGCCAAAAACTCATCTCTCGTTTTATCAATTTTTTGCAATTCTAAAGCCAATTCTTTACTTTCTTTCGTTACCTGAAAGAACCTTTTAAACCACAATGCTGAAAAAATAAAAACACCAATGATTAGGTCAAAAGGATAATACGGGTATTCTAGGTACATTTTATTTTTTACAATTCCCCAGATTGTACTTGATGTAACACTTATAACGGCGAGTAAGATATAAATAAAATCCTTTTGACCCAATAAAATTCCTTTATGCAAAGTTTTAATAAAAATCAGTGCCCCATATATCATAACGACAGTAAAAAATAAATAATTATATTTCATCACTGGTTGAATACAGATTGAAACCAAAAATAATATATAAAAAATTCGGAAAATAAAACTCGAACGAAACAACGTAGAATAGCTCATATTAAACTCTTCTATAATATAGCGTGTAAATTGTATCAGTGAGAACATTGCACTTGTATAGGATACAAACAATATAATAAGCCAGTGTTCATAACTAATTGAAGGAAATAGATAAAATAATAATTTATCATCATCAACTAAAACAGCTATTGTCATACAAAAAAATGCAGCTGATAAATACAATAATTCTTTTTTTCTTACAAAAAAGCAAAATATAATCAATACATAGATTCCATGAAAAAATAATATGCTAATAGACAATAACTGCATCATAAACGTAAGCACCATTTCTTTTTTCATAGCTGAATAAGTTCCAAATTTAATCGGCTTTAATAATCCCCCGCTCTTAAGAGCCGCATCTTTTTTTACTTGTATAAGAAGTTCTATTTCTTTACTATCATCATCTACAAGTACCTCATATGGTCGAAAATTAAGCAGAGAAGAAACTTTACTCGTAGGACCAGTCTCTAATTCATTTATTCTCTTTCCATTAATATATATTATGCTTGCAGATTTAATTTCTCTAAAATAAAAGCTGTATGATTGCTTTATATCTTCATTAAGAAGTATCCGAATTCGATAGGTTCCTTTTCCTGAGAATTTTTCTTCCTCTTCTGGTACTGTAACTAATGTATGTGGTACTGAGCTTTTTCGTGGAGAAGATTTAATCAAATTTCCTTTATAAAATTCCCACTCTCCATTTAGAGTAACCGCTTCATTTTCTAAAATGGTAGTATTTCGCAGATCAAGTACGCCTTTTTCTATTTTGGGATTATCTGATTTTTGATAAAAGATTATCCAAGAAAATCGAAATACAAGAAGAACACAAATAAACAAACAAACTATTACGACAATTTTCTTTTTTTCCATTTTCTACTTCGCAACTTTACATTACGAACCCCTTTTTTATTTGTTCAACGAATCATTTTTACATTTTAGAGAAAATATAAAAACAAGTAACTAACATTCATAAAATAAGCCAACTATTAAATTTTACCAAAATAGTTACTAAAAGGGTTATTTATTTTTTAACAGATTAGGATGTCTATAATTTACATGGTGTCTCCTTTTTGAATAGATGCAATCCCCCCATGAGTATGTACATCCATCAAAAAGGAGAAGATTTTTTGATGATTATTCTTTCTTTTTTCTCTTTTGTAAAACAAATATTAAAACCGCAGCAAAGACAAGTAATGCTCCTAAACCAACTACCAACCAAATAGAAAATTGTAAAGGCTCTTCTTTATGGACTTTTTCCTCTATAACAACCGTTTCAGCTTGTTTTTCTATTTGTTCAGCATTTGTAAATAGTTGATTGCTATAAGTGTTAACTGCTATTGTTGCATCTTGATTTACATTTTTTATATTTTCGAGAAATGATGCTCCAATATAAGGAGTACCTTCTTTATTAGTATCAAAAACTAGAATACTGTTAGTTTGTTTACTCCATGGATTCTTTTGAATCCAACTAAACATTTCAGTTACTTCAGGAATAAAACCAAATTCCGCTAATTGCGCTTTATCATTTTTATAAGGTACTATTAATTTGTTTTTAATCTCCTGTAATAAAGGTTGATTTTTTGGACCACCAATAAAAATGACATTTTGATTTTTCAAATCTTCCTTTTGTACACTAGTCGCCTTTGATAAATTCAATTCATTTACATGACCATTTATACTTAGAGAACGATATAACTGCAATAATTGATTATCAGTAATATTTCCTTTGTCAGGTATAACAATGGTTGTTGCTATTCCACTTCCACTAATAGTAGCTGGATAACCCGCTAGAGAAGGGTTTTTTTCTACGTTTGTATCATTTGATTTAAATTTGAAATAACTATCAGCAGTAAGAAAAATCCATCGATTTTCATCTGTAGTTACACAAGATTTCTTTTCGCGTAAACCATTAGATACAAATTGAAGATCTATTAACCTATTTTCTTTAATAGCATCGGATTTAATATGCAGTTTAACCGTGTATACACCATTCTCTTCCTTTGTCAAAGAACGTATATTAACTGAATGTGGAATATTATTTACTAAAACAACTAATTCAACCTCGTCTCTCACAATAGAACCTTCTTCTAGTTTTTCATTTAAATTAGAAATCAATTCAGAGCGTTTTAAATGTAATGTTAATGACGGTTTATCATTTGGATTCAGCGAGATAGGTACATAGTAATAATAATGTTTACTCTGATTATTCTCGCTATTTAAAACAATATCTTTCATATCAAATTCTTTTAACATTATAGTATTCTTGTTCTCTTGTTTTTTTATAACTGGACTCTTCTCAATAGATATTTGTCTACCTGTTAATTGTGTATTCAATTGATTATTGGTAAGAATGTTGATTCGCTGCTGTATTTGCTCAGGTAGATTTGCCGTTACAATTAACGCTTCAGAACTATTATTACCACTTGTAAGCTTATGCCTTGATAGAATGAGAGCTGAATCATTTTCCGGCAATACTGCTTTCTTTAACAAACTTGTTATAAAATATGAAGAAAACTCCTTTTTTGCACCTAACAAGATTATATTCCCTTCCAAACTCTTCAGCTTTGACTCTCTAACTATTTGAACTGACTGTTCATTATTTGATTGCTCTGCTAAATATGCAGCAACTTGTAATCCGCTATTTAATGTTGGCAATGAGGCTTGATCTGGTAAAACGATATATACAGGTTTCTCTGATGTCCCTATAAATAATAAGGGAAAGTCCTTAAGTGCCTGTGTTTCATCATTCAATTGGTTGTTTAACTGAAAATAAGAATCAATACCTAATGTGAGCCAATTACTTGATGAATCTTGATCGACACACACACCCTCTTTGATTACACCATAAAATGAAATGGTTACACTGTGAAAACCCTTTTTCAAAGCATTACCTGTCAATGGAATTGTAAGATCTGCCTTCACATTTCCAGCATGTAAGGGCTTCGATACAATGGTTTGACCGTCTATACTTATCGTAATAGATGATGGTGCAATTAATAATTCTGAATGTCTAATCTTCAAAATCAATTTATTATTATCACCTGTAGCATTTGCAATTAAATTATAATTTAGAGTTATTCCACCTTTAGGCCCCATTAATTCTATAGGGCTATTCGCAACTATTTGTCGCTCTGGTAAAGGATTTGAATTACTGATTTTTATTCCCTCTACTTTAATTTGTGAGCTTGCTTTTGCAACATCTACCATTGAAATCACACTTAGTAATAGAACAGAAGCCAAAAACAAGGCCTTTTTTAAGAAGTGCTTCATAATGATCCCCCTTGTTTTTTTTGACCAAATCGTTCAGTTTTGTACCATTTTACGTCTTGACGGAAAAGAACACGTTTTACTTCGAGAAATAAAGCATAGATTACAAGCACAATCCACATTTGAGAATATGTGAAATACATTAATAATACATAAAAAAAGTTTTTCCGATTCATTTCAGCTTTTTCTATACTTAACGTAATCATTACTTCTGCTAAAAACAATAAAAATGCTAGTATCCACAGTGCCAATGCAACATTACCTATCGATAGATCTAGCTCATAGAACATATTTGTTACAAACAACGCATTCGATACAATTACCCCAGAGAAGAAAAGGAAATAAGTAAAGAAAAAGTAGAATAAATCAAAAATAATTCGTTTTCTTTTTAATTTGAAGAACTGACCAAGAAACTTTAAAACGACATATTGATTTCCACGAGCCCACCGTGTCCTTTGTCTCCACCATACTTTCAATGTTTCAGGTTCCTGTTCCCACGTTATAGCAGCCGGAAAAAAACGAATATTATAGCCTAGATTATAAACTCGAATAGTTAATTCCGTATCCTCTGCTAATGCCTTCACATCCCACCCACCTAATAGTTCGATAATATTTCGACGAATAGCAAAGTTCGTACCAGGGATAGTAGCGACCTTAAACCATTTCCATCGACCACCTTGTGCCATCCATTGGAAGCATATAGTTTCAATATTTATAAATCGAGTTAGCCATGTTCTTGCAGCATTTATTACGCGGAATTTACCGACAACTACGGCTGATTTTGAGTCATTTAATAATCCCATTACTAAATACCAAACTGACTTTCTCTCAGGCGTATTATCTGCATCATAAACTACAATTATTTCACCATTTGATTGCCCTAGTGCTTCATTTAATGCACTTGATTTTCCAATACCTTTATTCGGTGGTTTTGTTTCTATAACTCGAATAAAAGAATAGTTTTCTGCAAATTCATTGGCAATTTCTCCTGTTCGATCAGAAGAATTATCATTAATAACAATTATTTCTAATTTATCTTTCGGATAATATAAACGAGACATAGCTTGTAACGTCTGCCCAATAACCACTTCTTCATTATGTGCAGGTATGAACACACTTACACTTGGCAAGTTCGTCATATTCCGTTCCCACTGGGGTATTACTTTCTCAAATGTTTTAAATTGACGATATCCACCTTGCATTAAAAACATATGATATAATAACATTCCCCAAATTAATATGAGCGATATATAAAACAAAATATCAGCCATGATTTTTCCTCTCCTCAAACAGTCGCTTTCTCAATTGTGTTTTTAACCGTAAAATATAGACTAAAAAGACTGTAATCGTCACAGATACGACACCAACCAGTACCCAAAGTAGGAAGTCAAACGGTTTGTCTTTCATTTGCTGGAGGAGACGATCTGCATATGTTTTGTTTGAAATAATATTTATAGGTTTTTCTACTTCTTGTTTAATCATTATCTTTTCTGTTTTAACTAAATATTCGTTCCTTTTTAAATTTAACCAATCAATATTAGGTACGGATTCAATTAATTCAATCATTTGAGGTAAGTATTTGCTTCCTAAATAACTATGATAATACCCTCCTATCATCGAGCCCGGCACAGTCTGGAGTCTTCTGATTGTTAATCTCATATCTTGCAAAGGATCTGATAAAGCTGGATTAATAAAACCGATTGTATCTGGATAAACTCTCATTCCAGCTAGAACTTTTGGTTCAGCAATTAAGAGAGGAACTCCTACAATGCTTCTATCTTCATCACTTAATTGAATTTGACCAAAAATAGTTGAGAAGAATTTAGAAGCTGTTCGATAACCATTGGAACTCATTGCATAATTAGGTGCTTCAAACGCAACAGGATATAATCCTAAGTCAGTCAACTCTTCTATGGATTTCGTCAATTTCTTTTCAATGTATTCTGTTTCTATTTCTTCTGTACTTACAATATATTTTTCGTACTCCTTCTCTGAAGGAAAATCACTTCTCACTTTTTGCTTCGGTGGTATCTGATCTGTTTTTTCCGTTATTATCCGCTGATTCATTTTTACATCCCAAAATTCAAATCCATCTCCCTTTTCTTCAAAACGATATGAACGCGAGTATCCATTTACAATAATCATTCCTCCACGAGTTTGTAATTTTTTAATGACATTCAGAAGCTTTTTATTTTGTGAAAATGTCACTAACTTACCATTCTTGTTACTCAAGGCAACAGGAACTACTGACATATAAAATGGTATACCTCGATTTGCTAAATATTCTCCTGCTTCTTTCAAGTTGTTTGGATCAGTTAAAGGTGAAATATCCTCCAATCGAATAAACGCAGGGTGAACATCAGGCTGCTTTTGCTCTAAAATGGTATATAGCCCACGAGTAATGCTATATTTTTGTTGAATATCAAAAGAAGTAGTTGCAATATAAGATAAACTCCCTTTTTTTACAACAAAAGGATATTTCCTCGTGAAATCTTCGCCCATTGAAATAATTTCACTACCTTTTGGTGGAATTACACGAACTACGGGAATAGTCGATGATAATTCTTGCCCGTCTAAATTCCTAATATAACCTTCACCTAAAAAACCCCAACTCTTAAAAGGAAAAAGTTGCTCTACATTTTCTCCTAATGCAATTATTTTACCTTTATGTTTTCTAAAAGTTTCTTGTACAGCCTGTGGAACCGTGTCTTTCGTATCCCCCACAAATACAAGAATGTCACTATATTTGACTGTTTTTTGATTAAAATCATTAGCAGATATTATCTCCGTTTTCGATGCAAATGCAGCTAATGTTGCTTCAATAAAATATACCTTTTCATTTACTAATTGATTTTTAGTCATATATATAATTCGGATTATAGGCTTTTTCTCTTTACCTTCTACTATTGACACAGCACTAAATAATTGAAAAATAAACACAAACAGTAATAACAGTATAATTCTTTTATAATTCACGAAATACCATCTCACTTTCTACCTGTGAGAACAAAGCCTGATAATCTTCAATAGATGAATGCTGTTCATAAGCTATATGCCCTGATCGAAAAGAAAGAGTAACATACTTATTATTCAATAATTGATGAGTCGTAATTCTTTGCACTAATTTCTCATAGACAATCTCAACAGATTTACTATCAGTATGTGTTAATAACAGTGCGAAACGATCCTGTTCATAACGAAACTTCCGATCTGTTAAACGCATTACATCTAGCATAGCTTCACCTAAAGAAAGAAGGAGGTGGCTAGTTTCTTTTTCTCCATATAATTTTTTAAAATCTTCAAAATGATCCATTTGTAATAATATAAGAGTGAATGCTCCACCATAACGCTTCACTCGTTTCATTTCCATTTCTACTTCTATAACCATTCGATGTTTATTATCAAAACCGGTATCTACATCCACTGCTACATACTGACTATTTTCATCGACAAGACGCCGGTTCATTTTCCCTAAATTCGTAATATTATCATGGATTTTCCCTGCTATTAGCACCATGATAATTAGGAGAAATCCATAACCTAGAAATAGTGGCATTTCAAACGTTGTTGTACTAAATGGATTTGAAGTATGTGTTAAACTTAAATAAACCAAGCCCGATCCAATGATAAAAATAAAAATTAAACTACTATACAATCCTGTAACAGTGCCAAAAAGAAATGCAATAAAAACCAATAAAACTAAAAAACCATATAATAGAATACCTGCAGTTCCTTCTTTAATTAAAAAGTAACCTGGTATATGCAATAACATAATAAATGTTATGACTAAAAGGAGAATCTTAACTTCACTGTCGAAAATCTTTCTCATCTAATACCCTTCTTTCAGCCAATAAAGCTAGTAAATTATCAAATGTATGAGTTTCTTTTGTATGAACATCAATATAGCCTCCATTGTATGGAGAATTCGTACGCTTATATTGTAACTTTTTCATTCGCTTATATAGTTTGTTAGCAAAATCATCCTCACCCACTTCGTAGCACATTAATATAGCTAACGCATAAACAGCAGGAGACTCATATTGGACAATAGGTTTACCAGTTATACCATCGTATTGACCATATAATTTACCTTTACTATGTGAGTACGCTGTCTTGATAAAAGTTAGCAGTTCGCTTACATTACCACCCCATTTGGCGAGATGATAACCTGTATATAATTGATCAATTAAATTGACTTTTTGATCAAAAATATAATCTTCTTGAACAATACTAAATTTCTTTGGAAAAAAACCTAATTCAGATATAGGTGCATTAAATAGTAAATTCTTTGTTTCCTGATAAATATTTTCTGGTAACAAACCTGCATGTTTCATTTGTTCAAAACCGGTTGGAATAATGTAACTAAGAGTAAGATCTTGCCCTTTTGTTTTTTCTTTAAGATCAATAAAATCTACCATAAGATTGTTCACAGTTTGATAACTAATAAGTTGTTTACTCATTTTCTGCGCTAATGATGTATATTCAGAAGCATTCCATTGCTTACCTGCTGTAAACAGTGCATCTATTATCCTTAAGTCATCAATAAACGCATTAGCAGTGGCTTTTTTACTTCCTTGTAATTCCCATATAACGAGATAATCATCTGTTAAAAAGTAATTCTTTAATACCTCTATCTGTTTTTGAAACTGAGTAAGATCATTTTTAGCAACTAAATATTCTAACCATAATCCTACTGTCTCTGACAAATAGACATCCTTTCGAGATGTAATATTGGTACGAATTAAACCAACGTTATTTTGTAAGTTTCTTTGAATAAATTTTTCTACTATAAGTGTTTCACCTGCAATCGGTTGTTTCTTTTTATGTGGAGAAATAAATGCAGAGATACTCCACGTACTCAATATAAGCAGAATTATTATTATTAAGTTCCATAATTTTTTGCTATTGAAATAAAGCCTCACTATCTAAACTCCTATTTTATTATTATAATTTCAATTTAACTCATCTAAACTTGTTTTATACAATGTATAATTACTTACTACGCAATTTTTTGATTCATACATTGCTATATCAGCATATTCAATCAATTCCTCTTTATTTCTTGTATGATCTGGAAATATACTAATACCTACACTTATCTGTACATAAAAGATATATTCCATAACACTAAATGGGTCGTTGAATAAGGCAATAATTGATTCAACTTTTTCCTTTACATTTTCTACGTCATCTAATAAAACAATGAATTCATCTCCACTTTGCCTAAACACTTGATGCTTTTTTGAAAATAAACTAACCATTCGTAATCGATTTGCCACTTCTTTTAATACTAAATCACCAACCCTATGTCCGTACTTATCATTTATTTCTTTAAAATGATCAATGTCGATAAATAGCACAGCAAGCTTTGTCTGTTTCTGATTCGCTTCAGCAATATATTGCTCAAAGCAATATTTTAACATTCTTCGATTCGGTAAATCCGTTAGCTCATCATGATGGGCCATATATTTCCACTCTTTATCATTTATTCCTTTATCACCTTCAAAAAAAATCAAGAAATACTGAATCACTTTTTCATTTCCATCTACTATCGGGATAATATTAACTTTAAGCCACACTTTTTCTCCATATTTCTTATATATGCAAAATTCACCTATCCATTTTTCTCCTCCACTAATCACTTCTTTTATATTAGCAAAAAATTTCGGTGTGTGGCACTTGAAATTCAAATGCCAAAAATCTTTCAAATACAAATATTCTTGTGTATATTCAGCTGTATCTAAAAAGTAGTTATTTACATATATTAATTTCCATTCAGAATCCATAATTGCCATCATTACTAATTCATCCATTACTTGTTTGGTCATCTGTAATTCTTCAAATGTCAAATCATTACACATCTTATTTTTATCTCTAAGAAATAACCGATTCTCCATCTTAATCCTCTTTCCTTAAATGTCACTAATATAAAATCTGTTTCTCTCAAATTTCTTCAATTAAAATGTGTATGTTTTGTTTCGAACAGACTGTTATTCTGAATCTGAGAAGAATTAAATATATCATTAAGTTAAATTCACATAATGATTATGTTCATATTACTAACCAGCACTTACATACTTCTTTACCTATTCTTAAAGTTCTCTTAAAAATGCATTCATTTTGATAAATAAAATTTATTGAGGATTATATGTTAAGCTTAATTCCAGGAAATTAGGAAATGGAATACATTAAATAAAAAAATAGGCGGAGCC
>NZ_HG428741.1:2061374-2119728 GCF_000380245.2 Bacillus massiliigorillae
GGGCTCCGCCTATTCTTACAAATCATCTAGATATTCTATATCACACTACATTTCTTTTTCATAATAAGTTCAGTCTCTACAGGATTATCAGTTGATCATATTTCACCATTACTGAACCTTCTTTATAATTTACCTTTTCGTTTTCATTACTCTTTCCTTTTAAGTTATTTATAATATTCCAAATAAAGTTATGTCCAACCTCATGTGCATGAGGATAACCTCCTCCAAATCTGGGGTTAATTTCAGATACTATATAGCCACTATTTGTCTTGAAGCAATCTATATCAATCGGCCCTAGAAATTCAACATTGTTGATGAGTTTTTCTATGATTTGTTGTAACTCATAATCCTTTATTGCGATTGATTTATCTGTTTCTCCAGCTCTCATGGCTATTTTTCTTTTCATAAAAACATTGGTCAGTTTTTGTGATAATAAATCTACATAACAATCGACACCATATTCTTCACCATTAATAAAAGGTTGCACAACGTAATCGTCAAATAAATCATTAAATTTCTCTAACTCTATTAAGGACGTAATCTTATGAATGTCTAAACTAGCACTACCTTTTCTCGGTTTTGCAATCAACGGAAACTGAATTTTTTTGCTTTTAACATCATCTATTACCTCTTTAATACTTAAATAAGTAGGAACAATAGGAATTCCCTTTGCTCTTAATGCACTATATGTTCGATATTTATCAAAACATAACTCTACTGTGTTGCGATTCGAAAGAATAACATGAACACCGATTTCTTCAAACTCTTCCTTCCAACTAGCTAACAATTCTAACTCTGGGTCTATTAATGATAAAACTCCTTTTATTTTATATTTATGACATAAATCCTTGAGACATTGAAGATAATTCGGATGCTCAATTCGAGGAACGACCTCATATATATCCGCATGATGTAATGCAGGAGCAGAAAGACTACAATCTATAGCTACTACTTTCCCATCTATTTTATGAAGTTCCTGTTTAAAATACTCCACTAGTTTCACTCGGCGTCCAGCGCTACAGATTAATATATTCATACTATTTCCTCCCACAAATCCTTTATTAATACTTTTAAAAATAATATAGTTCCTCGTTAAAAAATTGGTTTATTGTTTCCTTATTTCGAATAAGAAATATTTCCTTTAAATCCATAGCTATAATAGCTGGTCTTTCTTTAATAAAGGGTGGATTAAAAACGATTGTATAGGCTCCTACATTCTCAAAAATAATATAATCCCCTTTTTGCGGTAAATCTCCTGTCAAATCATGAGCTAAATAATCTTTCTCCATACATGTATATCCAACAATATGATAAGTGCCCTTTTCTTGATCTAGCTGTTTTTTCTGAATTACCCTACACGGAAGGTTGTTCTTATGCATTGTTGGTTTAATATTATGAACACTCCCATCAACCAAAACATAATTTATGTCAGTAACTGTCTTTCGCTCAATCACTTTCGCTACAAAAATAAAAGTATTAGCAACCATAGAAACACCTGGTTCTAATACTAATGTAGCTTTTTTATCAAAAGTCGCAAATTCATGATTCATTACTTCACAAATTGCCTCTGCATAATCATCAAAGGTAGGAGCACTGATTTGAAATGATTTTGGTAATTCCCCATAAATACCTCCACCAATATTAATGAATTCCAAACTATCTAGGATGTATTCCTTTGCAATCTTACATAATTTTTTAGTCTTAAGCTTATATGTTTCAACACTTCTAGTACTTGTTGAGAAATGTCCATGCAATCCTACCACTCTAACATTTTTTATTTTGTGCAATTCATCTAACGCTGAGTGAAAACTACCGTTCTCTATACAAATTCCAAATCTACTTCGAGAATAACCTTCCTGTATAGAACTAACACCATTTTCCGACACATCAAAGTTCAGACGTAATCCAACATTAATTTGCTTATTTGGGCATAATATGGCATATTCTTTGATAAACTCGATTTCATATAAAGAATCGATATTCAAAATACTTTCATTTTCCAATGCATAATGAATATCGTCTTTCATTTTTAACGGTCCATTAAATATGATTTTCTTAGGATTTTCACCTATCTTGATGGCTAAGTCATACTCTAATCTAGAAACAACTTCAGCATATGCTCCTAACTTCGATAACTCCTTGCATAAATACGGAACATAATTTGTCTTATAAGAATAACCAATAATAAAGTTCGAATATCTACTTTTAAAAGCGTTGTTGATTTTATGATAGTTTTCTCTTAATTTATTTACATCTAATACATAAAAGGAAGATCCGTATTTCTGCTCCAACCCATGCAGCGCATTATAATGATATAACTCATTTTTCAATTCTATATCTGAGTTTTCATTTTGGTGTATTTCACTAACAAAGTCCTTCAAATCCTCACACCTCTTTAATAAATAAAATTGCACTTACAAATTCATCCTAGTCATGTACTTTAGAAACAACCTTTTGAGGATTCCCTCGATATAAAGGAAAAAATCCACTAGAGGCGTCTTGCGAATAGTACTTTTCCCAATTCCGAACTAACAGATTATATTTAGAAATATTATGAATCTTTCTCCCTACATAAAAGTCTAAAGTTCCTTCATCATTAAATCGATGTTTAAATTGAAATAAAGAATCTCTCCCAATATGACCACCACCTAAATGTAGTGCACGACATCCAACCTTTTTACTCCAAAGTGCAAGATGATGAAAAAGAAAAGGATTAATCCCCAAATGCAAATATTCCTTCTTCGAACATCCTAAATGGTAATGGATATACTCCTCATTAAACATACATAATGCCGCTGAAATCAATTTCCCTTCATCAAAGACAGCCGCTATTCTACAATGCTTATCTAAATCTAATAAAAATGATGTTAAATATTCAATTGAATAGTAATAATAAGGAGTTGCCCCTACCTTATCCATTGTTTCTTTATATAAAATATAAAAATCTTTAATTAATAGCATCGCTTCATCTTTAGCCAAAACTCTAAATTCAAAATTATTACTAATAGCTTTATGAATATTCCGTTTATGATTTTTGTGATAGTTATTAAAGATTTCTTCCTCACTTTTTGTTAAATCTATATATACAGTTTCTCGATCATAAATGACTTCTAAGCATTCTTCTAAATAGTGATGATTTTGTATTATTGGATGAAATCTAATAAACTCACTTATTATATTTTCCTTTTGACAGTGCTCTTCAAAATCCCTCCTAAATTTTCCTATTGTTTTTTCACTTATATTTTGAGTCAATGGCCCCCCGAATCCATTAGGTGTAATTATGTCAAAAACATCTTCTTTCAACATATCATCATTCATAAATGGAAGTTCAATACGTCTTTTTATATATGGATAACAAACAAGACATTCATTATCGTCCTCAAAGAAAAAAAGATACGGTTCTCCATCTCCCATCAAATAAGATAAAGAACAGTATCCATGATAATAATATAAATCGCTTTTATGAAATCTTGAAAGAGCATCATTCCACTTTTGTTTTTCTTTAAAAGATATAATTTGATACACAGCCACACATCCCTATTCGTTTAAGAAAACATTGAATTTTAATTTACGTTAGCATACTACGAAATAACAGTTCAAATGAAAAATTCTTGGATAAATAAATTTTTCCATCCTTACATGCTATAAATCGGCCAAAAGCATCTGCATATACTTTTGACGTTTCATATTGGTCCATTGTACATTTTTCAAAATGCATGATTTCCCATCGATATCCTTTGAACAATCCTGTTGGCTGTTCTATCGCCTCTAACCATTGCTCTGTTCCTCTTAATAAATGCCAAATTTTCTCTATCGGCCACTCTTCCCAATTTATTAAACTCTTATGTTCCTCTTGTTTTATTTTTCTTGCCCTATAGGCTGATTCTATATGAGGTTGAACAGAACGAGGAATGGTACCAAGTTCAAATTCATCACAAGCTTTCTTTATCAACTTAACACCTATCTGACCAATTGCTACTTTCTCCATTTCAGGAAATTTCGTTCCTAAAGGAATCTTGTATTTCTCCTGATAAATAATATCTCCTGTATCCTCACCTTGATCAATATAATGAAGAGTTACCCCTGGATTCAATTCTGTATCATAATACATCCAAAATTCTGGACTATGCCCCCTATAAAATGGCAGTATAGAAGGATGAAGATTAATTGTTTTATATTTGGGAATATTATAGATATTTTCTTTCAATAATTGTGTCATCCCATATACAATGATTAAGTCTGGTTCTAATTTTTTCACCCAATTTTCAAGTTGAAAATCACAGCCGTTATCCATATAATAGTAGGGGATTTTATACATCTTCGCCAATCTTTCCAGGCCAAACACTCTTTTATATACTCTTTTAGTATTTTGAACGAAAAACTTCTTTATTGATGTCTTTTCTCCCTTGTTATTTACACCCGATTCAATAATTCCTACCACTTTATGTCTCGATTCAATCATAGGCATAACAATCTGAGATTTACCAATTGTAATGATGATAATTTTTAAACCTTTGTCATTTTGGTCCATTTTACAATTATCCTTTATATTTTTTTAAAACTACCTTTCTTATCCGCTGTTATTAATTAATTAGCATAAACCATCCAAAAATAGAATCATAGAATAAATAGAAACCAATTGTTAATGTATTGGAGGTGTTATTTTGAAACGTTTATTCTTACTTTTAACACTTCTGATTCCTTTTCTTATTACAGGGAGTGAAAGAGAAATGCAAATAATAGACATATTACAATTTGGTGCTAAACCAAATGATTTAAAGGACGATACCATTGCCATTCAATCAGCTGTTGATTATGCTGCTAAAGTTAGGGGAATCGTGAAATTCCCTAAAGGTACATTCTATATAAACGCTAACCCTCATTCAGGAACTATAAGACTTCAAAGTAATCTACAAATCCAAATGGATGAAGAAACGATACTAAAAGTGATTCCAAATCAGTTATCCAATTATCAAATTTTTAACATATATAACCAACAAAATATAAAAATAACAGGTGGTACACTAGTTGGAGATCGATATCAGCATCAAGGCAACACTGGAGAATATGGACATGGTATTTATATTGGTGGTGAAGCAAAAGATATCGTTATTTCTAATGTACGAGCATCTAATTTTTGGGGCGATGGTTTTTACATTGGTGGTAATGAAACCAATGGAACTTATCCATCCAATATCACCATAACTAACTGTATTTCTGACAATAATCGCAGACAAGGATTGTCAGTAACAGCTGGAAAAAATATCACTATTCAAAATAGCACATTTTCAAATACAAATGGAACAGCTCCAGAAGCTGGTATTGATATTGAACGAAACTCACCTTATCAATTGCCACTAGAAAATGTAATACTATCTAACAACACATTCAATAATAATAATGGTTATGGGTTAATGTTTGTTTTTACAACTGAAAATATCGCTCAAAACAACAGCATTCAATATAACAAGAAAGGCGGAATTTTTATAGGTGGTGAAGCAGAAAATACTAAAACAAACAAAAATTTAATTATCGAAAACAAGATACTAAATAATGGAAGTAGTACTTCGACAACATTGAATGGAAATGGAATATTTGTAAACTTTTCTTCTGAAAATACAATTAAGAACAATGACATATCAAATAATTCTCAAAACGGAATTGAACTACTTAATAATGTTAATGAAAATATCATTAAAAATAATACGATTCAAAATAACAAAGGTGCAGGAGTTCAAATCTGGGGAGGGTCAACCAATAATAATAGAATCATTGTTCAAGAAAACACGATTCAAAACAACTTAGCGAATGGTCTTAACCTATCCCGTGTTGAGACAGCCCAAATTATTAAAAATACGTTCCTTAATAATAGAAATCTACAGATAATGATGGACCGTGTGTATAATTCTGTAATTCAAGAAAACGTTTTAAAACCTAATAAAATGAAAACCTACAACTCCAAAGATAATACAATTATCAACAACAAATAGATGATAACCTTTCATCATCGATAAAAATAATAATGTTTAAAAATTCACCTTATTATCATTCAAAAAGAAAAATCTATATTACATCCAAAAGCCTACATACGATACATGGAAGGAATTATATTTTTCCATTTATAATACAGTAAATAAACATACATTTTCCCTAGTAGGCTTCTAGATGTATATATTCTACGATCAAAACCACGAATGGCACCAAATCGCCTTTTAAAATCATTTACACCAAGGTCTTTTTCTTGATGTATTTCACCTCCAAAATTATACCAATCAAACCCTTTCTCTCTAGCTAACTGTATCTCTTTCCATTGAAGAAATTTGTTTGCTCTTCCTATTTTATTTCTTTCTTTTGAAGAGTTTGTTGATAATCGTGCTGAAACACCATATAAACCATATAATTGACTACAGCATCTATCCTGTAGCAACATACTAGCACAGAGAATATTACTATTCTTATCTCTTACAACAGTCATTATTAACGCATCATGATTCCTTAGTTCTTGTAGTCTTTCCAACGAACATAAAGCTATCCCTTTTTTCTCTGCAAATAAATTATAGAACATGCAAAATTCTTTAATTTGTTCCCCAGTGGGATGGTCCGTCCCATAATAAGTTATTTCATCATTCTCTGTTGCTTTTCTAATATCCGCTCTAGTACTTTTATGAATTTTTTTAAAAATATTTGCTTCGTCTGAACGTAAATCAATTAAAAAGTTCGGAACACTAATATCCAAACTCGTAGTCTCTTTATTTCCTATTGATATTAATTTTTGTGGTGCTTCTAATAAGAGGTGTACTTGAATTGAAATGTCCCTTTTATTATCACTTATCACCCCTCCATCTCCCCATGTTTCTTCCATATTAATAAATCTTCTTCTATATGTTATTGTCATACTCTTTTCTCCTGTCATCATTCATTTTTCCCATTCATAGAATGAATTGTCCGGGATTAACAATCTTAAGATGGCAACTTAGAAACATGAACCCATTATCTTATTTACGTTGAAAGTCTAATTAAACAACTTCGCATAATCTTCAACATTTTAAAGCAATAATATTACACTAGTTCGAACTATATAAACTGACTTTCATACTCTTTAACTATTCTTGAAACCTGAAACTTATTAGACAATAAATCTTTTATATTACCATCAGGTTTAGCCAACCAAGCTTGCTGCCAATCAAACGATTGAATATATCGATCTTCTTGTCCAGTAATCTCCATAATCTCTTTTGTCCCACCTGGATGTTCTAGTGCAATAACTGGGCACTCACAAGCAATTGCCTCCAATAAAACATTAGGTAATCCCTCATAATAAGATGGCAATACAAATAGATCAGCATTTTTCAACCATTTATAAGGATTTTCCTGAAAGTCAATAAGTTCTATTTTCTTTGATAAACCAAAATCATCCCGCTTTTTCACTAGTTCTTCTTTTAAATCTCCCTCTCCTATAATCCAGAGTTTAGCATCTGGTATACACTCCATTAATTTCGGAACTGATTCTATTAATCGATCAAATCCTTTTTGATACACTAATCTTCCCACTGCAACGACATTTATAGATGCTTTTGACCTTTCAAATGGGTTAGAATCTATCTGTGAAAGTTTTTCAATTCGTTTAATATCAACAGGATTATAAATATGACAGAGTTTTTCTGTTGGTATTTTAAAGTTAACTAATAAATCTTCCATCATATATTTTGATTGACATATTACCACATCTGCTCTTCTATAAAAGAACTTATATAACATTCTCCACACCTTAGGTTTGGGAGCTATTTTCACAATTTCAGATACGGTATTAGCTTCTCTTACAATTAATTTAGTTCTCTTCCCTATAAAAGGTTTTAATGCAATCATTCCAATATTAAGATGTCCTTGTGTAGAAAAAACCACATCCGGTTTCACTTTTCTGATTACTTTGACTAAAGAAATAAAAGAATGCCTTACTCTAACAGCTTTTAAATCAATAGTTTCAACATCATTAGGAATGTCATCAATGTACTTCCCTTCTTTTGAAAGTAGGACTAGAATAAGCGTAAATTTACTCCGATCTAGATACTTCAGTAATGTTACCATTACTTTCTCAGCACCTCCGCCTCTAAGAGATGGAACAACAAACATAAGCCTTCTTTTCATATTTCTGCTCCTTTTACTGCTTTTTGTTGCACTAATTTTTTTTGATGTGTTGTTAGATGCAATAAAATGACTAATATAATCCAAGTAAATTGTTCAATATATGAAACAAGAGCAAAATCCCATAAAAAAAACAAGAAAATCATCGATATGGTAATTGCCGATCCTTTATTGCTACTAATAAATTGAGTAATTGATTTAAAAACAAGATAGAAATACAACATATAATAGAATAGCAATCCAATAATACCCAATCCGGACAATGTTTCAATATAGTTATTATGTGAATATTTCTTATACATACTCAGCTCACTAAATTGACCTAGACCATTTCCAAACCATATATGATCTTGCCAAAATTGAAATCCTTCTTTTATCATATTTCCTCTAACATCAGCACTATATTGATCTGTTCCTGATAATAAACGTTCAAACCTTTTTACAACACTTAGATTATCAAAAAATACAAGAAAATCTGATGAAAAATAAGCAAATGCTATTATGATTGCAATCAAAACAATTGTTACTAAGAAAATTGTCGATTTTTTCACTTTCATATTTGATTTTATAAGTAATAAAATCCCTAATACAATCCAGGTAAAGACAATTTTTCTACTACCAGAATAGATAGTAGCAAAGATTATAATCGAAAAACTGTAAAGTACCACAATCTTATTATGAGAGTATAAACCAATCATAAATAAACCTATTAATGATAATAAAATAGCTAATAAATTAGGATTATTAAGAATGCCTGTGTATCTAGTTACATATTCAGTAGTGAATAAAATCTCATAAACTGTTGAGAGAACAATGATAAATGAAGCAAAAGCCATTGCGATTACAATTATTTTAACTGAAGCACCATTCTCCAAGGCAATCCAAATTGTACTGGCACTTATAATCATTAAAAAAAGAGCAATCCAAATATTAAAGGCTGAAGACGGATTGTATGCCCATATAATTGAACTCATTGAAAAAAAAAGGAAGAACCACGGTAAACAAATTAACTTAGGAATGTGTAACGTACCTGAATGTAAATACTTAACTATTAAAACGAGCATAATTAATACAGAAATATAAAAATCTAGCCTTGAGTACTCGGGTACAGTGTTAAGAGTGAATACACAAAGAATATACAAAAATACCAAAATGTTCAAAATCGTATTCTGTTTCTTTTTAACTGTATGACTACTATTCATCTTCATGCATCCCCATTTTTTAAATCCTGTTCGAACTGGCGCTCTCCTCGTGCCTCCCCATATCAAATTAATGTTAGAAGTGTTATAAAGAGAGAGTAAGCCCCAGTAAAAAAGAGTTTAGGAAGTATTTTCAATCTTTATTTTTTCAAAATCATTGATGCTCCTAAAAGCCTATTCATTTCTTTTAATATTTGATATCAAAAATCTATATTTACCAGAAGGTGATGCATTAATTTTTAAAACAAAATCAAACTGAACTACACACTTTTCTCCCATAACAATCTTTATTTCTTTTATTATTTTTTCGAGTTCATTATGGTATATTTCAAATGGATTTTCTTGCTTCATGTCTGTTAATACGATATTGATTTTTATCAACTCATAATCTTCTTGGATAATTTGAAATTTCCTAATCCAATCTTGATAATAGAATAAGAATTCAAAGTAGACAGCATTTACAGGCTTATGATCCTTTGTTAAAAATGTATCCGTCACCTTACCTGTTACTTCTTTCAACAATGGCCAGCCGCTACCACATGAACAAAAATCTTCTGCCCAACACCCCATGTCTTCAATTCTATATCTAATTAAGGGCATACCATAATTCATTAATGATGTAATGACTATTTCTCCGACTTCCCCAGGCTCTGCAGACGATCCATCTTCTCGTAATATTTCTACAAAATGTGTCGGAGATGAAATATGAAGACCTTTGTGACGCTCACATTCACAAGCTATATCTCCAACTTCTCGTGAACCATATCGATTAAAAACAGGCGCCTTAAATGCTGCTTCAATGACCTCTCTCATATATGGAAATAATGTTCCTGCAGAAACCATAATTGATTTCGGCGAAAAAACCTGCAGTTTGTTTTTAATTATAAATTGAGCAAGATCAAATATGCTCTCCACATATGCTAAAATCTGTAATGGTTGAAAAGTATTAATTTTTTCTACATAACTTAGCATTATTTCGTCTGACATCGAAAATGTATTTAACCACACTTCATTTCGCATCCATTTTCCTACTTGCGACCTCATACTTTCTTTTCCAACAAGTAAATCCCTTTCCGATCCCCATAAACGTACTTGTTTGTCACCAATTAATCTTCCTGACCATTTATCGAATAAAATCTTAACGGATTGTTCCCATTCTCTAACACTCGAATCTTGAATAAAAACTACTGGTTCACCTGTTGATCCACCGGATGTATTTTCATACCAATTTAAAGTTTGAAGGTGATTAGACTTTAACTGATCAAAATGTTTTCGAATAATTTTTTTTGTTAATATCGGAATAGTTGAGAATTTTCGTAAATCTACAAGACCCTTAGCATCAAATATACTCTTAATTGGAATATTATCTTGATAATATGGTACATTTTCATATGCATGATTAATTAAATTAGTTAAATGTTTTTGCTGTAATATTTGAACTTGTTGATGCGTTAACCATTGTGATTCTTCTAGTTGAGATAAATTTTCTAGCGTATTTCCAGATGAATGAAGTCGTAGTCTAGCCAATTTCTCCTTCGTATTCCCCATACTCATTTGACACCCCTTTTTCTAATTAACTAATTCAATTTTCTCTTTTTGCATTTGATACAATTCTATTTTTTTAATTAAAAAGATTACTCCAGCTATTAATAGTAAATTGAATCCACCAGCTACTATACAAAACAACATAATACCTGTTAAAGCATTGTAGAATTTTAAACCAATAAATAATGCCGCACTTCGAAAGAATAATAAACAAACCTCATAAATGAGTAGGTGTTTTTGTAAACCTACTATTTGAGCAACAACAAAAGCAGGGATATTAATAAAACCAAAAAATAACCAAACGACCATCCATTTCGCATACTCACCCGCTGTATACCATTGATTGCCTAAGATAAGTGAAAAAATTTGTGGTCCAAAGCATATTACAATGATTGCAGGAATAATAGCAATAAGTGCTAAATAACAGGTTGCTCTTATCATTAATGAACGAATCTTTCCATTCTCGTTGTAATGCTCAGAGGCTTTCTGAAAAAACACATTTCTAATCGACTCACCAATCACATCAGCAGGAATTTGAACAAGCTTTAATGATAATGCATAAAATCCAACAACTCCTGGTCCATAAAAAAAAGCCAATAAAAATGGCGGGATATTTCTTGAAACTGCATTCAATAATGACTGTGGCACACTATATAAAGGAAAGTTTTTATATTTTCTTGCTAAAACTCCCATTGTATTGTTGTTATTAGCTTGTAGAATTTCTCGTCTATCATCCTTCCACACTTGATAACCTAATATTATAGATGCCATTAATTGACCTATTATTTGCCCACCAATTAATCCTATACTCCCTAAGCCAATAAATCCCCCACTTACTTGGGTAGAAACAACAGATACTGAACGACTTAGTTGAGAAGTTGAAAGGCGTTTAAATCGTTTTCTTCTAATACTCCAATTGTTTAATATTTGATAAAACCCTAAAGCACACACACTAATTGGAACTACCCAAAGCCATGAAGATAGAATCGTAATTCCTAACAGATTTGCAATGAAATCGCCAAACAGAAGCATGATGATAAAAACGAGTATAGTCATAGCAATCACAATATATGAAGAAAAAATGGCTACTTTCATTCCATCTTCTTCTTTCTTAGGTAAAACAATTGCCGTATCATACTGCCAAGTCATTATGACAGATAACACACTTATTATCGATGTATATATCGCGAATATCCCAAACACTTCCGGATTATACAACCGAGAAAGAAGCGGTGAACTTGCAATCATAAGCCCCTGCGCTATAGCTGTTCCAGAAATTAAAACAGCAACATTTTTTAAAAATTCACTCTTTTTTAACGCACCTAGCAATTCGAATCACCTAATTCCAGCTCAATCTATATTATCCATTAAGATAAAGCTTCTTTATAAATAGCTTTCCAATGTTCCATTATTTGATTCATTTCATATCGCTCTCTCATATACGCTTTTGCATTCTCACCCATATTTAATCTTTCATGAGTAGTTAAACTCATTAATCGATTCATCCCTCCTGCTAAAGATGTATGACAATCAGGTTTAACTATATAACCCGTTTCAGTATCCAGAACTACTTCTTTGTTTCCACCAACATCTGTGCATACAATTGGTATACCAACCGCTGATGCTTCCAATAATACAAGGGGCATTCCTTCCCAGCTTGACGACATCACGTAGCCATCAGCAACATTCATCAAAGCTGATATATTACTTTGATATCCTAGAAAATGAATATATTCCGTTATATTTAGTTTGGCAGCTAACTCTTTCATTTCTTCTAGCAATGGACCTGTACCAGCTAATAGCAATTGAATATTTCGTTGGGATTCAACAAGAATAGAAAACGCTCGCAACATATTATAATAGTTTTTTTGTACCTCAAATCTCCCTACGGCTAACCATACAAAAGCATCTCCAATTTGTAATTGCTCTCTAGTTTTTATACGAAGTTGTTCATTGCTTTGAAACTCTTCCATATCAACACCATTAGGAATAAGCTTTAACTGATTATTTGCAAAAGCACCTTTTTTAATAAAATACTGCCTTGCTGTTTCACTAATAATTGTATTTGATTGAGAAAGGAAGTTCGTATATTGAAGTATCTTTTCTCTATTGCGTCCTCCAATATTTAAGTTGTGAATCGTTGTTACAATTTTAATTCTTGGATTAAAGATTTTGATTACTCTAGCTAACACATTTGCATGAAAAAGATGTGAATGAACCAAATGTATTTCTTCTTGCTTAACAATTTTATTCAATTTTGTTATGGCTTTAAGTTCCATTTTCCCTCGTTCCATTTGTAAAGAGTATACTTTTACCTTTTCGTCCTTTAATTTTTGGCCTACTGGCCCAGGCTCTAACAAAGATACAACAATTGGATGACAGGCTTCTATTTTTTTCAACCTTTTTATCATGTGATATACTTGCATTTCTGCACCACCAACATTTAATCCCGTAATTAAAAATAGAATGTTAATCATGTTACCCCCTACTCTTATACCCCATCTTTTTTTGCTCCCATTCAAAATTGTAATTCTTTATCCGAATCTTTTTTCCACAATAATCCTTTTTTCTTCTGAAGCTCTTTATAAATAGTGACTAAGCGCCGTACAACAATTTCTTCCGTATAATCTTCTTCAATGACTTTTCTACCATTCCGACCAGATGACTCCCTTTTAGCCGGATCTTCCGATAAATACTCAAAAGCTCTTGCTAACAATTTCACATTTTTATACTCCACTAAAATTCCAGTATAATTGTCTTGAACTAATTCCTTTGTTCCTAGCACATTTGTAGCAACTACAGCTTTTGAAAACGTCATCGCTTCCATGATACATCGTGGGATTCCTTCTTTTATTGATGTTAGTGCAATGATATCCGCCATTTTTATAAATGGATAAATATCATCTTGATACCCAATTAATTTCACATGATTTTCCAGATGCTTTTTCTTAATTAGTGAAACTATTTCCGCTTTGAGCGGTCCCTCACCTGCAAGTAAACATACAAAGTCATGAAAATGTTTCTTTAATTCTACTAAACCTTCTATGAGAAAAAGATGATCTTTTACTGGTTCTAATCTAGCTACTACTAAAATAACAACTGTTTGTTTCTCAACACTTAAAGATTTTCTTAGTTCCATAGACATTTCGTCTTTGATTTGCAAAAGCTTATCATCTAAACATTGTAAATCTACTCCATTACCTTCGTAATAAATAGGCTTTTTAGAATTAAGTTTTCTTAATTCCTTCAGATCTTCTTTATTTTGAGAAGATAAAGCGTCACAGAAATAAGCACCTATTTTTTCTAATAATTTATATGTTTTGTACTTCAAAGGTGACTGACCTTCATAGAAAGGGAGACCATGAGATGTATGAATAATAATTGGTACCCTTGATAATTTAGCAGCTAATCTACCGATAATACCTGCTTTTGCCGTATGAGTATGAACAATATCATATTTTTCTTTTTTTAAAAGCCGTACCATACGGATAATTGAAATGATATCTTCCAATGGTTTTATTTCGCGATTCATCTTAACAAATTGTAGAGTAATATCTAGATTTTCAAGAGTATTCTCATCATATCCGTCATTAGAAGATATTAAATGTACGTCATACCCTTTTTGAGATAATAATTGTAATTTCCCAAGTAAAATGCCATAACTATAGCTACTAGTACAAATATGAGCAATTTTTTGCATTATTAACCGCTCCTTAGCTTTGCACATTAATTCCATAATAAGATTGATACCAGTCAATAAATGTCTTCAAACCTTGCTCGATTGTCACCTTTGGTTGGAAATCAATTGTTGCTTGTAAATCATCAATATCCGCATAGGTTTCTACTACATCTCCCGCTTGCATTGGCTGCAAATCAATCACTGCTTTTTTTCCGATTAGTTGCTCGATCGTTTCTATAAATCTAATTAATTCTACCGGCTTATTGTTGCCAAGATTATATACTTTATAAGGAGCATGACTTGAACTTGGATGAGGCATTAAGCTATCCCAATCTTCGTTTTTTTGAGGCATGTGATTTAATAGGTGGTATATTCCTTCGACTATATCGTCAATATACGTAAAATCTCTTTTCATAAGCCCCTTATTAAATACTGAGATTGCTTTTCCTTCCATGATATTTTTCGTAAACATAAAATAAGCCATATCAGGTCTACCCCATGGTCCATATACAGTAAAGAAACGCAGACCAGTCGTTGGTATTCCATAAAGATGGCTGTAGGCGTGTGCCATTAATTCATTTGATTTTTTTGTAGCTGCATATAGACTAACTGGATGATTCGTACCATCATTTGTCGAAAACGGTATTTTAGTATTCGCACCGTATACCGAACTCGATGAAGCGTATATAAGATGGTTCACCTTCCAATATCTACACATTTCTAAAATAGTTGCAAACCCCACTAGATTAGAATGTATATAAGCATCCGGCTTCGTAATGCTATAGCGAACCCCAGCCTGTGCAGCTAAATGAATGACAATTTGGATGGAATTATGTTGAAATATATTCATCATATAGTTACGATCAGCAATATCACCTTCAAGAAAAGTAAATGATTGATATTTTTGTAACTCCTTAATCCTATCTTTCTTCAGATTTACATCATAGTAGTCATTTATATTATCAATCCCAAATACTTCCAAATTATTTTGAAGTAATTTTTTAGCAGTATGCATACCAATAAACCCAGCAACACCTGTTACTAAGATGGCCAATCAGATCCCTCTTTTCTCTACTATCTATAAAAAACGCTAATATCTTTCAGACTTTTTTGCTCTATCGTTCTAAAAATAATGTAGTATCCATATAAGCATTAATAATTGGTCGGCCAATCGAATGGTACTCAATGTTATGTTTTTTCACCCTTTTTAGATCATAGCAGTTTCTTCCATCGAAAATAATTGGCTTGTTCATTAACTCAACATAAATCTGTAAATCCATATCTTTAAACTCTTCCCACTCAGTAAGAATAAGAACTGCATCTGAACCGTTTATTGCTTCTTCTTTTGTTGATACTAACCTTACCTCGTTAGGCAAAACAGCTTTTGCGTTTTCATTAGCAATTGGATCATAAGCTACTACGTTTGCCCCCAATTCTATGAGTTGTTCAGCTATCTTAATTGATGGTGCTTCCCTTATATCGCTCGTATTAGGCTTGAAAGATAAACCAAGTACAGCAATATGTTGCCCTTTAATCTCTTGTAATGTGGAAACTACCTTTTGTACTAATAACTTTTGCTGTTTATTATTCACATTAATAACAGACTTTAATAAATCAAAATCATGCTCCACATCCGAAGCAATATGCACTAAGGCTCTTGTATCTTTCGGAAAACATGATCCACCATAACCGATTCCAGCGTTCAAGAAGGCATGACCAATCCTTTTATCAAATCCCATTCCATTTGCAACATCCTCTACATTGGCTCCTACTTTTTCACATATATTAGAGATTTCGTTAATAAAACTAATCTTTGTTGCCAAAAAAGCATTTGAAGCATATTTAATCATCTCAGCTGTCGATGGATCTGTAATGAACGCTTGCGTATTAAATTTTTTATACATGGCTGATAAAGTTCGTGCCGCTCGTTCACTATTAGTACCAATTACTATACGGTCAGAATAAAATGTATCGTAAACCGCCGAACCTTCTCGAAGAAATTCAGGATTAGAAACCATATCAAAATGGACATTACTTATAAGATTTTCTTGAATATATCTTTGTATTTTTGAATTCGTACCTACCGGAACTGTACTCTTTATCACAATTATTCCATCATTTACAATACTTTTAGCTATATCTAAAGCTGTTTGATAAATAGAATCTAAATTTGCTGATCCATCTTGCTTCGGTGGTGTTCCTACGGCTATAATGATGACTTCCGTGTTCTTATAGCTATCTTTATGATTCGTTGTAAAATGTAATCTCCCCAATGCTATATTTTTTTGAAGTAATTCTTCTAAGCCTGTTTCATAAATAGGGGAGAGTCCATTTTGTAATTGATTAATTTTCTCTTTATCTATATCAACGCAAGTAACTTTATGACCAATATGTGATAGACAAACCGCTGTCACTAATCCAACATACCCACAACCAACTACTGTAATTTCCATTAATCCACCTCATTTGCTTTCTTTTCATAACAAGCCTTTTAAAATATCCCCAATACCCTTTTGCGAATTGGTTGTGGTACCTCCCACTTAATATTTTCACTTCTCACGAGCAAATGAGCATTTTCCTGAAAAAAATTTGTTTGTTCTATCCCAAATTTTTTTGTGATTGTGTAAAATGCGTTTTGGAGAAAAAAACCTCTTTTCTGGGTGTTATGTGCATCATTCGCAATGAAGTGAGCTAGATGATGCCCTATAATTTGCTCTGTGAATTTTTTTACATTTTTACCGAAATGCCCTATAATGCTACCTGCAGTAATTTGGGTTAGCGTTCCCATCTTCACTAAATCAAATAGTATACTTGGATTCTCATACAATCTTCTATTTCTCTCTGGATGTACAAGTATCGGAACAATCTCTTTTACTAACAGTTCGTAAATAACATCCATCGTATAAGTAGGTATATAGTTTGAAGGCAGTTCTAATAATAAATATTTACCGCGATGATCTAAAGTAAGTATGTCATTTCTTTCAACCGATTGAAGTAATTCCCGATGAATTCGGACTTCTTGACCAAGATGTATGATAAGAGGAATATTGTACAGTTGTAATTGTTCCTGAAACATACGTACACTTTCTATAATAGTAATCTTCGGATTATCATAACGTTCATTCATATGGTGTGGTGTAGCATATAGATGAGTAATTCCAGATTTCACAGCAGATATAGCCATATTTAAGGACTGTTCCATTTCTTTAGGACCATCATCTATACCAGGTAATATGTGACAATGAATATCAACCAGCTTCTATGCCCCCTTGTTTGCAACAAATAATTGCTATTATTGATAATAGTACATATTCTCTGATGTCTTTTCTCCATTAAGTACTACTCCAAGTATATTTCCTTTTACATTTTCTAATATTTTTTTTGCTTTTAGAGCACTATCTTTGCGAGTTTTCCCACTGTTCACTACCATTACGACACCGTCACTCTTTGCAGCCATAATTTGTGGATCAGATACAGCTAGAACAGGTGGAGCATCGAATATTACATATTCATATTTACTTTTTAAATCATCCATTATGGTAGCCATTGACTTTGAATTTAATAGTTCTGAAGGATTTGGTGGTATTGGTCCACTTGGAAGAATATCAAGGTTAGGAATAAAAGTCTTAACAATGGCGGTATCTAAATAGATAGCTCTTGTAATAGCATTTGTAAGCCCGTTCATATTACTAATATTAAATGTATAATGAATTGAAGGCTTTCTTAGATCCGTATCAACCAGTAATGTTGCTTTTCCTTGTTGCGCAAGCACAATAGCTAAGTTTGCCGCCGTTGTAGATTTACCATCAGATGGTTCAGGTGAAGTTACTACGATTGATTTTATTTCTCGATCAACCGATGAGAAAAGAATGTTATAGCAAATAAATCGATACTGTTCAGTAACAGGTAACTTAGGAAAACTATATGCTACCAACTTCACTGCTTTTTTATGTTTTGCTCTTGATTTACGACTCAAGCGTTTCACTCCTTCTCTGCTTTACTGATAGTTCTTTTGGCATTTTACTATTTTTAAAGTTTTGAATAGTCCCTAGTACAGGTAAAGCAAGAATAGCCTCTATATCTTGAGTATTTTTGATTGTTTTATCCATAGATTCTTTTAAAAAAGCCCATCCAACTCCAATCATTCCTCCAACTACAAGCGCAACAGCAATATTTAGGTATGGATTTGGTTTTATTGGTATAGGAGTTTCTTCGTATTCAGCTCTTGCTAGAATGCTAACATTATCAACATTCATAATTTGTGAGATTTCCTGCTGAAACGTATCTGATATTGAATTGGCAATGTCAACTGCCTGCTCTGCATTTTGACTTTCAACTGTTAATGAGAAAACTTGAGAATTATCTTGACTGTTGATTGAAATACTATGATTAAGCTCGTCAATACTTTGTTGAAGATTTAAATTCTCTTTTACTTTTTCTAAAATGATTGGACTTTTAATAATCACACTATACGTATTAATTAAATCAACATTACTTCTAAGTTGTGTTACATCAATTTGATTATCGCTATTCTTTTGATTCACCAACATTTGAGTAGATGCTTGATAGACTGGCTTAAGCACATAATAAGAAATGCCACCACTAATGGACCCAGTAACTAACATCGAAATTATAATAAGCTTCCAACGTTTTCTGATTATTAAAAAAACATCTTTTAGACTAATTGTTTCTTCCATTTTGTCCCTCCGGCAACGGTCACATCTTTATTTTAACCAGATTTCGGGTTTTCCTTTTGCCATTTGATAAATTCTATTACTGTTCTATACTCCTGAATTTCTTCTTTTTGAATTCCTAGCTCTTTTAATTCATATAAAAAATCAACCCATTCTTTTTCAAATTCTAGTTGAGAATCCTTATATGCTCCACTCTTTAATAGCTTTATTAAATCCACATGTAATACTTCGGCAATCCTTTTAATTACATGTATCGAAGGATTTTTATTAATGTCTCGTTCAATATTGCTTAAATATGACTTTGAAATATTCGCTAATTCTGCTAACTCTGAAAGTGTATAACCTCTTTTTTTTCTAATTTCCGTTATATTTTTACCAATCATTTATTTACCTCTTCTTCTTTTTAAGTAAGTTTTCAATCTTCCCTTTTAGAAAACCTTAATAAAAAGGTATTATTTCAATCTATCTTTTAAACATTGAATGACTCTCACCTGATCTTTTAATGTTAAATTTGAGCTTGAAGGTAAACAAATTCCCGTAGAAAAAAGACGCTCACATACACTGCCTTCTTTACAATTAGAATAATATTTAGATTGTTTAAATAGCGGTTGCATGTGTAATGGTTTCCAGACTGGACGTGCTTCAATATTGTTTTCAGCTAAAGCTTGTAATAGCTCACGAGAAGTAACATTAGCTTCTTTTTCATTAACTGTAATAGCTGTTAACCATCTTGTGGATAATGATTCTACCAATTCTGGCATAAATTCAATTCCTTCAAAATCCGCTAACTCTTGTTTATAAATTTGAAAAATAACCCTGCGTGCTGAGATTCTATGATTTAATACCTCTAATTGTCCTCTACCAACACCTGCTAATATATTACTCATACGATAGTTATAGCCTATTTCACTATGCTGATAATGCGGTGCAGGATCTTTAGCTTGAGTAGCTAAAAAACGTGCTTTTTCTAGTATTTCTGGTTTATGAGATACAAGCATACCTCCACCAGATGTTGTAATAATTTTATTGCCATTAAAAGAATAAATTCCAATATCTCCAAAGGTACCACTAGCTTTCCCTTGATACATCGCCCCAAGCGATTCAGCAGCATCTTCTATTATAGGAACGTTATATTTTTGACAGATAGAAACAAGTTCATCCATTTTTGCACTTTGACCATAAAGATTCACAATAATAACAGCTTTCGGTAACACTCCTGTATGAACAGCATCTTTAAAAGCTTCTTCTAATGCATTTGGTGACATATTCCAACTTTCGGGTTCTGAATCAATGAATACAGGATGTGCACCTTGATATAATATGGGATTAGCACTTGCGATAAAAGTTAAGCTCGAACAAAAGACTATGTCATCTTTTCCTACATCTAATATAGAAAGAGCCAAATGTATAGCGGCTGTTCCTGAACTTACAGCAACTGCCCCTTTCATACCAACATAATGTGCAAATTCCTTCTCAAACTCATCCACATTCAATCCTAATGGTGCAATCCAATTCGTTTCAAATGCCTCTTCAATATATTTCATTTCCATCCCTGACATATGAGGTGTCGAAAGGGATATTTTATTTAATAGCTTTTTTTTCAACATGGAATACTCCTCTATTACATTGTTAACCATGATTTTGATGTTCAGTTGAAGAACCTTTAAATACATCACTAGTAACATGCTCAGCCTGAGTAATACCTTCTGAGCGAAAAACCTTAATAAGGGTTAACCATAATATTTTTAAATCTAATAAAAATGATTGATTTTCTACATACCAAACATCATATTCAAATTTTTCTTCCCAAGTTATTGCATTCCTGCCATTGATTTGAGCCCATCCAGTAATTCCTGGTCTTACAAGATGCCTTTGTGCTTGCCGTTCATTATACAGCGGAAGATACTGCATTAATAAAGGTCTTGGTCCTACTAGGCTCAACTCTCCTTTTATAACATTTATTAATTGCGGTAGCTCATCTAAGCTATATTTCCGAAGGATTTTCCCAAAATTTGAAAGTCGAAGATGATCTGGTAATAAACAACCTTCCTCATCTGTAGCATTATTCATCGTACGAAATTTATATAAATAAAAAGGTTTTTCATCTAAACCAGGCCGCTTCTGTACAAAAAAAATGGGTGTTCCTATTTTTATGCCTACTATAATTGCAATACATACTATTATGGGACTAAAACATATTAATAATAGTAAAGCAGTGCATAAATCAAAAATTCTTTTCATGCTTTCACTTCCAAAATGAATTGTTCTAGATAAAAAAAATCCCCATTTTCACTTAGACGAGGTTGATTGTTTTTTCCTTTTAAGGTATCCATTCGGATTATTTAATTGCCATCGCCAAGCGTCTTTACACATCTCTTCTAAACTTTTCTTCGCTTTCCAACCCAATTCCTTAAATGCTCTAGTTGCATCTGCATAGTAAATCGCTACATCTCCCGGTCTAGGATCACAAACTTTATAAGGAACTGTTAAACTTGTTGCACTTTCAAAAGCTCTTAAAACTTCTAAAACGCTATAACCACGCCCTGTACCTAAGTTAAAAATACCTACTTCGTTCATCTCTATCGTTTTTTTCAATGCTGCTACATGACCATTTGCTAAATCACATACATGGATATAATCTCTGACACCAGTTCCGTCACTTGTTTCATATGTGTTTCCAAATACATTTAATTCCTTTAGTTCACCAATCGCTACTTTTGTTATATAAGGCATAAGGTTATTCGGAATACCGATTGAATCTTCACCAATCAAACCACTTTCATGTGCACCAATTGGATTGAAATATCTTAAAATAGAAATACTCCAACTTGAATCGGAAATATATACATCATGAAGCATTTCTTCAATCATTCGTTTCGTTCTTCCATAAGGGTTTCTAACCTCTAATGGAAAATCTTCAGTAATAGGCAGCGTCTCGGGCAAACCATATACTGTTGCAGATGAACTAAACACAATATTTTTCACATTATATTTTTGCATAACTGTACATAAAGATATTGTGCTGATTAAATTCTTTTCAAAATATAGGAGTGGATTGACAACTGATTCCCCTACAGCTTTTAAACCAGCAAAATGAATGACAGCCTCTATACTATTTTCTTGAAATACACGCTCTAACTCCAGCTCATTTAATAAATCTATTTCGTAAACTTTAATGGTTTTCCCAGTAATTTGCTGGACACGTTGTAGAGCTATTGGATTGCTATTTGAAAAATTATCTACGATAACAACTTCATAATCAGCATTAAGAAGTTCAATGCAGGTATGGCTGCCTATATAACCAGCTCCACCCGTAACTAAAATCGCTATATTGAACACCTCCAAAGATTAAGATTTTAATTAGCTAATCTCTTTTGTGTTAATTCGCGCTCAATAATACCAGTAATAAAATGTAAAACTTTATCCCTTAAATCAACTTGTTCTAAAGCCATTTCTATCGTTGTTTGAATAAACCCCATTTTTTCACCTACATCATATCGAACGCCTTCAAACTCGTATGCATATATCGCCTCATACTCAATTAATTTACTTATTGCATCAGTTAATTGAACCTCCCCCCCTGCCCCTGGCTGTTGATTGGCTAAAATCTCAAAAATTTGCGGATTCAAAATATAGCGTCCCATTATAGCTAAATTTGAAGGTGCTTCAGATTGTTTTGGTTTTTCAACTAAGTTTGTAATTAGATGTGATCGATTCCCTATAGACTTTGCATGAATGATTCCATATCGAGAAACTTCATCCATTGATACTTGCTGGACACCTAAAATAGAACTTTGATAATGCTCATATTGTTCAATTAATTGTTTGAGACAAGGTTTATCTGCTCTGACAATATCATCTCCAAGTAAAACTGCAAAAGGCTCATTGCCAATAAATTTCCGTGCACACCAAACAGCATGACCTAATCCTTTCGGCTCCTTTTGACGAATATAATGTATATCTACTAGTTTTGATGACTTTTGCACTTCTTCTAATAACTCAAATTTTCCTTTTTCAAAAAGTGTTTTCTCTAATTCAAAAGAATGATCAAAATGATCTTCAATTGCTCGTTTCCCTTTACCTGTTACTATAATAATATCTTCAATTCCTGATTCGATTGCTTCCTCAACAATATATTGAATCGTTGGTTTATCAACAATCGGCAACATTTCTTTAGGCATTGCTTTTGTGGCCGGTAAAAATCTAGTACCAAGTCCAGCAGCCGGAATAATCGCTTTTCTTATTTTCAATTTTATAAACTCCCTTATCAAGATATTGATAACGCCGAATGTGAAACCTTTTTAAGGTTAGCAGTTTCAATGATTTTCTTTCTTAAAATGTCTTTTTCTAGAAAAGCATAGTTGGCAATAATATCTTCAATTTCTGAAATATAAAGATCCCTCGCTTTACCTACATAAATATTTGGATATACCTGTTCATCATAGATTTCATTTTCATTTAGTAATTCTTCAAAAAGCTTTTCTCCCTGACGAATTCCAATATACTTAATTTCTATTTCATCAGTTGTATGACCGGATAACTTTATTAAATTTCTTGCTAAATCAACAATTTTCACCGGCTCACCCATATCTAATACGAAAATCTCTCCACCTTGAGCAAGTACCCCTGATTGTATTACTAGCCTTGATGCTTCAGGTATTGTCATAAAGTAACGCTCCATATTTGGATCTGTGACAGTAACTGGTCCTCCATTTTCTATTTGTTTTGTAAACAAAGGAATTACACTACCACGGCTTCCTAATACATTTCCAAATCTCACAACTACAAATTTCGTCTTACTTTCTTCATTCATTTGTTGAATAAGCATTTCTGATAATTTCTTCGTAGCACCCATTACACTTGTAGGATTTACAGCTTTATCACTTGAAATCATCACAAAGACTTGAACATTGTGCCAACTGGCAGCCTTTGCAACGTTTGACGTTCCAATCAAATTATTCTTAACTGCTTCTTCGGGATTACGTTCCATCAATGGCACATGTTTATGGGCTGCAGCATGGTACACAACATTAGGAAGATAATGCGCCATAATAGAAAACATTTTCTTTTCATCTTGTATATCTGCAATTTCAGTTAGAAATTCGATATTACTATGTTTATATGTTTCCTTCAGTTCCATTTCAATGGTATAAATACTGTTTTCTCCATGACCTAATAATATTAATTGTTTCGGATTAAACTGAGCAATTTGGCGACATATTTCTGATCCGATTGAACCACCTGCACCTGTAACGAGTATGACTTGGTTTGTGATACATTCAGAGATACTTTCCATATCTAATTGAACAGGTTCTCTACCTAATATATCTTCTACTTGAACATCACGGAATTTAGTAACAGAAAGCTTTCCAGTTAATAAATCTTCTAGCATTGGTAATATTTGCGTTCTTGCATCTGTTTTAGCACATTCTTGGAAAATGATATTTAATCGTTCTCTGTTTAAAGAAGGAATAGCTATAATAATATGTTCAATGTTTAATTCTTGCACAATTTGTTCGATATTCTTTATTTTTCCTACCACCGGCACTCCTAATATATCCAGCTTTTGTTTATTATAATTATCATCAATGAATGCAACGGGAAGTAAATTAGCTACGTTTCCGCTCTTAAGCTGCCTGGCTACCATCGTCCCTGCTGATCCTGCCCCAATAATTAATGTTCTTTTTTTAGCATATGTTGTTAAGTACGAATCTCGATATATACGCCAGCAAAATCGAGAACCACCTATAAAGAATAAATATAATAGCCAGTTAACAATCACCAATCTTATATCAATATTTTGAAATAACATTAGTTGGATAACAGATGAAATGACAATAGAAGTCGATACGGTTTTAAAAATAAAAACTAATTCTCGAATGCTAGCATATTCCCAAGCTTTTTGATATAAACGATAAATGAATGAAAAGAAATAATGACATAATAAAATAAGAAGAGATGCACTAATCACTTGCTTTGTTAGAGCTACTTGTGCAGAAAACAGTAATAAATGACTTATAAAAGTAGCAGCTAAGACTAAGATCGTATCCACAAATAATAATAAGGATAGCCTTTGATAATTCATTCTGATCCCCCTATCATAAAACCGACACTATTCATTACATTACTTAAGCATTTTATAATGCTTTCATAAAATAATGAAAAACAGGGCATTTAACCCCCCCTCACATCATACTCTCGACGACTGGCGTCTAAGGTTTATGCAAACCCACAGCATGACCGAGTGCCTCCATTCTTACTGGTAAGGAGACATCACCAAATGATTATGTTCTTTATTCACCACACTTTTGTTCTCAATAAAGAACAATGATACAAAAAAAATTTGCTTTCTTTTAATGGACTCGCTCAGTTGGTAGCTATTAATATCTAAGTTATTCCACAAAAAGAAATCAAAATTTTCAGATTTTAAATAAATATTTTTATATTATAAAACACATTAATTTCCATTATTTCTTAAGCCTATTTCTGCTTTTGCATAAGTAATATATCTAACTTCGTTTCTATACGATTTAACGTTTGTAAAAGATTTTCTTGAAAATCTACATCTTTTTGATTATTCGTTCTAGCAGCTTCATACATCCATTGCTCTTGGTAATTCAATGCCCTAGGTAATGAACTAATCTTATTTACACCAGTATGCTTCAATATATTTCACTTCCCTCTATATAATTACACTATATTGTTTTGTCATTGCTAATAAGATTTGAATTATTTGTAAGATAATCTAGAACTTCTTGAGGTGTTAATCCTATTTTCTTTGCTTCTAACATCAATAAAATCCAATCTTTATCAATCTCTTCTCCAAAATTCATCAAGACTTCCATCCCCTTGCTCCTTAACTAGATAATCAAAGCCTCGTTTATATGTTTTTATTTTATATACTTTAATTTTTATTAAAGGTCTCATTAATCAACTTAAATTGTTCTCAATAAAGAACGATTTATTTACAAGGATTATTATATGGTTTAATTTGTTAATTATCAATATTTTTTTATTTATTTTTAAAATATTTATATTTTAATGAAAACAAAATGCCCACTTTTAAAAATTATATCGATTGAACTTTCTTTGTACCACCCTCCAAATATCTATTTTTTGGCTCTAAAATATTTGTAACTGAAAACAAAAGGTTTAAAAAATTTCTTGTAGAGGAATGTCTATTTTTCACGCAATTTAACATCTAATTGAAAAAAGAAGGTCAAATCACTTACAAATTTCCAAAACCGTTATTTGATATTGTCGATAAACCTCTTAAATTGTCGCAACATTCTTATTCAAATAGGCTTTTCTTCACATCTAAGTAGATGGTACAATTTAACTACATTCACATAGTGAAAACAAGTAAAATTGACCTGTTTAAATATTATGTTCGTAAATACGATATATGATATACTCGTTTTCTGAAATAGAACTAAATCATTTAACAAGCTAAATTAATTCCCATTAGTTCATAAGTAATAGAAATGTTTAAGAAAATTGTAAGTGCTTTGATGTATCTTAAATACACCTAGTATTAACACTATATTTAAGTGATTTGTAAGTGTTATGAAGTATTATAAAAAAATAAAAGGACCTAATAGAAAAATTCCATTAAGCCCTGTTCACTTTTACCTATTAAATTTAAAGCCTGTAATAAAGGCCGAAAATAATTTTAATTCAAGTAATTAAAGATTTTCTTTATTACACCAAAAACTACTACAACCGTATTCTAATCAAACAATCACTTATGTTTTAACAATTTACATACAACTAAATTTAACAACTCATCTAATTTTTATTGTGTTGCTGCCATTTTTGAAATTCAAGAAACTGTCTAAACTGTTCTTTACTTACACCTGATTCCATAGCATTTTTTGCGAGTTCCAGCCATTCTTCATCAAGTAACGTTGTAGGGTCAGAATCTTCAGTTTCTTTATTATTAACAAGCTGATCTACACTAATACCTAAAACATTAGAAACCTTTTCTAAAAATTGAATAGAAGGATTTATTTGAATTTCTCGTTCAACGGAGGAAATATACGATTTTGCTACTCCTGCACGATTAGCTACCTCGGTTAACGATAGCCCGTTTTTAAGTCTAAGTTCCTGTATACGTTTACCTATAGCTATATTGTTACCCATAATAATCACCTTTTATAAAAAATCAGACTCCTTATCAGAATGATACCATAAACAAAAATGTTTGAGAATGTTTCTTAAATTGATTTTGAGATTATTATCTAAAATAACTGTTGTTACACATACAATATTCAGCATTTCATCACTTTGTTAATCCTTTATTTTCAAACACATCATATTTAGACCACTTGACAATCGTCTCTAATATAACAGATATAAGAACACCCATTATTAATCCATTTGATAAAAAAGGCCTAATAATAATTGGCACACTATTAAATATTTCAGGTGAAACATTCATTAACGATACACCTACCAACAATGGTACTGCTATTCTAAATATAGTATTTGAATTGAATGTTTTTCCATTTAAACTACTATAAGCTGTTCCAAAAAGCTGAAGATAAGCGACAAATAAAACAGCATTTCCTATTGTAATTGGCATGGTAGCCAATAGAGAGGCAATAATTGGTATTGAGCCTATTATCGCTAAAATAGCTCCTCCTAGAATAAATGATTTTCGATCAAATATTCTAGTACTCTGTAAAAAACCAATAGATGATGTAAATGGTGTATAAGGTACCAATCCGAAACAAGTACCAATCATAGTAAAGATAGAAGTAATCGCCATCGAACAACGATAATGTCTATCGCCTCTTATTTCATTTATTAGCTCCGAACCCGCTTTAATAGAGGCCATTGTGTTTGTAAGATTTAGCATAACTGCAATATAAGTAATGATTACGATTCCTATTTCTAAATTAGGTGCACCCAGTGGAAAGAATGCAAAGGTATCTCCACTTGATTGTGTAACCTCAGCTATATTATTTGGAAAACAAAGAGCAAACAGTAACCAACCAATCCCCAAGCCAATTAATATAGAAAAATTACTCAGAAATTGATTACCTTTCACCTTCAAAATACTAACCAACAGTACAATTGCAATTGATAATAGACTTATAGGAAGATTGATTGTACCTGTTTCATCAATTTTTAACATGCCTTTAAAAAAGATAAAAATAAGCTGAAAAGATAATAAGAATAAATACACAGTTAAAACCATCGGACGAAAAATCATTTCTAGAATATGTACCCAATTCAATGCAGCAAACAGTAACGTAGTGACACTAGCTAAAAAAATCCCCGTTGCAATACCGCCTCCAACTGTTGTTAAGTCCAATCCCATTGTGGAAGCTGATATTCCTAAATTTAAAATAACACCCCATAATAAACCAGAATGGCCTTCCATTAATGGCAATTGATGACCTATCCAGCCTTGAATCATACCAACTACCCCTGTAATTATTAATGAAGTTCGAATCATTGCTTCAACCGTATGTGCATCTAATTGAAATACACTAGCTATAGAAATGGGAACTACTATTGTATTAGCGAAAATAAAGAAAAACCATTGAATAGATGAAAAAAAAGTAAAATAAATCTTTTGCTTCTCCATTTAAGCCCTCCTCCCCTATAAAAGTTAGATTAACTCTCCTCATTATAATAAAATTTCATAATTTTGTTATCTAATCTGCCTAAATATTAATAAATGCAAGTTAAATAGAAGCTTATAGCATCGCAACAATATTTTGGTATGGAAGATATTTAAGCTTTTTATCCTCTTATTATGTTGCTATTATATGTCATGATTGAAAAACAACTTTGGAGGTCAAGAGTAATCATGAAGAAAGCAATACTAATAGGAGCACTTGCTAGCTCTTTATTATTCGCTGGCCAAGCACTAGCAGCAGATTATACAGTAAAGTCAGGAGACTCATTATGGTCCATTTCCAAGGCAAATAATGTTACCGTAAGTCAATTAAAAACTTGGAATCAATTAAAAAGTGACGTAATCTATCCTGGTCAAATTCTTAAAATCAATACTTCTTCTAGCAAAACCTATATTGTTGCTAAAGGCGATACTTTTTATAAAATTGCTCAGAAATTCAACATGAGCATGTCACAATTACAAAGCTTAAACCCCCAAGTTCAAAATATCAATTCATTATATATTGGACAAGTACTTAATATCTCCGGTAATTCTTCTAACTCTTCTAATTGGGAAAGTAAAGCGAATTCCATTATTGAATCCGGGAAGAAATACTTAGGGGCTAAATACTTATACGGTGCATCACCTGATCGAACAGATGTGTTTGATTGCTCCAGCTATACACAACGTGTCTTTAAAGAAAATGGTATTACATTACCAAGAACATCTATAGAGCAATCGAAAGTTGGTACAGCTATTTCTTTATCAGAAGTTAGAAAAGGAGATTTAATCTTTTTTGACACAGACTATGATGGTGTTATCAATCATGTTGCCATAGCGATGGACAATACATCTCTTCTTCAATGTACAACATCGAGTGGTGTTTCGACAGCAACCTTAAATAGTTACTGGAAGCCACGAGCAGTGAAAGCTGTACGTGTGATTAAATAGTTTAATAAGAGCTTTGCTTAAACAAAATCAAAAGACTAGCATTGATAATAAATGCTAGTCTTTTGATTTTGTTATATTACATAAAATGTGAGCGGATTATTCTTTATTCATATGGAAAATATTCATCATCACTTTTTTCATAAGATTGTATTGCTCCTAAAATCTTTAAACAGGCTGAACTTTCATCTTTAACAGTTGATGAAATCATATTTCTCTCCTCTTCAGATGCATAAAACCAATACATTCTAAAAGCCTTTAAGCTCTGTACGGCATACTTTACATTCTCCAAGTCAATCCCTCCTGTATTAGACAAAAAACTTCTTTTTCATTGTATGTTCATCGTACAAAAAAAAGTCCTTTTACAAGGACTTTACACAATGTATTTTTCTCATATGTACTTTTTAATGAAATAATATTATAGCTTTTGTTTCTAATCGACATAAACGAAGTAATACAACTTAATCTAAAATTTAGTAAGATGTTTATTATTGTTTTGTTCCATTTTATCAAGTTCAAGTCGTAATTTTTCCGTTTCCATAATGAAGTTTTCTTGCTTTAGCTTTTCTAATTCTATTTGATCTTTAAGCATTTCTCGATTTAATTTAGCTTGTTTCTCAAAATGACTTGTTACAATTGCAATAATAGGAATGGAGAATATTAATACTACCGCTACTAGCCCTATCATCATTATAAACGCCTCCTTATATAGTCTATTATTTATAAGCTTCATTTTTCATATGTCTTGCTTACTTTGTAGAATTGAGTTTAACTCTTTCAAATTATTTGCCTTATAAAAATTATAGACCTTTCACGATTATTTATCTATGCAACGAAGTCATTTTCCATAAATATGTTTGAAAAATCTTCTACTAATATTGAATAAAAGAATAAACTACTAATATATTATTTATAAGAAAATATATTCATTGTCCATAAATCATTGAATTAGGAGTGATAGCTCGATGACAAGTTTAATATGTCTATCCATTACTTTAGTCATATTAACAGCATTAATTGCCGATGAGAAATCATTTAAATATATTTTAAAAACGTTCAAAAATAAATAAATTAGAAGTAAATACCTCTGTTGACTAATCAAAAAGAGCCATGCTGGCATAGAGCAAACCGCTCTCGAAAACTACTTATGGTTTTCAAAACGGAAAGACTCATACCTAAGCATGGCATGTATTTCTCTTTTATAAACATTAAATACCAAATTACTTCATCTCTTGTGATAATGCAGTGGTTACTTCCTGATTTTCCTTCTTCTCTTTATTTAATTCCTCAGCAATATTTGAAGTACGAAGAGGTAATTCTTTTAAAAAGAATACAAGGATAAAAGCTACCACTAATATAATGGTTCCTGTTAAAAATACGGTTGATAATGTTTGAGATAAGGCATCTCGAATATTATCAATCATTTGAGTAAATATAGGCTGAATTTCAGCAGGCAAACTTGCTTGTGTTTTTTCGAGTAATGGCTTGTTCATCAACGCCTGCGGATTTGCGAAAGCAACCATTTGCTCTGCTATTTTCGGGTCAATTTTTGAAAAATCAGGTGCAGAAGCAGATTGCATCGCTTCTTTTAAATGCGTACTTAGATTATTAGACATTACTGTACCCATTACCGCAACCCCAATCGTACCACCTAAATTACGGAATAATTGAGTAGATGCCGTTACTACACCTAGTTCTTTATGCGAAACAGCATTTTGGGTAGCTAACGAGAATACAGGTAAACCGAGACCTAAACCAAATCCAAAAACAATCATACTTAGTACAGCCATGAAAGTATTATCCATGTAAACCATAATAGTCATACCTACAATCATAATTGGAACACCAATCAAGGCATACCGCTTATATTTTCCGGTTTTCGCCATCAACTGTCCAGTCACAGCACTGGACACAACCATAACAATAGACATCGGCATCGTAACATATCCAGCATAAGTTGGAGAAATACCAAGTACACCTTGAACAAAGAATGAAAGATAAATCATAGCTCCCATCATACCAAAGTTCATGATAAAGCTAATCAAATTAGAAATAGTTACGACATTATTCTTAAATAAACTAAGTGGTAATATAGGATTTTTCACTTTAGATTCTATAAATATGAAAATTACTGCAGCTACTATAGAGCCTGCAATAAGACCAATAATTTGTGATGAACCCCAGTCATATTCAGTACCAGCCCATGAGAAAGCAAGCAATAATGGGACGATGGCTAATGTAATAAACAATGATCCCAAATAATCAATACTCTGTGCTTTTCCACGTTCAACTTTAGGAAACATCACTAAAATCATACCGAAAGCTATGATTCCAATAGGTAAGAAGATCCAGAACAACCAATGCCAATCTAGGTGATCAACTAAATAACCTCCAAGTACTGGTCCAAGTACACTAGAGAAGCCGAATACGGCAGACATTAATCCCATCCATTTCCCTCGTTCACGTGGAGGAAATAAATCTCCTACTGCAGTAAAAGCTGTTGATTGGATAATACCAGCTCCTACCCCTTGAATACCCCTATAAATAATAAATTGAAATACATCTGATGAGGTACCTGTTAAAAAAGCACCAATCATAAATAATAAAATCCCTAGCAATAAAAATGGTTTACGACCGAAAATATCTGACAACTTACCGACAAGAACTGTTGCAATAGTCGATGTCAATAAATATATATTAATGGTCCAAGTGTAATAGTCCATACCATCTAGAATTGCTATAATTCTAGGCATGGCTGTACTAGTTATTGTCTGATTTATAGCAGCAAAAAACATAGCTGCCATAATTGCAAACATAATAGATAATTTTTTACTTTTTGATAAATTTTCCATTACCTTGTTTTCTCTCCCCTATTATTTCAGTTATAAATTTGTAGTTAACATTGTGAAGATTCGTTTTAAATGATGGATTTCTTCATCAGGTAGTATATCGAAGTATGACTGAAGAATTTCTTTTTTAATAGCACGAAGATGATTAACCTTTTCCTTACCTTTTTCTGTTATAGTGATATTTACAATCCTTCGATCATTATCACAACGTTCTTTTTCAACAAACCCCTCACTTAATAATTGATCGGTTATTCCTGTTACAGCAGCAGCAGAAATACTAAGAGCACTTGCGAGTTTTGAGACAGTTTGTGAACCTGAATTATCAATGATAAATAAAACCTTAAATTGATTTATATTTAAACTAGTGCTTTTCTTATTAAAATCACGGGAAATGGTCTTCATAAATGTCTGGAACATAGAAGTAACTTCAAATAACTCCTTATTTCTATCCATTGATGCAGCCTCCTTTCTAAATAAATCTAAAATAGTTAACTTCTTAATGATTAAGAAGTTAACTATTTGTTTTTAAAATATAAAACTATTTTACAGAATTGTCAATAATTTATAATTTTAATTATTTAGTTTTTTACAATAAACAAAAAAGGAAACCCAATCTATACTATAAAGATTAAGGTTTCCTTATTAAATATATTTATATACGTTTATTTTGTTCCAGTTGAACCAAGGCCACCACGGCTTACTTCATCTAGCTCTGCTACTTCAAGTATTTCCACTGTTTCCATTTTTTTATTAATACGGAATTGACAAATACGATCTCCTTTTTGAATAACCGTATCTCTCATAGCTAGTGCTGGGAAAAACCATTGATCTTCATTACCACAATATGATTCATCAATAACAGCATAAGAATTTGTTTGTAAAATACCGAAGTTCTTGAACGTACTAGAGCGAGGTACGACATTTGCTTCATACCCTTCAGGTAATTTCATTCCAATCCCAAGTGGTATTAGCGCAAAATCAAATTGCTTCATTTCAACTGTCTTAGCAGCACGCAAATCAATCCAGTCTCCAATTGCCAATTTATTAATCTTGTCTAATTCTTTGTCGAAGTACTTTACTTTAATTTGTTTTGTCACTGTACTATTGTGCTCCTTTAATCATTAAAATAGAAATCTTCATCACGTAAATGTTCTACTTTTGCTTTCTTATAACCGTTACCCTTCATAGAGAAGAAATCATGTGACTTTGTTTTCGTATCAAGTCCATTTAGTACAATTGGATTAACTTCTTCATCTTCAAAATATGGAGTAAATCCAAGGTTTTGTAAAGCTTTATTTGCATTATATCGCACGAATTTCTTAACATCAGATGCTAAATTAACTTGATCATAAACATCTTCTGTATAACTCATTTCATTATCATATAAGTCCTTTAATAAATCATAAGCGAATTCCTTTAACGATTGTTTCATTCCTTCGCTTTGTTTATTATATATTTCTTGTGCTAATAAGCCAATGTATACACCGTGAATGGCTTCATCCTTTACCTTCACAAAAGATCGCTACTCTTCTGTCGTCCATAACCAAATATTATAGACTGCTTATAATTACTTATAAGAAGAGACTATATCACTCACCTATTTATAGGTGACCTCCTATTTCGATTTAAGGGATTTTCACCCACCGCTTTTGGCCCTACTCCTATTGCCGAATTTCACGGCCGATGGGATAGTCGTTGAACGTTCCTTTAAACTAAGCGGTTCCACCACTGTTTATAGAGTTTTTTATGACGAATACGGCTAGCAGTGCCTGCAGACAAACCATATTTCCTTTCTATAAAAGCATTAGTTTCGCCATTACGAATCATTGTCACTATATCGATAAACATTTTTTCTGTAATTTTACCACGATTTTTTAATTGTTGTTCAGATATAGTTGGTTCATAATCCTCAACAAGAGGCCACAAATGATGATATCGCTTTTTGTGACGTATTAAAGACACATATCCTGGGTTTAAGTCGTAAATAACAGCAATTTCTAAATTAGTTTTATTTCGCTTTAAATGTTCTACAATTTCAAAAAATTGTTCTTCTGTCAGTTTTGACATTGGATTTTTTTGCCCCATCACATTTTGTCTTTTTCTCTCGATTTGTTTTGGAGTGAATTTATACCCTCCTAAACCTTCTCCTCCTGTAGTGAGGTTATAACCATTTTTATAAGCATCATATTTTTGGATATATTCTCTTTCTAGCACAATTAATTCTTCTAATGTACACTCTACTTTTTCAATAATACCTGAATCAAACGTTTCTAAATATTTGAGATAAGCTTTTTGTAAATAAGAATTATAATGGTTACCTTTTTTCAACATCCAAATATGCTCTTTAATTCGTTTTTGTCTTTCAATACAAACATCTTTTCCAATATAATATTTGTTATTGATTTTCAAATAGTATATCCCGTACATACTATTCCCCAGTTTAAAGGCTTCGCTGCTGATTACCCAAACCGGTTACCTCCCCATTTTTTTATAGTTTAGTAACATTATAAACAATTTCTATAGTCTAAAATGAATTTGTTTAAATTATTTTGGGCTTCCCAGCAATTAAAGAGGTTTTTCAAGCAACATTACTGTTACAAGCCGCAATATGTTTACGGATTATTAAATTTATAATTTCGCCACTTTGCATCAGCTTACCTTGTCCATAGAAATACAATGGATAATAGAATCCACTATAGAAAAGAAAACTTTCTAAGTAAACAGATGCTACCATCGCTTTATATAAACTGATTTCATCATCATCTTGAATGTCATTATAAATACCAACAATTGTTTTCGCCTTGTATTGTAAGTATTTATTTTGCTTTACCCATTCAAATACATCATTAATTTCTTCTGTTGAAGCTAATGTTAAGAAAATGTTTGAATATGATTTAGCGTGTACTGCATTTTCCATCATTGCCATAAAGTTTAGAACTGCTTTGCGTTGATGACCTTCAACTCTTTCGGCAATCTTAGGCATACCTGTATTACCTTGCTCAGTATCTAGTAAGGTTAATCCCGCTAAAACTTTCTTATATGTGTCTTTTTCAAGTTTATTTAGAAACTTCCAAGTTAACAAATCACCATTTAAGCTGATTTCTTCAGGAAGCCAAAACTGTTTCGTGTTTTGATTGTAAAACATTTGTGTAAAGTTATCGTCATGTTTTGACCAGTTTGCCGCATCAAATACTTTGCTCATTTATTATTTCCCCTCTCTTAAACCGTACAAGATAAACAGCCTTCTTGACCTGTGTCCTTTGTTCTTGCGTAATATAAAGTCTTAACTCCTTTATGGTGGGCATATAGGTCAATTTTGTTTAAATCTCGTGTTGTCATTGTATCTTTTAAGAAAAGAGTAAACGAAATACCTTGATCAACATGTCGTTGAATTGTCGCTATCATATCTACTACTTTAAACATGTCCATATCATAGGCTTCTTTATAGAAGAACCAGTTTTCTTTACTTAAATATGGCATCGGATAATATGTTTTTGAATTGCCATATGTACGCTCTTCGATTCGCTCCATAATTGGCATTACTGAAGCCGTGGATGATTGTACATAAGAAATTGATCCCGTCGGTGCAATACACAATCGATAACTATTCGTTAAACCGTACTTCGCAACATCATCCTTCAGATTTCGCCAATCTTCTTTCGTTGGAATTTCGATACCATCAAATAGTTCCATTACTTTCTCTGTTTGCGGTTTAAAATCTTCTTGTAAATATTGTTTAAAGTACTCACCCGTCGCATATGTGGAATCTTCGAAACGATAATATTTAATACCAGTTTCTCTCGCAATTTCCATAGAACGCTCGATTGAATAATAATTTACCATCATGAAAAAGATATTTGCAAAATCTCTTGCTGTTTCACTTTCGTAGCTAATTTTATTTTTCGCTAAAAAGCCATGCAAATTCATCGCTCCTAAGCCTACACTTCTCATTAATGTGTTCGCTTTTTGTACAGCTGGAGCGTTCTTAATCTTTGTTTTTTCAGAAACAGTTGTCAGTGCATCTATACCTAATTTAACCGTTTCCTTAATACTTTTGTTTTCCATTACATTTACAATGTTCATCGATGCAAGATTACATGAAATATCTAAACCAATTTCATCTTCTTCACCGTAATCATTGTATGTAGACACAACCGACGCTTGTAGAACTTCTGAACATAAATTACTAAACTTCACTTCCGAAATATGATTATTCGCATGAACATCATTTACGTTATCTTTAAACATAATATATGGATAGCCAGATTCAAAACGAAGTGCCGCGATTTTTTCTAATAATCTTCTTGGATTAACCTTTTCTTTTCTAACATTAGGATTATCCACTAGCTTATGGTACATCTTCGTCATATTCATTTCATCTAAATACTCGCCATATTCCTTATATACTGAATATGGATAAAACACGTACATATCTTTATCTTCACGAGCTAACTCTATAAATTTATCTGGAATAACAACACCGATTGATAATGTCTTCACTCGAATATCTTCATCTGCAGAAATTTTCTTTGTTTCTAAGAAATCATCAATATCCTTGTGGAAAATATTTAAATATACTGAACCTGAACCTTGTCGTTGCCCCATTTGATCTGCATAACGGAATGCATGATCGAGTAATTTCATAACGCCTACGACACCTTTAGTAGCATTTTCAATATCTTTAATTGGTTCACCTTTTGCTCGAATCTTCGATAAATTAGTGGAAACACCACCACCCACTTTTGATAGTTGCATGGCAATATTCTCTCCCATAGCAATATCATTCAAAGAATCATTCATTTCAAGCAAGAAACAACTAACTAGTTCGCCACGTCGCTTTCTTCCGGCGTTCAAGAAAGTAGGAGTCGCTGGTTGGAATTCTTGATTAATCATCATTTTAGTAATATTTTTAGCTTTTTCAAAATCACCATTTGCTAAATATAAAGCTACAATCGCAATACGATCTTCATAGCGCTCTAAAATCTTCTCACGGTCATTTGTCTTTAGCGCATAGTCATTATAAAATTTAAATGCTGACATATAAGAAGAGAATCTAAATTTCTTATCATATGCAATATCAAAAATTTCTTTAATTTGTTCATATGAATACTCACTTAAGAACTCTTCTTCATAGTAGTCATTCTCTATTAAGTAATCTAGTTTTTCCTTTAAATCGTGAAAGAAAACCGTATTTTGATTAATATAATCCACGAAGTAGCTATGTGCAGCTTCTTTGTCCTTCTCAAATTGAAAGACGCCATCTTTTTTCATCATTATTTCATTATTTAGCTTCAACCATTTTGGAATTTGTTCTTTCATCAAGTATTGCTACCTCCCGCGTAAATATCTCTAAATCTTTGTTCGTACCACTCAATTCAAACTTTAGTAATAATGGTACTAAATATTGATCTGAGATTGTATCGCCTGCTCTTGCAAAATTAGATCCCCATACTTTGTTTCCACTTGAAACAACAGCTTGTAAGTAAGAATAATTTTCTTCTACAAAACTAGCTGTACTTTCAGGTACTCCTCCAAAACCAATCGTATAGGTTACAAGGATAAAAGGTTCATTTACACGTAGTCCATTGGTTATTTTGACACTTCTGCTAGGTATTTTTTTAACAAACCTTTCAACATTCCCTGTTAAGCTATCATAGACTATTAGCATAGTTCCTCTTCTAACACCTCGATTATCTCTTTCTTATCACATCATTCGACAATACCAATTGATTATAACAAATTATCGATATAATATTCATCATTTCGATTCCGCAATTCGACTTTTAAGGATGATAAATTTCTTCTCATGTCCTAAAAACATTAAAACCACCAAGCATAAGCTTAGTGGTTTTAAGTAAATATTATCTGGTTACAACTGGCGCTAAGACTCCCACTTCTAAACGTAAGTATAAGCAGAGACGTTTATGTGGGAAATAAGCGACGTTTAAACCAAATTGATTTAACTAAACATTGCGTAAAGAACAAAATACTCCTCCGAGCAAAGTTTCTCTTTATGAAAGACTATCGTGAATGCATACTTAAGAGAACTGTTTAATTTGCTTTTCCGTTATTCCATCAATTAACACTAGTTCACTCATAAGTATTGCTCTTGCTTTATTTAATAACTGTTTCTCACTTGAGTTCAGCGATTTTTCTCCTTCAATGCGGCTTAAATCACGAACCACTTCTATACAGTCTGCAATTTTTCCAGTCTTTATTTTTTCCGTATTTAATCTAAATCTTTCTTTAACGGGAATAGACTGGTCTGTTTCACCATTAAGATATTGCTCCAATATAAATTCCACATTCTTATATTCACTAACTGGTCGTAAACCTAATTTAGCTATGTTCTCAATAGGAATCATAATTTGTAGATTATTAATTGATAGCTTAATGACAAAATATTGTCGAAATTCCCCTAATACTTCCTTCTTTTCAATAGCTTCAATTACACCTGCTCCATGTAATGGATATACAATACTGTCACCAATTTGAAACAAATAATCCACCTCCGAATATGTTACATTATACAGTATAACATATTTTCGAAAATGAATAAAATTTTTATTTTACCACCAAACTTTTTAAAATGTCAATATTTTTTTATCAACAAATTACTTTATCCTTAATCGTGAAGAAAATCGTAAATTTTAAAAAAGTTTTTATCATTAAATAATCTTATATTTACAATTAACTATACCATTTTGTCGAAATATTTATTAAGCAGTGAATTAGTTAAAATTACAACAGTATGATATACTTAGTTAACCATTTAACCTGTTACTGTTTCTTTTTATCTCTACCCATTATGGGTAGGGATTTTTTATTATTTTAGGAGAACGCAAAAAAGCAGATTCTTAAAGAATCTGCTCGAATTTGTATGGTTGGTTCTTAATTATGCTTTGTGAACGTTAGCAGCTTGAAGTCCGCGTTGACCTTGCTCAACTTCAAAAGTTACGCTTTGACCTTCTTCTAAAGTTTTGAAACCATCACCTTGAATAGCTGAGAAATGTACGAATACGTCTTCTCCGCCTTCGCGCTCGATGAATCCAAATCCTTTGTCTGCATTAAACCATTTTACTTTACCTTGTTCCATTTTCAAGTTGCCTCCTAGTGTGATACCCACACAATATAATACTATCCTTGCTGATACCTACTAGACCAAAAGTTCTAAAACTTTGTCAATCAATAACAAACAAAAATAATTCTTTGTAAGAATAGCACATCCTATTGTACTTTGCAAATCTATATAGAAATAAACACCATAATCTCCTTATTTAGTCGAATAAAAAAGAGCTTCCTCTATAGAAGCCCTACTACTTTAATTCTGCTTTCTTTCTTTTCGCTCCATATATAATGTGTACAAAGTGGTAGATGCAGCGACAGCAAATAGTAAATCAATAATAAAAATAACTTTTGTAATTGGAAAGTACATAATTCTAACAATAAAGTATAACATACAGCCTATAAAGAAAATAATACTTGCATTTTTAGAGAATTTTTTCATTTTCTTGTGAATTCACTAATATCAAATTACAAAAGAAAGATATGTATTTTTCTTTTTGTATTGTTAGTGTTCCCTTCGATTTTTTCTAATTTGTCGAAAGATTTCCTATTGGCTATTTTCTTCTTGCTGCAGATGTGAGTAAAATTGTGTCAAGATCCTCATCATAAATCATGTTATAAAAAAAATGACCAATTTAGCTAACAAGTAATATTATGATGTTCACTTTCCACCTCCTACCTTACAGTAAGATTATATCAACTGATGCTAATAAATAATAATATTTTTCATTTAAATCGTTTCTCAAATCGCTCAATCCTGCTATTCTCACCTACAATTAACACTTTGTCTCCTTCACGAAAAGGAATATCTGCAAAATGTGTTAAAATTGGCTCATCATTTCTGATAATAATTGAAACAGTTAAGTCATATTTCCTTGAGAAATCTAATTGACTCAATGATTTCCCAAGCATTTGCTGAGGTACTTCAAGCTCTACAATCGATACATCCTTGGTTATTTCTAAATACTCAATAACCCCTGTCATCAATTCCTGTCTAGCCACTTTTCGTCCAGCTTCTTCTTCTGGATAAATGACTCGATCAGCACCGATACTTTGAAGTATTTCACCTACTTCCGGATTTATCGCTTTTGCAATAATTCTTTTCGCATTTCTTTCCTTCATTTTCTTAGTTATTAAAATCGCTGAATAGGCATTTGTTCCAATCGCAACAAACACTGAATCAAACTCATCTATTTTTAATTGATTTAAAACATCACTATCTGTAAAATCACCAATCAAACAATGTGTTGCATATTGATCAATCTCATCAAGCTTCTTCTCATTAGAATCGCAAACTACCACATCTGCATTTTGCTTATACAATTCTTTTACTATCCCACTTCCATATCGGCCAGCACCTATAATTAAAAACTGTTTCATACCCTATCTTCCTCTCTTAACCTACTGCTAAATCTTCTTTTAAATAACTGATTTTCGAACTTTCCACTCTAAATACAAAATAAATAAGCGTGAAAATCCCAATACGTCCAATCACCATCAAACAAATCAATACAAGCTTTGAAACTACCGCCAGATCACTTGTTAACCCCATGGATAAACCAGTATTAGTTAATGCAGAAATAACCTCAAACATAATTTGTTCTAATGGAACATTTTGAAATATCGTTAATATAACGGTCGAGCTAAAAATTAATACAATAAAACTAATAAAAATTAAAAATGACTTATTTATGGTTTCTTGCGTTATTGTTTTTTTGTAAATCACTGTATGCTCTTGCGACTTAGCAACTGATATTACTTTCGCAATTAACACAGCTAATGTAGTTAATCGAATCCCGCCACCAGTACTTGAAGAAGCACCACCAATAAACATTAACAGCATAATCATAAGCACTGTAGTAATGGATAAAGTAGAAATATCTATTGTCGATAATCCTCCATTTCGAGACGTAGCTGAAAGAAAAACAGAGTTAGAAATTTTGTCAAAAAAGCTAAGACCAGCAAAACCATGATGACCTTCTAATATGTAATAAATGAATGTACCGATTGCCAATAATAAAGCATGTAGACGAATATTAATCTTCGTGAACAAACTTTTCTTTTTTCTAAAAGAAAATACATACTCCATAATAGTCGGATAACCGATACTGCCTAAAAAAATTGTCGCTGCTGAAGCATACAAAACTAATTGATTATGCTCAAAAATTGAAAAACTGCCATCAAAAATATCGAACCCAGCGTTTGTAAAGCTTGCCACACAATGAAAAATCGTAATAAAAATAGCATCTGACATCGAATCATAATGTGGAATAACTTGTCCTATAATTAAACAAAAAGCAATCAGTTCAATTGTTAGCGCAATAATTAATACTGAAAAGCTTAAGAGTTTAATTGTCTTTAAATTGCTCTGATTTTGATCTCTCGATATTAATAGCATACTCGACATCGTTATTCTCTTTCCCATCATAAGAAATAAATAACTAATCAATACTAGAATTCCGATTCCACCTAACTGCATTTCTACTATTAATAATGTTTGTCCAGTACGAGTTAATTCTTCCGCAATATTAATGGTCGATAATCCAGTCACACTCAGCGCACTTGTAGATACAAAAAGAGAATCAACAAATGAAAGTGTCCCCGTCCTAGCAATTGGTAATAGATATAGCATTGCGAATACTACAATAAATGATATATATAATATAAATATGTACCGAAATGAATTTATAGTAGATTTTGTGAGGATCATAACACCCCTCCATTCTTCATATACACTTTCTGATTATTATGTATAAAAAATAATACACTTTAATTGTACTACTAAAACGTCAAAATCCTAGAAAAATTCTTTTCTAGCAACATTCCGTAACAAAAAAAGCTATACAAAAAATGATTTACAATCACTTTTTGCACAGCCTTAGTTTTCTTACCCTATTACTTCTATTCATACATTGCCCAAGAAAAATGAACAATTCCTAAATCATTTATTTCATCTTCTTTAAAAAACTCATCCATTTTATTATTTTTTGAAATGACAATATATAAATCTCCAAATTTATTAAAACAAATTAGTGTCAAAGCATCTAAACGAGTAATATTTTTTATAAATTCTAAAAAATCACCTCAATAAACAAATCTCTTCTAGTCTCTAAGTCAACCATATCATCAGAGTCTTGAAGTTTTATTAGTGGGCGTGTAATATTTTGAGGATTCATAAATATTACTTCTCCAGAAAGAAAGTTAGATAATATCACTTTACTACCTATCCCCATTTGAACGATTGAAGTTAATAATGCATTTACAACGGGCAGATCAAACTTTCCAAATTCCTCGTATCTTATCATTTCTAATACTTTAAATGGCGGTATGCCATTTTGGTAATGTTTATCCGTAGTTAAAGCATGATATGTATCAGCAACTGCAATAATTCTTGAATATAGATGAATTTTTTCGGCTTTTTCTCCCCTTGGATAACCTGACCCATCTAATCTTTCATGATGCTGTAGAATAGCTAACTGAGCATCTTTCTTTAAGCTCGATGTTTCTAATAACATTTTATAGCCTATTACAGGATGATTTTTCACTTCCTGATACTCTTCTCTTAGTAGCTTTGATTTTTTTGTTAATATTTTTGTTGGAATTCTAGCCATGCCAACATCACATAGGCAACCTGCTATTGCTACCTGAATTACTTCTCCCTTTGATAACCCAAGAGACTTAGCTAGAAAAGCTGCATATAATCCTACAGAAATAGCATGATGATATATATAATCTACAGGAGTTGACTGTTTATATAAGAAGAAATCAACTTTTTCCTCGGTTAAAGCCTGTTCTAATAGCGGAACGATAATTTCTCTCACATCCAAGACATGCGTTGGTACTCCTGACTGCCACATTTTAAATAATACTTTATATTGTTCTACTGCATTACTATATGCAGTAAGAAAATCACATTCTTCTTCCTCAATTTGATCTGAAGAAGCTTTAACCAACGCTTGTGCAACAGGTTTATTCACATCTACATTACGAATTAAAAAAGCAGATAATACTTTAATGTTGTCCTTTGTCAAAACTGCACCTTTAAACATTAAAGGTCTATTTGATGGCAACATTATATCTTTAAGCAAGATATCGCCTTCCTGAGCATCAATTAATTTAATAAGCATTATATTCCCTCCAAAGCCTATATATATTAGCTTGCTTATTATTTACATAGATTCACATTAAAGTAACTTATCTCTCAACTGTAATTGTTTCTCAAAACAATAGCGAATGAGTAACTGTCGATCAGTTTTATTCATATCAGTAAATTCAATAGTAATGATATTCTGCGAATACTCTTCTCTTTGTAGAACTCGAATTATTTTACTTGGGAACTTTATATATTTAAATTCTCCTGAATTAAAAAGCAAGGCAATCCATACATCAATAACCATTTCCGGTTTCACTTCTATATTATTAGGGACAAAAGCCGCTACTCCACCCGCACTTATATCTTCTGTATGCGTTACAAACGCTGAAAACATATTATTCGGACAATGTATCGCAATATCCACAGGGACATTTACTCTCACAAACTGTCTTCGCTGAATTTTTTTATGATTTTCTTTACTAGGATAATAAAGTTCTAGCATATGAATGCCTGTATTTCTCTTACCAATTACTTTAGTATTAAATTCAAACACATTTCCTTCTATCGTTAAATACGTAAGTTCAATCGTAACACCCTTAGGTAGAGTATTCGATTTTAGCGTTCGAATGTTTTGCGGAATATCTATACAAAAAGAATCTTTTTCCATTTCCAATACTTTTGATTTATATTCTTCAACTTCTGTACCATTTCTTATTTTAAGCACTACTACATTACCGATTTTCATGTGCAACAATCACCTCTCCAAATCCGCTAGAAACTCTTTTCTACTGTTTGCACCTTAGGTAAATAATATCATAAAATTAGTAAAAAAAGGTATTATCCCCGAAGGCAATTTTTATTTAGTTCCTATGTTTTTATCGGTTTGACATGAATAATATTGATTAAAACAGAATGCTCTAACTAATATATACTATACTACTAAGGTAGTAGTCTTTTATATTTTTTACTTTAATTATTAAACAATTCATTCAAATTTATTCTATTTATATTTAAAAAGCAAGTATTACTCTAAATAAGAAAAACCACGCCTATAATGAAAATAGCCGTGGTTTCTGTTCATATTTTTAATAATACGCTTCGATACAAAACATCGTACTTTATTTAAGTGCAATACAAATATTTTTGGCTTCGGTAAAAAACTCTAAGCTATAATGGCCACCTTCTCTACCAATTCCACTCTTCTTAAACCCACCAAAAGGAGCACGCAGGTCACGAACAAACCAGCAATTAACCCAAATTGTACCTGCACGAACATTATGTGAAATACGATGTGCGCGTTGTAAATTATCTGTCCACACAACACCATTCAATCCATAATCAACATTATTCGCGATTTGGAGAGCTTCTTCTTCCGTATCAAATGGTATGAGTGTGACTACCGGTCCAAAGATCTCTTCTTGACAAATTCGTGCATTCGGATTTTCTTGAATATAAATAGTAGGTTCTAGATAATATCCATCTTGTAAGTAATCAGGTAGTTCGGGACGTTTTCCTCCAAAAACTAACTTTGAATCTTCTTCTATTGCAATATCGAAGTAACTTGTCACTTTCACATAATGTTCCTCACTTACAAGAGGGCCCATATTAGTTGTTTCGTTTTGAGGATCACCAACAACAAGTTCTGATGCTGCTTGTTTAAAACGACTTACAAATTCGTCAAAGATGGAGCGCTGTACTAGTATTCTTGAACCAGCTAAACAAACTTGACCAGAATTCATGAAAGCCGCTCGAATAGAAACGGGAATTGCTTTATCTAAATTAGCATCTTCAAAAATAATATTCGCTGCTTTACCGCCTAATTCAAATGAAACTCGTTTCAACGAATCCGCACCATTTTTCATAATTGCTTTCCCAGTTGTTGTTTCTCCAGTAAATGAAATTAAATCCACATCAGAATGTGTTGTCATATATTCTCCAGCCGAATCCACTCCGAACCCATGAACTACATTCACTACCCCATCAGGAATTCCCGCTTCCTTCGCTATTTCACCAAGAAGAGACACTGTTAGTGGAGTGATTTCTGCCGGTTTTATAACCGCTGTATTTCCAGTAGCTAGACATGGGCCTAACTTCCATGTTGTCAGCATAAAAGGTAGATTCCAAGGTGTAATTAAAGCAGCTACCCCTACTGGTTCATAGCGAGTGTAGTTTAAGAATTCTTCATCCATCGGATATACTTCGCCACCTTGTTTCTCCATGAAGTCAGCGAAGAATGTAAGATTATGAGCTGCTCTTGGGATTTCAGTTTCTAATGCAACATGATAGGGCTTACCAACGTCTAACGCTTCTAGACTTGCTAATTCTTCTTTTCTTTCTATAATAATTTCTGCCATCCGTCTTATTTTTGAACAACGCTCAGAAACAGACATCGTTCGCCATGGACCTTCTTCGAATGCTTTTCTAGCCGCTTTACAAGCAGCATCCACATTTTCATAAGAAGCTTCATGAACTCGTGCAATGATTTCTTGAGTAGCAGGATTTTTCACTTCAAACATGGAAGCATTGGAAGAGTCCACATATTCACCATTAATAAAAAGCTTAACCTCTTTTACTTCTTTTTGAATTGTATTCAATTTGCTCACCCCATTAGCGTATTATTTCGTTTATATACAGATTCACCTGCGATTCCCCAATGATTACTAGGAATTTCATTAATTGATACACGAATATTTTCTATAGAAGATTGTAAGGCTTTGGCAGTAGCATGACTCAGCTCATATATGAGTTGTTCTTTCTGATCGAGTGTACGCCCTTCCATAATCGTTACTTGAATAAATGGCATAAGCTTTCTCCCCCTTTATCAATGTATGTAATATATTCTTATCCTTCAAATACAGCTTCTAAATTACCCATTCCATCAAAACTAACTGAGAAGTGATCACCAGCTGCAATCGTTTCAGCTCCTGTTAACGCTCCACTTAATACCACTTCACCAGGCTTAATGCTTTGACCCCTTTTCACCAATTTGTTAGCCATCCAAGCAATCGCTCTTGCTGGATGCCCCATTACCGCTGCACCGGCACTAGTAGCAAGGATTTCTCCATTTTTCTTAAAGACCATTCCTATCAAACGTAAATCAACTTCATCTATTCGATATAATTTCTCTCCGACGATATAACGGCTAGAAGAAGAATTATCTGCGATTACATCTGATAGTGTAAAGTTGAAATTCCGATAACGACTATCGATAATTTCCATAGCTGGTGCAATATAAGCAGTTGCCTCCAAAATGTCTGCAACAGAAACAACAGGTCCTTTTACTTCTTTATCAAAGAAAAAGGCAATTTCTGGTTCAATTTTAGCGTGAATAAATGATTTTACAGAAAATTTTTCTCCTTCAAGTAGCTGCATATTGTCTAGTAAAATGCCATATGAAGGCTCATGTACACCCATCATGATTTGTTTTGCTTTACTAGTTAACCCTAACTTCCAACCGGCTATTTTTGCATTTTCTTTTTCACATTTCATTTGGATTAAGCGTTCTTGAATATCGTAGGCTAAATCAATATCTAATTCTGGATACTGGTCTACAAATTTATCTACCTCGTAACATTCTCTTTCTGCTGCATATAGTTGCGAAGCAATTTGATCAATCATATTACTCATTTAATATCACCTCTAGTTAGACTAATAGATTCTTCTTAGCTGCTATCCCTCTTGCCACGTCATAAATTAAATCTTCTTGACCTCCAACTGCTTGCATCTTTCCTAAAGCTACTAAAATATCACGTTCATCTACTCCATATTTTCTTGCAGCTTCTTGAGTAAATAATAAGAAACTTGAATAAACACCTGCATAACCCATAATTAAGCTTGAACCTGTAATTTCTTGAGGCCTTGGCATAAATTTAGCAACTACGTCATTTGCTACATCCATAATTGGAAATAGTTTGACGCCTGTGTTATAGCCTAATTTATCAAGAACTGCCACCATGACTTCGGTTTGTGTATTACCGCTCCCTGCTCCTAAACAGCGTAAGCTTCCATCAATATATGTAGCGCCTGCTTCTATTGCCGCCATCGTATTTGCCATTGCAAGTGATAAATTATTGTGAGCATGAAAACCAATTTCACAGGATAGATTTTCTCTTAACGCTTGAACCTTTTCCCTTACTTCATGAGGTAGAAGCGCCCCCGCCGAATCTGTCACATAAACAATTTCAGCACCATAACTTTCAAAGAGTTTCGCTTGTTCCACTAGCTTGTTAGTAGGAGCCATATGTGCCATCATCAGAAAACCTACCGTTTTCAAACCAAGATTTCTACTTAACTCAATATGCTGTGCTGCTACATCTGCTTCCGTAACATGAGTAGCAACACGAGCCATTTTTGCTCCTGCACTAACTGCATCTTGAAGATCTTCCTTTAACCCGATTCCTGGCAGTATTAAAACCGATATTTCTGCTTGTTTACACTCTTCACGAGCAGCCTCAATAAGCTGTAATTCATTCACCTTTGAGAAGCCATATTGTAATGATGAGCCACCAAGCCCATCGCCATGTGATACTTCGAAATATTTTATCCCTGCCTCATCTAACCCTCTCGCTACTTGGCGAACTTGCTCCTCTGTGAAAGCATGCTTCATCGAATGACTACCATCTCGTAACGTTACATCAACAATATTTAATGAACCCTTCATCTTTTCCCCTCCTTATTTTTAATTTTGGATAGTTGTTAACTGCATTTTCGCCATTTCATTACCGACTTTTGCAGCAGCTGCAGTCATAATATCTAAGTTTCCTGAATAAGAAGGGAAAAAGTCTCCAGCTCCTTCAACTTCAATAAATACAGATATTTTTCTACCATCAAAAATGGGATTTCCACGTAATGTATAGCCTGGAACATATTCTTGAACAGTCGCAACCATTTGTTCAATTGAAGCGATAATTTCTTGTTCCAATCCTACTTCTTTCACTAACACATGAATCGTATCTCGCATAATAACAGGAGGCTCTGCTGGATTTAAGATAATAATAGCTTTTCCTTTCTCTGCCCCACCTATCTTTTCAATCGCTCGTGAGGTAGTACGAGTAAACTCATCGATATTTGCTCTTGTACCTGGACCAGCACTTTTACTTGCTACTGTCGCTACAATCTCCGCATATTCTACTGGACAGATTTGATTAATGGCATACACAATCGGTATCGTTGCTTGGCCACCACAAGTGACCATATTAACGTTAGATAATTGTAAATGCTCTTTTACATTGGCAGATGGCACTACAAAAGGACCAATGGCTGCTGGCGTTAAATCAATCATTTTCTTTCCTAATGCTGTAATCATGTCACTATGTTTCACATGTGCTTTTGCAGTTGTTGCATCAAAGACAATATCGAATTTCTCAGGTATTTCTACTAAACCTTCAATTCCAGTTGCAATAGAATGATAGCCACGCTCTCTTGCTCTTCTTAAACCTTCTGATTCAGGATCAATTCCAACCATGACACTCATTTCTAGAAACTCACATCTCTCAATCTTATACATTAAATCTGTTCCTATATTTCCCGACCCAATAATAGCTACTTTTAATTTATCCAATGTCACTACTCCTTTTCTTGGAATGAGGCTGACACAGAGCCAATATGAGCAAATTCTGCAGTGAATGTATCTCCATTTTCAATTGGAACAGCTGCTGATAAGGCTCCTGATAAAACCATTTCACCAGCATGTAATCCAATATCATACTTACCAAGACTATTTGCTAACCAAGCTACTGCTCTAATAGGATTTCCCATAACGGCTGCTCCTGCTGCTGAATCAAAGTAATCTCCATTTTTATAAACAACCATTCCAATATGTTGTAAATCGATTTCCTCTATCCGAGTTGGACTTCCACCAATAATAGCTTTAGCGGATGATCCATTGTCTGCCACTGTATCTTCAAAGCAAATTTGCCAATCCTTTATTCGACTATCAATAATTTCAAAAGCAGGCACAACATAATCTGTAGCATTGATTACATCTAATGGTGTAACACCTGGTCCCTTTAAATCTTTTTTCAACTTAAAGGCAATCTCAAATTCTATTTTAGGTTGAATAAGTTCACCCAAAGCTACGGTATCACCATCTACATACATCATGTTGTCTAATAAATGACCATAATCTGGTTCATCCACTTGAAACATTTTTTGCATAACCTTACTTGTTAAGCCTATCTTCTTCCCTATAATCACAGCACCATTTGCCACTTTCCGTTGAATCTGAGCTAATTGTATTTGATATGCATCGTCCACTGTAATACTTGGAAATATATCTGTTAATGGCTCAATGGGCATTTGATGAACTTCCGCTTGAACTAGACGCTCTACGCAATTTTGAATATTCATTTTTGTTCACCTCTTATTTAAAAACTTCTTGCATAGATAAAAATCGATACTGACCTTTAAAGAATAAGAGTGGTTCTTCATCTTCAAGTTGAATATTCGTTACTGACCCTATAAAAAGAGTGTGATCGCCTTCGACGTATTCACTAACTACATTACAAGTAACTTGAGCTATTGCTCCTTCTATTACTGGTAAATCTTCTAGTCTGGCAAAGTTCACTGCTTTCTTCTCTTTCATTTGCCCAGCAAAAACCATTGATAGTTCCTGCTGTTTAGCCGAAAGAACATTAACAGCAAACTTTTGACTTTTTCTTATTTTCTCAAGCATGCTGGCGTTTTCTCCGATTGATATGACAACAAGCTTTGGATGAAGAGAAGCAGACATGAACGCATTTGCGGTCATGCCATGCTCTTTCCCATCCACTTCTGTCGTAATCACAGTCACACCCGTTGCAAACTTCCCCATTGCGTCCCTGAACTTACGATCATCCATGGTCGTCCCTCTTTTCATTAATTTGAATATTCAAATTATTATACTTGCATTTCATTACCAATTTAATAAACTTTGTGCCTCGCGAACATTTCCATGCGCTATTAACTCTCGAATACGTGTAGAAGAAATAACCTCACCCTCTTCACAACAAATCGTTTCAAGTAAGGTTACTTTGAAGTGTTCCTGCAAATTCTTCATTCCTCCACTTCGATTCTTACCAAAGTGAAAATCACGCCCAACAATTACTTCAACTGGATTAATTCGAAACAGTAATTTTATAAATTTGGAAGCACTCATCTGCAAATACGATTCATCAAATTGCGCTATGACAATATGATCAACTCCTAATTTTGCAATCCTGTTTACTTTTTCTTCAATAGAAGTAAGTTGCCTAGCATTTCGAAAAAACACACGTGGTGGTGGGTCAAACGTATAAACAACACTTGGAACACCCATTTGTTTACTATGTTCAACTAATTTTCGAATCAACGTTTGATGGCCTTTATGAACACCATCAAAAGCTCCAATCGCTACAATGGAATGATGCAACGAAGGCATTTTAGAAAAGTGAATACGCAATTATTTCACCTTTGCAGGCGTGATATCAGGTGTTCCGTATAAGAAATATTCTTCTGGAAGTGGTGAACCGTACCAAATGATACCTTTCTCTAATTCATCTTCCGTCCAAGTAATTGGCTTCCAATCTGGATCAAAAATAAGATAACCAGAGTCTCCGAATAATTCAATACGATTTCCACCTGGCTCAAAAACATACATAAAGTACGCTTGACTTACGCCATGCTTTCCTGGACCCGCTTCAATCACTATGTCATTTTCCACCAATAAATCTGCAACATCCATTAAATGTTGAGGATAACCATACCAAAATGCAATATGATGGAATCTTCCTTTACCACCACGTTGGTCATTCATTAGCGCTACCTCATGTACAAGCGGACTTACACTCATCCATGCACCGATTTCTTGCCCATTATTCATAACGATATTTTCACGGAGTTTAAATCCTAATTGTTCAGACATGAAATTTTTGTTTTTCGTTACATCATTACACATTAAATTGATATGATCTAAACGTCTTGCTGGCACACCAATATTTGGTCGCTTTTGTGGACGACTCTTTAGAGCTGTCTTTAGATGGTCAGGGGCTTGGTAATAATCTACATCCCAAAGGATTTCTAAATTATGTCCATCAGGTGTTTTAAATTGATATGCTTTGCCGTGTCCAAGATCGCCTTCAATCCATCCCTTTCCATATCCACTTTTCTCAAGTGATTGTACTCGTTGATAAAGAGCTGCTTCTGAGCTCGCTCTCCAAGCTGCATGCGCCATGCCAGGTTCTTTCGCTTCAGTAATTTTTAACGTATGATGATAGAAATCTTCATATGCACGAAGATACACCGATTGACCTTCTCTAGCAGAAACTTGTAAACCCATAATATCCGTAAAGAATTTTACAGTTTCCTCTGGTTTTGGTGAGTAAAGCTCAACATGCGCTAATTGCGCTACGTCAAAATTTGACATGATAAATCCCTCCAAATAATATTAATAATAATCCTCTTCATTAACTGCAATAGCTTACTTACCTTCATTTCACAATCTATGAATAAAGTTATTTTTGGAAATAACTCACATCATCTGGATTAATCCATGTTGGATTCGTCCAACCTTTCAGGTCATAATCATTCATACATTCTTCCGCAAAGGCCATAAATTCTTCTGCTTTACCGCTACCCTGTGCATCAAATAGTGTTTGCAAGCGAATATCTTCATGATTTCCTGCATAATTGCGCTCATAAAGCTCAGCTCTACCACCAAACTCTGTGCCAATTGCATCCCATAAGCATTTTATTGTTTTAATTTTATCGACAGCATCAATTCCATGTGAGCCACGATATAATTTTTCAAGAGTCGGTCTAAAATCTTCGTTAAGAAAATCGCGAGCACTTGAAGGCTGTACTATGAGATTCCCTCCACAAATTTGCTGAATAATACCTGTAATCTTCGGCCAGCCTTCCGCCATGAAAATCCGGTATGCTAAACCACCATTTAAATTTGGAATAACGGTACCATTCGGACCTTGTGTTGGGTTTAATGCCATCGCATCACTTAATGACCAAAACATATTTCTCCAACCGATGACTTCACCAATATTTGCTTGAACACCTCTAAATTGATCAGTTCCAGCAGTTTTAACAGCTTTTAGCATAAGTCCAATAATAAAATCTAATTTTACAGCTAGACGAGTAACACCTTGGAATGTAAAACGATTGATAAAACCACTTTCAGCAAAAAAGCTTGTTGTTTTCTTCATATCTTCATAAATGATGACATTTTCCCAAGGAATTAACGCTTGATCAAATACAAGCACCGCATCATTTTCATCAAATCGACTACTTAATGGATAATCAAAAGGGCTACCCATAACAGCTGCATTCATTTCATACGACGCACGACTGATGAGCTTCACTCCTGGCGTATCCATTGGTGCTATAAACACAACCGCAAATTCTTTCTTCTGAATAGGAAGCCCGTATGTTCCAACGAAATTGAAATTCGTTAATGCAGAACCAGTAGCTACCATTTTTGAACCGCTTACAATTAAACCTTTATCTGTCTCTTTTTCTACTCTAATAAATACGTCTGACACTTCGTGAACCTGCTTATGACGGTCAACAGGAGGATTTACAATCGCATGGTTAAAGAACCAATTTTTTTCTTGTGCTTCTTTATACCAAAACTTTGCATTTTCTTGATAAGGAGAATAATATTCTGGATTTCCACCTAATGTACCTAGAAAAGACGCTTTGTAATCAGGAGTTCTACCCATTTGACCATAAGTAAGTCTAGTCCATTGAGCAATTGCATCTCTCGCTTCGAGCAATTCTTGAGGGCTTTTAGATACTCGGAAAAACTTATGGGTATAACCACCTGAACCTGTATCCGTTTCTCTCGTTAAAATATCTTTGTACTTAGGATCATGCAAAGCATCGTACAAACGAGCAATAGATCGGGCTGAATTACGAAAAGCTGGATGAGTAGTAACATCTTTTACCTTCTCACCATGTAGCCATATTTCACGCCCATCTCTAATGCTTTCTAAATATTCTTCACCCGTTAAAGGCTTTGTCGTTTTTTGTGCAATTGTCATTTGCTTGCCTCCCTCTCATCTATATATTTAAGCGCTTTCAAATATTCAAATCTAGATTCTATATACATCATACAAAACGTATAAAACATAATAAATTATCGAAATGTATGGTCTTTTCTTGTTTCACTTTCAAAAATGAAAGTAGCTAATTTTTCTAATCTATAAAAAAAGGCTCCACCATGCTGATTTGCTAAATCAGCATGCTTGGAACCTTTTTTGTTATTTTCTTTTTTTATTTTGCTGAATGGTCTTCAATGTGTAATAAACTTGTGTGGCAAGCTGACATTGAAACCTTCCTGTTCCTGTTTTCAAATCAGCATGGACTAAAGTCTCAATTTTTTCAAGACGATATCTTAGACCTGGTATTGAAAGATTTAATTCTTGCGCAGTTTGATTCACATTTCCATTATTCTCTAAATATAATTTTAATGTTTCCATAAAATTCGAATCATTTGATTCATCATACTTGATAATGTCACCTAGTATGTTCTCATAGAATAGTAGTAAATCTTTAGGTTTTGTACTTTTTAGAAAAAGCATAATCGGATCTAAATTCTCAAAAATAACCGCCTTATTGGTTGTTGGATAAGCTATGCTAAGAAAATCACAAATATGAAAAGCATCTTGATAACTTTCTCCTATTTCGTTAATTGAACATGATATCCTACCTACTCCGATGTAGACTTTAACGTTTTTATAATATTGAGAAATTAAACTTTGTATTTGTTTCATAAATGTTTCAATCGAAGGTTTTTCCAAGCATGCTTTATTTAAAATCATGACTATATAACCCTTTTTAATAAAAATATCCTGGTCAACATATTTTCTACTTAATACAAAATGAATATCTTCTAATCGATCTATTGGTGCGCTTTTTATAACAATTATACGATTTTCCTTTTCAAAATCTAAATCAAAAATATGCTTTGCCTTTTTCACTAGTAATGAAGGATTGTGATTTTCTTCCATTAATTCATCAAAAAAATTAATTTTCTCTTGCCACAATGACTGCCCTATAACCTTTTGAGTATGTATATGAATAGCCAATATGGAAAGTGAACGTTCGATAATTTGTTCTGCTTCTTTATTTAATGGATTTCCTCCTACAATAACCATCTTTCCTAAGGAGACCATATTAGCCATAATTGGAAATACATCTATATTCTCGCGATGGCTTTTACTATTCTTTCTCCATTTCTTATAACTTTCATAGTCTTTTTCTCTAATAATATGAGTTTCAAAGGCATAATTCGATGTGCCTCTTTCTATTAAAACACTTCTTCCTAATACGTTTGCTATCACTTCTATTAAACTAGAAAGGCTCTTTCCTTCTAATAAAAGATTTGTAAGTTGCTTTTGTACTTCTTCCGAGCGAATAATCGATTTATTTAACATTTTTAATTCTTTATGAATATCATCTAGTTCAGTTGTTAATGATTCATTTTGATAATATCTTAATATTTCACGTTGTTCTGGAGAGCAATTTTCGACAGTTTGTGCAATAAAATAGCAATGCTCGTCCTTTTTTCCTTTACAACACTTCTCATAAATAACAACTTCTTTTCCGAATGTATTAGCTAGGAAGCCAGTCGCATAGCCGATAAGCATCCAACATACCGCTTCATCACTATAGCCAAAATGCCGAATATGCTCCTCTGCTTCAAAGGAATTCCGCCAATAACCTGACATATAAAATCGATCTTCACCAATATATAACTCCTCTGCGTCTACTGTTACTACCCCTTCTAATGTATGAAGAGCAGGACCAGCAAGAATTAGTTCTTCTCTAGAGTCCCAATCATACATCTTCTTTAGTGATTCAGCATCGTTAAATCCACAAGCCCATCCATAACGTAGCAAAAAACCTTTTGCGCGATCCATACTAAGAGTAGATACTAAATCTCTTCTTAATAAACCTAACGCTTCTACAGACATCAGTGCCATCCTCTTCTCATTTAGAAGAATTGTACCTAATCGAGGGTTTATATCTATAGAATTATTAAATACTAAATGGTGAGCTTTCATTCCTATCTTCCCCCTAACAAAATGAATACATCAAACATGAGTTTTAACTAAGATAGAAAAAAATCAACGAATCATACTACATCTTCTAAAGCCAAAAGTAAACGCTTTCAAATTCACTTTTTGTATTAGCCTCTAAATATAATGGAGGTCTTGTTTAAAATTATTAGGTAAATGACTATCGCAGATACTTTTGTTAATAAATGATAAACTCTATTAAATGTAGAAAGTCCTAGAGGATTTTACGAAACTTCTGGAGTAGATTTAATAATAAATTTTCTTTCACTAAAAATCTACCATATTTTTCATTTTTTATGTAAATTTATCTGTTCATTTATTAAAAAAAAGTATGTTTGCCTATAAAAAAACACGATACTTTTATACTAGTCTTTGAATATATCAGAATCGCATTGTACCATCTTTTTCTTTTATTGTATAATAAAGTAATAAAATACTATTCACTTAGTTGAAAGGGGTATACTATGAAGAATCAAGCTGTGTGGTTTCCAGATTCCAAAAAAATGAAACAAACAAGGCTTTACAAATGGATGCAAAAATTAGGTTACGATGATTATGATACATTTTATACGAAATCTATTGAAAATGTTTCTTGGTTTTGGGATCAAGCTGTAAAAGAACTTGATATCGAATGGTATAAAGATTACGACGAAACATTGCAATCCTCTTTAGAGTGGAAATATCCTCGTTGGTTTATGAATGGAAAAATTAATGTAGTAGAAAATGCGTTAGGAAAATGGGCGAAAAATCCACAGACAGCCAATAACAAAGCGCTTATTTGGGAAAGTGATGATGGAAAAGATAAAACATATACCTTTGCACAGTTAAATCGTGAAGTCCATGCTGCTGCCGCTGGTTTTCTCAAGCTTGGCATGAAGAAAGGTGATATTATCACCATCTATATGCCAATGATTCCTGAAACCGTTATCAGTATGCTAGCATTAGCCAAAATCGGTTGTATTTTCTCTCCTGTCTTTTCTGGGTATGGAGCCGAAGCAGTAGCAACAAGAATTCAAGCGGCTAAAGCTAATTATTTAATTACTGCAAATGGATATTATCGCCGCGGTAAAAAAATTAACATGAAAACAGAAGCAGATCAAGCAGTTAAGAGCTGCCCTTCTATCAAACATGTTATTGTCGTCAATCGCACCTCTGAACAAACTTCTTGGAATGTAAACCGTGATATTCATTGGGATACAATAACCTCTAATAATAATGTCGTAGAAACACTTCAAACGAATAGTCAAGATCCACTTATGTTGCTTTATACTTCAGGTACAACTGGTAAACCAAAAGGAGCCGTTCATACTCATAGTGGTTTCCCAATAAAAGCGGCTTTTGATGCCGGAATTGGCATGGACGTTACAAAAGAAGATACTTTCTTCTGGTATAGTGACATGGGCTGGATGATGGGTCCATTTCTTGTCTTCGGTGGATTATTGAACGGAGCAAGTATTGTGCTTTTTGAAGGTGTACCTGACTATCCTTCTAGCGATAGAATTTGGGAGATTTGTAGCAAACATGACGTGACACATCTTGGTATTTCTCCTACTTTTATTCGTTCCATTATGAATCAAGACACTTCTAATATTGACCAACATGACCTTTCGAAATTAAAAGCCATTGGCTCTACTGGTGAACCGTGGAATCCTGATCCATGGATGTGGTTGTTTAAAAATGTAGGAAAAGAAAGAATACCAATCATAAATTATTCCGGTGGAACAGAAATTTCAGGTGGGATACTCGGCAATACATTATTAAAACCAATTTCCCCCATCACATTTAACTCACCTTTATTAGGAATGGATGTCGATGTATTCAATCCTGAAGGTAAATCAGTTATTGATGAAGTTGGTGAACTCGTTATTTTAAAACCATGGGTTGGTATGACAAATGGCTTTTGGAAGGAAAATGAACGCTATGAAACCTCTTATTGGCATGTTTGGAAAAATACATGGGTTCATGGAGACTGGGTTATTAAAGACGCTGACGGCTTTTGGACTATAACTGGACGCTCTGATGATATATTAAACATTGCAGGTAAGCGTGTAGGTCCTGCTGAAATTGAATCGGTTATTGTGAACCATCCACTTGTGACGGAATGTGCTAGCATCGGTATTCCCCACCCAGTAAAAGGTGAATGCGCTGTTTGCTTTGTTGTTTTAAACAATTGTTCACCATCAGATGAGTTGAAACAAGAGCTATTAGAATCGGTTGCAAACGCACTTGGCAAAGCTTTAAAGCCACAGGAAATTCATTTCATCCCACAATTACCAAAAACACGAAATGGTAAAGTCATGCGAAGAGTAATTAAAGCAGCATATTTAGAGCAACCAGTAGGTGATTTGTCTTCACTTGAAAATGTTGATGCTTTAGAATTAATTAAAAATCTTAAAGTGCATTAATAAAGTTCAACTAATGATCTAGGTAACTATAAGATATATAATTAAAGCCAATAGTAAATG
>NZ_HG428741.1:2120050-2173097 GCF_000380245.2 Bacillus massiliigorillae
GTCCAAACCTTTTACTATTGGCTTCTTTTTTTGACTTTGTTAAATTGTTATGTCAATATTTAACGATATATCAATTTACTATTCTCTTGATAAGTCATTTTTTTAACTTTTAGTTCGGCTATTAATAATTGTGAGTGACCTCTTAGCTTCATTTCTTATAATCAATTGACTATCGTTTTCTTCGATTTCCATAAGAATTTTCACCATACTGATGTCGTTAAAACTTTCAAATGCTCTTACCAATTTCCATCGAATAATGTCATCGTTATGATAGTTTCTTAAGCATACTATAAGTCCATCAATAATTTGATTATCCGAATGTAAATTGTTATAAAAACAAATGAACCCTATTGCATCAATAACTTCTCTAATTGCAAAAATGTTATTGGTCTTAAGCACATCCATTAAAACTGGTAGAATATCTTCTTTCATATTAGCTAAAGTTCGAGCGATGATATCCCGCGGTAAAGGATAACTTTTCTTATTGAAACCTTTAGTAGGTAATGCTGTATGTTGATTATTGTTTATTCCCCCTAAATATTCGACCATAATCTTTGCAGACTGAACATCACCTTTTGAAAGTGCATCACATAATGCAATCTTTGTATAAAGTTTTTTTTCTTGTTTAAGAGTATGAAGAAATGAACGAATCAAGTCATCGTTTAAAGCATATTTCTCTGATAGTATTTTTACAGCGATAGTTCTCCTACATGCTTCTTTAGATTTAAGCATTCCCAATAGTTCAATTTTTGTATGATTACTATATTGTAGTAAACCTTCACTTGTAATCATCCCTCGACTTTGTAACTGAGAATCAGAGCTTTTCATTTATTTCTCCCTATTTTCAATCTGATTTCTTTAGTTTTTCCACATAAGTTATATTGAAATTATCTTCATTTTCAATTTTTACTCCTTTAGGAACCTTAATATATATAACGCTTTGTCCAATTGAATCATTGTGATCGTTAAATACGCTTTCCCCTGTAAATTGTCTAATAGGAAATCCTGCCGTCATTTTAGATAATTTAATTTCAGAGCGTACTAAAGTTATAAATAATGTATTATCTCGTAATTCCATTTCTATTGGTTTAATTTCATCTGTAATATCAATATCTTGATAATAATGCTTAGACGTATACATCATTGCTTCAATAAGATGATCATTACGTTCTTTCTCTTCTATATAAATTGGCATTTCTAGAAATTGATTTTGAATTTCCTGAATTTGTAGCACATTTTCTTTCCATTCAAACTCGTAACTAGATTTTATTAAGTTAGAATCAATCTGTTGCAAATTGCCTTGAAGTAAATCATTCTTAAATTGCGATATCTCCTTTGCCACTTTAGATTCAAAAGCTTCTTTATGTTTGGTTAGCTCATGTTTAGGTATAAATATTGAGATAAACGTTGCGATAATTAGTAGAAGAAGATATCCACTTAAAAACCACATCAGCTTCTTCGAAAATACGTTATTATTCCTTCTTAAATATTGAACTAAATATCTAAATAACAGAGCAAAAATTAAAAGGATTACTATAGGCAATATACTATTAAGAAGTGCCATTATTTTCGCACCTCCATTCGATTAAATAACAAAAAGGAAGCATAAAAACAAAGAGCAGAAGCTGTGATTGTTTTTAATACAAAAAGCCAAAAGGATGTTTCAAACATAAAAAACATACCAATATGTGCTAAAAAAATCATTTGATTATTCGATATGCTAATCAATGATATTCCTAATAGTAGTGCGGGAATAACAACTACAAATATTTTGTGTAACTGAACTAAAGAACCAATTAAATAACCGATAGCACTTACCAACCATAAGTAAAGAATCGTTGCTACAATTCCGAAAAGAGATTCTATTGGCGTATCAAGAAAATTACTTTGATTGATAAAGACACTATCTGATAAAAAATACAGCAGGTCTTGCAATAAAAAGCCAGAGAAAAAGGTTGTTATTCCAGCAAGGATACTCATTGTTCCTAAAAAAAGAACATCCGACATTGTACTACTCAAGCGATTATTTATAAATGAAAATTCGGCATTTCGATAATCTTTTGTGGTAATTGTTACGGCTGTGATAAAAGCCCATATTAACGAAAACGCAAACACTAAATCTGAATTAAAATAATTCAATTCGATTCCCAGAATACTTGTTCCCGAGCCAGACATTGCAGTTCCATTGAATGAAAACAAAATCGCTATTAATTGGGCAAAAATCAGTGAACTAATTGACCCTTTATTCGCTTTTAATTTGTACATATACTGTTTTTTTGTAACTTCACTCAAGTTCATTTTATTTAAAGACATCATCAATCCCTCCTTTTTGACGGTCTGTTAAATACACACATAAATCGCTAATAGCCACCATTGAAAGCTGAATCCCTTTGCTTTGAAGCTCCTGTTTTTCCTCTTCCGTTAAATCATTTTCAATAACAACATAAGAATACGTAGGACTGATTGCTTGTTCATATATAATATTTCGATGTGTTAACACTTGTTGAAGAACACTCATATCACCTTTAAGTCCCACTGCATATTCTTTTAATGCTGATACAGGAAGATGAAGAAGTGTATTTCCACCTCGCATTAACAAAATGTCTTCTAATAAATTTTCAATTTCGTCTAAATGATGACTCGAAAGGATAATTGTACGAGGATTGGCTAAATAATCTTTCAATAAGGCTCGATAAAAATCTTTACGAACTCCTGCATCCATTCCATTTGTTGGCTCATCAAAAATAGTAAGTTCTGCACGAGAAGCTATACCAATAATGCAATTAAATGTACTTCTCATTCCTTTTGAAAGCTGCGCATAATAATCCAATTGTTCTAAAGAAAAATAGTCAAACAAACGATGTGCAAGCTCACAATCAAAGTTTGGATAAAATCGACTCGCTTCTTCTAAAATTTGAACCAAATTTAGAGCTGACGGAAAGCTCATCTCCTGTTCAATATAGATAGAATTAGCAGACACAAGTAAGCTATTAAATGGTTTTTCTGAAAAAACCGTAATTTCTCCAGAAGTTTGACAGTAGAAACCACTTATAATTTTTAGTAAAGTCGTTTTCCCAGCACCATTACGACCTATTAGTCCAGTAATTTTGTTTTCTTCAATGGAAAAAGACATATTATTCAATACTTTCTTCCTCCAAAAAACTTTTGTAAGCTCTTTACACTGAATGATATTCATCACTCAACCTCCTTACTCTTTACCGCTCTAATCATGTCAAATAATTCATGCTCACTCACATTTAATCGTGAGGCTTCTAACACCAATTCTTTTACTAACTGAGTTAAAGTTTGATTTTTTCGTTTATCTACAATCATTTCACGTGCAGTATTCGTTACGAACATTCCAAGCCCCCTCTTTTTATACAAAATGTTTTCATCTACCAATATATTTAGCCCTTTTGCTGCTGTAGCCGGATTAATATTAAACATCTCGGCAAGCTGATATTGCGAAAATACCTTTTGATCACTTTCAAAATGACCACTCATTATTTCCGTTTCTAACCACTCAGCTATTTGAACATAAATCGGCTTTGATCCATCGTTATTTATTAGCAAGCTTCCACCTTCTTTCAACCTTAGTGCATTAGTGGTGTAATGTACTAACTTTAAAATATCGTAATTTCCCAATAAAAGCAATAACTAGTTCATATGAATGTTCATGTTATTCAAAAAGTCATATTGATTTAACAGCATTAAGTGTATGATTATAATAATAGAATATATAAAATGAAGCTTTGCTCGATGAGGTGCTTCCTTCATCCCCCATCGAGCATTAGTTGAACCAATACGGGTTCTTGACTTTTCTTGATTTTCCACTCTTACGTTTTGAAGTGGGAGTCCTAGGCCCCTAGTTAGAACAAGATTAATGACGAAGAAAGGATGATTATTATGCAAACTTACAAAAACCGCTCTGAAGTACCAACTTATGAGAAATGGGATTTAACACATATATTTACATCTGTCGCAGAATGGGAAAAAAGCTATCAAGCGATAGAAAAACTAATTGAGGAATTAAAACAATACAATGAAAACATCAATGATGGTGCGGCTCTTCTAACTTTTCTTAAAAAACAAGAAGAACTATCCAACATCTTTACCCTTGTATATGCATATGCAAAGCTAGGTAATGATTTAGACACACGTGATCATGATACGCAAGTTCTTCTAAAGAAAGCAGAAAGTTTAAGTTATAAATTACGAGAAGCCACTGCATTCTTCTTACCTTTTTTACTAAGTATGGATGAAGCTGTTTTAAAAACATACATTGAGGAAAATGAAGGATTACGCTATTTCGAGAAGGATTTATTTGAGACTTTCCGATACAAGCAATATGTGCTAAACAAAGAAAAAGAAGAACTACTTTCACTAATGGGTGAAGCTTATAGCGTACCAAGCAATGTCTATAAAATGATTAATAACGCCGATATTCAATTTGGTGACGTTACTAATGATCGTGGCGAAAAAGTTGAACTAACTCGTGGTATGTATCATAAATTACTTAAAGACCCTAATCGAGATAAACGTAAAGAAGCGTATAAAGCATACTATAAACCTTACGTACAAATGAAAAATTCCATTGCAACAACTCTTGCTGCTAATATTAAAAATAATGTAACGATGACAAAAATACGTAATTACCCTTCTGCACTCGAAAAATCATTATTTGGTGATATGGTTCCTAAAGAAGTGTATGATAATTTAATTGCTACTACAAAACAAAATATTGCAGCATTACATAAATATAGTGAAATACGAAAAGAAAAATTAGCATTAGACGAATTGCGTCAATATGACTTAAGTATGGAACTTGTCGATGAAGTTGAGCAAACAATTCCTTACGAAGAAGCATATAACATTATGCTACAAGCATTAAAACCACTCGGTGAAGACTATATTCAAACACTATCATCTTTCAGAAATAAGAATTATATTGATGTTAGAGAAACACCAGGCAAAATGTCAGGTGCTTATAATATGGGTGTTTATGGCGTACACCCTTATGTACTATTGAATCATCAAGATAATGTTGATAGTTTATTTACATTAGTGCATGAAATGGGTCATGCGATGCATAGTTATTATTCTAGTAAATATCAACCACGTATTTCAGCTGGATATTCCATATTTGTAGCTGAAGTTGCTTCAACTGTAAACGAGGTGCTCTTAATCCACCATCTTTTAAAAGAAGCTACTGACCCTGCTATCAAGAAATATTATATTAATCACTTTATTGAAATGTTCCGTGGAACGTTCTTTACACAAGTGATGTTTGCTGAATTCGAAAAAACGACACACGAACTGGCTGAAAAAGGCGAACCCCTAAATGTTGAAGTGTTCAACAACATTTATGAGAGATTATTTAAAGAATACAACGGTAGCATTATTACTTTCGATGATGAAGTAAAATACGGCTGGTCAAGAATTCCGCATTTCTATAGACCGTTCTATGTATACAAATACGCAACAGGCTTCGCAACTGCTATTCATCTTGCGGATCAATTAGTAAAAGGAAATAAAGAAGCACAACAAAAATATATCGCCTTTCTACAAAGCGGTAGTTCTGACTATCCACTTGAGTTATTAAAGAATGCAGGTGTTGATTTAAATAGTCCAGAACCAATTGAAAGTGCGTTACAGTATTTCACTAATTTAGTGAACGAATTTCAAACACTATAAGTAAATGACCATATTTATTATAAACACAATGATAAATTCCATAATAAGGGATTTTTTGATATAATAATACGTAACAACATTTTTTTATACATCTGCTTCGTCTACTTAGGTAGACCTAGAAGAAGAAATGGAGGGCTCTTCGCTGAAGTTTAATCTGACGATAGGTATATTTCTCGGGTATATCCTTAGTTTTTTCATCATCAGCTTATTAACTGGTCATTTTGATTGGGAGTTTTTAAAAGCTGTATTAATTGGTGGCTTATTAGGGTGTTTATTGATGTTCCTATTATTTAGAAAGAAAATCACAAAAGGGTCATAGCTCGTTTCCACAAAAGTAAAAAGTTTATATAACTAATCATTTATCAAAACATAAAGTAAAGGAGATACCATATTCGCTACGCTAATATGGTATCTCCTTTCTTGTATAATCACCAAAATTAACATCTTATGTAGAGTATGATAGCGATTTTGTAGCTCATAGAAAGTTCATCACTCATTCCGTTATCTTCTTCTGTAAATTGTAGAATAAATACAACTATTATAAAATAACCCCAGCAAAATTCCCTTTCAATACAATTTTCTCATTTTGGTTTGTACATACAAATGATGTGGTGATAGCTATTCTACGTTCTTGTTTTTCATATTTCTCAATTGTTACCTCACAAATTATTGTATCTCCTGTAAAAACTGGTTTAATAAACTCAAAATTCATTGTACGTGCGAGTACATTATTATCTCCGCCTATTTTAGTTGGTAATGTAGCTGTTAGCAATCCTTGAATGATAAGTCTTCCCTGCTCATCAGGGTTGATATGATGTGTTCCCTCGTCACCTGAAACTTTTGTAAATAACTCAACATCTTCTACTGTAAATTTTCGTTCGAACTTAATGACATCTCCCACTTTTAATCCCAAACTAACCTCTCCTTATTTTCAGATATATTTGAATATTAAAATAACAAACTCTCTTCTTCAACTTTTTTGCTTTTTTTACAGATAATTCAACTACTTTCGTTTTACGAATAATTAATTAACCTTTTTCAAATACATATTAAAATGAAAATCAAAATACATTAGATAAAGTGAAACTTTACTCGGTGGGATTTCCCATTCATTCACCACGAAAATTGGTTTAACTAAATAAAGTTGCAAGTCTTCTTTTTCATTAACTTATTAGTAGGAATCAATACTACTTAAAACTTGGAGTGAGGAGAGTATGATACAAATATCAGGGATACCTTTTCAACAAAGTAGCACGTGGATAAATGACAGCATAGAAAGTAGTATTATCCAAAGCATGCAAGCCGCTCCTTCTATTTATTCATATCAATCCATCAATGAATTACTATTTGAACTAAAACTTCGGAAAAATATTATAGAAAGTGCATTAGCAATGAATCAAGGACAGGCGCAATTTGAATCATTTGATAAAACACGTGCTAACCCTCAATATTGGGAAGTAACAGATGATGGAGGGTTGCAGCTGAAACCAGGTGTAAAACCATCTGTAGCAATTTCTGACATCTTTCAAAATAGTGCACAATATGCTTTCGAGTGTGCCACGGCAATATTAATTATTTATTATCGCGCTGTTCTACTAACCATAGGTGCACAATTATTTAACCAATACTTCCAAGATTTATATTTATATAGCTGGCATTCTGATTCTGATCTTGGCATACAAGTCATTGATACTAGTCACTTTATACCTGGAGATGTTGTGTATTTTAATAATCCAGAATTTCATCCAGAAACCCCTTGGTGGAGAGGAGAAAATGCAGTTTATCTTGGAAATGATTCTTATTTTGGACATGGAATAGGTATTGGCAGCGCTGACCAATTAATTCAAGCTCTTAATGATGTGAGGAAACCTGGAAGCAATCAATCAGCCTATCTGATTAATTCCGCTATAAGACCTTCTTTTACACATTTAATGCACTTGTCAACGCATCCACGAAGTTATCAAACTTACAAAGTTCAACTTGTTGTCATCCACCATAATGAAAGTTCGATTTCACTTCATCGCTATGTCTTATATTTAAATCAATTCTATAACCAGAGAACCTAGATAAAGGGCTGTCTGAAAAGTGATTTTTAATCATTTTTCGGACGCCCTTTTAATGTTTTGGAAATTACTTCATAATAGACTGACAATATTGCATTGAAATCTTATTTTCTATCCCATCTTAATAAAATGACATCTAATGGTTAAAATTCATAATAAATCCCTATTGAAAAACAGAACGTTTGTTCCTATAATTGTTTTTAACAAGAACAAATGTTTGTATATTTTTTTTAAAAGAACATAGGATAAAGAATAAAAAGGAATGGTTTACAATGGCTTATCAAGACAGAGGTATGATGAAGTGGCAAGGATTTGTTTTATCAGAACATAGTGAGGACATAAGTTATCATGATCGTAAAAAAATAAGTCCCATAATACTTGACGAGCAAACAATTGAACAATTCAATGAAATGTTGCAAGAATCGCATGAATATCACTCACCACTTAAAATCACTTCATCCAATCCAAATAACCTGTATGACGCTATCAAATATTCTATAGGCTATGTGTGGAAATACGATGCTATAAAAAAAGGAATTGTTGTCAAACAAGAAGATGGTACACAAGAATTCATCGCTATTGATTCGATACGCCACATATCTGAGGTAAATTAAGATGGAATTTGATCTTTCTACCCGACCGTGCAGAGATATTTTATGTGTGGATATGAAATCTTTTTTTGCGTCCGTTGAATGTGCTAAACGAGGATTAGATCCACTTACTACATACCTTATTGTAATAGGAAAAAAAGAACAACAAGGTTCAGTAGTGCTAGCATCCTCTCCAGCAGTAAAAAAAGAATTCGGAATCAAAACAGGTAATCGTAAATTTGAAATACCAAACGATGAACGAATACTTATCGTAGAACCTAACATGAAGCTTTACCTTTATATGAATCGAGTTATTCAAGATATATATAGACGTTACGTTAGCAATGATGACCTTCATATTTACTCGATTGATGAGTCTTTTTTAGATGTAACAGCTTCACAAAAATTATTTGGTAATAAATTTGAAATTGCAAGGCGAATAAGAGATGACATACAGCATGAATTACGCTTATGTGCAACTATAGGTATAGGCGATAATCCGCTTCTTGCCAAACTATGCTTAGATAATGAGGCTAAGAAACATCCTGAAGGTATTGCATATTGGAGCTATGAAGATGTACCAAATACAGTTTGGAAAATAAAAAAACTAACTGACATGTGGGGAATTGGTTCACGTACTGCACTAACCTTAAATAGAATGGGTATTACAACAGTAGGTGCTCTTGCAAAATACGATGTGAAACTGTTAAAGAAAAAACTAGGTGTCATAGGTGAACAGCTATATTATCATGCTTGGGGTATTGATTTTAGTCGTATAAATAAAAAAGTACCTCCCCGTGAAAAAAGTTATGGAAAAAGCCAAATTCTGTTACGTGACTATGTAAATCCATATGAGATTGAAACAGTTATAGCTGAAATGGCAGATGATGTTGCATCAAGGCTACGCAGACATCATGTAGTTGGAGAAGTGGTCCATTTAACTATAGGCTTTAGTAAAAATGAGTTAGGACGAGGGTTTTCTCAACAAATGAAATTAGAAACTGCCACTGACCTCACTTCTCGTATTACAGACGTTTGCTTGACCATTTTCCGAAAAAGATATCAAGGACAAATTGTACGTTCAATTGCTATTAGTGTAGGAAAAGTAGCTTCAAAAACAAATATGCAGCTTAATCTTTTTGCAGATACAGAAAAACTGCAAAAAGAAGAAGCTTTAGATGCAACTATAGATTCTATACGCGATAAATTTGGTAAAACTGCCATTATGAAAGCATCTTCCTATACGAACGGTGGTACAGCTATTAAACGAGCTGGCTTAGTTGGTGGGCATCAGGGATAGATTTATTAAAATAAGTACATCTCTTCTCCTTCTTTGACATAGAACTTTAAGCATTATAAAGAACTGCTAAAACTGTCGCAGATGTTATTTGTGGATACTATAAATTAACGTAAACAAACCTTAAGTAAAACCGTAAAAGAAATTGTTGTACCTCCCCACTTCTTTTACGTTTTTTTCTATTTTTTATTTTCTAAAGCATACTTGCTGGATATCCATATAAATGTCTCAGAGATACACGCTAGTAACAGATGGCTAATTACCACAGTGATTTTTGGAGAAGAGAGTTTAACATCTGTGCTATGGTAGCTCTACTACTCGTATCAGCAGTGACCCTTTTTGTAGCATTGATTAAAATTGTTATACTGAAACCTAATGTACTTACAGTTAAAAATAGTGTCGTAGAGCAATAAGTTGATACCCCTTAATTTCAAACAAAGGTGATATTGTTGAATCAAGCTCAGGTTTCCAAACGACTTGATTGTTATATTTTTTTAGTATAGTGTATTATCTCACATCAAAAATTAAACATTTTTACCCCGTTCTGAATTTAGAACGGGGTTATGCTGTTTGAGCCTTTAAAATTTGCTGATTAGTACGTAAGTTATTTCCAAGGTATTACCACACTTCCCGTAAAGTATCCCGAAATATTTTATCCAACTGCGGAGTTTGGTCATCAACCTTTTTTGTTACACTCTTTGCATATTCGGTTAATCGAACTAATTCTGCTTCTACAAAAGAATTAATTACATTAATACGCGGCTCTATATCTAGTTCATCACCTCTTAATTTACGCTCCAGAAGTACCTCTATTTCTTTTTTTAGTTCTAAATTTGGAACCATCTTTTCTAAAAGAGTATGAAATTCAAGTGGCGGAAACTCATCACGCGCCTCTATCCAACGTGCTGCTAACAATGGTCGCAATACATAGAAATACTTTTTTATTCGAACATTATCAGACTTTAAATATTCTCGAAAATTCTTATTAGTCATATTTAAATAATGATATAAGCAAGAGCTTGAAGTAAAAACTGATGAATGTAACATTTTAATTTGATCAATTGTTGTGAAAGCTTGATAATAGACAATCCTTGAATGTAACCATTCCATCAATGGCGGGTTAGACTTTCTATATAGCTTTAAGGCTTTTGTTAGGTCCCACCCAGCTATATCAAGAAGATTATTAATAGGTAATTCAATAACATCTCTTTTTTTACCTACACCTATAGGATCAATACTTAAATAATATTCAGGTTTATGTACATAAATGAAACGGACATCATAATCACTATCTTTAGAAGGAAAACCCCAAGCGCGACTACCTGATTCACATGCATACAATACCTTTACATCATTATCTATTTCGATTTGCTTGATAGCCTTTAATATAGTTTCTCTCACTTCCAACTCCTACTTTCTTTATTGTTTCTGCTTATCTATATACTTGTTTGATGTCTCTTATTATATCTAGATTACTTTACTTATCAGTGAATTTCCATCTATCCAACAACAGATGATGTCATTGCCCATCGTTAGTCGATGTATGATACAATACAGCTTATGTACAGAACGAATCTCTATGGAAGGAGAGCATCCATGAAGTTAAATCAACATGTAATTAAAGAAATGTGTGGAACTGTCTCCTTCAAGCGAGGAGAAGCTTTTCATCGTGCAGATAAAGTACGTTTTCAAGTAAACGGACCTACACACTTTGAAGCAATTGTGCAAGGAAAAGAAGATTTCCATGTCAAAATTGATATAGATGAAAATGAAGAAATCCAAACAGCATGTAGCTGTCCTACATTGTCGTCATTCACAAAAGATTGTCAACATATAGCGGCAGTTTTACTTGCCATTCATGAACGTTCCCGTCGAAGTGAAGTAATATTACCTCAAAGTGAAAACTATGGAATGGCAAATGACTTGCTGCAAATTTTTTCAAAACAATCTGTACGCTCTAGTCGTGAATTGAAACATTTCGAAGATAGACAAATGCTAGAGTTAGAAATCGTATGTGAACCGCTCTTAACGAACGAAAAAAAATTCGTTCCTGGAATTGAATTAAGAATTGGTGCTTTCCCTGTACTAGATATCCGAAGTTTTTTAATAGCAGTGCAGGAGGGGAAAGCTTATACATTTTCTTTATCTTTCACGTATGACCCTGTATATCACTGTTTTTCTTCAGAACAAGATAATATTTTACAACAACTAATTAGAGTGTTACATGATGACAAATTGTACATGGAGTCTCTATCAGAAAAGACATCTATTCTGCCTATTCCACCTTCATCATGGTCCGAATTACGCTCTTCACTTGTTTGTTTGAAGAATGCTAAACTTCGAGAAAACGGTGATGAATATACAAACTTGGGCTTTACGGAGGGAAAACTACCTCTTAATTTCTATTTTTCTCAAACAGCAAAAGGTTTTCAATGTGAGGTAAACGGACTAAACAGGCTGATATTAATGAAAGATTATCATACTGCTATCATAGATGGTCAAATGTTTACCATGACAGATGATGATACTAAACGTTTATATGACCTACAACAAATGCTTACAGCAACTGGGGCTAATATAATACCTATCGAGTATGGACAACTAGAACTCTTCCTCGAAAGAGTAGTGCCTGGTCTAAAAAAATTAGGAAATGTTCAATTACCTGAGAAACTGACATCATCGTTGACAAAAACACCTCTCATTGCCAATTTATATCTTGATCGAATAAAAAATCGATTGCTAGCAGGCGTTGAGTTTCAATATGGAGATATAACTATTGACCCTTTTAAGGAAGCTCCTAGCTTGCAAACGCTTTTGATTAGAGATGAAGATAAGGAAATGACCATTCTTGAATTGTTTGAAGAAAATGGTTTTTTGAAATCAGAAGGCGGCTATTACCTACAAAACGAAGAATTAGAATATGATTTTTTGAATCAAACGTTGCCAAAACTACAGCAAATTGCCAAAGTTTATGCTACTACCGCAATTAGAAACCGGATTCTTCGAGCACCGACTCCACCCCGGATCTCAGTTAGATTAAAGAAAGATCGAACGAACTGGCTTGAGTTCAATTTTGAACAAGATGGTATTCCTGATTATGAAATACGAGGTGTGTTGCAGGCGCTAGAGGAAAAACGTAAATACTATAGATTGAAAAATGGCTCACTACTGTCTTTAGATGCACGAGAATATGATGAAATTAGGCGATTTCTAAATACTGTTCCTATTCAAGAAGAAAACTGGGAAATGCCAGTAGTTCAAGGTTTACAGCATCTCGGTGAAGACAATGGGATTTTTCAATTAGAAGCCTCTTTCCGAGAATTTTTGAAACGCATAGAACAGCCAGACAAAAGGGATATTGAAGTACCCGCTCATATGAACTCCATTCTGTATCCATATCAGATACACGGATTCAAATGGTTAAAAACATTAAAAGAGTATGGATTTGGAGGCATTCTTGCTGACGACATGGGACTAGGAAAAACATTACAAGCCATTACTTATCTTGTTTCGGAACAAGCCGAAATGCGTAGGCAAGGAAAACCTGCATTGATTGTCTGCCCTTCTTCCCTTACTTATAATTGGTTAAGCGAATTAATGAAATTCGCTCCTGAAATTGAAGCAGTTGTTGCGGATGGTATAAAGTCTGAAAGACAGAAAATCCAACAACAATTTGCCGAAATAGATGTATTTATTACATCCTATCCATTACTACGCCAGGATTTAGGTTGGTTCAGAAAGCAAACATTCCATACGGTATTTTTTGATGAAGCCCAAGCATTTAAAAATCCAGTCACTCAGACAGCAAAAGCAGTGAAAATGATTAATGCTGACCATTCCTTTGCATTGACTGGAACACCTATGGAGAATTCGCCTGAAGAACTATGGTCCATTTTTCATGTTGTTTTCCCTGAATTGTTTATGGGGCTTAAAGAATTTAGCAATTTAAGAAGAAAAACAATCAGTAGACGAATTCGACCATTCATGCTTCGAAGAGTAAAGGAAGATGTCCTTGATGAGCTACCGAAAAAACTGGAATCACTTGAATTTGCAGAACTATTTCCAGAGCAAAAGAAACTATATATCGCTTATTTAGCAAAGCTTCGCCATGACACATTAAAGCATCTTGATCGCGATACATTTAGGAAGAACAAAATTCGAATTCTCGCTGGACTCACCCGCCTCCGCCAAATATGTTGCCATCCAGCATTATTTGTAGATGGATATGACGGTCGTTCAGCTAAATTCGAACAATTGCTGCGGATTGTTGAAGAATGCAGCCTTTCTGGACGTAGAGTACTGATTTTTTCTCAATTTACTAAAATGCTACATTTAATTAGACAGGAATTGGCTGTCCGTGGATTATCTTACTTTTATCTAGACGGTCAAACACCTTCCGAAGAACGAGTTGATATGTGTACCCGCTTTAACAAAGGTGAGAATGATTTCTTTCTTATTTCTCTGAAAGCAGGCGGTACAGGTCTAAACCTAACTGGTGCTGACACTGTCGTTTTGTATGATCTATGGTGGAACCCTGCCGTCGAGGAACAAGCAACCGATCGCGCCCACCGTCTCGGCCAACGAAACAATGTACAAGTTATCAAATTGGTGACCCGTGGGACCATAGAAGCCAAAATGAATGACCTCCAAGAGAAGAAACGGAATCTCATTGAAGAAATCATCGAATCGGATAGTAGTGATCAATCATCATTGACCGATGAAGATATTTGTCAGCTACTGAATTTGGATAGCATAAGTAAATAAACAAGGCTTCCCCTAAGTTATTAGAGGGAAGCCTTGTTTATTTTTGTCCGCTTTTCGCAATAATCCATCGATTTTTTGCCATTACTCAACTACTTCTACAAAAAAAACAAAAAGAAGCATCTTCTGCTCCTTCTAATTCAAATCTATATTGTGAAAGACCTTATCAATGTACACTACCTGTGTTAATAAAATTCTACTAATGCTTTTCTTCAATTCAGGATATACCTGACCTACATAGTCTTTCGGATCATGACAATAATATTTCTCTGCAATATTTACTTTATAATTGCAGGTTAGTTCAATAGAATTTGATTCTTCTATTCTTCTTGTACTAAACACTTCTACGTATAAATTTTTATTTTGAATGAAAATATCATTTGCATGATATTCTTGATCTTCACCTATTAAAAATCTAACAACACCTTCTGCACGTATCATTGATTATCACCTCGATATCACATTATAACAAATTGTAAAAGCTTAAGTATCTATATTTTTCAACAATACCTTGCATTATTAGGTATTATGTTTTATAAATAATTGTAAGGGATGTGATTATTTGGAAATAAATAAAGAAGTGTTGAAAGGTAACATCGATACAATGATTTTATCTCTACTAAATAAACACGATATGTATGGATATGAAATAGCAAAATTAGTTAGAGAAAGAAGTAACAATGTATTTGAATTAAAAGAAGGTACTCTTTATTTGTCTTTAAAGCGATTAGAAAGAAATAATTGGATTGAATCCTATTGGAGTGATGAACAAGGTGCGGGTGGACGAAGAAAATATTATAAGCTTACTCCATTAGGTGAAGATGGCTTTAAAGAAAAATGCTCAGAGTGGCACTTTGTCAAGCAATTGATGGATTCATTTTTGGAAGGAGTAAATAAAAAATGAAGCGTATAACTCAATTTGTTGATTCAATATATAAAAATGTTCGAGGAAATACTATTGAAATTAAAGAACTAAAAGAAGAAATGAAAATCCACCTCATTGAAACAGTTGAAACACTGAAAGCTGAGGGGAAAACCGAAGAAGAAGCCATTATGATAGCTCTAAATAATTTTGGAGAAGAAGAACAACTTAACAAAGGATTATCAGAATTCTTTTATGTACCTAAAAAATTTATGAAGTACCTTCTTTCTGTTAGCTGTATAGCATTTTTAGTAGCTTCATATATAATAATCTCTACTCTCTATTCTGATTATCAATTTAAACAAAATTTTAAAGAAAATAAAGCTTCCATAACGAAAGACATTCTACATATTGTAAAAGACTCAAAAGAACTTACCAATAATCAACTACAGCAAATTCAATCTGTCTTTAATGAACATAGTGATCAATTACAGCATATAGCACTCTTCAACGTTGATGAAAACAAAAATGTAGCTGCGTGGGTAAAACAAAATCCAAACATTAAACAAGAAGCTACAACCACTTATCCACTAAATTATCAATATGCCACAAATGCCTTCGATTCAAAAAGTCTAACATCAATGAGCAATGTTCCAACTCATGACGGATATGATTTAGGTACTGTTGCAGAATCTAATGATAATTGGGTAGTTCAATATCAATTTAGTCCCGAATATCGAGATATTATCGAAATGAATAATACATTATTAATAAAAGATTATCGTATCGCCTTTCAAATTCCATTCATTTTATATACTGTTTTCGGCGTAATTATTGCTATATGGATTTCGTTTCGATTTCCAGGAAAACCTATTGCTATTCAGAAAAATGTAAGTGTATTAAAATAAGAGCGTTCAAAAAAACAAATGATCACTCATCTTGAAGTATATAATACTTTTGTTTATGAAATTAGTTGATAGTTCTATTAATCTTAACAAGCGTATCATAATAGATACTCTTGTTAAGATTACATATATTTTAGCTAATATTACTTAACGTAAAGACCAATGCCATTTAAGAGCTTCTTTTTCAACGCTTTTAACAAAAGCATCTTTTCCATCACAATAGCTATCAATATTATTTGGATATTGTTCTGCTAGTTTGCTCTTTAATTCTCCATATTGTTCACATACTTCTGGGTGTGAACGAAGATAATCTCTATAACTTATGTGTCTTTCAATTTCATTAATGTTGTCATATTGAAAGGCATGAATATGATGAGTACGGTTATCTCCACCCTTGCGGAAAAATCTTCGTCCTGCGATTCCATATTCACCTTTAACTTCATACCCTAAAGCTCCGAATTGTGTAGAAAATGAATCTAATTTATTGATGTCATTGACCACAAGTAAAATATCAATAATTGGTTTTGCTTTGAGACCTGGAACTGACGTACTCCCAATATGAAAGCTATTCACTAATTCTTCTTGAAGAATTGATTTAATGGCATTCTCCTCTTTTTTATACATACTTCCCCAATTTTTATCATGTTCTACAACTTTTATCCTCATTACACAACCTCCTATCCAATTGAACACTGCCTATCACTTATGTTAAATATACTAAAACTCATGACATAATGGCTAAAATCGTCAATAAATAAAATTCCTTTTCTTTATTTTAATTAAACACATTATTACCATTTGGTTCTAGCCCTTCAATAGTAGAACAGTAAATAGGACTATAAGAAAAAACCTTCTCATAGTCCTATTTTAATAAACCTACTTCAAATAAGGTTTCACTTAATTTATTTTGATAAGATACAGTATCTTCTAATCACTACATGTAAAATTCTGTTTTGAATTTTTGTTAGCAATTCATAAGTTTCATCACATACAATCAAAACTTCTTTTCACTAACAAACGTAGACCCTAATAGCAATACCCCACCTAGCAATTGAACAAATGTCATTTGCTCTTGCAAAATAACAGTAGAAATTACTAAGGAAGTAATTGGATCAACATAACTCAAGGCAGCGATACTTTGCCCTTTTATTTTTTGCATACCCGAGAAAAAAAGCAAGAATCCTATTCCCGTGTGTACAATCCCTAAGATGATGATAAATGGAATAGAAGAACTTGATACTTCTAAAATGCCGAATCCTTCAGTAACAAATACATAAGGTAAAAGCAATAATGCTGCAATTCCAAGCTGAATTAATGTAAGTTCCATTCCGTCCATTCTTTTGATGAACTTATTTAATAACATTAATGAAGCGTAGAATATTGCTGCCATTAATCCATAGCCAATACCAATTAAATCATTTAAAGCAGATGTACTTACACTACCATTACCGACAATCAACAACATACCTAACATTGCTACAATGATGCAAATGATTTTTCTGATTGATAATTTTTCTGCAAGTACTAATGGAGAAAGAATCATGACAAACACAGGTGCAAAGTAATAACTGAGCGCTGCATTTGAAATGGTCGTGTGTTTATACGCTTGGAAAAGAAAAATCCAATTCCCAGCTAATGCAATGCTTGAAAGCAATATAATTATTTTATTTTCTTTTACTAATTTCCACGAAATTTTTTTCTTAATCACAAACATCACTATGATTAAAAATAAACTCCCAATAAAACCACGTAATAAAGCTATTTCACTCGAAGATAAATCAATGAATCTTACAAATAAACCGATTGTACCGAAGATGATCATTGATAATACGAATTGTATTTTAGATTTCATCGTCTACTCCTTCGAATCTGTGAAACAACTTATATTTCACAGATTCTTACTCTGTTTTTAATATAAGCTTATTCAGTACTGATTTCACAGTTGGAGCAAACGGTGGTGGTGATGTTGAAAAAGCATTCCATATGATTAAATTTGAATTTATTTGTGACATAGAAATTCCCCCTTTGAATTTCTATTAGAGTACACTAATTTTTATAATTAGGGAATTATATTTGCTAGAAAAATCAAAATAATTTCAACATAATATTTGAAACAAAAAATAAGAGGACAAATGTCCAATATGAACACTATCCTCTTATTTGTATTGTCCATCATTTCTCCATCAAAGAGATATCTTCTAAATGTAAGCGCCAAGTTGTTTCCAACTCTTCAACAGCACCTTCTGTAAAGATAACCTTCTTCTGAAAAAGTGGCCCATCATAAACGAAAGTGTGGTATTCACCTTTTTCCCCCATTGGACAAATAGATTGATTTTGAAGATCTTGATAGAAACTTTCATTAATTTCGCGACCAAGATCATCCTTACTAAAATGCTCTTGCATCGAACGAATCATTTTGGCGCGATAGCCAGAAGAAATAAATTGTTGTAAGGCAGTAGAAGCATCACTTTCCTTCATCCATAATGGATATAGAGCTTCAATTTCAGCCGCTTTAGCTACTTGTTCTCCCCACTCACGATGCTCATCAAGATATAAATCGCCGTAAGCAATTGCAGTAATTTGATATGTATTCCTTACTTCCTTTACTTTTGCAATAAAATCATCTGTATACGTTGGAAACGTACACGAAATCCACTCAACAGGTATGCCTAATGCTTGCCCTTGTGCTTCAATAGCTTCTCTTTTCTCTCCATGACCAAATGTTGCATTTAATTCTTTTGGAATCGTTGTTAGCAAGCACACTACTTCAATGCCTTGTTCATGCAATTTGTGAAGAGTATAGCAAGCATCTTTACCTCCGCTCCATGACAATGCTACTTTCATCTCTTAGTTCCCCCAAAAAAGCTTATTTTCTCCACCAGTTGTCATAAACAGTGATAGGACCAAATCGTTTATGCTCTGTTTTCAAGAACCAACTTTCTATTTTCGAAGCAGCTTCATCACTTACTGCTTTTCCTTCAATATAATCATCAATGTCATCGTATGTTACACCTAAAGCTACTTCATCAGGCAGTTGTGGCTTATCTTCTTCTAAATCCGCTGTTGGCTTCTTCAAGAATAAATGCTCAGGACACCCTAAATACTTTAAAATCGCTTTTCCTTGGCGCTTATTCAAGCGATACAGTGGTGCAATATCACAAGCACCATCACCATGTTTCGTAAAGAAACCTGTTATTGCCTCGGCTGCGTGATCTGTTCCTAATACAACACCTTGATAAAGTCCTGCTAAATCATATTGTACTTTCATGCGTTCGCGAGCTTTTACATTTCCTTTTAAGAAATCATTTAATTCTTTACCTGTTGCTTCTTTAACTGATTGCACACTTGCATCAACTGCAGGCTTAATATTTACAGCAACCGAAAGGCTTGGCTGAATCCAATTAAGGGCATCTTGACAATCTTGTTCATCAGCTTGAACACCATATGGCAATCGTACCGCAATAAATTGATATTCATTATTCCCTTTTTCTTCATTTAGCTCATTTACTGCTGTTTGCGCCATATAACCACAAAGTGTTGAATCTTGTCCTCCTGAAATACCTAAAACTAGGCTTTTGAAAAATGGGTACTTCTTTAAATAATCTTTCATGAAGTCAACACTTTTTCTAAATTCCTGCTTAGGATCAATTTCTGGTTTTGCCTTTAATACTTCAATAATTTCTTTTTGTAAAGGTCTCATAATAACCCTTCTTTCTATGTACTATGTAATTACAGTTGATTTTATCATAATTCTTAATCACTCTTGATATTTTTAAAGAAATACTGCATGTTGCTATTAAAATGCCCAATAGACAGAATTTTTTTCATTATATAAAGCATCTTATTAAAATTCTATTGTATCATTGGACAATACAAAAAAGCATCAAAGGGAATCCTTTTGATGCTTTTTATACAAATTATACTGGGTATACCCCATGCTTTCTAGTCGTAAATGTTAATTGCTTCGAACTATACGCATCAAAGCGACTAATTAATTCTTTGCGTAATTCATTTGGATGAACTACCGCATCAATAATCATCTCAGAAGCTAAACGATAAATATCTATGTCTTCACGATATTCTTCTCGTTTGCTCTCAATAAAGCTTTGACGCTCTTCTACTGGAAGTGCTTGGATTTTATTTGCGTAAACTGCATTTACTGCTGCTTCTGGACCCATAACTGCAATAGATGCAGAAGGTAGTGCTATACAGCAATCTGGTTCAAAGGCAGGACCCGCCATAGCATAAAGACCTGCACCATATGCTTTTCGTACAACAACAGAAATTTTCGGTACAGTTGCCTCACTCATCGCTGAAATCATCTTCGCACCATGTCGAATAATTCCTGCTTGCTCCACCTTTGTACCAATCATGAAACCAGGAATATCCGCTAAGAACAATAAAGGTATATGAAAGGCATCGCATAAAGTAATAAACTTAGCCGCTTTATCAGCGCTATCATGGAATAATACGCCACCTTTAACTTTCGGCTGATTCGCAATAATTCCTACCGTCTTTCCATCGATACGTGCAAGACCTGTTATGAGCTCTGCAGCGAACAATTTTTTAATTTCTAAAAAGCTTCCTTCATCGATGATACCATCAATAAATTCATACATATTAAACGGTGCATTTTGATTAGCTGGGATTAAGCTTTCAAGCGTTTTTTCTAAGCCAACTGGTTTACTTTCCGCATCTGCAGGCTTTTCAGCATAATTTTGTGGGAAATAACTAATATATTGACGAGCAAACGCAAGTGCTTCCTCTTCACTCTTCACTAATGCATCACCACAGCCGGAAACAGAACAATGCATTTTCGCACCACCCATTTGCTCTTCGGTTACTTTCTCACCAATAACCATTTCAGCCATTCGTGGTGAACCCAAATACATAGACGCGTTACCGTCCACCATAACAACAATGTCACAGAAAGCAGGTATGTATGCTCCTCCAGCAGCAGAAGGACCAAATAATAAGCATATTTGTGGAACTCGGCCTGAGAGCTGTACTTGATTATAAAAAATTCTTCCTGCTCCACGTCGACCTGGGAACATATCCACTTGATCTGTAATTCTTGCACCTGCGGAGTCAACTAAATAAAATATTGGAATGTTTAACTTTAATGCTGTTTCCTGAATACGTATGATTTTCTCAACAGTTCTAGCTCCCCAAGAACCAGCTTTAACAGTTGAATCATTAGCCATGACACATACTTTCCGTCCATGAATCGTACCAATAGCTGTGACAACACCATCTGCTGGCAATCCTTCTGCATTACAATTAGCAAATAAACTATCTTCTATCATTGTATCTTCGTCAAATAAAAGTGCTAAACGTTCTCGAACAGGTAATTTACCTTTTTCTTTATTTTTCTCATGATATTTCGGTAATCCACCTTGTTTAATTTTTTCTACCGTTTGAACATATGTATTTTCTTGACTCATTTACTGACAGCTCCTTCTTTATTGCCCTTTATAAACAGGCTTTCTTTTTTCAGAAAATGCTTGTAAACCTTCAAGGCGATCATTTGTAGGAATAGTTGCCGCATAGCACCATTCCTCTACTTTCAATGCTGTTTGCAAATCTGTTTCCATACCATGATGAATAGCTTTTTTCGCTTGTTTTAAAGCGACTGGGCCATTTTGGACAATTCTATTAGCTAAGAGGTAAGCTTCTTGAAGTAATTGTGAAGGTTCGATAGCACGTGAAATCAAGCCGATTTTCTCGGCTTCAGCACTATCAATTCTAGCTGCAGTATAAATAAGTTCTTTCGCTTTCGCTACGCCAATCAAGCGTGGTAGACGCTGGGTTCCACCCGCTCCTGGGATAATGGCTAAAGATGTTTCTGTTAAGCCAAAGCTTGCAGACGCTGAGGCAATGCGCAAATCACAAGCTAATGCAAGTTCTAATCCTCCACCAAATGCAACACCATTCATAGCTGCAATTACTGGCTGAGGAAGTGCTTCTAACTTTGTGAAGGTATCACGAATTTGCGATACAGCTTTCTCCACTTCATGATTAGCTAATCCTTTACGCTCTTTCAAATCAGCGCCGGCACAAAAAGCTTTTTCACCATTTCCTGTAATAATGACACAGCGAATGCTAGAATCATTTGCAAGAGTATCAAGCAATTCATTAAATTGTACGAGTAATTCTTTATTTAAAGCATTAGCAGCCTGAGGACGATTTAATGTAATCGTGATAATACCATTTTCACTTCGTTCAGATAATATGATTTGAGACAATCAATACACCTCCTTAGTCTTTGAGTTGAAAGGACAGTACCATTCATACTGTCCTTTCATTCCCTATTTAACTGTATTGTAAATGGCCATTTGGTGACTTCTTAGCGACTTGCGAATTCTATTCTGAATAAATACAGCTGCTGTTTGTAGTAAATCTTCATTAATCCCAGTATGATAGCCCATCTTCTCCAGCATATGAACTAAATCATCTGTTGCTACGTTTCCTGATGCACCTGGAGCATATGGACACCCACCTAATCCACCTAAGGCAGAATCAAACGTAGTGAACCCCATATCAACCGCTCGTAAAATGTTAGCTAACGCCATCCCTCTTGTATCATGAAAATGAAGTGCTATTCTGCTTTTGTTGAAATGTTTCGATAATTCACCAAGGACAATTTCTACCTTCGCAGGATCTGCCACACCAATCGTATCTCCTAAGGAAATTTCGGTTACTCCATATTGAAAGAGTTGTTCGCATATATCTCGAACTTTATCTATAGATACCTCTCCATCATAAGGACAACCAAATACTGTTGACACATAAGCTCGTACAGTTTTCCCAGCTTTAATAGAAGAAACCGCTACGTCTTTCAGTACTGGAAATGTATCATTTATGGATTTATTAATATTCTTTAAATTATGTGATTCACTTGCTGACATAAACAGACTAATTTCATCCATATCAGCTTCTAATGCCGATTCTAATCCTCTTAAATTGGGCACAAGTGCTGCGTAAGTAATACCTTCTTTTTTCTTAATACCTTTAGCTACTTCTAATGCATCACTTAATTGCGGAATCCATTTTGGAGGAACAAATGATGTGATTTCGATATAATTCAAACCTGTATTAGATAAAAGATCAATCCATTGAATTTTTTGTCCTGTAGAAATGATTTCTTTTTCATTTTGCAAGCCATCTCGTGGACCAACTTCTTTTATCACTATGTTCTTTTTATTCATATCTCTCACCTCACGACTCGACTTACTTCAGCCTATTCCACTGTTACTAGAACATCCCCCTCATTGACGAAATCATTCTCGCTGACTTTCACACTTGAAACTGTTCCATTTGATTCAGCAGCTATTGGTATTTCCATTTTCATAGATTCAAGAATCACAACATCTTGACCTTCCGTTACTGCGTCACCTTGTTTCACTAAAATTTTCCACACACTACCTGCCATACTCGCTTTTAATTCACTCATTTGTAGTTCCCCTTTCAAGCTTTCATATAATGTTTTTCAACAAACGCTGTTGTTGTATTGCCGTTTTGAAATTGTTCGTGTGAAATAATGTCTTTAATCATAGATAAATTCGTTTTTATACCTTCAACTTTAAATTGTTCAATTGCTTGAAGTAGCTCCTCAATACATTGACTACGCGTGTTTGCTTTTACGATTAATTTAGCAAACATCCCATCATAGAATGGTGTAACACTAGAACCAGCCTGAACACCAATATCATTTCGAATATTTTCACCTTGAGGTAATTGTAGACTTACGATTTTCCCAGGTGAAGGGAAGAATGTCTTAGGATCTTCCGCATATACACGCACTTCAATTGCATGACCATTTAACACAATATCATCTTGAGAAAATGATAATTTTTCACCATAAGCAATTCGAATTTGTTGTTCAACAAGATCGATTCCTGTAATTTCCTCTGTAATTGGATGTTCTACTTGTAATCTCGTATTCATTTCAAGAAAATAATAGTTTTGCTTCTCATCAACGATAAACTCAATAGTACCAGCATTCTGATAACCAATCGCAGATGCCGCCTGTACCGCTGCTCTTCCCATCTCTGTTCGCTTTGCTTCCGTCAGAAATGGAGACGGCGCTTCTTCAATTACCTTTTGATTACGTCGTTGAATCGAGCATTCTCTTTCCCACAAATAGACGGTGCGTCCGTGTTGGTCGGCTAACACCTGTATTTCAATATGACGTGGGTTTTCAATTAATTTTTCCAAATACATTTCATTATTATTGAAGAAGGTTGCTGCTCTCTTTTGATGACCTTCGAAGGCCTCACGCATTTCATCTGCATTGTGAACAGCTCCCATCCCAATGCCACCTCCACCTGCAGATGCTTTCAACATAATTGGGTAGCCAATTTTATCTGCTTGATATACCGCATCTTCAACATCTTTTAAAGGGAAAGAAATCCCTGGAACAACTGGCAATCCTGCTGCTACCATTGTTCTTCGTGACTCAATTTTCTTTCCCATTTTATCAATGACATCAGCTGAAGGACCAATAAATACAATACCTTCCTCTCGACATCTCTTTGCAAAGAGCGAGTTTTCACTTAAAAATCCGTAGCCTGGATGAATAGCTTCACATCCCGATTCCTTAGCCACTTCTAAGATTTTCTCAATATTATTATAGCTATCCTGAGGTCTTGGATTGCCTAATAAATATGATTCATCAGCTTCACTTACGAAAGGAGCCTCTCGATCGGCTTCCGAATACACAGCAACTGATTGAATGCCTAATCTTGTACAAGTTCGGATAATACGGGAAGCAATTTCTCCTCGATTAGATATAAGAATTTTTGAAAACAAGCCCATCTCTCCTTTATCTCAAACTTAATAATTGCTCTGATTGCTCTCGAAGCTTATATTTCTGTATTTTTCCTGAGCCTGTCATCGGATATTGATCAGTGAACGCTATATATCGAGGAATTTTATGATGCGAGATTTTTCCTCGACAATATTCTCTTATTTCTTCCTCAGTTGCGCTTTCTCCTTCTTTTAGAATAATCCACCCCATTACCTCTTCACCATATTTTGCATCTGGGACACCAACAACTTGAATATCCAAAATTTTCGGATGGCTGTATAAGAACTCTTCTATTTCACGTGGATAAATATTTTCACCACCACGAATAATCATATCTTTTAATCTACCTGTTATTTTGACATAACCATTCTCATCCATGACTGCTAAATCACCGGTGCGCAACCAACCTTCTGAATCAAGCACTTCTTTCGTAGCTTCCTCATTTTTATAGTAGCCTTTCATCACTTGATATCCTCTTGTACAAAGCTCTCCTTGCATACCAGGTGCGACTTCTAGATTATTGGTTGGATCAATAATTTTAACTTCAACATTTGGTAATGCACGTCCAACTGATGATACTCGAAGATCAATAGGATCGTCTGTACGAGTTTGTGTAATAACAGGAGAACTTTCAGTTTGGCCATATGCAATCGTTATTTCTTTAGCACCCATCTTGTCTACAACAGCTTTCATTACCTCAATAGGACAATTCGACCCTGCCATTACACCTGTTCGTAATGAGGATAAATCATATTGACTAAAGTCATCAAGATTAAGTTCAGTAATAAACATCGTAGGTACACCATGCAATACTGTACATTTCTCATTCTGTACTGTTTCTAGTACTTTTCTTGGATCGAATTCCTGGATTGGAACCATCGTTGCACCTACCGTCACACAAGCCATTGTACCAATGACACAACCAAAGCAATGGAAAAACGGCACAGGAATACACATAATATCTTCATTTGTTAGCTTCATACAAGCGGCAATATTTCTAGCATTGTTTACTAGATTATTGTGTGTAAGCATAACCCCTTTTGGAAATCCAGTTGTACCAGATGTATACTGCATATTAATAACATCCTCAGGATGAAGCGCTTCCATTCTTTCTTTTAAAGCGACATCCGATACCGCTGCACTCTTCTCTAACAAATCATTCCATGAATATGTACCTGGATATCTCTTATCACCAAGCACAATAATATTCTTCAAAAATGGTAATTTCTCCGATTGTAATTGACCTGGCTCAGAGTTTTTCAGCTCAGGCACTATGCTATACAATGTCTCCATATAAGAATGAGTTTTAAAAGCATCTATCAAAACTAAAGTTGTACTATCAGACTGTCGTAGTAAATATTCCAATTCTTGAGATTGATAGTTTGTATTGGCGGTTACTAATACAGCACCCATTTTCCCTGTTGAAAATTGTGAAATGACCCATTCTGGTGTATTAGTAGCCCAAATAGCTACATGCTCCCCTTTAGCAATTCCTAAAGCCATAAATCCTTTTGCTGCTTGTTCACAAACTTCGTTAAATTGCTTATACGTATAGCGTAAATTTCGATCATGATACACCACTGCTTCTCTCTCAGGTTGTTTTTCTGCCAATTCTTGAAGTAACTGTCCAACTGTAACGTTCATAATAGTTGACATTATTGTTCCTCCCCACGTTTTTCACAACGCATGACATTTTTCCTGTATTATTTTTTGAGTAAGAAACATGATGAATATTGAATCCTAACAACCGATTTGTCTTGCAATAACAAGTCTTTGAATTTCGGAAGTTCCTTCGCCAATCTCTAGTAGTTTACTATCTCTTAAGAAGCGCTCTACTTCATATTCTCTCATATAACCATAGCCACCATGGATTTGAATTGCTTGATTACAAGTACGGAATGCCATTTCAGATGCATATAACTTTGCAAAAGCTGATTCTTTCGCAAATGGTTTACCTTGATCCTTTAACCAGGCTGCTTTGTACACCATGTTACGAGCCAACTCTATTTCCATTGCCATATCCGCTAATTTAAATTGAATTGCTTGGAATGAAGAAATTGGTTTACCAAATTGCTTACGTTCCTTTGCATACGCTAATGCTTTTTCATACGCGCCTTGAGCAAGACCTACCGCTAAAGCTGCGATAGAAATACGTCCTCCATCTAATGTATATAGGAATTGTTTAAATCCTTTCCTACTATCACCTAAAATGTTTTCTTTCGGCACTCGAACATTTTCCAGCACGATTTGTGAAGTATTTGAAGCACGTACACCCATTTTTTCGTATGGACTCGTAATTGTCATTCCAGGTGTCCCAGCTGGAACAATTATCGCTGAAATAATATTCTTGCCACGTTCATCTTTGCCGGTTACCGCTGTCACTGTAATAGTTTTTGCATAGCTTGCATTAGTAATCCAGCACTTCTCACCATTAATGACATATTCATCACCAACAAGTTCGGCTTTCGTTTGTGTACCACCTGCATCAGAACCGGCATTTGGTTCAGTTAAACCAAAAGAAGCCAACCCTTCGCCTTTAGCAAGTGGAACTAAATACTGTTCTTTTTGTTCTTCCGTTCCAAAATAATAAATTGGACTCGAACCAAGGGAAACTGCTGCAGCATAACTTAAACCTGTTCCGCCGCATACTTTACCAATTTCTTCAACAGCGATTGCATAAGCAATTGTACCAGCACCAGAACCACCATATTTCTCAGGAAATGGAATTCCGAGAAGTCCAAGTTCTCCAATACGTTTGAAAAGATGCTCTGAAAATTTCGATTCACGATCTAATTCAATTGCTAACGGTTTAATTTCTTTCTCGGCAAAATCACTTACCATTTCTTTAATCATCTTTTGTTCTTTAGTTAATGAAAAATCCATTTCTGCTCCTCCTTATTTGCAGACCGACTAATCGGTCTGTATTGAGCAAACGTAATTTCTCATGTTGAATGTTGTGATAGTCAACAATGATAGGCTTCATAAGCAGGATTACGTTTAGCTTCTTCAGTCCAAATAGCATGAAAAATAATATCACAAAAATAACAAGTGATTTCTTCTATTGTTTTTTCACCATCCGCTTTATACCATTTATATGTCCAATTAATCATCCCGATAATGGACATACCGGTAATCGAAACAGATAACTCTTTTCGAAATTCTCCGAAATCAATACCTTCTTGAATTACTTCCAGAATAATGTCTCGATAACGATCACGTTTTTGATCAATACTTTCTAGATGATGTGGTAATAAATACTTACTTTCTTGATAGAATACTGTAATGTGTGGTTTGTAGAGGTCAAATGCTTTAACAAATGATTGAATAATATTATGTAGTTTGTCTGTAGGGCTGGAATATGTCTTGATTGTTTCATTTGCTTTCAATAATACATAAGAAATAAAATAATCATGAATCACATAAAGAAGTTCGTCTTTCGACTTAAAATGATGATAAAATCCACCTTTTGAAGTACCGCTCTGTTCAACAATTTCATGGACAGTTACGCCATGATATCCATACTCATCAAATAATTTTAACGATGTTTCAATTATTTTATCTTTAAGTTCCGATGCTTTTCACCACTTTCATTTTTTTACATATAAGTCAAAAAATATAACTCATAAATAAATATTAACAAATAATTCATGTTTGTCAAACTGAAAAATAAGAAAAACAGTCACCGGTCTTTATTGATTAATTTTAAGCTTCTTGATTTACTCCTAATCAAAAAAGAGCTATGCGTAATAAGACGAGCTGTTCTTGAAAACCCGCCCTAGGTTTTCAAAACAGGTTGGCTTATTTCCGAGCATAGCAGGTGTAAGATTAGACATCATACAAATTTTTTATACATTCTTATCTTTTTGTCAATCGGCTTTATACAGCCGATTGACAAAAAGAATTACTAACATAAGATCGGGGTGTTCCATAATTAATAACTTGATTATATTGTGGTAATATACTTTCAAAATGAATATAAATGGGGAAATCCAAAAACCATGGAAAATGTTCAAAAAAGCTTCGATCACTATTTACTATTGCTTGAAGCGCTGTTTCCATTTCTTTTTTGAAAATTAAATATCGTACTTGTGCAGTATTAGCATCATATTCTCCACCTGATACATACGCTTTTCCAATTAAAGCAAATTGACCATGATGCGGAACCCACTCTGCTAACACTTCATCCCTCATAGCTGTAAGCGAGCATGTATCGAATGAGTAACCAATTGTTACAAACAAATTGCCTGTTCTATCATCATGAGTCATAGTGTATTTTCTCTCTGCAACAGGCGCAGTAGAAGTAGCTGGTGGAAGTATGAAAGTAGATAATTTATCAACGTCAAACACTGTCATCGTATGATACCCCTTTTCTAAAGTAATATATACTTTATACTATGACAACAGCCCATAATGGTGAATATTCTACGATTTTTTCAACACATTTTTAAAACTCGATTTATACAGCTGCCACTTACCGGATTGATTAATCCATACTGTTGTGATTTCGCCAAGTACATCCTCTTTAAAAGCACCACTTACTCTCTGAACCCCCATGAGCCCGTATCCTTTAATCGTATAAGTTGATTTTAAACTTACATAGGGGCTCACTATTAATTCCATTGGTTCATTCAATTTACCATTATGATACAAGCCTAGTTTTTCATATATGTTTTTTCGACTTGTTACGTCCATCCGATATGTTTTATTTTGCACCTTTAATTCTGCCTGATATTGATCTTGAAATTGACTCATTACATCCATCGGCAGTGGCACTTGTAAATTTACTTTTTGATGATTTTTAAATGAATAAATATAACTATTCAATTTTGAACTTTCTAAGGTAGAGCGCAAAGTAATCATGACATCTTTTACACCATCATGGTTAAAATCTACGAAGCGCATATTTGGTTTAATACCATCATCTAATGGAATTTTAATCGTTTTTCCATTTGCACCATTAATTAATTGTAAATATACATCTTGTAATTCCGTTTTTTCCTCTGAATTAATCTTTCCTTTTATTAAAATTGTTTCTTTAATTTTATCACCGGTAACATCTTGTTTCTGCTCTTCTTCATACCATACTCTAGCATGTGCTACTTGATTAAGATTCGTTATAAATAAAATAAATGTACAAAATAACCCTATAAGAAAATATTTCATTACATTTTCCACCTCCACATTCATCTCCAATAATTTGCCCATTTTTACAATTATTATGAAATGTATTTTGGTCGAAATTTATTTTTAAAAAGTGAAAAAAGCCGCATACTCAATTTGAGTAAATGCGACTTTTCATATGGATTTATTATTCATTATTACTTTATGTCATATAATAAAGTAATGGTTTAATTGAGGGGGTTAATCAAAGAATGGACGAATTATTTAGATCCAACTTTTCTTTCCAAGTATTCAACATCTGAAGAATCATTTACAGCTTCTTCATGCCAATATTCAATACCTGAAGGATCATCTAAACAATCACGATGAAATACAGGATCTTTCCCTTGTTTACGTTGTTCTCGATAATCTTGTAATGCCTTAACTGCCACTTTATATAGCAATGCAATGGCCACTAAGTTAATTAATGCCATGATGCCCATAAAGATATCTGCAAGTGTCCAAACCATAGTAAGGTTTGCTACACTGCCCCACATAACCATTCCAAGAACAGCTACACGATAAACATTTAATGCAATTTTATTATCTTTGATAAATTCAATATTCGTTTCACCATAATAATAGTTACCAATAATTGAACTGAATGCAAATAGGAAAATCGCTATAGAAATAAATGAGGATGCCCATGGACCAATATGTTCCGCAAGAGCCATTTGTGTTAAATTAATACCTTCTGCTCCACTAGTGTATGCGCCTGAAAGCAAAATAATAAATGCTGTAGCACTACAAATTAAAAGTGTATCGGTAAAAACACCTAATGTTTGAATTAATCCTTGTTTTACAGGGTGAGTTACTGCTGCTGTTGCGGCTGCATTTGGTGCACTACCCATACCAGCTTCATTAGAGAATAAGCCTCGTTTTACACCATAAAGAATAGCGGCACCCATTCCACCACCAACTGCTTGTTCTAATCCAAATGCATTAGAAACAATTAATTTAAATACAGCTGGAATCTGAGTGAAATTCGTCACAACAACAAAAATAGCTAGTAGAAGATAAGCAATAGCCATAACTGGTACAACTACTTGTACGACATGGGCAATACGCTTAATTCCACCAAAGATGATTAGAGCCGTTAGAGCGGCTAGTGCAATCCCAATTACAGATGGGCTAATATTAAAAGAATCACTGAATGCCATTGAAATTGTATTACTTTGAACTGAATTGAATACTAAACCAAAACAGAATGTAATGATTACAGCAAAAACAATTCCTAGCTTACGATTTTTTAATCCTCGCTCCATATAGTAAGCAGGTCCACCGCGATAGCCATCACGATCTTTTACTTTATAAACTTGTGCTAAAGTACTTTCAATAAAACTTGATGCTCCTCCTAGAAAAGCGATTAGCCACATCCAAAAGATTGCTCCAGGTCCACCAAATGTAATAGCTGTTGCTACCCCAGCAAGATTCCCAGTTCCTACACGAGAAGCCGTACTAATACAAAAAGCTTGGAAAGAAGAAATCCCCTTTTTTCCAGCGACGATAGTTGCTCGATCTGTTAATAGACGAAACATCTCCCCAAAGTATCTGAATTGTACAAAATTTGTTTTTATTGAGAAAAACAATCCCAAGGATAATAGTACTGCAATTAAAATATACGTCCAAATTACATCATTAATACTGTTTAAGAAATCTAACAAATTGTGTCCTCCCTTTTTGAATTTTCTAAAATAAACTATTCTAAAATAATTTATGTACTTTAATAATTTATCATTAAAATGTCAGGTTAATCAAGCTTTATATATAAAAACCATTAACTGTTAATTTTTACTGCATTGTAAATTACTAACCAAATAATGAAAATTATAGTAATAAAGCAATACCCTAAGTCAATTTCACTTTCTTAGTTTGCTTCAAAAAGTCCGCTTCTATGAAGGCTCAAATATTAACGAAATACCCTTCTCTAACCAATATAAAAAAAGGTGAGTGAAAAAGTATAACCACTTTTCACTCACCCAACATAGCAAATACTATTCGGTTATTTTCTGTAACCAAAGCTTTTCTATATTACCACTTTCACCTATATCTATTACAAAAGAACCATTAGAATAGCGATCCGAATAACTCAATGAAGTAACCATCACTTCTTCGACTTGAGCACGGTCCGTTAATAAAATCACAGCATCTGTTTCTTCACAAACTGCCATACCAACAAGTCTATGCGGGTTATTCTTCAATTCTCGAAGCATAATCAATCCACGCTTCGCTCTACTCATTTTTTCAAATTCTTTCAGCTTCATTTTTTTCATTGCTCCTCGTTGAGTAGCAACAACAACAACTTCTTCATCTGGTTTACTAATAATAGCACCATTAATTACTTCGTCTTCATCTTTCAGACTTATACCTTTAACACCAGCAGCTCTAATACCCACAATATTTACTTCTTCTTCATGGAACCATAAACTATATCCTAATTTTGTGGCCAAGAAAACATCCTTTGAGCCATCTGTAACAAAAACAGATAATAATTCATCATCGCCTTTGAGATTTACAGCCACAAGAGGTTTAGAATAACGCTGTGCATGATATAAAGCTAATTCCGTTTTCTTCACCATACCATTCTTCGTAATAAACAATAAGTAATCTTTAGTATTAAAGTCTTTAACAGTAATAGCTTTAATAATGTTTTCATCACGATCAGTAGGAACTATACTCGCTATATGCTGACCAAGTTCCTTCCAACGAATATCTGGTAATTGGTGTACAGGACAGAATATATAATTACCCTTATTCGTAAATAGCAATAAGTTATTTGTTGTATTTACTTCTTCTTGATATAGAAGTAGGTCACTTTCTTTCATACCAAAGTCTTGTCCACCAGAAGCAGCATAAGAACGAGGAGATGTACGCTTTACATAACCTTCTTTTGTTACTGTAACAATTACATCTTCACTAGCAACAAGCACCTCCAAATTGATTTTAATCTCTTCGATTTGATGTTCAATTTTTGTAAGACGCTCATCATTATATTGCTTCTTGACAGCTTTAAGCTCTTTTTTAATAACTGACATTAGCTTCTTTTCGCTTTCTAAAATCGAAACTAACTCAGCAATTTTCTTTTGCAGTTCATCTTGTTCCGCTTGAAGTGCAGTTATGTCTGTATTCGTTAAACGATATAGCTGTAATGAAACAATTGCTTCTGCTTGTGCTTCTGAGAAGGCAAATTTCGCAATTAAATTGTTTTTTGCATCACGTTTATCTAGAGAAGCTCGAATGGTAGCGATTACTTCATCCAAGATGGATAATGCTTTCATTAAACCTTCGACAATATGCTCTCTATCACGAGCTTTTTGCAGTTCATATTTCGAACGATTCGTTACTACCTCTTTACGATGCTCAATATAAGCATCTAACATTGGACGAATTCCCATTAGTGTTGGTCGCTTATTATAAATCGCAACCATATTAAAATTATATGGTACTTGTAAATCCGTATTTTTATATAAATAATGCAGCACACCTTGAGGATCAGCATCTTTCTTAAGTTCAATTACAATACGTAGTCCTGTACGGTCTGTTTCATCACGAACTTCTGAAATACCTTCGACTTTACGATCAATTCGAAGTTCATCAATCTTCTTAACAAGATTCGCTTTATTTACTTCATATGGAATTTCCGTAATGACAATTTGTTGCTTACCACCACGAACTGTTTCGATATCCGCTTTACCACGGATAATAATTTTACCTTTGCCCGTTTCATAAGCTTTCTTAATACCTTCGACACCTTGAATGATGCCTCCAGTTGGAAAATCAGGCCCCTTGATTACTGTCATTAACTCATCAACAGTACATTCTGGATTATCGATGCGCATCAATGCTGCATCAATTACTTCGCCAAGTTGATGAGGCGGTATTTCTGTAGCATAACCAGCCGAAATACCAGTAGAACCATTTACTAATAACGCTGGAAATAGAGCTGGAAGTACAACTGGCTCTTCCGCTGTATCATCGAAATTTGGTACAAAATCTACCGTTCTTTTTTCGATATCTTTTAAAAGTTCACTAGCAATAGGTGCTAGCCTCGCCTCCGTATAACGCATAGCAGCTGGTGGATCACCATCAATACTACCGTTATTTCCATGCATCTCTATTAATACTTTTCTTAGCTTCCAATCTTGACTCATACGAACCATTGCATCATATACAGATGAATCACCATGAGGATGGTAATTACCAATTACATTACCAACCGTTTTCGCAGACTTACGGAATGGTTTTTCACTTGTATTTCCTTCTGTATGCATTGCAAAAAGAATACGGCGCTGTACAGGCTTTAAGCCATCTCTTACATCAGGAAGCGCACGATCTTGAATTATATATTTACTATAACGTCCAAAGCGGTCACCTATTACTTCTTCAAGAGGTAGGTCGCGATATTTTTCTACTGATGACAATTCCTACACCTCTTCCTCTGTAATAATCATATTTGTGTTATCTAATATATTGGTGTCTTCTTCTAAGCCGAAAGCGACATGTGTTTCAATCCATTTTCTTCGTGGCTCAACTTTATCACCCATTAATGTTGTTACTCGACGTTCAGCTCTAGCTGCATCATCAATTAATACACGTATAAACGTACGCGATTCAGGATTCATCGTTGTCTCCCAAAGTTGGTCAGCATTCATTTCTCCAAGACCTTTATAACGTTGAATGATATATCCTTTACCAACTTTTTTAATGACATGTTGCAATTCATCATCATTCCAAGCATATTCGATAACTGCTTTCTTACCAGTACCTCTACTCACTTTATATAACGGTGGTAAAGCGATATATACTTTTCCTGCTTCAATTAATGGTCTCATATAACGATAAAAGAACGTTAAAAGAAGTACTTGAATATGTGCACCATCTGTATCAGCATCGGTCATAATGACAACTTTATCGTAGTTAATATCATCTATATTAAATTCAGGACCAACACCGCCACCAATTGCATGGATGATTGTGTTAATTTCTTCATTTTTAAAGATATCAGCAAGCTTTGCTTTTTCCGTATTGATAACTTTACCACGTAATGGAAGAATCGCTTGAAAACGTCTGTCTCGACCTTGTTTAGCTGAACCACCTGCTGAATCTCCTTCGACAAGATATAGTTCATTTTTCTGCGGATTACGAGATTGAGCAGGAGTTAGCTTACCTGATAGGATTGTTTCACCTTTTTTTCTCTTCTTTCCACTTCTCGCTTCTTCACGTGCTTTACGAGCCGCTTCACGAGCCTGAAATGCCTTTAACGATTTCTTAATAAGAAGATTAGCTGTTTCTGGATTTTCATGTAGGAAGTATGCTAAGTGCTCTGCAATAACACTATCTACACTTTGTCTAGCAATACTTGTACCCAATTTCCCTTTCGTTTGCCCTTCAAACTGTAACAGTTCTTCAGGAATTCTAACAGAAAGGATCGCAGCTAACCCTTCACGAATATCGGTACCTTCTAAATTTTTATCTTTTTCCTTTAGAAGCCCATTTTTTCGTGCAAAATCGTTAAAAACACGAGTCATCGCTGTTTTTGCTCCTACTTCGTGTGTTCCACCGTCTTTTGTACGAACATTATTAACAAAGCTTAAAATATTTTCTGAGAAACCGTCGTTAAATTGAAAAGCAAAATCAATTTCAATGCCATTTTGTTGTCCCTCAATTGTAACAACGTCATGTAAGGAATCTTTTTCTTCATTCAAATATTCAACAAAGGCCTTTAAACCATTCTCATAAAAGAACACTTCTTTTTGATCATTACGCTCGTCAATTAACTCTATTTTCATCCCTTTTAGAAGAAATGCTGATTCTCTTAAACGTTCTGATAACGTTTCATAATTAAAAATCGTCGTTGAGAAAATTTCCGGATCTGGCTTAAAATGAATGGTCGTTCCAGTACCATTCGTCTTACCTTTCTTCTCTAATGTCGTCTCTGGTTTTCCACCATGACTAAAACGTTGTTCATATATAAAACCATCTCTTTTAATGGTAACTACAAGCCATTCAGACAAAGCATTTACGACAGAGGCACCAACACCGTGTAAACCACCACTTGTTTTATATCCTCCTTGTCCAAACTTACCGCCCGCATGAAGAATCGTTAAAATAACCTCTGGTGTAGGTTTACCCATTTTATGCATTCCAGTTGGCATCCCACGACCTTTATCAGCCACGCTAACGCTTTGATCTTTATGCAATTTAATTGTTATTTGATTTCCATGCCCAGCTAATGCTTCATCAACTGAGTTATCCACTATTTCATATACTAGATGATGAAGTCCTCTTGCATCCGTGCTTCCGATATACATACCAGGTCTTTTTCTTACTGCTTCAAGACCTTCCAACACTTGGATAGCATTTTCATCATAATTTACTTGGTTTTGATTTTTTGCTGCCACTGAAATTCTCCTTCCACAAGCAAACCCTATTTTATCTATACTTGCTTGAAAGTTTAACTATTATGTACTGCGCTATTATAACATAAACCGAACAATCGTTCGAAAATAAGAAGATATATGTAAAATGCTCAAAACTTATTGTAACGTTAAAATTCATTTTCGCATATAACGTTTTAGCTTATTCATTTGTTGCACATAATTAATTCACAAGTGATAGTAACATAAAAAACAACTATATACTCAAGTTTTTTGCAAGAGCATAGAAAAAGGAGCAAATATGCTCCATTCCTCCTAAGTCATTTAGTTAAGGCATGCTCAACTTTAATACAACGGTTCATGATAACAGTATAGCCCTGATTTTTCAAATCATGATACACATCTTCATCAATTACATCTAGTTGTGTCCAAAAAACATCGGCATCGATTTGTTCGAATTCCTTCGCATGCTGAGCTACAGCATCGCTTCGTCGAAAAATGTTCACAATATCGATATGTCCTTCAATGTCAAGTAAAGATGCATACGCTTTTACTCCAAAAACCTCACTAACACTTGGGTTCACTGGAATTATTTCATAACCACAATCCATCATTGCCTTAGACACACTATAAGACGTACGATTTGGATTATCAGATAACCCTACTACAGCGATACGTTTCGCTTTTTTTAAAATTACTCCCATATCACTCCGGGAAAGATCATTAAATGGCATCTCTTTTTCCTCTTTTCATAATCCTCAATGGATGTTTTTTATACAACTCAGCAAAAACCTCTATGTAGTGTTCAAATTACTTAAAATTTCAAAATATAATCTTCATTTTACACCTTTTTGTATTAAGAACACGTAATATGCATTTAAAACAACTACCTGATATATACACTTTTTTCTTAATTCTATCTAGGAAATCTATTTCCCTTTCTAAACAGCTAAAATTATTTTCATTTTTTTACATAAAAACCATATACAACCTCTTATACAGTATTATATATTTTAAATATTAAAAATATTCAAAATATATTTTTTCGATATGAAAGGAGTATGCAATGGATATTAGACAATTGCGCTATTTCGTCACAATTGTAGAAGAAGGTCAAGTGACAAGGGCAGCAAAAAAATTACATATGGCTCAACCTCCACTCAGTCAGCAGTTAAAAATAATGGAAGATGAACTAGGTGGAAAGCTATTTGATCGTAATGGCCGAAATCTAGAACTAACAGAGTCTGGCAAGTTATTGTACAAAAAAGGACTAGAACTGCTCTCTTTCTTTGAAGAAACCCTTATTGAAGTGAAAGAAGTTGGTGAAGGACTAAAAGGTATTTTAGCTCTTGGCTCCGTCAAAACGTGCTTTGCCTATATCCCAGGACGAATCCGTTATTTCCGTAAGAATTTTCCTGATGTAAGCTTTAGATTAGTCGAGGGAGATACATACCGCTTAAAAGAAAGTTTATTAAATCGTGAAATTGAATTAGCTATTATACGGCTTCCTATCGCCAGCACGGAACTTTCTTCTATTGAGCTTACTCCAGATCCATTTGTCTTAGTTGTACCAGAGGATTGGAGTATCCCTAATAAGATTAAAATGAAATATATAGCTTCCTTACCTTTACTACTACTTCATCGAGTAAGTGGTCACGGTACCTATGAATTAGTTGTTGATGAATGTCGTCATCACGGATTCGAACCAAATATTGTCTGCGAATGTCCTGATGCCTCAATGATTTTATCGTTAGTTCGTGAAGGAATTGGAGCAGCCGTTTTGCCAAAAACAACATTGAAATCATTTTCCCAAATTGGCGTAAAAGTTGTTTCAATTGAAGACTGTCGTATTCAATCTGAAGCTGCAATCGTATGGCATAAAGATCGCTATCTATCGAAAAGTGCAATTCGATTTCTTGAAACATTCTCTGAGTCAAACACTTTCTTTCCTAATCATCAAGATTAATTTCTTTTGCTATTATTAACGCCTCAAGAGATGCATATAGTTGAAAACTATTATTTGGTTGTCTTATTTCAATTCCTAATAATTCTTCAATTCTTTTTAATCGATAGCGTAAGCCACTCATTGAAATAGACATTTCTTCCATGATTTTCTCTAAGTTACCGCCGCATTGTAAAAACACATAAAGAGTTTTCAATAATTCTTCCATCTTTGGTTCTTTCGGTTTTAGTAATGGTTCCAAAGTGTTTTTCGCCTTTTGTAACACCATTTGATTATTACCAGAATGCATTAATATACCCATAACATCTAATTCATCAAAAGCCGTTATATTCGTAATTCCTTTATTCATAAGAAGTGCCGTTAAAGCTTGTTGATACATATCGAAAACGCTTTCAACTTTTTCAGCTACAGAACTTAACCCAAATTTAAACTGCAAACCTTGAAAGGATGATTGTAAATAAGCAAAGATGTCATGACTTAAATTCATTCGGGAATGTCGTATTTGATGGTTTCGATCCGTTATCAACAGTACGATATTCCCTTCCTTTTGCGCTGTCAAAACGATTATATGATTATTCTTAAAGAAATGAAAAATTGATTCCATCATTTGTTGCTGTATAAAATAATCATTTTCATTAGCTTGTTTACGTTGCTTTTTATAATCAATCACAAGCATAAAATACGGTTCTTCAAGCGGGCTATCTAAATACCTGCTTTTTTTGATAATTTCCCCTTCTGAATGAATCTCTTTATTTAATATTTGTTCAAGAAATAAACCTTTTACTCTCTCTAAAGCTTCAAAACTATTTTTTTCGTTTAAAATATACAATGAGCATACTGTTGAAATACGTTCTAGAACCATCTTATTAATTTCAGTGAATTCTTTGTTATCCTCTAGCTCTTTCATAATAACAAAAGCACAATACCCCCATGTCCTCTGCTGTAGCACGATCGGTGTATAAAGCAAACGAAATTGTTCCTCTTCGTAAACTTGACTGTGTAAAGATTCATCTTTTTTATTATTGTGATGAACTATTTCTTTTAGCTTTATTCGTATATTATCCACCACATCTTTATCAACACCTACATGTAAAAAATCCTCATTGTACACATTCTCTATAATGATTGGAATATGAGTTAATTGAAACATAGTTCTAGCTATAGACTGTAGATTTCGTCCATTCATCAATTGTTCAGTTAACTTACTATGTATAGCTGTTACTTGTGATAGATTATTTTTTTCTTCTAGTAATCGTTCATATGTAACCTCCAGCTCTTGAACGATAGGAAGTGGTTTATAATACTTCCGTTCTTCATCAATTTGCCTATCCCATAGACTTATTGATTTCCCTTCATACTGACACACACTAGCTCCAACTGCTTTACAAGAAGTTTCTTTAAAAATCACTTCATGACCACAAATGGTTGAATAGTAACCGCTTGCATAGCCAATTAACGTATGACATACGGAATGATTGGAAATTCCCATCTGTAATAAATGTTCCTCTGCTTCATATGAATTTTTCCAAATACCTTTCACTATTACAGCTTGAATACTTCCATCTTCGTTTGTATTAATTTCTAATACTGTTGTTTGCACATCCGTGTATCCTTGCATTCTATGCATTATGGGGCCTTGTCTAAGTAATTGTTGAATAGACGTGTGTTCTTGTTGCAGCACTTTCTTTGCATCATTCATCCCAAGATTCCACCCATATCGGAGTAAAAATCCTTTCGTTCTTTCAATTCCCAGGTTTTCCACTAGGTCTTTACGTAACGCTCCAAATATAGATGAAGAAGTTAAAATTATTCGTTCATTGTCAAAGTATATTTTTCCTTCATCTCTAACAAGTTGAAAGTTAGCTGACACACCCCCACCACCTATACGTAACCTTTCTATTATTATAGCAAAAAATCCACTTTAATACTATTTAGCTATATTTTGGATAATAAAACACTTTTTAAATGAGCAAAAAACCTCGGTTAATTCATTAATTTGTGATTTTTCTTCTAACTTCTCCAAACTAATATAACCCGTAGAAAAAAATCCTTTTCCTACGGGTTATCATTATTTTTTAAACTAGACTAGACGACTTTGGATTACTTGCATTAATCCACTTATCATTCGTCCAGCCGCTCAAATCATAATCTTTCATTGCAGCATCTACAAATGATGTAAACATAGCAGATTGACCATTTTTATCAGCAAATTTTAAAGTTTCTAAACGGATGTTTTCATGATTACCAGCATAATTGATTTCGTACAATTCGTTACGTCCACCAAATTCTGTACCGATTGCATCCCACACTAATTTCATTAATTTTACTCTTTCCTCAGCTGTTACTCCACCTGATCCCTTATAGTATTGATCAAGATATGGACGAATTTCTGGATTTAAGAAATCTTTTGAACTTGAAGGAAGTTGAATAAGACTACCTGCAACCACTTGTTCAAATATTAATTTCACTTTAGGCCAAACCATCGGAGCAAATACACGGTATGCAGTTGCATACGTACTATTTGGTAGAACTGTACCGTTTGCACCTGGTAGTGGATCTGACGCCATTGCAGTTGAAATAGCCCAGAACATATTACGCCATGCAATAACTTCTCCAATATTCGCTTGAACACCTCTAAATTGGCTTGTTCCTGCCATTTCAGCAGCTTTCATTAATAACCCTGCCATGAAATCTAGTTTTACAGCAAAACGTGTACAGCCATGCAATGTGTATCGATTTAACCAACCAGTTTCTGCTCTGAAACCGTTTGCAATTTGAACATTTTTATATGCAAAAACATCTTCCCATGGAATAAATACATTATCTAAAACGATTACAGCATCATTTTCATCGAAACGACTAGATAAAGGATAATCATAAGGACTTCCTTGCATTGCTGCCATTTGCTCATAAGACTGTCTACTAATCATCTTTAAACCAGGAGCATTCATTGGTACGAAGAATATTAAAGCATGACTTTGATCTCCTTCACCAAGGTCTACTGGTGAGTAATTCGCTACAAAATTATAATTCGTTAATGCCGCTGATGTTCCTACCATTTTCGCTCCACTTACAATAATTCCATCGTCTCTCTCTTCTACTGCTCGTACGAAAACTTCTTTATTCTCATGTAACGGTTTATGACGATCCATAGCTGGATTAATGATTGTATGATTACAGAATGGCACATCTTTCGTTGCTTTGGTATACCATTTCTTCGCATTATGTTCAAATCCCTTATAATAGTCAGAGAACGGTCCTAGTGAACCAGTAAAAGCTGCTTTATAGTCTGGTGTTCTTCCCATAAATCCAAAACTCATTCTAGACCACTCAGCAATTGCATCCCTAGCTTCAATCATTTCCTGTGCATTTTTTGATGCTTTAAAAAACTTATGTGTTAAATGGCCTTCTTCTGTTTTTGTTGTTAAAATTGGTGCTGTTTCTGGGTTATGTAAGGCATCATATAATTGTGAGATTGATCTTGCAGAGTTTTGATATGCAGGATGTGTTGTGACATCATCAATTTTTTCTCCATTTAAAAAGACTACTCGACCATCTCGTAAACTCTCTAAATACTCCTTGCCATTCATCATAATATATCCCTCCAACATTCTTCTATATTCAATTTGTTTAACTACATTCATATTAACTAAAAATCCACAGCAAAATTATACGAAGTTTGAGTTATTTTTAAACAAAAACTATCTAATTTTATTTACGAATTCTCATTGTAAAATAGCTTTAAACCGCAAAGTGTCACACATCCAAATACAGAGAGAAACAAAAATATAAAAGGTCGAACCAAAATCAGTTTTGGCTCGACCTTTTACTGGCTCTTATACAATTACATACTTATTATAAAATGAATCCTCAATCGTAATCGGATCTTCATTTTGAATAAAATATGTTTCCATATCTCGACTATCATCTAGCTCACTCATCACAAAAGAAATCCACCTAATTGTTACTCTTTTTTGACTCATATTAGTAAAACAAGTGCTCAAACGAATCAGTATAAACAATTGGTCATTCCTACTTCTCATTTGCAAGCATTTACCTTTAAATTGTTCTCCATCCAATTCCACCATAATGTCATACATACCATTAGTAGGTAATCGGAAAGCCTCTTCAACTCTTATACTAATGAATTGATCACTACTATAGAATAAAGAAGCTCGCTCTACTTTTCCATGCACTTCATAATGTCGCCCAAGATAGGAAGGAATGGATTGTACATCTCCAATAGCAAGCAACTGTCGAATTGCAGTTGAACTTATTTTTTGTTCTCCATAAGTTATTTCGCCTATAGTGGTAACATCAAAATATCCTAATCCATGTTGCTTTAGTGTTTTCATACTTCCATTACCTTTATGCCCATAATGGTAATCGAATCCTGCCACAACATGTTTACAGTTCAATCCAATCAAATAATCCTTTACAAAATCTTCAGGAGATAATTGTGAAAATTCAGCTGTAAATTGTACGACATAAAGCTTCTCTACACCTAAACTTCTAAATTGCTCTTCCTTTAATGATAATGGACTTAAATAAGTCATAGGAGCTTGTGCAGGATTAAAGATTTCTTTAGGATGAGGAAAAAATGTCATAACGCCAAAGATAAGTTGTTTTTGCTCAGCTATTTCTTTCGCATGTTGAAGAATTTTTTGATGACCGGTATGCACTCCGTCGAAGAATCCAAGTGCTAATACACATGGTTCTACTTTGTATTGAGAAGAATCCTTAAAAGGATGCCTAATATATTCAATTTCCACAGTTGACACCCCCTTAAAGATTTCCACGCATTAATTTATAACTTGACCGTATTTCCCTTCAAAAAATGCTAATGACACTCCTTCATGTAAAACGATCATTTTGACTTCACAATAAATAACGTATGATCTCTTCCTAACACATTTCCGAATGAATGACAGGTTAAATGATAAACTCAGGCTTCTTTTGCGTTAATGTAGGCTCTGAATTTTCAACTTGCTCTCCCGTGTCAATATCTAAGAATGGAGATGTTTCATTGAACCAACTATCAGGTGCTTTATGCCCCCAGAAAGTTTGTCTTCTCTCATCATTCAAATCCCAACGTATTGGTTTGAAATCAGGATCACTTGTTAAATAATCACCATTGTAAAGCTCAATACGATAACCATCTGGATCTCTTAAATATAAGAAGAATGCATTCGAAAGTCCATGTCGTCCTGGTCCTCTTTCGATTGAATCTGCATATCCAACAGATGCTAATACATCACAAGTATGAATTAATGCCATTGGATCTGGTAACCAATAAGCAAAATGATGAAGGCGTGGACCTACCCCATTCATAAATGCTTGATCATGTACGCAAGGTTTGCGATGTAGCCATGCAGCCCAAAGTTTTTCTTCTTCATTCGCAGTGTATTCAGAACAAGAAAATCCTAGTTCATTCGTAAAGAAATCATATGCTTTTTGCACATCTGGAACAGCACAGTTTACATGATCAATACGTTGAACTCTTGATCCTCTATATAAATCATATCGTTGTAGCAATCGCTCTGCTCCATCCATTTCACAGAAGAATTCTAACGGAAGATTAGAAACATCATGTACATGCAATGCTCTTCCTAATGCATGTTGTGTCCCTTTTTCTAGCCATTTTGTTCTTAAGCCTTTTGATTGAAATAACAGTGCTAATTTATCTAAATCTCCCTCACTAGCAACCTTATAACCTAATGCCTGAACACCTTTTTTCTCAGACTTCTTTAAGACAAGACTATGATGAACATGCTCCTCTAAACCCCGTAAGTAAATATGCTCGCTATCACTTTCAGTTTCAATAAAACCTAATGTTTTCACATAGAAGTCTCTAGAACGATCCAAATCACTTACATTCAAAACAACTCTTGCCACTCGGATAATATTAAAATCCATAGCCCCTAGCCTCCCATTTTACTAAAAATAATATAATCCCCTATCCCTTAGGAATTATCCATTTTTAATTAAGCTTTCAGAACGATTCAAGAACTCTTGAACACGATCCACATAGATTTGCTTGTCATAGCCGTTATATAATGTGCTTGCCATTCTCACTGGATCTCCGAAGAAGAAGCGCTCGTATAATGTTTGTCTTGATCCAAACGAACTCATACATACATCCCATGCCAGACGATAAAGCTTCACGCGATTATATGCATCTCCATTTGCAGCTTGTAAATATTTGTCTAAATCTGGACGAATTTCTGAGTTAAAATCTGATTCTGATGGTATCGCCATTAAACCACTTGCACCCATCAACTGCATAATTTCGCCGAAACGAGGATATATTTTTGGAAAGTAATGACGTGCTGCATTTAATGGTCCAAAATCTGGTGTCATAATTCCCCACTTATCAACTTTTGCATTTGCTTCTGATGAAATTAAGAATGCTTTCATCGTTTCTAATGCAATAATCACTTCAGACATTTTTTCATGAATATGTTGATATTGGCCAATATTAATTGTTTCAACCATTAATTGTAGAATTCCAAGAACGAACTCTGTTTTAGCTACATTCTTCGAAACAACTTGATGTGTCATATGAACTACTGCGTTACTCTCATTGTATGCTCGATTACAAACTCCAACATCGCCCAATGCAAAGACACGATCCCAAGGTACAACAACGTCATCGAATACAACAATTGCATCCATTTCTTCAAAACGTGAACCTAGTGGATGATCAAAGTTTGATTTACCATAATCGAATGACTCACGACAAATGAACTTAAGTCCCTTTGTGTTGTTAGGAATTGAAAATGCGTAAGCATAAGGATTTTCTTCCTCTACTTGCTGTAATAATGTTGAAGGGAACACCATGATTTCATCAGTAATTCCACCTTGAGTTGCTAATAAACGAGCTCCTCGAATGACAACACCCTCAGATGTTTTTTCTACAATACGTGCTGCAATATATGGATCAGGTAGCTGAGCTGAATTAACTCCGCGATTTACCTGAGGTTGAATTAAAGTATGCGTTAATGAAACGTCATTTTTTGCACAGAATTCATAATAGTTTTGCATGTTCTTCGCATAGAAAGGATCTTGGTTGCCAAACATAGCAGAAGCAGCGCCATACGCCATAATACCTACATTTATATAATCTGGTGAACGCCCCATCATTCCACCTGTATGCTTCGCCCATTCTTGCATCATTAAGCGACGTTTTTCTAAATCTTCTTTAGTCTTAGGTTGAATGAATGATGTTCCTACACGTTCGCCTGTTACTGAATCTTCAAATGTCATATAATCTTTTTTCTTTGGGTCATGTTGCAAATCATATAGTTCCGCTTGTGATTTCATTACACCTTTGAAAGCAGGGTGTTCAGACGCCTTCCCTTCTACTCGCTTTCCATCAATCCAGACCTCCGCTTGTGCTTGATCTACTCTTTCAATATACTGTTGACCTGTTTTTGCTGGCATTTAAATTACCCCTTTCAATTCTTATTTCAAAATATTGATACTATGGTTTCTTTATGAATCAGCCGCATTTAAAAATAGTTGAACTTGTTATAACTTCACAGTGAAATCGTTTTCACTTATTTGTAAGCAACTAGCTCTCTCCCTGCTGATACACCATACATATTTTTTTGCTACTACATTAATGATTAGAAAATTCAGAAATATCCACCCGGTAGTAAGCTGTGTAATTAATGTAACATCTCCTCAAGTATATGAAAAATATCTAAAAAATTGGTTATGCCAACTTAAAAGATATATAAATGCATTAGAAAACATTATGCAAACATAATTGAGCATAGATAAAAAAGAATCGCCCTTGTTTGATTATATTTGACCACCATAATCCAACCAACAAGAAAGACACGATTCTTTTTATGTTTATTTGCAATTTAATTAGTTTTTCTAGCTAAATACTTTAAAAACTGTTCACCACATATACAAACGAAAGTTCCTAAAATTAGTCCATTTGATAGTAAGGATGTTACAACAGGATGAATACCTGCAAAGGCTTCTGTTGGTAAGAACATAACTCCTGTTCCGCTTAATAAAGCCACACCAATTACTGTTCTAATACGATCATTACTATTTTGTAGCTCGCTCAATGCTACGCTTAGCATACCTGCAAAGATAACAAAGCTAACAGAATAGCCCACAGCTGGCGGCATCGCAGCAAAAATACTCATGATTGGTGGAAAAAAGCTAATTAAAATAACGAGAATACTCGCAATGATAAACGGTAATCTCTTCGAAATACCTGTAGCCGCTATGAAGCCTCCTGCACCTGATATAGGAACAGGTCCCATCGTACTGAATGCTCCACCTAACATTTGTGTGAAGCCACTAATTAAGCCGGAACGATTCAAACTGTACTCTTCCACTTTCACATCCATTTTCTTTAAAATAGTCTCTGTAATACGAATGCTCGCAATCATGTTAGCAATCAATAAAAATGTCACGAAAATAGCTGTGATAATCATACCCGCATTAAAAATTGGTTTCCCAAATGCAAACATTTCCGGCATAGAGAAAATTTTGACATCTTGGATATTTGGTTTGGAAGCTAAATGAAAAATCGCAAACAGCAACCATCCGATTAATAATGATAAAAGAATTGCATATTGTTTAATAATAGTTTTTTTGTGTCTTGTTAACCAAAACGTTATAATTACTAGCAACACGCTTAGGATAGCTGTTTGACTATGAATAACTGTTCGCTCTCCATTGATACCTAACATTCCTTTAATGAAAGATTCGCTTAACTGCAAAACAAGTAATAATAAATACACACCTGTTACAGTTGGTGTGAATAAAGCGCTAAGTTTTTTAATGAATCCAAAGCTACTTAAAAGTATGAAAAATACCCCACTTACAAGCAATGCACCTTGAAGAGCTTGTAACGTTTCCATATGTGAAGCAAATAATGTGGTTGATAGACCGGCATATAGCGCAAACACACCCCACCACAAACCCGCTGGACCTTCATTAATTGGTAGCTTATGCCCAATTAATACTTGTAATAACCCCGCTACCCCTAATACAAATACTGCTCGCTGTATAAAATCCGCTGATTCTATCGGATTAAGACCAAAAAGACTAGCTACAGCAATTGGTGCAATAATAGAACTAGAAAAAATAAAGGCTAACCACTGAAGTGATGATAATAATTGTTTCATTATGTATTCCCCTATATATTAAAATAATAATGTTCTTTATATGTAATAGCACACTTATATCAATGTTTCAAATGGCATTACATATTAATTTACTTATCTTACTTAGCATTTTCTCACTATCGTGGTAAAATACAATAGTAAGTTTTGACTTTAGAGAGGACTATTAAAAAAATGATGATTTTTCTTGTAATTATTCTTTCATATTTATTAGGAAGTATCCCTTCTGGTTTATGGGTCGGTAAATTATTCTACGGTAAGGATATTCGTGAACATGGGAGTGGTAATTTAGGTGCCACAAATACATTTAGAATTTTAGGCAAAAAAGCTGGATTTGCGGTAACTTTGCTAGACATCTTGAAAGGTACACTTGCCACTTTGCTTCCACAATTACTAGATGTTAGCAATCAAATACATCCACTTCTAGCTGGGATAATTGCAGTAGTCGGTCATATGTTTCCGATCTTTGCTGGATTTAGAGGTGGTAAAGCCGTAGCTACTTCTGCTGGAATTTTATTAGGATATGCACCGATTTTATTCATTGGAATGGTCGTAGTATTCTTTGTTTCATTATATATTTCAAAATATGTATCTCTAACAAGTATGATTACAGCCATTGCTGCGTTAGTAACGTCATTCTTTCTAAAGGATATGCCACTAATTATCGTATTAGGCGTATTAACTATTTTTATCTGTTATCGCCACCGTGCAAATATTAAACGTATTATAAACGGTACAGAGCCTAAGGTAAAATGGTTATAAAATGAGGTACATAGCATACTAATAAGACCTAAAAAAACACGTGGAGACAAACAAACTGTTTTTCTCCACGTGTTTTTTTCTCCCTCACAATTCCAATCTTCATTTGAAACCTCATTAAATCTCGAGGTAAAAAACGACAGAACAAACGATTGCCCTTGATACAACCTCAAACACTCTCTACCTCGATTTTACTCAAAAAACTATTGACGACTTTTTAAAATCAATGTATCATAACGAACAATAATAAAAATTCAGAAAATTTAATATATAGTTAAAGTGATGATGAGGACAAGTAGCTTTATGAGCTGACATGGTAGAGAGCTGGGATGGTGGGAGCCAGCATGATCAACATAAAGTGAAGTAACCTTGGAGCGTCAGCTTGAAAGATAGTCGAGTAAAGCTGAACGGGTGTAACCAGCACTCGTTAACAAAACAAACTAGTGCGTACATGTTGTACGAATAAGGGTGGTACCGTGGATTGGTTTATTAACCTCTTCACCCCTTAGTCTATTCGTTTAGACAATTTGGGGGTGAAGGGGTTTTTCTTATTGCCTCAATAACCGCAAATTGTTTGCAGAAGTGAAAATTACTTTGTAGGAGGACAATGAGATGTTAAACGAATTAGCGAGTACTAGTAAGCAGACGCAAAGAAAGAAGCTATCAGGAGCCAATCTTTTATTGAATGCTTTAAAGAGGGAAAATGTTGAAGTGATGTTTGGATATCCAGGAGGAGCGGTGTTACCGATTTATGACAGCATTTATGATGCAGGAATTCCTCATATTCTTACTCGCCATGAGCAAGGAGCCATTCATGCGGCTGAAGGATATGCAAGAATTACAGGAAAGCCAGGTGTTGTTATTACAACTTCTGGACCTGGAGCAACAAATATTATTACGGGACTAGCGGACGCTATGATTGATTCTATTCCGCTCGTTATCATAACTGGGCAAGTAGCAACATCAGTGATCGGGTCAGATGCCTTTCAAGAAGCTGATATTTTAGGCATTACAACACCAATTACGAAATATAATGTTCAAGTTAGAAACGTAGAAGACATTCCACGCATAATAAAAGAAGCATTTCATATCGCTTCTACTGGGAGACCGGGACCAGTATTAATTGATATTCCTAAGGATATGGCATTAATACAAGCTGAAGTAAATGAGGACCCTGAAATATATTTACCAGGCTACCAACCAACAATCATACCTAACGTTTTACAGATTCGAAAGCTACTAGAAGCTATTAGTACTGCGAAAAAACCTATCATTCTAGCTGGAGCTGGTGTACTGCACGCAAAGGCTTCACAACAATTTAAAAAATTTGCGGAACAACAAGGCATTCCAGTTGTACACACACTACTTGGATTAGGTGGTTTTCCTGCTGATCATCCACAATATATTGGTATGGTTGGAATGCATGGTGAGTATGCTGCAAATATGGCATTATGTGAATGTGATTTATTAATTAATATAGGAGCTCGCTTTGATGATCGAGTTACGAGTGATTTAAAATCATTTGCATCGAAAGCTATAGTTGCACATATCGATATTGATCCAGCTGAAATCGGGAAAAACGTACCTACTGCCATACCAGTTGTCGGTGATGCTAAGGAAGCGTTAATTCAATTGATCAAGCAAAATGGTAAGAAGAGTGAGTGTGAAGAGTGGAAACATACCATCCAGCATTGGAAGCAAACATATCCGCTATATTATGATGAAGATAATAAAGGTCTAAAACCACAGAAAGTGATTGAATTACTTCACAAGCTTACAAGTGGAGACGCAACAGTTGTTACAGATGTAGGGCAACATCAAATGTGGACAGCACAATTTTATCCTTTTAGGCAGCCTCATGCGTGGGTAACATCAGGAGGGTTCGGAACGATGGGGTTTGGTGTCCCCGCTTCAATTGGAGCTCAAATAGCTCAACCTGAAAAGACGGTAGTTGCGATTGTAGGTGATGGAAGTTTTCAAATGACATTCCAAGAGTTAGGTGTCATAGCTGAAATGAATTTACCTATTAAAATTATCATCGTAAATAATTATTCGCTTGGAATGGTTCGCCAACAGCAAGAGTTATACTATAAAGAAAGATATTCTCAAAGCTTATTGGGCAGTCAACCATCATTTGTGAAATTGGCAGATGCATATGGCATTAAATCATTTGTAGCCACTACAACTACTGAAGCAGAGGCAGTGTTAAAAGAAGCATTGGCGATGCCGGAGCCCGTTCTAATTGATATGAGAGTTGAAGAAATGGAGAATGTTTATCCGATTGTTGCCCCAGGCAAAGGCCTTCATGAAATGGAGGGCTATAAGCAATGAAAGGAACGCTTGTATTGACGGTTTTGAATCGTCCTGGTGTACTAAATCGAATTACGAATCTTATTTTCAAGCGAAATTTAAATATTCATAGTGTCATTGTCAATCAATCGGACAAGGAAGGCATAGCTAATATGACAGTTGTGCTAGATATTGATAATGAGTTTGTTCTAAAGCAAATCATAAAGCAAATTAACAAGCAAGTAGATGTTATTAATGTCTTAGAGGCGGTTATTTAAAAAGAAGAACCATCCTCTTTCTAAGCTAAACCTAGGAAATGTTCTTTCTTCTTTAATAAAGCATAAATCCAGTGAAGAAGCTTATTAATGCAAGCAACAAGCACTACTTTTGAAGGCTTTCCTTCTAATCGTTTCTTTATCATAGAACGCTTTGAGCTTTTTATTTCTGGAACTTCTTATTCCACACAAAATGGCTAGATATAAACTATACCTTAGCGTACTGGAACCTCGTTTGGTTATCCGATTGGTCGCTGTAAACTTCCCAGATGAATGGACACTAAGATCAATTCCAGAGTAGGCAACTAATTTCTTAGGGTGATTAAACCGATCAATTCCCCCAATTTCTGAAATAATCGTGGCTGCGATTTTTTTACCGATTCCAGGGATTGTTTGGATAATCTTATATTCTTCTATTTCATTTGCTAGGGATACCATTTGGCTCTCCAATTCCGAAAGGTGTCCTTGGTAATGAAATATATACTGATACAAAGAATCTACGTCGTTAATATCAATTTCAGTATTGACCTCATTGACTTCGAATGGGATTTTAGAGGGTTCTTTAAAAAAGTACTCTATGCGTTCTACATTTTCTATTTTATTAGTATTAACTTCACAAACACTTACGATAGAAAAGAAAAAACACAATATAGTAGTTAAAAATATTCTTTTATTCATTTAATTCTCCTTAGGGCTCTTTCTTTAATATAGAACATCCTTTAATTCAATTAACTAGTTCTAACATTTTGTGAATCTTTAGTGAACCCTTATTAAGCTATCCTGCAATTAAAAGTCTATTATGTACATTCTTTTGAAATTACAGTAAACATCCCTGTCATATTTGGTGAGTAATCTTTAAAATCGTATTTTTCATAGAATGGTTCTTTACCTTGTGATGAAAACAAACCGACGAAAGCCTTATCTGGTGCATTTAGATTTAAATATTCGACCAAAATATTCATTATGTCTTTACCAATACCTTTTCTTTCATAATTCGGATGAACAATTATATCTTGAATATAAAAATAGATAGCCCCATCCCCAATAATTCTCCCCATTCCAACAATTTGTTTATTATTCTTATCTTTGACTGTGATGCAGTATATAGAATTCATTAGTGATGTTTCCGCCACATCAAAATTCATAACATAAGTCCATCCCACAGACTCTTTAACTAACCTGCCCGTAGCTGCATAACAAAAAAAGACTGCTTATTAGCAGCCTTGATCTTCAGCTCTAGCACCCGTTCGTATTATAAGATTGACCAATGTTATTGGTTGACCTTTTTGTTTAGGGTCTAGAATACTAATGGTAGCTGGGGTAGAACGACCGCACCCGTGGGATTTAAGCCTGACAACTAAACCGTTCGCCCCCTACTTATAGAAACATGATTGAAGCTGGTTGGGACTGAGATCTCGTATAACAAGCGAAGCTATGACACTATAAGGAACCATATAGGGGTTACCAGCTAATTCTTTAAGAGGAGGAGTTAATCATGAATCCAGTCATTAGTCTGGATGTCGCAAAAGGAGAAAATCAGGTACAAGCATTCTTGGAAAAGAAGAAACCCTATAAAAAGAGCTTTAAAGTAGCACATACCCTAGAAGGCTTACACGAACTTCATGCATTTATCAGGGAGGTAGAAGAATTTACTGACTCAAAACCGCCCATTGTTTTGGAGTCTACTGGTCATTATCATATGCCTGTTGTACAGTATTTCGAAAAAAGAGGTTACCTGTTAATCATTGTGAACCCACTCATTTCATACAAAGCAAAAAGTTCGAGTTTACGTAAAGTCAAAACAGACGTAATCGATGCCTACCACCTCTGCGAGCTGTACTATAAAGAGGATTTGGAACCATGTAAGAAGCGAGGAATTCATCTTTTAAATTTGCGTAATCTGACGAGACAACATGAGAATTTAACAGGTATGTTTGTACAATCTAAATTACAGTTTCAATCTGTTTTGGATCAAGTATTTCCAGAGTATGTAGGTGTATTTGGAGAATTATACTCGAATGTTTCTTTGCTTACCTTATTAGCCTACCCTACCTCAAAGGATATTTTGGAAGCTGGAGAAGAAGTCATACC
>NZ_HG428741.1:2173346-2239182 GCF_000380245.2 Bacillus massiliigorillae
AATTGAATCTGGTACCTTTAAGGGAACTAAAAATCATATCACGAAAAGGGGTTCCACCAGGCTTAGACATGCTCTATTTACAGCTGTCCGTTGTGCCATTCGAGATGCACGTAAAACCCGAACGACAAAAGAACTCATCCCTCGAAATAAGAGATTACGTGAGTTTTACGATAGGAAACGTGAAGAAGGCAAACCTTATCGAGTATCCATTATTGCCTGTGCTAACAAGCTTTTACATTGGATTTACGCTCTTTTAAAAAACAAAACAACATTCCATGATGTTGCTTGAAATAAATTTTCACATATCTTCAAGGAACTTCCATAATAAAGGAAGCTTATTTGTCATGCCCTACTTTTTAGTATAACACTCTAGATTCTCATTATTTAGCTAAATGTTTGACAAACTATTAGCTGGTTTAGTTTAAGTGTATTCCTTCACAAACTTTTAATGAAGTCCTTTTGTGATATAGTGTTTTATTACTTCTTCCTCTTGATTAGCCAAAATTACTTTTCCTGAGCTGGTAGCGTGAGGCGGATTCCTTCTTCCGATATGAGTCAAAATCTGTACAGGGTCACTTGTTAGTTCATTAAGAAAATCAATTCTTATTAATGAATCGGGCTCTATTGCTTAAGAGTAAATCTTTACCCATTCTTCACATCAACCACTTTAAAACGCTCACAAACAAGGAGCATATCTTCTGAAAATTCATGTCCGATTGCGTTTAGCTCATTTTTGAAGAACTTTTCATGAGCTTCCCACCAATATTTATATGTCTTATCTCCTTCACCTTCTGCAATAGCGAACTCTTCAGTGACTTCATTCATAGGAGTTAGTGTAACCTCTACTGTCTTAATGATTGCTAAAGGTTTATCATCGCTGTTTAAAATAATGCTGTAATCTTCCGTTGTTGGCAGTGGTTCATTCTCCAGTTCATAAAAAATATACCCTGAGCATGTTGCAGTTTTACTTCCATCTATCACCAATTGTGCGAGATAATCAGGTTCAGCTCCAAATTGCCATGCGCTAACAGACTGAGGTTGATTTTTATTCTTCCAATATTCATTCCAGTACTCCTGAGCCACCTGATTCATAGTATTCCTCCATATACGTCTTTTATTTTAGTAACATTCTATCAAAAATAACTTAAGTAATCTAAAATCTTAATCTATTACATAACCCAATTGTTGAAAGAGGGTCATACAGCACTCTTCAACTAAACTGCTCCGTTAGCGCTATAATAGAAATAAGACTGCATATTAGCAGCCTTAATCTTCAGCTCTAGCACCTGTTAGCTAAACAACCTAATTTCATTTAACACTAAAGTATGGTCCACACCATCCAGCTTCGTGTGTTTGTATGTAAGTCCAGTTAAATCCTTTATCTACAATATCAATATCTTGTTCATTTATGAGGTCATCAGTATTAAACATAGAGGCATTCTCAAGAAAAAGAGCATAATCCGAATGTTGATAAAACACATAACAATTATTCTTTGTCTGATTATTGAATGCGGCTTCAGCTTTTTCTTCCCCTAAACAATCCTTCTTCTCATAACTAAACAAGTGCCATAAATAGCCACCCGTATCAAATAGATAAATTGATTTCTTATCTTTATCACTTAAATGACTAGCAAAAATATTTCCCCATTGCTTTCGTAAATAAGGTCCCCAGTTTGGAATTTCAGTTATCTTTATTTTTTGGGTTTTAAGTCTGTCATATAGATCATTCATTTTTCATTCTCTCTTCCTAAATAAAGTTAAATTAGCCATAATATACAAAAACCCTTCTTCAACTAAACTGCTCCGTTAGCTGCATAAGAAAATGCCGTCTAAATGACAGCTCTGATTTTCTGCTATTGCACCTGTTAGCTGAATAAAAACACCTTAATAGAAACAAAAAAACAAATACCGAAGCAATAATACCTATGTATCCCCAAAAGTTTTTTCGGTCTTTTTGAAGTTCTTCTAATCCCATTAATAACATAATAAATCCTAACAACAAAAGTGTAGAAGAATTATAATCATACTTTTCAGTTATCAAGGCGTAAGCAGATAAACCTACAGTAATTATTGTTAGGATAATTCTTGAAGTTTTAAGCATATTTTTCCTCCCATAATAAGTCCATACATGTCAAACCTCTTTGAGAAGCTATTTATTTTTTTCTAGACATTTAACCAATCTAATTATCCAATATAGTACTATCCAAGGTAGAATGAACTTTGTAGCCCATTCAATTAGATTAGGTAACACTGAAGGTGCGTTTATCCCGATAAACGGGAGAGTAAACCAGAGTGCAGCCAAAATTAAAATACCAATAATTAAATTCTTCATCCTTATCCCCCTTTTTAAACAATATTACCATAAAAAAACATTTGTTTTCTTCATCTAACCTGCCCCGTTAGCTGCATAAGAAAGAGCCATCAAAGACTCTTTCTTTTTTATTCTCCTCATTGTATTAATTAATTGTAAAACTGAATAATTTTTTTGTTTAGTTTTAGTGAATGGCATAAAAGCTTACTGCACTATCATGCACTGTTAGTTGCATAAAATTTAGTATACGAAATTCAACACAATGCCAAGAATGATTAAAACTTTATGAATTAACGTCAAAAAGAACACCGAAAACAACTATTTAATCGATGCTCTTTTTCTTATTCTATTGAGTGTGTTAAAGTCGTAGTAAACTAACCTGCTAATTGCACTATCAAATATGCTTATATTTGCGTTTTTGCACATCAAAACAGAACCCGTTAAAATGACAACTCTGATCTTCTGCTAATGCATCCGTTAGTTGAACAAGAAGTAAATCAAGAACGTAATAATAAGATTTGGTATTGCAATCAAAGCTGTACGAAAAGTAACACTATTTCGTTTACGCCTATCTTCATCTGATTCTGTTGCAAAATTAGCTCTCATTCGGTCCCCACTTACCATTGAACCTGAATAAACTATTGATATTCCAATAAAAAATAAACCAATACCACCAGAAATAAAGTAAGCCTTATCGATTCCCCACATAACCAAAGATCCTAAGACACCTATTACAGATAGAAGAATTCCAATTAAAAAATACCTCAAGTTTATTCCCTCCTTGATTTATAATACGTCTAAGTATCACATATGTTTCAATTACTGCACCGTAGCTGTACAACAAAAAAGACTGCCTATTAGCAGCCTTCACCTTCAGCTCTAGCACCCGTTTGTTTAAGTGAATTTATTCACATAATAAGTTGCGATAATAGGAACAATTGAATTATAAGGAGGCACTCTTAATGAAAAAAATAACTTCCCTGATTCTTCTTGTAGTAACACTAATCACTTTTAATATTCAATTTGTATTTGCTCAATCTCCAATTGAAGAGAAGCCTTGGAGTAAGTACCCTGATAATTCTCAACGGGAATTTTTAGATGTTAACTCATTTTATACATCGATTGATAAAAATCAGTATGAAGAATATAAAAATGCAAAATTAAATATTCGAGAAACAGTATATTTTAAAGACATCAATAAAATATTATCTAAAGCTGATAAATATGGTAAGACGAGAACTAACGGAAATGGTTTTCATCCTAAAAGACAAGTGTATGTATTTGTAACAGTCTCTGCTGATGGTAAGCAAATGAAAAAAGCTGTTTTTGATGCCGAAACACAAAGACTTATTTCAGCAAGTTGGGACCACTAATAAAAAAGATAACTCCAAAAATATTGGGGTTGTCTTTTTTTATGTAATTCAACTAAATAAGTAATTTCCTATTGAGCTAAACTGCCTCGTTAGCTGCATAAGAAAAAGCCGTCTAAATGACAGCTCTGTTCTTATCTTATTGCACCTTGTGGTTGGACAAGAATCCTCGTATTTTTAAATTTCATCTAGCTTCTCATCAAGAGCCCAAGGAATTTCAGCCTCGAAATCTAATTGAAGGACTAGATTAGGAAAACCTTCTGGAACAAACTCTAATTCCTCTGAAAACCCAAATATGAAATTCTTTATTTCGGTAGTATTATTTTCATTCCAGTTGGATTATGTACTCAATTCTCCTTCTAAAACTTTACCCACCAAATGGTAATTACCTATGTATAATTTTGTTATAGCTTCTTCGGTTGGAAATGGAGAAAGATATGCTGGCATAGTTGGATTAATTCCTAAATCGCTGAATAGATTTACTACGGAAGTATCTAACTGCTTACAAGCCACCACAAAATTTTTGCAGTCTAGACAGCTACAAACATCTATTCCTATCTTATAAAACTCTCGTGTCTTATCAATATCAATTTCTAATAACCATTTTGCTATTCTAATCTGTTATAGCATTACGAACCTACTCCCTGTTATGTCTCTCTAATACTATTAATACTATTACATTTTATCATTTCCTTCTTGAGCTAACCTGCCCCGATAGTTGCATAACGAAAAAAGACTGCTTATTAGAATTCTAATGAATTATTTAAGTGATTCAACCTTATTTTTTTCTTTTATTCTAGTCTTACTTGTTTTAAAGGTTTCGTGAACCAACTCTATAAAAGCTTTCAGCGGGGGACTCATCCATTTATCTTTATGCCATGCAATCTGTGTGTAAACAGGTGACAAGTTGTTTTCCCATGCTAATTCCTTCATTTTTCCCAATCTAATTTCTGACTCGACTGCCATTTCCGGTAATACAGCTATTCCCAGTCCAGCAATAACACATTGTTTTATGGCCTCTATACTACCAAATTCAAATTTATTTAATGGGAATATCTCTGCTGAGCGAAAAGAGTCTTCTAATAAAGTGCGGTAGGAGCATCCTGCTTCAGTAAGTAAAAAAGTTTCATATTCAAGATCTTTTGAAGAAACTTCCGATTTTGCAAATAAACGATGATTTGGAACAGCTACCATTTTGATTTTTTCTTGTATAAGAGCCTCTATTCTTAATACATCTCCAGCTTTCAATGTATCCATAATGAAGGCAAAATCAAGCGAACCATCCATTAACTGCTTCCGAGCCAATTCGTTAGAATGTGCCGGTTTAAATATGACCTTCACGTTAGGATATTGTTTCTTGAATTCCATAAGTATTTTTGGAAGTCGATAAGTGCACTGACTTTCTTGTGCTCCAATTGTAAGCGTTCCTGAAAAATCTTCATCTCCACCTACTGCCATCATCGCCTCTTCATATAGCTTAATCATTTTATTTGCATATAATTTAAACTTTCGCCCGGCTTCCGTCAAAATTACACGCTTCCCTAGGCGCTCAAATAATGTTGTTCCAAGTTCAGCTTCAAGCGACTTCATTTGGGCTGTTACGCTTGATTGAGCAAAGTTCAACAGTCTTGCTGTCTGAGTAAAGTTCAGAGTTTCAGCAGCTATCTTAAAGGTAATTAGTTGTTTGATTTCCAATTCTCTCACCTTTCCTAAATCGCATTTTTCGATTGATTTAATCAAAATAATCTGTTTTATTGTTTTTTGATTGAATTATATAATATAAATTATAGAAATTACAAATTATCGATAAATTGGAGGAATTAATTATGAGCATTGCAGTTCTTTACGGTGGAAGCCGTCCTAATGGCAATACTGAGATCTTAACGAAGAAGGCCATCCAAGGATTAGTCGTGGAAGAAATATATCTGAAGGATTATTTGATTGAACCTATAATCGATAAACGTCATGCAGAGGAAGGGTTTCCAGAAATCAATGACGATTATGATTCAATTATTGATCGCATTCTTCAACATGATATTCTGATTTTTTCTACTCCAATTTATTGGTATAGCATGACAGGAATAATGAAGAACTTTATTGATCGTTGGTCACAGACATTGAGAGATACAAAGTATCCTGATTTTAAAAAGCAAATGTCTCAAAAAAGGGCATATGTAATCGCGGTGGGTGGAGATGAGCCATACATGAAAGGTTTACCATTGATTCAGCAGTTCCAACATATTTTTGATTTTATAGGGATAAATTTTAACGGATATATTATTGGTGAAGGAAACAAACCTAATGAGATTGTTAAAGATATGAAGGCGTTATATGCGGCCAATCAACTTCTGGAAAAATTAAAACAATAAATCAAATCTGGAAAGGATATAAGGAGAATTGGAGTAAATGTATCATCAGGGCTTAATTTACTCCAAACCTCCAACACCGTTTTAGTGAGATTCTTAGTTATCCTTTTTATACTAGGAATCCTATATTATAAATGATTAATGATGGTTACTAAAAAGACACTTTTTGCATCTGTATATCGTTGTATAACTGTTTTTTTATGATTCTCTACCTATGTTCATAAAATTCTCTACTCATTTAGAGAAATTATTGGTTATTTCTTATAGAGCTAACCTGCCCGTTAGCAGCATAAAAAAGCCGTCTAAATGACAGCTCTGTTCTTCTACTTTTGCATCCGTTAGTTTAAGTGAATTCGTTCACAAAATCATATTTTTTTAGCTCTGATTTATTAAAACAAGATAATATTTTTAAACAATATTCTTCTTCATCATCACACGAAATGCTATTAATATCTTCTATCGTAACATATGCTTCATCATCAATTTCCCCAAATTCAGTAATCCCTGTAATAATAAGTTTCTTCTTCAATTTTCGATAAAGCCTCGTACATCATCGCAATCACTATCATAAAGTCTAACAGTAATTACAAAATTATTTTTTTTGAGCAAAATCAAGAAAATTCAATAGTAAATCTTCATTTTCTATATTTAATTCCATATGTTCTGTTTCTTTTATATTATATAGTTTTTCAATTAATCTTTTATGCAGTTCATTAATAATTGTACCAGAGGATAATGACAGAAGTGATGTAAGATCCAATTCACTCAGTATTTGATGATTCATACATAAACCTCCTTACATAAAGTCAATTAGGTTGACTATAATGCGAATCCCATTGTACTATTCACGTTATAGTCAACTTAGTTGACTATAACGTGTTTATGAAAGCAATAGAATTCGTTAATACAAAAATTAATAAATTATGGGGGTTATCATGGCTAACATCGTTAAAATTAGAGCAAGTGTATTTATTCCAATGTCTTGGACTGAACCTAAGAAGGATATCCAAACAGGAAAAACAATCCAATTCGAAGGGGACTCACGTGAATTTACACCATATACTGTAAACACTATGCGTTCCAGAGTTGAACAAGAAGTGGTAGTAGATTTTTACAAGAAAGAAATTTTCTCTTATGCGAACACTGGTATAACAACAGAAAGAGTTACAAATCCAGATGGTTCAGTTAATCAAAGAACAGGGAAAGCTAGTACAGAAGGTATTTTGTGCACAAATACTATATGGAGTTCTGATGATGTTAAATTTCAAATGAGTGCAAGTGCTAGCAACCCATTAAATGTATATGCACCTCCTGTTGACTACTTATTAACTGTACAGGTAAACAAAGATGGTAGTATCGATATTCAAGGAGCACATGATGGATTCCCTTGTTTTGAATTTTATAAGCAAGTAAATTTTGAACCGTTTGAACAAATTTATACGCATGATTTCAGAAACACTGGTGATACTCCTGAAGCTCTAGCTGGAGAAATGGAGTATAGTTTTAATAAGATTTTATAAAATAGGTAAACCCACGTTATGAAAATATAGACAGGAAACGCAATAAGTTTCATTCCGCTATGGATCAGGACACTTTTATCATATCAAGAGGTCTTTTTATGCTCAAATCTCATTTTCATTCATTACAGGAATGCTGCCCCGTTTGTGGAATAACAAATAAGACTGTCAATATGACAGCCTTATTTTGCTATTGCACCTGTTTTAGTGTACCTGTACCTGTTCACAATTTGCATTTTTTAATAGTACTTAAACTAACTTGTACATAAGAATATCATCAATATATTCATTTTCATCCATCTTAAATTCTTTGATTTTACGACCTTCTTCAACGAAACCCATACTTTTATATAATGATATTGCACTATGATTTGTAGAAAAAACTCCTAAACTTATCTTTTCAATTAACGAATTATTTTCAGCCCATCCTATTAATTCATTTAAAAGCATTTTTCCTATTCCCAACCCTCTGAAGTTTTTACTTATCATCATTCCAAAAGAACCTGTGTGGGACAATCTTTTCTTATTTTTAGATTGAAATACTATCCAACCTACCACTTCACCATCTATTTCAGCTACAATCAAATTTTCTTTTTCATTTTCTAATAATTTTTGTATCCATTCTCTTTGTTGGTCTAGTGTATTATTAAACTCTTCAGATACAGTAATAAGATACTCATCTTCAGCAATAACAGTACTTTGAATATGTAAAATTTCTTCTCCATCTTCGATTTTTCCAATTCGAATATTACATTTATCACTCTTTTTGAGACCTGACATCTATATCCCTCCTAAGTTATTTTTTGTTACTATTCCACATTTCCTAATAATATCCTTCTTGAGCTATCCTGCCCCGATAGCTGCATAAGTACATTTCTTCACAATATCTTCAAATTTAAATTCAGCATCTTGGTATTCTAACCTAGCTACTTTTTCGTTTATTAGACGATATAATCCATTGCCACACGAGTTCTCTTTCTATTTAAATGTTCTACATGTAATGTATGGTTTAAAGAGTAAATTTCTTTGTTTCTTCGTCGAGAGTTTGTGCCAAAACAGCAAGAGCTTTACTAGAAGAAGCAATTTGCTCGGTAGAAGCTGACTGTTCTTCGGTTGCAGCAGATATATTCTGCGTTTGTCCCGACATTTCCTTACTTGTATTATCAATCTCGTCTACAGAAGCCACGATCTGTTGCGCTCTAGCTGATACTTCTTGAATCTCACCCGTAATCTCATTTGTCTTTTCAGCCATCTGTTCAACCAATTCAACAATAGATAAGAAAGCATTACCACCTGCATTTACCGCCTCAGAACCTTTTGTAACAACCACCTTACCTTCTTGCATGGATTCCATAACCTTCTGTGTATCTACTTGAATTGTTTTAATTAAATCACCGATTTTCTCTGTAGCTTCTTGAGATTGTTCCGCCAATTTCTTTACTTCATTGGCAACAACAGCAAAGCCTTTTCCATGTTCTCCCGCCCTTGCCGCTTCGATAGCAGCATTTAAAGCTAGTAAGTTCGTTTGACTTGCTATATCAGATATAACGCCTAGTATTTGTCCGATTTCTTTTGAGCTTTCTTCTAAAATCGATACAGCAACCGAAGTAGCGGAAACTTTCTCTTCTATTTGGTTCATTTGCACTAAAGCTTCTTTAACAGCTTCACTACCCTCACGAGCTGTCTTAGACGTATGATTTGCCTGTTCAGAAGAAATCGATGCGTTATTTGCCACTCCTTCAATGCTTAATGAAATTTGTTTAATTACTTCCGTTGTTTGGCTTATTTCATCCAATTGATGAGCTGAAGCATTCGCAATTTCCATAATTGAATTGGCTACATCGTTTGTTACATCAGCTGACTGTTCAGCACTAGCCGTTAATTCTTGTGAGGATGCTGCAACCTGCTGGGAAGTATTCTGTATACTCATAATTAGCTCTCTTAAATTATGTATCATTTCATTATTCGTTTTCCCTAACTCAGCAAATTCATCATTACTATCTATGGACACCGTACTACTCAAGTCTCCATCTGCCATTTTTCGAGATACCGCTGTCAATTTTTTAAATGAACCAGTTATCATTTTGCTTAATAAAAACGAAGAAACAACAGAAATTATAATTGCGGCAATGATAATAATGGCTTCTATGTTAAAAGAAGTTTTAAATAATTGGTCACCTTGTTTACTTGCTGCATTCGTTTCATTGACTATATATGTAGCACTATCTAATAGGTCGTCCGATATGCTATCAAAAAGGGGTAAAGAATCAAACATTAGTTGCACAGACTCTTCCTTCTTACCCTGTTGGACAAGATTCATTAACTCCTTATGGTTCGATAAGTACTCATTCCATTTCATGAGACAATTGTTAAGGTTTTCTTTTCTATCTTCGGGTAGAAGATTCTTTAACTCTTTGGAATAGGTATCGAATAGTTCTTGTCTTTGCTTCATCTGTTGTAGTACTTGCTGTTTCTGCTCTTCAGTGGTTGCAAGTAGATATTTATATTCACTGATTCTAAAATCAGATTGCACAGTATTCATCGAGTGGACTAAATCAACTCTAGGAATATAGTTTTCAGCAATCTCTGTTGACTTTTGGTTCACTTTACTTAGTGAAAACATGGAGTACACTCCAACAACAACCAAAAATCCAAGAATCAAACCAAATGCTATGTATAACTTAAATGTAATTTTAATTTTCATAGTAGTTCCTCCGCCTTATTCTACTCGAATTGTTATTATGTTATAACAATCGGCTTTCTCTTTAGGAAATTTATGAACTTACTGTTAAGTAATTAATTATTATTTTTGTATAAAAAAAGGGTTTTGATTAACGATAGAATTTTGAGTAATTATAATTTAAAGAAAAGTAACTAATTACATGCTATAAAAAATATTTAGATTATGTTACAGTGAATTTTGTTAGGTTTCACAAAATTTCATAAAAAAATAAGTATGTTTACGATGAGGTGGTAGTATTAAGCGAATCGAAATTCTATATACCATTGATACAGTAATGAGTATTTGTACGGATTGTACTAAAAAGAAGCAACTTTCAAAAGGTGGTATTTCTTGTCCTGAAAAATGTAACTATCTCATTAAGCTACAGTCATTAGGAAATCAACTTTTAGAATTATCCCAAAAAAAGAAGATAGAGAAGATATGTCAAAGCTTAAATATTAAAACTAACATAACAATAGATGATTTGCGAATACTGGTCCACGAAGGCTTAATAGAGCAAGAAATAAACACTTTTTAACTAAAGATATTCAAAATACTTAAGATGAAAATGTTTCATATTTAAAAAATGTATCAATTGATGCTTTTATTAACTTAAAATCTAACGGTATACCATACAATTTGATTGGAAAAATTCCCAATGCGAAGCCAAGCAATTTTATAAATCGATTAACAAAAATAAAAAAAGATAAACTCCCTAACTTCCTCTAAAAATATGTAGGGTTCCATAAACCTTTAAAAGCCTTCTTTACGATTCTAATTAAATCAGAAAATCTGTATATACGACAAAAGCAAAATAACCCTTTGGTAAAGGGTTATTTTGTTTCTCATCAGAATTAAACGTTACAGCCTCACAAACACCTATTATTTTGGTGTCTACTGAGCATTATCATCTGCCTGTTGTATAGTATTTCGAAAAAAGAGGTTACCTGTTAATCATTGTGAATCCACTCATTTTAATTATATAATCCTTCTTAAACTATCCTGCCCGATAGTTCAATAAAAAAAGACTACCAATGAGCGTCTGAGTCTTAAGCTCTTGTATCTGTACTATTAAAAGGAATATATTCTTTTATAATTCAGATAATAATTTTGTTATAATTAACCAAAAAAGGTTGGTTATTATGACATATATTTTTGACAATCTAGCTCCGATTATTTTTATTTTATTAATTATTGGGGCACTTTCATTTTCTCTTTTCATTAGAAGATTACTAATAAATACTTCACGTAATCAACAGAATAGTAACAATATCGAAGAAAAGCTTGATAAGATTATTGAATTACTAGAAAAAGATAAGAAATGTTAATCTCTTCAACTTGAAGGGATTTTTCTTTAGAATTCCTTATTGAACTAACCTGCCCCGATAGTTGCATAAAAAGAAGCTGATGAGTATAGCTTCTTTAATGAAGTATTGCACCTGTTAGCTCAATAGCATTTTCAGGGGTGATTTTAGGAAAGTGAATAATTATAAAAATAATGACATACCTGGTGCTTCAACATCTCGTGTTACAAAGCCCAGTTTCTTATAAAAATCTTGCTTCCCTTTCGCGCAAAATAATTGAACCCACTTAATCCCTTCCTTATCACATTTTTTTAATAATGCGTTCATTATTTTAGTTCCAATCCCTTGAGTTTGGTATTCAGGATGAACCATTACATCACAAATAAGAGTTTGATAAATCCCATCTGATATAATGCGTCCAAATCCAATCAAACTTCTATCGTGATATATAGAAACAGAGTACCAACTATTACAAATAGCACTATATAATTGGTCATATGTGTATAGACCTTTAGCATTCCATCCCGTTGTTTGATGTAATATTATAAAATCATCCTTTGTAGGAGTCGATTCAATAAGTTCAATCTCCATAGTCCCCTTTATCATTTCATTTTCCATCATTCTCAATCCCCCTAATACGATATGTATATTTATACCACCATAAGTATTTTATGCAATATTTTCTTTGGATATTATAAAGCTAACCTGCTCCGTTAGCTGCATAAGAAAAAGCTGTCTAAATGACAGCTCTGATTTTCTGCTATTGCACCCATAGTTTAAGTGACAATATTCATAAATTAGTAAGGCAATAAAAACGTAAAATTACTTAACCATCTCTAATCAATTAGTTTAAAATAAACCAACCAGTAATATATCTCATAATAGGAAAGATAGTAAATGTTAATTACACAACCCACAATTATTATATACTAGATGATTTTCGTCTTAATAAAAATCGCAAAAATAAGTCCGATAATTGGTAGGAAAATGAGTAGTATTTGTACTGAAATTGTAAAAAAATTATGTATTCCCCAAGGGCTGATATTCATCATTCCATTGCTTTGAAGAATTAAAAACAATATAGAGAACATCCAAGTAAAAATAACAAGTAAAATTTTAACTAGATTTTTCAAATGTAACCTCCAAATTCTTTTCTGATAAAACCTTAATAAATATGGCATATCCAAAAAAGAGTTATCGATGTTAATTACATCCATATCTACAATACCTAAAGATTAAAACCTAATTACCTTATGCAACTAAACTGATCCGTTTGTTTAAGTGTATATTTTCACAACATCATTTGAACAACTATCTATTGCTCTAAGCTTACGCACTTCTCTTCACTATGCTTTGTATGTTCTGTAATTCTTGTTGTGTAAATCCCACCAACTTGAGTGTCTTTCTCACAAAATTGAGTGACCGATTTTCCTCTTTTCTTGATGCCATAATAATAAGATACATTAGGCTCATCCTTAAAAATTACTCTATAGTCAGCATAATAATAATCCTTTTTACCTTCACCCTCAACAATATTTTGTTTTAGAATATCTTCATCATTGTATCCTTGCTGCTCTAAATAAGGCGGTAAATCCTTATTGAAAAGATGGTTCGTATAAGGATTACCATTATTCAAAAGATAAATTACACCAACAGGAAAAAGAAAAATGGACAGCGTAATCAACAAAAACATAATTAAAAAAAAGACTGCTAAGCGGCGGTCAGTTTTAGGTTTCATATGTCCCCCCCTAAAATGTGTTATCTCAATCAAAAATACCCTTATAGTGTAATTTTACACTATAAGGGTATTTTATTTCAATATTCAGCTTTAAATTTGATTGATAAGTCTATCATAAGGTTCAATAGTATGAAAAGCGGTTATCCGCTAATCCTTATTGCGCTAACCTGCCCTGATAGTTAATCATTAATATTTTGGGGTAAAAAAGGGATTATTTGTTATAGTATTCTTGAATACTTAGTAGGAGTGATACTATTTGAAGATAAACTTGTCCGTTTTGTTATTTTTCATTTTAATGCTGTTAACAGCTTGTAGCAGTGATAAAACCTACACAGATGAAATGAAAAATAAAAAAGAAAATAAAGCATTGAAGAAGGAGCAATCTGAGGAAATATTAGCTCCAGGTTATACATTGAAAAAGAGTGAAAATATTATTTTTGAAAATAAAAGTGGAAAAATCATATACTTAGGCGAATCTGTTGATGAAGAAGGTAACTTAACAGCTGCAATCAAACAAGAAGCTGGAACTAAAAATCTTGATATCAATATAGAATTAAAGTACATATTTCCTGATAATTCGTACTTGATTACTCGCACAAAAAGAGATACGGTAGATTATCGATTTAATCCCAATGATAAAATTCTTATCCTTAAAAGCCCTTATATTGCAGATACTGAACCGATAAAAATAGATTATAGAATTTTAAACGAAATAAAAGGCGATACGTTAATTAATAATGACGTAGCGGGGTTTTTGAAGGTTAAAAAAACAGTACATACAATTAATCTTGAAAAAACTACCGATACCTTAGTTATACCCCCTCTTATCAAGTAACAAATTTTATAAGAAAAAAATTGAAGCAATGACCAAATATATCGCTCATTGCTTTTTATTTTGAAATAACTTCTTATTAAACTAATCTGCACCGTTAATTGTAAATCTCTATAAAAATTCCATACTATTTGATAACCTAAAGAAAATGAAAAAAGCAATGAGATTTTATATGCTAATCCCACTGCTTTTATATGTACTTTATACCTGCGGGTTCCTCAAGAGAGAACGTCTTACCATACTTCTTCCCTCTTTTTATTTCTGGTGATATTTCCATTTTATCGCAAAAACCAGTTTTCTTATTGGACTTACCTTCTCTGTTTGTCCAATAAATACTTCAACAAAGAATCAAAGTTTTTCTTACTTCAGTTTAGCTTCAATTTGTTCCAGTTCATCCTTGCTAAATACTGCCCTATTATAGTTGTAATCAAGTTCTATAAGAATATCGTTCGCTTGATGTAATTTTGTAATATCCTTATTTGCTAATCCTTGTTCAGTTAGCTTCAAAACTTTGTTTAACACTACCTTTATTTCCTTAGAAGCGTTAACTTTTTCCGCTAATTTATTTGCTCCTTTTACGTAATCCATAAGAGGTTCGGTATTTCCTATTTCATCAAAGGTTTCAATATTAGCTACAAGTGCATCAAGCCAAATTGAAGTGCTATGGATTCCATCTGACAAAGTGCCATTTGTATTTCTATCTTCATCACTTACAGTATAAACGACTTGTGGTTCTTTAGATTTAACCGTTTTTTCTTCAACTTTTTCATTTTTCGTTCCAGTCTCAGATGAACAACCTGATAAAACCAGAAGTGAAACGATTAATAATAAACTTAACTTTTTCATTAGACCCTCCAAAAATAAAATATTAACTTATCAGACTATTTTTCGGCATTGTATCAAAATAATCCTTTTTCAACTATCCTGCCCCGTTAGCTGCATAAGAAAAAGACCATCAAATGATAGCCTTGATCTTCTGCTATTGCACCGTTGGTTGAGAAAGAAGATTATTATAGAAACCATTCGCCCTCGGCTATTTTTTCTACTTTACCTCCAACATAAACTTTGATTTTTCCGTTATTATCACTTGCCTTTAAAAATAATAAAGAAGGTCTGTTAATTTCATATCCCTGTTCTACACGAATGTTTATTTCCTTTGTCTCGAAATACCTATATTTAACTAAGTAAGATGCTAAACATCCATTAGAACTTCCAGTACCTGCGTCTTCGGGAATACCATAATAATCTGCAAAGTCTCTAACATTAACATCATTTTCAGAACTATACGCTTCAGGAGAAAAAACCATAATTCCTTTTGCACTAGTATGTTCAATTAACTCATAGTATTTTTCTCTATCTATCCTTACTTTTTTTACTGCTTCTAAAGACATTAATGGTACGATAATTACTGGAAGTCCAGTTGAAACTTCTTGGATAGGAAATCTATTATCTATGTATTTTTTATCTATATTTAAAACATTGGAAACTTTATTTGTATCTAAAACCTGACCAAAAGTTGGTTCATTTTGTTTCATCCATAGAATTTCTTCTTGATTATCAAACGAAACTGGAATCTGTCCAGCCTTATAATTTAAAAGGAGCTTCTCACAGGGTCTCTCTAACATTTCATTTTGAATAACATATGCAGTTCCTAAAGTCGGATGCCCAGCAAAAGGAATCTCTTCATTAGGTGTAAAAATACGAACGTCATAGCCATTTTCTTTTTTTATATTTGATAAGATGAAAGTAGACTCGGGAAAATTAATTTCCTTCGCTATTTGTTGCATTTCATTCTCTGAAATGTTTTCAGCATTTTTAAAAACAGCAAGTTGATTTCCTGTATACTTCCCTTTTGAAAAAACATCAACGATAGAATATTTAATTTTATCCATAATTCTCTCCCGTTTGTGGAATAACAAAAAAGCTGATTTCAATCGCAGCTCTTAATATTGAAGTAAAGCACCCTTTAATTTAAGTGTATTTATTCACATTTTTGATCAATTTGATATACATAACAGTAACTTCTTGTTTAAATGACAGCTTAAAATCTAATCTGTAATGAACCCTCCAGATAAATGCTAATTAAAAGATGTTAATCATAAGGCATTATATTGTTGCTCCAACTCTTTTTCTTTTGTGGTTTTTCTTCTGTCTAGTAGACTCATACTAAATTAAATATTAAATTACCTTTATTCACCATTTATAATCACCACACTTTAATTTCCATATATAAGCAAATAAAATAAGCCGATTACTTGTTTTTTCATCATCGACTTATCTATTTACTATATTTCAGCACTATTCTATCATCATCTGTCTTTCCAGTTCACTTATAAATAAGGTGTTACTATTCTATAAAAGGGAAGAAGAAAGATATTTCAAAGCCTTCTTTGTATTCTTCTGAAACTTGAATTTTTATTTGTAGACAATGAGCCACTTGACTTACTAAATATAGCCCCATTCCCGTAGACTGTTTTCTTTGTTGCCCAGTATCTCCTGTAAAGCCTTTATCAAATAGAAACGGTAAATCATAAGACTTAGCTCCTATACCATTATCTCTAATTGTAAGTATTATATTTCCACTTTTCTTATCAATATTAGTGAGCAGTGTTATGAATGGATCGGTTTCTTCGCTATCTCTGTATTTTATGGAGTTGCTTAAAACCTGTCTTAACACGAATAATAACCCTTTTTTATCGGAAAGTACCTGTACATTTCCTACTTCATTATTAATAGTAATTTTTTGCTCCTCTAGTAAGTTTTTATACTCATCGACAGCATCTTTACAGATTTCATTAAGTGACATCTGGGTAAAAAGATAATCTAAGTGCTCTGCTTTTACCCTTGCATAATATAGCATTCTTTCAATATCCTCTTGCATTTTAGTCCTTGCATATTCTAATCTCTGATAGGTTGAAGTAGAAATCTCATCCTTTCTGTTATCAAGAACAAATGTCATTAATGCTAGTGGAGTCTTTATCTCATGTGCCCAAGTTTCTATATACTCTTCATATTCCTGTAGGTTTAATGCTTGCTCTTTTATTTCCTCATCCTTTTCACGAAGCTTTGCTCCAATTAAATGAATAATCTCTTTTTCTCCACCTGAAAATAAACTAAGACATACTTCTTCTTCATGCAAGTCTGGATTTTCTATAAAATTTAGGATTGCTTTTTCTTTTCTTTTATCAACCCTATAAAGGATAAAACCAATGAAGCAATATAATAGAATAGAACCAATTAGCAAGGGTGGTAAAATGTAAGTGAAACTCTGAACATCCATAAGCCATAGAAAAACACCAAGCATACTATTCAAACCCATGATTACAGTTAGCCAAATTTTATGTTTTATAAAGATACTAACTAACATTCTAATCATCTTCTTTTTCCTCTTTGGCTACAAGACTATATCCCTTACCTCTTATTGTTATAATTTCATACTTCATATTTAAACTTTTAATTGTCTTTTTTAATCTTGTCATATTCACCTGTAATGCATTTTCATCAATGTACTCTTTAGTTCCCCAGATTTTCTCAAAGAATATATCTTTTGAAACAATCTCACCTGGATTTAATAAAAGAAGCTCCATTATTTTCCCTTGGTTTTCAGTGAGTACAATGGACTGCTCATTGACATACATTGTATAAGTCTGCAAATCAAGTTTTACACCTTTTATTTCAACAAAATGATTTCTATCTTCATATCTACGGAGTAGATTAGAAATTCTAGCAATTAGCCTATCTTTATTGCAAGGTTTTGTTAGATATTCATCTGCTCCTAATCCTAAGGCATGTAGCTCATCCTTCAACTGATCACGGCTAGTCAATATCAATATGGGAGTAGTGCTTATCACCCTAATTGCTTTGCATATTTCAAAACCAGTTGTTCCCGGTAAATTCACATCTAAAAGCACAAGGTCGGGGGACTCTTTTAAGATTTCTTCAGCAACGTTATTAAAGTCGGTAATACAATAAGAATCATATCCCTCCTTCTCCAATATATAGACAAGCTCTTCTCTCATAAATAACTCGTCCTCAACTATGACAATCTTATTCATTAGAATCCCCTTTTTTTAGTTATTCTTCTCTTTTCACATCCATCAATGAATGTATTTGTTTATCACTTATTCGCATTACAGCAATAATATAACAAATTTCTACCACAAAAAGCACTAATACGATAGGTACTGCAATTATCATTAATGTATCAACATTTGATTTCATCTCTGATGTGGCGACTCCTGAAAATAATGCCCTAATCCCAAATATACTTCCTATTACTGCAACTAATATCGGAAAAGAAAAATACCATTTTATCTGATTTCTAGCTGATTTACATAAATCCTTATAACTACAGCCAAGTCGAATTATAGTCTGATAGCGTCTCTTTGTCTTTTGCTGCTGCATTAAAAATTGAACTCCTATAAATGTATTAGCAATAATTAAGAAAATAATTGCAAGGTAAATCGTTGTGTAACTAGCTGCCACTGTATAGAATAACTGTCTACCCATATTCTGTAGATAACTTTCATACTTTATGTCTGTCTTATTAAGTAATTCATTTACCTGTCTAATTCCCTGCATTAATCCATTCTTTTTCACAAAATCATCTTTTAATGTTGCATTCCAAAAATGATCCTCAGGTTCCAAATATGCAATACGATCAAATACATTATCTGAAACAATTACTGCATAATTAATATTTATAGAACGGTCAGTGACAATCTTATCTTGGTAAAGTTGTTCTACAAGCTCATATTCTTCATTTTCAATTTTTATCATTACATTTTTCTTTAGTGAACTTCTCAATAACTCTGCTGAGTTCCCATAGGAAAAATCTATCCCATTAAATAAAGCTGCTTGATTCTCGCCAAGCTTAATTGTATCCTTTCCTGCCAATTTTAGAATGTTATTGTATCCCGATAAAGAAATTAAATAGGGATCGTCAAAAGACTGAAGATTGTTTAATAATATATCCTTGTCCTGAGAATCTTTCTGTTCCGCCACAGCTTCTATTAAATTTCCTGCTAAAAAGCTACTTTCCTCATTATAATCTTTTAATCTACCTAGCTTGACATCAAATATTTCATTTATATAATCATTTAGTTGTGACTTATCTAATTCTGATTTTATATGCTGCTCATCACCTTGAAATGTATAATGCAACACGTGTTGATCTTTTGAACTTGAGTTAAAACTTACTGCAACACCATAACCAAAGAAACACAATGCCATTAAAACCAATAATGATGAAATTGCAAGAGAAGTTGATTTTAGAAATACATTTTCTTGTAACTGCCTAAAAGTAAATACTTCTAAACCATTTTTTTTATTTCTATTTTTAAGAATGATTTCAAATAGTATTCCAATACCATGAAATAGAAGAAACGTACCACATAGCCCTAAAATAACTGTAATTCCCATAATCTCAATAGAAGTCCATGCAACTCCTACAATTGCTAATCCATAAGCTATTGATAATAAAATAACGCCTAGTAATAGCTTTATTACTATAAACATTCTATTGTGAACCTTATGTTTTTTATCTTGAGATTCTGATAGTAATTGCATTATTTCTTTTTTTGCAGTATTTCCACTTAATATTAATAGAGCTGTTAATCTAATAAGAAAATAACCAACTATTGTCCATAATACTGCCCAAATGGAAAATGAAAAATTATGTCCTATAATACCAAGCCCAACAACTTTAGCTGTAATCATGCTAATCATCTCTGATATAAAAATAGCAATTGGAATTCCAATAACGAGTGATATTATACTATTCCATATCTCTTCTACTAAAAGCATAGAAAATAATCTACTACGGCGCATTCCAAGCATCAAATACATTCCAAGTTCATGACTTCTTCTCTCAAGCTGATACTTTCCAGCGAAGTATACTAAAAAAAATAATATAAATAAAGAACCTGCATATAGTGCAGGAGTTAGTAATAACAAACGGTTCACTGCATCACTTTCCATTGTTTTCAAAAATATGATTACATCTTGATTTTCCAATGACAAAATGATATAAAATGCTATTATTGACACAATCAAGGATACAAAAAACAGCCCGTTTTCTTGTCTATTTCGTTTGCTGTTTTTCATAACTAAATTAAAGAACATTTGCACTTCCCCCTCCCAATTGTGCCATTACCGAAATAATTCTCTCATAAAAGGCTTGTTGAGTTTCTTCAGGAACTCTTTTTCTAAGCTCATGAAAAACGACTCCATCTTGAATGAATAAAATTCGTGAACAGTAACTTGCTGCATTTGGATCATGGGTAACCATTAATATAGTTGCCTTCTGCTCTTCATTTAATCCCGAAAGCTTTTTCATTAATAACTTTGCATTCTTTGAATCCAAGGCTCCAGTTGGCTCATCTGCAAGAACTATTTCTGGATTCAGAATTAATGCTCTAGCAGCTGCTACACGCTGTTTTTGTCCTCCAGACATTTCTGATGGAAACTTCATCATTACATCTTCAATCTCTAGATATTTTACAAGTTCATTAATTCTTTTTTCATCTTCTTTTCCCATCAGATTATGAATTGCAATAGGTAACATGATGTTTTCCCTAGCATTCAAGTTATCAATCAACTCAAAATTTTGGAATAAGTATCCTATACGATTCCCTCTGTAATCAGCCAATTTCTTGCCTTTAAAACGACATATATCTTCACTCTTTAAAAGGATTTTCCCCTCTGTTGGAGAAGTTGTTGTTGCAATACAATTTAGTAATGTTGTTTTTCCAGAACCACTACTTCCCATAATACCAACAAATTCTCCATCCACGATTTGAAAGCTAATGCCATCGATAGCCTTTGTCACATTATCCTTCTTCCCATAATACTTACATAGAGATTGTACTTCTAATATCTTCTCAATCATTATTTATTTCCTCCCTTTCAAAAACTATCATTTCCTAGTAACTAAACTTACATCTATCATATAATTGCATTCAGTATACCAATCAATATGAGCATAAAATACTTACACTTTATGAAAGGTTTATATCTTTATGACCAAAATAAGTCAATGACACATCTGTATCATTGACTTATCTATTACTTCCATTATTGCTTTGTGTGATAAGCTTATTAGAATTCTATTTGACATCGGAAAAAAAGTTTGAATTTCTGGAAGAAAACAAGTCCCTCATTTGGAAGATTATCAGAAGGTAAACGCAGTCACTTAACCCTTGTTTTGATAGGATTGAAAAGTTGAAATGGTATTAATGGTTATTGGACAACTAAAGTATGGATTAGTCAGTCAATCAACTAAATTTCGGGCATGGACCCTGTGTGGTAGTACAACTGACATTCACCTCATGAAAAGGCTGGACGAAGAAATGACTTTGTGAGATGTGGAAGGGTTGACCTTCATGAGACATGTGAACATCCAGCAGTTTACGGGAACTATCTTGCTCCTTTTCTGGTACAAATTTCACATATTCATGTGGCACTAACCTGCCCCTTTAGCAGCATAAGGAAAAGAATAAGCATTTTTACTCTTTTGTTTCCCAATTGCTCACACAAAATTCGGATTAGCATATGATGAAAAGGCATCAACCTTTCTTTCGATAGTTTTACATTCTTTTATCAGCACAAAAAGTGTGCTAATTTTTTAGTAATTATCAATTAAATAAAGTGAATATTATTAACAAGATTGGATAAAGTAGTAATGTCCTATTCATTTCCATAGCTGTACTTTATTTGAACTTATAATAGGACATCGCCTATAGTAAGATGTTTCTTTGCATGGTTAGACAGAGAAGCATCTTATTTTATTTGTCAACCAGTGCTAGTGATAATTTTTGTGTTTAAAATCAACAAAACGCTGATTTTAACATATATATAACGAAGGGTTTCTGATCTAGTCACTCGAACACCAGTATCGCCCTAATGCTGGTGTTCTTGTACATAATCACTATTTCTTTCAGCAAATATCTCATTGATATTCCCATTGAAAGAAGACTCTAATAATCCTATCCTACTACCGTACCAACCACGAAACTTAATTTCTCTCAAGCTGAAAACCTCCCAAATATGGTAATATATTGATATTAATAAGAATTTGAAACAAGGAGTGCTTTACCCATGAAAAGAAAAAAATATTGGATATTAAAAGGCATTACTTTACTAGTCGGTATTTTAATAATCTGGCTTTTTCCAACCATCAATTCATGGGTTTTGTTTGGTGTATTTTCTATTTATTGGATTTTACACTTATCTTTTTATATTAGTGATGAGAAACAGAAGGAAAAAGGTAGTTAACTGCCTCAACCTTTTGTTTCCTAATAATTGCTCTACGACCCAGATATCATTTTTTTAAATATAATTCATATCATTAGACTCTCCTTCACATAAAATGCTACAGTGAATTATCAAATCATTAATGTAATAAAGGAAGTAACAACTATGAAAGTAGCAGCCACTATTGGAATAATATTCGGTATTATTCTTATCATTTCAAGCACAATTTTTGATAAAAAAGCCAAGAAGTACAAAAACAAAGCAGATACTCAATCGATCCTTGATGCAAAATTATCACGGGTTGATGAACAACACAGTCGAAAATTCATTTATAATAATGTTTATAGTTATTTTCTTCTAATCATCGGTGTGATGATTATTAGTGGTTGCCTCGGAATCTTAACTAGATAGTTAATGAAAAGCCTAATTTGTAAAATTAGAGCTTTTTTCTTTTGTTGTGAAAAGTATATATTTATCACATACAATCTTCGAACTATGAAACTAAGTAATTCTTTTGTATATTAATTTTCATCTTTTCTTATTGATTTAACCTGCCCCGATAGCTGCATAAGAAAAAGTCCATCAAATGATAGCCTGGCTCTTCTACGAATGCACCTGTTATTTTAAGACCATTATTTCACAAAACTTAGTGACCTAATTGCCATTAGCATAAAAAAGTTCAAACCCATCCATATTTCTAGAGATAAGTTTGAGACCTATGAAAGTACTCGGACCGATAGTTCCATAACAATAAGAGCCGACTTATATCAGCTCTTATTCTTAGCTATTTTCTACTTACGGTGAATATATTACATTATCCACTTCTCTCAATACTTTGTAATAAAATTATGTTTTGTGGGATAAAAGTTATTCAAAGGAAATACAATGAAAAAATGATATAGTATTTCAAAACTTAAATATTAATCTATAATTCAAGCATTGGATTCTCAAAAATTTGTATTTTACCTTGCTCCAACTTCAACACTACGTCCGCTTGCTTTGCTAAAGAATGAGAGTGCGTAACAATAATCACGCATCTTAAAAATTCATGAGCAGTTTCTTTTAGAATATTGCCTATTTCTTCAGCCGTATTTTCATCCAAATTACCAGTCGGTTCATCAGCTAGTATTATTTTTGCATCGGATGCTAAAGCACGGGCAATCGCAACACGTTGCTGCTGACCTCCTGAAAGTTTTAGCACATTACGCTTAGCTTCTTCTTTAGTTAAACCTAAACGTTCTAGAATTGGTAAAGGTGATGCATTTGAAGTTAGAGTAACATTTTCAGCTGGTGTCATATAGTCTATTAAGTTGTAGCTTTGAAAGATAAAAGCCACGTTATGCTTTCGATGATAAGCAAGTCCTTTTTGAGAAATATCTTCACCATTGAAGAAGATTTCACCGTTGTTAGGAGAATCCAAACCTCCTAATAAAGATAATAATGTTGTCTTTCCACATCCAGATGGTCCAAGAATGGCGTACATTTTTCCAGTTTTAAAATTCACATTTATATTTTCAAATACAGTAGTTGTATTGTTATACGCGTAGCTAAGATTACTAGTTTCTAAAATACTCATTGTATATTCCCCTCCAAATTAGCTCATTTTGCTCATAATTTCTTTTGGTTTTAAACGTAGAACTGGAATACTTGAAATACCAACTGCAAAGACTGCAATCAATGTTCCAAAGCTATAAACTAACAGTAAATTACTAGGTGACACTTGTATTTTCAATTCTGTGATTTTCGGAGCGCTAAAAGTCGGTTCAAAATCATCTGGATCACCAGTCGGTATTTCATTCTGGTTATTATCCTTTGTTCCACTCACTTCCATTTGAGAATTTGTCTGTTGAACTATTTTATTGCCAATACCTTGGGCAATCATTTGGCTAGAAAAGAATGACACCCCAAATGCAAACACGGCAACAATCACTATTTCCACTATATGCTGTAGTACGATTTTCTTTTTACTAATGCCTATTGATAGCAATATACCCGTTTCATGTATACGACTCTTCATCCACATTGTCAGAATTAACGTTAGAATTGCCATTCCAATAACGATAATGATGCCAATCAAGGTTGTTAGTAAACTATCCATATTTTTCAAAGAACTGGCAACCTTTTGATAGTCTCCATCTCCAGGTTCTATTGAGTAATATTTCCAATTAATATTATTGTTATTTTTTAGCTTCTTCATAATTTCTTTCATTTTAGCTGGGTCGTTTACGCGGAAATATACGCGATCATATCCAGCTGCATTCCAATGCTTCATTGTGAAATCTTCCATGAGCTTTGAATTTATAAAAATACGATTTTCAAGACGATAGGCAGGACTCCATTTCATAGCGTTTTCTTGCTGTTTAACCTGCGCAAAGATACCAGTTACTTTCAGCTTTAAAGATCCTTTTTTAAGATTTGGATCATATGATTTAGGTCCTATAGCAAGTACTATTTCATCCCCTATTTTCAATCCGTTCAGGTCAGCTAACTCTTTACTAATAAGTGCTCCATGCAACTTATCTTCAACCGATTTGCTCCCCTCCAACATTTTCAAAACATCGTTTCGAAACAAAGTAATTCCTTGCGTTCCTGCCTGTGCTTCAGCCATTACGCTATGGTCATATTCGGGATTATTCTTGAATATTTCGCTCCCTCCAATTACCTTCAAGCCTTGACCATTCAGAGTTTTCAAATCAGGAAACATCTGGTTCCTTGCACTATAATCGTCAATACCATTCGTATTCATTACTTCTTTAATTACATCGTCATTTAATGGGTCACCATCATATACATACGATTCCATCTTCCCGCTTCCTTTTTCATCATTCGTAGTGATGTCTTCTAATTTCTTCATATTATCTGGGATTAACGCAGGTTTCATAATAAATATGCCCCCCAAAGATTGTCGCAAGTTGAGAGCTGCAGTATCAGATGCTTCACGTATTGAAAGCCCTGTCAGTACCAAAGTGGAGATTGCCAGCAATATCAAGAAAAGAATCAAGGTTTTGCCCAGCTTTCTGCTGATATATAAATAAGCTCTTTTACATATATTCATATTTGTTAACTCCCTCTCTTAACTCATTTTGGTTAATATTTTATTCGGATTTAAACGGATGACTGGAACACTAGCAATACCAACAGAAAGAATAATGACCAATGTACCAAGTCCATAGACCAAACCTAGATCTTTTATCGAAGACTGGACTTTCAATTCTGTCAAAGTAGTTTGTTGATGATTGTTTGTGCTACTAGAAGCAGAGTCAACTACTTTTTGCTGTAACATGGTGTCACCTAAGTTCTGCGCGACTACCTGACTAGTGAAAAAGGATATACCAATTGCAATTACTCCTATAATGAGAATTTCCACTATATGTTGTAAGATTATTTGTCCTTTAGTAACCCCCATTGAAAGCAGCATCCCGCTTTCATGTATACGATTCTTTATGAGCAGATTAAGAATTAACGATAGAATGAGAATGCTGGAAATAATAATACTCAGTAGCAATGTTCCCAATAAATTTTTCATATTTTGCAAGGGCTTTGCTGCTTTTTCATACCCTTGATCATCTGCGTTAAATATAAAATAATCCCAATTATTACTTTTGTCTTTTTGAACCTCTTTGATTATTTGATTTAGATTCGCAGGATCATTGACGTGAAAATGAACCCTATCATACTTTTTAACAACATTTGTAGAATAAAATTCATTGCTAGATTTTAAATCTATATATATCTTATTTTCCAGTAGCTCACTAGGAGCGAACATAGCTGTGTTTGATTGTTCCGTTTCAATTTCAAAGATTCCCTTAATGACGAGGTTTACGAATATATTACTATCCCCTGCTAGATTTGGAATTTCAACAAGTTGAATCGTATCACCTACCTTTAGACCATTTAATTCTGCAAGAGGCTTACTGATAAGCGCTTTATTTTCATCTTCTTCGTTCAAATGATTCCCCTGTTCCAAACGTAATTTTCCGCTTTTAAAATCTTGACCATCAGCAGTTCTTGTATTGGTTTCGTTTGTAATCGTGTGCCGCATCACTTCATCGTCAGCGTACAAATCATTTGTTTCAATCAACTTTAGGTATTGTTCATTCTTACCTTTTAATAGAAAATTTCCTCTACGAAGAGCATTATAAGAATCAATACCAGGTGTTTTCATAATTTTTTTTATCATTTTATCGTCTAAAATGTATGGTACTGATTTTCTTTTTTCATTATCTATAACTTGATTAAATTTCGATTTATCAAGTCTAAGTTCAAAACTACCACCTAATGATTGCCGCAGATTCAGAGCCGCAATATCTGACGCCCTCTGAATGAATAGCCCAGTCATAACAAAAGTCGAAATCACTAGTAAGACAAGAAATAGTAGTAGGCTTTTCCCCCATTTTCTTCGGACATATAGAAATGCCCGTTCAAATAAATTCATATTATAAACACCTCTTTTCTCTATAATTAGTTACGTTGAGAACTTTTTTAATCATCAGTTTAATCTAAGAACACTACTACTATATCTCTTCAATGTTTCATCAGTTTGTCATCGAAAAAGTAATGGAATGCAAAAAAATCCTTTGTTTTATCAACAGAGGATTTTTGAAACTATAAGATTATCAAAATATAATGGTGAATCGCATCCCTTTCTCATAAGGAAGGAAAGAGTAAGAAATCTGGTAGACGGAAAGAATTTGAGATACAAGGTACAGTCCCAATCCACTTCCTCCCGTATGTCGGTTACGCGAAAAATCCGGACGATAGAATGGTTCAAAAATACGTTCCAAGTACTCTGCTGGGAGAGGTGTACATTCATTTTCAATTAATATGCTTTTTTCGCCGAGTACTAATCGGATTCTCTCTCCTGGTAAGGTATAATTAACCGCATTGGAAAACACATTAGAGATCACTTTTGCGAAACTTTCAGGTGGTACTTTTGCTATTATTCCCTTTGATAACTCTATATTAACAACCACTCCTTTAGCTTTTGCAATCAAAAGATATGGTTCTATCGACTTACGAACCATATCTGCTATTTGAGTATCCTGCGCACTCTCGTCTTTCTCATAAAAACTTAGCTTAGATGCATCAAGAACACCACATACCATATCACTCAGTTTCTCGACCAACTCTTTGCATTTTGGTAGGTAGGTTTCGTGATCCTTGAACTTTCCAACCCCTATAATCATATTATCCAACATAAAGTTGACAGCTGTTACTGGCGTTTTCAATTCGTGAGACGCTGCCCGCATAAAGTCTACTTTTGATTGTTCTACCCTACTTACATGCTCATTTTCTCGTTGTAGATTATCAATAGTTGTTTGCAGACTCTCGTACAGAGAATTCACATTTTCTGCTAGGATTCCAATTTCATCTTTCGTATTCACTTCACAAATAGCCATTTTATCAAGTTGTTTCATTTTTCCAGTCGTATAAGATATACGCTCGAGTGGCTTTGTAATTTTTCTAGAGTATAATAGAGCGAAAAGAGTAGAAAACACAAGGCATATCAGTAATGAAAACGGCAATACCATAATAACGATACTCTTCGCCTCATTTACAGGTTGAAGCGTCTCCGTTGTTTTTACATAGCATTCCTGTCCATATTGGTTGGTGAATTTGGACCCCATCTCCAAAAAGTCATTCGTCTTATCAAAATGATTTTCTGGCATACTATTACTCTCATAAAAATTCATATCATTTGAATCAGATGGAACATTCGATGAAATAGATGATTTATTTTCTGTTTCTATTTTCATACCGGCTATACTTTGTTTAGGACCAAGATTTGAAGAATTCGCTTCTAAAATTACACCGTCATAATTCAAATATACTTGTATTGATTTTTCTTGAGCAAAGTCACCAATAGTATATTGCACTTCTTCGGTTGATATTTTTTTGAGTTGCTTAACAAGCTGGCTATTGATGTCTTTAAAATCCTTTTCCTTTTGGTTTGTATAGAAGATAGGCATTAAGACATAAATCAGCACATGGCCTATCAGCGTAATCAACACCATTAGCCCCATGACATATAGAAACGTCTTGGGGAACAATTTCATTTTTTTCATTGAGACACCTCAAACTTATAACCGATACCCTTGATTGTTCTAATACATTCAAGTCTTAATTTCTGACGGAGCCGACTAATATAAAGATCAATCGTACGATCAGAGTCAGGAGCATCAACACCCCATATTTCCTCCAGTATCTGATTCCTTGACAAAACAAGTCCCTGATTATCAATCAAGAGCTTCAAAAGATGCAACTCTTTTTGTGTGATATCCACTCGCCCCCCAGAGTTGAAAGCTGTATAAGCACCAAAATCCACGATTAAATCTGCGTGCGCCCAGACATGTACATCCTTACCTTTCCCCACCCTGCGCAACAATGCTGTAATCCTCTTTCCAAGTAAAACAATGGAACATGGTTTCGTAATATAGTCATCCGCCAGCCCATCAAAACTAGCTATTTGAGTACTTTCATCTTTAATGGCTGTTAACATGAGAACTGGAACTTCACTGCCTTCCCTTATCTGTTTTAAGACCGTCAATCCATTTATTTTCGGCAACATAATATCCAATACTACTACATCAATTGGTATATCAGCGAACATCTTAAGGGCTTGTTCTCCGTCAAAAGCGGCATATACATCATGTCCAGCTCCTTTTAAATATTCACAAATACTGTCATTAGTGTCTAGATCATCCTCAACAATTAGAAGTCTTGCCATATTATTTTTTCCTCATTTCTAGTAAATCTTAAAAATCAGTATCTCAATACAATGTGTCAAAAAGAGAAAGTAAATAGTACTATATATAGAACGGCTTCAACAACAAAATGCCCTCTTTATTATTCAGCAAATCTTACTGTTTAACAAAGAGGGAGTAATATAAATATACGATTCAACAATACTTATTACGTTTACTCTACGTATACCGCTGACAGAGAGAAGCTTTACATGAACTAATATGTCTTTCTCATATTGTATTTCACATATTGTCCGGCAAATGCCAACATAAAGTATAATGCCATACTCATTAAAATGTCCGCAATGTCTATATCTGAAGCATTATCCATTGAGTTCTCTGAATTTGCCTTTAACGACTTGTCAGTTGATTCCTCTGGATTTGACATTGAAATAGAAGCATCTGATTCCACTGAACTATCATAGTTATAAGACTTTTGTTCAGAATCCTCACTTCCAGCATTGTTTTTTGGATTTGTAACTTCTTTTCCAAAACTTTGCACAATTCCACTTTGTTCATTATTGCCTTTTCCATCATCAGCGCCAATATCCATTGTTTTACTAGATTCTTTCGGTTCACCTAAATTGCTAGACATTGGTTTGTCAGTACCTTTGTTAATTGCCGTATTCTCTCCAAATTGCACTCCAGCAACTGATATTATAGCAATAACAATGGAGAATAAGAGACTTCTACCCCAATTCCACGCTTTATCAGATTGTATAAAATATCCAGCAAATACTATCATAATACATGGTAAGACCCATAGAACAATTCCTACCGTATTACTATCAGTATAAAATCTCTCTTTAATAAAGAATATTGCAAACTGAATAACAAACAATCCTACTAATAATAGTACTCTTTTGATGATCTTCTTTTTATCCATTTATCTTATTCATCCTTTCTAATTAAATCTTTACTGTGTTTTTGCTACAATTGCATTGTAACTTTTCAATGTATCACCAGTTTGTCATTGAATAAGAAAGTAGAATAAAAAAAGTATAGAGACGCTTATCGGAGTACTTCTTGAATACAAAAAACATCTATCCAAGCTTGAAGAAGAGATAGATGTTTTAGCAAAAATTATAATTTTTAAAAAAGACTGTTTTCCAAGATGTTGCCTGAAACAAACATTTACATGTATTAGCTGGTTTAGTTGCATAACGAAAAAAGAGCGTATCACACATTTCTTGATCTAGAAGGATTACATCTGTTAATAAATGAGTTATGCTTCTTTTCAGTTAAAACACACTTGAGTTAATATGAAACTAAATAATTAATTAGATATTTTCTTATTTTTGAATACATACGTACATATAAGAGAACAAAATACGATGGCAAATAGCCATACAATAACAGATAGCACTTTCTTTTCAACCAAAATGCCAAAGGTACTGTAGTAATCAACTTCATAAACCCATTCTTCCAAGGCCTTCTTTAGTAGGCCTATCTACTCGTATAGCAAAATGAGGATGAAATATTTCCCACTATTAATCTTCTATGTTTTCTATATTTATATCTAAACGATTGCCTTTCGCTAATAACATACAAAATTCTTCGATAGACCAGCCTGAAGGTAAATTCTCAACAATTTCTTGCTTTAATACATCTAATGTGTTTTGACATACTTCTAGTTTATAAATAGGACCCTTACCGTTAATTTGTTTAAACACAATGAAACTAGACGGATTTGTATTAAGCGTTGTTTCAGCAATATCAATAATTTGTGGATAAGCAGCATAAGGTACAGCATCCTTAAGTCGAAGAATATCTATAAGAGCTTCACGAAAGCTCTTATTTTGTTGTACTATTCTATCTACATTCAATGTAATACCTCCTATATACTTAAAAAAGTTACTATTATGTTATCAAAACCTATTGTTATATAAAAAAGTGTTCATTTACTACATGGTCACCGATAAAACTTATAGATTCTTATCTAAATGATGAAGTGGTATCTTCACTTCCAAGAACGTCTTAATTGATAATGTAGCAACCGCTATTAGGAAAAAGATGATACCTAGCGGAGTAGAGAAATAACCTAAAATAATTGGAAATGTTAGCATACATAACGTGAATAAAGAAAATAAATTGCCTAATTAATCTACTTCTTTCCTATAATATCTTATTTCATTCTTTCCGACCTCTGCATTTATAAAACAGATACCCCCGCTTTTGATAAGAACTTGTAAACGTTATTTACCCAATTCATATTTAAATTCGTAGGACCGTTATGGATGAATCCACCGACATTATTATAGTCTCTTAACCATCTACTATCTCCACCTTTTTCTGACATTGTAATAGCCATGAGGAAAGCGGGATCAATGCCATATTTATGACCTACTTCAATGTAAGTAGCACCATGACCACTTAATTGTCCTGATTCAGTAGTCGTGATTCGATGATAGTAATTTGTTCACGTCATCTTCCAACTCCATAAGATGTGGGTTTCCGTATATACTTTAACTGGATCTTTCAAGTTCCTGTAACTCATTAAGTTTCAGAAAACAATCTAGGTGTTCTTTTAGAAATTCAACATAATGGTCGACCTCATCTATTGTTGAGTATGGCGATATCGTAAAAAATTTATGCGCATATACGGATATGCGCTTGTTTGAATTTGCTGCTTCTAAGAGACACTGCTTTTTTGTATTTCCAAAGAAGACGATATCTCGTTCGGCACCAATTACCTCTGCAAACTCGTCATTAAATTGATTAATTTCCGTTATTTCTTCGACGGTTAAAAGTCCGTTCCTTTCATCATTCCACTTTGTCTTTTCAGGATAAAAACGGAATGTTGTAATCGGAGAAACCTCATTTGTGATCACCACATTCGAAACTTCTTTTATTAACGTCTCTCTAAATGCAATATTGACACGAATATAGTTGGCTAAAAGCTCTTGATAACCGTCGACTCCAAATGCTAATAAAGACGCATAAATCGCCAAAGCACTTCCCATTCGTGAGCATTCGAGCGTGTAGCCTGTATGATAGCTACCATAACCTCGATTCCCAACATACGGCGTTTCCTCTGCATCTAAATCAACATACTTAAGATACTCTCTGTTTTTAATTAAAAATAAACTCGTTATATATGGAGTTTGTCCAAGCTTATGGAAATCAAAGACCATACTATCAGCAAGCTTGATATGTTTAAACTTCTGCTGATAGGATTTCAATACTTCATTAACGTTGTCTTCAAATCGCAGAGGATTGCTTCCAAAGTCGTAACTATTAAAGAAACTATACATGCCCCCCATAGCAGAGTCTGCATGGATAAAGAGTGGATATATGCCATATGCGCGTTCCAATTCTTCTGATATTAGCTTAATTCCCTCAATGTCATCAATCCCAAATGTATCAGTAGCTCCCATTGTGGCAAGGACATAAAGAGGAACACCACCTTGTGCTATAACATGCTCCATTTTTTCTTTTAAATCTTCTAGATTCATAGAATGATCAGCATTAGCTTTCACGCGAATCATATTTTCTACACCAATCCCAGTTGCTTCTACAGATTTATACAGACTGTAATGTGATAGCTCAGAACAAAAGCAATAGAGATTTTGCGGTACACCACTTTGATTAGAGGTCGGCGCGTAACGTGCAATGGCAAGGCGCAAAGAGTTAAAGACAGCCCCTTGTCCTCCCCAAGTTGTATATCCTGCACTAATATTTTCATCATATCCGACAAGTTTGGATAGCATACTAGTTACTTCGATTTCTGCTGTAGCCGCTGCTGGGCCTTCCACATCCCATATATTATTCCCATTGACTAGCACCATTACTAAATTGCCGATGATACTAGCAATATTCGGAAGGGGTGCTGCATTGGCTACATAATTTCGATGACGTACCGGTGTCCTTCTACCAATTTTAGTAGCTCCTGAATCACTTCTACCATCGGCACACCCGTTTTCGGAACGTCAGCCTTTTGAATGACACGATTATAATAATCCTCTGTGTACTCGGGCATTTCTCCTAGTGTTAGTTTGTTAGGATCCTTTAATTCATCTATTTTCGTTAAAATCATCTTAAAGTAGGACAATAATTCCTCTCTTTGAAAGTCATTCCCATCCATACTAGGAAACAATTTTTGCACTTTATTCATTGTTTTGCCTCCTTGTTGTTTTTACTAGAAGTAGTATTATTTTTAAAAATTAGAATCCAATCGAAACCTTGCTGAATCTAAAAAACTATGAGGGCAATTGGAACAGTTTTTGCGCATATAAAAGAAGCTTCTCACAAGTTGGATAAACCTATGAGAAGCACTCTTATATTTATCATCCAATAAAATGAATATCTTTATACTGCTACACTGACTTTATTTTCAGTATCTTGATCTACTTTAGCTTCCGCAGTTTCAACACCATGTTTCCATGCAAATAATGATTTTTTTATATCATTTTCCAGCTCCGCAAGACTCTTCGCTTCATGTACAAGTTTTTGCATTGTATTTAGTTCATCATCACTAATTTCTACTAGTTCCTCGAACATTTCAACAGATTCACGAGAGATAGAAGCTATCATAGAAATTGTTGTCATTATCTCATGAGAAGCAGAAGATAATTCTTCTGTACTTGCAGATGAATTTTCATTATTTTCAGCAATAATCTTTGTAGTAGATAGAATCTTTTCAAACATGGTTCCAACCTCTACGATGGTCACATTTGTATCTTCAAATTCTTTTGTTCCCTGTTGCATTGACTTGACAACTCTGTCAGTCTCTTCTTGAATATTCTTTACAATATTTGATACTTCAGAAGAAGACTGACGTGATTGTTCTGCCAATCTTCGAACCTCATCAGCCACAACCGCGAAACCTTTACCATGCTCACCCGCACGAGCTGCTTCTATTGCCGCATTCAACGCCAGTAAATTAATTTGCTCTGAAATCTCTGTAATCACTTTTACAATAGTACCAATTTCGTGAGATTTTTCTCCGAGTTTATTTATTGCATCAAAAGTTGTAGTTATCGTTTTATTAAATTGCTCCATTTTCTCTAAGGAATAATTTAGCTTCACGTTCCCATCTTGCGTCAATTCTAAGGAAGTATTCGATTGTTCTGAAATTTGATTCGATCTCACCGATAAGTCTTCGATAGCTTGTGCCATTTCTTCCATAGATGTAGCACTCTCTTCTATAGCTACTAATTGTTTCTGTACTCCTCTACCTACCTCATCGATTGCTGCTCTAACTATATCCGCTTTCTCAGAAGCATATTCACCGATTTCAGCGAAGTTTTCTCCTTTTTCATGTACATCTTTTGAAAATATAAAAAACTTTTCTCTTATACGGCTGAAAAACTCAATTAGTTGATTAATTACAGCATGGTCAGAACTTCTTTCATCTACTTTGGTTGTTATATTACCTACTGATATTTCTTTCATTACACTTATTATTTCTTTATTAATATGAGGATGACGTTTTAGTGCATGATATTGGTAAGCAAAATAACCCGACACACCCATTAAAATAATAATTATACCTATTAAAATAGCTTCCATGATAAAACCCACCCTAATTAGACTTTATTATAAATATGTTAAAGTTCCTTTATAATGATATATGTTCCATCCGCAACATTCGCAGGAATACGATTTAACTTACTGTTACTCTGATATTTATGAACAATATAATTTCCTTCTAAATCTATATATTTTTCCATATCATGATATTTTTCCATTACACTTATCGACTTAGGGTTTGTTGCTTCACCTATAATAGCCTTCAACCCTTGTGAAGATGCCTTTGTTAGCAATCTATTTCCTAATTGCTGAATAATTTCGTGTCGGTCATTCTCTGCTATCACTCCTAACATAAATAGGTGCAATAACTCTCCATCTTGGATTTCTTTTCCGTTTCGTTTTTCATAATCTTCCATAAAACGTTTACTAACGTCCTCTAGAACACGTAGAATTACATTCATGTCATAAAAAGAGCCTTCAAATACATCTTCTCCGATAATCTCAGGTGCATTCGTATCTCCAGCAAGCACACCAACAACATTTCTATCAACATCCTGAGCGACTACGCAATACCCCTGCTCGATTATAGAATCTAAATAATCCTTGGTAAAGTTATAGAAATCTTCATAACCTATATCTAAAACACCTACCATAGGTTCCTGAACCCATTTTCCTGTAACATCCACTCCAATAAATGTACGAGCTAGACACTCAGCCGCTTTCTGAATTAAAGCTGAATGTTCCTTCATTATAATTTCATATGTATAAATTTCTTTTGTTGTCTGCACTTGTTAAATTTCCTTTCTAATCTATAAAATAAAAATATTTTAATAAATCTAACATTATATAGAATGTTATAGTTTATCGATAAACGTACCTGAGAACTCAATTCTTTCAAGTGCATTCCTAATTTGCACCTGCGCAATCTTAGATGACGGTTTTACTACAAGGATGTCTTTAAAACCTAAGCTGGAATAAAATAACATCGTCTGTTCCAACTGCGGTACAACCTTTGAAGGGACAGGGGTTTGGTGAGTCGCATCGACAACAAACGTATATTCCGGTCTAGGTACTCTATTAATTGTATCCTGTAAATCTACCATATAACCTTCTACATCCTCTTCTCGCATTAATCCATGCACCTGAACATGGACTTCCTTCACACTCTCGTTAATTGCCATTTTGTATTTCCTTCTATCCACGACTATCATCTTTTAATCTCCTTTTTCATTATTATCGACATATTTACGTTCTTTTCGTATAATTGCAAAAATAAAAGCTATCCCAATATACGTAAGGATAGCCAAATAATCACTTGTTATTATTTAGGGCAACCCGACTATCATTATCCTATTGGATTTTAGACTCGTAGCTTTGCGTCCTTACCTTTCGATAAGTTTGCCTTTTTCAATTTTCGAAAAATAGACAATAGTATTATACTAATATATCACTTTTGTATTATAGAATATTTATCTTTTTTTGTCGAAAGTTTTTTTAAAAACATTTTATAGTAAGTTCTCTTTAGTAAAATTTTTTCCCTTGACTCTCCAAATCAATTGGCGAGTGCATTAGTTAAAAAAGCAAGGGCAGAACTCTTTGAGTTTTTTATTTCTGGGACTTCTTATTCCACATAATACAGCTAGATACAAACTGTGCCTTAGTCTGCTGGAACCTCGTTTGGTTATCCGATTTTGAAAGGTGTCCTTGGTAATGAAATAGTATGTCATACATATTCGTTATAATTTCTTGTTGTCTAGATAGATTTCGAAGGTTTAGAAGCTGAATTCCTTTCATCTTATAAGGCTCAAATTCCTCTTTATAGTAAAGAATATATAGTTAATAGGCATCAAAGGCATTTGTTTTTACCTTTCACAAACTTGATTTCTTTGCTTGATGAGAAATGATTGGATTCAATAAAATATAAAGAATTTCATTTCCTTCTAAGCATTGAACGATAGGCGTATGAGAACGACCTGTTGATTCCAAAATAACTACAGGCATTTGACCAGTCATTGATTTCATTTCCCCTAAGAAGCTTATAAACGCATCTAATTCTTCACGCTTATGCTTTATTGAAAAACTCTTTCCATAAGGCTTTCCTTTATCTAAAAAAGCCTGAACTTCACTCTTTCCTTTAGCTATGTCTACACCCACAACTGGGTTCATTCTTTCTCCTCCTCTAATGTATTCACCAGTAACCCCTATTTCCTCCAAGTAGTATTATAGTTTCTCTTGTTATACGAGATCTAAGTACCAACCAGCCTCAAACCTATTTCTACTAGTAGGGGGTGAACAGTTTAGCTGACGGAATCAATGTCCCACGCACCCGTACGTTCTACCTTGGCTACTGATAGATTAAATCCAAATAAAAAAAGTTCAACCAGAAATGACTGGCTGAACTATATAATACGAACGTACTTGTTTGTTTAAGTATAACTTTTCACATTCTTGTTTGTGCTTTTCCAGCTGCCCCAGTAACTATGGACAAAAGACCAGTATAAAATATATATCAGGAGGGGGATTTAAAAATGAATTTTGACTTTAGCAGCTCTTACCGTCAACATCCCAGTGTACATCCAGTTTTAGATCAAATTTTGGAGGGATGAAATGGAGAACCCAAAATTACTGTTTATTTATTAATCAATAAATATGGTTTACCAAATGAAGCAAGTTCAAGAAGAATCATCTGGTATAACAATGGCCCTTGGAAACGTACAATTGTTCATTTAGATACTGTACCTCATAACACGCCTACTCCCCATCTTGATTATTTGGCACAAACCATAGATTATAAAGTTCCTGTTCAATTTTTTGATGAATTAGCACGGTTTGATGGTAGTTTATATCCAGACCGAACGGCTGGTGAAGCTACGGCTAAATGTGATCAAGAAGCGGCAAGTTGGTTACCATTATTGTAAATGTACCATCTCCCAATAATTATTTGACTTCGACTAACCTGCTCCAGAAAAAGCTGTCTAAATGACAGCTCTAATCTTCTGCTATAGCAAGAACTGCAAATATTTTTACTCTTTTGCTTCCTAATAATTCGTTACGACCGAGTTTATTTAACAGATCTAATTTCTACATATTTTCAACACATTATTTTCTTAAAATCTTTTTTCGAAGGAGGAGAAAAAAATAAATGGGTAGAAAATCTGTATTCTTTTATGTGAGTTTAATAGTATTAACGATAATCTATCTTTTACATATATTTGAAAGCAGTAGAAATGTTAGTAATTTAAAAAAAGTTGCAAACGAAATTAGACAATCTTATCCTTTTAACTATTTTATCGAAAATATCGATATTCAATATAGCCATTTCACTACTGAGATTAACCTGGAGTTAATAAATCAGTATGATGAACTAGAATTGATTAACCAGTTTGCTATATTTGAGTATTTCCAAAGACAATTAAGACATTTTTTACTCACTGGCGATTACCAAAATCCTTTGCATATTTCTGATTTTAAACTGGTCGGAAATACAGATTCAAACAAATATTTTTTATCAAGTGACATTCCTGAAAATAGAACAGTACATTATAATGTTGAAAATTTCTTTTATATAAACAATAAAAAATCCTATCATACTAATACTCTAGATAATTCACTCTATAACAAGCTAAAAGATGAAGGTAAGTTTGATTTAGAAGTTCTACAATACGCTGATTGTATGTTTCGGCTAATTACTTCTGGAGGAAGAAACTATATTCACAAAACTGATGAAAAAATTATATTAGATAGTATTTCCGAAAAATTTGGCATAACCCATGAAGAATTTAATCATATTTATTATAAATACTATCTTGGAATTTATTTTAATCCCTTATTAGATGATTCAAATTTATGAAGCATCTATTTCAACCTTGTGTTTCCTACGAATAAAATTGAAAAAAATATTTAATAGCTTGTTTATGAAAAATTAACAGTTTCTTTACGTTCAAAATGCCTCATTTCTTAAGAATATGTGAATGACCATTATACTTGTCCAATTCTTTAAAATGAAAACAGCATACATTAATCCTGTAAGATCTTAAAAAAATATGAAATGAGGTTATTTTTTTGCGATGTAATGATAATCATGAACCAAATCAAGTAAACAAGCCCATGGACCCTCCAGAATCCTGTGCAATAACACCTACTCCACTGAGTTCATTTCCGTCTGCACCTACCGATTTTGTTCCAAATGGAGGTGTTACGATAATTAAAGTACCTGTTGTAGTGGCGGAGCCAACAATCCAAATTTCTATCGAGGCAACAATTGATCTTAGAGCTCCCGCAACTGAAATTAAGCAAGTGAAAAAAAGTGTATTTTTAGATCAAGTGAAACTTGTTCCGGTTGCACCATTTACACGTATTGGCACTACTGACTTTTTTGAGGTGACAAGAGCTAAATTATTTGTAGGAGGGCATATTCGAAAAGATATCCAATTTACTACGGCTGGCGCTGTAGCTGGCACATGCCTTACAAATCTTTTAGATAGAGTTGTCGATGTTCCATTCACTGGCTTTACAGATGTTGCATTCGCCTCCGTCAACCGACCAATCATTGGCATTTCCGAAACTGCCGAGGCTAATTTCCTTAATGAGACAAACCCATTAGCGCCTCGCCTAGATAAATATTATTTCAACAATCTTGTTAAATTCAATGAACAACCATACGGTGAGTTAGTAGCCGCCAACTTCTTTGAGCTTGATTTTTCGCCAACAATCACAACTCCTGAAGGTGCTTTTACCTCGATTACTGAAAAGCTCGTTCTGGAACTTACACTAAAAGTATTACAATTGCAGCAAGTTACACTTAGTGGTTCTGTTGCATTAGTTCCTCTCCTTACCGGACTAATTCCTCCACCAACTCCTTAATGGATGTTTTTAAGCACATATAAAAAATAAGGGTTTTGTTACTTGTAAACAGAACCTTTTTTATTCAAATCCCTATTTTCTATAAGACAGGTTAATAATCATTCATTAAGAAAAATGCATCATACTCTAACAATGTAAAATAAAGTGAATCTCTAAATATATAAATATAAAGAAACAGAGTTCTATTAATGAATACTCACCCATCTGAACATCATTCGGAGTATCATAATCATTCAGAGCATCATCTTAAGCTTGAACACTTCCAAGTGTCTATGCTGTTCAAAGAAAATTCGTTTAAGAATATTGATTTCCATAGAAAAAAAGATGTGTCAGAATTTTATACTTTCTTAAAGAAGCTGATCTAATCAGCTTCTTACTAAAGTAATGCGCCCATTTGTTTAAGTGTATTATTAAACTTTTATTCTCTTTTATAGCATTTGCCCAAGCCAAAAAAACTATAACTATAATAATTCCTACAATTAACAAAAAGGACACCTCTACTCCCCCTCAAGCATTCCATTTATTACATATTAACACATTCAATTCCATCAAATTGCTAAGTTAGTGACAAAGCAAAAAGACTGCCTTTTAGCAGCCTTAATCTTAAGCTTTAGCACGTGTTAGTTTATGTGTAACTCTTCACAATCACTTGATATTATATAGGTGAATAGAAAGATAAATTAGAATTTAGTTTAGTAGTTGTAAAACTAGGTTATTTATATTATTCTCTTATAATTTTCCAAAAAGGAGAGTTTATGAAAAAGACTATTGTTTTTGCATTAACGATATTTATATTATTCTCGGGATTTGAAATACAAAGTTATGCGATGTCAGATTCGAAATCTGCGGCAATACAAGCGTTGCTAGATGATGCCCGTCGTATATCAGGTGTGCCGGGAATGTCAATCTCAATACTTGCTGATAATGAAGTGTTCTACTTTTCTTCAGGGTATGCAGACCGTGAAAAGAGGTTGTCTGCAAGTCAAAATACACTCTACGAGCTGGCTTCGGTCAGTAAAGCTTTTACCGGTATGGGCATTATGCTGTTGGAAGAGCAAGGGCTGCTATCACTGACTGACCCTGTTCAAAAATATTTACCTTGGTTTACGTTAAAGTATCAAGGGAAACCTATTGATATGCAAAGCCTTATGCTAAATAACTTTCTTCACCATACCAGCGGCCTAACAAATATTAGGCATACTCATAATATTCCACAAGGCAATAAGCCGGATATGCTGCAAAAGACTGTGGAAATGCTGGTAGATGCTGAATTGGCGTTCTCTCCCGGTGAACAGTATAAATATGGAACCGTTAATTATGACGTATTGGGTTTGGTTATTGAGATTGTGTCGCGACAAAGCTATGAAGACTTTATGAAGGAACAGGTATTTCAACCGTTAGGTCTTCACCAGACATATGTTTATAAAGAAGATGCTCAAGCCACTGGACAGCTGGCACAGGGCTACCGTTCTTCCTTTTTTATGACAACTCCATATAACGCTCCGGATTATGCTGGGAATAAACCGGCAGGCTACATCATTTCTAATACAAAAGATATGGCGCGTTGGATGGGCATACAGATGGGGATCGTGCAGGACATACCTGAAATATTTCACACGGTTATCAAAAAATCACATAGGGGTGATATGTCTGTTTCATCTGTCAACGATATGTATTATGCGGCAGGCTGGTCGGTAAACGCCGACCAAACGATTATAGAACATACTGGGGGCAATCCGAATTTCAGAACCGAAGTAGCCATACTACCAAATGAACGAACAGCCGTCTGCTTGCTGAGCAACGGAGCAAATACCAATATCAACCTGGTACTAAAAGTTAAAGATATATTAGACGGCAATCTAACGCAGTCATATGAAATAAGCGGCACACAGCTTTTGGACATCACCTTGTCGTCTACCACAATTATTCTTTTACTGTTGGCCATTCTGCTATTTCTCTTAGGATTACGCAGAAGGAAAACGAATGAGCTGCAGCCAATGACAAAAAAGAGAATAATCGTTACAGTTATTTTCCTGATCGCTACGATCGCCCTGAGTATAATGTGCTGCGCCTTCGATTGTTCAACGATACTTATTTGGCAAACATATAGTGTTCTTACAGCTTTGATTTCGTCAACATTATTAACAGCAAGCATTACATGGTTTGTATACACTCATCGATAAAATGCCTCGCTTTGAAGATGAGCATAATGTTAAGTAATTAAATTTCAATTTATCGGTATGCTTAATTTAAAAAACACAAGACACTTCGGTGTATTTTTTAATAGCATCGATAATTTTCACAGCCAAACCTAATTACTATTTTTTCCATCAACCTGCCCGTTAGCGCCATAACAAAAAAGACTACCTATTGAAGTGACCCCTTAAATTTAGACACGTGTATTTTACTAAGCAACCTTTTGGGCATGAGTTCTGTATTGAACAGGACTCATGCCTTTTAATTTTCGCTTTATTCGTTTGTGATTATAATAAATCATATATTTTGCTAACTCTCGTTTAAAATGTTCCACATTCTCAAATTCTTTTAAATAAAGAAATTCTGATTTCAAGATACCAAAAAAGCTTTCTATCATTGCGTTATCGTAACAGTTTCCTTTACGAGACATACTCTGTGTAATACCACGTTCACTAAGACAATGACGATATTTTTTCATACGAACTAACAATTTTAAACCAAGGACTTTCATGATTCTTTGTACTTTTTTTATGGTTTACTTTATGTCCAAGGTTACATAATTCATAACGAATACGACGATATCCATAACGACCTTTGTGTTCATCATAAATGGATTGGATGAGTTGTTTTAAATCAGCATCGGGATCGGGTTTACTCCTATTTTTCACCCAGTAATAATACTGGTTTTATTGATTCTTTTTTCATGGATGGACGCCCCTTTTTCTTTGATTTTAGAGCGTCAATACCAGTCCTATTATACAATTCGACCCACTTATATACGGTTGAAGGAGATGGGATGTTAAAAATCGCAGCTGCTTCAAAATGAAGTAATGCACTCGATAATTCACAAATGATGATAAAATATATTGGTCTAAATTATGTAATGATAATAAAGATGTTTAATCCTAAAGCAGAAAAACGCATTACACCGTACGTAAATGTGGGCGGTGTAAAAGTAAAGATGTTTAATTCTTTGAACAATTACTGAATAAGAACTCTTAAAAATAACAATAAAGTCGTTTAAAAACCCAATCATTATGCAACAATCACGCGCGTTTGTTTAATTGTTAAAAACCTTCTACCAATATATTTATTTATCATAGAAGGTAAACGAACCAGATGCTTACGACAATAAACCAAATGTTGATTGACAACAGGAACACTCGCTCACAAATCCCAAAGATAAATCGCAACGGCTTGAACATCGTTACAATTACAGCCCCAAGCGAGATAGTAGTAATCATGGTTGTGATGTAAAAAAATGGATTTAGATTTTCAAAACCTTCCAGTAATTTTAAATGACTTCCTCCACGATCAATGACCATATAGGAAAAAGCGAACGCAAGAATAGCAAATAAGTAATGGAGTTTTCCTCGAACCGTAAGTTTTTCTCCTTCTAGGTCAGTTGGAAAGAATAACATGAGGATACGGGAGATGACCATTAGAATGATTAAAATCGAAATGGACGCGGATATGGAGAAGCGATCTTTTACATTCAACAACACGATAGAAAGTGACAATGCCCCTAAATTGCTGAGCCAAGCGTAAATTAAAAATAAATTTTTTGTAGCACCTACACCGTAATCACTTACAGCATGTCGAATAGGATGATAGCCTGTTTTCTTAAAGTGAAGTATGAGAAAAAAAATGAAATAACTCAAAAAGAACAATACGGACACAATCGATAGGATTTTCTCGATGGACAATTTCAGACCTCCCAAAGTTCATCAGATTCAGTTCCCCAACAGTTCTTTACCCGTTTGTTGAATAGCATCATCGACATTTTAATTTTAAATGACTTTATTATTTTTCAAACAATTATATTATGATTTAAATGACTTTATTATCAAGAAACATAAATTTTGAACTTATTTTTCGAAAATGAATAATTTGTTTTTGAATATGATAGCAATTCGTTAGAGAAATGGAGAAAATAATGCTTTGACGATATTATGCGGGTATATGCAGCTGTCGCATTGCAGGATGGTCACATTTTGGGAGATGCGGATTATGTACGTTTCATTAATCGAGAGGGTCAAGAAGTGTGGCGCTATTTAGTCGGAAGCACGATATCTGGGATGGCGGTCACTTCTAATGGCGAACGATGAGCAGTTGGAACTTATGGGGGAGAGGCTTCATTTAATTGTATTCACAAGTTTAATTAGTTTTTGCATAATTTATCTCTATTCGGATAGTGTCTCAGACTGCAAACAAACTATATTTCAAAAATTTTTTTATACAGATAATGTATAAAACCCATACTTACCGACCATTTATTTTGTCAGTAGAAGTAATTTGTTTACCGTATTAGCATTTCTAATTGTAACATTATTATTTACCGATGAACTGGCAATCTTTGACCATCTTGCTCTGGAAAAAGTCTTCAAAGGAGCAGACCAAAAAATCACACTACCACGATGGGCAACCTTTTCGTATTCCGGTTTTGCTTCACCAACTCCCGCAAACACTTCTTCTACTCTAACGGGCGGAATTACAAAAATTGCATAGTTTATCGATTCTTTGTCTATATTCCACCATGCTGGCGCATTCTCCAAGGTATCCGATAAATCTTTTACAGATAGAATTGTAACAGGAATACTTAACATAAATTTATCTGCTATTGTAGATTCACATTTTCTTATCAGTTCACTTTTATCTTGGATATCGCTAGAAAAAATAACATTTCCACTATTGATATAAGTAATTACATCTAAAAAACCATTTTCTTCAAAAGCCATTTTCAATACAGCCATAGATATTTTGTTTTTACCTCCCACGTTTATACCACGCAAAAGTGCAATGTACTTTTCCAATAGCTACACCCTCTTTTATATTATTACCAATAGTATTGTATATAAATAATCTGCATTAAACTATACTTTTTGAACCGCTAATGTTCAATAAGGTATATAAACATTTTATCATATATTCTATTTTCATGGATTGCTTGTGGTGTTAATCACACCGTCTACATGACAGCTCTGATTTTCTTCTATTCTACCTGATAGTTTAATAAGAAATCTTTAAAGTTGGAGGTCAAATCATTTAAAGCCCCATTCAATATTTATCTAATTTTCTCCGCCAACTCTAAAATAATTCCCTCTGGACCACGAACGTAACATAACTTATAACTTTCTTCATATTGTTGAATCTCACTAAAGATTTCCGTGCCTTTCTTTTTCAATTTTGCAACAATAGCTTCAATATCTTCAACAGCAAAGCAAATATGTCGGATACCCAGCGTATTTGCAAAAGTTTGCTGAATAGCTTTTTCATCTGACGGCGTATAAAATTTAACTAGCTCTATCCATGCTTGACCATCTGGCATCCCCAATCCTACACATGCCGTTTTAACATCATTAAGCCCAACTATTCTGTCCAACTGTACTCCATCCAATTCCCATTCCGCTTGCACTTCAAGTCCTAAATCAAGAAAAAACGCTTTAGCCTCTGAAAGATCATTTACGTTTATACTCACATGATCTATTCTATTAATCTTCATATCTGATACCTCCTATATTTCTGTTATTTTCAATACCTATATTCGTGTAAGGTTTGTTTGAAATTCTAATTCGCTTAAAACAGAAAATATCCTTCTTTAACAAACTTGCCCCGATGGTTGCATAAGAAAATACTGCCTATACGACAGTCTTGTTCTTCAGCTCTAGCACCTGTTAGTTCTATGAAAATTATCTTCTTTCGCTTAGATGAAAATGGCTTATAATTAGTTGAATCATAAAGGAAGTTCATAGTATTATCCATAATCTCAGTATGCTGTTCGGTTCCAAAAACCTCCCTAATCTCATCGTAAGAAAAACCTATCATTATATTTTTTTCTACAAACTCTTTTGTTATCTTCATTTCTTTGCTTTGGTTCATAGGATCACTATCAAAATTACCGTCTTTGTTAACTTTAGTGGAATTTTCATTCGAACAAGAAAAAAGAAAAAAGATTTAACCTAAAACAATTGATAATTTTCTCAAAAAAACCTACTTTTCCATCTCCTCACTTCAAGACTAACACAATTTACATTTTATAGAAATTTCAATAATATTCATCATTACCTTAAAAAGCAATATCGATTTGTTATACCACTATCCTACTCTGTTTGTTCCATAACAAAAAGCAGCCTAAATGGCAGCCTTGCTCTAACGTAATAGAATTCGCTTGTTTAAGTATGCCCTTGGTTCATTAAAAATTAACAATGTTCAAACTAATTTAAATATAACTTGTCCTATTAATAGGATAATAATGAACGTCAATAAATTCTTCGCAACTTTAATCGGAATATGTGGTAAGGCAAACAAACCAATTTGCGAACCAATTGCTGAACCAATTGCCATTGCAATAGCGTAGTTCCATTGAATAAATCCTATAATATAGAATACTAAAAAAGCTCCAAAACAACTCCCTAAAATGAGAACTCTAGTTAACTGTGCAGCTTTTAAATAGGTTTCATTTCGACCTAAATAATATAATATGCCAAATGTAGATGAACCTGGACCAAATCCACCATCATACATAGCTACTAAATATGGAAATAGAATACTTTGCTTCTTTACATTTTTACTATTTTCATTATTATTTGTCCATCTTTTATTATTGAGAGTAACAAAAAATGCAAAAACAAGCAGTAAAAGGGCTATAAAATTCATCTCCTTTTCAGAGATGCTCGTAGTTATTATTGCTCCAGAAAATCCTCCGATAGAAGCAATACAAAGATTTAAACAAATTGTTTTAAAAGAAATTTGTTTATTTCTCAACAAATAAGAAACACTTGTCAATGCGGCGATACCCGATGAAAACTTATTCGTCGCTATTCCTGTTTGAATAGGAATCCCTACAAGCATCATTGCTGGTAACGTTATTAGACCTCCTCCGCCAGCTAACGTACCAATAAAGGAAGAAAAGATTCCTATTACTATTAATATAATAGAAAATTCCACTTTAACTAGTCCCCTGACATAAAGAACAGATTCTTTTATATTTTTATAAAATAATTATATCTCTCTACAACAAATCTGTCTTTTTGCACATAATTAAAATATATTAATTGCGAAGAAGAACAATAATAAATTAGATTACTTTCTATTTGGTTTTGTAAATTAATCTTATTGCGCTAGCCTGCCCCGTTAACTGCATAAGAAAAAGACCATCAAATGATAACCTTGATCTTCTGCTATTGCACCCGTTAGCACAAAAAACAACTAAAACTATTACTACAAATCGGAGGGTAACATTCCATATACAATACTATCTGTCCATTCATTTTTATTCCAAAAATCTTGTATGAAATGGGCTTCCTTTCTCATGCCTATTCGTTCACACAATTTTTGTGAAGCTGTATTCCGTGCATCAAGATTAGCTTGAATACGATGTACATTAAATTCATCAAATAATTTAAATACCAAACTACTTACTGCTTCTGTTGCCAAACCTCTCCCAGCTACATCATTTAAAAAACTATATCCAATCTCAACAGTGTCTTTCATATCTGTATACCATACGGATAGATCACCAACTACTTTAGTCTTGTATATAACTGCTAAACTTAACATTGATTCTTTAGTGAGTGCATTGTTTGCTAACTTCTTATTAAATCTTTTCTGCATATCTTCAAGAGTCCACTTATTATGTAATAGGAACTTACATGTATCATCATTATTATAAATAGCAAATACATCCTGTAAATCAGTACTCTTAAAAGGTCTAATTATTAATCTTTCTGTTGAGATTTCCAAGTTGGCTCTCCTCCCTCACATTCATTCTACAAAACATTTCTTGGTAATTAAACTCCATACTTTGATTTTACCTTAATTATATATTTCACCATAGTAAATTAAAATCCTTATTCCACTAAACTGCATCGATAGTTGCATAACGAAAAAAGGCTGCTCATCGGCAACCTTAGTCTTCAGCTCTAGCACCCAATAGGTTAAGTACATTCATTCACAAACTATTTCCATATTTCATCTAATTTATCGGAATAGAAACTAATCGCTTTTTTATAACTCAGTATTTCAGAGTCTGTTGTGGTATCTAACACAGTTTTTATTAAAATCTCCATTGCTTTTCTATTCTCATTTAGATTATATAAAGTCATTGAATAAAACACTTGAATTGCTCTATTGTTCGGAAATAATTCGACACCCTTTAGGAATGTATATTTTGACTTTTCATATTCTCCTAATGTTCTATACGTACTTCCAAGCCCTATTATTGCACCTTCTAGATTTTCTCCAGATAACCCTTGTTTAATAGCCTCTTCATAGTAGGGAACTGCTTTTGATTCTTCTCCTAAAACATCAAAACTCCAAGCGCATTGGTAGTTAACAAATGCATTATCAGGATATTCCTCTACCAATTTTAAAAGTATTTGATTTGATTCTTTCTTTTTATCATCTTTTCTTAATTCAAGTGCTCTTACAAGCTGTTCTTCCTTCAATGTAAATAACTCCTTCTTACATAATGTATTTAAAATAAATTCAACACTTGTTTATGAAAATCCTTCTTCCACTATCCTGCACCTTTAGTTGCATAACAAAATAAGAGCTGATCTCAGCTCTTGGTATTGAAGTAAAGCACCTGTTTGTTTAAGTGTAATACTTCACAATTCTCTCCAGAGTGAACCCCTGCTACTTAATCATGATCCTCTCCCCTTTTTCATCAAATGTATGCTTAAAATCAAATGCAAAAGGAGTTGGGCCATGCAGAATATAATAGTTGTATCTCTTAAATGCTTCCTCCCATGAGACATCCTTCACCTTTTCTGTCCACCAAACTACATAAGAAAGGTGTTTCTCTGGATATTGCTCCATCCATTTGCTTCTATCTCGTAATGCTTGTATATGCTGTCCCGAATAGGTAAAGCGATATAAGAATTGAAGATTTCTCCATACAGTAAGAGTAAAAATAGGAGAGCCCTTTCCCTTTACGGTTTCTTCAGGGAAAGGGACTCCTTCAGGCGAAAATGCCTCTATAAGTCCTGATTTAGTTGCCTGACGATATACTCCATTTCCAACTTGATAAAATTCACGAGAGGTAGGGTGGTCATAATGATGGTTTAGCCTACCAACAGTATAGATTGAAACTAATGCCATAAACAGCCCTCCATCTTATAGTCTTTTTATAGATATATTCAAGTGAAAATATAGAAATACCTTCTTCCACTAAATTGCCCCGTTGAAGCGGATATCTGTTCAATACTTGCAGCATTTTCTTCTGAGATAGAAGCAAGCTCCATAATGGCCAGATTAATAACTGATTCTTTTTCAGAAACATGAAGTACAAGCAACAACTTTTGAACGTGCAGAGAGTACCGTCAAAGCAGCTACTTACATTTATATGCGTAGAGATTGAAAGAAACAAAAAATACCAATATAGTTCAATAATCTTAGTATTTTCCACTTTTACTAAACTTATCTAATATTAAACCGAATAATTAATAGTAATAGTGATAATTAAACATAGTACTATTAGCATATTTATTTAATTCATTCGTTTACATAGTGGAGATACTAGAGGTTTCTAACATCAAAACTAAAACTAACTTAATCTAATTTATTGGAGGAATTCATTATGAACGCATCAATTAAACCTTATTCATTAACTACTAGTACGGCTGTAAAAAGAATTAATTTAAAATTATTAAGTCCTAAACTAAGCTTGGAAGAAACAAAACAATTTGCAACCGATTTTGGTAAAGCTATGGTGGGTATTCAACCTAGTTCATTCGAAATACATATCGACGCTTCTAGTTTCCAAGTTGTATCTAAAGACCTTGTATCTACACTAGAAGACGCTTTAAAAGTATATAAACAAACTGGATTTAAAAAAGTTACTGTAAATTGTGGAGACAGTGTTGTATTAGGTTCTCAGGTTCTTCGATTAGCTCGTAGTATTCAACTTAATCAACTATCTACTATCACTAAAGGTGTAGAAAAGTCAGCTAAGTTAATGTAATTAACTTAATTTGCATGAATTAAGTTAGTAGTATTAGTATTGTGAATCACTAAGTACGTTTAGAAGTAAAAAAAAAAGGTAAGTGGAGATAACAATGGATAACCGTAAATATTTCCACTTATCCTAAACCATTATTTTATTGACGTTGAAGGGTAGGTAAATTACCAAAATGAAAAGTGTTAAGCTAAAAGACGTTGAGATTCTGCATCCTAACTTTCAAGTAAATAACGACTATTATATTACTCATTTTGATTTTAAAGGTAAGGATATTAGAAGTTTTCTTAAGCATATGGGAAGAGATAAAAGGTTCATAATTAAAGATAAAGAAGAGACGACGTTATTTTCTTTATCTAAACAAGTAGCTTCTGATATTCTAAAAAAGAATAATCTAAAAGGTAAGGATATCGATTTAATTATCTACGCTACGCAAACTCCTGAATATTTAGCGCCTACTAATGCTACGCTTATCCATGAACATATCGGAGCTGACTTATATACAAAAACATTAGATATTAATGATAACTGTAGTGGTATGGTAACAGCTATTGATATAGCGAGTAGATACATTATGACTAGTAGAGACATAGATAAAGTGTTAATTGTCGGTGGTGACTTCTTAAACGTGTACGCTGACCCTGATAACGAAATCGCATACCCTAACTTTGGTGATGGAGTATCTGCTATTATTCTAGAATCAACTACTGACGAATCTAATATTGGGTTTATTGATTCTATAGGTCATACTAACCCTGTCGTAAAAGATAAAATGGTATTCCCTAAAGAAGGCTTAACGAAAATGTTAATGCAGAATCAAACGAATAACTATTTACAGTGGACACCGTTCTCTACTGACCATAGTAATTTCTCTGCTCGTGACTCAATTTCTACTATTTTAAATAGAAATAATCTGACTATTTCAGATATTGCTTTATTCTGCTTCTCTCAGTTTTCTCTAGCCGATGTAAAGGTTATTAGTGAATCTTTGAACATTGATGAAGATAAAGTCGCTTATTCGGGAGATAAGTATGGTTATACAGGAACTAGTTCTCCTATATTCGCTCTATATGACTCTATAAACAGTGGTAAAGTAAAACGAGGAGATTATATCTTATTTTGGACTGTAGGTTCGGGTTTCCATACGAATACGGTCTTATTTAAATACTAAATTATGATTTTAAATATGTGATATTTAAAATACTTTTAACATAAATGAACATTATTTATGTTAAAAGTATTTTTTATTTTTATTTTTTATCGATAAATAAAATACTTCATTCCTTATGATTGGCAACAATAAAGTTGTTTAATTTCTATATATTTAAAAGGTATTTGTACTTAAAAATCATTAATAAAGTTGTTTAATTCTTATTGAACTAAGCACCTGTTTGTTTAAGTACATATATTCACAAACTACGTATATAAAATTTATTAAATACTCAATAGATATAATCAAAATGAAGCTTTTATTGAATAGGCCTAAATGACACTTGCCAAATTCCATCTACATTTTTAATCATCTGAAAACCATTTGTTCCTGCGCCTGAATCATATTCAATACATCCTTCATAATCACTCGTTTGTAAGAATGTACCTTTATCAATATTCTTGAATTGTTTGATGATTTGTTTAGCAGAACCTCTGTGAGATTCAGGAATTTTTTCATCTTCTTCTTTTGACCATTGAACATACCCTTCTCTGTCTGTATATAAGGCATATACAACATCATATGTTTTATCCAACCTTGCTTTAACATATAGTTTCGCAATACTTATTGGTTCAAATTCACTTAGATGTTTTAAACTTAAATCTTTTTGAAATTGGCTATAAACCTCTTCTTCTTTAGCAGACAGTTCAAAAGGGGTTAATTCATTACTTGAGTCATCGACAATTACTTTATCATTAACAGTCTTATTTTCTATAACATTTTGTTCAGTTTTTTCCTCACTACAAGCTGATAATAGGATTGTTCCAAGTATTAATGCAAATAATATAGAATTTCTCCAAGAATATAATTCGTTTTTAAAGCTTGGTTTCATAATATATTCCCCCTATTAAACTTATATAAATTTTACCATTCTTTTAAATAAAATACATTATCTGGTACGTTCTAAACTGCTCCGTTTGTTCCAAAGCAAAAAGACTGCTTATTAGCAGCTTTTATCTTAATCACTAGCACCTATAACTTCAATTGAGATATACATTTTCCATTTTAGTATTAAAACGCATTAACCCTCTTCAGGTCTTATTAAGTCAAACTAACATGAATAAGCCTAATATGAACACTGATGCTGAGACAGTTCCATAAAGAAATAGGGTTTTTAAATTTGTTTCAATTTTCTTATTTCCGTTCGCGGATTTCTTAATATACTTTTTCACTAAAATCCCAATTGTCCAACTGATTGCAATCATTATAATAAGAGTCTCTATAAATTTAGAGTTTGGAAATACTGGTTCCATTGATGAGTAAATTAGGGATTCTAATATAGCATAGCTTATTAGTATCAAAGACAATGCATATACAATGACAGTTATGATATAAGATTTCCTCAAAAAATAATCCTCCCACCTTCAAGAAATATCACCATTATTTTACCATAAAAAGTAAAATACTTATTAAGCTATCCTGCCCCGTTAACTGCATAACAAAAAAGAGCTGATCACAGCCCTTGATATTAGAGTAATGCACCCGTTAATTGAGTTTTATTCACAAACAATTACATCGTTTTCTTTAACTTTAATTACTTGTGTATTTGAGATGGGTAAAAGGTTTAACGCGGAATCATAATGAGCAATTATAGCCGATGTCGAGTCCTTAAATGGCTCGTTACTATAGTGAGGAACTGGATAAAATTCCACTAAGTTTAAACCTTCAAACGTTTTCAATTGAGTAGCTTTTTCTTTATCGTCCATAAATCTTATATACTCTATATTAGGGGAAGTTACTATAGCTCCTGCTGATTCTCCAATATACAATTTTCCTGAATCAACTTGTTCTTTTATTATCTTATCTGTTCCGGATCTTCTCAACTCTTGCAACAAGAAAAAAGTATTTCCTCCTGATACATAAATAAGATCGTTTCGTTCCAATTTTTCTTTAATCTCTTCTGGCGATGCTACAGCAACATCGAGTTCTTCAAGGACCACGCCCAACTTTTTGAATTCTTCTTTTGCTGTATCAACATAGTGAACTACCTCTTCTGGAATACTGGCAGTAGGAATAAACGTTAGAGTTTTCCCTTTTAAGTCTTCATCAGCAAATTTTCTAAATAGACCAACTACATCTTTAAACGAAGATGCTAAAAACATTTTAAGCATATTAATTCTCCTTTTTTATTATTGCTTTTATACGGATATGAAAATCTCTTTAACACAATTTGGCCCTTTAATGAAAACAAGCGCTGATGCTTATTACAGTAATCCTTCAAAAAAAATCACTGCCTTGGAAGAATTTAAATTAAGAACATACGTACCTATAATACCATTATCTTCCTATTTTAGAAATAAAAATTGTTGTTGTAGTAAATGAGATCATTTAGACGTCTAATATAAAAAAATAATGTCAATCATCTACTCTGCCAATAAAACCATATATAGATTACCTTTCAGTTATACTCTCTTCCACTAACCTGCCCCGTTAGCAGCATAAGAAGAAAAGACTGCCCAAATGGATAGCCTTGTTCTTCAACTCTAGCACCCGATAGTTTAAGTACATCCTTTCACAAACTTCTATAGTTTTGAAAGATGATAATCTTATAAATTATATATAACAGTTAGTATCATTAAGATAAGAGCCTTAGATAATCCTATAAAAAATGTAAGTAAATACTCTTTGGAATTTTCAATATATTTTTTCTCTAATATAGCTTCAAACCCATAAAAAGTTACACCGAATATAAAAATCACAATAAACACGTAGGGGGATTCTATTCCTACAAGATTAGAAAAAACAGCGAATAAAAGAAGTATAAATAGTTTTACCCACATTTCATATTTAGTAAAGAATTCTTTTCTTTTAGTTACTTTTTTTAGTCTAAAACATTTTCGAATAAAGTTATCCCATACATCTGAGACTAGGACAGTTATTATCATCACAACAACGAATATTTCTACTAATGGCATTTTACAATTCCACATCCTTATCTGCCTATATTATATCTATATTACATATTAGTGTAATTTCTTTTTCAACTATCCTGCCCCGTTAGTCCAAAAAGAAAAAGCTGTCTAAATGACAGCCTTGTTCAGCTCTAGCACCCGTTAGCTGAATAAAAACACCTTAATAGAAACAAAAAAAACAAATACCGAAGCAATAATACCTATGTATCCCCAAAAGTTTTTTCGGTCTTTTTGAAGTTCTTCTAATCCCATTAATAACATAATAAATCCTAACAACAAAAGTGTATAAGAATTATAATCATACTTTTCAGTTATCAAGGCGTAAGCAGATAAACCTACAGTAATAATTGTTAGGATAATTCTTGAAGTTTTAAGCATATTTTTCCTCCCATAATAAGTCCATACATATCAAACCTCTTTGAGAAGCTATTTATTTTTTCTAGACATTTAACCAATCTAATTATCCAATATAGTACTATCCAAGGTAGAATGAACTTTGTAGCCCATTCAATTAGATTAGGTAACACTGAAGGTGCGTTTATCCCGATAAACGGGGTGAAAACCTCATTGGCAAAAACATAGTCACTACCAAATAATATTTGAGTCGTTCCAGCTAACTTTTCCATTGTTGTAAAAGTTGTAGGAGATGCAGATAATGCCGTATCGTAGTAGAATTTTTTCAGATAATAAGTTACAACCACTTACATAGTAATAACATACGTAAAAATATGCTCTATTCGGTAACAGTTTCTCTTTCCATATTTTTAAAAGCTGTTGCCAGCATTAGCTTCAAACGATTTACCTGATTAACCGCAGATTCACTGGCATCGTAATCAATAGCCGTTATATTTGCATGGGGATATAGACTCTTTAATCCTTTAATCATACCCCTACCCGTTACATGATTCGGTAAACAAGCAAATGGCTGGACGCATGCTATATTAGTAACACCATCTTCAATTAACTCCATCATTTCTGCAGTTAAAAACCATCCTTCTCCAGCCTGATTGGCAATAGATAAAAGATTACTTGCTTTATCAGCAAGCTGATAAATTGTAAGTGGAGTGGAAAACCTTTCACTTTGTCTTAAAGCATCTTTTAATGGTTTACGATAATATTCTATATAACGAATAAAACTATGGCTAACTGGAACAGATATTTTACTCTTTCCTAAGTGAGTTCCTTTATACACACTGTCAAATGTACAATATAAGTAAAAGTCGAGAATATCTGGTACAACAGCTTCCCCACCTTCCTGTTCGATTAGCTGTATAATTTGGTTATTTGCATTTGGATGAAACTTCACTAATATTTCTCCAACGACTCCTACTCGAGGCTTTTTTTGAGAAGAAATAGGTACCGCATCAAACTGTGTAATCATTTTTTTTAGAATCTGACAATACTCACTAAAACGAAAGGAACTCATTGATTCTATACAAATGCTCATCCAATAATTAAATAACTTGTCTGTGTTACCTTTTACTATTTCATATGGTCGAATTCTATTCGTAAGTCGCATTAAGGCGTCACCATAGCAAGTTGCAACAATTAACTTTTTTATCATTGAATAGCTCAATTTAAATCCAGGATGTTTTTCAATGCCAACTGCATTAAGAGAAATAACGGGAACTTGTTCTAAATTAGCATCCTTCAAGGCTTTTCTCAATAATGTGATATAATTCGTCGCTCGACAAGCACCGCCTGTTTGTGACATAATGACCGCTGTGCGATTAACATCATACTTTCCACTTTTTAATGCATGAACTAATTGACCAGTTGTTAAAATAGCTGGATAACAAGCATCATTGTTCACAGAACGTAATCCTTCATTCACTGCTTCTTCCGACACAGTAGGTAATAACTCTGCTTGATAGCCTTCATCCTTCAATACCGCTTCATATAAAGGAAAGTGAATAGGAGACATCTGTGGAATAAGAATTGTATAATCCTTTTTCATTTCCTTCATAAAAGAAACAATTTGTTTTTCTGTTTTCGAATGGAGCATCTTACCATTATTTCTTGAACGCTGCTTCATGGCTGCTTGTAAGGAACGAATACGTATTCGAGCAGACCCCAAATTATGTATTTCATCTATTTTTATCAGTGTATACATTTTTTGATGATTTTCTAATATGTCTTGAACTACATCAGATGTCACAGCATCTAACCCACAGCCAAATGATGTTAATTGAACTAGCTCTAGATTATCTTTTAAAGCTACTACTCTCGCTGCTCGATAAAGACGAGAGTGATAGGTCCACTGATTGACCACGTGAATATCATTTTTCACTTCAGCTAGATGAGCGATAGAATCTTCTGTTAACACTGCCATGTCGTAGCTAGTTATTAAGTCAGAAATACCATGATTTATTTCTGGATCAATGTGATAAGGTCTACCAGCAAGTACAATTCCTTTTTTCCCTGTCTCCTTTAAATAACGTAAAGTTTCCTCACCCTTTCTTTGAATATCTTTCCGGGCCCTTTCAGCTTCTTGCAATGCTTTTTCCACCGCTAAATAGATTTCTTTTTTCGAAATGTCACTAAACTGTATGGCTAATTCCTTCTTCAACGCCTTTTCATTGTGTAAAGTTAAGAAAGGTTGAATAAAAGGTATTCCCTTGTCTTTTATACGATCCATGTTCACTCGAATAACCTCAGGATAAGAAGTAACGACTGGACAATTAAAATGATTGTTTGCTTCTTCTGCTTCTTTTTTCTCAAAGACAACCGCAGGATAGAAAATAAAATCCACATCCAAATCAATTAATGATTCAATATGACCATGAGTTAGTTTAGCCGGATAACATACAGATTCTGAAGGAATAGAATCCATCCCTCGCTCATAAATTTTTTTACTAGAGCGTGGAGACAATACCACTTCATATCCAAGTTCCGTGAAAAAGGTGTACCAAAATGGATAATTTTCATACATATTTAATACTCGAGGTATACCAACCTTCCCACGTTTTACTTGATCATTTAGTAAAGGAGAATATTCGAAAATCCGTTCGTATTTATAATTATACAAATTAGGTAAACTTTTATTTTTTCTCCTTTTTCTTCCACCTCGTTCACATCGATTTCCAGTAATGAAAAAACGTTTATCTTTAAAACGATTAATCGTTAATGAACAATTATTCCCGCATAATCCACAGCGACTGTGAGATATTTCACAAAAAAAAGCCTTAATCTCGTCCATTCCTACAATTGTACTGACTCTATCGTCCTTTTGTTCTTTAGCTAGTAACGCACAGCCATAAGCTCCCATCATCCCTGCAATATTGGGACGAATGACCTCTTTTCCGATTAACAATTCAAATGCGCGAAGAACCGCTTCGTTATAGAACGTTCCCCCCTGAACAATTATCTTCTCCCCTAATTCCTCTGTATTACGTAGCTTCATTACTTTTTGTATAGCGTTTTTTATTACGGAATATGATAGTCCAGCTGAAAGATTAGATAACGTTACACCTTCTTTTTGTACTTGTTTTACCTTTGAATTCATAAATACTGTGCATCTAGATCCTAAATCGACTGGTTGATCCGCAAGCAAAGCTTCTTCAGCAAATTGATCAATTGATAAATGAAGTGATTTCGCAAAGCTCTCCAAAAATGAACCACATCCTGCTGAGCATGCTTCATTCAGCAATAATTGATCGATTGCACCATTCTTTATTTTGATACATTTCATATCTTGACCACCTATATCAAGAATAAAATCTACATCTGAAGAAAAATTAGCTGCTGCTTTATAATGTGCAACCGTTTCAATTTCACCAATATCAATTTTTAAAGCCGCCTTCACTAAACCTTCACCATATCCAGTTACAGCTGATTTTGATATATACATATCCTTTGGCATGATTCGATATAAATGCTCTAGCCCATCCAATACTGATTGCAGGGGCTTCCCTTTATTACTTTCATAAAAAGTATATAATAACTCGTTATCTTCTCCTATCAAAGCAATTTTGGTTGTTGTTGAGCCCGCATCAATTCCTAAATATCCTGCTCCTTTATATGAAGCTAGATTACCCTTCCTTACTGTAGCTTGCTCGTGACGGGCACGAAACCTTTTCAGTTCTTCCTCGTTTTCAAATAAACAAGGTAATCGAGTTATTTCCTTATTATTTGATGATAAGGATACACGATCAAAACGAGCGCATAAATCATCAAGATGGATGGAATCATTCTTCTGACTGCTTATTGCTGCACCTATCGCAACATAGTATTGGCTGTTTGAAGGAAAAATGACATCATCCTTTGATAATTGTAATGTTTCAATAAATCGTTGACGAAGCTCAGATAAATAGGTTAACGGTCCACCTAGAAATGCAACCTTTCCTCTTATTGGACGTCCGCACGCTAATCCACTAACTGTTTGAGATACGACACTTTGAAAAACAGAAGCTGCAATATCTTCTTTTCGAACTCCTTCATTTAAAAGTGGCTGTACATCAGTTTTAGCAAATACTCCACATCGAGACGCAATTGGATAAATCTTTTCATGTGACTGTGCAAGAGTATTTAAACCCATTGCATCAACTTGGATAAGAGCTGCAATCTGGTCAATAAATGCACCAGTTCCTCCTGCACATGCTGCATTCATTCTTTGCTCAATGCCATTTTTAAAATAAATAATCTTTGCATCCTCTCCTCCGAGCTCAATCACTACATCCGTCTGTGGAATGTTTCTTTCGACTGCCTCTGTACAGGCAATCACTTCTTGAATAAAAGGAATACCAGCTTGTTTAGCCATCGATATCCCAGCTGACCCAGAAATATTCATTGTGACCTTGGCATCTGGAAAAAGTGATACTAGTTCTTTTAACAATTGATTTGTTGTATTTTTCACATCAGAAAAATGTCTAAGATACTTTTGATAAACTATCTCTTCATTTTTATTTATTGCAATAATTTTTGAAGTGGTAGATCCGACATCTAGCCCTATATGTAATAACATTTGTAGTCCTTACCCCTCTCCTAAAATAAGTTCAACATCTTTACTATTCACTGGTATTAAAATTGACACATTTATATTATTTTAAAAAAGCAAATATACAAATCAATATCTTAATATCTTTTTTAAAAGAACCTAAACTCCCTCAGTTTAATACGATTTTCTCTCGAATACCCTCTTATTCGCAGGATTTCATGTACCTAAGATTCCAATATCAATAACACCTGCCAGATGTCCATTTTGAACCAATAAGTTTCTTGATCTTTTTTAAGAAAAGCCATTTTGCCTAGGCAAAATGGCTTTAACATTACGCTGTTTTCACTTTTTCAACTAAATTTTTAATCCATACAAGTACCAATCCAACAACTAAAATCCATACAAGTACGAGTCCGTAACTGTTGAATACTTCTTTACTAAAGAATAACACGTCTTTTAAGCCTTCCACGAAGAAGCGTAACGGTAACCATGAAACGATATAGTCTCTATAGAATGACGGGATCATTTCTGGTGCTAATTGCACAGCAGCTATGCTGAAGAACAGTAATAGTACATAGATAATAATGCTTGGTAGCTTTAACCAACGCAGTGTCGCAAAAATCATAAAAATAAACGCTGAAACTGCTAGTGCTACAAATAACGCGACACGATTAAAGTCTGCATAGTCTAATTCTAAAATCCATGTTGAATACCATGTTGTAACATAACCTGCTACAAGCGCGTATACGAACGCCATCACTGATTGAATCGTGTTGAATTTTAATTTTTTTCCTTTTGAGGTGAATGTACGTTTATTACCTGACAAGTACAGCATGACTGCTCCGATAAGGCTGGAAAACCATGTCACCGTTAGTAATGCTAAAGGCGCACTCGCTAAACTTCCTACCTCATGCACTTTAATAATTTCTGATTGAATTGGATTTGCGAAATCCTGTACTTTACTCGGCTGAATTGGTGAAATCATGGCACCGATTTGTGCTAGTGGGCTATTTTCACCTTGCGCTTGTAAGACGGGTGCTAAATTATTTTTTATTTCATCCGTTTTTGATTGTACTTCTGTTAACATTTGCGTACTTAAATTTGTATTTAACGTGGATACCATCGTCGTTAACGCTGTTTGTACAACTGTTGCAGCTGTTGTGTTTGCACCTTCGTTTACGATGATTTGTACGGTAGCTTTCTCAGGTGTCTCGTTTTGTAATGTCCCTACCTTGCTTGAAAAGTTAGCTGGAATGACTAATGCGCCGTAAGCTTCGCGCTCATCCATTGCAATAGTTAACGCATCAATTGAATCATATTTCGTAAACTTAACGATTTCTGGTGCATTTGCTAACAATGCTTGCGCTAATGTTGCGCCCTCTTCACCTTCATCTGCAACAACTAAACCAATTGGTAAATTTTCCGGACTCATTTTTACTGTCGGAAAATTTGCTAGCATAAAAATTAATCCCAAAATAATGATGGAAATAATCGGCATTATAAAAATGCGATTTGAATTTACTAATTTCTCCACAAAATAATCTCCTTTTAATAAACATATTGTTGTTTAACGTTCTATTTGTATTTTATTATTTATGTATTTTAACTACCATAATCAAAATTGACACTTTTATATATTAATCAACAATAGAAAAGGAAATGTTCATTAACATTTTGTTGATTTATGACTATGTTGATTATAAAATAGTGGTCAAATGAGGTGAATTGCTATGGATCGAAGAAAAAGAAAATCAAGGAAAGCAATTTTTGATGCCTGTGTTGAGCTGTCCAAAGAAAAAGATTTTCAAAACATGACGGTTAACGAAATCGTTGACCGTGCCGACTTAAACCGAGGTACGTTTTATTTACACTTTGCCGATAAGTTTGATATGATGAACAGCTTTGAAGACGAAATGATTGAAAAAATTAAAGATGTGCTAGTCAACAATATTCCTAAAGAGAATTTCGATAAACAATTTATTCAGTCACGTTACAATACAGTCGTATATATTTTGAAATGCTACGAGGAGAATAAAGAACTCGTGCAACTACTAATGAGCTCAAGCCATAGTACATCGTTTCAAACAAAGCTACGCGAAACATTAAAAAGGGTTTTGGTTGACAAGATTTTTCCAAAACTCGAAATAAATGCACTAACTATTCCAACTGATTTATTTATTATATTTTTCACATCCATTTCATTAAATTTAGCAGAATACACCTATCAATCTGAAGAGCCAATCAATAACGAATATCTTGCCAAATTTTTAATTAACGTTATATTCCATGGCCCTGCAAAAACGTTAGGTCTAATAGTAGATAATAATCTAGTACCAAGCATGGCGGAAGATGAATTCCAATTATTTGTAAAACAATTTACTTAAACAAACAAGGTGCATTGGTGCAATAAGTTTTTGTTTCATACAAACACATACAAAATAACGTTCCCAAATGAAAGTTTGGGGGCACATAAAAAAGCCACGAACGTTGTAAAATCAACGTTTCGTGGCTTTTTGTATGAACATTATTTATACAGCATTTTATACACTTTTGTTAAAAGTTAGTCACAGGAAGGGTTTGTGGGCATTTAGCATATCGTTGTAGGATCGACTGTAATGAATATAATTGTGTATATTTTTACCGTTGTAAATCCGCATTATCCTTTTTACTTTATTTCTTCAGGCTCTCTCTCTTCAAGCCAATTATAAAACGGAACTTTTTTCTCATTGTCAACCTTCAATAAATGTTCCAACTGTCCTAAACACGGATTAATAGCTTCCTGTCTGTTTGCATCATCTTTTAAATTAGTTTTTCTTTATGTGGTTAAAAAGTCTTTCTAAGCTATATCTAGGAAATGTTCTTTCTTCTTTAATAAAGCATAAATCCAGTGAAAAAGCTTATTAATACAAGTAACAATCGCCTTCATTAGTGTTTTCCGATATGATTATTTAAAGAAGGCTTTTACATATTTATCTAAAAATAACCAAATTGTTTTTCTACAATTATTTTATTGATATTGTATCAGTGAAATTTCTTTCAACATAAGAAATATCAAACACATCATATAAAAACCTAAAAATCTTTTGAGTTATAAGAATTTTACATGTTCAATAAATAATAATAATATTTTCAACAAACTGACACACCCTCTCTTTATATAGGATTGATAGTTCAAATTCACTATTTTATAATAATTTCTGATGATGCTATTTAACTTTTCTAAATACCCCTTTTTAGTAAATGATAGTATGCACAATTAAGAAAAAGCAACAATGTACTCTCTCTCTTACATTGTTGCTTTTTCTTTTTTTTATTTATTCCTCACGGATTTGAAGAGTAACATCAAAATCCTTTTCGACTTTTTCTTTAAAGCCATAAGCATTTGTTTTATTTTGTTGGAATCCTTCTTTCGTATTTTCAAAGTAACAAGGTGATTCAAACTCTAATCCTCTGAAATCTTGAGCTCTAGCTACATGTTTGAATTTTGCGATATCAACACCGACAATAAGTGTTTCTGAAGTGATTTGAGCAATCTTCTTATTTTGGTTATAATTCATGATGGACCTCCTGATTTTGATTGTTTTGTCCCTTAAGCTGGCCAGGCGTTCAGGGTATTTTCATCATATTATCCAGAGGTCTTTTTATACTCAAATCTCATTTTCATTTATTACAGGAATGCTGCCCCGATAGTTGCATAACAAAAAAGAGCTGTTCCCAGCCCTTGATATTGAAGTAAAGCACCTGATAGTTGAACAAGAAAAGTGAAGCTTATTAATCGCGCCCGTTTGCGGTATAACTTCTATCCCATTTTTAAATCATTCAGCATCGTTACCTTTATCATATAAATCTTTTATAGGTATTACATCGGTTTTATCTTTATATTGTATAGTTACCTTATCTTCATCCGTTAGTTTCTTCTTCTTCCCATTGTACAGTAATAATGTGTTTTCATCTGCAAATGTGAAAGAAATGCCACTCCAATCTTTTAGGAGTTTTGCTGGGGTAGAGAAATCGTTCCTTTTTTCATACACAAATATAGTATGTGTATATCCCTTATCCGTTTTTGCATCTGTTAAAATTATATAATGATTGTCCTTTTTTGCTTTGAATAAGAGTTTCGCCATCGTTCCTTGATTCTGAATGTTTGTTTCAACATTATTGGAATTTGCTTGCCACATATTTACGAACACAAAGTAATAAGCAGTTATCAGAACAAGAAACATTGTTAGTAGTGATGATACGATAACTGTTATCTTTTTTCTATTTTTGGAGCGTACTTTTTTGAAATAATCAATGTTCCTTTTATCCTTTCGTCTTTCATTTTCATCTTCTGAAAATAAATCTCCCTTCATTTCATTTAAATAATTTCGGCATTCTTCACATTGAGCCATATGACTTTCTATCTGTTCGTTTGTTTCTTCACTTGTTAATTTATCAATATAAGCTGGAGCCAAATCCTTAAATATACTATGTTTCATAACCCTACTCACCCTTTCTGATTTCAAGTTTTGCTCTATAAAAAGTCACTCTTGCCCAGTTTTCTGTCCTTTCAAAAATTAAACCAATTTCTTTGAACGATAAGTCACCCAACAATCTTAAATAAAGTATTTCTCGTTTATCCTCACTGAGTTGATGAGCCTTTTTAAAAAACATAACTTTATCCTCATTTTTTATATACTCATCTTCCAAGTCGTAAAATGTTGTGCTTTCACCTTTTAGTGAGTCCTTCAATTGTTGGTTTTTATTTTTATGGTTTAATTCTTGCAGCCATACGTTTTTAGCAATTGCACAGAGCCACGTGGAAAACTTGGCTTTACCATTATCGTGAAAGTTATTAATGGATTTAATCGCTTGATAAAATGTTTCTTGAGTTAGCTCCTCTGCTAACTCAAGGTTGTTTGTCAAAGTTAACAAGTATTTGAAAATAAAATCCCCATAATCTTGGTATATATTGTCCTTATCCACTGCCACCCTCCTTTTTCCGTCTGGTCATTCACCTATGTATCACAAAATCATTGATTTCGTTACAACATTTTTTAATAAAAAAACTTCATCTTTATAACAGATGCAGATATTCACTTATTCAATTAAATGGCCCGATTGTGGAACACAAGATAAACAACACTCTTCAACTAACCTGCTCCGTTAGCTGCATAACAAAAAAAGAGCTGATCACAGCCCTTGATATTAAAGTAATGCACCTGATAGTTTTAAGTACATCTATTCACAAGCTTGGTTACCTTTGTTTGACTAAAGCGTTTCAATCATTACAATAATGCTATCTTTATACAGAAAAGTAACCTAACGTAGTTTCACACTATAAAATCTCATTGCTTTTGGAATGCCTTGTATTTCAAAAACCCCATTTATTATTAAATGTCTAACTCTATATTCAATATAAAGATCGCCAATATATTGATTTAAATAACCCAAAACTTGTCCAATAACTCGTGCTGATTTTAGGAACCCCTTAACCTCTTGATCATTATGTAAGTTTAGGGTTGTATCAATGATAAAGTCATCATAATAGCCTTCATCAACACTATGTATTTCTTCTTTTCCCCATATTCTGAGAACCTCTTGTTTAGTAGATATCATTTCCCATTCATCTTCTAATTTTTTACGTTCCTCCCAGGACAATGGATGAGCCATTCTATTTTCTTCATAGATCATTCTTAATTTCTCAGGTATAATTTCTCCTGTGTGTAAAGGATAGTACTCAGCATCTGGCATATGGTATGTATTTTTATAGGTTGTAGTTGTATCAATTAAAAAAATATTGTTTGTTTTTTCTCTTAATAAATATAAAACATATCTTAATGCGGTTTGTTCGTGAGAGTTTTCTCCTGTCCAAATTACAATTGGTGTATTTGAAGTAATAGAGTGAATCTTTAACATTGTATTAGTAAATTCATCTTGGTACTTATCTATATATTCTTCTTCAAAATTGATATGATTTTTTAACCATTCAGCCCGTTTGTTAAGACCTATCTCTTCGTGCAATTTCCAAACTGGACCAATTGAAAACAAATCTGAAAAATGGATAACATTTTCAGTATCCTCTAAATCCATATCTCTTAACATCATTTTTAAACTACCTGATGGTGAATCACCGAACACAATATGTGCAACCTTATAGTTCTTTTCAGGTGTAATACTTTTTGTAGAATGGTAATTGAGAAAATCTTTATAAATCTTTTTCAGGTTTTGGGTAAATTGTTCCTCTGAAAAATTCGATTCTTCAATCATATTGATATTAAATAGAATTAGAAACAAAAGTGATCTTACTTCATCTTCACTTGAATTTTTTACAAAACTCTTAATCTCATCAATCAATTTATTCCGCTCCTTTAGATGAAATTTTAACATAAAAAACCAATTATATCTTTAACTAAACTGCCCCGCTTGTTCAATAAGGACTTCATTAAAAAAGCGTTAATCCTTCTTGGATCAACGGACCCGATCGTATTATAAGATTGACCAATGTTATTGGTTGACCTTTTTGTTTAGGGTCTAGAATACTAATGGTAGCTGGGGTAGAACGACCGCACCCGTGGGATTTAAGCCTGACAACTAAACCGTTCGCCCCCTACTTATAGAAACATGATTGAAGCTGGTTGGGACTGAGATCTCGTATAACAAGCGAAGCTATGACACTATAAGGAACCATATAGGGGTTACCAGCTAATTTTTAAGGAGGAGGAGATAATCATGAATCCAGTCATTGGTCTGGATGTCGCAAAAGGAGAAAATCAGGTACAAGCATTCTTGGAAAAGAAGAAACCCTATAAAAAGAGCTTTAAAGTAGCACATACACTAGAAGGATTACACGAACTTCACACATTTATCAAAGAAGTGGAAGAGGTATCAGGTTCACAACCATCGATTGTTTTAGAGTCTACTGGGCATTATCATCTTCCAATTGTACAGTATTTTGAGAAAAGAAATTACCTGTTAATCATTGTGAATCCTCTCATTTCCTATAAAGCCAAAAGTTCAAGTTTACGTAAAGTCAAAACAGATGTCATTGATGCCCAACATCTCTGCGAGATGTATTATAATGAAGATTTAGAGCCATATAAAAAGCGTGGTATTCAACTATTAAACTTACGTAATCTGACGAGACAACACGAA
>NZ_HG428741.1:2239664-2784158 GCF_000380245.2 Bacillus massiliigorillae
ATTTGAATCTGGTACCTTTAAGGGAACTAAAAATCATATCACGAAAAGGGGTTCCAGCAGGCTTAGACATGCTCTATTTACAGCTGTCCGTTGTGCCATTCGAGATGCACGTAAAACCCGAACGACAAAAGAACTCATCCCTCGAAATAAGAGATTACGTGAGTTTTACGATAGGAAACATGAAGAAGGCAAACCTTATCGAGTATCCATTATTGCCTGTGCTAACAAGCTTTTACATTGGATTTACGCTCTTTTAAAAAACAAAACAACATTCCATGATGTTGCTTGAAATAAATTTTCACATATCTTCAAGGAACTTCCATAATAAAGGAAGCTTATTTGTCATGCCCTACTTTTAGTATAACACGTTAGAATTTCATAATTTAGCTTAATGTTTGACAAACTATTAGCTGGTTAGTTTAAGTGTATGTATTAACAGAATGGCAATTACAATAGCATATTGTCATTATCACTTTTAAGTATTGCCATAATAATTTCATCTGAATATGCTTTATTAAAAAATAAAGACTGACGTAAAACACCTTCTTTTACAAAGCCCACTTTTTCATAGGCTCTAATTCCACGTAGATTATGACTATATACTTCCAACTGTATACGGTTTAATTTGAGTTGATCAAAGACAAAACTTAGAACTATTTTAATAGCTTCTGTACCATATCCTTTCCCTGTTAATGAAATAGAAACCATTGATATTCTGAATCCAGCTTTTTTACTTTCCTCATCAATATCGAAAATTGATAACTCCCCAACCATTTCATCACTACTTTTTAGACAAATAGCGAAATCATAACGACTAGATTCATTATTTATATTCTTTATATGTGACTTAATTTGCTCCAATGAAAAATTAGAATTGGTTCCTGTCATATAACGTATTTCTTTATCTTTTGTATATTCTAAAATATTAGGAGCGTCTGACTCACAAAGAGGTCTTAGATAAATTCTTTCGCTTTCTAATCTCATATTGAATAACTCCTCATTTCTTCTGTTTAATTAATTATTTGATTAAATGCACTTAATTTAATATTACATTAGTTATAATGCTGTGATATACCAAGAACAATTTATAAACGTTTTATCCATACACAATGCAATAAAATCCTTATTCCACTAAACTGACTCGATAGCTGCATAAGAAAAAGAGCTGAACACAGCCCTTAATATGGAGAACACTACTTTTAGTTTTTACTTAACATTCTTTTCAAGAAATCTATTTTTTAAATATCTTTTTATTATCTGCTCGATAACTATCTCTAGAAGATGACTCGTGCACACTTAAATATTGTTTTGGATTTAATAAGTAATATTTGATGTCATTCTTTTGATGTATTTCTAAATCTTTTATCTTTACTCCTGCGAAACTTCACCTAATTCATTTTGAACACATCGATTTGTAAATTCTATTCAACAGACTTTAAGGCATCTAACATATTCACATACTTCATCTTGTAATGCATTACAATCATAATAACAAACGTAATCAATAAAGTAATGCCTGTAGATAATGCAAAGTTACTAAACCATAAATCGGGACTGAACATAAACTCATCTGGGGGCAATGCAGCGATGATGAACGCATGCAGGAAGAACCCTACTACATATCCCACTAATATCCCTATAATGGATAAGATAATAGTTTCCCGATAAATGTAAAGCGTCACTTCTTTATCGTAAAAGCCCAGAACCTTAATCGTTGATAATTCTCTGATACGCTCTGACACATTAATATTTGTCAGGTTATAAATCACAACAGCAGCCAGCATCGTTGAAACAATAATCAATACTAAAACAACTTTATTCAATCCCATCATGATGGCATTAATCTGTGTGCTCATTTGAATATTATGCTGAACACCATTGACACCACTAAGACTGATAAAATCAGCTGCAATTTCTTCAATGTTTGCTCCCGAATCCTTCAAAGTAACTAATGACGCATTTGGAGATACTCTTTTTCCGAAAATCCCCTTATATTCTGTTTTATTCATGAACAAATAATGCCCCATATACATTTCCGTAATGTCGGCTATTTTCATTTCTCTTATTTGGTCGTTGCTATCCGTTAATGCAATCGTATCACCTATTGAAACCTCTAATAAGTCGGCTATTTTTTCTGAAACAACTACACCATCATTTAGTAACTCTATATTTTTACCTGACTCCCGATTTTGAAGATGCACAAATTCCCTAAAACTTTCTTCCTCTTCAGGAACTAGCAGTGTAATAGATTGACTATTGTTATTATCACCTGCGATGACCGTCAACTTTTCAAAATGAACACTGTTTGTTTGCTGAATCGCTTCATCATTCAGTTGATTATTCAGTTCCTTCATCTCACCGCTATCAAGGTCATCATTGTTGACAACAATCAAATCATACTTGATGATTTCTCCAAACTGTCTGTCGACAATACCTGACAAGGAGTTTTTAAGTCCGAAACCTGTAATGAGAAGAGCTATACAACCCGCAACGCCAAAGATTGTCATAAACATTCGTTTCTTATAGCGAAATAGGTTTCTAGCCGTCACTTTATAAGTAAAATTCATTCGCTTCCAAATCGGCTTTATTCTCTCCAACAAAATTCTTGAGCTTGTTTTAGGAGGCTTAGGCAATAATAAACTAGCCGGTTGCTCCCTTAATTCTTTCATTGCGACCAAATATGCCGATAAAACAGTACATAAAATTGTAATCACGTAAGCCACTATTGTATATAGCGGTGAAAAATGCAACTCAACATGTGAAAAAGTCGTTGTTGTTGTATATGCATTAAAAATGATTACTGGTAGCAGTATATGTCCGATTACTGCTCCTATAGCTGAACCTAGCGTACTTGACACGAATCCATACACAATAAATTTCATATGAATATCTCGATTGCTGTAGCCTAATGCCTTCAACGTTCCAATATTGATCCGTTGCTCATCAACAAATCGTGTCATCGTGGTTAAGCTTACTAAAGCGGCAATCGCAAATAGGAATACAGGGAATACATTAGACAAAGCATCTATACTCTGTGAGTTATTTAAATAGATTTTGTATCCAGCGTTATCTTTACGGTCACCTACTGTATATTTGGGCAACGATAAATCATTCACTGCTTCTTCTGCTTCCTTCAAATCTTGTTCACTTTCAGCAATTTCTTTCTCAGCTTTACTTTTCTTGCTTTCAAATTCCTCTAATTTTTCCTTGTATTCATTTTCTTTCGAGACAATTTGTTCGTTCGCTTCATCAATTTGCTGTTGGCTCTCTGATTGTTTTTGAGCAAATTCTCTCTTCGCCTCAGCTAATTTATTTTGCTTATTAGCTAGCTTGGCTTTCGCTTCTGTTAATTGCCCAACCTTGCTTTCATATGTAACGGAATTTTGGTTGAGCACTTCGACTCCTTCCGTCCACTTTTCTAAGCCGGAATAGTATGCTTTAAGGTTTTCGTTGTAAGTGGAAATGCCCTGATTATAAGTTTTTAATCCAGCTTCATATTGTTTTTCCTTTGAAACCAATACAGATTCCTGTTGAGCAAGTGTCACCTTGGCGTCTTTTAATTGCTGGTTGCCTGCATTCACTTGCGCCTGGGCTTCATTGATTTTCGCTTGAACTTTTGCAATTTGCTGGTTGCCTGCATCTACTTGTTCCTGAGCTGCAACAATTTTTGCTTGGCTTGCTACAATTTGTTGCTTACCTGCGTCCACTTGTGTTCGCGCTTCATCAAGTTCTGCTTGACTAGCTTCCATCATCGCTATTCCAGGCGTATACGTATTTGTCATAAATGAGTTATACTCAACCTGAATAGCTGCCAATTTGTTTTCGGTCTCTGTAATGCTTTGCTCTGCACTGGCAATAGCTGCTCTTACTTGGTTCAGCTGGGCTTTTAACGCCTCTATTTCTGTTTCGATTTCTTCTACTTTTGTGAAATCTCCTGCTTGTTCAGCCACCTTTTTTTCTGCTTGTAACTGGCGTATGCTTTCTACTAAAGCTTCTTGCTGACTTTGCAGAACGGCTAATTGTTCCTTACCAGACGAGAGGCCATTTTCAAGTTTGGTAATTCCGGCTTCATAGCTTGCTTTTCCATTCACCAGTTCTGTTGTCTTGGCATTTAAATCAGCTTGCTTACTGTCAATTTCACTTTGTGCTTTTTCTATTTCAGATTTCTTTTCATTCAGTGCTACCTGTTGAGTATGAATTTCAGCTTGTTTCTCTGCTAAAACAGCTTTATTAGCATCGACATCTTTTTGATTTTCATTGATTTCATTTTGTGCAGCAACCAATGATTGTTCATTTTGGGTAATCTGCTGACGAGCGCTGTCAAGCTGTGCTTTCCCTTCTTGAATCGCTTGTGCCACACTGGCTAATTGGCTGTACGTCTTATTCAACACCTCTTTCGCATAATCCAACTGATTTATGGCGGATTGTAATTGTGCCCATTTCTTATCTAACGTTGCTTTCCCGTTAGCTAATTGTTTTTGTGCCTCTTTTAATTGCCCTTCAGCTGTAGCGATTGATGTTTGTGCATCATTGAGCTGTTTCTGACCTTCCCCAATTTTATCCAGTGCATTGGCTACCTCCGTATCAAGCTTCTCTTGATTCTCAGCTATTTCACCTTTAACATCATCAAGTTGCTGCTTAGCATCATCAAGTTCAGTTTGACTATCAGCTATTTGCTGTTTAGCATCCTTGATTTCGTCCCAACCCTCATCAAGTTCAGCTTGCTTTTCTTCTTTAATCATGTCTAATCGTTGTTCGGATTGATCTTGCAAAGTGGCTTTCAGTTCAGCTTTATGCTCCTGCACTAACTCACTGTATTTATCACTATAAGCATTTAAACCTTTTGTATTTGAGAAGGAAAGACGAGCAATCATGTACACCTCTGAATCAAATGTACTCTCCGTAACGACTGCATAGCCATTCAGCTTACCGGTACCGACGGTTGTTTGTCCAATATTGTTCTTATCGACTAATTCACTTGATTTAACAAAACCGACAATGGTAAAACGATGCTTCTTTAATACGTGATTTCCTTCAACATCTTCTTCCTCAGTAAACGTGATTGTATCTCCGATTTTATATTTGCCTTCATACAAAAAGTCCAATGCAATTTCATCATCGCTCTTCGGCATAGAGCCGTTGATGATTTCATACTGAGATAACGAGCCAGGAGCCGAAAAGATACGAATACTTTCATCTGTGTCTTTTATCACAACGTCTTTCAAATAACCATATTCCACAATATCGAGCTGATTCGCCGATTCGATTAGCTGCTGATCACTCTCATTTAAACCATATGTAGAAACAATGGACAGATCGGCTAAATGATTTTTTGAAAAAAAGTTCTCTGCTGTCAATCGCATATCTGGACCAGTGACCTTCAACCCGACAAACGCAAATACACCCAAAAGCATTAAACAAGAAATCGCAAAAAATCTGCTCCATGAGCTGGTTATAGAATGATAGATATCTTTCCAAAATATTCGTTTCATCATATCCCTCTTCTACCATTCAATATCGACAATGTCTTTAGGATTATGATTGATTTCAATATTCTTGACCTTCGCATCATGCATATGAATGACTCGATCAGCAATTGACGCAATAGCCGCATTATGAGTAACGATTATCACCGTTGCACCTTGTTCTCGACTCATATCTTGCAAAATCTGTAAAACTTGCTTTCCAGTCTTATAATCTAGTGCACCTGTAGGTTCATCACATAAAAGAATCTTTGGATTTTTAGCAACTGCACGAGCAATTGCTACTCGCTGTTGTTCTCCCCCGGAAAGCTGGGCAGGAAAATTATTGACTCGTTGCTCTAAGCCAACATCTTTCAAAACCGTTTCTGCATCTAGCGCATGATTGACAATTTCAGAAGCTAACTCTACATTTTCTTTGGCTGTCAGGTTAGAAACAAGATTATAAAATTGAAAGACAAATCCAACGTCATTGCGACGATAAGTAGTCAGCTGCTTGGATGTAAAATTAGAAATCTCTTCTCCATCTATGATTACTTGCCCCTCATCGTTTGTGTCCATCCCTCCTAAAATATTCAAAACCGTTGATTTTCCTGCTCCTGAAGTTCCTAAAATGACGACAAGCTCTCCTTTTTCAATCGTAAAACTTACGCCATTATTCGCAAATACAACGGTGTTCCCGGTTTGATATTTTTTATAACTATCAATCATTTCAATATAAGCCATGGTATAGCACCTCCTTAAATGAACAACTTGTTGATTACTTTATATAATTATCATAGAATAAAAGAAATTGTGAATCAATGAACAGATTAGGATCTGGTGTTGATTTAAGAAAGTGAGATTTGAAATATGACGTCTATACGTGAAACAGGAACTAAAACGAAAATTAAACACGCATTTTTAGAATTATTAATAGAAAAGGGAATAGATAGTCTGACTATTAGTGATATAGCTAGAAAAGCGAATATCAATCGCGGAACCTTTTATTTACATTATTTAGATAAATATGATCTTTTAGATCAGTTAGAAATAGATTTTTTACAAAATATACAAATAACTTTTGAAAAATATAGAGATGATAACATAAATGATTCAGTCGAGTTAATTCCATATGAAGCAATTTTAGAGGTTTTGAAATATGCATTAGTTAATATGAAGATGCTAAGTGTATTAATGAGTGTTGGGAGAAATAATAAATTGATAGATAATTTCAAAGAAATTATTAAGGATACAATCATAAAAAAAGTGAATCTTTCAGAAAATCTTTCACTTCAAATGGAAGGATTACCACATGACTACGCAGAAGAAATGTTATTGTCAAGTATCATATCAATTATCCAATTGTGGATTAAAAAGGGCGCTTTAGAGACCCCAGAAGAAATTGCAAGTATGATAATAAAGGCAAAGAAAATTTCTCCATTTGATTTACTGTTGTGATAATAGGAAAAGGTCCCACTACCCGAAAAATGTCGAAGTTTAGTAGAAAAAGAAAGGTTCTACGGAAATATAGAACCTTCCTTCATAAATAAGATGTAAAAAAATAATCAAAATGGATTCTTTTAATTTTTAAAAAACACATACTATTTTTCAGGTTTAATATAGGGAACGATTTGTGTAGTATACTTGCAACTGATTTAACAAAAAATGAAGCTGTTAAATTAGGACAAACATATAGTGAGAAATTAGATGTACAATTCATCCATGAATAAATTCCTTATTAATTAACATAAAGTGTTAAACTTTTGATCTTTTTTAAGCTTTATCGATTGCAGTCACAATCTCGTCCTTTTTCAATCTAAGATACTCTCTAATTCTTTTGTATATTAATTTTCATCTTTTCATATTGACCTAACCTGCCCCTTTAGTTGCATAACAAAAAAGACTACTATATAGCAGCCTCGATCTTCAGCTCTAGTACCCGATTATTTAAGTGTATTTCTTTACAAACTTTACATTCATCTCATTTTTATTTGTTTCAGTATTTCTGTTTCTATGCTATATGTACTGTTCTGTTCCCTGATTTAATATATTCGCCACACTAATTACATACTTCTCTCAATATTTTTTCATATTTTTTTTTTTGCTTATACCACAAGCAACATAAAGGAGAAGTAATGAAAAAAAGATGTATTCTTATATTACCTTTACTGTTAATAATTACACTTTCTGCTGATTCTTCTACTACACACAACTTCAGTAAAAAAATAAATATTCTTAAACAATCTACAATTCAAGCAATCGAAAAACACTATCTATTAAATTTTATTAGCAATCCAAGTGTTAAGATTGAGAACGAAACTATGTATGTAAAATTAAACGTAGATAGAGAAATTTCAAATATTGAGACTGTTGAGCAATTTAAGAATTTTAAAACGCCCGCAAGAACACTTCGTTTTATTCTAAAGAATCATCCTAATAAAAGTGGTGATATCCTAAGCAAAAAAGATTTTATTATTTGCGGACAATCTGGTAAAAATACTTTTGTATATGATAGTACACTACCCAATAAAAACTCAATCTATTTATTCGAAAGCCACCTTTCAATAAATCAAAAAATCGTTTTTTCCTCTTCTGAATTTGAAAGAGTAGCTATCCAATATATTTCAAATTTAAATTATTATATTGAAAAAGTTAATAGATATGACGATTTCGACATACACAGTTACGCTCGAAACCTATTTAATATTATGACTAAGAATGGAAAGTATTATAATCCAGACATAGATGATAAATTATTTATAGAAGCGATTTGCGATAAATTTAATATAACTGTTGAGGAGTATTCTAAAATTGAGAACAAATATTATTTAGTTCCATCTTTACCCTACTGAAGAGTAGGGTTTTATTTTTTAACATAGCTAACCTCATGTTTCCCTGGTGTTTTCATCTAAAACTCTTCTTTCACTAACCTGCTCCGTTTGTTCAATAAGAACTTAAACAGAGAAATAGGCGTGTTTACCTAAAAACTCATCTACTTCCCATTTCTTAATACTGGCTGCACGTCTAGTAGATTCGTCCAATCTCGTACCTAAAAGCAAAGTAGATTCATAAGGTAGATTAGAAATAGCAAAAGGTCTTTTGGTTCAATTCGTTTAGTAGGTCCAATAAAGTTTGGCACTTTTCTAAATTCACCAGATGCCTGAGTAGAACCTCTTGCACCTTCCATTAATTTAGCAATCTAAGAAAGAACTTTGGAAATAGTAAATTCGCTCTTTCGTTTCTTTGATTCGTGCCGGATCTTTAAACCAAAGTCCTGTAGGTAAGTACGGATAATTATCCCCATCACCTTCATAATCAAAGAAATTACGTATAGATTTCACGATAGATTGAAAAACGTCTATTCAAGATTTTAATTTGATTTTGTTGGTATTCTGTATATTCTATTACTCCTTCCTTGTTCTCGAAAATCGCAACAAATTTGGCGCGTTCTCCATCATCAGTGATTTTAAATGAGTTGATATATCCTAAAGGCCTTTTATCTTCCTCGTTATATAGCAATTCAGATAAATTTGCTTTAAGGACTACTCTCATATATTTTTTGAATTTCTTATCACTGATAGTTAATCATCCTCTCGATTTATTGGTTTATTTAATGTTGAAAATAGCAAAGTACATTTTTCCGTTCATTAATAGCGGACTAATATTCGCTTCAATTGGCTTTCCGTTTCATCTTTCACTGCCGGCAATTTCTTTCCGTCCGAAATTAGCGTATACATATGTCTCGCTCCTTTTAAATTAGGTTTTGGCCAATAAAAAAAGCTGCACTTAGAAAAGTTGCAACTGCTGGGTTTCATCATCAAATTCATACCCTGAATTCAGTTCATACGCGACTTTATTACGGTCTAGAATAGTCAATTCGTTCTCATTACTCTTAACGAACGCTATTTCAACGTCAAATTTATGTTCTAATTCATAGTCTACAAAGATAGGCTTCTTCTCGAATCTCCACCCTTTACGTAGACGAACAAAAACATAAGGATCAACCACACCGAATGAATCATCTTGCTTAACGGTATTAACTGGCTCGATTAATTGTTCTTCTGTATCTAAATCCATAATGATAGCTTCACCAATCACATTCGTATCTTCTCCGATTTCTCCAATGAAGAAGCGTACTCCACGTAATTCATAGTGCTTTTCATAGCTCTTATTTGGAATCCAGGTATCTAATTCAATTTGACGGTCAAAGCGTGTATAATACTTAAACTCGCCCTCTTTTTTAACAGTAGAAACGTCAATGTCGAATTCTTCTAATTCATAAGATTCAAATATGAGTTCTCCATTATCATCTTCCTCTTTAGTTTCTAAATTAAGATAGGTAGATGGATTTTCAATAATCCCTTCACTTAAATCAAATAAATCGCACCAAATGGTTGCTTTAAAAATTTCACCTGTGTCCTCATTTTAGATTACAGCTTCACCAACTTCAAAATTTGGTTCATCTAAACCGCTATCTAAACGATATTCTAATACTTTAAATTGATAAAATGTGCTATCTTGAGTCATTTTAATTTCCCCTTAATTATAGAGTTTGTTGTTTTATACTTTTAAAGTTGTCGTTACCCTTTACTGTATGTTCAAGCCTCCTTGAAGTATATGTTGTTTTCATTTACAAAAAAAAGAGCATTCCAAAGGATATACCCATCGTAGTGAAACACTATTTTCTAGATTTAAAATATAGATAAAATTCCCCTTTCTTGTTTAGATACACACGACAAAAAAACCTATAAGGATTTATTAGTTTAATAGACAGACTCCAAGTAGGAAAATGTTACTCTAATAACCTCATAGGTTTAAGTTCGTGTTTTGGTTTCGCTGTTGTGCGAAAAATAGTAAATTAAAAATTAAAAAAGTAAATCTACTTATAGAATACCATATTAAAAGGATTTCAACCATAATTTATAGTCGCAATTATTAAAAATCATAAACAAACTACTACTAACTCATTGTGAATGGTTTTCTCGATTAGTATCTATTATCTACATTTATCTATATAAGGTGTCTCATTCTTCACCAGTTGTATGCTAATTTAATTATAATTAAATATGCTATCTAATTAACTTACAAATAACATTGATTTACTTTTTAATTCGTCCTATTTTGCGAATTCGATCCATTCCACTTAACAAAGCTGGTATTAAAATCGGTAACATTACAAAGCTAAGTAAGAATAGACCGAGAATAACAGTAATGGCTATTTCAATTAGTGTAAGAACCCCTGAAGGAATTAATGCCGCAAATGTACCTCCAAGAATGATTGCAGCTGATATAACAACGCCACCGATGTGACGTGCGGAATCCACAATAGCTTTCGTAGAATTACCATCCAACTCTCTATAGCGCATCATTAAGAAAATACTGTAGTCTACGCCTAGTGCAACAATCATAATGAAACTAAAGAACGGTACATTCCATCCTAGCTCACTTACATTTAGAAGTTTATTACTTATTAATTCACACATACCAAGTGCAGAAAAGTATGTTAATACTAAAGAGGTAATGATAAAAATCGGTTTCCAGAAAGAGCGAGTAATAATGATCAGAATGATCCCAATTCCAATTAGCATTATAGCTGCTGTTCGAGCGAAATCCCCACTAGCAATCTCTTCAAGATCCACATTTTGAGATGTTCTACCACCAATTGCTACTGTCGCATCACTTAGTTCGCCACTTTGGATGATAGCTTTTATCTCTTGTTCTACTCCGTCTACAATTGTCATTGCTTCCTTTGAATAGGGGTTTACATCTAAAATGATGCTCATTCGAGCTATTTTTCTATTATCAGACATATACATATTCAACGATTTTTGGAATTCATCACTTTCTAAAATATCTTTTGGAATATAAAGTTTTTCAGAAGCCTTTGATTCACTAAGACCTGTTAAATAATCTTGGGCACTGGTTAATCCTGTGCTAACTTCTTTTAAGCCTTTTGTACTTGCTGATAACCCTGATTGTAAGGTTTCCATTTGCTTTGCTAAATCCGTTAGTCCAGTAAGTAATTGCTCTTGTCCTACATTTATCATCGTTAATCCTGTTTCAAGAGCTGGTGTTTTGCTTGCAATTTGGTTGGAGCCATCTGCAGCTGTCTGTAATCCATTCTTTAAGCTAGCAGAACCTTCGTGTAGCTGATTCACACCTGCTTGTAATTGTGAGAGGCCACTGTTTACTTTGGCAAGTGAATTATTTGCTTCTCTAAATGATTTCATTGCACCATCATATTGAGGTGTTAGCGCTTTTAGTTTTACTGATAACTGGCTTAACTGCTGCTTTCCAGCTGAAGCAATCCCTAGCGTTGTTTGTACATTCACATCATTGGCCAACTCTGGTTTTGCCTGCACTAGTGCGTTCATTGAACCTTCAATTTGCACATAACCTTTGCTTGCACTTTCAATAGCTTGACTAATGCTTGCGAAATAAGTACTAAATGAGGATAAACCTTTTTCAAGTTCCGTATAACCAGTCAACAATTGTGGCATGAAACTCGCTAAAGAATTCATATTTTCTTTTACAGAAGCTAAACCGTTTTCTAGTTCTTGAGCGCCATTCGCTCCTGCGCCTACACCGTTCGTTAACTGATTAATTGCTTTCCCTAAACTCGAAACACCTGTCTTCAGTTCACTTGTTCCATCAATTAATGCCTGAACATTTTGCACACCACTCGTATCTGTTTGACCCAATTGTTTCTCAGCTGAAGACAATCCATTATTGATTTTTCCAACACCTTCATTAGCGTCGCCTAAACCATTATTGACTATTTTTGATTGCTCTGTGATATATAAGTCATCTATTTTTTCTCCTGCTGGACGAGTAACTGTCATTACTTTTGATACACCATCAACTCGCGAAATCTGCTCAGCTATATCATCCAATGCTTGTAATGATTTTGCATTATCTAATGCTTCATTTGACTGTATGGCAAGAATTGCTGGTGAAGAAAAGCCAGCAGGGAAATGATCTTCAATGACCGTGATTCCTTTCTTAGAAGCATAACTATCATCAACTTCTAGCAAATCATTGTAGCTTAATGAATTACTGTTATTGATGACAAAGGGAACACATAAGATTGCTATAAATACTAAAACAACTAATGGTCTTAAAACAGAAATCTTAGCTAAAAATCCCCAGATTTTACTGTCATTATGTCCATTAAATGTTTTCACTGGCCAGAACATCTTCTTCCCTAATAAAGCCATAAAAAATGGATTTAAGGTCATCAAAACCAGTACGAGTACAGCTACCCCAATCGCCACGGATGAACTCGATTGGTATAAGCTGAATTCTGCCAAAACAAGCGCTATAAATCCAATAAACACTGCGAGCGCGCTATACATAACGGTTTTACCAGCTGTTTTATACGTTACTCTAACGGCTGTCCAACTATCTTCTTGCTTCACCAGTTCTTCCTTAAATCGAGTGAAAAGCAAAATATTATAATCTGTCCCAATACCGAATAAAATAACGACTAAAAATACTTGCGTAAAATTAGAAAATGGATAATTAAACTGATCGACTAAATGCGCAACGATTCCGAGCGACACTAAGTAGGATATACCTACTGTTAAAAGAGAAACGAACGGTACGATTGGTGAACGGAAAACAAGAATCAGTACAACGATGATAAAAATAATCGCTATCACTTCTGTTTTCTGTATACCCTCTTGAGTTGATTGAACAAAATCTTCCATTACAAGCTCGTTTCCTGTTAAAAAGGTATCTACATTCTTACTATCTACAATTTTAGTAAGTTCCTTCGATACCTCAGAAATTTCTCTATCATTCTTTTCAACTGAAAGCTGTGCCAGAATTGTTGTTCCATCTTTAGAAATGAGTTGTTTTTTCGTTTGTTCATTATCTAAATGTGTCACAATATCCTTAATACCTAACTGAGATTGTTCGCTTTTTAGTTCTTTAATTATTTTTCTTACTTCTTCTTTTTGTTCATTTGTTAATGCTTGATCATTACCACTATTAAACACAGCGATGATTTGATACTCTTCATCACTGTCTTCATCCATTTGATTGAGTATATCTGCTGCTATATTACTTTGAGCACTTTCAGGAATAGTAATTTGTCCCTTTTCCCTTACCAATTGACCTAAATTTGGCATCGTCGCAACAAGGATGATTGTAACTACTATCCATAAAACGAACGAAGCTAATCTCCAATTCATTACATTCTTCATAATTATTTCTCTCACTTTCAATTTACTTAATTAAGGATGATCTTGGTTTCTAGATACCCCTCATAAAATTATACAAGTGTATACTTTTGGTTGTAGATAAAGTATACTTAGCCTCATAAATAGGGGCAATGTTCAATTTTCGTCGATATGTATAACTTTGAACATTCACTGATCATAGTGTTCAACTTTAGAAAATAATTTTTAGGAGTGCAAAAAAATGAGTGGGAAAGCAGAATACAAAAGCGCCGTTCGTTCGAGAAAAATGATTAGGCACGCATTTGTAGAATTAGTATTGGAAAAGGATTTTGAGAAAATAACTGTTAAAAATATTGTGGAAAGAGCTGAAATAAGTAGAGGGACATTCTATGCTCATTACTCGGATATCTATGCTATCATTGAAGAAATAGAAAATGAAATAATGGGAAAAATGGTAGATTTTCTCGATGATTTTACAGCCAGCGAATTAATTCAAAATCCTATGCCATTCTTTGTTAAAATGGGCGACTTTTTACAACAAGACATTGAATTTTATCGGAAGTCCGTCTTGGTACAAGGGGCATCTTGCTTTATAGTGAAATTAAAAGACGTTCTTATAGAAAAAATAATAAGTTATCAAGAAACCATACAATCCAATCAAGAACGTCAAGAATATATATTACGTGTGCATCTTTTAGTAGGTGGGCAAATATCAATATATCAAGATTGGTTAGCAGGAAAATTCGACTGTTCATTAGAAGAACTCACAGAATCCGTTAGCCAATTGATGATACAAGGGTTTCAACCTTATACTTTTAAATAAAAATGCAACACTTGAAATCTTTGCGGATGATAAACAAGAAGAAGTAGTTTCAGCAGCACTTAAGTCAATGCCAGATTAAGTTCTCTTTTGCTTTCTTAGTAAAGTTAAACATTGTAGTAACTCCCTATTCTGTGTTCGCCTATTCTAATTTACTCGGATGGTTCAGTTTCTTTTATTTAACTAATCCCAAAAGAATTCTCCTTCCTCAAAAAACGTGAAGAGCGATAGCTCATTTTTTAGGCGGGAGATGAATTTTGGTTGGCGTAAGCCAAAGGAATTTCCATTAGACAAACGTTCGTTCGATACGATATGATAAGTGCTTCAAGCGAGGTGAACTAATATGACGAAGCAAAACAAAGTCTATAAATTCCGTATTCATCCTACAACTGTACAAGCATTGATTATTCGAAAAACATTTGGTTGCGTTCGATTTGTGTATAACAAAATGTTAGCTAATCGCACAGCAATCTTCGATTTGTATAAAGATGATCGTGAATCGTTAAAAAAACAAAAAATGCCTACTCCAGCAAAGTATAAAGCTGAATTTGAGTGGTTAAAAGAAGTAGATTCTCTTGCTTTAGCCAATGCCCAAATGAATTTGGAGTCTGCTTATAAGAACTTCTTTGCGGGAAATTCGGACTTTCCAACATTCAAAAGTAAAAAAGATAGAAAATCCTATACAACGAATGAGGTAAATAGCAATATTGCGCTTCTAGACAATCATATTAAATTACCTAAATTAAAACTCGTAAAAATCAATCAACATAGACAAGTCCCTGTTGGGCACAATATTAAATCGTGTACGATTCCAATGACACCAACGGGTAAATACTATGTGTCGATTTTGACTGAATATGAAAAACAAATAGTGCAACCCAAATTAGAAAAAGTGGTTGGACTAGACTTTGCAATGGCTGAATTATATGTAGATAGCGAAGGTAAGAAAGCCAACTACCCTCGTTTTTATCGTCAAATGATGGACCGCCTAGCAAAGGCACAAAGAGTATTATCGAGAAGAATCAAAGGTTCTGAACGTTGGAAAAAAGCAACGTCTTTTTGTTGCGAAATTACAGCAAAAAGTAGCTAACCAACGCAAAAATTTCCTTCATCACAAATCCAAAGAACTAGCAACAGCGTTCGATGCCGTTGCAGTCGAAGATTTGAATATGAAAGGGGATGTCTCGTGCGTTAAAATTCGGCAAAAGCGTTGCAGACAATGGTTGGGGTATGTTCACAACCTACTTAACTTACAAACTAGAAGAGCAAGGAAAGAAACTTATCAACGTTGATAAGTGGTTTCCTTCTACTCAAACGTGCTCTTGTTGCGGAAATAAAAAAGAGATGCCTATGTCTGTACGTACATATGAATGTTCTTGTGGCTCTATTATGGAACGTGATCACAACGCTGCAATCAATATCAAGAATAGAAGCCATACGCCTATTGGCGTTAGAATAGAAAGATATACATATATAACCTTTCTGAACAAGGGCGTTAGCTCGGTCAATTTGGGTAGCTAGTAAAAGTACCTATTACCTGAGAAGCCCCCGCTTCAAACAAGCCTGTAAGGGGTCCTACCACATACCCATCAAGCTAAGAACGTAGATGCTTAAATTCGCCTGCCTATTTTTCAAAGCGAGAAAGCAATCGAAAAATAGGCATATCAAATAAGCCTAAAAAAATGGATTTTTGAGCTAGGCAACTTGTTTAGGTTCGATTGTTCTTTCATACACCACACCGAGAATATCGAATAGCGTCTTTTTCTTGTATCGATGACATTTCCGACCATTCTTCTTTAATAATTGATACAGTCGATGAAGGACTTTTAGAAGTGCTTCTGTATTCATAGACATAGCTTGAAATAATAAGGGAAAGTAATCTTTAATCATGTAAATGGCTTTGTACTCGCTTAGTTCTTGCTTCTTTTTTTCTAGTAGAAGCTGTCTCATTTGAAACATGGTTGATGAGCATAGAAAGATAGAGATGAGTTGTCCGTACAAGTGGCACTCCAAGCGTTCTTTTTTCATCTTTTTACAGGCATCAATTTCAAAGAATGATTTCCATGTTTTAAATAAATTTCAATTTGCCAGCGAAGAGAATATAAAGCATGGACATATTCTGTTGGCACGACCTGTGGTGAAGTGTTTGTTATATAGACATTCATTCCCATTAACCGTTTACTCTTTTCCTTCATAATAATTCCTTTTTTCTTTTCACGTATGAGTTGGTTTTTTAAGCGTGTTTGCGTTTGATCTTCTGTCAAACGATGAAGGATAACACGAGCTGGTAGTTTCTGATTTTGCCCAATATAGGCATCGGGAATTTCCATCGTTTCACCCTGTTCTAACTGATGCATGAACTCTGTCATATGGAGCTGAAGGTATTCTGTTTGCTTTTTCAGTGTGCCATTTTTAAAGTATTCCGGCTCTGGATTTTTGACATAGACACGAGTATTCAGTTTTAAACGAGAGATATAATAGGCTTCTTTATCATGAATCGCTTGTAAATCCTTCAAATCAAAGTAACCAAGATCACGCAAGCATAAATCATCTTTTTCCACAGTATGAATACAAGCTGTACCGTATGTTTTATCGTTGTTCTTCCCTGGTCCAACTTGTACATGAAGAAATTGACCACTGAGTAAATCGTATTCGAGTTGAATTTTCACTCCTGCAGTGTTACTACTGCCACCTGATCCTTGATAATTGGCGGCAAAGGTATCTGGCAACTGAAAAACCGTTGCGTCTAAAATACGAATACGATGGAAAAGAGAGAACATATGAGCAGATAAAGAATGAGTCGAACAGAGTTTTTGTTGGAGAAGATTAGAAAAAACTTCTCGAAGAAAGGCAACAGCTACTGGATTAAATCGTTGATTCAGCCCTTCTGGACTCATCAATACCCCTGTAGAAGCATCCAATAGGCTACATAATTGAGTCAGGGACGTGCTAGCAATTTCTTGACTATACCATGAACAAAGAGCAATCAATTCATTTGCTTGATATTTGCTTAAACGCTGGACAAATCCTACTTGTTTAGCCATATCATGTAGTACGGTTGAGGATAAAGAGGTTTGTAGTTCTTGGGCGAAAAGATACAGTTCGTCCGAAATAATAGACATAAAAAACGCCATCCTTTCTCGTAAATTTCTTACGCTAAGCATAGCGTTTTTTCGGTTTAAGGGTCAGGATTTAGCTTAGCTTGATGGGCATGTGACGCTAACCCCTTGTTGGCATAAATTAATAATTAGGTGTATGAAAAAGAAAATCTATAGTTTCATAGAAAAGAAATAAGGGCTAATTTAATAGCCCTTATTTACGTAGTCCATATTCTATTGTTACATCTGTTTAAAAGTAGAAACAGCTGCCGGGTCATAGTTTGTTGTAGTTACTGGTTTATTTAATACGATGTTATGTGTTACTAACGTTTCGATAACGTCAGTACCTTCAAGTAGCTTGTATCCTAGCAAAATTCCAGTATCTTTCGCTACATAAAGCTCAAACTTATCTATCCCATCATACTTTTCTTTAAATCCAGCATCAAACACGCCATTAATTGTTACAGCGTCTAAACCGTTCATCTTGACCGTTTCACCAATTTCCCAGTTTTTATAGTCTTTTAAGTAATTCATAGCTAATTCTTGTGGGAATAAAGATTCAGAAGCCCTCGACATGATAAGATTTTCTTTTCTGTAAATAGCCGCTAATTCACCATCGCTAAGCACTTCATATCTTGCTAGAATTTGGCTTGCTGCATCCGATGGTGTTTTGCTTATAGTTCTTGCTTTCGCTACAGTTTGAGAAATTGGAATCGTATCCATAACATCTACTGATCTTGTTTTATAAAAAACGGTCGTTGTTTTATCATTAGAGAAATTTTCTAATGAACGAGGTACTCCTTGATCTGCTGTTTTCACCGTACCCGTAGGGTTTGCTCCTAATGATACCGCATAATCAACTGTGTAATTGGCATGTCTTCTATCGTTTTTTAAAGTAAACGAACCTTCAGCTGAACTATAAAAATCTACTGCATTCATCATTTTATATTGAATATCTTCTTTATCAGACACCGTAACTTGTGTTGCCTCAACCTTTTGTGGCTTATCCGTTTTCGTAATGAAATCACCACCGAAATAAATTCCAGCACCTGCAACTAAAGCTACCCCTATACCGATTACTTTTTTCATTTCTTTTCATTCCTCCCCTATTTTTGTTCTATAGCATCTGCACCAGTTTTTTGATACGCTTCTGCTGTATGTGGCGATACGTATACCCAATTATACGGAAAATCGTATGGTGGGAACGTTAGAGAACCAATATATGACCAACCTGCCGTTCTTATTTTGTATTGATTAATATAAGCAATTGTTACTTCTTGTCCCGAATTCCCGTTGTAAGCAACATACTTTGCATTATCGTTGTCGAATCCTGAGACATTTAAGTGAGCAAACAATTTGTGATTATTTGGATTTGCACAGAACCCATGTCTCCAATAATATTTAGTATTTCCGTCTCCACCCGTAGCCGTTCTATGGTTTCCACCTTTAGAAGCTGAGTTGTAATTTAGTATCCATGACCCCGACGACTTATTTGCGCCACTATCATTATCGATAGTTACAGTAGTGCTTCCACCACAATAAGCGGCATAACTTTTTTTACTTGGGATAATAAAAAAAGTTGATACGATGATGCTAAAAACTAAAAAATATGCCATTGCCTTTTTCATTGCTTTACACTCCTTTTGTCTATCTTTTCTGAATTTTTTATACATGCGCTAGTCTAACAGCATATGTATACTTTGTAAAACTAAGGAGTTTTTGGATTATTATTCATGTCTTCACAAAAAACTAATTTTGTCACTATTTTTTCCAAATTCTAATACCTTACTACCCTTTTTCTAGATGTATTTTATCCATCCCAAATACCTATTTTAAACGCTTTATCTAGTAACATTACTTACCATAACTACTCTTATCACTAAATTCTGGAGATTCATACTTAGGACGTATAGAAAACCCACCATATGTGCCTACTTTTATTGCATAAAGAAGCAAGGGGTTATAAGATGTATCGCAATTTCATAATTAAAAATCATAAACAACAAGGTTCTGATTCTCAAAGTCAAGTATATGCTGACTTTGTTAGGGCTGATTCCCCATCGCTATCAAGCTAAGAAAAACAATTACCCCCAAAACGAAAATTTTAGAAGTTCTTTTTTCATTTCGGGGGATATATCGATTGTTAGCTTAATGGGCATGTGACGGTACCCCTATTCTTCTTGGCAGCGTGGTTCGAATGAGAACGGAAATGGATTGCTTCGTGAGTTCTTTCCAAAAGCAACCGATTTAGCAAAGGTTTCAAATAACGATATCTTCCAAGCTCTTACGTTAATTAATGATAGACCAAGGAAATGGATTGGATGGAAAACTTCATACGAAGCGTTTCTAGAAGAATGTCGCACTTAGCTTGACAAACCGTCATGTCTTTCTCGAAATGAAATGCGCCAAGCACTAGGCCTAAGCGTTAACCGTTTTAGGTATTCGCTTGACCGTTTGAAAAAATCAGGTTACATTACCTCTGAAAGTCGACATTTGCCGAATGGAGGACAACTTGAGAATGCTTATGTTGTCACTCCAAAAGGAAAACGATTGCTTGCTGAGATAGAGGAATAATCTAATTCGAGATAGATTTTTAAACTGAACCGGTGAACTAGATTAAAACAGTTTATAGTCTAAAACAATGTCTTTCATAAGCTTGAGACTTACTGCATCAATCACTTGGACTCCGACAACAATTTGACCCTTGAAATTCTGGTGATTCACGCGTAGTTCTATATCTACAGCTGCTTGGTTGGACTTTAGTAAACAATCTTCGAATCCACTTGAATCGAATTCGATATGATCGACAAGTAATCTAGTCCATTGGATTTTTAGATTATGATTTGCTCTATTTTTGACGATAAAGCCCAGTATGAATTCACTCGTTACCTCGTCATCAGCAAGACTCGATAGTTGCAAATAGATTTCTTCATCATCTTCAAACACTACGTTTATTCCATAGTCTTTTTCGGTGCCAACCCATTCAGCCCAGTCTTCATCGGACCAGCTATCCATCATCTTCGTATCAAAAATCTTTTTATCCTTAGTTCTATCAATATTTACTATCTTTTGTTTGATTTCTTTCTCTTTACCATTCATCTTTGTTCTTCTCCCTTATAACTTAGTAGAATCTAGAATATAGAACTTATCTATGTAGCCTTTAAGCAAATGACCAAGAAACGATATGCTTCTTGGTCATCTATTTTATCGTATTGGTTCTCCTCTAAACCATGGGTAAGATGTAACGACTACCCAGTCATAATCAGAATAGCCAGCCCAGTCACTTCCTTTATGGATGTAAACGTGAACTCTATTATTTTCCCGTGATAAATATAATACTTTATATCTTCTATTAGATATGTTTGTATAAAGTAATTCATCTGACCCATTCAATACAGGTAGAACAACATTATCCATGAACCCTTTTTCTGTATAGGTCCAAAAGAATTGTGAAGCGGTCCCGACTTTAAAATCTGGAACACCTTGGACTTGTAAATGTCTATTTTTTATGTGGCAATACCCAAATGATGAGGCTGTTCCTACCATAATAATTTGATGCCTGTAAAAAGATAAAAAAAGAACGCCTAGAGTGCCACTTATACGGTCAACTCATTGGCATTCTTCTGTGCTCATCAACCATGTTTCAAATGCGACAGCTTCTACTAGAAAAAAAGAAGCAAGAACTAAGCGAATATAAAGCGATTTACATGATTAAAGATTACTTTCCGTTATTATTTCAAGCGATGGCAATGAGTACAGAAGCACTTCTACAAGTCCTTCATCGACTGTATCAATTATTAAAAAAGAATGGTCGGAAATGCCATCGATACAAGAAAAAGACGCTATTTGATATTCTCGGTGTGGTGTATGAAAGAACAATCGAACATAAACAAGTTGCCTAGGTAAAAAAACAAATTTAAATAGGTTTATTTGGTATGCCTACTTTTTAAATTTCTTCCTCACTTTGAAAAATAGGCAGTCAAATTTAAGCATCTACGTTCTTAGCTTGATGGGTATGGGGTCCTACCAACAAAACGCGGAAAACATACGCTAAGAGAATTTCAACCTAAAAAAGTCGGATTCCTGTAATGGAACCGACCTTTTTAATTTGGCTTATTGAGCTAACGCACCTGATAGTTTAAGTACATTTATTCACAATCTAACCTAAAGGATTCACCACTTTAGGTTAGAATCAAATTGTACCTTTTTTAATAAAATAATTTCTTGAGTCTTCTCTTATCTTTTTTGATACCACTGAATCAAGTTCCTGATTCAACCAATCAAGTGTCTTTTTTTGCAGATATTCACGCATTTGATTTTCAGCTTCTAACATAACCAAGTTAATCGTACAAGTAGAGTTAGTTGTACACGATTGACATTTTTCATCGTCTTGATACATCACGTTATTTTTTAAGATATTTTTGCATTGAAAAATCGGCTTAATACCTTCAACTGCCCTAATTACATCCCAAAAAGATATTTTATTTGGTTCTTTTGCTAATTTATAACCTCCATTCACACCAGAAACAGAGGTTACAATGCCAGCCTTAGATAACTTACTGAATACTTTCGATAAATAGGTTTCTGATAATCCTTGAAATTCTGCTAAATCCTTAATGCCAATGGTTTCGTCATCAGGTATATCTATCAAATACACTAAACTGTGTAAAGCATATTCAACCATTACACTATACTTCATATTTATTCACCTACTCTCCTATAAAAAGATATTTTATTATTCCGCATAGAAAAAAACAATAAGTGTATATCTTTGACGGAAAAAGAAAAAAGTTATATATTAATCGTAGACAATTTTAATCCACGATTATTTTTATCTACGATTAATATTATATAGGAAATTTTAGGAGGAAAACAACTTTGAGTAAACTTTTAATTATTAATGCACACCCTGAATTCGATTCCACAACTTCCGTTAGTTTAAATGCCTTACGTGATTTTATGAACGCTTATCAAGAAGATCATTCAGATGAAGAAATCATCGAGCAAATCAATTTATATGACGATTATATTCCTCAGTTGGATAAAAATACTTTCTCTGCTTGGGATAAACAAAGAAATAACCAATTGCTAACTGATGAAGAACAAAAAATTATCACACGTATGAATGAGATTCTTCAACAATTTAAAAGTGCCAATAAATATGTTATTTCTTATCCCTTGCACAACTTCAATGTACCTTCAAAGTTGAAAGACTATATGGATAACATTTTGATTGCAAGAGAAACATTCAAATATACTGAAAATGGTTCAGTTGGGTTATTATATGATGGTCGGAGTATGGTTGTTATACAAGGAAGTGGTGGCATTTATACAAATAACGATTGGTACACAGAAGTAGAATATTCTCATAAATATTTAAAATCTATGTTTAATTTTATGGGAATAGAAGATTATAAAATTATGCGTATTCAAGGAACTTCTATATCAAATCGTGAAGAATTGTTACAAAATGCTTCTGATGAAGCCAAACAATTGGCTTCACAATTAGCAAAAAAATAAAGGGATTAATTAAAGGGAAGAAAGCGATATTTTTCGATTCTTCCCCTTTTTAATAATAAATAGACACTGCATACTTTTTTAAAAAAACAATTACTCAGTTATGTTATTTCTTATTAAACTATCCTGCGGCGTTAGTTCAGGTGTAAGCCTTCACAAACTTGTTCTCGTTTTAACATAAATCAACCTTTTCCTTTAACATAGCCTTTATTTTTTAGAAAGTAATTCGGTATTTGATAGGTATCCATAAATATAAAAGTCATTGTTTTTTTCAACATATGGTATTTTTAACTCTTGTAACAATGTGCGAAATTCATTTGTAAAATCTATAACTTCATCCTGTATAAGTATTCCCCTATGTTTTAGATATCTAGGTTTAACTCTTATCCATTCCACTGAATAAAAAGGTAATATTCCCTCTACCCAATCTCCTAAGTACCATACATCACCCTCAAATAATTCAGGTTTAGGAGTATCTTCTAATACATATTTAGCTTGATAAGGAGGGAGAATTGGGAAATCATTTATTATAGATTTTTGTAATTTTCCCCACTTAGTATTATTCATAATAGGATACAAATTATTTTCGGATATCCGACTATTTATTTTTTTCTTTAAAGGATCCAAAATCTCATCTCCTTTAAAATCCGCTTTTTATTTTACCATATTATAGCATTCCTTCTTCAACTAAACTGCCCCGTTAGCTCCATAACAAAAAAAGACTGCTAATGAGCAGTCTTGATATTAAACTCTTATATTAACTTCAAAATTAACTAATACGATTTGATAGAATGCTTTATATGGATCAAGCATTATTCAATTGAACATTTGTGTTCTGGATTAACAATTATCTTAAAATCGCTGTCTAATATAATTTCAAGAGGATAAATTTCCGATTTTTTTTCTGAGAATAGCCATCTCCTCCCTGGCTGAGCTAAGATGACGAAGATACCTTTCTTTCTTTTTCCCATAAAGTTTAACGAGGTTGCACTGATTGGATCGTTATCACGTTCATATAAACCTATTTCACTTAGTTTATTTCCAATAGAAATAGGATCATCAACTATCAACCCTATTTCACAAATATTCAACATACTATCCGAACTAAAAGGCTCTTCTCGGTTTTCATTAATTCCATATCTAGCAATTAATTCAACAATATTACCAGATGGATCATAAAAGTAAATTGAATGAGCTGGTAAGTGTGAAAAGTCAGCCTCATCTTCTCCGTCTTCTAATAACAAAGTAACTCTATCCTTCGTCCATAATTTTGCTTCAATAAATTGATTAGATGGGATATTAAACGCAAAATGATAGTATGGATTATCATTTGAATTTTCACTATTAAATTCTAAAACACTTGATCCCACGTTAATTTTAAAACTTGTTTCAGTTTCATTACTAATATTAAAACCTAATATATCTATATAAAAGTTCTTCATTTCAAATAGTTTATTCGTATGCAGTTTCAATTTATTAATTTCCATATTTCCCCCTTTTTTCAGTTTATTTTATAGTCAAACTTCTAAAAGTCTTAATCCTTAGCTCATTTAAAAATTCATTAGTACTTTTTACAGTAGAGTCGCTCATAATTTCTGCAAGTTGAATTATTGACATTAAAACCTATTCATCTTCAATATCTTTGTTTATAAATTACTATCTCAGGATAAATAGTAATTTATTGGTTATCCCTCCTCACAAATTACTTAAATATCCATTCTACAAAAAGCTATTTTTTCCTTTATTCAACTGAAATCCTTATTGAACTATCCTGCACCGTTAGCTGCATAAGAAAAAGCCGTCTAAATGACAGCTCTGTTCTTATGCTATTGCAACTTATAGTTTAATTACATTTACTTACTTTTATTAATAGTATATCTAAATTTATTCAAAAACATCTAGTTGGTATAGTCTTGTTATTCCATTTTAGTTATTAGGTTTGCTTCAATCGTAGGAATGCCTGTTTCAATTATCATAGGTTCAGAAAACACTTTAACTTTTTCATTTTTCTCAAACTTGGAATGAAAGAACTTATTTATTTTGGGTATGCAAATGTCCGTGTACTCCGTTCGTAAATCACTATCTATCCTATTCTTTGTTGAGGTACTAGGGATTTTTTTTTGTAATTCTATATAACCTCTTTCAGAAATAATTAATAAAGAATTTTCATTTACCTCTACTACATAGCCTATTGTTTTATAATTTTGACTTAAATAGAATGCTATTCTACCAATTATCACGAGTATTACTATCAAAAATATAATTATAAATTTTTTTATTTTATTTCCCTCCAAATTTTATTTCCAATAGGATATTCGATTTTTTACCTTCTTACACTAACCTGACTCGTTAGCAGCCTTAATCTTCAACCCTAGACATTCATTTACAAATCATCATTATATAATTTATTAGTTGACTCTTGTACAAATTGAATCCATTCTTCTTTCGACAAATCATCATATGCAAATCCCATTACGGAGCCCTTTCCGTAGTCAATTACATCTAGAACCTGATCGAATAATCCTGCTCCAGCTTCCCAATCACGTAGTCTTGCATCGCTAGTAGAAAATGTATCTTTACAATTTCGACAACGAATATTAACTATAGTTATTTCATTTGGTACATTATCATCGTCAAAATATAAATTTCTGCTTTCAGCGTTGCAGGTAGGGCAAACAGCTTCACGATGTATTTTATAAAGATTCTCATAATGTGAACATCTTTTAGTAGCTAATTCTAATGAACATTTACAAACTTTTGCATACTCTTCAGGATTTAATATAATCCTCAATTTCATCTCTCCTCAAATGGATAATTTCACATTTATCGAATGGCTAGATTGTAACATTTTGTAAAGCAGATAATCTATAAAATACCATTTTTTATTGAACTAACCTGCCCGATAGTGACATAAGAAAAAGGCTGTTTTGATTACTAACGGGTTTCGTTGTCCATTGCAAAAAATAAAATTATTAAAGTAACTTAGTTCCGGTATTTACTGATCTAAGGTTATTTTCATTTTGAATTTCTCGCAACTAAATTAAAGCAAATATTGTCTAATAGTTATAATAAAAAGAAATGTTAGATTTTTAAGGAGGAATTTCAAATGGAGCTGCTCATAAAGCGAGCTCAAAAAGGTGATGAGGAAGCCTTTATTGAAGCTATTGATACAATAATGCCACAAATATATAAAGTGGCAAAAGCTCGTCTGAAAAATGAAGAAGATATAGGTGATACAATACAAGAAGCTATTTTATCTGCTTTTACAAATCTAAAAAAGCTAAAAGAACCAGGATATTTTAAAACATGGATTACGAAAATATTAATGAATAAATGTAATGATATATTACGGAAAAATAAGATTTTGTATGTAGATGATTATGGAGAAGTGCAGAGTGATCAAATCGTAACGGAGAATGTTGAACAAAAGCTTGAGTTTGACAATATGCTTAGTTATTTAAATGTGGAGTATCGACTAGTAATCACACTTTATTATGTAAATAAATTTAAAACAAAAGAAATAGCAGAGATTTTAAATGAAAAAGAAGGAACGGTTAAATCCAGACTACATAGAGCAAGGCAACAGCTAAAAGAATTTTATTTAAAACAAGAAAGAGAAATTATAAATTACGGGAGGAATTTCAAATGAGTGATCAATTTGAGCACAAATTAGAAAAAGCATTAAATGATAATATAATAATTCCTAATAGTGTTTTGAAGAAAAAAGCACTTGCTTTTGAAGAAATTAGGAGAAGCAAAAAACAAAAACAAACATCCTCTTATAAAAAAATAGCTGCGGCAATTATAGCAGGAATAACAATTGTTGGAGCAAGTGTTGGAGTTGGGGTATATGGCGATACAACTTTGGCTATGGTAAAGGAATTCTTCTTTGCGAAAGATCAGGGAGTTCAATTAGCAGCAGATAATGGATATATTCAAAAAGTAGATAAGAATAATGTGATGAAAGATAATGGTGTTTCAATCCAAATTAAAAATGTTTTGTACGATAAATCTAAAATAGCAGTTTCTTTACAATTTAACTTTGAGGATAAAAGTATAATAAGTAATATGACAGATTTAATAATGAAGTACGATTTAACAGATGATAAAGGACGATACATAGAGAAAGCTGAATACACAAAAGGGTTAACCAATGAAAATAGTAAGCTTTTAGCAAGTGGGGAATCGAGTATTCAAGCAAATGAAGAAGAAGGAGAAATAATTTATAATTTAGTATATTATCCTATGAATTCAATTGATGGTATCAACAGTTTAAACTTTAACATCAGTTCAATATCTGTATTTTCATCATTAGAAAATAAGGATGTATCTTATAGGACTGAAGCAGAATCTCAATCGAATATTTTAACGGAAAATATAGAAGCATGGCATAAGAATGGTATACAACTAAGTAAGGAAATTCAAGGGACATGGCAAGGAGGAATAAAGTTAGATGCGAAATTTAAAGGACATCAGGAGATTAATTTTATCCCTAAACAACAGCCTGAATTCGCAAAAATAGTGTCTGCAGAATTACTACCTACGGGAATGAATATCACATTTGAGCGTAATCCTTCTGAAGATGATGAAATAATAAAAAGTCAGAAAAATACAATTGATGGTTCCATTCTTATAGATGGAAAAGGGAAAACACATAAGTCAACATTGAAGGGATATTCAAGAGCTCAAGATAATGGGACAATAATTAAAGTGAAAACGTTTGATGTTACCTCTTTCGATAATGTAAATCAATTTAAATTGTTATTTAAAGATATTGATGGAAAAAATGTTGTAATTGATTTGGTTCGTGAGAAGAAAAAATAAAGTATACAAAAAAACGCAAACTTCTAATCAAATGAAGGATGCGTTTTTTTAGCTAAAATTTTTTCGCTTTCCTCGCCAAGCAAAGGCATGATCATAAAATGGATGTTCCTCCTTTTTACGCATTCATTTTATTCCACTTAATCTAATAAAAATCCATCTTGCACTAAACTGCCCCGTTTGTTACATAAGAAAAAGCCGCCTAAATGACAGCCTTGTACTTAAACTAAACCAGCTAATAGGTTGTCAATATCTTTCTCTTAAACATAAATTTTTTTATGCTATAATACTTTTAGGCATACCAAATAGCCCTCCAGATGTCTTATGGAAGGTTTTTCTTTATGTGGTTAAAAAGGCTTTTTAAGCTATATCTAGGAAATGTTCTTTCCTCTTTAATAAAGCATAAATCCAGTGAAGAAGCTTATTAATACAAGCGACAATCGCTACTTTTGAAGGCTTTCCTTCTAATCGTTTCTTATCGTAGAACGCTTTGAGTTTTTTATTTCTGGAACTTCTTATTCCACACAAAATGGCTAGATATAAACTATGCCTTAGTCTACTGGAACCTCGTTTGGTTATCCGATTGGTGGTCGCTGTAAACTTCCCAGATGAATGGACGCTAGGATCAATTCCAGCGTAGGCAACTAATTTCTTAGCGTGATTAAACCGATCAATTTCCCCAATTTCTGAAATAATCGTGGCTGCGATTTTTTCACCGATTCCAGGGATTGATTGGATAATCTTATATTCTTCTATTTCATTTGCTAGGGATACCATTTGGCTCTCCAATTCCGAAAGGTATCCTTGGTAATGAAATAGGATATCTATATACATAGTGAGATTGATTAGATGACTTTGATACATCACCTTCTGAAACGGATTTGAAGAGCTGCATTTCTAAGCGTTCCGGCCTTTTCTCTTGCCCATTGATCCGAGCGAGTCGGACAGCACTCACGAATACGATTTGCTAACTGCTGTTCATCTGTAATCAGAACCTTCTCCGAAGTTGGATATTCTTTTAATATCCACAAAGACACTTTCGAAAAAAGATCACCAAAAACCTTCCTATATTCAGGGAAAACCTGATCTAATATCGTATGGAATTGTAGTTTTGCTTCCACATACATATTGGTTATAATCTCTTGTTGTCTAGATAAGTTTCGAAGGTTTAGAAGCTGAATTCCTTTCATTTTATAAGGCTCAAATTCCTCTTTATAATAAAGAATACATAATTGATAGGCATCGAATGCATCTGTTTTTACCTTTCTCAAACTGGATTTCTTTGCTTGATGAGAAATGATTGGATTTAATAAAATATAAAGGATTTCATTTTCTTCTAAGCATTGAATAATAGGTGTATGATAATGTCCTGTTGATTCCAATATGACCACTGGCATTTGACCAGTCATTGATTTCATTTCCCCTAAGAAGCTTATAAGCGCATCTAATTCTTCACGATTATGCTTGATTGAAAAACTCTTTCCATAAGGCTTTCCTTTATCTAAAAAAGCTTGAACTTCACTCTCTCCTTTAGCTATGTCTACACCCACAACTGGGTTCATTCTTTCTCCTCCTCTAGTGTATTCACCAGTAGCCCCTATTTCATCCAAGTAGTATTATAGCTTCGCTTGTTATACGAGATCTAAGTCCCAACCAGCCTTAAACATATTTCTACTAGTAGGGGGTGAACAGTTTAGCTGACGGAATCAATGTCCCACGCACCCGGACGTTCTACCCTGGCTACTGATAGATTAAATCTATACAAAAAAAGTTCAACCAGAAATTACTGGCTGAACTATATAATACGAACGCACCTGATAGATTAAGAACATTTCTTCACAAACTTTCCAAGATCAATACAGTTAATATTGAATTATTTGAAATACCATTTTAAAGCATTTGTGTACAAGATTTTATCAGAAGCCTGTTTATCAAAAAGTCGTTGAATCAATTTAATATCTTCGTACTCAAAAGGTCTTTTTGCTCTTGTAGATGGCAAATCAGTTCCAAACATAAGTGCATCAGGATTAGTCTCATAAATAGATTTCAAGGCATTTTCAACATTCAGTTCCACACGCCCAAAACCCGTTGCTTTTACGTGTACACCTTTATCAATTAAATTTAATAAGTATGGCAAGCCTTCTTCTGACAATCCTAAATGGTCAATTGAAATAGCAGGTAACTTTTCAATCACAGGTGAAATTTCGGGTAACTCTTTCGCATCAATATAAAGCTCACTATGCCATCCAACTAAATCATAAACTCTCCTTGCAAAGTAATCGAGCTTAGATAAATCTTCTGAACCACCTCGTTTTATATTAAAACGTAATGCCTTTACTCCTTTTTCATTTAGCTTTAAAATTTCATCATCCGTCACTGTATAAGGTAATTGCGTTACGCCACAGAATGTTGAACCCAATTGTTTAAGAGCTTTCAATAAATACTCTTGGTCAAATTCTTGAAATGAACCTGATACAATTGCTCCACCTAATACATTTAAATCAGTAGTTTCATTTTGATAATCCTTTACTACATAACTTGGTGGCAAATATCCTTGGTTTTCTATAATCGGAAAATTAAAGTCAATAATGTGAAAATGGGCATCAAAAATTCTCATTCCATTTCCCTCCTCTTTTCCTTAAAATATCAAATATGCTACATAAAGAAAATAACAGGTTATTTATACGAATTCATAACTTATTCTTATTACACTAACCTGCCCCATTAGCTTCATAAGAAAAAGCCGTCTAAATGACAGCTCTGATTTTCCACTAATGCACCCATTTGTTTAAGTACATTCTTTCACCCAAAAAGATTCTGAGTCTTATTCTAAATTCTCATAATGTGTTTTAATTCCCCTAAATCAATACCGCACGTTCTACATTTAAATCCCAAAAATCTGTTCCAGCAGTACTCTTTTCAGTATCAATCAACTTACTTTATTTTAAAACGGGTATCTTCCTTAAACTTCTTACGACTAGGGTTGCCTTCCACTCTCCAAATATGATTACTTTTCAAATCATAAACTACTGACCAAATAGTATCAGCGTTAGTTTTTCTATCATATTGACACATAAATCCATACTTACCACTAAGTAAATTCATTGCAAAATCTAAACTGTACTTATCTTTATTATTTCGGTATAGAAGTTTTATATTTAGTGGTATATAGCAATAATCTAATCGCTAAATTCTACTTTATCTCTATATTAATTCATACCTTCATTTATATAATCTACATAATAGCTGGTCTAAAATTACCTTTCAATTCATTAAAACTAAGTTGAACATATTCTATCTAATTTTAGTAAAAACCTCATTTACTTATGATAAGGTTCATCGAAACTAATTTTAAATTCGATCCTAAACACAGAATTCCTTATTGAACTAAACTGCCCGATAATTGTATAAAAAAGATACTACTGGATCAATCTTCCAAAATGGATTCTTCAATAAAATATGGAGGTTGTAACGGTGAACCCACATTTAGTAAGGAGAATAAAGAAAACCGTGATAATTTTCAGTCAAAAAGTGATAAAAAAGATGCATTAGTTATTGCTGATATGGTAAAGAACGGCTAGGGAAATATATCTTATGAGTAAAAATTAGACCTTATAGTAGCGACTATCTTAGTAATATTGAGTTTCATCTTTATGGATTATTTTGCAGAACCAGGTTTAATATTCTCAACCATTTTTGTCTTATATCTGATTATGAAGTCCATTTTTAACTTTTATTTAAAAAAGAGAAGCAAACAATCTTAATTAACTTTGTTACTCTAAAGCTTATCAGCTTCGATGAGCTTTTAAATTTAGACTATTGACTGAACCTTTTGTTTCCTAAGTTTAATCTACGTTATGCGAATCTACTTCCGATCACAAGAACAATTATGCTTGTCCTTATAAGCTTCTATAATCTCTTGTTTATATTCATTTTCTTGCTTCTTATTATTAGCATACTCGTGCATACTGTCTGGTTTCCAAGTTACAAAATCAAAAGATGTGTCTGTCGTTTTTCCATTTATCTGATGATGCAGATACAATCTACCATCCGATTTCCAAAGAGCATAACGAATCTGACCTAAGACAATTTTAAAGCAATTATGTTCTTCCTCAATCTCACTATTAATTTTCGTTTTTGGGTGTCCAGTAAGATAAACCAAAAATTCAACTGCCATTTCTTTATTAAGCTTCTTTGCTTGTGCTATTTTTTCGTTTTTAACACATTCTGCAATACAGTCATCACCTTCAACAATACAATTCAAGGCTTCATCCATCTTTAAGAAAGTAATATTTAGGTTAGATTGGTAAGAATCATATTTGAATGTATCGTAAGGTTTCAGACCTTGGTACGCAAACACACCATCATGATTCTCTGTCAAAGCGTAAATTGTCCATACTCTACCTTTGTAATAAATCATTTTATCGTACAGTTCAACATCCTGATTCATTTATATTTCTCCTCTCTTTTGCTTCGTAATATGAGTCTAACATGAAACTAAATAATTCTTTTGTATATTAATTTTCATCTTTTCTTATTGAACTAACCCCCCTCAAGTGCATTTTTAGAGTGTTTGTGTTTTATTGTTTGAGCTTTTTTTGGGAAAATAAAATTTAAAGTTTAAATCATTTTTTTTGCTCTAAATTATAAAGAATCGTTACCAAATGCGCTCTAGAAATGGCCATTGTTGGTTTAAAAGATTCATAGCTGTGAGATTGATCATAACCATTAATTACCCCTTGATCGAATAACCATTGAACAGCTTGTTTTTCTGTGAAATTTTGTTTCGCAAAAGTTTTAGTTAATAAAACAGCAGCTTGCCCTCTTGTTAGATTAACATTAGACTTACCTGATACTTTTAGACCTTTTTCTTTTGCAAATTCATAAAGACTTTTTATAGATTCCTCTTTTTGAGAATGATCATTCGAATAGCATAGCATTATTCGCAAATACTGACTCTCAGTTATAGTTAAATCCGGCTTTAGCTTTTTCTCGTCAGAAAAACCTACAACTAATCCTTTATTTAATGCCCATTTAATCGCTTCAGACCAATATAATCCTTCTTTATAATCTGTAAATACGGTTGGGTCAATTAAAGGTGTTTCTGTAACTTCACCTTTTTTCATCCAATTCGAAATATCCGTTATCAATTCTTGAGGTACAATACCTGGAGTCATATATTCTGTCGTTCCATTCGGTTCCCCTTCCCAGTTGGCGAGGCCATGAAACATATTTGGATATAACTTATATTGAACATTTGTTCGTTCTTTTAATTCTCCTTTTAATTGTTCATAATCTGAAACAGGAACTTGTATATCTTTTCCACCTTGTACTACAAACATCGGAATTTCCTGTTTTTTTATTAGATCAGCAGGCACATAATTGCGAAGATCATACCACCATGACGCCTGTGGCAAAGCAAAGCCCTGTGGTGGATTTGATAGCGAGAACTGTGGATCATTTAAAAGTGCAAATTGTTGTTTGTAAAATAATTCTTGTTGTTCTATTGCATCAATCGTTTCTGGTGCCTCATTACTTTTTTTCGCTCTTTCTAATGCTTGTTCTAATTGCATGATTACTAAATCGGAAAATTAATGACCTGGTCCAGCCACACTAATTACACCTTTAATCAAATGATCTTTGGTAAGGCAAAACCTCCTTGACTATGACCTAGAACAAAAATTTGTTTGTTATCAATTTTTGGTTGTTTTTTTAATAGATTGACTGCTAAATTTGCATCATCGACTGTCTCTTCATTAATTGTATAATTTGGCTCAAATTTAAATTTCATAGCATGTGTTCTGGTCCGTTTATCATAACGAAGGACCGCTATTCCTTCACTTGCTAAACCAACTGCAAAGTTTTGGAAAGGTCTATGAGCAAACATTGACTCGTCCATATCGCTTGAACCAGAACCATGCACTAAAACGACAACTGGAAATGGTCCCTTGCCTTTTGGCGTTGTTAATATACCCGGTAAGGCAAATTCACCATTTCCGATGGTAACCTGCTTTTCTGTATAGTTTTGCAAATCATAAGGAGGGGTTAAAAAGGCTCCATCCGCATAATAATTTTCGATATTAAAATCATCAATTTTTCCTTGTTTGTCTAACTTTACGACAAACTGATATTGTCCATTTTTAGCCGAACATTTAATAATTACTTTTGTATGTACAGAATCATTTTGAATCTTCAAAACTTCCCATTGATCGATTACACCATACGGTGAATGTTCTTTCCACAATTGTTCCAATTGTGTTTTTTTTTACTTTCTTTTGCAAATTGGTATTTAATAGAGAGTAAGCCTCATCCCATTTACTATTCTTTAGAGATTCAAAGAACTCTTTCCCCACTTGTTCAAAATTAATTTCTTTATTTTCTGCTGCTGCTTGAGCTGATTTTGTGTAGAACATCATACCGCCACCAATACTTGTTAATCCGAGTGCACTTACTAAAAGCACCTTTGCTACTGTTGAGTTTTTTTTCATCTGATAAATCCTCCTGAATTCCATTGGATAAATTCCCTTAATTATATTACCTTCACGTCCAAACTTATCCTCACCTAGAATACAAACTACGTTGGAGAAAATATGTAATTAACAATTGTTTAATTTTATATAATAGTAAACCAAACATTCTTACATTTAATAGAATGACTAATGTCTCAAACTATTCGATTGGAAATACATCTATTCGTCACCCCCTTTTTAAAAATCTTAAGCTAGTAATTTTCATGATTGTGAATGTAATATAAGGATCTTAATGTTTATATTACGTTTGTCATTCCGCTTTAGTTCAAATTACTTTATAAAGATAAATTGTTGAAATGAAATAAGCGTATAACTAACTAATCAGCGATTACACACAAAAGTTGGATATATATTTCTATAATCACACAGGTGGATATTACGTGTCTCAATGAGGTATTCCACTATCTAAGAATGAAATTGTGTTTATAAATTGGAAATTCCAGAAAAAACTGATGAAATTGAAGATGGTTTATGTGTACAAATTTTAAATCATGGTGATTATGATGAAGAACCTCTCAGTTTTGAAAAGTTGGCATTGGCAAATGTAGCACACTGGCTATGAATACGATAAATTGATGGAGAGTATTCATAATTTGAATGCGAGTCATCGGATTCCTTTATTATTAAAGTATTATTATAGCTTTTCGTATAAAGGGATAGCCGATGGTACGAAATGAGCTCTTATTGAGATAACAGGTACTTTAATAAAATCTTATTAAAGAAGTTATCAGAAATAGCAGCCTTAAAGCTCAATAAACACGAAAAAAATGATGTGTACAATGGCGATGCTTTAACAAACCTGCTCCTTTAGCGTAATGAAAAACTTACTAATTTTACCACAAAACTCATTTTAATAATGCTAAAAAGCAGTGTGATTTCACTTGCGAAATCCACTGCCTTTATGCTTGTTTTTATATATGCGATTTCCCATGCGGGTACTCAAAAAGAGAACGTCTTACGTCTGCCGCATGGCTCTTTTTTGATTTGGAGTAAGACGAAGAGTTAAACTACATTTATCAATAAGGACCAGTGACGGTTTTTCTTATTATAAAGCAGTAGCCGTTTCATTTAATGTTTCTGCTGAAACAGCAACCTGTGAAGTAGATTCCACAATTTCATCTAAAATTTTCACAAAGCCTTCCATTTGCTCTTCTACAATTCCAGTTCCTTGGAGGCTTTCATCCATCGACGCGATAATATTGTCAAAGGAAGATTGCGTAATTGTTGAAGATTCCTCTCCACTATGTACAACATCTTGTACATTTTCAATTGACTTAACCGCTTCCTTCATAAATTTACTTGATGTATTAACAATTGTATAGATTTCAGTAATTGATCGCTTCGTTTGATCTGCTAACTTTCTCACCTCATCAGCAACAACAGCAAAGCCACGACCGTGCTCACCCGCTCTTGCTGCTTCAATTGCAGAATTTAAAGATAAAAGGTTCGTTTGATCCGCAATCTCTTGAACTAGCCCAACAAATTCAGTAATTTGTTTGAATGATTTATTTAATGCTTGAATATTTTTTTCAACATCCATTGTATGTACACTAATTGTGTGAATGTTTTTCGTTAATTCTTTCAAACGCTCTTGACCATCTTTTGCGAGTTCACGAGTACGATAAGATTGTTTATTATTTGAGTTGATATTTGTATTGAATTCTCTACTATTTGAAGAGATTAGTTGCATGGATTGATTCGTATTGTAACTTAGTTTAGCTAATTCTTCAGAAATAGTTAGAATTTTACTCTTTACCTCTTCTTTTACTTTTTTATATTGCGCTTCACGTGCTCTAATATTTTCTTTATCATACGCTTCTAACACTAGCTGTTGCTCAAAATTTATAATTTTACAAATAGAATATATTAGTGCTTGTCGATCATCTATATGCCCAACATTCTCATATACTAATGAAATGATTGAATTTTGCACGTTTTGGAAAGCACAAAAATACCACTTTGGCTGTAAACCTATCTGATAATGTACCTTAGCAACACGAAAACGCTTTTCCAAGAAAGCATCATCCATAACTCCATTAAACATTTCTTGTAAATGATGACTTAATGTTGCTCGTAGTTTTTCAACAGAACTATGTTTTTCGATTAACGTTCTTAATTCTGATACCTCAAATATCGTTTTATAAAAGCTATCAACTAATAAGTCTATATTCTCTTTAATAATAGGCTGAAAAACAGAAATTAACTTCATATCATCTTCTGTAAAAGATATAGATTTTAGTTGTAGATTAATTTCTTCATTTTGAAATTCCTTTCTTACTTGTGCATGTACTGCTTTTTCCAAATACACACTTCGAGCTTCCTTTGTTTTAGCAAAAAAAACCATAATACCTAATCCCCCTATATTCACAAAACTAAAATACCCCAAAATATGAACCAGATTTCTTCATATCTCTTTCCAAAGTTTTTACGAACAATAGGAAAGTCAGAATTCTTTTTGGAAACCTAGTTAAAAAGAAATGCAATTGAAACACAACTTATTATATTGCACGAAATATTAAGAATCAAACAAGGATTATTACAAATCAGTGACTATTTTCATAATTTTTTATAAATTCACACACCAAGATATATGTTTAATTGAATAGTTAATTACACACATGACTTTAGTAACAATCACATCTACTTTCCTCTAATGGTTTTATTCATATTATTGTAAAATCAAGACAATATATCAAGAAATCTTAATTAAATTTTCAAATATATGTCATTATAGGTATTTAAAACCATTATTAAAAATGAGATAATCAACTTACATTATTTCCAAAATATTCTTTGGCTGAAAGGAGGCCTATATATGTCATTAAAACTAAAGTTAATCATTAGTGTTTTGCTGACAATCCTTACCATTTTAAGTGTTTGTACATTCTTCACCTATATATCCGTACAATCCTTCACAAAGAACTCAGAAAGCCTGACAAAGGGCTTATCTGGAGATGTACAAAGAGATGTTAGTGGTTTTGCAAGTCATTACGCTGGGACACTCACTTATCACGAAAATGTAAATGTTGCCACGCAAATTACAAATCTGCTTAATAACGGAAAAACGGCCCTACTAGCAGCTGCCCAATTTGACGAGGTATACTCTTCAAATACAAGTGATATTGAAAGTTTATTTGATAAACTCTCAAAAGAAAATGGAGTAATTCATTCATTTTTACTTGCTACACCTAATCAACAACCCTTGGCTTATTCACCTAAAGATAAAATACCTATTAGTTCTATTAATAATCAGCAATGGTTCGATTCAGCCGCTAAGCTAAAAAAGAATTCATTTAGTATCTCTAATGCATATTTAAATGAAAATAATAATAATTACTATATTACAATTTCCACACCGCTATATAAAAATGATACTTTCTTTGGAGTAATTGCATGTGAATTATCTCTTCAAAATTTGTTGAATCATATTTCTCAAACAAAAGTTGGCAAAACAGGCTATGTTATCTTAACAGATCCGAAAGGAATTTTATTAGCCTATAAAGATTCAAATCTAGTCCAAAAGAAAATAAATATTTCCAGCCTCCCGATCTTTAAGGAGAAAACGAATAACACTACTTTCTTAGATAATGAGAAAATCAGTTACATTGGTCAAATTCATAAAGAAACAGGATGGGAAATGTATTCTATTATTTCTCAGGATGAAATACAATCATTTTCAAAGACTATTTCAAAAAATATGAGTTCAAGAATTGCTGATGCTGAGAAAGATACTGAAACCATTTTCTCAAAACTATTCACAATCCAAGTGATTGTCATATGTGTAGTTGTATGTGTTGCTATTGTTATTAGCTTTCTATTCTCACGCTATTTTATTAACCCAATTAATAAGCTCTCCTCCTTGATGCATACCGTAGCAAAAGGAGATTTAACAAAAACGATGCCAAAGCGAGCCAACGACGAATTAGGCTCCCTATTCAACTCGGTAAATGAAATGATTATTAATTTTAGAGAAATGGTTTCAAAGATTCATATACTTGTTAAACAGGCTGAAAAAGATTCAATTTCCTTAAACAATCAATCAAACATCTCATCAACTGCTACCGAAGTCGTAAGCGCTACCATGGTACAAGTATTACAAGGTTCGGAAAAACTATCAGATGAGATGATAAACATTACTCACAACGTAGAAAGCAATGTTGCGGCAGTACAAATGATGTCCAATAATATTGATACAATTGTCAATCGTTCACAAGAAACAAAACAAACTACCTCTCAAGGAAAAATAGCGATGGAAAATCTAAATAAAAAAATGAGTCACATTTCAGAACAAGCAATCGAATCCTCTAACATCATGAAAGAACTAGATCGAAAGCTACAAACTATCAATGAAATTTCTTCCTTAATTCATGGTTTATCAGAGCAAACGAATTTGCTCGCTTTAAACGCTTCAATCGAAGCTGCTAGAGCAGGTGAACATGGACGTGGATTTTCGGTTGTTGCCCAAGAAGTGAAGAAACTCGCTGTACAAAGTAGTACATCTGTTGATGAAATTGCGACAATTATTCACGAAATACAACAAGATTCCTCCAAAGCATTAGAAAACATTGAACATGGCAATATATTTGCTCGAGAAGGTGCTCAATTATCAAAGGAAACCGAAAGTATCCTTCTCCAAACGATACGCTTTATGAATCACTTATCAAAAGATATTGAGGAAATTGCTGTAGCCAATGATTTATTAAATAATAGTAGTCAATCGATTTCTTTCTCAGTTGATAGTGTTGTTGCAGTATCGGAACAAACTAGTAAAGGTGTTCAAGACGTAACAAATACATCAACTGAACAACAAAAATCAATTGAAGAAGTTCAACAAATCTCTAATAATCTAAGAATGTTAACAAAAGAATTAAAAGAAAGTATCGATCGTTTTCATATATAAAAAAAAGTGTTCCAAATGCTATTTATATTTGGAGCACTTTTTTATGCCATTGCACTATTCCTGCTTATCTCTACCCCATTCATCACACTTCCTTTATAATAAAAAGTAGAACTTTTTACTTAAAGCTCTCATAATCACACATCGCATTATATCCTTACATATTGTGTGGGATTATAGTAATCAATCATTAATTTAAGAAATGGGGAATTTCTTTTGAAAATTTATATAAGTGAAGAAGCTGCCGCATGGTATGAAAGAGAATTAGATTTACAAAAAGGTGATAATGTTCGTTTCTTTGCCAGATATGGTGGCGTTAGTACTGTCCAATCAGGATTTTCTCTTGGTATCCAAGTTGAAGAACCAATGACGATAGGTGCATCAGCTGAAAAAAATGAGATTCAATATTATGTAGAAGAGCGTGATTTATGGTATTTCGATAATCATGATTTATATGTCGATTATAATGAAAAGCAGGATGAACCGGAGTATAGTGTTAAATAAATTTCATGAAAAAAGGTAGCTAATGTCATAACAAAGGACATTTAGCTACCTTTTACATATTAAATTAAATTTCTATTTTTGCTTCTTATTCTTCTCATACACTTCATGCCATTCTGGGAAGTAGCGCTTCATGGAAATTGGTCGGAATGTCTCTTTCTTTACAACAATATTCAGTGTTGTCGCTGTAACAGCAAGCTCACCTTTCTCATTGTAAATCTCGTAACCATATGTAGTTCGTGTAGGTGAATATTCTTCAATCCATGTATGTACGGTTGCTGTTTCTCCATATTTTAACGATTTCTTATAAGAAACATGCACTTCTAGTACAGGGGACACATAACCCAATTCCTCTAATTCACTATAATTAAAACCTAAGTCCTTTACGATTTGTGTTCGTCCTAACTCTAACCAAACGATGTAGTTAGCATGATAAACAACACCCATTTGATCTGTTTCTGCATAACGAACTTCTATCTCTTTTTTCGAAATAAGCATTACAATAGTTCCCCTTTCTTTTATACACTAGAGATTAGCTTTCGTATCCATCATTAATAATTAATGTGTAAAACATCCTCTAAACATATCAAAGTTTCACTTTATTATTTTAACATAGTAGAAAATTTTCTGTAAAAGTATCCCTTAGGAATTTTTTTCAGAAAATAAAAAAGAATAAGAGAGCTCTATTCAAGAGCACTCTTATCCTTTATTTGCACTTTTAGATATATAGGTGCCTATTCACCTTTTGTTTGGATTACTTGAGCATGCTGACCTGACTGGTCCTGCATTTGCTTTCCTTTATTGCCACCAGCTGAACGTGACTTTGTACCAATATGATTTGGCGCAAAATGTTTTGAATCTTTTTTTGGATTACCCATATATACACCCTCCTTACTTCTATTCTTTACGAAAGAAGCAAAAACATGTACTCTTTATTCAGCTTTTTCTAAATGTCTTTTTTCTAATTTACTTTCAATTCGTTCTAGAGCTTTCATATCCTTTAATAATTCGTTTTTATTTTCCAAAACTAAATCTTCAAAAGAAAGCTTCCGTCTTTTCTTCATATTATCACCTACTTATCCTTTATGATAATACTTATTATGGGCAAAAGACTGAGTATTTATGTCATTATTGTTACAAATCTTATAATTCTGTTTTTTCTGATTATTAATTGCATACTGATTCTTCACGTTTATATTTCACTCATCATTTCATTCAAGCGCTCAAATGATAATTCACCAATCTGTTTTTTCACTATAACCCCTTTTTTATCAATGATATATGTAGTAGGGAAAGAAATAATATCATATTGACCAGATACATCTGCTTGGTGATCTAATAATATTGGAAATGTAAGATTCATGCTCTTAACAAATGATGCAACATCATTATTCGTATCTGTATTTACAGCAAGTATTTCTACATTGCTATTGTTTTGTTGATATAACTTCTCTAAATCAGGCATTTCTTTTCGACATGGTGGACACCAAGTTGCCCAAAAATTTACGATAACCGTTTGTCCTTTATAATCTGATAAAGATACTTTTTCACCTTTAAGATTTTCAAGTGTAAAATTTGGTGCTTTTTCACCTACTTCTAGCCCTGGTAAATTCGGTTCTTTTTTCTCCTCCATAGCATTTACAATGGCTACAGAAATGAGCAAAAGTAAGACAAATCCTGAAATTATTTTTTTAATCAAACCATGTTCCCCCCCTGCTTCCAATCTAGGTATGTAGAATCTATAACATTCTCCCAATAAAGCTATCCTCTTATTTTAGCGCAGAAGAATTTCAGTAACAATCAAATATATCCATTTATACTTAATTATTGAAAATATGTAACATTTATTAAAAAATCAACACTGATTCTTTTTGATTATTGTATAGTTTAGCAACGCTAGAATTGTATAGCTCATCTATGTAAATAAAAACGAGAACTAATTCATTACGAAATAGTTCTCATTTTTATTTATGGTGTTAAAGTTAATACACTTCCTTTAACATTCTTAAAAGAGGTTTGATGATACGTTCCATCAACCCATTTTTCTAATTGGTCACTATACCATTTACTTTTTAAATGACCAGATTGCCCAGGTCCAACTAAATGATTTGTAACAGATAAATCACTTAAATCTGCGACAAAACGCCATGAGGCACCATGGTCAGTTGTACCATCTGTCTTAAATCCAGCAGCTTGAACAGTCACACCGCTTCCATTTGCTGGTACTCCTCCCTTACTATTAAATACATATTGAAGTGGAGAAACGCTAGAAAGAGGGTGGTCGAAATGAACTTGATGATATTCGCCCCACGTCCAATCTTTTATATCATTACCTTGTGATTCTTTAATATCCTTCAAAGCTAATTGAAGGGAATCCTCTAATAATTTCGCTATACCACCATATTCTTTAATCCACGGACCAGGATTACCAGCTAATGCATTTCGAACAATTTGATCTAATACAGGCTTTCTCCCTTTAAATAATTCGTAATTTTCTGACGGAATTTGATCTTCAAATAAAACTAATGGAATTTTTGTAATCCATATATTAAAGATTAACGGAGCTGACGCTTCTTTATCATCTTTAAAGTCCCAACCTTTCAGAATTTCAAGCGCTTGCTGGATTTCTTTATCTTTATTTTCGTTTAATTCCTTCATAAACAGGGGTACAAATTCCTTTGCTTGCAAGTTCACTATATCCATTTGTAACGATTTCATATCTTTTACAGTAAGTTTATCTTTAGAACTTAATACTTCCTTTATTCTTTGCTCACGGTAAGGCTGTGCCCATTGATTACTAATAAAATATGGATATTCATCTGAGATGACTTTATTATTAGCTGTTGCTATAAACCCTTCTTTTGGGTTTACCACTCGGGGAAGTTCATTAAATGGAATGTATCCCTTCCATTCATATTCATCTGTCCATCCAGGAACAGGAATTAATCCATCACCCTTTTTACGAATTGGTATTTTTCCATTAGCTTTATATGCAATGGTACCTTGTTGGTCTGCATATACAAAATTCTGAGTCGGCGAATGGAATTTTTCTAATGCCTTTTCGAATTCTGCCCAATTACTTGCTTTATTCATATTCATAATTGCTTCCAATTCCGTTGTAGGGTCTAGTGCCGTCCAACGCAATGACAATACAGTCCCTGACTTGGATGGGTCAACAAGTTCCGTTACAATTGGACCGTGTCTTGTAATCGTTACTTCATAGTCAATAGTATCTTGGTTCTTAACCTTAATCGGTTCTTTCACAACAGTTGCTTTTTCCCACTTATTATTATAGGAAAATTCATTTTTATTAGCTGGATTTCTTTTCTCTATATACAAATCTTGCACATCGGGACCCGTATTCGTAACACCCCATGCAATCTTCTCATTATTACCTAGAATAATACCTGGAATTCCAGCAAAGATAACACCGCCTACATTAACCGTAGGTGCCTCTAGTTGCATCTGATACCATATAGCAGGTGTTGCTAAAGAAAGATGAGGATCATTCGCTAATAACGGTTTCCCGCTCTTTGTTTTTTCCCCACTAATGACCCAATTATTACTACCATTTAAATCATAAGGAATAACAACGCTTGCGAAATTAGCGGCAATATCTAACTCTTCTTTTTCAATAATGTATGGTGCATCCTTTGGATAAGTAGGGAAAAGATCATATGCTTTCTCCTTAGAGAAATTTTGTAATAAATAGGATCTAAATGCTTGATCATCCCAGTTACCACCAAGATCAAATGCCATATACTTACCGATTGTTAACGAATCAATTTCTGTCCATTTTTCAGGCTTATAACCTAATATCGTGAATTCAATTGGCCATTTCCCATTGTTCCGCAATTCTTCAATATATAAGTTAACTCCTTGTGCAAATTGCTTCAATACTTCCTTCGCTTCACTAGAATATTGTGAATATGAGCTCTCAGCTGCCCGTCTTAAACCTATGGTACGAAAATACTTATCCTTATCAATCGTCATCTCGCCAATTACTTCACTTAATCTACCTGAAGCTTGCCTTCTACTTAAATCCATTTGAAACAGTCGATCCTGAGCTTGTACATATCCTTGGGCTATATACAAATCATGTTCATTCTTCGCGGTGATATGAGGCACACCGTCATCATCCCTTACAACTTTGACAGGTTCTTTCAGTACGTCTAGCTTGATTTCTCCTTCGATTTGAGGCAATGATCGTGAAATATATATGTTAATTCCAATTGCAATGGCAATAAGTAAAAAAACAATTACCCCACTAATCCACAAAGCGATTTTTTTCTTACTGCGTTTTGGTTTTTGCTTCACCAATACTGTTTCCAATCAAACACCCCCAACAATTATTCGAAAATTCATATATATGTATTTATTGTAATTTTTTTCTTATTGAATCTCAACGAGGAAAATGAAAGATTACAAAAAATGGCTGACTTTTGAAATAATAGTCAGCCCACTTATATAATTACACTCTAAAACTCTTCCTTTAACTACCTAGAGGTCTTTGGATAAAAATAGATAAAATCCTTTTGTTTTTTCATTACAATTTCATCAATTGAAAGCAAGTAAATCAAATTGGTGATTGTTTGAAGAAAAGCTGACATCTTTCGTTCGATTGGAAGTTCTGTTCCATAAATGCTTTGTGAGATTTGAAAGGCGGTTCTACCATCTTCTTTGAGTGCATTATGAATTTGCATCCACCTTTTTTTATAGTGAGATTTCATAACTTCTATTCGAGAAGATAAGTTCGTTATAAGGTCACCATGGCCCGGAAGAACATACTTCGTTGAATATTGCTGCACTTTATCAAGAGCATGAAGATAAAGTTGTAATGGATTTTCATCCATATGTTGAGCCATAACGATAGGATTTAAAGAGTTTAGTATATGATCACCTACAAAAAGAATTTGATGGCTATGATTATAAAAAGAAAAATGATCGGGCGAATGTCCTGGTGTCCAAATAGTTTCAAAATTATAATCGCCTATTTGAATGATTTCTCCTTCTTCGAAAACATAATCAGGTTCAAATTCATAAGCATCAAATCTATGATGAACTTCATCTTCTTCCGGATGCTCTGGTCCACCATTTACACGAAATAAAACAGAAAGTGGACTATTGTATTTTTTTCCTTTAAACATGGACTGAATTTTTTTCTTTTCTTCGTAACCAGCTTTTGACATCCAAATAGCTGCATTGTAATTCTTTTGAAACCATCTAGCCAATCCAATATGGTCCAAATGCGCATGAGTCAATACAACTTTTTCAATCTTCTTATCTTTTGGAAGTACTTGTTTCCATAATGTAATCGCATCTTCTATATTATCACCTGTATCCACAATGGTATAGCCATTTTCTCCTTCAACTATATAACACTTCACTTCTCCCAAATCATATGGAATTGGAACTTGCAGTTGATATACATGATCTGTTATTTTATTCAGCACTATTTGCACCTCCTTATCGAGCTTTCACAGTTCCTCCATCTACCATTAACGTATGTCCGGTAATATACTCTGCATCGCTACTTGCTAAAAAAACAGCCACTCTGCCAATATCTTTCTCACAATCTCCCATACGTCGTAATGGTATGAGCGAAAGCATTTTATCGTACGCATTTGGATGCGTTTCTTTCATTTCATCCACTCCAGGAGAATTTGCTAATGGTGCAATTACATTTACGTTTATACCATATCTTCCCCATTCATTCGCTGCAACACGTGTTATAGCTCGTACTGCTTCCTTGGATGCAGCGTAGGAAGCCTGTCTTGCTAATCCATCTAAACCAGCACCCGATGCGAAATTAATAACAGTTCCCTGTGTTTCTTTTAAATAAGGAAGAGCACTCTGCATTAGTATAAAAGTCGCCCATAATCCTGTATTTAAAGATAAATCCATGATTTCTTCTGTTGTTTCTTCAATGGTTACGGTTTTGGAGGAATGAGCATTGTTAACTAAAATATCTAACTTTCCAAACTTCTCAATCGTTCTTTCAATTAAGCTAGGCAAAACTTTTCGATCTGATAAATCTGCTTGAATGTATAGTGCATTACATCCTAAATCAACCAATTCCTGCTCGGTTCTTTTTCCCTTATCTGCATTTAATCCAATAAACACGATAGATGCTCCTTCTTTAGCGAAGGCATGACAAATTCCTCTACCAATCCCCGATGACCCACCCGTAACAAAAGCTACTTTATCTTTAAGTTTCATTTTATTCCCTCCACATTCGTTTAATTATTGATAATATTTTAAATTTTTAATATAATCCCACATAACTAACATTCTTCGATTAAAAGGAGGTTCTATCACTATGCAGCAAATACCTGCTGACGTCATTATTGATAATGTATTAGTACTAACTATGAATCGTAGTCATCCCAAAGCAAAAGGAATTGCAGTTAAAGATGGAAAGTTTATTGGGTTATTAGATGAAGAAACTACATGGCCACTTGCTGTAAACGGCACTCATATCGATGGTCAAGGAATGACATTATTACCAGGATTAATAGATGCACATTGTCACCTTCGCGCTCAAATCAGTCATGATCATTCCGTTCATTGTGGTAGAGACGATGTTCAAAATATCTCAGAAATCGTTAATGCTCTACGCAATAAAGCCAATCAACTAGAAGCTGGGGCTTGGATTCGTGCGACTGGATATGACCCTTTTCATCTTGAAGAACAACGACATCCTACACGTTGGGATCTGGATAAAGCAACGTCACAACATCCTATTCGACTACGGCATATTACTAGACATGTATCCGTTCTAAATAGTGCTGCACTTTCCCTAACAGGAATTAATTCCTCATCAAAAGACCCATCTGGTATTACAGTAGAACGTGATCATAATGGTTTACCTACAGGCGTTATCTATGGGGGAGATGCTTGGTTATCTAAAAAATTCGTACAACCACTCACAACACAAGAACTTCAAATAGGTGCAGAACAATTACATACAAAGTTATTAAGTAAGGGCATAACAGCTGTTCAAGATGCTACTCCCACTAATACATTGTTCGATTTACAGTTTTGGAATAACTGTGTTAACGATTTTTGGAAGATTGCCATTCAATTAATGGCAGATATCGAACATCACGCTATTCTTACACACCATTATCAACAATGTGTAGCAGCCGATGTATATGATAAATTAGAAATTGGAGCTATTAAAGTTGTGATTGAAGCAAATCCTGACTTAGTACCATCCCCTGATGAACTAAGAGTAATTGCACTTAAAGCAGCTCAACAACAGATTCCTTTAGCCATCCATGTAGTAACACCTGAAATGGTATGGTCAGCATTAGACGCTATTCGTTATGCTAAAGAACTCGTTCCAAACCATACTATGCTACATCGACTTGAGCATTTAAGTTTATGTCCAGATGGCTTTTTATCTGACATTCATGAGTTAGGTGTCATGGTCGTAACAAATCCGAGTTTAATTTATCATCATGGTGACCGTTACTTAAAAGATGTTGATTCATCTGAGCAAAGCTGGTTATATAGAATGAACAGCTTACGAGCTAATAACATAACAGTAGCTGCTGGCTCAGATGCCCCAGTTGCGTCATTTGATCCGTGGATAGGCATAGGAACGGCTTGTACTAGAAAAACAATAAGCGGTAAAGTTCTTTCCGTTGATGAAAAACTTAGCCGATGGGAGTCATTAGAACTTTATACAACTACTGCTGCACGGGCAGCTGGCTGGGAAATGAAACGTGGGATGATTCATCCCGGATTTCACGCCGACTTTATTTTAATAGAGGACAATCCACTAACATGCTCAATTAAAAAACTTAGTGAAATTCAAGTTAATCAAACGTGGCTAGATGGAAAAATCGCTTACATGAAGCAGTATTAAGTCACCCCCTCTTTATTGCCTTATTTGTCATTTTTTTCTGATTGCAGTATAATATATTTAAAAGAGATTGAAAAATCAGTTTTTTATTAACGGGGGATTACATGTCTTCAAAACAGGCAACACATCGATTAAGTACAGTAGATAATGCAATGTCACTCTTAGCTTTATTTCTTAAATATGACTCAGTTGGACTCATTGATATAGAGCGTGAAACAGGTGTAAGTAAAACAGCTGCCTTTCGTCTGGCTGCTACAATGGTAGATCGTGGCTTCTTGGTGAAAGATGCTAAAACCAAAAAATATTATCCAGGTCCTATCCTATTCCAGTTAGTTCATAAATTCCAAGTGAATGATATTATTACAATTTCAGAGCCATTCGTACAAGAACTAGCCAATATGACAAATGAATCTGTCTATATTTCCATTCGTTCAGGAAATAATTATTTTTTCTTAAGTGGTGTACATAGCACTTATCCTGTTAAAGTAACGAGTCCTTTTGGAGATGAAGTAGAGCTATACTTGGGTGCTGCTGGTAAGGTGCATATGGCTCACATGGCATCAGTTGATATTGATAATTACTTAAAAAAAACACAATTTAAAACATTCACACCCGATACCATTACAGATGAACAGCTCATTCTAAAAGAATTAGAAGAAGTGAAAGAAAAGGGCTATGCAGTTAGCTTAGGTGAAGGATTCCCCGATTCAAGTGCAATATCAGCACCGATATGGGGCCTAGGTGAGGAACCAACTGCAGTGTTAAATATTCTTCTTCCCTCGACACGTCTAACTACTGAAAAACAACAAGAGTTCATTGAATTAATAAAGAATTATTCTGAAAAAATATCAAATGAATATATGTTAAAAAAAGATTCGGAAACAATCTACGAACAATAATTGAATTTCAGTCCATCTATTCAAGCGACTATTCTATTAACTTAGAAAGATTTACAAGTATCAAAGAATTGGTCGCTTAATACTTTGGTCATTTCCTTCTCTCAGTCCACGATCTTTCAACAAGCACTCGCTCCTTTAAAATACCTTGTGACAGCGAAATATCTATACTATTTGCAACTAATGACTTAATCCAACTAGCTGACTTACCACTTTGTGAAACTATCGTTTTCATATATTGAATTACTGTATCCAATAACTCTTCCTTCGCTACTATTTTACTAATTAACTTCTTTTTATAACCTTCTTCAGCCGTAATACGATGACCACTAAAGGCAAAATCTAATGCTAGTCCTTGCGAAACAAGTCTTGGTAAACTTTGTGTACCACCAGCCGCAGGAAGCATACCTAACTTTGCTTCGGGAAGAGCTAATTGCGTTCCTGGTGTTGCAAAACGAAAATCACAAAGCATAGCCATCTCAAGACCTGACCCAACTGCAAATCCATGCAAGGCAACAGCTATGGGTTTTGGTAAACGACGGATTTCCTCCCATAAGTCTCGTTGCAGCCTTATTCTTCGCTTTTGAATTACAGTTGGATTTGTACCGAATTCTGTTAAATCTGCTCCTGCACAAAAACCTCTCCCTTCGCCACAAAGTACCACTGCATGTATTGTAGGATCATCTCGAACAATACAAATGATTTCATACAATTGATCTCTCATCTCAACACTAAAGGCATTTAATTTATCAGGCCGATTTAATGTAATAATTGCTATTTGCTCATCCTTCTCAAATCGTATCACTGGTTCATATTGACTCATATATTCCCCTCCCTACAGCCATATCTATTTACCTTTAAATTGCGGTGTTCGTTTCTCTAAAAAGGCTTGAACACCTTCCATACGATCTTCACTCGTTTGTAATAACATATAGACATCTAGCTCTAATCGTAACGCCTGTTCAAACGACATTTCACTTCCTTTTACAAGGCATTCCTTCGTGTATTGCATCGATAGAGTGGACATTTCTGCTAGTTTTTTAGCGTAATCACAAGCTTCCTCCCATAAACTAGTAGCACTTACTTGTTTATTTATTAAACCTAGTTCAAGAGCTTGGTTTACTTGTATCGCTTCTCCACCTAATAACATATTCATAGCAGGTCCCTTGCCTATTAATCTTGGAAGACGTTGCGTTACACCACCCGCTGGAACAACTCCCCAAGTTGCTTCAGGTATATAAAATGTGGCTTGATCTGTTGCATAGCGAATATCTCCTACACACGCTAAACTAAGTCCTAATGATGCACAGTGCCCATTAATAGCTACAACAATTGGAAACGGAATACGAGCCCATTGTTCGATAGCTGCACTTGCAAGCACAACAGGTGAATACGCTTCTTCTTCCGAATCATATTGAACAATATTAGGATTTAAACCTATTGAAAAATCAAGTCCATTGGCCCCTAAGACAATTACCTTAATGGCTTCATTTTCAATACATTCATTTGCCACATTTAATAATTCCTGAGACAACTCAGGTAGAAAACTATTTCTGTCATTCGGATTGTTAAGTTTAACATACGCGATTTGTTCTTCAATCCATACCTCAAGATAGTGATATTTCATAGTGAAAACCTCCAACTCCCTATTAGATTAAAACAGGCAAACTATGTAGAAGATATCATCTGTTTAAGAAATGTATCTATATATTTTGTATGCTCTCCTACTTCTGGTGGTGGTCTCATCGGAACGCTCCAACTTTCACACTCCCATGGCATACCAATCGATGAAGATCCATCTTTAAACAAGACTTTGTGTACTTGCTTGTCATTTACAACATCCTGTAGATTCCTAATCTTCTCGTTATCTTCCAACTTTTCAGGTAATTTAGAATCGATTACATTCTCACCTATAAACTGACAAGCAGCCTCATATTGTGAAAGATCAATTCTAATACCAACTCTATTTGTTTGACGATAATACAATGCTGAAACTAGAGCGAAAGCACCGTGGATACCAGCCCCTATATCACTTATCGAAAAACCTGGAAGCCAAGGGTTGCCATCATCATAATGTGTTAAAGATGCTATACCCGACATGACTTCCAACGTCGGACCGTAGCCTACATAATCACGATAAGGACCCGTTTGCCCAAAAGCGGATAATGAAAGATGTATCAGTTCAGGCTGATGCCTCCAGAGTTTTTCACTTTGCAATCCAAAATTCGGCATTACTCGAGGACTGAAGTTATCTACGACCACATCACTGCTTTTCAATAATTCAAGAAATTTATGACGATCTTCTTCTGCATTCAAATCCAATTCAATAGCTAATTTATTTCGATTTAATTCTCTAAAGAACGGAGCATCTATTCCTTGATTTGACCGAATACCGTCCGGACGATGTGGTGCTTCAATTTTGACAACCTCTATCCCTAAGTCTGCAAATAGTCTTGTACAGTAAGGACCAGACCACATACTCGTCAAATCTAGTATTCTGAAAGGTTTGTTTTTCTGCACTCGATTTGATTTCAGCTCGTTACCATCATTATTCAAGTGAATCATCCACGGTAAACGCATTTCACTCTGACCAAGATTATTTGTACTCCAGAAGCTTCTTTCTTTCAGATGTGGACAATCCCGTACTTCTTCAAGTGTTTGCACCATAGCAAATGGCATTCTAAATGCTTGACCTGTATGAAACAGTTCATTGCTGCTCATTGTTGATGTCCATTTGCTTAATTCCTCTTCAAGACGTTGACAATACGACATTCGATTATCTGCATTTATCCATTCTGACTGATGAACTAGTTCTGCCCAGCCCTCTAACAAATTCCACTTCTCATCAACAGGTGCTCCAACAAATACCCAACCATCCCTACTTGGTAATATGGCCATAGGTGCTAATGAATGATGACGGTTTCCTATTCTTCCTCGTAATTGACCAGTATCCAAATAAGTTGAGTATGCTCCTTCTAATGTACTTACACAAATAGAAAGAGCATTGATTTGAACTATTTGATTTTGCTGATGCTCCATAGTTACTAAAGCAAGTAATCCCGCTGTAGCTGCATGAGCACCGATTATGCTAGTTGCTGAGCTTCCTCCAACTTGTAAAGGTGTTCGATCTGGACTTCCTGTTAGTTCCATCCAACCACTCACCGCTTGTAGAGAATCTTCTTCATCCAAACTAATGCCTATCGGAAAATCCATATAAATTCCAATACAAGTACAGTGACTATTATTTTTTTGTAGAAACGATTTCAAGTGATTAGTTAACTCGTTATTACAATGGCGGTCCCATATAATGATATCCCAATCGAAATGAAGCAAATCAACTACGACTGCATGAAATTCCGTATCAGTTTTCGTATACTGAATAGCTTTGCCCTTATCTCTAAATGACGATAAGACATATGATTTACTACATATTTTAGTAACTTGTGCACCACTTTCAGCATATAAGCGTCCCGCATAACTACCAGAAGGACCATATGTTAATTCAAGTATTCTCATTCCACTTAATAAACTCTTTTCAAGCCTCTCCAATCTCCAACCCTCCTTCGTAACATCGATGTATAAATTGAATGAAGTGACTAGTGTTTTATTCTTCTACTCTCTTAATCTGCAGTTGGAAGAGCTACTGGTTTTTTCAATTCCATTACAGCTCCACAGCATTGAATACTACCTTCTCCTGCTTTAGTACATAACACTTCAATCCCACATTCTTTACATTGCAAACGCTTTCCTAATTGATTAGCCATAATAAACCATCCTTTCTTTTGTTTATCTTTATTTAGGCATTGATTGCTTCTCTTGAATAGTCTCTCCACAGCATTTTAATTCAGCATTCGCTGCTAATTTTGTTACAATAAATTCACTCTGACATTTCGGACAAACTAATTTAGCTCCAATTTTCATTGCCATAATCATATTTCCTCCCATTCTAATTTATTGTTTTACACCAAGCGGGACATTACCAATTACATCAGCATTAACTAACTTTACTACTTCTTCATCTGAGAGATTTAGTATATTCTTTAATACATCTTCATTATGCTGCCCTAATAAAGGAGCAGGAGATCGATGTTCAAGTCTTTGACCAGAGAATTTGACAGGCCATGTTGGATATAAATGTGTTCCATTCAGTGGATGGGTGACAGGTTGGAAGAAGTCTTGAAAGTATGGCGCCGCTTCCGTATCATTTACATGAACAACTGGACCTGCGCTTACACCAACTTCTTGAAGTCTAGTTGCCACTTCATTATTTTTAAGCTGTGAAGTCCAATTTTCTATAAAAATATCTAATTCATCATGATTTTCATATCGGCTTTGTATCGTGTTAAATCTCTCATCTTTAGTCCAAGAAGGATTTCCAGACGCTTCGCAAAATTGCTTCCACTCCTGATCATTTGCAACCGCAATTGCAACCCATGCATCCTCCCCTTTACAACGATAGACACCATGTGGAGCCATATTTGGTTGGCGATTTCCTAGACGTCCCCAATTGCGACCATTCATAGAAGCATCAGCAATTTGTTGACCCATGTAATTCGCACAGCCTTCTACTTGAGCTACCTCCACCAGCTGTCCTTCACCTGTTCTTTCTCGATGTTGCAAAGCCGTTAATAAGGAAAAAGCTGTATGGACACCAGAGATTACATCTCCTGCTCCCCCTATAGTCATAGGATTATCATCGCGGTATCCGTTTACTTGAACAATTCCAGACAATATTTCGAATGTAAAAGCAAAACCAGGTTGATCACGATTTGGTCCTGTTCTTCCATAGGCAGGCATTGATACCATAATAATAGAAGGATTTATTTCGCATAATTTTTCATATGAAAGTCCGAAATTCTCCATTACACGTGGTGAAGAATTCTCAATCACAGCATCACTCTTTGCGACTAATTCCTTTAACAACTTCATGCCTTCAGGATCATTTAAGTTTAATGTAATGCCTTTTTTATTTGCATTTGCTACATTAAACTGTGGTCCTAATTCCCACCAATTCTCTCCAGGAGAAGACATCGAATAGCGAAAGCCATCTGGACGTTGAATGGACTCAATTTTTATCACTTCCGCTCCTAAAGAACCTAAATATGATGTACACATAGGACCTGACCACCACATGGTTAAGTCAACAATTCGAATTCCTTCTAAAGGTAATGTCATAAGTATTGCCCCCTTTAAATTATTCCTTTTGCTGACATTTCTTTTATTTCTTCCTCAGAATATCCAAGAATGTCACCAAATACATGCTTGTTATCTTCTCCTAATAACGGCGCTATTTTATCAATACTCCATGGAGATTTTGATAAACGGAATGGAGCACCTGGTTGTTCAACTTCCCCCATCACTGGATGATCAACCTTGACAAAGAATTCACGTTCCTTATATTGAGGAAAGCTAAGCATCTCCTCAAATGTTAAAATAGGAGTAATCGGAATTCTCCACTCTATTCCTAACTGAATAATTTCTTCTTTTGTATGCTCTATTAACCATTTATCGAATCTTTCTCGAAATACTTCTTTATTTTCAGCACGTCTAAATAATTCCATGAATCGAGGATCTTCTACCCAGTCATACATTTCAGTCATAAAACAAAAATCTTGCCAATGCTGTCCCGATAATAAATTAATTCCGATATAGCCATCCTTGCATTTTTCAATACTTGGTAATGAAATATAACGTTCCTCGAAAGAAGCACATGTTGTAAATGAATGTTGAACATTACGATATGGCATTTGTAATACTCCACATTCTGCAATGGATACATCCACATGCTTACCTTCATTCGTTGCTCGTCTTCCGAAGATAGCAGCCAAAGTAGCTGTAGCTGCAAAAGTACCAGCCGCATACTCTAACAACCTTAACGGACCACCCGCACGTAATGGTTCTCTCGACATCTCACCAATTTGACTTATAAAACCGCTCATAGCTTGAGTAATTAGCTCTGTAGCCTTATAGTCCTGGTAGTCCCCACTCTGACCGAAACTTGTAATAGATGTCATAACTAATCTTGGATTTATCTCTTTCAGCTCTTCATAACCTAATCCCATACTAGATAACACTTTGGGAGAGAAGTTCTCTACTAGTATGTCTGCTTCTTTCACTAGCTCTTTTAATATAGATGCACCACGTTCTGTTTTTAAGTTAAGAGTTATACCAGACTTATTGTTGTTTAAATATGCAAATAATCCACTTGCTTCTATATTCACTTCATCATTCGGAAATGGGCCATCTAGCCTTGAGGGATCACCTACTTTTGGTTGTTCAATTTTGATGACTTCTGCTCCATAATCAGCTAATAATTTTGTACAATAAGGACCTGCTATATTCCATGAAAGATCAATGACCTTTGTTCCTGAAAGAGCTTTATCAACCATAATATTCCACCTCTATTCTTTTTTGTAAGAAAAAAGAGGAGCTACGCATTACAATTTTTCATAAGTACGATGTTCCCCTTTTTTCTTGCATTACATATTAATATCGAAATATACTACATTACTTAATTCACTAATTGGGCTACAGAAGCGGATTCATTCCCAAGGGATTTAGCCACTTTCTTTATATGAACATGTGCAGGACCAAGATTCAATTGCATTGTTTTGAATCTTCTGAAACAAAATTGTAGTGGATAGTCCATATCAATCCCCATACCACCATGCAATTGATGTGCACCTACTAATACTTTTTGTCCTTCCTTACATATAAATGCTTTTGCAATTGCTACTTCAGTCTCAGCAGATACTCCTTCGTCCAATCTTGAAATCGCATGATAAGCAGCTAAGCGTCCTCCTTCTACAATCGTGTACATATCGGCTAGACGATGTTGGACAGATTGAAAACTACCAATCGGACGCTTAAACTGATGGCGTTCTTTTACATAATCATTCGTCACCTGTGTAGCTCTATGAAGTAGACCTGTTAGTTCAATACATTGAAGAGCTGTTGCCAACTCTATTGTTTGCTGAACAAGATTCCATCCTTCGTTAATAGAACCAAGTATATCTGCATCTGTTACAGTTACTCCTTCAAACTCAACCTCATACAATCCATCTGAACCAATGGTTTGTAATGGATTAATTTGAATACCAGCTTGATTTCCTTTTACAAGGAATAGACTCAAGCCTTTATTACTTGCATTATGAGATTCAGTCGTTCTCGCTAATGTTAAGAAATAATCCGCATTCGGTGCATATGGTACAAACATCTTTTTACCAGTAAGAGAGTATGTACCTCCTTCTTCTACGGCAGTAGCTGTGATATAGGATAAATCATAATGAGCTTGAGACTCTGACATAGCACCTGTAACTATGAGTTTTCCTTCGGCAATTTTCGGAAGAAGCTCACGTTTTTGATTTTCTGTACCGAATTTTAGAATTGGAAGCACTCCGTACGCAAGTGTTGAGGCAAAAGGTGAAGAGAAAATAGCAGCCCCCGCTTCTTCAACGACTAAGGCTAAATCTATTAAGCTACCGTCAGCTCCACCATATTCTTCTGGAATCACTAGCCCTAAGAAGCCCATCTCCGCTATTTCTTTATAAAAAGTAGGTGAATAATGATATTCGCTAGCTTCTGCCGCACGAAGAGCTGTTATGGTACATTTCTCTTTAAAGAATTTATTCGCTGTACTTTTGAACACTTCTTGAATTTCATTTAAAGCAAAATCCATAGTATTACACCTCTCTCTTTACGTATTTTGACGCTTAAACTTTGGCAAGGGTAAATCTTCAAAAACCTGATCAATAACCACTTCTACAGGCATTCCAATATAGATTTCATCCGGTTCACAATCAATCATATTCGAAACGATACGAACACCTTCATCTAATTCGACAAGTACAACTTCATAAGGAACTTTAAAAGCTGGATGAACTGGACGATGGTATACTACATAACTATAAATCTTCCCCTTTCCAGTTGTAGGTACCCATTCCATATTGAAGCTATGGCATTTATGACATACTGGTCGTGGTGGGTGCATTAATTCTTTACAATCTCCACATCTTTGAAAGTGAAGTTGTTTCGTTTCCTGCAATACTTTCCAAAACGGTAAACTATCTGCATCCACCATTGGTCTAGGCGGAGTAATACCTTCGTTATATTGAACCATATCTATCGTTACCTCCTTTTTAGTATAAGACCACTTGAAGGAACCCCTGGTCCTCCTGTCACTAAGCAAAGCTCAGCATCTTTAATTTGAGTGGTAGATGTTCCTCGAATTTGGCGCACACCTTCCGTAATTAAATTCATTCCATGAATATATGCTTCCGACATTAGTCCACCTGCCGTATTAATTGGCAGTTCCCCATTAGGACGAATTCGATCTCCTCCTTGAATGAAATCAATTCCTTCTCCTTTGCCAACAAAGCCAAGCGCTTCTAATTGCATCGGAACAAGTGGGCTAAACGCATCGTAAATTTGTGCTACATCAATTTCCCAAGGAGAGATACCCGCCATATGGAATAATCTTTTCCCATACGTTTCAATTTCTGCAAATGTTGATATTTCTGGACGATAGTAACTTGTCATCATTTCACCATTCGATGCCGTCGCTTGAATCGCACCAGAAATATAAGCAGGGCGCTGTTTTAAATCCTTTGCTCTTTCTGCTGTTGTTACAATGAGTGCAACTGCTCCATCCGAGCTTAAACAGCTATCATGACGACGAAGTGGCGCAACATTTATAGGTGAATTCATATATTCTTCCAATGTTAGTTTGCGATCATAAAATTGTGCTTTTGGATTACGGTTAGCGTTTTCACGATTAACAAGTGCAATAGGAGCAAACTGTCCATCTTTGATATTGTTTTCATACATATAACGTTGTGCGAACATGCCATCCCATGAAACAGGTGTTAATAATCCAAATGGATGATACATGCCCATATACGTAAGGTCAGATACTCGAGTTGGCTCGAAATCACCATACTTTACAGGACCTGAAGCATCTCTAATAGAACGTACACACACAACATAATTAGCTAGCCCAGATGCAACTGCAGCTACAGCATGTGCAACAGTCCCACAATTAGCGCCACCTCCATACGGAATTTTGCTAAAGAAACTGAGGTTTGGTATGCCTAATGCCTTAACAATATCTACCTGCTCAGCTCCAGTATCCAATGTATAATTGACAATTCCATCAATATCATCAATCGCTAAGCCTGCATCTTCAACCGCTGCCAATATAGCTTCACAAGCCATTTGAAGCTCACTTCGACCACAGCTTTTACTAAATTCTGTTTCCCCAATACCCACTATCGCGGTTTTATCACAAATGTTTTCCAATTCTTTTCCTCCTTTCGAATTACAGAGCTACAATGGCCTTTCCTGAAGCATGATTTCCAATGCTGTTCTTACCGACAAACTCTATTTCTACTAAATTATTACCTTCTTCTTGATATTTTTTTGTTACTTGACCTGTAATTGTCATTTGATCACCTGGATAATTCGGCACTGCTAATCGTAAGACTATACTTTTTATTTCGCCAGTCGGTCCACACCAATCTGTTAAATACTTACCGATTAAGCCATTTGTCGTCAAAATATTCATAAACACATCTTCCGCAGCTGCCTTGCGAGCTTCGCGATGATCATGGTGAACAAGTGCATAATCATGCGTTGCAGAAATGGCGCCTCCAACTACTAAAGCAGCCGTAATATCTCTTGTGTGAGAGGGCAATTCGTACCCTACTTCAATTTCATTCCAATTAACAGTTGCTGAACTCATTGTGTTCATTTTCATTCCTCCTATTCGTTCGAAATCGAATTATATGCGAGAATCGTAAAGGTTTGCTTGCAAACTACTTCATCTCGTTGATTCATAAATGTATAAAGAAATGTCACAAAATACCCTGGACCACGAACTGTCATTTTCTCAGGTGACACTTTATGAACAGAAATTGTATAACTAATTACATCGCCTACCTTCATAGGTGCAAAATACTCTTGCCCTTGCTCTGTAGCAACAATTGACGAATAGCCTTCTTGATCCAAAAGTGCAACAAGTCTTTCCATCGGGCTTGGCTCTCTTTCTTCTGCAGGCCAAAGTGGACTCATTGTATAAACCTGCACCTGCATCGGTGGAGCAATGATTTCACCATATTTAGATGACTTTGCATATTCCTCATCTGAATATAATGGATTTGCATCTTGCATTACTTCACACCAATGACGAATCATCTGTTTACACACTGCATCAGGACCTTCAATCCGCTCAGATACAACTCCTACATGTTCTTGAATTTTCGCTTCAGCTATTGCCATTTAATAATTCCTCCTTCTTTAAGCTCTATCATTAACGCTTTCATTGTGTTTTTGGTAATCCTAAAGCGAATCTTGCAATAAGATCACGCATTACCTCACTTGCACCGCCACCGAATAAGAATACAACTTGCTTCTGTGCTAAAGCTGCTGCCCTTCCATTAATAGGCGCATCTTTTGAATCAGGTAGTAATTGACCATGCATACCCATAATTTGCATACATATATCGTATACTTCCTGATGAAGCTCGGCGGCGTAAACTTTATTCATGGATGGACGATAATGAGCTGCCGGCTCATTCGCATGACTCCAAGCTGCACGATAATTTAAGTTTTTCAGCACAGCAATTTTCACTGATAATTCCGCCAATCGTTCTTGAACCCATTCTTGTTCAAATACTGGCTTACCTTCAATAATTGTTTCTTTCGCCCATTCAATGGTTTCTTCCACTGTTCGCTTCATCTTCGAATATGTTGAAAGCATTAGCCTTTCTAAAGAAAGTTGTGTCGTAATATAGTTCCAGCCCATGTTCTCTTCACCGACAAGTGCATCTTTCGGAACCCGAACATTGTCGTAATAACTAACATTCGATTTTTCTCCCATTAGATTCATTGGTGTCACTGAAAAGCCAGGTGTATTCGTTGGCACTAGAAAAATGGAAATCCCTTTATGCTTAGGCGCATCAAGATCTGTTCTTGCTGCAAGCCAAATATAATCAGCAACATGAGCCATTGTAGTAAAAACTTTTTGCCCATTAATAATATAGTCATCTCCATCTTTTTCAGCTCGTGTTTCCAGTGCAGCAAGATCAGTGCCTGCTTGTGGTTCAGAATATCCAACTGCAATCTCTACTTCCCCTTTAAGAATTTTGGGCAAGAAGTATTCCTTTTGTTGTTTGGAGCCAAGTTTCATTAGAGTTGGACCAACCGTTTCCAATGTAATGAATGGAATAATGACACCTGATCGATCTACTTCTTCTAAGAAAATATATTGTTCTAACGGCGTTCTTCCTTGCCCACCATATTCAACTGGCCAACCTATTCCAAGCCAACCATCCTTACCCATTTGTCTAATATATTCTCTCCATAGAGGACCACCTTCAGGGTTTTCTTTCACTTCTTCTAATAATTCAGGTGTAATATGAGTTTCCAAATATGTCCGAATCTCTTGTTTCAATTGTTGTTGTTCTTCTGTTAAATCAAAACGCATTTCTATCACCTCTTTACTAGTATTAAAAGCTTATATTTAGGCGATTATCGCCGAAAATCACTTTGTTGAATCGCTCGTTATATAGCGTTCTTTTAAATCTCTTTTTAGGATTTTTCCAGTTGGCGTTCGTGGAAGTTCTGAAGAAAAAACGATGCTTGACGGTCGTTTGAAACTAGCTAAACGATCTTTACAATAGGTTAGAAGATCCTCAACGCTAGGTGGTTCATCTACATTTTGTGCTACAACAACAGCCATTACTTCTTCTCCCCACTCCAAACTAGGTATACCTATTACTGCTACATCAGCAACGTCTGGATGTGAAATGAAGACATTTTCAATCTCTGCAGGCGAGATATTTTCCCCACCGCGTATCACCATATCAGAGCTACGACCATTTAAGAAAAGATAGCCGTCTTCATCTAACCAACCCATATCATGTGTATTGACCCATCCATTTACAAGCGTTTCTTTTGATGCATCTGGACGATTCCAATAACCTTTCATCGCCTTCTGTGTACGAATATATACATGCCCAATTTCATTTATTGCAACTGGAGAACCGTTATTATCAAGAACCATAATGTCAACGTTAGATAGAGGTTTTCCTACTGAAGATAGTCGTTTAATTTTTTTATCAATTTCCTCGGCGGTACCAATCAATTTATGATCTTCTGGACCAAGAACTGAAACTGTAGAAGTTGTTTCAGTCATCCCGAAGCCGTTAGCAAATTCTGTTGAGGATGGAAAGAGGTCGATTGCCCGTCGTATTACTGGAAAAGGCATCGGTGCTGCACCATAGGATAGACTTTCAAGGGAGCTAAGATTAGTAGAACTAAAACCTGGATGATCCATTACACGCTTTAACATTGTTGGAACCAAAAAGGCATGGGTAGCGCTTTCATTTTCTACTGCTAGTAACCACTCATTAGCATCAAATTGACTTAACAATATTAACCTTCGCCCATGGTAGATAGAATTACAAATACTAGTCGCTCCAGAAACGTGATAGCTAGGTACAGAAATGATAGTAGCACCTCGTTCTGTTCCATCTGCCGCTTCCACATGATTCATCACATAGTTAGTTAACTGCCCATATGTAATCATGACGCCTTTTGGAGTATTAGTAGTGCCACTTGTATAAAGTAGAACTGCCAAATCAGAATCATCAACATCTGCAAAATCCCACATAGGTTCTAATGCACCTTCAAGAGCCTCTTCATAATTAGGTCCAATCGAGTGAGATTCACCAATGCAAATAACTTTATGAACGCCACTCTCTTTAAAAACTGGTGCGATTAACTCCGCGTATCGATGTTCAGTAATCAAGACTTTTATACTTGCATCTTGAATCATAAAGGAAAGTTCATCCGTTTTAGCTCGATAATTGATTGGTACAATAACAGCACCTAATTGAAAAGCAGCAAAGAAGCTTTCAACCATTTCAGAGCAACTTGTTGCAATAAATCCAACTCTGTCGCCCCGCTTAACACCGTATGATGCTAGTGTTTCAGCTAAGCGCCCCGTTCGATCAAGTAACTCTGAATACGTAAGTCTTTGCTCACCAAACGTAATGATTTCCTGATCAGGCACGATACTCGCTGATATTTGAAGTAATAAATAAGCATTCAACTTCTATTTCACCTCCAAATTTATTGATTCCTTATCTCTTCATTTTTATTTTGCTTTCTATCTCTGTTGCGTATATAATAATCTACAATTCCTAAATACGCAATATCATTTTCTAAATTTTCAGAAAATTTATAATACACCATGTTGGAAAACATACATTCAAGAGCGTCATTGCAATATTTGTATTGTTAAAAAAAATAAAAAAAATGTTTCGTGAGAGGAGAACAAATGAAAAATAGTAAAGTAGATCGTAGAATTAGAAGATCAAAAAAATTATTAAAGCAATCTCTAATTTCACTCTTAAACGAAAAAAAATTTAGTGATATCACCATTACAGATCTTGTAAATCGCTCCGATTTAAATCGTTCCACCTTCTATGCACATTTTCGTGATAAAGAGGAGCTTTTATCTTGTATGATTGATGAACTATTAAATGGAATGATTACTAGTATGACACATGATGTTAGCCCTACGTCCAAAACATCCACACAATATGGAATTACTCAACATTCATCACTCCAACTTTTCACATATGTATCCGAAAACTCTTCCTTCTTTAAAACATTAATGAATTATCATCATGTTCCTAATTTCTCCTATCGACTTTCAGAAGCTTTATACGATTTTTATCTAAAAAAAATAAAAGAGGAACAAGATTCCTCTAATCAGCTCAATATGAACCATGGCTTCTTCGCAAACTATATAGCATCCATCATTGTAGGATTCATACATCATTGGCTAGTTCATACTGAAAACAAATACAATCCAGATTATATTGCAAAAGAATTTAACAAAATATTTATTTTAAACACTGATTTTTCGTATTTGCAGCCAAAAAGGAGACACATGCAAGGCTAGGCGAGCTATTGGATTTTCAACATGGGTTGGCTTATGACCAATTGTGACAGGTGTAAGGTTAGACAACTCAAAATTATGTACTAAATAAATAAACTACATCCCCCCCTCTTTTGTAGTTTATTTTGCTTTTAACCTATCATTTTGCAAAAAGTATCGTTTTAACAACATTATCACGTTATTTTGGTGTTGATTATACACACATCCCTTTTTATAATCTAACAAACAGTACGTGCTGTTGATTTATAACTTTACAGCATCGAAGGGAGGTATATTTCCATACATTTGGAAACGCTTTCAGGTGATAGGTTAGGAATTAGTTGAAAAATCAATATATTTCGAGGGGTGTTTTATGGAGAATAAAGTTCAACGCTCACAATGGATTCAATTTATCGCTTTGTTATTTGGTTCTTTTATATGTATCGAAGCTATGGTTTTTCAAGCTCCTGCCATTCCAAGTATTTCACAACATTTTGAACTTCCGACATATTTAGCAGGTCTCATCATTCTGTCTTTTTATATTACTTCAGCATCCTTTTATCCAATAATGGGCAGATTTGCTGATCAGTTTGGAAGGAAAAAAATCCTCCTATTCGGTATGGTAATCTTTGCTGTTTCTGAAGTTGCTGCAGCAATCAGTCCTAATTTTTCTTTTTTTCTAATTGCACGTGTCTTTCAAGGCTTTGCTGTTTCTTGTATTTTACCAGTAGCTATGGCCTACATTAGCATCATCTTTCCACCTGAGAAACGAGGATTCGCAACCGGTATTTTCACAGCTGTGCAAGGCTGTGGTTCCATGACTGGAGCAGTAATTGCTGGATACTTAATAAAAATATACGGATGGCCTATCATCTATTGGGTAAGTGCAGTCCTCGCTATTCTTGGTTTTATTGTAATAAAAATGTTTATTGTGGAATCCAAAGGAGAGAAAACACGATCTTTCGATTTACTTGGTGCATTTCTATTATTTATCTGTGCCGGAAGCATGCTTTCTGTTTCCACACTCGTTAAAAGTTTTGGGGCTGCCTCACCGTATACATTAGGTACACTTGCTCTTGGAGTCGTAGCGGCTATTGCTTTATGGATTGTAGAAAACCGAATAGCCAATCCAATTGTTGAACTATCACTCTTTAAAAAACGATTATTTGCGCTCGCCATGATTATGAACCTTCTTACTGTAGCAGGATATCAATCTTTCATTTATATAATGAACTTTTTTATATCTTCAAGCCCTGGTAGGGATGTATCTAATGTAGGTTTGTTCTACACCATTATTTATGCTGGAGGCGTAGTTGGAGCTATCCTAATTGGAAAGCTAGCAGATAAAATTAATAATAAGAAATTAGTAAATTTCATCTATCTTATTCCGATTGTAACTATTTTCGTATTCTCAATGATTAATGTATACACATCATTTTCCTATATTACAATACTCTCTATTATACTTGGGTTTAGTCAAGGAGCCATTACACCTATACTAATGAAATATACATTAAGCACTATTCCAGCTGACAAGCTCGGTGCTGGTTCAGGTGTCTTCACAACTTTTCGAGATTTAGGTACACCTCTTGGTTCAGTTACAGGTATTATCATCTTCTCATCTTTCACCGATGCTTTTACAAAATCTTCTTTGAGCGATATATCCAAATTAGAAGGCATTAGCTCTAACGTAATGGGAGCCCTTGAACAAGCGAGAATAAGTGGAGGTACAAAAATTGAACAAAGCCTGGCTAATGAACTACAATCCTTAGGCATTACATTTCAAGATTTAATGACGAAAGCTACTGCAGAAGGATTGACTACAGCATTGCAATATTCTGCTTATATTATCATAGGAATATTCGCACTTGTTTTTATCATCAGTTTATTAATTCCTAAGCAAAAAGCCGAACAAACATTGGCTGCTCCTAGCAAAACTATAGAACTAGACACTTCTATAAAATCAGATATTTCTGTGTAGTCAAATACCTATTCCAAAAGATACCCAATGATTATAATTACAAAAAAAGACTGCTCCAAAAAGTGATAATTAATCACTTTTGAAGCAGTCTTTTACTTATATACGATTAAGCTTGTTGCTTAGCAGCTGCTAATTTTTCACGAAGAACCATTGGTAGGATACCGCCATGACGGTAGTAATCAATTTCAACTTCGCTATCGAAACGTACTAATGCTTCGAATTCTTTTACAGTGCCATCTTCAGCAGTAGCTGTAACTTTTACATAATCTCTTGGTTTAACTGACTCATCAACTGTAACTGCAATTGTTTCTTTACCAGTTAATCCTAGAGTATCAGCGCTTTCGCCTTCTTTAAATTGTAATGGAAGAACGCCCATTAACACAAGGTTAGAACGGTGAATACGCTCGAAGCTTTCAGCGATAACTGTTTTAATGCCTAGAAGGTTAGTACCTTTCGCAGCCCAGTCACGTGAAGAACCCATTCCGTAATCTTTACCAGCTAGAACTACTAAGCCAGTTCCATCTTGTTTGTACTTCATGCAAGCATCATAAATTGATGTAACTTCGCCAGTTGGCCAGTAAGTAGTGTATCCACCTTCTGTACCAGGAGCAACTTGGTTACGGATACGAATGTTTGCAAATGTACCTCTCATCATTACTTCGTGGTGTCCACGACGAGATCCATATGAGTTGAAATCTCTTGGTTCTACGCCATTTTCACGTAGGTAAAGGCCTGCTGGAGTCTTAAGACCGATTGAACCAGCTGGAGAAATGTGGTCAGTTGTTACTGAATCAGCGAATTTAGCAACTACGCGTAATCCGTTAAGTGGTTCAACTGTACCAGCTTCTGCTTTCAAACCTTCGAAGAATGGAGGGTTTGCAATGTAAGTAGACTCATCATCCCAAGTGTATAATGGATCATTACCTACTTTGATTTCGTTCCAACGCTCATTGTTTGTGAATACAGTGTTGTATTCTTTATTGAATAATTCCGGTGTTACAGTAGCATTTACTACTTCTTTAATTTCATCAGCTGTTGGCCAGATGTCTGCAAGCATTACATCGTTACCATCTTTGTCTTTACCAATTGCTTCAGTAGAGAAATCGATATCAACAGTACCAGCTAGTGAGTAAGCAACTACTAATGGTGGTGAAGCTAGGTAGTTACCTTTTACAAGTGGGTGAATACGTCCTTCAAAGTTACGGTTACCAGAAAGAACTGAAGTAACTAATAGATCAGATTCAGCGATTGCTTTTTCAAGCTCATCAGCTAAAGGACCTGAGTTACCAATACATGTTGTACATCCGTAACCAACGATTTGGTATCCTAATTGATCTAGGTATGGTTGTAAACCTGAATCAGCAAGGTATCCTGTAACAACTTTAGAACCTGGTGCTAAAGAAGTTTTTACGTATGCAGGAACTGTTAAGCCTTTTTCTACAGCTTTCTTAGCTACTAAACCAGCACCTACTAGTACGTATGGGTTAGAAGTATTTGTACAACTTGTGATTGCAGCAATTGCAATAGCACCAGTTTTCATTTGTACTTCAGAACCATCAGCTAATTTAACTGTGATTTCTTTTTCTTTATCCGCTGCATCGATACCAAATCCGTGAGGACCTGCTGGTGCATTCAATGCATTGTGGAATTCTTCTTTCATTTTAGACATTGGAATTAAATCTTGTGGACGCTTAGGACCAGAAAGATTTGCTTCGATTGTAGCAAGATCAATTTCAACTACGTCAGTGTAGATTGGATCTTGACTATCAGCTGTTAAGAATAGTCCGTTCGCTTTGCAATATTCTTCAACAACTTTGATTTGCTCTTCGCTTCTACCAGTTAGACGCATGTAAGCTAATGCTTCTTCATCAACTGGGAAGAAACCACAAGTAGCACCGTATTCAGGAGCCATGTTAGCTACTGTTGCACGGTCAGCTAGAGGTAATGAAATTACGCCAGGTCCGAAGAACTCAACGAATTTGTTAACTACACCTTTAGCACGTAATACTTGAGTTACTTTAAGAGCTAAGTCAGTAGCTGTAGCGCCACTTGGAAGTTGACCAACAAGTTTAACACCGATTACTTCTGGAACTGGGAAGTATGAAGGTTGACCAAGCATTCCTGCTTCTGCTTCAATACCACCAACACCCCATCCAAGTACACCGATACCATTGATCATAGTAGTATGAGAGTCAGTACCTACTAATGAATCTGGGAATGTTTCGAAAGTTCCGTCTTCGTTTTCTACTGCATGCACAACTGCTGCCAAGTACTCTAAGTTTACTTGGTGAACGATACCAGTTGCTGGTGGAACTGCACGGTAGTTATCAAATGATTTTTGAGCCCAGCTTAAGAATTGATAACGCTCATTATTACGTGAAAATTCAAAATCCATGTTCACTTTTAATGAATCTGCTGAACCAGCTTTATCAACTTGTACTGAGTGGTCGATAACTAAATCAACAGGAATTAATGGGTTGATTTCATCTGGATTACCACCAATGTTAGCCATTGCTTGTCTCATTGATGCTAAGTCAACTACTGCAGGTACACCAGTGAAGTCTTGTAGAATTACACGTGATGGTTTGAATGGTACATCAACATTTTGTTGTCCAGCTGTACCCCATTTTGCTAAATTTTCTACATGTTCTTTAGTAATAACGCGTCCATCTTCTTGACGTAATACTGATTCAAGAAGTACTTTAATTGAATAAGGTAATTTAGATACTGCTCCAATTCCTGCTTTTTCTAAAGCACTTAAACTATAATAGTTATACTTCTTACCATTTGCTTCAAAAGAAGAGCGTGCTTGAAAAGTGTCTTGTTTTGCCATTACAAATCCCCCTCTTTTTTCCTTAATTAAATGAAAAATACTCATAAAGACTTAGTCTGATACTAACTTAAGTACCAAACTTCTATCACCTTTAACTATAAAGGAAAAAATCATATATGTCGAAAAATTTGAAAACTTCTCCCGACTTCGTTTTCTATCAACCTTAGTGTATAAAAAATCAACACATAAGTAAATGACAAGAATGTTATTGTGTATGATAAGTAAAACTTATCAAAAATCACCATAATTGATAATGATTCTTAATTACACCAATAAAATCAACACTAAACATCCTAAAAAAGATTTCAAGAATACATATAATACTATTTCTAGAAAATAATATATAAGTATCCAATTATTTTTTTTATGTGAAATGAGGTGAATACTCGTGGGTAAAAGAAAGGCGAATCATGTCAGACCAGGAGCAAATGCAGCTTCTGCTCAAGGTATGGGTGCAGGTTATAATGAAGAATTATCTAATGAACCATTAACGACCATGCAAAGACAAAATAATAAAAAGCGAAAAAAAAATCAATAAATCTTTGGAGAACTACTAAAGATCAAAAAGGTGTTCGAAAAATGATTAATAATCATTTTCTTCGAACACCCCTTATTATTCCTTATTCAATAATAAAACCAATTTTCCCTATTTGTTTCGCCTCTTCAAGACGATTAAAAGCTTGTCCAAACTGGTCTAATGAATAAATACCATCAATTACTGGCTTTATTTGATGCACTTCAATAAACTCTAGCATTTCTTTATATTCCTCTGCACTTCCCATCGTTGATCCTAACATGTTCAATTGACCATAGAAGAAATCACGAAGATTTATCGTTACTTCATCTCCAGCAGATGCACCAAAAGTTGCAATCGTTCCACCTTGACGAAGTTGCTTCAGTGATTTATTAAAAGTTGCTGCGCCTACACATTCGATAACTACATCCATCTTCTCACCATTTAGTGCCTCATCCCAATCAGCACTGCTATCTATTGTAAAATCAGCACCAAGCTCCATTGCCTTCTGACGCTTTTCTTCAGAACGTGAAGTAACATAAACGGTAGCCCCTGCAGCTTTCGCAAATTGTAATAGAAATGTTGCTACACCACTGCCGATACCAGGAATCAGCACTTTCATATTATGACTTACTTTAGCTCTAGTAAATAGCACACGATAAGCTGTTAGAGCAGCCAAAGATAGTACTCCTGCTTCTTCCCAGTTTAAATGTGAAGGTTTAGGATATACATTTTCCACTGGTACAACAATATATTCTGCAAACGTACCATGAAAAGGAAGCCCCACTATTTCAAAACCAGCTGGTGGAGCATCACTTTTCTCTTTCCAACCAAGTCCTGGGTTAATTATAACTTCAGCTCCAATTTGATCTACATCTACACCTTCACCGACTGCATCAATTATTCCAGCTCCATCTGAGCCTATTATTAATGGTGCATCAGTAGCTTTATGACGAGTTAGCACGAATAAGTCACGATGATTCATGCCCGCTATTTTAATACGAACTCTTACCTCTCCTGGTCCAGGCTTTACCTCTTCTATTTCTCGATACAATAAACCAGCAAATCCATCTTTATCACTATGTACTAATGCTTTCATTTAAACACCCCAATATTTTAATTCACACTTTACATTCTATACATTCATAATATTAAGAAAATAGCATTTTGAAAAGTATACAACTAATCATAGCTAGAGAAAAACATTTAAGCTAAAAAAATGACAGAGGTATACTCCCCTGCCATTTGCATACTAAATTAAATAAAATCCACTATCTCTTCTACAGGTAACCTCGTTGTTTTAAATGCTGGTGCAGCTGCTTTACCAAGAGCAATTAACACGATAGGCATATATCGATCCTCTAGCTCAAAGCGCTCTGCAAATTCTTGTTTATTAAAGCCGCCAATAGTAACCGTATCATATCCTTTTGCCTTCGCAATAAGCATGAATTGCATTGAAATTAAGCCTGCATCAAATGAAGCGATATTCGCTCTTGCTTCAGACGCAAAGCTTGGATATGAATGCATGACACTATCAATTAAACGTTGTGTATTTACTTCATCAATATGACCAGCTTCAAAATTACTATGATATATTTTTTCAACATTTTTATACATTTTTGTATCGCCAATAACAGAAATAACAGCTGAACAGCTTCCAATTGGAGCTTGATTATAGGCAATACCCTGTAGTTCTTTTTTTACATTTTCGTCTTGAATAATTAGAAAGCGCCATGGTTGTAAGTTACTAGAAGAAGGAGCAGTAGCTGCTATTTGAATCATTTCCTCTATTTCATCTTTATGTATTTTATAATTACCATCAAACTCTCTGATAGAATGACGCTCGTTTATGATGTTAAATATGTTTTGTTCTATATTAGTCATGATAAGCCTCCAAATCTCTAGTTGTTTTACAATTACCCAATTTCCAACTTACTAATCTCCCATTTATTTGTCAATACAGTCTTAAATCATCTACTTACTACTAAATAACATACATTATGACGAAATCGGGAAAGTTACTCTTTCGAAAATCTGCATAATTTCCTTATTAACCCACATAATAAAATCAATAATTGTGAAAGAGTGATTATATTATGTTCTTTAAACGGAAGAAAAAGAAGAAAATTTATGTTGAAAATGAAATAAATGATGATAAGCACGTTTCTTCTACTCTTAATGAAAATATTTCTTATATTAAAGAGAAATATAATTACACTGATGATTTACAAACTCGATATTTTAAATATAACGACAATGATGCTGTAATTGTGTATATTGATACCATTTGTGATGCTGAAATAATTCAAAATGGACTATTATCTCCATTAAATAGCAATACTATTAAACCTATTGAAGAAATTATAACGATTCCAGATGTAAAAACAACAATTGACTTAAATAAGGCAATAAATATGCTCAATAAAGGCATATGCATTCTAATTATTGAACAAGAAAACAATTTATATTTAATAAATTCTTCAAAACCAATTAATCGTTCCCCTGATGAACCAATTAGTGAAAAGGTAGTTAGAGGCTCTCATGAAGGTTTTGTAGAAAGTATCGATATTAATATTAATTTGGTTAGAAAAAGAATAAAAAGCCGTCAATTAACAGTTAAATATAAAGAAATGGGAACAGAAGAAAATAATAAAGTTGCCCTTCTCTATATGAATGATTTAGTAGACCCAAACATACTTAAAATAGTAGAAAAAAGATTAAATGATGTATCTTCCGATATGATTTTCACTCCAGGTTTCTTAGAAGAATTTATCGAGGATAAACCTTTTTCACCTTTTCCTCAAACGCTATATACAGAAAGACCTGATCGGGGAATGGCCCATTTATTAGACGGAAGAATTATACTAATGGCTGATGGAAGTGCTGAGGTTTTAATCCTCCCTATTACGTTTTTCGCCTTTTTTCAAACGCCAGATGACTATAATTCAAGAGTATTTACAGCTACTGTATATCGTTTTTTAAGACTAATGAACTTTATCATTTCTATTAGCTTCCCTGCCTTTTATATCGCAACAATTGCTTATCATTTTGAGATTATTCCTAACGATATAATACTACTAGTTAAAAATTCAGTAGAAGGGATTCCTTTTCCACCACTTGTTGAAGCGATTATTATGCTTGTAACTATTGAACTAATCAGAGAAGCTGGAGTACGTTTACCTACACCAATTGGACAAACAATTGGTATTGTTGGAGGCTTAATTATAGGGGATGCCATTATTAAAGCAGGACTAATATCAAATGTTATGGTTATCATTATTGCCATAACATCCATTGCTTCTTTCACAATACCATCTTATGAAATGAGTAATTCTCTTCGAACTTTAGCTTATCCATTTATGATTGCAGCAGCAACATTAGGTTTTGTAGGAATCGTTTTTTTGTCATTGTTTATAGCGAAGCACCTATGTAAATTAGAATCATACGGTAAACCATATTTTGCACCATTTGCTCCGTTTCACTTAACAAACTTGAAAGACACCTTTGTTAGATTTCCAAATTGGATGTTTAGTAAACGGCCACTTGATGCTAATCCTAAAAAAGTAAAAAAACAAAGTAAAAATAGAAAGTGGGATAATAATGACAGCTAAAAATCACATAACCCCACTTCAATTATTTGGTATTATTTTGCAATCTCAAATAGGTATCGCTATATTAACTATGCCCTATGAACTATTCAAGGAAGCAAAATTTGATAGTTGGTTATCTATTTTATTAACAGGGCTTTTTATTCAAATATTAATATTTCTTCACTGGTTTCTTGCTCGAAGATATCCAACTTCTAATTTTTTTGAAATCATAACAAAGCTATTAGGGAGAAAATTAGGAATATTTCTTTGTTTTTTATATAGTATTTACTTTATATGTTTAAGTAGTATTGTACTATCGTTATACAGCAATATTATAGCTGATTGGCTATTACCTCATACACCTCATTGGGTTACGAAAGCTCTTATGATAAGCATTGCAATCTATGTGGTAAAGGATAATCTTCGTGTGATAGGTCGTTTTTTTTTACTTTGTACATTTGTTTCGATTTTCATGATTCCGTTAACATTTTATTCTTTAAAAGATGGGACTCTGTTAAACATATTACCAATTGGATTTTCGAATTACCTCCCTATTTTAAAAGGGACACATGAGGCTTTTTTTCTTTTATAGGATTTGAAATGATGTTAATTATTTTTCCATACGTTAATTCATCCTCTATAACAAAATTAAAAGTAACTTCCCTAGCCAATTTGTTTACAACTCTCTTTTACACGTTAATTACATTTTCTTGCTTAATTTTTTTTAATGCACACGAATTATCAAGAATTCCTGAACCTGTTCCATATTTAATAAAGTCCCTGAAGCTAACATTAATTGAAAGACCCGATCTTTTCTTTATTACACTATGGATCGTACTAGTATCTACTTCTTTCATGAACCATTTATATTCTGCATCCAAAGCGCTAAAGAACCTGTTCTATAAAAAAACGAGAGTATTATTTGTTTACTTGTCAGCATTTTGTAGTTTAATTATTTCACTCATTTGGAATCTAAAAGAAGAAGTAATTCAATTAGAATTACTTATTTCAAATTGTGGCATTATCTTTATAGTTTTGATACCTGCTTTTTTACTTTTTCTATCAATAGCAAAGCAACAGACAGAGGGTGTATCTCATGAAAATAATTAAGATTGGAAGCCTTCTTTGTTTTATATTACTCGCTTGCAGTGGTTGTTGGGATCAACGATTGCTAAAAGATAAAGGGGTTATTACAATAATAAGCTTTGATCTTGTTAAAAAAGAACTGCTTGAAACTGTTGCATTTCCAATTTCAATAAAAGGACAAGACACTAGTCAGGAGCAGGAAGCTGTCACCGTTTCGGGTAAAGGTGCTTCCACTCAAGATGCTACTGAACAAATAAACAAAAAATTTGCAGAGGAATTAGACTATTCAAAAGTACAAGTTTTTTTAATTGGTGAAAAGTTAGCAAAGCAAAGCATTCTCCCTGTAATGGATACTTTTTATAGAGATTCAAAAAGTCCTTTAAATGCATATGTTGCAATTGTAAAGGGAACTGCAAAAGAAGCATTATCTATTGTACCACCAGAACAACCACTAAAAGGCGCATATTTTAATGGCTTAATAAAAAGTGCTATAAAATTAGGGGAGTTACCCGAGGTAACCGTTCAAGATACTTCATCTAAACTCGAAGCTGCAGAAAAGGATATCTTAATTCCTCATATTAAATTAACGGATGAACAAAATAGAGCAACAGTTATTGGATTGGCACTTTTTAATCAAAATCGGTTTGTAGGAGAACTATCTAACTTAGAAGCAAAAATGTATTTATTACTTAACGGAGAGAACAGAAAAAAACGAACCTTTACATTTAAAGTATCCAACAAGAAAAAGAATGAATTAAGTAATCAAGTCACCTTCAACGTACTGAAAATGAAAAGAAATTTAGTTGTTAAAGAAAAATCCGATAATATTGTGGTCAATATTGATTTGGATTTAAAATTAAGTATTAAGGAGTATCCAATAGACCATTTAAATCGTGAGGACGTAATACGAGAACTAAATAAAAATATCCAAAAAGAATTAACTAAAGCTGCTAATAAAACCATTAAGAAACTGCAACAATCGAACTGTGATGGCCTCGGCATCGGTTTACGAGTAAAAGCATTTCACAATGATATTTGGACTAAAATAAACTGGAAAGAAACATATCAAAACATTCCCATCACCACCAATATTACTACAACAATTATTGACTATGGTACAACGGAATAATGATTAGACAACATCCCCTATTCACTAAACGGATAAAAACCGGGATACTATTTTAGACAGATTCCCTTCTCTAGTACCAATATATCCATCTCTGAGGTGCTTCCGTTAAGGAAACATCTCTTCTTTTTTACACACTATCTATTTTGGATGATATTTCTCTTTTAACAAAATATCAAGCGAATTTGGTAATTCACAAAAAGAGCTCAATCGTCAATTTACATAATAAAATGGATATACCTAATCGCTATATCCATCTTACTACTATTCTTCTAATATTTTAATCATTGTTGTATAGCCCCTCTCCATAGCATAATCAAGTGCTGTCATACCCGATTGGTCACGAAGTTCTTTATTCGCATTATATTCTAGTAATTCTTGTACAATTTGCTGATACACTTCTGTACCGTCAGTTAATGCTACTGCTTCGATTAATGCCGTATAGCCAAAATTATTTTGATGATCGATATCTACTTTGCCATCTACTAAAAGTAGCTTCACATTGTTTAAATGTCCTTTTTCAGCTGCTGGTATTAAAGCATTACCACCAAAGCGATTAAAAATGTTTTGATTTGGCTCAGCATGCTCAAGCATGTACTTTAAAATCTCTGTTTTCCCTTGTGCACCTGCATACAGATAGGCGCTATCCTGAATACGATCTTGTTGATTAATGTCTGCTCCCGCTTCTATTAAAAGTTTTGCCACCTCGATATTATTTTTATGTGCAGCAATTAAGAGAGGCGTCTCCCCTTTATCATTCGATTCATTAATTAGATATGACGAATCCTTTAAAATTTCTTGCACACTTTCTAAATCATTGTTTTCAATTGCTTGAATAAGACTATCTGACTGTTGCTTCACATTCTTTTCCTCCCTTTCATTACATCCTGTTAATAGTAAGAAAACGCTTACGATAATGCCAATAAAAAACTTCATGTAAACCTTCCTTTCACAAGGATATTTTCAACTATTAAAGCGATATCCACTGCCCCAGATTGTCTCAATTGGCAACTCCGATAGTTTACCCTTTTTTAATTTATCTCGAACGCGTCCTACATGAACAACAACTGTAAAAACATCCCCATCTAAATCATCCATATACCATAATTGACGGAAAAGCTGCTCCTTTGTCCATACGCGATTCGGATGCTCCATAAAGAACACGAGAAGATCAAATTCCTTCGTCGTAAAAATAACTTCTTGACCTAAAACGAATACTTTACGCGCAGCTTTCTCAACTATAATATTCTTCATCTCTAAATGATCCTGTGCTTGTCCAGTACCTGTCAGTTGCTTATAACGTTTAATATGAGCTTGTACACGTGCCACTAGCTCACTCGGACTAAATGGTTTCGTCATATAATCATCTGCACCTAACCCAAGACCTCTTATCTTATCGACATCTTCTTTTTTAGCAGATACAATCATCAATGGAATATCTTTCTTTTCTCGAATACGTCGACATATTTCAAAACCATTCATTGAGGGGAGCATTAAATCAATGACAATTAAATCAAAAGGCTCATTTAATGCTCGATTCACTCCCTCAAAACCATCCGTTACAATTTCTGCCTCTATTTGATGAATTTCTAGATAATCTCTTTGTAATTCTGCAATACTGATATCATCTTCAATGATTAATATACGTGATGGCTCCATTTATTGACCCTTCCTTCAAGCTTTTTCCAATGTTATTGTCACCGTCGTACCATTATGTAGCTTACTTTGAATTTTCACCTGACCATTATGCTGCTCGACTATCTGCTTCACAATTGCAAGACCTAAGCCACTTCCCCCTGTCGTAGATGTACGCGCTTCTTCTCCACGATAAAAGTGGTCAAATACATATGGGAGTTGTAGTTCCGAAATTCCTTGTCCATTATCTTTCACAACAATTTCAACTATATAATCCACGACTACTACTTCTAATATCACACACAACGGTTCAGTTGTTTTTCTAAACTTCATACTATTTTCTATTAAGTTAGTAATTGCTCGATTCATCTGCATACGATCAATATGGGCGTACACATCATCTGCTACATTCAACACAAACTGAACATCTTGGTGATATAACTGAAATTCTTCTACCATATGTGCGAGGAACTTTGCAAGCTGTATACGTTCAAAATAGAAATGAACTGCCTCTGCATCAAACTTAGAGTAAAGGAAAAGTTCTTCAATTAATTTATTCAATGCTAGTGATTTAGAATGAATGGTCTTCAAATACTTTTCCTGCTTTTCAGGGGTTTCAGCAACTCCCTCCAGTAAGCCTTCAACATACCCAATGATAGATGTAATCGGTGTTTTTAAATCATGAGAAATACTGGCTATTAATTCTTTACGGTTATTTTCAAGATTTCTCTGATCCTGGATTGAAACTAAAAGCGCTGCTCGCATACTCTCAAAATTAGCTGTCAACTCTTGGACTTCTCTTGCTGTATTGGTAGGTATAAGAGGTTCATCGATCATTAAATCTCCCTCTCGCATTTTAGACATAGTCTGTCCTAAATTTTCTAAAGGCTTAATAATTGTCTTACGTAAAAGTTGATTTAAAAAGAGCATTGCTGCAATGGATACAAGTAGGATAATGAAAATAATTATAATTCCCCATTTTGTAAGAAAATCTAAAAAACTACTTTCCTTTTTAAGTACTAAAACGCTACCCTTCGAATTGTCACTATAAAAAAAATCAAACTTAATATAACGATACAGCCTACCTGCATTATCGATTGTACCCTTCGTTTCAATATTATTTGTATCAAAACTTGGAAAATGCACGATAAGTGATTTTTCTACTAGACCTTTCGAATAATACAAGATTTTCTCATCGCGACGGATAACAACCCCAAGTGACTTCTTCTCAATTTGTTTCCATTTTTCATGCGTATCTTGCGCTAAAAGTTTGTCTGGATTTAGCTTGGCAATATTACGTAACTCTACGTAAGCAAGCTGCTCTTCTGGACTCAAAGAGCGCTGCTGCGTAAAAGTTTTATACAATGTTTTAGGTGTCGGAACTGAGCCTATTGTCACATAAAAAACAATGCATAAAATTGCGAGAATGGAGACACTCGCAATAACGATACCTCCAATATATGAAGTTAAGAATCTATTTTTGATTGTCATATTAATCTCCTTTCCTCAATTTATAAAGGAGATGCCTTACTTTTTCAAGTAATGGACTTTCTTGTTGTTTAAAAACTAAATGATGGCTTCAAATCTCCCTTATATGGCTTGTGCTCTACAAAAATTGTTATATCCTTGCCATCCGCATCCTTACCAATACGCTTATAAGTAAACTTGTCATCGTTTAATTCAGTCAGTTCCAATACGGCACCATATTTATTATCACCTATTGATACATGTGCGCGAATTTTATTGTCATGAATCACATCAAAGTAACCATAATCACCACGACTTTTTTCTGTTTCTATGTTAAAGAATTCATATTGATTTGTATCCCCTTCAAACTTTGCAATACTTAAAAAATTCTCATTATACTTTGTGACATCATTGCCTTTTTCATCAAGCGCCTTTGTACCTTGCCATAATGTTTTACTAAGAATTGTATCCCCACTCACACGAGTATTAATATTTCCTGTCGAAGTAGTTAACTTTTGATTTTCTTTTGTGAAGTCTAATTCATTATTCTCATACGGTATATGCTCCACAAACACTTCTATGTCATTACCATTCGCATCTTTATCCATGCGTTTATAAGTAAAAATCTCATCATTTAATTCAGTCACTTCGACAATGGCTTGATATTTCATCGTTTCTGAAATCAAAATACGCTTCTTACCATCATTTGTCATAAAGAATGTACCTTCATCACCACGTGTCTGACCTGTTTTCGCGTCAAAGAATTCATATCGACCTGTCTTCGAATCATATTTTGCCAAACCGATAAATCCAGTATTTTCCTTAGTTAAATCATTATTATTTTCATCGTAAACACGAGTACCTTGCCAATTTGTACTGCTTAATACATTCACCATTTCTTGACCCTTTGTTAAATGCTTCTCAACTTGATTGCCTTCCGCCTGTTGATTTTGTACTTTTGAATTGTTTGCCTCATTGTTAGTTGCATCAGAGCATGCCGCTAATAATGTGACTGTGCTAAAAATAGCGAGTGTTGCGAATTTAAATCTGTTATTCATACTATATTCTCTCCTTTATCATTTGCTTAACCTTTATTATGAAGCGCAGTTCTAAACTCTATATATCTTAAATATAAACAAAATATAAATTCGAAAAAAGATGCTGTCCAATAAGTGTTTTGAAGGAATCATTTGAATTTTATCTTGACCAAAAGTGCCAAAAATCAGCTTTTTTAGTCTACTAAGCAAAAGTGAGATTTAAATGAACACGACTTCAAATGGTACAAAAAGCATAAAAGGGCGTCCAAAAAATGATTTAAAATCACTTTTCGGACAGCCCTTTTCAATAGAATAGATTCAACATCCAACCAATATACAGAGATGCTATAAAACCAATACTAAATAACAACCCTAAAAAAGCCGATGCTTTTTTATAAAAGCTTAAAACTATCATACATATAAACAGAAATGACATAACCAGTAATGAAACACCTTGAATGGATAGAACAAATGACACATGAACATTTGAAGCAAGTGCCTCATATGGTGGTGGCAATGTCCCCATAGTTCCTGTTATTGAAAATATTATTAATAATAGGATACTTTCAATCTTAATCCACGGTTTAGGATCGAATGTATGTGAACTAAAAACTCTTTTCGACAGAAAACCATTAATGTATGCAAATACAAGGACTGGGATAATACTTATATGTTTAAGTAGCAACATCTTTCCGTATGGGATAGACCAAGCATTTACATATTGTACAGGCTCGACAACTTTAAACATAAGAATGAGACCGCTACCTATGATTAAAACGAAGCAAACTATTGCCATAGGAGAAAAACAACGTAAAAAGGCAGACCAATTTTGTTCGTCTTTCGCAAACCATCCTACCAATAGTAATACGCCCACCCAAAAGGTTGCTAACAAGAAATGAATTGAATGTGAGATCAGTCCTGTCCAATAAGACAATGAAGCAACATGACCTGCGGATCCCACTGCGATAATCATTGACAGAAGAAAAATAGCTTGAAGATACTTAGAACCCACTTTATAAAAAGTAATCCATAACAAAGTAGCTGCAAAAGCTATAAACAACCATGCCTTACCTACTTTAAAGTCAGTAAGTACTGATACAGTTGCTACATATACGCCTACATCACCTGAAAAGTATGTAATATTTTTCAGAACTGGAGCAAAAGAACAAATGATGATTCCTAAAGTAGAAAGTAACAAAGTTGTTTTTCCAACTATAATAATTGGTTTTTTGGATTCGGAAACAAATTGCAAAGCTACATAACCTACTAGAAAAGAAAAAAGAATGTAACTGATTACTTCTGCAATAATTACAAGAATATTCATCTTATTTCTTCTTTTTTAATAACATCATAAATCCGGCCACTAATAGAATTCCTAATACGATAATTATAACAATTGTCATCACTGACCCATTCTTTGTCTCTTCATTACCAACTTTCGGTTGATCTTGAACTTCTTTCTTTTCTGTACCTGAGTCCTTTTGATCATCTTTCACTGATACATTGTTATTTATAGCGGCAGTTTGCTCTTTTTCAATATTGAAAGGAATTTCCCCTTCTATGTTATGCCCATCTTCACCAACAATCTTCCATTCAATCGTATACTTTCCATTCTCTAGTGGAGTGGAAAGTGTCCCCATCATTTCATTCCCTTTAACTTCTAAATTAGCGAATGGTATTTCTTTATGATCTATAATTACTTTCATTGAGCTCAACTTTTCAATTTCAGACTCAAATTGCAACGTAATCTGTGATAAATCTTCTTTAATTATTTGTCCTTCACTAGGATTTGATGAAACTAAACCCGTGTGAGCGTATGCCATCGTAGGTATAATCATTAGTAATAATAAAAAGGCAAATAAACTTTTTTTCATTGTAAAGCTCCTTTTCCATCATGTTTGTATTTTGATATAGAAAACGCAAATCAAAATTAAGTTTTCACTATCATCATGAGGTTAACAAATTCAAGGAGAAAAGTCCGACAAAAAGACTTTGTTTTCATGAAATATTTTTTCAATTGTTGTAATTCATCTATTGTTTTTCGAGAAAATTTATGCTTACTATTTTGAATAGTCTATGTCTTCATTACAATTGAATGAAATTTTTGCTGTGCTTAAAGCATCAGCCATTTCCAATTACAATCATTAGACTACACTCTCTCCTTCCAAAGCTTCATTGGATTTTTTTGCCCTTCATTTAATGGCACTTGTATCATCGAAAGTGAGCGTTCTGCTTTTGTTTTTTGTAAATCCTCATATATTGTTTTAGATTTCCCTAATCCCACTTCAACCGCATTCTCAACTGAAGCACAATAAAAAACCTTTTCGATTCCAGCAAAGTACATAGCCGTGAGACACATCGGACAAGGCTCCCCACTTGCATACATTGTATAATCTGATAGGTTATCCGTTTGCAATCGCTCTTGTGCGCGCCGGATAGCCAGTAATTCCGCATGTCCACTAACATCATAAGTTTTGTGCAGCTCATTAACACCCTCAGCTACAACGTTGTTATTTTTCACAAGTACTGCACCAAAAGGTTGTCCACCCTCACGAACATTTTCTACCGCTAGTTCTACTGCTAGTTCCATGAATTTGTCCATTGCTAAACCTCCATTAATGATATAAATAAAATGCTATTAATGTAATCTTAAAACATTAACAATCGCCTTACTGAAGTCACTATTGATTTAAAAGAAAGCATTACAATCTTTTGTACTAAACCCGTTACTTCAGTGAACTTCCCTGACAGCTTAAATTTACCAAAAGAAATATAAAGGGAATAAAGAAAACAATTCCCTCCTTGATGACGGGTCAATCTTATTTGACGTTTTATTTAAAACTAAATTTCGGTTTAAAATCACCTTTATAAGGTTCATGTTCAACGAATACAATTATGTCATTACCAACTTTGTCTTTACCCGTTCTTTTATACGTAAATTTATTTGAATTAAGTTCAGTAAGTTCAAGCGCAGCTCCATATTTATTAACTCCAATCGAAACATGGGCTCTTATTTTATTTTTGTGTATAATATCGAAATATCCAAAATCACCGCGGCTTTTGCCTGTTTCAAGATTGAAAAACTCATATTTATTAGTCTTATCATCAAATTTTGCCAGACTAATAAAGCTAGTATTATATTTTGTTACATCATTGCCGTCTTCATCTAATACCTTTGTTCCATTCCAAAGAGTTTTACTTAAAATTTCATCTCCATCAACCTTTTTATCAATTTTTCCGGTAATAGTGTTCAACTGCTTGTCTGGATCAGTAAAAGAAAGCTTTTCCCCTTTATATGGAATATGTTCAACAAATATCTCTACATCATTGCCATTAGCATCTTTTCCCAGTCTTTTATAAGTAAAAACATGTTTATCTAATTTTGTCATGTCAACAACAGCTTGATAATTCATTGATTCTGAAATTAATATTCTCTTCTTCCCATCATTAGAGATAAAGAATGTTCCCTTATCCCCACGACTTTTCCCAGTCTTTGCATCAAAAAATTCATAATGTCCTGTTTTCACATCATATTTCGCAAGACCTATGAAGTTCGCATTCTCTTTTGTTAAATCATTATGATGTTTGTCATACACTCTTGTACCTTGCCAATTGGTACTACTAAGAATGTCAGCCATTACCTGCCCTTTAGTAAACTTATGTTCTTTTTTATTCTCTTTAACAGTTTTTTGATGATATTTACCATGATTTTCTTTATCATGAACACTCGCATCTTGCCCATATTTACTATGATTTTCTTGAGCGTTCGCGCTACTGTAACTTGTTAATACAAATGTGCATCCGAGTAGTATTGATGATATGGCTTTTGCTTTTTTATTCATTTTATAGTCTCCTCATTTTATGATTATAGTTACTTCTCCTATTATGTTAGTACCCTACTATAAACTTCCTCTAAATAAATTATAAAAAAAAGATAAACTCTATCTTGTCATTCATATGGTTTTTGATCAAACGTCAAAAAGAGCACCGAATAACAACTATAATCGATGCTTTTTTTCTATTTCTAATGAGTGTGTCAAAACCGTAATTGTGCTGTCAAATATGCTTATACTTGCGTTTTATCACCTAAAAACAGAACCGTTACTTTAAAAGCGATGTCCTATCAATGCTATTTTTTCAGTTTTTATTTACTTCGTCTACTATTGCTTTCAAATCCATTTGGAATTTTTGTAGTTGATCGCGCTGATGATCTGTCGCTACTTCCATGGCATTTTCAATTTGTTGATATGCTTCATTAATTTCATGTTTCAAATGGTTTAATTGATGACCGAAAGCTGCTCCACTAAAATCTAAATTCTCATAAACATCTATAACGTCCTTCGTTCCTTCTTGTGCTTGCTGAAACGCTTGTTGTGGATTTTGATGATAAGGCATGTTCCCACATCTCCTTCTTTATATAATCAAGCTTATTTTCTTCAAAATCATGTACTTTATTCATGGAATAAACTCTGCTTGAGTCGCACAATTTAAGAAGGAAAAGGAGGCGTTACAATGAATAAAAATGATGGTAAAGATATGAAAAAAAATGCGCCTAAAGGACATCAATCTGGACAGCCTGCTCCTTTAAGTGGCTCTCATAAAGTTAAAAATCGTAATCACAGTCGCCAAAAGAACCATGCTCATCATGATATGTAAAAAAAGCTACATTACCTTCCAAATAAGTGATTGACGACAAAAAGGTATTCATTGGAACCTTAATAAAGCGAAAAAAGGCGTCTAAAAAGTATTATCAATCACTTTTTAGACGCCTTATGTTACTCTTTTTTTAAATCAAAATACGCTTTAATAATACCTTGGCCAATTCTTTTATTAACTGGATGAGAATCTGTCTTCGTGTTTGGTACTACAACTGAGAATGCTATTTCTGGATGATCATAAGGTGCATAACCTACTAAGGTTAAATTATAAGTTGGCTGTTCTTTATATAAATATTTTTTTACTGGATCGTAGTAGAACGATTGAGCTGTTCCTGTTTTTCCGGCTAATTTATATTCATTATAAGGGGGCTGACTAAAGTATGAGTACGCTGTGCCACCCGGTTCTTGATATACTTTTCTAAACCCTTCCTGTACCCGCTCTATATAACTTTGCTTCATATCTAATTTATTCAATACTTTCGTCTCTACAGATTTATATACTTCCATTCCATCAGAAGGATTCAAAACTTCTTTAAGCAAATGTGGCTGTACACGGTAGCCTCCATTAGCAATTGTTGAAATGTATTGAGTAAGCTGGATAGGTGTATACGTATCATATTGTCCAATTGTAAAATCTAACAGATAACCAGGGTCATATTTGTTACCAGGCAAGCCAGCTGCTTCATTCGGTAAATCAATCCCCGTTCTAATTCCTAACCCAAATTGATTAAAGTAATAACGAAATGTATTAAACGCTTCTGGCTTTATTGGTAATTTCATATCTTTATAATACGTTTTTCCAAACATAGCCATGGCAACCTTAAACATATATACATTAGATGAACGTTGAAGTGCTGTCTGATCATTAAGCATCCCCATCGTACTAACAGATTTCTTCACCTTTGTACCTTTAATATAGATGGGTTCATCCAAGAATTGTTGCTTTGGTTTAATACTCCCTGTCTCAAATCCAGTTAATATAGTAGCACCTTTCACGGAAGACCCCATTTCAAATGACGAATTTATCGTTCCAAGTGCATGGTCAATCACTTTTATTTTCCCATTTACATTTTCTAACTTCTTTCCAGACATTGAAAGAACTTCTCCAGTTTGTGGATTCATAACAACGGCAAATGCACTGTTTAAAAATTCTCCACCACCGTTATTTTTAGCCATCACTAATTCTTTTGTTAATACTTCCTCTACTTTTTTCTGTAATTCCATATCAATCGTTAAAACAAGATTTTTTCCTACTTTACCCTCATTTATGACCTTTTTATAGAGTAAATCTCCGTCTTTGCTCATTTCAATTTCTGATACAGATTTCTCGCCTTGTAATAAATCTTCATATTGCAACTCTATTTGACTTTTACCTACTCGATCATTTCGACTATATCCTTTTGATAGAAAATCTTCTAACTTGTCACTCGGTAATCCATCTTCTGATGATGAAACATTCCCTAATACAGAACGAAAAACATCATTATAATTATACTTTCTGTTCCAATCGATAGAAATATCAACTCCAGGTAATTCATTCAATTGTTCACTTACTACCGCTACCTCTGTATCTGTAACGCCTTTATTTTTAATTATTTGAGAAGAATAGGCATATCCTTTTTTCATTTCCCTTAGTATTGCTGCTACTTCTAATTCATTTTTATCAATAGCTGCTAAATCTTTTGAATTAATCCTCTCTAATTGTAATTTATATAAATCCTGATCAGACTTCGTCGTATCCTTCCATTCTTTTGGACTTATTTTTTCTACTGCTTGTTCAGGTCTTGTTACAATCCAATAATCTTTTAAATCTCTTTCTGTAAGCTTGTTTGTATCCAATTGAATCAATTGAGATAGTTTCCTTGCTATATCAAGCATTTCTTTTGTCGTCGTTTTTTCTTCTTTTGAATAAACGATGGCATATGTGGATTCATTATCTACTATAATTCGATGTTTTCGATCATAAATCTTACCTCTAGGATTAGATGTTTTCACTACTCTATGAGTGGTGGCACTAGCATCACGACTATATTTTTCACCATCTAAAATTTGTACAACCGCGAGTCTTAAAATGAGTGCAACAAATAATACGAAAACAATAAAAAACAATAGATTTAATCGAATTACATTCGTGTATTTAACTTTCTTCTCTTCCTTCTTTCTTTGCTTCTTCATCATAAATCACCTTTAATTCTAAAAAAATTGAAAGTAAAAATAATACACATGTGGAACAATACACAGTTACAATTACCGGTTGGGGTATTAGAATGTATAAAACAGTACTACAGATAAACCCAATTCCACCTATAAGACGACATTTACTTAACATTTTTTATCATCTCACTCTTTATATTTCATTAATGATTAAAAGTTAGATAAGTTTGAAGTGATGGCTTTACTTTATTAATAACCACTTGACTTCCACCTCTACCTTTTACATTCTCTACCACTGCTGCAATTAAAATATTAGGTGACTCTGTATCGTACGCTACAAGGAAACCATTTTCGAGACCATTCTCTCCCTTTTTCTTTTTCAATTCAGCTGTACCTGTTTTCGCAGCGATTTTATCTTGTAATGTATGTAAACTGTAGGCTGTTCCATCCCTTCTCTCTGCAACTTGTACAAGAGCATTATTTACGACTTCTGCGGTGTTATTACTTATAATTCTTTCTTTATGTCCGTTTTGTTCTCCCAAAAGTAAATGAGGAAATATTAGTTGTCCACTATTAGCAAATGGCGTAAAAGCAACCCCTAAATGTATCAGAGACATTAATACTTCTCCTTGACCATATGATGAGTCTGCTAACAACACCTCACCGTGAATACCTTCATTTGAAAGTTGGCTTTTCGGAACATATAACGGTAGATTAAAATCAGATTGAAATCCGAATTGGATTGCTTTTGATTCAAACATTTTATAGCCCATTTCAAGTGCTTCTTGAGCAAAAAAAATATTATCCGATAGAGCAAGTGCATCATAAAGGTTTACATTTGAAGCATTTGCAACCCGAGTCACATAATATCCACCCCAACTACTATCTTTTTTCCATTGTAATCCATTGATATGACGCCTTTTTTCAGGATAGGTCACTCCTGAATCAATTCCAATCGAAGCTGTTATAGCCTTAAATACAGATCCTGGTGCATATAAACTGGTAAATCGATTTAAAAACGGAAATTTAGGATCGTCATTATAAGAATTCCACTTCTCCACGGACATACCAGTTACCATTATATTTGGATCAAAAGATGGAAAACTAACTAAAGCAAGTAATTCCCCAGTAAGGGGATTCATAGCACTTACAGCACCTGCCTCACCTTTCATATCTTCAAATAAATTGCTTTGAAGTGTTGAACTTATAGTTAGACGAATATCCTCACCATTGATAGCCTCTTTTTGTTTAATAATACTTTTACTATTTCCTGACTCATCTATCACTTTAATAAAGCCACCTTTACTTCCCCTTAATTGCTTTTCAAAAGTAGCTTCCAACCCTGCTTTTCCTATCCAATCACTAGCTGAATAGTAACCTTCTTCATCTTGATCCAAATCTTCCTTTGTCACTTTTTTTACATAGCCAATTAAGTGAGCTGCACTATCCCCTAACGGATAGCGTCTAATATTTCTCGTACCAAACGAAACACCAGGGATATCCTCCATATAATAACTCGGATTAAAATTATCAGGTAATATAGTAATAGGCACAAATAAATCAGGCTTTACCCATTTTTGTTTTAAAGCAAGATTAATTGTTTCAGTTGAGACATTAAAATAATTACTAATTTTTTTTATATTTTCTTCGCGTTTTTTTCCTAGTTCCCGTGGAATGATTCCTAATTCATAAACTGATCCGTTTCTCCCTAAAGGTATACCATCTCTATCTAGTATTTCTCCACGTTCAGGTATAATTGCTTGCGCACTAATTTTGTCTCCGTAATCCATTTGTGGAAAGATTAATGATGGATTCCAATTAACAACCCATCTATTCTTTCCATCTATTTCTTTTTGCGTAATAGTAGCTGAGTATGTAGCTGTGACATTTCCTAAGAAGGTCGAAATAATTGCTTTAAAAACCCCTTCATAGTGATCATTATCTTTATTAAAAGTCAGTCTCTTATTTACAATTTCTATATGTGATGCTTCTATTCCACCCAAAATAGCCTCATATTTTTGAATAAATGTATCTTTAGTAAATCCTTTTTCCTTTAACTCTTTTTGATCAACAAAAGCATACATTCCACTGTAATTATTCTGCTGATAATTATGTACATAACTTTTAAATACGTCTTCCGCTGTAGTAGTTGGACGAGTTATATATTCGTAATATTGCCATCCAAGTATCGTAACAATAACTAGTATTAAAGAGAAAAATATGCTTTTCATATGAGAATCCCCCTTTCCAAAATAATCACAACTCTCATTTCTTACAAAATGTATGATATGAAAGAAATTATAAATTCAGATTCTTTTTAAAACCATGAAGTAGAAATGATTTATAGATAAAAATATTCAGAATATTAAGAAATAAATAACCAGATTTTACACGCCTTATTATGGTCTTATTGTAGTATACTAATAAAGATAAGTAATACTTATTACATAATTAATACTTACATAACTATAGGAGGTGTAGACATGACTGAAAAAGAAATTGTACGCTTAACTTCATTATCATCAAAAGCTGGCTGAGGCTGCAAGATTGGTCCTCAGGACTTAGCGCAAGTTTTGCGCTTATTACCAAAACAACCATCACATCCACAGTTACTAGTTGGGAACGAAACTGCCGATGATGCTGGTGTATTTCAATTAACAGAAGAGATTGCTTTAATCCAAACAGTCGATTACTTTACACCTGTTGTAGATGATCCTTATATGTTTGGACAAATAGCGGCTGCTAATGCATTAAGTGATGTTTATGCTATGGGTGGTACACCCAAAACAGCCTTAAATATTGTAGGCTTTCCAATTAATACGCTTGGAAGCGATGTTTTAGCCGACATTTTACGGGGAGCTTCAGATAAAGTTGTTGAAGCTGGTGCTGTTACCGTTGGTGGCCATAGTATTGATGATGCTGAACCTAAATTTGGTTTATCTGTTACTGGTATCGTATCACCAAAGGAAATTTGGAAGAATGTTGGTGCAAAGCCAAATGATGTGCTCATACTAACAAAGCCTCTTGGAGTTGGCATCCTTACAACAGGTATTAAACGAAACGCCGTTACCCCTGAACAAGAGAAGCTTGTAACGGAAACAATGGCTACGTTAAATAAAGTGAGCGCAGAATGTTTAATGAATTTTCATCCTAATGCGGTGACTGATATTACTGGCTTCGGACTATTAGGTCATGCTAGTGAGTTAGCTGAGGGTAGTGACGTTAGTATTATTATTAAATATTCAAGTGTTCCTTTCATTGAAGGTACCCTTGAATTGGCTGAAAAAGGTGTTGTACCGGGTGGTTCTAAATCAAACCATGCATGGTTAAAAAACAAAGTTACCTATGATGAGCATTTACAAATGCATGAGCAACTAGCTTTATGCGATAGCATCACATCAGGTGGTTTATTCATCAGCTTACCGGAAGAGGAAGCTAATGAATACATTCAATCACTTAAACAACGAGGAAGAGAAGCTTTCATAGTAGGACGAGTTATTCCTAAACAAGCATCACTCATTACTGTTGAAAAATAAAATGGTGTGCTAAAAGAGAAACAAAAATCTCTTTTAGCACACCATTTCCCTTTATTAGCTATATCGTTTTATTTCCTACGTAGAATCTGATATCCGATTATTCCAACTAATTTTTTCTGCTCCTAAAGCGATTATCGCTTTTGTAAAAAACTCCAAAAATAATTTTCTGAAGTTTTTAAATCGTTTATTAATGATTTACATGCTCCAACCATGATACGGTATATTGTTCTCCTAATTTCGATAAACAGTAATCAAACTCTAGTTGCCGATCATGTGTAACTATTACCTTTGATTCTATTACATTATTTTGATTATCTACTAAAACTCTATATTTTCCCGGGGCGGACATAGAATAATAAGGGAAAAGGCCTTTTTGGCAACACCATTTGATTTTATAGTAATCTCCTAAATATTTAGGAATTTCATCTACTTTACCGATATTTAGATATTCTCTAATAATAGAAGAACTAATCTTTTGTTGTGAAATACATTGTTCCTCAATAATTGTTACGCCGACTCGTTCGTTTTCATATTGCTTTAAAGTATCGACATTCCCTCTAGCTTTGGCTCCATAATGATAATCAAATCCACAGACAATCTGCTTAGCACCTAAGCCTAAAATATATTGCCGAATGAATACATCTGGTTCTATTTGTGCAAATGCTTTATCAAACTGAACAACATAAAAAATATCGACACCAATCTTTTCTAATTTTTCAATTCGTTCTTCTAACGGCTCTAAATATTGCATTTCTTTAGACGGATACAACACACTTTTAGGATGAGGGAAAAATGATAAAACTGACAATGCTAATTGATTTTGTTTGGCTATATCTTTTGCTGCATCAATAACCTTTCGATGGCCTAGATGTACACCATCAAAATATCCAAGCGCCATGGTAGAAAATACAGGATTCAATTGAAGCGCTGGGATATTTTCTTGATCTACATAAATTATTTTCATATCGAATTTCCCCCTCTACATATACTTTTACCTTTTGATCAATTTGATGAAGTTAGATTGCATAGGTCTCATTAACTGATACACCTTCTTAATTTTCTATTCTTTCTAAATTTGCAAGTTTACGATATTTTCCTCCATAAAATAGAATAGGTTCTTTTTCTTCTATACGAATATCTAGGACTTTTCCAATAAAAAGGGTGTGATCTCCTTCAACATACTCTGAAACAACTTCACATGCGACTTGAGCTAATGCACCTTTTAATACAGGCAAATTAGCTAATGTATCAAAAGCACCTTCTCCTTGTTGCTGCCCTGCAAAAATGCGAGAGTAGTGTTCTTGATCATCCGCCAAAATATTAACAGCAAATTTCTTCGTATTTTTAACTTTATTTAAAAATTTTGCTTTATGGCCAATCGAAATCACTACTAGCTTTGGATCTAGCGAAACAGACATAAATGCATTTGCTGTCATTCCATGCGGTTCCTCTTCATACAATGTGGTCAACACTGTTATTCCTGTGGCGAATTTCCCCATAGCATTTCTAAAAAGTTGACTATCCATTTTTACACCTACTCTTCTCTATTAATTTATAAATAATAAGGCTATCCTAAAAGCGATTTTCATTCCCTTTTAGGAAGCCTCTTTACTCTTTTACGATTCTTCCTACTTTTTATATCTTGTAATAACTTAAGTAATGTTAATGGAAGTAGTCGATTTAAATGCCTTTACGCTTCTGTTGTTCGATCCATAATATGATTATTTCGATGAGGTACATACTCTGTTGGTCCCCACATTGTAAGTCCGAGCGCTAATTCCTCTTCTTTCCACTCAATTGGTTCCCAATCTGGGTCAAAAATTAAATAACCATTGCTGAATAATTCTACTCGATGCCCGCTTCCAGGATCTCGTACATAAGTGAAAAGTGCCTGACTAATGCCATGCTTTCCAGGACCTGAATCTGGGGTTATTCCATGTTCACGTAAAATATCACAAGCCCTAAGTACATCTTGAGCGTTGTCTAACCAATATGCCACATGATGTAATCTTGCAGGCGTTGGGGCATTTGGTTCAGCCATTACTGCAATATCGTGAACAAGAGGCGTAACACTCATCCATCCACTAATCACTTGACCGTTATCTAAGCGAATATATTCTCGCATTTTAAAACCTAATTGCTCCGCTAACCAATTATGAGCAGCCCCTGGATCATGTGAAGTCCATATATTTACATGATCAATTCTGCGGGGAGAGATGCCTCGATTCCATGATTTATACGTTTGATTCTTCAATACTGATCGTTCACCTTCAGGAGCAAGTGGTTTTTCAACATCATAATATAATTCAAACTTATGACCAGTTGGCATTTGAAAGCTAATTGCATCCCCTTGGCCTGCTTCTTGACCTTTCGGAATTTTCCGAACTACATTATCAGTTTTTTTCAATATGTGTTCAAATAATTCCACGTCCTCTGGACGCTTCACTCGCCATCCAATATGGTCCATATAAGCTCGGTCTCCAGCTTTAAGTATAAGACTATGATGCTCAAACTCCCCGTTGGCACGTAAGTATACAGTGTCACTTGATCGCTCAGTAATTTCCAAGCCGATTACCTCATGAAAAAACCAAAGTGATTTCTCCAAATTTGGCGTCACTAATGAAACATGTCCTAATTTTGCAATTTCTGGATTCATATTATCCCTACTTTCATAAATGGTTTACAAAAAATCTTTATTCGGTTCTAATCCGCACAGTGAACGACCATAGGTTTCCAGTTGTGATGACGGTAAAATCGCTCCATGGACATACATCGACCAAAAATCACGAAATACCCGCTGTAATGGGTTCCCATCGTAAATATAAGATCCCCCGCTAGCACCGATTAAAATATCAAGGGCTTCCTTACAATATTCCACGGCTATCCCCATATCTCCATTCACTTTAACTCTAGTTTTAACATCCATATATTTACCACTTTCAGCAAAAGCATCAAGTTCATCTGCAACGCGATAAAAATGCATTGCTGCCGAGTCAATTTTCAATGATGCTTCTGAAAGCTGTAAATGTGTAACAGGAGCTTCGATTTGTTTATTGTAAAACGTATAGCTTATTCTACGATTTGGAAGCCTTTCCATAAATAAATCCAAGGCAGCTCGCGCTATCCCTAAAGCTGGAGCTGATAATGACAAGTTCAGAGCTGGAAAGAGCGCAGTATTATATAATGACTCATCTCGGAGATGTTTGGATTGAAAGTTCCCGTTTTTTGCCTCTGATAAAGATACACAACGATGATCAGGTATAAATGTATCTTTTATTATGACACTATGGCTAGATGTACCTCTCATACCAAGTGTATGCCAATCATCACCGATTTCTATATCTTTAAAAGGTAACGTGATCAAACCTTGATCAACGATGACGCCAGCCTCATCAACAATTGGCATCCCAAAATATCCCCATGTTGCATGGACGCTACCAGAGCAAAACATCCATTTTCCCTGATCGATGTAATAACCTCCATCAACGCGGCGAACTGAGATTTCTCGAGGTTCAAATACACCAGCAAATACGACATCTGTCCCTTGGCCATAAATCTCTTGATGTGTTTTTTCAGAAAAGGATTCCGCTATCATTAATTCACGAATATTACAAAGAGAATATACCCAGCCAGTCGACCCGCAACCGCGTGAAATCTCGACAAGACAATCTAAATATGTTCTAATATTCGCTTGATGACCACCATATCTTTTTGGACGAAGGATTTTGAAGAGCCCTTCATCTTTCATTGCAGCAATGACATCTTCTGGTACTCTTCGAAGTTCTTCCGTCTCGCAAGCTCGTTCACGTAATTTTGAAACAAAGCTCTTTGCCCTTTCTACTAGTCCCTCATTGGTTTGCAATAAATCAATCTCTGAAAGATTATTTTTCATGAATTTATTCTCCTTTACTCAAATGATTTATAGCTCTTCTCCTAAGAAATCCGATACTAACTTAATAAACTCTTTTTTTCTTTCTACTTGCACCCAATGGCCACAACGATCGAAAACATGCAATTGTACGTTTGGTAGATGCTTCAAAAATTGGATACTCCCTTCATATGGGACAAAGCGATCATCACGTCCATGAAGAAGTAAAAACGGATGATTCATTCTTCTAAGCGCTGATGGAGGTATGGTCATAAAAGGAGGAATTTTAAACATAGATTCATATGATTTTTTAACTTCGACACGCATAACCTCTTGATACCGCTCCTCAGTAATTGATTTTAGTTTGTCACCAAGTACTTCCTCATCGTACACAAACCATCTAAATAAGTTTTCAAGTGCAATAGGAGTTGGATCTTTATAAAAGTTAGACATCCTATAAAGCTCTGGTGTAGGTTCTGTCGAAGCACCTGCGCTCCCCATCAGAATAACGCGATTAAAACGTTCTGGCATATCCATTATTAGATTAAGAGTAAGAGCTCCTCCCATTGAATTCCCTACAAGGTGCGCTTTATCTATACCAAGTTCATCCATCAAAGCTGCGATTTGGTTAACCCTTTGACGCATCCATCCTAACATATCTGTTGGAGGTTCCTCAGGATGGTCTGTACTCCCAAATCCCCGAATATCAGGAGCTAATACATGGTATCTATCACAAAATGTAGGTAAGACATCCTTCCAATTCGACATAGCAGTTGCTCCAGGACCACCGCCATGAAGAAATATGACTGTTTCCTTGTTTTGTTCTCCTCCTTCATGAAGAACTGTTTCGTAACTTCCTGTTCGAATTTTTCTCGTTGAAATCATTGACATATAGCTTTCCACCCTTTCTGTTAAAATGTAAAGTTTTACTCGCTTGTTCAATTTAAGCGCTTTCATGTAGCGGTTAATAGAATTATAGAAAAATGGAGGGCTCGAAAACTAGAGATAAAATCATATGGAATTATACGAGAAATTAGTAATTTTTTATTGGTTTTGTTTTTACAAAGATAAAAAAAGCTCCAGATTTATGGGAAGTACCCATCAAATCCGCAGCTGCTTTTCAAAAATAACTTATATATTCTAATTTATTCTATTTCTAATTCTCCTAATGCGATCAAGGCTTCCAATATTAGAAACAGCTGGTGACTATCTTTAGGATCACGGAGATCTCTGTTAATGACAGATTCTATTTTTTGTAACCGGTATAATAATCCACTCATGGATAACGAGAGATCTCTCATCGTCTGCTCTAATCTTCCACCATTCGACAAAAAAACATAAAGTGTTTTAATAAGCTTGATATTAGGGGATTCATCATCATAAATGGGCCCCAATAATAGCTTTGCCATTGATTTAACTTCACTTTCATTTGTTGACTTAATCAATACCCCTACAACACCCAAGTCGTCATAAGAGACAGCTTTCTTCGTTGTAGTCATTCTTAGTGCTAATACTGCTTCATCATGATATTGGGAAACATTTTCGATTTGTTTACCTTCTGAGCTAATCCCGATTTTAATTATACAATTTTTAAATATTTTTTCTAAATTTTTAGATAATTCTTTGAATATTTTAATTATGTCATTTTTTTTAACAACATCATTATTAACTAAAAAAACTACATTCCCCTCACGTTGGCCAATCAATACGTCATGATTTCGTTCTTTAAAAAACAGTAAGGCTGTTTCTAATATTTGTTCATAAAGTAGAAATTCATCATTCATATGATTTAATTGTTTATGGTGATAACCTAATACAATAATACGAAATGGTTTTGCAAGATCAATATTAACGTATATTCCTCGCTTAAGAATTTCTTTTCGCAATAAGTATTGTTTATTTAATAATTGCTCCAGAAAATTCCCTTTCATCCTTTCGAATGATTCAAAGCTTGTCTTCTCGTTCAAAAGAAATAAAGAAACAGCATTAGCGACCCTTTCAAGTATCAAAAAATCATTTTCCCGATATAAATTTTCACCTTCAATATAGATTAAAGTACTGTAACCAATGATTTGTTTTCTTACAATAACTGGTGCAATAAGACGTTTTTGTTGCTCTGTACTGATTACCGCGTTCCTTTCTAAAGAATTTAATTCATAGCCAGCACCGTTAAATAAAGATTCGGGTGATTTCTGTATACGCCCCTTAAAGTCCTGTTCCAACTTCATAAAATCTTCCTCTGTTAATCCCGAGTATGCAAGTGTTCGAAAATTCAAATCATAGATCATGCAAGGGATATCTGATATCTCATGTACGATATCGGTAATATTTTGTAGATTATTGCCATCTATAATTTCTTCCGTTAGCCTTTTATGAATATACGATACTTTCGTAATAAAGTTGCGCTGTTCAAGAAGTTGTTCGTATGTATATTCTAGTTCTTTAACAATTGGAGTTTCGTGATAATATTCCAACTCTTCTTCGATTTCATCTTCCCAAGAATCTTGTGATTTTAGAACCCATTCACATTTATCGTCACCCCTTCCGACACATGAGACTTCTTTTGCTATAACCGGATGATTACATACCGTTGTTAAATATCCATTTAAATAACCAACATTCATATGACAAACTTGTGTTTCAGAAATACCGAGACGCTTAATGTGTTCTTCTGCTTCATAAGACCCTATCCATGTCCCTTTCCCTTTAACACATTTGATCATTTGATCAGACCCAAATTCAAAATCCGCCTCATATACTATGCTTTTTATATATCCGTTCAGATGGTGATAAACAGGTCCCTGTTTCAGCAATGCCTCTAATGAAGATCCATTTGCTATTTCTTTTTTCGCATCACTGGTTCCCATTTCCCATCCATACCGTAGCAAAAAGCCTTTCATTCTTTTCATACCTATATTATTAATAAGTTCTTTTCTTAAAATTCCGAATGCAGAGGAATAGATGGATAACATACGATCCTTCTGCTGTAATTGAGGACTGTCCGATTGACCTGAAACTTCAATAATCATTGTAAGAACATCCTTTCACTATTTTTTATAAACCAATTTCAATTCGTCGAAACTCCATCATACATTACCTGTTAGAGTTATCGAAAAAAAACAAAAATTATTCTCTAATCAAACTGCATGTTTAATGATTCAACGATATTTTTTATTTCATTCTCGCTTCTTTAGCTTATTTCCTTTCAAGTAAAGAAAAAAATTTTCTTTTGAGCTGACATATTTTATAGCATAACCGACAATCACATGACCAAAGGCTTTAACTGCTAAAGTTCCCCAGTGCTCTGCTAGTTGCTGAACATCTTACAAATAACTCTTACGCTTCTTTATCTACGTAAAGTTGAGACTAAAATCCTTCAAATGATTGTGTAATTTCATTAATAAAAAACAGAATATTTCGTTTTTATTATTGACAAACATACCACACACAAGTTAAATTTCCATTATAAAGAGATATTGTTCACTATTTGTTGAAATTTCTTTTTGTAGAATAGGAGGCCATTATTCATGACAAAAATCAGTGACATTATTGTAGTTGGTGGAGGAATCGGTGGTTTAGCCGCAGCACTTTCTATCGTACAACGAACAAACAAGTCCGTAACGGTAATAGAACAAGCTGCTGAATTTGGAGAAGTTGGCGCTGGTATTCAATTAGCACCTAATGCTCTATTTGTATTAGATCAACTAGGTGTAAAAGAAGAAATTGCAAAAGTTGCTGTATTCCCCAAACGTCTCGTTTTGAAAGATGTATATACAGCAAAAGAAGTTGCTGTTTTAGATTTAACGGAAGGCTTCCAAGAACATTTTAAACACCCATATATTGTACTTCATCGTTCTGATTTACACCGGGTATTATTCGAAGCATGTCAAAAACAAGATCGTATCCAATTTATGAACAATCAAAGCATCCAAAGTGTTCAGCAAACAGATGGGCAAGCAAGCGTTACAAACCAAAATGGTGAAATATATAGGGCTGAAGCTGTCATTGGTGCAGATGGTTTAAAATCTAACGTTCGTAAATTATTTTCAAATGATAAACCAATTTGCTCCGAATATGTGGCATATCGCGGTACGATTCCAATTGAGGAAATCACTTCAAAAGATGATGTAGCTATGGATGATGTAATCATGTGGATTGGTCCAAACCTACATTTAGTTCAATATCCTGTACGTCGTGGTGAACTTTATAATCAAGTAGTGGTTTTTAAAACATATGATTACAAACCAAATGGTGACTGGGGTACACCAGAAGAAATGGCAAAGCGTTTTAAAGGAGCACATCCATTAGTAGTGCGTGCATTAGATTTTATTTCAACACAATTCCGTTGGCCAATGTTTGACCGTTTGCCAATTGAAAATTGGACAGAAGGTAACGTGACACTATTAGGTGATGCTGCACATCCAATGTTACAATATTTAGCGCAAGGTGGTGTACAAGCACTTGAAGATGCCTATGTTCTAGGCGAAGCACTAGAAATAAAAGCAACGTACAATGAAGCTTTTAAGCACTATCAAGCTGAAAGACAGCCTCGTAGTGCAATGGTTCAAACATCAGCTCGTAAATGGGGACAAATTATTCACGCGGAAGAAGATGGTGTCACAACTTTATTGCGTGATACGATTTTTAATAACCATAAAGCCACAAACTATGAAGTAGCAGACTTTTTATACAACTACTTCAACGTTCGAAAAGGCAAAGTAAAAGCTTAACATTCAATAAAAAGAGATTGTCCAAATATGGACAACCTCTTTTCCACTCTATGATAAGACAAATCTTGTCGTACTGCCGCTTTGACTACCAATTACCTCAAGTCGAGCATCCATTCGCTCTTTTAATTCCGGAACATGTGAAATAATACCAACTAAACGACCACTACTTTGAATCTCTAAAAGCGCTTCAATAGCTTGATCTAATGACTCGGGGTCAAGCGTTCCAAACCCTTCATCAATAAACATCGTTTCTAAAGAAATGCCACCCGCATTTTGTTGAACAACTGCTGCAAGACCAAGTGCTAGTGAAAGAGACGCTTTAAAGCTCTCACCACCACTTAATGTTTTAACGTGTCGTTCCATACCAGTATATTGGTCGAATACAGTCAATTCTAATCCACTTTGAACATTTTTACGCGTTGGATCAACCTTCCTTAATAGCTGATAACGACCGCTCGTCATCTTCGTTAAACGTTCATTCGCTTCTTGCAGAATATCATCTAAGAAAGCTGCCAAAACATAACGTTCAAATGTTATTTTAAAAGGATTTTGTCCTTTAGACATATCCGCTAAATGACCTATTGTAACGTATTGCTGTTGTATTTGTTCTTGCTTTGCAATACTATTTGTTAGCTTACTAATAATTTTCTCATTTTGTTGGATTTGAAGCATTAACTCACTAATTACCGTACGTTCTCGCTTCATTTCCTCTCCTAATTGCTGTACTTGCTGTTCAATAGAAGCTATATCCGGCATTTCAACTCCTTTTAATCCCAGTTCTAAATTATTCAGTAAGTGAGTAACACGTTGAAAATCTTTTTCAAACGCTTCAATCGCTTCTTGAATTAGTAACATTTCTGCTTCCGATCGTTTCGCCTCTTTATAAGATTGATATGTCTCAAATCCTTGATTATTCATTTCTTGTTTAAACAGTTCTCTTTCTTCATCAAGTTCAATTTGTAAAGATTGCATACTATTTTCATTCGTTTCAATTGCACTTTTCAATTTTGCTTCTTCCGTTAACACTAGTTGCAATGCTACTTGCTTTTGTTCAAGAACACGCTGAAGCTCGTTTCTTTTTGAAATGGCATTCTGTAATGCCTGCTCAAATGCTCGCTCTGACCGCAGCTCCTCAGGGATTCTTTCTTCCATCCCTTCTAACCTTGTACTCAATTGAATAAATCGTTCTTTCACTTCATCTTCTTTAGCTTTTGTTTGTTTACTATTCTCATGAAGACTTTCTATTTGTTTCTTTAGTTGTTCTAACTGCGATTCTAAACTTAGTAATTCATCTTTTTCTTTTTGAAGTTGAAGCAGGGATTCTGAAGTATTTTTTAATTGTAAATTCAACTGCAAAAGTACCGTTTGAAAATCATTTCTTTCAAAGAATGATAATTTTGATTGCAGTAACTCTTCTTGTTTTTCAATACTAGTGTCTAGATTTTCAATCTGCACGTGCAAACGATACACATCTTGCTGTAACACTTGTGTTTGTTTTTCTAATTTCAAACATTTACTTTTTTGCTTCTCATGGTCTTCTTGAGAAGCCACACCTGATTTCTGTGAATGTGTAGCTGGATTAGGGTGGGATGTCGATCCACAAACAGCACATGGCTGTCCTTCTCGTAATTCAGTCGCCAAAAGCAAAGCATGAGACTGAAATAAAGCAGCTTCCATTTCCATCAATACATTTTTTTCTTTTTGGAACGTTTCTTCCATTACATTCAATTCTAATTGCTTCTCATTATGAGCTTTTCGAACTTGAATGATTTCAGCATTTGTATCCTTAAATTCTTTTAATAACTGCAACGTCGCTTCCAGTTTCTCATGCTCATGCAAGGTTTCACCGTATAGAACAGCTGATTTTTGTGCTTCAGAGATTCGCCCTTCGATTTGTTTCAACAGCTGCTCTGTTTGCTCTGACTTCTTTTCAAGGGCAATGCAGTTTGCTTTTTCCTCTTGCCAATTCCTTTCGAGAGTCGCTACTTCTTTTTGAAAACTTGCAAATGTAAGTACATCTTTTTGTAGATCTTGTAAGCTAATTACTGTAGCTGCTGCTTCTTCTCTTTCTGAAGTTTTATTGGCTTCAATTGTATAAGCTTCTTGACACTGTAGCTTTCTTTTTTCAAGTACATTTGCTTCTTGTTTTAAAGAATCAACTCTCCCTTTTGTTTCAGTTAACCTTTTTCCAACACGTAAATAAGAATGCTCTTGTTTCTCTAGATTGCTTGCTTTTTGAGCTGCCTGCAATTCTATTTTCTGATTAGCAATTGTTTCTTTTTTACCTTCTAAGCTTTGCTTTTCTTGTGTGTATTTATTTTTCTCTTCAAATTTAACAAGCAGTTCTTTTCCATGAAAAATTTCTTTTTGTAATGCTTTTTCCCACGCTTCTTTTAACTTATATTCATTTTGAAGCTTTTCTGTCTCTTCTTTACCCCTTTCCATTTCTTCTTCAAGAAGTTCAACAATACGCTGTGGTGCTTCATTCTTTATATCATCTTGATTCCATTCAATACTTGAAATAAGTGTATTTATTTCCATTTGAATAAGTTCTTCTTCTTTTTTAATCGTGCTCGCTTCTTCTTTTAACTTTTCTTCAATTTTTTTGTAAATTTGTGTGTGAAACAGTTTTTGAAGAATAACTTCTTTATCTTTACTTTCAGAAACAAGTAGCTTCTTAAAATCACCTTGTGGAATCATCAAGATCTGCTTAAATTGCGTCGCATCTAAACCGATAATTTCTTTGATTTTTTCATCTACATCTCTAACATTTGCCGCCAGAATTTCCTTACCATCTTTCGTAATCTCATACAATTCAGCTTTCGCATTAGAGGTCGTAAAGCCTTCTCCGGACTTCTTCTTTCTATCCTGCATAGGAGATCGCCAAATATAATATGTTTTATCTCTTAGTTGGAACTTCAATGACACTTCAGTTGTCATATCAGCATCAGCAAAATGACTTCTTAAATCAGTTCCATTACGCTCTTCTCCACTTGCTTTTCCATAAATCGCGAAACTGATTCCGTCAAAAATTGTCGTTTTACCTGCTCCTGTTTTTCCTGAAATGACGAACATATTGCGATTGCCTAATTTCGTGAAATCAATTTCCTCTTTAGCAGCATAAGGACCAAAGGCCTGCAATATTAATTGTAGTGGTCTCATCTTACATCTCCACCTCTTTTTTCACTGAATCAATAATTCGCTTCATAATATCATGCTTCTGTTCATCAAATTTCCGCTCTGTCATTTGCTCATAGAAGCTTTCAAACAATTGTAATTCAGATTTATTTTCACCTTTTGCTACTGTATAACTTTGCTTATTTTTTAAATCCGTTACATCCCATTTTCGTTCCAGATGTAAAACAAACGGATATACTTGTCGAAGTCTATGAATAGGATCAAGAATTGTACCTTCATCCAATAGTGTTATCTTTAAGAAATCCTGTGTATTCTGTTGTTTATAAAATTCTGGATCCATCAAGTCATTGAAAAAACCTGTTAATTCCCGCATGTCTTGCTTCGGTATTAACGGACGTCTTTTCAAAGTAAAAGTCCCATCTGATTTCATTTCAACAATGTTGATTGATTTGTTCTGATTAACTTCAGAAAACGAATACTTCATCAATGAACCTGAATAATGAATTGTTGGATGTTTAATAGCATCTGGGCTATGGAGATGACCAAGTGCAGTATAAGAAAAAGGTGTATATAATTCACTTGCAACACAGCCCGAACCTCCAACTGAAAGTGTACGCTCCGAGTCTGATGTTTCTCCTCCAATAACAAAAGAATGACCGACTAACACATTTGGTTCATCTTTATCTAGCTTTTCTTCAATTCTAGCTATTACTGCGGCCATTGCATCTTGATGTGAATGAATAGATTCATCATTGTATAATTGTCTAATTACCCCTGGTTCAACATAAGGAACACAATAAAAATTAACTCCCTTAATTTTTATTGGTTGAATATCTTCCTCAATTTTCCCTTGAATATAAAGATCGCTATGCTTATACCAAGACGTACCGAACGATAAGCGTTCCGCACTATCATGATTACCTGCAATAGCGACTAGTGGTATTTTCATTGTAATATTTATATGAAATAATACTTCGTCTAGTAATTCAACTGCTTCTGTAGATGGAACAGAACGATCGTATAAATCCCCAGCAATGACTATTGCATCTGGCTGCTCTTCCTCTACTATTTTCACAAATTCTTGGAGAATATATCTTTGGTTTTCAGTCATGTAAATACCATGCACTATTTTCCCTAGATGCCAATCGGCCGTATGTATGAATTTCACATTCATCCCTCATTTCTAGTTCTTGCTCCCCCATATTATAGCAGATTGTTAAGAAAAACCGTCACCGGTCTTTTTTGATTGATGTTTACGCTCCTTGATTTACTCCCAATCAAAAAAGAGCTATGCGGCAGAAATAAGACGAGCTGTTCTTGAAAACCCGCACTTGGTTTTCAAAACAGGTTGGCTTATTTCAGAGCATAGCAGGTGTAAGATTGGACACCACACAAAATTATATACCCTCTTAAATTAAGAAAAACCAGCACCGATCCTTTTGAATTTAGAATTTGCTTCTTGTTATAGCTTTTAATCAATAAGGAGACATGCGCAAGGCTAGACGAACTGTTCTTGAAAACCCGCTTTTAGTTTTCAAAACAGAACGGCTTATGACCGAGCATGGCAGATGGAAGATTAGCCAAAAGAAAAACTGCCTCAGCTGAGACAGTTCCATAATTAAGATTCAAAAAGCCGCTGTGCTACATACTCTCCTTTTTTAATACCGCCAGGACAAGCAAACATAGCACTACCAATATGTTTAATATATTCATTCATCATATCTATTTGTGATAATTTCTTTAACATCGGAACAAACTGCTTATCTGGATTACGTTGGAAACAAATAAACATAAGTCCGGCATCCATATTGCCCGTTACTTGATCCATACCATCCATATAAGAATAGGCACGTCGAAGAATTCGCTGACCGGTTTCTTTTGCAATCCTAGTATGGGAAACATTCGGAAGCTGGGACGTATCCACTTCATCATGCTCCCCTACACTTCCATAGGCTGCTCCACTGCTCTTCTTTCGTCCGAATGTATCTTCTTGCGCTTTAAGAGAAGTACGATCCCACATTTCTAAGAACATTTGAATTTTTCGGCAAGCCATATAGGTGCCAGCCTTCATCCACTCCGGCTCATTGTCACCAGCCCAAACCATTTCTTGTAATGATTTTTGATCATCTGCAGATGGATTCGCGGTACCATCCTTAAAGCCAAATAAATTTCTAGGTGTTTTTCCGCCGTCTGGTACATTAATAAAGCCTTGTTGCATCCAATGAACAAGTGCTGTTCCAGATGCTGCTCTTATCAAATTACGTATTGAATGAAAAGCCACTTGTTGACTATCCGCACATACTTGAATACAAAGATCTCCTCCAACCAAATGTTCTTGCAATACTTCACCATTGGTAGCTGGTATATCTTTTAAATATTTTGGTTTGTGCTTGGCTACGCCATATCGGTCGACACCATCTTTCATAAAGAAGGATGGTCCGAATCCAAATGTAATCGTTAATCGTGAAGGAGTTAAATCTTCTGATTCACCAGTATCTGTTGGCGATTGAAAGTCATTAACTGTATCATCGTCTTTTACTTTACCTTTACTTAATATATTACTTAAGCTAGTCCAATCTTTTAAAAGGTTAATAACATCTTTTCTATCATTCGTCATTAAATTGAATGAAGCAATGTACATATTTGTTTGCTGCGGAGTAATAATTCCCGCTTGATGTTCTCCATAAAAAGGTACAATAAGTTCCTCATCATTTACTTTAGAAACTGTAGACTTTGAAAATCCGCCTTCTGAAAGAGCAGTTACAGCCCCTAAACCGCTTGCTCCTATAGCTACCCCTGCTCCAGCAACAGCTGAAAGCTTTAATAATTCGCGTCTTGTAATTTTTCTAGAGGAATCCGCCATCATAAATCCTCCTTATTGTAATATCTTCGCTGTTTGTCCCATTAATTCAGCTAATACAGCTAGCTTTTGACTGATGTCACGAACTTGATCCTTTGTTAACTCTGTATAAAGAACATATTGACCATTTTTTTTATATTGTTGCAACGTATCCGTTAACACAGTGAACTGTGCATCTAGTTTATTTCCTAATTCACGATTATTTTCATTTAATGCAGGAAGAATTGCAAAGTACACAGCTTGAGAACCTTCTACATTCGCCGCTAAGTCCATTAAATCAACGTGAGAATAGCGCTCTTCTTCTCCAGTTATTTTCGAAATAGCTGCTTCATTGATTAATTCCATTGCTCCAGCCACTACTGTTGTTGGACGTAATTTTAGTTCTTTTACTTGTTTTTCTAACTCTAAAATATTAGCATCTAATTGGTCTGCCACTGCAGCCATAGGCTCTAATGGTTCATTCATCCATAGTGCTTTCTCAATTTTATGGAAGCCACCCCATTCAGCCTCGTCAACATCGCCTTCACGTGCATCGATTTTCGGATCAAGGTCACCAAAGCTTTCTGCAACTGGCTCAACTCGTTCATAATGAACACGTGACTCAATATAATATTGTTTTGCTTTTTCTACATCTTTTGCTCTCACAGCATCTGTAAATAGTTTAGTAGAAGCAACTAGTGCTGTAATTTCCTCATTAACATACTTCTCATATTGTCCAACAGCTTGATTTAAAATATCAGATGTTTTCTCTTCTGTTTCTTTAGCACTTGCTAACTTCGTTAGTGAAGCATCTAGCTGTCCAGCTAATTCTTGTAATTTCTTTTGATCTGGCGCGCCACCAGTAGCTCCGATATATAATGGCTGCATATACTTTTCTACTTCTGTATAAAGTAATGGGAATGTTTCACGAATGCCATTTTCTTTTTTCAACCATTCGCTATTTAACTCTTTCCCTAGTTTTTCGATTTCTACTTTATCGTTCTTATCAATTGCTGCTGTTAAATTTTGCAACGATTTTTGAAGTGATTCAGCAATAGTTTTTACCCCGTTATCTTTTTCTACTGTCGCTGTTTCTTTTGGCTTATCACTTGTTGTCTTTTCTGAAGAATCATTATTACATCCCGCTAAAGCAGGTACTGCTAATAGTGATGACATTAATACGATTTTTAACCCTTTGTTTGCAATTTTCATGAAATTGTTCCCCCAATTTTCTGTTCAATACGACTTTGTTTAACACGTTTATAAATAACAACTCCAATAGCAATTGCAAAAATCGCTACTTGAGGTATTGTACTATACCAAGATGGATATACACCTAAAAGTGAAATTGTTGGTATGCTCTCATTGACAGTTGAATCAATTAGCCCGGAAAGTTGTAAGCTATGAATTCCAGAGCCCATAAACTTAATACACATATAGAATACGATTAAACTTGATACAACGAAAAACGGTTTTAATGGTAGATATGCTCCTACTTTTAACATCAATATAGCAATAATAATCAAAATACTAAATCCTAAAGCTATTCCTAACAACAACTTTTCCATTGGCATCCGATTAACCATACCAATTAAGAAAATAACTGTTTCCATACCTTCTCTTAATATCGCTAAAAATGCTAAAGCCGCAAAGGAAAACATTTTCCCCTTACTAAGTGCCATTTCTGTTCGATCTTTAATAAAACTATTCCACTGTTTCACATTTGAATTACGATGTAGCCAATAACTTACATATAGAAGCATTAGACTAGCTAGAACACCTGACCATCCATTAATTAAGAAATTATTTTGTCCAAATGAAATAGACGTTAAAATATATGAAACTACTACTCCAATTAATATACTGACCAGTAATCCAAGTAACGTCCCGCCCCATATCCATCGACGACCTTTTTGAACGTTTGCTTTTTTTACAACAGTTAGTAAAGCACCTACCACTAGCAGTGCCTCTACACCTTCTCGTATAGGAATTAATGCAGCATCCCATATACCATAGGAATCTTTCTGTAATGGTTCTAAATCAACAATTAATGTATCAATAGTCTTTATAGCTTTTGAAATCTTGCTTTCATCTTCAACATAGGCAGCTAACAACACTAATGATTTCTCAGCGTTGTTATACACGCTTTGTGATTGCGTGACAACATCACCTTCAACGCTAAGCCACTCATTTGTTAATTGTTGGACTTGAAGTTTACCCGTTGCCAAATCATTCTTCTTAAGCGATTCTTTTGTATCCTTTAGTAACGTAATATAAGAAGATAAACTTTTTTCTTCTATTTTATTAGGGTTTGTATTTAATGTCCCCTCGCTATATTTGTTCATAATCTCTATTAATTCATTACAGTTTTCAATAGATTTTTCTTTTTCTTCATTTAATAAAGATAGCGATAATTGAGCCATTTCCGATTCCACCATTTGTAACGATTCTGGTGAATCTTCTCTAATATCTCCCTTTACTTTCGTCCATTCTACTTTAAAATCACGGAAAAGTTGATCTGCAGCTTCTATATCATTCTGTTGCAACTGCTCTTGAACATCTTTTAAACTAGTTACCAAATTCTTCGCTGATTCTTTCACATCGTCTTTTGCATAAGCTGTTAAATGGACACTTGAGAAAAGGATAATTAATAATGACAAGCACATATAAATTATTTTTCTATACAAATTCATTCACTCCAAACTGGCATATAACTCTTCAAATAAAAAAACACACAGAAGGTAATTGTTACACCAGAACAAAAATTTAAATATTCAGTTTCTTACTTCAACAATCTTTATAATTTCATTTCTTCTTTAACAAAATTGTTATAATTAAATGATAACGATTATCAAAATCACTATTAAAGATTAGTACAAATTCAATGAAAATTCAACCATTTTTTCTTACTATTAGCTAATTTTTATCTCACTATATATTTACCCTTTATTATCCAAGCATTTATTGTTATAGCGATAAAATAAATACGCCTCTAAAAAAGCTTCATTCAAACGTCAAAAGACATTCAAATGAAGCCATTTTCTATTTTCATTAATCAAATAAATGCTGATAAATTTGAATATCAATTTTATTTTCCAGCAACTTCTTACGCAAGAATTTATGATCGCGCTTAGGGCTTGCTATTATGTATCCTCTTATTATTAGGTCTTCATCTATAAGCTTAGCTTTCTCTTGCAACGCAAGCTCACCAATTTTCCCTGCGATTTTTTGTCTAGCAACATCTCGGAATAACTCAGGTACTGGGCTTACTAAATCATCCAATAACTCTTTAGTATCCTTGGTCCATAACGTTCCTGTTTCTTTCACATAATACTCTTCCCAATCCATATCTGACAAGCCATCTTGCTTCGGGATTCTTTTTAAGAATTTTCTGAACATAAAAAATCCACCGATAGCAAAAGATCCTAGTAGCACTACAACCCATAATAAAATAAACCATAAAAACCAGCCACTCAACATAGATATAACCTCCTGTTCCCCTTCCACTATATCAATACTATTATAATAAAGTAGCTTATTTTATAGCAAGATTTTACCCTCAAAATGGTAAAGTTAGAAGATTAAGGAGATACTTATTTAATATTGATAAATTTGTGAAGAAAATAAGAAAAATCATGTTGTCATTAGTGAACATTCTTTGTATAATAAGAAACGTTGTCACACGGGGTTGGAAGGGACACTGGTGTGCCCCGTGATCTTCAAAATCATCTGAGAGATGCGTGTCATCTCTGGTGGGTTCGATTCCCACACAGTCCCGCCATAAAATCCTAAAAGTTATTAAATTATTTCCCAAAGAGTACTGACCTCTATATCGCCATTTAGAGGTCAGTATTTTTCGTTACATAGAAAAAAGCACCCAACTTAGGGTGCTTTAACGATTGCCGTATTTAACATTGTATTTTGTAGTCTTTTATACTGTACATACATCGCTACACGCCATGGAACAATCATTCCAAACGCAAGAATCCAAAACATACCGCTTAGTTGACCAACATCAATAGTACTACTTAATACCAGTTTACCAACTAAGCGTATGATTACTAAACCAATTAAAATAAATGCAAACGCCTTTGATCGTTTTAAGTAAATATCATTATCTCGAATTTCAAAAGTAGACGTTTTAATTAAAAAGATTGAAAAAAACATCCCCACACATAGTGCTTCTAATATTTCTGCTGAGGTAACTCGGAAGAAAGGAAAAAGAAACATAAGCGCTCCCGTACTCATAAAAATAGGTGGTAATATTATTTTTTTGCTACTAACAGGTTTACTCGAAGCTTTCATTCTAATAAATAAAACACCCAAAGCCATTAATATAGCTATTCCCGTTGAAATATAAATCAAATCCATCAGTCCTTTTCATGGGATTGCAAAAGCTAACTACATTTATTGTATACAACTGTTGCTTATTCATCTATAAATGTACACCTAGTTGTAAGACATTTTTCGTATGAATTTGCTTTATTATATTACCAATTTTTACATTGAAAATCAAAAGACCTGTTCGAAATGAACAGGTTTTTTCTATTTTATCTTAAAATACGATTAATTGCATCATTTACTCTCATTTCATCAAACGGCTTAATAATAAAATCTTTTGCTCCAGCTTCGATGGCTTCTACCACCATTTTCTGTTGTCCCATAGCAGAACACATAATTATTTTCGCTTCCGGATTATCTTGTTTTATGATTTTTACCGCTTCAAGTCCACTCATTACCGGCATTGTGATATCCATAGTAACTATATCGGGTTGGTGTTCGTTATACAGTTCAACAGCTTGTTGACCATTTTCACCTTCCCCGACGATTTCATGATTTGCTTTTACCAAGATACTAGATAAAGTTAATCGCATAAACTTCGCATCATCTACAATCAAAATTCTAGCCAATGTTGGACCTCCTACCTATAAAAACGGGTTTTCCTATTTCCCTTTATAGAAAACTTATATAAATCAGCATTAACTAAAATCCGTTTACTATTACAATATCTTCTAACTAGTATACTATAAAAAACTCAGATTCTAGAAAAAATTTCAAAAAAATTAAATATACTTTTCACTTATTGTAATGTATACAAAACGAACGCATTAGAATCCTGTCCAACCATTAAAAAAAGTATTAGTTACAAAGGAAGAAATGCCTGTCATCATATCAAAATAGAGGACCACAGCCATTACAATCATGATATATCCACCGCTTTTCAAAATGAATACATTATGCTTCTTAATCCATTGCATTTTCCCAATAAAAAAAGAAAGAATGAAGAAAGGAATTGCAAAACCAAGTATATATGCAATCATATACATCATAGCAGAGTCAGGGTTTGATACACCCATAGCTAAGACAACTGATAGAATAGGACCTGTACATGGCGTCCATCCAGCTGCAAATGCAAGCCCAACTAATATAGAGCCTAAATAACCACTTGGTCGACTTTTCAATTGAAATTTATGATCTTTCATTAAAAATTGGGGCTTGAAAATACCTACAATCACTAGACCGAAAAATAGGATTAAAATCGCTCCTATTTGTCTAATTAAATCTTCATAGTTTTTAAAGAATTGTCCTAAAAACGACGTACCAAATCCTAATGCGATAAAAATGATGGAAAAACCTATTAAGAAACACAATGTATGTAGCATACTTCTTCTTTGCAGCATTGCATTTTCTGATTTAATTTCTCCAACACTCATTCCAGTAATATATGATAAAAATGCAGGATATAGCGGAAGACAACAAGGTGAAATAAAACTCAAGAATCCAGCTCCAAAAGCAAGAAAAATATTAACCTCTGACAATGGTGCAACCTCCTAACATACTATCTTATATAACTATATTATCAAAAATAGGTTATTTTAGGGAAAAATTATTATTGAATTTTATTTGACAGAATATTCAATTAACAATGAAAGTAAATGTTTGAATTTATTTCCACGAAAAGTTATACTATTAAAAGGGAAAATTACATTTTTTACTAGTTACATATACCTATAATCAATTATTTTCGAAAGGATTATCTACTGTGTCAAATCAAGAATTATTGCAACAAATTGAAAATAAGCGTAAAGAACTATTTCAAATCGTCTCTGAATACGGTTTAAACAGTTCAACAACGCTTGAACATAGCCAAGAACTCGATTGTTTGTTAAATGAATATAATAATAGTTTCTAAGTTAATAGTTTCTATTTTTAACTTTATCAAATTTACTTTTAAACGTCTTATAAAAAATATTATATATACATTTTTTTCTTTTACATAAAGTCAGATGAATTGGTCGATAAAAATAGAGGCGTCTCAAAAGCGATTTTCAATTACTTTTGGGACGCCTCTTAACAATTTTATAATTTAACTTCGTTTGTTAGAACCTCTGTTAGGATGTGGCTTATTTTTATCGTAAAATGAGCCACACCTCCATACATTACTAAGAAATATTTCTAATAGAACCCTTTTGACAATCTCAATTTACTTTGTAGCTGAAGTTGTCGTATCATCAATAGGAATTTGAATTAATTGGTTAGATCCTGTCGCCTTAGGCATTTTACCATCCCATTTTTCAATCCATTTGTTCTGAATTACTTGTGGAGATATTGATTTTTTAATAATTTCATTATAATTAGCAATACCTTGTGCTTCTATTCTTTTCTTTTCTGCTTCTGCTTTCGCAATGTTTAATTCAATTTGTTTTCTTTCTAGCTCCTGTGCAGCTTCTACACGCTTATTAATCGCTGCTTGTGTAGATTCATCTGGCTTTGGAACACCAAGAGTTAAATTATCTACAACAAATCCAATTCTACCAATGTCATCAGAAAAGATTTTTTGTACATCTAAAGCTGCTTCAGAAGATTTCTCTCCATACGTGTCAATAACAGAGAACTTAGCAATTCCCTTACGTCCTGCATCCCATAATCTAGTACGTAAATATGATTCTTCAATTTGCTCGACTTCAATTGGACCAAACTTGTTAAAAACATCTACTACTTTATCAGGCTGAATGCTATATGTATAAGCAAAATCAATTGTTACGTTTTTCCCATCAGAAGTTGCAACTTGAATATCCTTATAATTAACCGTTTGCATTCTTACAGGATACTTTGTTACCTTATCGAACAGTCCAACTAAGTGCCAACCTTGCCCTAATGTTTTCTCCTGAACACCACCATTTGGACTATAAACTACGCCCACGTAACCATTTGGAATCTTTTCAATAAATAACGATACTACAGCTACTCCGACAACTAAAACTAAAGCTACAATAATTCCACCTAATACTTTACGACTTTTACCTTTTTTCATCGCTGTCACGTTTTCCATCTTCGTCATCTTCCTCCTTTAATTTTTCTTTTAATTTGTAGGCTGTATCTCCAACTTGCTTAAATGATGGAGACATTATTAACCAAATGCCAATACCTAAAAAGAATATGACAATAATCGAACCTATAATTACCTTCATCTGGTTCCCTCCTACTTATTACCAACCTACTTTTGATGTTCTTTCATCCAATAGGAAAATTGGCTATACCATATATACGAACATAAAAGCTTACGGTTTCATAATAATCATACAATATGTAAGAAAAACCGTCACTGTTCCTTTTGGATTATTATACCAACCGCCTCATTCACATTCCAGAAGACCGTAATAGGCATAAATAAAATTAAAGAATCACCAAATATATTCATCCCTTCCCCAAAACTTATATAATGAAACTTTTATAAATTCAATCTTTCTCCCTCTCCATAAAATATGTCTAATAACTCAACTTAATGTTATTCAATAATAATTCGCTTTACCACTGAACTATACATAAACTAAAATATATTAGAATAGCATTTTTAAATATTATAATTATTCCTGATATTAGAAATCATCTAATGAGGGTTTACCTGTATCAGTGTAAAACTATTATTTAATAACATGCTTTTATTCAAAAACTTAAAAAGAAAGAAGGTTTTTGTATGATGAAATTTTATCAATTACCATTAGGATCGTATGCAGCAAACTGCTACATATTGAAAGATGAAAAAGATCAATGCATCATTATTGACCCAGGTGCAGAGGGAGAAAAATTAGTTCAATTTATTAAAAATAATGAATTGCAACCTCTAGCTATTTTATTAACTCATGCACATTCTGACCATATTGGAGCAGCAGATGAAGTTCGAGATGCATTTCAAATTCCAGCATACGTACATAAAAATGAAGAAGAATGGCTATATACACCTGCTTTAAATGGTTCCGACATGGATATACCATTTGTACAAAGAGAAGCTGAAAAGGTCATAATGAATGAATCAATATTAACTATAGGGAACTTTACATTTGATGTTCTTGAAACACCTGGTCATTCACCAGGTAGTATATCTTTTTATTTCCGTGAAGAAGGGTATTTATTTTCAGGAGATGTTTTATTTAAAAGAGGCATCGGACGCACAGATTTTATAGGAGGGAATATGGATGCATTAATGAATAGCATTCATCATAAATTATTTAAACTTCCATTAAACACAGTTGTTTTTCCTGGTCATGGTCCTCTAACATCAATAGAAGATGAAATAAAAAATAATCCGTTTTTAAAAAATATTTAAACTTTCTTTAATAGTTTCGTAATTTTTTTAGCATACTCTATTTATGATGAATCTTTTTTCAAGTATCTCCTCTTCTGAACCAGCCTTAATTGGCTGGTTTTTTGTTACTTCAATTGAAAGCCCCTATCATTTCCATAAATCACCTCATTATTCATAATGCTTTTTTAAAGTTAATTGTTAAAATTTAAACCACAAAAAGAATTTTCAAAACTTAATACTTACGAGCAATTTATATTATTTGAATTATATAGTAAACAGATAAGCTACTATTTAAGATATGAAATCAATGATGAACTTCATAAATATGATTTTAAACTAAACGGAACAACGGAACATGATCAGTATACAATGATTAGTACTTTTCCTAAAAAAGGTGCATTCATAGATGCTGAAAGAATTCTCTATAAAAATGATGAACCTCATTTATCTTCCACACTTTCCAAAAAACAATATAAGGATTTACTTATCAACAATAACTCTTCTAAAGAGAAAGAAATATTTGATTATGCTGTTTAATTTTTTAACCTGATAACAAATGGAGGAAGGTATTGTGATTCTCAAAGAGATAATAAGCTTGTTTTAAATGCTGTAACAGAAAAGTTCAATATAATGCAAAAGAGTTTGGTTTTATCTATAAAAAATACTTTCTTGGGTTATGATTATAAACTGCCTCTCTTTATGGGAGGCTTTTTTCATATAACAATCATCCTTTATCACACTATAACAAATTAAATATTCATAATAATTAAACAACAATTCATCATATTTTCATTTAATGCAATTTACATTAATATATTCATATATCATTTAGTTGTAAAATCAATTAATATAAAAGGTTGGGAATACATGTTATATATCATCATAGGCGGACTTATATTCTTTTTAATGTTTATTAAATTAGGATTCAGTGCAATTAAATGGTTCTTTTACTTATTAATCGTCTTCATTCTTTGGAAATCCGGGTTATTACTGCTTATCATTCGACTAATCGCAAGCACCCTTACATGGGTTGTAGTTAGAGCGATTGATTACTTTGATCATTTTTTTGGAGACAATGGAGTTACGTCATTTATTCAAATCATTCTTGGTAACTGATTCTATTTTACATATTTAATCACGGATAGGTTTAAAATACTTTTTCTTCTTTGGCTAATTTTTATAAAAAATTAGCTTTTTATCTTTATATTGAATATCAAATACTCAATCCTTCACTCAATTATCAATTCTTTTTAACACCTTACAACATCTCACATATGTAATCTGGGTACTATCATACATTTTCTAATTAAATCCTTCTTTTATTCTGACTTAAAGAGAAGAAGCGAACAGAAAATCGAATTCACATTCTTTCTGCCCGCTTCGTTATATAACATTATTTACCGCTATTTTAAGCTTCTTAAGGAACAACAATTCCCTTAAATGCCGTTTATATTTGAGAACTTTTTTGAGTTAGTATCGTTATTCTAATTTATCTCTGTCCATAAATCTCTTTCTCTACTTTCTTCAAGTACAGAATGGGTTCCATCTACCCACTTTTTAGCATCTTCTTTAGTCTTAAATCCATCTTGAACAGTTTCCCAATAAACATTTCCATCCCAATATTCATAAAACACCGAATACTCAGAGCCATTAAAATGTATTTGAAAATCTTTCACCTTGGACATCTCCTTATAAAGATTATTTGTCTATAATTATACTCCTAACATCTATTACCTTTATTTAATTATTCAACATAATTGTGACTTTAATTAAAAACTAACTCATTTTCTTGTATATATTGATACGCATACATAGCTGAGCTGAATTACTTTCTACTAATTATTCTTTTACATCTGCATTTTTTTCTTCACCTTCTGATAGAGGTGCTTTACTATTTCCCTTTAATTCAAAGTATTTATCCATCACTTTTCTTCCAATATCTAAATTCATAGAATGACCACTTTCCCCTTGATATGCCCAAGGAACAACAACTGCCACCGCAACTTCTGGATTATTAGCAGGTGCATAACTTACCAATGATAAGTTCATTGTGGCTAGTGGCTCATCATTGTTTTTATGAAGTGGGCCATCATAAAAAGCCGATGCTGCACCCGTTTTACCTGCAGGATTGTAGCCCGCATTTCCGAACATTGAATAACCTGTTCCGCCCTCCTCTTGCATTACTTTCTGAAATCCTTTTTGAACTCGTTCAACCATCTTAGGCTCCATATCTACTTTATTAAGAATAGTAGGAGATACTTCTTTGATAATTGCACCTAATGACGAAGCATCCTTAGCTGGCTCTCTTATTTCTTTTAAAATATGAGGTTGCAGCCTTTTTCCACCATTTGCAATTGTAGAAGCATATTGTAGTAATTGCATCGGAGTATAGGTATCATATTGACCAATTGATAAGTCTAGTAATTTACCAGGTTCCGTTCCTTTTCCTTTAAAACCTTTCATTTCATCTGATAAATCAACGCCTGTTGCAACACCTAAACCAAATTGCCCCATATAACGGCGCATTGTATCAAATGCTTCAGGATTCACTTTTAATGGTTGATTTTCACGATATTCTCCTTCTCCAATTCGAATTGCTGTATTATACATATAGACATCTGATGACTGCTTTAATGCATTCAAATCATTGATAAACCCCATATCCTTCCACGATTTCTTTGAAACTGTACCTTTTATCTTTAATGGAGTATCAAGGATTACCTGCCCAGGTTGAATTGCACCAGTTTCATAGCCTGTTAAGATTGTTGCACCCGTTATAACCGTTCCCATTGTATAAGATGTAGTTATGTTTCCTAGAGCAAAATCATGAATCTGCATCTTACCAGTCTCTTCATCTCTCACATATTGTTTACCAGCCATTGTTAAAATTTCTCCTGTGTTCGGATCCATCATTACTACAAACGCTCGGTCTAAAAGGTCAGTGTTTTCAAAAGTTTTTTTCTGAATCAATTCTTCTTCAATAATTTTCTCTACTCCGTATTGCAAATCCATGTCAACTGTTAATTTTAAATTATTACCTTTCTTAACTTCTGAGAGTACTTTTGAATCTAATGCATCGTCAAATGATACAGCCTTATCTCCGATAGCTTTACCATTAGAATCATATATCTTTCCAGATGAAATCAAAGTATTAGCCGTAACTTTTTCCTTTTCTGGTTGAATAAAACCGAACTTTTCTAACCCTAGATAACAGATGCCTAATATAAAGATGCAGGAAAAACCGAGACTTAAAATCCGTGGATACAGATTCTTTATCTTTTTATTTTTTTTGAGTTATAAATCACTTTTCTTACTTTAGACTTATTTTCTTCCCGAAAATCCAAAGTATTTAAAATAGTATTGTCCATATTTTCTTTTAAACGTTTTAACCTATCATCCATCATTTTTACCTCCCTCACCCATCATTTTTTTCAATAAAATCCTTCCCCTATGTAATCTAGATTTAATCGTTTGTATGCTAATATTCGACAAGTCAGATATTTGACCATAAGAAAAGTCCTCGTAATAATATAAAATAATAACTTCTCGATACTTAATCGGTAATGATAACACTTTTATTGATAAATCAGATTTCATCTCTAAATTCAATAGCTCTGATTCAGGAGTGTTATAATTAATTCTATTTTCCGAAAACAATTCCGTTAAAAAAATATTTCTAAAATTCCAACTTCTCAGCCTATCCTTACATAAATTCACAGTAATACGATAAATCCAAGTTTTATAAGAAGACTCGTAACGAAAATCGTCCAACTTTTGATAGCATTTAATAAAAACTTCCTGTGCGATATCCTCAGCTAATTGCTCTTTTTTAACAAAAGTGAATGCTAATCTCACAACACTTTTACCATATTGATCCATTAACATTTCGATAGTTTCTTCTTTATTCAAATGCTCCTCTTCCATATAACCCCTCTTCTTTTTCTCTAGCATCCTCCACACCCTTTCATACTTTAGACGACGCTGAAAAAGTATGGTTGCAAAATATTTTACTTATTTAATAACTTTTCATTCTCCAATAAAACAATATACATAGATATATTTCTTATTGAACTCTCTCGATAGCAACACAAGAAAAAAGCCGTCTACATGACAGCTCTGATTTTCTACTATTGCACCCTTTTGTTAGTTGAATTAGAAATGTAATTCTTACTAAAGATACTACTCAAGATAAAGTTCTCCGTTATTAGCGTAATTATTTTTTATTTTCCTGTACATTACTAAAATATGAATTTGTTCATTTATTTAATATGAACTCGACACCTTTTAACTATTGGTAATAGAAAGTTAGTACGGATTTATTAATCCTCAGATTTTTCATACCTCTCTACTTTTTTATTTAGTAAATCTTTACCCCAGACTTGCATTGCTTCTAATACAGGTATAAACTTTTTCCCCTGCACTGTTAATGAATATTCTACTTTAGGTGGAACAACTTTATAAACTTCCCTGTGTACTAGCTCGTCCTCTTCAAGTTCTCTTAATTGTCTAGTCAATATTCCTTTTGAAATACCAGGTAACATCCTCAATAATTCATTAAACCTAATAGTTTCATTTTTGCTTAAATGCCATAAAATCACGATTTTCCATCTACCTGCAATTGCATTTTGGGTAACTGTTAATGGACAAATTTCTTGCTGCATTTCTTCAGAGATTGTTTCATCTTGATAACTAAAACGTGCCATAATGCCTCCCTTTTCTCTAGGTACTATTTTTATGACTATGTTATTTAATTGTGCCTTCTTACATAAATCCTTCTTAAGAATTAGTATATGTATTATATACAAAAAATCAAAAAAGCGCCTTAGTGGAGGAGATTATATGAAAATTTTAGTAACCGGTGCAAATGGTAATTTAGGTTCAAAAATAGTTGAAAGCTTATTAGCTAAAGCATCAATAAACGATATCGTTGTGGGTGTTCGTGATGTCGATTCTGAAAAAGCAGTTCAATACAAAAAACGAGATATTGAAGTTCGTGTAACGGATTTTGAAAACCCCAAAACATTAAAATCTTCTTTTGAAGGCATTGATCGTTTATTCATTATGTCGACTTTCGGTGATTTTGAAGTAGTTATGCGTCAACACTCAAACGCTGTTGAAGCAGCAAAATTAGCTGGTGTGAAACAAATTATATATCCAAGTGTCACGCGTGCGGCAGATAATGATTTCTTTTTAGCTCAGTTGCATAGATCACGAGAAGTTGCAGTAATTGAATCAGGTATTCCATATGTGATTTTACGTAACAATTGGTACATAGAGAATGAATTAAGTACAGTTCAAGGTTGTATGCAAGGTGCTCCTTGGGTAACATCAGCAGGTGAAGGTAAAATCGGGTGGGTATACCGACCCGACCTAGCTGAAGCTTCAGCAAATGTACTAGTAGGCGAAGGTCACGAAAACAACATTTATGAGCTTTCTGGTAAAAACTTAACACAAAAACAATTTGTTAATACTTTAAGCGAAGTATTAGAGATAGAAGTAGCATTAGTCTCAGTTGATGACGCTAAGTATGAAGAGCTTTTAAAAGATACAGGTATTCCCGATTATTACTTTCCAATGTTAACAATGATGCAACAGGGTATTCGTGAAGGCGGATTAGAAGCACCAAAATCAGATTTAGAATTACTATTAAACCGGCCAGCTACATCAATTAAAGAAGCATTGACACATTTATTAATAAAAAATAGATAAAGCAAATTTCCAAACCAAAACCGGATAATTAGTTTTGTATCTTACAAAGTGCCAGTTCACATTTGGACTGGCACTTCTATAAATACCCATAACAGATTAGAATTGGTATGTTCTCTATCTAACGCTCTATTGTATACGTAGTTAATCAAAGCGTATTAGTTTTTCTTCAATTAGTACAGCTAATAGTTTACCTGCATATGCATATAAGAGATTACAGAATAGAATGAATGTACTTTTAGAATGATGATTAATCAACATACTATCTTGTGAAAAAGACTCTTGTTCTTTAGATTTCTCAGTGCTACTGTTAACTACTACATGTAATGTAATAGCTGGTTTTTCTTTTCCTTTAGAAACAGTATCTTTTGACACAACGTTTGTGCTATCTGCTTTTACTTTTAGGTAAAGCGGCTGTTGATTTTCTTTTTTCATTTTTAAGTTCGTCATTTTCTCTTCCTCCTTCTCCCAATACATCAATATAATATAATTCTTCCAATTAGATGGATTTTCCTGTTACGCATGTTTATTATTTCCTTTTTACAATAGATAATGAGTTTCTTTGTTTTTTAGATACTCATTATTTAGGTTATTTACAAATGAACTATAAAAGAAGGAAATCGCTGCATGACCGAAGGATCCAGGAAAATGTATTCTGTTTTTCTTTAAATATCATGAGAATTCTGCTTTCTTTATTCATCACCTTAATTATGTAAAAGTTGAAATAGCCTCTATCATGATACTTAAACATGAGTTCAGTTCTCATAAAAATATAGCAATTGAAGACAACAGTTATTCTGATAACGAAGAAAATGAAACCAACGATACCTATACTTATTATAATTGTGATGAAATTCGAGAAGCAGGCAGCAGGCGCAGCACCTATCTATAGAGGTGATTCAGGATATAATCCCCATTTAGATCGTAATGGTGATGACATAGGTTGCGAGCCTTTGGGATGATAAAATACTAATAAAATTTACTAAAATCCACTTTAATTAATCTAAACGTCCCTAAGTCTCTCTATTCTTTTTACATAAAATTAAGATTTTATTATTAGTTATTCAAAAAAGAAGGATGTTCACTCCTTCTAATTAACAAATTCCCTTCACTTCGTGTGGATGCTTAAATGATTTTGTAAACTCTGTTAAGCATTCTTGGCATAAATCATAAGTTCATCTTTCAAAATCATATTTACTACGGTATCCAAACTCGCATTAAATTGTTTGAAAACCCTCTGCTTTGATTTGTCTTTCACACTCATCTCCATTAAGAACCGTAGTTTCAACACATTAATTACACGTAATAGATTCCAATACCCCTACTTCTCGCTCACCAATTACCAATTTATGTATTTTAATTATTTCTCTCCATAATATGCACTAATACTATTAATCATAAAATCAAATCACATAATGTTCTATTTTTCCATTAATCAGAATAGTCGTTTCAACTATGTATGAAATCTAGTTTTTATCAAAGAAAACGTACATTTTAGAGTTATTATATTGCCAAGTACGTCATTTGCATGATTCAAAATAGTACTAACTGAATCATTAATAATACAAATAAAGAACGGCTTGTGCAGCTCTTATAAACGCAAAAATAATATTTTCGACTACACATATCATTCAAACTCTATAATTTTCATACTCTTTAACTTTCTTAGAGAATATTCTTTCTTTTTTCCAATTTCATTATAAAATTTCTTCTTCATATGTTATCAAATGGTTATGTCACCTGTTTCAGTTTGGGGATATTTGTAGGAATTATTGCAACGACAACGTGTATGAAAATTAACATTTTATATGTAAAGAAATAAGACCACCCAATAGTGGTCTCTCTAATATTTTTTATTAAAATCATAGAATTAATTTTAGTTATCTGATATTTAAATATATTTTTCTATTAATTTATTGTTTAAAGCCCTATTCTGCGAATCTAAATATGGAAATTATACTGAAAAAGACAATTAAAAGAAAGAATGAAACAGTTGGTAGATTGATAAACAAAAAGTTTTTTACCTTATACATAAGCAAGCTCCTCCATTTCTTTATAAGCCTGTTTATAATGCTCGTTCAGTTCTTCTCTAAGTTCATCTCCAGTTCAGGATGTGATCCTAACTCCTCAAGATGGAGCTTGATAAGCTCGTCTGCTTCGAATGCATCAAAGATAATATCTCTTAATTCAATAAATCTTCCGTTCTGTATATCCCCTAGTATTTGTTCTTTCGTAAGGCTTGCGAACCTACCGGCTAGAATTGAATTTATGTAAGCACTTAGAATGTCACTAAACACTTTCATTTTCTAGTCGATTTTCAATAGAGTGAGTAACGTGTTCCATATTTAAACGAACTACTTCTTTTGCAAATGCATCAAATTTAGCTACTCTTTCTGCATCCTCTTCTATTAATTTGAAGTTTAATCTAATTATATTATCGTTAGTCATTATTAATGACCTCCTATTAAAGGTAAGTATCAAAAACTTCAAAGGATATCTAACATTGGAACCGTAGCTTGGATACGTGCTTCAATCTCTTCATCTGTAGTTTTATACGCTTGGATTTCTTCATCAATTTGGATTTGATATTTTATAAAAACTTCATCTTCACTATTGCTTTCAAGAAACTCACAATATGCATCTGCCATTTCAACAGTTTGCATGATAAAGCATTCTTTAAGTATATGTTCCAAAAAATGTTGATTAGATTGCCTACTCTTTACTACTTATACTGATTATGTCATCACACATCAATGCTCCATTCATTTTAATATCCTTCTAAAAGATAAAATGAGAATGGGCATATCCCAAAAAATTAATGTATATTTATACAAAGTGTATGAACGCCCTTGAAATCATAAAAAAGTAAAAGACCCTGCAAAATTGCAAAGTCCTTCATATGAGCTATGATAATTTACGCCTATGTTTTCTTCTCTTTTCTTTTCTTTTCTTTTAGATACAGTAGAACTTAGTTCAATTCCTAGCTCTTATTTTTCAACCACTTATTAGTAAAATTTCTAGACTGACAATAGTAGTCATCATCCGCTATCGCATCTTCCAATAACACAAAAAAGACCACCCTTCTCAATGAATTTTTCATCGAGAAAGATGGTCTGTGAAATACTAAACCAAAAGCGTTTTATGAAGCTAAAATATAAGAAACGAAAGTTAAGCCAGAGCAACTCTGACCTCTTTCAGTTATAATGTCGACACCGTTCAAACCCTTGATATAAAGCGATTTATTATTTCGTTTGCTTGTTCATAGCTTGCATCATTTGATTGATTTTCTTTTGTGATGGTTTCATTCCCATTTGCGCCACCATCATGCGTAACATTTGCTCGTTAATTGGTGGGTTCTTTTTCAAATAGTTCATCATGTAACGACGTACAATGAAAAACCCGATTGCAATACCTGCTAGTAAGGCAACTAAAAATTATCTGCAAGTTTATTAAAATCTTTTTTCAAATACATTCCTCCTTCGTGTTTTCACAATTTGAATTTTACTTCATAAACCACCAATAACCTTACTTTACCATATTTTTATTATATTATTCGTTACTGTCAGAGATACAAAAAACTAAATACTTTAAAATGGCTAAATGCTAATCAATTTAATATTAATTAATAACCTAGAAGAACATACATTTCGTTTTATAAGCTATTGCTGTAGCTGGCGTTGTATGAAAAGGCTTTGAAGGTTAGCCTATTTCTCATCTATTTTTTTGATATATGCTCTTGTACAACTTTGGTTAAATGGTTACTTAAATTACTATTATCTTCTTTCGCTAACTGTTGTAGATTTTCAGTGATTTTACTTTTGCAGCATTTACAGTATTGGGTGGCTTAATACATTGAAAGCACACCACTCGTCATGATAAGACTTGCACCAAGAGTAATTGTATCAGTTTGATCTATAACCCTGCGTAAAGAAGCTAAAATAGGATTTATTTATTATCATCCTAAATACAATCGCTCTAAATCGATTCTAACGGCTTTGCAAACCTGTTTGAGCTACTATATTCTTATTATCTAGCATCCCCATCATTACTTAAAGAAATTAATAAGTATATATAAATAACAAAATCCCTATGAATATCATTTTCAATAATCTGTGGATGTGGATGTGGAAGTGTAAGTGCACGTGCTCAAATGGCATGTTTCTTCATAACACAGGTTGTAAAATAGGCCCCCTAGCCGCTTCATTTATGAATTAAAACCTTCACTAAAGCAATATACTAAAGGCGTATTAATTAAATTAACTTCAGTTGAAATATTGTTGTGAATTTCCAAGGCCATAAGAAAGTCCATAAGATTTCCTATCTCAATGTGTAAACATTACTTCAATAAATCACCTGATGAATGATGCTTCACAAACGGCTTATTAAATATATATCTTCCTGTAATTCATAATCCGATTAATTGAATAGCTCTCAATTAAAATAAACAAATTGCATATTTGTGCTTCCAGTAAATCATATCAGCTACCCCTAAACGAAATCCCTCTGGATCAAACTAGACAAAAAGCTCTACATCCTCATTTCCTTCAATCACTTCAGCTGCACTTACTAGCATTACTCACGCAACATCATAAAACAAAATAGCCGATTTCCTCCTTTCAACTAAATCTAATCCTATACAAACAGAAATACTCCTTAGCTGATTTCTACAATACAACTACTAGAATGATATTTATGATTACAAAAAATGAAAATACAAAAAGGACAGATATAAACTGCCTAACGCTCATAACTGTCCCCCTATTCTTTTTAAGAATTGCTTATAAAGTCTGTCAATGCTATCTCTAATATATCTAACTAAAAGTATGAAAATTTTCAAATTGAAATATAATAATTTAATTTAAAAAAGAGGAAATATTGTATTTTAAAGTAAATTAATGGTGAAATTTTATCATGAACCTGGTAAACTCTAATGGATATTGTTTACAAAGGGGTGTATTGTTTGAAAAAGTTATTATTAAGTATAATAGCATTAGGTTTGATGCTTGCTTTCGCTTCTCCAAGTTTTGCGAGTGCTCAATGGATACAAGGGAGCTCTCAAGGTAATTTAGCAAACTACGGATACATAACAGAGGATAAAGACTGGTATTATTTCTATGATGGTGGAATTTCGAAAATTAAGAAAGATGGTACTGGCAGAGTAAAAATTATTGATGCATCTAAATCTGGAGTCATAGCGCCTGTAGAACTTACATTAGTAGGAAATTATATTTATTATTCAGATTTAATGTTCGGTTCACCTGGTTCAAAATCAGGAATTTTCCGTTTGAATTTGGTGAACAAATCGATTGACCAAATTGCAAACATGGATGCTCGATATTATAAAATAGTAAATAATAAAATATACTATTTAGCATATAGTGATATGAATTGGTCTAATAAAAGTATCTATGTTTCTGATCTAAATGGAAAGAATAAGAAGAAATTAACAGGTACAGTTTCAAGCTTTACTACTGAAGGAAGCTATTTATATTATCAAACTTATAATGGGTTATATCGAGCAACATTAGATAATAAAAGTAAGGTAAAACTTACTTCAAGCCAAGCAGAAAAACCTATAATCTCAGATAAAACAATCTATTATATTAATAAAAGTGATAAGAATAAACTTTATAAAATGAACTTGAATGGGACAAATAATTCACGATTAACACAAAGTTCTGTAGCAACTTATAATTTTTATAATGGAAAAATTATATATTCAAATACAGTGAATTATCCGAATACATCACCGTTATATGTTATGAATACAAATGGGAAGAATATATCTGCATTAACAACAAAAACTTTTGATAATCTATTTGTTTTGGGAGATAAAATTATATATGCTAATCAGAACATTGCTCTAAATGGATGGGCTGACTACAGACTAGGTAGTGTTAAAAATGGAAAATTAAGTAGTCCAAGTGTTCTTTTTAGAGTATACTATCCATAAAATCATTAGCAGCCATTGATTTGGTTGCTTTTTTATTTTCTATTTCGCTTTTTCCTAGTCCTAAACATATAATCATCTCTAACAAGTTTATGAGTTTATCAATAGGCTTGGATTTAATAACATTCATGACAAATTGGTACTCATCAACAGGTCCAATTCTGTTTAACTTGTTAAATACTTTCTTACCACTACCGAGATTTGCATATTCAAAAATAATAAGTTTCTCGATTGTGTCAGGATAATAGGATTCTACTAATTTCATGAAGTTTTATTGATGTTTAATTTCTTCCTTTGCTTTATCAACTGTTAAGAATATAGATAGGCACATTAATCACTCCTTTTAAGGTATATTGTACCATCTAAAGGGATGTAGTATAAATAGAATTACAGTAAAAAGACCTCTATAAAAGAGGTCTAAGAACTTTGTAGAAGTGATCCATTTTCATTAAACACAACAAGAAAATTGAATATTAAATAAATACAAAATATTACAAACAAATATACATAAATATGAATTTTAATATATTTGACCAATTATTTTCTTTTATCAGCTTCTCCTTTTTTCTGTTTATTCTGTTTATCCATGTAAGCAATAGCTACAAATGCAATGATTGCTAAAGTTATAGCAACTAAGTATTCTCCTTGAAATAACATAAATATAAATACTATTCCTACAAATACAATAGCAGATATTTGCATCATCATTTCTGGTCTTCTCCTCTCATAGATGCTTAAAAATATCTTCTTTATTCTTTACCCTAAAATTATAAAGAGTAAATATATTATTGAAAAATAGGAGATAAAATGTGCATTTACATCATAGTCAATTCAAGTACCTATTTCTCACTGTAGGAGGGGGGGGGGGGTGCTTCTCCTGATTTTTAACAGCATTCTGAAGTCTTTTCCATATAAGTGAAGTTTATAAGCTCTTGAAACATAAATATAGAGGTTTACAAAAGTATTTATTTACCATCTTTATTAGCTGCAGAGCCTAAACTCTGATATCATCGTCATTCAAATTCATATAATTCTTTTTCTGTTCTAAACTTATGCATAACTTTTCCTATTCCATTTACTTTTATGAAAAATTTATCAATCAAATTAAAGCTATACCTATCATTTGGAGTAATTCTAATATTTTTAGCAGTTAGTGGCGGCTCTTCAATAATCACCCTTAATAAAGTTAATCAAAATGCAACTGACGTGACATTAAATTATGTACCAAGGCTTGATATGGCACACCCCCTTAATACTTTGTCATCCGATATTAGAATTCAAGAGTACAAACATATAGCATCCACAACACCAGATGCAAAGCAACAAATAGAAAAAGAAATAAAAAAATGATTAATGAATTTGAAGAAATTGAACAAGAGAACGTTAAACTTCTGTCTGAAAATAGAAAAAAAGTTTGGGATGAAATTCTAGATGGTTGGAATCAGTATCTAACGATTAATCAATCAATATTGGAATTAAGCAATCAAAATAAAAACGAAGAAGCTTTGAATCTACTAATGGGTGAGTCAAAAACACTTTATGACAAACTCCCAGAACAATTGTCAGAAAGTGTTAATTATTCAAAAGAAGTAACTAATAAAGCTAAGGACGATGTTAACCGTATTTTTGCACAATCCATTAAAATTTTTCCACTTATGGTTACTTTACTACTTAAATCACCTGCTGCGATTTTTCGAGTTACATTTATTAGTTTTCGAGTGGAATTATTAATATATCTAGATAATAAAATGGTGATAACAATGGTCATTAATAAAATAAAATTACTACAGATGCTTGTGCAAACAACGAAATGATAGACCACCTAAAACAATTAATTTTTAATATTCAAGATACTTCTGAACAAGTAGCAGCAGCATCACAAGAATTAACAGCAAGTGCAGAACAATCCGCACAAGCTACTGGTGATATAGCTAATTCAATTAATGAGATTGCAGATTTATCGGTTAAACAAGTCGAAGAAGTAAACAATACAACAGCAGTAGTTCAACAAATTTCAGCTAGTTTAAAACAAGTCTAGTATATTATCTAGACTTGTTTATTTTATTCAACATAATTGTGAATTTTAATAAGCCAAATTATCTTCCTTATATAATGAAATTAAGATTTTATTATTAGTTATTCAAAAAAGAAGGATGTTCAATCCTTCTAATTAACACATTTCCTTCACTTCGTGTGGATACTTAAAAGATTTTGTAAACTCTAATAAACATTCTTGACATATATCAAAAGTCCACTTTTCGCAGTCGTATTTACTACCGTATCCAAACTCACATTCAATTGTTTGAAAACCCTCTGCTTTGATTTGTCTTTCAAACTCATCTCCATTAAGAACCGTAGTCTTACCACATTTATTACACGTAATAGATTCTAATAGTTCTACTTCCTGTTTGACTATTACTGATTTATGTATTTTCATGTTATCCCTCCATGATATGTACTAATACATTACTCATAAAATTAAATCACATAATGCTATAACTTTCTATTAATCAGAATAGCCTTTTCTATATTTTCTGAGTTTAGTTTTTATAGATTTATATATTCACTTGGTACAAACTCAACTAACCAAACATGGTTTTCAGACAAGTAAAACTCAAAACCATTTCCATACATTTTTTGCGAATCTATTTTTAAGACAATTGGTTCACCGTGTCTCGCCCCTACCTTGGTTGCTGTAGAAGTATTGTCCGAAAGATGTACATACAATCTATTCATCTTCTTTATCCCATTGTCAATAATGCTATCTAAATTCTTTTTAGCAGTTCCATGAAATAAATATCTAGGTGGTGTTACTTTTTTCAATTCTACGTTCACATTAATTGAGTGACCTTGATTAGCTCTAATTAAGGTCATTGATTCATCAAAGATAAATCTCCCCTTTTTATCGTCCTTTACGATATTTTTAAGGATATTTAAGTCTATATATCTACCACTATCATTAATACCCTCAATCAATTCACACACATTTGCATATCCAAATTCATCTAGTGTAATACCGATAGCTTCTGGTTTATGTCTTAGAATTAAACTAATAAATTTGCTTAATCTTTCATTGTTGCTAGTCATGTTATAAATCTCCTTTAATGAAATTGAGTTTCTATTCTACAACCTCCCAGACTCTCCTAGTTACAAAGTATCCATTAAAGTGCTTAACTTCTTCCACCCATCTTATTTCACCATTTTTCTCCCATTTGGCTAGATCCTCTTCAGTATAATCAGGCTCTGTTTCATCAAAACTTCCTTCCTCTATAATCCCTTTCTTATACATCAATATCGTTAATTCACTATCAAAATAATCAGCTAAATACCAAGGCATTTTATGAGCATATTCATAAATAGCCTTCTTCACATTATGTTTTTCGGATCCAATTTTCAATGCTTCATAGAAACTCATTGTACTATCTAACCAAACATAATTACCCCAATACGTACGATTATCTTCTGGATTAATTTTAAATATTCGGTCTAGCTCTTACTTGAACGTGAGTAGAAATTCATCCGTTAATAACCATTTCTTCTTATTTGGTAATCTATATTTACACATTTTTCTCCTCCTAATTGCATTTGTAACTTATTAATACCCCACTATATAAATAACAAAGCTTCAAATGGATGAGATTCACTCAAATGTTTGATATAGTTCTAGCTTCGTTGAATCATCCTTTCACACTATAATGCTCTAATATCACACCTTTCTCATTAATCACAATTGCATTTAGTTGTCCACCAAATACACAACCGCCATCAATACCTATATAACTACCATCTCTACTTACCCAAATATCATTATTATTAGTATCCTCACGTAGCATCCGAGTAGGAGTATGTCCAAATACAATCGTTAACCCAGTTTCATTTTTGTGACGTATCATTTCTCTATCCCACATAAAGTCATTTTCTGAACTGTTTCTCCAATCAGAAAACAAAGGATTAATGCCAGCATGTACAAAAAGGACATCTCCAAATTCATAATACAAAGGTAACTTTTTAATATAAGCTACTTCTCGACTTGCTTTTTGTTGTACTACTCTTGAAATATCTATAATGTCTCTTTTCATAATCGATGAGTCATCTACAAAGCTTATGATCGTCTCACCACCTCCAACCATGTCATACATCCTGCCACACTCAATTGGATCATCAAGAAAATTCAGAAACATATCTTCATGATTTCCTTTCAATACGGTTATCTTGTCCCCATATGTTTCTATAAGATTCATCATTTGCTGCACAACCTTCAGTGATTTATCACCCCTATCAATCAAATCACCGAGAATAACAAGTTCCATTTCTTTATCCCAATGCTCTAAAAGTATCATTAACTGATCATAACAGCCGTGAATATCACTTATCACAAATGCTTTCTTCATTATTTACACCCACCATTATAAATTGCACTCAAAATATTTTTTATTACTATAACATTAAGAGTTAATTCATTCATGTATTGTAGCTCTACTAATTCAATATGATAAAAAATGAACCACTTTTTACTATTCCAATAATTCAAATCTTATTCGTCCAAATGGAATTCATTCTTATCATAGCAAACGTACATTTTAGAGTTATTCTTTCACCAATCACGTTTGCATGATTCAAAATATTGTAACTAAATCATTAATAATACAAATAAAGAGCGGCTTGTGCCGCTCATATAAATGCAATAATACTATTTCCGCTTACATATATCATTCAAACTCTATTATTTTCATACCCTTTAATATTCTTAAAGAGAGTTTCCTTCTTTATTCCAATTTCATTATGAAAGAAACAGCGATACGTTCACTAGCTCCCAACTCCATATAAACCATTCCATCCAACAGGTAATTACAGCCAACGACCTAGAAGCTACAACTTATTATGAATAACTCCACTTATATATTTTGTTAGCAATCAAATAATTGTTTTACACCCTTCACTATAAGAATAGGTTTTATATTATTCGAATTTCATCATTCATAACGACTCACCTTATGACATAATCTCCACACAACTATATAAAGATAAATAAAAACGACACCCCTTATTATGAGAAGTGGGAACTAAAAATGGTGGGATATATATAAAGATGTATAGGTGGACGTAAGATGTATCTAAAAAGAAAAGCAGTGTATAATTACACCGGTTTGTTTGCTGGTTTATTTTTCGTTTTTCTATATTTTTTACAGAAAAATTCAAGCAAGAAAAATTCAACCCAAAAGTCGATTATAGCTTTATTTTTCTCATGTATCATTTTTTCTTTTTTTATTCATTAAAGGACTAGCAGAAATAACTTTATCCTGTTGATGAGATTCAGTCATCGAGTTTATAACGCTGGTTAATAGAAATATCAGAATGACCAAGTAACCTAGCTAATGAGTGTAAATCAACACCATTCAACAAACATCGGACAGCATAGAAAGGGAAAAATTTACCAATAACATTTGCTCGTTTACCAACTTCTTTAATGACATTTTCCAGCGCAACACGAGAAAGTCTCTTACACTGATACGAAAAAAAAAGTAACATCTTTAACCGTCTGATCCTTAAAATACTCTTTTATTATTCGATCATATTTAATCATAATTTGCTTTAATGCTGGACTTAATGAATACATAACTCTCTTAATTACCCTCTCTTAATTACCTTTACCATTAACAAGGATCATAGTCTCCCTAATGTTACTGGCTTTTAATGTTCTAATTTCAATAGCTCGTAAACCACAATCAGCAAGCATAGCGACAATATATTTATTTCTAGCTTCTATATAAGATTTGTATGAAAAAGCATCAATCACTTTAGTAATTTCATCATAATCAAGTCCTTTAACACCACTTTCGGTAACTTTGGCATATCGAATTTTGATATAATTTTTTTATATACTCCTCCCTATGACACCAATTTAAAAATGCAGCAACCATCTTCCACATACTAACAACACTTTGAGGTTTCAAACCAAATTGTTGCTTGAAACGCACATAAGCCTTTAGATCATGAGCCGTAACATTCTCATGTTCTGTGACATTTTCTTTTCTTTTCTTTTAAATATAGTAGAACTTGTTTCAATTCCTGTCTCTTATTTTCCAACGCCACTTCAGTAAAATTTCTAGACTGACAATAGTAATAATCCTCTATCATATCTTCCACTAACACGAAAAAGACCACCCTTCTCAATGGATTTTTCATCGAGAAAGATGATCTGTGAAATACTAAACCAAAAGCGTTTTATGGAGCTAAAATATAAGAAACGAAAGTTAAGCCAGAGCAACTCTGACCTCTTTCAGTTATAATGTCGACACCGTTCAAACCCTTGATATAAAGCGATTTATTATTTCGTTTGCTTGTTCATAGCTTGCATCATTTGATTGATTTTCTTTTGTGATGGTTTCATTCCCATTTGCGCCATCATCATGCGTAACATTTGCTCGTTAATTGGTGGGTTCTTTTTCAAATAGTTCATCATGTAACGACGTGCAATGAAAAACCCGATTGCAATACCTGCTAGTAAGGCAACAAGACCAACTAGAGTGTAAATCCACATAAGTATTTCCTCCTTCAAGTTGTCTACTAATTAGTGTACTAGACCACATGTTATTATACAATATTCATTTTACAATTTGTATTGTTTAAATGAAATTTCTCTGTTTAATTGGTTTTAACCAGCCATAACGTTCATGTTCAAGGTCAATTGCAAGAAAACAATTCTCGCATTTGCGTAAACATTCAAAGAAAATCGTCTCTGCATCATAGCTTCCTTCCGATGAGATTTGCAATACTCTATTATGAATTTCTAATTGAGCTGAACTCTTCATCTTTAGGTTTTTCCCTTTTGTGAGCACATAATACAAACCGTTCATATTATATATGCTCTTATTATAATACAATTGCTCTTCAAATGTTTGTTTGAGTTCCTTAACTGGAATATTTTTTGTGATATAGTCTATCTGCTTTCCTAGAATGCGGGCATACTCTCCTCTAGAGTGTGCATAATCATTAAATAAATCAAAAAACATCCGCTCTCTGCTTATATAATAATCCACTATTTGTTCATCTATTAAATAGATTTGATAATTTCTTTTCTCTATCATCTCTATCATTCCCTTTTAGACCAAGTATATAAAGGAAATGATAAAGAAATTGCTGATTTCTGTAAAAAAAACCCACTAGTTTTGTCGAGCCTAAATTTGGGTATGCCTTATTAAAAATCCTTGTCTTTTTAAGACAAGGATTTTTAATTTCAAATAATTCATCAAAACAAATTACTTATTTTTGTAGTAACGCTTTTACTTTAGAAACAACATTTTCAGTTGTAAATCCGTATTTCGCCATTACAACTTCTCCTGGTGCAGAAGCGCCCCATTGATCGATACAAAGAACATCGCCTTCGTTACCAACATATTTATGCCAACCGAACGATGCAGCCATTTCGATACCAAGTCGTTTTGTAACAGATGGAGGTAATACCGAATCTTTATATTCTTGAGATTGTTTTTCAAAACGATCCCAAGCTGGCATACTTACAACTGAAACATTAATACCTTCATTCGCTAGAGCCTTTTGAGCTGATATAGCTAATGAAACTTCAGAACCAGTTGCCAATAATAAAGCATCAGCTTCTTCTTTTCCAGAAGGAGAAACTGTGTATGCACCTTTAGATACACCCTCATATGCCTCTTGTGCTGATTGAGCTAAAGTAGGTAAGTTTTGTCTAGTTAAAACAAGTACTGTTGGTGTATCATTTGATTCGATTGCAAGCTTCCATGCTGCAGCTGTTTCATTACCATCCGCTGGACGAATAACAGATAAACCGTGCATCGCGCGTAATGAAGGTAGTTGTTCAATTGGTTCATGTGTAGGGCCATCTTCACCAACTGCAATACTATCATGCGTAAATACATATGTTACAGGTACTTGCATTAAGGCTGATAGACGAATCGCTGGACGTAAGTAATCAGAGAATACGAAGAATGTACCTCCGTAAACTTTTAATCCGCCATGCAATGCCATACCATTTAAAGCAGCACCCATTGCAAATTCACGAACTCCAAACCAAATGTTGCGACCTTGAAATTGCCCTGGTAAGAAGTCTTCTGTACCTTTAATCATCGTTTTATTTGAACCAGCTAAATCTGCTGATCCACCAAAGAATGATGGAAGATTTTTCGCAATAGCATTTAATACTTCACCACTTGAAGCACGAGAAGCTAAGCTACTTCCTTCTTCGTATACAGGGATTGCAGAATCCCATCCTTCAGGTAATACGTTATTAATAGCATCCAGTAATTCTTGTGCTAGTTCAGGATATTGTTCCTTGTACGCATCAAATTTCTTATCCCATTCAGCTTCTTTATCTTGACCTGCTTCAACAACTGCAGATTCAAAATGAGCATACACTTCGTTTGGAACATGGAAATCTTCTTCAAAAGTCCATTTGTATGCTTCTTTTGTTAATTTCAATTCATCAGCACCTAGAGGCATACCATGCGCATCCGATTTGCCTGCACGATTTGGTGAACCGTAACCAATAACAGTTTTCACTTCAACCATTGTTGGTCTCTCTGTATCTTGCTTAGCCATTTCAATTGCTTTAGATAGCTCTTCAATATCATTTCCATCATTAACTTTAATATATTGCCATCCGTATGCTTTATATCTTTCTTCAATACTTTCACTAAACGCTTGGTTTAAATCACCATCTAATGAGATATCGTTTGAATCATATAAAACAACAAGACGTCCTAGTTTTAAATGTCCTGCTAGTGAAGAAGCCTCGGCAGAAACACCTTCCATTAAGTCGCCATCACCACAAATTGTATATGTAAAATGATCAACAACATTATATTCATCTCTATTATAAGTAGCTGCTAAATGACGTTCAGCCATTGCCATACCTACAGCCATTGAAATCCCTTGTCCTAATGGCCCTGTTGTAGCTTCTACACCTACAGTATGTTTATACTCTGGATGACCTGGTGTTTTACTACCCCATTGACGGAAATCTTTCAAATCTTCAATTGTTAAACCATAACCTGATAAATGTAATAGACTATATAAAAGCATAGACCCGTGTCCTGCTGATAATACAAAACGGTCTCTATTAAACCAATCTGGATTTTTAGGATTGTGATTCATGTATTTTGTCCATAACGTATATGCCATTGGCGCAGCTCCCATTGGCATACCAGGATGACCTGAGTTTGCCTTTTCAATTGCATCAATTGACAATGTTCGTATGGAGTTAATGGACAGTTCATCTACTTTTTTCAAAATGTGATACTCCCTTTCATAAGTTCGTTTGTTCTTATTTATATTATCTATCTTATAAAAGAAAGACAATATAAAAAAGAACTAATAATTAAAATGTTATATTTTTTCTGAAAAAATGTCTAAATTTCACAAAAAAAGGATGCTATTATTTAGCATCCTTTATTATTTGTCTTAATGTAATCTTTTATTATTCTCTTTGATTTTTTTTACTCGATCAGGAGTTACATCATTTCCTTCAGGATCGATGATTGTCATATTTTCAATCGTATTAGCCATAGACTTTCTAAAAGTTCGTAAATACTCACCTCTTAGTTGTGTTTGTTCTTTTGCTTCTGCAGGAGTTAACCCCTCTGACTTTGATTTATTAGCAAGCTCATTAATACGAGCTATTTTTTCTTTTGACAACATTAGAAACGCTCCTTCTTACTTTTCATCTTAATATTGTCATGTTATAAGAAAATAACCAATGTAGCAAGCATTAGTTCTCTTCTTCTTTCGATAACGTTTCAATATACTCCAAGTATCTTCTATTAACAGTAGCTTTTGAAACATTATATCCAAACCCTCTTAATGTAGCCGCTATATCAGCAAAAGTTAAATCATTTTCTCGAAGACGAATAATCTCTTCGATTGGTACCTTTTTCTTTTCGGGTCCTTTAGATTGATCTCTATTTTTTATATTTTTTTCAGGACGATAACCATTATCAATAGCTTTCTTCATCCCTCTGCTAATCTTCATATTATGTAATTTCCGTTGATACTCTTCTACAATGCCAACAATTTGTAATACCATTGAATCAGCATCTGATAGCTCCATTTCTCCTTTATGCGTATAAGTGAATAATTGTACGCCTTCTTTCATCAAGAAATGTAATAACGCTATTTTGGCATTACCTCTACCAAGCCTTGTTTCATCTTGGATTAAAACAACGTCTATACTTTGCTCTTTAATACATTCTAGCAATTCAAACACACCATCACGATTCAATTCAAAGCCGCTTTCTTTCTCTTTAATCACTTTAACTACATCAAGTCGCAAATCGTCAGCTAAAGCCAACAATTCTTGTTCTTGTCTTTGTAAGGAGCTTTCTTGAGCTTCCTTATCAGTACTTACTCTACAATAAATAACCGCTCGTTTCATTAAATATTACTACCTCTCACATTACGAATAAGCCTCTACATTCTAGTTATTGCTCATTGTTAAATACTTTTCTTTACCTTCTTTAACCGGAACAAGTATAACATCACCAATTTTTAGAGAATCTCCATTTATATTATTTAACTTCTCTAAATGAGAGACCAACTGTGTAGTATTTATATTATCATAATTGTATTTCTTGGCAATTCCCCAAAGAGAATCCCCTTGAACAACGGTAACCTCAACATAATTTTCTGAATCATCAACACTATATTTAAATAAACATACTATAGAAAACATTACAATAAGTCCTAAAAACAGTAAGGAATAACTATTCTTCACAACAAAATTTCTCATTACATTCGTCTCCTTCTACTATGCGAATATTTGTTCGTTTTTTTGATACTTGAATTATAATACGAACATTTGTTTCTAGTCAAGAGCGTATGTTCTGTTTTTTTATTTTTCAAATGAAATAAAAACATTCAAACATATGTTTGTCTACCCAAAAATTGCATGTTATAATTTATGTAATAATAGAAAGAGATGGGGTGTATCAATGAATAAGATATCAAAACGGCAACAAGATATTCTTGACTTTATAAAGCAAGAAGTAAAAACAAAAGGTTATCCCCCGTCCGTTAGGGAGATTGGAGAAGCAGTTGGTTTAGCTTCAAGTTCAACTGTACACGGACATTTAGCTCGTCTCGAAGCAAAAGGTTTAATAAGAAGAGATCCTACGAAACCACGCGCGATTGAAATACTAGAATTAGAGGAAGAATCATTTATTCCAAAAAGAAAAGTAGTAAATGTTCCATTGCTAGGTAAAGTAACAGCTGGTCAGCCTATTACAGCGATTGAAAATGTTGAAGAATACTTTCCTCTTCCAGAACATTTAGCTAGTTACGACCAACAAGTATTTATGCTTGAAATCGTAGGCGATAGTATGATTGAAGCTGGGATTTTTAACGGGGATTATGTCATTGTTCGCCAGCAACAAAATGCACAAAATGGTGATATAGTTGTGGCAATGACAGAAGATAACGAAGCGACTGTGAAACGTTTCTTCAAAGAAAATAATTATTTCCGTTTACAACCTGAAAACTCTTCTCTTCAACCAATTATTCTTGAAAGTGTATCAATTCTAGGAAAAGTAATTGGTTTGTATAGAGAAATTCATTAATAATGCTCCTAATAAAAAGGCAGAACTATTTACTTGCAGTCGCTTGCAAAGTAAATAGTTCTGCCTTTTACATAATTACATAAATTGATGCTTTACTCGGTAAGAGTCGATAATTCTTTTACTTTAATTCATTACTAGAGAACTTTATTATCTTTTTCTCTATTAGAATTTTAATTATTCTACTGAATAGAAGTTCTCCACACCAGAAGCCTATTGCACTTGCTAAACCTAATTGTAAGACAAGCATTGCACTCGTCCCTTGTATATTCAATAACTTAACTATTAAAGCTATTAAAACTACTAGTACAATATAAACACCTAATTTAATAGCAACTTGGTGTTTAGAAGCCTTATTTGCAAAAAAATCGGCTAAAAAGGAGATAGGAATTCCTACAAAGATAACCGCAGGACTAACATAGATGATTGCAACCATTGCCATGAGAAACATGTTACCCAAACCAGTAGCAAACATAGCTCCGAAGCCTTCAGCAATACCTACTAATACTAAGTAAACAATCCCTGTCATGAAAAAAGCTATAATCATACTAAATATTTTTTCGGATGATATTTTAATAAATTTGGCCATTTCTAACTCCTATTTGCATGATAAATAGTGAAAACATAATAATTATATCACAATATTTTAGATTTTATAGAACTTGTCCCTTTCCAACTTTCATGGTAAATAGCTTCCATGGTCTACATTATTTACTCTCTTTCGGGCCTATGATTAATCCTCTTTCTAAAGCTACATATAATATTCCAATCGCATCGTCTAAAGAAAGTTCTCTATTCAATAACTTTTCTCTATGAATTGAACTAATTGCCTTCTCACCATGTACGCTTTTTTCTTCAAATCGTTTTAGCACTTTTGAAGTAGCATTGAAGAATTCTTCATTTGATGGATTAAAATTCACTAATTTTTTATTTACTATCTTATTAGGATCTTTTTTCTCCTCTTGAATGACTGTTGGTGTAAAGTTTATCGCTAAACTGGGACGCTTACCATTTTGTAAATCTTCTTTTTTCAATCCTCCCATCATTTCAAGATGAGGATAGTCTTTAAATGAACTCCAATCTCCTCCCCAAGTAAAACCAAGTGTTTTGGCTATTGCCGCTACTCTCTTATATTTATCATTTACGGTATAATATACTTCAGTAGCATCTGCATTTGCTAAAACATAATCAATTGCTAGACCAAAATTGTGATTAGAACTTCCTGGTTTTGCATTTGACACGATTAGACTTTTAGGATCGCCATATTCCGTTCCTTTGTATATATATGAATTACGCCCCTTTCCGTACAACTTTGCTTGTTCTTCGTAACTTCTATAGCCATCTGTTATGAGCACATATATACCTTCTTTATATGCTCTTTTCACCAATTCAATAGCAGTATCTTTTACCACTGGATGTACTAATCCCATACGATTTATAGATTTATTTATCAAGATTTGTACCGTCATTCATACACACCTACCTTCGTTGTAATTTACAATATTAGTTATGCTAATATATGAACTCTATCTACTTTTCGATTAGACTATTTACTAATTCGATACATGGAGATACAAAACAGTTAAAGCATCTATATTCTAAAAAAGGTATCCTAATAAAACTATTTATTCGTATGCATGAGAAAGTCATTTTCTTAATATATAAAGTGATATTTTTGTTTCATTTCTACCAATATTGCTAAATAAAACTAGTCCCACCCTTAAAGGTTATTTCATATAACTTAAAAACTTTAAATACATGTAAAGGCATCCAAACAGATAATAAATTCCTATTTGGATAACCTCTCTATAGTTGATTATTTTAACGAATGCTACGATGATTTATAAGTCGAACTACTTTATCTTGAAAAGCAATTATTGAATCACTGGATGATTCTTTCTCTCCGTATTTTCTAACATTAACAGTACCTTGTTTCATTTCATGGTCCCCAAGAACAAGCATGAATGGTATTTTTTGCATCTGTGCCTCTCTTATTTTATATCCTAACTTTTCATTTTGGTCATCAATCTTCACCCTAATTCCTACTTTTTTTAGTTCATTTCGAACAGTTATACAATATGCCAAATGAACGTTAGATACAGGAATAATTTGAACTTGAACTGGTGCAATCCAAATAGGGAAAGCTCCTGCAAAATGTTCAATAAGTATTCCAAGGAAACGATCAATTGAGCCATAAATTGCTCTATGAATCACCACAGGACGAATTCTTTCATTATTTTCATTGATATAGGATAAATCGAATTTAATTGGCATTTGAAAATCAAGTTGAATTGTTGCACATTGATGACTTCTACCCAGTGCATCCTTAATATGAAAGTCTATCTTTGGTCCATAAAAGGCCCCATCACCTTCATTTAATGAGTATGCTATGCCTAAATTCTTCAATACATTTTCCAATGCAGTTTCAGAGGCTTCCCAAAGTTGATCATCACCTAAAGAATCCTCTGGTCGAGTAGAAAGCTCCACAGTATATTCAAAACCAAAAGTACGATATACTTCATCAATCAAATGAAACACTTGCTGAATTTCACTCTCAATTTGATCTTCTCGAACAAATATATGAGCATCATCTTGACAAAATGTACGAACACGCAACAAACCATTTAATGCACCACTATATTCATGACGATGGACCTGACCAAACTCAGCGAAACGAACTGGCAAATCTCTATATGAATATAAATTGTTTTTAAAAATAAGCATGTGACCAGGACAATTCATAGGTTTCATTGCAAACTTCATAGAATCCACTTCTGAAAAATACATATTCTCATGATAATGATCCCAGTGTCCCGAATTTTCCCAAAGTCTTTGATTCATCATAAACGGAGTTCGAACCTCTTCATAATATGCTTTATTTTGCAGCTCACGAGAGAAGCTTTCTAATTCATTCCGTATGATTTGTCCTTTCGGTAAGTAAAATGGCATGCCAGGTGCTTCCTCTGAAAACATAAATAATTCTAGTTTCTTCCCAAGCTTACGGTGATCCCGTTTAGCTGCTTCCTCCAGGAAATGCAAATAATCATTTAAGTCTTTTTTCTTTTCAAACGCTACTCCATATACTCGTTGAAGTACTTCATTCTCACTATTCCCTCGCCAATATGCACCTGCGACACGAGTTAATTTGAAAGCTTTTAAATAAGATGTAGACGGTAAATGAGGTCCTCGACAAAGGTCGATAAATTCACCTTGTTGATAGAGTAAAATCCTTTCACCTTTAGGTATACTTTGCAATATTTCTAACTTATATTGATCACCTTTACGTTCAAAAAACTGTTCTGCTTCTTTAAATGAAACGTCAATTCTCTTGAATATCAAATCTTCATTTATGATGTTCTCCATTTCTTTTTCGATAACGACTAAATCGTCATTAGACAAGTTTTTTTCTAACTTAAAATCATAATAAAATCCATTATCTATCACTGGTCCTATCCCAAATTTCACATGACCAAAGATTCTTTCAACTGCCTGCGCCATAATATGAGCTGCAGAATGTCGCAAAACTTGCTGACCTTCTTCAGAATCCAGCGTATAAATTGATAAGTCAGCATCCTGTTCTACTCTGAAGTTTAAATCCACAAGCTGTTGATTTACTTTTGCTACCACAGCTTTCTTTCTCAAACTTGATGAAATCGATTCAGCTACTTCACATACTGTAATTCCCTTCTCATATTGCTTTACATTCCCATCAGGAAAAATAATTGTAATCACATTTTCATTCATAATTCAAACACTCCTTATAGTTTTAAATATAAAAAAACACACTCATCCCTCATACAAGGGACGAGTGCGTTTACTCGTGGTTCCACCCAATTTCCCCATAAGTAGACTTGTAACTTATGGCTTTGGTGCTGTAACGTAGCATGCACGGTATTGGATACTTGTTTTCCCCAATACAGCTCATAAGGTGGTAAATTATTTTCCTAAGCTAGGAAGTCTCAGCATTTCTTCCCTCTCTGTAAACCGTAAAGAATAATTCTTGTCCTCATCATCGCTTTTATTTTTTTATTAAACAAAAAACACACTCATCCCTCATACAAGGGACGAGTGTGTTTGCTCGTGGTTCCACCCAATTTCCCATAAGAAAACCTGCAACTTATGGCTTTGGTGCTGTAACGTAGCATATTCGGTATTGGATACTTATTTTCTCCAATACAGCTCAAAAGGTGGTAAGATACTCCTCTGCGTTAGGAAGTTTTCAGCAATCCTTCCCTCTCTGTAAACCGTAAAAAGTAACTCAAGTCCTTATCATTGCTTTTATTATAATCATGTAAAAATTTAATTAATTGGTATTCTATAACAAATGAAAAAAATTAGCAATACTGTTTTTTATTTTTTGACGAATCACTATTCTTAACAGTATCAAATAATTTTTTAATACATATCTCTTTAGCAACTTCTTGATCTTGATTACGCCCTACAGCCAGTTCATATTTTCCTGCAAAATTAGCCCTAGCTATAAAATCACCTACTGCCGTTTGATCAATTTCGACTTCTATTCTTTGATTATTAATAAACAGTCGTCGTTTATTGCTGCTTTTAAACAACATTATGCATTACTCTCCTTTCCTACTGTTAATATTCTCCAAATTATTACAAATACCTTTTAAAAAGATATGAAAAGTGAAAACAACTGATTATTATTACGTCAACTAATAGAATTGTTACTCTATAACCATTAGGGAGTTTTCTTCCAAAACAAACGACACTAATTAACAACTTATATATATTCACATAGCACGAATAAGCAAAATAAAAACACTCAGTTTCGAGTGTTTATTTTAAACAATATGATTCAACATAATCGATTCCTTGTGGAGTTGGTTTATACTCCCAATATCCACTATATGAATTATTAGTAATATATCCCTTACCTTCTAGATAGCTACAAGCTAGTTTTAGTTCATTGTTTTTCAAAAATTCACTTTCAGTTACTTTAAATGAGGCGCTGTTATTATCATAATGATGTTTATAAATTTTCAACAGCAACTCATTTCTTAGTTGTTGCCTTTTTAGTATATCATTTTGATCAATTACCAATATAAACACCTCCATATATACAATATACTTCGATGAAAAGAAGATATTCCCCTTTCCACTCGTGATTTTTATAAATATATATTTTCAAAAACAGTAAATATTTTTGCAAAAATGGAAAATAGTTAACAAATGTTCACATTCTTACTCTCATTTATTTGTTATGATGGACTACGTGATTATTTTTAGGAGGTTTCATCATGTCAGACACAAAGAATATTAAGATTGTAACTGCTGATCCATCTGCTATCGGCTTATTTGGCCTCGCTATGGTTACATTAGTTGCGTCTACTCAAAAGCTTGGGTTAACAGATGGTGTTGCATTTGTATTACCTTGGGCAATTTTCTTAGGAGCCATCGCACAGCTTTTTGCATGTGTGCAAGATTCAAAACATAATAATGTATTCGGTGCTACAGCATTCGGAGCTTACGGATTATTCTGGCTAGGTGTTGCTATGAGCTGGTTAATCGACTTAGGTGTATTTTGGGAAAAACTAGCTGCAGCAGTTGATTCAAGACAACTAGGCGTTGCATTTATTGGTTATTTAATTTTCACTCTAATTATGACAATTGGATCTATGGAAACAAACAAAGTATTATTTTTCATTTTCGTTCTTATTGATTTCTTATTTATCGGTTTATCACTTAGTACTTTAGGTATCATGTCACATGAAATGCATATGCTTGCTGCTGTTTCTGAGTTATTAATCGCTTTATTATCTTTCTATGGTGTTGCTGCTAACGTATTAAATCAACATTTTGGTTATACGTTTATACCTGTAGGTAAACCATTTGGTATCTTCAAGAAACATCCAACTGCATCAAGTAAAAAGGCTGCATAACTTTTTTTAACGTCAGATTAATTCTGACGTTTTTTTTACTCTAATAAAGAGTGCCTCCTAAGTAATAATACCCTCTTGTAAAGATATTTATAATTTCTAATGTTGTAACTTTTGATTTCTATGAGAGATTAGATGTGAAATTTAAAGACTTCATTACTTTAGACGTATCTTTTGATGTTCTAAAAATCGAGGAAAAGTATAATATATTCATTGAAAGCAAAAGAGAGCCAATCGAAGTACATTGGGTGATTACTCCTTCATCAGAACATTTATACTGAGAATTTCCATTAACTTGATTCTATCAATCACCTATACATTATCGCTTCTAATCTTTTCAATAAGTACCCTCAAAGACCATTCACTATTCAGATTGGTCTTTCGCTTTCTTTCTCTCTATGTAGCCTAGTGTATAATAGTAGACTATCCAAAATACAATGATAATAGCAAAACTATAATGTTTTTTCGTTTGCGGTAACAAGAATATACTGATAATAGCAATCAACGCAAAGGATGGCATTAATATCCAATATAATTTTCTTTTTGTCATATATATCCTCCTTTGTCTTATCCTACAATAACAATTTTACTTCGGATTGTAAAATTAGATAATAGTGATTGAGATGCCCTTAAGGCTTGTGCAATTACAAATTCTAAACAAGACCCTCAGAACTTCGACTTGGAAAACAGATTTTTATTATAAAAGCAAAAGAGCAAGGAAAGTAAAACAACTAAACTCCCTCGCTCTTTTCGATAAAAGTTATAACTGATTATTTATTTTCGATAAAAGTTACTATCTGCACTAAATTAGTTTTTACTTTATAAGCAAAAACTAACATATAGTATCCTTTATCTTCTTCTGAAAGATCTATTGTAAATTGTTCAGCATTTGGCTCTAATTGCTCTACATCTAAAGAAATTTCTTTAAATGTCTTTGTATTTCTTAGACCTATTAGATAAGGATTCACTTTCTTACCGTCTAATCCTTTTACTACATTTTCAATAGTAAATATTGAATTCTCACCGTTTACACTAGGCATTTCTATTATTTGTGGGTCAGCTAAAAGCGTTTCTAATTTGCTTAGTTCTTTTAATGGAGAAAAATCTGTTACTTCATTCCCTGAAATATCTAGTGTAACTAGATTCTTAGCATATTCTAAACCTTCCAGACTAGTTACCCTTGTTTTTCCTGTACCTGGACTAATAAGCGTAGTTAGTTTATACATATCACTAAGTGTGATTTCTCCTGTAATACCCAACGTTTCCTTAATAGATGCTTTTAAATCTTTGTCTTTTATCGTAATGATTTTGCTTAAGTCTATTTCTATAAGATTATCTTTTACTTGTTGTAATTCCAGAGTAGCTTGATCTATCTCTGCTTGAGTAGACTGCTTATTAGCTAAAACATCTTCCGCTTTAGCAAGACTTGCTAATAAAACATCCATACTTTCTTTTGTATAGTCTTCAGCATTTATCGTTTTTGCCTCAGCAATAATATCTTCTAAATTCTGTGTAAAGACTCGATCAGCATTAGCAAAATGTAATTTAGTATCTCCCCAAGTAGCATGGTCAGAACCATTTCCATTGCCACCGTCAGTAACAACTAATTTCAATTCTTTTGCACCACTAATATTCACCTCTATGAACTTTTGTGGGTCTCTAGAATTCATTAAACCACTATCGAATTGCTTCTCTCCATCAACGTATACCTGGAATATAACAGACCCAACAGAACCATACATTTGTCGATCTACACCAACATACGAAGTAAAGTAATCAGCATCTTTATCTGTTAAATCATATACAATCATTGAATTAGAATGTGCTCCTATACCTTTCTCGTAGACTACTTCACTACCATCTTCATTCGATAATCTCAATGCCTTACCACTTATTGAGATGTCTTTTCTAGGCGCGGTATAGCTATTTTGAGTAGATTTCCAATCAAAATCAGAGAGATACTTGTAATCTTCCATATTTACAACAGAAACCGTTCTTTTCTTTGTTACCTCATTGCCATCGCTATCCGTTACAGTGTAAGTAATCTCATACTTGCCAGCTCGATTGAAATTAACCTGATCTGCCCCTGTTACATGTACAGCAGATGTTAAATCACCATCTTCAGCATCTATTGCAGTATATTGTTCATTAATATCAATAGGAGTTCCTACTTTAGTTGCAACGGACTTAGGAATAGTAAGTTCCGGTAATCCATTCGAAATATAGAACTTCGCATCTGCGAAATCAGCGTGATCAGATTCGTTTCCATTGCTAGAATCATTAGCAATTAGCTTTAATTCTTTTACACCTTTTAGAGGAACTCTTACTACTTTTGCATCAGTATTATATCTCATTACCCCACTGTTATATACTTCTTCCCCATCCGCTAATACTTTAAATGTTACACTTGATTTATTATTTTCAGAAATGTTTCTATCTACTCCAACTAACGTTTCGAAGTAATCGTAATTTTTACCTTTAAGATCATAAACGATTTCAGAATTCGCATGTGTTCCAATCCCTTTTGCAAATTCCTTTGTTTCCCCGTTAACAAGTAATTTAATAGCTCCACCCGAAGAAGCCTTATCTTTATTTACCGTCTGCCAAGCTGTTTGTGCAGACTTCCAATCTGTATCCGTAGCATATTTAATATCACTATAAACATAGACTTGTTTTGCCTTTGTTACCGTGTTCCCATCTTCGTCTGTTACAGAATATTCTACATTGTACATACCTGATTTGTTAGGATTAAATCCATTAGCCGTTACTTTTACTTGATTGATTAAATCTCCATCTTCTGCATCAAATGCTTCTACACCTTTTAGAAAATCAAAATCACTGTTTAACTTCACCATTGAGAAATCTTCCGTTAATGTAAGGATTGGTTTACTAGCATTTTGTGTAAACTTAGCATCTGCCCAAACGGTATGATCAGCTGTATTTCCATTATTTTCAGCATCCGTGGTTACTAGTTTTACTTCTTTTGCACCTGCTACAGGTACTTTTACAAATTCATGTTCGTTGTTTACCTTGAATACATCACTAGTAAACTTCTTCTCGCCATCAACCCACACTTCAAATGTTGCGGATGATGGTCTGCCTTTCATCGCTTGGTCGATTCCGATATAGCTTTCAAAGAAATCAAAGCCTTTTCCATCGATGTCATAAACAACTTCAGAATTTGCATGTGCACCTATACCTTTAGAATAGGTAGCATCTAAACCCTGTCTAACAAGTGTAATTGCACTACCAGCAGGTGCTAGATCTTTTTTCAAACCGCCCCATGCTATATTAGCCAATTTTGCATCCATATCTGAAATATAGGTATAATCACTTGTTACTGTAACTTTTGTTGTTTTTATTTCTTTAGCATTTGCATTTTTCACTTCATAAACAATTTCGTAGTTTCCTTTTTTTGTTATATCTACATTATTTGCTTTAATAACTACGTCTTCTGTGATGTCATCTCCTTGATAGTTAGCTGCTTTCACATAATTCATCGGGTCAAATTTTTGACGTAATTTAAGCGTTACATGGTCTTCAACAGAAATGGTAGGTTTGAATGCCTTAAATTCTACCGGTTTTAATGTATTAAGCTTCTTATCGTAAGCAACTATTTCATACGTATAGTTTTCATCCGGTTCAATATTTTGATCAACAAATGTTGTATTCGCCGTGAATCCTACTACTTCACCATTTCGAATAATTTCATAGCCTAATAAATCTTCTTTATCCTTTTTGTTCATATTAAAATATAACGTATTTGTTTTATTTTCTTGATTACGAGTTAGACTCACATCGAATGAAGCATCTTTAGCAAAGCCGGTATCTTCATAATCTATCACACTATTATTTAAGTACCATACATTTTTAGGTTTTGGATATTTGCTTACTTTTTCTTTTGTTTCTGGATTCACTTCGAATCCATGTCTAGCAAAATGTTCACTTAAATCTTGTCCAACAACTTCAGATGAAAGCTCCACTAAATATTGCATTTTAGAGTTTTCCGTATTAGCTGAATCTAATTGGATGTCTCTTTCTCTATAAAGCTTGTTTAATTCTCCCCAATAACCTTTGTGATACATTTCTATTTGCCAGAATACACCTAATCGCTCAGCTAATTCTTGTGATTGATATGACTTAGAATTTTCATTAATAACATTTTTATAAATCTTATTTTCATAAGGGATTCGCTGATCCGTTCTGCCATAGAATACTGACATATACATCGGAATCATGTTATTCGTTATTTCACCATATAAGCGGGCATTTACATCCATTCTATGTCCTATTTCATGCGCTACGCCCCAGCCAGAACTTTTTTCCATCGGAACTAACATACTTACCATAACATCACCTTGTACACCAACATGATTAGTATAGGCATACATATAGCCATATGGCTGTGCTAATCTAATATTCTCTCGGATAAATTTAGGATCGTTCTTCTCATTGCTTCCGTCTAAGCCGTAAAAGTTAAAGATTTCATTCATATATTTGTTATAGGATTTGACAGTATCTAACGGGTTGTAACCATCCGTTATGTATGTTTTATAGGCACCTGTGGCAGTTCCTGTGAATACCAAGTGATCGCTTACTACTTCTACAACATCGATTAATTCTCTATCTTCAACATTTGGATGCTGTTGTGCATCAAGCTCCAGCCGTTTTTTATAATCTATTAAAAATGACTTGAATTCTTCTGGGTCTGTATCCTGCGTTACAAAAGGGATTCGTTCTCCACCTTCAATACGAATAATCGGAGCTTGTGATTGTTGTTCAGGTGTATATGGATTAACAATATAGATTGTTCCACCTTTTGTGACTTTATTTTTATACCAGCTATCTGCTGGTATTTCAGGTACTGTTATCTCATTTTTTCCTGGTTGTAAGTTTACTGTCCTTGCCCAGTTAGCGAAGCTTCCTTCTTGTTGAGCGAACGCTATTTGTGGTAATGGACCATTTGAATCAGCTTCTAAATATATTGTTACTTTCTCACCTGGTTTTGCAGCTAAACCCGTCGGCTGGAAGTTATTCCCTAACCCGAATTTCAGATTATCATTAGCATGCTTGACCATATTCCCGTGTTGCTCTGCTCGAATGATTCTACCTTCTGTAGCTACTTCACCATTTACTAGCTTTTTCGCTAAATCTAAGCGTTCTTTTAAAATACTATATAAAGGATGTGATTTCGCTTCTTTTTCTAACGCATTGATTTTAGCTACACTATTGAACTCAGGTACTACTGCACTCATTGTACCATCGGTGAAAATATTATTTACCTTATCCTCAATTGCGTCTTCCTTGTAGAACGCTAATTCTGATAAAGTTGCCCAGTTTTGATTTGATTTATTAAACTTAAATTTCACACGTTTAAAAGTAGTAGGTTGAAATTTAGCTTCCACTAATCCAGCAACCATTTTATGTTGTCCAGATGCTACAAGTTGATAAGTATCACCTTGAGAAGTTTGAGAAGCATAGATTTCGAACTCTTCAGCAAAACCTTTACGGTCAGATGGTCTTGCACCATACATAATTCGATTTAATTCTACTGCTTCTTTGAATTCTACCTCTACCTCATTAGAGAAATCATTAGAATTCCCTTTATTCGTTTCCCAATAAGTATTCAAATCACCGTCAATAGCATTTTGGATAACTTGACTTGCCCAGTTTCCAGCATTATTTCGGATGCTCTTAATATTCTCATAACTCATTCTATATAACTTTGAATAATCTTCTTTAGAATAATAATCAAATGATTTCGTTACTGCTTTTGTTGGTTCAATCTTTTCTCCATTTATTAGTGCGAATGCATTCTGAATATCTTCCTTAAATTCTTCATATAAAGGATGTGATCTTACACTTTTCTCTAAAGCTTGTAATTTTTCAACTGTATTGTAATGTTCTGAAACTTGATTTTTATTACCATCTGTAAATAGATTCTCCATTTTATTAGATAGAGCATCTTCTTTATAAAATCTAAATTCAGCTGCAAATGGTCGATTTGTATAAGCTTTCTTAAATGCAAACTTTATTCGTTTAAACTTTGTTGGTTGGAATTTAAACTCCAAGAAATCACTTGTTCGTACCGCTGTTCCACTAGAAACTAATTGAAATGTTTCCCCTTTGCTAGTCTCAGACCCATAAATTTCAAATTCTTCAGGAAAACCTTTTTGATTAACTGATCTTGCTAAAAAGGCTATTCTATCTAATACTTCTGCTTGCTCTAATTCGAATATTATTTCATTTGTAAAGTTTGTATCATTATTCTTATTCGTTTCCCAATGCGTGTTTGGTTGATCATCCAACATATATTCTGGCTTCGTACCAGGATAACTCCCCCCATTTGTAGTTACCTTTGATACGTTAGAATTTGGCATTCTAAACACTGCACTATAAGCTTGTTCAAAATCTGTACCATGGCCTTTTAATTTTGAAACCTTTGCAGTAGTGGCTTCAATTTCTTGTTGGTTTAAAAGTAATTTGGCATTTTCAATGTCTTCTTTAAACAAAGGATATAGCGGATGGTTTTTTGCTTCTTCTGTTAATTTATTTAAAGCTTCAACTGAATTAAATTCTTCATTTATAGAACTTAATGTATCATCTTTAAACAGGTTCTTGATTTTATCAGAAACAGAGTCTTCTTTATAAAATTGAAATTCTGCCGCACTTGCCCAATCTTGATTTGCTTTTTTATAAACAAATTTCAAACGTTTAAATTCGGTAGTCTTAAACTGAATTTCCACAATATCTCCTGTAGAACCTTTATATTCACCGGTTGAAACAAATGTATAATCCTCACCTTCATCTGTTGTAGAGGCATAGATATCGAACTCTTGTGCAAACCCTTTCCCTTTTGCACTTGATTGTCTAGCAGCATAAACGATTCTATCTAATGTTATCGCTTCTCTAAACTTAAACACCATTTCATTAGTAAATGTTGCATTGTTAGCTCTCCCCGTCTCCCAATGCGTATTCATATCACCATCAATTGCTTTTTCAATAGGGGACCCTGGATAATTGCCACCATTATTTGATATAGACTCAATGTTAGAATTGTTCATTTTGTAAACGTCATTATATGTATTGTATAAATCACTGCTGTATAAATCGAACTTACTAACAAGTGCACTAATTGATTGTTTAACACCTCCTTCATTCACTGTCGTCACGATCTTCGCATCTGCAACTTCATGTGCTAAGACATTGATTGGTACACTTGCACCATTCACCAACATAGCTGCTATCGTTGCAACCGCTACCACCTTCATACACATTCCTCCTGTTGGATTATTTTCCTAAGAAGTACATAAAAAAAAGTTACTCTTACAAAGAGTAACTTTCACTTGCTTAAGATTCAGCTAAAACCACCTAGATGATTTTTCTCTAAATCTTAAAAAACAAAAAGTAATAATGTACTCTTTGGCAACTGGCTGACTTAGTTAATAAACCTTAGTCCCTATAGCTTTGCGTCCTTAAATTTCTTTAAGTTTGCTATTTGATTATAATATTTTTAAAATTCCTTTACAATATTCCCCTTATAAAAATATTCCGATTTTATAAAACTAACACAAAAATACCTCGATAAAATTCATATTATTAATGACTTTTATAGAGAATAATCTTCAAAACGCACTAAAAAAGATTAATAAATAAGAACTTAGAACTATTTTATAATCCTAATCTGATAAACGAATAGTTATATCGATATATTTTAATACCAATCAAAAAATAATCTTCAATTTACACACTAATAACATTTTTTAGAACAAATAATCCTAATTGCTTCACTAAACCTAAATAAGTTTCTCAAAACTGCGGCTTTAAGCGTGCATGTAGGAAAATATCTATGTATACAATGAAATTATGTATCGAACGCAGACTAAATTGTCATTATTTTTATCTAAAGAGCATTCTAGTGATAACTCACTTTCTGTCTTTTCAACTGGGGGTCATTCTCTTGTTATTTTTCATTCTCTCCACATCCATTTAGGCATAACAAAAAGCACCTCATATGAGATGCTTAGTTATTATCGGTAATAAGTGCAATGTGAGAAATCATCGCATTTAAGTATTTAAGTTCATCTTTCGTATCGTCAGTTAAGCGTACTAAATCCTTAAATGTCTCAACAATCTGAGCTTCAAGTTCCTTATAATTCATAAACTCTCTAAATTTATCAGACTCTTTCTTTAGTTCACTATTTTGATCTATAGCTTTGTCTATGCATTTACATTTTAATGTATACGCTTTGCTTTTACTCTCTAAGGCCTTAATCCTTGCGATAGTCCCTTCTTTTTCTAACTCTAATTCTTTTTTCCAATTTAATAATATCTTTCTCTCTCTCTTATTCATTAATCCTCTCTCCTCCCACCAAAAACTACTTCGACAAAAGGATATATTTTCCTTCACCTTTTGGATACAACAGCATTTTTGATACAATATCAACAGAATATAGACATGAAGATGATACTTTGCGAGATCAAGATCAATCATTTGAAAAGAATCCTGCAGATATTTATTCACATATAAGCAAGAAAATTGAAAAGGATAGAATAGATCAAATCGAAGAGTAGATAAAAAATGTTCTCGAATAATTTTTTTGGATTTTTATCGGGCAAAAATCGGGCATTATCTAAAACATTGTAATCGCCTTAATAATGCCCCGAAAATAAAAAACCCTTAATATCTAATGATATCAAGGGTTTCCAACGATTAATACATCGTCATATATTGGTCACGTTCCCAAGGATGGACTTGTGTTCTAAACATATCCCATTCAATCTCTTTAGCTTCAATGAAGTGTTCTAAAAGATGGGCACCTAGTGCTGATTTAATAACTTCATCGCTCTTTAGTTTGTCTAATGCAGCGTATAGAGTTGCCGGTAAATCAGTGATACCCGCTTCTTCACGCTCTTCTTTAGACATTACATAAATGTTGCGGTCTACTGCTGGTGGTGGAGTCATTTTGTTTTTGATTCCATCAAGACCAGCTTGTAGTAGAACAGCTACAGCTAAATATGGGTTAGCAGCTGGGTCAACGCTACGTACTTCTACACGAGTGCTTAAACCACGAGATGCTGGAATACGTACTAGTGGGCTACGGTTTTGAGCAGACCATGCAACGTAGCAAGGTGCTTCGTATCCAGGAACTAGACGTTTGAATGAGTTTACAGTTGGATTTGTTACAGCTGTAAAGCCTGGTGCGTGCTTAATGATACCTGCGATGAATTGCATAGCAGTTTCACTTAGCTCAATATCTCCTTTTGTATCATAGAATACATTTTCTTTTCCGTTGAAAAGAGATACGTTGCAGTGCATGCCTGAACCATTTACTCCGAATAATGGTTTTGGCATAAACGTTGCGTGTAAACCGTGCTTACGAGCAATTGTTTTTACAACTAATTTGAATGTTTGAATATGATCGCATGCAGTTACAGCGTCAGCATATTTAAAGTCAATTTCATGTTGTCCTGGAGCTACTTCATGGTGAGATGCTTCGATTTCAAAGCCCATTTCTTCTAACTCAAGAACGATGTCACGACGGCAATTTTCCCCTAAATCTGTCGGAGCTAAGTCAAAGTATCCACCTTTATCATTAAGTTCTAAAGTTGGTTCACCCTTCTCATCTAGCTTGAACAAGAAGAATTCAGGTTCAGGTCCAAGATTGAAATCCGTGAAGCCCATTTCTCTCATTTCTGCAAGAACACGTTTTAAGTTCGCACGTGGATCTCCTTCGAAAGGATTGCCAGATGTATCATAGATGTCACAGATTAGACGAGCAACTTTACCTTTTTCAGCAGTCCAAGGGAATACAACCCAAGTATCTAAATCTGGATATAAATACATATCTGACTCTTCGATACGCACAAAACCTTCGATTGAAGATCCATCAAACATCATTTTGTTATCCAACGCCTTCTGCAATTGACTTACTGGAATTTCAACGTTTTTAATTGTTCCTAGAATGTCTGTAAATTGTAAACGAATGTACTTTACATTTTGTTCTTTTGCTAAACGAGTAATATCTTCACGAGTATACTTTGCCATACTTATAATTCCTCCCATTTTTACTGTTCTCTATTTATTAATGAAAAAAGCGAGACATGTCTCCTTGACGAAGATTAGAACGACTTCTTTGATTATGAATTAATTCAGCTCTTAAAAGCTTTCTTAATTCTTCATCTGTAAGATCACGTTTTACTTTTTCTTGCTGATTAACAGTACTTACTTGTTTTTGTGCTTCTTCTTTTACTGAAAAAACTTTTTTAATCCCTGCAAGATTAACCCCTTGTTCTAGCATTTCTTTAATTTCTAACAATGTATCAATGTCATTTAAAGAAAATAATCTTCTATTGCCTTCTGTTCTTGCAGGAGCAACTAATTGATGTTCTTCATAATATCGAATTTGACGCGCTGACAATTCTGTGAGTTGCATAACGATACTGATAGGAAATAGTGGCATAGATCTTCGAATGTTTTTTTTATCCAACTTTTTCCCTCCTCACTTTATTGTTATTCCCATCTTATTCTATGTCAGAAAATTTGTCAATCAGATGTTAGAAAATCTCACATCGAAATTTTCTGGTATTTCGAATGTTTTAAATACGTACTATTACAAAGTCAAAAATAACACCCTATAGAATGTAACATAAATGATTGTTAATAGCACAATTAAACGTTATAATTTTCACAAAATTTTTACAATCAAAAAAAGATAGCCACGAGGGCTATCTTCATTACGCTAATGTAATATGTTTTTGTTCAAGCAATGAATTAAGGGCTGTTAGTACAGCTACCTTAACATGTGAATAAGTTAACCCACCTTGAACATATGCAATATACGGTGCTCTAATTGGACCGTCAGCCGTTAATTCTATGCTTGCACCTTGAATGAATGTTCCCGCTGCCATAATAACATCATCTTCATAACCTGGCATATAATTCGGATAAGGTGTTACATGTGAGTTAATTGGCGAAGCATATTGAATTGCCTGACAGAATGTAATCATTAAATCTGGATTATCGAATTGTACAGCTTGAATCAAATCTGTACGCTTTTCATCCCACTTTGGAAATGTATTTAAGCCTATTTCTTCAAGAATAGCACTTGTAAACTGAGCACCTTTAATAGCTTGTCCAACTGTATGTGGTGCCATAAAGAACCCTTGGTACATTTCTTGAAGAGAATATAGTGATGCACCTGCCTCAGCTCCAATTCCAGGAGTTGTTAAGCGATACGAAACTGTTTCAACATATTCTTTCTTCCCTACTATATAACCACCTGTTTTCGCTAAACCACCGCCTGGATTTTTAATTAAAGATCCAGCCATTAAATCCGCTCCAACATGACAAGGCTCTTGTAATTCAACAAATTCTCCGTAACAATTATCAACGAATACCACAACATCTGGTTTAATTTCTTTAACGAAAGCAATCATTTCACGAATATCATCAATTGTAAAAGAAGGTCTAGAAGCATAGCCTTTCGAACGCTGAATCCCAATCATTTTTGTTTTAGACGAAATTGCATTTTTGACTGCATCAAAGTCGACTTTACCTTCACTCGTTAAATCAATCGCACGATAATCAATATTATATTCCTTTAACGATCCGTTACCACTGCCTCTAATCCCAACAATTTCTTCGAGAGTATCATAAGGCTTACCAGTAATGTACACAAGCTCATCACCTGGTCGTAAAATACCGAATAAAGAAAGAGCAATAGCATGTGTACCTGAAATGATTTGTGGTCGCACAAGACCCGCTTCTCCTCCTAGAACTTCTGCATAAACCTTTTCTAATGTGTCACGTCCCATATCATCATAACCGTATCCAGTCGTCGGATTGAAATGAGAATCACTCACTCTGTTATTTTGGAAACTTTTTAAAACCCGATATTGATTCTGATCAATATAATCATCGGCAATACGATGCATATCTGCGATTTTAGCTTCTACTTTCTCACTTAATGCTTTTAGTTGTTGTCCATATGTTAATTGCTGATACATTATGTTTCTCCTCTATATGTTATATTCTTTGATTTCCCCTATTTGATTGCTAAGTATAGACGTATAATCAAGATACGCATAGCATTCTTACTATTTAAGGAAAGTCTTACTTATTAAATATTGTTTCATTATTAATGATACAAATATCACCGTCAGTAGTGCTCGTACATCATCTTAGTAAAGAAGCACTAACCTACTTCAACTCCGTAACTTGTAATACAAATTATAGATAAATCACATCTTTCTTATTGTATACCGTAACGGAAGATAAATCATCTGCTTCTGAGAAAAATTAGCACATCTTTTACCATTCTACATACGAATGCAATATATCAGATACAAAGAATTAACTCAGCAAAAATCAGAGAAAAAAATTAAATCAGATACCTCTATTTTTAATGGTTATATGAATAAGAGAGACGATTTCCCCCTCTCTTATTCATCAATTTGTAAGTCTTGACTGCGGATTGTTAGTAATTCATCTCTATCATACATATCATTCATTAATAACCTCATTGCTTGAGCTCGTATTGATTTCTCGATGGCATTACGAATATATCTTCCATTTGAAAAACTAATTGGGCTCCACGTTGACTTAATATAAGTAAGATGATTTTGAAGTTTTTCTTCCGCATCATTACTTAATAAATATTCTTTATCCTTTAGCATTAGTGCCGTAATGTCCATTAACTGAGGAACATCATAGTCCGGAAAATCAATAACGATTGGAAATCGAGAGTGCAAACCTGGATTTAACGCTAAAAACTGCTCCATTTCCTTTGAATAACCGGCAAGTATAAGAATAAATTCGTGTGATTTGTCCTCCATATGTTTCACTAACGTATCTATTGCTTCTTTTCCAAAATCCTTCTCTCCGCCTCTCCCTAACGAATACGCTTCATCTACGAACAATATTCCACCTAAGGCCTTCTTTACTAAATCTCTTGTTTTTTGTGCTGTGTGTCCAATGTACTCTCCCACCAAATCCGCTCGCTCTGCTTCTATAAGATGCCCTTTCGATAGCACATTCATCTTCAGAAAAAGCTTGCCAATTAATCGGGCTACCGTGGTTTTTCCTGTGCCTGGATTTCCTTTAAACATCATATGCAACACTTGCCGCCCGGCTTTTAAGCCTTTTTCTTCTCGTTTTTTATTTACATAAATCCACGCGTAAATTTGCTTGATTGTTTTTTTCATTTCCTCCATTCCAACAAGTGCTGCTAGCTCCTCTTCTATTTGTTTTAACGCTTGATGGTGCTGGGGAATTTCTCTGTCATATGTTTCTTTTATCGGTAAATCCTTTTTAAGTACTTTTCTTTTTTGGTTACTGATTACAACATTTATCGTTCCATTATTTCGCTTTCTAGAAGACTCATCCAAAAATACTCACCTCGCACACGATATGCTAAAAGGGTCTATCTTCACCTCAATGGCTTATTCCGAGAGGGTTACTATTTTGAAGTTAGACTCATTTTTATAAGTTATCGCATGAATGACAATAGCAGTCTATCCATGTTGAATTTTGTCATATTTTGCGCTTTCCTAAGAAATAATTTCTCTGTTTATCTATATTCATCATCCTACTTATACATGAACTTTTTTATCGACATGCTTAACTCACATAACTAAAAAGGAATGATTTTAGTCATTTTTGATTTATTTTTTATATCTAATTAAAAATTTGATTATTTAGAAGTATATGGGGCTTTATCATATTCAAAAGCGGAAAAGAAGATTGTCCAATAAGCCCTATTAAATATATTTCATTATATATAGTGTTTTGCTTAAACTTTCAAATGAAACACGAGTCTACATCTCAAACAAAATGCCAAATATTCACCTTTTCAAGCAACTTACTAAATTACCTATTAACCGTAACGACGTACTAAACTTCTATAAAGCGGAAAGAGGCGTCCTGAAAGTGATTTTTAATCACTTTCAGGACGCCTCTTTCCAGAACATTTCTATCGAATTATTACTCTTTACTTTCAAAATTTATTTGCACATTTCTTTGTGGTGAAAACGTTGAAATAGCGTGCTTAAATACTAATTGTTGTTTCCCTTCACTTTCAAATAATACGGTAAAGTTGTCAAAACCTTTGACTTGTCCTCTTATTTGGAAACCATTTAAAAGGAATACCGTAACATAAGTTCCTTCTTTTCTCAATTGATTTAAAAATTGATCTTGAATATTTACGGATGTTTTCATTACAGTTGATCCTCCTCATTTAACACTATTGTTTACTATTCGCTTTTCAAAGCCAACTTTCCTTCTATAAATTCAGATATTTCACCAAACTTTTTTACATAATTGTGACCATCCATTTCAAACCATGTCACATTCATTTTATTTCTAAACCACGTTAGTTGTCTTTTAGCGTAACGTCTTGAATTTTGTTTCAAATTCTCTATAGCCATATTTAATGATACGCTTCCATCGAAATAGTCGTAAAGCTCTTTATATCCAATCGCTTGAATCGATTGACAATCTCTCAAACCTTGATCATAGAAGAATTTCACCTCATCTAGTAAACCTTCCTCCATCATAATATCTACTCGATGATTAATTCTTTCATAAAGCTTATCCCGTTCCATCGTTAACCCAATGAGTGCAACTTCATAAATATATTCTTTGTCTTGCTTCTGTATTTGTTCACTCATCTTCTGTCCTGTACAATGAAAAATTTCCAATGCACGAATAACTCGACGAACATTATTTGGATGAATAGCTTTCGCACTTTCTTCATCTACTTCACGTAAACGTTCATGAACAACCTCGACACCTTGCTCTTTTGCTAATAACTCTAATTCATTTCGATAACCTAAATCATTAATAGCCTCAGAGAAAGTGTAGTTTTGTAATACCGCTTCTATGTACAATCCTGTGCCACCTACAATAATCGGTAGCTTTCCTCTTGCTGTTATATCGTTAATACAATTTGTCACAATTTCTTGAAACTGCGCAACATTGAATGCTTCGTTCGGATCTTTAATATCTATTAAATGATGTGGAATGCCATCCATCTCATCCTTCTTGATTTTCGCTGTACCAATATCCATACCGCGATATATTTGCATGGAGTCACCACTAATTACTTCACCATTATATTTCTTGGCTAGTTCAATGCTTAGTTTTGTTTTACCTACTGCTGTCGGCCCCATAATACATATTACTTTTTGTTTACGAATCACTATATTTTCAACTACCTTATATCTATTTCCTTTATAGTATCATAATTTCTTAAAAAGCAGACATTCATCTCGATATTATTTATTCGCTAAACAAAGACATTCACCGATTAAGTTATTCCCATATTCCCGACATTTAAAACACAAAGTAATGATTATATTATTTAAGTTTTTAAGCATACTAACTATCATAATTCATTACAAAGTAGGTGCAATCAGTTGGCTTTTTCATTTTTTCGAAAAAAAAAGATGGATAAAAACAAACAAAAACAACAACCACAACCTCAAACAACGCAAGAAATAAAAGAAATAAATCTAAATTTAACGAACAACCCTAATGAAAATATCGAGATTATTAAACAAACTTTAGGCAATAGCTCAGACATTACTACAAAACCTATGAAACTTCAGGGAGTAAATGCCCAATTGCTCTTCTTCGGAACTTTATCAGATCGGATGGATATTCAAAGAACAATAGATGACTTAATGGACAGTAGTTTTTCATTAGAAGAGTCTTTAAATTTCTCTTTAAAAAAATACGAGGAGAAAGATGCTTCTTTTAATATTCTGAATGATTTATTAGCTGGATATGCTTTCATCTTTTTAGAAGGGCAGCAGTTACCATATAGCTTCATGGCTCGAAAACATGACGGACGCGGAGTGGAACCACCACCTAATGAAAGTGTGGTCCGAGGCTCACACGAAGGATTTGTTGAATCATTAGAAACAAATACATTTCTATTAAGAAAAAATCTTGTTACACCTAATTTAGTTGTTAAAAACTATCAAATAGGTAAGGAAGCTCCTCGTCCAATTGGTATGGCTTATATTAGTACCATAGCGGATAAAAAATTAGTTCAAGATATTGAAAACAGACTAAATAGTATCGAGATTGATACTTTATTTAGTTCTGCATATGTAGAGGCTTTCATTGAGGATTATACAGTTACACCCTTTCCTCAAACATTAAAAACAGAACGAGTAGATCGTGCCGTTGCGAATTTAATGGAAGGAAGAATCGCTCTATTTTGTGAAGGTTCTTCTGCAGCAGTTATTTTGCCTGTTTCATTTTTCGCATTTTTTCAATCGCCAGATGATTATAACACTCGCTTTACAGTTGGATCTTTTTATCGACTAATTCGTTATATGGCGTTTTTTCTTGCGATTATCATGCCTGCTTTTTATATTTCCATTGTTGGTTTTCACTCAGAGGTACTTCCATCTTATTTACTTTTTTTAGCAAAGCAATCTGTTGAAGGTATTCCATATCGTCCTTTAATTGAAGCAAGTATCGTTGAAATAATGATTGAATTAATACGCGAAGCGAGCTTACGCCTCCCAACAAAAATCGGACCCACCATTGGCATCGTTGGAGGGCTCGTTATTGGTGATGCCATTGTAAAAGCTGGATTAGTTTCTAACTTAATGGTGGTAGTCGTTGCATTAACAGCTATCTCTGCATACCTCTTCCCTACTGAAGAAATGAGTCTTACCGTTCGCATTTTGCGTTTTCCTTTTATGATTGCAGCTTCATTTTTAGGCATTTACGGTATTTTAATTGCTTCCCTTATCTTAGTAGGGCATTTATGTAAGTTACAACCATTCGGTGTTCCGTACTTATCACCAATTGCTCCATTTATCGGTAATGATATAAAAGACACATTTATAAGAGCACCAATTCTTATGATGAATAGAAGACCAAAAGGAAGCCGTAATATTAATACAATACGCGAAAGATTTTCAAGGTGGTGGAAAAAACCGTGAATACTCAAACAAATAATCAAATGTCAAAGCTACAAATGTGTTGTTTTCTTTTACACGCACAAATCGGAATCGCCTTTTTATTAATACCTCATGTATTAGGTGAGGAAGCTGGTCATGATGGCTGGATTTCAGTTATACTAGCAGGTGTCTTTATCCAATTGCTCGGTTTTCTTTACTACTACATTGTTAAAAACTATCCTAATAAAACCTTTTACGACATTACAGTTATCGTATTTGGAAAAACATTAGGAAAATTGATTAATTTATTTTTAATTATTTACTATTTTCTATATTTAGTTATAGTCGCTGCAAAATGTGCTTCTATCCTAAATTTATGGATTTATTACCGAACGCCTACATGGGTGATTATGGGGTTATTCATATTTATTGGTTATTTCATTGTTTCTTCAGAGCTAAAAGTAATCGGTAGATTTTTGGTTATTTCATCTGTTTTTATTTTTACAATCGTTTTTTTTCTTTCATGGGCCATTAAGGATTTAAACTACTTATACATTTTACCTGTTGGAGAAGCAGGGATTGTAAACATATTAAAGGGTACATATAACGGAACCATCGCCTTCGCAGGATTTGAGACCTTTTTATTTGTCCATTCCTTTAGCGCTTTTTCCGAAAAAACGAAGCTATCGATTTTTAGTATAGCCATCTGGATCGTCTCTTCGCTCTACTTAGTCGCAACCCTAATATGTTTTATGTATTTTCCTAATGCCGCTCGAAATGTAGAAAATGCTGTTGTTTATTTATTAGTTCCAATGCAATTTACAATTGTTGAACGAGTGGAAGTGTTTTTCTTAGCAGGATGGACTGTTATTATGGCAACATCATTTATTTGCTTTTTGTATGTTTGCTCATTGGGCGTCTCGAAATGGAAGAAATCGAAAAGTCATATACGATTTGTCATGCCAGTTTCCATAGGTGTCTTCATTCTTTCAATAATATCTCAATTGTTCGTAAGTCAAGATTTTTGGAGAATCGTAACCAAAACTCAAGATTATTGTACATATACCATCATATTATTAATTCCACTGATCGTCGGTTGTACAATCTTTTTTCAAAATAAAAGAAATAAAGGCGTGACAACAAATGAAATCTAAGTTGTATATTGTTGTAGTTACTTTTATTTGTTTCATTTTTCTAACAGGTTGCTGGGATGAAAAATTATTAAAAGATACAAGATTTATTCTCTCTATCGGCTTAGATAAAGACAAAAAAGGAAAAATTGAAGGAACCTATACAACACCAAACTCAAATAATTTCCCACAATCTACAATCGTTACAACAGTAGAAGGAACAGACATACGAAGTTTAACGCAAAATGTGAATAATAAAGTAGCTGAAACTCTCGATTCAACAAAACTAAAGATGATCTTTTTCGAAGATAAATTAGCGCAAAAAGACGGTATTTATCCATTCCTTGATATCGCTTTACGTGACCCAAATAATCCGATGAATTCATTTATTGTTGTAACAAAAGGAAAAGCAAAAAGTTACTTTACAGACCCTATCCCAAATGAGGGTCTACCTTCACAATATTACGAGGACTTATTTAGATCAGCAATTAAAAGGAATATTATCCCTGAAGTTTATTTACTTCAAGCTTCACGAATATTTAAAAATAAAGGAAAAGACATTGTCGTTCCTTATGTAAGTAAATCTTCCGATAAAACACCTAAAATTGCTGGGGTCGCACTTTTCAATGAAGGCAAATTTACTGGGGAAACTCTTTCTGTCCATGAAAGCATCCTTTTCAATATCATGAATGAAGAAACAAATGTAGTACATCCAGAATTTATTGAAAAAATTTTTAATGATAATCAACCTACTATTGAGGATTATATTACAATCAACTTTACAAAAGTAAAGCATAAAATAAAAACGTCTATTGTGAACGGAAAAATAACAGCCAAATTAACAATGGATGTACGTGTTGAAATTGTTGAGTCTCCTAAAGTAAAAGTAAAAAGTAATGTTCATAAAATCCAAAGCTTACTAGAGGAAAAACTAACTAAGCAAGGGAATGCAGTAATTAAAAAATTACAAAAAGCCAATTGTGATGGATTAGCATTTGGTCGTCAATTTATGGCCTTCCATAGTAGAGAATTCAAAAAAATAGATTGGGAAAAAGAAGGCTACAAAAATGGTGATATTAGTGTTGATTTCAATGTAAAGGTTACTCAACACGGCTTAATTTATTAAGTTCATAAAGAGAAAAGATTTATTAACTTCAACGACAAAACTGGCTGTGCTTACTTTTCTGATCAAACAACCGAACCTAGTTCCACATTTATCGTAGATAGCAAACAAATTGCAGCTATATCATTTGAAGCCGATTGACAATCCAAAAAACAGGATGGTAAATTACACCATCCTGTTTTTTATTCAAAATCACATAATTCTTTTAAACATCTTCTCAATATCACGTGTTGAATAGTGAATAATAATCGGTCTTCCATGCGGACATGTAAACGGATCAGATGCTTGTCTTAATTGTTCTAGCAATGAAGTAATTTCATCATTACGTAAATGATGATTAGCTTTTATCGAAGCTTTGCAACTCATTAATATAGCAGCTTCTTCACGCAATTTCTTAATGTCAACCTTCTTCATGTGTAGTAATTGGTCAAGAATGCTTTCAATTAATTCTTGCTCATCACCAGAAGGAAACCATTGTGGATGCGAACGAACAATAAAGGCATTATGACCGAAGTCCTCTAAGAAAATCCCGACTTCTTTTAGCAACTCAATATTTGCTTGAATTTTAATACTTTCATCATACGAATAATTAAGTGTGATAGGCACTAATAAATCTTGCATTTCATTACCCACTTGGCCTACTTTATCACGGAAGAATTCATACTTAATTCTTTCCTGAGCCGCATGCTGGTCTATCATATAGAGACCATTTTCATTTTGAGCGAGTATATAAGTGCCATGCAACTGTCCAATTGGATAGAGCGTAGGAATTCTACTTGTAGGCTCCTCTATTTTTCCCGTTACAACCTCACTTACTTCTGGCTCTTTATAAATCTCTTCCTCTACCTCAACTATTTCTTCCTCTAGTTCAGGCTCTTCTTCATATGATATAGAAGAGTAATTTTCAACTGGAGTAATAAATGTTTCTGTCTCCTCCAATTTTGGTGGTGGTATAAACATCGGCTCAACTGTTGGAATGGAATGTAGCGCTCCATCTTCACGAATTGTTGTATTCAAAGTCGAAATTGCTTGCTTTTCCAGCTTATTAGGTGGTGTATAGTTTGATTCTAGTGAGAACGCAACCTGCTCCGACTGTTGCTTTGTAGGTTTTTGCTTCTCAACATTTGAAGGAATAAGCACTTCTTTCTTAAAGGCTTTAATAATGGTCTCAGTAATTAATTCCATTAATTCTTGTTCTTTACTTAAACGAACTTCCAACTTAGCTGGATGAACATTCACATCAACTATGATTGGATCCATCTCTATATCTAGCAAGACGATTGGATATCTCCCAATTGGCAAGAGTGTATGATAACCCTCTAGAATAGCCTTAGACAAAAGGAAATTTTTAATATATCGACCATTAATCATTAGCGACATATAATTTCTCGACGCTCTTGTACTTTCAGGATAAGAAATATATCCTTTCAAACGAAAATCTAAAGAGTGTGCTGAGATTGGTATCATTTTCTTCGCTAAATTAAAGCCATAAATAGAAGCTAATACCGCTCTTACATCACCATTACCATTAGTATGAAGGATGTTCTTACCATTATGAGAAAGCTTAAACGATACCTCCGGATGCGATAGTGCCAGGCGATTGACTACATCCGTAATATTACCTAACTCTGTATGAATTGTTTTTACATATTTTAAACGCGCTGGTGTATTGAAGAATAAATCAGATACGGTAATATCCGTTCCTTTTCTCGCTGAACAACTAGTGTTAGAAAGAAGCTTTCCACCTTCTAACACTACATGCGTCCCAGCATCTCGCCCAGTGCTTGTCTTTAAATCGAACATCGAAACAGAAGCTATACTTGGTAAAGCTTCACCCCTAAAGCCTAATGTACGAATACGAAATAAATCATTTTCATCTTTTATTTTGCTCGTTGCATGGCGATCAAAAGCTTTCACAACATCATCCTGTTCAATACCATCACCATTGTCAATAATGCGAATACTTTTTAATCCCGCTTCTTCAATTTCAATTTCAATAATGGTGCTATTAGCATCAATGCAGTTTTCGACCAGTTCTTTTACAACGGATGCAGGTCTTTCAACTACTTCACCAGCCGCGATTTTATTAGATAGCTCATCACTTAATTGGATGATTTTTCCCAAGTTCCTTCACCTCTTTTCTCCTTTTCAAAGACATGCTTATGCTTTTACTTTTTTCTGCAAATCATATAACGCGTTCATAGCGTCTAAAGGCGTCATATCCAAAATATTTAATGCTTTTAACTGCTGTAAACATTTTTGTTCAGACGATGATAACTTTTCTTTTTTTATTGTTTTAGTTGTTTCAAAGAATGAGAGTTGCGCTTCTTCATCCTCTGTTGCCGGTGTTTTGATTTCTTCTTCTTTAACGACTTCATTTACAACAGTTTTGACTTCTTCTTGTTTAACAGCTTCCTTTATCACGCTAGGAGCCGCTACAGGTTGCTCTGATTCGAATTGCTGTAATAACTCATTAGCTCTATTAATCAATTCCTCTGGAAGCTCTGCAAGCTGCGCCACATGTATACCATAACTCTTATCTGCTGCTCCTTCTTTGATTTTGTGAAGGAATACAACTGTCCCATTTTGCTCAACAGCACTAACATGGACATTTTGTAGGGCATGCAAGCTTTGATCTAAAGATGTCAATTCATGATAATGAGTTGAAAATAACGTTTTTGCACCAATTTTACCATGAATATACTCGATTATTGCTTGAGCGAGAGCCATTCCATCATATGTGGATGTACCTCGTCCAATTTCATCAAAGAGAATTAAACTATTTTGAGTAGCATGGGCAATCGCATGTTTCGCCTCTAGCATTTCCACCATGAATGTACTTTGTCCTGATATTAAATCATCCGCTGCGCCTATTCGTGTAAAGATTTGATCAAAAATCGGTAGCTCAGCTTTTTCAGCAGGTACAAAACAGCCCATTTGTGCTAAGACAGCTGTTAAAGCAATCTGACGCATATACGTACTTTTACCAGACATATTTGGTCCTGTTATTAACAGCATTTCACGATTTTCATTTAAAATACAATCATTTGGTACATATTGCTGCTTTTGCATCACTTTCTCTACAACTGGATGACGTCCATCAATAATGTTCACATGTCGTTGTTCAGAGAAAACAGGTCTGGTATAGTGACGCTTCTCACTAACTGTAGCAAAACATTGCAACACATCTAATTCACTAATACATTTCGCAAGTGCTTGCAACCTTGGAATATATTCTTTCACATGCTCTCTAATGGTTGAGAAGATGCTATATTCAAGGTCCACCATTTTTTCTTCTGCTTCTAAAATTAATGTTTCTTTTTCTTTTAAATCTGGCGTAATATAACGTTCAGCGTTCGTAAGAGTTTGCTTACGTTCATACTGTCCTTCTTGTAAAAGATGAATATTAGCCTTCGTTACTTCAATATAATAACCAAACACCCGATTAAAGCCGATTTTCAATGACTTAATCCCTGTTTTTTCACGTTCTTGTTTCTCTAGTGCCGCTATCCATGTTTTACCGTTACGACTTGCATCACGATATTGGTCAAGAGATTCATCATAGCCGTCCTTAATCATATTTCCTTCTTTAATAGAAAGCGGTGGATTTTCAACAAGTGACGATTCTAAAAGATCTGCTACTTCTTCACATGGATCTAAGCGAGCAAGTAGTTTTTGTAATTGTTGACTGTTTATATTCTCAAATATCGCAGCGATTCTTGGCACTTGCTGCAATGATTTTTTTAGGGCAATTAAATCACGAGCGTTCGCATTTCCAAAGGCTACTCTTCCTGATAAACGCTCTAAATCATATACTTCCTTTAAATTCTCACGTAATTCTTCTCGTTCAAAATAATTCGCAATTAACGATTCTACCATATCATGACGCTCAGATATCGCATTTTGCGAAATCAATGGGCGGTCAACCCATTGCTTAAGCATCCGACTACCCATCGCTGTTTTCGTTTCATCTAACAACCATAATAATGAGCCATTCTTCCCTTTTCCGCGAATTGTTTCAGTTAGCTCTAGATTACGTTTTGAATGATAGTCAATCTTTAAGTAACGGTTAGTTTCATAAGTCTCAGTTGTTTGTATATGATCTAGGCTTCTTTTCTGTGTTTTAAATAAATAATGAAGCAGTCGACATGTAGTAATGACTAGCTTTTCTTGTGTTAAACCGCTAATAATGGCTTCAAAACTAGCATCAACTTGTTCTTCATTTTCAATCGATAGAACAACACCATGGCTTTCTACTAAACGTTGCTGTAATTCTTCAGGAAAACTTTCATGTATAATAATTTCCTTCGCAGAAAGTGCAGCCACTTCATTTAAAACGTCTTGGAAAGAATCTGAAAGTAAAGTTACTTTGTTCTCACCTGTTGAAAGATCAGCAAATGCTAAACCAAATGTCCCATCTTCAAATAAAGTAAGCGATGTTAAGTAGTTATTTTCCTTTTCATCCATGCCTCGACCTTGCATTATCGTACCCGGTGTAATTAATTGTACTACTTCACGCCTTACAACGCCCTTAGCTTGACGAGGGTCTTCCACTTGCTCACATATCGCAACCTTATAGCCTTTTTCTATTAATGTATCAATGTAATTAGCAGCAGAATGATATGGAATCCCACACATCGGAATTCGCTCTTTCGATCCACCATCTCTGCTTGTTAATGTTATTTCCAATTCTTGAGATGCATTAATCGCATCTTCAAAGAACATTTCATAAAAATCACCTAAACGAAAAAATAAAAAGGCATCTTGATAATCTGCCTTTACTTGTAAATATTGCATAATCATAGGCGTATAAGTAGTCATACTCTTTCAAAACCTTTCCAACATAAATTCATCAAAACCCATTATAACATATACACTAATGATAGAAACAAATAGAAAAAACTAGGAAGTTTCCTCCCTAGTCCTTGATTAATCACAATCGCTGTTAATTATGAAATCTGGATTAATTTCTTCAAACTCATCATCGTCTACATCGCAAAACCAATCATCATCATCACAGGCTTCACTATTTGGACTAATTGCTACGCATACCTTCGTTTCACCTATTACTTCTACAAAGAATTCTTTCTCTACTTCAACCTCAACATTTTTTCCACAAGATGCTATACAAGCTTCTACGCAATTTGGCTGTTGAATAACTTTTACGACAATTTCACGATCATCATGGCAATTCGGATCACGATACTTTAGTTTTACGACATCTGTGTATTTAACCGTTTCCGTTGCAACATCTGTTTTTGTATTATTGTTATATGAATACCAGACGCTTACATCAAAGCTACCGCTAATATGAACCGTTTTCCCTACTTTTTTCGCTGTATAATGATGGTTTATTAACCAACATCCAAGTATGCTAGAAGGACAATGAGCAGGTTTGATTGTTTCGCAGGACTTTGTAAATTTACGTCCTTTGGCAACCACTGCCTTAGTAATTATCTCTCTATAGTGTGACATGAAGCGAACCCTCCTCGTTCAGTTTCAATTCATCCTATGCGTGTTAAAAGACTAGTGTGATTACTAATTTATCCTGTTCAAACTGGCACTAAGGCTCCTAAATCAATCTAAAAAATAAGATAAAACATAAAGTGCCAGTAAAAAAACTTTTGGTACAACAAGAATTTTGGCATTTTTTATATTTCATTGTATGCATAATACAGGCGAGTGTGTATTTGTCTCACAAATAGTACAAAGTGAAATTTTCAAACAAAAGAAAAAAGGGTTGTCTAAAAAGTAATTTTCAATCACTTTTTAGACAACCTCCTTAAGATAGTTTATAAGTATTTACTTGCTTCTCTAACACTTAATGGAGAAAGGGAATGCTCGTTAATAAACGCTCGAACCCATTCCTGATTGGTTTTTGAGTATTCTCTTAATGCCCATCCAATAGCTTTATTAATAAAAAACTCATCACTATTCAAATTATGAACAATCGCGATTTTTAAAAATTCAGTATCTGTCTTGGCTTTATATTTAAGTTGGAACAATATTGAAACACGCCTTAACCATATATTGTCACAATCCATCCAAATTCGTATGATTTCTTTCAGTTTGGGATTCCTTTCACAAAGATACGCAATTAAATTATTCAACGTGTCCGTACTATCCCACCAAGAATGCCTTTTTATCAATCCTTCAATTGTATGTATATCGTCATCTCTTAATTTCGCTTTGTTTCCGATTAAATAATCAATAGCTAAGTAATGAAATTCCCTTTCCAGTCGATCATAACAAGCAAGTACGAACTCCCAATCTATTTCACATTCCTTCTTCTTTTCCTTTAAAAACTCTTTACTAATTTTAGTTCGTTCAGGTTTTTGAATTCCAAGAAACAAGAAATGGTCCTTCATATACGCGCTCATTTTTTTCGCTTTTTCCTCATTCTCATTTGTCATATAGATTCCAAAAATATCCACTAGTACTATTCCTCCCTATTACAATATCCTATTTCTACTTTTAATCATAACAAACCTTTTTCACTTTGAAATTAAAAAAAGACCTCGCAAAATGCGAAGTCTTTCCATTATGAACAGCTGTTTTGGCTTTGATTTTTCACCTGAGAACCTGTCTCTCCACGAAGAATATTTCCACCTGTGGATTCTACGATGATGTCACTTACTTTATTTGAAACGGCTGACGAAACTAACTGTAGAAGTTCATTTACTTCTATTTGCGTTTGTTTAAATTGTTGTACAACTGGAATTTCATTAATCGTACTTTCAATTGCTTCAATTTTGTCTTGAACTTGCTTGAACGCTTTCTCCTTGCCATAATGCTCGAAGTTTATAGATTGCTTTTGCAAACTTTTTAGACTAGCGATTAACTCACGAACACGTTGATTCTCATGAATTTTTGCTTCCGCTTTCTTAAAGAAATCTACTTCTTCTGTTTCAGCAATCATCGTTGCAAGTTCTTCTGCCTTTGTAATAAGATCATCCTTCGTATACTTTGCCACCTTATTTCACCTCAACTGTTTGATCCACCAATTCACCGTTTAATGACCATGTTTTCGCATCTGTAATTTTCACTTTTACGATTGTACCAATTACAGATTGAGGTGCAACAAAGTTTACCAGCTTGCTTTTCTTAGTATATCCGGCTAAAACATCTGGATTCTTCTTACTTTCCCCTTCAACTAAAACCTCTACTGTTTTTCCTACGTAGGACTTCATTTTCTCAGCAGAAATTTCATTCACAAGTGCATTTAAACGTTGTAGGCGTTCTTTCTTTACTTCCATAGGTACATTATCTTTCATTTTAGCAGCAGGTGTTCCTTCTCGTGGTGAATATATATATGTGTATGCTATATCAAATCCCACTTCTTTATATAATGAAAGCGTTTCTTCAAACTGCTCTTCCGTTTCATTCGGATACCCAACTATTATATCGGTAGTTAATGATAAATTTGGAATAGCTTTCTTTATTTTACCAACTAATTCTAAATATTGCTCGCGATTATACTTACGCGCCATAATTTTTAATACACTTGAGCTACCTGATTGAACTGGTAAATGAATATGATCTACCAAGTTTCCGCCTTTTGCTAAAACTTCGATTAAATGATCATCGAAATCACGAGGATGACTTGTCATAAAGCGAATACGTGGAATATCAATCTTACGAATTTCATCCATTAAGTCACCTAGACGATAATCCATGTCTTTAAAATCTTTTCCGTATGCATTTACATTTTGGCCAAGAAGCGTTATTTCCTGATAGCCCTGAGCAGCTAAATGACGTACTTCTTGAATAATTTCTTCTGGACGACGGCTACGTTCCTTACCTCGCGTATAAGGCACGATGCAATACGTACAAAATTTATCACAGCCATACATAATATTAACCCAAGCTTTAATATTACCTTTACGAACTTTAGGAAGGTTTTCAATTACATCGCCTTCCTTCGACCATACTTCGATTACCATTTCTTTAGAAAGATATGCTTCTTGTAAAATATTAGGCAAACGATGGATGTTATGTGTACCAAAAATCATATCTACAAAATGATGTTTTTGGAGGATGCGATTTACTACAGATTCTTCTTGAGACATACATCCACACACACCAATTAATAAATCTGGCTTTTTCATTTTAAGTGGCTTTAAATGACCAAGCTCACCAAATACTTTATTTTCTGCATTTTCTCGAATTGCACATGTATTTAATAAGATAACATTCGCTTCATTCACATCATCCGTTGGCTCATAACCTAATGCCATAAAGATTCCGGCCATAACTTCTGTATCATGCTCATTCATTTGACAGCCGTACGTACGAATAAGGAATTTACGCCCCACTCCCATTCCTCTAAACTGCTCAGAAATCGTGAAATCATTATGATATTGAACAGCTTCTTTACCACGTTTTTTAGCGTCTTTAAGAGATGGTGCTTCATATGTTTTTTCAAAATATTTGCTGTAATCCTTTTCGGATTTTTTGTCCGCTGGATTTTTTGAATTTACTTGTTGAGATTCTACACGTTGTTGCTCGTTCATGCATTAATCTCCTTTCTACACATAAATAATAAGTTTTGTCGCATTGTTGTATATATCAAATATTCCATTAAATGTATAGTGCTTATCTTATACACATTACAATAGTATAAATCTTTTATTCACAATTAACAATACATGTTAACACTTGATATTACTACATTTAGTACTTTAACACATTTATAATTAATGATAGAGACGCCCTTACCTCTTGTCCGAAATATTCATACATTACAGTGAACTTACAAAAAGGAGAGGATTTTTAATGGGTTGTTCAAAAAACGAAGGTAAAAAACACGAAAGCTGTAACGAAAATCGTAATCGCGATTTTAACTTTAGAGTAAAAGTTAATCGTGATGATTTCTGTGATGCTGTAAGAGAGTGCAGAGAGAAAAAACACGAATCAAGTAGCTGTGAAAAGAGAGAGCACCATAAAAAACGTTGTTGCCGTTGCCGTCGTAGCTGCTGCTGCTGCCGTTCTAGTTGGTAATTCATTTCATCTATTAGCCATCAATTAATAAATAGAGAGCTTTTTGAAATAAATTTTCTAAGCTCTCCTTTTCAATCAACATATGACTTTTAGACATTTATATTATATCTAGGTAAACGCCCTTTCCTCACGCCTATTCTCTGCATACATTACAGAGAACTAACATTTGAGGAGAGGGTTATTTTATGAGTTGTTCAAGAGAAAGAGATAATAATAGATGTGATGATAATCGCAATCGTGATGTTCATATTAGAGCTCGGTTAAACCGAGATGACTTTTGCGATGCTGTAAGAGATTGTAGACGTCGTAATCAGAACGAGTCTAATGATTGTAGACGCCGTAATCGCGATGAATCCTGTGATCATAGACGTCGTAATCGTGATTTTAACATTAGAACTAGATTTAATCGAGATGATTTCTGTGAAGCTGTAAGAGACTGCAGACGCCGTAATCGTGAAGAATCTAGTAGTTTTAGACGTGGCTGTGACTGTCGTTGCCGCTGCAGATGCAGATGTCGTCGTTGCTGTTGTGGCATTTTCTTCTAATTTAGCCTTTAATACATTAATAAAATTGTAAAAAAGGGAAGCCTATTGAAAAAATCACTTTAGGCTCCCCTTTATAAATCTTGAATCTACATTACATAAATTCCGCTAATAATTTATCGAAACTCTCTTGATTTAATTCTAAATCAGCATTTGCAAGCGGCGTTTCAGCATAGCCAGGTACTAATTCTTGATACGATTTTCTTTCCGTATTTTGATAAATAATACCTGTTACAAGGCTGTCATGTTTCATTAACGTTTGCATAGCCATTTCACGACTAGAAGAATCGTAATCTGGAACATCTGCTAATTTTGTTAAATGCTCTTTAAACCAATCATACGTATTTATCTTATTGTACGTTACACATGGGCTAAAAACATTGATGAATGAAAAGCCTTTATGCTTAATTCCAGCTTCAATAATTGCAGTTAAATCTTTCAAATCTGTAGAGAAGCTTTGAGCTACAAACGTCGCTCCAGAAGATAATGCTAATTCCATAGGAGAAATAGCTGGTTCAATAGAACCTTCTGGTGTCGATTTAGTTTTAAAACCAGTACCTGAACGTGGTGATGTTTGTCCTTTTGTTAAACCATAAATCTGATTATCCATAACAATGTATGTAATATCAATATTTCTACGAATTGCATGGACAGTGTGACCCATACCAATAGCAAAACCGTCACCATCTCCACCAGAAGCGATTACAGTTAAATCACGATTAGCCATCTTCACACCTTGAGCAATCGGTAGAGATCGTCCATGAATACCATGGAATCCATATGATTTTATATATCCTGAAATACGCCCTGAACAGCCAATTCCTGAAATAACAGCTAATTGCTCAGGTTCTAATCCTACATTAGCTGATGCACGTTGAATAGCAGCCTGAACTGAGAAATCTCCGCATCCTGGGCACCAGTTAGGTTTTACATTATTACGAAAATCTTTAAACGTAGCCATATTAGAACAACTCCTTGCATTTCGAATGAATTTCATGAGGTAGGAACGGATTACCATCATATTTTAAAATGCTCTTAATTTTATCAACATGGCCTAAGTTCATCTTCATGATGTTAGCTAATTGTCCAGTTGCGTTATTTTCAACAACAACGACTTTCTTAGCTCCAGAAACAAGCTCTTGCATTTCTTTAACTGGGAAAGGATGAATCAAACGAATGTGTGCATGATTGACTTTAAGCCCCTCCTGCTCAAGACGAGTCATTCCTTCTTCAATAACGCCACGCGTTGAATTAAAGCCAACAATCAATAAATCTGATTCTTCATGTTTTGCATTTGTATATACTGGTGTTTGGAATTTAAGATTCTTAATCTTTCTCATACGTTTATCCATTTGCGCCACACGGTTTGGTGCTGCTTCAGAAGGTTTTCCTGTTTCATCATGCTCTACGCCTGTTACATGGTGAATGCCGTGCTTCATTCCTGGAATAACACGTGGAGATACCCCATCTTCCGTTACTTCATAACGTTTGAAATAGCCATCTACTTCAGGAAGCTCAGTTTGAACTAATTTACCTCTACGAATCTCTACTTTATTTAAATCAAGTGGTTGCGCTGTTTGCTTTCCTAGAGATAATTGCAAGTCTGATAGAATAATAACTGGCAATTGATACTCTTCTGCTAAATTAAACGCTTCTGCTGTATCATAGAAAGCTTCTTCTACTGTACTTGGTGCGATAACAATTTTCGGAATCTCACCATGATTTCCGTAAATCATTGCCATCAAGTCTGATTGTTCTTGTTTGGTCGGTAACCCAGTTGAAGGACCACCTCTTTGTGTATCAACTACAACTAGTGGTGTTTCCGTAATACCTGCTAAACCAAGCGCTTCCATTTTCAAAGATAATCCTGGTCCTGCAGATGCTGTAATCGTTCTTACACCGCCATAGTTTGCACCAATCGCCATTGTTGCGGCTGCGATTTCATCTTCTGTCTGAATAACTGTACCACCTACTGCTGGTAGCTTCTTAATTAAGTATTCCATGATTTCTGAAGCTGGTGTGATTGGATAGGCAGCCATGAAACGACAACCTGCAGTTAGTGCACCTAATGCAATTGCATCATTTCCAATCATAAATAAACGTTTCTTGCCGTCACCTTTTTCCAATTGCAATGTACCGACTTGATTATCAAGCTTTTCTATCATATAATCATAGCCTGCTTTAATTGCATTTAAATTCTTTTGTACAACTTGTTCACCTTTACGACCAAATATTTCATCCACTACTTCTTCAAACACAGAAATATCAATACCTAAAATTGCACAAGATGACCCAACTGCCACCATGTTCTTCATTAATGAAGTTCCTAACTCTGTTGCAATTTCTGTAAATGGAATACTATACAAGGCTGCTTTTGTATCTTCTGGACTTTGTGGCTTACATTTAGTATCCGCAATAATGATACCTTTCTCATGTAATTCCTTGTAGTTCACATCGATTGTTTCTTGGTCAAATGCAACAAGAATATCCAAGTCATCGGATACAGAACGTGTTTGTGTTGTACTTACACGTATCTTATTATTCGTATGCCCTCCCTTAATACGAGACGAGAAATGTCGATACCCATATAAGTAGTAACCTAAACGATTAAGAGCAATTGAGAATATTTCACCAGTACTCTCAATGCCTTCACCTTGTTGTCCTCCAACTTTCCATGAAAGTTGATTGATCATTGCCTACACCCCTTTAGACGCCCTATGAAATTTTTAAAAAGATAATAACTTTAGCGCATTTCCCAACTAGACACTGTGAATAAAATGTAATTTTTTTCAAAATTTAGAATTTTAAAGAAGAAATCTAGCCTTAAATGAAAACGTACTAAATGGTTACATTCTAGACCTATAACAGCAAAAAATCAAGCTTTTCGGCCGATTTATTGACAAAAAATAGGAGTAGTGTCTATTATTTTTTACAATTCCTATTATACAACTCACCTTTCCGTTATTCATAAAATAATGCTTCATTCCACCATTCTTTATTATCTTTCTCTAACGAAAAAAAAACTGCATGCAATTTGCATACAGATTAATTTTCATTACTTACAACGCTTCATAATAATCCCTTATTATCGAGGCTCTACAATCAGCTTGATGGCAGTTCTTTCTTCACCATCAATCAATATATCTGTAAAAGCAGGAATACATATCAAGTCCACTCCACTAGGTGCAACAAATCCTCTTGCAATTGCTACTGCCTTTACGGCTTGATTTAACGCTCCTGCACCGATTGCTTGAATCTCGGCTGCTCCTCTTTCACGTAGAACACCCGCAAGTGCGCCTGCTACAGAGTTGGGATTAGATTTTGCTGAAACTTTTAATATTTCCATTCCTAGCTCCTCCTTGTGCCATTCCTTCTTCATCGTTATTGGACGATGTGACAGGTAAATCACTTTCATTGCTACTATATTCAGCATTTGTACTTGTTATTACTGTAATTAAGAAAAACTGTCACCGGTCTTTTTGGATTGATGTTTATACTCCTTGATTTACTCCCAATCAAAAAAGAGCTATGCCGCAGAAATAAGACGAGCTGTTCTTGAAAACCCGCTCTTGGTTTTCAAAACAGATTGGCTTATTTCCAAGCATAGCAGGTGTAAGGTTAGACAGAGAAAAACTGTCACCGGTCTTTTTTATGCTTCTTTTCTTAACTCCAAATCGATTTCGATTAAAAAAAGCAAAAAAGGTGTCCAAGAAGTGAGTACAATCACTTTTTGGACACCTTTTTAATCATTCATTATTCAAAGAATGGACGGTCATCATTTATTTGTATTGTTTCAATTTTTCTAGCCGATCCTGTTTTCTCATCAATATCTATTAGGACAGCACTTAATTGCGTGCGCCCTTCTTTTGGCACAGTGAAGCGTGCAGGCATACTGTTAAAGAACTTTTGAATAATCGGTTCTCTTGTCATCCCTAGAATACCGTCATAAGGGCCCGTCATGCCCACATCTGTTAAATAAGCTGTTCCCTTTGGTAAAATCCGATAATCAGCTGTTTGAACATGCGTATGTGTGCCTACAACCGCAGATACTTTACCATCTAAAAACCAGCCCATTGCCTGCTTCTCACTTGTTGCTTCTGCATGAAAGTCAACAAAGATAATTGGCGTAACTTTACGTGCCTCCTCAACCAATTTCTCAACCGTTACAAAGGGACAATCAAGTGGCGGCATAAAAGTTCTTCCTTGTAAATTAATAATAGCCACTTGAATAGCATTCCATCTTATATACGTAATTCCCTTACCAGGTGCACCTTCTGGAAAATTGGCAGGACGAACCATGTTTTTCGCATCATCTATAAATTCAAATATATCCTTATGATCCCATACGTGATTTCCAAGTGTAACTGCATTTGCTCCCCACTCTAAAAACTGACGATAAATCTTTTCTGTGATTCCTCTACCAGCGGCTGCATTTTCACCATTGATAACAACGATATGAGGCTTATGTTTGTCTTTTAATTTCGGTAAATACTCCTGTACCATATCTCTTCCTGGTGACCCAACAACATCACCAATAAACAATAGTTTCATTTTATTACCCTTTCTACTTCAAAAGCTTTAAATTAATCTGTAAGAAATTATAACACATATTAATTTCTTACGCTGATAGCAGTCATAAAGAACTACAAACATCTATACAAAAGTATATTTACTTAACTTGCGCAATCGTTTTCACTTTAGGAAATATACAACCAAAAAAGGTAAGCTGTCTATTTTGAATAAAATAAAACAACTTACCTTCTTTAATCAAATATTATTTCGCATATTCAACTGCTCGTGTTTCACGAATGACTGTCACTTTAATATGACCAGGATAATCTAATTCCTTCTCAATTCGTTTTCGAATATCTCGAGCTAAACGATGCGCTTCTAAGTCATCAATTTGCTCTGGCTTAACCATAATTCGAACTTCACGACCTGCTTGAATAGCAAATGATTTTTCAACACCATCATATGACTCTGAAATTTCTTCTAGTTTCTCTAAACGTCGAATATAATTTTCAAGAGTCTCACTTCTTGCTCCTGGTCTTGCAGCAGAAAGTGCATCAGCAGCAGCAACCAGTACAGCGATAATAGAAGTTGGCTCTGTGTCGCCGTGATGAGAAGCAATACTGTTAATAACAACAGGATGCTCTTTATACTTCGTCGCAAGTTCTACCCCGATTTCAACATGGCTTCCTTCCACTTCATGGTCAATTGCTTTCCCAATATCGTGAAGTAAACCAGCTCTTCTTGCAAGTGTTTCATCCTCTCCAAGCTCAGCTGCAAGTAAACCTGATAGGAAGGCAACTTCCATAGAATGCTTTAATACATTCTGACCATAGCTTGTACGGAATTTCAAACGTCCAAGAATCTTAATCAAATCTGGATGTAGACCATGAACACCTACTTCAAATGTAGTTTGTTCACCAATCTCACGAATATGCTCATCCACTTCTCTTCTTGCTTTATCAACCATTTCTTCAATACGTGCCGGATGGATACGACCATCTTGCACGAGTTTCTCAAGTGCTAATCGTGCTGTTTCACGTCTAATTGGATCGAATCCAGATAATATTACTGCTTCAGGCGTGTCATCAATAATTAAATCTATACCAGTAAGCGTCTCTAGCGTTCTAATATTTCGACCTTCTCGACCAATAATACGTCCCTTCATCTCATCATTAGGAAGTGTAACAACAGATACAGTTGTCTCAGCTACATGATCAGCTGCACAACGTTGAATTGCTAGAGAAAGAACTTCTTTCGCTTTCTTATCCGCTTCTTCTTTAGCACGGTTTTCATTTTCTTTAATCATAATGGCAGTATCGTGCGAAAGTTCTTTTTCAACACGGTCTAAGATAATAGCTTTTGCTTCTTCTCTAGTTAAACTAGAGATACGTTCTAGCTCTGTTTGTTGCAAACGAACCATCTCGTCCACTTTGCTTTCCTTGTCTTCAATATGCTGTTGTCTTTGGTTAAGAGAATGATCTCGTTTCTCTAAAAGGTTTTCACGCTTATCCAACGTTTCATCTTTTCGATCAAGATTCTCTTCTTTTTGCAATAATCGATTTTCTTGTTTTTGTAATTCAGATCTTCGTTCACGAATGTCACTTTCTGCATCAGTGCGAAGCTTATGGATGTCATCCTTCGCTTCTAATAGGGCTTCTTTCTTAAGAGCTTCACTCTCACGTTTCCCGTCTTCTATGATACGTTCCGCTTCATTCTTTGCTCCAGCTATTTTATTCTCCGCAATGGATTTACGAACAAAATAACCAACAACTGCACCGACGAACAGAGCAAGCAAAATGGAGATGATGATAATAAAAAGTTCCATCTTTTCACCTCCTCTTGCTATGAAATTATTTAATCATGTCATGTCGGCATGTACATTGTTAAGCAGCTTCAATATACAGCACATAGGCTTTTTTTTTACAAATCCTTAATTTAAAAAAATGTAAAATATACATATTAATTGTATAGGTGCAAAAATTGGTTGTCAAGGGTTTGTCCCTGTTCAGACATGAATTTTCAGACACTACAATACTATTTTAGACTAATTTGACAAGAAAAACCGTCACCAGTCCTTTTGGACGAGATGATTTCAAAAAAAAGACTTAGCAAAACGAACGCTAAGTCTTTTCTATATTATTTATTCATCAGCAAATTCCATTTGTTCTTTATCTGTATCTTCTGGTGCAATATGTTCACCATCTAAATTATAATGGTCACGAATCTTTTGCATTATTTCTAAACGTAAAGTAGCGTTCTCCTTTAAGAATAGTTTCGCGTTTTCTCTACCTTGACCAAGACGCTCATCATTATACGAGTACCAAGCACCGCTCTTTTGAACGATATCAAGTTCAGAGCCCATATCAATAATTTCACCTTCACGTGAAACTCCTTCACCGTACATAATATCGACTTCTGCAACTCGGAATGGTGGAGCTACTTTGTTTTTCACAACTTTAATTTTTGTTTTATTACCAACAATTTCATTACCTTGTTTCAATTGCTCAGCACGACGTACTTCTAAACGGACTGTTGAATAGAATTTTAGAGCTCGTCCACCAGGAGTTGTCTCTGGATTACCGAACATTACGCCTACTTTTTCACGAATTTGGTTAATGAAAACAGCAATTGTATTAGATTTATTAATAGCTCCTGATAATTTACGAAGAGCTTGTGACATTAATCGAGCTTGAAGACCAACATGTGAATCTCCCATATCTCCTTCAATTTCAGCTTTTGGTACTAGTGCTGCTACAGAGTCAATAACAATAATATCAATTGCACCACTTCGAACAAGTGCTTCTGCAATCTCTAATGCTTGTTCCCCTGTATCAGGTTGCGATAATAATAACTGATCTATATTAACACCAAGTTTTTGCGCATAAACCGGATCTAACGCATGCTCTGCATCGATAAATGCTGCTTGTCCACCACTTGCTTGTACTTCAGCAATAGCGTGCAGGGCAACTGTTGTTTTACCTGAACTTTCTGGACCGTATACTTCAATAATACGTCCTCTTGGATAACCACCTACACCAAGTGCTACATCTAATGCAAGAGAACCACTAGGAACTGTTGAAACTCTTCGATCTGATTGTTCTCCTAGTTTCATAATTGAACCTTTACCAAATTGTTTCTCAATTTGTTTTAATGCCATTTCTAAGGCCGCTTGACGATCACTCACTAAAGTTCCTCCTTTAATTAAAACCCTATAATCTATGAATAAAGCGTAATGCTTTTGTTTATTAGTAACTATAAATACTATATACTTTTTCTGTCTGTTTGACAAGCAAAAAGCGAACATTTATTCGATTATTTTCGTTCATTAATTTTTACCAAAATGATAGTTTTACATAGCAAAAAACATCAAATTAAGTCTATTTTCTTTCAATAAAAGATTTTTCATTTTGAAGATTCAAGGATATGAACGGTACAGGATTCTTAAAAACTTAAGGAGTGATTAATAAATCAAAAAAATGAAGAAGGAAATTCATCTACGAACTCCCTTCTTCATTTTTTTGTTTAATATTTTAATAGATTTTTTAAAATCAAGGAGCAGCCATTTTTAAAGCTTCTAATTCTGTTTTGTTCACGACTACTTCCGAATTGATACTTAAAAGCTTGCGTTCCATTTTTCGAACAAGATATTCCGATGAATACCGTCCCAACAGGATGCCCTTCCAATTCATCTGGTCCAGCAACTCCTGTAAAGCTAACAGCAATATCAGCACCAAGCTGAGCTCGAACGCCGTCTGCCATCTCCTTCGCACATTGTTCACTAACAGCGCCATACTGCTCTATCGTTTCTGCTTTTACATGTAAAAGCTTCATTTTCGCTTCATTCGAATAACTTACAATACCGCCTTTAAATACTTGGCTAGCACCAGAAATACTTGTTAATTCTTGTTGAAATAATCCGCCCGTTAAGCTTTCAGCGCTTGAAATAGTAAGATTCTTTCCCTTCAATTCTTTTACTACTTCCTCTATTAAAGATGTTTGATCTTTACCGTAACAGTATTGGCCTACTCGCGCTAATATTTTCGCTTCCACTTCTTCAATCATCTGTTCAGCAATGTGCAGTGAAGCATGCTTAGCTGTAATTCGAAGCGTCACTTCTCCATCAGATGCTAAAGGAGCAATAGTTGGATTACTTTGAGCTTCCAGTAAGTCCTCTACTTCTGTTTCAAGTTGCGCTTCTCCTATACCAAAGAATCGAAGTACACGCGAATGAATTCTTTCTATGTCGCTCATTCTGTCATACAACGCTTGTGAACCATATATCGAAAACATCGGTTCCATTTCTTTTGGGGGTCCTGGTAACAGCATATACGTATGTTTAGCAGTTTCGTAAACCATTCCTGGAGCCATTCCATGATCATTCGGTAAAACTTGTGCATTTTTTAAGACAAGTGCTTGCTTTTTGTTGTTTTCAGTTACTGGTCGTCCAGATTTTTGAAAGTATTGCATAATAGATGTTAAGGCTACATCATCCATAACAAGTGTTGTTTTTAAATGTTTTGCAATCGTTTCTTTCGTTAAGTCATCTTTAGTTGGCCCTAGCCCGCCTGTAAAGATAATTAAGTTAGAACGCTTTTCAGCTATTTCAATAGCTTGTTCTAATCTTCCACCATTGTCACCAACAACCGTATGATAGAACACATTAATGCCCATTTCAGCAAGCTTCTGTGATAAGAATCGTGCATTACTATTTAGAATTTGACCAAGCAATAATTCCGATCCGACCGCAATAATCTCCGCATTCATATTCAATCTCTCCCATAATTACTTCGAATTTTTGAATACCTCTTTGTTTTTTGCGAAATAATCCCAACCTGACCACAATGTAAAGAACATAGATACCCACAAAGCAATCGTAGCAAATGGGAAGTTAATAAACTCGAAAGGTAAATTGTGTAACAATAAGGCAGCAATCGCAATGATTTGCGTCCATGTTTTAATTTTACCTAACATATTAGCAGCAACGACTTCTCCTGTCCCCGCTAAAATTAGTCTTAATCCCGTAACAGCAAACTCTCGACTTATTATGACTATGACAATCCATGACGGTGCAGAACCTAATTCAACTAAAACAATCAAGGCAGCACTTACTAGTAATTTATCCGCCAACGGATCTAAAAATTTCCCCAAATTTGTTACTAAATTATATTTTCGCGCTAAATGTCCATCGATCCAATCTGTAACTGAAGCAAAAATAAAAATTAGCGCACCTACCACATGAGCAACAGGAATAGAATAGTCTCCAATCGAAATATCTCCCCAATTAAAGTCTATCAACATAAATATTAAAAAGACTGGAATTAAACATATTCTTGATACTGTAATTTTATTAGGTAAATTCAAAGCAAAAAACCTCCAGATGAAAAACGTCTATAAATTATTGTGAATTTATAAGCATTTGCTTACAAATGAATAGAAATAGCGTCATACGTTTATGTATGATACATAGAACAACATTATTTCCTTTAAGTGTGTAGACTAAAATAGAGCAAAACCAGCCATGCAACTTAAAACAAGACAACATTAACAAGAAATCTACTTACGACTTCTAGAAAAGAGAAAGCTTGTTTTCGAGCATGGCGGGTGTTAGTTTAAACAGCTACTATTCTGCTTTTGTAAATGTAATAGTAATATCTTGTCTTACAATTTCATTCGGATTATTTTGATATGGTAATAACTCATCATTTACATAAATATCTGTATTAATTGAATTACCTATAACAAGATCCGTCTTTGATTGATCCGTTAAATCAACTTCTTTACTTTCATTTTCTTTCAATAAACCTTGGAAGACAGATTTTCCAGTACCGTCTTTAATATTAACCCACGTATCTCCTTTTGCACTTAGCTTTAGCTTGAAAGTTTCTGCGTTCTTCAATTCATACGTAGAGTGTTTCCCAGACGCTTGTACAGCTGCAATTTCTTGTTTCTTGGCAGGCTCTTTCTTATCTTTTTTATCTTCCTTATCAGCTTTATTTTTGTCTTTATCTTTATTTACCGTAGCATTTTCTTTATCTTTATTATCAGTTTTGGCATCTTCATTTTGTTCAATCACAATAGGTTGATCTGAATCTTTCGGTGAATTATTGTTCTTTGAACCAACAACATTTGAGACAAGAAACCAAACTAACACAGCAGCACCAATGATAAATACACCTACTAATATTTTTGGCAACGCTTCTAGTAATTTTGATTGACTTGGAGATATCGTTTTCTTTGACTGAACTCTAGATAGCTGTTCAGTACTTTCTTCTTCACGTGCGGCTGGTACTTCATTCTTATACTGTTCAAAAATTTCCTCAGGATCTAAACCAACTGCTTCCGCATATTGTTTGATAAATGCTCGAACATAAAACTTTCCAGGCATCATATCATAATTACCTTTTTCAATACCAATCAAGTATCTCTTTTGAATCTTCGTTAATTGCTGCAAGTCATCTAAGCTCAGCCCGTTTGCTTCGCGCGCTGCTCTTAACGTATTTCCTAATTCAGTCACTTATAAACACCTTCTATACTTTAGAAATCGAAGGATCCAAAATCTGATCCTCCCAAAAATTGATTTTGATTTACAATTTCATATGTAATTTCTTCTTCATGATTGTTTCTTAGCTCGATAATGTAATCAAAATCATCTAATGTGTATTCGGAGTTTTGGACAAATACATCTGGATGTTCTATTACTTTTACCGAATTAAGACTCATAATTTCTCTAACGAGTTGCCAATGCTTTTCATTTGCCCTTTTGGTTGAAACGATTCCATCTATAATAAATAAATTATTATCATTATATTCATCTTGAATAAGCTGATTTCTGATTGTTTGCTTTAATAAAGTAGATGACACAAACAACCATCTTTTATTGGCACAAACACTTGCAGCTACAATTGATTCCGTTTTGCCCACTCTAGGCATACCGCGGATACCTATCAGCTTATGGCCTTCCTTCTTAAAAAGCTCAGCCATAAAATCAACTAAAATACCGAGCTCATCCCTAACAAATCGAAACGTTTTCTTATCATCAACGTCTCTTTGAATATAACGCCCATGACGAACAGCTAATCGATCCAAAAACTTTGGTTCACGTAATTTGATTACTTTTATCGTATCCATCGTTGATAAGATTGATTCTAAACGTTCAATATTTTTACTATCCTTCGCCTTTAACAATAATCCCCTTCGGCCTTCGTCTACACCGTTAATCGTAACAATATTAATGGAAAGCATACCAAGCAGTGAGGAAATATCACCTAACAAGCCAGGACGATTCTTCTGAATTTCATATTCGAAATACCACTCTTTCCGATCCATTCCAATACTCCCTGCCCTTCATGACAAATTCCAACAAAATTTCATTAGCTTATATAATAATAAATGATTTGGTAGCAATATTAAAGGAAAAACAACATAAAAAAAAATTGTTAAAATATTTCTGACTTCAACTACACAATTGCAATAAATAACTCAATTCCATTAATGCGCTTACATTGGAAGAAAAGATTTTTTTAGAATTTAAAAAAGAGAGGATTACCCTCTCTTACTTAGATGAATTATTATTCACCATTTTGACCATCACATTAGCAATCGCATGTTTTTCTTCTTCAGAAGCAACAGACCATATTTCTGCTAATATCTTCTCTTGGTCATTTTTTGGTGTAATGTTATTCGCTAAATAATCACCAATTTCAAACGCTAATTCAGAAATAACTCCACTTGATAAACCCTCAGACTGAGCAGTACTTAATCGATCACCTAAGAAGTTCTTCCATTGATCCCAGTTATCTAAAATTGACATCTTTATCACCCTTTCTTACTTATAATGTGCGTAAAGATCTCAATCAATATTCATAAATAAACTAAACTTCTAACACAATTTCCTTCTTAAAATCACATATACCAACCACCATTTACTTTTAACACGTGACCCGTTATATAAGAAGATTTACCTGAAAGTAAATAAGTGATGCAATGGGCAATTTCTTCTGGTTGAGCAAGCCTTCCTAGTGGTATTTCATCCGCTAATTCTTGTTTCTCTTCCTCTGAAAAAGTCTTTAACATTGGTGTTTCTACAGCTCCGGGCGAAACAGCATTAACACGGACACCCATTGGGGCTAACTCTTTACTTAAAGCCTTAACAAATGCATTCTGACCACCTTTAAGCATGCTATATAACACTTCACATGAAGCACCTGTATCACCCCATATGGAGGTAACGGCTACAATAGATGAACCTTCCTCTTTCATCAGCTTTGACAAGAGCTTCTGCACAATAAAAAATGGGCTAGTCATATGAATAGCCATCATCTCATTCATCGTCTCTACATCCACATCTGAAACAAGACCATAATGGGCCTTACCACTATTTAAAACAAGGCTATGAATAGAAAAAATATTTGAGCATAATACATCTACACCTTCATTTGTACTTAAGTCAGCTTGAATTGGTACTAACTCAACATCAAATACCTGTAATTGCATCATAAGCTCGTCAATCGCTGTCTTATTCGTATTGTAATGAAGATATAACGAATAACCTTGACGAGCTAATTCCATTGCCGTCGCTTTTCCTATAGAGCCACTCGCTCCTGTAATTAACACAAATTTATTTTTCACTTGGTAAACCCCTTTTTAAGTAATTCTAAGCTTCACAGAGAAAAGAGGATTGACTAGCAACCCTCTTCTTTGCTTTTTATTTTTTTGGTACAACTTGACACACGGTAAATCTCTTCTCATCAATTAGCTCACTGGCCGCTTGACGAACATCCTCAATAGAAATCTCTTCAAGAACAGGTACAATATCAAAAAGACTTGTTTCATGAAAAGCATAACGTGTAAAGGAATTCGCAATATATTCAGGAGAATTAAGCGAACGTAAGAATGCACCGATTTTCTTCTTTTTCGTACGACTTAATACTTCTTCCGTAATCGCTTCTCCCGATTTCATTTCATTCAAATAAGATGTAATTGTTTCTGCCAGCTTATCTGGATTCTCAGTATCTCCACCAACCATTGCAAAACCAAAATCTTTCTCTTGTGTATAATCATAAGAGAAAGAGGCATCAATTAACCCTTCTGAATATAATTCATCATACTTGGCAGAACTTTTTCCGAAAAGCAAATCTAATAATAAATTAATCGTTAATTCGTTTTTCAACAAATCTCTACCTTCTTGATTAATTTTCGCAGCTTTAATCCCTACAAGACATTTTGGTGTTTGTACATTCATTGGAAGCACTGTTTTCTGCTTATCCACTTCAACTGGCTCTTGGTCATGTTTTCTTTTAATCTCTGGAGCAGCTTCGAATGATTTGCTCTGTTGGTTAGCACGAATTAAATCCATCGTCTTGACTGGATCAACGGCTCCAACGATAAACAGTAGCATATTGCTAGGATGATAAAATGTTTCGTAGCATTCATAAAGCAAGTCTTTTGTAATCTTATCAATGGTTTCAATGGTACCTGCAATATCGATTCTAACCGGATTCGTACTATACATATTTTCGATAGTACCAAAATATAAGCGCCAATCTGGATTATCATCATACATTGTAATTTCTTGGCCAATAATCCCTTTTTCCTTTTCGACCGACTTCTCTGTAAAATAAGGCTCTTGAACGAAATTTATCAGCGTAGTTAAATTTTTATCAAAATTAGAGGTAGACGAAAACAAATAAGCTGTCCGCGTAAATGATGTGAATGCATTTGCAGATGCACCTTGTTTCGAAAACAACTGAAAAACATCACCATCTTCCTTCTCAAAAAGCTTATGCTCTAAAAAATGAGCGATACCATCCGGTACTTTTTTAAACTCTTCTTTTCCAAGCGGCTGAAACCAATTATCAACGGATCCATATTTAGTTGTAAATGTAGAAAATGTTTTATTAAAATCCTTCTTCGGCAGAATGTATACATCTAGCCCATTTTCTTGTTTTTCATAGTATAATACTTCATCAATTTGATTATATTTGATTTCCTTCATTATTTAGCCACCTCCATTCCTGTTAAAAAATAAATCGTATCTAATTGAACTTGTTTACCAACTTCAATAATTTCGTTTCTTGTAACTTTCTTCACTTGTTCTAGCCATTCATCTATAGTTACTTTCTTAGGAGCAACTACATTATGATAGAGCACTTCCACTAATCCATTCGCATTATCAATCGTTTCGAGTAATTGATTTTCAATAACAGCCTTTGTTTGATCAATAATCTCATCAGAGAAATCACCTTTTTTCATTGCTTCCATTTGCTCATTGATGATAGAAAGTGTTTTTTGATAATTTTCTGATTGAATACCCGATACAACCATCAGTAACCCTTTATGACTTTCAATACGTGAAGCCGCATAATAAGCTAAGCTATTCTTTTCACGCACTTCAAGAAATAGCTTTGAATGAGAAAACCCTCCGAAAATGCCGTTAAATACTTGCAATGCAAAATACTTTGGGTCACCATAAATAATCCCAGTACGATATCCCATATTTAACTTTCCTTGCGCAACATCCTGTTTCTCTACAACTTCATTCACTTCAATATCATCACTAGGTCTTACAAAGGGTTGTTGCTGTGGTTTGCGTTGTGTTAAGTTAATAAACTGATCACACAAAGACTCTACTTCAGCTTCATTAATATCACCAACGACATATAAATCTAACTCATCTGTTTCTAAAGCATGCACATAATAATCATAGAGAGATTGAGAAGTAATACCATCTACTTCGGACAAAACACCATTAACTTCCAAACCATACGGTTCATCTTTACACATCTCTTCAACTAATCGAATCGAAGAATAGCGCATTTTATCATCATTCAACGACTGAATTCTTTGCTTTAAAGTACGTTTCTCTTGATTGACGCTTTTCTGAACAAAGATACCGTTTTCAAGGTTTGGCTTAAACAAAACATCCGTTAACAACTCAATTCCTTTAGCAAGTAATGGTTCTGAATCAGATAGGAACTTTTCATTCGCAATCTCAAGTGTAACGGTAATAATATGATACTCACCTTTTTTCCCTACATTAACATATAGCGCCGCTCCATATAAATCCTCTAAGTACGTTCTTAAAGATGTAGTACTTGGATACTTTGCTGTACTACTTTGTAATACTTGAGGTAATAACGCTCGTAAAGTAACCGTATCAATGGATAATGGCGCTTTCATTTTCCAAACAATCGTATTGGTTTTATATTTTTGTGTGCGCACAATATTTAGTCGGTACCCTTGTTTATCCGTAATAATTTGTTGATCTTGGGACATGCAAAAACCCCCTCAAAGTTATGTAAAATACACGTCAAACAGTATTTATTCTACCTTTAACATGAAAAAAATAAACGTATACTTCTAAGATACCTTTTTCACGAGAAATGATGCAAGTATGAAATGGATGAAAGAAGAACGTTGTAGTTAGCAAAACGTTCTCTCGAAGGGAATCGCACAAAAAAATTCATAATTAAAAAATTCCACACGTAATATAATACGTGTGGAATAAGTTGATTATGATTATCTATTTCCTTTTATATAAGGAACACCCGATGCTTTAGGAGCATCTGCACGTCCGATAAACCCTGCAAGTGCGATAATTGTTAACACATACGGTAAGATATCCAAATATACACTTGGAATTTCACTAAAGAATGGTAATGAGCCACCTACTACACGTAAACTTTGAGCTAAACCAAAGAATAGTGCTGCGCCCATAGCACCTAGTGGATGCCACTTACCAAAGATCATAGCGGCAATCGCCATAAAACCTTGTCCATTAATTGTCGCATGAGAGAAATCATTTGTTACAGTAATAGCGTGAATTGCTCCACCAATACCAGCAAATGCACCAGAAAGAACAACACCTAGGTAACGAATACGTGTAACATTAACGCCCATTGTATCAGCAGCCATTGGGTGCTCCCCAACTGCACGAAGACGTAAACCAAATGGTGTTTTGTAAATAACATACCAAACAACTACCGCTACAAGAATAGCAATATACGAAACGATATATACATCTTTAAAGAAAATATCACCAATTACTGGAATGTCACTTAAAAACGGAATGTCCATTTTATCAAAACGAACATCGATACGATCTGTTTGACCTTTATCATAGAATAATTTTACTAAGAATAAACATAGTCCAACTGCTAAAAAGTTTAGTGCAACCCCTGATACAGTTTGGTCAGCGCGGAATGAAATGGAAGCAACAGCATGTAGTAATGAGAACAACATACCAACTACCATTGCAGCCACAATTGCTAACCAAGGAGTTAAACTACCGAAAGTTGAACCAAATGTTAAAGTAAATACGATCGATGTAAAGGCACCGAATACCATTAAACCTTCTAAACCAATATTGATTACACCAGAACGCTCAGAAAAAACACCACCAAGTGCTGTAAAAATAAGAGGAGCTGATAATGCTAGCATCGAAGGTACGATGATGTGTAAAATTTCTAGAAAGCTCATTTATTTCGCCCCCTTACGTTTTTTACGCTCTAAAAATACACGAATAATATAGCTTGATGCTACGAAGAAAATAATTAATGCGATAACAATATCAACAAGTTCATTTGGTACACCTGCAACGAACGGCATATTTAAGGCACCCATTTTCAATGCACCAAATAATGTACCTGCTAATACAACACCTAAAGCTGCGTTACCACCAAGTAAGGCAACAGCAATACCATCAAAACCGATACCAGAGAATCCAGACTTAAGAGACGCATATTCATATGTTCCAAGCCCTTCCATTGCTCCAGCAAGTCCCGCTAGTGCACCAGAAATAACCATCGATAACACAACATTTTTACTAACATTCATTCCTGCATAACGAGATGCTTCTTGATTAAAACCAACAGCTTTTAACTCATAACCGGTTTTCGTTTTCTCTAAAATAAACCACATGAAGATGGAAGCAATTAGAGCAATGACAATTCCCCAGTGTAAACGTGAGTGATCAGTTAACCCTGATAAGAACGTTGAACGTAATGAAGCTGTTTCAGCGATTTTCTCTGTAGTATCAGCATTATCTGTAAGTACATTAAAAATCATGTAGTTTGTTACAAAAAGAGCTGTATAGTTCAACATGATAGAAACAATTACTTCATGTACACGTAATTTTGCTTTTAAAATACCAGGAATAAACGCCCATAAAGCACCAGCAGCTATTGCCGCAATGACAGCCAATGGTAAATGAATCATCTTAGGCAAATCAAACTCTGTTCCAACCCAAACAGCAGCTAACCAACCCATAAGTAATTGACCTTCTACCCCGATATTAAATAACCCTGTTTTAAAGGCAAACGCAACTGCTAAACCTGCAAGAATTAATGGTGCAGCTTGTCGAATTGTTTCACCGATATTATAGGCGTTACCGATTACACCTTCTAATAAAGCAGAATACCCAAGTATAGGGTTATAACCTGATGCAAGCATAATAAATGCTCCTGCCAGTAAACCTAGCAATACGGCGATTACAGGTACTAACAAATTAACCGTACGTTTAGACATGGTTTACTTCCCCCGTTTCTTTCTTCTTACTTCCAGCCATTAATAGACCTAGTCCTTGTTCAGTAGTTTCTTTAGGATCTACAACTGCTACAATTTGACCTTCATACATTACTGCAATACGGTCACTTACATTCATAATTTCATCTAATTCAAACGAAACTAGTAATACCGCTTTACCTTGGTCTCTTTGTTCTATTAATCTTTTATGAATAAATTCAATTGCCCCGACATCTAGACCACGTGTTGGTTGGGCAGCAATTAAAAGGTCTGGATTGCGGTCGATTTCTCGCCCAATAATCGCCTTTTGTTGGTTACCACCTGATAATGCTCTAGCCAATGTGCTTTCGCTTGGTGTACGAACATCGTATTCAGCAATAATTTCTTTTGCTTTTTTTGTGATTGCTTTAAAATCTAAAATGCCAAATTTAGAATAAGGCTTTTTGTAATATGTTTGAAGAACAATATTTTCACTCATTGGGAAATCTAGTACTAACCCGTGTTTGTGACGGTCTTGTGGAATATGTCCCACGCCACTTTCTGTTACTTTACGTGGAGGGAATTTCGTAATATCTTTGTCATTCAATTTAATCGTTCCTGATTCACTTTTTCGTAAACCAGTAATAGCTTCAATTAACTCCGATTGTCCGTTACCATCAACACCTGCGATACCGATAATTTCACCAGCACGCACCGTTAAATTTAATCCATTAACAGCCTTTACATGTCTAGCATCCTTAACTGTTAAGTTTTCAATTGTAAGAACTGGTTGTTTCGGCTTAGACTCTATCTTTTCTGTTTTAAAGACAACTTCACGACCTACCATTAAACTAGCTAACTCGTTTTCATTTGTTTCAGCAACATCAACAGTCCCGATACCCTGTCCTTTACGAATAACCGTAACACGATCACAAACTTCCATAATTTCCTTCAGCTTATGGGTAATCAAAATAATTGATTTCCCTTCTGCAATTAGCCTCTTCATAATGGCAATAAGCTCAAGGATTTCTTGTGGTGTAAGAACAGCTGTAGGCTCGTCAAATATTAAAATATCAGCACCACGATATAGCGTTTTTAATATTTCAACACGCTGTTGCATACCAACTGAAATGTCAGCAATTTTCGCATTTGGATCTACACTTAAGCCATATTGTTCAGATATCTTTTTGATTTCCTTACTAGCATCCTTTAAGTTTACGTGACCTAGCTTCGTTGGCTCTTTTCCTAAAATAATGTTTTCCGTTACAGTAAGTGTATCAACTAGCATAAAGTGCTGATGTACCATCCCAATTCCTAAATCATTTGCAATATTAGGATTTGTAATATTGACTTTCTTACCATTTACTCGGATTTCACCTTTTTCAGGTTGATAAAGCCCGAATAAAACATTCATTAAAGTTGATTTTCCAGCTCCATTTTCCCCAAGTAGAGCGTGAATCTCCCCTTTTTTTAGCTGTAACGTAATATTGTCATTCGCTACAATACCAGGAAATTCTTTCCTTATATTGAGCATCTCTATTACATATTCCACTTATTTTTCACTCCCTTATATACTCTTGATGTTAAGTGTTGATGAACATCTTGCTCATTTTATTAAAAAAACAAAGGAAAACTTGTAACTATTATGTTACATCCTTTCATTTACTTTTTTAAAAACTACCAATCTATGTATCTCGTAACACAACATGTCAGATTATTCATTCAAACAGAACAAATTCATAAATGAAGGAATACCATTAAATTCGGTATTCCTTCATTTTATTTAAGCTATTAGAACTTCATTGCTTTTAATTCTTCACGAGTTGTTGGGATTTTCACTTCGCCAGCTTTGATTTTTTCAGTCCACTCTTGAACAGCTTTTAAAGTATCTGCTGATAAGTGATCACCAGTAGTTGCAACACCAACAGCATCCTCATCTAAACCATATTGAATTGTTTTTCCGCCAGGGAATTCACCATTCATTGTTTTAGTAGCAAGGTCTTTAACTGCAAGGTCTACACGTTTGATCATAGAAGTTAATGTAATGTTTAAATCAGTTCCTGGAACATTTCCTTCTTCGAATTGGTCAGAATCAACACCGATTACCCAAACATTTGCATTGTTATCTTTTTTCTTTAACTCAGTAGCAGCAGTGAATACACCGTTACCTGTACCACCTGAAGCATGGAAGATAATATCTACACCTTGTTTGTACATTGAGTTAGCCATTTCTTTACCGATATCAGCTTTATCAAATCCACCAGCATACTGAACTTTAACATCAGCATTTGGCTTTACAGATTTAACACCAGCAGTGAAACCAGCTTCGAACTTATTGATTAGAGGTGAATCCATTCCACCGATGAAACCAACTTTATCAGATTTTGAAGAAAGAGCTGCAGCTACACCTACTAAGAATGAACCTTGTTCTTCTTTAAATGTAATGCTCGCTACGTTCTTAGCATCTACAACCTCATCAACAATCGCAAATTTATTATCCGGACGTTGACTAGCAATTTCTTTAATATCTTCAACTAATTTAAATCCAATACCATAGATTAAGTCGAATTCGTTTCGAACTAAAGTGTTTAAGTTAGTTGCATAATCTGCATCACTTTTTGATTGAAGGTAATCATATCCACCTTTACCTTTTTTCAATCCGTTTTCTTTACCGAAAGCTTGGATACCTTCCCATGCAGATTGGTTGAATGACTTATCGTCAACTCCACCAACGTCAGTTACCATTGCAACTGAAAAGTTCTTTTTATCATCAGAACCTTTGCCTTCTTCTTTTTTATCATCGCTTGTTCCACATGCGCCAAGAATTGTTCCTGCAGCAAGTACCAATGATAAAGCTAAGCCCATTTTACGCTTTTTCAAGGTAAAACCTCCCAAATGTGTGTTGTTGATTAGCAAAAAGGTGTTTGTTCCCACTACATTTGCGTATTGTTACATACGTTTACGTAAAACATGAAAACTAAATTTGTTCGACTTAAAATAGTTAAGCGAATACAAAATTGGTCGGTCATTTTCATCATAGTGCATTTGTTTTAAGACTAAGAGTGCTGTTTCTGGATCACATTGAAGTAGTGGGGAAATCTTTTCATGATATCCAAGCGGCTCTATATAAGAAACTGCATAAGCAACTTTCATGTTGGCGTTTCTTTCTAAAACATTAAATATAGATTCTCCATGATAACCAAAGTTATCCGGTAAATCCTTTTCCAACATTTTATCTAAGCAATACACAACTGGCTCATCATTAGCAGTTCTTAAGCGCTCAATCACGTTAAGCGTTTCCTTTTCTTTGCAATTGAATAAATGCATCTCATCTTCCGATACTAATTGAGTGGTGGAACTTAAAAAAATCGTTCCAGGTTTCATACCGGCCTGCTCAATCATGCTTGTTACACTATATAGTTGTTCAATACCTGAACTAAATAATGGCTTTGCATTAATAAATGTACCTACCCCGTGTCTGCGAATAATGACATTTTCTTCTTCAAGAATACGCAAAGCTTCCCTAAGTGTCGCTCGGCTTACACCAAGTTGCTTAGACAACACAAACTCTGACGGCAGTTTTTCTTTTTCTATGTACACACCATCTTTAATATCTTGTTTAATCTTTTCAATAACTTGAAGATATAAATGACGATGATCCTGCTTTATTGACATAAAGCACTCCCCCCCAAAAAACACATACACCTAAGACATCAGACCTTAGACGTTTACGTTCTTTCTACTAATCGTTATCTAGATTATCATCTTTTAGCCAATAAATAAATAGTGAAATAATAATATTTGGCGTAATAATGAATAAAATATTAATTTTTATCAACAATATCAATAACTTGATAAAAAATCCCAATTACACATGATAATAATTGTTTTTTTAGAAAAACAACACTTTTACGAATGTTTCACATCTTGCCCAAATTCTTCTTTACTTACTAATACTGTTCTAGGTTTACTACCTTCGTATGGACCGACAATTCCTCTCATTTCCATTTCATCAATTAATCTTGCTGCACGAGAATATCCGATACGAAATCTTCTTTGTAACATGGATACAGAAGCTGTTCCCATTTCTACTACTAATTCGACAGCAGAATCATAAATCTTATCTTCTACTTCACCAGCTACTTCTTGATGTTCATCCGGTATCATATCTTCCTGGTATTGTGCTTTCTGCTGAGAAATCACATACGTTACCATATCTTCAACTTCTTGATCTGATAGAAATGCACCTTGTACTCGAATTGGCTTAGACGCACCTACAGGTAAAAATAACATATCTCCTCTTCCAAGAAGTTTCTCTGCTCCACCCATATCTAAAATTGTTCGAGAATCCGTCATAGAGGAAACACTGAACGCAATCCGGGATGGAATATTAGCTTTAATTACACCCGTGATTACATCCACAGATGGTCTTTGAGTAGCGATGATTAGATGAATACCTGCTGCACGAGCCATTTGAGCTAATCTTGTAATGGCATCTTCTACATCAGATGAGGCAACCATCATTAAATCAGCAAGCTCATCAACAATAACAACAATATAAGGTAATAACGGCTGTTTCTCTTCATTTTCCATATTGTGAAGCTTCACATGATCATTATAGCCTTCTATATTTCTCGTACCTGTATGAGCAAACAACTCATATCTTCGCTCCATTTCATTAACTACTTTCTTTAATGCCTGTGATGCTTTTTTCGCATCAGTTACAACAGGAGCCAATAAATGAGGAATGCCATTGTACATATTTAATTCAACCATCTTAGGATCAATCATCATAAGTTTCACTTCATGAGGTTTTGCCTTCGTAAGAATGCTCGTAATGATACCATTAATACAAACTGATTTACCTGAACCTGTCGCACCCGCTACTAATAAATGGGGCATTTTGTTTAGCTCAGCCATTACAGCTTCCCCAGCTACATCTCGACCTAGTCCAATTAGTAGTCGTGAATCATTTTCCATTGATTGCTTTGATTCTAATACTTCACGTAACGACACCATTGCCACCTCAGAATTTGGAACCTCGATACCAATAGCAGACTTTCCAGGAATCGGAGCTTCTATTCGAATTCCTTTTGCTGCAAGTGCCAATGCAATATCATCTGATAAACTAACAATTTTACTTACTTTTACCCCCACTGCTGGATGGATTTCATATTTCGTTACAGCAGGCCCTAAATGCACTTGAGAAACCTTTGCGTTTACACCAAAGCTTGCAAATGTTCGCTCTAATTTAGCTGCATTCTCATGAATTCGCTTATGTTCACTTGTTTGATCCGATTTACGAGCAGCATGTAACAAGGAGAGCGATGGTAACTGGTACTCTGCATTCTCCATTTCACTGAAGTTCATATTGTCAGGTCCTTCTCCCGACGATACTTCTTCTGCTTTTGATGTATCCGATTCTACTACACTTAATTTCTCTTCATTATGTGAATCTGCTTCAAAATCATACGCTTTTTGAGAAAAACTACGAATGACTGGTTCTTCATAAGTTTCTTGATGTTCAATAATCGGTGGGGCTTCATTAGTTGATTCTTCAGCTTTTGCTTTCTTTTCAGCTCTTCTACTATTATGTTTTTTCTTTACATCTTTTACATCAACAACAAAGCCTTTCCATTGATTCGCAATAAAACTGCGCATGCCTTCTATAAATTTATTTAATACATCACCGAATGTCTTCCCTGTTAAAAGAATAATACCAATAATAATGCATATGATTGCTGCTATTTTTGCACCCGCTTCTGCAAATAAGAAGTAGAAAACAGCAAAAAGAATTGCACCAATCATTCCACCACCTAAATCAGTTGCAGCTGCTTTACCTGTTGCTTCCATCCAAAACAATTCCCACGTGTTGAGAACCACACTTGGTTTTGCGAATGGACCACCTTCAGATAATAATTCAAAGAGCGTTACATGACTTAAAAGAAGAATACTACCTACTATTAAGTACACACCTATAAGCTGCCTGCGAAGAAATGATGGAATCGCTCGTTTCCACATTAAAAACAAGCCCACTATTAAGACACCTATTAATAATAAAATATTCCATTCACCCATAAAGAAACGAGAAAATAATGAAAGAGCATGTCCAAAGGCTCCAAGCTCAGCAATTGCGATTGTTGATAAGCCAAACATAATTAAGCCCACTATTTCAAATTGCAATGTCCGTTTTAATTGCTCTGTGCTTTTGCCTTTCTTTCGTCTTCTTTTGACCTTAGCCATTTAATCACCAAACTTTCTTGAAAAAACTAGGCATTCACCGCCTTATGTAATGCAGGGTTGTTTTTTCCTTATCTACTAATACCCTTACGTTTGAAGGATAAGGCTATTAACTGAGAGAAAGCAGCCTTTACGGCTGCTGATGAAATAAATGATTCATTTTCATTAAAAACAATAATCCCACTTCATTCACTCTTGCAAATAGTATAACATATACAAGACCTAATGAATTTGTTCAAATAACCCACTATCAATATAACTTCCCGGCTGAAATTCCTCATTTAAATAATCATTTGGATTTGTACTTGTGATGCCAATAATTCGATAACGATAAGGTAGAACTCTTTCGGCAGTTACTAATATCCCTTTATAATAAAAGTTCTCTTGAGGATAAGTAAATTCCTTCTCGTTTTGTAAAACCCACTCATTTGGCATGATTGTATAAAGGGTCATGCATTCACACCTCCATCAGTGTTTAGTTCAGCCGATGGTTTATTTTGATCGATTAAACTATTTAGTTTTTTTATCGCTTCACCTACTCCTCCTACTCCATCAATTAACCCACTAGCCACTGCATCGGTCCCTACTACATTCGTCCCAATATCCCTCGTTAAATTACCTTTAGCAAACATCAGCTCTTTAAAATCCTCTTCTGAAATATTAGAGTGCTTCGTGACAAAATGAATGACACGATCTTGCATTTTATCGAGATATTCAAATGTTTGTGGAACACCAATGACCAAACCGGTTAAACGAATCGGATGAATCGTCATCGTTGCCGTTTCCGCAATAAAGCTATAGTCACAACTAACGGCAATTGGTACGCCTATCGAATGCCCGCCCCCAAGTACTATTGAAACAGTTGGCTTCGAAAGTGAAGCTAGCATTTCAGCAAGTGCTAACCCAGCCTCTACATCACCGCCTACTGTATTTAAAATCACTAGTAATCCTTCTATTTTCGGATTTTGCTCAATGGCAACAATCTGAGGAATGACATGTTCATATTTCGTGGTTTTATTTTGCGGCGGTAATTGCATATGCCCTTCTATTTGACCAATTATTGTTAAGCAATGAATTTTCGAATCCGACATTTGTGGTACATTCGTTTGACCTAATTGTTGAATTTTATCTAAAAGGCTAGATCCCTTCTCCTCTGGCTTTTCATTTTCCTGCGCTGGCAGATTTTCATTTCCACTCATAATAATTCCCCTTTCATAATTAGATAGAATTAGTATGAACGTAGCAGTTATGATTCATTCTAAAGTCGTAAGGTTTGTTTATATTCGTTCTTTCGACTTTGCTACCAATTAAGATGAGAATTTCTTCAGTAAATATGAAAGACAGTTATATATATCAGATTATCAAAGAACAGCACATACTAATTTTAGCACATACGTTCCTATTTAAGCTATATTCATATCTATTCAAAAAAAAAACCGAGCTACATACAGTACATTCTTCAGAAAGGAAGACGTCTTTCGAAAAATACATTAATATAAGAAATACACATTAATGAAGAATGAATGAAAAGGGGTTTTAACATGGAAAACAATACGTTAAAAAAGTTATCAAATCATATTTATTATTTACCACCCAATTCAGATACCGATAGACCTGTTCTCGGAATTATTTCCGGCAAGCAATATTCACTTATAATTGATGGAGGTAACTCTTCAAATCACGCGCAAGTCTTATTATCTCAAATTAAAACGAAAAACCTCCCTCCGATTCTTGCCGTCTTCCTAACACATTGGCATTGGGACCATAGCTTCGGCTTACATGAAATGAATATTACGACTATATGTCACACGCAAACAAAAACAGCACTTAAAAAGTTACTTCCCTTCTCTTGGAGTGATGAAGCATTAGATGACCGAGTGACGCAAGGTATTGAGATTGCTTTTTGTGCCGATATGATAAAAGCAGAATATGGTTCTAATCGAGAAATACATATTAGAATTCCAGAAATCACTTTTCATAACGAAATGGAAATTGATTTAGGAGATATTCATTGTATCGTTGAGCATGTTGGAGGAGATCATTCTTCCGACTCTTCTATCGTATATATCCCAGAAGATAAAGTACTATTTTTGGGTGATTGTTTGTACGCCAATATGTATGATGGACCATATCACTATACAATTCAAAACATATTAGCACTACTAGCCAAGATTGAAAAATATGATGCCGATACATACGTCTTATCACATCAAATGCCTCAATCAAAACATGAATTTACACAATTCACTACTTTGCTCAAAACACTTTGTCAGCTAACCGAAACATTTAAAGGAAACAAGAAACAGATATCTGAAGCACTTTCGAAGCATACGGGGGAGCCGCTAGATGAACTAGCCCAAGAATGTATCGAGTATTTCACAAATATATATAAACAAACTTAAATATTGATTCGCCAAAAAGGACGATACATAAAAATTATGTGCATCGTCCTTCCCTAATTATATTTCCATTATGATCGGTAATATCATCGGTCTGCGCTTTGTCTCTTCATAGAGTTGTGAACTTAATTGTTCACGAATATTTTGCTTTAAGCTGGACCAATCAAAGTTTGGTGCATTTACATTCTTATCTACAACTTCTTTTACGATATTAATAGAATTATCGATTAGTTTCTCTGATTCTCTTACATAAACAAATCCACGTGTAATAATTTCTGGTCCTGAAATAATAGCTTTACTGCTTCTATTTAATGTAACTACCACTATCAAAATACCATCTTGTGATAGCAATCTACGATCTCGCAATACTATGTTACCAACATCCCCAATACCGCTACCATCAATTAATACATTACCAGCAGTAATTTTACTACTGACTCTAATTCTATCAGACTGCAAATCAACCATTTCACCATTTTCCGCAATTACAATAGCATTGTTTTCTAAGCCGCATTGTTTTGCAACCTTACTATGTGCCATTAGCATTCGAAACTCACCGTGAATTGGCATGAAATATTTTGGTCTTAACAAATTAATCATCATTTTTAACTCTTCTTGGCTACCGTGTCCCGGAACATAGACAGTACGATTTTTAGAAACAACGTTTGCACCAATACGATATAACAAATCAATCGCTCTCGTAAGTTGTAATTCACCACCACGAACAGGAGAAGCAGCAATTAATATCGAGTCCTTTGGCTTTAACACAATTTGTTTATGGTTCTTCTTTGCAATTCTTTCCAAAACAGCAATAGGTTCGCCTTTAGGACCCGATGCTAGAATAACAATCTCTCGATCACTATATTGGTCCGCTTCCGCTATTGAAATAACAGCTTCTTCTTCAACCTTTAGAAAACCTGCTTGTAAACTAATTTCAAAGACTTGCTTCATTTCATTGCCTACAAGTACTACTTTACGATTACTTTTTCTTGCTGCATTTAATGTATGTTGAATAGTATTTATATTAGATGCAAAGGATGCAAGAATAATTCGTCCTTCACTACTTTCAAATACATCTTGCATATCTCTTTCAACGATTGCTTCTGATTTCGTATAGCCTGGATTCTCAGCCCCAGTACTATCTGACATTAGTAATAAAACGCCCTCTTCACCAATTTTGGCAATTTTCCCAATATCCGCTGCATATATGCCTGATGCAGCTTGATCGAATTTAAAATCCCCTGTATAAACGATACAGCCATCCTTTGTATGTAAACAAATTCCAAGCGCACCTGGAATACTATGATTCGTTTTAAAAAACGAAACTTGAGCATTCGCAAATTGTAATTGCGAATTATTATTCACTTCAACAAATGATACATTTCCTTTAAATCTATTTTCTTTCAATCTAAGTTTTGTTAAGTCAATTGTTAATTTTGAACCATATACAGGAACATTCAGAGAATTCAACAAATATGGTAATGCTCCGATATGATCTTCATGACCATGACTTAAAAAAATACCCTGAACTCTTTCTTGATTTTCTAATAAATAAGATGTATCAGGAATAACTACATCAATTCCAAGCATCTCTGTTTCAGGAAACATTAATCCAGCATCTAAAACAAAGATTTCGTCATCAATTTCTACTACGTACATATTCTTTCCTAGTTCTGCTTGTCCGCCAAGAGAGAATACCTTAATGTTATGATTCATTTGGTTGTCCACGTATTTTTCCTCCTACACTATAAAACTTCCGTTCAAAACAATTACATCCATTATACCGTAAGTAAAAAATACATAGCAACCTTTTCGTCAAAGTATTAGCAGAACTCTGATTATTAGAAAAACCGTCACCGGCCTTTTTGGATTAATGTTTATGCCCCTTGTATTAACCCAAATCAAAAAAGGCGTCTCAAAAGTGATTTGTATTCACTTTTGAGACAGCCTTCTTATTTTTTCACTAATAGACTTAATGCATCTCTTTCACTTGGTGAAAGTGCAACTAATGGCAAACGAACAGATCCAACATCAATACCTTTCATTTGCAATGCCGTTTTCACAGGAGTTGGATTTGGAGCCATAAATAAACCATTCATGATTGGTAGTAACTCTTGATGCAGTTTTGCTGCCTTTTGATTTTCACCAATAAAGTAAGCTTCAATCATATCCTGCATTTCATTACCAATAATATGAGCTGCTACAGATACTACACCTTTAGCTCCAACAGAAATCATCGGAAGAGCTAAATAATCATCTCCACTATATAACATGAAATCATCATCTGTTTGAGCAATAATCTCAGTAGCAGCTGACAAGTCACCTGTTGATTCCTTAACTGCGACAATATTTGGAATAGCAGAAAGCTTTACTATTGTTTCTGTTTCGATTTTTACAGCAGTACGTCCTGGAATATTATAAAGCATAATCGGTAATTTAGTACTTTCAGCAATTGCTTTAAAATGCTCATACATACCTTGTTGATTTGGTTTATTGTAGTATGGTGCAACAAGTAAGAATGCATCTACGCCTACTTTTTCAGCCTTTTTTGTTAACTCAATAGAAGCATATGTGTTATTGCTACCTGTTCCCGCAATGACTGGAACTCGCTTATCTACAACTTTTACGACATGTTGAAACAACGCTAACTTTTCTTCAGATGTTAAGGTAGGAGACTCACCTGTTGTTCCTGCCACCACAAGTGCATCTGTACCGTTTTCAATTAGATAGTTTACTAATTGTGTTGTTTTTACAAAGTCAATATTACCTTTATGATCAAAAGGCGTAACCATTGCTGTTACAATTTTCCCGAACGAAATCATACTTTCTTTCACTCCTAACAGAATTTAACTTAAACCTTCATCGCCATACATAATAAGTCATGATAAGAAAACAAACGATGAGTAGTCTCCGAAACACTCCACTCTAAATGTGAGTTTCATCGTATTCAACATGAAGTTCAAACGCATCATGCAACGCATTTACTGCTTCAGTCAAATGATTCTCGCTTATCAATACCCAAATCGTTGTATGGCTGTCTGCCGCTTGTAAGATACTTATACCTTTTTCGGAAAGTGCTGTCACAATTTTTGCTGTTATTCCAGGAACACCCATAATACCAGCACCTACAACAGATACTTTAGCACAATTCCTTACAATAACTGGCTGATAACCTTCTTTTTCAAGTATTTCGATTGCTCGCTCCGTCATGTCCTCATTTACTGTATATACAACCCCATTTGGCGATATATTGATAAAGTCAACACTAATCGAAGCATTAGCCATCGCTTTAAATACTTCGGTCGATAAATTATACTGATCTTTCTTAGCATTAACACGTATTTGAGTAATCTTATTTAAATGAGCTATACCAGTTACTAATCGATCGCCAACGTCACTTCCATGACTTCTTCCATTTATTGACGTAACCAACGTCCCTAAACCATCACTATATGTTGAGCGAATACGAATAGGAACCTTAGCAGCCATCGCAATTTCAACTGCTCGCGGATGAATAACCTTAGCTCCTTGATACGCCATATTACAAACTTCATTATAGGTTACAACAGAAAGTGCACGAGCCTGCTCAGCGATACGAGGATCGGCTGTCATAATTCCTTCAACATCTGTGAAAATATCAACCCATTCCGCTTGTACAGCTGCACCTATTGCTGCAGCTGAGGTATCACTTCCACCTCTACCTATTGTTGTAATATCCCCATTTCGTGATACTCCTTGGAAACCTGCAACAACAACTACATCATATTGCTCAAGCTCTTTAACGATACGTTCACACTTCATTTCGATTATCTTTGCGTTAGTATGATCATTGTTGGTACGAAAACCTGCTTGAGCGCCCGTATAAGCGGTAGCATTAACTCCATTTTGAAGAAGCATATTTGCAAAAACAACAGAAGATATCGTTTCACCTACTGAAAGCAATAAATCTTGTTCTCGTTTTGAAATCTTACTTTGCGAACCATTTACAAGTGATAATAATGTATCTGTCGCATAAGGATCTCCTTTTCTACCCATTGCAGAAACAACAACAATTACTTTATATCCTTCATTAACGGCTTTTTCTATATGTCTTCTAGCATGTGCTCTGCTTTCATCATCTTTAACGGATGTTCCGCCGAACTTTTGAACAATAATATTCATGTATACACCCCAAATTAACTCAGCCTTTCTTCTATATTATTGGAAAGGCTGAGGCTTAATAACCGGCTATTTCGTTTTAGTTTTCATTAGAAAGATAGTTTGACTTCTTCTATACTCGTATAGGAAATCAACTACGCAAGTCTAACAATCCTTTACTTTAAAGTAACCAATTCTAATTTAATTAGACTCTCAGCGATTTGAACTGAATTCCACGCTGCACCTTTTAATAGGTTATCAGAAACAACCCACATATGGAAGCCTTTATCTTCATCCAAATCTTTACGGATTCTACCTACAAACACATCATTCTTACCGACACAGTCAGCAGGCATTGGATAAACTTGTGCTTCTGGCTCATCTTGCAGAACGATACCTGGTGCAGTTTTCATTAGCTCTTTGATATCCGCTGCAGAAACACCTGGCTCATTAACTTCGAAATATAATGATTCTGAGTGACCAGTAACAACTGGAATTCTCACACAAGTTGCTGCTACTGGGAGCTCAGGCATATGCATAATTTTCTTTGTTTCATTAATCATTTTCATTTCTTCATACGTATAACCATTTTCTTGGAACTTATCAATTTGTGGAATTACGTTGAATGCGATTTGGTAATGCTTCTCATCGCCTTTAACAGGTAATACTTGCGGATTAATTTCTTCTCCATTTAATAAGCTTTGCGTTTGTTCTTGTAATTCTGAGATTGCTGCTGCACCAGATCCTGAAACAGCTTGATAAGTCGAAACGATTAATTTATTTAAACCATAGGCTTTGCGAATTGGTTCTAACGCCGCAACCATTTGGATTGTCGAACAGTTTGGATTCGCAATAATACCTTTATGTTGCTTTAAGTCCTCTTCATTTACTTCTGGAACAACTAATGGTACATTTTCAGCCATTCTGAATGCACTTGTATTATCAACTACAATAGCTCCACGTTTAGCTGCTTCAGGCGCAAGCTCAAGGGATACACTTCCTCCTGCACTGAATAATGCAATATCAATTCCTTCAAAAGATTCCGGTTTAGCTTCTTGAACAACTATTTCTTCTCCATTAAACTTCAATACTGTTCCTGCAGAACGAGCTGAAGATAAAAGAGTGATATTCTTAATTGGGAAATTTCTCTTTTCTAAAGTTTCCATCATTTGTTGTCCAACAGCGCCTGTTGCTCCTACTACTGCTACATTTAATCCTTGTCTTGCTTCCACCATCCATACCCCATTTCTGTCTTTTTAGCAAATATTTCGTGTTTTTATATTGGTTGCCAGATTAGTCTTTATTTTATCATATTACCTCATAAAAGAAACAAAAGTTTTTTCACAATTTAACTTAAGCAACTCACTTTATTGTAATATTATGAAAAATCTCTGAATTTTTCAATTATAACGGGTTGTAATTGTTTTCCTTCTATCGCAGCTATAATTGTTTCAGAAATAAGTGACATCTTAGCAACCATCGATTTTGGTTTATTTTCAGGATCATCTTGACCATACGGGATAAAGTATATATCTTTTGCAGCCATTAATCGCATTAAATTAACACCATTTAATCCAAGAGCATCATTTGTTGAAATACCAAGAACAACAGGCCGATAATTTCTCAGTGTCGCTTTCGCAGCCATAAGTACTGGAGAATCCGTCAGAGCATTTGCGAATTTACTCATGGAGCTACCTGTTAGAGGTGCAATTACCATACAATCTAGTGGCATCTTCGGTCCAAGCGGCTCCGCTTTTACAATACTATCAATCACCGCATGGCCAGTAATACTCTCTAAACGTTGAACCCAGTCTTCTCCCTCACCAAATCGAGTATTCGTATTACTTACAGTATGTGTTACAACTGGTATCACTTCCGCACCACTATTCACAAGCTTTTCAATTTCAGGAAATACAACATCATATGTGCAGTGTGAACCTGTTACTCCAAAGCCAATTCGCTTCCCTTTTAAACTCATTTCGTCTTCCCCTTTCTTTTCAGTAAATCCTCTTGCAACAACTGTATAAGCACATTAGCCAATATTCTTCCCGCTGTTTTCGGAGCGACAATACCTGGCAATCCAGGTGCTAACAGTGCCTTAATTCCTCTTTTTTCAGCATAGCGAAAATCAGTACCACCTGGTTTAGAAGCTAAATCAATTATTAAAGTATGTGCTGGCATCCCTGCAATAACTTTCGCTGTTACAATTTGTATTGGAATCGTATTGATACAAAGGTCCACATCTTTTACAACTTCCTCCAACTGACTTAAATGAAATGGCTGTAAGCCCATTTCTGTTATTCGAGCAATATGCTCACTTTTTCTAGCTCCAACCTTCACTTTCGCCCCAAGCGCTTGAAATGTTCGAGCAACACTCATACCCGTCCTACCTAGCCCGAGAACAGCAACATTACTACCATGTATCGTGAAATCAGTATGTTGAATCGCCATCATAATCGTACCTTCAACAGTTGGTATACTGTTGTATATAGCTACATCATCTCTTTGAAATAGTTGAATTAATTCTCGATTAACTTTTTTCATAATCGAGTCTAAATAAGAATTACTTATACCAGAATAAACCTTACAATGAGGTGGAGTTTTTGCAAGGATATTACTTGTTAAAACAACCGTTTCATTCGAAAAAATCGTTTCAATTTTCCCTTCTGGGTTCGTTCCAGGAACTGGTAGAATAACAGCATCTATTTCTGAAAAATCCATTTCATCAATCTTCTCTTTTACCGCTCCGGAAAATGCATGATCAAGCTGCTCAAAGCCTACTAATGATAACTTCGCATCGCTCTCCGTTAATTTTCTAATCACTTCTAGTTGCCGTGCATCTCCGCCTATTACGGCAATTTGCATGCCTGTAAGCATTCCATGTCACCTACTTTAAGGAGAATCTATTTTCCTTACCCATATTATGAAACCAGTACCAGATAGGTGTTTGTTTATTTTAAAGAAAAACCGGCACCGGTCCTTTTTGTCATTGTCTTTACTTCTTGTTTTTCTTCAAAGCAAAAAGGAGCCATGCGGCAGGCGTAAGACGAGCTGTTCTTGAAAACCCGCACTTGGTTTTCAAAACAGCTTAGCTTACGACCAAGCATGGCAGGTGTAAGGTTGGACAGAGAAAAACCGGCACCGGTCCTTTTTGATTGTTGTTTTTACTTCTTGTTTTTCTTCAAAGCAAAAAGGGCGTGCAAGAAGCGATATGAAATCACTTTTTGCACACCCTTAACATAAATATGCTTTTTTTAAGACTTCTCTTCATAATGAACTTCTGGAATATCAATTATTATCATATCCGTTCCAATTTTCTTAATATGACGCCATGGCACTCGTATTTCACTTCCATTCTTCTTAAACCCAAACCATTTCACTGATGGAATAATAAGTGCTACTATTTGTCCATTTTCATTAATTTCTAAATCAGTCTGACCAAGAATACCTAGCCGCTCTGCTTTTTTCACATCTACAATTTCTTTACCGCTTAATTCACTTAACCTCATAAAAGCAGTCACCTCTTTTATATATACCTATTACATTCATATAGGTTAGAGCGTAAGATTAGAAGTGATTTTTGAAAAGAAATTAAAAAAACGTGCTAAAAGGTTATTCACAACCTTCTAGCACAGCGTCTTTACTTCGATTGCCATTCTTCTATTGGACTAATGAAAGCCATCGCATGTTGATCTGTAAACACTTTATTTGTAATAGCTGCAACACTTTCTTGTGTTACATTATCAATCAACTCAACAATTTCATCTAGAGAACGATGTTTGCCTAAAACAAGTTCATTCTTACCATTACGACTCATTCTACTATTCGTGCTTTCCAAGCTCAGCATTAAGTTACCTTTTAACTGTTCTTTACTATTATTAAGCTCTTTCGCCGTAATGCCATCACGTTTAAAAGTATCAATCGTCTGTTGGATTGTTTGGAACAATACATCCATTTGATTCGCTCCAGTTCCACCATAGATTGTTACTAATCCGCTATCTTGATAACCTGAATGGTAAGAGTAAACAGAATATGCTAAACCTCTTTGCTCACGAACTTCTTGGAATAAACGGCTACTCATGCTCCCACCAAGGATGTTATTCATGACAATTAAGCTATAGGCATTGCTATTCCCAATCGGCAAACCTTCATATCCTAAACATAGGTGGGCTTGTTCTGTCTCTTTCTTTTTCTTTAATGTATTATAGTGAAAAACAGGTTTTTCTTGTTGTACGTTAGCAGGTTTTCCACCTTCATAACTTCCGAATAACTTTTCAACTTCTTTAATAAAGCTTTCATCCACATTACCCGCAACAGAAATCACTAAACGATCCGGTGTATACATTTCATGCACATATTGTTTTAGGGTTTCAGTTGTAAAAGTCGCTAATGTTTCTTCACGCCCTAAGATTGGATAAGCCAATGGGTTTTTTTCATATACCGCTCTACTTAATAAATCATGCACAATATCATCAGGAGTATCTTCATACATTTTAATCTCTTCAAACACAACATTTCGTTCTTTTTGTAACTCTTCTGAATCAAATGTAGAATTAAAGAACATATCTCCTAACACATTAAGTGCGTAGCTAGCATGATTATCTAATACCTTTGCATAGTAGCAAGTATACTCCTTCGATGTAAAGGCATTTACTTGTCCACCGATACTATCGAAGCTTTCTGCGATTTCTTTCGCATTTCTTGTAGTGGTTCCTTTAAAAAACATATGCTCTAAGAAATGTGAGATTCCATTATTGCTTTCAGTTTCATTAATAGATCCTGCCTTAATCCATAAACCAATAGCTACCGAACGTACAGTAGGTATATTCTCAAGAACTATTCGTACTCCATTTTGACATGTATATTTTTTAATCAACAACTTTTCCCTCCTATATCTTGCTGTCTTAATTGAAACTTTTTCGCCCCGATTAATGCATAATTCTTTCTTCTTTCAATGCTTCAGATACCGTCGTAATATGTAACTGTTTCTTCTTAATGTTCACAATTAATGTCTCTAAAGATTTTGCCGATGTTTCAGTAGGATGCATTAATATGAAAGCACCATTGTGCATTTTGCTTAAAACTCTTTCTGTTAAAACAGCTGGAGTTGGCTTTTGCCAATCAATTGTATCAACACTCCACATAATTGTATCCATACCTAATTCGTCAGCAATTGTCACTGTTTCATCTCTAAATGCACCACTAGGTGGAGCAAACAAACTAGTTGAAACACCTGTGACGGCTTTGATTACATCGTTTGTTTCTTGAATCTCTTTCCGTATCAAACTAGATGATAGCCTTTGCATATTTGGATGCGTATAAGAATGATTACCAACCTCATGTCCCGCTCCAGTTATCATTTTCGCTAATTCTGGATTATTCTTTGTCCATCTTCCTTCGAGAAAGAAAGTAGCCTTCACATTATGCTTTTTAAGCACAGAGAGCATCTGTGGGATATATTCATTTCCCCAAGCAACATTTATTAGAAACGATGCAACAGGCTTATCCGGATGAGCGCGGTAAATAGGAGCAGCTTTCAATTGAGAAAGATGTACCTTCGGTCGTATTTGTTTATATATCAGTTTTTTTTCATCAAACACACCAGCATCTTTCATGACATTATAAGAAGAGAGTATATCTACTTTTAGGCCATTATATCCAGGAACAGTCTTCCACACAGAGTCTATCATAGCATCTTTTGGAGAAACTTCATATTCCTTCGCTTTTTGCTTTATTTCTTCTAGAAGAGGATCATTCTTTTTTACTACCGAAACAGATTGACTTTTTAAGGTGGTTACATATTGATCAATGCTCGGCGACTGCACCAACATCCATGATACTCCTCCTATCGCACATATCGCAATAAGCTGCTTCCACTTTTTACTCATTTGTACTATCCTCCTCATAAACATAACAAAAACAATCGCATTGTCATATACGAAATTTCATTTATTATTTTGTTACATATAAAAGATTCTTAGTACAGTTTTATGAAGAGTTTGTACATGATAGACTAAAAAAACCGTTACCGGTCTTTTTAAATTAATATTTTTGATTCATAGGTTACTACAAACTACAAAGGAAACGTCTGCTAGCAGTTAGTAGCCACCTACAATTATACCCATCCTATATGCTAAAAAAGAGTGTTCGAAAAGTAGATAACATACTCTCCGAACACCCTTTTTCATACATGTAAAATTAGCTCATTTGCTCTGCTTCTTTTTGTTCTTTTAGTACAGCTTTGCGAGATAAGTTTACTCGGCCTTGCTTGTCCACTTCTGTAACTTTTACAAGGATTTCATCGCCAAGTTTAACAACATCTTCTACTTTGCCAACACGTTCCATTGCCAGTTCAGAAATATGAACTAATCCATCTTTACCACTAAAGATTTCAACAAATGCACCGAACTTTTCGATACGTTTTACTTTACCAAGATATGTTTTACCAACTTCTACTTCACGAACTAAATCCTCAATGATTTGTTTCGCACGTTGGTTATTCTCTTCATTAGTAGAAGCAATGAAGATTGTACCATCTTGTTCGATATCGATTTTAACACCAGTTTCTTCAATGATTTTATTGATTTGCTTACCGCTTGGTCCAATAACATCACGAATCTTCTCTGGATTGATAGCCATCATAAGAATCTTAGGTGCATATTGAGAAAGCTGTGTACGTGGCTTGCTGATTGTTTGCATCATTGATTCAAGGATATGCATTCTTCCAGCCTTCGCTTGTTGTAATGCTTCTTCAAGAATTTGTCTAGATAAACCGTCAATCTTAATATCCATTTGAAGTGCTGTAACACCTTTTGCTGTACCAGCTACTTTAAAGTCCATATCTCCTAGGTGATCTTCCATACCTTGAATATCCGTTAAGATTGTATAGTGCTCACCCTTCTTAACAAGACCCATTGCAATACCTGCTACAGGAGCTTTAATTGGCACACCAGCATCCATCATAGCTAAAGTACTTGCACAAATACTTGCTTGAGATGTTGAACCATTTGATTCAAGAACTTCTGATACAAGACGAACTGTATATGGGAAGTCTTTTTCAGATGGAATAACAGGCTCAAGAGCACGCTCACCTAATGCACCATGACCAATTTCACGACGACCTGGTCCTCGAGATGGTCCAGTTTCCCCAACACTGTATTGAGGGAAGTTATAGTGATGCATGAAACGTTTAGATTCCTCAACACCTAAACCATCTAGAATTTGTACATCACCTAATGCACCTAGCGTACAAATAGATAACGCTTGAGTTTGTCCACGCGTAAATAATCCAGAACCATGCGTACGTGCAAGTAGTCCTGTTTCAGAAGATAATGGACGAATCTCATCCGGTTTACGACCATCAGGGCGTACTTTTTCTTCTGTAATTAAACGGCGTACTTCGTTTTTCACTAATTTATTTAAAATTTCTTTTACTTGCTTTAATTGAGCATCTTCCGCTTCTTGCTCCTCGTAATGAGCAACTACACGATTTTTTACAACTGTAATAGCTTCCTCACGAGCTTGCTTTTCTTTCACTTGAACCGCTTTATTAATATCTTCTTCACACATAGCCGTTACTTCAGCTAAAAGTTCTGCGTCAAGTTCATAAAGAGCGATTTCACGATTTTCTTTACCAACCTCTGCAACAATTTCCTCTTGGAAAGCGATTAATCGTTTAATCTCTTCATGCCCGAACATAATTGCTTCTAACATAACTTCTTCAGGAACTTCATCAGCTCCTGCTTCTACCATGTTAATAGCATCTTTTGTACCCGCTACTGATAAATTAATATCACTTTTTTCCATTTGTTCTACAGTTGGATTAATAATAAATTCTCCGTCTACTCGTCCAACGATAACACCAGCAATTGGTCCTTCAAATGGGATGTCTGAAATGCAAAGCGCGATTGATGACCCAAACATAGCAGCCATTTCCGAAGAACAATCTTGATCGACACTCATTACAGTACTAATAACTTGTACATCATTACGGAATCCGTCAGCAAATAATGGACGAATCGGTCTATCAATTAAACGACTCGCTAAAATCGCTTTTTCACTTGGACGACCTTCACGTTTAATAAATCCTCCTGGAATTTTACCAACCGCGTATAGTCTTTCTTCATAGTTTACTGTTAATGGAAAGAAGTCTACAGCCTTAGCTTCTTTTGATGCTGTAGCAGCTGTAAGTACTGCTGTATCTCCATAGCGAATTAATGCTGCCCCGCTTGCTTGTTTTGCTAGTTGTCCAACTTCGACTGTTAGCGTGCGTCCAGCCCAATCTATGGAAAATGTTTTTTTCGTTTGATCCATTGTTTTTAAAACCCCTCTCTACAATCTATACATAAGGTTAAATTATCTTTAATCATCTATTACATGTATGTAAAAGCGTACATTTCCTAACCCATACTAGTCTTATTATGCACGAAATATCGTATCATTAACAGTATAAAAAGAAAATGTATGCACATTTATCATTTTTTTATTATTATTTTACAAAAAAATCTTATTTACAAGAAAAAAGCGGGAAATATCCCGCTTTTTTTCAAAATGGGTATACCCCATTAGATTGTAAAGAATGAAAAAATCTCTACAGATTATCGACGTAAACCAAGTTTGTTGATTAGCTCACGGTAACGAGTAACATCTTTGTTACGTAGGTAAGTTTGTAAGTTACGACGCTTACCAACCATTTTTAATAATCCACGACGAGAGTGGTGGTCTTTCTTGTGAGTACGTAAGTGCTCGTTTAATGCGTTGATTTCTGCAGTTAAAACAGCGATTTGAACTTCAGGAGATCCTGTATCGTTCGCATGAGTTCTGTATTCTGCGATAATTTCGTTTTTACGTTCTTGAGTAATTGCCATTTGTATTCACCTCATAAATTTTTTAAAAAATTCCCTTTAGCTGAGCATAGCGTCGGTGACTCGACTAGCCAAGCACAGGTTCATTTTTGATACGTTTTACATATTACTATTTTATTGAGAAAAAAGCAAGTTTAGCGCGTGATTTTCTCAAAATATTGTTTTGCGTCACTCTTATCTTGTGAAATTTGCGCAATCAACTCATCTAAACCTGCGAATTTTTTTTCACTACGCAGTCTAATAAACCATTCAACGGTAATTTCATGGTCATAGATAGTATCTTCAAAATCAAAAATATGTACTTCAACATTAGGTCTATCAGGTTTTTCATCGTGAAAGGTCGGCTTGTAACCAATATTACACACACCATCATATGTTCGATTATTGACAGTCGCCTTTACAGCATATACACCTGTAGATGGAATGATATACTCATCACTTAGATGCACATTCGCTGTTGGGAAACCTAATTTTCTGCCACGTTTCTCACCATGAATGACAACACCTTTAGTAGCATAATTTCTACCAGCTAACCTATGAAACCCTTCAAAATCCCCTTCAAACAATAGGCTACGAATTCTTGTTGAGCTAATTTTCTCTTCAGCAAAGCTTAACTTTGGAACAATTGTTTGTGTAAATATCCCTCTCGCATGAAAAGGTAGCGTTTCCATTGTTCCTTTACCAAGCCTACCGTATGAGTAATCAAAACCAGCTGTAACGTGTTTAACATTTAATGCCAATAAATATTCATCAACAAATTGTTGAGGTAGCAATGATGCAAACGCCTCCGTAAAATTAGCTACAAATAAATAATCAACACCTAGCTGCTCAATAAGTGCCATTTTGTCCTCAATTGGTGTGATATAATGTACATCCTGACGACTTCGCAGCACAGCAAGTGGATGAGGATAGAAGGTCATTACCGCTGAACTCCATCCATTTGCTTTCGCCGTCTCTATTGCTGAAGAAATGACTGTCTGATGCCCTTTATGGACACCATCAAAAAAACCAAGGGCAATAGAAAGCGGAGGAAAATCATCTTTCGTATAAGTATGAGGATAATCTAGCTTAATTACTTTCAATTTCTTCTCCTCTTTCTCTTAAAGCCTTTCTCTCTCTTATAAACCAGTTCGTAAAACCTTAACTGGCTTAATATAATCAGGCTTACTGTCATGTATTTTATAAATAGCCAAAGCAACGTCATTATAAACTAACACGAATGGTTCCTCTGGATTAAAGCATATATTTTCTGGTTTCTGTAGTACTGCACCATTAAAAACTTTCATAGCTACTGTATCATTTATATCAATTTTCGGCAAATGGGTTAAACCGCACTCTAATGGCTGTAATAGCTCATGTTGGCGGTCTTCTAATACGTATTGCTCTACTTGCTCTAATGTAAAACAATCATCAAGCGTAAAGCTAGAAGACTGAATTCGAATTAAATCTGACATATGAGCTGGGTATCCTAATTTTTCTCCCATCATCACTGCTAATGTACGGATATATGTACCTTTTGAACATCTAGCTCGAAAACGAAAAGAGATTGTCTCCCCTTCAAAAACATCTCTTTCATCTAATAAAGTTAGTTCATAGATTTTTACTTTTCGGCTAGGACGTTCAATTTCAATACCAGCACGCGCATATTCGTAAAGCTTTTTTTCCATTTACTTTAACAGCAGAAAACATAGGAGGTGTTTGCTCAATTTCCCCTGTTAGTTTTTCAAATACTGCAAGGATTTCATTCCTAGTAAAACTTTCAGTAACAGGCTTTTGTTCAACGACTTCCCCACTTTTATCTTCCGTTGTAGTTGAGAAACCAATAGTAACTTCGCCTTCATAAGCTTTTCCTGCATCCGTTATATACTCCGCTATTTTCGTTGCACGACCAATGCAAATAGGCAGCACACCGGTAACATCTGGATCTAATGTACCTGTATGTCCTACTTTTTTCGTTTTTAATAGCTTTCTTAATTTAAACACACAATCATGTGATGTCATGCCTTTAGGTTTATTGAGAGGTAAAATCCCTTCCACGTTACACACTCCAGTATATGCTTTACTTTTCTTCTTTAGAAAATAGGCCGACCCCTATTATTCTTTTTCACAAAAGAAATTGTAGAAGTCAGCCTATAATATTACTCTTCGTTATTTTTATCGTCTTGTTCAGTATGAATTTGGTGAATTAGATTTTCAATGCGATGACCGTATTCTAACGACTCATCCCATTCAAAAGTGATTTCAGGCGTAATACGTAAACGGATACGCTTACCAATTTCAGAACGGATAAATCCTTTTGCTTTAGCAAGACCAATTAACGTATTCTGCTTTTGTTCTTCATTTCCAAGCACCGATACATACACAGTTGCTTGTTGAAGATCTCCTGTAACACGAACATCAGTAACGGTTACAAAACCGATTCTTGGATCTTTTAATTTACGTCCAATGATTTCGGTTAATTCTTTTTTCATTTGTTCACCAACACGATTTGCACGAAGGCTCATAACTATCACCTCGTTTTATTACAGCCATTGTATATCTGTTATAGTACGTTCTATCTCTGGAAAAGAATCTACCAACTTTAAAGCACGTTGTAGTTCTTTCTCTGATGCAATATGGGAAGAAGAAACTGTGACAACAGCAATCTTCGTACGTTGCCACAAATCTTGATAATCAACTTCCGCAACAGCTACATTATATTTTTGTTGAAGTCTTGTTAAAATACGCTGTAAAACTGCCCTTTTTTCTTTTAATGAATGCGCATCATAAATGATAGCTTCAAATTCAACGCAAACTATCACTTACGTTCAATTTCCACCATTACGTACGCTTCAATAATGTCGCCTTCTTTAATGTCATTGTAGTTCTTAACCGTAATACCACATTCATAACCTTGGGCAACTTCTTTTGCGTCATCTTTAAATCGTTTTAAAGCATCGATTTCGCCTTCGTATACAACAACACCTTGACGGATTACACGAACACCGCTATCGCGAGTGATTTTACCGTCGATTACGTATGAACCTGCAATTGTACCCACTTTAGATACTTTGAAAGTTGTACGTACTTCTGCTTGTCCGATAACCTTCTCTTCGAATTCTGGATCAAGCATACCTTTCATTGCTGACTCAATTTCTTCGATAACTTTATATATAATGCTATATAAGCGAACATCAACCTGTTCAGACTCAGCTGCACGTTTTGCATTGACATCTGGACGAACGTTGAATCCGATTACGATTGCATTTGATGCTGTTGCAAGTACGATATCAGACTCAGTGATTGCACCTACACCGATGTGAATGATTTTAACTTTAACACCTTCCACATCAATTTTTTGAAGAGAAGCTGCTAACGCTTCAGCAGAACCTTGTACGTCTGCTTTCACGATTAGGTTAATTTCTTTCACTTCGCCTTGCTTCATTTGTTCGAATAGGTTATCAAGCGTTACAACCGCTTTTTCACTACGTTGTGATTGAACATGCTGTTGCAGACGAGCTTCCCCAACTTGGCGAGCTGTTTTTTCATCTTTAAAGACAACAAATAAGTCACCAGCTTGAGGTACTTCATTCAAACCTGTAATTTCAACAGGAGTTGATGGAGCTGCTTCTTTTACACGACGACCAATATCATTAACCATTGCACGAACACGACCAAATGTGCTACCTACAACGATTGGGTCACCTATGCGAAGTGTACCGTTTTGAACTAGTAATGTAGCAACTGCTCCACGACCTTTATCTAACTGAGCTTCAATAACAGAACCTGTTGCAAGCTTATTAGGATTTGCTTTGAATTCTTCTACTTCACTTACAAGTAGAATCATTTCAAGTAATTCATCGATTCCTTCACCTTTTTTCGCTGACATTGGAACGAAGATTGTATCTCCACCCCAAGCTTCAGGTACTAAGCCATGCTCCGTTAATTCTTGCATTACGCGATCTGGATTTGCTGCTTCTTTATCCATTTTGTTAACAGCGATAATGATTGGCACTTCTGCCGCTTTCGCATGGTTAATCGCTTCAACTGTTTGTGGCATTACACCGTCATCAGCTGCAACTACGATAATAGCAATATCCGTCACTTTAGCACCACGAGCACGCATTGTAGTGAAAGCTGCGTGACCAGGTGTATCAAGGAATGTAATCTTCTTATCGTTAACTTCAACTTGGTAAGCACCGATATGCTGAGTGATTCCACCAGCCTCGCCTTCAGTTACTTTCGTGTTACGAATAGAATCAAGAAGTGTTGTTTTTCCATGGTCAACGTGACCCATAATTGTAACAACAGCCGGACGCTCATCTGTGTTTGGAGCAGCATCTTCTTCACTTGCAGTGTATGCTTCTAAGTCTGTTTTATCGATGATGATTTCTTCTTCTACTTCTACACCATACTCAGTACAAATTAGCTCAATAGCATCTTTATCTAAGCTTTGGTTAATTGTAGCCATTACACCTAATAAGAAAAGTTTTTTAATGATTTCAGATGGTTCACGATGTAATTTCTTAGCCAATTCACCAACTGTTAAAGACTCAGAAAACGTAATTTTTTCTGGTAGTTCTTTTTCTTTTCTTGGTGTATGCATTTGTGGAGCTTTATTTGTATTTTGATTATTTCTTTTGCCATTTTTTCGTTTATTTTTGTTAAATGGCGTTTGACCACTTTGTCCAGGTTTCTTATTCTGTCCAATTGGTGCTTTTTTCTTTAACTTTTGCTTACTTACACTATTTTCGTCATGACGATCTTCGTATTTATTCTCAATAGGAGTATCATCATTAGTATTTGTAGCTGTTTTTTGCCCTTGATTAGGCTTTTTATTATATGCTTGATCTAATTTTTTTACTGTAGGATCTTCGATTGTGGCCATATGATTAGTTACCTCTATATTCATTTCTTTTAGCTTTTCAATTATCTCTTTACTTGATACATTGTACTTCTTTGCGTATTCATACACACGTACTTTACTCATACGTTCACCCCCGTATAAATTAATGCACCAACGTTCTCAGCTTTTTGGCAAATCCTTCATCAAGGATTGCAATGACAACACGCGCATCTTTACCAATGGCATTGCCAAGCTGTTCTCTATTTTCTACTCTCACTAGAGGAACGTTATAATAACTGCATTTATCGGTTATCTTTTTCTCGGTATTGCTAGAAGCATCACTCGATAATAGAACCAATTTGGCTTTACCGCTTCGCACTTCTCTTATAACAAGTTCTTCTCCAGTTATAACTTTCCTTGCTCTATATGCTAAACCTAAAAACGATGCCCATGGTGGTTGATTCATCTGCTTATTACTTCTCCTTTTCCACGAGTTGAAGTAAATCTTCATATAGGCTAGGATCGACTGCCGCGTCTAGATGTCGGGATAAAACATCCTTTTTCTGTGCTGATAAAATGGCTTCTTTGTTCAAAGAAATATATGCTCCACGCCCTGATTTCTTACCAGTAGGGTCGATGGAAACCTCTCCTTCTTTCGAACGAACGATGCGAATCATTTCTTTTTTAGGCTTCATTTCGCCGGAAGCAACACATTTACGTAATGGTATCTTTTTACGACTTGACATAGTTATCACCTCAATTAATTGATATCTTCATCGTCGTTATATAAATCATCATAACTATCATCAATGCTTGCTTGACTTAATAAAGCATCATCTTCATCGTGCCCGCTTAAAAAGTCTTCTTCGTCATTAAGTAATGATTCCTCAGCTTGAACAGGATAAATACCTGCTTCTCTTGCATCGCTTTCACTCTTAATATCGATTTTCCAATTCGTTAATTTCGCAGCAAGTCGAGCGTTTTGTCCACGCTTACCAATCGCTAAAGATAATTGGTAATCAGGCACAATAACTGTTGTTGCTTTTTCCTCTTTGTTGACAATAACTTCTAACACTTTTGACGGGCTAAGTGCATTGGCAACGAATTCAACAGGATCTTCTGACCATTTAACAATGTCAATTTTTTCACCTTTTAATTCATTCACAATCACTTGAACGCGTTGACCTTTCTGCCCTACACAAGCACCAACTGGATCAACATTTGGAATATCTGTACTTACAGAGATTTTTGAACGATCTCCTGCTTCACGAGCAACAGATTTAATTTCAACTGTTCCATCAAAAATTTCAGGTACCTCTGTTTCAAAAAGACGTTTTAACAAACCAGGATGTGTTCTAGAAACGAAAATTTGAGGTCCTTTTGATGTTTTTTCAACTTTTGTAATAAATACTTTAATGCGATCATGTGGCTTGTATTGTTCATTCGGCATTTGCTCACTTGCTGGTAGCAATGCTTCAATTTTACCAAGGCTTACATAAATATAACGTGAATCAACGCGTTGAACGATACCATTCATGATATCTTCTTCACGGTCGATAAATTCAGAATAAATAATACCTCTTTCTGCTTCACGAACACGTTGTGTAACCACTTGTTTAGCAGTTTGAGCCGCAATACGACCAAAATCTTTAGGTGTTACTTCTAATTCTACTACATCTTCAACCACATAGTTCGGATTAATTCTTCGAGCATCCTCTACAGAGATCTCTAGACGAGAATCAAATACCTCATCTACAACGTCTTTTCGAGCTAATACTCGCATAGTTCCTCTACCAAGGTTTAAGTCAACGCGCACGTTTTGTGCTTGGTTAAAGTTACGTTTATAGGCTGATACAAGTGCAGCCTCAATTGCTTCTACTAATACATCTCTTGAAATACCTTTTTCCTTTTCTAAGAGAATCAGAGCATCTAATAATTCACTGCTCATCTGTTAATCCCCCTTACAACATTTTCTTTTATCATTATGAAAAAGTAACAGCAAGTCGTGCTTTTGCTACTTTTTCAGTAGGTATTGTAATTTCTTTTGTTCTTGTTTTAATCTTTATAGATAATTTAATTTCAGTTGGATCATATGAAAGCATAGTACCTTCAAACTCTTTGCTACCTTCAATCGGCTCATACGTTTTAACATTCACATGTTTACCGATTGATTTAAGAAAATCTTTTTCATTTTTCAACGGTCGCTCAGCACCTGGCGATGATACTTCCAAGAAATACACATGTGGAATAGGATCAGTTTCGTCTAGTTTCTCACTCAATTGTTCACTAACTACGCTACATTCTTCAATATCTACGCCTGCATCTTTATCAATAAACACTCGAAGGAACCAGTTCTTACCTTCTTTAACATATTCCACATCAACTAATTCTAATTGATGTTTTTCTAATATATCAGTTAAAAGCTCTGCTACAAGATCAGTAACTTTTTGACTCAAATAAATCCCTCCTATCAATTTAAGCAATTTTACTTAACAGACTTACTATACCCGCTCAAATGAGGAATACAACCTCCAACTAATTAGAGATGTATATTCCCGTAAAGTGGTTGATAGGTGTATTACCATTTACAATAATGATTACTTGCACCTTATGTAAAGTACCTTCGTATGCTCTAGTTAGTTTTCTCGAAGAAAGTTATTCATACTCCAATATCTTTGCTTTTTGAAAAAAATATATCGATACAATACGAAAGAGTGGGTTTCCCCACTCTTGGCCTGTGTCTCTTCTTAAGTAATTCTTATCTAAAAATATACCATAAAAGAAATCTTTATGCAAACGCCCTTCCGCTTATTGAAGATATTACACTTGACAAAACAACGACAAATTCAACCTTTAATCTTAAAAAAGTGATAACTGGTTTTGATCTGGAAGTGCCTCTAATGTGCCTTGCTTATCCAGATATTCAATTATCGTTTTTGATACTTTTCCTCGTTTTTGTAAATCTTCTTTAGAAAGGAACTCCCCTTCACTTCTAGCATTCACAATAGCAATCGCTACGTTTGTTCCGAGTCCTGGAACAGAATTGAATGGCGGAATAAGTGTGTTTCCTTCAATAATAAATTCAGACGCTTGTGATTTATAAAGATCTACCCTTTGGAAAGAATATCCGCGTTCACACATTTCAAGAGCAAGCTCTAAAACTGTTAACGTGTTTTTTTCCTTAGGTGATGCATCCAATCCTTTAGCATTAATTTCATCAACTTTTGCTCGGATTGCCATCGAACCTCTAGCCATAGCTTCAATATCAAAATCATCCGCACGAACGGTAAAATATGCTGCATAGTAAAGCAGAGCATGATGAACTTTAAAATATGCAATACGAACAGCCATTAAGACGTAAGCAGCCGCATGGGCTTTCGGGAACATGTACTTAATCTTTTTACATGAGTCTATATACCATTCAGGCACTTCATTCTTGCGCATTTCCTCTTCAAATTCTTCTGATAAACCTTTACCTTTACGAACCGATTCCATAATTTTAAACGCTAGTGATGGATCTAATCCTTGGTAAATTAAATAAACCATAATATCATCACGACAACCAATTACTTCACTTAAGTTACAAATATTATTATGAATCAGTTCCTGTGCATTTCCTAACCAAACATCAGTACCATGTGAAAGACCTGAAATCTGAACAAGCTCAGAGAATGTTGTCGGTTTCGTATCTTCAAGCATTTGACGAACAAATCGTGTACCAAACTCTGGAATACCGAGCGTTCCTGTTTTACACATTATTTGCTCTTCAGTTACACCTAACGATTCTGTACCGCTAAAAATTTTCATAACCTCTGGATCATCTGTTGGGATTGTCTTCGGGTCAATACCACTTAAATCTTGAAGCATACGGATAACAGTTGGATCATCGTGCCCAAGTATATCCAGTTTTAACAAGTTATCATGAATGGAGTGGAAGTCGAAATGTGTTGTTTTCCACTCAGCACTTTGGCTATCAGCAGGAAATTGTATTGGCGAAAAATCGTAAATATCCATATAATCAGGCACAACAATAATTCCACCTGGATGCTGGCCCGTTGTTCGTTTAACACCTGTACAACCCGCTACTAATCGATCAACCTCCGCTGCTCGAATGTGTAAATTATGATCAGAAGCATAACCCTTCACGTAACCATAAGCTGTTTTCTCAGCAACAGTACCAATTGTTCCCGCACGATATACATACTCATCACCAAATAGCACCTTCGTATAGTTATGCGCTTGTGGTTGATATTCACCAGAGAAGTTCAAATCGATATCAGGTACCTTATCCCCTTTAAATCCAAGGAACGTTTCGAAAGGTATATCATGTCCATCCTTTTTAAAGGCTATTCCGCAATTTGGGCAATCTTTATCAGGTAAATCGAACCCAGAACCAACAGAACCGTCATTAAAGAACTCTGAAAGCTTACATTTTGGGCATACGTAATGCGGAGGTAGCGGATTTACCTCGGTAATTTCCGTCATTGTCGCAACAAAAGATGAACCAACCGATCCACGAGAACCTACTAAATATCCATCGTTCAATGATTTTTTAACCAGTTTGTGAGAAATCAAATAAATAACGGCAAATCCATGCCCGATGATACTTTTTAATTCTTTTTCAAGCCTTGCTTCAACTATCTCAGGTAAATCATCTCCATAAATACTCCGAGCCATATCATAGCTCATACTTCGCATTTCTTCATCTGATCCAGGAATTTTAGGTGTGTACAAATCATCCTTAATTGGCTTAATGACATCAATTTCATCAGCTATTAAGTTAGAGTTATCAACAACAATTTCCTTCGCTACTTCAGCACCTAAGAAATCAAAACATTTCAGCATTTCATCCGTCGTTCTAAAATGAACATTCGGTAGTTTATGTCGATTTAAAGGATTCGCTCCACCTTGTGAGCTTACTAGTATTTTGCGATAAATCTTATCATTCGGGTTTAAGTAATGCACATTTCCTGTTGCAACGACAGGTTTACCCATCTTTTTCCCCAGTTTCACAATATTACCGATAATACTTTCCAAAGATCTTTCATCACGCACATATTCCAATTCAATTAAATGAGCATACACTTCAGGTGGCATTACTTCGAAATAATCATAGAACTCCGCGATACTCTCTACTTCATCAGGAGCTTTTTGCATCATACCTTCAAAAACTTCACCTTTATCACAAGCAGACCCTACAATAATACCTTCTCGATGCTTTTCAAGCACAGATCGTGGAATTCGTGGAACACGATAAAAATATGAAATATGAGATAAAGAAATCAACTTAAATAAGTTTTTCAAGCCCACATCATTCTTGGCAAGCAACGTGCAATGATATGGTCTTGAACGCTGGTATGCTTTACCTTCACCCATATGTTCATTGAATTCATCATGATAAAGAATACCCTTCTCCATCGCATCCTTGACCATTTTTATCAATAGATGTCCTGTTGCTTCAGCATCATAAATCGCACGGTGATGTTGGGTTAAATTAATATCGAATTTTTTCGCTAATGTATTTAATCGATGATTCTTTAATTCTGGATACAAAAATCGTCCTAATTCCAATGTATCAATAACTGGATTTGAGGCTTTATCAAAGCCAATCTTTTTATAACCAACATTCAAGAAGCCCATATCGAAGCTTGCATTATGGGCTACGAGAATATCATTATCTGCCCAATCTTTAAAACGCTTCAACACTTCTGCTACTTCAGGAGCATCCTGAACCATATCATCCGTTATTCCTGTTAAATCAATTGTTGTTGCTGAAAGTGGATGATGAGGATTTGCAAACGATTCAAATGTATCAATGATTTCCCCATCCTTTATTTTAACAGCAGCCAACTCAATAATTGTATCGTAAACAGCTGAAAGACCTGTCGTTTCAACGTCGAAAACTACATAAGTGTCATCCTCGAGCAAACGATGCGCAGAATTATATGCAATCGGTACGCCATCATTAACAAGGTTCGCTTCAATACCATAAATAATTTTAATATCATTTTTCTTCCCAGCTCCAAATGCCTCAGGAAATGATTGAGCAACAGCATGGTCTGTAATCGCCACCGCTTTATGTCCCCATTTAGCGGCTTGAGCAACAAGTGATGAAACAGAGCTTACCGCATCCATTTGACTCATCGGTGTATGCAAATGAAGTTCAACACGTTTTTCTTCTGCTTTATCAATTCTTGCAGGTGCTTTCATTTCATTTATGTCATTTGCAATCATTACTAAGTCTCGAACAAACGTATCATTTTGAATGCTACCTTGTGCACGGACCCACATACCTTTTTTTACTGCTCCTAGAATTGCTGCATCCTCTTTATCACGAGAGAACATCTTAACCATAATAGAACTAGTATAATCAGTCATCTTAAAGGTTAATAGTGTACGTCCACTACGTAGTTCTTTCGTTTCAGCAAAGAAAATATAACCTTCAACTGCAATCCTACGTTCTTCATCCACGATTTCTTCCATGCGTTTGAAATCAGCATCATCTTTAATCGTATAACCAATTTTAATTGGACCTTCTGGAACATCTGGTGAAGATGTACTTTCAGCTGCTTGTTTCTGCATTTCAACCACCGCAGCCATCGCTTTTTCTGCATCTTCTTTTTGTTTTTGCTCTAGGAACTTCGAATATTCTTCATTAGAAGCCGAAATTTCTGTATCTAAAGTTAACGTAGGAAACCCATACGTTTCATAAACCTCTGAAATCTTTTGCGAATACTTATTTTTCAATTGACCCGCTTCAGCTTCATTTCGTGCATTTACAATCAGTTTATGTCCCACAACCTTAGGTGTTTGCTCATTTAATAATGATAATAATGCCGGAGATGTTCCATCTAATTCCGCTAAACAACTTGTCCAATAATCTTTAATCAACTCTTCAGTAACCTGCTGATTACGCACTGACATATTGTACGTAACATCAGCAATATGTGAAAATGTCTTTACAAGTTGTGCCGAAAATCTCGTTTGAACATTACATGGAATAATTTGATCCAATAAAAAATGAAAGTGCCATCTTTTAGTAGAACGTTCTATAAATAATTTTGTTATTTCCGCATTTGAAAAATAAGATACAATCGCATCTTCTGTTAATTGTAGTTGTTGGAGTAAGAGCTGAAATTTCTCTCTTCCTTGCTGTGGATTTTGATCCAACTACGCTCCCCCCTTAAATAAATAATCAGACGTTATTATAACATATAATACCCTATCATTTTCGAAAATAGTGCAAACAAAAAGGCACTCAAAAAGCGCCTTTTTGTTTGCATATAATTAACCTAAAATTTCATTAATAGTTTCTACCAATTGATCTACATGAACTTCTGCTGAATCACCTGTTTTACGATTTTTCACTTCTACAATACCTTCAGAAGCTTTCTTACCAACTGTTACACGTACAGGTAGACCCATTAAATCAGAATCGTTGAACTTAACGCCAGCACGCTCATTACGGTCGTCAATCAACACATCAAAGCCTTTAGCTTTTAATGATGCATATAATTCATTTCCTAATGTTGCTTGCTCTTCATTTTTCATGTTTACAGGAATTAAGTGAACATGGAATGGTGCTAATTGTTTTGGCCATACTAAACCTTTTTCATCATTATATTGTTCAGCAGATGCAGCTAATGTTCTAGACACACCGATACCGTAGCAGCCCATAATCATTGGCTTGCTCTTACCGTTTTCATCTAAGAAGTTAGCACCCATTGACTCACTATAACGAGTTCCTAATTTAAATACATGACCAACTTCAATACCCATTGCAAATTTAATTGTACCATTGCCACAAGGAGAAGCATCACCTTCTTGAATGAAACGAATATCAGCATATTGCGAAACTTCAAAGTCACGATCAGGATTTACATTCACAAAATGATAATCTTTTTCATTTGCACCACAAACACCATTTACAATGCTTGCAACTGCATGATCAGCGATTACTTCAACATTCTTCACATTAATTGGTCCAAGTGAACCAACTTCACAGCCTAATACTTCAGCTGTTTCTTCCGGAGTAGCTAATTCTACGATTGTTGCTTCAAGTAAATTTTTCACTTTTATATCATTTACTTCGTGGTCGCCACGAACTAGTACTAATACGAATTTATCATCCACTTTAAATAGTAATGATTTAATGCAAGCAGTAGCGTCTACATTTAAGAATGAAGAAATATCCTCAATGCTCTTTTGATCAGGAGTTGATACTTTTTCAAGTTCTTTTTGTGCTTCTGAACTTTTTTCGTAAGTTGCAACTACTGGAGCCATTTCAATATTAGCAGCATAATCAGAAGAATCACTATATGCGATTGTATCTTCTCCAATTTCTGAAAGCACCATGAATTCATGCGTATCTTTACCACCCATTGCACCTGAGTCAGCAATAACCGCTCTGAAGTTTAAGCCACAACGACTAAATACATTGCTGTAAGCTTGGAATAAATCTTCATAAACTTCATCCAAGCTTTCTTGGTTCGCATGGAAAGAATACGCATCTTTCATAATGAATTCACGACCACGAAGTAATCCGAAGCGTGGACGCTTTTCATCACGGAATTTTGTTTGGATTTGATAAAGAGTTAATGGTAATTTTTTATAAGACGCTAATTCATCTCTTACAAGACTAGTTACCACTTCTTCATGAGTTGGTCCTAATGCGAATTCACGATTATGACGATCTCTCATACGCATTAATTCTGGACCATAAGAGAACCAACGCTCTGATTCCTGCCATAATTCAGCTTGCTGTAAAGTTGGCATTAGAATTTCATTTGCACCAGTGTTGTCCATTTCTTCTCTAACGATTTCTTCAATTTTCTTTAATACTTTTTTTCCTAAAGGTAAGTAGCTATATACACCACTAGAAGTCTGACGCATATATCCTGCTCTTAATAACAAGCGGTGACTTGTTACTTCCGCATCAGCTGGAACTTCCCTTAACGTAGGAATAAACATTTTTGATTGTTTCATTTTTGCACCTCTTCAACTAGCTTCTAATCTGAAATTATTAGTAAAATTTATAATATCCCATTATATACGTAAAAAAAGTAGAAGCAAAGCTTAATTATCCCTTCGCCCCCACTTTTTTCATTTTACCACACTACATTATTATTTAAAGAAAAAATCTTTGAATATCGTTCCAAGTAACAACGAGCATAAGTAACATTAATAAAGCAAAACCGATAAAATGAACCATTCCTTCTTTTTGCTTATCAAGAGGTTTACCCCTCACTGCTTCAACTGCGAAGAAAGCAAGTCGTCCACCATCTAAAGCAGGAATCGGAAGCAAGTTCATAATTCCAAGGTTAATACTCAATACCCCTGCCCATTTCAATAAGTAAATCAAACCTGATTTAGCTACCTCTTCAGTTGATACGTATATACCTACAGGTCCTGATAACATATCAATATCAAATTGGCCTGTAATTAAATCACCTAGCAGTGTAAATATTTGCTTTGTCCAAAAATACGTTTCAGTAAATCCATACGCAAGAACACCAGTTATAGACTTCTCAGTCGGAGGATACACACCAATTACCCCAAGCATTTTGCCATCACGTTCAACTTCTTTTGGTGTTACAGGGATTTCAAGTGTCTTACCTTCACGTTCAACGACAAATTCAATCTCTTTACCCGGATGCTTTTGAATTTCTTGCTGAACATCTTGCCAAGAAGAAACTTCTGAGCCATTAATAGCTTGAACTTCATCATTCGCTTTCAGACCAGCACTTATTGCTGCACCGTCTTCTGTAAGCTTACCTAACTTCGCTTCATCTGTTACAACACCTTGGATTGCTGCCATAACCATAAATATCACAATGGCTAAGACAAAATTCATCATCGGTCCTGCAAAGATAGCCATTGTTCTTTGACCTAATGTTTTAGAAGAGAATTGACGATCATACGGTGCAATTTGCATTTCAACACCATCTTGTACAACTACAGCTTTTGGATGGACTTCAAACGTTTGCAACGTTTGATCTTCTTCATCTTCAAAACCTTTCACATACAATTTATGCTCTAAATCAACTTCTTCAACCTCAATGACTTTAATATCACGATACTTATCCTTATTATTAAGAATAATTTTATTAACTTTTCCATCGCGATCAAACTTCAATCCAACACGATATCCAGGTTTAATTTCAACTGCTTCAACATCTTCGCCTGCCATTCGAACAAATCCACCGATTGGTAACAGACGAATTGTATATACTGTTTCATTCTTTGTAAACGAAAACACTTTCGGTCCAAAGCCTATTGCGAACTCGCGACATAAAATCCCAGCTCGCTTAGCGAAAATTAAATGACCTAATTCATGGACGAAAACGAGTGTTCCGAAAATAATAATAAATGAAACAACGGTTTGTATGGTTTGCACGTATTCACCACCTCTATTTTACAAACGTTTTAGTTAACGCTCTTGTTTCTTGATCCACCTGTTGAATTGTTTCCAAATCAGGGTGTTTTAAAACATGATGTTGATCCATAGCTGTATAAATTAAATTTTCGATTTCTAAGAATGAAATCTGCTTCTTCAAAAACAAGTCTACCGCTACTTCATTAGCTGCGTTCAATACTGTTGGTAATGTACCTCCAACTTTACCAGCATCATAGGCATACTGTAAACACGGGAATCTTGTAAAACTCATCTCTTGGAAATGTAATGTAGCGATTTTCGCTAAATTCAGTCTATCCTTTGAAGCATTCTTCAGACGGTCAGGATACATTAAAGCATATGAGATAGGAACTCTCATATCCGGTGTTCCAAGTTGCCCCATAATACTACCATCATGAAACTCAATCATCGAATGAATAATACTTTCTTTATGCATGAGCACAGAGATTTTATCATACGGCATATCAAACAACCAATGAGCTTCAATTACTTCAAGACCCTTATTCATCATAGTAGCTGAGTCTATTGTTATTTTAGCACCCATTGACCAATTTGGATGGTTTAATGCTTGATCAACTGTTACATCTTTCAACTGTTCCCTCGTATAATCTCGGAAACTCCCACCAGAAGCTGTAATAATTAATCGCTCAATATTTTTCTCCTGTTCACCTTGTAAAGCTTGAAAAATCGCTGAATGCTCACTATCAACTGGTAGTATACGAACACCATGTTGTTTAGCAGCTTCCATTACAACATGACCAGCTGTAACTAGCGTTTCCTTATTAGCCAGTGCAATATCTTTCTTTTCAGCGATTGCCTTTAATGTTGGATATAACCCAACACTTCCAATTACAGCATTTACAACTACGTCGCTGCTAGGATATACTGCAACTTCAACTAAACCGTCATCTCCATAAGAAAAAGAAGTATTACTAAATTCAGATTTCAAAGCTTCATAATCTGATTTTTCTTTAACCGAAACCAATTTAGGAGAAAACTCTTTTATTATTTGTTTTGTTAATTCTATGTTAGTACCTGAAGAAAAGGCTACAAGTTCAAATAAATCACGATTCTCACGGATAATCTCTAATGTTTGTCTCCCGATTGAACCTGTAGCACCTAAAAGACTAATTTTCTTCACTGATTGTTTTCCCCCTATCAATCTTCATAAAAAACTTCATATTATTACTATATTTCTTTTTGCTTCGAACTAGCACAAAACTATATTAATTGAAACAAATGAAGAATTGGAAATACAAAAATCCAACTATCTGTTCGATCTAATATACCACCATGTCCAGGTAATAAATTCCCTGAATCTTTCACACCATAATGGCGTTTAAACGCAGACTGAACTAAATCACCTAACTGTCCAAAAACAGCAATAACAACAGCCATAATTAATAACTTTAACAACGTTGCATCAATTTCTGTGGCAAAGGAGAATATTAAAGCAACAATTAACGCCGCTCCAATTCCACCAATTGCTCCCTCAATAGTCTTATTAGGACTAATTTCTGGCCATAGTTTGTTCTTTCCAATCGCTCGTCCTACAAAATACGCTCCTGAATCTGTTGCCCATAATGTAAACAACACAAAGAAAATATAAAGTAATCCTTCGTCTCTTGTCGCGTTTATATAAAAGAAGCCCATTCCAACATATAGAACAGAAACAATAACAAAACCAGCCTGATCAAAAGTAAAACGATTTTTTGAAACTACTGTACAAATTAGTAGAAAAATTGTCCCTATTAAAACTGCATGTGCCTTAGAAATACTCCATTCACCAATGTTAAGCATATCACCAGCAGGTAAAAAAATAACCCATAGCATAATAAAACCTATAATACTTGAAATCGATAATGCAGGTAGTTTATGCATCTTTAACAATTCATGTAACCCGATTGTTGCCATTAAAAATAATAAAATTGTAAGAGGCATTCCTCCATACATCACAATCGGTAAGAAAACAGCTGCAGCAATCACAGCTGTAATTATACGTTGCTTCATAATTTTCTGAGTCCTCACCTTCTATATCTGCCTATCATCACAAATATTTATCCGAATAGACAGTATTCCCCTACAGTTCACAACTTAAGCGTAGGGGAAGCTGTATTACATTATTCCTATATATGAAAATCAAAGTACAACCTTATAATCCACCATATCTTCTTGAACGTGCTTGATATACTTTAATAGCTTCCATAAAATCTTTTTCAGTGAAATCAGGCCACAACACATCTGTAAACCAAAATTCAGTATATGCAAGTTGCCATAGCATGAAATTACTTAACCTAATCTCTCCACTTGTTCGAATCAATAAATCTGGATCCCGAATCCCATCCGTCATTAAATAGGAAGAGAATAGTTCTTCCGTTATATCATCTGTAGCAACCTTACCTTTTTTCACATCTTCCATCAACTGTTTAACGCCAAGAAGCATTTCAGCACGACTTCCGTAATTAAATGCTAAGTTTAACAATAATCCATCATTATGCGCTGTATCCTTCATTGCTTTCTCTACAGCAGCTCTTGTATGGTTCGGTAAACCATCTATTTCCCCCATTATATTTACTCGAACATTTTCCTCAATTAACTCTGGTAAAAATGTATCAAGAAATTCAACGGGCAGTTTCATTAAATAATTTACTTCTTTCTCTGGGCGCTTCCAATTCTCAGTGGAAAAAGCATATAATGTTAAGGCTTTAACACCTACTTCATTTGCAAACTTTGTAATTCGGCGAATAACTTTCATTCCTTCACTATGCCCTGCGGCACGAGGTAGCATTCTCGATTTCGCCCAGCGTCCATTACCATCCATAATAATAGCAACGTGTTCAGGAATGTCCAAATTCTTCAGCTCGGCCTTGCTATTATCATCTATATTAGCAGAAGCATCTTTGTTAAACCAACGCTTCCAAATTGCCTTCATATCTATGTCCTCCAATAGGTTCTTCCTTTGTTAAAGTATAGTGAATTCACTTAATAATATCAGAAAATCATAAAATATCCTATCGGTATCGTAAAATACATATGTATTGTTTATGAAATAAAACCATTAATTCACTTACAAATAGGTTATATACCTATCATATTTTATTATTAAATACACTTTTAATCAAATCCTTGAAGCTTTTTACTAAGTTCTTAAAGCTTAAAAAAGCCCCTTTGAAAAGGGGCTTTTAAAAAAACAATTATACTGACATAATCTCTTTTTCTTTGTCTTTTGCAACATCATCAATTTTTTGAATATGTGCATCAGTCACTTTTTGAATATCTTCAGAATAACCACGTAGCTCATCTTCAGTTATTTCACTATTTTTTTCAAGTTTTTTCAGATCATCATTACCATCACGACGGATATTACGAACTGCTACTTTCGATTCTTCAGCTTCTTTTTTCACAAGCTTCACTAATTCTTTACGGCGCTCTTCCGTTAATGCTGGAATAGCAATACGAATGATAGAGCCATCGTTTGTAGGATTTAATCCAAGATCAGACTTTAAAATTGCTTTTTCGATTTCACCTAATACTGTCTTATCATAAGGTTGAATAACTAGTAGGCGAGCTTCCGGTACAGAGATACCAGCTAATTGGTTAATTGGAGTAGGTGCACCGTAGTAATCTACTGATACTTTATCAAGGATTGCAGCATTTGCACGACCTGCACGGATAGTTGCAAGTTCTCTTGATAAAGCTTGAACAGCTTTATCCATTCTTTCTTTTGTAGAAGCAATTACTTGTTTAGCCATATTATTTCCCCCTCACTGTAGTTCCAATTGTTTCACCCATAACAGCACGTTTAATATTACCTTGCTCTGTTATAGAGAATACGATTAATGGGATATCATTATCCATGCATAAAGAAGACGCTGTTGAATCCATTACTTCTAAGCCCTCTTTTAATACATCTAAATATGATAAATTATCATATTTCACTGCACTTTCATCTTTACGAGGATCTGCATTGTATACGCCATCAACATTATTTTTCGCCATTAGAATAACATCGGCTTCAATTTCTGCTGCTCTTAACGCTGCAGTTGTATCTGTAGAGAAATATGGGTTTCCTGTTCCAGCGGCAAAAATGACTACACGTTTCTTTTCTAGGTGTCGGACTGCTTTTCTTCTAATGTAAGGTTCAGCAACTTGTCTCATTTCGATTGATGTTTGTACACGCGTTTCAATTCCTAAATTTTCAAGACTATCTTGTAATGCTAACGAGTTCATAACTGTCGCTAACATTCCCATATAATCTGCCGTCGTACGGTCCATCCCCATTTCGCTTCCGATCTTCCCTCTCCAAATGTTTCCGCCACCAACAACAACAGCAACTTCAACATCTAGTTCGGCAATTTCTTTCACTTGTTCAGCGATAGACTTAATGATAGCTGGATTAATTCCAAATCCATCTTGCCCCGCTAATGCTTCTCCGCTTAATTTCAATACAACACGATTATATTTAGCGTTACTCATGAGAACCTCCAACTTTCTATTACCTTCACTTTATCGAAAAGGTGGTTAATATCAAACTTCACTAACATTGATTCAAAAAATAGGGAACACTAAGTGTCCCCTATTGACTTGCTAACAAAAGCCTAGCGTATTAATTAGTCTTTTTTAACTTGGCTCATTACTTCTTCAGCGAAGTTATCTTGACGTTTCTCGATACCTTCACCAACTTCGAAGCGTACGAAGCTTGTTAATTTACCACCAGTAGCAGCGACAAATTGACCAACTTTTTGATCTGGGTTTTTAACAAATGTTTGGTCAAGAACACAGATATCTTCGAAGTATTTGCCAAGACGACCTTCAACCATTTTAGCAACGATTTTTTCAGGTTTTCCTTCGTTAAGAGCTTGTTGAGTTAATACTTCACGCTCTCTTTCGATTTCTTCAGGAGTTACTTCATCACGAGAGATGTAAAGTGGTTTGATAGCAGCAATGTGCATAGCAACATCTTTAGCAGCTGCTTCATCAGTTGAGCCTTCAAGAACTGTTAATACACCGATACGTCCACCCATGTGAAGGTAAGCACCGAATGCATCAGCATCAGTTTTTGAAACTACTTCGAAACGACGAAGAGTTAATTTTTCACCGATTTTAGCAATAGCAGCATTGATGTGCTCAGCAACTTGAGTACCATTTTCCATAGTTTGCTCTAATGCAGCTTCAACAGATGCTGGCTTGTTAGCTAGAAGGTGAGCAGCTAATTCTTTAACTAATACTTGGAAACCTTCGTTTTTCGCAACGAAATCCGTTTCAGAGTTAACTTCAAGAATAACAGCTTGGTTACCTTCAACAACGATTGAAGTTAAACCTTCAGCAGCGATACGATCGCCTTTTTTAGCAGCTTTAGCAATACCTTTTTCACGTAAGAAATCGATTGCTTTCTCCATATCACCATTTGTTTCAGTTAGTGCTTTTTTACAATCCATCATTCCAGCACCAGTTTTTTCACGAAGTTCTTTTACCATTTGTGCAGTAATAGCCATTGTGGATGTCCTCCTTGTATTTATATGTACTTTATATTAACCATAGCTGGTTTCGTACAATATTAAGTTTGAAATACAAATGTACTTCTTTGTTCATTTTACCTACTTACGTAGAGACTCATACATAAAGCTTAAATCGGTTCATTCTGAAAAAAAAGGTGATAAAAGGCCTTATCCTCTTATCACCTTTTTAGAAAGCTATAAATTATTCAGCAGCCGGAGCTTCTGAAAGATCTTCGCCTTGTTTAGTTTCAAGAATTGCATCAGCAATCTTAGCAGTTAGAAGTTTAACAGCGCGAATAGCGTCATCGTTTGCAGGGATTACATAATCAATTTCATCTGGATCACAGTTTGTATCAACGATACCAACTAGAGGGATGTTTAATTTGTGAGCTTCTGCAACAGCAATACGCTCTTTACGAGGGTCGATAACGAAGATCGCATCTGGAAGACCCTTCATGTCTTTGATTCCGCCTAAGAACTTTTCTAAACGCTCTTGCTCTTTTTTAAGATTGATAACTTCTTTTTTAGGAAGAACTTCGAAAGTTCCGTTCTCTTCCATTTTTTCGATATCTTTAAGACGCGTAATACGTTTTTGAATTGTTTCAAAGTTTGTTAAAGTACCACCTAACCAGCGTTGGTTAACATAGTATTGACCAGCACGGATAGCTTCTTCTTTAACTGAATCTTGAGCTTGTTTTTTAGTACCAACGAAAAGAACAGTACCACCGTTAGCTGCAACTTCTTTAACGAAGTTGTAAGCTTCTTCGATTTTTCTTACTGTTTTTTGTAGGTCGATAATGTAGATACCGTTACGCTCCATGAAGATATATTTCTTCATTTTTGGGTTCCAACGGCGAGTTTGGTGTCCAAAGTGTACACCAGCTTCAAGCAATTGTTTCATTGAAATTACTGACATGTTTGTTTCCTCCTAGGTTTTATATTCCTCCGTCCAACTCATCTTTGATTAAAAACTGTCGTAACAGCACCTATTAATCAAATCATTAGACGTGTGTATTAACACCATGAATTAATATAGCATAGGCAAATATATTTATCAAGCTATTTTATAATTTAGATTTTGCATGGAACTTCAGCAACAGCTCAATTTCTGTTTTTCCTTTATTGAGTTTCTTAGCTATCTCTTCAATTCCACAACCTTCACTATTCATCTCTAATATCAATTCTTCTGTTGTTTTTTTCTCTTTATTCGGTTTATGTTTATCAACTTGAGCCAATAATGCCTGTTGAAACGTAGAGCCTGGATTCTGCTGTTCACTTATTTCGTGAGCTATGTCTACCTCTGCAATCGATAGTTTATCCTTAACTGCTTCATACGGAGGTTTATACACCACATCTTTAGCTTTCAGTTGTTTATTTGTCTTATACGCATTAGCGACTGCATGCTTAGAAGGCTTGACCAAAATATTCGTTTGAATCTCTGGTAAAACCTTTTCATTAGTTTCTTTTATATGTATTGTGTCGATTTCCTTAGAGACTACAGGTTCTTTAGTTATTGGTTTACCGTTTTTCAAAGATTCTAAAGCATCTGCAATCTCTTTATTCTCTTCTTTCATTTCAACCATATAAGCCTGAAAAATATCATCGATATCACGTCGGAGCTTTTCCATCTTTCTCTCTGTATCTTTATATTGATTCTGTCTTAAATATAAAATGATAATGGCAAAAATACTTATGCAATGTACTATAATACTTAAAGTTGTTATTAATGTTAACATTATGCCCCTCTATCCAGAAAAATCTATGGAATTCCCTTTATAAGGATGTGTTTGTTTTATAACTTTCTCCGCTTTTTCAGCGCTCTCTTTTTTATTATCATGTTGTGAATGACTTTGCTCATATTGTTGGGATGAATGATCTTGCTTTAAATGAACTTCTTCTTTTTGTTTATATTTAGTAATAGTATGTTCTTTCTTCTCTGTTTCCTTTTGCATCTCTCTGGCGGCTAAATCATGAGTGAGTTGACTTCTTTGTTGCAATTGTTCTTGGATTTTACCAACATCCTGCGTTCGCGGAAGAGCAATTTGCATTTCAATGGCCTTTAAACTCATAAACTCCCTCCTTAAAGCGGGCTAGAAACAATTTCTCCATACTCCAAATATATTTTCACTGCTTGTATTTTACTTTGAACAGGTTTAGAATACTTTCCAAAATGAATTTGAGCATTTGGATAAATGATACCTTTAGCTTTTAAGAAAACCCTTTCATCCATATGCCCTTCACCTTTCAAACGCAAAAGCTCTTGCTCTAATTCTTCAAAATATTGTTTTTGAGTAGCTACCGTTACTTGTTGTTTTTTCAACAACAGTTTATCTTGTTCTGTGATATAGCCTTGAGTCCGCTCTCGCTTCTTAATTCGTTCAAAAAGATAACCTAATTTTTTTAATGCTTCTCGTGTTTGTTTTAGTTCTTTATAAACCTCTGCTTCTCTTTCTAGATTTTTTGGTGAGCTTCCCACATACAATATAGTCTGCATATAATGTTGATTACCAAAATCGTTTGCTTCGATACTTTCTAACGCAGAAGTTTCTCCACCAATAATATGTCCTTTACGGGAAACTACTTTTCCTCCACTACTAATCGTACTATGAAGAATATATGATTCAACTGAAATATCACGTCCAGCTTTACATGTTGCCTGATTTAAATAGTTAGCTAATATATCTACACCAGCTTCTATCGATCCTTTGTACGCTCCTGCTACACCACCAGAAATTGAAACTGAACCACCAGCTATTAACGTAGCTCCCTCAACTAGCCCTGTAACTTTAATATCACCGCCCGCTTTTATTATATAACCCGTTGGCACATTCCCTCGAATAACTACATTTCCAATAAAATCAATATTACCTGTTTTTAAATCCAAATCTCCGTTGACTTCAAATACTGGTAATACATTAACTGTATTAGGGGTGATAGATATTTGACCATCGATTGTAGCAAACACACTATCCAAATGATATAGAACATTCTTTCCTGCTCTTAACTTTAGAGGTCTACCATTTTTGGCCTGTATAGTATTACCATATACATCTCTACCTGGAATCCCCATAGTTGATTCAACAATTTGAGCTAAAAGTTGACCATTCTTAACCGATTTAATCTTCATGACATTTCGTAAATTAAAAACTTTCCCATCATCTTCATCTGTTTTTTGATTTTCTTCTACTTCGGTTTTGTTGATAAGGTAACCATCCCTACCTTTTTCAGGCTTTATACCTTCCGCTACTATAATAGGATAATCAACTTCATACTTATCTTTACATATTTTTTCTAATACATCTTGTTTAATCCCAAATACAACTTTTCTCTCTTTAAGCATCTCTTTAAGTTGATCAACTGTGATTTCAGCATCTTCAACGATGTCGTTTTTCAAAGAAATCTCAGCCGTTAAACGATCCTTCGACACATGAATATCGAAAAGGCTGTTCATGACAATTCGCTCTCCTTCCTCTCAATAACTCCTACACTATTTTTGAAAGAATATTTCTCAGTTTAAAAATTGATTTCGAGTGAATTTGCGAGATTCTAGATGTTGATAAATCCATTACCTCTCCAATTTCCGTTAAAGTTAATTCTTCTTTATAAAATAATTGAAGTACAAGCTGCTCATTTCTATTAAGAGTTAAGATTACTTTTTCTAATTCTTCATATAATTCTCTACGTAATACATTTTCTTCAGGAAGAACAGCTTTTTCATCTTTTAAAAAGAAACCTTTCCCTTCTTTATCCTCTTGATCTAATGGATTTTCATCAACTGAGATAACATTTGCAAAAAAATTCTCATTAAGAATCGAAACGACTTCATCAGGAGTAATATTTAATTCATTCGCGATTTCTTCAGGTGTCACTGTCCTCATGTTTGATTGCTCCAATTTTCCTATGACACTTTCAATCTTTTTGGTTTTTTCTCTTGAACTACGAGGTAACCAATCTTCCTTCCGTAAACCGTCTAAGATTGTTCCCCTAATTCTAAATGATGCATATGTATCGAATTTTAAATCTCTATCTGGATCAAATCTTTCTAATGCGTTAAATAATCCCATCATTCCTAAACTTCTTAAGTCATCTCTACATACATTTTTCGGTAAACCAACTGAAATGCGTTGTACATGATAGGAAACGAGAGGCATGTATTTTTTAGCCAAAAAATCTCCTGCTTGCGAATCTTTGGTTTGAATCCACTTATACCATTGATGTATTTCTTCTTCATTAGCTACTAGAGACATTATTCCCCTCCTAACCACTCATGATAAAGTGTTTTTTTGTACTTTTCGAAAAATACTATTTAAAAAATAGCAAGCAAAGCTTTGCACTCCGCTGACGAATTAATCTTCCCGTATCAACTCTTTCACATAATTAGAAACAGATGCAATATGCTCTTCATTAAGAAGATCTTCTTCATTAGACTTTTGTTCGGATATGATAGATTTATTCGGATTAGATTCAACCATTTCGTTAATATCATTGTTAATATTTTCTTGTAAAGCAATCCCTAACAACCATCTCACTAAATAGGCAAACAAATAGAAAATAATAAACGTTATTCCGGCATGCAATAATGTTACTAAAGGAAAGCGTAAGCTAAATGAAAATAGGGCAAAAAGCAAACAACCAACTAGTCCAAATACCAAATTAATTTTAAATGACCCTATCATTACAATTCTTTGACTCCTTTATTAACAGTTCTTATTGTTAATAATCTTGTTTTCGGATTAAATTCAATAGTTCTACCGTTGTTCCCTCCACAATCTTCAGCAATTAATTCAATTTTCAATTGATTCAACACTTTTTTAACAGCTTCAACATTTCGTGGCCCAATTCTCATCAAATCATTACCACTAGAAAACTGAAACATTTGAGCTCCTCCTGCAATTTTGGCCTTCAACATTGAAGTTTTTGCTCCTTCATTTTGTAATCTTTTTACTAATTCCTTTACACCTGTATCCGCATATTTAGCAACGTTCAATTGACCCTCTTTTGCCAGTGAGGAATCAGGCAACATTACATGAACCATGCCAGCCAATTCCTTCCATTGATCATAAAGCACTACCCCTACACAAGAACCAAGACCAGCAGTGCGAATTATACAAGGAGGGTATACAATGTTCATATCTGCTATTCCTACTTTAATAATTTTTAAGTTCTCAATCATTAACAGGAACTCCTAATGCAGAAAAAATCGTTTCAAAAGAATCAGGATCAGGTAGTAAAAAGACATGGCCATTGACGCTATTAATATTGGAAGCAGTTTCCTCAATTAGCGCCGTATCAATAACTATTGCGTAATCACTTACTTTTGATAATTCAATTAATCCATAGCTTATAACAGCTCCTGCCATTTCAATAGAAAGTGCTGGTACAGATGGCAGAAGCTTTAAATTTGTAAAATTAGACAACGATGTAAGGTAAGAACTCGACAAGATATTTCCAATTTCTTCTAATGCGGATAAAGCAATATCTGGATAAGGCGGTTTAATAAATTGGAAGGCGGAATCACCCGTTATATTACGAATAAAAAGATTTGCCTGCTCCATGGATAAAATAAAGAACATGCTACCGGGTGCATTTCCTTTAATGCGAGAAAAAACACATGCTACAACATTATCAGGTCCCCCCGCTAACTCCATCATTTCATCAAAAGTAACTACCCTTACGCTTGGAACTTTCATTTCAATCTTTCTTCCTAACAAAGTGGACAGCGCTGTCGCTGAGTGACCCGCTCCTATATTGCCAATTTCTTTCAATATATCAAGATGCACAGATGATATATTCTCTATCGAAAACATAGTTAATTATCATCTCCATGTCGATCGACTACTTTATCTGGAATTAATATTTTTTCTAAATCAATCAAAATTAATAATCGTTTTTCTAGCTTTGCAACTCCTGTTATAAAGTCCGCTTCATCCGTTCCAACAACTCCTGGTTGTGGTTCGATATTCTCACTTGGAATATCAATTACGTCATTAGCTGCATCTACGACTAAACCAACCTCTAAATCATCTAACGAAACAATAATGATCCTTGTGCCATCAGAATATTCTTCGTCAAGATTGAATCTAGCTCGTAAATCGATAATTGGAGTTACCACCCCACGAAGGTTAATAACTCCTTTCACATAGTGTACTGCATTGGGAACTCTTGTAATATGCAATACTTTTTCAATGGCACGCACTTGACTTACCGGTATCGCATACTCTTTTTCCTTTAGTTGAAACACAATAACTTTCATATCGGACAAACCAATCGCTTGAGACATCGCTAATCTCCCCTTATACAAAACGTATATTCATTTCACACCTACGTTTTATTTAATAAGTGCATTACAATCAATAATTAAAGCTACTTGACCATCTCCCAAAATTGTTGCTCCAGAGATTGCAAAAACAGATGTTAAATAATTACCTAAAGACTTAAGAACAATTTCTTGCTGTCCAATAAATGAGTCTACTACTAAACCAGCCATTTTATCTCCTTTTCGAACAATAACAACCGACATATACTCATCTACTTCTTCATAAACAGGTACATCAAATATTTCACTTAAGTCTAATAAAGGTACGACTTTACCACGGAAATCTATTACTCTTTGATTATGCGCATTCATAATCTCATCTTTTTTAACAATTGCTGTTTCAATAATAGATGAAAGTGGAATTGCGAACTTCTCTTTTTGAATTTCAACGAGCATAACAGCAATAATAGAAAGTGTTAACGGCAATTGAATCGAAAAGACACTTCCTTCTCCTTCTTTTGAATCAATTGAAACTGAACCACCTAATGATTCAATTGTGTTTTTCACTACATCCAGTCCAACACCACGTCCTGATACATCTGAAATTTGTTCAGCTGTCGAGAATCCTGAAGCAAAAATCAATTCATATACTTGTCGGTCAGATAAGGTCGCTCCAACTTGCTCGCTTATTACCCCTTTAGAAATTGCTTTTTTCAATACACGTTCTCTACTTATTCCAGCTCCATCATCTTCAATTTCTATGAAGACATGATTACCACTATGATATGCTTTTAGTACAACCGTACCTTCTTCTTCTTTACCATTTGCAATTCGAACTTCTGGCGTTTCAATTCCATGATCTAGAGCATTTCGTAATAAGTGAACAAGCGGATCACCAATTTCATCAATTACCGTTCGGTCAAGTTCTGTTTCCGCCCCGATAATTTCTAGGTGTATCTTTTTATTCAAATCTCGAGCTAATTGTCTAACCATTCTTGGGAATCGGTTAAATACTGTTTCAACAGGTACCATTCGCATATTTAAGATAATTGCTTGTAAGTCACCTGAAATACGTGTCATTCGTTCTACTGTTTCATGTAAATCTTGATTATTTAATTCTCGCGAAATTTGCTCTAATCTTCCTCTATCAATTACTAACTCTTCAAAAAGGTTCATTAATATATCTAAACGTTCTATATTTACACGAATCGTTTTATTAACATTTGCTGCTTTAGTATGGGCTTGCTTCTTTTCATTCGAATTCTCAGATGCTGATTTTACAGGTCCTTCAGCAACAATTTCAGCTGCTTTTACAACTTGAGGTTCTTCAATACTTACCTGACTCTCTTTATTTTTAATCGCATCCAAGTTTAGTGGTTGAACTTCAACTTTATCAACTTCAGAAACCTTCATTATTCTAGCTTGAAGCTCATCTGCACTTTCTTTCGTAATAAAAGTGACTGTGAATTCTAAATCGAATTGTTCTTCTTCTAACTGCTCAGATGATGGAGTTGACTTTATTACTTCCCCTAATTTCTCCAGTACCTCAAAAACCATAAACACTCGAGCTACCTTCAATAAACAGTCTTCTCGTAAATAAACTGTAATTTCATAACTTGAAAAGCCTTGTTCCTTAGATTGTTCAAGGACTGTATATTCAAATTCATCATAGGTGCTTTTTAATGTATGATTTATTTTCTCAGTTGTAGTTGCAGAAACTTCTTGTTTAGCAGTTACACTCGTACTCGGAGATTCTCCTTTTTCTATCGCTAAAAGCTGATTAACAGTTTCTGTAACATCCCTCTTGCCATCGCCACCAGATGCTATACTTAATACCATTTCCTCAAGGTGATCTACTGCAGCAAAAACAACATCCAATATTTCAGCAGTTACAGTAATTTTATTATTACGCATAGCGTCTAAAACATTTTCCATTTTATGTGTAAGATTAGCTAAATCTTCATATCCCATTGTTGCTGACATACCCTTTAGCGTGTGAGCAGATCGGAAAATTTCATTAATAATTGATAAGTTTTCAGGGTTTTTTTCTAACTCTAATAACTGTTCATTACAGGTTTGTAGGTGTTCTTTGCTTTCATCAATAAACACCTCTAAATATTGATTCATATCCATATAGCAGCACCCCTCAAAGTTTAGCAATATTTACTTATTGCTTGAGCAATATTTTCGACGTTCTCTATAACATCCACTAGATTAGTAGCAATCGCTGCTTTTGGCATTCCAAATACTATAGAGCTTTCTTCAGATTCTGCAATGCATTTTGTCTGTTGATTTCTATTAAGAGCTACTAATCCTTTTGAACCATCATTCCCCATACCAGTCATAATAACTGCGATTATAGAGTATTCCGTTATTTCACTTAAAGATTCAAATAATACATCAACGGATGGGCGATGACCGTTTCTTGTTTGAGTTTGGTCCAGCTTTGCAAAGAGTTCTGTTCCTCGCTTATTAACTTTCAAATGATAACCACCAGGTGCAATATAAGCTGTTCCTTTTTCCAGAGTCTCTCCATCTTCCGCTTCTTTTACGGAAATTTCCGAAAGATTATTCAATCGATTAGCCAATGATTTTGTAAATCCTGCTGGCATATGTTGTACGACTACAATAGGTGCATTTATGTCTCTCGGAAGATTTGTAAGAACATATTGCAATGCTCGTGGACCTCCAGTAGAAGTCCCTATCGCTATAATCTTTTTTGTGTCTTTCCAGGATAACCCTATTGTCGAATGATTTTGAACTTGATTCACCTTGTTTACCATTTGATTATGTAATTTCGGCTGTTTCTCTACGACTGTACTTTTCTGTAATAAAGCTACATTAGTTGTACCAGCAGCTGTTATTTTAGCTATTAATTCATCTTTAATTTTATGCAAATCTAGCGATATTGAGCCGGATGGTTTAGCAATAAAATCAAAAGCTCCATATTGCATAGCTAAACAAGTTTTATCAGCACCTAAATCCGTAGAACTTGAGAGAAAAATTACGGGAACAGGACATTCATTCATAATTACTTTCAAAGCTTCTATGCCATTCATTATTGGCATTTCAATGTCCATTGTTACGACATCAGGACGCCACTTTTTTATTTTTCCAATGGCATCCTTGCCATTACGAGCAGTACCAATTACTTCAATACGATCAGCTTCTGATAAAAAATCCGTTATGAGTTTTCTCATAAATGCTGAATCTTCGACAATGAGAACTTTTATTTTCTCCATAGGACATACCTACCTTCCAATGAAAAAATTTTGCAACTTATCTAGAAAGGATTTTTTTGTCACTGGTTTTTCTTCATTAAAAGAATTTGATAAATAACTTGTAGTTAATTGATCTAATGCAGCACTAATATCAGCTTTCGGATTTAATATTGTAAAGGGTGTTTGTGCCGTAACAGCTTTCAATACCACCCTGCTATCTGGTAGAGAACCTAGAGATATTATTTCTTTTTCCAAAAATCGATTAACTGTATTTTGTAGCCTAATAATGGTATCTCTCCCTTGATTATTTCGCTGAACTCTATTACAAACAATATAAACTGGAAGTTGTTCATTCAGAAAGTGTAGATATTTAATCATAGAATAAGCATCCATAATAGAGGTAGGCTCTGGTGTAGTAATTGTCACAATTTCATCTACACATTTCAAAAAATCTGATGACTCTTTTGATATACCAGCTCCGAGATCAAAAATTATATAATCATATTCATTCTGAATTTTTGAAAACTCATTAACAAATCTCTCAAAATCAGTTTCACTCATAGTAAAAAATGTAGATAATCCTGTTCCCCCACAAATAATCGACATGTTATCTGAGACTTTTGTAATAACCTCTTGAATTGACACTTCCTTTTGAAAAAAATCTACGATTGTTCTTTGTGTAATATTTCCTAGTAAAATATTAATATTCCCCATACCTATATCCATATCAAATAGTAACACTCGCTTACCTTTTTTTGATAATAAAATGGAGAAATTTAACGAAAAATTCGATTTTCCTACGCCACCTTTACCACTTACAACCGCTAACGTTTTAGCATGCTTCTGTGCACTACTTTGCAATACTCGAATACGTAGATTCTCAGCTTGATCTTTCATTTACTCTTACTCCAAGGATAGTTTCCACAATAATGCTAGATTGAGCTTTTTCAATATCATCTGGTACATTTTGACCATTCGTTAAATATGCAGCATTAATTTTATACTTTGTCATCATGTTATACATCGCACCATATGAAGCAGTTTCATCAACCTTCGTAAAAATAAAGTGAGATATATTAATTAATGAAAACTGTTCTAAAATTACCTCCATGTCACTTTGCTTACTAGCTAAAGATAAGACAAGAAACGTTTCCATCTCATCATCAAATGAAATGATATCTTTTAAATCTGTGACATAATCAGGATTGCGAAAATTTCTACCTGCTGTATCAATAAAAACAAGGTCATAATGTGAAAAACGTTCTGTGGCTTTTTTAAAGTCTTCCAAATTATATGCAATTTCAATTGGAACATTTAATATTTTTGCATAAGTCTTTAACTGGTCAATTGCTGCAATTCGGTATGTATCAGTTGTAATAAAAGCAACCTTTTTTTTATGCTTTAACACACTTTCGGCTGCTAGTTTAGCAAGTGTAGTTGTTTTTCCTACTCCTGTAGGTCCCACAACATTTATATATTTTTTTTGAAACAAAATATCGGACTGTATGGGTAGCTTAGATAATAAATAATTTTTCGTGAGTGCGATACATTCTTCATAAGAAATTTCATTATCTATAGCAGACTCCTCTAACAAAATAACAATATCTGTAACAGCATCATGGTCTAAGTCCTGAGATTTTAAACGATCAATCATTTTCTTGATATTACCACTTAGTAAAGCACTATTGTTGATTACATTTATGTTTTTTACAATTTTCTTTAAATCTGTAATTTCCTTCAATACTGTCTCTTGAGTGGGATGATGCAATATTTCTTTATTCCCAAAATCATTAATCTTTATAGGTGAGATTTCTTTGAACGGTGTGACATTTGAAATATGACTTTTTTTCTGCTTTTCTTTTAAAGAAGGCAATTGCTCAATATTTGATTGTGGATCGATTGCAGCAACTACTTCAATACTTCTTTTCTTAAAGAAACCTAGAAATCCCCCCGAATACAATACTCTCGAATTTAAAATGACAGCATCTTTGCCAAGTTCTAATCTAATCTGCTCCATAGCTTGATTCATCGATGGAGCATGATATTTTTTTATTTTCATTAGCTTACATTCACCACACCTACACTCTGTATTTCTACTTCAGCTTCTAATTCATTGTAAGAGATAATCGGAACATTCGGGAAATACCTTTCCGTTAATTGCCTAATATACATTCTTACTGCAGGAGAACAAATTACGATAGGTACTTGATCCATTAATGTTAAGTCCTCCAGTCTTGAAGCTAATGATGTTAATATTTCTTGCGTATCATTTGGATCCATTGATAGAAAATTACCATGTTCTGTTTGTTGTACAGAATCAGCTACCATCTTTTCTACCTTTCCTGATATCGTAATAACTTTTAATGAATTTTCATCATTTAAATATTGGTGAGTAATTTGACGAGCTAAATTCTGCCTTACATATTCAGTCAATAAATCCGTGTCATTCGTCATTTTCCCATAATCCGCTAATGTTTCAAAAATAATTGGCAAGTTGCGAATTGAAATCTTTTCTTTTAACAATTTTGAAAGGACCTTTTGTACTTCCCCGACTGATAAAGGATTTGGTGTTACTTCTTCTACTAAAATTGGTGAAGACTCATTTAAATGGTCGACTAATTGTTTTGTTTCCTGTCTACCAATTAACATATGAGCATTACTCTTAATTACTTCTGTAATGTGAGTAGAAACAACACTCGGCGGATCAACAACGGTGTATCCTAACATTTCCGCTTGTTCCTTCATATCTTCACTAATCCATTTAGCTGGTAATCCAAACGACGGTTCAATGGTATCTATACCTTCAATTATATCATCATCCGTACCTGGACTCATTGCTAAATAATGGTCTAGTAGGAGCTCACCTCGAGCCATTTCACTTCCTTTTATTTTCAATCGGTATTCATTTGGATTCAATTGAATATTATCTCTTATTCTTACGACAGGTATAACTAGGCCCATTTCTATTGCTAGCTGACGTCTTATCATAACAACTCGATCTAATAAATCCCCACCTTGATTCGTATCAGCTAGAGGAATCAATCCATAACCAAATTCAAATTCAATTGGGTCAACACTTAGCAAATTAACAACACTTTCAGGACTTTTCATCTCATCTGTATGCAATTCTTCCTCTATTTCCTCTAATTCTTCCTGATCTTGAACAGGTTTACGATTAACTAAATATCCTCCAACAATTAAAAGTAATGCAATAGGGATTGTGTACATACTACTAATCGGGGTCAATAATCCTAATAATAGGATGGTTCCCCCGGTAATATACATCATCTTAGGATAAGCAGATAATTGTGAAGTAATATCTTCTCCTAAATTACCATTAGAAGCGGCTCTTGTAACAATAATACCTGTAGCAGTAGAAATTAATAATGCCGGCACTTGCGTTACAATTCCGTCACCTACTGTTAAAAGTGCAAAATGCGTAGCTGATTCCCCAAAGCTTAAATCCAATTGTGTTACTCCAATAATCATACCGACTGTTAAATTAACAATTACGATAATGATTCCCGCAATGGCATCCCCTTTAACAAATTTACTAGCACCATCCATTGAACCATAAAAATCTGCTTCACTACTAATTTTTTCACGACGTTCACGAGCTTCTTTATCTGATATTAAACCCGCATTTAAATCTGCATCTATACTCATTTGCTTACCCGGCATCGCATCTAATGTAAAACGCGCTGCAACTTCCGAAACACGCTCAGAACCTTTTGTAATAACGATGAATTGAATGATAATTAAAATTAAGAAAACTACCATACCAACAAGGACATTACCACCAATAACAAATGAACCAAATGTTTTTACAACTTCACCTGCATCTCCAGTCGATAAAATGGCACGAGTGGTAGAGACATTCAAGCCTAGACGAAACAAAGTCATTAATAATAGTAAAGAAGGAAAAATCGAAAACTCTAAAGGCTCTTTCATATTCATAGTAGTTAGCAGAACAATAAGAGCAAGAGAAATATTACAAAGTATAAGGAAACTTAAAAGCCATGTAGGTAAAGGAATAACGAGCATGGCTATGATTAAAATGACAGAAATTAAAACTGATAAATCTCTTGCTTTCATCTTTTTCTCTCCTAACAAACATTTATAAGATTAAACGTCCATATTAAATGGAAAATCGGAACATTCAACTTTAAGATTCTATAATATGGTCACTTTCATAAACTTCGCATAAATATTAAATTTTACCTTTCGTCTTATAAACGAAAGCAAGAAGTTCAGCCATAGCTTTAAAAAATTCTTCAGGTATGACTTGACCAATGTCCGTTTGATCATAAAGTGCTCGTGCTAAAGGACGATTCTCTACAGTAATGACATCATTTTCTTTAGCAATTAACTTTATTTTCTGTGCGATAAAGTCCACACCTTTTGCAACTACATAAGGAGCATCCATTTTTTCTTCATCATACTTAATCGCTACCGCAAAGTGTGTTGGATTAGTAATTACAACATCCGCATGAGGAACTTCTTGCATCATTCTTTGCATAGCCATTTCACGTTGTCGTTGCTTAATTCTAGATTTTATTAATGGATCACCTTCTATATTTTTATGTTCATCTTTAATATCTTGTTTTGACATCCGAATATTTTTCTCAAAATCATATTTTTGATAAAAATAATCAAAAAGTGCTAAAACTAACAAAACTACTGATGCATAAAGACCTACTTTTACTGTTATATCCGCAATTGTCGCTAGTGCTGCTCCTATAGATTTTTGAGAAAGAATTAGTATTTCATCCATCCTTCCCCAAATCACCCAAAACACTACTAAACCTACTAATGAGATTTTTAAAATCGATTTTAGTAATTCAACAATTGCTCTTAATGCAAATATTCTTTTAAAGCCTTGAATTGGATCTAACTTACTTAATTTAAACTGAATTGCTTCAGGTGAAAACATAAAACCAACTTGAATATAATTCGCTATAACTCCACCTAGTAGCACTGCTCCCATTATGGGAGCCATAAAATAAGCGGCTTTTTCCACCATTTGCAAGAATATAATGTGCAAATTCGCTTCTGTTAATGGCATTAACATAAATTCTTCAAAAGAGACTCTAAATATCTCTGTTACAATATCTTTTAAATAACCACCTAAGAAGGATAATAATGAAAACCCAACTAGCAATACAATCGCTGTATTAACATCCTGACTTTTAGCGACTTGTCCTTTTTTCCTAGAATCTTGTCGTTTCTTAGGCGTAGCTTTTTCAGTCTTCTCACCAGAAAAAAACTGTAAGTCAAGTGAAAGCCGTTCCATCTATGTACCTCCAATCAATTCCATTAACCCTCTCATCGTCACAAGTGTATATTCAAACAGATGTCCTACAACCGTCATCATTACACCAATTACAATTAGCAAAACAAGAAAACTTACAGCTATTTTAATAGGTATACCAACAACAAATATATTTAATTGAGGCACTGTTCGAGCAACAATACCAAGTGCTACATCGACGATAAACAAGCTACCTACAACTGGAATAGCCATTTGAAAAGCAATGATAAACGATTGGTTAAAGCTTCTAACTACAAAATCTAGTAAATCTTGACTTCCAAAATGTATAAAGACTTGATTAATCGGAATAAAATCATAACTGTAAAATATTCCATCTAATAAAAGATGGTGACCATTAGTAGCTAATAAAAATAAAAGTGATACTGTATATAAATATTGACCCATCAACGGATTTTGTACACCCGTTTGAGGATCTATGACATTTGCTATCGCGAATCCCATTTGAAAATCGATAAAGCCACCAGCTATTTGAATAGCTGTTAAAATCATATACGCCACAAAACCAATCATTACTCCAACCAAAGCTTCTTTCAAAACAAGCAATATATATGTTTCATCAAAAGCAATATTTGGAATATCGATTGTATAATACATAATCCAAGCTAGAAAAAAACTTAATCCAATACGATGAGTAGCTGGAATAGTTCTATATGAGAATATAGGCATCGTTACAAAAAACGACGTTATTCGCACAAAAACTAATAAAAATCCAGATAATGAAGGAATAATCGCCTCCATTGTATTACCCTATAAACCTATTTAAATTTGAAAAAATCTCACTTGCATAAGAAATCATATGCGTTAACATCCACGGACCAAAGATAATTAATCCTAATAATACAGCAACTATTTTCGGAACGAACGCTAATGTTTGTTCTTGAATCTGTGTAGTCGCCTGAAAAATACTAACTATTAAACCAATTACAAGAGCAAGTATAAGAAGTGGTCCACTAATGATTAATACTGTGTATATACCTCTTTCTGCTACATTAATTACAAATTCTGGACTCATTTTTTCACCAACTAAAAACTTTGTAATAAAGATTTCACTACTAAATACCAACCATCAACTAAAACAAATAACAATATTTTAAAAGGCAATGAAATCATCACCGGAGGTAACATCATCATACCCATCGACATCAAAACACTGGCGACAATCATGTCTATTACTAGAAACGGAATAAATATCATAAATCCAATTTGAAATGCTGTTTTTATTTCACTAATAGCAAAAGCAGGAACCATCGCCGTTAATGGAATATCTTTTATACTTTCTGGCCTTTCTATTTTTGCATATGAAAGAAATAATTCTAAATCCTTCTGTCTTGTATTAGCACTCATAAACTCTTTAAAAGGAACCGATGCCTTCTCATAGGCTTGTTCTAAATTAATCTCTTCCTTAAATAAAGGAGTTAATGCTTGTTTATTTACCTCATGAAAAGTAGGTGCCATGATAAAAAATGTCATAAATAAAGCGATACCTACTAACACCTGTGTAGGTGGCATTTGCTGAGTTGCTAGTGAAGTTCTAACAAAACCAAGTACGATAATAATTCTAGTAAAACAAGTCATGAGAATTAATATACTAGGAGCTAACGATAAAACAGTAAGAACTAGCATCATTTTAATAGAAACAGATACATTAGAAGGATCACTGTTATTAAAGAATTCCATAAACTCATTCATTATCAGTGTTCACCTTCTTTTCTATTACTTCACGTAATTGCTTACGATTATTTTTCATTTCATTTAATTGTTCCTTTAATTGTTCAGTGAACGGATCATTTTTAACCGGTTCATTTTTAATTTTTTTATACCATTTTGTTATGATATCTGAAGGAACTAATTTCTGATCTACCTTTTGATTATAAGTAGCTAAAATCTGTTCGATTTCATCTTCATTTTTGATTTCTGTGAGGAGTTGTACATCTTCTCCGACCCCAACAACATAGACTTTTTCACCAATTTTAACAATTTGAATTGATTTATTACTCCCTAAACTTGTACCACCTAAATTTGTAATTAAATTTCCTTTTTGATAACCTTTAGTTTTATTATTCATAAAGCGAAGCATAAAATAAAGAAGAGCAACTACAAAGATAGTTGCAGCAATCATGCGGAAAAAATCTGAAAATGTGAAGTTTGTTGAAGAAGTCTTAGTGTTATAAACATTCTCTGAAGGAGTTTTATCTTCAGTTTTTTTCTCTTTTGATTGTTCTGGATCAGCATAAGCTTCTTTAACAGATTTATCTATTTGCTCAGCATTAGCAACACCTAAATATGAAAATGATAGAAAGATTACTATACAAAACGCTTTAATCATTTTTGTTATGAAAGTCAAAATTACTTACTCCCTCTTACTGTTGAATATAAAGAAATACCCTTCAAAGTCATCGAATATTTAAAATAACAAACAACCATTTCATTGAAATATGTCCCCTATTATCTGTTCTACTAAATAAATAGAATCTCAAATAGGGGGCAAATGAAAATTTAGCTTAATGTTTTATTGATTGCTTCAATAACACGATCAGCTTGGAATGGCTTTACAATAAAGTCACGTGCGCCAGCTTGAATTGCATCGATTACCATTGCTTGCTGTCCCATCGCTGAACACATGATAACTCTAGCTGATGGATTAATTTGTTTAATTTGCTTTAACGCAGTAATGCCATCCATTTCAGGCATTGTAATATCCATTGTTACTAAATCAGGTTGTGTTTCTTTATATTTCTCAACTGCTTGCGCACCATCCGCAGCTTCAGCTACTACTTCAAAACCATTCTTCGTAAGGATGTCTTTAATCATCATTCTCATAAATGCTGCATCATCTACGATTAAAATTCTTTGTCCCATCTACAGTTACCCCCATGCATTATCGTAATTTTTTAATTCGATCTGATTGACTTATAATATCTGTTACACGAACTCCAAAGTTTTCATCAATAACCACAACTTCTCCCGTTGCAATCAATCGATTATTCACAAGAATATCAACTGGTTCCCCAGCTAATTTATCTAATTCTACAATGGACCCACTGGAAAGTTCTAGTATTTCTTTTACTGTTTTCTTTGTTCTACCTAATTCAACAGTAACTTGTAACGGTATATCTAAAAGCATATCAAGGTTTTTCGCCTCAGAAGCTTGCAATTGATATGGTTGAAAACTTGAAAAACTTGCTGGTTGAACATTTACCGGTTGTGACGGCTGCGCATATTGAGAGCCGTAATGCTGAGGTCCACTTTGCTGTGGTGCACCCTGTTGCGGCATTACTGGTGGCGGTGCCATATACTGTTCCTGACTAATTGGTTGTTCAACATACGTATTCATCATTTGCGAAGTTGGCTCTGAATAAGATGCACTCGGTTCACTTTGTTGAATTTCTTCTACATCAGATGTTGTTTGCATTAATTCACTTACTAGATCCTTCGCAAATTTAACAGGTAATAATTGCATAATATTAGAATCTATTAAATCTCCTATTCTTAACCTAAAAGAAACTTTTACCAATAGATTGTCAGGTGGAATGGCATCCTCTCCTTGACCAGTAAGAATATTTAATAAATCAATACTAGGTGGTGAAATGTCAACCTTTTTATTAAATATAGTAGACATAGAAGTAGCAGCCGAACCCATCATTTGATTCATCGCTTCTTGTACCGCACTTAATTGTATTTCATCTAATAAATCTGATGGACTTTTTCCATCTCCACCAAGCATTAAATCTGCAATAATGGCAGCATCACTTTGTTTAATAACCAATAAATTCAAACCATCAAAACCAGCTGTATAGTTGACTTGAATAGCAACGTATGGTTGTGGAAACTCTTCTTTCAAATATTTCCGTTCTATTAATGTAACAGTTGGAGTAGTAATATCCACCTTTTGTCTTAATAATGTAGACAGTGCAGTAGCTGAACTCCCGAAAGATATATTTCCAATTTCACCTAGTGCATCTTGTTCAACAGGACTTAAATATTCACTAATAGGAGGAGTTTCTACCCCAAGGTCATCATCATCGTTTAAGCCATTTAACAAAGCGTTAATTTCATCTTGAGATAACATATCTTCACTTATCATCTTCGTCGTCTCCCCCCCTAAAGGTATCTAAAATTTGGATGGCCATTTTTTTACCAACCAGTCCAGGTTGACCAATAAATTTAGGCGTATCTCCTACTTTTATTAAATATGGGCTTTCCAAATGTGCATTCAAATCTATAATATCTCCCAAATCCAGCAACAAAAAATCTCTTATTGAAATTTCTGTTGTTCCAATTTCGGCCACAACAGGTAGTTCAGCCCCTTTAATACGTTTCTCTAAAATTTCAATTTCACCAGGTTGTCTTTCTTTTTTAATTGATTGCATCCAATAATGTACAGATAAATTAGGAATAATTGGCTCTAAAACAACGTGTGGAATACATATATTAATCATTCCTGTCACTTCACCAATCTGTGTATTTAAAGAAATAACAATAACCGTTTCGTTTGGTGACACCATTTGTAAAAACTGCGGATTTACTTCAAATTCAGATAGTATAGGATCTATATCTACTATATTCGCCCAAGCTTCTTGTAAGTTTTCTGCTCCACGTTCAAACAAATTAGACATTATTTTTGTTTCAATTTCTGTTAAACTATCAACTTTATTAACACTAGCACCTCTTCCACCCAATACGCGATCCATCATAGCGTAAGCAATATGTGGATTAATTTCCATCACGATTCTTCCATCTAAAGGAGGCACTTCAAATACATTCAATATCGTCATTTTAGGTACAGACCGAATAAATTCCTCATACGGTATTTGATCCACCGAAGCAACCGTTATTTGCACATATGTTCTTAATTGTGCAGAAAAAAATGTAGTTAATAATCTAGCAAAATTCTCATGTATACGAGTTAAACTACGAATTTGATCTTTTGAAAAACGTAAAGCTCTCTTAAAATCATATACTTTTACTTTTTTCTCAGTTTCTTCTTTTTTTAATTCATCTGCATCCATTTCACCAGTAGAGATAGCAGAAAGCAATGCATCAATTTCTTTCTGTGATAACACCTCAGCCAAAGATCCTCACCCCCAATATCGCAAAAAATTAAAGCCCGAGCAGCAATACTTTATTGGATAATCGAGGAGGTAATATATACCTTTTCTACACTTCCTGTTTGCATTATGCTGTTTATTCTCGTTTTTAATTTTTCTTGCAAATTCTCTTGTCCTTTTTTACCTTTAAAGTCACTAGCTTTCAATTCAGATAACTCTGCTATTATAATATTCTGCACCTGGAAATTACGTTTCTCTAATTCTATTTTCGCATCCTTGTCATTCGCTTGAATCATAAATTTTATTTTAATAAATCCATTATCCGCCAAGTTCGTTGTTATCTCCGGTACTTCCATCGAAACCTTTACGAGTTCATCTGCCGAAGGCTCCTTACCTTCAGCCCCACTTTCATCTGATTTGATAATGATTACAAGCGCAATCACACCAACTAGCGTAATCGCAATTAATACTCCAAGCATAATCATTAAAAGCTTATTCTTCTTCATCGTACCCCCCCATTGTTTCCTGACGACCAAACATTGAAATAGATTTATAATAGCTATGTATAGATTCCAATATATCTTCTTCTGTTTCCTTCACTACTAGTTTCTTACCATTAGTTAGTGTAATTGTTGTATCAGGATTACTTTCAACCATTTCTATGTATAAAGCGTTAATATTATAGCTTTTTCCATTCAGTCTTGTTACTTTTATCATGTAATGTGAAGCTGAGAACGTGAATCCTCAGCTTCACCCCTCCCTTACATTATCGTTTCAGGTTAACAAGTTCTTGTAAAATTTCATCTGATGTCGTGATAATACGTGTGTTCGCTTGGAAACCACGTTGTGCTACGATCATTTCAGTGAATTCTTCTGAAAGGTCGACGTTGGACATTTCTAAAGTGCTTGTTGCCACAGCACCAATACCGGACGTTACGGCATAGTTAAATAACGGAAGACCTGAATTTGCAGTCGGTGAAAACAAGTTATTCCCTGATTTTTGTAAACCTTCAGCGTTAGAAAATTTAGCAAAGATTATTTTACCAGCTGTCATCAACTGTCCTTCTTCTCCACCATTAGGATCATCAGGACCAGCAATATAATTTACAGTACCATCTGGACCAATTGTCATTTCTTTTGCATTAACTGGAATTGTGATTTTTCTAGGATCAGTTATTGGTTCACCCGCTTCACCAGGTTGTTCCTCAACACCATCTTTAAAATCAGCTTCTGGAGCTGGCTCACCACCTGCCCCTACAACAAAGTAACCATCACCATTTACCAAGTTACCTTGTTGGTCTAAATAAAAATTACCCGCACGAGTATAACTATAATCAACCAATTCACCATCTTGATTATATTGACCAACTACAAAGTACCCATCACCTGAGATAGCTAAATCTAACGGTCTTCCAGTTGATTGAAGATTACCTCCAGTGTGAATAGTGTCGATGGCTGCTAATTGAGCCCCTAAACCAACTTGTCTAGCATTTGTTCCTCCGCGAGTAGGAGCATCAGGGTCAACACCTGTTGGACCACTTGCCCCTGTCATATTTTGACTCATCATATCCTTGAATACAACACGACTTTTCTTAAAACCAAACGTATTAACGTTTGCAATATTATTTCCTATTACATCTAGCTTTGTTTGAAAGTTCTTCAAACCACTAATTCCTGAGTACATCGAACGTAGCATGTTACTTCTCCTTTCATACTGATCGCTTCAGTCATTCCGCGATCATAGGCCTCCTAATATGGTCCAGCCTTTAATCTAATAGAATTGTTCCATTAATATTGGTGAAAATTTGCGCATTCGCTTCTTCTCTCCCCATGGCGGTTACAATTACATTGTTTTTTGCACTAACTATTAATGCAGCATTATTTAACAAAACAAGGGAATCTTTCACACCCATGTTCTTTGCTTCTTGCACTTTCTGTTCAATGAGTGCCCATGTTTTAGGATGAATTTCAATATTTCTTTGTTGCATCCTCATTTGCGCATGTTTACTAATGGTTAAAGAAGAAGTTGATTGTTGAATACTTTGTTGTAATTCAGTAGCAAATTTCTCTTTATTTGCTTTTTTATTCTGTTGTGCTTGATACGTTTTTAAGTTTGAGATAAGAGGAGTAGCTTGAAACTGATGAAATTTTGCTTTCATCCCACATCACTCCTTAATCAGCTGCAATCTTTGTAATTTGATTAGCTGTCAGTTGTGTTCCGTCAGTTAATTCATACATTACTTTTCCATCTTTATAAGAAACTGACTTAACGGTACCCGCTTGCTCATGCTCATCCTTTTGCCAACTCACTATTTTTCCAATTAGCTCGCTTGCTTGCATCAAGTTATTACTGGCTCCGCCCGAGCTTACGGAACCTGGGCTTAGTATTTCTGAAATATTTGCCGGTTCTAGCTTTGTACCATCTTCGAGTTCAAATACAACAGAACCATCTTTATATTGAACTTTTGATATCTTACCAGTTCCCTCTTGAATAGAAGGAGTACCGTCAGGGTATTCTTCCGTTTTTTCACCATAGGAAATTTTATGCCATTTTACTTCTTTTCCAACAAACTCATTATAGGCAATTAGTTGACTCTGCATTTGAGCATCTGCTAATTTTTCAAAGCTACTCGCCATATTTGTAATTTGTTCTAGAGTAGAAAATTGGGCCATCTGAGCAATAAAATCTTTATCTTCCATCGGACTCATTGGATCCTGATTTTGAAGTTGTACCATTAATATTTTCAAAAACTCATCTTTACCTAATGCACTACCATTATTTTTACGTTGTTGATTTTGATAGTTTGATAGCATATAGGATGGATCAATACCCGCCATATTTTCACCTACATTTCTGCTTCTAATAAAGCTTCTTGAAATTGGTTTAGAAAATCATCTTTCAATTCCTCTTCTTCCGCTAATTGATGTTGCTCATTCCGCTGCTGTTGTTGATTTTGTTCTCGCTGTAAGTTTCTTTCTTGAGAAAAATTAGTAAAATTCTGAGAAACTTCGATTTTATCAACCGAAATATTTTGATTTACAAACGACTGTTTCAAACCTTGTAATTGTGAGTCTAGTAATTCTTTTGCTCCCTTTGTAGAGGCAATTATTTTCGCCATCATCATTCCATCTTTTTGAATAAGTTCAATGCGTAGTGACCCTAAACTTTCTGGATTTAGCTTAATAAATAATTTTTGAATCCCATTACTATTCGTAAATTTTGCCTTACTTAAAAGGTTTTCAAATGCCTTAATAAATTCTTCTTGATTAACAGGCGCTTTATTAGTTGGAACAGATAAAACATATTGTTCTACTTTTGACATAGTAATAAAGGGATTATGTGTCGTTGTATTTTCACTTTCATTAGTGGCTACAACATTTTGTTTTAAACTTCCTCCATTTAACAAACGACCATTCATATTTTGTAATTGTAACTGTGCTTCTTGGATAGACTGACGATTAAGCAAGGTTGAAAAACTACTTTTATTTTTCATTTCTGTATTGAAAAGTAAATCAATCTTGGATACCAGTTTGTCAAGAGATTGCTTTAAAGCATCTATTTGTTCCACTTGCCTATCGGTTAAATCTAAATTATTTTTTAGCAATGTGTAAATTTTACTGAATTTCAGAATACTTTCCGCGCTTGGTATTTGCTCTTTCAATGAAGTAAAATTATTTAGTTCTTGCACTAGCTTTTCTACCACATCTTGCAACTGTTGAGTAACAACTGCACTTTGCTCATTCTCTTCTTGATTAGCTAATAAAGCTTTTATCTCTTCATTCGAACCAGTTACCAACTCTTTCGAAATATTTTCTCCATTCAAAGCTAATAAGGAAGCGATAAGATCTTCTAATACACTTTCTCCTAAAATATCCTGTAAAAATGGATTTTGTAGAAGTTCTTCACCATTAACTAATACATCATTAGCCAGTTCTTCACCATTTTCAATTTTAGAGAGATCGTCTAGCTTCAAGAAATCTAGTAAAGAAGAGAGTTTTTCTATTTGCTCAGCCGATAAACTGCTCGTGTCTTTTGATGATGATGTAGTAGTTGCTAGCGTTTGAGATAAAACGTCACCAAATTTGCCTGTTGACTTAATATTCCCTTCCTTCAAAGGCGTAGCTTTATTTAAAGCTGTACTTTGACTTGTTGCCAACATCATTACATCCAATGCATTTCACCTCCTTTCGAATCAACTATTTATTGTGCTTGATTATTCTTTTCACTTTCGATTGTTAATTGCTTTGTAAATTTAGCTGCATCTGCAGGAGTCATTTGCTCTAATACTTTCGCCAAAGTTTCAGCTTTCATATTGGAAAGTATTTTTATTGCTTCCTCCATTGATAATGCAGTAATAATTGGAGCTGCTTTCTTGGCTGACATTGTTTCATAGGTGCGAATAATATCTTTAAACGCCCGGTTATCGTTGCTTTCAGTTGCTTTCTTCGTTTGCAATTCTTTTATTTGTTGCTCAAGTTTTTGTTTTTCTATATCTGCTTTTTGCATTTGAGAGTCTTTACTATCAATTATGCTTTCTAATTTTGCAATTTGTGCATCACGATCTTTTATATCTCCTTGAAGGCTAACAATTCGTTCTTGTACATCTTTGTCTGATGATGTTTTGTCATCATTAACTAAACTAGAAACCAAAGGAATATTACTTCCAACATCTTTAGACCATTTAAATACATTTACACCAGCTACAGATAACACAATCAATAATATAAAAATTGCAAAAAAGACAGGAATAACGATAGCGAATAAAAACCATTGAAATTTATTGTATGGTTTTTCTGCTTTTTTAGATTCATTCGTTTCTACTTTTTTTTTCGCCATGCAATCACCTAATTTTCTTTGCTCAAAAACGTTTGAATAGAAACATCATCCATTTGATTGTTTTCTTGGATTCTATTAATCTCTAAAAACTTCTCATAATCTTTTTCTTTTATTTTTTCGTATTTCTTCACTTCGATGTTTTTTTCTATTAAAACCTCTTGCTGAGCATTCATTCGTTTACGAGCTACTATTACTTCTTGCTGATATTGGTTAATGATTTTTTCTAAATTATCCATAAATACTTGATTATGACGCATTTCTAAAATAGACAAGCCTTCTTGTAATTTACTTTGTTGGAAATCTTGCATCTCTTCTTTTTTCTTCAAAACTTTATATAACTTCTCCGCAACCTCTTCGAACTTCTTCTTTGCATCACTATATTTTGAAAAAGCATCATCTTTTTCTTTTTCACGTATGGTCAAAATTTTGTCGAATTTATATTGATAATTCATGATCAATTAAACACTTCCAATCAAACTAATTAGACGATTTACACTATCTTGCTTACTAACTGGTTCATCGACAGCTTGTTTTAGAAACGAGATAATTTCTGGATATTTGCGTATTGCTTCATCAATTTCTTTTGATGAACCTCTTTTGTACGCACCAATATTGATTAAATCTTCATTTTCTATATATTTAGCGAGCATTTCTCTAAATTTTTCAGCACATTTCACATGCTCTTCGTCAACAATTTGATTCATTAGCCTTGAAATACTTTTTAAAACATTAACTGCTGGGTATTGCCCTTTATTCGCTAATGATCGATCTAATACAAAATGACCATCTAATATTCCTCGAACTGTATCAGCTATAGGCTCATTCATGTCATCACCATCTACTAAAACCGTGTAAAAGGCCGTAATTGTCCCTAATTGATTAGTACCCGTTCTTTCGAGCAATTTTGGCAGCGTAGCAAAAACAGAAGGTGTATATCCTTTCGTCGTTGGTGGTTCTCCAACAGCCAAACCAATTTCCCTTTGCGCCATTGCTACACGAGTAACAGAATCCATCATCAACATTACATTTAAACCTTTATCACGAAAATACTCTGCTATAGCTGTTGCAGTATAAGCTCCTTTAATCCTCATCAAAGCAGGAGAATCTGATGTAGCAACTACAACAATTGATCGTGATAATCCTTCAGGTCCTAAATCACGTTCTATAAACTCACGAACTTCACGTCCACGCTCACCAATTAATCCGATTACATTTATATCAGCCGTCGTATTACGAGCAATCATACCAAGAAGTGTACTTTTTCCTACACCACTACCAGCAAATATTCCAACACGTTGACCTTTACCTACAGTAAGTAAACTATCTATTAATCGTACTCCAACTTCAATACTTTCATTGATAGGTGGTCTTTCCATAGGATTAGGAGGAACTCGTTCTGTACCAACAGTTGCTAAGCCTTTAGGTAATCCTGATCCGTCTAACGGCAATCCTAAAGGATCTATGACACTACCTATCATAGCTGAACCGATTTTAAACTCTAATGGCCTCATCGTAGCTTCAACGAGACATCCGGGAGCAATTTCATTCAATTCTGTATAAGGCATTAATATAATATTCTCTTCTTTAAATCCAACAACCTCAGCTCGGATTATTTTTTTTTTACTCTTTACCCCAACATGAATATGACAAACATCGCCAATTGAACTTTCAGGCCCTTGTGATTCAATCATTAAACCAACTACTCTTTTAACTCGACCATATTTCTTATATGTATCTAACTCAGAAATGAAAGGTAATAATTCTTTTGCCTTCAAAATATTATTCCCCTTCCATAATTTCTATTAGCTTTTGTTTTAACTCATTAAGCTGGCTGTCGATACTCGCATCAATACGTCCGTTTGCTGATTCGATAATACAGCTTGTTTCTTTAATCTCATCATCAGGAAAAATATAAAAATCTGTTTCTTTAGGAAAAATTCCTAGTAATTCTTCTTTTTGTAGTAACAGATACTCATATTTGTTTGGATGTACAATTAATCTAACTTCACGATATTCCCTTGCTTCTTTGATCACTTTTTTGACGATGGAAAGAAATGCATCTTCACTAGTAACGATTTCTGTATTTATGATTTTCTCTGCAATATGAACAGCCAATTCTAAAATTGTTTCCTCAGATGATTGAAGGTAATTTTGATAATCCTGCTTAGAAAGCTCAACAATACCTTTTGCATGTTCTATTTCTCCATGCATCTCTTCGTAGCCTTGCTGCTTTCCCATAGTATAACCATCATCGTAACCAACTTTTCTCGCATCTTCTTCTAAAAGACGACGTTCAACTTCATGCCAATGTTGTTTTTCCGCTTCAATTTCAGCTTTAATAGTATCTGCTTGCTCACTAGCTACTTGAATTATCTTTTCTGCTTCACCATTAGCTTTTTGTAATATTTCATCAATCGCAATTTGATTAACTACTAGCTTTTCCTCTTCTTGTTCATTTGAAGTGAGTTCAAAATTATGCAAAGTTTTAATTTCTATTACTTTTCCTTCAGTCGACTCATTTTTTGTCCAAGGAGATTTAATAATTCTAGACAATAATATCATCTCCTCCGCCACGAGCCACTACGATTTCACCAGACTCTTCCAATCTTCTGATGACTGCAACTATGCGGGATTGAGCTTCCTCTACATCTCTAAGACGCACTGGCCCCATATATTCCATCTCTTCTTCGAATGTTTCAACCATCCGTTTGGACATGTTTTTAAATAGGACACTCTTCACTTCTTCGCTCGCAACTTTCAATGCCAACTTAAGATCTTCATTTTCAGAGTCACGGATAACACGTTGAATTGCTCTGCCATCCAACGTAACAATATCTTCGAAGACAAACATTCTTTTCTTAATTTCTTCTGCCAACTCTGGATCTTGAATTTCTAAAGCATCTAGAATCGTTCTCTCTGTCGTACGATCGACACCATTCAACACATCAACGACTGCTTCTACGCCACCTGTTTGCGTGTAATCTTGTGTAACTGTTGCCGATAGTTTTCTTTCAAGAATTTGTTCAACTTCATTAATAATTTCTGGAGATGTACTATCCATTATCGCTATACGTCGAGCTATATCCGCTTGTACTTCATGCGGCAGTTCCGATAATATTTGTCCCGCCTGTGACGGATCTAAATAAGATAGTATTAAAGCAATCGTTTGCGGGTGCTCATTTTGAATAAAATTCAAAATTTGTGCTGGCTCTGCCTTTCGCGCAAAATCAAATGGTCTAACTTGTAATGATGATGTTAATCTATTGATTATGGCAGCCGCTTGCTCAGATCCAAGTGCTTTCTCTAATACTTGTTTTGCGTAACCAATTCCACCTTGAGTAATATAATCTTGAGCTAAAGCAATATTATGAAATTCGTCTAATACATTTTCCTTTTCACTAGAATCAACTTTTCTAACGCTGGAAATTTCTAAAGTTAATCTTTCAATTTCTTCTTCTGAAAGATGTTTATAAACGGAAGCTGACACATCAGGACCTAAGGAAATAAGTAGAATGGCAGCTTTTTGTTTACCCGTTAATCCCCCTTTTTTATCTTTCTTTGACAACTGCATTTCCCCCTAGTCTTGTGTTAACCAAGTTCGCAGTAATTTCGCAAACTCTTCCGGTTTCTCTTTCGCCAATTTCTCAAGCTGCTTTCTTTTTTGAGCTCCTTCTGTCAAGACTTCTTCATTGACATCTGGTATCTCATCTTCTACTTCTTCGAATAGAAGTTGTTCTTCTTCCTCTTCTTGTTTACGTTTACGAGCACGAAGATATAGTATAATGGCAGCTATTAAAGCCACAATTAGAACTCCGCCAACAATGTATACCCAAATTGGTATAACACCCTTCTCATCCGTATCAAATTTTACTTTTCCGTTAAACTCCTGAACAGAAACAGCAATTTTGTTATTTAAATCATCATCTGTTAAACCTTCTGGATTTGCCCCTTTATCCACAGTTGTTCTAATAATTGTGCTTAGTATTTTTGTAATATCATCCACACGCTCTTGAGGTAGTGAATTGGGGTCATCCGCAGTTGGTGGTTCTACCATTACCTGAATACCTAAATCTCTTACTTTATAAGGGCTTTCAACAATTTCTTTGCGAACTCGATTTACCTCATAATTGATGGTTTCATCCGTTTTCTCATAGTCTCCATTACCATTAGCACCTTCTTGATATCCCGGTGCTAATGTATCAGCAGGTTCTCCGGCTTGCGGAACTCCACCAGCTGCACCATTACCAGTAAAAGTTTCATTCAGTCGTTGAGCGCTTATCGCAATTCCTTCCATATTATCAGGATCAACCGGCTCTACTAAATTTTGCTCTGACTTTACTTGGTTAAAATCTATATCTGCTGTCACAGAAACAACTACTTTATCTCTACCCATAATCGTACCAAGCATATTTTGAACTTGGCGTTGAATGTCGCGTTCAATTTCTTTCTTAATTCCTAATTGATTAGAAATCTGACCAGCATTTGTCGAATTATTATTTTCTTCTAAATCAAAGTATTCAAATGCCTGATTCATAATAACAATATTTTCTGTAGGCAGATTAGGAACACTCTTAGAAACTAAGTGATATAATGCTTTTATTTGGTCATCTTGAAACTTATATCCTGGTTTTGTATCTAATACAATCGATGCAGACGCTTGCTCATCAGTATCACTTACAAAAACACCTTTTTCAGGAAGTGATATCATTACTTTAGCCTTATTAACACCATCAATTCCTTTTAAAAGATTTGCCAGTTCGGTTTGCGTTGCTTCTAATTGCAAAACACCAAATTCATTGTCAGTCATACCTAGCCCAGCATTTTGACCGAAGAAACTATAATCAATGCTTCCTGATTCAGGGATTCCTTCCGCTGCTAAATCTACTTTTAATGTATCTACTTGTTCTTGAGGAACTAAAATTGTTTTGCCAGCATCACCAATTTCATATGGTACACCTCTAGAATCGAGGTTTTCTTTAATTTTCCCTGTTTCAGCAGGAGATAAGTCCGAATATAATGGCACCATTGTCGGTCTACTTAAATACCAAGATGTGCCCGCTACAAATGCAATTACCGCTAAAATTGTCCCTATAAATATAATTTTTTGCTTTCTTGTTCGTCCTCCCCAGATAGCGACAATTTTATTTTTATAGTTCATTAATTTTTCATTCATCTTGATCCCCCAACTACTTTGTTTTCTCTCTATGCAATTTAGAACCTGTCAAACATAATCCTAATTAAGGAAGGGATGAATGTTATACTTGCATTCTCATAATTTCTTGATATGCTTCAATTGCTTTGTTTCTTATCTCTAAAGTTGTTGAAAGCATTATGCTAGCTTTTTTCGAAGTGATTAAAACATTATGTAAGTCTACCTGTTCTCCTCTTGCCATCTTCTCTGTTAAAACATCTGATTCTATTTGAGAATCATTCACTTTGTTGATAGATTCTTTTAATAGTGTTGAAAACTGTTCCTGGGCTTCCCCTGGAGTAACTTTACTTCTAGATGACTGATCTATAGATGAAATATTACTAGAATTTATGCCAAACACGTTCATAATTCATTCTCCAATCTATTTTCCTATTTCAAGTGCCTTCATCATCATGCTCTTAGCAGCATTGAACACAGTAACATTTGCTTCGTAAGAACGTGTAGCACTCATATAATCTACTGTTTCTCTCAATGGATCAACATTTGGCATTGCTACATACCCATCATTATTGGCATCAGGATGATCTGGGTCATATACCATTTTAGCTGGTGTTTCATCATTAATAATTTTTGATACTTGAACTCCTTGACCCGTTTGATTACTTTTCCCCATTGCTTTATTCAAAAAATTAGAAAACCCAGAATTTTTCGGTTGTAAAACAACCATCTTCCGTTGATATGGCACCCATTCACCATTTACATACTTTCCTCTAGTTGTATCAACATTAGCCATGTTGGAAGAAATAACATCCATTCTCAATCTTTGAGCCGTCAGAGCCGATGCTGTAGTGTTCATACTATGGAACATCGTCATTCTTATTTACCTCCCTTAATTACATTTTCCAACGACTGAAACTTACCAATTATCCTGTCTGTTAGGGCATTATAGTAAATCGTATTCGTTGCCAAATCACTCATTTCTTTATCAACGTCAACACTATTACCGTTATGGTTATACGCGACATTTTGATTTACATATACACCCGAAGATGATTGATTGCTCAATGTGAGATTAAAATGTCTACGATCTGTACGATTTGCAACAAACGAGTTTTGCTTTTCAGTCTCTAGCATTTTGCTAAAACTAACACTTTTCGCTTTATAATTTGGTGTATCACTGTTCGCAATATTGTCTGAAATGACTTTTTGCTTAGTTGCTGAATAATTCATTGCCTGCTCTAACAAATTTATAGTTCCCGATATTAACGCCACTTTCTCTCCACCTCAATTACATTCATATAAATATGTAAAATATACGTAATCCGTTCTAACCACATTCATCAATTATAAATAAAATCTATATCTATGCAGGATTGCCTATAATCCAAAAAAAAGTTATACATAAAGCAGGAAAAAGTAATTATGTATTTTTACAACTAGTAATTTTATAACAACTATATATTTACTAATTTTGCCACGAAAAAATTGTATCATTTTGTCGCTATATACATAATAATGAATTTTTCGAAAAAACAACGCCTACTATATACCTATTTTATATATTTTTACAAATGTGTTCTTTTTTACAAAAACACTATGTTTATGTTGTAAACACCTTACTTAAGTCTCATTCCTACTATAATCAACTGGTTTTTTGACATTTTTCGCAATTATTGCAAAAAATACAAAAACCAATTATTTTTTGTATACAAATACAATAGGTTTAAAGTCACGAATTTCGGTAAATTTTTTGAACTTTTTCAAAACTATATTTTCATTCACTTCACTCTTTTTTCATAATTCGCATTTTATTAATATTACGGAATAAGAATATTAGCCTATGTTTTTTTCAAAATAAACAAAACCCTACCAAATAACGGTAGGGTTTTGTTTATTAATAATTAATGATTTTTAATTTTTCTAATTCCACTAAGAACTTATCGTTTAATACTTTAATATAAGTTCCTTTCATTCCTAATGAACGAGATTCAATTACGCCAGCACTTTCTAATTTACGTAATGCATTTACGATTACAGAACGTGTAATTCCAACACGATCAGCAATCTTAGATGCTACTAGCAAACCTTCATTACCGTTTAATTCTTCAAAGATATGCTCAATAGCTTCTAATTCGCTATATGATAATGAGCTGATAGCCATTTGTACTACGGCTTTACTACGAGCTTCACCTTCAATTTCTTCTGCTTTTTCACGTAAGATTTCCATTCCTACTACTGTTGCACCATATTCAGCAAGAATTAAATCATCGTCATTGAATTGTTCTTGTAAGCGTGCAAGAATTAATGTACCTAATCTTTCTCCTCCACCGATAATAGGTACAACTGTTGTTAAACCATTCATGAATAAGTCTTTGTTTTCAACAGGGAATGCTGTATATTCACTGTTTACATCTAAGTTAGATGATGTTTCTTGAAGGTTAAATAAGCTGTTTGTGTAATCTTCAGGGAAGCGACGCTCTTCAAACATTTTCTTCATACGCTCGTTTTCAATTTGTTGGCTAATCGAAAAACCTAGTAACTTACCTCTTCTACTTACTACATATACATTTGAATCGATTACTTCACTTAAGCTTTCTGCCATCTCTTTAAAGTTAACTGGCTTCCCAGCCGCTCTTTGAAGCATTGCATTAATTTTTCTAGTTTTTTCAAGTAAATTCATTATTTGTGTTCCTCCTAATAGGTGCTATATTTAGTTTTATGTCGATTTGTTGAAAGTTTACTTCATCACTTGAAAATAACGTATTGTGAACCTTAATTCATTTACTTTATAAAATGAATTGACTTAAATCTTTATTTTTAGATATTGTACCCAGTTTATCTTCAACATATTGTGGTGTAATAAGAATTTTTTCCATCGTTATATCAGGAGCTTCAAATGATAAATCTTCAAGAAGCTTCTCTAATATAGTATGCAATCTTCTGGCTCCAATATTATCTGTATTTTGATTCACATCATACGCTACTTCTGCAATCCTACGAATAGCATCGTCAGAAAATTCTATTTGTATACCTTCAGTTTCTAAAAGAGCTACATATTGTTTCAAAAGGGCATTATCTGGCTCGTGAAGAATTCGCTGGAAGTCTTCTACAGTTAGTTTCTTCAATTCCACACGAATCGGGAATCTGCCTTGTAGTTCCGGAATTAAATCAGATGGCTTTGCCATGTGAAACGCACCTGCTGCAATGAACAATACGTGATCTGTTTTAACAGCTCCGTACTTCGTTACAACTGTCGATCCTTCAACAACAGGTAGAATATCTCGTTGTACACCTTCTCTTGAAACATCCGCAGATGAGCCCCCTGAAGATTTGCTTGCAATTTTATCAATTTCATCGATGAAAATAATACCAGTTTGTTCTGCTCTTTCAACTGCTTCTTGTGTTACTTCATCCATATCAATCAGTTTTGAAGCTTCTTCGTTTGTTAATACTACTCTCGCTTCTGCTACTGTTAATTTACGTTTTTTTCTTTTCTTTGGCATTAAGTTGCTTAATGCATCTTGCATATTCATGCCCATTTGTTCCATGCCTGAGCCTTGCAGCATATCAAACATGGACGGTGGTTGCTCTTCTACTTCTATAGTTACAAACTCATTCTCTAAGTCACCAGCTGCTAATTTAGTTTCAATAGCTGCTCGTTTTTCTTTGATATTTGTTTCTTCAGAAGTCTTCGTTTCAGATTGCTCATCTGAATCATTACCTCCAAAAAACATTTCAAATGGATTTTTCATTTGAGTTGTTTTTTTCTTTGAAGGCACTAATAACTCTACAAGTCGTTTATTTGCATTCGATTCTGCTAATTCTTTTACACTTAGGATTTTTTCTTCTTTTACAATTCGAATAGCCGTCTCTGCTAAGTCCCTAACCATGGATTCCACGTCACGACCAACATATCCTACTTCTGTAAACTTAGTAGCTTCTACCTTTACAAATGGTGCATTAACGAGCTTTGCAATTCGTCGAGCAATCTCCGTTTTCCCAACACCAGTTGGTCCAATCATTAATATATTTTTCGGAACTACTTCATCTCGCAGTTGGTCTTTTAATAAGCTTCTGCGATATCTATTCCTTAATGCTATGGCAACTGCACGTTTTGCATCATTTTGTCCAACTATATATTGATCTAGCTTTTCAACAATCTGTCTAGGGGTTAAATTTGCACGATTTGTTTTCATCCTTGTATCCTCCTTGACTTATAATTCTTCAATTATAATATTAGAGTTTGTAAATACACATATTTCACCGGCAATATTAAGTGCAGCTTCAGCAATTTCACGTGCTGAAAGGTTATCACCTGAATATCTTTTCAAGGCTCTACCTGCACTTAAAGCGTAACTTCCCCCTGAACCAATTGCTAAAATCCCATCGTCAGGTTCAATAACTTCTCCAGTACCAGACACAAGCAATAAATTGTCTTGATCCATAACAATTAACATTGCCTCTAGTTGTCTTAGCATTTTATCGCCTCTCCATTGTTTAGCGAGCTCTACAGCTGCTCGTTGAAGGTTACCGTTGTATTCCTCAAGTTTCCCTTCAAACATTTCGTATAATGTAAAAGCGTCAGCTACTGACCCTGCAAAACCAGCTAGCACTTTCCCTCTAAATAGCCTTCTTACTTTTCTTGCAGTATGTTTCATTACAATTGAATTTCCTAATGTTACTTGCCCATCACCTGACATAGCACACTTTCCTTTATGTTGTACAGCAAATATTGTTGTCGCATGGAAGTTTCCCATAATACTTCTCCTTTCGTAATGAGCTTACGCTCGTGGATGTGAAGATTGATAAACTTTACGAAGTTGCTCTTTTGTAACGTGGGTATATATTTGTGTAGAAGATATATTTGAATGCCCTAATAATTCTTGGACTGATCGTAAATCAGCACCATTGTTTAAAAGATGTGTTGCAAAACTATGACGTAGCATATGCGGGTGCAAACTTCCGTCACTACAAGCATTATTAAACATTCTAGTTAAAATATACCTTACCCCTCTCACAGTTAATGGTTCACCACGGTAGTTCACAAATACACAATCATGTTTAACACCTTTTACTAAATCATTTCTCGCACTACTAATATATGTATGCAAAGCCTGACTAGCATATTTCCCAAAAGGTACATAGCGATCTTTTTTCCCTTTACCATGAACAAGAATGGTTTCTAAGGAAAAATCAACATCTTTTAATTGCAAACCACAGCATTCACTTACGCGAATTCCGGTTGCATATAATAGTTCTACTAAAGCTAAGTCTCTTTTTCCAAGAGATGTATCTGTTTTGACCGATTTAAACAAAGTTTCTAATTCTTCTTCATATAAGAATTGTGGAAGTCTTTGTTCTTTTTTCGGCAAAGATACGAGCGCAAATGGATTTTCTTGAACATATTGTTCTCGCATTAACCATTTATAAAAGCTTCGTAAACAAGATGTTTTACGGGCAATTGACTTCTTTGCTAAATTCTTATCATATAATCTTGTTAAATAAAGGCGTGCATCAAAATATGATACAGTATGTAAGTCTTCTATACTTTGTTCACTTATGAACATGAAAAACTCGTCGATATCCTTATGATAGAATTCGACGGTATAATCCGAATAATTTTTTTCCAATTGTAAGTACTGTAAGAAATTTAATACTATTTGATCTCTGTTTTGCATATATTTACACCTCACAAGAGCTACTAAATCGTAACACACTTTAGTAGCCCTTGCAATTATTATTGCTGATTTGTCACAAAGTTCTGAATAGTTTCTAGTGCTCGTTTAGCGTGCATTTCATTACGTTCTTTCTTACCTCTAATTTTCTCTGGAAGTTCAGGGAACAACCCAAAGTTTGCATTCATAGGTTGAAAGTTTTTCGCATTCGTTGTAGTAATGTATCTTGCCATACTACCAATTGCTGTTTCAGCAGGGAATTCAAGAGGCTCTTGTCCATTAACGAGTCTCGCAGCGTTTATACCTGCAATTAATCCTGACGCAGCAGATTCCACATATCCTTCTACACCTGTCATTTGTCCCGCAAAGAATAAATCAGGGCGTGATTTTAACTGATACGTAGCCTTTAAAACCTTTGGTGAACTAATGAATGTATTACGATGCATTACTCCATAACGAACAATTTCTGCGTTCTCAAGACCTGGAATTAATCGCAACACTTCCTTTTGAGCTCCCCATTTTAAATGCGTTTGGAATCCAACTAGATTATACAAAGTACCTGCAGCATCATCTTGGCGTAGTTGAATTACTGCATATGGTCTCTTACCTGTTTTCGGATCTTCTAATCCAACCGGCTTAAGTGGACCAAATAGCATTGTTTTCTTTCCTCTTGAAGCCATAACTTCAATCGGCATACATCCTTCAAAGAAAATTTCTTTTTCAAATTCTTTTAACGGTACCGTTTCTGCTGAAATCAGTGCCTCATAGAATTTGTTAAATTCTTCTTCATTCATTGGACAGTTTACATATGCCGCTTCACCCTTATCATATCTTGACTTGACATAGACTTTGTCAAAATCAATGCTATCCTTCTCAATAATTGGAGCTGCCGCATCATAAAAGTATAGATGCTCTTCTCCTGTTAATTCTTTTATTTGAGCAGATAATTCAGGTGAAGTTAGTGGACCTGTAGCAATAATTGTTAGGCCTTCAGGAATTTTCGTAACTTCCTCGTTCACAACTGTAACATTTTCATGGTTTTTTAAAGCCTCTGTAATTCTCCCAGCAAATTCATGACGATCAACAGCTAATGCTCCACCCGCTGGTACCGAACTTTCATCTGCTGCTGACATGATAAGCGAGTTTAAGTGTCTCATCTCTTCTTTCAATACTCCAACAGCGTTAGTAAGCGTATTTGCTCTCAATGAATTACTGCAGACTAATTCAGCAAATTGATTAGTGTGATGAGCTGGTGTCATCTTTACTGGTCTCATTTCATAAAGCTTTACTTTTACACCTCTATTGGCAAGCTGCCAGGCTGCTTCACTTCCAGCTAGACCTGCACCAATTACATTTACAGTTATGTTTGTCATATTAAAACCTCCAAATGAAGAAATATATTTGATGATCATTATATTCTTCGCAAATAATATTAATAAAAAAACTCAGCATCGCTAAGTTTTTTTCACAAATCTATTTCTATCAAGAAAAAGCCTTAACCAGATGCAATTATATCTTTTTTGTTCGCTATTTGTCCATAGACATTTCACAAAAATTTGTATTTTAAAACAGGAAAAAAGTAGGCGATTTTCCACCTACTTTTGTTGACTCTCCTTATAATCGCATTCAGTACATTGTACTTGTATGCCTTTCTTGAGTTTCTTCTCAACAAGTAGTTTATTACATTTAGGACATTTTCTTGCTAGTGGTTTGTCCCAAGAAATGAAATCACACTCTGGATATAAGTTACATCCATAAAAGATTCTTTTTTTCTTACTTTTTCTTTCTATTATAGAACCCTTTTCACATTTCGGACAAGGTACACCGATTTCCTTGACGATTGCTTTTGTGTTGCGACACTCTGGAAAATTACTACAAGCCATAAATTTCCCATAGCGACCCATCTTATAAACCATTGGTGCTCCACATTCTTCACAATCTTCACCTGCTGGTTCATCTTTGATTTCTACTTTCTCCATTTCCTCTTCTGCTTTTCGCAAATGAACTTCGAAATCCTCGTAGAAATCATCAATAACCTTACGCCATGGAGTTTCCCCATCTTCAATATTGTCGAATTCTTCTTCCATTTTTGCTGTAAATTCCACATCAATGATATCTGGAAAGAATTCCATCATGGATTCAAATACAATTTCACCGAGCTCTGTCGGAACAAATCGCTTATTATCTAGTGTTACATAGCCACGTTTTTGAATGGTATCTAACGTTGGCGCAAATGTAGATGGTCTACCAATTCCCAACTCTTCAAGCGTCTTAACAAGCCTAGCTTCCGTATAACGTGGTGGTGGCTGTGTAAAATGCTGACTAGGCTCTAGATCTTTCGAGAATACAATATCTCCTTCAACAAACTCTGGAAGAATATTATCTTTCTCTTCTATTTGATCGTCTGTACCTTCTACATACACCTTCATAAATCCTGGGAATTTCACTTTCGATCCATTTGCTCGGAACATTACTTGATTATTTTCTAGATTTACACTCATCGTATCTAATACCGCTGGGGCCATTTGGCTAGATACGAATCGTTCCCAAATCAACTTATATAATCGGAATTGATCTCTCGATAAAAACTCTTTCACCGAAGCTGGATCTTTATACGTACTCGTTGGGCGAACTGCTTCGTGCGCATCCTGTGTTTTTCCTTGTTTTTTTTCTTTTCTTTTCTCTGAAAGAATAAATTCTTTCCCGTAATGAGATTGTATATACTCAGCGCATTCACTTACAGCAATATCAGATATTCTAGTTGAATCAGTACGCATATATGTAATTAATCCAACCGTTCCCTCACTACCTAAATCAATTCCTTCATATAATTGTTGTGCTAGCATCATCGTTTTCTTCGCTCGGAAATTAAGTTTACGAGCCGCTTCTTGTTGAAGAGAAGATGTTGTAAATGGTAGAGCAGCATTTCTTTTTCTTTCTTTTTTCGTTACCCCGGTAACCTTAAATTCATTACCTTGAAGAGTAGAAAGAATATTTTGTACATCTTCTTCAGCTTTTAGAGACACTTTTTCTCCATTAACACTGAAAAAGCTACCTTCAAAAACGTCATTACCTTTTACGAACTCACTACTAATCGTCCAATACTCTTCCGGAATAAATTTCTGAATTTCTCTCTCTCGCTCAATTACAAGTCTTACAGCAACCGATTGTACACGACCTGCACTTAAACCTTTTTTTACTTTTTTCCATAAAATCGGACTAATATTGTAGCCTACAAGACGATCTAATATGCGACGAGCTTGCTGAGCGTCTACTAAATCCATGTTGACTGGTCTTGGATGTTTAAATGATTCTTTAATCGCATCTTTTGTAATTTCATTAAAGACTACTCGACAATCGGAAGTTGTATCTAAATCTAATGAATTAGCAAGATGCCAAGCAATTGCTTCCCCTTCTCTGTCGGGGTCAGCTGCGAGATAGATTTTTTTAGCTTTTTTCGCAGCTGTTTTTAATTCTTTTAAAACAGGACCTTTTCCGCGAATTGTAATGTATTTTGGTTCATAATTATGCTCTATATCAACGCCCATTTGGCTTTTTGGTAAATCTCTAACATGGCCCATTGACGCCTTTACTTTATATTTTTTACCAAGGTACTTTTCAATCGTTTTAGCCTTAGCTGGTGACTCTACAATGACAAGATAATCTGACATGCAAAATCCTCCTTAAGAGGTTATTTAAATCTTCATTATTATTAATCATAAAAATTCGATTTGTCAATCTTAATATTTTCAACTTCTAATGCTTGCTAGAGCAATATACAATTAAATGCTTTCTCCATAACTTCTTTATCGTATAAAATACCCGACAAATTATGAAAGCGCATACGTATTATAAAACATATTCATTATGATACATAAAATATACTTAGTGAATAATAAAATAGACAAATGAAAAACATGTATGAAGCTCAATTTATAATATATCTAAAGATATTTCAAGCTATTTCGAAATTTTTCTTGTATATTTCTTACATTTTTCATATTTCCATTAAAAAATTTGCATTTTTTTCTTTACTTCACACAACTTTTTATTTTACTTCACTATCCTTATATATTCCATACAAAATTCCCTTATATAATTAAAATTCTAAGAAAATTCATTTTTATCAATCTACCCCTCAAATTTCCAGTGATAGTTCCCATGAAAACGAATGACATTCCTTTACATTTAGTAGAAATGCTCTCACTAATCAATGTTTCATCTTATACGGTAATTCATTAATGATATCTGCATCGGTCAATACAAGCTTTGCTCCCTCTTGAATGAGCTTATTCGTACCTATAGACAACTTGCTGTTAATATTTCCTGGTAATGCAAATACTTCTCTTCCTTGTTCTAAAGCTTGTGATGCAGTTATTAATGAGCCACTTCTTTCTTTTGCTTCTATTATAAATACACCATCACTTAATCCGCTAATAATTCTATTCCTAAGTGGAAACATCCATGGCTCGCTTTTCTGCATAGGAGGTGTTTCCGTGAGTACTAATTGTTCTTTCATCATTTTCATCGCTAAAGAAGTATTTCCTCTTGGATAGATATGATATAAGCCTCCACCTAATACGGCAATAGTATTCCCTTTTGATTGAATAGCTGATTGATGCGCACCTGTATCAATACCACTTGCTAGACCACTTACAATAACATACCCCGCATTAATAAGTCTAGGAATAATGGAAATCATCGCATCTAATCCATACTGAGATGGCTTTCTCGCACCTACAATAGCTAGTATTCTCTCTTGATATAAAAGGTTTCTATTTCCCTTCATATATAAGACCCATGGAGGATTATATATATGCTTTAAACGTTCTGGATAGTCATCATTAAAAATTGTTAAGATAATAATAGAATTCGAATGATATTCTTTGATTTTTTTGTCAATGGAGATGGTATGGAGATCTTCATAGAAAAGAGTTAATTGATGGAAAGAGAGCTTTGGGAGAATAACTTGCCAGTCATGGATACTTCTAGTGAATATCGTGTGTAGCTGTCTATCAATTTGTAAAATTTGTTTAATAGATTTCCAACCAATGCCTCGACAATGATGTAATAATATTAATCTTTTTTCACACTCTTGCAACGATACTCCTCCTCTAAAAAATATAGAAAAGACACCTCCTTTCTAGTAGGAGGTGACTTTTTCAACCCATTTAAGACAATATATTAAATTAAAGAACTGAAGAAGCTTCATGAGTTTTACATTTATCAAATAAACCTTTTTCTTTCAGAACAGTGATCAATGTTTCACCCATTACAGAAGGTGTTTCAGCTACTGCAATACCGCATTCATTCATAACACGGATTTTCTCATCAGCAGTTCCTTTTCCGCCAGAAATGATAGCGCCAGCATGACCCATACGCTTACCTGGAGGTGCTGTACGTCCACCGATAAAACCAACAACCGGCTTCGTCATATTTGCTTTCACCCATTCCGCAGCTTCCTCTTCTGCTGTTCCACCGATTTCACCAATCATAATAACAGCATATGTTTCAGGATCTTCGTTAAATGCCTTTAAGCAATCAATAAAGTCCGTGCCATTAACAGGGTCTCCACCAATACCAACTGCTGTTGTTTGCCCTAAGCCAGCTTGTGTTAATTGATGAACCGCTTCATATGTTAATGTACCTGAACGAGATACGACGCCAATATGGCCTTTTGTATGAATGTATCCTGGCATGATACCAATTTTACATTCACCTGGAGTAATTACACCAGGACAGTTAGGACCTACTAAACGTGTTTTCTTACCTTCCATATAACGTTTCACTTTTACCATATCAAGAACTGGAATATGTTCTGTAATACAGATGGCTAAATCTAGCTCAGCATCTACTGCTTCTAAAATCGCATCTGCCGCAAAAGGTGCTGGTACATAAATAACGGATGCATTAGCACCTGTGGCTGCCACTGCTTCACTTACTGTATTAAATACTGGTACTCCCTCTACTACCTGACCACCTTTGCCTGGGCTTGTTCCCCCTACAATTTTCGTACCATATTCAAGCATTTGTTTTGTATGGAAAAGTGCTGTAGCTCCTGTAATACCTTGTACAATTACTTTTGTATCTTTATTAATAAATACACTCATTTTGAACCCCCCTAACTATTAACCTACTAATGAAACGATTTTTTGTGCGCCGTCAGCCATTGATTCAGCTGGTGTAATGTCGATACCAGAATTTTTCAATATTTCTTTACCCAATTCAACATTAGTTCCTTCAAGACGAACAACTAATGGCACAGAAAGACCTACTTGTTTTGCTGCTTCTACTACACCTTCAGCGATTACATCACACTTCATAATTCCACCAAAAATATTTACAAAAATACCTTTTACTTTAGAATCAGACAAAATGATTTTGAAAGCTTCCGTTACTTTCTCAGCAGTCGCACCGCCCCCAACATCTAGGAAGTTTGCTGGGTCGCCATTATAATGCTTAATAATATCCATAGTTGCCATAGCTAATCCTGCACCGTTTACCATGCAACCGATATTGCCATCTAACGCAATATAGCTCAAATCATATTTAGATGCTTCGATTTCTTTAGCATCTTCTTCTTCTAAATCACGATATTCTACAATGTCTTTATTACGATATAAAGCATTTGAATCAAAGTTTAACTTCGCATCAAGTGCCATTACTTTGCCATCACCTGTTACTACTAATGGATTAATTTCTGCAATAGAACAGTCTTTCTCAATAAATGCAGTATAAAGACCCGTCATAAACTTAACAGCTTGACCAATAAGTTCATTCGGAATATTAATATTAAATGCAATTCTTCTTGCTTGGTAGCCAGTTAATCCTACAACTGGATCAATTACTTCCTTGAAAATTTTCTCAGGCGTTTTTGCTGCTACTTCTTCAATTTCTGTTCCGCCTTCCTCAGAAGCCATTAGAACCACTCGAGAAGTTGCACGATCTAAAACTAAACCTACATAATATTCTTTCTTGATGTCGCAACCTTCTTCAATTAGCAAACGTTTAACTTCTTTACCTTCAGGACCTGTTTGATGTGTTACGAGTGTTTTGCCTAAAATCTCATCGGCATATGTACGAACTTCATCAAGATTTTTTGCCACTTTAACACCGCCAGCTTTTCCTCTTCCTCCAGCGTGTATTTGAGCTTTAACAACACAGATTTGTGTTCCTAGCTCTTTTGCCGCTTCAACAGCTTCTTCCACAGAAAATGCTACTTTACCATTTGGTACAGCAACACCATATTTTCTGAGGACCTCTTTTCCTTGATACTCGTGGATATTCATGTCCCATCCTCCTAATTAACACTCACAATTTTTGAAATATTGCGTCATTTAAAACTAAATTGTTTCAAATTCAATCATCAATAAAAAATAGATTGCGCTTTCATTGTATAAAAAGTGTCAAAACTTGTCTAGCAAATCTTCTAAAAAACTCCAAAAAAATATTATCAAAATATAAAAATTAATACACAAAATTGTGTATTAACACAGCTACAACAGCTATAAATTCATCATTTAACCCCATCTAGCAATCATTACAACCTGAACTTCCTATCAAATTATATTACTTGTTTCATGCACTATAATAACTGGATTATCCAACAATATTCTGCTAAGAACTAAACTTATTTTCCTGCATTTTATAAAAAATAGTAAGTCCATTAAATCACTACAATTTTTTTCTATAATATTACGCTACTTTTTTCACAATAAATAATGATATTCTAATATAATATCATTATTTATTAACTAGCCAAATTTTTACATAAAATCCTAAAGAAATAACCATTTAGCAAAACTAGATTTTATAAACTTCAATACGTGTTTTTTCTGCTTTATACTATTTTTTTCTCCTTCGCAATATTATCGTGATTGTTTTATCAAAAAAACTTTATATCTAATAATTTTTTTATTACAAAAAATTATTACGAGTATTGAGTAAGCTTGAATACTATTAAAGAAAAAATGATTGCGCTTACATTTTTATATTAAAAAAACTCAATATCACTTTTTCATTGTGAAATTAAATTTTTTTATCAAAAATGAATACTTACTTTTTACCTACTTCTCGGTCCACTTGATAAATAAATGCAAATACTTCAGCTACCGCTTCATATAACTCAGCTGGTATTGATTCATTTATATTCAGCTTGCCTAACAACTCTGTAAGAGAAGGATCTTCCTGAATGGGAATATCATTAGCTTTAGCAGCTTCAAGGATGTTTTCTGCAATTTTGCCTTTTCCTTTTCCAATTACTTTTGGAGCAGCATCCTTCTCTTGGTCATATTTAAGAGCTATTGCCTCTTTTCTTCGTTCTATCATATTTTTATATCCACCCCACTGTACGGTGATGTATCATAGACAGCACTCTCCCTTTTTATTTGTAAAGCTGGATGATTCATTGAGTTTGGCTGCTCAAATAATATAGAAGAAATTTTAAATCCAATCGCTTCCAATCGCTCTTTTACTTGTTGCATTAATGACTTAGCAATATTTTGCAATATATTAGCTCTTTCATTTATAACCGAAATTTTCATCACTTTGTTTTGTACTACAAGATCAATAATCGTTTCATCAATATTTTCTAGCTGCAAATAAAATAAAACGCGACAAAAAGCAGGATCGATTACACCATCTTTTTTCTTTCTGCCACTCCATTGCATTGTTACTTCTGCTTGAAATTGATGAAATGTAATAGGAAACTGAGTAATAATATGCTGAATCGGACCTGAGGCCTGTGATAAAATTTGTTGTGCTGAAATTTTATTCAACAACTGCTCGGCGTGGTCTTTTACATTCATAGACTGAGTTTCATTTATGATTTTTAAAAGTAATGGTTTTAAAGAAAGCAATTCACTCTCCTTAATAGTCGTCGATTGATCCAAATTTGCTAAATGATGTTCAAAGCCAACACCAAGCATACGAAGGGCACTTTTCATCTCACTAGCAAAAATGGATGATTTAGAGGCACTCAAAGCTGTTACTTCTTCTTGAATGAGTGTTTGAAGAAGTTGTTTATCATAGCTATCATATTTAATAATAGATTCTTGCCTGCCCTCTACCGCTTGTAATAATTGATTCGCAATATACTGTCTTGCTTGGTCTAGATTATTTGTAGCTGAATTTAACGTTTTACCCGCTTTTGCAAACAATTGTAATAACTCATGTGAACGTACAATATTTTGATCAGTTCTCATAATATATGACAATAGATGTTTTGCTATTTTCATATATGAATTTTGTCCTAGTGTACTTATGTTCTCAACAACAGGTTTTCTTTGCTCAGCATTCGTTTTCGGTTGATTTTGTAAATCATTAATTGTACTACGATTGGGTATACTTACTTTTAGTTCTTGTTGTATCTGTTTCCAAACGCCACTTTCTTTATTATTGTCAGATAACTCTAAAATTTTATTTTTTACTAATTGTTGAAAGGATTCCTGTATGGGTTTTACTACATTAGCATCAGTTGTTGTTTGCATCTTTACCAATAAATCAACAGCATTTCTTATCGATGGATCCTGCACAATAGTATTATTTTCATTTAACAAACGTAAACTTTGGTTCAATACATCGGAGGGTCTAGTTTGCTTTGAAAACAACCCTATTTCTTGTAAAAGTCTAAACATACTATCTTTAACATTCCCCCCTGATGAAAGCCAAGTGGAGAGCATCTTATGCAGTACTTTTTCGGCTGCTTTATCTACATTTGATAAAAGTAACTGTGACAACACGGCCTTTAATGACACCTCTGTTTTACTTTCACCATTCATTACTGATTGTGATAGTGACGAGAACAACGTGCTTAAGGGGACCTTATTTTCAAAAGCAGCAATCGCTTTAAACACATCATGAGAAAATGGAAGCGAAAGATCTCGCATAATTTTCATGATATGTAAGCTTTTTGATACTTCTCCATTTGATTGAACCCATTGCAATGCTTGAGTGAAGTTCTCTTTCGTTAATGGTAATTCATTTTTCAAAAAAAATTGCGCTAAAGTAATACTTTCTTTCGTTTGAGTTAAAGAAAAATGCTGCAATAATTGCATGGCTAATTCCTTTACACTTTGATTTGTTCCATTTGAAGGAACTACCTTTAAGGAAGTAACTTCTCCCCCATTTTGCACTTGAAATAAATATCTTTCACCCACAGTAATTGGCGCATCAATTACTGCGGTTATTTTGGTTTGTCCAATATTTATTTCAGCTGTGTTATTTCCATGTATTTTTACGACTTTACCCGTAATCATTTGACCATCTTTTAATGCATTCGTAGCTGAAGCTGTTTGCTGTGGTATTAAGTTTTGAACAATACTTGTTGATTGCATAAGCAACACATCCTTTCAACTACTTTGAAATAAATTGTTTAATTCTTCGAATGAATAACTTCTTTTACTGGTGCAAAGCTTCTACGATGCAAAGGAGTTGGCCCACATTGACGCAAAGCCTCTAGGTGCTCCTTCGTCCCATATCCCATATTATTCTTAAAGCCAAACTGTGGATATAATACATCATATTCATTCATTAAGCGATCTCGAGTCACTTTCGCAATAATCGAGGCTGCAGAAATGGATACACTTCTTGCATCACCCTTAATAATAGATTCCTGCGGTAATGAAACCGGCAATTTCATGGCATCTATTAACAGATAATCAGCCCTTACTTCTAAGCTCTCAATCGCTGCTTCCATTGCTTTCTTCGTTGCTTCATAAATATTTATTTTATCTATTACATCATGTTCCATAATTCCAATCCCAACAGCTATTGCATTTTGCATGATTTGGTCAAAAAATAGATTACGCTTTGTTTCATTTATTTTCTTCGAATCATCTAATCCAAGGAGTTTGTAATCTTTCGGAAGAATGACAGCTGCTGCCACTACTGGACCAGCTAATGGGCCTCTACCAACTTCATCTACTCCAGCTACAAATTGATAGCCTTTATTGTATACATTTCGCTCAAATTCCGTCATTAAGTCCCATTTGCTTTCTAACTTTTCCTGCTGAGCATACGCTCTCTTCCACTTATTTACTGCATTTATTACACCTTTACGATTATCTTGACTACATAATAGTAGAAATGGATCATTAGGATTATCGATCGTTTGCAATACTTCTGTAATTTCTTTAATACTTTTTTGTTTTGTCATCTTTTCCACACTTTCCATCAATTCATTTATCGGCTTTTGTAAAAAAAAATAAAGCCCCTGAATAGGAGCTTAAGCAAAATCTTCTTCTTTTGGCGGAAGTTCAAATGTTAATCTTCCCAAACGTTCAGCTCGAAGATCACGAATGACTAATTCGGCTGTTTTATCGTAATCAATCATACCTCGACTCGCCAGTACACGACGGTTCGTACCAATTGCATCAAATAACTCTACCACATCTTCCGGAATTTCAGTAAGCTGATAGCGTTCTTTTAGCATACTTGGATATTCCGCTTCTAAAAAACGTAAAGCATAAATCGCTAGTTCTTGTTGATTTAATAATGTATCCTTAATAGCACCTGTCACAGCCAAACGCTTCCCTACTTCTTGGTCTTCAAACTTCGGCCATAGAATTCCTGGTGTATCTAATAATTCTAATTCTTTTCCCACCTTAATCCATTGCTGCGCCTTTGTTACACCTGGTGTATTACCTGTCTTAGCAATATTTTTCTTCGCTAGACGATTGATAAATGTCGATTTACCAACGTTCGGGATTCCAACTATCATAGCTCGAATAGCTCTTGGCTTAACGCCCTTTGCTCTTAAACGGTCTAATTTCTCTTTTAATAACTCTTTAGATACTGTTGTAATTTGCGATAAACCATTTCCAGCTTGTGAGTTAATTGCAAGTGCCGTTAACCCTTTAGACGAAAAATACTCTAACCATTGTTTCGTCTTTTGTGGATCTGCCATATCTGCTTTATTTAATAATATCAACCTTGGTTTATGTTGAATGATTTCATCAATCATCGGATTACGTGAAGATAGTGGTAGTCTTGCATCCACTAATTCATATATGATGTCGATTAGCTTTAGCTTTTCTGTTACTTCTCGTCTCGCTTTGGCCATATGGCCTGGAAACCATTGAATTGTCACTGGTATCCACCTTTCTATTTTACAATTCTTATATCTTTTATTGGCCAATAAACCATACTTGTTTTTCCTATAACATCATCCAGAGATACGAATCCAATCTGTCTAGAATCCTTCGAGTATCTTCTGTTATCACCCATTACAAATAAGTGACCTTCTGGTACGGTTTCTTCTCCCCAAGGTAGTTCACTTAATGTGAATGATTCGGTTAATGGCCCATCAATTTCTTCATCTCTTTGTTTCTTATATTCATCTAAATAAGGCTCTTCATAAGCTTTTCCATTTACATATAAAGTGTCATCTTTATACTCTATTCTATCCCCTGGAAGACCGATTACTCTTTTAATATAATCTTTTTTCTCAGGTGCATGGAAAACAATAATATCAAATCGTTCTGGTTCTCCAATCGTATAGCCAATTTTGTTTACAATCATACGGTCTTGATTATGTAAAGTTGGCATCATCGATTGACCATCAACCACAATAGGTGCTAAAAGGAAATAGCGTATGACAGCAGCAAGCAGTACGGCAATTATTAATGCTTTTAGCCATTCCCAAACTTCATTCTTTTTCTTTGTCATTTGTTCCTCACCAACTCCAAAAAGGTATTAAATCTCAATTTTGACTATACTTGTACCATTCATTATAACAAATAAACGGCATTCTTGAATATAAAACCATGTATATGTAACTATTTTAACGATTAGACTTACCCTAATTAAAGCTCTATAAATGTTAAAAAAGAGCTTGTTAAACAAGCTCTTTTCTTAACACAAGTTAATTTCCATCTAGACGGCCTAAGCTGCTAGTTTAGGAAAATTAGCGAATCTCTTTAATACGAGCCGCTTTACCACGAAGACTACGTAGGTAGTAAAGTTTCGCACGACGTACTTTACCGCGACGAATCACTTCAAGGTTTGCAATTTTTGGTGTGTGTACAGGGAATGTACGCTCAACGCCTACACCGTAAGAAATCTTACGTACTGTGAAAGTTTCGCTGATTCCACCACCACGACGTTTGATTACAACGCCTTCAAAGATCTGAATACGTTCACGAGTTCCCTCTACTACCTTAACGTGTACACGTACAGTGTCACCAGGGCGGAAAGATGGAAGATCAGAACGTAATTGTTCTTTAGTAATGTCATGAATTAATTGTTGCATGTTTTTTCTCTCCTTATACGGACGCTCTTGCAAGTCTATTTGCCTACAGCGGAACATCGTTATCTGTAATTTGAAGATTTATTCCCCAAATCACAAAAATTATCTTATCATATTACCGTTACTATTGCAATAGCTCATTCTCTTTTTTAATTTCTTCCAGCCATTTTTCTTCTTGCTTTGTTAATTCAATATGGTCTAGTAAGTCTGGTCTGCGAGTCCATGTTCTTCTTAAGCTTTCTTTCATACGCCATTCTTCGATGAGTTTATGATTACCTGACATTAATGTATCCGGTACCTTATACCCTTTATAATCGTAAGGACGAGTATAATGAGGATGCTCAAGCAAACCAGAAGAATAAGAATCCTTAACAGGCGAGTCTTCATTGCCTAATACACCTGGTAATAGCCTTACAACGCTATCAATCACAACCATAGCGCCTAATTCTCCACCTGTTAACACATAGTCTCCTAATGAAATTTCATCCGTCACAACATGCTCTCTTATTCTTTCATCGTAACCTTCATAATGACCACACACAAAAATTAAATGCTCTTCCTTTGCAAGCTCTTCCGCTTTCTTTTGTGTATACCTCTCACCTTGAGGACATAACAAAATAACTCGTTGTTTCTTTGATTTATTCTCATTTCTTAAATGTTCAACAGCATCAAAGATAGGCTGTGCCTTCAAAACCATTCCTGCGCCGCCACCATAAGGATAATCATCTACTGTGTTATGCTTATTGTTTGAGAAGTCTCGGAAGTTAACAACATTATAAGATGCTGCACCTTTTTCTTCTGCTTTTTTTAAGATAGAAGATCCAAAGACCCCAGTGAACATTTCAGGAAACAGTGATAATACATCAATTTTCATTATAATAACCCTTCCATTGGTTCAATAATGATTGTCTTATTTGGGATATTAATTTCTTTTACAATCTCTTCTATGTAAGGAATTAATATATCCTTACCTTTCTTCGCTTGAATAACCCATACATCATTTGCACCAGGTGTTAATATTTCACGAATCGTTCCAAGCTCCTCATCAGCAGTCGTTAATACCTTGCAGCCGATAATTTCATGGAAATAGTACTCGTCTTCATCTAATGCTTCTAAATACGACTCTGGAACCTTTAATAAGCCTTCCTTAAAGCCTACTACATCATTTACATTCTGATAGCCTTCAAATGTTAGCAAATCAAAATTTTTATGCTTTCTGTGCGATGTGATTTTTAATTCAATTGGCGTCTCTTGATTATTTTGAAATAAAAATAATGAATTTCCTACTTTATATCGTTCATCTGCAAAATCCGTACGAGAAATGACACGAACTTCACCTCTAATACCATGAGTATTAACGATTTTCCCAACATTAAACCACTTTTCCACTTTTTACACCTCTAACGAATTTCAGTTACTTTTCCATCAGTAACGACAATTGTTTTTGTTTTCATTAACTCGTCCCAATCAGTTCCGATTTCAACATCTATAATAGCTTGAACGTCTCGCTCCTTTAATTCACTTCCAATTGGTAGTATATCAAGCTGTTCCATTTGAAAGTCAAGAAGTTTGATTTTTTCCGAACGATTTGATATTTCTTTTTCAAAATGCTTTTTTAAAGTCGTCGGCTGAAATTTTTTTGTTTTCTCAAGCTTTTTCATTTCGAATTTCAATTGGTCAATTTCCTTTTGTAATTGACTATATTGCTTTTTATATTTTTCAAGGAGTTGATTCTTGCTGGTAACAGTTAAAACTTGATTCACAGTTATTGTTTGCAGAATCTTCATTGCAACCCCTCCCAGTTTATTTTTCAACTAATTTCTTGATTATGTATAAATTTCTTCACATTTTACAAAATGTTCATATATACCGTTCTTATTTTATCATACCAAAAAAGGAGGGGTTTTAGCCCTCCTATTCGGAAATCTCTAGATAGATTTTCTTTTGCTGTGATGATCCTGCTGCATATATTACAGTTCGAATCGCCTTAGCTACACGCCCTTGCTTACCGATTACTTTACCCATATCTTCTTTATGAACAGATAAGTAAAATGTAATGCGGTTATCATCTTCTTCTGATTTAATTACAACAGCTTCTGGATGATCAACAAGAGACGTTACAATTGTTTCGATGAGTTCTTTCATCATCGTTTGCTAATTACTTAGCGTTTTTTGCATTGTGGAATTTTTCCATAATGCCTTGTTTAGAAAGTAAGTTACGAACTGTATCAGATGGTTTTGCACCGTCTTGTAACCATTTAAGAGCAAGCTCTTCGTTGATTTCAACCTTAGCTGGTTGAGCAACTGGATTGTAAGTTCCTACGATTTCAATGTAACGTCCATCACGTGGTGAACGAGAATCTGCTACAACAATACGATAGAAAGGAGATTTTTTTGCTCCCATACGTTTTAAACGAATTTTAACTGCCATTTTATAAAGCACCTCTTCCGATTAGTTTCAACAAGATAATATATTATCAAAGTTATTTATAGTTTGTAAAGGTTTTTTTCTTAACAGTGTTAAAAACCTTACATAAAAGGGAGTTTAAAGCCTTTTTTCTTCCCTTTTTGCATGTTTGTCATTTGTTTCATCATTTTTTTCATTTCATCAAATTGCTTCAATAAACGGTTAACTTCTTGAATTGAAGTTCCGCTTCCTTTAGCAATACGTTTCCTACGGCCAGCGTTTAGGATCTCTGGATTCGACTTTTCTTTAGCTGTCATTGAGCGAATGATGGCTTCAACATGTCCAATTTGTTTTTCATCAATAGACAAATTGTCTAAGCCTTTCATTTTGTTAGCTCCAGGAAGCATTTTCAAAAGGTCATCGAGCGGTCCCATATTACGAACTTGCCCTAGTTGCTCTAGAAAATCATCAAATGTAAATGTTTGAGTACGAAGTTTTTGTTCTAACTCTTTTGCTTTTGCTTCATCGACATTCGCTTGTGCTTTTTCGATTAGAGTTAGTACATCACCCATACCAAGAATTCTTGACGCCATACGTTCAGGATGGAAAACTTCAAGCGCATCTAATTTCTCGCCAAGACCAACAAACTTAATTGGAGTGTTAGTCACAGAACGAATGGATAACGCTGCCCCACCTCTTGTATCACCATCAAGCTTTGTTAATACAACGCCAGTAAGGCCTAGTTGCTCATTAAAGCTACCAGCAACGTCTACAGCACTTTGACCAGTCATACTATCAACAACTAAGAAGATTTCATCAGGCTTTGCTACTTCTTTCACATCTTTCAGCTCAGTCATTAACTCTTCATCGATATGAAGACGACCTGCTGTATCGATTAGAACGTAATCAAGATGTTCTTCCTTCGCTTTTTCAATAGCTTGCTTAGCAATTTCAACCGGACTTACCTGATCTCCTAGTGAGAATACAGGCATATCTAGCTGTTTACCTAGCGTTTCTAACTGTTTAATGGCTGCTGGACGATATATATCGGCAGCTACAAGTAACGGCTTACGGTTATATTTTTTTCTTAAAAGGTTTGCAAGCTTACCTGTTGTGGTTGTTTTACCAGCCCCTTGAAGACCTACCATTAAAATGACAGTTGGGGGACGATTTGCAACCGCAATTTTGCTTTGCTCACCACCCATTAAGTCTGTTAATTCTTCTTTAACAACCTTAATGACCTGTTGACCAGGGGTTAAGCTTTTGAGAACTTCTTGACCTACTGCGCGCTCACTTACGCGCTTAACGAATTCTCGAACAACTTTGAAGTTAACATCCGCTTCTAAAAGAGCAAGCTTTACTTCACGCATCATCTCTTTTACATCTGCTTCATTAACTTTTCCCTTGCCACGAATTTTCTGTATTGTACCTTGCAGTCGGTCGGCTAATCCTTCAAATGCCATACATGCCGCCTCCTAATCTAATTTCTCAAGCTCTGCTATTATATCAAGCATTTTTATTGTGTCAAATGAAGATGTATTTACGTCTTCTTTCAGCTCATCAATTAGAGTACTTCGCTTTTGAAACTTTTCAAATAGTAACAGCTTTGCTTCATATTCCTCAAGCATCGCTTCTGTTCTTTTGATATTGTCGTATACTGCTTGACGACTCACATGATATTCTTCGGCTATTTCACCAAGGGAGAAATCATCTAAGTAATATAGCGCCATGTAGCTTTGTTGTTTCTCAGTTAGCAACGATTGATAAAAATCGTATAGATAGTTCATTCTCGTTGTTTTTTCAAGCGACATGTCACTACCCCCCTCTTGTTAAGTAAAACACCTTTACAAACCATAGTTTACCGTGTACACACCTAGATGTCAAGAGAATATCTTGACATCTAGAAAAAAACAACACAGCTTAGTTTACTTGAAGAATCTGTATACCAATTACTAAACGATAATGCAGCTAATTCAACGATTACACCTCTCAACTACAATTACCACAAACACACTTTTTATACAAAAAAACAACGAGCATTCTAATGAACACTCGTTGTTTTTCATTTTTATTCATTATCCACTAAATCAGCAAATAATCCATATACATATTTCTCTGCATCAAACGGCTGCAAATCATCCATTTTCTCACCAAGCCCAACAAACTTCACAGGAATGTCTAATTCATTTTTAATCGCAAGGACGATCCCACCTTTAGCTGTACCGTCTAGCTTCGTTAAAACGATTCCTGATACGTCTGTAGCCTCTTTAAACGTCTTGGCTTGAATTAATGCATTTTGTCCAGTTGTCGCATCTAATACAAGAAGTACCTCATGAGGAGCACCTGGTATTTCACGTTCAATGACCTTCTTTACCTTTTCTAACTCCTTCATTAAGTTAACCTTATTTTGAAGGCGACCTGCAGTATCACAAAGTAAGACATCCGCACCGCGTGAACGAGCTGCTTGCACTGCATCAAACATAACAGCAGCTGGGTCTGAGCCTGCACCTTGTTTAATGACATCCACACCAACACGATCTCCCCACACTTCTAACTGCTCAATAGCTCCAGCACGGAATGTATCACCTGCTGCTAATAAAACCTTTTTACCTTCACTCTTAAACTTATGCGCTAGCTTTCCGATTGTCGTTGTCTTACCAACACCGTTAACACCAACAAAAAGAATAACTGTTAAATCATTTTGCATAGCAATATTCGCATCTACTTCTTCTTTATTACGGTAAATCTCTACTAGCTTTTCAGAAATAACTGCTTGTACTTCTTTTGTATCTTGGATGTTACGACGCTTCACTTCCATCTTTAACTCTTCAATTAACGCCATAACCGTGTCAAAGCCCACATCTGCCGTAATTAAGATTTCTTCTAGCTCTTCAAAGAAATCCTCGTCCACTTTACGGTATCTTGCTACAAGATCATTTACCTTACCAGCAAATGAATCACGCGTTTTTGTAAGACCTTGCTTAAACTTTTCGCTTGCTTGGTCCGTTGTCGCTGTAAATTTATCTTTTAATTTTTTAAAGAAACTCATACTTTCACTTCCTATTTCAGTTGTTCTGTAACTTCTTTATCATCTAATCTAACTGACACTAGTTTTGATACGCCAGATTCTTGCATAGTTATACCATACAAAACATCTGCCGATTCCATTGTACCTTTACGATGCGTAATAACAATGAATTGTGTCTCGGAACTAAATTTCTTTAAATATTCGCTAAAACGAACGACATTCGCTTCATCTAATGCTGCTTCAACTTCATCCAACACACAGAACGGCACAGGGCGTACGATTAGAATAGAAAACAGCAAGGCAATTGCTGTTAGCGCACGTTCTCCACCGGAAAGCAAATTCAGGTTTTGCAATTTCTTTCCGGGTGGCTGAGCAATAATTTCAACACCAGTATTTAATAAATCATCTGGATTGGTTAATCTTAGCTCCGCTCTACCACCACCAAATAATTGTTGAAACACACGTTCAAATTGATCGCGGATACCGTTAAACGTCTCTTCAAAACGCCGCTTCATCTCAACATCCATCTCATCAATTACTTGGAATAATGTTTCCTTCGCTTCTAATAAGTCTTCTCGTTGCTCTGTCAGAAAACTAAAACGTTCATGCACTCTTTCATATTCATCAATTGCACCCAGATTAATCGTTCCTAACTCTTCGATTGCTAACTTAATAAGCTTAACTTTCTTTCTCGTTTCTTCTGGAGAATACACTAAAGAATACTGCTCTTTAGCCGCTTCAAAAGTTAAAACATATTCCTCTTGCAATTGTTGTAAGCGATTATCTAGTTCAACATCTAGACGATTTATTTTTACTTCCTCATCTTTTAACGATTCGAAATGACCTTTATATACACGTTTTAATTCTTTTAACTCTATTTCGCCATCATCAAGAACAAGTTGAAGCTTGCTTCTTTCTTCTCGTCGTTTTGAAATAAGTTGTACAGTTTCTTGCTTTTCTTTTTGCTTTTGTTTAACTGCAATATCAAGTTGCTGTTCACCACTATCATGGCTTTCCAAATCATCAAACAATAAAGCCATATTTTCTTTTGCTTCAGTTTCTTTCGTTTGCCACTGCTGTAAATCTTGAAGAATTCGCTCATATTTATCTTCGAGATTTTGTAATTGTTGGTTTTTAGATGCATACTGTACTTTTAATTCATTCATTTCTTGAAGAACAACATCCTTAGACAATTGTTGATCTTGTTTCTTCGCTGTTAGCTCCTCAATAATTGTCTTTTGTTCTTCAATCTCTTTACGGCAATTTGCTAAAAACTGCTGCAATTCTAGCATACGCTTTTCTTTTTGTTGTTTTTCTGCTTGAAACGATGATTTTTCATGATCGTAAAGCGAGAGTCTATCATTCATATTACGCTCTTCTATCTCTACTTCACGTAAATCTCCTTTCAAACTTTGCTCTTTGAAACGAAGCTCTTCCTGCTGCTTTCGAATCGTATCACAAGCCTCTGTATGCTCTTGTATCGCAACTTTAATACTTTTCACTTCACTTTCTAGCTTTGCAGTCTTTTCTTCCATAACTGGCAATTTGGCCTTCAAATCTTCTAGCTCACCTTTACGAGACAATAAAGAATAATTTTTCCCTTTCGTGCCTCCACCTGTCATACTTCCACCAGTATTCACAACATCTCCATCAACGGTAACAATGCGATATTTAAACCCAAGTTGACGCGCCATTTCATTGGCGCCTTTCAAATCTCTTGTAATAATTACCGTACCGAGAAGATTAGTCATGATTGATGTATATTTTGCATCAAACTGTATTAATTTAGATGCAACGCCGACATAAGAAGGATGATGCTCAATAGTTTGTAGTTGATTAGAAGGAATATTTCTTTCTTTCATTACTGATAGTGGCAGAAAAGTAGCTCGACCAAAAGAATGTTGTTTTAAAAACTGAATCGCACGTCTAGCATTTTCTTCTGTTTGAACGACAATATGTTGCATAGCAGAGCCTAATGCAATTTCAATAGCCGTATTATATTCTTTTGGAACAGTCATTAATTCAGCGACCGCTCCCTCAATACCTTGTAAACTTTTCGCCTTTAGAACTTCTTTAACACCTTGAAAGAACCCAGCATATTCATCTTCCATACCTTGCAGGATATCAATTCTAGACTTGCTTTGTTGTACGAATTGATAAGCTTGATATAGTTTAGATTCTTGCGACTGATATTTATTTTGAAGTTTATCGAGCTGAGTCTTACTTTCAAAATACTTTGTTGCTGTTTGATCTATTTTTTCTACTAATTGCTGTAAACGCTCTAATAATTCTGTTCTTTTTTCGATAATTTCTGAGCGTTTTTCAAGCAAGCCTTGATTTTCTTGGTCTAAGCGATTATTACGTTGCATAGTTTGTTGCATTTGTTGTTCTAACATACGCGATTCATTATTCGCCGCTGCTTGTGTATTGAGCAATTCAATATAATCACTTTTTAATGTTTCAATCTCTGTTTCTAAATCTTCGCTATACGCACCTAACACATTTTCTTTTTCAGCAAGCTGAGATTTAATAACAGCAACATCTTTTTTTACATTTTCTAAAATACTTTGTTGTGTTGCTTGTTCTTCTACTAATCGCTGAATTTGATTAGTAGCTTCTCGTATTGCATCTTCTACTTGCTGTCTCGTTTGTGTAGCGTTTTTCTTTCTTTCTTGTAATACATTTTTGCGTCCTTCTAACTTCTCTAATTCCTGAGTAGTTAATAAAAGAACCTCTTGCAAGTCGCTAACCGACTCATCTAACGCTGTAATTTGATCTCGCAGCTTAACAATTTCTGCTTCTTTCGACTGTACATCAGTATTCATTTGCACTTCAGTATCTTTATGCTCTTTATAGTTTTGCGTCAGTGTTTGCCAATTGTCATGCAATTCTTCAATATCATGTACTGTAAGAGCTACTTCATATTGCTGCAATTCTTCTTTTTTCTCTAAATAATCTTTTGCTATCGAAGCTTGAATCTTTAAAGGCTCGACTTGCCCCTCTAACTCATGAACAATATCTTGTACACGATTTAAATTGTCCTGAGTTTCAGTAAGCTTTTGCTCAGCTTTCCTTTTGCGTGTTTTATATTTCAACACACCCGCAGCTTCTTCGAAAATTGTTCTACGATCTTCCGCTTTACTGCTAAGAATCTCTTCAACTTTCCCTTGACTTATGATAGAAAAGGCTTCACGCCCAAGTCCTGAATCCATAAACAAATCTACGATATCTTTTAAACGACATGCTTGTTTGTTAATGAAAAATTCACTTTCACCTGAGCGATACACCCTTCTTGTAACGCTCACTTCTTGGAAATCAAAACTTAAAAACTGATCGCTATTATCTAATGTTAGTGTAACTTCAGCAAAGTTAAGTGATTTCCTCGAATCACTTCCAACAAAAATTATATCTTCCATTTTTGTGCCGCGTAACGATTTTGCAGACTGTTCACCTAAAACCCAACGGATGGCATCCGTAACATTACTTTTGCCACTACCGTTAGGTCCTACAACCGCTGTAACTCCCTCTACAAAATCAATTGATATTCTTTCGGCAAACGATTTAAATCCAATGACATCTAAACGCTTGAGGAACAAGTATATTTCCCCTTTCAATACTCTACATTTATTTCTTCTCGATGTTTTTTAAGTTTGTTAATGCCTGCTCGGCAGCTTTTTGTTCCGCTTCTTTCTTAGAGCGACCAATACCAGTCCCCATCGTTTCACCATTTAATGCAACTTTTGAAACGAATTCTTTATTATGGGCTGGTCCTTTTTCTTGATGAATTTTGTACTCAATTACTCCAGCTCCATCACGCTGAACAAGTTCTTGAAGTTGACTCTTGAAATCCATCACATGAGAAAAAGCACCTTCGTCAATTTTAGGAAATACTGTTAATTGTAAAAACTTATATACCATATCCATACCTTGATCTAAATAGAGAGCTCCGATAAATGCTTCAAACACATCAGCTAACAATGCCGGACGTTCTCTACCACCTGTTAATTCTTCTCCTTTTCCAAGAAGAACAAGCTTACCAAATGACATGAAATGAGCAAATCTAACTAGTGACGGCTCGCATACAATTGCTGCACGTAATTTAGTCAATTCTCCTTCACTCATTAATGGATATTTTTTATATAAGTATTGAGAAACTGTTAACTCCAAAACAGCATCTCCTAAAAATTCAAGCCTTTCATTATCTTCATATGGCTTACGACGATGCTCATTCACATAAGATGAATGTGTAAATGCTTGCTTTAATAATCGTTCATTAGTAAAACGAAAACCTGTTTCTTTTTGAAATTGTTCAAACTTCATATTTTTACTTGGAGCTCTTCTTTCTTTTCCGTTCTTCCGCATAATATCCTCCGAAACCATAAATCTAACAATTTAAAGGGTATACCTACATTATCGTTACATCAAGCCCCTTTTAAAACAATTGCTTATGTTTTATAGTAAATTATTAATCAACATTCTTAAGTATATAAAATGATTGTGAAAAAAGAAAATAATCTTTTTAAAAATACACTATATAAGCACAGTTTACAGACATTAAGCCCAGAAAGAAAGAGCGTTCTGTTAAATGTGCTAGTAGAAAAGAAAAAAGACCTTTCCCTTACGTAGAAAGAGTTTGCTTACTTAGTCAAATAAATCTACTTAGTAAGTGAATCCACCGTTTCTTCGTTTCGAGTTGGCCTTGGCTAACTTTATCCCGTTCTAATTGACGTTAGATTTCCACTTCTTAACTTCTTAGTAACAAAGAGTTTGAAGTAGGAATTTACGTCAGTAAGAACCCGATTGGTTCAACTAACCATAAGTAAAGGTTATAATACCTCTACTTATGGAAGTTTCACTTTATATAAATTACATATTGCTTTCTATGTAATTAACGGCGTCTCCAACCGTTGAGATTTTTTCAGCATCTTCGTCGGAAATTTCCATACCGAATTCATCTTCAAGCTCCATTACAAGCTCAACTACATCAAGAGAATCAGCACCTAAATCTTCTTTGAATGAAGCTTCTGGTTTTACTTCAGACTCTTCAACTTCAAGACGATCAACGACGATTTTCGTAATACGTTCTAAAACATCTGCCACTGCGATTCACCTCCTTTCAAGTCATTATATTATAGTGTATTTTGTTACGATAATAAATAAATTTCTTTCACTTTGGAATAAGTTAACTATTTCCAAAACATCAACTACATAACCATACCGCCATCAACACATAGCGTCTGACCTGTCATATAAGCACTGTCACTTGAAGCTAAGAAAGAAACAACCTTCGCAATATCTTCAGGCTGACCAAATCTAGCAAGCGGAATTTGAGTTAATAGGCTTGTTCTCACTTCTTCTGGAAGTTGGTCCGTCATATCGGTTGTAATAAATCCAGGAGCAACTGCATTAACAGTAATACCTCTTGGAGCAAGTTCTTTAGCTGTTGTTTTCGTTAAACCAATTACACCTGCTTTAGCTGCTACATAGTTAGCTTGTCCAGCATTACCAACTACACCAACTACACTCGCCACGTTAATGATACGACCTTTACGTTGTTTCATCATTGGTCTTGTAACGCTCTTCGTACATAGGAACACACCTTTTAAGTTCGTATCAAGGACTGTATCCCACTCTTCTTCCTTCATTCTCATTAATAAATTATCTCTTGTTACACCCGCATTATTAACAAGAATATCGATTTTCCCGAATTCTTCAATAGCTGTTTTCACCATACTAGCTACTTCATCACTATTAGCAACATTACAACGAACTGCAATCGCTTGTTGTCCAAGAGCCTTAATCTCTTCTACTACCGCTTTTGCTTTATCTTCGCTACCAGCATAGTTTACAATTACTGACGCTCCTTGACTAGCTAACTCTAGGGCAATTGCTCTTCCTAGTCCTCTTGAAGCTCCTGTTACAAGTGCTACTTGGTCTTGTAATTTCACGATTACATTTCCTCCTTTAATGCCGTTACAACAGCTTGAACTTCGCTTTCATTAGAAACAGAAAAGATGCGTACACTCCGATCAATTTTCTTAATTAAGCCAGACAATACTTTACCTGGACCTACTTCAATAAATGTATCAACACCTAATTCAATCATTTTCTCCACACAATCTTGCCATAGAACAGGAGAATATAATTGCTCAATTAATAATCCTTTCATTTCCTCTGAAGATTGTACTGGCTGTGCAGTTACATTCGAAATAACAGGAATAACAGCGTCATTCCAAGTAATCTTTTCAAAAGTTGCTTGTAAGTTTGAAGAAGCCGGCTTCATCAAGCTTGAATGGAATGGACCACTAACAACTAATGGCATAGCTCTCTTTGCACCAATGCTCTTCGCAGCTTCAGAAGCTTTTTTAACGCCTTCCGCAGAACCTGAAATAACAATTTGACCTGGACAATTTATATTCGCAAGTTGAACAGGATTGCCCTCAGCCGTAATAGAAGCTGTTAAATCTTCTAAAGCTTTGCGTTCAGCACCTAATACCGCCGCCATGCTGCCTTGCCCTGCTGGTACCGCTTCTTCCATGTACTCTCCACGTCTACGAACAGCCATCACAGCATCATCGAAAGATAATACATTAGCAGCTACTAACGCACTGTACTCACCTAAGCTATGACCTGCAACATAGTCAGCTTGAATATTATATTCTTGTAAACGAGATAAGATGGCAATACTTGTAGTCAATAAACTTGGTTGAGCATTCGTTGTTAAAGTAAGTTCTTCTCCCGGCCCGTTAAAAATAATATCACTTAAACCAATTTGTAATACTTCATCCGCACGATCAAAGTATGCTTTCACACTCGAAAACTCATCAGAAAGTTCCTTTCCCATTCCAACAGTTTGTGATCCTTGACCAGGAAAAACAAAAGCGATTTTTGCCATTCTTTTCTCTCCTTCAAACAATCTAATTCTTATTTTTTCTCTTCCATGTATGATGTAATAGTTTGAGCTACATCATGCTGCACCATTGTCTTCGTTTGACGAATCGCATTAAAGAATGCATTGCTATCAGAAGATCCATGAGCTTTAATAACAGGTGCTTTTAATCCAAAAAGACCTGCACCTCCATACTCAGAATAATCCATTTTGGACTTAATATTCATTAATTCAGGTTTCAAAACAGCGGCAGCAAGCTTGCTTTTCAAGTTGCTCATCATTGCTTCTTTAATCATCTTGAACAAATTCATTGCTGTACCCTCTACTGTTTTCAAAACCATATTCCCAGTGAAACCATCTGTAACAACAACGTCAGCTACACCATTTAGTAAATCTCTACTCTCGACATTACCTACAAAATTAATAGGTGCTTCTTGTAAAAGAGCATAGGCTGCCTTCGTTAATTCTGTTCCCTTCTTTTCTTCCGTTCCGATGTTCAACAATCCAACACGAGGTTGTTTTAACCCACGAACTTTTTCAGCGTAAACAGAACCCATGATAGCAAACTGAACTAAGTGCTCTGGTCTTGCCTCTGAATTTGCTCCAACATCAAGTAAAACAAAGCCATCTCCATTTAAAGTAGGAAGTGTTGGTGCTAAGGCTGGGCGTTCAATCCCTTTAATACGTCCTACAACAAACAATCCAGCTGCCATCAAAGCACCTGTATTTCCTGCTGAAATACAAGCATCAGCTTGGCCGTCAGCTACTGCTTGTGCAGCTAATACCATAGAAGCTTGCTTCTTTCTTCTTACTGCTCGAACTGGCTCATCAGTTGCTAAAATTTCCTCTTCTGTATGTAGTATTTCGATACGTTCATGAGGTGTTATGTATTCGGAGATTTTCTTCTCATCACCTACTAATAAAATAGTAAGGTCATCATATTCTTTAACTGCTCGAAGTGCTCCAAGCACTGCTTCTTTCGGTGCGTGGTCGCCACCCATTGCATCAATCGCGATTTTCATTGAAGTCATCCTTTTTATCAATATTCGATCTGTACATTTCAAAAGAACCTTTAAAAACAAGTTCTGTGCCAACATAGCTATTAACTTCTACTATTGATCTTTTTGAATCATTATCATGCTGCGTTACTTTCGCTTTTGCAATCACTCGTTCATTTTGTTTAACCGGTCTTGTAAAGTTAATATTTGCTTTTGAAGTAAGTGTGAATTCATCATTCGTAACAGCAACTGCCAATGAGTTAGCTTGTGCAAATAGATGATGCCCTCGTGCAATTCCATTTCTTTTAAAGACATGTTCTTTACTTATATCTAAAATCGATATCGCACTTTGATCGAGCTCGATATCAATAATATCCCCAATTACTTCTTCTATCGGTAGCGATTTTATCTCATCGCTATAATTTTTTTCAGCAACATGCTTAATTCTTTCACGTAATTCAGGAATGGACATTTCCAATCGATCAAGACGAATCGTTTGAACACTTACAGAGAATTTATCTGCTAACTCTTCATCTGTAATAAACGGATTCTCATGTATCGTTTCCTTTAGCAATGCTTGCCTTTCTTTCTTATTCCGTCTCATTTATTTTGTCACCATCCGAAGTATTATGACTAGGTACTAATAGTAGTATATATATATTAATAAAAGATTGCAAGACATTGTTACATTCTTGCAATCTATTTATTATTACAAACCAAATGACACTAGCTTAATCTAATTTATCTTGCGCTAAAATACCTGTTGAATCTAAATAAGCACGTAACTGTGCGTAATGCTCTTCTTCCCAGAATGCGTTTGAGTTTATAAGCTGCGAGGCATCATCTCTAGCTACTTCTAACATTCGATAGTCATGAACAAGATCCGCAACCTTAAATTCCGGCAAACCACTCTGTTTCCTACCAAAGAAATCACCAGGCCCTCTTAATTCTAAATCTTTTTCAGAAAGAACAAAACCATCATTCGTCTCAGTCATAATCCTCATACGTTCTTTACCGTTTTCCGATTTAGCATCACTTACTAAAACACAGTATGATTGTTCACTTCCTCGACCAACTCGACCTCGTAATTGGTGTAACTGAGATAAACCGAAGCGCTCTGCATCATATATAAACATAAACGTCGCATTCGGAACATTGACACCAACCTCAACTACCGTGGTAGAAACAAGAACTTGCGATTGATTATCACTGAATTGCCTCATCACTTCATCTTTTTCTACAGTAGGCAGTTTACCATGCATTAATCCAATTTGATACCTCGTCCCAAAATATTGCACTAACATATCATGCACTTCAATCGCATTTTGCAAATCCAGCTTCTCAGATTCTTCAATAAGTGGACAAATCACATACGCTTGTCTTCCTTTTTGAAGTTCTTTCTCCATAAATCCTAATACGCGATCTAACATATTATGCTTCGCCCAATACGTTTCAATTTGCTTTCGTCCCGCTGGCATTTCATCAATAATCGAAACATCCATCTCCCCGAACACCGTAATAGCTAGCGTTCTCGGAATCGGGGTAGCTGTCATAAACAGCACATCTGGATTTTCCCCTTTTTCGCGCAATATACGTCTTTGTTTAACACCAAAACGATGCTGCTCATCTGTAATTACTAAGCCTAAGCGATTAAAAAACACCTCATCACCAATTAATGCATGTGTACCAATAAGTATATCAATTTCGCCAGCTTTCAATGCTTCTAAAAGTTCCCGACGCTTTTTCCCTTTAACAGAGCTCGTAAATAACGCTGTTTTCACACCTGTATCTTTCAACAACTCTTGTATAGAGGCTGCATGTTGTTCCGCTAGTATTTCTGTCGGAACCATTAAAGCCCCTTGGTAACCACTCGTCACAGACGCAAGTAATGCAATAGTGGCTACAACTGTCTTCCCAGACCCTACATCACCTTGCAATAAGCGATTCATTCGATGCGGTGACTTCATATCTTGAAGAATTTCCTGCACTACTCTACTTTGTGCAGAAGTTAAAGGGAACGGAAGACTTTCCATATAATTCGTTAAACTATCATTGTCATATGTATGACTAATCCCTGCAGAGCCCTGCCTTTGAATTCGTCGCAACGCTTGCATTTTTAGTTGAAAAAGCAATAATTCTTCATACGCTATTCGGCGACGCGCTTGCTTAAGGTCATTTTCTCCCATTGGGAAGTGCATAGCACGCAACGCTTGCTTTCTAGTTAACAACTTATACTTTTGCATGAAATATTCTGGCAAAGTTTCGACGATTTCATTTTCAAACTGAGAAAAGGCAAGTCCAATAAACTTACGTAACCCTTTTACCGTTACGCTTCCCTTAGTCGAATACACTGGCTCAAAGGTTTGTTGTTGTTTATTTTGTCCGATTTGAAAATCATTTGCCGTAATAGTTTGCCTATTTCGATCCCACTTACCCGTTATCGTGACAGTTTGATGAAGCTCAAATTTCTTCTTTAAATATGGCTGATTAAAAAACACAACTGTAACTAAATAACGATCTACTAATAATTTAAAAGATAACCTTGTTTTTTTCTTAGCGTAGTACACAGTGGAAGGTGTACTATGAATGACACCTTCCACTGTAACACGCTCATCTTGGGCAGCTTCCTCAAGGTCTTTCAGACGAAAATCTTCGTAGCGATAAGGTAAATATTCTAGTAAATCCGAAACGGTCAAAATCCCCATCTCTTTCAACGCTTCCGACGTTTCCGGCCCAACACCTTTCAATTCAGCTACAGAATGAGATTGTTTCATCATTTTTTCTTATCTAGCGACGACCCGTAAATAGATGCTTCTAATGCTTTTCCCGTACGGGTAGCAGCTAAGCCTCCTTTTGCAGTTTCTCGAAGGGCAACAGGCATCGATTGACCAATACGGAACATTGCTTCGATTACTTCATCACAAGGTATTTTACTCGAAATCCCCGCAAGAGCCATATCTGCAGCAACAACCGCATTAGCTGCACCCATTGCATTCCTTTTCACACATGGAACTTCCACTAGACCAGCAACTGGATCACAAACTAAACCTAACATATTTTTTAACGTTATTGACATTGCTTCAGCACATTGAGAAGGCGTACCTCCAGCTAATTCAACTATAGCTGCTGCTGCCATACCAGAAGCAGAACCCACTTCAGCCTGACAACCACCTGCAGCCCCAGAGATTGAGGCATTATTAGCTACTACAAGACCAAATGCTCCCGCTGTAAATAAGAAGGCCACCATTTGCTCACGCGTCGGCTGTAACTTCTCCTTCAACGCAAACAGTGTTCCAGGCACAACCCCTGCTGAACCTGCGGTTGGCGTAGCACAAACTGTTCCCATTGCTGCATTCACTTCATTTGTAGCTACAGCTTTACTAACCGCATCTAACAAAAGTGGACCTGCAAGACTTTTGCCACTCTCTATATAAGATTGTAACAAGACAGCATCTCCACCCGTTAGCCCTGAGTGTGATTGCACGCCAGCTAAACCTCTTTCAATAGCTCTCTCCATCACATCAAGATTTTGCTCCATCTTAGAGATAACTGCTTCTCTTGAAAGCCCTGTTACTTTCATTTCTTGCTCAATCATGATGTCCGATATTTTTTTATTTTGACTTTCTGCTAATTCGACTAGTTCGGTAACATTTCTAAACAAATGCTCCCCTCCTTCCGCAAATATTAATCAACAATTTTAGTTACACAAATAATATTTGGTAGTATTTCTAATTTATCTAAAATGATATCATCTATATTTTGATCAACTTCAATTGTCATAAGAGCTTTCTTACCCATTTCTTTACGGGAAACTTCCATGTGCCCAATATTGATTTCGTAACGAGCGAGAACATTTGAAACACTTGCAATTGCTCCAAATTTATCATGGTGCTCCACTAAAATAGCAGGATGATTACCAGAAAGCTTCAATTTAAAACCATTCAATTCAATGATTTCAATTTTCCCTCCACCGATTGATATTCCTACTAACTCAAGTTCATCATCACCATCGCCCATTCTTACTTTCACTGTATTCGGGTGATCTGTATCATCATCTTCTACTGAGAAACTAACGTCGACACCTAAATCACCAGCAATCTCAATTGAATTAATGATTCTTTCATCATGCGTATCAAAATCCAATATCCCACCAATAATCGCAACATCTGTTCCATGCCCTTTATATGTCTCGGCAAATGAACCATAGAAATATATTTCGACCCATTTCGGCTGTTTTCTAAATAAACTTCTTGCCACTTTACCAATACGGGCAGCGCCTGCAGTATGCGAACTTGATGGACCAATCATAATAGGCCCAATAATATCAAAGACACTTTTATATTTCACTATCTTCCCTCACTAAATACCAAATATTATTAATACCTTTTCTACTATTAACAAAGTCATTTCATTCATTTTGATTATAGTAGCGTCTCCTATATTTTAAAAGACTAAAAACAGGAATAGAAGAATCTTCTATTCCTGTTTAACATAACATTGTTTCATAAATAAAATCTTCTACATTTATTAATGTGAGCCATGAAACAAGATTTATTCAACTGAAAAAATAAATGAGTACAACGGTTGTTTACCATCATGCAATTCAACTTCAACATCTTCAAAGTTTTCTTCGCAGAATGCCACTAATTGTGCCACTTCGTCTTCATTCACATCTTCACCATAAATGATTGTTAAAATTTCAGCATCTTCATCAATCATATTTTGCAACAATTCTTTCGCCGCTTCTAGCTTGTCTTTGCTTTTATTTGTGATTTTACCTTCAGAAAGTCCCATAAAATCTCCATTTTCGATTTCAAGACCATCAATGCTTGTATCACGAACTGCAAATGTAATTTGACCTGTTTTTACATGTGATAATGCTTCTGTCATAGCTGATTCATTATCTTCAGCTTGTAATGATGGGTTAAACGCTAATAGAGCAGCCATACCTTGAGGAACTGTTTTGGATGGAATCACAATTACATTTTCGTCGACAAGATCCACTGATTGCTGCGCAGCCATAATAATATTTTTATTATTAGGTAAGATAATGACATTTTTCGCATTTACTTCACGAATAGCTTTTACAATATCCTCCGTACTCGGATTCATTGTTTGTCCACCTTCAATGACAGCTTTCGCTCCAATGCTTTTGAATAAATCTGAGATACCTGAACCCATAGCAACTGTTACGATACCGTACTCTTCTGTTTTCTTCGAAAGCACTGGTTGCTGTTGCTTAGCAGAGTCATCTCCATATACGCTTGAGAACTGCTCACGCATATTATCCACTTTAATTTTAATTAAGCTACCGAACTTTTGACCATAGTTTAAACACTCACCTGGTTGTTCAGAGTGAATGTGAACTTTGACAATTTCATCATCCGAGATTACAAGAAGTGAATCACCGTACTCGCTTAAAGTATTTCTGAACTCTTCTTCTACGAAAGGATGATTTTTGACTTTATCGTCTTCAAAACGAACCATAAATTCAGTACAGTAACCAAATTCAATTTCTTCACCGTTCATATGTTCATTTACGTTCATATGGTGTTCAGCACTTACTAACTGATCCATTGAAGGCTGAGATGAAGTAATTCTTTCTCCAAGCTTCTCACCTTTTAATTGAGCAAGAAAACCTTCATAAACGAAAACTAAACCTTGTCCACCACTATCTACTACGCCAACTTCTTTCAGTACAGGTAATAAATTTGGTGTACGTTGTAATGACGCATTTGCTTCTTTCACGATATCTTCCATTACTTTCACGATATCTGTATTTTTTTCAGCAGATTGAACAGCCGCTTTTGCTGCATCTTTAGCAACAGTAAGAATTGTTCCTTCTACCGGCTTCATAACGGCTTTATAAGCAGTAGCAACGCCTGCATCAAACGCAGCCGCAAATTCACTGCTATTAATTGTCGCATTAGCTTCAATTTTTTTTGAGAAGCCACGGAATAATTGAGACAGGATTACACCTGAATTACCGCGAGCACCCATTAGCAATCCTTTTGAAAGAGCCGAACCAACTTTTCCAATATGCTCTTGAATATTATTCTCTACTTCTTTAGCTCCAGAAGTCATAGATAAATTCATGTTAGTACCAGTGTCACCATCTGGAACCGGAAAAACGTTTAAAGCATCTACTAATTTGGCATTAGCAGATAGTTGATGGGCACCTAAGATGATCATTTCTGCAAAACGCTTTCCATCTATACTAGTTATTGACACAAATGTTTCCTCCTTATTACGGGTTCGTCACACGAACTCCCTGCACATAAATATTCACGGAATCGACAGAAAGTCCAACCGTTTTGTCCAGGGTATATTTCACTTTTGACTGAACATTATGAGCAATCTCAGATATCTTAGTACCGTAACTTACGATAATGTACATATCAATATGTACTGCATCTTCTTCTTGGCGAACAATAACACCTTTTGTGAAGTTTTCTTTTCTTAAGATCTCTGCAATTCCATCTTTCAATTGCTTTTTACTTGCCATGCCTACGATTCCGTAGCAATCAACAGCAGCGCCTCCTGCTATTGTAGCGATGACATCGATAGATATATCAATTTGCCCGTAATTTGTTTTTAATTCAATGGACATATGTTATTCCCCCTTTTGGAAAATACAGCTTGACTACAAACATTTTACTATAACAATAAAATTTTTAAAAGTTTTTCTCTGTCTTATTATAAAGCAACAACATAAATAATATGTCAAGGTTTTTTTCTTGAAAGCATATGTCTAGAACTATTGCATTTCTATTTTATGTATGATACATTATTTAAGTATTTGATAATTGACTTAAGAACTATTGATACTTAAGCTCGCTTTAGTTAGGAGGGAATATATATGGCACGTAAATGTGTAATCACTGGAAGAAAGACTACTTCTGGGAACACTCGTTCTCACGCAATGAACGCTAACAAACGTACTTGGGGTGCAAACCTTCAAAAAGTTCGTATTTTAGTAGATGGTAAACCAAAACGCGTGTACGTTTCAGCTCGCGCATTAAAATCTGGTAAAGTTGAACGCGTATAATGTATAGGCATCCAACATGTTGGATGCCTTTGTATTTGGATTGATAATTTTCATCTAAAATACATAAAAATAAGAGGGTGTTCAAAAGAAAACTTTTGTAACACTCTCTTATTTTTTTATATGAATTTAAAGCCTATTTCCATACGAGTACTACTTTAGTAGCAAGCTCTCGCTTACCCCTTTCGAAATGCACCTAACATCGCACGCACTAACCCACCTAATATTCTCGGTAATTTTATTGTATAAAACTTCATTGTTTCCCTCCTCACTAAAACAAAGCCAAAGTTTTATAAGTTCATTTTAAAAATAAAGATGTTCTTACGTTTTAAGCACCACTATCATTGCTTCTTATCACCAATAATATGCCACTCGTAAATGAAAAAGTACCACTTTCAGAAATTAGTTCATTACTGACACAAAGAGTGCTACCCAAAGGTAAATCTCTATTATTCAATGGATATTTAAAACCTGTCAAAGTTATACCTTCCACTTGAGGAGAAATAGTAAAAAAGGAAATATATTTGAACTTTTGATTATTAGCAATCGTATATGTACCAGGTATAACCGCAAACATTGTATTCCAACGGTCTTCTATTGTTACTTTTGTGGAGCTTTTTAACGCAGTCTCCTCCACTAAAAGCTGAATGCCACCCATTGAATGGTCCATTCTCCCACCTGTATTTCCAAAAACTTTTATACAATCCGGCTGTTGTTTCAATGCCCAGTCAAAGGCTAATGCTAAATCAGTATCATCCTTCTCAGATGGAAATTGAAAAATTGTCGATTGTGAATCTGTAATGTATTGTAAATCTTTTGGTTCAATAGAATCAAAATCACCAAATACGACACTTGGCGTTACACCTAGTGATACTAAAGTACTGATTCCTTTATCTATCCCAACCCATACGTCTGGTTGTTCATATTGTGAGATATCAGGAATATTCTCTATTGGGCCACCTGCCATTAAATAAATTGTTTTCATACCCTACCCTACTTTCTATACTAAGAATTAAGAAAAGCGCAAGCGCTCTGCTAAGCTCCGTATGTGCTGGAGCCCTCCAACCAAGATAAAGGAAACACGAAAAGACAGCAGTCAATTCGATGTTGACTTATCGTAGGGAGGATGGCGAAGCACACTAGGAGCTGGGCGCTGAAGCTTGACAATAAGAAAAACCGTCGTCACCGGTCCTTTTTGATGAATGTGCTTACTTCTTCGTCTTACTTCCAATCAAAAAGGAGCCATGCGCAAGGCTAAACGAGCTGTTCTTGAAAACCCGATTCTGGTTTTCAAAACAGAAGGGCTTACGACCGAGCATGGCAGGTGTAAGGTTAGACACCACACAATTTTTTACTTGTTTATCTTTTAAAAAAAGCCGACAAAAACGCTGTCGGCTCATTTAATCAATCCTATTATAAACCTCTTATTGCCTCAATAGCCTTCTTACGATCCGCTTGGTTGTATACTGCTGAACCAGCTACTAAAACATTCGCTCCAGCTTCTACACAAAGCTTCGCTGTCTCTGCATTTACCCCGCCGTCAATTTCAATTTCAAGCGTTGGGTTAAATTGATCTGCCATCTCCTTGACACTGCGGATTTTCGGCAGTACTTCAGGAATGAAAGATTGTCCGCCAAATCCAGGGTTAACGCTCATCAGTAACACCATATCGATATCTTTAATTACATGTTGAATCGTACTAACAGGTGTTGCTGGATTTAATACAACCCCAGCTTTTACACCTAAAGATTTAATTAAGGAAATTGTACGGTGTAGATGCTTACATGCTTCGACATGAACTGTAATATAATCCGCACCAGCATTTGCAAATGCTTCTATGTATGAATCTGGATTCTCAATCATTAAATGAACATCTAGAGGAAGTTTTGTGATTGGACGAATAGCTTCGACGATTAATGGTCCAATCGTAATATTCGGAACAAAGTGACCATCCATTACATCAACATGAATGTAATCTGCACCGCCTAATTCAACGTCTTTAATCTCTTCTCCAAGCTTTGCAAAATCTGCTGATAAAATAGAAGGAGCAATTTTTACCATAATTAGTACCTCGGCTTTCTGTCTTTTATTTCGGCTAAAAATTCCATATAATGATCATAGCGATATTGTTTAATTTCTCCGCTTGCAACAGCTTCTTTCACTGCGCATTTTGGTTCTTGATTGTGCAGACAACCTCTAAATTTACATCCTTGACTCATTTCATCAATTTCTGGGAAACAAGCTGATAGCTCCCCTTCCTCAATAGTAAAGTCAAGAGAAGAAAACCCTGGTGTATCCGCTACCAATCCATCTTCAATAGGAATTAATTCAACATGACGTGTTGTATGCTTTCCACGTCCTAAATGAGTAGAGATGTCGTCTGTTTTCAATTCTAGCTGGGGATTTAACGTATTTAGTAGCGTTGACTTACCAACACCTGACTGTCCAGCAAAAACGCTTGTAGTATGCTTTAAATACGGTTTTAATGCATCCATACCTTGCTCAGTTATAGACGAAGTCGTTATAACATTGTAGCCCATTTTTTTATAGTCTTCCTGATACTGTAGAATCTTTTCTTTCTCTTCATCCGATACTAAATCAATTTTACTAATAACAATCATCGCTTCAATATGATTCGCTTCGATTAATACTAGAAATCGATCTAATAAAAGTGTACTAAATGAAGGTTCCACAGCAGAAAACACCAATATCGCACGATCAACGTTTGCAATTGGCGGTCTTACTAGCTCATTCTTCCTTTCTTTAATTTCTAAAATATAACCTTCTTGCTCATTGTCATATTGATAGACTACAGAATCTCCAACTAACGGAGATATTTTTTTCTTTCGAAAAACGCCTCTGCCTCTACATTGTATCGTTTTATCCTCATCAATAACATAGTAAAAACCACTCAACGCTTTAATAATTGTTCCTTCAGGCATGCACTCACTCCTAATTATTCTTCTGCCTTATTACATATACGCACAACAAGATGTTTTCTGAGAGTATATCCTCAAAAAACATCTGTTGTTTACGAACATGGCTAGTTCGTAGGATATGGTATTGCTTCTTCCTTAATAACCTTGTCGTCTCTAATTATTTTATAACCAGCCTTCCCATCAGACGCAATAGTTAATTGAATCTTTTTGGTTGTATCTTGTGTAATTGGAAATGTATCATAAGGTTCGGTCATACTATGATTCATATCTTCAATATAAATGATAACTTGTTGCTGTTTGTCCGGCTGCAACGGGTCCACTTCATAAGGAATTTCAAGCTCTCTTGTCACTACTTTTGGTGGTATTACTTTCTTACCTTTTGAAATCGATACTTGTACCTTACTTCCTTTAGTTACTTTCGTATACGGCTTAGGCCATTGATCGATTACTAACCCTTCAGCCACAGTTTCTGATTCAATTCTTCGAGAAACTTCAATACGAAGACCCGACTCTCTTTCATAATCAGCAAGGCTTCTTTCGTTATACTCCGCCAAGTCTTTCAAAGTAATTTTTGCCGCACCTTTACTTACCGTTAAATTAACCGTTGTTTCAGAAGGTATAACATCCGAATCTGCGATAGGATCTTGTGAAATAATAACACCTGCTTCAACATCATCTCTATACACTTCTGTAGAATCAACTTTGAACCCAAGGTTTTCAAGAGTAGAAATAGCATCCTCTAAGTGACGATCGACAACGTTCAACATCTTTGTTGTTTTCTTGCCTTTACTCACATAGATGTCAATTTCTTTTCCTTCTTTCACTAACCTACCCGCTTCTGGGCTCGTTTTAACTACTTTATTTTCTTCAATTTCTTCATCATAAACTTTTTGTATTTCACCTATTTTAAAGTTTTTCTCTAACAAAATGGCCGTAGCATCATTAGCGCTTTTTCCCTCTACATTAGGAATTTCAACATCAGCAGGTTCCATTAGCTTTGGTAGTGCAAAATAAGCGATTACACCAATTAGAGCTAAGATGAATACTGTAGATAAAAGTCCTTTTAAAAACCTACCTTTAGGTTTCTTTTCTTTCACCTTAACCTTTTTTGTTTTAGTTTTTGCAGGCTTCGCTTTTTTCACTTTCGGACTAGCAGCTTTATGTTTGTGAATGATCACTTCTTCTTGTTCATCATCCTCATCATCCATATCACTATAGTCCTCTTGATATTCCTGCGTATCGCTATTTATAATAATCGTTTCATCACGTTCTGGCATTACTGTATCTTTAGTAATTACCGGTATTGCTTTTGTTGCATCAATATCTTCAGGTATCACAAAAGGCTTTTCATTTATTCGATCTGGTTGAAGTGCCGTCATGATATCTGCTTTCATTTCTTCAACATTTTCATAGCGATGAAATGAATCTTTAGCCATTGCTTTTAAAACAATATTTTCTACACTTTGTGGTATAGATGGGTTCCATCTCTTCGGTGAAGGTGTAGAGGATTGTAAGTGTTTTAACGCAATCGAAACAGCCGATTCTCCTGAAAATGGTAATCTACCAGTCAATAATTCAAACATCACAATCCCTAGAGAGTAAATGTCAGATTTCTTATTGGCCATACCACCACGGGCTTGTTCAGGCGATAAATAGTGCACAGAACCTAGTACAGCATTTGTTTGCGTAATACTTGTTGCACTTAATGCTGTCGCAATTCCAAAATCCGTGATTTTTACATGTTCTTCATCGTCAATCAAAATATTCTGCGGTTTAATATCCCGATGGATAATACCATGTTGATGCGCATGAGAAATAGCTGATGTTATTTGTTGCATTATATTCAATGTTTTTTCAATCGGAATTTGTTGACGCTGTTGAATATATTGCTTCAAGGTTAATCCTTTTACATATTCCATAACGATGAAATAAATATCATCTTCTTCACCTACATCGTAAATACTAACGATGTTAGGATGATAAAGGCTAGTTGCTGATTGTGCTTCACGATTGAATCGTTTAATAAACTCTTCATCATTATTAAAATCCATGCGAAGGATCTTAACGGCAACTTCTCTTTCAAGAATCATATCTTGAGCAAGATATACGTTTGCCATCCCTCCTCCGCCAATCATACGGACTATTTTATAGCGACCGTATATTCGCTTACCAATTAACATGATAATGACCCGCCTCTTTCATCACTATTATATTGCAAGAGCACGAGCGTAATATTATCTTCTCCACCATTATCATTCGCCATTGAGATAAGGCGCTCAGCTTGGTCTTCAATCGATTCACTCTGCACGATTACAGCATGCATATCTTGTTCACTAACTTTATTAGATAGGCCATCTGAACATAATAAAAGAGAATCTCCCTCTTCAAATACAATCGTCAAAACATCCATATCTACTGTTGGTTCTGTTCCAAGAGCCCTTAATAACACATTTTTTCGTGGATGATGCATGGCATCTTCACGACTAATTTGCCCTGTTCGAACTAATTCGTTGACTAGCGAATGATCCTCAGTGAGTTGTTTAAAGCCGCTTTCATTGTTGATGTAACAGCGACTATCCCCAATATTAGCGATAGTCGAAAACCGATCTGTACATAAAGCCGCAACAAGCGTTGTTCCCATACCTTTACACTTTTCATGCATAGCAGCATGGTCATATAGATTTTTATTCGCTTTTTGAATATTTTCCTTTAACCATGCTTCAGCCATTTCTGGTGTAGTAATTTTTTCCGCTTGACTCCACGAATCCTTTAAATACGACAAAGTCATACTGCTAGCAACATCTCCAGCACGGTGTCCTCCCATGCCATCTGCTACGATACATAAAAAGCCATTTTCAGTTTCAAAAATTCCACCATTATCTTCATTATGCTGTCTAACTTTGCCACGGTCTGTTCTAAAAACAGCTTTCATTTTGTTCACCTCGTCTCTTCTTTTCGCTCTTTCGCTCGAAGTTGTCCACAAGCTGCATCAATATCATGACCTTGTTCTCTACGAACTGTAACATTAATACCTTTATTTTTTAACGTTTGTTCAAATAATTTAATTTGTTCTTTAGGTGTTCTTACATAATCTCGTTCCGGTACATAGTTTACAGGAATTAAATTCACATGACATTTTAAGTTCTTAATCAAGTTGGCAAGCTCAATTGCATGTTCCACCTGATCGTTCTCTCCGCCAAATAAACCATATTCAAACGTAATACGACGACCTGATTTTTCTGTATAATACTTTACAGCTTCCATTAATTTCGGAAGATTATACGCTCTGTTAATCGGCATTAATTTACCGCGTAATTCATTATTAGGAGCATGTAATGAAATGGCAAAGTTAATTTGCAATTCTTCATCAGCAAATTTATAGATTTTCGGAACAATTCCACTTGTTGAAACCGTGATATGACGAGCTCCAATATGAAGACCTTTCTCATGATTCACGATTTTCAAGAATGACATCATATTATCGTAATTATCAAATGGCTCACCAATTCCCATAATTACAATAGAGCTTACACGCTCATCCATTTCATCTAATGCTTGTTGAACTTTCACTACTTGAGCAACAATTTCACCCGCTTCAAGATTACGTTTTAGCCCTCCAAGAGTTGACGCACAGAACGTACATCCAATACGACATCCCACTTGCGTTGTTACACAAACAGAATTACCATATTCATGTCTCATTAATACTGTTTCAATGGAATATCCATCTTGTAGCTCAAATAAAAACTTAATCGTTCCATCAGCAGATGTTTGTTGAATAAGCGTTGTTAATGTTGTTAATGTGAAATGTTCATCTAACTTCGTACGTAAGTCTTTAGATAGATTAGACATTTCTTCAAAACTTTTGACTCTTTGTTTATATAACCATTGTAAAATTTGATCCGAACGGAATGGCTTCTCACCATTATCCTTCAACCATTCTTTTAGTTGATCTGGCTGCAAAGAATAAATCGATGGTTTAACCTCTACAGTTGTATTTTCTTTTTGTTTCATGAATTAACCCTCTTTCTAAAACAAGCAATGTAAAATCCATCACTTTCAACATCTTGCGGGAACAGTTGTAGTTTATTGCCAGAAACAAACGGGCGTACACTTTCCGGAAGTCTATTCTTCATATCATTGTCTTCTACAAAATCAGCATGTTGTTGCAGGAAATGCTGAACTACTTTTTCATTCTCGTCTTTGTCTACCGTACACGTACTATACACTAATGTTCCACCTGGTTTTAAAAGAGAAGCAGCCGTATTTAAAATATCCATTTGAATGATTGCTAACCTATGAATATCACCTTCACTTTTTGTATATTTCACATCTGGCTTTCTTCTCATAACACCAAGTCCTGAACAAGGTGCATCTACTAGTATTTTGTCAAAATAGTCTTGCTGAAAAGTGTCTGTTGCTTTTCTTGCATCTAAAGCAACAGTTGTAATATTTGTTAGTCCTAGTCGTGTCGCTTGTTGATTAATAAGCTTCACTTTATGCTCATGTAAGTCTAAAGCTACAACATTTCCATTTGTTAGTTTTTCGGCAATAGAAGTCGTTTTTCCTCCTGGAGCAGCACAGCAATCTAGAACTTTATCATCATTATGCGCATCTAAAGCATAAGAAACAAGCATAGAGCTTTCATCTTGAATAGTTAATAGTCCATCCTCAAACGCTTTTGAATGAGCCAGATTGCCGCGTAAGCAAATAATTGCATCTGGCACAACCTTACTTGCTTCAACCGCATACCCCTCTTGTTCTAACTGCTTAATGACTTCATCACGATTTGTTTTCATAGCATTTATTCTAGCTGTTTGTTGAGGAGGTAACAAATTAAAGGCACACATTTCTCTTGTTTTGTCTAAACCATATTGAGAAGCCCAACGTTTCACTAACCATAATGGGTGACTTGTTTCAATTGCAACTCGTTCTTCTTCATCTTTAATTAAATCAAGCGAAGGAACACCTTTACGTTGAATGCTGCGAAGAACTCCATTTACCATACTCGAAATACCTTTATGGCCTCTTCGTTTCGCAATTTCTACCGCTTCAAAAATAACAGCATGATCCGGAACTTTATCCAAATAATGCATTTGGTATAGTGATAAACGCAATAAAATAATAACCCAATCATCGATTTTATTTTTGTTGTTCAGAAACGGTTCTAAAAAATAATCTAATGTTAATTTTCGTTGAATGGTACCATAAGTTATCTCGGTTAATAACCCACCATCTGCAGGGGATAGGTTATTTTTCTTCATCACACTATTTAAAGCTAAATTACTGTACGATTGATTTTTCTCTACAGATAGTATTAATTCAAGCGCAAGCTCTCGCACATTTTTGCTTTTTGTTTTTTTACTCATGTTCGACCCCTAATTTTTCTCCTGATTTCAGTTGAGAACCCGCACCTCGTAAGAAATCAAATGAAGACATTTTCTTCTTACCTGAAGGTTGTAATTCCGTCACTTTAATAGCTATATTATTGCCAGTTTTCACAATAAATCCGTCTTCTTCGATTGCAATAATTTCTCCTGGCTCTGCTTGGACGTGATTTTCAACTTTTTGAGAGCTCCATACTTTTAATACTTTACCTTGAAGTAACGTATAAGCAACCGGCCATGGATTTAAGCCGCGAATTTTATTATAAATTTCTTCTCCATCAACAGACCAATCAATCTTTTCTTGCTCACGTTTAATATTTGAAGCAAATGTCGCTTTACTATCGTCTTGAGGAATTGGCGTTAATTCGCCAGCAATTAATTTCGGAAGCGTTTCAGAAAGAAGCTCACAACCAGCAGCACTTAACTTATCATGTAATGTTCCAACATTATCATCTTCAGCAATTTCCACCACTACTTGCGTCAAAATATCCCCGGCATCTAATTTCTCAGCCATATACATAATTGTAATACCTGTTTCTTTTTTACCTTCTAATATAGAATAGTGAATTGGCGCTCCACCTCTTAATTCAGGTAAAAGAGAAGCATGTACATTAATACAGCCTAATTTAGGAGCATCTAACAGCTCTTTCGGTAAGATTTGTCCAAAAGCTGCCGTAATAATTAAATCAGGTTTTAATGCTAAAATCTCATCTAAATCTTCACGATTACGAATTTTCTCTGGTTGATATACCGGAATATTATGCTTTAAAGCTTCAACTTTAACTGGTGGCGGCGTTAATATACGCTTTCTTCCTACTGGTCGATCTGGTTGTGTTACAACAGCCATTACTTCATAGCCATCTTTCAATACTCTTTGTAGCACTGGAACAGAGAAATCTGGCGTTCCCATAAAAATAATTTTTGTCATTCTTCTTCATACCCTTCAAATTCTTCTTCATCTATATAACGAGTTACTTTTGACGTAAACAAAATTCCGTCCAAATGGTCTATTTCATGTTGAATAGCGCGAGCATGGAAATCTTCCGCTTGCAGAATATATTCTTGTCCATCACGTTGTTGAGCTCTAATTGTAACTGTATATGCACGTTCTACTTCTCCATAGACTCCTGGAAAGCTTAAGCAACCTTCAACATCTACTTCAGAACCTTTTCTTTCAATAATTTCTGGATTAATCATTTCTAAAGTACCCTCTTCAGGATCAATCTCTACGATGGCAATTCGTTTTGCAACACCTACTTGTGGTGCAGCAAGACCAACTCCATCTGCCTTTACCATAGTGTCATACATATCATCTAACAGCTTTTCCAATTTATCATCAAAGACAGTCACGTCTTCACACTTTTTCTCCAAAATAGCATTTGGATGTGTAATAATTTTTAATATTGCCAATTTACTTCCTCATTTCTACATCATAATCTGTGGGTGTTGATCTATAATAATTTGCAACCCTTTTTGTCCCATTTCTTGTTGGTAATGCTCAATAACCTTTTTGAGCTTTTCATTCAATTGTGGTTCACGCTTGTATTTTATCAAACATTGATAACGGTATCTATTATTAATACGTGGGATTGGGGAAGCTGCAGGACCTAACACAATTGCTTGTGGGGACAGCCCACTCTTAATAAATTTCGTAATCTTCTCGGTTGTAGCGATGGTTTTCATCAAATCTTCATGTGATACCGTTACAAGTGTAATATAGAAATACGGTGGATATAAATTCTGTCTTCTAATCGCCATTTCATGTGTAAAAAAAGTATCATAATGTTGTTGTGCTGCTAAAAGAATGGAGTAATGATCAGGTGTATATGACTGAATTACTACTTCTCCTGGTAACTCATGTCTTCCAGCACGTCCACTTACTTGGGTTAGTAGTTGAAAGGTTTTTTCAGATGAACGGAAATCAGGTAAATGAAGCATCGTATCCGCAGAAAGAACACCAACTAACGTGACATTCGGAAAATCTAATCCTTTTGCAATCATTTGTGTTCCAAGTAAAATATCAGCGTTGCCTGATTGAAAATGCTGTAAAAGCTTTTCATGACTTCCTTTTCTACTGGTTGTATCAACATCCATACGAATAACTCTTGCTTCTGGCATCAACTTTAGCAGCTCTTCCTCTACCTTTTGCGTTCCTGTTCCAAAATAACGAATCGCATCACTTCCACACGCTCGACAATTCGAACCCATCCGCTCTTCATAGCCACAATAATGGCACTTCAACATATTATTATACTTATGAAATGTAAGTGAGATTTCACAATTCGGACATTGTGTCACATCACCACAGCTTCGGCACATGACAAAAGACGAGTGACCTCTTTTATTTAAGAGCAGTATCATCTGTTCCTTCTTCTCCAAACGATCTTGAATCTTTTCTAAGAGAAGCTTGGAGAAAACAGAGCGATTACCACTTCGTAATTCTTCACGCATATCAACAATTTCTACTGTTGGTAACGGTCGACTGTTTACTCGTTTTTTTAATGAAAGTAACGTATAAACACCTTTTTTCGCCCGAGCAAATGATTCAAGTGTAGGAGTTGCACTTCCTAATATTATCGGACAGTGATGATATTTCCCTCTTTCAATGGCTACATCTCGAGTATGATAACGTGGCGTTTCTTCTTGTTTATAACTTCCTTCATGTTCTTCATCAATAATAATAATTCCGATATTTTGAAATGGAGAAAATATAGCTGAACGAGCTCCTACAACAACCTGTACTTCTTTACGATATATTCTACGCCATTCATCATATTTTTCTCCGATGGATAATCCACTATGAAAGACTGCAACTCGATCTCCAAAGCGTTCTTTAAATCGTTTAACCATTTGCGGTGTTAATGAGATTTCGGGTACGAGCATAATTGCTTCTTTTCCTTGGTGCAACGCCACATCGATACTTTGCAAATAAACTTCTGTTTTTCCACTGCCTGTTACTCCATGAAGTAAAAACACCTCATGTTCATGATTCATCATACTGTTCTTTACAGATTCAAAAACAACAGCTTGTTCTTCTGTTAGCGGAAGGTGATTACTTACTGTAAATTCACGATCTTTTAAAGGATCTCGGTATACTTCCGTTTGAATAATTTCAACAATACCTTTTTCCTCTAACGCCTTTACAACACTCTCACCACAACCAGACACCTGTAATAACTTTTGTAATGATTGAGTCTCTCGATGTTCAAGAAAGAAATCGATTAATTTAATTTGTTTGCGTGCACTTTTATTTAAAGACTGTTTAGCTTGGTGAAGTTCTTCCTCGGTAAGCAACAGACGAACGCTTCTTTCCGTTTTCTTATTGCCTTTGTTTTTCACTTCGTAGACAACTTCAATGTGACCCACATCTATCTCTTTCTTAAAAAGCTTGGCAAAAGAATGCTCCATCGCTGCTTCAAAATCAACCATTACATTTTGACGAAAGTATTTTTGTAAATTCCAATCAATCTTGTCAATACTAGTGTTTAATTTCAGGAATTTCTTATATTTCGCCTTTAAGGCAGCTGGCAGCATCGCTTGATAAGCAGCTATTTTTAGACATAATGTTTCCGTAGTTAACCAATCACCAAGCTGCAATAATTCTTCATTTAAGACAGGCTCTATATCAAAAAGAGAATCTAGTTCTCTTAATTTGGTCACGTCGCTACTGTTTTTTAGACCAACCACAAATCCTTGGACTTTCCTTGGGCCAAAAGGAACAATGACCCTAATACCGGGTACAACCATTCCTTCAAACCCACTTGGGACTAAATAATCGTATGCGTTATCCGTTTGTCTAGTAGGAACATCCACAATAACAGACGCTATTTCCATTTATATCAATCCTTCTTTAACAAGCTTGCAATTTCTCCAAGAATTTTTTTCGCTACATCATGCTTACTCATCATTGGAACATCAATCACTGTACCGTCTTTTTTGTACATTGATACTTGGTTCGTTTCACTAGCAAAGCCTGCTCCTTCAGCTGCAACATTATTTGCGACAATCATATCGGCTCTTTTCTTTTCTAGTTTCGCTTTTGCGTACTGTTCAACATTATCTGTTTCAGCAGCAAACCCGACAAGAATTTGGTCCTTTTTAGTTTGACCTAGCTCCATCAAAATATCGTTCGTTCTTTCTAGTTCGATGTTTAAATCGCCAGACTTCTTTTTCATTTTGTTATCATGAACAATCTTTGGACGATAATCAGCAACCGCTGCCGTTTTAATAACCACATCTTGCTCCTCATATCGATTCATCACCGCTTCATACATTTCACGAGCTGACTGAACATGAATAACCTTCACATTATTAGGAGCATCTATAGAAACTGGTCCTGATACAAGCGTAACATCAGCACCCATTTGTGCAGCTGTTTCAGCAATCGCATATCCCATTTTACCTGTTGAACGATTCGTAATGAAACGAACAGGATCGATTTTTTCTTTCGTCGGTCCAGCAGTAATTAATATTTTTTTGCCAACTAAATCTTGATTGTTTATTTTATTAACAAAATGACGTTTTAAATATTCCACAATTACTTCTGGTTCTTCCAATCTTCCCTTACCTGTATACCCGCATGCTAAATAGCCTTCACCTGGCTCAATGAACAAATAGCCATAACTTCTTAGCGTATCCATATTCTTCTGAACAGCAGGGTGCGCATACATATGTACATTCATCGCTGGTGCTACAAGAACATCAGCCGTTGTTGCTAATAAAATGGTCGAAATCATATCGTCTGCAATTCCATTCGCCATTTTCCCTATTATGTTTGCAGTTGCTGGTGCAATTACAACAGCATCTGCCCAATCGGCTAAATCGATATGCGCTACAACCTTAGGGTTATTTTCTTGGAAAGTACTCGTATAAACTTCGTTACGAGATAGCGCTTGAAACGTTAATGGTGTAACAAACTTTGTTGCAGAGTCACTCATGATGACTTTTACTTCTGCTCCTTGTTGTGTCAATTTGCTAGTTAAGGCGGCCGCTTTAAAAACAGCGATTCCTCCAGTCACACATAACAATATCTTCTTGTTCTTTAACATTCGACTTTCCTCCCGTTACATACTGTTTCTATTATGAAGGATGCTACAATTTTTTTCATCTGTAAAGAAAAACAGAAAACCTTGTCGAAAAAGGACAAGGTTCCTGTGGTTTCTTATTAGTTTTGAGAATGTTCAGGTGTTTCATGTGTATACGTTAGGATACCAGCATTAATTTCTTCTAATGCTTTCCCAACATTTTTGAATGAAACAGGTTTTGCAATACGTTGATCTTCGTTAACTTGCATTTGGCGTGCACGCTTAGCGGCAACCGATACAAGTGAATACTTGGAATCAATTTTATTTAATAGTGAATCAATAGAAGGATATAACATCTTTATTCAGCCTCCAACATTTTTAAATATCTTTTTGCTACATATTCTCTGTTACAGTGACCTGCAACAACGATGGCTTTTATTTTATCACAAGCAGACTCAACTGTGTCGTTTTCTACTACATAATCATATAAATCCATCATTTCAATTTCTTCTTTAGCTGTCTTCAATCGGTTTGCAATCACATCTTCAGATTCCGTTCCGCGACCGATAATTCGGCTTTCTAATTCAGACAAGCTTGGTGGTGCCAAGAAAATAAATAATGCTTCTGGGAATTTCTCACGAATTTGACGAGCTCCTTGCACTTCAATTTCAAGAAATACATCTTTGCCATCCGCAATTGTTTGGCGAACATAATCAACTGGCGTTCCGTAGTAATTCCCTACAAACTCAGCATATTCTAATAGCTTACCTTGTTTGATTAATTCTTCAAACTCATCGCGGGATTTAAAGAAATAATCAACTCCGTCCACTTCACCTTCACGAGGTTTACGCGTTGTCATACTAATCGAATATTGAAAAGCAAGATCCTCTTGCTTAAACAGCTCTTTTCGAACAGTCCCTTTACCAACGCCCGAAGGACCTGATAATACTATTAACAAACCTTTGTCTTTCATTCTACCCACTTATCCTTCCTCGACTTGATCATCTTTATCATGCAACCTTGAAGCAACTGTTTCAGGCTGCACTGCAGACAAGATCACATGGTCACTATCTGTTACGATAACAGCTCTCGTTCTTCTCCCATACGTAGCATCAATTAGTGAACCTTTGTCTCTTGCTTCTTGTATTATTCTTTTAATAGGAGCAGATTCTGGACTTACAATAGAAATAATACGATTCGCCGAGACGATATTTCCAAAGCCAATGTTAATCAACTTAATTGACATAATTGCCCTCCAATTATCGTATTACTAGTCTGACCTTCTCTAAGATGCTATAAACGATGATTATTCAATATTTTGAATTTGTTCCTTCATTTTTTCAAGCAAACTCTTCATTTCAACAACCTCGATGGCAATGTTTGAATCATTTGCTTTGGAACCGATTGTATTAACTTCTCGATTCATTTCTTGAACAAGGAAATCTAATTTTCTTCCTATTGCCTCATTACTATTCAATGATGCATATACTTGTGCAAGATGACTATTTAATCTAATAATCTCTTCATTAAGATCGGCTTTATCTGTAAAAATAGCAACTTCATTTAACAATCTTGTTTCATCTACCATACCGGCAGTAAATTCCGTCATTCTTTGTTGCAATCGCTCTCTATATGCTTGAGTAACGATTGGGGCCAAGCTCTTTACCTTTTCAGCAGTTTCTTTTAGCTTATCTAGGTGTTGCTGAATATCTATTTTCAATTGCGTTCCTTCTGCCATTCTCATACGTTTCAGTTCTTCACCCGCTTGATTAACCGCACTCATAATATGCGCTTCGATTTCAGGTGAATTCGTTTGTTCTTCTTGAATAATAAAAACATCTTCTAACTGAGAAACAGTATGAGGTGTATTATTAGGATGCATTTGATATTTATTTGAAATAATATCTAGACTATTCATATATTGATCTAATAAAGACCAGTCGACAACAAGCTTTTTATGTATGAGTCCATCACCTTCTACAGTGATAAAAACTTCAGCACGTCCTCTTCTGATATAAGACCCGAGTTGCTTCTTAATCTTATCCTCTAAAACAAGGAGCTGACGAGGCATTCTTATATGATATTCACAAAAGCGATGATTTACTGTTTTTACTTCAACAAGTATTCGCAAATTCTCGCTTTCACTAATTCCTCGACCGTATCCTGTCATGCTTACAACCATGATAATCACTTCCAATTCCACCACATCATTGTGGGCTATGTTACGAGCGCTGTAGATACAAGATTAAAAGTCCGCCTAAAGTATTAGACTTCATCCTATTGATGGTAATATCGTACTTTATAGCTTATAAAAAAATAAAAAGGTAATAGAGGACACTCTACTACCTTTACGATTATAACACAGTTTATTGCGTTTTTCTTATGAAAAATGACCCTGCCAGTAAAAAAGTTGGTATAGCTGACATTCCTAAAACAAGGAGCCAATCTTTTGGAATAATAGCAACTGTTCCAAAAATCCCTTGTAAAGCTGGTATATATATAACAGGAATAATCATTAATAATGAAAGAAGAACAGCTCCAACTAAATATTTATTCCCAAACGGATTTCGAGCAAAAATATTCTTCTCACTTCTACAATCAAATACATGAATTAATTGTGCCAGAACAAGTGTTACAAAAGCAATGGTTTGAGCATATGCCAAATTACCAGGATTATTATGAAGCGCCGTCATAAATGCAAGTAATGTCGCCCCTCCAATTAGAAAACCTCGTGAAACAATTTTCCAACCTAAACCTCGTGAAAACACACCTTCTTTTGGATGTCTAGGCTTACGTTTCATCACATTATCTTCAGGTTGGTCTAACCCTAACGCCATGGCTGGTAAACCATCCGTTACTAAATTGACCCAAAGAATTTGAATAGCCGTTAATGGAAGTGGCAATGCAAGTAGCATCGCAAACAACATAACTAAAATTTCACCAACATTGGATGCCAACAGATAGCGAATGAATTTACGTATATTTTCATATATATTTCGACCTTCTTTTATAGCCGATTTAATCGTAGCAAAATTATCATCCAATAAAACAAGTGCCGAAGCTTCTTTTGATACATCTGTTCCTGTAATGCCCATTGCAACTCCAATGTCTGCAGCTTTAATAGCTGGAGCATCATTAACTCCGTCTCCTGTCATTGCGACAACATGTCCTTTATTTTGTAATGCCTTCACAATTTTCAACTTATGTTCGGGAGACACGCGAGCAAAAACAGCAACATGTTCCACTACCTCTTCTAAGTCTTCCAAGCTCATGTCGTTTAATTCTCGACCTTCTATTACAATGTCATCTTTTTGCAAAATACCAAGTTGTTTTGCTATTGCCTTCGCTGTTGCTACATGGTCACCAGTAATCATAATAGTTTTAATACCTGCTTTGTGGCACTCACTTACAGCATCCTTCACCTCTGGTCGTGGTGGATCGATAATTCCTTGTAGACCTATAAATGTTAAATCTCTTTCAATTTCACGTTCATGCATAGTTACTGACGAAGAAGTTACTTTTTTATAACCAATTGCAATCGTTCTAAGTGCTTGTGATGCTAAGTCGTCAATTGCATTTTGTATGGAATCAACACTACGGCTATCCATAGTCATCGCTCTTTCATCCCAAAGAATCGATTTGCATTTACCTAATAAAACATCCGGTGCACCTTTTGTAACAACAAAATATTGACCATTACCATCTTTTACGATTACACTCATCATTTTTCTAGACGAGTCAAATGGATATTCCTTCTCAATTGAAAACTGTTGAAGAAGTTGAGCCTTCGTTATCCCTGCTTTCATAGCAGCAACTTGCATAGCGCCTTCCGTTGCGCTACCTTCAACAATCAATTGACCTTCTACTTCTCTCACTTCTGAAGTATTACATAGCAATCCAAAAGTAAGTAATTGTTGCATTGATTTACTGATTTCCTTAACTGCTTGACCATTTTTTGAGAATGAGCCAGACGCTTCATTACCTTTCCCATCAATATGCCATGTATGACCGCTATCCCAAACAGTTGTTACTGTCATTTTATTTTGTGTTAATGTTCCTGTTTTGTCGGAGCAAATGACAGACGCACACCCTAAGGTTTCAACAGCTGGTAGCTTACGAACGATGGCTCGCTGCTTAATCATTCTTTGTACACCAAGAGAAAGTGCAACCGTCACAATCGCAGGAAGACCCTCTGGTATTGCCGCTACAGCAAGCGATACCCCAGCCAACACCATCGTATACAAATTATTTCCTTGGAAAACCCCTAATCCAATCACTAATATGGTTAACAAAATAGCAACAACAATTAAAATCTTCCCGAGTTGTTCTAATCTATGTTGTAAAGGTGTAATCATTGCTTTTGCTGATTGCAGCATGTCTGCTATTTGTCCCATTTCTGTGTTCATACCAGTCGCTGTAACAATACCAACACCATTCCCACGCGCCACCATTGTTCCCATGAATGCCATGTTCTCTTCATCACCAATGCTATTCACATGATGAAAAACCGATGATCCTGTTTTATTTACCGCAATGGATTCTCCAGTTAATGCCGATTCTTCGATTTCTAACGAGCTAGCGTCTATAATTCGCAAATCAGCACCAATGCGGTCACCCGTACTAAACTTTAAAACATCTCCTACAACTACTTGTTTTGAAGCGATTTTTGTCCAATTACCTTCACGCAAAGCATTTACTTGAGGAGCAGACATTTCTTTTAAAGCATCTAGCGACTTTTCTGCTTTATGTTCTTGCACAAAGCCCATCACTGCATTAATAATAACAATCGCAATAATAGCAATGGCATCAATATATTCACCAAGCAAACCAGAAATCAACGTAGCCGCTAATAATACTAAAATCATAAAATCTTTAAATTGGGAAAAAAACATTAAGAGCGCTGACTTTTTCTCACCTTCTTGTAGTTCATTCAAACCGGATTCTTGCAATCTTCTTTCTACTTCTTCTTCATCTAATCCCCTTTTCGCATTGGTTTTCAAGGCAGCTTCTAACTCTGCCTTGTCCATTTCTCTAAACACCATGAATTGTTCTCACTCCCATTCTCCAAAACAACAGCTAAGAGTTGTCCTTCTTGTAACCATGCTTATTCAGACAACCAAGAAAAAATGCTATAATAAAAAGAAAAACCGTCACCGGTCTTTTTTAATTCGTGCTTTAGCTTCTGTGTTGTACTCCTAATTAAAAAAGCGACAAACAGTAGGAATAAAATAGAACACTAAAAACAAGCACTATTAGTCAATAGAAAAGGAAGATACATATATGGCATTTGATGGACTTTTTACGAAAGCAATGTGTGAAGAATTCACACAAACGATAAATGGTGGGAGGATTAATAAAATCCACCAACCATATCAGAACGAAATCATTATCATCATTCGTGCTAATGGAAAAAATCACAAATTACTATTATCTGCTCACCCAAGCTACAGCCGAGCACAATTAACGAATGAAGCATATGAAAACCCACAGGATCCACCAATGTTCTGTATGCTTCTACGCAAACACCTTGAAGGTGCAATCATAGAAAATATATATCAAAAAGAACAAGATCGTATTATCATTTTTGATATTAAAGGACGAGATGAAATTGGTGACATTAGTTATAAAAGATTAATTGTTGAAATAATGGGGCGTCACAGTAACATTATTCTTGTCAATAAAGAAACGAATATGATATTAGACAGCATTAAGCATGTTTCATATGCTGTAAATTCATACAGAGCAATACTACCAGGTCAAGAATATAAATTTCCGCCTGAACAACATAAACAAAATCCATTAACAGCTACAACAGAGGACATTTTAAAAGCATTAGACTTTAATGCAGGAAAACTTGATAAACAAATTGTTCAAGCATTTGCAGGTATCTCACCATTACTTGCAAAAGAAATAATATTTCAAAGCAAATTACCAACACAAGATCAAGTAGTTCAAGCGTTCAATAAGGTCATGACTACTTTCCAACAAGAAGCGTATAGCCCTTGTATTATGCAGTCGAACAATAAAGAGATTTTTTATTGTATCTCATTGCAGCATATCAATGGACAAACTAAGTCTTTCAATACACTTAGTGAAATGTTAGATCGATTCTATTTTGGCAAAGCTGCTCGTGATCGTATTAAGCAACAGGCACAAGATTTAGAACGATTTATCGTTAATGAAAAAGAAAAAAACGAAAAGAAAATTATTAAGCTAGAAAAAACATTAGAAGAAAGTGAAAAAGGTGAGCAATTTAAGCTTTATGGTGAGCTTTTAACAGCGAACATTTATCAATTAAAACAAGGCATGAGCGAAATAGAGGTAATCAATTATTATGACGAAGAGGGTAAAACGATTGAGATTCCATTAAACCCACAGAAGTCCCCTTCTCAGAACGCACAGCTTTATTTCACGAAGTATCAAAAATCAAAAAATGCAATTGAAATTGTAACTGTGCAAATTCAATTAGCAACTGAAGAAGCAAACTACTTTGATGCCTTGTTACAACAGCTTGACTCAGCTGAACCAAAAGATATTGAAGAAATGCGCGAGGAACTGCAAGAAGGTGGTTATATTAAACAACGCTTTAAAAAAGGTGCAAAAAAGAAAAAAGACACGAAACCTGTTCTGGATGAATATGTTTCTTCTACTGGCGATACAATTCTTGTCGGAAAGAATAATAAACAAAATGAATATTTAACGAATAAGCTAAGTAGTAGAGACGATCTTTGGTTTCATACAAAAGATATCCCAGGCTCACATGTTGTGATTCGCAATAGCGCTCCAACAGAGCAAACCATTCTTGAAGCTGCTATGCTTGCCGCCTACTATAGTAAAGCAAAAAGCTCTAGTGGTGTTCCAGTTGATTACACACAAATTCGTCATGTTAAAAAACCTAGAGGCTCTAAGCCTGGTTTTGTCACTTACGATAATCAAAATACAATTTATGTAACTCCAGATGCGGATGAAGTTCTGAAATTAAAGAAATAATCGGCTGTCCAAAAAGTGATTTTTAATCACTTTTTGGGCGCCTTTTTACGCTTTTAAGATGCTTCGTACCTGTTTACATCCAATCGATAATTTAGGTAAGGTTACTTGAAATGGTTGATTTTTGGCGTTTTTTTTCTATGAAGACATCCATTCTTTTAAAAATGGAATGTTGATTCATATCACTTCATTACCTTTTTTCAGCTATTCTTTTTAACTCTTTTGCACGATTCACAATAAAATGTCTCATATATTTTTCTAAAAATAATGTATCGGCTATTTTTCCAAGAATGCCAAAAGGAGATTTATAAGAAAAGGTATCTATCATAATAGTTCCTGTTCCACTTTCTATAAATTCATGTATATGCGTAAAAGAACGGAAGACACCTTTAACCATAACATCTGTAAACATGTAAGGCTTCTCCATCGCTATTATCTTTGCTGTTAATTTTTGTTTTACTCCTAGATGAGTGGCTTCCCAAGTTACTGTATTACCATTTTCCATTAATCCAACTGTAACTCCGTCTATAGCTCTTTCCTTTGTTTTCGTAGTAGTTTCTGCGTGTATTTCCACATTTCTCGCAAGATCAAAACAAACATGGATGGCTGCGTCGATATATATATCGTGTTTAATTATAGGCATATCATGTTACCTTTCCTTTTACCTTTGTATCAAAAACACAAACTTACTCGTGACTGATTCTCGAATCCTTATTTCAGTTTCACAAAAAAATAAGTGAAACCAATTATGATTTCACCTGTATATCCTACAGCTATGTTATGTAATGTAATGACATTTTTAAATTTAAGATATTTGTTTTTTTATTCAAAAAAATTTACGCCTTCGTATTATTCCCTTTAAACAACAATCCTTTCTTTGCATACTTCCGAAAAGTAACAACACAAACTGCCGTGTAAATTAAAGAAAAGACTAAAATACCTGCCCATACTTGATTGTTATAACCGATAAACAATAAATTAAAGAGCGAAAAACCTAATAATAAACCTGAAATAGACGCATTTAGAGACCAAAATATTCGTAGCAACATTCGTAATTCACACACCTTTACTACTGAAATGTTTGTATTCATTATAACACCAAAAACCATTTATCAGTAAATCTGTAACATTTTAAATAATATGGAATAATAGGATATATTTCAACTTTTAAAATATACACTCTTCTTATTTAAATTGTATGCATATATAATAAGTACATGAAGCAAGATAGGAGGTCAGTATGGAAATTGGAACAGTTTATGAGCAACTACCTATACTTGAAACTGATCGGCTCCTTCTAAGGAAAATCACGCTACAAGATGCTGAAGATATGTTTGAATATACATCTAACCCTACCGTAAGCAAATATGTATCATGGGAGCCTCATCGTTCTTTAACAGACACAAGAGGGTACATCCATTTTGTCTTACAGCAATACACACTTCATCGATTAGCCCCTTGGGGCATTGAATTAAAAGAGAATAATAAATTAATAGGAACCATTAATTTTGTTGCATGGCAACCAAGACATAAAACAGCGGAAATTGGTTATGCATTATCGGAGCTTTATTGGAATAAAGGTTTCATCACAGAAGCTGCACAAGCGGTACTATCCTTTGGCTTTACAAAAATGAACACCATTCGTATTGAAGCTCGATGTTTATCAGATAATATAGCTTCTCAAAGAGTGATGGAGAAGAACGGAATGACACTGGAAGGAACGATACGAAAAGGATTATTTATTAAAGGCAAACATAGAGATATCAAGTTATATTCCATATTAAAAGATGAGTTTGAAGCAACACATCCCATTTGTTAAATATAGGGCTACCCTATTAAGGCAGCCCTGTTTAGTACTTTATTCAAATTATGCATCCATTAAACAACAGCTTTTTCTATGATTATATTTCTTTCAACATTAATACATGAGGAATTCCATCTTCCATAAATACTTCACCATTTGTTGAATATCCCAACTTACGATAAAAGCCCTCTGCTTGTGTTTGTCCATGTAATTTCACTTTTGAAAGCTGGTTTGCTTTTGCAAGCTCTTCCAACTTCTTAATAATCTCTTTACCTAGTCCAAATTTACGAAACTCTGGTAAAATGCAAATTCGTTCTAACTTTCCATAGCCATCAACTTCACGTAATCTACCAGTCCCAACCGCTTTATCATGATAATAAACTAGAACATGACTACAATGAGCATTGAGATTATCAAACTTATCAAATTCATCTTCTAATGGTACATTCTGCTCTTCTACAAATACGACCTTTCGAATGTTAAAAGCTAATTGTAAATCTTGATTATTTGTAATTAAACTAGTTTTCATGATTGTAACATCCTTCACTTTTATTATTTCCCTATAAAGATACAATAATTTCTATACATAAACAAACAGAGGCATTGATGGATTAACTCCAACAATGCCTCTGTTTGTTTAGTTTTCCATCCAAGCTGTTTCAGTTGGATTTTCACGCCATTTTGTTAATTTCTCAACGTCACTGCTTTGAATGTATCCTTTTTCTTTTGCCACTTCTACTAAAGTAGTGTAGTTGCTTAATGAATGATTGATAATGCCTTCTGCATCAAGTTGCGCTTTACCTTTTTCTAATTCATAAGTAAAGATTGATACAACTCCTAGTACTTCACAGCCAGCTTCACGTAAAGCTTTTACTGCTGTAATAACACTACCTCCAGTTGAAATTAAATCTTCTACGACAACTACTTTTTGACCTGGCGCTGCGTGACCTTCGATTTGATTACCTTTTCCGTGACCTTTCGCTTTAGAGCGAATATAACACATTGGTAGTTCCATTTCGGCACTTACCCAGGCTGCGTGCGGAATCCCCGCAGTTGCTGTTCCAGCAATAACGTCAACTGTTGGATAATGTTCACGAACTAATTTTGCTAAGCCTTTCGCAATTTCTTTACGAACTGCTGGATATGATAACGTTAAACGGTTATCACAATAGATTGGAGATTTCATACCTGAGGACCATGTAAATGGGTCATTTGGTTGTAAAAATACGGCTTTAATGTCTAATAATTTTTCTGCAATGCTTACTTTCATGCTTCTGTTCCCTCCCAGGCACTATTGACTGCTTTATATGCTTCTAATGGTGATGCTGCTTTTGTAATTGAACGTCCCACTACAATTGCATTTGTTCCTAGTAATCTTGCTTTCTCTGGTGTTGCCACACGCTTTTGATCATGTATATCATCACTTGCCATGCGGATACCTGGCGTTACTGTTAGAAATTCATTTCCTAATAAGCCATGAATTCTTTCAACCTCATGCGTAGAACATACAACACCGTCTAAACCAGCTTCTTTCGTTAAAGCTGCATATGATGTAACTGATTCTTCTAAAGAAATCGAGATTCGTTGTTGTGCTTGCATTTCTTCTTCTGTCGTACTTGTCAGCTGTGTTACAGCGATGATTAATGGTCGCTCTTTTCCTTCAGGCGTTCCTTCGATTAAACCTTCTAAAGCTGCCTCCATCATGCGCTTTCCACCCGATGCATGTACATTTACTAAATCTACATCAAGCTTCGCTAAGCCTTTCATCGCTTGCTTCACTGTATTTGGAATATCATGAAGCTTTAAGTCTAAGAAAATTTTATGCCCTCTTGCTTTAATTTCTTGAATGATGGAAGGACCTGCTTGATAGAATAATTCCATTCCTACTTTAACAAATAGTTTTTCATTTGGAAAACCGTCTAAAAACTGCTTCACTTCTTCTAATGTACTGAAATCAAGAGCGATAATAAGAGATTTGTTCATTACTTCCAGCTCCTTCCTGTGCACTCAGAGATATGTTCATACCCTAATTCATCTAATAGTGCTGGAAGCTCGTCGATGATAGTTGGACATACGAACGGATCTACGAAGTTCGCTGTACCTACTGCAACTGCACTCGCTCCTGCATAGAAAAATTCTATAACATCTTCAGCTGTTGAAATACCACCCATTCCAATGATAGGAATATTTACTTGCTGGCTTACTTCATGAATCATACGAATCGCTACCGGCTTAATAGCTGGACCCGATAAACCACCTGTTTTATTCGCGATAACTGGGCGAGCTGTTTTCAAGTTTAAACGCATACCAAGTAAAGTATTAATCATCGTTAAGCCATCCGCTCCACCGTCTTGTACTGCTAAAGCCATTTCTGTGATGTTTGTTACGTTTGGAGATAGTTTCACATAAACAGGAACTTGTGATACTTCCTTAACTTTCTTCGTTAAACGCTTTGCTGTTTCTGGATCGGTTCCGAATGCAATTCCACCTTCTTTAACGTTTGGACAAGAAATATTTAATTCTAGTGCCGCTACATTAGGAGCTGTAGAAATTTGCTTCGCTACCTCTACGTAATCATCTTCTTGTGAACCCGCTACATTCGCAATGATTGGTAGGTCAAATTGCTCTAACCATTTTAATTCATTATTCATTACATGCTCTAGTCCAGGATTTTGTAAACCGATTGCATTTAGCATTCCTGCATGTGTTTCTGCTACACGCGGCGTCGGATTTCCGAATCTTGTTTCCAGCGTCGTAGCTTTAATCATAATCGAACCTAATTTATTCAAATCATAAAGTTCACTATACTCTTTACCGAATCCAAAGCAACCAGAAGCAGGCATGACTGGATTTTTCAAGTTTAAACCTGGTAGTTCAATGTTTAATCTGCTCATAGTATCACCTCTCCCGCTTTGAATACTGGTCCGTCACTACATACTTTTTTATAGTTATGTCCTGGGCGGTCATCGTTTGTTTTGCATACACATGCAAAGCATGCTCCAATGCCACAACCCATTCTTTCTTCAAGAGATAAATAAACCTTCTTATCACTGTAGTTGTTTTCTAATGCTTTTAACATTGGCGTTGGTCCACATGAATATAAAACATCAAATTCAATACCTTCATTTTCAATTACATCTGTAACAAACCCTTGTGTGCCCAGTGAGCCATCCACTGTTGCAATATATGTATCACCTAGCTTAGCAAACTTTTCTTCATAGAAAGCTACATCTTTCGATTGAAAACCTAGTACATGAACAACTTTCACGCCACGTTCTACTAATCGTTGTGATAGTTCATATAATGGCGGCACTCCAATTCCTCCACCTACTAGAAGAGCTGTTTCACCTTCGTTTGCTTCTTCAACTGGAAAACCATGTCCTAGCGGGCCTAGTACATCTACTTGTTCCCCTGAATTTCTTTCTGCTAGTAATGTCGTTCCTCTACCTTCCGCTCGGTAGATCATTGTAAATTCTTGCTTCTCTTGGTTGATGGAACAAATGGAAATCGGTCTTCTTAGAAGTGGTTCATAGCTATCTGCTACTTTAATATGCACAAACTGCCCTGGCTGTTTCATCTCAGAAACGAGCTCACCCTTTAGGGTAAGCTCGAAAATGGAATGTGCAATTTCTTTTTGACTAACGACCGTTAATTTTTCGTTTTTCATGACTAGATTGCACCTTTCTATTATTTAATCGTGTTCATTGCTTCGCTTGAGAATGTCATTGATTCAATTACTTTCAAGATCGCATCTGCAGTATCTAAAGAAGTTAAGCATGCGATGCCATTTTCTACTGACTCACGGCGAATTCTGAAACCATCACGCTCTGGTTGTTTACCTTTCGTTAATGTATTGATAACGAATTGTGCTTCACCGTTGCGGATTACATCCAGTAAATCCGGACCTTCTGAACCAATTTTATTTACTACTTTTACTGGAATGCCTTGTTCTTGTAACTTAGACGCTGTTCCACTTGTAGCAATTAGTTGGAATCCAATATTGTGGAATCGCTTCGCAAGTGATAACGCTTCTTCTTTATCTTTATCAGCAATTGTAAGTAACACCGATCCATGCTCTTTCATTTTGATTCCAGAAGCTACTAAACCTTTGTAAAGAGCTTTTTCTAACGTTGCATCTTTACCCATTACTTCACCTGTTGATTTCATTTCAGGTCCTAATGTAATGTCTACACGGCGTAGTTTAGCGAAAGAGAATACTGGTACTTTAACAAATACGCCTTGTTTCTCAGGTACAAGTCCCGTTGTGTATCCTTGGCTTTCTAAGCTTTGACCTAAGATTACCTTAGTTGCAACGTTTGCCATTGGCACACCTGTAATTTTACTTAAGAATGGTACTGTACGGCTTGAACGAGGGTTTACTTCGATTACAAACACATCGTCGTTTGCTACAACATACTGGATATTTAGTAATCCGATGATGTTTAAGCCTCTTGCTAGTTTTTGAGTGTAATCAATAATCTTGTTTTTTACTACTTCAGAGATATTTTGCGGTGGATATACAGCAATACTATCTCCTGAGTGAACTCCTGCGCGTTCGATATGTTCCATAATACCTGGAATTACTACATTAACACCGTCAGAAATCGCATCAACTTCAATTTCTTTACCTGTTACATAGCGGTCAATTAAAACTGGATGTTCTGGGTTAATCTTAACCGCATTTTTCATGTAAAGAAGAAGTTCTTCTTCTTTATAAACGATTTCCATTGCTCGTCCACCAAGTACGTATGAAGGACGTACAAGTACTGGATAACCAATATCTGTTGCAATTGTTACTGCTTGTTCAACCGATGTCGCCGTTCTACCTAATGGTTGTGGAATGTTTAATTCTGTTAGCGCATGTTCGAATTTATCACGATTTTCTGCACGATCTAAATCTTCTAATGATGTACCAAGAATTTTCACGCCACGTTTTACTAGTTTATCAGCTAGATTAATAGCCGTTTGTCCACCGAACTGTACAACAACACCTTCTGGTTTCTCAAGGTCGATGATGTGCATTACATCTTCAATTGTTAATGGTTCGAAGTATAATTTATCTGAAATACTGAAATCTGTTGAAACTGTTTCAGGGTTGTTATTGATAATAATGGCTTCATAGCCTGCTTGGTTAATTGCCCATACAGAGTGTACTGTTGCATAGTCGAATTCAACACCTTGACCGATACGAATTGGACCTGATCCTAGTACGATAACGCTTTTGCGATCTGTAACAACACTTTCATTCTCTTCTTCATATGTGCCATAGAAGTATGGTGTTTCAGATTCGAATTCAGCTGCACAAGTATCAACCATTTTGTACACAGGAATTAAGTTGTTTTCTTTTCTCCAGTTGTATACTTCTAGCTCTGATACGTTCCAAAGTTTAGCGATTGTAATGTCAGCAAAACCTGATTCCTTAGCTTTCTTTGCTACTTCTAGGTTAAACGGTACACTTTGTACTTCTTTTTCTAGAGTGATGATGTTCTCCAATTTCTTTAGGAAGAATAAGTCGATTTTGCTCCACTCATGAATTGTTTCGATTGTCACCCCTCGTCTTAAAGCTTCGCCGATGTAGAATAAGCGCTCATCTCCTGCTTTTCTAATGCGCTTTTCGATTAAAGCATCATCAAACTCTTCATCGTCTTTTAATCCAAGGTGATAAATACCTGATTCTAATGAACGAACTGCTTTTAATAATGACTCTTCTAATGTACGACCAATCGCCATTACTTCCCCTGTAGCTTTCATTTGTGTTCCTAAGTTACGATTAGCAGCTTCGAACTTATCAAATGGCCATCTTGGAATTTTTGATACTACATAATCTAGTGCAGGCTCGAAGCTTGCATATGTTTTCCCTGTAACAGGGTTCATCATTTCATCAAGTGTTAAACCAACTGCAATTTTCGCAGCTAATTTAGCAATTGGATATCCCGTTGCTTTTGATGCTAGAGCCGAAGAACGGCTTACACGTGGATTTACTTCGATGATATAGTAGTTGAAGCTATCTGGATCTAGAGCTAGCTGAACGTTACATCCACCTTCGATTTTTAATGCACGAATGATTTTCAATGAACAGTTACGTAGCATTTGATATTCTCTGTCACTTAGCGTTTGGCTAGGTGCAACTACGATAGAATCACCTGTATGTACACCAACGGGGTCAATATTTTCCATGTTACAAACAACGATTGCATTGTCATTGCTGTCACGCATTACTTCATATTCGATTTCTTTGAAGCCTGCGATACTTTTCTCAATTAAACATTGTGTAACTGGACTATGCTTCAAACCGCTTGTAACGATTTCAATTAATTCTTCTTCATTATTACAGATACCGCCACCAGTTCCACCTAAAGTAAATGCTGGACGAACGATGATTGGATAACCGATACGGTTTACAAATGTGTATGCTTCTTCTAATGTGTGAATAATGTCGCTATCCGGAACTGGCTCACCAAGTTCATTCATTAAGCTTCGGAATAAATCACGATCTTCCGCTTGGTTGATTGCTGAAAGCTTTGTTCCTAGAATTTCTACGCCACACTCTTCTAGTACTCCTGCTTCAGAAAGTTCTACAGCAAGGTTAAGACCTGTTTGTCCACCTAGTGTAGGAAGAAGCGCATCTGGACGCTCTTTGCGAATGATTTTGCTTACGAATTCAAGTGTTAAAGGTTCGATATATACCGCATCTGCAATTTCTGTATCCGTCATGATTGTAGCTGGGTTGGAGTTAATAAGAATTACGCGATAGCCCTCTTCTTTCAATGCGATACAAGCTTGTGTTCCTGCGTAATCAAATTCCGCTGCTTGACCGATGATAATTGGACCTGAACCAATTACTAGTATGCTTTTTATATCTGTACGTTTTGGCATTGTTTTTCTCCCTCCGCTTTCGCTGTTTCAATCATGTTAATAAATTTATCAAATAATCCATTTGCATCTTCAGGCCCTGGTGAAGCTTCTGGGTGATACTGAACTGTAAATGCTGGATATTCTTTATGTTTTAGCCCTTCGATTGTTCCATCATTTAATGCAACATGAGTCACTTCTAAAGGTGTGTTCTCTAATGATGCATCCTCAACTGCATAACCGTGATTTTGCGAAGTAATTGCAATCTTACCAGTTTCTAAATCTCTTACAGGATGGTTAGATCCACGGTGTCCGAATTTCAATGGCTCTGTATTCGCATTGTTTGCAAGAGCGAATAATTGGTGCCCTAAGCAAATTCCGAATAATGGCACTTTTCCTTGTACACCTTTTATCATTTCAATTGCTTGTGGAACATCCTTTGGATTTCCTGGACCGTTCGAAAGCATAATACCATCTGGACTTAAGTTTAAAATTTCTTGTGCTGTTACATTATAAGGAACTACAACTACATCACAATCTCTTTTGTTTAACTCGCGTAAGATACCATGCTTCATACCGAAGTCTACTAATACTACTCGTGAACCTCTACCTGGGCTTGGATATGCTTTCTTCGTTGATACTTTTTTAACTTGATCAGTTGGAAGCACAGCTGCCTTTAACGATTCAATTACTTCTTCCGGCTTCTTCTCCATACTTGTAATAGCACCTTTTAATGTACCATGTTGACGAATGATGCGTGTAAGTTTTCTTGTATCGATTCCTGCAATACCAGGGATATTATTTTGTTTAAAGTATTCATCTAACGTAATTTCACTACGCCAGTTTGATGGCATTTCCGCAACTTCTTTTACTACAAAACCAGAGATTGCTGGTGTAATAGATTCAAAGTCATCTCTGTTAATACCGTAGTTTCCAATTAAAGGATACGTTAGTGTTACGATTTGACCACAGTATGATGGATCAGATAATACTTCTTGATAGCCTGTCATACCTGTATTAAATACAACCTCACCCATACGATCAACATCTGCTCCAAAAGCCTTGCCCACAAATACTGTGCCATCTTCTAAAATAAGTTGTCTTTTCATGCTTTCACGCTCTCCTTTTGCCATACTACTGTTCCATCAACCATCGTTAATACTGGCCAACCTTTACAATTCCATCCACCAAATGGTGTGTTTTTACCTTTTGATGCGAACTTCTCTACATCAATCGCTTTTTCTTCTTGTAGGTCAAGCAATACGATATCCGCTAAGCTTCCTTCTTCAAGAACTCCGTAAGGCAATTTAAATGCTTCACTTGGCTTGTTTGTTAAGAATGCAAGCAGTTGTTCTAATGTAATAATGCCTTTTTCTACGAAATGTGTATACAATAACGGGAATGCTGTTTCTAGTCCAACAATTCCGAATGGTGCTAGCTCTATTTTTTCTGCTTTCTCTTCTGCTGTATGAGGAGCATGATCAGTTGCGATAAAATCGATTGTTCCATCTAGTAAACCAGCAATTAATGCTTCTTGATCTTTCTTTCCACGAAGAGGTGGATTCATCTTATAATTTGTATCTACGCTAGGGATATCTTCTTCACATAATAATAAGTGATGTGGCGTAACTTCTGCCGTTACTTTTAATCCTGCACGCTTCGCATCACGAACAACTCTTACTGAAGCTTCTGTACTAATATGACAAACGTGGTAGTGACAATCCGCTGCTTCAGATAATAGAATATCTCGTGCAATATGTACTGACTCACATACAGAAGGAATTCCGTTTAATCCATGCTCTTTCGAGAATTTACCTTCATGCACACAGCCTTTATTAATTAATGTATTTTCCTCACAGTGCGCAACGATTGCAGCATCTACTTTTGCAGCTTGCTTCATCGCTTCTAACATCATAGCCGCTGATTGTACACCTACGCCATCATCTGTGAATGCAAATGCTCCAGCTTTTTTTAATTCTGCAAAGTTTGTTAACTCTTTACCTGCTTCACGAATTGTGATTGAACCGTATGGAAGTACGCGTACACTTCCTGTTTCCTCAATACGTTTCATTAAATTTTCCACATTCTCTTTTGTATCAGGTACAGGTCGCGTATTAGGCATAGCTGCAATTGTTGTAAAGCCACCGCGAGCAGCCGCTTTCGTTCCTGTTTCAATCGTTTCTTTATGCTCCCCACCAGGCTCACGTAAATGCACATGTAAATCTACAAATCCAGGTGAAACGACAAGTCCAGTTGCATCAATTATTTCTGCACCATTATCACTAATTTGATCAGCGATTTCTATGATTTTCCCGCTCTCAACTTTAAGATCTTTCGCTTCAAGTTTTCCTTCTTTATTAAACAATTGACCATTCTTGATGATGATTGCCATTTTCCATTCCCCCTTGAGATTTTGCTGCCTCTAATGATCTTTTTAATACTGCCATTCGAACATATACACCGTTTTCCATTTGTTTAAAAATTCTAGAACGCTCACATTCTATTAAATCTTCATCTATTTCAACATTACGATTAACTGGTGCTGGATGCATAATGATGCTTGTTGACTTCATTTGTTGTTCTCTAGCTTTCGTTAATCCGTATGCTTGTAAGTACGCTTCTTTACTAGATGTCATTTCTTGATCATGACGTTCATGTTGAATTCTTAGTAGCATAACAACATCTGCTGTACGAACGGCTTGATCGATGTCTTCATATTCTCCTACAGTAATACTTTCATCAAACCACTCTTTAGGACCTGAGAATACTACTTCAGCACCCAATCGTGTTAATGTATCCGCATTAGAGCGTGCTACTCTACTATGACGAATATCACCAACAATTGCCACTTTCAAGCCTTGAAATCTGCCAAATTCTTGATAGATTGTCAATAAATCTAACAAGCATTGTGTTGGATGATGACCACAACCATCTCCACCATTGATGATTGGAATATTCACTTTACCTACTAATTGGTCAAAGTATTGATCTTCAGAATGGCGAATGACAACAGCATTCACTCCGATTGATTCTAATGTTTTTACAGTATCGTAAAGTGTTTCCCCTTTTTGTACACTAGATGTTGAAACTTCGAAAGGAATTACTTCTAATCCTAATTTTCTTTCAGCCACTTCGAAGCTGCTCTTTGTTCTTGTGCTGTTCTCAAAGAATAAGTTAGCTGCAAATGTCTGAGTTTTTGGTCTCCACACTTCACCTTTTGCAAAGCTCGTAGCGTCCTTTAAGATGTTATAAATTTCTGTAGTAGATAATTCACAAGTAGTTAGCAAATGGTTCATAGTGATTCCTCTCCTTTACGATTTAACGATCATGTTTTATAAAAAAACGCCCTAAACTTATATCGTTTAGGGCGTTTGTCAGAAAAATTTGTGCATTGAATAAACAATCCAACATTTTGGTTTGTTAACTATCCACTGCGCATACTCATTTCTGCAACACCCTTATAAATCTCTCTGGATTTCTTTAAAAGGTGATTATGCTACTGAATCTGTATTTCCAAACATATCTTTAGGTTTTTCTTTACCAGGTAATATTGCATTTAATATTACCCCAATGATTGCAGCTAATGCCATACCAGATAGTGAAAAACTACCGATATTTAAAACAGCACCGCCAATTCCTGTTACAAGAATAACTGAAGCAATCATTAAGTTTCTATTTTTCGAGAAATCAACTCGATTATCTATTAACATGCGTAATCCACTTGAAGCAATGATTCCGAATAACAGGATTGAAATTCCGCCCATTACTGCTGATGGGATTGAGCTAATTACTGCTGAAATTTTACCAACGAATCCAAACATGATTGCAATCACACCAGCTCCACCAATTACATATACACTGAATGCTCTTGTAATCGCTAGAACTCCAATATTCTCACCATAAGATGTTAGTGGTGGACCACCGATGATTGATCCAATGATAATTCCTGCTCCATCACCCGCAATAGAACGATGAAGACCTGGTTTTTTAATGAAATCTCTTCCAACTACGTTACTTAACACCATCTGATGTCCGATATGTTCTGATAATGTTACAACCGCTACTGGAATCATCGCAACGGCAATTCCCCAATTAAATACTGGATCATAGTTTACAAATGGTACATAGAAATCCGGTACAGAGAACCAGCTTGCTGCTTTTATTCCACTTAAATCCACAATTCCTACTGCTAAAGACACTAAGTATCCTGCAATAATCCCTATCAAGATCGGAATCAATCTTAGGAATCCCTTCATATATACATTACAAATGATTGTAACTATCAATGTAACAAGTGCTACTGAAAAATGCGTTAAACTATATTTCAAATCAGCTGTAGGCGCTCCGTAATTACTATACATCGCCATACCAACTGCAGTTGAAGCTAATCCTAATCCAATTACCATAATTACTGGCCCAATTACAACTGGCGGAAGTATATTCATTAACCAGTTAATACCGGCTTTGTTTATAATAAGTGCAATAATACCGTATATAATACCTGCTAAGAAACATCCAAGCATAACTGATTCTGGTCCACCAAGAGCTTTCGCTGATAGTATTGGTGCGATAAACGCAAATGATGATCCTAAATATGCTGGAATCTGTCCTTTTGTAATTAATAGGTACGTTAGTGTTCCTAAACCACTTGAAACAAGTGCTACAGCTGGACTCATTCCCGTTAAGAATGGTACAAGTACTGTTGAACCAAACATAGCAAATACGTGTTGAATACTAAGCATTAACCATTTACTTGGTTTTGGTACTTCTTCTACGTCTAAAATATTCTTTTGTTGTTCTTGTTGCATGTTTTCCCCCACCTTTGTTCTAATAAAATACCCTCGTTTTCACGAGGGCACAAATGGGTAAGGTCATTCATATACTTTTCACTTTAGTAAAACAGTGTCTCATATATGATTCCTTCCCTTCGTAGCCTCTCTGGACTTACATTAAAAGGGTCATTATTTATCATAAATACTGACTTTATCTAACTTATCAACTTCCACTAATGAAACAGTAATCTTTTCAAGTAGTGATGTTGGTACGTTCTTTCCTACATAATCTGCTCGAATTGGTAATTCACGATGTCCGCGATCAACAAGTACGCCTAGTTGGATTTGAGATGGTCTTCCAATATCCATCAACGCATCCATTGCAGCTCGAACTGTTCTTCCCGTATATAAAACATCATCTACAACAATGACTTTCTTATTCGTAATATCAATCGGAATGTTCGATCCCTTCACGAATGGCTCGCCATCATTGTTCTTCTTACTTAAATCATCTCTATAAAGCGTGATATCCAATTCACCAACTTCAATGGCTTTTCCTTCGATTTGTTCAATCTTAGCAGCCAATCGGTTCGCAATGAAAATCCCACGTGTTTTGATTCCAACTAAAATACAGTCTTCTATTCCTTTGTTCTTCTCAATAATTTCATGGGCAATACGTGTTAATGCTCTTCTAATTGCTTGTTCATCAAGAACTACAGCTTTCTCATTCATGTTAGGCACCTCCCCGTCATCTAAACTATAAAAAAATCCCCTTGCCCGCAGCAAGAGGATTTAGATACACCTGTATACACACAATATATGCATGTGTTAGGTTAGTCCGTTTCCTTCTCAGCCTCACGGGACTGATGTTTAAAGGTTCATGTTTAACTGTTTATATAATACTGTCTATATATTGTTTTGTCAACGATCTTTACTTAGTTTCTCTAATAAATCCTCAAAATATGTCGGAAGTGGTGCTGAAAACTCCATATATTCATTTGTACGCGGATGAACAAACCCTAACACACCTGCATGTAACGCTTGTCCACCAAGATCTAACGTCTTCTTCGGTCCATACTTTGGATCACCTGCTAAAGGATAGCCAATGTACTTCATATGTACACGAATTTGATGTGTTCTACCAGTTTCAAGTTGACATTCTACTAACGTAAAATCTTTAAACTTATCAATAACAGTGAAATGCGTGACTGCTGACTTGCCATCAGAGACAACTGTTTGACTTTGACGATCTTTTTTATCGCGGCCAATTGGTGCGTCAATTGTTCCATGATCATGTTGAATAACACCATGTACAAGTGCACGATATTTTCTCGTAACTGTTTTGTCCACTAATTGTTGTACAAGGCTTTCATGCGCCATATCGTTTTTTGCTACCATCAATAAACCAGACGTATCTTTATCAATACGATGAACAATTCCCGGACGCATGACACCATTAATACCGGAAAGATCCTTACAATGAGCCATTAACCCATTAACAAGCGTTCCAGTTGTATGTCCTGGTGCAGGGTGAACGACCATACCTTTCGGCTTATTCACAACTAATACATCTTCATCTTCATAATAAATATCAAGATTCATTTCTTCTGCTTTAATATCTAGTTCAACAGGCTCTGGAATGGTAATTTCCACTTCATCATTAATATGACACTTATAATTTGTTTTCACAGTTTGCTTATTAACAAGTACATTACCCTCTTTAATTAGTAACTGTGCTTGTGTACGTGAAAACTGGTCATGTACAAGTGAAATAAACTTGTCTAAACGATCACCTTTATTGTCTTCACTAACGATGTATAATACTTTATCCATTCTTTCTCTCCTTCAGTAACTTTTCCTCAAAAACCATAAAAATCATTAACAACACGACACCACATGTTAGAGCTGCATCTGCGACGTTAAAGATGGGAAAATCATACCCAAAAATAATTGTATCTACAAAATCAACCACTTCTTTTCGGAAAACACGGTCGATAAAATTACCTATTGCTCCACCTAGCATTAATCCAAGTGAAATACCTAATAAAATATGTGTTTTAGCCATCTTTTGTATATAGTACACTAAAACTACTACTACAACGACTGTAATAATATAGAAGAACCACATTCTACCTTGAAGAATTCCCCAAGCAGCCCCCATATTACGGTGTGATGTTATATATAAAAAATTATCAATTACCGTTATACTTTCGCCTAGATTCATGTTTTTTACAATTGCAAATTTTGAAAGCTGATCTATAGCGATTATAGCTAATGCTAATAAATAAAAAATGACAGTCATCCCCCAACTTAAGTAAATTTCACTATCTTGAATTGTAGCACAATATAAAAAATAAACCAAAAAGCGGCTGACTTAAAAATAAGCCAGCACGCTTTGTTTTTAATTAGTGTATGCTTCTTTCACTACAGATGCACAACGTGGACATAATGTTGGATGCTCTTCCACAGTTCCGACTGTCTCTAATACATTCCAGCAACGCTCACATGTTTCACCTTCAGCTTTAGTAATAACAATTGCGCAATGTTCAAATTGTGCTGCCTCAGCAGGCGCAGCATCTTTTTGTCCTGCAATTTCAAACTGAGAAACAATGAATAATTGTTCAAAGCTTTCTTCAATAGTTTCAAGCAATGCCTTTGTTTCTTCCGTTACATACATTGATACTTTTGCATTCAATGATTTACCGATTACTTTCGCATTACGCGCTTCTTCTAATGCTTTCAGCACATCATCACGAAGATCCATGAATTTATTCCATTTATCTTCAAGCTCTTTTCCGTTAGCAAACTCTTGAGGTGTCGGCATATCAGTTAATTGAACGCTCTCTTCCTCGACATTCGGGATATAAGCCCAAACTTCATCTGCTGTATGAGAAAGAATTGGTGATACTAGTTTAGTTAATGAAAGTAATACATCATATAACACTGTTTGAATCGCACGTCGATCAGCACTATTTGGCGCTTCACAGTATAAAATATCTTTCGCATAATCTAAGTAGAATGCACTTAAATCTAACGTACAGAAATTATTGATATTGTGATAAATGTTTGCGAATTCATATTCATTATATGATTTCGTTACATTTTTAATTAATTTATTTAACTTCACAAGCATGAACTGATCTACTTCACGTAACTCTTCATATTTCAAGCTATCTGCTTTTGGATCGAAGCCATCTAATGTTCCAAGTAGGAAACGGAATGTGTTACGGATTTTACGATACACTTCAGCTACTTGCTTTAAGATTGGATCAGATACACGTACATCCGCTTGATAATCAACTGACGCAACCCATAGGCGAAGAATATCTGCACCTAATTGGTTCATTACCTTTGCAGGAATAACTGTATTTCCTAGTGATTTACTCATCTTACGACCTTGTCCATCAAGAGCAAATCCGTGGCTTAGCACGCCTTTATATGGCGCTTTACCAGTTACTGCAACAGCTGTTGATAATGAAGAGTTAAACCAACCACGATATTGGTCAGAGCCCTCTAAATAAAGATCAGCTGGTCTTACTAAATCTTCACGTTCTTCTAATACTGCTTGGTGTGAAGAACCTGAGTCGAACCAAACGTCCATGATGTCTGTTTCTTTCGTGAAGATACCATTTGGACTTCCTTCGTGAGTAAATCCTTCAGGTAATAAATCTTTCGCTTCACGCTCAAACCATACATTCGAACCATGTTCACGGAACAAGTCTGAAACATGATTAATTGTTTCATCAGTGATAATTGGTTCACCATTTTCTGCATAGAATACGGGAATTGGTACACCCCATGCACGTTGACGTGAGATACACCAGTCTCCACGGTCACGTACCATGTTAAATAGTCTTGTTTCACCCCATGCAGGATACCATTTTGTATCTTTAATTGCTTGAAGCAATTCTTCACGGAAATCGTGAATAGAAGCAAACCATTGTGCTGTTGCACGGAAAATCGTTGGTTTCTTTGTTCTCCAGTCATGTGGATATGAGTGCGTGATAAACGTTAAGTTTAGTAATGCACCTTTTTCTTCTAATGCTTCAGTGATTGCTTTATTAGCTTTGTCATAGAACATACCTTCAAAGCCCGGTGCTTCATCTGTCATATGACCTTTTTCATCCACTGGACATAATGTTTTTAATTTATATTTTTGAGCTACGATAAAGTCATCTTCCCCGTGACCAGGTGCTGTATGTACACAACCAGTACCCGCATCTGTTGTTACGTGCTCACCAAGCATAACTAATGAATCACGGTCGTATAATGGATGCTTCGCAACGATGTATTCTAACTCACTACCTTTAACTGTTTTAACAACATTCGCTGATTCCCAGCCAATTGTTTCTTTAACAGCTGATAGTAAATCTTTTGCTACTAAATAGTTGTTGCCTTCAACATCAACGACTACATAGTCAAGCGCTGGATGAACAGAGATTCCAAGGTTAGCTGGAATTGTCCATGGAGTTGTTGTCCAAATAATAATTTTCGTTCCTTCATCAAGAACACCTTTACCTTCTGTTACATCGAATGCTACATAAATTGAAGCTGACTTTTTATCTTGATATTCGATTTCCGCTTCAGCTAACGCTGACTCACTTGATGGTGACCAGTTAACTGGCTTTAAGCCTTTGTAGATATAGCCTTTCTTCGCCATTTCGCCAAAAACTTTAATTTGTTGAGCTTCATACGCAGGCTTTAACGTAATATACGGGTTATCCCAATCACCACGAACACCTAGACGCTTAAATTGTTCTTTTTGACGAGCTACTTGCTCATAAGCGTACTCTTCACAAAGCTTACGGAAAGCAGCTACGCTCATTTCTTTGCGATTTACTTTTCCACTCTTTGTTAAAGCTGTTTCAATTGGAAGACCATGCGTATCCCAACCTGGTACATAAGGTGCATGAAAGCCGCTCATTGATTTAAAACGAACGATGAAATCTTTAAGAATTTTGTTTAACGCGTGACCCATGTGAATGTCTCCATTCGCATATGGAGGTCCATCGTGTAACACAAACATTGGGCGACCTTTTGTATGTTCTTGAACTTTCTTATAAATGTCCATTTCTTCCCATGCTTTTTGCATATCTGGTTCTCTTTTTGGTAAATTTCCACGCATCGGAAATTCTGTTGTTGGCATTAATAATGTATCTTTATAATCCATTGTCAAAACCCTCCTATATTTCTCTACAATATTATTTTCATTTAGTGATCTTTAAAAATAAAAAAGCCTTCTCATCCCTAAAAAAGGGACGAGAAGGCTTTTTTTCCCGTGGTACCACCCTGGTTTGATGTTTAATAAATAAACACCCACTCTAATTCATTCTTAACGCGAACAAGACGCTTAAACTACTACTTATAAAAAGTTTCATTTAAGAACTCCAGGGTGATCTTCCGTTTCTATTCTTACATCGAGCTTCCACCAACCTCGATTCGCTAATCGCAACCAAATAATTGCTTATGTAAGTGTTTTAAAGAAACCTACTGTCCCTATCAACGTTTAAATAATATTATCTTGTTTGGAATTATATACGAAAAGTATTACTGCCGTCAATATTACTCTTCTTCCTCTTTAAAGAAAATCTCTGAAGCATCATGGTTAAAGTCCATCAAATGCTCCCAATCACCATTTTTAATTAAGTCTAATTGCGCTTCTACGAGCATTGTAAACCTCGTACGGAACACTTTAGATTGTTTTTTCAATTCTTCAATTTCAGAGGCAATTCTTCGTGCTTTCGATAATGATTCATTTACAATACGATCTGCATTTTTTTCCGCTTCTTTAATAATCAGCTTAGATTCTTTATGCGCATTTCGTTTTACTTCTTCCGAAGCTTCTTGAGCGATGATAATCGATTTATTTAAAGTATCTTCAATGTTACTAAAATGCGCTAACTTTTCATGAACCGTTATTAACTGTTCTTCTAAATCCCTTTTTTCACGAAGTACTAGTTCATAATCTTTCATCACTTGCTCTAGAAATTCATTTACTTCATCTTCATCATAACCACGAAAACCTTTACTAAAACTCTTATTATGTATATCAAGTGGCGTTAAAGGCATTATTGCACCTCCATATTAATTTAAATAATGACTGTTATTACTTTTATTCTACGTTTTGACAGAACATTTGTAAATCCTTCAAATTTTTCAATTATTTCCGTTTTCCAAACATGATTCGCCATTTTTCTTTCTTTGTCTTCCCGTCAATAGACATAATTCGATATCTACCGAATCCACGCACAGATATTTGGTCGCCTTCTTGACATTCAAAATCTTTTGCTTCAATTACTTTGTGATTCACCTTCACTTTACCGCCAGCAATGAAATCTTGTGCTTTTTGCCGTGATATATTAGCCATTGAAGAAAATAAACTATCTAATCTTAAGGAAGAGCTGGTCATCACTGACTCTTGCCAATCATCCTCGACTTCTAATACGTGTTGGAAATCCTTCAAAGCTAATGTAACACCTGCTTGTCCAATTTTCGTTATATTAGCAATTACATAATCAGCAATATCTTTCGAAACAATTATTTGCGCTCCTTCACTATTAAGAAGCACATCACCAAATTTCTCTCGCTTGATACCTAAAGACATTAATGTCCCTAAAATTTGTGGATGTTTCAGTTCATGAAACTTACGATTATAAGAAATTTCAATTAACGACATATGAAAATCATCTTCAATCGGATTATGGTAATTAGGATATAACAGCGCCCTCTTTCTTTCAGCTAATGAATGACCGCCAAACAAAAGCAACTGACAATCATCATTCTGTCCGATGATGGAAGAAAGAATTTGCTGTTCTCGCGGATCTAAAAAAAGAGTCAATTTCGGCGTATAAAACGTTTCTACGCTTTCTTTCCAATCCAAAACAGCATCAATGAAATTTTTCTCTTCACTACGAAAATGTTGATAAATACTCATAGAAAGTCCTTTCTAACATAGAAGTTCAATTGAAGGAAATCAACCAACAAATCCAATCATTACCAGCTTCTCAAGATAAATATAAAGGCCAACACTACAAGACTACCCACTAGTCTTGTATGTCAGCCTTCATTAATTGTTTAATTAAGCTAACCAGTGAAATACTTGGATAATTCCCTGCGTAGCAAGATTTAAAACCAAGAAACCTACAATTGGAGAAATATCAATCATTCCAAGCGGAGGAATAAAACGTCTAAACACTTCAAGATATGGCTCACAAATACGCCCCAAAAACTGACCGATTGCTGACTCACGAGCATTTGGAAACCATGACATTAAAATGTACACAATCAACGCGTATGAGTAAATTTGAATTACATTTAAAACTATACTTAATACAAGACCCATTCACTTACCACCTTAAACCTTCAGTATCATCTTCATGGAGAATGCCTGATATATTTCCAGACACTTCAACATTTTCAGGTGTACACAAAAATATATTTGTCCCAACTCGTTGAATATCTCCACCAATAGCATACACTGTACCGCTAAGGAAATCTACAATTCGTTTTGCTTGATCATGTGAAATACTTTGCAAATTCACAACTACTGATCTTCTTGAGTTTAAATGATCCGCAATTCCTTGGGCTTCTGAGTAAGCCCTAGGCTCAACTAGTACCATTTTTGAATTTTGTTGAACACTTTTCAAACTCACCACGTTTTGAGGTGTTTGAGTACTTTGAGATTGCGTTTTAGACACAGATTTCACCGGAATTTCAACTTCCTTTTCCACTTCTTGCGTTTCTTCTCTATATTCATATTCATCTTCCAGAGCAAAAAATGATTTAAATTTTGAACCAATTGACATTTTTGTAGCCTCCCTTAAGAATCTTCACCAACTAGTGCAGTTCCTATACGAATATATGTTGAGCCTTCTTCGATGGCAATTTCAAAATCATTCGACATACCCATAGATAATTCCTTACAAGGTGCATTTTCAATATGTAGATTCATCACCTCTTGTTGAAGTGATTTCATTGTCTGGAAACAACTGCGCAGTATCGTTTCATCTTCTACAAACGGTGCCATTGTCATAAGACCAACTACTAGAATTTTATCAAAACCTTCTTCTTGCAGCTGATGAATGAATGGAATAACTTCTTCCGGAGCCAGTCCATGCTTTGATTCCTCACCAGAAGCATTTACTTGAACGAAACAAGGCACTTGTTCTTTTGCACGTTTTTGAATTTCTTTTGCTAAAGACACCCTGTCCAATGAATGGATATAATCAACGTGGTCAACTACATCCTTTACTTTACGTGTTTGAAGGGACCCTATGAAATGCCATTTAGGGCCTTCCTTCACATACTGTTGTTTGTTTATTAATCCTTCTATTCGATTCTCACCAATATGATTAATTCCGGCTTCTGCTGCCTCTATTGTTCTTTCAGGTGAGACATATTTTGTCACCGCAATTATATGAATATCTTCTCTATTTCTATTACTTCTTTCACATGCTTCCTGTATTTTACGCTCTATTACAGAAAGGTTCTCTACTACTTTCACTTTACAAAGATGCCTCCTTCCAACCGATAAAGCTCATTAACCGTCCTGTTTTGCCACCATCTCTTCTATAAGAAAAAAACGCTTCTTCTTGACATGATGTACAAAGATTCGTTACAGCTATATGTTTAACTCCAGCTGCTCTTAAAATCAGTTCGTTTAATTTCTTTAAATGCAACTTGTATTGTCCTTCACTGATTAAATTATATGGCTTTTCATCGGCTTCTTCCACTACTTTATTAACTTCTCTAATTACTTTATCGTCCACAACGTAACATTCTTCACATATGGACGGGCCTATAACAGTATATATATCACTTGGTTCGATTCCTTCTGCCTGCCATTTATGAACCATCTCCGCTGCAATGCCTGCAACCGATCCCTTCCAACCAGCGTGAGCAATGCCTATATAAGATTTAGATGGAGCAAAAAAATAGATTGGCACGCAGTCCGCAAAACAAAGTGTTAATAGAATTCCCTCAGCATTCGTATACAAACCATCTGTATCCTTTAATGCTGACACATAGTCATCAGACCCTAAACCCTTTTCCACTTCTGAAACACGTGCTATACGAGTCTTATGTGTTTGTTCAGCGCCTACCCAATAGGACAAGGGAAAGTTAAGTTTGTTCGCAATGATTTCACGGTTTTGAACTACTAATTGTTGCTCATCTCCAACGTGAAATCCCGTATTTAACGTACTAAACATTCCCCTACTTACCCCACCATTCTTTGTTGTAAACCCAACTACCAAATTATCATTCATTTGTTCCCATTGTGGGATTGTAAAAAATTGCTCTTCTTGTTTTTTAAATATTTCAACCATAATGACAACCCTTTTTATTTTTTAATATTTTATCATATATTTCCTATAGCAACCTAGTAATAGCTTTATTTATCAAATACACTTACAAGGTCTGAAGTATTATCATAATCCACTAAGATAAGATCTTCACCTATTTTTTTAATTCTGTTCCAAGGTATAATGATTTCCGGTTCTCTTTGAAACATATTCGACCATCTACTGTTGTTCGATACAATTAAGGCTTCAATTTGACCAGTTGACAAATGGATTTCCAAATCTTGAAGAATCCCTAATTTTCGGCCATCAGATAAATTCACAATATCTTTCGTTTGAAATTGAGATATTTTCATCATTCTAGTTGCTCCTTACTTCTCATTTTATACAATATATGAAGTTAATGTTCGTACAATGTGTAAAAGGGTGTTCAAAAAATGATTCTCAATCACTTTTTAAACACCCTTTTATGTATTTAATGTTGAATATTCTTATTCATTTGTTTAATCGCAGCTTTTTCAAGCCTTGAAACTTGAGCTTGTGAGATACCAATTTCATCTGCCACTTCCATTTGCGTTTTCCCCTGAAAAAAGCGTTTTCGAATTATCATCGTTTCGCGTTCATTGAGTCTACGCATGCCTTCTTTTAATGCTATTTCATCAATCCATTGAGTGTCTCGATTTTTTTCATCACTTAATTGATCAACTACATAAATAGGATCTCCACCGTCGTTATAAATCGGTTCAAACAAGCTTACTGGATCTTGAATAGCATCGAGTGCAAATACAATCTCTTCATGAGAAACTTCAAGTACTTTTGCAATTTCTTCAGCTGTCGGTTCTCTTGAGGTTTGACTCATTAATTTTTCTTTTACTTGCAGGGCTTTATAAGCAATATCTCGCAATGAACGTGAGACACGAATTGGGTTATTATCGCGAAGATATCTTCTTATTTCACCAATAATCATCGGTACAGCATATGTTGAGAATTTTACATTTTGACCTAAATCAAAGTTATCAATCGATTTCATTAAACCTATACAGCCTACTTGAAACAAGTCATCTACATATTCCCCTCTGTTGTTAAATCGTTGAATGACACTTAATACAAGTCTCAAGTTTCCGTTTACCAGCTTCTCTCGTGCTGAAAGTTCGCCGTCTTGCAATTCTTTGAACAGTTTACGCATTTCATCATTTTTCAAAACCGGTAATTTTGATGTATCCACACCACATATTTCAACTTTATTACGAGACAAAATATTTCCCTCCTTACAGGGGATGCTGTACAAAAATCAGTATCTCCCTGTCCGAAAAAAAATATGCAAAAAAGAAAAACTGGCACCGAATTTGAACAAAAGAAAAACTCGGCATTTAGCCGAGAAATCATCACACCATCTTATTAAACTCTTTACGCAATCGCTTTATTATCCGTTTCTCTAATCTTGATATATATGACTGTGAAATTCCTAGCATGTCCGCTACATCTTTTTGCGTTTTTTCTTCACCACCCATCAAGCCAAACCTAAGTTCCATAATTTGTTTTTCACGATCTGTTAATTGGTGTAAAGCTTTTGTTAATAACTTTCGATCAATATTTGCTTCTAAATCTTTCGTAATAATATCCTCTTCTGTCCCAAGCACATCCGATAATAATAGCTCATTCCCATCCCAATCAATATTCAGCGGCTCATCAAAAGATACCTCTGAACGAATCTTATTATTTCTTCTTAAAAACATCAGTATTTCGTTTTCTATACACCTTGAAGCATAAGTAGCCAATTTTATTTTCTTCTCTGGATTAAAGGTATTAACCGCCTTAATCAAACCTATCGTACCAATACTGATTAAATCCTCAATATTAATACCTGTATTTTCAAATTTACGGGCGATATATACAACAAGTCTAAGATTTCTCTCAATAAGAACAGTTCGCGCTGATTCATCTCCATTCGGAAGCTTATGAATCAATACTTCTTCCTCTTCTTTCGATAATGGAGGTGGCAATGCCTCACTCCCTCCAATGTAGTAAATTTCATCTGTTTTAATTCTTAACTTCACAAGTAGTTTGTACCACAAGTACATCATTTGAAAAAGCAATTTTCTCACACGTTTTCCTCCTTCTAAAATAATTATTTATTGAGTATAGTGTATTAATAGCTTTGAAAACTTCATGAAACATCTCTTGCTTGTAGGGATGAAGCCATATGAGGATGCACAATACAGTTATACGCACCATCATGAGACACTGTCTGGAGAGTTAAGGCAACTAGCCCTTTATGAACTCGCCCTCTTTTATCACCTAATGACAATTGAATCCAATCAGGACGAAAAGCAATTAATAATTGTTGCTCCACCCCTAGTACTTTATAGGGAATGATATGCATTCGTTCCCCCCAGCTACTATGAATGCTTTTCGATATATTGGTAGAGCTTATATTTTCTTGAAGCAATTCAAGAACATCCTTTGGAATACGTTCTTGGCATTGTGCAACAGATAGAATCATCACTGGTGTATTCGTAATAGGTTCATATAATTGATTACCTGTATCAATTAACCCTGCACAAGATAGAAAGCAGTCCTTTATTTTTATTTCCACATTTACAATGCCGTCATGTAATAAATTTGTCATTTCCATTTCTCCAAATATTCGTTTTGAATACATCCAGGCTGTCGGAAAACCACCAACTACAAATAACCAACTAACAGGATCACCATAACTTTTGGTTGCGAAAAATAAATTTGTATCTGCCGCTAAAAATTTAAACGAAAAGAGAAAATGAACGCCTAATAAAATTCCACCTGTTAAAAAAGTTATAAAATAAAACATTGCACTGGCCTTTAAAAATGTTTTTAATCGATAAAAACCAAAAGTAGCAAAAATCATAAATAAGGAAAAGAAAATTTTTATTAATACCGAGTTTGCTAAGTTATAAAATGGTGAGAAAAAAAATAGAATTAAAACAGAACCAATAGCCCCCCCTAAAACAATGCGCCTAAATGCTATCTTTCGCTTTAAAAGAATGGAAGTCCAATAGAGGAGTAAACAATCAAAGCACCAGTTTAAAAGAATGATTAAATCTATATATGCTACCATTCCTGCCCCCTCCTACCTAAATTTCTACCGTATTGCCAAAGTATAACGCACAAGAACAGGAAAAGTATGTCACTTTATAGTTCGTAAAAAAGCATTTTTTTATTAGAATTTTGTCACTGTTTGTTTCACTATATGTAGAGAAATTTAAAATATGACTTGTAACTAGCCTACAGATGAACTAGTTACATTCTCTATTAATTGTTGAAAATCGTAGAACCTTTCCACAAAAAAAATCGCACTTCATAAGAAGTACGATTTTTTTCATTCATATTTCGTTTCAACTAACGTTACGTAATCAAATGCTATTTTATTTACGATTACGATTACGTAAGAAAGTAGGGATATCTAATAAGTCATCACTTACACTGCTACTAGTTGTGCGTTGTGGTTCTGTAGGTTCCACACGAGTTGTTGGCCTAACTTTATTTTCACTAACGGGCGATAGCGGCGTTCTTGTTTGACCAAAGCTTGGCTTTGATGTTTTCGGCTGCTCTTCAACTTCACTGAAACCAGTCGCAATTACCGTTACAATAATTTCTTCTTTCAGGTTCTCATTAATAACCGAACCGAAAATCATATTTACTTCTTGATCAGAAGCTGTAGCTACAATATCAGCCGCTTCTTGAACTTCAAATAGACTTAAATTAGTACCACCAGTAATATTCATAAGAACACCTTGAGCACCATCGATCGATTTTTCAAGTAACGGAGACATAATTGCTTTCTTAGCCGCTTCAGCCGCTCTCTTTTCACCAGAAGCAATACCAATACCCATTAAAGCAGAACCTTTATTACTCATAATTGTCTTTACATCCGCAAAGTCTAAGTTAATTAAACCTGGCGTAGCAATCAAATCAGAGATACCTTGTACACCTTGTCGGAGTACATTATCCGCTGCACGGAATGCTTCTAACATCGGTGTATTTTTATCAACGATTTCAAGTAAGCGATCATTTGGAATCACGATTAACGTATCAACCGCTTCTTTCATTGAACCTATTCCAACCGACGCTTGTGTAGCTCTTTTGCGTCCTTCAAACGTAAATGGTCTAGTAACAACACCTACAGTTAAAGCGCCTAATTCACGTGCAATATTTGCAATTACCGGCGCTGCACCTGTACCTGTTCCACCGCCCATTCCAGCAGTAACAAAAACCATATCTGCACCACGAAGTGCTTCCTCTAATTGTTCTCTACTTTCTTCAGCTGCTTTTTTACCAACTTCAGGGTTAGCACCCGCACCAAGTCCTCGAGTTAACTTACCACCAATTTGCATTTTAATTTCAGCTTTTGATAGATTAAGAGCTTGTGCATCGGTATTAACAGCAATAAAATCTACTCCCTCTACCCCATGCTCAATCATTCTATTAACAGCGTTGTTTCCACCTCCACCAACGCCAATTACCTTTATTGTTGCCAATGCATCTAAATTAGACTCAAACTCTAACATGATAATCCTCCTAGCTCCACCATTATCCTGGATTAGTCTTATTCAAAGAAATAATCGATTATTTTTTTAAATTTACCTTTTTCATTAGGTTTTTTTGGACTTTTTTCTTTCACCAATACAGGTTCTGGTTCTGGTATAACCCGTTGTTCAGGTTTTTCTGTGATAGTTGTTGTAGCATTTCCTAATGAAATCCCTTGTTGTTTTGCTTTTTGACAAGCATGCTTAATTAATCCAACAGCAGTTGTATATTGTGGCTCGCGCACACCAATATGATTTGGTTCTGCTGTTCGTACTCGATTTTGGAATACGTATTGTGCTAAATCTAGTACTCCTGGCATTTTCACAACTCCACCAGTTAATACAAGACCACCAGGAATATCCTGATAACCATTTCTTCTTAATTGCTCCACAACAAGATCAAAAATCTCTGTTAATCGAGCTTCAATGATTTCTGCTAACATTAATTGATTACAAGGTTGCTGTTGATCGCTTCCAATCATCGGTATGTGAAAAATCTCTTCTTCAGAAGCATCATCATAATAGGCATGTCCATGCTTCACTTTTAATGATTCAGCATCATCCATTGTTGTACGCAACACAATCGATAAATCTTTCGTTATCGTCTCTCCACCTATCGGTATTACATTGGAGGAAACTAAATGTCCACCTTCAAAAATTGCAACCGTTGTAGAGCCTCCACCAATATCAACTAGAGCTACCCCTAATTCCTTTTCATCTTTCGAAAGAACTAGCGACCCTGCTACTAAAGGTTGAAGTGCTATCTCTACAATCTCTAAACCGGCTTTTTCAACACAGCGTAAAGTATTATGTAGTAATGTTTTCAGACCTGTAATTAAAATTCCCTTCATTTCAAGGCGAACACCAATCATTCCTCTTGGATCATTGATTTCATCAAGCTCATCTACTTTATAATGAAGCGGAATAATATCGATTACTTCTCGATCCGCTGGAATTGTCATAACCTCTGCAGCTTCTCTTACTCTAATAATATCATTTTGTGTAATTTCTTTGTTTTCACTTGAAACAGCTACAACTCCATGACATGGATGCAACAGCACATGATTACCACTAATTCCTACTACTACTTTTCTAATTTCCATGCCTATCATTCGCTCAGCTTGTTCTACTGCCTTACGAATCGAATGAACCGTTTCATCAATATCGACAATTGCACCTTTACGTAACCCCGCAGATTTAACATTACCAACACCTAGTATGTTAAAAACATCATTTACTATTTCGCCAATGATTACTTTTATACTGGATGTACCGATGTCAAGACTTACATAAATTTCACTGTTGCTCATTCCATGGCACCTCCTTAACCCAAAATTATATAAAAAACGTTGTTCTGCCTAAAAAAGCTTATGTAAATAGAATAGTATAAATGTTAATAAAAGACTATATCTATCAATTCGTCACTATACGGATTATCCCTTTTTTAGAACAAACTTTTTTCACTAAAATAACACAGTTTATTGCTTTTGTAGTTGTTTTTTTCTTCTATCCATATAATTTGACAGTAAAATCCGTCTAATAACCGCGATATTTTGAAATAATCTTACTCCAAACGCAAATATTGCCGCTAAATACAAGTCTACACCAAGATGTACACCTAGAAAAGATAAACTTGTAGCTAAAATAATATTAAAAAAGAAACCTGAAACAAACACTAATTCGTCATAAATATTTTGTAAATGAGCACGGATTCCCCCAAACAAAGTATCAAGAGAAGCCAATATTGCTATCGATAAATAATTAGAATAATCTGAAGGTACCTCAATATCCGTTAATAATCCTACGGAAATTCCTATCAGCAACCCAAATATCGGAAGCCACACTATTGATTATCCTCCTTCTTTACCTCACAGGTTCCATATTTTGCACTTGAATTTTATTACGATAAGCCGGAACCGTTACCGTATCTAGCGGTTGTGATATTGTAAGAGTAAGATTCTCAATAAAAAACTCTTCAATAGTTGGTGCTACTTTTAAACGGTCTCTTACTTTTTCGGCATCTGTGGCAATTATTTTAAGTTCTATCGGAAAAGTATTTAAGGCATACCCATCAATTTTCGTTATGCCATTAATATCCCGAATCACTGTATTATTAACAACTCTTTGACCATTAATAGAAATATGTTCTGCATCATATTTATTCAATTCATTGATTAATCGTCTTAACAAATCCGGTGCAATCCTTTTAGCTTTTTGCAAAAAAAGCGTCTCATCTGAAATTGTATTAATTGAAATAATCAGTCCTGGTCCAGTTACAGGCGTAATTCCTACTTCCCGCTTTAATCCTTCTACTACATCTTTCAAAGCTTGTTCTTTACTTGTTTTTAACTCTGTTTCATAACGTGATGCTTGAGTTTCTAGTTCTGTAATATCTCTTGTTAATTGTGCTTGACGCTTTTGTTCATACAATATATCAGATTTCAACTGCCAAGTATCACGCGTATCTCTTCTTTCAGGCTCTTTAATCGATTTAAACTGGACAGCTAGCATAAAGCCAATAATTGTTGATACGAGTATAAAGCCTATCTGATTTTTCTTTTTCATTATCAACACCAAACCTTCACGACTAGCTTAGCTGCCCATAATAGGATCTAAAATAATTTTATCCTTTTTCTCAAGCGCAAAAACAATATTTTCATTCACAAGCTGATCTCTTATGCCACCTGTCAGCATCAATGCAGCTTCTAAGACATTTGGTTTACCAATTGCCGTAATCACAAAAGGAGCAGGATGCTGCTGTCCATCAACAGTAATAACAGGACCATTGCATACAATATAAGAATCGTGCTTCAGTCTTTGTCCATTAACAGCAACAGCCTCTGCTCCTGAAATATAAAGTTCATTAATTACATTAAATACATGATGTTCATGAACGATATATTCATTAATATTGTACTTAGCTGCATCGTACTCTCCATCTGATAAGGTTACTTCAACTCCAGATCCTTGGACTTTCACTTTTCCAAGAAACATTCGATACTTCTCTGCTTCTTCTGCTAAATCAGCAAGAACCTGTTCTCCTTGAGCTAGATTTGTTTCCATTTTAGCGATTTTCTCTTGAGTATTTATAACTTGTTGTTGTAACTTACGATTTTGTTCCTCTTGCTCTATGTATTGCTCTCGAAGATGGTACTCAGCGTTCCAATTCTCATTTACACTTTCCTGCTTCTCTTTCTTACTCGTCAGATTATAGGAAAAGGCAATCATAAAACCTAAAACTAAAAAGACAAGTGAAAGAATAACACGTTTACCTTTCAGCTTCACCTTTCTTTTCTTGACCTCCCTTTTCTTTATCAGACTTGTCAGAAGCAGATTTTTGATACGGAATAAACACAGATCCTACTTCTAAATCAATAACCCCTTTATTTTTGGGGTCAAGTTGACTAATAATCGAAGGATAATGAATAAGCTTGTCCGCTAGAGTACGGGACGTAGCAATCACTTCATATCCATCATTCATAAATAAGCGGACACGATACCCATCTGAATCACTCGGATCATAATGTATTTCGGAAATCGCATTTGTAATTTCTTCTGGTAGTTTATCCAACACTTCAACAATCGATTCTAACTTCTTTCCTTTTTTAAAGCCCATTAATAAAGGAGCATGGACAGGAATAGTCCCACCTTTCAAAGGAGTTAATACTTCTCCACTCGATAAGATTGGATGAAAATCAGAGCCTTGAACAAGATAAGCAAGTCGATCGTACTCTTTTACTGCAATTTCAACAGAATTAGGTAAAACTAATTGAACGCTTGCTGTTTTCACTTCTGGTAATTGCTCCAGACGCTTCTTAATCCCTTTTTTATCTAATTTCCATACACTTGTCGAACTTGTGATTCCACTTGTTGAAATAATCACTTCATTCGTTAAATAGCGATTACCTGAAATTGTTATTTGTTTCACGTTGCTCAATGGTGAGAGTAAGTATAATACAAGTATGAGCAAAATGAAGAAAAGAGACAAAAGAAAAATGGCTCTTCGATTGGCTTTTTTCCTTCTACGCTGCTTTAATTTCGGTATTCGGTCTTCTAATGATACAATTTTCCCTCTCTCCACTACACTCACCTCTCAAGTCAGTTGAGCTACTACTTCTTTCACTTGTTAAATGAAGTAGTGTATTCCCAAATTATCAAAGATAAAGTACCTTACCATCCAATATAAGAGTAGTTTAGAATTGTGAAATATGTTACAAAACATAACGGCATCTTTTTTACTTATCTCAGTTAATGAATGGTAAGATGAACACTTATCTTATTTTTTATTTGAAACAATTTCTTCCATTAATTGATGGACTCTTTCACTTGCATCCGGCATACCTAGACTTTTAGCTGCCTCTTTCATTTTATGCAATTCTGTTTCCGAAAGTAGAATTTGATCAATCATCGTTATTAATTTAGAACCGGTTAATTCCTTTTCTAGAATTTTAGTTGCTGCTCCTTTAACGACTAACGAATCTGCATTCTTCTCTTGATGATTATTCGTTACATATGGGCTTGGAATTAAAATACTTGGAACACCAAGAGCTGTTAATTCTGCTAATGTAGTCGCACCTGAACGTGCAACTACTAAATCTACCCCTGCTAAAACTTCAGGCATATTATGAATAAACGGCTTTACAACTACATTTGTAGGATTTCCTATTAATTTCATTTCCTCTTGAACTTTATCAAAATGAACATCACCAGTTACATATAGTAATTGGTATGGTTTTTCTCCTAATTGAGACATAACCTTTAGAATCGCTTCATTAATAGGTCTTGCTCCTCGACTACCACCAACAACTAATACTGTTGGTTTTCTCGGATCAAGTCCAACTGTCTCTAATCCTTTTCTACTACCAGAATAAGATAGCACCTCAGAAGCTCTAGGATTCCCTGTAAGCACCGTTTTCTCCTCTGGAAAGAAATCTTTCGCCTCATCAAAACAAACGGCTATTTTAGTAGAATAACGGCTTAAAAATTTATTTGTTAAGCCTGGTACACTATTTTGTTCGTGAATGATTGTTGGAATCCCTAGCTTAGCAGCTGCATAAACTACAGGTCCACACACATATCCACCTGTTCCAATAACAACATCTGCACCAAACTCTTTTAACATCTTCTTACTATCTGATACACCCTTCAAAAAACGAAAAATGGTTTTCACGTTTTCAAAAGAAAGTTTTCTTCTAAAACCTGTAATATGTATCGATTTAAAAGGGATATTTTCTCTCGGAACAAGCTGACTTTCTAACCCTTTTTCAGTACCAATGTATAAGAAAGAACAATCTTTATGTTTTTTCTGTATTTCTCTAATTAAAGCAAGTGCTGGATAAATATGTCCCCCAGTTCCACCACCACTTATTACAATCTTCATAAATTCACCTCATACGTAATCTCACAATATAATAATTTAGCCTATACATCATGCTTGATGCATATACCCCATTCTACTACATAATAAACAGCATTAGAAGGCTCGTATATAGAATAACAATAGTACATAAGTAGCGATTTTCATTCTTAAATATGTATTCTACAAAAAGAAAAGAAACCCTACTTAATTCGCAAGGTTTCTTAAAAACGAGAATGGCGACTTATGTTTAATAATACCCCAATGGCCATTAACATTAACGTTAACGAGGAACCACCATAACTTAAAAACGGCAGTGTAATTCCTGTAACCGGAATCAACCCCGTTACAACGCCGATATTAATCATAACTTGAATCGCAACCATGCTGATAATACCGACTGCTAAAAAACTACCATAAAGATCAGGTGCACCTAAAGCAATTCGTATACCTCTCCACAATAATAGTGCAAATAACAGGATGACAAAGCTTCCACCAATAAAACCAAGCTCTTCAGAAAGAATTGCGAAAATAAAATCCGTTTGCGGCTCAGGCAAATAGAAAAATTTCTGCCTGCTCTGCCCTAATCCTAATCCAAACAATCCTCCTGGCCCAATAGCTAATAGGGATTGAATCATTTGAAAGCCGGAGCCAAGTGGGTCATCCCATGGGTCAAGAAAAGAGGTAATCCTTTTAATTCGATATGGAGCAGATAATACAAGCGCCACAAAGCCACCAATACCCATTATTCCTAACCAAGCAAAATGTGAGATTCTTGCGCCTGCAACGAATATCATTACAATACATGTTCCAACCATTACTGTCCCTGTACCTAAGTCAGGTTGAAGCATAATCATACCGAAAGCCAAGAATACAAATCCTAATGATGGACCTAAGCCCTTTTTAATGGTTGTTATATATTTCTGTCTTTCAGATAAAAACTTCGCTAAAAACGCAATCATTGCTAGCTTCATAAATTCAGATGGCTGAATAGAAAACGCTCCTACACCAATCCAGCTTCTAGAACCATTTCTCTCCATTCCGATACCTGGAATAAGCACAGCTACTAAAAGAACAAAGCAGGCAATAACAAGCACTTTTGCCCACGTACGCCAAGTCCAATAATCAATATTCATAATAAAAAACATTGCGCCTACTCCTACTCCTGCAAACAGAAGCTGACGTTTAGCGAAATAAAATGAATCGCCATCGAACTTGTACGCCGCCCAAATAGCACTTGCACTATATACCATAATTAAACCTATGGATAGTAATGCTAAAGTAACTATAATCAAAATAAAATCAGGATGGCTTTTTTTTGTGTGCACACTTCTACACCTCTGACGATCATATTAGAGCCTGTACCAGTCCTAAGTAGAAAAGTCTCGAAGTCAGACAGCACTTTCTTTCGTTTAAAAAAGAGCCTTACCAACTAGAGCATCCATACAGAAGACTATAATCTTGTATGGCGCTACTTTAGTTGTTAAAGCTCTTCTAGGCACGTCTTCAAGTAAAGTATGTACATCTTGTAAACCATTATGTTCATAATCTTTGTCTACAATACGTACCTGTCATCACCATGTACAAGCTCTTACTTAAGCTTATGCACAGCTTCTACAAAAATGTCTCCTCGAACTTCAAAAGTTTTAAATTGATCCCAGCTTGCACAAGCAGGAGAAAGTAGAATTGTATCTCCTTCTACAGAATGCTCATAAGCTACTGGAACAGCCTCCTTAACAGTATCGACACGCATAATTGTCTCTATACCTGCTTCCTTGGCTACTCTTTCAATTTTTGGAGCAGTTTGTCCAAACGTAATAACTACTTTGACATTTTTTAATGCAGGGATTAATTCATCAAATTCATTTCCACGATCCAATCCTCCAGCAAGATAGATTGTTGGCTCATTGAACGACTGAAGAGCCTTCATTGCCGCTAAAATATTCGTTGCTTTTGAATCATTAAAGAAACGACGACCATTTACATTTTTCACAAACTGCAAACGATGGTCTACTCCTTTAAACGTTGTTAATACTTGATGAATCGCTTCATTATCTGCTCCTTTTATCTTGCAAACCGCAACCGTTGCCAGTACATTTTCTAAATTATGTTGACCTGGCAAAACAATTTCAGATAATGCAATTACTTTCTCACCTTTAAACATTACCCAGTCATCTGCCACATACGCACCATCTTCTACAACTTGCGTTGAAGAGAAAGGAACTAGTGTTGCTGACGATTGTTTTGCAATCTCCACAACCTTTTCTTGATCTGCATTATACACAAAATAATCTTCTTTTGTTTGTTGCTTCGTAATATTACTTTTCGCTTCACAATACGCATCGAAATCACCATGATAATCAAGGTGGGCTTCATACAAGTTAGTAATGAGAGCAATTTCAGGTTTAAACGAATGAATGCCCATTAATTGAAATGATGATAATTCCATAACAATTGTATTCTCATTCGTAGCTTCCATGGCAACACCAGAAGCTACTGTACCAATATTACCAGCAATAAGAGGTTTCTTTCCTGCTGCTTGTAATACTTCATGAATTAATGTTGTGGTTGTAGTCTTACCATTAGTACCTGTAATACCGATAATTGGAGCTTCGCTAATTTGGTAAGCGAGCTCTACTTCCGTAATCACTGGAATACCTTTCTCCAATGCACCTTTAATTAAAGGATTACTATATGGAATACCTGGATTCTTCACAATAACTTGGAAGCCTTCATCTAGAAGCTCAAGTGGATGTTCACCACAAATAACAGTAATTCCTTGTTCTAGTAAGTTTTGTGCTTCTGGATTTTCCGATAAAGGCTTGCGATCATTTACCGTTACAAAGGCACCAAGATTATGAAGTAACTGTGCTGCACTAACTCCACTCTTAGCAAGACCTAGAACTAAAACTTTCTTTCGCAAATATGTTTCTGGAGTTTTCATTATAACCACACCTCTAAATAGATTCCCAGTACGGCAAGTAATAAGCCGACTGACCAAAACGTTACAACTACTCTCCATTCAGACCAACCGCTCAGCTCATAGTGATGGTGAAGAGGACTCATCTTAAAGATTCTCTTACCTGTCGTTTTAAAGCTTGCGACTTGCAGAATAACAGAAAGGGTTTCAATAACGAATACTCCTCCTATTATAACAAGAAGTAGCTCAGAACTCGTTAATAAAGCAACAGTTGCTAATGCTCCACCTAAAGCTAATGATCCTGTATCACCCATAAATACTTTCGCAGGATGTGCATTAAATACAAGAAATCCAAGTAGTGCCCCTACAATCGCTACAGAGAAGATAGCAACATCATATTGTCCATTGCTCCATGCAATAACAGCGAATGCTCCAAACGCTATTGCCCCTGTACCTGATACTAAACCATCTAAACCATCCGTTAAGTTAACCGCATTCGAGAAACCAACTTGCCAGAAAATAATAATGACAACATAAAACCAGCCAACATTTAGTGCAATATCTGTTCCTGGAATAGCGATTTCCGGAGTAAATCCAGCTGTACCTTTATAAACAAAATAAAAAATAACGGCAATTACAATTTGACCAATTAACTTTTGTAATGAAGTTAATCCTAGGTTACGTTTCATTACTACTTTAATAAAATCATCTAAAAATCCAAGTACACCAAACCCTAAAGTAACAAATAATAATAAAAAGATATTTGTCGATGTCTCAGAGTATTTACTAATCATAACAAGTGTTGTAATTGTAATTGATAACAGGATGACTATTCCACCCATAGTAGGTGTTCCTGTTTTCTTTTGATGCGACTGCGGTCCCTCTTCACGTATACTTTGACCAAATTTCAAACGTCTAAGAAAAGGAATAAAAACAGGAGATAATAGTACTGTTATTAAAAATCCTGTTAGTATTGTGAAAAAAATTACTTGCTCCATCATTATTCTTTGACTTCCCTTCTCAGTGCGTAAAACGATTCACATAATAATGTCTTGCTTATACCTTTAATGCATAATATTTGTTTCATTAAAACTGTCAGCATCAATTTGATTCTAAACCATTCTTTCACACTCATAAATATATTATTTTTCAAAATCGAAAATGAAATTATTTTTCTAAAACTTCTCTTATTGCATCTCGTGCTATTTCACGATCATCAAAGTGATTTCTAATACCGTTCACCTCTTGATACGTTTCATGCCCTTTACCCGCAATTAAAATTACATCGTTTGCTTTCGCTTGACGAATCACCCAGTTAATCGCTTCTTTACGGTCTACAATAACTTTGTACTTGTCTCCTGTAGCACCCTCAACCATATCATTCAAGATTGCCTCAGGATCTTCTGTACGAGGATTATCCGAAGTAAGTACAGGTTGCATTGCTAATTCACAAGCTATCTTTGCCATGATAGGTCGTTTCGTACGATCACGATCTCCTCCACAACCTACCACTACATACGTAGTGCCCTTGGCAAACTCATTGACTGTTTCAAGTACATTCTCTAAGCTATCTGGCGTATGGGCATAATCAACGATAACTGTAAAGTCCTGACCGGCATTTACTAATTCAAAACGTCCAGCAACACCTGAAACATCTTCTAATGACGTAATGATTTGTTGAAGACTCATCCCTAGGCATAATCCTACCGAAGCTGCCGCAAGCACGTTATACACACTAAATTTCCCGATTAATTGCAATTGAATAGGTAATGATTCATTTACTGTTTCAATTGTAAACTTCGTTCCTGCTGAAGTAATGGTAATATCTTTTGCCATAATATCTGCATCTTGATCAATACCATAGGAAATAACATGTGCCGCTGTTGCTTTAATGAAATCATCTGCAGCCGCATCATCTTTATTAATTACCGCATATTTAGGTTTATTCTCATCAAAGGCATTACCAAGTTGAGAGAAAAGTAATGTTTTCGCATGTTTGTAAGCTTCCATTGTTTTATGGAAATCTAAATGATCTTGCGTTAAATTTGTAAATACCGCAATATCATAATCACAACGATGTACTCTACCAAGCTCCAACGCATGTGATGATACTTCCATAACAGCCGTATCAACTCCGCTCTCTACCATCTCATGAAAGATTTTTTGAAGAGTCACACTATCTGGTGTTGTGTTCTTTGTTTCTTGAATTACTTCACCAATCTTCGTGTACATTGTACCAATTAATCCTGTTTTCTTATGATCATCATGTAACAGTTTCTCTATTAAATGACTTGTTGTTGTCTTGCCATTTGTACCAGTGATACCAATTAAAGATAATTGTTGAGTGGGCTGTTTATAAAAAGCATCAGCCAACACCGCCATCGCTCTAGTTGTACTTTTAACCACAATTACAGGAACTGAAAGAGGTAATTCACGTTCAGCAACAATTGCTACTGCACCCTTTTCTACGGCGTTCGATGCTAAATCATGTCCATCTACTGTATAACCTTTAACACAAATAAATAAGCTTCCTTGCTTTACTTTGCGCGTATCGTTTTCTATTGAAGTAATAGTTGGATTTTGACTGTCATCACCTTTATATGAAGGTAAAGATGAAAGTAATTTATGTAATTTCATTCCTTCAATCTCCTCAATCTTTTTTTCAAACATAGTTTATCATACCGTAAAATGAAAAAGTTTTCTATGTGAATGTCATATATTATTATCAATATACATCTTTTTAAATATAATTCTTAGATTTCCAAAGAAAGCGACTGAATTATCAGTCGCTTTCTTTAGGTTGCCATTAAACTCTATATAACGGTTCTCTATTTAATAATCACTCACACTTATTAATCACCAAGGTAAATTCGTATTGTAGACCCTTCTTTAACTTTCACCCCTGCCTCCGGAGCTTGTTTAACAACTTTATCCCCTTTTCCCGAAACATCTAACTTCAATGTAGAGAACTGTGTATATAATTCTTGTTTTGTCATACCAACTACATTTGGAATTTCCACCATAATTGGATCTGTAATATTCTTTTCCTTTGCCAAACCACCTTTACGAGGCTTTACGTCTAAAGCAATCAACGCATCTTTCATAATATTACCAACGATTGGAGCTGATACTGTACTACCAAATTGAACAGTTCCTTTCGGATTATCAACCGCGATATATACAACTAATTGTGGATCGTCTGCCGGAGCAAACCCGATAAAGGATACAATATGGTTATTTTTAATATATTGACCATTTTGTACCTTTTGAGCTGTTCCAGTTTTTCCTCCAACACGATATCCTTCAATAAATGCTTTCTGACCAGATCCCAGTGCCACAACTGATTCTAATGCTTCTCTTACTTTTTTAGAAGTGTCTTCTGAAATGACACGACGCTTCTCTTGAGCTGTCTTACGCATGGTCACTTCACCTGTTACTGGGTCAATTAATTGCTTTGCTACATAAGGAGTATACAAGATTCCACCATTGACCGCCGCTGAAACAGCTGCCACTTGTTGAATTGGTGTAACAGAGACACCTTGACCGAAAGCTGTTGTTGCTTGCTCAACTGGACCAACACGATTTAAATCAAAAAGGATCCCAGTTGCTTCACCTGCTAAATCAATACCTGTTCTTGTTCCAAAGCCAAATTTTTTAACATATGAAAAAAGCGTCTCTTTCCCTAAACGGTTCCCTAACTCTACAAATCCAGGGTTGCAAGAATTTTGTACAACTTCTAAAAATGATTGATGCCCATGCCCACCCCTTTTCCAACAATGCAAGGTAGCTCCCCCAACTTTTGTATATCCCGGATCATAAAACCCTTCATGCTCTAAATCTACTTTCTTTTCTTCAAGTGCCGCTGCTAATGTAATAATTTTAAACGTAGAACCAGGTTCATACGAGCTCCACACTGGAAGATTACGATTATACACATCTGGTTTGACCTCTTGATATTTAGATGGATCAAAAGTAGGTCGACTTGACATCGCCAGTATTTCACCATTATTCGGATTCATAGCAATACCAATAATTCCATCAGGATTGTATGTTGCTTCTGCAATATCCATTTCTCGCTCCATAATAGTCTGTATTTTGCTATCAATCGTTAATTGCAGATTCTTTCCATTGGTTGGTTCTTTATAATCATCCACCATGTTCTCCATGCGCTTACCTTTCGCATCCGAATAAAACCGAACATGTCCTCGCTCACCTTTTAATTCATCATCGTACGTCAGTTCAACGCCCATTAACCCTTGATTATATTTTCCTGTAAACCCAAGTACATGTGATAAATATTGACCAAAAGGATAATAACGGACAGAATCTTCTGCAATAAAAACACCTTTTAAACTGAAGGCTTCTATTTCTTTAGCTTTTTCATGAGAAATTTTTGTTCCCTCTGAGAGACGAACATATACTTGATTCTTCGTAATTTCCTTATATACTTTGTCAACAGACGCGTCCAAAACATTCGCTAGCTTCGCTGCCGTCTCATTTGCATTCTCAACTTGTCTTGGAACAACATATACAGTAGGTGCACTTAAATTGGTCGCAAGCGCTACGCCATTACGATCAACAATTTCCCCCCTTTTAGGTTCAAAAGGAATATCTCGACTCCAAGAGTCTTTTGCTTTCCCAGTTAATGTATTTCCTAAATATAACTGAACATAACCAAGCCGCAATGCAATCAATAAAAATACCAGCAATCCTATAAGAAAAAAAATCAGCAATCGTTTCCGTACCGTTACATTCGAAACGCGCACTTCTTACACCTCCTGTACATGCTATCCAAAATGTATGCTTGTACAATAGAGATTAGAACAAAAAAAGCCATCTTAAACGTGATTCTTAATCACATTTAAGACAGCCTTTCTAATAGCTAATCATAAACTTCATCTTCGACTTTTTTATTACTTTCTTCCTTTTTCGGATCAGGTGATTGTAATTCTATAATGAAGTATTCCCCTTTCGAAATAGCTTCACCTGCTTTAATGTTTTGCTTCGTCACATAGCCACTTCCACTTACATTTAAATCCAATTCACCTAGATTTACGATTTTCATGACATCTCGTAATGACCAACCTGTTAAATCATGCATTTTCATCGGTCCATTTGTTTTCAGGACCACTTTTTCACCTTGGATGATCATGGTGTCAACTGCTGGAGCCTGCTGAGTTATCATATCACCTTCACCAAGCACTACCACTTCATATCCATGTTCTTTCAACTCTTGTGATGTTTCACTAACTGATTTACCAACATAATCTTTAATTTTCATTGACGATTTTTTTGTAGTATTTGCTGGTTTAATATTATAATATCGCAAACTATTACTCATAACCGGATTGAAAATTTCCGAAATACCATCCGCAGCTGTTTTACCCGAAGGTAACTCTGGCTGTAACATCGCAACATACATCGTTAATTGAGGATCCTCGGCTGGTGCTGCACCAATAAAAGAAAACCAATAATCAGTAAAGCCTGATAAATATCTACCATTTGGTCCAGGTATTTGTGCTGTACCTGTTTTCCCAGCAACCTTATACCCGTCAATTCCATATATATGCCCTGTACCTTTCTCATCCGAAACAACGGTTTCCAAATAACCTAATACCGTTTTTGCTGTTTCTTCGGAAATTGGTTCTCCTGCAACAGTTGGTTTTGTCTTTTCAATTACATTTCCTTTTGAATCTTTAATTTCGTCAATAACATACGGCTTCATCATTTTTCCTTTATTAGCAATCGCAGAAAATGCTTGAATTTGCTGAATCGGCGTAATTACTGACCCTTGTCCGAATGCAGTTGTAGCCTTCTCTACCTTCTCTTTAAATAGAATTTTACCACCAACTTCATTTGGCAAGTCAATACCTGTCGGTTCATCAAATCCAAATTTCGTTAAATACTCACGGAATTTCTCTTCACCAAGCTGTTCAAGAGCAATCTTAACAAATGCAACATTTGACGAACGTTGCACACCTTGTAAATAAGTCATCCATTTACCTGGTGTAATCCCTCGATGGTCTTTCAATTCACTTCCCTGAACTTTATACTTACCAGCCTGAAAATAAGCATTTGGTTGAAATACTCCCTCTTCCACAGCCGCAGCTAAAGTAAATGCCTTCATTGTTGATCCTGGTTCAAAATTCTCCTCAATAGAAAGGTTTTTCCAAGTATCACTCAATCCTTCTTTTGTATTAGGATTAAATGTAGGTCGTTGGCTCATTGCCAATATTTCACCTGTTTTGGGATTCGATACAATCGCAATTAATTTCTTCGGATTATATGTTTTTTGCACTTTACTCATAGAGTCTTCTAGTAAGGACTGAATTTTTTTATCAAGTGTCAATTGTACATCTTCACCATTTTTTGGTTGAATTATCTTTTCTTCTTTGCCTGGAATTAAAAAGCCCCATCGATCACTCTCATAATTCATTTTCCCATTTGTACCTTCTAGCTTAGATTGCAAGGCTTTTTCAAGCCCTAATTTACCTGTAACATTTTCTTTCTTCGTTTTTTCATTATACTGATTTTCAGCATATCCTATGACATGAGAAGCAAATACACCATTAGGGTAATATCTTTTCGTACCTCTCACAAAAGTGATACCTGGTAGTTTTAAAGCTTCAATTTTGTTTTTCTTTGCATAAGAAAGCCCACGACCAGCTGCTCCGAATTCTACTTGAAACGCACCTTTATTCGAGAGAATTTTTAATATCTTACTCTCATCCATATCTATATACTTTGCTAGTTTTTTGGCTGTTTCTTCAGGATCAACAACATGTTTTGGGTTATTTTCATCAACCGTCATTTTACTACTTAAGATAGCAATTAACGTATAAGAAGATGTATCCTCAGCAATAACAGCACCATTTCGGTCCGTAATACTTCCTCTTGACGATTCAATACCTGCTTGTTTTAGCGTTTTCTCCTGAGCTTTAGTGGCTAATACTTGTCCATCAACTTGTCCTGTAACTTGTATGTAAATAAAACGTCCAGCTAAAACAAAAAAGAGCAGGACGAAGAATACAAATAGTATCGCTGCTCCAATGTTCATATTTTTATTCTTGATATACATTAGTCTTGCACAACCTTAACATTGTTTTCATCTAATTTCAGACCAAGTTTTGATGCTCTTTCCCAAATTCTTTCATAGCGGCTTAACTCACTTACTTCAACATTTAAATCATTATTTACTTTTACCTGTTCTGTTACTTTTGTTTGTAACGTTTGAATTTCTTGATTCATGGTATATAGCGTATATTGATTTGAAATGACTTTTACAGAGATCATTGTAAATAGTAATGCACACGCAACGAAAAGTACTTTCTCTCCTAATGTGATCCTTGATTTGGGGATTAATACCTTTGTAACGATAGTTTGAGATTGCTGGGTTTGTTGTTGTTCTGTTGCGGTTTTTCGTGCTAACATACTCAAAAAGTCCCCCTCCACATATTTACTGTATAGTCTTATAGTTTCTCTGCAACTCTCAGCTTGGCTGATCGTGCTCGATTATTTGCTTGTAATTCCTCTTCACTAGGCAATATAGGCTTTCTCTTAACAAGTTTCAAAACTGGTTTAAACTCATCAGGAATAATAGGTAAACCTGGTGGTAGTGGAGGTAAATCACTTTTTTCTTTAAAGACACTTTTACAAATACGATCCTCTAATGAATGGAAGGTAATTACCGAAATACGGCCGCCTTTTTTCAGAAGATTGATACCTTGTTCTAGTGATTCTTCAAACACCTTCAATTCATCATTTACAGCAATTCGAATAGCTTGAAATACTCTTTTTGCAGGATGACCACCCTTCCTGCGAGCAGGTGCTGGAATTCCTTCCTTAATTAACTCCACAAGCTCATAAGTTGTCTCAATTGGCTTAATTGCTCTTTGTGCTTCGATTTTTCGAGCTATTTGCTTTGAGAACTTCTCTTCTCCATACTGAAAGAAAATTTTCACAAGCTCATTATATGACCAATTGTTCACAACATCATAAGCAGAAAATGTAGCATCTTGGTCCATTCTCATATCAAGAGGTGCATCATGTTGATAGCTGAAGCCTCTTTCAGGTGTATCAAGCTGTGGAGATGAAACACCTAAATCGTATAAAATACCGTCTACTTCAGTGATGCCACGAGCATTTAACTCTTCTTGAATATATTTAAAGTTACTTTGGATGAATTCAACTTGATTACCATATGACTTTAGTTTTTCTTTCGCATTCTCAATTGCTGTAATATCCTGGTCGAATGCATAGAGTTTACCACCCGCTGTAAGCTGCGATAATAAATATTCACTATGCCCTGCACCACCTAAAGTACAATCAACATAAATGCCATCTGGCTTAATCTTTAACTCATCTACTGTTTCTCTCAAAAGAACTGTTACATGTTTAAACAAAAACTTCAACTCCAATCGATAAATAAATAGCCGCTTTTCAAGCATATTGTGAATTCAACAGCAAGCTCAAAAATCAAAGTCGACCATATTTTCAGCTAATTCAGCAAAAGTATCTGCTGATTCTGTAAAATAGTCTTCCCATTGAGACTTACTCCAAATCTCGATTCGATTGGAAACTCCTAAAATCACACATTCCCTTTCAAGCTTTGCATAAGAAGTCAGCTGCATAGGGATATTAATCCTCCCTTGCTTATCTAACTCACATTCTGATGCCCCCGAAAAGAAAAATCTAGTAAATGCACGAGCGTCTTTCTTAGTAAGTGGTAGTGTTTTCAACTTATCTTCAATAAGTATCCATTCTTCAAGGGAATATCCAAATAAACATTGGTCTAAGCCACGAGTTATAATAAACTGATGCCCTAATTCTTCTCTAAATTTACTAGGAATAATTAGGCGGCCCTTTATATCAATGTTATGGTAATATTGTCCCATGAACATATACCTAACCCCACTTTCTCTATTTTAGAGTACCACATCCTCCCACTTTTCTCCACTGATTTTAGTATTCTTTTTCCACTTCGCCATACCCTTCACACAAATTTCGAACATTTCTCCAGCATTCCACAGAATCAAGTAAAAAGACTGTAATACATTAGGATAAAACCATAATAATTTAGCAGTTTTGGTTATATACTCTCAATTTTTGAAACACGATTTTCACAAATAAAAAACACCTTTCACAAAATGTTGCGAAAAGGTGTTTTCTTTTAAATTAGTTTTCTCCGATAATTTTCACTTCTGTTTCAAGCTGAATACCAAACTTTTCATAAACCGTTTTTTGTACATGTTGAATTAATTCGATATAATCGCTTGCCGTTCCATGATCCACATTTACCATAAAACCTGCATGCTTTGTTGAAACTTGCACTCCTCCAATTTGAACGCCTTGTAGATCACTATCTTGTATTAACTTACCCGCGAAATGACCTGGTGGACGCTTAAACACACTACCACATGAAGGATATTCAAGAGGTTGCTTAGATTCTCGTAAATATGTCAGCTCATCCATTTTCTCTTTTATACTTGTTGCATCTCCAGTTTCACATAGGAACGTTCCTTCGAGTACACAATAATTCTTCTTCGCAAACGCACTTGTGCGATACCCAAAATCGAATTCATCTTTTGATAACGTTCTTAAATTCCCTTCTTCGTCAAGAACGATGGCACTTTCTAAAACATCCTTTACTTCTCCACCATATGCTCCTGCATTCATGAATAATGCTCCACCAGCTGTACCAGGAATTCCACAAGCAAATTCAAGACCCGTTAAATTGTGAGCTTGTGCTGTACGAGAAACATCAATAATTGTAGCGCCACTTTGAGCAATAATTCGATTCCCATCTACTATTATTTGATTCAGTTTTGTCAGAATCATTACGATTCCTCTAATCCCACCATCTCTTATGATAAGATTTGAGCCATTACCTAGAATCGTAAGCGGAAGATCATTTTGTTTTGCATACTTATAAACAGCCTCTACTTCACTATAAGATGTTGGAAGTACTAATAAATCGGCATGACCACCCGTTTTTGTAAACGTATATTTTTTTAAAGGTTCATTTTGAAATACATGTTCTTCATGCATTAATTTTTTTAAGTCATTATATATGTGTAATATATTCACGTATCTTTTCCTCTTTTATCTAAATTTCGTTTTACACCTACTCTATTGTAACAACTTCTCAATAGATGAGACAATTGCAATTGCATTATTCCCAAAAAGTTCAAAGAAAAAATAATACAACTCGAAACAACAATATTACTCCATTATATATCATATGCTTTCATTACAAAAAAAGAACAAGGACAAAAACGCCCTTGTTCCTTTATAAACCAAATACAATATCACTTACACAATAATAACTTTATGAAATGGATTAGCCTCTAATGGTAAAGCAAGCAATTCATCTACAAAACGTGGTCCATATTGATTTAAATAATAATAAATATTTATTAATCTTTCTTGTGGACCTCCATTTGGTCTAAGCGCATTATTAATACTCGTAAACTTCTGTATCGTATGTTGATGCTTACTTTCCAAAGTCTGCTGCACTTTATCTTGAATAAATTCTAATTGACTTTGGATAATGTCTACATTTTTTTTCAGCAGTGGTTCAAGGCCCCTGTCTATATCTAGAGCAGCATGAGAAAATAATGTATGGTTTTGAATTAATTGTTGTTCCATTTTGTGATACACAGATGATACGTGATCATCTTCTATTGTTGATAAAAACCTTTGTTTCGCTTTTTCAGTACCTTGTACAAGCGCTTCATAAATGTCCATATCAACTTCTTGTAACGCTTTATTTATTTTTCTCTCAAGAATAGTAATATTCATTCTAGGAACGATTGGTGGTAATTTCATTTCCAAGTGTTCAAAAGCTTGCTTTAACTCGGCCCAATAAGCAATTTCACCAGGTCCTGAGATAAATGCTAATACAGGGAAAACATTTTCTTGCATCATCGGACGAGTAACAACGTTGTTACTCAACTTCTCTGGCTCGCATTTAGCGATTTCAAGCAATTCATCCTTCGTAAACGAAATAGAATGACTCTTTCCTGTGAAACAACCTTTTTCTTCATCATATTCTAATAAAACGCGCTCTTGATCGTTATAATAGAAAAGATTCGCGTTACGATCGTCCATCCCAATCGTAATAGAATATCCTTTATTTTTAATTAACTCTTGTTGTTTGCGTACTTCAGCATTAATTTCTCGATTTTGCATAATTAGTGTTTCAAAGAAAGAAGATTGAATCTTTCTGAAAGATTTATCACCAGAATCAATTAATAATAAGCCATGATTTTTGAATAATTCATTGATGATACAAGAGAAGAACGATGTAAAGTTATCAAATTGATGACAATACTGTTGAAGCTTTCGGTAGAGCTCTTTCGTAAAGACTGTTTCTTCAAAACTTGAAAACACACCTTGTAGCCATTGTTCCAACGATTCTTGATCAATAGGCACATCCGAAATCATTGCTTTCGTCTCCACAGCTGTACGATAAACCTTCTTATGGAAGCTACCTTCTTTTTCAACGTATACATGATTTACTTCATCTAAATCATGATCTTCCCCGGCAATCCAAAACACAGGTATTACTGGCTTTTGCAACTGGTTTTCTTGCTCTTTGGCAAGTTTAATAATAGAAATCACTTTATGAATTGTATATAATGGCCCCGTCAACAAGCCAGCCTGTTGACCACCGATTACAACTACTGAATCCTCTTGTTTAAGTCTTTCAATATTCTCTCGCACTTCGGGAGAAATACCAAATTGCGTTAAGTATTTTTCTATAACAAGGGCTAAATCTTTTCTGTTAAAAGATTGCTCCATCAAATCATGATATCTTTGTTCATATACCTTTGCTTCTTTTAAATCATAATGAAAGTAATCATCCACACCCTCAAGATTTTTCACATAATCAGAAGCAAATTTATTGATAGATGGCAATACAATTTCTTTTATTTCCATCACAGACTTCCTTTCCAAAACTTCATCATGTCTCTTTAAAGTATATCACCAGCAAGTATAATTACAAAAAATTAGCCCACTTCATACGTTAAAAAACATGTATTTCTTATAGTAGATTAATAAGATTCGCAACAAGACCATAACCTACTAATAATACATAAGCTATGCTAAATAAAAACGAATTAATTCGCAAAACTCCCTTTAAAACGTTCACTATCACAATTTCTTCCTTTACCTTATGATGCACAATTACTACAAGCATTGCCGATAATAGGACGATCATTAAAATAGCCCATAGCAATGAAACTTGCCAAATTGAAAGGATAAAAAAGTGAACAGAACTAATTAAAAGGATGAAACTACAATTCAATGCAACACTCATAGATTTCCGATGTTTTTTTGTTATTTGCTTTGTTACAACAAAAACAATTATATAACCTATAAACGGAAAAGTGACAAGGGTTGCTATAAAACCTGAGAACAAACCCTCCATTTAGCTCTCCTTTCTTTCATACTCCTTTCCTTTTATCATGCAATAAAGATTATGTGTGATTGGTGCATGAGCCTGTTTTTCTTCAGCTAATTCAAGTATGTAACCTAATATAGAATCAATTTCAGTCGGACGCTTTTCTTCAATATCTCGTAACATTGAAGAACGATTTTTTGCTGTTTTTTCACAAACCGCTAGAACATGTTGCAACACTTTATCAGGATTCTTAAAAGCAAGAAGAGATGCAATTTCTTTAAAGTAGTTTATGAATATAGTGTTATAATATGGATTCGTTAAAAGTGTTCCATTCGTCACCTCAAATATTGCTGTAAGAGGATTAATCATAGCATTCACGATTAATTTTCGAGTTAACATTTCTGTATAATCCACTTCAAACTGAAACGGAAAGTTCGGTAGCTCTTTTAACCAATGTATATTATCCAACTCACCAGAATAAGAGGCTATCTTAACTATTCCCTCTCCACTATGTAATACAGCACTCGCATTCTTTTTTAAAGCCCCATGCTCCACCACACCAACATAAACCTCATTCGTTGCTGCAAGCGCTTCAAGATACTTCAAATGCCCCATACCATTTTGCACAAATAATAATTTACTATGTAGATTAGTCAAATATGGAATGACTGCAGGCAAATGATATTGCTTAACCGCAATAATTATTAAATCATGATTACGAATTGCTCCTTCATTTAATGGAGTAGCTTCAATAAGGAGTGTACTTTGTTTGCTATCTTTCTCTAAACAAAGACCATTACTATTTATTTCTTCCGCTTGTTGCTCACTTCGCGTGTATACTGTCACAGTATGTTTTTGAGCGAAATATGCACTTAGTAATAAACCTATCGATCCTCCACCAATTATTCCAATTCTCATTATGATCCCTCATTTTTATAATGTAACGTTATTTTAGCAAAAATGTGATTATTGTGGAATAAAGCAATTAAAAAGAAACATAAAAAGTTAGAGAACTAATTGAATAAAGTATTCAATAGAAGTATTTTCACTAAATGTAGTATATAATAAATATTAGGTAATTTACTAAATATGCTGTATATTACCAAAGTTATAATTATATATACAAACATACGAGTTAGGGGCAGAATGTAAAACGAAAGCAAAACAAGGGGGATAAATGAATGAAGTGTAAAATTGAACGTCTATTAGTCAATTATAAAACACTTGAGGAATTTAAAAAATTTAAAGAGTATGGTATACAAGAGTTATCGATGCTTGAAGATTTAGAAACGAACATCATCGAGAACGATAGTGAATCACCTTTTTACGGCATTTACTACGGGGATAAATTAATCGCAAGAATGTCACTCTATAAAAGAAGCGCTAAATTCGACCAATATTTCACACCACCTCAAGAATATTTAGAGCTATGGAAATTAGAAGTTCTTGTTCCATACCAATTCAAAGGCTACGGAAGAGCACTTGTTGAATTCGCAAAGAGCTTTAACCTACCAATCAAAACAAATCCAAGAGTTCGATCTCATGAATTTTGGAAGAAAATGAATTTTGAAAGCGTTTCCTATGATATGGAACGTGATTTAGGTCAAAATCCAGTCATCTGGAAACCTGCTACAAAATAACATATTAATAACCACTTAAAAGAGGTGATTCTCTAAGTAAAAACTTAGAACCACCTCTTTTTTATTCAATCATTCAAAGGATAAAAGAAATGACTCTTACTTCTTCACCCTTTCTAAATTCCCGTTTTTGTCCATTTGAAATTTCACTTTTTGGTTTTTCCTTCCATCTTCTGATACTACCATTTTCCTAGCTTTATCCATAATTTCAATAAGAGCCCGATAATCATCCTCAACAATATGAAGACGATCCTCTAAATCTCTCACTTCTTTCTTTAATTCTTCGTTTTCCTGACAAAGGAAATCTATTTCATGTTTCAATTTTTCTTCCTCAATTCCTTTACTAGTCGAGTTTCTTTGTAAAGAAATAAGGAAAGCAATAACATCCTCTAAACTTAAAATTGCCACACTTTCGCTCATCTCATGATCTACAGTTTCGTTTTCAAATACATCCTCTTTTTCATTCAAGCGAAATTTTTTATTTTCTTTTCTTTGCTTTTTAGCTAGTTCAATACCCGAATTATATTGCTTTCTAACATATGAATTCCATCTGAATCCACACGCTGCTGATGTTCGAGATAACCTCTTCCCAACCTCTTCAAACGCATTCAACTGCGTACTACCTTCTCTTATATGACGCAAAACAAGCTCTGCTAGAATTAAATCTTCATCTTGTGTCCAAGCATCTTGTCTAGATACAGACATCTTTCCACCCTCCTCGCAAGGTTTTACTACATATTTATGCACTTGCTAGAAAAGATAGAAACAATTATGAATTATTTTAACAATCTATATAAATACTACTTTCGACGATTTCTAAATTGCGCTACAGCCTCATGGTGCTCATCACTTTCCCAAAGCTTGGCACAAAGCCTAATTTCTTCTTCCATACGCTTCTTTAAATCTGTCATATTCCATTTTCGTACAAGCATTTGCTTATAGGCTTGCAATACACCACTCTGTTTTTCTTTAAACGTTTGTAAAATCGCATTTAACTCACTATCTTCTTTTATGATTTCCGAAATATACCCAGCGTCTTTCGCTTCAGTCGCAGGCAAAATAGATGCCGACCATAATAGTTGAAAGCCTTGTGCCGGTGAAATTCTTTCCATAAGCAGAGTGCCACCGCCCCACCCCGTGGTTATGCCTTGATTTCCTTGCACAAAACCCATTTTCGCTCTTTCATGAGCTATTCGAATATCACAGGCTGCCGCAATCTCACAACCCCCTCCAATAGCTATACCATTCACATAGGCAATTGTCGGCTTAGGAAATGTTGCAAGCTTATACAGCACATCCCCCATTTGTGATAGCATACTATACGCCTCTACTTCTGTTTTTAAGGCATGGAACTCACTTAAATCTCCTCCTGAACAAAACGCCTTCTCTCCCGCACCTCTAATGACAATCATTTTCACATCGTCATTTGTTCGCATCTGTTCAAGTGCTTGATTAAACTCATTGATAAGGCCAAAATTAATAGCATTATATTTCTCAATTCGATTAATCGTTAACGTACAAACCCCTTCGTTTATTTCTCTCTGCAGAAGCTGTTCACTCATGTCTTAATTCCCCTTTTCCTGTACTATAATACAAACTCTTTTTTATTATACAAAATATTGAAATAATTTAACTAGTAATAAGAAAAACCGGTACCGATCATTTTTGATTGATGTTTACACTGCCTGGTTTACTCCCAACCAAAAAAGAGCTATGCACCAAAAATAAGACGAGCTGTTCTTGGAAGCCCACCTTTGGTTTTCAAAATAGTTTGGCTTATTTCCAAACATGGTAGGTGTAAGGTTGGACAGAGAAAAAACGGCACTATTGTTAATCAAAAAAAGGTCGTAATGAAAAAATTCATTACGACCTTTTATTTGAAAGCAATTATTTGCTTACAACTTCTTTACCTTTGTATGTTCCACATTCCTTACATACGCGGTGAGCAAGTTTCATTTCACCACAGTTTGGGCAACTTACCATACCAGGTACCTCAAGTTTAAAATGAGTGCGGCGTTTTCTTTTTACAGTTTTAGACGTTCTTCTAAATGGTACAGCCATTATTCCCACCTCCTTAAAAAAATGGTTTAAGAAGAAGGACCGGATAAATCCCGAATCTTCTTGTTACATATTATTATTTGTTGTCGTTATCGAAGAATTTTGCGAGACCCGCTAAGCGTGGATCAACTTTCTTCTCCTGCGCTTCTTCAGTAACCACAGACCAATCATTACCTGATTGAGGAGCAGCACCTTCTGGATGAGCATCTTCGCAAAATACTTGCATCGGTACTTCTAACAATAAGTTCTCTCTTATAACAGGTGTTAAATCAATGACATCTCCTTTAACAACGGTATAAAACTCGTTATCTAAGTCAGTTAAATCATCATTCAACAAAAAGGTTTCTGTAGTCTCAATATCGATTGGATGTTTCACGTCTACAAATGTTCTTGCACAAGGCAAGGTTAACACTCCTGTTAAATGGATATGAAATGTAATATTCGTTGCATTTATATCCGCTCTACCAGTAACATGAATTGGGGAAACATCGCGTATTTGCTTATCTGCTTCCTTAATATCTGAAACATCAATACTTTCATCGAGCACAAGCCCTTTAGCCCGATACTTCTGAAGTTGAGTTATTGTCCATTTCATTCAAATCACCTCAAGGCAACAAAGGTAATTATAGCTTTCATTTTATTGATTGTCAATATAATTTCTTTACAGCCTTTTTCCTTCATTTTTGTCTATTATGTACGAGTACATACTTTTTAATCTCTAGTATTGTAGCACTATTTATATAGTAAACGCAAAACGATTAAAAATATAAAGAGTAACTATATTTTAAAAGCATTTTCTTACTATGTATTGTTCTAAAATAGATATATGCCTTATTCATTGAGTTTGTTCTTATAATTGGTATCCTCTATAATGTAAGAAAGAATTTCTCATATGGAGGTTATGTATGAAGGCCGTTGGTTTAATTGTAGAATACAATCCATTTCATAATGGACATCATTACCATGTTAAGACAAGTAAATTACAAAATGATGCTGACGTTGTTATTGCCGTTATGAGCGGTTCATTCCTGCAAAGGGGGGAACCTGCCCTTGTTAGCAAATGGAATAGAGCGGCTATGGCCTTACAGGGTGGAGTAGATTTAGTTATTGAACTCCCCTATATCTATAGTACGCAGCATGCTGAACACTTTGCTGCTGGAGCGGTAAGCCTCCTTGAAGCATTACGCTGTGACACCTTTTGTTTCGGTAGTGAAAATGGTTCCATTGAGGCATTTCTTTCAAAACACAAACAAATGACTGAACACACAGAAGAAATAAATGAATCCGTTCGAGGCTTTATTAAAGAAGGTAATAATTACCCTAAAGCTATTTCGTTAGCACTTGAACACTTAGGATTGCAACAAGATGGTGACCTCGACTTAACAAAACCTAATAATATTTTAGGCTATCAATACGTTCGTGCAGCTCTTGAATCTAACTATCGTATACAACCCACTCTTATTAATCGTATTGCAGCCGGATATCACGATACCCAACTTCCTACCGGTACAATCGCAAGTGCAACAAGTATTCGCAAAGCTTTACTGGATAGCGACCAAGAGACAAATACAACAGAATCATTTATGCCAGCTTATACGTATCATGATTTAAAAAACTACATACAAACATTTGAAATATTGCATCAATGGGAACATTATTGGTCACTACTACAATATAAATTAATCTCAAGCACAGTAGAAGAATTAGAAAAAATTTATGAAGTAGAGGAAGGCATTCAGCATCGAATGAAAGAAGCAGCACTTGTATCTAATACATTTGCAGAATTTATCATGAAAGTAAAAACTAAAAGGTACACAATGACACGACTCCAAAGAATTTGTGTCCATATTTTAACACACACAAAAAAAGAAAAAATGAAACGCTGTCTTGAAGAACCTGCCTATCTTCGCATACTAGGTTTCACTGAGAATGGAAGAAAATACTTAAATGAAAAGAAAAAAAGCGTAGAACTGCCTCTCATCTCAAAAATAGCAAACGTTCAGCATGAAGCACTTACCTTCGATATACAAGCGAGTATTATCCATTCGCTTGCTTTACCACAAAACAAGCAAAAAAAAATGATTCAAAGAGAATATCAACAGCCTATTATTGTATAAATTCAAGCCACATAAACCCCTATCTCAAATGAGTTAGGGGTTTATGTACTATTATTTTTCCTTTAACTTCTTCAAATAATTCAGTGCGTCTTCCATTGTATCAACTGGAACAATCTTCATTTTTGTTTTTATATCTTCAGCTGTTTTCTTTGCTATAACATAATTCGAATCTTTACTTCCATTCTCATTTGGTGCAAAGAAAATTTCCGCACCACTTTCTGAAGCAGCAACTATTTTTTGATCAATACCACCAATAGCGCCCACTTCACCTTTTTCATTAATGGTACCTGTACCAGCTATTTCATAACCTTTCGTAATATCTTCTTTCACTAACTGATTATATATCTCTAATGAAAACATTAAGCCTGCTGAAGGACCACCAATTTGGTCGCTATTAATAGAAACATGTGGCGTTGTTTTCACTTCGATATCATCAATCAAAATGATGCCAATACCTAACTTTCCGCTTTCAGGTATTTTTTTCAGCTTTACACTTTTATGTAAAACTTCCTTATCTCTAATAATTTCAAGTTTAACAAAATCCCCTTGCTTATGCTTAGCAATATCATCTGTAAACTCATGTGATGATTTTAGCTGCTTTTCGTTTACTTTTGTAATCCGATCTCCAACTTTCAGAACATCAGCTGCTGGCATTCCATTAACTAATCCATATACATATATACCATTATAAAACGTTTTGTACGGTTTACCAGCTTCACGGAAAGCACTAATTATCGCGTCTTCTTTAGAGCCCTCCATCATGTGAAGCTGACGCATTTCATACTCATCATCTGTTTCGTCTTCTCGTCTAATCTCATCATCCTTATAAATACTCCAATAATCGACAACTTTAGCTAATGCATATGTGAAAATATTCGCTTTTCCCATTTGAACTGTCGTCAACATGAAACTTCCCCTTGCATCCGTTCCGTTATCTACCTCAATAATAGGTTCTAGCTCTTTGGCCATACCAGGTTTAGAAACATAGTATGGTAAAGGTATAAAGTATGCACATAGTACAAATAAGCAAATCATGATTAGAAATCCTTGTAATATCCTTCTCCCCTTCATTAATACGGACCTTCTTCCCACTTTTCAATTTCTCTTTTTATTTGATCTATATGTTTCCTTGTCTCACTTTCACCAATTGCGATAATTTCTTCAATATTCGTAAAAGCTCGCGAACTAAACTGTTCTACTCTCGGTCTAATCATCACATTGGATTCAATTTCTCGATTTCTTACAATCTCCATCTGAAGAATATCTAATGATTGCATAATTACATCATAAATTGAAGTCACTTCCATATCCTGTTTCACATGAGATACATCAACTGCTATAACATAATCAGCACCCATTTCTTTAACAACAGAAACTGGAACTCTATCGACTACTCCACCATCAACTAATAACTGATTTCCTATTTTTTCAGGAGTAAATATGCCCGGAATAGCGATACTAGCCCTGACAGCATCAGCAACGCTTCCTTCCGTAAAAACTACTTTATCACCCGTTTTTATATCGGTTGCTACAACAGCAAGCGGAATATCTAGCTCTTCAATTTTCTTTGCATGAGTAAATATACTAATAAATTCCTTAATTCTATTACCTTTAATTAAGCCCATTTTTGGTACAGTGAAATCTAAATAATACTTTCGCTTAAACTTTGTAACAATTTTATATAATTGTTCAAGATCCGTACCTGCTGAATACATACTACCAACTAGTGCACCCATACTACTGCCAGCAATATATGATATAGGGATATTTTCTTCCTTCAACACTTTAATTACCCCTACATGCGCAAAGCCTCTTGCACCTCCTGAACCAAGAGCAAGACCAATTTTCGGCTTCTGTTTCAAAAGAAAAGCTCCTTTCTAAATAATTTTACTTGATTCATAATACTAGTTCTAAAAAAACTGCTTACGAGTATATTTTGTTATGAGGACAAGATATCTTTTTAACAAAATTGTTCTTTTAGTAATACTTATACGTATGTACGATATTTTATCACTGCACGACATACATGCAAAGATAGAAAACTTCCTAGGAGGCCTGTTATGTGAATAAATCTGTTTTCAAATCACTCGTCCTAGCTCTAGGGGCTACAATATTAGCAGTAGCACTCATTAAGTATCCACAGCCTTCCTTAGAGGCTTCAATTCGTGGCGTAAATATGTGGTGGGAGATTGTCTTCCCATCTTTACTACCTTTCTTTATCATATCTGAAATGCTAATTAGCTTTGGTGTAGTAACCTTTATCGGTATCCTATTAGAGCCTCTCATGCGTCCATTATTTAGAGTTCCAGGTGTTGGTGGATTTGTTTGGGCAATGGGAATGGCTTCCGGCTTTCCATCTGGAGCTAAACTCACAGCAAGATTTCGCAAAGAAAAGCAATTATCAAAAATTGAAGCAGAGCGACTTGTTTCTTTTACTAACTCATCGAATCCTCTCTTTATTTTCGGTGCTGTTTCGATTGGTTTTTTTCAAAACCCAACTCTCGGTATTGTTCTAGCTATCGCTCATTATGTAGGTAACTTCTTGGTAGGAATTATGATGCGATTTTACGGCGGTAAAGAGACCGTAAAGGAAGTCAAAGAAAGAAATAACCATTCCATCAAACAAGCATTTAAAGAATTACATCGAACACGTATTAAAGATCAACGTCCAATAGGAAAAATGCTAGGAGATGCCGTATTATCTTCAATCGAAACACTCCTAATGATTGGTGGCTTTATTATATTATTTTCGGTTATTAATAAACTATTATTCGTTATGAATATAACAGGTACTCTCGCATATGGATTTAATTATTTATTAACTGTTTTACATATACCACAAGATTTTAGTATTCCTTTAATAGCAGGTTTATTTGAAATCACACTTGGCTCACAAATGACCAGCGGTGTACATGACACCTCCCTCTTGTTCCAAGCGATTATAACAAGTTTTATTCTAGCTTTTAGTGGCTTAAGCGTACAAGCCCAAACAGCTAGCATTCTAGCTCAAACAGATATCCGATTCATGCCTTTTTTCATAGCACGTATCATTCACGGATTTATCGCTAGTTTCATTACATTAATTATATGGAAGCCCGTTTATGAAAAACTCGTGACAAAATCTACAGTAACCGACACAATACCGACTATGGTCCAAGCTCAATCAGACTGGTTTACCCAAATTCTTCACTTCTTAGCTAACATCGGGCCTTTTATAACAATCTTATCGTTAATGCTATACGTTACACTATATTATAAACGCACACACACCTAAAAAGCTGAGCGCTTTGATGGGGTTCCATCAAAGCGCTCAGCTTTTCTTCAACAACAATTTTTTCCTTTTAGCGCTTCTTCTACAATAGGTGGTACTAATGATGAAATATCACCTTTATATTTCGCTACCTCTTTAACAATGCTAGAACTTAAAAAAGAATATTGACTATTTGTCATCATAAAAAATGTTTCAAGATGCTCATCTAGTACTCGGTTCATTGAAGTACCCTGCATCTCATATTCAAAATCAGATACAGCACGTAATCCTCGAATAATCGCATTTGCATCAATGCTTTTTGCATAATCAACAAGTAGTCCTTGAAAAGAATCGACCTTTACATTCGGTATATGACCTGTGACACTTTTAATCAACTCTACTCGTTCTTCAACTGTGAATAACGGATGTTTAGAAGAATTATTTAAAACTACTACATATAATTCATCAAAAATTTTCGCACCACGTTGTATAATATCGATATGTCCGTTTGTAATAGGATCAAAACTCCCTGGACATACTGCTATTTTTGACATCAGCTTTCCTCCTACAGCTACTCATTCGCTATCTTGTTATAAGTATAAATAGAAATCGTTATCATTCCATATGCTTCATGTTTCCATCGTGTAAGAGATCCAAGGTGATCAGGTAATTCAACATCATCACTATGTTCACAAACAATGATGCCATTTTCATCCAAAAGTTTGTTTTCTGAGATAACAGATAATAGACTTTCTAGCTTTTGTTTCTTATAAGGTGGATCTAATAAAATTAGATCAAAAACCAATTCACGTTTAATTAATGCTTTTAACGCTCTTTCACTATCATTTTTATAGACTTCAGCATGATTGGTTAAGCCACAAGCCTCTAAGTTAGCTCGCACAGTTGAAACCGCTTTAAATTCCCGATCTACAAACACTGCACGCTCCATCCCTCTACTTAATGCCTCTATACCAAGGCCTCCGCTTCCCGCAAAAAGATCTAATGCAAACCCACCTTCAAAGTATGGTCCAATCATGTTAAAGATTGATTCCTTCACCTTATCAGTTGTTGGTCGAGTTGAGACGCCTGGAACTGCTTTCAAAGGTCTTCCCTTGCATTCACCCGATACAACCCTCATATACAATCACCACTATTCAATTTCTGTATTAATTTCTATATTATCCTAACACATTCATTTTCCATCGCCAATAATAAATAAAAAGATAAAAATTTACAGTCATGAATAACACTATTCTTTTTGGTCATACTATTTAGTAACAACACCTTTATCGAGGATGTTGTTGCCAACCGCGGAGAAGACTTACGTTTCCCCATAAGTTCTTCCTCCGGTTTCTCCTCTCCCTTTCCCTTCTATCCTTTGACGGAAATAGAAGGACCCTGCAGAATTTCTGCAGGGCTTTTTTTAAAAAGAAATTAATTAGTGATAATCGATATTTTTTCATCATCTTCTGTAATAGTCATTCCAAAAATATCTTTAAACCAATCCGCATGTAAATAGTATTCACCATTCTTAATGGTTAATGGAGCTGACGCAAGTGAATAATCAATTCCATTTAATATAAAGACATTTTTATTAGGATACAATCTTATAGAATCTTCATCTTTCGTTAATAAAATATGGTCATCGCCATTTAGATCATACGTATATCCCGCTAATTTCATAATTGGTAGAAACGGAAGTAAGAGTTTTTCATCTTGATAATAAAACTTCCCTTGTAGAGACTTTCCATTCACTACTACGTCTCTCGTATCTTCATAATAAAGCGGAATTAGGCTATTTTTTTCATTACTATTCATTTGAAAAAACGTTGTATTTTTTCCTTTTATATTTGATAAAATACCATCTAATCGAGCCGCTGTTAATGGCTTGTCTTCTGATAGAGCAACATCAATAAAAGACTTTATTTGAGGCTCATATAGCTCTTTCCTAATTAAATCAACCATAGCATTTACTTTTGAACTACCATCCGTTTTATTAGTATACAAATTCTCCAAAATATACTGTTGCCATTTTTCCTGCTCATTTTCAAATGGGAAAGTAGTATTCACATATAAATCAGAAATTTTATTTTTTAACTTCTGAGCATTATTCACATTATTAATTATTAATAAATTCTTATTAATCTCTTCCTGATGCTTAGAAGTCAAGATAACTACACTTTCCTTAACTGTTGGAAATTCTTTGAGCATTGATGCTACTTGTTTGAGCGCAGGTTTATAATTTTTTTCATAATAAATATTAGGGCCATCATCTATTTTTTCATGATTTAACTCACCTTGTTGATAATATAACGGATATACAGGGCCGTCCCCTTCAAACACATAATAATCAACGTATTGTTTATTTGTTTTTCCTACCTGATTCGCCAAGGCTGCCCAGCTACCTGTACGGCTTCCCTCAACTGTCATTTCTACCTTTGCTTTGTTTGTTTTAACGTTTTTTAATTGTAATGCCCAATCATGTAGCATCATGCTATTCTGTTTAGAATTAAATGGAATGCTATAGTTAAATGTTATATTTTTTTCATCTTTTTTTAAGGACACAGTATCATCTGTAATCTTCTTTCCATCAACGTCAATTTCTACATTTAAATGATTTTCAAGCTTATAATTCCCCTTTTTTAAATCCGACATCGTTTGACTTACTTGTAATGTTTTTTCATTTTGTTGGATTCGAATATGCTGTTCCACTATGGATGGATGATTCTTTTCATTTAATACTTCATCTTTGGAATACACACTCCATTGCCAAAACAGCACCCCACTAGTCGCCAATAATAAAATGAATAAACTCGTAACAAATGTTCGTACCATGGCATTTTCCCCTTAGACATTATTCCTAATACAAATTTACCAAATATATCTATATAATAACCAACTAAATTCTTACAACTTAGAGAATTCTTCATTTTTTCTTCATTACGTGGTAAAGTTATACTTAACTTTTGACTGTTAGAAAGGAGCAAGCACTGTGATACAACGCTTTATAGAGCTTGGTGAAGGATATTCTGATCTTTATGAACTCATTGAGATAGGACGAGCGAACAAAGAACGAGTTGCCTTCTTATTAGCGCTACAAACAAAGAAAAATGAAAAAGAAGTAGTTTCTCTAGCTATTATATTAAAACCAACAAATCCAGGAAATTTCCAACCTATTTATATCTGTAGAGAAGGTATTCCAAATCCAGAATCTATTCCTAATAAAAGATATGATATGTTTCAAGAGCTCGCTACGCAAATAGATAAAAACATTATTAAGATAGATATAAAGCCATCTACTTTATTCCCAGAAAAGGAGTTATTCTACCAGCACTTAATTGGTATACTACGAATGAACCGCTATCTAGCACCTCTTTCATAGTAGATATTACTTATATCGGTTATAATGTTCAAACTCTTAAACATCTTTTTTGTGACAATAAATATAGTTAAACATCTTATGGGCCTATGTAATTTCCTGTAAATATAAAAAGATGAGTAGTACAAACTACTCATCTTTTTATATTCCCATCTTATAATCGTATTCTTTAGCTTTATCCGGCTTGGAATTTTCAAAGTTTGTCTTTAAAAAAGGTTTATATGACTCTTCAACTTTTTTAACAAATGAATATGAGTTAAGTTTCTCAACAGTTGCAGCTACGTCATCCATATTGGTGTACAAGACAACATATTTCATTTTTTTCGAAACATAGTGAATATTCCCGAACCTTCTAAGCATCTTTACTTGCTTTAAAGTATGCAAATAAACAATGATTCCTTGTCTAGCACCAAGCATTACAAAAAACTCCTAATAAATATTTACAAGTAGTGTAGCATATACAAGTCTTTATTATCAACCGGTAATACTACTTATCTAACTCACAAATTCAAAACATTCTTTCTATACACAAGTAAATAAATGAAACTTTTCTAGATATTCAAAAAACCTATATAGAAGAATTCTATACAGGTTTTGAAAATTATAAATTACAACTGAACTAGTTTTTATGAACAGCCACAGCTTCCCCCTGAGCCACATCCTCCACTACTACATCCACCTTCAAAAAAAGGATTACCAGCAGGTGTTTTAATATGTGTTGATACTGAACGAGCAATAATAACACTTATTTGATCTAAAGTCTCTTGAAATTTATTCTCAGCAACTTTAAACTCTGCAACAGTCGGATGTAAATCAAGGTCTCTTTTTCTAGTTCTCGTTTCTAAATTCACATATTTATAATCTGGATGATAACGTCCAAATCGCTGAACCTCTTCATAACGTTCCTTCATCTCAGTAAACGCCTTAATTTTGCTCTGAGCTTCTGCATCATTTTGTAATTTATATAAAGAGATAAGATAATTTTCTCCAACTTCGGACTCAAAGACCATTTGTGCCAATTCATCTGCACATTGTAATATTTCTACTCTTTCCAAAGTAGCAAGCATGAAAAAAACCACCTCCTAACAACATATTACCATGTAATATAACTGAAAGAAAATCTCCATACTTTCTTTTTTTATTTTAGACTAGTTTAGAACACCCACTATCCTTTAAAATTCATAGACTGTAACATCCCTAACATCATAGAAGCAACTTGCACACCATTAGTTAATTTATTAACACGCTGCGGTATCGACTTTTCAAAATGAAAAACAGTATCCGTACCAAATTTTTCAATCTCCTGGGGGTTCCTTGTTAATTTTCGATACCAAATTGGTTGCAAACGTAAATATTGCAGTTGATCTCCATCATTCTTTATCCACTCATAAAGATCCTGTCTCAATGTACTTCCACCTTTTTTAATCCTTCCGAGAATCAAATGGATTATGCTGTTTTTCTTTTTCTACCTTATTACTTTTTTCTTCCGGAGAGGCTGTATTTTGAAACTGTGAAATAACTCCAGATATCGCACCTAAAGCTTGACTTAAATTCGATACATGCTTTTGCATAGACTGAACATCAATACTCTTCAATGATTCAAAAACATTTGCAATCATATCTTTCTGTTCTTCTTCTTTTTTTACAGCTTCCACTTTTTCAACTGCCATTCCTGTTTCTCGATAACCATCCCAAACAGAATTTTGCTCACCAAGTAAGTACCAGTCTTCATAAATTTCTTGCCACGTGTATATGCCTCTTCTTACTTCTTTAACTAATGAAGGATGATTTCTAATGAATACTTTAAATTCTTCCATAGATTGTTGAGTTTTATTTGACAAATCCCTTCACCTCTTATTCCAACTTTCATTCCATTCCGAATTTCGCCTATTTCAACATATGAATAAAAGAATAAAATGGTGAAAAAAAAACATATTGCCCAAGAAATAACGGAGAGCAATATGTTAATATTTATGGTTTTTTTATAAAATTTTGAGTGTAGTATTTTTGATATACCCCAACGCCTAAGTGGGTAAATTCTTTATTTAATAACGCTTCTCGATGCCCTTTGCTATTTAACCATCCTTCAAATGCTGCAACACCATCCACATATTGAGCAGCAATATTTTCTCCAGCAAGCTCGAACTTCACATGATCTTTCTTTAATCTATTTCCTAAATCTCCATATTGAGGTGATTCATGGGAGAAATAATTCCCCTTAAACATATCCATACTATGCTTGTAAGCTACTATTGCAGTAGCTTCATCCCACTCGACTGGGTCTAAATCAAACCTTTTGCGAATAATATTTGTTATATCAAAGATTTGCTGATCGTCACCATCCTGAATTAACTTCCATTTTTCTGCAGAAAGCACTTCTTCTTCAGGTAGTTCTCCCCTATAAACAAGTTCATAAGGCCTTTGCTTTATAAGAGTTTCCACATTCAAAAAGCGAACACTGGAAACTTCACCAGTAAATTTATCAATATACACTTGTGCATATCCATTACCTAATTTCACTAGTGGTCTCATTCCTAAGTCTTCTTCTGAAAGCTCAAAACGATACGAATTCCCCTTCCAATCGATATCAATTGTTGTTTCAAGATTTACAGATTGAAATAATTGATCAATTGGCTGTCCAATAGCAAATGGTGCAATGTTCAACTCTTTGCCAAGTCCATATACAGAAACAACTTGTCCATTTTCTACACCAACTTGCATATACTGCTCTGCTTGATCAGAATAAATCCACCATTCATATCCATATGGAGAAGGATCTTTTCTAGAGGGTTCACCAAATTGCTTCATAACCTCTTTACTACTCTTTCCAATTAACAGCGAAAGTCCTTCCGAAGCATTTTGTTGCATTTGCTGTTTTTTATTTACAATTGGATTTTGTATTTGACTAGCTGATTGTTCTTTGTTTAATAATTCTTCCTCTTCATGAAAATAATAAATACTAATAATAAAAATGAGTGTTGCTAGAAAGCACACTTTAAGAAAAATTTTCAGAGATTTTCTCTCCTCCCATTATTGAAATGCTGTCAATAAATTAATAACATTATATCATTTTGCTCTTAAGCAAGGTATATAAAACAAAGTTCATATATAAATTTATTTGGAATGCATTAATACACCTAACATACACTTGTTTTTTATTTTCAATAATCTCACACATAAGCTTTTCAATATCTTATAACAATGTTGTCACTTTTGTGAAAAACCTATTTCTTTCCATCTACTCGTTGCAAGATACATAGATTCATACTATTATTAAAATAGGAAAAATTATCATTCTCTTCAATATTTTAGATAATTTATTTTTTCCCCAACATTCAAAGGTGAAATCAATTAGGAGGTAATATTTGTGAGGTTCGAAAACACAAAAATCCAGGATTTTAAAGCCGATTTAACTCGTTTAGATGAAGTTATGGACGAGTATGGCTTAGTACGTTCTGAACAATGGGATTATGAACGTGCAAATTATGATCGTAAATTTGAATTAAAGGAAGGAGTATATTATCTTCGAGTGCAAGCATATGCTATTGAAGGTGATGTAGGAGCACACCATGCAGTTATGCAACTTCTTACTCCACTTTTAGGTAAGCATTATTATCCGCATGGTGTTGAATATGGTAGCGCCGAGAACTTTCCTCATACACTAATTAAACAATGTGAACAAATTCTTGAAAAAGTTAGTAATGAAATCAGCACGTTCGCCATTATTGAGTAATAACTACAAACAGGGCTATGCGAGAAGTAATTTTTAATCATTTCTTGCATAGCCTTTATGCTTGTTATACTTCATATAAATTAGTACCAGATAAACAAGTAAAACATGGGAAATACTATGAATATCTTGTTTATCAAATACAATCCACTTATAATAAAATAGCCTTAAATCAACATCTATTAGAAGTTTGCCATATTGGAGTGGATTACATGACACGCTTTTTTACAAAGCAAAATATCATTAAACTATTAATTATACTGTTACTGATTGTTGCATGCTATTACATCCTACCAGTTTCAGTTCCATTACTAGTTGCCTTTTTTACCTCGCTATTACTAGCACCATTAGTAAAGATGCTTCAAAACAAATTCTCCTTCAGTCAAAAATTATCTGTAATGACCGTCTTTATCGTATTCATCGCATTTATCGGCTTTTCTTCTTATGTAATTACTACTAAAGTAGTTACAGAAGTTGCACAAATCGTTCAAAATGCACCTGAATATATGAACGAAATCAATGCTGCTTGGAACAAAATCGAGAAAGATATGGTTGATGCATCAGAACACTTACCGAAAGCCGTTACAGATGCCATTAGTAGTCAAGTTCAAACAACTCTCGACTACATCAGTTCAGAAATTGGAAACTTCATTACGATTGAAAACGTTACTAATTTCGTTAAAGAAATTCCTAATTATTTAGTGAGCTTTCTTGTCTTTCTAATAGCACTCTTTCTCTTCCTAATTGACCTTCCCAAAATCACAGTTGGTCTGTACAGTATGCTAAAAGAAAAAACAGCTGAAAAAGTACATTTTATGAGTTCAAGATTATCAAGTGTAGTTTTTGGGTTTTTGAAAGCGCAATTTTTAGTTAGTATTATTATTTTTGTAGTATCACTAGCCGGTTTATTATTAATTAAACCTGAAGTTGCCGTATTTATGTCACTTGTAATTTGGGTGATTGATTTCATACCTATTATTGGCTCTATCGTAATTCTTGCGCCATGGTCTATTTTTGATTTAATTACAGGTGATACATCTTCAGCTGCTCAGCTAGCAATATTAGCAGCTATTCTTCTAATTATTAGAAGAACAGTAGAACCAAAAGTAATGGGTGCCCACATTGGTTTGTCTCCACTTGCTACATTAATCGCCATGTATTTAGGCTTAAAAATATTAGGATTACTTGGTTTCATCATTGGACCACTTATTTTAATAGCCTTTACAGCAGCAAGAGAAGCAGACTTAATTAAAATTAACTTTAAAATATAGTCTATTAATAGAAACATATTTTGGTTGGCTAAGGTTATTCAAAAAGCCCTATTGGTCTACTAATATATAGAAAAGAGCTATCCGAAAGGTAATTGTAATCACCTTTCGGATAGCTCCATTCTACTGTTTATTCCTTATTTCAACGTAAAACTCCACATTAAATGAGGATGCTCTTTTTTCTTCAAATAAAATCCCAAACGTTTCAACACATCTATTTTAAAATTATCAGTATACAATACTTCTACATTCACATGTTTATACACCCCATCGAAATGAATCATGACATACTCTAAAAAAAGCTTCATCATTTCTTTATAGTATTTCTTCTCATGCTGAAATGATATAAAATATGTTTCTAAAAAAGCCGTTTCTTGTCTATCCTTCATCTTATATAGCAGAAGATCACCCATCATTTTTTTTTGCAAAATATCCGCTAGTATCCACAAATGAAAGTCCGATACTGTTTCAGTCTCTAGATCTTCAATTAATAGTGGAAGAAAGCTTAAAAATCGATTAGAAGGCCAATTATTAGGAATCTCAATGGGTGAACGGACCGCTAATTCTTTTCTAAACAAAATAATGGATTTTGCCATATCTAACGAACAATTCATGATTAAAATTTTTTCAGTTTTATAATCTTTCAAAACCTTCCCCCCTTCGATACAAAAAATGACCAGACAAAAAAGGATGTTGCTTTATTATATTAAGCAACATCCTTTTTTCATTCCTATTTTTAAAAACCTAATATAGCCTTAATAACTGAAGTAGTTTCTCCACCATGATAAAAAACATAGAGTAACATATAAACCGCTACACCTGTAATGGCAGTAAAAAACCATATAATACTAGTAATTGGGCCTATTTTCCGATGTCTCTTTAAATTTCGTTTGTATCCAGACCAAAGCGTAATGATTCCCATTACTGCTCCAACTGTCGCCAAAGTGATATGGAAAATCAAAAATATAGTGTAATAGATTTTAATATCATCAGGACCACCAAAAGCAGTGTTTCCTATAAAAATCGTTCTACTAAGATAAATGACAAAGAAGATTATCGCAAACACTGCTGCAAGCATCATTGTTTTTTGATGAGCTTCTATTTTTCTTTGCTTAATTAACACCCAGCCGATAGCTACTGTTATTGCACTTAATACAATAAATGATGTACTAATCGTGGGTAGAATTGGTAATGACATAGGCTATAAAACGTCCTCTCCTGTATGTATTCATTACTATTTTAATAAAGATTTTCATATTTTTCAATAATTGTAACAATACCGACAATAAATATAATCCAAAAATGGAATATCCATCTATTGAACAGGTTTTATCTCACTTGTTTGTAATTCAGCGGGTATTTCATCAACTGCATGTACATTCTCTTGACGGCTCCATTGAAAGAAAATATGTGCCAAGACTACACCATAAACAATTTCCTGAATAATCTTCATGATGATTCCACCCGTCTTCTGATCCTCAAGCAATGGCATCGTGTTAAATACTTCAGGTCCTGTAATATTTAGCCCAGATAACGTACTTGCAGGAACACATAACTCCATCGCTGTTAACCATTGAGTTGGATTAGAGAACGTACTATACATAGGTGCTTCTGCAAATATTATTAGCGCACACGCAGGTGTTAAAAGTATTCCATTTCCAAATATGTAACCGATTCTCTTAATTCCATAAAAACCTTGATACTCTTCTAATTTATTAATAATCGGCCACCACATAAAGATAGCGGTAAAAAACAATAAAATTGTATAGAGCGCATGTAAAAACATATCAGTTTTTACTGCATCAAAAATAATTGGAATATGATAGAATGAAAAAGTTCCATTAAAAACTATGAGTGCAATTAATGGCTTTGTCACGAATTGAAAAACACTTTTAATAATACGAATAGATAATATACTTCGCCAAATCCAATTAGGTACTGCCACAATTAATAATGGAGGAATTACTAAATATAGAATAGCCATTTGTGTCATATGTACGCTAAACATGATATGACCCAATAAATCTATAGGAGATCCCTTTATAATATATAGAAGCACAAGTACTGTAATAAATAAAGCAGCTTGTGTTTTTGTCAATTTTTCACTTTTATTAGATAATCTTTCACGATAAACAGTTGCAGCAACAAAAAACAAAATCCCAACAATCAAAATAGTTATTAAAAAAAACGGACTCCAAAGTGCTCTAAATCCAAAAATTTCAAGTGTCATATCTTTACACCTCTTTTTTGCGAATAATCATCATTTCTTCGAGTAACGGACAAATTACTTTCAAGTCATATCATTTAAAATAGTAAAAAGGTTGACCTTAGAAAGAGCTAACCCTATACGAATATAGGGTAGCCACTTATTAGTCAACCTTTTCCCAAGATCTTTTCCCTTAAATCCAAACAATTGTAGCAAATGCAAGAATTGTTACTGCTCCGACAACTAAGCCAGAGTATAGAAACAACGCAGGCATACTATGTCCTTTGTGACTCATATGCATAAAGTAATATAATTGGAATATTACTTGAACCACAGCTAATAAAACAATGACTGGAATAACAAACCATCTTGAAAAACCATCAAATCCTACAGCTGCAAAAGACAATAACGTTAAGAATATCATTAGTGAAAATGAAATAACTTGATGTCTCATTTCCTCTGCACTTTTTTTGCGACGGTAGTTAATGTCTACCTTCGGGTGAGTTGAATTAACATGATTATTTTCCATCACTTATCCCACCATTCCCATTAAATAAACAACTGTAAAAATGAATACCCATACAACGTCGATAAAATGCCAGTATAGACTCGCTGTATAGAACTTAGGAGCATTGTATAGATTTAATCCACGTCCTGCGTTTCTAACCATCAATGTTGTAATCCAAAGCAATCCAAATGCAACGTGTGCTCCATGGAAGCCAACTAATGTATAGAATGCAGAACCAAATGCACTACTTGTAAAAGTAAAATTATACTCATGTACATAATGATTAAATTCATAAACTTCAAGACCTAAGAACCCAAGACCTAGTAGTACAGTAACTAGTAACCATGCTTGCATTCCTTTGAAGTTATAATTCTTCATGTGATACATCGCATAAACACTTGTTAAAGAACTTGTTAGAAGAAGCATTGTTGCTACAAATGTAAGAGGTAATGAAAATATATCTTCCGCAAGTTTATGATCCCCACTAGGTACCTTATCTTTTAATGCAAGGTAAGTCGCAAACAATGTAGAAAAGAGAACTGTTTCTCCTCCAAGAAAAAACCAGAAGCCCATAAACTTATTTTTACCTTCTAGGGTAGCTTTTTCAGGTGAAGAAGGCCACGTTGCTTCAGTATATTTTTCTTCTGCATGCATTATGCGATCCCTCCCTTTTCGTCATCATCTTTCATTAAATCTTCCTTATGAATATGATGACCTAAATCATCTTTAATAGATCGAACAAACATTGAACCAAGGGTAATCAATAACCCAATAATTAACACCGGTAAAGCCCAACTCTTACCTTCATCTGAGTGATACATTGCACCAAATGCTGCAACGAATAAACCGAAAGAAATCATGACAGGAATAAATGAATTGTTAGGCATATGAATGTCTCCAAGTGGTTCTGCAGGAGTCATTTCCTTCTTACCTTCCATTTTCTCTAACCAGAAAGCATCCAATCCACGTACTAATGGTAACTGTTTAAAGTTATAATGCGGTGGTGGAGAAGAAATAGCCCACTCAAGAGTACGTCCATCTCCCCAAGGATCATTACCAACTTTCTTATTCTTAATTGACGTAATAATTACGTTGTATAATAGAACAATTACACCTACAGCCATTAAGCCTGCACCGACTGTACTAATCAAATTCATAGTATCTAAGCCTTGATTTGGCAAGAATGTGAATACACGACGTGGCATACCCATTAATCCTAAGAAATGTTGTACAAAGAATGTTAAATGAAATCCAATTAAGAAGAACCAGAAAGTTACTTTTCCAAGAGTTTCACTTAACATCGTTCCAAACATTTTAGGCCAATAGAAGTGTGCTCCTGCAAGTAAACCCAATACAACCCCACCTACAATTACATAGTGGAAGTGGGCTACTACGAAGTAGCTATCGTGATATTGATAATCCGCTGCTGCAGTAGCATTCATAATACCCGTTACCCCACCCATTACGAATGATGGAATAAAGGCAACTGCATACATCATTGGTACTGTAAACTTAATACTTCCGCCCCACATAGTGAAGATCCAGTTAAAGATCTTAATACCCGTCGGAACCGCAATAGCCATTGTCGCAACCGCAAAAATCGCATTGGCAATTGGCCCTAAACCAACGGTGAACATATGGTGAGCCCAAACCATGAAACCTAAGAAACCAATCAAAATTGTTGCAAATACCATCGAAGAATAACCGAATAATCTTTTTCTTGAGAATGTTGCGAAAACTTCAGAGAAAATACCGAACGCTGGTAATATTAAGATATATACTTCAGGGTGACCAAAAATCCAGAATAAATGTTCCCAAATAATTGTATTACCACCCATAGCTACATCAAAGAAATTGGAACCAAACATACGATCGAAAATCATGAAAAACAAACCAACTGTTAATGGAGGAAACGCAAATAAGATAAGAGCTGATACTACAAAAGTTGACCAAGTAAATAGCGGCATTCTCATAAATGTCATACCTGGTGCACGCATATTAATAATCGTTACTAGAAAGTTAATACCTCCAATTAACGTACCTGCACCAGAAATTTGTAGACCAAGTGCATAAAAATCAATTCCATGCCCTTCAGAAGCTAAAGATAGTGACGCATATGATGTCCAACCTGCCGCTGGGACTTCTCCTATAAACCAAGATAAGTTTAAGAAAATTCCACCGAATAAAAACAACCAAAAACCTAATGAATTCAAAAAAGGAAACGCAACATCACGAGCTCCTATTTGAAGTGGTACTGCAGCATTCATAAAAGCAAATACTAACGGCATCGCTGCCAAAAAGATCATTGTAGTACCATGCATCGTCATTAATTCATTAAACAAACCAGCACTGACAAAGTCATTGTTCGGAACAGCTAACTGAATACGCATGAACATCGCTTCAATACCGCCAATTACGAAGAATAATCCACCAGCAATTAAGTACAGAATAGCGATTTTTTTATGGTCTACAGTTGTTATGTAGTCCCAAATAAATGGACCTATCCCCTTTTTTCGAGCGTAAGTACTCACGATTCTACCTCCCTATGAATCAATTAAATCCCCTGTCTTACTTTTGAACTTTCAACTGCATTAAATAAGCTGCTAATGCATCCAGTTCTTGTTGTGACATGTTAGCGTAGCTAGGCATTTTATTACCAGGTTTTAATTCTTGAGAATCTGTTAACCATTTTTTCACATTCTCTTCATTATGATCTAGAATACCAGCTACTTTTTCACGCTCTCCAAAAGTTGCTAAGTTTGGAGCTTTTCGCGCTTCAGCTGGTCTCGAATCATTAGGTGTTACAGCATGACAGCCAATACAACTTTTGTTGAAAATTTCTTCACCTTGTTGTGCAACAGACCCTTCAACCTTAGGCTTCGCCTCTGCACCCTTCATATCAGCAATCCATTGCTTAAATTCATCTTTTGAAACGGCTTTCACTTTAAAATCCATTAAAGCATGTGACGGCCCACAAAGCTCAGCACATTTTCCATAAAAAACATTCTCCGCCTCTTTCGCTTTTTCACTATCAAACTCTAAATAAAATTTGTTAATGTTATCTGGGTTAGTATCGATTTTACCTCCAACAGCTGGAACCCAGAATGAGTGCTTTACGTCTGCTCCAGTTACATTAAAATACACTCTTTCATCAGTAGGAACAACTAAATCCTGGCTCGTTATTACGCCATGATCTGGATATTCAAATTCCCACCAATAAAGATTTGCGCGTACATTAACTACTGTTACATCACCTTTTGTTTTACCATCCTTATCTTTCTTCTCCATTGGTGCCGTATCAGCAAACTGGAAAGTATAAGACACAGTTGGAACAGCAAGGATAATTAACAATAAAATCGGGATAACTGTCCAAATAATTTCAAGCTTGTGACTTCCCTCTACTTGTTTTGGAATTTTGTTGTCTTTACGTCTAAAACGCAGAACTGCAATAATGAACAACAAAGTCACAACTACGATTACTAGTACCATAATAAATACACTTAAGGCCATTAAATCGTATTGTTTTTGCGCTACTTCTCCCGCAGGCTTTAACGTGGATAAATATGGTTTACCACAGCCAGCTAGTATAAGCGTTAAAAGTGTAAATAACCCAAACACACGCCATTTTTGTAGCCGTTTTTTCATACCAATGAAACCCCTCTTTCGTAAAAAATTTCTCTTGAATCCCACTTGCTTTTTTACATCAAAATTCCTTCTATTTAAATTTCTTACAAACCAAGAAAGAATTCCCAGTTAAAAACCGCAGAAAGGCCCCTATAATCACAATAGAAAGGTGGTGTTATAAGAAAAATCCCTGTTTGGGACCAATTTGCTTAATTATGATGGTAGTGGTGATTAGTAACTAATCACCACTACCTAAAATTTTACTTTAAATCAAGGTTACGATAACCATTGAAACAAATAAAATTGTTAAATAATTCAAGGAATAAATAAACATTCCTTTTGCCCATTTAATATCATCTTTCATTTTAAATCCATATAACCCATACGCTAACCAACCAACATTCAAAATGATTGTTAATATAACAAGCGGAGTGCCAAGTGGAAGTAAGAAATAAGGTAAAGGCATTAATAATAATACCCAAAAATTAATAGATAACTTTGTTCTCTTGAACCCTTTTACAACTGGTAACATTGGTATACCAGCTTTTCTATATTCTTCACATCTTCTCATTGCTAACGCATAAAAATGTGGTGGTTGCCAAATGAACATCAATAAATACAAGACCCAAGCCATAACATCTAAATTGCCATCCACAGCTGCCCAACCGATTAGAGGTGGAGTAGCACCACTAATACATCCAATGATCGTATTAGATACAAAATATCTCTTAGAAAAAGTGTAGAGTACAACATAAGCGAATACCCCTAACAGTCCAATCAGTGCTGCTGATAGCGTTGTCATTGCTAACAAGATTGTCCCTACCGTAACAAGAGCAAGACCTAATACTAAAACGCGAATAGAATTTACCTTCCCAGTAACTGTTGGTCTAGCTTTTGTTCGCTCCATTAAATGATCAATATCTCGATCAATATAGTTATTTAAGGTACCCGCTCCGCCTATTATTAGAGCTGATCCAACTAACGACAAGAACACAATATCCAAATTATTCAAAAAACTCATCCCAGAAAAATGAAGTGCTAACCATAAACCCGTGAAAGTTGTTATTAAATTAGATTTAATAATTCCAATCTTAATAATGGCTAAAAAGTCATCCCATGCAGACGTTTTAGGTATTTCATTTTGAAGGCTTGATTCATGTGAGGTTTGAGCCAAGACCTTTGAATTCGACATATTTCTTCCCCCTATTATAAAATCACTAAATATAAAAAAGTCTCTATTATATCTATACTAACATTATTCCACACTTTTCTATATTTGTAATGACAGGCGCTCACTAAATATGCATCAAATTATAACATAATAATATTAAGAATATACTAATTATGTAATAAATAGATTATAATAACATATTTTAACATTCTCTGTATATTAAATCATAGTTTCATTCACTTTTGTGAATTTTTTTTGTCCTGTTTTTGTCTTATTTGTGTCATATCAATACACAAGGATTAATAAGTTTTACATGTTATTATTGTATTTATTTAACAATTATAACTTTATTAATTTCCACACTTCATTTATAACCTAAACTTTATTTCTACATAACAACCAAAGAAAATTTACATATAAATACATATCACCCTTTTATTTCTATCAAAATAACACAATCCTTTCAACCTTTTTCACTATTTCTACAAATTTTGACCTAAAAATAATACAATACGATTAACTTTCCATGAAAGTTATAATAAATTTGAATATTTTTGGAATTATTTAAAAGTTTACCTTATTTTCCACAAAATATGCAATTTATCATTTGAAACAAACATTCTTTTTCATTATGATGGTAATGAGATAATAAATTCAATTTTTTTACTATTTAGGAAGTATATTTTATTTATTCTCTGTTTTTTATTTCTATGATGAAGAAGGTGAATGTTCTGTGCATAGAGGATTAAAAAGACTTGCAGTATTAACAACAATAGGTATGCTTTTAATACTTCTTGGAGGCGCTTTAGTTACTAAAACAGGTTCGGGCATGGGGTGTGGAAGATCTTGGCCATTATGTGAAGGGGAATTTATTCCATCTGTAATCACAGCTGAATTAGTTATTGAATTAGCTCATCGTTTAATCTCTGGAACTGTTGGAATTATGGTATTAATTTTATCCATTTGGAGCTGGAAAAGTATCGGTCATATTCGAGAAACGAAATTCCTGTCCCTACTCTCCTTCGCATTTCTAGTTATCCAAGGATTAGTAGGAGCTGCTGCCGTTATGTGGGGGCAATCAGACTTTGTACTTGCATTACACTTTGGAATTTCGTTAATTTCTTTTGCTTCTGTTTTTCTATTAACTCTCTTAATCTTTGAAGTTGATAAGAAATTTAAAGCTGAGACAGTCATTATTGATAAAAGAATTACATTTCACACTGTAGGAATTCTTCTATATATTTATTTCGTTATTTATACAGGTGCGCTTGTTCGTCATACCAAAGCTAGTTTAGTGTGTAAAGATTGGCCGTTGTGTCGAAACAATGAATTTTTCCTACCTACTAATTTATATGAATGGGTTCAAATGGGACATAGAACGCTAGCAGGGCTTTCATTTGTTTGGATAGCATATACAACCTATATAGTCGTTAAACATTATAAACATCAAAAAGTAGTCTATTGGAGTTGGATTGCATCACTTATTCTATCTGCACTACAAGTAATTGCAGGAGCATTTATCATATATAGCAGATTAAATCTATATGTAGCTCTATCACATGCCTTCTTTATTTCTTGTTTGTTTGGGGTTTTAAGTTATTTATTGTTATTAGCTAGTAGAAATAAATCCAATTCAATAATTCTAAAAGAACGTTCAACTAATAAAGTAGATCAGCCGGCTTCTTAATAAGAAAAACCGTCACCGATCTTTTTTGATTGATGTTTACGCTCCTTGATTTACTCCCAAACAAAAAAGAGCTATGCGGCAATATTGAAATGCTGAAGTGACCCGTTTAGCCCCGACCAGCATAAGACGGCTCGCTTAAGAAATACACTTTTTATTTCTAAAGCGAGATGGCTTATGACTCGAAGGGTTGGTCGCTGAAGCTAGACACCATTGGTAAGACGAGCTGTTCTTGAAAACCCGCTCTTGGTTTTCAAAACAGGTTGGCTTATTTCCGAGCATGGCAGGTGTAAGGTTAGACAACACGCAAAATTATATACTTTTTTATCTTTGAACAAAAAAACAGACTTTCCTCGGTCAATGACCGTGAAAGTCTGTTTTTTTTGTTTATAAGCCTTCTTTAGTGATTTCTATTAATAAATCTCCTGTCAAAATAGCTTCACCATTTGATACATAAATGTCTTTAATAAAACCAGTGTAAGGAGCTTGAACTGTTGTTTCCATTTTCATCGCTTCTGTAATGATTAAATGGTCACCTTTTTTCACTTTTTCTCCTTTATCCACTATAACTTTAATAACTGTACCTGGCATTGTTGCCCCAATATGGTTTATGTTGCCCGGATCTGCTTTTAGTTTTGACACAACTGTTGATTTTACACTTTCATCTTTGATGACGATTTCACGTTGCTGACCGTTCAATTCGAAATAAATATTTCTTGTACCGTCTGCATGTGCATCACCAATAGATATTAATTTTACAATAAGTGTTTTGCCTGTTTCAATTTCTACCTCTATTTCTTCACCTCTACGCATTCCGTATAGGAATGTAGGCGTATCTAACGTAGAAATATTTCCGAAACGCTCAACAGTTCGTACGTATTCTAAGAATACTTTCGGATATAGTGCATATGCAATTAAATCAAGTTCGGTAACTGGACGTTTAATTTCTTGATACAGCTCTTCTTCTAATTTTTCAAAGTTTACATCCTCTAATAGTTCACCAGGACGTACTGTGATGGCTTCTTTTCCTTTTAGAATTACTTTTTGTAATTCTTGTGGGAAACCACCAGCTGGTTGTCCTAACATACCTTCAAATAATTCTACAACAGAGTCCGGGAAATCAAGTGTATCACCTTTTGATAAAACAGCATCTTCGTCTAAATTGTTTTGAACCATAAACAGCGCCATGTCACCTACAACTTTAGAAGACGGTGTAACCTTAACAATATCTCCGAACATCAAGTTTACACGGCGATACATATCTTTAACTTCTTCCCAACGTTCTCCAAGACCAACAGCTTTCGCTTGTTGTTGAAGATTACTATATTGCCCACCTGGCATTTCATGTTGGTACACTTCTGTGTGTGGTGCAATCATTCCACTTTCAAAATCTTGATAATATTTACGAACATCTTCCCAATAATAAGATAGTTGTTCTAATGATTTAATATCTATGTTTGGTTTACGCTCAGAACCTTCAAGAGCATAATAAAGAGTATTCGCACTCGGTTGAGAAGTCATACCCGCCATTGTACTTAAGGCAGTATCAACAATATCTACACCTGCTTCAACAGCTTTAGCGTATGTGTAAATACCGTTACCACTCGTATCATGTGTATGCAAATGAATTGGTAAATCAATTGTATCCTTTAATTCTGAAATTAAGCGATACGCTGCATCAGGTTTTAGTAAACCAGCCATATCTTTAATTGCTAGGATATGTGCTCCTTGATTTTCTAATTCTTTGGCAAGATTTTTATAATACTCAATGTCAAACTTAGTTCTCGTCGGATCATTGATATCACCAGTATAACAAATAGCTGCTTCCGCAATTTTTCCACTTTGTCTAACTGCATCGATAGCTATTTCCATACCTTTAACCCAGTTTAAGCTATCGAAAATACGGAAGACATCGATACCAGTTTGAGCGGATTGCTTAACAAATTCTCTAATAACATTATCTGGATAATTCTTATATCCAACCGCATTCGCACCTCGAAGAAGCATTTGGAATAAAATATTTGGCATCTTTTCTCTTAATTGAATCAGTCTTTCCCACGGATCTTCTTTTAAGAATCTATACGCAACATCGAAAGTTGCGCCTCCCCACATTTCTGATGAGAAAAGATTTGGTAACATTTTTGCTGTAGGCTCAGCAACCTGCAACATATCTGTCGTACGTATACGTGTTGCCAGTAAAGATTGATGTGCATCTCGGAACGTCGTATCAGTAATTAATACTTCTTTCTGATCTTTAACCCATTTAACAAGTCCGTCAGCACCTTGGCTGTCTAATATTTGTTTTGTACCTGGTGTGTATTCCAAATCAGTTGGCAAGATAATAGAATGTGGTTTATCAAATACCGGTTTCTTCTTTTGCTCAACTCCAGGGAAACCATTGATTGTTACATTCCCAATATACGACAGCATCTTCGTTCCACGGTCTTTACGAACTGGGAATACGAATAATTCTGGTGTTACATCAATAAATGATGTATCAAAATTACCTGTACGGAAATTTTGATGCTTAATTACATTTTCTAAAAATGGAATATTTGTTTTAATACCACGAATACGGAATTCTTTTAGGTTTCGTGACATTTTATTACAAGCTTGGTCGAATGATAGCGCCCAAGTAGACACTTTCACAAGTAAGGAATCATAGTATGGGGTAATGACTGATCCTTGAAACGCATTTCCTGCATCAAGGCGCACTCCAAAGCCACTTGCTGAACGATATGCCATAATCTTTCCTGTATCCGGCATAAAATTATTAAGTGGGTCTTCTGTTGTAATACGTGATTGGATAGCATAACCAAACAATTGAATATCTTCTTGCTTCGGAATTCTAACTGTTTCATTATGTAAGCTGTGACCTTCAGCAATTAATATTTGAGATTGTACAATATCAATTCCTGTAATCATCTCTGTTACAGTGTGTTCTACCTGTACGCGCGGATTAACTTCAATAAAATAAAAACGATTATCTGCTACTAAAAATTCTACAGTTCCCGCATTTAAATAATTGACATTCTTCATAAGTTTAACGGCTGCATCACAAATTTCTTGACGCAATTCATCTGTTAGTGAGACTGAAGGAGCAATTTCAACTACTTTTTGGTGACGTCTTTGAACAGAGCAATCTCTTTCGAATAAATGAACAATATTTCCTTCATGGTCACCTAGAATTTGAACTTCGATATGCTTTGGATTTTTGATGTATTTCTCAACATATACTTCATCATTCCCAAATGCAGCTTTCGCTTCAGACTTAGCACGATTATACGACTCTTCAACTTCATCAAGGCTATTGACGATACGCATTCCACGACCGCCTCCTCCAAGTGAAGCTTTAATGATGATTGGAAAACCATGTTCAGTTCCAAAAGCTACAACTTCATCAAGACTTTCAACAGGACCATCACTACCTGGAATAATAGGAATTTGTGCTAATTCTGCTTGTGTACGTGCTTTGACCTTGTCACCAAACATATCTAAATGTTTAGATTTTGGTCCTATAAATAGAATGCCTTCTTCTTCACATCGTCTAGCGAGGTTAATATTCTCAGACAAGAATCCATAGCCAGGATGAATTGCATCTACGCCTGAATTTTTGGCAATAGTGATGATTCCCTCAATATCAAGGTACGCATCAATTGGCTTTTTGCCTTCGCCGACAAGATAAGCTTCATCAGCTTTAAATCGGTGGTAAGATGCGGAATCTTCCTTCGAATAAATAGCTACTGTTCGAATGTTTAACTCATTACATGCTCGAAAAACTCGGATTGCAATTTCACCGCGGTTAGCAGCAAGGACTTTTCTTATACGTTTTTCCAATCTTAACACCTACTTTTTCTATTTTTAATATTTAATAAAGGAGTTGAAATACAACTCCTTTGTATTAACTACAATTTAATGTATTAAACTCTTTATGAAGCTATATTTCTCGCTTCCCTATTAAGCTTATATTTGTTTTCGTAATTAGTAAACATTGAGACATTTACTAATACACCCATCGAAATGGCTAAAATAACAATCGAAGAACCACCGTAACTAACAAACGGCAAGGTAACACCAGTAATCGGTATTAAACCTGTTACTCCTCCGAGATTTATAAAAGATTGTATTCCAATCATACTCGAAATCCCAATCACAAGTAAACTACCAAATGGATCTCGACATTTCACAGCTATTCGATAACCTCTCAGAATTATAAAACTTAAACAGCCTAATACAAATAATACTCCTTTAGCTCCTAATTCCTCAGAAATTACCGCCATAATAAAGTCTGTATGAGGTTCTGGTAAATATCCATATTTCTGAATGCTATTACCTAACCCAGAACCACTAACACCGCCTGAACCAATCGCTATATAAGAATTAACTAATTGATAGCCTTCTTTCTCTTCATACTTAAAAGGTTCGATAAAACTATAAATTCTTCCCATACGATTTTCAGTAAAAATCTGATCCTTCATCAGGAAAAGCACTGGAACAATAATAATTGCTGCAATTAGAAGAATACTACCTAATTTCATTAAGCTCTTAAAGCTCATACCCGATGATAAAATAATCGTCGTTGCTATTAATAAAATAATAAGCATTGTACCGAAATCTGGTTGTAAAAAAATCAGAACACATACAATTAATAGAAAAAATAAAGGTGGAAGTACTCCCGCATTAAAATTATTTATGTATTTTTGTTTTTTCGCATATATAGCGGAAAGATAGATGATAACCCCTAGCTTAATAAACTCTGATGGCTGTATGTTCATACCAAAAACCTTTATCCAACTTTGGGCATTGTTCGCTGTATGTCCAAAAACATCTAATAGTAATAAAGTACCTATCGATGAAAATACAATGGTCATAAGCACAGCTTTACGCTGATACAATTTATATGGAATAATAGCGAAAATAGTAAACGCTATTGCCGCTAAAATTAAGTTTTTGATTTGCTTTATGTAAAAGTAATTACTATCTACTTCATACTTCGCTGGACCAACAATCATGCTTGCACTGTAAATCATGACTAATCCAAACACACTTAACGCAATAATAGTTACAATCAAAACTAAGTCAAACGACCTTATTTTATTTCTTATTTCTTTTTTCAACATTTTTTATCGTCCTTATCCGCTAGCATTAACGAAAAAAATGAATCAGTTAATTAAGTATAACACATTAAACAAATAGTGTGAACCATTCATTTTTATCCGATAACACATTTAATTAATTGTTACATTACTTGTTGTCGATATGAACAGACATTCCTCTTTTATTCTTGAATCCACCCTTCCGAATAACACAAATTCCTTTGAACTATTCAAAAAAACTCAAACAATTCGTGACAATTGTTTGAGTTTTTTAGAAACTTGTTATTTTTTCATGGATGCTTCGTGTAATACTGACAACTCTCTTTCAAGTTGTTCAAGAAGCGCTCTACCATCTACTACTTCTACCAATCCTAAACGGACAGCAAAGTCTATCTCTCTTGAAAGACCAAACATTTGCGTATCCAATACTTCTTCATAAAGCGGACACTGAGGCATAGTAAGGTTATCCATTTGTACCTTGATCAATTTTAATATTTTATCAGCATCAGCTTTCAATAAAGCTAACGCCTTCTCACGATGATCAACAAGCATTTCTGACGCCATTCACAAATCCCCCGTTTCAGAGCGATTAACTATTTAATCTATCTATAAATTCTAACCTTTCTATCATAAAAATGCAAGGCAATTATTAAGGGAGTTATCCGAAAAAATGTCATATATAATAAATTAGTGCTTTCCGTTTTTCATACTATTCTTTCTTCTATATACTTAAAAGAGAATATAAGAAAAAAGAGGAGATTATCATGGAAATTATTGTACCTATCAAAGGGAATGTAAAATATTCACTTACACTTGATCCTAGCGTTTGGATTATAGACGATAGAAAGAAGAAGCTAGACGAATTTTTTCTAAACCAAGTAGAAGAACGTAACGAACTAGAAGAATATACAAAAGCAGTTTCTAAGCATTGGGACAAGGAGTTAATTGAAGGAAATACTGCTCCAAAGCCACCAGGAACTCCAAAGAAAAAGAAATACTTAAAAGAAGAATTAACAACTGAAACATATGGTATTAATTTTCATTACTTCTTAAGAAACAGTGAACCTAACGAAGACGCAACGAAAGTCGTTGTTGAATCTTCAAATGGCAATCAAACATTCTCAATTGACGAAGCGATGAAGTTCATTCTTTGTTTCTCTAATAAAGGTAAATCCCTGAAAGAAGATGGGCCTATTCACGTTTATTATGGAAATACAAAAGACAATGTAATCACGCATGTGACAGCCTTTAATATCATATAATTTACACATCAAAGGCTGAAATTCAGCCTTTGATGTGTATTTGATTTATAAAATATTCGCCGCTAATTGAGCTAGTGTAGAACGTTCTCCTTTTATTAACTTCACATGACCACTAATACTTTGATCCTTAAATTTTTCAACCACATATGTTAAACCGTTATTATGTTCATCAAGATAAGGATGATCAATTTGTTCAGGATCTCCCATTAAAACGATTTTACTTCTTTCACCAACACGTGTTAGTATCGTTTTTACTTCATGTTTCGTTAAGTTTTGTGCTTCATCAATAATGATGAATTGCTCAGGAATACTTCTACCTCTAATATACGTAAGCGCTTCTACCTCAATAGAACTAATCCCAGCTAAAATCGCATCCAACTCACCCGGTTTCTTCGTGTTGAATAAAAACTCTAAATTATCATAAATAGGCTGCATCCAAGGTCTTAATTTCTCTTCCTTTTCACCGGGCAAGAAGCCAATATCTTTACCAACTGGTACAATCGGTCTTGCCACGAACAACTTCTTGTATTTACCTAAATCCTCAGTCTGCATAAGAGCAGCTGCAAGCGCTAATAAGGTTTTACCTGTACCCGCTTTTCCTATCATTGTGACTAATGGTAAATCATCGCGAAGTAATAATTCCATTGCCATCATTTGTTGTACATTTCTCGATTTAATTCCCCAAACTCTCTCTTGATCAAACACTAGACGCTTTACTTTCTTTCCATCTCGATCAACTATACCAATTGCAGAAGCCCTTCCTCCTAATGAATCTTTCATGATTAGAAATTGATTCGGATAAAAAGGGTGATTAACAATATCTGCTACTAATAATTCACCTTTCTCATAATATTTATCCATCGCTTCCTTCGAAATATATACTTCAAAAAAACCGCTGTATATATGATCAATTTCCACTACACGATCATTGAGAAAATCTTCAGCTATTAACCCTAACGCATCAGCTTTCACTCTTACAAGCGTATCTTTACTAACTAAAATAACTTGTTTACCTTGTTCTTTTGCTTCTTCTTCTAATGACAAATTTTTAGCAACAGCTAATATTCTATTATCATTCGTTTTCTCCACAAATATTTCTTGCAATTGCTGGAAAGATTTATGATTTAATTCAATACGTAAAGATCCTCCATTATGAAGGGTAATTTTTTCGTGTAATTTTCCGGACTGTCGCAAATGATCAATAAGCTTTGATACTTGCCTAGCATTCCTCCCTACTTCATCTAGGTTTCTTTTTTTGGAGTCCACTTCCTCCAAGACAACTGCTGGTATAACCACCTCATTTTCCTCAAATGAATAAATGGAATAAGGATCCTGCAATAACACATTTGTATCTAACACATATATTTTACTCAATATAATGCCTCCTGCCGGAAAGAATTATAGAAACCACCTACATTTTGGTAACTTTTGTAATAACATTATATGAATGCAACAATCGTCTTGCTAAAAATATATGTCCAAGAGAATAAAGTTAGAAGAGCTACACCAAAATAAGAAAAGTAAGTCATACAAACTTAAAAGTGAGGGTGCCAACATGATTAAATTAAGACTTATGTTTCTAACACTGCTGTTAATTGCTGGCGGATGTCAAATGAACGATAGAAATGATGATAATAACAATCAGCAAATAAATGAGCAGCAAGTTAAAAATAATGTAAATAACGAAATAAATTCAAAAGAAAACCGAGAAATAGCTACTCGTTTAGAAAAAGCAGCTTTAGAAGTACCTCACGTAAGAGCTGCTGATGCTGTTGTTCTTGGCAAATATGTGTTTGTTGCAGTAGATGTTGATGCTAATATTGATCGCTCTCAGGTAGGGTCAATTAAATATTCTGTATCTGAAAGATTGCAACATGATCCATACGGTAAGAAAGCAGTTATTGTAGCTGATCCCGACATCATAGCTCGCTTAAAAGAGGTTGGAGAAGATATTAAAGCTGGCAAGCCTATTTCTGGTATTATGAATGAATTAGCTGATATTGCTGGAAGAATCATACCAGAAGTTCCGGAAGATCACATGCCTCCTGATAACGCGAACACAAACAATCAAATGCCAGCGAAAGATCAAAAAGAATTACAAAAAGAACAACAAGACCAATCCAATCATCAAATGACAAAATAACACCGAAAAAAGCTTAGTCAGATGACTAAGCTTTTTTCATCGCTTCCATTACTTGAATATCTAAAGTATCGGCTGCAGTTTTATCATATGTAAACTCATACTGAGGTTCAGATGTAATTCTCGCTCCATAAAACATAACATCTCGAACTTCACTTATTTGCAATTCAATAAGCGAAAGCTTTAAATTAACACCTTCTAATTGTTCTTGTTTTACTACAGCTTCCCCACTAATCGAATATGTCGATTCATTAGCAATTAATGTAATTACAACATATTTCGATTGACGAATATTCTCTACGATTTTCGAACGACTAGCTACAGTAAATACAATCGTCGATTCATCCTTCGCTACTGTCCATGAAATTGCATTCACATTTGGTATACCTGTTTCATGATCTATTGTCGTTAGTGTCACAAAACGTTGCTTCTGTAATTCATCAAAAAGCGGTTGAATTAATACATTTTCCACTAAATTAGCCATTACATCAAACTCCTTTATTTATAAACAATAATCTAGCACAAAAAGATATTTTCATCAGTACCGATTCTATTGTTGAATATTTCACTTCACATTGTAAGTATATGCTAATAATTTGCTACTTTCAATTATTCCTATTCCCATAAACATGGTATACTAACAATAGAAAACAAGCTAGAGGTGTACTTATGAAAGTTAAATGTGTAATTTGTGACAATATTGAGACCATACCTGACGACTCACCTACTGCCAAAAAATTACGTAATCGTCCTATACATACATTTATGTGTCAGTCATGTTACGGAAGAATCGAAGAAAGAACAAACGATCGTTTAAACACAGGGAATTTCATTTTTCGCAAACCTCTTAACAAAGAAAAAGAATGGTAAAAGCCAAATGAATGAAAAGTTCTCTACTTTTTCATAGAAATAGCACTGAAATATTCAGTGCTATTTCTTTTTATTTTCGTTCTACTTAAATAACTGGTGATACACTAAAGCTCTCACCAGTTATAACATCCATTTATTCATAATTTTTATAGCGTGCTGGATTTTCATTAATACTCATTAAAATACATTCTATTAATTCTACTGGAAATCGGTTTGTATGGCTGATTCCGCTCTTTTCATAAGTCACATAATACATATCCTCATCTTTTGTAATTTCTAATGACGATACGTTATGATCATCTTCAAGAATCTTTAGAAACATTGCTACCGTTTCATTAGCCGCCTTATCTTCCGGACGAGCATCACTCACAACTTTAATCGACAACCAATTGTATAAAGCATCCTGCAATGACTTCATCAAAAGGCTCCTCCTTTATGAAATTTTTTAGAGATAGATTTTGTTGTAGATTCTTGAAGGTCTTTTCAATTGAAATATTAGTGGTTTTTTGCTTTTCTATGTAAATGTAAGCGAAATCTATATATACCAAGGAACAAAGCTGTAATGAGAAGCACTTCTGCCATCGGAAGAAAGACTGCAAAAAAAGTAAGTAACGTGCAACCAAAGATAAGACAAGCATAAATGATTATATTTTGAAGGAGTGTTAGCTTTTTAGCAAAACCTAAATGATAAACTAATGCACATAATACTAGTATAGTAATGTAGAGATACCACATACCCGTTTCAGGATTTTTATCTACTTCGAACAAAGATGCAAAAAACGTTAGACGCTCGGTAATATCCATCGCTCTTCTCCCCCTATATTGTTCTTAAATAGCATATGAACAAATTATTTTACTAAATATTTAAAAAATTCAGTCTAAAAAAAATAAACACATCATATTTGGAGCATAAGCCGCTCCTTTCGAAAGTTCCGAGGAATCTTTTTAAAGAGCTAACTTATGTCTTCATATGTTTTTTCTATAAATCAATAATAGAAAAGTTATTATTAATTAAGCTTCTGCGAATTTTTTCTTTTTAGCCACTCTTTCACGCTCACCTTTATCAAGAATCTTTTTACGTAAACGAATGCTTTCAGGAGTTACTTCACAGTACTCATCATCATTTAAGTATTCTAATGATTCTTCAAGTGACATGATACGAGCTTTCTTCATTGTTGTTGTTTGGTCTTTGTTAGCAGAACGCATGTTAGTCATTTGTTTTGCTTTTACTATGTTAACAGTAAGATCGTTTTCGCGGTTATGTTCCCCAACAATCATACCTTCATAAACTTCAGCACCTGGCTCAACAAAGATTACACCACGGTCTTCAACACCCATAATACCATATTGAGTTGCTTTACCGTTTTCCATTGATACAAGTACGCCCTGGCGACGTCCACCAACTTGACCAGTAGCCATTGGTTGGTAGCTATCAAATGTATGATTTAAGATACCAAATCCACGAGTTAACGTTAAGAATTCTGTAGAATATCCGATTAATCCACGAGCTGGAACTAAGAATTGTAAACGAACTTGTCCATTACCATTGTTAATCATGTCTTGCATTTCGCCTTTACGAGCTCCAAGTGATTCCATGATTGCACCAGTGTGCTCTTCTGGAACATCGATTTGAACGCGCTCTACAGGCTCACAACGTACGCCATCAATCGTACGAACAATTACTTCTGGTTTCGAAACTTGTAGTTCGAAGCCTTCACGTCTCATGTTCTCAATTAAGATTGATAAATGAAGCTCACCACGGCCTGAGATAATCCATGCATCAGGAGAATCAGTTGGGTCAACACGAAGACTTACGTCAGTTTGTAATTGTAATTGAAGACGCTCTTCAATCTTACGAGCCGTTACCCATTTACCTTCACGTCCAGCGAATGGTGAATTATTTACTAAGAATGTCATTTGAAGAGTTGGCTCATCAATACGAAGTACAGGAAGCGCTTCTTGATGATCAGCAGGACATACTGTTTCACCAACGTTGATGTCTTCCATACCAGATACGGCAACTAAGTCTCCTGCATATGCTTCGTTGATTTCAACACGTTTTAAACCTGAGAAACCAAAGATTTTTGTAACACGGAATTGCTTAACTGTGCCATCAAGCTTCATTAATGCAACTTGTTGACCAACTTGCATTGTTCCACGGAACACACGTCCAATTCCGATTCGTCCTACATAGTCATTGTAATCAAGTAAGGCGATTTGGAATTGAAGCGGTTCAGAACTATTATCAACAGGTGCAGGAATATTCTCAACGATTGATTCGAATAAAGATTCCATGTTCTCTTCTTGATCAGCCGGATTTGGACTTAGTGAAGACGTTCCATTAATACCAGATGCATAAACAACTGGGAATTCAAGTTGATCTTCGGAAGCGTCAAGTTCGATGAATAAGTCAATAACTTCATCAACTACTTCTTCAGGTCTTGCAGCGTCACGGTCAATTTTGTTAACTACAACGATTGGTGTAATTTTTTGCTCTAACGCTTTTTTTAGTACGAAACGAGTTTGTGGCATACATCCTTCATAAGCATCTACTACTAGTACTACACCATCAACCATTTTCATAATACGTTCTACTTCTCCACCAAAGTCAGCGTGACCTGGTGTATCTAGAATGTTAATTTTCGTATCTTTATATTGAACAGCTGTATTCTTAGCTAAGATTGTAATTCCACGTTCTCTTTCGATATCGTTAGAATCCATCGCTCTTTCTTCAACATGCTCATTATCACGGAAAGTTCCAGATTGTTTTAATAATTGGTCAACCAACGTTGTTTTACCGTGGTCAACGTGGGCTATAATTGCTATATTACGTATATCGTTACGAAGTTCCAAGCATTTTCACTCCTAAATTTTTAGATTAACTGTCATATTATATCACACTCATAGTGGAAAAAAGCAAATAATTTCTGTACAATGTTGTAATAAGAGGTGAAAATAATGAAATATAAACTACTTTTCTTATTACTTGCCCTCTTAGCCACTAGCAGTATGGCAGGGGTCGGGATTAGTATTGCGTATCGAAGCATTATAGGTATTATTCTTTCCATACTAGCAGTAATTATAGTCATGGGGATGGGCTTTTCAACAAAAGCCAAACTGCGTACAGCAGGGAAAATATAGTCAAGAAAGTTCCAGCACCTCAGCTCCGTATGGATTGGCGCTGAGGTACTGAACTAGACAATCCGAAAACCGTAATTCTCAATTAAGAATTACGGTTTTTCTTAAGAATCCCTAATATTTCTTCCGATAAACCTGGTCTAGCTACAATAAAAGAGGTGGACTTCGGAAAAGTAATTGGTCTCCCCTCTAAATCACACGCTTGCGCTCCTACCTCTTCAATCAAGATTAACCCTCCTGCAATGTCCCATGGTGCCAATCGCATCGATAAGTATGCGTCCATTCTTCCAGTCACTACACTTACAATTCCAAGAGCTGCTGAGCCAATAGAACGAGTCCCTCGTACAGTTTCCACTAACTGAATCGCATTTTCAGTTTGGACAAGAGAATTAGGAACAAGCCATGAAGCATTGATAGATATCATACTTTCTTGCAGATTAACATGTTGTAGTGGATTAATACGTTGTTCATTCAAAAAGGCTCCTTGACCTTTAATAGCATGGTAAAGTTCATCCTGCACAACATCATAAATCATACCAAGTTTCCCAATACCATCTTCAAAAATCCCTATTGAAATTGCAAAATTACGCTTTTGATGGATAAAATTCAACGTACCATCAATTGGATCAATAATCCAAACAATTCCTTGTCGATCTGTAATATGGTGACCCGCTCCCTCTTCTCCCAGAATTTGATGAGAGGGATACTCTTCTTTAATTTTTTGAAGAAAAAACGCTTCTACTTCTTTATCTATGTTTGTTACTAAATCTGTCCGATCAGACTTCACTTGTATATGTAGTTTAGATTGAAAAGAAGTCATGATTTTCTCGCCAGCTTCTTTCATCCATTGTTTTGCATTCGCTTCTATTTCAGTCCAAATTGAGTTCATTTATAACACCTCCCCTAAGACCTTCCCGTACACATATATTTATTATATGAAATCGCAGGAAAAATACATACTTTTAGAACTTAAATTATTAACAAAATAGATAAAAACAGAGTAATTTGTTAAGCCTAAGACAAATCTCCGAAAATATCTGATTTACATTTGTATGAATTAATTTAAAGCTAATAAAAAAACGAGCTCTCAACTTACATGAGCCCGTATTTATAATTAGTAAGTTCTACATTCAATCTATTGAAACTCACCTAGTTTGATTAATTCTTTACGGATTTTTTCTAATTTTTGTAAGCATTCTTTTTTTACATCATCATCATTGTTTCTAATAGCATCGTGAAGTGTCGCTAATTCATAATCTAACTCCATACGTAATATCCCAATACGGCGATTTTCGATTTGCTTTGTTTTTATCACAGAATTCATAACTCGTTTCATATACGTACACCCCTTTCGACTAATTAAGAAACGTATATTTTTACTAGTTTATGTGAGCATTCTTGTTATGCAACCAAAAATAGGTAAACACCTATGAAAACGACACATCAGTTTAGTTCCGCTAAAAGCTGTGATAAAATATAGTCTATTACGTTATTAAGGAGGTCCATTATGACATTTCAAGGCTTTACTGCTGCTGACTTTAATGTTTTTAAAATAGATGGTTTAGAACCACGAATGGAAGCTCTACAAGAGCGCATTCGCCCAAAACTTACATATTTAGGTGAGCACTTCTCACAAGAGTTATCTATTCTTGTAGGTGATGAAATGTTCGCTCATGTTGCCAAGCATGCTAGAAGAACAATTAACCCACCAAATGATACATGGGTTGCCTTCGCAGCCAATAAAAGAGGTTATAAAATGTTACCCCACTTCCAAATAGGCTTATGGGAAACACATCTCTTCATTTGGTATGCCGTAATCTATGAAGCTCCTTCAAAGGCTATAATTGGCGAGAGATTACAAGAAAACATTTCCGAAATTCGAGAAATGATACCTAATAACTTTGTTTGGGCTGTTGATCATATGAAACCGATTAGCACACCGCATCAAGACCTTTCAGAACAAGATTTACACAAAATGTTTGAAAGACTTCAAACCGTCAAAAAAGCTGAATTGCTTTGTGGAATCGAAATCCCTCGCGAAGATGCTGTTAAAATGACGGGCAAAGAACTTTTACAAACGATTCACGATGTCTTTACTAAATTAATACCCTTGTACAAATTAGATTAAACCTATGTCCAAAGGGTAAACTTATCGTGCAACCGTTTGTATTTCACCCTTTACATAACAGAAAAGCAATGTGATTTCCTTACTAAATCACATTGCCTTTTGTTTATAATATACTGTTATAAAAAACAAAAAAATGAACCTTACGTTGAATTTTCTTAGAAATAATTGTAAAATTTACACAAAATATGTTGAGGTAATTATATGAAAATAGATGATAAGAAGAAGAAACACATTCAACTAAAATATAAACAAAAAACCCGTCAAAAAAGAGCGATCCATACACTTAAAAAAGAAATCCTTATCACTTCAATCATTATCGTCATACTTATTGTATTAAATTTTTACATAAAGGGTTTTTAAAAAAACAACGTAAAAAATCTTTACGACAATAAAAAATACAGAGTTGTCATAATTTCATATTAGAAAGAAATGACAACTCTGTATTGAATTTTTTACAGCTTAATTTTAGCGCCTGCCTCCGCTTTTTTAGCCGCTTGTACAGCACGATACGTTGAATATCCACTAACTTCTTCAAACTCTTTATCGATTTTCTTCTCGCCAGCAATACTCGGGACAATCTCTTTAAATCGACGATACTTTGTCATAAAGTCATCTCGATTTAAGCCGTTTTCATAAACGTGTTCCACCGCTTCAAAAAAAGCAATGACATCTACTATTTCTTCAGTTGACCAATCAATATCAATTGGATATTGGTATTCCATCATAAATCACTCTTTCTGTTTTTTAACTATTGTTGCCACTTTCTTCTTATCTCTTCTGCTTCTGAAATCATTGATGATAATAATGTTTCCACGGACGGGATATCCTTTATCATTCCTAATACCTGTCCAGCCCATGCATATCCATTATCAACTTCGCCTTTGTGTATGTACTTCATATTTGTTTGACCACTTATAAAATCTTTTAAACCTTCATATCCTATATTTTCTTTCTCTAAGTGAAGTATTCGATCTGTCCATGTATTAGCAAGCGCACGCGCTGGAGCTCCAAGCGACCGTTTAATAATCACTGTATCTGTTTCAGATCCTTCTACTAAAGCTCGCTTATAGCTTTCATGAGCATGTACACACTCTTTCGTAGCAATGAAGCGTGTTCCCATTTCTACACCTTCAGCTCCTAAGCTTAACGCAGCCATTAAGCCTCTAGCATCTCCAATTCCACCTGAAGCTATAACAGGAATCGAAACAACATCTACAACTTGTGGAACCAACACCATTGTACCGACATCATCTCTACCTAGATGTCCTCCACCTTCCTGTCCAACGACCATAACAGCATCTGCACCCAGCTCTTCCGCTTTCACAGCCTGTCGTTTCGCAGCAACAAGTACTAACTTCTTAACATTAGTACCTTCTAACAAATCGATAACCGCCTTTGGATTGCCACCTGTAATAGTAGCTACTTGCATATCCTCTTCCAACGCTGCTTCTACAAAACTTTCAAATCTTTTATTATGTTGACCAATAGCAAAATTAACCCCGAATGGTTGATCTGTTAATTTTTTGACTTTCCTCATTTCTTCTTTCAAAGCCTCAGGGCTTTCTAAACTCATAGCTGTTACTTGACCAAGTCCACCAGCATTTGAAACAGCCGATGCTAGTTCTGAATAAGCTAAATGAGCTAGTCCACCTTGAATAATTGGATATTTAATGCCCAGTAATTGAGTTACTCTCGTTTCCCATTTCATTAAAAAACCCCCATTATTAATTCGTATAGATTGAATATTGCTTTGGAAGTAATAGTATCATAGAATCAAATTTAGAAAAATTAAATTTCATCTATTCAACAATATCATAAGAGCACATTGATACTCGAAGGAATATGAAAATCAATAATTATTCACTACCATTTTACTATATTTTTATAAAAGTGCTATACCGTTCAATAAATATAAGCAGAAAAAAGGATGAGTTAGCTTAACACTTAACTCATCCTTTTTTCTTTGTATTATAAAATTCCGCATCCCCATAAATCTGTGAAAAATAAGTATGTTTCTATTTATCTAGTTTATTTATTCTTGCAGCAATCACATTTAGAATACAGAACACTTACTTTTTCATCTTCAAAAGATTCAATTGTGTTTTCGCATGATTGACAAATAATAGTTCCCATATCTTAAACCCCTTTATTTGAATGTAACCGCTTAACTTTCTTAAATATATAATAATATAACACATTTGAAAAATCAAGCCTAAATTGTATGTAACATTACAAAAACCAGAATTTAATATATCTCATATCATAAAAACAAGCGTAATGGTATATACCATTACGCTTGTTTTACATCTTATTTATTTATAAAACACGAAGAAGTTATTCATATTCTGCTTGAAAAGGTACCTCAGGTATCTGCTCTCTAAAGAACTCCGCTAAATCCATCGCCTGTTCTTTAGTAGATATTTTAAATACGGATTGCAAATGATCTAGATCCTCCAAATCTTTTTGCTCTAGGAGGGTTGAACGACTCGTCTGCATGCATATGACTAAAGGCTTCCCAAAGAACATGTTTGTATAAACAATACCAAAATCATAGCGAGTATCATTAGTAGTGAATCCAATAAAACGTACTTTTGCATTCTCATACTCATCATAAAGCTTATCGAATAGTTCCATTTCTCTTCCTCCTTTTCAAGGATATAGGAATAATAATAACATCTTTTTACATTTTATGTAAAGTGTTTTTTCTGATTTTTACACTTTTTTCAAATATTTACAAATGTTATTATATACATAACGATAAAAGCTTATTTCAAAAGAAGAGAGGAAGGTTATCTATGTCCACGAACGTGAACGCCTATATTAAACTAACTCCCGCTTCTACCCAACAAACTATAACAATTGATGAAGTGAAGAATCTATTGTTGTATTACAAAGAAATCACCACAAAAACAGGAGAACAAGTTGATTGGAACTACAGTGATTTTGCTTTTCCATACCAGATTAAAGAAACACCTGAAGGAAATAATCGATGGTTCTATCTATCTTCTAATAACGAGCGATATAACATCATTATGATAGGTATAGATCAAGAATCAATAAAAGAGGCAGATACCAACCGAATACAAACATATATTCAAGTAACATTACCTGAAGTATCAACATTTGGAGATAAAGCAAAAGCGAATGAATTTTGTAAATTCCTTTCAAAGAAGCTAAAAGGCGAATTGCATTTATTTAATAAAAGAATTATCTATCACTACCCTAGAAAGTAAGAACAAACGTCACTTATCCTTTTTTGCTGAACTCGTCTCTTTCAATGAAAAAAGAGCCATGCAGGGGCTATTTCACTCGAAAACTCATCCTTGTTTTCAAAACATATTACCAACGACTTCAGCATGAGCAAGCGTAAAGTTGGACATTACCAAAATCAGATACTTATTAAGCAGCTTATAATTAAGAGGCATCCTGAAAGTGATTTCCACTTACTTTCAGGATGCCTCTTTACGCGTTTTAAATGCTTCATACATATTTTTGCTACTTAAATGTGCGATATTAACCAACGCCTTTTAAGCCACCTTATTTTACCTTTACATACATTTATATAAAAGTAACAAATTGTTGTAATAAAAAGTGAATCATACCGTACGTCAATAGACTAAGAAAAGTAATGAAACTTGTTTTTACTTTGGAATGTAAAACAACTTGACTTATATAAATCGCCACTTGTAAAAAAATTAAAAACATAAACGCTTTATAAATGATTCGATCATGACCAGAAAGCCATTCAGCTAATGTAAAGCCACTCCACACCATCCATTGTATAAGAAACACGGCATAGCCCTTCACATTCTCATCTCCGCCCTTTACAACATCAATTATTCGTTTCCCTGCTATATATAGATTGTCCTAAAATAAATTATATGCTAAAACGAAATGATTATAACTTGTACAAACATGACTTATTAAACTTCAGATATTGTATTCTGATCATGTTTTGATACATAAAAAAGAGCCCCATACAGTCATTAACCATACGAGGCTCTTTTCTATTTCTAATAACGAATGTTCAACTCGTTATTAATATATTATTTTACAATGTGGATTGGGTTTCCTAAAGCAACTTCAGCAGCTTCCATTGTGATTTCACCTAATGTTGGGTGAGCGTGAATTGTCATAGCGATATCTTCAGCAGTCATACCAGCTTCGATAGCTAAACCTAATTCAGAAATCATATCAGAAGCACCTGGTCCTGCGATTTGAGCACCAATTACTAAGCCATCTTCTTTTCTAGTAATAATCTTCATGAATCCTTCTGCTTCATTTAATGAAAGAGCACGACCATTTGCTGCGAATGGGAATTTAGCAGCAATAAAATCAAGACCTTCATCTTTAGCTTGTTTTTCTGAGTAACCAACTGAAGCTAATTCTGGTTCTGAGAAGACTACAGCTGGAATACCTAAATAGTCAATTTCAGATGCATGTCCAGCAATAACTTCTGCTGCAATTTTACCTTCATAAGAAGCTTTATGAGCAAGTTGAGGACCAGATACGATGTCTCCAATTGCAAAGATATTACCTACACTTGTTCTACACTGTTTATCAGTTTCAATTAATCCACGATCAGTTAGCTTAACTCCGATTTCCTCTAAACCAATTTCACGTGTGTTTGGTTTTCTACCAACCGTAACTAATACATAATCTGCTTCAATCTTTTCTTCTTTACCATTAGCTTCATACGTAACAATTACTTTATCTTCTAATTCTTCTACACCTTTAGCTAAAGCATTCGTTACAATTGTAGCGCCTTTTTTAGTTAAGTTGCGTTTTACAAGTGTTGTCATTTGCTTCTCAAAACCTGGGATAATTTCAGGACCACCCTCAAGAATTGTGATTTCAGTACCAAAGTTAGCATACGCTCCACCTAACTCTGTACCAATAACTCCACCACCAATTACAACAATTGATTTTGGTAGTTCCGCTAAATTCAACGCACCTGTTGAATCAATTACACGTTTACTATATTTGAAACCTGGAATTTCAATAGGTGTTGAACCTGTAGCAATGATTACATTTTTAAACTTATATGTTTGTGCTGAATTTTCATCCATTACACGTACAGTGTTCTCGTCAACGAAATATGCTTCACCATAAACTGTATCAATTTTATTTCCTTTTAATAATGAAGCTACTCCACCAGTTAATTTCTTAACAACAGAGTTTTTGAATTCTTGTACTTTTGAAAAATCAACTTTTACATTTTCAGCTGTAATACCCATATCAACTGAATTTTTCGCATGATCATAACGGTGACCTGCTGAAATTAATGCTTTCGATGGAATACAACCAACATTTAGACATACGCCACCAACCGTACCTTTTTCTACTACTGTTACTTTTTGTCCTAATTGAGCTGCACGAATTGCTGCTACATAGCCACCAGGGCCTGCTCCAACGACAAGAGTATCTGTTTCAATTGGGAAATCTCCTACTACCATCTTTTTACGCCTCCATTAATAGTAATTCTGGATCGTTCAATAAACGTTTAATGTGGTTTAAAGCATTTTGAGCTGTTGCTCCATCAATAATGCGGTGATCGAAGCTTAGTGAAAGTGCTAATACTGGAGCAGCAACGATTTCACCATCGCGTACAATCGCTTTTTCCGCAATTCTACCAATTCCAAGAATTGCGACTTCAGGATGATTAATAACAGGAGTAAACCATTGTCCACCCGCGCTACCAATGTTCGTAATTGTGCAAGAAGCACCCTTCATTTCATTTGGAGCTAATTTACCTTCACGGGCTTTACCAGCCAACTCATTAATTTCATTTGAAATAGAAAATACAGATTTACGATCAGCATTTTTCACAACAGGTACTAACAAGCCTTTTTCAGTATCAGCTGCAATACCAATGTTATAGTAATGTTTGTGAACGATTTCACTGCTTGCATCATCTACAGAAGTATTTAGAATTGGATATTCACGTAACGCACTCGTTAATGCTTTAACTACATAAGGTAAGAACGTTAATTTGATACCTTTTTCCGCTGCAACGTCTTTGAATTTTTTACGATGCGCTACTAATTTAGTAACGTCGATTTCATCCATTAATGTAACATGCGGAGCTGTACTTTTAGAGTTTACCATAGCTTTAGCGATAGCCTTACGGATGGCGCTCATTTTTTCGCGAGTTTCTGGGAACTCACCTTCAAGCACAACTGGTGCAACAGGTTGCTTAACTTTCTCTTCTTGTGTTTCAACAACATTTTCTTCTACTTGAGTAGCCGTTTCTGTTGTTTTAGCTTCTTCTTTAGCTCCACCATTTAAGAACGCTTCTACATCTTGTTTCATTACACGTCCATTATCCCCCGTACCTGTAACAAGTGCAATATTTACACCTTTTTCGCGAGCGAATTTTCTAACAGAAGGCATAGCGATAACACGTTTATTAGAAGATGCTTGTACAGCCTCCTCTTTCACTTCTTCCACTACTGCTTCTGCTTGAGGAGCCTCTTCCTCATGATCGTCCCCTTTAAATGAAAGATCTTCATATCCAGGTGCATCAAAAGTTACTAGTACATCACCAACAACCGCAACCGTTCCTTCAGCTACTAATACTTCTTCAACCGTTCCAGCAACTGGCGAAGGAATCTCTACTACCGCTTTATCATTTTGTACTTCACAAAGCACATCATCTTCTTCTACTTTATCGCCTGGTTTAATGAACCACTTAACGATTTCACCTTCATGAATACCTTCACCAATATCAGGTAATTTAAATTTAAAAGACATCCAAATCGTCCTCCTATTAATCAGTTGAACCTTCATCAATAGTGAGAAGGTTCAACTGCATATACTATTATCTATTTACTGTTCTATAACTTAACAATTTAAAGAGCTTCTAATTAGAAGCTTAATACTTTATTAGCTGTTTCTAGAATATCCTTGTGGTTTGGCAACCAAACTGTTTCTGCTTGAGAGAATGGGAAAATCGTATCTGCTGCTGTTACACGTAAAACAGGAGCTTCTAAGCTTAAAATAGCGCGATCATTGATTTCAGCTACTACATTAGCTGCAATACCTGCTGATTTTTGAGCTTCTTGTACAACTACTGCACGTCCAGTTTTTTCAACTGAGCCAATAATTGTTTCGATATCTAGCGGGCTAACAGTACGAAGGTCAATCACCTCTGCTGATTTGCCTGCTTTTTCTAATTCTTCAGCCGCTTTTAAACATTCATGTACCATTGCACCGTACGCAATAAGTGTTACGTCAGTACCTTCACGTTTTACATCAGCTTTACCTAGTGGAATTGTGTATTCACCTTCAGGTACCTCTTGACGGAAAGAACGGTATAATTTCATATGCTCTAAGAAAATAACTGGGTCATTATCACGGATTGATGAAATTAATAAACCTTTAGCATCATAAGGAGTTGAAGGAATAACAACTTTTACACCTGGTTGTTGTGCCATTAAGCCTTCTAAGCTATCCGCGTGCATTTCTGGTGTGTGAACACCACCCCCGAATGGAGAACGAATTGTTACAGGAGAATGATATCTTCCACCTGAACGGAAACGCATACGAGCCATTTGACCACTAATACTATCAATTACTTCATATACAAATCCAAAGAATTGGATTTCAGGAACCGGACGAAAGCCTTGTAGACCTAAACCGATTGCTAAACCTCCAATACCTGATTCTGCAAGTGGAGTATCAAATACACGGTCTTCACCGAACTCAGCTTGTAAGCCTTCTGTCGCACGGAATACACCACCGTTTTTACCCACATCCTCACCGAATACAAGGATTTTTTCATCATTTTTCATTTCAACGCGTAATGCATCTGTAATTGCTTGAATCATTGTCATTTGAGCCATTGTTTACTTCGACTCCTTTTCTTTATAGATTTCGTACTGTTCTTTTAAGTTTGAAGGCATTTCTTCATACATTATTTCCATTAAGTCTGTCACTTTTTGTTTTGGAGTTGCATCAGCTTGTTTGATCGCTTCTTTAATTTCTTCTTTCGCTCTTTCAATCACTGCTTCTTCATCAGCTTCAGTCCATAGACCTTTCGCTTCAAGATATTTACGGAAACGAACTAATGGATCTTTCTTTTCCCATTCACTATCTGTTTCACTAGTACGGTAGCGAGTTGGATCATCACCAGCCATTGTATGTGGACCATAACGGTAAGTTAATGTTTCGATTAATGTTGGACCTTCACCTTTAACTGCACGCTCACGAGCTTCACGAACTGCTGCGTATACAGCTAATACGTCCATTCCGTCTACTTGTACCCCCGGAATACCTGCAGCCGCTGCTTTCTGAGCAATCGTTCTTGCTGCAGATTGTTTTTCTACTGGAGTAGAAATTGCATAGCGGTTATTTTGTACTACGAAAATTGCCGGAGCCTTGTATGCACCTGCGAAGTTAATACCTTCATAGAAATCCCCTTGTGAAGATCCGCCATCACCTGTATATGTAATAGCGACAGATTCTGCTCCATTCTTCTTCATCCCAAGTGCTACACCCGTACATTGAATGTATTGAGCACCGATGATAATTTGTGGTGAAATTACATTTACACCTTCCGGAATTCGGTTTCCTACATAATGTCCACGAGAGAATAGGAATGCTTGATATAACGGTAAGCCGTGCCAAACAATTTGAGGAACATCACGATAACCCGGTAAGATAAAGTCTTCCTTTTCTAATGCAAATTGAGAACCGAGTTGTGAAGCTTCTTGTCCAGCAGTTGGAGCATAGAATCCTAAACGACCTTGGCGGTTTAATGAGATTGAACGTTGATCTAATACTCGTGTATAAACCATTCTTGTCATTAACTCTTTTAATTGCTCATCTGTAAGATCTGGCATTAAATCTGCGTTAACAACTTCCCCCTCTTCGTTCAAAATTTGAATCGTTTTAAATTCTGCTTCTATCGCGTCGAATTGTTTATTCACATCAACTAAAGTCTTTGCTTTTTTCGCAGCCATTCTGCCACCAATCCTTTCTTCTATTTAAAAGGTAATTATTATTTATATATCCTATTTTCAAACCAAGAAAACACATATTCTTCTTAAAGTTAAGTCAATGTTAAGTAATACCAACTTCCTAAACTTTAAACATTTTTTGGTTATTTATTGATTACATTTTATACTGTATCAGTGAAAAACACAATAACAATGTAACAATACTGTTTTCTTGTTCAAAGTGTACATCACAACCTATAACCTCGTCAATACATTATATTCTCTTTTATTTTTTATTTTTTCTAGGTCAATCATTTTATTTATTAAATATAATTTACCGGCTCTGTTATATAATATTAAATGCATCTGTACTATAAAAAATATTTTTTTTGTGAAAACACACCTCAAACCTTTGAAAATGCTTACATTCCTTTCTTTCATTAACACACAACTGTAATAATCGAAAAATATGTGAACATTTGATCAATAACCTCTATCTATTATTCCGATATAGTTTTTATTACATAAGAATTTTTTTACATTTTAATAATTATTCATGAGTATTTTTTACAACAATTAAAAGAAGACAGAAGCATATACTAGTTTCAACCCAATTTTATTTCTTTCAATCAGGTTTGATTTACATCATTAAAAAGTTAGGGTAATATTTGATTGATACACACAGATTATTATTGAGTTTTTACATAAAGGTAGAGGTGGGACAAAAAGTGATTACAATGAAAGATATAGTATTAGAGGGACATCCTGTTTTACGAGAAGTAGCTAAAGAAGTTATATTACCTGCTAGCGAAGAAGATGTGGCCATCGCAAAAAAAATGCTTGAATATCTTATTAATAGTCAAGACCCAGAGATTTCAGCTCAATACGGCTTACGTCCTGGTATTGGGTTAGCAGCACCACAAATTAATGTTTCAAAAAGAATTATTGCTGTACATTTAACTGATGATAAAGGTACTTTGTATAGCTACGGATTATTTAACCCTAAAATTATTAGCCACTCTGTAGAGAAAGCCTATTTATCAAGTGGAGAAGGTTGTTTATCTGTTGATCGTCCTGTTCCGGGATACGTTCCACGATATTCAAGAATTACAGTTACAGGAACAACAATAGAAGGTGAAAATATAAAACTTCGCTTAAAAGGTCTTCCTGCTATTTGTTTTCAACATGAAATTGACCATATAAATGGAATTATGTTTTATGACCATATCAATAATGAAGATCCATTAGCACCAATTCCTGGAGCTATTGAAATTACAAAATAAAAAGAAGCGTGCTGAAATTATTCAGCACGCTTCTTTTTTTCAATAATGTAGAAACCTTTTTATTCAATCAAACCTAATTTTACTAAAGCATTATAAATACCATCATCATCTACAGAGGTAGTTAATAAATCTGCATGTGGTTTTAATTCTTCTTCCGCATTCCCCATTACTATCCCCGTTCCTACGGTTTGAATCATTTCAATATCATTCAAACCATCTCCAAACGCATATACATTTTTCATTTCAAAACCAGCTCGTTCGATAAAATGCTGAATACCTACAGCCTTAGAACCGCCTCCTGGAACAACATCCATACAAACTGGATGCCAACGAATAAAGCGAACATCTTGATTGTTTTCAAGATAGTACTTCTCATCTTCTTCAGAACAATATAGTAATGTTTGATAAATATCATTTTCTTTAAAATAATGCTCATCAAATTCTGGATGAGGTAATGTAAATGTCGCAAATGAAATCTCGACATTTTTTGAATACTCAACTGTTCCTTTCATCGTTTGCTCGTCCATGTAAACTAAAGGAACTTCTCTCTCTTTTGCTTGCTCAGATAATCTATGTAATGCTTCTTTGTTAATTGGGTTGCTATAGATAAGTTCATTCTCAAATACGACATATTGTCCATTAAAACTTACATAAGAAGAAATATCGAGCTCTTCTCGTAGCTTTTCAAACATAAACGGTGAGCGTCCTGTAGCAATTGCCACATAAACACCGTTATCTTGAAGTTGTTTAATTGCTTTCTTTGTAGATTCTGGTAAATTCTTATCAAAATCCAATAAAGTTCCATCTATATCAAAGAATACGATTTTCTTCATACTAATCCCTACATTTCTTTTGAATTATCAATTCCTTTTATTAAATAACTTGCCTAAAACAAAGTCAAGGTAATATTGTTATTATTTTCACAATCATTTATACAAAAATACAAGTATTATTAATACAATTCATTGCACATAAACTGTCTAAAAAATTTTTTATTATCTCATGAAAATTATATACATATATTCAAACAAAACATTAAAAATTAAAAGAAAAAATCAAATATAGTACGAACCTATATTTACTTTATATTTCTATCGTTTAGAATAAAAGTAAGGGAGTGATCTCCTATGCTTAAAAAGCTGCGGAAAAAACTGCTAAAACGTTGGAAAGAATTACTTAGAAAGAAAACAATCGCATAAGTTTTTTTATTAGTAGCCCTTCTACACCCGCGAAGGGCTTGTTCTTTCATGTAAAGTTTTCTAAAATACTTTATGACAACAATTTTTATGAAAAGATGCTGATTGGAAATTGTTTTGTGTCCTCCAGTCGGTTATGATTGAATTTACATATATTCTTTTTTTCTCTAATACAAAAAGAACAACAACTTCTTTTTTATATATTTACTAACAATACATACATCTATGTAAAAAAAGAACCTATTAGAAAATTGTTTTGTGTTCCCTAGTCAGGTATGATGAGGTTTAAATAAAAATGTCATAAGTAGTTCACTGTGTACGGTTAGCAAGTAGATACGTTTTAAACACTATTTTTGTACACGAAATTAATGAGTGATTATATTAGCATCATGTTGTAATACATGAAAATAATGCTGTTTTTATATATAATGAAGTAAGCAAACAAAGTATTAAGGAGCGATTTTATTATGATTTACAAAGTTTACTATCAAGAAAATGCGGCTGAGGTGCCAGTACGCGAAAAAACCAAAACCATCTATGTGAAAGCGGCGTCTGTACGTGACGTACGTAATAAATTAAAAAGTCAACCATATAACATTGAATTCGTAACCCTTGTAGAAGAAGCTTATTTAGAATACGAGGAACTACATGAAGATTTTAAAGTATTGGAGCTATAACATATGAAATTTGTAAAAAATGACCAAACTGCCGTTTTCGCACTAGGCGGTCTTGGGGAAATTGGTAAAAATACGTACGCAGTTCAATTTCAAGATGAAATTATTCTAATCGATGCCGGAATTAAATTCCCTGAAGATGAATTACTCGGCATCGATTATGTAATTCCTGATTATTCCTACTTAGTGAAAAACGAAGATAAAATTAAAGGATTATTCGTAACACATGGACACGAAGATCACATTGGCGGAATCCCTTATCTTTTAAAACAAATTAACATCCCAGTTTACGGTGGTAAATTAGCACTAGGATTAATCAAAAATAAACTTGAAGAACACGGATTATTACGACAAACAAAACTAATTGAAATTCAAGAAGATGATGTAATTAAATTCAGAAAAACGTCCGTTACGTTTTTCAGAACAACACATAGTATTCCGGATTCTTACGGTATTGTCGTAAAAACACCACCTGGACAAATTGTCCACACTGGTGACTTCAAATTCGATTTCACACCTGTAGGTGAACCGGCAAACTTAACAAAGATGGCTGAAATCGGAAAAGAAGGCGTTCTTTGTTTACTATCTGACAGTACAAACAGTGAAGTTCCTCATTTCACAATGAGTGAAAGACGTGTAGGCGAAAGTATTCATGATATCTTCCGAAAAGTTGAAGGTCGCGTAATTTTCGCAACGTTCGCATCAAATATTCACCGTTTACAGCAAGTTGTTGAAGCTGCAGTTGAAAACGGTCGAAAAATCGCTGTTTTCGGAAGAAGTATGGAAGCTGCAATCGAAATCGGTCAAGAGTTAGGTTATATTCATTGTCCAAAGGATACTTTTGTTGAGCCTCAACAAATTAACCGTCTTCCAGCTAATAGAGTAACGATTCTTTGTACAGGAAGCCAAGGAGAACCAATGGCGGCTCTATCAAGAATCGCTAATGGTACACATCGTCAAATTCAAATCATTCCTGGAGATACGGTTGTTTTCTCTTCATCACCAATTCCAGGTAATACAATTAGCGTTTCACGTACAATTAATATGCTTTTCAAAGCAGGCGCAGATGTTATTCACGGCGCTGTAAGTGATATTCATACATCAGGTCACGGTGGTCAAGAAGAGCAAAAGCTAATGATACGCCTAATGAGACCAAAATTCTTTATGCCAATCCATGGAGAATTCCGTATGCAAAAACTACATGCACAACATGCAATAGATTGTGGCGTACCTGAGTCTAATTGCTTCTTAATGGATAATGGTGAAGTTTTAGCATTAAGCAATAATACCGCTCAAGTAGCAGGAAAGATTCAAGCTGGATCTGTTTACATTGACGGTAATGGTGTAGGAGATATTGGAAACATCGTACTTCGCGATCGTCGTATTCTTTCTGAAGAAGGTTTAGTCGTTGTTGTTGTCAGCATCAACATGAAAGAATTCAAAATTTCTGCTGGTCCAGACATTATTTCACGTGGATTCGTATATATGCGTGAATCAGGCGATTTAATCAATGACGCTCAAAGCTTAATCAAAAAGCACTTGAACAAAGTAATGGAAAGAAGAACAAGTCAATGGTCTGAAATTAAAAATGAAATTACAGATACATTAGCTCCATTCCTTTACGAAAAAACAAAACGTCGTCCAATGATTCTTCCAATTATCATGGAAGTGGATAGCAATAAAGGTAATTAAACAAAACCCATTAAAAAGAGGCGTCCAAAAAGTGATTTTCAATCACTTTTTGGACGCCCTTTTATTTTCAATGAATTATTTACACAGGATTGATATAAAACTAAGAAGACACAACAAGGCTGTTCAAACAGCAATTTACTAATTACTTCTTGAACAGCCTTGTTTAACTCTTAACTATGATCGACTACTTTCTTTTCAAAACGTGAAATATCTTGATCAGCACCGATTACAATTAAAATATCGCCTACTTGAATCGTTTCAGTTGCTGATGGAGAAACAATAATCTCACTTCCCCTTTTAAATGCAACAATATTGATCCCATATCTCGCTCGAATATCTAAATCAATTAAGCTCTTTCCATCTATCTTCTTACTTGCCACAATCTCAACAATAGAATGCTCATCAGAGAGCTCTAAATAATCAAGAACATTATTTGATGCTACTTTATGTGCGATTCTTCTACCCATATCTCTTTCAGGATGCACAACATGATCAGCACCTATTTTACTTAAAACTTTCTCATGATAATCATTTGTAGCTTTTACTGTAATATCTCTGACACCTAGCTCTTTAAGCATCAAGGTTGTTAATATGCTAGCTTGTATATTATCACCAATAGCAACAATTACATGGTCGAAATTACGAATACCTAAACTCTTCAATACTGATTCGTCAGTTGTATCTCCTATCACAGCGTGAGAAGCAATTGAAGCAAACTCATTGACACGATCTTCATCATTATCAATAGCTAATACTTCCATTCCTTGCTTTACAAGTTCACGACATATACTTCCGCCAAAGCGGCCTAATCCTATTACTGCAAATTCTTTCTTCACGGTATATTCCTCCATGATAGTAATACTTTAAACATGCTCATATTCTATCACATAGAATGTCTTGAAACCATTATCTATCTTACTAAAATTCCAGTAACGTAATAACAGCTTCCCTTCAAAGAGGAAACTGTTATTACGTTACTCACTTTGAGCAGATTCATCCAAGACACGATTCACACGCTTTTCAAGCATTTTCATTCCACTACCACCCGCTTGAAAATGACGAAGAACACCTGTTTTATCAAACACATAATACGCAGGTACGTATTGATTTTCAAATGATTCATTTAACTTCAAATCACTATCTATGAAAATTGGCTGAGTTATATCATGTTCAGCTGCAACCGCCTTAATTTCATCCAAATCTAAATCCTTTTCAGAACGTGGCATATGTACCGCTATTACGTTTAGACGATCTTTATATTGATCTCTAAATACATTTACGTTAGGCATTGCTTCTTTACATAAATGACAAGAGATTGACCAGAAATGAATCAATGTAGGTTTTTCACCAATAAGTTGTTCCTTCGTTACTTCCCCATTTAACCAAGCAGTTGCTCCTGTTAACTCGGGCATTTCAGCACGTAATTTCATCATTTCCACTCCTTATATAGACTATACTTCAATATGACATATATGAAAAAGAGGTTGTCCAAAGATGGGACTTAGGACAACCTCTTTTATTATAAAAATTAAAGTGTTTTTTGACCTGGTTTCCAGTTTACTGGGCAAAGACCACCAGTTTGAAGAGCTTGAAGCACACGTAGAGTTTCATCTACACTACGTCCAATATTATTGTGGTTAATTACAGAATATTGTAATTCACCTTCTGGATTGATTATGTATAGTCCACGAAGAGCGATACCTTCTTCTTCAATTAATACACCATATTCGCGAGAGATAGTATGATTTGTATCTGCAGCTAATGGATATTTTAATTGACCAAGACCATTATCATTACGATCTGTGTTAATCCAAGCTAAGTGAGTATGAATAGTATCAGTAGAAACACCAATTACTTCAGCATCAAGATCTTGGAATTCATCATAACGATCAGACATAGCAGTAATTTCTGTTGGACATACAAATGTGAAGTCCATTGGATAGAAGAATAAAACAGTCCATTTATCATTTTTCATGTTTTCTTCTAAGCTAACTTTTCCAAATTCTTTATTTGCTAAAACTGCGTCCATTTCAAAGCGTGGCGCTTGTTTACCTACCATACGTTCTGGCATAGATAATCCCTCCAAAAAATAAATTGTTTATATTAATTGAGAAATAGGATAAATAATTCTCAATTAGAAACATATTCCAACAATAATTATACGTATTTAGATAATAAAAGTCAAATAATTATCTGAAATTACTATAAAATAATATCAATTACAAATTTTTTAAAAATTACTGTCGAATCACTCACAACTATGTCCAAATTTAATTCTAGCACTTTTCAGAATCCTAAGAAAACAATACGCATTTCAGCTGAAATTAATATAAAATCTAACTCCCTGTTAACGCAAATAACGTGTAAAAGGCATGCATCTAAAGTGATTAATGTATCAATTTAGATGCATGCCTCAGGGCTATTCGCTCCTTACTGATTTCCCTTCCACTCAATATAAGAAGTTAGCAAATCTATAGCTTTCGGAATGGCATTTTCATTTGGGTTTAACTTAGCATGATGAAGACCATATTCTGAGTCAACACCAAGCCAAAACATGAATCCTGGTATTTCTTTCAACATGTAACCAAAGTCTTCACCTGTCATCGCTTCTTTACACTCAAATACATTGATGTCTGTTTGATCTTTTGCATATTGCATAAATTCCCTCGTTAATTGCTCTTCGTTAAAAACTTGATAATACATTGCTCCATAATCAATGACAGCTTCACATTCAAAGCCCGTTTTAAGCCCCTCTACAAGCGCTTCAATGCGTGATTTGACCTTCTTCATACTCTCTGCTGACAAAGTACGAATTGTGCCCTCTAAGCGGGCATTTTCAGCAATGACATTTTGTACAGTTCCCCCAGTAATTTTTCCTACTGTGATAACAGCAGAATCTAATGGATCAACATTTCTTGCAACGATTGTTTGTAGTTGATTGACTAATTGACAAGCTGCTACAACCATGTCATTCGTATTATGTGGATAAGCTGCATGTCCACCTTTTCCCTTTAAATCAATAAATAATTCCGACGTATTGGCAAATAGTAAACCAGGCTTAATGGCGATTGTACCAACAGGATATTCAGGAGCTATATGAAGAGCAATCATCATGTCCGGCTTCCAACGCTTCATCTGTTCGGATTGTATCATTGGAAGTGCTCCACCCGGTCCTTCCTCTGCAGGCTGAAAAACAAATAGCACATGATCACGAATCGGATGATGTACTAGATGTGTGAGCACGCCTAACCCAATACTCATATGAAAATCATGACCACATGCATGCATATGCCCCTCATGCTCTGAAGCAAAAGTAAGCTCTGTCTCCTCAACAATTGGTAATCCATCAATATCAGCACGATAACCAATTGTTTTAGTAGCATCCAAACCTTTCACTCTAACAAATATACCAGTTTCCCATGTTTCTATTTCTAATCTGTCCGAGGGTAATTGATCTAAATATTGCAATAAAAATGCTTGTGTCTTAAATTCTCGAAACCCTAATTCCGGCATTTTATGTAATGTTCGTCTAATTTCAACGAATTTTGATGATGTACTCAAGTTCAGTTCCTCCTCACTTCATTTTCTTTTAAAAAAAGTGACCATCCATACAGACAATAACGTCTACATGTTGGTCACTCCTTATAGCAAGATTATAGTTGACGTAACTCTTGCATAATTTCAGTTTTTGATTTTGTTTTATCATCGATTTGTTTAATTACACGAGCTGGAGCTCCAACTGCTACAGAGAAAGCTGGAATATCTTGAGTTACAATTGCTCCTGCAGCGATTACAGAACCTTTACCAACTTTAACTCCTTCAAGAACTACCGCGTTCGCACCAATTAAAACATCATCTTCAATAATAACTGGTTGTGCTGATGGTGGCTCGATAACACCTGCAAGAACCGCACCTGCACCAATGTGACATCTTTCTCCTACAGTTGCTCTGCCACCTAAGATTGCATTCATATCAATCATTGTACCTGCACCAATTACAGCACCAATATTAATAGAAGCACCCATCATAATTACAGCGTTATCTCCAATTTCAACTTGGTCACGAATAATTGCACCTGGCTCAATACGTGCTTTAATGTCTTTCAAATCTAACATTGGAATCGCTGAATTTCTACGATCATTTTCAATTACATAGTCTTCAATTTTATCTTTATTAGCAGCAATCGCTTCATTAATTTCTGACCATTCCCCAAAGACTACCCCTGTGTTGCCAGTAATGAAGGCTTTTGCAGTTTCACCAAAGTTAATGTCTTCTAAATCACCTTTAATATACACTTTAACTGGTGTAGATTTTTTTGCATTCCCGATGTACGAAATAATCTCATGTGCGTCTAACATTTTCATTATGATTTCCTCCCTATTACAACTGAAAAATAAACTAATCTATACTTTATCAAACAAGTACCATATAAGACAAGTTAAACCTTACTATTCTGACAATTAATTCAATTATTGGATTGTTTAATATAATCTTGGACTACTTCTACAAATGCTTGTACCTGCTGTAATTGAAATGCTTTTTCATAGCCTAGAAGCCATGTATCACGCTCAAGTTTTACATTTGATTCATCTAATAATGGTATTTTATAAATATTATTTTCATCATTTTGAATTGTAATAGCGGGTAGAATCGCATACCCAATTCCATTTAAAGCCATTTGTTTACATGTTTCGATTTGATCCACAACGATAGTTCGCTTTGGCGTACTTTGATAGTGACGATGCCACCATTCTTGTATTTCTTGATAATAATTCGAATCACTCTTAAATTGAATAAATGGACGATTTGTTTCTAGTACCTGCTCTAACTTATTCATCTCTGTATCAACTAAATATAGTTGATCCTTAAACAAATGATGTCTGACGCCCTTCCAATCAGGTGTTCCTCTAATAATGCCAATATGCACAGTATCATCATGAAGCGCTTTAAGAATTTCACTGCTCCAACCAGTTATTAATGAAATTTGTGCATGTGGATACTTATTTACATAGCTCTTTAATACTTTCGGAAGCCAATTATGCCCTACAATCGTGGCGCAAGCAATCTTTAACGTGCCGTAAACCTTATTATTCATCGCTTGAATTTCTTCACGCACTTTTTCTTCTTTTTCTAACACACTATTAGCAAGCTTTACAACTTCTTCTCCAGCGGGTGTTAACGTTAATCCCTTTTGTGAACGAATAAAAATTTGCGTTTGCCATGCTTTCTCAATAGATTGTAATCGTTGCGATAAGGCAGGCTGTGATACGAATAAGCGCTCCGCTGCTTTACGCATATTCATTTCTTGTGCTAAAACCGACAACAATTGATATTCGGAAAAATTCATCCTATGTACCTCTTCATAACTATTTCTTATATCTCTTCATTACTTTAATGATATTTCAATTATACCAAAATGGTTTTATTCTTATGAAGTGAGGAGTTGAGGCTTATGACAGAAATTTTATTAATATTACTAGGATTTACGGTAGCACTTGTTGGAACATTAGCAGGTGGAGGTGGCTTAATCGGCATGCCAGCACTCTTGTTCTTTCAGCTACCGATTCATAGTGTCATTGCAACGGCGAAGTTTGCAAATACAATTAGTTCTTTTTCAAGCTTTTATCAACTATTAAGACAAAAGAAAATTGTTTGGAAACAAGCACTCTTCCTCATCCCATTCGCAGCTGGCGGTGGTATGATTGGCGGCCTAATCACTAATCATATTTCTGAGCGAATAATGACATCCATTGCTATTATTTTGTTAAGTGGAGCCTTTTTACTAGCACTCGTGAAAAAGCCTTCATTCGAAGCTAATTCAAACTGGGTATTACCAAAAAAGATTTTACCCATCCTTTTTCTGATTAGCATATATGACGGGATGTTTGGTCCTGGCCAAGTAACCCTCTTAATGTATACATTCCTATTGTCAGGCGCTTCCTTTATGGAAGCAGTAGCGTATTCTCGATTCCAAACATTTATTAGCTGTTTCTTTGCCTTTACACAATATGCTATAAGCGGTAACTTTATTTGGACAGTTGGTATATTCTATGCAATTGGCTCATTATCTGGCTCTATCGTCGCAATTAGGCTTGCTCCCAAAATCTCTATGAACATACTAAAGAAACTTCTTCACTTCATAACCATCGCTTTAATTGTGTCATTATGTGTCCAACTTTTTCAATAAATCAGCATTAAAAAGCCGGCTTCAAGATTTCTCTTTATAAGCCGGCAACTTGTTACTCTACAACCTTGTTATAGATGCTTTTTAATATTGCTCTTCGTGTTAAGATTCCTTCAAAAATCCCTGCTTCATCTTCTACACAAACAAATGGATGATCAATTAATAATTCAAAACCACGCTGTAAAGTATCTTGCATACGCAGTCTCGGAATATCAACATTCATAACATCGCTAACTATCATCTCTTCTAACTTTTCAAACTCAATTCTCTCTAAACCCAGTATTGCATCAAGAATTAAAGGCGAACTAATTAACCCATATAATTTAAAATATGGATCTAATACAGGAATAGCTGTATATCCACTTTTCGTTAAAACTAATAAACAATGCTCCAAATTGTTTGCAATTTGAACATGAGCAACTCTTTCGGCAGATATAACGTATGGTTCAATCGGTGAAGAAAGCAGTTCTATATTATTACTTGTTAACATAATTTCAATCCCTACTTTATCATAAAGAATATTATCTTCTTACTTATTTTAACATATTTGTCGAGTAATGTTCTGATTGATGGGGGAATTTTAATGTTTAATTCTTATTCTTTTTGTCCTGCAAAAGCTTTCGAATCGCAATAAGCTCCTTTTTCGTAGTCATTAATTCAGCAAGCATTAACAAAACAATAAATAACATGACAACTAAAATGAGTGTTTGCAAACACATTACCACCCTTACGACTTTATTAAACGTATTATACCATACCCATATTACCGAAAGATTGAAATCGAAATAAAAAAAGAGCCCATTACGGACTCTTACGCTTGTAATAAATCGAAAATCTCAATAGTAATCATATCGATGTTATCGAATTGATACTTAGATGATTTTCCCTTTTCATCATATACTTCTAATTCAAACATTGCTGTTTTATTATAGTATGTTACTTGGCATTTTTTAACACCATCTATTTCAAAAAAGCGTTGTGAAGTTTCTGTTTCCTTTGCTTGTTCTTGTAAATTATTCAGTCTTGTAATGATGCCTTGTAGTTGGGACATAGTGCATCTCCTTTCAATATGTAGCAGAATTCTTTCCGGTAGTTTTCACTATAACATAAAATATTATCCACTCGCTACGCTTAAGTAAATTCTGAATTTTTAATCATTATTTACATTATAATCATTTACTTTTACAATAATAGTATTATCGCATATAGGAGGGTAATATTTTGACATTAGTTGAACAAATTAATAGTACTATTTATTGTATTGATTGTCACGACTTACAACGTGAAAAAAGAACTGGTTGTTATATTATGAAAGGAAATAAGGTGACAATCATTGAAACATCTGCCAGCCCCTCCATCCCGTACATATTAAAAGGGCTAGAAGAAATGAATATCGCTTTACATGATATTGATCATATTATTGTTACTCATATTCATTTAGATCATGCTGGTGGAGCTGGGCTACTTCTTGAAAAATGTCCAAACGCTGATATAATTGTTCATCCTAAAGGAGCAAGACATCTTGAAGATCCAAGCAGACTAATTGCTGGAGCACGCGCTGTTTACGGCGACGATTTCGATGAATTATTTAATCCAATTGTACCTATTCCGAAAGACCGTATCAAAATTGCACAACATGGTGATCAATTAATTTTAGAAAATCGCACACTGACTTTCTATGATTCACCTGGACACGCCAATCATCATATTGCCATCCATGATTCTTTAACAAATGGCATTTTCACTGGTGACACTGCTGGCATTCAATATCGTGAACTAGACAACAGTTCAACACAATTGTTCCTACCTTCTACTTCTCCGAGCCAATTCAACCCTATTGCTATGGAGCAATCGATTGCATTATTTGAAAGTCTTAATCCTGACTATATATATTTCGGTCACTACGGACATAGTAATAACCCTACAGAAGTATTTAAACAGTTACGTCAATGGCTACCTATTTTCATCGAATGTGGCAAAATAGCGATGGATGAAGTAACTGATTCTGAAGAACGAATGAAGCTTGCAAGTGACTTATTGATGAATCGCTTTAGAAAACATTTATCGGCTTATCATATTCCAGATAATCATCCTGTATATGAAATATTAGAACTAGACGCCAAAGTATCTTCAATGGGAGTCATCGATTCATTACAAAAAGGAGTAATACAATAAGAATTCTACTTCATATGCTATAATACTTCTTTTAGAACTTTTTTGGAGGAAATTATGCAAGCAGTTACAGTTTATACACAACCAAATTGTCCACCATGTGAATTTACAAAACTTTATTTAAAGAATCATGGTATTCCTTTTGAAGAGAAAAATATTGCACGTGACAGTAAAGCGAAGAAAGAAATGATGATTAAGTACGATGCTTATTCAACACCAGTTATTGTTATTGGAGATGAAGTACTCATTGGATTTGACCAAGAACGAATAGAGAAACTGTTATCGATTTAAACAAAAAAGAGATTGCCAAAAGTATTTTTAGGCAATCTCTTTTTTATTAAGCTACTTCAATTTTCTTTTAGAACACATCATGTTCATATAAGTAATCATAGGATAAATCTACAAATAAATATTCACTCTCGTTTAATGGAATTGAGAATGTCCTCGTTGTTTCACCGGTTTCAATATCACTGTATGAGTCAGATAGTTCACCCTTTTGATCGTTTCTCATTTTGATAATTGTTTTTAAGAAATACGGTCTCCAACTCCAGTTCTTATTTTGATATTCTTCCTGTATCATCCATTCTCCGTGCTTCTTTAAAATGTTTGGGGACGTTTGAAAACCATCCTCATCGCAAACATATAATCGAAACGAAAATGCTTCTAACGAACTTGCTAAGGCTTTTAGCTGTTCGATATCTGCACCAGATATTTTTGTTTTCTGAACAATTAACCGAATTTCTTCTTGCAATTGTTTCTTTTTAGTAAATCTTTGCTCCAAGCTTCTTTTCTCAGCCAATATAAAACTATGACATTCTTTTCTAAAACGCTCTTTCAATTGCTCCCTTTCTATGAAAGTAGCATTTGGCTCAGATAAGTAAAACCCTTGATAATATCTACCACTATTACGCCATGCAAATTGTAGCTGATATACCGTTTCAATGCTTTCAAATAAGAGTATAGCACCTATTCTTCGAGCTAAGACACCAATTGAAGTAATTACATCTTTGTGCGTATCCCAACCCTGATTAAGCTGTTCTAAATTGACTTTCAAGATATGAGGAGACAGCGTTGAAATACGATCTAAATGACTATCTGCGCCTAAATGATCGATCGCCACCTTAATGCCATATGTCTTATAATATGACAATAAATGATGCAAACTTTCCATATCACCATCAAACTTCTTCTCTGAAAGCTCAATAACAATTCGAGTCATATTCTCTTCACTTACATATTCTTTAACAATTTCTAAGAATCCCGCACCGTGGTCAAGCATTAATAGATTCGGATCTCGATTAATAAATATGAGACTTTCATCATCATTATCCATTATCTTCTCAAGTGCAAGTCTAAGTATATAATTATCCACTTCTACCCTATACTCTTCCGGTACTGATTCATCTTGAAAAAAAGATCCTAAACTTTCTACACCTGAATCACTTACATATCTTCCTAAAATCTCATACCCGATCACGACATGATCATCTGCACTAAAAATAGGTTGAAAAAATGGTTGTAGATGTTCAAGATTTGTCAACACTTCCATTGCATCCATGTTGTACCCTCCGAACATATTCATGATAGCTAAATTATACCATTATTGTAAAACAGGTTGAAGTTAAACGCACTAAGTTAAAGGTCCTAAAATAAACTATGTGTTATAATTTTACGCCATCATTCTTTTCACTTTATTTATTACATATAAATAGAGTAAAATAATATTATTTTAATTAATAAGAAAATTTAAATAAAACCACCAAAATAATCGCAACAAACTTATTGAGCATCATGATTTTAAACACACTCACATACAAAATTTTCATAAAAAAGGATGCTGTTAAAATATGAAACTGGAACCCGAATCAGCCAATTTACAAGACTATTTACAAGAAACCGATTTAATCGACTACTCCCATTATTTAATCCGCGCTATAACAGCACAAATATTTAACGAAGAACAGAGTGAGACAGAAAAAATCCAAGCCGCTTTTCTTTACGTAAGAGATCGTATATCACATTCTTGGGACATCCAAAACCGTAAAGTGACAAGAAAGGCATCTGATGTTATCCAATATGACACCGGGATTTGTTATGCAAAGACAACTCTATTAGCCGCATTATTGCGTTCTGAAGGAATACCAACAGGCTTCTGCTATCAACGCCTTATGACCTTTGATACGCCCGAAAAAGGCTACTGTATCCATGCATTAAACGCCGTTTATATCCATTCGCTACAACGTTGGATTCGTTTAGATGCAAGAGGTAATAAATCAGGTATTGAGGCTGAATTCTCTCTCGAAGAAGAAAAGCTGGCCTTCTATCCGAAAATAGAACTTGATGAAAGAGATTACCCTGTTATATATACAAATCCAAACCCACGAACGATTGCAACTTTAGAAGCCTGCTCTGACGCAATCGAAATGTGTATTTATTTCTTGCCAGATTCTTTATAAAGTTATATAAGGTTAGGCAATAGAAAATAATATTTAGTTTTACCTATAAGAAAAACCGTCACCGGTCTTTTTTGATTGATGTTTATGCTCCTTGATTTACTCCCAATCAAAAAAGAGCTATGCGGCAGAAATAAGATGAGCTGTTCTTGAAAACCTGCACTTGGTTTTCAAAACAGGTTGGCTTATTTCCGAGCATAGCAGGTGTAAGGTTAGACACCCCCAAAAAATTATATACTTTCTTGATCTTTTAAAAAAAGGTGTCCAATAGTGATTGATAACCACTATTGGACACCTTTTATGTTCTCTTTCCTTCTCATGAGTTTTATCATCTGAGTTATACCTTCAGAGTAGAAGGCATGATTAAATGTAGTGCTAACAAGACAACCTTTTTATTGATTTATTTCATTCATTTTTAAAAAGGAAAGAACAGCGGAATAGCTATCAAGACAAATATCCCAACAAATATTTGTAATGGTACTCCAACTCGAATAAAGTCATTAAATTTATAACCTCCTGCTGTCATAACAAGAGCATTAGTTGGAGAGGCAACTGGTGTTGAAAATGACATACTTGCAGCAACAGCTACACCTACAAGTAACGGATATGGACTAATAGCCATTCCTGTAGCCGTTGTAATAGCTATCGGTGCTAAAATAACCGCTGTCGCTGTATTGCTTATAAATTGTGAAAGTAACGTCGTAATAATATATAGACCAATTAATACTCCATAAGAACCAAAATCACCAAAAATATCAAGCATACCATTACTAATAAATTGCACCCCACCTGTTTTCTCAAGCGCAGTAGCGAGAGGTAACATAGCCGCAATCAAAATAACAGATTCCCATTGAATTTTTTTATAAGCTACCTCAATAGAACGGATACACCCTGTTGCAATCATTAAAAACGCCGAGAGCAAAACGCTGATAACCGGTGATATCACTTCAAAGGTCATTAATACAAGCATAAAGGCTAAAATAGCCGCCGCAATTGGCGCCTTTCCACTTGCATATGCAACATTTGCTTCTTCAGAAATCGTTCCAAGTATAACCACATCATGCTTATCCTGCGATAACATTTCGATATTTTCCCATTTACCATGAATGAGTAACGCATCTCCAAGCTTTAATTTCTCCTTCATGAAATCGGTATGGATATATTCTCCCTTACGATTAATTGCCAAAACATTACAAGAATATTTTTCTCTAAAATGTATATCAACAATTGTCTGATCTTCCATGCTAGAATGAGGAGCAATTAATATTTCAGTCATCCCATAGGATTTACCAAGAAAATGCGCTTTAATATCAACCAAGTCAAATGATTTTTGTTCTAATTCATATTGCCTAACGAATCGTTCTACTTCTGATATACCACCGAAAACCAGTAATAAATCATGCGGATGAACAATTTCATTCGCTCTTGCAACAATAGCTTGCTTCGACTGCTTAATCGATAACTTCTCTTTTATTCTACGTTCAATCTCAATTACAGTTATTTCGAAATTTAAAGGTAATTTCAAATCTGCCAATCTTTCACCAACAATATCAGATGTTTCTGGAACATATACAAAGTGCAATTGATCATACACTTTATATAAGCCAGCTAACTCCCCACTTGAAAGACTCTTTCCATTAGATGATGGTGTTGCTTCATGATTCGGTAGTAGCTTCCTCCCTATTGTCATCATGAATACTAACCCTGCTGTTAATGCTATAATTCCTATCCCAGTAATATCAAAAAAACCGAGCTTCTCATATCCACCTTTTACTAGTGCATCACTCACAACTAAATTCGGAGGTGTACCAATAATCGTCAATAAGCCTCCTAAGCTACTTGCAAAGGTTAATGGTAACAGAAAGCGTGAAGGACTTTTACGCAGTTCTAACGCGATACTCATAATGACAGGCAGCAGAACTGCCACAGTACCTGTATTACTTAACACAGCACTAAATAATCCAACAGTTACGATAATGATAAACAGTAATTTACGCTCACTATTGCCTCCTAATCTCAACAAAGAATTTCCGATATTCTTTGCCAAGCCTGAATCAAAAATACCAGCTCCCACAACAAATAAACCTGCTATCATTATAACAACGGAATTTGAAAATCCTGCCAACGCCTCTTCAGGAGTAAGAATTCCTAATATCGTTAGCGTTAATAAAGATCCAACCGCGATTAAATCAGGTCTATATTTACTTTGAATAAACAATGAAGTAACAATTAGTAATATAAAAAAAGTGATGATCATAGGATGTATAATCATAAAGGACCCCCACTAATATGCAATAAGAAATTTTTTCATTCCTTTTATGTAAATAAAAAATGATATACTCTAAAAAACACTTTACGTTCATTTCTTCTATATTTTTAAAACATTATGTTCTCAACTTTAATATAAAAAACATATTATGAGAATAACTCATCATAAAAGATAGGTTTGAAATAAGATGGAAAAAAAATTTAACCGTAGAACTTTTTTAAAGAGAAGTATCGCGACTATTCTCTCTATTTCTGGCATTGGAGTTGGTAGTCGCTATTACGCTGAATACATCGAACCCTATTGGATTGATATTACTAATCATACCATTTCTGATGAATATATTCCAAACGGATTCTCAGGCACTACTATCGTACAATTTAGTGACACACACTTAGGCTTTCAATATCAATTAAACAACCTTGAAAAAACAGTACAATTAATAAACAAAATTCAGCCTGATCTTATTGTATTTACCGGAGATCTAATGGACAAGCCGAATCATTATGATTCTCCAACTAAAATCATTCCTATATTACAGAAACTTCATGCACCATTCGGGAAGTTTTGTATATTCGGCAATCATGATCATGGAGGATATGGCTCAGATTTATATAAGCAAACGATGGAAGACAGTGGCTTTATGGTATTACAAAACGCTAACACTATTATTACAAACAGCTTGAAACAATCTATATATATTTCAGGAATTGATGATGCCATGTTAGGGAGACCCAATTGGGAAAACACACTGAATAATATTCCAAAAGACGCCTACTCCATTCTGCTCTCCCACGCACCGGATTTTGCAGACAGAGCAAAGAATGAAAATGTTTCCCTTCAACTAAGTGGACATAGTCACGGCGGGCAAGTAAAAATCCCTTTTTACGGCGCTCTCATTACCCCACCATTTGCGAAGAAATACTATGAAGGAATGTACAACCTTGGGAATATGAAATTATATGTAAATAAGGGCTTAGGTACGACTAGAATGCCACTTCGTTTTTTTACTAGACCAGAAATCACAATCTTCACATTACAAGCAAAAAATTAACCTTTTCAGGTAACTTAACTATTTCACCTATTAAATGTAAGCAAGTACGAAGCACCTTAAAAGCGTTAAGAGGCGTCCTGACAGTGATAGAAAATCACTACTGGGACGCCTCCTTCTTAAATTTGATTCATAAAATATCTTTCTTCAATTTCGCTAATTGGCAGTGGTTTACTATAGTAAAAACCTTGTGCCTTCTCACATTTTACACTTCGTAAAAACTCCGCTTGTGCTTCTGTTTCGACACCTTCAGCTATCACTTCTAACCCTAAGCTATGCGCTAAATATATAATTGTCGTTATTATAGCAGCATCTTTATGATCAGATAAAACTTCACTCACAAAAGAGCGATCAATTTTCAATGTATCTAGCGGAAACTGCTTTAAATAACTTAAAGAGGAATATCCTGTTCCAAAATCATCTACTGAAATAGACACACCTAACCACTTTAATTTATTTAACATCTTTAATGCTTCTGATGTATCTTGCATTGCACCTTCTGTTATTTCAATTTCTAATAATGATGGAGCAATATTATATTTCGTAAGTAATGATTGGATGACATCCTGTAGGGTAGGCTGCAAAAACTGCTTCGGTGATAAATTCACAGCAACCTTCACAGGCTCATATCCTTTTTCTGTCCACAATTTAATCACTCTACATACTTCTTCTATAACCCATTCACCAATAGGAATGATAAGCCCAGTATCTTCTGCTATAGGAATGAATTCTGCAGGAGAAACAAATCCAAGGGCTGGATTATGCCAACGTAGTAAAGCTTCGAAGCTAGTAATTTTCCCTGTTTGCAAATCTATTTGTGGTTGAAAATAGATTGATAATTCATTCCGTTCCAATGCTCTCCTCAACTTCGCTTCCATCTTAAACACATTTGGAAGATGTTCGTGTAGTGCATTGCTATAAAATTGAAAATGCCCTCCACCACTTGCCTTTACTTGATATAATGCGCCATCTGCCTTTCTAATTAACGTCTCACTATCTAAACCGTCCAACGGATAAATGGAAATCCCTATACTCGGAGTGATAAAATAATCTTGCTGATTTATTACAAAAGGTTCATCAAAACTCGCATATACTTTTGTAGCAAAAAGAGCAGCAGCATCACGGTTTAAACGTGGTAAAATAATGACATAATTATCTCCACTAATTCTGTAGACGGAATAATTAGAATCCTCAATAGATAATAATCTGTCACCAACATTTCTTAACAGCTGATCGCCCATAAAATACCCCATTGATTCATTAAACAATTTAAAACGATCTAAATCTATATAAAGAATAGCTATTTCATAATCATCACTTCTTGCTTTCTCTAATTCCATATCCATATTGTTGAATAAGGCTTTTCGATTATACAAGCCCGTCAATAAATCATGATGTAGCATAAAATGAATTAGTTCTTTACTTTTGGCATACTGAATCATAATATCTTGTAACAACTTCTGTTCACTTCTGTCTAGCATTTGATTATCATCAGCTTTCTTAATCCACCCCACAAAATAAAGAATAAGTTCTTCTTCATTTTTCACAGGTAATAATATAACTTCAAACACACTGTCTTTTGTATTTATTCCATCAAAAGCAAATCTAGTCATTTCTTCCGTTTCATCTTCCATTAAACGTTTTAATTCACGTTTCATCGCTATCGTCATGCCTTCATCATGAACATCTTCAATTAATTTCCCTAACGAATGTTCTGTCAGACAAAGTGACTCAAGCGCATACTTATTAGCGTAAACATAACGAAAACGATTCTCTTCCTCTACTTGGATAATTACTAGAGAATCTGTAATTCTTTTAAACGCTCTATCAAATAGATTTTTACCCTGCATTAAAATAAAATAATCAATATCATTGCTATGCTTAAATTGAATCACATTATTACCCACTATTATCACACCCTAAATATAATGCGAAACTACTAATACCGTACATTTTCCCCCATACAATTTTTTCCTAATAGTTATCATCATTATATTTCTATTTTTTCTGAAATACAATATAAGCCAATAAATAAAATAGGAGAGAATACTATTAATGTTAGTAAATACACCTTCATTATCCATATTCTATCCTTTCTACCATTTATAATATTCACTTTGCTTCTGCCGTGTACAGGCTCAATTTCATATTGTATCCATACAATATATAGAAAAAAAGAAACGGAGGCATAGTAATGTACTATTCGGCTTATAATCCATATGAAATATCTCCCATTATATATTCTAATGGGTTCATTTATAACAACAGTGAGTTTCGTAATGACCATGATTTTTATGATATAAACCCAGAAGATCAACGATTCTTTCCACTACTTTTTCCCTTTGTAGCAGGACTTGCTCTTGGAGGACTTGGAGGACTTGCTATTGGGCCAGCATTATTTAACAAACCTTGTTGCCCACCACCTTATCCAGTATATCCACCTTACCCCGTAGCACCTATGGGACCTATGGGACCTATGGGACCTATGGGACCTATGGGACCTATGGGACCTCCACCAGCATACCCGCCACCAATGCCATATCAAATGACGTCATTCAATCAATCTCCTCAATCTTTCACACCAATTCACGGTGGAATCACAGAGAATATAAACATAATTACAAAATAAATAGGCAACATCCATCCTTTTTAATTAAAAGATAAACTGCCTAGTATTTCTTCTAATTAACAAGGAGCCATAAGATAGGTGTAAGATTGGACAATGTGAAATGTTGAAAAAATCATGTCACCAACATACAAAAGCTGCCAATTTCATGAAAGGCAGCTTTTGCTGTTTGTAAAAATAAACAAAGAGTATAATATATACATATACAACCTCAGTTTCATCTTTCTCCTCAATTAAGAAAAAACTATGAAGCAATTCTTAAAAAAAGAAGAATATTTTGATGTTTCTATCACTTTAATGTAGCAAAATGTTATAATGACTTATGAAAATTCTGTACATAGAAAGGAGTTGCAAAATGGACCAAAACAAAACAAAACACCAATCCGTACAGGAACTACCACAAGCAATTTTTATTATCAATAAACATGCTAAAGCCGCTCCTAAGCCTAAATTATTATATGATTTAAAGCAATCGGCTATCAATAAAATGCTTAAAGAGGGTAAAGCAACGAAGCTTGGATTACATTTCTCTGACAATCCAAGAAACGCACAACAACAGTCTGATGTTATTATTGAATGTGGAGATTATATATTTCATTTACCTCCATCTAAAGAAGATATTAAAACCTTACCTCATTTAGGAAACAGAATTCCAGACAAACGAAATCCTAAAACTCAGATGTCTTTATCTAGAGCTAAAGCAATTATTTATAATTATGTCGGAGCTCGCGAAAGCGAATCTAAGAAAGAGAATGTTAAACCTTTTGGACATACCTATGCGAAACCTAAACGGAAAATATCTTCTAATATTTTTACTTCTTCTTTTCTTGGAAAAGATCTCTATTAATTACTGTACTAATATGATTTTATTTAAAATAAAAGAATAAAAGCGATCTCATTCCCTTCTAAAGAGAATAAGATCGCTTTTATATTTTTATCCCGTTCAACCTAGTGCTAAGACTCCCTCTTCAACATGACAGATACAACACGTAGCGTGTAAGTAAGAGATCAAGCACCAGTAAGAGCCCGATTGGTTCAACTAATAATCGGTAGAGGATGAACGCCCCCCACCAATTAAAGTTTCACTTTGTCTACCTATTTAGCGTCTTCCATATCAGATTCAAGGATTTCATGTAGTTTCTCAACTAAACGTTTATATTCATAGAAAAAAAGAGGTATATCTAACTCATCAATATTCATAAATAACGCTTTGGCCACTTCTGAGTAATACCAATATTGATCTTTTTTGCCTCTAACAAATACAGACCACACTGACTCCCCCATAACCTTATAATAGTGCATCACATTTGTTAAATTATCAAATTTATCGGCAGCAATCAATGCCTTCACTTCTAATGAACCAACTCTTGCATTTTCGATGGTTTGTAACTTTCTCTTTTCCCAAGAATAATTCCGATTTTCCGTATTGCCATTAACAAGTCTACACACTTCAAGACCAAATTTCTGCTCAATTTCCTGAAGCGGTACAACTGTATCTTCTACAACATCATGTAAGTATCCAGCAGCTACCACCACATCACTAAAACCCGCCTCAATTAAGGTATCCGCTACATGATTAGGATGATTCATAAATGGTTCATTATTTAATTTCCTAGTCTGACCGCTGTGCGCCTTTTCTGCAAATTGCTTTGCTTGAATAATCAAGTTTGGTGGTTTCATTTCTTCATCCAACTCCCCATATTTGTGCAGCTAACCTTCATTGTCTAAGATAGGAGAGTTCAAAGAAGTAATGGTGAAAGATCACTGATCCACATAGTTCCAATTCTCATATGCAACATTGACTTTTTACTTTCATCTGACACTTAGTAAAAAGCTTTTATTTTAGAGTAGGTATTTATCAATGAGAGAAATCAGTTCTGTTATTTCTGGTTTACTAACTTGCGCATCAGCTCCAACCATTTGTCCCTTATGTCTTAAATCATTTGTGATTAGAGATGAAAAGATAATAACAGGCAACTTACTTAGCTCTTTATGTGTTTTAATTCTTTTCGTTAAATGATGGCCATCCATTTGCGGCATTTCAATATCTGTTACTACTATTTGAACATGGTCGGCAATATTTTTCCCTTCCTTGATAAGTCCTTCTAAATAATTGAGCGCATCTTGACCATTCTCGAAAAATTCAATATATTGGAAACCAGCTTCCGATAGTGTATCGTGAAGCAGTTTACGCAACAACGGTGAATCTTCAACAGCAACTATCCTTTTATCAGAGCGCTCTCTCTTCCCAAGCTTCTTTACCTGCTGTACATTAATTCCTGAATCCGGATTAATTTCAACAACAATTTTTTCAAAATCAAGCAATAAAATCATTTCAGAATTTAATTTAATAACACCAATAATTTGGCTCTCAATTCCTTGATACATCTCAGAAGGCTTTTCAATTTGCCCCCAAGAAATACGGTGAATTTGTGTAACACTGTGTACGTGAAAGACCACTTTCTGTTGGTTAAACTCGGCAACAATAAACTTATCTTGTTTCTCATTTTCTGATGGAGGAAACCCTAGCGCTGTTGCCACATTTACTACTGGCAATACTTCCCCTCTAAGCTCAATAATTCCTTCCACATTTTTATGCGCTTGCGGAACAATGGTTACTGGCACTGGATTAATAATTTCTTTGACTTTAATAACATTAATACCAAATTTATTATTACCTATTCCAAACCCTACGATTTCTAGCTCATTTGTACCACTTTCCAATAAAATTCCTTTTTTATTGTCCATATCTTCTCGCCCTTCCCGATAAAACGGTTATCTATATTATGTATTACATATCGTTCATTCAGTGTAATACTTTAGCGAAATTTTTAATTTTTCACCCATTTTTAAAAATTATTCACATTCACATCTTTTGAGAGTCATCGTGACTTTTGTACCAATTCCTTTTTCACTCTCAAAACGAATAATTCCATTATGTTCTTCAACTATCGCTTTCGTAATCATAATCCCAAGTCCAGTACCCGTCTCTTTGCTAGTATAGAACGCTTCTCCCACTCTCAACATTTCATGCTTCTCCATCCCTATACCATTATCTTGAATTTCAATAACTACCTCGTCAGCTTTACAATAACATTGTAGAGAAATTTTTCCATTTGAGTGTGAAATGGCTTCTACTCCATTTTTGATGATATTATAACAAACTTGCTTCATTTTACCGATATCACCAAATATATATAATTCCTCTTCTTTCTTCAGCGTTAAATCGATTCCCTTTATACCTGTATATATACTCATGACTGAATAAACCGTTTCTAACATATCAGAAATTGAAAAAACACTATCTAATCTTTTATTCTTCTTTGCTAGATTTAGATAGTCCGTAATAATAGCTTCTGTTCGATCTAACTCTGAAAGTACTAGTCTAAGATACTCTTTACTAGTATCATTGACCTCGGGTTCAACGAGTTTAACAAATCCCTTAACAACTGTAAGTGGATTTCTTACTTCATGTGCAACACTAGCTGCAAGTTCACTTACAATTAATAATTTCTCTGATTCTTGAGCCATTAGCTTAAGTCGTCTATTTTCAATTAAAAATTCTGTTAGATAGACCATGAAAAAAAATATACTTACATAACAAATAAAAACGAACAGAATCATTGAAAGTGAAATATCCCCTACGTGCACATCATTATTACTAATAGCAGCCAACCAAAACATGATTAAATAGCCAAAGCAAACGGATGCACTAATAAAAAAAGAATACCTGATTTTATTTCGTTTCGAATAAGCTTGCCAATCAGCTTTAATAACTATAGGTATAATAAAAACCCAAGCTGTAGCTAAATAAAAAATAAAATTATCACGATCATTTATAATAAAATCATAGCCAGTTATATAAAGTAATAAAAATAAGCCTAACTTCTTATTTCCATAAAGAAACGTATACAATACGACTAAAGAAAAAAAACTAACAGGGAAGTCTAGCACTTGAAACACAGAAAAATGCATAAGTAAAGAAGAAGAACAACACATAAGAGCGAAAAATATATATTGCGGTTTCCAATGTGATGGAAAATACTCTTCATCATCACAATAAAATTGATAAAAAATGATTGGACCAATAATTATGAAAAATAAAAATAATACTTGCTCAAAATATAGCATCTGCTTCTTCCTTTTCAAAATACACTTTTATATATTTTACCATTTTTCACATTGATAGTTACTATATTTTCTAAAAAAATAAAATCTTAAAATAATTAACTCACTATTATAATAAAAACGAGACAAACCTTCCAAAAAAACCAACAACATACAGTAATATATTTTTCATTCGGCTTGAGCTTCTTTCCTCTATACTATTCGCATCCATCATATATTCATAATCTTCACCAATAAGCAAGCTTTTTTGTAAATACACATCTGTAATACTTTCCAGTTGCTTATGCACTTGTTTGCTATGAATAACCATCATGGTTTCCGTACTTAGAAAAGCACTTCTTGGATCCATATTAAAAGAACCTAGAAGGCTCAAATCATCATCAATACTATAAGCTTTTGTATGAATGGAATGCTCACCTTGATATTCATACACCGCAGCCCCAGAATCTACTATTTTATCACGCTCATTCAAATATACCGAAAAAGCTGGATAATTAGGTGTTGATCCTCTAGAGTTCGTTAATACAGTTATATCCACACCCTGTTTTGCAACATTAGGAAAAAAGCCATTCATCATCTTTTTAGCAGGAACAATGTAAGGACTTTGAATAAACACAGATTTTTTCGCAGAGTAAATAACCCGATTGATTTCAAACCAAACCCAAGGCTCTTTATTAAAACGATTGATTGGATTATGAATCAGGGTAATTTTGTTAGTTGGTAAAGTTTCTGCCTGCCAGTCGATAGTTTTATTAAAGATATTTTCCTTTCTGTTACGCTCTTTTTCTAAAAGTGCTTGTAGTTGTTTAGTTTTTCCAACTGCCTGCTTCTTTTCTTGTAGTGACAGTTTATTTAATGAATCTACTGAATAAGGGCTATCATAAATCTGCTTAAAATACTGTGACAAATCATGGATAACACTATTTTCATTCTTGTTATTGAAAATTACTACATCACGGTCATAAGTTATTTCCCCCTTGTAACCATTAGGAGCCATAAAACGATCACCTATATTCCTACCTCCTATTGCTGCAATAGATTGATCAACAATAATATATTTATCATGTAGCCTGTTATTTAAAGTCCATGGTTTTACTACATTAGGTACCTCATAAAACTTTAATTCAATATTGGGATGATTTTTTATTGCATACATAATTTCTTTTTGCTTTGTCTTTACTCCATTGGCAACGCCATCTAAAATGATTCTTACTCGTACTCCTCGATCAGCCGCTTCAAATAAAAGTGCCCAGAAAGTAGATGTTACCTGTCCAGACTCCATGGAATAGTATGAAATATCTATCGACTTTTTAGCATGTTCAATCATGTTCACCCTAACGATCGAGCTCTCCCTAGGTAGATCCACCAAAACAGCACGATCAGGACCAATCGTATCAGAATAGAAGCGACTCAATGAATGAGATGAAATGTATTCTTTACTCACTTCTTTGTCAAAAGAAAAAAGAAAGACTACTGTTATTAAAAAATAGACAAGCACTAATACACCAAACCAAATAATTAATTTCTTATACATATAACTCCACTACAACCTTCCATTTCTTACACAATATATGTTGTTAATATGTACAGTACTATTAAAAAATATTGACCATATAAAAAAGAAGCTGATCAAAAGGAAAATCTTTTGAACAGCTTCTTTGCGGTTTAATAAATCACCGAGATTATTTAGTCTCTTTAATAACCAGTGTTTTTGCTAATAAATCATGTAAAGTTTGCTTTCTTTTCGTAAATAGCGCCATAATGAAACCAAAATAAAATAAGCTAGAGATAGAAAACATCACCAGGTGACGAATTATTGCTCTAAAGAAGCTAATACGATCTCCTTCTAAAGTAACTACTTTTACTCCTAATAATTTCTTACCAATGGTTGCTTGCCATTTTGAAGATTGAAGAAGCGTGTAATACAGAGTTCCCACTATAAATGTAGCAAATAAATATCCTTTGTTGTTTGCAAGTGAATAAGAGGGATCTTGAAGTTGAGATAAATCTAGATTCACTCCTATGAGCGATAGTATTCCCAATGCAGCTAAAGTAGAAATAATCGCACTTAATATCATACCATCAATTAAATATGCAGCTAAGCGTCTTCCAAAAGAAGCGTAAGTGACTGATTCTTGGTTGTTAGATTGATTTTGTGTCAATGATTAAAGCCTCCTGTAATGTCATACATCATTAGTTATTATAGCAACGAATTTACTGCTTCCTTAAAATAATCATTATTAATAAAAATAGAAATATTTAATTATTATTTAAGTTCTATTTCTCTTATATTTTCCCATTCCATCCTTATTTCATGAACTCACTTATGAACAAATCAAAAAAAGATGGTACACTAAACATATTATTAAAGGGGGTAAGTATGTTGGATATCATTAATCAACGCGTAAAAGACATCGAAATTTCAGGGATACGAAAATTCTCCAATCTTGTTGCACCATATAAAGATGCAATTTCTCTAACGATTGGACAACCCGATTTTCCAACTCCATTACATATTAAAGAAGCTGCTAAAAAAGCAATTGATGAGGACTACACTGTATATACGCATAATGCAGGTTATATCGAATTACGCCGTGCATGCAGCGATTATATGAAAGAGAAATACCAATTAACTTATAATCCTGACAATGAGGTAATTGTCACAACGGGGGCTAGTGAAGCAATAGACGTTTCACTACGGACTATTCTTGCAGAGGACTGTGAAGTTATTCTACCTGGACCTGTTTATCCAGGATATGAACCAATCATTAAGCTTTGTGGTGCAAAACCAGTCTATATTGATGTAACGGAGAACGGTTTTAAATTGACAGCTCAATTAATTGAGCCTTACATTACTGAACAAACACGTTGCATTATTTTACCATATCCATCTAACCCAACAGGTGTTACTTTAACAAGTGAAGAGCTGAAAGAAATCTCCCAGCTCTTAAAAGGTAAAAATATTATCGTCCTTGCCGATGAAATCTATAGCGAGCTTGTTTTTGATGAAGAACATACAAGTATTGCAACTTTTTTGAGAGAACAAACAATTATCATTAATGGGTTATCTAAGTCACACTCTATGACAGGATGGCGCATCGGCTTTTTATACGCTCCACAAGCTCTATGCGAGCAAATTTTGAAAGTTCACCAATACAATGTAACTTGTGCTTCTTCTATATCGCAAATGGCTGCTATTAGCGCTCTAACTGTTGGAAAGAACGACCCAATGGCTATGAAAGAAGAATATAAGAAGCGTCGTGATTATGTCTATGATAGGTTACAAAAGATGGGACTCGATGTTGTGAAACCTGATGGAGCATTTTATTTTCTAATTAAAATGCCGGATGGATTTACATCATCCTTTGATTTTGCACTTCAACTTGTGCAAAAAAATAATGTAGCGGTTGTTCCTGGGAGTGCATTTTCTGCCGAGGGAGAAGGATTCTTCCGCATTTCATATGCGTATTCAATGGAAAGATTAACAGAAGGTTTAAATCGAATTGAAACATTTCTAACAAACCATCGTTCTTAAAACAATTTCCGAACGAATTTCACATCGCGATAGCCTTCTTCTTTATTGGTTGTCGTCACATGAACTTCAAGTAAACAACCGATTAAGGTATTCAAAACTTCTTCAAGTTCATTAGCATTTTGAGGTTTACTAATACCTAACTCTTTAAGTTCTCGTAACAATATATGAAAACCAGCATTATTCTCAATATGGCTAAATTTAGTTGGCAGCTGACCGCTTTCCTCATTCATAAGCTTCAGCTGCCATTTTAATGGTCGCACACCATGAATCGTCTTATCTCGTGAATAACCTTCTACTCTTACTACATAATAGCCATCTGGCAATTCTAGAAATTGGTCTTTAAGGTCATCGAATATGCCCATAGTTCCCTTCCTCCTTTCTTCTCCAAATACTTATGCACTTCTGAAAAAATATATGAGGTGAAATGTAGGCTAAAAAAACGACCTTTTCTCCATGGCAAACCGAGAAAAGGTCGTTACTCTTTATTTATCCCAATACTTACGCAATGCTTGTGTACCGCTATTTTCTTCGCCTTTTTTCTCTATTTCTTCATACATACGTTTACTTAAAGATAAGCCTGGCGTTTCCATATCCATCGCTTCCGCTTCCTCAAGTGCAATCTGCATATCTTTAATAAAGTGTTTAACAAAGAAGCCTGGTGAATAATCATCTTCTAAAATACGTGGAGCTAAGTTAGATAAACTCCAACTTGCCGCTGCTCCTGTAGAAATACTTTGTAGCACACGATCCGGTTGTAAACCCGCTTTCTCAGCATAAACAATTGCTTCACAAACACCAATCATATTAGATGCGATCACAATTTGATTACACATTTTTGTATGTTGACCACTACCAGCTGGACCTTGTAATACGATATTGGTGCCCATCGCTTCAAGAACTGGTTTCACATCGTTGAATGCCTCTTCCTCTCCACCAACCATAATCGCTAAACGAGCCTCTTTCGCACCAATATCACCGCCTGAAACTGGTGCATCTAATGCTTTCATATCTTTTTTATTTGCTTCTATGTAAATCTTTTTCGCTAAAGAAGGTTTTGATGTTGTCATATCAATTAAATACGTACCTGGTCGACCATTTGGAATGAGGCCTTCTTCACCTAAATAAATCTCTTCTACATCATGAGGATAGCCTACAATGGTAATAATAACATCCGCTTGACTAGCTAGTTCTTTCGGTGATTCTACCCAGTTCGCTCCCTTATCTAATAACTCTTGGGCTTTTTCTTTTGTGCGTGTGTATACAGCTAATTTATAACCTGCGTTCATAATGTTTAGTGCCATACTTCTTCCCATAACACCTGTGCCAATAAAACCGATAACCATTTCTTTTGTTACTTTCCCCATCATGCCACCTCTTTTTTTCATAATAAGCTTCATATTTGTACTTAGTATAACATATTCGAATTTTTCAACGATAAAAAATCGGTGAGAGTACCTCACCGATTAAAGAACACTTTATTAATATGCAGACCAACCAGCATCAGCAGTAACAACTACACCATTGACAAATGATGATTCATCAGAACCTAAGAATAGAGCAATATTCGCAATCTCTTCAGTTGTTCCAGAACGAGGCATCAGATTCAGACCCGCTACAGCACGTTCCATACCGAATGGATCTGGCTGTGTCATAGCTTTCGATAGATTAGTAGGAACAGCAGATGGCGCAATTGCATTACAACGAATGCCTAAATTGTTATAGTGCGCTGCCACGTTCTTAGTCATACCAACCACTGCATATTTAGATGCGGTATACGTTAAGCCACCACGACCACCTTGAACACCTGATAGAGAAGCCATATTTACAATTACCCCAGATTTCTTCTCTTCAAAGATTTGTAGTGCTTTTCTCATTGCACGCATAGCTCCAGTTGTATTAATTGCAATAACACGATCCCATACATCATCAGGAACATTAGCAGCTGCATACATATTATCACCAATACCAGCATTATTCACAAGAATATCTACTGTACCGAATTTTTCTAAGGCTGTATTATACATAGTTTGAATATCTTCTTCTTCTGTTACATTCGTTTTTACAGCAATAGCCTGTCCACCTTTATCAATAATTTCTTTTGCAGTTTCTTCAGCTGCTTCCATATTCATATCCGCAATTACAACTTTTGCACCTTCTTTTGCATATAACATTGTAATCGCTTTCCCAAGACCGGCACCAGCACCAGTAATAACAGCTACTTTATTATCTAATCTTCCCATCTCTTCATCCCCTTATCCATTTTCAAAACATAAAATCTTAATATGATAAGAGTATCACATAAGAATTGTTTTGAAAAAAAGAACGATTCAAACCATATTAAAGACTACTGTCTATATATATTCAATACCCTTTATATACAAGAAGTAAACGAAAAGAGGCTGTCCGAAAAGTTATTAAAAGTCACTTTCCAGACAGCCTCTTTCATCTATACAAATTACTTAGCTTCTACTGCAGCTTTAACTGCTTCTAATACTTCGTCATTTGTTTTCATTTGTAATGCTTGTTCTGCTAATTTTTCCATGTCTGCTTTAGACAGGTTTTTAATTTGAGAACGTGCTTTAAGAATTGATGTTGCACTCATTGAGAACTCATCTAATCCTAAACCAAGAAGTAATGGGATAGCGATTTCATCGCCAGCCATCTCTCCACACATTCCAGCCCATTTGCCTTCTTTGTGTGCTGCATCAATTACGTTTTTAACAAGACGTAAAATAGCAGGGTTATATGGTTGGTACAGGTACGAAATTCTTTCATTCATACGATCTGCAGCCATCGTGTATTGAATTAAATCATTTGTTCCAATTGAGAAGAAATCAACTTCTGTAGCAAACAAGTCTGCCATTACAGCAGTTGATGGAATTTCAACCATGATACCTACTTCGATTGTTTCACTAACAGTCACGCCTTCAGCTTGTAGCTTCGCTTTTTCTTCTAAAAGCACTGCTTTCGCTTGACGGAACTCATCAAGTGTAGCAATCATAGGGAACATGATTTTTAGGTTACCGTATGAACTTGCACGTAATAATGCACGAAGTTGCGTACGGAACATGTCTTGTCGATCTAGACAAAGACGGATTGCACGATATCCAAGGAATGGATTCATTTCGTGAGGTAAACTTAAGTATGGCAGCTCTTTATCTCCACCGATATCAAGTGTCCGAACAACAACTGGCTTACCATCTGTCATACCTTCTAATACAGCTTTATACGCTTCGAATTGCTCTTCTTCCGTAGGGAAGTTATCGCGACCCATGTATAAGAATTCTGTACGGTATAGACCGACACCTTCGCCACCGTTTTCAACAACACCCTTAATATCTTTTGGTGTACCGATATTAGCTACTAATTCAACTTGGTGACCATCTTTAGAAACCGTTTTCTCATTTACAAGCTTAGCCCACTCTGCTTTTTGTTGCTCATAAGCTTCGGCTTTTTGCTTATATTCAGCAATCAGTTCCTCAGTTGGATTGATGTGAACTTGTCCACTTAATCCATCAACAATGATGATATCTCCGTTTTGGATAGTAGTTGTAGCTTCTTTAGTACCTACTACAGCAGGGATTTCTAAAGAACGTGCCATAATAGCAGAATGTGATGTTCTTCCACCAATATCAGTTGTGAAAGCCTTCACATAAGTACGGTTCAACTGAGCAGTATCAGATGGAGTTAAATCCTCAGCTACGACAATTACTTCTTCTGTTACCATGCTTGGGTTAGGAATTTGAACACCAAGAAGATGTGAAAGAACACGTTTCGTTACGTCACGAATGTCAGCAGCTCTTTCTTTCATGTATTCATTATCCATTGATTCAAACATAGAAACAAACATGTCAGCTGTTTCTTTAAGAGCTAATTCTGCATTTACAGAGTCACTCTCAATTCTACCTTCGATTGGTCCTAATAATTCAGGATCGCTTAGAACTAATAGATGTGCATCAAAGATAGCAGCCTTATCAGCTCCAAGTTCTTTGTTAGCATGTTCTCTAATAGCTTCTAATTCTGTTTTTGAAGTATGTACAGCAGCTTGAAAGCGGCTCACCTCTTCAGAAACATTTGCAATTTCTTTTTTATTAACAGTTAGATCAGGTTCAATTAAACGATATGCTTTAGCAATCGCAATACCGTTTGAAGCAGCGATACCATTCAACATTGTCGTCATTATTCAGCTAATCCTTCTTTTTTCAAAGTTTCTGTTAATGCATTAATTGCATCTTGCTCATCAGAACCTTCAGCACTGATAGTGATTTCAGCTCCTTGACCAATACCTAAGCTCATAACGCCCATGATTGATTTAAGGTTAACTTTCTTTTCTTTGTATTCAAGGTTGATATCAGAATCAAATTTACCAGCTGCTTGAACTAGTAAAGTAGCAGGACGTGCATGGATTCCCGTATCAGCGATTACTTTAAATGTTTGTTGTAACATATTTATTCAAACTCCTTTAATAAAAAATTCTTGTTTTAATGAGCTTTAGTCTTTTTATGAATTTCCTCTGTTTAATGTTACCCATAAATTTATTATCTATGTTAAAAACAGTGTCGTTTCACAAAAAACCTTTCGAATCTAAATTACATAAATATCAAAAGTCAGACTACAGACCTCATTTCCTAAAAAATCATAGCATTACAAACGCTATGATACAATATTTTTTTTTAGAAATTAATACAAGAAAGCGCTTTATTTCCGATAGGTAAAATTGTCTAAAGAAAAAACTAGAAAAATATGATTATACTTCTAATTTCATTATACAAATGAAATCTTTATACCAACGAATATATTGTTCTTTTGTACAATTAATTTTTAAACGTTCACCATTTTTAAAAGTAAGACGCGGAAAGGTTTGTTCCCTCAATGATTTAACATGCTTAGGAAAAATCCACATACAATCTGGCTCACCTTTCGTTTTAGTTGAAAAAGCATAGATATCTGCATCCTCTTTTATCAAATAAGAGGACTCATTTACAATCTTAATCGATTTATCTACATGTAGCCCTAATTCCGTAAACATCATATCAAGAGTTTGTATACTTAAATATGTACCTTCTAGGTCAAAAACAATACTTTTATAGTATGGATGCCTTGCAGGAACTAAAGCCATTGTATTTGGACTTATTCGATAATGATTATATTCTTGCAAAAGTCTCTCTCCCTTATTGAAGTATTCATATAATTTTTGATTCATTTAAAGATTTTCTACAGTATTATTTCTTTTTTACTCCATCATGTAGCAAGAAACTTCTCATAGTGAATCGAATTATTATTTTTCTACTTTTGATACATATTCGATGATTCATATATATTTAAGCTACCTAGGAATACAAGGAAAATGCATTTTTCAGAAAGAAAAATTTATGAATTCTTTTGACAAGTTAGTTTCTCAGCATAATCGTCTCATTTATAAAATCATTCATTCTTTAAAGATTTATAAAGAATATGAATATTATTACAACATTGGTTTACAAGCACTTTGGGAAGCGAGTCTAAAGTTCGATGGAAAATCAGCAGCATTTACTACTTTCGCCTATTCTGTTATTAAAGGGCGAATATTAAATGAATTAAGATTGGAAAACAAATGGGAAGTTATTAATCAACTCCCAATTGTTGAACCTCATTTTTTTAATACTCTACAATATGATACCTATTTAGAGAAAGAATCTATTTTGCACTACTGCAATGGCTTAACACTCAATCAAAAACGTTGGGTTATTCATACATTTATTGATCATGAAACATTAAATGAAATTGCAAGACGTTATTCTGTTAACACATGTGCAGTGAAATCATGGAGACGTGATGCATTAAAAAAGTTAAAGAAACAACCCCATACATCTAATTAGCTTCTGGCTTCTTCTAAATAAGTATAGGTTGTTACTCCTCCATGCTTGGCATTCCCACGAAAATGTTTAAAATCAGAGCGCTTTACAAGTTGCTCTCGAAAAGTAAGAAAATCTTCTTTTGATACTGTAAACTCAGATATTTCACCTAGTTTTAATTTCTCTAATAGCTCTTCTGCTTGCTCTTTGTTCATGTTTGCATCCCTTTCTATAGCAAAAAATCTGTAGGAAAAATAAGGACCCTATCATATAGGATCCTTATTTTTATTAATTATAATTACTACATTATTTTAATTTAAACATCTGAACCTTTTGTTGTAAATAGTCTGCCAGTCTTTCTAAGTTTTCTGCGGATGCTGTTATTTCTTGAATAGAAGCGGTCTGTTCTTCTGCTGACGACGCAACGTTTTGCGTATATTGCTGTGATGAATTAGAAATGGTCGCGATTTCTTCTGCCGAGCTAACTAGAGCAGACATTATTCGTTTAATCTCTACCATGGAAGTAGCAATCCCTCTTGATTGCCGTGAAATATCTGCGATTGACTTTGAAATATCCTGAAAAGCATCACCAGCTTGGTCAATAACACGTTTCCCTTCCCAAACCGATTCTTTCCCTGTTCCTAATGTTATAACAGCTTGTTTTGTTTCTTCTTGAATTAATTCAATCAATTCACCGATATTTCCAGAAGCGTTCGCTGATTGCTCTGCTAATTTTTTCACCTCATTCGCAACAATAGCAAATCCTTTTCCATGCTCACCTGCTCTTGCCGCTTCTATTGATGCATTTAAGGCCAATAAATTTGTTTGATCAGCAATTGCCCGTATAAAAATAAGAATCTTCCCGACTTTTTCTGAGTTATCTTGCAATAAAGTAGCGATTTTCACCATATTCTCCGTATTTTGAGCAATTGTATTCATATGAAGTATGCCACTATTAATTAATGCATAGCCTTCTTCAATAGTTTTTGAAGATTCTGACGCTGCGAGATCAAGTTTTTCCACGCCTTCGCTTATTAAGTCAACACGTTTAGATATTTGTACAGTTTCTGTTAATACTTCATCGATTTGCTGAGACTGATCTTCTGTTCCAGCAGCTACTTGAAGCATAGAAGTTGTAATATCTTCAGCTGCCTGACTTGTAAACTCACAACTGGAACTTAATTGTTGGGCCGAAGAAGCAACTTGATGGGATGAATGATTTATATCCATTACAAGATTTCTAAGATTATCTACCATAACTGTGTAATTTTCTGATAAAGTTCCGACTTCATCATTGTTTTTCACATTTATGTTAGTAACAGTTAAATTACCCTCCGCTATACGTTTAACTGCGTTTGCGATTTTTCTAAGGGGTATACCAAGATGTCGAGAGAAAAGAATTATGAAGATGGCACCAATAACTATAGTACAACCAATTGTAATACTTAACATGGTTAATATTTTATTAGCACCGCTATTGAAGTCACTTAAGTAGGAGCCTGATGCAACTACCCAATTCCAATGAGGATCTTTCTTTGAATATGTGATTTTTGTTGCTAGCTTATTGGGATCTGTTGGAAGAGCCCAATCATAGAGTGTATACCCTCCATTCTGTAAATCTGCTTTCTTTATAACATCACGAATAAAAAAAACTCCGTCTTTTGATCGTTCGTCATATAAATTATCCCCTTCTCTTACCGGATGCATTAACAAATTACCTTTAGCATCAAGAACATACATATATCCATACTCACCAATATCTATGTCTTTTGTAATAGGTCTTTTACCTTCATTATCATTTGCTCCCAGAAGTTGCTGTTTCACTTGTTCTTGAGCTTCTTCTAATGTTAATTCTCCATTTTCTACTTTTTTATTAGAAAGCGCTATCATTTTCATGGCGAAATTAACATCATTTTTCAAGCTGGTTTTAGCTAAGTTATTTAATTCTTGTTTAGAAATTGAATAACCGATTGCGCCGATAATAAGTCCAGGAATAATTAACAACATACTACACATCATAACAAGTTTCTTAAAGATAGATAGTCTCATTGGCCCCCTCCTTCATCCTTATTATGTCAATTAAATCTATTTTAAGATAGATGATAGCATAAAACAATAATCATATTTCCCAAAAATGAAAATTACTTTTTACCCATAGATAAAAAATTTTCACATTGAGAACTATTACCAGCTTATTTTTTCTTACTAGCTTGGCAATCGCTTGTTTTTACATTAATTTGAAAAGAATATTCAAAAAACACTTTACGTTTTATGCAAAATAGTGCAAACTGTTAAGTATATTTTTAAATATTTGATTTCACTCAAAAATTTATATTCTTTAAGTCATGGAAATTCATACGAGCAAACTGTTCTAATTACAAAGAAAAAATAGAATGCTAAAGGTGTGATTATGATGAAAATAGCACAAATAGGGAACTTAATTGAATTCAAAGGTGGATTACAAGGGATTGTAGAAAAGGTAAACGAAAATTCCGTAATTGTTGACTTAACATATATGGAGAATTATCGTGATCTTGAACTTGAACAAAAAACAGTAGTAAATCATAAGAATTACAAAATTATTAATTTAACTAGTTGATAAAAGTAAACGTTTGCATTTTATCATTGGTGAAACTTGAAAGAGAGTCGCAATATCCGGCTCTCTTTTACATTTAGCCTTGAATTATACACAGTTTTTTCGTTTACATGCCCTCATTTTGTTATATTGTATTGTAATATGGTTATTAATAAAATAAAATAACAACTATTATATTGCACTTCAACTAACTAGGAGGGAAAATCAATACATGAAATCATGTGCCAAGGATGGTAGATTAATTCTTGGGTTAATCAGCGCACATATACTTATATATATAACGTATCATAATACAACAGCCGTATTTTGGTATTTATACACAGCTAGTATTCTATTCTGTGTCAGTATAGCTATTACTTCAGAGAAAAATAAAGACATCCAATCTTCAATTAAAGAGAGTATTTTATACGGAGTCCTTTCAGGCGTTTTAATATATGCGATATTTGCACTTGGAAATACCATTATTCAATGGTTAGATATTTCATCTCTAACTAAAGATATTTCACGATTATATAAGCATTATAGCCCTTCACTTATATGGCATTTTATTGTGCTATTCCTGGTTATTATTCCAGGAGAAGAAATCTTTTGGAGAGGCTTTGTACAGAAAAGAATTAATGAGTATTTTCAAGGAAAATCAACGATTATCATTGCGACTGTTTTGTATGCACTACCTATGATTTATTCTCAAAATATCGCATTAATACTTGCTGGATTAACAGCTGGATTCATTTGGGCAGTATTGTACCAATGGAAGAGAAGTTTATCGCTAGTTATAATTTCTCACTTAATTTTTGATTTTTTATTACTGGTTATATTCCCATTTAGATAATCATAATCAATTGCAAAATACAACAATCAGTTCTATAGATTGAATAGAACTGATTGTTATATTACATAATCAATTTTAGTTTTCATAATTTTTACTCAAGTAATGTTACAAGAGACACAAAATACTTGGTATGATAGATATGAAGTTTACTATATTTGGAGGAATGAACATGAAAAAACTACCTTTAGTAATTTCCCTAATGGGTCTTCTACTTGTAGCTGGATGTGGTAATGACTCTGCAAGCGATGAAGGTAAGGAATCAAAGCCGTCGAGCGATGTTACTACTACTAATGAAACAAAACCAAAGACTGATGATCAAACGACTTCTAATAAAGAGCCAGAAAACGATGTAAGCAAGGAAACTAACAATACTCCATCTGAAAAGGAGACAACTTCAAATTCTGATACAAACACTACAGTAGAAAATGAAAAGAATTTAACTGAAAATAATCAAAAAGTTGAAAATACTACTGAAAAAATGATGAAATATCAATTACAAGGTCAGACAAAAGAAGAAAGTGCAAAATTATCAACAAGTGAAAATCAAGGGTATAAGATGTATCTTCTTCCTGAATACGAGCTTACAGGTGAAGAGCCAGGTAAAGATATGTTATACTTAAAAAATGCAGAACATATTTCTATGAGAATAGAATTATTACAAGAAAATCCGAATTGGGCTGTGTATGAGGAGAATATTCCAACTGAATTAGGAGACACAAATAGTACTATAACTAGTCCAACAGAATCAGCACTGCAAATTCCAAATGCTAAAATATATGAGGCTAGTAATGGTCAGGATCGCGTTACAATTTATCTAATTCAAGATGCCAAGCAACCTATGAAACTAACCATCTTCACAACTGAAAATGAAGACTACCGTATTCCAATGGTTGAAATGGCAAAAACAATTGTAAAGCAGTAATAATGAATAATCGGCAGATAGTGACCCCAAAATGTTGGACACACGCCAAATTATATATTAAAAGGCTTCCCAAAAGCGTTATAATCGCTTTTGGGAAGCCTTTTTCAATTACTTACTCATCGAAAAGATAACTTAAACCTTTGCCATTCAAAATAGCTATTCTTTACTCCGAAACAATAATAGTAAAAACACTAAACTTACATATCCAAATAGCGGATATAAAACGGATAATAATGTTCGATATTGTATGAGACTCACTAAATATGCTGCTAGTAATAATGCCAAAAATATTGACATGCTTTTCACATTAATGTATTTTTGCAACTGCTTTTCCAAGCCAAATATATTCCCTACTAACGAACTGAATATTTCACCATAAATAACAAAGATAAATACCCAATAAAAAGGAGTCGCTACACTCTTCATTAACTCCGCACTTGGAATATCATATTCTAAAATATTAGGAAGTGTAATTAATGATAGATGACTTGTTAATAAAATAAGTGTTAAGCAAATTCCACCTAACACTCCCCCACTTCGTATTATTGAAGGATTCTTTATTTCATATGCAACAGGAACAAGTACGGCCTGAGCAAGCGCTAAATTAAACGCACTATACAAAAAAGGGGATATAATACTCTTTAAATAATTAATCTCATTAGATATATATACAAAATCTTGAAAATAACCTGGCGTTCCTATTACTTGAACAAATAGTAACACACTGAACATAATCATAGAAGGGACAACCAACATATTCACAACAACTAAACCTTTAATTCCATTATGTAATACGATTAACGCTACAATTGCCGTAATCGCTACCCCTATCATTTTAGGCACCCCTACCTGCTCTTCAAACACTGCACCTGCTCCAGATAACATTACAGCTGTTACACCGAACAACATAACAAAAAATAAAATATTAATAAAAGGGCTCCATCTCTTACCAAACAAATGATTGTTTACTTCTTCATATGTTTTAGCATTTATAGATACAGAGAGTAACATAATTTTAGTACCTAATACTATAAATAAATAGCCAGCTAATAAAATAGATAGGAACCCTATAAATCCATATTTCGTGAAAAACTCAATAATTTCTCTTCCGGTTGCAAAACCCGCTCCTACTACTGTTCCTACATAAACAGCGGCAATTTGCCAAGCACCTGATAACTTAGAACGCATGCCAAGCCCCTCCTTACTACATTGTATGAAGTGGGCAAAGAAAATAGACAAGCTAAAATAAGAATTCCTCAGGAAACAGACTCTCACTAAATATCGATGTGTATAAGTTTATCTAATAGGGGAAAAAGGATCTGTTTGTTATAATGGTATATGCAGAAAATTACCAAGTTCATACATTGCAAATTTTTTCATTATTATAAATATATATAGCTAGATATCTTCTAATAGAAAGAGTGTCAACATGAATATAATACGGAAAAACATATTTCTATATACAGCCATCATTATTATTCCAACTATATTAGCAGTTTTATTATTCAAACAATACTTAGAGAATCAAGAAAAATTAGAATTACAACAAGATACACTCAAATTAGGTGAGCTACAGCAACAGTATATTCAAACATTAATAAAAGAAACAGTTAAAAGTCTTGATGTATTATCTATTGTTTCTTTAGATTTTGTGAATAAAAAGGAGGATATGAAAAGTTTATTGCTCAAAACAAAAAAAACCGATAAGAGATATGGGGATCTTTATCTCGTCAATGCAAAGGGGGTTGTAGTAACAGGCACGAAAGATGATTACAACGGAATAGAAGTAAGAGATAGTTATATAAAATCCTGTGCTAAACTTAAGCAAGCACAAGTAACCGTTGTAAAAGAAGATGGCTATAAAAAACTTATAACCGTTTGTAATCCAGTACTAGATGAGAATAATGCTATTTCTAGTTTTCTACTTGTTCAATTAAAGCTCGAATATATACAGAGCGTCCTTGAACTGTTAACTCCACAAATAGCAGTAAAGATAACCGACCAATTTGACAATAAAATATTCACAATCAATGATGATTTAAAGGTTGGAGATTATCAACAATCAATGCCGTTTGAGGATTTACCGTGGAAGTTACATATAAATCATCCACAACAGGAAATTAACATTGATTCAAATACAATCTTGCAATTTACTATTGTCTTCCTTATTGTAACGCATATCATATTTTTCGTGATTCAGTTTATGTTATTACAGCGTGATGCGATTAGACAAAAAAAGATACACGAAAGTCAAAAATTAAAAATGTTAGGTACTCTAGCAGCTACTACTGCTCATGAAATCAAAAACCCATTAACAGGTATAAAAGGATTAGTACAGCTATTAAGTGAAAAGTATCAAAATAATCAAGACCAAATGTATTTCTCAGTTATTCAACAAGAAATAACACGAATTAATGAAATTGTTAATGAATTTCTTGTACTAGGGAAACCAAGTGCTCATCCACTTGAAATTGTTGATTTAAAAGCTGTCGTAGCCGAAATTCAACCCATATTACAAGTAGAATCTAATAACCATTCTACGATTCTTTACGTTAACAATACGGAAGAAGATCTATTTGTTTGTTGTTTGAAGGATCAAATCAAACAAGTAATTCTTAATATTACTAAAAACAGCTTTGAAGCTTCTAGCCCTGGTGATCAAGTTGCTATCTCTGTTGCTAAGGAGCAAGCTAACGCTATTCTTACTATTGAAGATAATGGAAAAGGAATGTCAAAAAGCACATTAAAGAAAATTTTTGAACCCTTTTATACGACTAAAAACTATGGAACGGGTTTAGGACTTTATGTTTGTAAAAGAATTATTACAAACTTTAACGGAACCATTACTATTAATAGCAAACGACATATCGGAACTACAATTACGATTGTTTTACCTATAGTGGATTCTAAGAAATAGACAATCTAATCAATTTGTTGCTCCTTTACGGTCATATCATTATTAACGAGGAGGATGAGACTATGGGTAGTTCCATTAGTAACATACAACCAAATACAATATCTAAACAAGCGAATCAAACAGCTTATAAATTTTTATTTATCATGGGTTTTTGCCATTTATTAAATGATACCCTTCAAGCCGTTGTGCCTGCCATGTTCCCAATCTTAGAAAAAGAATTACTGTTATCATATACACAACTTGGCTTAATTGCCTTCTCTTTGAACATGGTTTCTTCAGTTATGCAGCCTATTGTTGGCTGGTATACGGATAGTAGACCAATGCCTTATGCACTTCCTATAGCTATGTTAAGTACAATGATTGGAATGATACTACTCGCCACTGCTCCATCTTATAATATGATTATCGTATCTGTTATTTTAATAGGAATAGGCTCTGCAATCTTTCATCCAGAAGGTTCTAGAGTAGTACATATGGCAGCTGGATCTAAGAAGGGACTTGCACAATCCATCTATCAAGTTGGTGGTAATGGCGGTCAAGCACTTGCTCCACTTATTACTGCATTAATATTATTACCAATTGGACAAATTGCTGGACTTACTTTCGCTCCACTAGCATTACTAGCAAGTCTGTTATTATTCTATATCGCTCGTTGGTATGCAAAACAAATTAAATTATTCCCTAAAGCAAAGAAAAAAGCTGGTGACTCTAAAAAACTTTCTTCAAGAGTCTGGACAGCTTTAGGCATCATTTTATTCTTAATCTTTGCACGCTCTTGGTACATATCAGCAATGACCAATTTTTTTGCTTTTTACATGATGAAGCAATACGATTTCTCTGCAGGACGAGCACAAATTTTTATATTTGTATTTCTACTTGCAGGAGCTTGTGGTACATTTTTTGGCGGCCCACTAGCAGACCGATTTGGTAAAAAGACAATTATTGTTATATCTATGCTTGCCTCAGCTCCTTTAACCGCTATTTTACCTTTTGTACCTTCTTATATTGCCTTATTACTATTGCTGATAATTGGCTTTATTTTAATGTCGAGCTTCTCTGTAACGGTTGTTTACGCCCAAGAGCTTGTACCTGGTAAAGTTGGCACAATGGCTGGTTTAACCGTAGGATTAGCATTCGGAATGGGGGCTATTGGCTCCATTGTAATTGGAAGTATGGCGGATAATATGGGACTTGTTGCAACAATTCAATTGATGGGATTTCTACCACTATTAGGATGCTTAAGCTTTTTATTACCTTCTGATCAATCTTTGCGAACAAAAACTAATTAGATGTAATTTTTTTATAGGAATATTTAAGAATGATTTAAATTTCTTTTGAAGTAACATAATTTCTTACAAATGAAATACACTAATGTATACAAGCTATTCAGTATGATTGACTCAACACTACAGCCATTATAATGAATCTAAGAACGGAGATATTTAATGAGTACTGTGTTAATTGGAAGTATATTATCTGCTATGTCCACAGGGCTTGGTGCACTGATTATATTGTTTGTTTCTAATTCACTAACACATCGCTTTAAAGATATTTTACTAGCTTTTACTGCCGGGATAATGATGGCAGCTTCTATGTTAGGATTAATCCCTGAAGCACTATCTCAAGGTGGATATATCCCATTATGTATTGGCATATACTTTGGCGTCGTTACTTTAACGGCGCTAGAACAAAGTATACCGCATATGGATTTAGGCCACACATCAAAAAACATCCAGTTTGATGAGAAAGCCCTTCTTATCATTTCAGCCATTACATTACATAATATCCCCGAAGGTTTATCTGTAGGTGTAAGCTATGCCTCTTCTAAAAGTGATACGGGGGATTTAATTGCCTTTGCTATCGGTTTACAAAATGCTCCTGAAGGCTTTCTTGTTGCACTTTTTCTTTTAAATCAGCAAATCTCAAAAACAAGAGCATTTATTATCGCTACCCTAACAGGTTCAATTGAGATTGTAACTGCCCTACTTGGCTTCTATTTAACTTCTTATTTAGAGAATCTTGTTCCTTATGGGCTAGCCTTTGCTGCTGGAGCAATGCTTTTTATTATTTATAAAGAACTAATACCTGAAAGTCATGGAGATGGTAATGAACGTGCTGCTACACACTCATTTATTATAGGATTACTTGTTATGATTTTATTAATAGGAGTCTAGAAGGCTGTTTCACGCTACCAGATAATGCTCCTTTGACAACAGCCTTTTGCTGTATTCGAGATTATTTATCGTATGTCGTAAACCGCTTTATTACATTTAATACTTCTAATTAAGAAGGCCTTAATTACCACTACATATTAACTATAAATTTGGCAATATGAAAAGAAGATTGATAAATTGCAACTGTAGTGTTTTTTCCAATACTTTTCGATATTTTGCTGGCACTTTAGAATAAACATACGTTTTTCTTTTTGGCTTTGATAAATGCTTTTGATATTCATTTATTAATTGATCTAATTCTTGGCTAATGCGTATCGTTCTTTCGTGAGTATAACCAAATACATTAGCAACGTATATCATCTCCTCTCTCACGTCTTGAATTTCAAAAAACAATCGATTTAATGATTCTTCTTTCATCTTCTTTGTAACTCCCTCTCCAAATCAATATTCTTTCTTCTATTTTTGAATTATTACAAACTCTTCAAAAAATGTAAACACATTCGCAAATATAGACAAAATATTATATAATAACCTATTTTTTCAATGTCATTTTTCTGTAAATTCGACAGCATTGTTTATTTTTTTCATAAAGAAAACTGACAAAGATTTACCATCGTCAGTTTTCCTTCCTCACTTTAATTTCTTGTATTTTTTACAAGTATTTCATATTTTAACCATCTACACTAATTTCGGTTATATCCATTCTTCGAAATCAATATGATAGGGTAAGAAAATAGAAAATACTGTTCCCTTATTAACTATACTTTCTACCTCAATCCACCCCTTATGCTCTTCAATAATTTTATAACTAACCATTAGCCCAAGACCTGTTCCCCGATCCTTTGTCGTATAAAACGGTTCTCCCAATTTTTTTACTTTTTCTTCAGGAATCCCACATCCCTCATCAGAAATGCTAATCTTAACCATTTTTTCATTATGTAAGGTCGTTGAAATAGTGATATAACCACCACTTCCCATAGACTCAATTGCATTTTTTATAATATTAATAAACACTTGTTTTAATTGATTCGATTCACAGTACAATAATAATGGATTTTCATATAATTGCTTTACAAAAACGATATTATATAATATTGACTCTGCACTTAATAAGGTAATTGTTTCTTCCACAATGATATTAATATCCTGTTCTTCATATTGAACGGCTTGTGGTTTAGCTAATATAAGGAATTCAGTAATAATTAAATCAATTCTTTTCAATTCCGAAGTTATAATATCGAAATAATTAGAGAAATCCTCTTGGACGCTACTTTGGAGTAATTGGATAAATCCTTTTAAAGCCGTCATCGGATTTCGAATTTCATGCGCAATTCCTGCTGCTAATTCCCCAACAACCGATAGTGTATCGGACTTTCGTAATTGCTCTTGTAATTCTAGCTTTTCCGTTACTACTTTAAACACAGTTAAATGCAAACCTGATACTAAGTTTTTCTTCGTCGAAATCTCAAGATGCATCGTTTTACCATCAAAATCTGTAAAAGAAAGAACCTCTTCTACATTATTTTGTTTTTCAAGCTTCTGCCTCATCCTGTCCAAGCCATTGTCTATTTGCGAAATATAGCTAAGTAACTCATCTACAGACATCGATTTAATTCTTTTTTTCGATAGCTTAAGAATTTTCGAGCCTACTTCGTTAACGTCAAATATCTGATTAGCCTTCCATAAAATTAATCCATCTGACATTCCATCAAATATTTTCCGAAATTGCTTTTCACTTTTTCTTAGCTTTACTTCCATTTCATATCTTTCACTGACATTTCGAAAAATAGTAATACTTTTATTCGTACCATCCATTTTCTTTGCGGTAAATTCCAAGAGCTTTCTTTGTCCATTCGGCATCAAATAGAATAATTCTTCTCTTATTTCTCCTGTTTGTAAAAAACGAGATGAAACTTCATGAAATTTCTTATCTTTCTTCATGATAAAATCATTGATCTCCGAACCCACTAATGTTTCTTTTGGAAGTTCAAAAATATCACAAGCTACCTCATTAGCTTCTAAAATAAAGCCTTCACCATCTACCAATACAATAGCATCTATCGCTTGCTCAAAAATATATGAAAATATTTCCTTACTTTCTTTCAACTGTAACTCTATTAGTTTCTTTTCTGTGACATCCTTGAATACGCTTATTAATTGCTGGTTATAGATGTTTTGATACATACTAAAGTCAAAGAAAAACGTTTGCTCATTAATCTGTAGCTCTACTGTATTTTCTACATTACCTTGCTCCAATACGATTTCCCAATCTTCTAGCCATTTTCTTTGAGACTGACTTGAGAGCATTTCATGAAATACTTTTCCAATCAATTGTTCCTTATGTAAACCTACGATTGATAAAAAGGCTCCATTTACATCAATCAATTGACCTTGAATATCAAATAGTAATATCCCATCTGTAACCTTCGTAAATACATCTTGAAACAAATTAGTTGCAATTAACAAATCATTTTCATTTTTTTTATAAGAGGTTATATCTCTTAATACAAAGAAATAATAGTCCCCCTCATGATGTGCCTCAAACTCAATATGAGTTTTAATACCTAGCTCATCATTTACTAACCATTCATCATTATAATGCCCTTTATTTTTTAATATTGCCATTTGATATTGTAATACTTCGTCAGGAACTAAATTTATGAAACACCGAATTGAATTTCCTATACAAGCCTCCCTACTTGTTTGCAATATCTTTAATGCTTGTTTATTTATTTTGACTACTTCTAAATGTTCATTAGTAATAATCAAGGCATCTCGTGATTGATGAAAAAAAGTCTCATAAGGAATACTATCCCGTTCCTCTTGATTTTCCCTAATTTGCACCAGCTTCTCTCCTCCCTATTATCAACTTTGAAATACTATAATCAAAATAATATTCTACAAACCGGTAATCATTTCCTATATAAAAACTAAGATTTTCATAAAAAAAGAGATTGTCCGAAATTCAACTTCCGGACAATCTCTTCTACATGACACTATAATTGTGCTTCTGTATTAAAGAAATGGTGTTTCATGCTTAACTAACAATTTACTCCATCTCTTATCCACTTCTTCTTTAAATTCCTCAAGCATTTGTTTATTTTCCTCTCGTAGCAAATGCTTTGATTTTCCCATATATCGAAGCCAATCTTCTAATGGAATACGTTTCTTCCTTGTCTCTGGGTTATAAGTGATTGTTGTTTCACCTTGTTCCACTTCATAAAGTGGGAAGAAACATGAATTTACTGCAGCTTCCATTATCGTATTTCCATAACGATCTTCTGATTTCCAATTTAGTGGACATGTAATAAGAATTTTCCCATATACCGTTCCTACATTTTGAGCATACCATTGCGCTTTTGCTGCTTTCTTAATTAAATCTTGTGGAAATGCTTCCGATCCTGTAAATACATAAGGAATATTCGTTGCAGCCATGATTTGAGGCGTATCTTTATGATGGAATGCCTTCCCTTGCTGTGTTTTACCTATGCTTGTCGTACTTGTCATATGACCAAAAGGAGTCGAATAACTCATTTGTGATCCAGTATTCATATAGCCCTCATTGTCATACTCCAACATGATTACTTTATGATTACGTAATGCCGTTCCAATAGCTGACCCCATTCCGATATCCATACCGCCATCGCCTGTTATCATGACGAATGTTACATCATCAGCTACTTCGATTTCGCCACGACGTTTTAATTCAAAAAAGGCTTCAGCTGTTCCTGATAACGTCGCTGGACCGTTTTGAAATAAATTATGAATCATTGTTTGTTTATGGGAGGAATGTGGATAGGCCGTCGATACAACATAGGCACATCCTGTTTGGAAAAGCACAACAACATCGCCTTCTATCCCCTTAAAGAACAACTCAAGTCCAGAAAAAATCCCACAACCTGGACAAGCACCATGACCAGAAGCTAATCTTTTTGGCTTTGTCGTTAAAGCTCGTAAAGGTGGAATTTTAACCTTTAACTTCCCATCTTCTTGTTGCTCAACCTTAACCAAGCCTGTTTTATAAGCATCACCATGCATCGGTTCAATGATTGGTTGTAACGCATCTTCCTTGCGTCCTGGATTAACCCCATAATAATCAAAAGTAGGGACATGATGTCCTTGTTCTTGAACTTGCAAAGTCAAATCAAAAAACGCCAACGCATCCTCCGTATAAAAATCTTTGCCACCCAATCCAAATACTCGACTTAATACAAGCGTTTCATTTTCTGAATCCTCTTGTAGCGCTGATTTAATTTCATGAGTTAAATTAGGACCATGTGCTCCGTATGAATCTGCACGTTCACCTACTAAAAGAACTTTCACATTCTTGAGAGCCTTACGTATTTCTTCTGCAGGAAACGGACGAATCATATTCGTTCCTAAAACACCTGCTTTAATTCCTTGTTTTCTTAAAGCATCTACTGCATCCTTTGCTGTTTCACCTGCTGAATTTAACAAGAACAATGCAACTTCTGCATCATCCATTTGATATGAATTTAACACATCATAGTTACGACCAGAGATAGCAGCATACTCTTTAGTTACTTCTTTATATACATCATAGGCTTCATACATAGCATTTGATTGTTGATAGTGATTATTAATTAAATCATCACCATTCATATGCGCACCTATTGTAACTGGTTTCTTTGGATCTCGAACGAAATGATAGTCTGTCGGACATTCTCCGACAAATTGTTGAACCACTTCACGATCTTTAAAATATTGCACTTTACGCTTCTGATGGGAAGTAAAGAAGCCATCATATGCGACAATAACAGGTAAACGCACTTTTGAATGCTCAGCTATTTTGAGTGCCATAATATTCATATCATAGACGGCTTGAGGTGTACTTGCAGTTAAAATAACCCACCCCGTATTTAAAGCAAAATATAAATCCGAATGATCACCACGAATATCTAATGGACCACTAATCGAACGCGTAACTAAATTCATAACCATCGGAAATCTTGTACCTGCTTGAACAGGTAATTGCTCTAGCATATACATCAAACCATTGGCACTTGTTGCATTAAACACCCGAGCGCCCGTTACAGCTGCTCCGTAACAAATCCCAGCAGACCCATGCTCTCCATCCGCTGCAATTAACTCAATATCATGCTGCCCTCTAGCTTTCATCGCATCTAATAATTGTGCTATTTCTGTTGAAGGTGTAATAGGAAAGTATCCCATAAGATGATAATTGATTTGTGCCGCCGCAAGAGCTGCCATTTCATTACCAGATTCAAATGTTGTAGCTTGAGATTCCGTAATCGTATTCTCTTGAATTGTCATTATGATTTTACACCTCCAGTAATATAAGGATGATTTTGCTTAACTGTATGATCTTGTGCGTAGTTCAATTCTTCACGCATTTCACTTAATGACGTTGTTGGACATGCTTCCACACATTTTAAGCAACCTTTACAATACTGATAATCGATTCCTTTTAAGAACATATTCTTTCGTCCACGCTTGTCTTCTCCTTCTTCCCATACGAAACAAAAATCCGGGCACACATTATCACACGCTGCACAATGTATGCATGTATTAGGATCATACGCTGGAAGGAATCCTTGTCTGGAACCACTTACATCTTTAAGAATACTATTTCCTTGAGCAATTATGGTGCCACCAATACTTTGTGAATCGTAACCTAACACAGGTTGTGATTGATTGAACAAAGGTTCATTATCTGAATCCTCTTCCTTAAACACTTTAAAAGTAACTTCCTCATACCCTCTATTAAATGTCTTAATATTCGGTTCAACTAAATGAGGATATTTCTTCTCAAATGTTTTTCTAATAACAGCTCGCATTGCATCTGGATCTAAAAAATCACATATTCTAAATAGTGCTCCAAGCATTGCTGTATTTACCTTTGTTTTTTCTTCAACCGCAATTCCTAACGCATCCACAATGGCTAAGGTACCTGATTTCATCCCTAAATCATGTTTGACATTTTCAAAATCTCGCACTGAATTAACTAGAACTACACCATTAGGTTGCAAACCTTTCACGACGTCTACCATCTTATATAAAGCCTCATGAAATACACCAATCACATGAGGTTCTTCAATTGGGCTATGATCTCGAATTTCCACATCAGGGTCACAAAAACGAATAAATCCTTTTACTGGCGAACCCTTCTTCTCTGAACCGTATGATGAGAAATTACAACCATTCAAACCTAAGCCAAGTACGCCAGCTTCAGCTAACATTTTCCCCGCAAGATTTGCACCTAAGCCTCCAATTGATTCTAAGCGAATTTCAAAAAAACCAAGTTGATTTTTTTGTGGTAATAAAGACATTTAACCCCTCCTTAATCTATTCGTTTCACACCTATTCTCTATTAAAGAAAATTGTGAAATAGTACTTTTATTTATAAATAAGCTCCATCATGAAACAAAGCCTTATATAATCATTCTTTAGAAATAAATACCAAAAAGCAAAAAAAGTTTCCCTTTCTATTTTATGAGAAATACTAATTATTAGCTGTATTATTTTTTATAATTACTTACTTTTTTACTGGAACAGATAGAAATTTTTGTGAAATAACATGTATTTAAAAGGATATAATTCTATATAACAGATGCACTGTAAAATAAAAACAGGAATATAATAGTAATTTTAAGCACAACAAAAAAGCAATGCCAATTGAATTGTAATCTTTCAGATGACATTACTTTTTACGTTCTATTCTTTTTTCTTAATTGTATAATTTAGCTCGTCTAGTTCCTTGATAATCATATAACCATCTAGTTGCTTAAATAAGCTATAAAATGGTTCTTCAACCATCGCTTTATATTGTCTAGCCAGATTTAATTTATCACAGAACTGTTTCTTCCTCATTGAAACAATGATTACATGCCCGCAGCTTAAATAAACACGAGTTCGTTGTAGGCTTTCTTTTTCAAAACCTTCTATATGATGTAAAGCTATCCATATACAATAGTGATTTTTCGGCGATTGATCTGATAGGAAATAGATATGATGTAATCCGCTAATCTTTATAGGTACCATATAACGCTCTCCAAGATGATACTTAGCAGCTTTAACAGCCCCTTTATACTCGCCGCCAAATTGTAACAATGATTCTTGAATAATAAGTAGCGGCTTTTGTTGAACAATAAAAATATTATTTCCTTCCAGTACTCTGCTAAATAGCTCTCCATGTTCACTAAAAAATGGTGTAATCGCAATGGTGTTTTGGTTAATACAATAACTCTTTCGTACTTCCATGATTCGATACACTCCTTCAGTAATTCAAATGTTTCAAATTATAGAAAAAAGAGGGTATACTAACTTATGAGTTGGTATATCCATCTCAGCTATACCCATAAGCACCGAGTCCTCTCAAGACTTGCTTATGGGTTTTACTTTGTACAATTCACATTACTCTCACCTCCCTTCGGCTTCCAACCACGCTACTATTTCCAATAATGTACCTTTTTTTGAATCAATATAATATAGTTGTTGCTTCCCTCTTCTCGTACCTTTAAATTGTTGCCATCGTGGATTATCACGGCTCCATTCGATATGGTTAAGCGCTTTCATTTTGTTCGCAATATTCTGTTTTCTATTTTCGAAAGATTGCCCCCATTGATTTTTATTTACATATAGAGCTATCCCTAAAAGCATTTGAAAATTCGAGAAGATGGAGCAAAGATCATTTCCGATTGTTTCTGGTGGACACAAAGCAAACAATTCACCAAACCAACTATTTACTAGTTGAACATACTCTTCTTCTTCTAGTATTAATTCTGTATCAATCTCTTGTTTATTATATAACAATTTTTTACATATAAAAATATTAACTAGTTGTCTTAATTGTGATAATGATAGAAGCTTTTTATTTGCTGGTCGTATCATTGATCGTTTCTCCATCTCAACTCCAGCAATCTGTAGGAGTTGATTATTCGCTAAAATATTGTTTGTAATTCGATTCAGTAAACTACGTGAATCATATGAAATTCGTTTTGACAGAGATACTTTCTTCCCTTTTATATTTAAGTCGATATAAAGTTGATTTGCTTCGTCTGTTGAAAGCTCCCCAATTAATTGAATAGCAATACTAGTTTCAGTAAATATATTTAATAATTTATAGCCATTTTTGATCATAGCTGTGCTTTCATTATTAATGGCTCTCTGAATATAATCCCTTAACTGGATAATCGCTTTTAATCGATGAGAACCATCTATAATATTTAAACAAATTGGCTGCTCTCGAATAATATCTTGATTACATACTGCAGCTACTAGAGGAGGAAAGTATATACTCTGGCTAATCGCATTCTCTAACATATAATCCTTAATTCGCTTCACGCGCGCCTGATTTGTGTTTCGTAGAACAAGCTTTCCTTCTTCAGAGAATGTCATAATGTCATTAATCGACAAATAAATTAATCGTTGTTGTTTGGAAAAGATATTATTAATAATCATTTGAGAAGTTTCCTTTCTCTACTATGATCTTCAAAAAGTTTTTAGCAGTTCTCTTTATGTTAAGTGTATCTGAGTGATACTTAACCTTCTTAGTTTGTGCATCAAATATATGCTCAAAGCAAGGATTAACATGTGACCAGTTACACTCAGCTTTCAGTAGAATTAATTGATCAATTGCCTCATTATATGGGAGCCCATAATCTTTCCTTAGTAAAAACACGGTATAAGCTAAAGAGATTTGAATACCAGTTAAACCTGAAACATATTTTTTACGATTTTCCATCTTTTTAGGAAAGATTTTCTTCCACATGGAGAAGAATTGCACACCACAATTCTCCATATCTTCTATTGAAATATACATAGAACTCGGCTTACCTTTTTTGACTGTTAATATACCTTCAAACAAAGCTACTATGCATTTTTTCATTATAGCCAATGAAGTGAGTGCTGCACTATTAGACGAAACTCTAGATAATTTTTGCTCTATTTCAAATAAATCATCTACATTACTAGCTATGTTTCGCGTTATTTCTGCATACTTATCTCGATAGTCATATTGCATAATTAAACCGTTATGAGATTCTCTTCTTTCTGTATTTAAATCTGTAAAAAGTAAGCGTTCGTTTTGTGTATCTAAATTCAAATAAATTTGCATTGGTACAGGGTATTCTTTTAATTTATCAATAAGTATTTGTTGTTGTTTCGCTTTTTCAAATTGACCTAATTCTTCAAATGTTTCCTTGCGAGCTACTAAATGATTCATAGCTGACTTCAAAGCCGAACACCTGTGCTGTCCATCGATTATATATAGCTTACTACCGGGTACTAGCTCCCATTCACCCTCTTTATTTTGTTTTATAGCCCCTCTTGACGAAAAGACAAATGTTGAAAAAATAAACTCAAAATCCGACTCAAGAGCTTGAAGAATAAACTCTCTGATTTGCAACCTTCGACCAGGATCAAGCTTCCTTTGCACTTCTGAATCAACTTCAAAAATAGCCTCTAATGTCGGAAAGCGCATTTGAGTTAATAGTATTTCTTTTCCAAATTGTTGATAAGATTCTCCATATATTTTCGATACAATTCCAACATTCGACACTTATTATCACTCCTTCATGATTCATTATCCTATTTAAGTATTTGGATGTAAATTACTCAATTGGTTATTAATAGGATAAAATATTGTTACCTTATTAGGTTTTCATTCACATAATATTCCTTGTTCTTTACAAAATTAAATAACATGATATAATACACAATTTTCCAATCGAGGTGTATTTACCTATAAATAACCGATAATATCAAGAAATTCGAGAGTATTTACCTATTCAAAAACTACTTTTCTAGCTTATTTGTTGTGTTCAAAGAAATTTCATATTTCTAAAAAAGAATAAATTAGTCGTTTTCTCCTCATCTATATAACTCACTTTTACATTTCTCTTCATGAATCTATACTCAATTTCTTACAATAAACACATACTAAACACTACTTATTGCTAGTTTGTTTCCTTATAAAGTTTAAAGTATTACTTCACTACTCAATAATCGAGCTATCACTTTCTAAAGAACTGTCTATACTTATGATAAAATACATTCATACAAGAATAAGAAAGGGGTAATCTTTTCAAACATGAAAGTAATTGCCGCTACATTAAACGCAAAATATATTCACACTAGTTTATCGATTCGTTACTTAAAAGCTTATGCCGAACCTGAGTACACTATTGAACTCGCTGAATATACAATTAAAGATCCAGTCATTAACATTGTTACTGACCTTCACTCTAGAAAGCCTGATGTTATTGGATTCAGTTGTTATATTTGGAATATTGAAGAAACAATTAAAGTCGTCCATATGCTAAAGAAAATCAATCCTGAACTCATTATTGTATTTGGAGGTCCAGAAGTTACCTACGATATTGAAGACTGGCTAGAGCGCCTTCCAGATGTCGATTATTTCGTTCTTGGAGAAGGTGAAACAACGTTTAAACAGTTGCTTGACTATATAGATGGTCAAGAGGCAATTGAAAACATTTATGGCATTGCCTATAAAGAAAATGACAAACAAGTCATTAGGCTGCAAAAAGATAAGTTGAACTTAAAAAACATTCCGTCACCTTATCACTTTGAGGAAGATCGCAGTGAATTAGGGAAACGTGTCGTTTATATGGAAACAAGTCGTGGTTGTCCATTTAGTTGTCAGTTTTGTTTATCGTCTATAGAAGTAGGTGTGCGTTACTTCGATAGAGAAGAAATTAAAGAAGATATTCGATACTTATTGAATAATGGTGCTAAAACGATTAAATTCGTTGATCGTACATTTAATATTAGCCGTCGCTATGCTATGGACATGTTTCAATTTTTAATTGATGAGCACTTACCAGGCACAGTATTTCAATTCGAAATTACCGCCGATATCATGCGTCCAGAAGTTATTCAATTTTTGAACGACAATGCTCCTGCTGGACTTTTCCGCTTTGAAATTGGGGTACAATCAACGAATGATTATACGAATGAGCTTGTTATGAGAAAACAAAATTTTGAGAAATTAACTCGAACTGTCACGATGGTAAAAGAAGGTGGCAAAATAGATCAACATCTTGACTTAATTGCTGGTCTTCCTGAAGAAAACTATGATTCCTTCAAAAAAACTTTCAACGATGTATTTGCGTTAGAGCCTGAAGAACTACAATTAGGTTTTCTTAAAATGCTTCGTGGTACCGGACTACGCATTAGAAGTGAGCAATATGGTTATGTGTATAGTAACTATGCTCCATATGAAATCGTCGCTAACAATGTTTTAACATTTGATGAAATCATTAAAATTAAACAAGTTGAAGATGTACTTGAGAAATATTGGAACGATCACCGTATGGACCAAACCGTTACTTATTTAACAGATGAGATTTTCCCAACACCATTTGATTTCTTCCAACAATTCGGTACCTTCTGGGAAGAAAAAGGTTGGTCTAAAATTGGTCATCAACTAGAGGATTTATTTAAACGTTTGGAATTATTTTTGGAGCAATCATCCATAGGAGAAACTAGTCATATCAAAGACTTGATGAAATATGATTACTTTCTACATTCCAAATATAAACCGAGAAAACCTTGGTGGGAGCCAACACTTAATAAAGAAGATCGAGCACGACTATATCAGGTGATTTTAGATAATCCTACTCTTCTTGGAGAAGAGTTTACTGCCCTAAAATTAAATCAAAAAGATTTGTTCAAACATACGATACTTGAAAAAATTTCGAGCCCCGTTCAAAAATTAGACAAAAGTACATCCAACAGCAACGAAGTTTTACTAGCATATTTCCCCCCTTCTGGAAAAGGTAGTAAATTATTCACAGGAATTTTGTAAAAAAAGACCGTCAACTATACTTTGACGGTCTTTTTTTCAATTTATTAATATAAATCCAGACGCATCTTTTGATAATTTTAGTTTTTTCCTTTAAAATTAAATATTATATCAAAATAATTAACATTCAAAAAAATCCGTTAATAACATAGAAATATTGGTTACATTATTTACCAATAGAACCAATTACAGACTTCACAAAAATGACACAAGGCTTTTTTGTTTGTATTTTTCGAATACAATAATTATTATAAAGAGCAGGGTATGTGAACATTGAAACGCTATACCTAGATAGTTACAAATAAGGTGAGATTTTGGTAGTTGATTTGGCGGGTTAAAATCTTGTCATACTGCTATATCATCTTATTTTTAACAAACTTATAATCTATTAACTACTTAAGAAAGGGGTACAAACATGAAAACGAAATTAGCACTCATCACTTCATTTCTCTTCTCAACTATTGTATTGTCTGGTTGTGAGAGAGCAGTGGTATTTAGACCTAATGGTCCAGTTTCCGAAATGTTGGCTAAAACAATCAACACTTCAGCGATAATCCTATTTGCAATATTAGCGATTGTCTGTGCATTATTCGCCTTTATGTTAATTAAGTACAGAGCTTCAAAACTACCAAAAGATTACGAGCCACCTGAAATGGAAGGTAGTACAGTATTGGAAATTGTTTGGACAGCTATTCCAATCATTATTGTAATAATCTTATCTGTTATTACTGTTAAAACAACTTATAGTCATGAAGGAGTTCCAGAAGGTTATGAAGATCAAAAACCACTTGTAATTTACGCTTCATCATCTGATTGGAAATGGCATTTCAGTTATCCTGAACAAGGTATTGAAACCGTAAACTATGTAAACTTACCAGTTAAACGTCCAGTTGAATTCCGTATTTACTCTTTCGGACCAATCTCAAGTTTATGGATTCCTCAACTTGGTGGTCAAAAATATGGTATGAGTGACATGGTTACAAAAGTTACTTATGTTGCAGATATACCAATGTCAATGGAAGGTAAAAACTCAAGCTTTACAGGTCGTGGTTTCGAGAAGATGACTTTCGAAGCATTATCAATGTCATCACAAGATTTCGATCAATGGGTAAAAGATGTTAAAGCCAATGAACCCAAATTAACAGAGAAGAAATTTGATAAACTGTTAGATACTGATTTTGTTGGTAGACAATCTTATTCTTCAACTCACTTAGATTTTAGCCCTCCTCCTGAAGGACGTAATGCTGGCCACAATCATGGTGATGGTGATGATGAAGATATGAATATGCCTGGTGATGCTGGTAATGAAGATCACTCACAGCACGAAAAATAAAATTTAATTAATAAGAACTGTAAAAATACAGCTTTTGAGAAAGGAGCTACTCATTGTGAATGTGAAATGGGAAGATTATTTTCTTTTTTTACACGGTGATCCATTTATTATAGCAGCAACGATTAGTATCGTTCTTGGTGGTATAGCAGTTGTAGCTGGCCTCACATATTTTAAGAAATGGCGCTGGTTAAAAGATGAATGGCTTACAACGGTTGATCATAAAAAAATCGGTATTATGTACATTTTAGTTGCTCTAATCATGCTATTCCGTGGTGGAGTAGATGCAATTATGATGAGAGCGCAAACTGCAATTCCTGAAAATGGATTATTAGATGCACAGCATTATAATGAAATTTTCACAACGCACGGCTTGGTTATGATTCTTTTCATGGCGATGCCATTCGTAATTGGATTAATTAACATCGTTGTTCCATTACAAATTGGAGCTCGTGATGTTGCGTTTCCATATTTAAATGCAGTAAGTTTCTGGTTATTCGTTGCCGGATGTATTCTATTAAATGTTTCATTTATTTTCGGTGGTTCACCTGATGCTGGTTGGACATCTTATTTCCCTCTGGCAAGTGAGCAATTCAGCCCAACAGTAGGAACGAACTATTATAGTTTATCCCTACAGTTATCAGGTCTTGGGACATTGATAACGGGTATTAACTTTATCACTACTATTATGAAAATGCGTGCTCCTGGTATGACACTAATGAAAATGCCAATGTTTACATGGTCTATCTTAATTACATGTATCATTATCATCTTCGCATTCCCTGTGTTAACAGTTGCTCTTGCTATGATGTTGTTTGACCGTTTATTCGGTTCTCAATTCTTTACAATGTCTGACGGCGGTATGGATATGCTATGGGCCAACCTATTCTGGGTATGGGGACATCCTGAGGTATATATCGTTATCCTACCTGCCTTCGGAATATTCAGTGAAGTTATTTCTACATTCTCTAGAAAACAGCTTTACGGTTACAAATCAATGGTATTTAGTATGGTTGCCATTTCTCTTTTATCATTCACTGTATGGGTTCACCATTTCTATACAATGGGTCAAGGAGCACTGGCTAACTCATTCTTCTCAATTACAACAATGTTAATTGCTGTACCTACCGGGGTAAAAATCTTTAACTGGTTAGGAACGATGTATAAAGGTAAGATTGAGATTACAACACCTATGTTATATACTCTAGCGTTCATTCCAATTTTCACTCTTGGAGGAATAACTGGGGTTGCATTAGCTATGGCAAGTGCGGATTATCAATATCATAATACGCTATTCTTAGTAGCTCACTTCCACTATGTACTTATTCCTGGTACAGTATTCGCTGTATTAGCTGGTATGTATTACTGGTGGCCATTATTGTTCGGATTCAAACTGAACGAAAAGCTTGGAAAAATTGCATTCTGGTTAATCGCAATTTTCTTCAACGTAACATTCTTACCATTATTCTTCTTAGGATTAAATGGTGCAACACGTCGTATGAGCACGTATTCTGAGGCAACTGGATACGGTCCTTTACAATTACTATCTTTCGTTGGTGCGCTAGGATTAACAGTTGGTTTCCTTGTTCTAGTTTATGGTATCTACTGGAGTGTCCGTTACGAGCCACGCTTAACAAAAGCAGATCCTTGGAATGCAAGAACACTTGAGTGGAGCACAAGCTTCCCAGTACCTTACTACAACTTTGCTAAAACACCAACAGTAAAAAGTGTTGAAGCTTGGTGGGATCACAAGAAAGGTAAACATAAGCTTTATGCAGATGGACCATATCAAGAAATCCATATGCCAAGCAACAGCTTTGTACCTTTCGTAATGGCTATGTTCTTTATGGCATCGGCATTTTGTTTAGTCTTTGGTTGGTGGCAGTTAGCGCTTGTCTTTGCTATCGGAATTCCTGTCTCCTTATTTGCTCGCTCATTCAGCAAGGATCATGGATACCACATCAAAGTTAAAGAAATCGAGGAAATCGAAAGCAAACTTATGCGAGGTGATAAGTAATGAAAGTAGATCACTCTCTACCTCTAGAATATAGTACCGAAGAAAATCGATTAAAGATTTACGGATTTTGGATTTTTCTAGGCGCGGAAATTGTACTTTTCGCTACCCTATTTACGGTCTATTTCATTATGGAAAATCGTACTGGAAGCGGGCCTACTGGAAACGATATTTTCGCTATTGGCGGCGTACTAGCTGAAACAATTATGCTTTTAACTAGTAGTTTTACAATCGGTATTGCAATTCATGCAATGCGTTTGGGCATGAAAAAAGCAATGATGACAATGTTTGGTATTACTCTAGCTCTTGGTGCAGGATTCGTTGCTTACGAGATTTATGAGTTCTTCCATTATGTACATGAAGGTGCTGCTCTACAAACGAGTGGATTCACATCTACATTATTAACAACACTTGGTACTCACGGAGGCCACGTAACATTTGGTTTATTCTGGGGTATCGCTATTATGATTCAATTTGCTAAACGTGGAATAAATGCTGCTACAGCTAACAAAGCATTTATCTTCTCACTATACTGGCATTTCCTAGATGTAGTTTGGATCTTCATCTTCAGCTTTATTTACCTGAAAGGACTGATGTAAAATGGCAAAGTTATTTCCTAAAGCCCATGTAATCGGCTTCTTGTCTTCACTCATTTTAACAGCTGCCGCTTTCTCAGTCGTAACACTCGACCTTTCATTCGGAGCTGAGATGGCAATACTACTTGTAACTGCTATAATTCAAGCAAGTTTACAATTATTCCTATTCATGCATATTGGTGAATCTGATGATAGAAAAGATCTTTATATCAATATTGCATATGCAGTATTTGTTGGTTTAGTTACAATTCTTGGATCAATCTTCGTAATGGTTTGGGGCTGGTAATTTACCATGTTAAACAGCTAGGGCATCGACATGCCCTAGCTGTTTTTTAATTTATTAATATATTACCCTTCTCCACTATCTCCTTCCATATCAAATCGGTCTCCCTCTCAGCTCCCTACACGCTACTATTCATTTCTATTATATTGGTTTGTAAATTGGTTTCACTTTGATTTAATTGGATTTTGCGACTTTTGTTAAAAAAATATGAAGAATATTCCCTTTATTCTTAATAACATCTTTACGTGAACCAAATAAACTACATATTTTTTGATGCTATACTTTTCACGAACTTAGAAAATATCTTTCAATTCAAGTATGAAAAGGAGCATAAATATGCAGATTACGAAACGAACAAGACGCAAAGCATTACTTGCAAGTGTAATAGGTAGCTCAATTGAATATTATGATTATTTACTTTATGGAACAGTTGCCGCGCTTGTATTCAATGAATTATTTTTCCCTACATTCGATCCTTTTATGGGAACATTAATTGCATTAGCTTCTTTTGGAATTCCATACTTCTTTAGACCACTCGGTGGAATTGTATTCAGTCATATTGGCGATAAAATTGGTAGAAAGAAGTCGCTTATTTTAACACTTGTTCTTATGGGTGGATCAACGGCACTTATTGGGCTGCTTCCAGATTACAATACTATCGGCATATGGGCCCCTGTTCTTCTTGTCACACTTCGTCTTATTCAAGGATTTGCTGTTGGTGGTGAATGGGGTGGCGCTGTTCTACTAGCTGTCGAATACTCAGATGATTCTAATAAAGGATTTGGTGGTAGTATCCCTATGATGGGCTGTTCAATCGGACTATTACTCGGAACTTTATCAATCTCACTTATGAGTTTATTACCTCACTCAGACTTCATTACATGGGGCTGGCGTGTTCCATTCGTATTAAGCATTGTTCTTGTGTTACTCGGACTTTGGATTCGAACTGGATTAGAAGAAACACCAGAGTTCGAAGAAGCGAAAAAACAAGGAAATGTCGTTAAATTACCGATTGTCGAAACGTTTATTCATCAACGAAAAGAAGTATTACTTGCTACAGGTGCCAAAGCTGTTGAATCAGCACCTTTCTATATTTTTTCTACGTTTATTATTACATATGCCACTAAGAACTTAGGAATGAATCAAACATCGGTTCTTACAGCTATTACAGTAGGTACTTTCGCTTCGACTTTCTTGATTCCTTTATTCGGTAGTCTGTCTGATCGAATTGGACGCAAGCCAGTTTTTATTATAGGAGCAGCTGGAATGATTCTATTTGCTTTTCCATATTTTTATATGGTTCAATTAAAGTCTGTATTATGGCTAACAATAGCCACGTTCATTGGCTATACACTATGGTCTATGATTACAGCCGTATTAGGTACTCTCTTCTCAGAATTGTTTAATGCTAATATTCGTTACACAGGCATATCCATAGGCTATCAACTAGGAGCTGCTATATTTGGAGGTACGGCACCACTGATATCTATCGCGTTAGTTAATGAGTTCAACAGCTGGACTCCAGTAGCTATTTACGTAATCTTCATCGCTAGCTTGGCTTTAGTTTGTATATACTTAATCAAAAACAATAATCAAGTAGAAAGTGAATCATACCAAGAAAAGAAAGTAATATAATGGTGTTCCCTTTATACAATATAAACAAAAAGGCTGAAACAGATTAATTCTTACCTGTTCAGCCTTTTTATGTCATATCATAACTCACTTGGCATAATAAAAGTATTGTCTATAAGAATAGTTAAAGCTGTATCACGTTATACCAACTAATTCTACATTTACTGCACCGTTCGTCTTACTACTATTCTCTATGACATTAATATCTTGATCATTAATTGCAGGCTTCCTTCCCTATTCGTTCGTTTCCACGAATGACTCCTCTTTCAAAAGTGGAAGGCTCACTCTTATTAAAAGGAACTTTCACCGTATCCTTTTTAACTTCTCTTCATTATCCAACTTTTCAATTTAGCTGCGAACTGTTTCTGTTACAGCTAAATCAGACACTTTTACTTTCACTACAACATCTAGGATTTCAAGAATTCTTCTTTACCATTCTTCACCAATATCAGACATCTACACACACTCTTTAGCTACTATTCTTTGCATGATTTCTTTGATACTGCCTTTAAGGCTACTATAGTTCTATAATGTTTCTGTCTAGAAAGTATAAAACACCCCCTATACTATCAAACAAACCCTATAATAAGAAAACCGTCACCGGGCCCTTTTTATTATAGGGTTTACTTCTTCTCCTTACTTCTAATCAAAAAGGACCCTGCTCGGTCGTAGGCCGAGCAAGGCAGGTGTAAAAGTTAGACACCACTCAAAATTATGTACACTCTTATTCTTTTTTTAAAAAACGAGTGAATATGTTAGCTCATTCACTCGCTCTTCTTCATAAATCTATTATCATTAGCACTCACACACTACTTGCGTACATTCTTTAATTGCTTTCACTAAACTTTCAATATCCTCTTTATTAACCTCACCAATATTTCCAATACGGAATGTATCAAAGTTGGTAACTTTTCCAGGATAAATCACATATCCCTTTTCTTTTAATGATTGATATAACTCTCGGAAAGAAAAGTTTCCTTCCTTCAGGTAATGAAATGATGTAATAATTGGTGACTGTAAATCAGCTTCTAAAAGTGTTTCATAGCCTAACTCTCTCATTCCTTCAACTAGTTTACGTTGACTATTGCTAAAACGCTCATATCTTTGCAATACTCCACCCTCTGCTTCAAGTTCTAGCAGTGCTTGATAGAAAGCTCGTACTGTATGTGTAGGAGAAGTAAATCGCCATTTACCATTATGCTTCTCCATCGTTTCCCATTGATCGTATAAATCAAGAGATAATGAACGAGCGTATCCTTTACATTGCTTCAACTCATCGATTTTGGCGATAACAAAACCAAAGCCTGGTACCCCTTGAATACACTTATTAGCGCTACTAATTAAATAATCAATACCAATAGCTTCCACATCAATCGGGATGCCACCAAAGCTACTCATCGCATCTACAATGTAAGTCTTTTCATATTTATTCACGATTTCTCCAATCGCTTCGATTGGATTCAACATACCTGTTGTGGTTTCACAATGAACAACTGCTACATGCGTAATATGTAAATCTTCTTGTAGCACCTTCTCTAACTCAGTTAAGTTCGGTTGCGATGTCTCACCACTATCAATAACCGTTACATCAATATGTAGCATTTGTGCAATTTGAGCAATCCGAGCACCATATACTCCATTAACTAAAACAACTAGTTTACCCTCTTTTGGTATTACACTACCTATAACTGATTCTACTGTAAATGTGCCGCTACCTTGCATTAAAACAGCTGAATATTGATTACTAGTTGAAGTTGCTAGCTGAACGAGCTTGCTTCTAATATCTTGAACAAGATTATTATAATCAACATCCCAAGTACACCAATCTTTCATCATCACTTGTTTCACAGAACTCGATGTTGATAGAGGTCCTGGTGTTAATAATAAATACGGATTATTTTCATCTCTACGTCTAGTCATTTTATTGTACCCCTCTTTAATAATTAGTTAGTTGATTGTGTTAAACGCTGATTAATAATTGGAATAATATCTATTAAATTACTGATTTCATCTATTACATAGTGCGCTCCAGCATCTTTGAAACGTTTTGATACGATTTCCATTTTTTCTTGAAGTACATCATTAGGACAAGCATTCACTTCTTCTTCTGTCATTCCTAATTCATTACTCCCTTTAATTACACCAATCGTCCATACCCCAGCATTAACCCCTTCTTCAATGTCACTGATTGTATCCCCTACTTTAACGATTGTACGTAAAGGATATATTCCTAGATTCATGGCATTTTTATAGATCATCCATGGATAAGGTCGACCAGCTGGCACTTCATTAGGTGTTACTAATGAATCAGGTGTATACCCTTGCTTTTCCGCTTCCTTTGTAACGATCTCCATCATTTCTGCTGTATATCCTGTCGTTGAACCTATTGCTATATTTAATGCTTTCAACTCTTCTATTAAAGGTAAGAGACCTGGAACTAGCTTGCAGTATTGAGGTAGAGTAGCAAATAGCATCGGCTCAAACTGACTATATAGTTCATCGACATCATTTTTATCAGGAAACTTACCAAACTTCTCTTTCCATACGTTTGCAATTCGCTCCATCTGACACATTTCATTTATATGGGACCATTTTGCCGTTCCCATTGGTTTCCTCGCTTCTTCATGCGTTACTTCAATTCCCTTTTGCTTAAAAATTTCGATAAATACGTGTAGAGGAGAAAAACATCCATAGTCTACCGTAGTTCCAGCCCAGTCAAAAATAATTGCTTGTACATTGTTTGTTGAGCAATTTTGCATTATCTTTATGCCTCCTACTAACTGTTATTATGTTTTTTCTTTATTCACTTAATTACAAACTTATTTTAACATAATTACTTTGTTTTAATATGTTTTTACTTTGTTCTTTTTGTTTATTTTATTGTTTTAATGTTATTTTTTTGTTAAGAAACCACAAAAAATCAGCTGTAGTAAGCTAACAGCTGATTTTTCAATTCATATATTTTGATATTACCCAATAATAATACGCTCTTCTGGATAACGATATTTCACCTGCTTTTCTTTTCCACCAATCATAAAGATAAATGTAACAATACCTACTCGTCCAATGAACATACATACAATCAAAACAAACTTACCGAATGTAGATAGATCTGGTGTAATCCCCATCGAAAGCCCTGTCGTTCCGAATGCTGAACACACTTCAAATAGTATCTCTGTTAATGTAAAAGACTCTGTAATTGATAATGTAAATACAGCACCTACACAAATCGAGAAACCTGTTAACGACACAACAATAGCCTTACGAATATCTATTTCACTAATCTCTCTTTTAAAGACTTTTATACGTTTATTCCCACGGGCAAAATGGTACAAGAACAAGACATTTAGGGCTAATGTAGTCGTTCGAATACCACCACCAACTGAGCTTGGCGATGCACCAATAAACATTAAACCACTTAATAAAAGCAACGTCGGTTCTGAGAACTGACTAACATCCATAGTAGACAATCCACCACTTCGAGTCGAGACTGACTGAAAGAAAGCATAAAAAAAGCTTTCATGCCAACTTTTCCCCTGAAAAAAATGATTAAATTCTAGTAGGATAATCATAAAAGTTCCAAATATAATCAAAGCGAAGAATGTTACAGAAGTTAACTTTGCAAACAATGTAAATTGAAACTTAGCCGAGCTTTTATTAAAAAGAAAATTCTTTACTTCGACTAAAACAGGAAAACCAATAGCACCTAATATAATTAAGATTATATTAATAAATTGCACGAAATAATCATTAGCATACGGTATTAACGATGCCCCAGTTATATCAAAGCCACCATTTGTTGTCGCACTTACTGACATAAATGCTCCATGAAACAGTGCTTCAAAAGGATTGGAATAAAACTTTAATAAGTATACACCGAGAACAAGAGCGCCTATGACTTCAATTATAATAATCAGATATAACACTTGTCGTAATAATTGTACAAGTCCTGACAGAGAATAAAGGTTTTGGTCGGTCATAATGAGACGTCTTTCCTTAAAGCCTATCTTCTTTTTAAAAAGAAGCCACATAAATGTTCCGAGAGTCATAATACCAATTCCGCCAAACTGTAATACAAACATTAAAATAAAATCACCAGTTACACTAAATGTTTGCGAAATATCAATTGTAGTAAGCCCTGTTACACTAACAGCACTTGCCGCCACAAACAATGCATCAACAACTGATAATTCAACACCAGGCTTTAAAGCAACAGGTAATTTCAACAAAATTGTAGAAACCGTTACAGCGAGGAAATAATAAACAACAATTAGTTGTGCAGGGGTTAACTTGTTTAATAGATCCTTATTCAATTTCTGCATGAATGAAATCCTTTCAACAAAATCCAATGTTTTTTAAACAACCCTCTTATTGTAGTCGGTTTCAGTAGATTTTGTCCATGCATATACAATAACTTTTAAAATTCTTCATTACCTTTTAGTTGGTCTTTCCTTCATATAAAGATACGCATCTTTATGACTTCCAGTAAGAATAAGATCTCGTATAATTTGTGATAAAATAATACTATATACTGTTCCATTCCCTCCAAACCCTCGTAGAAAGAAGCTATTTGGATAATCATTGTATATTCCAATAGTCGGTAAACCGTCATGCGTTTCGCCAAAGAAAGCACCCCAATAATAATCCGCTTTTACTTTACCCTCCAATTCTGGAAAAAGCTCACATAATTGCTTTAGCAGTTGATCTCTTTTATGAATAATCATCGAATCTCGTTTCTCTACACGTGTAGTTGTTTCATCTAATCCACCTATAATAATTCGATGATCAATCGTTTGCCTTGCATATATGTATGGCCTTGCTGTCTCCCAAATCATCATGTTCTCGTACCAATTAGCTATCTCTCTAATAGGGTTTGTTGCAATTGCATAAGAACTCACAATAACACCATTAGGGTCCAACACTTCTTCCTGTGATTCATATCCTGTTGCATATATGACATATTCCGCTGTAATACTGCTGCCATTCTCTACATAAAGCATATTTTTATCAGCACTATGATCTTTTCGAATAATTTTGGAATGCTCATACACTCTCACACCATGATTATGAGCATAGTGAATGAGGCTTTGTGCATGCTTAAACGGATTTAACTCTGCATCACCATCAGTAATAATGGAAGCTGCTTTTGAAAAACCAAAATGTGATTGAATACGTTCTCTTGTCCAATATTCTGCTGGAAATCCATACTTTTTTAAGGTAGTAAACTCCTCTTCAAGCATAGGAACATCATTTTCAGTTGAAGCAAAATATAGACTCCGGCGACTTATAAAATCAGATTGATTTGACAGATTCGGAACTACTTGATTCTTTAACGTTTGTAACGCTTGTACACATAATGAATAGTGTCGCACTGCCGCCTCTTCACCAAATGAATGTATTGTAGACGTTAAGGTCTTATCATTACAATATTGTAATAACCCTGTATTCGCTCTCGTACTACCACAACAAATATCTCTTTTATCAACTAATACTACTGATAAATTCGTTTCGCTTAAGAAATAAGCACAATGAGCACCCGATGAACCACTTCCAATAATTAATACATCACATTCTATATTCTCCTCTAACTTTGGGTATACATATCCATTGAATGTATGATTCCAATACGTTTTGCCATTCGCTAAATCCACACTTCTCACCTACTTTCCCTTACTATTTCCAAACTTTCTTAAATTTAAAGCTGCTAATGTAGCAATTACTATAATTTTTCGTTACACGCATTTAAAGGAACGATTTCCATTAAAGCAGCAACATATAAAACATCGAAAGAATCATACTAAGCTTACAGAGGGAACTCTGTAAAACAAATAAAGGAGTGAATGGTATGTCAAGCAGCAACAAATTATTAGTTCCTGGTGTTGAACAAATGTTAAATCAATATAAATATGAAATAGCACAAGAATTTGGTGTTACTTTAGGTTCAGATACTTCATCTCGTGCTAATGGATCAGTTGGTGGAGAGATTACAAAACGTCTAGTACAACAAGCTCAATCTCAATTAAGCGGTAGTAAATAAGACAACTTCATATTTTGGCTTCGAGAGGCTGTCTTTGGACAGCCTCTCTATTTATTCTAACCAAAAATGATTATTTACATTTTTGGAATTATAAGGTATTGTTTAATTGAACAATGGTTAATTAATTAGAAAGGATGTTGCTTTATTACTGCTAGAAAAGCTGTAGACAACGAACTAACAAAAGATACAATAATGAAAGCTGCTAGAACACTTTTTCAAGAACAAGGCTATCGAAAAGTGTCCATGCGCCAAATAGCAAACGTCCTAGGATATAGTCATGGCTCAATCTATTATCATTTTAAGAATAAAGCTGAATTATTCTACGCATTGGTTGACCAAGATTTTGCAATGCTTGATGGATTTCTAAAAGAAGCGATGAATCAATCTTATGAGACATCTTATGAGCAATTACAAACCGTTTGCATGTGCTTTATCCATTTTTCCTTTACGTATAAAAGTCATTATGAAATGATGTTTCTAATTCAAGAAGTTGAGCTGGAAGGAATAAAAAATGCTGCCAATGAAAGCTATAATCATTTTGCCAAAGCTGTTTGGGAACTTTCCCCGAAGCATGCTAATGTTCATTCGGTATTTTCCTTATTTCTTTCATTACAGGGATTTATTACACACTATTTAAAGTCAGATGTAACATACAATGATATTGAAACTTTTGCAAAGGCTCACGTGGCTTTTATTACGAGAGGTTTAGTTTAGTTTAGTTTAATTTTTTTCACCGTTTAATTGACCATCGGTTAATAATGAGGAGAGATGAATAATGAAAGCTGTTGTTTTAGGTGCAAGTGGTGGAATGGGTTATGCTCTTGTAGAAGAATTGAGAGCACGAAAAATCAAAACGGTAGCTGCAGCCCGTAATCTTGAAAAACTACAAGCATACTTTCCATCGCAAGATATAATAAAAGCAAGTATAGATGTTTTTGACTTAGCTTCTTTAATACAAGAAACAAAAGATTGCACACATTTCTTTTTAACAGTAAATATTTCCTATTCTAAATGGGAAAAAGATCTTCCAATCATTTTTGGAAATGTTATTACTGCCGCTACAAAAAATAATGCGAAAATCATTCTTGTTGATAATATTTACGCGTATGGAGAAAGCAATAATAATATAGTATCCGAAGAGACACTTATGCAACCTCACACGAAAAAAGGGAAAATTAGACTTCAACTCGCAAACATGTTACATCTTTCTAATGTTCCTTACATCATCGCTCACTTTCCTGACTTCTATGGTCCAAATGCTATTAGTACGCTTCTTCATTATACTTTCGATCTGATAATTCAAAATAAAATGGCTAGATACCTTGGCGACCAAAAGATTGCCAGAGAATTCATTTATACTCCAGATGGTGCAAAAGCACTTTTAGAAATAGCTATAAATGAAGACAACTATAATCAGCATTGGAATATACCTGGTGCTGGCACCATTACAGGAGAAGAAATCATAGCAATCGCTAAATCACAAACGAACTATTCAAAAAAAGTAGGAACCGTAAATAAAAATATGCTAAGATTCATCGGATTATTTGATGCGCAACTAAAAGAAGCTGTTGAGCTTTACTATTTATTCGAAAGACCTGTCGTTTTAGATGGAAAAAAGTATGAAGAAAATATCGGTAAGCTTCCAGCTACCCCTTACTCTCAAGGAATTACTGAGACATTATCCTTTATGAAACGCTCCATACATTCTTAAAAACAAAAGTAAAAAAGCCTCTGTTGAATTTGTTTCAACAGAGGCTTTTTCAATTATTAGTTATGAGATACCTTTTTGTTCCTGATTTGTCTTCTTCTCTCGTGAAGTGAAAAATCCAATTGCGACAATTCCTAATAAAACTGCCCAGAATGTAACCTTCCACCCAAATGACTCAGGGAAATGATGAGGTAGAACGCCTACTGATGGATGAGCTAAAGCAATTACAGCTAACTTCACCCCTACCCAACCTACGATATAGAAAGCTGCTGTTTCTAGGCTTGGTCGTTTTTGTAAAATATCTACAAACAAGTGTGCCGCAAATCGCATAATTACGACTCCGATAAATCCGCCTAAGAACATCACGATGAATTGACCACCATCAATGTCACCTACAGTGAACCAACCTGTCGCTGGAAGTGTTTTAGCAAGTACAATCGCTGCTAACATCGAATCAATCGCAAATGCAATATCTGCAAGTTCTACTTTTACTACAGTCATCCAGAAACCTGAACCTTTACCTTGCTTCTGTGGTTCATACAATTCATCTTTATGCGCATATTTCTTATAAATATGATGAGCTGCTATAAATAATAAGTAAGCTGCACCGATTGCTTGAACCTGCCATATATTAACTAGATATGAGATTAAGAACAAACTTCCGATTCGAAATACAAACGCTCCTAAAAGTCCATAAAATAATGCTTTTCTTCTTTCTTCAGGTGGTAAATGCTTTACCATTACCGCTAGTACAACAGCGTTATCGGCGGCTAATAAACCTTCAAGTCCGATTAAAACAAGAAGAACCCAGCCATACTCTAATAAAATCGTTGCTTCCATTAATTATTCAACCTCCAATAGTTAGTGTTCTTCTTTTGTCTTTTTTGCACCAATCCAAAAATTGGATTTTTAGCAAACAAAAAAGACCCTTGCCTGCACTTATAAAAAAGTACAACGGCAAAGGTCTTGCTGAGCATAAAGTAAAAATTAATGCCAACAAAGCCGGAAGAAAAAAATTTCTACGAATTGACGACTTTGTTTTAGGGCGAACCCTAACGCTACTCCCCTTTGAAAAGGAACACTGTATTAATTTGTAATATCATTATATTTCATCATAAAATGTTTTGCAACACTTTAATAAAGAAATATTAAACTAGATTACTAATTTTTACTTACTTTTCTTTAAAAGGTTTAAGTAACTTTTTAGGAAACGAACCCATTTTCGTTGATTTCCATAAAAAGCTTCGATCATATTTTTAAAATCATCGAATTTCCCATTATAAGGATACCATTGAATTTCATTACTCTTCTTCCCTGCATCCTGCATTATCGCTTTTTCATGGCAGAACATACGTAAACCCTGTTCACCATGATATCTACCAACACCACTTTGTTTTGCTCCTCCGAAAGGTAAATGATGATTTGCTACAGAGATAATGACATCATTGATTATTACCGCTCCAGAAACAAGTTGTGAAGCTATTTGATTTGCTCTCTGTATATCATTTGACCATACACTTGCATTTAAGCCATACTCGCTTTTATTAGCTAAGTAAATTGCTTCTTGTTCATCCTTAAATGGAATAATTGGCATAATTGGACCAAAAGTCTCTTCTGAAACGATTTTCATATCATTCGTAATCGAAGATAAGACCATCGGTTGTAAGAACATCGAATCTTCATCCCAATCGGTAGGATTCTTCCCTGTTTCAAGAACCGCTCCTTTTACAAGCGCATCATTCACATGGTTTTTAACAATTTGAACTTGTGTGTGGAACGTCATACTTCCAACATCATGTTCTTTCGATGCCCCTTGTGTTAATGCAGCTACTTCTTTCTTTACTGCTGAAATAAACGGTTCATAAATGGTTTCATCTACATATAGCCTTTCCACACTCATGCATACTTGACCACTATTCGTAAATGCTCCCCAAACTGCACCTTTAGCTGCACGTTCAATATTAGCATCACGACAAACAATCATTGGATCTTTACCACCTAACTCTAACGTTACTGGAATAAGATGCTCAGCTGCTTGCTTTGCAATGATTTTCCCTGTAGCGACAGAGCCAGTAAAGAAAATATAATCTGGCTTCGAAGCAACGAGTGCTCCTCCTAACTCTTTGCCTCCATGAGCAAATTGCACCACACCTTCTGGAAAACCAGCTCGTTCAAATAGCTCTTCCATGTATTTACCTACATAAGGTGTTATTTCAGATGGTTTAGCAATGACCGTATTGCCTGAAACCAAAGCGCTTAAAATCGGTATCATTGATAGTTGAAAAGGATAATTCCAAGGGGAAATCACAAGAACGATTCCCCTCGGCATATATTCCACATACGATTTCTTTCCGATAAAGACAATTGGTGTTTTTACTTTTTGCCTTCGTAAAATAGCTTCCGCACTACTCTCTAAAAATTTCAGAAAATCTAGGACTGGCATAATATCAGCAACGAGCGCATCCATTTGTACTTTACCAGCGTCTTTCGCAATCACATCCGTTGTTTGATCAAGTTCTTGCAATATTACATTACGTAAATTCGCAAAATAGCTCAATCTCTTAGAAAAATCCATGCGACTCCATGTTTGAAATGCTTGTTTAGATTTAGCAACGAATGAATCAACTTCTGTTACATCTGTTTCATTCATTGTATAAATATGCTCGCCAGTCGAAGGTGAGTATACATCCCAGTGCTCCTTCGTCTTAGTCATATTCCCACCTGCTCTCTCATTTTCTTTTTTAGCTTAATTATTATCATGATGAACGCTTTTAACCAGCTCTCGTAATTCACGAAGCTTTTCTTTTTCTATTTCAACGTCAACATTATCTCGTTCATCATTTATTTTTAACTGTCTATTGAATCTCGCTTTTTTTCTTGTTTGTTTATCAAAGAAGCTATATATTATCGGAATAACAAATAACGTTAAGAATGTACTACTAATCAAGCCTCCTATAACCGTTATCCCCATCGGTTGATTCAATTCCGTACCTTCACCAATGCCTAAAGCAATTGGTACAAGACCAAGAATTGTCGTTAAAGAAGTCATTAATATTGGTCTAGCTCTATCAAGCACAGAAGACACAATCGCTTCATATGAAGACAATCCCTGCTGCTTTCGCTGATTAATGTAATCAACTATAACAATCGCATTGTTGACAACAATTCCTGCTAACACAATGATACCAATAATAGCCGTTATGCCAATTGGAGTTCTTGTTGTTGTTAATGCGATGGCTACCCCTATAATAAATAACGGTACACTAAACATGATAACAAATGGATATTTCAACGACTCAAACTGTGCTGCCATTACCAAATAGATAAAGATTATCGCCAAAATAAACGCTAAGCCCATTTGATTCGTAGCAGTATCTAATAATTCTTTATCACCGCTATAGACAAGTTCTGTTTGCTTAGCTAAGTTAACATCTTTAACGGCTTTTTCTACTTGTTCTGTAACATCTCCAAGCGTTGCATTTGATTTATATTTAACAGTGAATTGAACAGCATCTTGATTATTAATACGTTGAATTTTTACCGGGCTTTCACCTAAATAGAAATTCGCTACATCTTTTAATGCTATGAAAGTTCCATCTGTTTTTTTGATAGCTAAATTTCTTAGGCTTTCAATATTTTCAACAACATTTTGGTCATATTGAACAAGTACCGATTGTACATCACCTTTTGAATTTACAATTTGTGTTGCAAAAGCTCCCCTTGTTACATCATTTGTTATAGAAGCGATTTGTGCTGGAACAAATCCATGCTGTAATGCTTTTTCTCGATTAATAACAACCTGAACCTCTTCTACTTTATCACTCAAGTTCGTTTCTACTTCTGAAACATCTTTTAATGTTTTTAATTGTTTTTGAAGATTACGCACGCCTTCATCTAAACGATTCTTGTCTGTATCACGCAAGCTAAATGTTAATGTATTTGGTGCAGAGCCATGTGTAGACTGCTGTACAAATGATACTTCTGCAGTTGGATTTGTTTTCTTAGCAACTTGCTCCATATCCTTCTTCATATCATCTACTATACGAAATACAGATTGATCTCGTTTGTCTAAGTCAACTAATTTCACATATATTTCAGCTCGATTGCTATCCGCATTTCCTCGGAATGAACCTTCTTGTGTTGAACCAATATAGCTGACATATACATCTACATCTTCTACCTTCTTTAACTCTTTCTCTAAACTTGCTACAACTTTTTCTGTTTCAGAAATTGCTGTACCATTCTCTAATTCAACACGCATAGAGAAATACTCTTCATCAGTATTCGGTAAAAACTGTGTGCCTACAGTAGTAAGACCCAAGCCACCTGCAACTAGTAAAACAAACGTGATGAGCAAGACGATAAAACGATGTTGCAATGACCACTCCACACTCCCCTTTAGCAGCATCATTGACCGTGATGCTTTTCGCTTCTTCTCGATATTTGTAGGTGGCGCCTTTAACCATCTACTCGCCATCATCGGTACTATCGATAAAGCTACGTATAAAGAAGCAAATAAACTAAAGGATATCGTTAGAGCAAACTCTAAAAATAAATCGCCAATAATTCCCGAAATAAATGCTACTGGTAAGAACACAACAACTGTTGTAAGAGTAGAAGCTGTAATCGCTCCCCCTACCTCTTTCGCACCTTCTTGAGCAGCAACTTTAGGATCTTTGCCCATCGATAAATGACGGTATATGTTCTCAATCACAACGATGGAGTTATCAACTAACATCCCAATTCCGAGTGCTAATCCACCTAACGTCATAATATTTAATGTAAAGTTTGAGAAATACATCAATACAAATGTGACGATAACAGAGTAAGGGATAGCTATCCCGATAATAATTGGGCTTTTCAAACTACGCAGAAACATAATTAAAATAAGCATCGCTAAAACGCCACCAATGACAAGCGATGATGAAATGTTTCCAATAGCTAAAGATATGTAATCACCTTGATCAAATAAAATATCACTTTTAATATCTTTATATTGATCCTGTTTTAAAATCGTATGTAGTTCTTTTTGAAACTCTTCTGATACTGAAGCTGTATTTGCATCTGATTGCTGCATGACGCTAAGCAGAACAGATGGAACATTATTTGTCCTAGTGATAGTTTGATCATTTTGGCTGACTATTGCCACTTTACTAACATCATCGACTGTAATCTTAGAACCATTAATCGGATTTATTGCAAGCGTTAGCTTTTTTATATCATCGACAGATTGTAGGCTACTCATAATTCTAGTCGTTAAGTATTTACCTTTAGTTAAGACCTTTTCACCAGGCATACTGACATTATTAGCCGAAATAACACGTACAACATCACTTTGAGCGAGCTTATATGTTTTTAATTTATCTTCATCTAATTCAATAGAAACCTGTTTCACTAGCGTACCAGATAAATTGACATTAGCTACTCCATTAACTTTCAATAACTGAAGCTTTAATTCATCTGCCAACTCTCGAAGTGCTTCTGGATTTGTATCTGAACTTAAAGTAAGCTGAATAATCGGAAACTGAGATGGATCAAACTTCATGAATCTAGGTTTCTCTACTCCATCTGGTAGTCTAACGCTTTCCAGACGTTGCAGAACATCATTCTCTACTTCATCTAGTTTCGTTGTCCAAGAAAACTCTAATAATGTTAAATTCGCACCTTCCTGAGAAGTAGATGTTATATTCTTCAAGCCAGGTAAAGTCGAAAGATTCGCTTCTAATGGCCGTGAGACTTTTTCCGAAACTTCAGTTGGACTTGCTCCTTCATATGTAGTTACAACAACCGCAACCGGAGGATTAATATCAGGAATTAGCTTTAAAGGTATATTTAAAAGTGACACTGTCCCCAATACTAAAACAAAAATCATTGTAACTAGTGTGAAAATCGGTCTTCTAATGGAAAACGCACTAAGTTTCATACACTAATCCTCTTTCTCAATCATTTTTTTCAGAAAATACTCCATAAATCAACTATAACTGACACAATTGTTGAATACAACAAAGGTCAGCAAACAATTATATGTCTGCTGACCTTTTTATTATGTTTCCTATAAGATTTCAATCGTCTTTTCCTCGAAGCGCACTTTGCACTAAGCTAAGAAGAATACTTCCGAGTAAAGCACCCCAAAACGATGAAACAGTGAAACCGCTAATAAATTGAGAAGCAAGGAAGAATATAGCGGCATTAATAATAAATGAGAATAACCCAAACGTTAATAACGTAATTGGCAATGATAATAAATGCAAAATTGGCTTCACAAATATATTCAGTATACCAATAATGAAGATGGCGATTAAAGCTGTTCCATAATTATCAATGTATATTCCCTCAAGCACATAATCAATCCCAAGTAATGCAAGCCCGCTTATTAAGAATCGAATAATAAACATACCATTCCTCCATTTCCTGTATTGAGATGTATTGGTTGTACCTATTGTATTGTATTACTTACTTCTGTATGCTTATGCTTCGCTAATCCGATTTGCGTTAATCCACTGAAAATCGTTAGCAGTGGACATAATAAACAGAAGAAGGCAAATGGTGCATACTCCATTGTTGGTACACCTAATACCCCCGCAATAAATACCCCTGAAACTCCCCACGGTACTAACGGATTAATAACTGTTCCAGTATCCTCTAAAGCTCTAGATAAAGTCTTTTTATTATAACCTAGCTTTTCATATTGATTTTCATACGTTTTACCAGTTAATAGAATCGACAAGTATTGCTCTCCAACAAAGAAATTAATCCCAATTGCTGTACAAGCCGTTGCCATAATTAAACGAAATGCATTCGTTAATACTTTCTCAATCGAACGTAATAAAGAAGGAATAATTCCTAGTAAAAATAGCAATCCACCCATACCTAATGCCAATAAGACTAATGAAACGGAAAACATCATGCTCTCGATTCCGCCTCTTGATAAAACCGAATTTAACTGCTCTACATTACTGTCCATAACAAAACCTGAGAATAAAATATTCGCCATTTTTGAGAATGTTAGTGAACTATCAGAAATGAAAGCAATTACGACACTACTTACAATTCCTGCTGAAAGAGTAGGAATTGCCGAAACTCTGAACATCGCTAGTATACATACAATAACAAACGGAATTAATGCTACTAAACTAATATAGCTATGTTCTTGTAACGCAGCTAAAAAAGTCGTGATTTCTTCTGTACTTCCACCCTTACCTGGTGAAATTACAAAGAAAATAATCGCTGTAATAATAAATCCTGGCACTGTTGTCCACATCATATTCTTAATATGCTCAAAGATTGGAACACCAACAGTTTCTGATGCTAAATTAGTCGTATCAGACAGTGGAGACATTTTATCACCTAGAAATGCTCCTGAAACAATTGCTCCTGCTGTAATAGCAAGTGATGCATCCATCGCAGAAGCCATTCCAAGAAATGCTACACCAATTGTCGCTGAAGTCGTAAAGGCACTACCAATACAAATACCAACAATTGAACAAACAACAAATACCGAAAAATATAATGGCATATCTGAAAATAATTCAAAACCATAGAACATTAATGTAGGAATTGTTCCACTCGCCATCCAACTACTAATTAACATTCCGATAAAGAAAAAGATGTATACCGCCCCAAGCCCTGATGAAGCACCTGTAATAATTCCTCTTTCAATATCTGAAATAGCTACTTTCTTTATCATACCGTAAACCATTAAAAGAACCATTGCAAAAATCATTGGTAAATGGGGTTGAACGCCTAAAACAATAATACCGTAGCTTAACACGGCTAGAATAATAACCATAACAGTTGCTGCTTCCCATACAGGCAGCTTTAATTTTGCCGATTGTAACATAAAATAAATCTCCTCCCTAACTTAGAACTGCTTAACCATGTTGTATATAGGAGAAAAAGCATTTATAAAACACAAAAAAGCCCTTCTCCACATAGGGACGAAGATGCTTCGCGGTACCACCCTACTTGGCAAGACGATGCTTACCCACTCATTGCTCATCTGTCATTTCAAGGCAGTTGTAATTCGTTCTTGTTTTCAGCTCGGATTCTCACCATCCATCCGATCTCTTCTTGCTGCTTCAAACAAAACTACTGAATCTGCTAACAGATATTCTTTTTTACTTAAACGCTTTTTAGCACTAAAGTATATGTATAATTTACGAAAATATTGTGCTTTTGTCAAGAAAAAAATATATTAATAAAATTATTTCAACTTACTAACACTTTAATATACTAACGCAACAAGCAGAAAATACTATATCACAATCTTCAACTCACCATAAAAAAAGAAGCCTTTCAAACAGCCTTAAGCTGTAGAAAAACTTCTTTTAAATTTAGTTAATTAAGCGTCTTTACCATCCATTGGATTATAAAGCTTCACATCAGGGTTCTTATCTTGGAACCAACGAAGTGCAAATTCATTCTCGAAAAGGAACGCATATTGGTCATAGCGATCTTTAACTAAAATACTACGAGAACTGTTAAGCTTCTCATCTACAACGTTGCCTTCCACCCAACGTGCCATCTTGTTTCCAACACGCTCCATGATAACATCCGTGTTATATTCATTCTTCATACGGTTTTCAAATACTTCGAATTGTAGTTGTCCTACAGCTCCTAATAAGTATTCTTCCATCGTTACCGTTTTAAATAATTGAATGGCACCTTCCTGTACTAATTGATTAATACCTTTATGGAAGTGCTTTTGTTTCAATACGTTTTTCGCCGATACTTTCATAAAGATTTCTGGCGTGAACTGTGGTAGCTTCTCAAATTGGAACATCTCACGGCTAGTAGTAATCGTATCACCGATTTGATAATTACCTGTATCATATAAGCCGATAATGTCGCCACCTACCGCTGAATTTACTGTTGCACGCTCATCCGCCATAAATTGTGTCGATGAAGACAAGTTAATACTTTTACCCGTACGACTTAAATTAACATTCATACCTCTTTCGAATTTACCTGAACAAATACGTAAGAAGGCAATACGATCTCTATGCTTTGGATTCATATTGGCTTGGATTTTGAAAATAAATCCTGAGAAATCTTCGCTACTTGGATCAATTTCTCCTGCAGAAGACATTCTTGGTTGTGGTGATGGTGCAAAATCTAAGAATGCATCCAAGAAAGTTTGCACACCAAAAGTTGTTAATGCACTACCAAAGAATACAGGTGTCAATTCACCTTGAGAGATTCGATCAACACTATATTCGTTACCCGCTTCATTTAATAATAGAATCTCGTCTAAAGTTTGTTCATATAGAGGTGAATCCTTCAACGGGTGATTATTTTCTATTTCACCGTCTTCATTTAATGGTAAATATCGATCATCACTTTCCGTTTTGAAAAGCTCAATACGATTATTGTAACGATCATAAATACCTTCAAAGTCTTTACCCATACCAATCGGCCAATTCATTGGGTAAGATTCAATTCCTAGTACTTCTTCCAATTCAGCTAGAAGCTCTAAAGGCTCTTTACCTTGTCGGTCCATCTTATTAATAAATGTAAAGATTGGAATACCCCTCATACGACAAACTTTGAATAGCTTCATTGTTTGATCCTCGATACCTTTAGCCGCATCGACAACCATGACTGCACTATCAACTGCAGTTAATGTACGATACGTATCTTCACTAAAGTCTTGGTGACCAGGTGTATCAACAATGTTTACTTTACAGTCTTTATATTCAAATTGCATAACAGAAGAAGTAACCGAGATTCCTCTTTGCTTCTCGATTTCCATCCAGTCAGATGTTGCATATTTACCTGTTTTACGTGCTTTAACTGTTCCAGCATCACGAATAGCGCCACCGAACAATAATAGTTTTTCTGTAATAGTCGTTTTACCAGCATCCGGGTGGGAAATGATGGCGAACGTTTTTCTTGATTGGACTTCCTTTTGAAGTGATGAGTTCATTTTCTACATCCTTATCTATAAAAAAATCTAGCCGTTTCATAGCTTTAACTAATCGAATATAACATAGTTTCAATATCGTTGGCTATCTTTTTAGGATATGAAATTTCCATACAGAAAACAATTTCTTCTCGAAATTTTCATTTATTTTCTAGTATACCTCTTACTCTAACAATAATTTAATTTCTTCCCCATGAGCATATGAGAATAATTTCAACACTTTCGTTCAAACTACTTGTAGTCAATCTTCCCTTTCTTTAACAAAAAGAAAATATATTGAGGTGTTATCATGAACTATTTATGGGGACTAATTGGATTACTCGCTGTTCTTGGCATTGCTTTTCTTATGTCAAATAACAAAAAAAGAATTAATTTTCGGACAGTATTAGTTGGATTAGCTATTCAAATATCATTTGCTTTTATCGTACTTAAATGGCCATTAGGGCGCGCAGCCCTTCAAAAGCTTACAGATGTTGTTAATGCTATTATTACTTATGCAAACGAAGGAATATCATTCTTATTTGGAGGAATATACACTCCTGAATCAAATATTTCCTTTGTCTTTGCATTCAATGTGTTGACAGTTGTAATTTTCTTCTCCAGTTTGATTTCAGTGTTATATTACTTAGGTATTATGCAATTTATTATTAAATACATTGGTGGCGGTCTAGCAAAACTATTGGGGACGAGAAAAGCCGAAACTTTCTCAGCAACAGCCAACATTTTCGTTGGACAAACAGAAGCACCATTAGTTGTTAAACCATATTTACCAGGAATGACTATGTCGGAGCTATTTGCCGTTATGGTTTGTGGACTAGCTTCCGTTGCTGGTAGCGTTCTAATAGGATATTCACTTCTTGGTGTACCTCTTGAATACCTATTAGCGGCAAGTTTAATGTCTGCACCAGCGGGATTAGTATTAGCAAAAATTATCTATCCTGAAACGGAGGAAAGTAATGAAAACGAAGATTTTCAAATGCATAAAGATGATGAATCAGCTAACGTAATAGATGCTGCAGCTAACGGTGCTTCGGTTGGATTACAACTAGCTTTAAATATTGGCGCTATGCTTCTTGCTTTCATTGCTTTAATTGCTTTACTTAACGGAATATTAAGTTTAATTGGAGGCATATTCGGTTTTGATCAACTTTCTTTAGAACTAATTTTAGGATATATATTCGCTCCGCTTTCCTTTATCATTGGTGTTCCTTGGAATGAAGCACTTGTTGCGGGGAACTTTATTGGACAGAAATTAATTTTAAATGAATTTGTAGCCTATTCTGCCTTTGCGCCAGAAATTCCAAATTTATCTCCAAAAACCGTGGCGGTTATTAGCTTCGCATTATGTGGATTTGCCAATGTTTCGTCATTGGGAATTCTTTTAGGTGGATTGGGAAAATTAGCACCTAGCAGAAGAACAGATATTGCAAAAATGGGAGTCAAATCCGTCATTGCAGGTGCTCTCGCTTCATGCTTAAGTGCGGCAATTGCAGGCATGCTGATTGGATAAGAAAATCGTAAGCACCCTTCTTAGCTCCGTATGTGCTGGAGCTAGACAATAAGAAAAAACGTCACCTATCCATTTTGATTTAGAATTTACTACTTGTTTTTACTTCTAATCAAATAGGAGCCATGTGGCAGTAGGCTTAGAGGCCAAACAAAATTTTATATATTCTTCTCCTTTTAAAAAAGAGGCGTCCCAAAGTGCTTTTCAATCACTTTCAGGACGCCTCTTTACGCTTTTAATATGCTTCGTATATGTTTTATTTGGCCATTTATTTCTTCCAAGCCGCATTAACTCGGTCTGTAATATTTTGTATCTCTTGGTCAAGACTTAGTATTTCCGCCTTCATTTCTGGAGGATAATCCTCCACACATTCTTGTATTTCTTTTGGTAAATTGTCCATATCTAAATCAGTTGCAAAAGATCTTCCTTGCTTTATAAGATAACGCTCCGCTTTCGTACGAGCCTTATCTGCAGTGCTGATATTTCCTGCTTCAATATCATTTAGTTTATTTCTGACATACATTTGAATCGTTCTAATAAGGCTTTCTTGGGGTATACTCCAACCTTTTGAATGAATATAGATATCTTCATTATTTTTAAAAATTTCACAATAACCATGTGTAATCGGTAATTCTTCTTTAAATATCACAATAGCACTACATAAAAAATTTGCTGGTGTCGGTGATTTCTCAAAATTAGGTCGCTTACATAAAATGATTGTTGATATCATATTTAGTCTCCTATTTTTAGCTACTCATTTTTCATGAATTTGGAATATAAAAATTATATCAATATAAAATATAGCTAGCAAATAGAATTAAGAATATTAACTTTTATAAGCAAAATAACTCATAGTAGATTTGATTTCCATCGAAATTTAATTACTTTTGCCTATATAATCAGGTACAATAAAAGTCGAAATATATACTGAACAGGAGCAAACAGAATGATTACTTTTGAGCCAATTACAGAAGAAACATTATATATTGCTAAAGAAATACTAAATTCGAATCATGATTACAATATATTAGAAAATGGCAGCCCTAATCGCTCAGATGAACAAGTGAAAGAGGAGCTTCAAAATGATAGAAGTACAAGCGTTTTCATAAAGGCTGATGATACATATATTGGTGTGATTGATTACTTGCTAATAAATCCCAAAGATCAAACAACTTGGATTGGTTTATTTATGATTCATAATGACTATCACGGTTTTGGCTACGGATTAATGGCATATACTGCCTTTGAAGAGGTTATTAAGACCGATAGTACCCCTAAGCTACGTCTAGCGATTTTAGAAAAAAATATAATAGCGAAAAACTTCTGGGAACGAGTAGGATATTCTTTCTATGACAAAGGTAAAGTAAAGGAAAATATTGTCGATTGTTACGAGAAAATTCTATCGGTATAAAATCGGTTTCATATCCTTCACTAATGGGATTGGTGAAGGATTAGCTATCTTTTTAAGTTTCTGATATTTTTCACTATTGAACTTGTTATTTAAGATATATTCATGTATAATATATCTTATCAGTAGGATTAAAAATTTGCGTATTATCAAGCGCCAAAAGGGAAACGTTTGTTGTTTGATAATGTGTGAATTTTATTATCTCAACTGGGAAGTAATAAAGTAGCATGTTAATTTTTGTTTAACTTTTAGGAGGATTTATCGTATGACAGTAACAGGTAAAGTAAAATGGTTTAATGGCGAAAAAGGTTTTGGCTTCATCGAAGTACCAGGCGGAAACGATGTATTCGTTCACTTTTCTGCAATCCAAGGCGAAGGCTACAAAACTCTTGATGAAGGTCAAGAAGTAGAGTTCGAAATCGAAGATGGCAGCCGTGGACCACAAGCTAAGAACGTAGTAAAACTTTAATTTAAACTTTCACTTACGTTTATTTAGACGCTACTCTATAGTAGCGTCTTTTGTCATGCCAAAAAAGCTGACTCATGTCTATGATTACACATTTAGTGTAACCAAAAAAGAGTCAGCTATCATTTTATTCACCTTAAATTTGAAATGTACTTTCCTCTTTCATTCGTTGAGGGAGGCTTTGGATTGTTTCAATTAGCACATTTAATTTTGTTTCAATTCGGTACAATAAATAAAGTGTTACAACAATTGGAAAGCCAACATCACTAATGAAAGGAATCATATTTTCCACTTTCACTTCCTCCTTTCAATATTAATCAGTGGTAATAAACAACATTTATCACCACTGATTATGCTACTTACTTAAATGCTATACTCTTGGATAGTTCGATCCACAACACGTACTGCTTTCTTAGCAACAAATTTACTGGCAGAAGACGAAAAAATGGCTTGTGCAATTAATGTATCCATCACTGCTTTCACAGTATCAATATCAACTGGCTCCTTCGGCTGATCGATAGATATAGTCGTAGACTTGCTATTATCCATTGTGAAAACCATCTCTAATGTTTTACTCATCTTACTTCCTCCTTTCCTCTCTTTCTATCTCTTTTTATTCTTCTATACTTTGTAACTCTTGTTGTTCAATAGCATAGGTAGGATGAATCTGAAGACTAGCAATTGCTTTTGCAGATACAAGAAGTTGTTCTGCCGTAGCAGTTGGATCGATGTTGGAAAACGTTTTTCTCGCAAGAATTGGTTTTCCTTCTCCATCAATCCCTGTTTGAAAAGTTAAGCGTAATTGTTTTGAAACCAATGTTTCAATCGCCATGCTTTTCACCTCCCTTCACATTTGTTATATATAAAAGTAAGGAAAAAGTAGCGGGTATTAATAAATATGTATCGGAGGAAAAAGCATGCTCATCATCTTATGTATTTTAGTTATAGTCTCCATTCTTATATGTTGTTTCTACATGCTTCAAAAAGGCAAACGTAGCAATACAACTATTGATCAAAAAAAACCGTTGATTATTGCCCATAGAGGTGCAGCGGGAAGCTATCCTGAGAATACCCATAGCGCCTTTCAAGCTGCGCTGGATTTACAAGCCGATATGCTTGAATTTGATATACAACTAACGAAAGATAATCAATTCGCTGTCATACACGATGAGACTGTAGACCGCACTACAAATGGGAAAGGTCTAGTAAGAGAGTTTACAATAGAGGAATTAAAACAATTAGATGCAGGTTCATGGAAGCATCCTTCTTTTGCAGGTGAGAGAATACCAGCATTCACGGAAATGTTCGAGCAATATAATAGTAAAGTGCAGATGCTTATAGAAGTAAAGCATATTTTTGATATTGACAAAGTAGCTATGCTATTAGTAGATTTTTTACGAAAAAAACCTCATGAACACATTATTATTCAAAGCTTTAATAGTGAGTTCATCAAAGTATTTCATCAATTGCTGCCAAATATACCAGTCGGTGTATTAATTAAACAACAAATGAACGGGATTACTAAGAAACAGGTAGAAGATCATGCTTCCTATGCTTCATACATCAATCCAAGGATTACAAATAGTAGCTCACAACTTCTCAATACTATTCATAATCAAAATGCCCATTGTTTTATTTGGACAATACGCAATGAACAGCAAATGAAGAAAGCATTAGCTATCAATCCAGATGGAATCGTTACTGATTACCCTGAATGGTTTATAAAATTAAATAAGAGCAAAAAACCAGCATCCCTCTAAGCATGCTGGTTTTTTGCTTTCATTCTTACTCCACTATATTCCGTCCCTTGTATGTACCATTAAGTTTATTTATAAAATCAGTCATACTATGACTTGGAGCAATACCTTGGCGATTTAATTCATAACGATCATCACCTAATTTTACATTCCCAGTATTAGTTGTAAATGCCATGCGAATACCTGCTTCACTTATAGCACTCACTGCTTCTTGATCAAATTGCCCCCAAGGATATGCCAAATATTGGATTCTATTTGGATTACCATCAAACGCTCCAATATGCTCCTTACCTCTTAATGTATCATTTAAAATCTCATCATAGTTTTTCTTAATTAAGTATGGTTGAGATGTAATAGGATCTCGTAAATGAAGTCCGAATGTATGCGATTGAAAATCATAAACATCTTTTGATTCTCTCATTTCTTTATATCCTACATATGAAAAAGTCATTTCATCCCACGGTTTTGCTTGCGCTCTCACTCGGTCTCCAATGATAAATTGAGTTGCTTTTTGATTATTTGCTTTCAAAATAGGATATGCATATTTAACAGTTGAGGTATTACCATCATCAAACGTAATGGCTACTACCCTACCTGTTAAATTCTGTTCATTATATAAGTAACGATCCAACTCTTGAAGTGTTATCGTTCTCCATCCATTCGCTTTTAAATATTTCATTTGTTCTTGGAATGTGGAAACTTTAATAACCATTGAGTTCTTACTAAAAGGTGTAAGTTCTGGATTAGGCAACATATGATGGTACATTAGGACAGGTATACCCTTATCTTCTGTTACCGCTTGCGCACTTATATACCCTATTCGATTACCTACATTTACTTGATACCAGTCTTTTACCTTTCCAATAACCGGATAACGTATATTGATATTTATTACTGCTAGCACTTGCTTTGAACCAACTGTTCGATCATATACTGGCGTCTTTGCTTTTGTAACAACTACATCATTTGTCGCAGCCATTACATTTGCCTGCACAAAATTTGTCGTCTTCTTCCCAACTTGTCCATTTCTCTTATCAAAGTAAGCATTATTATTGCCGTATTTTATATAAAAACGATTAGCATCAGAACGACTTAACACAAATTGTTGCTTGGCATTAATAGTGCCTATTTGCAGTTCCTTTCCGTCAACAACATCATAAACGGCAGTTGTTCGAATAGCCTGAACATAATTATTCTGCACAGCTTCTGTTTCTTTGGTTATACCAAATGAAACTAAACCAACGAAAACAACCATCACTAATGTTCTTACAAATTTAGTCATTATTTCCTTTTCCCCTTTTTCTTTGTCTATTATTCGTGTGGCACAAAGCTACGAAAACTTAATAAATTTATTATTCCCGAGCAATTCCAATACATTGTAACAAAATTTGTCATGGAAATCCATGCTAATACCTTCTATCATCTGACAATTTTCAAGTATAGACCATGTTCAATCAGAGAAACTACTATTGAGGTGAACTAAATGAAAAATGATGATATTAAAGAATTAAATGATTTTCTCAAAGGTTTATATATGGGAATTCATGCATATGAGCATTATATTAAACACTGCCAAGATCTCGACAGTAAGAAAGTATTACAAAAGATACAGCAGGAGCATAAATTCAGCGCAATGCGAATTGCTGAACGAATTCAAAACTTAAACGGAACACCCGTAACAGATGAAGGTATCATGGGCTCTATGATTGACTTTATCAGCTCATTTACAAGCCCAAAAACTAATGCAAACATTATTGAGGAAGCGATTAAAGCAGAACAACATTATGCCGTACACATAGCTGGAAAGAATATTAAAGGAGATATTAGCGAAGAGAATAAGAAGCTTATTGATGAAGTACTAGAAAGCAACAATCATCATGTACAGACGCTGCAGCAGTTACAAACAAAAGGTGTCAATTAATCTTGACACCTTTTACTTCATTATTCGATATACTTCGTTTTGTTTTTGATTGTCACTATCATAATAAAGGCTCTTCCAAGCATGTTGAAGCAGTTGGATAATTTCCTTTGTCGCACTTTGGACATCATTCTTTCTTTGAGACTCTGCTTGACCATATGAACTTACAGTTAAGAGCGACAGTGGTTCATGACTATAAGAATGAGCTTCTGCTTTAAGTTGCAATTCTGTTTTTATCGCTGTTAATTGCATAGCAACATTCATTAGCTCCTTATCATCAAAGTAAGTGGCTGTAATGACACCAAGCTGGTAGGAGTGTTTATATGTTGTAAGAATTAATAAAGCAGACCAGGCGTTATTTATTTGTTTTGAATCAACCCATTTTTCACAACAATTCTTTTCAGAATTATAAGCAAAAACGACCGCATCCCCAAAGAAATGCATACTTTGTTTAGTCGGCCCGCTCTCTTTGTTTTTTGCAATATAAAAGCCATCTTCCCATGTGATTCCTTTGCCATTTGTTCCAACAGAAATGGTTCTTAAAGGTTTAGCAAACAGCAACTCCATATGATGTTCTGCTTCCTTCACTGATAGAAAATTTGTTAAAACCTCTTCCTTTGATTCAAATAAAAAAGACGGAGAAACGAAGATTTGGTTCTTCGCTACATCAGGATGTGAATGGAATTGCATATCTACCTCATATACTTCACTGAAGTCCTTCGCATTTTCTTCTAACAACCCATTATACGTACCATATAATTCACCACCGCATAATAGACCAATTCCATCTGCATATAAAGAAGTTAAATTCAAATCATGAAGAATGGCAATAATGGTTAAATTCGTTTGCAACTGAAGCTTTTTTAATAAGTCCAGTAGTTCCATTGTATGCCGCACATCTAAGTGATTCGTCGGTTCATCTAGTAGCAATAAATCCGGCTCTTGAGCCAACGCCTTCGCCAATAAGACACGCTGCTTCTCACCACCACTTAACGCATTATAAGGCCTGTCTTTAAATGACCACACTTGAGTTTGTTTCATTACTTGTTCAACAATCTCATGGTCTTTAGCTGTATTTTCTTTAAAGAAAATGGATTTCTGATACGGATAACGTCCAAGACTCACAATCTCCTGCACTGTAAAATCTAATCCTATTTCATTTTCTTGCGTCATTACCGCTACTTTTTGTGCTAATTCTCTCGGTTTATATTCCCTCACGTCACGACCATCTATTATAATGTCACCACTATGCAACGATAGTGCCCCCATAATCAATCGTATAATGGTTGTTTTCCCACTTCCATTCGGTCCTAATAACGCAAAAAAATGACCTTTCTTAACAGAAAAAGAAAGATTATGAACAATCGCAGTTGAAGCATTATATCCACCTGTAACATTCTTTACAGTAATCATTTCTAAAAGCCTCCACTTAGTTTAAGCATTCCTTTTCTTAAATCGTTGCTTAACAAGTAAAATAGTAAATATCGGCGTTCCGATAAGCGCTGTTACAACACCAATAGGTAACTCTGTTGGTGCTATGATTGTTCTTGCGAGTAAATCAGCCAACACTAAGTAAGCCCCTCCAATCAGTAAAGAAAAGGGCAATACATAACGATGGTTTGCACCTGTTAGCAAACGGACTAAATGTGGAATCACAAGACCAACAAATCCAATCGCACCTGATACCGCAACCGCCGCACCTGTTAATATAGAAGCACCGATTAAGATTAGTTTCTTCTTACTTTTCACATCCATGCCTGAGAATTGTGCAGATTGCTCACCTAATGCCATATTATTAAGTTCACGATAGTGAATCAGTATGATAGCTGCCCCAATGATAAAAAACGGTAAAATTAATTGTACATGCCCCCAACCTCTCATTGCGACACTGCCCATTGTCCAATAAAGAATATTGCTGATATCCTCTCGTGGTGTTAATGCAATTAATAAAGATACAATTGCACCCATGAATGACGATAAAATAATCCCAGCAAGAATGATGGTTTCATTGGAAAGTTTACCTGAAGCAAAGTTCGTGATAATAAGAACGATAATAAGTGTTCCTAATCCAAATAAAATAGCAATAATCGGTTGTGTATACCCCGCAATAAACGTAGCTGGAATTTGAAAAAATAATACTAATACCGCACCAAGAGTAGCTCCAGACGACACACCAATCGTATATGGATCCGCAAGTGTATTGCGTAACAATCCTTGAAATGCTGCACCAGCAAGAGATAATGAGGCACCAACTAGAAATGCTAAAACAACCCTAGAAAAACGAATTTCCCAAATTATTAATTCGGTTGTTTTCTCACCATCATAAAAAGACATTCCAAGTATCTTACCTGCAATGATTTTAAAAATGTCAGGGACGGTTATAGAAACCGCCCCAACAAATACACCCGCTATCATTGACCCTACAACGAATAAAAGCGTGAATACTGTTAACCAAATAATTTTTTTATTTGAAAACATCTGGGTAAATAGTTTTTGCAAGTTCTTCAACTCCGTCTACTAAACGAGGACCTGGTCTAGTTGTTGAATCGCTGTCCACATCAAACACTTGTTTATTCTTCACAGCGTTTACTTCTGCCCAACCTTTACGATTTAACACTTGCTCAGCCGGTTTATCAACATAATAACCATATGTTGTAATAATCACATCTGGGTTAAATTTAACTGCTTCTTCTTCGCTTAATTTTACCCATCCATCTAGGTTCGCTGCCACGTTTTCAGCACCAATCATTTCAATCATTTCATTCATGAATGTATTTTTTCCTGTTGTAAAAATATCAGGTGCAGGTGAAACTTCTACATAAACCTTTTTCTTTTCTTTTACGTTTTTCGCTTGTTCTTTAATTGCTGCTACTTTTTCTTTCATATCAGCAATGATTTTATCCGCTTCTTTTTCCTTACCTGTTGCTTTAGCAAGTAGCTGCATAACATCATATGCGTCTTCAAAAGATGCTTGTGTTCCATCAGGTACAACAACTGTAATACCTGCATCTTCTAATTGCTTAACCGCATTAGCATGGTTTTGTACATGATATTCTTGTAGGAATGCTACGTCCGGCTTAAGCGCTAAAATTTTCTCAAGATTCATATCTTGTGAACCAACTTTTTCTTTCTTTGTAGCTGCTTCTGGATAATTATCGTAATCAGATACACCAACAATTTCTTTATCTAAACCTAGTGCAAATAGATTTTCTGTAATACTTGGTAATAACGAAACAATTTTTTCAGGTTTCTTTTCAATCGTTATATCTTTACCTGTGCTATCTTTAATCGTTACTGGAAATGCTCCTTGTTTCGCATCTCCTTGTTCTGTTTTCGTCTCTTCTTTCTTCGGCTCATCTGATGTGCCACAACCTGTTAGTGCGCTAAACGTTAATAACAATAATAACGCTAATAAACTAATACTTTTGGTAAATCTTTTAACCATGATTGTTCCTCCATCTTATCTGCTTGTTTTATTAAGTAAAAACTATTAAATAGTTACACTTACGAATTAATATTCAATACCATAAATAGCATCTACACCATCTTGGTAGTAATGCTTTTCTTCTTCAATGATGGAAACCAAATCAGCAAGTTCTTTAATCTCTGGCTTCGCATCTCGACCTGTAATCACAACATGAGTAGCAACAGGCTTCTTCTTCAAAGTATCTACTACATCTGCTAAAGGTAGTACATCATCAATTGGGAATGAATCAATACTTAACGCATTGTTCAGCTCATCGAAAATCACAACATCGTAGTCACCACTTAGAAGCTTTTCTTTCGCTGTTGCCCAAGCTTTTTTCAAAGATACACGATGCTCCTCAGGTGTTTTCAGCCATGTAAATCCGATACCTAATTGAGCTACTTCTGCGCCTAATTTTTCTAATGAAATTTGTTCACCATATGTACGTTCTGGAGATTTAATAAATTGTAAAATAACAACCTTCTTATCTCTACCTAACGCTCGTGCAGCTAATCCAAATGCCGCTGTAGTCTTCCCTTTTCCATTTCCCGTGTAAACCAAAATCTTACCTGATGTTTGCTCTTGATTACCCATTTCTACATCCTCCCTATTTTTAAGAAAAAACAAAAATACCTTGACCATAAAGGCCAAGGCATCAACATAATCATGATATTTCTTGACCTATATTTCCCTCCGAAATATAAGTTGGTCTAGTTTTTTCTAAAGATGTTACTCACAGAATCATACAATATCTCTTCGAAAAAACAATAAAATTCTTAAAAAGCAGGTTTCCTGACTTCGCATCCTGACCATGCAACCTTCCCGAAATTAATCAGTGGCTATCTTTGCATGATTATCTTAATGCTTACAGTAGCGGGGGCTGTACTGGATTCTCACCAGTTTCCCTATTACCCTATATGTTTAGGCACTTATTAAGAAATAGTATGAAGTTTGGATTTCTTTACTCATTTTACTTCACGAGTCATAAATTGTCATCCAATTCACACAAAACAAGATAAATTAAGGTTAAAATGCCCAATTTCCATTACGGAAGATTGGTTCTGCAACTCCTTCACTTGTGATTCCATCGATATCCATTTGATCTGAACCAATCATGAAATCCACATGTGTAATACTTTCGTTAGCACCATTATCATTTAATTCTTCGCGAGACATTGTTTTTCCACCCTCTAAATTGAATGCATAAGCGCTACCAATTGCTAAATGATTAGATGCGTTTTCATCGAATAAAGTATTATAGTATAGAATATTTGATTCAGAAATTGGAGAATGATGTGGTACTAACGCGACTTCTCCTAAATAATGCGATCCTTCATCTGTTTCAATTAAATGCTTCAATATTTCTTCGCCTACTTCAGCTTTTGCATCTATAATTCGACCATTTTCAAAAGTAATCGTAAACTTATCAATAATATTTCCACCATAGCTCAATGGTTTTGTACTTGAAACAACACCATTAACACCTGTTTTCAACGGCATTGAAAACACTTCTTCTGTTGGCATGTTAGCCATAAAGTCAATACCTGCTTCACTAACACTACCTGCTCCACACCATACATGCTTCTCTGGAAGCTCAATTGTTAAATCAGTACCTGGTGCTTTGTAATGTAGTTTTTTATAATGCTTTTGATTTAAATAATCCACTTTTGTATGCAGATTTTCATTATGTTGTTGCCAAGCAGCAACTGGATCTTCTTGATCAATTCGTGTTGCTTTAAAGATTGCATCCCATAGTAATGCTACTCGCTCTTCTTCTGGTGCATCAGGGAATACCATGTTTGCCCAAGCTTGAGATGGTACAGCTACAATACTCCATGCAATCTTATCGCTTTGTATGTAAGAACGAAATTTACTAAGTGCTTGTCCTGAAGTTTTTTGATTATTAGCAATACGCTCTGGATTGATACCCTTAAGTAAATCTGGTGAAGATGAAATAACAGAAAGGTAAGCAGCGCCTTGTTCAGCTAGTTCGTTTTGTTCGTTTGCACGGTGTTTAGGATATACTTTAAACACTTCATCATCAGCATACTCAAACTTCAGTCGATTAATTGTATCATCGCTAAAGTTTACAATTACATTATGAGCACCCGCATCATACGCTTTCTTCGTAATAACCCTTACTAGCTCCGCCCCATCAAGCATTGTATTAATAACAAGCGTTTGCCCTTTTTGGATATTTACCCCAACCTTAACAGCCAGCTCAGCATACTTTTCTAGATTCATTTGAAACTGATTCATTTCGCCACTCCTTTTCAAAATTTTCATTACTATTGTAACATTGTAATAGTGTTGTGACATTAAGTTATTTTATGACAATTCAATCAGAACATGCCTTAATTTTACATATAATTTTCACCAAATGAAAAGTGCACCCCAGCATTAGTACGTAACATGAAGTGCACTATTTTTAAGCTAATATAAATGACATGCTACAAAGTGTCCTGACTTTTGTTCAACCCACTCTGGAACAACGGATGCACATATATCCATCGCCTTAGGACAGCGTGTACGAAACACACAACCACTTGGTGGATTAATTGGACTTGGCACATCACCTTTTAAAATGATACGTTCTCTTTTCAGTGTAGGGTCTGGAATCGGAACAGCCGATAACAACGCTTGCGTATATGGATGTAGGGGCTGATTACATAATGTTTCACTATCAGCTAACTCCATCATTTTTCCTAAATACATCACAAGAATGCGATTAGAAATATACTTAACCATCGACAAATCATGTGCGACAAACAAATACGTTAATCCCATTTCTTTTTGTAAAGATTTCAATAAATTCACTACCTGCGCTTGAATAGACACATCTAACGCTGAAATTGGTTCATCACATACAATAAATTTCGGGTTTAATGCTAATGCACGTGCTATCCCAACCCGTTGACGTTGTCCTCCACTAAATTCATGCGGAAAGCGGTTGAGATGATCTGTACTTAAGCCTACTAGCTCCACTAGCTCCTCCACACGTTTTCGCTTTGCAACTCCCTTCACCACACCATGAATTACCAAAGGTTCAGAAACGACTTCCTCAATTGTCATACGTGGATTCAAAGAAGCATAAGGATCTTGAAAAATGAGTTGAATATTTTTTCGCAACTCAGACATTTCACGAGGAGTATGTTTATAAATATTCTTTCCTTCAAACAGAACTTCTCCCTCTGTTGGCTCATATAATCGAATGATAGTACGGCCAGCTGTTGATTTACCACAACCCGATTCACCTACTAAGCCAACTGTTTCCCCTTTATATATATCAAAATTCAAACCATCTACAGCTTTTAATTGTTGTTTACCGACTGAAAAATACTTACGTAAATCCTTCACCTGTAAAAGAGGAGTATCTTTAGTCGAACTTTGATTCTGCAAGATTTGATTTGTAGTCAAACCCATGGAAATACCTCCTCTATATATTTTGTGGTGTTTTATTATTGCGAGCATTAGCCATCGGATGATTTAACCAACAAGCTGACGTCTGATTATTCCCTACCTTTTCTAGCTCTGGATCATACTCTTTACATATTTTCATTGCATAATCACAACGTGCATAGAAAGAACAACCTTTTGGAGGGGAAAATAAATCTGGTGGTGACCCAATAATCGGTGACAATGCTACATTACGATCCATATCAAATCGTGGTACTGATTTCAATAAACCTTTCGTATATGGATGTTTCGGCTTTTGAAAAATATCAACAACTGACCCTGTCTCCACAACCTTACCAGCATACATAACAACAACACGATCACACATCTCTGCAACCACCCCAAGATCGTGGGTAATAAGAATAATAGCCGTGTTTGATTTACTTTGAATATCTTTCATTAATTCTAAAATTTGTGCTTGAATCGTAACATCTAGAGCTGTCGTTGGTTCATCTGCAATAATTAATTTCGGATTACAAACAAGTGCCATTGCAATCATCGCTCGCTGACGCATCCCTCCAGAAAATTCATGTGGATATTGATTCATCCTTTTCTCTGGTTGAGGAATACCAACTAGTTTTAACATCTCTAACGCTTTTTGATGTGCTTCGTTACGAGATAAGCGCTGATGCTTAAGTAGCGATTCAATAATTTGAAAGCCAACACGAGACGTTGGATTCAATGAAGTCATGGGGTCTTGAAAAATCATAGAGACATCATTACCACGGATTTTCTCCATTTCTCTCTCTTTCATTTGCACAAGGTCTTTCCCAAGAAAACGAATTGAACCACTTCTATACGTTGCAGGCGGCGTTGCTAAAAGCTTCATAATTGCTTTCGCTGTTACACTTTTACCACAACCAGACTCACCCACTATTCCCAATGTTTCTCCCGCCCGAACTTCGAAGTTAACACTACGAACAGCATGCACCTCTCCTCCATACGTGCGGAAGTCAATTCGTAAATCCTTCACCTCTAGTAAAGTATCCATTTGTTGTCCCCCCTCTACTAATCACGTAATTTAGGATCTAATGCATCTTGTAATCCGTCACCAAGTACATTGAAAGCAAACATTGTTAATGAGATTAATAGTGCTGGAATTCCTAATTGATAGAAATTCCCTATTAAAATACTTCCTAGTGCGTCGCTCGCCAATGACCCCCAGCTCGCGTGTGGTGGCTGAATGCCAAGCCCAAGAAAACTTAATGTCGCTTCAGCAAATATAGCTGTTGGAACTGTTAATGTCATGTTTACAATAATAGGTCCCATAGAATTTGGAATTAAATGCTTACGCAACGTCCAGCTCGTTTTCGCTCCGGCTGCCTCTGCTGCATGAACAAACTCAAATTCTTTTAGTTGTAACACTTGTCCTCGTACTAGCCGTGACATTTGTACCCAGCCTGTTATTGTTAAAGCAATGATAATTGGTAAAATACCTGGTTTTAGAACAACCATTATGAGAATGACCATTAACAAATATGGAATTGAATAAAGTACTTCTGCAATTCGCATCATAATGTTATCGACACGCCCACCTTTTAATCCAGCTAATCCACCATAAATAACACCTATCATTAAATCAATTAGCGCAGCCATAATTCCGATAAACAATGAAACACGAGCACCGTACCATGCTCTCGTAAATAAATCTCTTCCTGCTGAATCTGTTCCAAACCAGTGCTCAGCATTTGGCCGCAGATTCTTTTTCGTATAATCTTGCTCATAATACGTGTAGTTATTGAGGTGAGGACCTACAATAGCCATAATGATGAGAACAATAATGAGGAATAACCCTAGCATCGCTAACTTATTCGCTCGCAATCGTCTCCAAACATCACGCCAATAGGAAAGAGAAGGACGAGCAATTTTTTCTACTTCTACTTTATTATCTTCTGCTGGCAAAAAGAGATCTTCGTGAAATTCTATTTTATTTGTCATTACTTACTCTTACCTCCCGTCACTTTGATTCTTGGATCAATCAAGGTATATGCAATATCGACGAGAAAAATAAATAGAATAAGAACTGCGCTATAAAAAACTGTACAACCTAAAATAACAGGATAATCCCTATTAAAAATCCCTTTTACAAACATGTCGCCCATTCCAGGTATGCCGAAAATACTCTCTACAATAAAGCTTCCTGTTACTAAATTAGCTGTTAATATTCCTAATACACTCACAACTGGTAATAAAGCATTTCGTACCGCATGCTTAATGACAACTGCACTCCGTTTTAAACCTTTAGCTTTTGCAGTTAATATATAGTCTTGATTCATCACTTCAATCATACTTGTACGCATTAGTCTGGCTATATATGCTAGTGGCATCATTGCAAGTGCCATTGAAGGAAGTATAGTGTGCTTCCAAGTCGCCCACGTAGCAACAGGCAACAGCTTCCATTCAACTGCTATGAAATTAATAAATAATGTTGCTAAAATAAAGCTTGGTACAGAAATACCAATAATCGCAACAATCATGGAAAAATAATCAGGCCAATGATTACGATTAAGAGCTGCAATAACTCCTAATATTAATCCAAAGAAAATGGCAATAAGCATAGATTGCGCTCCTAAATGAAAAGAGATAGGAACACCGTTTTCGATATAGTCATTTACAGTTATCGTTTGGGACTTCAATGATGGTCCGAAATCAAATTGAAGTAGCTGTTTTAAATATAAAAAGTATTGTACAATTTCTGGTTTATCTAAGTTGTAATAGCTTCGTAAATTCTCATATACTGCTGCTGGCATTGTTCCTTCACGAGCAAAAGGGTCTCCCGGAATATTATGCATGATAATAAATGTAATGGTGACAGTTGCCCAAAGTGTAATGATAGCCCACATGAATCGATGCAACACAAATTTCAACATTATTCAGCACCCCATTCACTTATCTTTACTATTAAATAAGTCATGAACTTATAGTGGGGGATTGCCTAACCCATACTATTTACACTACCTATCTCACCTAGAAAATGGGGTATGCTCAACGAATAAGCATACCTCACATTTTCCTTATTTTCTTTTCAAGAAATCACTTAATATCAGCATACATAAACTGAGGGAATCTATTAATCGGTAAATACACACCCGTTACTTTCTCTTTCACTACGAATGGTCTTGTATAGAAGTAAATTGGCATAACCGGCATTTCTTCTATCATAATTTGCTCGGCTTTATGCAATTGTTCACTTCTTTGTTTATTATCATTATTCACTTTTGCGGAATTTATCAGCTTGTCATATTCCAAATTTGACCATTTCGCATCATTATACGCTCCACCTGTTAACCAAAGATCCGAGAATGTCATTGGATCTACATAATCTCCAACCCAACCAGCACGAGAAACGGTGAAATCGCCAGCCTTTTCACGATCCAGCTTCACTTGGAACTCTACACTTTCAAGTGTTACGTCAACACCTAAATTTTTACGCCACATTTCTTGCACTGCTTCTGCTACCTTTTTATGTCCCTCATCTGTATTAAATAAAATCGAGAATGAAGGCATTTTATCCATTCCCTCTTCTTTCAATCCTTCTTGCAATAATTTCTTCGCTTCATCTATATCTTCTTTAAATAAATTACCACTATTATCTTGGAAATCTCCTTCCACATCAGGAATACCAGGAGGAATAATTCCATAGGCTGGTGGTTGACCACCTTGCACCACATTTTCAGTAATTACTTTACGATCGATTGCCATTGCCAACGCTTTACGTACTTTCACATTATTAAACGGTTTCTTTTTATTGTTGAAGTTATAATAATACACTGCCAATTGCGGTCCATTTTGAAATTCCTTATCCCCGCTCTTTAATAGTTGACCTTGAACATCAGTTGGAAGTGGGTAAACAAGATCAACTTCGTTATTTTGATACATTTGCCAAACAGTATTGGCATCATCAAGCATAGCAAAATTCACAACATCCAACTTAATTTTATCCGCTTCATGATAGTTTTCATTTTTTTCGATTTTAATGCTTTCTTTATGCTTCCATTCTGTTAATTTAAAGGCACCATTTGAAACGAAGCTACTAGCTTCATTTGCCCATTTTGGATTGGCTTCTTGTACTTTTTGATTAATTGGGTAGTATGTGTAGAATGTGGTTAAATCCAGGAAGAATGCTGTAGGGGCTGTTAATTTAACTTCTAATGTTTTATCATCTAATGCTTTAATACCAACTTGATCGGCTGTTCCTTTTTTCTCATTATACTCTTTTGCACCAACAATGTAGTAGAATTGATAAGCATATGTTCCAGCCGCTTCAGGGCTTAACGCATATTTCCATGCATATTCAAAATCATGTGCTGTAAGTGGATCTCCATTTGACCATTTCATACCATCTTTAATTGTAAATGTATACGTCTTACCATCTGGACTAATATCCCATTTTTCTGCTACTCCAGGAACAATTTCTCCCTCAGGATTTTTTCTCGTTAGCCCTTCAAAAATATGCTCTAAAACCCATGAATCATGTGTTCCTTGTGCAATAGCTGGATGCAAGGACCCTGGTTCAGTTGAATTGTTTAAGTTTAATACTTTTGGACCTTTCGCTACTTGGCCCTCTTTTTCTTTCTCTTTTGGTTTGTCTGAGCCAGTTGTTGTACTACAACCTGTCATGACTAACAGTAGTACTAAAAAGATTGAAATCACTGACCACCTAGTTTTTTTCACATTTTTGTCCCCCTTATCCTTATTTACTATTAGGCTTTTATTACACAAGCCCTATTACAGAATTATTCGCAGTGACCCATTTATATTCGATGTATACAGGATTATTTGAGTAATTAAATCTATGTCTTTTTGAATATAAACTGATGCTGTCGTCACTTCCTTACATCCATCTTTCTCCTTTCTTTTACAAATATAGCTTCACAGTATATATATTTCGATAAAAAATGGGATTCACCTTCACAAAAAATGGAAATCTTTTTCTGTGTTAACTATGTTATTACATTAGTTTTGCGGCGCGATAAAGGGTCAAAGTGTTTAAATATATTAAATACAAGCATCTATTTCAACTTTACACTGCATACAAATTGGAAAAACATTACTTTAAATACAATTCTAGAAAAATATACGTGCCTTCTATTTCCTCTAAAGTGCATGAAATAATTAAAATTTTTATATAATAGTTACATTTTTTAAAAAATGCTATATAATAATCTTAAAGTTGCCCTCAGGAAACATTTTTATAGGCACGAAAAAATGAAGGAGATGTCCAAATTTGTCTACTACTATTTCACTATCTGAATTATCTCCTGGCGAGAAAATGATGATAACTACATTACAAATAGACGGTCCAATGCGTAGAAGATTATTAGATTTAGGTTTTGTACCAGGTTTTATTATAGAAATGATTCAAGCAAGCCCTCTTGGTGATCCAACTGCGTTTCGTGTAAGTGGTACCACCATAGCGCTACGTAAAGACGAATCTTCACATATTTTGGGTGAAAAGGTGATGCAAGATGAGTAATAACAAGTACAGAATTGCTTTAGCTGGCAATCCTAATACCGGAAAAAGTACATTATTTAATGCCCTTACAGGCATGAATCAACATACAGGGAACTGGCCTGGAAAGACTGTTGAGCAGGCAATTGGATTATTCACGTATGAATCCGATACGTATGAAATTATTGATTTACCCGGTACGTATTCACTGTATTCCAATTCAACAGATGAAGAAGTTGCACGAGATTTTATTATTTTTGAAAAGCCAGACGTTACACTAGTTGTAGTAGATGCAACGAGTCTGGAGCGTAATCTTAATTTAGCTCTTCAAGTATTAGAAATGACTTCATCCGTTATACTGTGCGTTAATTTAATTGATGAAGCGACTAAGAAAGGGATAACTGTTAATGCGAAGATATTATCTACCCAGCTTGGTATTCCAGTTGTAACGATGTCAGCAAGAAATAAAATCGGAATAGATTCTTTATTAAGTACCATTCAACAAATGGTTTTAGGAAAAATTTCTGTTCGCCCTCTTGTTGTTCCCTATTCAGAAGAGGTTGAAACAAAAATTAAAGAACTTGAACCGAGCATTAAAGATTTATTTGGAGATCAATATCCAACGCGTTGGATTGCCTTACGCTTATTAGATGGAGATACTAAACTCTTACAATCTCTTACAGATAAACTTGTTGAGAAGGAGAATAATCATCTCCACGTGAAAGAGAGAGTCATATTATGAGAAAATTAGATAATATAAGACAGTTAGCTGAACAAGCTAACAAAATGGCACCCGACAATATTCGAGAAAATATTGTCGGCAGTATATATAAGCAATCTCACCGTATTTCACGTGCTGCCATTAGTGCCACAAGTGAACGAGATTTTAAAACTGAAAAAATCGATAAAGTACTAACTTCGAAGCTTTGGGGCTTTCCAATCATGTTTATTATGCTTGGTACCATTTTGTGGCTTACAATTGCAGGAGCAAATGTTCCATCTTCTATGCTTGCAGATTTCTTTAATTGGATAGAAGGTTATTTAACACAGTTTTTTACTATGATCAATGCACCTGAGTGGCTTCACGGCGTATTAGTTCTTGGTCTATTCCGTGGAACCGGTTGGGTCGTTAGTGTTATGCTTCCACCAATGGCCATCTTCTTCCCGATGTTTGCACTATTAGAAAACTACGGATACTTACCACGTGTTGCGTTTAATATGGACCGCTTATTTAAAGGAGCCGGTGCACATGGTAAACAATCACTAACAATGGCAATGGGATTTGGATGTAATGCTGCCGCGATTATGAGTACTCGTATCATTGAATCTCCTCGCGAGCGAATGTTAGCCATATTAACAAATAACTTTATTCCTTGTAACGGACGCTGGCCGACATTAATTTTATTAGCTTCTTTATTTATGGCTGCAAGCTTTACAGGCATTACAGCTACATTTGTTACATCTGGGATTTTAATTGGATTTGTATTAATAGGGGTTGCTGTTACTTTAACTGTTTCGTGGATTCTTTCAAAAACAGCTTTAAAAGGGGTACCTACTCACTATACATTGGAATTACCTCCATACCGTCGTCCAAAATACTTCGATACCATTTTACGTGCAAGCATTGATAAAACATTACTTGTATTAAAAAGAGCAGTTTTCGTTGCAGCACCAGCCGCTGTACTAACTTGGATACTTGCTAATATCAACGTTGGTGATACGAGTATATTAATGCACTTCGTACAATTTCTAGATCCATTTGGAAAACTATTAGGTTTAGATGGATATATATTAGCTGCATTTATTATCGGTTTACCTGCTAATGAAATCGTTATACCCGTACTATTGATGGCTTATTTATCAACAGGATCATTAACAGAGGTCGAAGAAATGTCAAAGCTTAAAGGCATTCTACTTGAAAACAATTGGACTTGGTTAACTGCTCTTAACATGATGTTATTCTCACTATTGCATTATCCTTGCGGAACAACATTGCTAAATATTTGGAAGGAAACGAAGAGTGCAAAATGGACGTTCATGTCCTTCATCATTCCTACAAGTATCGCACTTGGCGTAACCTTCTTAGTAGCTACAATTGTTAGAGCTTTTGGCTGGGTGTAATTTACCTTTCTTATAACTTCAAAAAGGTCGAATGAAAAGTAATATCACATTACATTTCATTCGACCTTTTTATCATTTAGAACCTTTACTTATTCTTTCAACGCCTCTACTCTGTCACGAAATTCAGGCTCATTCACTACTTTTACAAAAAAATCATTCATATGTTTACTTAGCTTATTAAATTCTTTTGATTCCAATCCATTAAAGAAAACAGCTAGCTCTGTCTTATTGTTTTCTTTATCTTCTACATAGATTGCCATATTCAATACGCTGGCAAATGATCCACCCTTCATTCCAACATGGTTATATGCCTTTTGATTTCCCTCACTCTCCATTGGTGTTTCCATAATCGCTTCAATATTTTGTTGTACATTTTTAGTAAAATAACTTCTACTATTCAATTTATTTAATACAGTTACATAATCTGTCGTAGTTGATTGAACAAAACGGTCAACATATAATCGATCAAAGTCTTCATCATACCAAGATTCGATATTAACTGCTTTTTTATAAGAACCATCTTTATCATCTTTCATTTTTTCGTGAATGTTTAAAGCTAAAGCCTTATATTGTTTAGGAGTCATGTTACGCAATTCTTTTTTTGCTTTTGCCACTTTATCTTCTTTAGACATATTTTCGTATGTATTCATTATTTCATATGGAATTAAAATACTCGCATCGATATAAGTTAAAGGCTCATGATTAGTTAACCCAAGTTTCTCAATTTGTGCGTTAATAGACTCTAAACCTAAACGATCCATTAAATAATCCGTATTCGCATTACTGCTATATTCCACCATTCCTTTAGCAACTTCTTCAAGCGCAATCTCACCATCTTGTACTAGCTTCTTCTCTTTAATACTTTCTAACCATGCTGGATGAGCTCCTCCATCAAGATTCTCTAAATAATAACGGTTTAACTCGGATAATTTCACCTTTTCATCTAAGATAATTTTCCCTTCAGCAGCTTGCTCCGCATATTCAATAGCGACTAATATTTTCACTACACTTGCTAATGACATCTTCCGTTCACTATTAAACGAGGTTACTTCTTTATTATTATAAATGACAGATAATGCTGCTTGATTAGGATGTTTTTCAATAAAAGATAAGATTTTCCCACCATTTGGTCTGTTAGAATATAAAGATACAAAACTAGCAATTGCCATCACCGCTAATATGACGCCTCCAATATATAAAATTTTCTTCTTCATAAGCCCTCCTAACCCTTAGATATCATAATTATTCCATTTTTATCATCAAAAGTAAAATTCAGTAAAATTAAAAGACATCCTGAAAGTGATTACAAATCACTTTCAGAACGCCTTATTTCTGCTTTCGACCATTTTTTATTATGTTATATAATAACCAACCACTCAAAATAACGGAGCCAAAGAATCCAACAATACCAAATAACGGAATATCCAAAACTTGTGGCTTCATATTTGTCGTGCTGATTAAGCTCGAACCAATTAAGAGCGCAGCGCTAATGATACAAATAATCATTTTATCTACCATTTTACTAATTTGCTTAATCGGCTCTTCAGCACCTGTAACATCTAAATTAACCTTTGTTTGTCCCTTAACTGTCATCTTTACTAAATCAGATAAATTACTTGGTAATTCTAAAACTTTCCGAGTACTTTGCATGAATAATTTCCCTGATTGTTTCAGTTCTTTCGTTGCATCAAATTCTTGGAGTATTTCTTCTGACATATGACTGGAGATAATTTGTATGAAGTTTACATTTGGACAACACGCTTCTAATACACCTTCGATGGTCATAACTCCACGACCAAGCATTGTTACACTTGCTGGAATAGCAATACCATGATGATTGCACATATCAATAATTTCTTGTACCATTTCTCCCAAATTCATGCTTCCCAAATCCATACTGCCATAACGAGATTGAAGTTCTTCAAGATCATTGTATAATCGCGAATGATTTATGGTTCTTTTTGCTTTTCCTAATGAAAGAATGGAGCTTTTCAATTCATAAATATCGCCATCTACAATCGCAAATACCGCGTTTTTTATATTAATTCTGTCACGATGATTCAGCCTTCCAACCATACCTAAATCTAACCATACGATTTTCCCATCTCGTATCCAAACATTTCCTGGGTGAGGGTCTGCATGAAAAAAACCATCATCAAGTACTTGCTTGACATAGTTCTTTGCCAGCTTCATACCGATTTCATTAATATCATAACCTTGTTCAATCAGCTCTGAAACTTGATCTATTTGTATACCTTCTATATATTCCATCACCAAGATTTTAGATGTTGTAAGATGGCTTTCCACTTTTGGAAAAGCAATGTATTCAATTCCATCATTCATTTCTGCTAATTCTTTACAGTTGCCGGCTTCAAGTAGAAAGTCCATTTCTTGCTGTGATACAACCCATAATTCTTCAATAATTTTATTAAAATCAAGAATATCTGATGGACCTTCAATAACTTGGAGTAATTTTGCTGCTTTACGCATCAAAACAATATCTTGCGCCATAATTTCTTTAATGCCTGGTCGCTGAATTTTCGCTACAGCTTTTTGACCATTTTTCAATGTAACAATATGTACCTGAGCAATGCTTGCAGAACCAAGAGGTTTTTCCTCAATTTCCGGAAAAACCTCTTGAATAGGAACACCATATTCTTGTTCAATTAAAGTAACAACTTCTGAGAAATCAATCGGCTTTACATCCGCCCGTAATTTAACCAATTCATCACAGTAACTTTGTGGCAATACGTCTGAACGCATGCTCATTACTTGTCCCATTTTCACATATGTTGGACCTAAATCTTCTACAATTAATCGCAACTTTTCAGGTGTCATACCATGAATGATTTCATGCTTTCTCAGCACCCCAACAATCTCTCTTAGCCGAACCTTACTGTTATCCTTATGCTTTGGATTGTTTTGTTGTTGCTTCTTCATGCTTTATTTCTCCATTTCAGCTAGTTTCAATTTAATAGCTGCAATTTCCTCCTCGCTCATATTATCTAATTGATTAATAAGCAAATTAGTTGATTCCTCTTGAAGAGATGTTTCTGTATTCAATTTATCTTTTTTTACAGGATCTTTGATATTTCTTTTTAACTCTTCATTTAACACTTTACCTTGCTCTACCGTAATTTCACCTTTTGTAATAAGTGTTTGAACAAGGTCTTGTGATTTTTCTACGGTCGTCGCAACGGCACCGATTCCTGCTAACAATACTTTTTTCATTTCATCATTAAAGCTCATTGTTGTTCTGCCTCCTTCAATTGCTGTCCTTCATTAATGAAACTAAATATTCATTAATTGTTTGACCAACAACTCTAATCAGCTGCTTTCCGTCTTGCTGTTGCTCTAAATCACTACACAAAATGACAGCATACACCGTGTGCGGACCATATTTGATAATAGCACAATCATGCTCAACACCTGGTAGCTCTCCTGTTTTATTACCAATCCACATCAAGCTTTCATCCATGTAGTATGGAAGCTTCTCACGAAATTGTTGCTTTTCTAACATTTCATGCATTACTTTTTGGCTATCCTTACGTAGAATAGAAGGCTCATTGATTATGAGCAAACACTTATGCAAGTCTTCGGCACTAATTAAGTTGTCCTTACCATTTTTTAGACTTTCAAAATCCATCATTTTTCTTTGAACAGATGTTGAATGAAGCCCTATTCTCTTATAACCATTTTTTATTTGTTCCAAACCTAATACATCAATTACTAGATTCGTAGCGGTATTATCCGACACAATAATCATTAGAGCTAATAAATCTCGCAAGCTTAATGATGTAACTACAAGCGATTGAAGCACACCTGCTCCACCAACGATATCTCTTTTAGGAATAGAAATCATCATTCCTAAATGAAGGCGTCCTTCTTCACATTGTCGAAGGGCCTCAATTAACAAAGGGATTTTTATGGTGCTAGCTGACGAAGTAATAACTGAACTATTATGCTCGATTTTGCTACTATCGTGGCTGATTACATATGCAAAATTCCCTTGATATTGCTGTAATTGTTGTTGTAGTATTTTATGAATATTTTGTATGTTCATTAGCGCATCTTCACTTTCATTTGTGATGTTTGATTCCCTTTTATTTCTTCATTATGCAAATGACATTTAACAAAATGATCCTTCTCTACCTCTTGCCATTTCGGAATTACGTTTGTACAAATCTCCATCGCATACTGACAGCGTGTTCGGAATACACAGCCACTTGGTGGATTCATCGGACTCGGTAATTCTCCTTTTAAAATAATTCTTTCTCTCCGCTTTTCAACATCAGGATCGGGTATTGGAATAGCGGATAATAACGCTTGCGTATAAGGATGTAGTGGTTCTTCATATAACCGATGACTATCTGTTACTTCAACAAGATGACCTAAATACATCACACCGATACGATTACTAATTTGCTTAACCATTGAAAGATCATGTGCAATAAATAAATATGTAAGACCTTGTTCAATTTGAAGCTTCTTTAATAAATTCACAACTTGTGCTTGTACAGACACATCTAATGCTGAAATCGGTTCGTCTGCAATAATGAATTCAGGATCTAAAGCAAGTGCACGTGCAATGCCAATTCGTTGTCTTTGTCCACCACTAAATTCATGTGGATAACGCCCCGCGTGTTCACGACTTAGACCAACAGATTCTAATAAATGATATACACGTTCTAAATATGCTTGTTTCGTTGAATAAAGCTTATGAATCTCCATTGGCTGTGCAATTATTTCTGCAACTGTTAGCCTTGGGTTTAACGAAGCATACGGATCTTGAAATATCATCTGCATTTTTCGATGTAATGCAAAGCGCTCTTTAGATTTAATTTCGAAAATATTTAGACTATTATACACAATTTCTCCCTCTGTCACACCATATAATCCCATAATTGTTCGTCCTAATGTTGATTTTCCACAACCTGATTCCCCCACAATACCAAATGTTTCACCTTTAAAAATGTGTAAACTAACATCATCAACAGCCTTTAATGTAACGCCTGCACCCATATCAAAATATTTCTTCAGATTATTGATTTTTAATAGTACCTCTTTCATCTTATGTCCTCCGTACTATATCTTCTTGCGGCACAAAGCTCTTTTTCATATATTGTGCCTTCGAGTTTAATAATCTCAATATTTCTCCCAGTCTTTGGCGAATGGAGCATTTGACCATCACCATAGTAAAATCCAACATGATGAATCGCACCTTTTCCTTCTTCATAAGCAAAAAATATTACATCGCCTGCTTTAAGTTCCGTTATTGGTATCTCTTTCCCTTTAGTTACTTGATCATGAGCATCACGTGGAATAACATACCCATTAGCTCTACATATACTATAAACAAACCCGGAACAATCATAGCCAAAACTACTCATACCAGCCCATAAATACGGGAGACCTAAGAACTTCTCTCCGCTACGAATGAAATCAACATTCTTTCCCTTCTTCATTGACTGACCTATGACAACATCTTGTGCTGAAATAATACCTAATCCAGTTGGAGTATGAACTAAAACACGGTCACCTTCATTTAAATGAACTGGTAAAATGGTTGCATAGCTTAGTTCTATTTCAACTTGCACTTCAGATTTTTTTAACACTGCAGTTTTGCTAGTTACAATGGCTATTTGATCATACTTCTTTTTTTCAAGAGATGGCGTTACTACTAGTTGAGCAATAGGAATCCATCCAGGATAACCTTTCGCTCGTTTAGAAGAAGGCTGACTAGGAATAATAACAGATGCCCACTCTTTAACGACTTCCACTACATGCACTTCTTCTCCGTACAACACTTGTGTTTGAACACGATTGCTATCATATAAATCGATTAGCGACTCATATTGTAAGGTAGCAATCCATGTCTTTATATTACAATCATTACTTATAGCTATAAAATCTATTTCTCTTGGGCTAGTAGGTGATGTCCAAACAGTTGCAACGGGTACGTTTACTACATACTTTTCACTCATGCTACCACAGCCTTTCACTATTAAATAATTCCTGTTATACCTAAACCTGATTGTGTCGGAAACGTAATCTTTCTTCCTTCATATATAATTCCACCTTGAATTCTGTCTTGTGCAAGCATAAGAGGTGCATCAAAATCAAAGCGCGTTATATTCTTCTGACTCGCCGCAAAGTGAGCAGCTGCGGTAATTGCAAGACGGGTTTCAATCATGCTACCAACCATGCATTCCACCCCACATAACTCTGCCATTCGATTAATCAATAATGCCTTATATATACCACCAGACTTCATCAGCTTAATATTAATTAAATCAGCGCTACGTGTTCGTAATAGTTCAAATGCAGCTTGCGGTGAAAAAACACTTTCATCAGCCATTATTAATGTAGCGACCGAGTCCGTAACAGTCTTTAAGCCACGAATATCTTCTTTATGAACAGGTTGCTCTATGAGTTCAATATTCAATCCTAAGTCTTCCATCTTTCGAATAATATAAATGGCTTCTTTCACTGACCAACCTTGATTCGCATCTAATCGCAACTTAATATGCTCTCCTACAGAATTACGAATCGCTTGAATACGTTTTAGATCAGAAGTAATATCATCTTTTCCAACTTTGACTTTCAATATATTAAAGCCGTCTGACACATAACGTTTTGCATCTTCTCCCATTTCTTCAGGATTATTCACACTAACGGTAAAATCTGTTTCGATTTCATTCTGATAACCACCTAGATATTGATAGAGAGGTAACCCACTTAACTTTGCCAAACAATCATATAGTGCCATATCTAAAGCAGCCTTCACACTACTATTTCCAACCACTATATCATGAAGATTTTGAAAAACAGCCTCGAAGTGTAGTAGATTCTTCCCTACTAGAAAGGGCTCGAAAATCGTTTCAATGGCCCCCTTGATACTTATTAAACTCTCTCCTGTAATAACATGAGTTGGTGGTGCTTCTCCCCAGCCAATAATACCGTTATCACAGCTTATTTTGACAACAATACTTTCAGCTGTCACTACAGTCCGCAATGCTGTTTTAAATGGTTTTATTAGAGGTACTGCTAATGGGAATGTTTCGATTTCTTTAATAATCATGAGGAACCTCCATTACTATAAAACTTTCATTAAAGTTAATAAGCACAAACTCCACTTTCAACTATTAATTGTTTATGCTTCGTACAAAGTTTTGCAAAAGTCCCTAAAGGAACTCCAACATGAGGAGAACAATGCCCCATTTTCAAACCTTTTAAAGTTGGTTTATTTATAAGAGCAATATAATATTGTAGAACTTCTTCTAACGTGAGCGATTGCACTCGATTTCCTGGTACACAATTATGAAAATCACCAACTACTAATCCCGAAATATTTGTTAATTTACCAGCCATATATAAATGATTTAACATACGGTCAATATTACGGGGTTCCTCATTCACATCTTCAATGAAAAGAATTTTACCTCTTGTATCAATTTCAAATGGAGTTCCTAAAGTGGTTACCAATAAACTCAGATTGCCGCCTACTAGTTCACCTGTTACACTTCCTTCAATCGGCGTTTCAATAGGCGATATACTTTCATCATATGTAAAATCATTTGCATGAAATAATTGTTGAAAGAAACGGGATGATACTTCTTGAAAATCTGATTTACCGATATCAGATGCAAGCATCGGTCCATGAAATGTGACTAATTGGCTACATTGACGAATAGCCGTATGCAAAAAAGTTAGATCGCTATATCCCCAAAAGATCTTTGGATTGTTTCGAATTAAATTATAGTCAATTCTTGAAGCAATACGTCCAGTTCCATAGCCTCCACCAGCACTGACAATGGCTCTTACCTCACAATCAGCAAACATAGCATGTAAATCTTCCAACCTCTCATCATCGCTACCAGCCAAATAACCATATTCCTTATACACATTTTTCCCCATTTTTACTCGTACCCCCAAACTTTCGAGATATACAATACCACGTTGTAAGTTCTCCTGATTTGGTGGGCTTGCCGGAGCAATCACACCTACTATGTCACCTTTCTTTAGCATAGGTGGCTTTATTAACATCTCAATTCCTCCCTCGTTATGTACATATTCAAATGTATGATAAGAAGGGATGTTCATATGTTACGAACATCCCTTCTTATATAGAAAAGCGGAATCGACCACGGTAGCTCCGATAAGCAAAATACAGACACTGCAGGAAATCTGTAAGATTTCTGAAAGCGGCTGGCTTATGCCTTGTAGGAGCTGGTCGATAAAGCTAGACAATATAGAAAAGCGGAATCGACCAGCTTACTTCTTATCCGCCCACTTCAATTCTAAGTATCCTACAGGGTGATAAAGAATTCCTGATACACCGTCAGCAAGAATATACGGTAAGTTGTAGAAATTGATTGGGATAATAGGTGCTTCTTCCATTAAGATTTTTTCTGCTTCATAAAGCATTGCAAAACGTTTTGCTTCGTCTCCTTCAAGTTTAGCATTCTTAATTAATTCATCATATTTCGCGTTGCTCCAACCTGTACGATTCATTGAATGCCCAGTTTGGAAGCTTTCAAGTGCATTTATTGGATCAGCATAGTCCATTAAGAACGAACTTCTTGAGAATTGGAATTTCAACGCTTTTTGTTGTTCTGCGAATACATTGAATTCCATATTTGCTAACTTCACGTCAACACCAAGGTTTTGCTTTAGCATTTGCTGAACTGTTTCAGCATACTTTTGGTGAACCGGACTAGTGCTATACGTTAATGTTACTGGTGGAAGCGTAGTGTATCCCTCTTCCTCCATACCTTTCTTCAATAATGCCTTTGCTTCTTCAATATTTGTTTTTAATAAATCACCATTCGTTTTACGGAAATCTTTACCTTCATTATCTTTCAAACCGTATGAAACAAATCCGTATGCTGGTTTTTCTTTATTTTTAGATACGTAGTCAACAATTTCTTGTTGATTAATAGCCATCGCAAACGCTTTACGGATATTTTTGTTTTGGAATGGCTTTTGAGTTACATTCAAACGATAAAAGTACAATCCACCTTGTTCATCCACTTGCACTTTACCTTCTTTGTATAATTGGTCAGCTAACTCTGCTGGTACATCGGTTTTATCTAATTCACCATTTTGGAACATTTGATATTCTGTGTTTTTATCATTAACGATAGCCCAGTTCACTTCATCGAGTTTAACTGTTTTTACATCCCAATATTGTTTGTTTTTTTCGAATTTGAAATGACTTGCTTTATCCCATTCGGCTAATACAAAAGGTCCATTTGATACATATGTTTCGCTTGAATTAAACCATTCTGGATTAGCTTTATCCACCTTTTCATTCACTGGGAAGAAAGCTGGATTTGTAATGACATTTAGGAAATAGGCTTGCGGTTGAGCTAATGTTACTTCGAGCGTTTTTTCATCTATAGCTTTTAGACCAATGTCTTCTATTTTTCCTGTTCCCGCATTATATTCCTCTGCACCTTTAATAAAATACGCTAAAAATGCTGTTGGATAGGCTGCTTTCGGATCTAACATACGCTTCCAAGCATAGGCGAAATCTCCCGCTGTAACAGGATCCCCATTAGACCATTTCGCATCACGCAGATGAAAAGTATATACTTTTCCATCGTCGGATACATCCCATTTCTCCGCGATTGCTGCTTCTGGAACATGTTCCTCATTTAAACGCAATAAACCATCCATTAAGTTATTAAGCGCGTTATATGATATAGAATCAAAACCCTTTGGTGGATCAAATGATGTTGGAACATCTCCATTATTTAAATTCAAAACTTTCTTTTGTGTTACTTTACTTTCTTTACTATCCTTCTTATCAGTTGTACCTGCCTTTTCATTTGCTGTACAAGCTGCCATTACAAACACTAGCATCGCAATCAGCAGTAGTGACCATATCTTCTTCATACAAAAACCTCCTCATCCTTTTTTTCTTTCTATTTGGCAATTCAGATTACCCTTTGGCACGTTTATCCATTAACCAACAATCAACATAATGCTGTTCGTTGATGGTAGTTTTTAATGGCTGAATTTTCTCACAAACAATCATCGAATGTGGACAGCGTGCTGCAAAAGCACAACCAATTGGAGGTGAAAACAAATCTGGAGGTGTACCTGGGATAGGTGTTAGTTCTTCACCAATACTATCTAGTCGTGGCACAGAATAAAGTAAACCTTTCGTATACGGATGTTGAGGATGATAAAAAATATCTCTGCATGTACCTTCTTCTACAATTTTTCCTCCATACATAACAACAACACGATCGGCTACCGAAGCTACAACGCCTAAATCATGGGTAATTAATATAATACTTACGTTAGTTCGACTCTGTATCTCTTTAAACAAATCTAATATTTGAGCTTGTATGGTAACATCAAGAGCTGTTGTTGGCTCATCCGCGATTAATATATGAGGCTCACAAACAAGAGCCATTGCAATAACAATACGTTGACGCATTCCACCACTAAATTCATGGGGATATTGCTTCATTCGAATTTCTGGATTTGGAATTCCTACAAGCTTCAGCATCTGTAATGATTTTTCCCGAGCCGCTTGCTTGGAGATATTCTTATGATGACAGATTCCTTCTATCATTTGACTACCGATTGTTAATGTTGGATTTAAAGCAGTCATGGGATCTTGGAAAATCATAGAAATATCTACTCCACGAATAGCTCGCATTTCTTTCTCTGAAACTCTCGTTAAATCTTTATTGTTAAAAAAGATTTTCCCTTGATGGATTCGGCCGGGTGGAGTGGGAATCAAACGCATAATACTTTGTGATGTAACGCTTTTTCCACACCCTGATTCACCAACAATCGCTAAAGTTTCACCTTTATATAAATCAAAGGTTACGCCACGAACTGCTTGTACTTCTCCACCATATGTTTTGAAGCGAACATGTAAATCTTCTACTGAAAGTATTTTTGTCATATGTTTTACCTCCTAAGCTTCGGGTCCAGCGCATCTTGTAAGCCGTCACCTAGAACATTGAATGAAAACATCGTTAGAGAAATAAAGAAAGCCGGGAAGAATAATCTCCAATAATGCCCTGACAGAATAACGGGCAAAGCATCGTTAGCCATTGATCCCCAACTAGCTAATGGTGATTGAATCCCTAAACCTAAAAAGCTTAAAAAAGCTTCTGCAAAGATAGCAGTAGGAACAGTTAAAGTCATTTGAACAATAATGAGACCCATCGTATTAGGAATTAAATCTTTCCGAATAATACGGTTTGTACTTGTACCAAAGGTTTTAGAAGCTAAGACAAATTCATAATTTTTGATTTGAAGCACTTGTCCTCGCACAATACGTGCCATCCCTACCCAGCCGGTAAAGGTGAGTGCCAGAATAATGGTGCCTAAACCCGGCCCCATTACGACCATTAATAGAATGACGACGAGTAAATAAGGAAGACCATATAATACTTCTACAATTCTCATCATGACAGCATCTGTTCTTCCACCTTTGTAACCTGCAATGCCTCCATAAATAACACCAATTATAAAATCAATGAGAGCTGCCATTACCCCAACAAATAAAGAAATTCTGGCTCCATACCATGTTCGAGTAAACACATCTCTTCCAAGATCATCGGTCCCAAACCAATGTTCAGTTGAAGGAGGAAGATTCTGCTCAGATAGAACTTGTCTATCCACACTATGAGGTGAAATCAATGGTCCAAAGATTGCCATGAGTACTAAAATAATAAGAAAAAAAAGCCCTGTCATTGCTAATTTATTTTTTCGCAATCTTCGCCATGAGTCTTGCCAATAGGATTGACTAGGGCGCGTGATTATCTCAAGTTGTTTTGAATTTTGTTTGGAGGGTTTAAACCATTCATCTGGTATGGCATTAGGTGGAGTTTGTTGTTGTTTAGTAGTCATTATTTACCCTCCTTTTTGTATAACTTAATACGAGGATCTAATATGCCATACGCTATATCTACTAAAAAGAGCATAATAATTAGAATACCACCATAGAACACGGTTGTTGCCATAATAACGGGATAATCTCGTGTATTGATGCTTTCAACAAAGTATTTCCCCATGCCTGGAATTGCAAATATTTTTTCAATAACAAATGTTCCTGTAAGTATGCTAGCCGCCAATGTGCCTAGCACTGTCACAACTGGAAGTAGAGCATTTTTCAAAGCATGTTTTAATACGATCTTCACTGGCGATAATCCTTTTGCTTTTGCCGTCTTAATATAATCTTGAGTTAATACCTCAAGCATGCTCGAACGTGTTAATCGTGCAATAATTGCCATAGGACCAGTTGCTAGAGCAAGTGTCGGCAACACCATATGAGCAGGGCTTGTCCATGTAGCGGCGGGAAGCCATTGTAAGTTAACAGCAAACTGCTGGATAAGCAATGTAGCTAATACAAAGTTTGGAATGGAAATACCTAAAACAGCAATTGTCATAGCAAGATAATCAATGAAGCCATTATGTCGAAGAGCTGCAATTACACCTAATGTAATTCCTGAAATAGTTGCTATAAGTAACGTGGTAAAACCTAGTTCAAACGAGACGGGAAACCCACCACTTAGCATACTATTCACGTCTTGCGTAGACTTCACAATAGATGGGCCAAAATCCAGCGTAACTATTGATTTTAAATAATATAAATACTGAATGAGTAATGGTTCATCTAGATGATAATAAGACATTAAGTTTTTTTGAATGGCTTCACTTGTTCCTCGTTCTTGGTTGAACGGCGAGCCTGGAATAGCATGCATTAAGAAAAAAGTTAACGTAGCAATTAGCCATAACGTAGCAATCATAGCTAGAAACCTTTTTATTATATACTTTTTCAATAGAAACACTTCCTAGCAAAAAGTTGTATTGGATGCTAGTTCTGTCATCACAAGCATAGCTTGATACGCTTCTAAAATATCTTTCGCTTGAAAAGTAACAGATGTTGTACCTTCAATTATTTGTGTACCAGGCATAAGATTAGCCCATTCTGCTTGACCGTAATTTGTAAATTCAATAGTAAGAAGTGGATTTTCTGGAGGTGTTAAAGGTTTAATAAGATGACGATTAGCTAGCGCTTTAGCTGTACTTTCCCTTAATAATTCTGCTGATTTTAAAGGAGTTAGAGAAATACTTGAAGATCGTGATGTAGTCTCTTTAACTACAGTCGTCACGATATTAGGAATAAGCGCTTCCGCTTCTTTTGCTGCACCATCATCGCCCGCTACCATAATAACAGGTACACCGTAATGACCAGCAACATATGCGTTAAAGCCGAGTTCACCTATTTCAATATCGTTAATATACATTTTCTTAACAGCAAACACCATCGTATGAGCCATGACCCCTCTGGCGGATGCTCTAGCATGATACCCAACAAAAACGGCTCCACCAAATGAGGCATCTAGTCCTTGTACCATTGAAAATGGCTTCACATCCCCAGAAATCAATTTGACTTCAGGGTGTAAGTTTTCAATTAATAAATTATTCATTTTAGAATGGCTGTCATTGACAATTACATCTGTACAACCATTTACAAATGCCGATTCAATGACAACGTTTGCTTCTTTTGTCATAATTCGACGACCACGCTCATAATTATGCTTATCCGAAAATACATGAGTGCGATCTACTAACCCCGTTATCCCTTCCATATCAACCGATATATATAATTTCATAATATGCCTCCTTTACTTAGGATAACTATTTTGTACTTATTCGACATTTATTACATTTTTCCTTTTTAGAATTTTTCTGTTATTAATAATAGAAAATGAGAAGGCTTATATTAAACGTTTTAATGTATGCTATTTTTCTATATTACTAACTAATGAGCTTGGTAGAAAAACTTATAACCAAAGCCTCTTACTGTGTGAAGATATTCTGGTCGCTTTGGGTCCAATTCGATTTTCTTTCTTAAATTACTAATATGTACTGCAACTGTTTTTAACTCTGCTTCTGAATCCAAACCCCAAATCATTTCAAATAAGTCATCCGCACTAAATACTTGATCATAATTTTTTGCTAAGAAGAATAACAATTTCTTCTCCTTAACAAACAACAATACTTCTTGTTGATTCTTAAATACTGTTTTCGTTCTCAAATCCAACTGCAATGAACCTATATTCATAAGATCTTTTGGTTTCGCTTCTTGAAGTGCCTGCTCTTTTCTTAAATGCACTTTTATTCGCGCTAGAAGTTCTTCAATGTCAAATGGTTTTGTAATATAATCATCACCACCAACTAGAAACCCCGTTAATTTTTCTTCTATAGCACTATTTCCTGATAAAAAGATTAAAACACCATCAAGATAAACTTCACGATATTTTTTCGCTAATTCAAATCCAGTTTGTCCTGGTAAATTAACATCTAATAGTAAAAGAGTTGGAAAATGTTTTTGAATATGCACCCAAGCTTTTTCAGCACTTTCAAACGTTTTTACATCGTAGCCTTCTTTCTTCAAATACAAGCTCAACACTTCCGACATCATCACATCATCTTCTACGATTACAATTGATGCTTGGAACATATGAAATTTCTCCTTTCCAATAATGAAGTATGATTCACCCTTTACTTTAGTAATTATATCAAAAATAGTTATTTTTTGTTACAAATATCATGATGAATATGACCTATATTTTACCTAATTTTAACCTTCATCCTTTATACTGTTTATTTCCCTTTTTATTCTCCTTACTTTTGTATGCTATTAGATTCAAAAATACAAGTTAATTAGTTTCGGAATACAGGCATAAAGAAAAAGTTCTCTTTTTTTATATGTCATTTTACCTGATCTTAACCTTCATTTAATATAATATCTTCTGTAAATAGAATTATTTCCCTGTATTTATTAGGCTTAATGATATATCTAAAGGAGGGATTTCAAGAAAAATCTTATTAACCAATAAAGATATAAAAAGAATATTCATAATGTAAAGTGGGGAATTATTATGCAGGTTGGCGATTGTATCACATTAGAACTAATAAATTACATGAAGGGGGTAAAATATCGCTCAAAAATTATTGATATTAATGATTATTCATTTATTGTTGATTATCCATATCGTTTTTCGACATTGGATACAACACATTTTATTGATGGCACAAAGGTAAGAGTAATGTATACGAGTAGAGATGGTTGCGAGTATTACTTTGATACAGAAATAATCAATACATTGAATGTCGCACAACCCCTTCTCCTTTTACAATATCCAATACTCGTTCATTACAACAGTGATGGTATTGCATATAGCTTCGATACAGAAACATTAAAGAAGAAACAGGAAGAGCTTGATAATCTTTTTAATCCTTCACTGGAAATAAAAAAACTCCGTAAATATACTCGAATTCCAGCAGTAGTCGATACGTTTTTGCATAGTAAGCGGCAAGAATTCCAAGCGTTTACTGCTGTTACTCAAGATGTAAGCGAAGGCGGAGCTGCAGTCCTCGTGCCTCAGAGTATGACACTATTACCTAACATGTTACTTTCAATCATACTTGTTTTACCATTAACCTCAGGAGATACACATTATATTCATGCCGATAGTAAAGTTGTTCGATTAATTGATTGGTGGGAAAAGAAAAAAAGCATTATTTCCTTACAGTTTTTGAATTTATCAGATGAACATCTACGACTATACAATCTATTCTATAAAGATGTACTAGGACAAGTCGCAAAGTAAATAACTTAAAAGCAAGTAACACGACAATTGATAATCTTTTAGTTTTTACTAAATGTCATACACCAGAATTAAATGAGCCGCTTTGGTTTGAAAATCTACAGTAGATTTCTAAACCAAAACGGCTTTTCCCTTGCTTGGTAATGACTAATATTGTGCTAATGCTATAGCTATTTGATCTTCAACTTTCTTTAAATTATCTTCATTTATAGCGTTATTAATAATAATAGAAAATACAAGTTTTGCACCGTTCTTTGTGGTTACATACCCGGATAGTGAGGAGACAGATGTTATACTGCCTGTTTTAGCAATTACATTCCCTTCAGCATCAGTACCTTTCATTCGATTTCTTAACGTTCCACCAACCATGCGATTGCTATCTCCTGCAACAGGTAATGAATTTTTAAAATCTTGAAACCACGGTTCACCTTGCACATTGTATAAAAGGTTTGTTAATTCATTTGGTGAAACTAAATTTACATGAGATAAACCAGAACCATCTCTCATTAACAAATTATCTTTGCTAACACCAAACCCTTGTAATTGTTCCTTTACAATTTCAATCCCTTTCTCCCAACTTCCCTCATCTGCTTTCACCTTTCCCATTTCTTTAACCAATATTTCCGCATGTGTGTTATTACTTAATTTCATGAACGGAACAATTAACTTAGATAATGGAATAGATCGATCAACAACTAATACTTCCGTTTTTTGTGGGGTGATTCCTGTAGTAACCTGTCCCTCTACTACAATTCCTTGCTTTTGCAAAGCAGCTTTGAATAAGTTCAACACATATCCTGTTGGTTCCCATACCGCTATCCAAGTTTTGTCTGTAGAGCTACCCTGAGGTATTTCTCCTTCTAACGTAATTTTATTACTTCCATGCTGACGTGTAACCGTAAGATTTTTCTTACCGTCACTATGAATCGTTTTTACTTTATTATGTACCTGAATGTAGTTTGTTTTTGGCGTCACTGAGATTGAAGCAGGCTTACCTAAGGATTGTGGTTTCACTTCAACAATAACAGTACCCGCATCATAATCCTCATCTGGTGAAGCTGTTAATGCTGAAATTGCTGCACCATAGTATTCTTGTTCATCACTCCAAGTTGTATCTATAGAATAACGAACGTTATCATACCAAGTGTCATCACCAACTAAATTCCCCTTAATTCGTGTGATACCCTTTTGTTTTAATGTCAGAGCTAATGCTTGAAGGTCCTCTTCGAGTAACGTTGGGTCACCTTTACCTTTTACATATAAATTACCTGTTAATACTTTGCCCTTTAGTGAACCATCACTCCGCACTTCTGTCGAAAAAGTATAATTGGGTCCTAATATTTTTAAAGCCACAGCTGCCGTTATAAGCTTCATATTAGAAGCAGGACGCAACTGAACAGATCCATTATGTTCATATATCAATTTACCGTTAGTTGCATTTCGAACACTTACCCCTGAAATCACTCCGTTTAGATCATTATTCTGTAAAATCATGTTAATTTTCCCTTCTAAAGAAGAACCTTCAGCTTTGACTTCTGTAATAAATGCATTTGTTGAATGAAATGGAATACAAGTAAGTAAAAGCAAACAAAAAATCATAAAACATATTTTCATTTTTTGTGTCAATTTCTCCACCCCTTGTCTTCAAGTTACTACTATTGTATAGAACTTCTCCACTACTTATGTTTTTGAGCAAAATAAAAAAGCACTTGCTACTATATTTTTCAGAGCAAGATACTTTATATGTTTCGTTATAATAAATGTTTACTTTTCCTTTCTCAATCCACCTATAGGAAGCACCCCTCTTTTTTTACCCAGTAAATCATTCTAATAAATAGTTAAAAAGACTTTCATCCCGTCAGCTATCGATTGCTACGATTCTCCACTTCTTCTTAACATATTTAATAGCCATCAATGACGATAAATACTTTTAAAAAGGGAGCTTCATTGAGTAGATTATATCTTACGTGGAATACTTAGAGAATTCCATTGATCAGAGGAAATTTGTTTAGCAATATACACAATTTGTCCCACATGATAAGAATAATGGAACATTTGCTTTTCAATTGCTTCAATGACACTTTGAGGCTCATTATATGTGGTAACAACACGCATTAAATCTTCTTCTTTTAAATTGTCGAGGACATCGAAGAATACTTTCCATCCGCTTTCCCAATATTGCATAACTTCATGACGACTAGAAAAGTTTTGTGAAAATTCACTTTCACGATCACGAAAATCTTTCTCTCCATCCGTTGTAAAGAAATCAGTCCAGCGTGAAATCATATTGCCACTCATATGCTTTACAATTATCGCAATAGTGTTGGAATCTTCATTTTCGCTCCAGAAAATCGCGCTATCACTTACTTGATTCATCGCATCTTCTCCCATTTTCTTCACATAGCGAAAACGTTCTTGTACTACTCGTAAATATTCTTTTTCGATCATATAATCTACCCCTTTCACACATTATTTTATTGTATTATACAATTAAATTCAAAAAAGTCTACCTATTTTTTGAATTTTTGTAACTTTCGGTGTATTAATTGTTATACTATATATATAACAGATAAAACAGAAAGCGTGTGATAAATTATGTGGATACAATTAAACTTCGAATCAGAAACTCCAATCTATACTCAGCTTGTACACGCTATTATGGAGGGCATTGCGACAGGAGCTTTACAACCTGGTGATGAATTACCAGCAGTTCGTTCTCTTGCTAGTGATCTTGGGGTAAATATGCTCACAGTTAATAAAGCTTATCAGCAACTGAAGCAACTAAATGCTATCCAAATTCATCGAAAAAAAGGGGCAATCATACATCCAGATGGGGTTCCTAAAGCAGATGACGCTTATCTTCTTCATTTAAATACATCCTTACGTCCTATCTTAGTGGAGGGAATTTGTCGCGGGCTTTCAGAAAAAGATTTGTTAGCACAAATTCATCATGTGTATGATGAGTTTTTAAAGGGAGGAAACAAAGATGACAACGTTTGAACATATTGCCCTTACGCTATCCTTATTACCAGCAATTATCATGTTAGCAGGAACACCCTATCTTACAAGAAAGACTGAACAGTTTGGAGTTACTATTCCTGAGAAAGTCTATAACAATAAAACACTTAAACAGCTTCGGAAAAAATTTGCTTTGCAAACTAGTAGCATCTCTATTGTTATTCTAATTATTACAGCTATACTTCTACCCCAAGTTACTTCTGAGAACGCAGAAGCGAGTCTTATTGTCCTTTGTACGATAGGAATCATTTCGATTCCATTTACATTTTATTTGAAGGCTCATAAACAAATGAAGCAATGGCAACAAAAACAAGATTGGTATAACGATAAAAAACAAGAGAGATTGCTCATTCAAACTAGCTTTCATCATACAAAACTAGTGTATTCACATACCTGGTTTCTCATTCCATTTGCACTTTCAATCTGTACTGCAATCATTACTTTTCTATTGTACAAAAATGCTCCTACTCAAATACCAACACATTTCGATTTTCAAGGAAGGGTAAATAATTATAGTGATAAATCATCTGGAATACTTGCTCTTTTCCCTTGTTTACAAATATTGATGACCATTATGTTCTTTGGAATAAATGTATCCATCCAAAAAGCTAGACAACAAATCGATACAGTAAATCCTAAAAAATCGAAACAACAAAATATATTATTTCGTCGTCGGTGGTCTTCATTTATTATTGGCACAAGTATTCTAATTGTATTATTATTATTCATTTCTCAGTTATCGATGCTAACTATTTTGCCGGGACCAATTATTACCATCATCATATATTCATTTATAGCTATACAACTAATCTGGGTTGTGTATTTAACAATTACGACAGGGCAAGGTGGAAGTAGAATAAAGATTCCGACAGAAGAAGGATCAAACTATACTAATCGTAATGAAGATATATACTGGAAAGCGGGTCTCTTCTATGTTAACCGAAATGATTCATCTATATTTGTTGAGAAACGTTTTGGAATAGGCTGGACATTAAACTTCGGCAACCCGATCTCATGGATCATTACTGTACTTTTCATCGTATTGCTTGTCGGTATAATCATGATATCTACAATTTTGGGTTCATAATCCTATGATTTTGCAAGAGATTGATTAAATGAAAAAAGAGGGTAACTCAAAAGATATTAGTGAATGCCATGTAGTTGAGATACCCTTTTCGCATTAGCTGATTATTGAGTCTATCCTCTCTACTAAAAGCGCCATAAATCAACTTTTCCAAGTAACATCAACAAAATACCCTTTCGCTGTAGACAACTTCGAAGCTTCTTAAAAGCGAAAAGAGGCGTCCTGAAAGTGATTCTTAATCACTTTCAGGACGCCTCTTTAAATTTATTATTTATAAACTTTCACACGATCAGCAATTGGAGCGAATTCTTTATCGCCTGCAGGAGCTACTGGTTTACCAAATGGCATTTGTGCATGTAGCATCCATGAAGCTGGGATATTCCATTCTTTCTTCACTTCATCGTCAACAAGTGGTTGATAATGTTGAAGAGTTGCACCAAATCCTTCTGCTTCTAATCCAGCCCAAACAATTAATTGAACCATACCAGCAGTTTCTGCTGAATATACTGGGAATTTATCAGCATATGGAGGGAAATCCGCTTGTAATTTACCAACTACATCTTGATCTTCAAAGAATAATACTGTGCCGTAACCAGCTGAGAACATATCCATTTTCTCTTGTGTGCTTGCGAAGTTTTCTGATGGAACAATTTTACGTAATGTTTCTGTTGTGATATTCCAGAATTTATCATGTTGTTCACCTAGTAATACTACAACTCTAGAACTTTGAGAATTAAATGCAGATGGAGCATGCTTTACAGCGAATTCCACTACTTCTTGAATTCTTTCATCAGAAACTGGTGACTCCTTGCTAATTACATAAAGTGAACGTCTGTCTTGTAAAGCACTATAAAAATCTTTTGACATGTTGAAAATCTCCTTTGATATATTTTTTATTTTTACTAATACATGGCAATTTTATTGCCTGATGGATCTTTTGTATGCAATATGCCCTCTTCCTCATTAAAAGGTATACCATAAGCTTCTAATGCACGAATTACCTTTTGCTTATACGCTTCATTCGGAAGATCAATCGCATATTCTTTTAGACCTACACTATCTTCAGCAGGCACACCTGTACCATTCCACGTATTTATAGCTACGTGATGATGATATTTACCTGTTGAAAGGAATAATGCCTGACCACCATACTCACAAACCACCTCATAACCTAGCACATCACTATAAAAAGTACCCGCTTTTTGAAGATTAGAAACATGTAAATGAATATGACCCATTACTGTATCAGGTGGCATCCCATTCCACTCTAATCCATCCCCTGCAGCTAATACTCCTTCACCATCTAATGGATCAGTTGTCATTGCCACTTGGTTATTATGCCAGGTCCATGTGTCAGCATGACGATCACAATAGACTTCAATACCATTACCATCTGGATCAGAGAAATAGAGAGCTTCACTTACTAAATGATCCGAAGCACCAATTCTAAATTGTTGCTTCACTAAATAAAGAAGGAATTTCCCTAAATCAGCTCGTGATGGCAATAGAATAGCGAAATGATACAATCCTGTAGTACCTGATTGTTTCGGAGTAACATCTTGCGGTACATTCAACTTAATTAATGGTGTTACACCATCCGCTGTTAATATAGCAGTATGTTCCTCATGTTCTAATACTTTAAAGCCTAAAAAGTCTCGATAGAAAAGCAGTGAATTATTTAAATTGCTTACATTTAGTGTGACATTACGAATATATAAATTCGGTTTCGTATGAAATCCCATCTACGCTCACCCTTCGTTACCTGCAACAAGTTAGTTACTTTATGTAAGTTACTATATATTAATAATCTAAATACGTCAAGTAATTAATTTTCAGAAAGTAACAATTTTATTTTTTGTAAGAATACGGTATAATAACGACAATAGGAGTGATTTATATGTATCATTCAGATCTATGTCCGAGGTTCGAGAAAGCAATGGAAATCATCAGTAAACGTTGGACTGGACTAGTTATATATCAATTACAAAACGGTGGTCCACAACGTTTTAGTGAAATTGAATCTTCTCTGCCAATTAGTGGTCGCGTATTGTCCGATCGACTTAAAGACTTGGAGCAAGCGGGTCTTGTTAAACGTGATGTTTATCCCGAAACACCAGTACGTATTGAATACTCCTTGACTGAAAAAGGGCAAGCTCTTCGCCCGGTATTCGATAGTATTGAACGATGGGCACATGATTGGATTTCAATCGAGAAGTAATCGTTAAAGAAAAATCCGATTGCGAATTCGCAATCGGATTTTTTTATAATGATATTCCATTTGGTTCATATACATATATTATTGCCCATTACATTTATGAAAGAAAATAAACCGTCATCAAAACGAAATATTAGTAATACTATTGTAATAATTTCCGATTATTTCTATAATTTAATTAATCGGAAAAATAAATATTTTTACGGAGGCATTATATAGAATTATGAAGAAAAAGTATATTTGGATAATCGCTACCATTATCACGTTGTTTATTGTTGTTGGTGCTGGATATTTCTATATGTCTTTTACAGTAAAAAAATATGATACAACCTTCTATCCAGGCATTAAAATTGAAAATCACGATTTAACCGCAAAAACAAAACAAGCAGCTATTAAAGAATTAGCTAAAATAACAGATCGATATAATCAAATTAACTTAACTGTTCAAGTTAAAGAAAAATCTTATCAAAAACAATTGAAAGACATTGGCGTTCAATATGATGTTGATAAAACGATAAAAAAAGCCTTTCAATACGGAAAAAATGAAAAATTAGTAAAGCAATATTCATTAATTAAGAATAAAGAAAGTAAGAATTATCCAATTACATATACTGTTGATGAGAAATTACTACAACAATGGATTCTTTCAATTGAAAAAGAAATCAAAACAAATCCTATTAATGCAACTATTACCATCAACAATGGAAATGTAAACATAACGAAAGAGAAAAAAGGTTTCGAGATTGATCAAAAACAAGTTCAACAAGACCTAGAAAAAGCACTTCAAAAAAATAATAAAAAGGATATTGCTGTCACAGCTTCTTTTAAAGAGATTGACGCACCTATTACAGAAGAAAAACTGGCATCTGTTCGAAAGAAAATCGGAACATTTACAACTCATTATTCAACTAGTGATTTTAATCGTAATACAAATATTAAACTAGCTACTCAAACCATTAACTCCTACTTATTAATGCCTGGTGAAAGCTTTAGCTTTAATGATTATGTAGGTGATACAACTGCCGATAAAGGTTACAAAGGTGCCGGCTCCTACTTAAACGGCCAAGTAGTTGATAGTTTAGGAGGCGGTGTTTGTCAGGTAAGTACAACTTTATATAATGCTATTATTAAAGCTGGTATAACTCCTGATGTCCGCTATAATCATAGTATGCAAGTTCATTATGTGCCGATTGGTCAGGATGCAGCAATTGCTTATCCTTATAAGGATTTAAAATTTACAAATCATTATGATAGTCCGATTTATATTGAAGGAACTGTTGGTTCTACTTCAGTTACTTTCACCATCTATGCAGATGCTAATGCCAAGCCGGCAAACACAACATACCAATTATCTAGCTCTGTTGTCAGCCAAGATGCTAATGCAACGAAGAGTGTTACCTATTTAGAAACTGTAACTAATGGTAAAGTAACAGATCGTAAACGATTATCGAGAGACAGCTATGCTGCGCATAAATAGGAATAAAGCGCCCCGAAAGTGATAGTAATCACTTTCGGGGCGCTTTTTTAGCCCTTTGTTATAAGATTAGTTTTTCAACAATTTAAGGCGTTGGATTGACCGTATACGCAAGTCCAAACATGATGAATAAATATAACAAAACAAACACATGAATACTAATGCCCCAAATTGCAAAAAAACGAGAATGTTTTATTGTAAATAAGCCTGCAATTCCTAATACAATTCCGATTACAGGTAAATGGATAAGAAAGAAATCTGGAAGATTCTCAGCTTGTGTCATAAATACAACATTCAGCACTGCTAAAGCCAATAAACCTAATAGAAATGACAAAAATCCCGTAATCGTTGGTAATCGACGATTTTTCTTCGGCTTCCACTTTAATTCCATAGCTTCACTTCCCCTAACTTAACCGCTCTAACTTCTTTCATTGCTTCTAACTTACGAATTTCACTCGTTGGTCCGGTTACGACAGCTCCATAAACCTTAATACCCTTCTTCTCTACATATTGTCGTCGTTCCTTAATAGACATGACTTTCGCTCTCGCTAATTTCGTAACCTCATCTTCATAACCTTCTAAGAAACGCAATATATCTACAAATACCTCTTCATTTGTCTGCTCTCGTCCATTGAAAGGTGACCAAGTAGTTGTATCTACTTGAGCCGGATATCCTAATGCTGTATAAGGATTCCACTTCTCACCTATTTGCTCCTCTTCAATCCCTGTATCAACAGCTAGCCAACGCAGTTCTACTTTTGGTGGAAGTGCCGATTGTAAATCTTTTTTGTTCATAACACTTGATAAAGATACATACGCTTCAGACATCGTTTCATCAGGTAAACCCTTCAGCTTCGTCCACTCTATTTTCGGATCATATTGCAGAGGTACTTTTGGATGAAATAATATTTCGTTTTCACGCACAGGAATCTCTGGTAATGGCCGATCAAGATGTAAATGCTTCTTTGGAAAACGCGGTGCGCTAAAATCAAACTGGATGTTTTCATCACCGATATTGTACTCTTCATTCCCGATTTTTTTAAACAAATCAAAATCTAATTTCATCGAAAAAACACCTATCGTTTGCTCGAACTCCATTTCTTCTACACTGACATTCGGTTCCGTTACATAAATGGTTTTACTTACTACATCCATTAACGTTGTCGCTTTTCCACCTACAGCATAATAGACATAACTAGATAATAATAAGAGCGGGAAAATCATTAATAAAAAGGCTACACTTAATAAGACCGTTGTAATTCGAGCCATATTCTTACCTGTTTGGACGATTTTTGCTTGTCCGGCATCGGTTAAGGACTGCTCATTCATGATGGAAATGGTTTCTTTCATTAATTCATTATATATTTCTTCATCTTTACGATCTTGACTCATCTATATGTTTCAACTCCTTAATTAAGGCTACTGCTTTTTTTCTTCCTCTAAATAAATGACTCTTTAACGTGTTTAACTTCATATTCAATATTTCAGCTGCTTCTTTATAAGCTAAGCCATGCAAATCACATAATAAAATGACATGTTTTTCTTTCTCAGGCAATGAGTGTATAGCATATAATAATAATTGATAACTTTCTTTCTCTAAAAAAGCATTTTCAGGTGAACGATGGTCAGCTGATTGATAAGTTATTTCTTCTTTTACGATGACTCGCTGATGTTTTCTCTTATAGTCAACAAAGGCGTGATATGCTACTTTAAATAACCAAGCTTTTATATTACTAATTTGATAATCCTCTAGCTGTACATATGCCCTGTAAAAGGCTTCTTGCACCAAATCTTCTGCCAAATAATGATCCTTTGAAAGAGAAAACAAATATCGGTATACATCATTCACGTGTCGTTTAAATACCTCGTCTAAATCCACACATGTCCCCCCTCAATAACAACCACGTTTTACAATATCAGAAAGTTGCAACATTTTTAAACAAATTTTGCAAAAAATATATTTTTTCTCCTCATTACTTCTTAATTGATGCCTTCACCAACATTGCTATATGATGAAAACAAAGAAAAGAAGTTGGAGATATAAAATGAACCAAGTAAAATGTCAACATAATCACTCATCCCTAATACAATGGTTTCCATGCCATCGTAGAGCGGATCGATCCTTCTTTATTAATGGAAAACAAATGCCTATTTGCGCTCGCTGTACCGCTATTTTATTAGGCTATCTATTTACCCCTATCGCAATAGGCTTACATCTATCTATACCGCTGTATGTTATTGTGCTTCTATGTATTCCCATGCTAATTGATGGTTTTACACAACTTTGGAAATGGCGTGAAAGCTCTAATGGACTTCGCTTTTTAACAGGTATTTCCTTCGGGGTTGGGCAATCATTATTCATTTCAACGGTTGTTATGTATATTGTAAATATGTTTACAATATGATCTCTTTAAAGCTAGAAAAAAGGCGC
>NZ_HG428741.1:2784542-2863676 GCF_000380245.2 Bacillus massiliigorillae
AAGCGCCTTTTTTCTTATTATAAATTATTAAGAGTTTCGTTATAAGCTTTCGTAGCTTCGTTAAATTCATTTACACGTGCCTCAACATCTATACTTAGCGTATTAACTTCATCAACTGCTGCTGAAATCGCCTTTAATTGTTTTCCATTTTGCAATAAGCCATATAGCCCACTCTTCTTGCTAAGAAGCTCATCGTATTTATTTAATACCTTTTCATATGCATCCATACGCTCTAAATATGTTTCATGAAGATGTTTAATTCTCTTATCTTCTTTTGTATCTTTAAGTTTCTTTAATGTTTTTTCTATTTCATTAAACTGTTCTTTCTGTTCTACTATTTTTACTTTCTCTTCATCTATCATTTTTTGACTTTTTGAAACCACTGAAACAGCACTAGCCATTTGTTTAGCTACATTTGCAATAGAATCTTTTCCTTCATCAAGAATAATTTTATACAATTGTTGCTCTTCCACATTTAGCTCACCAAAAAGAACATTTTGATTTGTATTTTTTAAAACTTGACTAACAATTTCCTTATGCTGTTCTAAATACTTTTCTCCGTAATTACTACATCCTGTTAAAGTTAAGGCTACTAAAGCCACAATAATCATATAATATTTTTTCATTCTATTTTCTCCTCAAACCCTATAATCTGTCGTCTTTTGTAAAGTTCACCATGAAGTGTTTAGACTCGTCGTATACATCAAACTCATATCCCGCTGCTTGGATTGTTTCAATGATTTGAGGTAAAGCTTCAATCGTTCCTTTTTTATCATGAATTAAAATAATCTCTACTGGTCTTTTTAATTGCTTTTTAATTTCCGCTACAATTTGTGGAGGGTTCTTTTGATAGCGCCAATCGTTAGAATCAATTGACCAATCCCATGTTTTCAAACCTGCTTTTACAACTTGATCACGTAAGTTTTTCGTTAACCCAGGGTTTGATCCATACGGACTGCGAAATAAAATCGGTGTTTCATTTGTAAGTGCATGTATTTTTTGCTGAACTTGTTTCATTTCACTTACAACTTCGCCTTTTTTATATAGTTTGTTATAATCATGCGTCATAGAGTGCATTCCAACATAATCGCCACGTTCGTGAAATTGTTTCACATATTGTGGATATAAATCTACGTTACTACCAATTAGAAAAAATGTTGCCGGAACCTTATATTGATTTAATATATCTATTAATTTATCAGAATAACGTGATGGTCCATCATCAATAGTTAAATAAGCTATTTTTCGAATTTGTCCGTTAAACTTCATTGGCGCTTGCTTTTCGTCATGTTTGTAAGTGATACTAGGTAAAATAAAGTCTTGATTTACTTCATTTGATTTGCTCGCATCCGCTATATTCGGACTTAATAATCCCCCGATGACAATACCACTTAAAATAATTGTTGATAATCTCCCAAAACGTTTTTTCATTCTTTTTGTCCTCTTCCTCAGCAAATTCTTTATCTGTCTCTTCTTTAAAAATAATACAAATAAGTTATATAAAAATAATATATGAAATGTAAAGAAGTTGTAAATAACCTATCGAAAGCTTCATATAATCTTTATACAATCTTTATACAAGACTTCAATGCGGTTTTCATAACTTCTTCACATAAACTTGTTCATTACTTCACGAAATTCCAATTATTAAAAACTAATAAGAACCACTGTACCTTCATTCTCTTTGCTTTCAATTCGAATTGTCCCCTGATGTATATCCATTATTCTTTTGCATATAGCTAATCCTAACCCAGCACCATTTTTGGATCTCGTACGTGCTTTATTCACCATATAAAACGGTTCAAATAGTTGACTTATATGTTCTTCAGCAATACCAATTCCATAATCTTTAATAGCAACAGATTTCTTTTCAGCATTACATATTACTTCTATGTTCCCATTATTATCAGAAGCCTTAATGCTATTATTAATGATATTTGTTAACAAAATATTCATTAATTCACGTTCTATATTTACAATGAAATCGTCGCCTGATATTTGCAAGGTTATTCCTTTTTCATTTAGAAACGGAGTAATAGCACCCTTTATATGAAAAATAACATCTAATATTGATTCCTCTCGAAAATGTGCTGCGTCTCTTCTTTCTAATAAACCCATGAGATTAAAAGCCAATTCCTCTAGCCGTTTACCTTCACTATAAATATAGTTAAGGCCTTCATTGAACACTCGCTCATCATATTTAGTTGTTCGTAATAAATCTGCATAGCCGATAATTGATGTTAATGGTGTTTTCAGCTCATGCGTTAAATTGTCAATAAATCGCTGCTTTTCTTCATTATTACGTTGTAATTCATTTAATTTATCTTCGACGACATCACTCATCATATTAAAGTGTTTCGCTAATAATGCAAATTCATCTTTAGATTGTATGTGCACCTTTTCAGAGAAATGGCCTTTGGAAATCCTTTTCGTTGCTTCAATTAGTAAATTGATTGGTCTAGTAATATAACTGCTTACAAAATAGAGCATTATCATAAAAATAAAGCAAGCAACAATATCAATTTGTAAAAACCACTTATATTCCTGTTGACGTTCCGCCTTTACATGAGACAAGTCACGAATATACGATAAGTAATACCCTTCGTTTTCAAAGTCAATGATATTCGAAATAAAAATATACGTTTTTTCATTCATATCACGAATGATATATTGTCGAATATTTGGCTTCAAGTCCTGCATTTCAGCACGATCATTAGACATTTTAAAAGGGACATTACTATATACTATTTGTCCATTTGGATTGACTATCTCAACATATGAATCATTTTTCTTATTCTTTTGGAAGAAAGTACTCACATATGTCTGCAATAAATTAGCATCTGGTTCAATTGTTTTTACATACATTTTCAAACGCTTGAATAATGGATTACTGGCTTGTAATCCTGAATAGAAACTAGCTTGCTCTGCAAGTGTTCGACGAATTTCGTTATCCATAAAAGCTGTATATTTTTTTTCAATGATATATATGTTCGTACCATTAAAAGTAATAATGAAAAGAAAAAAAGAGAACAGAAATACTTTTTGCCAAAACTTCATATTAACGCTCCAATCTATAACCGACCTTATAAACTGTCTTAATATGAGCATGTAAATCTAATTTTTTTCTCAATGCTCGTATATGCATATCAACAGTTCTAGATTCTCCCTCGAAATCATAAGACCAAACTTTCTCGAGTAGAGTTCCCCTAGATAGAGCAATATTTTCATTTTGAACAAGAATACATAGCAATTCATATTCCTTTTTGGTCAAATCAACGATTTGATTACCTTTCTTCACAATATGCTTTTTCATATAAATTGTGATATCTCTAAACGTTAAGATATCATCGCTTTTTCCAAATCGTCGGAGCACTGTTTCAATCCGAGCAAGTAGTTCAATCGTTTCAAATGGCTTAACAATGTAATCTTCTGCTCCCAAACGTAAGCCCATTACCTTATCCTCAACGGACTTCTTAGCCGTTAAAAAAATGACAGGTATTTCACGGAAGCGAATGCGTTTCATAATAGTAAAACCATCAACCTTCGGAATCATTACATCCATCAAAATTAAATCAAAATTGTCTTTTTCAATTAATTCTAGTGCCTTTTCCCCATCATATACCTGCTCTGTTTCATAGTTCGCTATCGTTAAATTCAGCTTAATTAAATTCGAAATAGCTTCTTCATCTTCTACAATTAAAATCTTTTTCCTCAACATGAATCTCTCCTACTCGTCTCGTCATACCTCCTTTAGCTTCTCCAAAAATGATAAACAGTTACTCTTAAATTAAGAACATGAACATTTTAAATTTCCTCTATTTTCTTTTGTTCTGTTAAAATGAATACATAATATAGACGGAGTTCGTTCTAAAATTGTTTTATGTGTTTTACTTTTTTCCGTCGGTATATTATTCCAGTGGAATGGGAGAAGGTTTGGGAGATGTTTTTTTTAGGTTTAACAGCTTGCTTCATCCTCATAGGTTCAGGGGTAATGCTAACATTGAATAATCAAGTCACACCCGGGGTAATTTTAATAGTTGTTGGGATAATTTGTTTTGGCTTACTTATTTATTATTATTCAAATAAGAAACGCCGTGAAAAAATGAAAGACACATGTGGAGAATGTGGATGTGATGCAACTAAGGAACTGGCTTGTAGTGAACTACCCTTTAATACGTTAAGAAGTAAAAAGTTTTTCGGCGATTGTGATGGCGATGGAGATTGCGATTGTAACTGTTCATGAGATAATTGTAGCTCATAAATAACATATAAAAGGTCATGTTGTATATTCATCACAACATGACCTTTTGAATTAGAATCATTAGTAGTTGTAGAACATTTTACTTTGATTAGTAAATGTACATAGCAATTTGAATTATGATGTATTCCTATTGATAGCATGTTAATTCTTTAATGCATATAGAACATTCATAACAGGTAATTGTCCTTGAAGATCTTGATAGTAGCTATGAAATGATAGATTCAAATAGCAAAAAAACTGACATTATCGTCAGTTTTTCGGTTTCAAGTTTAATAGGCGGTGTTTTAAATCTTCTTCCATATTTGTTAGTTCTATTTGTGCTTGTTGACGTTTAATTCGTCCTTCTGCTTGAATGCGCATTGTTTCTTCTAGCGCTGTAATTAAGTTTTCTTGTGTTTTCTTCAATGTTTCGATATCAACTAAGCCTCTTTCGTTTGCTTTCGCTGTTTCGATTGTATTTACCTTTAGCATCTCTGAGTTTTTCAACAATAATTCATTTGTTGTTTTTGCAACTTGATTTTGTGCATTTACAGCACTTTGTTGACGAAGAAGCGCTAAAGCAATAGCAACTTGGTTCTTCCATAATGGGATAGCTGTCATAATAGAAGATTGAATTTTCTCTGCTAATGTTTGGTTTGTATTTTGAATCAAACGAATTTGTGGTGCCGTTTGAATTGTAATTTGTCTACTTAACTGTAAATCATGCATTCTTTTCTCTAAACGATCCATGAATTGCATCATATCATTTACTTCTTGAACAGCCATTTGATCGCCTGTAGCTTCTGCTTTTCGACGTAACTCCGGGATGACCTTTTCATTTAACTCTGCCATTTTTAATTCAGCAGCTGCGATATAAATATTTAGCGCATGAAAATAATCTTTATTCTTTTCATACAATTGCTCAAGCATACCAATATCCGTTAAAAGACCATTTTTCGCATGCGTTAATTGCACGGCAATACGGTCAATTTGAACACTTGTTTTTTGATATTTAGATAATGTTTCTTGAATAGATGATTGAATTTTCCCGAAGAAACGAGAAATCATACCTCGTTTTTCACCTAATTCATCTGGTCTTACACTTTCCAGACGCTTCATTAAATCGCCTAAAATATCACCAATTTCACCAATATCTTTCTTCTGCACCTGATCAAGCATCGCATGAGAAAAACTAGTTAACTTCGTTTGTGCCTGTGTACCATACATCATCATTGCTTTAAAATCAGTTGGATCAATTTGTTCTGCAAGCTGTACTGCACGCTCACGATTTTCTTGTGGAAGAACATCCACTAGTCGTTTTGGTTTTGGTGTTGCGTCATAGTTAGCCTCAACAACTGGGCTAACACTACTATCATCACCGAATGGATTTGATAAAAGATCATCTAGTACGTCGCTTTTCTGAAGCGGATTATTCTCTGACATATATGTTGTTCCTCCTTAAGACTTTACATTCGGGTCTTTATTTTTCTCTATTGCTTGTTTAGCGACATCAATTTCTAATCGAAGTGTATCTACATCGCTAGCAAGTAAGTTAGATAAATCTTCATTAATTGTTTCAGCCATTGAAGAAATGGTAATTCTCGTATCACGTAACGAATTTTGAATCTCAGTAGTCTTAACTGGTTGCTTCGTAAGAAAAGCGTATTTCTCCGTTAACTCCACCATTGAATCTAGATGAGAGTAGTAAAATTGTTCCGCTTCATAAAAACGCTTTGGATCATTTTCTACAATAGAATGAAGTTTCTTAGCTACTTTAATAACATCGTAATTTTGTTTAATTGTCATGACACTACCAACAGAAAACATGACTCTTTGTAAGCGAGTGATTTTCACCTTTCCTTCTCGTAGGTGCTCTTGAATATACTTATATTCTCGACGGGATAACCCGCTATTCTTCAACTGTCGGCTTGAAACCATCCATTTCAAACCAAAAAATGTCACAAAGAATGCAACGATTCCTGAAAGAATCGCAATTGAAAACGATGTATTAATCACAAGCCAACTAATTAAACTTGCAATAGCAAAAGCAGCTGCTCCAATACCTAACCGAAAAATAAATAAGAATATAGATAATATTGATTTCATTGTTCATCGACTCCTAATTGAAGTTCCTTAAACAGTATTACGAAAAAAAACTAGTAAAGTTTCAACTATTTTTTGTCTGCATTATTTAATGACCTGCTACGTAGAACTTTGTACTTATATTATATTATAACAATTACTGACACTTTCATATATAAGACGGTAGACGTACAAGCAAATAGGTCCACCAACTGCTTTTCTGCTTACATAAAAAACAAGTGCAAGCGTTTGTGTTTTTATTACTTCACTATACTCATTATAGTCTTTATGGACTTACATTGTACTGTTTTTTCACTTTATTTTTACCCTAAAAATCACTAAAGCAATCTTCTTTATATTATACCATTCAATCTTCTTCTATTTTTATTTCATCATTACATTCTAACTGTTTTCTGACACATATGTTAAAGCTCACTCATACGAAATGGTGTTTTTTTACACTGACCTCATTTTCTATCGGTATTATGTTACACTGATTCTAATCTTTATCAAGGAGGAACATTAAATGATAATTGCAACGACACCAACATTGGAAGGCTATAAGATAACAGAATACCGCGGTGTAGGGACAGCTCAAGCAATCATGGGTGCCAATATTGGTCGTGATTTTTTAGCTGGATTAACTGATATTTTTGGAGGACGCTCTGGGCAATATGAAGGGAAAATTGAAGAAGCTTCTAACACTGCTTTAGAGGAACTAAAGGTGAAAGCAAAAGCAAAAGGTGCAAATGCAATTGTTGGTATCGACTTTGATTTTGGGACTGTAGGTTCAAGTGAAAGTATGATGCTATGTGTTGTTAGTGGGACATTTGTGATGGTTGAGAAACAATAAGAAAAACCGTCACCGGTCTTTTTTGGTTAATGGATGTGCTTCTTGTACTACTCCAAATCAAAAAAGAGCTATGCGGAAGAAATAAGACAAGCTGTTCTTGAAAACCCTCTTTTGGTTTTCAAAACAGATTGGCATATTTCCGAGCATAGCAGGTGTAAGGTTAGACAACGCTAAAATGATATACTTTCTTATCTTTTATGCAGCCTTTTTACGCTTTGAAATTCTTCTTATTTATTTATATCTAATCGGTAATTTAAGTTATATTACTTTAAAGGATGCTAGGGGAAATTTTCATCTAATACAAAAAATACCCTAATATCAAATAAAACTTTTTGAAGAGGATGTTAACGTAGGAGCTATTTTATTACTTAAATATTCTTTATTTAAATGATGTGACTTAATATACTCCTCATAGTATTCTTCAAGTGGCTCACCATGTTTGATTAAACGTTGTAAATGCTTTGCAATACCAACTTTTTCACTTTTCATTAAGCTTAGACTTTTTTCCATTTGGTATGAATAATAGAACACTTCAAGTCCCACTAAGTCTACGGGCTTATTACCACTTTTTATATGCTGCTTAATTTTCTCTTCTCTTCTTTCTATTATATCTAAATACGCCAGCAATTGACTTTTGTACTCATCTTTCCGAACTACTCCCTTTTGATGCGATGTAATAAAATAGCTAGCATCCACTTCTAATGTTTGGTGGGCTGATGCTATAAAGCTATCTATATCACTATCCCTATCGCTGTAGTATGGTCCAAAGGAAGTTAAATCGATATCACCGATAAAAAGAATTCCTTGATTAATAATATAAGGACAACAAAACCCTTCTGTATGCCCAGGTGCATGAATCATCATAACATCTTGCCCAGACATATGAATACTCTTATTGTATTCATATACGTCTGAAACTTGTAATGATCGATTAATACGTATATCAGTTAACTGCTCTAGCTTTTTTCGATCTTGATTCCACCAATCCACCCCTTTATTAAGAGCAAGAATAGCTTCAGACTTTGCAATCTCTTCAAGACTTGAGATTTTCTTATAATCTAAATGATTAATATACGTTTTGGCTTCCGGAAAGTAGTGCGCTCCCCACATATGATCAATATGATGATGTGTAAGATAAATGTCTTTAACATTATGTTCTTTTTTAATATGCTTGAATGCCATATAACCTGCACCACAATCTATAATGGTTGAATGCTCATCGCCTTTTATAACTACGGATGTAGAAAATGGCACACGACTTTTATTCTCTCCGATTATTACCTCAACTGGGCCAATTTTTTCGTATTTCATATTTCTTCACCCTCTTCTATTCATCATTAATTGTTTTTCTACACAAATAAATGCAAGTTTTATGCCATTTTCCACCCCTAAAATATAAAGACTTTTAATAAATGACCAGCCCTTTTTGTTCAGTAAATCGGACAGACTGTCCTTTTTTTAGACAATACAAAAAATGACAAATGTCATTAAATTCCATGGCCTAGCTTACAAATCATTCCTTTGATTACTTTTTATACTATCAAGTAAAGAATTACAATAAATACCATTTACAACTTTGAAAGGAGAACATCATGGAAGAAATTATTCATTTAAAAAAGGGAAAAAATCTTTTGGTATCATTGAAGGTCCTATCTAGCACAGCAGGAAGAACTGCAGTACTAGGATTTAACCCTTTGAAAAACTCTAAGCACATAAAAACGTAAAGAGACGTTCAAAAAGCTGTTGAAAATCACTTTTTGAACGTCTCTTTTTTCATTCTTAATGCTTATCATTTACTATTTAAATATGATTTTTTATGTATTGCGAAATATAATTCATTTGCTCTATGTTTTTCTAATCCCATTCCTATCTTCTGAAGTACTTTAATCGCAGCGATATTATCTGGGGAAATTCGAGTAGCTGTAATGGAGTTCACTTCTTCTTTCTCTATATATAAATCTTTTAAAGCTAACAATATTTCTGTACCATACCCTTTTCCACGAAAAAAAGGATGAATATAAAATCGCACTTCAATCACTCCATTTTCATCCGGCTTATCTTCGAATCCTGCTGAACCTATCAGCATTTTATTGCTCTTTTCAATAATAAATCCAGACCATCGCGACAATGAAGGATCATCTGTTATTCTCGCATAATGTAAAGGGAAAATTTCAGTTTGATAATCTTCATCTAAAAAACCTTCACATACATAGAATCCCAGACTTTTTTCTAATGATTCCCTACCATAAAATGAAGCCTTAATTAATTCAAGAGTTTTAGGTATTAACCGTAATCGATCTGTTTCTATAATATCTTTCATGATACCCCCCCCTTATTAATTGAACATCTTAGCTTCATTTATTCGCCATACTATTTATTACTATATCAATATATAAATTATATCAAATAGTTCAATATAACTACATAAAAAGCACATCTTTTTTTAACAAATAACCGAAAAACGTCACACTTTAATCGCAAATAGTGTCCAGTGAAACAAAATAACCGCATCTACTTTTTAGAGCTATACTGTCTGTTAAAAAGAATGGCATAATTTCTTTCCTATTATTTTATTTTTTTGTAAAATAACATTAGAACTAATCAAATTATCGTCTCCATGATTTATTCCTGCACACGAGAAATTATTTTGTTTCAAAAAAGATGTAGTTATTAAGAGAGGGTGTTTTTTATCAAATATTTTACTGGCATTTTATATATGGTTGCTGGTCTTCTATTCATAATATTGTATTATTCAGATAGCCTTAGAGAAGTAATCTCCAATCTTGGAGTTCCATCACATAATTTTGATATTGCATTATGGATTGGCATATTTTTTATAGTATTCGGGATTATTTTGATTATTTTAAAAGTCTTACGAGAAAAAATCATAGCTGCTACAGAAAATAAATAAGTTGTTACAAAAACCGGCACCGGTCTTTTTTGATTTTGCACCTTGTTCTACTCCAAAATCAAAAAAGAGCTATGCGGCAATATTGAAATGCTGAAGTGACCTGTTTAGCCCCGACCAGCATAAGACGGCTCGCTTAAGAAATATGCTTTTCATTTCTAAAGCGAGATGGCTTATGACTTGAGGGGCTGGTCGCTGAAGCTAGACACCATCGGTAAGACGGGCTGTTCTTGAAAACCCTCTTTTGGTTTTCAAAACAGATTGGCTTATTTCCGAGCATAGCAGGTGTAAGGTTAGACATCACTAAAAAAAGCAGGGCATGCTCTTAAACATGTCCTGCTTCCTATTTCACACATCATATTTCTCTGGATTAGAGCCAACTCGCTCATTTTTGTTAAGAGCATTAATACGAGCCATTTCATTTGCTGATAATTCAAAATCAAAAATCTCTCCATTTTCCTGAATACGATGCGCTTTTATTGATTTTGGTATGGTAATGATATTGTTTTGAATATCCCACCGTAAAATAACTTGAGCCACACTTTTATTATGAGTTTCAGCAATCTCTTCTAAAACAGGGTGCTCCAATAATGTGCCTTGTCCTAATGGAGACCAAGCCTCAACTTGAATATTATGAGAAGCACAATATTCCCGTAATTCATGTTGTGATAATAAAGGATGACATTCAATTTGGTTAATCATCGGCATAATTTCGGCATCAGCCATTACGTTCTCTAAATGATGTTGATGAAAATTACATACTCCGATAGCACGTACTCGTTTTTCTTTATATAATTTCTCAAGTGCTCTCCAAGCATCTTTATACTTCCCTGCTACCGGCCAGTGGATTAAATATAAATCTAAATAATCTAGCTGTAATTTCTTAAGACTTTCTTCAAAGGCTGCAAGTGTTTCTTCGTATCCTAAATCATCATTCCATACTTTCGTCGTAATGAATAGCTCTTCACGTGGGATACCACATTCTTTAATTCCCTGTCCAACACCTGCCTCATTCTTATATATTGCTGCTGTATCAATAGCACGATATCCTAGTTGTACTGCTGTTTTTACTGATTGAACTGCTTCTTCATGTTCCATTTTCCAAACACCTAAACCGAGCATAGGCATTGCTAAACCATTATGTAATGTAACTTTCTTCATTATGTCATGTCCTCCTAATTAAAATATTCTTTTACTATTTTTATAAATCTATAAACAAACGAATCATATCACGACACTGAATTCCATTTTCATAAATTTCTTCCTCATAATGACGAGTAAAAAAATCCCTATCAATCCCTGCTATTCTAAATCCACACTTTTGATATAGAGCTAGCTGACCAATGCTTGAATTGCCTGTACCGATTTCCATCGTTTTATAGTCCTGTTTCTTCGCCATCTCTATTGCATGTTTAATTAATTCTTTACCTATGCCTTGATTATGATACATCTCGGCAACAGCAATATTGACCAATTCAACCGTTTCCGGCCTTGTAGGAAGTAACACATATACACCAACTATATCCTGTTGTAAAGTTGCAACGTAGCATTCCCCTCTTACAACATAATCGTTGACAAGCTTCAATGAAGGATCAGCTAATAAAAGTAAGTCTAGCGGGGGTTGCTCATCTTTATGTAGTAGTCGAATATTCATCTTATTTCTCCTTACTATCCGTAAAGTCATGTTTACTAGCGGTAACTCCACATTTACTCGCCATATGAGTAAAAAAGCTACCCACTAGCTAGTATAACTCACCAGCGGGTAGCCACGACACGCTTATTTTGTTACTAATTTCAATGGAGCTGCAATGTGATCTTCTACTTTTTTACCTTGTAAATGATCTTTAGCTGCTTTTACAGCTAACTCACCAATTAGTTTTGGCTGCTGCGCTACTGTTGCTGCTAGTTTACCGTCTTTAACAGAATTTATAGCATCATCGTTACCGTCAAAGCCTACTACTAAAATGTTTTTACCTGTGCTATTAATTGCTTCGATTGCACCTAATGCCATCTCATCATTATGAGCGAAAACACCTTGAATGCTAGGGTTACCTTGAAGCATGTTTTCCATTACTGTTAAACCTTTTGTACGGTCGAACTCTGCAGTTTGTTTCGCGATTACCGATAATTGTTTATCTGCAATATTATGGAATCCTTTACCTCGTTCGCGAGTTGCTGATGCACCTGGTACACCTTCTAATTCTGCGATTTTAGCACCTTGTCCTAGTTTTTCTACTAAGAATTCAGCTGCCATTTCTCCCCCTTTTGTATTATCAGATGCTACAAGTGTAACAACATCTCCTTTTTCAGAAGAACGATCAAGTGTAATAACTGGAATACCGATGCTATTTGCTGATTGTACAGCCGCTGAAATAGCTGCTGAATCAGTAGGGTTGATTAACAGAACATCTACACCTTGTTGAATTAAATCTTCCACGTCATTTACTTGTTTTGCCGAATCATTTTGTGCGTCAACTACAACTGTTTCCATACCATTCTTTTTCGCTTCATCCACTACACCATTTTTTAAAGAAACGAAGAACGGATTGTTTAATGTCGAAATAGATAAACCAATCTTTAAATCTTTAACATCGCCACTTTTCGATGGTTTAGCCCATTCTGGTGGTTCTAAAGAACAACCTGCTAATACGATTAAAGATAATGATAAGAGTAAAATCCATGCTTTCTTCATTGGTAATACCTCCTAAGCTGATTTCTTGCGGTCAACCATAACAGCTGCCAGAATTACTAAACCTTTTACAACCATTTGGAAGAATGATGATACGCCTAGTAAGTTTAATCCGTTGTTTAATGTACCGATAATTAATGCACCGATTAATGTACCTACAATCCAACCACGTCCTCCAGAAAGACTTGTGCCACCAAGAACAACTGCCGCAATTGCATCTAATTCATAAGATGTTCCTGCTGTTGGTTGTGCAGAGTCTAGACGTGAAGTTAGAATGGCACCTGCAAGTGCTGCAAGTAAACCAGCCAATGAATAAATCAAGATTTTAACTCGATCTACTTTAATACCAGAAATTAATGCTGCTTTTTCATTACCACCGATAGCATAAGTTTTACGACCAAACGGTGTTTTGTGAAGAATAATCCATAGAATAGCGAATGTTACAATCATTGTGATAGCTGGAACAGGAATTCCTAAGAAATACCCACGACCGAATAATTGGAATGCCATACTATCACCTAAACCAGTAATCGGATTTCCATCTGTATATACGAGCGTTAAACCACGGAAAATCGTCATTGTTGCTAGTGTTGCAATAAATGGAGCCATTTTACCTTTTGTAATTAATAAACCATTAATTGCCCCCATCACTGCTCCCAAAATACAGCCAATCAAAATAGCGATAATTGGATCTAAACCTGAAACAATCATACCTGCCATTAGAGCACTTGAAAGCGCCAATATACTACCAACAGATAAGTCAATACCACCAGTTAAAATAACAAAAGTCATACCGTATGCGATTAAAGCATTGATTGCGACTTGACGCAATAAGTTAAGAATATTAAGAGGTGCCAAGAAACTTGGATTAATAATAAACCGAGAAGTGGTCCTAACTTTTGCGTTAATGATTTAAGGTGATTTGCCTTACCTTGCTCGTGTAATGCGTTCATATTACTGACCTCCTGTTGCTAGTGTCATGATTTTTTCTTGTGTTGCATCGGCTTTCATTAACTCTCCGGCAATGTGCCCTTCGTGGACAACGATAATACGATCACTCATACCTAGTATTTCAGGCAATTCAGAGGAAACCATAATGATAGCAACACCGCGCTCTGTTAATTCATTCATTAATTGATAAATTTCACGCTTAGCTCCAACATCAACACCACGTGTTGGCTCATCTAGTATTAATACTTTAGGACCTATGCCAATCCATTTGGCAATAACAATCTTTTGCTGATTACCACCTGATAGATTTCCTGCTTTCGTTTCCGCTGACTGAGTTTTAATACTCAAACGCTTTATTAGTAAATTAACGAAATCATTTTCCGTTTTTTGATCAATAAGCACTTTGGGTGCAAAACTCTTTAAGTTTGGCAGTGCCATATTTTCGCGGATTGAAAAATCTAGGACAAGTCCTTCATCTTTACGGTCTTCGGTAATAAAACCAATTCCTAAATCTACTGCTTGACTTGGGTTTTTGATGCTCACTTGCTTGCCATTTATATAGATTTCACCGGCTGATTTATGATCTAATCCAAAAATAGTACGCATTATTTCAGTACGCCCTGCTCCCATCAAACCGGAAAAGCCTACTACTTCACCGGAACGAACGGAAAAGTTTACATCTTTGAATTCACCGGGTCGAGCTAGTCCTTTTACTTCTAGCACCGTATCTCCTATTTTTACATCTCTACTTGGATAACGATCCTTCAATTCTCGTCCAACCATTTTCCTTACAACTTCATCGAAATTCGTTTCGGGAATGGGCTTCGTATCAACCGTTCTACCATCACGCATCACTGTAATACGGTCACATATCGTAAAGATTTCTTCCATTCGATGTGAAATATAAACGATGCTTACACCTTTACTTCTTAACGAGTTAATTACTTCAAAAAGCTTCACAATCTCACGTTCTGTAAGTGCAGCTGTTGGTTCATCCATGATAATTACTTCAGCGTTCGTCATTAACGCCTTTGCAATTTCAATCATTTGTTGTTCACCGACAGAGCATTTGCCAGCAAGCTCATCAAGAGAAATCGTTACAGATAATTTCTTAAATTGTTTTTCTGCAAGCGTTTTCATTTCTTTTGTTTTTAATAGACCGAACTTAGATTTTAATTCTTTTCCAATGAATAAATTCTCTAGTACGGTCATCTCTGGCCAAACATGTAACTCTTGATGAATAAAGGCAATACCGTTTTTCTCTGCCTCTTTCAGATTCGAATAATATTTCTCTTCTCCATTAATTTCGATTGTTCCTTGGTCTCGTTTATGAAGACCTGTAAGTACGTTCATCATCGTTGACTTTCCAGCACCGTTTTCACCCATTAAAGCATGAACTTCACCTGGTAATAATTCAAAGTCAACACCCGTCAACACTTGGTTCGTACCAAATGCTTTATGAATATCTTTCATTGTAATTTTCATAGAAGCACCGCCTTTTAGAAGAATACACCCGCCTGTAGAATACAATTCGCATAAGGTGTGATTTCACCTGTTCGAATAACCGCCTTCGCTTGCTTTGTCTTTGTTTTAAACTCTTCATGACTTATATACTCAACTGGAGTGTCACCAAACTTTTCCTTCATATATTGATGAACTGGTTCATTCATCGCTTTTATTTCTTCAGCAAGAATGATTTTCTCAATAACCATATCATCTGCTACTGCTGAAACTGTCACCTCATAGCTTGGAAAGCCAGGTGTTAACGCTAAATCGATTTTTTGAACACCATCAGGAATCGGTAATCCTACATCCCCAATGACGATTAAATCTGTATGACCAAAGTCAGCTAACACTTTTGCAATATGACTATTTAAAATGCCTTGTTTCTTCATACAAGTTGTTCCTCCACTTCTTTACGATATGGCATGCCACCTTGGGCACCGAATTTTGTTACCGATAAAGATGCAGCACGATTTGCAAAACGTAAGCTGTCGTCATATGATTTTCCTTCAGCGATGGCAACAGCGAATGCAGCATTAAATGTGTCGCCTGCTCCCGTTGTATCTACAGCTTCAACTACATATGTTGGCACGACAACTTCTTCGCTTCCATTAAAGTAACGTACACCATTCTTTCCTTCTGTAATAAATACTTTCTTCGGATGTAATCGTAATGCTTCACTTACATGTAATCCTTTAAATAAAAGAGAAGCTTCATGTTCATTTGGCGTAATATAACTTGCTCTTTCGATAATTTCTTCTTCAATCTCACGTGCAGGTGCTGGGTTAAGTAATAATGGTACATTATATTGCTCACACACAACGCTAACGTAAGCAACGGTTTCTAATGGGATTTCTTGCTGAATCATTACTATATCAGCTTGTTTAATGATTTCTAGTGCATTGTTCACATATTCAGGTGTTACATGATCATTTGCACCTTTTACAACAATGATGGAGTTATCACCTTCTGCTAAAATGATATGTGCAGTACCTGTTGCTTTATCTGTAACCGGTTTCACATAGTCTATATTAACACCATTCTCTTTAAAATTGTGTAGAATAGCTTTTCCATAGTGATCATCACCAACACAACCAATCATATATACCTCTGCTCCTAAACGAGCTGCTGCAACAGCTTGGTTCGCACCTTTACCTCCTGGAACAGTCTTAAAGCTTTCACCAAGTACTGTTTCACCTGCTCCTGGACGAACAGAAGATGTTACTACTAAATCCATTGAAGAACTACCAATCACTACTACTTTAACCATTATCAATCACCTTTCTGGTTGTATGTCTTTCAATAAAGGCTACAGGTAAACAAATACTTTGCTTCTCTACCTGTCGTTTCTGAATTAATTGAATCAATAATGCCGCTGCTGTTTTTCCCATTTCATACGCTGGTTGGCGGATGGTCGATAGTGATGGAAAAACAAATTGGCTTAATGGAATATCGTCAAACCCTATTATTTGTAACTCATCAGGAATTTTCTTTCCTAATTGTAGTGCTTCATGTAATACAGCAGTTGCTGTCATATCATTACTTGCGATTATGCCATCCGTATTTGGGTATTTAGTGAAAAGCTCTTTCGCCCAAACTTGCGCCTCTTGAAAAGAAAACGATGTAGTCGACATGACGTTAAAATCCACATCCGATTGAGATAACACTTCAATAGAACCTTGAAAACGTTCTTGTGCTGGCTCAACATGTGCAGGTCCTTTTAATATTGTAATTTGTTTACTATTACGTTTAATTAGCTCTTTGGCGGCTATTCGGCCACCTTCTCTACCATCAGCATAAACGGAATATTCTTGTTTAGAACCACGATCTAGGAATACAGTTGGAATTTCTAAATCTTGATAATTTGCTTTTCCCGCTACATTCGTAGCAGAGATGAAACCCACAACATTATTCTTCACGAAGGTTTGAATGTATTCTTGTTCTTTCTCTGGCTTTTCATCACTGTTCCCAAATAACAAATGAAAGCCGTGTTTCTGAATTTCATCCTCTACTCCGCGAGCTAGTTCGGGAAAGAATGGGTTCGTGATGTCTGGCAGAAGCAATCCAATTAATCGCGATTCCTTTTTAAATAAAGAACGTGCTACTTCATTTGGGCTATAATCTAATTCTTGAATTGCTAACTCTACTTTTTTACGAGTATCTTCATGTACATAACCAGTTTCATTCAAAACTCGTGATACTGTCGCAACCGATACACCCGCAGCTTTCGCAACATCTCTTATAGTAGCCATTTGAACATCACCATCCTTTCTAAATAAGTTATGTAACCGTTTACACGATTAATTTAACACATTTATTTTAGGATAGCAATAACTATTTTTCTAAAAAAGTAGTTTGATTGATGAAACACACCCTTCAATCTTTCTTTAACTAAATTACCGATATAATTCAAATACACGTTCTAACGGTTCATAAAGATCCATTAAATTATAGGTAAAAACAAAAAAGATGTAACCATAACGGCCACATCTCATTACATTCCTATTCTTCTAAACCGGTTTTCACTTTTTTCGGTAATGCTTTGTAGACTAAATCGTAAGAATCCTTCAAGCATGCTAGAATAAATTCCTTTGGAACATCACTATGTTCTAACTTAATAGAAATCCAATGCGTTTTGTTCATATAATAGCCAGGTGTGATACTACTATACATATTTTGATATTCTTCATTTTTCTCTGGAAGACATTTTATCGTAATAATCTCATCGCCTTCTTTATTATGGCCCAGCATACCAAACATTTTATCGGCAACTAAGAAACGGTCCGCTTCCCACTCAGCTTTCCATTCACAAATAGCCCCTTTATACGGGTGAATACTTTCTACGATCCAACTATATTTTTCGGGTAGTTTCATGGCTTTTACCTCTTTCTAAATCGTATGTTATGTATTACCAAAACGTAAAGGGCGTTCGAAAAGTGAATTCCAATCACTCTTCGGACAGCCCTTATACAAAAATATGCTTTAAAAATCAAAATTGTCTGGATCGGCACCAGTACGCTCATTACGATTGAGAGAATCAATTACTTGCATGTCTGCATCAGTCAACTCAAAATCATAAATCGTAGCATTTTCAATTATCCGATGCTCTTTCGTAGACTTTGGAATTGTAATAATATCACTTTGTAAATCCCAACGCAAAATAATTTGAGCAACAGTTTTATTATGCTTCTTTGCTAACTCTGCCAATTTAGAATCGTCTAGTAAACGACCTCTACCTAGCGGTGACCAAGCTTCGACTTTAATATCCTTAGAAGCACAATATGCACGCAGTTCCACTTGTGAAAGATAAGGATGTAATTCAACTTGATTCACCATCGGGCAAATTTCTGCTTCTTCTAACAAATCTTCTAGATGGTGAATGTGAAAATTACATACACCAATGGCTTTAGCTCGACCTTCACGATAAATCTTCTCTAGAGCTTTCCATGTTTCTTTATATTTACCTTTAACAGGCCAGTGAACTAAGTATAAATCCACATAATCTAGATTTAATTTCTTCAAGCTCTTCTCAAATGCCGCTAATGTTTCTTCATACCCTTGATTATCATTCCACACTTTCGTTGTGATGAACAAATCTTCTCTTGGAATATCAATTTCTTTGATTGCTTGTCCTACACCATCTTCATTTTTGTAGAAAGCCGCTGTATCAATTGCACGGTAACCAGCTTTCACTGCGTACTTTATTGAATTAATCACTTCACTACCATCTTCTACTTTGTACACACCTAATCCGAATTTAGGCATTTTCACACCATTATGTAAGGTCACCGTATCTTGCAAATTTGTAATCATCAAAACGCCTCCTGTTATCTCGATGTTCTTTCCTCTTACTAATTATCAGAAATTAAAATTATCTGGATTAGCACCAAAACGCTCATTTGCGTTTAATGCATTAATAATTCTCATATCTTCTGCGCTCAATTCAAAATCAAAAATGTCCGCATTTTCAATAATACGCTGTTCATGAATAGATTTAGGTATTGTAATAATACTCTGCTGTAAATCCCAACGTAAAATAATTTGTGCAATTGTTTTATTATGCTTACTTGCGATAGTTTGCAAGGTAGGATGCTTAAGAAGCTTACCACTTCCAAGTGGGGAATACGCTTCAACTTTTATTCCTTTCGCCTCACAATATTCTCGTATTTCTAATTGTGATAGTAGTGGATGTAATTCAATTTGGTTTACCATCGGCACAATTTCTGCTTCTTCTAATAAATTCTCTAAGTGATGAACATGAAAGTTACAAACACCGATAGCACGCGCTTTACCATCTCGATAGATTTTCTCTAGTGCTCGCCAAGTATCATTATATTTATCTGCAACTGGCCAATGAATCAAGTACAAGTCCACATAATCTAGATCAAGCTTTTGTAAACTTTTATCTAAGGCATCGAGCGTAGTTTCATAGCCTTGATGTGCATTCCACACTTTTGTTGTAATGAACAAATCTTCTCTTGCAATACCACTTTCCCTAATGGCTGCTCCAACACCAACTTCATTCCGGTAAATAGCCGCTGTATCAATCGATTTATATCCTGCTTGAATCGCACTCTTTACCGCATGAATAACTTCATTGCCATCTTCCACTTGCCACACACCTAAACCAAACATCGGCATCTCTACACCATTATGCAAAGTAATTGTATCTTGTAAACTCTTAATCATTGAAAAACCTCCAGTTAATTCTATTTAAAGATTTTTTAATATATTAATTAAGACACTGCTTTCCCCTGTAATTCACGACCTATGGATTGTACTAATTCTTTTGTTGTTTGTGGAACAGACGTTTTTAGCACATTATTAACCATTGCTCCCATAAAACCACCTGATGATATATCAAGACTACCTGTTAAAACCGTATGTTCCTGATCAAGACCTTTCACTTCAAAATATCCTGACCCTTCAAAATTATCATTTATACCCTCTAAATCAAACGTAATCATTAGTTCCTCTACTCGAATGATTCTATCTAATTTCAAACTTACTTTCTTTTTCATAAAACCAAAATCACCTAAGAACTCCCATGTTGCTTCTTGCTCGTCTACATGCTCATGTGCTATATAGCCAGGCATAAGTGGTGCCCAGTTATTTAAATCACTAACAAACTCCCATACTTTATGTTTTGGTATATGTAACTCCACAGCATGATTACTACTCGGCATTTATTTTCCCCACTTTCGCAATTAAAAACTTCCTATATCCTACTTTTCGATTTCTTTAGAGCTTTTTCCTGCTTTTTAAAATTCATGAATTATAATGTTTAATTGAGTTTGTGGGGTTTTACCAAAATCAAAACCGTAAAAGAGCTGTCCCAAATGTAATTGAAAATCACTTTTGGAACAGCCCCCTGCAAATCAAGATTTATTTTTCAAATTCATTCAATACATGTGGTAAACATGAGCTAATATCACTTGCCAACATAGACGCTTGAGCTCTTGATTGATTCCAATAATCTGCACATGCACCATGTAAATAGACTGCATTACAAACCGCTGCACGAATATTTTGATAGGACGTTACACTTGCTAAGAGCATGCCTGTTAATGTGTCACCCGTTCCCCCCTTTGAAAGCCCTGTGTTACCAGTGCGATTCACAAAAGTTTCTCCATCCGGAAAGGCAATAATCGTGTTACGTCCCTTTAAAACAACAATTAAATCGTTTTTTGCAGCATATTCCGATGCTAACTGAAGACGATTTTTTTGTACTTCCCTCACTGTTAAGCCAGTCATCCTACTAAATTCACCTGGATGTGGGGTTACAATCGTCGGCGCTTTCCTTGTTGGATACGCTCGTTCATGTAAAGCGCCTGCATCAAGAATGAGCGGTAAGTCGCTCGCAAACAATACGTTCAAAGCGGTTTCTAATACATTATTCTCAACAAGACCTGGACCAATGGCAATTGCTTTAACATTAGATGGGATGTCTCCCGCCGCCACTTTCATTAAACCATCAGACCAATATGTACACTCTGGAACAGCATGAGCAATAATACTAGACGCATGAGTTGTAGTTCCAACCATAAGTTTACCTATTCCCATGCGCATAGCACCTACGCTTGCTAATAATGCACTTCCAGGCATTTCATCATTACCTGCCATTAACAATCCCGTTCCATATGTGCCTTTATTAGATGAAGCCTTTCTTTGTAGAAAAGTTGCTTGAACATCTTCTTTCATTAGAACTTTCCATTTTGAATCATGGGATAGACCGATATCAAGTGCCTGTTTCTCACCATAATAATCAATACTACCTTCTTGAAAGGCCGATGGTTTAAATCCGTGTAAACAATATGTAATATCTGCTTTAATAGCAGTATCCAATTCACCTGAATTCGCTAACACCCCCGTAGGCATATCAATCGCTACTCGAAACGCATCTTGTTCATTAATCCACCGAATAAGCTCTAGCATATTTTCAGGGAGAGGTAGCCGAGTTCCTACTCCAAAAATCCCATCAACAATCACATCATAATGACCACACATTTCTGATGTCTCATAGCCACAGTTACGAAAAAAATGTAAATGCTTTCCGGCTGTCTCTGTGGATGATTCACCAAATGGAAAAACAAGCTCCACACGATAACCATTGTTCTTCAAATAGCGAGCGAGCACAATAGCGTCGCCCCCATTATTACCACGACCAGCTAGAAGCAAAATCCTCTGTTTCTTAGTCAACTTTGATTGCAAAGCGATAAAAAGGGATCGTCCAGCATTCTCCATTAATGTGAACGTATCCATACCATACGTCTCTGCACGTTGATCCACTATTTTAATGTCTTCGCCACGATAAATATACATTAAGACACACCTCTATTTATTTATTCCTACTATAAAAACTACCCACTTCCACGCTTGTAAAACATTTATAGAAATAGTGCAATAAGCAGATATGGTCCATTTACCTTCCACCTCTATACATCGCATACGAATAACGCTCCGTCTCTTCCTTACTCCTTTCTTCAAAAGCAGAATATGAATTCCGAATAGAAATCGCATATACCTCCAAAGCAGCACCTACAACCTGAATCCAAGCACCTGCTACAATTAGTATTTCTCCAGCTTCTTCTTTATCTTGTAACAAGTATATTTGACCAATTGCATCAAGTGTTGAACCAATTGCTATTAAACTATTTCCCGTAATCAATGTCTCCTGCATAATAAAAGGAGGCAATCCAGAATTTCCTACTGCTTCTAAGTAGGCACCATAAGCCTGCACTCCACTACCAAGCGCATTTAAGCTTTCTCCTTCTTCTTCTTCACCTTGAATTTCAATTTGAGTAGCAACTGCATTTGTAGTGTTACCTACTGCTTGTAACCAACATCCAACACTACCTGTTAAATATGGAGGGAGTCGCTCAACTTCATATACTTTGGCAAGCCCAATCGCTTGCAAAGAATTTCCAAACGCCTCTACAGCACTTCCTGTTACAACTGCTGGTTTACCCTCTTCCGTTTCTTGAACAAAATCTTTTGTCTCCCCTAATGCGGTTATGATTGTACCTGCTAGAACAAACCATCCTCCCGATAATTCTAGATTTTCACCATTTTCTTTATAAATTCTATCCCATGCCTCTTGTTCCTTCTCCCGCTCTTCTTTAAATTTCTCTTCAAGCTCTTTCATATGCTCTTGATGCTTCTCATCTTCGTTCGTATTTACTGCTTCCATTACCACATACTTCACCGCCGCATCATTCATTGATGTTAGTATCATATTCAACTAAAACAAGGAGATTTACAATATTCTCATAGGCAATCGTCCAATTTCTTCTATAAGAAACTTAAATATTTAGAAACTTATTGCTTTTCCTTTCGTAAACAAGTGAAGAATGAATTACAATAGGAAGGTATTGATTTTTTTAGTTAACAAGGAGAGGGAGAAAACAATCATGTTTAAAAAGATTTTAGCTAAGTTAGGTAAAGGTGCTGCCACGGTAGACTTGAAGCTTGACAATAACGAATATCAATTAGGGGAAAGTATTCGTGGAGAAATTGTCATTCAAGGAGGAGAAGTGGAACAGGAAATTAACCAGTTAGCTGTTCGATTCATGATGCATGTAGGTTTAAAACAAGGTCCAACTAAGCAACAAATAACTGTCATTCCAATTGGTTCAAAAGATGTTATTCGCCCAGAAGAGGTGAAGATCTTACCATTTCAATATGATATTCCAACTAATATTCCACTTTCTAGCAACACTGTCTCGTACTACTTCGATACGAACTTAGATATCGCAAGCGGAGTTGACCGTAAAGATGTTGATGCTATTAAGGTAAAGGCAACTGATAAAATGGACACCATTTTTCGTGCACTTAACTTATTAGGTTTCCGTGAAAAAGTAACTTCTGGCAAGCTAGATGCATATGGCCAAGAATTTGCTTTCTTCCCAACGACTTCATTCACTGGTCAAGTAAGTGAAATTGAACTTCGTTTCGCAACGGAAGCAAACGATATTCGCGTATGGCTAGAAGTAGATATAAGAACTAGCTATAAAGAAGTAGAAGCAAAACGTGAATTCTTATTAGATGCTGAAGCTCTACAAAGTGAAGAGCAGGTTGCACAAATCATGGAACAACATATAGCAGAATTAATGGATCAACCTTATATGTTCTCTCACCCGTTCTCATTTGAACAAAAATTCCATAAAGATAGTCATTCATCTAATCTAAAGAGCGCTATTCCAGGTATGATTGGTGGTTTAGCAGTCGGTATGATTGGTGGCATGCTGATTAATGAAATGCTCGATGATCTAGAACTTGATGATCTAGTCGAGGATATTACGGATGGATTTGACGATGTGACAGAAGACTTTGAAGAAGCAGCTGGAGACATTGGTGATTTCTTTAGCGGTGAAGATGAATTTTAAATATTTTTTGAAAAGAAATAAGAGGGTACCCTTAATGGGACCCTCTTATTTTAGTAAACTTGTAAACACTTAAACTATATAACTTGTCATTCTTATTGAAGACTTCTTAACATATACATATCTTAAATTGAAAAAAGCATTTATATATTTTGTATTTTCAGGTCGTTAGTTCATGATAAAACCTGTATGCTTATTCATCTTTAACTGCTTTCAATTTTTTTGCGCTCTTTGCTTTCAGAGAATTAAAGTTAAACAAATGGATTTTCGATGTAACCAATTGTACTCCAGTCAATACAAAGAAAGCTAACAACATACCAGCAGTTGCATCTAAAATCGCATGTTGCTTTGTAAATAATGTTGATAGAATAATAAGACTACCAAATATCGTTACAATTGAATACATCAATTTATGTTGTTTTTTGCACTGGAACACAACCATCATGATCACAAATGTTGTTAATACATGAATACTAGGCAAACAATTTACAGGTTGATCGGCACTATATACAAACCGCATTACATGAGCAAAAAAATCATTTCCTACTACCTCTGGTCGCGGCACTGTGCTTTGCCAAAAGAAATAGATTATAAAACTAATCATTTTTCCTATCAAAATACTACTTAACGCTTCATAATAAAGTTTCCGTTCAGCAAAACATAAATAGATGAGCATTCCATAAATAAATGGATACCATAATAAATATGGAACGACCCATTCCTTCAAAAAAGGAATATGAGCATCTAACCCTATCGTAACATCAACAGCTCCAGCTGTTGATTGATTCAACATTGAATAAATCGGACTAATAAGCACTAGAAGAAATATATAATATAACGGGTGAAAAGATGTAATATTATACTTTTTCATCATAACCTTCCACCTTTCTCAATAAACTTAAATCTTTGAATATGTAATTCTTTAATCATATTACCTCTAATTTCCTCTTATATTATGATTCTTAAGCATTATTCTGAATTAGAACTTTAGGCTTAATAACTTTTAAACAATAAACTCAATACCCATTAAACCTAGTAAATAACCTTATTACATATAGTATAAAATAAAAATATTATTCTTAATATTCATTAGTATGACATAACCTTACACTTTTGTAAGTTTAAATAAAGCAAATGAACTTTCCTTACAAGTCTTTAATGTCAATCCAACTGAAAGTATTGATTAAAGCAGAAATATGAACAAGAAAACAATCACAAAAAGGGCTAAAAACCAGCCCTAAACCATTACTAACTTAATAATTAAGTAGATGAAGAAGCTTGTTCAAGTAAATTTACATACGCTTGGTAACCAACAATAGCAGAAATTATCGAGCCAATAAGAAATATGAGCGATCCCACTAAAGTGAATAACCTTCCTATAAAAGTCGTTTTTGCCTCCGTAATTTGAGTCTCCGTAGGTTGAGTCACTGTAGCTTGAGTTCTCACAGTCTGAGTCTCTGTAGCTTCAGTTCTTTTAGTCTGAGTCTCCGTAGCTTGAGTTTCATTCATTTCGGTCACTCCTTTTCTCTAAGCCTAACTACTCCTTATACTATGCAGCCTAGAAAAAAGTGTTATTTGTCTTTGTAGAAAGTCGACTCAAATTATATTACGTTTCGTCCGCTCCCTTCTTTCCAAAGCCCTCACCAAACTTTATCGAATGAAGTTGACCACTAGACGCCCAGTTCTCTCGTTCATATTCATTAAATACAACCGTTACCCATTCTTCCTTCACTTGCAATTGCTTTGCAGCTTCTCTCGTAACCGCTTCCACAAACTGTTGTTTTTGTTCTACTGTTCGGCCTTTTGCCAGTTGTATTGTAATAATCGGCATTTTCTCTCCACCTTTTTATTCTTATTATTCAGACATTAAAATTCATATTCGCATACTATTACATCTGTACATTTTTTGTTATATTATGATACTAACGACTACAGTATGATTGGAGACGTAAATGAATAAAAAAGACATTTGCAAATGTGGTGAGCCCCTTATTCAAACCAGTACAAAACCAATATGGGTTCATTGTGAAAATCCTTATTGCGACTATGTAGTGATGTATGGAGACTGGGTTGTTAACCGTATTTTTCAAACAGCTTACGAAACAAAGTTTATCAAAAGCGGTTCAAGAAAAGGTTATTACAAAGGTAGTCCACTCAATATAAAAATTACAGATATTAAAAAGAATTATATCGAACCAAACAATGACTAATTTACAACAATACTATTATATTACACCAATATGACCATTTTATGGTACATAAAAACTCAAAAAATACTAATAAGAGGAGGCTGTCACACGAATGATTTTCTATCACTTGTGGGACAGCCTCCTTGAGTTTTGTTTAGACGGTTAAAAATGCTGAAGTTTAAAAATTAAAGATGTTGTTTGAGAATGCTACCTACTCGGGTATTGAGGCAATATAGAACTAACAGAAAGGAAGGTTATTTTGATTGCAAAATCGAAAGCTGTAGATTTAAATTCCGCTCAAATGTTAGCCTATAGATTTGACATTCGTTTTTTTCCTTATTATCTTATTGTGCTAGGATACGGACTTTTATCCATTCCTGTCTTATCTATGTATAATGGTAAGCGAGGTAAGCAAACTAAATATTTTTTACGTTTTCTATCCTCTTCACATATCAATCATAGTTCTAATATACATATGTATTACTAAAGACATAAGCATTTCTTGATTGGCTTGAGAATTATAAACAATCAAGAAAACATTTCGAAATGTAAACAAGAAATAAAATTACGGTATAGCCTTAATAAAGACGTAATTTGATTAGAAAATTGGTATCCCTTCTTACTTGTAATAAAGGGATACCAACCGAAAACTTTTTTATTTAATTCCCCCATTTATGCCACATATTATTATCTGTTCCACATTCAAAGACATCCATTCGATTCGACATGTGCGCTAACGATTTAAGATTAATTTCGTCCTGAATGTAGGAGTGACGATGTGAACGCCCCACCATTTAATAATAATTTTGAAACCGCTTTCAAAATTATCAATAACCAACGCTAAGCTACTAGCAATCAGTTGAAACGCCACCCTCTAAGAATAAAACTAGATCTACAACGTCAGCAAAATGTTCGTCTTCTAAAATGCTTAGAAATTCGTCTAAATTTTCGTTTTCATCCAGTTCGTTTAACATTCTACGGTAAAACTCTTGACCATTCGCAAGATTTTGTAATGAGTGTAAAATTTCGTTTGCTTTCACAATAAACGCCCCATTTCGTTAGATAAATACAACTAGTAACCCCGTTAAAATTCTTTTTTACATTTACGTCATACCCTTTCGGTTAGGCTAATAAACGCTTATCCTTGCGTATAATTGCCGTTATACTTTAAGGGTAGGCGTTTTTTATTTAGAATTTTGTCTGGTATACGGTTTTCGTTAAAACTTAACCGTTCCCGTAGGTGTTCGCCACGCAATTCCGCCGCATCGGTTGGCTTCTTTTGTGTCCGACTCGTGTTTGCCATAATAAAAACGACCTCACTTTCACGCATGATATTTTCGAAAAAATAGCACCCGTTGAAATTCAGTCGTCTGAAGGGTTTAACCCGTTATCGCCAGTTCTTAGTCCAGACGTTATTGTCCGTTCCACGGGCAAAGACATCCATTCGATTCGGCCCCCATGAAGCGGCGGCTGGTGCTGAAGTGATTTGGCCACCCAGATCCTGCCAATCGCTCCATCGTCTACCGTTCCATGATCTAGTCCACATACTGCCGTTTGTTCCTCGTACGAAGACATCTAATTGATTTGGTCTTCTTGATGAAACTCCTGGCCCTGAGGTGATTTGACCACCTAGACTTTCCCACTCGCTCCATCGACCGTTTTGCCACCACTTATGCCATAATGCATTATCCGTACCACGTGCAAATGTATCGATACGATTTGGTCCCCATGAAACAGCCGCTGGTGCCGATGTAATTTGGCCACCTAAGTCTTGCCAATCATTCCATCGTCTACCGTTCCATGACCGCGTCCATAAGCTACCATTTGTTCCTCGTGCGAAAACATCTAATTGAAAAGGTCCTCTTGAAGAAGCCGCTGGTGCTGAAGTTATTTCACCACCTAGATCCTCCCACTGACTCCATCTGTTTCCTTCTGTAAATCGATGCCACAAGCTTCCTCTCATCCCTCTCGCAAAGAGGTCTATACGATTCCCACCCCATGAAACGGCCGCTGGCGATGATGAAATTTGACCCTCCAACGCCTGCCAATCACTCCAACGTCTACCATTCCACCACTTATGCCACAAGCGATCATTCGAGCCTTGTACAAATGTATCTAAACGATTCGGTCCTCTAGAAGCTACAGCGGGTCCATCTTTAATACCTCTATCGCGAGGTGATCCAAGATTCTCCCAGTCACTCCATTGTGCTCTTGCTTCGATATCCTCAATACTAAGATGTCTTTCATCATCGTCTACATTATAATAAAAACCATTTTCATGTAAATCGGCATCACCGTAATCAGTTGCTGGATCCACTTGATAATATGCATCAAAATACACTGGTCTTGCTTGGTCATAAGGTGTAAACACACGATTATCAGGATATATTGGATAACCAACAGAAGGATGCATATTAAAGAAATAATCAGGATAAGCAGTATCAAAGCCTTGAAAACGATCATTTATAGAAAATAAATTTGGATATATATAGTTAGGTTGCATCATATATGGAGAGAATGACCTAAACATGTAATCATATGGATGATAGTTAAACAAAGGAAATACCTCCTAGTATTCATAATGTTCATTATGCCTTATTTTATTGATACTCCCATGCTTTGGATAATTGTCCATATGATAAATGGTTTTATGCCTACTAACTTGTTTCTTACTTTATTTTGCTAATAGAAAAAGCCATTGAGATAAACTCAATGACTCAATCTATTCCAACTCAGAATGATGAATTTTCATTACTAAGTACTACTTTACTGCTGATGGTTTAATATGAAGCGGTATCGGTGATTGGTATATTCCTTCTGTTACTTCTTGTAATTCTTCTTTCGCTTGCTCAACGATATCAGGATTCAACAGTAAATCGAGCGCTGCTAACGCCAACACTTTAGCTGCTTGCAGCATTCCTTTATGAGCTATTGAGGTTTTCCCCTGTGAAACGAGCTGCCATGAATGGAGTTGTGTTCCTGCCACAAAGCTTGCTCCAAAGAATTGAGCTGTTGGTACAACCCAACTCACATCGCCAACATCGGTTGAGAAATAGATTAATTGATTACTTTCAACAAATGAGAAAACATCTGAAAAGAAAGGAAAACGACCTAATTTCTTTACTATTCGTTTTGGTTGCTGACCGGTTAGCTTACTAATCTCATTCACAGCTGCTTCTCGATCTAGTTTCGTTATTGTTTCTCCCATACTCATAGCAAAACGATGTTCAGCTTCTTCATAAGCAGGTAATCCAACCGCTTGCAAATGTTGATTCAACACCATTCCTAATGCATGATTCGGTACGAAATTAGAGCATCCTTTATCAAAGGTAACGATCATTTCTGTTTCCGTCATTAGTGCGGCACCTTGAGCGATTTTTAAAACTCGTTCGTAAATCGCTTTTACTTCGTTAATTTGAGGAGCACGAATTAAGTATTGAACTTCCGCTTCACCTTGAACAACATTTGCTGATGCACCACCTGGATTCGTAATTGCATAGTGAATTCGTGCCTCAGGAATAATATGCTCCCGTAAATAATTCACTCCAACATTCATCAATTCTACTGCATCAAGCGCACTTCGCCCTAAGTGTGGCGAGCTTGATGCGTGCGACGCTTTTCCTTTGAAAGAAAAATATACTTGATAGTTTGCTAATGTTGAGCACGAGAACACACTCGAATAGCTAGCTGGATGCCATGTTAATGCACAATCTACATCCTTAAATGCTCCATCTCGAACCATAAAAGTTTTTCCTGAACCACCTTCTTCAGCAGGACAGCCAAAATATCGAATGGTTCCTGATAATCCTTGCTCCTTCATTATCTGTTTAATCGCAATAACAGCGGCAAGCGGAGCAACTCCAAGTAGATTATGACCACAGCCATGTCCATTCCCACCTTCAATAATTGGTTCATAGTATGCCGCTGCTTCTCTTTGACTTAAGCCAGGAAGAGCATCAAATTCACCTAATAATCCAATAATAGGGTTTCCAGAACCATAACTAGCTGTAAAAGCCGTACGGATTCCAGCTACATTTCGCTGCACTCTAAATCCCTCTTGTTCAAGCAATTTACAAATCACCTCAGCAGACTGATGCTCTTCAAACTTCGTTTCCGCATATTCCCATATTCTATTGCTCAAAGCGATAAATGAATCGCGTCTTTCTTCCACTATTTCATTTACTTTCGACAGTAAATTCAAATCTTAATCACTTCTTTCACTTTGACATGAATGTCTCCATTTCGATTTATACTACTCCTTACTCTTCCTATTAGGAACATATGTATTCTGTTTCACGGTTTATAATAACTGAATTACTTTTACAAGTAGTATACTTTTCAATTTTCACATTCTGAATACGCTTATAAAAATGTCATTTAATAAATGATAAAATATTATGAATATTTAGGCAAATTTTTCGTGTTATATTAAAAAAGCGATTCCTCTCTATGAAGAATCGCTTCAGCTTTATTATTTCGCTAACAAATTAATTATCTTTTTGTATTCATTTTCTTGATTATTTTCAACAGCATAATCATAAGCTGTGTAACCTTCTTTATTAACAACAGATTGATCTGCTTCGTTATTAACTAGAAGCTCCACTATATCAGAATATCCATACATGGATGCCAATATAAGCGGTGTATCTCCATCAGAATCTTGTATGTTTAGATTACTTCCTGACTGGATTAATAGTTCGATAGCTTCATAGGCAAGATTATCAGTCGCATAATGCAGCGCTGTCCAATTCTCGCTATCTACTGCATTCACATCTGCGCCATTTTCTATTTCTGTTCTCATATCTTTTAGAGCATTACTACTTGCAGCACCCATTAAATCTGTATAACCTTCCAAAGTGTAGTCGTCATCAAACCCTTCATCTTCCCACAAAGTATTAGCAATGCCATCGATTTTTTCAAATGTATAGTAAACACCAAATACTACTGCTGGAATAATGACAAAAGGAATCACTAAACCAATGACTATGTTTCTTTTACGTTCTTTAAACAGTGAATGCTCGGAAGGATTTTGCCAATTATATAAACTATTCATTCGTTTTGGAAGGTCTGGATGAGTAGAAAGCTTTTCACTTAACCAGTGAAAAAACCCCTTTTCTTCTTCAAGCTGTGCCATATACGCTTCCTGGTTTACACGATAGTGTAGTTTTTTTCCTATAGCCAAAATCGTTAAGGCATTATGAGCGGCTTTCATATTCTTTGTATAATACGCTCCGTAACGATCACATGTATATTCACATGCTCTCATGTATGCTTCACCAAGAAATGGAATCCACATAGAAGGTAAGATTAATGTATGTAATAAAACATGTCGACGTTTCAAATGTGCAAATTCATGTGCAAGCACAAACATCATTTCATCTTCTTGTTCACTTTCAATCAAATCAAATATTTCGGAGTATACAATAACCATGTTCTTACCAAAGAAACGTGTAGCAAAAGCATTCATCATTCCCATGCTTTCAATTACATACATGGCCGGAACCTTCTTCAGCCCCATTTCATTAGAAAGAGTTGCTGCCTTTACATAAATATCTGGAAATTGTTGAGAGGAGATTTTAACGGCATTTCGACGAATTTGCGCCATACTTATAGCATGAAATAAATAAGAAATAAGAGCTATTAAAAGAATAATAACAATACCCACCACAGATAGAGCAAAAACAATATAAAATAACAAACTAAATAGTATAGCAAACACTAAGTATACATTTTCTTTCTTATGTACTAAACGGCGCTGTAAATTTTCATCCATTTCTATGAATCAACTTCCTTTTCTATGTTTTCACAACATCTCCTATCATAATCGTGAATTTTATTGAAAACAAGCTGTTATTTGTGAAATCATTCCTTATTCATAAAAATAGTAAGCTAGCATTTCATTTACTATCCTACTATCGTCTAGTTTCCTCATACTTCCAACATAGACTGACAAATCTCCTCGATAAACATTAGGAATAAGGTGCTATTTTCTACTTATTAAGCAAAAGTATTTGTAAAAAACCATTGAAAGATCGCTTTTTTTGTAAAATTATTTAAGTTTACAAAATTTTCATACAACTGAATAATAGAGTAGAATACAATTTTCTAAGGAGGAATACAATGTACCGTAAAACGTTAAGTGCTATTTTGGCTATTGGTATGGTCTTAGCACCTGGAGCCGCCGTATACGCAGAATCTAGTAATCCATCTCCCCATGAAATTGCAAAAATCGAATTTGATAACGTTATCAAGAAACAAATCAGTGCGGATAATATGTATCAAACTATTACTGAATTATCAAAAGAACCCAGAGCAGCAGGTACAGATGGAGAGTTGAAAGCTGTACAATATATAGCTAACAAGTTTATTAGTTTAGGATATGATACTAGAATTCAGCCTTTTCCAATCTATGATACAAAAGTCAATCATGTCTATGTAAAAGTTGAAGATAGTGATGCTAGTGAAAAACCACGACCATTTACTGATAGTGTTAGTAAAAAAGTAACCGCACCCCTAGCTTATGTGGGAAAAGCTAATCCAAAGGAAATTGGCAATGTACAAGGAAAAATTGTTCTTATTGAAAGAGGAGATCTTACATACGTAGAAAAGCTAAAGAATGTCATCGATAAAGGAGCAGTAGGGGCCATTATGTTCAATAACACTTCCCCGGGAAATAATTTCGGACAAGTTGGTGAAGGTCAAAATATTCCTGCTGTAGCTATTTCTAAAGAAGAAGGATTGAAGCTAGTTGAAAAGTTACAAAATAAAGTCATTGAAGCTACTATAGATATTAACCAAGAAAAAATTGAAAAAACTTCATATAATGTCATCGCTTCTCTTAAACCGAAACAAGAAAATGATACAAATCAAATTGTAACAATTGGCTCTCACCATGATTCTGTACCAGGTGGCGCTGGTGCTAATGATGACGCTTCTGGTGTTTCAGCAGTACTAGAACTAGCAAGAATCTACGCAAAGACACCTATTGATACAGAAGTTCGTTTCATAACATTTGGCTCTGAAGAAAGAGGTTTAGTTGGTTCTTCTTATTACGCTGCTTCACTACCTAAAGATGAAGTTAAACGTATGGTTTCACATTTCCAAATGGATATGATTGGTGGTCGTGAAGCTGGACCAGATAAACCTTTTGGTGGACTTATTATGTACACGATTGATGGAAAGAAAAACCTCGTTACTGATTTAGCAGCTACTTCAGCAGCTAAATTGCGATCCGAAGTAATTCCTTACGGTCAATTAGGACGTAGTGATCACCAGCCATTCCATGACTTAGGCATCCCTTCAGCATTGTTCATCCATTCTCCAGTTGAGCCTTCGTATCATAAACCTACAGATACAATAGATAAAATCAGTAAAGACAAGCTGCAGCAAGTAGCTGAAATCGTTGGTACATCTGTATACCAAATCACTCGCTTAGACACACCAGCACTCCCTAATACGAAAGTAGCTGAAGATTTAGTAGAATACCCTTTTGAGAACCGTCCAGTAGATTGATTTTTTAGAAACCAGATTCGTAATTTTGAGTCTGGTTTCTTTAATAGTTTAATAAGTTCATGCTTCTTCGGATTTTTTTCATCCTTCCAGAAAAATAAAGCCTATCATTCTCTAAGCTTATTCACTATAACATCCATCGCCATTTTAGATTCAGGAAACATAAATAAAGGAAAGTCATGCATCATGTTAGGGTATTCGTGGTAGTCTATTAAAACACCTTGCTCTTCTGCCATCACCATAAGCTTTCTAGAATCAGCTACTAAAATATCATGTGAGCCCATGAATAGTGTAATATCCGAAAGTCCCTGTAGCTCACCATACATCGGGCTTAATAAATGAGATAAAGGATCGTCACCTCCAGCATACAGTCGCCCCACTTCAATAAGACCTGACTTAGTAAGGAAAAAATCATATGGTTCAATATCAGCTATTTCTGGGTTATTGAGCGATATATCTAACCAAGGAGAAATCAAAATAATATGACCTGGTTGTGGTACATTCATTTCTTTTAGGTAATGCGCTAAAGCCAATGCAAGTCCCCCTCCTGCTGAATCTCCCATTATTACTATATCCTTATCATTTGCCATCTTTTGAACTTGATTTATATATAGCGGGTACACAAACTCAAAAGTATGCTTATATGTATGTTCAGGGGCTAATGGATAAAGAGGAATCGTAATCGTACATTGTAGAGCGTCTACTAATCTCCTTAAGAACTTCCAATGAAAGGATGTAATTTTATGTACATACCCACCACCGTGTAAATAGAATAGATGCATACTACTACTCACATGTGTTGGCCGTATCTCATAATAATTATAATCATTCATACATTTTTTCTCGATATTCAATTTCTTATAAAAATGATTCGGTGGCTCATGATTTAATAACCGCCTCTTGGCAATTCCTTTTCTTAACGCTTCACCGGATTTCATCCAAAATCGCTTTCTACCTACAAGCCGTAGCAATAGTTTAAACCCTTTACTTTGGTAACTTTCCATTACAACTAGCTCCTTAAAACTTCATTTCTTTCATGTATATGCCTTACTACAAACCTTGATACTTGTATTCATTGGGTAATAATAGTGACATTATTTCCTCATGTAACAAGGTCTCTTACGATTAATTTACTATAAGCCTTGTACATAATATTTCATAAAAAAACAGCCTATCATAATAACAGTTTAAAATGTAAAGTAGAGTTCTATACTATATTTTTAGGAGTGTTACACTTGTTTTTAAAACTAAAAAAAGAACAACAACAACTAATGATTTCTGATATACAGCAATTCTTTTTAGATGAAAGAGATGAAGAACTATCTGAGTTTGCAGCTGAAAGAGTATTAGATTTCGTGAAGGAGTCATTAGCCCCTCACTTCTATAATGCAGCAGTTCAAGATGTGAAGACTGTTGTGGAACAACAAGTTTCTTCATTAGAGGATGAAATATTAACTTTAGAACGACCGATTAAAAGATAATTTACCACAATCATAAGGGGCTAGGTATCTCAATATTGATATAAATCATTCATGAGACGCCTTAGCTCCTTGTCTCTTATTAAATCTTCTTCTCAACAAGCTGCAATTGATACGTTAATCTCTCTAAGGTTAGTAAAATTAGTCCTTGAACATATGCAGTTCGAATATTTTCAATTAGTGTAATAGTTGGCATATGTTCATTAGGAATCATTTTTTTACATTCTTCTATAATTGTAGAAAGATGTTTTGCTTTACATAATCCACCGGTTAATGCAATCTGTTCCGGATTTAGAATGGCAATCAACGAAATAATCGATTTAACAACTAACGGCAAGAATGTTTCTTCTTGATGAAGCTGTTTAAATTGTTCTTCTCGTGATATACCAAAAGGAAGAAAAGAGATTTCACCAGCAAAGGTTGAAAACCCTCTTACAATTTTCCCATCAACAATCATGCCTGACCCAGGAAAATTTCTTTTCTGAAAAGACATAACAGCCATTGAATGAGGCTGATTTTCTGTTTCATTTTTATACATCCCGAACACAGAACAATTCATATCATTTTCAATAATAAATTCAACATCATACTTCGCTTTCAACTGACTTTCTAATGGAAAATCAATTAACTCCTCTATGTCACAAACACCGATTTTCCCTTTATTCACTACACCAGGTACTCCTATGCCAATAGCTTTAATGATTGAATATTTTTCAAGTATGCTCCCAATAAAAGAATCAAGCATATTAAAATCGATTACTTCACACTTCAGAGCATCTTCTTCTATTATTTCTCCAATTAGATTCGCAATAGCATACGTTAGCGTATTTTCCTCTCCTTCATTACTCATATATAAGCAAGCAATATATGAGTAATTAGCATTATACGCATAATTCCTCGGCGGTCTTCCACCTTTTGATTCACCTAACTCCATTTCAATTACTTCGCCTGTTTGTATCAGCTCTTTGAGAATATTGCCACAAGTAGCAACGCTTAAACCCGTATGTTGTGCAATATATGCCTTCGTAGCGTGTTCTTGATTTTTCAATATATTTTTAACAAGATCAGTATTAATTTGTTTTACTTTATTTGTATTATAAGGTACATTATTCATTTATTAAAACCCCTTTTGACAACACTTATTAAAAGTATTAACATATTAAAAGATAAGTATATCATAAACGTTTTAACTATAAAAATAGAGGTGTGCAATGAAAACTGAAAAGGAAAAGATGTTAGATGGCGAGTTATATGATGCTTCAGATGCAACTCTTGTTGCAGAAAGAAAAGAAGCAAGACGTTTAACTAGATTGTATAATCAAACGACAGAAGATGACTTAGAAATTCGTACTGAGTTACTAAAGAAGCTATTCGGTTCAACAGGTGAAAATTTCTACATGGAACCTACCGTAAAATGTGATTATGGTTACAATATTCATATTGGCGAAAACTTCTACGCAAATTTCGATACAGTCTTATTAGACGTTTGTGAAATAAAAATCGGCGATAACTGCTTTTTAGCACCTGGCGTTCATATATATACAGCTACTCATCCAATTGAAGCAAAAATCAGAATCGCAGGCCCCGAATTTGGTAAGCCCGTAACAATTGGTGATAATGTATGGATTGGTGGCCGTTCAGTTATTAATCCTGGAGTAACAATTGGAAATAATGTAGTTGTAGCATCCGGATCAGTTGTTGTGAAAGATGTGCCAGACAACGTGATCATTGGTGGAAATCCAGCTAGAATTATTAGAACAATTGAAGAGAAATAAACCTTACTAAAACCATAGAAAAAGCTGTTTCACAAACGAAATGTGAAACAGCTTTTTTAAATTTTTTATTCTTCGTCAACATATTCTAAAATATCTCCGGCTAAAAAACCGAGTTCCAAATGATTCGAACTCGGTTTTATGATTGTTTTGCCCTAACAAAACAAGAAAAATAGTACTCTTACACAAACTCTGCCTTGCCTACTTTCTTACTTGTTAATAAACTCACAATCACATATACGATTAATGACAATAGAATCGGTAACACTACTGTATGCATCCCGAACGCCGTTGGATAGAAGCGATCAAATAAAATATAGGAGCCCATACCAACAACCATAGAAGCAAGCGCGCCATACTTATTTCCTGTACTCCAATATAGCCCGAAAACAACCGGCCAAATGAATACAGATTCCAAGCCACCGAAAGCAAATAGATTTAACCAAATAAGTAAATCTGGTGGACTTAATGCAAATAAGACAACTGAAATTCCAATAACAGACGTTACAATAAAACTTGCTTTCTTTACCTGCTGTTCAGAAGCATTCGGCTTCATATAATTAATATAAATATCTTTCACAACAGTCGAACCAACAAGAATAAGCAGAGAATCCACTGTCGACATAATTGCAGCCATCGGAGCCGCTAAAACAATACCTGCTATGAATGGCGGTAATACCTTCATGGTTAATGTTGGCATAACCATATCTCCAATTTCTACACCTGGCACGACTGGTCTTGCTAGCACACCTATTAAATGCATTCCTAGCATGATTGCACCAATGACAATCGTTCCGACAATAATCGCCTTATGCATTGCCTTTGAATCTTTGTAACTCATTGCTCTAACAGTTATTTGTGGTAACCCAATGACACCAACACCTACAAGAATCCAAAATGATGATACATATAAAGGAGTTAGATCAGCATCTGCACCAAATGGCGTTACTAAATTAGGATTTTCCGCTACGAGCTCTCCCATAATATTAGAGAGACCACCACCCGCAATAACTGTCGCCACTAATAAGATAATCGTTCCAAATAACATAACGGTTCCTTGAACAGCATCAGTTAGTGCAACAGCACGAAAGCCACCAATAATGACATAAACTAATACAGAAACAGCAAATATAAATAATGCAGTCGTATAAGAAAGACCTGTTAAAGATTCAATTAAACGAGCACCACCTACCCACTGTGCCGCCATTGCTGAGAATAAGAAAATAATAATACTTGCCGCAGACAAAAGAACAACTGCTTTACTTTGATAACGACTCTTCAAGAAATCAATAATCGTAATCGCCTTATATCTACGGGCTACAATCGCAAACTTCTTACCAAGTACCATTAATACAAAATACCCAGTAGCCAGCTGTGCCATTGAAAGAAGAACCCAACCAAGACCTTTCGTATAAGCAACACCAGGACCGCCAATAAAGCTACTTGCGCTTCCGTATGTCGCCATCATCGTCATAGCTAGTACAAAACCACCAAGTTGTCTTCCACCTAAAAAATATTCTTGTAAAAAAGAATTCGACGATTGTATGTATCGGTTAGACCAAAAGCCAATACCGAAAATAAGCACTAAAAAGATTAATAAAGGAATAATAACTGCCCAGTTCATAATCATTCTTCTCCCTCCTCTTCTAAATCAAAGGGAATATCTGTAAATAAAAACTTTACACAAAGAATGACTAAAATAACCATGACAATAAAACCAACAACACAGCTATAAAAAAACCATGCAGGTAAACCAAAAACATATGTATATTGCGATGGATCTTTTGAGCCTAATCCATAAGCGAAGCCAAACCACCAAATAAAATTAAAAAGAACTAAAGCCACACCAATTTTCGCTTCTTTATGTGCGATTTTGAAGGACTTTTCAAGCTTTTTCTTCATACAAACCTCCAAACTTTTGATTAAGAACTTTTAGAAACAATACCTCTATCATAAAGTTTGTTACTGAACTAGTCATGATACTATTTTTTCCAACTTTGTTTAATTTATTTTCCATCTAAAAAAGCTTATAGAGAAACAATTGCTTCTCTACAAGCTCAAATTCATTAGAAAAATAGATTTAAAAGATAATACATCAAGGCTGCAATTGTTGCAGAAATCGGTAAAGTAATGACCCATGTAATCAACATACGTTGAGCAGTCCCCCACTTAACTCCTTTTAAACGGTGAGCTGAACCAACACCTAGAATAGAAGAAGATATTACGTGAGTTGTACTTACAGGTAAGCCAATCGCAGTTGCACCGAAGATTAAACTTGCCCCTGTTAAGTCAGCGGCCACGCCATTAACTGGACGTATTTTCATAATCTTTCCGCCAACAGTCTTAATGATTTTCCAACCACCAATTGATGTTCCTAGACCCATTGCTGTCGCACAGGCTAATTGAACCCATAATGGAATATCAGTAGACGTTGCATAACCATTAGCAATTAACGCCATTGTAATAATTCCCATGGCCTTTTGTGCATCATTCGTTCCATGAGTATAGGCTTGCAATGCAGCGGTAGCTATTTGGAAATAACGAAAACGCTGGTTGGTTTTTGATAAATTATTATTTTTAAAAACTACTTTAAAAATACTATAAATAATATAACCGAGTGTAAAGGCTAATAATGGAGATAGAATTAATGCAAGAATAATCTTTCCAAAGCCAGCGAATTTAATCGCATTTATTCCTGCTGCAGCGATAGCTGCACCCGCGATACTACCAATAATTGCATGCGAAGATGAACTTGGAATCCCGTAATACCAAGTGATTAAATTCCAAGCAATAGCTGAGATAAGTGCGGCTAGAATAACAAGTGAACCATTTTCTAGCGTGAAAGGGTCAACAATATCTTTCGTAATTGTTTTCGCAACTCCTGTGAAAGTCATTGCTCCAACAAAGTTCATTATTGCAGCCATAATAATAGCATGTCTAGGCTTTAATGCCTTTGTAGATACAGCCGTCGCAATTGCATTAGCTGTATCATGAAATCCATTTATAAAGTCAAATGCTAGAGCTCCAATGATGATGAGGATGGTTAGTATAAATAATGTATCCATTAATGCTTTGCTCCTTACGCATTCTTCATAATAATTGTTTCAAGCGTATTAGCTACAGCTTGGCAGTAATCAGCGATTTCTTCTAGATCTTCATATATTTCCTTATATTGAATAATACGAATTGGATCTTTCTCAACCGCAAATAAATTTTTAATACTTTGTCTGTGAATGCCGTCACAAATCGTTTCATACTCTTTGATTTTAATAGCATGATCACGAATTTTTAGCAATTTCTTTGATTCTAATAACTGAACCGCACGCTCAATTTCATATGTAGCATTACGTATATTTTCGGTTAATTTAATCATATAATCATCAGCATCAACAATTGAGTACATTTCAAAAAGAGCCGCACAATGTTCTAGGCCATCTAATACATCATCCATACTCATAGCAAGATGAAGAATATCTTCACGCTCAATTGGTGTAATAAATGCATTATTTAATTCACGGATTACTTCATGCACATAGATATCACCTTTATGTTCATACTCTTTCATTGATTCTGTGAAAGTTTTTAAATCACTTACATTACGCAATTTATAATCACAAAAGTAATCTGTTGCCTGCTTTAAGTTTTCCGAGATATTAAATAAAATTGTACTAAATTTATCCTTTTTCGGTTTAAATACCATATAAATGCCCTCTCAATCTTCTTACAAATTTAATCCTATAATTTTATTAGTATTATAATTATGCGGACTTTACAAGTCTACTCGTAAATAGTGAAATAATACAGTCTTACATTAAAAAATTTACAAAAAATTAATATTTGGCCTGTTGATTTTTTTACAAAACTAACTTTTAATTCCATTTTCTGTTTTTTTGAAATCTTCAAATGCTCATCACATACTCTTCACATGTTTTTTCACCGTTATTATAAACGAAGAGAAAGGCTCATCTCAATCGTTTTTTCCTCATCAAAAAGCATTTTAAAAAAAAGTACATAAATATATAAGGTAAGTTTATATATTTGATGTAACCTTCTTTCGAGGGCAAAAAAAGTAAAGGGGCGTCCAAAAAGTGATTGAGAATCACCGCTTGGACAGCCCCTTAAATTAAAGTCGAAGATTCATTTCAAATTACTTGGTGCTGTTTTTGCTCAGCTAACGCACTACTAGCAAGTTGTTCCATAATAAGATCATCCTGTGGTGGATTAAATAGACCACATTGTACATCACGAAATAATCGTTCAAGTTTCTGACCACGAGACAAACTGCGACCTCCTACAATTTTCATGGCTAATTGTGTAATCTTTATCGCATTATCACAAATAATATGTTTAACAAGACTTACATCATTTGAAAGACTATCTCGCAATGTGAAATCACGTTCAAAGCGATCTGCTAATGAGTACAACAAGCTACGTGAAGAATGGTAAAGTACTTCGATTTCACCAATCTTTTGTCTCACATGACTTGCCTGTGAAATATACTCCTGCAAACTATGAGAGTACGTTGTTTTAGCAAAATTCACAGCAATATCTCTAGCCACTCCTGCAATTCCTAAATATACAGCAGGAATTTCTAATGAATAAATGCGTCCGTCCGCTAAAAAACGGCTTGGTTTATTAGGATCATGCCTAACTAAGAGCGCACTTTCTGGAACAAAGGCATCCTTCATATCAATATCATGACTTCCTGTAGAACGCATTCCCATCGTATTCCACGTTTCAATTATGTTCACACCTTCATTCTTTGTTACAAGAAATTCAGCATTAATATCCTCATCCTCCACATACGCAATAATAGTAAAATGATTGAGAATCGGTGCTAGTGAAGCATAAGATTTACGCCCTGTTATGAGATAACCACCAGCTGTTTGCTTGGCAATCGTCGTTGGTCTACCACCACGTACTAAATTACCTACATTTCTCTCCGTATTGATGATATTGATGAGGTCACCATTATTCACCGCGTCTCTACACAACTTCTCAAAAACATCCTCCGGCCACGGTCTAGCTTCACGCACATTTAGAAATGTAAGCAGATGCCAGCCAACTGATAATGCCGTTGAACCATCCCCTCGCGCTAAACGCTCTTGTACAAGTAACATCTCATATAGAGAAATTTCGTCTCCTCCATATTGTTTTGGCACTGTTAATTTAAAGTAGCCTTGCTGCCTAAGAAATTCAAAGGTTTCAAAAGGAAATTGCCCCGTTTCATCATAATAGCCTGCTGTTTCTTCTATCTTAGCTGCCAACCGATCTCCATACGCTACAAGTTCTGCTTCTCGTTCATTTCGTACAAATAAATCATTATTAAATCGCGCCATTTTCTCTCCTTCTCTCTTATGCTTTCAAGCTATTTTTCTCAAATCGATTGACAGGTACCTTTAATCCAAGATGATCACGTAACGTATCTCCTTCATAATCCAAACGAAAGATGCCTCTTTCTTGCAAAATGGGTACAACTAAACGAACAAAGTCCTTTAAATCACCTGGTAATAGTGGGAATTGAATCATGAAACCGTCACAGCCTTTTTCTTCAAACCACTTTTGCATTTCATCTGCTACTTCTATTGCAGAACCTATAAAGCCATCCTCACGGCCTGGTCCGAAAAATCTTGCATACAGCTCGCCAACCGTTAAATCTTCTTTATCAATAATGCTTTTCATCTCATTAAAATGGCTTTGAATGCTATTCACAATTGGGAATTCTACTTCTCTTGCTGGCGTATTGAGGGAATACTTAGAAAAATCAACATTCCCCATATAACCAGATACGAATTTCAAGCTCTCATAAGGATCAACTAGCTTTTGTAATTCATAAAATTTCTCAAATGCAATTTCTCTCGTTTCTCCTACAATTGGCGAAATACCATGTAGAATATGCAATTCATCCTCACTTCTTCCATAGTCCTTCAATCGTGCTTTAAAGCTTTTATAATACGTTTTAGCAGTCTCAAGATTATCCCAATGTACAAAGACTGCCTCTGCTGTTCTAGCCGCTAATCTCTGTCCTGGCTCTGAAGCACCAGCTTGAATAATAACAGGCTGACCTTGCTTTGACCGAGCAATATTCAAAGGACCCTTCACTGAAAAATAATTACCTTTATAATTCATTTCATGCAATTTACTATGATCAAAGAACTCACCCGATTCTTTATCATAAAGAAATGCATCATCTTCCCACGAGTCCCATAATCCTTGCACAACATCAATAAATTCTTCCGCTCGCTCATAACGATGATCATGCTCCCAGTGTTGCTCTCGACTAAAGTTTTGTGCTGTTTCCCCAGTTGCATCCGCTGTCGTTACTAGGTTCCAGCCAGCTCGCCCTCCGCTTATATGATCTACTGAGGCAAATTGTCTTGCTAATACATATGGTTCACTATAGGTTGTTGATGCTGTTGCACCAATGCCGATTTTTTCAGTTGCACTTGCTAATGCTGTTATTAGAACAATCGGATCAAAACGATTAAGAATATGAGGGTGTGATTCCTTATTGATTGCCAAACTATCTGCAATAAAAGCAATATCAAATTTCCCCTTCTCTGCTATTTGCGCTAGCTCCTGCAATGCCTTCACATCAATACTTGCATCTGGTTTAGAATCAGGATGACGCCATGCTGATACATGCATCCCAGAACCTATTAAATAAGCCGCTAACTTTATTTGTCTCTCCTTTGTCATGATTTCTCCTCTTTCCTTAATTGTTATACGCCTCTTTATACGACCCTAACTCTTCTAGTGATAAAATAGTTGGAATATAGTTACCTTTAAATGTTTTTTCAATAAATTGTGCTGTTTCTTTTGATTGATAGATTTCCACTAACTTCTTTAAGGCCTTATTGTTTTGGTCTTCTTTTCTCACTGCAATAATATTGATATATGGCTTTGCAGTCTTACTTTCATGAATAACAGCATCTTTTAAGCCAAGACCAGCCCCTACGGCAATTCCGTTGTTAATAACTGAACCTGCTACATCGTCCATAACACGTGGTGTACTTGCACTATCAGTAGGTACAATTTTTATTTTCTTAGGATTGTCCTTTACTTTATCTTCGCCACCATTACCATCGAAACCATCCACAACAGTAATTAGCCCTGCTTCTTGTAATAGAAGCAATGCACGTCCCCAGTTGGATGCATCATTTGGTACTGCGATTTGTGATCCTTCTGGAAAATCTTCTACTTTCTTGTATTTGTTTGAATACAAACCAAGCGGTGCTATAATTGTCGTACCGATTGGAACTAAATCCTCTCCAGTCATTTCATTAAATTGATCTAAATAAGCAATATGTTGAAAAGCATTTGCATCAATGTCACCTGCTACTAAAGATTCATCTGGATTATATGCAGATGAATAGTTAACAACTTCAATTTTCAAGCCTTCCTCTGCAGCTTGTTCCTTAATAAAGTCCCATGTCTTTAACTCTGCTGATCGAACGCCCACTTTAATAATCTTTTCTTCTTTTTTGGCATCTGTTTCTTTACTTGCACATCCTGTCACAATAAGCGTAAACAGTAATAATAGTGGTAATAACAATTTTTTCATCGTCAGTCTCCTTTAAATGCTACTTTATCGACTCTTCCTTATTACTTTCTTGATAGAAAGCGGCATTTACAACTTTACGTAGCACATACACCGTATCATGCTCCAATTCAAGCAATTCCACCTTCTCATACCCACGTCTCTCATACATCGGTATTAACCATGGATGATGAATCGATGTTGCGAGGGTTAATTCTGGTGCTTTCAACGTATCTCTCACAATAGTTTCTTCTATATAAGTAAGCAGGCGATTGCCCACCCCTTGCTTCTTATAAGCTGGATCGACCGCAAACCACCATACATATGGATACTCGGCATCCTCACGCCAATGCCCCCAAGGATAAATTAAAGTGATGGTTGCAATTACGTTCTCATCTACTTCAGCAACATATGTCGCATGTTTATTAATATTTTCCTTCATCATCTCAAGAGTTGCTGTCGCTGCAGGAAATGGCAACCCAAGTTCCCGAATAGGTTCATACGCTCGGTGCGTTAAATCCAAAACTACTTCCGCATCTGCAAGTGTTGCAATTCGATATTGTTCTGTCATAATCCAAACTCCTTATACTCTTCTAAGTTTTCTTTCTAATATATTGCCTAACGTTTGAATGCCCTGTACAACTACAACAAGGATAATAACTGTAACAACAATTGTGATTGTTGAGAATCGTTGATAACCATAAGTTATGGCTAAGTCACCAAGCCCTCCACCACCAATTGCTCCAGCCATTGCCGTCGCTCCAATTAATCCGATTGTTGCAGTAGTGACACTTAAGACAAGTGAAGGAAACGCTTCTGGTATTAAGAACTTGAAAATAATTTGTAGCGGTGTAGCTCCCATCGCTTTAGCCGCCTCGATGATTCCCTCGTCTACTTCGAGCAATGAGTTCTCCACTAATCGTGATATATATGGTCCAATATGCAATACAAGAGGAACAATTGCCGCTGTCGTTCCAATCGATGTTCCTACAATTAATCTTGTAAATGGAATTATAGCTACTAACAAGATAATGAATGGAATCGAGCGAAAAATATTAACGATTGGATTTACAACAGAGAAAAGAATTCGATTCTCTAAAATATGTCCCTTCCTTGTCACAACCAATGTAACCCCTAGTAGAATTCCAATAATCGCTCCAAAGAAAAGCGAAATACTAACCATGTACAACGTTTCCCACAAAGCCTTCATAATCAGTTCGTTGCTTACTTCCATTTCCCGTTACCCCCTTATCAGTTATTTCATTAATGGTGACATTTTGTGCTTCAATATATTTATACGCTCGTGCTATTTCTATCTCGCTCCCACTAATTTCGACAATCAAATTACCGAATGGAATGCCTTGTAACTCTGTAATATTTCCAAAGAGAATATTGATTTCTACATCAAACTCTTTCGCTGCACTCGAAACAATTGGTTGACTTGAACTAACGCCTAAGAAATCAATTTTATAAATTCGACTTTGGCGTTTGTCATCTTCTAATAGGTGAATGATGCTTTCAGGCACTTCATCTCTAATGACCGAATGAACAAAGTTACGAGCTGTTTCAGTTTGTGGATTTGAGAATATATTAAATACACTTCCTGATTCAATCACTCGCCCGCCTTCCATCACAGCTACTCGGTTACAGATTTGCTTAATCACTTCCATCTCATGTGTAATTATAAGAATCGTAATTTTATATTCTTCATTAACCCGCTTCAACAAGTCCAATATTGACTTTGTTGTTTGTGGATCAAGCGCAGATGTTGCTTCATCACATAGTAGAATGGATGGGTTCGTGACCAAGGCACGAGCGATGCCGACACGTTGCTTTTGCCCCCCAGAAAGCTGATCTGGATAACTATTGGCCTTATCTTCTAAACCAACGAAGCGAAGCAATTGATTCACACGGTTTTCAATCTCAATTTTCTTGACCTTCCCTAACCTTAATGGCATTGCTACATTTTCAAAAACAGTCTTAGAATTAAGTAAATTAAAATGCTGAAAAATCATACCAATCTTTTTTTTCGCTTCTCGAAGATGCTTCTCTGATAGCTTTGCTAAATTCCGTCCTTCAATTAACACTTCACCTGCAGTTGGATATTCTAATAAATTAACTGTTCGGATTAATGTACTTTTCCCTGCTCCACTAAAACCAATGACACCAAAGATATCTCCACGTTCTACCGTTAATTGAATATCTTTTAACGCTTCAATCTGTTTACCAGCACTATTGAATACCTTTGAAACATTTTGAAATTCAATCATGTTCATCCTCCTATCCTATGTTTGATTGATTTTTAATTAAAAAGCAGGAACAACAGCTCCTTCATATTTCTCTTCAATAAACTGCTTCACGTCTGGTGTTGTTAACGCCTTCGCTAGCTTTTGAATACTTTCATCTTCTTTATTATCTGGACGAGCAACTAATATATTAACGTATGGTGAATCCTTCCCTTCAATGATTAAGGCATCTTTAAGTGGTTGAAAACCACCTTCTAATGCATAATTTGTATTTATAGCTGAGGCATCAACATCATCTAATGAACGAACAAGAACGGCTCCCTCCACTGCAATAAATTCTAGTTTTTTTTCATTTTTTGTTATGTCTTCAACTGTATAATCTGATTTTGAGGTCTTCAGTTCGATAATCCCATTTGCTGCAAACAACTGTAACGCTCTAGAGAAGTTAACAGGATCTTTTGGTACAGAAATTTTTGCTCCTACAGGTAAATCTTTAATGTTCTTAATTTTTTCGAATAAACCCCAAACGGCTCAATATGAACACCCGTTACACTTACAAGATTTTGATTACTATCTTTATTCCATTGATTAAGATACGGAGTGTGTTGAAAGAAGTTAGCATCTAATTCTTTATCTGCCGTTAATTGGTTTGTTTGAATACTATCTTGTGTAATTGTAATGTCGAGCTTAACTCCTTCTTGTTCTAGCTTCGGTGCAATAAATTCTAATATCTCTGCATGTGGTGTTGATGAAGCACTAATTTTCAATGTCACTTCTTTCGATTCGCCTTTTTTACTATCTTTATTTTCTGAAGCTGTTTCTTCTGATTTTCCACAACCGCCAAGCACCACCAATGCAAGAGCTAATAATGCCCCTAGTATCCATTTACCTTTTTTCATTTTCCCCACTCCTTCTTAATAATTATTTATTATATAATTCTCATTAGAATACTTGGTTTTAGTTCCAAAAAAATATTTCTATTCCAAAACCTAAGTGTTTTTTCAATAATTGAAATTTTTATCTACTTTACTCTCAATATAACTATGAGTCAATATATTTTTGAAAAATTATTTTGTGATTCATTTTTTCGAAATCCAACGATTATTCCCTTCAATATTTAACAATTCATACGAAAGAAGGTAACTAGAATACGTCGTCATTCAACGACGTATTCTAGTCACCTTCTTTTCATCTATTATTCTATTGGTCAAAACTAGTGGTCGAATTCTAGCATTTGACAAACAATCAAACTGGCTTCTTAGCGAGCATTCATACCATTAAAAATAGCTGCAGAGAAGTCTGCTCTTGAAGCCGATTGGTTTGGCAGATATTTGTCTGTTTTAAAGCCTTGTGTTTTATCAATTTCGTACATGATTGTAATAGCGTCGAAGAATGTATTATTTGGACCTACATCACTATAGATTGGGTCACTACTAGAGCTCACAATATTCTGCTGCTTTAATTTAAAAGTATTCTTTACAATAGCAGCCATTTGCGCTCTTGTCATAACATCATTTGGTTTGAACGTTCCATCTTGAAAACCATTAATAATACCTAATTCTTTAATAGCTGCAATATCTTTAGCAAATGTATTGTTTGGAGATACATCTATAAAAGATCCATTAGTCGCTGCCGTATGCTTTAATACACGATTAATAATTGCTGCCGCTTGCCCTCTAGTTACATTGGTGTTTGGACGAAAAGTTCCATCTTGAAATCCTGATATTACACCTTGTGAAGTTAATTTATTAATAGCTTCATAAGCATAATGATTCTTTTCTATATCAGGAAAAGCAGAGGATGTCTGAGAGCTGTCTGCATTTAGAACACGCTTTGCACCTGTGTACTTTGGTTTCCAATATGTATTATCTAAACTTGCTATCACAACACCACTATTCGTTGCAGAAATAAACTTATTATCTCCTACGAATATACCTGCATGTGATATTCCAGGCTTGTATGTACCAGAGAAGAAAACTAAATCTCCTATTTGTAAATCCTTTTGATCAACATTTACACCAGATTTATTGTATTGATCTTCAGCGGTACGAGGAAGTGAAATTCCAACCTGATTAAAAACATAAATTAAATAACCCGAGCAGTCGAATCCTTCTGGTGTGTTCCCTCCAAACAAATAAGGAACACCTAAATATTTGTTCGCAATGTTCACAACATCATTACCAGTATACGTTGCTGCATGACCTTTAGCAGGAATTAGCGAAAATGCTAGAACTACCGCCAATAATAGAGATAAAAATCGTTTCAATAAAGTCCACCTACCTTATAGTATAAAATTCGGTTTATTTCGACTTTGCGGATTATAATTCTATTCTAACAAAACCTATCAATTCAGAATATTACGATTCTATTACAAAACAGGTAACTCTCTCTATTTTTATCCCATTTTTCATCCAACATGTGATACGAAAAGGTTATTTCATGATTATATGAGTCATAAAAAAATACTAGATATATTGAAAAAACAGGAAGCATTTTTCAATATACTAGGTATGAAAGCGGATTTTTCTAAAAATGAAAGACAAAAAAAAAGCGTTCTAAAAGTGTTTTGCAAGCACTTTTAGAACGCCTCTGTTTTATTATTATTAAATAATCTACAATCTATTAACCAACCTTTTTCTGAAGACTTCCATTTGCCTTATCATGTTTACGAACAAAAAGGAAATATGAAAGAACCGTACAAACTGCTAGACCTGAAGTTAAATAGAACTGCATACGCATTGAATCAATAAAAGCTTGTGCAATGAAGATTCCGCCAATTACAACGATCGTTGCATAAGATAAAAATGGGAATAACCACATTTTCACTTTGAGTCCTGCTGGATTTGTTTTCTCCATTCTTCTACGTAAAATAATTTGTGAAACTGCTACGACAATATACATAAGCAAAGATACACCGCCTGAAGCATTTGCTAGAAAACTAAATACGCCATTTGGAGAAATAAATTTGAACATTGTGAAAATATACGCTACGATTAAGCTTAAAATTAGTGCAGCAATTGGTGCACCTTTTTTATTTACTTTGGATAAAATCTTAGGAGCATGACCTTTTAATGAAAGTGAATAGACCATGCGAGAAGCTGTATATAATCCTGAGTTTAATACAGACATTAAAGAAACAAATACAACTAGGTTCATCACTGTAGCTGCTGCAGGTAAACCAGCAATATCGAATACGCTTGCATAAGGAGTTGCAAGAAGCTTCTCATCATCTTGAGGAATAATCATAACTAAGATGGATACTGACCCAACAAAGAAGAGAAGAAGACGCCATACTACAGCATTTATAGCTCTAATAATATTTTTCTCTGGGTTTTCGGATTCACCAGCCGCAATCGCAGCTACTTCACTACCTGAAAGAGAAAATGTAATAAAAATAACACTTAATAACACTGGGAAAAATCCTTGTGAGAAGAATCCTCCATTATCTTTTATTACTGAAAATCCTTGAGGCTCATAGCCAGGAATAATACCAGCTATCATAGCTACACCTACACATAAGAACGCAATAATCGCTACTACTTTAATAGTCGCTAGCCAATATTCGAATTCTCCATACGCTTTAACAGAAAAGATATTTGTTAACAACATCAATAATGGGAAAACAATACTCGCTACCCAAACAGGGATAGATGGAAACCACATATTAACCATCTGACCTAAAAGTGTTGCTTCGATTGCAACAATAATTACCCAGTTAAACCAGTATAACCAACCAATCATATATCCAGCCCAAGGACCAATTGCGTTATTAGCATATGTTGAAAACGATCCGCTATCTGGATTAATAACCGCCATTTCACCAAGCATACGCATCACAAGAACTACGATTAATCCTGCAAGTAAGTATGATAGAAGTGCCGCCGGTCCAGTTTGCAAGATAATGTTACCGCTTCCAACAAATAGCCCAGCTCCGATTACTCCTCCAATCGATATCATTGTGACATGCCTTGTTTTTAAATTCTTTTGTAATTCAGTATTTTGAACTGCCAAATAAATCACCTTCCTAATAAGTTCTAAGTTGTTTACACTTCCTTTATTTTCTCCATTACCCCTTTTTTTCTATTTCTTACATACAATAACTATTGCAAGAAGCGTGCCAACCTGAAAGTGAACAAATTATTACAATTTTCAGCTAATTTTGCACAAGATGATTCGTTTTTGCATCAAAAACAAAATAAACCGAATCAAAAATGAATTGTTTGATTCATTTTTAACTCGATTTGTTTAGATTTTATTTCATCATATTAATTTAAATTTACTACATTCTAAAAATTTATCTTTTTTTATTTTAATAAGCAAAAACGAGATTGAATTGAAAAAGAGCTAGAATGGTAAAAAAAAATGTAAAAGGGCGTACGAAAAGTGATTAAAAATCGCTTTTCGTACTAACCCCTCACTTTAATGTTATATTTTTGACACTTTCTGCTAATCGTACTTTGGCTAGAATTTAGAATTTTCGCAACTTTCCTTGTAGAACCAAGTTCATTCATATAATGTGATAGAATTTCCTTCTCTACAAGCTGCAATCTTTCCTCTAAACTTAGATTCGGATGATCAATTATATTTTTGTATAATTTCTGCTCCTCTTGCAGTACTTCCTGTTCTGCTTCTACTACCCTATTCTCATTAGAATGTTTTACATGTAATGCTTTATCAATAAGCGTACCTTCTGTCGTAACAACTAATCGTTCTAAAGTATTTTCTAGTTCTCGAATATTACCAGGCCAATCATATTCTACTAGTTCTTCTAATACGTGTGGAGCGAGTACTTTCATAGAACCATATTTTTTATTTATACGATCCAATAATGAAAAAATTAATTCAATTAATTCATCTCTTCTTTCGCGAAGTGGCGGAACTTTAATCGGAACAACTGCTAAACGATAATATAAGTCTTGACGAAAATCTCCATTTTCCACCATTTCTTTTAGATCTCTATTCGTTGCAGCAATTATGCGAATATCCACTTCTTTATATGTTCTACCACCAATTTTCATAAATGATTTACTTTGAATCACTTGAAGTAATTTAACTTGAAGATCTAAGGATAATTCACCAATTTCATCTAAAAACAACGTACCTTTATGCGCTAATTCAATCAAGCCTTTTTTCCCTGTCGGTAGCCCTCCAGAAAACGCCCCAGGTTCATATCCAAATAATTCCGATTCAAATAAACTCGCAGGAATCGCACCACAGTTGATTTCAACAAATTTCCCTTCCGAACGTCCGCTTTCACCGTGTATCCATTTAGCAATTTCTGTTTTCCCAACACCAGATTCTCCTAATAATAGAACCGTAGAGTTTACTTTCGATACCCTTGTTAGCAATTCCATTATTTGAATCATCACAGGACTCTTGGCTACAATTTTACTGCCATAAAGCACTTCAGTCTTACGTTGTGTAGCCATGCGGTCATTATATATTTCAACTAAGCGTTCCATTTCTTTCATTTTATCTCGTAAAGAAAGAACTTCCGAAATGTCCATTGAATTAGAAATAATTAATTTCAATTCTCCATCCTCATCAAACACAGGTGTTGATGTAATATGACGTCGCTCACCGTTAGCCATTAATTGAATGATTTGAACAGTCTTTTTCTCCTCTATAACTTGGACAGTTGCTGAAGGATTAAAAATTCCTTGGTTAACTAAATCTCGTACATTTCTTCCGACTATCTCACTTTTGGGCAAACCCATATTATCCACACCTACTTGATTGACTTTAAGACATACACCATTACCATCTGTTACAAAAATCTCGAATTGTGAACATTGAAAAATTGTCTCCAGATCATTCACTTGCTTTTGTAACATTTTAACCTGTTCCATTGGTTTCATATTCATGTTGCACCCCTATTTCTCCCAAACCTCAAAAACATATCCAACTCCAAATAGAACATTTTCGTCTACTATTTCGCTGTTTTATACATAAATTCAATATTTTCCCTAATTCAATCAGCCTATATCAAACAGCTCTTCTAAAACCCGTTAACTAGATGTTACTTCTATGTAAATAGTATACGAGACTTTTTTCCTTTTTTACAGAAAAGCACTCAACAAATACAAATAATACCAAAAATAAGACATTTTGTCGAAAATGGTAGAACGTTTCTTAAGAGTCTTTTCGTATTAGGAGACAATCGACAAGTCAGTAAAGATAGCCGGATATTCGGATTTATTTCTATGATCCCTGTCATTGGAAAGTTGAATTTTGTTTCTATCCACTAAAAGACTTAGGACATATTTGGTATATTTAAGGAAAAATAACCCTTCTTTTCTTAGATAACTGTTCACTTCTTATTTTCATTCAAATAAAAAACAGCCACACGGCCAATAGCCTAGTGTGGCTGTTTTAAACTTAGACACTGTAAAAAGTATATTTTTCAAACGACATTCTTCCTATGAGAGTATACTTTAAGATTTACTTTTACCTCGTATCTGCAATGTCGTCCAAAGATTTTCGTGCACAATCGCAGTTGCCTCAAAAGAAAATAAGCGAAACACTAGCTGTACACAGAACCCCAATAAAATAGCTGTCATAACCGTTCCAATTCCAAGAGGACCACCTAATAGCCAACCCGCCGTCGCTGCTGAGCATTCAAGTATTCCACGACTCATACCAATAGAAAGACCTGTGCGCCTACGAATTGCTACCATAAGTGAATCACGAGGTCCCGCACCAAACCCAGAACTAATATAAAAATAGCTTCCAAAGGCTGTGATGAAAAGCCCTAGAAAAAGCAAGACAAACCCACTTATAATTCCTGTTCCAAATGGTATTACACCGGTAGATAAAATTACATCCATAAAAATACCGATAAACGCCATGTTTGCTAAAGTGCCTACTCCGATAATTTCCTTTAATAAAAGTATGATAATAACAATTACTACACTTACAAGAACGGTTGCTTCCCCAATAGTCAAAGGCATTAGATTGGTCAATCCAGATTGGAAAAGCTCCCACGGACCATAGCCTAAATTACTATTCATCACACAAACTGATCCAAGAGCAAATAAGAATAAACCGAACATTAACCTTAATAGCCGCAGCCATTTACTCATTTCCAACCCTCCCCATATTTGTAGAATTATACATCGTGTAAAGCGGTAGAACAAGTGGGGTTTTATATATTATGAATATTACGATAAATTTAGTTATCTATTGTTTATGTTTGTTGTCTTTGCTTCTTAGCTACAACTTCCTTTCTCACCAAATTAGATGAGTGGCTCATCTTTATTACTAAGTTTAACAAAACGCTTTGGCACGAGTATAAGTATAATAATTAACGGGATTAACCACCCAACTGTCAACCAATTTTTAGTGTCTCTTGATAAATATTGTTTCTTACCACACTTTGCACAAACTCGACCATTTTTAGAAACTCCAATTCTCCAAATCTCTTTTGTTGACCATTTATAGTTACAGTTTTGACAAGAAGTCATGTCTATTCATCCCCTTCGTAATGAATTTGTCCAATTACAACCTTGTTATATTTTGCTCCAAAATTCTCAATTCTTTTCGATTGTAACAAAAGAAAATTAGAATAATAGATATACTCACCCAAAAATCCAAATATATCTAAACCAATTAAATTTTACATTACATTCAATATTAATCAAATAAGGAAAGCTGTACACCTTCCGCTTGCTTCAGCTTCTCTTTCATTGGTTTTGAGTAACTGCTATTGAGATGATATTTACGTTTCAGTTCATTGACCATTACGTATAATTTATCCTTGTACTCTTTACTCGCACTACCTTTTTTATAAAGAGCTTGTAAAGGTTCATATAAATGTGGATACTCTTCTTTAATAAAAGCAAAAAATACTGATCTTGTATTTCCCCGCAAATAAAGTGTTCCAGGAAGAACATAATCCACTTTTGCATCTTGTGCATAAGCATACAGTGAATCTACATTCTCATAACCATCTGTTAAATATGGAATAATAGGCATGAAATGTAGACCTGTAGATGCATTTGTTTTTGACACTTCCTTTAACATTGCAAATCTTTTTAGCGATGCTACTCCCTTAGGCTCAATCTTCCTACGAACATCCTCATCCATACAAGTAATCGTTGCTGCCACATTAACATATGTAATATTAGCTAACTCTTCAATTAAATCGTAATCTCTTAATATCAAATCTGATTTAGTAGAGATAATACAAGGCGTTCGGTATTTAATGAGCAATCTTAGAATTTCTGGCATTAACTTATACTGCGCTTCTATTGGCTGATAGCTATCCGTTACTCCTCCAATATTAACTACTTCTTTTGTCCAAGATGGGCTACTAAGTTGCATTTCTAACTGTTCAACAACATTTGTCTTAACATAAATATCGTCAAAATATGAATCAGAGCTTAGATGCTTATGTGAATAGATGGCATAGCAATACTTACAGCCATGCTCACAACCACGATATATGTTCAAATCCCAAGAATACGGAACTTTGCGCTTTAATTTGTTACAAGCTATAGTACAAGTTACCTCTTTATATGTAGTCATTGTTATTCCCCCTAATAGCTTCGAATCTATTAAAATGACTGAAACAATAAAAGGTAATCCTATTAAAATGGACTACCTAGATTTTTAAGCAAATTATTACATTTTAGTTGATATTCCTCTAAAGCAACTGCCTTATAAATTATCTTAACATATTATCTGAGTATTGAAGAACAGTAATATTTTTTTAAAAGAATAAATCATGGTAAAAAAATGGTGTTTCGTAAGATGTTGTTATGCTATCATCGAAACAAAGAATTCACGTGAGGTGAAAAATAAGAACAAAGTCATATCAAAAAAAGAAACTTAAGGAAGGGTTGCTTTGTGTCAAAAAATTTTAAACAGTCCTTTTCTGTAGGAATGTTAAAAGAGGATTTTTCAGTCTCATCAGTAGTTGTTGGCTTAATAGCCACGATGGTTTCTTACGCTGGGCCCTTAGTTATTGTTTTTCAAGCTGCAAAAATAGCACATTTAAATGATTCTCACTTATCTTCTTGGATATGGGCAATCTCATTAGGTAGTGGAATAACGTGTATATTATTAAGTATTTGGTTTAAAGCTCCCATAATAACAGCTTGGTCTACACCAGGAGTGGTTTTACTAGTTTCAAGTTGGTCTACTTATTCCTATTCTGATGCCATAGGAGCATTTATTTTTTCTGCTATCATAATTATACTTTTAGGGACTACTGGAATCTTCGAAAAAATCATGAACCGAATACCCTATTCAATAACTACAGCTATGCTTGCAGGAATTCTTCTTAGTTTTGGAGTGGATGTTTTTACATCTTTGAAAAGTTTCCCCGTTTTGGTATTACCAATGATATTATGCTATTTACTATTTAAAAGATTTTCTCCTAGATATACAGTTGTTATCACTTTAGTTATTGGATTATTAATAGCTTATTTTACTGGGAATCTAAAAAGTGAAACGCTTGAAATATCCCTTGTTAATCCTATCTTTACAATACCTACATTCTCTTTTGATGCTTTGATTGGAATTGGTATCCCTCTTTGTATTGTAACGTTGGCTTCCCAAAATGCTCCCGGAATTGGAGTCCTAAGAGCAGATTTTAGGAATTGGAGCTGCTTTTTGGGGATTAATAGCTGGCATTCTGACTAATTCTATATTCCAAATGAAGCTTAACATTTTCTCTAAAAAAACAAAAGAATCAATGGTTGAGACAAGTAAATCAAAAAGAGGCTAATCTATAGATGGAGCATCATCAAAAAAAGTCCATTGCTCCTGTACTCCTGTAGTAGGTGTCAAGAGAAGACAAGAGTATTAAGCAAGAAACACAGTGACCAACAAAAAATTGTTAGAGTACACTGGATTGGATAAATAAAAAAACGGCTGTTCGAAAAGAGATTTTCAATTCCTTTTCGAACAGCTTTTTTACCCTTTATTCTTAATCAGACTTTACCGTACATCTATCTCATTACTATCGACAACGACGGATTTCACCTTAGATACATCAAAAGGTAATGATGAAATCACCTTCAGCTTCACTTTATTATTTTCACTATAACTCACAAATGAATCTAATTCTCGTACCGAACCATCTTTCATTTTAATCTTTACTGATGGATGACTTGAATCACTATCATCGCCATTCCCTGTTAAAGTTACACCAAACGGTGAGATTATCATACTTGTAGAAGTCCAAGTTCCAAAGTCTCTTCTAAACTGCATTTTCTTTTCGTCTTTAATAGGTTGTATTTTGAAAGTTGTGCTCCAGTTCCCTTCTGTATGGATAGCATTAGCTACAAAGTCACCCATTAATTTTTGCTTACTAATATCTACATTCTTCATATCAAAAATATATTCTTCCATTTCACTTCCATATTCTAATTGACCTGTCTCACCAATTCCAAATGAAATATTAGTAGGTAACACTTTATTACCTAATGAATCAGCTAAATAAAAGTAACCGTGATTGTCTAGATTTTTCCCTTTCCATTTTGCTTGAACATGAAGCTGATTATCAATGAAACCTATATTGGAGATGTGCATGAAATTAATATTTGGTAGTAAAACCTCATTTTCAAACGGTTGTAAGATTTTTGTTTTCCCATTTTCATATAACGTCTTATATGAATTTCCCCCTCCACCAGATGAATAATCTTCATCTAAAAAGATAGTTTGAGGTATATTTTGTTGAATATCTGTTAAATTCGTATTCACTTTCACTTCATTGAATGTTTTTTTATGACTTAGGAAAGAGCGAATTTCAAATTTTACTTTTTGATTATTTAAAAACTCTCCTCCATTAGCTTGAATTCTAAATGTTGCCTTTTTGGCTTCCTTATCATAATCTACTAATTCACTATTCAGTATTGTAGCGCCTGTTAATGAATAACTATCAAATAGATCTACTGTTTCATCCAGTCTATCACCTGTTATATCCTCCAGAGTTACATAAATTAATGCCATGTCTTCATCCGTCATCGCTGCAACTACTTCCATTTTCATTCCAACATCTTCACTACTTTGCTCAATTGGTTGTAACATTAATGCCATTTTGGGGCTGACAATAGATAATAATTGATTAAAGCTAGGAAAATATGCTGCACTTACACCCACTGAGCAAACTAGCATGACTATAATAATAGAAGTAATGGGAATAACTCTCTTTATATACAAAGAACGCTTTGGTCTTTGTAACTCTCGTAGTACTGCATGGTTCATATTATATTCTGGTGTATGAACTGTATTTAATGCCTTCTTTATTATTAATTCATCTTGATCCATATTCATTTTCACCCTCCATTCTCACGTAATATTCGTCGTTTTCCTTTAATACCGTTGCTAGCTTTTTCTTTGCTCGTTCAAATCTTTTTCGTAATGTAGATGCGGGAATATGATAAATCTCTTCTAATTCCGCATAACTTTTTTCATCTATTACCCGACTAAATACTAACGCTCTGTCTTGAGGAGAAAGTGTAGAAAGTGCGTCTTTTAAATCTTCATTCATAAATGTCGAATCATGCTCTTTATATGAATGTCTAAAGAAGAGTAATTTCTTCTTTCTTAGTGAGTCAATACAAGTGGTATAGGCAATCCGATAAAGCCAAGCTGATAATGATGTTCCTTTTTTAAAGTGTTTTCTTTTCTTGTAAGCTTTTATAAATGTTATTTGTACGACATCTTGAGCTTCATAGTAGTCACATAAAATATTATGGCAATATCTTAAAAGCGAGTGTCCATATAGCTCTATCGCTTTATTTAGCTCTTTTTCTCCTCCAGAAGTAAAAGTATGATTTAAATTATCTTGCTCCACATCGCCCCTCCTTTCTTATTAAACAATTTTCACCCTTATAACGTATGCACAACGCCTTTTGTGACATAAACAGAATATTTTTTGAAATTCTCTTAAATTAAACACATTATTTTTTCACAAGTAATTGAGATAATTACAACTATTACTATGAAAGCGGAAGTAACATGAAAAATAATATCCTTCTACTCAGTACAATAGTATTTCTTGTATCCTTTAGCTCAATATTCTTTTATCTAAATAAAGACATAATCAAATTTAAACAAAAAGTAACTGAACTTGGTTATATTTATCCCTTTGAAGAAGAAACTCAATTTGTGGATGTAAAAATTCAAAAATCAACTCTAATTATCAATCTCTCATTAAATGACTCTTTCGCCGAACATGATGTATTAAAGCAATATTTATTACTAGAATATTTTTCATATGAATTAAGTCATGTACTGTTGAATAATAAAGTGAAAGATTCTATACAAATTTCTGACATTAAAATATTCGGAAAAGCAAATTCAAACAAATACAAATTAATTAGGACTTCTCATAATCAAACTAGTTTTTTTGATTCAGAAAGCCTTTTTTTCGTTAATAATAAGCAAACATATTCTTCTACTTTATTAATAAAAGAATTGGAACAATACGAAAGGATGATGATCTTAAGTGATGAAGAAAAAAAAATCTTACAATACGGTAAGAACATGTATAATACATTAACATTAAACGGTTCTTATTATTATCCTAAAAAAGATCATGCTATTGTTTCCGAGCTTATTCTCAATAAGTGCAACATTACCAAAGATGAACTTAAGCAAATTTATTGGAAAGATTTATACAATACGATAACTAATTAGTCATTTACGATAAAAAAACAAAAAGCATGTTTTGATGAAATATTCATCGAAACATGCTTTTATAATTTTATTTTTCTATTCTCTAACTTGCGTATGTTCTAATATAACTTTAAGGCAGCTTTCTAAAAATATTTTCTAAAGCAAATTAAAATGCTGCTAAAAATTATTAAATAAGAAGTTAGAAAACTAGCAAATTGGGGAACATATTAATAAGAAGGGACTGAGAGCCATGTTTGATCATTTTATTATTACAAATCATGCATTAGAAAGATACATAGAACGAGTTGGATACAATAAAGCAGACGTAATTAGACATATAAAAAATGATTTGCATTTTACAAAGATCACTCGAATTATTAATAATGGCAATACTCGTCACGTATTCACTCGTAATAGTAAAGAATTTATCTTTGTAAATAATCATGATAAATGGATTTTAAAAACGGTTATTAAAAGAAATCGCCAAACTCATAAAGAGGCTATTAATCATCGACAATTTGCGTGCGCTTAATTTAGTCTAAATTTTCTTAAAAATTAGATAAAGATCATTATTTACATACATAACATCTTTTAAAAAATATTTATAAAAGAAAGGCAGTCTACTCTTATTAGACTACCTTTTTGTGCCATCTATACCAAATATGAATACTTATATACTCTACTTTTCCCCTGTTAAGTCAACTTCAAATGACTGATTATCAAAGTATTGAGTAGTTTCTTTATCATGATCAGATATAAATGGAGTAATAGTTATCTTCTGTAAATCTTCACCAACTTCATATTCGTTTGTCATTTCCATAATATGATTTCCTCCACCAGTACCTGATCCAACTAGTTTTCTACCATTTTCATCTTTCAACATTATGTCTACATGAATCGGAATACTTCCATCTCTATATCCTTTTGAATATTCAAATGTATGACTTATTTTTAGAGAAACAGGAGATACTCGTATCTCTTTTATAGTTAGAATCCCTTCCACTTCTTTATCCTTTATTGGGATTTTTTTATTTACACTATACACTCGCGTATCTGATTTAATTTTTGAACCATTTATGCTCGTCTCAAATGTCCAATTTCCTTTGATTTCGCCCATGAAATCAGAATATCTACCTGATTGTAACGGTACTTTTTCGTACTCCATATTATTAAAACTAACTTTTACTGTATAATCTTTTTCAGGGTCTATACTATCCAAAACATTGTATTGTTCAATATCTAATAATCCATCTCCGTTTGTATCTGCTCTATCCAATCTTTTCTTATATAAATAATCCCAACTTCCATCAGCATTTTCTTCTCTTTGTATACTAGATGCTGAGTCAAAGAATTCCATATCATCTATTCCGATTTTAACCTCTCCCGGTTGAATATAAGATTTCGGATTAATGCCTAATTTCTTCTTTTCGTCCTCATTCATCTTCACATTCATATTAAGCAAAATCTGACCATCATCTAACATTATTTCATTCATTGTCACTTGTATGTTTCGGTCTTCAACACTTTGACTAATTGTCTTCTTATAACCATTAAAACTATCTTCTGGTTTATTAATAAACATCTCAATTTGTTGTCCTATTCGTGCAATTGAAGCCAGAACTCGTTCATTGCTCAGAATCACAGGGCTTAATACAGCTAAGGATAGTGCTGCTACAATAAGCGGCTTTTTATAAATTTTTTTAACAGGAGTACTCTTTATTTTTTTTTGCATATTCCTTTTTAATTTTTGCTTCTCAATATCAGTTAGTTCAATATCATCATACTCATTTAGATCAGTGTGGGCGCCGTTGAGTAAATCATATTCATTCTTCATTTTATACCCCTCCTTCAGTTCGGTTATTTGAAAAATTCTTTAATTTCCTTCTTCCTCTCGAAAGACGATTATATAAATTACTAATAGAAACTTTCTTGCGCTTCGCAATGTCTTCAAGTTGAACTCCTTCTAAATAATACTTCTCAAACAATTCCCGATCATCTTCATTTAAATGATGTAATAATTCATCTACTTCAGCTTTAATTTCATTTTGGATAGTATTTTTATTTAGTTGCACTGATTCTTCAATCTCCACCAAGCTTTGTTCCATCATGCCGCTTGCATATTTACGTTTATAATCAATGGCTTTGTACTTCGCAATCGCTGCTACCCAATTTTTAAATGAATTTTTACTTTTATCAAAGCGACTAATATTATTCCAAACCGCTAATAACACATCATTTACACATTCTTCTACGTAATTTTGTAAACTTCCTAAATGCTTTTTAATGATTGACGTAACTAATCCGGCATAGCTATCAATCAACAGCTCTAATCCCTTCTCTTTTCTTCGGGTTATATATGTAATAATCAAATCATCATCCAATTTTCTCCCACCTTCCTAATAACCTTGTCATCTATTAATACGAGAGTTGTTTTCATTTCCTATCATTTTAGCTGAAATTTCTCATTTTACACTCCGAAAGTATATAACTACCTCATTCTTTGCAACACGAAAAAGCAATCCTTCTTAACGAAGAATTGCTTTTTTATAATATATCTATCCAATACATTCTATGGAACACTTTCCATTAGAACAATGCTGACCAGTTCAGTGCTGTAACAACTGCTCCTAATACTAATAATAGTATCGGCATCATCATATTTTTGAATGGATCTTTCATTTTCACATGTGTCATAATAGCACCAATCATTGTTACAACAATCATTGCTCCACCCACAGTTGCTAGTGATGTTACCCAAATTCCTACAAGAATTACAATAGCTGAAGCTATTTCAAAGAAACCAGTAAATAATCGAAAGCCATCACTATAACCAAAATATTCAAATCCTTGCTTCATAGCCTCAGATGTGAATTTCTGATAACCAAACATAATAAATCCTATTCCTAAAATAACCTGTAAAACTATTGATAAAATTGACATAATATTCCCCTTTACATATAACGACTTAATAATTCTTCGGTTCGAGATAATAACTTAAAAAAATTAGATAAATATTTCTTTCTTTTTTGTACTACTAGTTAATGCATCTACTGACTTAAATGTTACAGTTTCACTTTTCCTTTTTCTTAGCTGTATATTTTTTAACGGCCGGAACAATTTCTGTAGCAATCAACTCAATATTTTTAACAATCTTACTATACGGTATTCCACCAAAATCAATTTGTGCCATGAAACGTTGTTGTCCATATAGTTCATATTGATACAGTAATTTTTCAATAATCTGTTGTGGACTACCTACCATCAACGCTTCTCGATAATCTGACATTTGTGCAAAATACTCTTTAGGATACCCGCCTCCCTTTAAACTCAACATACCACTATTTATATACGGGTAATACTCATTTAATGCATCTTGTGAGTTTTCTGCTGTATAAAATAAGCTTGTAGTCGCAATTGGAAGTGTTTGCGGATCAAACCCACTTTGTTCAGCACTTTGTCGATAAGCATCTACTGAAATTTTAAATGTAGTAGCTGGGCCACCTAAAGTTGTAAGCATCATCGGAACACCCGCTCTTCCTGCTTTTATTGCACTAGCTGGAGGTCCTCCCACCGCACGCCAAATCGGTAATTTTCCACTTTGAGGTTGCGGTAAAATTTGTGCATTTTTTAAAGGTGCACGGAATTTTCCTTCCCATATCACTTTCTCATCTTTGTTCAGCTTTAATAAAAGCTCCATTTTCTCTTCAAACAGTTCTTCATAATCATTTACATCGTATCCAAGTAAACTGTATGCTCCAACACGAGAACCACGCCCCGCAACGATTTCTGCACGACCTTTTGAAATTAAATCAAGTGTTGCAAAATCTTCGTATACTCGAACTGGATCAGATGTACTTAACACAGTTGCCGAACTCGCTATTTTAATATTCTTTGTTGCTTGCGCAATCGCTCCTAAAATAACTGTATGCGCTTGTGTCGTAAACATATATTGATGACTTTCGCCAACAGCATAAACATCTATCCCCGCTTCATCTGCTAATACACCCGCATCAATAATTTCTTGAATACGTTGTTCAGCACTGATTAAGTCGCCTGAAAGTGGATCACGCAGATGATCACCAATTGTATATAAACCAAATTCAATCCCATCATTCGTATTAATCCGGTATTGCTCCATGTTATCCTCTCCTTTATATATCTAACGGCGCTAGCTTTGCTTCAATTTCATTCCGTCTAGCTTCTAAAAAAGGTGGCAAATCTAATTGTTTTCCTAAATCCTCAACAGTTGAATCCACAGTAAACCCTGGTCCGTCGGTAGCAATTTCAATTAAAATGCCGTTTCTTTCACGGAAATACAAGCTTTGGAAATAGAAACGATCAACTATTCCAGATGACTGGAAACCTTTTTCCTCCACCTTCTTAGACCAGTATTGTAGCTCTTCTATATTTTTAACACGAAGTGCTAAATGGTGGATGCTGCCTCGTCCAGGTTTTTCTCTTGGTCCATCCAATTGTTTTAGGACAATTTCGCCATAAGCTTTTCCTGGAATAGATTGATAGATTGCTTCACCTTCTTTTGAAGATAACTCAACAAATCCAAACATTTCTGTTAATGTTTTCGCTGTACTTTCAATATGACGAACAGTAATCTCAACAGCACCCATCCCTAAAATACGATGCTTTTCTTCAACAACCGAACCATCCCATGCTTGCCAATATTCAGGTATTTCTCCACCTTCATTATTTAATAGCACGAAGCGCAGCCCTTCATGATCCTCGAAATGCAAAGCGTCACGTCCAGCGTAAGAAGTTAGTTCACCATGCTTAACATCAAGTTGTTCGAACCGTCTTTTCCAATACTCAAGACTTTCAAAGCTTGCTACTAATAGACCAATCTGAGTAATAGCATTAGTTCCTCTTACCGTTCTTCCTGCCATTGGCATTTCGAAAAATGTCAATTCTGTTCCAGGGCTTCCTGTTACATCTCCATAAAATAGATGATACATGGAGGGATCATCTTGATTTACCGTTTTTTTCACCATACGCATCCCTAAAACTTTTCGATAGAACTGACTATTCATTTGGCCATTCTTAGTAAGCATAGAAATATGATGATGACCAGGAATTGTATACATAATCCTTCCTCCTTTTATTAACTTGATTAGTCAAGTGATACTAAAAAAATTACTCTGGTGGCAATTCTTTTTTCAAACTACTTTTTTGAACACGAGATATAAGGCTATACAATGTTTTCTTTTCATCCTCACTCAATACATCATCAAAGAATGATGACTGAAATACTAGTTGATGTGGCATTGTATGTTCAATGATTTCATTTCCCTTGTCCGTCAAACAGATATATTTCGTTTTCCATTCTTGCTTACGTACGATATATCCTTCTTTTTCTAAACGTACAAGCATTCTCGAAATTCCGCCTTGTGTCACAATAATTTTCTCTGCCAACTCTGATTGAGTAATAGGCTGGTACACTTGAATTTGGACTAACACATCAAATTGAGCAGCAGTTAAATTAAAACGCTTTAAATACTCATTTGAAAGATGATTACTATGTGACGCAAAACGGGCTAAACGAAGCCATATTAAAGAACTTAATGTGTTTCTATTCATTTTCGTGCACCTCACTTTTATTAAGCTTGCTATCACTTTACTACTCAATTGATAAAATATCAAACATTTTGTCTCGATTTAGAGATATTTTTTCAGAATGTACTGTCTATGCAATAATGACTATACTTTAATCTTTTTTCCTGAAAAATCATTTATTCAATTTTTCTTATAAGGTTAGTACCAGGAATTTGGACCGGAAGACTTTCTAATACAATACCTTCCCAATACACTTTTATTTTCTCATTTTTATCATATGTTGAACCAATTAGCTTATTAAACTTTGGTATATAAAATGTCGTATATTCTGATAGCATTTCATCCTTTACTTCTCTTAAATCACTAGGTACATTACCTTCAAACTTTTTATACCCCTTCTCTGAAATGATCATAATACGATTATCTCTTGCCTCTACTACATACCCTATTGTTTTAATGTTTTGGCTCAAATAATAAACTACCGAACTAGCTATTAGTGCCAATAATACTAAAGTAGTAATTATTATTTTCAATCCTTTATTTTTCATCTGTTTAATCCCTCTAAACATGTATCACAGAAATAATTATTAGATGATACCAGCATAATACAATATTAATCTAATTTAGAAAAAATTGAACTAACACCACGTTTCAAAGAATCACACTTAAACCCAAAAAGAACGATACTATAAACAGTATCGCTCTTTTTATTCTTATTAATCCTCACAAGGAGTTCGACCTCAATTTACTTACCCAACTAAAACTTTTAATGATTTCTTTTTCCAAATTAATTGATAATACAAATTTTGAATACTAAGATTAACTATAAACGCGAGTGGATAAGCGAACCAAACACCTTTAATGCCAAGTGTTGTGTAATGTGATAAATAGTATGCAGCTGGTACTTCAATAAGCCAAATACTACAAATCGTAAACAACGTTGGCCACAAAACCGTTCCTGTCGCTCTCATCGTTGCAGATATAGATTGCGTATGTCCCAAAATAACATAACTCCAAAATGAGATAAGAATTAGACTTCGCGCAATCTCTATAGCCTCTGAGTGATTCAAGAAGATTTTCAATATAGGATTAGCTAGCAAGTAAACTATAAGAATTAATCCTCCTCCCAGAAGATAATTCAATGTTATGCCTAATTTTGTAATTTGTTTAATATTAGAAGTTTTCTCTGCTCCTACTGCTTGTGCTACAAATACTGAAATTGCGATGGAAATACTCATTGCAGGAATTTGAACATAACTCGCAATTTGATTAGCAATTCCATATGCTGCGGTTGCATTTGAACCATAGTTATTTACAAAAGTGATAACAGCTATTTCTGACATAGATAATGCCACCATACTGATGCTTGTAGGAACCGCTAACTTCAATAGGTTTTTCAATATTGCTCCTTTTAAATGAAAATGACTCATTATCACTTTATCTATTCTTAGTACATGATTTCTTTTATGTAAGAACAGTAAAAGAAGTATTAAGGTTATGAAGTTAGATAATACAACGGCATAAGCAGCACCATTTAAACCGAATTCAGGTAACCCAAACCAGCCAAACATAAGAATAGGCAATAAAGTGATATTTAATATAATGCTTATCAATAAAAAATAAAATGGTGTTTTAGAATCTCCTACTCCTCTCATAAAGGTTGTATATACCATATACAAAAAGGTGATCGGTAATGTACAAAATAATATTTGTGCATAACTAACACTTTCACTAAGAATATTGTTAGGTGTTCCCATAGCTCTAAGAATATCCTCAGTAAATAGTGCCCCCAAAATAGCAACACCAACTGAAATAATCATTGTAAAAGCAAGTGTTACCCCTACAACTTCCTTCATTTTTGGTATATTCCTACTTCCATATACTTGCCCGATTAAAATCGAACTTCCAGAACCTATACCGATGGCAAATGAAATAAGTAAAAATAATAATGGAAAAAAGGCCGAAAGAGCTGCTAAAGAATCTACACCAAGCGTTTGCCCAACTACTATGATCCCGAACACTTGCCCTACTGATTGTAGAATATTAGCAACAATAATCGGAATAAGAAAAGAAAACATCGATTTGGTTAAAGATATTGGATGCTCTTCTTTATTCAAAGTAGTCATTAAAGCTCCACCTCCTTTCTTATATGCCTTACTTTTAATTTCCGAAACACTTTCAAACACTCCTCATAATAATTTTATACAAACAAAAATAATATTCGTCTATATAATAACAAACATATTATTATATTGTTTGTTAATTGTCAATTAACCTAGTAAAAATCATGTAAACAAAATAACAAACTATTGGGACTAATTGTATTAAGCATTGAGAAATCCAGAAGAAATATTATAGCAATCACTAAAAAAGACAATTCCTTTAAATGAATAAGGAATTGCCTTTTTTGATTACCGATATGATATTGGTAGTACACTACTTTCAAAAGTTCTTTTCAATATATGCTTCTTCTTGCTCTTTTGTCATAATTCCTTTTGCTTTTCCAACAGTTCCACCTTGTAATTTCCAAAAATAATTGTGGTCATCATCTATTGTACTAAAATCTTTACTTAGCCATCGTTCGGATATTTCCATAAGAAATACCTTATGTTTAAACTCACTATTACTTATGATTTCATGTACTAGTTTAATGTTTCCTTCTGTTAATGGAACAGCTCCCCATTTTTGTTCAGCTATTACTTTTTGATGAGACATATGGTGCATAGCGGTCACAACGTCCTGCTCCGATGCTTCAAGCGTCAAATTAACACCATCAGCTTCATCTAAATCTTTAACAACAGTTGAAGTAGATGTCCCTATATTATCAGTAGATACTTTTTCTTTATTTCCAACATTTCTTTGTGCGTTTATATAAAATATGCTGATACCAACAATTACAATTAGCATTAACAAAGCAGTAATGAAAAACCTTTTTTTCACGCGTATTCCCCCTATGTTACGACTATTCAATACTTAAAGTTTGTTTTTCTGAGAAAAATTAATATTCTAACGATTATAAAATATGTATAATAAAACAGCAATTAATTCCTTCAGATATAACACAGAGATCTTACAGCGAGATAGCACTAATTTATTCTACAACTAAATTATTACGACATCACAATCGATTATATCTTTACAATATAAAATAGAAGAAAGCAACATCTCAGGATAAAATCGTTGTTTTCTTCTATATCAAATAAGCTATATTTGGTTTTCAACCCCATTCAGCTGATCCTTCTTTCCTACAGGCTCATTTCAAACTTAGGTACCAATAGTACAAAAGGGAAACTAAGCATTTTTTTGCATCATTTTATTTATTTTAAATAAACGATTATATAGCGATTTCTTTTCTACCACTTTTTCATCAGTTGTTGCTTCTAGTTCTTGTGGTGTATCCATACTTGTTGCCGCTACTTCTTTCATAGAAAGCATAATTTCAAAGCCTTTTATTTTCGCCTCTAATTCCGCTATTCTGTCATTCTTACTTTCAATTTGCTTTTCTAGTAGCTCGATAGCGAAAGATTTACTTTCCTCTACTCGCTTCACTTGTAACATTAAGTCTTCCAATAATTGCATTTGTTTCTTTTCGATAGATTCTACACTGGATTGGATAGCCAATACTGCTTCATTAGATACGCCTTCATCCCTCGTTACAATTTCTTCCATGACCTCTATATCTTCTACATCTGGTTTCTTCATATTGGTACTCACAGCTTTTGAACTATTACGATTAATTTCATCTACTACATCACTTTTAAGAATATCTGTTATTTCAGCATGATTTTTCCCCTCTTCATAATGTAGGCGAATTTTCTCTAAAACTGGTATCGCACTTTCATAAATAAAGTGAAGATTACCTTTTCTTTTCGAATCGATATATTCACGATGATTTCTCACATATCTTCTAATCGTTGAACTTGGTATATTCGTGATTTTTTCAATATCACTTACGGATAATAAATTATTCATAAGAACCACCCTTTCCGCATATCTATTACACTATTAATTCCATATAAACTATGTGATTCCTGTATCAATCGTACACCAATAAACGACAAAACCTCAGATACTATCGTCGAATATTAAGAAATATTATCGGAATCTCAGTCTACTTAAGAAAAGCGCAAGCGCCCGTTTTGCGACGTATAGATTGGAGCACTTCGACTGAGATAAAGGAAACACGAAGAAGCCGATAGGCGATTCGATGTTGACTTATCGTAGGGAGATGGGCGAAATCTACTAGTCGCTGGGCGCTGGAGCTAGACACAGTACAAATTTATATACTTTTTTTTATCTTTTAAGAAAAGCGCAAGCGCCCGTTTAGAGACGTATAAACTGGAGCTCTCCCCCTTTAGATAAAGGAAACACGAAGAGCCGATAGGCGATTCGATGTTGACTTACGTAGGGAGGAGAGCGAAGTTTACTAGTCTCTGGGCGCTGAAGCTAGACAGCGATTTAGGTTCGAATTTATATACTTTCTTATCTTTTAAAACCTACCTATATAGAAAAACGTTTATTGAAAAATGCATAGATTGCACAACCACAAACAAGTATGCCAGCACCTACAAGTATCGTTTCTACTCGTACAAAATCAGCCATCGGTCCAAATATCATCATTCCGAATGGTAACGCACATGACGTAGATACTTGCAATAAGCTGAACATTCTCCCTTGCATAGAAGGCTCTACCTTCTCCTGTAATAAAACAGTGATTGGAGCATTGAAAACAGGCATCGTAATTCCAATTAAAAAGTTACAAATCAAGTAAACCAAAAAAATCGATGAAAGACCTAAACCAATCATTAATAATCCATAACCCGAACATGCTAAAACTGTTGTGTGCATGCGATTACGAAATCCACCCCAAGCCGCAATAAGTATTCCTCCTGCCGCTGCACCTGCACTAAATGTCATTTCACTAGCTGATAGTCTCCATACTTCTTCTCCAAATGAACGACTTACCATAAGAGGTGTTAAAAAAGCAGATGGACTAATTAAAATAAGCACGACAGAAATAAATATGAGCAAATATTTAATAAAACCATTTTCTTTTAAATAAATAAACCCTTCCTTAATGCTCTGAATTTGAGACTTCTCTTCAGTACAGATCTTAGCAAGTGTAGCTATAGGAATGAAAAGCGTAATACTAATTCCAATAATCGCTGTAATAACATCAATAAAGAATGTCGCTTCAATTGTTGTGAATGAAAGAATTGCACCACTCACTGCAGGGGAGAGAAACATAATTAAAGATGTAATTGTACTTTAAATACCATTTATTCTCATCAAATCATCTTGAGGAACAATTTGTGGAATAATTGCATTTACAGCTGGTGTTTGTAATCCCGTACCTGCTGAACGAATAAGTAACACAACAAAAAGTAACCAAATATTTTCATCGCCCATTAAGAATGAGATAGCTAAAAGCAAAGTTACAAAGGCAATGATAGCATCTGCCAACATTATTAATTTCTTTCGATTGTAACGATCGACCCAAACACCCGCAAATATGGATATGGCGATTTGAGGTAAGAATCCACAAACAGTGGATATAGTCATCATCATCCCTGAAGAGGTAGAAAGTGTGATATACCAAATAATTGCATACTGCACAAGTGATGACCCGAACAAAGAGATTGTTTGAGCTGTTAATAATAATGTAATCTTCCTTTTCCAAATGTTATTTTCCATTAGAAGCACTCCTAATTAATATTGATTCCATTTTTATTTACTAATATAGATGGGAGTGAACGTCCCCCACCTATTAAACTCTCAATGAATTTCATTACAAGCCTTACATTAAATCTTCTATATTAAGAAGTTGGTCAGCCCATTGTTGATAGAATTTCGCTTCATGCGAAACAAGTAAAATACTTCCTTGAAATTGAATTAATGCTTTTTGTAAAGCTTCCTTTGTCTCAGCATCTAAATGATTCGTAGGTTCATCCAGTATGAGAAAATTACAGGGTGAGAGTAGTAATTTACATAGTTTCACCTTTGACTGTTCTCCACCACTTAATGTTCCAATTGCTTGTGTAGTGTGCGTACTTTTCACACCACATCGAGCTAATTGTTGTCGAATTTCCTTCACCCCTAGTTTTGGATAATGTTCGGACATAATTTGAATGGGTGTGTTCATATTATCTTCCCATGATAAGTCTTGTTCAAAATATCCAATTTTCACTTGCTCAGCAAACTGAAAAGTTCCTGAAAAAGCTGAAATATGCTTTACAAGTGTCTTTAATAACGTTGATTTTCCAATTCCATTAAAGCCTGTTATAACAAGTTTCTGACCTCCCGCAACAATAAAATTTAATGGAGGTAAAAGTGCATCATTATATCCAATTTCTAAATTAGTTACTTCAAGTGCTTCATGCACTGTGAGCGGCAGCTCCTTAAAGCTCATAATTGGTTTATGCGTAAAGGTTGGTGCCGCAATTCGTTCCATTCTCTCAAGTTGTTTCCTACGCCCTTGAGCTATTTTACTGTTCACTCCAGCAATATTCTTTCGGATATATTCTTCTGTTTTTTCGATTTTCTTTTGTTGAGCATAATATTGTCTAATATAGTCCTGACGTAAATGCTCTTTTTGACGGAGAAAATCTGAATATTTTCCTGCTCCATTTTGACCTACAATCCCCATATGCTCGCCTTTATATAAAGCAAAAGATGCTTGATGATATAAAGTTTTATCGATAAAACTATGTGTTAAATTACTAACTTCAAGTAAACTCATTTCTTGTTCCTCTTTTCATAGAAAATAAAAAAGCAGAGAGTAACGTCATTAGACGCTAGCCCTCTGCTTGGTTGGTATTGTTGGATTTTAAACACAACAAATACGATTTCAATTTGGAGAAAACTCCACTCCTTGAAATATCCAAAACAAAAGGCCATAGACAAAGCATCGTCTATGGCCTTTAATCTATATATTCTTCGGCTAATAGGTGCACTCAAATAAGTATAATAATCTACCACTTTTTTAAATATATTCTAATGAAGAAATTTTAGAAACTATATGTTTCCTCCCGATATCAATAGAAGTTATACTCAAATAAGCATAGATTAACTATACTTTTTCAGACAGCTATAAGCCGATGAATATAGGAAGTTACGCTTCCTGATTAAGCTCCGAACAACGCTTCATCGTATACGTTTGTGCGGAGCAAAGTTCTCTACGAAGTTTTTCTGTTTCGAGACACATCATGAAAAGCACCTCTTTACAATTTATACAGACATAATAGCATATGAAAATACATATGAACAGACTATGATAAATACCATTTTTATTCACTACAAACTGACACTAAAAGATTTCATTGTGTAAAGTTTCACTTTATTTAACACAATTTCCCCAATTTGTTGAATATCATATTAAAAGAGTAAAGTATTAACACGATATATTTAATATACAACCAAGATGGATATAACCAAATCAATGCACAAAGAAGAGGTGTGTTATTAATGATATACACTAAAAGTAAAGCATTATTTATCTCCATGCTTACCGCTATTATTCTATTCTTATGGTTATCAGGTTCTTTTAGTTTATGGGTAGATGGAATGGCCGCTATCGCAAACAATACAAAAAAGTTTACTGATGAAAACAGCCATCGCAATAAAGGAGAATACTCCGTTGTTATTGACCTTTCTAATATAGAAAGTAATATTGGAAAAGCAATATTCAATGATGGAACACATAAAATTTATATATCTTCACTTAAAAGCACGGGAAGTATGAATACAGGAGGATATTCAATTGGATTTAGATCGAGTGGAGCTTATTCCTTAAATTCAGCCTCTCTTATTTCAGGAATACAACACACTATTAATATAGATAATTCCTTATCATCTAATATGATTGCTAAATTATCAACAGAGTATAAAGGCAAAACATACAAAGGGTCAGCATATGGAATAAGTGGGCTAAACTATAAAGATGGTGATGAATTTTATTTCTTCTTGTTTCCAAATAATCTTCAGGAAAAAAATAAAATTTCATTATCTCCAAAAGATAAAATTAAAATAACACTTAAAGATTTATATTATAATATTTGGACAAAAAAATAAGAAAAACCATCAACCTGTCTTTTTTGATTGATGTTTATCCTCCCTGATTTTCTCCCAATCAAAAAAGAGCCATGCGGTAAAAATAAGACGAGCTGTTCTTGAAAACCCTCTTTTGGTTTTCAAAACAGCTTGGCTTATTTCTGAGCATGGCAGGTGTAAGATTAGACACCACAAAGAAAGGGCTGTCCAAAAAGTGCTTTTCAATCACTTTTCGGGCGCCCTCAGACATCCTCTTTCGTATTTTTCATTGCTGCATATTCCGCATAAATTGCTTCATTCCTTGAATAGAAGAAGCTAAAAATGTTTGATCACTTTTTATTTTAAATTGCGACTCATTATATACCCCAACAATACTAAATTGATTACCGTCCATATTTTTCACCACTAACATTAAATTCGAATCTAAAGTATGTAATTTCGCTTCCGCTTCAGGCTCACAATAATATTTTTCTAACTGCTGATAGAACTCATCAAGATTGTTATAAGAAGATAAAAACGTTCCTTTAGAATAATAACTACCACTCTTAATTTCAACATAGTATGTATCTTCATTTATAGTTACATCTTCAGCGTGACTTAACAAGTCTACTAATTCAATTCTCACAAAACCATGCTTACCTGCTATTACAAATTCTTTCATTAAATTACACCTCTTTTAACACAAACAATACTGTTCAAAATATTATTTTCTTATATGTATTCAACATAAGTTGTAATAATTCCTATTCTCTTTAAAGATTATCAACGAATACAAATTCCTTAAATTCATTATATGAAGTAACTACCAAAAACTATTTCAAAAAAACTTCTTTCCACTTTTATAAACGATTAAGAATTTATTGATTTTTTAACGCGTTCATCTGGACGGCTTTTTAATCTAGCAACACTCCTTCGTTTCTTAAATCTTACATTGTTAAGAAAACCCACAAACGAATCCCCATTAAAACAAACTTCGTAAATTTCTTTTCCGTTTTCATCTTCTCCCGCCATTTCCCAATACGGATGTTGATTTTCTCTATTATAGATCCATAGATCAAATTCTTTTTGAAGCTTTCATATTTTGCTACCTACTTTCGTTTGGCATTGCAAATATTCTGTATCTTGTTCATATGTAAATTCTATTTTTACAATCAATTAGAGCTCCCCTCCTTTAGTAATTATATCACTTCAATAAAAGGAGGCTTTGATTAAAGGTTTCTTCCTTTACTAATCATCCGTTTAAGCGAAAAAAAAGAGCTGAAAATTCAGCCCCTTTCCCAAAATCTTAAATCCTATTTTCGAATCTCTTATTTTGTTAAATCATACTTATATTTTGTTAATCCATCTTTCTGCTTTTCTACTACAGAAATCGGAGAACCTTCTGTTAAAACAGTTTCACCTTTTGAATTAGAAGAGAAGACAACATTAGCTTTTGAGCCTTCAATTGTTTTAAGCTTCCAATTGTTGCTTTTCTCTACGATAGTATTTTTATTATCTTTTAAGTATTGAGCAACAACTTCTCTGTTTTCATCCGTTGAGATGTAAACAGTTGTTTTACCTTCGTTAGTTCCTGGGAAGTTACTTCCACCACCAGCGAAATAAGAATTTGTTACAAGTAAAAATTCTTGGTTTTCTTTAAGAGGATCACCATTAAATGTAGCATTTGAGATTCTCTCTGTTTTATCATTAATTAGCTTGCCATCCATATCATATCTAGGCTCTTGTGTTACATCAAATTCGTAATTCAACCCTTCAATAACATTGAAATTAAATGTTGCAAAATTATCATTAATTAATTCTTGTTCTTTATCGCTCTTAGGATCAATTGTGTTATAAATTGTTGCTGTTCTTTCAAGCATTTCTTTTAAATCTTTACCTGTAACTTTCATAACTGTTAAGTTATTCGAGTATTTGTATAGATTTGTAACGTCTTTAGTTGTGATTTCCCCTTTTGGAATATCTACGTAGTTATCCGCTTCACGACCAGCTTTAAATGGAGCATTAATACTTACTAATGGTAGGTCTTTATATGGCTCTAATTCTGCCATTGTACCTTCCTCAATTCCTTTTTTCACAAAATTCAATTGAGCTTGCTGAACGATATCTAACGACTCGTTATCACCAAGTAATGCGAAGAATGAATTGATGTCTTTATCAATCGTTCCAATTGGGCTATTTACATACTCAATTGTTTTTTCATGATATTCTTTCACTGATGCTACAACATCTTCATCATTTGCACTTTCTTCTACACTACGAAGCTCAGCCTTAGAATCTACAACTGTCCATTTACTATCCTTTTGTTGTAGCTTTAAATCAATTACTCCTAAATGAGAACCGAAGAAATTAGACATTGTAGTAGCTACACCATTAATTGTTCCTTTTTTCACATCAACATTTTCAAGGCTGTTAATTTTCTCTTCAGTCGAAGGGAATGCTTGGTGCGTATGTCCTGCAACTACAGCATCGATACCTTCTGTTTTTGTTAATTCATATGAAGAATTTTCATCATACTCTGAATGCTCTTCATCGCCATAACCTGAGTGGGCAACAGCAACAACGATATCTACTTTTTCTTTATTTCTTAGAATTTCAACCATTTCTTTAGCTGATTCAGCAATGTCTTTCACTTCTACTTTACCTTCAAGTTTTGTGCGATCCCAGTTCAGGATTTGAGGAGGAACAAAGCCAGCAACACCGATTTTTACTACTTGCTCTTCACCGTTACTATCAATCACTTTTTCTTCGATTACTTCATAAGGCTTGAACATGTGATTTCCTTCTGTATCATATACATTGGAATTGATTACACTCATGTCCTTTGTACCTTTAATTACGTTGTCTAAGTAATCTAAGCCATAGTTAAATTCGTGGTTCCCTAATGAAGCAACATCAACGCCCACTTCTGCAAGTGTATTATAAACAGGATGACCTTCTTTTAATGGATTTTGCGCATAATAATCACCTAATGCACTTCCTTGAATTGTGTCTCCATTATCAACTAGGATAAAGTTATCGATTTTCTGGTCTTTTCCTTTTGTTGATTCTTTACGAGCTTCTTTAATCACTGTTGTTAATTTACTTAATCCAATTTTATTATTTTCTTCCGTTGTGAAATAATCATAATTCATTAGATTAGCATGCAAATCTGTGATTGTTCCAATTCGCAAATCCACTGTAGGTTCTTTTGATCCTGTCGACTCTCCAGAATCTTTCTGATCAGAACAAGCTACTAAACTACCTGATACTAATGTTGCTAATACAGCAAACGGTAAAATTCTCTTCTTCATGTTCTCCTCCAAAAACTAAGATTATGTACTTCTCTTTATTTAAATAAAGAAAATATATTTTATTGAATTATAATTTATAAATATGCAAAATCTTAAATAATAATTTATTAATATAATTCTTAATATGTTTATTATTCTAAATTTTGTTAACGAAAAAGAAGCTACCTATAATTGGTTGCTTCTCTTAAAAGATTAATCATATAGAAAAGACAAGTATGCAAAAAAAGAAAACAGAATTACAGATTTCTATAATACCTATTTTCATTACTGATAGTTTTCTACCATATAAAATCCATGCTCGCAGCACGCTAGGAAGATACGCGATTACAATCCAAACTGGACCTATGAGAGCTACTATAAATAGCATGATAAAATGATATATCCATGAATAGTATTTATACGTAACATTATTTTTTTCTCTTATCATTGTTTTCACATAGAGTGTACACCCTAAAAAATATAAAAAAGAATAAATAAATACAGTCCAAGCATCATTATGAAGCTCGTTAGCACCTAAATAATAGCTTGCTAGCCCACCAATACAAAAGGTAAATATGGCAGCTACATCATTTAGGAATGCTCGTTCATTCTTCTTTTTAGCATAATAAAGATTAATACAAAAGAATGGTATCATCGCTATCCCAAAGTAAATAAGCCTCATACAATAGATTCCTACTGGTACGAGGAAAAGGATTGCAGCTAAGGCATAGATCATCACCCACTTTTTATAATATTCTTTCTTCTTACCCTTTAGGAACATTACAAAAGAATATGTAGTTAAATATAGAAAAAACCAGCCCATAAATAGAAAAATGTGCCAAACCGTAGATCCCCCAGCTACCATACTTAAAACAAAAGGAATTACTAACATTGCCCATGCACCGTGCTGCTTCGGGATTAATAGTTTCATCATCATACACCCCTTGCCAATAACTTTTATCCCCAATATAAGGACATAGTTATTTTCTCATTGTTTTTTCATTTCTGTTCAGATTCTAATCCTTTCATAAATATTTAATTATATAATCAAGGGGCTCTTAGAAATTAACTAAGTGCCCCTCAACTAAAGATATGATTTTTAAACAAGTGATTCGTTTATTTCCGTACTCGCCTGCTTTGTTAATTTAAGAACTAAAATTAAACTAATAAAAGCTGATACAGCTAATAATAGGAAGCCCAATGCATAAGATCCCGTTAATGATAGAACTTTTGCTAATAATAATGGCGGGAAGAATCCACCTAATCCACCCATCATTGAAACAATGCCATTTACAATTCCAGCTTGTTTCGTAAAGTAAGTTGGAACAAGTTTAAAGATTACACCATTACCAATACCACAAGAAAGAGCAACGATTAAAATACCTATAATAAACGTAATAAGATTTGGAGCTATCGCTAAAATAACTGCTCCAATAACAGTGCCAATAAATACACCCATTAATAATTTCAAACAATCAAATTTATCACCTAACCAGCCACCAAACGTACGACAACATGTTGCTAAAACAATAAAAGTCGCAGTCAGTACACCGGCACTAACCTTTTCAAGGTCAAAGCTTGTTACGAGGAAATTTGGTAAGAAGACTGTAAACGCTACAAACGCACCAAAAGTGATAAAGTAGAATAATGAAAATAACCACATTTTTTCATTATTATATACACCCTTGATTTGTGCCATCATTGATGTTTTTACTTTCGGTTCATGTCGATCACCAAAAATAAAGTTTAAAAGGGCCATAACTAGTAGTAAACCTAAATAAAATTTAACGGTTACTGACCAGCCAAATTGAGTAGCAATTACAGGTGCAGCAAATGTAGAAACAGCAGTACCCATATTACCGAAGCCATATATTCCATTAACAAAACCATGTTGTTCCTTTGGATAGTATTTAGGTAGTGAAGTTACACCAACTGAAAAAAGAGCTCCACCAATACCAAGAAAAATACCGCCCATAATTAAATGAACATAGGTTGTAGCTTCACTAATAAAATACACAGGAAATAATAAAACAATAAAACTAACAAGAAAAATAATTCTTGCTCCAAATAAATTTGCATAAGCACCAAGAGGAATTCTTAGTACTGATCCAAGAACAACCGGTATAGCTGTAATCATAGCTACTTTTTCCGTAGGAATTGAGATATCTTCCTTGATGAATGGTAGTAGCGATGAAAGAATTACCCAAACCATAAATCCAACCACTAGGTTAACTGTTTGTAATGGTAATTGTATTTTTTTAATCATTCAAATCAACCTCTAACTTAAAAATGTAATGAATGACAATTACATTGATTCCCTACATTTATTGTAAAATAGCTCTTATATAATACCTATTGGGTAAGTCCCTTATATGCAAAAGGGCATTCCCTATTAAGAAAAGCGCAAGCGCCCGTTTTGCGACGTATAGATTGGAGCACTTCGACTGAGATAAAGGAAACACGAAGAGGCGGTAGCCGATTCGATGTTGACTTATCGTAGGGAGATGGGCGAAATCTACTAGTCGCTGGGCGCTGGAGCTAGACACCGAAACCGTTCTTGGTTTTCAAAACGACTTGGCTTATTTCCGAATGTGACAGGTGTAATGTTGGACAGAGAAAAACCGGCACCGGTCCTTTTTGATTGCTGCACTTACTTCATGTTTTACAACAAAGCAAAAAGGAGACATGCGGCAGGCGTAAGACGAGCTGTTCTTGAAAACCCTCCTTTGGTTTTCAAAACAGATTGGCTTACGACCGAGCATGGCAGGTGTAAGGTTAGACA
>NZ_HG428741.1:2864162-2946098 GCF_000380245.2 Bacillus massiliigorillae
TTACTTTAAAAATCCAATAACTTCTTCTTTAACGCATATTCCACTATTTCTGGTCTACTTTTCAAATGAAGCTTTTCCATAATTTTCGACTTATGTGCTTCCACTGTTTTAACAGATATAAATAGTTTTTCTGCTATCTCTTTATTACCGTAGCCTTTTGCCACATGTGTTAATATTTCTAACTCGCGTTGAGAGAGTACTTTAAATGGATCATGTTCATCTAAATCTTCATTATTCTTAAATACTTCACGAACGAGCAATGTTGCCATTTTCGGTTGAATATATGTACCCCCTTCATAAACCTTACGAATAGCTGACACTAATTCTTCATCAGGGGCATTTTTTAACACATAACCGGATGCTCCATTTTTCAATACATAAAATAAATATTCTTCTTCATCGAACATCGTCAAAATGATGATTTTTGTATCTGGAAAATCTTGACTAATTTTCCCGGTCGCAATTAAACCACTCTCTCCTGGAGGCATACTAATATCCATCAGAAGAATATCAGGTTTATACTCCGCTACCATAGAATAGGCTTCTTTTCCATCAGCCGCTGTTGCCACAACTTCCATGTCTACTTGATAGTTCAAAATCATCGAAAAACCACTTCGTACAACAGCGTGATCATCCGCAATAACTATTCTAATCATTTCATTTCCTCCTCTGTTTGATTCAAAAACAAAGGGATACTGAGTTGTATAGCTGTCCCCTTCTCAACTTCAGATTTAACTGTCAAATTACCATTAACAAGCTCTGCCCGCTCACGCATTCCATAAAGACCAAGTCCCGTTCCTTTTACTTCGATTGCATTTACATCAAATCCCGTTCCTTCATCCTTCACTATAAGATGTAGCTTCTCATTCTCTTCGAATAAGTTTACTTCGATTTGATCTACATCTGCATATTTGGTGGCATTAAGGATTGCTTCCTGACCAATTCGATACACAACTGTTTCTATTTCATTACTATAACGAGCAGCAGATAATGCCGAAGTAAATAAAACAACAATTCCATAATTATTTTCTACCCATTTGAAATGAGAACGAAAAGCTGCTTCTAATCCTAAGTCATCCAAAGCCGCTGGTCGTAATTCAACAGAAATATTTCGTATATCATCTAATATTCTTGATAAAGCTGTCTCAGTTTGTTTTAGTTTACCTTGAACATCTTCATCCAAATTCATATATTTCAATAAACGTATATCCACTAATGTACTTAATAATTCTTGTGCAACACCATCATGTAAATCACGAGAAATTCTCTTTCTTTCATTTTCCTGAGCTTTAATCACATTTTTCATTCGATTTCTCTCATACAGCATCTCTCTCGTTTTATATTGTTTTGTCACATCTAGAACCGTTAAAACACTAATTCCATTCTCTTCATCGATGAGAGTAAAGCTTGCAGTAAAGGGTAAAACACCATCTTTTTTTGTTTGTAAATATATTTGGAAAGAAGAGAAATTTTGATTTGGCTCCTTTAAATAACACTTCAAGCATGTTTGCTGTTCTTCCTCACTTGTAAACCCTTTACAAAAGTGACAAATCGACTGAGATTGTCTCAATTGTGTACAATCCATACTATCTAAATCTAATAATGATTCAGCAACTGGATTAATGGCAAGTAGTTGTGAATCCTGATCAAAAAATAATATTCCAGCAGAGCTATTATGATATAGATTCATCATAGCTTCATTTAATTGAAAACCATTATGACAAATCAAAGCTCTTCATCTCCTCAGAATAAAATGATTCAAATTCAGGAATGACTTTTTGCTTAAATTCACGAAATAATTCTTCCGTAACGCCATCTTCATAGCGAAAAGCTACTAACAGGATTGCTACTAAACAGCCTTGGTGAAATAACGGAATAGCTCCTAAACTTTTTAATCGTTCAGAAATGATTATTGGATAACTAATTAACTCAGAATGAGGCACTTCTTGTGTAATATTTTTCATCAATAATGGTTTTTCTGTTTTATAAACAATACCTGCTATTCCTTTACCGGATTGTAAAACGATTCGTTTATATCGATTATTCAAGTTTCCAGAAGCATAATGCCACTTTAATGTAGGAAATTCTATATTTTTTTGCACTATTGTTAATGTAACTAAATCAAACGCAAATTCATTACGTATATGATCTAGCTCTTGCTGAATTTTTAAATTAGCTTGTTCATTCATACATAACACTCCTTCATATAGAGCGCACTTTAGTAAGAGTTCTCTTTTATTCAATTTCAGTAAATATAATCTTATATTATTGTAATATAACTACAAAAGATAAAAAAGAAGAAGGTTAGCCCCTCTTCTTTATCTTTTATTTCTTCTATATATAATATAACTTCTATTAATGTAGCTAACAGGAACACTCCACACGTGAACAAGTCGAGTAAATGGCCACATTGCAAAAATAAATAGTCCCGTAAGAATATGAATTTTAAAACTTAGTGGCACATTAGCCATTAATGAAGCATCAGGACTAAAGATAAAGAGATTTCTAAACCATACAGAAATCGTTTCACGATAATCAAAGCTTGGCTCAACAACATTAGTTACAACCGTACTATACGTACCCATAATCACAATGAATAATAATAAAACGTTAACAATCAGGTCAGATACTGAGCTTAATTGACGAACGCTCTTTTTAGTAAATCGACGAGATGTTAATACAATCATACCGGCCAATGTAATAAATCCAAATATACTACCAATATATACTGCTCCAATATGATATAAATGGTCATTTACTCCAATAGCATGCAACCATTCTTTAGGAATAACAAGTCCAGCAACATGTCCTAATATTACTGGAATAACCCCAATATGAAACAGTATACTACCAACCATTAACTGTTTCTTCTCAACAAATTCACTTGATTTAGCCGTCCAACCAAATTGATCTGTCTTATATCGGAATATATGCCCGACAATACATGTTGCTACAGCAAGATAAGGCACTATTACCCATAGAAATTGTTCGATCATATTCATCACTGCTCCTCCTGTTCAATACAGGCTTTAAACGTCTCACGTAACGCATTAATTAAATAGAAATATGGTGTATCACTGTCCTTTAACGATTGTAAAAGATGATACGTTCCATCTTCTAAAACTGCAAGCATCATATCAAAACTTTCTTGTGCTCTTTGATCTCCTGACCATTCTGCAGCGAATAAAAATTCGCACATTAATGGGAGGTAATCAGAAAGTTCTTCTTTTGCCATATCTAGTCCAAACATTTCGTACATTACTTTAAGCTTTGCAAGCATTTGTCCGCGTTCTTTCGTATCGTTAAATTTAAAATACGTCATATAAAGCGTAGATTTCTTATCAAAATCAAATGTTTTTACATACATTTCTTCAATTTCTTCTAAGCTATATTCTTGTATTAAATTCCAATACTTTTTAATATCTTCATATCCTGGCTCTGAGGAGTCAAATGACTCCTCAAAAACCATCGGATGAAAATGGAGTTTTTCTGGATAACTCAACTGTTGAGCAAAGAAACCGAAAGCATGTTTATGTTCATAAAGCTTCTGTAAACTAATCACGCCAAATTCCTCCATAGAAGTTTTCTTCGTAAATTTCTTTACCACTCTTATTTGTTGAACCACTCATTACTCCGCAACCGCCGCAATCCATATTGTAGCCTTCCATACCTTGTGCACGATAAGGGTCCAAATGAGCCTCTTTATGAGACGTTGGAATAACAAAACGATCTTCATATTTAGCAATTGCTAATAAACGATACATCGCTTCAATTTGCGCAGCGGTTAATCCTACACGTTCTAATCTCGATTCATCAAATTCTTTACCAGATGATTTAGCACGCATATACAGACGCATCATCGCCATTTTTTGTAATGATTCTTTTACAGTTACCGTATCACCAGCTGTAAGCATATTCGCAATAAATTGAATAGGCGTACGCATTTCTTCAATAGCTGGGAATATTGAATCTGGATTTTGAATTGAATCCTTACCTTCAAAATAACTCATAATCGGACTAAGCGGTGGAACATACCAAACCATAGGAAGTGTACGATATTCTGGGTGAAGTGGGAATGCTAGCTTGTACTCAATTGCCAACTTATAAACTGGCGAATTTTGCGCAGCTTCAATCCACTTATCTGCTACACCGTCTTTTTTCGCTTGTTCGATTATCTTTGGATCGTTTGGATCAAGGAATAAACTACATTGTGCTTTGTATAGTTCTTTTTCGTCTTGAATTGATGCTACTTCTGATACTCTATCAGCATCGTATAATAAAACGCCTAGATAACGGATACGTCCTGTACATGTTTCAGAACATACAGTCGGTAACCCTGCTTCAATTCGTGGGAAACAGAATGTACATTTCTCTGCTTTATTCGTTTTCCAGTTGAAATACACTTTCTTATAAGGACATCCAGTCATACAATAGCGCCATCCACGACATGCCTCTTGGTCTACTAACACAATGCCGTCCTCATCACGCTTATACATTGCACCAGACGGACAAGATGCTACACAAGCTGGGTTCAAGCAATGTTCACATAGGCGTGGTAAATACGTCATAAATGCTTGTTCAAAATTAAATTTAATATCTTCTTCGATTTTCTCGATATTAGGGTCTTTCGGACCTGTAACATGAGCACCCGCTAAATCATCTTCCCAGTTAGGACCCCATTCTAAATCCATTTTTTCACCTGTAATAACAGAGTGTGGGCGTGCCACTGGTTGATGTTTTTTCTCACCAGCATTTGTTAAATGCTCGTAATTATATGTCCAAGGCTCATAGTAATCCTTTAACTCAGGCATATCAGGATTATAGAAAATCTTCGCTAAAGCAATTTTTGATAATTTACTACCTGCTTTTAAATCTAGCTTTCCGTTCTTTAATTCCCAACCACCTTTGTATTGTGATTGATCTTCCCATCTCTTTGGATAACCGATACCTGGTTTTGTCTCTACATTGTTAAACCACATATATTCTGCACCTGGACGATTCGTCCAAGTGTTTTTACAAGTCACGCTACAGGTGTGGCATCCGATACATTTGTCAAGGTTCAATACCATTGCTACTTGCGCTTTAATCTTCAAGCCACTTTACCTCCTTCATTTTGCGGACTGCAACATATACATCCCGCTGATTTCCGATTGGACCATAATAGTTAAATCCATAACTTAATTGTGCATAGCCACCAACCATTTGTGTTGGTTTCACATGAATTCTAGTTGGTGCATTATGGCTACCACCACGTTCATTTGTAATTTCCGAACCTGGAACGTTGATGTGCTTGTCTTGTGCATGATACATGAACATCGTACCTTTAGGCATTTTATGACTGACTACTGCACGCGCTGTAACAACACCATTTCGGTTATAAATTTCAAGCCAATCATTATCTTTAATATCATTTGAATCAGCATCTTCATTATTAAGCCAAACCGTTGGACCTCCACGGAATAATGTCAGCATGTGTTGATTATCTTGGTACATACTATGAACATTCCACTTACCATGTGGAGTTAAATAACGAAGTACTAGTGAATCTTGTCCACCAATAATTTGCTTATCTTTCGAACCAAATACCATTGGTGGTAATGTTGGTTTAAAGACTGGTAAAGCTTCACCAAACTGCAAGAAAATTTCATGGTCAATATAGAAATGCTGTCTTCCTGTTAATGTTCTAAATGGAACAAGACGTTCAATATTCGTTGTAAATGGCGAATAACGTCTACCCATTTTATTAGAACCAGGGAATACAGGTGTCGGAATTACTTCACGTGGCTGTGCTGTAATGTTTTCAAAAGTAATTTTTTCCGCAGCACGGTCCGCTGAAATATCTTTTAACTCTACGCCTGTATCTTCTTCAGCCGCTTCCCAAGCACGTTGAGATACTTTACCATTTGTTGCAGAAGATAGATTTAAGATGGCATTTGCAGCTTGTCGAGCTGATTGTAATTTAGGTAAACCATTTTTAATTGATTCATCCGAATACATACCATTTACATGTTTTAATTCTTCAAATTCTTCCGCTACTGAGAAATTAACACCATGAGCGCCGACTTTCCCTTTCGATAAGTTAGGTCCTAGCGTAATAAACTTGTCATAAATCTTCGTATAATCACGTTCAACTACAGCAAGCCCTGGCATCGTTTTGCCTGGAATCGCTTCGATTTCACCTTTTTTCCAATCTTTAATAACGCCATAAGGTTGAGCGATTTCATTGATTGAATCATGTCCAAGTGGTGATGTTACAACATCTTTATGCACACCTGGAAGATGTGTTTTCGCCATTTCAGAGAATGTCTGCGCTAGTGTTTTATAAATATCCCAATCCGATCTAGATTCCCAAAGTGGGTCTACCGCCGGATTAAATGGGTGAATAAATGGATGCATATCTGTAGAAGATATATCTGTCTTCTCATACCAAGTAGCAGCAGGTAACACAACATCTGCATACATCGGTGTTGCTGTCATACGGAAATCAAGTGCAACTAAAAGGTCTAATTTACCTTCTACATCTTCTCGCCATGTAATTTCTTCCGGTTTCTCATCTACATTTGGTTGAGATAATAAACCATTATGTGTTCCAAGTAGATGCTTCATGAAATATTCCTGTCCTTTAGCTGAACTTGAAATTAAGTTCGAGCGCCATACAAATAAAGAACGAGGGAAGTTTTCAGGTGCATCTGGATCTTCCACTGCAAACTGCGTTGCTCCAGAAGTAATTTGATTTAGAGCATGTTTTACGATTTCTTCATTCGTTGTCTTTCCTTGCTCTTTCGCTTCTTCTGCAAACTTCAAGCTACTCTTATTAAACTGTGGATATGAAGGAAGCCAACCTAGACGAGCAGCCAATACATTATAGTCAGCAGGATGTTTATAACGAATATCTCTACTTGTTGGTGACTGCAATGCATCTACACCGGTCTCCTCATACTTCCATTGATCCGTTGCAAAATAATAGAATGATGTAGCGTTTTGTAAGCGTGGTGGACCTTGCCAGTCTTTAGCAAACGCAACTGTTGACCAGCCTTCAATTGGACGACATTTTTCTTGTCCAACATAGTGCGCCCAGCCACCACCATTAACACCTTGAGAAGCAGTTAACACGACTAGATTAAGTATTGAACGATAGATCGTATCACTATTAAACCAGTGGTTGACACCCGCTCCCATAATAATCATTGAGCGACCTTCTGTATCAATTGAGTTTTGCGCAAATTCACGAGCAACTTGAACAACAAGAGATGGCTTAACACCTGTATGTTGCTCTTGCCATGCTGGTGTATAGTGAGATGCTGCATCTTCATAGCTTTTCGCGTTAAACTCACTGTCGATACGACTTACACCATATTGACTCAACATTAAGTCATAAACAGTAGCAACTAACTTTTCCGTTCCATCTGCTAGTTTCACTTTTTTCGTTGGAATAACACGTTTGAATGTGCCATTCTGTTTATTATCAAAGAACGGGAATACAATTTCATTCCACTCAGCTTCATGCTTTTCAATAGATAAAGCTGGCTCAATCATTGTTCCATCTTCACGTTCAAGAATTAAGTTCCACTTCTTATCTTCTTCCCAACGTTGTCCCATCGTACCGTTTGGAACGATGATTTCATTCGCTGTTTTATCGAAGATTACTGGCTTCCACTCAGCGTGTTGTGATGTTTCACCGAAATCACTTGCACGTAAGAAGCGACCTGCTTTTAAGCTTCCTTCATGTTCATCTAACATGATTAAGAAAGGCATATCTGTATATTGTTTTGCATAGTTCAAGAACATTGGCTCCTGACGTTCTACGTAAAACTCTTTTAAGATAACGTGCGTCATAGCTTGCGCTACTGCAGCATCCGTACCTGGGTTTGGAGCTAACCAATTATCAGCGAATTTAACATTCTCAGCATAATCCGGCGCAACAGAGACAACTTTTGTGCCTTTATAACGAACCTCTGTCATAAAGTGAGCATCTGGAGTACGTGTTAAAGGTACATTAGAGCCCCACATAATTAAATAACCGGCGTTATACCAATCACTTGATTCAGGCACATCGGTTTGTTCTCCCCAAATTTGTGGAGATGCAGGTGGTAAGTCAGCATACCAATCGTAGAAACTTAACATTTCTCCACCTAATAAAGAGATAAAACGAGCACCAGATGCATAACTGATCATCGACATCGCTGGAATTGGTGTAAAACCAGCAATACGGTCTGGACCATATTTACGAATTGTATAAATTAATTGAGCAGAAATTAATCGGTTGGCATCTTCCCATTTAACACGAACATGTCCACCTTTACCTCTAGCTTGCTTATATGCTTTTGATTTTTCAGGATTTTCTACAATACTAGCCCAAGCATCAATTGGGTTTGTATGTTCTTTCAATGCTTGTTGCCACATACGCCATAGTTTCCCACGAACATAAGGATACTTCACACGTAACGGGCTATATTCATACCAAGAAAATGATGCTCCACGAGGGCAACCACGCGGTTCAAATTCTGGCATATCAGGACCACATGAAGGGTAATCAATTTGCTGATTTTCCCAAGTTATAATTCCACTTTTAACAAATACTTTCCAACTACAAGAACCTGTACAGTTAACACCATGCGTTGTTCTTACAACTTTGTCATGTGACCAGCGTTGACGATACATGTTTTCCCATTCTCTGCTCTTTTCTTCAAGAATCGACCAGTCTCCAGAAAAACGCTCTGTCGGTTTAAAGAATTTTAGTCCAAATTTGTTTTTCATCGGACAAAACCACTCCTTTTGCAGAATGAAATAGATTGATAGGGAATCAATTGTTTGTTCATTCTTATATGCTCATTATTGAACAATTATAGGGGGAATACTATTAGGGAAGTTTCTATTTTTCGAGGGAAATCCCCTATCTAGCAAAAATATACATGCTATCTATTAATAGAAAGAAGATCAATGAAGTCTGCATACATTTTTAGTAAATAATAAAGCCCCTTCAAGGACTAATCTGAAATAGTGTACAAAATAAACGTACTTTCAAATTATCCCTTGAAAGGGCTTAGCTCATCTTCTGTTAAGGATCTGCAAGCAACTATGACTATTCATGTTCTTCCTATCACTGTAAGTTATTTAGCTTACTTTTTTCAAATAACCTTGTTTTTTCCAATCCTTCATTAACCACATTACTAATATAAGAGAAACGATATATGTTAACCCAATCCACCAAAATCCGAATGAGAAAGATCCTGTCATTTCTTTAAATGTCCCAAGAATATTCGGTAAAAAGAAACCACCTAATCCACCAGCAGCTCCAACGAAACCTGTGAAAATTCCAACTTTCTTTGGAAATCTCGTAGGAATTACTTGGAATAAAGCTCCGTTTGCTATACCGAATACAAGCATTAACAGAATAAACATGACTAGTGATACACCAGCTGATACTTGAATAAATCCTATAGCAGCTAGAATAACTGCTGATAATCCATATAGTTTTAGAAGAAGACCCATTCCTCCTAATTTATCTGCCATATATCCGCCAATCGGTCTTATAAAACTTCCTGCAAGAACAGCCATTGTTACATAATCCCCTGCTGTAACTTTACTTACTGCAAATTGATCGACAAAGTAAATAGAAAGATAGCTAGTTAAACCAACAAATCCACCAAATGATAGACTATAAAAGAAACTTAAAATCCATGTTTCCTTAATCTTTACAATTGATAAATACTGAGCAATTGTCATTGGTTTTACTGCGTTAGGACAATCTTTTGCAAAAATTATAAATACGATAAACGCGATAACTAACGGAATAAGTGCTATAGCAAATACTGCATGCCAGCCGAATGCCTCAGCAATTCGTGGAGCAAACAATGTTGCTAGTACTGTTCCACTATTACCAGCACCTGCTATTCCCATTGCTAAACCTTGATGTTCAGGAGGATACCAGCGACTCGCCAAAGGTAAAGCAACTGCAAAGCTAGCACCAGCAATTCCAAGTAAAAAACCAAATGCATGAACTTCATTTAAAGAGTTTCCATACAGCCATCCCCACAATAATGGTATCATCGTTAAAATCATACCGATGGCCCCTATTCTTTTTCCACCAAAACGATCCGCAAGTAACCCCATTGGAATCCTTAGTAGTGAACCCCCTAATATAGGTATCCCTACCATTAATCCTTTTTGTGCATCGGTTAAACCAAAATCTTGAACCATAAAGGTTGATAGGGAACCGACTATAACCCATATCATAAAACTGACATCAAAATATAGAAAAGAAGATAACAATGTCGGTAAGTGACCACTTTTCAAAAAGCTAGTATTATTACTCATTAGTATTTTCAACTCCTGTAAAAGTTGTATGACCAAACCAAACCATTGAATCTATTAGCATTTAATTTCTGCATTTTTTCTAGAATAATAGTACCAACAAATAAATAAGCTGATTACGTAGTATCCAATTAAAATGTATAGTGATAAACTTACAGATCCTGTTTTAGATATAGACCAACTAAAGATTTTAGGAATAAAGTAAGCCCCATAAGCCGCAATCGCTGCAGTAAACCCTAGTACAGGTGCCGCTAACTTCGCATCAAAAATCATCGGAATCATTCTAAAAGTAGATCCGTTTGCAATACCAGTTGTAAAGAAAAGAACTAAGAACATAATTAAGAAACCTGTGAAATTGTGAGCATTAATGAAATAAATAACACCAAAAGTAGCTATTATCATAAGAATGATGTCCCAAAATGTAACAATTGCTCCTCCTAGTTTATCAGAAACCCATCCTCCGACAGGTCTAACTGCTGCACCAACTAAAGGTCCAAGGAAGGCTAATTGAATTGTGATTTCAGGAAACTCTTGTTTAATCAATAATGGGAACGCTGCACCAAAACCGATAAAAGATCCAAAACACATTGTGTATAACCAAGTCATAATCCATGTATGTTTATGCTTAAACATAGCTGCTTGATCTTTAAGAGATTGCTTAGTATTCGGTAGGTTGTCCATTCCAAATAGTGCCGCAATAGCAGTAATAGCTATAGGAATAATCCATATGAAAGCTGCGTTTTGTAACCAAATCTCTGTTCCATCTGCTTTTAATTGTGAAGCACCTACGAAACCGCCAAATGCTCCTAAAGTAATAACAATTGGTGTTAAAAACTGAATAGCACTTACGCCAAGATTACCGATTCCTGCGTTTAAACCATTAGCAGTACCTTTTGATTTCTTTGGATAGAAGAAGCTAATATTCGCCATTGAAGATGAAAAGTTACCGCCTCCAATACCACAAAGCGCTGCTAAAATAGCCATTGTTGTAAAGCTAGTTTCAGGATTTTGAACAGCAATACCAATTCCTATTGCAGGAATAAGTAAAGCAGCAGTACTGATTACAGTCCAGTTCTTCCCTCCAACAATTCCAGGCATAAAGGTGAAGAATATTCGTAAAGTTGCACCCGCTAAACCTGGAAGAGCAGCCAATGTAAATAATTCATCAGAGCTAAAGTTAAATCCTACTTCATTTAATTGAACAGCAACAACCGACCATATTTGCCAAACAGCAAATGCAAGAAAAAGTGCAGGTATTGAAATCCATAAATTTCTATTCGCATGTCGCTTACCTTCCGCATTCCAAAAGGCTTCATCTTCTGGTGTCCATTTGGTAATTCTCATCTTTTCCTTCATCCTCTCGTTGTAATATATAATCTGAATGACGTTATTGATTCCCCTACCTCTACTATAATAAAGTCAAACAAAAAGAATATTCGTAATCTCCCTATTTCTCAATAGGGAATCCTCTATATAGAAAAAACGGCACCGTTTTTTTGATTAAATTATTACAGATTTTTTTACACCCACTCAAAAAGAGCCTATGTCAATAGTGAGAGATTATCACTTTTGATATAGGCTCTGAACCATACATAGATTATTTAAATTCATTCAAATTACCCTTATCTATTAACATACGAATAAATCTCTCTGGCTCATCAACTCTGATTGCAACTTCTTCATATTGTTTTTTAATCCCCATGAAAAGTGTTGCTTCTACAGGTCGCTTTAACTTCAAAATCAAGTGGGGAGTGATTTGTTCAAAATCACGAGCCATGAAGTCAATTGTGGTTTTAGGTAGCTTTTTCTCTAGTGTTTCAGAATCAGCTACAAGCTCCTCAATATCCTCGTATTTAATTTCCATACGCTTCATTAAGCCAAGTGAAATATACATACGGTCCTCTGCCAATTGTAATGGATTTAATCGTAAAGCTTGAATATCACCTAATATAAAAATAACAGAGTATATATTGATTACTAATAAAATCACTGACAATAGAAGTGATTGATTGTGTAACCACCAATGCAGCCCAAGAGATTCTAGAACAATGGCATGAATAAGCATCACTTGAAACGTAATGACATTTGATTTGTGATATACGGTAAATGATGATTCATTCAGAATCGGCTTTGTTCTCCAACTAGCAAGCGCATAATAAAACATCAATAATTCCGAACATATGATTTGAATAATTGGAATACTTTTCACTTTCTCATCCGTTGCTTTTGCATATGAAAAAACCACTGGCAGCGAACTTTCTTTCACTTTTCGCACAATAGCAGGTAAATGCTTAAACAATGTTACAAGAACGAGAACCTCCAATAAAACAATTCCTCCCTCTACAGCAAACCCAATCCACGTAACCGCTGCAAAAGGCTCTAAATATTCCATTGGAATTACAAATCTCGTAATTATCAGACCTGATGCCATTAAAGTAACTGTAAATTTCCAGTTCCACTTACGTTTCCACCTAAGTATTAATAGTGGTGCAACGATGGTTAAATCAATTATAGAACCAATAACTGCACCAGTAGCGCTTTCTGTTAAGATACTAGTTCCCAATGTTGTATGATAAATGGCAATATTAGATCCTACTACTAACAAAAATAAAGCAAGCCAGACGTGGTGAAGGTTGTTTCTTTTTAAAATCATGATGCTTTCCCCTTTGTTATTTTACATAATTTTACCATACATATATTGTTAATATTATCCTAATTATTACATGTAATTGAATATTATATAAATCAGCAGGCGTTTTCTTTTCTATAGCCTTCTTTAACAATTCTATAATAATGTAGTATTCTATCAAGAATAATTATGAATTGATGACTTTTTTCACACTTGCTAGTGAAATGTATCTTTAATCAGCGAGTTTCTATTTATTGCCCACAAAATCGAGATAAAAAGTTCGTCACTTTACGAAACGCCATTTGCGCAGACTGCTCATCATATTTAGGAGCATATGGATTCAAACATCCGTGAAGACCTTCCAACATAACACATTCAATATTTTTCTGTATTAATTTTGAGAGCAACGCTTCAACTTGAAAGGATGGCTCTTTTTTTGGAAAGAAAAGTAATATAGGACATTGAGGTGTTATGTGTAAGTAATCTCTTATACGCGAGCCGTAGAATCCTACTACACCATTAACACCTTCTTCCTCACTACTTAGCCAAGCTATCGTCGCGCCAATACTAAAGCCAATCAAAATCACAGCTCGATATTGTGTGTTCATTTCCTTTACTAATTCTTTTACTTTATTCGTAGCGTTCATGAAACCAATGTTTCTCATAAAATAGTTATAAGCTATCTCTTCCTCATCATGACTAAAAGGCTCTTCTCTATGTAATAAATTCGGACAAAGCACATCAAAACCATTTTCAGCAAATACATTACATACATCCTGCATATGTTGATTCAACCCATATATTTCATGAATAACAATCACAAGTATTTCCGATTGATTATGTATTTGTATCAAATTACACCTCCTGAATTTTCTCTTATCCTACTATTTATTATAAGCTTTAACTAAGCGTAAAAGGGCATTGAACAGTGATTTAAAACACCATTCGAAAGCCCTTTTCTACTAATCTATTTGGAAATAATTTGTTTCAATTGTGTTTCGGAGAAGTCTTTGAAGTAATCTAAAGATGTTGGATTAGCCATCGCGTCTTGATTTGCTGCTTTTTCCATTGGTACTCCCATAATAATCTTACGAACAGGTACTTCCATTTTCTTGCCTGTTAATGTGTAAGGTACTTGTACGATTTGGAAGATTCCATCTGGTACATGACGTGGTGAACAATGTGTGCGAATACTTTCTTTTATTTTTTTCTTCAATGAATTATCTAACTCAGCACCTTGCTTTAACACAACGAATAACGGCATGAAAGAATTACTTCCCTCAAGGTCTAAGTTTACAATCATACTATCTTGAACTTGTTCTAATGATTCAACAGCTGAATAAATTTCACTCGTTCCCATGCGTACACCGTTACGATTCAATGTTGAATCAGAACGCCCATAAATTATACATGTTCCTCTTGATGTGATTTTCAAATAATCACCATGACGCCAAATATCAGCAAATGTTTCGAAGTAGCTTTCATTTAGACGCTCATTATTATCATCGTTCCAAAAGTATATAGGCATAGAAGGCATCGGTTGAAGAACAACTAATTCACCAACCTCGTCAATTAGCGTTTCACCTTCATCACTATAAGCATGAACATCTACACCAAGAGCTCGGACTTGCATTTCACCAGCATAAACAGGTTCAATTGGTATACCTGTAACAAACCCAGAGCAAATATCGGTTCCACCACTTTGAGAAGTAAGCCATAAATCTTGTTTCACATGTTGATATATCCATTCAAAAATTTCAGGACCCGAAGGCGCTCCACTTAGCATCACACTTTGCATATGCGAAAGATTATATTTTTCTTTTGGTGAAAGCCCTACTTTTTTCATTAAATTCACATACATCGGACTTGCACCAAACATTGTTGTTTTGGTTTTTTCAGCAATCTCCCATAACGTCCCTAAATGAGGATAGCCTGGATTGCCATCATAAAGAACGATAGCCGAACCTGTCAGCAATGCGTATGTTAAGATATTAAACATCATCCATCCTGTTGATGTATAGAAGAAAATACAGCTCTCAGGCCCAAGATTAGCGTGAAGAGATAATACTTTATAAGCTTCTAATAACATCCCACCGTGACTATGAACGATAGCCTTCGGAATACCAGTTGTTCCAGATGAATACATAATACTTAAAGGATGATCAAAAGGTACTCCTTCAAATCTAAATTGAGAAAATGGTATTTCAGGTTGGTTTAGTAATTCACTCCAGTTTTTCGCATCTACTATTGCTTGATTTTCCTCTCGATAAAGATGCGTTACATAAACGACCTCTTTTAAACTAGGAAGCTGTTCAATAATCGCTTGTACTTCCACTCTTCGATCAAACGATTGTCCACCATATTTATAACCATCAACTGCAAATAACACTTTTGGTTCAATTTGTTGAAGGCGATCAAGCACACTTTGATTTCCGAAATCAGGAGAGCAGCTCGTCCAAACAGCACCAATGCTCATTGAAGCCAGCATTGCGACAACAGCCTCTGGTATATTTGGTAAGTATGCCGCTACTCGATCACCAGGTTGAACACCCATTATTCGGAGTTCCGTTGCTATAATAAGCACTTGCTTCTTTAATTCATCCCACGTCATGCCTTCCAGACCACGAATTTCAGATTGATGATGAATCGCTACCTTGTTAGTCTCTCCTTGTCTTAATACATGCTGTGCAAAATTCACATGTGACCCTTGAAACCACTTTGCTCCCGGCATTGTTTTATTTACTAACACCTTTTCATACGGAGTAGAAGATTGAATATCGAAGTATTCCCAAATCGATTTCCAAAACAATTCAAGTTCATTCACAGACCAACGATAAAGAGCTTGATAATCTTCAACCTGTAATCCCTTTGTTTGACGGAGCCATTCCATATACTTACTTACGTAAGCGTTTTCTTTTATAAAATTGTTTGGTTGCCATAGTAATGTACCTTCCGTTACCATATCGTTTCCCCCTCTATTTGCATGAACTTTTATTTTTGAATATTTTCCCTACAAAAACTTTATATGTAAATATACGACAGAAATGTTTAATATCCTGCAATAATGAGCGTGCAATCGACATACAAAAAAACAAGCATATAATTTTATGCTTGTTTCTCAATTGGGAGTCGAAAAGTAAAGGTACTGCCTACACCTAATTCACTTTCAACAGTAATAGTCCCACCATGTAATTCAACAATCCATTTCACCATGGATAATCCTAGACCTGTGTTTCCATTATTAGAAGCTGTTCGTGATTCATCGACTCGATAGAATCTATCCCATATTTTAGTGATATGCTGTTGACTAATCCCTATACCGTCATCTGAAATCTTACCTATAATGTTGTTTCCTTCACTAAATAGACGTACATTCACATGACCGTTTTCTTTACTATAGGCAATCGCATTATTTATCAAATTCATAAGCAATCTTGTCATCAATGTTTGATCTGCTTTCATAAAAAGATTTTCTTCAATATTTGCTGTTATATTAATAGAAGCATCCTGAGCCATTAACTGTAATTCTTCTACGACTATTTCTGTTAGTTCACTCATATTAATTCGCTCAAATATAAACGTATTCTGTTTCCCTTGATCAGCACGTGCTAATAATAACAACTGAGAAATGAGCGCAGACATTTTTCGAGACTGTTTCAAAATAACCTCAAGTGATTCTTCTATTTCTTTCGGATTATCACTCTGTGATAAAGCGTATTCACATTGTGAAATAATGACGGAAGTTGGTGTTCTCAGCTCATGAGATGCATCAGAAGTAAATTGCTTTTCACTTTCAAAAGAATTTTGTAATCGTTCAAACATATTATCAAAGGTTTTTGCTAAGTTATAAATTTCATCCTTCGATGAACCTTGCAAGTTGATTCGCTTTGACAAATCCTTGCCATCACCAATTTCACTTGCTGAATCAATCATTTGCTGAACAGGACGAAAAGCTCTACGTGTAATATAATATCCACCAACTGCCGCAATGAGTATAAGAAAAGGAAACGAGATGAGAGTTACGATTATTATCGCATTCATAGCTGATGATAATTGATTCTTCGTCATCAAACCACGAACCCAAACCCGCTCCTTCCCTTGAAAATAATCATAGACCATCCACTCTTTGTTACCTTCTTTTATTGTTTGTAATTCATCCGATTTCAAAGATGTTGTTTCATTAAAGCCTGAAGGAATACTCCCTTTAAGTAGCTCACCTTGATTATTGTATATGAGAATACTTACACCATCTTCAAAGTACTCTACATCATCATCAATCTCTAATTTGCCATGCTTGAATTCAATATCTTCAAATGTTTCTTTTACCGTACTCTCTAATTGATTTTGCATTTTAAAAAGTAACACTTTATCTGACGATGCCAAAATAAAAGCTAACACCAGTGCCATAATAATTACAATCAGCCCTGTATACCACAAGGTCACTCTCATTTTTATCGATAATCTGTTCATGACTCTACTCTCAATACATAACCAGCACCTCTAACTGTATGAATCAGCTTCGTATCAAACTGGCTGTCAATTTTTTTACGCAAGTATCGAATATATACGTCAACAATATTCGATCCCCCTTCATAATCATAGTTCCATACATGCTGCTCGATTTTATCTCGTGTTAGCACAACTTCTTTATTACGAATCATATATTCCAAAATAGCAAATTCCTTACTCGATAATTCAATTACTTGATTACCTCTAGTCACTTTATGCGTATTACAATCTACTACTAAATCATCGATTTCAAAAATATTCGATGTATTTCCAGTTTGTCTTCGCATTAGCACTCGAATTCTTGCTAGTAGTTCATCAAAAGCAAATGGCTTCACTAAATAATCATCTGCCCCTAAATCCAACCCTTTCACTCGGTCATCTATCGAATCTTTCGCTGTCAATATGAGGACAGGCGTTGTATTATTCTCCGCTCGCATTCTTTGTAACACTTGTAAACCATCTATTCTTGGAATCATAATGTCTAGGACAATTATGTCATAAGAAGCCATACGGATATAGTCTAGTGCATCTTCTCCATTACCGCATGCATCAACACTATAATGTTCTGCATTTAATCGTTTTACTAATATATTTTGTAAGTCTTGTTCGTCTTCAACAATCAAAATTCGCATACGTAATCTCCTTTTCTTCTCATTTATATGTATCACTATAATCTCAAAATATTAAAGAAAGATTAGAAACAAATTCTAAATCAAGGAGGACCAGTGACGGTTTTTCTGCCGCATAGCTCTTTTTCGTTTGAGAGTAAATCAAGGAGCGTAGGCATCAATCGAAAAAGACCGGTGACGGTTTTTCTTATTATATCATGTAATTTTTTTCACATTAATCGTCCTTTAATGTTCGCTCGGTATGATAAAGACAAGGAAAAGGAAACACAGTTTATAAGGAGGAAGACACGATGAAAAAATGGATGATGATTGGGGCAATATCATGTTTATTCTTAACAGCATGCTCCGATGAGAATAATAAAGACACAAAAGTACAACAACCTCAAGCAAGCAATAATGAACAACAAACAGAAACTGTTCAACAACAGCCTACTACAAATAATACTCAACAACCAAAAGACTTCTCAGCCGAAGTTGCTGCAATGATTAAAAAAGCAGAAAGCACAAAACCAATTGGAACAAAAGATGAGAACTTAAATACGTACTTAGCAGTTAAGCAAGAAATTGAACAATTAGATGACAGCATGGATGCATATGACGACCAGCTAGAAGCAGATTATCACGCAGGTAATCTAACCGCTGAACAATATCAAACACAAGAAAGAAAATTAGATGCACTTGAAGATCAACTAGATCAAGCGGAAAATGCGCTCGAAATAAGATTTGGGATTGACGATTAATAATAGAGGAGTGAATGAAAATGTTAAATCAACTATTTAAACATAAAAAGAAAATAATCATAAGTATTGTTACTGTATTCATAATTGGTATCGCTATTGCGGGTGGATATTATGGTATTGGTTACAATTATGCTAAGAAAAATGAAAATTACACGGAGAAACAAGTGCGTGAAATTGCCTTATCACAATCACAAGGTGAAATTCTTAGCATAACTAAAGACTTTGAGCTTGAAGATGATAACTTACCACGTTCTGAATTCGAATATGAAATTGAAATCAAAACACCAGAAAATTTATTAAATGTTGTAAAAGTAAGCGCAAGAACTGGCGTAGTAGAAATTGATCATGAGGATTAAAAAAACATTGACAAGAAAATATTTATGTGTTATGATTAAATTTTAATAACTTTACAACATTAATTTTCAGCAATATAATAAACTCCTAATGAATATCATTAGGAGTTTTTCTGCGTTCTTAAACTATCATATAAGGGTGGCGTTTGTTATGGAAAATAATAAAGAAAGTTTAACCGCGTTAGTTAGTTGCTTTGCAAGAGGATATCACGCATTACAAAGTAAGAATCCTATATTTAACGATACACTCGCCTTATCTTTAATCAAAGAAGATGAACAAGAGCTAATCGCTACAAATTGGGCAAATGCCTATCATTTTTTTCATCCTGAGCCAAGTAATGCTCCTTTAACCACAGATGAGAAATTAAGTTGGGTTATGAATACACAATGTATTCCTCAATTAGTGAGCAGATCAAGATATGCTGAGGATCAACTTATATCGGCGATTAAAAGGGGTATTAAGCAATATGTTATATTAGGTGCTGGTATGGATACCTTTGCTTATAGACAAGAAAACTTACCAGAAGACTTTATGATTTATGAAGTAGATCACCCTGCCACTCAACAATTTAAACAACAACGTCTGAAAGAAATGGGCATACTAATTCCTGAGAATGTAAAGTTTGTTCCCGTTGATTTTACTCATCGTTCTTTACAACATGAACTAATGAAACACGGATTCAACAAAGATGCATTCAGTTATTTTAGTATTCTTGGTGTAGTCATGTACTTAAATAAACCTGACTTTTTCAAACTACTTTCAACAATTGCAGAAATTGCGCCAAATGGAAGCTCCGTCGTATTCGATTACTTAGATAATGACGCTTTTAACGATGATTGCGCATCTGACAAAATAATGAAGATGAGACAAATTACAGCTGCAACAGGAGAACATATTATTACAGGCTTTGATCCATTAACACTAGATATTGAACTTCAAAATTCTCAAATGTTACTCTATGAAAACTTATCGCCCGAACAAATTGAAGATATGTTTTTTTCAACAAGAGAAGATGAAATGCATGCATTCGATCACTTTCATTTCGCTCATTTGGCTATTCGAAAATAAATATCAAAAAGCGAGAAAAGACAATCCTTTTCTCGCTTTCCCTTTAAATGATAAAGATTTAACCATTATTCTAGGCATTATACCCACGTTCACCAAATGGCTGTAATTCATTTATCCATTTTTCTTCTAGTTTTTCTAACTCTTTTTTCTCATCAAAAAAACCTGTTTCCTTCTTCTTGAGAACTTCTAAAATCTCAAATTCAAAAATATCCGCACCAAATTGTTTCGCATCCTCTTGTAGCTGGCTGTTCATATGCCCACCATTTTTCAGCATGAACTTAACACCATTCAATGTTTTCAAATTTCGAGTACTTGCTACAAATATCTTTTGATTCTTCGTATTCGTAATTTGATACACCCCAGCTTCAATTGGTGTTTCCTTATAAAGTTGTTTCAATTCCTTTTTTCTTTCCATTTTCATTCTCCTTCATCTATTGTTTCAACCAATATTCACTACCATCAGACTTACGGTCAAGAAACCCGTATTCGACTAAATATCTTCTTAACATTACATAATCCTCATGAATAGTTTGAAGTATTTCATTAATTTCCTTCTCATTATAAATTCGATTATTTTCAATACGTTTTACAATTTCTTGTAGCACAATTAACTTCTGCTTTTGTTTCAGTGGAAATCTAATCAAACTTCCATTCGTTCCTTCAGGGAAAAATTTTGCCACAACCTTCTCTTGCTCTTCTTGAGTGAAATTATATCGGTCATCTACCATTTTTGCTGTTTTAGGAGGTGAAACAAAAGCAGGTGCATATTGATCTTTTTCCTTTAACAACTCCATCATCGTTAAGAAAGTCTTTGCTTGTCTTTCCTTTTCCTTCAATACAAAACGGTGATTACGAATTGTCGAAGCACTACCAATCCCCAATTCCTTCTGTACTTCTGAATCGCTTTTTCCTTGATAAAACAATTGTAGAAGCTTATTTTGATGGTCTGTTAATCCCGTCAACTTCTTATCTAAACCAATTAAATATTCAAATACAGAGCCATGAGCTTCTTGAATATGAACACGCATATATCTTTTCGCATCATATAATACATTTTCGTGTGGATAAATTACGCCTTTCTCTAATTTCTCTCCACATAGCAAACAAGTATATGTATCATTCTCACATACATATCCTTGTTTCAGTTCTTCAACTGATGCATTCCAAAATAGTTCCGAAATCTCCATTTATAAACACAACCTTAAAAAGTTTATTATATATTAAACATATTATTAAAACGTTTATAATTTGTCAATAACCATCCGCTTCACTCAAAATAAATAGGCTATCACAAGGACAGCCTTCTTTCATTATTTAGATTCCTTATTACTAATTTTAAATTCTACACCTAATTGAAAACCCGTATTCCCCATCCGTATATCACGATAAAATCCTTTTATAATCTTATATGAGCCTTCTTTTAATCCTTTTAAATCAATATGTTCTACATGAATAGCAGTTGGTTGTAAAGTCATTAAAATATCAGTAAAAGCTAGCTCTTGATTCATTCGCTCCCAACCATTTTTCATCTTCTTATAGATAAAATATACGGAGCCCGCTTGAATTTCGTTCATTCCCCAGTTTTCATAATAAATGCTCGCTACTTCCCCTTGTTTAATCAATAGACGAATTTAACCAAAAAAAGGATTCACTTAAAAAAGTTAAATACATAACGAAAAAGACGGTGTATGTATAAAGTCTATTTTTCGCTATAATAGATGATATTGTTTATTCATTAAAAAGGATTGTGACACAGTTGACAGTTAAAGCCGTACACCCCATACATGGAAAAACCTTTGTAATTACAGGTGTTCTTTCCAAAACTCGAAGAGAAATTGCTGCTGAAATTACGAAGCATGGTGGAATCATGACTGGAAGCGTAACCTCAAAAACCGATTATCTAGTCATTGGACAAAGATTTGGCAATACAAAAGTATCTGCCGCTTTTCGACTAGGTACTTATACAATAACTGAAGAAGAGTTACGAGAAATGTTTTTTGAAAATACATAAGAGCTGTGCCAAAGTGATTTCATCTCACATTTGGCACAGCTCTTATGTTTTCAAATCCAATTTTCTAATTGTTATGAGCTCTATTGTTAGAAATCACTTTCTTCCTCACAATTAATAGTCAATACAAAAAGATGACTTCTTTTCATATGCGCAAAGTCATCTTAAAACATTATCAATTATTTATAGCCTGTTCATTAAATTACTCTCAATTAATGGTTAGATGTCTCGTTGAAGCTTCAACTATATCTTGAAATGCCCAATGTGAAGTTGGTACATCTTTAAAAGGTGAAGACCTAATACCTGAAATCTCCCCTCTAGTAAACAAACGATTTATGATTTTCACTGCTTGAGCACGTGTTAATGGTTCCTCAGGCTTAAAAGTCCCATTTAAAAATCCACTCATCATTTGAGCACGGCTCATTTGTTGAATTTCTTGTATCGCCCAATGAGAATTAGGAACATCACGATATTTATATACTCCAGCTTTTTTCACACAATATGCCGGTTGATCAACTTGTTTCGTGCATTCTTTCGTCATCCAACGACTTGCACTAACAGCAATTTGAGCTCGCGTTATTTTTTCACTTGGAGCGAATTTCTTTTCACTATAGCCTTTCATAAGCTCTAATGCCGAAGCAATTTCAATTTCATCGCCCGCGAAAGAGTTTTGAATATCCTCATACAATGAATTCCTATTACCAGCGTGTATTAACTGTAAGTTACGAACAAGCATCGCTGCCATTTGGGCTCGTGTTACGATAGCAGTTGGTCGAAAAGTACCATCGCTATATCCAGAAATATATGGTTGATGTTCTTTCACATTCAGCCCTTCTGTAAAATAATCAGCAGCTCCATCAACATAAACTGGTGTAAACATAGAGTATTCGTCAACAGTAAATTCCACACCTACTTCTCCTGTTTTCATTTCAACAATTCGTCCCCCAACTACTTCATTCGTTCCATCTTGATGCTCTACATAAATCATTAAATTAACTAGTAAATGGTTTCTCTTCTGACTATCCTCAGGTAGAAACCTTTCAATTGGAACTGTTAATGAAAGTGAGTTACCTTGCATGTTTGTCTCCATCTTCATTGGACGACCAACTAATTTTATTTCTGATGATGGGTTCTTCATCATGTCACGAATGTTTTCCTTCTGTTTTACATGTTCTTCTATTAGCTTACGTTCTGACTCTTTCTTAACTGGTATTAAGTGAACGTATACATCCTGATTCATCGCTTTAATTGATGATGATTGAGCAAACACGCGCGCATTATGTGTTTCAATTTCTAAATTTGCTTGTGCACCAGCAATATTTTTCAATGAAGCTTTTGGAAGGTTAACCAACGTTTCTGTTACACTATCATTTGAATCTGGAATAACAACACGCGGTGTTTTTATCGTCTGAGTTTGTAGTTTATTAATAATTTATCTAGTTGTGTTTGAGTCTAGGGTAAGTACATCTTTTACGATGCCACTTGCAGCTTTTGTTCTCTTTACCTGAATTTGAGCGAGAGAATTCTCGTTTATATTACCATCGACTACATCGGCAACTATTCCCGCAACAGACAAAGATGATTGTAGATTTCTCGACTCTATAATTGAAGCATGTGATTCACCTGAATTATTCAGTTGTTTTGAAAGCATATTCGCATTTGTTTTAACTGGTAGCAACGACAAAAGAAAAAGTACTACTACTAAATACACAAATAGCTTCCTTTTAATCATTTTTAATCCCCCTCCTATTCTTTCAATAACACTTTATAAGAAGAGGCTCTCAAAAAACTCTCACAATTAGGAAATTAAGCACTATTTTTTATAAATATAGTACTTTTTTCTCTCTATTCGCTAAATAACACAAGACTTTAAAATAAGAGGTATTACCTTTATCAAAGAGTAGCTTGCATTCGATTTTTCATTTCATAAACTCGTTGTTGAAATGGTAATGCCCAAAGATATCCTTTCGTTTCAAGTAATTCCCCCCAATGCTTATCACACAATTCTCCCACAATTGATTTCGTAATCTGTACTTTACCTTTACTAATCTGATTAATTTCCTTAACCCAACTATGATAATCACAATCTAATGCACTATTCGTAACAAACATATAGCCATCATTTAAACGATTAATTTGTACGGGAGCATTTTTCTCAGAGAATAATTGACGGATTCTATAAATCGTATTATATAGATTAGCTGAACCTCTTTTTTCATCCATATTCGGCCATAACTCATCAATAATCCTCCATTTAGAACAAATTTGATTATCATGTAATAAAAAGTAATAAAATAATTCTTCCGTAACTTTTGTAGGCCATTTTACAACAACTTGATCATTTATACGTACCATCGGTTCACCGAATAATTTCACCTGTATTATAGGTTCTGTCTCATTCTCCAATTCTCTTTTTACACCATAATATTTTTGAAGACGCTCATCTATTTGTTGAATTTTTGATACTGTCATAGGCTTCAAAATATAATGTAGAGCTTGTACGTGAAAGGCTTCTAAAGCATATTGCGGGTGCGCAGTTGAAAAAAAGATTGGGACATCCATCCCTGATGATACTAGTTTTTCAGCTAATTCCAAACCAGTTGTTCTAGGCATTTCAATATCAAATAGAAGAGCATCTGCTTGTAGTAATGGAATTTCCACCAATGCTTTTTCTGGTAATGAAAAGGTAGCAATCACCTCAAAATTTGGATGCTGAGAAAACAAGCGTGTTAGAAACTTCAATATTAACATTTCATCCTCTACAATAATAATTTTCCACTTATGCATTAGTCTTTTTCTCTCCTTTTTTCCGTTCAATTAATATTAGGAGGGGATGAATCCCCTCCTAGCAAAGTTTCACTTTTTTAGGAATGACAATTTTGATGGTTGTACCTTCATCTAGCTCAGAAAAAATATAGAACTCTGCTCCTTCAATATTTCGAATTCTTCTTCTAACATTACTCAAGCCAATACCATTGCTAGCATCTGGTTCAGAAGTCACTTTCTGCAGTCTTTGTTTAGACATTCCAACACCATTATCTTTAACTGTAATGCTTAGGAACCCCGCTTCCTTCTCTTCTATTCGCAAATAAACCGTCCCATTCCCTGCTTTATTAAATAAACCATGTTGTATAGCATTTTCCACCATTGGCTGTATAAAAAGACTCGGTATTTCAATATCCTGCTCTATTATTTCTTCAGAACAATCACAGACAAAAGATAAACGCTCTCCAAAACGAGCTTGTTCAATCTCTACATACGCTTTGGTAACTTCAAGTTCATCTTCTAGTGTTGTCACGTGCCCTTCCTTCCCTGTAGTAAAGACATATCTTAAGTAGCAACTTAACATCGTCAGTAAATGTGAGGCACGTTCTGAATCAATATAGCAAAACGCAATAATAGCATTTAATGCATTGTAGAGAAAATGTGGCTTAATTTGCGCCTGTAAAAAAGCCATTTCGTGTTCTAACGCTTTCTGCATAGACACTCGAATTTGTTTTACTGTATGTAAGCGTGTTAAGACAGTTTCTTTGTTGAATGGTTTTGTAATGTAGTCATTCGCACCTGCCTGAAAAGCCATTGCAATATCTCTTGGTGCATCTAATACTGTTGCAACAATAACAGGAAGTTGCATCAACGTATATTGCTCTCTAATTTTCTTTACTAATTCAACCCCTGACATACCAGGCATCATAACATCTGTAATAACGTATTTAATATCATTCATTTCATCCAGTATTTTCATTGCCTGAAATCCTGAATATGCCGCTATCGGTATAAATTCTTCTTCCAATAATAGATTTAACACTTGAATATTAACGGGATTATCATCTACTATAAGAACTTTTTCACCTTTATCTTTTTTATTAGGGGACAACTCCAATTGAATTTTTGATTTCGTTTTAAATTCTATTTCTTCTCTTACCATTAAAGATTTAGCTTCTGCAAAAGGCAATGCTAAAGCTATAATGGTTCCATTCCCTACTTCCGTTTTCTCTACCCAAATTCTTCCACCCATATTATTCATTAATTGATGACTAATATAAAGACCCAATCCCATCCCACGACTATTGAACGAAACGCTATCATAATCTTCAGAATACAAAAACTCAAAAATAGATGGTATAACCTTTTTTTCCATTCCACATCCAGTATCTTCTATATAAAGGTACACATCGTTTTGCATTTTAAGTGCTGAAACAACAATTTTTCCATTTGCCGTAAATTTCATTGCATTATGCAATACATTAAATAATACTTGGCGAAAACGATTTTCATCACCAAGCATACATAAATTTGCTGGAATATTATTTTCAAAGCTAATTTGTTTATGGTCAAGATCAGAAGCTAACAATTCATAAACAATACTCGTAATAACCCGAATATCAATAGCACCTATTTCTAATTTCAAATCATCAAATCGCATCTTCGTGAAATCCTGCAAATCATTCAAAAGATAATTTAGTTTTTCCGTAGTTTGTTCCACTATTAACAACTTATCATATTGATCATTTGTTAAATTCTTTCGTGGTTTTTTTGTTATTTCATTAACGATGTTCATTATGCCATGCAGTGGTGTTTTCATTTCATGTGATGTAATAGCCAAGAATTCATCTTTAATTCGATTACTTTTTTGTAAACTAACAGCAAGCTGTTCAGCCTTTTCAGTTTCATTTTTCAATCGTGTCGCAAGAAAAGCATTCATCATAACAATAAATCCTAAAATTCCAATATGATTATAAAATTCAAGTCCACTAAGTCTTGCAGCATCTAACGCTCCACTTAATGAAGTAACAAATAGAAAGAAGATAACTCCACTTAAAGACCATACTTCATTTCTATTCATAGAGGATTGATTATTAAAAGCCATAATAAGCAATCTTATATAAAAATAGAAAAAAAGAATATTACTATAAATTGTAACAGGCGCTTGAATAACAGAAATTGCTCGTGCCGGTAACACAATAAATGAAATGACGTATAGAATAATAGGTGCTAAACATATCACAGCTACACTTTTTCGCACTAGTTTAGGTTCAACATGAATTAAAAAGGCAAATAAGACAACATAGCTTCCGTACGTAGATAAATCCTGTAGGGTAAAGAGCCATTCAAATGAAATGTCAGGAAAAATACGACTAATAATTCGTTCTTTTCTAGTAGCAATCAAAAGGCTTATTACAAAGAAATAAACACCACTATAAAAGTACATTGTATTTCTCTGTCTCATCATAAAAAGCGTTAAATGGTATACAGCAAATATTAATAAAAATACCGTTGCCGCCCATTCTGTCGTAAAGCTATAATGCGCTGCTTTATTGATCCCTTGCTCTGTACCTATATCAATAGGCTGAACAATGCCACTTTCCGTATTGCTATAGTTGGCTACTTGAAACACAAGTTCCAACTTTGAATTTTTAATAGAATAAAAATATTCATAAGGAACATTTTTATTAATAGTTTTAGCTTTCTTTTCGTCGGGATATCCAACTTGTTTTACTTTTTCACCATTTACATAAAGAACGTGAGAAGACCAAATATTTCGAATCGTTAAACCAATATTCCTCTCATTATTCGGCAAATATACGGTTAATCGATAAGTTCCAATTGAGCTATCACTTTTCCAACCTCTAGGTACTTTTTCATAAATACTTTTGGCATTATTAAAATCTTTAGGAAGGAGTAGTTTATCTCCAACAAATTCCCATTCACCATTTAACGGGACTATGCCATCCTTTTCGAAATCCCAATTACTTAAATCGAGTATGCCATTTTCCGCAGTAGGTGGATTACTTGGCGTTTTTTGAGACAAGTTGGCAACTAAAAAAATCAGCTCCAATAAAATCAAAATCGAAATAAGAACTGCCAACTTTGCTTTCATCTATTCAATCCTTTCGCTGATTAACTTTACTCTTATTATATAGGAAAAAACTCTCAAAAAACTAAAAATCATCAATTAAAAACACCATCAAATTAGCCATTTGATGGTGTTTTTCCACTTTCTAGTTCTTTAGAATTAAGTAAAACGACTCCTCCAATAATCAATATTAACCCTAAGCAGGTCATCATACTAAAAGGGTCATTCCAAATAAGAATGCCAAGTAAGGCTGTTATTGCTGTACCTACTCCTGACCAGATTGCATAGGCTAAACTTAAAGAAACTGTTCTTAAGCAGAGCGATAAACAATAAAAAGCACAACCAAATCCCAAAACTACTCCTATAGATGGGAATACATTAGTAAATCCTTCAGACAATTTAAGCATAGTTGTTCCAAATACTTCACTTGTAATCGCTAAAGCCAACGCAACATAACCGTTCATATCACACTCTCCATTCTTTCAATTCTAGTGCGCGGCACCAGAAAGTTTCATAATTACAACTCCACCAATGATGAGAATTAATCCTACAAGTTTCTTAGCATGCATCTTTTCTTTCCAAACTAATACTCCAATGACAGCTGTTAAAGCAGTTCCCACTCCTGACCAAATTGCGTACGCTGTTCCTAATGGTAGATGTTTTAAAGATAGAGATAAGCAAAAAAAGGCAATCCCCATCCCAATAACAACCCCTATAGATGGCCAAAGTCTTTTAAATCCGTTAGAAACCTTAAGCATAGAGCTTCCAAACACCTCTGAAATGATAGCAATAAATAATAATACAAAAGGATTCATTGAAAATCCCCCTTCTATTTTGTCATGTCTACTAACCTATCAATTACACCTTTACGCAACTCATCATCAATAGGTGCTATATTAAATAACTCTGAATAATAAAGACCATCCATAGCTAGACGTATAATTGTTGCCGTTATTGGATCTATTCCATCTTGTTCAATTTTATTCTGTGCATCTTGATAGCTATTAGAAATACTCTCTGCCAGTACTGGATTTAAGGCTGAAGCAGCATAAAGCCCTATATTTAATTCTCCGTTTTCGTTCAAATCACAAATCGATGCATCAATTAGTGCTCTTGTATATTTTCCTTGCTCAAAGGTATCTTGTTGCGCAAATTCATTAAAACGTTGCATGAAATCCTCGATAATATGTTCTGCTAAGCCAAGAAATAAAGCTTCCTTATTAGGAAAATGATATAGCAACCCTCCTTTGCTGATACCCGCGTGCTTGGCAACTGCATCAAGCGTTAATGCATTAAAATCATGCTCTATAACAAATTCTGTAGCTGACTTTAATATTAAGTCACGTTTTATTTTCGCTTTTGATTCCAATCAATACGCCTCCTCAAAACCGTCTGTTCGGACTTTTTTATTGTACCGTCGAGTTAGTCTTTTTTACAACCTTTTTTACAACCTTTTTTACAACCTTTTTTACAACCTTTTTTACAACCTTTTTTACAACCTTTTTTGCTAAAAAAAAGACTGCTCATAGTCCGTAATTCTGACTAATGAACAGTCTTATCTTCATTTCATTTTAAACTTTTACACTACATCATAATATGGTGCAACATCAAAGCCTTTTGCTTTATAGTAATCTAGTATACCAAGGTAAATAGCTTCTGCTGCTTTTTGACGATAAACAGGAGAGTTTAATTTCTCACTATCAGCTTTTGTATCCATGAAAGCTAATTCAACTAACACAGCAGGCATTTGATTTTCACGAATAACATGAAAGTCTCCATGCTTTATTCCACGATCTCTCGTGTCAAGTGCTACAACTAATCGCTTTTGAATAAATTCAGCTAACATTTTGCTATCTGAAACATACGGATTGGTGGCTGCTTTACTTACTTTACCCCAATAATAAGTTTCACTACCTGTTCCACCACCACCATTCGCATGAATGCTAACGAATGTATTACCTTTTACACTAAGTGCATACGGTACACGGTCTTTAACAAGATCAAGTGTTACATCTGTTTCTCTCGTATATTTTACGTTTAATGGTGTTTGAATGAGTAATTTTTTTAATAGTAGACTTGTATTTAAAACAATATCTTTTTCCTTGAGTCCAAAACCAACTTTACCAGGGTCCGTTCCTCCATGCCCTGGATCAATAACAAGTACTTGTGAAGCTAGAGACTTACCACCACTTGTATCTCCTGGATTATCACCTGAAGAAGTTGGATTACTTGTTGATAAATAATCTGTTGATACAAACCCAATCGTATTGTCGTCTGCCTTAATTAACACCCAATTTCCAACTTGGTATCCAAGTGTTACTTTCTCTTTATATTTCAAAACTTTCACTACATTATAATTTGTTGATGGCCCTTTTCTTACATTTAACGTGCTACTTGTTACGTATCTTTCACTGCTAAATGATACTGAAGGATTGTTTAAACGCATTGTGTAGTCAATGGCTCTCGCAATAAAGATAGCTGTTTCTTCGCGAACTGCTTGACGCTCTGCAGCAAATGTTCCATCCGCTTGTGTAGTATCAATTCCTCTTGATGTAATAGCTTTTGCGGCTCCAGAAGTGGTATTGTTAAACTCATAACCAAAAGCTCTGCTAATCATAATTGCCATTTCACCGCGAGTTACTAATCCATTAGGTTTGAATGAACCATCTGAGTAACCAGAAATAATCTTCTTATCAACTGCAGATTGAATATAACCTGAGGCAAAATTACCTGAACCAACATCTTTAAATTTTGTCTTTTTCTTTGTGCCATCCAAGTTTAACGCGCGCCCTACCATCGCCGCAAATTCTGCGCGAGTTACATTTTGCCGCGGTTTAAAGTAACCATTCTCATCTCCGCTTGTTATTTTCCCTTGAGCTAAAAATGCAATTTCGTCAAAGGCTGGATGATTCGTGCTAATGTCTTTAAACGTTGTTGCCGCTTCTGTTTTTGAAGTATCTAAAGTACAAATACTAAAGATAAAGACAACTAAACCAAGAAGTAGTTTCGCAAATGTTTTCATTTATAATATGTCCTTTCTATTCTATGTATTGTCCTATTAATATACCATTTTTTTCTACAATATTATTGCTTTTTATGTGAATTTTCTGTTTTAACGACAAAAAACAAGCCTTTCCTACTAGTAAACTATCATTAAAATTATTCAAAAACCTCCCACATCTTCCACAAAAACACAAAAAGCCCTTTCTTTGATTACAAAGCGGGCTCAAACTTTATTTATTCTATAAGATTCATTTTATAAATGAATATGTATTGACAAACCTTTCTTATTTCCGCAAGAGAAAGACTAAACTTCTTCCTCGTTTCACTTATAATGATTTCATTATGTTCTTTTGGATTATAGTACCTACCATTCTGAGTAATAAGATTATACAATCGCTCTACAAAATGATACACGTTTACTTTTAAATGACCATTTGATGTATAAGGTTCATAAATGTGATAGCTTGCTAAATCCAATTCTTGTAGAACATCTCTAGATAAAACCTTTTCTCCGTTAATGATCAAGTTTTCTGTCTTGTCATTAAAGAAATACTCTTCATTTTCATAAGTTGCTTTAATTCCAAAAAAATATTGATATGAATCTACATGTTGATAATTAGAATACAAATACCGTTGAGCAAGACTCATAACCAAATATTGTTCTGGCTCTGTTAAATTTAAAAAAGCTTCTTTCAATTTCACCTTTACCGTGATTACAACTTCTTTCTCACTAGGCTTTTTATGAAAAATAAATGATGTTCCCTGCACATAATCTTTAAATTTTGTTTCTTCTATTACTTGATCCGTATTAGCTTTCATTTCTTTTAAATCAGGGATATGCTTTATCGAATTTCTCCAAATGAATATAAACATAACTGCTACTATTACAGTTACTACATACTTTAATCGAAGCATAAAAATAACGCCACTTTCTCTATTTATTTTAAACGTTACAAATGCATTTATTATATAAGTATAATTATAATGAAGGTTAACTGTCTTGTCATTGAATTATTTCAAAATATGCACACATAAAAAAACAAAAACACCAAAAAAATTGGTGTTTTTGTCTTATTTATTGTGGAATTAACGTCAGTGTCTGATTCTTTGATGTTTTCTCTGACATATTTGTTACGTGATAACCACCATTAGCCCAATCCTCTACTTGATTATCATACCATTTGCTTTTAAAATGTCCCGACTGACCAGGTCCAACAACATGATAACCTTTCGATAAATCATTTACATCGATAACGAAACGCCATGATGCTCCGTGGTTAACTAAACCTGTTTCAACATTTCGCTCCGCTGCTTGAACTGTTACTTTACTTCCACCAACCGGGATTGGATCCTTACTATATAGGGAATGTAGCCTGTCCATTCATAATCATCATTCCAACCTGGCACAGGAACCGTACTATCACCTTTTTTACGAATTGGTATATTCCCTACTGCTTTATACGCAATTGTTCCATCCTTCGATGCAAATACAAAGTTTGAAGCTGGTGCTTTAAATACTTCAACTGCTTGATCGAACTCTTTCCAACTCTTCGCCTTGTTCATACCAATAATTGCTTCTAAATCTTGAGTAGATTCTAAAGCTGTCCACTTCAAAGCTAATGCTGTTTCACCATCATTTTGGTGAGCAAACTCTGAAATAACTGGACCGTGGCGTGAAATCGTTACTTCATGATTGATAGCCTCTTGCCCTTTTACTGAAATCTTCTCGTTAATAACTTCAGCATCGACCCATTTACCATTATGTAAAAATTGTTTTGAATTATTTGGATTACGCTTCTCAATATATAAATCTTGTACGTCTGGGCCAACATTTGTTATACCCCACGCTATGTCTTCGTTATGTCCTAAAATAATACCAGGAATACCTGCAAAAATGACTCCACTCACCTTTAAGTCAGGTGCTTGTAGCGTAGTTTGATACCAAATTGCAGGTGCTGCTAAACTCAAATGTGGATCATTCGCTAATAGCGGTGCTCCACTTTCCGTTTTTTCACCACTGATTACCCAGTTATTGCTTCCATTAAATTCTGGTGGAATAACAGCATGTACAAAACTTTTCTCGTAATCTATTTCACCTTTTGGGATGTTGGTAGGTCCATCCTTAGGGTACGACGGGAAAATATCTAATGCTTTCTCCTCTGGGAAATTACTTAACATATACTGGCGGAAGGCTTGTCCTTCCCAATGTCCACCTAAGTCATATGCCATATACTTCGCAATCGTAACCGAATCGAGAATAGTCCATTCTTTCGGCTCATAACCTAGCATTGTGAATTCAACAGGTAGCTTCTTATTACTAATAGCTTCTTGTCTAAAACTATTCACGCCATCTGCATACCATTGTAATACTTCCTTCATTTCATCTGAATAATCAGGTAATGACTTCTCAGCTGCACGCCTTAATCCAAATGTACGAAAGAACTTATCTTGTTCTACTAGTTTTTCACCAATTACCTCACTCAATTCTCCTGAGGCTTGCCTACGACTTAAGTCCATTTGAAACATACGATCTTGTGCAGTTACATATCCTTGCGCCATATATAAATCATGCTCATTCTTTGCTTCAATATGTGGTACACCTTGCTCATCTCTTGTTACCGTTACTGTATCTATTAAACCATCGAGTTTAATTTCTCCTGATATTTGCGGTAACGAACGCTTCGCAAACATATTTGCTCCAAAAAGAACCAATGCCAATACAATTATCAGACCAAGTACTGTGAATCCGACAACTTTTGGCCACCTTCGTTTCTTTGGAGCAGGCGTTGTTACTGTAGTTGCTTCCATTCTATTCATCCCTTCAAAACCCACAATTAGTATGTAGTTTTATTATTTGTTTTTATAACCTAGTACTAAAATTACCAATAAACTATATCAGAAAAATATTGCTTGTACAATTAGTTTTTATGAAACTACTAAAACACTTATCTTAATACCTAACTTTTTACTTAATATGTATTTTTTCTACTAATTGTATTTTTTTCGCTTTTTTATGTGGTTTTTCCCTATTTAAAACGAAATGTAGATATAATTTCCTTATGTAATCATTTACAATTTTCAGTAATTTTATATACTACTTACAAGGATAATTTTGCTAATATTGTCGTTTACTGTATACATAAGGAGGTTTCTCGTTACAATGAAAAATCTATCATTGCGTATCAAACTAATTATTTTATGTTTGTCCATACTAATTTTCTCTGCTTGTATTATAGGTTTTTCTTCCTACAATATTTCCAAAGATAAACTAGATGATGCCGGAAAAACACAACTACAAAAAAGCGCGAAATTAGCTATTGGGATGATTGAACTTTTAAATGAGGATGTTAGATCTGGTAACCTAACACTAGAAGAAGCACAAGAAAAGTTCCGTACAAAAATCCTGGGTCCTAAAAATGACCAAAATAAGCGATCTCTCGATCAAAAATATACGTTTGGTGAAACTGGTTATATATTCGCTATGGATAAAAACGGTATATCCATCATGAATCCTGTGAATGAAGGTGATGATCTTACCGCTATTACTACGGAAGATGGCGTAAATCTTGGGAAAGAATTTTTTAAGATAGGAAAAAAAGGAGATTTTGCTTATTATAAGTGGCTAAACGCTGAAACAAATAAGGTAGGAAGCAAGGTTACATATGTTGAGCGTGAACCTAATTGGGGTTGGTACATTGCTTCAAGCGCCTATGTTTCTGAATTCAATAATCCAGCAACGGAAGTGTTAAAAATCGTTTCTATTATCTCAGTGATTGCACTCATTATTGGCGGTATCATTTCCTTCTTCTTCTCAGTGCGTTTATCAAATCCAATTGTTGCAATTAGTAAAGAGTTAACTAGAACAGCAGATGGTGATTTTTCAGGTAACGACGTAGCGATTTCTTCGAATGATGAAGTTGGAAAACTAGTAAAAGCTTATAACCATATGAAAAATAATATGAAGCAACTGATCCACCAAGTATCTCATTCCACTGAACAAGTGGCAGCGTCCTCTCAACAGTTAACTGCAAGTGCAGACGAAACAAGTCGAGCAACTGATGAGATTAACCACTCTATTCAACTAGTCGCTACCGGAGCGGAAGGTAGCACTGGTAATTTAGAAGATAGCTCAAAATCATTAGGAGAATTTAGTACTGCCATTCAAGACTTAGCAGAAAATGCTACAGTCATTTCAGAGACTGGCACCATGATTTCAAAACAAGCGCAGCAAGGTAACGTATTCGTAGAAAAAACTGTTAAACAAATGAGCTTGATTCATAATCGAGTGCATGAAAGTAGTAAAGTATTGCAATTATTAGATACTAGATCCGCCGAAATAGATAAAATATCAGCTGTTATTACAGCTATTGCCAATCAAACGAATCTACTTGCCTTAAATGCTGCAATTGAAGCGGCTCGCGCTGGTGAACATGGGAAAGGATTTGCAGTTGTGGCAGATGAAGTACGTGTGTTAGCTGAGCAGTCACAAAAATCAGCTAGTCAAATATCGGATTTAATTAAACAAATTCAAAGCAATATGTCTCTCTCCACAGCCTCAATGCTTCAAGTCCAAGAAGAAGTGGAAGACGGTATTAAGATTGTAGAACAAACAGAAGAAAGCTTCCAAGATATCCTACATGCGTTAAATGATATGGATTCAAAAGTAACCAATATGGCTTCTACAGTTGAACAAATGTCAGCAAGTGCACAAGAGGTATCAGCTACTGTCAGTGATATTTCAGTTGTTGTTAAAGAAACATCTCAGCATACAATGAATGTGGCTGCAGCTACAGAAGAGCAAACCGCTTCCATGCAAGAAATTACAGCTTCCACTCAACTCTTAGCAAAACTTGCAGCTGATTTACAGCAACAAGTTAACCAATTCAAAATAGACTAAATGCTATATATAAAAGTCGTTTGAGATTGCTATTCTCACCGGCTTTTTTGCTTTTGGATGAATTACAACAATTAATCAATTTAAGTTCAACTAAAACCACCAAAGAGGCTGCGCCAAAAGTGGTTTCGACCCCACTTTTGACACAGCCCCCCTCATTGAAACCTTATAAACTATCTCCAAAATCCGCTTTGAATTTCGCTACTAATTTATTTTGCCAATCAGTTGAAGTTGTTAATTTACCGAAGAAGAAACGTAATACGCTTGGCTCTTCTGTAAATTCTAATCCGCCGATTAGTTTACGGTTTTCATACAACCATGCAATACGATCTACTGCATATTTTACTTGCGAAAGTGTAAATACACGACGTGGCATCGCTAAACGTAATAATTCCATATGTGATAATGTTTCGTTACCCTCTTCATCACGTTGTTCTGAAAGTGTTCCACGCTCCATGCCACGAATACCGCTGACAATGTAAAGTGCTGCTGCAAGTGCACCTGCTGGATATGCACTTTGTGGTATATGGTCAACGAATTCCATCGCATTAATATGACAACCTAATCCTCCTGCTGGTGTAACAACTGGTACACCTTTCTTAATTAATTCCTCAGTCATGAATGAAATGAATTGTGGTCCTTGGTTAATCATTTCTTCATCCATTGTTTCTTCAAGACCTACAGTAATAGCTTCCATTTCACGAACGCTCATACCACCGTATGTTAAGAAACCTTCATAAAGTGTTATGTACTCACGCATTTTCATATATACATCACGATTATTCGTACAAATTCCACCACCACGAGCATTTCCTAGCTTACGAGCTGAGAAGTAAATAATATCTGCAAGATCCGCAATTGTACGCGTAATTTCGCGAACAGTCATCTCTTTACATTGTTCTTCTCTTTCCTTAATGAAGTATAGATTATCCGCTAAAAGACTTGCATCTAGAATTAACATTAATCCGAACTCATCACATACTTTACGAACTTGTTGCATATTCTCAACAGCAAATGGTTGTCCACCAATAAGGTTTGTACCTGCTTCTAAACGAACAAAAGCAATTTTATCAGCACCGCTTGTTTCAATTAAATCACGAAGCTTATCCAGATCCATATTCCCTTTAAAAGGATTATCACTTGTTAAGTTTAGCGCTTCATCGATGAAAATCTCTTCTATACGCCCACCATTTAATACGATATGCGCCTTTGTAGTAGTAAAGTGATAGTTCATCGGAACAATCGTACCTGGTTTTACAAAGCTTTGTGAAATGATATTCTCACACGCACGACCTTGGTGAGTTGGTAAAAAATATTCTGTTCCAAAAATTTCTTTAATTTTATTCTCTAGCTTTGTAAATGTTTCAGAGCCTGCATAGCTATCATCTGCTTCAAGCATTGCAGCTTGTTGCTTATCACTCATCGCATTCACACCGCTATCAGTTAACATATCCATAAATACATCACGATTCTTTAATAAGAATGTATTATACCCCGCTTCTTCCATCGCTTTTAGACGATCTTCAACTGGTGGTAAGTTTAACTTTTGAACGATACGAACTTTGTGCATCTCTAATGGCACATTTTCTCCTGAATGAAATTTAATCTTTGACATGACCTTCCACTCCCATTTATCTTTTTTAGAAAAATCCCCAAATTTTCGACAAATTACATCAACACAAAGACGCTTCAGTGCGTCGATGTGCTGAACATTAATCCTTATTGTACCCTATTTTTTAATAATTTCAAATTTTTAAAATAAAAAATACTAAAAAAACTTGTAAAGAATAGAATATTCTTTACAAGTTCAAGAAATGCCTTCTATATATCAAGCTCCACAAGTAAAATGGAGTGATCGGATAATTTTTCTTCTCTTTCTTTATGTGAAAGTTCACAGCTTACCACCTTATTTTGCAGTGATGGCGTAATAAATGCATCATCTAGTCTAAAGCCTTTTCCTTCTGTATTAAAGTAGCTAAACTCTGTTGCATTCTCATGCTTAAAGCGCCAACAATCCATCCACCCTGTATCAGCCAATTGTGACAAATATTTCGTGCAACTAAGTGGCTTGTCTTGGCTATCTTCTTGTAGCACTGTATTGAAATCACCAATAATGAGTCCATTCTTCTGTAAATTATTCTTCGCATATGTGTTCATCTCTTCCCAGAACACTTCTTTATCATGTAATTTACAATTATGGTTTGGAATATGAACGCCTAACAACGTAAAGTCACTTTCTGGAAAATAGAATTCTGTCCATCTTTCATAAGGAACAGCATACTCATCCATATTCGTAATGTCTTCACATGCAATTTTTGAAGCGACAAACACACTATTAACCTTAAATGGTGCTTGATGAGTTACCTGATAGATATACCCTGCTTCAGTCAATTGTTTTTTAATAAAATCGCCTTTTTCACCTTCCCAAAACTCGGACAAAACAATAACATCAGCATTATACTCTACTAATGTAGTCGAGATAGGTTTATAACGCCCATTCGTACCGCCTTGTCGAATATTCCAGGATAAAATCTTCATTTTTTTGACACTCCTCATATGGTTGTAATCACACTGTTAACTTGAATTAAAAATATTATTTTCTAATAGTAAATATTCCGTTCTCTATCTTACTAATTTTCCTATTGTAATGGAATGTTTGTCATAAAATGTACATACTTTTATTATAGTATTCCCTAGCGATTTGTTATTTATGGATAACATTTCACTCTTTATTCACCTATATCTTCTTTTTTATTTTTGTAGGATTAACCAATCACTTGTTTATTAATTCAAAAAATTAAATATAATTAAGGATAAAAAAATAAGGAGGAACAATTGTGATTAACTTTGCTTCATTTGTACTTTTATCATTTTTACTTGTCATCTTACCTGGCCCTGATACGGTTATGGTTACAAAGAACACATTAGGTGCGGGAATATCCGCAGGATCCAAAACACTTCTTGGTATATGCCTTGCTCTTTGCATTCATACATTCATAGCAGTAGTTGGCTTATCAGCATTAATTGTACATTCTTCTCACCTTTTTGCTTTATTCAAAATTATTGGTGCTACCTATTTATTATATTTAGGAGTTACTTCTCTTCTTGCTACAAGACGTAAAACACAAGTAGAGCAAGAACCAAACAACTCAACTTCTAATAAACAAGCAAGCTTCCGTCAAGGATTTTTAACAGATTTACTTAATCCAAAAGTGGCTGTGTTCTTTTTAACATTTCTTCCACAGTTCGTGAATCCAAATGAAAGCACACTCATGCCATTCATTTTGTTAGGAGCAACCTATATAATATTGACTTTGCTATTTATGCTTGGATATATTCTGCTCCTAGATAAAATTCACATTTTTATGAAGAAAGCATCCACACAAAAGGCTATTCAAGCTATTTCTGGCGTGGTTTTAATCATTTTCAGTGTGAAATTAGCTTTTGAAAAGGCAAATTAACTACATTGCATAAAAAAGCGTAAGTTTAGATTTTTACTACTCTCACGCTTTTAATTTTTTTCGTCAACTAGGACACTAGCCTCATATTTTCCTCGCAAACAATTCATATAACTATATAGAAGGAGGTGAAATATATGGGTATCAAATGTTTAAAAATCTCTGTTGTTTATTTTCTAATTGGTATCTGTTTCGGATTGTATATGAGCATTGCAGATAAATTTGTTTACGGTCCTTCTCATGCTCACATTAATTTATTAGGCTGGGTTTCCCTAGCACTAGCTGGTCTTATTTATCATCTTTTTCCTTCCATTGCAACAAATACTCTCAGCAAAATTCACTTTTGGCTTCACAATATCGGGCTACCAATCATGATGATTGCCCTCATTATGAATGAAGCCGGAAGCTCCGGAACAGTTCCTTATATCGCAACAGGTGCAACCATTATGAGTCTAGGAATCCTTTGCTTTGTCATCAATGTACTTGGCTTAAAAAATTCAACAACTAAATAAAATGAAAAAAGGTGTTCAAAAGTTACTTTTGAACACCTTTTTCGTTTTAAGGATCGCAAATATATAGAAAACTGTATGAACGATTTCACTTTGAACAAATTAATAAAACTAATGATAAATTACAACACAAAAGACATATGTCCTCATTTTCTATTCATTCCCCTTTTAATAACTATGTTTCCACCCCAAATCCACTGACACATGTCCTGTATTTATGCCTATAAAAAAATTTATACTAAGGATAAGCTCATGAGTATACAACAAGTAATTACTTACATGGAAGAAAATAAAACCTTATACAATCTTTTAAAACATTGTCCTTATGAAATTCTAAAACAATGGACAGTAGAACAATTTGAAAGCGGTTCAACATTCTATACCCAAGGAGAAGTTTACAATCATTTCAGTCTCATTGTAGACGGCGTAGCAAACATTTATGCAGTAGCAGAAAACGGAAAGAAATATGTTCAATCTACTTATTATACAGGAGACATGATTGGCGAAATTGAAATATTTAACCAAGTTCCCTATATGAGTAGCGTAGAAGCACAAACGGATATCACGATTATTACATTACAACGTGATGCTTTTCTATCATGGTTACAGCTCGATCAAAACTTTAATCAGCACTTTATTCGTAAATCTATTGAATTATCTTATATCATCACTAAAAAGGATGAAGATTATAAGCTATATTCCTTACACGATTTAATATGCAAGCATTTATTAGAGAAAATTCCTACTGGCAAGAAACAGGCTAACGGGATTGCTATCACGATTGATAAGCATCAGCTTAGCGAAAGACTTGCCGTTACACAAAGAAGTATTAATAGAGTTTTATCAACTTTGAAAGAAAAGCAAATAATCGATTTTAAAAATCAAATCATTATTGTTCTAGATACGAAACGATTACAAAAAGAATGAAAACACAATAAATCATTTTTAACAGAAAATGAAAACCCTTTCAACTTTTCAGACACAACATTATTAACTTAGGAGAGAAAATTATGATTAAAAATCCTTTATTCGTCGTTATTGCAACGATTGTATGTATAGTTGCAGGTTTCTTCATGAAATCCTCTTATATCGAAATCTTCGCATCAGTTATGGGTGTGTTAAACGTTTGGCTGCTTGCCCGTCAAAAAGTCATTAACTTCTTATTCGGTGCCATTACAGTAGCTAGCTTTATGTACATTTACTTTCAAACTGGTCTTTACGCAATGGTCGTCTTATCATTCGTACAATTATTATTTAATATTTTCGGCTGGTACTACTGGGTTAAGAACAAAGGTGAAGAAGATGTTGCTCCAACAACAAGATTATCTACACAAGGAATCATTACTTGGTCAGCAATTATCATTGTAGCTACTGCTATTTGGTCATTCCTACAACTTAAATATACGAATGCAACAAGCCCTTATTTAGATGCTCTAGTTGCTGTAATGGGTCTTGTCGGTCAATATTTATTAAGCAAGAAAATTCTTGAGAACTGGTATATCTGGATTGGTATGAATGCTATTCTTCTAGTTGTTTGTGCAACAACAGGTCTATACGTAATGTTCATATTAAACTTAATTAATCTATTTATATGCATCGATGGTCTACGTGAGTGGAAGCAAGATTTAAATACAAATAAACAAGATACTCCTTCTATTGAAGGACTAGAAAACGCTTAATATTTTTAATGGAGGAGTTTGATTCAAAATGAGTTTTCATATAGAAGCTAAAAAAGGCTATATCGCTGAAACAGTTCTACTACCAGGCGATCCAAAGAGAGCAAAATATATTGCAGATACTTATTTAGAAGATGTCATATGCTATAACAATATTCGTGGCGTACTTGGCTATACAGGATTATATAAAGGAAAACGTATTTCTGTTCAGGGTACAGGAATGGGAATGCCATCTATGTCTATCTATACAACAGAATTAATTCAAGACTACGATGCAAAAAACTTAATTCGAATTGGTTCAAGTGGCACTAAACATCCTGACGTAAAACAAATGGATTTAATCTTAGCAATGGGAGCATGTACAAATTCAAATATGAATAAACATCTTTTCGGTAATTATTCATATGCACCAATTGCCAATTTTGAGTTATTACGTAACGCTTTCGACACCGGTATAAAAATGAATAAACCTGTAAAAGCTGGCTTAGTTGTCACAGATGATCAATTCTATGATGGTGATGATGAAGCAAGAGAAAAACTAGCATCTTATCAGGTTCTAACTAGCGACATGGAAACTGCAGCTTTATATACAGTAGCTGCTAAATTCAATGTTAAAGCACTTTCTATCCTAACAGTAACAGATCATGATTTAACGAACGAAACAATTACATCAGAAGAGCGTGAAAAGGCTCTTACTGACATGATTGAGCTTGCACTTGAGACAAGCCTAACTTTATAAGAAAAGCGCAAGCACCCGTTTTGCGACGTATAGATTGGAGCACTTCGGCTGAGATAAAGGAAACACGAAGAGGCGGTAGCCTTTTTCGTGTTGACTTATCGTAGGGAGATGGGCGAAATCTACTAGTCGCTGGGCGCTGGAGCTAGACACAGCACAAATTTATATACATTCTTAATCTTCTAAGAAAGGCACTTATATTCTAATTGTTCGTGCCTTTTTATTTATTTTAATGGAGAACATCTGGCTCTTCTTCAATAAGCTTGTACCATAGCGGTTGAAAGTTTAACCATCCTTCATGGGCAGTACCAAATTGCGAATGCATATTAACCGCTTTTCTTTCATTCATGATATTTTCATTTCCCTCTGCTTCGGCTAATAATTGTGCTTTACAAGCGCGGTCCATCGCAATAAACCATGAGACTGCCTCATCTACACTATAACCGACTGTCATAAAACCTTGATTTCGTAAAATAACCGCTTTATATTGCTTTAATGCAGTTGCCACCACATCACAATCCTTATTCGTTCCAGCTAATAGATTACATAATCCATGATCTTGATAAAATGCACAACAATCTTTTGTTAAAGGTGAAACATACTTACCTAATTCAGACCACTCTTTACCATGTAAAGAATGAACGTGAATAGCGGAAACCACATCTGGACGAGCTTGATGGATTTGCAAATGAACCTCCAATGCCTCTTGATTTACAGGTAGATTCCCTTTTAATATATCCCCTTGTCCATTCACTAACTGAAGGTCACTTACTCTCATTTCTCCAAAAGAAATCCCTATTGGATTAACCCAAAAATGATCTCGCCTCTCTGGATCACGAACTGTTATATGACCTCCTACACAATCATTAAATCCGAAATGATTCAAAATTCGAAAGGCGCCAGCCAATCGTTCCTGACGATGTCTACGTAATTCAGCTATATCATAAAACGTAGGTTCTTCAAACATACAATTTGCTTTGATTCCCATCTTATTCAATCCTTTCTTCACATTAATGATACATTATTCTTATTAACTTACTTGGTTTTATTATATTATATAAGACATTGTAATATTTTGCTAATATTAATATAAATTATTATTAATTTTATTATACCAATACAAAAAAGCTGCTCCAACGAATGGAACAGCTTACCTTTATACAGAAACACGATCCGTTTTATCCCATGATACAGTTCCTTTTCTACGATCTTTCATAATCATGATAATACTTCGGAATAACAGGAAGATAAAGAGTTGTGCATAAGAAAAATACATAATAGCTGCTGCTACAACATTCTTCCCCGTTAACATACGATCATACGTAATAGCAATAATCAACTGCATTGTATATATAAAGTATGCCAAATACCAAAGCAGCATATATGGAATATTCGTTTCAAATGAAAATCCAAACAATAATCCTATTACAAAAGCTGCATTAGAGGCTAATAATAAGAAAGTAAAAATCACATATACCGTTAAATAATAAGTCAAATGAACAAAACATTTCACTTTCCACCACGATGGCTCTTTAAAGAATTTAAGCATTATATATAAATTTCCTTGCAACCATCGTGTTCTTTGGCGAATTAATGCTTTCAACGATTGTGGTTCTTGTTCCCATGTTTGTGAATGTGGATCACCCGCAATAATATATCCTTTCGAAGCAAGTCGAATCGTCAACTCCGCATCCTCAGCTAATGCGTATGGATCATATCCGCCCATCTCTTCTAATATAGAACGCTTCAGTAACATATTCGTACCTGGAAGCGAACCAATTTTATGAAGTGCGTATCGTCCAGACTGCATTAACAATTGAAAAATTTGAAACTCAATCGCAATAAACCGAGTAAGCAAGCTATGCTCAGCATTCATTGTTCTTACAACTCCTACTGCTCCAGCCGCCTTCTTCGTTTGCAATGTTGTCTCCATTAATCGAACAGCCGCATCCTTATTCGGTTGATTATCTGCATCATACACAATAAAGTATTCACCATCTGAAATGGATAAACCATAGTTCAACACTCTAGATTTCCCTTTAGGTTCATCGTTATCCGGAACAACGACATGATGAATATGATGATATAAGCTTGCGAATTCTTGCGCTATCTCACCTGTTTCATCTGTCGATTGATCATTCAAAATATAAATTTGCATATTACCTGGATACTCTAACTTTGCCATTGCTTCAAGCGTTTTTTTCATAACGATTCCTTCATTGTGCGAAGGAATGAAAATATCCAAAGAAGGGTAATGTATATATTGAGAACGTTTTTTACTCTTAAAGCGATGATACAATCCAGCAAATGTGAGTACCATGTAATAAAGAAGAATACTCCAAAAGACTGCATTGGTTATGAAGAAAAAGAGTTTCATTTCAGCTCCTCCACTTCAGGCCTATACTTGTATATATCTTGCAAATCAATTGAAAGCGTAACATCTTTTAAAGAAACAACTTTCTCTAATTCTTTATAAAAACGTTCAATTACCACATCAACATGATTCTTAGAAATATTTTGTAATAGTACTACATAACTTTGATCGTCTTTCTCGCCAACAATATCAAAATGAATTCTTGTACTACGTACTAATACTTCACCAATTGTATAATGAAATGCCTCTTTTGCTTTACGATTACTTTGTGTTTGGTCCGTAATAATCACAAAATAACCATCTTCCTTACGTCTAATACAACTACTTACAATTAAACGAGCTCGATCATTAAATTCCTTCATTCGATATATATGTTCATCATGACTATACTTCTCTAGAGACTCTACCTTGTTTTGTAACTCTTCCTTTACTTGGTCGTTCACTTTCTGAACGTATAATAAATACCAAATAATAAATAAGCATATTGAATACACAATAATAAAAAAGAGCGTAGTTGCGGTAAATAACTCCGGATTAATCATGAAATGAGCTACTCCAAGACAGCCAAATAAAAAAACACTACCAACTAAAAGCAGTAATGATTTCAAGCCAGTCTTTATAAATACAAAAATAAGTGAATGAATGAGGAAAGTCCCGATAATTAAAGAAACCAAAACACCATCATACCACTTAACTAAAATGCCATAAAATAAAAATAAAACAATCAGAAAAAGCGAAACATGATTTCTACGAAGTGAATCTATCAATGGCACACGATCCTTCCTAAAAGCATCTATCGCTATTCTGCCAAATAATTTACAACTTGTAAAATCATAATTTATTCTGGGAATTTTTAATGGTTGGAGTTGTTTTATAAATAGTAAATGAAAGAGTTTGATTACTAAAACGAAGGAAAATAACCCAACTTTTTTTATAAACTGATATAATTTGTTAGTATATTAACAATATAAAGGAATGGTTTAAACATGAAGAAACAAGTCAAGGTAGTAGGAGCAGTTATTGAAAATGAACAAAATGAAATACTTTGTGCACTTCGCTCACCTAATATGACTCTACCTAATTTATGGGAATTTCCTGGCGGTAAAATTGAACAAGGAGAAAGTCCTGAACAATCTCTTATTCGAGAAATTGATGAAGAACTTGGTTGTACTATAGAGGTTTTCGATTTAGTAGAAGATATTGTGCACGAATATCCAGCTGTAATAGTAAACTTACTTACATATCGTGCTAAAATAATTAATGGCAGCCCAATTGCAAAAGAACATGCAGAATTAAAATGGGTGCCGATCCAAGAACTAAAAGCGCTTGAATGGGCACCTGCAGATATTCCTACGATTGAAACTTTGTTAACGAATTAAATCAATAAATAAATCTTCTGGCACGGGATGTTGTAATTTCCATTTAATACTCATTGGTTTATCTCCATGACTAGAAACATAGTCTAATTCACCAAAATATGTGAATGGTAATGTAATCCCGTGCATCTTATTAAACTTTCTTGCAAACAAATGTATTTTAATACCTTTTTCTTTATGATTAATATAATCTTGCCCTACTGTAGAAGCATGAGAAGTTTTATTTTGACTTTGCCAATGAAAGTGAGATTGATCAATAAAATAATCTTTGTAAAGTAAGTGCTCTGAAACGTCTTCCGACTTGTTTAAATTTACAAATAGAAAATAATGATTTCCAACCCTACTTACTCCTTCTCTCCACGTACCTTTTTTTGCCGTTGAACCAGATAAAAATTGAATATCGTTTCTTGTATAGTTTTGATATAGGGTTAGATTTTCGTTTAGAGAAAGCAATTTAACCTTGAATGTCCTTCTATAATCAATAATTCCATATTCTATTCTTTCAAGAATATATTTTCGATACTCTTCTTCACGAAGTAGTTCTTTTATTTCGTTATTCAATATAAATAATTCCCTATCTACATAACCAAACATCCACTTTTGATTTCTTTCTAAGTTTGATAGGCTTTCGAACGATCGATTAATAAAACTCTCGTGATGCGAGCGTGAAATCTTAGTTGCAAACCGTTCTTCTAACCGCTTAATCACATCATCTAGGCTGACACAATCCTTCTTAATAGCTAATTCTAGAATAATCATTTCATAAGGCCATTTTAAAGGAATTTGCTGTTCTAACCTTTCGACTACTTCCTTTTTTAATTGATTACTTAAAATACTTTGTTCAAATTCATTTGAATCATTCATAGCATCTTTCGTATTTGCCCATGATTTATATTTATGAATAAAAAATGTTAAACTAGGCGATTCTTCACTATATAAAAAATCCATAATTTCAGGTGATCGACCTAGTTCATTTTTAAATTGTTGATATAATGCTTTAAGCATTTCAGTTGCGTCCATTTTAATGGAATCAATTTTATCTAATATTTGCTTTTGTGAAACTGGATCTAAGTCAACATAAGAACCGCCTGGTAAATCTGCAAATTCATGAGTAATAGCAACTCGCAAAGAATCTTTATCAAATGCTTTATGATTAATTTGACCTGATAAAGCTAATGGGACGATAAACGATTTTTGATAATTACCGATAAAATCTAAAATTGTAACAAACTCTTTTCCTTCAACTTTACGAAGTCCTCTCCCTAATTGTTGAATAAAAATAGTTGACGATTCCGTTGGCCTTAAAAATAAAATAAGATTTACTTTTGGTATATCAATACCCTCATTAAAAATATTCACAGTGAAAATTATTTCTAATGGATTATGAGTATCTTCTAATCTTGAAACTATTTCTTCTCGATAAGACACACTATCGTTTCCGGTTAAACAAGCGGCTTTAATACCTCTTTTATTAAATTCATCAGTCATATATTGAGCATGTTTAATATTTGCACAAAAACCTAATGCAATCATTTTATCTCCATGAAAACCATACCTGTTAATCATTTCAATAATATAATCTGTTCTTTCATTCGTATTCAAAGCTTTTACTAAGGCATCTTCATCCAATAAACCATTTTTAATTGGAATAAGATTATAATCAATTGTCTCATCTGTTACTCCAAAATAATGAAAAGGTACAAGTAACTTCGCTTCCAAAGCATCCCTTAAGCGTATTTCATACACAATATTATGATCACATAAAGCCAAGACATCTCTGCCATCCATTCTTTCAGGCGTTGCTGTAATTCCTAATAAAAATTTCGGATTAAAGTATTCAATAATCTTAAGATATGTCGATGCTTCTGCGTGATGAAATTCATCAATAATAATATAGTCAAATTCATCTTGAGAAAATTTAGTTAACGAATGTTCTTTATGAAGTGTTTGAACTGTACTAAAAACAAATGGCTTTTCATACTCTTTGACACTCCCCGTAATTTTCCCAAATAATTCATCTTTCTTAATAACCTTTTTAAAAGTATTAACTGCATTATCAAGTAACTCTTCACGATGAGCTAAAAACAGCAGTTTCTTTGGATTAAATGCTTTTACATCAAATGCAGCTAAATACGTTTTCCCTGTACCAGTTGCTGCAATGACAACACCTTTATTATTTCCTAAATCCCTAGTATACTGTAGATTCTCCAATGCTTTACGTTGCATAAAATTTGGCTTAACTTCAACATCATATTCATCATTCTTATCCTTAATCAACATTAACTCAGGATTAGATTCTCTTTTCCTTTCTTGCGTCAATTCATATTTCTCAATGAAATCAGATGTTAAAGAATAGGCTTGCTCACTATTCCATGTATTCTCAAATATTCTTTTCGTCTCCTCATAAATTGGTAAATAAGAAGTATCTGGGATTTTCACATTTAATTCATGACCATTAATTAACGCTGAATGTGATAGATTAGATGAACCAATGATGACTGTATTCAAATCAGACACACGATGAAAACTATATGCCTTCGTATGGAAAGATTCTTTTTGCGTATCAATTACCCTTACATCTACATTCTTAAATTCTAATAATTTTCTAAGTGCCTTTGCTTCCGTTATCCCCATGTAAGTGGAAGTAATAATTCGAACTGGAACCCCTCTTTCTTCTAATTCCTTTAACGCTCGAATAATTAACTGTAAACCTGACATTCTCGTGAAACTCACCATAAAATCAACAGCATCCGCTGTTCTCATTTCATATTTAAGTGTTTTAAAGAAATTCTTCACCGAATTCTTTTCATTATGTAATAAACCTAACCTAGTTAAATATAAATCTTCCATCGCTGGGATTTCATTTTCTGTACTGTACGTAATCATAGATAATGGTAGTTTAAATGAATCACTCTTTCCTGATAAAAGTTGGTTCACTCGTTGTGTAAGTTCGATAATTTCATCATAATTTTCCGAGACAGCCAACTCTGAATATTTTTCATCTAATTTCTTGGCTGTATCTAATATTAGTACTTCAACATATTCCTTTGGTGTAATCTTTTGTACCAATTGATTTTCGGGATAATCTTTATTTTTCAGTAATAATTCTTCATAAAAGCCTTCTCTAGTATGCATTTAGATCTCCTACAAAAGTATGTATTTTATAAATTATAATTAGAGTATAAAGTATAATTTCATTTTTTAAAATTATATCAACACAGTCATATTTAATTTATATGATAAAAAAGACATTTTCTAAATTACATATTACAGAAAATGTCTTTTTTAATATTTATATCCTACTTCCTCTTCAACCCTTGTCCTTCAACAAAATCCTTCATATACAAGCGACTCTTCTTACCTAGCATATCCATCATCTGGCTTGTCCACGTATCATTACGTTTACCATTTGTACGATGTTCATAGTAAGCCGAAATGGTTTCATTGTATTCTCCTAATTGGCTCTTGAATACTTCTTCATCACGTAAATATTCGTTTTCATGATACACATTTACAAATGGCAAACGTGGTTTCTTTTCTGAACGATTCTTTGGATATCCGACAACAAGTCCAAATAGTGGAATTACCTTTGTTGGGATATTTAATAGTTCATTCACAGCTGCTAAATTATTGCGAATGCCTCCGATATAGCAAATGCCTAGGTCCATTGATTCAGCTGCTAATGCTGCGTTTTGTGCAGCTAAGGCTGCATCAATGCAGGCAACCATGAATTTCTCAGTGCTTTCGATTGATTCTGTTATGTCTTGATTCTCCATTTGCGCTGCTATTTCGTGGCGATGTAAGTCTGCACAAAAGACGAATAAATGACCGTTATTCTCTACATATGATTGATTGCCAGCTAATTCTGCTAGCTTTGCTTTCTTCTCTTGGTCAGTTACACCAATAATTGTGTAAGCTTGAATGTAACTCGATGTGGCAGCTGACTGCGCACATGCTACGATTGTTTCGATTTGTTCTTTTGACAATAATTTGTCTTCAAACGAACGAATGGATCTGTGATCTAAAATTTTCTCAATAATTTCATTCATGTTAGCACACCTCTATAAAAGTATTAGTCAAAATATTTTAACAAATATTCATTCTCTTATGAAAGCATTTTCACTTACATATTTAACCCAAAAGCTTTCATAATAATCCATTCATATTTTTTTTAGTTACCCTAGGTAACTACCCTTGCATTTTCTTCTAAAAAGGAATATAGTTACCCTAGATAACTAATATTGAAGAAAGGAGGATTAGATGCATTCTTATCAAAAGTTCTTCCATGAATTTATGTTGTTATATCGACCTTTTATTAGTGAGTTGAATAAACAATTAGAAGAATACGAGCTTTTTAGCTCGCAATGGTCGATTATGTTTTTCATCAAAAATTATGGATCTTTGACACCAGTAGAAATTTCGAAGCTCTTTCATGTGGAGAAGCCAACAATTACGAGGACAGTAAAAGCATTAGAACAGCGCAACTATATCGAGCATATACCAGGAAAAGATAAACGGGAAAAAAGGCTAGTACTAACACCTTTGGGAGAGGAAGTGTACTCGGCTATACGTGTTAAACTTGATGCCTTTGATGCGGCATTATTACAAGGGGTTTCAGATAATGAACAGCAAGATGTAATTCGAATTATGGGAGAAATTCGAAATAATTTAATAAAGTAGGGTGACGAATCAGTGGGGAAAGATCGTTTATGGACAAAGGATTTTCTAATTGTAGCCTCGGCTAACTTTTTTCTTTTTTTATCTTTTTATTTATTAATGGTAACCATTTCAGTATTTGCAGTAGATGAATTTGGAGCATCCCAAAGCACCGCTGGGCTTGCTTCAAGTATTTTCATCATTGGTGTATTAATTGCTCGTCTGTATGCAGGGCCTTCCATTGAAAAAATCGGACGAAAAAAACTATTGTATATTGGACTAATTTTGAGCGTAATAACTGCTCTACTTTATTTTGCAGTGAATGGTATCGTATTTCTATTGATTAACCGTTTTTTACACGGAGTCGCATTTGGTCTTGCCTCAACAGCTACAGGAACAATAGTAGCTAATCTAATTCCAGATTCTCGCCGTGGTGAAGGAACAGGTTATTATAGTATGAGTGTGACACTCGCGACAGCAATTGGACCTTTTCTAGGTTTATTCTTAAGTCAACATACAAGCTTTAGTACGATTTTTATTACAACTGCTATCTTTGCAATCTTTAGTTTTGTAGTTTCTTTCTTTTTAAAAGTACCGAAATCTACTTTAACAAAAGAACAGATTCAAGAAATGAAAGGATTTAAGTTCTCAAACTTATTGGAACCAAAGGCTGTACCTATTTCAGTGATTAGTGCAATAACAGGTTTTTGTTATGCGAGTGTGCTATCTTTCCTAACATTTTATGCAAAAGAGATTCATTTGGTAGAAGCTGCAAGTTTCTTCTTCATCGTTTATGCGGTGTTCATCCTTGCTTCAAGACCATTTACCGGCCGTTGGTTTGACTTGAAAGGTGCAAACACAGTTATGTATCCTTCGCTATTCTTATTCGGAATCGGAATGTTGATGATTAGTCAAGCACATCATGGCACCATTTTACTCGCAGCAGGTGCATTAATTGGACTTGGGTATGGTACAGTTCAATCCATCTCACAAGCAATATCTGTAAAAGTATCACCACCACACCGTATCGGTCTTGCTACAAGTACTTTCTTTATTTTTACCGATTTAGGTATTGGCGTTGGTCCTTTTTTACTTGGATTTTTAGTCCCAATTACAGGCTTCCGTTCCATGTACGTCATGATTGGTATTGTTGTCTTCGCTTGTTTATTTTTATATTATTTCCTTCATGGAAGAAAAGCAGCTTCTGCAAAACGTATGGCACAAGCTAGCTAAATAAAAAAAAGTCTGCAAATAGCAGACTTTTTTTATTACCTCTGAATCCTTACTCCCCAAAGTCTTATTAAAGCACGTACAAAAAAAGGATATAAAACATAAATGATTATAGTGAAAAGAAAAGAAATATGTAGACCAAGAACTTCATAATAAAAAGGATTTATTTCAGAGTGTATTAAAATACTAATAAAGGACAAAATCGTTATCGCTAAATTTAATAAAGTGACATAGAAAACATTTATTCTAATTGAAATAACTGCTACAAAAGTAGAAATAACAATTGGTAGCCAAAATAAAATAAAAGTATCTGGTAAATAGTCTTGACTCATATTCCAATAACTTGTGATAAATGGAAAAGGTATAAGTGAAAAGAATAACCAAATCGTGTTAAGAAACATACTAAAAACCCCTTTATAATGCGATTAATGGTTTAATTGGTTTCACATTTTTTTAAACATATAAAAATTATATCATAATAATAAATATAAATAGCAGAAAATTATTATTTCAACATAATAATAGAGCATTCTATAAGTCAGACTAATGATTGATTAGTTTGTATAAAATAAGCTTTGAATGGTTCAGTGGTTTATGAAGCTATATCTTGACCAAAAGCACCAAAAATAAGATATAAATGAAACCAATTTCGAATAGTAAAAAAAGCATAAAAAGGGCGTCCGAAAAATAATTTAAAATTACTTTTCGGACGCCCTTTTCTTATTAAACCTTCTCTACCAATTCACTATTAATCTTCAATTGTTGTTGTGCAAATTCACGATATAGTGCATGAGACTTCATTAATTCACTATGTGTTCCAATTCCAGTAATAACACCTTTCTCTAGAAATACAAGCTGGTCTGCGTCAACAACAGTAGATAAACGATGTGCTATGACAATGGTTGTTCTATCAACCATAAGCTGATCTAACGCCATTTGAACAGATTGCTCTGATTGACTATCTAGACTTGATGTTGCCTCATCCAACATTAATATTTCTGGATCACGAAGCAAAGCTCTAGCAATGGCAATTCGTTGACGTTGTCCACCCGAAAGCTTTAACCCTCTTTCACCAACTTCTGTATTGAACTGCTCTGGTAATTCTTCAATGAAATCTAATGCGTATGCCATTTGCGCCGCTTTCTTTAATTCATTCGCAGTTACTTCTCGATCTAATCCGTAACAAATATTATCACGAATAGTACCAGCAAGAAGCGGACTTTCCTGTGATACGTAGCCAATATGATTTCGCCAAGATTGCAAAGAGAAATCATTTAATTGTTCACTACCAATTTCAATTCTTCCTTCACTCGGCAAGTAGTAACGCTCTAATAGTTTAAATAAAGTTGTTTTACCACTACCACTTGGTCCAACAATCGCTGTTACCTTCCCTGCTTCAATTTTCAAATCAATGTGTGAGAGGATCGTTTCTCCTTCTTCATAAGCAAAGGTAACATCATTAAATATGATGGATTGCTTAGCATTAGATAGTGTCTTACCTGCTTGTAAATCTTCTTCTTCAGTTGCTAATATTTCCACTATACGATCTGTCGCACCAATTGATTTCTGCAGTTGTGTGAAGAAAACCGTAATTTGTCCCATCGGCATAATAATTTGGAATAAATATAAAATGAAGGCAACTAGTGAACCTGCCGAAATGACACCACTTGATACTTGCATACCACCATAACCAATTACAGCAACAAGTGCCCCCATTAATACTAAGGTTACAATAGGCCCTACTAGTGACTGTGTTCTCGCTTCTTTTAAACCGAGCTTGAATAGTTTAGAAATGCCCTTCATTCCACGATTAAATTCTATATCTTCCGCGTTAAATGCCTTAACAAGACGTATTTCTGGTAAAACTTGATTAAGTATACCTGTGAAAGTCGCTGTTTCTGCTTGTGTTTCCTTTGAAATACTGTGCATCAATCTACCAATTGGTACTAAGATTAGTGCAGCCAAAGGTAATACGATAAAAATTAACATCGTAAGCTTCCAGTTCATCACAAACAAAATAATGATACTTCCAATCACTGAAATAATCCCCGTAACCGCTCCAGTAATATGCGTCGTAATTAATTCTTTTACAACCATCGTATCATTCGTCATTCGGCTAATCATTTCTCCTGAACCATTACGATCAGAATAAGATACAGGCAGTTTAATGAGCTTCTTCCACAGCAATTCACGTAATCCTGCGATAATTTTCTGTCCATTATAACTAAGTGCATATGTTGCATAAGCACTCAATAAGGCTTGCACAATAAAGACAGCAATAATTAAGCAAATTTGTTTCCATGATAACGAAGACATACTAAACCCATCAACAAGTTCCTTTGTCATCAATGGAATTAACAGGCTGACAAGTGTTGTAATAATACTCAAGCCGAGTGCAAATCCTAGTCTGGCATATGAAGGGTTGGTTTTTTTATTAATAAAACGAAAGACTTTAAACTACCCCTACTTTTCTTTTTAGTCTCCATATTTCCTCCTATCGTTATTCCTTCTGATTCTCCTCTTTTTGTATGCATTCTTATCTATATGTCCATAATAAAGTAATGACCATTTGACTATCTTACAAAACTGTAAGGTACTTGTCAGCTAAATAAATGGGACTTTTTTAAATAAGCAAGTATAATTTAAACATACAATGACTGTTTCGAGGTGTTAAACAATGGAATTAAAAAGTGGTATTCACACTTTATTAGGGAAAAATCTCTTTCTTACCCTGAATAATTTACGTACTGCTTTCAAAAATGTTTCGGACGAAATGAAATTTTGGCGTCCAAAATACTATTATGTCCAAATCGAAGAGACTGGAAAAAGCATAGACGAAGAAAATACAACTCAGTATTGTTATAAAATGAATGCGCAAAACGACAATGGAAAAACAATAACAGTAGCATTTAACAGTAGCAAAAACTTCGAAATTGGCACAACTCTACGACTAAAAGTAAACCGTGCGAGCAAGAAGAAAATCAATAGTATTAGCAGTTTTGAAGAGCTTTAATTAAGAAAAGCGCTAGCGTCCGTTTTGCGACGTATAGATTGGAGCACTTCGACTGAGATAAAGTCAACACGAAGAGGCGGTAGCCTTTTTCGTGTTGACTTATCGTAGGGAGATGAGCGAAATCTACTAGTCGCTGGGCGCTGGAGCTAGACACCGCACAAAATTATATACATTCTTATCTTTCAAGAAAAACCATCACCGGTCTTTTTTGATTATTGTTTAAGCTCCTTGGGATACTTTCAATCAAAAAAGAGCTTATTTCCGAGCATAGCAGGTGTAAGGTTAGACAGCACACCAAAAAGCTGATTCATACAAAATATGAATCAGCTTTTCCACATTCTTAGAAGTATAGTTCTTCATTCATATTTGTTTTGAATTACTCCATTTTAAACACTAATTCTTGACCAGTAACTGCCCCCATAAACGGTTGATCTACTTCTTCAAAAACAAAGCTTAGCCCTTTAGGATTATCAGGTAGTGGTGGTGAAATAACATAATTATGAACGAAGTGCCCTGATCCTCCTCCGCCACCTTCCCAACGACAATCAAATTCATCACTAATAGACAGCTCAAAATGCGACTCTCTACGATTACGCATTCTCAGGTATGGGTCCTCCTCTTCCTCTTCATACCAATCTGCATATAGTGTTAAAATACTCGCATTAGAATATTGTTTAACATATGATATTGTGTAAATAGTCTCATCCAATTCTTTTGATTTTAAAATTGGTATATGCTTTCTAAAAACTGTAGGTTCTACTTGTGGCTTAAAGATTGAATCACTTAACATCGTACTAAATAGAGATTTCAAAAAATCCTCATATAAATTATACTTTTTCGACCATTCCGAAATGATTTCGTCTTCAGGAAATCCAGGATTATTCTTCGAAACTTCTTTTCGCTGCTGCAAAAGTGCACAAATTTGTTCATCAATTGGTAAAAGACGCTCATCATAATAATCTGTGGGACGTTCATATGACATCCTTTTCATAAATACACCCTCCCAAAACTAATATACTTCTAAAGCAAAAGCATAATGGGCATCCCCTTTGGATACATTCTTTTCTTTTTCATCCATCCACCATACACTGTACGAATAATAATATAATCCTTTTTCTGTTGGCGCTGTGAAATATTGATTTGTCATAACAACTTTCTTTTCCTGCTCTCCACTCATTTGAGTAAGGCTGATTTCATTTGGTTTCGGCTCATAATCCATCACTAGCTTAAGCCTATCACCCGCTTTTACTCTTAATCGTTTCTTACCTTCCAACAAATCCTTTGGACCAGTTGTATCCACACAAACGTCATTCTTGCCTGAATTCCAACAATATGTACCTAATACTGTTTCGAATTTTTCCTTATTCCATTCTATAAAAACGTCTGGAGGCTTCTTTCCAGGTAAACTCTCAGAGGAGCAACCTACTAATAACAATCCAACAAACAAAATGAGTAACTTCACACGTTGATTCATAGCAATCCCCCTTTATCAATTAGACGGAAAAGTGCCAAGTAAAGTTACTATTGAAATATTTTGAATTATAACAATCGTTCAGTTTTAAAAAGAGCCTCCCTATTCAGAGAAGCTCTATCTATCCATATTTTATCCTCGAATTTGTCCTTCACCACGAATGACAAACTTGCTAGAAGTTAATGCCTCTAATCCCATTGGTCCACGTGCATGAAGCTTTTGTGTACTAATACCGATTTCTGCTCCATAACCAAACTCGAAGCCATCTGTAAAACGTGTTGATGCATTATGATACACTGCTGCTGCATCCACTTTGTTTAAGAAAACAGCTGCGTTTTTTGCATCTTCTGTAAGAATAGCTTCCGAATGCTTCGTACCATATTTATTAATATGGTTGATTGCTTCTTCTACCCCACCTACAATTTTCACACTAATAGTAAGTGATAAGTATTCTGTGCCCCAATCTTCTTCCGTTGCCAAAATTGCTGTATCAAATGCTTGGCAAACACGCTCGTCACCATGGATTTCAACACCATTTTCATGAAGCGCTTCAAGTAGTTGTTTACCGTATTTCACAAACCATGATTCATGAATTAATAATGATTCAATTGTATTACATACTGAAGGACGTTGTGTTTTCGCATTTAAAACAATTGGTTCAGTTAAAGCATATTGAGCTGTCTCATCAATGAATACGTGACAATTACCTGCACCTGTTTCAATTACTGGGACACTTGATTCACGAACAACCGTATCAATTAAATTTTTGCCGCCACGTGGAATTAACACATCTAAATATTCATTTAAATGAAATAATTCTTTTGCTGTCTCACGACTTGTATCTTCAATCAATTGAACAGCATTTACAGGAATAACACTTTTCTCTAATGCTTTATGAATCGATTTTACGATTGCTACATTCGAATAGAAAGCTGAAGAACTTCCACGTAAAATAACCGCATTACCTGTTTTTAAACTAAGTGTTGCTGCATCAACCGTTACATTCGGTCTTGCTTCATAAATCATTCCAACAACACCTATTGGTACACGAACTTTTTCAATATGCAAACCGTTTTCTTTTTCAATCTTCTCTAAAGAATCGCCAATTGGATCTTTCAGGTCAATAAGTTGGCCGATCGCATCTGCCATAGCATTGATACGATTGCTATCTAGCATTAAACGATCAAGTAATGAATCTGTGAAATTTTTATCTCGACCAGCTTGTAAGTCTTTCTCATTTTCTGCAATAATTGCTGCTGCATCTTGGCGCAGTTGTTCAGCTATCAGTTGTAAAGCCGCATTTTTTTCTTCTGTTGTTACTCCTACTAACTCATAACTTGCTTCTTTTGCCAACTGTCCTTTTCTCTTTACCTCACTCATCCTACTATTCCTCCTTTAGATTTTCACCCATTTATTTCTATGAATTACTTCAACTGAAGAAACTTCAATATTCTCTCTCTCATTACTTCTCTTCCCCATTACTTTAACTAGCTCTTCAGACGAATAAGCGACTTCGCCTCGACCTAACAAGCTTGTTTTTCCAAAAACCTCGACAACATCACCTTTTTGGAAATCTCCTTTTACCTCAAACACACCTGCTGGCAATAAACTACTTCCTTTAAAAAGAATTGCCTGCTCTGCGCCTTCATCAACAGTAATACTTCCAGCTATTTCTGAATGAAGCGCAATCCATTGACGAGTTGTTTTTACTTGAGTAAGATCATTGTTTTGAATATATGTGCCATCACCATTACCAGCAAGAATTTCTAGTAATTTATCGCTGCCTTCTCCACGTCCAATAAAAACAGGAACACCGACGTTAAGTGCTGTCTTAGCTGCAATTAGCTTAGACTTCATTCCACCAGTTCCAACTTTGGAACCCGCACCTTCTGCAAATCCTAACATTTCATCTGTTATTTCTTCTAAATAATCCATCTTCTTCGCATCTGGATTACTACGAGGATCCGCATCATAAAGCCCATTAATATCCGTCAAAATGATTAACTGGTCTGCATGAATCAAGCCACTCACTAGAACAGAAAGCATATCATTATCACCAAAAGTTAATTCCTCAACCGACACTGTGTCATTTTCATTGATAATTGGTAAAATTCTGCGTTCAAGTAGCTCCATCAATGTCTCATACGCATTTTTATAACGATCACGATTTGAAAAATCCATGCGTGTTAACAATATTTGCGCTGGTGCAATATCAAACTGCATAAACTTTTCAATATATGATTGAATCAATAAACTTTGCCCAACAGCCGCTGCCGCCTGCTTTCCTTTCAACGTAATCGGTCTTGAGGAATAGCCTAAACGAGCAAAGCCAGCTGCAACTGCGCCCGAAGATACCAAAATAACCTCATGCCCTTCCTGACGTAAAGCCGCCAAGGCATGCACATGATCATCTAATTTCTTTTGATCAATTTCACCTTTATCATTCGTTAATGAACTACTTCCAATCTTCACAACAATACGTTTCTTTCCCATTTGCGAAAACTCCCATTTTTTATAATAAAAAAAGCCCATTCATCCTTATACTAAAGGACGAAAGGGCTCTGCTTCCGTGGTACCACCTTGATTGAATGTTCATTTATTTCATTAAATAAACATCCCACTTAAGCCTTATAACGCAAAGGACACGCGCCTATGTTTGCACAGGACTCAAGAGATAGGTTCAGCAACTCACAAATGACGAGATCTCTCAGCTTATAAATCTCGCTCTCTTTCACCGTAGGGACTGCTTACTAATTCTCTATTAACCGTTCGATATTTTTTTAATATTATTGCGCGGAATGGAGGAATTGTCAAGGGAAAGGTAAAAGAGTGTTTTAGACATTATTGTTACAATATACTACTTTTCATTACCAATAAACCTTACAATTCATAGCCTAAAGCTTGAATAAAATCATTTATTAAACAAAATAAATATTCTTTATTTCTTATAGAATGCATCCATTCAGTATTTAGTTCATCCCACCCATAAATAAGACCCGCTAGTGAACCAGTAATAGCACCAATTGTATCTGTATCATTCCCTAAATTCACTGCATCAATAATGGCTTGATTAAAGCTAGAAGTATGTAATACTACCCATAAACTGGCTTCTAGAGTATGAACAACATATCCTGTAGATTCAATTTCATCCAAAGTTAATGATTGTAATGTACCATCTAATACTCTGCTATAACAATTAATAGTTTCTTTACTATAACTACTTAATTCTAATTCCATGAGTTTTTGATAAGCACACTCTTTTGAATGATAATCCAATAAAAACATTACATATTTTACATATAAATAACAACCAAGTCTACTAATTTCATGACCATGTGTTAACGAAGAAGTATTGTTTACAACATTAATTACCTCTTCACTATTCAAGTGTTTATAATACGAATACAATGCTATAGGCAGCATTCTCATCAATGAACCATTACCATTATTAAAGATATCACTCAATCCAGCATCAATTGGATTACACTTTGTTCTTTCAAAATTTAGGATGGCATTGCGACAGGTTATTCCCATATCAAACACTTTGCCATCAGTTGTAAACTCACCATAATTAGCCCATGAAGCGAAATTATTCATAATAGCTTTATAATCAATAGCCCGCTGATCTACAATAGATTTCATAGTCGCTAAAGTCATAGATGTATCATCCGACCATGTACCAGCTTCTAATTCGTGTGAACCATAGCCCTGCATAGTAGTTACAATATTCTCTCTCAATTCTTCTCTACTAACAAATTCTACAGGAACCCCCATTGCGTCTCCGATTACGAAGCCCAGAAGGCTGGATTTTAGTTGTTGGTTCATTTTTTTAGTCCTTTCAAGCACTTCAGGGTAATAGATTCTTTATTTTACAAGAGTCATATTACCTTCTATCCCCTCTAAATTGAACAGCTTCTTCAAATGCTTTGTAACCATTTCTTCTACTTCATCAACACTTAACATATCGAGCACCATTGCACCACCAATAACGTTTAAATATTTCGTTGCTTGGACAAAGTGATCCCTTTTTATCTCTAATCCATTTTCCTTTAGTTTAATAAGTGCTCTAAGAATACCAATCGTTATGTCTTTATTTGAAGTAAAATTGCTTGAAAAAAACACTGTACTTCTTGCCGAGAAGTCTTTTTCACAGAAAAAATCTGTTAGCCAATATGGATTATCCATATTTTCTTCATCATATGTCATATAACCAACCCACCATAAACGAGCTAGTATATGAACAAATAGAGATCGCTTAGCACCATTTTTAAAGAACAATGCTGTATTTATTCTTTTATCATTTTTTGTTACTAATTCTTTGCTTAATCGATAGTATGAAAAATCTCTGAATTGAAGATGCGCAAGTCCCGACCATAAACGTTCTTGTGTTGCTTGAACAATGGTTAAATGTCTTAATGAACTATATATGTGTTTTACATTTTCTTTATCACTTTTCGCATACTCTTCCCCATAGCATAGCTCTGGCATCTCAAAATCGATAGTAGTCTCTATGACTCTACCTTCTTCTTGAAAATACTGTTCAAACCAATTATTATCTTGCGTATAATAATGATTACAATAAGCAGTAAAATTAACACGTAAATCTTGAAGTGTCTCTTCTGAAATAATCTTTAATTTCATGTTCAATCCTCTAATTTATTCATTTTCTCTATTTCTTCAAAACTCGATTTAAATGGCTTTCTAAGTACTAATTGAGCAGCCTTTAAAGATGACAGCTTATCCGTACCAACATCCTCAAATCGATAATTGTTATCGGTAAAGATTTTTTCCATAACTTGATACCATGTATACTCCTTTAAATCATCACCATATTCATTGATTTTAGAAAATACTTCCGTCAGACAAGGAACTATAATCATGGATAAAATCGTATTCTTTAATCTTGAATTTGCATTACCTGCATATTGGTCGTACTCATACGTCGGTAAAGAAATAATGATAAGATTTGAATGAATATCAACTTCCATAAACTCACCTTTAACCGCCTTCTGAATATTAACTATAGAAGGGAGATTCAAAAATTCTGTATTTTCTTCAAATAATGTCATCTCAATTGCATTGCCAATTGCTAAAAAATTCCCTTTTTCAAAACGAATATCCAACCCTTTATACCAGTCATTTAATAATTCATTCGTATAATTTGAGATGGCGGTTGTAGCGACAATAAATGAATGAACCGTTACTTTTCCACGAAGCAAGTTTGCGGGAATAGTTATCTGGATAGACGTATCCACAGTCTTAAATACTCTGCGATAACTTGTTTGTCCACATTCAATATGAATCATATAAACTGCTGCATTAGAAGCTATTAAACCTTTGATTCCTTCATTTGATAAAATACAATTAGCTTCGACCTTTAATTCACCAAACTCTGTAGCCACATGATAGTCAATAATAAATGAAGATTTCCGATAATCGTCATTCTCATTCTGTAGGACAGGGTAAGGATACGAATGACTAAGCTTCAAATACCTCGACCTCCATTACACAATACTCCGAATAATCCACTTCAATACTTACGCTAAAACTTTTCTTTTTTGCTGAAGATATAAAGAAAATACTATTATTAGTAATCTCTTCAGGCTTAATACTACCATCATTAAACTTGGCTGTTTTAATTGGGAGATCATAATCACTCTGTTCTCCTAATAATTTAAATCTTAATTCACCTCTTGCGATAGCTTTATCCGTAGAAATTAGGAAATTGTATTTTCCATCCTGCTTATTCGAACAAATATACTTTTGCTTACTACCAACAGGTTTGCTCTTTCTCGGTTTAAGATTTTCTCCAATTGCTTCTCCTGGCTTATCTTTGTCGGTCCTATTATTATTAGAATTCGATGTTTGTTCGGTAGAGTTCTCTTCCGTATCTGTTGAATTTTCATTTGTTTCTACACTTGTTGTTTCTTCTGGCATAATGCCAAACTCTCCCATCAATTCTTCATCAAGCTTTGATGGTAACTCTCTCATTTTACGTTTTTTCTTTTTCGGCTCTTGTTCTTTTTTCTTATAGGTAATTTCTTTAATGGTGGACGATATTGATTCTTTTTTATTTTTACCTTCATCTGACAGAAGGGTATTATTCGGTAAAAAATCACTTAATCCCACTGCATCCATAACATCCGCTGTTTTTTGTTGGAATAACTCTTTTACTTGCGTCCTAATAAATTTTCTTAAATCACTATATATTTTATCAGCTAATTTAGCATCTTTCTCAAATCGATTAGGCATCCAGCCATTATGAGCAGGATTTTCTAACTGTTTAAAAATACTATTCATATTAGTACCTGTAATCATGAGTATTCCAGTGAATGAAATACTACCATTAATATTTTTCTGCTCGAAAATCTTCATACCTGTTTTCCTCGTCATCAACACGCGACGATTCAAATCTTCTCCACTCATTAAATATAACTCTGCTTCTCCCTCATTAAATACAATATTATATTTATACTTTTGAGCAGGATACTTAATTTTACTTGTCCTTTTAGAAACAAGCGCTTTATAGTAATTCTTCAATACGCTATTTTCTTCACTATCTTCTAGTTGGGCAATTAACTCCCCTAGATTTTTATGATTAATCTCAAAGTCATTCACTCTAACAATTAATCTTTTATTCCAAACCGTAATAAAGAAGTTATGTAGAATAGAATGGATAATATCCTTTTGCCAATCTTCAACAGGTTCAAATGCTGAAACAAAAATATCAGTACCTGTCTCACTTCTTTCAAAAGCTTGATCAAGGTTGAGTAGTCCTTCTATAGCACGGGATGCATGATTATTTGTGTAATAACCACTACCTAACGTAATTTCATTATTCTTCTTATAAGACATAATATTCGCAACACCAATATGAGACTTATATCCATCTTCATCGTAACTTGAATAAAATAGTGTTCGAAGATGAGAATTTAGAAATGGTGCTGCCTTTCCAATTCCAAAGCTTCCTCCAGATTCATCTTCTTTATTAGAAGATCCTGCTTCTTTTACTAAAGAACTCCATGCTGAACCTAAATCTGCATCCTTAGCACCTTTCAGACCAATTGTATTAAAATCACTAATTCGTAAAAATTCCATATGTGGCCTGTTTAAAATAGATAATGCTTGTTCAATAAACTCTTCACTCTTCTTATTTTTTCCTCTCCATGTATCTTTACAATCCTGAAAGACAGAAACTAACTCATCTTTACCTGGAAATGCTTCTGAAGAAATTGAAAACTTACGAAATTCAACAATAACTGGTTTATCATGCTCCTTCACTGCATCCAATGAGTTTTGACAAATTTCACGTGTTAAAGAATCTAATGCATTATCACGGAATGTTTCTAACCCTGCATTATTTATTGAATTTATATTACCACCCGTTACAGCGGGGAAATTCCAAAATGCCATGTTTTCACCTTACCTTTCTAGTAATCTATAATTCTGATAATATGTTACTTTTAATATTTCTAAAGCATTTAATTCATGTTGTTGAAACTCCATTTCAGGAAAAGCACTCTTCTTTTCCAAATAATAGCCACCATATCTTCCAGCCTTAGCTCCAATTTGTATTCCTGCCATTTCGATATCACTTTTATATTTTCTAATCATCCTTTCTTTTACTTCTAACATCGATGTTAAATCCTTTGATTTCACAAGCCCACTAGAATTTAAAATACTTATCATTTTTAAGCAATTACTTACATGACTCACTTCTTACTCTTCCTCTCAAAATACGTATGCAATCTGTATTCACATATCTGCCTAGTAAATGCATAAACAATCGCTTGATCTTCTTCACTGACCTCAAAATTCGGTGTGAATATCCCATTCTCTAACTTCAACATTCCCTTCGAACTGCCGCTCCACTTCGTCATAGGCATTTTCTCTATTAAACTAGCAACCTTATCTTCATCATATTCCCATAGCTTCTTTGAAGAACTATCACTAAAATCGATACGTTTTCGATATTCTTTTTCTGTTAAATATGTATAAAAAAAGGGTGCTACTTCCTTTGCAGAAATGGGCTTCATCCATTGATTAGTACCTCGTTGTAACATGGCTAGAAGCAATACCATCTTATAGCTCTTTGCCATACCCGTCTTTTCTACTTCAGTAAACCAATCCTCATAACGCAAAAACGTTTGTGATTCCACATCTGAAAGTTCATCAGCCCATTGAAGAAAATGAATATATGATTTGAATTCCTGCTTATATAATCGACTATCTGTTGAACCTTTCATATGCACTTCTAAATATGATGGTCGTCTACCGATTTCTAACTTCACTTGCTCATAGCTCTGCTTCACTAATTCTTTTCGTGGCATCTTCTTTTTAGCTAATTCGTCTAATAATTGTTTTGCTTCTAACTCTATCTCTACATGACAGCCTTCAGGAACAATTGGTTGACCTGCATTTACTTTTTTCTTCTCATCATTTTGAACATAAAAAAGCGATTGCTTAACATCTGCATTACGATAGTTAGCAATTAAGTCGATAATGACACAATGACTTTTCCCTTCAGCAATACGTAGTCCTCGACCAACTTGCTGTGTAAAAACTGTCAAAGATTCTGTTGGACGGGCGAATAATAACGTATCAACTGTAGGAATATCCACACCTTCATTAAACAAATTGACCGTCATAATACAGTCTAATTCACCTTCTGCTAATTGCTGAATGGCTGTATCCCGAGCAAATGATGATTGTGAATGTAGACTAACCGTTTTATATCCATGATTATTATAATATTGAGATAAAAAATCAGCTTGAACAATACTAGAACAAAAGACTATCGTCCGTGTTTGACGATATTGTAGCCAAGCCTGTAGAATCTTTTCAGCAACTTCATCTTTCAATTGTACAATTGCCAATTCTTCTGCATCATACTTCGTACCTAACCATCGTATTTGCGAATAATCTGTATCATCGTAGACACCATAGTAATGAAATGGTGCTAGCCATTGCCTTTGAATAGCTTCTATAAAATCGATTCTATAAGCAACATTACCGTCACATATGCTATAAATATCACGATAATCATTACGATCAGGCGTCGCTGTAATTCCTAATAAAAAATTAGGAGTAAAGTAATTCAATACTTTCTGATATGTATTAGCCGCAGCATGATGAAATTCATCTACAATGATTAAATCAAAATCATCAGGTGAGAAAACTTCTAAATGGCGTTTACGGCTTAATGTTTGAATAGAAGCAAAAAGAACGTCTGCTTCAGCATCTTTATGCTTTCCATTATAAATTCCAGTTTTAGCATTACGAATAACTTTTTGAAATGATTGTTCCGCTTGGAAAAGAATCTCTTCTAAATGAGCGATAAATAATACTCGTTTAAATTGCTTCGAGAAAAAAGCCGCTAAGTAAGTTTTACCCAGACCTGTTGCCATTACGACCATTGCTTTATCATAGCCTTCGTCTTGTATCGTTTTCAGCTCTGTCAAAGCATCCACTTGTGCAAATCTAGGAGCAATAGTTGTATACTTTTCTTTCGTTTCTATAATCTTTTCCGGTAGAACTGCATTCTCTTTTGGCTCTGGTAAAGTCATATCGATTTCTTCTTGCTTTGTCCATGTTTTAGCGAGCTGTGGATGAATTTTATGGAATTCTTCATATTCCAGTTGATATTGTTTCACCGTTTCATTATTGAGAGAAATAGTGGCTTCATCATAATATAATGATAAAAATTCATGAATAGCATTCTCCAATATATCCGCTTCTTTCTCACCTTTAATCGAGACATTCCACTCTACACCTTTAGTTAGAGCAGAACGTGACATATTCGATGAACCCACATAGAATATGCCATCGCTTTCATTTTCAAAGATATACGCTTTCGGATGAAAAGAAACACCCCTACTTTTCCAAAGGCGAACTTCAATTGAAGGGTGAATCTCAATTAATCTTTTTAAAGCTTCTGGTTGCGTAATATATAAATAATCACCTGTACATATTTTGATATCACTACCATTTTCCGCTGCTTGGCGTAAACTATCTTCCAGTAGCTTAACCCCTGAATTCATCACAAATGAAGTTAATATATAACAAGAGTTAGCCCTTCTAATGCTCTCTTTCACATGTGCTGATAAGTCTTTAGTGATAAGTTGAATATTACTTGTCATCACTTACCTCTATTAAATAAATCTTCTCATCAAAAGCCCCACGCTTTATAGCTTTTTCTTTTCGAACTTCTTCTACTTTCTCAGGAGTAGCACCATGACAACGACTTAGGGCATGAATGATTTCCAATAAATCCGCTAATTCTTCTATTGCACTAGCATCATCTTTTGCTTCTAAATACTCACGTAGCTCTTCTTCGCTTTTCTTGCGTAATTCAATAATATATTCCTCTTCATTAAGAATTTTTGTTGAAAATTCTTTTCCTGTTTTTTCAATAATATTTGGAATTAAATCACGTACTAGTTTGTTGTGAACTGGCATAAAGCTCATCCTTCCTAAAAACTATTTTTTATTAAAAGTATAGAAGATTATTTAGTATTTATAAAGATGGAGTAAAGGCTATTCTGGATAATTTTTTAACTATATTATACACTTTTACCACCTACAAAAATTTGCATCCAAAATTGATACATTAAAAAGCAACCTTCATAAAGGTTGTCTCTAACTCTTTTTCTTCTTCAACTAATCCTAAACCGTCCCAGATTCCCATTCACCTTTGCTGATTTATCAATGAGTATTTTCAAATATTTTTCTTAATTGTAAGATTTTAAAAAGATGTACATAAATCTTTTGAATTAAGAAAACAATAACCAACTTACACATAGATATAAATAGACCCATTAAGACTCTTTAGAAAACCTCCTATTTTCAAACCTAATTCTATTTAATATTATTTCAAGAAAATGATAAAATTAAATTATCAAACCATATAACGAAAGGAGAATGTCATGAGTTTATTGATAACCGTTTTGTTATTGCTCATTTGTTTGCTTATTTCCAATGTAATTAGTCATTACATACCTTCTATCCCAACCGCCCTAATCCAAATTGGATTTGGCATTATACTAGCACTTCTCGTGCAGGACATAACCTTAAATATAGAAACAGAATGGTTTTTATTATTGTTTGTTGCTCCGCTTTTGTACAATGATGGAAGGCATTTTCCTCGTGAAGAATTGTGGAAGATGAGAGCTTCTATAATGGGAAATGCCATTATTCTTGTCTTATTAACAACAGTAATTGGTGGCTATTTTATTCATTGGATGATTCCCGCTATTCCATTAGCAGCTGCATTTGCTTTGGCTGCTATTCTATCTCCAACCGATCCGGTAGCTGTAAATGGCATTGCAAAACGTATACATATTCCTGATAAAGTATTAAATCTTGTTCGCGGCGAATCATTGATTAATGATGCTTCCGGATTAGTTGCCTTTAATTACGCCATTGCAGCTGTTGTTACAGGCTATTTCTCGTTAAAAGAAGCACTATTCGATTTTTCTTATATGTTTATTGCAGGAGCTATACTAGGGCTGATTCTTGGTTTTGTATTTATCGGCATTAGGTTTTCACTACGAAAAAAAGGAATTGGAGATGTCACCTTTTACTCTTTACTACAAATTATGACACCGTTTGTCATCTATATTATTACCGAGGAGCTATTACATGCTTCTGGTGTAATTGCAGTTGTTGTAGCTGGAATCCTAGCATCTTTAGTGAAAGAACGTACAGAAACAGTTCATGCAGAAGAGCAGGTTGTAACAGAAAACCTCTGGTCTGTCATTTTGTTCATTTTAAATGGAATTGTCTTCCTACTACTAGGATTAAAAATCCCATCAACAATGATGACTACTATAGCCAATCCAACAATTAGTAATTGGTTAATTATTGGCTACGTATTAGCGATTGGAGCCGTTATTCTTGCTATTCGGTTTGCCTGGTCTTACTTATTCTCTTATTATGAATATCGCTTCGAGAAAGTAAAAAATCCCGAAAAGCCTAGCATCAAAAACACAATGGTCATCAGCTTAACTGGCGTTCGTGGTGCTGTTACAATGGCTGGGGTTCTGTCTATTCCATACGTTGTTATGACAGGTGAAGAATTTCCTGAAAGATCTTTAATACTCTTCATTGCTGCTGGAGTAATTTTATTCACATTAATTGTTGCAACCGTATTCCTACCTTTGCTAAGCAAAAGCGAGAAGACTAAAGGAGAAATTGGTGATATCGCTTTTAATAAAGCGAAGCAAAAAGTTTTATTAGCTGCTATTAAACAGATTGAAATTGAAAAAAATGAAGAAAATCATGATGCAGCTAATGAATTAATTGCGGAGTATAAAAGGATGTTTCGTCAAACACAATTTGAACAAAAAACAAATGATGAAATAGTATCTTATCAGAGGAAAGTCGTTGAGGTGCGATTATTAGCATTAAAAACAGAAAGAAAATACATACAAAATATAATGAACCAAGGAGAAATTAGAGAAAAGACTTTTGAAAGACTTGAAAAATTGTTAGATTATCGTGAAGAAGCTTTTTCAAATAATTTTCGTTCCAAGTTCTTATATCTTTTCGGCAAGATGATTCGTGCATGGCATCAACTATTCTTTCATTTACGTAAAGATCGAGAAGCTACATTAACGACATTACGACTTTCAAAAAATATTCAGTTAAAAGCCGCACAGGCCGCTCTCGAAATGTTAGAAAATCAATTACAGAAATCAGAGAGAAAAGACATCATATTAGCTGTCATTTCAGAATATCAAAGTATGATTGGCAAATTAAAAAAGCCTACCAAATACAATAATGAAAAAAGAGAAGAGCAAAAAGAAGAATTACGTATAAACGTCATGGAAAAAGAACGCGCAGAAATCCAAAGAATGTACACATCCGGCGAAATTAATAGAGAGCAAACAAAAGAATTAAGAAGATTTGTTAACTATGTAGAAAGTGTTACTTTACAGGAACATGTAGAATAACGTTTCTTCCGAAAAAGAATAAAGAATGAAATGAAAGCATCAAGGAACAATAGTCCTTGATGCTTTCTTATATTATCAACAAGAAAAAAAGTGATACTGTAAACCATGCTTTTGACAGAAATCTCGAAACTTCTTCTCACATTCTGATCCTCTAAACACTTGCTTTACTAGCTGTAATATTGATTCATTTGATTGTAAATGATCTTGTAAAAGCTCATTTAGTTTTTTCGTATCTTCCTTAGATAATGAATAAAAATACTCGTATTCCCTGCCACCCCATTTTTCTTCAACAAGGGAACCTAAATCTTGCCCCATAATTTCTAATTTTCCATCCTTTATATATGCACAAATATAAATAGATACTTGTTGATTTTCATGTTTGTATAATTGCACCTGATCCATACTAAATCTCTCCATCGTATTTATGACTTTACTGCGTTATCCAAAGAACAAATCCAATATATTTGAACCAGTTGAAGATTCTTTGTTATAGAACTCTGAGTATCCACATTTTTTACAATATACAACAACAAATTGATTATGTTGAATATCAAACATCTTTGACAAACCTGTACCTGTCATCGCTACTTCTTTCTTTCCTGCATCTCTACTTCCACATTTGATACATCCTTTTTCACTCATTGATGTCAACTCCCTTTACCTATTTATACGAAAATTCTATCTATAAAGTTTCATTGAATCATGTATAACGTATGGCGCTTTTTCAAATGATTAAAATGACAAAAATGTAAGCTTTACGAAAGCTATTTCGATACGACAAATTCATGGTCTCCTCTACAATGAGCAGAGGAAACCAATACAAAAAGGATGGTAACAAGCTATGAAGAAATGGATTATTTTACTTGTTGGATTATGCTCTTTTACAGCACTTGCTGGCTGTAGCTTAATCGATAAAATAATTGGTGAACGCGCCAATGGAATCATTGTTTATGGAAATGAAGAAGCAATCAAAGCAGAGGTAAGCCCTGTAAAAAATGACTTAAAAAGCTTTCATTTATATGAAACTAAAATAACAGAAAGCAATGCAGAAAAAATAATGATTATGGACAAAACAACAGCAGACGCATTATTTGCAAAAGGATTGTTCCGTGAAATAAAAGATGAAAAATCTACTCCTATTCATTCATTACCTACAGTGACGAAAGAACAAAGTGTGCTATTTGCCAAAGATGAAATTTCAAATCCTGAAATTGAAGGAAAATCATATGCTACCAAATATGAAGGTAATATCGTGATTGGCTCATCTCGCCACCATGTTGATTCATTCATGATTATGGACCATGAAGTATATCAATCAATTAAAGGTGAAAATACAACTTTAGGAGTGCTCTTATTTAAAAAAGCAAGTAAACCAGAAACTTCAATGACTTCGTTCAAAGAACTCTCACCACAACTTATCACTATTATTGAGAATAAAGAATAACATCTAAAAAATATTTAAAAACTTTTTTAATAAAATGGTTAATATTTTGTAAAGCGGGTATATATACATTGACGAGATAAAGAAGACATCTCGTCAGCCGCGGTGGTTGGTTGCTTAATAGATGGGAGAATCACTCAAGAGTATACTACTACGAGTGAATCTTACCCCAAAAGCAGAAAAGCTAAAACCGAATCTTATGATGTAAGGCAATACTGTAAGGATGTAAATGAAACACATAAAGAAGTTGAACTATTCTTTTCAATCGGGGTATTCACTACATTGGATTTAATGAGTTCAATCTTCCAAAGCAATCATTACATCAAACAGGCATCATAAAAAGTGTAACGATGTGTTTAGTGCTGTTTTCTCACTGTCAAACTAAGTGCTGTTTCGAATCAACTTTAAAACAGATGGAAAGCACTAAAATAACACACAATGATTTCATATTACAGATTTGAAAACATCAATAATAAGAAGAAATCATTCGTAAGGGTTCTGAAAGCTTTCCATTAGATTTAGCATTTCTGTTGAGGAGAAACAATAGTTATGGTTAACAAGGGGTTCAGTTATATAAAATGTAATCGTTGCAAAGAATGGAAGCTATTGAAAGACAGACTATGGTTCTATTACAAGTAGATGTCCTAGCAGTAAAAGGAATCATCAGAAAGTCTAACGATGCTGACATTACACTAGATTACGTGTGTTAAATGGTTCAAGTTATTACCTCCTTTTTCTGAAATGAAAAAGTAACAGGCAACCTAACCACCATTATTATTCATCCATTAGAAATAGGTGCTATTTAGTAGGAAGAGAGGCAAAATCGCTTCTCTTCTTTTGTTTGTTTTGCTTATGCATGATTTCAAAAGCAGCATACAATAGGATATACTAATTATAGAATGTAAAAACACAACTCGGTTGGTAGTCCGAGTGTATCAAGTTATTTGATACAAGTAGCCTTCCCTCCTCGGGATGTCCGTCATTCTAATCAATTTAGAGGAGGGACCTATCATGAAATTAAGTATATTTTATGATGGCCAATATTTTATTGGACTGGTAGAAATCAAGTCCAACAATAAGCTTCAAGTATATCGTTATATTTTCGGGCAAGAACCAAAAGATCAAGACGTTTTAGACTTTATTCACAACGATTTACTACGTTTGATTGAGAAACATGATCAAACAGGAGTACCAATCAAAAAAGAATGTCTAAAGAAAATCAATCCTAAACGGCTACAAAGAAAAGTTTCAAAGGAAATACAGCAAAGAGGTATCTCTACTAAAGCTCAAGAAGCGTTAAAAGAAGAATATGAACAACGAAAAAAAGTTCAGCACATCCAAACGAAGGAAGTAAAAGAAGCACAAAAGCAGTATAAAAGAGAGATAAAAGTTCAAAAAGCCAAAAATAAGCATAGAGGTAAATAACATTAGAAGAGGCGTCTTAAAAGCGATTTTCAATCGCTTTTAAGACGCCTCTTTACGCACAATATTTATTAAAGTAAGAAACATTAAAATCTGAGCGATAAGCAGCTTAATCCACCATCTATTTTTCTAAATTCTGAAGTATCAACTACAAGAACTTTATAGCCTAGTGCCTTAATAGCTTTCTTCACTTTTGGATAGCCTTCAGGGACTATTACATAGTCGTTAACCCAAATGCAGTTCGCTCCGTATGCTTCTTCATCCTCAACTTCAATTCTATGAAATTTTTCGAAATCAGGAACACTCTTAAATTCTCCTGCTACTAACAAATTATTATTTTCTAAATAAGTCGTACCTGTTTTTAAATGAAGTACTTCTTGTAAAGGAACAATTGATCCGGACAAGCCATACTTTTCAAGAATTGCAATGACTTGTTCTGCACCAGCTCTATTCGTTCTAGCAGATTCTCCAATATAGAAATGGTCCCCAACCATCATAATATCGCCAGCTTCTACAGTTCCCGGTTCCTCTATGTATTCAATATGCGTATAAAAGTTGTTCAAGGTTTCGAGCATGTCCGGTAGTTCTGCTTCTTTCCGTCTACTGTCAGCACCAGGACGTGTAATAATGACACATTCTCTTGTGCATAATGCTACATCTTCAACGAAACAAGAATCTGGGTATTCATCATGCGGCTGCAATACTGTTACATTGACACCTGTTTTTGAAAGAGCGCTTACATATTCTTCATGCTGTTTTAGTGCCAATTTATAATTTGGTTTTCCTAAATCTGCACTAGTAATACCATTACAGATTGTTTCTGAAGGAACACGAACAATAACATTTCTGAACATAAAAATCAGCCTTTCTTTAGTAAGCTTATAAAAACAGTATACAATTATTATTTTGAAATAACAATAAAATCAAATTATTTGAACTACTAAACAAAGATGCCCTCTTTGTTTAATAAAATTTGGAATAGTATCAATAAATTGCATTCACACAATATTCACATTATGCTATAAATATAATACATTTTGGAGGTGCGCATAATGACTCAAATACTATTCGTTTTAGTATTCTTATTACTATTCGTATTGGTCGGATGTATAGACACAAAATTTATTACTTCAAATAGAATCAAAAAATTCCCCGTCTCAAATGATCCTAAAGAAGTAAACAATAATTCAAATATATAATTTCATTAAGAACTATATACATCAAAGATTTATGAATTGAAAAAATACGTCTATTCTTATTGCCATTATAAAATCATTTATTTTAAACAAAAAAGAACTTCCATTATATCGGAAGTTCTTTTTTTAATATAATCTTATTTTGCAACGTTACCTGCAACGTTCATTACATCCCAAGTTCTTGCGAATGGTGGCGCATAGCAGAAGTCCATCATTCCAAGTTGAGAAGTTGTTAAACCAGCGTAAACTGCTACAGCTAAAGCATCTACACGAAGAACCGCTCCGTTTTTACCGATTACTTGAGCACCTAAGATTTTCTTAGTTTCAGCATGGTACACTAACTTAGCGTGGATATCTTCTTGACCTGGGTAGTAGCTTGTTTGGTTTTTATCAGTGATGAATACTGTTTTGTATGGGATACCCATTTTTTCAGCTTCTTGCTCGTTTAAACCAGTACGGCCAGCTTCGAAGTCCATTACTTTAAGACATGCAGAACCCATTGTTCCTTCGAAAGTAGAACGAGCGCCTGCTAAATTTTCACCAATGATACGACCAATTTTGTTAGCAGTAGTTGCTAATGGAATGTATACATTTTCTTGACGGATTAAGTGATATACACATGCACAGTCTCCAGCAGCGTATACATCTTCAATTGAAGTTTCGCCATATTCGTTAATTACGATAGCGCCATTCCCTAACATTTCCATACCTGTTTCTTTAACGAAAGCAGTGTTTGGACGTACACCTGTAGCAATTACTACGATGTCAGCAGCATATTCGCCTTTATTTGTTACAACAGATTGTACTTTTCCATCGCCTTTAAAAGCAGTAACGCCTTCAGCTAATTTAAGGTTTACATCATGAGATTCAATTTCTTTTTCAAGAATTGTCGCAATATCACCATCGAAGGTATCTGGTAAAATGTGATCCGTTAATTGAATTAACGTTACTTCTTTTCCTAATTTCTTCATTGCTTCTACAACTTCAAGACCGATGAAACCAGCACCGATTACAACAACATTTTTATTTTCTTCTTTTAATGCAGCTTGTTTTAATGCTCTTCCATCTTCCATTGTTTTTAGTGTAAAGATATTTTCAAGATCTTTTCCTTCAAATGGAGGAATTACAGCTGAAGCTCCTGTAGCGATAAATAAACGATCGTAGTTATCTTCGAATTCTTCACCAGTAGTTAAGTTTTTCACAGTTACCTTCTTGTCAACAGTGTTAACATTCGTTACTTGATGAAGGATTTCTAATTCAATTCCTGATTCACGGAATTTCTCAGGAGTTCTAGAAATTAAGCGATCTTCGTTATCATAGAAATCACCTACATAATACGGTAAGCCACATGCACCAAATGATACGATGTCACCCATTTCATAAACTACTACGCTTGCGTCTTTCGCCATACGTTTTGCTTTTGCTGCGGCACTCATTCCAGCTGCTTCGCCACCGATAATAATAATTCTCATGATATTCGTCCTTTCTCAATGAAGAGATATTTCAATTTACTAAATGGTTTTATAAACAAGTAAAGTGGGAAAGGAAACCATTCGTTTCCCTACCCACATATTTTTACTACTTAAGCTACGTCAGAATCTTCTTCGTCAGTTAAGTCATGGTTGCTGTTGTAAACAGTTGTATCCATTTCACCTAAAATTTTAGCTGAAACAACACCTGCTGTCATAGAACCAGAAACGTTTACTGCTGTACGACCCATGTCGATTAATGGCTCGATTGAGATAAGAAGACCAGCTAAACCTACTGGTAAGTTTAAAGCAGATAGTACGATTAGAGCTGCGAATGTAGCTCCACCACCAACACCGGCAACACCGAATGAAGAAATAGCTACGATTATGATTACTTGGAAGATGAATCCAGGATCCATTGGGTTAATACCCACAGTTGGAGCGATCATTACAGCTAACATTGCTGGGTAGATACCTGCACAACCGTTTTGTCCGATTGATGAACCGAAAGATGCCGCGAAGTTAGCTACACTTTCAGATACACCCATACCTTTAGTTTGAGCTTTAACGTTTAATGGAATAGCACCTGCACTTGTACGAGAAGTGAATGCGAATGTTAAAGCTGGCATTGCTTTTTTGATAAATTGAACTGGGCTTAAACCTACTACTGTTACTAAGATTAAGTGAACAATAATCATTGTAATTAACGCTACATAAGAAGCGATTACGAATGTTGATAAGTTAATAATACCGTCGACGCTAGTTGTTGCAATTGTGCTTGCCATTAATGCTAATACACCAAATGGAGTTAAACGTAAGATTAATGTTACGATACGCATTGTTACTGCATATGCTGCACCAACAATCTTATGGAATGTTTCAAATTGCTCAGGTTTTTTACGCTTAATACCTAATGATGCAATACCAACGAATGCTGAGAAGATAACGACACCCAGAGTTGAAGTTGAACGTCCACCAGCCATATCTTCAAATGGGTTTGTTGGAATAAACTCTAATACTTTTTGTGGAATAGATGTGTTTGCTGCATCTACACGACCTTCTAAATCTTCTGCACGAGTTTGTTCAGCTTCACCAGCTTGAATAGACTCAGCGTTTAAGTCAAAAAGGTTTGCAGAGAAAATACCTACTGTTGCTGCAATTAACGTTGTGAATACAAGAATACCGATAATTAAACCAGCCATTTTTCCTAAGCCTTTTGAAGACTTAAGGTTTGTAATAGCAGAGATGATTGAAACCATGATAAGTGGCATAACGATCATTTTTAATAAACGAACATAACCATTACCGATAATACCGAACCAGTCAGTAGATGTTTTAACTACTTCTGAATCTGATCCGAAGATTAATTGTAGGATTGCCCCGAAAGCGATACCCATTCCTAAACCAGCGAATACACGCTTAGAGAACGAAACGTATTTAGTTTGCATGCGGTATAATACAAATACCATTGCTAATAATGCTGCGATACTTAACCCAACAAATAGAGTTGTTTCCATTAAAAGTGCACCTTCTTCTAAAAAATTAATTAGTTCTTTTTATTTAACATTTGTTTTAAAACGATTGTATCTAGTGTTGGAGAACCTTCGTTTCCAATTTGTGAGAAGTTACGAATCGTATTGTTAACATCATTTTCTACAAATCCATTTGTTCCTGGAATGCAGATATTTTTCTTCGCCATTAATGCCGCTTGAACTGCCGCACCAGAACACGTAGAAACTTTCATCGCACAGCCTGCTTTTGCTCCGTCGCATAGCATTCCCGTAACATTTCCTAATGTGTTTTGAATTGCGAAGTACATTTGTTCTTTCGTTCCATCTAACAAGTATGTGATGGCAGCTGCAGAACTTGCTCCCGCAATAGTTACACCACATAATGCAGATAAACGTCCGAATTGATATTTAACAAAGATTGCAATTAGATGACTTAAGGCAACAGCACGAATTGTTTTCTCTTCGTCTGCACCAAGCTTGTCCGCAGCAGCAATAACAGGAAGTGTTACCGCAATACCTTGGTTTCCACTACCAGAGTTCGCCATTACAGGTAATGTTGCACCACCCATACGTGCGTCTGAACCAGCAGCAGCATAACTCATCGCCCGACTTGCTAGGTCATCTGAAAGAATTCCTTCTTCCACTTGCTCTTTGATTAATTTACCTACTTGCATACCATAAGCATTTTCTAAACCATGGTTCGCAACAGCCATGTTCATATCAATGCTTTTCTTAACGAGGTCTAGTGAAGAAAGCGGGCAGTTTAAGCAGAAATCTACAATTTCATCTAATGTGAAATCATTGTCTTTCTTGCTGCCTTCTGTAGCTTCTTCTGTAGTTTGTTCTTGTAATTGTTCAACGTCGTTTACTTTAATAGAAGTAATATTTGTATGATCGTCCTCAATTAAGACAACTACATTTTCATTTTTTGTTTCCATTGTTACTTTAATTACTAACACTTTTGGAGTGTCTGCTTCAGTAACAGTAACTTTTCCTGCTTCACACATAGCAACTGCTTCTTTTTCTTGATCCTCAGTAGCGGCTTCAATTAAAGAGAGTTTCTTGTCTGAACCTTTTACGATTGCACCAAGTGCCCCAACAAATGCGATACCCGTATGTTGTCTACCAGGTATTGCAACAGCCATGGCATTCTTGATTACGTTACGACTACATGATAGTTCTATCTTCTCGATAGGAGCTGTTGTGTGTTCAGCAGCAACCGCTGTAGCATACGCTATAGCAATTGGTTCTGTACATCCAATCGCAACGATTAATTCTTTTTCAAGTACATGTTGTAGATCTTTGTAATTCATGTAATCCCCTCATCTTCAATGAAAGTAGTTCAACTGCTCTTATTTTCTCCTCATCTTTAGGAAGATATTTTCCCCAATATATTCATGTGAATATATTCACAATGATAAGCGGAAAAAGAATGTGAAATCATGAGCAATTCAAAGTACACTTCAACTTCTTTTTTTTAATACACGAAGCAATGTAGTTTCTAATCCCGTTTGGACAGTTCCTTTACTTTCTGCAAGTAACGATACACTGTAGGATCAGAAGTTTGTAGCAATGCACTAACTCGATGCACACTACTTTTCAATAGAAAGACACCTTGCTCATAAAGCACTTTGATGAAACTTGTTTTTTCATCAGGTGACATTCTTTCAAAAGTAACTTCACTCTTACGTAGCTGTTCAAGAACTACCGATTCTAAAGCATCATCTAGATTCCCATGTAGATATTCATCTGCATGATTGCTATCTGACACCACTTGTGGTATATTTTTTGTCGTTTCGGAAAAGGTAGTGAAATAATCCATTACTTCCTTAGCCTTTTGAAAGAAGCTAATATCCGTATTGACACAAAGCATTCCAACTAGTTGCTGTTGATCATCTTTAATAAAGAAGCTCGATGATCGAAATACTCTTCCATCTTTACCAACAGCTTTATAATTCGATAGATAGTCTTGGTCCGCATACATCTTCTTTTGCTTTACCTGAAGGATGAAATTCGTTGGTGTATCTCCAACTTTTCGCCCACTTACAGAACCATTCTCAATTGCTACAATCGTATGCTCTTCACGAGTTAAATCGTGTAAGACCACTTCAGAATGTTCTCCAAGAATGTTAGTGAGGAATTTCATTATTTCAAGATAAGGCTTTAAAGAAAGATGAATATCCTCCACCAATTCTTAACGCCCCCCTTTACACCTTAAAGTAGTAACAAAACCGTTATAATTGCTCTTACTTCATTTGATAATTTCTTATCGAGATAATAAATTATTATTACAATAAAACTTTATCACCATAATAATAATTTATCAACAGCATTTAAAACACTTTCAAACTTTGTTCACATTTTCACATGTTTTATGTTGATTTTAGAAGAAAGGGTTTACAATGATTGAAAATCAAGAATTATTTCTTACTACTTTAAACGCATACTAAAAGAACCCTTACAATTATGTAAGAGTCTGTCATGAGATTCAATATCTATTCACAATTAAAGGATATATAATGAAACAAAGCTTTAGTCCATTTACTTACTTCAGCCGACTCGATTATGACTTACGAATTCTCATGTTACTAAAGATTAAAACAAACAGAGGTTTACTATATGAAAAGACTAATCAAAAAATTATTTAAACTGATCTTTACCCTCCTACTTATTGGAGCCACATTAATCATTGCGTTTGGCTATGGAAAATATAAAATGGCTATTAATACTACACCACTAACAGATAAAGTGGCTGCTATCACTGAAAAACCTAGCTATACACCAACTAAAGATATTAGTCCTGATTTTCTTCAAGCAATCGTTGCTGTTGAAGATCATCGCTTCTACGAGCATGGTGCAATTGATATTATTGGTCTAACAAGAGCAACAATTGTTAACAGTATAAAAGGTGAAAGCGTTCAAGGTGGAAGTACATTAACACAACAAGTTGCTAAAAACTTATATTTTTCAAACGAACAAAGTTTCATTCGTAAAGTGGCTGAATTATTTGTCGCTCATCACATAGAAGAAACATTTGATAAGGATAAAATATTAGAACTATATGTCAATATCATTTACTACGGTGATGGCAATTATGGTATTAAAAATGCCAGTATGAACTATTTTAATAAGAAACCAATCAATTTAAGCTATGAAGAAGCAACTCTGCTAGCTGGCTTACCACAAGCACCTAGCGCCTATGCTCTCAGCAAACATTATGACCGCGCAAAACAAAGACAACAAGAAGTTATAAATGCATTGACGAAATATAGAGGCAGGCTGTTAGAAAAGTGATTTCACTCACTTTTCTAACGCCGTTTATCGCTTTATTGCGCTTCGTAGCAGGGTTTCATTAAATTTATTAACTTTCCGAGTAAGTTAAATTGTCTCTATTTGGCGCTTTCGGTAGAGATGAAATCGATGTATCTTCATTATTAGACATTCAAAAAAGAACTTTCCCAAACCTCCATATAAAGAGAACTTTTTTTTGATACAAGTGATTATTATTATGCGTAGCGGGTATATATAAGTGACGAGCAAATACTCGTCATCATCTGGTGGAAGGTTGCTCTATATGCTTGGAGAAAAGCTATATTACTAGCATTCTACCATGCTCATATAGTGAACAAGTTCGTTCACTCTATAGCAAAAAAATTAGCATCACCCGATACTAAAGTTCTTACCATTTCACTATTGTAAAATGACATAGATTAGATGTAACATCTGTTTATTTAGTATTTAACAATAGTATGAAAGTAAATGGTTGTATGTCAGAAACCTTCATTCTTACACCTTAACAGTAAGAGTAAACAAAACCCTTAAAGGCTGATCAGATAGATGTAATCAGTAACATTATAGAAAGTAAACTCTTGGAGGATGTAAAAAATGATAAAACTCTGCATACAGAGTGGAACGAATATCATCGTAAATTTTAAGTACTAATGCTTACCTTTTCATTAAAAAGGCAATGCGGTTAGCAACCTACCACCTCATTACTACCCTTATTATTATATGAATGACACAGAAAGACGGAAGGCAACCTGCCTTCCGTCTTTCTGTAATATTATTTCACTGTACTTTCAACTACTACACCCGCTGAAACAAGATCAACTACATTTGCGAACGTATCTCCAACTGGGCAGTGTGCTTCTACAAATTTGATAAACTCCTCAATTTTCTCTTCTGGAGCATCACTTTGAATATGGATGGTATATCTTACTGTTGAATACCCTGGTCTTACATCTGATTTATTTAGGAAACCATCTGTATCTAAATCACCTTCTAATTCTATCCAGAAATCTTCAAATTCAATATCAAACTTCTTTGCATATGTACGAGCAACGATTGATTGACATGCGCCTAATCCAGCTAATATTAATTCAACAGGATTCATCCCTTTGTCCGTTCCACCTAGACTCTTTGGCTCATCAACAATAACCTTATGTCCCCTTGCTTCAGTTTCTACTAATACACCCTCTTTTAAAGTTGTTTTCACTTTAAATGTTTGTACCGCCATATTCATCTCTCCCTTTTAAATAATTAAATTCAAATAAGTTTAGTTGGTTTTAATATATTCTATTATAAATGCTCACAATAAACAATTATAATGTTCTGATTTTTTATATAAAAAAAATAAAAAATTTTTAATAAAAAAGGTTATATTTTTGTAGAGCGGGTATTAAATAAGTGACAAGATAATAAAACATCTTGTCAAAGAAGAATACGGTGGTTGGTTGCTTAATAACAGCTGGTAGCCATATAGAAGTGATTTTTAAATGGTTTACCGAATAGTTTAGTAAAGCACTGGCTCGTGAAATAAACAAGCAATTGTTTAAGCCAGCATCACTCGTAAGTCTGAAAGGTTGTTCCATTTCACTGTTAGCACTACAGTAAATGAAAGAACTCCGAAGATGCACTTGGATTTCAAGGGATGAAGGAAATCTAATAGTAATTCGAACCGTGAATTCATTGCTGTATACAAAACAATTTGTTAGAAAAGTAAATGTGAACAGAATCAAGAAAAAGCCAACGTTTCCGATTATCAGCTTGTTTCATCTCTATAACTGACAACTATTATGTTGCAGTACACACTACGGATGTTTACAGTAAGTGAAACGACTTATAAGCAGAAACGATTCGAGCCACTTGATTACAAGTAAGACATATAAATCATCATTCATCACTAACATGATTAATAGAAAATGAATAGTGAATATGCAACACTGGAACTCCCACATGAGGATACTTTTGATTTAATGTTTTCAGCTAAAGTAATACATTCATTTTCATTATGATATGTTACGTAATAAATGCTCTGACAGAATTTTCAAAAAGAGATTTCACTATACTCTTCTCCTTTTCGTAAGTTAGAAAAGGTTCAGCAGCCTACCACCAAATTTAATGAACTTCATATAAAACGCAAAAAAACAAAGGCCTAAAC
>NZ_HG428741.1:2946786-3144041 GCF_000380245.2 Bacillus massiliigorillae
AGGCCTAAACTGACCTTTGTTTTTTTGTACCTACTACTACTGCATTTCTTCGACTAGCTACCAAATAAATCAATAAGAGCACAACAATAAATATGGATGAATAACCGTACATCACTCGATAGCCGGAATGATTAGCAATCATCCCCAATGTTGGCGAACCAATCGCCATCCCTAAATCCATACATGTTAAGATCATCGCATTGGCTGTCCCTTTCTTACTTACATTCACGTTTCTCACAGCCCAAGCCTGCAGCGTAGGATGCATCGTTCCGTATGCAATCCCGTAACATACCCCAGCGATTATTAATATCCATAAATGATTCGTCATAGAGAGCAACATTAAGCCAGCAATTCCACAAATTCCAGCTGGATAAATCAATACTTCGTGACTCTTCTTATCAAAAATCCTCCCCGAAATAGGCCGGATAAAAAGCATGATAATCATAAAAATAAGAAAGAACCAAGAAACCTTTGCACCTAAGCCTACTTCTCCACCAAGACCATCTATAAAATTAAATACGCCACCAAATGTCACACATAGAAAGAAAACAAGTAAACTCGGAAGCAACGCATTTTTATCATAAATAGCACTAACGAATGTCCGTTTCTCAACTGTTGGTTCTATCATTAGCTGAACATCACTCAGTAATAAACAACAAACTAAAATACAAGCAGCAATTAGAAATGTTACAATCAATATGGTATTAAATGAAGCTGAGTGTAAAAGAGCTAGGGCAACCACTGGTGACAAACTAGCCCCTAAACTAGTTGCCATTCCAAAATACCCCACACCTTCCCCTAACCGATTCTTTGGAGCAATAGTCGTCGCCATTGTCGCTAATATCGTCGTTATAATTCCAAATCCTATTCCTTCTAATACTCTTATTACTAACAGAAAAGGTAATGAAAAGCGATTATAGCTTAAAGCAATACAAATAAATATCCCGATTAACGTCAATATAATTGTTTTTTTCATACTTACTTTATGTAATGCCATACTTATAAATGGACGAGTAACAATAGATGCAATCATAAAGGCGGTCATCATCATACCCCCAATGGCTGGATTATGATGAATATTAGTGATATACACTGGAAACGAAGCATTTAACATATGCATACAAAGAAAAAATAAAAACGTCATTAAAATGACTTGAACAAAAGATAAACTCCATAATGTATATTTCGTTTGAGCCATACTTTCCCTTCTCTCTCTAATCTGAAAACGACAATTAACATAATTTTCTAAACTTTCCGTAAATATTATAGACTTTTTCTCTGTTATTTAATACATATTTACAAATTTTATAAAATAATGATTATTTCTTTGTCTAAAGGGTATAGAAAAGTGATGAGATTATTACAATTCTCATTAGAGTAAATGGTGGTTGGTTGCTATGGTTACTAGAAAAATTAAGCATGAATGATTTTTCATTAGAACAGAATAGTACAAAAATCACGTGTTTCTAAGAAAAGCTTTATAAAGGCATATCCTTTTTCATAGCTTTGTTTTATGTATAAATCAGAGGAAATGTCAAAGGATTATTGATTGTGACAAATAAATATGTTAAGAATTGCAAAAAGCAAAGAGGTTAAATATAATATCTCCCTATAAGTATTACAACAATAAATGCGGCCTACCACCACAATTCATTACCTAATAAATAATAACAGCGGATGCCAACTTGCATTCGCTGTTATTATGACTTCATAAAACTAACTGGATAAGAAGACGGAGTATTTATTCTCTAAACTAACATTGAATAATCTTGTTATCTTCTTATACATATTCACTCTTCTCTAAGATTAAAAATTTCACATACAAATCTAAAACTACTTTTATAAGAGAGTTGTTTATAATCCCCTCTTCATCTTTACACCTTGTATATCTTCTCTCAGAAATTTATAGTAGAGTTAACAATGTTACTTGTTCTGTACTTAGGAGGACTTATGTTAAAAGAATTTGGTTTTTCCCAATATGAAAGCAAAGTATACGAAACCCTTGTTTCTAGCAATCAGCCGATGGATGTAAATATGATTGCAAAGCATTCAAGTGTTCCGAAAGCGAAGATATATGAAGTATTATCCCGAATGATCGATAAAGGTATGATAATGGAAGCTATTTCAGAAAAGAAGAAAATGTACACTGCCCTTTCTCTTGAAATAGCCGTAGAACGACTAACAGCTGAGTTTCAGCAAAATATTGAGAAGTTCAAAGAAAAAACGGCAAAGAAAACATTTTCAGATGATCGTGTCTGGAGCTTTAAATTACAAGCTTCTATCCAAGCTGAAATGAAAAAGCTCATTGAAGAAGCGAAACATTCTATTCGCATTTCTGGCTGGAGTAATGGTCTTCTTAATTACTTACCCATGCTAGAAGCAAAAGAACAACAAGGTATTGATGTTGAAGTACATGCGGTAGGCGAAATTCAAGCAAACTTAACCAATCTCTACTATTTCATTCCTACTGAAAAAGATGTTCATCTGGAACCATTCTATTTAATAATAGTGGATGATTCCGAACTCATTTTCGCAACCTCTGAGGATGACTCTTGGCAAGCAATTCGAACAATGTCACATCCGTTTGTAAAATTCTTCGAAGAGTTCTTCTATCATGATATTGTACTTACAAAAATTCTTGGCAAATACAAAGATACAATTAAGCAAGATCCAGAAATTATGGATTTCGTCGTAAAGCTACGATATTAACGTTAAAAAATAAGCCCAGTTTATATAGGCTTATTTTTTTTGCAAACATTACTTCATTATTAGCTTGTCAATCGCTTCAATATCAGTTACGATGTAATACGTAGTTTTTTACCACGGTAGTGGTAAAAGTAAAAGGAGCGGAATTATAAATGAATTTTAAAGTATATATATTAGCCATTTCCGTCTTTGTTGTTGGAATGGTTGAGCTTGTGATTGGTGGTATTTTACCTTTAATTTCTGAGGATTTACATGTTTCTCTAAGTGCAGCTGGTCAGCTAATTACTGCCTTTGCACTTGTACTAGCTATTTCTGGTCCAATTTTATTAGCTCTTACAGCGAAAATTGAACGTAAAAAGCTGTATCTTATATCATTAGTAGCCTTTTTCATCGGCAATATATTAGCTTTTATGAGTCCTAATTTTGAAGTACTAATGCTGGCTCGTATATTTACAGCGCTTAGTGCTTCATTACTAATTGTTCTATCACTAACGATAGCAGCCAAAATTGTAAAACCAGCATATCAAGCGCGAGCAATCGGTGTTATTTCCATGGGAATCAGTGGCTCACTAGTATTAGGTGTGCCTGTCGGTGTATTAATTGGAGAAATGTTCGGATGGAGAATTCTCTTCCTTATTATTGCAGCATTAAGTATTATTTCGGCCACTATTATTCATCGTTATATTGATGATCTTCCGCCTGAACAAATGATACCTTTACGTCAACAATTAGCTTCATTAAAAAGCATGAAAATCATCAGTGCCCATATTGTTACAATTTTGGTATTAGCGGGTCACTACGTTCTTTATGCTTATTTCACACCATTCTTGCAAACAACAATGAACGTGAATGCTTTCATGATTAGTGTTGCTTACTTTGTATTTGGCGTTTCTGCTGTTTGTGGTGGTGGTTTAGGTGGTGTAATTGCCGATCGATTTGGTGCAAAGAAAAGTATCTTACTATTTGTAGGTACATTCGCTGTTGTTCTATTCGTCTTACCACTTTCAACAAATATTACTTTACTATTTCCGATAGCGCTTATTCTATGGGGAATGTTAAGTTGGGCACTTTCTCCTGCGCAACAAAGCTATTTAATTCAAACAGCGCCAGAATCTGCAGGTATTCAGCAAAGCTTTAACCAATCTGCTTTACAACTAGGGATTTCATTAGGTTCAGCAGTTGGTGGTGTCGTTATTCAACATTATCCAGTTTCGCACACAGCTTGGTTCGGTAGTGGAATTGTGGTCATTGCCTTTTTATTCGCCATTTATTCCATCACAAGACCAGTTGTGAAAACCGCTTCTTCAGTGAAGCAAGCAAGTTAATGTCCAGGAGGCTGTGTAAACACAGCCTCCTCTTCTTATATTCAAGATAATCTATCTACTTCACTTTTTTCCACAAATCAACACATTAACATTTCATACAATTCCTTCCACTTCCTTGTCGAAGTTTGTGATAAAATAGAAACATATGGAAATTCAAGAGGGGTGGAATGAATGAAATCTGCAGTAAAAATACTTTTTTGTCTTATATTAGTAGCGTCAACGATTCTTACAATTGGCAGCGGCTTATCAAAAGCAGCAACTATATTTAAGGATGTTGGTCCAAATCATCGCGCTTATAATGAAATTACATATTTAGCACAGGGAAAGATTACTAGTGGAGATGCAAACGGTAATTTTATGCCGAAAAGTAATGTTACTCGTGCTCAGTTTGCTGCGTTGTTAGGACGAGCTCTCGACCTTGATGGTACACAAAGAAAAACAAAATTCAAAGATGTTGGCGTGAGTAATTTTGCCTCTGGATACATTCAAGCTGCTGTTGATAAGAATATTATCTCTGGTTACTCAGATGGTTCATTCAAACCTAATGGACTAGTAACTCGCGGCGAAATGGCTATTATGATTTGCAAAGCGTTCGGTTATAGCTTTGGAAACTCCTCTTCTGGAGCTGCACAAGCCATAATTTCAAGAGGCATTGATCAAGGTGTAGAAGATGGAACATTCGGATCAACGCGTAGCGCATTGAGAGAAGAAACAGCAATATTTCTTGCAAGAGCTATTGATTTTAAACTTCGTTCGAAACCAACAACTTCATTCAGTAGTGAGAAATATGTCAATGTAAATTCTTTAAATGTGAGAAAAGGTCCATCGACTGAATATGGCGTAGTTGGAACACTAAACAAAGAAGAGAAAGTAACAACCAGTTACAATGTTGGAAACTGGACACTTGTGAAAACAAGTAATGATGTAATTGGTTTTGCATCCAACTATTACTTAGCAACAAGTGTGGACAATTCAGATGACAATAGCAACAATGATAGTATAGACAACGGAAATGCAAACCCTCAGTCACTTACTTCGCAAACATTAGTCATCGATCCTGGTCACGGTGGAACTGACCCTGGTAAAGTTGGCTTTGGGCTCAAAGAAAAAGATATTGTATTAGATACAAGTCTACTATTAAAAAAACTACTCATCCAAACACCATTAAACGTAAAGTATACGAGAGAAACAGATGTAACATTAGATCTCATTAAAGACCGTGTACCATATGCACTTAGTGTAAAAGGTAATACATTCGTTAGCATTCATGCGAATGGTGGCGGTGGAACAGGTAGCGAAACTTATTACTGGGGTAAAGCAAGTAAAGCGGCCACTAATCCTTATGTTTCCGATAGTAAAATGTTAGCTGAATTTATTCAAAAGCGATTAATTGTAGCACTTGAAACAAGAGATCGTGGAATAAAGCATGGAGACTTTCATGTTATTCGTGAAAATCAAATGCCTGCCGTGTTAGTGGAATTAGCTTTCATGGATACAAAGGCTGATAGCGAGAAATTAAACTCTCCTGCTTATCGTCAAAAAGCCGCTGAAGCTATTTTTCTAGGGTTGCTTGATTATTACAATGCCAAAGGCTTTGATGTAGCACAGTACTATAATATTGTGAAATAATTTAAGAAAAGTGCAAGCGCCCGTTTAGAGACGTATAAACTGGAGCTCTCATCCTTTGGATAAAGGAAACACGAAGAGCCGATAGGCGATTCGATGTTGACTTATCGTAGGGAAGAGAGTGAAGTTTACTAGTCTCTGGGCGCTGAAGCTAGACAATAAGAAAAACCGGCACCGGTCTTTTTTGCTTGATGTTTATGCTCTTTTTTGATTTACTCCCAATCAAAAAAGAGCATAGCAGGTGTAAGGTTAGACACCCCACAAAATTATATACATTCATATCTTTTAAAAAAAGGTTGTCCATTTCTCTCTGGACAACCTCTCTCTTATGCTTTTAACTTAACGCTATATAGGCTCATCATTTTCATGTTACCTTCTTTTTCAAAAGCGCCTTTTTTGATTAAATATCGAAGTCTATACTCGGTATACGCCTCACCAACATATTCCTCCACACTATCTATGACTTCACCTACTAATCTTGCAGCTTTTATAAACTCTCCATCACTTAGCTCACTTTGAAGTTTTTTTGCCGTTTCCATAATTAATGCATCGTAATAATCTTCTGTTACGCTTAGAATCTTTCCCTCTTGCATAATACGGAATTTTTCTTCTGTAGCTGTTAGCTGTTCCCATACTTGTTCATATTCATATCGTTCATCATCTGTTAAAGGATTTATGGTTTTAATTTCTTCAAAAATCCCCTGATAAGCTTCTACAGGTATTTGAGCTGTATGCTTTAGGTTAAGTGTATCGCCTGGCTTATCAGACACATTCATTATAATAATATTATTTTTTTTCTCTCTTAATAGATACAATAAATAAGCTAGACCAGTTTGTTCTTGAGCATTATCTCCACTCCAAATAACAATGCGAATATGTTCAGAGATTCGATTGATTGCAAGAAGCGTGATTGTATAGTAGTTGAAGAAATCTTCAAGCTTATCACTAGCATGATGAAAATGATTTTGCAACCAATCATATCTCTGAACAAAGCCACTTTGCTTCTGCAATCGTCCAATTGGACCAACAGAGAACAAATCAGCAAATGAAATGACTTTCTCTTCATTATTTTTCTTCATTTGTTGAAGAGCTTGTCTCAAGCTTCCAGAAGTAGAACGGCTAAATGTGAAATGAACCGTATGGAAATTCCCTACCTGCTGTTCTGCTTGATTGTTATACTCATTCAACAATTCTTCTCTAACATGTTTAATCTTATCAAAGAATTGTTGTTCATTATATACGTCTATTCCACTCAAAATCGTCATTAATAAACTTTTTGATTCTTGCTCGGCTAAATGATCGACTGCTTTTCTTAATCCTTCTATCATTCTAACGACCCCTTTGTCTAACATTCTCTTACATCCGTTCATTCAGTATATACCTACTTTGAAAGTAAATGGATAAATTTGCTCATTAGCCAAGTAGATTTATTAAGAATTTAATTAAAATTAACTTTATACTTTTAAATCCACAATCAATACAGAGTGATCAGATATTTCATCGAAACGCTCTTGATGAGAAAAATAACATTGATGTAAACTTTGCTCCAACATAGGTGAAATATAAGCATGGTCAATACGAAAGCCGTCACCTAGTAAATTACGCCAGCTATATTCATTCGAGTTTTAATGCGTAAATCGCCAAGTATCAATCCAACCTAATCCATGTAATTCCACTAATTTTTCTGTACAACTTAATACAGGACCTTCACTATCTGCAAGCATACTCATGTTATAGTCACCAATAATAACACATCGATCATTCATATGATTTTTTGCATACTGTAGCATCTCAGAAGCAAATAACTCACGATTTGGCATACGTGTTAAATGATTCGGTATATGAATACCTAGTACATGCATATTTTCACTGTGCAAAATAAATACTTACATTAGAGAAATCGTGAAGGAGATACATATGAAAGAACAAATTTTTTATAACGGACAAATCATAACAATGGAAGAAGATACATACGCTGAAGCTGTTTTCACCCGATATGGGATGATTCAACATGTAGGGACGAAGGAAGAAGTATTTACCCACAAGACAGAAAAAACAGAAATGATTGATTTAAATGGCAAGACCATGCTTCCATCCTTTATTGATCCGCATAGTCATTTAACAGCGTTTGCTACTACACTTAAATTAGTACCTCTCCATGATGCGAAAAGCTTTGCTGACATTATTAGCGCATTACAAATTTTTCAAGAAAGTCATTCACTAAAGGAAGGCGAATGGATTATCGGCTTCGGTTATGATAATAACGACTTAATGGAGAAGAAACATCCAACGAAAGAAGTTTTGGACCAAGTATCAACAAAGCATCCTATCGTAATTTCTCATGCATCTGGACATATGGGCGTCATGAACTCACCTGCTTTACAAGAGATACAGATTACAAGTGACACCCTAAATCCTGAAGGCGGAGTTATTGGTCGAATAGATTCTAGCAATGAACCAAATGGCTACTTAGAAGAGAATGCCTTCATTCAAAACTCTGCAAAAATCCCACAACCTTCTATTGAAGAAGTATGTCAGCTAATTGATGAAGCACAAAACATTTATTGTAGTTATGGTATTACAACAGCTCAAGAAGGAATTGTAAATGGTAAAGAATTTTACTTATTAAAACAAATGTCAGATGAAAACCGCTTGAAAATAGACGTGATTGGCTATGTAGATTTAAAAAACAGCAAGGATTTAGCAGACTCGAATCAACGTTACCGCTCTTATTTCAATCATTTTAAAATTGGTGGTTACAAAATATTTCTTGATGGGTCACCGCAAGGAAAAACAGCTTGGCTTACAAAGCCTTATGGAAATGAAAAAGACGGTTATTGTGGCTATCCAATTTACAAAGACGAAGAAGTCCAAAAATTTATTCAAACTGCGCTTGATGAAAAAATGCAATTACTAACTCATTGTAACGGTGATGCCGCTTGTGATCAGTTGATTAACAACTTTGAGACAGTATTACATGAAAGAAAAGATAATCAATCTAATCGACCAGTAATGATTCATGCTCAAACTGTTCGTTATGATCAATTAGTAAGCATGAAACAAATTAACATGATTCCATCCTTTTTTATTGAACATACGTATTATTGGGGCGATGTACATATAAAAAACTTAGGTATGGAAAGAGCAAGTCGTATTAGCCCAGCGAAAACAGCAATCGAAAATGGGTTATGTTACACCTTTCATCAAGATACACCCGTTGTTGTTCCTGATATGCTTCATACAATATGGTGTGCAGTTAATCGAGTTACAAAGGCTGGCGTTTTCATCGGTGAATTTGAAAAAATCAGCCCACTTGATGCATTAAAAGGTGTAACAATTAATGCTGCGTATCAATATTTTGAAGAAGACTTAAAGGGTTCAATTAAAGAAGGAAAACATGCAGATTTCGTTATATTAAATCACAACCCATTAACAGTTGATTCGATGATGATTAAAGATATTACCGTTTTACAGACCATAAAAAATGGAGAAACCATTTTTAAAAGAGACTAACAAGCTCAATGGTTCACAAATTTTCCATTGAAAATCCAGTCAAACAGGAGTAACATTTGTATGTTCAAATTATGAAATTACTAACATTCAGGAGATGATTTAAGATTGTTCGCCGACTGGTTTAGCAATTATTCTACTACAAAGTTTAAGAAAGATTTGCTATCCGGTATTATTGTTGGCGTTATTGCCATTCCCCTTGGAATGGCATTTGCTATTGCATCAGGTGTAAATCCCGAATACGGAATTTATACAACAATAATTGCCGGAATTCTTGTTTCCATCTTTGGTGGCTCTAGCTTCCAAATAGCTGGGCCTACCGGAGCCTTTATCCCCCTGCTCTTCGGAATTGTTGCTACATATGGCTATGATGGCTTATTAGTTGCAGGATTTATGGCTGGGATTATTCTAGTATTAATGGGTGTATTTAAATTAGGTGTGCTTATTAAATATATTCCACGTCCAGTAACAATCGGCTTTACTACAGGTATTGCTGTTACGATTTTCATTGGGCAAGTTTCTAAGTTCCTTGGCTTAGATGGTGTTGCAAGCAAAGAATATTTCCATGAAAATGTTCATGAAATCATTACTCATTTTTCAACTATTGATCTTTATAGCATCATCATCGCATTAATATGTTTATTTACCATTATCTACACGCCCAAATTCTTACCGAAGATGCCAGGTGCTATTGTTGGTATTGTGCTGTCTACCGTAGTTGCCATTGTATTCTTCCCTGATAAAGTTGCCACAATTGGTTCAGCATATGGTAGCATCCCAAGCTCCCTACCTAAGTTTCAATTTTTTGACGTGAGCTTTTCTGAAGTGGTTGAATTAATTCGCCCTGCATTTACAATAGCGATGCTAGGTGCTATTGAGTCATTATTATCATCTGTTGTCGCTGATGGAATGACTAATACGCGTCATAATAGTAACCGTGAACTGATTGGCCAAGGTATTGCTAATATGGTGACACCATTATTCGGTGGTATTCCCGCAACTGGTGCAATTGCACGAACAGCAACGAATATTAAAACAGGTGCGCAAACTCGTGTTGCTGGTATCATACACGGTGTAGTTGTCCTTATTACACTAGTGATGTTGGCACCTTACGCTTCATTAATTCCGCTAGCAAGTATGGCACCTGTCTTAATGGTTGTTGCTTGGAATATGAGTGAACGAAAAGAATTTATGCACGTATTGAAAACAAAAACGGGAGACTCAATTGTTTTAATGCTTACATTCATTCTAACCGTATTTGTAAACTTAACGGTTGCTGTAGAAGTTGGTCTATTGCTAGCTATTATTCTATTTGTGAAACGAATGAGTGAAGTATTCCGCGTTAATCATGTATTACCCGACATGAATTCAGATGCTGGTAAGCTAACTCCTTCAGCAGTATCGAATTCTCATTTCTGTCCGCAAATTAGCATGTTTGATGTTGAAGGCTCGTTATTCTTTGGAGCTGCTGAAACATTTGTTTATTATGTGTTAGATGCCATTCATTATCAGCCACGAGTCGTTTTACTGAAAATGAATAAATTGTGCTATCTAGATACAACTGGAGAGAATAACTTAAAGCAAATTATTCAGCAGTTACAAAAAAACAACTGCCGTGTCTTAATTTCGGGTATGCATGATCAGCCACTTGAAATTGTAAAACGAACAGGATTATATGAGGAATTAGGTGAACAAGCCTTCTTCCCTGATACACAATCAGCAATCATGCATGGAATTACTTTAATTTCTAATGAAACTTGTCAATCTTGTCGTCACTTTGCTTTCAAAGAATGTGAGAAACTTTCTTGTGTAGAAATCAGAACTTCACGTTTAGCGAAAAAGCGTGAAATAGAAAAAGCATCTATTTAAGAATAATGTTTAGGCTGTCGAATCAATCGACAGCCTTCTCTTGTAATAGAGGTAGTAAATACTGTATCTTAAATAACATAAAGTGAAACTTTGCTTGATGGTGGTTTCTCTCATTCTCCACCGAGCAATAGTTGAACCGGATAAAATATTAATTAAAGGTGTGCTTCAATTGAGAATAAATAAATACATCGCTGAGTCTGGAGCAACTTCTAGACGCGGTGCCGATAAATTAATTGCAGAAAAAAGAGTAACCATCAATGGTGTTGTAGCCGAATTAGGAAGCCAAGCTGAAGATGGTGATGATGTCCGCATCGATGGCAAACCAATAAAAGAAAAGCAGGAATATGTGTACCTTGCACTAAATAAACCAGCCGGTATTACGAGTACAACTGAACGACATATAAAAGGAAATATTGTGGACTTTGTTAATCACCCATTACGAATTTTCCACATTGGCCGCTTAGATAAAGATTCAACAGGCTTAATTTTACTTACAAATGACGGTGACATCGTCAATGAAATCCTTCGTGCAGAGAACAGACATGAGAAAGAATACATTGTCACAGTAGACAAGCCCATTACTCCTGCTTTCTTAAAGAAAATGGCAAGCGGTGTTGAAATACTAGATACAGTCACACTTCCATGTAAAGTAAAGCAACTCTCTAAAAATGTTTTTAACATTACACTTACACAAGGTTTAAATCGTCAAATTCGCCGCATGTGCTCAGCACTTGGCTATGAAGTTCGCGCCTTAGAACGTATAAGAATCATGAACATTCACCTGAAAGGACTAAAACTTGGCCAATGGCGTAATTTAACAGATTCAGAGCGAAATGAATTATTTAAAGAATTGAATTACCAACCAAATCAAAAATAAGACAAATCCGTGATGAATAATCATCACGGATTTGTCTTATTTTTTTGCTCATATTTTTTGTTCTCCACTCATATATTTTATTCCCCGCTCATATTTTCAACCAATTTTAAACTCGTATCTTCCATATATTTTCATAATTCCGAACATTATAAGTATTTTACATGTTTTTCCTTCACAAAAGAACGATAGTATATTAGAGTTAATATAGATACTATTGTAAAAATAGTTATTTCTAACCTTGTAAAAGGGGGATGTTAATGATTTACAGTATTATTGATGTCGGTTCAAATACTATTCGCCTAAATATTTATTCTTATAAAAATAAACTAGTAACTTCTTTGTTACATAAAAAAACAATGGCAGGTCTTGCCGGATATGTCGTAGACGGTTATTTATCGCCAAAAGGAATTGAGCGAGCATGTACTATTATAAGCAACTACAAAAGCATTGTAGAAAACTTTCAAATTCAAAATGTGTTTGTCTTTGCAACGGCATCATTGCGGAATATTGTTAATACGGATGAGGTTGTGTGGAATATTAAAGAGCGTACCGGTTTTCCTGTCGATGTCATCGCTGGCGAAGAAGAAGCCAAACTTGGCTTTATTGGGGCTTCTCATGCATTGACTGTGAAAGATGGTATTTTAGTAGACATTGGTGGTGGCTCTACCGAAATTACTACTTATGAGGATGCCAAAATTATCAAAGCCGTTAGTCTCCCTATTGGCTCATTAAGCCTTTATTCTAAATACGTTTCAAAACTATTTCCAAAAGATTCCGAAAAAGAAGCTATGAAACAAGCAGTACTACTTGAATTAACTAAACTAGGCGAAACCACTCTTAAAGAGTATAAAATACTTTGTGGCGTCGGCGGTTCTATTCGTGCAACCAAAAAATTGCAAAACAATTTAATTTTTGATAATGAAACGAATGAATTTGAAGTCGCTACTATTTCTCAACTACTAAATTTATTGCAAAAAGTAGATAAAAAAACACTACGTAAAGTATTACAAGTTGTACCTGATCGAGTGCATACAATTATTCCTGGAATGATTATCTTACAAACAATTGCTACTTATTATGGATGCGAAACCATTCATGTAAGCAATTATGGTGTTCGTGAAGGATATTTATATACTAGAGTTTTGAAAGAAGGTACTGATTATGGCAAAAACGAAGAAAAAATATGATATCAGTTATACACAAAACCGAGAACTTTCATGGTTGAAATTCAATCAGCGAGTATTAGAAGAAGCATGTGATCCAACTGTACCTCTGTACGAACGATTGAAATTCGTTAGTATTTTCGAAAGTAATTTAGATGAATTCTTCATGATTCGTGTCGGCAGTCTTTTAGACCTGTCACTACTTAAAGGAAGTCGTATCGACAAGAAAAGCGGTATGACACCAACCGAGCAGCTAAAGAAGATTTTTAAAGAAGTGGCACCGCTCTATAAGCAACGAGATAAAATTTTTAATGAAATTAAAGAGCAGCTACATGAACATGATATTTATCATATGAGTATAAAAGATTTGGATGGTAAAGACAGAAAGTTTATCGAGCAATATTTCAAGAATTATATTTTCCCAGTTCTTTCACCACAAATCGTGGACACGCTTCACCCTTTTCCACATTTACCAAACAAGTCTTTAAACATTATTGTAATGATGGCAAATGAAGACAAAACAACATACGGAATGATACCAGTACCACAGTCACTGCCAAGTGTGCTGTACTTACCTGGTAATACTGTTCGTTATGTCATGATGGAAAAAATCATTCTAGAATTCGCTCATATTGTGTTTGATATGTTCGAAATCGTCGACAAGACGATTATCGCTGTTACACGAAATGCAGATATTAGCCCAGAGGATGAGGTATTCGCTGATGATGATGATTATCGCCATCATATGAAGAAAATTTTAAAGAAGCGAAAGCGTCTTGCTCCCGTTCGTCTTGAAGTGCAAAATGATGCCGATCCTTTATTACTAGATTATTTATGCGAGCGTTTAAATATTAAGAAAGAACAAGTATTTAAAAGCAAGGCGCCTTTATGTATGTCCTATGTTTTCTCTTTACACGAACGTTTTTCAATGGAAACAACGCGTGAAATTTCGTACCCTGCTTTTGAACCGCAACAGCCAGCTGCTGTAAACAAACGCGAAAGCATGATTAGCCAGGTACAGAAGAAAGATGTCGTATTACACTACCCATATGAAACGATGGAACCATTTTTACGATTAATTAAAGAAGCTGCCCAGGACGAGAATGTTATTTCTATTAAAATCACAATCTACCGTCTAGCAAATAATTCAAAACTAGTAGAATCATTAATTGAAGCTGCTGAGAATAATAAAGACGTAACGGTATTAATGGAGTTACGCGCACGCTTTGATGAGCAAAATAATATTGATTGGGCTGAGCGCTTAGAAGATGCAGGTTGTACTGTCATTTATGGCTTCGAAGGCTTTAAAGTGCATTCAAAAATCTGTCTCATTACTCATCTAGTAAATAACAAAATTCAATATATTACCCAAATCGGCACAGGCAACTATAATGAGAAATCTTCAAAAATGTACACGGATTTATCTTTTATGACTGCAAGTGAAGCAATCGGAAATGATGCCGCAAACTTTTTCAAAAACATGGCCATTTCTAATCTTGATGGACAATATGCGCATCTCCTAGTAGCACCAAACAGCTTGAAGCCGGGTTTAATGAACCTAATTGACGAAGAAATCATGAAAGCTCAATCCGGTTACAACGGTCGAATTGTCATGAAAATGAATTCATTAACGGACCGTGAAATGATTACGAAATTATCAGAAGCTTCTTGTGCTGGTGTAAAAATCAATTTGATTATTCGCGGTATTTGCTGCCTTGTTCCGGGTATTAAAGACCGAACTGAAAATATCACTGTCGTAAGTATATTAGGTAGGTTCTTAGAACATTCACGTATCTACTGCTTCGGCGAAGGTCCAGGTATGCATATGTATATTAGTTCAGCGGATATTATGACGAGAAACATGGAGAAACGTGTAGAAATTGCCTGTCCAATTCTCGATTCCCAAGTGAAGCAACAAATCTATCACATATTAGACATTCAGCTACAAGATAACGTGAAGGCTCGCTTGTTATGTGATAACAAGCAATATGAAAAACGTAAGAACTTAAACAATCAAAAAATAGATAGTCAATCTTACTTCATGGAAGAAGCATTAAAAGAAAATAAAAAACCTGTGAATTTGGAAAAAGAACAAAATGAGATCATTGTTGTCGAAGCTCAAGCTTCTTCAGTACAAGATGAAACAAAATCCACTACGAAGTATGTCATACCTCGTCTTAAACCAAAGAGAACGAAAAAATCACGATTATTACTTGCTGTTAACGCTTCTAAGAAAAAATAGAGTATAAACATTTAAAGAGAGAATGAAATTTTACTATATTTCACTCTCTCTTTTTGCATATTAAATTTTTACGCACATTAACAAAAACCAAACATTATCTTCACAAATAGAGGGTATTATAAACGATATAATGAAAGTTATGAAAAAAAAACAAATTATTAAACATTTGAACGAAAAGAGGTATAAATATGATTTACGGCATAATTGACGTTGGCTCTAATACCATCCGGCTCAATATTTATAGCTATGAAAATGACAACGTAAAATCCATCCTACATAAAAAAACAATAGCTGGTCTAGCTGGATATGTAAAAGATGGTTACCTATTAACAAACGGAATCAATACAGCTTGTGAGATTATTAATAACTATATAAATATATTAGAAAATTTCAAAATTAATAACATATTCATCTTTGCCACTGCATCATTTCGTAACATTGTAAATACAGATGAAGTTGTGCGGGTTATTTATGAACAAATTGGTCACCGAGTTGATGTCATAACTGGTGAAGAAGAAGCTAAACTTGACTTCATTGGAGCAACTCATGCTTTACAAGTAACCGACGGTATGATGGTTGACATTGGTGGAGGTTCTACCGAACTCGCTTTCTATAATAATGCAAAAGTAACTTTAGCAGTTTCCTTACCTATCGGCTCATTAAGTCTTTTTTCGAAACATGTAAACAAACTATTCCCAAAGAAAAAAGAAAAACAAGCTATGAAAGAAGAGATTCTGTTTGAATTAACAAAGCTTGGACTCGATGAGTTACAACCAATTCCGACCATTTGTGGTGTTGGCGGAACCATTCGTGCAGCCAAAAAGTTAAACAATGAGCTTTTTGAAATGAAGCAAAGTCTTACAATGGCAGTTGATAATATTTCAGAAATACTACCACTGTTGCATAAACCCGAAAAGCAAACGTTGCATCGACTTTTACAAATCGTTCCTGATCGAATTCATACCATTACCCCTGGTCTACTTATTCTTCATACGATCGCCGAATATTTCGGAAGTGAAACGATTCATGTAAGCGGATATGGAGTAAGAGAAGGTTACCTATACAGTAAAGTCTTAAAAGAAGGTGAAGAACATGGTCAAAACGAAAGTACATCATGATTTAAGCTATACCCAAAACCGAGAACTTTCTTGGCTGAAATTTAATCAACGAGTTCTTGATGAGGCTTTTGATGTGTCCGTTCCACTTTATGAACGTTTGAAATTCGTTTCAATTTTCGAAAGCAATTTAGACGAATTTTTCATGATACGAGTTGGTAGCTTAACAGATTTAACACTTTTAAAAGGCAATCGTGTAGATAACAAAAGTGGTTTGACACCAGCTGAACAGTTAAAGAAGATATTTAAAGCAGTGGCACCGTTATATAAACAAAGAGATCAGGTTTTCACTGAAATTACAGAGCAATTTCGTAAAGAAGATATATATCATCTTGGTATGAAAGATTTAAGCGGATCAGAAAGAAAATTTGTTGAACAATATTTTGATACGTATATTATGCCAGTACTGTCACCACAAATTGTTGACTTTCATCACCCGTTTCCGCATTTGTCTAATAAATCTTTACATATCATCGTTACGATCAAAAAGGAAGATACAACATCATTCGGAATCATACCAGTTCCGCAAAGCTTACCAAAGGTTCTCTTCCTTCCTGGAGAAAATGTTCGTTATATTCTGATGGAGAAAATCATCTTTGAATATACAAATAAAATTCTTGATATGTTTGAAGTAACAGACAAAACTATTATCGCTGTTACCCGAAATGCAGATATAAGCCCTGAAGATGAAGTATTTGCTGACGATGATGACTATCGACATCATATGAAAAAAATTCTAAAAAAACGAAGACGTCTCGCTCCTGTTCGTTTAGAGGTACAAAACGAAGCAAGCCATGAATTGCTTGAATATTTACGTGATCGACTGAACATTGAAAAAGAGCAAATTTTCAAAAGTAAAGCTCCACTTTGTATGTCTTATGTGTTTTCATTAGCAGATAAGTTTCCACTTGAAAAGGTACGAAAACTATCCTATCCTGCCTTTGAAGCACAACCTTCATCGGCAGTCAATAAACGTGAAAGCATGCTTACACAGGTTCGGAAACATGATGTGATTCTACATTATCCTTATGAACAAATGGAATCCTTTCTACGAATGATTAAAGAAGCAGCCTATGACGAAACGGTTATTTCTATCAAAATCACTATCTATCGTCTCGCTAACAATTCTAAGCTTGTAGAATATTTAACTGAAGCAGCGGATAATAATAAAGACGTTACTGTATTAATGGAGCTACGTGCTCGATTTGATGAACAAAACAATATTGATTGGGCAGAACGTCTAGAAGAAGCTGGCTGTAATGTCATCTACGGTTTCGAAGGCTTTAAAGTTCACTCGAAAATTTGCTTAATTACCCATTGGGATAATAATAAAGTACAGTATGTAACCCAAATCGGGACTGGTAATTATAATGAAAAGTCTGCCAAGCTTTATACCGATGTAAGTTTAATAACCGCCAATGAAGAGATTGGAAACGATGCAGCAAACTTCTTTAAAAATATGGCCATTTCTAACTTAGATGGTCAATATGATCGTTTATTAGTTGCACCAACAAGCTTAAAGCCAGGTATCGTCGCACTAATAGATGAAGAAATCGCAAAAACAAAACGTGGTGAAGAAGGACAAATCATTATGAAGATGAACTCTCTCACCGACCGTGAAATTATAACAAAACTATCTGAAGCATCTTGCGCTGGAGTAACAATTAAACTCATCATTCGTGGAATATGTTGTCTTGTACCACAAATTAAAGACAAAACTGAAAACATAACTGTTGTAAGCATTGTAGGAAGATTTCTAGAGCATTCTCGTATTTATTGCTTTGGTAAGAATAGCGATACACAAATATATATTAGTTCAGCTGACATTATGACACGTAATACTGAAAAGCGTGTTGAAATCGCCTGCCCAATTATCGATGATAATGTTAAAAAGCGCATTATCGATATTTTAGAAGTGCAGCTACACGATAATGTTAAAGCTCGTGTTTTGCAAGCAGACGCTCAATATGTCAAACGATCAGGTTCAGAATATACTGCAGTCGACTCACAAAGCTATTTCATGGAAGAAGCTCTTAAAGCCACTAAAGCAAAAGAAGTTGAAGTCGAGCTTGAAGAAGAACAAAAAGCCATTACAGAAGAAAGTCCATTACGAAGAGCATTGGATAAACTTCGCGGGATTTTCAGTAAACAATAATCCTATTTAACACATACGAAGGCTGTCTAACAAGTGTTGCAATCATTTGTTAGACAGCCTTTTGATTTTATAAATCTCGGTAAAACACACAAAAATTGAATGAACATTCACTCACTTTTGTGTTATGATAACTTAAAAAGACTGGAGGTAAAAAATGTTTTTTCAAAAAAAGATAGAAAAAGGAACGATTGGCGATGTTGCATATGCTAATGGCTCAATAAAATTTCAATCGGTTAAACTAAATGTCTATGCTTATGTCATAGATGGGATTGCTATTGATGCAGGGGCGCAATCATTGGCAAAACAATTTGAAACATTTTTTGATGAACAATCCATTGATGCCTTATATTGCACCCATATACATGAAGACCATACTGGTTGTGCGGCATGGTTCCAACAACAGCGAAACATCCCTATTTTTTTACCATCCATTTCATTACCCAATGCGCTAAAAAAAGGAGATTATCCTCTATACAGACAAATTTTTTGGGGAAAGCGACGTGCATTTACCGCTAATCCTGTACCAGAGACATTTCAATCAAGATCTTACAATTGGAAAAGTATTTTCACACCAGGACATTCTGCTGATCACACAGCTTATTTAAATACCTCCACTGGACAGTTATTTTCAGGTGATTTATTCGTTCAAGTACGTACTAAGGTCATTATGGATTCAGAATCAATCCCACAAATAATAGACTCTATTAAACAAATTTTATCCTATGATTTTAAGGAAATGTTTTGTAACCATGCTGGCTACATTAAAGATGGTAAACAAATGTTTAAGGAAAAACTAGATTATTTGAACCAAATAACCTATGAGGTGAAGAAATTTAATCAGCAAGGTATGGATGTAGCAGCTATTCAACAACAACTATTCCCTCGAAAATATCCAATAACAAGCTTTTCAAGAGGCCAATGGGATTCCAAACATATCATAACCTCCATATTAAAAACACTACCTGTACGATAATTAAATAGTTCCATAGCATCCCCAAGAGAAAAGAGAGAAGTTATGGAACTTCTCCCTTTTCACAGTAAAACAGACCTATTATTGGACGAAACTCTGTTCACCTAACTTTTCATGCTACCTATCCCCTCCGCTTTTCATGCATATACTTCATCCATTTTCTTTGTTTATAACTACAAATTACATAACCAATAGATGTGATAGCACTTAGACCAACGGACAAATTCCAAATAAGCGTATATCTCGTATAAATTCCAACTACTATACCTATTAATCCTAATATTAATAACTGAAAGAATCGCTGTTTATTATTTTCATATAGAGTAAATTGAAAGTTTCTTCGCTGTTCTATTTCCTTTAACTGCTCCAATTTCTTCGGGGAATCTAGAAATTCAGTAATTGAATGAATGATTTTGAAAACAGGCTGTGACTGAAGCCATTGCCATACAAATGCCCATTTATTATTGCCTTGCTTCTGTAGCCATTCCATAAATACAGGCTTCGCTAACTCAATAAGTTCTTCATCAGACGCCAAGTGAAGAATGATTCCTTCTATAGTAATGAATGAACGTCCTAAAAAAACAAATCTCGTAGGCACTTGAATCGGTAAAGCTTGAATTAAATCATTCATTTCTAATTTCAAAGCCATTAAATCCGTTTCCTTCAGTTGAGCAGGTTGAATCGAAAGAAATTCAGCCAACAATCTTTCCATCGTTCTTGTATCTGCTTCAGGTAATAGGAATCCAAGATGTGACAAGCAGTCTACAGCTTTTGTATAATTTTTTGAAAGAAAACTTTCTATTAAACCTTGAAAATAAGTGGCATCTTTTTTTGATATTTCTCCTATCATTCCAAAATCCAAAATGATAATTTCTCCCTTTTTAGAAAGAAGAAGGTTTCCTGGATGAGGATCTGCGTGAAAGACGCCAGGTTCTAGCCACTGTGGAAGAAATACTTTTATAAGTCTTTGAGCCAACTCCTGACGACTTATTCCTACTTCATCCAAACCTTCCAAATTGGTCAACCTTATACCGTCCATCCATTCCATCACCAGTACATTTGATGTGCTGAGATTTGCATATATCTCAGGAACTCTCACGATGTCCATTTCTTTAAATCTTTCATGAAATACTTGAATCGTCTGAAGTTCCTTTGCATAATCAAGCTCTTGAAGAATGACATGCTTAAGTTCTTTAAATAAGACATTTAAATTAATGAAGCCTTTGGGAATAGGAGCAAAATGATTTGCGAACCAAATAACTATATGTAATATTCGGAAATCTATCCGCACTACTTCATCAATATGAGGACGTTTAACCTTAATGGCTACTTCTGTACCATCTAGTAGTACTCCTTTATACACTTCCCCTATTGATGCAGATGCAATGGCACTTGTTTCAATAGAAAGAAAATGTCGCTGAAAAGCTGTTCCCCATTCTTTTTCAAGAATTTCTTGAATCTCATTCCAGCTAGAAGGAGGTACTTGATCGGTAAGATCTTCAATTTGACGAATAAATGCTTGTGGCAGCAAATCAGCACGTGTACTTAAAATCTGACCAATTTTAATTAACAAACCCTCTAATTCAAATAACGTTTTCCTAAATCGTTCTCCTATTCTTCCCCATAATTGTTCCCAGTCTGCCTTTGGCTTTCTTCGAATTTTATACCAATACAATTGAAGGAAGATTACTAAAAACATAGAAAGTACCTTATATATACGAACTAGTTTACTTTTGGTTTTCATCGCCGTTTATCTCATTTCCACTAGTAGTTCATTCCTTATTTTTACAGTATCATAAAGATAGTTCATTGTGAATGGCTTTATGGAGTCAAATGAAAAGTGGCTGAATTAAAGAGGGAAATGGATAGATTATAAGAAAAACCGTCACCGGTCTTTTTTGATTGATGCTTATGTTCCTTGATTTACTCCCAATCAAAAAAGAGCTATGCGGCAATATTGAAATGCTGAAGTGACCAGTTTAGCCCCGACCAGCATAAGACGGCTCGCTTAAGAAATACGCTTTTCATTTCTAAAGCGAGATGGCTTATGACTCGAGGGGCTGGTCGCCGAAGCTAGACAACATTGGTAAGACGAGCTGTTCTTGAAAACCCGCACTTGGTTTTCAAAACAGGTTGGCTTATTTCCAAGCATAGCAGGTGTAAGGTTAGACAACAAAAAGACTGTCGGGTCATCGACAGTCTTTTTCTTTATGAGCGTGCTCGAAAACGTAATGATAATAAAAGTGCTGGAATCGTACATATAATCATTCCTAAAAATGCATATCCTGGTTCGATTTCGTATAATGAACCACCTAATAATGTTAAAATTGCTGTACTCCAGCTAAGTGCTAGTGCTGAGTATACACCTTGTGCATTTGGTATTTGATCTTTCGGCAATTTTTGCGTGATATAAAGGATAAATGCATAATGTGCAACACCAAATGATAAAGCGTGTAAGCTTTGAGAAATAACGAATACCCAGACATTTGGGAAGAAAGCGACAAGTAACCAACGTACTGTTGAACCTGCTGCCGATAATACTAGTAATGAAGCTGGTTTCCATTTTCCAAAAACATTATCAGCTTTTGCGAAGTATAGAATTTCAAATATTACACCTATATTAATAATCATCCCAATATAATATTTCGACACACCTAAATCCTGTAAATAAATATAACCGTAATTATAGTAAGATGCATGAGCACCTTGTAATAAAACTACGATTAATAGGACAAGTGGAAAGCCTTTGATATTCCATAAGCTACGAATAGAAAAGTTTGATTTCGTCTTCTCTGGCTTCACTAGTAGAACTTCTGGTGCTGCTGTAAAATTAAGCATGAGTAACATTGCAATGAGCATAATAATCATTACCCATAGAATAGCTGAATCACCAAAATATCCTGTAATAACACTAAGAATAAGTACTGAAATAATAAAGCCCAGCGATCCATAAGAACGACTTTTACCGTAATGAAGACGTCCATGCTGTACTAATATACCTGCTGTGCTATCAAGTGCCGGTAAAAGCGCTGGATAAAACATACTAAATATAAGTGTGACGGCAAACAGTGTTGTGAAAGAGTTTGCAGGAATGTAAAGAAGTGCTGCAAGAAGTGCACCACCTGTTAGCAACACAATCACTGTCTTGTTGCTCCAACGTCTAGAAGCTAGTGGAAACGCAAATAATGTTGAAGCCCCACGAGCAACTAATCCGAAACTCATAATTAAGCTTGCTTCTGAAACACTCAAGCCTTTTCCTTCAACTAGCCAGCCTGTCCAATAAGGAAGAAATACTCCCCAAGTCATAAAAAATATAAAAAAGTTTTGCGACATCCATCGCTGATTATTCATGTAAATCCCTCCGTACTCATTGCATCATAGCACGGTTTTTTCTACAATAATATGAGATATCTCATACTTTTCATTTATTGGAGGGAATAATGTATATTCTAACTGAACCTACACGCAGCACATTTATCGTAAAATACCCTATACAATCGATTTTTTCATTTCCAATTATTCAACATATCCAAGTGCATCAATTTGAACGAGGGGAATTTATTATTCAAGAAGGTTCATTTCCAAGGTATTTATATTATCTCGTTGAAGGAAAAGCAAAGATCTACCTCACACATCAAAACGGAAAAGTATCTCTCATTAATTTTATCCAACCTGGTACGTTCATAGGTGAAATGGAATTATTACACGAAACGTATTACTCCAAAGGTATTCAAACAGCAACGAAGGCTATTTGTTTTGCCATTCCCGTTCATATTTGCAAAAATCAACTATTGAATGATGCGAAGTTTTTGAAATACTTATGCACCTTTCTCAGTAACAAAGCAACCGCTATGACAGCAAAATATTCACAAAGCCTTGCTTACCCGCTCGAAAATCGGCTAGCAGAATTTATTTTACTTTCAGCTGATGATTATTTTTACAAGGAAAAACATAAAGAAGTCTGTGAGTACTTAGGGGTTTCATACCGCCATTTACTCCACGTATTCGCACAATTTCTTAACGAGGGTTATATTGAAAAAAGTGGTCGGGGTTATAAGATCACGAATGAAGAACAGTTAAGGCAATTAGCTACCACCATTCACTTAGTGTAGAAATCAACAAGGAGTATTCGAGAATTACGAACGCAGTAATCCATAGTTTTCACAAATAAAAGAAGTCAGTTCTACCTGTAAATAGCACTGACTTCTTAACCGACTTAATATCCTAATTAATGTTTCCCACTCTTATGAAAATGGTGATGTTTTGGCATTTGGAAGCCCATTTCTTCCATCTTTTTAAACTTTTGATCAAAGCGGCTAATCAGCTTATCTCCATCCTCTTTTGTCATTTGCCCAAACTCCACATATTTGCCAATTAGCTTTTTCTTTTGTTCAAGAATATTTTGATGAATCGCTTTCACTTCTGCCTGTTGTTCACTTGTCAGTTGTACCTTCTTCTGATCCACTACATTCTGTTGTTCTTCCGCAGAGGATAGAGATGTAAATCCTAAACTAAGTAAAGTAGCAATCATAAAAGACATAATTATTTTATTCATTTATTTAACTCCTTTCATTTGATTGAAATTATTTTTTTCTTTTTTAGTAAAAATATACATTTACATATAATAAAAAGCACATCCATTTCTACTAAATATGGATGTGCTTTTCATTATTTCTTCGCAATATACATCGCTTGGCTTCCCATTTGAACCCATGCTGCTTCAAAATCTGCACGATTTAAAGCAACATTTTTCTTCGATTTCATTGGATCATTTACATAAACGTACTCCTCATCATAGCCAGTCATTACGACACTATGCTGACGGTAAGTTACTTGCATGGTACCTTCTTCTGTTTCCCACGTTTTAAAATGATCATCTGATAATTCTTTAAATCTAGCATTTGTAATAACCCAAACTGGATAGCCTTTTCCAATAGCTTCATATAAAGCATCCATTGACTTTCCTGTCAAATTTTTCACTTTCCATTTTGGCGCATACGATTTAGCTAGGTCGACAATTGGTTCAACATATACACCTAGTCCGTCACGGTCTAGCGTATCTATCGCTCCAACAAATCCTTTATGCATATCTCCTTTTAAACCATTCTCTTCAAATGGTTCATGAGCAATTTCTTCAGATAAATCCATTTTGTCTACATCATATCCACTATATTGAAGCAACATTGCTAAGCTAGTTACTTCGCATCCTCTTGGAAGCTCTGGATATTGTAACACTAATGGTACATCTAATGGCGACACTTCTGTTTTCACTGTCCCACTTGAGAATATGCTACATCCTCCAAGGACAGCTACAATAATGATTATACCGATTAATTTTTTCATAACTAAGTTGCTATTAATCTCCCTCTAGTTTCTTTATAAAATGATTGTAACAAATTTTGATAAAACTTGCAGATTATGAATATGGTAATTCACTGCAAATTGATTTGCAATCTATCAACCGATAAAAAAACGAAGGTTCAATAACTAGCATGACATTAGAAGAAGTAAAAACATCAATCAAAAAAGACCGGTGACGGTTTTTCTTAAAAGATAAGAAAAAGTATATAAATTTGTGCTGTGTCTAGCTCCAGCGCCCAGCGACTAGTAGATTTCGCCCATCTCCCTACGATAAGTCAACATCGAATCGGCTATCGCCTCTTCGTGTTTCCTTTATCTCAGTCGAAGTGCTCCAATCTATACGTCGCCAAACGGGCGCTTGCGCTTTTCTTATTACTGTGGATTCGTTGTCCAAATACCTGCTGTTTTAATAAAAACACGTTGAGGCATTTGAAGCACAGATAGGATTAATTCACTTACATCTTCCGCTTGCATCATGCGATCTTCATCACCGATTTTCAGTCCAGCATTTACTGCTAAATCTGTAGCAACTGTACTTGGTGTAATAGCTGTAACGCGAACATTCGATTTACGAACTTCTTGCATCAATGATTCAGTTAAACCTAGAACAGCGAATTTAGATGAACAATATGCACTTCCTGTTGCAAAGCCTTTTTCCCCTGCAGTTGAAGAAACATTAATAATACTTCCTTCTTTTTGCTCAAGGATTGTTGGCAGTATTTTACGAGTTATATAATATGTACCCATTAAATTCACACGAATAATTCTTTCCCATTCTTCTGGATCCATTTCAAGAAGCGTTCCAAACGCTGCGATTCCAGCGTTGTTAATAAGAATATCTACTTTACCTAATTGCCCAATAACTGCTTCCGCTGCCGCTTCTGCTTCCTCTCTTACCGAAACATCTGCAGTTGCAAACACTGCTTTAATACCATATTCCTTCTCTAGCTGTTGACATAAAGCTTCTAACTCTGCTCCATTTCTTGCAATAAAACCAAGGTTTACACCTTCTTTAGCTAGTGCAATTGCAGTTGCTTTTCCAATCCCTTTATTAGCACCGGTAATTACAGCTGTTTTATGTTGAAGTTGTTGCATATGTATTCCTCCTCTAATTTGTGAAAACGCACAAAACAATGCTTTATCATTATATAGGCAGAATTTAAAATACATCAAATTTTAAAACTTCTTATACCCCAAGCTCTTCTGTCATTTTATTAATCTCTATTAAATAGGGGCTAATTTTTGTCTCCACTTCATTATATTTCTCTATAAAGTTAGGATCTTTATCATAAAGAGCCTTCGGAGCATAATCTATAAATGCGTCAATTTCTGAAATACTCTTCCCAACTAGCTCACGTAATTTTTCTAATTGTTTAGTAGGTCCTTCGTCTTCTTCTTTAAACTTTACTACAGCTTGATTAATAGGAGAAAGCTGAGATTTAAATTCTTTAAGAGTACCTTTTACATTTTCAGTTTTCATATAATATGAGTCATTTAATGCATCTGTTGCAACATTTAAATCGTTCAAAAGGCTTTCAACATATTCTCTTTCTTGAGCTTTTGATGAAGACTTCTCTTCTGCTTGGCTATTTGATGAGCAAGCAACTAGTAACATGCTCAAGCCTAATAGAATCATACATTTTTTAATCATAGAACAGGCTCCTTCCAAGGTTTATGTGAAAAAATGAGCATAATCATAAAATAATAATGTAGTACTCTTTAATTATATAAAAAAGATTTCTTTTTTTTCAAACACTTTCACAATTCATTGAAGAGTAAATATATCCAATTACGATCTGTTCACTTCCTACTATTTAAACGCAACAAAAAGGTTAATGTACTAAAAAAAGACAATGCTATCATTGCCTTTTTTCTATTTGACTTTATTCCTCTTTGGTAACTCTGGTGCTTTCTTCATTGTGTCTACAACATGCATCACTGCGAAATATGGATGTTTCAAAATCATCTTCGGTCCGCTCTTCTTCATAACCTCTTTAACGAATTCTTTCATATCCGGTTTATAGCAATGTATTTTACAATTTTGACATGCTGGTTTCTTTTCTTGAAATGGACACTTCGACAGACGAAAATATGCATATTCTTTTAATTTCTGACATTCTTCACATAAATTCTCTTGCTTATGCTCGTTTTTACAATACATGTCGATCATAATACTAATCGTCTTCTCTTCACGTTCAATTCGATTCAATGATTGTCCCCCCCTAGATGAATCTATCTACTTTAATTGTAGAATTTTTTGGAGGTGCTTGCATAAAATTTCATTAACAATTTTACCAAAAATTACTCTGCTCTATCTGGTGTTCATACTCCCAATTTAAAATGCAATTGTAAACAAGAACGTTTAAAGATGGTGGCTGAAACGAGCTCTCATAGAAAAAGAAAAGGCCACCAAGTATGTAAAATAAACACATTCCCAGTCTGTTCTTAATAATGTATTTTATTGTTCATTCAACCAGTCTTCCAACTTCATTCGTAATTGCTTTGCTCGACTAGGGCTACTTCCTCTTGTTGATACAGCAAAAACAGCGTCTTCACTTTCAACGACAGCCATATTATGAAAGCTTGACAGCTCCTGTTCACTCGTTATATTTACAAGCTGATGCGAAGCCGTATCGTTTCGCACTTGTCTATTTACTTCCACATTATCTGTACAAGCAAAAATAAGAAATGCACCTTCAAGATCACTAGCTTCATAGTTTTTTTGTTTCCATGTTATAGAAATTTCCGAAAAACCCTCTGCCAATTCCGGGCTAACAACTGTAACTTTTGCCCTTTCCTTCACTAGCCCCTTTGCTTTCCTAAGTGCAATTCGTCCCCCACCAACAATCACCACAAGTTTGTCAGTTACATCAAGCATAATTGGATACATCATAACTCCCCTTTATCTCGCAAATATGATAAATTAAATCAATATCATGATTTGATAGTAACACTTTTTTTCATGAGCCGCTAAGTTTTGAATGATTTCAATCATCTTTTCACGACCATCTGGATCAAGCCCTGCTGTTGATTCATCAAGTAATAGCCATTCCGAGTCTAAGACTAGAGCTCCTGCAATCGCGACGCGCTTCTTTTGGCCATAACTTACATATTGTACAGCTTTATCATGAAACAGCACTTCTCTTCACAATAATTGTAGAGAAATATGAAATTTTCTCTTCTCCTGTAAATTGACTCAAGTCTGATATAATTTGTTCAGATTTCATAGATGAATCACTAACTAAGGTAGCTTGCTCTAATAAGCCATACTTCCTCAATAGCTGTAACACCAAGGAAAAATCACTCGTTACTTTCATCAAAATAACGGCTGAGAAATGAGTGAGTGCTTGCTCGATTGCTTCAGATCCAACCGTACAAGGAATCACAGCAAGTGTTTCCTCATCCATCACCAATGGCATTCCAACACTTGAAGCAATATTCGAAAATGACGATATACCAGGTATTGTTTCCGTTTCAATATGACCTGCTAATAATTCCAACAAATAGCTATACGTGCTATAAATCATCGGGTCGCCAAGTGTGATAAAGCCAACATTATTGCCTGCTTTCACATCTTGTTCTATTTCCTCGGCAATATTTTGCCACGCTTTCATTTTTTCTGCTTGATTATAACTCATTGGAAAATGACGTTGTTTTACGATTAAATCAGATGGCAAGTATGATTCTACAATGGAGTACGCAAGGCTTTTACTGTTTTTCTTTGGCTCTGGTGTATATAAAATATCGCAGTTTTTTAGTGTTTGAACGGCTTTTACAGTAACGAGCCCAGAATCACCTGGGCCTGTTCCGATACCGTAAAACTTAGCCATGAAGAACAGCCTCCTTCTCAAGCGCTCTTGCAATACGGTTCACAAATTGAGCTTGAATAGCTGGATTCTCACCTAAGCCTTGTAAATAGCATACTGTTTCAAAGCCTTCTCCCATCAATTGTGTTTTCCAAGAATCCTTGTTATCTGAAGCCATGTCATTAATTGCATGGTCACCAGAAACAAGCATGAATGGCATAAGATGCACCTTCTTTTTATGGTCTTCTTCTAATTCAGCCATTATGATATCTAAAGATGGATAGCTCTCAACACAACCTAAATAAATCGGTGTATCTCGAAGCATATGATCCAGACAAGCATAAGCACTGAAAGAATAATGCTCAGTGCCATGCCCCATAAGCACTACTGCTTCATCACTTTGAAGAACTGGCATTTGAGAGACTAACGCTGCAATTGTCATTACATAATCATCGTAATTCTGTAATAAAGGCTCTCCAATAATTAGACGACTAAATTTATTTTGGAAGCTTTGAGCTTGAGTAATGATTTTCTCATATTCCTCACCATGAATGATGTGAAGAGATTGAATAATAACCTCTTCATAACCTAGTGACTCTAGCTTTAACAACGCTACTTCTACTGTATCAACATGAATACCATCACGCTTTGCTAATTTGTTAATGACCATATTAGATGTGAAAGCACGATACACATCATAATCTGGGAATGCTTCACGAATTTTATTTTCACAAGCACCAATCGTTCTTTCTCTTGTTTCAGCGTAGTTCGTTCCAAAACTTACAACTAATATCGCCTTTTTCATGCTAATACAGCTCCTTTAACATCATCTATTAATAGTTGAATGACTTCATCAATACTCGGTTTCTTTGCTTCTTGATGCACGGTAAATCCATTGTCTCTAATGCTTTGACTCGTCATTTGTCCAATAGAAAAAAGCTTTTTCTGAGCTAATACTTGTTGTTCTTCCTTCGTTAACACAGTTAATAAATTTTGCACAGTAGTAGAACTACCAAAACAAATGGCGTTATATTCTGCAAGATTGAATGACTTGCAAGTTGTTCGTACTTCCTTATAAAGCGGAAGTGGTGTAACATATGCATGCCTTGTTAATTGTTCTGCAAATGTATGAACCAACTCTTCACTCCCAACTAACAAAATATGCATTCCTCTTTGCCACGCTTCTCCCTGCAAATCTAAAAGTAGTTGCACTGAACGGCGTGGGCAGAATGAATCAGCTTGTATACCTTTTCCCTGTAAGCATTTCAGTACATCAATTCCAACAGCCACAATATGCAAATGTTGCAAATCACGACTATCCTTATCTTTTGCTAACAAGTTCTCAAAAAAATACTGTACACTTTCACTACTCATAAATATAAGCGTGTCATATGAACGTAAATTGGAAAAAGTAACATCTGATTTAGGTAGTGGTTGCTCTTGCACAGCAATTTGTGGATACTCTACTGCTTTGCCACCTAATTCTTCAATCTTTCTTGCTAACTTACTCTCGCCTGCTCTCGCTCTAGGTACAAGGATTTTTTGTTGAAATAAAGGTAACGACTCAAAGAAATTCAATTTTGGTCGTAGCTTCACTACATCTCCCACAACAATTAGTGCCGGATTATGAATACCTTTTTTCTGTACAATTTCATGAATAGATGTTAAGTCTCCTACTACTGAGCGTTGATGAGAACGTGATGCCCATTCAACAACCGCTACACTTGTTTCTGGTGAGCGACCATTTCTGATTAGCTTTTCACAAATAGCTTGCAAGTTGGTCATCCCCATTAAGAAAACAAGAGTGCCTTCTAAACGAGCAAGGCTTTGCCAATCTAACGGATCATGCCCTTTCTTTAAATGGCCTGTTATGACATGAAAACTTGATGCATAATCACGGTGTGTAACAGGTATGCCTGCATAGACTAGCCCACCAATCGCTGAAGTAATACCAGGAATCACTTCAAAGGGAATGCCTGCATCGTACAATACTTCACCTTCTTCACCACCGCGCCCAAATACGTATGGATCACCCGCTTTTAATCGTACAACTAACCCACCATTGCGCGCTTCATTAACCAAGATTTGCTCAATTTCCTCTTGTGGTATTGGATGATGCGATGGCTCTTTTCCTACATAAATCAATTTACATTGTGGCTTTCGCGCAGCTAACAGCGATGAATCAACTAATCTGTCATATACAATTGAGTCAGCACGTCGCAAAGTTTCCATTGCCTTTACTGTCAATAAACCTATATCTCCTGGACCTGCTCCCATCAAAACTACCTTGCCAGTCAACTTGTCGTCCTCCCTTGTCGTTAACTTGTATGATGATATAAATACGTTACGAGTTCATTCATGGAAGACACCACTTTAGGATAATCGAGCTTCGGCCTTTGAATAATAACGCAAGGTATATGAAGCTCTAAACAAGCCTCCACCTTTTCCTGAAAACCACCATTTCGTCCTGCTTCCTTCGTAATAACCACATCAGCTTTTGTAGCCTGAAAAATTGCTTTATTTAACTCTTTTGAAAACGGCCCTTTCATTGCCACAATTTGATCCGCAATCAACCCTAGTTGCTCGCAATGATGAATCACTTCTGTTATAGGTAATACTCTCGCAATTACATGTTTATCTGGTAATCTCTCTAAATAGTCAGCTAGATTTTTACTACCTGTTGTTAAAAAAATTCGCTCTCCTAAATGATTCGCTACTTTGCATGCAGCATCTAAATCCTCCACAACATGAAGAAGTTCATCTTCTCTTTCCTCCTGCGGTCGTTCAAATCGAATATACGGTATGTCCAATTCTTCACATACAGCCATCGCATTTATCGATACTTCTGTTGCAAAAGGATGTGTTGCATCAATCACTAAGGTGACTTCGTTTGATTTCATGAAATGTAGCATTTTATCTAGGCTCATTCGGTTTTGAATAACTTTTGTAGTATGCTGCTTTGTCACCTTACCACCATATTCTGTTGCAACAGAAACGACATATTGAAACGAATGCTCCTCTAAGTAATGACAAATTTCTAAACTATCAGATGTTCCTCCAAAAACGAGAATCATAGTGAATACCCACGAGGAGTGATCATTTTATTACCGGAAACATATGTCTCTTTATTTCCGACAATTACAAGCGTTGTCATATCAACTTCTTCATACGAAATGGCAGATAATGTCGTCATAATGATTCGCTCATCTTTACGCGCCACATCTTTAACAATTCCAACAGGTGTATCGGGAGATTTATATTGCATCATAATCTCGAACGCTGTTTGTAAATGATTCGCTCTACCTTTACTACGAGGATTATAAAAACAAACAACAAAATCTGCTTGTGCCGCCAATGCAATTCGTTTTTCAATAACTTCCCAAGGCGTCATTAAGTCACTCAGGCTAATATGACAGAAATCATGCATAATGGGTGCTCCAAGTCTCGCAGCAGCTCCAATACTTGCTGTTACACCAGCGATTACTTCTACTTCAATCTCTTGTTCTTCCTTTTCGACTAGTTCCAATATAAGTCCAGCCATACCATAAATACCCGCATCACCGCTTGAGATTACTGTGACATTTTTACCCGTTTTAGCGATTTCCACTGCTTGCTTACAGCGATCAATTTCTTTACGCATACCATTCTTAACTACTTCTTTTTCCACAAGCATTTCTTCTATCAGTCGAATATATGTAATGTATCCTACAATAACATCTGCTTTTTCGATGGCTTTAATTGCCTCTCCGGTCATCATATCCCGATTTCCTGGACCTATTCCAACTACATATAACATTCACTCACCTTATTTCTTTAAGTTTTGATTGTGAAACTAGAGCTTAGAAAATCCAGTATTACTGGTTGTATTTTGCATAGCCCATTGCCATTGTCATACCTTCCCATATATAACGGTCGGTTAACACATTACCATCGCAAGCTAAATGAACAGAAGATAACGCTACATTGCCAACACCTACTGTTTTTTGAACGAAATCTGACACAGGATAGTGATACGAAACTGTTTCTAATTGTGATGCTGTATACGTATGAAATTCACAATCCATAATTTCAGCTAATTTTTTAATAGCCGGTTCATCTTGCTTCACATCAATGCTGACAATCGTATGAAAAGCATGTGGGTCAATATCCCACTTCTCACAAAACATCGAGAAAGCAATCCTCATCTTGTTGAAATCCGTATTCTTTTTACAACCTATACCGAGAATACGTGTTTTCGGTACAACCTTGATAATTTTCGGAATATTAAACTCTTGAAGAGATAGGCGATCCCCAATATATACTAAAGCTTCTATATCTTTAGGAACTTCATCTAGCTCATCGATTATGATAAAACCTCTGCTATCTACGTCATACTCCGTGTCGTTATATAACCCTACTCGTTTATTCGAAGCTAACAAACCATTCACTAATTTCACATTTTCTCTAAAGTTCGGAATTCTTGCATCAATTTTTTGTGCAATATTATCAAGAGCAGCAACTTCCTGAACATCCGTAGCGGTTGTAATGACAGGATCACTATGCAATAACTTCGCTAGCTTACTAGTTAATTCATTTGCGCCACCAATATGTCCAGACAATAAGCTAATAACATGCTTCGCTTTTTCATCCATAACGACTACCGCTGGATCTGATAATTTATCCGTAATATATGGTGCAAGCGTGCGAACAACAATACCTGTTGCCATAATACAAACTAAAGCATCATACGTTTGAAAAAGCTGTTTCATACCTTCTTGAAAAGTAGGCTTTAAGTTTTCAGTTCCCTGTTGGGCTATTTTGTCACCAACATATATATCGCAATGCATATGTTGATTTACTTCCTTTGCAAGTAGTACACCATTTTCTGTTAATGCGACAACGGCAATACGTTTAACGGTATTCATGGGAAAACCCTCGATCATATAGTTTAGAATAATAGAATTCCTCACCTAAAAAATCGCCCACCATTATTAATGCTGTTTTCGTAATATTACTTACTTTCACTTGCCCTGCAATATCACGAAGTGTTCCAATTAATTTCTTCTCATCCGCCCATGTCGCTTTATAGACGACAGCCACAGGAGTATCTTCTGGATAACCACCTGCAATTAATTCCTCAACAACCTTCTCAATGCCAAGTACCGATAAAAAAATAACCATGGATGTGCGATGTTGAGCATAAGAACGTAAAGATTCACGAGCTGGCACTGGTGTTCTACCTTCCATGCGAGTAATAATGACACTTTGCGAAACTTCTGGAACCGTATATTCCACACCTAGTTGAGATGCTGCCCCTAAGAAAGAACTTACACCTGGCACACAATCAAAACTGATATTTCGCTTTTTCATCTCTTCTACTTGCTCACGAATGGAACCATAGATTGAAAAATCACCTGTTTGTAAGCGAACAACTTCTTTCCCTGCTTTCACACTAACTTCCATCACATCGATAATTTCATCTAAATCCATATGGGCACTGTTATGTATTTCACAATCTTTCTTGCAATACTCCAATAATTCTGGATTTACAAGTGAACCTGCATATATCACCACATCTGCTTGTTGCAATAAACGATAACCCTTCAGTGTAATTAATTCTTTATCTCCTGGTCCTGCTCCTATAAAATGAACGATGCCCATTAGTATTCCTCCCTTTTTTTACAACAAGATATAATATAAGTAGGGTTTTGAGGTTTAAAGAATGAGCCATTACCTAACTTCATTAACTTGGAAGCTTGTAACATAACTGTTTCTATTTCACTCCATTTTTGATCGTCTAATAGATTCAATGCTTCTTGTAAGTTTTCTAGTAAAATAAAGTTTAAAACAAGCCTTCCATCTGGAAGTAATAGATTGTGGCTCCACTCGATAATCTCTGCAAGTTTCCCACCACTCCCACCAATAAAAATTGCATCATAGGAATGGCTAAGCATAATGGGAGCATATGCCGAAATAATTTCTATATTACCTAATGCAAACTTACTTTTATTCAATTGAATAAGTTCTAATGCCTCTTCGTTACGCTCTAATGCCGTTACAGCAAGATTAGGATAGCGTGCAGCAGCTTGAATTGAAACACTCCCCGTACCAGCTCCGACATCTAAGAAGCGCTTCGCACCCTTTAACTGTAATTTATCAAGGGCTACTGCTCGTACTTCCTCTTTCGTCATCGGTGTTTTTCCACGGATGAACACATCATCTTTCATCTTCAATCACCACCACATTCATGTTGTAATTCTTTTCAACCTCAATTGGAGATAGACGATAAATTTTTTCATTAGGATAACTTACATTTTCTCCGATTATCATCCTCTTTCGAAGATTGCGCTTTGTAATTTCAACTGCAATTTCATAAGGTCCAATTTTTTTATCAGTGACCATCGCTACTTTCGAATGCGCTAACAAAAAATCAAAATCAGGTACTTTTCCATGGCTGCTACTTATGTATAAATCATTCATTGAAATACCCGCTTTCGCACATATATATTGAATCGAGCTTATACCTGAAATAATGGTCACTTCTTCAGGTCGAAAGCGCTCTAACACCCATTTGCCAATACCATATAAAAGCGGATCACCTGAAGCAAGCAAGACAAGATCCTTCATTATATGCTGCCTTAAAAATTGCTCTAATTCATCAAGCTTCTTTGGTAAAACCATCTGTTTGGCACTAGTTGTAGCAGGCACTTCTTGTAACTGACGAGAACTCCCAATGATGATGTCCGCACTTTCAAGCAATGAATAACCTTTAACCGTTAAATAGCCTGGATTTCCAGGTCCTAAACCTACAACTGTAATCATCGCCATTCCTCCATCAATTCTGTTACATCTTTCGTTGCCGCAAGTAATCCTGTTTCTGTTGAAAAAGTCACAACATCAATATCTACTTTGTGTGGACTGTACTTCAAAAACTGTTGTGAACGTTGCTGAATTTTCTCAGTAATCACCTGATAAACATATTCATAGCCATGTTGAGCAATGAGCTCACCCGCTGCTTCTGTTGTAAGGCAACTCGCTACTTGTTGTAATAATGATAATGGAGCTCCTAATAATGCTAAATTTGCAACTAGAATTTCCGCTCGTGCATCAGCATCCTTACTATATGTAGTGAAAATACCAGCCGATACTTTAACCAACTTACCAAAATGTCCTACCATTAACAGCTTTTCAAATTTCAATCTTTGTACTTCTTTGAGCATATAACCCACGAAGTTACTCATCGATACAACATAATCTTGATTAATCTTCAATGTATCTGTAACGAAAGCTTCTCCGTAATTACCAGGAACAAGAATGATTTTCTTAAAGCCTTGAGCCTTCTTCATTTCTAATTCAATAGATAACGACTTCTTCCATCCTTCATCAGACATTGGTGTCACAATTCCTGTTGTACCTAAAATAGAAATGCCACCTATTATACCAAGGCGACTATTCATCGTTCGTGTTGCTCGTTCTTCGCCTTCTGGAGCAAAGATTAGTATGTCTGCACCTCGTTCTTCACCAATAACATCTCGTACTTCCTTCGTTATCATTTGTCTTGGAACAGGATTAATCGCTGCTTCTCCAACTGGAACAGCAATACCTCTTTGAGAAACGCGCCCAATGCCAATGCCCCCATCAATCGTGATATTACCACTGTTATTTAACGTGACAGTTGCATGTATCATCATGCCATGTGTGGCATCGATATCATCTCCACCATCTTTTTGTACAGCGCATGTAGCCTTCCCTACATCAAATTGTTGATCTTCCACCGGAATTTTCAACTCTATACCATTTGGAGTAATTATCGTAACTCCAGCAACTCGTTCTTGCTCGATAATCATGGTAGCAGCCGCTTTTGCTGCGGCTGTTGCGCATGATCCAGTTGTATAGCCTTTTCGTAATTTCTTTCCATTGTAGTAGACGAAATCTTCCATAATGTTTCACCTACTACATGGAGTAAAGAATAGCATTGACAATTGCCGCAGCTACATTACTTCCACCTTTACGACCTCGGGCAACAATGGCTGGTATACCACTTTGTAGTAAATCTTCCTTTGATTCAGCAGCGCCAACGAACCCGACTGGAACACCAATGACAGCTTCAACCTCCAGTTCGCCTGCTTCAACCATTTCCATGATTTTATAAGCAGCAGTTGGCGCGTTCCCTAAAACAAATAGCTTAGGTCCTTCTTGTTGAGCAGCCAATTGAATAGCGGCCATTGAACGAGTTATTCCTGTTTCTTTAGCTATTGCAGCTGCTCTGTCATCATTAACAAAACAATTATAAGTACAGCCATATTGCTGTAATGCTCGCTTATTAATTCCACTCAGCGCCATATTCGTATCAGTAAAAATATGTCCGCCCTCACGAATAGTTTTACGAATTCTATCAATTACATCATCTTTAAAAACAAGTGTATGTAAATATTCAAAATCAGCAGATGTATGAATAACACGTTTTATGATTAACTCTTCATCTCTATTACGGAAACGATAATCAGGCTCTGTTTCTGTAATAATTTCTTGAATCATTTCAAAGCTCTTTTCTTCAATGGCTTTCGGATTTTTTATGTAATTCATGATGTCCTCCTTATTAATTGCCTATAAGAATCGCTCCACAAGCAAACGGATTGCAGAAAAGCAAAGTAATGCAATGAAAGAAGATGTATACAATAATTTATTCGTGAGTAATATATCCGAGATTGTGATGCTTCGAGAATCATCTCCAATATGCGGCTTTTCTACTAATTCGCCGAAATAATAATGAGCACCGCCTAACTGCAAACCTAATGCTCCCGCAACCGCACCTTCTGGAAAAGCACAGTTTGGGCTTTTGTGTTGCTTACGGTCACGCCACCCAATATGGAACGCATCACGCCAATTCAAACGTAAGAAAAAGCTAGCAATAGAAATAAATATCCACGTTAATCGAGCTGGAATATAGTTTACTATGTCATCTATTTTGGCTGAGAAATAACCGATGGAACGATATTTTTCATTTTGATAACCAACCATCGAATCTAATGTATTTACCGCTTTATATGCCATCGCAAGTGCGGGTCCACCAATTAATAAGTAAAATAACGGGGCTACTACACCATCACTCGCATTTTCCGCGACTGTTTCAACTGTTGCTTTTGATATTTCATCTCTCGACAATTCCGTTGTATCACGACCTACAATCATAGATAATTGTTTTCGTGCTTTTTCAATAGAACTTCGTTGTAACGTATACCATATTTTTCGCGCTTCATCACCTAAACATCTTGTTGCTAAAGTGGTATACGCTAAGTATATGGAAACAACCCAATACACAATGATGTTAAACTGCGCTAATTTGAGGATGCCCCATGTAATGAAATAAGTAAGCCCTACAATGATAATCCATAGGAACAGCCCACCTATCTTTAATTGTCTTTCCGTTTTACATACTTTTCGAATCGCTTTTACACAAATATTAATGCCGTTTCCAATAAAACGAACTGGATGAGGCCAATTAGATGGATCACCTATTATTAAATCTAGTAAATAAGCGATACCATAAATCATTACTTGCATTTCTTACTCCTCCCGATTTCTAACAAACGATATAATAATGATGGATTTTGATAGAAATGAATATGCAAGTAACTTGCTAATGTATTTCCTTCACAATAACCACCTGACCAGGTACTTACTATCTCTCCGTCTCGCTTTTTTTCCATTTGAAAACAAGTCGGATGATTACTTTCGAAAACAGAATGATGAAACTCATGGCCACGTATTGTCATTCCTTGTTTTCCTAATACTGTATCTTCGACCATCGTCGCTGTACAATAGCCAAAACTTCGTAATCTTTTTGTCATCTTACTTTCCCCTTGAAAAATACCAACCATCGAATACTGTTCTTCTTCAACGTGAAGTGTATTTCCTATATACATTAAGCCACCACACTCAGCATATATTGGCTTTTGTTGTTGATGATACTGCTTAATTGCTAGTTTCATTGATTTATTATCTGCTAATTGCTTCGCAAACATTTCAGGAAATCCTCCACCAATATACAGTACATCGCATTCAGGTAAACTTTCATCTTCAAGTGGACTGAATGGAATTAATGTCACGCCACATTTCTTCATTAAATCTAAATTATCTTGATAATAAAAATGAAACGCCTTATCATGTGCATAAGCTACACGCACATCAGAAAAATCAGGATAATAGCTTTTCGATTCTCCTTGAAGTGAAGGTTGTTCACTTATTGCTAACAATTTATCTAAATCAATATGCTTGTCAATTAAGCCAGCTAGCAAATCCCATTTACTCTCTAAATCTTGCATTTCCACATCTGGTACAAGACCTAAATGGCGTGATGGCAGGCTAATATCAGGCGTATTAGGTAAATAGCCTAACACAGGTACATCTGTATAACGTTCAATCGATTTTTTAATCAATTGATAGTGAGTTTCTGATGCAACACGATTTACAATAACACCTGCTATCATCACTTCATGATCTAATTCACAAAACCCCTTTACAATGGCAGCTGCCGAAGTAGAAATGGCTTTTCCATCAATCACTAGTAAAACGGGACATTGAAGTTGCTTCGCAATAGATGCACTACTGCAACAATCTTTATCTGTTCCTAAACCATCATATAAACCCATAACACCTTCAATAAAAGAAATATCTGCTCCTTCACTATTTTCAATAAATAATGAACGTAATACAACACTATCATTTATTAGATAGCTATCTAAATTTCGAGAAGCAACTCCTGTAATTGCTTCGTGATAATTGGTATCAATATAATCTGGACCTACTTTAAATGGTTGTACACGTAAATTCCGCTTCATCAACGCACGTAATAAACCAAGTGTCACTGTTGTTTTCCCTGATCCACTAGATGCCGCACCAATCATTATTCGCTTCATATGTTTCCCCCATGTAAAAGCTATTATATTTTAGCTCCATATAAAAAACACCAGACGCTAAAGTAAGTCTGATGTCATAATTAGGAACATAATTGTGAATTTCATTAAACAGAAACACACACAACGTTGCTATATTAGACAACTATCTCCCTTAGTAGTTGTAATAGCATACTATTATAAAGAAGGTCTCCTGACTTCGTATCATCCTACCAACCTACCTTCCCAAATCCCATTTGATTCAGTGGTTTATTAGGTTTTCGTCCACTTCACAGTAGTTAGGGCCTGTAGAGGATTTCCACCTCTTTCCCTACCTTTATATAGCTTTTATTATGTAATTATCGTATATATTCATTATAAAAGGACAAGACCGTACATACAAGGAGTCTAAGATAGACTATATCAATATAGCAATACCCTCCTATATACTTTCTCTACTAAAAAAGATGCGGTAAACATGGTATTACTATACCCCATTTATTTTGAAGTACACCAATAATATACTATTTTCATAAAATTTTATCCTATGATAATTGAAGGGTCACTCCTCCATATACAGAATGATGAAAATGATAGCGTGGATAGGCATCAAATATTCGCTTTTCTTCTAAACGATACAATAAATCTTGACGATTCATCTTCGCTTCATCATACATTAATCCAATGACGGTCCCGCTGTGTGCAACATTGATTCCTAACAAATCTGTCGTATCCACAACCTCTAATAATTCATTAAATTTCGGCTTTGGTAATATCGCTTGATTGACCGTTGCACTAATAGTAGCAGCTTCTCCTAACTTCAAGAGAGATTCCTCATTGATGGCTTGTTTATATAAAGAATATGCTTCTTCTAACTCAAGCGCCTGATTTTTATACATCTCCTGAACATTCCTGCTATGGAACTCTTCTGTTATTAATATATCTAACGGCTCCAGCACGAGCACACCAAAACGTGGAGACCATGAGGATTCCACCATAACTTTACCATGTATATGATCAAAAAGTGTCAGATTCGGAAAAATTGTACTATCCGTCGGTTCCATTGAAAGACAAATTGTCGCAAGCTTCTGTGGTGTCATAGTACAACCAAGTAACCGAGCCGTCGCTACAACTGTTGCTGCAACATCAGCTGTACTACTTGCCATTCCTTTTGCTATGGGAATCGTTGAAGCAATCGTTAAAGTAATAGGCGGCAGGCTCTCTATAGAAACATCATAATGCTTACACGTTGCATAAAACGCTCTCCAAGCCTTTGAATGACGAAGATTATTAACTAGATACTTATGTTCAAGTTGTTCTTCTAAAGTAACCTCACTATACCAATTGATTGGATACGAAATTAGTTTTACACTTCCCTCAATCCACCCTTGAATTAATTCACCACATGATGCAGGACACTTCGCCGTTACTTTCACCACTAATCAACTCCACTATTAATCTAACATCGTTCTTCTAATCATATCGTACATTTCCTTCTTTGCCCAATCGCGAAAAACTTCACACTAAATTACCTGTATATTCATAATGATTTCTTAACTAATTATTGATAAGCTAATTTAGATTATGTTTGAAAGTGAGTTATATATGAAAAAGAATGTCTTTATTTTTTTTATTGCATTATGTTTAATTATAGTCGTTATCATTACATTAGAGAAAGGACGCTATAAGTATCACCATGTCCAAGAAGTAGCAATATCTCTTTTAGAAGATTCATATTTCAAAGATCATATCAGTAACCTTCATACTGAGTTCAAAAATAAGGATATGATATGTATTACATTTGATTTAGATAAAGAATTTAATACTTTACCTACAAGTGAAAAATTTATGTTACTAGAATTATATAGTAAACAGATCCGTTATTTTTTACGAAACAGCGCATATGAAAACCCGTTGCATGATTCAAAAATACATTTAAAAGGGCAAATATCTTCCCTTCAATCTACTTTTGAATTAGTAAGTACCATCCCTAATAGCTATGAATTTTTCAAACTCGATAGTTCGTTAAAACAGAATGGTAAAGAAATATATAATACTGCACGTTATAAAAGTGAATTTAAGGACTTAGAGAAGCAATGGGATGATGATACAACAAATGGATATAGCCAAAAAGAAATATATTTATATGCAACAAGACTTTTCAACACTATGACAAACCGAGGAAAAAACTATCAACCAAAAACTGATTCGGAATTAATATTACAAGCTGTATTAGATAAATACGAGATTACTTATGAAGAGTATGATTATATTTATAAAAAGTATTCTTTAAATCTACATTAATTATGTGTAAGTAAACGCCAATTCCTATATAGAAGGAAATTGGCGTTTTTAGTATCTTATAGTGAATCATCTACTATTTATAATTTGATTTTCAAAATTGAATTTGCACTTTTCATAAAACTACACAGAAAATTAAAACTCATACATCAAAAAAGAATGAGCTATATAACAACTCCTTATTCGCTCTATTAATAACACTATGTTATCGATTTTTAATTATTTTGTTAATATCTATTATTTCAGATTATACGTATAATTCTTATATCGAACAGAGTTTAATAACGAAGGGGAGATTCATGATGGTAACGAAGGATACTTGGAATGCTCAATTATATGATGGAAAACATTCATTTGTTTCACAGTATGGAGATTCACTACTCGATTTATTAGAACCACAAGCAGAAGAAAAAATTCTTGATTTAGGCTGTGGAACAGGTGATTTAGCTAAGAAGATTGCTGACTACAAAGCATCTGTAGTTGGTATCGATCAATCTGTAAATATGATAAACCAAGCGAGAAGTAAGTACCCAAATATTGAATTCTCGGTCCAGGATGCAACGGAATTGAATTATGATAATGAATTTGATGCCGTTTTTTCAAACGCCACCCTACACTGGGTGAAGCCGCCACAACAAGCTCTTCATTGTATATATAAAAGTTTAAAACAAGGAGGAAGATTTATTGCTGAATTCGGTGGTAAAGGAAATGTTCAAGCTATAACCGATGCCATTATTAAACAATTAATAGAATCAGGGATAGATTATAAAGCAGAGCAGTTCCCTTGGTATTATCCTAGTATCGGCGAGTATGCATCACTCATGGAAGAAGAGGGCTTTAGAGTAACATTTGCACAACACTATGATCGCCCGACACCGTTAAACGATGATAACGGATTAAAGAACTGGATTAAGATGTTCGGTAGTACCTTTTTCGAAAACATTGATGAGAATAAAAAAGATGATATCCTAACAAAAGTTGAATCAAGCTTGAAAAGTGTTTTATATAAAGATGGAGTATGGATTGCTGATTATAAGAGAATACGTGTAATCGGAGTTAAGAATTGTTGAAAAGGGAATGAATCCATCTAATACACTAAATAAATAGAAGGCTGTTTCAAATTTGATACAGCCTTCTGTACATAAATCAAATATCATCCCGAATAGTTCGTCCAGAATAAAATTTCTTTTGTTCATCTATTTCATTTTCTTTCGCAGTTAATCTATTTGGCTTCATTTTAAACACAGCGGTCTTACTACCATAACTAGATTGATATGTTGCTACATGCTTTTTAGATAATGGTGATAAGTAATAGTTTGGTACATATTTATGTAACATCTCCTGCATGGCAGACGTTGCTTCGTCTAAATCGGTAACACGCTCGACAATTCCATTTGCAATTACACTCATATAAGCTGTATCAGTATTTGCTGGAACTGGATCAACCAATGTTCCATAGCTCTCACTTACTGTAAAGCATGCTCGTGGATTGGTTTTAATTATATCGATTTTTCTCCCTTCCTCCGCACCGTGAAAAAAGAAACATTCCTTATAATAAATAAAATTTAAAGGTATTACATAAGGAATTTCCCCATCAGCTAATCCTAGAAAACCCGTTTGCGCATTTGTTAAAAAAGCATCAATTCTAGCTTGATCTGTACAAGTATTACTCGCAAATCTAATTGAGTTTGTCATCAAAATTCACTCCCGTAAATTATTCATTATTTGTTTCCATTTCATTATCTAGTTTCTTTGCTTGTGGAAAATCTTCTAATAAACGGTCATTTATTTTTTGTAATTGTTCATTGTATGTTTTATAAGACTCACTTAAAATTTTTACATTTTCAATAAAAACATCATAATATCCGTTGTTCTTATGAAATTCTTTCAACATTAGCTGCATTTTATAGGCAGGGCTCGATTTAAATTCCTCAGAATTTCGATATTCCAAATACCACTCTAAACTTTCCTTGTTCTTTCCTATAAATTCATCATAGTTTTTTAATACTTCATGAAACCCTTCATCCATTTTGTTGAAATCTGCCATGTTTAACATATCCATTTGCTCTTCTAAATATCTTTGAATATCCTTTTCAAAATCTAAGCTATTTAGATTATCAAGATATTCAACAATATTATTGAAAGCCTTTATTTTCTCGACGCTATCTAAAGTGCCATTTAAAAATCTACCAAAGTGCACATATAAATATTTCCCGTAAACCCCTGGAAATGCTTGAAGCAATTTATCCTTAATTATCATGTGATGATCTAACTTATGTTCGATTTCTTGAAACGCATCCTCAACAGAAAGATTTTGATTTAAGTAACGTAATAAGTAATGCTGCTGCGCTTTTGCTTGTTCAATTTGAAATACTTGTTTATCTTGATAATTACGTAAGGCGAGTTGTTTATCATCGCTTTCGAAAACACTCTTAATATCAGAAACACTCATTCCTAGCTTTCTAAGGATATATATCTCCTTTAATATGGTGACATCTGTCTCATCATACATTCTATAACCATTACTATCATATTTTTTATCAATCAGACCAACTTGCTCATAATAGCTAATAGCTTTCTTTGTTAATTTGCAGAGTTTCGAAATTTCACCGATTTGCATCCTCTTCACCTCATTATTAATACTCCCTAATCCTAGCTTAAACTAGCCCCTTAGGGATTAGTCAACATTAATAGAGGTTACAACTATTTACTGCCTTTTACACAAAGCCATTTAGCATTATTGTTTTCAAAAAACTCAACTGTTCTAAAGCCAACATTCTTCAACAATTGTTCCATCTCTGCTTTCGTCTTATAAACTTTCATATGATAATTAATTTTATATTTCTCAGCTACGAGAAAGAATTCCCCATCCTGCTTCAGTACTCTTGAAATTTCCTTTACTGCATTTTCTAAATCAGACCAGAAATAATGAGTTTGAAAAGCTGATATAAGATCAAAGGTTTGGTCTATAAAAGGTAGATTTGTCACGCTTGCTTGCAATATTTCTACTTTTCCCTTTTGAACTTCTTGAATATTTAGCCGTATAGAATCTACCACTGCTTGTTCCGAATAATCGATTCCGTATATTTTTTCATATGTATTGGTTTGTGATAATAATTGAATTGCCTTTCCCCCGCCACAACCTATGTCGAGAAGTACAGACTCTCTATTGATTTTCATCTTTTTCATCGCCCATTTATTCATTCCAGCATGAGCAAAATTCATAATTCGAATCATAATTGAACCTATTGTTCCATTTGGCTTTTTTGCTTGCTCTATCAATTTATTCATCCAACTTATTTCCACAGCTCGCTCCCTTACTTCATTTCCATTATATAACATTTATGTTTTTAACTATATAATAACACTAAAAAACACGCTCGTTCTTCATTGAAGATCGAGCGTGTTTTTCTCATACTACATTTGCGTCTATCAAAGATAACAAGCAAGTGAAAAAATTAGTTATTCAATTATACCAAGCAAATAAGCTTCAGGATATTTCTTCACGAAAGCAGTGACGCTCTCATTTTGAACTGCGATGATGAGAGCTGTCGCAGGTCCAGCTGATTGATCAAGCCATTCTGGATTACACTTAGCAAATTCGTTAAAGTGATAACCATTTAAATCAGCTAGATTAGATGCTTCATAACGAATTCCCTTTGATCCAACTGGTACTAGCTCTAGTATATCTTGGCTTTTGACTAATTCTCTCACAAGTTGGTAAGACACTTCTAGATTTGGTTTCTCTAAAAGCGCTTGTCCCATTCTCGGTTCGCCAATTCCTAGAAGAGTTGCACCATTTTTGATATTATTGAGTTTTAATTGTTGTCTCGGTGAATAACCTGTTACGAATACACCGACACTCGTTTGACTCGTTGTCATATTTTCTTCTGTACTTCCATTTAACTCTAAATGAGCTAATCCAGCGCTATGTAACTCTTCTTGAATTCCACGAATAATTCTTTTACCCGTTGGATTCATTTCTACACCAACGACATTACTAATTGCGACAACTTCGGCTCCGCTTGCTAATACTTCTAAGAGAGCCACACGAGTAGTAAGCTTCCCTGTTAACTCGGGCGGAACACTTAACACATCATGTTCCTTCTCACCAATGCTTGCACTAATATCAACCGCCGTTACTAAACATTGTTCATTCGGAAGTGAAACGACAGTTAAATCTCTTGTTTGTACCATTTACTTCCCTCTCATTCTAAACTACATACTATTTCAGCCGTTTCGCCAAACCATGCCATATACTCGTCACTTCATCCGCTTTCTTCACAGCTTCTTGTTGAACCCAGCCAACTACATCACGCAAACGACGATCATGTTCTTCAATAGGAACTATGCCTCTGCCGATTTCAAGCATGATGAGCACTGCCTCTTGTTGTGAACAGACCCACTCTCGAAATATCTCCACAATTTCTTGATTCGATTGCCCAGCTTTAATCAGCTCGCTAATCCATATTTCGAATCCTTCGTAAACAACTGTATCACTTTGTTTCTCTTCTTTCATTGATTGTCCTTCATAAGCTGAAATCAGCTGAAACGATCCATATTTTTCTCTTACAAACTGGCGCTTTCCACTATAGGCACCACCGATGATGATGTGCATACCCAATCACCTCCAACTTCCAATACAATGGCTTGTCCAAAGTTCACATGAACATCCCAATACTTCATTTCCTTACAAAGTGCAGATACTATATGACGAATGACACCACCATGAGATACAACAGCAATCGTCTTACTGCGATTACTGTTTAAAAGCACTCGCTCCTGTATAAATGCAAGAACTCGCTCTCTAAAAGCAGGACCACATTCACCATTCGGAATACAATCCGTTTCCCAATGGTCTAACCAATGACAATAAGCAGGATTCTCTTTCAGCTGCTCATACGTTTTTCCTTCCCAATCACCGAAATGAATTTCACGTAAACGCTTGTCTAAGAAAAATTCATCATCGAAAAGATAACGTGCCGTCTGCTGACAACGAATTAAATCGCTGCTATAAATCTTCTCCACTGATTCATCAACCAACGCTAACCGAAGCGACTCATAATCATTCAATCGCTCTTGAATAACGGGTTCATCGGTATACCCCATGTACTTCTTCTGCTTATTAAATTCGGTCATCCCATGACGAATGAGAATAAGACGAATAGAATCATTACGTTCCATAGTTCTGCTCCTTCAATTGAAGTTCCAACAAGATCTCCATTTATTCCATTAAAATTCTTCACAGCCCATTTTCCATAAACAAAGGTAAACAACACTTGTAGCACAAGTAAAATAGCAAGTGGATAATACAGTACTATTATTACTGCTAGCCAACATAGTGCAATTACTATATCACTCCACGATAAATATTGGCGCCACATGTGAGCAAGACCTTTATTTTGTATAGGTGGAAAGCACTTTAACATTAGCAATGCTTGAAAACGCGCTAATGCAGGAATAAATAAGAATGCGATGATTAAATTATGCTGTTCATAATTCGAAACCAATTCATACAGAAAGCCCGCTTTCCAAATAAAAAGAAAAATAACAGCTAAAACCGCGAAGCTACCAATTCTTGAATCTTTCATAATTTCATATTTTTTGTCTAATGAGCCGTTTGACCCTACTGCATCAGCTACATCCATCCAGCCATCTAAATGTAAGCCACCAGTTGCATACACCCAAGCCGAAAGAATAGCTAATGTAACAAGGGTAGTGGGCAGAAATAAATCAGTTATAAAAAAGACCACACTAATAAAACAGCCGATTAATAACCCTGCAAACGGGAAAAAGCGCAATGCCCATTTCATACTATTCGTATTAATATCGCACGCAATTGGTAAAGGAAAACGCGTGAGAAATTGTAAAGATAACACCATACCATGTATAAAGTTTTTCATTATTTCCACCTAATTTGACAACCAGCCACTGTTTGAATGGCTTCGTCACAATGTTTTACTACATATTTATGTACCGCTTCTAAACTATACACGTAACTTTGCACACCATCATCTGGAATTGGCAATTCTTCATTCAAATCATTCGAAACCATAATAACTGTCATATTTTTATTCTTAGCTATTTGAAACACTTTTGAGAGCCGTTCAATCATCGAGTCATATGTTTTATTCTCCGAAAACATTACATTACTGCTCCAAACAGTTAAGCAATCAATAAGGATGACAGAAGAAGGCAACATTTCACGCATTCTTTCATCTAAGCGATACGGTTCTTCAATCGTTGTCCAAAGCTCTGAACGACTCTCTTGATGAAGATGAATACGCTCTGTCATTTCTTCATCATTATTCCTTTTTGTAGTCGCTACATAATATAAAGCTTGTGCCTGTTGTTGATTATAATAATCGACAGCCATTCGCTCAGCCTGAGAACTCTTCCCTGAACGAACACCACCAGAAATAAAAATTAACAAATTCGGTCTCTCCATTCTTTTAAATAACGAATGATGATTTCATTTTCTTCTCGTGTTCGAATTGCAAATCGTAACGCTTTCCCTTCAAGACCTTTAAAGTTATATGTATGCCTCGCCAGAATGCCTTTTTCCGCAAGAAAGATTAGCAAGGGCTCATGCTCTTCAAGAGATAAATCACGCAACAAATAGAAGTTAGTACTTGTATTAGACAACTGAAATCCCAATGCTGTTAACTGTTCGGAAAGCCATTGTTTTTCGTTTCTAATATATCTCGCTGTATCTTCTACAAAATCTTTACATTGCGGTAAGCAATCTATTAAGCTTAGCGCTACAGCATTTACGCTCCATGGGATTTGTAGCTTTGATACAAGTTCAATTGTTTCTGGACTTGCAATCATATAACCCAGCCTAATTCCCGGTACTGCATAGATTTTCGTTAACGAACGAAGAACGATAACATGTGGGTTGCTTTCACATAGCGATACAACACTACTTTCACCACCCGAAAAATGAATGAACGCTTCATCCACAACTACATATGTTTCATGAATTCTAGCCAGTTCAATTAATCGTTTCATCTCTTCAAAAGAAACAATCGTTCCCGAAGGATTATTTGGCCGACATACATATACTGCGTCATGTTCTGCGACAATCTCTTCTATATTCGCTGGTAAGAGACATGCATCCCATACTTCCTCATATAAAAAGCATGTATACTCTACATTGTGCGCTCTGCATGCTAATTCATATTCACTAAAAGAAGGGTGAAACAAAGCTACTTTCTTTCCTTTAAATAAAGCTGCGCTTAAGTGAATCGCTTCAGCTCCACCATTCGTTAATCGTATTTGATTAGGCTTTACATGTTCATACATAGCTACCTTATCAGTATGCTCACGATACGTTAAATCTGGATAATATGTGCTCTGATTCATAATTGCTCGTTGCATGGCTTCTTCCATGATTTTAGGCATACCGAACGGATTAATATTCGCGCTAAAATCTTTCACGCCTTTTGACTGTACCCCTTTTTCTTCAAGTACTGAAGAGATGACACTCGTTTTACCACCGTGCTCTGGCCAAACTGTTTTCATTATTCATATTCACCTCACAAATAACAGAGACGGTCAAAAAACCGCCTCTTCATTATTCAATCAATTTTTTACCGTTTCTCTCGATACTTCAGCATCATCAAATGTAGCCATTTCTCTGGCCATTCTTGTCGCTGCTTCTACTAATGGATACGCTAAAACCGCTCCACTACCTTCACCTAAGCGTAAGTTTAAAGTTAACAATGATTTCTTACCAAGAGCATCTAATGCAGCTGCATGACCAGGCTCTACTGAATGATGACCAGCAATCATATAATCTTGTACTTCTGGGCAGAATTTAGTAGCAACTAATGCACTCGCTGTACAAATAAATCCATCTAATAGAATAGGAATATGTTGTGATGCTGCATAAAGCATTGCACCTGCCATCGCACCAATTTCAAAACCACCTATTTTTTGTAATAAGTCTAGCGGATCATTGCAATCTGGCTGTAATACTTTTAATGCATCATCAATAACTCCTGCTTTGTAATCAAGTGCTGAAGCCGCCAAACCTGTACCTTGTCCTACTAGAGAACGCACATTCACACCGGTAATTGAAGCAACAATAGCTGAACTTGCCGTCGTATTAGCAATTCCCATCTCTCCAACAATGATTAATTTTGCACCTTTATTTATCATTGCTTCTGCACGTTTCATACCTACTTCGACAGAATGAATCGCTTCTTCTTTAGTCATAGCAGGACCTTTCGCAAAGTTCTTTGTCCCAAATCCTACCTTATCTACTACCAATCCATCTGCATCAATATTCGATTTCACACCTACATCTACAATTTCAATAAAACCATTTACACTTTTCGTGAATGCATTAATAGCTGCACCTTCATTTAAAAAATTCATAACCATTTGTGCTGTAACTTCTTGTGGATATGCCGAAACGCCTTCTTCTGCAATACCGTGGTCCGCTGCAAACACAATCACACCTGGCGGAAAGACCTCAGGAAGCTTACTACCTGTAATTTCTGCTAATTGAACTGCTACATTCTCCAGTTCTCCTAGGCTTCCGATTGGTTTTGTTAAATTATTAAGATGTTGTTGTGCCGCTTGTCCCATCTCTTTGTTAACCGCTTGTATATTCTCTACAACTGTCTTAATTCTTTCACTCATGCTTTTCTATCCCCTTTTGATTAATTCGTATACTTTCTTCATGTTGATATGTTGTTTCACATGCTCTGCAAGTCGTTCATATTCCTTCGCTTTTAGCTCTTCAATATGAAGTGTCCTTTCGATTGCAGGGAGTCCTTTAGCTGCTCTTATTCCATTTAAATAATTTCTTCTAAAATCATCATTATGGAACACATTATGTAAATAGGTTCCAATCACTTTACCACCATCTGTGCAACATCCTTCTTTTTCACCATTTAAAATAGCAAAGTGCTTAATTGGTTGTAACACATCAGCATGTCCCATGTGTACTTCATAGCCTTTTAATGGGCTAGAGCCATTGTCTAAGCAATCACTATATCCTTTTGAAACAACCGTTTTCTTCTCTGCTTTCATCTCCGTTACAACTGGAAGTAGTTTCAATCCTTCCATCTTCGTCACTTCTGATTCCACTTCTTCAGGGTCATGAATTTCTTCACCAAGCATTTGAAAACCGCCACAAATACCAAAAACATATGTGCCTTTTTCAGCTAGTTTCACAATTCGTTCTGCTAATCCAGTGTCTTCGATATATTGCATGGCATATGCTGTGTTTTTTGTACCTGGTAAAATAATCATATCAGGGTTTCCAAGCTGTGATGCTTTTTTCACGAAACGAATATTACAATCGATTTCTAAGCGCAAGGGGTCAATATCTGTAAAATTCGAAAAAGTTGGATGAGCAATAACCGCAATATCAATATCCCCTTCATCATTTGTTCCACCATTACTATATTGATCAAGAATTAGGCTATCTTCACCATCGATTTCCAAATTAGAAAGATACGGAATCACTCCAAGAACAGGTACACCTGTATATTCTTCAAACCAATCAAGTCCCGGCTGCAATAAAGCTACATCGCCCCTAAATTTATTAATGACCACACCTTTCACACGATGGCGATCTTCTTCAGGTAGAAGCTGAAGCGTTCCTACTAGACTTGCAAAAACCCCACCTCGGTCAATATCACCTACAAGAATAACTGGTGCATCAACCAATCGAGCGAGACGCATATTGACAAGTTCTCGATCATTCAAATTAATTTCAGCTGGAGAACCCGCACCTTCAATAACGATGCAATCATATTCATTAGCTAGAATCGAAAAGGATTCACTAATAGCCTGTAACCCTTTTTCATAAAACTCTTGGCGATAAGCCATCGCTTTCATATTACGATATGGCTTACCATGAAGCACAATTTGCGATTTCATATCACCAGACGGTTTAATTAAAATCGGATTCATATGTACAGATGCCTCTACACCAGCTGCTTCCGCTTGTATACCTTGTGCTCTTCCTATTTCCAGTCCATCATTCGTGATATATGAATTCAAAGCCATATTTTGCGATTTGAAAGGAGCAACAGCCATCCCCTCATTCGCAAAAATCCGGCATAATGCCGTTACGAAAATACTTTTCCCAGAATCGGAATGAGTACCTTGAACCATTAACGGAACTGCTTTTCCTCTAATTACCGTCATCCTCGTCCCACATCCTCTAATTAATAATCCACACCATATATTGCTTGGACACCGTCTTGATAATAATGCTTGTCTTCTTCAACAATCGAAACTAAATCCGCAAGATTTTTAATTTCCTGCTTTGCATCACGACCTGTAATGATGATATGTGTTGACTTTGGTTTTGTTTCTAACGCTTGAAGCACTTCTGATAAAGGAATTACATCATCAATAGGAAATTCTTCAATACGTAAAGCAATATTTAATTCATCAAGAATAACGACATCGTACTCTTCGTTTTGTAAAACTTCTTTCGCTTTCTGCCAAGCGCTTTTCAAAGCTGCTCGATTCACTTCAGCAGATTGTGTCCATGTACAACCTGCTCCTAATTGATACACTTCACAGCCTAATCTTTCTAATGCAATTTGATCTCCATAATCACGATCAGGTGATTTAATAAATTGCAGCATAATTACCTTCATATCTCTACCTAATGCGCGTGCTGCAAGTCCCACAGCTGCAGTTGTTTTTCCTTTTCCATCACCTGTATATACTAAGATTTTCCCTGACATTTTCCCAACCCCTATTTTTATACGAAAAATAAATAAGACGCCAAAGCTACAGGTAGCTAGGCGCCTTATACTTCGAAAATTATGTATTTCTCTCGTATGTTAAACACTAGAAGAGAAATCACAAAGTCTACATATAGACAACATGCTCCCTTGAGCAATTGTTGCAATACTCTATCTAAAGGAGGTATCCTGACTTAGCTTCATCCGATTATCCCACCTTCCCAAATCATCTTCGATTCAGTGGTTCTTACACGGGATTACGTCCACCTTACAGTAGTTAGGGTCTGTAGAGGATTCTCACCTCTTTCCCTTACCTTTAAACAGTTACATTTTCATGAACTTCTTTTTCCAACTTAGTGGTAATGCCACATAAACAATTTCTGCTATTACTAAATTGCAAAGCGCAGCGAGTGCTAAAGCTGGAAATAAAACAAATGCCATGTCCTTAATAAGTGGATACAGTGCTAAAAGTGAAATTGGACAGTTGAACAGAAACATAACTACTCCCGATCCTATAATGGCAACTACATGATTCACTCTTTGCTCAAGCCATCTTCTCGATACACTATAAAAATACATCGTTAATGCCATCATAAGTGCAATAATTAGATGAACAGGCAGAGATAACGGAAAACCCGAAAGTAGTGATGAAATAATATGCCCAAAGAAACCTAAAGCCATACCATAGTATGGTCCAAGAAGTAATGTGCCTATTAAGGCAGGAGCAGCATCCAAGGCAATTGAACCCATGAATTTAATATTCCCTCCAATAAAACACATTGCCACAAACAAAGAACATAAAGTTATTTTTTGTATCTTCACCGCAAGCTCCTTACTTATGTATGTCATGTTATATAATTATATTATAAAATCGTCAATCTATCGAAACAAGCCACTCTGTACATAAATAGCAATATAATGACATCGTCGATAAATCGTCTATTCTACTTTACCATTTATTCTTTTACAAAACACAGTACTAGTATTAAACATTAATTATTCAACCACTATACAGAAAAAAAGAAACATCAATATAGTACATACATATACTATCCCTAAATTGTAGCTACACTCATATCAGTTGAGAATATTTACAAAAAAAGGTTAAATTAAGCTAACACATATTCGGAGGTTCATATAATTGTATAAACTACTAAAAATTATCATTCTATGTATTGCTAGCATGTCCTTACTGTACATTGGATTCACTCATTATCAAATGCAAAAACACAAAAACAATAATCCCACCTCTGGCGCAGACTATATGATTGTACTTGGCGCAAGAGTACATGGAACGGAACCATCATTATCATTACAATACCGGATTAATACTGCTGCAGACTATTTACTAAAAAGCCCAAATACAATTGCAATTGTTTCAGGTGGACAAGGAGTTAATGAAGATATTTCCGAAGCTCAAGTAATGAAAGATGGATTAATAGCTTTAGGGGTAGATAGACAAAGAATTATTAAAGAAGATCAATCTACGTCAACTTATGAAAATATTAAATTTTCAAAAAAACTAATAAAAGATAGTGCTAAGCGAATTATAGTTGTAACAAATGATTATCATCTATACCGTTCCATTCTAATTGGTAATCAATACGGATTAGATTTAGAAGCTTTACCAGCCAAAACCCCGAAACAAGCTTTATTAAAATCTTATGCTCGAGAGTATTTAGCTTTAATTAAATATTATCTACTTTCGATGACTAATCAGATTAACTAATAGAAGAAATAAACTAACGATTTTTTCCTTTTTCAATTGCTTATGATAAAGTATATATGGAAGAATTAATATTGGAGTTGAGTGAATGCCACACACAAAAAGAAGTAATTTATCCCCAGGAATGCTAGTGGATATAGTACTGAAGAAAGATCAACGAACTGGAACATTAACAAGAGGGACCATTAAACGATTACTGACTAAATCAGCAGTTCATCATCATGGAATTAAAGTAGAACTAACCGATGGACAAGTTGGAAGAGTAAAACATATTATACAAAATTAATGCCTGTAGAAGCTTGTAGTGAGAAAATCATTTATTCTCTGCAAGCTTATTTACTTTGCTTTGAATGAAATACTAAAGAAGCCTTTTATATGAATTTTTTTTACATAAAAGACATATATGGAAAATATGTAATGACTAAAGGATAACGATAACATGCCTATTTTTGGGGGAAAAATAGATTATATATGAGTTTTTCTACTGACTAAGTTCCTTCGCTCTCACCTGTTTTATCCTCTTTCTATGTTTCCATAGAAATCCAAACGGCAGATGGTCATCACTACTACGAACTCGCCGCCATCTTAACTAGCTTCATAGGTAGCTAACACACCTCTTCTAGTAAGACTTCAAACGTTCCGTTGTTTATATCCCTTCTTTTAATTACCTTAGGTCTCCACTATTCAACAATGAGAAAGATCAGTTTAATAGTCAATTTTGCTGATCTCCACTACACCATATAAGATGTACGGATAAATACTAAACTCCTAGCATTTAATAGTATTTACTACCTCACCTTGCGTAACACATGGATTCGTCGCCTGACCATAGTAACCTTTTAAGGAGCCCCGCGAGACATTATTAGTTGTCCCTACGTCTTCACCTGACTTCATCCCTTTTGTTTGTTAGAACATCACTGGATGCAGGAGGATTAGGCACTTGTTCTTCGACTATTCAACAAGGTTAGGAATCTCACCTAACAATTCCAAACAACAGTTAGAGAATAAATTATCGCCACAGTCATCTAAGTCATAGCTTGAATAACTATCAACTATAAACTGTAAACTAATAACTCCTCCACTTATTTCGCTCTTATCTAGCTTATAAAGTAACGTTTCGTTTATTTTTGTTCAGGAGTAACTTGACTAGCTTTGTGTAAGAAAATTGCATAATCACCACGTTTTGCAGGATTGTTCGTACCGAATTGCTTTTCAGAAATACCATTTGTAATTTGGTTGCTTACTAATGCTGTAACAGCCTCTTTATATGAAGGTGCAACATCTGTAAAAGCAAGGTCAGAAGAACCTTTTAACTCGAAACCTCTTTGAATCCATTTTGCTAATTCACCACGAGTAATCAAAGCATGGCTATCAAATTTCGTAGTTGTTTTACCATTTGTAATACCTGCTGCTTTAAGTGCATTTACATGTTCAACAGCACGGGCTGGTACATCTGTAAATCCTGAAGCAGGAGCTGATTTAATATCAAGCTCTAATACCTTAGCGATCATAACAGCTGCATCCACACGCTTAATGTTGTCATTTACACCAAATTTGTTACCTGGTAAACCGTCAACACCTTTAGATACTAAGAAATCAACAGCTTCTTTGTACTTCGGAGCAACATCAGTAAAACTTGCAGCAGATGCTAGTGGTGCGATTGCTGAAGCTACTAAAGTTGCGGTTGCTGCAGTAGCAACGAACTTACGATAAGACTTTGTTCCTTGAGTCATGCAATAAATCCTCCTAATAGTGAAAAAATTATGATGATAGCTTTCTACCAAGTTCACAAAGTATTATTCTAGTATTTTTTAACCATACCAACTTACACTTTGTTCCGTTGGTAGACAATTTAAGCATAACCTTCAAAAACTGAAAAAATCAACCAATTTCATTTTTCTAACATAATTTTATTTTAATAAAAACATAGTTTTTTCACATATTTGTCAAGATTATTCAATGTTATGCGTCTGTTTAAAATTATCTATAAATAATTATTTACATGGTGTTAATATTAGGTTACTATGTCGTAAAATAAACTAATTTTGGGGAAAATAGTTTACATTGAGTTTTTACTGATAGCACGCCGTATGCGCTGAAAGGCGCCCGTACGGTGTAGGCCTAGTGTTAAGCTAGGAATAGCGAAGAAACGCAAAAAATTAGCGAAGTAAGAAAGATTGCCGTAGGCTCTCCTGCTACAGCTACAGGAACTGTAACAGCTGTTTTAGGAAGCACTACTTATATTCAAGACGATAGTGCTGGAATTGTACTATACGGTAGTAACTTAGGGCTTCAAGTAGGCGATAAAGTTCAAGCATCAGGAACTATGGATGACTACCGCTCTCTACTACAAATTCGAGTAACTAAAGAAGATGTAACTGTTCTAGGTCAAGAAGGAGTACCTACTCCTGAAACAGTAACTGCTGCCAATTTAGAAGAAAGCAAAGAAGCTACACTTCTAACATTCAAAAATGTAAAAATTGAATCAGTAAGCAGCGGTAATTTTACCGCAATTGATGAAAACGGAAAGAGCTTTATGATTCGTCCACAAAATGCATCAATTCTAGAAGTTGGCAAAACATATGATGTAATCACAGGTGTACTTAGCTCATTCAATGATGTTTATCAGCTTATTCCAAGAGATGTAACAGATGTAATTGAAGATGCTACTAAGGTTCAACCAGTTGAAGCTAATCCCGGTTCAGGATTTGTGAAAGAAGGTCAAGAAGTGACTTTAACTTCTAACACAGCTGGTGCAACCATTTATTACACTACTGATGGATCAGAGCCTACTACATCGAGCACTGCTTATACAAAACCAATCACTGTTTCAGAAGCTATGACAGTGAAAGCTATTGCTGTGAAAGAAGGCTTAACATCAAGCCCAATGGCTACATTCACATATACAATTCAAACAGAAGATATTCGCATTCATGATATTCAAGGTGCTTCTCACACATCACCTCTAAATGACTTAAACGTAAACGATGTAGAAGGAATCGTTACACACGTTGTGGATAAAAACAGCTTCTACATGCAAGACCAGCAACCAGATAACGACGACAACACATCTGAAGCAATTCTTGTTAACAAAACAGGTCATAACTTAAAAACTGGTGATGTAATTGAAGTAACTGGTGAAGTACAAGAAATTCATTTAGATGGATACGCTGAAAAGACAGAAACGGATTTAACTGCAACTAGTATTGCAGCTCAGTCTATTGAGAAAACAGCTACTGGACAAGATTTACCGGAGTCAGTTGTACTTGGTAAAGACCGTAAAGCACCAACTGAAATAATTGATAATGATAGCTTTGCGAAGTTTGATCCAGAAGAAGACGGAATTGACTTCTTCGAGAGCTTAGAAGGTATGCTTGTAGAAGTGGAAAATCCTAAAGTTGTAGCTCCACAAAGCTACGGTGATGTTGTTGTTCTACCTAAAGACGGTGTTACAAATACAACTGCAGGTGGATTAAAAATCACAGAAACGGATTACAATCCAGAAAGAATTACAATCGGCTTAAACGATAAGAATTTCGTAGTAAAAGCTGGCGATTCTTTCGACGGTTCAATCACAGGTGTAATGAGCTACAGCTTCAGCAACTACAAAGTATTAACTGACAAAACAAAATTACCAAAGTTAATTGAAGGCACAACAGCTCGTGAAATTACTTCTATTCAACCAACTGAAGATAAATTAACGATTGCAACATACAATGTTGAGAACTTCTCAGCTGCAACAGATGATGAAAAAATAACAAAGATTGCCCAATCAATCATTGATAACTTAAAAACACCTGACATTATCCAATTAACAGAAGTTCAAGATGGGGACGGTCCAGCTGATTCTGGTAACTCAAGTGCTGATGAAACATATAAAGTACTAATCAAAAAGATTGCTGAACTTGGTGGTCCAACATATTCATTCACTGATATCGCACCTGAAAACAATAAAGATGGAGGCGCACCAGGCGGAAACATCCGTGTAGGTTTCCTATACAATGCTGAGCGTGGCGTAACATTAACTGATGGAATAGAAAAAGGTACTGCAACTGAAGCCGTTAGCTATGATGGAGAAAACCTATCTCTAAATCCTGGTCGAATCGATCCAACTAATGAAGCTTTCAATTCAAGCCGTAAGCCATTAGCTGCTCAATTCGAATTCAATGGTGAAAAAGTGATTTTAGTAGCAAACCACTATAATTCTAAAGGCGGAGACCAACCATTATTCGGAATCAACCAACCTGCTATCTTAAAAAGTGAAGTACAGCGTAATCAAATCGCAACTATTGTTAATGGTTTTGTAAAAGACATTAAAGCTAAAAATAAGGATGCGAACGTAGTTTTATTAGGAGATTTCAATGACTTCGAATTCTCTAACCCATTGAAAATCACAAAGGGTACTGAACTAACAAACATGATTGAAAAAGTTCCTTTCGAAAAGCGTTATACTTACTCTTATCAAGGAAATTCTCAAGTACTAGATCATATCCTTGTTTCAAATAATATGACTGCTGCAACAACAGTTGATATTGTTCACATTAACTCTTCATTCATGGAAAAACACGGACGTGCTAGTGACCATGATCCAGTGTTAATTCAAACAAAATTAGCTAAAGCAAATTAAAAAAAGGGCTGTTCGAAAAGTGATTTTCAACCACTTTTCGGACGCCCTTACGCTTTTTTTTTACCATTCGAAATCGTGTTCATTTAAATCTTATTTTTGCTTAGTAGACTAAAAAAGCTGATTTTTGGCGCTTTTAGTCAAGATGAAACTCAAATGACTCTCTAATAAATCAACGAATTTCATTCTCATACATACAAATCAATTTAACAAATAAGACTTATTGAAGACAGCCTATTTTCTTAATCTGGTTTATAATTCTGCTACCTTTACAATTGTACGTCCTGTCATTTTACCTGCCAATATTTTCGGAAAAACATCTACTAACTCTTCCAATGAAACCTCCTGAATACCTACATTTAATACCGGCTCTGGTTTCAAATCTGTTGCAATTCGATCCCATAAAGGTTGGCGAGTATCCATTGGACATTGTACAGAATCAATTCCAATTAACTGTACACCTCTTAAAATAAATGGAAAAACAGTTGTTGGTACATTAACTCCACCTGTCATCCCACTTACAGCGACCGCTCCACCGTACTTCACATTTGGTAAAACCGCTGCTAATGTTTGACCTCCTACAGGATCAACAACTCCAGCCCATTGCATTCTTCCAAGTGGGCGGATTTTCTCAGGTACTACTTCTTCTCTTGATATAACCTTACTCGCTCCAATTTCTTGTAAAAATTCATGCGCTTCTTGCTTTCCAGAGCTCGCTACTACTGTATAACCTTTATTGTTCAGCATTGAGACAGCCATGCTTCCTACTCCACCAGTAGCACCTGTTACTAGTACCTCTCCATGTTCTGGTTTTACTCCCTTTTGTTCCAACGCCTGTACAGATAAAGCAGCTGTAAAACCTGCTGTTCCAATCATCATCGCTTCTTTCAATGTTAATCCTTTTGGTATCGCTACTACCCAATCAGCAGGTACACGAATATACTCACTATAACCGCCAAAATGTGATACACCTAAGTCATATCCTGTTACGAGAACAGCATCACCTTCAGCAAAACGAGCATCCGTTGATTCTGCAACCACACCCGCTGCATCAATACCTGGAATAAACGGGTATTCTCTAACGATATTTCCATTAGGAATAGTCGCTAATCCATCTTTGTAATTTACACTTGAATAGGCAACACGAATAACTACATCACCTTGTGGCAAATCTTCTTTCGTAATCTCTTTCAAATGTAGCGACGTTTCTTCCCCTTGCTTTTCAACAAAAAGCGCTTTAAATGTCATACATCATACTCCTTCCGAAATTAATCTACTATGTATTATGAATCTATGGAGCTATTAGTATTAATCATATATTATATCTTCGATTTTCGTAAGTACTCTTTGGCTACTTCCGCTGCACTTTTTCCTTCTACATTTACTTGATAATTCATCTCTCTCATATCATCGTCACTTATTTTTCCAGCAAGTTTATTTAATGCTTTAACGATTTCAGGATATTGTTTTACCGTTTCATTTCGCAATAGTGGAGCTCCTTGATAAGGCGGAAACAACTCTTTATCATCCTCTAACACTTGTAATTGATATTGTCGAATTTCACTATCCGTAGAATAAGCATCTAGCACTTGGATATCTCCTGTTTTGATTGCATTGTAGCGCAATTTTGGTTCCATTGTTACAACATTAGCTAGTTTGATATTATATAATTTTTGTATACCTCGATAGCCATCTTCGCGATCATTAAACTCTAATGTAAAACCTGCTTTAATATTTTTTTGTACCGCTCGTAGGTCAGAAATATTTTTCAACTGATATTGTTCAGCAATTTGCTTAGATACTGCAAGGGCATACGTATTGTTATAGCTCATCGGCTTTAACAATGTCATATCAAATTGCTCTAACATTCCCTTGCTAGCTTGCTCATATACTTCCGCACGATTATTACTAACTGCCTTTTCTTTCAAAAATTCAGAGATCGCCGTTCCCGTAAATTCTGGATAAATATCAATATCGCCTGATTTTAATGCGTTAAAAACAAATGATGTTTTTCCAAAACCAGGTTTTAATTCAACCTGTAAATCCGTTTCTTCTTCAATGAGAATCTTATACATATTAATTAATATTTCTGGCTCTGAACCTAGCTTTCCAGCAATCACTACCTCTTTATTATTCGTGCTACTCAAAAACGGGATGACAATCATCAACAATGAGATAACAACGATTACACTAAGCGTCATAACCGATTTTTTGAAGGATAGTTTCTCAAATCGTTTCAATAAAAAATCAAAGAAAAGCGCTAATAAAGCAGCTGGAATTGCACCTAAAACAATAAGTGAAGTATTATTACGATCAATTCCTAATAATATAATATCCCCTAAACCTCCTGCTCCAATAAGAGCAGCAAGAGTCGCAGTTCCTACAATTAATACCATAGCAGTTCGAATACCCGCCATGATAACAGGCATAGCTAAAGGTAGTTCAACCCTCAATAAGCGCTGTTTCGTATTCATCCCCATTGCCATCGCCGCTTCTTTCAAAGAAGCATCTACTTCATTAATTCCTGTATATGTATTTCGCAAGATTGGAAGTAAGGCATATACAACAAGAGCAATAATAGCTGGAACTTTACCAATACCGAATAACGGAATTAATAGACCCAATAACGCCAAAGAAGGAATCGTCTGTAAAACAGCACTAACACCAATTATACTTTCAGCAATCTTTTGTTTTCTTGATAAATAAATACCTAACGGAATAGAAATGACAACAGCAAAAAGCAGAGCAATGAAAGAGATTTGAATATGTTCTAATAACGCTGATAACAGTTCTCCTTTTCTCTCCGAAAAAACAGTCATGAATGAACTCATCTTCTTGCCCCACTTTCACTTAACACACCTTGTGTATCACGAAGAACTATTTGTTGGTTTTGACCTACAAATGTTTCTACAAATTCATTAGCTGGATTGTATACTATCTCTTCCGGCGTACCCAATTGTTCTATTTCTCCATCCTTCATAACAAGAATACGATCACCTAGCTTTAAAGCCTCTTGCATATCATGTGTAACAAACACGAGTGTTTTACGTATTTTTCGTTGCAATTCAAGCATATCGTCTTGTAATTTCATTCTACTAATTGGATCAAGCGCACTAAATGGTTCATCCATTAAGATAATTTCCGGGTCAGCCGCTAACGCTCTTATTACTCCAATTCTTTGTTGCTGTCCCCCTGAAAGTTCATTCGGTTTTCGATTACGATACATTTCGGGATTAAGCCCAACCATCTCTAATAATTCATCCACTCTCCGTTCCACTCGCTTACGGTCCCACTTCTTTAACTCCGGCACAACCGCAACATTCTCAGCAATCGACATATGTGGAAACAATGCAATTTGTTGTAATACATAACCAATATTCCATCTTAATTCATGGATATTATATTCACTAATCGACTTTCCATTTATTGAGACCTCTCCAGCAGATATTTCAATTAAGCGATTGATCATTTTTAACATCGTTGTTTTTCCACAACCGCTCGGCCCAATAATGACAAAGAATTCTCCTTGCTCTATTTCCACATCAAGATTTCGAACTGCAAATGTATCATCTTGATAACATTTAGAGACATTAGTAAATTTAATCACAGCTTTCACTCCTTTATTCTTTTGATAGGCAATTACCAAACTTACATATATAATGAAAGACTTCCTGCTATTTGTCACTTAATAGACTTCGAAACAATCACAACTTCCATTCATCTCTATTAAATTCCCAAATAACCTATGCTAAAACTTGTTTCATGGAAAACTATGAAAAATGACCGAACTGTCCTATTATCATTTCATCAAAAAAAGGTTTATAGTAATAAAGAAAAAACTACTTCTACATAACGTTTCATTTAACAAGGAGAAAAACAATTTATGTTTAAAAAATTATATTCAGCTTGGATTTTAGGAGGATTACTACTGATATTAGTCGGTATTCTTATTTACTTTCTAAATAATCAACCAGAAGTTATCAAAGATGAAAGTCATAAAAAAGCAGATAAAAAAATTCTCGAAGTGAATGATTACGGAGGAGAACATCTTCAAACTGTCGGGCAAAAAGTACACCAGAAAAATTTTAGTACATTGAAACTTGTTAAGAACATTCCTGTCAACAAAAATTATAAAATGTCATCAATGATTATTACTATTAAGGACATACGAATAATAGAACTATCCGATATGGACGATGATACTAAGGAGTCACTTAGCGCCTATACAGGATTAACTTTTGAAGAAGCCGCTAAACGTCATTATAAGGAAAACTTAAGCATGGAGGAAATCGGTGAAATAGCAGAATTCTCAAAAATAGAAATTGATAAGAAAATAACCTATTTCGAAATTACCTATTCGGTTCAAAATACTTCTTCCAAAGAAGTGCAATTTTTTAGTTTACAAGATTGTACCTTTAATGACGATCTTACTTATTCCGTTCCAGATAATAACTTCATCTTTTCAGATGATACTTTTATGGGAACAAAAAGCGTCAGCAGGATTGATTATAAACCAAATGAAAAGCGTGAAGGAATTATTGGATTAATAAATGATTCAGGAGATGTAATCAAACAAATAACCTCCTTTTCTTTCACAACAGATGATTTACTTGATGGTGATACACATGAATTAATCGAAAAAGCAAAAACATTTAAGTTAGACTTTTCGAAATAAAGAAAAGCGCCATAAATTAACCATTTCAAGTAACCTAACCGATATTATCAATTAGATGTAAACAAGAATAAAGCATCTTAAAAACGTAATGAGGCTGTCCCAAGAATGATTTTCAATCATTTTTGGGACAGCCCTTTGGCTTTTACATACTCTTATTCAAAATCCCCAAAACAGTTCGCAATTCATCTACCGGAATTTGCCCTGGTGCGGATATTTCTTTACCAGCACCAAAGGTCATTGCTGAACCAAACACTTCACCAGCTAAACGACTAAGAACTCCCATTCCTCCCATAGACATTGTAATAATTGGCGTATTAGCGTACTGTGTCTTCATCGTATTAGTAGCATCTAACAACGTAATGACATCCGATACCGAAGTTGGCATAACAGCAATTTTCGGAAGATCCGCTCCATATTCTTGCATTCTACATAAACGATTAAGGATTTCTTCTTTAGGAGGTGTTTTCTCGAAATCATGATTTGACATAATGACATACACACCTTGTTCCTTCGCTGTTGTAACAAGAGAGTTAATAATTGACTCACCCATATATAACTCGACATCTACTAAATCAATTGCCTCAGAAAGAATCGCTGTCTTATTCAATTCCAAATAATACACATCACTAACTTCTTTATTGCCACCTTCTTTATGACTTCTGAAAGTAAATAGTAATAATTGATCAGTAAATACACTTCTTAATTTAGAAAGCATATCAACAACTGATACTAAATTCTCAACTTCTTCATAGCAGTCTACACGCCACTCTACCACATCAGGAGCTAGCGATTTTACCGTTTCCGCTTCTGGTAGAAGAGCTTCTTCTGTTTTACCAACTAGTGGAACAATTACTTTAGGGCTTCCTTCTCCAATGATGACATTTTTTATAGATAATGCACTCATAACCCATCTCCCTTTCCGTTATTACTATAAAAAAAGGAAGTAAATAGTCGTACCTTTAAAAGTACAAGCATCTACTTCCTCGTAATTATTCATACAAATTCCAAGCTAGCTTTAACGAACTTACAATATAATCTGCAACCTCTTCAATATCTTGATGATCCGTTGTAATCTTTGAATGATGGTGAGAATAAATTTCTTGTCTTTCATTAAACAATTCTTCTATTTGCTCAATTGTTCGACCTTGCAAAACAGGACGACTATCAATAATTAAACTAATTCGTTCTTTCCAAGACTCCCAAGAAAGATCAAGAAAAAGAACCATACATTTTTCCAAACAAACTTTTCGTATTTCCTCCTGCAGAAATGCCCCGCCACCTAAAGAAATAATTTTAAGCTTCTTATTACACATGTCTGTAATAACATTCTTTTCTTTCTCACGAAAAGCCTTTTCACCAATCGACTTGAAGATTTCTGTAACTGGCATGCCATATTCTTTTTCAATTTCCGCATCAATATCTATAAAATCACGATAAAGTTTCTTTGCTACCAGTTCTCCAATTGTCGTTTTACCTACTCCCATGAATCCTATAAACACGATGTTTCGTTCTTTAAGAGACATTTCTTGGCTACTCATACCTCATGGTCCCCTTGCTATCTATGATTATATTTTGTTTTTAAATAACGTTATCTTGTAAACATAAGTAAAATTATATACTAATTGAATTAGCTTGTAAAACTGATTTATTGGAATTATTAGTTTATTGACAAGCTATTTTCTAAGCTTATATAAGCCAACAAGCGCATCACTAATTGTACTAATAATGGCCACTAACATAATCCCAAAAGTCGAATTACTCCATAACTGATTAACAATATCATATCCTTCGCTACCTTTCGAAATTACATCAGCAGCTACTAGATCCGCTAACAAATCAGGATTCAATAAAGATAGGTTAGACAATAAAATGTATAGCACTGTCAAAGTTACCACATCACAAATAAAAGAAAAACCAACTAACTTATAAGTCCATCTTCCAGTTATAAGCTTTAAGCAACTCTTCAGAATAGAAATGCCTAGTAGAAAAATGATAAGCGGTAAATAAGCCGATATCGTTTCTTCGTTGAAAATTGAAATGATTTTAGTTGCATTATCATGAACAAGATAAACCCCTATATATTGACTTAAAAAAACAAACAGCACAACAAAGAATACACTGAACACAATGCTAACAATCGGTTCACTTCGTTTAATTTGGTTTTTCGGTGTTGGAACAGGCTCAAGATCTGTAATCTTCCAAGCATCATCATGTAGAAAGTCTTTTGACTTTCCTACATTGAAATATTGCATACAAGCAAATACAATCGTCACCCATCCTATTCCTTGTGCTGTAATTGTAATTAATGAACCTAAATAACTGCCAATATGATAAATAATCGACTTTTGTTCCATAATCATTTCTATCACTACACTTACAGTCATGGATATAGCTAGTGCCATCACAACAATCTTTAGAACTGTCACATAAGAGTGATATAATTCCGGACCAATTAAGAATGTTTTTGTATCACGATAACGTTCCGCTAATTGTTTCGGGCTACCTAGTTCTAATAGTACCCCTTCCACTTCTTTATCCGTAATTTTGCCACCTTGTGCACTTTCCTCCAACATATCCGCGATTAAACCTTGCAGTTCTTTTGTAATTTCTTCTTGTTGTGATTTCGGAAGTCTTTTTGTAACGGCATAAATATACCGATTAACCATCTCCATTCTTCTTACCTCCCTTATCATAAATCAAAAGGTTCATGCTATTAACCATGCCTTCCCACTCTATACATAATTGTTCATATACTTCTCTACCTAATTGACTTAATAAATAATATTTTCTTGGTCTTGCCTCGTTCGTATCCCACTCACTCTGTAACAAACCTTGCTTTTCTAATCTTCTGAGCAAAGGGTATAGCGTTCCTGGTTCTACTTGAATTCCTTTATCCCCTAACATTGTAACGAGGGAATAACCGTACTGAGGTTCCGATAGCTGACTTAGCACACCTATTGTAATGGTTCCTCTTCGTAATTCTTGCATCAATTTATCAATGTGTTCTTTTACAGCATTCATAAAATCAACTCCTACTTACAGTATAGTGTACGACACACACTATTGTAAATAGCACATCAATATAAATAGCAAAATATTATATATTGTTCAAACAAATAAAAAAGGAAGATGTTCTTCTTCCTTCCTCCATTTCTGCTTCCCATTCATTTCCTTTATATAAGGAAACAGGCAGCATTTTATTTTCTTTTAACAATTCTTGAAATAGAAACTTAACCTAATTCTTTTCAATCACAGTCGGTATTAAAATCTTGCTTTACAATTAAAGAGGCATTTCCATATTGTGCCGTAGCAGTTGGATCTGAAAAAGTCGCCTCATAAAACCCGATTTGAACCATATCTCCTGCCTGCAATGGTCGCTGATATGTTCCATTTAGTGAGGTCGGAATCGTAACATTTGTTCCTCCAATTCCATATGTTATACCTGTACTATAATCAAATACTCCATTCACGTACACGCCTATAATAATGCTACTTGTTGCTACCGGTGTAGTAAATATTTGTGCAATACCTACCGCATAGGAAATCGTATATATACCCGAACGTAAAATTTTAATTGAGTTACCAGATACATCTGGAACTGTATCACAATACTTCCCACATGTTGTAAAGTCTACTTTCTGTACAGGAAAGTTTGTCGGGAACGTCCCAGCTACAATAGGTGTCGCAGCAGATGGTGAAGCAAGATTAAACATTGCTCCTGATACTCCTCCCTCACAATAACTTTCATCTTTTATTTCACTTTCCCCACTGGATTCATATCGCTCTTTTTTAAGTTTCGATAAGCAAATGCACTCTTCACAATCGCAATAACAATTTGTAAAAGGCATAGTTTCTCCTCCTTCAATCAATTCTCTATATTAAATGAAGGAACTAGGCATTTTGTTAAAAAAATCAAAAAGAAGCCACATAATCTACGTTGCTTCCTTTATTTATTACGCTTGCTAACCGATTCCCTTTCCACAATGGAAACAGGTAACATATATTGATTTTTAACCGGTTCACCTTTCGCTTTTCGAATAATAATTGTAACGGCTGTTTCAGCTTTCAGAAAAATATTTTGGTCAACTGTTGTCAATTCAGGATTACTATATTTACTAAATTGAATATTATCAAAGCCCATAATAGAAATATCATCAGGCACTTTGTATCCCGTCTTCATAAATCCCTTCATTAACCCAATTGCCATAATATCTGATGTACAAAACACCGCATCATATTTACGATGACCTGTTGCGATTTTTTGAGCGATTCGAATACCTTCTTCATAGCTATAATCTACTTCTGATAAATATACATCATCAGTCTTATAGGTTAATCCATAAGATTGTAAAGCTTCCTTATAACCAGCTATCCGATGTTCAATGAAATTACCTCTATCATTTTTACAGCCAACAAAAGCTATCTCTTTATGTCCTTTTAAAATTAAATATTCAATGCTTTCAAAAGCGCCTTTCTGATCTTCGGATGTAAGAGTAACGAAATTAGGGTGAAACTCATATTCATCAACAATTACAATCGGAATATGCACTTGTTTCAAAACAGAAGATAAATCAGTAGGTAACTTCCCAAGGACGATAATTCCTAAATAGGTTGATTCAAATGATGAAATATCATAAGAATGAACTTCATTAGAATTAATAATTTGTACAGATAAATGATTCTCTTTAGCTGTATGCTCTACACTACTGATAAATTGTTGATAAAAAGGATTCATTTCTAGCAATGTATGTTTAAAATCACGTTCCATGGCCATATAAACAGCTATAGTTGTTTTGTTTTTTTTCATCAATTGCTCTAGAAAACCACTCGGTAAATAGCCTCGTTCCACTACAGCACTTAATAGTTTATTCTTTGTTTCCTTCGGCACTTTCCCTACTTTCGCTTGAATAAACGAATCCATAAACTCTTTATAGAAAGGCTGCCCTTCCAAAAACGAATTATAGACTTCTTCCTGTTCTTGATGATTCATTTGTTTCGCTAAATCTCTGGCCGTAGAATTTGGAGTATATCCCAATTCCTTAATAACGTCTAATACACGCTGTTTCGTGGCTTCTGATACTTTATCTACACCATTCAACACATATGAAACGGTAGCTTTTGACACATTTGCTTTTTGAGCAACATCCTTGATGGTGACTTTTCGATCTTTCAATTGTACTCCTCCAAAGTCAATACTACTTTCATTGTCATGTAATATCTGCTTTTTGTAAATAGAAAATGAGACTGTTCAAAAAGTGGTTAAAAAACCACATTTCGAACAGCCCCATTACAAAACAATTACATAATTTCTTTAATATAGTTTTTCAGCGTATCTGACTTACCGCCGAAAATTGCTTGAACTCCGCCAGAGATTTCTAATACACCCGAAGCTCCCAAACGTTTTAGTTCAGCTTTATCAACAATCTTTGCATCTTTTACTTCTACACGAAGTCGAGTGATACATGCATCAATATTTTCGATGTTTTCGCTTCCACCTAATGCTGCTAATACTTTAGGAGCGATTTCGCGAAGCTCATCATTTCCACCAGCTTTAGCACTTGGAGCAGCTTCACCGTCTTTACCTTGGTAATCAGCTTTTGTGTAAAGTTTTGTTTCTTCATCTTCATCTTCACGACCTGGTGTTTTCAGGTTGAATTTCGTAATAACGAATTTGAAAATGAAGAAGTAAAGTGCGAAGTAAACAATACCTACACCAATTACATATAACCAATGCGTAGGTACGCCAGCTCCTGCAGGAAGTAAACCGAATAATGTGAAGTCAATAATACCACCTGAGAATGTCATACCGATAAATACATTGAAGATATCCATCAGCATAAATGATAAACCAGCTAAAATAGCGTGAATAACATATAACCATGGAGCTACGAATAAGAATGTAAATTCAAGTGGCTCTGTAATACCTGTTAATGCTGCTGTACCTGCTGCTGAAGCTAGAAGTGATCCAACAACAACTTTTTTACTTGGCTTAGCTGTTTTGTATAACGCAAGCGCCGCACCTGCTAAACCAAACATCATGAATGGGAATTTACCAGCCATGAAACGAGTAGTTCCATTAACGATAGCATCCATTGTCTCTGGAGATGCACCAACTAAATCTTTCATTGAACCTAATTGAGCAAAGTACGCAGTGTTTGCACCATCGATAACTGTTGGCACACCATTGATAATTACCTCTGCTTGTACTAAAGAAGAGAACCAGAAAGGTGTGTAGAATACGTGATGTAAACCAAACGGAATTAATGAACGTTCAATTAATCCGTATAAGAATGTTCCTGCAGCACCTGAAGCATTAACCACATTTGCTAATGCAGCAATACCATCTTGAACAAACGGCCATAAGAAACCAAGAATTGCCCCAACGAAAGCCATTACTAACGCCGTTACGATTGGAACGAAACGAGATCCCGCAAAGAACGAGAACATTGGATTGAAGGTAATATTATAATAACGATTGTGAAGCACACTCGTTACCATACCAGTAATTATACCGCCAAATACCGACATGTTCAGAGTAAAGATACCTAGTGTCGTTGTTACGTATGTACCGTACTCTCCAACATTATCAGGTGTTACTACACCAAGTCTTGTATAACCAAGTGTTAACATTGTTGAAATTACTTGGTGCATAATTAGGAATCCAAATACAGAAGCAAGTGCCGCTGTCCCTTTGTCTTCCTTAGCCAAACCTACCGCTACACCTATAGCAAATAGGATAGGAAGGTTTCCGAAAACTATATCCCCGACACCCTTCATAATATTTAAAATACCGTTAACAAATTCAATATTTACAAAAGAGATTAAGGGATTATAAATGGACGGTGCGTTTTCTAAACTAGCAATCCCTAGTAAAGCACCACCAATACCTAGTAAGATACCGGCAATCGGTAAAGCAGCGATAGGTAACATAATCGCTTTACCAATACGTTGTAGATACTTAAACATATATAAGTTCATCCTTTCAAACCAATTTAGTTAACTGTTAACTAACATTTTAGTTAAACGGTTAACCTAACGGATATTAATATACCACAATAACTTAGTAAACGGTTACAATTTTAATGTGAACATTTTGTGTCTAAATGTTAATCAACTTTTATCCGTTATTATAAATAAATATTCGTATATTATTCCTTTAACACTCCATTTCAATATCACTATTCTTCGCAACTTGCTATAGATATTCCCTATCTTAATATATGTTTTCCTTTATAGATTTTCTTTATGCAGGTTAATCTATATAAAGTGCTGCGACGAATTTAAGTTCCTATTTCCCCCTAAAATAAAAATGCTAAATGTTTACAATGTAAGCCAAATATGTTAACCTCCATTTATATAAGTTAACACATTTAAAAACATTTTCTTATAGTCACTTTGGATAGTAGAGCAGATACTGCTGTTGAAACTCAAACAAAAGGCGAAATCTTTCTATCTTAATAAAACTATTCAAATGGGATTCAAAGTAGAACGAAGCAAGCACAATCACTGTTATTTTCAGCCTTAATAAAGCTTACAAACAAAAGGAGAAGATAGTATGAACTGGTTACAGCTAGCACAGGAAGTAATTGACGGAAAAGTTATTACAAACGAAGACGCGCGAAGCATTTTAAATTGTGATGATGATGATTTACTACCTTTAATAAATGGCGCCTACCACATTCGCAAACATTATTACGGGAAAAAAGTGAAATTGAACATGATTATTAATGCAAAAAGTGGTTATTGCCCAGAGGACTGTGGTTATTGTTCACAATCTTCTAAATCTACTGCAGAAATTGAAAAGTATCCATTCCTTTCAAAGGAAGAAATATTAGAAGGTGCGAAGCGCGCTTTTGAAAATAAAGTAGGAACATATTGTATTGTTGCTAGCGGTAGGGGTCCAACTCGAAAAGATGTTGGCGTAGTGAGTGAAGCAGTTGAAGAAATTAAAGAAAAATACGGTCTAAAAGTATGTGCTTGCTTAGGTTTGCTGAAAGAAGAGCAAGCAGCTCAGTTAAAAGAAGCAGGTGTTGATCGATATAACCATAATTTAAATACATCCGAGAAGCATCATTCTTATATTACAACTTCTCACACATATGAAGATCGAGTTAATACGGTTGAAATCGTTAAAAAACACGGTATTTCACCATGTTCTGGTGCCATTATCGGTATGAAAGAAACGAAGGAAGATGTAATTGAAATCGCTCGTGCACTTCATCAATTAGATGCCGATTCAATTCCAGTTAACTTTTTACATGCAATTGAAGGTACTAAATTAGAGGGAGTTCACGACTTAAATCCACGTTACTGCCTGAAAGTATTAGCTTTATTCCGTTATATAAATCCAACAAAAGAAATTCGTATTTCAGGTGGACGAGAAGTGAACCTAGGTAGCCTACAACCGCTTGGTTTATATATTGCAAACAGTATTTTCTTAGGTAACTATCTAACAACAGAAGGTCAAGAAGAAAATCAAGATCACAAAATGTTAGAAGACCTCGGCTTCGAAATAGAGCTTATGCCGAAACAAGAAGAAGTATTTTCTTGTCATTAATGAATAGTTAACTCTTCCTCATTTTTAATGCACCCCATTTTAATGAGGAAGATTACTATACGCGGCTGTCCTAAAAGTACTTTTGGGACGCCCGCCATTTTATGCTTGTTGTTGATATACTGCACTATCTATCAATTGTAACTCATATTGTTGAATGAGTTGAATCAATAATCGACTGTACATTTTATTACCTTGCTCATCTTCAGCTGTACTATAACCTGCATTTTCTAATGCTTTGGCTTGCTCTATATACGTCTTAGAGGAAAACAAGCCATTTTTCGTATAACGTGGATTTTCACTTAAAAATAAACCATGATCTTTGACAGATTGTGAAATAGAATCATAAGCTCGAAAATTCGCTTGAATTTGCTTGTCATAAAACTCTGTTGTTTTTAAACTCGCCGTCTCTCCCTGCCACTTTCTATGATCCTTTATACCAAACAAATTATTATAATCTACCGCTAATTGAGAACGCCCCCAGTCTGATTCTAATATTGCCTGCGAAATCGTAATGGAAGGTAATACACCGTAATTCAAAAAATTATCAATAGCAGCATCTTTAATACTAGCAATGAAATTTTTGTTTAGATTCTCATTTAATTTATGTGAATACACTACCTCATCATTTAAATATTCACTGTACTGCTTCACGCTTTTCATTTGTTCTGCATCAAAATCCAACTGATTTATTACTTCATCTATCGTCCGTAAAGTAAATTGATTTCCTTGCTTTCCAATAAAAACATTTGCAGTTTCTTTAATCTTATCATCAGATATTGATTCAAAATCACCATCATTTCGCACAGCTGAAACAGCGGCAACATCTTTCCAGTTTACCTGTATCTTCCCTACGCTTACTTCATCTACAACTGATATAAATGTCTTCATTTGATCTTTCGTAATCGAAATACTGTGGCTACTCCACAAATTCCATACTAATATGACAAAGCAAGCAAGGAATAGTATCAAAGCAGCTTTTATTACTTTCATAGAAAACTTCTCTCCCTTTATATTCTAGCAATCTATGATTTTATTCTATAAATAATGTGTCACAACAATGTTACAACAAAAATAACGCACTCATTATGCCTATCATTACATAAATCACCACAAACATAAAAGGTAAGTTCTGTTCTTTATGTATTTTTATACGTAACTTTAGTTTGGCAAACCGTATAAGGGTATACAAAAGATTAATATCAATCCTTTGTATACCCTTTTCTATCCGTCGCAAACTGTATATACCTTACGCCTTCTTCAGAAATTGTTTCATTTCATTACTTAGTGAATTTAATTTATCAATAATGGTACTAAAATCTTGTACCAACGTTGCCTGCTCGTTAGATGCACCTTTAATTTGCGACATACTTTCCTTTAGTGTTTTTAAATTCCCAGTAATGCTTTGTAATGAAGATTCAATTTGTTCTGTTGCTTTTGAAGTTTCCATAGATAACTTCCTTACTTCTTGAGCAACTATATTAAATCCCGCACCGTGTTGTCCTGCTCTAGCCGCTTCAATAGATGCATTTAAACCTAATAAATTCGTTTGTGTTGAAATTGATTTAATTAACCCTGTGATTCCATTTGTTCGCTCCGAATCTTCCAATGCATGTTGTGACTGCATGTTGATTTCCTCACTAGTTGCTGCTAGCTCCTCTGAATGGGAGGCAATCACATGAACCTTATCTTGAAGATCATTTATTATCACATTTATTGATTCCATATATCCATCTAACTTCTCTTGATCCTCAAGTGGAAAACCAAACGCCAAAGCTCCAACTACTTCACCATCTTCTCGAATAGGAAATGCAACGGCATTCATCGAAAGCCCATAAACATCAGATGGAATATATATAATTGAGTTCTCTCCTCTTAGTGCTGTTTGAATATTTTGATCACCCGGATTTACCTTTTCGCCCGGTTTTGATCCAGCATCTAATTTCCTACCAGGTAAATACGTTAATTGGATTTGCGTTTCTTTTTCAATAACTGCAACAATTGGTTCATGTTTAAAGGCTGCATGTATGTAAGGCGTTGCTAAACTTAATGCTTCTAACATTTTCATATATCGTTCCCTCATTTTCTATAGCATATAAAAGATCATTTGCTATACATATCGGAAATTTTTTGAATTTTTTAATAATTCAAGAAGAAAATGTGTCATCTATTGACAAAAAAAGACAAAGTGCTTTATTTTTATTAAAGTCAAGAGATGGGCTAAAACTATTTCCAATAGAGTATTCTTATATCATGCCACACATTATGTGTGTAAAAATTAAGAGAATAATACAATGAACCTCTAAAAAAGTAAGGAAACAGAGAACAAAAAAGTACACCACTATACAAGTGATGTACTTTTTAATATTATAGAGTTACCTTACCTTCGTTACTTATACTAACAATGCAGCGATCTCGTCAATTTTCTTAGCACCGAACACTACTTGCTCGTCGTTAATAATCATTGCTGGTACGCTCATTACTTTATATTGCTTTTTAATATCTTGGAATTGGCTAATATCAACCATTTCTGCCTCAATATTAGGGTTTTCAATCGCGATTCGTTGTGCACCAACAACTACATCTGGGCAATAGTGACAGGCAAGAGAAACCATAACTTTGATATTTGCTTTCTTATTAATTGTTTTAATTGTATCCATAATACTCGCATCTAATGCTTGACCAGGGCCTGCAAGGTTATAGATTGCTAGAATGAATGAGTTAAGCTCATGTCCACCAGGTACACCGTGATATTTCACTCCACTATATTCACCATTCGCATTTAATAAAGATACAACTGGATATTTATCCGCATGGATCTTCGCTTCCATTTCTGGATTTTCACCTTTGTTGTATAGTTCAAGGTGTAATTTATCACCTAATTCAGCAACATCAAGTAAGAAATCACGTAATTCTACTGATTTAGGTAGATTTTCATCAACGATTGATACTAACGTAACATCGCTTTCCATTTTACCGAAGATGCCTTTTAATTGCCCTCTTAAAGCGTCAGTTAATAAAGAGCTTTTGCCACCAGCTGTAGAAGCTGCTGCCTTTTCCTCTTTCTTAGCAGGCTTTTCTTCTTCTGGCTCATCAACAATACCAAGGCGTTCTTTTTCTTCAGCTACATATTTTTGAGCATCTGTTCCTGCAATTGCGCCATCTGCAACAGCTGTAACAATTTGACGTAATGATTTTGGACGTAAATCACCAGCAGCATAAACCCCATCGATATTTGTTTTCATATTATCATCTGTTAAGATGTAACCGAAGCGATCCATTTCTACATGTCCTTTGAAGACACCTGTTTGCGGTTGATAACCTACGAATACAAATACACCAAATGTGCCATCTTCTTCTTTAGCTGTATATTCCCATTCTTCTTTTGTCACATTATTAATGAAACGCGCACGTTGAATCATGCCGTCGCCGTATACGCCAAGCATTTCAGTGTTGAATTTCACTTCAATCTTCTCATTAGCAAATACTTTATCAGCGATCGTTGGTGGGCATGTGAATTCAGGCTCACGAGCGATAATTGTTACTTTTGTAGCAAAACGAGTTAAGAAAATAGCTTCTTCTGCTGCAGCAAAACCTGCACCAATAACAAATACTTCTAAGCCCTCGAAGAATTCTCCATCACATGTTGAACAGTAAGCTACTCCACGGCCTGTAAATTCTGCTTCACCTGGGAATCCAAGTTTTCTTGGAGATGCACCAGTAGCAATAATTACTGCACGTGTTTTGAACTCACCATTAATCGTTTTAACAATTTTTACTTCACCAGAAAAATCAACGCCAGTTACGTCAGTTTTAACGAACTCTACACCAAAATCTTCGTTTTGAAGCTTCATTTCTTGAATAAGTTCCGGACCAGATGTTTTTCGGATACCTGGATAGTTTACAATTTCAGAAGTAGTTGCAGCTTGTCCACCTGCATTACCTTTTTCAATAATGATTGTTTTTAATTTAGCACGGCCTGCATATACACCTGCTGAAAGACCTGCAGGGCCACCGCCGATAATAATTAAGTCATAAATGTTTGTCATATTAGGTCTCCTTGTTGTATAATATATTTTATCGAAAATTTATTAGAATGTACGTGAGGCACTTATTGTAGTAAGTGTCTCTTTTTTTCTATTTAGAGCCTATGAATGTATTGAGACATTTCATAGGCTTTTTATATTGTTCTAGCTCGCGCTAAAATTCCCACGCTATACGGAAGATCATCCAAAGGTGTCTGGTGGGAATTAAGCGCCAGTTAGAACCTGATTTTTAATATATAATCTGCAGGAGATGTAAATCCATCTCCTGCAAATAAAGTTAAAATATACTTAAATTAGATTTTACCTACTAAGTCTAAGCTTGGCTCAAGAGTTTCTTCACCTGGAGTCCATTTAGCTGGGCAAACTTTATCTCCGTGTTCTGCAACGAATTGAGCAGCTTGCACTTTACGTACTAACTCTTCAGCGTTACGTCCGATACCAAGATCGTTGATTTCGTATGCTTTGATTTGACCTTCTGGGTTAACAATGAAAGTTCCACGTAGTGCTACGCCATCTTCTTCAACTAAAACACCAAATTGTTTTGAAAGAGTTTGAGCTGGGTCAGCAAGCATTGGGTATTCGATTTTACCGATTGTATCAGTAGCATCAGCCCAACCTTTGTGTACGAAATGAGTATCAGTAGAAACTGAGTATACTTCACAGTTCATATCTTTGAATGTTTCGTAGTTATCTTGGATATCCGCTAATTCTGTTGGGCAAACGAATGAGAAGTCAGCTGGGTAGAAGAAGAATACAGCCCATTTACCTTTTACATCTTCTAATGAAATTTCTTTAAATTCACCTGCGTGGTATGCTTGTACTTTGAAATCTTCAACTTGTTTATTAATTAATGACATAATATATTTCCTCCTAGAAGTTAATTTGTATTTATCCTTTCTTTATAATAATTATTATTAAGTAATTAGTCAACAGCTAGATTATAATAATTATCATTTTCACAAATACGACACATTATTGGATTTTTTAACCATACAACCTTCATAAAGACTTAAAATGTTATACACATCACTTTATAAGCAAAAGAAATGTTAAATCTTTTACTTATATTAACCCTTTAAATCTCCATAAATCGCTCTCCTTTTCTCATTTATATTCTCATATAAGCAAAACAAATGAGAATAATCTATTCCTAACCAAATCACCCTCATTAATATTTCCAAACACTTTATCTTTATCCAGCTTTGATTAAAGATAAACCATTATTTACACCACGCATTAAAGAAAGAGGCATACTATATCCAAACATATAGAACGCCTCTTCTCATAAAATTTATATTAATTCTTTACTTTTTAAAAACGCAACTTCTTCCTTCGTTACATTTAAATGCTCTTGCATAATCGATTGTGCTAATTGTTTATCTTTCTTTTCAATAGCTTCTATTAGATGATTATGTTGTTCTAAAACAACTGTATGAATATCCATTAAGTCTTTTGTAAATTTCGAAACAGCAAATGAAAAATGATCCGTCATTTCAAAGAATGATTGAATCAATATAAAAAAAATAGGATTATGAGTAGATTCAGCAATAGCCATATGAAAATTCATATCCTCTTCCAAAAATTCATTTAACGAATTCTTATTTTTTTCCATTCTATTATATACTTGTTTTAATTTCTCAATATCTGTAGAAGTTGCTCTTTCAATAGCTTTTGTAACTATCAATCTCTCTAACTCTTCTCGAACTTCCAAAATATCCTCTACTGAATAATCATATTTTTGCATTACTTTAAGCAGCGACTCACCTACAATGGAGTCTTCTAACTCCGTTACATAAGCTCCTTTACCAGGTTTTACAGTTACTAAACCTTTTTCTCTAAGACTTGTTATTGCTTGCCTAATTACATTTCTACTTACTTCATATGTATTTGTAAGCTCTCGCTCAGAGGGTAATTTATCCCCTTTTTTATAAACACCTTCATAAATTTTATTTTCAATTTCTACCGCAATATCTATATATAATAAATCATGTCCCAATTTCATTCCGACCTCCATTCGATAAACGATATGCTGTTATTTCTTATAATTCAGTATACATCACATATAGAAGAGAAAATATAATTGGAATACTTCTATCATGTTAGATATAAAAAAGAAGGCAAGTGTTAGCATGCCTTCTTTTTTATTTTCAGTTCATATTATGCTGACTTACTTTTATGTTGTATTTGTTCTTTCTTATAAACAAACAAGAAGTAGGCTATAACAGAAAATATAGCTAATCCAGATGTTAAAAAGAACTGTAAACGCATTGATTCAATAAAAACTTGTGCAACATAAATAACTGTAATCATGATGATTGTTACATATGATAAAAAAGGAAATAACCACATTTTCACTTTAAGTGCTTCAGGATTTGTTTTCTCTATTCTCTTTCGAAGAATAATATGTGAAACCGCTACCATAATATACATTAGTAAAGAAACGCCACCCGATGCATTTGCAAGGAAATTAAATATTCCATTCGGCGAAATTACTTTAAACATCATAAAGATATATGCCATCACTACACACAAGATTAATGCTGTATAGGGCGAGCCTTTCTTGCTTACCTTTGTAATAATTTTTGGAGCATGACCTTTTAATGAAAGTGAATAAACCATACGTGAAGCAGTATACAATCCAGAATTCATAACTGACATTAAGGAGATAAATACTATTATATTCATAATCGTACCTGCAGCTGGTAAACCTGCTATATCAAATACACTTGCATAAGGAGTGGCAAGAAGTTTCTCATTATCTTGAGGGATAATTAAGATTAAAAGAGCGACAGAACCTACAAAAAATAGAAGAAGTCGCCATACTACTGCATTAATTGCTCTTATAATATTTTTCTCAGGATTTTCAGATTCACCTACAGCAATTGCAGCTACTTCACTACCAGAAAGAGAGTACGTAATAAAGACAACACTCAATAAAACGGGGAAAAATCCTTTTGAAAAAAATCCGCCATTCTCATTAATTATAGCAAGCCCCTGCGATTCATATCCAGGAAAGAACCCAAACACCATCGCACCACCAACTAAAAGAAAAGCAATAATAGCTATGACTTTAATAGTTGCGAGCCAGTATTCAAACTCACCGTATGATTTAACGGAGAAAATATTCGTTAACATCATTAAAATAGGAAATGCTGCACTAGCTACCCAGACAGGAATAAAAGGGAACCACATATTCGTCATTTGACCTAATAATGATGCTTCAATCGCTACGATAATAACCCAGTTAAACCAATATAACCAACCAATCATAAATCCAGCCCAATGACCAATGGCGTTATTTGCATATGTAGAAAAAGACCCGCTATCTGGGTTAACCACTGCCATTTCACCAAGCATTCGCATAATAAGAACAATAATTAACCCCGCAATAACATAAGAAAGAAGTGCCGCAGGTCCAGTTTGCAAGATAATATTCCCACTACCTACGAAAAGCCCTGCTCCGATTACTCCCCCTATCGAAATCATCGTTATATGCCTTGTTTTTAAATCCTTTTTTAACTCCGTTTCTTGAGCCATCCCAATACTCACCATCCATTTTATGTAATTTTTCTAAGACCTACTTTTATAAAGCATAATGTTCGAATTCACCCTCTTCTTTCTATTCGGCGCCCTAAAAAACATAATTTTCAGTCTTTTTATACAAAACTAGGGCGCTTAATAGAAATTGTTTGTTACTCTAAATCAAATGATAAAAACTTATATTCCAAATAATCTTCAATCCCATATTTACCGCCTTCACGCCCTACGCCAGATTCTTTTATACCTCCAAATGGAGCCTGTGCTACCGTTGGTAATGAATCGTTAATGCCTACGATGCCATATTCTAATGCTTCTCCTACTCTAAACATACGTGAACCATCTTTTGTATACATATATGAAGCTAGCCCGTATTCTGTATTATTAGCAAGTTGAATTGCTTCTTCTTCCGTTTCAAATGTAAAGATAGGAGCAACAGGGCCGAATGTTTCCTCATACGAGATTTTCATCTTATGTGTGACGTTGCATAAAATAGTTGGTGCAAAAAAGTTCCCATTCACATACTCTTCTTCATTAAGCTGAGTGCCACCGCATAAAACAGTCGCTCCTTTTTGGAATGCATCATCAATATGTTCTTGTGCTTTCTCCATTGCTTTCTTATCAATCATTGGACCTACAGAAACACCTGATTGCATACCATTTCCAACGACTAAATCTTTCACCTTCTCAGCCATTAATGAGGCAAACTGCTTTTCAATTGACTTTTGAACATAAATTCTGTTTGTACAAACACATGTCTGTCCTGCATTTCGGAATTTACTTAAAATCGCTCCCTCAACCGCTTTTTCTAAATCAGCATCTTCAAAAATAATAAATGGAGCATGACCACCTAATTCCATAGAAACTTTCTTCATTGTGTTTGCTGATTGTCTGATTAATTCTTTACCTACCTCTGTTGATCCAGTGAACGTTATTTTTCTAACCTTAGGGCTAGCCATCATAGTACCAACGATTTCTTGAGCAGAACCATTTACTAGATTGATAACTCCTTTTGGTAAACCAGCATCATGAAACGCTTTAAACACTTCAATAGCAGTTAAAGGAGTCGCAGAGGCCGCTTTCAAAACAACTGTACATCCTGCTGCTAAAGCAGGAGCTATCTTACGAGTAAGCATAGCAATCGGAAAATTCCATGGTGTTATTGCTCCAACCACACCTATTGGCTGTCTAAGTATAACTATTCGTTTATTTGGTGCCGACGCTGGGATAGTGTCTCCATAAATACGCTTTCCTTCTTCCGCATACCAATCCAAATAATCTATTGCTAAATTCATTTCACCTTTTGCTTCTGATAACGGCTTGCCCATCTCTTTCGTAATAATGCTAGCGATTTCATCTGTTCTTTCTCTTAATAAATCCGCTGCCCGCTTTATATACATATAATGCTCTTTTGCCGTCGTTTTCTTCCAAGATAAATATGCTTCTGATGCCGCCTGAATAGCTCTTTCCGCTTCAAGCTCTCCACCTTTAGCAGCTAATCCTACAAGTTCACCTGTTGCTGGATTGTACACTTCAATATTTTCACCAGAATTAGATTCACACCATTCCCCATTGATATATAACATCGTCATTTATCTCCTTTCACCAATGAATAGTTTTTATAAAACCTCTGCAATCACTTCTCGAATAACCGCTAAAGCTTGATCAATTTCTTCCTTCGAAACGCTTGTCGGTGGAATAAAACGAACCACATTTTTATCTGTACCGCACGTTAAAATAAGTAATCCTTTCTCAAGCGCTTTTTCTTGAATTAAATTAACTGCATTTGCATCTGGCTTCCCATCAACATTGAGAATTTCCATACCAATCATTAATCCGAGTCCACGAACATCAGCAATTTGTGGATAATTATGTTGCAATTTAACTAGTTGAGACTTGAAATAATCGCCCATCTTAGCAGCATTTTCAATTAGTCCACCCTCTAATAACTCAATAACCGCAAGTGCAGCCGCACACGAAACAGGATTTCCTCCATATGTTCCCCCATGTGAGCCAACAGTCCATTGATCCATCAAATCTGCGTGTGCAACAATTGCACTTAACGGAAATCCATTAGCGATTCCTTTTGCCAATGTTAGTATGTCTGGTTGGACGTCAAAATGCTGCCATGCAAACATTTTTCCTGTGCGACCAAAGCCTGCTTGAATTTCATCAAAAATTAGTACTATACCATACTCATCACAAATCTTTCTTATTGATTCTACAAAGCTCTTTGGAGGAACAATATATCCTCCTTCCCCTTGAACAGGTTCCATAATGATTGCGGCCACTTGATTAGGCGCAATCAGCATTTGGAATATTTCTTGTAAACTATCTAAACAACGTTTAGTTTCTGCTTCATCTGACAAACCTGTTCTAGCTGCATATGGATACTCGGCATAATATACACTTGGCATTAAACCTTCATAATCTTGTCTATACCCTGCATTAGAAGCCGTCACTGTCATTGCTCCTACTGTACGGCCGTGAAAACTACGTTTAAATGAGATAATACCAGATCGCTTTGTCACTTTTTTTGCTAATTTTATAGCCCCCTCTACAGCCTCTGCTCCACTATTTGAAAAATAAACTTTTCGATTTCCTCCATTTAGCCGATTTAAGTTTTCAGCTAATTCTATGTATGAAGGGTAGTAGACAACTCCATGACCAACATGAATTATATCGTCCATCTGTTTCTTCGCTCGTTCAATGACAACTGGATGATTATGCCCTACATTCGTTACACCAATGCCACACGCAAAATCTAAATACTCTTTTCCATCCTCACTTGTCACATAAGAGCCTTTTGCTTTTGTAATACCTAATGTTGTTGCTCGCTTTGCCACAGGTGGTAAAACAGCTAAAGAACGTTCATATAAACTCATTTGTTTGATTAATGCCAATTTCAACCTCACCTTTACTTTTCATTTTTTCGAACTTAAACTGGAGCTACATGTTCTACTGGTAGTACCAGTTTTGTTCCACTAGTATAATCCTAATAATCAGAATTTTCAAATGTTATTTTGATTTTTTTATATCTTTTATTTAAATTCAATCCATTAAAGAATGTAATAATATGTATTTAAGTATATGAAATCAAAATATTAGTATATTTTTTTCTTTCAGTGTTTAATAACAATATAGTATCTATTTATTTCTCTTTCATAAGTTAGTTTTTATAATTTTTTTCTTATAACTATTTCGAAATAAATAGAATTTTGTATGATTAATAGGAGATGTATATATGCAACCGAAGTATTGTAAAGAATCCAGAGTCAACAGAACAAGTCGTGTTTTTCCAAACGATGTAAATAATCATAATACGCTATTTGGTGGTAACTTAATGAGTAATCTAGATCAAGTAGCTTCAATTTCCGCAGCACGACATAGTCGCCAGGAATGCGTAACAGCATCAACCGATTCAGTGGATTTTTTACATCCAATAAGAACAACTGACTCAGTTTGTTTCGAATCATATGTAACATGGACTGGTCACTCATCAATGGAAGTGTTTGTTAAAATCGTCGCAGAAAATTTAAAATCAGGAAAACGTATTATTGCGGCAACAGCTTTCTTAACATTTGTTGCACTAGATGACAACAAACGTCCAACACCTGTTCCAGCTGTTATTCCAGAAACAGAGGAAGAGAAGAAACTTCATGAAACAGCAGAAGAAAGAGCACGAATGAGAAAAGAAAGAAAACAAAAAAGTGAAGAATTAGCAGCTGTACTAACTACTAAACGCTCATGGGATTTATATTAATTCTCTATTTATAGGATTAAAAATGAGAGGCGTGTCAAAGTGATTTTTTAATCACTCTGATACGCCTCTCGTTTTTTAACTCTTCTAAATTCCATCCTTATATATCATTAAAGCTTATCAGATAATCTCTTAAGTGCATCATACCCTATTCACACAAATCCAATAATTTCAATATATGTGCAGCTATATTACGTTCTGTTCCTTTGTACGGAAACGAATGAATATGAATTGCTGGATTAAAGTTCAATTCAATAATGGCATATGCAGAGTTTTCATCTTGTAAATCCTCAACCATCATATCAACTCCGCAAATCTTTGCTTCTACAGATTGAGCAGACTTCACAGCAAGATTTTTAAATACTTGAGGAACTTCATCTGTAACATCAATACTATCTCCGCCAGTTGAGATATTCGAATTCTCTCGTAAATATTGCAATTGCCCTTCCGAAAGAACTGAGTCGATGGTTAAATTATATTGCTGAAGGAATAACACCATATTGTCATCTATTTCGATTTTTTCCAAGGGTGTTTTATAGCCTTTTCCTCGCAAGGAATCTTCATTTTTCTCCTTAATTAACTCTGCAATGGTAGACTTCCCATCACCAATGACGTTAGCTGGCACACGATGCAAAACTGCGACGGTTTCATTTCCAATAACTAAGAATCGATATTCTTTTCCTCTAATAAAAGGTTCAATCAAAACCGTAACATCTTCTTTAAAAGCAATATCTAGAGCTTTTATCAAATCCTCAACACTAGCCCCTTCTGGAAAAATCGAAATACCGAGGCCAAAATTTGTTGATTTCGGCTTAATTACTACTGGTTTATAAATCCATCTTCGCATTGCTTCTTTCGCTACAGATGCATCACTATATTCTTCTCCAAGGGGCACATTAATACCTTGCTTATGTAGCATTTGCTTCGTAACACTCTTATTCTCCATCATCAATACCGTAATATATTTATCACGACTCGTTTTCGTTGCTTGCTGTACATATTCAGTATGATTGTTTTTCGATAAAGCAATAAAGTTTTCTTGTCGATCTAACAGCTCAAATCGAATACCTCTTTTAATACTTTCAGCTAGTAGTATTTGAGTGGAAAGTTCTAAATCTGTATACGGCTTTAACTGGAAGCGCTCCGCATATGCAGCATCCTTGTATTGTTTGGCAAGCTTCATATGCACTGGTATAAAGCCTTGTTCATGACATAGCTTAGAGATTCGATATGAATAGGTTAATTCATGGTTTTTCATCACTTGTATTTTTTCTCGAATAATTTGTTCAAATGGTAACTGTGAATGATTATTTATATCAAGAATTTCATCAAGAAGCTCCATTCCCCAAGACTGTAAAGTTATTTCTTCACCCGCTCTTCGTAATACAGTGTTCGGATTTTGCCCTTCAACAGCCACTCGCTTACTGTTCGTTTCACTTTCTATAACATATCCTTCATACTCATTTTCTTCTTTCATTAAGCAATATAATAGAAATAAATGAATAAAATGCAAATCATTTGTAGAAAGTCCACTCTTTTCGAATGGATTACAATCAATTGTTCTTATCTCTATGTATTTAATACCTTTATTCAGTAAATTGTGCTCTGTATAGTCTCCGAAGCTTTTTAATCTAACATGAGCATACAATTCTCGGATACTTTTTAAAACACCACTATCGATATAAGTATTTATTGATTGCACATATGATGCCAGGTTGTCATAGTTCGGTACAATCAATTGTTTATTTTGATAGCCACAAAAACTATTTCGAAAAGAAACAGCATCTTGATTTGAATACGTTTCTTCAGAAATTTCCTCTAATGTCGCAATACAATTCTCTTCGTATGTCTTATGAATCGTATTCGTTGCTCCAAGTAAATACACTAACAACCAGTTATAGCGTAAGTAATTTCTCGTTAGCTTTAAATATAAATCATTTGTATAATCCTGAAGCGATTGGTTCTTCTCCGTCTGATTATACAAAGCCATTAATAGCTGCTCTCCAATCGAAAAATTAATATGTATACCTGATATTAATTGCTTCTTTCCTCCGTATTTACCCAGTAAATATTCTCTATAACGTTGATCAGTTGTTTGAGAAAAGGATGCTAGAGGAATATCTTTCTCGTCAGGTGTTATCGCAGGCATAGATTGAGGCCAAATATACTCATCATCTAACTCTAGAGCTGTAATATTATAAAGGGAATCTAAAAAAGCAACAGCATCTTCCACTTTATTAAATATAGGAGTAATTAACTCTAGTTGACTTTCTGAGAAATCAGTTGTTATATAAGGATTTTCTTTCTTATCTCCAAAGATATTTGGATGAGGCTTTGCTGATAGCAGTCCATCCCCATTTACTCGAAGCCCTTCCCTTTCAATTCCAAACTGAGCATCTAATAATTGCTCCTTGGAAAGCTTCGACAAGATTTCAAATCTCATTTTGCTCTCTCCTTCTATATATAATTTGAAAAACAATAACCGCTACGACTCCCTTCAATAAAGAGGAAATTGCAATACTCCACCACACACCATTAATACCAATAAAATGAGTGAATACAATTGCCATGGGAATGCGTAAAGCCGTAAATATAATAGAAATAATAGAAGGTATTTTAGGTAAACCAATACCTGTAAATACACCATTACTGATCATTTCCATCGCCATAAAAATTTGCGATAACCCGATAATTTCTAAATAAGTAATTGCCATCCCTACGGTTTCATGGTCATGTGTAAACAACTCCGCCAACTGCTCAGCAAAGAAAATAAATATAATGCTTGTAAGTACTGCATAGGATATTCCAAGTATCATACTCATTCGATATCCAGTAGTAATTCTCGTGAATTTCCGAGCTCCATAATTTTGCCCAATAAAGCTACTTACCGCACCATTTAGTCCCCCTAATACTATAAAGGTAACTGATTCAATTTGCAGGCCGATTTTTTGTGCAGCTACAGCTTCAGTCCCATATGTAGCAATTATTTTAGCGAGAATAATATTGATGATTGTAAATAAAACCCTTTGTGTAGTCATCGGCAATCCTAATCGGATAATTTCCCATCCTGAATGTAAGCATACCTTTATTACATCCCGTTTCCATAACACGTTTCGAGCCACATATATAAACAATAAAAACATTAATATTTGGGCAATAAGAGTAGCAATTGCCGCTCCAATTACGCCCCATTTCAACCAATAAATAAAAATAGGATCTAAAATAACATTTAAAATAATGCCAAACGCACTTATGTAAAAGCTTTGCTTATTATTCCCAAAGCTGCTGAACATTCTTATAAAAAACGCATTAAAATAGGAGAAAAACAACATAATCGCCGAAACAGCTAAATATTGATACGCATCTGCTTGTACAACTTCATTATTTAAATCTAAAAAATTCAATATACTATTTCCGAATATAAGTAAAACAAAGATTGTTATAAAGCCAATGATGACATTCAACAAAAGACTACTACCAATATAAGAAGCTAACTTCCGCTCATTATTCTGCCCCATTGCATGTGCAATCTTTATGCCTCCACCAACAACAATCATCGCCTGAATCGCATATCCTACATTTATAAAAAAACTGGCTGAACCGACTGCAGCAATAGCATCCGATCCTAATCCACCAACAAATAACATATCAATAAAGTTATACATAAACTGCAATAGCGAACTCCCTATTAAAGGAAGCGCTAATAATGAAATAACAGACAACTCCTTGCCTGTCGTCAAATCGATTTTCTTCATATTATTTTCCCTTATACCATGAAATTATCACCTAATAATAGACATCAGATTGTTTTCATAATATAGCATTATATAGAACGAAGCAATTATTCATAACAAAAAAAGTCTTTTCAGAAATCAAATAATGATTTACCAAAAAGACTTGTTAAATAGGGCTTTTTCAATCAACATTAAGGTAACAATTAACTATAAGTTGGAAGCTCTTCCGTTACAGCTGCTTCATGATCAATCATTATCCATGTACATTTATGAGTAATCGCATAGTTGTACACATCAAAAAATTCAACAGGAATCGATTTACTCGCTTTAACTTCCTCGGTAAATACTCGTGCATTTACTGGAATAAACCAGCCACCTTCACCTTTACCAAAAACACTTACATCCATTTTTCCTTCATTTGAAAGTGACACTTGTTTGTTCAACCATTGCTCAGTTTCCTTCGAAATATGTACTCTCGATAAAGTAAGCATGTTTTCAATCATGATGTATCCCTCCACTTATAAAAGAATCTGATCCCAAATACTCTCAAAAGACTCACTGCTAATAAGGTTCTTTGAGGTTCTTTGAGGTTCTAATCGACTATACCCTATCAAACAGCTACACTAACATCTATATTTCAAAATAACTTTATTATTTTACTTTCCGTTTCTTCATATTCTTTAATATATATCCACCAATAAACCGACGAGGTTCATACGAAACTACAAAAGCATTTGGCTCATACTGCTTAATAGTATAAATAAGATCATCTTCTAAATTTCTTTTTGTTAGGATTTCTAGTTTATATCGGATACTTGTCATTCCTTCACCTTTAAAAACAGTAACACCATACCCATTTTGACGAAGATGCTCAATCAAAGCTTCATTTTTCGTTGGGAGATTCACATTAAATGTGGTAAAACCAATCGCTAATTTTTGTTCAATCTTCGTACCAATCAAAATCCCAATCCCAAATCCAACTGCATAGACAATCATTCCCCAAACGCTTTGATTACCATTGAAAACAATGGATAAGCCAAATACATAGATTAAAGCTTCTACGAATCCAAGAATAGAAGCTGGAACAATTAAATTCTTTACTAAAAAGATTGTACGTAGAGTAAAACAAGGAACATATACCAATTGCAAGATTAGAATTAGGATGATATCTTTCATGATTCGTACCTCCCACATTTCCAAAATAAATGACTTTTCTATATGTACTAATCCTTTGAGATATACCCTCTTTCACTCTAGTGAAAACAATTGTAATTCACGGTACAAAATATTTTCGTCTATCTCTATTTTCCTTTTCAAAACAAAAAATACCTTGAGCCATTATAAAGACTCAAGGTATTTTTACTCGATTAATTTATATTTATTAATCAAAATTCAATTTATAATCCTCAGATTTTATCATTTTTAATTTTTTAGAGAACACATATATTAGACCAAGGTTTAATATAATCGGCAGGATAAAGAAAATACTTAACATAATTGAGATATTCCCCGCTGACCATCCACCTTCAGCTAATTTCATATAATTTAACGGACCAACTAAGCCTGATAATCCAAAGCCTGCACTAAATGGTGTTCCTTGAATATTTAGAATTCCAGCTAAAGCTCCAAGTATTCCAGCTGTGATAAGCATTGGTAACGCAATTTTTGGTTTCATAAAGAAGTTTCTCATTTGAATCTTCGGAGAACCAAGCACGTGTGCTAATGCTGTTCCAAGTGAGTTCGCTTTATAACTTGCAATTGCTAAGCCTACACCTGCTGCAACGATACCTAAATTTGCTGCTCCAGATCCAATGCCAGATAACATAATAACTGTTGCTACCCCTACAGTTGAAATAGGTGACAAAATAATAACACAGAAAATAATAGCAATAATCGCACCCATTAATACTGGTTGAAGTGATGTTACATTATCAACTGCAACACCTAACCATCCCGTTACTTCTTTTACTATCGGTAATGTGAAATAACCAATCATACCTGGAATTAAAATACTTAATGTAGGCATTAATAAAATTGAATATTCTTTCAAGCGATTTCCTAAAAATTGAACGAATAATACTGCTAAAGCTGCAGTAATACCTGTATTAATAACAACTCCAATACCATTTAGTGTAAACAAACCGTCCGCTGTCTTCTGTACAACTCCACTACCTACCATAGCCGCAATCCCGACACTTGCCGTTTGAATGGAAGATAATTTAAAGCCTATACCAACCATTACTCCAATCAGAACAGGTAATAGACTCATTACAAAAACTGTAATATCTAATACAGACTGTAAGGCAGGAGCGTAAGGAATGATTAGCTTTAATATTTCTCCTAGTAGTGCGTTCGGAATTAACGAAACTACAATACCAATACTCATTCCGTTTAATAACTTACTGAAAAAATCTTTCATTGTATGAGCTCCTATCTCTATGATGATAAATTTGATTATAAATACTATTCTGAAAATAATCAAAGAATTTGTTTTATTACTTTACCGCGTATACGTGAAGAAGTATATTTTGCTACAAAAATAATGCATTCAACGATTTCTAAACATAGCTTGGGTATCTTGCATGATTAATAGGTTCATCTTACTATTCTTCAAATAATCATTTGACTATTAAAAGTTATTAAATTATTATTTCTGTAAGCGATTTCAAAAGGAGGAAAAAAATGAGAATAAAAAACCCACTATTAAAAGGAGCCTCATTGATTGTACTTATACTTAGTTTGATTTTAGCAGGCTGTTCATCTTCCACTTCAAAGGAAAAAAATAACAAAGAACAATCAGACAAACCAATTGTAATTGGAGTTGGTTATATTGGACCTGAGGATCATTCTTACGCCAAAGGAATTGATGCCTTTATTAAAAAAGTAGAGAAAGATACGAATGGTAAAGTAAAGTTTGAAGTGTTTGGAAATGGACAACTTGGTGGAGAGCGTGAAATGGCTGAACAAGTACAACTAGGAACATTAGATTTAATGATTGTAACCGCTGGCCCTCTTGGTAATTTTGTGCCAGAGCTATCCGTTCTTGAAATGCCGTTTTTATTTAAAAGTCTTGATCACGTCTATAAAACTCTTGATGGTGATATAGGAAAAGAATTAACAGAAAAAATTGATCAAGCTGGATTCAAAACATTAGGATTATGGGAGAATGGTTTACGCCACATCACAAATGACAAAAAGGTCGTACATTCACCAAAAGACCTAAAAGGTATGAAGCTACGAACATTAGAAAATGATATCTACATAGAAACCTACAAAGCATTAGGCGCAGATGCAACTCCAATTGCTTTCCCAGAAGTATACACCTCCCTACAACAAGGCGTCATTGACGGAATGGATGTTTCATATGGCGTATTTACTACTACTAAGCTATACGAAGTTCAAAATCACCTAACAGAAAATATGCTCTATTATTCAACAGCACCGGTTATTATGAATATTGATAAATTTAACTCTTTACCTAAAGATGTTCAAGATGTTTTTGTTAATGCTGGTAAAGAAATAACAGATGTACAACGTAAAATTAATCAAGACATGGAAGCAGAACAAAAGAAATTCATTGCTGAAAATGGTGTAGAGATTTTGAAACCTTCTACAGAAGAAATGAAAGCTTTTCGCGAGGCTGTTCAACCTGTCTATAAAAAGGTTGGAGGACGTTTTGGCGATATGATTGAAAGAATTCAAGAGTTAGAAAAATAATAGTCTATTAAATAGCAGTTGTTAGTTACCAAACTTAACTAGCAACTGCTTCCTATTCTGTCTCGTTAACAATAGAAGAGGGTGTTATGTATGATATGGAACAAAGCCATCAATGGAATTAATAAAGTTTCTGCCTTTCTGACAAGTACATTTCTAGTCTTAATGGTTATCCTCGTATTTATTCAAATTGTATCTCGAATTATATTTCAAAGTTCGTTTTCTTGGACAGAAGAAGTATCAAGATATTTAATGATTTGGTTAACTTTCATAGGTGCAGCATTTTCTTTTCAACATGGTGCACATGTAGGAGTTGAACTATTAACATCGAAATTACCAGCTAAAGTCTCAGCAATCCTACAAGTATTCGTCGCTATACTTTGTATGATTTTATTTTATGTCATGATCGTTAAAGGGCTTGAATTAGTGGACCATTCTTCCTTACAACACTCGCCTGCTTTACGTCTACCAATGAGCTTTGTCTATCTCATTATCCCTATTAGCGGCGTCTTAATGGCACTAAATATGATTGATATTACAATTAAAAATGTAAAAAAAGCATTTGTATAAGGAGGAATAGTTAGTGGCTTTATTATTATTTATTTTACTTGCTGTTTTTATTGTCATTAATGTACCAATAGCTATTTCACTTGCACTTGCTTCCATTATTATTTTTGCACTAATAGGTGAAATACCTCTTGTTATACTCCCACAAAAAATGTTCGCTGCCCTAGATTCTTTTCCTTTACTAGCAGCACCATTCTTTATTTTGGCCGGAAAGTTAATGGAAGTTGGGGGCATATCAGAACGATTGATTCAGTTTGCACAAAGTCTTGTAGGTCAATTCAAGGGAGGATTAGCTCATGTTTCACTTGTAGCATGTATGTTTTTTGCCGCTATTTCTGGTTCTGCATCAGCAACAACAGCTGCTATTGGTGGGATTATGATTCCCGCTATGATAAAAGCAGGATACGATAGAAATTTTGCTACTGCCATCCAAGCTGTTGGAGGAACAACTGGAATTATTATACCTCCTAGTGTACCTTTAGTTCTTTATGGTGTATCCGCTGGCGTATCCATCAGTAGTTTGTTCATAGCCGGTATTGTACCAGGGCTATTAATCGGATTTTCTTTAATGGTGATTGCCTATTTCATTTCTCGTAAAAAAGGTTATGGTTCAGATGTTGAAAAATTCAAAGTGAAAAATATATGGACATCTTTTAAAGAAGCAATACTAGCATTATTGATGCCTATTATTATTTTAGGTGGAATATACGGAGGGCTTTTCACACCAACTGAAGCTTCTGTTGTAGCTGTTGTGTACGGCTTTATTATAGGTGTATTTGTATATAAAAAAATTGATTTTAAAGCATTTAAAGGAATGCTCGTATCATCTGTAGTTACAACTTCCGTCATTTTATTTATTATTTCTTCTGCATCTATTTTCGGAATGTTATTAACAAGGGAGAAAGTACCTCAATCTGTCGCTACATCATTAATGGAAGCAAACTTACCTCCATTAGTCATATTACTTTTAATCAATTTATTATTACTTGTTGTAGGAACATTTATGGAAACAATAGCTGCTATTATCATTTTAACGCCAATATTATTACCTGTCGCAACCCAAATTGGTCTTGATCCAATCCATTTCGGGATTATCATGACAGCGAATTTGGCAATTGGTTTAGTAACACCTCCTGTAGGAGTATCACTATTTGTGGGCTCTCAAATTGGTAACACAAAGCTTGAGCCGTTAGTTAAAGCAGCCTTCCCTTTTATAATTATGATGATTATAGATATTCTATTAATCTCTTTTATTCCACAAATCTCTTTATTAAGTCTCTAAAACAATGAAAGCCTATCTACTTTTTTAAATGATAGGCTTTTACATCTATTAGGGAAGTATCACACTATGTACGATATTATCTCAACAATTCCATCCTTGAATTTATTAAATCGAAAGATGTGGCAGAATGATACTGCTTTTACTTCACCATTTTTTCCTTTCTCTGTAACCATCTGCACTACTCCTATCAAATAATCTGCCAACTTGTTAAAAGTAACCGAATTGCTTCTTCTATTTCTTCTGTCGGTATACCTGCAAAACCAAGGACAATTGTCGGCTTCATATTTTCTTTTTTTACAAGCATATAGGAAGATAACGGATGCACACGTATTTTGGCAGCCTCTGCGCGTTGAACTAGTTCTTCTTCACTCATACCATTATTCACTACCAGTACTACTTGTAGACCTGAATTTCCTCCGATGATTGATATTTTGTCTGTATATAGTTTTAACATACCTGTCACAATATCAAGCTTATGGCGATACACCTTTCGCATTCTATTCAAATGCTTTTCAAACATACCTTGCTTAATAAATTCAGCCAAGATATGCTGATCCATGCGTGAAACGGTAGAATGATAAAAAGATAGCTCTTCTTGATGGCGATGCAACAGTTGCTTTGGAAGAACCATATAACTAATACGAATAGAAGGCATTAGCGATTTTGAAAAAGAACCTAAATATATTACTTTTCCAACCTGGTCCATACTCTGTAAAGACGGAATCGCCTTCCCACTATAACGAAATTCACTATCATAATCATCTTCAATAATATAACGTCTTTCAGATGCTGCAGCCCAATTCAGTAACTTTGTTCTTCGATTTACAGGCAAAATCGTTCCATACGGAAAATGATGCGACGGTGTAACATAAGCAACATCTATATTCGATTCCTCTAAACCTTCGATAATTAAACCATCTTCATCAACAGCAAGTGGATACACTTCTTTCGGATATGTTTTCAAAATACGATGGATTAAATGAAAACCAGGGTCTTCAACACCATAAACTGTATCATCTTCCAATAAGATTAATAGTTGTTGCAGTAATATTTCCACACCTGCTCCAATAATAATTTGCTCAGGTGTACAAATCACTCCACGTGCATGATATAAATAATTCGCAATTTCTTTACGTAAGTCATACTCCCCCTGCGAATCTCCTAATAATAATAATTCATGATGTTCCTCAGACAGAAATTGCCTTGATACTTTCCTCCACATATCCATCGGAAAATTAATCGTATCAATTTGACCTGGATGAAAATGAAAGCGAATATCTATTTTTTTTTCTGCTTGTTGCTTTGGAAGATCCACCTTGGGTAGATACTCCAAATCCTCATATGCCATAACAAAATAACCTTTTCTTGGAATAACTTCTAAATATCCTTCCGCCGTAAGCTGAATATAAGCCGTATCGATTGTATTTTGACTAATTTGTAAAAAATCTGCTAGTTTACGCTTTGAAGGTAATTTAGTTTGATAGGTTAGCCTTCCTTCGATAATCTCATTTTTAATATATTCATATAATTGTTCATATAAAGGAATATGGCTATTTCTATCTAAATCACAGGATAACATTTCCATAAAATTAACATCTCCCTTTCCATCTGACACCCTCATTTTATCAAAAACTGACTCTTTTAATACAGTCTGACTCTTCTTATACTGTAACACAAGCAAACGAAAACACAGAAAGGTTTGAATAAAATGACAAAAACATTAGCAAGTGAAACAGTTAAAAGAGGTATGGCACAAATGCAAAAAGGTGGCGTTATCATGGATGTGGTAAACGCTGAGCAAGCAAAAATCGCAGAAGCTGCTGGAGCGGTAGCTGTTATGGCACTTGAGCGAGTACCATCAGATATCCGTGCTGCAGGTGGTGTAGCTCGTATGGCTGACCCTCGTATTGTAGAAGAAGTAATGAATGCAGTCTCAATTCCTGTAATGGCAAAAGCACGTATTGGTCATATTGTTGAGGCGCGTGTTCTTGAGGCAATGGGTGTTGATTACATTGATGAAAGTGAAGTATTAACACCAGCAGATGAAGAATTCCACCTACTAAAAAGTACATACAAAGTACCTTTTGTGTGTGGTTGCCGCGACTTAGGCGAAGCTGCACGTCGTATTGGTGAAGGTGCATCGATGCTTCGTACAAAAGGTGAACCGGGAACTGGTAACATCGTTGAAGCTGTTCGTCATATGCGTAAAGTTAATGCTCAAGTTCGTAAAGTGGTTAATATGAGTGACGACGAGTTAATGACAGAAGCAAAATTACTAGGTGCTTCTTATGAAATCCTAAAACAAATTAAAGCAGAAGGCGGTCTTCCGGTTGTAAACTTCGCTGCTGGCGGTATTGCAACTCCTGCAGATGCAGCACTAATGATGGAGCTTGGAGCTGATGGCGTATTCGTTGGTTCTGGTATTTTCAAATCAGAAAATCCAGCTAAATTCGCCGCTGCAATCGTTCAAGCAACAACTTATTACACAGATTACGATTTAATCGGTAAATTATCCAAAGAACTCGGAACTCCAATGAAGGGTATCGAAATCTCTACTTTGAATCCAACAGAAAGAATGCAGGAGCGTGGATGGTAATATGCAAAAGATAGGTGTACTTGCACTGCAAGGTGCTGTTCAAGAGCATCTTAACCAAATCGAAGCAGTTGGTTGCCAAGGAATTGTCGTGAAACGACCTGAGCAACTAGCTGAAATAGATGGCTTAATCCTACCAGGTGGAGAAAGCACGACAATGCGACGCTTTATTGATTTATACGGTTTTCTTGAACCACTTAAACAATTCGGTAACTCTAAACCAATCTTTGGTACTTGTGCAGGAATGGTGCTCCTTGCAAAAGACTTAGTCGGAGACGAAGAAAGCCATCTGCAATTAATTGATATTAAAGTGAAGAGAAATGCCTTTGGTCGTCAAATTGATAGCTTTGAAGCAGACTTACAAATAGAAGGAATGGATGAATCATATCCTGCTGTATTCATTCGCGCTCCTTTTGTTGAAGCAGCATGCCCAAATGTCGAAATACTTGCATCCATTAACGGCAATATCGTTGCAGCGAAACAAGGCCATATTCTTGTAACAGCTTTTCATCCTGAACTTACCGACGATTTACGATTTATGAAGCTATTTGCTGAGATGATTACTCTTGTTCATGTTGGAGTATAAAAAGCGCAAGCGCCCGTTAAGCGACGTATAGATTGGAGCACTTCGACTGAGATAAAGGAAACACGAAGAGGCGGTAGCTGATTCGATGTTGACTTATCGTAGGGAGATGGGCGAAATCTACTAGTCGCTGGGCGCTGGAGCTAGACACACCGCAAAAAATATATATACATTCTTATCTTTTAAGAAAAAGCGTTGAATGGCACTCCATTCAACGCTTTTAAAGTTTCACTTTATCTGCTTCATTAAATAGTTTACAAACTGATCATCATTCACTAACCACGCTAAGTAATTTCTTTTTAAGAAAGATTCCCCTTCTTCAAAAGTAGTGAAGGTTTGCTCTAATTTATTTTTATTTTTTTCAATAACCCACTCGTCATTGATTGAATAGACAAGAAATACCTCATCTTTTCGATTTCTATACAGTGTACCAAATGAAGATTTCTTTACATTAAAGCGATTTCGTTTAGCATCTTCTCGAAGTGGTTCTAAATGAAATGTTTCTTCTATAAACTGCTTGTAAGCTTCATCTGATAAAGAGCAACCGGAAGCTTTTTGATGCCCCCCACCACCGAATTGACCAGCAATCTCTGAAACATCAACATGATCATGAATGGTGCGGAAGCTTAATTTCTTTCCACCCATATTCACGATAACAATATAATCAAGATGTGAATATTCTTTCCCTAGTTCATTTCCTAATTCTGAGTGATACAACTCTGCGTATACAACACCTGCTAAGTATTCACCTATTTCCGCTTGGACAATTTCCTTTTTCTTTCTTCGGATGTAACGCTCCGTTTTTTCTTCTTCCATATGTAATAGTTTTTTCTCAAAGTCATCAAAATCGAAAGTATCACTTGTTTGAAGTCGATGAATCATTTTCTCTTCAAACTCATCAATTGAAACTAAAAAAAAGAGGGCATTCAGCCGCTTTGCTTTTTGATTATTGTTTTTCTCCCATTCCCATGTATCATACTGTCTTACTAATTCAACAAATTCAGAAATAGCAGCCGTCTCTTTTAATAGTTCATGATTCACTAGATACGTATACAATAAGGAAGTAGCAGATGTTAACTTTCCTTCATCATCCTCTACTAAAACGTGTCCCCATTCATATTCATTAAAGTGTAAAGCTGTTTTATGGTGATCAATCATTTGAAGCTTTCCTTGTGATTGATGATAATCATTTAGTTTCTTTTCATTCTCTTCATTAGGAGACAAATCTGTAATAAACAAAAACAATTCTTGATTATCATGTTCAAAAAAATATTCAATCTCTCTATTAAGAGCTGATATTGAGTTATATTTAACCTTAACCTGGTCACCAAAAGCCAGTTTCGCTAAAATCCCACATCCAACACCATCTAAATCATTGTGTGATAACAATTTGTACATACTCTTCACCTCTATTGTAGTATGGTTTTTCAACCAGAAAATTATTGAGTTTTTCACTATCTCAAAAAATAAAAACCGCCAATAAACCAATAACCATTCATCTTTTTAATAAAAATATAATATGTTAAAATAATAATTCGAAGGAGGTGTTCAGAAAATAATGAAAACATTAAAATCATTAATTCATCTATTAACTAGTAGAAGATCTCAATTCTTTTTAAACGCTCAAACAGAGATTGCAAAAAATAATTTAAAAATACTTCGCAAAGTTAGCACGACGGCATTAATGATTTTATTCTTCTATTATATAGCTACCATTTTCATGTTCCAAAATGAACAACTATCTCTAATTTATCAAGTTTTTATTATAATTCACCTTATTTTTGTTGTCTTCTCTCACCAATACTCGAAGAAACAAGCTTTTTCATTTTCACTCATACAAAGTGTTTGTGCTCTTTTCGTGGTGTCGATTATGGTCTTTACAATACTAGTTAGTATTGTTCCATACCCAGATAGACCAGGGATATTCTTCCCTTTATTATATTTAGCTATGTCATTAATCTTTATGTTTACACTTTGGGAAATTAATCTACTAATGACTAGCTTAAATGTATTATTTATCACTTGTGTTTTCAACTTTAAAGCAATCGAGGCTTTTGTATATGATATATTTGCAGCTGTAACAGCTTGGATTTTAGGTCTCGCTCTTACTTCGCTTGTTTTAAACCTACGCTTACGAGAAGGTGAAGCTAATATATACTTAAATAAAATCAGCATGACGGACGCTTTAACAACTTTACCGAATCGACGCTCATTTAACTTATACATAGAGAAAGCATATGCCAACTGTGTTCAGACCAAACAGTCGATGGCCATTATTATTATCGATATCGATAACTTCAAATACTTCAATGATACATACGGACATACAAACGGTGACGAATGTCTCTCATTGATTGGATCAGCCTTTAAGTCATATTCTGATAAGAAAGGTCTCTTTACTGCTCGATACGGTGGTGAAGAATTCATTGCTGTATTACATGGAAAACAAGTTGAACATGCAACAGAATACGCAAAAGGGTTTCAAAAATGTGTAAAAAACTGTGCAATAAAAACAACGAAAAGTGAAACAGGTTATATTACCATTAGCATAGGAGTCGCTGTAGAAGAAAAACCAGAAACAGAGTCGTATATGACTATCCTCAATAATGCTGATGATGCTCTATACGAAGCAAAAGCTAATGGTCGAAATCAAATTGTTATGTACAAACCTAAATTCAAATTAAAGAATACCCATTTACGATAGTAATGATAGAATAAAACTTCACTTTCCTATCATTCTCTCTTTTTCCATAATTACGAATTGACCAACATTAGAATCAATGATAAAATTCTAAATTATTCTAAGAAAATATTTTTTCAAGAATTAATGATTAAAAATTACATAGTAAGCGATGAATGCTATGGATCACACTATAGCAGGAGCAGCTTCTGGAGAGACTGTATTTTTTACAGCGCCGAAGGATTCACAATCTCAGGCAAAAGGACAGAAGAGTAACGAATATCACTTTGTTATTCTACCGCCTTAAGAGATTGGATTCATTCCAATCTTTTTTTATTAGGAATACCCATTTAAACAACAACATGAGGTGATTACAAATGAGTCAAAGAAGAGCTATTGTAAGTGTTATTGGACAAGATCAAGTAGGTATTATTGCTAGAGTAACGAATATACTTGCCGAGAAAAATGTAAATATTTTAGATATCAATCAAACCATTTTGAATGACTTCTTCACTATGATGATGTTAGTGGATGTTACAGAATTTGAAAACTTAGATTGCCTGCAACATGAATTAGCGAATCTAGGTGAATCACTAGGCTTAACGATCAATATCCAGCTTGCTGAAATCTTTAAAGCTATGCATCGTGTGTGAAGAAAGGACTGACAAATATGAACATCGCATTAAATGAAATGATGGAAACTATTCGCATGGTTCAGCTTGAAAACCTAGATATTCGCACTGTCACAATGGGTATTAACTTGAAAGATTGTGCGGATTCTGATTTTGAAAAAATGAACAAAAGAGTATTCGAAAAGATTACTACATATGCGAAAGATTTAAAAAAAGTTGCTGAAGCAGTGGAAAAAGAAATGGGCATTCCGATTATCAACAAACGTATTTCTATAACACCAATTGCTGAAATCTTAGGTCACGCTACAAAAGACCAAGCCGTAGAATTAGCTAAAACATTAGATAAAGCCGCTGTACAACTTGGCGTTGATTTTATTGGTGGATATTCAGCTCTTGTTCACAAAGGTATTTCAAAAAGCGATCAAACTTTACTTGACGCCATTCCTGAAGCATTAAGTGTAACAGAACGAGTATGTTCATCTGTTTCAATTGGTAGTACAAGAGCAGGTATCAATATGGATGCCGTTCGTACAATGGGAGAAGTTATGAAGAAAGCTGCTGAACTTACAAGTGATAAAAATGGCTTAGGTGCGGCTAAACTTGTTGTCTTCTGTAATCCGGTGGAAGATAATCCTTTCATGGCTGGTGCTTTTCATGGAGCTGGTGAAGGTGAAGTAGTAATCAATGTCGGTGTAAGTGGTCCTGGGGTAGTATTAAGCGCCTTAAAACGTTACCCTGATGCTGATCTTGGTGAAGTAGCTGATGTCATTAAGAAAACAACTTTCAAAATTACTCGTGCAGGTGAATTAATCGGACGTGTAGTAGCCGATCGTCTTGGTGTACCATTTGGAATTATGGACTTATCTCTTGCTCCAACGAACGCACAAAACGACAGTGTTGCTGAAATATTAGAAGAAATCGGTTTAGAAAGCATTGGTACACACGGAACTATCGCGGCATTAGCATTAATGAATGATGCAGTGAAAAAAGGTGGAGCAATGGCAAGCTCATATGTTGGAGGTTTAAGTGGTGCCTTTATTCCAGTAAGTGAAGACAATGGTATGATTCGAGGTATTCTTGATAACTCTCTTACACTTCCTAAGCTTGAAGCAATGACATGTGTTTGCTCTGTTGGTCTTGATATGATTGCTGTAACTGGTGATGCAACTCCAGCTACTCTTTCAGCCATCATTGCAGATGAAGCAGCAATAGGTATGATTAATAAAAAAACAACCGCTGTTCGTATCATCCCTGTTCCAGGGATGAAAGAAGGAGAAATGGTTGAATTCGGTGGCCTATTAGGTCGTGCTCCAGTTATGGGCGTGAATCCATTCCATTCTGAGAAAATGATTCGTCGTGGTGGTCGTATTCCTGCACCGTTGCAGTCAATGATTAACTAATTAAACACGGCTGTCCAAAAGGTGATTTCCAATCACTTTTTGGACGCTTTTTTCGTTTCATTTAATAGTTTAAAATGATTTTTCAAAAAAAGTATACATTTCCCTCCAATATCGAACCCCTAACTAATTCTATTATCTTTTACTTCTAGACTACTAAAAAAGCAATCTAAATCCTTTTTAAACTTGGATTTAGATTGCTTTCAGCTAACTCTTTAAGCAAACAATGACTCTATTTAATCGGCATTACAACCTTAGTCAGCAACTCACTCTCAGGAAATTGTAAATCATTATAATAATATTCGTAACAGATGCCTACTGGCTCAAGTCCTTTTTCTTTAATCCATTCTGCCATTTCCTCATATACAGGCTCTGACTCACTGTATGGTCCTCGATACATACAAAAAATCACTTCAGTCTTTTTAAAACTAAATTAACATTCTTATTTACTAAAATAATAAACAGCCACAATATGAATCCACCCTAAATTTCCCACATTATTTCAAGAGCAATAAATGTACATATTTCAAATTGTATTGACATACTCCAACAGAAAAAAATATAATGTAAGTAACAGCATATATGAGTAAATGCGCATATATAGATATAAATGAATCATTTAAATACATGTCTGATTTCTATTCAAAAATAAAAATAAATTAAATAAGCGAAAATATATGACCACATGCGCATATTTGCATACAATTAAGGGTAAAGAGTAATAAATAATCAAAAAGTATTTCTACATTATATATTTATTAAAAAATCGTATTGAAACATGCTTCACTTGTTAAAAATTATATTAATGAAAAAATAAGCCTAAGTATTCTTTGTTCGTATTCAAATCTATAGTTTGACCCTTACAAATGTAAACATAGAAGAGAGATGAGAAACAGATGGAAAACCAAAAACAAAAAATCGAACGCAAGCTAGTCTTAGATGGATTAGATTGTGCGAATTGTGCTATGAAAATTGAAAAAGGTGTTAGTGGCATTCAAGGAGTTTACTCTTGTTCTGTTAACTTTGCGACAAAAACACTAACATTAGAAACAGATACAGAACAAGAAGCAAATGTCATCGAAAATACAAAGAAAAAAGTAAACCACTTAGAACCACATATATCTGTACAGGAAAAAGAAAAACATCGAAAAGGAATTGCAAAGCAAACCTTTTATTTAAAAGGATTAGATTGCGCGAATTGCGCTATGAAAATTGAAAAAGGTATCTCACAACTTGATGGTATTTCTTCTTCTACTGTAGATTTTGTTTCTAAAAAATTAGTTATTGAAACGAACTCTTCTATAAATCAAATAGAAACAGCAGTCATCAACCAAGTAAAAGCCCTTGAACCCGATATTGATGTTGTTCCTGATTCTAAAGAAGATAGTCATGGTCATTCACATGATCACGATAATGGAAGCACTAAAAAGATGTTATCACGAATAGGAATTGGTATCGTTCTAATGGGAATTGGCATGTTTGCTTCCATTTCTGAAACAGCAAAGTTCATCCTATTCTTCATAGCTTATATAATCGTCGGTGGCGATGTCGTTTGGAAGGCTGCTCGGAATATTGTTAGAGGCCAAGTCTTTGATGAAAACTTCTTAATGGCATTAGCAACAATAGGCGCCTTCGCTATTAAAGAATACCCTGAAGCTGTAGCTGTTATGTTGTTCTATCAAGTAGGCGAATTATTCCAAAGCTTAGCAGTTAATCGTTCACGTAAATCCATCGGAGCTTTAATGGATATTCGTCCAGACTATGCAAACATCAAGGTTGGAAATGATACAAAGAGAGTGTCACCTGAAGACGTACAAATCGGCGACATGATTGTTGTTAAACCCGGCGAAAAAGTTCCATTAGATGGTAAAGTTGTTGAAGGTATTTCTATGATGGATACATCAGCACTAACTGGTGAATCCGTACCAAGAGAAGTAGAAGCTGGCAGTGATGTATTAAGCGGTATGATTAATAAAAATGGTGTACTAACAGTTCAAGTAACCAAAGAATTTGGGGAATCAACTGTTTCAAAAATTTTAGACCTTGTTCAAAATGCAAGCAGTCGAAAAGCTCCAACAGAAAATTTCATTACAAAATTTGCTCGTTACTATACACCAGTTGTTGTCATCGTTGCTTTAGCACTAGCGTTTATTCCACCATTAATTATTAGCAGCGCAACATTTTCAGATTGGATTTATCGTGCTCTAGTATTCCTAGTTATTTCTTGCCCTTGTGCACTTGTTGTCTCTATTCCACTTGGATTTTTCGGTGGAATTGGTGCAGCATCGAAAAAAGGTATTCTTATAAAAGGAAGTAATTATTTAGAGGCATTAAACGATGTAAAATATGTTGTTTTTGACAAGACTGGTACGTTAACAAAAGGTGTGTTTGAAGTAACATCTATTCAGCCAGCAGATCCTATTTCTAAGGATGAATTATTAGAGTACACAGCATATGCTGAAATTCATTCGAATCATCCAATCGCTCAATCGATTAGAAAAGCATATGGTAAAGAAATTAACGAAGAATCAATTACTTCCTATAATGAAATTTCCGGTCATGGTATTCAAGTAGAAGTTGATGGTAAAGAAATCCTTGCTGGTAATGCAAAATTAATGAAAAAAGAAAACATTCCATTCAAACAACCAAATGAAGTTGGAACACTTGTCCATGTAGCGGTGAATAATCAATATGCTGGTTATATTGTTATATCAGATGAAGTAAAAGAAGACTCTGCTGAAGCTATTGCCGCACTAAAAGCACTTGGCATTAAAAAGACAGTCATGTTAACAGGTGATGCGAAAGCAGTTGGCGATGCAGTAGGTCAACAATTAGGATTAGATGAAGTTCATTCTGAATTACTGCCACAACATAAAGTAGAAGAAATTGAAAAAATCGATACTCGTAAAAATGCAAAAGAAAAAATCATCTTTGTTGGCGATGGCATCAATGATACTCCTGTATTAGCTCGTGCTGATGTTGGAATTGCAATGGGTGGCTTAGGATCAGATGCAGCTATCGAAGCGGCTGACATTGTCATCATGACAGATGAACCATCCAAAATACCAGCCGCTATCGGAGTCGCAAAACGTACTCGTCGTATTGTATGGCAAAATATCATATTCGCACTTGGCGTGAAAGCCATTTTCCTACTACTTGGTGCTTTTGGTATCGCAACTATGTGGGAAGCTGTATTCTCAGATGTTGGGGTAACATTGTTAGCGGTGCTTAATGCTATGCGAGTATTACGCTTAAAATAAATACATTGAAATAAAGAGGCTACTCCGATGGAGCAGCCTCTTTAACATATAAAACTAAACTTTAGAATTACTATCTCTTCATTCACTTATTCCCTATCCTCTGTTGCTTCTGTATTCGTTTCATCAAAATTCGTCTTCGTATAAATCATATAGAAAATAGGATACTTATTTTCATAAAGTTCACTTACAAATGCACCTCTTAAAATAATTGGAAAATAGTATCCTTTTTCATGCTTCATACGAATAGAAATTTTAAAAGGCGTTTTATTTTTTAGAGAATAGTAAAATATCTCCAAGGCCTGAGCAAGATCTTCAGGATGAAATTGGGTCAATTCACTATAAGTTGCAGATGCCAGTTCACTTGCTGGCGTTCCTGTTAACTCTGCTCGTTTATGGTTAAAATATAATATTTTAAATGTATCATCCACACAAGCTACTTTTGAAATACCATCGGTTGAAGTATCAAACAACATTTGCAAGTCTCTTTGGCTTACATGAGAAGCTATACAATCAGATTCCATACTATTTTCCTTAAAAATTGTATAGGCATTTTTCCCATGACTTTTCGAAAAATATAATGCCTGATCCGATTTCTCATATAATTCCGAGTAGCTGCAACCATGTTGAGGAAACAAAGCAACACCAATACTAGCTGTAACAGAAAAATTCTGCTTATTGCCGTACTGTTTTTCGCTCAATTTAGTACAAAGTCGCTCTATCTTGCTTATAATGTTATCCCGACTACTATATTCACACATCATCACAGCAAATTCGTCTCCACCAATGCGACCAACAATATCTTTTTCTTGAAATTTTATTCTTAGTTCATCAGCAAATTCTTGAATCACCTGATCACCATAAGCATGACCAAAACTATCATTTATATTCTTAAAGTTATCAATATCTAATAGTAAGAAGGCATAGTAACCTTTCTTTTCTTCTTGATTCTCCAAAAGCTTATTAATTAAATCTTCTGTTGTACGCTTATTATACAATCCAGTAAGTGAATCTTTATAAGATTCCTCAATCAATTGCATTTCACGCTTTTTCTCCGCGTCAATATTTTTTCTGAACGAAATCATCCGTACAGATTTATCAGAATTCCAGTAGAATATTCTAGCTTTTACTCTCATCCATTGATAGCCGTCTTCTCTACTCCCAAATAATAAATCATATGTAAGATTATTAATCCCATTATTATATGCTTTTAACACATTTGCTGTTAAAAATGTATCTAAGTAGCCTTGAATATATTCTTCTTTAATTTGCTTATGTGCAATCTCTATCAATGCTTCATCAATAGATGCACCTTTCTTTATACCAAGGCGGTTAAAATATAGTTCAGTACTTTCTCCTCCTGCTTTATTACGAGTTATATCAAATTCATAAATAGTATCATACAAGCCTTCAGTGGCTTGATGAAGAAGCTTCTGATACTCCACTTCCTCTGAAAGTGTAAGCTTCACAATTTGAGCATTATATTTTTTAATTAATCTCGTTATGATGACTAGTACGAAAACAATAATGACAATAATGATTAATACACCTCGTAATAGTTGCTCTTGAAACTGTTTTTCGAGATCAGAAGTATCATTTTCAACAACGAGATGCCACTTTAAATTCGGTATATATTGCGTCACAATAAAGTCTTCATTTTGTCCAGATGAATACCAATACATTTGTTTATCCGTATTCGTTTGAAACATTTTGTCTTTTAAACCCGAGTATTGTTTTGCCTTAAATATATTGTTTTTTTCAAAGTCTTCCCCTTTTGTAGTTACTTCAACAACACCATTTTCATTAACTAAGGAAGCTCCTATGTTAAATTTTTTATCATAATCATTTAATATATCTTGAAGATAATTAACCTTTACTCCAACCCCTACAATACCTATTATGGAGCCATCATTATCCTTGATTTTACAATTCACAAAAACGGTTATGATATCATTACTAGCCTCATCATTATCAATATTTAACGAATATTCCTCATCATTATTCAAAAAATCATAGTACCAAACATTTTCTGGATTTCCCTTTGTAAGTGCACGATCTATCCCATTAAAATGATAATATCTATTTGTTTTAGTAGAAACTAAAAAAACAGAGTCGTATGTATATTTTTCTTTATAAGCATTTAAATAATCTCTTAACTTATCCACATACGCTTCACTATTCAAGCGACGCTCTTCATCGGCTAAAAAACTTTTTAATAAACTGTCATTAGCCATTGTTAATGATACATGTACAGGCTGTGAAAAAACCGAATCTATTTGACTATAGATACCATCTGTAGCAAGTGTAGTAACATGCTCTATGTCTCTTTCATAAAGACCGAAATTTGATCGATAACTTATAATAGAAGTAATGATAAAACCAATCGTTATGATAAAACAAACAATGATATTTGTACGCAATAATGTATTATTTTTCATTAGATGGTCCAACTTTCTAGGAAGTAAATGATTATGCGAAAATCAAGCAACCAGTTGTTGCAGTATACTGTCTGTGCCAACTGGTCATTTATTTTTTATTTCTTTCAGCAAATATCTTTATTTTTTTAATCCATTTTTATATGTCAGTTCTTCAAATTCTTTAATTGGCATTGGTTTAGCAAAGTAAAATCCTTGAGCCATATCACAACCAATTTGTTTCAAAAATGATACTTGCTCCTCTGTTTCTACACCTTCAGATACAATCTTTATAGCAAGATCTTTTGCCATAGTTACTACTCCCGAAACTACTTTTTCTCCACGTTCAATTTCATTAGATTGCGTGAAAAATACACGATCTAGTTTCAATACATCTACAGGTACATCTTTCAATAAGTTTAGCGATGAATAGCCCGTACCAAAGTCATCTAATGAAATTAAAAAACCAAACTTTTGCAGTTCTTGCATTATAGTTAAAATCGTATCCGGATTATCAAAAAAGATATTTTCTGTTAATTCAATTTCAATTAAACTAGCTGGAACCTGATATTTACGCGTAATATCATGTAATACTTTTACAAAGTTAGACTCTAATAAATGTAAACGTGACATATTGACTGATACAGGAACAGGTGTAATTCCTTCATCCAACCATCTCCTAATCGTTCTACAAGTCTCCTCAAAAACATAATAATCTAGATCGACAATAAAACCATTTCTCTCAAAAAGTGGAATGAATTTAATAGGAGGAATTAATCCTTTTTCAGGATGTTGCCAACGTACAAGAGCTTCTGCACCTATAATTGTATTCTCCTTTAATTCATACTTCGGCTGTAAATATATAACAAATTCTTTGTTATGTAATGCCGCATACATTATATTCTCAATTTCTTTTTCTTCTACATATTTTTCTCTTATTTTATTATCATAAAACGCATACGAACTTTGATGATGTCCCTTAATTGTTTTTCGAGCAATATTAGCTCTGTCTATCATTGCAGATATTTCAAGTGATCGATCATCCACCACATAAATACCACAAGAAAAAATTAAATTGAACGGATTTTGATTACCCTCATCAATCCGACATATCTTACCATATATCTCTTTTATTTTATCAAGCAAGTGGTCCTCATCTTCATAAGTTAATAAAACAACGAAATGGTCAGGCTGAATTCTAGCATAAATTTCTTTACTAGTAAGATTTTCTTCTAGTGTACTAGCAATATATTTCAAAATAGTATTTCCTTTTTCGAAGCCGTACATATCATTAATAAATTTAAACTTATCAATATCAAATTGCATAATCGAATAATTTAAGTGTTTATTTTCACATAACAATTTTTGAGCATCCATATAAAATTTATTAATATTACGTGCGCCAGTTAAAGTATCAACATACGCAAGTGTAGATAGCTCTTTTTTATTCTTTTTTTGTGTAAAAATCACGTATATTAACAACGATGAATAAACACCAATAATAATTGAATAGATGAACAGAAGATTTTGTGTAATATAAGTTGTTTTTTCAGAAATCGTCTTGACTGGTACAAAAGAAATTAAATACCAATCATTTATATTTAAAGGTGTATAATTCACATACTCGGAATTATTTTTATCTGAAATGATCTTTACCGTACCTTTTTTCATAAGGCCCATGTTGTGAATGCTATCTTGTGCTGATGCTTCCTTGTTAACCGTATCTAAACCTTCAATATCCGTTAACTCAGCTAGATTGTTTAAATGTATATTCCTATTTGGATGCGTTGATTTAATTAAGAGGTCACCATTGCTTTTTGCAATAAATGAATGACCTTCATTATTAAAAGTTGAGATGGATAATATTTTTTGGTATATATCCACTTTGTGTGCGGCAAATACGACACCAATAATTTTATCTTCGTGATATATCGGCGCAGAGTATACATGAACCTTTTTTCCATCTATTTTATCTACTATTGTGTCAGATATAGAGGCTTGGCCATTTAAAGCATTTTTAAAATAGGCTCTGTCCGCTAAATTTATCTCATGCTGATCGGTGGTATAGGCTTTTCCATTAGGTAAGATAATTCCCATCCGCTTAAAATGATTATTTTCACTGATTTTTGTTAATATAGGCATGATTTCAGCTCGATTAATTGTTTCATTTTTTCCTATAAAAGAGGAAATATCCTTCATCGTTCGAATCTCGCCATTAATTTGATTTTGAAGTGCAACCACACTTTGATTTGCTATTTCTCCCAAATAAGTACTAGTCTCTTCAGAAAATTTTTCTTTAAGGTCTTTAGTGAATAAATAATACGTTATACAAACAACAAGAAGAATGGAAAGCACTGCGAAGATAATTACAAGATTACGTCTGTTGATTTTCATAAACATTATGAGTCCTCTCTTCTACTCTTATAATTAGTCGTAGATATATAACATTTTAGAAACACGAACTTAAAGGATTTATCATTTAAAAAAAATCATATTTTTATGAACAAAAAAACAAAATAATAGTTTATATACCCTTATTCAAATTATTTTCAAACGTCATTTTAATAATTGAAACAATGTATGAGGAAGATGGAATTTCTACAAAAAAAATGTAGAACCAAGAACTCATACAAGAGTTATAATCGAGAAAAACTTGAACCGGAGTAAAAATAGTAATACAGACTGAAACCCACTCTATAGGAGTGGGTTTCAGTCTGTATTATATAAGCAATTACTTTATTATTATACTTCCGCTTTTGGCTTATCATCCCAAACAGGTTTTCTTTTTTCAAAAAATGAACGAATACCTTCAACAGCATCAGGATGTTTAGAATTACGAACAATAACTTCCGTAGCATAATTTAGCGCCTGGAAATCTTCCATATGTAACTGTTGATAAAATTGTCTCTTACCAATTTCGATAATATTTAAGCTTTGTTTTGTTACATCCTTCGCTAATTTTTCCGTTTCTTCATCTAATATTTCTACTGGAACAACTTTATTAACTAGACCGTTTTCTAATGCTTCTTGCGCAGGCATTAAATTCCCAGTGAATAATAATTCCGCCGCTTTCTTTCTTCCGATATTTCTACTTAAGAAAACCGCTGGAGTACTACAGAATAACCCACTATTAATACCAGGCACACCGAATTTTGCATTTTCACTTGCAACGGCTAAATCACAAGCTGCTACTAGCTGACACCCTGCTGCTACAGCTACACCTTGAACTTTCGAAATGACAATCTGTGGGATTTCTCGAATCGTTCGCATAACGACCTGACATGTTTGAAATACTTCTGCAACACCTAATTCAGAGTTTGTTTCAATTTCTTTCAGACTATGCCCCGCACAAAAAGCCTTCGTTGATCCTTCAATTACAACAACCTTGCATTCTCTTTTATCACCAATCTCTCGCAAGGCACTATTTAATTCTTGCAACAGCTGTAACGATAATGAGTTAAATTCTTTCGGATTCTCCAATGTAATGTATGCTATTTCTTCATTTTTTCTAACTGATAAAAATTCCACACTATCACTCCTCGTAAAGTTGATACTATGAGTTATTTACTGAAGCGAATTATTTTTAGAACTTTCTGAAATTAACCCTTATCATTATTTTAACTTAATTTGTAAAATAATGATATTTATTCAACTACATTTAGGAAAGTATCCTCTCTCTTCTTGCACTTTTTTAAGTGTTGTAGAAAGTCATTATCGGTTTTTTTCATCATATAGAAAAAGTCACATAGAGAAGGCTCTCTATGTGACTTTGCAAGGAATATATCTTTACTTCATATATTATTGGCTACTATCAGCATTTGTTTCCAATGATTTCTTTTCTATTTCAGCTGCAGTAAGACCTTTCTTTTTCAAACGATTCGCTACTCCTTGCTGCAATAAACAATAAATAACTGAGAATACAGGTACACCTATTAACATACCTATAATACCAAAAGCACTTCCACCTACTAGAACAGCAAATAAAACCCACATACTTGGTAAACCAACTGAATTTCCAACTACTTTAGGATAAATAAAATATCCATCAATACGTTGTAGTACGATAATAAATATAATAAACCAGAGAGCTTGCATCGGCTCAACCATCAATATGAGAAATGCTCCGATAGCTGTCCCAATAAACGCCCCGAAAATTGGAATTAAAGCCGTCATTCCAACTAAAAAGGAAATCATGACGCTATATGGCATAGATAAAATAGTCATACCAATAAAGCAGAGCACACCAATAATGATAGCCTCTAAAAATTGTCCTGTAACAAAACGAGAAAATATTCTATTAGAAAGCTCTGTTACTGAAATTATATACTCAGCGTTTTTATTTGGAAGAAATGCGTATAAAATCCTTTTTGCCTGGCTACAAAGCTTTTCTTTTTGTGAAAGAATATAGATTGAAAATACAATCCCTACTAAAAAATGAATGACACCACTAACAATAGATGTGGTAATATTCTTAGTTCTACTTAAAAAATTAATATTATCATTTTGTAAAAATGTCGTTACTTTTTTACCTAATGAGTCCCAATCAATATCGATATCTTTGAATGAAATACTAGGGATATTTAAAAATGCTGCCAATTTATCAGCCCAAATTTGGACCTGATCTAAATAGATGGGAATTTGATCCGCTAAACTAGCAAATGTTTTCTTAAGCTCCGGAATAATTTGGAACATTAATACGAAGATAACACCTGCAATGATGCCAACAGATAATAAAATACAAACAGGTCTTTTGATCTTGTTCCATAGCTTATAATTTTTTTCATTTAATTTCTTGAAAAGCCGCTCCTCAATAATTTTCAAAAGAACATTCAATATAAAAGCAAGACAAAGCCCAATAATTAAAGGAGCTATTAAGTTTAAAATAACACTCATATATGTAAGTATATAACCAAAATTTTGTAATCCAAGAAACATAAGAATAGATAGTGCAATAATCAATAAAATTCTTTTTATATTATGTTTATTTAATTCCATGATATATCCCTTTCTATATGTACGAACTTATAAGAAAATCTAATGTTGTAGAAATTTTACTATGAGGATTATTTACATATATAATGCCTCTTGATGATTCTCTTAAAACATTATAACTCTAAACGTAGCAGTAATTAAAATTTGTGTTTCATGTATCTATACATTTTCCCAATCACTAATTCCACCAAACATAATTAGAAGTATTCCGATTATTACAATTAGTACTCTTACACTTTTCAGACTTATATATATTGAAAAGTCACATAGAAATTGTCCCCATGTGACTTTTTTTTACTATTATTAGCGCTCTACATATTGTATAGCACGAGTTAAAAATGCAGAGAATTGACCTCTTGTTACAGCATCATTTGGTCTAAAAGTATTATCACCATAACCCATAGTAATATTAGCCGCTACTAATCGGCCAATATATTCATATGCAACTGAATTTTTTGAAACGTCACTAAAGTTAACAGGTGCTGTATCTGTTAGATTGAATGCACGAGACAAAAAGATTGCTAATTGTCCTCTCGTAACAGACTCATTTGGCCTATATGTTCCATCTGGAAATCCATTAATAATACCAGCTTCTACTGCAGACTGAATATAACCAGAAGCAACACTTGCTGCACCCACGTCTGAAAAACTAGTATTACGTTTTGTTCCGTCCAAACCTAACGCTCTACCAATCATAATTGCTGCCTCTGCACGTGTTACACTTTTCCCAGGTTTAAATGTACCATCCGCATAACCTGAAATAACGGATCTACTTACCAAAAAGTTAATCTCCTTATAAAAAGTATACTGTTCTGATACATCTGGAAAAGAAATAACAATAGATTCTTTTTTCTTAATGGTAAAGTTCACTACAGTTTGATTACCTGCAAAATCTGTAACAATTAATTGGTACTGCCCTTCTTGTTTCAATTCTGTTCCGTTTTGAATTAGTTCACCATTCAATGTTGCTTCGCCTTCGTTGAAGCCAATTGTTACAGTTGTCTCATAAACACCTTGATTTGTAACACCAGTTACTTCTGGTGCTGTTTTGTCTATTTCAAAGCTCATTGTTGTTTTATTTCCTGCAGCATCTGTAACGATTAATTGATAAGTACCTTCTTTTTCAACGGTTGACCCATTTGCAATTTCTTTGCCATTCAATGTTGCTTCGCCTTCATTGAATGCAATAGTAACAGATTTATTATAAATGCCTTTGTCTGTTACTCCTGTTACCTTTGGCGCTGTTTTATCCATATCAAAATACACTGTTGTCACGTTTCCGGCTTTATCTGTTACGATTAACTCGTATTTACCTTCTGCTTCAACTTCAGTTCCTGTTTCAATACTTTCTCCATTCAATGTTGCTTTGCCTTCATTAAATTGAATGGTTACTGAAGTATTATAAACACCTTGATTCGCAACACCTGTTATTTCTGGGGATGTTTTGTCAATTTCAAAGTTCACTGTTGTTACGTTTCCGGCTTTATCCGTTACGATTAGCTCATATTTACCTTCCGTTTCAACTTCAGTTCCTGTTTCAATACTTCCTCTATTCAATGTTGCTTTGCCTTCATTAAATTGAATAGTTACTGAAGTATTATAAACACCCTGATTCGCAACACCTGTTATTTCTGGGGATGTTTTGTCAATTTCAAAATGAACTATTGTTGTATTCCCTGCTTGATCAACAACGTTTAATTCATAACTACCTTCTTCTACTACTTTTGTTCCTGATTCAAACTTTTTACCATTCAATGTCGCTACGCCTTCATTAAATTCGATTGTTACTGATGTATTGTAGATACTTTGATTGGCTATTCCTGTGACAATTGGAGCTGTTACATCTATAACGATTACCGCACTAGGCTCACTTTCATTTCCGGCCTCATCAGTTGCGGTAATGATTATCTCCGTACCAGCTTTTTGTACAGGAATTTTTATACTGAATTGATCATTTTCATTAACTTTCCCTAAACCTATCTCTTCAGTAGCTACCTTGACAGACACGGATGCTCCTTCTTCAGCCATACCTGTGATAACTGTATCTTGATCACTTACTTCATTTACAACAGGTGCATGAGGAGGTATAACATCCTTAACAGTCAGTATCTTCACGTCACTTTTTTGACCATGCTCATCTTTAGCCCATACTTCTATTAAGGTACCTGGGCTTTGACTTGGAATCTCAACACTAAAACTGCCATCATTCACTACAGCTGATTGATATAAATCATCATTTATTTTCACATAAACCGTCGATGAAACTTGAGATTCCCCAGTCACCTTCGTATCAATCTGACTTATATCATTTACCTTCAGAAAAGAATTAACATCTCCAATTTCAACTTCATAAGTTTCGCTCGTTAAGAAAGGAGCCTCATTTCCTTCAGGATTTTTGAATAAAGAATTGTGTTCTGAAAAATAGTATGTTGCTGTATTTGGTTGAACCGGAGCAGTAACATCTATTGTAAATTCATACTTATGATCCTCTAACTTGGAAACCTTCCCTAAGGTTTGTTTCGTACCATTTCCTTCATTCCACCAAAGTCTACCTTGCGATACACGATCCAAGAAATTCGCTGGGTCATATATATCCATTTTAATAGTTAGCTTCGAACCAACTTTTACTTTTGCTGGTGTAGACGCATTTAATTCTACTTCCATTGGTTCTAATGATACTTCTCCATTTGTTATACCTTCTTCAGATACAACTAGACTTTTTATTTCTCCACCCATTTTGACATTTGGAAATGTTACTCCTCCGTTATATCCAATCACTCTTATGCGGTATTCATCAGATGGTAAATTCACTTCTACATTAGTTGTTTTTAAACCATTTGTCTCTTCTCTCAACAAATAGCTCTTCCCTTTACTTCCTTCTACTAAAAGCTTGAGGTTTTTAATAGTTGTAGGGATATTTTCAACTGTTATTTTCGTATTAGGTTGCTTTTCTTTTACAGCTAATTCAAAATCGGGACTAGTTAGGTAAGGTGTTTCATTTCCTTCGGGGTTTTTAAACAGGGAATTATGCTCTGAAAAATAATATGTTACCTTTCCTGCTTGAACTGGTGCTTCTACATCAATAGCAAATTGATATTTTTTATCTTCTACTTTGCTAATTTTACCCCAAATTTGTTTATTTCCTTTGCCCTCATTCCACCATAGTCTTCCTTGAGATGCACGATCTAAGAAATTCGCTGGGTCATATATATCCATTTTGATAGTTAGCTTTGACCCGACTTCTACTTCCTTTGGTGTAGAAGCATTTAATTCGATGTTGATTTCTTCTAATGATACTTCTCCATTTGTTGTACCTTCTTCAGATACAACTAGACTTTTTATTTCTCCACCCATTTTGACATTTGGAAGTGTTACTCCTCCGTTATATCCAATCACTCTTATACGATATAGATCTGGTGGTAAATATGCTTCTACACTAGTTGTATTTAAACCCTTTGTTTCTTTCCTCAACAAATAACGATTTCCACTTGTACCTTCTACTAATAATTTAAGATTTTTTATATTTTCCGGAATGTTTTGAACAGTTATATTGACCCTATGATTGGAATTATTGACATCGTTCTCTCCGCTCTCAAGTGCATAAGCTATTAATCCACTTGTATTGGGTAATATTAGGATTGCAATTAATATTGCTATAAAAGTTTTCCTCATATCATACCTCTTCTATTAATAATTCACTCTATTAGTCTAATTACCTAATTCCAACTTGATGAGAACTTCTCTATTAAAATCCCTCCTCCGAATTAAGGATTTCTTATGAAACCGCCTTCAAAAGTATATCACCAAATTTTTGAAGTTCTTTATAGATGTATTACTGTAACAATTGCCATTAATTGAAAGGTTCCAAATAGTATTTAAACACTTTCAATTCCTTACAATAAAAAATAAAAGACGCCCTAAAAGTGAGTTTTATCACTTTTAGGGCGTCCTTCATTTCTTTTTCCTTATTAACTTATTAAACCAATATCAATTGGTGTTACAACTTCATATATCTTGTATAGTTAATTCATATCAATGACCAGCCACTGATTCATCAAAGTGAAATTCAGGTGGAGCTTTTGTAAAAAATTTAGTTACATATAATAGAAAAGTTAATCCAATTGCCATCCAAACTAATCCAATCATCATAGCTGAGTGATCTAGTTTAAACCATAAGTAGCCATTGAATATAAATCCAATAATAGGAATTACTACATAGCCTATTATTGAGGTTATTGTATGACTTTTCTCTTTCCTGAAATAGTAAAAGATGACGGAAAGATTTACAAATGCAAAAGAAGTAAATGCCCCAAAATTAATGAGAGATGTTGCTGTATATAAGCTAATAAATAAACCAGAAGCTGCAAGAATCGCAGTTAGAATAAGATTAAAAACCGGTGTTTTCATTCGCGGATGTATATAGGAAAATGCCTTCTTAAATAAAATCCCGTCTCTCCCCATCGCATATAATAAGCGAGATGCACTTGTTTGTGCAGCCAATCCAGATGCAATACAGGCTGTGAGTGCCCCCGAAAGAAATATTGCCTGAAATAAATTTCCACCTATATAAAGAGCGATATTAGGTGAAGCACTAGTTATATCCTGGGAAACTTCTTTAAGTGAAGCCAGGCTAGGAAACAAGCTCTGCATAAAATACGAAACGGTTAAAAAAGAAAATACCTCCAAGAAAAGCAACTAAGAAGATAGCTCTTGGAATATCTTTTTTCGGATTGACTGCTTCTTCTGACAATGTTGTAACAGCATCAAATCCAAGAAAGGATAACACCAAAATGGATGCTCCAGCAAATACGGAAGAGAAGTTCATCGTTTCAGAATAAAAAGGATGAAAAGAAAAGCCCCTAGTATCTCCTGTAAGAATAGCGTGGGCAGTCAAAATGACGAAAATAACCGCAACCAATGTCTGAAAAACAACCATTAAGATATTAGCGGAAACGGCAACCTTTACACCAGCGATATTTAATATTGTAATTAAAGTAATCATTCCAAGTATCCAGACCCATGGAGGTACAGTAGGGAATACAGCAGAGAGGTAAATATTCACAAACAGTGCGTTAATCATTGGGAGGAACAGATAATCAAGTAAAACTGCCCATCCTACTAAGAAACCGAGGCTTGAATTCATCGTTTTTCTCGTGTAGGTATAGGCCGAACCGGATGATGGAAAAATCTTCGCCATTTTAATATAGCTATATACTGTAAATAACACAGCAATCATAACAAGTATATATGAGGCGGGAACATGACCATTCGTTAATTCAGAAATAATCCCAAATGTATCAAAAATAGCAAATGGTGACATATACGCAAGCCCAAGAAATAAAATATGTCGTAACTTTAATTCTCGTTTTAATGTTATCTCTCCTGCTCCCATTTTTAACCCCTCGCTCTCTGGTTATCTTTTGGAATGTAGAGGTCATTCTCCCACTCCATCAAAATTCCATATTTTAAGGATTCTTCGTCTTCAGGGATATAGTTGTTCATTATTTTTTTTACAACAAAACCATTACTCAATTGGAATGTGATGACAGGATCAAAAATATTTTTAAGAGTAACCTGTTCAATGTATTCATTTATAAGCATTTCGTCAGCATATTTATGATAATAAGGAACTCTTCCACCTATCATAATGCTTTTTAAATTAAATTTCCGGCAAATATTTTTGCGTATTTCATACAATCTTCGACCAAGTTTCATCTTTCGATAATCAGGATGGACAGTAACGTCAATTCCATATAAATGTACCCCATTTGGATTGTGATTTCGGATAAATCCTCCATCTGATATTTCATAAAATGAGTGTCCTTCTCTATAGTTATCAAAATTCACAATTAAACTTGAGCAAGATCCCATAATTTCATCTTTATACTTGATACAAGCTTGCCCTTCAGGAAAAATGTCCAATTGACTCTCTAAATGCTCCCGTCTATATGCTATTCTTGGATCATATACGATTTGAGACAACTCAACGACCTTATCTATATCTTCATGCCTAATAGCATGAATGGTAATCTCCTCTTCTAATTTACACTGATCTTTTACCATAAGGTTTCATCCCCTATCTAATGAATTGTGTTCTAATAACATATAAAGTGAAACTTTAATCAACGGAAGGGCTTCATTTATATCCCACTTACTGTTAGTTAAACCAATCGAGTTCTTAGCTTTCACTAAACCTCTCACTTAAACCACTTTGTTACTTCTGCATTATAAAGTGTGAGATTTAGTGCTAGTTTGAATAGGATAAATTAAGTGACAAATATTCAGTTTACTAACTCTGCAAATGGTAGGACTGATTTCTTTTATTGACACCAAGATATTTATGTACTTTTCTACTAGTAGTGATACCGCTTTCAATAGCTCCGTCAATAAAACCTCCCCAACCATTTGCATACGCTGTACCCGCTAAGAACACACCGTTTTCAGGGCGTTTCATTTCCTCAGAATAAGAGCTTAATTGATTCGGCTTCAGCATAGTCCACGATTCTAACGAAAACTCATCCGCGGTCCAATTATGACCAGTACTTTCTACAACTTCTATATCAGAAAGCCACAATCGCAATGCCTTTTCTACTGCGTATCGATCATTAGGATCTAAACGTTCGGCATCGGGACCAAAACCAACCACAATACTATCTCCCTCAACTGTAGTTTCCAAATGAGCTGAACTAAGAGAATACTCAGCTGGTGCATAACCTACAAAAGGCTCTATCTCTCCTTTTACTCGAGCCCAAACTTTTACACCTTTTGATACTTGTTTTTCCTTCACAAAAGCTTGTTTATCTTTTGACAACGTTGGTTTAAAATCGATTTTATCTAATGTACTTAAAGGAACGGTGACGATTACTGATTTCGCTTGAAGAGCTTGACCATTATTCGTATGCACCGTAACAATTCCAGCTTTCTGTTCAATAGATGTGACAGTTGTAGATAATCGGATTTCTGAATCAATATCGGAAGCAATGCTATTAATAAGTGAACTGGTTCCTGTCTTAAGTTTGAAAGATGCAACTGTATCAGCAAAAACATAACGATTGCCGTTAGAGAATATCCACCATCGAAACATTTGTGTTATAGCTCCCTCTTCTGGCGGCCCATTGAAATCTGTTGCTAGCAAACTACTTAAAAAATCATATTCTTCATTTGTCAGATCAAATTTTTCTAAATACTCAATAGCGGTTGTTCCATCTAATTCTTGTAACGAAGAAGATTGTAAAGGACGGTAAGGAAAAGGAAGATGATTTTTCGCTTCCTCCATTAAACGCTCGAAGCTCCCTTTTACAATTGCGTTTAGCTCTTGTGGAGCTCCAGATCGCAATTTTCCACCGGTAATCCAATATGCCTTCTTTGCTGAAGGAATCCGATATATATCAAGACCGTAACGTGTAATCTCAGTCCATATATGCGGCTGGTACCAATGTACATAAGTTCCACCCATTTCAAGATCTAGTCCTAATCTACGGTCAGTCCACGTACGTCCACCTAAACGATCTCGACCTTCTAGTACAAGTACACGATGTCCTAACATCTCAAGTTCACGTGCTGCAACTAATCCCGCAAATCCCGCTCCGACAATAATGGCATCATAGTTTTTTGAATCATTATGGTTAATCATCCTCTATACCCCCGTTTTTTTCGCAATAATTAAATTTCTACTTAAGAACTCGTACTTTCATATTGCTCCTGCTTTCTATTTACAGTGTTATGAAGACTAGTCCATTCAATAATGTAGTTAGCCAATACTTTTGTCACTTTAACTACACTATCCAATTCAACAAATTCATCAGGACCATGTATGTTCCCACCTGTAGGACCGAAGCATATTCCAGGCTTGTTGTAATATTGGGTAAAGCGGGCATCATTTCCAGAAGCCCGACCTATAATCTCTACTTTTTCCCCCAAAATGGTAGAAGCAGTCTGAAGAAATGATGCTACAAATTCGTGCTTCGGATCTTGGTACCAAGGCTCTGTCGACCAACCAAACCATTCAATTTTTGGCACATTCTCTTTCAACCACTCATCCTCATTCGCTACTCTAGCAATTGTTTCATAGATTAGCTTTTTAATACTGTTTCTATCCTCCCCTGGAATAAACCCGATACGGCACTCCAAGACTGCATGTCCTGCAACATTTGACACCCAATCTCCAGCGTGAAGTGTCCCTGGATTTAAATGAACCGATTGACCTGATCCTTTATTAAATAAATCGAATTGTATTTCTTTTGCTCTTTTTCTTCCTAATTCTTCAAGTGCATGATAAATCTTATACATTTTGCCTATAGCATTTACACCCTCATGTGCCAATCCCGCATGGGCTGTCTTCCCAACTACCTTTACTCTGAAATACATAATCCCAGCATGGGCTACTGTTACATTTAAGTTGTGTGGCTCTGTTGAAATAAAACCATCTGTTACATAGCCGTCCTCTAAACATGCTAGTGCACCGCCACCACCACCTGCTTCCTCTTCAATAACACTATGAAGTTGGACAGTTCCTTGCAATTGAATACCTAAATCTACTAAAGTTTTTAAAGCAAACCAGTTTGAAATCAATCCTGCTTTCATATCCGCTGAGCCACGACCATAAAGTTTAGTCCCTTCTATCTCTCCATCCCAAGGCGATTTGGTCCACTTTTCTAGAGGATTTGGTGAAACAACATCGACATGACCATGCAAAGTCAAAGATTTGCCGTCACCTTTCCCTTTATACAATCCGATAATATTTTTACGATTCTCAAATGATATTCCTGAATCAACAAACGCTTCATGCGCTGTCAGTTTGCGATAATCAGGTATCACTTCCTTTACTTCCAATCCAATTTCTTCATATATTCTCTCCATGTATTCTTGCATTTTTTTCTCATTGCCAATTACACTCTCTATTTTCACAACTTCCTGTATGTGTCGAACTAATTGATCTTTATTTGCTTCAATATACTCGTCTATTTGTTGTTGATAAGTATTCATACCATCACCACCTATTTTTCTAAAAAATACTTTGATAAAATGTTATAATTACCCTAATTTAATTTCCGAAAAATCAGTAAATTAAAAAGAGAAATGCTCTCTTATAAAATGTCAGTATGTTTGAAAGGAGCCATTCTAACTATGGATATTAATCGTCTTCGATATTTTGCAACGGTTGTAGAAGAACAAGGAGTTTCCGCCGGTGCGCAAAAGTTAAATATTTCTCAACCATCCTTAAGCATCATGATTAAAAAACTTGAAGATGAGTTAGGTGTCTTGCTTTTTAAAAGAGAAAAGAAACGGCTAATACTAACTAATGCAGGGGATTTATTATACAAAAGATCCAAACATATCATTGCAGCAGTTGATAATATGCTAGTTGAATTAGACGAAGCTTCAAAAGGTATTCGTGGTGAAATAAAAGTAGGTTGTTCAACAGCAGCAAATTTAACTGTTATTCCAAGAATCGTTGAGACACTTCATAAAAACGCTCCACATATTACTGTCCGTGTCATTGAGGGGAATACTAAATTTATTGCAGAGCAATTACTTTCTAATCAGCTTGATGCAGCTATTGTTCGGACCAGCTTTTCAGATGATATTTTTGAAACATACTCTATTGTGACCGAACCAATAGTAGCATGTTTGCACCGTGATCATCCTTTCGTAAAAAAGAAATATTTACAGCTTAAAGACTTTGCTGAAGAAGATTTCCTCCTGAATACAACAACTACAGGTTCTGGTCTATCAGATTACATCCTCAAAATGTGTAAACAATCAGGATTTACGCCTAAAGTAAAATATTGGGGAACACAAGGCCTTCCTATGATGATACTAGCTAGCAAAGGTGTCGGCGTAACGTTTTTGCCAAAATCCTATATGCTGCTCCCATTTATCGAAGGAATGCCAGCTTTTAAAGAAATACAATCTCCTAATTTGCAATCAAGCCTAGAACTCATTACATTAAAGGATAGAATAAAAAGTACAGCCACTGAGCATTTCATTCAACAAGTAATTCAATTTTCCAAAGAATTTAATGATAGCATCCTTACAAATTGATTTTGAAATACTCATCTTACTTAAAAAATCATAGTGCCGCTTCTTTTTGTAAAAATTGTATATTTTTTATCTTAAATTGTTTTCATAAAAAAGTGAAATATATTCTTTTTATAAACTTGATAGATGATTGTCTATTAAGTTTGATTTTTGCAGAAAATATCAATCCTATAATTAATGCAAAAAGAAAATATATAAGTTTATTTCTTATTGTTTTTCTTATCATTTTTGGCATATAAAAAAGCACCCATTACGGATGCTTTTTTATAATTACCAAAACCAAAGGTTCCTTCTACATCTACAGCATCTATTTCTATGGTGACATTCACGACTCTCACCACATTCATGCTTTCTGTGACATCCTGATTCTCCTTCAACTACTGTCTCATGCACATCCCTTTCATGAACTGGAAAACAATGTTCATTTTTAATAACAGTACGATGCACATTGATTATTTCTTTAGGATGAATATGCTTAACAATAACTTCTTTAGTTCTTGTTCTTACTTCAGTCTCTGTCGGACAAGTAACAATTTCTTCTCTTCTTGACTCCTCTCCATGTCCATGACAATCCTTACCCATATTAAAAACCACCTTTTTATTTTTTAGCTTTCAATACAAGTTATGTGAAACAGTATAGGTTTGTACTAGACGTATTTATTAATATTTAAAATATCTGCTTGCTCTGTTTATAGATGAGGCCTGTAAAAAAATGAAATTGTGTTTAATTCTTAAAATTTACTGAACAATTTATTAAATTTCAATAAAATTAGTAACATACAATGTTTTTTAAACTATACTTAAATACTATACCTTATTGTTAACAAAAATAGGAAAAGGGAGGTTAGATTGGTAATGTCTCGTATAAAGCAAATCATTTATCACCCAATGGCTATCTTTACATATAAAACCGCTTTTTATCTTTTTATTTTGCTTAGTTTACTCTGGTTCTATGGTTTCAAGACGCCGAACGATTCGGGCTTTATATATGAAGAATTTTAATAAAGAAAGGATACTAATCGAATGAGTACACTCACTCTTAATACCTCAATACTTGAGAGAATCGATGAATGGGCTTTGAAAACCCCCGAACATCCTTGTTATATTCACAAAAATGACAGCTTAACCTATTCAACATTAAAGAAAGAATCTGATGCTTTAGCAAACTATCTATTAACAAATGTGACAACTAGGGTTAAAAATCAGCCAATTGTGGTTTATGGGCATATGTCTCCGTATATGCTAGTTTCTTTTTTGGCATGCTCAAAAGCCGGTCATGCGTATGTTCCAGTAGATATCTCTATGCCAACGGAACGTATCAAACATATTATCGATGCATCTGAACCTGCTTTTGTAATTTGTACGGAGGCACTTCCTAGTGAAATAATAAGCAATGATATGCCTATTATTCAAAATAAAGAATTACTGACTATTATTCAAGAAAATCTAGGAAAAAATTTAACCAATAACACATATGTACAAGATGAAGAAAACTACTATATCATCTTCACTTCTGGCAGTACTGGTACTCCTAAAGGTGTTCAAATTAGTCACAACAATCTTGTAAGCTTTACAAACTGGATTCTACAAGACTTTGACATTACTGAAGGAAAATGTTTTTTAAATCAAGCACCTTTTTCATTTGACTTATCTGTTATGGACCTTTATCCTGCTCTTGTATCTGGAGGGACATTGCTTCCCTTAGATAAATCAACTAGTGAAAATATGAAGGATCTTTATAAAACTCTTTCAGAGCTTAACATTAATATTTGGGTATCTACCCCATCTTTTGTTGACTTATGTTTAATGGATCCTAATTTTACTGAGGTTCAATCTAAAGAAATTACACACTTTTTATTTTGTGGAGAAACATTAACGAAACATACAGCTAAAGAATTAATGAAACGTTTTCCAAATGCAAAAATCTTCAACACATATGGTCCAACTGAAGCAACAGTTGCTGTGTCGTCTGTTCGCATAACAGAAGACATTATAAATACCTATCCAAGCCTACCACTTGGGAGAATTAAGGAAGACACATTGTTATTAATAACAGATGAAACAGGAAACCTCCTTCCAGAAGGCGAAAAAGGTGAAGCCATTCTCGTTGGTCCCTCTGTATCAAAAGGATATTTAAAAAACCCAACGAAGACAAAAGAGGTGTTTTTCAAATATAACCATACACAAGCATACAGAACAGGGGATTGTGGTTTAATTCAGGATCAAATGTTATTTTTCCAAGGAAGATTAGACTTTCAGATAAAGCTTCATGGATATCGAATTGAATTAGAAGATATTGAGAATAACTTAAAAGAAGTAAGTTATATTCATTCAGGTGTCGTTATACCAAAAATCCGCGAAGGAAAAGTGGATAGTCTTGTTGCTATGGTCATTCCAAACGAGCATTCTTTTGAGAAAGAATACCAACTTAGTGCAGCTATTAAAAAGGAACTAGCAAAATCTATGCCTTCTTATATGATTCCAAGGAAGTGGATTTATAAAACAGAATTCCCGCTCACTATAAACAGTAAGATTGACCGTAAGAAACTAAATAGTGAGGTAAATAAATGAGTACACCCTATGGATCAATACTGTATTTCGTAGTATTGATCGCTTTTCTTACCCCTATAATTATTGCTAATTTAATGGGAAAAAGGATACCAGTCTATAATGCATTTATTACGCTTGTCTTTCTATTCTTTATGTTTTCAGGAGATACAGTTCAAGGAATCGCCTTTATCTTTTTCGTTTTTTGGCAATTATCTTTAATTAGAATATATTTTAATTACAGACAAAAGAAGAATCATGGTGGAATTTTTGTCTTAGCAATATTGCTATCCATATTTCCACTCTTACTTGTTAAAATTCAACCATTAATCGATAATCATACTTCGCTTTTCGGATTTCTTGGAATATCTTATTTAACATTTAAAGCTGCTCAAATGATTATGGAAATCAGAGATGGATTAATTAAACAATATAACTCGTGGGACTTTGTGAATTTTTTACTGTTCTTTCCTACTTTATCATCTGGACCCATCGACCGATTTCGTCGTTTCAAAAAAGAAAGCGAGTCACCTATTAATCGTGAAAAATATGTAGATATGATAAATAGAGGAATTTTCTTAATTTTCCTTGGATTCTTATACAAGTTTATCATCGCATACGTCATACAAAATCATTTATTAAATATTATGGAGTTTAATTTAGAAAAACATATTTACTTCGGTTGGAGTCTAGTAGGCTATATGTATACCTATAGTATGTACTTATTCTTCGACTTTGCAGGTTATAGTGCTTTTGCTGTTGGCGTAAGTTACCTAATGGGAATTCAAACTCCGATGAATTTTAATAAACCTTTTGCGAGTCGTAATATTAAAGAATTCTGGAATCGTTGGCATATGAGTCTTTCATTTTGGTTCCGTGACTACATATTTATGCGTCTAGTATTCTGGCTTACTAAAAAGAAATGGTTTAAAAATAAATATCTTGTTTCTTATATTGGATATTTTGTTAACTTTTTTATTATGGGAATTTGGCATGGCCTACATTGGTACTATATCTTATATGGTGTATACCAAGCATTCCTTTTCATTACATTTGACATGTTTGAACGATGGAATAAAAAACGCAAATTCTACCCCGTAAACAAGGTAACTTATGTGATAGGTGTAGTTCTAACATTTCACTTTGTCTGCTTCGGCTTTCTGATTTTCTCAGGAATACTAGACAAAATACATTTTTAATTGTACGTACCGTATTAATGCTTAACTTAAAAGAACTAAACTAAAAAATTTACTAAGGTGGTAATTATCATGACATTTCGTGAAGAAGTTTTAGCAATATTAGAGGAAATTACAGAAACTGAAGAAGTAGTTGAAAATACATCGATTAAGCTTTTCGAAGAGGGATTATTAGATTCATTAGCAACTGTCCAACTATTAGTAGAAATTGAAGAACGTCTGAATATCATGGTGCCTGTAACTGAATTTGACCGTGAAGAATGGGGAACACCCGATCAAATTATTCAAAAACTTGAGGAATTAAAATGAAAAAGAAACTTTGGATGACATTTGGACCTGTGCTGGTGGCATTCATTATTTTTGGTTTCATTCTTGTTGATCCATTTAAGCTTTTTGACAACGTGTCCGACGAGATTATTACTAAAGGTGCTACTTCTATGAGTGAAAATGTCATTCAAGGAAATGTAATACAGGAGAATGCCCTCAAAACGGGAAAATATGTACCATTTTTTGGTTCATCTGAGCTATCTCGCGTAGATGCTTTCCACCCAAGTGTATTTTCAAAAAAATATAATTTAGACTACACACCTTTTTTAATTGGTAGACCTGGTACACAATCACTATCTCATTATTTGGATATCGTATCACTTGGCGACCATCTAAAAAATAAAAAGGTTGTATTTATTCTTTCACCACAATGGTTCCAACCATTCGGTGTAAATGACGGACACTTTGGTGGGAATTTTTCTCCACTGCAAGCATATAAATTTGCACTTGATAACCAACAAATTACACCTGAACGCATTTATGCTGCACGTCGACTATTAAGTTATCGTGTAGTTCAGAATGATTCAATATTAACAAATATATTAGAGGAAATTGCACACCCTAAGACAAAATCAACAGTAAATAATGTCGCCGCACGAATTGCTGGCAGTGTCAATCTACATATTTTAGAAAGAAAAGATGAAGTAGATTCGAAGGTTATTTTAACTTCCAAACAAGAAAGAATAGATAAAAGTCTAAAAAAATTACCGGACAAACTAGATTTTAATGAAATGGATCAATTAGCAGAACAAGAAGCTATAAAGAAAACGAACAATAATCCATATTTTATAAATAATAAGTATTTTAATAAGAAAATCAAGCCTAAAGAAGAAGCACTACGTAATAGTCGTCCTAATATGAGCTATGGAGATTCTCCTGAATTCGCAGATTTACAACTTGTTATGGATGCCTTTAAAAGAGTGAATGCCGACGTATTATTTATTAACCCTCCTATTAACGGAAGTTGGTATAAATACATCAATTTCCCTCAAAAAGGGCTTGATGATTATTACAAGAAAAGTAGTGAAATGATTCAAAGTCAAGGTTTTGCTTACTACGATATGTCACAATATAATCAAACACCTTATTATTTAAAAGATAGTATTCATCTGGGTTGGAGAGGATGGGTTGCTATTAATGAAGTTGTTTTTGATTTTATGAATCAACCTACAACTACAAACCATAAGCCTACTCCTCAAGATTTCTATCAAAAAATAAAACACGCAAAATAAAGACAAACGTTTGAAATGCCATCACATTTCAAACGTTTGTTTTTTTATGATTCTCATAATCACATTTACGCAACAGAAGATATAATTCCTTTAGCTTGAAGATGCTTACTTGCCTCATCGTTTATTGGGCTATATCCTTTTTCTAATAGGTCTTTAATATAGATTTTATTATACACAAAAGAAAAAATAATTCCTGGAATCCATGCACCAATACCAAAAGTGAAAAAAGATACACATGCTGCAATAATAAACATAATCGCCGCCCACTTCAAATCGCCTCTAAAAAGAGCAGGAAAAAATCCAAAAAAGAAAGTTGTCCAACTAAAGCCTAACTTAACCTCTTTCGTTACTCCTGCATTGTTTTTTAAAGTTATTTTCATCATTTATCCTCCCTTCTATAAATATGTAAAAAGACCCAGTAATTATATAATATTTCAAAATAATTAGCTTTTTCAATACATAGCCATCGTCCTTATGAAGCAATAATACCAAATAACTCTCTTACTATTTTCGTTCATTCTCAATCTACTAGCTCTGTAAAATCATAATCTCCCTAAGTGTTGTCATTCCAATATAAAAAGGGAGTGTTCAGAAAGTCTTTTAAACTAACTTTCTTAAACACTCCCACTTATCCAACTCAACCATCTTAAATGATTGACGTTTAAAAGTTCAAGCTACTTAGATTAATTTTTAGAGATTGCACTTAACGATCAACATACTTCAACGTACGAGTTAAAAATGCTGAAAATTGTCCCCTTGTTACAGCTTCATTCGGTCTAAATGTGTTGTCTTCATATCCTAACGTAATATTAGCTGCTACAAGTCGCCCAATATATTCATACGCTGCTGAAGTTTTAGAAACATCTTTAAATGTTACTGTTGTTGTCTCAGTCAACTCAAAACCTCTTGATAAAAAGATTGCCAATTGACCTCTTGTAACAGGCTCACTCGGTCGATAAGTCCCATCTGGAAACCCTTGTATGATCCCTGCATTTACAGCCGCCTGGATATAACCAGAAGCTACACTTGACGAACTTACATCTGGAAAACTTGTTACGGTCTGCTTCCCATCAAACCCTAACGCTCTCCCAATCATAATAGCCGCTTCAGCGCGGGTTACACTTTTTCCTGGTTTAAATGTTCCATCAGGATATCCTGATATAATAGATCTATTAACTAAGTAGTTAATTTCTTCATAGAAAGTATATTGCGTTGATACATCTTTAAATACAATAGAAGGTGTTTCCTTCTTCTCAATTACAAAATTCACTATCGTTTGATTGCCTGCTAAATCCGTAACAATTAACTTATACGTTCCTTCATCTTTTACTTCTGTTCCACTTGTAAAGGATTTACCATTCAATGTTGCTTTACCTTCATTGAAGCGAATCGTTACTGACGCATTGTATTTTCCTTCATTCGTTACTCCTGTTACAACCGGAGTAGTCATATCAATTGTAAAGCTTAACTTTGTGACATTTCCTGCTTCATCTGTTACAACTAATTCATACGTTCCTTCTGCCTTCACTTCTGTTCCACTTGTGAAAGCTTTACCATTCAATGTTGCTTTACCTTCATTGAAACGAATCGTTACTGACGATTTGTATATTCCTTTATTTGTTACTCCTGTTACTACTGGAGCAGTTACATCTTTTACGACCACTTTAATAGTTTTTGTAACAGTCGCTTTTTGACTGTCTGTTACTTGATAAGTTACTTTATATTGCCCTGCGTTTTTTGTATCTACTGTATTTTCTACAACTTCGATCTTTGAAGTAATCTCGCCATCCTCTTCATCTATTGCACTTACACCAACAAGTGGGTTAAATGATGTACCCATATTAATTACTAAGTCACTTGCACTAATTACTGGTTCGGAATTCAAGCTATTCTTCACCTGAAAGCTTTTAGTAATTGTATTTCCAAATACTGTTTTGAATTGGATTTCAATACTTTTTTTGCTACCGATATTTAAATTCAATACTTTGAATCTGCCGAGATAATCTAATTCAACCTTTTGATTTTCAATATACATATCCGCTACATCAATAGTTGTACCTTTAATATCTAACTTCCCATTAATAGCCTCTAACTTATTGTCAATCCGTACGGGTATATCTTGGACAGGATGATTGCTCATATTCGTAGAAGAAATTGAATTAGAACCACTTAATACCACGGTACCATTATATAAAGTTAGATTTCCTCCAAAGCTCATGCTTTTTCCGTATAATGATTCATTTACCTTTAATCCTCCATATGATTTTAATGCACCAAGAACATAAATGTTCCCATTGACTTGAACATTCCCGTTTATTGTAAGTACAGCATTAGGTCCAATATATACATCGCCATTTATTGTTTTATTAGACCAAGATGTATTGCTTGTGATAGCGGTTACATCTTCAAGTGGAACAAAATCTTCTCCTTTAAGAACTGTAAAAGATAATGGACTAAAGTCGTAATCTCTATTCCACATTTCTTTTCTATTATTCTTGTTATCTGTTAATGCAACTCGAAGAACTTCCCACTTTCCTAATTCTGTATTTAAATCCGTTTGTATAGTACCTACATATCGGTTCATTTTTTCGTTATATGTCAAGAAAACAAAATGATATTTTCCCGATAAAGGCGTTTCGTACGCAACTGAAATCTCTTTTATACCCGAAATATCATCTGTTGCCTCTAGGCTGATTTCTATTAAGTCTCCTACGGCTGCTTCATTCTTGCTCACTTTCATTGAATCTAGTTTGAGTTCTGGGGGTGTTATATCTACTGTGTTACTATTTTGTACATTGAAGGATAAAGATTTGAATTCATAATCCGTATACCACATTTCTTTTCTATTATTATCGTTATCTGTTAATGCAATTCGAAGAACTTCCCACTTTCCAGGCTCTGTATTCGAATCAATCTGTATAGTACCTACGTATCGATTCGTTTTTTCGTTATATGCCAAATAAACTAAGTGATATTTTCCTGATAAAGGCATTTCATACGCAACCGAAATCTCTTTTATACCTGAAATATCATCTGTCGCCTCTAGACTGATTTCTATTAAGTCTCCTACCTTTGCTTCGTTCTTACTCACTTTCAACGTATCTAGTTTGAGTTCTGGGGGTGTTACATCTACATTCTTTTTATGATCATTTTGTTGTTCAGCAACCGATTCTTTGTCTTCGACTGCATATGCTATTATCCCGCTAGTATTCGGTAATAATAAAGCAATAATTAAAAGTACAATAAAGTATTTTCTCATTAGTTATATACTCCTCTATTAAGTAGTTTTCTTGAAATATGCGCTAAAGATTCTCATTCCATAGTTTAACTAAAAACTATTGGACTATTATTCCTTCACTAAATGATTTCATCAAAATGAAATACACTTCATATTTCAACTAAAATACATTATTCCTCACCTCATTTCACACTTATCCACTTTCTCACTATACTAACGCTTAAAATTATATCAATATAATTTTAAAGTTTATATATGTATTAAAACAAATAAAAATTCTAATTATTCTTCAAAGTCCCCACTACTCATTATGTTTGAACCCCTCCATAGCCTTTCCTTTACGTAATAGAACACAAAAAGGCCCAAACCCTTGATATTTACTGGGTTTGAGCTATGTTTATTTTAATGACCCGAGAGGGATTCGAACCCCCGCCCCCATCCCTGTCAATTTTATAAATTGTCTTTTATTCAGTACTTTTGCATAAATCGATTCCATTATGTCTGATAATTCAGGGTTATTATGAGTATTTATGCAAATAGATTCTCTTAATTCCATTATTTCTAGAAATTCTGTGCAATTTTTGTGCAGTATTAAATGTGAAGACTAATAGAGGTGAAGGTAGGGTATCATCTAGAAATCGCAGACTCATATAAAAAAATGATTGGCTACCGATAGATTAAATCTAAATAAAGACACCTGCATATTGAATATCTAGTAATCATTGTGCAGGTGTTTTTACTGTGGGAACAAGTGTAAGTTATTCATACAAATTGAAAATGAAGACTATAGAAAACACAAAAATAATACTATGTAAAATTTCACACAGAACTACCATTTATCGAATAAAAGCTTCAATCATAATCAAATTCTAAGCTCTTTAAGCGTCTCTTGTATACAGATTTTGATAGAATTAAACTAATTTCATATAAAAGAAGGAAAGGAATTGAAACTAAGATTTCAGATAAAAAATCTGGTGGAGTAATCAAAATTCCAATAATAACCAAGATAACTAAGACGAAGTACGCATATTTTCTAATTTTTATTAATACATTAGGGCTTACAATTCCAATTGTAGTTAAAAACATCACTACTACAGGTAATTCAAATACAATACCTAAAGGTATTATTATATTAAAAAGAAATTTGAAATATTTCTCTACTGTAAAACTCGTTTCAAATAAATCTCCACCTAATGTTGAAATAAAATTCAAAATAGCTGGGAATACAATAAAATACCCAAAACATAAACCAACTATAAATAGAATAAATAACCATGGAATATAGGTTAGAGATTTCTTAATTTCAAAGGGTTTTAATGCAGGTTTTACATATAGCCAAATTTGAAGAGCTAATATTGGAATAGTCGCAGCTATTGCAATAACACCTGCAATCATAAAGTATACCCAGATGATATCACTTGGTCCAAGAACTATCAGCCTATAATCTAAATCATGAGCAATCCATTTATAAATTTTATCTACATCAATAAAACCAACTATAAAAAAAGCAACAAACACAATAGCTGTAACAATCAATCTATTTCGTAGTTCATTAAGGTGACTAATTATGTCTTCTTGTTTATTTGCCATACATCACTCAATCCTATCTACTTGTTGAAATTAATAGATTAACTAAAACATACATGTGTTTTATCCACCGATATAGCACATACTAATTTTCTTACGCTTATTAACTGATTGTTCTGTGCGTTCAGCAGAATATCGATCATTTCGTTGTTCCCACGCTGAGCGAATTACATGAATTATTTCTTCATCAGTTGAACCATTTCGTAATAATCTTTGTAAGTCCACTCCTTCAGAAGCAAATAAACAGTTATAAAATTTACCATTAGATGATAATCTACCTCTTGTACACGATGAGCAAAACGGCTTTGAAACAGATGAAATAAATCCCACCTCAGCTTCACTATCTTTGTACTTGTATCTTTTTGCTACTTCACCATAATATTCTTGAGTAGAAGGAATAAGCTCATTCTTCATTTGAAGTTGCTTCAAAATTTCTTCCTGAGATATAACTTTATCATAGCTCCATTCATTATCATTCCCGACATCCATAAACTCAATATAACGCAGTTCTATCCCCTGACGCTTGAAATAGTCAGCCATAGGCCCTACTTCTTCATCATTCTGGCCTTTTTGCACAACCATGTTAACTTTAATCTTAAAGCCCATATCCTGAGCATAATTAATATTTTCAACAATGATTTTTGAATCAAAGCCTCGCCCATTCAACCTACCAAATAGTTCTGAGTCCAATGCGTCTAAGCTAATATTTAATCGTCTCAGTCCTGCATCATAGAGTTCTTTTGCTTTGTTCTTTAGAAGAACACCATTTGTCGTTAATCCCATATCCTTAATACCATCGATTGCCTTTAGTCGCATAATTAGTTCTTCGACATTCGGTCTTAATAATGGTTCACCACCCGTTATCCTTACTTTCTTAACACCTAAAGAGACGAAAAGACACGACAAGCGATATATTTCTTCAAAAGATAACAATTCTTCTCTCGTCATAAACCTAAAGGAACTACCGTATATTTCTTTCGGCATACAATACGAGCAGCGAAAATTACATCGATCTGTTACTGATATTCGTAAATCATGTAAAGGTCGTTGCCATTGATCTACACTTGTTTGTATGGTCATGAATTCTTCTCCCCCAATAACTTATTTCATCAAAACTTTAGAAAAGTAGGAACGAATCCATTCATCTAACTGTTGTGGATTATGACGATTTATTACTATTTTAAAATCGACAATATCTAAGGTTCTCACAGATTCCACTCTGCTACACCTTCTTCAGTGCCTAATAGCAAGACGTCCACCTCTGTACCTGCACGATATCCTCTCGTTCCATTAGGTAGCACAATAATCGCATTACCTCTAGCTATACTAGTGACTGCATTTGACTTATTAAAACCTGCTGGCTTCACCATAGGGATACCAGCAGTAAACTCATATGTAGCTCTGATAAAACGAGTAAATGGATTTGGCTTTAGGAAGTCCTCCATTAATATAGCTTTTACTTGCTGTAAATATGGCTTGTTACATCCCATCATTTTTAACAAAACAGGCCGAACGAACAATTCAAAACCAGAAAAACAAGCAGATGGATTTCCAGATAAACCAAATAGATATTGGTCGTTAAAAACCGCTGCTGTAGTTACACTTCCTGGTCTCATCAAAACTTTATTGAATAACACTTCTGCACCTAAACGTTTGTATACACCTGGAGCAAAATCAAAATCACCCACGGATACACCACCAGTTGTAATTAAACAATCCGTTTCACTTAATGCTTTAACTACGGTGTCATAGCATTGATCTAAATCATCCGATTGCATACCATACGAACGGTATTCAATTCCCATTCTCTGTAATTGTGCTTCAATCATATAGCCATTACTGTTGCGAATCTTCCCAGGCTGTAATGCTTCATCTACATCTAATAATTCCGTTCCAGTAGCAATGATACCTACAATGGGTTTCTTTGCAACTTTTACCTCTCCATAGCCCAATGTAGCAAGCAATGCAATGATACCTGGATGAATAACAGCACCAGACTCCAATAACAATTCACCTTTGCGAGCATCTTCACCTTGGAAAGAAATATTTTCACCTAAAATGAAAGGCTTCCTAATCGAAAAAGTATCCTCTCCTTCTGCTCTTGCTTGTTCAAACATGACTACTGTATCTGTTCCTGCTGGCATTGCGGCACCAGTCATAATTCGAACAGCTTCACGCTTTCCTACAATAACTTTAGATACGTCACCGGCTCCGATATGATCCACCACTTTGAATTGGATTCGGCTTTCACCAGAAGCACCTTTGGTATCATTAGAGCAGATAGCAAAACCGTCATATGCTGAACGATTAAAATGTGGAATATCATAATTTGCAACAATATTCTCTCCTAAAATACGCCCGTATGCCTGTTGTAATCGTACACTTTCTACCTTTACAGCAGGCAGATGATTCATTAATTTCTCAATAGCTTTAGTTACAGGAATTGGTTTTCTTCTTTCTATCATTTCTTAGATTCTCCCCATATCTTCCTAATTATCTTAGTATATATAAAATTAACAAAATATCCCAAAATGTTTATTATTCGTTAAACAAGATCGACTAAAATTGTTGATACTTCTGAAAAAACACTACTGAAAGAATTGCCTTTCGCGTCATCATTAATCTTAAATGAATATATTTATAATCAAATAGTCAAACATTACTAATGAGCAAATCAGGTGAAAAAAGCGGAAATTATGTAAAACTAAACTTAGATATTTAGTCTAATAAGCTTCCATTGTGCTAAGCGTAATATGATAAATTAAAAAGTACCCATATCAGTACTACTTGAAAGAAAATCAATTATTATCGTTTACTACCCCAGTAACTTCTTTCATTTCTTCTACTACATCATCCGTCAATTCCTTTGTAGATTTTTTAAATTCACGAAGAGTATTGCCAAAGGACTTACCTATTTCTGGTAATTTCTTCGGTCCGAAAACTAATAAAGCTAAAAATAAAATCAACAGTAGCCCAGGTATTCCTATATTTGATAACATTGTCCTCTCTCCTCTTTTATATAATGAAGTCATTTATTCGAAGCCGTTTACTAAACACTTATTAAATCAATCCGATATTCTGTAAAAGAACACCAGCGATTAATATATCTATTAGTAAAATGATAAAAACTAGTACTTTATTAAAAGTACTTAATGATTCTGGCTTGTTTTCTTTCTTTTCACTCCACAAGCTGCTTCACATTTAGAGCACTAGGTACACCCAGTATTTTCACCCTGTACAAATGCTACTTGTTCCTTTTGCTTATTTTTCAAAGGCTTCTTTGTTTTTCGTTTTCCTTGTGCAACTAGATCTAATACTGTACATACTGGACAGAACACGCGGCACCAAAGTCGATACATGACAATAGACATAAATTTAAATTAGATAGATCCAAACCTATTCTGCATCAAACAAGATATACATAAATCATCGTACTCACGTAAAGTATTGAATTCTTTGCAACACTTATTACATATTTTGGTGTGGATAGGAAAAATGATATTTTGTTTTTGAGAGATTTGGCTCTCAATTTTAATAGCATTTTCAGGACAAGCATCTACACACAGTTGGCAATCCGAGCAACCTTGAGCGGATATAGAAAAGGATCTATCCAAAATTTCAAAACATCTTTTCTTACATAGTTGTTGACAGGCACTACATAATGTACACTTTTCAATATCGATTGTTATGCTAGAGAACTGATAGTCTTTATAATATTTTTGCATATCCAAATCAGCTTGGTTGAAGCGCCACTTTGCTGGTACTGCTTGCTTTACAAAATTCTTCCCTTCATTTTTCCAGAAAGAAAATAACTCTCTTCTTGTAAGAGTCTCATTCTTCTCGATTAACTTTATTTCAATTAAAAAAGGAAGCTCATTCAACTGTTCAAGAATTACATTAGCTTCTTCAATCACTTCTTTCCACAATTCAATGGATGCTTGTGTTTCACCAACAATTTTCCTGATACCTTTATTATGAAAAATTAAAAGCTCCTTCGCTGTAGGCACACTCTTATCTGTGATTACTAATTGATCTTGAAAAATCATTCTCTTTGGATATATTCCTGCAATGGCTTGTACAGGACAAGCTGAAATACATCTTGCGCATTCAATACATTTTTCGTGATTAATAACAGGCCTATCATTAATAATGGAAATCGCTTTCTTATCACAGGATTCAACACACTTTAAACACTTTGAATGAGGACTTACTTGCCTGGTGCAAAAGGATAACACTTCATATTCATAATCTAAACTCTCTATCCACCCGCTCAATAAACCCATCATAACCACCCCTCTTTAATATTAATTAGAAATAAAAAATCTGATAATATTTATGGAGATTTCTTAGATACTAATATCCTTCGATGGCCAAAGCGTTATCAAAAATATATTTTTTAAATATTTCATTTTATAATCTACTATCTACTTCAAGAAGGACAGAACCATTTGCATAAACAAAAGCTGCTGATTTATTGGTAACACACCATATTATAAAATCACTTTTCACATATCATGCATTTTATTTTTTTCTTCCTTAGTTTGAGTTATTTCCAGTCCATCTAAAGATGTATTATCTTTATAGTTAGACAATTCTCCAGCATTATCTTTCTCTTCATCAATTATGCCTCTAGTGGATTTCTTAAATTCCTTTAATGTTTGGCCTAAAGCACGTCCCATTTCAGGTAGTTTCTTAGGTCCAAAAATGATTAGTGCAAGAACTAAAATAAGTATTAATCCTGGCACACCAATATTTGACAGCATTATTCATTCTCCTCTTCTGTTTGTAGTCGAAAAATTCACACATTTTACCCGGGACAAATTTTTCATTTTGAGCTCTCAACATGCTAAAAGACTTATGACAGACACTACAATTCCTTCTTTAAATAAGAAGCATGGTACCATCTTTTTGAAAATCTATTCTTCAACGAAAATTGTCTTTCCACCCAAGAACAAAATCACTTTTTTATCATATATTACGAGTACAAGAAGACAATATCACATACTCATAACCCAAGCTTTCCGTTCATTCGCTAATTACCCCCATCATATTCACTCTGGCTCATCAATAACGTTTCTATGTTTACAAAGAGAAAGTATTAATCCCATAATGGGAATACTTTCTCTTTGTAACAGGATACTTACATAACCATTTATTAGTACTTTGTCAATATATATGTGAAGAATTGAACAATTATATAGCTATTAACACTTTATCATTTATTTCATCTAATACTTCCATTTGTATTACTAAAAATTCATTTAATAGATTAGCCATACTCGGATACAAATAACTTGTGCTTGATTCCTGCATTTTCTTTGAAAATTCCGGGATCCACTTAAACAAATGATTTGTTATGAAATCTTTTTGCTCTTCGAGTAATCGGTTTAATTTTTTGAAATCGTTATCTTCACATGCTTTTTCTGCCATGCTACTAAGGTTAGCCATAAAATCTAATTCTAAAGCAAGATGATCATCAGCCACACGTGGATATTCAGCCGGTAAAAACTGATACTTCAAATAGCGTCTGCGTATTTCTAATGTACTTTCTTGAAATAAAAGCCTAGCATCAGTTCTGTATACAGATTCCCAAGGAGGTGCTGGTAATTTTCCAGGACCAATGAACAATCTAGTATACTCAGTTCTCACCTGTTCTAATACGGCATGTTTATCTTTATGAAAACGTCTTGCAAACTCTTCAAGTTCATTAATACGAATACTATATTCTTGTTTGTCCTGCATGTTAAAAATGTCCAAAGCTTCTTTTGTCATTTCATTTGTCAATATTTCAAATTGTTCCATACTAGGATCGTTACCAAAAATATTTTGAAATAGATTATAGGCATAAGTATTTCCAGCAAGTATGATTTGAATAGTCTCATATGCTTTCATTACGTTAAACCTACTCTCGATGCTACAAATGCCGCATAGAATAGATATCTACCGATAATCAGCGCGATAATAATCGCTGCAATAGGTACATACATTATAGAAAATTTACTTCCCCCTTCTGTTTTTCCAAAAAATAGAAGAAATGTAGAACCAAGAATTAATAAAAGCCATTGTGCTATGATTAAAACAATTTTTCCATTAAGAATTTCTGCGCTCGCAGCACCAGCACCTTCCATTAAACCTAAATGTAAATAATGAGGGATCACGGAAGCCACTAGAACAGCTACAACGATAAATACACATAATGAGAAATATCTTACTAACTTTTCATCGATGTTTTTGAAATTCGTTAAAAACAAAACGGAAATCCCTAAAATAATCATCGTTCCATAGAATTCAAACATAGTATTTCCACTTTGCCAAACGTGTACACTGGATGCCATGTATATTTTTGCCATCATGAAAACATCGACTAAACCTACTACACTCGCAATCCAACCGACCGCATTAACTAATTTCTTTTGTTCTGGCATTTTATACACTAAGAATGCATAGACGATTGCAAGTCCAGCAAATCCACCAGAAAACAAGATTTCACGTGATAGCCAGGAGCTTCCTAGATTTAACAAAGAATTTAAAGCACGAAGAGGCGTTCCTAAGTGGATTAATGATGCCAGAAGCCCCACTATACTTAAACAAGCTGCTATTATGGCTCCTAATTTGAACTCTAGTTCTTTTTGAAACTGCTTTGCTATCATACTAAAAATGATGATCCCAATGGCAGTTTGTAGACAAAGCGTGAATATAAATAAAGGTAGTTCTGCCATTTGTTTAAACCTCCTTCTGTACAGCGCCTTTGTTTAAGGCACAAGCCTTTGGCTCAACCAATACTGATGGATGTGTAATTTTTGATGATGCAAGAATTGGTAGATCACTAACAGCATCTGGATGTTTTTTCTTCAACTCATCCAAATCTCCCCATTCAAGTGCCCGCATGATACATGCATCCACACAAGCAGGATTTTGTCCTTTATCCGTTAAATCTTTACACATATTACATTTAGAAACCTTACCCTCTTCTTCCATATACTGAGGGACACCATAAGGACAGTTCCAAACACAGTATTGACAACCGATACACTTATCAGCATCATGCTGAACTGTACCATCTGCAGCTATATGCATAGCTCCCGTTGGACAGCCTTTTACACACTTTGGATCTTTGCAATGATTACATGTACTTGAATAATGGAAAATTTTCGCATCAGGATAAACGCCTGTTTCAAACGTTCTCACTTGACGAAAATTAATACCAGGTTTTAAGTCATTTTTATCTTTACAGGCTACCTGACAAGTTCGGCAACCAATACAAGCCGTCATATCAAAGTAAAAACCTTTTTTACCCATATGAATTCACTCCTATCCTAGAAAATTAAAACTTGATCACTTTCTGTGGTTTCAAATAGTCTGCCTCAAGTGGTTTACCCTTATATTTTTCAATGTTTACTAAATTGGTATTGTATCCAGATGTACCAGCTCCAGTTGCAATAGGGGCACTCAGATAATTATCTGAACCAGATCTGTCAATGCCAGTTTCTTCATCAAGATCTAACCATGTTCCATGTGGTAAAGCGATACAGCCTGGCATCATACGTTCAGTCACACTTGCATGACGTAAAGCTTTTCCATTTGGACTAGTAATAAGTACAGTATCTCCATCTTTAATACCTTTTTCTTCTGCATCTTTAGCACTAATAAAGACTGGATTAGTAAATGCTTCTCTCAACCAAGGTAAGTTATCATTAACAGTATGAGATCTTCTTGCATAGTGAGGAGTATACATTTGGTAAGGATATTTTCCTTTTTCTTTCTTATCCCAGTCCTTAAAGCTATCTTCATAACCATTTAATACTTTTATATAAGAAGGATATGGCTTTAGTGTACTACGTCCCATAGCATTGACTCGATCTGCTTTGGTTTGACAGTAAATCTCGAATTTACCGCTTTTGGAAGGGCGCGGAAATTTTTCAGGATCCTTGACAAAATCCTCATAAGCTATATAGCCGTAATTATCCCCTTCAAAGCGTTCCACCTGGTAAACGCCTTTTTCTAACAGTTCTTTAATCCCAATTCTACCTTGTTGGGTTTTCCCTTTAACGCCATATTTAGCTCCCCATTCAGCGAGATCGGCTTCCGTGACAGTTACTAGCGGTTCATAACCGGTTCCTTCCTTATTAATGACCTCAGAGCCAACAACACAATCGAAATAATATTGTTCTGTAGTTTTTGGATAAATCTTTTTCACATCTAATCCTAAGCGCTTAGCAAGCTCTTCTCCTATCTCTTGACCACTCTTTGTATCATAAAGGGGATCTACCACTTTTGAGTAGAATAGTGCCATTTCTCTGTTAGTGTGTGTCATAAACATATGAGCTGAAAGCTGCTCCCACTCAGTGGTAACTGGCAATACAATATCTGCATGTTGTGCACTTAAATTTGGAGAATAAGCAAGAGATAATACAAAGTCTACTTTTCGATGAGCTTCTATTCCTTTTTTAACCCCTACTACCGTTTGCAGAGTATTTCTATCAGTATGAATAATTACACGAATATCAATATCTCTTTCCTCAACAGAAGTCATGTCTCCCTGATTCACAAGAGCTGTACGAGTATATTTCCCTGTAAGAATGGCGTCCCACATCTCTGGAGCACTAATTGACTCTTCTTGAAGAGGGTTTGGAATAGTCAATGCACCATGAGGACCATGTTTAACTAATTGATGACCACAATTAGCTGTGCCTACACCGTAAGAAGCTCCACAGGCATGTCCTGATTTACCCATATGACCGCCCATTACTCCTATGGTCATAAAAATTTGTGGGAAATCTTCGGCATTATTACCACGAGCTGGGGCAAAGCTATGCAAAAGAGCTACTTTTTTGTCTTTGCGCATCTCTCTGGCATACCAAATAATATCTTCAACAGGCGTACCGCATATTTCCGTCGCCCATTCAGGTGTTTTCGGTTGCCCATCATATTTTCCGAGCACATAATCTTTAAAGTTTTCATTAAGCTTAGCATCAGCAGGCATATGTTCAGAGTCAAATCCCACTGTACAACGGTTTAAGAAATCCCAATCAATAATAGGATTAGTAACCGGATCATCTTCTTTAATCATGGTATAAGCTACCGCAAGTAAGAAGACGGTATCCGTACCAGGTCGGACACGTATCCATTTTGCGTCCAATAAATTAGCCGATTCATTATAGTCTGGACCAACAAATACAAACTTTGCCCCAGCTTTCTTCGCTCTCAAATAATAGTAACTAGGAGAACCAAGGGAAGCCCAGGCTGGATTGCAGCCATATAGCACAATGGTTTCACTCTTACATAAGTCAAAACGATCGTTGATATATCCCGGATGATCTATACCACCAAATGGCGGATTTCCTAGAATATCATGAATGTAATGATAAGTACCAAGAGATGCTGAGTCCTCCATATTGGTATGCCCCCCATAGGCATTAATTACGTCGCCAAAACGTTCCTGGTGCCAATTGGGGAATAAAATTGATTTGTTCCCATATTTTTCTTTCGCCTGTTTCAATTCAGCGGCAATATAATCAAAAGCTTCATCCCACGAAATGCGTTCCCACTCATCTTTACCTCGAAGAGATTTATCTCCTCCTGTAAGTGGTTTCCAATGTTTTCGTTTCATTGGATATTTTAGTCGGTCTGCACCGAATATCTGCTGTTGCTGTGAACGACCACGTAGACAGCCTCTCTGTTGTGGAAAATCCGGACTGTCAGGATGCGTATCATCCGTTTTTTGGCGAACGACAACATTATCTACTACGTATGCTGCGTTGTAACATTTACCACCACAGTTGAACCAACAAGCTGCAGGAACCCATTTTCCCTCTTTACTCCCCTTTTTTGCAGCTTCTGCAACAGTTGCAAGCTTATTTTCAGATGATCCATAGGCTGTTAATCCTAGAGCTGATACAGTTGCTGCACTTCCTTTTAGAAAACTTCTACGGTTAAATTGTGAATTCTCAATTTTACTAAAAATACCAGTCATTCAATGTTACCTCCTTGTAAAAAATTAAAGTTTCCTACCACTTAATCAGTGTCATTTAAACTAACAAAAGAAAATTAGTTGATTTCTTTTTTGATAGGTTCTTCGATATCTATTTTAAATGAAGCTATATGTGCATAGGAGTGTGGAGTTGTCTATACTTTTGTAACTATTGTTGTGTTCAAACAACAAACCTTTTCCATTAATCCCCTTATTAGTGGCTAACTCATGAACTTTGAGAAATATTATTACTTAAATGGCTATTTACAACCACTCACTAAAAATTTCCTCTCATTTAAAAACATCTAGCTCTTTTTATAGCTAGATGTTTTATAGTAAGTCACATTTTTATAAAAGATTGGATCTTAACAGCAATCATGATGTTTATAAATTCTTCTGTATTTTGTAGATTAACACCTGTGATTTCTTCAATTTTTTTCAATCGATTACGCAATGTATTTGGGTGTATATGTAAGGCTTCAGATACTTCATTCGTGATTCCTTGATACTGAATATACATTTTTAAAGTATCGATGTATTCAGTTCCATAATTACAGTCGCTTTCTATCAGCAAAGACAAATATTCTTGACTAAAATCAAACAATATTTCTCGATGAATATAAATAAGAAGACGAAGAACTCCTAGATCATTAATATGAAATATCCTCTTGTTTTCAAACCATATTGATCCAAATTGTAATGCTTGTTTTGCTTCTTGATAGCTTTTATTTAAGTTAGTCAAATCTTGACACCATTTGCCTATTCCAATTTGGTATTGATATTGCGGAAATTTGCTAGACAAATTCTTCTCTAATAAATTAGCCACTTTAAGAACTAAATTTTTTCTTTTATATGTTCTATTTTCTTCATCCTCTAGCAAAATGATTATTTGGTCTTGAAACGGAAATACAATCATTGTTTCATCAATGTCCTCTTTTTCCATTTCTATATGTAGAGTGATTTCTTTCAAATCTAAATCCATCATTAAACCATCAGGTAATTCCACATTAATGATGAGTAAATGATGAGGTTTTTCTAAGTTCCAACCCCATTTTTTCCCATGACTAATCATAATCGTGATAGACTCAAATTTATGATAAAGAAGATCGTAAATAAAATGTTCTTTCATCTCTTCTTGTTGCTCCTGAAACATTTTATCTGTTTGTAATAATAGGGCAGTCAAGCCAGCTAATTTATCAATCATCTTTTTTTGCCATTCTGACAAATTTGATATAGCAATTAAGTTTTGCCGGATTAAGCCAGCTATATTAATTGGATAAAATTCAAACAATTTTTTTGACTCCATATCAGCTAGAGACATATTATTAAATGTTACATTAGTATTCTGCCTATTGTTCAGTTCTTTCTGCTGTGTATTGAGCCATCGCCTTGCTTCTCTTAATTCTTCTTCTTTTCCTACTTGCCATAGAATCTGATTATTTTCATCTAAATACAACAAAGGCGTTTCTAACGTTTTTGCCAGTCTTGAAGCCAATTCGGTAAATCCTTTTTCCATAAAGCCAGCTAATTCCATACTTACTTGACTAAAAGAATAAAGAGATACGTTTGTCGGTAGAAATATATGTAATGATGAACTCTCTTCTACTTGAATAACTGGTAATGAGCATTGCTGAAAAAGAAGAAGAATTTCTTCATGAATAGATAAATACGTTTGATTACTTAAGACTATACCGATAAGGTTAGGATCTTGAACTAATTGACTAGCAATATTACTATCATTTAGTTTCATATATTCCTCAGCATTTTGTAACAAAAGTAATGTTGGCTTCTCCAGCCATCCATGAGGTATACTTTCGTTTATCTTTTCATAATAGACAGGTTTTCTTGGCAAAGTAGTTAAAAATATTAGTTGATGCAATGGAACATGTAATAATAACTCTTGTAAACATTTTTTCATATAGTTCTTCATCCTTCCCTTAGAAAAGTCCGACCTTTTTCTTTTTTTATAATAAAAATAGAAGGATTTGTATAACCTGCAATTAGGATGTCAGACTCATTATTAAATGGTTTTATTTCACTAGTTTCACTAGTATTTACGACCATCAAGCTCAAAGCACTTGTAATACAGTTTTCTACGCAAACTGGCATTAAACCTTGGTCTATTCGTTCTACACAAAGATTACATTTATCGGCTCTATTTGTTTTAGGATTTAATTTTGGAGCGTGAAAAGGGCACGCACTTATACAACGCATACAAGCTTGACAATTATTTGCCTGATGAATTACAATTCCATCTCTACGCTTTTGAAAATTATTTTCTGGACAAACAGACACACAAACAGGATTAGAACAATGATTACAAGACATCGAAAGGTGAACGGGTGTATCAGATTCATTTTCAAATGTGACTACATGTCTCCTATGCTTATTTTCTAAACCATAATATTCATTACAAGACATTTCACATGTTTTACAATTGATACAACGATTAAGATCAACAGAAAACGTTAGCTGATAGGGCATATAATTATGCCTCCCTTTAAATCAAAATTTTAATAATTAATATTGCTTTATTTTTATGTTATTTTAATATAACTTGTAATATAGTTGAAGAAATACTTAGCACTTTGAATGTCAATCTTGTGAATTTCGGATGAAAATAAAACAATTAATTTAGCCCGTATTAACGGGCAGTAAGCCACCCACTGATTGAGTTTCACGTTATTAGAATGGAGAACAAGAGAAATGAATCAATTTGAAATGCAAAAATTTCAGCATGTATGTCCGAGAAACTGTCCTAGCTCATGTACGATGATTTCACATATAGAAAACAATCAATTGATTCACATATCTGGAAATCTAGCTCACCCATACACAAAAGGTAAATTATGTGCAAAGGGGTTTTCTTATTTAGAAAAGAATTATCATCAGGAGCGCTTGAAGTATCCTTACTATCAAGAAGTAAAAGGATCAGGAAAGTTCAAACAAATCACTTGGGAAAAAGCTTTTGATCTTATCATTCGTGAAATGATGAACATTTATCAAAGGAATGAAAGTTTTCTCCCTTTGGCTTTATATAAAGGTTCTGGAAATATAGGTGTCCATCATTTTGTTACGGAAGAATTTTTTTCAAGCCTTGGTCCAACAACGAGATTGGTCAATTACCCATTTCCATCAATTGATTTTGAAGTCCTCCAATATGATTTAGGTGATTTCGAAATGTCTGATCCTTCAACGATTAAAGAAGCATCTTTGGTGATTATTTGGGGTTCTAATCCCGCAGCCACGAATATTCATCTTATTCCTATCTTAATAGAAGCAAAAATAAAAGGTGCAAAAATCGTTGTAATTGACCCACTTTATACACAAACAGCCGAGCTAGCCGATTTATATATACAACTAAGTCCAGGTACAGATGGAGCATTAGCTAACATTCTGACCAAAAGTCTATTAGAGAATAACTCATTTGATAATGAATTTTTAAAAGAATACACTTTTGGATTTGATAAATTTCATGAGATAATTAGAAAGATAGATACATCGGAATATTTAGAGAAATGCGACGTTACTAATGAAGCTTTCAATATGTTAGTTGAATGGTTAAAGGATAAAAGAACCGTTTCACATATAATAGGCTCGGGCTTACAAAAACATTCGAATACCAGACAGAATATTCGTTCAATTGGGGCTTTAGCAATTGTCCATGGAGATATTGGAAAAGTTGGTGGCGGTATTTTTCTAAGGAAAAACAATTCATCAATTTTTAATAATCAAGATTTTAGGCAATGCAATAACGGAAATCGGATATTTCATTTAGATCAAAATATGGATAGTTTTGCTCCAAATGTCAAACTCCCTATTGAAATGTTGTGGATTTCTTGTGCAAATCCTATAACCCAAGAGTCAAACTCAAACAGTTTTTTTCAATTTTTAAGAGATATTCCTTTTGTCGTAACTGTTGATCAATTCTTGACCCCAACAGCGCAAATGTCAAATCTGGTTTTACCAACAACAACTCATTTTGAGGAAATGGATATAGTTATGAGTTGTTGGCATAATGAGGTTGCCTTAAATGAAAAAGCTATACCTCCTTATTACGAGAGTAGAAGTGAGTGGAATATCATGAATGAGTTAGCCATAAGGCTGAATAAGTTTTCTTCGGTGGTATGTTCATTTCCTATTCATTCTTCTGAAGAGGAATATCTTAATGCACAATTTAATGATCCAGTGTTTAAGCGCTATTATATTAAATCGGTCTCAGATTTAAGAAAAAAGTCAATGACCGCTAATCTTCCAAAAATTGCATGGGAGGACAAAAAATTTTATACCGAAACAGGAAAGTACCAATTTTACTCACTGGAAGCAGAAAAAAAAGGTGTTCTCCCGATGCCTTTGTTTATAGATGGAAAATCGCCAACAATTGATTATCCCTTTTGGTTAATCACACCTCATCATCCGTATGCACTAAATTCCCAATTTCATTTTTTAAATCTAACTGATGAGGAAGAAGGATATGTCGGTATTAACTCCAAAGTTGCAAATTTGCTGGGAATTTTTGACGGAGAAATAATAAAAGTTTTCAATAATCATGATTATCTTGAAATTAAAGCGAAATATATTTCTAAAATTCCCAAAGATATACTATTAATCTATCAAAGGTGGTATAAAAATTCAAAAGTGAATGTAAATAAATTATCTGGTTCTAACAGCTTTGAATTATATGATACCTTTGTAAATGTTTCAAAAATATAATATATAAAATTGATCAAGATGAAGTCGCTGATATCTTCCACAATGCCTTGATGCAGAAAAAAGAGGTGGATGTGAGCAGAATGTGAGCATTTCACTCATAATGAAATTCGACCAAGAAAGCCCGCTCCAAACAAAAAGCCAGAAACCCTTGATATATAAAGGTTTCTGGCTACTAAAAAGCGATGACCCGAGAGGGGTTCGAACCCCCGACCCCTTGCCTGTCAAGCAAGTATTCTCCCACTGAACTATCGGATCTTATTCGCTAGCTTTTCAAACATACAATGAAAAGCTAGCGATATATTACTAACTATAAATTACCAGTAAATTATTGTCAATATTCTAACTAATTAATATTCACTTCATCCTTTTCCACAATATAGCCTCTACGTCCCGCTCTCCAACCTGCTAACGACAAGATGAGCGTAAATACTAATAAACAAATGATAACGGGCGTCCATGAATGTGCTACGTCATGTAATACGCCAAATGAGATGGGTCCAATTGCAGCTATGAAATATCCAAAGGATTGAGCCATCCCAGATAGTACCATAACTTGACTTGGTGTTTTGGCACGTAAGTTAACAAAAAGTAAAGCTAAGCAAACACTTGCTCCTTGCGCTAAGCCGGTAATGATAGAACTTATGAATAACCATGATAGAGAAGCTGGTAAATAGAATACCCCCACTAAACCAATAAAGTATACAATCCCAATTGATGTTGCAAGCACTTTCTGATTATCGTATTTCTCCGCTAAGTATGGAATGACTAAGATTGCTGGCAAACTTGCTAATTGCATGACCATTACAATGGTACCTGCCATCGAAATGGATACACCACGATCTTCTAACATAGTAGGCATCCAGTTTACTAAACTATAGAATAACAATGATTGAATACCCATAAATAGCGTTACAAACCAAGCAAGTGATTGACTTAAAGGAAACGCTGGACGCTTACCACGAGAATGAGATTGATTATGACGATTTTTGATTGTAACCGGAATCCAAACAATTAGTGCTAGGATAACTAGAATTCCACTACACGCTAAAGCGATACGCCAATTTGATGATGTTGCAATTGGTGCAGTAATGCCAGAGCCAATTGCCGCACCAAATGAAAGAACGGCTGAATAAACTCCAACAAATAACGATGCTTTCTTTGGGAAGCTTTCTTTAACAAAGCTAGGAACTAATACATTTCCAGTTGCAATTCCAATACCAATTAATATCGTTCCTAGAAATAATAATTCAATACCACCAATGGAACGCAAACTAATACCAATGATTAAGACAATTAGTGCTATCAGAATCGCTTTACTGTTTCCCACTTTTGCTCCTAATGCCGGAGCTCCTAATGACATAAAGCCAAAAGCAATTAAAGGTAGCATTGTTAAAAATCCAATAAGACTAGCAGAAATGCCAAGATCACCTTGAATAAAGCTTGTAATTGGTCCCACTCCAGTTAAAGCAGGACGTAAATTAAAGGCTACAAGCACCATTCCAAGAAAAAATAATGTACTTTTCTTCATTATTATCACTCCTTAAAAAAACAAAAAGCAGCCAGTACCCTTCAAAGCACTGACTGCTATCCATAAATTTCTATTAATTTATACATAGTATACGAGAATAACCAACAAAATACAAATCTAACAACCTACACTTTTTCTTTCCTCATAAACATTTTTAATACAATAACACTAGCAATTAAAATGTAAAACATCGCCATGCTAAATGCTGCGAGAAACCCCGATGGTAATCCACCGCCACTAGTTTGTAAAGGTTCATAAAAGAAACGCAATGGTGGTAAAACCCATAATAACCATGAGAAGCCGTTTGGAAGTAACTCCACTATTTGCGAATGAGCAAATGATGCTGTTACAGTCAATGCACTCAATAACCAAACATACCTTGTTCTTGTGATATTTGTACCACCAAAGAAACTACCTGTAATAACACCGAGTACTCCTAATCCAACGTGGCTATAGATAGATAAAATATGATCGCTCGAAATAAGTTCAGCTTGAAAACTATTAGTTAGAATTGGATAAAAATGCGCAGTCAGTACCAATGGAATCATCATTACTATACAAGTAATCCATTTTCCATAAAGGAAGTATTCCTTTTGCCGTAAATGTACAAGTAGTATGTGTTTTTCCGTTTCCTCTTCTAAGCGGAAAATATTCATCGAAATCCAAGTCAATATAACATATAATACAACGGCAGAGTTTGCGTAGCTATTTAAAACGTCCAACGTACTATACGCATACAAAATGCCTACCCAACAAATATATAGAACAACAGGTGGGATAAAAATAAGGGAGCGAATATAATTTTTCAATTGATATATAACGAATGATTTCATCTTATAACTTCTCTTTCACTTCTATTATTGAACAATCATTTTCTAGTAAGTACAGTAAACAATCATCACTTTCTCTAGAAGTAACGACTAATTCTACAGTGTTCTCTGTTTTACTAATAATTTCACCATACATTTTTAGTTCTTCTCGGTCTAATTGCTTCGAGATTCGTACTGTAATACTTTTCATTTTTGTTCTTTCAGTTATCGCTTCATGTCTTATAATTTTCCCATTTTCTAAAACCAATATTTCTTCTGCTAACAAATCAACGGTTTCTTGTTCATGCGCCGTAAATATTAATGCAAAATCCCGGTCGATGTTTTGGATCATATCGAGAAAGATCTTTTTCGATTCATCATCAAGACCAGTTAAAGGCTCGTCCAACAAGAGAATATCACAATCTGTCAGGATTGCTTGAATTAAACCAGCCTTTTGCTTTGTTCCTTTTGAACAATGCTTAAGTAGTGTATTTTTAAAAGGTTCTAATTGAAATAAGTCTATGTAATAATCGATTTTTTTCTGAACAGTATGTTTTTCTTTACCTTCCATTGTTCCCATATGCAATAAATACTCACGTAATTTAAAGCGAATATTGTCCGGGAAATGCTCCGGGACATAGCCAATTTTCTTTCCATGTGTATTGATTTCTCCTGATGTAGGAACATATATATTAGCAATTAGCTTTAAGAGACTACTTTTCCCTGATCCATTATGACCAAGAATAGCCAACTTTGTATTTTGATGGATTTCAAAACTTAAATCATGTAAAATGGGAACATTATCAAACTTTTTCGTAATATAACTAGCTTGTACAGCATACTCTTTCATGATAAAACCTCAACTTTTTAATATATACAAACTATTTTATCAATATCCTATTTATTCTGAAAGATATAATTAGAGCTTCATATTATTATATCTTCTTGGAGGTGATGGTTCTGCGCCCAATTATACTTGGAGCTTGCTCAGCATTCTTCTTTGCTTTTACATTTATCATTAATCGAGCAATGGAATTAAATGGTGGAAGTTGGCTTTGGAGTGCTTCATTGCGCTATTTCTTCATGGTAATCTTCCTTCTCATTATTGTAGGAGCTAGAAAAAACCTACATATTTTATTTCATGAAATGAAAAAAGCGCCTACTTCTTGGATAATATGGAGTACAGTCGGCTTTGGTCTATTCTACGCACCATTAACCTATGCCTCTTCATTTGCTCCCGGATGGCTAATTGCAGGAACATGGCAAATTACCATTATTTCCGGTTCATTACTAGCTCCTCTATTTATGGAGAAAGTTCAACTTAAGTCTGGAGAAACCGTTATGAAAAGAGGCTCCATTCCTTGGAGGGGATTAGGATTTTCCACACTAATTCTATTAGGTGTTATCGTTATGCAATTCGAACATGCTTCCGTCATGTCACTTAAAGCCATTATTTTATGTAGTGTTTCTATGATTATTGCATCCTTTGCTTATCCACTTGGCAACCGAAAAATGATGAATGTATGTGGCGATCGACTAGATGCATATCAGCGTACATTAGGTATGACCATCGCCAGTCTTCCGTTATGGATTATTTTATCCATAATCGGTATGTTTACAGTTGGAGCACCTAGTTCGAGTCAAGTTGTTCAATCTGGATTAGTTGCCCTTTTTTCAGGAGTAGCTGCTACCGTATTATTCTTTGCCGCAACAAATTTAGTCAAGAACGATATGGAAAAGCTAGGGGCTGTAGAAGCAACACAATCTTTAGAAGTTCTCTTTGCTGTTGCCGGTGAAATACTATTCCTCGCAAGCCCAATTCCTTCATTAGTTTCTTGGATTGGTATGGCACTTGTTATGGTTGGAATGGCATTACACAGTTATATGAGTCATCGCACTACAAAATCAACTTACTCCGCTAAACAATCAGCTCAACTCAATGATTAAGGCGTGATTTCGTTTCACGTCTTTTTTCTTTGCTTGCACCTAGATTTCAGACTAGTATATTTTTCTGCGAATCAGATATTCTATTCACTACTCATAAATTCCATTCACCGCTCATATTTTTCATCCACGCCCCCTTATATATTCTTCAATAAAAATAGAGCCGCCCGAGAAAATTCTCTCAGACGACTCCAATTATTATCCCTTCACCAAGGCACCTGTTACTCGATTACCTTTTCTCACAATCTGCAATACTAATAAAACACCAAATATAATTAATCCAACTGTATCTGAAAAGCCTTCTGGATAAATTAATAGTAACCCTGAGATAACAGCGAGAATTCTTTCATACCAAAGTACTTTTCTATACCAGAAGCCAACCATACCTGCACCAATGGCTATCATGCCACAAAAAGCTGTAAACACAACCCAAAGTGTTGCTGGAATGGTTGTGTCAATCATAAGCATTTCTGGGGAGAGCACGAATACGTACGGAATGATGAAGGCTGCAATAGCAAGCTTGGATGATATAATCCCCGTTCGGATTGGCTCTCCCCCCGATACTCCTGCGGCAGCAAAAGCTGCCAGCGCTACAGGCGGGGTAATATCTGCGATAATACCAAAATAGAAAACGAATAAATGTGCGGATAAATCAGGTACATTCATTAATATTAAAGCTGGTGCTGCAATTGTGGATGTAATAACATAGTTAGCTGTTGTTGGCGATCCCATACCTAAAATTAAACTAGCAATCATGGTAAAGAATAATGTAAGCAATAGTTTAGCATCTCCGTTTGATACAAGCGCATCTGCAATCGAAACGAGGCTATTTGCCATTTTTAATCCTAGGCCTGTTTTCGTAACAACACCTACAATAATTCCAGCAGCGGCAGTAGCTACAGCTACTGCTAAGGCTGTACGAGCACCATCCACTAGTGCATCAATAATGCCTCGGATTCCCATCCTTGTTTCCTTTCGAACCGCACTTACCAAGACGGTAATAACAATTGATATTAATGCGGCACGCATTACAGACATATTACTCATCAGCAATACAATAATTGCAACGATTGGGAATAATAAATAGATTTTCGATAAAACTTCTTTTTTCGTCGGAATATCTTCTGCCTTTAACCCCTGTAATCCCAATCGTTTCGCTTCAAAATGTGTCATAATCCAGATGCCTGTGAAATACAATACTGCAGGAATTGCAGCGGCTTTTGCGATATCCCAATAAGAGATGCCATTACCAATAAACTCTACCATTAAGAAAGCTGCAGCTCCCATGATAGGAGGCATTAACTGGCCGCCAGTTGAAGATGCCGCCTCAACCGCTCCGGCAAAATTCCGATCATATCCTAGTCGTTTCATCATTGGTATTGTAAAAGCACCAGAAGTCACAACATTGGCTACTGAGCTACCACTGATTGTTCCTTGCAATGCACTAGAGAAGATTGCCACCTTTGCTGGACCTCCGATTCTTTTCCCAGCAATAACAGCGGCTAAATCATTGAAATAATCTCCCACTCCTGTTTTTACAAGAAAAGCACCAAATAAAAGGAATAAAAATATAAAAGTGGACGATACACCAAGCGGGGTCCCTAATATTCCTTCAGTCGTAAAGAACATCGTTTGAACAAATCTTTCTAGAGATAACCCACGATGAGCAATAAAGTCAGGCATATACGGACCATAAATGGCGTATACGATAAACAATATGGCAATAATAGTGATAGGTAATCCAACCGTTCGACGAGTTGCCTCTAACACTAGCAAAATTGCTAAAATACCAACATAGTAATCAAGTTGTGTAACGGTTCCAGGACGCATAACTAATTCTTCCATCATAAGTGGCCAATATGTTCCTACAACTATACCTAGCAAGGAGAAAATATAATCATACCAAGCAATTTTACCGGTAGATAAATTCTTTTTTCGAGCGGGGAATAAAAGAAACACAAGCGCTAATGCAAATCCAAGATGAATGGAACGCTGTAACTGTGCCATAAGTGGCTTATCAATAGCTGTATATAATTGAAATAGAGAGAAAGCAAGTAAACCAAAGAAGGTGACCCAACCCATCATACCTTTCAACTTTCTCATCGCTTGCTCGGGATCATATTTCTCAATTAATTCTTGTTGTTGTTCATGCGTTAAAGTTGTTTCAGTCAAACATCTTCACCCCTTTCCAACTCTGCCAAAGAGATAACTTCTTCACTTCAATACGTATGACACTTCCTGGTTCTGTAAAAGAAGACATAGCAATGCTTTTGTCTCCTATAATAAATGTGTGATTTGCAACTACTCGTCCAACTCGTAACGTAATAGTCGGAAAGATTCGATTCATATTTTTAATGAAATATTTCCCGTCCTTTTCAACGAACTTCTCTTGTCCTTCAGCCTGTGATGGCATTCCAATAGCAAAATCCTCATATGTTAATTCAATTTGTTTAATTTCATTGTTGGCTGTTCTTTCATATGTTTCAACAACAGGAGATAAATGAATAGAATGTATATATTCAATTTGAAATTGTTGATTGGATGAAAGAGTTGCGTATGCAAGCATGTCATTCGTGTGCACCTTATAGACTACAACTGCTGGCGAAAATGGTATAAAACAAAGAATAATGATAAGGAGAGTAACAATAATGAGGATTTTTTTCACCATAATATTCTTCCTTTTCTACAAAGAAAGCTGACTTAAAGTTTGGTCATATCCCAGTTGGGTTCATGCCTTTCTTTAGAGTCAGCTAATCTAGTATATGCGGCTTACTTGGCTTTTACGCCTTTTTCATCAAAATATTTTTGTGCACCAGGGTGAACATCAATACCGACACCATTTAGAGCGTTTTCTACTTTAATTAATTTTCCTTTCGCATGTGTTACTTTATCTAAATGTTCATAGATTGCTTTTGTAATGTCATAAACGAGTTGCTCATCTAAATCAGCCCGAACAACGAGCATCGCTTGAACAGCAACTGTATTGACATCTTGTTTAATCTTGTACGTATTAGCAGGAACAACTTCTTCTGCATAATAAGGGTATTTCTCAATCAACGCTTTAATCTTATCCTCCGCGATAGGAAGGATCACTACTTCCGATGTTGCTGCTAAGCTTTCTACCGCACCTGTTGGTGTTCCAGCTGTAATAAAAGCTGCATCAATTGTTCCATCTTGAATACCACCTGTTGATTCATCAAATGATAGATTCTGTGCTTTAATATCTTTCATAGTTAATCCGTGTACTTCAAGGATTTGTTCCGCATTCGCATATGTGCCAGAACCCGGAGCCCCTACTGAAACAGATTTACCTTTTAAATCAGCAATGGATTTTATACCTGATTTTGCCGTTGTAACAATTTGTATGGTTTCTGGATAAAGCGATGCAATTGCTTTAACGTTAGTAATCGGCTTACTGAACATTAACTTACCTTCCGTTGCGTAGGATGCAATATCAGTTTGTGTAAAAGCCAAATCTGCATCTCCTGATTTGATAGCCTCCATATTTTCCGCAGACGCTCCAGAAGATTGTGCAGTGGTTTCAGCCTTCGTATTAGACGAAATGATTTCAGCAAATGATCCACCTAATGGATAATATGTTCCACCAGTTCCTCCCGTTACTAAGTTAAGAAACTGCTTTTTCTCTTCTTTTACTTCTTTCGTTCCTTTTTCATCCGATGACTTGTCCTTGTCTCCGCTACAAGCCGCTAATAATAAGGACATAATTAAGAACAACGCCGTCATAATATACGTATTTTTCCGCCTCATTTTCATTTTTGACCCCCTCATCAATATTCCATCACTCTATTCATATGGTTTGTCTTAGAAAAATATGATTTTCTATATAAAAAAGAAGAGATTGTCTCTTTTCATAGACAACCTCTTCTCACATATCTTAACTATCCTATTCAACCAGATTACTCTTGAAAGCATCGTAACGGAAAAAAGGTAATATAGTGTGCTACACTTTCAAATAGAAAGTGCTTGGAGGGAAAAAGATGAGTATTCCAATGGGAAGAATTCAAGATTTAGAGTTTTATAGTGAGGCATTACAAGAAAATATAAAGCTGTTAGTCTACTTACCACCTAATTATTCACCGTTTTATAAATATACTTTATGCATTACAAATGACGGTAAAGATTATTTTCAAATGGGACGAATTGGACGAGTAGCTGATTCTTTACTACATACTAATAAAATTGAAGATGTCATTATTATCGGCATTCCTTATAATGATGTGCATGATCGTCGCTCGAAATATCATCCTGAAGGCGAGAAAAATGAATCATATATTCGCTTTTTAGCTCATGAGCTTGTTCCTTTCTTAGATCAAGAATTTCCTACACATGGGGTAGGTAATGGACGCATGTTAATAGGAGACTCACTTGCTGGAACTGTTTCACTTATGACCGCATTACGTTATCCAAATATGTTCGGAAAAGTAGCGATGCAATCTCCTTATGTAGATCAACATGTGAAGCAAGCTATACAAGATTTTACTACGCCTCACCTACTACAAATCTATCATGTAATTGGAAAAAATGAAGTGGATGTGCCTACAACAGATGGAAAACGAAGTAATTTTATTAAACCAAATAGAGAGTTACATTCTCTATTAACGGAAAAAGATTTCCCTTTATTCTATGAAGAATTTGATGGTGAGCACACATGGAAGTATTGGCAAAAAGACTTGCCACGCGCTGTAGAAATGATGCTAAAATCAGATGATTTATAACTACCCAAAAAGCTACTAGACATATCTTTAAGAGAAGCCTAGTAGCTTTTTTATTTTTTCAATATCGCGTGTCATTTTCACACTCTCCATTTAAATTTCTTCTCTCAAACTACTATTTTAAACAAAAGATATAATATTTTACACAATATTCAAAAAATTGTTATAATGGTATAGACTTACATTTTAACATGTAATCAAAACTACATTTGGGAGGCATGAAATTATGAAATATGGCATTGCAATTTTTCCATCAAAAAAACTCCAAGACCTAGTAAATTCTTATCGAAAACGATATGATCCACAATACTCTTTGATTCCTCCACATATAACATTAAAATATTCATTCGAAGCATCTGAAGAAGAAATGAAAGACATTACAAAGCAACTATGGGAAACTGCAGCTAAGACTGCCCCTATCCAGCTAAATGTTGTAAAGGCGAGTACATTTCAACCTGTAAGTAATGTTATTTATTTAAAAGTCGATGTAAACAACGAGCTTGAAACTCTACATAAACAAATGCATAATGTAATAAAAAGTGAAGATGAATTTGCATTCGTTCCGCATTTAACATTAGCTCAAGGCTTATCAAATGATGAACATTCTGATGTATTCGGTCAATTAAGTATGATTGACTTTAGTCATTCCGAAAATATTGATCGCTTTCACTTACTATATCAACTAGAAAACGGCTCATGGACAGTCTATGAAACATTTCAGCTTGGAAGGGAATAAACATTTGTGATAGTAAAAATTGTAAAAGACAAACAACAATTAGAAGATGCATACGCTATTCGACAAAAAGTCTTCATTGAAGAACAACAAGTCGATGTTGAAGAAGAAATTGACGAACATGATCAAATCGCTACCCACTTTGTGCTTTATGATGATAGCAAGCCCATTGGTGCTGGACGATTCCGAATCGTAGACGGAGCTGGTAAAGTAGAGCGAATTTGTGTATTAGCAAATGTTCGTAAAGCTGGTGCCGGCAAAATGATTATGAACGAAATTGAGAAATACGCTCAAAGTCAGCAGGTTTCGAAAGTCAAACTAAATGCCCAAACTCATGCGATTGGCTTTTATGAAATCTTAGGATATGAGATTGTTTCAGAAGAATTTCTTGATGCGGGTATTCCTCATCGAACGATGGTTAAAAGTCTGTAATAAAAAACTAGCTTTGGTTGATCCAAAGCTAGTTTTTTCTATATTTATTTATTTAAAAAAATCGGCTACAAGCTGTTCATATTGGTGAAAGAAAGCAGGTACATCTGACTCGTCATGGATTGCTTCAGCAACAGAGCGATTATACCAAGCTTGCTGCTCTTTTCCACGCTTAAAGGCTTTCCACACCTCTTCACCCATTTCTTCATATTGCTGTTTTAATGATTGCAAATTATCTAACTTATCAGCCACTATCAATGCTTTCACTTCTAGAGGAGCTGTCTTGACTACTGAAATAGTGTGCTTCTTTCTCTCTTCCCATGAAAGAGATTTATCCTCTGTATGAGAAGCAACAATTTCAGCAACATCTTCTCCAAATTTCTCTTTTATATCTTCAATTGTAACGGGCGTATCTTCCACAACATCATGCAACAATCCTGCTGCTATTACTTCGTCTCGAAATCCTGCTTCTTTCAATGTTTGCGCTACTCTTTTTGGATGTTCTACATAAGGTTCTTTAGAATTTTTTCTTGTTTGTGCTCCATGTTTCAGCGTTGCGAAATCCTGTGCTGCTTCTATTATGTTCATCTTAATCACCTTTTTCGTAAAAAATCTCTACCTTCTATTATTGTATCATTTTAAGATGAACTTGAGTTAGAAGCAGCTGTTGATGCTGCTATTGCAGAAACCATCACAACTTGTTGTGCGAGTAGAACACTTTGAATACTGTTCTGAACAGCTGCCTTAATAGCTGATTGGGAACTGTTTTGAATACTACAATATGATACAAGTGCAACACTAAACATATTACGACTTGCTCTTCCTAATGACCAATTACCGAACCCATCTTGAGAAGCAAGCTCTTGATCTGTTTCAACAATTACACGAATTACTTCCTCACTGTTACTATCAATCATTGCTAGAAGAGCTAATATCGGCTGTGAATAAGAATCGAGCTTTATTTTGTTTTTCTTTAATTCACTAGCATAGTGTAACAAGCGATCACACTTCTGGCTGATACGTTCACTGCTTAAAGTAAGTAAATGACTCATCGTTTGCAAAGCATTACCTTTACTGATTCCACGCTCATTTAAATAACTATAGCAAGCTTCCATCTCTTCAACGGCTGCAGCTATATCATCATGACTGTACGCCAAAATTATAGCTAGCATATAATCATCATCTGACGTTAACCAATAATGATTCTCCTTCATCATTTGGTAACATTGCTGTGCCTTTTCAATTGTTTTTGGCACTTCTGACGGTTGTAATTGAGTAGCTAAAAAATAAGCTGCATACGGAAGATATACAGAACGTTTAAATCCCTCTTTCTTAAGTTCCTCATAATAATAAACCGTTTGATCAAAGTACTGTTGTGGTTTTTCATTACTTGTCAGTGCCGTCGCAATCGGAAATAAATTCGTACTGCGAAAATAAGAAAAAGAAGAAGTTTGCATCTTCATATATTCCTTCATTTCTTTCACTTGCTTCACATCGACAGTCTGATTATTAAGTGCTAATTGAAACGCACCAAATTTTCTAATTAAATGGTTTTCCCATTTAAAGCTCTGTTTCATTTGTCGATCATTATCAATAAATAATTTTATCGTTTCAGCTACCATAATTACTCCTCCGTCTTTCAAGATTCGTCTTACAATATTCCAAAATTTATATATTATTACTTTGAATATAACAGATAATGATTGCTCAAAAGGCCAAATTTGCTAAATTTATTTTTTTGCATCAAAAATGAACTCTCTTTATATAGATATACCTCACTTAACTTGTAAAAAACAAAATGGGCGTCTAAAAAGTAATCTATACTCACTTTTTAGACGCCCTTCAATTTGTATATTTATATCACGATTTAACGAAAAGGTATTGTAACAATATAGCCTGTATAATACATCCATTCCTTAAAGAAAAAAGGTAACTTTGTTTCCATTGTTTGAAAAGCAGATGTTTGTGTTGGCGAGGAAACAACCGATAAATTCATTTCTTTTGCTAATAAAACAGACCGTTTCATATGTAATGGATCACTTACTAAAATATACTTTTCGAAATCATATTCCCCACGATTTACTTCTTCTAAAGCGTACTTTAGATTTTCTCTCGTAAACATAGATCTCTCTTCAATAATAATGTGATCCATATCTACACCATGATCAATGGCGTAATCCATAGAAGCCTTCGCTTCAGACTTTACTTCTCCAGGTGCTTTACCACCTGTAAAAATCAAATAATCCACTTTGCCATCTTTATATAAATCAATTGCATGATTAAGTCTTTCTTTCAATACTGGTGAAGGTTTTCCATTCCAAGCTGCAGCGCCTAATACAATAGCAGCATCGCTTTTCTCCTCATTATTCTGCAAGCTAAATGTATATACACTTAAACCTGTATAAACGAATAATCCTACTACTGCAATAAATAACCCTTTTAGCCACTTCACCAACTTAATCATAATACCATTCACCTTTTAAAATTTTTGTAAAAAATCACCTCTTCTATCATACATTGTTTGTCTAATAAAAATCTACATTTGAACTCATTAATCTAAAGTTTTTATTATTTAAATTTGTTTATCTACCAATAACCCCTTTCCTGTTATTTCTGGGGCTTTTACAAATAATTCTAATGGCTGCGGGATATTATTTTTATAATATGAACCTTTCGGCATGTGATCTTTCGGTTGAGGAAATTCTTCGTTGTATTTTTTTCGTAAAATGACGCGAAATGTAGGATTTGTTTCTTGCACCGGATAAAATCTTTCTTTCTTCTGGGCTCGTTTAGCATATTGAATGAATTGATCTGGAGTAATTGGTAAAATGTAACCCATATGAATCACCTCTTTTATAAGATTTTCTAGTGTACAATGAAGGTAGCATTCTACAGTTTCCAAACACAATGTATTCATTTAGTATAATACCCTTCAATAAAAAATAATAAACACTATGAATATAGTCTTTTGGTTCATTCTATGATTTGTTATGATAAAGATTGACTGCTTTTTACTATTTAGAAGAAGATTTGAGGGTAAATTCATGAAAACTGCAAAATTTCATCAAGAAATGATTGAGCTAGCGAATTTATCAGCTGAGCTCCTTCAACATACCATTGAACGAGGTAAAAAAGGATTATTAACTTGTCCCGTTTGCGGAGATACAGTGCGTCTTTACCTTGGAATAAGTAAGGAACCACATTTCTATCACATTGATAAATCAAAACCTCCTTGTGATTGTACGCCTGTAAGCGCCAGTCAACAATTAAAGCAAGATGCATATATCGAAAAAAACGGTTTTCGATTACCTACTTCACGTAGTATTACAAAGGAAATCGAGCCATTTGCTTATAAACATTCAAAAAACATTGGTGGAAATCCTGCTTTTTTACCAACAATTCCTAAAAAAAGTGAGCAGGTACATCCTTTTATCATCGCTTTGCAAAATCAAGGAGTCGTTTTAGATGATGATCAACTAGAAGCTGTGACAACAATTGATGGACCTTTACTTGTTCTTTCAGGAGCAGGTAGTGGAAAAACACGTGTACTTACTGCTCGAACAGCCTTTTTATTACAGGCAGCCAATGTAGCGGCTTCCAACATCCTACTCGTTACATTTACTGCGAAAGCGGCGAAGGAAATGAAAGAGCGTATGCTTGGTTATCCAAACATCACTCCAGCAGATGTAAATGCTTTAGTATCTGGAACTTTCCATAGTATTTTTTACAAAATCCTATTGTTTCATGAACGCGAGCGCTGGCAGAGCACAGCACTCATTAAGTACGATTGGGAAAAAGAAAATATGCTAAAAGTTGCTGGACGCGAAAGAGGATTGGACGATAAAGAGTTTGCCTATGATGGTGCACTTCAACAAATTGGTTTATGGAAAAACTCCCTACTCTTTCCTAATGACATTCGTCCACAAGATAAATGGGAAGAAGACTGCTTATACTTATATAAAAAATACGAAAGCCTTAAAAATTCTGCTGGCAAATTTGATTTTGACGATATGCTAATTGGTTGCTATAAACTATTAATTAATAATCCTGATATTCTAGAAAAATATCAACATCGTTTTCACTATATACTAATTGATGAGTTTCAAGATATAAACAAAGTACAATATGAACTCATGAAAATGTTAGCAAAGATATCTAATAATATTTGTGTGGTTGGTGATGATGATCAATCCATCTATTCATTCCGTGGAAGTGATCCATCATTTATCTTACATTTTGAGCGTGATTTTCCGAAAACTAAAGTCATTAAACTAGCACAAAACTATCGCTCATCTCATGAAATCGTAGCAACTGCCAATCGCATCATTGCTAAAAATGAGAAAAGAAAAGCAAAAACAATGCTGGCTCAACATGATGAAGGAACAGCTCCTGTACTCTTTTATCCTCACGATGAAGAACAAGAAGCAACTATGATTGTGACAGATATTGCTGAAAAAATCGAACAAGGTGCAGACCCTAACGACTTCGCAATTCTTTATCGTACACATACAATGTCTCGGGCTATTTTTGAACGGTTAGCAGAATCCAATTTACCTTTTGTCATTGATCAAGATGCAGAAGCCTTTTATCAACGACGAACAGTAAAGAATATGCTAGCTTTTATTCGCTTGAGCTTAAATGAAGATGATATTGATGCATGTGCTGACCTTTTACCAGCCTTATTCTTGAAGCATGGCTTAATTCAAGAAATAAAAGCACAGATGATTTTACAAGATTGTAATGCTTTAACTGCTCTTTCGAAAATCAAAACAGGTCATACATTTCAAGAACGAAAACTAGCCAAGCTACCTGGACAAATTCGTAGCTTACAATCCCTTTCACCACTTGCAGCTTTAGAGCGTATCGAGAAAGATTTAGGCTTCTCTGATTATGTAAAAAAACGTGGTAATGAGGGAAATAAAATGGAGCGTGGCTCTGACGATGTTCGGAATTTAAAAGTCGCAGCCAAACGTTTTACAGATTGTGATTCATTCATTCAACATGCCAATCATATGAGTGCGATGAACAAGGAAGTGAAGAAACTATCTAAGCATTTCCCTAAAGCAGTGACACTAACAACCATTCACCGTTCGAAGGGTTTAGAATATAGCAACGTGTATATACTAAGTGCGGTGGATGGAGGTCTGCCACATGATTATGCGATGGATGACTTCCGTAAAGGGAATAAACATGCTCTTGAGGAAGAACGTCGCCTAATGTATGTAGCCGCAACAAGAGCTCAAAATCAGCTTTACTTCTCTGTACTTCAAAACAGAGGTGGAAAAACGGCTTATCCATCAAGATTTTTATATATTTAACAAAGAGCTTAAAAAAACGTAAGAGGCGTCTCAAAAGTGATTTTTCATTACTTTTAGGACTGCCTCTTTTTTTTATTAAGTACTTAATGCATTATTTCTTATTAATCATCTTAGATATTGTACCAAAATCAAGCTGTTTTCCATCATTAACAATTGATTGTACAATTTTATCTTCTAGCTCTTGATTAACAGGCTTACCAGCCATTTGAGATACTCGTTGAATCACACCGCGCACCGTATTTTCATCTTTAAAATTTGCACCTTGCAAAGAATTCGCTAAATCCATAACATCCTTCATATTAACGCCCGTTTTCTTTTCCATGTTTTTAAAAAAATGAGAATCCATATTTGAGCCCTCCTTTTCTGTATGGTTATTGTATGAACTTCTTTCTAAAGTGTTCCTGTTAAACAGCCAAAAAACATTTCATTTTTCATTTAACATTTGGCAAATGACACTTTCTCGTCCATAACAAATTCACCACAAATACATATGATAGGGTGAGACATTTACAAGGAGGTTAAATCTATGCCAAGGAATGATAAACACGAATCGTCCAGCCAAAACAATCGCAAAAATAATAAGCACGAATCATCCAGCCAAAACAATCACAAAAATAATAAGCACGAATCATCCAGCCAAAACAATCACAATAACGATCATGACTGTCGCCATAAAAATAATCGCCGAAATAATAGATGTAATAATAGACGTCGAAATAACAATCACTGGTTGTGGGGGAATAACAATTGCTGGCGCTGTAGACAAATGAATAACAATGATGAAAGTAGCTGTCATTACCAAGATGAATCCAGTCATTGGGACAGCAGCAACTGTCGCGACAACGAATCTAATCATCGCGAAAGCTCTAACCACCATTCTGGAAAAGGTAATCGTAAACATCACAATAACAACAATGGTCACTGGCTTGAAAATTGTTGGTGCGATAGCTGCAGTTGCATTGAAGTTAGAGTCTTTACAATTAAATACTAATTCATCACAAAAAAATAAAATCCCAAAAGAAATTCTTTTGGGATTTTTTCTTGTACACCATTCTACGCATTATGATGAGTGAAAAATAATTTATATAAGTTGATACGCATAATAAAAAGCACGTAGATCATAACTCTAAATGCTTAATAAATTACCTGTATGTAAGAGCGTAAAATAGAAAATCTTTTTCATATTTATTCTAAAGTAAAACGGAACAGCTTCCTGTTCCGTTTTAAAGTTTAGAAGCAGAAAGATGCTCCTACAATAATTAACAAAATAAACAATACAACGATTAATACAAATGTTGAGCCAAATCCGCCACAACCAGTACCGCCGCCATAACCATATCCACCACAAGCACCGCCGTATCCGCCGTATCCACCGTAGCCACCGTACATTCCCTTCACCTCGCTTTCGCTTAGTTCTTTTCTAACATATGTCAAAAGAAGGGAATATGTTTGGGCTTTTCCCCAGAGGCTAAAAGAAAAACCGGCACCGGTCCTTTTGGATTTAGAATTTACTTCTTGATTTAGCTTCTAATCCAAAAGGAGACATGCGGCAGGCATAAGACGAGCTGTTCTTGAAAACCTGCTTTTGATTTTCAAAACAGAACGGCTTATGACCGAGCATGTCAGGTGTAAGGTTAGACAGAAAAAATCCAGCAACGGTCTTTTTAACTCTTTGGCTTAAAGATTAATGCAGCAATAAACCCAAAAATAATTGCAGAGGAAATACCCGAGCTAGCTATTTCAAACATACCTGTTATGACACCAATAAGTCCATGAGCTTCCGCCTCCTGCATAGCACCATGCACAAGAGTATTTCCAAAATTCGTAATAGGAATTGTTGCTCCAGCACCAGCAAAATCCGCTAATGGCTCATACCAACCAAATCCATCTAATATAGCACCAGCTACAACAAGTGAGCTCAAGGTATGTGCTGGCGTCAATTTCGCTACATCAAATAATAATTGACCTACTACACATATTAATCCACCTACAACAAATGCCCAAAAAAACATTGGTAACATCTAGTTTCACTACCTTTCTACTTCATTCATGCTTGCCATTCAATTGCAGCTGCGTGAGCAATACAAGGGATTGTTTCACCTTGCTGAAAAGATAACGGTGATAGTAATGCACCTGTACTCACCAATAAAATACGCTTGTAAGTACCCTTTTTCATTTCATTCAATAAATGACCATACAAAACCGTAGCCGAGCAAGCAGCACCACTTCCTCCAGCAAATACTTCTTGTTTCTGATCATCACTATAAATGAGCATGCCACAATCTAAAAAACGATCTCTATCAATGGCAAATCCTTTTTCTTGCATAAGATCAAACGCCACATTATGCCCAATACATCCAAGGTCACCAGTAATAACAGCATCGTAATAATTTGGACCTAATCCTAAATCTTTATGGTGAGCCATAATCGTATCTACTGCCGAAGGAGCCATCGCTCCACCCATATTAAATGGATCCGTTAATCCCATATCTACAACCTTACCTAATGTCGCCGCTATCACTTTATGAGTAGGCTGTTTAATATGCATACTGCTTCCTACTAAAGCTACACCAGCACCCGTAACAGTCGATTGTGCGCTTGGAGGTTTCTGCCCTCCATAATCATTCGGATAGCGAAATTGTTTCTCTACAGCCGCTTTATGACTCGATGCTCCAGTAATAATATGATTAGCTCCTCCATAATTTACGATAAAGGAAGATAAAGCCAGCCCTTCCATAGACGTCGCACAAGCTCCAAACAACCCAACATATGGAATACCATTTGTACGAGCTGCAAAACTCGTTGGTGTAATTTGATTAATTAAATCGCCTGCAAAAAAAAATTCCACTTCTTCCTTTGACATATTTCCTTTTTGTAAGGCAATAGCTATCGCATCTTCAAGCAATTTTCGATGTGCTTTTTCTAATGTCGTTTCATTTAAATAATTGTCATCGTAAAGAAGGTCAAAATCATTCGCTAATCGTCCTTGTCCTTCCAGCTTTCCACCTGTTACACCAGTTGCTAATATTGCAGGCGCATGTTTAAAAATCCATGATTGTTTACCTGCTAACATAATTTAGCCCCCTATCCCTGTCACTAGTGTCTTAATGAGTGCCACAAAGAAAGCGGAGACAACGCCAAAAACAATAACTGAACCTGCCAACTTGAAAATATTTCCTCCTACACCAAGTACTAATCCTTCTGCCCGATGTTCAATAGCAGCAGAAATAACAGCATTACCAAAACCAGTTACTGGTACAGCGCTTCCGGCCCCACCAAGCTGCCCAATTTTCTTATATATTCCAAATCCCGTTAATAACATTGAGATAAATACCATTGTTGCTACCGTTGGATTACCTGCTGTTTGCTCAGTAAAATTAAAAAAATAAATATAAAAGTATGTAATACCTTGTCCAATGAAACAAATAGTGCCTCCAACAAGAAAAGCTTTTATACAATTTTTCATTAATGGTCGCTTAATTTCATCTTTTTTCTGTAGTTCTTTATATTTCTCTTGCTGTGGTGTTAAATCTTGTTTACTCATCTACCCTACCTCCTCACGTCATTTCTTCTTGTAGCTTAATGATTTTCTTAAACTCTTTCCTTGCTTTATCGCGTGAATATTTTTCATCCTTTAAATCCTCATTTAATTCAACTGCTTCTAAAAAAATCTTATAATCACTTGATACAGTGAAATTATGATCCTTATATTTATCTTCTAGCTTTTTGTTTAACTCTTTTTCAATTTTTTTCATTTTGAACCGCTTCATATGCTTTACTTTATAAGCCACTAACACACGTTTTTTCCCTGTAATAATGGCAACATCATATATATCAGGAAAAGAAAGAACATATTTTTGTAGCTCCTCTGCAAATTTAAATTCCTCTGGTGTTTCGTATAGCACGGCCGGATGTGGATTAGTTGTCTTAAATAATGCCATTTTAGCTTCTCCTTTCTTTTTCGCTCCCTCACATCCCATCGTGAAAAACACAGCACAAATTGCTGATACAATTAATAAATACCGTAATAAATCTTTCATTATTTCACTCCTTACAACTCTTCCTACTTTTTTATGATTTACAAACAACCAAAAAATATAAGAAAAAGGACAAAAAAAAGAATGCCTCTAAGCATTCTCTAGCGCATACATATATTATCTAATTAGTATGTTTTCTTCTTTTTACCACAGCCACAATCATCTTTCTTTTTTTTATAACTCGAATCCTTTTTTTGTTGCTGGGCATTTTGTGCTTGCTCATTTGATAGCTTATTTTGCTTCATGATGCACACCTCCCAAAAAACATTTCGATTGTAATGGTATACAGTAACATATGAATAACGAACAAGCATGTTTCATTCAAATGCCTAAAATTCACAAAATTAATCGTCAATATAGTGTTGTACCAAGGTTTCTAATATGGAGGCAAGCCCTGCTACAGCCAATATCACAATTAAAAAACCTGACCAATATGAAAAAAAATAAGACAAACAAACTATAAAAATTGCAATCCAAACGCCTGTACACCAATAACAACTTAAAAGCTGTCCTATAAATCCCTTAATACCCTTCTTCTTCGGAACAATATATGTTTCAATTTCACCTTTTTCGTTCTTCTCATCCTCTTCTTCAAAAAAGGGTTTTCTTAAAAAAGCTGTGATTTTATCATAGACGATTAATCGTGTTAATCGAAAGCTAGCTAGTGATAATAATATAAAATCCAACATCGAATCGATCATTATCTTCCTCCAATTTTTTTGCTAACAGGCATTTAAGATAAAAATAGGCGGGTAACTCATTCATTTTAAGACGGTCCTTCATACTCTGTAAGTGATAGGAGTCAAATAATTTTCTAGGAGGAATACGGATGAGTTGTGGACATAATGAATTCTCAAACGACTGTGTATGTTCTACTTTAATATCGGTAGCTGAAGCTCAAGAAAGAATTGAAGAAGACTGCAGAACCGGTTGTATGCAATCAATTGACGAGCTAAAAGGTCGTTTAAAAATGAGAAACTTTGATACAATTCCTGTTCTATTGTCGTGCAATTGTAACCCATTTTCAGCTGCAGGAGCTGTAAGGAGCCACTGTGGTGAAAAAATGTTCAATGTAGTTAGAAGTTTCTTATTCCGTGTAAATTTTGTGGATGAAGATACTTGCTGTGCTACACTTGAATTGTTAAAGCCAGTAAAGTTCCACCGTCATCATGACGAAAGCCATGAAATGAGTCATAATGACAGCAGTAGCCATCATGATAATTCAGATTGCTGCGAAACTGCTTACGACGAGTTTTTAGAAGCGCTTAATTGCGCTAAAAAAATTGTTCGTACAGGTATTTGTGTTACAGTAGATTTAAAAGCTATGACAGCGGCTACTTGCTTACCACCAATACACACAAACCAAACTTTCTAATTACTCGGGTGAAGGCTACTGATTTCAGTAGCCTTATTTTTACTTTTTATAAGAACATTATAAATATTCAACCTGAATAAAATCGATTTCTTCCAACCTTACTCTAAGCAACTCATTTCTCTTTCCTGATATAACTTTGATGTAATATATATCACCTTTTTTTCTTTGAACTTGCCCCTGCATTTCTTTACCATTAATGCTCATCTTACATGTAGGCTTAGGAACTGCTTGAGGCATTCTTGCTAAGAATTTAACAAGTTCTTCTTTCGTCATTGACGAAAATTTCTTCTTCTTACTATTTTTCCTGATCATTATCGGATCCATTTTCATCTTCACTTGATTAGCCTCCGTGATACTTTCAACCATCGAAGACTCAGCATCTATTTCTTCTTTATTCTGGCTGATCACTTCATCAAAACTAACACTTGTATCCATTGCAACTACTACTTCTTCTTCCATCCTTCCTAAGTTATGTTTATGAATAGAAGTTTCATTTTTAAATTCCTTTTCAACTTCTATAATTTTTGTATTTTCCTCTTGAACAGTTTCAGCTTCCATTTGCTCTACCACTTCTTCTTGAGCTAATTCTATTTCCTTACGAACTTCTTCTGACTTCATATTTTCTATAGTGTCTATTTCATCCAGACTAGCGGCCACTTGCTTTGTTTCTTTCCTTTCCATACGTAGTTCTTCTTCACTCACAACATTTATTAAATTGGTCTTATTTCTTAATGTCCTAGCCTTTTTTACAATGTTTACATCTTCCCTTGGTTTTATCTGCAATTCTTCTACGTACAACCGCGTTTTCTCCTCTACTTTCAACCTGGCTTTTCCCTCTGCTTCCAGCTGTGCTTCTTTTGCATTTAACTGCTCTTCTTTTGCTTTAAGCCTAGCCTCTTCTTCTGCTTGCAATTTGGCTAATTCCTCTGCTTTAAGCCTAGCCTCTTCTTCTGCAATCAACCTGGCTTTTTCCTCTGCTTTCATCTGCTCTTCTTTTGCTTTTAACTGTTCTTCTTTTACTTTAAGCCTAACCTCTTCTTCTGCTTGCAATTTAGCTAAATCCTCTGCTTTTAGCCTCACTTCTTCTTCTGCTTTCAACCTGGCTTTTTCCTCCGCTTCCAACTGCTCTTCTTTTGCATTTAATTGTTCTTCTTTTACTTTCAACCTCGCCTCTTCTTCTGCTTGCAGTTTGGCTAATTCTTCTGCTTTTAGCCTCGCTTCTTCTTCTGCTTGCAACCTGACTTTTTCCTCTGCTTCCAGCTGCTTTTCTTTTGCTTTCAACCTCGCCTCTTCTTCTGCTTGCAGTTTGGCTAATTCTTCTGCTTTTAGCCTCGCTTCTTCTTCTGCTTGCAACCTGACTTTTTCCTCTGCTTTTAGCTCCTTTTCTTTTGCTTTTAACCGTTCTTCTTTTACTTTAAGATGCTCCTCTTCTGCTTTTAAATGCTTTTCTTTTTCCTTCAAGCTTGCTTCTTTCTCCGCTTTCAACCGGGCCTCCTCTGCCTCTGCTCTAAACCTGGCTTCTTCCTCTGTTTTCAACTTCTCCTCTCGTGCCTTTAAGCGAGCTTCTTCTTCTGCCATTCGAACTTTTTCTGCCTTCAACCGTTTTGCTTCTTCTTCTCTTAACCGCCCTTCTTCTTCTGTTTTCATACGGGCTTCTTCCTCTGTTTTCAGCTGCTCTTCTCTTGCCTTTAGGAGAGCTTCTTCTTCTGCCATTCGAACTTTTTCTGCTTTCAACTGTTTTGCTTCTTCTGCCCTAAACCGAACTTCTTCCTCTGCTTTCAGCTGTGCCTGTTTCTTTATTAACCGCGCTTCTTCTGCTTTCAACCAGGCTTCCTCTGCTTTCAACCAAGCCTCTTTTTCCGCATGCAAGCGGACTTCTTCTTTCATTTTTAATCTGACTTCTTCTTTTTCTGCTTTCAACTGCGTCTCTCTATCTTTTAACCTCGCTTTCTCTGCTTCCAATTGGGCTTCTTCCTTCGCTTTCAACCGTTTTGCTTCTTCTGCTTTCATACGAGCTTCTTTCTCTGCTTTCATACGAATCTCTTCTTCTGCTTTCAACTGCTCTTCTTTTGCTTTCAGTCGGGCTTCTTCCGCTTTTAACCGAGCTTCTTCCTCTGCTTTCATGCGAGCTTCTTTCTTCGCTTTCAGCCTTGCTTCTTTCTCTGCTTTTATGCGAGACTCTTCTTCTGCTTTCAGCTGCTCTTCTTTCGCTTTCAGTCGTGCTTCCTCCGCTTTTAGCCGGGCTTCTTCTTCTGCCTTCAATTGGGCTTCTTTCTTCGCTTTCATGCGAGCTTCTTCTTTTGCTTTCATACGGGCCTCTTCTTCTACTTTCAACTGCTTTTCTTTTGCTTTCAGTCGCTCTTCTTCCGCTTTTAGTCGGGCTTCTTTCTTCGCTTTCAGTCGTGATTCTTCTTCTGCTTTCACACGTGTCTCTTCTTCTGCTTTCATACGGGCCTCTTCTTCTACTTTCAACTGCTTTTCTTTTGCTTTCAGTCGCTCTTCTTCCGCTTTTAGCCGGGCTTCTTTTTTCGCTTTCATACAGGCCTCTTCTTCTGCTTTCATACGGGCCTCTTCTTCTGCTTTCATACGGGCCTCTTCTTTTTCTTTCAGCTGCTTTTCTTTTGCTTTCAGTCGCTCTTCTTCCGCTTTTAGCCGGGCTTCTTCTTCTGCCTTCAATCGGGCTTCTTTCTTCGCTTTCATGCGAGCTTCTTTCTCTGCTTTCATACGTGCCTCTTCTTCTGCTTTCAACTGGGCTTCTTTTGCTTTTAGTCGTGCTTCTTCCGCCTTTAACCGGGCTTCTTCTTCTGCTTTCAATCGGGCTTCTTTCTTCGCTTTCAGTCGGGCTTCTTCTTCCACTTTTAATCTCGCTTCTTTCTCTGCTTTCAGCCGGGCTTCTTTCTCTACCTTGAACCTTTCTTCTTCTGCTACTTTCAACTGCACTTCTTTTGCTTTTAACCTTGCTTCTTCTTCTGCCAAACGCACTTTTTCTGCTTCTAATCGGGCTTTTTCCACTGCCTTCAATCGGGCCTCTTCTTCCGCTTTCAAGCGTACCTCTTCTTCTACAGCTTTTAACATTTCTTCTTTTGCCTTTAACATTTCTTCTTTTGCTTTCAACTGTGCTTCTTCCTCGCCTTCAATCGAGCTTCTTCCTCTGCCTTCAATCGAGCTTCTTCCTCCGCCTTCAATCGAGCTTCTTCCTCCGCCTTCAATCGAGCTTCTTCCTCCGCCTTCAATCGGGCTTCTTCCTCTGCCTTCAATCGGGCTTCTTCCTCTGCCTTCAATCGGGCTTCTTCCTCCGCCTTCAATCGAGCTTCTTCCTCTGCCTTCAATCGAGCTTCTTCCTCTGCCTTCAGTCGTGCCTCTTCTTCCTCAGTCTTAACGCTGAATGATTTCACTTTTATTTCATTTGAATCTATTCCCTTTTCAAGAATTTTTTTTTCGCCTTTTATATTCTCTGTACTTATTATCCGAATTTCGTCAGAAACCTCACTGACCTTAACCTCTTCAAGTTTAGACTCATCAGAATCAATAGCTACACGTAATTGATCCTGCATATCAGATGGTGGTATTGAAATATCCGGCTGTACTATATACATAAAGGGATGCTTAGATTTATTATTTTGATCCTTAGTCATCATAATCCCCCCTAACCATTAAACTGGACTACGTAAAATAAATATTCTTTACGATACATATTCTTCACACGTTGTTTTATGCAAGGACATAGGAATTTTTTTCATTATTAAATCTAAAAAAGTATGACAAAAAAGCTATTCACCAATAGGATGAATAGCTTTTTTAAAAGTCTATATTTACTTAACAAGTAATGTGCTTTCCTTAATTATAAAAAAAGTAACAATCTTTTTATTATCTCGCAATGATATGGAATCCAGAGTCTACATGAATATTTTCACCTGTAATACCTCTAGATAGATTACTAAATAAGAATAATGCTGTATCGCCAACTTCTTCTGGAGTTGTTGTACGACGAAGCGGAGAGCTTTCTTCAATTTCTTTTAGAATTGTATTAAAATCACTAATTCCTTTTGCAGATAACGTACGGATTGGACCTGCAGAAATTGAGTTTACTCGAATGTTTTTCTTACCTAAATCTGCAGCTAAGTACTTCACGCTTGCATCAAGTGATGCTTTCGCCACACCCATTACATTATAATTCGTAACGACTCTTTCTCCACCTAGATACGTTAACGTAACAAGTGAACCGCCTTCTGACATTACTTCTTGCGCTTCTTTTGCAACAGCTGTTAAAGAATATGAGCTAATATTATGTGCTAGTAAGAAACCATCACGAGTTGTATTCATATAGTCGCCAACTAATTCTTCCTTATTAGCGAATGCAATACAGTGGGCTACTCCATGAATAACTCCAACTTGCTCTTTAATAGTTGTAAAGCATTTTTTTACATCTTCATCATTTGTAACATCGCATGGCAATACAGCATACGATTCATTCAAAGAATGTGCTAAATCCTTAACACTTTTCTCTAATCTTTCACCTGCGTATGTAAAAATTAAGTTAGCGCCTGCATCATGTAATGAACGCGCAATTCCCCATGCGATACTGCGTTTATTCGCAACTCCCATTACTACAATTGTTTTACCATTTAAAGAAAGAGCCATTTTTGTGCCTCCTATTTTTTATATAACAAGATATTAGAACCTAGTACTAATATCAATTATAACGAATACTCGTTATAAAAGAAAGTAACTTGTTTAATTTTTATCTAAAAAATGTAAAAAGGTTGTTCAAAAAGTGACTTTCATTCACTTTTCGAACAACCTTTTTGCTTAGTTCAAATAACTCATAAACATTGTCGCCATACCAAAATAAATTAAAATACTAATAATATCATTAATCGTTGTTATAAAAGGGCCTGATGCGACTGCGGGATCAATTTTCATTTTATGCATAAGCAGCGGTACAAGTGAGCCTGCTAATGTTGCGACAATTAGTGTTGTTAAAATAGATAAACCAACTAAGAAACCTAATACTAAATCACCTTGCCACAAATAAATAACAATCGTAATTAAGACTCCACATGTTGCACCTGTTATAAGTCCTGTTCCTGCTTCTCTAATAATAAGCTTCCATTTACTTTCTTCCTCTAAATCACCTGTGGCAATACCACGAACCGCAACCGCAAGCGCCTGCGTTCCAGAATTTCCTGCCATACCCGCAATTAAAGGAATAAAAACAGCTAATATTGCTTTTTGATTTAATGTATCCTCAAAACGTCCAATCAAGCTCGCTGTAAACATCCCGAGAAATAAAAGAATAACTAACCAAGGCAGACGTTTTTTTGCTGCTCCAAAAGGATTTCGATCAACTTTATCTAAATCAGAAATACCAGCTAACTTAGAATAGTCATCTGATGCTTCTTCATCCATTACATCCATAATATCATCGACTGTAATGATACCTAATAGGTGATTTTGAAAATCGACAACTGGTACAGCCAAAAAGTTATAATCCTTCATTGTTCTAGCAACTTCTTCTTGGTCTTCACTAACCGACACGCTTACTACACGATCATTCATTACTTCTGAAATCATCGTATCATCATCACTTACAATTAAATCACGTAAAGAGATAACACCAACTAGTTTTTTATCTTCATCAACAACAAACACATAGTATATCGTCTCAGCCTGCGGAGCTTCTTTCTTCAAAATATACATGGCAGAGCGAACGGTTTGATTTGCTGAAATTGAAATAAACTCTGTAGTCATGATACTTCCGGCTGTATATTCTTCATAATGTAACAACTCTCTAATTTCTTGAGCTGCATCATTATCCATTATTGTTAAATATGTAACAACCTGCTCTTTATCTAATTCATTTAATACGTCAACCGCATCATCGGCATACATATGAGCAAGCATATCAGCTGCATAGGAAGGATTCATCTCAGCAAGAAATTCCTTATATTCTTCTTCATCTGACTCTAAGTTTTCAAACATCTCTGCCATTTCTTCTGGAGAAAGAAAATGATAAATCTTCGCTCTTTCTTCCGTGTCAAGTTTTGCAAAAAATGTAGCTTGATCATATGGGTGTAACTCCATAAACTCTTGCCTAAATTGATCTAACTCTTCATCTTTTAACGCTGTTAACAAAAGGGCTTCATCGACATTCGCAACTTCTTTATCATTTTGCTCAATCATAGTATTACCTCCTCTCGGGGAATATGTCTTACTTTCTATAAGACATACATAAAACCTACTTCACTATACTAGCAAATACTATAGGAAGTTGTCGTTAGAAATTTACAGTCCATCACAATTTCTTAACAAACCATATAACCTTATTATTCTCGATTTCAAAAAAATGAAACCTTAATATTACATAGTAATCTTTCTGCCGATAATTTTACTTCTAAATAGGATAAAATAAAGGAAGGAGATGATATTAATGAACGTAGATATAATTGGTGATATTCACGGTTGTTATGACGAATTCAAAAGCTTAACTGAAAAGCTTGGATACAATTGGGATTCGGGAATCCCCCTCCATCCATCCAATCGCATTCTCGCTTTCGTTGGCGATTTAACCGATCGTGGACCACATTCCTTAAGAATAATTGAAATCGTATATAATCTTGTTCAAACCAAAAAAGGCATTTATGTTCCTGGGAATCATTGCAATAAACTATATCGATTTTTCCTAGGTAGAAATGTTAGTATAACGCATGGCTTAGAAACGACTGTTGCAGAATATAAAGCACTTCCACTTTCCGAACAAAAAAAAATCAGCAAGAAATTTATTTCATTATATGAAAACAATCCAATTTATCAAACGTTAGATGGCGATAAATTAATTATTGCCCATGCTGGAATACGTGAGGACTTTATAGGTAGATATGATAAGAAAGTACAAACATTCGTCCTTTATGGCGATATAACAGGAAAAACCCATGAAGATGGCTACCCTATTCGAAGAAATTGGGCAAAACATCATAAAGGTAAATCCATTATTGTATACGGTCATACACCCGTAAAAGATCCAATTATCCAAAATCGTACTTACAATATTGACACAGGCTGTATTTTTGGAGGTAAATTAACTGCGCTTCGCTATCCAGAGCTCGAATTCGTAAGCGTTCCTTCTTCTATGCCTTATGTTGCTGAGAAATTTAGGGAATTAGAACAATAATGTTTCTCCACAAAAATCAGTGTCTTTTTAGACTACTAATCAGAAATGAGATTTAATTATAAAAGCGTAAAAGGGCGTCCGAAAAGTGAGTTTTCATCACTTTTCAGACGCCCTTTATTATGGAATCAACTTCTTCATATCCTCTATTAATTCAGCTTGAAACGTTAAAGTTTCTTCTTTAAAAGGATGATAAAAAGTAATTTGCTTACAATGTAAAGCTTGTCTGCTTATGAGATTGAGTGAACCCCCATATAAATCATCACCGAGTAGCGGATGCCCTAAGTAAGACATATGTACTCGAATCTGATGGGTACGACCAGTAAGTAATTGTAATTGAATATGTGAAAAAGCATCGAATAATGCTAATGATTGATACATTGTACAAGCATATTGTCCATCTTCTCGCACTTCTCTTTCAATAATGCTCGTTCCCTTTCGTCCTATCGGAACCTCTACCTTTCCCTCATCCTGTAAATGACCATGCACAAAAGCTTCATAAGTACGACTTACATTACCTTTTTTCTGCTGTTCACTTAATAAATGATGAACATGGCGATGCTTCGCAATCAGCATAAGTCCAGAAGTATCTCGATCCAATCTAGTTACTACATGGACCGTTGATGCGATATTTTTTCTTTTATAATAACCAGCGATACGATTCGCAATACTGCCTGTAGGATGTTCCCTAGATGGAATGGTATTCGTAAATGGTGGTTTATTGATAATTAAGACGTAATCATCTTCATAAACAATCTGTAATGGCAAATCTTCAGGTAACAAGCCTTCACTGGTATGTTCAATCGGAAATTGAACGTTTACCAAATCGTTGACTCGTAGCAAATAACGAACAGTTTCCTCACGGTCATTTACTTGAATACGGCCACCCTTAAATTTAATATCCGCCAAAGCCGCTTTCGATATATGTTGTGCTTTAAGAAATTCTCGCAGCACCGTACCTGCTTGCTGCTCTGTTATTTGCCAAGTTAATTGAAACATATTCACACACTTTCCCTATTTCTATACAGTTATTAATCAGCAATAAATGAGTCGCGGACGCGTTTCCAAAATGGAAATGGGCGGAAACGCGCAAAGCGAATTTTCTCATCTGAAACACGATATTGAATGGATTTCACATCTCGTTGTAATACCTGTAAATGATCAATTGTAATAATAAAATCATTTTGATTAACAGGCTTCATCATGCAAGTATGATGATCAGGTAATATTAATGGCGAACCCACAGTTCGAAATACGCGATTATTAATAGACGCCATTTCCGCAATTTGAATAGCATTAATGGATGGATGGATGATAGCTCCACCCAGTGCCTTATTATATGCTGTACTTCCTGATGGAGTTGACACACACAAACCATCACCTCGAAATGTTTCGAACTGTTGTCCTTTAATCTCAATATCCATTACAAGTGTTCCTTCTACCCCTTTTACCGTTGATTCGTTTAAAGCTAAGAACTTTGATGGTACACCACCATGCTTATAACGAACAATAACCTCTAAAAGAGGATATTCCACTACCTGATAGGGAGTCTTAGCGATAGCTATCACCAGCTTCTCTATTTCGTCTGGTGTCCAATCTGCGTAAAAACCAAGATGACCTGTGTGTACTCCAACAAAAGCTGTTTGATCTAGTCGATATTTAAACCGATGAAACGCATAAAGCAGCGTTCCATCTCCTCCTACTGAAATAACAATATCCGGACGTTCTTCATCTAATGTTAACTCAAAGTCTTGAAGATACATCTTCATTCTTTGCATTAACTTATTTGATTTATCGTCTCCCTTTGAGGTTATGGCGAATTTCATAATATCCTCCCGCGTGACTAGCTCTACTTTCTCCTACCATATACTGGCTTTTATGTTAGTTTTTGAGCTTCATCATTTTTTTTAGAAAAAACTCTTTGTGCTTCTTGTATTTCTATAGCAATTTCTGACATTTCTTCATCAAGTAAATAGGCTGCTTCTGCTGCTCGTTTCAACCTTACACGAATATCATCCGGAAATTGACCACGGTATTTATAATTTAGTGAATGCTCAATCGTTGCCCAAAAATTCATCGCTAGTGTACGAATTTGAATTTCTACTAGTATTTTTTTCTCCCCACGGATTGTTTGAACTGGATACTTCAAAACAACATGATACGACCGATAACCGCTTGCTTTATTATGAGAGATGTAATCTCTTTCCTCTACTATTTCAAGATCATTACGGTTCCTTAATAGTTGTACAACTGTCTTGATATCCCCAACAAACTGACACATCATTCGAAGCCCGGCTATATCTTGTAATTCTTCACCTAACTTCTCAATAGGAATTCCCTTGCTTTCTGCTTTATCAAGAATACTTGCAACTGGCTTCACTCTACCTGTCACAAATTCAATTGGTGAGTGAATACCTTCACGCTCAAACTGTGTTCGCATTCCTTTTAATTTTACTTTTAACTCCTCTACCGCTTGCTTATAAGGAGCTAAAAAATCATCCCAATTCATCTTCAAACAGCACCTGCCTCAGAACTTCTTACAAAAATACTTTTTCTACTTTCAAACCCATCTCTTCACCATAGTTAGCATTATCTTTAATATTATCTATTAGATATAATAACTCTTCCACAAATTGAGGAAGTTCAATCTCTTCAACATCATTACTTAAAACAACAGGGCTTTGGTGTTTACACACTTCATTTAGTTCAGGCCATGTATTTTCAGGCAATGAAAGGTACATATATTCATTTTCACATTCTACTATGTATACAAAAGCAAATTGGTCAGAATCTACTAACATCTGGCCCTTTGGCTTAATATCGGCTAAACTTGGCCTATCACATTTAATTATTAATTTGTTTAATTCATTTATTGTAGATTTTACTTGAATCTCTTTTCTCATTTTATAGCTTTCCCTCCTGCAACTTACAATTTTATTTTACCATAACCCTTAACGTATGCCTAAGGTTGAAGTAAGATTCAATATATAATCTAATCGAGAGGACGATTAATATGAATCAAGAAATCGAAATCGAATTTAAAAACTTATTAACAAAAGAAGAATTTATAAAATTGACTAACCTTTTCTCCATAAAAGATACAGAATTCATCACTCAAGAGAATCATTATTTTGATACAGCAGACTTCTCCTTGAAAGCAAATGGAGCTGCTTTACGCATTCGTCATAAAAACGGAAAATATGTTTTAACACTGAAACAACCAGCCGAACAAGGCTTACTTGAAACGCATGAATCATTATCTTCCGAGGAAGCACAAGACATTCTCAAGACAAACCAAATAAAAAAAGGTGCTATTTCGCACATTCTTTTAACACAGTTCGGCATTTCAGCCGAAGATTTAAAGCATTTTGGCACATTAGCAACGAGTCGCGCTGAAACAAATTATATGGAGGGAACTCTTGTTTTAGACCACAGTAACTATTTGAATAAGGAGGACTACGAATTAGAGTATGAAGTGACCGATTATTCTATAGGACAAGAAAATTTCATGAACCTACTGAAAGAGCTGAACATTCCAACCCGCCAAACCGATAATAAGATTAAAAGATTTTATAACGCAAAGTTCAAGAAGTAGAATAATCGAGGTGGAAAACATGAATGTTCAAGATTTAAAAACTTTAATTGAAATACAAGGAATCCAAGGGTTAACTAACAATTTTTCCATAAATAATGCATCGAATTCCACGATGTTTCAAGAATTGTTAATGAGCTTTTTGATGAACCAAAGTGATAGCTCTTCAATCACAAATACACTTGGTAGCATTGCTAGCATTTCAAATGACACTGATTATACGGGCGAAATGTTAAATAACGACGTACCTTTAAGTCTATCAGCAGCACTACCTTCATATAATGCCATTAGCTTTAACAGCAATTCTTCTACACCCTTATCAGGCACCTCCAAGCAATACGAGCAATATATAGAAGAAGCGGCTCAGCGCTATAACATTCCAGCGAAGCTTATTTCTTCTGTTATTAAGCACGAATCTGACTTTGATAACTCAGTTACAAGTCAAGCAGGAGCTGCCGGTTTAATGCAACTGATGCCAACAACGGCAAAATATTTAGGAGTAAAAGATGTCTATAACCCAAGGGAAAACATAATGGGTGGAGCAAAATATTTACGTCAAATGCTGGACAAATACAACGAAAATACAACATTAGCGCTAGCAGCTTATAATGCAGGACCAGGAAATGTAGACAAATACAATGGTATTCCACCCTTTAAAGAGACACAAAAATATGTAAGAAATGTTTTAGGAACATTTAACGCTTAAATATAACTGATTTCCAGACAAAAAAGAGGTACAAATTTGTTAAATTTGCACCTCTTTTTTTGCTGTAAATTTTAACCTTTTCAAGCTAGATGTTTGAGATATTCTACCGCGGTTGCTACAATATCCTTACATAAGTTGTAAGAGGAGAATACTATGTCAAATTCACAGACCCCCTATGATGCAATAGGAGAACAACAATTACACAAGTTAATTGAAACTTTTTACATAAAGGTGCATAAACATCCATTATTAATGCCAATTTTTCCAGATGATTTAACTGAAACTATTCGAAAGCAAAAGCAATTCCTAACGCAATTTTTGGGAGGTCCTTCTCTGTACACAGATGAACACGGACACCCTATGTTACGTGCTCGTCATCTTGAATTTGAGATTACACCTGAGAGAGCGGCAGCCTGGTTAGACTGTATGAGTGCAGCTATGGATGAAGTTCAGCTTCAAAGTGAATTGCGAGAATTTATCCTTAGCCGATTAACTTTAACTGCACAACATATGGTTAACACCCCTTCTCAAGACTAAAAATACTTGTATAAGCTGAAACTATTTTTACAAAAAACATGCCTATACGATGACTTCATAGTCAAGAAAGGAGAAAAAGTTGAGTACTCAAAAAAACACCTTGAATTTTGTTGAGTGGCTTCATAAATACCATTGTGCTATTGCCGGGAAAAAACCAATTGAAATTTATGTATTTATAGATCCCCTTTGCCCACAATGCTGGGGAATGGAACCCATTTTAAAAAAGCTACAAATGGAATACGGAAATATTATCAGTGTTAAGCACGTTCTTAGCGGAAAACTAGCTACCTTAAATACTTCATACGGCACTCACTCGTCTGAAAATATTGCTACTCATTGGGAAAGAACAGCGAGTAGAACTGGAATGTCATGTGAAGGAGAGCTATGGTTAAACAATTCTCTCCCACTATCTATGCCCTATAATGCCTCTATTGCCATTAAAGCAGCCGAGCTTCAAGGAAAAAAACAAGGAATTAAGTTCTTAAGGAAATTCCAGGAGTTCTTTTTCCTGAAGAAAAAAAATATCTCTGAAATGTCAGTCTTAATTGAGTGCGCAAAAGCTGTCAAACTTGATTTAGATGAATTTCTAAATGATATTCATTCGAAAGCTGCAGCAAAGGCCTTTCAATGCGATGTCAAAATCACAAACGAAATGGATGTACAAGAAATACCTTCTCTCGTGTTCTTTAACAGCAATATAGAAGAAGAAGGTATAAAAGTATCAGGCAGTTATTCATATGATGTGTATTTGTCCATTTTGTCTGAAATGATGCCATCTATGCCAGAACCTAATCCATTACCAGATATAGAATCTTTTGTTCGCTTTTATAACGTTGTTGCGACCAAAGAAATTTCCGTTACATACGACATGACCGATCAAGCAGTAGAAAACATAATGAAAAAACTTCAGCTACAAAGAGTGGTAGAGCGAATTCCTGCAAAGCATGGCATGTTTTGGAAATATATAAAATAAAAAAGGCATCCTAAAAGCGATTACAGATCATTTTTAGGATGCCTTTTTCTATTTTCAACCAAGTTACATGAAATCTATTTCTGGAATAATATCTACAATTACTTTTTTCATAAAACTTTATCCTTTATCCAATATATATGAAAAAGACCTTGCCGGGATAAGCAAGGTCTTTTTCTATTCATACGAACAAAGGGGATGGGAGAAATTTTTCACGGTCAAACAAAGGGGTATATGTTTGCTTGTGATCAACTTCACACTCATAATATAACAGATAATCTAGTATCATTTCAAGTGTTTGTTAGATCTTTCACATTTTCGTCAAATTTTTAGTATAATATTTCATATTTAACATACATTATATAAATGTCATTTTTAAAAGGAGTTTACTATGAATAAAAAAAAGTTCATTTTATTTTTATGCTTACTACTAGTCTCTATAGTCCTTCATATTCTTGCGTTAATTGAAACTTTTCCATTACTTCTATCGATTCCTATTTTATTTTTTACCGTTTTTATATTTTTACTCTCATTTAATGATCAAAACCGGTTTAAAGGCTTTTAACCAATAATATTATTTTAAAATAATATTATTTTAAAAGTAATGTAAATAACACAAAAACAGATAAAGTGACTATTGATTTTATTCATAATACCCTCTATACAAAAAATAAAGCTAATAATCGGCGAGGTATAAACTCCTCACCGATTAAAGTTTCACTATATTTTACAACAAGCTTTCCATTTCATTTAATTTTTCTTCAAAAACATTTAAAGCCTCTTGAATTGGATCAGCTTTCGTCATATCTACGCCAGCTTTCTTAAGTACTTCAATTGGATAATCTGAGCTCCCAGCCTTTAAGAAGTTAATATAACGCTCTACAGCAGGTTGACCTTCCTCTAAAATACCCTTACTCAACGCTGTTGCAGCACTAAAGCCTGTTGCATACTGATAAACATAGAAGTTGTAATAGAAATGTGGTATTCTTGCCCACTCTCTACCAATTTCCTTATCAATATGAATATTATCACCAAAATATTTTTTGTTAAGATTATAATATTCTTCTGTTAAAGATTCTGCCGTTAACGCCTCACCATTTTGAACTTTCTGGTGAATGCTTTGTTCAAATTCCGCAAACATTGTTTGACGAAAAACAGTGCCACGGAAACCTTCTAAGTAATGATTCAATAAGAATAAACGCTGTTTCTCATCCTTAATTGTATTTAACAAATAATCATTTAACAGGTTCTCATTACATGTAGAAGCTACTTCTGCAACGAATATTGAATAATCACCATACGTATTCGGCTGTGTATTTCTCGTATAATAACTATGCACAGAATGACCGAATTCATGAACTAAAGTAAATAAGTTATTCACGTTATCCTGCCAGTTCATCAAAATATATGGATTTGTACCATATGCTCCTGAAGAGTATGCACCGCTTCGCTTTCCTTTATTCTCATGTACATCTACCCAACGATTCTCAAAACCTTCTTTAAGGACACGATTATAATCTTCCCCAAGAGGTGCTAAACCTTCTAAAACATAGTTCTTCGCTTCCTCATATGATACATCCATCTTTACTTCTTTCACCAATGGCGTGTATAAATCATACATATGAAGTTCATCAACACCTAAAACTTTCTTACGTAAGTCAATGTAACGGTGCAATAAATGCAAATTATCATTAACTGTTTTAACTAAATTATCATACACTGTTTCTGGTATATTATTAGCACTAAGGGCTGCTTGACGAGCAGAGTCATAATGACGCACTTCAGCGTTAAACTGTTGCTTCTTTACATTACCAGCTAATGTACTAGCAAATGTATTTAAATATTTACCATATGTTTCGTAAACTGCCTCAAATGCATCTTTTCGAACACGACGATCTGCGCTTTCTAAGAACGTAATATAGCGACCATGTGTTACTTGTACTTCCTCACCGTTCTCATCCTTAATAGATGGAAATTCAATGTCTGCATTATTTAACATACCAAATGTATTGCTAGAAGCATTTAACACTTCTGAAGCTTTAGCAAGAAGCTCTTCCTCACTTGCTGATAAAACATGTGGTCTTTGTAAATTAATTTCTTCGATAGAATGTTTATATAGCTTTAAATCTTCGCTTTCTTGTAAGAAAGCATTTAACTTCGATTCATCAATACTTAAGATTTCTGGTAGAATAAAAGAAAATGCACTTGCACTTTGTGAGTACAATGTCTTCGCACGATCATCCATTCCTTGATAATGTGAGTTCGTAGTATCTTGATCGTATCTCATATGTGAGTATGTATATAATTTTCCTAGACGTTCAAATACCTCATCTTGAAATTGTAGTGCTTTGTATAATTGTTCCGCACTTTCTCCAAGAGTACCTTGAAATGAACTCGCCTTACTAAGCTCTTCTTTAACACCTTTAAATTCTTGCTCCCAATCAGCATCAGTTGCAAATATATCTTCCAATCTCCATGTATCTTCAACCTTAATTTCTGAACGAGCAGGTAGAGCTTTTGGTTTATTATTTTGTGACATAGCTAATCCTCCGTTTCAAATAATGTGACATCCATTTCATTAGGATACAGAATAATTATACTATTAATTCTGTATCCTAAATTAAATTCCTGCTTATCTTTTAACTTAGTGCCTTTCTCATGAGTTCATTATAAATAAATGATACCTTTTGGTAAAAAACCTTTTCTTGCTGAGGTTCTTCTGGGTTAAAGTTTTCTACTAAACGATTTAATATATACTTACCCTTCTCGATTCGTTTTAACACACCTAAATTTTCGAGCATGTAAACATAATATTTCACTGGAAGTAATGGCTTAATAGGTGAAAGAAACGGAAAATGACGGAGAACAATCGTTTTCTCTTTTAAACAATATATAAGAGCTCTTTTCCAATCCTGTGAAGTGATTGAATCACCTAGCATTTTATTTTTCAAAACACGTTCAAGCAACCAAAATTGCCACTCGATTGTATGTGTCTTATAAAAATGACCATATGGAACAGGAATACCGATTTCATGAGGAAACGTTGCAGGAAACATTCTAGCTAAATAAAGAGCACGATAAAAACCCGGAGAAAAGGTGGCATATTGAGAAGCATTAAGACGCCATTTTTGTTTGGCTATTATCCAATCTGAATAATATATAGGAGCGTTTACGGGAGTCTGCAATAATTGAGGAAAAGATAGTTGTTTCAATTGCATAAATTGTGGTTTCGAAATAGTTAGACGAGATGAAAAAGAAGTAAGCTGCGATAAAACAGTCATTTGATGTAATGAGGGAGAATAGAAGAACAAACGTGGCGCCAATAAACTTCCTGAGATAGCGTACCACTGAAAGGATGAAATCAAATAAGTATTATACCTCCGTCTCTTTAAAAAAGTGCTACACAGAATCCACAATGGTATAATACGATGCTGTAAGTAGGTCTGCGTTCGTTTAATCATCTCGTCTAACGAAATAGAAGAACATTGAAATTCGATTGCATATCCCTGATTTCCATAAATCACATACAAATCTGCCCTCTGCTGAAAGGTCGAAAAATATTTCTCTAATTCTACCGCATACCCTTGATTATTTAGCCATTCATACAGATGTTTTTTTCCTTGTAAATGCTCTAGTGATTCACCTTCTGAAGCATAATGACATGTTTCATTCGCCATATGTGCAAAATGCGGAATTTTCACCCTCCCTGCCTTCATATTTACTCGCTTGTTGCAACATGGGCAATAATACGTATTCATTCGATATTGTTGTATTTCATTTCTTGTTAAAGACAATAATGATAGAATCGTTCCATCTTGAGACTTTGCTACTAACATTTTTTATCCTCCTTTCTATTCCAAAACATTCGACAAATTTCTATGTAATCCTGTTTTATCGAAAAAATAAATGATAAAACATGTAAGCTTCTTCAGATAGCTATAAAAGCGTAAAAGGGTTGTTCGAAAAGTGATTAAAAGCACTTTCGAACAACCCTTCTTTCCCAACTAATATTTACAATAATGGCGATAGTAATCGACAAGTTGATTCCATAATACGATGCCCAATATGACGCTTCTTAAAAGTATCTCCATGCAAACTCTGAGATTCTTCAATATCTCCAAGAAAATCATTTACTAATTTATGCGTACTATCCGTTCTATATAAGAACGCATTTACTTCGAAATTCAAATGAAAACTCCTCATATCCATATTCGCTGTCCCAATTGATGCTAATTCACGATCTACTATAACAATTTTGCTATGCATGAAACCTTGTTTATATTCATAAATTTTCACACCTGCTTCAAGCAAGTCCAAAAAATAAGAACGAGAAGCATGCCATACAATTCTTTTATCCGGATTTTTAGGCACTAGGATACGAACATCAACCCCACTTAATGCAGCTACTTTAATCGCTTGAAAGATATCCTCATCTGGAATGAAATAAGGTGATGCAAGCCAAACAGATTCTTTCGCTGAAGTAATCATGCTGAAGAAAATATTCTTTATCACGCTATATTCATTATCTGGACCACCAGCAATCATTTGTACACCACCATGTTCATGGCTAATAGGTAACCTAGTAGATAAATATTCGTCTGTTAAGAAACTTTTATTTGTACTATAATACCAGTCTTGCAAAAAAATCAGTTGCAGTGTCCGAACCGCTTCTCCCTCTGCTAAAAGATGTGTATCACGCCAAAACCCAAAGTTTTTATTTCTCCCTAAATATTCATCTCCGATATTTAAACCACCTACGAAGCCAACATGACCATCAATTACGATTATTTTTCTATGGTTTCGAAAGTTAGCTGTATTCGTTAAGAACGGAAGTCGCACAGGACCAAATGCCGCTACTTCAACACCACCATCGCGCAGTTCTTTAATATATGCATTCGGTAATGTCCATGACCCTACCGCATCATATAAAAAACGAACTTTTACTCCATGCTGAGCACGCTCAATTAGTACAGACTTAATTTCATTGCTTATACAATCATCACGTACAATATAATACTCTAAGTGAATATGGTGTCTTGCCTTCTTTAACTCATTTAAAATATGAGTAAATGTTTCATCTCCATTCGTTAACACTTTTGTTCTTGTAGCAAATGAAATTGGGCTATTACCAATCTTTTGAGCAAGTGATATAACCTTTTTTTGATGATTCCCCATGTCTTTCAGACGCTCTTCACTAACATCTGACTCGCCTTCGATTCTCAGAAAAGCTTGCTTGTCCAAAAAATATTTCTTTCGATAAATTCTTTCTTTTCGATAATTCCGTCCAAACAAAAAGTAAAAGATAAAACCGAATAAAGGAAAAGCCGCAATGACTACTAGCCACGTTAACGTTTGCGTTGGATGACGATTCTCCATAAATATAACTACACCTATTACAAAGGCTGAAATGGTTAAAATAATACTTATAAAACTAAAAAAATTGTCATGTAATCGATCTTTAAATATAAACCATAGGCCAGCAAGCATACAGATAAAAATCCCTAGCCTGACTGTATTTCTCATAAAATCTCCCTTCAATCTATTACACTGTTGAATTTAATTTCTTTATACTATTATTTCTACGTACGAAACAACTAAATGGTTCATTATTTTATAAGAAAAGCGCAAGCGCCCGTTTTGCGACGTATAGATTGGAGCACTCTTCTTTCGATAAAGGAAAAACCGAAATGTGGAGAACGCCCGTTTATCGGTGACAAGCATAAGGCAAGCTAGCTAGAAGGTCGCTTTTGACCTTCTGGACTGATTGACTTATGACCTCGAGCCGATGCGTTCAGAACTAGACAACATGAAGAGGCGGTAGCCTTTTTCGTATTGACTTATCGTAGGGAGATGGGCGAAATCTATACGTCGCTGGGCGCTGGAACTAGACACCACACAAATTTATATACATACTTACACTTTATTCCTTTAATGAAGTTGAACTTTCTTAAAGTACAAAAAAAGGGGCGATGCAAAAAGTAATTTCCATCACTTTTCGCACGCCCTTTGTAAGCTTTATAGACATTCGTAGTCAGTTACGTGAACTTTGTCTGTTATGTTAAATTTCTAAATTTGGCGCTTTTAAATAGAATATTGCCTATATCACATCTTAAAAGCTACATTTTAATTAAGAAAAATATTTTCGAAGGGTGTTAAATACATCATCAGCGATAATTTCTTTACCATACTCTTGTATACGATGAATAGTTAAAGATGATTCAATGCCGTACTCTAACAGAACACTTAACGTGTCATCAATAAAGCCTTCATCCGTTTCTTCATCCTCAAATTCAACGTATAAGTAGTATTTATTTTCAAATGAGTATAAGGAAGATTTAAATCCTTCTAACCCATCTCTTTTGCTTAAAGAGATAACATCTTCAAAATCTTCGAATCGAATCATACATTCTAATACATCAAGATCATATTCTACAGCATCATCCGTATCATTTTCTTGCTTCACATGGAAATGCTGGTCTAGGAGCGATTCAATTCTTTCATCCACAGGTAACTCTTTGACTTTATCATCAGAAATCGGAATTTCCAAGTTATTGCCATCTTTTGTAAATTGCGCTTTCGTAACCATTATTTCTAAACCTTTATCCAATGCTTGCACTTGAATCCAAAGCGGCCCTTCGATTGCAAATTCTTCTTCATGATGAATTTCATCCATCATTTCCCAGAACAATTCTTCGCTCCGATCTCGATTATACCAAATCTCATCACGATCGAATCCTCTTTCCTCAATATCTACATATGAAATATAAAATTTGACTGTATATTCATTAATTCGTTCTATTTCCATAAAACCCCTCTCCCTTCTATCATAATTATAGTGTGAAGGGAATTACCCCCAAAAAGTGAGTCGAGTCGTACAATCATTTTACCCTAGTTCTTAAATCATAATCATACTGCTATTTTATGATAAAAATGTTAAGAAGGAAAACAAAATGCAGTATATTTATAAAAACAAACTTTCGCCTAAAGATTGCTCTAATTTTACATAATATTTTAGCTTTTATCAAGGTTTGCTATCTATTATCCTCCTCTATAAGTTTCGTTAACGCACATTAGAAACATCCTTTTCCTATATTCACACTATACCCATTTCAAAAAATGAATCAAACAACCATAATTAGAAAAGTGTCTATAAAACAACATATGTTGCATAATTGTTTGAATTTTTTCAATATCATGATATTATATGTGAACAATCAAATATTTACATTTAATATCGAAAGTTATTTTTTATGTTAAAGCTGACTTATTCGACATATAATGCAAAACTCCTCTATCCTAGTTACATATGTAATATTAGTCAGAAAATAAAAAAAGCCCTCGACTTGGATAGTCAAGGGAGATATAGAAATTAGTTAACCATACGTTGAGCTTCACGAAGCTGAAACGTACGTACTTTTCTTGGAAGGAATCGACGAATCTCGTCCTCATTGTAGCCAACTTGCAATCTTTTCTCATCAAGAATAATAGGTCTTCTTAATAGACCAGGGTTCTCTTTTATAAGACGATACAATCTTTGCAATGGCAATGTTTCTAAGTTCACATTCAGTTTCTGAAAAGTCTTAGATCTTGTGGAAATGATTTCATCAGTTCCGTCTTCTGTCATACGCAGAATTTCTTTAATTTCTTCAATAGAAAGAGATTCTGAAAAGATATTTCTTTCTACATAAGGTATGTTATGTTCTTCTAGCCAAGCTTTCGCTTTTCGACAAGATGTACAGCTTGGTGATGTATATAAAGTTACCATAACTATTCACACTCCCCTTTTTATAGAACCCTTTTGATCTATGATTGGGAAAACTTTTTCCGTTCATGAACGACACACTAAATTGAAATAACTTTAAATAAAGAATGTCTAAAGTCAATTATACATGATATTTTCATAAAATGAACACCTTTTTTAAAAAATAAAAAAATATTAAAAAAAGCTGTTACTTCAAGGTTTATTCAACCGTTTGCGCCAAGAAGAGCAATTAACATCCTTATTAACAAGCCTAAACTCCACTGAAAATAAAGAGACTAAATTCTCATTTATCACAGTTTATTCATATTTTAATATAATATAAATGGAACCTTCTATTACTAATATACCCTCTGTTATCATTCGCAAACTTATAAAAAATTTAATTTTTTAAAGATATTAAATTTACCGACAATAAAAAAATACCTCTCATTTCAAAGATTTTGACTATAGCTGTCGAACACCTATAACATTATAACTTAACAGCGTTTAAATTTCCAAAATATTCTTCCTTTCATACATATATTCTTTTACAATAGAAGAAAAGAATGCTTTTCAAAAGGAGGCAAATTGATGGTCGGATATTTCATTGACTTACTGATTGTTGCCGTTCTTGTGATCGGTTTCACCGCATTAAACGGCGTAATCGGAAACTCCATTGGAGAAAAACTATTTGGTGGTAAAAAGAAAAACATTCATGTAGATGCTTCAGTACAAACACAAACAGGTTGGAAACAAGTTGGTGGTAAATAAAAAAAGCGCAAGCACCCGTTTTGCGACGTATAGATTGGAGCACTTCGACTGAGATAAAGTCTACACGAAGAGGCAGTAGCCTTTTTCGTATTGACTTATCGTAGGGAGGTGGGCGAAATCTACTAGTCGCTGGGTGATGGAGCTAGACACCGCACAAATTTATATCTTTTCTTATCTTTTAATAAAAACCGGCACCGGTCCTTTTATTACCTTTAGAAAAGCTCCCAATTCACGGGAGCTTTTTCTTTTATTTCTTTAGTTGCTCTTGATATTGCTTGAGCTCTTTCTCCGAACATAAAACGAAGTGTCCTGGCTTGACTTCACGCATTTTTACTTCTTCACCCTCACTATATTGATGCACTGCTGGGTCGTAAGGGGTACGCTTTCTTTTACGCTCACTAATTGGGTCTGGTTGCGGGATAGCTGATAGCAATGATTTAGTATAAGGATGAAGAGGATTATTATAAAGTTCTTCACTTGTAGTAATCTCAACTAATTTACCAAAATACATAACACCAATACGATCGCTAATATATTTGACCATTGATAAATCGTGCGCGATAAATAAATACGTTAACCCTTTTTCTTTCTGCAACTGTTTCAATAAGTTAACAACTTGCGCTTGAATCGAAACATCTAAAGCTGAAATCGGCTCATCTGCAATAATGAAATCCGGTTGCACCGCTAGAGCTCGCGCGATACCGATACGTTGACGTTGGCCGCCTGAGAACTCATGTGGATAACGATTCGCATGCTCACGATTTAGACCAACCGTTTCCAATAGCTCATACACTTGATTCATTCGCTCTTCTTTTGATGAAGCAAGCCCGTGAATATCAATACCTTCCGCAATGATATCACTAACTTTCATACGCGGATTTAAAGAAGCGTATGGATCTTGGAAAATCATTTGCATTTTACGGTTTAGAGTCTTCATTTCTTCTTTAGACTTCTTACCATGTACATTCTTTCCACGGAATAATACTTCTCCATCTGTCGCTTCATATAGACGAATAATCGTTCTTCCTGTAGTTGATTTACCACAGCCAGATTCTCCAACAAGCCCAAGTGTTTCACCTTTGTAAATGAAGAAAGAAATATCGTCAACAGCTTTAACTATATTATGTTTCCCTGCGTTAAAATACTGCTTTAAATGGTTTACTTCTAATAAAATCTCTCTTTGTTCCATTTTATTTACCTCCGTTAAGAGAAAGGAAATACTCTTTTCTTTTTAACACTGCTTCAGGTGGTTCTACTTTTGGTGCATCTGGATGTAGTAACCATGTTGCAGCATAATGTGTATCAGATATTTTAAACATCGGAGGTTCTTCTTCTAAATCAATTTGCATAGCGTAATGATTTCGCGATGCGAATGCATCTCCCTTAGGAGGATGCAATAAATCAGGTGGTGTTCCTGGAATAGCGAATAGCTCTTGATCCCTTGTATCTAAATCAGGCATTGAGCTAATCAATCCCCAAGTATATGGATGCTGGGGATTATAGAAAATGTCATCAACCGTTCCAATTTCAACAATTTTCCCAGCATACATAACAGCAACACGATCTGCCACATTCGCTACAACACCTAAATCATGCGTAATAAAAATAATTGATGTATCTACTTTCTCTTGAATTTTTTTCATTAATTCTAGTATTTGTGCTTGAATCGTTACATCAAGTGCCGTAGTAGGTTCGTCTGCGATTAATACTTTTGGCGTACAAGCAAGAGCAATAGCGATAACAACACGCTGTCTCATACCACCTGAAAATTGGTGTGGATATTGTTCAAAGCGCTCTTCTGGTTTCGGTATACCAACTAGCTTTAGTAACTCTATCGTCCTCTTTTTCGCTTCCGCTTTACTCGTTTTATGGTGCTTTATTATCGGCTCCATAATTTGTTTACCGACCTTCATTGTTGGGTTAAGCGAAGTCATCGGATCTTGGAAAATCATCGAAATATCTTTTCCACGAATCTTCTGCATTTCACGCTCACTTAATTTAGTAATATCTTTGTCGTTAAATAGAATTTCTCCTTGCTTAACTTCAGAGTTACCTGGTGGTAAAAGTCGCATAATCGATTTAGTTGTAACAGACTTACCTGAACCTGATTCTCCTACAATTGCTAATGTTTCACCTTTATATAAATCGAAGTTAACACCACGAATAGCTTGTACTTCTCCATTAAATGTATGAAATGAAATATTTAAATCTTTTACTTGTAATATCTTTTCCATTCAATCTCACCTACCTTAATCACGCATTTTCGGATCTAGCGCATCTCTTAAACCATCTGCCATTAAATTGAAACAGATCATAATTAAACTAATAGCAATAGCTGGGAAAATTAACATATGTGGATATGTTAATAATGCTTTATATCCGTCATCTATTAATGTACCTAAAGAAGCAGCTGGTGCTTGTAAACCAAGTCCAATAAAGCTTAAAAATGCCTCAAAGAAAATGGCACTTGGTATGGTAAACATCGTATTAATGATGATGACACCCGCCAAGTTTGGTACAAGATGTTTAAAAATAATTTTTGCATTTGAGTTCCCTAATGTTCTAGAAGCAAGAACAAATTCTTGTTCTTTCAGTTTCATAGTTTGTGCACGTACAACCCTCGCCATACTCACCCAGCCTGTAACAGATAAAGCAATCGTAATGGATAAAATACCTGGCTCCAGCACTAGTATCATTAGTACAACTACAACTAAGTTCGGTATACCCATTAATATTTCTGTTATACGCTGCATGATATTATCAACACGACCACCAAAATATCCAGAAATGGCACCATATGCAACACCGATGACCATATCAATAAAAGCTGCTAAGAAAGCAATATATAAAGAGATTTGTGTACCTTCCCAAAGACGAGTAAATAAATCTCGACCTAACGAATCTGTACCAAACCAGTAGTACGTATCTTCATCTACCTTTTTCACTTTATACATATCTACTTCAGTTCCAGCTTTATTCTTCATTGTCCCATCAAAAGGTAACCAACTAACATTCTCTAACACTGGTATCTTAGCAGGTAAGTTCGCATGTTTTACATTTTGAGCATCTGCATCTTTACCGCTAATTAACGGGCCTACAAAAGCCATAATAATAAGCAATGCAATAAGTACCAAACTGACTATGGCACCTTTATTTTTTCGTACTCGCAACCAAGCATCCTGCCAGAAATTCAAGCTCGGCTTCACAATTACTTCATGCTTTGAGTGATCCATAATGGCAGGCTGAAATTTATCTTTTGAAATCGTTTGGTCAATATTCGCCATTATTTCCGTCCTCCTGCTAATCGAATTCGTGGATCAATTAATCCATAAAGAATATCTACAATTAAAATAACGACTACAAATAATGCAGCGAATAATAATGTTGTTCCCATAATAACTTGATAATCATTAACTTGTATCGCTTTAACGAATTGCTCACCAATACCAGGAACTGAGAAGATTTTCTCTACAACTAAAGAACCTGTCATTAACGAAACAGTTAAAGGTCCTAAAACTGTAACAACTGGTATAAGAGCATTTCTTAACGCGTGCTTAACAGCCACTTCAAATCCACTAGCGCCCTTTGCTTTTGCCAGTGTAATATAATCAGAACCTAATACTTCTATCATTTCTGTTCTCATAAAACGAGCAGCAATAGAAATTGGGAATATGGCTAATGCAATGGTCGGTAAGATGGTATATTCAAAGCCTCTCCAGAACGCAACCGGAAACCACCCTAGCTTAACTCCTATAAAATACTGAAGCAAACCTGCAAATACGAAACTTGGAATCGACTTTCCTAATACCGCTATAAAGGTCGCACTATAATCAATCCAAGTATTCTGTTTAAGCGCCCCTATCAATCCGAGTGCAATACCAAAAATCGTTCCGACGAGCATTGCTTGGAAGCCTAACTGTGCTGAAGGTCCAATTAAATTACCGATAATATCCGTAACCGGAGTATCGTTATATTGGAAAGAAGTCCCTAAATCACCTTTTAGAATGTTACCTATGTACTTAGCATATTGCACCGGAATAGGATCATTTAAACCGTATTTTTCATCCATGATCTCTATTTGTTCTGGTGATAATTTATTAACATTCTTATAAGGTGCACCAGGAATTATTTTCATGAGGAAAAATGTAAAAGAAGCTATTATAAATAGCGTTAATATCATATAAAAAATACGTTGTGCTATATACTTAACCATTTCCTGCACCTCCTAAATTTTTAGAATTATTAGATATTTACGGTACAGGTAAAAAGAGAGTATATCGAAATATACTCTCTTTTATTGACATTACATTAGAATGCATGTACCAGTAAAAGATTATTCATAAATTTTAATATATTGATAGCTATACTCTGGTCCAACTGTATGATAAGTAAAGCCTTTTACTTTAGGGTTAACTAATAGATTAGAAGCACGTTGGTAAAGTGGTGCCACTGCTGCTTGATCTTCTAAGACCAATTTTTCAGCCTTTTGTAAAAGTTCCCATCGTTTAGCTTGATCAGCTGTATTGTTAGCATCTTCGATATATTTATCGTATTCTGCATTAGAAAAACTCATTTTGTTATTTTGACCATTTGTTACCCAAAGATCTGAGAAAGAAATCGGATCTATGTAATCTGGGCTCCATCCAGCTGCTTGAATATCATAGTTTTGCTTTGTATCACGATCTAAACGTACTGCGAAAGGAACAGCTTCAATCTTAATAGTTAAACCTTCAAGATTTTTCTCTAGTTGATCCTTCACATACTGACCAATCTTCTTCGCACCCTCGGAGTCATCTCCTAGGTAACGAAGTTCAACTTTATCAGTTTTAAGCTCTTTCAGACCTTTTTCCCAATACTCTTTAGCTTTCTTCTTATCGTGTTTCATCATATCTCCGTTAGCATCACGGAAATCCTTACCATTCTCATCTTTAACAAAATCTTTCGGCACTGCATAATAAGCAGCAATAGAACCGTTGTTTAATACATCACTTGCTAGATCTTCTTTGTTGATTGCAAGCCCAATTGCTTTACGAATATTCACGTTTGATAATACTGGATTATCTTTTTCGTTTAATTTTAACCAGAAAATACTTGGCTCTAACCAAGTTACCATACGCTCGTCTCCTTCATACTGAGGAACGATATCTGATGATAATTTAGGTGTAATATCTGTTTCTCCAGCTTCAAACGCGTTAACTGGAGCTTGAGTATCTTTAGCAACGTTAAATGTAGCTTTTGTTAAAGTTACATTTTTTGCATCACGATAATTTTCGTTCTTTTCATAAACCCACTCAGTTGCAGTAGGACCGTTCCATTTTGCTAATTTGAATGGACCGTTAGAAAGGTGTGTTTCTGCAGATGTACCATATTTAGTACCTTGTGCTTCATAGAATTTTTGATTAATAGGATAGAAAGTTGGGAATGCCATTAAACCTTTGAAGAATTCAACAGTCATCGGCTTTTCCAGTTGAACAACTAATGTTGTATCATCAGGTGCTTTAACACCTAAAGTATTTAAATCATATGCTTTCTTACTTGCACCAGCTTGAGTAATTTCTTTAGCTCCTACAATTTTGCCATCCATCATATATGGACCATATGTTGAAGAGTTCTTTGGCTCAATCGCTTGTTGCCAAGCAAAAACGAAATCTTTAGCAGTTAAAGCATCGCCATTTGCCCACTTAAGATCACTTTTTAATTTAACAGTGAATTCAGTACCTTCAGCATTTACTGTTGGTTCTCCATCAGCTATAGCATTAACGATTTCACGCTTTTCATTTTGGCGATATAATCCTTCTTGTGTATTGTTTAATGTTGTAAAAGAAACAGTGTCTGTTGCCTTAATACTGTTCATCGTTGGCATTTCTTGAGTTTCTAATACTCTTAGCTCTTGTTTAGCAGCTAATTTATCGCCACTCTTCTTGTCTTTGTCACCGTCTGCTTTGTCTTTATCTCCAGAACAAGCCGCTAGAAACATACTTAGTACTAAAGTTAAAACTAAAAGCAGAGAAAATTTAGACTTTTTCAAATTCATACACTCCTTCTCTGTTTGTTTACATGTTCACAAAATTAATTATACAATTTTTCGTTTGTTTGTAAATTGTATTTTTATCAAATTTTTTAAAAATAATATAAAGTCGTTTTTTTCGCAATCGAAAAAAGCTTATAAAACCTATATTTCTCCTTGTTTTTTCGAACACTCCTAGTAAAATTAGTAATTATATACAAATAACTACTTTTTGCACATATTAGACACACATATGTATATTAGGGGTGAAAAATTATATAAATATATAAATTGAAAATTTTATGAATTTTATTAAAATAATAAAATATTTGTTTTATACTAAAAGAAGCTTCTCTTTTAGCACACATTTTTGCTATACTATTTTTTAAAAAACTTAAAAAAGAGGAAATTTTATGATTGCACAACTAAGAAAACATCCAATTATTATGATTGTATCTACTACATTGTTATTAACAGCATTAATTTCTTTGCTCATATACGAACAAGTAGCATTACTTCACTTTATTAATATTAGCTTCTATTTCTCTAGTGCATGTATTACTCTTGGCTTATTATTCATGATTGTTTCAAATGGTTTCTTCGATGGATTCACTCATGGATTTCGAGTATTGTTTAGAAGAAATAGTCGTGAACGCGGCTTTGATGACAACACTGAAATTATACCTTTGTCACAATTAATGCCGATCCCTCACTCGCCTCTTCTATACAGTGGACTTATTTTATTAATCATAAATCTTATTTGTTTATTTTTTTATTACCAATAATCTTGAATTAATATGCTTTTATGTGAAATAATTGTTAGAATGAGGTTTTATATTACAAGGAGTGACACTTTATGAAAACAATTTTCTCCGGCATTCAGCCATCTGGTTTAATGACGCTCGGTAATTACATTGGAGCAATGAGCCAGTTTGTCGAACTTCAACATGAATACAATTGCTACTTTTGTATCGTTGATCAACATGCCATCACTGTTCCCCAAGAACGCTTACAATTAAGAAAAAATATTAAAAGCTTAGCTGCTTTATATATTGCTGCCGGTATTGACCCTAACAAAGCAACCATCTTCATTCAATCTGAAGTACCAGCACATGTACAAGCTGGTTGGATGATGACATGTACATCATATATTGGTGAATTAGAAAGAATGACACAATTCAAGGATAAATCTTCAGGTAAAGAAGCAGTATCAGCTGGACTACTTACATATCCACCATTGATGGCTGCAGATATTCTTCTATATGATACAGATATCGTTCCAGTTGGCGATGATCAAAAGCAACATATGGAATTAACACGTGATTTAGCAGAGCGTTTTAATAAGAAATATAGCGAAGTCTTTAAGATTCCTGAAATTCGTACGCCAAAAATCGGTGCTCGTATCATGAGTCTACAAGACCCATTGAAGAAGATGAGTAAATCTGATCCAAATCCAAAAGGCTTTATCGCGTTATTAGATGAGCCAAAAGTGATTGAGAAAAAAATCAAAAGTGCTGTAACAGATTCAGATGGCATTGTGAAATATGATGTAGAAAATAAGCCAGGTATTTCAAACTTAATGTCTATTTATTCGATTCTTGGAAATATTTCTGTTGAAGAAATCGAACAAAAATACGAAGGCAAAGGCTACGGCGACTTCAAAGGTGATTTAGCTCAAGTTGTTGTGAATGCTTTAAAACCGATCCAAGATAAATACAATGAATTAATTAACTCGAAAGAGCTTGATGATATTCTTGATGCAGGAGCAGAGAAAGCTAACAAAGCAGCTAATAAAATGCTTCGAAAAATGAATAATGCGATGGGCTTAGGCCGCAAAAGATAAAAAAGAGGCTGTTCCTCAAAGAGATTTTCAATCACTTTGAGGACGCCTCTTTTATCCATTACTCTATATGTTTAAGACTTTTTTGTTCTATCACTTTAGGTGTGGTACTTACTTGCAGAATTTCTCCGTCTAAGTAAATATAGTTATACGTAATATGTGGTTCATCTGCAAAGATAACTGCACATTTATAAGCATAGCCACTATTTCCTTTTTCTAGAGGAACCTGTAAGGATATTATTTCATTATCCTTATATTTCTTCATCAAATGCTCTCGCGTCTTCATTTCTAATTGCTTGATTATATACTGTAAATCTGACCCATTAAATTCTAGATGCTTGTACGGCTGAATATCTCCCTCAAAATATTGTTTTAAATTGACTTGATTAATAAAACCATTTACCATTCGGTATCTATAAGTTCTTTTCGGTTCATCTTGGAATATAACATCTGCAAAGTAAGGTGGTCCCTCCGAAAACTTTCCTCCCGGAGTCGAAACAGATGTAACACTCGTTATATCTTCCTTCTTGTACGTTAACAGTAAATAATCCCTCGTTCGACTCACAATCTCTTTTTTCTCTTGTTTTTGTTGATATGAGTTAATCCAAAAGCCTGCGGATAAAATAAGGATGATGACAACTAATAAACTGAAAAACACAGCTAAAACTTTCACAAGCGGATGAACTGGTACTTTCTCTTTCATTTCAATCTCCTCCCCCATTTTAAAGCTTTCTACACTTTCCATAAAAAACCTTTATTAAAAGTATAATTAGAACAAACC
>NZ_HG428741.1:3144240-3230886 GCF_000380245.2 Bacillus massiliigorillae
TTTTTTATTTTGTACTAGCTTATAACATCGATGGACGATCTCCTACCTCAATTTCCCATAGCTTTTCAAAAAATGGTTGTCCTTTAATAATACGTTCACACAATAGCTCGTGCTTACCTGTCCATCCACTTTTTGTTTCTTCAAAAAGCTCATGCCATGCATCTTCAAAATCTAAATGTTGAATATACGAATATTTATCTGGAGACCATTCCGTATACCAATAACGAATTTCGGCGGTGTTTTTCGACGTATGTAGTTGATCTAATGCCATAAATAATAGCTGTTTCAATTGTCTTTCTTTACGAGTTAATCCTTGCATTGTTGTCGGTTCAGGAGAAAGAATATGATATCCTTTGCTGTCAGCTTTAGCTACTACATCGTATTCCTTTTCTGGCGCATTCTTAATCATGTCATAAACAAGCTGCTCTTGTCTCGGAATAAGTCTACTTTTTCGAATTGGAATTTGATAGCCCATCGTATCAATAGCCATAATTCCCTTACCGTCTGACATCACAAAACAATATTCTAGCTGTATTCTTTCATGATTTTTTCTACAAAACGCTTTTTGGTAAACTTCTTCCATTAATTCTTGTGGCACATCACTTAAGTTATTTTCAATGAATTCAAATAGTGCAGAAGAAACTTTCAATAAAGGAACTTGATCTAATAGCTCAATTCCGTCCTCTTTTCTCCACTCATGAAAGTGACAAATATTATAACCGTTTTCTTCACCTTCAAACCAATTTACCCATACATCATGGAGATATAACATGTTTTACCCCTCACTTATTGGAAACTATTTGTCAATAAGTATAGTCAGTAGTTAAAAAAAATATTCGTTATTTATCATTATTATATTGAAAGTTCACATAAACAATTTCAACTCCGAACTACCCTTTATATCATATATACCTCTTTCATTAGAGTACAAACTAATTATACTTTCAGGAAAATATTTATAATTATTCATTTACTTGATTTTGGATTAAAAGCATCTTTTAATCCTTCTCCAATAAAATTTATACAAAGTATAGTGAGCGTCAGCATGACAGCAGGCGGCATCCAAATCCACCATTTATTCGCCAAGACATCTGGACTTCTTGCTTCCTGCACCATATTCCCCCATGTTGGAATATTCATTGGAACACCAAACCCTAAATAACTTAAGCCCGTTTCTGCTACAATCATTGTCGCAACAAGCAATGTTGCTTTCACAATGATAGTCGATAGTATATTAGGCAGAATATGTTTAATAATTACGTTTAGAGAACCGCAACCAATTGATATAGCTGACATGACATACTCATTTTCTTTTTCAGCCATTACTTTGCTTCGAACAACTCTTGCAGTCCCCGTCCAACTAAGCAAACCAACAACTAAAATAAACGTACCAATCCCTGTGTCTACAAAAATTGATTTCACAACAATCACTAAAACGATAAATGGAAAAACCATCACAAAATCGGTGAAACGCATAAGTAAATAGTCAACCATTCCACCGTAATAGCCGGCAATTGCTCCGATAATCGTTCCAATTGTTATAGCAAGCAATGTAATGGAAAATGCGATATTGAGTGAGGTATGACCAGCATGTAGAAGTCTTGGCCACACTTCACGACCAGATTGATCCGTTCCTAATATATAGTGTGCAGAAGGCGCTTGGCTCATTTGTTCTAAGTGAATTTCTTCTGTTTCAACTAACGGTTTTGACAATGGCTCCGCAAATAAGCTAATACCAACGATAAAGACAAAAATAATCATGCTACTCATCGCTATAATGTTTCTTGTAAACTTTTGTCTAGCAATACTCCAAGGTGACTGCTTCATTCGTCGCTTATATTCGAGCGATGAGTTGGACTGTGATTTCATCGACCTCATGAGTTTGCCTCCTACCTTAAACGAATTCTTGGATCTACTAGCCCATATAAAATATCTGCTAACAAATTCCCTAGTAAAGTCATTACCGTTAACATCATCGTTATCGCCATCACAACAGAATAGTCCCGAGAATTAACCGATTCAATAAACAAAGAACCAATACCAGGGTACGTAAAAATATATTCAATCACCACAGCACCACCAAATAAGCCTGCAATATCAAATCCTATTAATGTCACAATCGGAATAACAGAATTACGTAAAATATGCTTATTATAAATATGCGATTCCTTCGTGCCCTTAGCTCGCGCTGTCCGCACATAATCTTGATGTGAATTCTCAATCATATCATTACGTAAAAATTGCGTATAAGAAGCAGTTGTCATGGCTCCTAGCACAATTGCAGGTAAGATTGTATGCCTTAGCTTGTCTAGTATATAGACAATTGTTCCTTGCTCATAATCCATACTAATACTCCCACTTGCCGGAACCCATTGAAGTTTAATAGCAAATATATAAATAGCGAGCAGCGCGGCGACAAAGCTAGGAATAGCAAGGGCTAAGTAATTCCACAAAGCGATACTATAATCACCCAGACTATAAGGATGCCTTCCCGAATAACGTCCCATTAAAAAAGCCAAAACATACGTAATGAATAACGAAAGAATACCTAACAAAATCGTATTTGGTAGACGAGAACCAATCAGCTCCATAACATCCATTTTATGAACAAATGACTCACCAAAGTCACCTTTTATCACCCCGCTAATCCAACGTACATATTGATCATAAATAGGATCATCTAATCCATATTTCGCTCTCGTTTCAGCTACATACGCCGGGTCTGTGTTCAAATAATCAATCTTTCCCGTCAATGCATCACCCGGCATTAATTTCGCTAATGTAAACACCACAATAGAAAGAAGAAAAAGAATAGGAATCATACCAATTATTCTTCGTAACACGAATTGAACCATATATTTATTCCCCTTACTTCTTGAAGCTTCTATTCTTCGATTGTCCATCTCCATATATTCGTAGTAATAATGCCATATGTAGCTAATGTCACATTCTTCAAACGTTTATTGATTGCCCATGCACTATAATATTGATCTAAAAAAATCATCGGAAGCTCTTCATTAATCAGCTTCTGCCATTCATAATAGACTTCTTTCCGATATTCTTTCACATCTTCATTAGGGTCCTTTGGGAATTGAAGACCTTTTGCAATTAGTTCATCTGATTTTTTATTACTCCAGCGCAAATAATTCCAATAACTATCAGACTTCCACAAACCGGTTGGATCTGGATCAACTGAAAGTCCCCAAGCACCAGCGTACACCTCAACTGATGGATCATCCTTCTCTACTGCACTATAGAATGTATTTAATTCCTTTAAACCGCCACCATTTAATTCAACAAGCAGTCCAATCTTCTTCCATGATTGAATTAAAAATTGAGCACGGACAGTGGAAGTTTCCGAACCGGACATATGATCAAGCTTAATAACAAATCGTTCCCCATTGGGATCTTCTCGATAACCATCACCATTTATATCTATATAACCCACTTCATCTAATAACGCTTTCGCTTTATCAATATCGTATTCATATGCATTGATTTGCTCATCAGGTATTTTTGCCCAAGATACTGAAGGCATTGGTGTATTAAGCACTTTACCTAAACCGTTTTTTAAATATTTCACATATGATTCTCTATCTAATGCATACGCCATTGCTTGCCGTAATTTCTTATTTTTAAATTTATTATTCGAAGATACAACTTTGTTCTTCTTCGAATCCCACTTTCCAAACTTAAATCCGATATAAGCATATGATAATGCCGGCATTACCGCTGTATCGATATTAGGCAATTTTCGAATAGACTCCCATTGATCGGCAGGTGCTTCCATTAAATCGACCTCACCATTTGCAAGCAACCCTTGAGCAATTGTTCCATCAACGATTTTGTAAATAATTCGATCTAATCCTGGTTTACCCTGATGATATTCATCATTTCGAACAAGCTCAACACTTTCTCCCGGAATAATTCTCGCCACTTTATAAGGTCCTGTACCTATCGGCATTTGTCTAACTTGCTTGGCATTTTCTAAATCTTTCGGAGATATGTCTCCATAGTAATGCTTTGGTTCAGGAGTGGACCATATATTCGAAATAACATTATTTTTCGGTTCCGTTAATGTTACTTCTACTTTGTAGGGATTAATCAAACGAATCCCTGCAATGCTCTTTGAACGCCCTTGCTTGTATTCCTTTGCCCCTTTAATCATAGATACATTAGAAAAGCGACTTCCTGGATATTCAGGATCAGCAATTAAATACCAAGCATAAATTAAATCCTCAATCGTCAGTTCTACTCCATCATGCCATTTGATACCTTTTTTTAAATTAATCGTTAACACGGTATGATCCGTTGATAATTCCCAATCTGCTAAATATGGTTCTGTTTCCAATGTATTAGGATTAACTTGAAAAACACTTTCTGTGATGAATTGTAGAACATTCGCATCATCTTCTCCTGTATAAAACACATTTGAAAACACACCTTTAAAAGGTTGTTGATAAGCGTATGTAATAACTTTCTCTCTATCATTAATAACATTACGCTTCGCTTGATTGACTTGCACTTGCGTTTCTCCACTACATGCCGAAACAAAAACAACTAAGCATAGCAGGAGCACTACTATTCGTTTCTTCATCCTCTCCCTCCATTATCATATAGATGACAAGCCACTAGTTGTCCTGGTTTGATTGCTTGTAATTTCGGTTTAGTAAGTGAACATTGAAACATAGCATGGTGACATCTTGGATGAAATGGGCACCCTGGTGGAGGATTACTAGGACTTGGTATGTCACCCTTTATCTCGATTCGGTCTTTTCTTTTTCGTGGATCCGGTTCTGGGATGGCAGATAATAATGCTTGTGTGTATGGATGAAGAGGGTTGCTATATACAGATGCTGAATCCGCCATTTCCACAATATTTCCGAGATACATAACACCAATACGATGACTCATATGCTTCACAACACTCAAATCATGAGCAATAAACAAATACGTAAGCTGATCTTCTTCTTGTAATAATTTAAGTAGATTTAAGATTTGTGATTGCACAGATACATCTAACGCAGAGACAGGTTCATCCGCTACAATTAGCTTTGGCTTTAACGCCAGCGCTCTCGCTATACCAATTCTTTGTCTTTGCCCTCCTGAAAATTCATGAGCATATTTATAATAAGCGTCTTTTGGTAGCCCTACTCGCTCTAATAATTGTAGTACTTGTTTTTTCAACTTCTGTTTATTTTTAGTTTCATAGTTTCGAATTGGCTCAGCGATTATATCCCCTACCATATGTTTAGGATTAAGCGTAGCGAATGGATCTTGAAACACCATTTGCAAATCTTTTCTTACTCGCCGGAGCTCATACCCCGTTAAGTGAGTAATGTCCTTACCGTCAAGAAATATTTTTCCTGCTGTCGGTTGGTTTAGACGTAATATTGATTTTCCAGTTGTTGATTTCCCACAACCTGATTCTCCAACTAATCCTAATGTTTCTCCTCTACGAATCGTAAAAGAAATATCATCTACAGCTTTAATAGAACGAGAAGATTGTCCAAATAATTGACCTTTGATAGGATAATAGTTTTTAAGATTACGAACATCTAGTAGAATATCTTGTTTCCTACTATCTACTATATTCATTGGTTACTCACCTCAGCCTACCGTACATTTGATTCATATAATAAACAAGCTACTTCATGACCTTGTTCAACATTACGTAATGATGGTGTACTAGTTTTACATTTCTCTAAAGCATTTGGACAGCGTGAAACGAAGCGGCAACCTTGTTGTGGCATATTTTGAAGAGAAGGTACAATTCCTTTAATAGATGATAAAACTTCAACCTCTTTAGTAAGGGAAGGCATTGCATCAAGAAGTAAAATGGTGTATGGATGCTTCGGATTATAAAACAACTGATCCACCGTTGCTCTTTCTACAATTTGACCTCCATACATTACAACCACCTCATCACACATCTCTGCTACCACCCCTAAGTCATGTGTAATAAATAAAATAGACATTTTACTTTTTGCCTGTAAATCTTTTAATAATTGCAGAATTTGAGCTTGTACAGTGACATCTAGTGCAGTAGTAGGTTCGTCTGCTATGAGGAGTTTCGGTTGACAAGCTATAGCAATCGCAATCATAACTCTTTGCCTCATCCCACCAGATAATTGATATGGGTACTCTTTCATCACCTCTTCAGCTCTACCAATACCAACCTTCTTCAATAGTTGTATACAACGTGTCTCTATATTCCTCTTAGAACTTTTCTCATGATTCATGAACACTTCTTTCAATTGATAACCAATCGTAAAAACAGGATTTAATGATGTCATTGGCTCTTGAAAAATCATCGATATCTCCTTGCCCCGAAGAGTATTCATTTCAGCTTCAGAAAATTCACCTATATTCTTCCCTTCAAAAAAAATATCACCGTTTTTGATTTTACTTCTGTCTTTTGGCAATAGTTTCATGATGGAAAGCGAGAGAACACTCTTGCCACATCCTGATTCACCTACTACACCAATGATAGTATTCGATTTTACTAGCAGCGATACTCGATTAACCGCATTATAATAAGCACCATCAATCATAAATCCAGCTTCTAAATTTTTGATTTCTAACAAATGATTCGAGGAGTGATTAGTCATGCTGTTACTCCTTTTTATCTTTTTTCTTTTTAATCTCTCGGTAGTTTTTGATTATCTCATCAGACGACAAGCGAAAAGACTTTTTTACAGAAAACGAATGTGTCTGCACATACATATCTACTAAATAATATCCCATGCAATAACCAATCATTGCGGGGTACTTCCCTTTACCAAACATGATTTGATCATGCTTTCTATCTTTTCGTGTAACTGTTAAGTTCTCTTCAAAATGAGCTTTCCAAAAGCGGTCCAGAAATTCAATCGAATACTGTTTTGTCCACGGCGCTAAATATTTTTCTCCTTTAATGGTCTGCACTGTATATTCCGCAAGCCCTTCTAATACACTAGAATCAGCAAGCGTATACGTATCGATTTTCTTCTTTTGGTTTATTAAACGACAAACATGATGGTATTCATGTACAAACAATGCTTCACGATCATCCATACTCGTCTTTGGTGATAAAAAAAGAAATAATTTGTCTGGGAATGCTAATCCTGACTTATGATGCCCATTCGAAAAAAAACTCTGCCTTTTGTGTGGAATGATAAATATCGGAATATCTGCCCCATTCCATTTTTCTCTATACAAATTAAATAGTCGCTCTATATGTGACCACACATCTTTTTCAACCAACGTTTCCAAATCACTTTCTACCTTTGAGCTAGATGTGTACATGCCAAATCCTTGAAGATACTCATATACCTGTTCTTCCGTAGTGTCACCAAAATATGGAGTTAATTTACTACATAGCTTAAGCGGGCTGTTACTATGCTCTTTTAGCCATTCACGTGTATTTTCAACCCCCATATTCTCACCTGCTCTTTTATTTTTATCGAATAGAACGCTTGCTACATTATATGTGACGATAGTACATATCATGATTAGAAACGTAAAAAAGCTAGAGAGTTTACTGTCTAATGATTGATTCACTACTCATGTTTTCGCATTCACTGCTCATAATCCACACTAATATTCCTGTATAAAAAGAAAATGTCCGAAAAATTACTTTTCGGACATTCCCTCTAACAAATTCATATATCAGCCAATTATGACTTTTTCCTTTGGATAACGATAGTGATCAGGCTCTTTTGTTCCACCTAGCATGAATATAAATGAAAGGATTCCTACTCGCCCAATAAACATTAAGACAATTATTACGATTTTACCGAACATTGATAAATCTGCTGTTATTCCTAACGATAAACCCGTCGTACCAAATGCCGAGCATACCTCGAAGACAATTTCCATAATAGAAAATGGCTCTGAAATACTTAGCAAGAAAATCCCTGTTGCACAAACTATCAGTGCAATCATCATGACCACAAGTGATTTCTTTATATCGTCCTCATGTATTTCACGCTTAAAGACTTTAATATTTTGATTACCACGTGCATAGTGAAATAGAAACAATATCGCAATAGCAAATGTAGTCGTTCGTATTCCGCCACCAACTGAACTAGGAGAAGCTCCAATGAACATTAAAGCACATAAAATGAAAAGAGTTGCATTCGTAAACTCACTTACATCCATCGTCGCAAGACCTGCATTTCTCGTTGTGACAGATTGAAATAACGCATAAAAGAAGCTCTCATGCCAACTTTTCCCGGCTAAGAAATGATAATATTCCAATGCAAGAATTGCGATTGTTCCAAGAATAATTAATAAAAAAAATGTAACAGTTGTTAGCTTTGTATATAACGAAAAATGAAATACTTGATTTTTAGATCTTTGCATTAAAAAATGCTTTAATTCAATTAAAACAGGATAGCCAATTGAGCCGAATATAATTAATGTGATATTAACTAATTGGATGAAGTAATCATGCGCATAGGGTACTAACGAACTCCCTACAATATCAAATCCTGCATTCGTTGTAGCACTAATTGACATGAATAACCCCTGTAATAAAGCTTCCGAAATTGTATGATAATTTCTCATTAAATAAAATCCTAAAATGATGGAACCAATCGCTTCGACAGTAATAAATAATATTAATACTTGTTTTAATAAGTACACTAGCCCTGAAAAAGATACTTGGTTTTGATCAGTCATAATGAGTTGACGTTCTTTAAAGCCGATTTTCTTTCTAAATATTAACCATAAAAATGTACCTAAAGTCATAATGCCGATACCACCAAATTGTAGAACAAACATTAATATAAAATAACCTGGTACACTGAAAGTCTCTGTAATATTTACAACCGATAGTCCAGTCACACTAACAGCGCTAACAGCAAGAAATATAGCATCGATTAAGGATAGTTCTACGCCATCTTGCAGTGCAATTGGCAAACGAAATAAGATGGTTGAAATCGTTACTGCTAAAAAATAATACAAAACGATAATGCGAGCGGGAGACAATTTATTCAAGATTTGTCTTGTTTTCATTATGAAATCCTTTCAAACTTGAAATGTTTATTCAACATTTTTCATAAGCAGACTATTTCTTAATCTTGCTCAAAAATTGGTTGATTCATACGCATCATAAAATAAAGACAAAGAAAGACGGACACTAAATAGTGACCGTCTTTCTTTGTCTTTATTTTTCAAACTTCTTAAAAGCAAGTGTAGCATTATGCCCACCAAAGCCTAATGAATTACTTAAAGCTGCACGAATTTCTTTTGGACGTGCTCCTGTTGATACATAATCTAAGTCACACTCTGGATCTGGTGTTTCTAGATTAATTGTAGGAGGAAGAATACTTTCTTTAATCGCTAATACCGTAAAGATTGCTTCTATTCCACCTGCTGCACCAAGTAAGTGTCCTGTCATTGATTTCGTTGAACTTACCGCTAAATCATATGCATGGTCACCGAATACTTCTTTAATTGCCATTGTTTCATATTTATCATTGTATGGCGTACTAGTACCATGAGCATTAATATAATCAATATCTTCTGGTTTAAGTCCACCATCTTCAACAGCAATCTTCATCGCACGTGCGCCACCTTCTCCGCCTGGAGCTGGAGCAGTGATATGATATGCATCACCTGTTGAACCATATCCAACCACTTCCGCATAAATGTTAGCGCCACGAGCAAGTGCATGTTCTAGTTCTTCTAATACAACAATACCAGCACCTTCTCCGATGATAAATCCATCACGGTTAGCGTCGAATGGACGGCTAGCTGTGTTTGGATCTGGATTTGTTGATAGTGCTGTATTAGCACAGAATCCTGCTACAGACATTTTCGTAATTGGAGCTTCTGTTCCTCCTGTTACCATTGCATCTGCATCGCCTCGTTGGATTACTTTAAAAGCATCTCCAATAGAGTTTGTTCCTGTTGCACAAGCTGTTACCGTACATGAGTTAACGCCTCTTGCACCTAAATAAATAGATACTTGACCAGCAGCCATATCAGGAATCATCATAGGTACAAAGAATGGACTTACACGACGATAACCTCTATTTAAGAAAGTCTCATACTGTGATTCGAACGTTTCCATTCCACCGATACCAGACCCAATCCAAACACCTACTCGATTCGCATTATCATCATTAATCTCTAATTTTGCATCTTCAACAGCCATCTTAGCTGCTGCTACCGCATAATGAGTAAAGCGATCCATTTTACGTGCTTCTTTACGGTCTACATATTCAGCAATCGAGAAATCTTTTACTTCTGCTGCTACTTTAGCAGGATATTCATCACTATTTAATCTCGTTAATGGTCCAACACCAGATACACCTTTTTTGATGTTATCCCAAGATGTTTCTACATTATTTCCCAAAGGTGTAACTGCACCAACGCCAGTTACAACAACACGCCTTTTCATTCATGTCAGCTCCTTAGTTTTTTCATTTAAATCGTTTCTACTTGCCCCATCTCAAAGCAATAGCGCCCCATGTTAAGCCGCCACCAAAGCCTACCATGATAACTAAATCGTTATCTTTCACTTTACCTGCTTCAACTTCTTCTGCTAAAGCAATTGGAATGGATGCTGCAGAGTTGTTTCCATATTTATGAATCGTTTTTGACATTTTTTCTAGAGGTAATTCTAATCTTGTTCTTGCTGCCTCCATGATGCGATAATTCGCTTGATGTGGAATTAAGAAATCAACATCTTCTTTTTGAAGACCTGCTTTCTCTAGTACATTTACACAAGATTCACCCATTTGACGAACAGCAAATTTAAATACTTCTCTACCATTCATGTAAATGTGGTCATTTTCATCTTGATATAAATACTTACCACCTGTACCATCTGCACCTAATTCAAATGATAGAATACCCTTACCATCAGATACAGGTCCCATAACAACAGCACCTGCTCCATCGCCGAATAATACAGCAGTGTTTCGATCATCCCAATTTGTGATTTTCGATAATTTTTCCACACCTACTATTAAAACATACTTATACGCATTATTCTGTATAAATTGTTGAGCTGTGATCATCCCATACATAAATCCAGCACAAGCAGCACTTATATCCATTGCTGCAGCCTTCTTCGCTCCCAATTGTTCTTGAATCATACAAGAAACAGATGGAAACGGTTGATCAGGAGTAACCGTTGCAACTAATATTAAATCAATTTCCTCCGCTTTAATATTAGCATTTTCAATAGCTTTTGAAGCCGCTGCATATGCCATATGTGATGTATCAACATCATCACTTGCTAGGCGCCTTGCTTCAATTCCTGTTCTTGTTTTAATCCATTCATCAGATGTATCCATCATTTTTTCTAAATCTTTATTTGTAACCACTTTTTCAGGTAAGTATCTTCCAATTCCAAGGATACCAGCATTCATAATCGCAGCCCCTTTTCTCTTCTATAATTTATGTGAACGTTTATTATCAAATGTTATGACTTGGTACTAATTTTACCTAATTACAGCTTTCGATGCAAGTCACTTTTTTCAATTTAATACTTTATCACATAAAAAAGAGGCTGTCCCAAAAGCGATTTTCAATCACTTTTAGGACGCCACTTATTAAAATCATTCTGCTTTTACTGGCGGATTAAATTGTTTTTCTGATTTTGAAATAACAATTGAAGCAAGGGCATTCCCCATAACGTTTACTACTGTACGTCCCATATCTAAAATACGATCAATACCAGCAATGAACGCTAATCCTTCCACTGGAATTCCGACTGTACCCAAAGTTGCTAATAAAACGACAAATGATACACCAGGAACACCTGCAATACCTTTAGATGTAATCATCAATACAAACATTAACGTAATTTGTTCGAAAATACTTAAATGAATACCATACATTTGGGCAATGAATAATGCCGCTATCGCTTGATACAATGTTGACCCATCAAGATTAAAAGAATAACCTGTTGGAATTACAAATGTTGCAATATGTTTAGGGCATCCCTCTTTCTCCATTTTATCCATAATTCTAGGTAGAACGGATTCAGAGCTTGCTGTAGAGAACGCTAAAATTAATTCTTCTTTAAGTACTTTCATCAGTTTAAAAATACTATATCCTACGACTTTTGCAATAATACCTAGGATGACTAAAATGAAGAAAATCATCGTACCATATACAGTAATTACTAGTTTACCAAGAGGTATTAATGAACTTAAACCAAATTTAGAAATTGTTACACCAATTAAACCAAATACCCCTATTGGTGCGAATTTCATAATTAAATTTGTAATATAAAACATAACTTGGGAGGTACCTGAGAAGAAATCGTATACTGGCTTCCCTTTCTCACCGATTGCTGCAATTCCAAGACCAAACATAACTGAGAAGAAAATGATTGCTAACATGTCAGCTGAAGCAATTGCTTCAAATGGGTTTGGTGGAACAATATGAACAATCATATCTATTACGGAGGTATGCCCTTCTGCCTCTGCAGTATCTACATATTTAGAAATATCACTTTGTTCAAGCTTGTCCATATTCAATCCTTCACCAGGATGGAAGATGTTAGCTGAAATTAGTCCGATTGCAATAGCTGTCAGTGTAACACAAAAGAAGTAAAGGATTGATTTACCTCCTAATTTACCTACAGCTTTTAAGTCACCAACACCTGCAATTGCAACGATAATACTTGAAATAATAATTGGAACAACAATCATTTTAATTAAATGTAAGAATATATCTCCTAATGGCTGTAAATAGGTTTGTGCTGTTTCACTACCATAGAAAATCGCACCTACAATAATACCTAATATCAAACCAATCATAATTTGTGTAGCTAAACTTAATTTCTTTTTTTTCATAGACTTTTCCCCTTTACTCTAGATGTATGTATCTCCCAAAAGATATATAAAAAAGATATTACAAAAGGCTCTTAAAAATATAATTATTATTTTAAGATTCTTTCACTTTATCTATTTCCCCCTTAACACCAACAACTTGAAACCGTTTACACCATAATTGTTTTCAATTTATCTCTTAAGAGAATAAGAATGCTAACCGCTATAAGCAATTAGCACTCTAATAACCTAAAATATAGGTAAACCTAAATGTTTTATCAGAAAATTCACTTATTATTTTAATGTGTTTTCAAACTATCCATTTACCTAAACTTGTGAATTACCTATCGATAATATACATAGGATTAATCATAATACACTTTTCTTTTTTTAATTATACTAAAAAATCAATTTATTACAAGAAATGTGTATTTTCTTTTTCAAGCATTATTTCTATATACTTTAAACTATATATTTCTATCTTTACATCTCACTTATAAATCTGTAAATAACACATAATACACTTTTCATTGAATTTTTTACTTATCTTGTTCAATCTAGTCCTTAGTAAGAAATGAATGACTTTATTTTCTTCAAAAAAAATAGCCCTAAACGTAGTTGGTACTACACACTTAGAACTTTGAAAAACCGCCCTTATTTAATTAGTCATTCAATAACAAATTTCCCTACTGACAAGAACTACGATTTGGACTTTAAAGCATCACGTTTCCCTAATTCGTATGCTTCCTCCATCACTTTAGTAAATAAGTCCATAAATATAGGTAGCATACTAAGAGAAATATCAATACCAACTGATTTCAATTTCTCCTTCCCTTCTGGAAAATGCTTCATGGCAATATTCATAAACTCCTTTTGATGACTACGTTTCATTATTCGTACTCCTCTCTGAATTCAAAGTTCATTCCATTCTTGTAACATCTTCAGCTTCTCTTCATGGTCTTTCATTGCTTGTAAGCCGCTTCTCAAGCTTGTATATGCTTGTATCATGAATGTCGGTTCACTGATCTCTTCTTGATTTTTTATTTCTGTATTGATTCCTTTCGTAAGCTGCTCTCTCCAACCATCCTGATATTCTCCTACAACATGAATCTCTTCTTTTTGTAAGGTAAGTAACCGTGTCCAATCCTTACAAAAATCATCTACATAAATAGCATGTGAAAAGCTCTGTAATTCTTGATAATCTTGTTCTGCCAGCCAAGGACCATATAATTTCCCTACATAAACCCACTGAATTATTGAATTAGTTTGCAATGTTTGTTTCCACTCATTCATTTTACTATTCATATTTTCAGGTAAAAATATAAGTATACGACTTTGAGGATGGCTACTTTGATTTAAGATAGAAACAACTTTCCCCCATAGTTCATTAGTATCTTTAGTTTCTAGATGGTCATATAAATTAACGCATATTAGATGTTCTTGCTCTAAATTCAGTTTGTCTTCGAGCGTCTTTAACGTAAAATTAGCATTCCGATTAAACAACATCGCTTTTTCATCACGGTATTCGGCCATACATTCTTCCCATTCAACACCAATAACTTCGTGACCTTGATTAAGTAGATGATTACATATATGAAAACCAAAGAAGTGATACACACCAATGACAATGTTTTTGGTCATCCATTAATCCCCCATTGTCTACAATATTTAACACATTCACTTTATTGTATGCAAGTCAAAGTAAAAAACCACACAGGAAAAATTACTGTGTGGCTCTTACTCATCATCGTATTCACTAAAGTATCGATTCATACTTATGAAAGAATCTTGTTACTTCCGTCGCTACTTTATATCGTTTTTCTGGAAGCAAATAGATGATTTCTGTTTCCGCTTGATTGCTTGATTGCACTTTTTTATATAGTTCGAACTGTTCTTTCGAATCATTGCCAAGAACATGAATAATTTTGATGGGAATGGAGGTATTAATCTGTAAATCTATAACATCATCAAAAGATGTTTCTAAATCTGTTCGGCTTGTTCCAAACGCCTTTGATACACCTTTAATAAATGGTTGATAAAACACTTTTCTCTCTTTTTCCTTCTTCCAGTTAGCTTTAAGTGACAAACACGGATTTAACAGAACAACTGAGCGAATATTTGATGATAAAGATTGCATCAGCTGTAACGCAACTAATGCTCCTTTTCCTTCAGCCAAAATATGAATTTTCTCATTTAATATTTCACTTTTCATCGTTAAATGATAGAGCGATTTAGCGAGTCCTACTGCTTTCTTACTCCCCCAATGTTCACCATAAAGGTTTGATGAAAATCCGGTATAACCTTCTTGCTGTAATTGTTCAATTATCTGTAATCTACCTGGATGGCGCAGCCAAAAACTATCATTGTTCTTGACATAATGGTGATGATCTCCAATAATGAATACCGAAAAACCACTCGGCTTCTGCGGATAATATATAATATTCCATTGTCCATCATATTGAAAGCTTCGCAGCATCATTGGCCAATCCTTTCTATTAATTCTTTCTCTTAATTATATGTAGTAAGTAGAAAATGTTACGGCGTTATGTCCAAAACAAGCGCACAAAAACTACAATATGAGACAAACTTCTCGCATTTATTTAGATAATCTTAAACTACCGAACTATAAAATTCAATATCAATAAGGAAAAAAGTGGATTTCGTTATTCTTCTTCCTATACATATGGTTAAGATTTTTATGCTATACTAATAAGTGTTACACTTATTTCTTACCTTTATCAGAATAATTAATACTTTCTTTAAATAACATCTTGAAAGTGGTAAAAGTCATTTCCTTAGGGTAATGAAATATGGTAATATATAATGTATTGACGAACATAAGAGGTGAAGAACATGCGTTTTTTAGTAACGTTTTTTTGGGTGTTCTTGTTATTACAAATGATCGTTTATGTAGTTAGCTCTATGAATGGTGCTGCTTATGACTTTAATAATGGACTAGTTCTAACTATTCCTGTTTCTATTTTAGTTTGCATCGTACCATTGCTTCTACCAAATGATCCTGTAGAACAACATCATTAATTTGTAACACTTTGACTATTATTGTAGTTAGACTACTTATAGTCAAAGCCATTAAGGTAGAAAGAGGCAAGCATACGCTTTGCCTCTTTTTTCGTATTACTATACTTCCTTCTTGCAAGTATTATTACTTATGCTCATGACTATTCAATATTTACTACTAATTGATCATTCTCTACAGCTATATTTGCAGTCATATTTTCAACTGCACCCTTAGCGATTAATTGACGCGCTAAGGCTGTTTCAACATGTTTTTGAATATAACGTTTTAATGGTCGTGCTCCATAAATTGGATCATACGCAGCATTTGCAATAAACGCTTTTGCATCATCGCTCAAGACAACTTTAATAGATCGTTCTGCCAGACGATGTTGAAGATCTTTCATAAGTAAATCGACAATCTTCGTAACTTCATCAATAGATAATGGTTTAAACATAATAATATCATCAATACGATTTAAAAATTCAGGTCGGAAATGCATTTTCAATTCAGACATAACTGCATTTCGTGCTTCTTCGCTAATTCCTTCAGGTGTTGCTCCTTCAATTAAATAAGCTGAACCTATATTAGATGTCATAATAATTACTGTATTTTTAAAATCAACCACTCGCCCATGCGAATCTGTAATTCGACCATCGTCTAGAATTTGCAACAATAGATTAAATACGTCACGATGCGCTTTTTCTACTTCATCTAATAAGATTACAGAGTAAGGCTGTCTTCGAACCGCTTCAGTTAATTGACCACCTTCTTCGAAACCAACATACCCTGGAGGTGCTCCAATTAAGCGAGAAACAGTATGTTTCTCCATATATTCACTCATATCAATTCTAATCATATGATCTTCACTATCAAAGAGCGCTTCTGCTAATGCTTTTACAAGTTCTGTTTTACCTACCCCTGTTGGTCCCATAAATAAGAAGGAACCAATAGGCTTGCTAGGGTCTTTAATACCCGCACGAGCACGAAGTACGGCATCAGCAACGATTTGTACGGCTTCATCTTGACCAACTACCCGTTCATGTAACACACTTTCAAGGCGTAGTAATTTTTCACGTTCTCCTTCCATAATGCGTGTTACAGGAACACCTGTCCATCTAGCAACAATGGATGAAATTTCTTCTTCTGTAACTTCCTCACGGAGAAGCTTGTTGTCATTTTGTTTATTATTCACCGCATCTTCAAGAGCCATGATTTCTTTTTCTAATGCTGGAATCTTACCATGTCTAAGCTCGGCTGCCTTATTCAAATCATAATTATTTTCAGCTTCTTCTAATTGACGTTTATACGTCTCTAGTTGCTCACGTTTATGTTGAATATTTTGCAATCCTGATTTCTCAAGTTCCCATTGTGACTTCATACTATTTGCTGCTTCTTTCAAATTTGCAAGTTCTTCTTGAAGGACTCCTAGACGTTTTTTACTTTGTTCATCGTCTTCTTTCTTAAGAGCAGCTTCTTCAATTTCAAGTTGCATAACTTTTCTTGTTAACTCATCTAATTCCGTTGGCATTGAATCAATTTCTGTACGAATCATTGCGCATGCTTCATCCACTAAATCGATTGCTTTGTCAGGGAGGAATCGTTCTGTGATATAACGATTTGATAATGTCGCTGCCGCCACTAGTGCACGGTCGTGAATACGAACACCGTGATGCACCTCAAATCGCTCTTTCAATCCGCGCAAAATAGAAATCGTGTCTTCTACATCTGGCTCTTTAACAAGTACTTGTTGGAATCGACGCTCAAGAGCTGGATCTTTCTCTATATATTGGCGATATTCATCTAGTGTAGTCGCCCCAATACAATGTAATTCACCACGAGCAAGCATCGGCTTTAACATATTTCCTGCGTCTAAAGCACCATCTGTTCTACCTGCACCTACAATGGTATGAAGTTCATCAATGAACAATAGAATCTTACCGTCGCTTTTCTTCACTTCATTTAGAACGGCTTTCAAACGTTCTTCAAATTCGCCTCGGAATTTAGCTCCAGCTACGAGTGAACTCATATCAAGTGCAAAAATCGTCTTATCCTTTAGCCCTTCCGGTACATCTTTACGTACAATACGTTGCGCTAATCCTTCGACAATAGCCGTTTTACCTACACCTGGTTCCCCAATTAGTACAGGATTATTTTTCGTTTTACGAGAAAGGATACGTACTACATTACGAATTTCAGAATCACGCCCTATAACAGGATCTAATTTTCCATTTCGCACTTCCTCTACAAGATCACGTCCATATTTCTTTAAAGCTTCATACGTATTTTCAGGATTAGAACTAGTCACTCTTTGGTTCCCCCTTATTTCTTTTATCGTTTCTAAAACTTTCTTTGATTGTAATGAGAATTGTCGCTTAATTTCTTTTATTTCCGCTGCAGAACTTGAGAAGAAAGCAAGTAATAAGTGCTCGATTGATAAATATTCATCTTCTAGCTTTTCTACCTCTTTCCACGCTTGATCGATTGCTTCTTGAAGTCTTTGAGACATATATAATTGCACATTACCGGATACTTGCGGTTGTTGTGCTAGAAATTGTTTAAGTTTATTTGTAAATGCTTGTAGGTCTATGTTTTGAGCTTCTAATACTCGAAGTAACATGAAATCTTCTTGATCAACCATCGTTACAAGCAAATGAGCAATCTTTAATTCCTGCTGATGTTGGCTTTGCGCCAGTTGTTGTGCACCTAGAAATACTTGCTGAACTCGTTCGGTCATCTTATTAAGATCCATTTCTATCCCTCCAAATATAAAACCTTTTTCCCATATACCCTTATTTAAAAAAACTAATCACTTTTGACGAATTTGACCTTTTTTGACCTTTGATTACATTATACATTGTTTATACTATATGTAAAGCCATCCTAGCATGAGGATGGCGCCTTTTTATAAATATCTACACCTTATGGCTTTCTTTGATATGTCCAATGACGATTCTGATTGGATACTTCAGGGAAAGAATCGCCCGCTTTTAAATGTATTTTCTTCGGATCTTTTACCATGCTTCCCGTTTCACCAACTTCAACATAATAACCATTATTAGGGGCTTTCTGCCCATGTTTAAAATGACGTGATTGTCCCATATCTGCTTACCTCCTTCTATTAGTACATGCCTTCATATTATCTCCAAGATTATTTAAATCCATGAACATTCCTATTTTTAACACTTAGAAGACCATGATTTTTTCTTGAACTACCTTTACTTTGGTTAAGCTAATAGTGTTAAATTGAATGGGGTATAAATACTTATTAACAACCGGAGGATTATTGTGGAAGAATTACTACTTATGATTAAGTATTTATTTTTAGGAGTGGTACAAGGCTTTACTGAGCCAATTCCTATTTCTTCAAGCGGCCATCTCGTGTTAATGCAACACTTTTTCGGCATTGAAATTAAAGGAATGAGTTTTGAATTACTTGTGAACTCCGCATCTCTTATTGCTGTCTTACTGATTTATCGTGAAGATATATGGCGCTTAATGCAAAATGGTTACTTATATGTAACAAAAAGAGAAGAAAAAGCGAAAGCGGATTTTCGTTTTATTATGTATTTGATTGTTGCTACTATTCCAGCGGGCGTAATAGGTGTGTTATTTGAGGATTACATATCAGAAAACTTAAAAGGCATTACCACGCTTGGTATTGCACTTATTGTAACCGGTGTTGCTCTTTGGTCAATTCGTAATTTACGCGGTCGCAAAAACGATAGCGACTTATCATTAAAAGATGCAATCATTATTGGTTTAGCTCAAGTAGTCGCATTAATACCGGGCATTAGCCGCTCTGGAGCTACGATTGTTGCAGCGATGTCTTTAGGAACAAAGCAAGAAACAGCATTACGTTTCTCATTCCTACTATTCATTCCTGTTTCTTTAGGCGGGATGATTTTATCTTTAAGTGATATTTTTCAAGACCCTCAACTTGGTACTTTAGCTATTCCATATACATTAGCATTCTTCGGCTCATTAATTGCTTCATACTTCTCACTTCGTTGGTTTATGAACATTATGGCAAAAGGAAACCTTGTCTATTTCGCCATTTATTGCTTCATCGTCGGGGCAGCTGTCCTAATTTTTAGCTAAAAATTAAAAGCAGTTTGAATCACCTAGTAGGTAATTCAAACTGCTTTTTATATTATGACATTAAATCTACTAGCAATGCTTTTTGAGCGTGCATTCTATTTCCTGCTTGATGGAACACTACTGAGTTTGGTCCATCAATAATTTCTGCTGATACTTCTTCTTCACGGTGTGCCGGTAAGCAATGCATGTAAATGTAATCTGATTTTGCACCTTTTACAAGCTCAGCATTTACTTGATAGCCTGTAAAATCGGCAAGACGTTTTTGATTTTCGGCTTCTTGCCCCATGCTCGTCCATACATCACCATAAATAACATCTGCATTTTTGACTGCTAATTGAGGATTTGTAGTTACTTCAATTGTACAGCCGGTTTCTTCAGCAATTTTCTTCGCTTCAGCAATAATTTCACTATTTGCTTCATACCCTGTTGGTGCTGCAATAGCGAAATTCATACCTACTTTTGCACAAGCAATCATTAATGAATGTGCTACATTGTTTCCATCTCCAACATACGACATTTTCAAACCTTTTAACGTTCCTTTAATTTCTTGGATTGTTAATAAGTCTGCTAATGCCTGACATGGATGAGATAAATCAGTTAACCCATTAATAACTGGAATAGCAGCAAATTTAGCTAGTTCTTCTACTTTTTCATGTTCGAATGTACGTATCATAATCCCATCTACATATTCAGATAGCACTTGTGCCGTATCACCAATTGTTTCTCCACGACCAATTTGTAAATCTTTATTAGAAAGGAATAAAGCATGACCACCTAATTGAAGCATTCCCACTTCAAAAGATACACGAGTACGAGTTGAAGACTTTTCAAAAATCATCGCTAATGTTTTCCCACTAAGTGGAGCATAAGCTTCACCATTTTTAAGCTTTGTTTTGATTTCTGTTGCAAGTTGTAATAACTCTAATACTTGATCTGTTGATACGCCGTCATATGATAAGAAATCTTTACTATTTAAGATTTTTTGTTTTGTCGCTGAACTCATATGGTCACACCCTTTACTAGTTTTTCATGCCAATCTTCTAAAGATACGATTGGTGTATCTGTATTTGATGCTGCTTTCACATATGCTTCAAATGTTTCAATGCTTGTAAAAGTTAATAAACGATATTTAGCTGCTTTAATACGAGCTATTTTTTCATCATCGGCTAATGATAGTAATACTTTACCTTTTCTACTTTTTAGCCACTCATCTATATCAATATCTGATACTGGTGTTAATCCTACTTCAGTCATTTCCGCAAGCAGCTCTTCAGAAAGAGTTACAGATGGAGCAATATATACTTCATTGCCATGGGTACGAATGCTTTTCTCTAAGAATTCAAAAGCTTTCGCTAGCGCTTCTGCTTTAGATTCACCAATAGCAATACCTTCACCAGTCGATTTCATTTCCGGTCCTAATTTACTATCTAAGCCACTTAAAGCAAACGTTGAAAAGACAGGATATTTCACAACGTAGTATGGCAATTCTTCAAGTAAACCAACTTTGTCGACTAATTCAGACAATGAATATTTCCCAAGCAATATTTTTGTAGCAATTTGCACTAATGGTACATTCGCCACTTTACTAATGATTGGAATCGTACGACTCGCTCTCGGATTCACTTCCAACACGTATACATCATCACCTGAGATAACGTATTGAATATTCATTAATCCTTTATAATTTAAGTGCTGAACAATTTGTTCTGCATATTTTACAATTTTATCTTTCACATTTTGTGAAAGTGTTTGTGCTGGAAGATAAGCCATACTATCCCCAGAATGAATACCTGCTTTCTCGATATGTTCAGCAAGTGTCGGGATGCAGATGTCTTTTCCATCCGCAACTAAATCTACTTCCGCTTCTTTACCTGGTACATATTTATCAATTAGAAGTGGATATAATTTATTCTGCGTTCCCGCTTCTAACTCTTCTCTACTATTATAAATATCCATACCGGCTCCACCAATTACATAAGATGGACGAACAAGAACAGGATATGTTAATTTATCAGCCCAATCTAATAGTTCTGTTTGGTTCTCAGCAATCGCACCAGGAACGTGTGGAATATCCAATACTTCCAGTAAATCATAGAAGCGTTCACGATCTTCTAATTGGTCTACCGTATCAAAAGAAGTACCTAACAAATTGATACCAGCTTCTTCTAAAGATTGAGCTAAGTTGATAGCAGTTTGACCACCAAATTGAACAATAACATCTTCAATTTGCTCAGCTTCGATTACATTTAATACATATTCTAGTGTTAATGGCTCAAAGTATAATTTATCTGCTGTAGCGAAATCGGTACTAACTGTTTCTGGATTATTATTAATCATAATGCTTTCAATATCTTCACTTTGTAATGCAAGTACACTATGAACTGAACAATAATCAAACTCAATTCCTTGCCCGATTCGAATTGGACCGCTACCAATAATTAATACTTTTTTACGGTCAGATGGTGCTTGTTCATTTTCGCCATTATACGAGCTATAGTAATAACTTGTTGGTGAAGCGAACTCAGCAGCACAGGTATCAACCATTTTATAAGCCGCAACAATCCCTAGACTTTTTCTTTTTGCACGAACATCACTTTCAGTAGCATTCCAATGTTGTGCTAAATATCGATCTGAGAAGCCCATTTCTTTCAAATCAGCTAGTTCTTCATCTGTAATCGTCTCTAAATCGCGCGTATCAATGAACTGTTCTGTTTGAATAAGCTTTTGAAATACATGTAAAAAGAAAAAGTCTATTTTTGTAGCCTCATGTATAGCTTCAATTGTCATACCTTTTCTAATTAGCTCTAAAAGAATAAAGAATCGTTCGTCATTGCTAGCGTTCATTTCTTCAATTAATTCATTAACAGATAAGATTTCCAAACGTGCTAGCTTCAAGCCGACATTTTTACTTTCAAGTGAAGAAACAGCTTTTTGAATGGCACTTTCAAGGTTACGATCGATTGCCATTACTTCTCCTGTTGCCTTCATTTGTGTTCCTAGCTTACGGTTAGCTTGTTGGAACTTGTCAAATGGCCAACGCGGAAACTTCACTACTACATAATCAAGTGCTGGTTCAAAGCTAGAATATGTTGTTTTCGTTACAGGATTCTTAATCTCAGAAAGCTGATAACCTACTGCTAACTTAGCTGCTAAACGTGCAATCGGATATCCTGTTGCTTTAGAAGCAAGCGCTGACGAGCGACTAACCCTTGGATTTACTTCAATTAAATAATATTGTTTGCTGTTAGGGTCCAATGCAAATTGAATATTACAGCCACCAATAATACCTAATGCCGAAATAATTTTAATAGACGCTCCTCGTAACATTTGAAATTCTTCATCTGTTAACGTTTGAGACGGAGCAACTACAATCGAATCACCCGTATGAATTCCAACTGGGTCAATGTTTTCCATGTTACAAACTGTAATACATGTACCAGAACTATCACGCATTACTTCGTATTCAATTTCTTTAAATCCAGCAATACTTTTTTCGATTAAACATTGTGTAATCGGACTTTCTTGTAAGCCACCACGTACAAGTTCTTTAAATAAATCCATGTCTGCAGCAATACCGCCACCTGTACCACCAAGCGTATAAGCTGGACGTACAATAATTGGGAAGCCAATTTCTTTAGAAAAGGCAACAGCTTCTTCTAATGTGTGAACAATTGTACTATCTGGAACTGGTTCATTAATTTCAAACATAAGCTGACGGAACAATTCACGATCTTCACCTTTTTTAATCGAATCAATCGGAGTTCCTAACAACTTCACATTAAATTTCTCTAGTACACCAGCTTCATCTAATTCATAAGCTAAATTTAGCCCTGTTTGACCGCCAAGTGTTGCTAGTAAACCATCTGGACGTTCTTTTGCGATAATTTTTGTAATTGCTTCTTTCGTTAATGGCTCAAAGTATACAATATCGGCATTTGTTTCGTCTGTCATAATCGTAGCAGGATTATTATTAATTAAAATAACTTTATAGCCTTCTTCTTTTAAAGCTAGACAAGCCTGCGTACCACCATAGTCGAACTCTGCCGCTTGACCGATGACAATTGGACCTGAACCAATAACGAGTATAGATTGAATGGACGTATCTTTAGGCATACACTTTTTCTCTCCCGCTAGAACTTTTCACTTTTTGTAAAAATTCATCAAATATTACAGCACTTTCTGCTGGACCTGGATTTGCTTCTGGATGGAATTGAGTTGTAATAATTGGTAAGGTTTTATGTTGTACCCCTTCAATTGATCCATCATTTACTTGTTTGAAGCGTACTTGTAATTCTGTACCTTCTAAACTTTTTTCATCTACAACATAGCTGTGATTTTGAGAAGTCATAAACACTGATTTATTGAAAATATCTGCAACTGGTTGATTAGCTCCTCTATGGCCGAACAATAATTTCTTCGTTTTCCCACCAAATGCTAACGATATAAGCTGATGACCAAGACAAATCCCCATAGTTGGATAGCTTGATGCAATAGCTTGTATTTCTGCAATATATGGCAACATATCCACAGGATCCCCAGGACCATTTGATAGGAGAATACCATCTGGTTTCAGAGCATGTACTTGAGCAGCTGTTGTATTGTAAGGTACCACCGTTACTTTACAGCCCTTCTCCAACAAATACGTTAAAATTGATTTCTTAAAGCCAAAATCCATTAGGACAATATGATGATTGCCATCACCATGAACTTCCATTTGTTGCTGTGACACAAGCGGCACAGGTGAATCTGCATGGAAATTCTGTTCAGAGACATTAAATTCAGCTGTTGTATTCATGTAAGCTGGCATCGAGCCTTTTGTACGAATTCGCTTTACTACAGCACGTGTATCAACGTTTCCTAACATTGGGACATTCCATTTATTTAAATACTGAACAATCGACATTTCAGCATCATAATGTGAATGCATCATATCTCCACGATGAACAATCACACCTGCAACATGCGGTTTAATGCTTTCAAAATCACTTTTGTTAATTCCGTAATTTCCGATTAACGGATAAGTGAATACTACAATTTGATCTTTATATGAAGGATCTGTAAGTACCTCTTGATACCCTGTCATTCCAGTAAAGAACACCATTTCTCCTGAAATAACAGTCTGTGGTTGACTAGTAAGCCATTTTCCAGTAAATACTTCTCCATTTTGTAAATGTAAATAGCCTTTCATTCTCTCACCTCTATTGATGAATATTTATTTAAATATAAGAATTTTTATTCATATCCATCAAAAAATATTCAGCCTTATACGGCTGGCGTAGGTACTTTCTTCAATAGTGTACTAATTTTTTCAATTGCTAGGTCTAATTCTTCAATTGTTACAGTAAGTGGTGGTAATAATCTCATTACATGTGGCGCTGAAGTTAATACAAGTAATTGTTCCTTTTGTAATTCAAGAACTAATGGTCCTGCATCTACTTTCAAGTCAATACCAATCATTAAACCTAATCCTCTTACTTCATTAACCAGTTGAACATCACTTAATGCTGTTTTTAACTTGCTTCTTACTAACTCGCCTTTCGCAACAACTTCTTGTAAGAAATCATCTTGGAAACATTCATCTAGTACGGCAATTGCAGCAGCTGTGCTAATTGGATTTCCTCCAAAAGTCGATCCATGAGTTCCTGCACCGAAATGTTCTTTCAACTCAGCTTTTCCAAGCATTGCACCGATTGGCAATCCATTACCGAGTCCTTTTGCACAAGTTACGATATCTGGTTGAAAATCAAAGTTTTGGAACGCAAATGGCTTACCAGTTCGTCCGATACCTGTTTGCACTTCATCAATAATAATTAATGCACCAACGTTCTTCGCTACTTCTTGAACGGTTTTCAAAAAACTTTCTGTCGCCGGATTAATACCGCCTTCACCTTGAACGATTTCAAACATGATTGCTGCTGTATTCTCATCAACCGCAGCTTTCACTTCTTCTTCATTATTGAAAGTAATGTATTCAAACGCATCGAGCATTGGGCCAAAACCAATTCGTACTTTTTCTTGACCTGTCGCACCCATTGTAGCAAATGTACGACCATGGAATGATTGTACGCATGTTACAATTTTCTTTCTTCCTGTCGCTTTCTTTGCTAGTTTAATAGCAGCTTCATTCGCCTCTGCTCCACTATTACAAAAGAACGCTGCATCTAATCCAGATGTCTCTGCTAGCTTTGTAGCCAACGCTTCTTGATTTGGTTGTTGAAATAAATTTGATGTATGCCAATATTGATCTAATTGTTTTTGAACCGCTGCCTTTACTTTACTATTACAATGTCCTAGGTTTAATACACCAATTCCAGTTGTAAAATCCAAGTATTTTTGTCCATCTGTCGCTGTTAGCCAACTTCCTTCACCTTTTTCAGGTGTAATATTCCATCTTGCATATGTTGGAAATACATGACTCATTGTTAAACCCTCACTTTCTCTACAAATGACGTTCCTACCCATTTTCCACTTTCAAAAAAATGCTCTTTACCACTTACAATTCGCACATGCTCAATACCTGTTTGTAATGTTTTAAGAGCTGTCTTTACCTTTGGAATCATACCACCATATATTACTTTATCTTCAATTAACTGTTCTGCTTCATCTAAAGTCATACGTTCTACTAATGCACCGTTCTCTAGAACACCTTTTACATCTGTAACAAACACACAGCTTTCCGCATTCAATGCCTTTGCAACTGCCCCAGCAGCCATATCTGCATTTACATTTAACGTCTTTCCATTCTCAGAAAGCGCTAATGGTGTTAAAACAGGTACAAGATCTAAAGAAAGGATATTCATAATTAAATCACTATTAACATTTGTGATTTCTCCTACTTCACCTAAAGCTGATTGATCAATATAATCTCCTTGTAGAAGATTAGCATCGTTTCCATGAAGTCCAATTGCTGAGAAACCATACTTTTGTAATAAGGACACGAGCGTTCGATTGGTTTTTCCTGATAGCACTAGCTCAACTACATCTAATACATCTTTGGTTGTTCTTCGCAAACCGTTGTGAAACTCTGGTACGATTTGTAATGCATCTAGCATTTCGTTTATATCAGGGCCACCACCATGAACAAAGACAAGCTTATATCCTTCCGCCTGTAAATCTTTTAAACTTGTAAAGAAGGATTCATGCAATTCATTTAAAATGCTTCCTCCTAGCTTTATAAGTAGAATTTTCATAATGTGCCTCCCTACGAACGATAACTACCATTGATTTTGACATAATCATACGTTAGGTCACAGCCCCAAGCCGTTCCCTTTGCTTCACCTTCGTTTAATACCGCTTTAATGACAACCACTTCTTGCTCTAAATACGCTTTAGCGTCTTCTTCAGAAAAATTAACTGGCGTACTGTTTTGTAATACAACGATATCCCCAAAGTAAATAGTTACATCTTCCGGATTAAACGGAACACCTGCACGTCCCATAGCAGCGATAACACGTCCCCAGTTTGCATCTGTTCCGAAGATAGCTGTTTTCACCAGACTTGAACCTACCACTGTTTTAGCTAATGCACGAGCATCACTTACTGATTGTGCTCCTTCCACATTCACTTCAATTAACTTCGTTGCACCTTCACCGTCTCTTGCGATTTTCTTTGATAAATCTTTGCAAGCTAATGCCACTAATTCAACGAATGTAGCCCAGCCTTCTTGGCTTGGTGTTAACTCAGCACAATTGCTTTGACCGTTCGCTAAAAGAATCACCATATCATTTGTCGATGTATCCCCATCAACTGTAATTTGATTAAATGTCGAATCAATACATTGTGATAATGCCAATTGTAAATTTTCCGAAGAAACATTCGCATCAGATGTAAGGAATCCAAGCATTGTTCCCATATTAGGATGAATCATTCCTGACCCCTTAGCTGCACCACCAACAGTTACAGTTACTCCATTAATCTCCGCTTGAAATGCACAATGCTTTTGGAAAGTATCTGTAGTTAAAATAGCTGTCTCAAAATCAGCAGCACACTCTGCTAGATTTTGAAATTCAATCTGCTCGATACCTGATTTAACTTTATCCATATCCAATAGTTGCCCAATTACACCTGTAGATGCTACGGCAACTTGTGTATTTTCAATTCCCAGCTTCTTAGCCGCTAAATTTCTCATCTCATATGCATCAAGCATACCTTGTTCACCTGTTGCTGCATTTGCATTTCCACTATTAACGATGACCGCCTGAATCTTTGCACCTTGAGCCATTGTCTCTTTTGTTACTTTAATAGGAGCTGCTTGCGTAATAGATTTAGTGAAAACCGCAGCTGCATTTGCTAAATTATCAGATACAATAATTCCTAAATCTTTTTTATTATTGCGTAGACCCATATGGTACCCGCCCGTTTTATAACCTTTGGCACTTAAAATATTTCCACCTTGAATTTCTTTAATGCTGCTATTAAATGTCGTTGTATTCATTTTCATCACAAGCAGGTTTATGGATACTGCGGTACTTGTTTAAGGCCAGCTGTTTGTTCGTAGCCACTTAATATATTCGCATTCTGTACCGCTTGACCTGCCGCTCCTTTCACCAAATTATCTATTACAGCAACGATTGTTACTCTTCTTGTTCTTTCATTAATACTCACACCAATATCGCAGAAATTCGATCCAGCTACTTGTTTCGTACATGGATACTGTCCTTCCGGCATAACCCTTACGAATGGATGATCTTGATATACTTCTTTATATAAATCTACTAATTGGGCTGTTGTCACATTTTCTTTCAATTGAACATATGTTGTTGTCATAATCCCTTTAATCATAGGAACTAAATGTGTATTAAATTCAACTGTTGTTATATCTTCTTGCCATTTGTTCAATTGTTGCTCAATTTCAGGAATGTGTTGATGTTGATGCACTTTGTAAATTTTGAAATTTTCGTTCAATTCACTATACATCGTATTTAATGATGGCGTTCTTCCTGCACCAGATACGCCCGATTTTGCATCAATAATAATGCTATTAGGTTCACACCAATTCTTTTGACATAATGGCGCTAACCCAAGCAATGTTGCCGTTGGATAACAACCCGGATTTGCGATTACATGGGCACCTTTAATATTCGCCGCATTCCATTCACTAAGTCCATACACTGCTTGTGCTAGTGTATCAATCGAAGCTGCTTCTTTTTTATACCACTGTTTATAAGATTCTGGATTTTCAAGCCTTAAATCACCAGATAAATCGACCACCTTAACGCCAGCTTCGATAAATTGTGGTGTTAATTCAGCCGATACCCCCGCTGGAGTCGCTAGAAAAACAATCGAGCTTTTCTTAGCTATTTCGATTGGATTAATTGGTTCCAACATTAGATTTATATGCATGAGATGTGGATTTTCTTCATGTATATACTGACCTGCCTTCGATGATGAATGAAGTGACACTATATTAAAATGCGGGTGATTATCTAGAATTCTTATTAACTCTAGCCCGCTATATCCCGTCGCGCCTACTATAGAAACATTCATTTAATCTTCGCCCCCCTTTGAAAGAATACATAAAAACAATGCATTACCGTTTATATTTACATTATTATAAGTGTGAATAAAAATAAATGCAATTGAATTTTTATAAATTTTTAACTTTTCTAAAGAAAATGTATTTTTGACCTATTTATTAGCGTAGTGTTGAAAAGTCAATGTAAATAGACTTTTCGATATTTCCACTTACTAAAGTGTTAAAACATTAAACATATTACTAATGTATATTTCATTATTTTTATGCAACGAATATTCATTATTCCCATAAAGAAAAAACCGTCCATAATTTTGGACGGTCTTTTCTTAGTTAATTGTTATAACTTCATATTGACTAGCAAGTTCAATAAAGTGTGCCATACTGCTGATTTCACCTACGACAATCTTGTCTTCCACATCGTAGTAATCTACACATGTTTTACACGCAAAAACGTCAGTACCTTTTGCTGCTAAGTCTTGTAATTGTAAAGAAACAAGCGATTGGCTCGTCAACGAAAGGACTCCACTATTCATACAAAAAACAGCTTTCGGAATTTCTTCACGCTGCTTTAATAATGTAAAAAATGTTTCCAATAACGTTTCACCAAGCTCTTCATTTCCTTTTCCAAATGTGTTCGCACTTAGAAGAACCACTTTATTATTCACTACTAATCACACCCTCTAAAATAGTCAGAGCATTAAGAAATGCCTAATGCTATTTTAGCATAACGAGACATGCGATCTTTCGACCATGGTGGATTCCACACAATGTCCACAGTTGAATCTTTCACCTCAGGAATATCCATTAGTGCCACTCTTACTTGATCCACGATCTGACCTGCTAATGGGCAACCCATAGACGTCAATGTCATTGTAACTGTTGCCATTCCTTCATCATTTAAGTCAATATCATAAACTAATCCAAGATTGACGATGTCAACTCCTAGCTCAGGATCTATTACTTGTTCCAAAGCACCCATAATATTATCTTTTAAATCTTGATCCATATTTTTCACACTCCTTATTTTTTACATTGTAACAAATATTAATAAGGCTGTCCTAAAAGACAATTTGCATACCTTACAAATATTTCACAAACCAATTTACCGCTTCTACTGCAGCTTTATTCGGAACAACATGCCCTGCTTGTTCATCTAAAATAAATGACAATGGTATATTCTTTTGCTCATATGTAGGCTTTAATTGTTCATAGAAATTATATGCCCCTTCATATGGTACGGTTGTATCACGTTTTCCATGCCAGAATAATAGTGGACGGTGATTCCATTCCGAAATGTCTGTAGTAGCATCATATTCTTTTAGCATATTTAATTGTTCTTCAATTTGTTCATTTGTTAAAGGAATTTTAATATTATTTTGTTCCATTACTTGCAATTGTAATTTAGCAAAATCAATATAAGCTGGATTACCCATTAACGAAACAGCAGTTTGAATCCAATCATATTTCGCCATAGCGCCTAATGTAATGATGGCTCCCATTGATGTTCCTGCAACCCCAATTCGTCCTTCCTCTATTAAGCCTTGCTCATCAAAAAACTCTTTCAATACTTCGATATCATGAATAGTCGTTAAGACGACTTTCCAAAATTCTGCATGTAGATGTTTCTCTTCCAAACGTTCACCATGATAAAGAGCATCTGGTAATATAACACGATACCCTTGTTCCGCTAGCATATATGCATATTGCAGGTTTCTTTCTTTAATACTTGCAATTCCATGAATAAAAATGACGAACGGAAGCTTGTCTTCCATTTTCTCATGTTTTACGACATGCAATAAAGGGATGCCAAGTATATTTTCTTTCTTGATGATTACCATATGTATTCCCCCAACATACCATTTTTCTACTACTACATTATATCCTTTTAACTTAAATACTAAAATGATTATATAAAACGTTTACACTAAGAAGAACATGAAAATTACATATATTTAACAATGAACATGTATACATTTACAATATCATGCTGTAAATTGGAAACGAAAGAAAGTTTCTTTTACAACATTCCTACTGTAAAGTAGTATTATGATAAAAAGAGGAGGGGCTTTATGACTGAAAAACATTTAATTGTCTTAGATTTAGATGGAACATTACTAAAAGATGACAAAACCATATCAGCAAAAACAAAATCAACATTAGGGACTCTAATTCAACAAGGTCATCACGTTATGATTGCTACTGGTAGACCTTATCGTGCAAGTTTACCGTACTATAACGAGCTCGCTCTTCAAACTCCAATTGTTAATTTTAACGGAGCTTTCGTTCACCATCCATTAGACGCTAACTGGGGACTTTATCATAGTCCGCTTGATATTAAAGTAGCAAGAGACATTGTGGAAGCTTGTAATGATTACAAGTACCACAATATTATTGCTGAAGTAAAAGATGATATTTATTTGCATCAACATGATCCAAAATTAATCGATATATTTAATATGGGAAATCCTAAAATAACAATAGGAGACTTGCGAAGCTACCTTGGTTCATCACCAACAAGTATGCTCATTCATACAGACGAAGAACATGTTTCATCTATTAGGAAGCATTTATCCGACGTACATGCCGAAGTCATTGATCACCGTCGATGGGCAGACCCATTCCACGTTATTGAAATTGTTAAATCTGGTCTCAATAAAGCTGTTGGTATTCAAAAAGTCGCTGCGAATCTAAACATTCCACAAAATCGAATCATCGCTTTCGGTGACGAAGACAATGATCTAGAAATGCTAGAGTATGCGGGATGTGGTGTTGCAATGGGCAACGGTATTGCAGAAGTAAAAAACATTGCAAATACAACGACCCTTACAAATGAGCAAGATGGTATTGCCATCTTTTTAGAGGAAAAGTTTAATTTAAAGAAAGCGCAATAATAAGAAAAGCGCAAGTGTTTGCTGGAGTCCTCTTCCTTATCATAGGAAGGTTAGCAAAACACACTAGGAGCTGGGCACCGAAGCTATACAAAAGACTAAGCAACCACTTACCGATTGCTTAGTCTTTTTAATTTGTCTTTTATTTAGTTTGCTTAAAATAAACACTTACAAATATTCATGAGGACCTTTGTAATCTTGAATCGTATTTCCGCCATCTACAACAAATAATTGACCGGTAATATATGATGCTTGTTCTGATGCAAGAAAAGTAATCATATGCCCAACTTCATCTGGGCGACCATTCCGCCCTATCGGTGTGTGAAGCCCTGCAATTTCTTCATGCTTTGTTTGTGAACCTGTTGCAATCCAACCCGGAGCTACATTATTAACAGTAATATGATGCTTGGCTACCTCAATTGCGATACCACGACTCATTCCTACCATAGCAGCTTTAGCTGCACTATAGCCTGATTCTCCAGGATTACTAACTATCGGGCCAGCAACTGATGTAACATTAATAATACGCCCATAATTAGCCGCAATCATATGTGGGATAATTGCTTTTGTCATATGAAAACAAGTTGAAAGATTGCGTGAAATAGATAAATTCCATTCATCTGTTTCCATGTCTACAAATGAAATGAATTTTTCTGGAGAACCGATTTGTCCCATTCCAGCATTATTGACCAAAATATCGACTTGACCATAATCTTGGAGAATAGCTTTCGTAACTCGTTGCACTTGTTGTTCATCCATTAAGTCAGCTATATAACCTTTTGCCTCTATTCCCATCTCCTTTAATTCATCCGCACGAGTTTGAATACGAACCGTTGTAGAAATAAGGGCAACTTTTGCACCTAATTCACCTATAATTTTTGCCGTAGCAAACCCTATTCCACTTTCACTTCCTGCTCCTGTTACAACACAAACTCGGTCTTTAAAATGTGTATGTACTTTCAAAAAATTAACCCCCTTAATCTGAATATTCAGATTAAAATTATATCAGCTTGGTGTTCATTAGTATACAAATGTATTATTACTTAAATAAAATAGCAGATTCTATCTAACAATTAGCCCCGTTTCCGACAACCATTATTTACCTTTATAATCCAATCAAATCTACATACACTATTATCGACACAGTGAATGTGTCAATTGCTTAGATTGCGAGGGGTTTACTAATGGGCAAACGTAACAAATCGAAGCGTTTCTTCCAACAAAGTAAAGATACTGTTTCCAAGCATGATGAAAAATTCCCATATCGTATGACTTTAGCTGAAGCAGAGGCAAATAAAATGAGTAGCTCTGGTTGCAGCGAATCCGGGTGTTGTTAAATGGCCAATAAACTATTTCAAGAAGCCCGTCGATTCGTAAATGAAGCTATGCATGCCGACACTCACTATCGAGAAGAAGCTATAGCTAAAGCGAAAAATGCGCTTTCCTCTGCATACGCTAACACATCAACTGCCGAAAAGCTTCAGTTACGAGACATGCAAGCAGAATTAGATTCGTTAACTTAGAAACAGTAACTTAGCAATCAAATACGCAAAAAAAAGGGCGTACCAAAAGTGATTCACTTTTAGTACGCCCTTCCTTTTTGTTTTTTTAGAAATTCATTTTAATCTTTCCTAAAGAACCCGAATACATTTGTCGTTTCCACAATGTTCGTAAATGCTTTAGGATCGACTTCTTTAATAATATGAATCAAATCATATAATTCATAACGGGTAATAACCATCATCATCATATCTTTATCTTCATTTGTAAACGCGCCTTTTGCTGGCATCATTGTAATACCACGAACTAATTTGGCATGAATCGCTTCTTTTAAAACCTCTGCTTTTTGCGTAACAATAAATACTGTTAATTTCTCATGACGAGTATGAATTGCATCAATAACTCGCGTTGTGACATAAAGAGCTACAAGAGTATAAAGAGATTTTTCTGGTCCATATAAGATACCTGCAGTAACGATAATTGCACCATTCATGGCAAATAAGTAAGTTCCAATTGGCTTATCTTTCATGCGTGAAAGAATCATAGCCACGATATCCATACCACCTGTTGAAGCTCCATATTTCAATGTAATACCTACACCAACGGCTGCAATAACACCACCAAATACAGCGTTTAATATAATATCAGGTGAAAATTGATAAATTGGAATAATTTCCATAAACAAAGACATTAATGCAACACATAAAAAGCTATAAAACGTAAACGCCTTTCCGACTTTCTTCCAGGCTAATATTGCGACAGGAACATTCAGTAAAAATATTAAAATTCCTGTTGATAATGTATACGAAGTAAAGCTACCAATGATACTAGAGAGTAATTGAGCTACTCCTGCAAAACCACTCGCATAAACCTTGGCAGGAATCAAGAAGAAATTCATTGCAATTGCATTTAGAAGTGCCCCAACAATTACCGCTAAGATTTTTTTTCCTTCCTCTATATTCAAAACTGTACCTCCTAATTATTTTAATATATTGTCCTAAATGAAATAACTGAAACATACATAATATCAAATGAACAATACTTTTCCAATGCATTTTCGAATAAAACTTAATCAACAATTCTTTCCTATTATTTTCACCAATGCTACACTAATATAGTACTTATACAAAAATAAACTATTTAAGAAGGTGAAGTTGTGACTATAAATATACTAGCAGATAGTGCGTGTGATTTACCCCTATCTTATTTTTCTGAAAACAACCTTACTTTTATTCCACTAAACGTTCATCTAGAAGGAAAAGATTACGAAGATGGAATTAACATTCAAAGTAAAACCGTTTATGATGCTATGAGACAAGGAGCTGCTCCTAAAACGTCACAAGCATCACCAGAATTTTTCCTAGAAACATTTACAGAGCTCGCTAAACAAAAAAAACAAGCCATTTATGTTGCGTTTTCATCTGAACTATCAGGCACTTATCAAACAGCTGTAATGATTAAAGAACAAGTTAAAGCTGATTATCCAGATTTGGACCTTACCATTATCGATACTAAATGTGCTTCATTAGGATATGGATTAGTTGTAAAAAGAGCAGTTGAACTTGCTAAAACAAGTGCTTCAAAAGAAGAGATTATCGACAAACTTAACTTTCACGCCAAACATATGGTGCACTTATTCACCGTGGATAATCTTGAATATTTAGCTAGAGGTGGCCGAATTTCAAAAGCGTCTGCATTTGTTGGTGGTTTATTAAATATCCGCCCGTTGCTACACGTGGATGATGGCAAACTTGTACCACTAGAAAAAATTCATGGGAAGAAAAAACTTGTCAAACGTACTTTAGAATTAATGAAAGAACATGGTGCACAGCTTGCTAAACAAACAATCGGCATCAGTCATGGTGATGATTTAAAAGCCGCTAATGATTGGAAGGAAGCTATATCAAAAGAATTCGGAACTACTTCATTTGATATAGAGTTAATTGGTTCCACAGTTGGTGCTCATGCAGGCCCTGGAACAATTGCAATCTTTTTCTTAGATGAAATGCCTGTAGATTAATCAGCATACATACTTCCTCCTTCGATGATGTAAACTAACGTAAACAAATCGAAAGGAGAAAGCATTGTGTCCCATACAAAAGACAACAACAAAAAAGCAAAAGATAATAACGCAATTAATATGAAAAGAAATGAGCTTGTAAATAAGAACTTTAAAGCAGGCAAACATCAAGATTCGAAGTCAATGAATCATTTATAAGATAAAGCCACCAGGTATACTGGTGGCTTTATCTATTTCTAACTATAATCAAAAATAATTTATCAGAAAAATCCAAATACATTGATAATATCCTTAAAATCATATATGATATCATATATGATTTATTTTTATGATAAAAACTTAAAGGAGTGATTTATTTTGATCCAAGCAAAAATCAAGCTTCAAAATCAGCTTACTTCAGAAGATATACAAATCGAAAATAACCAAATCATTAAAAACGGGAATACATACGACGTATCACAACTTCAAATCGACGTGCCTATTAAAGGAACTGTTTATGGGACATTGCTAAACTATAGAGGCGAATTAGAGGCAATGAAAGAGCAAATGAATCAATCTCCATACAACGCTCCTCCAAAGGGACCTATTCTTTATATTAAACCTAAAAATACATACACATCTTTTGCCCAACCCATTCCATTACCTCAAGATACTGAACAACTCTCCGTTGGTGCTGCTCTAGGCATCGTGATTAGAAAAACAGCCACTAGAATTACAGAAGAAGAAGCATTGAATTATATTGAAGGGTATACAATCGTTAATGATATTAGTATCCCTCACGAAAGTGTTTATCGACCTGCGATTCGCTTTAAGGCACGTGATAAGTTTTGTCCAATTGGACCATGGATTGTAAATGCATCTTCAGTTACAAATCCAAATGATTTACGAATTCGAGTGCTAATCAATGAAACAACTGTTCAAGAAAATACTACAGCCAATCTAGTTAGACCAATCGCTAAGTTACTTGCTGATGTTACGGACTTTATGACACTCCAAGCTGGAGATATTCTTTTAGTTGGAGTAGCTGAACACGCTCCACTTGCAAAAATAGGAGACCACATTCGAATTGAAATTGATGAAATTGGCTATTTAGAAAATACAATTGTTCAAGAAGAAAATGTAGCGATGGAGGGAAACCAATGAAACGAGCACGTGTAGCATACAGCGGAAGTATTCATGATGCAGTAGAATACAACGGACAATTACAATTAACTGATGGACGAATAGTAAATGAACAAGATGTCGTTTGGCTACCACCTGTTGAACCAGGCACAGTATTTGCACTAGGTTTAAATTATGCGGATCATGCAAAAGAGCTAGCATTTAATGCTCCCGAAGAACCACTTGCCTTCTTAAAAGGTCCCAATACATTCGTTGGACATCGTGGTCAAACGAGACGTCCTGCTGATGCTACTTATATGCACTATGAATGCGAGCTTGCTGTAGTAATCGGTAAAACAGCGCGCAATGTAAAGAAAGAAGATGCGTATCAATATGTTGCTGGCTACACGATTGCAAACGACTATGCCATCCGTGATTATCTTGAAAACTACTATCGACCAAATCTTCGAGTGAAAAACCGAGATACATGTACACCAATTGGACCATGGTTAGTTGATGCAGAAGACATTCCAGACCCGATGAATCTCACTCTTAAAACATATATTAATGGCAAACTTACTCAAGAAGGATCAACAAAAGACATGATTTTCAGCATCACAGATTTAATTGAATATTTCAGTAGTTTTATGACTTTAAGCCCTGGAGATATTATTTTAACAGGAACACCTGAAGGTTTAGCAGATACAGCAGTTGGAGATGAAGTCATTACTGAAATTGAAGGCATCGGACGTCTGATTAATACAATTGCTGGTGATGATACTTTTGTAAGTAAACAAGAAGTACTATCATCAAGTCAGAAGGAATAAGAAAAGTGCAAGCGCCCCGCTAGCTCCGTATTTGCTGGAGCCATCCAACCGAGATAAAGGAAACACGAAGAGACAGAAGTAGATTCGATGTTGACTTATCATTGGGAGGATGACGAAGCACACTAGGATCCGGGCGCTGGAGCTAGACAATAAGAAAGGAATTAATTTTATGCCACATTTCATTGTTGAATATACCGACAACATTAAAGACGATGCTCGCATAGATGAACTCTTACGTAAAGTAAATGAAATACTTATATCTTACTCACCTATTTTTCCAGTCGGTGGTATACGATCAAGAGCTATTGAATTACAACATTATTACATCGCTGATGGATCAGAAGATGATGCTTTTGTTCATGCTACCTTAAAAATAGGAGCTGGTCGTTCAGAGAGTGATAAAAAAGCAGTTTGTGATGAACTCTTTAACATGATTCAAGATCACTTCTCAGACTTGTTTAACAAAAGATACCTTGCCCTTTCACTCGAATTATATGAATTCAGTGAGGCTGGAACGTATAAGAAAAACAATATTCATAAACGCTATAACAAAGCATAGCAGGTGTAAGGTTAGACACCACAAATTTTTTATACTTTATTATCTTTTAAAGAAAGCCTTCCTGCTCTAAAGGAAGGCTTTCTTACATATTATTTTAATTTTTATTAAAAACAACTAACTTAAGCTCTGTCATTTCCTCTACAGCATATTTAATTCCTTCTCGTCCAACTCCACTTTCTTTCACACCACCATAGGGCATATTATCAACACGGAAAGTAGGAATATCATTAATGATTACACCGCCTACATGTAATTCATCAGCAGCAAATAAGGCCGTTTGAATATTATTTGTATACACTCCGGCTTGTAAGCCATAACGTGAATCATTTACACGTGCAATTGCCTCATTGATGTTTGAAAACGAATTTACAATCACAATAGGAGCAAATACTTCCTGACAAGATACCTTCATTTGATTATCTACATTTGTAAGTATGGTAGGCAATAGCACATTATCTTGTGATTCACCACCTAGTACCACTTGAGCACCTTGTGATTTGGCCTCATTTATCCAAGCTAGCGAACGTTCGACATCACCTTTTGAAATAAGAGCTGATACATCTGTTGCTTCATCAAGCGGGTCACCAATCGTTAATTTTGCAGTTGCTTCTGCCAGATTTGTAACGAATGTTTCATAAAGGTTCTCATGAACATAAACACGTTGCAGTGAAATACATACCTGACCTTGAAAGGAAAATGCACCTGTCACACAACGATCGATAATTTGATCAATTTCTATACCATCATCAATAATTAACGCTGCATTTGACCCTAACTCAAGCGTAACTCGTTTTAAACCAGCTTTATTTCTAATTCCAATTCCAACAGCTGGGCTACCAGTAAACGTAATTTTGCTAATTCGATCATCCTTAACTAATTGGTCACCTACTGTTCTCCCCCCACCTGTTATTACATTTAAACAGCCATCTGGAAGACCTGCTTCCTTAAATAATTCCGCTATATAATAAGAAGAAAGTGGTGTTTGTGAAGCAGGCTTTAACACAATGGAATTCCCTGAAGCAATAGCGGGTCCAACTTTATGAGCCACTAAATTCATCGGAAAATTAAACGGAGTAATGGCGCCAATGACACCGATTGGCTCTCGAACTGTATATCCGATGCGATTAACACCACCTGGTGCAGCGTCTAAAGGGATTGTTTCTCCACGTAATTGCTTTGCTTCTTCAGCCGCAAATTTATACGTTTGAATTGTTCGCCTTACTTCTTCTCTCGCTGTTTTTAGAGGCTTAGCTGCTTCTAATGCAATAATTCTAGCTGCTTCTTCTAAACGCTCTTCTAACAGTAAAGCTAGCTGCTCAAGAATTGCTGCACGTTGATAAATAGGCATCTTTGCCATGATTGTTCTTGCTTTATAAGCAGAAGCAATCGCACGATTTGTTTCTTCTTCATTTGCTAAGGGAATGCTTCCGATTTCCTCCTCAGAATATGGCGAGTACAACGATTGATAATCGTTTGCACTCACCCAGTCTCCATCTATAAATAAGTCTCTCTTTATAATTTCCATATCTCTTTGCACTGTCATAATTCCCTACTCCTCTTTGCACATATTCAAAAAAAAAGAACAACAGTACATCATACCGCTGCCCTTTCTTTGCGTGTCGAACTATTTTTCTATACTAAAGTTTCCGCTGCATAGCCACCATATTTGCCTTTGTAGAAAGTTAATGGCTCTCCATCATTCAATACAAGATCTTTTACTTCACCAATAAATAACGTGTGGTCTCCAGCGACCTGATAACTGTATACATCACAAACGATACTTGCTAATGAATCTTTAATAAGAGGTAAATCATTAGACCAACTAAAATCAACATCTATATTCTCTTTAAGTTGACCAGCAAATTGCATTGAAACTTCTTTTTGTTGATCTGATAGTAAATTCACCACAAATTTATTTGATTCTTTAATTTTACTTAGCATTTTTGCTTTTTCACCGATAGAAATTAATACAAGTTTTGGCGTTAATGAAACTGACATAAATGCGTTTGCTGTCATTCCGTGCACTTCATTATCAGTTGTAGTTGTGATTACTGTAACACCTGTAGCAAACATACCCATGGCATTTCGAAACATACGATCGTCCATTCTTCATACCTTCTTTCTATTTTAAATAGGCAATTTTGATATATTAAAGAAGAAACTATTTTTTAAATAATAAATTCAGGCTTACGTTTTTCTAGAGTTGGCTCTTTAGTAGTCACTTCTTCCTTCGTGATAATATCAAGAAGAGTAGAAGCTTCATCAAACCATGAATCCGGAGCTTTTGCTCCCCAGAATGTTTGACGTCTTGGGTCATCTAAATCCCAATGAAGAGGTCCAACATCTGGATCAGAAGTTAAATAATCCCCATTGTACAATTCAATACGATGGCCATCTGGATCTCTTAAATATAAGAAGAATGCATTTGATAAACCATGACGACCAGGTCCGCGTTCGATAGATGAAGCATATCCTACTGACGCTAAAACATCACATGTATGAATAAGTGCTAATGGATCTGGTAACCAGAAAGCTACGTGATGTAATCTTGGTCCAACTCCATTCATAAATGCTTGGTCATGAACACCTGGCTTACGGTGTAACCAGCTAGCCCATAACTTACCATCTTTATCAACTGTATCTTCCGAACAAGCAAAACCTAATTCATTTACGTAGAAATCATATGCTTTTTGTACATCAGGAACTGCACAGTTCACATGATCAATTCTTTGAACTCTTGAACCTCTATACTGATCATAGCGCTGTAACATTCTTTCTACTTGAGGCATAGAACAATAGAATTCGATTGGCAATCCTGAAATATCTTGAACGTGAAGAGCTCTGCCAATTGCATGTTGAGTTCCCTCTTCCATCCATTTTGTTGGTAAGCCTTTTGATTTGAATAGAGCCTCTAGTTCTTCTAAGTCTTGTTCTTTCGTTACCTTGTATCCTAATACATCAACACTTGCTTTATCAGCTTTTTGTAATACAAGACTGTGATGATGAATTTCCTCTAATCCACGTAAATAAATATGAGTATCCGTTCTTTCCGTTTCAATAAATCCTAAAGCATCTACATAAAATGCTCTTGAACGATCTAAATCTGTTACATTTAATACTGTTCTTGCAATACGAATAATTGAAAATGTCATCTCATATATCCCCCTATTTTTAGTTATCCCTTTTTTAAAACTTGCACTAACCTCTCAATTACAAGCGAAGATGTTTAAATAGGTAGGTAGTAAGCGGCTAGTAAAGATTCAATCTATTATTTTTCAGCTGAGCTAGCAGCGACTTGCTTCTTCATACCAAACTTCGGAATATGAGGATCTCCGATTGCTACGTGCACAACTTGTGTTTCAGTGTAGAATTCAAAACTATAATGTCCACCTTCACGTCCAATTCCACTTTGCTTAGAACCTCCAAAAGGAATACGTAAATCACGCACATTATGTGAATTAATCCATACCATACCGCTATCAACAGACTGAGCCAGACGATGACCACGTTTCAAATCATTCGTCCAAATGAATGCAGCTAATCCATACTTAATATCGTTTGCCATTCGTAAAACTTCTTCTTCTGTTTTAAATGGAATAACAGCCATAACAGGTCCGAAGATTTCCTCTTGAGCAATTCTCATTTCGTTATTACAATTCAGTAGAAGTGTTGGAGCAATATAGTTTCCTGCTTTAAATTCTTCTGGAATGCTTCCACTTATAACCTCAGCGCCTTCTTCTTTTGCTAAGTTAATATAGTAAGATACATTATTATAATGCTTGCGATGAATAAGTGGTCCCACTTCTGTTTCTGCATCCATTGGATGACCCACTTTAATATTTTGCACACGCTCTTTCAGCATTTCTGTAAATTTCTCAATAACAGACTCATGTACAAATAATCTTGAATTCGATGTACAACGTTCACCATTAAACGAATAAATCCCCCAGATAACAGCGTCAAGTGCTTTTTCTAGTTCAGCATCTTCGAAAATAATAGCCGGTGACTTTCCGCCAAGTTCCATCGACACACGTTTCAACGTATCTGCACCATTTTTAATGATTTCTGAACCTGTTTTTGTCTCACCTGTAAAAGAAATAAGTTGAACATCAGGATGAGCAACAAGAGATGCCCCTGCTGTTTCACCAAATCCGTGCACAATATTGAACACACCTTTTGGTAAACCAGCTTGATCAATAATTTGTGCTAATTTATTAGCTGTTAGCGGAGACCATTCGGCTGGTTTTAATACACATGTATTTCCTGTAGCTAACGTTGGAGCTACTTTCCATGTTTCTAACATAAACGGAGCATTCCAAGGAGTAATTAATCCCGCTACACCTACTGGTTTATGCACAGTGTAATTAATGAATTCAGAATCTACTTTATATGCTTCTCCAACAAGTCGACTATTCACCATTTGAGCGTAGAAGCGGAAATTATCTGCTGCACGTGCAGCCTGTTTTTTTGTTTGACTGATTGGTAATCCAGTGTCGAGGGATTCTAGGTAGGAAATTTCTTCAGCATTTTCATCAATTAAGTCAGCAATTTTGTTAATGTAGCCCAATCGTTCTTGAACTGTCATTTTTCTCCAAGGACCGTTATCGAAAGCCTCCCTAGCAGCCGCTACCGCTAGTTCAATATCTTCTTGGAAACCTTCAGCAATTTGGTTGATTGGTTGATTATCAAAAGGGCTGATGTTTTCAAATGTTTTACCAGCAACACCATCCACAAACTGTCCATTTATATAATGTTGAATATTATAAACTGGAAATTCACGCATCGTTTTTTCTCCTCCTTATATAACTCTATTCGGGTTAAAGAGGGGAAACTCTTAATTGCTTGAAGAAGTCTCCCCTTTTATTTTAATGGAATTATGATTTAATAGATTCGATTAATCCTAAAGCTTCTAATTCTTTACGAATTTCATTTGTTAAAGCCTCTGAAGGTGGTCCCATTGGTGGTCTTAGTGCAGGGTTGATTTTTCCTAGTAATCCCATTGCTGTTTTTAATGGACCAGGATTTGTTTCTTTAAAAAGAACATCATTAAGTGGCATTAGTTTGTAATGAAGATCTAGTGCTTTATCAACTTCGCCAGCTTGCCATAAGTTATATAAATCAGCTACTTCTTTAGGAGCTACGCAGGCAGTTGCAGCGAAATGTCCTGCTCCACCAATGGCTAACATTGGATAGCATAGTAATTCAATTCCTGAATATAACAAGAAATCTCTACCACAATTCAATAATACGCGGTTGATATGTTCAAAATCTTTATTCGATTCCTTTACACCAATAATGTTCTTACAATCTTTCGCCAGACGAGCAAGTGTTTTCACTTCTAAGTTCACACCAGTTCTTCCAGGAATGTTATAAACGATTATTGGAATATCTACTGAATCCGCTACTGTTTTAAAATGATCATATAAAGCTTGTTGGTTCGGTCTATTGTAATAAGGAACAATGACTAGAGCAGCATCTGCTCCCATTTCTTGAGCACGTTTTGTTAAATGTAATGTTTCCTTTTGATTAGCTGAACCTGTTCCTGGCACTACTGGTATACGACCATTTGCAGCTTTAATAGCTGTTTCCATCACTAGCTCACGCTCAAGCGTTGTTAATGAACTTGGCTCACCTGTTGTTCCAGTTACAGAAATTCCATGTGAACCACTTTCAATATGCCATTCTATTAATCCTTTAAGCGCTTCCACATCAACTTCTAAATTCTCATCAAATGGTGTAATAATAGGAGAAATCGATCCTCGTAAACGACTTTTAATTTCTTCAAACATTTTCGAAACCACCCTTTTCTTAATATTCAGTATTTTCTGATTATAAAACTTATAAAAATTGGCTTTGCTTTTAATAAACAAAGCCATTCGAGTTACAACGCTTTATTGTCTTGAATAGAGGCTTTTCTTTTTCGAAAGGCAGTAATCGTATTCATTTTATGTTCTCTCACAATTGCTTCAATCTTTTCGAAAGGAGCTTTTTCTCTTAATACTTGAATAATATCTGTATGCTCCTGAATAGATTGAACAGCTCGTTGAGGAACAATCGTAAAGACTGTTGATCTAACTCGATCCAACCGATGTTGGGTTTCTTTAATTTTTTCAATTAATATGGGATTTCCGCATTTCTCAAAGATTGTAGTATGAAATATACGATTTAAATCACCAAACAGCTCTAATTCAAAGTCCTGAAGGGCCTCATCCATTTCTTTGTTTAAATTAATTAGATTTTCATAATCACTGTCCGTTAAATATAAGGAGCTAAGGGCGGTTGCATAACCTTCCAATATACCAATGACCGTTAACGTTTCGATGTATTCACTTTCATTGATACTTGTTACGACTGCTCCGCTATACTGCTTATACTGAATCAATCCCTCTGATTCCAATTGTCGAATAGCTTCCCTAACTGGAATTGGACTTGATCCTAATTCCTTAGCAATTTGGTCAATGATAATCCGCTGTCCAGATTTGTAAGTTCCTTCTAGAATCTGTGTGCGAAGATGCTCATATGCAAGTTGTGTTTTATTTGGATTATTGGTTTTCTTTCCCATGAGCTAATCATATACGAAATCATATATGATTTCAATAAGTTTTTTGAAAAATCATATATGATTTTATTTTCTAACTAATATAAACTCAATAACTTCCTATATTTTATCGTTAATAAACATTACTAAATAATCATTTTTGTCAAATATATAAGCGATAATGAGCTATTAATAACACTTTCATGTTGTTAACATTATTTAAAAGTTTTATATTTCCAAAACCTTCTAAGGAGGTGAGTATTCATGCTAGGTATGGAGGATGTAACTATTACTCTCGCTTGGATAACAACTGTACTATCAATGGTTGGATGTATTATTTATGGGCTTATTATGTGGAATCGAGGAGAAGAGGAGGATTAATTGAAATGAATCTTACAGTATTAATTTCACTAGTTATTATCTATCTAATCATCATGTCAGGACTTGCCTATTATGGTTATCGAATGACTAAATCAGAATCCGATTATCTAGTTGGCGGTCGTAATACACACCCAGTCATTATGGCTCTTTCCTATGGAGCTACCTTCACAAGCACATCTTCATTAATTGGTTTTGGCGGAGTTGCGGCTATGAATGGATTCGGATTATTATGGCTAGCATTCTTAAATATTTTCCTTGGAGTATTCATTGCTTTTGCCGTATTCGGTACTCGTATTCGAAAGCTTTCTGTAGAACTAGGAGCATACACTTTTTCTGACTTACTAGGTAAGCGTTATCATTCTAAGTTTATTACCGTCTTTTCTGGAGCTGTCATCTTTTTATTTATGCCAGCTTATACAAGTGTCGTACTTATAGGGGGCGGACGCTTTCTCCAAGAATCAATAGGAATTGATTATAACCTAAGTTTACTCATTCTTGCCATCATAGTTGGTATATATGTGATTGGTGGGGGAATTAAAGCGGTTATGTATACGGATGCATTCGCTGCAGTCGTTATGTTAATAGGTATGGCAATCTTCTTGTTCATGAGTTACAAAGCAGTCGGAGGAGTTATGGAAGCACATAATGGTTTAACAGCTTTAAAAAATATGATTCCTCAATCTCTCATTGACCAAGGACATCGGGGGTGGACTTCTATGCCTGAAGTTGGCTCTCCAATCTGGTGGACGCTCGTTAGTACGATTATCATGGGTGTTGGTATTGGCGTATTAGCTCAACCACAATTAACGATGCGTTTTATGACCGTAAAAAACAATAATGCCCTCTATCGTTCTGTTTTAGTAGGTGGTGTTTTTATTTTCTTTATGACTGGTGCTGCATTTATGATTGGACCAATTAGCAATCTATATTTCTATAATACAACAGGTAAAATCTCTTTAGATATGGCAAATGGAAATGTTGATTTAGTTATTCCGATGTTTATTAGTCATCTAATGCCTGAGTGGTTCGTTTATTTATTTACACTCACACTTCTATCAGCTGCAATTTCCACTATTAGTTCGTTAATCCATCTCCAAGGTTCAGCCTTTGGACAAGATATTTTAAAAACAGTAGGGATTAAATCCGTTTTCGGAATGGATGGTTCACGAATCGGCGTCTTTATCGGTGTCTTAGCTGCTGTCATCTTATCTTACCTCCTTCCAGGTGGAGTTATCGCTCAATCAACTGCGTTTTGGTTTGGCATATGTGCAGCTGGCTTCTTACCAACTATGATTGGGGCTTTCTTTTGGAAAAACTCTACTAAAGAAGGAGCTATTGCAAGTATAGTTGTTGGATTTTCTACGAGTATTATCGGCTTTTTATTCTTACACGAAAAGGAATCAGCAACTCTTGGTTTAGCAAAGGCTTTATTCGGTAAAGATACTCTAGTTTCTTATCCTTGGACTTTTGTAGACCCTTTATTCTATTCCCTACCCCTATCAGCGATTGTTTTCGTAGTTGTCAGTTTACTATCTAAATCAAAGACGCAAAGTACTAAACTACAAGATGCAAATATAAGTTAATGATTTTTACCCTTATTAAACTACTGCAAATTTTTTGAAGGAGGAGTCATTCAATATGATTATTGACGAAATAAAACAAATGAAAAATCAGGTATTAGAAGGTCAATTCCCACAATGGCTTATAACCGATCCAGAAGTCTACAAACTTGAGCAAGAAAGAATTTTCGGTACTACATGGCTGTTTTTAGCACATGAATCTGAATTAAAAGAACCTGGCGAATATATTACTCGCATGCTAGCTGATGATCCCATTCTTTTAATGAAAAATAGTAACGGAGAAATTAAAGCCTTTCTAAATTCTTGCTCACATCGAGGAACACGTTTATGTACAGAGGATTTCGGTAAAAAGAAAGCTCATATTTGTCCTTATCATGGCTGGAGTTACAATTTAGATGGTGAATTAATTGGAATTGTTGCAGGAAATAAAGTTTATGGTGAAAAGATGGATAAAAGTGAATGGGGACTTCGTCCTGTTCCACGAGTTGAAAGCTATCAAGGGATGATTTTTGGAAACTTAGATGTTAATGCTATTTCATTAGAAGATTATTTAGGCGATATGAAATGGTACTTTGATATAATGCTAGGCAGAAGCGACGGTGGAATGGAAGTAAGAGGTATTCCTCAACGTTGGGTGGCAAAAGCAAATTGGAAAATGACAAGTGAGAACTTTGCTGCCGACCCGTATCATGTACAGACTACACATCGATCAGCCGTAGAAATGAAACTAACTCCAAGTGACCCTTTATATGCTTCATACGGTCATCAAGTTGTTTTAAATAATGGACATGGTATCAATGTGATTACGTCAGTCACTGGCCAATCAGCTAACCGTTTTCAAGGGATGCCTGAATCAATGTGGCCTATGTTTGAAAAGAATTTAACTAATGAACAACTAGACGTTTTCTCAAAAGTAACAAATTTTGTCGGGGGTGTATTCCCTAATCTTTCATTCTTAAGCTCCTGTAGTGGTACTGAAGGAAATAAATATAATCATCTACAATTTAGAATATGGCGACCAATTAGCCCCGATCAAGTAGAAATTTGGGTTTGGTATATGATTGATAAAGCACTTCCAGAAGAGTATAAAGAAAAATCGTATAAAGGATTTCTTGCTACATTCGGTGCAGCAGGTACTCTTGAACAAGACGATACTGAAAACTGGGCACGAATCGTTGAAGCAAGCCAAGGTAAAATGGCTCGAGATAGAAAACTAAGCTATAACAATGTGGCGAATTATTTGATGGGATTTGATAACGTAGAAGCAGACCCAAATTTTGTTGGTCCCGGTACAGCCTATCCTACTTGTTACACTGATCATATCGCACGGAGTATGCATAAATATTGGTTCGAACTCATCTCTGCACAAGCTGAGGTGACAATCAATGAATAGTGCTCTACATTATGAAATTACACAATTCCTTTATCAAGAAGCTTATCTTCTAGACCATCGACAATATAGAGAGTGGTTAGAACTCCTAACCGATGACATCCAATATTGTATGCCTTTACGAGTAACCGTTCAAAATAAAGTGCAAACAAATATAGTACATGAAATGTCATACTTCACCGATACAAAAAAAGACGTTACAACGAAAGTGGAAAGACTTTATACGAAATCAGCATGGGTAGATAATCCTGCACCAAGACAAAGACATTTTATCAGCAATATCATGATTGAACCCACTTCTAATTCAAATGAATATAAAGTAAGAAGTTATTTCTTATTTAAACGCAGTAGAAGTTCTGAAATAAACACGGAAGAGATATTCGGAGAAAGAGAAGATATCATTAGAAAAATAGATCAAAGTTGGAAAATCGCCTCTCGCATTGTATACCCTGACCAATCCGTACTAACAGTAATGAACTTAAGCATGTTTTTATAAGAAAAGCGCAAGCGCCCGTTAAGCGACGTATAGATTGGAGCACTTCGACTGAGATAAAGGAAACACGAAGAGGCGGTAGCTGATTCGATGTTGACTTATCGTAGGGAGATGGGTGAAATCTACTAGTCGCTGGGCGCTGGAGCTAGACACCGCACAAAATTATATACATTCTTATTTTATTAGAAAAACACGACTTATCGCCCCTAATGGCGAAAGTCGATGTCTTTTCTTATACTTTATTCCTTTAATGAAGTTAAACTTTCTTAAAGTATAAGAAAAGCGTAAGCTCCCTCCTTAGCTCCGTATGTGCTGGAGCCCCCAACCGAGATAAAGAAAGAGCTATACGCTAGAAATAAGCAGGTGTAAGGTTGAACAGCAGAAAAAAATTAGGGTTGTACAAAAGATATGTTTTCCATTCCTTTTGTACAACCCTCTTTATATAAAATTTCCATTCTTCCTATATTCCATTGGGCTAACACCTATCATTTCACGAAATGCCCGACTTAATTGTGTTTGACTACTAAATCCTATCATTTCTGAAATTGCCATCAATGATAGATCAGTAGTTAACAATAGTTCTCTAGCCTTTTGTAATCTGACGTGCCTTACATATTCTATAGGAGACATTTTTATATTTTTTCGAAACAATAAACTCAAATGACTTTCACTTATATAAACCTCTTTAGCTAATCGATATAAAGTAAGCTTTTCTTCTATATGATCATCAATAAAATAAAAAAGATGCTGAAGTCGTGAATCAATTGTTGGTAGAAGTTCTTCAGCATACGGTTGTAATAAAGTAAGTATTTCTACAAACCAGTGAAGTGTAATGGCGTTTAATTGTAGTAATTGTATAGTTTGATTTAAAGCAAGCTCAAACTCTCCATTTTTGGTAGTGTACAAATTCTTAATTTCAGGCGTCCAGCCTTTTTTCATTTCCCTCCAATAATCTACTAATTCTGTACGTTTATCATATTCATTCAAATTAGTAACGATAGGAAACTTATACAATCTAACTAAATCAAAAGATCCTAATTTGTTTTCAAACGCGATTTCTAAATGATGCATAGGAGGAAATGTTTTAGATTCTTCTATTTCAAAAGAAATTTCGGATGGGAATATAACGAGATCTCCTCCACGAACAATATACTCCTCGTTATTGATTCGAACAATCTTTTTTCCTGATACAACATACCAAAAAACGCTATATGGACGGTCAACCTTATGGATTTTCCAATTAGAAGGTCTTATATTCTCATCAATGCGATGAATGCGAAAAAAAGTTTGATTTAGTTCATTGAAAAGTTTAAGTTCACTTTTTTTCTTATAACTATTCATTAACTATAAACTCCTACTGTTTCATGTAATATTGTATTGTTTCATTTTTCGATACAATGTATTTCGACCAATAGCTAGTTTCTCCGCAGCTCGCTTAATATTCCAATCACATAGTTCTAATGTTTCCCTAATATGAGTAATTTCTAAATCTTTAATTGTACTTCCCTTTTCAATTGTAGCCATGTCTTTGTCGACCAACTTTATTTGAAGATGTGATGCATGAATAATATCACCTTCTCCTAAAAACGCGGCTTGAAGCAATGTGCTTTTCATTTCTCGTATATTACCTGGCCAAGTATATTTATTAATTAATTCTTTCGCATCTGTAGCAAATGTTTTCGTTGCTCCATGAAGCATTTGTTGCAATAAATGTTCTGCCAACTCAATTTTATCAGTTCGTTCTCGTAGGGATGGTATTGTTAATTGAATTTCTTTCAAACGATAATAGAGGTCTGCTCGAAATCGACCTGCGTTAATTTCTTCTTGAAAATTCCGATGCGTAGCCGCAATAATGCGCACATCAACTGGCTTACTTTTCGTTCCACCAACAGGGGTAATAACTTTCTCTTGCAGTACACGCAATAATGTACTTTGTGCTCGTAATGACATATCACCAATTTCATCAAGAAATAGAGTACCACCATTCGCCGCTTCAAACTTCCCGATGCTCCCCTTTGGATTGGCTCCAGTAAAGGCTCCTTTTATATAACCAAAAAGCTCACTTTCTATTAAACTTTCAGGAATGGAACTACAGTTAACAGCTATAAAAGGCATTGTTGAACGAGAGCTAGCAGCATGTATAGATTGGGCAAACATTTCTTTACCCGTTCCACTCTCCCCTGACAATAAAATTGAGAAATCTGTTAAAGCCACTTTCTTTGCAAGCTGAATGGACTGACTCAGTTTAGAGCAGCTACCTTTAATATCATTAAACGTATAGTTATTTTTGGAACTTCCAGCATTTTTTTTAGCGGGTTGTAGAGCAAGAGTTTGCCAATATCTATTTGTGGTATCGCTAATTATTTCTGTAGCAAATTGATTATGTTGTACAAACTCATTTCCAACACAATTGAATCCTAAAATGTTTTGAGCAGCATTATTAGCAAAGACAATTGTATTATCTGCATTAAGCGAAATAATTGGCTTTGAAACATGATTTGATAAATTATTTAACTCTTGTAGCGCTACTATTTTCGTTTTCTTTTCATTCTCAAGAAGCATTTTATCTTGTAGTAATTCCGCAATCATGGAAACGAACGGAAGCGCAGAATAATCAAATTCACTGATTTCACTGCTAATATTTATAACAGCTATCACTGAATGATCTAATCCAAAAACGGGATACGAAACACAAAGTAACGATTGATTCTCTGAAAAGAAATGATCTTTTCCTACTAGCTTAATTGGCTTTTTTTCTCTAATCGACAATGCAACAGCATTCGTTCCTTTGTATTTCTCATTCCAATTAATACCCAATAATGAATTTTTTCGTTTGGCAGGAAGTGAATCTAAATACGAGCCTATTGAATACGTGAGACGCCCATGATGATCTATTAAATCCATTTTATGGTGAGAGTTATGAATGATGGGGTAAATTCTCTCAAATACTTGAGAAGCATAGTAAATTAATTTTTCATTCTCTAATTGAAGTTCTTTCAAATACTCACTTGTTATGTTTTGTTCTTGTGCTGGTTCATAAGAATTCAATCCGATTTTTTGGCAACGCTTCCATGAGTCTTTAATAATTTCCACATTTCTTTGAGGAACTAACATATATTCCGCCACTCCTTTCTTACATTAGAAAAACTGTACGAACTGGAACAAAGGAGTTCTTGCTAGTGCTAATGTTCCACTAACATATAGCACACAAACAACCATTATGAAATAGGAACCCTAGCACAAGCTAGAACTAAACAATTAAGTAAATATTAGGAAAAGTATATAACGATTGTGAAAATACAGCAATGTTTATTTCTGAATTTTCAGAACTTGTTTGTTCCATTTTGTAACACAGTGTTCTAAAGTAGCACATCTCATACATAAAAAAGTAGGAAATATGACTATAAATCAATTGGCATAGTTCTTGCAATTCTTAGAAATACAGAGTTGTTAATTAGGGAGAAAGACCAAATTCAAATAAAAAATTAAGGAGGTATTCAAATGGAAAGCTTAAATAACAAGTCTCGCTCTTATGAATTTAGAATTGTAACATTCATGTTCCTAGCATGGGGATTTGTTTTCCTTGATCGAACTGCATTGTCTTATATTATGCCTGTTTTAGTTGATAGTTTAGATTTAACAAACGGGCAGGTTGGACAAATAAATATGTGGCAAACAATCGGATACGCAATAGCAGGTCCATTAGTAGGAATGTACTCGGATCGAACAGGTAAAAGAAAGCCACTATTAATAGCAGCCATTTTATCAACAGCTATTTTTTCTGCTATATCAGCATTAGCTACCTCATACCCTCTATTACTCGCTGTGAGATTTTTGGTTGGAGCAAGTGAAGGACCGATTTTGCCTCTAGCTGTATCAATGGTAGCATCCGCTTCATTAGCTGGGCGTTTTGGAAGAAATGTTGGGATTGTCAATGCTGGGGTTGCTGTTATCTCAGGTACACTTGGGCCAACATTAGTAACACAGCTCGTTTCGTTTACAAACTGGCATATGGCATTCGTTATTGTAAGTATACCAAGTATTATTCTAGCCATCTTAATTTGGCGATTTACAGAAGAGGTGCCGTCTGCACCAGTAGTTGAACAACAAAGCCAACCAGAGAAAAAGAATGGAATATTTGAAGCATTGAAATATCGAAATATCGTTATGTGTATTCTTATTAACATTAGCATGATGACTGGTTTTTGGATTTTGGCTGCCTTTGCTCCACTTTATTTAACATCTGTAGGAAACTACTCCATAGAAAAAATGGGCTTAATTATGTCACTAATGGGGATTGTAACAATCATTACTAGTATTCTAGTTCCTTTGTTCTCTGATTATTTCGGAAGAAAATCAGCTTTAATGATTTTCGCTTTATTAGCTGGGCTTGCGCCACTAGGGCTATATTTATTCCCTACATCAATAGGAGGAAGTGCCTCATTAATTTTATGTGGCGGTTTATTTGGTGCCATCGCTCCCATTTATATGAGTATCATTCCTGAAGAAACGATGCCAGTTCATTTAAGAGCTACCTCAAGTGCTCTAATTATCGGTATTGGTGAAATTATGGGTTCCTTCATTTTAGGAGGTTCAGGAACACTGGCAGATTCTTATGGATTACCATTTGTTATGATTGTTGCTGCTATCTCTGGATTAGTCATTACATTATTAAGTATCGGATTGATTGAAACCAATCCTCGTAAAAAACAAAAAGGTTCATCTGTTGAATTAGATCAAAATGAAATTGTTTCGTAATATCCCCCCTTTTTAAATCTAATATAGGAGTGAATGAAAAATGGAACAAAAAACTGGTTTTATTTATGATGAAAGCTATTTTTGGCATGATACAGGAAATGGTGCATTATTTTTACCACCTGGCGGATGGATTGAAGCGGACGAACACGGTGAAAGTCCGAAAAGTAAGCGTCGTGTTAAAAACTTGTTAGAGCGTACTGGCTTTATCGAAGAACTGAAAGTAATGAAGCCTCGTTCAGCTACTAAAGAAGAAGTAGAGAGAAATCATAATCCATCGTATGTAGAAAAGGTTAAAGCATTAAGCGATGCTGATGGTGGCGACGCTGGTGAACTAGCTGTTGTGGGTAGAGGTTCCTACGAAATCGCTTTGCTTTCTGTTGGTGGTGCGATTACAGGTGTTGATGCTGTTATGGAGGGCACTGTTCAAAACGTATATGCACTAACTAGGCCACCTGGACATCATGCAGAAAAAGAGTTAGGCATGGGCTTCTGCTTGTTTAATAATGTCGCAATTGCTGCACACCATGCACGAGAAAAATATGGATTAAAACGCATATTAATTTTAGACTGGGATGTTCATCATGGAAACGGTACTGAAAATGCTTTCTATGACGATCCTGAAATACTTACTATATCAATTCATCAAGAACTAAATTTCCCACCGAATAGAGGTTACGCTGAACATTTAGGTGAAGGTGCTGGAGAAGGCTATAATGTGAATATTCCCTTACCTGCTGGTACAGGAAATGCTGGATATTACTACGCACTTGAAAAAGTTGTATTTCCTATAGCTGAGCAATTTAAGCCAGAACTTATTATTGTAGCCGCTGGTCAAGACGCTAGTGTATTCGATCCACTTTCACGTATGTTAGTAACAGCAGATGGCTATGGCAAAATCGCCGCTCTTGTTAAAGAACTTGCAAAAAAGCTATGCGATGGACGCCTTGTTGTTTGTCATGAGGGTGGTTATAGTGCTGCATATGTACCTTTCTGCTCATTAAGAATTATAGAATCATTAAGTGGCTTAAAGAGCAAAGTGACAGACGACCCGTATTATGAAGCTATTAAAAGCTTACCAACTGATGTTTTAGCTAAACATCAAGTCGAAGCAATTGAAAAAGTTATAGAAATTCAATCATCATTTTGGACATTTACAATCAACGCTTAAAGCTCAAACCTTCTTTGACCTCCTTACATCACGTATTTCAACTCATGTTCCATTTTGGAGCATAAGTGCTCCAAATTAGAACAATATCTTACAGAAAACAAGCGAAAAATGCTGTATTTTCGCCTTGGCATGCATCTTGCATTTTAAATTTATAAGTTTAAATCATTATCTTACTGAAGCAAAAGTATTCTAGACATCACTGTAAACGATTACATCAAAACTATTAAATTAGAAATTCACAAAAGTTAGGGGACTATGAGATGGATAAAAAATATCAATTATTTATTAACGGAAAATGGGTAGATGCACTTTCCGGAAAAACTTTCAAATCAATTAATCCTGCGACAGGAGAAGTGAACGCTGTAGTCGCTGAAGCTGGTGCAGAAGATGTTGATTTAGCTGTAAAAGCAGCTCGCCAAGCATTTGAATCAGGTCCTTGGGCGAACATGGCTCCTGGAGACCGTGGACGATTATTATATAAAGTAGCACAAGCACTTTGGGAGAAAGCAGATATGCTTGCTACAATCGAATCAACAGATAATGGTTTACCAATTAATGAAACAAAACATATCGCAATGCCTGCTATGATTGACGTACTTGAATTCTATGCTGGGTTAGCAAATAAAGTTCAGGGCGCTACACTTGCCTCTCCAAGTGATCGTTTAAACTACACGTTAAAAGAACCAATCGGAGTTATTGGAGCGATTGTTCCTTGGAACTTCCCATTGATGCTTACAATGTGGAAGCTTGCTCCTGCTCTTGCTGCTGGTAATACGATTGTTATTAAACCAGCTGAGCAAACGCCTGTCAGTATACTAGAAATGGTTAAAATTTTCCATGAAGTAGGTATTCCAGATGGCGTAATCAACGTAGTTCCTGGATACGGTAGTGTTGCAGGAGAAGCTTTATCTTCACACTCTGATATAGATAAAATTGCGTTTACTGGCTCTACTAATACAGGTCGATTAATTATGCAATCTGCAAGTAAAAACTTGAAACCTGTTAGTTTAGAGTTAGGCGGAAAATCTCCAAATATTGTATTTGATGATGCTAATCTTGAAAATGCTGTTAATGGGTCCATGTTTGGTATCTTCTTTGCCCAAGGACAAGTATGTGCATCAGGTACACGCCTTTTCGTTCAAGAAAGTATTTACGACAAATTTATGGATTCATTCGTTAACAAGATTCAATCCATTCGTGTGGGTAATCCTTTAGATCAATTAACACAAATGGGTCCTCAAGTTTCACAACAACAATTGGAACAAATTCAAAGATATGTTGCTGTAGGGCTAGAGCAAGGTGCTAATCTGGTAACCGGTGGAGAAAGAAACTTGAAAGCCGGAAATGGATATTACTTCACTCCTACTGTATTCGATAATGTAACAAATGAAATGACAATCGCAAGGGAAGAAATCTTCGGCCCAGTTATTTCAGTTATTCGTTTCAAAGATGAAGAGGATGCTTTACGCAAAGCAAACGATACTATTTATGGCTTAGCTGCTGGAGTTTGGACAAACGATATAAAACGCGGTCATCGAATGGCTCGTGGTTTAAAAACCGGTACTGTTTGGGTGAACACGTATAGCTTATTAGATAGTGCTGCTCCTTTCGGTGGAAAGAAACAAAGCGGATTCGGAAGAGAACTTGGACTTGAAGCAATGGATATGTATACGTCAACAAAGCATGTATGGGTTGATTTAAATGAACAAGGCCTAAATTGGTACGGCGTATAAATCTATCCGCCTATTAAATAATCAAGTTGCAATAACTAGTATAATTCGATTGCAACTTGATTATTAGCATATAACTACTACAGAAAAAGGAGCAATAAATCATGGAATTTCAATTTGGTATCCCTAGCAAAGTAAAATTTGGTAATGGTGTTGTAACACAAATCGCTGAAGTCTTACAAGAACTCTCTGTTAAAAAGGTTTTGTGTATCTATGATCAAGGTGTGAAGCAAGCAGGTATTATAGACAAAGTTTTGCAATTCTTAAAAGACGGAAACATTGAAGTCGTTGAATTCTCTAACGTTCTTCCAAACCCACCTGACACTATTTTAGAAGAAGGTGCAAATTTAGCAAAAGAAAATAATGTAGATGCTCTTGTCGCAGTAGGCGGAGGCAGCTCTATCGATGCAGCTAAAGCGATTAATATCCTCATTACAAATCCAGGGCCAATTAATCAATATGACGGTATTAATACAGTAAAAATTGCTACAAAACCATTAATTGCTATTCCAACAACGGCTGGAACTGGTAGTGAGGTTACATCCGTTACTGTTATTACAGATACAGTACGTAAAAAGAAAATGGTTATCGGTGGTAATAACTGCGGTGCAACAGTAGCATTAGTTGATCCAGAACTAACTGTTGGTCTACCTCCAGCTATTACTGCTGCAACTGGAATGGATGCACTTACTCATGCCATCGAATCATATGTTTCAAAATTCGCATCCATCCCAACTGAAATTAATTCTTTGAAAGCAATTGAACTGATTTCTAGCAATCTTGAAGAAGCTGTTAAAAACGGAAGTAATATCGAAGCTCGTACAAATATGCTTCTTGGAAGTATGCTAGCTGCCTTTGCTTTTGAATCAGCGCTACTAGGAGTCGTTCATGCCATTGCTCACCCGCTAAGCGTATACTGTGGTCTTCCTCACGGTGTTGCAAATGCATGTGGATTACCATACGTTATGGCTTTCAATGCGAAAGATCCAAATGTTCAACGAAGAAATAAAGACATCGCTAGAGCTATGGGGATAAATGTTGAAGGATTATCTGACGCTGAAGCATCTGCTAAAGCAGTAGAAGCCGTTAAACAGCTATCAGAAAAAGTTGAAATACCAACTTTAAGTGAAGTAGGTGTAAGTCGCGACCAATTCGATACTTTAGCTATAGCTACTTTAAACGAAGAAGTTAGTATTATGGCTAACCCAATTGAAGTGACGAAAGAAGATATTCTTGATATTCTTGAAGCAGCCTACGTTGGCTCTGAAATTAGTCAAAACGCTTAAACTAGTAATTGCTAAGGCGTCTCAAAAGTGATTGAAACTCCCTTTTGAGACGCCTAGTCTTATTTCAATTGTTTACACGATTGTCTTTCAACTAACTCGTATGGTAAAAGGATTCGTTTCATAGGTTCTTTAGAATTATTAAGCTGCTGAATTAAGCATATAGAAGCTTGATATCCTAAATCGAAAATACCAACATCTACGGACGTTAATGGTGGTGTAGAATATTGCGAAAATAACACATTATTAAAACTAATAATGCTCATATCATCTGGAACAGAAACACCCAGTCCTTTTAACACTGTCAGTACTTTTAAGGCTAACAAATCATCCGTTACAATCATAGCTGTTGGTGGATATTTAAGAGCTAATAATCCAGCCATTGCTTTGCTACTATCTGTTCTAACAATAGTATCCTCTAAGAACAAATGGGTATCTAATGGTAAACCAGCCGCTTGAAGAGCTTCTTCGTACCCTTTTCTTCTTTCTACGGTAACAATATACTCTCCGTGTCCACCCACAAAGGAGATTCGTTTATGACCTAAACGGATTAAATACTGTGTAGCTTCTTTGGCTGCCTTACTATTATTATTATCTACATATGTGATTTCTTCTGAGAAATCATATGGTCTTCCTATTGAGACAAAAGGAAAATTACGTTCTTTCAAATATTGTAAAATACGATCATTTACTCTTGAATATAAGAGAATGATTCCATCTACACGTCCTCCTTGAACCATATCAACAACATCATCATATATTTCCACATTTGTCTTTCCAGCACATATTTGCAATGCATATTGATGTTCATGTACGCCTTCACTTATTCCTTGTAGCGCCATAGAAAAGAACGGATTTTGAAAATATGCACTATTCGTGCTTGGTAATACTATCCCAATAATATGCGTGGATTTATTGGCTAAACAACGCGCAATAAAGTTAGGGTGATATCCTAATTCTTTCATCGCTTCTCGCACACGCTTTTTTGTTTTTTCACTAATTTTCGAGTTATTCGCAATAACTCTTGATACTGTTGAAGGTGCAACATTTGCTAATTTTGCAACATCTTTAATAGTAACTGTCATATGCCTTCCCCTTCTCTCGCAGATCGATTGTAAATCTTTCATTTGATAGTGTACAATAAACTGGAAAGTTTGTTAAAAATTTCACATATACATATACAAGAAAGATTATCCTCCTATCTCTATTATAAAATGTATGCAAGCAATTGCCTAATATTATGTCAGAAAAATATAAAAATATTATCATTTTTTTGCATTCGTACCGAGAACATAACTATTCAAACAAATAAAGCTTCTGAATAAGTTTAGTAGTTAGATTGGATTATATATATATTGATATAAAAGGATGTTCAAAAATGAGTAAAAATCGCTTTTCAAACACCCTCCTATCATTACTTTTTAGAACGCTTTGAGCGCTTCATAGCTAATATAATAAAGACAGCAAATACAATCCATATACCTGCAATCGCAGCAATATAACCAATATTCACCCCTGTTTTCTCAGCCAATGCATAGATTTCTGAAGCTTCTCGTTTAATAACCAGCTTATATTCTCCGTTATCTTCACGCACAAGATCCCCAGCTAACAATCCCCTTAATTCTTTATTTTCCGCTAAATCTTTCTTCGTAAGTGTGACATATTGTGTCTTAGATGTATTATTAATTGCTACCACAATTACTTCATTTTTGTAGGAACGCTTATAAACAACCATTCCATTTTTATTATAAAGGGTTTTATAATCTCCTCTTGTTAATGCAGGAAGTGTTTGTCGTAGATTCCCAATACTTGTGATAAAATCTATTAATATTTTATCTGCTTTAAAGCCCATGAGTCCTAAATTATCTGGATTTTCCTCCCCCGCTAAGGCAATTTCAGATCCATAGAATATGAATGGAATGCCAGGAGTTGTATAGGCGTATGTAAGCGCTAATTTCCAACGTGAACCTGGATTATGATTATTAGCCACGATATCGTTTGTAAAGCGAACCGTTTCACTATTATCAAGTTCTATTCCTACTAGATTAGGATTAGTGAAAATTTTCTGACTCTCATCAGCAGTCTTCAATGCATCTTCAAAACTACTATTTACCTTTCCTAAAGACTGCCTTGCTGGTTTCATAAATTCCATATTCATAACGCCATCAAATCCTACCTCTTGATATGAGGCACTTTCCTCTAAATCTGTTGACTGAACTTCCCCAATTAGGAAGAAATCTTTATTAACATTTTTTAATTCCTTGGCAAACGCTGTCCAAAATGCTTTTGGAGCATTTTGCACTTGTTTAATTTTATAACCATCAATATTCGTTTCTTTTTCCCACCATTTCGCTGCTTCTGTTAAATAACTTTGAACTTCTGGATTATTTAAGTTTAACTTCGGTGCATCCGTAAACCAATTTTTTTTGCTCTCTTCTTTTATCCAAGGATGGTTAGGTCCAACCTCATTTACCACAAATTCAACCACTACTTTCAATTTACGCTTATGAGCTTCTTTAACTAGTTTCTTTAATTCTTTTATACTTCCAAAATGCTCCTCTGTTTTATAGAAATCTTGCACACTATTTCCATCATAACCTTTATCTTCATTATCAAAAATAGGAGATAAAGAAATCGTAGTGAAACCCATATCTGTTATGTAATTTAGCTTATCTGTAATTCCTTGAAAATCCCCACCATTGTATGCATGTAAATCCTGCACATTGACCTTATAATCATTTTTCGAATTTCCATTATTAAAACGATCTATCATAATATCATATACCGTTTCATCTTGCCAAAGCCTTTCTTCCTTATCCAATGCACTTACAGGTAGTGCACTCATTAAAAGAAAGGGAATAAGTAATAAACATAGTAACCTTTTCCTCACCATCTACTCCCCCTATTCATAATCTCTACCTCCTAAGATTATCTCTTTTTTCCATTTGTAGTCAATCAGCAGGGTGAATAAGCAGACATTTTACGCATATTTTTTACAAATTTAGTCACATTTTGCAAATTGTTTTTCTTTAACATTTCCGAAATCACTTATTAGTTACTGGTAGAAGAATACGTATTGCATTTCCAACCCTTTCGTTTTAATATGAGTAGATGTGTATTTGTGAGTACAATCACAAATAATCTGAAATAAAACAACTAGAATATATACATCTAAGGAGACTAATTATGTCAGTAAAGAATAAGCAGCAGCTAACATTATTTGCACTGACCTGGCCTTTATTCATTGAATTTTTCTTGCATATGTTAATGGGTAATGCTGATACATTAATGCTTAGCTTATACTCCGATAATTCCGTTGCAGCAGTTGGAGTATCCAATCAAATACTGTCACTAGTAATCGTTATGTTCGGATTCATTGCTACTGGTACGGCAATTTTAGTAGCACAAAATCTAGGAGCGAAAAACACGCTAGCGGCCGCTGAAATATCTGTTATTTCTATCGTAACGAATCTTGCTTTCGGCTTAATATTAAGTGTAGCTGTCTTTTTCTCAAGTCGTAGTTTATTACACTTAATGGACCTACCAAATGAGCTAATGGGGGAAGCGGATTCTTATTTAAGTCTTGTTGGTGGCTTCTCATTCGTCCAAGCTTTAATTATGACTGCCGGTGCAATTCTAAGAAGCTATGGATTTACGAAAGATGCCATGTTCGTAACGATAGGTATGAACTTACTTAACATTATTGGTAACTATCTCTTCATTTTCGGACCGTTTGGCATTCCTGTACTTGGTGTAGAGGGAGTAGCCATTTCAACAACTGTTAGTAGAATAATCGGTTTGGTTATTATTATGGTTCTACTAATCAAACGTGTTCCACAAAAGCTTGAATTCTTCAAAGTACTTAAAATGCCTTATATTCATTTAAAGAATCTATTAGCAATCGGGATACCTTCAGCTGGTGAACAACTATCATATAACGGTTCACAAATGGTGATTACGTATTTCATTACGATGCTTGGGACAGAAGCATTAACTACAAGAGTGTATGCTTCTAACCTTATGATGTTTATTTACTTATTTGCCATCGCTATTGCTCAAGGTACTCAAATATTAATTGGTCATGATATGGGCGCAAGAAGGTTTGACGATGCCTATAAACGTTGTTTAAGAAGTTTACGACTAGGTATACTCGCTTCTCTACTATGTGCCTTAGTATTTGCCACATTTAGCAAACCTTTACTATCTATTTTCACCAATAATAGTGAGATTTTAATTGCTGGTAGTATGCTACTATGGTTAACTGTTATTTTAGAGCCTGGACGAGCATTCAATATCGTTATTATTAACTCTCTTAAAGCAACTGGAGATGTTAAATATCCTGTTATCATCGGTATCCTATCGATGTGGGGAGTTAGTGTTACATTATCCTATTTCCTAGGTATTCATTTAGGTTGGGGACTAATTGGGATTTGGATTGCCTTCGCTGTGGATGAATGGTTACGAGGTATTCTGATGCTAAGACGTTGGCAATCAAAAGCATGGATGAAGAAAAGCTTCGTCTTTACTACTTCTGAGGAATCGACTAAACAATCCGCTTAAAAAGGGATTACTAACATAAGGGGGTGTTCGAAAAGTAATTTCACATTACTTTTCGAACACCCCTTTTACTATTATGATTCAACTATATTTACGCCGTAATCCTCAAACCACATATCTAATTGAGCTAGATGAGCTAATAATTGTGGACCGGACATCAATTGACCATACCACGGAATTTGAAAAGATACTCCCTTTGAAGCAATTAATTGCTGTAGTTGATCTTTTTTTAAGAATTCATGTAGAATACTTTGGCTACGACTTGTTAATGTTGTTAATAATTCCGTTACTTTCTCTGTATAAATAGGATGATGTGTTTTCGGATATGGGCTTTTTTTACGGTATAAGACTTCATTTGGTAATAATCCTTCCATTGCCTTTCTTAAAATACCTTTTTCTTGATTGCCAACCATCTTCATTTCCCAAGGGATATTCCACACATACTCCACGAGACGATGATCCGCAAATGGTACACGGACTTCTAAACTTGCTGCCATACTCATTCGATCTTTCCGCTCTAATAAATTCGTCATAAACCAAAGCATATTACTGTAGAATAATTGGCGTCTTCTTGTTTCAATCGCACATTCACCTTCTAAAATTGGCGTTTCCTGCATCGTTTCCTGATATCTACTTTGCACATACTCTTCAACATTTAATTTTCGACTCCAATAATCCTTCAAAAACAATGCTCGTTCTTTCGTTGATCGAATCCAAGGAAAACCATTCTCACTGCTTTCTGTCGTGTGAAACCACGGATATCCCCCAAAAATCTCATCTGCACATTCACCTGATAAACTAACTACAAAATTCTGCTTAACTTCCTTACAAAACCATAACAACGAAGAATCAATATCCGCCATCCCTGGTAAATCTTTCGCATGAACAGATTCTCGTAATCCATTCACTAGTTCTTCTTGTGAAATGACATGGCGATGATGAATCGTTTCATATGCTTGTGAGACCATTTGAATCCAAGGAGCATCATCACTAGGTTGAAAAGCATTTCCTTTATAATGCTTCTCATTATCTTCATAATCAATCGAATACGTATGCAGCTTGCCTTTATTGTTTCTTGCAAATGAATCTGCTGCTATAGCTGTAATAACACTGGAATCAATGCCACCTGATAAAAAGGTTGCTAGCGGCACATCAGACACTAATTGCCTTTCAACCGCATCTTTCACTAAAAAACGAACCTTCTCCGTAGTTTCATCTAACGACTCCATATGTGTTTCACTTTTCACATTCCAATATCGCCAAATCTTCATCCCTCTTCTGGACAAAGTCATAGCGTGAGCTGGCCGTAGTTCTTTCATCCCTTTAAATACACCTACTCCAGGTGTATGAGATGGTCCTAATCCAAAAAGTTCAGCAAGACCTTCTCGATCAACTTCAGCTTTTACATCAGGATGTGCAAGTAGTGCCTTTAATTCTGAAGCAAATAAGAGCCCTTTTTTTTCTTCACGATAAAATAAAGGCTTTACTCCTAAACGGTCCCTTGCCATGAATAATGCTTCTCTACCATGGTCCCAAATAGCAAAAGCAAAGATCCCATTTAAATATTCAACCACTTTTTCTCTCCATTCTATATAAGAAGTTAGGAGAACTTCAGTGTCAGAATGACCTGTAAACGAATATCCTTTTACTAACAGGTCTTTTCGTAATTCTTCTGTATTATAGAGCTCGCCATTGTAGCATAAAGTAAATGTTCCTTGATTACACGTTATGGTCATCGGTTGTTTTCCTCCAACAGGATCAACCACTGTTAACCGTTTATGTCCAAAGCAAGCATGCATACTATTCCATATATCACTTTCATCTGGTCCTCTTCGTGCTAAAGTATTTGCCATAGCCGTTACCGTTTCAGTTTCTTTCGCCATATTACGTGAGTAATCTACCCAACCAGTGATTCCACACATAATCATCACCCTTTCTCTAATTACGTTCGATTAACACTGGTTCATTTACAGCTTTATTATGCAAAGTAAGATAACCAATGAAAATTATCATGTTTTACGTCTAATAGCCTATGCAAAAGGAAAAGATGTGTTAATGTCTCACAAAAAAAAGTTTGCATAATCCAATTGTCAAGTTCGTGCGACTCCTATGATTTAAGGGCCGCTAAAGGATTCAATCAAAATACATTACGCATGTGGATAAATATATCAAAAAGTAGGTGAGATATTTTTCTTCACTCGGAGGTTACGACATGAATAAGCAACAGAGAATAGAATTGTTAAACCGACAATCCAGAGCATTCACTAGCGGTATTGTTGAAAATATTAATGATCAGTGGGTTTTCTTTAATGATGAAAACGACGAAGCATTTCCACTAGAAGAATATATAGATCGAGAAATTGAAATTCATCGGGGCAATCGATGGAAGAAAGGTTTCTTATCCGACGTGGGCGTCGTTACATTAAATCGAGAAACACTGTATTTACTTAACCAAGAAAAAGTGAGAATAAAAAAAGATTTACTATACTCTTTCGATAGCCTACTAGAAGAACTCAATGATGATTCATTCTTTCAATTTATTATGACTTTAAATTCTCTTTCTTTTTCAATCCACGATTGTATATATGGGTATAATCAACTTACATTTTTAAATGATAAAAAAAACTGTAGTGGTGTTAATTTTTTTACATTTGATAATGATCAATGTATATGCGCTGTTCAACATCACTTTGTATATTCCACAAAAGAACATGACCGCTTTGAATTTACTTTAAATACAGGAAAAAGAATTGTAATCGAAAAATTCTGTCCGAAATAAGAAAAAGCTGTGTGATACGAAAAAATCGTACTTCACACAGCTTTTTTTTAGCTTAATTAATAAAAATTCGTTCTTTTGCTTGCTTTTCAAAGTCTTCAGGGATTAACGGCCTATTAATATAGTATCCCTGTACAAAATGGCACTTCATAATCTTCAATAGTGACATTTGTGCTTCCGTTTCGACGCCTTCAGCCACAATCTTTAGAGAAAGTCCATGCCCCATCGTAATAATCGCTTTCACTATAGCATTATCACAATTGTCTTCCTGTAAATTATTAATAAAAGAGCGATCGATTTTCAAATAATCGATTGGAAAATTTTTTAAATAACTCAATGAAGAATATCCTGTTCCAAAATCATCTATGGATATTTTCACACCTAAATTTTGGATTTCATTCATGATGGCAATACTATGATTCATATTTTGCACCATGACACTCTCTGTCAGCTCTAAACGTAAGTATTTCGGCTCTAAATTTGCTGCTACAAGTGCATCTTTTACTTGTTGCACAAATTGAGGTTGTTGAAATTGATGAGCTGATACATTCACGGAAATAACTAAATTACCTAATCCTTTATCTTGCCATTCTTTATTTTGCTTACACGCCGTTTGCAATACCCATAAACCGATTTCTTTAATGAGGCCTGTTTCTTCAGCAAGAGGTATAAACTCATTTGGTGGGACAATGCCATTCGTCGGATGCATCCAACGAATAAGTGCTTCACTTCCATACAGTTTTTCACTTTGCAAATCCAATAATGGCTGATAGCATAAGAAGAACTCTTGATTCCTAATGGCTCTTCGTAAGCTACTCTCTAATTCTGTACGTTGTTTCGCTTCCTCAATCATTTTCATATTGAAAAAAAGCACATTATTACCACCCATTGCTTTCACACGATTCATGGCAATATCAGCATGCTTCATTAAACGACTAGCATCCATTCCATCCGATGGATACATACTAATTCCAATACTAGAAGTAACATAAAACTCTTGATTATTATGTACAATAGGCCTGCCAATGCTATCTTCTACTTCTTGAACTACTCTTCTTACTTCTTTTATACTAACATTCTTAGTAAGAATCAGTGTGAACTTATCCCCAGCTAAATGACCGATATATGTACCAGGTGGTGTTACACTCTTAATTCGCTCTGCAATTTCTTTAATAACCAAATCTCCGGAATAATGCCCGATACTATCATTAATATGCTTAAATCGGTCAATATCAATGATAACAACAGATAGTTCCCTTTTTTTCTTATTCGAACGCTCAATATGTTCTACTAATAAATCAGTGAATTTCACTCGATTAGGAAGACCTGTATGACCATTATAATAGGCTAGCTTCAGCAATTGCTCTTCAATCCGCATTTGTTCACTTATGTTTCTACCTACTGCATGAATACCCACAATTTGTCCGTGAACAATAATAGGAATATTCTTCACTTGAAAATGTTCTAGCTTGCCATTTTTCAAACGTAAGGGTAATTCATAATATTGCATTTTTCCTTTCATTGCTTTATTGAAGAAGATTTTAACTTGCGCTCTCTCTTCAATATCAACAAATTTACTGATAGAATAACCAATGACATCTTGTAATGGATACTGAAAGATTTTCGTAAAACTCTCATTTACGTGTGTTATATTGCCATCTAAATCTGTTGAGTAGACAAAATCAGTATTGTTTTCAAATAATGATTTGAAATATTGTTCAGATACCACTAACTCTTCATTCAATGCTTTTATTTCTTTCGTTGTCGCTTGCATTAAATGTTCTAGTACCATAAGTGATTTTAACTCATTTGTAATCGTAAACGACCGTAGAACATCCTCTCTATCCTCCACATGAAAGGACTCTGCTAAAGTCACTATTGAAGCTACATTTCCCGAAGATGCTACCTCATCATCATACAGAGTACTAAGATGACCATTCGATATGAAACCACTATGACATCCAATTGTTTGAAGCATTTCTAATTCTTGCTTTGTAAAATTTCTAAGCAACCGTTTTCGCGAAAAATCATGAAAAATAAAAATAGACTCCACAGGCTGCTTCGCCATTCGTTTAATCATTCGTTCCGATCGAGAAATTGTTTTTTGTACATCTACATACGAAAGAGTCAACAAATCTCCGTCTTTAATAGGATGACTCATTTCTATCGCGCCATTTCGGAAAATTCGATTAACAAATACGATCCTCTTCTCATACTCGTTTTCAAGAATAAACGGAAATTCCGAGCCGGTATTAGGTAAATCTTTAATAAAATAATCCCCTAAATACTTCTTCAATAATTGATTAGGTTTCTTTCCATTTATGCCGTAAATGATATTATCCTTCGCTTTTGAAATAGTTAGACTGTTACCAACTAAAGACCACTTATGATCTTGGTATGCTGTAACAATTAAATCCTTATTACTAAGCGCTATAGCTACAACTCCATCCTCTACTATTTCATCAGTAGTGAAAACGATTGGTTGATTATGATTCGCCACTCCTCCAGCAATCACTATATCTTTTCGTTCATCTATAATACCTTGTATTAAGTTTGGTACTTTTATATTTACTCCTGCTGTAAAAAGAAATAATAACTTAGAATCAGTTCTTCCTACCCGATTAACAATTGCTTTTCCCATTTCTTTCGAATTAGAGAAATCTTTACCTTGTAAAATAACACTGTTCACTTCTGTTCTTTCAAAAACTGTGAAAGATAAAAGTATTTCATCTTCACACATTGAGCCATCAGCTACGGCTCCGTTTGTTGTACAGCCAGCAATGACAGCTTGTGGAAGATGTTCTCTCACAATCGTTGTTATAGATGTAATTAAATCTACACTGATCTCCCCTGAAAAAATATGAACTAATACATTGGAATATAGGTTAAACCCTTCTTCCTCTAAGAATCGTTGTAATTTCTGTTCATCTACGTATATATAATTAGACGATTTAGCCAAAAAAAACATCACCACGCTCACAAAATATTACATTTTTATATTCTCAAAATATCATAAAAAAAGCGTGAATAGTGAAAAAAAGAGAAAAAACTACTAAAATACTTAGTAGTTTTTTCTCAAAAGTTTATAATTTTGTAACGAAATCAAGCTAAGAAATGGAAACCTTGTGGTAATCGGAAACCTAAAGCAATAATTGCTACTAACGCAACTACTAGTATAATTCCGAATCCCATTGCTCCCTTACCTTTGCTCATTCGAACTAATAACATTTCCATTAATCCGATAACAACAATACCAAGAATTATTTTACCTACATATTCAGGTGTAATATTAATTCCAATTAAAAGCATTCCACCAGTTGCAATAATTAGTAAGTAAACCACTCTTAGAATCATATGTGTTGTTTTATAACCTTGTTGGTTGCCTTTTTTCAATAATGATGTAGCCACAATAAGCAATACTAAAGCTGCTACCCATGTTGTAATATGCATATGAGTCATGAGAAATCCTCCTCTACAAATATTCGTCTTTATCATATCATAGCGGTTAACTGATACATATTAATTAGCTTATCACTATCGAGATATTGTAAAATATTTAGTCTATTTTGTTACAAAGTGTTCCGATGTTCTCAATTGTAATCTCTATTACATCGCCAGCTCTTAAAAATTTAGGTGGTTTAAAGCCTTTACCAACTCCTGCTGGTGTTCCTGTTGCTATAATATCTCCCGGTTCCAATGTCATACCACTTGAAATGACTTCAATAATTTTAGGTATCGAAAAAATAAACTGATTCGTATTACCATTTTGTCTCAATTCACCATTAACTGTTGTTTGAACATTTAGTTGAAGAGGATGCTCAATTTGAGATTTATGAACAATAAATGGTCCCATTGGACAAGTTCCATCCAAACTCTTTCCTAAGAAAAATTGCTTATGACGAGATTGAATATCTCTTGCTGTTACATCATTTAAAATCGTATAACCAAAAATATAATCATTTGCTTCTGCTTCTTTTATTCCTACACCTTTTTTTCCAATAATGACAGCTAATTCACCTTCATAATCCATCTGTTCTGTAAGCGCACTATGTATTGGTATAATGTTTTCATGACCGATTACAGTAGTAGGTGTTTTCGTAAACATCATAACATGTTCTGGTATATCTGCTGCACTTCCCATTTCAATTGCATGGTCGGCATAGTTTTTTCCTACACAAAAAATATTTTTTGTTGGTCTTGGAATAGGCGCTAACCACTTCACATCACTTGGATTAATAAATAAATTACTAGACGCAGGTTGATCCTTTGCCCATGTAGCAATCTCAGCAATAGAGCTTAAAGCCTCTTCTCCACTCCCAATTAATGCTAACATGGTTGTTGGAACCATATGTTGTTGACCGTACAACGATTTAGCTGCTTCAGCGATTTGTAATAATTGCCCCGTTGATGCATCTTCTAAAACAACTACTTGTTCATTATTCCATTCTACAGTTGCAAATTTCATATTAATTCTCCCTTTCCGCTCTTTTTTTCATAGACGGCTTATGACCGTATGTTCCCCATCTCCAAATGTATTCGACTGGTCCAAATTTATAGGTTTTTAGCCACCATTTGCTTGCAAACATTTGTAGACTATATAGTAAGATTACTAAACAAAAGCCCATTGTAAAAGAAATTTGTCCATATAAACCTAGACCATATGAATAGAAGATAGTTGTACATACAAGAGACTGTAGTAAATAGTTACTAATAGACATTCTTCCAACATAAGAAAAAGGCTTTAGTACAGTATAAATCCTTCTATTCTCTACTAATAAAACAATAATTGTAATATAGAAAAGCGCTAATAATGGACCACCAAAATAATCTTGTATCAGCATTCTCGTATATGGTAGCTTTCCATTAAAGAAAGGAAGTAGTTTACAAACCACTCCTCCGATAAAACTAAAGATTGATAAAGATACCAATAGTTTGTTATGTACCTTTACATTTTCTAACCACTTTTGTTTAGCAAATCCTGCCCCTATCATAATAAGCGGTAAAATAGCCGATACAAGAAGCCATAAGTTAGAAGGACCATTTACTAAGTACCAATCATTAAAACGGTGTGAAAATATCTCAGTAAAGCTACCATTGCTATACACTTGTAAAGAAGATTCAATGGCTTGTGTATTCTTGAGGCTAGCTAACATACTAGCAGAATCATCAAACTTCTCTATAGCTGCTATTCCAAAGATCATTGTACCGTAGACAAAAACATAAATTAAAATCCCTGTTAGTAGTAACGTCTTCCCTTTACATTTCCAAAAAAGCAGAAAAAAGAAGCCACAGATTGCATATGTAATTAAAATATCACCATGCCATAAGACAAAAGCATGGATACATCCAAACAATAATAAAATCACTAATCTTCTACTAAAATATATCGGAAACGAAAGCTCTTTTATTCTTAAACGTTTTGCCAAAATAATAGCTCCATATCCAAATAAGAAAGCAAATAATGGATAAAAACTAGCTTGTGCGAAAAAATCAACAATGCCATTGAGAAATTTATCGCTTGTACTTTTCCAATAAGTAGCTGGATTATAGTAATAAACAGGACTAAAAAAAGCTGGCATATTTACAAAAAATATCCCAAGGATTGAAAATCCTCTCAAAATATCAATTGATTGAATACGTTCACTTTCTTGTATGGATTGCATTTTTTCTTTCATACCAGGACTCCCATCTTTTTCTTTTTTCATTATACTTCGAACTTCATTTAATAGTCAGCGTTCATTATTCCATATATTCTTAATACTATTTTACTAATCTACTCATACTTTAGACAAAAATTTTAAATTTTTCCGACTATTATACTCTTTTGGTTTGACCTACAAGATGTAACAGTATAATATTTTTATCAGACTTTTAAAAAGATTGGGTGTTCAACTATGAAAAATGCATTATTTAGACGAAAGCCAATAGAAGATTTACTCTATCAAGGTGATTCAAAAAATCATTTGAAGAAAACGCTTAGTGCTTTCGATTTAATATTATTAGGAGTAGGAGCAATTGTCGGAACAGGGATTTTTATTCTCCCAGGAACCGTTTCTGCTCTACATTCTGGCCCAGCTATCGTGTTTTCATTTATCATCGCAGCTGTTGTATGCGCTTTAGCAGGCTTATGTTTTTCAGAATTTTCTTCCAGTATACCAGTAACCGGAAGTGCTTATACGTATGGCTATATTGTATTTGGAGAATTCATAGCATGGCTCATTGGTTGGGCTTTACTACTAGAGTATGGGCTAGCCGTTGCTTCAGTGGCTAATGGATGGTCGTCCTACTTAAATGCATTACTATCAGGATTTCATATAGAAATTCCAAAAGCGATTTCTGGCCCTTTCAATCCTACGGATGGTACGTATATTAATATTCCTGCGATGTTTATTATTTTCCTAACTGCTTTTCTATTAACTCTAGGAATCCGTGAATCTACAAGAATCAATGCTATCATGGTTGGTATTAAAATCATCGTTATCCTTCTTTTCATTGGTGTCGGTGTTTTCTATGTCCAACCTGCGAATTGGGAACCATTTATGCCATTTGGTTTTAAAGGTGTCCTAAGTGGTGCAGCACTCGTATTCTTTGCTTACCTCGGGTTCGATGCTGTTTCATCAGCTGCAGAGGAAGTAAAAAATCCTCAACGTAATATGCCAATTGGTATTATCGGTTCTCTAGCAATTTGTACTATTCTGTATGTTGCTGTGTCACTTGTTTTAACAGGAATGGTTTCTTACACAAAGTTAAATGTAAGTGACCCTGTTAGCTTTGCCATGCAATTAGTTAATCAAGATTGGATTGCTGGAATTATCTCACTTGGCGCAGTTGTAGGAATGATGACAGTTATACTCGTTATGTCTTACGGTGGTACAAGATTACTTTATGCATTTGGTCGTGATGGACTACTACCGAAAAGCATGGCAAAATTGCATGATAAATTTCATACACCAGTTAAAAACACATGGACATTTGCTGTACTTGTTGCCATTTGTGGTGGACTGGTTCCATTAGACAAACTTGCAGAATTAGTAAACTTAGGAACCTTACTTGCCTTTACAATGGTTTCAATCGGTATTATCTTTTTGCGTAAAAATAAAAATTTACCTTCAGGTGGATTTAAAACACCACTTTATCCTGTATTACCGATTTTATCTTTCATTCTATGTATATTCTTAATTACACAATTATCAGTTCATACTTGGATTGCTTGTAGCATTTGGTTTGTAATCGGTGTAATTGTATACTTTATATATGGAAGAAAACATAGTGAGATGAATTAAGAAAAAGCTACTATTCACATTTCGTGAATAGTAGCTTTTCTTAATTCATTTAGTTTACAAAGCGACCTTCTTTACCATTTTCAGCCCAATAATCATTGCGAAGTTGAACTTTTTGAATTTTTCCAGATGCTGTCTTCGGTAGTTCTTGAACAAATGTAACACCTGTAACCGCCTTAAAATGTGCAAGTGAACTTCTAGAGAACGCAATTAAGTCCGCTTCTGTTATGGTTTGGTTTGGACGAACTACAACAAATGCATGTGGTGTTTCTCCCCATCTCTCATGTGGTACAGCGATAACAGCCGCTTCCAGTACTGCTGGATGCTCATATAGATTTCCTTCTACTTCAATTGAAGAAATATTCTCTCCACCAGAAATAATTACGTCTTTCTTACGGTCTACAATATCAACATTTCCATATTCATCAACAGTACCCATATCACCCGTGTGTAACCAACCATTTCGAATCGTTGCCATAGTTGCTTCTTCATTCTTCCAATAGCCTTTCATGACACCATGGCTTCTTACAACCACTTCACCAATATCTATACCGTTGTGAGCCACTTCTTCTCCGTTATCATTTACAACCTTCACTTTACATCCGACCATATCATGCCCAGCTTTCGCTTTCATACGATATTGATCTTTCAACGGTAGATGTTGCAAATGTGCACGAACTGTAGAAACAAGACTTAGTGGCGTAGTTTCTGTCATACCGTAAACTTGGATAAATTCCCACCCTAATTCTTTTTCCACTCTCGCTACAAAAGCAGGTGGTGGAGCTGAACCAGCAAGAACGATACGAACATTCTTATTTACTTTCGGGATATTATTTTCAAAATATTCAAATAATGAGTTCAACACTGTTGGCGCCATATGCAGGATCGTAACACCATGTTTCTCCATAACATTAAAGACTGCTTCAGGTGTTGCCTTCTTAAGCATTACCTGTCTCGCTCCGTTTAATGTGTAATAAAATGGAGATCCCCATCCGTTAACATGAAACATCGGTAACACATGTAAATATGTATCACTATCACTAACGCGTAAGTGATGCATTGTAGAAAATGCATGTAAATAATTATTGCGATGTGTCAACATAACACCTTTTGGGTCACCAGTTGTACCGCTTGTATATAGAAGTGAACATACATCATCTTCATCAACGTCAGCACGTTCAAATGATTCTCCTGAGTATTTCAATAACCATTGATCATAATCAATTTCAGTTGAATCATCATTTTTATAATGTACAATAATATGTTCTACTGATACTAATCGCTCTTTAATCGGAATAATATATTGGTATAAATCTTGATCTACTACTAACACTTTCGATTCACTATGATTCAAAATGAATAAATAATCTTCAGGCTTTAGACGGATATTCAACGGAACCATAATAGCTCCTAATTGGAATACACCATAAAACCCTTCTAACATTTCAACTGTATTTGGTGCAAGATATGCTACTCGATCCCCTTTTGTAACCCCTAGTTCTTGTAAGCCCCTTGATAGTTGATTCACTCGATAGTTAATTTGCTTATAAGTAAACACTCGATCCTCAGTAAAAATTGCATCCTTATCCCCAAATAAATTTACCGCTCTGTCCAGAAAGTCCGTAACAACTAATGGTACATTCATGGTTTCCCCTCCCACACTTTATATATATTTCTATTTCAGTTATATTTTAACACACAAATCGACAATATTGCATCATGTATTCGTACAATTTCCATCTGTTATATAACATTATTTTATGATACATTTCTCTGTATAAACGGGTACTAAGCTACGTTATTCACACACCTCATTAACTTTTTTTCTGTTAATCATACAAAATCAGACAAAATAAACGGAATTTCCAAATCAATATTTAATATTTACAAATACTAAATATTTTTTCCTTATATATGATTATCCGTAATTTATGCTTCCCTCATCACTTAGAAACCTTAACGCTTCGAAGAAATATGGGCAATCGAATCACATTCTATAAGGCGAGTTCATACGATGTATAAACTAACGTAAGTAAGGTGGATGATATGCCAGCAATTGTAGGAGCCATACAAGTTATCGCAATTGGTAGTAGTGGTGTTTTCCATGTCGGAGATGTTTATAAAATCACCCCCTACTCTACATCCAAAACATATGCAGGAGCAGGGTCTTTTAACACAGGAGAAAGTTTGTCTGTTTACAATAATGATAGCCGACTTTCCATAAATGATGATGACAACATTGATCAACCGATTGCATTTACTTTATAAAGGAGGAGGATTAGGATGCAATTTTATATTAACCAAAGTATTCATATTCATAGCATTAAAATCTCTAGTATCAGCAACTCCTCTATCTTGCAAATCGGAAGTGCTGGAATCATAAAATCGCTAAGCACACTAGCCAATTCCGGTGAATATACAGAGCCGGCACCGCCAGTCCCAGGCCACACAATCGTGGAAAAAAAATAGGCGTTCACCTATATTAAGCCTTCACATACACTAATTATCATACTTACACGTTATCCATGATGGGGTGAAGATTTATGAATAATGAATTCTATACTTATGCTGCAGAAATGAAGGCTTATCTCGAAACGCAAGCAAAACGAATAGCGATTCTCGAAGCTGAAATAACTAGCCTAAAAGAAAAACTAAAACAAATGGGCGATCAATCACCTGTCAATATTGAGAGAATTGAATACAAATTTGATCAACTGAAAATCGAACGTCTAGACGGCACTTTAAATATTGGGCTTAATCCAGCTAACCTTAGTGAATTAGAGGACTTTGCAGTAAATGGTCAATCATATCCTGTTCCATTCCCTCCACATTTAAGAGAACAAATTTCACAAGAAATTACGACTTATATTGAGAAAGAATTGCCTTCCATCATCTCTTCTGTAGAAGCAGAGATGGCTTTCAACTCTCAGGGTGAATATGAAACATTCATCAAAGACGATTTAGCTAAACAACTTCCCGATCGTATTCAGTACTATATTAATCAGCATCCGTATACGGAACAAAACAGTCGAAATAATAGCTACCAGCAAAAAATTATTGAACAAATAAAGACGGACATCACGCAAGCTGTTCGTGCATTCTTCACGAATGTGCGTAACAGTATGAAAGGAATGTGATTATGAATTATCAAGTTACAAATGAAAACTTATGTGTCGGAAAAATTAAGGTAATCGCTGTTGCAAGTGCTTCACTACTACTTGTGGGAGATGCACAAACCATTCAACTCTCTTCCGCTTATGATACACCACCAGAATCTCTCATTATCGGACCATTAGGACCGTTATCGCCAAAATCTTAAGAAAATGTTAAGTCGATCCACTCATATCAAAAACGTTAAAGTTACAAACTGCGGGCTAAGTGCCAATGTACAGATTGGTGATACGAATTACATCGACGGATCATTCGAAGCTATATCCGTTCAACACGATTATAAAGCACTTTACGGCGACCCCGAACTTTTTGAAAAATATCCATTTTTCTCAGAACCATTGGCTATACCTATCATATATGAAAATATTACATTTACTAAATTGGATAAAAAACCTACGATTCATGTCGATCATCTGCAAGTAACGGGTGTTGCTTCATCGGCTGTTTTAGCTGTTGGAAACATTTCACACACTCGAATGTCTTCAAAATTATTTAATATACGACGATTAGCAGATCAAGAAGATAAAAATCCTTATTCAAATCCGAAAGGAGGATGAAGCATATGCCTGCTATTGTAGGACCAATTCAAGTAGGAAGTGTAACTGGGGGCTCTATTCAGTTTGGCGATGCCTTCGTCTATTCTCCTAAGTCGTCCGCTAAACTTGCAACAGGATCCGGCACTGAAAATACAGGTATTTTTATCATTACGAATAATGGTATTAGTGCTACAAATATATTTGATGCTAACGTTGTCGACCAACCAATACTTGGTAATAATTAAAAAACTAGCAACACCCCTTCTCGATTGTTACCTTTACTGCTTCTTTACTTCCAAGCAAAAAGGAGCCTTTTATCATGATAAAGGCTCCTTTCTCTATATTTCGATGTTTTGACTTTTTACTCTTTAGTAATTGGTTTACTTTTTAGCATATACAAACCATTATCCCTATACTTTACATCTCTAACAAATGACCGCCATCATCAAAAAAGTATAGATATTTCTGCTTCACTTCAACTTTTAGTATGCTTTCAATTGCCCTTGCATATAATTCAATTTGAACTTTATAACGATTTGCCAATACAGGTCTTGCCTCTTCAAATCCACCTTTAAATCGATCTGTAATTCGATCTGTTTTATAATCCAGTAATACGTAACCTTGGTCATCTGCAAATAAACAGTCGATAACCCCTTGTATTAACACCATTTCATCGCCCATTTCCCAATCACTATATGCCTCACTAGCTGGAATAACCATAGAAAATGGGACTTCTCGTTGTAAAGTATGAGCATTTCGCATTCTCTCTGCAAGATCACTATTAGAAAAACGAAGAATTTCTTCACTATTAATTGCTTCCACTTGTTCTTCTGTCAAAAATTCTTTTTGAACTAAGTCGAACTTCAATTGCTCTAATCTTTCTTCTGTCATTTTCTCTTTCAAGTTCATTTGCTGCATTACTAAATGCATAACCGTACCTTTCTCTGCAGGTGTCATTTTCTTTGCCTGCATGAAAGCCGGACGATCATGAATGCTTTTTCTTGTTTGTATCAAAGTACCAGCGTCTTCTTGCTCCATAATTTCCTTTTGACGCTTTAATTCCGTTACACTTTGCTTAGAAAAATGAGTAACTGCAGATTGATAATTGTACCTCCAATTTAACTGTTCCGCGACTTGAGTAGTATATTGCGACTTTATTTCAATTGGTTTAAATGCTTTAATCTGATCCATGACAGTGTTTTCTACTTGTTCTTCATCATTTTCTTCTTGCTGTAACACAGAAGCATCGATTACTTTCATATTCCAAACGGAAGAATGCTGAGATAGCTCACTATTTTCAGCATATTGTCCATAAATATCTATATTATGATGATGGCGAGCAAGCGCTGGTCCTATCCAATCACTATAGCTTTTCGCATTAGCACGTACATAATCCTTCAATAACCATTCATGTTGTTCTTGAGTTTTACTCCATTTCTTAAAATACCCCTCTGCATCCTTTAACGTACCAATTAACACAAGCTTTTCTTTTGCCCTTGTTAATGCTACGTATAATACCCTCATTTCCTCAGCAATTAGCTCAAGCTGTTTTTTCTTCTTAAATGCGATTTGAGGTAATGATGGGTAGGTAATACGAAGCTCTGCATTCGTATATTTACAAGCAAATCCGTATTCCTTATCAAGGAGATAACTTTTTCGTAAGTCCATCATATTAAACTGTCTTGATAAGCCAGCAATAAAGACAACTGGAAACTCTAAACCTTTACTTGAATGAATTGTCATAATACGCACAACATCTTCTTGCTCACTCAGTGCTCTCGCTGCTGCTAAGTCATCACCACGATCTTGCATTCGTTCAATGAATCGCAAGAATCGGAATAATCCCCTAAATGAACTTTCTTCATATTGACGAGCACGATCAAACAAAGCTCGTAAGTTTGCTTGACGTTGTTTTCCACCTGGCATTCCACCTACAAAATCATAAAACTTTGTATCACGATATAATTGCCAAATCAAATCAGATAATGACTTTTGACGAGCAAGTTCTCGCCACTCTTCAATCTTTTCAAAGAAATGCTTCACATGATTATAATAAGAAGCATTCTCTTCATTTTCACCATTAAAATAAAAACTTTGTAATGCTTCGTAATACGTAGCATTTGCCTTGCTAATTTTTATTTGGGCCATTTGTTCCTCACTTAAGCCAACAATTGGCGAACGAAGGACAGATGCAAGTGGAATATCTTGAAGCGGATTATCAATCACCTTTAACAGTGACATCATAATGGCTACTTCTGTTGCCTCAAAATATCCCGATGATAAATTACCGTAAACAGGAATACCCTGTTTCTTAAACTCCTCCATAATCTCTGGGGTCCAAGTCATTGAACGCATTAAAATAACAATATCTCGATACGTAATCGGTCTTTTCATCCCTGTTTTTAGATCTGTTATGATACGTTTTTGATTGATCATCTCTTTAATTTGCTTTGCTAACAGACGCGCTTCTAAATGAACAGTTTCTAAATCTTCCGCTTCAAAGCCTTCAACTGCTTCTTCATCACTTGTACTATTTTCTTTATGCTGATCAATAAAACACACTTCAATTGGATAAGCTTCGTCTTCAGGATAAGGAGCACCTTTTTTTAATTCGGCGTCTTCATCATATTCAATTTCACCGACATTAATACCCATTAGCTGTTTGAACAAATAGTTTGTTCCGTCCAATACTTCCTTACGACTACGGAAATTACGATTTAAATCAATTCGTAAACCACCATCTGTACCATCATGTTTAAACCTTACATATTTTCCTAAGAAGAGATTTGGCTCTGCAAGACGGAAACGATAAATTGACTGTTTTACGTCCCCTACCATGAACATATTACCTTCTGCTTCCTCTTCTTTACTGACTAAATTTAAGATGGTCTCTTGTACTAAGTTCGTATCTTGATATTCATCCACTAGTACTTCTTGGAATTGATTTCGATAAGCAAGCGCAACTCGGGATGGTTTAATACTGCCATCACCTTCTGTCTCGGTTAAAATTTCAAGACAATAATGCTCTAAGTCTGAAAAGTCAACAATGCCTTTTTCACGTTTTTCCTGTCCATATTTATATTTGAACTGTTTAACTAATGTAACAAGCATTTCTACATAAGCTTTCAGTTCTTTCATATCTTTTAAATAGCTTTCTGGCTTTCGAGAGAATAATTCTTTCTTCAAACCTTCTATTAGCTTTTTCGCTGAATCACGAAGTCCTTTGGATTGCTCCGCTAATTCCTTATCATATGAATCTCCACGAACTTGCTTTAACGTTGAGAATTTCATTGTTTGCATCACATCATACATAGCCGTCCATGACTGTTGCATCGCAATTTGCAACTGCTCAACAATCCCCATATCTAGCAAAAATGTTTCTGCACGTGGCGCAGGACCTGCTGGTACTTTCGTCAATTGCGTGGCTTCTTCTAGTAAATCTTTTGCAGCTGATAATTGTAAACTAATATGGAATTGTAAAGCTTTCATAAATGGTAGAGAATCAATAGTTGTACTCTCATCAATGTTATACATCGAAACCATTTCATCTAGCCATTGCTCTGGATAAGGATGCGAGCTTGAGAACTCATGTAATGTACGAACAATATTTTGTAACTCTATATCATTTCGGTCGCTACTAAAAGCATCTACTAAACGGAAGAACGATTCATTATCTTCCATTCCATAATTCTCTTCAAAAATATCATCTAAAACTTCATCTTTCAGTAATTCCGCTTCTGTTGAATCAGCAATGCGAAAACCAAGGTCTATATCAATTTCATAATAATATTTACGAATTATGTCTAAGCAAAAAGAGTGCAAAGTACTAATCGAAGCACGATTTATTAAACTTAATTGTCTTCTTAAATGCTGAGAAGATGGATCTTTTTTGATAGCACTTTCCAAAGCATCTGCAATACGGTGTCTCATTTCCGCTGCTGATGCATTTGTAAAGGTAACAACTAATAATTCATCTACGTTTGTTTTCTCTGATAACAACTTATAAATAATACGATTAACCAATACGGCTGTTTTCCCCGACCCAGCTGCCGCTGCAACAAGGATGTCTTGATCACTTGCCCAAATGGCTTTCCATTGGTCACTCGTCCACGTTAACTCAGGTGGCATTGCTGGAATAACTGATTTACTCATGTGCCCTGTCCTTTCCATGTATGATACTTAACACTTCGTCCGCTTTCCTAGGTGTTAATAGTCGATATTGATTTTCTTCAAGTGCATTATCAAATAGGCACACACTCTTATATGAACAAAATGTGCAAGGTACGCGGTCCTTTAATTTATAAGGATTAATGATTGTCTGGCCATCCATTATTTCATTACCAGCCTGCTGATAAATATTATGAACATGCTTTCTTAATGATTGGAAGTCATCATCACTGGCAACCTTAGATGCTTTTGAAATATTACCATTCTTCAACAAGCCTGCTGATACAATATTCGACTTCCCACTTTCTTTAAGATTATCATCCATAAGATTTAGTACGTCTGCATCACCTAGTAAAAGACCTTTCATCTTAAACTGTTTAAAAATCTCTTCTTCAATTGTGTCGACATCCATCATTTCATTTGCTTTAATAATGGGATTATGAACATGGAAATAGAGCATCCCAGCTGGATACGCAGCAGTACCAACTAACGCTTGAGCATGAGCAATTATGACGTCCAAATAAGTTAACATTTGTAACGCCAAACCATAATATACTTCATCGAGATTTACATCTTTACTACTTGATTTATAATCAACGATTCGCACGTATACATGACCATTATGTTCCGCTTTATCTATGCGATCAATGCGACCGATTAGTTCCATCTGTGTTCCATTTGCTAGTGTAAATGTAAGCGGAGGAAGTTCACCATTCATACCAAACCCTAATTCAAGGCTTATTGGTGCAAATCCACTATGTCTCGCTTGCTCACTTAAAACAATAGAAGCTCTACTAATGACATTTTCTAATTTTCGTTTTATATAATGATGACGGTTTGTACTTAATAAAATTTGATTTTGTAATTTAGGAGCCAATTGATCGACTGCTATATTTGCTAATCGATGGCATTCATCCTTCGTTAATTGCGACCATTCTATTTTTCTTTGGAATAATGTATCTGAAATAATTTTTAAAGCACCATGAAACATTTCACCAATGTCAGGAGCTTCTAGTCGAAAGACTTTACGATCCTGTAGCTTTAAGCCATGTGAAGCAAAATGTGAAAACGCACAGCTATTATACTTTTCCATTCGTGACACACTAGCTGTCATACGATTTCCATATAGCTTCTTCGTCGTATCTTTCGTTAATTGACGAGCTTTGTTTTCATAAAATAATCCACTTAATACTTTCTTAAGCATCGTGCTATGCTCTTCAGATGTAAGAAAATAATTGTATAGATCATACCAAATTCTCTCAACACTATATCCTCGCTTCTTCGTTTGAAGCACTGCTGTTAAATTAGCAATCGCTACATCATCATTCACCATATATTGAAGCAAACGTTCTTCATCTTCAGCATTCGGCTCATGCTGCAAATAGACTTCCTTCACATTCGGTAATACTTCTTTTATTCGTTTTACATAAGGAGATGGTATAAGCGATCCGCCTTCTTCATCTCCTAATGGATAACTTACATACAGTGCTTCTGACGGTGTAGTAAAAGCCTTATATGCCGTAAACTCTTCATCTAACAAACGTACTGTGGAATCTGGTGCAACTTCCAATCCGCTTCTATTCAATGTTACACGATCAGCATCCGAAAGAATTCCTTCTTCCGTTGCCTTCATTGGTAAAACACCTTCATTTAAACCAATAATAAATGCTACCTTACTATCGCTGACACGTGATAAATCCAAATTCGCTACAATAACTTGATCCATCGCTGGTGGTACTTGCGCAAAATTCATCGCTTGTAAGCCTGAGTCTAATATTGTGGAGAACTGTTTAACAGTTAACGTTGTGTTTCCCATCGTTTCAACGAATTCATCTAATAAACTGATAACCGATTTCCAAGCTTGATCGTGATGTCTAGCCGTTAAGACATCGCCTCTTTCTTCACAATCTCGCTGGAGTCTTTCTAGCTTTTCAGGAATTGCCGTTTCTTCTAAAAATAAATAGAGCGCTTTACAGTAATCTAAGCCTGTTTTCGCTCGTTTACATCTTCCTCCTAGACGTGCTAATGGTTCAGAGAAGATATCTTTTAATGCATTTAATTCATCTTCAATTGCTTTTTCCTGATCGGTTTGCCCTCTATCTTCTAATTCTAGCCCACGAAAACGCCGATACGTCCAACGTTCTTTATTCGTCCATCTATCACCTTTAATACCTCTTGATAGAACATAGTTTTCTAACTTGTCTACCTCTAGACGCATCTTATGTTTATTTCTCTGTAAAGGATAGAGAAGATCTGTTTTTATAGCTCGAAAAACTGGCTCGTAGCGCCAATTTGTGTGGATAATTTCTAAACTAGATCGAATCAATTCAATCAGAGGATGATGTAGCATCGTTTCTTTCTTATCAATAAAAATTGGAATGCGATAATCAGAAAAGATAGTTTGAATCAAATCGTGATAAGCACTACCGTTTCGAAGTAATATTGTAATTTCTCTCCATCTATACTGATCTTCTCTAACTAGCTTAATTATTTCACGTGCAACGCCTTCTATTTCAGCTCGACGATTTACAGCCATCATAACCGTTACAGCACTATTACCTTCATATTCTATTGCTGGTCGTTTATTAAAGTTTTCTTCCAAATGAAAAAGGCTTTTGTTTTTAAAACGCTGTGGATCTGTTAAAAAATAATCTTCTTCTACTTGGACCCCTGACTGAATCGCCAATTGATATATACTGTGATATAACTTAGCACTCATGCTAAATAAATAGAAATCAGTCGGTGGTCCTTGACGAAAACTCTGATCCAAAGGTAATGCAACAGTAACTTTTTCACATGTTTTTAATAACTCATTTATGACCAGTAATTCCTGAGGAGTTAAACTATAAAAACCGTCTATATAAATTTCTGCATTTTGCAGATATGTTGATTGAGAAACTTTCTCTGCTAGTAGTGTTAAATAATCTTCTGAATCAATATATTTTCCAAAGAGTGCTTTCTCAAACTCTGTATAAATCAATTCTAAATCATGTAACTTATCTTTTAAGCTTTGCTCGTCTTCTTGAGAAAGTTGCTCTTTCAACAGTTCTTTCATATTATCAGGTGATATACAATATCGCTTAAACTCAATTAACATATCTTCCATACTGCTTACAAACCCAGTCTTACTAGCAGAACGTTGGAAAATTTTCAATTCCTCTTTCTTCTCTTCAATGATTTTTGTAATCATCATATTAATACCAACACTTGTTAAATGCATTCTACTCATTCCGCCTGTTTCTTGAAGCACTCTCCAGGCAAGTCGTTTAAAGCTAAACACCTGAGCAGAAATCATTCCGTATAATCCTGGTGTTTCAGCTAACTTTGACTCTGAAAGAAATGACATTTGATCAGGAACTAAATAAACAATAGGTGAAGACTGCGGATTGTTATGCAGTTTCGTTCTAATCTCATTTAATATTGCTGTTGTTTTTCCTGTTCCAGAACGACCTAATATATATTGTAAAGACACAATAACAACTCCTTTTCATTACCTATTCTTTGTCTCTTTAACGTCACTTACAAAAAAAGCGTAAAAAGGCGTTCAAAAAGAGATATTCAATCCTTTTCGAACAGCCTACGTTTACCCTGCTTAAAATTGCATATCAAATTTATCTAATGGCCAATATCGAGCATTTACTTTACCTACAACATTATCAATAGAAACAAACCCAAAATGTCTGCTATCAAAACTATCCAATCGGTTATCTCCCATAACAAACAGACTACCATCAGGTACTTTTTCAACTCCTGTAAGCTCTGCTAATGTAAAGTCACCCGTTTCTTTCTGACCGAAAACATTCTGTTCTTCATTATGTAAGTATGGCTCAGCGAAAAATTTACCATTTATATATAAACGATCATTCTTATATTCAACTCTATCACCAGGTAAACCAATAACACGTTTCACATAATCATCTTCACTATTTGAATGAAAAACAATAACGTCAAACCTTGCTATACTTCCAACTTCATACCCTATTTTATTTACTATCAATTTATCTCCATCTTTAAGTGTCGATTGCATCGAGATACCTTCTACTTCATAACTCGAAAATAAGAACTTATAAATAAAGAGGAAAAGCACTACCCCCAATACTCCTACTTTCAACCACTCAAAGAACACATTTTTATTACTTTCAGACACGATTCTCCATGTTACCCTCTTTCTCTCTGTTTTTCCCTTGCTCTTTCCATTTCCCTTTTCTTAACCTTTGATTCGATGTCTCTATTTAAGCTTATTTCGATTCTCTTTCCGACATACCAAAGAATAAAAATAATGATTAATACAATAACAGTACGAGCAGGCTTTGTAATCAACGATGTAATATCATGACCAACGAAACTAATTGTAAAAATCATGACCAGTTTTCCAGTCAGAACCGCAAACATATATTGTACGCGACTCATATTCGATAAACCCGCTACTATATTTACAACTGCTGAAGGTGTAAAAGGAAAGCAAAGCATTAAAAACACAGGGCCGAATCCATGAACATCAAGCCATTTTGTTAATTTCTTTACTTGCTTATTTCTCTTAATAAAAGAAAAGAATTTCGTATGGCCATATTTTCTTATAACAAGAAAAACCAATATCGCTCCTATAGAAGAACCCACCCATGTAAGTAGAAAACCAAACCACAAGCCAAATGCATTCGTGTTCGCTATAACAAACACAAATAGAGGCAAGAATGGTAGAAAAGCTTCTAGTAATGGCAATAATATCCCTGGTATTGGACCGAACGCTTTATAGTTTTGTATCAATTCTAGTATATTTTCTTGGGTGAAAAATTCCTTTAAACTGTCCAAATCCATAATATGCTCCTTCTATTCGAAACCGAAATTTCCTTATGTCGTATACTACTAATATTTATCATTTGTTATCAGAAAATAGCTGCCATTTCTTGAGAATCTCTATCTAAAATGATGCTATCAGTAAGATTTACTATTTAACAATATCTCAAAGTTAAGAAGCAAAACTCAGTAAATCTCTTACGTATATTTTATCAGAAGAACCAACTCATGCTAGTATAATTCTACTTGTTTTTAAGAAAATAAAAAGTTATACAGAAAAGATTAGAAAATTTCACTTGAATAGAATTGTGTCATTCGTTATTATATAATAATAAGAACATTTGTTCTTATTGAGTGTGGAAAATATGTTTAACTATAGAGAAAATGAAGAATACTATTGGAGGATTAAAGATGACACGCATACCTGAAAAAGACCGCGATATAATAGAACAAGCCATCTACTTACCGATGGTACTGACGGTCCTCAACCGCGATCTCTCTACTATTCAAAATAGTCCTTTTAAGTTAAGAAACCCATATTTAGAATGGATTCAGCAAACAATGAAAATTGTGCAACAAGAACTTGCTGAGGTAAATCGTTTTTTGAGGCTAGAAAATATTAAAGTAAGTGAAATGAAGCGTGATGAGGTATTTACGATGTTCTTATTTCTTTATAAAGGTTATGAAGAGTATCATAACTATTTTAATCCAAGAATCCGAAACAAAGTAGAGGAACTGCTAAAGTATTATCTATATGAGAGATACAACAGCTAACCTTAATCATTGAAATGTTATTACTACTTCTCGATTATAGGATACTCCTGCATAGTTCGATATTTCCTTTTTGTTTCAGCAATTCTATGGTCTAGCTTTGTTTTTAGAATCGCTGTCCGAGCTACTTGTGTTTCAAATGTACTATAAGAAACTGATAGGTGAATTCTTTGTTTATTACTAAATACAAGTATGGTTTGATTATTATCATCTTTCGTAAATGTTTCAATATGATTATGAGCAATCCATACACAATGCTCTCTAACAGGTGAAGTTGTTGGAAAGAAAAAAATAGAACTTGATTGATCAATAACAATAGGAGCCTTATGTCTATAACCTGTTAAATTTCGTGTACCTTCCCTTCTGCCTTCATAACTGCTTCCGAAATACTCACAGCTTGTCTTAATAATTGAAATCGGTTTCATCAATACAGTAAGGTCATCATATACTTCATAAATTTGTGAACATAACATTCCTTCATGCTCGATAGGCCTAATAATTAGCGTATACGGTGTAATCTCATACTCATCAACAATCTTTAGTTTTGTTTTCATTTAATACCCTCCTTAGATTACAAATATTACCAGCATATTTAACATACCACATATTTCAATAAGGTTGTTTGAATATTATGTGAAATAATCCACAAATTATATTTAAAATATTTAGAATTTTTTAAAAATTTAGTTGAATTTATCTTTAAAATTCTATATAATTATAAAAAGGTATTAGGGGTGATGGCTTCATGAACCATGAACGTTCGTACACAGAAATGATGAAATCCACTGGTCTGCAAAAGCATTCGGGAAAAGAAACATTTATGTTGGAACTCTATATCGATATGATGCTTCAAGAAGCTCTACTAAAGAATGAAAAAGAAAAACTCCTTATCGAAATTGATAAAGCTCTCGATCAAAGAAATGAAGAACTTTTTCAACGTTATAGCAATGAACTTAAAGAAATTAATAAGCGTTTTGGAACTTAATACTATAAACAAAGAAAGAACCATC
>NZ_HG428741.1:3231671-3247769 GCF_000380245.2 Bacillus massiliigorillae
GTTCTTTCTTTGTTTATTGTGACTTTTTAGAGTTGTTCAACTCATATTTTTCTATAGTAGAAATCCTTTCTAACATTGTTGGATGAGTATAGCGAAAAACCTTTACGAGCCAAGGGGGATTTAACTGACTTAATGAAGATTTTGACAGCTCTTGAAATGTTCGAACGGCTGCATCTTGATCCTTCACCATTTCCATTGCATACATATCTGCTCTTTCCTCTTCATAACGTGAAATCAAATTAGAAATCGGACTTGATAGAAAGACTAACAGAGATAATGTACAAAGGAATAATGGAAATGAAGATAAGCTTTGTAAATTTGGTATATGTAAAACCCTTCCCCATTTTCTAATAATAAAAGTCATTATTTTAGCAGCCAGCCATAAACCAACTAAACCAAATAACAAATAAAGCGCAATTCCTATATACACATGTTTTTCTACATAGTGTCCCATTTCATGCGCCATGATAAAAAGGATTTCTTCATCTCCTAATTTATTAAGAGTAGTGTCCCATAAGACAATTCGAGAATTAGATCCAATACTTGTCACATACGCATTCATTGCATTTGTTTTTTCTGCCATATTCACTTCGAATACTTTAGTTGCTGGAATATGAGCTTGCTCTGCTAACGCTAATATTTTCGATTCTAATACTTTGTCTTTTAATGGATAAAAGTCATTATATAGCGGGTCAATTACTACAGGCTTCACAAACATAATGAATAGTGTAAAAGGAACCGATAATAACCACATATATAGCCACCACTTACGAGGGCTTCTTTGTATTAAATAATAAAAAGTAAATACGATAATGAAGGTTGTACCAAAATTAATCCAAAAACTAATGAGCTCATCTTTCATCCAAAGCGAGAAAGATTGAGTAGAAATTTGATACGTTTTCGATAGATGATACCCTAAATAATTAAACGGAAAGAATGCCGCGAAAGAAAGTATAGATAAATAGAAGAAGTAACAACTTTTTTGCAGGAATGAGTAGGAAGATAGTGAGTAGGAAGATTGCTCCATTTTACGTGAGATACCTAGTGCAAAAATTAAAAAATAAAATAGCCATTCAAATGGTGTTTCGAGAAAAAATAAGTAATTGCGGACTTCTGAAAACTCTTGACTTAGTAGCAATTGTTTTTCATTCATAAACGTTGCCGGATCAGCACCAGTTCCCTTATATTGTAACGGAATAGATGTATCCGAAAGGTGGAAAATATATATATACAGCAATGCAGCTAGCATTATATATAATCCTAAAGCGATTTTTATATATTTTCGCATATTCAATTCCCCCTTCATTTATAAGTAAACAAGCCTCCTTATAAATGTAGTAAGGAAAAAATGAATTAGAACTATTGAATATAAGATTATTTAACTATTATATTGGCTTATAAATGAATTTTTTGGATAAGTTCATATTTCCTTCAATGTTTTTCCTATTTCACTTCCCTTCCTCGTTTCTTTGTAAGGTATGATAAAATTGTACATAATTTTCAAATAACTAGAAAAATTAGGGGTGGGAGTATAAAAAAAATATATATGATTTGCACTATTATACTAGTTATCGGTATAGGTTCAGGTATTTATTACTTTACTGAATACCGCCAATCGCAAATGTCTTTTCCAAAAGATGTGACACTACAAACCCATACAGGTGCTGACTTTGCTTTTTCTAATCTTCCCAAAAAGATTAGGCTGGTAGAATTCATGTACACACATTGCCCAGATATTTGTCCGAATACTACGTTTCAAATGCAACAATTACGTGATCGCTTAGTAAAAGATAAAGTATTTGGCAATAAAGTAGAATTTTTAACCATATCCTTTGATCCTGCAAGAGATACGCAAGAAGTATTACAAAATTACGCGAAAACATTCGAAATAGATAAAAATAAAGGATGGTTTTTAGTAAGCGGAGAAAATTCTGCGGTGAAAAAAATTGCAGACAATTTCAAATTCCAATATCGTGACCCAGGCACAGGTGAATTCATTCATTCCAGTGCAACTTATTTATTAGATGAAGATAATAAAGTCATTGAAGTATTTGGAATGGGCGAAAAAAACTTCAAACAAAAAGAAGTATACAAAAAAATAATGAAACAAATATAAAAAAACAAGCAGTTTACCACACTTTTTAAGGTGATACTGCTTGTTTCTTTATTTTTCTGCTTTCACTGATAATAGCAATAAATCTACAAAATGGTTCAAATCACTTGATTGAATACGAAGCTTCGCACCACTTTGCTTTCTAAGCTGATATCTATACACAAATCCAAGGCAGCTTTCACATAAAACAAATGATAAATTGTCATTTATTTCATTGTCATTTCGGATACTTCCATCTCGCAATCCACGTTCTATCGTGTCATGAATCAGATTTATTTTTTCTAAATACATATCGTATTGTTCGTAACCACTCTCAATATAATGATCATATTCAACTAAAAACGAAACTTCTTGAAGGCTATGTATAAGTATTTCCATATACTTATGCAATTTAAAACTTAACTCATCAAATCCAGTTTCAAATTCTTGAGGGCTTTCAATCTGAGAAAATCTTTGTAATAAATCATCGTAAATTTGTTTTAAAACCTCAAATGCAAGATTTTCCTTGTTTTCAAAATGCCTATATAAGGTTTTTCGTGAGAAACCTGTAACCTCTACAATATCATTCATCGAAACAGCATTAAGTCCTTTTTCTAAGAAAAGCTCCTTGGCACCAACTATTATTAATTCATGGTTTTTCGATAAATTCTGTGAGTTAAATTTTGAATTTTCCGTAATCACAAAGTCCTCCTAATTAATTCTTTTAGTTTAAACAGTATAAATTTAATTATAAAATTTCACCAATGTTAATTCAATAATGTATACATACTTTATATTAAAAAGAAAAGAACTACTAATCATTAATTTTTCGTTAGTAGTTCTTAACATGATATACTTTTATTCTTTAGCAGTCATCTTTACTACAAGTCGTCGTATTAAAATAGAAGTAATCAAAGCCCCTACTGTACAAGCAGTCATCCAAGTAAACGTAATCTTAAATCCTTCTAAACCGTATTTATCAAGCCAACCACCAATCATAACGTGCATAAACAAGTCTGAAGAATATGCAATAATTGAAATAATACCTGTCGCTAATCCTGTTACATACAATGGAATTTTCGTTTCAGCTAATGTCGCAAAGTATATACCACGAGCTGCTGCAAAAGCCCCACCTACTAGTAATGTAACAACAATCATTACAACACCAAAGTTCGCTGTGTTTGGAGCAAATATGTAAACAGCGGATAAGATAATAGATAATATACCTAAGTACATCAATAATTTAGATGCTGATTTCATTTTATCAGACAAGAAACCAGCTAATGGTGCGGCAATTGCAGCTACTAAAAACATCCTCACAATACCAATTGTACCCGCACTGGATTCCGAAATTCCATATACTTGTGTAAAATATGGTGTAGCATAAGCTAACGTATTATATGCACACATCCAGAAGAAAATATTAAAAGAAATTAACCAAACTGCTGGTAGTTTAAAGATTAATTTTATAGATTTCAGACTAAATGTTGCAACTTCTTCTCCACTTTCATTAATAGATTTTTTATCTTCCTTAGGCAATAAGAAAAAGCAAATAACACCAATTGCAATATACAGACCACCAAAGAATGATAGAGATTGTGTGATACCCGCTCCACTCGTTACTGCATTTCCTATCAATGCTAAAGCTACAAAGCTTACCGCAAATCCTGCTAAACTTCGAATAGCATCACTTAAACCGAACAGCTTCCCTTGCTCTTTATCCGTACCTAAAGCCCGAACACCTTTTAAATACGCCGACCAAAAAGTTAGAACGGATGTTACAGCCATTAGTAAATGGATAATAATTAATATTTTATAAGAAGGAAGAGTTGCATACCATAAAGTTAGTAACCCTGTAGTAATCATGGAAAATGTAAACAGAATTCGGGCACTAATTTTATCTGCAATAATACCACCTGGTACATAGAAAATCATCGCTAATGCTCCATATACTGTTACGAGCATACCTAATTGCATATTATTTAATCCTGTTGCCGCTTGGAGGGCATCATAATAATTAGTCTTATAATAAGGTACGATATAAATCGTTCCTCCACCTAAACTTAGCATGAAAAGTGTTAAATATTTTTTAAATGGTGACATTGCCATAGCCATTGATGTTCACTCCTAGAAAAAGTAGTTATGAAGCTGAGGGTTTAATTTAAGAGAATGTCTCTATTAGTAGATTTCTGTACTAATAGAGACATATTCTTTCTTAAACTGTTACTAACGTTTTCTCTTCTTTCGGATACAGTTCAACAATCTTTGGAGTTTCTTCATTAGTTAAGACTCTTATTGCACCTTCCGCTAATGCCTCAAGTTCCTTTTCACCTGGATAAATATATACATCTGCTATGAAGGAAACCCTTTCTTTGATGAAATTCGTAATCATCTCGGAGTAAGCAATGCCTCCAGTTAAAATAATAGCATCCACTTGTCCATTTAACACCGTTGCATTTGCACCTATCTCTTTTGCAACTTGGTAAGACATCGCTTCTAACACTTTACGAGCTTCTGGGTCGTAGCTAGCTCTATTCTCAATTTCTCTACAGTCATTCATTCCTAAATAGCTATTTAAGCCACCATTTCCTTGAATAAACTTCTTCATTTCGCTATGCGTGTATTTACCACTGAAGCATAGATCTATTACATGTCGTACGGGCAATGATCCAGTACGTTCCGGAGTAAAAGCTCCTTCTTCACCCGCATCATTTACATCCACTACTAACCCTTTTTCATGAGCACCTACTGAAATTCCTCCACCTAAATGGCAAACGATTACATTTAATTCATCGTATTTTTTCCCTTGATCTTTCGCGAATTGTCTAGCAATTGCTTTTTGATTCAGTGCATGGAATCTTCCCGGGCGCTTAATTTCTTTATGACCAGAAAAACTTGCTAATTCATTTAGCTCATATGTCATTGGTGAATCTACGAAATACGCATTAATTCCCACCTCATCAGCAATCCTCTTGCCTATAATCGCTGCTAGATTAGCTGGATGCTCATAGGGAGTTGTTCTTTGAAACTCACATACTTCATCCGTAACTAAATACGTTCCTCCAGTGATGGGCTTTGTTACTCCGCCACGACAAGCTACTGCTGATAAAGAATGAATAATGATATTATTTTCATCTAACGCTTTAAGAATTTCCGCTTTTCTAAATTCAAATTGATCAGCTACTCTTTCATATTTAGCAAGCTCTTCTGTTGAATGTCTTAATACTTTCTCAAACAATTGAGTATGATCTTCGAAGACACCGATTTTCGTTGAAGTCGATCCTGGATTAATGGCTAATATCTTAAACATGTTTCACACTCTCCTTTGCTGATAATGCACATGCTAAGGCGATTGACATTAGTTTTTCTTTTTCACCATCTGCACGAGAGCACATTACGATTGGAACTTTAGGCCCCATCACAACACCAGCAAAAGTAATATCAGCACCTCCGATATATTTCAATCCTTTTCCGAAGATATTACCTACTTCAATATTTGGAACTAGTAAAATATCTGCTTTTCCTGCTACAGGGTCTTTTACCCCCTTAGACTCTGCCGCTTCTTTTGATACTGCATTATCGATTTGTAGTGGACCACTTACTGTACAACCAGTAATTTCACCTGCAAGATTCATTTTGTGTAACTGATCAGCATCAAGAGTTGCTGGCATTTTGTCATACACTTTTTCTTTTGCACATAGAACAGCTACATTCGGATTGTCATTGCCTAGAGCGTGAGCTAATTCAACTGCATTTTCAATAATTTGTTTCTTTTGATCCACAGTTGGTGCAATATTCATTCCTGCATCTGTCAAAATAAAATATTTATCTGAGTTTTCCTTGAAAATAACAGCAGTATGACTGAATAATTTACCAGTTCGTAGACCATTTTCTTTCTTCACTACCTGACTAAGTAATATAGAAGTATCAATTAGCCCTTTCATAATGACACTTGCTTTTCCATTCACGATTTGTTGTACTGTTTTCACAGCTACTTCTTCTAAAGTAGAAGCATCAATAATTTCCATTTCAGAAATATCAAATCCATGTTGATTGGCAACAACTTTTATTATGGAGGTATCTCCAACTAAAATAGCATTGCTCATTCCTAGCTTTTGAGCATGACAAACTGCTGATATAGAACCTTCATCGTAAGGTGCAGCAACTACCACTGTTTGTTTCTTTGCACTTCTTTCTTTTACCAAATTAACGAAATATTCAGTATTATACATGATGAATAACCTCCACATTCTTTTTCACAAACTGTAATAATTCTTGTAGGCTTTCATGAACATTACTTATGAATGTTTTTCTTAATGCTTCATCCTTTTTGAAAGAAGAAATGACCATAAAGGATTCTTTATGAACAACATAATAGATTCCAAAGCCATCTGCTTCCACAGGTTGGAAATAGCATATTTTCACGTTTGGTGCGACAACCGAACTTGTTGATAATCGATTGTTTGCAATCACCTTCCACGCTTGTGTTCTGAATAGTGGAATTTCATTTACTAGATCCAATTCAATAGCCGCCATTTGCAATCCAAATAAATGACGATTAACTCCTAAACCATTTTGGCAATCTTTTAATCTTTTATATTGTTCATCCATACTAGCTCTCATTAGCTTTAATAATTCTTCATGAGATTTTTCCTGTTTCATAAACTCCTCAATGAATGTAACACTTTGCATGGAGACTGGACGTACACATTCTGTACGACCTTTAAAGAAAGTACGATTATCAACTGCAATATACGTATTAAAATATTTTCCGAACGTTTTCTTTTGAGCCATTTGGTAAACTAAATGAATGAATGAATCACCACTCACTACTCCACATTCTTTAAGAAGCTCTCTAGTTAATCCCTCGAAGATAACCTTTTCATAGCTTACATTATTCATATACGCATCATAATCACGCTTATATTTTGTGAGTTCATGAGCAATATCATCCGAGAATGTAAACTCAATTTCTTTTATATCATTAGTTAATTCTATATCTTGTATATCGAGTTCCATCTTACCGATAATCTGATTCAATGATTCTGTAAAGAACATCTCTGTTCCACCATCTATATAGGTATGATCCACAACAAAACCAATGTTACCTGCACCATCGAAACTAAAATTCACACTTTTACCGTGCCATCTATTCACAAATTCTTTATTGTAAACAATATTATCTAGCTCATCTGTCATATTTTGCGGTTCATATTCATCATAAGAAGCAAAAATAATACTATGTTTGATTTTTTCATATGCTTCACTATTTTTCTCATCTTCTAAAATTCTTTCAAGAGTAATAGCTGCATGATCTCTATTTGTACTGATACTTACATAGTTGACATTAGGAACTTTTGGTTCTTGATCTTGATTTACAATCTTCTTAAGAGTTGATACAATTTCATTATAAGAAACAGGGTTATTGTCTCTTATAACTTGAATTTCGTAGATTCGATTTCTGAAAGCAAAGGCAATGTGCTCAGATTGATCTTCGTTAATTTCATATACATCCATGTGAACTTGTGGATGTCTCATAGCTGCTAGAAGGCCATGTAACTGATCTAATGAATAACGTTTATCTCGAACGACAAAATCAGGCACACCTTCATTCTTAAACTTATTGTAAAAGACAGCTACTGCATACATGACTATCCCTACTTTTTCTAATGCGGCAACATTATTAAGAGTAGGGAATAGCATGGAAATAGGAGCGTTACATTCAGGTGTAACAGGTCCCCTTGATGCAAGATACGTATAATCCATCCACCATTCAGACATCCAATTTTCATCTTTACCTATAGACTTATTAATAAGTCTATTTTGTAGAATTGAGGACAAATTAGAATTTAGGAATTGATCTACCTCTTTTTTGGCTTCTACATATTCCTCTTCCGTAATTAATGGTTTTACCCATGATAAGAATTTTTCCATTGTTTCAAACATACGAGGTACTGGCAATGTTCGTACTTCATATTTGTTTAGAACAGGGTTATTGTACTTTATCATAATTCCAAATCTCCTCCTCTTGGTAACTCTCAACCTTATTCAATTCTTCGTTATCTTTTTTGTTTGTTAAACTTTTCACAAAAGAAACTATCTGTAAAAAAATGACCAACAAATAAGGAAAGCCTAACAATGTCGCCACTTGCTTTAAACCATCAAAAGAACCGGATAACACCAAGGCTAGTGCAATCCCCCCCATAGATAAAGCCCATATTAAGGTACTACCTGGTTTTGGTTTCTCACCATTATTTGTAATAGTTGCAATGCAAATTGAAGCACTTGTTGCAGTGGTACATACAAACAATACAAGCATAATAACAGTGATTACCGATAAAAACTTAGCAAATGGAAACTGATTCAAGACTACGAAGAATGTTGAATATATATTATTATTTATAGACTCTGCGACCCCACTATTAGCAAATGCATGAGAGCCAAAAACAGAGAACCATAACATAGAGAATAATGTAGGTATAATAATCGATACTGTTATATATTCACGAAAAGATCTTCCTTTTGATATTTTCGCAAAAAATATACCTACAAAAGGTGTCCAGGAAATCCACCACAGAATGTATGTTAAAGGATAGCCAATTAACCATTCTGAGTCAGACTCACTAAACGTAAAGCTAAAATGATTTTTAAATGATCCTATTACACTTCCAAACATACTAGATAAACTATCGCCTAATAGTGTTTTTGACATTAAGAGTGCGATATAAAGCATGATACCTAAAGCAAGAATGATAGTCACATTACTCATAATATTCATGCCCTTTTCTAGCGGTAAGATTGCTACAACTGAGTATAGAATAATTAACAGAATTAGAAAGATAAAAGAACCTTGTAATTGCGAAATATTTAATGAAGGAAAAACATAGTTCACACCTTCCGTTAACTGTGATGATCCTATTGCCACAGAAGCAGATACAGAGAACACCGATGTAACAGCAGCCAATAAATTAGTCGTTGTTGCTAATCCTTGACCTAAGCGTTTATTTTTAAATAAACTTTGTATTGGAATCCCAGGTAAAAACTTCCCTTTATTTTTAGGATGATAAGCAAAATAGCCAATCATTAAGCCGCTTAATGTATAAATGCTCCATACTGGTAATCCCCAATCAAAAATTGTAAATTCCATCGCTTTTGCGAAAACTTCACTTTCACTACTATTTGATAAATTGACGGGCGATAACATAGCATGAAAATATGGCTCAGCGACTCCGAAAAAAACAGTGCCTATACCGATTCCAGCTGTAAACATCATTCCTACCCATGATAATAATGAAAATTCCGGCTTTCCTTCTCCTAATCTTCTTTTACCATTTTTTGAGACAGCAATAACTATTAGAAATATTAAAAAAAGAAGCGGAATAAGCAAAATCAACGATTTGAACTGATCCAATAAATAAGTTTGTATATTTCCTATAAAACACACAAACTCTTGTGGGAAAATGATACTCACGATTGTAATTAATAAAATTAACATAGAACCGAATGTAGCAATTCTTCTTGGCAAAACTGCATCACCTTCTTTAATGAAGTTTGAATACCTTTCAGATGTCACAAGGTGTGTTATCTCCTTACACCTAGTATACTACCAAGTGACACAGGGTGTGTCAATATGTTTTGTAAGCGATTTCTTTTTATTTTTTTAATATTTAAATATAGAATTTCAAGTGGTATAATATTTGCTTTCGCTAAGCAAAATTGAAATTTAAATGAAAGCGAGTTCGTGTTAAAAAAGCGAAAAAGGGCGTCCAAAAAGTGATTAGCAATTACTTTTTGGACAGCCCTTTTCAATTTTATACGAGCATCGCACGGTCATTTGTCATTTGCTCACCGCGGATTCGTTGGAATTCATTTAACAGTTTTTCGATTGTTAATTGTTGTTTCTCTTCTTCATTACTTTGAAAAATAATTTGACCTTTATCCATCATAATGAGTCGATTACCTAAATCAAGTGCTTGCTGCATATTATGTGTAACCATCAATGTCGTTAATCCATAATCTGCTACAATCTTCTTAGTCAGATTCGTAATAAGCTCTGCACGTGAAGGATCAAGAGCAGCAGTATGTTCATCCAACAGCAAAATCTTTGGCTCTGTGAAAGTTGCCATTAATAGAGATAACGCTTGACGTTCTCCTCCAGATAATAAACCAACCTTAGCTTGGAAGCGATTCTCTAAGCCTAAACCTAATGTTTCTAATTTCTCTTTAAAGAAATCTCTTCGTTTCTTTGTAACACCAAAGCCCAATCCACGCTTTCTTGTTCTACAATAAGCAATTGCCAAGTTTTCCTCGATTGTCATAGTTGGCGCCGTTCCTGCCATCGGATCTTGGAATACACGCCCAATATGAACAGCTCTTCGAAATTCTGATAATGAAGTCACATTTTTCCCATCAATTATTATGTTACCCACATCGGGTGTTAACTTCCCAGAAACCATATTCATTAGTGTTGATTTCCCAGCACCATTACTACCAATAATAGTGACAAAGTCACCTTTCGCTAATTGCAAATCAATATCTGTAAGCGCAATTTTCTCATCTGGCGTACCTTCATTAAATACTTTATAAATTTGGTTTAGCTGTAGCAACCGAGTCACCTCCGTTCGACATATTGCTTCCACTTATCGCCTTAAGTTCTTGTAATCTCTTTTTCTTACGTTTCTTTTGCTTTTGCTTGTCAATGATTTTTGGAATAATAAGCGCACATATAACAATAATAGCTGTAATTAACTTCATATCTCCTGTATCCAGGAATTTCACCTGCAATGCAAGTGTTACCACGATACGATAAATAATGGCTCCACCAATGACAGCAAACGTTGCACGAACAATTGTTTTAGAGCCAAATACCGCTTCCCCAATAATTACAGAAGCTAGACCAATTACAATCATCCCAATTCCCATATTAACGTCACTAAAGCCATTATATTGAGCAATTAATGCACCTGATAAAGCCACAAGCCCGTTAGAAAGACCTAACCCTAATATTTTATAATTGCTTGTATTTGCTGAAAAACTATGAATCATGCCTTCATTATCACCTGTTGCTCTTAGCGCTAAGCCAACATCTGTTTTCAAGAAAGCATCAATCAGGAATTTAATAATAAAAGTTACAACAAGCATGACTAGTAAAACGCCCCAACCAGTTGGTAATATTCCTTCTAATCCTACAGCACTCAAAATACTGCCCATTGCATCGTTTAAACCTAAGCTAGACCAACCATCTCGAATTTTCGTAACAAGTGATTCCTCTGATAATAGCGGAATATTTGCTTTTCCCATAATTCGTAAATTAATTGAATATAAAGCAATCATCATCAAAATTCCTGATAACAATGGATTGATTTTTCCTTTAGTATGCAATAAACCTGTTATTGAACCTGCTATAAAACCTGCTATTAAAGCTACTATAGTCGCTATAAAAGGATGGTAACCGTTCACAATAAGAATAGATGCTGTAGCAGCTCCTGTAACAAAACTACCATCTACCGTTAAATCTGGAAAATCTAATATACGAAACGATAAGTAAACCCCAAGCGCCATAATAGCGTATATAACCCCTGCTTCTATTGAATTAAAAATTGCACCAGGCATGAATCTCTCCCTCTCAAATATTGGATATATTTATAAAAAAAGTACCAAATACCCTTCTCTACAAAATGGCAATAAGGCTGACTAAAAGAATTTTCTTTTCAAATACCTACTTGAAAATGAAGATTCTATCATAGTCAGCCTATGAGCCTATGCTATATTCATTACTTAATTATTTCAGCATCTTTCTTCCATTCTTCTTTAATTGTAATACCCATTTCTTTCGCTGCCTTCTCATTGATTACAAGTTGAACTTTTTCTGGGAATTGTACTGGAATATCAGCTGGCTTTTTGCCATCTCTTAAGATTTCAGCAGCCATTGTACCCGCTTGATGACCGATATCATAGTAATTAAATCCGTACGCTGCGAAACCACCCTTTTTCACTGAATCTAGTTCTCCAACAAATAGTGGGATATCTTTCTCATTCGCAACCATGATTACGGAATCTAATGCAGAAACAACTGTATTATCCGTAATAATATAAATAGCATCTACATCACCAAGAGATTCTGTTGCTTGCTTAACATCAGCAGAAGTTGATACAGACTTTTCAACAAGTGTCATACCTGCTTTTTCAACCTCTTTCTTTACAGATTTCACTTGTGTTACCGAGTTTTGCTCTCCCGTATTGTATACCGTACCAACCTTCTTAGCTCCCATTTGCTCTGCTATGAATTTAACTGTGTTAGCAATCGCTTCAGGATTCGCATCTGAAGTTCCTGTTACATTTCCACCTGGTTTTTCCATAGATTGTACTAATTTTGCGCCAACTGGATCCGTTACAGAGGTAAATACTACTGGAATATCTTTCGTAGCATTAGCTGCTGCCTGTGCACTAGGAGTTGCATTAGCGAAAATTAAATCCACACCTTGTGAAACATATTGGTTTGCAATAGTCATTGTATTATTTGCATCATTTTGGGCGTTAGTCTCATCATATTTGACTTTAATACCCTCTTCTTTAAGTGCTGCCTTAAATCCTTTAGTTGCTTCATCCAAGGAAGGATGTTGGACATACTGTGTTAAACCTACAGTATATGCTTTCTCTTTATCTGCTCCATCTTTTTCAGCTTTATCATCTGTTTTGTCTGCACCACATCCTGCAAGAAGCAATAGGGATAATATCCCTGCCGTGGCTTGAAATTTAAATTTTTTCAAGTGAAATCCTCCTCTTTTTCTAGTAATTCATGATGTATACTCTTTTTGGCTTTCATATATTAAATTAATTATATACACAATTCAAAAAATTTCAATTAAAATTATTAAAAATTTTAGAAAATTAAAAAAGCGAAGATTCGCTATTGCAACCCCTCGCTACACTCTCTTATAATAAATTCCTTATATTAACTGCACTTCTGCTAATCTACAAATCAAAATGACAAATAAAAGTACAACTACGAACAATAGGATATATAACCTTGTCTTTCTAATTTTATTTTGTTTCATAGGATGTTCACTCCTAATTAAACCTTCCATATCTCTCTAAAAATATAAAGTTCCAATTAAAAAAATAATCCCAGCCAAACAATAAAGGGCAATGACCCAAGTTGATGGTACCAAAAAATATAATATGGCACTACAAATAAAAACTAGACCACTTATATTACTAATATTTTTCCAACACATCATTATCTTCACGCTTTCTTATCAGATGACTTCACCTAAACTATTTTTTATAATTATAAAGTTGAGTTATTATTAGTACCATAGAATAGAAATGAGAAATACGTGAAAAATATTTGAAAATTCTGAAATATTTTCTGTTCAGAAAGAAGGATCTTAAATGAAGCAAGACACTTATAAAATTATGCTAAAATCAGTAGGAATGGAACCAAGAGGAGATTACGCATATTTACATGAAGGTACGAGAATTTTAATCGGTCGAGCAAGCCGACATTCCAAAGCAAACTTTCCTATATTTAACAATTTTGTTTCTCGTGAGCACTGTGTCTTTTACCTTGAGAATGGCTCTCTTTATGTGGAAGATCTAGATAGTAAACATGGGACCTCTCTCAACGGCCATGATCTTACTCCTCATCAGCGCTATCAAATTATTGAAGGTGACGTTGTTACATTGGTGAATGGAATAATAGAGTTATTTATTGATGTAGACAATCAAGTTACTAGAGAAATAACTTTAACGAGCCTTTTTCCGAAAAGTAATGTCCTATTGAGTGACACGATACAAACCATTTATGTGAACGATCAACAAATTAAAATGCCTACTAAAGAATATACTTGTTTTAAGCTTTTATATGAAAAAATCGGGAAGATGATTACAAAAGAAGAAATCATTCATTGTGTGTGGAATGAACGCATTGGAGATCCCGATCATTTAGTGGCAGATGAAGAAATAACATCATTGATTTATAGAGTTAGAAAAAGAGTGAAGGAACACTTCTCTATTAAATCTATTCCTCACAAAGGTTACTATATGGAAAAAGCATAAAGGGGCATGCAAATAGTGATTTCATTCACTGTTCGCATAGCCCCTTTCTTATTAATTATTCACGACATTCTTTAAAGCACGTCGCAAAATTTTTCCTGTCGTATTCTTCGGAAGTTCTTCCAAAAATTCGATATATGTAGGAATTTTATATTTTGCAAGATGCTCACTACAAAAACTCAATATATCTTCAACTGTTATTTCTGAATCTTTCTTAACAACAAAGGCATGCACGGCTTCTCCAAGGTTTGGATCAGGTACACCAATAACTGCCGCTTCAACAATAGACGGATGAGCAAACAACACTTCCTCAACCTCACGAGGATATACATTATATCCCCCTACTAATACTAGATCTTTTTTACGATCTACAATATAGAAATAGCCTTCTTCATCCATTCTTGCAAGGTCACCAGTATACAACCAGCCATTCTTAATGGTAAATGCTGTTTCTTCAGGCATTTTGTAATAACCTTTCATGACATTATTACCTCTAACAACAAGCTCACCAACTTCCCCAACTGGCACTTCTTCACCAAGCTCATTAACAACTTTGTTTTCTACATTGACAATAGAAGTACCAATTGATCCCTCCTTACGTGGACGATCAAGCGGATTGAAGCAAGTCACTGGAGAAGCTTCTGATAAACCATATCCTTCTGATACAATGACATTGAATTTCTTTTCAAAATTTTGAAGTAAGGCTACGGGCATGGAAGCGCCTCCAGCAATGCATAGACGTAATGATTTTAAATCGTCTACATTACCGTTATATTGTAATAAGAAGTTATACATTGTAGGCACACCTGCAAAGATTGTTGCTTTATATTCCTTAGCAATACGATAAATTTCAGTTGGACTAAATTTTGGAACGATTATTATTGTTCCGCCTAACATTAATGGGGCATTCATACAAACAGTTAAACAAAACACATGAAACATCGGTAACGTTGTTATGACACGATCATCATTATTAATCTTTAAATAGCTACCTGAATCACTAGCATTACTATATAGATTCCGATGTGTCAGCATAGCTCCTTTCGGTTTTCCTGTTGTTCCTGAAGTATACAGAATGACAGCTACATCATCATCAAGTAAATCTGGTTCATTAAAGTCTAGATCCCCAGAACCAACAACCTTCATAAAACCTATCAACTTAGAATGCACATTTAATTGGGAAAGGTCGCTTTCTCCTTTGTATTCACCTGTTTCACAAATAATATAATGTTCTACACTTGGTAAATGCTTATGTAAGCCTTCTACAAGTGGTAGTAATACATCAAGTGTAATAACAGTTTTTACATCACCATTTAATAAAATAAAACTTATTTCATCCGGAGTGTAAATAGGATTAATAGGTATAACTGTTGCACCGGCTCGAAGCACACCATAAAAACCGATTAAATAATGTGGAGAGTTGCCTGTTATTAACGCAACGTGATCTCCCTTCCCAATTCCAAGCTTCGTCAATCCAGAAGCAAATTTCGTAATAGAGGCATCTAATTCAGCATATGTCTGTTGTTGATCAAGAAAATGATACGCAATTTTATCACTGTTCCCTAAAGCAGTTTGGTGAAGCTGAGACGACAAATTCATAATATTCCTCCCCTTTGTAAGAAAACCATTATTCATCCGTTGTGTCGATGTGAAAACAATGCACGTAATACTTTTAAATAAACAGATGTTACTTGTTCTACTCGCACAGTTACACAGCACTTTCAAAGCTACCCCATTTACACTTCGAGAAGTCCATTGAACGAAGTAGTTAGATAATTGAATGAATATTCACTCATTAATCTCTGTCTATTTATTATATCTAAGTAATTTTTAACCAGCAATACTAAATAATACCCTTTTATATCTTTTTTTAAGCTTTTTAGACAAAAAAAACGTTACTAATCCTTTTTAAACGAAGCTTATGAAGTTAAAAAAAACAATATAAAAAA
>NZ_HG428741.1:3248043-3324181 GCF_000380245.2 Bacillus massiliigorillae
ATGTCAGCTTTTTTATATTAATAAATTAAATGGACAATTTCTTCTTTTGTTACATTACCAAAATAATGCTGAACATTCACTTCACTTAATGCATCTTCAATAGCGCCCTTCTCATATTGTACACCTACAAGAAGATTCTCTATCTCTTTCACATCACCGACTCCAAAGAAATCACCAAAAATTTTACACTGTTCTATTACACCTTTTTTCACTTCTAAACGAAATTCAATAAGTCCTACAGGAAATCTATTCGAATTATGAATATTAAAATTAGGTGATTTACCATAGTTCCAATCCCAACTTTGGTATCGTTCTTTAGAAAGTTGGTGGATGTTTTTCCAATCTTCTTCCGTCAGCACATACTCAGGAATTTCTTCATAACCTTCAAAAATATTCTTCAATAACTCCGAACGAAATTGTTCAATTGTCATTGGTTCAGACAGAAATTCGGAAATATTTGCTACACGACTTCGAACTGATTTAATACCTTTTGATTCAATTTTATCTTTTCGTACCTTTAAGGCAGACACCACATGGTCCATTTCGGAATTAAATAATAGTGTACCATGGCTAAACATTTTACCTTTTGTAGAGAATTGAGCATTCCCAGAAATTTTTCTACCTTCTGCTAGAAGGTCATTACGTCCGCTTAGTTCTGCATGAACACCCATTTTCTTCAAAGCTTGTACAACAGGTTCTGTAAACTTGCGGAAGTTATGAAAGCTATCTCCATCATCCTTCGTAATAAAACTAAAGTTCAAGTTACCTAAATCGTGATAAACTGCGCCTCCACCTGATAAACGTCGCACAACTTTAATTCCATTGCTCTCAACATACTCTGTATTAATTTCTTCAATCGTATTTTGATTCTTCCCAATAATAATAGATGGCTCATTGATATAGAACAGTAAATATGAATCATCTGTGCCTAAATTCTTTAAAGCATATTCTTCAATAGCTAGGTTAATTTGTGGATCTGTAATCCCTTTATTATCTATAAAAAGCATGTGATTTCCTCCAATACAACACAATAGGCATTATTTTTATAATTCCTAACCTGATTATAATCAAACAAAGAGTAGTAACTCAACCGCTCTGCCTATATGTTCTTATCCTCTCCTAATTCAAGCTAAAATGAAGAAATTTTGGCCCATTTTACAAAAAAATATAAAAATTGTTATAAAACATAATTGACACGAACAACTCTGTTATAATACAATATGAACATACCAAATTTAATCCATCGATTTTTTAAGAATACTATTTTCTAAATAATCTGAATTAGGAGGTAATCCAATGATTCAAAGTAGTATCGAATTTTTCAAAAACCTACCACCAAAGAAATGTACTGAGTGTGGTAACAAAATTGAAGAACAACATGAATGCTATGGTAACAAATGTGATCAATGTAACCATTTGTCTTAATTACTTTGGGTTCGTCAAAATACTTAAATAGTATTTTGCTTCCATATTGTGATGTCAGATTTCTGACTCATACTCCCTCTTTGCTTTTGTATGTACACCCCTAACTCGTACATACAAATTAGAGATATCCCTTGACTATCTCTAAGAGATCATGAACCAGTCGCCTATTATTGCGACTGGTATTTTTTTGACCTAAATATTAAAGTACATACTTCTTATCAAGCTTCATATCTCCAATAACTCCATATAAAAAGCAGCCGCAAATGCGACTGCTTCTTTGAGCCTTATGCTGTTTCTTCTGTTGAAAACTTGCTATATGATTTCTTAAACTTCAACATGAAGTAAGACAATGTACCAAGCATGAATACAACGATGAATCCTGCAAGGATGGCTACATTAGACCACATAAAACTGAAGTTTCCACTTGAAATAACCGCTTTAAACCCTTGAACCGAATAAGTCATCGGTAAGAATGAATTAAAGAATTGTAATGGTGTTGGAATTAACTCAAGTGGGAATGTTCCTGCACTCGTTGTTAATTGCAGTATTAAAATAATAATCGCCATGAAACGTCCTGGGTTTCCGAAGCATGTAACAAAGAATTGAATTAAAGCAATAAACACTAAACTTGTTACAATGCTAAATAGAAGGAATAACGGAACGCTTTGTACTTCAATCTTCAATCCAACTAATAGAATTGCTGATGCAATTAATGCTTGGATAATCCCAACAATAGCTAATACACCAAATTTACTAGCAAACCAGCTAAATCCATTTTTCGGAATGACAGCTGGTTCTACCATTGGATAAAGAATAGAAAGCATTAAAGCACCAACAAATAATCCAAGTGATAAGAAATACGGTGCAAATCCTGTACCATAGTTTGGAACATGATCGACTGCTTCTTTATCAACTGCAAGAGGCTCAGACATCATATCAGATGTTTTTTCTGTAGCATTTAATTTTGAGCTTTCTTTCGCAGCATCACCAAGCTCGGTTTTAAATTGTTTTGTACCATCTTGAACTTTACCTGAACCATCTGCTAATTCATTAGCACCTGCTGAAATTTTACTTGTTCCATCGGCTAACTGATTAGAGCCATCAGCTAATTGAGTAACACCACCTGAGAGAGTTTGTAATCCAAGGTTTAGTTCTAGTGCGCCTTTAGAAGCTTCTTTCATTTTACTTCCGTATTGTTGCATACCTGCTACTAATGTGTTTTGACCCTTTTGAAGCTGACCAACACCGGTAATTAATTGACCAGTACCATCACTTAATTGACCCAAACCATCATGAAGAGCTGATGCTCCATTACTAAGTTGATTTAGTCCAGCTGTCAAAGTTTGTGATCCATTAGCTAATTTATCAATACCTGCTTGAGCAGCATTTGCTCCGGAAGCTAATTCTGTACCACCATTAGCTAATTGATTACTGCCAGCTGCTAACGATTTACTACCGGTAGCAACTTCCTGGCTACCAGCGGCTACTTGTTGACTCCCTGTAACTAGTTGAGACACAACACCTGAAAGCTGTTGTTGTACCTCTGGTGGAAGTGCAGATAAACTGTTTTGTAATTGCTGTAAGCCATTTTGTAAGTTTTTAGCTCCTTCTGCTACAGCACCAGCACCACTTGATAACTTATTGGCATTATCCGATATACTTTTAGCACCAGCAGAAACTTCCTTAACTCCTTCAGCTAATGCAGGAATTTTTCCATTTAAAGCTTGTAAGCCATTTTGAATCTCTACTGAACCACTATGAAGTTCCTTGGCTCCATTAACAAGTTCATTTGTTTTTGAATAAGCCGTATTCATACCTGAATTTAATTCTTTACTTTTAGAAGCAAGTGTATCGATACCAGCTTTTACCTCAGATCCACCCTTTTGAATATCACCAAACTTATCGCTTAATTGGCCAACACCACTAGCTAACGTATCTGAGCCACTGCTAAGTTTGCCAACACCTTCATAGATTGTGTCAACTCCACTTTTGAACTCAATTTGTTTCGCAGCAAGTGTAGCAAGTGATTCTTTCATTGTTTTATTTCCATCACTTACTTTTGATGCACCATCAAATAATTCGCCTGCTTTATCGCTTGCATTTTGATATCCATCTGCCATTGTTTGCATCTTATCAAAGATTGTATCTGAGTATGTTTTAATAATTTTTTCAGATACGGCTGCTTTAATTTTTTCTATAGCTGTTTCACCGATTTGTGCAGATAAGAAGTTATACCCTTCATTTGGTACATACTTCAACTCTAATTTCTTTGGCGTATCATCAAGAATCGTTGTTGCATTTCCCGAAAAATCTTTCGGAATTTCTACAAGCATATAGTAATCTTGATCTTTTAAATTTTTATAGCCTTTTTCTTTATCAACAAAAATAAAATTAAACTGCTTATCTTTCTTTAAATTCTTAACTAGTTCATCCCCAAGATGAAGCTCTTCACCCTCGAATGAGGCACCATTATCCTCGTTAACAATAGCAACTGGCAAATCCTCTAACTTATCGTACGGATCCCAGAATGCCCAAAGGAACATTCCAGCATACATAACTGGTATTAACATTACAGCGATTATTGGGATTAAAAGTGCCTTATTTGTAAAAATAGACTTCCATTCTCCCAAGAATGAGTTTCCTTTCATGCTTCTCCCCCTCGAACACATGACCGATTTGTTCATTTAGTCATATATGTGTTTAAAATGAGGACTATCAGTAGTTTGATAATCCTTTAAAAATAAAATTTTGAAAAATCTTGGCGATTTCTTCTTTCTTCAATGGTTCATGATTCTTCTCCCAATCAAAGATTAAAGCTTTATACACCTTATACATTAAGAAAGCAGATACCTCGGAGTTATAAACAGTTATTTCTCCTTTGTTCACTGCGATTTCAACTTTCTCTTGAATGTATGCTATAATGGCTAATTCTATTCGATTAACCATCTCAGCTACAGCTGGTGTTCCCATTTCACGTTCTTCTTCAAACAACTTCATCATAAACTGATGCTTTGTTCGATATTCTAGAATCTGATTTAGAGCCGCTTGTAAATTTTCATGAAAGTTTTGATCTTCTTTAAGACTCTCTTCAGCTGCACTTTTAATCTCTAAAATAAGCGAATGAACGATTTCTTGAAACAGCTGCTCTTTATTTGTGAAAAAGTTATAAATCGTTCCTTTTCCAACATTCGCAAGCTTAGCCACTTGATCCATCGTTGTAGCTTTATAACCAAATAGTGAAAATGATTTAGTCGCCGCTTCTATAATAAGTTGCTTGCGATCAATTGCCATTCAACCACCTCTACATTTCCTTATGTAATAAAATATGACCGAATGACCAATTTGGTCATAAAGTACAAATAACAATTTATCATATCTATTTTAAATTGTAAATATTTTTTTATTTTATATTTAAACAATAGCAAAAGCTACCCTCATTATACCCGGGTAGCTTTATTCTCTATGCATTCACTTTACATTTTTGTAATACAACCGTTGCCATCGCATCAATGAAATCTTCATGTACATTTGGCATTGATGGACGATAATAAGACACATTACACTTATCTGTTACTACTTTACATTCGTAATCATTATCATACAGAACTTCTAAATGCTCTGATACAAATCCTACTGGTAAGTACATGAAAGCTTTATATCCGTATTCATCGTATAAATCTTTCGTTAAGTCTTGTACGTCCGGTCCAAGCCAAGGTTCAGGTGTGTTACCAGCACTTTGCCATCCCATTTCCCAATTCGCAATATTTGCACCTTGAGCAATTAGTTCCCCAGTTTTTCGAATTTGTTCTGGGTATGGATCTTGATGTAGAAGAATCTTTTCAGGTAAACTATGAGCTGATACAATCATTACCATCTGATTACGTTCATCCTCACTCATAGATTGAACTGTTTCTTTCACACGCTCAACCCAATAATTAATAAATTTCGGCTCATCATACCAGCTCTCCACACATGTAATGTGCGGACCGCCTATTTTTACCGCTTGTTCTAAAGCTCGACCATTATAAGATTTCACACTAAATGTAGAAAAATGTGGTGCTAAAACGATACTTACCGCTTCTTCAATACCATCCTCTTTCATTTGTGTAACTGCATCTTCTACAAAAGGCTCAATATGTTTTAATCCAAGATAAGCTTTAAATTCTACTTCATCTTGAATCTCATTTAATCGTTGTTCCAGCGCCTTTGCCTGTTGTTCTGTAATAGCAGCAAGTGGTGAAATCCCTCCAATTGCCTCATAACGATTCTTTAGATCTTGTAGCATTTCTTCAGAAGGTTTTCGCCCTCTTCTAATATGTGTATAATAACGTTCTATATCTTCTTCACGATATGGAGTCCCATAAGCCATAACTAATAACCCAATTTTATTCTTCAATGTAATTCTTCCACCTTTGTTAGAATAGTTAATGTCTTACTTCCTTATGATTCGCACAATAATTACTTCGATGCCGAATACGTATGAATAAATTCTGTTAATTTCTTTAACACATCTGGATTTACTTCAGGGAATACTCCATGACCTAAGTTAAATATATAACCTGGTTGTGCCATACCTTGGTCAAGTATAGCCTTTGCTCTCTCCTCAATAACTTCCCATGGAGCAAGTAATATTGCAGGGTCAAGATTTCCTTGTACAGTCTTTGTAATACCCATTGCACGTGCTTCTGAAATTGGTAATCTCCAATCCAATCCGACAACATCTAATGGTAGGTCATGCCATTCTAAAGCCAAATGACTAGCCCCTACACCAAACATAATTAAAGGTACATTTTCTTCCTTCAGGCTTGAAAAAATACGATTCATTGTTGGTTTAATAAATACACGATAATCTGCAACATTTAAAGCACCAACCCAAGAATCAAAAATTTGAACAGCTTTTGCACCTGCTTTTATTTGTGCTTTTACATACGTAATAGTCATATCTGCCAACTTATCCATCAAAGCAAACCATGCCTTCGGTTCAGCATACATAAAAGCTTTTGTTTTATTATAATTTTTAGAAGGACCGCCTTCAATCATATAAGAAGCTAATGTAAACGGTGCCCCCGCAAATCCAATTAACGGAACATTTAATTGTTCTTCTGTTAATAGTTTAATAGTATCTAACACATAAGGAACATCTTCCTCAGGTGTAATTTCGCCAAGCTTCTCAACGTCAGCAAGTGAAGTAATACGATTTGAAATAACTGGACCGATTCCAGACTTAATTTCAACATCTACACCTATTGCTGGAAGCGGTGACATAATATCTTTATACAGAATCGCAGCATCAACATTATATTGTTCTACTGGAAGTCTCGTTACATAGGCACAAAGCTCAGGTTGATGCGTAATTTCAAATAAAGAATATTTCTCTTTAATTTTGCGATATTCAGGTTGTGAACGCCCTGCCTGCCTCATAAACCATGCTGGTACATAATCTGTTTGTTCACCTCTCGCAGCTTTTAAAAATGTATCATTAAAACTGTTAACCATCGTACATCCACCTTTCGACTTTGAAGTTTGTATTTTTAATCTATTTTTCTAAATTGTATATCTGTAAAGCATATGTCTTTTTTGTCTAGAATTGTTTAGAATAATATATATGGATTCATACACATTATAGAAAGACTAAACATTGCTATGTTTGTGTAGCTTCCTAATTATGGGCAGATAATTTCAATATATCCTTTTCAATCTCCATTGTATAGATAGTGTAGTAAATTGTCGAAAAATTTACTTTTTTAGCCTTTACACATTAAATAATGAAAAATTTTATAAGGAGTGAATCAATATGAATATTTATATGACTTCAGGTACTTTCGAATATTTACGTCAAGTTAAACTGAAAAATGCAAACGAACAACTAATTCTCTTGCACAGTGCAGATAAAACGATTCTACTACAAGAAACGAATGAACCTACACTCTTTAAACATCCAAGAAAGTATGAAATTGTTGATGGTATTGGCGATTTAAAACAAGAAGGTTTTGTCATTATGAACAACATTCCTGTATCAGAAGAAAGTCGTCCAACCTTTGAGCATATGTTCAAAAATCGCGCTGGTAAAGTAGAAGAACAACCTGGATTTCAAGCCCTTCGTGTTCTACGACCAGTAGGTTTTGAAACCTATATCATTCTAACACAATGGCATACCGAAAGCGCCTTCGATGCTTGGCAGCGGTCAAAATCATTCCAAGATGCCCATAGCCAAAAGCCAGCGAAAACTTTTACAAATAGTTCGCAAAAAATCTTTTCTGGTGAAGCTTTTGTAACGAAATTTTTTGTTCCAACATTCGAAAAAGAATAAGCAATTAAGTTTTAATGCCATAGCACCAAATAGAATCTTCCTCATATTCTGTAGTAGAATTTCGGGCATTTGCCTAATTACAGATGAGGGAGGTTTTTTTATGGGGGTTGAATTAACACTCATACACTGGATTTACGTTGCTTTTATCATTGGGATTATTGCATTTATGGTGATGAGAAGAGATACATCTCTCATTTGTATCATCGGTATCTTTACAATTGCTGTCTTAGCAACAAATAACTTAACAAGTTCCATTAGTGGAGTTTTTAATAGTTTTATTTATGCCATATCAGAATTACTACCAACAATCTTAATTATTTCAATTATTGTATCTATGAGTAAAGTATTAACGGATACTGGTATTAACGATATTATGGTCGCACCTTTCACTAAATTAATGAAAACTCCCACACTTAGTTTTTGGACGATTGGAATTATTATGATGGTAACCTCTTGGTTCTTCTGGCCTTCTCCCGCTGTCGCCCTAATCGGTGCCGTTCTTCTTCCAGTTGCAATTAGAGTAGGTTTGCCGGCATTAGGAGCAGCCGTCGCAATGAACCTATTCGGGCATGGAATTGCCTTATCAGGAGATTTTATTATCCAGGCAGCACCAAAACTAACCGGTGATGCAGCAGGTATTCCAGTAGGTGACGTTATTTCAGCAAGTATTCCTCTCGTCATTACAATGGGACTCGTCACAACCATCATTGCTTTCTGGTTTCTAAAACGAGATATGAAAGCAAATAAATTAGCCATTAATACTGACATGACCCACATAAATACTTCTACTCCGAATCAAACTCTACTTTCTAACTCTCAAAAGAGATGGTTCGCTTTCCTTATTCCCCTTTTATTCGCCTTAGACGTTGTTGCTATGTTCGTTCTTAACCTTCAAGGAGGAGATGCTACCGCTTTAATCGGAGGAACAGCTATCTTCATCCTTATACTACTTACTATGTTGGCCCATCGTAATAAGGGTCTAGAGAAAACAACTCAATATTTAATTGATGGCTTTCAATTTGGCTTTAAAGTATTCGGCCCTGTTATTCCAATCGCGGCATTCTTCTATTTAGGTGATGCAGGCTTCACCAAAATAATTGGGGAGTATTTACCACAGGCCTCCCATGGTATCGTTAACGACCTTGGTTCAGCGTTAGCTAGCACTGTGCCATTAACAAAAGAAATAGCTGCGGTAACCTTAACAATTGTTGGTGGTATTACTGGACTAGACGGTTCAGGTTTTTCAGGTATATCACTTGCTGGATCTGTTGCCCACCTATTCTCAGAATCCTTATCATCTGGTATCGCAACATTAACAGCACTAGGACAAATCGCAGCAATCTGGGTTGGAGGCGGAACAATCATACCTTGGGCATTAATCCCTGTTGCCGCTATCTGCAATGTCGATCCGTTCGAACTAGCAAGAAGAAATATCATTCCCGTCGGTATTGGATTGCTAGTCACAACAATTGTAGCGATGTTTTTAATATAATATACAAAACCGTCATCGGTATTTTTTTATCAAATCTCAAAAAGGCATACAAAAAAGATGGAAGAATCCCTTTTTGTATACCTTTTTTATATTCTATCTATCCGATAAGTTCAATTTTTACGGTAGAGGAACTTGCTTATTCTTAATTAATGATTTCAACACTCTATATAGCTTTAGCGCGATAATTAAACAAAACAGCCCTAAGCAGTATCCGCCAACAATATCGGAAGGATAATGAGCACTTAAAACAATTCGGCTTATACCAGTTAGAAGAATCAGTACAAAAGCCCCCATCCAAACAAGTACCTTTGGTCCCTTTAATTCAAAATGATGTGAAACAAAATAAGCAACTAATAAAAAAGTTACTATTGTAAGCATCGCATGGCCACTAGGAAAGCTATAGCCAACAGCATCAATAGATGGATTAATGGATGGTCGATCACGTGCAACTAAATGTTTTACAAACTTGTTCAACTGGTCAGTACTAGCCACCGCAATAGCTACAATTCCCATCCCTATATAATCTCTTTTCTTCCACCATAGCCATATCATTAGCATTAATGTGATAATGCCGATAATTAATCGTGAGCCTAACTCAGTTTCGTACTTAAAGAAAGTATGTGTAAATCCCTTATTCCAATTTTGAAAATAAGTTTGTACAGGTTTTTCCCAGGAAAATTCAATTCCGCTATTAATAGTATACATAATGATTAAAAACGATATAAAAGCAAAAAGAAGTAAAGCCGTAACTACATATGTCATTGGACCAGCAACCTTTTGACGCTGTTTGTCCATATTTCATGCCTCCTTCAAATTGAACTCATTAATACACTTTATGAATAAAACTATGTACTATTCTACTTTGTCCAAAAGAAATCCAAAAAAACAAACCAGACAGATGTCTGGTTCATAAATTAATCCCACTTATCTTGTGCTGCACGAACAACCTTAGCATAGTATGAACGCAATAATAAAATAATCACGATACATACAACTATAATCGCCCCTAGAGAACTGAGCCCATTCGTAATCAAACCAACTACAGCAAAAATAAGCGATTGTAACACAAGTAATCTAACTAATATGCGTTGGATTTCTTTATTTTTTATTTCTTCTCGAATTGGATACAAGTCATGCCAAATTAAATTCTCATGCTGTTTTCGTAACACAATTAATTGAAAACCTGTAATATACACAAATAAGCCAGCACCAAGAAGTTGTGGTAATAACGAAGTTAATGAACATAAAACAAGTATGCCAATTATCGTTAATCTTACAAATAACCCTAAATAATCGCTACTTCTGATAAACGTACGCATATATAAATACATATATGCATTTTCATGTTTGTACGAAATAGTCGACAATAATGGATCCAACCACTTTCTTCGTGAAATTTTTTCTTTTAACTTTGGTACATCTGTAAAAAGATTAGCAAAGCGATAAAAGGTTAACATTCGCTTACTTTCTAAACTTATTAGAGTGTCCCACTGTAATAATTTATGCTGTGTTACTTTATTAAAATACAAGGTAATTGCCGCTAATAAGACAAGCACTAACAAAATATATAAGACTCCTGCTTTTGATAACGTGACATATATTAGAGCAAAGTTAACACAGTAACGTACTCCACTATCCCATAAACGAGATGAGACGTCTTGATACTTTAACATACTCCACTTCAAACGTAGATTCATGTATTTTGCCACCATTAATAAAGCGAGAATCCAAAAGAAATCAGAAAACGCTCCGTTCTCAACCGCGGCATACAGTGGCATTGCTGCCGCCAAAAACATTAATAAAACATAACTTTGTACGACAAAGCTTAAACGTATGCTTTTATTAAAATACTTGGCTAGCTGTTTTTCTATCGGTAATAAGAAAAACATATCTGGCTCTTTCAGTAATGTATAAATCGGACTATTCGTTAAAGGAATAGCAATAATTACAGCCAAAATAAGGGCAGCTGGAAATGTATGATCTAATGTTTTCACCCATTCACTATAATAATAAGCTAATCCTCCAAGCCCGATAATAAGCACAAATAATAAATGGCCATTAAAAATATATCGTAAATACTTTTGTAATTCTTGTATAAAAAGGGAAAAACGACTACTCCAAAGCTCATTACTATTCATTGGCTTCTTCCTTTGTCAATTCAATGTATAAGTCATCTAATGATGCATTTGGCATTCCAAATTCCCTTCTCAAATCAGACAATGTACCTTTCGCACGTATTTGACCATTATGTAAAATCACAAATGAATCACAATATTTTTCGGCAGTTGCTAAAATATGTGTCGACATAAGAATTCCAGCTCCACTATCTTTAACTTTATTCATTAAGTTTAATAGTGATTGGATACCAAGTGGATCTAATCCAACAAATGGTTCATCAACAATATACAATGATGGCTGAACTAGAAAAGCACACATAATCATAACTTTCTGTTTCATCCCTTTAGAGAAATGTGCTGGAAACCATTTAAGACGCTTCTCCATCTTAAATTCTTTCAATAGCTTATCTTTTCTCTCATGAAATTCCGCTTCTGGTATTCCATAAGCCATTGCTGTTAATTCCATATGCTCGGCTAAAGTTAACTCATCATACAGTACAGGTGTTTCAGGAACATATGAAAATTGCTTACGATATTCCTCAAGCTGTTTATTTAAAGAAAGTCCATTAATCGTAATTTCACCTTTCCTTGGTTCCAGCGTACCGATTACATGCTTAATTGTCGTACTCTTCCCTGCTCCATTTAATCCAATTAAACCGACTAATTCACCTTGCTTCACTTCAAAACTAACATCTTTTAAAACCATATTCTTGGTGTATCCACCAGATAAACCATTTATTTGTAAAAGTGACATTGTATTATTCCTTTCTTCCATACATATACGGAGCTAAACAGGCGCTTCCGCTTTTCTTTGTCCAGCTTCAGCGCCTAGCTCCTAATGGATTTCATCAACCTCCCTACGATAAGTCAACATCGAATTGACTAGCGTCTCTTCGTGTTTCCTTTATCTCAGTCGGAAGGCTCCAATCCATACGGAGCTAAACAGGCGCCTCCGCTTTTCTTTGTTCCTTTGATTTTATCAAATAATCGTGATGATATACACTCCAGCAACTGAAAACTCTTTTTTAAACTTTTTTATTTTCTTGTTATATAATCCGATAAAATGGTTATCATAATTAGTGAGGAAGGAATTCTTCTAGTGATTGGTCACATTCAACATTTCAAAATTTGAAATGAGGTGTCTGTTAAAGACAGTATTCTGTTTTAAACAGTAAAATCAATTATAAGTAGCTTTCCTAAATGCAAGGAGATGGTTAGCTTGCACAGTTCTATCCGTTCACAATTAAACACATAACTTTTTTCTAACGAAATGAGGTGTTTGCAGCAGGTATCCTATCGCTTTATAAGTTGTAAAACATATAAAGTTACAAACGTAGGAGATGGTTGCATTGGACGAAGAAACTTTCTCTATAAGCGATCACACATTTTATTTAAAAAAATAAATGAGGTGTTTGTTGCAGAGATATAATAGCAAAGTAAACTTACAACAGATTAATTCCTCCTCACGCGGACAGGGTGTACATTATATGTGCATCCTGTCTTTCATTATTTGGTACTTTATTATTGATATAAAGGACAACCATAAGGACAATTCAATCTAAAAAACAACACCCAAAAGAATAGCCAGTATCGCTTATGAATGTGGTAAAATATGTGTAAGCTTTTACAGATAAGGAAAGGGTGGAAATAATGAGCGATTGTATTTTTTGTAAAATTATTAATGGAGAAATTCCTAGCTCAAAAGTGTATGAAGATGAGCATGTACTTGCTTTTTTAGACATAAGCCAAGTAACAAAAGGACACACTTTAGTTATTCCTAAAGTACATAAAGAAAATGTTTACGAATTAACATCTGAAATGGCTAGTCATATTTTCAGCGTTGTACCAAAGATTGCAAATGCCTTAAAAGCGGAATATCAACCTATTGGTTTAAATACTGTTAATAACAACGGTGAAGCTGCTGGACAAACTGTTTTCCATTTCCACATGCATCTTCTGCCTAGATACGGAGAAGGCGATGGATTTGGTGCAGTATGGAAAACAAATACTAGCGATTACACACCTGAAGAATTACAACAAATGGCTAAAAATATTAACCAACATATTTAAAAAAAGTAGTGACTAGAGCATTTGCTCTTAGTCACTTTTTTTGTAGAATTTACTCAATTTTTTAATTTTTTAATAAAATTATGTTTTTTCTGCTCATAATTTGATACGATTAAACTACTTTATTTCACTATAGTGGAAGGGGACACTAAATTATGAAAAGAGCTTACAATTTCAACGCAGGTCCAGCAGCATTGCCTCAAGCAGTGTTGGAGAAAGCAAACAGCGAATGGCTTAACATCAACAATTCTGGGATGAGTGTGATGGAATTAAGTCATAGAAGCAAAGAGTATGATGCAATTCATAACAAAGCGAAAACATTATTGAAAGAATTAATGGGAATCTCAGACGAGTACGAAGTATTATTCCTACAAGGTGGAGCAAGTCTTCAATTCTCAATGATTCCAATGAACCTATTATCTGATCATCAAACAGCAGCTTATGTACTGACTGGTGCATGGTCTGATAAAGCATTTAAAGAAGCGAAAAAACTTGGAAAAGCCGTAGTGGCTGCTTCTACTAAAGAGGACAATTATACACATATTCCTTCTTTAGACAGCATTAATTATGAGCATGATGCAGCTTACTTACACATTACAACGAACAATACGATTTACGGAACTGAATGGAAAGAATATCCTGAAACAGGAAATGTTCCATTAGTAGCTGACATGAGCAGTGATATTTTAAGTACAGTGATTGACGTGAATAAATTTAGCGTTATTTACGCAGGTGCACAGAAGAACCTAGGACCATCAGGTGTAACTGTTGTCATCATCAAAAAGGACTTAATTAGTGACGAGTTAACACATTTACCAACAATGCTACAATATGCAACTCATGCTAATAGTAATTCTTTATATAACACACCACCAACTCTTGCAATCTATTTATTATCTCTAGTATTAGAATGGGCTAAAGAACAAGGTGGCGTAGCAGAAATCGAAAAAATTAATACGAAGAAGGCTAACATCATTTACAACGTAATTGATGAAAGTGAAGGTTTTTACAAAGGACATGCACAGAAAGATAGCCGTTCTCACATGAATATTACTTTTACACTTCCTAACGATGAATTATCTAAGAAGTTCTTAGAACAAGCGAAGGAAGAAGGATTCGTAGGCTTAAATGGTCACCGTTCAGTAGGTGGATGCCGTGCATCAATCTACAATGCAGTACCAGTAGAACATTGTGAAGCATTAGCTTCTTTCATGAAGAAATTCCAAGAGGCAAATATATTAGTTCAAAAATAATCACTATGATGATATAATTACACATAATCATTTTTTCGCAGTAGGCAAAGAGTGCACTACTGGAAAAACAATTTAGCTTAGATGAGCAGAGGAGAGATTTTATAAATGAATACAAAATCGTTGGTTTCTATGGCATTACTAGTAGGGATTGGAGCGGTTCTTCACGCTGTAGTTCCAGGAATTTTATTTATTAAGCCTGATTTAATGCTAACAATGATGTTTTTAGCAATTATTCTATTTCCACAAATGAAAAATGTCATCGTACTAGGAATTGTAACTGGAATTATTTCCGGTTTAACAACAACATTCCCTGGTGGATTTATTCCTAATGTAATTGACAAATTCGTTACAGCAATTGTTTTCTACTTATTGTTAGTTCTATTGAAAAAAATCCATTTTTCAATTAAAACTATCGGGTTCTTAACAGTAATTGGAACATTAATTTCTGGTACTGTATTTTTAGGATCAGCTTATATGATAGCAGATTTACCAAAATCATTCTTTGCACTATTTGCTAGCGCTGTACTTCCAGCAATGGTCATTAATGCTATTTTGATGGTAATCATCTATCCAATTGTTACTGCCATTCTAAAGAAATCAAATGTACCGATTGAAGCATAATTTTACACTTAATGAGGATACCTATTAATAGGTATCCTTTTTTTAATACTCACCAAAACAAAAAGTCTTAACCCATCTTTCTTATTGGTAGATGGCATTAAGACTTTTATTGCTCTATCGAAAAACAAAGCCAATGAGTAAGAAAAAAACACTTCCAACAGAACAAGCCACCATCCGTTTTTGTAATATATACTTTGATGGATACACACCCGCATTAAGAAAATGTAATAAAAAATAAAGTGTCCCTAAAAAAAAGATTAAGGCAAACAAAAAAGAGATATACATCATTCTAGTCTTCTCCCCCTTTTTTAAATACAACACCTTACTTTACTTGTATTCCAAATATGAAGATACAATTACTAGCAGCTATTTTTCCAACAAGGAATAAATAGAGAGTCACACACAAATAATTATCTTTAAATAATTATTTACAGCAAAATATTGGTTTTTTATACGTGACTTATGATATATATAAGTTATAGGAATTTTCTTATTATCTTTTTTGAAACTTTCTATAATTGGTAAATAGTCTTTTTTCAATATACTACCTTAAAGATAAGAAGAAATTTTCATAGGGAAAGATTCCATTATAAATTGGACGAAAGATAGGGTAATTATCCTACCTTTTCTGAAAAACATAAGCAATTCGACAAGATATTGAGCTTAATTCTCATATTTTTTTAAAAATATCAATTTTCTTATCTTTTAAAAAAGGATTTTATATCTTTTTGTAGAAAAATAGTTATATGGTTATTTTTAAGCATTTTGGAAATTATTATTGACTTTACTCTTTTATTCTTGTTAAGTGATAGTATCAATACTATTCTAAACTAGAATAAAATTATATTTTAAGAGGTGAAGTAAATGAATGCAAAACATGTTATGCTTGGATTTTTAGCTGGTGCTGCAGTTGCTGGAATTGGCACGCTCCTTTACGCTCCTGCTTCTGGTAAAGATTTACGCAAAAACATTTCAAATAATAAAGATGACTTTCAAAATATTTATCAAGATATCAAATCAAAGATACAAGAAATGAAGCAGGAAACGATATCTGCATCGCAAGTTAGTAAAGAGGCTATTTCGCTCTTTATTACAGATGTAAAAGCTCTAATCCAATCATGGAAAGAGGATATCGAACCTCACAAAAACGAAATTCAATTCCGAATCAAGGAAATTGAAAGTGCTCTTGGAGAATTAGAACAAGTTGTTTCAATTCCGGTAAAAAAAGAATAAAGCGAAACGTAAAATGATTCATTCAAACATATGCTAATAAGCATTCGCTTGAAGTTACCGTTCCCACTAGTTCATTGGCCACATTATACAAGGAGATAATCCTCTCCTTGTATAATATTTAAGTAAGTAATATTGATAAAGAAAAATATAATAGTAATAAATTTCAAAAAATTTAGTAAATTTTTTCTTTATTAATTTTTATTTTATTGTCATAATAAATACAAATGATTTGTAAAGTAGGTGTACCTATCATGCAAGAAAAAAATTATTCTATTAAAGAAGCAATGCTTTTCAGCCATCGAGTAGCACAGCTTAGTAAAGCTTTATGGAAATCTATTGAAAAAGATTGGCAAAATTGGATTAAACCGTATGATTTAAACATCAATGAACATCATATTCTTTGGATTGCATATCATTTAAACGGTGCGTCCATTTCAGATGTTGCAAAGTTTGGAGTAATGCATGTATCAACAGCATTTAATTTTTCTAAAAAATTAGAAGAGAGAAAGTTACTTGTATTTTCTAAAAAAGAAAACGACAAACGAAATACGTATATCCAAATCACTGAAGAAGGTGAAAAAATTCTATTAGATTTAATGGAAAATTATGATCCGACGAATAATGCGGTGTTCGAAGCATCATTACCTCTTCATAACTTGTATGGAAAATTCCCAGAGATGATTGAAATTATGGCCATCATTCGAAATATTTATGGTGATGATTTTATGAAGATATTTGAAAGTTCATTTTCCAATATCAAAGCAAAGATCTCTGAATCAGATGGAAAAATCGTTCATACACAACAGCAAGAACAAGAAGTAGAGACTGTTTAAAAAAAACAATCTCCCTCTTCTAAAAGCTCTTTCATATTTTGCATTAGAGCAACATATACACCTTGCTTTAAGCAAGCCTGTACTAGCTCATTAATAGAAATTGAATTCGGTAAATGAGCCTGCAACTCATTCAAAAGCGGATAAAATGTTACATATCCTTCCGCTTTTTGTTTTTGGAGTTTTTCGCTCATCGATTCACAAACATCTAACAATGCTTCGGTTTCCTGTCTGGATAAATTTTTAAGGATAATTAAATAATATAATTGATCATTCGAAAACTTTAACATTCTAATTAATAGCTGCTGGTGGTATTCTAATGTCTCTATTCTTCTTTGTAAATCATCCATAGTAATCTCTCCTCTGTAAACAACAATTCAAATGAATGTATCATAATATTAAAACACTAATCATATATTTATAAATCATGGCATTTTCGTTTAAAAATGTTATTGCTTTTTTAAATAAAAAATCGTACATTATTCTAAGTGTTTTATTCTTAACGTGAATCTCCCCTTGGAGGCTGAAAACTAAATGAATTGTTGGAAATCAATCAATCTAAATAAACAATATGGTAATCACAAAATTGTTATTCTATCGCTGTTAACAATGCTACTTTCCTTCATTATAATATATACTTTTATTAGCACTGGGATTGCAAGTGATCGATTAAATGATAATCATATTGTTTTTTTCTTATTGATTATCTTTTTTATGTATCCAATCCATAAAATTTTGCATTTATTACCTTTACTTTTTGTAAAAAGCAAAATTAAAATTTTAAATAAACCTTTTATGTACTTACCAATCATTACGATTAAAATTGTTGAACCGATTAGCAAATGGTTATTTATCGTAACACTTTTAACACCTTTTATTGTTGTTTCAACCTTTGTCTTATTATGTACACTTATGTTTCCATCTTACGCCCATTACTTAACGATTCTACTTTCACTTCATATTGGATTGTGTGTGTCTGACTTGATAACATTAAAGAATATCTTCTTTTCTCCACCTAGATGTTTAATTGAAGAATTCGAAGATGATATACAATTATTGGTCCGAAAATCATAGTTTTCTATTTCGCAAGAACTAGATTTATAAGATAGTATGACTTTTCTCTAAACTCCATACTATCTTTTTTTTTCTGAATTTGATATTGTAATGTTACGGAAAATGTTTGTAAGGAGGAATTCCAGTGCCCTCACTTTATATTGTGGCCTTTATTGTTTTTGCAGGAATGATCCTGTACAACATTAATAATATGACAAATAAGCTATGTTTACAAAAAGAAATCCCAGAAGAGAAACAACCAGGAGTATTCCGCACTATTAATGTATGCTTTACAATTTTATTGCTATCATCCTTTATTAAAATTACCTTTACATAATGCCATGTAAAATGAGAATAGGTGAAGCTTTTAGCTTCACCTTTTTATTTTACCCGTTTTTATGCGGATCTTATTCTCTATTTCTTAAAACCAAGAACATCCAATAATGATTAAAAGAATGAACAAGACTACTAGCAAAGCGAAACCTCCGCCGCATCCGCCGACACCTGACATAACAGACTCCCCCTCTCTAGCCTAAATATCCTATTTATTCTGTTGTAAAATCCTGTCTAGTCAAAAGTAATGTTTTTATTTCGGTTGATTTATCTGATTTAAATTTAATGTTGTCTATTTGCTATATATATTAGAGACGCTCTTCCGTTTACAACCAACTAGCACCTATGATGACAAGAAGAATAAATAAAACAACTAACACTGCAAATCCATTGTGAAAACCGCCGCTCATGGTAACACCCCCCTAACGAAGTAATTACCATATACTATTCCAAGACTGTTTCATGAGACTAGGCTTTTAACATGATTACAAGCTGTTTTCTTTAGCAAACAAATGAACAACCCACAATAATCAGCAAAATGAACAATACAACTAATAAAGCAAATCCATTGTTGTTACAGCAGCTCATTTTCATACCTCCTTTTCTCTGTTCGCTACATTCTATGTCAAAGGTACAAAATTGGTTAGATAAAAGCCTATTTTTTACCTAAATTTCCTTTTCACCTTGAATAAATTTTTGCTCAAAACTCATTTTATGATATAGTAGGTTTTATGAAAGAACTGTATTTTAAAAATTAGGAGTTGTGAAAATGAAAAAATGGTTACTACCCGTTGCACTAACAGCTAGTATTGCAGGCCTAACAGCATGTTCTGGTGGCGGAGATTCAGAAGCAGTCGTTGAAACAAAAGCTGGCAATATTACAAAAGAAGAACTATATACAGCTCTTAAAGAAAAAGCTGGCGACCAAGTCGTTCAAGAACTAGTATTTGAAAAGATTCTTTCTGACAAATATAAAGTGGATGAAAAAGAAGTAAACGAGCGTGTGGATAAGCTAAAAGAACAATACGGCGATCAATTCCAAATGGCTCTTCTACAAAGCGGATTTAAAGATGAAGCTGACTTTAAGAAAAACCTTAAACTGTCTTTATTACAAGAAAAAGCTGCAACTAAAGACATTAAAGTAACAGATAAAGAACTTAAAGACTATTACGATAATGAAGTAAAACCAGAAATTAAAGCACGTCACATCCTAGTAGCTGATGAAAAAACAGCAAAAGAAGTGAAAGCTAAATTAGACGCTGGTGAAAAGTTTGAAGATTTAGCGAAAAAATATTCAACAGATCCAGGTTCTAAAGATAAGGGTGGAGATTTAGGTTGGTTCGGTCCAGGTAAAATGGTAGCTGAATTCGAAACAGCTGCTTACGCTCTAAACAAAGATCAAATCAGTGACCCTGTTAAATCTCAACACGGCTACCATATCATTCAAGTAACAGATAAGAAAGAAAAAGAATCATTTGATAAAATGAAAAAAGAAATTGAAGCTCAAGTAAAAGCTTCAAAACTAGACAGTGATAAAGTTCAAAAAGTAATGCAAAAAGAAATTAAAGATGCAAAAGTAGAAATTAAAGACAAAGACTTAAAAGACGCTTTAAATACTTCTGGTCAATAATACTTCTTATAACGTAAAGAGAGCTTGCCATCAGACAAGCTCTCTTTTTGTTTTTTTAAAGATAAGAAAGTAAATAATTTTGCGGGGTGTCTAACCTTACACCTGCTATGCTCGGAAATAAGCCAATCTGTTTTGATTGGGAGTAAATCAAGGAGCATAAACATCAAGCAAAAAAGACCGGTGACGGTTTTTCTTAGTACGGTGTTAAGTTAAAAACACCATGAGATTGTATGTTTTCTTTTCATTCAAATTCGTCATTACCTCAAACCTAATTTAATATCAACTGCAGCCCCTCCCTCCTTTTTTGACCATAATGAAAAAATTTGATCAAAGTACTTGAAAGTCAAAGAAGGTCAAAGTATAATGTAGTTAAGGTCAAAGATAGTCAAAGTCAAACTAACTATCTGGATTGGAGAAATTATTGTTCATAAGGAGGAGTCACATATGTTATGTGAAAAATGTCAGCAAAATCAAGCAACGGTTCAACTTCAGCTTCGTGTTAATGGGCATCAAGAAAAACATTTATTGTGCTCTTCTTGCTATAAAGAAGAACGCAATAAATTAGGTGCAGCTTCTAAAATGGGAAACACACCTTTTGGATTTGAGCCATTTTTAGCAAGCTCATTCTTTAATGGCTCAAATGAACAACCTACTATGCCTCATCAACAAGGATTTATGAATCAAAACCAGCCACAAGCACAAGGTCAGTCGCAGCGTGGTAACGGATTACTTGATCAGTATGGGCGTAACTTAACGTATAATGCAAAAGCGGGATTAATCGACCCTGTCATCGGTCGAGATAAAGAAGTTAAACGAGTAATTGAAATTTTAAATAGACGTACGAAAAACAACCCTGTTCTTATTGGAGAGCCTGGTGTAGGTAAAACAGCTATCGCCGAAGGGCTAGCTTTAAGAATTGCAGAAGGAAATGTTCCAACAAAGCTTCAATCAAAAGAAGTTTATTTACTAGATGTAGCTTCTCTTGTTTCTAATACAGGTATTCGTGGGCAATTCGAAGAACGTATGAAGCAACTCATTTCCGAATTACAAACAAGAAAAAATGTTATTCTCTTCATCGATGAAATTCATCAGTTAGTCGGAGCTGGTTCTGCAGAAGGTTCAATGGATGCAGGAAACATTTTAAAACCGGCCTTAGCACGCGGAGAGCTTCAATTAGTGGGTGCTACTACGTTAGCTGAGTATCGTCAGATTGAAAAAGATGGAGCCCTGGAACGTCGTTTCCAACCTGTGCAAGTTGATGAACCAACTACAGAAGAAGCACTCCATATTTTACAAGGATTAAAAGAACGTTATGAAGCATTCCATGACGTAACGTATAATGATGATGCATTACAAGCTGCAGTTGAACTCTCCCACCGCTATATTCAAGACCGCTTCTTACCTGATAAAGCAATCGACTTAATGGATGAAGCAGGTTCTAAATTGAATTTAACAATTGAAACAGCCGGTGAAGATTCAATCAATCAAAGACTTGCAGAAATCCACAAAGAAAAAGCATCTGTTTTAGAAAAAGAAGATTATGAAAAAGCAGCAGCTTTGCGTAAGGAAGAAGAAAAATTAGAAAAAATGCTCGAAAGTGGCACTACTTCAAAACCAGTGGTAACTGTCGATCATATTCAAGAGATTGTAGCTAATAAAACAGGTATTCCAGTTGGTAAAATGCAAGAAGACGAAGCTAAGCGCATGAAGAACTTACAAGAAGACTTAAATCATAAAGTAATTGGTCAAGAAGAAGCTGTTCAAAAAGTCGCTAAAGCAATCAGAAGAAGCCGTGCAGGTTTAAAATCTAAAAACCGTCCAATCGGTTCATTCTTATTCGTTGGTCCAACTGGTGTCGGTAAAACAGAGTTATCCAAAGTACTAGCAGAAGAACTATTCGGTACTAAAGATGCAATGATTCGCCTTGATATGAGCGAATACATGGAAAAACATAGTGTATCTAAACTTATCGGTTCACCTCCAGGATATGTGGGTCATGAAGAAGCTGGACAATTAACCGAGAAAGTAAGACGGCACCCTTATAGCATCGTTTTACTTGATGAAATTGAAAAAGCTCACCCTGATGTTATGCATATGTTCCTACAGATTCTAGAAGATGGACGTCTAACTGACAGTCAAGGTCGTATGGTGAATTTTAAAAACACTGTTATCATCATGACAAGTAATGCTGGTGTCAACGATAACCGCATGACTGTTGGCTTCAATAAAGAAGATGGTGTTGAAGAAGAAAAAGTAACTATCCTTCAATCTTTAAGTAACTATTTCAAACCAGAATTCTTAAACCGATTCGATAGCATTATTGAATTTGGAAGCCTTACAAAAGAACATCTTGTTCAAATTGTTGATATTATGCTTGCTGAGCTAAATGAAATGCTTCAAGCAGAAGGATTAACATTAGAAGTTCCTATGGAAGTGAAAGAAAAACTTGCTGAACTTGGCTATAGCCCTACATTCGGTGCTCGACCTTTAAGAAGAGCTATTCAAGAACATCTTGAAGACGGAATTGCTGATTTCATCTATGATGAACCAGAATCAAAAGTATTAAAGGCTGTTCTTGTAGATGATAAAATTAAGATTGAGAAACAATAATATTTAAAAGTATTATAAAAATAGAAGCCCCACAGATATATTTCTATGGGGCTTCCTTGTACATACATTATTTATGACACTTCTTGTGGGGGCTCTTCTAAACGTCGCGTTTTCTCTTCATTCATTCGAGCAATATATTTTTCTCCCTCTTGCTCAATCCAATCATTCTCTGTTTGTCTTTCTTCTCTACCTGTTTTAATAACCATTATGCCACTTCCAATGATTCCTGCAATAATTAGCGCAATAAAAATAGACATAAATTATCCCCTTTCAAAAGGTTGTCCACGTATTGCTACATTGTATGCTGCAAAATCATAGAATATACTATTTGATTACTTCCGTATTTTCATATCGACTATCTAAATAATCAACAATATGCACGATATACCCTTCTACAGTTTGCGGGCTACGAATACACGCTCCCCACTCTGGCAAACCGTGATGACTTAAAATACAATGGGATACCGCATGCAAATCATCCATTGTGATAGCGATATTCTCTACTTCAACTACCTTTGTGAAAAGTAAGACTCCATAAGGAATATGCCCAACCATTACTCCTAACTGATCCATAATGATTCCGGAAGGCTTTCTATTACTGAAATCAGCTAACGCTGTCGGGAACAAGAAAGAGAATTCATCATATTCTTTACCAGCGTGATCATACTCAAGTAATTTTCCGATATCATGATATAGAATACTCGTCATAATAATATCGTAATTCGGCTCATCTTCTTGATAATTCATCATACCGTAGAACATCTTGTACAGATGATCAATCGTTTCCTTCCAAACTAAGTTTTGCGTATTAATTGCACCTGCATTCATTTGTTCCCATAGCTCTTTTTTGTGTGCCTTTTCAACAATACTTATTAATTTCAATACAGCTTGGTAATGATTTTCTTCTGTTTTCATTATGTAACGCGCAAAACGCATTAATCCAACAGTATGCTTTAATAATCCACCTAAATAATTATGATGAAAACCTTTAGCTGCTGGACGAAGGGAGAATTGATTCCAGAAGCGTTTCATAGCCGCTAATGTAATTTCTTTAAATGGTGATTGTAATTCATGTAAATACGTAAATAACTCTACAGTCATTTCATTTAAATCTTGCTGCGTATATGCTAATAATGAAAATGGATTAACATCAGCCTTACAAGGTGTTAATTTATGAACAGTAATCGATTTATGACCTCGATAATCATCTACTCTACCTTCTACTGTAAAAACAGAATGTTCTTCCAGTAACGGCACATATGTATCTACCTCTCCGTTGTTATCCCACATCTTCGTATTCACAATACCATTAGTATTACTAAAACGAATCTTCAAAAATTGTTTATTTGTTTTCGTTGTTTCAACTGAAAACTCATTTAATAGCAACATAACTTTGACATTATTCCCAGCAGTCTCATTATCTAACGTGAACGTCTCTTCTGAGGTTGGAAGAATAGGAGGCGGGAATTCCTCTAAAATTTGCTGGCGCTGCTCTTCTGTACTTGAATATTCAAGCGGAATATTATTATAAAAATATGACGTACTATGAGTCATAACGAATCACTCACTTCCTTTTGCATTTACTACTCTATTGTTTTCATTTTATGGCTAATATGCTTTGACGTAAACAAAAACTGACTTCTTTTTTTACTGAAGTCAGTTCTTGTTAATTAATTATATGCTTTTAGCCTAGTAATAGAAGCATCTTCAAATGATGATAATAAATAATCATGACATGTAAAAAAGATAATTTGATGCTCACTCTGTAAGCTTCGTAAAATATCTATGACGTTCTCTACTCTTCGAGAATCAAAATTAACAAAACTATCATCTATAATAATTGGCATCGATTCATCTGTGAATGACTGCTCCGCTAACGATAGTCGTAAAGCTACGTAAATTGCTTCTTGTGTCCCTCTACTTACTTCTTTCGCTTCAAATACTATCCCATCTTTTCGTTGTAACATTAATCCACCATCATGCTCTATCCACTTTAAGCCAACATATTCTCCATCTGTAATTGTCACCATATATTGTTCAGCAGTTTGAAGGATTTTCGGGAATTTTGTATTTTTATATTTGTTCACAGCTTTATTTAGCATACTTTTAGCTAATGCATATTTCATCCATTCTTTCGCTTCTACATCAAGAGCCGAGCGTTCTGACATATATTGAAAAGATTGCTCGTCAAACGTTCCACCCTCTTCTAACACTTGAATGCTATGTTTCACTTCAGCAAGTCGTTCAGTAACCTGATTGCGATTCTGATTACTAACTTGCTTCTGCTTTTCTAATGTATGAATCGTATAATCATTAACAAGATAATCATCTTGTTCCCATTTCTTCATTTCTTGCTCATATGGCTTAAGCTGTATTTGCAGCAGCTCATACTTTTCCTGCAGAGCGGTTTTCTCCTTCCACATTTGAAGGGCCTGCATATACTGATCTTCATTATCACAATGTGATTCATTAAATAATTTGTGTAATTGCTGCTCTACATGTTGCAGTTGAAATTGTACATTTGTTAATCGCTCATGAATCGCTTGTTTCGCTTCATTATTTTGCTTTGTTTCAAGCATCGCTTGCTCTACATTAGCTAGCTTCTTTCTCATAAGGATAACTGCCTCTTGATAAGAATCCGTTGTTGAATCAGCATATAATTGACAGTACGAAAATAACGTATCTTTTATCGATTCGATCTTCTCTGATAGCTCTCGAGCTTTTTCTACCAAATGCTGCTTTTCATATATATGTTGCTTTAAAGCTGTAATTGTCTCATACAGTGAAGTTAACATGATGGTAGACGTTCGATGCTGAGGAATACTCCATTCTTGGAGAAGCTCTGCAACCGCTTGTTTCAACTGCATAGTTGCTTGCTCCCACTGTTCAAACTCATCTACAATCTTATGAAAAGTTGCTTCATGTTCCGCCTTTTTAATTTTTTCATTGTGTAATTGCTGCCTAACCTCATCATCTCTTTGTAAAAGGAACTTCGCTTGCTCGATTTCACTACTTGAAGAGCTACCTCGCTCCCCTTTTAAATCAGCTAGATTTTGTTGTAATTCCTGCAGCTCTTTTTCAAGTTCAGGTAAAAGAGAAGTAGGTTTTAGCATATTTTTTAAAATAAACACAATGCCTGTCAAGCAGCCAAATACAGCCGCTAATACCCATTGCTTCATAAAAATCAAAAGAAGTGTAGCAATGAAACAGCCGAGCATACTAGCCATCATTACTAGCGAGAAGTTTTTTCCCTTCGACACTTCACTTCGCTTTGTCCGCGCTATTTGTTTTTCTTTCGCTTCGATTGCTTTCTCTACATACTTCCGTTCCACGTCTCGTTGATTTTGATTTTTATCATAATCAACCTGTTCTTGTAAGCTTTGCCTTTGTTCTCTATTTAGAACGCTATCCATTAAATGACAAATACGTTGTTCTAAAGCTTTCAAGACGCGTTGTTCATTATCTTGTTTTTCATCTAAATACTGTTTATCATGTTGCAACTTTTGTTGTTTCTTCTCCAACAAAAGCACTCTTTCCTTTTTGAAGGAACTACTATCTAACGATTTAATTTCTTCTTCTGATAACGTAATATGAACATAATCTTTCAACTGTTGAATACTATTATTTTTCTCTTGTAAGTTATGCTCAATATTTTGCAGATCATATGTAAGATTATCAAGCAACGTCGTTTGCTCTAAAGCTCTTTGAACACGTTCTTTATCCTGCCATAATCTTAAATCAACTTGAACTTTATTCTCTTTTTCTTCTAATAAGGCTTGTTGATGCTTAAGCGACTGCATTTCCGTTTCAATAGGTAATTTCGCTTGTTTCAATTGTTGATATCTTTCCTCAGCATCAAGTGGAACTGATACATCTTCTATGTCATTTAGTTTATGTCGAATATGGGTCGCTTCAACTAACAATGGCTTTGCCGCTTGATAATTATAGCTAGAAGCTATATTGCGATCTAATTCTGTAATTTCCTCTTCTAGCTGTGATTTATCTCGTTCTAATTGTTTATATTCTTCTAACAGATTCTCATATTGATCTTGCTCTTTCATTGCCTGCGATAAATGATCAAATGATTGCTTTACATTCGTCAACAATATATTTAGCTTTGGATTCTTTCCAGACGGCTTGAACAGTTGATCCATATCTTTCTGTAATCGCTGTTCCGTTGTCAGTAATTGATCACTACCTAATAACCCAGCTGACAATAAATAACGGCTCACTTCATCTTCACTTAATTTCTGTAAGCCAGCAAGACCATTTAAATCAAATGAAAAAATAGATTGATACGTTGATTTATCTAAACCTTGAAGGATACTCTTTAACGCTTCTTCACCACCAACTTGACCGTCAGAAAATGTAACTGTAACATCACCAGTCGCTTTTCCTTTTAATCTTTGGACACTTACTTCTCCATATGTGTCTGTTACTAAATTTAGCTTACCACCGTAAGTAGAATGTTCCTTCGGTTCATAACGATTATCAGCTTGTGTTTTCAAAGGAAAACCAAACAATATGCTATGAATAAAGCTCATAATCGTTGATTTTCCCGCTTCATTTACTCCATAAAAGACATGAAGATTGCCAATGTTAGAGAATGTGACATCTTTCATTTTGCCATAACCATATATATGTATATTTTTAATTCGCATTACTCGCCTCCCCCCTTACATAGCTGGCTTGTAAGTAATTGCTCGGCTTCCTTGATTAGCTCTGCTTTTTCTTCAGCAGAAAGCGATGTGAGAAATTTTCTTCCTAATGCATGTTTAAATAAGGGCTGAATCGCCTCGTTCACATCTTGCTCAGACCATTCAAAACTCTGAATAAGTTCCATTAAAGGCTGATTGACAGCTTTATTCACACTACCGTAATCTACGGTATATGCATAAGGGTAGACAAAGTTCACTTCATGTTTTTCTTCTTCTTGTAAAATTTCTACCAATTCATTACTAAATTCTTCAACCTGTAAGCTTTGATTATGATTAATAAACTGTAAACAGACGAAGAAACGATAAATATTACTTCGAATTTGCTCTAACGCAGTTTGACAATTTGCTAGAACGGCATCGAAATCATCTTCTTGATTAATTGTAATTGCGAGAGTATCCCAAACGATTTGAGAAGTTGGTACAAATTCCAAATCAGCATGCTTGTCAGCTAGTTTGACATAATAGCATCCTTTTATTCCAGCTTCTTTTTTATGCCTACCTTGAATATTCCCTGGATAAATAATTGGAGGAGATAATAATAATTCTTGTCGCTTATGAATATGACCAAGCGCCCAATAATCAAAGTCTTTGCTTTGTAGTTCATCTAAACTAAATGGAGCATACTGACCATGCTCACTTTGTCCTTCTAAATTCCCGTGTAACATTCCAATATGATAGTCTGCTCCCTCTTGCTTACAATACTCATCAATTATCCGCCATTTCACATGTTGCTCAGGATAACTATAGCCATATATATGAACAGTTATATCTGCTTTCGTGAATGTTTTCACTTCATATTCACTACCAAACACATGAACATTACTAGGTTGTGCAATAGAAATCCACTTTCCACTCAAATGATCGTGATTACCATGTATGATATAAACATCAATATCATACTGCTTCAATTTCTCCATTTCTTTACGAAAACGGACTTGTGTATGAAGGTTCCGATTTTCTCCGTCGTATAAATCCCCTGCTAATAAAACAAAATCAACTTTACGTTTAATAGCTTCTTGCACTATTTTTTGAAACGCTACAAATGTCGCATCTTTCATTTCCTGCAATACATTATCTGAGATATGCTTCAATCCGGAAAATGGACTATCTAAATGCAAATCTGCAGCATGAATAAAGGTTATTTCTTTCACTTCTCATCACCTCATATTGCATTTATTTTACCATAGATGGGAACATACTTTCTTAATTAGAAATAAAAAAAGATGTACAAAAAAACTACCCCATATTAGAATGAAAATCTAACACGGAGTAGCCTTCTTTTAATAATTACTTTTTTACTTATTGAAGAAATTCGCTTGTTTAAATCAATCTTTCTTCGTAAGAGCTATCGCTTGTTTAATGTTTTTAAATGAGGATCCTTTTCCATACATAAGAACGCCACCACGATATACTTTCGCTCCAAAGATTGCTAATACAGCAATAGTTGCAATTAATAATCCAATACTTACTGCCACTTCCCAAACAGGTACATCCAACATTCCTACACGTAAGAACATTAACATTGGTGTAAATGGTGGAATAAAGGAAGTAATCTTTACAAAGCTCGCTTCTGGATTACCTAATCCAAACATCGCTAACATAAACGCAATAACAACTAGCATCGTCATTGGTGTAATCATAGATTGAACATCTTCCACTCGGCTAACAAGTGATCCTAAGAATGCAGCTATTGTTGCATATAGGAAGTAACCTAATAAAGCAAAAACAATTGCATATATAATCGTAGAAGTGGAAGCTCCTCCAAATCCTAAATAAGATGAAAAATCGTCAGGCAAATCTGCAAGAGCTTTTTTCATAGAGAAGTAACCCGCTCCAAAGAATATTACCATTTGCGTAATACTTAAAAGAGCGATTCCTAAAATCTTCGCAAACATTTGTTGAACAGGGGAAATACTTGAAATTAAAATTTCCATAACACGTGATGTTTTTTCTCCTGCAACTTCCGATGCTATCATACCAGCATAAACAATAACGCCAAAATAAATAATGAATAGAATTACGTATACTAATCCACGAGCTTGATTTAACTCTTCTGTTGTTTTCGCACTATCTTCAATTGCGATTTTTTCAAAAGCTGCCGGTGCATATAAAGTTGCCACTTGCTCCTGCGAAATATTTAACTTTTGCGTAACTTGCATATTTTTAATAGTCGTTAATGTTTGTGTCAACTCGTTATTAATACTTTCATCCGAAATTGTGTTTGATTTATAAACACCGCTCGGTAAACCTTGAGCATCCTGTTTAATAATAAGAAGACCTGTTAAATCACCTTTATCAACTTTCTTAAGACCTTCTTTTTCATTATCAATCTTTTTAATACCCAAATCTGATTTCATTGCCTTTAATTGAGCAGAGAAAGATTCATAATATTGACCACTTTCATCCATTACTCCAATTGTATCTTTTTTTCCATTATCAAAAAATCCGATAATATTTGATATATTGCTCATAAGTAGAATAATAGCCAGCATAATAACAGTGGTAGTAATAAATGATTTTGTTTTTAACTTTGATAAATATGTATGCGATAAAACTACCCAAAACTTATTCAAGCGAAGCACCTACTTTCTCAACAAAGATATCATGTAATGACGGTTCTTCTAGTTCAAATTTGCGAACAAAGCCTTTCGAAAAGACTTCTTGCTGAATTACTTTTGCCACTTCTTCATCAACTATTTGTAAATTAACACCCTCAGCTGTTTTACGAACTTTTGTAACGCCAGAAATTGTCGATAAAAAATCCAAGTCAAAATCACAATGAATTATTAAGTTTTTCTTCCCGAAAGAACGTTTAATATCTTTCAAACTTCCATGCACAACTGGCTTACCTTTATCCATTATACATAAATGTTCACATAGTTCTTCTACATGTTCCATTCGATGACTAGAGAATACAATAGTAGTTCCAGTATTCTTTAACTCTAGTACCGCATCCTTTAATAAATCAACATTAACTGGATCCAGACCACTGAATGGCTCATCCATAATTAATAGCTTTGGTTTATGTATAATACTCGCAATAAATTGAATCTTCTGCTGATTCCCTTTCGACAACTCTTCTACTCGCTTATTCTTATAATCAGGAATCTTAAATCTTTGTAGCCAATAATCAAGCTCTTTTAAAGTATCTGCTTTCTTCATTCCTCTTAATCTAGCTAAATATACAATTTGGTCAATTACCTTCAACTTCGGATACAATCCCCGCTCCTCAGGTAAATAGCCAATTTTTGAGCTTACAGAATAATCAACAGGCTTGCCATTCCATGTAATGCTTCCTTCAGTGATATTAAGTAAACCAAGGATCATACGAAATGTTGTTGTTTTCCCTGCACCATTCGCTCCGAGAAAACCGAAGATTTCATTCTCTGGAATATTAAAATTAATACGATCTACTGCAGTAAATGTGCCAAACTTCTTTGTTACTGAATCAATTACTAATGCCATATACTTGATACCTCCTAATAATATGTTTTTACGAATAGAATAAAAAAAAGTTTCATGACTTTCACTTTTCTTTACAAAACTAGATTATTTATGCAACAATAATAAATAATCAGAAAATTATAAAAGTGGGTGAAATCATGCAAACTTATAAACTTACTGCTTTTAGTCCAGATGGTGAGAAGTTAATTGACGAAGCTTTCCAAGCTGAAAATGACCAGCACGCTAAAGAATTAGGAAGCAATCTGCTATCAGAGAAAGACTTACAAGAAGTCACACATCGTTGTACATCTCCTCGTGGCAAACTTATATTATTCCATAGATAAGTAAGTTTTAAAATATTCTTATATCTATTATAAAATAAGGTATGACATTACACATCAAGCATATTTTTCCACAAATCGTTGAGCCTATTTCTTCATGATTTTCTAATCATGAGAAACAGGCTTTTAAGTTTTTTCGAAATAGCTTAGTTATCCTATTTCAATAGAGCTAACTTTTCATAAACATCACGTAAAGTCAAACACCCTATCTCCACCACTTTTTCAACATAGATACACCAAAGCTTTGCGGTTACTTTGGCGTCCTCAAGAGCATTATGACGATTAATAATCGGTATTTGATGAAATTCACAAAATTCTTCTAAACGAACCATTTTTACATTCGGCTCAGCAACTCGATATAAAAAAGAAGTATCTAATATCCGATGTTTTAATGGTGAGCGAAATAGCTGCCTGCTTGTGTGCTGCAAAAAATTTTTTTCGTGATTCGAATGATGAGCTACAAGTGGGGAATTTTGAGTAAACTTAAAAAAGTGAACAAGCACATCCAAGAGTAAAGGTGCATTTTTCACCTGCTCATTTGTAATAGAAGTTAAATCTGTAACCTCTTTAGGGATTTCACGTTTACAATGAATTAATGAATAAAACGATTGATCCTCTAGAACAATCCCTTTTTTAATTTTAATCGCTCCTATCGAAATAATTTCATCTCCTTTCTCTGGATAAAAGCCTGTTGTTTCTATATCTAACACAACAACATCTAATTGATGTAAAGGGATTTTCAACACCTCTTGTTGATTTAATTCTCTTTGCATCTGTCTTAAAAATGCCATATGCTGCGCATTATCAACACTTTGCATATTCCCTGTAAGTCGAGTTTGAATACCACGCATTAAATGAATAATTGGTTCAAACGCCATAACTAACATCCTTTTTAATAAGATTTACTACATAGCGGTGCAAACTTTGTCCATCCTTTAATATCTTTTTGATTTCTTTTTTCTCCGCTTGATTTAAATTAGTAAGATTTAAAAAATGAGTATCTTCATAAGTGTCAACTTTTGATTGAGATAATCGATATTGTAATAAGATTTGAAAGTTCATTAAAGACTCTTCTATAATTCCCCTATACTTTTCTATTAGCAATAATTCTTTCATCCTACCCTCCGTTGAGGATTCGAGTAAATTTTCTTTTATAGCTAAAATACGTATAGCATTCACATAAGGTATAAAAGCTGAATATTTCAAATCAATCGAGTGTTGATATCCGTTAACATTACTGACAAGTAATTTTCCTAAAGGGCTTATCGCCTTCTTAATATATAAAGCATTCTCCATTACTCTTTTAAGAAGAGAAGGATTATTTCTTTGAAAATCAAAAATAAAATTTTTCAACTCGCTTATATAGAGGTCCTCTCCAACTAAACAACGACAATCAATAAATATTTGCAGGTTGCGAATAGATTCGTAACTCCCTTCATCCATCCACAAATAAAGCTGATTCTCCCATTCATCGATTGATTTACACCAAAGAGGATTCGAACTCATAATATTACCTTTACAATACGGATAGCCAACAATATCTAAACCATCCGATATTTCCTTTCCTAATTGCAAAAAATAATCCCTATTTTCTTCTGAATAGGACGTAAATATTATTCCATGATCTTGATCGCTAATTAAACCTTGTTCGAAACGACCACCACTTCCAGTTATAAACCAACAAAAATCACAATGGGGTTTCTCATTATTAATCTGAGCACTTGCTAATCGGAAAACCTTCCTCATAACAACATCATGAAAACTATTTAAAGAAATCGTATCAGTTAGGTTATGAATGATATGAGCATCTTTCCACATTTTAATATCTTCATATGTTTCCAACGTTTTCATATCACACTTCCTTTTTCATTTATGACTACTAAGAAAGCTCTTAAACAATATAAGGCAGAGAAAACCTTCGCTTTCCTCTACCTTATATTAACCTACTCTATTATGATATTTTTGTATTATTCTCTGATGACATTTGCTCTGGATATCCATAGCTCCCATGCTCACTCATATCTAAACCCATAATTTCTTCTTCTTCAGAAACACGTAGGCCTCCAAGAACAAGCTTTGTAATATATAAAATAATGAAGCAAACCGTAAATGCATAAGCACCACTCGTCACTACACCCATAAATTGAACACCTAGTTGTTCAAATCCACCACCATAAAACAAACCTGCTTTTCCACCAACTTGGTCTGCTAATTCTTTTGTTGCGAAGAAACCTGTTGATAATGTCCCCCACACACCAGCAGCACCATGTACCGATAAGGCGTAAATTGGATCATCAATTTTCATTTTATCAAAGAACTTAACACTGTAGAATACTAGAACTCCAGCTATTAAGCCAATTACTACTGCTGCCCAAGGGTTAACGAAAGCGCACGACGCTGTTATGGCAACAAGCCCAGCTAAAGCTCCATTTAAAATAGTTGGTATATCAGATTTACCAAGAACTAACCAAGAAATAATTGTGGCTGAAACCGCTCCAGCTGCTGCAGCTAAGTTTGTATTTAAAGCAACAAATCCAAAAAATGCACCATCTACAGAAACGGTACTACCAGCATTAAACCCAAACCATCCTACCCATAAAATTAACACGGCTAAAGCTGTATAAACTTGGTTATGACCAGCTAAGTTATTAACAGATCCGTCTTTGTTATATTTTCCAATGCGAGGTTTTAACAAAATTGTTGCGGCTAAAGCACCCATTGCTCCAGTTAAGTGAACAACGGTTGAACCCGCAAAGTCTTGTTTTCCATGTTCACTTAACCAACCACCTCCCCAAATCCAATGCGCAACAACCGGATACACTAATAAACCGAAAAGAATTGTGAATATTACATAAGCTGAAAACTTCGCTCTTTCTGCAAAGCCACCTAACGCAATGGTTATCGCTATCCCAGCAAAAGCTGTTTGGAAAACGAAGAACACTGTCTTTGCAAGTCCATCACCTTCAGCTAAACCACCTGAATAAAAGAAGTCCGATAACCCTACGAAAAAATTAGCATGATCACCAAAAATAAATGCATAGCCCGCAGCCCAAAATACTAATGTTGATAAACCAAAAGTAAAAACCGTTTTACCCGCGATATGCCCTGCATTTTTCATTCTTGTTGAACCAGCTTCAAGTAGAATAAATCCAGCAATCATAAAAATAACTAAAATTGCAGAAACCATAGTCCAAAGACTATTCATTAAAAACATTTCATCCATGTTCTTTCCACTCCTTCTTTAATGTTATTTTTATTAACCTTTTAATGTCAGAAAAACTAACATTTGAATTATATTTAATAATTTACCATCTTTTTATTAATTGTCAATATTTTTAGAATATTTAACATTATTAATTCTTACATAAAAAGAACTTTGCAAAAAAATAACAACGCTTACAACTCTGATAACTAAAGCCTGTAAGCGTTGTTATTTTTTCACATCATCCAACTTAAAATTTTGTATGTTAACTTGTTTAACAAAAGTAAACAAAATAAAGAAGCTTCCGGAAAAATCATACTTTTTTTCCGAAAGCTTCATAAACTAATACTTACTGTTATCTTTATAAATATGAAAGAATTAAAGTGAGTCCTTATCTTCCTTTAAAAACAGGCTTTCTTTTTTCCATAAATGCTTTTACGCCTTCATGGTGATCTTCTGTTTTTCTCATTTCTGATTGACCACATTTTTCCATTTCAAGCATCTTCAACATATATGGTCTATTACGTTCAGCAAGAATTTTCTTCGTTTTAATCATCGCCTGTAGTGGACTTTGTAACCAATGCTCTACCTTCGACTTAACCGCTTCTTCTAAACTTGTCTTAGCAATCTCATGCAATAGCTCTTTCTGAAGTGCTTCATGAGCTGTCATAACCTTGCCTTCCCAAATAAGTTCTTTTGCCTTGATATCCCCAATTCTTTGACTTAAGAGAAAATGTGCTCCACCATCTGGAATTAAACCAATGCCAATAAAGTTCATAGCAATTTTTGCATCTTTATCTGCAATAATATAGTCAGTTGCTAATGCAATACTTAAACCAAGGCCCGCTGCTGCACCTTGAACCTCACATAAAGTTAGCTTTGGCATGCAATACAGTGTCAGCGCTAATTCATTCACACAATCCATAATTGCATGAAAATCTCTTTCACTTCCATCCAACTGGAGCATAGATTTAATATCTCCCCCAGCTGAAAACGCTTTCCCCGCACCTTTTAAAATAACAATCTCAACTTCATCATCAATTGAGATGTCTTTCAATATTTGCCCCAAGCTCTTTAAAAGTTCTACATCCAGTGCATTCAATGATTGCGGTCTATTTAACTCAACAGTAACAACACGACCATTTGTATGAACAAGCACCGGTTCAGTTTGAGAGGCGTAATCTACTTCAGTCAAAAAAAATTCCCCCTTTAGTTCGTTAAAATATCTATTCACTATCATTTTATAACGTTTGTGCACTGACTCGCAAATTAATTGTTAAATAAATTTGAATTTTAGGTAAACTCGACATACAAAAAGCCAAAACTAATAAAAATCAGCTTTGGCTTTTTAAAAATAATTCTTTTAGTATATCGATTTTTTCTTGCGTATATTGTTCATACGTATCATTATATGATTTAGGATCCTTTGGATTCGCAAATCGTGTAATAATACCTGTTTCCGGATGAACAAATTTACTTGCCGCACCACAACCAATTCCAATTATGGATTGTTGTTCTTCCATAATCATGATGTTATAAAGACTTTCTTGCCCAGCAAAAGAATAGCCTACATTTTCAAGATTACCTAAAATATTTTGTTGGCGGTATAAGTAATACGGAACGTACCCATTAGCAGCTGTCCAGTCTTCCGCTAAATGCATCATCTTTTCTACTTCAGTTCGATCAGCTACTTTATACTTCTGTTTATTCTGTGTCATCTCGGAAGCACGTTTAAACGATAACGTGTGAACTGTTAATGATTCTGGCATAAGTTTCTTTGTTTCGTCCAATGAATGTTGAAACTCTTCAGTACCTTCACCTGGTAGCCCAATAATTAAATCCATGTTGATATTATTCATATTCATACTTCTCGCTAAATGAAATTTATCAATCGTTTCTTGAACACTATGATGACGACCAATCGCTTTCAATGTTTCATCCGTGTATGATTGCGGATTAATGCTAATTCGATCTATATTCCATTTATTTAAGACAGCTAATTTTTCAGGAGTAATAGTATCTGGACGACCCGCTTCAACAGTTATTTCTCTAATGTTTTCTACATCTGGGAAGTATTTATACATATCACTATACAAAGCATCCATCTCTTCCGCTGTAATACTTGTTGGAGTACCACCACCGAAATAAACCGTTGTAATAGCTATATTATTTTCTTTCAAAAAGTTACCGATTGCTTCTATTTCATAATGTAGCCCAGCTAGAAACGTACTAACCGATCCTTTATTCGCTCTAATCGCATAGGCTGGAAATGTACAATAAGCACATTTAGTCGGACAAAATGGAATACCAATATAAATACTTACTTCATTCTTCAAATCATATAAATCAGGAATAGCCTTTAATTGACGCTCTACTATTTGTTGCATTAAATCGATTTTTTCATCGGTTATTCGATATTGTTCATGTAACATTTCATGTGCTTCTTCTTTTGATTTCCCATCTCTTAAAGCTTTATGAAGAAGCTTAGTTGGGCGAATACCAGTTAGAAAGCCCCATTTTTGTATAATACCTGTCCGTTCTTGAAGTGCTGTTAAATACGCATGAGAAATAGCATTTTTCAATTGCTTGTACTTTTCTTTTTCTGATAACTGTACATATATTCTTTCGCTACAGCTTGTCCATGTTTCATTCGTCTCTACATCTAATAATTGTAAAGTTACTTTCACAGTATCTTTTTCTTCTATAGTAAATGTCGCTAACATTTCCGCATCATTAAGGGTAGTTAACTTAACTTTTGACTCTTCATAAAATAAATTCGTAATTAACTGCAATGGTCTTTGAAAACGTTCATCCTGCAGTCCTCTTATTTCAATTCGCACCCATATCACCTTTATATTCGTATATTTTCTGTAGCTACAAGTGTACCGAAAGGCATGCATTAGGTCAACCAGTTCGAAAGCGGTTGGTTAGTAAGACTTGATACCTACATTATCATGTCGATATATTATGTCGTTACGATTGTAAAGCGCAAACTATTAGATACTATAAAAATGTAAAAGGCGTCCCGAAAATGATTATTAATCACTTCTAGGACAGCCTCTCATTCCATTATTTCAATAAATTCAATTTCTCTAGAAATTGTAGCTGATATTGCTTCCGAAAGAGCTCCTTGACCATATAAGCTACTCCATCGTCATCATTTCCTCTTGTAATCCAATCTGCCACACGCTTTATTTCTTGAGGTGCATTCCCCATCGCTACTCCAACTCCTGCCCCCGCAATCATTGTCTCATCATCTTTACTATCACCAATCGCCACAATTTCACGTGTAGCAATTTTCAAATGATTAGCTAAGGTTTGAATGCCTTTCCACTTACTCACATTCTCCGGAACTATGATGATTCGATGATTTTCCTTACTAACTACCGTTATATCATCGAACATATTTCTAGCTACGGATATTAGCTCCTGTTGAGCTTTATTACTCTGAAAGTTAACTTCAATACTTAGCGGCTGTGAATCATGCGTCTTTACATATTCACTAATAGAATCTACATAGTTTTGAGCAAACATCTTTTGTTCACTCACATACATAACCGCTTTACTTAATAAGTTCTCTGGTAAATTCACGCGATTTCGAACTTCCGATTCTTCATAATTCAATTTAATCTGGCATTCCATTTCTTCTAATATCCTCACAAAATCTACGGTCGTTTTTTTAGATATTTTTCTGATATACAATGGTTTATCAACTGCTGTAGCAACGTAAGCACCTTGAGCAGCGACAATCATCGGATTTATTTTCAAAGCTTTAGCTACTTTTTTACCCAATTGATAATTACGTGAAGTGACTAGCACGATTACTACATCTTTCGCCTGCACATATTCAATTGCTTCTTTAGCAGCTTTACTAAAACGCCCATTGGATTGTAGTAGCGTTCCATCTATATTAATTGCCAATAGTTTATATATCATGATGATCTCCCCTTAATCAAGATGTACTACTTTTAATAGTATGATTAGTAGAAAAACCATAGAACAAATTGGCACAAAAAAAGCACTACCTAAAAAATACTGTTTTAGATAGTGCTTCCTATGTATTATGCTTGTGGCATTCCGTAAATATCTTCTAATGGTTTCATGATGATTTTATTTAATTCACCAATTAGCATGCTCATACGTTGCTCTGCTTCCATCAGTTTTGAAATCGTAGGATTTTGTTGAACAAGTTGTAATAATTTCTGTGCTTGTTCCACTTCTTCCTGAGTGATTTCCTGACCTGTCATTTGTTTTTGTTGTAACGTCATTTGAACTTGACGGAAATTATCAAACATTTTTTTAGCAACTTCATCTTTATTAACTGCTTCTAATAAATTTTGTAATTCAATGTATTCTTTACTTTGACGAATACCTTTTTCTAATTCATACGCTACATCATATACATTTACACTCACAGCTGTCACTCCTTCTAATTAACATTGCTCACTCACGTTACACAAGTATAGCAATAACACCTTGAACTACACCAATTAAGCCACCTAATAAAGCACCTAAATACGTAATCATTCCTAATTCACTCTTCATAATAGACAATACCATTTCTTCAAGTCTTTCAACAGGAAATGCGTCAACTTGCCCCTTAACAATTCCTTGTAAATGCAATTTCTCCATAAATTGTTCTACATTATTTGAAATACCGTCAAAGAAAAGATCCATCGCACCCGGAATAATCCGCTCGTTAAGAATGTCAGCATTTTGCTCTACTACCTTACCAATCGGCATATTCAAGTACTGCTCTAATTGTAACATGTTAATGAGCTCCCGTTGCATAGGTGCAACGACTTTTTCTAATTCATATTGTTCATATACATATTCTACTTTACGGTCTTTCAAAGTATTCCATTCTTTACGGATTAATTCCGTTAGAAAATCCTTTGTACCTTCAGATTTAAGAAATTGAAGAATAGCCGGTTGAATTTTATCGACTAATTTTTCATTCTTCATAAACATTTGCAACATATTCCAAAGCATTCCTTTATCTTTAAAGAAATCCTCAATCATTTTCTCTAATTGCTTCTTACCTTCCATACTAGTAAAAAAATCATGACCCTTTTGCAAAATAAAATCTGATACATCCGGTAACTTTTCATCAACCACTTCAGATACTTTGCTCGGAAGAATCTCGTGAAGGCTAGCATTTTTATTATCAAAGTACCATGAAGATGCTTTAGTTGAAACAAAATTTACGATTTTCGCTTCTAATTGTTGTTGGGCATTCTTAAAACCTAATTTACCGATAGCTTCTTCGACTGTAATATCACTATACTGATACTGTTTAAGCTTATCTTGTAACCATCGAATAGCCTCACCACGAAATTGTGGCGTAAAAATCTTTTGTTTAATACTTTCTACTGTTAATAAATGTTCTACAACCATTTTCCCAAGTTGTTCCGCTAACTCCGCTCTTCGTTTCGGAATCAACCCTGGCGTAAAAGGCAACTTCTTACCAAATACATAAATGGGAAGATACGGTCTAAAAAGCATCTTAATAGCTAAATAATTTGTAAACCCACCAATGATTGCCCCAATAATAACCATAAATAGTATGGTGAGAAAGTTATTCATATTCATACCCCTTCAAGTCTATTTTTCAACTCTATTGTATACGTACAATATTATAGTACAAGCTACTGTAATAGCAAATAAAGGAATATACATATCTTTTACCACACTTATTTGATTGGTTGAATATAACAGTATGTTTGTTGAAGAAAGATAAATTATAATTTATTCAATATCGAAATTGTCTTATTCATTGATAGACTACCTGAAAAGCGAAACAACTAAAAATGATTGGAACACTTTCAAGACGAGCTCTTTTCAATAGCCATCAAATTCTAACCGTGAGGAATGAATCATGTTATTACAAAAACTTAAAAAACAATACCCTAGTGCTGTAGAAAGCGCACCACAAAACTTAACTCACCAATACTTTTGGGTTTCTACAGATGGAAAACAACTAGGAATCCCATTAGAAAACCTAACTTCTCAGGAACAAAAACTATTAACAACGCTTTTTAATGATTCAGCATTAGAGAATACTTTAAACATAACAGCCAGTCAAAAAAATTGGTATCAATTCTTCACTAAACAAAGTGAATTACCACTTACCAACTGGAAATATATACGCCTTATCTATTTTACAATTGCAGATGGGGACGTTTCATTAGTTGATTTTGAACAAGCAATACTGTCATTTTTCCATAGCGATTCCGTTCTTGTTTGGGAAAATAAAACGAGCGGTTATATTATTGAAGGAAAACATAGAAATCTGCTCGAGTTTCATGATTTCCCCAAAGTTATCAGTACTATTGAAAGCGATTTCTATAATACTGTACAAATATTCGTCGGAAACATTCATGAAGTATCTTATAGCTTGCTTACACATTTCAGTGCGGAAAATCAGTGCTTCGCTATCGCTAAGCAACATTGCTCGCATACAAAGCATCATTGTCTTAAGACCGTTTTCCCATATCTGTTATTGAACGGTATAATTCAACAAAAGGATTGGTATTTACAACAACTCCTTGGTGAAACGATTGATGATCAAGAGATAATTAAAACAGTCAAAACATATATCCAATTAAATCGTAATGCAACTCTTACTGCTAAGGAATTATTTATTCATCGTAATAGTTTACAATATCGCATCGATAAGTTCATCGAAAAAACCAATCTAGATATTAAAGATTTTCACGATGCTACGCTAGCATACTTGTGTATTTTACTGTTATGAAGTTATATCTGAATAACGATGCACAAAAAAGCGCTTTCACATTTTGTGCAATGTGAACATATCCACAAAACATGAATACGTTTACAATGAGCTTATAAACATTCCAAAACAGATTCTTGGAGGTATAACAACATGGCAGAATTACGTTTAGAAAATATTTATAAAATTTATGATAATAAAGTAACAGCAGTTGAGAATTTCAACTTACACATTGAAGACAAAGAATTTATCGTATTCGTAGGACCATCTGGTTGTGGTAAATCAACAACATTACGAATGATTGCTGGTCTAGAAGAAATCTCAAAAGGAGACTTCTTTATCGATGGTAAGCGTGTTAATGATACACCTCCAAAAGATCGTGATATTGCGATGGTGTTCCAAAACTACGCACTATATCCTCATATGTCTGTATATGATAATATGGCATTCGGCTTAAAGCTTCGTAAAATGCCAAAAGATGAAATTAATCGTCGTGTACAAGAGGCAGCAAAAATCTTAGGTTTAGAGGAGTACTTAGATCGTAAACCAAAAGCATTATCTGGTGGTCAGCGTCAACGTGTTGCATTAGGACGTGCAATTGTACGTGATGCAAAAGTATTCTTAATGGATGAGCCTTTATCAAACCTAGATGCTAAACTACGTGTTGCGATGCGTTCTGAAATCGCAAAACTTCATAAGCGTCTCGCGACTACTACTATTTACGTAACACATGACCAAACAGAAGCTATGACAATGGCAACACGCCTTGTAGTAATGAAAGATGGTATTATCCAACAAATCGGGACCCCGAAAGATGTTTATGAAAACCCTGAAAATGTATTCGTTGGCGGTTTCATCGGATCACCAGCTATGAACTTCGTAAACGGTACGTTAAAAGACGGATACGTACAATTCGAAACAACAAAACTGGCGATTCCTGAAGGGAAAATGAAAATATTACGCGATCAAGGGTATGTAAATAAAGAAATCATTATGGGTGTTCGTCCAGAAGATTTCCATGATGAGCCTTTATTCATTCAAGCTTCACCAGAGAGCAAAATCAGTGCGACAATCGAAGTTTCTGAATTAATGGGTGCTGAATTCATGCTTTACTCAAACATCGATGGTCAAAACTTCGTAGCGCGTGTTGATGCAAGAACGGTTGTTAAAGCTGGCGATGTCATCGAGATGTCACTTGATATGAACAAAGTACATTTCTTCGACAAAGAAACGGAATCACGTATTAGATAATAAGAAAAGCGCAAGTGCCCCGCATAGCTCCGTATGTGCTGGAGCCCGCTTCCTTAAGATAAAGGAAACACGAAGTGCTGATAAGCGAATCGATGTGGACTTATCGTAGGGAAGTTGGTGAAGCACACTAGGAGCTGGGCTCTGGAGCTAGACAATAAGAAAAACCGGCACCGGTCTTTTTTGATTATTGTTTATGCTCCTTGATTTACTCCCAATAAAAAAAGAGCTATGCGGCAGAAATAAGATGAGCTGGTCTTGAAAACCCGCTCTTGGTTTTCAAAACAGGTTGGCTTATTTCCGAGCATAGCAGGTGTAAGGTTAGACACCACAAAAAACCGGCACCGGTCTTTTTGATTAGAATTCACACTTTTTTTACTTCTAATCAAAAAAGCCATGCTCGTGTCATATTCGAGCATGGTAGGTGTATGGTTGGATTTATATCATTGCTCACTATTTTCTTCTTCCATAAACAAAAACTTTTTTCTTACTCTTCAATTACTACACTCTCTTCTCCACCACAGTTTTCACAGAAAAAGAAGTGAACACACTGATGTCTTTGAATGGAATCACTTACACCATCTACTTGTTTTAAAGTTTCAATATCTTCATATGCACTATAATTATCTAGATAATCCGTCAACTTTCCTTTATCTATCAAAACAGACTGACATTTATTACATGGTAATGATACTTGTTGTAAACCATTACATAACGGACAAATCGGCACATTACATCATTCCTTTTCCACACTTCGTTATATACATATTTTCAGTGAAATTACTCCATTCATACAAACCAGTAATTACCAACATATTTCTACTCTCCTATTACCATACTACTTATAAGAACTTAATATTTTGGGTTACATCATACAAAAGGATCAAGAGGCTTTTGTAGTATACATGACAATACTTCAATAGCTTACTAATGCTGGTGCAACTCCAGGTAACCCAACCATTATACGTTGAAGTATTTTAATGAATACATATGTCATGCATTGAAGCTTCAGCAAAAACATAAAAAAAGCGAGGGTTAATTATGCAAAACCAATCATCAGGAAATTCATCTAACCAATTAGTTGTTCAAGGAGCACAAGCTGCGATTGATTCTATGAAGTATGAAATTGCAACTGAGTTTGGTGTTACTCTTGGACCAGACGCAACTTCTCGTGCAAACGGGTCAGTTGGAGGAGAAATTACGAAACGATTAGTACAAATGGCTGAGCAACAATTAGGCGGAAGTTATAAATAATCAAGGAATAAACATTAAGGCTGTGCAGAAAGAAAAAACCTTTTTGCACAGCCTTTTAAGCTTTCGAAATGACAGAAATCCACATATAGCAGAATATTTTTGCTATTTTAATGCAATAGGATTTATATAGTTAAATCACTTACTTTCCCCATTTTCTCACTGCAGCTGTCCCAAAAGTATTCTTCAATCACTTTTAGTATAGCTTTCTTCACTTTAGAAGCTCTCCAAATTAATTATCAAAATCTCCGTATATTTTTACCTTACGCAACTTCTTTAGCTCCTATCAATAAGCCTGAAAGCACACAATACTTGTGGATATCACACACAATGTTTCTCTAGACACACATGAATTTCGTTTGTTATCTTTATTTAGCACAGAAAAAATCATAAGAAGTATTTATGAAAATTTTATTCTTCAATACTTGCCTATTGAAAACCATGTAACCTATTTAAGACAAGCCTAATAAATAATTATTAGGAAAGGATTGGAACAAAGAACATGCTCAACGACTGAAAATTCAGTCACGCCAGAAAGGAGGCGGACGAAATGACAAAGGACAAATCTCTTGAAAATTTAGCCCAAAAAGGAGCTTGGGTCAGTATAGCCGCATACATACTCATGTCGACAATTAAACTTTCAATTGGTTTCTTTGGTAATTCAGAAGGACTATGGGCCGATGGATTAAACAACTCCACTGATATCATCGCCTCTCTAGCTGTATTAATTGGCTTAAAAATTGCAGTTAAACCGCCTGATGAAGATCATTTATATGGACACACACGAGCTGAAACAGTAGCTTCACTAGTTGCGGCTTTTATTATGATGACAGTCGGAATAAGTGTTATTGCACAAGCTTTTCAGTCATTAGTCGATAAAGGAACCGAACAGCCTACTCTCATGACAGCAATCACAGCAGCTCTTTCAGCAATATTTATGATTGGCATTTATAAATACAATAAACAATTAAGCATTAAAACAAATAATGCTTCTTTATTTGCGATTGCAAAGGATAATCTGTCTGATGCACTTGTCAGTATTGGTGCCCTGGTAGGTATTATCGGTACTTGGATCGGGATTAATTGGTTAGATACCGTCGCTGCCATTATTGTTGGTTTTATTATTTGTAAAACAGCTTGGAGCATCTTCTTTGAAGCTTCACACAGCTTAACAGATGGCTTCGATAAAGAATTGCTAGCATCTATTAAGAACACCATCGCTACAACTCCTGGTGTGCTATATACATGCGATTTAAAAGGAAGAATGCATGGTAACGAGGTTTTAATCGAAGCTACTATTCAAGTAAATAAATCTTTGAATATAGTTGATAGTCATAATATTTCTGACAATGTAGAACATCGATTATTAGACAAACACGGTATACACCACGCTCTCATCCACGTTGAACCATTTTTATAATAAGAAAAAGCAAAATTAGTTCAAAAGACTAAATTTTATATCTGTTAACAATTTAAATAGAGTATTTATAATCATAAAGCAAGAACATTTTTTACAATAAGTGGTATAATTAATTTATAGCTCCGTTCAATTTATATTTATAAAATGATGGAGCTATTTGTATCTAGTAAAAAACTACTAACTTCAACTATTATTCTCCCACTCTTCAAAATTGCTAAGATACACTTACCAATTTATTCACCTTATTTCAGAAGAAAAATGTTATTATTTGTATAATCTATTCTTATTTTCATCAACTTACATTTTCAAAGAGTACAACTTATTTTTTATTTACTATTCTTCTCTTGAATAAGTTCAAACTATCTTATTTTAACAGGAGGTGTTTTTTAATAATGAATACAGAAAATGATATAATTGTTCAATTCTTGCAAAAACATGAAGAAGATATTTATGAAACTTGGAAAGATAAATTTACTTTTTCACCAGATGAATCTCTGAAGGATACAATATTGAGTAATTCTCGCGCAATCTACGCTCTATATTTATTAAAGTTACAACACTCAGAGATGGATTTAATAGAAGAAATAAAAGCATTATCTATGAAAATTGCATCAGAAAGAGTAAAAACCGGAGTACATATACGCAATGTTCTTGCCAACATTTCTACTGTAAAACAACAAATCGCAAACAGTATTAAGGAAAATTTCAAAGAGCTATCGAAAACCCATCAGTGGACCAGTGATTTAGAAACTATTTTCGATTCTTTAATATTTCATACAGCTTCTTACTTTGCTGACTTGCAAAATGAAATTATTCAAAAGCAAAATGAAATTTTATCCGAAGCTCACAAAGAACGTTTAACCTTACTTGGTCAAATGACCTCCAGCTTTGTTCATGAATTTAGAAATCCACTTACATCTATAAAAGGCTTTATTCAATTGTTGAAAGCTGATTACCCTGACTTACATTATTTAGATATTATATATAGTGAGCTTGAACAATTGAATACGAGAATATCTGAATTTTTGGCATTCTCTCGCAAAGGTGAAGTAGAACAAAAATTCATTGTTTTTTCATTAGATCGATTGATAGATGAAGTAATTACCTTTTTATATCCTAGTATTGTGGATATTAATGTTCACGTTGAAACTTTTGTAGAAAATGATATTTTCATTCTTGGACAACTTGAGGAAATTAGGCAAGTTTTATTAAACATTATATTTAATGCATTAGATGTGTTACATAATATACAAAATCCAACCATCACCATATCCAGCAAAAAAAATGAAGCAAATATTATTCAACTAATTATTACTAATAATGGACCTCGAATCAGCGAAGAGCTTATTGCAGATATTTTCAAGCCTTTTATGACAACAAAGGACATAGGAACAGGGCTAGGATTATTCGTATGCAAGCAAATTATTGAAAAACATAATGGAACATTAATTTGCGTATCTACCGAAACTAGTACATCTTTCATCATAACCTTACCAATTAGCCATTTTACATAAGTTAAGAAATAAGAAAAACCGGCACCGGTCTTTTTTGATTGATGTTTAAGCTCCTTGATTTACTCCCAATCAAAAAAGAGCTATGCGGGAGAAATAAGACGAGCTGTTCTTGAAAAACCGCACTTGGTTTTCAAAACAGGTTGGCTTATTTCCGAGCATAGCAGGTGTAAGGTTAGACACCACGCAAAATTATATGCTTTCTTATCTTTTAAAAAAGAGACTGTCAGAAAAAGCAACTCTTCTGACAATCTCTTTTCGACTATGACATAAAAAACGAACTGTAATTACAGCACATCATTTTGCACTACAACTACTAAGTTTTTAATTAATGAATATTACGTTTTTTGAAATTCCCTCCCCTAACTTCTACTACATCATAGACTGTAACAAAAGCTGTAGGATCAATTTCTTGAATAATTTGTTTCATTTTGCTTTCTTCCAAACGGTTAATGACACAAGTAATTTCTTTGAATTGCTGATGAGAATAGGCACCCTGAACAATATTATACGTTGCACTTCGTCCTAAACGATCACGTATTGTCTCTACCATTACATCGGGTTCATTTGTAATAATTTTAAAGCTTTTAGAACCACTTAAACCTTCTTCAACAATATGAATTACTTTAGAAGCAATAAAGTAAGCAATGGCTGACAGTAATGCCCCTTGTAATCCGAACACGGTTGAAACAACAATAAAAACAAATGCGTTCAAGAACAGAATTAAATCACTTGTACCAAACGGTAATTTGCGAGAAAGTAATACAGCGAACATATCAATTCCATCAAGTGCCCCACCATTACGCAAAGCAATACCCATACCAAAACCGATAATAATACCACCAACAACAGTTACTAGCAATGTATCCCCATGTATAATTGTTGGTACTCCGTGCATTAGAACAGTTCCAGCCGCTAGTGAAACAATACCTATTATTGAATTAATAGCGAAACTTTTACCAATTTGCTTATATCCTAAAAATATAAACGGAATATTAAGTACAGCGATTAGAATTCCTAATGGTATATTTAATACCCTTGAGGCAACGATACTAAGACCTGTCACGCCACCGTCTGATACATTATTTGGGATTAAGACTGCCTCTAATCCATATGCCGCAATCAATCCTCCAAGAATAATTATTAAAACTCTCAAAGTCTTTACTATCCATTTATGTTTACGATTCATAAAATACACCCAATTCCTCTTTTAAAAACTAGAAGTCCTTTATTTATACGTACAACTGTTATCCCTCGATCTTGTATATTCTGGATTGTTTCATTCCTTATGGTATCCAACAAACCATCCTCCCTATTGTTAAATATATTTTGAAAACCGTTACCGGTCCTTTTTAAGGTATGTATTCACTTCTTTAGTTTTCTAACTTTCTTTTAAAAGAAAAGTGATTGATTCAGGATTATTTTTATCGCGCTTTACTTTGTTTTGAACAGAAATAAATTCTATCATCTGAAGAGTTCGAAAATAAAGAAGGAAAATGAAAAGCATGCATATTATGTAGACATTATTTTGATAATATGCCATTTATAATGATAACGTAATTTTATGGACAGCGAAACCCATTTGCTTTATTTCAAAAAAGGGCTATCTGAAAAGTGTTTTTTAAATCACATTTCGTTCGCCCTTTTACGCTTTTATTATTTACGATTTACTTTTTGCTTCTCTTCTTTTCTCTTGTTCAGAAATAATTAATGCGCAAGCTGCATCTCCAGAAGTGTTTAGTGCCGTTCTTGCCATATCTAATAAACGATCAATCCCTAAGATTAAACCTATTCCTTCTACCGGCAAGCTTACTGATGATAGTACCATCGCTAACATAATTAGCCCGACACCTGGCACTCCGGCTGTACCAATACTTGCTAATACTGCTGTTAAAACAACTGTAAGCATTTCTACACTTGTTAAATCTACGCCATATACTTGAGCAATAAAGATGGTAGCAACACCCTGCATAATAGCTGTTCCATCCATATTAATTGTAGCTCCAAGAGGCTGAACGAAACTACTGATGGATTCTCTAACTCCTAAGTTCTCTTGAGCTGTCTCCATCGATAACGGAAGCGTTGCACTACTACTTGACGTACTGAAAGCAACCGCCATTGCTGGAGCAAAGCCCTTCAGAAACCAAATTGGATTCTTCTTCGCTAGGAAGTAGACGGCTCCTCCATAGGTAACCATGCCATGAATAAGTAAGGCTATGACAACTACCACCATATAAAGAATCATCGCTTTCATCGCGCTCAACCCTTGACTTCCAACAGCGGTAGCAATTAAACCAAAAGTTCCATAAGGAGCAAGCTTCATTACTAAATGAACAAGATACATCATCAATTCATTTCCTTGCTCAACTAAATCTAAAATCCCTTTTGTTTTCTTTCCTAGCGCAGTTAAGGCGAAGCCTATTAATACAGACATTGCGATTACTTGCAACATATTTCCTTCCATTAAAGCAGCAAATGGATTTTTGGGGATAATATTCAATAAAGTATTGCCCACAGGTGGAGCTTCTGCTGCTGTAAAAGTAGCATTCGATAAATCAAACTCTCCCTTTGTTCCCGGAGAAATAACAATTGCAATTGTCATCGCAATCACAATCGCAATAGCTGTTGTAACTAAAAAGAAAAGGATTGTTTTCAAACCAATTCTTCCAAGCTTTTTCGGATCACCTAGACCCGCAGTTCCTAAAATGATAGAAAATAAAACAATTGGTACAACAAGCATCGATATAATATTGATAAAGAATTTCCCAACTGGATTAAATAAATACGCATTGAAATATTCAAATAGTTCAGGAGAAAAAATATTTAATCCTAAACCCACTACCGCCCCTAAAATAAGCGCAATAATGATTTTGGTTGTTAAGCTCATTTGCTTCATTTGCATCGTCCTTTTCTATTTATTAAAGGTGTAAATTGGAATAATTTTCGCACGATTCTATCTGAGCCTTACAATAAAGAGCATTTGTACTTTCAAATCATGGTTTAATATCACATAAAGAAATGAAGTAAAAAACTACCAAATATGCAGATAGTCGTCATTTTGTCCTATTTAGGTTCCTTTAATTCTTGTGAATACTTTCTGCTGCTTTATGAGGTAGTTTATTTTTTTAGAGGAGATGTGCTTTGTAACAACGGTGCTCCAAGTATAAGAGTTGTATAATATGCATAATTTATTCATCCTTAGCATACTCTATTATACATAAAAACCAATACATTCATAAAATGTAATCTCTTCCAACTGTTTCCCCTTGAGTTATACTTCTTTAATTAGTATACTGAAAACATTTTTCGTTTTAATAAAATCAAAAAAAACCTTTATATTACTGATTTAATCAGAAATATAAAGGTTTTTCTATTTTTACAATATAATAATGACTTCTTATAGTATCAAACCTATGATGTATTCACTAACTTAAATATTTATGCAGAGCATCTTTCTTTTCTTCAAAACAAGAATCATGTAATATAATAGTAGGCTTTGAATCGTGGTTAAACAAAGTGCGAATTACTTCATATCGTGATATTGTTTTTTCCACTTTAATTCCTTTTAACTGAAGCTTCTTCATTATATCGTCAATCAACTTGCTCACCCCTTTTGATTACGAATAAATTGATCTACATATACATACGTGTAAGAATTTCCCCTTATATAATCCATTACATTCATGCATTTAAAACGAATTAACTATAATCACTTCCACTGATGTTTCAAAAAATATTATATTTGTAAGCACTTTATTATCTTCATACTTCTATAATAAAATATAAATGTGAAGCATTTATGAAAATACAGCATTTTTATAAAAAAATTATTTTTTATAAAAAAGTCAGAATTATATAAAAATTAAATCAGTAAGAAAATACCGCTACTATTCTAGAAAATCGCCTCATATACTGAATATACCCTGATTTTCAACTTTCAGTAAGTTTGACTGACCGTTCAAATTTTTCTATAATTATCTTAATCTTACGAGTTATGTAGAGGTGATGTTGATGGGGCAGTTATGAACGTTAATAACACTCACTTAAATAGAATTAGAGAAAATTCTCTTAACCTTGAATCTAAGTATAGAACACATCATTAACTTCATGCATTTTTATATCTTAGCATCTAGGTGTTGTATTGAAAATTAGTAAGATTTTATTATTTCAGGAGGTGACTCCTTTCTCGTTATAATGGCGGGATAAGGAAAAATATTTGGACGACATATTAAACTTGGTTATCTTGGCCCTGTTAATTGCTTTAACAGCATTTTTCGTAGCCTCAGAATTTGCCATAGTAAAAGTAAGAAGCACGCGTATTGATCAGCTTGTAGAAGAAGGTAAGGCCGGTGCATTAGCTGCCAAAAAAGTAATTAGTCATTTAGATGAATATCTATCTGCCTGCCAGTTAGGTATTACTGTAACAGCTCTAGGTCTTGGTTGGATTGGAGAAAAGAGTATAGAAGCCATTCTACACCCTCTGTTCACACAATTGAACATTCCATCATCAGCAACAACCGTACTTTCTTTCGTACTATCTTTCTCCATTGTTACATTTTTACACGTTGTAGTTGGAGAGTTAGCACCAAAAACACTTGCAATTCAAAAAGCTGAAACAATTACTTTATTAGTAGCGAAACCTTTAGCTCTTTTTTATAAAGTGATGTTCCCATTCATCTGGGTTTTAAATGGTTCCGCTCGTTTAGTAACAAAAGCATTTGGATTAAAGCCAGCTTCTGAACATGAAATAGCTCATACTGAAGAAGAATTACGAATCATTCTGTCAGACAGTTACAAAAGCGGAGAAATTAACCAATCCGAATTCAAGTATGTAAACAAAATATTTGAATTCGATGATCGTATCGCCAAAGAAATAATGGTGCCACGAACAGAAGTTATTACTTTATCAAAAGACAATACACTTGAATACGCCTTCTCAGTCGTTAAAGAAGAGAAGTTCACTCGTTATCCTATCATTGATGGTGATAAGGACCATGTTATTGGTATGGTCAATGTGAAAGAGCTATTCACATTTATGATTTCTAATGATGATTATAAGGATCAGTCCGTTGAACCTTTAGTCCGACCTATTATTCGTATCATCGAAACTGTTCCTATTCATGATTTGCTACTTAAAATGCAGAAGGAACGCATTCATATGGCAATCTTAATGGACGAATACGGCGGAACATCAGGATTAGTTACTGTTGAAGATATTATCGAAGAAATCGTTGGAGAAATTCGTGATGAATTTGACCTTGATGAAGTAGCTGAAATTCGAAAAATGGCAGACAATCATTATATTATTGATGCGAAAGTGTTAATTAGCCAAGTAAATGATTTGTTTGGAATTGATATTTCTGATGAAGATATAGATACAATTGGTGGCTGGTTCTTAACAGAGAATTATGAAGCGAAAAAAGGTGATGTTCTCTCCTATGAAGGCTTTAACTTTCAAATTCTCGAAATGGAAGACCACCATATTCAATATATAGAAGTTACAAAAGCAGTCAAAGAGATTTCAATTGAAACTCAACCACAAGAACAATCGCAATCTGAAAAGATTCCATTGACTCAAAAAACGGAAGTTGTATCCTAAAATATAATGTGATAATGCCCAGCGATTTTATGAATTCGCTGGGCATTATTTTTTTAGAAAACATTACAAATTATGGGATATTACTTTAGTCATCCGCCCATACTACAACTATATAACTTTCAACTAAGGAGAGATTCACTTGAAGTATATTGAATTATGCCAGCATTGTAGAGGAAAAGGAAAGGTTCCATTTTTACAAATCTTTAATAAGTCTTGCCCATCTTGCAAAGGTAAAGGAAGAACAGTTACTAGTCTACCTTCTCGAACTCTTTAGTCCGCATTTTGTTTTATCAAAATAGAAATTTTAGACTTTTCAGTATCCAATAATATAATTTCCTCCGTATAAAGATTATACTAATAATATGGTTTTAATTTTTCATTAAAAGGTTACATATTAGTATTAACATCCAGGAGGTGAAAGGAAGACTGTATTTTTCAACAGTCTTCTTTGAAGAAGTGATTATCGTTAACATTGCATTAGTGGCATTTCTTATCATTTGTACTTCGTTTTTCGTTATAACGGAATTTGCCATCATAAAAGTACGCCCAACTCGAATAGACCAATTAATTGCTGAAGGAAATAAAAAAGCGATTTCCGCTAAAAAAGTTATTTCTTCATTAGATGAATATTTATCAGCGACACAATTGGGCATTACAATCGCTTCTTTAGGATTAGGTTGGTTAGGGGACCCTACTATTCAAGCACTCCTTGCTCCCCTATTAAATAAATTAAATATACCCGAATCTGCTACACATGCCATTTCGTTCGTCATCGCATTATCTTTAATGACGTTTCTTTCCGTTGTTCTAGGTGAATTAACACCAAAAACATTTGCCATCCATAAAGCGGAAGCAGTCACATTACGTATAGCTAAACCTATTATTATATTTCACAAGGTGATGTACCCCTTTATAAAAATATTAAATAGTTCAGCTAATTTGATTGCTCGTTCGTTCGGATTAAAGCCTGCATCAGAAGGGGAAATGGCTCATTCCGAAGAAGAATTGCGTATTATCTTAACAGAAAGCTACGAAAAAGGACAAATTAATCAATCAGAATATAAATATGTAGATCGCATATTTGATTTTGATAATCGTATTGCAAAAGAAATCATGGTTCCTAGAACAGAAATCATAAGTATATCTATTGATGATAGTTGGGATGACATATTTTCAAAGTTACAGCATGAAAGATATACAAGATATCCTGTCATAGACGGTGATAAAGATTCTATCGTCGGCGTTGTTCATTTAAAAGATTTAATTTCAGTTGCTATGGAGTCTGATCGTTCTTCTATTCAGCTAGATGATTACATCCACCCAATCATTTCAGTGATTGAGACAATTCCAATTAATGACTTACTTATTAAAATGCAAAAAGAACGAAATCATATGGCATTACTTTTCGATGAATATGGTGGAACTGCAGGAATAGTAACAGCTGAAGATATTATTGAAGAAATTGTAGGAGAAATTCGTGATGAGTTCGATATAGATGAAATTCCTGAGATTCGTAAAATAGCAGAAAATCATTATATTGTAGATTCTAAGCTACTACTTGAAGAATTGAATACTGTTTTATCAACTGACCTAGAAGAAGAAGGCATTGATACAATCGGTGGTTGGCTCCTAACAAAGGAGTATGACCTTCATCTTGGAGATTCTATTGAAGATAGCGGTTATATCTTTACCGTAAATCAAATGGATGGACATCATATTCAATATATTGAAATAAAAAAAGACATTACAAATAACGAAAATATGTGATTTTAATCACGTATTTTCATATCAAAAGAGGTTGTTAATCAAACAACCTCTTTTTGATTTTCAACTTGTTAAAACATCCTCAATTGGGTATTGAACGGTCTCTTGCTTTTTCACAGCATATAGAAAAGAAATCAGCTATCAAAAACCGTTAAAATTTCCCCATATATTGCATTATCAAAATGAAAATACCAAGAATCCATACATAAATTGCAAATATCTTCAATGAATGATTCTTCAAGAAATGTATCATCCACTTAACCGCTATATAGCCAAAAATTGCAGATGAAAGGATTCCAATTAACAAAGCACTAATCGAAATCTGCTCTCCCTTTCCTTCAAACAAATCAAACATTTGTAAAACAATCGCCCCAACAATAGCAGGAGTAGATAATAAAAAAGAGAAGTAAGCAGCTGTTTCACGATCTAACTTTCGTATTAATGCAGCCGCAATTGTAAAACCCGATCTTGAGATAGCAGGAAATATAGCCGCAGCTTGAAAGGCGCCAATAAATAGTGCATCACCATAAGTAATATCATTCATTTTTTTTCGACCTTGCTGGATATTCTCTGCAAACCAAAGAAAACAGCCTGTAAGAAGGAATTCCCATCCGATGGTTACACCCGTTTTCGAAATCGCATCAAAGTAATCTTTAAAAGCAAAGCCAACCACGACCGCAGGAATTGTTCCGACTACTAACAGCCAAGTTAACTTTCCAAAAGGATTCTTTAGAATAGCTATAAATTCATGTTTATAAAATACAAAAACCGCTACTAATGTTCCAATATGCAGCATCGTATCCAGCGTCAAACCTGCTTCTTGCAAATTAAACATATGCCGCCCTAAATATAAATGTCCGGTACTACTGATCGGTAAGAACTCTGTCAGCCCTTGAACAATCCCTAATATAAAAGCTTCTAATTTACTCAACATCGCTTTCATCCTTTTTCATTATTCATTTCATCTTCAATATCCATGAAAAAATAAGGAGTGAAATATCATGTAAGGACATGAGCAATTTAGGATTATTTTATAAAAATTACTAAAGCTAGAAATATATATGATGGACAATAAACTGTTACGTTTATACATGTTTAAAACACGATGATTTCATTAAGAGTGGAGATATATGAAGAGATGATATTAGAAAGCCAAAACCATTCTATGATTTTGGCTTTCTGACAAACTATATTTTCAAAGAGATATATTTAATTTCTAAATATTCCTCAATTCCATACTTACCGCCTTCTCTGCCAATACCGCTTTCCTTCATACCTCCAAACGGTGCTTGAGCTACGGAAGGTAATCCATCATTTAATCCAACGATTCCATACTCAAGCCCTTCCGCGATTTTAACTGCATTAGATATATTCTGCGTGAAAATATAGGCTGCTAATCCATAAGGCGTATTATTGGCACGCGCAATGACTTCTTCTTTCGTTTTAAATGTCGAAATCGGTGCTAAAGGACCAAAGGTTTCTTCATTCATACATAACATATCATCTTGCGCTTTCCCAATTATGATTGGAGAAACGAATAATCCCGTTTGATTAATCGAAGACGTTAATAGTTCAGCACCTTTATCCATTGCATCTTCAACATGTTCATGTAATTTATTAACAGCATTTTCATCAATTAAAGGCCCAACTGTAACACCTTCATCTAGTCCATTACCTACCTTCAATTCGCTAACTTCTGCTACCATTTTCTTAGAAAATTCCTCGTAGATGTTTTCGTGAACAAAAACACGATTTGTACAAATACATGTTTGTCCAGCATTTCGATATTTCGATTGAATAACAGCTGCTACAGCATCATCAATGATTGCATCTTCCATAACGATGAATGGTGCATGACCTCCAAGCTCTAATGAAACCTTCTTCATTGTGTCCGCACTATCCTTCATTAATTGCTTTCCTACTTCAGTAGAACCAGTAAAAGATACCTTCCTTACACGACTATCCTTCATCCACGCTTCTGAAATAGCTTGCGCACTTCCTGTTACAACATTGATTGCTCCTTTATCAATTCCAGCCTCATACGCTAATTCCACCAGCTTAATAGCGGTTAGTGGAGTTAGTTTCGCAGGCTTAATTACCGCAGTACAACCTGCTGCCAATGCTGGCGCAACTTTTCTTGTAATCATTGCAGCTGGGAAATTCCAAGGCGTAATAGCTGCAATAACTCCAACTGGTTGCTTCAATACAAGAATACGTTTAGATGGATCACTAGCAGGAATTGTATCTCCATATATACGTTTACCTTCTTCTGCATACCATTCAACGAAGCTATTCGCATATGCGATTTCACCTAATGCTTCCTTATAAGGCTTTCCTTGCTCCATTGTCATCATTTTAGCTAATTCTTCTTTATTCGCCTCTATTAAATCAAACCATTTTCGTAATAATGTCGCCCGCTCTGCTGCTGTTTTTTGCGACCATGTTAAGAAAGATTCATGTGCAGCATCAACTGCCGCTCTTGCCTCCTTCTCTCCCCCATTTGGTACTGTAGCTATTTGTTCACCCGTAGCAGGATTTGTTACAACAATACTTGTCTCACTAAACACTTCTTGTCCATTAATTAGCATGCCTACAGTTTCCATAAGCTAATACCCCCAATTATTAATTTCACCGGTACATATTCTAACAATTCCGATATTTACATTATACCAATCGAACAAACATCATGCCGCTATGTATTAATCTTCAAGCAACCATTTTACTTTTTAATATATGCAACAACATTTGCAAAAAATGAATAGTTTATTTTTCGTATGGTTATGATTTCATTGGGCAAAATCAAAACAAGAAGATGAACTATGCTTCTAGGAGGAGGTAACTGGACATTCCTTGTTATGATTAATATTCTAATCATCATATTATTACTAGCATTTACAGCATTTTTTGTTGCTTCTGAATTTGCAATAGTTAAAGTAAGAAGTACAAGAATTGACCAATTATTAGCAGAAGGAAACACTAAAGCAATCGCTGCGAAAAAAGTTATTTCTTCACTAGATGAGTATTTATCAGCCTGTCAATTAGGTATTACACTTACATCACTCGGACTTGGTTGGTTGGGCGAGCCAACTGTTGAACATATGCTAAAGCCTTTATTTGAAAGTATTTCTGCAAATGAAGCATTAACGACTTTTTTATCCTTTTCAATTGCATTTACAACGATTACATTTTTTCATGTTGTTATTGGAGAGCTCGCACCAAAAACACTAGCCATTCAAAAAGCAGAAGCTGTTACATTAAATTTTTCAAAACCTCTTATTTGGTTTTATCGAATCTTATTCCCATTTATTTGGATTTTAAATCACTCAGCAGCATTTATTATCGGGATTTTCGGTTTAAAGCCTGCCTCCGAACATGATATGGCACATTCCGAAGAAGAATTGCGAATTATTCTGTCTGAAAGCTTGAAAAGCGGTGAAATAAATTCAGCAGAATATAAATATGTGAATAAAATTTTTGAGTTTGATGAAAGAATTGCAAAAGAAATTATGGTTCCTCGAACCGAAATTGTTACCGTCAACAAAGAGCACTCCCTTCAAGATATTATGGAAGTTGTGCTTCGAGAGCGGTATACTCGCTATCCGGTTGTGGATGGTGATAAAGATAATATTGTAGGCATTATTAATATGAAAGAAGTATTATCCAGCTTCATTATGCAAGATAAACAAATCGTTCAATCGATTGAGCCATATATTCATCCTGTTATCGCTGTGATTGAAACAATTCCCATTAATGATTTGCTTATTGCACTACAGAAGAATCATTCCCATATGGCAATCCTTTTCGATGAATATGGTGGAACTGCCGGACTTGTAACTGTAGAGGATATTCTTGAAGAAATTGTTGGAGATATTCGCGACGAATTTGACGCTGATGAACTTCCTGATATTCGTAAAATAAGTGATCACCATTATATATTTGATGCAAAAGTATTAATAGGTGACGTTAACGATTTACTTGGCACAGACTTATTAGAAGATGAAGTCGATACGATAGGTGGATGGTTTCTCACCCAAAAATACGATGTTGTACAAGGAGATCAAATTGAAGAAGATGGCTTTGTATTCATCGTTAAAGAGATTGATGGTCAACATATTCTATTTATAGAAGCACAGAAAAAGTATGAAGAACCGGAACCGATATAGCGGGAACGGTTTTTCTTATGGTTAAATGTTACATCATTGTTTTCAGCTCAAATGCTTATACTAAAAGTATTAAATAACAGAACAAAAGGTTAACATCTAAATAAATTTGTTACCTTACGGAAGAAAAGGACTAAATTCCCACCACCACTGGTATAGACAACTAGTTATATATACAGTTATGATAGTAGTGTAGATAAAAAACTAAAACACTTACAAAGTGTATTCATATAGGGAGGATTTCCATGAATCACATCCTGTTCAAAAATGCTGACATATATTTAGAAAATGAAGTATTAGAAAATGGTTATGTACTAATTACAGATGACAAAATCACTGAAATTGGTTCAGCTGACCAATTAGAAAACAAAACATTTGATAACACAGAAATCATCACTTTAGAAAAAGGAACAAAAATCGTTCCTGGTTTCATCGACGTTCATATTCATGGTGCTGGCGGAGCTGACACAATGGATGGTACGCATGAAGCATTACGTACAATGGCAACTCATTTACCACAAGAAGGAACTACAAGCTTTCTTGCTACAACAATGACACAATCGCCAGAAAACATCGTGAACGCATTGCGCAATGCAGCATCTTATCAAAAAACAGAAAACCATCGTGGAGAGGCAGAAGTAATCGGACTTCACCTAGAAGGACCTTTCATCAATCCTGCTAAAAAAGGTGCACAGCCTGAAGAATACGTTTTAGAACCAAATATTACCACTTTCCAAGAATGGCAAAAAGAAGCAGACGGTACAATTAAGCTTGTAACTGTTGCTCCAGAAATGCCAAACGGAATGGAATTCGTGAAGTACTTAGCTGAGAACGAAGTTACAGCATCAATTGGTCACACTGATTCAACATACGCTGATGTAAAAAACGCTGTTGAAGCTGGTGCAACACAAGTTACCCATCTATATAACGGTATGCGTGGTCTTCATCATCGTGAGCCAGGTACTGCTGGTGCAGCTCTTTTATTTGATGAATTAAAAGTAGAATTAATTTCAGACGGCATCCATATTTGCCCTGAAATGATTCAACTAGCAATCCAAGCAAAAGGTACAGATGGAGCACTATTAATTACAGATGCTATGCGTGCAAAATGCTTGAAGAATGGTATGTACGAATTAGGCGGACAGCCAGTTATCGTAGGCGATGGCAGAGCAACGCTTGAAGATGGAACACTTGCTGGAAGTATCCTAAAAATGATTGATTCTGTTAAAAATATGCTTTCATTTACGGATTTAAACCTACATGATCTAATCAAACTCGCTTCAGCAACTCCAGCGAAACAAGCTAGAGTATTCGATCGTAAAGGTAGCATCGAAGTAGGTAAAGATGCCGACATCGTAATTTTAAATAATGACATTAATATCGAAATGACAATTTGTCGTGGAAAAATTGCTTATAAAAAGGATGAGAACTAATGACAGCACTACAATCTAAAGTAAATACGAAAGTATTTGAAATAATTCACGCTGAAAACTACGAAGAAATGAGCCGTATCGCTGCAAAAAGAATGATCGGACTTGTTAAACGTAAACCAAATGCCGTATTAGGCTTAGCAACTGGTAGCACTCCAGAAGGCTTATACAAATTATTAATCGAAGACCATAAAGAAAATGGTACTTCATACAAAGGTGTAAAAACAGTTAACCTTGATGAGTACATGGGATTAGATCGCAATGACAAAAACAGCTATTTTACATTCATGAGAGAACACTTATTCAATCATATCGATGTAAACTTAGACAACACTAATGTTCCTAACGGAATGGCTACTAACATGGAAGAAGAAGCAGTACGCTACGAAAACTACATCCATGAAATTGGCGGAGTTGACCTTCAAATCCTTGGAATTGGTCACAACGGCCACATCGGCTTCAACGAACCAGGAACTTCTTTTGAAAGTAAAACTCATGTTATTGAATTAGCTGAAAGAACTCGCGAAGCTAACGCTCGCTATTTCAACAGCATGGATGAAGTTCCAACACACGCTATCACAATGGGTATCCAAAGCATCATGGATAGCGAAGAAATCATTCTTCTTGCATCAGGTGCATCTAAAGCAGAAGCAATCAAACGCCTAGTATGCGGAGAAATTACTGAAGATTTCCCAGCATCAGCACTTCGCCTACACAGCAAAGTAACAATTATTGCTGACGAAGAAGCTTTATCATTAATCTAATGAATTGTGGCAACTCCTTTCATTATTGTTGGGAGTTGTCTTTTTTTATTTTTTTCGATGCTCATATATTCCATCCCCTGCTCATACTTCTCTTCTCTTCTCTTATTACAAAAAGCCGCTGAGAAAATATTTTCTCAGCGGCTTACAATTTTACTCTTCAATTTTCATTTCGAAGTAGTCCCAAGGTTTGATGTAATCTAGTAAATAAACTTCTTCATCTACAATTTTACCAATTACATTTTTACGACCATCATTTTTCATTGGCAGACGAGCAATTTGAAGTTCACCTTTATACTGACCAAAATCATTATTTCCTACTAACACATCACCTTTTTGAATATCATATGTGTTGTGATTCGGGAAAGATTCTGCTTTGTATTTTACACGGCTTTGTGTAGAGCGGATTAAATACTCTGATACATCACCACGGTTGAAGTGAGTTTCTTTCTCTACAATTAACTTTTCTAACTCAGATGCTTCTTTATTCATACGTACACGGAACGCTAACTTATTCGGATTCATTTCACTTAAAGCTTTTAGTTCTTCTTCAGAAGCATATGCATTTCCGATTAATACATCATCTACTAAATCAGTTGCAAATAAGTGCTTCGCTTGCGTTACGATTGGCAAAGTACGGTGTTGCTCTAATGTACATAAACCATCGCCTACTGGCCAAGGACCAAATGTTGCTGCTGAAGATGTAACAAATGCAGCTACTCTAATATTATGCTTTCTAAACAACTCTGATGTTTCAACAAAATGCTTGTATGAAAGCCCTGTGTATTCTTGCGGATAAAAGTTATGACAACCAATTAAATTATCTCTATTTGGACCATAGCTTAAGATTTGCTCTAAATATTTCGTACCACTACTGATATTAATTTCGATTTTTAATCCATAAGGGTTGTGCGTCATTAATGCTTCTTTTTGACCACCAAAGCCTTCATCTAAACGGATACCTGTCGCTCCCATTTGTGCGAAAAGCTCTAAGTTATCATATGATACATCAAGTGCTGGGAAGACGTGAGGAGCTACGTCAAGGATTACTTCCATACCTTCATTACGTGCGTGCGTAATAATATCTGTGAATTCCTCAACAATTTCTTCTTTACTTCCTTGAACAGAAAGAAGACACGTAAAAATACGTTTGAATCCGTATTTTGCAGCCAGTGAAATATATTCTTTATCTTTTTCTCTCGTACTATGTTCAGGATAAATAGAAATACCTAATTTTCTCATTCAAAACACTCCAAATACTCTTATATTTTTTATAAGAAAAGGCGAAGAACTTAATCCTCGCCTTTTTGTGAATCAATTTAAATTACTTGATTCGTTTGTATAGCTCTACCATTTCAGCCGCAAGATCTTTTAAAGTCATTGCTGTCATTAAGTGATCTTGTGCGTGGATTAGAAGGATTGAAACCTCGGATTTTTCACCGCGAGCTTCACCTTGGATTAAAGCTGTTTGAGATTTATGTGCATCACCAAGTGATTGTGTTGCTTCTTCAATATATTTCTCAGCTACTTCAAAGTTGCCTTTTTTCGCTTCTTGAATTGCTTCCATAGCAATACTTCTTGCATTACCACTATGAAGAATAATATTCATAATAATTGTTTCCATGATTAATCCCCCTGTTAAATACTACTGTTGTTGTGCTTCTTCAGATGCTTTTTGAGCTTTTAGTGCTTCGATATCTTGTACTTTGATGAATGGGATATAAATTAATACAGCCAGCATAAAGTTGAATAATTGTAATGCAATAGCTTGCCATGCACCGCCAGATGCTAACCAACCACTAATGATTGGTGGTACTGACCAAGGTACTAAAGCGACTGTTTTCGGAACAAGTCCCATTGTCATCGCAAAGTAAGTAGTACATGTTAAAACGATTGGAATTAACACGAATGGAATAACAAGAATTGGGTTTAATACAATCGGAACACCGAATAATACAGGCTCGTTAATATTGAATACACCTGCTGGTGCTGTAAGACGTCCAATACTTCTGTACTGAGCACTTTTTGCTACTAAGAAAATCGCTAAAATTAATGCTAACGTTGCTCCTGCGCCACCTAAATGTACGTATACATCGAAGAATGGCTTTGTGATGATTGCTAATTGATCACTGAATGCCGAAGCACCATCTTTAAACATTTCAATGTTTTTCTCGATAGATGGTAAGTAAATCGTTTCCATGATTGGTCCAATAATGTTTGTACCATGTAAACCAAAGAACCATAATAAGTGAATTAATAAAGAGATAATTATAGCTGATGGTAATGTGTTTGATAGCCCTTGAAGTGGTTGCTGAATACTTTCAAAAATAATTACATGTAATGAAGTTCCTGCTCTTGAGAACAATAGGAATGCCATTCCAAACACGATGAATACTACTGTTGCTGGTAATAATGCCGCGAATGAACGAGCAACCGCAGTTGGTACGCCATTTGGCATTTTAATTGTAAAGTTCTTTTGAATTAAGAAACGGAAAATTTCCGTTGCTAAGATTGCTACGATTAATGATACGAATAACCCTTGAGCACCCGTCCAAGCGAAGTCAATTCCGCCTTCTTTTACAGTAACTGGACTCATAATAATCAGTGCACCAAATGTAATTAATGCAGCTGATAAGCCGTCAACTGCATATGATTTAGCTAAGTTATAACTAACACCAATGGCAACTAATAATGATAGGATGGCGAATGTACCCTTCCATACGTTTCCTCCCAAGTCAGTCCAACCTGCACCAAATATATTTGTCATCAAATCTTGGTACCAATCAAAAGGTAAGTTATTTAGAAGTGTTGCAAACGATCCTAAAATGATAAGAGGCATGATAGCTACGAAACCATCACGGACTGCTACTAAATGTCTTTGACTACCGATTTTTCCCGCAACTGGTACAAAGTACTTCTCTAGAAATTGTATAATACCGTTCATCTTCTCATCTCCTTCTTGAACCCTTTCTTAAGAAAGGGTTATAGATTATTTTTTCATGTTTAAAGCTTGTTGTAATACTGCTTCCCCGTTCATTGCACCGTAGTTCATCATGTCGATTACTTCTACTGGAATACCTTTTGGAGCAGCTACTGCTTCAATTTTTGATTTTAAGAAACGAACTTGTGGTCCTAATAAGATTACGTCACTTTTATCTACTTCAGCTTGTAAAGAAGCTTCAGGAATTGCCCAAATTGTAGCTTCGATTCCTTTTGCTTGAGCTGATTCTTGCATTTTAGTTACTAACATACTTGTAGACATACCTGCCGAACAAACTAACATGATATTCATATATTTCATCCTCCAAAGATTCATTTGTTAACGTTTACATTTGTATCGTACAATAATTTCTCTATCGAGTAAACGTTTTCTTGTTAATTTCACATCTTAGACACATTTAGATAGTTTTTCTTACATCTTTAAATCCTTAACAACGCGATTACAATCTTCATATATTGAAGATTCTAATATTTTATATTCGCATAAAAACCTTATCCCACCTACGTACATAACCTCTTAAATCAAAGTTTCGATTTATTGTTTGTATCATTTGACACAATTATACGCATAAGAAAAAAAACTCTCGCCAGAAGATGTAAACACCTCTGTCAAGAGTTTTTCCCACTATAATATATAAAATAAAATTTCTTCTACAGCTAAATTAACATCATAAGAATAAGTAATTAATTCTTTATCTTCTAACATAATAAAGGATGGGTCATTTCCAAGGGTTGCAATCGCAATATCTCTTGGAATACGAATTTTCTTTCGCCTTAACTCAGCAATAACCCCAATTGTAAAGTAAGGATGGAGGCATAGAATCGCCGTTGGCCGACTTGGTAAAGCAAGAAAACGTTTAACAGCTTTTCTGCCACTTTCTATTTCATAAGCACCTTCGTAAGTATAAGCTGAATCTAATACTTCTCCACCTGTATACATTCCTTTTACATACCCTACATATCTTTCAATTGCATTTGGATAAGATTTTGATCCATTGATTACACCAATTGTACGATGACCCTCAGCAATTAATTTAGAGGTAAGTCTGCATACAATTTCTTCTTCATCTTCAATCACTTGAGGAATTTCTATTTCTAAATTCTTTACTTTAGAATGAAGAGACACTACTTTTATTCCCTTTACTACTAATTCCGTCAAAAACTTCTCATTTTTTCCTACCCCAGCAATTACAATTCCATCTACTCGCTTCGCCTCTAATTGCTGTAACAATTCGAGTTCTTTCTTAACGCTATATTTAGATTCCGTTACTAATAAGTGGATATTTTCGGGTTGCAATTTTTGTTGAAGTAATTGAATCACTTCAACAAAATAAGGATCTCGTAAGTCTGGAACAACAACGCCAATTATATTTGTTTTTTGCTCTTTTAATCCTTTTGCTAATTGATTTGGTACATAATTTAATTGTTTCGCAGCATCCATTACTTTTGTGGCAATTTCAGGGCTTACATTTCCTTTGCCATTTAATACGCGAGAAACAGTTGCTATCGAGAATTTACTTACACGGGCCACATCCTTGATTGTTGGTTTCTTCATCTAAATTATTGACCCCTTTCTTTCATAAACCATCTATTATTTATTTCAATTATGTATGTTGTTAGTCAATCTTTCTATTCTAACATTAATACTATTTGCTTTGTATATAATTCATACTTTCGTCAACTTTAGATAAGCGCAAGCGCCCGTTTTGCGACTATAGATTGGAGCACTTCGAATGAAATAAAGGAAACACTATCGGTCCTTTTTGATTTAGTATTTACTTCTTGTATAATCCTCTAATCAAAAAGGAGACAAACGGTAGGTGTAAGGGTGGACACCATGAAATATTATACTTTCTTTCTTATAACAAAAGGCTGTCCAATTTTTCATTGGACAGCCTTTTATAAAAATATTATTGATGAATCGTTTTAGAAGGTGGTTCACAAACATTAGAAGAACAGTGCTTCTGTAAAGAACACGCCGCACATTTGCCCGCTTTTTGTTTCTTAATACTCTTTAATAATGTATAACCAGCATACCCGAAAATCACACAACCAATTAATACATTAATGAATATTGCCATCCCATTCACCTCAAATTAGTAAACTGCCCGCATAATAAATGATAAGCGCTACTATATACGCTACTACAAATGGATAGAGTGTTGCAAACAATGTCCACTTAACTGACTGTGTTTCACGTTTAATAGCCCCCACTGTCGCTAAACATGGCATATACAGAAGTACAAAAGCCATAAACGTATACGCACTTAGTGTAGTGAAATGTGAACCAATTGTTGTAGATAAAGCTCCTTCACTAACTCCATAAATAATAGCCATAGTAGATACTACAACTTCTTTAGCTAAGAAACCAGAAATGAGCGATGCACCAGCTTGCCATGTTCCAAAACCAAGAGGAGCGAATAATACACCAAAACCGCCACCAATCATCGCTAAAAAGCTGTCATCCATTTCTACATTCAATCCGTTAGGCCCTAAATATGATAGTAACCAAATAATAACCGAACCTGCGAAAATAATTGTACCAGCTTTTCTTAAAAAGCCTTTACCTTTTTCCCAAGTTGAACGCCAAAGCGTCTTAAATTGAGGAACATGATAAGCAGGTAATTCTACGAAAAATACTGTGCTTTCTTTTTTCAAGATAGTCATCGATAGTATCTTTGTTACAATAAGTGCAATAACAATACCAAGTATATATAAAGAAAAAACAACTAACGATTGATTCTCAGCAAAGAACACGGCACCAAACAATGCATAAACTGGTAATCTTGCTGAACAACTCATAAATGGAGCTACAAGTATAGTTAAAAGTCTTTCTTTTGGTTGCTCAATCGTTCTCGCAGCCATAACCCCTGGCACATTACATCCAAAACTAATAATCATTGGAATGAACGCTTTCCCATTCAAACCGAAAAACTCCATCAAGCGATCCATGACAACTGCAATACGTGCCATATAGCCGGAGTCTTCTAATAATGAAATGAAAAAGAATAAGACAAAAATTTGTGGAATAAAGACTAATACTCCACCTACTCCAGCAATGATACCATCACAAATTAAATCAATAATAAACGATGACGCACCAATGGATGTCAGACCTTGATTAACCGCATCAGTAAAGGTCCCTCCTATAAACCCATCTAATAAGTCAGATAATGGAGCACCAATCCAAGTAAATGTTGCTTGGAACATGAGATACATTAACCCTAAGAAAATAGGAATACCTAGAATCGGATGCGTTAAAATCTTATCGACATTTTCTGTCCATTGCCTCTCACCTTGATCTTGTACCATAACTTGTTCTTGTATTCTACTAATATATTTACTTCGCTCATCAGAAATAGCTGTATTCAGTGACTTACCAACTTCTTTTTCTAATTCCGAACGAATCGATTTCATTTGTTGGAAATTAGATGACTCATGAAAGTACTCATCCACTGCTTCATTTCCACATAAGAATTGAATAGCAATCCATCGCTTATGACCCTCAACGCCATCTAACAAAGACTCAATATTAGCAATACCTTTTTCTATTGATTCATTATAAGTTAATGTAAAGTTTTGTTGATGCCCTACAGCACCCTTTAAGGCTACATAAATACCTTCAAACCCTTTACCAGTACGAGCTACAATTGGTGTTACAGGCACGCCTAATAAGCTCTGTAATTTATCAATATCAATCGTAATACCTTTCTTCTTCGCCACATCCATCATGTTCAAACAAATGATAACAGGCTTTCCAAGTTCCAAAACCTCAACTGTTAACTGCATATTACGCTCGAAATTAGATGCATCTAATATATTTAAAATACCTTCCACTTGCTCTTCAAGCAAAAAGGTCGTTACAACGCTTTCATCTTTAGAGATAGGGTTAAGATCATAAATTCCAGGTAAATCTATAATTTCCTTATTTAACTTCTTTACCTGCCCTACCTTTTTTTCAACAGTTACCCCGCTCCAATTTCCTACATACTCATACGAATTGGTGAGCTTGTTAAACAGTGATGTTTTTCCTGTATTGGGGTTACCTATTAATGCAATTCTATTCATAGTTGCTCTACCTCTATGTTCATTAAGTCTTTTTTACGAAGACCCACTTTTTGCCCTTGGCACTCAAGAATGCATGCACCGGAAAACAGTCCCTTTTGCATTAGACAAACTTGGCAGCCTTCCTTAATTCCAAAGGAGTTTAACCTTTTATATAGAAGGTCATCAACTAGATTGAGATTCTTCACTTTAACTTTTTCTCCCAATTGAGCCGAATGTAATTTCATAAAATCTACCTTCTCCCTTTTGATTGATAACGATTATCACTCTAAATAAATAGTACCACCTTTTAGAATGTCAAACAATACGAACTGTATTTAATCTATCATTGTAGATTTTGTATTCACAAATTAGTCAAAACTAATCCTTCTTGTTCCACTACGAACATTCGAGAAAATTCTATTAATTTAGACAGAATATTTTTTATTTTATACCATTTCTCATGAATATTCTATTAATAATCTAATAACAATTAACTAACATCATATTTCTCACTACAAAATAAAAAACTGGGAAAAATACATCCCCAGTTTTGGTTTAAAAATATTTCAAGTATAATGTTAATAAGGAGGTTGAAGAACTTGAATCCAGACCATCAAATGATTTTTGAGAAAGAACTTGATGAAGAAACTCTTTTTCTTGTTACGCAAACATTTAAGGCCCTTTCTGATCCAACTCGCTTGCGTATTTTATATCTTTTATTTCAAGGTGAACATTCCGTTAATGAAATAGCAGAAAAATTATCACTTGTTCAATCGACTGTTTCACATCAATTACGATTTTTAAAAAATTTACGACTTGTCAAGTTCCGTCGAGAGGGAACAACTCTTTTCTATTCACATGACGATGAACATGTGATGAGCATTATTGCCCAAACAATCGACCACTCTAATCATCATTAATTACAAGTAAGTTGGGTGTTTGGGCAACCAACTTCTTCTCTTTCAATCTGAATCGTACTATGCTCGATATGAAAAGCATCTAATAGGAGCTTTTGTACTTGGCGTAGAACTTCATCATGATTGCCATTGTTCTCAATCTCCAAGTGGCACGATAACATAGGAAGTTCAGAAGTTATTGACCATATATGCAAATCATGTACTCCTATTACATGTGTTAATCGCTGTAGCTCTTCCTTTACTAAACTTGGATTGATAGCAGCTGGTGCACCTTCCATCAAGATATGAAAGGCATCTTTTGTTACTCTAATACCACTAATAATAATGAGAATCGCTACAATAATACTTGCTAATGGGTCTGCCCATCCCCATCCAAAGAAATAGATCAACACAGCGGCTGCAATAGCACCAACTGAGCCGAGCATATCACCTAGCACATGTAAATAAGCACTGCGAATATTTAAATTTTCTTCTTTATTACCGTTCATCAAAATAAATGCTGCTGCGATATTTACTAAAAGCCCAATTACCGAAATTAATAACATACCCATACTTTGAATTTCGGGTGGATGTTGAAAACGTTGAAATGCTTCATAAAAAATATAACCTGATATAAGAATTAACGTAATTCCGTTTAATGCCGCTGCAATAATTTCAAATCTTCGATAACCAAATGTCTTTTGTTGAGTTGCTTTTTTCTCACCAAGCAAAAGAGCAACTAGACTTAAACCAAGTGCAGCGGCATCGCTTAGCATATGACCTGCATCAGACAATAAAGCCAAACTATTTGTTAGAAAACCTCCAATTACCTCCACAAACATAAATGAGGCAATTAGAAAAAACGCTAACCGTAATGCTTTTTTATTGGATGAATGATGGTGATGATGATCGTGACTATGACTATGACCATGATGATGTCCCATAATTATTCCTCCTTTATATATGCTTATATGAGTATATGTACATATATATTATGTTATAGTTTTATCAGAAGTTCAAGTGTTTTAATTTTTATTTCTAAATCAAAAAAGATTGTCCCTTTTCTAGGACAATCTCTTTTTATTAGTATGTGTAGCACATTCAATTTCATCCTCTAACTCCTCTACATACCGTTTCCGTATATTTTCATTCCAGTTATATTTATCAGCCATATATTGAATGACTACCTCTTTCCACTTTTGTACCCACTTTATATGAAAGAGAAGTGCCCCTGTTCGTCGAAAGAAAAAATCAACAGGTGTAGCGATTCTCTCATGGTTAATTGCATAAGCAAGCTTTCCATATAATTCGTTGCTCATGCTATACTTTACAACCTCATGTTGATGATTCACTATTAACTGAAAAACTTGAGAAACATTTGAACCATAAACTCTTGTTAATTCGTGTGCCTCCCTTTCAGTAAACCCCATTTGTATACCTGCTTCTATATTTTCCTTCAGAAAAAGTATATAGCCTTGTGATCCACCGACATCTCCACCTGATATTGGGAAATCCACTGTTTGACATTCACTGAATAACTTATAGCGCTCTTTACAAAACTGTGAAGCTAAACCATCTACTACTATTTCAGCCATTCTACGATATCCTGTTAATTTTCCTCCTGCGATTGTGATTAATCCTGATGGCGATACCCAAACTTCATCTTTACGAGATATTTCAGACGGTTTCTTACCTATTTCATGAATAAGCGGACGGACTCCAGCCCAACTCGATTCAATATCGTTCAAAGTTAATTGGATACTTGGAAACATCGTATTAGTTGCGCTAATTAAATAGCTTAAATCTTCTAATGTCGCAACAGGGTTTATTTTTTCCTCGTTATAAAAAGTATCTGTTGTCCCAACGTACGTCTTGTGATTTCTAGGAATAGCAAAAATCATTCTGCCATCTTCAGTATCAAAATAAATCGCTTGTTTCAATGGAAATCGAGACTGATCAATGACAATATGAACACCCTTTGTTAATTGTAGTGTTTTGCCTAGCTTTGACTGGTCCATTTCACGTAGACGATCTCCCCAAGGACCTGTTGCATTCACAATTTTTTTTGCTTTTATTTCAAATATCTTTCCAGATAAAGAATCCTTTACCTTAACACCTACAATTCGCTTATTCTCATATAAGAACGCTTGAACTTGTAAATAATTCACACAATCAGCACCGTATTCAACTGCTTTCTTAATAACTTCAATTGTAAGCCGAGCGTCATCTGTACGATATTCCACATAAAGCCCACCACCCTTTAATCCTTCCTGCTTCAATAGTGGCTCCTTCTGTAATACTGCCTCTTTCGATAACATCTTTCTACGTTCTTTTTTATCAACATTTGCAAGAAAATCATATAACTTCAATCCTAATGACGTCGTGGTAGAACCGAATGTTCCCCCTTCAAAAAAGGGTAATATCATCCATTCAGGAGAGGTAATATGAGGACCATTCTCATAAACAATTGCACGTTCTTTTCCTACCTCCGCTACTACTTTCACATCTAAATTTTTTAAATATCGTAAGCCTCCATGAATTAGCTTTGTAGAACGACTAGAAGTACCTGAAGCAAAATCATGCATTTCACATAGCGCTACATTCATGCCTCTTGTTACAGCATCTAAAGCAATGCCTGCCCCTGTAATACCACCTCCAATGATTAGTACGTCATATTGCTTACTACTCATTTTCTGCAAATCACTGTCTCGGTTTAAATTTGTGAACGACATTGTTCCAAAGCCTCCAATATTTTAATGAAAAAAGACCACAAAATTACTTCTAACAAGCAATAATGTGGTCCTTACTAGTTCATTACTTAAATGCCATTGCTGCCGCAACAGCCTTCTGCCAGCCACGATATAATTCTTCTCGTTCAGCTTCTGATAAAGTAGCATGATATTCTTGATCTAATTGCCATTTCTCCGCAATACTTTCAATGCCATCCCAATACCCTACCGCAATACCTGCTAAATAAGCTGCTCCTAAAGCAGTTGTTTCATTTATAACAGGTCTTTCAACTGGGACACCTAGCATATCGCTTTGGAATCGCATTAAGAAATTATTTTTCACCGCTCCACCATCTACACGTAACTTCTTCAATGATATGCCAGAGTCTGCTTCCATCGCACTTAACACATCACGTGTTTGGTAAGCTAGCGATTCCAAAGTAGCTCTAACGAAATGCTCTTTCGATGTGCCACGCGTCAAGCCAAATATTGCCCCGCGAACCTCACTATCCCAGTAAGGTGTACCTAAACCAACGAATGCCGGAACAACATATACCCCTTCCGTAGACTCTACTCTACTTGCATACACTTCACTATCCTTTGAATCTTTCAGCATTCGTAATCCATCACGAAGCCACTGTATAGCAGAACCTGCAACAAAAATACTTCCTTCTAATGCATATTCCACTTTGCCGTTTATTCCCCAGGCAATAGTCGTTAGTAAGCCATTCTTTGATTTAACTGCTTTATCTCCGGTATTCATTAACATAAAGCAGCCTGTACCATACGTATTCTTTGCCATTCCATCTTCAAAACAAGCTTGCCCGAATAGCGCTGCTTGTTGATCGCCAGCAGCACCAGCAATTGGTACTTCTTGACCGAAGAAATGATGACTAACAGTTTTGCCATAGATTTCAGAAGACTGTCTTACTTCTGGTAGCATGCATGAAGGAATGTTTAATATCTCTAATAGCTCTTCATCCCATTTCAACTCATATATGTTATACATAAGTGTTCGAGCAGCATTCGAATAATCTGTTACATGTGCTTTTCCACCTGACAGTTTCCATATAAGCCAAGTATCAATTGTTCCAAATAACAAATCTCCTTTTTCCGCTCTTTCACGAGCACCATCAACATGATCTAAAATCCACTTTAACTTTGTTCCAGAGAAGTATGGGTCAATTAAAAGCCCTGTTTTTTCTCGAATAGTATCTTCGTATCCTTGCTCCTTTAATTCATTACAAATATCTTGTGTTTGTCTCGATTGCCAAACAATTGCATTATAAACAGGCATCCCTGTATGTTTATCCCATACAACAGTTGTCTCTCGCTGATTGGTGATACCGATACCTGCAATCTGTGCAGGCTGCACACCAGATTCTGTGAGAACGCTCGCAATAACTGCTAATATACTTCCCCAAATCTCCTGTGCATTATGCTCAACCCATCCAGGCTCAGGAAAATGTTGAGTGAACTCCCTTTGGGCTATATGTACAATATCCGCTTTCTTATTAAAAAGAATCGCTCTAGAACTAGTAGTACCTTGATCTAAAGATAGTATATATTTTTCCATATGCTAGTTCCCTCCATTTAATTATTCGCCTAATAAGAGTAGTATACTATTTTTATTCTAGGTCTCCTCGTAATAGTTTACTTTTCACAAAAATAGATTATTTTGTTTGTTATTCAACGTATGATAAAATATATTTAACAAAATAAATTAGCAAACGAAACTTTTTATATTCACATTCGTATCTATAAATACAAACAATTGAAAGGGGGGATACAGTATGCTTGAGTTTTTCGAGTTAAATGATTTAGCATCCTATTTAACATTTGCAAGTTTAATCGTTCAAGTAACAGCGACTTTTGGATTGTTTTACTTTTTACAGTTTCATTTCAAAAATCGCACACAAATTCAACCAACACTGTTAAAAAGTGAAGACAGCATTACAACTGAATCTAAGTGCTTGTACAATGTAGTCAATTCATTCGCTCATTGGCTAGCACTATGTGTAAGGCGTAAAGAATCTCCGGATGAAGATCCATCACATGTTCTTCTTAAAAACAAACTAGTTTTTACAAATCAAGGAGGACAAACATGGAAAATAAATCAAATAAAGCTGTATCCTTTGCCTTTAAAGGATTTCTTTTACTAATCGGAGTATTCGTTGTAAGTTCAATCTTTGGAGGCGGGCATGCTTTTGCTGCTTCTGGCGCAGATGCATCACCTGGATTTTTTCATCACTATTTTGTTTCACCATTAGCTTTTGTGTTAAACACAGTAGCTGGTTGGTTTCAAGGAAGCTATGGTATGTCAATCATTTTAGTAACACTGTTACTACGATTCCTATTGATGCCTTTCATGCTTAAATCAACTAAGCAACAAATGCAAATGAAAGACAAAATGGCTGTGATACAACCTGAAATGAAGGTTATTCAAGATAAAATGAAAAAAGCAACAAGCCAAGCAGATAAAGCGAAGTTACAACAAGAAATGATGCAACTTTATCAAAAGCATAATTTTAACCCACTAGCTTCATTCAGTGGCTGCTTACCGATTCTCATTCAAATGCCAATTTTAATGGGATTCTATTATGCAATTAAAAGTTCACCTGAAATGGCTACACATAGTTTCCTTTGGTTCAATCTAGGACAGCCAGATTACATTCTTGCAGCATTAGCAGCAGGTATCTACTTCTTACAAGCAAAGGTTTCATTGTCAAACGTACCAGAGGAACAACGTAAACAAATGGCTATCGTTAGTTATATGTCACCAATTATGATGGGATTCATTTCTCTATCTGCACCAGCAGCACTTCCATTGTACTGGACAGTTGGTGGATGCTTCCTAATGGTACAAACATTTGTGATTCGTAAACTTTATTACAAAAAACCAGCTGTACAAGAAGCGAAAACTTTATAATAAGAAAAACACAAGCGCTTGTTTTGTGACGTATAGATTGGAGCACTTCGACTGAGATAAAGTTAACACGAAAAGGCAGTAGCCTTTTCGTGTTGACTTATCGTAGGGAGATGTGCGAAATCTACTAATCCCTGGGCGCTGGAGATAGACACCATTCAAAATTATATACATTCTTATCATTTAAGAAAAAAGAGGTTGCCCTTTTCATAAGGGCAACCTCTTCTGCTAAGTAGGAGCGTAAAATACCAAGGATAATTTGGTCATCGACCTGTATTAGCATATAGTTGGTTATTGGTTACAAGTAAATTTGTAAGTGGTTATTGGTCATTGGTTTATCCAAATCCCCATCACAAAATTGTAAATTTATAAAAGTTTCTCCTACTTAGCCCCTTGAAGGGAGTCTCACCACTTCAAGGTTTAGAAATACTTCTCACTATCAAAATCCAATTCCACAGAATAATTCTTGCTATTAATTAAGTTCGACAAACGATTAGCTTGACGCTCGATTTCTAATGCTTTAATACGATACTCTTCTGGTTCGAAAGTAGCCATTTTTATAATCGTGAAATTATCATCGTATGAATATGGATATTCTTCCTTCGTAGCTTCTCCTAGTTCCTTGTATTTTCTCGCTTTTGCACGTAATTGCGCTGCTAACTCTATTGCTTCTACTATCGCTAAGCTCTCATTATTATATTGAATTTCATTTTCTATATTGGCTTTATACATTAACTTGTCCAACAAGCGAAAATCATAACGAATTTCTTCTAATTCCGTTTCTACTTGAATAAGAGTACGCGCTTGCTTTGGAAGCTTCTTACCTTTCTCCACTTCCACAAAACCTACACGATTCATTTCAAACTCAAGCTCATGAATACGTTTATTCAATACACTCTTTAATTTCACTGCTTCTGCAAGAGAAAGTTTAATCACAATATCATCTCCCATGAAATACATCTCGTTCAATCACATATACATTTATTATATATAAACCATCATATATGTCCAAAAGAATAGATATCAAAACAAGACAAGCCGACAAAATTTGTCGGCTTGTTCAATATTATTATTTCTGTACAATCGGAATTTGTAACTCTGTTAACCACTCATCTACATTGTCTTTATTCCAAATCCCATCAATATAAGATTCTCTTGGATGATCGCAAACCTCGTAATTGTTTTCTTCCGCCCATTTGAAAGCAAATGAATATGTTTCTCCAAGAGTATCATATGCTCCTTTATGCAATATACAAAGTGCAGTTGGCACCGCTGGGATAGTCTTGAAAGTTAAAATATCAGTATTAGGTTTCATTTCAGTAACCGCTTCACAAATTTCAACATCGATATTCGTTTCGCGATACTCACCATCATGATAGACGTTGAAGCAATATTCAGGTACTGCACAAACACAGCCTACTCTCTTCATTTCTTTTCCCATTACCTCAGGACAAAGAGTATTAAGAGCCTCATAATTCGGAATGACTTGTCTCATAGATGCTACAATAACCTCTGGTAGTTCTTTAATGATTGGGTTATACATCATTTTTTCTCCTCTCATTAAGTTAAGATAACTACGAATTAGTAATAGCTTCTCTTCTTCTGCTTTAATACTGTTCAGCACATCCTGTTCCTTCAGCTTCAAAAACAAATCAATTGCATCAGGATTCTGAAATGCCTCTTTAACTTGTTGAAGCGATAGCCCCATTCGTTTTAAAGCGAGAATTTGATGAAGCTTAGGTAACTGATGCGTAGTATAGTAACGATAGCCGGTCATATCAACCACATACTCTGGCTTAAGTAAACCAATTTCATCGTAATGTCTTAACGTTTTAGTTGTAATTTTATTAATCTTTGAAAATACTCCTATTGAATACATCAATTTTCACCTGCGCCTGTGATTTGATAACTTAAGTTTATAGTTTGCCCTACGGGTAAAGTCAACCGAGACATAAAAAAAACTTATCGATTATTTTCAACG
>NZ_HG428741.1:3324557-3475612 GCF_000380245.2 Bacillus massiliigorillae
GTTTTTTTATAATTCACAATCTCTTTCCAATATTCCCATGCCTGTAAATATGTATCTAAATCTTGTGGATGGTGAAGTTTACATCTTGCTAATCGAACAAATAAACCAATCATAACATATCGATGCAATGAATATGTGTCCTCATTCCAATTAGGAATACGAGATGCAATATCTTCAATTAACTTTTGTGTTAACTCCTCAGGAGTCGAGCAATATGAAAAAATAATATCATGAAGTGGGTCACCGATAAGAGGCATCGGATCAATAACACCAACTAATTCACCCTCTGAAAATAAGAAATTATGAAATCCACAATCTCCATGTAAAAGATACGGTTGTTTTGCATCATTCTCAACCTTAAGCTCATCCAATAATTTTCTTACGAAGGTTATATCTTCTTTGCTAACAACCTCATGATTCATAATTTCAGCTGCAGATTTCACTTCATTTTGCAAAAATACATGCCATGAAGCAATTTCATAATGAACCCATCCCCAGCCCCTCTTATTCTTTATAGGCTTATAATACTTAACTAATTGTTCTATTAGTGTTATTAAAACATCTTTCTTATTATACTCACTGGTGTTTGTACTACCTTTCATATAAGGATATACAAAAAACTGATGTAGTGAATCCTCGTATACGACTTTCGGCAATATAGACACTTCTTTATAAAATGATAAAAATTGCACTTCGGCTTCTATAATACTTTTATCGTTTGTTTTAATCACATAACGAATATCATCACCAACAGTAAGGATATTGATATTACTTGAAGTTCCTCCGCTTAAAGGCTCTACAGTAACGTCTTCATCTTGAACAATTCCTGCTTCTCTTAGCTGTATAATCATGTTAGTAAAATCCATTTATGTACTCCTACAACAATATTATTTTTTAATCAGGATAATAAATTACATTATAAAAACTAACCATTTCATCCGTTGCATTTATGTAGCTATGTACGATATTCGCAGTAAACGAAATAGCTTCACCTTCTAGTAATATATACTCCTCGTCCTGCACACGAAGCGTTAATGTGCCACTTTTCATAAGGATATATTCTTCACCTAAATGTTGATTGGCTCTATGGCTATGCCCTGCTTGTAAATTAACTGTGTAAATTTCAAACTTCTTCTCCGGATTATAAGGAAAAACCGAGTAGACAAGATAATTTCCATCATCATCAATCATAGGTGTCAATTCATTGATATTAATCTTTGTCACAACAGGCTTATCTTCTTCTTTCATGAAAACAGAAAAAGAAACTTGAAGACCATTTGCAATTTTCCAGAGTGTAGTAACAGTTGGATTTGATTTTCCTTTTTCAATTTGAGCAATCATTGCTTTACTAACACCTGTTAATTCAGCAACTTGATCTAAACTTAAAGCTCTACTTTTTCTTAATTTGGCTAAATTATTTGCAATCGTTTCTTGTATAGGCTCCACTAAATCAGTCCCTTCACACCGATTGTATGTTATATTATATATATGTTTATTATAACATACAAAGGGAGGGTATAAATTGAACAGTACTGCAAAAGCACAAGTAATGGAGCATACTATGCCTACATACTTGCAAGGAATGAAGGATTGTATTCCGACACTATTAGGATATATTAGCATCGGTCTTGCCATGGGGATTGTTGGTGTATCATCAAACTTGAGTGTGCTTGAAATAGCTTTATTATCAGCATTAGTTTATGCAGGTTCAGCACAATTCATAATTTGTGCACTATTAGTTGGACATAGTCCGATTTCTGTCATTATATTAACTACTTTTATCGTAAATTTACGGAATTTTCTATTATGTATGTCTCTAGCTCCTCACTTCTCAAAATACTCTGCCTTGAAAAATGTAGGGATTGGAGCACTTGTAACCGATGAATCATTCGGTGTAGCTATGAATAAAATCGTTAAAGGGGAACAAATCAATGACCAATGGATGAATGGACTAAATGTAACTGCTTATTTATCATGGATTATTTCGTGTGTGGCTGGTGCTATATTTGGTAAGTGGATTTCAAATCCCGAAGCATTTGGATTAGACTTTGCATTAACCGCTATGTTTTTAGCACTACTTGTTTTGCAATTACAAAGCATCCAGAAACCAAAGCTAAAACTATATCTTTCTTTAGTATTATACATGATTATTGCGATGGTTCTTCTATGTATGTTCTTGCCATCTCATATCGCCGTTATTCTTTCAACAATGATTGTAGCAACTATTGGGGTGGTGACTGATCGTGAGCGTTGATACGACTATTCTTCTCATTATTTTAGGTTGTGCTCTTGTAACAGTAATTCCAAGAATTGTTCCTTTCATGCTTGTTCGAAATATTGAATTACCACAACTTGTTATTAAATGGTTATCCTTTATACCAGTATGTATATTAACTGCACTTGTTGTCGATAGCGTCTTAATTGAAGCGGACCATGGTATTGCAATTGATTGGAATGTGTTAATAGTTATTGTACCTACGCTTTTCATAGCACTATGGACAAAAAGCTTATCTATTACTGTTATTGTAGGCGTAATTTTGATGGCTATCATACGTTTTATTTTCTGAGTCCCACCACTTTTTGGTAGGGCTCTTTTCTTGCACTTGAAAACATTAGAAAATTATGTTATTTATTATACATAGAATTTCTAGGTAGGTGAAAAGTATGACATTTGATAGAGAACTTATGAAAGGCAGCAGTTCCCTCATTATTATGAACATCTTAAAAGATGGGGATATGTATGGTTATCAGCTTTCTAAAGAGATGGAACGCAAGTCAGACGAACAATTAGCAGTGAAGGAAGGCACTTTATATCCCGCTCTTCACAAGCTAGAACAGAAAGGTTACATCCAATCTTATATAAAAAAACAAGAAAAAACACCATCAAGAAAATACTATACGTTAACTGAAGAAGGCAGACAGCTACTTAAGCATAAAAATAAAGAATGGAGTGCTTTTGCTAAGATGATTAATAAAATGATTGGAAATGAAATCTAAATGGGTGCAGCCAAAAGAAAGTATATCGAAGAACTTGAACGTCTTCTTCGCCTTAAAGGAATAAAAAATGCTGTAGATATTCTGCAAGATTATCAACAACATATTGAGGATGCAGTCTATTCTGAAATGCTAAAAGGATTTAATGAACAAGAAGCTATTACTATCGTTTTAAACAATATGCCCACACCGAAAGAGATCGTTAGGCATTATGAAAATGCACTGAAATTTCATTCAGAATATCATTTAATGATTGGTAACTATACTCTTTTTCTATCAGCATTAGTACTTACTTTTTTTCATTACTATACAAACTTACAATTCATTGATGCAATCTGGGAATTCCTTATTGAACTAAAATGGGTGCTTCTGTATAGCTATGCACTGATTTGGATTGTACTAGGATATACTTTCGGGAAAGTAAATGGTATTCCTCGTAAAAAACCTATGAGAAAAATAACATTACTCGCGATTACACCTAATTATTTATTTATGATTTTCATTTTATTTGGATTTCAAGAAGGTTGGTCCTTAACTTATTTCGATTTTCTTGAACAGTCTTCTTTATTCTTAATCATGTGCATGATTATGACACTAGCTTTCTATCCTTTATCAAGATGGGGCTTTAAGCAAGGTATTATCCATGATTTTTCTTCCTAATCATCATAATTATGTGCTGCCATTATTCGTTTTTATCTTAAAGGAGTTTCATTATGACGTTTTCTTTTATGATTAGTACCCTTTTAATCATTTGCTTACTAGTTATTGTTATCAATATAGTGAAAGATGCCAACAAGAAACAAGAGCGGCCTTCTCTGTTTTCGCTTATAATCTTTGGATTATTACTTCTTAACTGGATTTTATATATGACAAGTTTTTACACATATATTCCAGCTACTATTAGTGAGATACTCTTTTTGCCTATTTGGTTCACGCTTGCTCTAAGTGGGTTAATTGTAGCCATACTAAATAAAAGAAAAAATAGTTCCTTTTCTATTGCTATCGGCGGGATATCTGTTTTTAGTGGATTCTTTGGTTTATTTTTGTATTGGTTATCTAATATGTAAGGATACTCGAGAGTTATAAGCCAGCGAAACAAGCGCTGGCTCTTATCTTTATTAGAAAATTATCCTCGTTTATTATGCTTTACATTCGGCAACTTCTGATCAGGATTACCTTCTCCTTGTGATCTTAAGTTCTTCTTTTGTTTCTCTTTTTGTACTTTTAACTTCTCTACAAACTCATGCGTGTTCTCCACTATGCATCCTCCTAATTTTTATCCCGTTCTAACTGGCGCTAAGACTCTCACTTCAACATAGCAGTGAAGACAAAGATACTGAAGTGGGAGATTAAACACCAGTAAGAACCCGATTGGTTCAACTAATAATCGGTGGGGATGGATGAAAACCACCACCGATTAAAGTTTCACTTTATCATTCCTCGTTACTTTATCCACTTCTCTTTAGAAAGATACTAGGTGAATATTTCCCTTTTATGATTTTTTAAATTCAAAAATGATAAAATAAAACTAGCAGTATCAATACAAGTACCTAACATCGTACATTAGAAAGGAGCGATTAGCTGATTTATTATGCTCAGAATATTAGCACTTAATCATGACAATCAATTACACGTCAATCCATCGCTAAATGAACTAGCTACAATGAAATGGTATTGGGTCGACTTTAATATGCCAACAGAAGAAGAAGCAAAATTATTACATAGTCATTTTCATTTTCACCCTTTAGCTGTTGAAGACTGCATGCATGAGCTCCAGCGACCAAAATTAGATTATTATGAAAATCTTAGCTTCCTTGTTATTCAGGCCATAAATGCGACCACACTAGAAACGCATGAAATTGATTTATTTATTTCAGAACAATTTATCGTAACTTTTCATTTTCAAAAAGAGAAAGAAATTGATGCATTATGGGAATTTTTTCAGTCCCCACAAGAAAGCAGTAAACTTTCATCCATTGAAATCGGCTATAAAATTATCGATAAAATTGTCGATACTTTCTTCCCCATTGTGGAACAAGTTGAAGATCGCTTATTAGCTATTGAAGATAGTGAAGAAGTAAAAAGAGGTAAAGATACGGTTATCACAAAAACATATAAGGTTCGTAAAGATTTACTCCGATTAAGACAAACCATTTTGCCTATGAGAGATTTGATTTATCGTATCCTTGAATCTAAACGATTTATTGTCCAAGAACAAAAACGAGCTTACTTTCAAGATATTTATGATCATCTCTTAAAGTTAAGTGAAATGATTGAATCTAACCGACAATTAACAGCCGATATACGAGATAACTACATATCATTAAACTCTTTCCGCATGAACAATATCATGAAAACTTTGACTGTTATCACAACGATTTTTATGCCTCTTACATTTCTTGCAGGTATTTATGGTATGAATTTCTTGAATATGCCAGAATTACATTGGCATTATGGATATTTTATTATTTTAGGTGTCATGTTCAGCATAGGAATTATTATGTACTTATGGTTTAAATGGAAAGGCTGGTTTGATAGTGAGTAGTCCTATCTAGCAAATCTTTTACAATTAAATAGAGATAAGCATATCATATTGGAGAAATCCGCTATTATCATAATCGGATTTCTCCAACATATAAAATATTTGGAACTACTTTGTAAACGACAGACTCATCTTCCGACTAATAGTCTCCATCCCAAAGCTTTCGTAAAAAGACATGGCTTTTTCATTAAACTCCCAAACATTTAACTCTAACGAAGATGCTCCTTTTACTTTAGCCCATGTTACGCAGGCTTTGAATAATGCCCTTCCAATACCATTTCTTTGGTTATTATTCTTTACACCAAAGTCATTCATATATGCGAATGCCCTTGGCACCAGCGAATCGAAAGCTGGAGATTCTATTCGTTCCATGACTGCGAAACCTACAACTTCATCTTCAAGTCTTGCTACTATAATTTCACTCTTTATGTCATTTAATAAATGTTGATAATAATCCTCTGGCATTACTCGATCAATGCTTCGAAAAATATGCGGTAACGCTTGAGCATGCTCATCTTGCCCCTCTTTTACAATTGCATTGATTGCTTTGTAATCTTCCATTGTTGCTTCATTTATCATAATATTCACTTCTATCACTCCTTCTAATGACATTAAAAGTAGTACAATTTACTAAAAGAACAGAAGCCCGTAAGAATATAGGCCGTTTTAATTTATTCATCGCCTCATCATATAGGTGATTCTAAAAAGGAGCGAAACCGATGAAATATCAAATTTTCGAGAAAAATGCATTTAACATTATTGGTATTAAAGAAGAATTTTCAGTAAGAGCTAATGAAAATCTAATTGGCATCCCGAAAATGTGGAAGGCATTCAATGAAAATGGTACGGTTGGTAAACTAATTAGCTTAAATAACGGAGCGATAAAAGGAGTTCTAGGTGTGTGTATCGATAAAGTCGCTCAAGTTGATTGTCCTGTTATTGACTATTGGATTGCAACTGCATTCGATGGAGAAAAAACACCTGATGAATTTTTATCACTAGCAATACCTGCCTCTAAATGGGCTGTATTCGAAGTTCATGGTCCTATGCCTGATGCCATGCAAGAAGCATGGAAGCAAATCTATTCTGAGTGGTTTTCATCTAGCGGATATAAGCATGTAATAGGGGTTCCAGAACTAGAAGTCTATACAGAGGAAGATTCAACAAGCCCAGACTTATATTCAGAAATTTGGATTGCAATACAGTAACACATTCAGCTAATGCTCATTTGGGGTTTAAGCCATCCTTAATGAGCATTAAGTTATTTATTAGCATTTTTCTTATTACGTTGCTTTATATACATAATGGTTGATATCTCTAAGCTAACAAACAAAATACCTATCAAATAGTAATTTACTACGTTCTGAGAGTTCCCTTGTTCATCTTCTACATTAGTGAGAGATTCCTTCGAAACTTTTTCTGTTGGTATATGACTTTTCCCCAATGCTTCTATGTCCGTTTGAGCGGTTGATAATGATTGTGTTCTTGAACATATACTCACGTTCAACTCTCCATCTATTTCTCTGGCATACACTAAATATTGATCATCTACTGTGAATTTATAGCCACAACTGGACGAATGCCTAACGGTATTAACAAGCACTTGAGTTTGCTTTCCACCTTTCCACCATTCTTTGACTTCAAATACAACAGCTATAGGGTCAGCGGTAGATTTTATGATTTTGTTTTTATTCTTATCTACAATCTCAACAACCTTCCCTGAAAAAACAGCCGTGTTCCGTTCTAATTCTTCCTGAACACTTAGAGGTACCACACAATCACATGCATAACTCTTATTAAATGGAAAACTTAAACAACTTATAAAAAGGATTAAAAACAAAACCCCATACTTAACTTGCTTAGTTATTCTATACATATCCCTCCCCCTTGTAATTTTTGACGTTTTTACAAAAGAACTGGTTTCACTTCTAATATAAATAACCTTGGAATTTTTTGTTATATTTATTTGTAAAAGATGAACAATTTGCATTTTCATAATAAAGAGATTAAAAAAAGGCTGTCCGAAAAGTGATTTTTACTCACTTTTCGAACGCCCTTCTACGCTTTTTTTACCATTCGAAGTCGTATTCATTTCAATTGCATTTTTGCTTAGTAGACTAAAAAGCTGATTTTTGGCGCTTTTCCTCAAGATATAACTCTTGAAACTCCATACAAAATCATAGATTTCCTTTTACGCACACACTAACCACAATTAAGGATTTGAATTATCGAACAGCCTCTTTTTTTATTTCATATCACTAATCTAAATTAAGGGTGTGCAACAATCATTTCTAAATTTCCATCAATCGTAAATTCACCGAAACCAACTTGGATAATGAAATGCTCTCCTTTTTTCAAAGAAAAAGATTTCCCTTCGTGTGTTGTAATAGTTCCTTCACCGTTGATGACACTGCAAAGTAAATATTGTTGATCATAACAGAAACTTGATGGCCCTGTAACATTCCATTTATAAACAGAGAAAAATTCCGATTCAACATATGTGATAATTTGAGCATTCTCGTGATATTCAATAGTCGGATTTGCTCCGATAGCTTTATGCGGTACTGTTGTTACCGCTTTCGCTTTATCTAAGTGAAGTTCACGAGGGTTACCATTGTCATCTAAACGATCATAATCATACAAACGATATGTTGTATCTGAACTTTGTTGTGTTTCTAATACAAGTGTACCTTCACATAATGCGTGAATTGTTCCACTTGGCACATAGAAGAAATCACCAGGTTTGATTTTAATACGTTGCAATAATCCATCCCAGTTTCCTTCCTTCATTTGTTGCTCTAATTCTTCTTTTGTTTTAGCAGTATGTCCAAAGACCATTTCAGCATCATCTTTACAATCGATGATATACCAGCATTCAGTCTTTCCAAGTTCACCATTCTCATGCTCTTTCGCAAATTCATCTTCTGGATGAACTTGTACAGATAAATCCATGTTAGCATCTAAAATCTTTGTTAATAATGGGAAAACTTCTTCATCTGCGTTACCAAATAACTCAGGATGTTCTTTCCATAATTGATCCAATGTTTTCCCTTCATGTCTTCCGTTTCTTACAGTTGAAGCTCCATTTGGATGCGCAGAAATAGCCCAGCATTCTCCTGTTTTATTCGAAGGAATTTTATAACCGAATTCATCTTGAAGTGCTGTTCCACCCCAAATTCTTTCTTTAAATTCTGGTGTCAAAAACAAAGGTTGCATAATCTAACTTCCTCCTACTATTGATCAGATTCATTTTTAGTTGTACTAAATAAGTTACACAAAATAATATTTCGAAATATTAAAATCATAATTAAAAAGCTAAAAAAACGGTAATATATAAATATATTCGTTTTAATAGAAAGTATTTTAGCATAACTATTTAATTTCACCAACCGAAATCAAACTGAAATAAGTTACTTCTTCCACCGTACATTTTTTGTACAAACCATACAAAAAACGAAAGATTTCAATAATAAAGAGAGTGAAAAATTCACATGCCATTTTTTCTAAAAAAGTTAGTTCAACATAGTGATCAATTAAGCCAACTTGAGAAACAAGTTTTAGAATATATATTAAGAAACCCTGAGCGAGTAACTGAGCTAAATGTTCAAGAACTATCAAAAGAAATTTTTGTGTCTACTGCGACTATTAGTAGAACATGCAAACAGTTAGGATTCCAAGGTTTCCAAGATATGAAATATACTTTGCGTAAGTCAGCTAATCTACAAAATGAGCATCAACAAATACAAGCACAATCAACTTCTTCATTTACGCTCGCTAGTCATATCAAGAGGATTAAAGAGGAGTTCGATACGACCCTTCAACTAATTGATGAAGAAAAAATCAAATTAGCCGCGAAATATATACATGAAAGTCCACAAGTCGAATTTATGGGGCTAGGTAATTCGTTACCTACCTGTGTTGACGCTGCTAGAAAGCTGGTTTTCGCTGGAAAGTTATGCAATGCTCGTGAGGATTGGGATGTTTTGAAAAGCGTTTCGAATAGCTTAACAGAGAATGACTTAGCTATTTTAGTTTCCTATAGTGGTGAAACATTAAACATGCTCAAATATGCACACATATTAAAGAGTAGAAACGTCAAAACGATCGCCATTACAGGCGATCACAAAAATCGGCTTCAACAAGAAGTTGATTTAGCCATACCAGCACATATTGTCAAATTGTATTATGATGAACTAGATATGAGCTCTCGTTTTCCATTAAGCCTTATTCTCGACTTTATTATTATCACCTACGTAAATGAATACTCTAAAAATAAATAGATTTTTAAAAGCGGCTGTCTGAAAAAAGTGATTTTCAATGACTTATCGGGCAGCTTCTTTTTTCGAAAAAAACTGAACTCTCACACAAAAATACGCCTAATAATTCTGTAAAATGTACGGCGAATACATTTTATGTATGCCCTTACAAAAACCTTGTAAACGGTTGCACAAAGCTTTATAGCGAAGTAATCTATAGACAATTCTTCAACACGAAAGGATGTAACAAATGAGTCAAAAAAAATCTCTAAAGTCTAGGCTATGGGCTTTTTTCCAAGGCATCGGAAAAACATTCATGCTTCCTGTAGCCTTGTTAGCATTCATGGGTCTTATGCTTGGAATTGGTAGTTCCTTCACAAGTCCAACAACAATTGAAACATTCCCGTTCTTAGGAAACGATATTCTTCAAGCTATTTTTAGCTGGATGTCTACTGTAGGTGGATTCGCATTTACTTATCTACCTGTTCTATTTGCAATGGCTATTCCATTAGGCCTTGTACGTTCTGAAAAAGGTGTAGCTGCTTTCTCTGGTTTTGTTGGTTATGTACTTTTAAATTTAGCTATTAATTTCTATTTAACACTAACTGACCAATTAGCTGCTGCTGATGCAATGCGTACTGCAGGTCAAGGTATGGTTATGGGTATCCAAACAATTGAAATGGGTGTCCTTGGCGGTATTATCACTGGTATCATCGTTTACTTATTACACAATAAATTCTGTGAAATTAAATTACCTGATGCGTTCGCATTCTTTGGCGGACCTCGTTTCGTCCCAATTATCACTGCTTTAGTAATGTCAGTTGTCGGGGTTGCAATCCCAATGATCTGGCCAATCTTTGCAGCTGGTATTAACGGTATTGGTTCAATTATTCAAGGTTCTGGCGTATTCGGACCATTCCTATTCGGTTTCGGAGAGCGTTTATTATTACCATTCGGTTTACACCACATTCTAGTGGCAATGATTCGTTTCACAGAAGCTGGTGGTACGCAAGTTGTTAACGGAGAAACAATCTCTGGTGCACTTAATATTTTCTATGCACAATTACAAGCTGGACTTCCATTTAGCCCTGATGCTACTGCATTCTTATCTCAAGGTAAAATGCCATCATTCATGTTCGGTCTACCTGCTGTAGCATTAGCAATTTATCACACTGCACGTCCTGAAAACCGTAAGAAAATCAAAGGTTTATTAATCTCAGGTGTAATCGCAACACTTGTAACAGGTATTACTGAACCAATCGAGTTCTTATTCTTATTCATCTCACCAGCACTATTCTTAGTACACGCTGTATTAACTGGTCTTGGTTTCATGATTATGGCAATGCTTAACGTAACAATCGGTAACACAGATGGTGGTATTCTTGACTTCTTAATCTTCGGTGTTATGCAAGGCTTTAAAACAAAATGGTATCTTGTGCTTGCAGTTGGTGCTGCTTGGTTCGCAACTTACTACTTCGTATTCCGTTTCGCAATTACAAAATGGAATCTTAAAACACCTGGTCGTGAAGAAGCAAAAGCTGGTGCAGAAGAAACAGCTACTTCTTCAAAAGGTACAAGTCACAATGCTGAAAGAATCTTGGCTGCATTAGGTGGAAAAGAAAATATTGAAACATTAGATAACTGTATCACTCGTCTACGTCTTGTTGTAAAAGACATGAGCAAAGTACAAGACGATGTATTAAAAGAATGTGGAGCTCTTGGAATTGTAAAACTTGATGATCACAGTTTACAAGTAATCATCGGACCACAAGTAGCCATTCTTAAAGCACAAATGGAAAAAGTCGCTTAAATAACAAAAGCTACAGCATCCGTTCAGCGAAGTCCACTAGACGCTGGGTGCTGTAACTAGAAGATACAAAAGCGAAATTTAAAGAGAAGAGCATCTGCTCTTCTCTTACTTTTACAAAAAGAGGTATTAAAAGATGAAATATAACTTTGATGAAAGAATAAACCGCTTAGGTACGTATTGTACACAGTGGGACTATATTGAAGATCGTTTCGGTGAAAAGGATCTACTTCCTTTCTCCATATCAGATACAGACTTCCTATGCCCACCCGAGCTATTACAAGCAATGGAATCCCGAATGCAACACGGAATTTTCGGTTATACAAGATGGAATCATTCTGAATTCAAAGGCGCTATTCGTCATTGGTTTAACAAAAGATTCGATTGTCCTATTGAAGAAGATTGGATTGTATATAGCCCAACTGTAATCTACTCCATCTCTAAGCTTATTGAATTATTAACAGAAGAAGGCGATCATATCGTTACACAAACACCTGCATATGATGCTTTCTATAAACTAATTCAAGATAATAATCGTACACTTTCGTGTAATGCATTAGTAAATCATGATGGGGTTTATACAATTGATTTTGAAGATTTAGAAGCCAAATTATCTCATCCAAAGGCTAAAATTTTACTACTTTGTAGCCCACAAAATCCAACAGGACGCGTATGGACGAAGGAAGAGTTAGATCGTATTATCTCTTTGTGTAATAAACATGATGTTTATATTATTTCTGATGAAATTCATATGGATATTGTACATGGATCTAACCCACATATACCAATTACAAAAGCAGCTACAGATGTAAGCAAAGTATGCATTTGTACATCTGCTAGTAAGACATTTAATACTCCTGGTTTAAGTGGATCTTATAATATCATTCCAGATGAAGCACTTCGTGAAGAGTTTTTAATTACTCTTAAAAACCGTGATGGTATTTCTTGTGCAAGTGTATTCGGTACACTCTCTACAATTACTGCTTACGAACATTGTAATCAATGGGTTGATGAATTAAATGCTTATGTAAAAGAGAACTTAAAACTGGTTCAAACATTCTTGGAAGAAAATGTTCCGGCTGCACGACTTGTTATGCCAGAATCCACTTATTTAGCTTGGATTGATGTTTCAAAACTACCTTATTCTAGCGATGAATTACAGCATGCACTTGTTCACCACGCAAAGGTCGCCATTATGCCTGGTGAAACATATGGCGAAGATGCAAAAGGATATATTCGTATGAATGTCGGCTGTCCACGCGAAAAGGTAGAGGAAGGCTTACGTCGATTTAAAATGGGAATCGAATATTTACAAACTTCAACTACTCAAATTTAGAAAAACAGGCAAGTGTCATATTCAACCGACACTTGCCATTTTTATATACCGTTATTTTTTCTTTCGTTGTCTACTATAAATCCATATTAATAAGCCTAAAGTAACTGCCATTAAAAGAACTAATAATATATTTGTATTATTCTCTATAGCAGCATCTGATACTTTTTCTGTAGGCTTCTTTCCATTTCCTAGTTCTGCAAGATCTTCTTCAGCTAATTGTAGGGATTTCGTTCGTGAACATAGACTCGTTTTCAATCTCCTTTTTAGGAAATGAACGCGTTTTTTTCATTATGTTTTCCACCCCTTTGTCATATGGACGAAGGGAATACTTAACAAGTTACACTTACTATTAAGAATAGTAAGTTTTTATATGTTACTATATTAACATAGACGAAGGAGGACACTTAATATGAGTTATTTACCGCTAGCTATAGCCATCATGGTTGGTATCGCCTATGGTGCCATTAGAACTGTAAAACAATCAAAACAAGACGACAATAAACGTCGCTCAAACCCCTATACAGAGAGTATTGTCGTTACTTTGGTAGTATACTTAATCTGTAGCGTAGTAATTACTAATTTATAGGAATATAAAAAGCATTACTACACTATTCAAAGAGCGAGTGAACATATGTCACTCGCTCTTCTATATATATTATTAATGTCCACCATGACCTTGGCCATCTTCTTGAACAATTTCAAGTTTATTATCCATTATACCTTGAGTACGATACGATATTTCCTCTTCCGTTCCTATTACAAAGCCATGATTATAGGGACCCGCTGTAGGATCATCTTTAAATGTCGGCTTGATAGAAGCTAAGAAAGAATACACAGGTTCCGATACACTTCCGTTATCTAGCCAAATAAGAGGTGCATGCTTCCCTAAATGAGAGAATGGAGCTGCCGCAATTGCAAGTTCAGGTGTTGCTGTTGAAATAAATGAAACACCATGACCTGGTTCAATTAATCCCCAGCCAAATCCTGTTTTATCATCCTTAAACTTCGCAAATCCTACTGCTGTTTGAACAGCATCGTCTCCTGTAATACGAGTTACTTTGCCAATTGCACTTAACTTCTTCTCTATATCTTTAGAAATAACTTCTTCATTTCCAAGAATATAAAGATTTGGATTTTCTCTTTTGTTTAATGATTGTAGAGTTGCTTCTGGAACTTCATCCTTAGTCACGTATAAAATCGGCTCCGGCATATGTGCGATCCAATTAACAGCCGCAAGTGAGAATAGCTTCGCTTCTTCTTGTGCGGAAACGATAATGACACTATTCGGATATTCACCACCAGATACTCTAGCATATTTATCATCCACTTGTGATGCTAACTCAATCGCATTTGCTCCTTTAATATTCTCAACTTTATAGCTCTGTAATGCTGTTAATATCGAACTCGGCACATCACCCATCACCATGACTTGTGTTCCTTCTGAATTTCCAAGAGGATTTAAACGCCTAATTTCATTGATTGTCGCTTCAGGTATTCCATCTCTATTCATAAACAAAATGGGACCATTATTAGGATGATGAATTAAATCTGCTGAAGCAAGTCCTGCTTGCCAGTCATCCACTTGTACTAGAATAACAGTTCCCGGCTGATTTTCTTTTTCCGTGGCAGGAAAAATCGTTTGAGAAACATATACAGCTGCTTCAATTGGATTATTCGTATTAAGCCTCGTTACATTTTTCGTATTCATTGTCACAAGGTTTTTATTTGCTGCTTCATTAAATTGTGTTGGTGCTTCTATGAACGTATTATTTGTCCCTTGTTGATTAGCCTGATTGCTATCTTTCTCCCCATGATTCATCTGGCTATGATCGACTGCTTGATTATTATCTTTTGATTTACTTTCATCATTTGAGCAGGCGCCTAATCCAAATAACAAAATAAGGACAAAAAATATGGTTAACCATATTTTACTCTTCATACTTTACATCCTCCCTTATTGCAGAATATGTCAGTTATTCTACGCAATAAATATGGAGAAATTATGCAGAATTATATGATATTCCTAATTTTTCACTTCATCAGTAATATGTAAATCACGATCGATTGGAAAAGCTATAACCTTTCCATTCTTCACATCAAATAATCCACTTGGCGTTACTCTAATGAAAGGCAAATGTGTTGCTGAGAAAAATGTTAAAGTAAAAGATGGATCATTATATTGATAGCCTCGCTCTTGAAGAAGTTTTATCATCTTTTTCTCTTCTTGAATCAACGTTTGCATATCTAAAGTAGACATGATACCCGATAAAGGTAAGAAGATTTCATGCAAGATTTGTTTTTCCTCTACAATGACAATACCTCCCCCTATCTCTTTCATCCGATTAAAGGCGCACACCATATCCTCTTTACTCTTTCCGATTAAAATTATATCGCCTGTACCTGAATATGAGCTTGCAAAACCACTTAATCGTTGAGCAAATCCTTTCACCAACGTGTTTATGCGCCAAGTACCATCACGAGCAATCATCATAAAGAAACATTCATCATACTCAGAAGAAATTTCATCACAATCTAAATTAATTGTACTCGTATACGGCTTTGCTATAACATCATTTACTAACTCCATTCCACTTGTCTCTGCAAATTGCAAATCTTCTTGTTGTAAATTCCATTCTAGCTGTATTGGCGTAATGCCGAAATGATCCCATTTGATGACTGATTGCTCATTCATACTATTGCCATCTTTTTTCACCCATTTTCCTTTTGCTAGCACGCTAACAGGTGTAGGATTTTCTTTACTATCCAAAATATTAATATTCGCTATTCTCCCTGTTGCAATAGTTCCATGTAAATGTTCGAAATTATAATATCGAGCAATATTAACCGTTGCCATATTATAAGCATCAATCAACGGAACACCTGCTTCAATTGCCATTGCAATCATTGCATCATTCATACCATCTTCATAAAAGAAAGGATGTGACCCATCAGTTGTAAAAAAGAACTTATCGAATTGCTGAAGGCCTAATTCTAATAAATCCTTTAAAATATTCTCTAAATCTGGTCGAATTGAAGAATTTCTAAGCGAAACAGTGTAGCCCTGCATCAGACGAGTTAAAGCTTCCTTACCTGTCATTGCTTCGTGATCACAATCCGCCCCTAGTAACATTAACTTTGCTAATGTTGATTCAGATGCACCTGGAAAATGTCCTTCAACTTTCTTCTTCAGTCTTTTCGTTTCCTGTATCCAGCTAAGCATTTGGTCATCACCATTTAATAACTTTGGCCATGCTGTAAGCTCGCCTCCTTGTAGGACCGCTTTATGTTGAAGCCAAGCTAGTACATCCTCATTGTTAAAGATTTGGTCTCCATTTGGTAACTCTGTCTGCCCATCAAAACGGCACCACCAATACATACTAGTAGGTATGTTCTGAAAGTCTTCTAGTAGTTCGAATGCTACTTCTCGCTCTAATCGAAAAAAGAATAATAGATTATCATTAATTAAAGTCGTTGTGCCAGCTTGTGCTGCATATGTAGCTAATGTATGAGGATTATACAATTGATAAGGATGTGAATGCGGCTCAATATACCCAGGTACTAAAAACTGTCCGCCACAATCGATTACCTCACATTGTTCTAATGACTTTGGTAGTTTTTCACCTACGTACACAATACGGTCATCATAAATCCAAATATTTGCCTCAGCCCATTCACGTATATATGAATTTAAATATGTCGCATTTTTTAATACAATATGAGGGCTGTCAATACCATCAAGTACCTCAACATGCTTTCGGATTTGTTTACTACTCCATCTATAATGACTTCTTTCCAATAGTCTTCCCTCCATACATATTTAATTGTAATAACTATCATTATATTAACACATTTTCCATTTCGTCTATATTTTGTAAGACTCTAGAATATCACAAGGAAATATTACCCTTTTGAAAAAGTTTGCTCAACATTTCACAAACTTTGTGGTATAGTTTAGTTATAACAAAGAAATGATATAGTTTTCTTTAAGAAAGAAGGATGATTATATGAGTAAACAAGCAACTAAAACATTAGGATATGTACGTGTCGTTATGGTAGAAAAGGGAAATGTTGTTCACATTTGCCCAAACACATTGCATCACCCAGACCCACAAGAGCAGGAGCGTTTACAAAATGTAATCACTGTGGACTTATTAAATGAAATCTTACCTGAAACAAACTTTGTAGATAGCCAAGTGCTCGTTTTATTCCATAACGATGGTGAAACTACAACTGTTGAACATACAATTCTGATCCAACAAGGATTCAAAGAATTTTGGCAAAATAGAATCTCTAAAAAAATTGATGCTGATTATAGTAGCTTACGAGATGAAATTCATGTACAAGAACGTATTGATTTATGGGAGTCTACATATAAAGAACCATTTTCTCCAATCAAAATAGCACAATAAACAAATACACTTAAAATATAGTCTGAAGCTGTGCCCAAATCATTTTCAAATGCCTTGGCACAGCTTTTGTATTTTTGTCGTCTTCTTTATTTTTTCCACCCCCTTCGTCTTTATATAGGGATTTGTATGATAAAAGTCGTTCCTTTACCAAGCTCACTACTAACAGAAATCGTCCCTTCATGCATCTCAATAATTCTTTTCACAATTGACAAACCTAATCCACTACCACTTTTCGAACGCACTCTCGCCTCATCCGCTTTATAGAAGCGCTCAAAAATATGAATTTGATCTTTTTCAGAAATACCAATTCCAGTATCAGAAATCGAAATGACTGCATAGTGATCAATCTGTTGTAAATGGATACTAAGCGTTCCTTTTTCAGAAGTGAATTTTATACTATTGTGTATAAGGTTTGTCCATACTTGACTCATTAAATCCTCATCTGCACAGATTAAAACCTTATCTAATGATACATCTAATTCTAATTCTTTTTCTGTCCAATTTGGTTCACTAGCCAATATAATTGTCCGCAATTGTTGATCTAATCGATAGCTTTTTTTCTCAAATGGATGATGCTCGGATTCAAGAGATGTCAGTTTAAGAAGATTATCACTCAGTTTAGATAATCTCCGACTTTCAGTTTCAATAATATTGAGATAATGATTTCTTTCTTCTATTGATAAATTATTAAATTGTATGGCTTGAGCAAATCCGACAATGGATGTAAGCGGTGATTGTATTTCATGAGATACATTGGAGATAAACTCCTGTCTCATTTCCTCCATTTGTTTTAATTGCTTAGCCATGTGATTAAAATGAGTAATAATTTCCGTCATTTCATTTCTCTGATCCATTTTAAAATCTAAGTAAACATTAAAGTCACCATTTGCAATTTTTCTTAAAGCTTCAATAATTTCAAAATAAATATTGCGACGCTTAGAATGACCAAAGAAGTGCATAAGAAAAGGAATGATGCTCATAATCATAAAACTTATGATTATGGTAACGATATACTCAACATAATCTGGCATATTAATAGGAAGTAACTGAACAATCCAATAACCTGCAGAATAACAAACGGTTATAAATACTAGAAAAAACAAGCCACCAAATATACGTTTAAACAATAGATTTGCCTTCATTGGATGACCTCAAGCCGATATCCTAATCCCCAAATCGTACGTATACGAAATGGGAATATAGATTCAGGAAACCGTTCTCTTACCCTTTTAACATGAACATCAACAGTCCGTTCGTCGCCCTCATAATCATACCCCCAAATATCTTCAATTAGCTCTTCTCTAGTAAATGTTTTTCCTGGATTGCTAGCTAACTTAAACAGCAATTCAAATTCCTTTAGTGGAATGGTATATGCTTGATTCTCATATGAAATTTCATGCGTTTTACGATTCATCATTAATTCATCAATCGTAACCGTTTGAGAAGTAGTGATTTTGTAACGCTTTAATAAGGCTTTTACTCTCATTATTAATTCAATTGGTTCAAATGGTTTCACTAAATAATCATCCGCTCCAAGTCCAAACCCTTTCACTTTCTGTGATGTTTCTCCTTTTGCCGTTAACATCAATATGGGAATATCACTAAAGCCTCGTATCTCTTGACATAATTCCCAGCCATCCATGTTTGGCATCATGACATCTATAATAGCTACATTTATTTTCACTTTTTCCATTACGTCCAATGCTTGTAGCCCATCGGACGCCTCATACAAATCAAACCCTTCCTTTCTTAAGAAAAGGAGTAAAAGTTCACGAACATGAACATCATCATCGACAATTAATACTTTTGACATCCTACTCTTTCCTTTCAACGTATTAAGCTAGTTCAAGTTTGTGTAGCTGCTGCTCAGCAAATTCACGATACAGCGAGTGTGAATTGAATAGCTTTGTATGCGTACCTCTTCCTGTTATTTTCCCTTTTTCAAGAAAGATAATCTGATCGGCATCAATAACTGTGGATAAACGATGAGCAATAATGATTGTTGTTCTTCCTTTCATCAAGTTATTCAATGCTTGTTGTACAACTTGTTCCGATTTGCTATCAAGACTTGAAGTAGCTTCATCAAGCATTAATATTTTTGGGTTTCTTAAAAAGGCACGAGCAATAGCTATTCTTTGTCTTTGACCACCTGATAATTTCATACCTCTTTCACCTACTTCTGTATCAAATCCAGCTGGAAGCTCCAGAATAAACTGATCTGCATATGCCATTTTCGCTACTCGATGCAATTCCTCATCCGATATATCTCTTTCCATACCATAACAAATATTATCTCGAATCGTACCAGATACAATTGGACTTTCCTGCGAAACGTAACCAATCTGACTTCTCCAAGAAAGAAGTGTGAAATCATGTATAGACTGTCCTCCAATTGTAATAGAACCTTCCTGTGGCTTGTAGAACCGTTCAAATAAAGAGAAAAGAGTTGTTTTTCCACTACCACTTGGACCAACAATTGCCGTCACCTTACCCGATTCAACATTAAAGCTTACATCTTTAAGTATTTGCTCTCCATTATGATAGCTGTAGTTTACATGATCTACCTTGATTGTTTGATTCATGTTTTCAACTTGGTATGTCGAATCTTCTTCCTCTACCGTATCCAAGATGGAAACAATACGTTCTGTTGCACCTGTCGCTTTTTGGAATTGCGTAAAGAATTCTGCCAACTGAGCCATTGGCATCACAATTTGGAACAAATACATGATAAATGCCACTAGCGCTCCTGCTGTTAGAGCTCCTGAAGAAACACGCATACCTCCATAACCTAAGATTAAAACGAGTAACCCCATCATGACCAAGCTCATCACTGGTGAAACAAGCGCATTGATTTTGGCTTCTTTCAATCCAAATTGAAATAATGCGGTAATTCCTTTTTTCCCATTTTGATACTCAATTGGTTCTGCATTTGATGATTTTACAAGACGTATTTCTGTAAGTACTTGTTGAAGAACCGCCGTAAAGCTCGCTGTTTCATCCTGCATTCCTTTTGAGATTTGATGCATTCTTTTCCCTAATGGCAGTAATATTGCAACAGCAAGTGGGATGGAAATAAACATTACCAACGTCATTTTCCAATCTAATAAAAACAAAACGATTATAGAACCAATAATCGAGATAACACCATTCACAAAATTAGCAAGATGCTCCGAAATTAGCCCTTTCACTACAGACGTGTCATTCGTCATACGACTTACTGTTTCTCCTGATGGGTGTTCATCAAAATAATTAATAGGTAAAACAAGTAGCTTCTTCCATAATTGATCTCGAATACCTGCTACTACAGATTGACCAATCCGATTTAATAAATAAACGGAAACCCCACCAGCTAATGCTTGAATAATAATCGCGAGAACAAGAAGAGTTACCTTTCCAGCACTAAGTGAGCTAAGGGAGAAATCATTAATTAAATCTTTCGTAAATAAAGGTACTAATAAACCAACTCCAGTTGTACATAGGCTAAGTAATAAAGCACTTCCTACCATCAGTTTCGATGGCTTCTTCGTCTGCCCGACTAATCGAATAAACTGGTGCCATCCTTTTTCTTTTTTTATTTCTTCCATCTTTCTTATACATCCCTTCGTTTCTGTTATTACGAAGGATTATATAAAGAAGTTATGAATTGAATATGAACTTTTACGCTAATTTTGAATGTAATTGGCTTGTATTGATTTTTTTATTATAAATAAGAAATAAAACGAAGCCTATCGCACAAGCAATCACTTCGGTAATAGTCATCGACCAAATGATGCCATACAAACCAAAGAAATGGTGTAACACAATAATAACTGGAATGAAAAGAACACCTTGCGTAATAGCCATAATGATTGTCGGAACGCCTTCACCCGACGCTTGAAAAACCCCTGTGAACAACCCTGTAAAGCCATTGAAAAGAGCAGAGATTAACATCGCAATTAAGACGTACCCACCTATTGTAAGAACTTCCGCATCATTCGAAAATAACTGCATAACCGGTTCTCTAAAAATAAAAGATACCGTAATAAAAATCCCAGAAATAGCCCCAATGTATATCGCTGTCTGTTTAATAGCAGCCTTTAAACGAGTGAAATTTTTATTAGAGAAGTTGTACGCAAGTAATGGAATAATCCCAAAGAATAACCCCATCGAAAAAAATTCAGGTAGCTGAACGATTCTTAACGCAATACCAAAGCTAGCCACAACATGCTCGCCGTAATCCATCGCGTAATTATTTAATAACAAGGTTGTGACAATTAAAAACGATGCTTGTAATAGTTCCGAAACACCAATTTTATATATTTCTAATTGAGCTTTCACATCAATTTTGAAATGATGTAAAAATCCTTTAAGGTGCTCACTCTTTGTTTCTAAATACCAAAGGTAGTAAATAGTCGATCCGATATTGGCTAAAACCATCGACAAAGCCGCACCAAATACGTGCCAGTTTAAAACTAAAATGAAGAGAACATCAAAAATAATACTCAAAACAATACTAATGAACATTCCGTACATTGACTCTTTAGATGCACCTTCTGAACGCACGATTTGCTCTAAAGCAAAATTCCATATAATAGTGAATCCACCAACAAATAAAGTGAGGGCATATTGCTTCGTGTAATCAAATGTAGCATCATCCGCACCAAGTAAATGAATAAGTGGTGTTATGGCAAAATAAGCAATAACTGCTATTAAGACACTAACAAGAATACTACAATAAAATGAATAACCCGCTACTCCTTTCGCTTTCTCAAATTCACCTTTAGCAACTAATCGTGTAATAAACGTTCCACCACCAACGCCAAAAATATTCCCAACGGCCATTAAGATCGTAAAAATTGGTAGACCCAATATAATCGCACTAAGCATAGCAGTATCATGGACTAATCCTATGAAATAAACATTAATAATATTGTAAATGGTTCCAGCTGACATCCCAAGCATCATTGGAATAGAAAGATGAGCGATTGCTTTCTTAATTGGTGCCTCCTCTAAATAATACGTATTTGACTCCTGATTTTTCATACATATCCCCCTCTATTAGAATATTAACTATTAGAATTCTAACTATTTATCTAACAGTAGCTTATGCTACTGTGTATACATTAATCGATACTTTCATTGACTTTCTTCAATAATATTAGTAATGTTTTCTTCTCTTCTTCTGTCAGAGCATGAACAAGTTCTGCCTCTACATCTGTAAATGTTTCGTTGAAGGCTTCAATTAGTTCGGCTCCTTTTGGTAATACATAAATTTTCTTTTGTCGTTCATTATCCGCAGGAATTTTTCGCTCAATATAACCTTTTTTTTCCAAGCCTTGTAGCATGCTCGTAATGCTCGCCCCGCGGCGCTGGAAGGCTTCCGCTAAGTCTTTTTGAATAACACCTTGATCTTGATGCTCATATATATAGCTAATTATTCGCCCTTGCTGTGCATTCAGACCTAGCTCATTAATACGATCATCTGCTTTTCGTTTCATTTTAATTCCAATACTTTGAAGCAAGTTAGAATAAGAGGTATCCATTCTAGACCTCACATCTCAAACCTCCTTGTTATAAAGTGAAACTTTGCTCGGTGGGGGTTTTCATTCATCCCCCACCCGAGCATTAGTTGTCTTGCTCCATCAGCCAGCTCCTCGAGGTCATAAGCAATCTCTCTTCCGGAAATGAAAACCACATTACCTACTGAGATCTTTCTTATGCTTGTCGGAGCTAAACAGGCTGATTACGCATTTCTATGATGAACCAATCGGGTTCTTACAGGCGCTTGTCTCCCACTTAAACGCCTTGCATTCGCTTCCGTTTTGAAGTGGGAGTCTTAGCGCCTGTTTGAACGGGATATATCTAACAGTTAGAAATCTAACTTTTTTTATAAAGCAACTATACAACGCACCAAATGTATTGTCAAGATTACAAACTTCTCTAATACAATTCAAAAAACCGGAGCTGAAATGGCAGCTCCGGTTTTTAAGCAGTATTAACTACAACCTGTTTCATTTTGTTATTGCCCTTTCTTCCATAAGAAGTTGAACTAGTTCTGCAGCTGGAAGTTCACGGCATTGTTTAAACCCTGTTCCAGCCCATAAAGACATATACTCTTCATTATTCGTAAGTCGAAGAGGTATCGTCATTTGATGAATATAGGGGAAAGCAGCTGGAGCCATATCTGTATAAGCTGATAAGAATTCATTCACTAGCCCTCTTGCACGACGTCCTGTAAATGCACGAGTTATTGCAGTCTCTGTAAAACGTGGATTTTTTAAAGCTTTACGATGAACTGGATTTGTACCACTTTCAGGACAAAGTAAGAATGCTGTTCCTAATTGCACTGCACTGGCGCCTGCGTTTAATGCTTGTTGGATATCTTGCCCATTCATTAATCCACCTGCAGCGATTAATGGTATATTTATATTTCGTTGGATGACAGAGATGAATTCTAATATACCAAATTCTTGAGCTCCAGTTTGATCATTCGTAAAAGTTGCTCGATGACCACCAGCTTCAATGCCTTGTAGACAAAGTGCATCCGCTCCTGCATTTACTGCAAGAATAGCTTGTACTAAAGTAGTTACAGAAACAATGACATACGTGCCATTTTTGTGTAATGCCTCAATAGCTTCTGCAGGTGGACATCCAAACGTAAAGCTTACAACTGGAACCTTTTCTTCTATGAATAATTGCATTTTATTTCTAAAATCATCGTCATCATCATATGTAGCTCCAAGCGTTGTTCCTAGCTTTACTGCTTCTTTTTCAATTTTATTTCGATAAGCTTCTAGCTCTTCTTGATCAACTGGTTCACTACTTGGAACAAAAGTATTTATGCCAAAAGCTTTTGTAGTTAGTTTTCTTACTGACTCAATTTCTTTTTTTACCTCTTCAGTCGATTTATAACCTGCAGCAAGAAAACCTAATCCTCCTGCGTTAGAAACCGCTGCGGCAAGCTCTGGAGTCGAAACCCCACCAGACATAGGAGCTTGAATAATTGGGTATTGTAAATTTTTCATAGTATTATCTCCTTTCATTCTTATAGAACGTTTTCTATATGCAAAGTGAAATAACCTTTATACTTAGCTACCATAATATTGTAAATATTATTTTTATCAGCCATTATGTATCTATACCAACATAATCCATTTACGAAACATGCATTGAGACATACTTGTCGTAAACAAGTACAAGGTGTCTCAGAAGTGATGGAAAATCACCTTGATACACCCTCTTTCAATGAGTCATTCTTATTTAGTAATTATCTGTTCTTCCATAAGAATTTCAATTAAAGCAGCGGCTGGTAGTTCACGACACTGTTTAAAACCTTCACCAGCCCATAATGACATATACTCTACATTATTTGATTTTCTCAGAGGTTGCGTCATTTGATGAATATGAGGGTAAGCAGCCGGAGCAACTTCGGTATAAGCTGTTAAGAATTCATTTACCAATCCTCTTGCTCGGCGTCCTGTAAATGCCCGTGTAACTGCTGTAGATGTAAAACGTGCACTGATTAGAGCTTCTCTATGAACCGGATTAGTACCACTTTCAGGGCAACATAAGAATGCTGTTCCTAATTGTGCAGCACTAGCACCTGCATTTAATACTTGCTGAATAGCCTGTCCATCCATTAAACCTCCAGCAGCTATTATAGGTAGATTAATATTTTGACGTACTATTGATATGAAATCTAGAATAGTAAACTCTTGCTCTTCCATTTGTTTATTGGAAAAAGAAGCTCTATGCCCCCCAGCTTCCATTCCTTGTAAGCAAAGCGCATTCGCTCCTGAGTTTGCTGCAAGAGTAGCTTCTCCTAAATTAGTCACAGAAATAATAACGTATGTACCATTGTTTTGCAATTTGCGAATAATATCTGATGATGGACACCCGAATGTGAAACTTACAATTGGAACGTTTTCTTCTACCATCAATTGAAGCTTGTTTTGCCAATCATCATCGTCAGCAACCGTTTTTCCAATACTAGTTCCGAGTTTTTCTGCTTCCTTTTCGATTTTCTGTCCGTAAGCAACTAATTCTTCCTCATTAACGTCTTCACTACTTGGAACAAAAATATTTACTCCAAAAGCTTTTGTTGTTAGTTTTCTCACTTCTGTTATTTCTTGCTTTAATGCCTCAGAAGATTTATATCCTGCTGCTAGAAAACCTAATCCTCCTGCATTCGAAACTGCTGAAGCAAGTGTTGGATTCGATACACCTCCAGCCATAGGTGCTTGAATAATTGGATATTGTAAATCTAGCATTCTAGTCCCTTCTTTCATGGTTCGATTAATAACGAATCAAAAATACAATAATACCCAATAACAATATTACATCAATAAATAGCATTATACTATTTATTACCTCTTTTGCAGTCTGCTCATAAGGCGTATTAAGAACTACTAAATACCCCAAATACGAATGATTCCCCCAACTCCATTTTTTATTTCTCTTCTTTAGAACAATATCCTCTGTTTAAAATCAATATTGAGCTAGCTGATTCACTTATGATATTATAATCAATGTTTAGGATTGTTTTTTCTTAAACTATATACAGAAAATATTTCAGCGAGTCGAACCATTCGACTGCTTTTTTTATGTTCTTTTTGATTATACGAAAGCTATAAATCTTAAATATGATACTATCTATTTATCCCGTTCAAACTTGATCAAAAGTCTTTCCTTGAACACTAAAAATGCGAGAACCCATTTGGCTCAGCATAGAAATACAGAATCTTAAATTAAGAAAGGTGTGAATAGGGTGCAGGAAAGTCGAAAATCAATTGGTTTACCATTATTTATTGCTATTGTAGCGATTTCATTTTCAGCCATTTTTGTAAAATGGTCTGAAGCTCCAGCATCGATTTCAAGTATGTACCGTATGTGGCTTTCTAGCCTACTCATGCTTCCTATTGTGTGGATGAAGCGAGCTGAATTCAGCAAAATAACCAAGAAAGATTGGCTTCTATTATTATTTTCAGGATTCTTTTTAGCTCTACATTTCCTACTGTGGTTCGGTTCTCTCAAATTAACCACTGTCGCAAGTTCTACGATTATACTTGCACTTCAGCCGATTATTTCATTAGCAGGAGGTTATTTGTTCTTTAAGGAACGAACAACTTTTGCTTCAATGATGACGATGACTATAGCTATTATCGGAGCTATGATGATTGGATGGGGAGATTTTGGATTAAGCAAAGATGCGATTCTTGGAGATATTCTATCCTTTCTAAGTGTCATTGCAGTTGTCGGTTATTTATTAATCGGTCAAAATACAGTTAAGAAAATATCTCATTGGATTTATAGCTTTACTGTCTTTACCTTTGCAGCCATCATATTATCACTTTATAATCTTATAGCTGGTGTTTCCTTTACTAGATACGAAGCGCGTGAATGGGGTATTTTCCTATTACTAGCCATCGTACCAACTGTTGCACATGTTATTAATAACTGGTTATTAAACTATGTAAATGCTACAACTATATCCATGAGTATTTTGGGTGAGCCTGTCGGGGCTACTATTCTAGCGATTTTTTTATTAGGAGAACGACTTGTAGGGTGGCAAATTGTTGGAGGATTAATTGTACTAATAGGTGTTTTCCTCTTCTTAATGCAACAACGAAGTCGTGTGCCTTATCATGAAGGTTTAGATGAGGAAGTTAAGATAAATTAATAAATTGAAATGGGGCTGTCTGAAAAAGGAGTTTTAATCACTGTTCAGATAGCCCCTTTACACTTTTTGAACAACCTCATTTTCTGCTAAAGACTATTTTTTCTCCTTAATAAGCTACCAGAACATAAAAATACCGTTCCAATCCCTATTAAATGAGTAAAATCCAAACTATGCATTTGCCTTTCATCATACTGCTGTTTCAACATTTTAATCATCCTCCCAGAAAAGTTGATCAAGCGTTCTATCTAGTACTTTTCATATGGCTATGCATAATTTTAAAGAAGGGTTATAATCTCCACTTTCTATTGCATTCATCGTTTGCCTAGTCACACCAACCGCTTCAGCTAATGCCTTTTGCGACATATCCTTAGAAGCTCTGGCTGATTTAAGTTTTAAATTTTTAGCCATATGCTCACCTTTGTGTTTTTACCTTCATTTTACATTAATGTAAATTTCACTTCACATCAAATATATCTTACTTTTTAGAAAAAGCGTAAAAGGGCGTCCCAAAAGTGATTTTTAATCACTTTTCGAACACCTGTTCCATTAATCTAAATCTATTCGTCTCAACGGTTCAGTAGCTGGACCTTCCATCACTTCACCTTTATAAGAAAAACGAGAACCATGACAAGGACAATCCCAACTACGATCGCCACTATTCCACTTCACTTCACAGCCTATATGTGTACAAGTCGTATCAACCAAATAAATCTGACCTTCTTCATCCTTATAACAACCAGCACGTTCACCATTTATCATCACTGCTGCACCTTCACTATTTGCTATATCTTCTATCGTTTTGTCAGGTGCTTCTAACTTCCCTTTTATTAACTGCTTAGCCACATCTGCATTTTGCACAATTACATTTTTAATAGAAGGATTTGCATCAAATCGAGATGGCGTATACAAATCCACAAAATCATTTTGCTTATCCAAAATCAAATCTCGTATTACACGAGCAGCAGCTGTACCATTCGTCATTCCCCATTTCGCGTACCCTGTTGCAACGTAAATGTTCGGCTCATCCGCTGTAATATGTCCGACATACGGAATATCATCTAACGTTACTAAATCTTGAGCAGACCAACGATAACTGATTTCTTCTATACCAAAATTATTCTTTGTGAATTCAACAAGCTTTTCATAATGGGACAATGTACTTTCTCCTTGCCCTGTTTTATGTGTCTCTCCACCAATTAACAACAAATTTTCTCCTTCATTCAAAGGCGTATAGCGAATTGAACGTGTAGGACTTTCTGCGTTTATGTACATACCACCAGCATAAGGCTTCGTACTCTTAGCCGCTACTACATAAGAACGTTCCGCATGCAACCTCGCAAAATATAGCCCTGGCCAATCATAAAAAGGATAATGCGTTGCCAATACAAGCTTATTCGCTTCGATTTGTCCCCCGTTCTTCAATATAACTTTAGGATGTTCATCGTTTTCAATATCAGCAACAGGTGTATTTTCTAAGAGAATACCTCCCCTACTTACAAAAGCTTCAACTAACTTATTTAAATATTTAACAGGATGAAACTGTGCTTGATTCTTCATCATAATACCTAGCTTAGCATCAATAGAAATCGGTAGTTCTTTCACTACGTCACCCGTAATGCCTAGCTTTTCATATGCTCTGTGCTCTAGCATAATCTTATCAAAATATTCATCCATATTTGTATATACATATGCATCCTGTCTACTGAAATCACAGGAAATTTCATGTTTCTGAATCGTATCAGCAATAAATTGAAGTGCTTCATTATTAGCCTTATAGTATAACGAAGCCTTTTCAATTCCTGATTGATTAATCATTTTGTCATATATCAATCCATGTTGAGCTGTAATCTTTGCAGTTGTGTGACCTGTTGTTCCATGAATAATTCGATCAGCATCAATTAGAGCAACTTTCACACCTTCTTGAACTAACAGGTATGCTAATGTAATACCGGTAATGCCTGCTCCGACTATAACTGTTTCTATTTTTTGACTTTCAATGGAATTGTCACTTTCTATTCTTTTTGCTGATTCAACCCAATATGATTCTGGATAGTTAGGTTCTTGCATATATTTTTCCTCCTGGCATAGAAATGAATTCTTATAAACCAATCTGCCCAAAAACAGGAAAAATAATAGGTGTTTCTCTAACTAAATTATTTACATCGTGATACGAAATTCATTTCCATTAATAATTTAATCTCAATTCCATACACTAACCCTACATGTATTTGATAGGAGTGTATGTATTATGAAAAAAATATGGGCAATAGCCCTATTACTTATTGCTATTTATTCTATACAAAATCCTCACCCCACTTTTGCCAAAAGTAGAAATGAATATGAAAAAACCGGACATGTCATTTGGGAGGTCAATACGGATAAGAAAATCGTTGCTATTACCTTTGACGATGGACCACATCCTGTTTTCACTCCACAAATTCTTGACCTATTGGCTAAATATGATGCAAAAGCAACTTTCTTTGTAGCTGGTAATAAGGTAAAACGATTTCCTGAAGTATTAAAACGCGAGGTTGCGGAAGGTCACGAAATAGCCAATCATACATACAATCATATTTATAGCCGAAATATTTCGGCGGAGAAATTAACAACAGAATTAGATGAAACGGATGCAATTATTCAACAAATTACTGGGCAAAAGCCTAAGCTTTATCGACCTGTTGGAGGACTTTTTAATGAATTAATCGTTAATACTGCAGTAAAAAACAACAAGCTTGTCGTTCTATGGTCTTGGCATCAGGACCCAAAAGATTGGCGTAATACGGCTGCTAATCAGATTTCAAGAATCATTACGACAGGTGTACAACCTGGCAATATTATTTTGCTACATGATTGGCACGGTAATGATGACTCAAAAGTTTCGCAAACAGTTCTAGCATTGGATGATATTCTATCTCATCTATATAAAAATGGATACAAGTGTGTTACCGTATCTGAGTTACTATATCAATCCAATAAAACACTTCCTGACCAAGTTGATCCTTTTAAGTAAGAAAAGCGCAAGCGCCTGTTTAGTGACGTATAGATTGGAGCACTTCGACTGAGATAAAGGAAACACGAAGAGGCAGTAGCCTTTTTCGTGTTGACTTATCGTAAAGAGATGGGCGAAATCTACTAGTCGCTGGGCGCTGGAGCTAGACAACACACAAAATTATATTCTTTCTTATCTTTTAACAAAAATTACTGTGTCTTTTGAAATATATCATGGCCATTTTAGCGATATATTTTATTGTTCACATGATTTTCTATATTACAGCTGTAAAAGTCTATTCATTCATTAGTAGGGAGCAAATGTAATAACCGCCACTGCATGATGCAGTGGCGGTTTTTTTAGTTATTATATTTTATTTTTTTATGAATGTTTATCTCTTCGGGAAAGAGTAAGATGTCCAATCTTTTGCACATTTTACTAGATTCTATGAGGGTTGAATTAATTTGGACATGATTCTATTCTTTATGTTCACTACCTACAATTCGTTCATATTTTGATTCATATATTTGAAAGTGAACAATCATTTCTATAAACCAAGGAAATGCTATACAAGCAGCTAATTAGATTAACTAAATAAATATTCCAAAATAACAAAAAACATACCCCTACCTATTAGATTTAGTAACGCTTTAGAGATTTTACTTTGCCTAGCTTGCTATTCCAAAACCTAGTTTCATTCCCAAAAATATAATGTTTTATATTCTTTACAATATTTCAAAAATATTACGAGAAGCTAACAAATTATATCATAGTGGTGTAACCTCTTAAAAAATTCTCTTAAATAGTCTACGATATAGTAGATTAATAACTTAGGAGGCGCATGCATGAATAAACATAGTAATAATATTTTGAAATTTTTAACAGTAGTTATTACATCATTAATCATCACACTTATAATAGATACGAAATTCATACATAAAGCGGAAGCTGCTACAAACCCAGCAGCTGTGACAAATGTAGCAAACAATACTAAAACACCCGCTTGGTATAGCAAATCGATTCCCCTTACATATAATGAACAAAAATACCTTTACGATTTATGCGTAATGAGAGGCTTAGACTACAAAGAAATGTTAGCCGTTATTAAACATGAAAGTAGTTTTAATAAGAAAGCAATGAGCGGTAGTAACTACGGCTATTTTCAAATAAATAAAGTAAACCATGCTACATTAGCAAAAAAATTAAAAACAAAGGTTGCCCCTTATGATCCATATGTAAACATGAACTGGGGAACTTATATGATGGCAGACTTAACAAATAAATATAAGAAAAAAGGCTTAAAAGGAAATGCTTTAAGAGATGCTGTATTAAGCGCATATAATAAAGGCGAAGGTGGCTATGCCCGCACCGGAAAAGCTGTTTCTTACATAAAAAAACATAATGAATGCTTAGCATACGTAAGAGCTAGAGTATAGAAAAAAGCGAGTGAAATATATATCATTTCACTCGCTTTTTTTATTCCGTTCAACTAATCATCGGCAGGAGAAGAACCCTCACCGATTAAAGTTTCACTTTATTGTGCCTCTTCCATATCTTCATCTTCATCATTATAAGATTCTAATCTTTTCATACGTCTCTTATAGACATACTTCGAAAGAGAAATACTGATTTCGTATAGCAATAGTAAAGGAATAGCAACTAATGTTTGTGAAATAAAATCTGGTGGTGATAATATAGTTGCTAAAACAACTAATACAAAGTAAGCATATTTTCTTATCTTCGTTAATACATACGGATTAATAAATCCTATTGTTGTTAAGAACATCACAACAACAGGTAATTCAAAAAGAAATGCAATTGGTAATGTTAAATTCATAAGAAACTTGAAATACTTCTCTACAGTAAAACTAGTTTCAAATAATTCTCCACCTAACCCTACTATAAAATGAAGAACCGTAGGAAAAATGACAAAGTAGCCAAAACATAAACCAACTATAAATAAAATGAAGAAAGCTGGAATATATGATAATGTTTTTTTGACTTCAAATGGCTTTAGTGCAGGTTTTACAAATAACCAAGCTTGCAGTGCCAGCACTGGAATTGTAATAGCTAACGCAATAACACCTGCTAGCATAAAATATACCCAAATAATATCACTAGGCCCAAGAACGATTAACTTATAATCTAAGTCACGAACAAACCATTTATAAATTTCCTCTACATACATAAATCCGGCTATAAAAGAACCGACAAAAACAATAGCAGTTACAATTAAGCGATTTCTAAGTTCATCTAGGTGACCAATTAAGTTTTGTTGTTTATCTGCCATACGCCACTCAAGCCTACCTTCTCTCTATAATTCTTTAAAAAAGGTGCAAGATGGGTTACATCTCACACCTCTATATTATTTCGCTTCAGTTACTTTTTTCTTTTCGTCTTCTACATCTTCCATTACATCACTAGTTAAATCACGTGTTGATTTTTTAAACTCACGTAATGTTTGACCGAAAGCACGACCTACCTCAGGTAGCTTTTTTGGTCCGAATATGATTAAAGCCAACACTAAGATTAAAATAAGGCCCGGGATTCCAATGTTTGAAAGCATACATAACACCCTTTCTAATTTGACGAACTATATTACTATTCCATTATAATATTTTAGTCCTATAATTGTAAACACAACATAGACATTCACATATATTTACAAAACATCCATTGCTATTTTATTTTTCTTTAAAATGCATTAAATGCCGAGAATTCTCATGAATACTCGGCATTATTTTTACGAACCTAAAACATAAAATACATATCTATTCATACCTTCTGCTATAAGAATAGCTGCTAAGGCTACATAACCAACCGTGGCTATGGATTTTTTGTTTGTTGAAATAGCATAGAAGCCGAAAATAGCCATTCCAATGATTTCTATGATCCAGCGTACTATAATAACAGATTGATAATCTGCTAAACTCGCAGATGCCATATTACCAGAAATCAAAACTACCTCTCCATTAAATGCTGCTAACAATGCTGCTCCCATAAGTTGAACAGCAATACCTACAGCTGCTAGAGAAAAACCTATTTTAAATAATGTTTTTGTAACTTCTGCGTTTTTAATGAACGTTGCATTTAAACTTAACATTAAGATTGCTCCCAATGTCAGAGTCGTTCCATAGAATGATAAAACTGTATTTGCGCTATCCCAACCATTTACATAAGTATTAGAATAAATTGCTGCCATACTATAAACATCGACTAAACCAACAAGAGCTGTCACCAATAAAAACCAAGGATTGACTTTCTTTTGAATAAAGAATAATCCGATTGTTATTACAGCCAATCCTATAAAACAACCTGTAAATACAATTTCACGACTCATCCAAGAATGTCCAAATCCTAAGATTGCATTAAAAGCATGGCTAGGTTTTCCTAAGTGAGCAAAGGAGGCTCCTAATCCTATGAATGATAGAACAGCAATAACGATTAATGGAATTCTTAAAACATGAAATGTATCTACACCGTTTTTTTCTAAGCTTCTATGGAAGAACCAAAGAACCACCATTCCTCCAATAGCCGCTTGCATACAAATCGTAAAAATCAACAATGGCCATTCGTGCATCTTAATCCCTCCTTAATATATTATTTAGCTGCATCCTTATGAGGATTAATCACTAGATTTGGTTTTGTATATTTCGAGCTTGGTAATCCTTTAATATCAGCAGTATCACCATATTTCGCACGTAACTCATCAATTGGTCCGAAATCAATAGCACGCATAATACAAGCAGCCACACACGCTGGCTTTTCACCTGCTTCTCTTAAATCTAGACATGTATCACATTTTGTCATCATACCTAGTTCTTCATTATATTGCGGTGCACCATATGGACAATTCCATGTACAATATTTGCAGCCTACACATTTATCGTGATCGACAACAACAACACCATCTTCTTTGCGTTTATGCATTGCACCAGTAGGACATCCACGTACACATCCTGGTTCATCACAATGATTACAAGAAATGGATATGTTAAATGCCGTAACGTTATTAATCCATGCTCCATCTTTGTCTTTAGTAAACTGCCCAGATTCATTTACATATACTCGTCGGAAATTAACCCCAACTGGATTATTATTTTTATCTTTACAAGCTACAACGCATGCGTTACAGCCATTACAACGAGCTTGATCTATATAAAAACCTAATTGAGCCATGTTTTATTCCTCCCTACACTCTTTTTACTTCTGCTAAATTCGTATGTTGAGGATTACAATGGAATGGTGATGCTTTATGAGTAGTCAATACATTGATAGCTCCTCGTCTATCTACACCTTTTTTATCAGGGTCATACCAGCCACCTTGTGGTATACCAATTACGCCTGGCATGAATCTGCTTGATACTTTGGCCGAAATAACGAATTTCCCTCGCTCATTGTAAACTTCAACATTATCTCCATCTTTAATGCCACGTTTCTCTGCATCAATAGGATTAATCCAAAGCTCCTGTGTTTGAACTTCTTCCATCCAATCGCTTGTATCCCAAGTAGAGTGACAACGTCTCTTAACATGCCAACCGAAAACTTGAAGTGGATATTTTTTTGTTAATTCACTTTCAGGGCCTTCTTCCACTACAATATGCTTAGGAATAGCTGGAATTTCCTCAGGATTATTCATATCGAATAAATCTTTAGAGAATAGCTCAATCTTTCCAGATGGTGTTTCAAATGGGTTATTTTTAAGGTCTTTAATCTGTTTCTCAAACTTGACTACTGTAATATCTTTATATTTATACACGCCATTTTTTTGCATTTCTTCGTAACTTGGGAAATCTGGATCAACCTTTTTAGATTCTTCAATCATCCATTTAACCCATTCATCTTGTGTTCGACCTTCAGTAAATTCTTGCTCAATGCCCAATTCAGCTGCAAGCTTACTCATCCATTCGTATTCTGTTAGAGAGCCATATAACGGTTCAACTACTTTTTGAGAAAGGAAAATGTGTTGACCATAACTCCACGGTGGAACTAAGTCATTTTGTTCAAAGAACGTACAAGTTGGTAAAACGATATCTGAGTACTTAGCAGAAGGCGTCATATAAATATCAGAAGTAACAATAAATTCACATAACGACTCATCTTCTAAAATTTCAATTGTTTTATTAATATCTGAATGTTGATTTACTAAGCAGTTACCTGCCATGTTATAAATCATTTTGATATTAGAAGGTAATGTTTGTCCTTCTTCAAGACCTTTAACACCATCAGCCGCTCCCATTTCTGTACCACGAACAATCGCATCCGTATATCTGAAACATGGAATACTTATTCCTAGTGGGTTTTCAGGAATTGGGAATTCTTGATGTTTAACAATCGTACCGTTTGGAGCTCCGGGTCCTGCCCAACCACCGCTAATACCGATGTTTCCAGTTAAAATAGGAATAATTGAACCACCGCGCGATAGTTGCTCACCATTCATATGGCGGTTAATACCGTTCCCTTGAATCCAAGCCATTGGCTTTGTAGTCGCCACTTCACGAGCTAACTGTTTAATACGGTTTGCTGGTAAACCTGTTATTTTGGCTGCCCATTCTGGTGTTTTAGGAGTCTTATCCTTTACTCCCATTACATAGCTATAGTATGATTCACCTGCTGGAACACCTTCGGGCATATGCGCTTCATCATGTCCGATGCAAAATGTATCAAGGAATTTTTGATCTTGAAGTTTTTCCGTAAATATTACATACGCCATTGCTGCAATTAAAGCATTGTCAGTACCTAGTTTTACAGGGAACCAATCATCAGCTAGCGCAACTTCAGTATCTGTTTTTCTTGGGTCAATTGTATAGATTTTTGCACCCTTAGCCTTTGCCATACGTAAGTACATATTGAAGTGACCAAAAATCGTTTCCGCAGGGTTCATACCATGTAAAATAATTAGCTTAGAATCTAATAACGTATTACAGCTACTTCCTGCAGAGCTTACTCCAAAAGTGAATGGTGTCGCAGCACCATGTTGACCAGAGCTATAGTTGGAGTAACGACCTAAGAAACCACCGTCCTGTGCAAGTAAACGTTGAATAACTGTATCACCGCTACCAATTGTTCCGGTTTGCCCTGTTGCATATAAGCTAAATCTAGAAGCTGGACCATACTTTTCTTTTATGCGATTATTTTCTTTAGCAATAATTTTAATCGCTTCGTCCCATGAAATTTCTTCAAATTTGCCCTCACCGCGTTTACCTACACGTTTTAACGGCTTCTTGATGCGGTCAGGAGAATAAATATGCCTTCTATATCCTCTTCCACGCACACAAGCACGAATTTGTGGATATTCTTCATTATCAGCATTTTCATCTCGCGCATCATTATCTGTGCTAATCCGAACAATTTGTCCATCTTGCACATGAGCTTTGATTAGACATTTTCCTCCGCAGTTTAATGTGCTACATGTTGGAATAATAGTAGCGTCTGCTTTACTGCTTGAGCTTGCGGCACTTGCTTTTTTTACAAGATTACTAGATACCGCAGTCCCACCAATAATTGCTGGCGTTGCAACTGCGCCTGACCATTTTAAAAACGAACGACGGTTCATCTTAAAATTTGAAATCTTTCGGAAAATATTCTCATTCATTATCTAGGTCCTCCTTTATTGTTTTAATATATTCAAAATCTTCTTCTACAAATAAGCTTAATAACAAAGCTATTCCTTTATAAAAAGGACTTGTATTCGAAGAAAGAATATCTTTCGTAAATGGAGTAATCCATCTATTCAAATGTTCCTTCATCAGCCAATATTGTGTGTACACTCCTTTGGCATACTCGTCATCTCTACCTTCTTCTTTGGCAGAAAGTGTGTAGTTAATTAAAAAATTCATAAATTCTAATTCAATCGCAATATGATCATCTGGGTCTGTATTCTCATGAATATATTGCAAACCAAAATCCGCTAATCTCTTTCGTATTTGGAATACAGGCTCACCAAAAAGAGATTTATCTCTAGTCACATAAGCCGATTCCCAAGGTGGGGCAGGAACTTTTCCTTCTTCGTTAAAGACGTAAAACGTCGCTAAGTATGCTTCTTTTTCTTCTTCAATAATTGTTTCAAGTTTTTTTCTATCTAAACTTTCAAAGAAAGAACCTAACTCCTTATTTCCCTCCGAAAGAATAGATTTGAATTCAAATGAGAGATGATTTTTCCAATGTTGTAATATTTCAATTGTTAACGGACATTGAAGAGATACTCGTAAAAATGTATAAATCGCTTCTCTCTCCTTACTTATAGAAATCAAGTTAGATTCCTGTATAGCTACCATTTCAATACTCCCTTCTTAATGACAAAAAAAATAATCTTACAGCATTAGTTAAGATTTCAATTGTTATTGCCTGTCATTTATCATTCTTCCTTATTTGACGAAAACATTAATATTCATTTCAAGATTAAAGACATCTGGTTCTATTTAACTCAGTCTCCATGTGACTTCATTCACATAATTATTTACTTTATCTAGTTTAGCAATGACATGAAAAGAACAAAATACTATTAATTTTATTAGTAACTAGCCTAAAAGCTAGTATTAAATCTACATACAAATACAGAATATTCTTATAATTTAGGGTAAAAAACGTATACATCGAGGAAAGTAGGAGTAAAAAGAGGAGCTTCAGCATAAGGATCATTTTACTTTAACAACCTAACGTGTTTTACTACGACCCTTTAGTACACGTAAGATTGTTAAAGTATAGTCACTCTTGCATGTCAGCCTACATTAGCTAACAAACTCTTTGCAAGATTTACAAGGAGATAAAGCATTTTCTTTGTCAAATTCTGTATAGGTTCTAGACCATTGACAAATTCCATGCAAGATTGGTTTTAACGATTCTCCTTTTTCCGTTAAGATATATTCAACTTTAGGTGGCATTTGATTGTATTGTTTTCTACTTACAATACCCTCTGCAATCAGTTCTTTCAAAGTGGATGTTAACACGGTATCTGTCACATTAGATAGTTCTTTTCGAATGGCATTATAACGCATAGTACCATTGGACGTAATTAGACAAATAATTCTTGTTTTCCACTTCCCACCACATAATTCAATAGCATACTCTATAGGACACATCATCTCTTTTTTGATTTTAGGTTCATACATAGTTATTCCTCCCTCCGAGCTTTCACTATCCTAAAAACACTATCAATTGATGTGATTCAATTGATACAAGCAATAATATTTCCATACATTTTTTTAAAAATCAAGTGTTATCTTCAACCATCTGGTGAATAATGACTTAAGCAACCAAGCTCCTATAAAGATAAAATAGAATACAATTATTTTATCGTACAAGATGTTCTAATTATTAGATGTATAACAAGTACGAAGCATCTTAAAAGCGAAAAGAGGTGTCCCAAAAGTGATTAAAAAATCATTTTTGAGACAGCCTCTCCTTTTAATTATTTCTTTTCAACTACTTTTTTCTTGTCTTCTTCAACGTCTTCCATTACGTCACTTGTTAAATCTCGTGTAGATTTTTTAAATTCACGTAATGTTTGTCCAAAAGCACGACCTACCTCTGGTAATTTCTTTGGTCCGAAAATAATTAAAGCTAAAACTAAGATTAAAATAAGGCCTGGAATACCTATATTTGATAGCATTTTAAACACCCTTTTTCTTGTATTCAAATTAACAATTATTTCTTAATACCTTTAACACTGACATATATACTATTAAAAGCCATTCCTTCATAAGTTGAAGATATCTCACCCATATCAGTTGGTTTATAATACACAAGTTCATTGACAATATGATGCTCTGCTTGTACTAATAACGCAGCCGGATGCACATCTGTTGATAATATACACTTAACCGTTATTTCTCCTTGTTTATTATAGACTTGAATGTAAGAATGATTAGTTATACCTTCTTGCCTTGCTCTTGATGGATGCATAAAGGCAATTGGTTCCTTCTCCTCTCGATTCAATAAATCCAAATTAACAAATTGCGAATTCAAATTAAATTGTCCATGATTGGTAATCAATAAAAATTGACTATTAACTGTCGATTCATTCGCTAAAATATATTGTGCCATTGGAGGTTTTCCATTTTGTAGCGCAACTTCTGAATAAAATTCAAACTTCTTCGATGGCGTTTTAAATTGGTAGTCTTGCCAAGCGATATCAGAAACATTTAAACATTTCGGTCCATCTAATAATTCCCGCCAATTACTAATTCCTAGCTGTTCATATAACTTCTCCGTAAACTCCGCATCAATAAAATCTTCAGGTTGTTTATCATAAGGAAAGGTAGAGAACCCTGGCCGCAATTCATTTAATCGTTTTGATAGCATACATGATATTTCTAAATCACTTTTACTTTCATAATAAGGATTTATAGCAGGTTCATTTATACCTAACCATTGATGCCAATAACTCGGTACAATATCCCATTCCTCAAAATTCGTGGTTGTAGGTAATACAATATCTGAAAGCTTAGCTGTTGGTGTTAGAAACTGATCAATAGTCACAATTAATTCCATATTTAGTAGCCCTTTATATAGCAACCTTTGATCTGGATTTTGCGTCATGAGGTTTCGGCATGTAATCCAGAGCATTTTAATTGGTGGATCAGTTGTATCTTGCAATGCATGTGCAAAGTCATTAATATTCACAGAACGATAAGCATTTTCTTCGGTAAATCCGTGACTATAATATTGTGTAATGCGGTTTGAAAACTCCCAGTTACTCAAATCTGCATACATGACACCACAACCTTTTTTTCCGATGTTACCCGTTATCGCCATCAGAGCATGTATAGCTCTAATATTTTGACCACCATATTTATTGCGTTGTAATCCAAAGCCAATCCATACAGTTGTTCTACGCTTCGGCTTCATATGTTTAGCTATCATCGAAACAGCATCAATTGTTAAGCCACATTCCATTAATAATGCATCTATATCTAACGTATCGCTATATTCTCTGAAGCTAGAAAACCCTTTTGTATGATTCGTGATAAAATCTTCATCATAAACACCTTGTTCGTACATAAATTTCGCCAACACCAAAGCAAAAGCTCCATCCGTACCAGGTTTTATTTGGATATAAACATCTGATTTTTTGGCTGATGCTGTATACACAGGATCAATTGTAATAATCGTTGCTCCTCTGCTTTTGGCTTCATACAAATACTGTACAGAATGAATCGAGGTCCATATCGGATTACTTCCCCAAAGGATAATCGTATCTGCATAAGTTAATTGCTCTGGATTGGAATGCTTATAATCACCAAAATCATATATAGAAGCATCTAGCCCTGAAGGCCAGCATGGTGAGCCAACAGCTCTCGTAGTTTGCCCTAAACTATTAAAGAAGCCTTCTACACTATTATGCAAAATACCAAAATTACCCGAATACTTATTTAAGCAAAGTGATAAATTCGATTGATAACGATCATGGAGTTCAATCATTTTGTGACAAATATGATCGATAGCTTCTTCCCAAGAAATGCGATTCCATTCACCACTTCCTCTTCTACTCTGAATCATAGGAAATTTTAAACGCTCTGGATGATACACATGCGATAAATAATTATAGCCTTTCGGACATAGCTTCCCTTTCGTATAGCCATGCTTACTATCACCTGAAACCTTAACCAATTTACCATTTACAGTGTATCCAAGCATTGAACAACTGCTATAGCAATTTCGAGGACATACATGACGTGTTATTTTCTGACTACGTTTCACTCACTTCGCCTCCTTTATCCCGTTCTTACTGGCTCTAAGACTCCAACTTTAAAACAGAAGCGTAAGCAAAGACGTTCAAGGGGAGTTTGAGAACCAGTAAGAACCCGATTGTTTCAACTAATGCCCGGTGGGGATGAACGAAAATCCCCATCAGCAAAGTTTCACTTTATCCCGTTCAAACTGGCAACAAAAACATGTGAAAAACTTCACATTAATCTTACTTTCTAATTCCTTATCATGTATTATTAACATTGAGGTGAGGAGTATGAAGCAATTAGCATTTTTTATTGATATTAATAAATGCATCAATTGCCATTCTTGTACGTATGCATGCAGTAACGAAAAAGAAATTGAAGATACAAAGAGAAGAAAGGTTCTATCTATTCCTCAATATCATGAACAGGATGAAATTCACTTCTCAACTTCATGCAATCATTGTGAAACGCCTGCTTGTATGCCTGTCTGCAAACAAAACTGTATTCGCAAACTTAGAAATGGCATTGTTGTGTTAGATAAGCAAAACTGTGTCGGCTGTGGAAAATGTGCTTCAGCTTGTCCTTTTCAAGCCATTATAATTAATAAAAAAACAAAGAAAGCTGATAAATGTGACATGTGCTATAGTTTACTACAAAAAGGCGAGCAGCCAATTTGTGTGCAAACATGTATAGCAGATGCGATTTCTATTGGCAATATTCTAGAAGATTATCCTTCTGATTATAAAGCGTCGATAAAAGAATACACTATTAAGACCATTACACAACCATCTACTAGATATAAATATAATTCGCCTTCTAAGATTCACTTTTGGGCAAATGAAAGAGAGAACGAACAATGATTTCACTAACCTATGAGCGATTAATAACATATAATCCTTTCTTCTACAGTGAAATTTTAGCAGGTTGGAAAGGAAAACAGCACGCTTGTCATCATGTGACATTCGAAGAAGAAACAACGATTAGTAATAGTTTATTGCTAATTGATTGTTCTTCAGATGCATTCTCTACAATTGAACAAAGTATAGAAGCAGAGCATATATCAGGGATTATTCTATATGGTCATTCACTCTATGATGTACCTTCATATATTCTTGAAGAAGCCAATGAAAAAAACAAACCACTTATACGTTTAAAACATATAGATGGGCAAACCATTTATGATGCTATTCAAGAAATCTTTCTACTTCAAAAAAGTAATCTTCTTTCAATAAAACAAAGTGAATTATCGACATATTGGCTACACTTATATAACGAAAATGATATTCAAACTTTGTGGAATCGATTAAGCGAAATAATTGGTCGAAAAGTAACCTTTCTTAACAATCAAAAACAATTAGTTTCATCCTTAGAATTTTCTTCAAAAGAGTTTACATTTGTTGAAACAACACAAAAAAATATAGACATTTTAACCGATGGTCAACTAACTTATTTTGCCTATCAAATTATTGATACGAAAAATCAATTAATCGGATATTTCCTTCTCGACAAACAAGATAGAGAAATAATAAGTGAAGAGGAACTTCACATATTGGGTTCTATCACACCTACAATGTGCACATGGATGAAACAAGAAAAACTAACTCAAAACATTCATCTAAAATATAAAGATCAATTTCTATTCGATATTTTAAATAATAATATCGAAACAGAAAGCGAGCTAATACAATTAGGAAGACTATTAGAGATGCAATTCCTTCCAAACACATACGTATTAGCCACAAACTTGAACAGTGACAAAATCATTACTAAAGAAATTATTTCCAACATGGAAAGTATTCTAATAAGAAACAAATTAGAAGAAACACATATTTATACAACGCATCTTAGTCATCGAATTGTCGCTATTGTTGTTCCCAAATCAACGAAAAGTAAGTTGTATGCCAAGGCTGAAATCAATGAATGGCTTCAAAGCATTCAACATACTTTCAGTGAATTATATCCATTCATCTCTACATTCATTGGTATTGGTCGAACACAAAGCTCCATTTTAGATTTACACATCAGTTTTCAAGAAGCAAAAATAGCATTACAAATGCATAATTTCTTTCATGGTACAAATTCCATTATTCATTATAATGACTTAGGATATATACGACTATTAAGTTATATTCATCATGAATTACTTGATGATTTCGCTTCGCTTTATTTAGGAAAGCTTCAACGATATGACAACGAGAATGGAACAGATCTTATTCAAACTCTGTACACATATTGCAATCAAAATGGAGACATATTTAAAACAGCAAACCTATTATTTATACATCCAAATACACTTCGACAACGGTTGAAGAAAATAGAATCTATCTTGCAAATACAATTAGATCAATATACTGATTTAGTGAACATTATTTTAGCTCTAAAGATTTCTATCGATATGAACATATAGAGGTAAAGCACCCTTCAATCGTAAGGGTGCTTTACTCTTTACTACTTTAACTAGTCGCTTGCTATTATAAATGAACACCTGTTGAGTAAAATAACATTCTACCAACAAACTCCGCTATGAAAAAGCAACCTAAGATAACAGCAACTAACGGAGTGGATTTATACTTACGATTCATAAGTCCGATAAGAGCGATACCACATCCTACAACGATTAACACTAACTTCACCCAGAATAGTGGACTAGCTGTTAACAATGTGAATGTTTCAACCGCTTCTGGGAAGCCACCTTTTAAGATTGTTAAATTAATCACATTTAACAAAATAGCTACAACTGCTGCCCCTAACGTATAAGCTGTGAAATCAACATACTTCCCATCTAATACAGATACAAGCATTTGTACAAGAACTGGTCCAAGCAATAAAGCTGTAACGAAGAATGCAGCCATTGTTGTTCCATTATTCCAAGCTGGCATTGATGGAATCGTATAAATCATAGCAGTACAGAAGATTGTTACTGCTCCTAATAGAGAAGTAATTGTTCCAAGGATTTGTTTCGACCCTTTTGTTTTCGCAAAGAATGTATACAGAATTACGAATAAAATGAATCCTGGGAAGAACAGAATTTCTCTAGTTAACCAAGATTGACCTAAATTCAAAATAGCTCTATAAGCTGCAAATGGATGCCCTAAGTGGAACACAGAAACAATAACCGCAACTATAGAAATAGCAATTATTATACCAAGTGTAATCAAACTTGTTTTCTTAGAAACCTTTTGCTTAATAGCATCTAAAATAAAGAATGCCATAAATGCTCCAATCGCTAATTGCGATAGAATTGTAAAGACAACAAGGGTCATACTATGCTCCATTATTGATCCCTCCTAACAGAATGACTAGCTTTCGGTAATGTGAAGTGAGTTGAAGAGCCAGTAATTTTTGAGTTAACAAACCCTGATACATCTTTCACATAGTCAGACTCATTAATCGAATTTAAATCAATAATTGAGATAGCTTCCATTGGACAAGATGATACACAAATTGTATCTTCACCTTGTTCTAAGCGATCATAGCACATACTACATTTGTCCATTTTCTTCTTCACTGTATCAAATTGTGGCACACCATACGGACATGCTGTTGCACACATTTGACATCCGATACAACGATCTTGATTGTGTTTTACAATACCATTTTCTAATTTCGTATAAGCACCTGTAGGACATGCCTTTGCACATGCTGGCTCATCACAATGGTTACACGCTGTTGAAATGTAGCAACGTTTTGCCGTACCTGTTAACATTTCATCTGTTTCACGAACGAAACGTCGGTTAATACTTGGTTCTAATTGATAAAAGCTTTTACATGAAATCGTACAAGCGTTACAGCCTACACAACGATCCATGTTAATCGCAAAACCTAATCTTTCCTTCTTTTTTGCCATTTGCTATACCTCCTTACATTTTCGAAATATTAACGAACTGATCGTGGAATGCTAAACCAGCTTGTCCAGTCGCACAAGAACCCATATCTGCTGGTGTTGCTTTAACCAAATAGTTCACGTTAAATTTCTGATCTTTATACCAGCCTTCATAAATGACTACTGCATCCTTTGGAACAGTTTTCGTTACTTTCGCTTTCAATTCAACAAATCCAATGTCATTATGAACTTTTACCATCTCACCATCTTTGATGCCCTTTTGTTTTGCTAAAACAGGGTGCATTTCCACAAATGGCTCGTTATGAACAGATTGCATCCATTCTAAGTTTTGGAATTGAGAATGTAGGCCGTATTTCCAGTGAGGTGATAGTAATCGAATCGGTTGATCCTTTGGAACCGCCATTTCTTCCACGTATACCGGTAATGCATGATGACCGAAAGAAGCACTTTTCTTAGATAGGAATTCATATTTTCCAGAAGGTGTTCTGAATTTACCATCTGCCCAAGCTGCATCATAGCCTTGAACTTTAGCAGTCCCTTTTTTCAAGATGTCTTTCCAGCTTGAAAAACCAAATTGTTCAATAAATGCATCTGACATTTCCATTCCAACCCATTCTTCCATTGAACGATCTGTTGGATATGTGCAAGAACCAGGTTCTAACTCATTTAACTTCTTCGAAATACCCATCGCAATTTCCACATCACATTTTGATTCATATAAAGGTTTAATTGCTGGTTGGTTAATGTTCATCCAATAGTGCCAATAACTTGCGTGAAGTCCCCATGTTTCAAAGATTGAGCAAACTGGTAACACTAAATCAGATTGTGATACTGTCTCGTTAAACCAAAGATCAGCTGTTACAACAAAATCAATTGAATCAAACGCCTTATACGAAACAGATGTTTCAGGGTCTTGAGCAATTGGGTTACGACATGCTACCCATAGCATCTCAATTGGTACTTGTTTTGGATCATTATTAATAGCTAATACTTGAGCTGGGAAGTTATTAATATTGATTGCACGATCCGCTTCTCCACCGCTACCTTCAGGTGGTGTACCAGCAGATTGTGCGGCATAGTTAAAGCCCCAGCTATCTAATTGTGCATAGTTTGCTCCACCACCAACAACACCAATGTTGCCTGTTAGTGCAACTAATGCATCAATTGAACGCACAGCCGCTCCACCATTTGTATGTCTTTGCATACCATAACCAATCCAAATACTAGCTGGTTTTGCCGCAGCATATTCACGTGCTAAACGCTCGATAACATCAACTGGAACACCTGTTTTTTCAGAAGCCCATTCTAGCGTGATATTATTACGAACATAATTCATATATTCTTCGTAACCTACAGAGTTGTTTTTCATCCAAGCAACATCTTGCAGATTATGATCTAAAATATATTTCGCCATACCAAGTGCTAATGCACCATCAGACGATGTTTTAATTTCGATATATTCATCCGCATTCGCTGCTGTATCTGTCATAATCGGGTCGATTACAACTACTTTTGTGCCATTTTCTTTTGCTTTTTGAATAATGCTCATTGAGTGAACAGAAGTCCACGCAGGATTTGCTCCCCAAACGATTAAATATTTTGCCTCTACCATTTTCTCTGGATCTGAGTTTACAATCGTTCCAAAATCAAAAGTTTGCGAGTCAATCCCAGCTGGCCAACAAGGTGTACCTGTAGCTCTTGTTGTATAACCCCAGCTAGCCATCATACCTTCGACTCCATATGATAATACGTTAAAATTCCCGGAATATTTATTAAGAGCAATCGGTAATGTACTACCATGCTTTTCTTTAATCGCTAGGATTTTCTTTGCAATCATTTCATATGCTTCATCCCATGAAATACGCTCCCATTTACCTGTACCACGGCCTTTTTGTACCATTGGATATTTCACGCGATCTGGAGAATATACATAGTTTGGATATGTGTAACCTTTCACACACAAACGCCCATTTGTATACGTATTGTTTTTGTTACCTGTGATGTACTTAATTGTTCCATCTTCTACTGTCGTTACAATTGAACATGTATCATAGCAGTTTCTTGGACAAGAACTGAAAACTTGCTTCGTTTTTCCAGCTGCAGAAGCTATATTTTTATCTGCCTTCGTAAAACTTGAAGCTGTTGAGCCAATTCCAACAAGAGCTCCTAAAGTTGCAGAACCTTTTAAAAAGGTACGTCTTGAAATTTTACTCATTGATATTTCCCTCCTTCAAAAATCACCATTTAATGAACAGATAGTCCTCCACCATCTAATTCATCTTTGTTCTCCGAAAGTTCTTTCTTCACATTCTCTTGAATTTTTTGTTCAGCTTCTGATTGCTTAAACTTTTCTTCTAGAACAGGATTTGGTTCTCCAATATATTCTTTATCTACTTTTCCGCTATTCACAATTGATTGCTTCGATTCTTTATCTCCAGAACATCCACTTAAAATGGAGAAAATACTGATTGCACATAAGGCAAAAACTAGCCATCTTTTCATTTCTATTCACCTCGTTGTTCTGTAATTTATTATTTCGAGATAATTTTAACAAACACTATTAATGGTTAAGAGTGTAAATACAAACATGAATTACATGGTCTTAGTGTATAAAATTACACAACCCTAAAAAGATGCTCTACAAACGTTGATATATAAGCATTCCCCTTTTAAACAAACCAATAAATCCTGCATTAATACTGAACGAATGATAATGATTATCGTCACTTTTTTGCCATTTTCATAGCATTTAACAATAAACTATGTAATTTTGTACATACATAGAAAAACCAGCACCGGTCTTTTTGTTTGATGGGTCTACTTCTCAGTTTATCTACAAAACAAAAAAAGGACATTCGATAAGTTATTTACAATCACACTTCGAACATCCTCTCATATTTTGAATGAACCCTTTGTCTACTTCACAAAAATAGAAACAGCACTATACACCAATAACAAAGCCATAACGACATTGAACTGATTTCTATACTTTAATATCATTTTTTGAAAGATTGAACCAAATAAACTCCAGCTGAAAGTACTCAAAAAACCTACAAATGCTAGTAATATAGCAAAAAACAACAAACTTATATTTGATGAGTGATACGGCAAAATAAAAGTAGCTATTACTGTAATACCATATAAAATCCCCTTCGGATTAACAAATTGCAGAAGCATACCTGTAAAAAATCCATTATTCTTACTTTCCTCTTGATCCTCTTTACCATCCTTACTAAATACAAACTTCGCAGCCAAATACAACATATAGGCTGCACCTAAAATACTCATAAAAAATTCAATTTTCGGAATAAAACTCTCAAGCATAATGTTAAAGTAAGTACACAATACCATGATGACAAAAAAACCAGCACTTACACCGAAACAAAATCTAATCGTATTTTTTAACCCGTATTTATTAGCGAACATCATCGCCATAATGTTATTTGGACCAGGTGTGAAGCTTGTTATAAAAACATATAACAAAAATGAAACCATAGGCATACGAATCATCCTCCTCCATGTCGTATGATATAATGTCTAAAACGAACGATATAACATTTTTACATATTGTACAATACGGTCGTTATATTGTACAGATATAAGGAGTGTGAATTATGGAGGACATACAAATTATTCTTGCCAAAAATTTAAAAGCACTTAGAGAAGAGAAAAAACTCAGCCTAGAGAAGGTAGCTGAGTTAACTGGCGTTAGCAAAACAATGATTGGGCAGATTGAAAGAGGCGAATCGAGTCCAACCATCACAACAATTTGGAAAATCGCAAATGGCTTAAAAATTTCTTTTTCTTCACTTATCCAAAATCCACAACCAGATACAAAAGTAGTCATGAAAAGTGAAATTCAAGTATTATCCGAAGACAACGGGAAATATAGAGTTTACCCTTACTTTCCTTTCCAAGATGATAAACGATTTGAAATTTATTCTATCGAAATGGATAAGGACGGGTATTTAAGTGCAGAAGCTCATAGAGACGGGACAGAGGAATATATAACAGTCTTTGATGGAGAACTAACAATTATTGTTAATGAAATTGAATATACAATTAAAAATGGTGATTCAATTAGATTCAAAGCCGACAGACCTCATAGCTATCGTAATTCAGGAAATACAGTGACTCGATTAAGTATGACAATTTATTATCCAGCCTAAAAAAACGAGGGCCAAAGTGTCGTCAGCTAATGACACTTTGGCTCTCGCTTTTTTCTTAACTTTTTAAGATATACATATATTTATTATTCATAATGGTAGCTGCCTTTGGCTCCATCGAGATATGCTTTTCGTAACATATTTCAACACACAGCTGACAAGATACACATTTATTCGTTGCTAAAATAATGTCTTTACCATCTGCATATAAAGCATCGGTTGGACATAGAAACGAACATGCTCCACAACGCGTACAGCTTTCCTTTATCGTTGGCATAAGTATCGTCATTTCTTCTTGCAGTTGCGGCGATTGCTTGAAAGCACTTAATAGCAGTGAACGCTTATCAGTATGAATGACATTATCCTTCAATACTTGATCCGCCAATGATTGTTTAATTTCATTCACTTCATCAGAAATTTCTTCTATTTCATTTTTCTGTTGATAATATTGGTCAAATTTCTCAAATGGTGAAAGTGTTTTATTCACTTCGAGAACTTCCTTCACCGTAATTGTATTCGTTTCCTTTACTTCTTCCATGAGAGAAGAAAGAAAATTACGTTTACCATGATCTATACTGGAATCGGTTTGATTCTGTAATGAGACTTCTGAACAAATCGGAAAAGGATTAGAATGGTTTTCATATGCTTTATCCAATTGTTGTTGAAATACTTGTTCTCCAGTTGTTATGCTACATTGCTTACAATTGTCACTACTTACAAGAATAGAAAGGTTGTTTACACTCAAACCGATGTTCAGCCAAAATTCTGCTGGAAGCATACCTAAACAAGGTACTTCAACGATTGAAGAATGGCCCGTTTTATGTTCCATTGCTGAGCAAGTTATATAGACCGTTTGTTCATTTTTGGCTAATCGCTTTATTCGTTGTTCAATTTGACTAAGCGGAGGGCTGTTCCATTTTAATGCATTCGTTGGACAAACAGTTGTACATAATCCACAGTCTAAGCAATCCTGTAACTCAAGTGAATCTTGATTAATTTGAATGCTTCCCGGTGCAGGGCAAACATCTGTACATACTGAACAGGAACTAATAACCGCTCTTACTTTTAAACAACGATTATGTTCAATATCTATCTTATCAATTTTTTTGATTAAGACATTAGACATTTTTTTCATACGATTGAATAACATATGGAACATCTCCTCCCTTCAAGCTTAATTATGAATCTACTTAACACTTTTCAACAAGCATCATTCCTTGCAATATATGAGACATACCAATTATGACATTGTTACTTGTTTTCTCTTGAACTAATTCACAATGTTCTTCTACCCAATGGAATAAATGCTTTTGTAAAAAATCATTATATAATTTCATATATTGTTCATCTTCTAAACCGTTCTCTAATAAATAACATATGAATTCAAGTTCCAGCGCTAAATGATCATCAGGATCACTATTTTTATTAACGAGTGTCAGTCCTGCATCTTCATAAAATCTACGTACCGCTAATGTGTAATATTGCATCACTGCACCATTTTCACTACGATAAGTAGATTCATATGGTGATGCTTCTAGTTCCATTGGTCCAACAAACAATCGATTAAAATCATATTGCAGATCAGCTAAATCTTGGGTTGAGAAATTCAATAACGTTTGAATTCCCTCTGTTATTGATTCTTGTTCTAAAGTTAAAGAGTCTTGTTTTATACAGCCAATTAGCTCTTTCCACTGACTTTCAGATAACTGATTTAATTGACCTGCATAAAATTTTTGTATAAATGTATATAAGCTAAGTTTAGTAATAATGGTTTCTTCTGTGTTTCTTACCTGTTGAGTACTCATAATATGTTGTACCGCCTTTTCATATAGACTTCCTACCAAGATTTTAACAAATTCCTTTTGTAATAAAGAGTGTAAAGTTGAACACTCTTTTATTGCCGTAGTGTTCATTTTTACACTTGCTAATCAAAAAAAGCTAACTTTATGTAATTCACAAAGTTAGCTTTTTTTGACTGGCAAGAAGCTTATTATTTACTATCCACCAATAAACGACATATTAATTTTCTTACGATTCTTAACGGATTGCTCGGTACGTTCTTCAGAATATCGGTCATTACGTTGTTCCCAAGTTGAGCGAATGACTTTTAATATTTCCTCATCCGTAGATCCATTTCTTAAGATTTGACGTAAATCAACTCCCTCAGAAGCAAACAAACAATTATAGAATTTACCATCAGAAGATAAGCGACCTCTTGTACAAGAAGAACAAAACGGTTTAGATACAGAAGGAATAAAGCCTACTTCTGCTTCACTATTACTATACTTGTATCTTTTAGCTACTTCTCCATAGTATTTTTCTGAAGAAGGTGTAAGTTCATTATTTATTTGAAGTTTCCTAAGTATTTCTTCTTGTGAGACAACTCTCTCATAACTCCAATCATTGTCATTACCTACATCCATGAATTCGATATATCGAAGTTCAATGCCTTGACTCTTAAAGTAGTCTGCCATAGGAACAACTTGATTATCATTCACACCTTTTTGAACAACCATATTCACTTTAATGGTAAAGCCCATATCTTGAGCATATTTAATATTTTCAAGAATTATTTTCGAATCAAAGCCACGTCCATTTAATTCTCCAAACAACTCTGAATCTAATGCATCTAAACTAATATTTAATCTTCGTAGTCCTGCATCATAGAGCGCTCTCGCTTTTTTCTTCAAAAGCACACCATTCGTCGTTAATCCCATGTCTTTTATACCTTCAATGGTATTAAGACGCTTAATTAACTCTTCAAGATTATGCCTTAATAACGGTTCACCGCCTGTTAATCTGAGCTTCTTTACGCCTAAAGAAGCAAATAAACACGATAATCGATATATTTCCTCGAATGAAAGAAGCTCATCCCTTGGCATAAACTTAAAGGAATCCCCAAAAACTTCTTTCGGCATACAATACGCACAGCGAAAATTACATCGATCCGTTACTGAGATACGTAAATCATGTAGAGGCCTTTGCAATTGATCTACACTAAATTGTGTTGTCATGATGAATTCTCCTCCAACAACTTTATTTCATAATAGTTTCAGTCACATAGTTACGAACCCAATTATCCAACTGTTGCTGATTATTACGATTGATTATCTTATTGTTTGTATCAAGTGCCATTTCATATAAGCACACTACAAGAACAATATTTTGTAAAGAGCTTAAAATTTTCCAATCCTCTTCAGTGCGTATTAAAACCACTTTGGGTAATGGTTCACGTTTAAAGCCTTCTACCAAGATTACATCAGGATTAGCAATCATAGACAGTTCTATTAATTGATTAAGATCCAATTCACGACGGTTATGAAATTGAACCATTCCATCACCAACCACAACAGAACTAGAAGCACCCTTATTAAAATACTTCATACTATCTGTTTCAGAAGAAGGAAGCTCTATCGGTCCAGCATGTCCATGATGTTTAATGACTGATACACCTAATCCTTCTTCTTGCAGAACATCTAACCAGTTTTCTATAAGTGTTGTTTTTCCACTATTTTTAAAGCCGACAATCTGTAAGATTCTCACAGATTCCACTCCGCTACACCCTCTTCAGTTCCTAAAAGCAAAACATCCACTTCCGTACCAGCTTCATATCCTCTCGTACCACTTGGAAGAACAATAATGGCATTTCCATTTGCGATACTAGTTACTGCATTTGATTTATTGAAACCAGCTGGTTTTACAATAGGTCCATTCACACCAAATTCATATGATGCTCGAATAAATCGTGTAAATGGATTTGGTTTTAGAAAATCTTCTGTTAAAATCGCTTTCGTCTGCTGTAAATACGGCTTATTACAGCCCATCATTTTTAACAATACAGGACGTACTAACAATTCAAATCCTGAGAAGCAAGCTGACGGATTTCCTGATAATCCAAATAAATATTGATGATTACTTACTGCTGCCGTTGTTACACTTCCTGGTCTCATCAAAATTTTATTAAATAGAACATCTGCATTTAAACGCTTGTACACAGCTGGAGCAAAATCAAAATCACCAACCGATACGCCACCAGTTGTAATTAAACAATCTGTCTCACTTAAAGCACGTACTACCGTTTCATAGCACTGATCAAGATCATCTGACTGCATACCATATGAACGGAATTCAATACCCATACGTTGTAGCTGCGCCTCAATCATATATCCATTGCTATTACGAATCTTACCAGGTTGTAACTCATCATTTACGTCCAATAATTCAGTACCAGTTGCTATAATTCCGACAATTGGTTTTTTAGCCACTTTCACCTGTGCATAGCCTAAAGTTGCAAGCAATGCAATTGTACCAGGGTGAATGAAACCACCAGCCTTAATTAATTCTGTTCCAACTTTTGCATCTTCACCTTGATAAGAAATATTTTCACCAGGCTTAAAGGGCTTACGAATTGAAAAAGAATCTTCTCCTTCAGCTCTCGCTTGTTCAAACATAACAACAGCATCTGCTCCTTCTGGCAATGCTGCCCCTGTCATAATACGAACGGCTTCATGCTCCCCTACAACAACTTTCGACACATGGCCTGCTCCGATATGATCAACTACACGAAAAGTGACACGACTTTCTCCTGATGCACCTTCAGAGTCTTGTGATCGAATGGCAAATCCATCATATGCTGAACGGTTAAAATGTGGGATATCATGCCTTGCAATAATATTTTCTGCTAATATACGCCCATAAGCTTGTTGTAAAGGTACACTTTCTGTCTTTACAGAAGGAATATGATTCATCAGTCTTGCAATAGCTTCAGTTACAGGAATTGGTTTTCTTTTTTCTATCATTTCTTCAGTTCTCCCTACATTTTTCGTATATACTAAAGGAATATAAGCTTTACTTTTTTTGTATTGTACATTATATCACAAAAAACTTTTTTATATTTTATGTAATATGACAGTAATTATCATGTGAAGGGTTGTATAATATTAATTCCATCACAAAAAAGAGAATAAACAAACAGATTGGATGATTATTGATGAGTAAACTTACACACTTTAATGAACAAGGCCGTGCTAAAATGGTCGATATTTCTGAAAAAAACACTACCGAAAGAACAGCTGTAGCTCGTTCATCAGTCATTGTAAACGAATATATTTATAATCAAATTATCGATGGTACAAATAAAAAAGGTGATGTGCTTGCCGTGTCACAAGTAGCTGGAATTATGGCAGCTAAACAAACATCATCCATCATACCAATGTGCCATCCAATTGCTTTAACGGGTGTTAATATTACGTTTGATTGGAATGTGCATCGTTATGACCATCATTATGAAGTCTTAATACTAGCTGAAGCTAAGACAACTGGACAAACCGGCGTAGAAATGGAAGCTTTAACTGCTGCTTCTGCCACAGCATTAACGATTTACGATATGTGTAAAGCAGCTGGTAAAGACATGATTATCGGTCAAACGATGTTAATCAGTAAAACAGGCGGAAAGAGTGGCGATTATAAAAGACAATTATAATGCTATCTATTCATCAAAAAAGCTTTCTTCTACATGAGCACGTAGAAGAAAGCTTTTTTAATTAGGTAAACCATCTACCCAAGAAGATCTTTCCTCACTTCTCTTACAACATGAGCTATTTCAGGTAGAATAAGCTTATTCATAGCTAATTTAACAGCTCCTGTTGAACCTGGAGTGGAAAAAATCACTTTATCTTTCGCAACTCCTGCAATTGCTCGTGACAGAATAGCAGCTGAACCAATATCTTCTAAATAGCTAAGCATTCTAAAAATCTCGCCATACCCTGGTAGTTCTTTATCCAACAAGCTTTTTACAGTCTCAATGGTTACATCACGACGTGCGATTCCCGTACCACCATTCGTTAAAATCACATCTATATCAGAATTATGGCAGCCTTCGATTAAAGCATTGTGGATTTCTTGTTGCTCGTCTTTAACAATCTTATATGCCGAAATCGTATGCCCCGCACTTTCTAATAGTTCCATCATCGTCTTGCCACTCTTATCTGTTTCAGGAGTACGTGTGTCACTCACTGTAATCACCATTATACGAATGCTTTTCGGAGCTTCTAGTTTATGTTCATTTACACTCATCTTATACCTCCACTGCTATCCTAAAATACGTTGATATAACGATTTCGCTTGCGCTTCATCCTTCGTATCATGCACAAGAGCACGACCATCTTGGAAAATGACCATTCGCTGTCCATTTGTTTCTAGCGAAATAAGAAAAGCATTTGCTTTTACCTCATAACCACCATTTCGTAAATCCTCTGCAAGCTTTACTAAATTTAACTTTCTTTCAGAAGACGGTCGGATTTGTACTGTATTTCGTCCACATAAAACAGCTGTTTTTGTAGCTTTCTCAATTTGTAAAAACGGGTATGTAGGCTCTTCTCCACAAGATAAACAGCTAGATTTTTTCATTTTAGATGCTTTTATCACATGATATTGATTATTCCATACATCAAAGCTTACAAATCCAGGTCGAAGTGCACTCCAGTTTTCCGTTAACATTTTTAATGTTTCGGTATGCTGATGAGCAACAACCATCGTTACCGCAGGAGCAATAATACCATTTGTATCACAAGTCATCCCTTGAATTGGTAGTGTAGATAACAAACAATGCAAGCAAGGCGTTTCTCCAGGAATAATCGTAAAGCTCATTCCGCTACTTCCAACACATGCACCATAAATCCATGGGATACTATACTTCTGTGTTAAATCATTAATAATCATTCGCGTTTCAAAGTTATCTGTTGAATCTATCACGACATCCGCTTTTTGAACAAGAGGCTGTAACGTAAGGGCTGTACCATCTGCAACAACGGCTTCTATCTCAACGTCACTGTTAATCGATTGTAAATGACGTCGTGCCGCTTCTGCCTTTGGCATTCTTTCCTGCACATCAGCTTCTGTATACAATTGCTGACGTTGTAAATTACTTTCTTCTACATAATCACGATCAATAATAGTTAATTTCCCTACACCTGCTCGCGTTAACATTTCGCAATTCGCTGAACCTAAAGCACCAGCACCAACCACAAGAACATGCTTTGAGCGAATTAGGTCTTGCCCTTGTTTTCCAATTGGACTAAACAACTCTTGTCTTGAATAACGGTCACCCATCACTCATCAACCCCCACTAACTGGTGGAATAAATGCTACTGTATCACCTTCATTTAACTTGTATGTAGCATCAACAAATTCTTCATTTACCGCTGTCATCACAGCTTGTAATTCATCTGCAACTTGGAATTCATTAATTAACTGTTCTTTTAATTCAGCAACTGTTAAACCGCTACCTTGCCAATCTATACTGTCTTTTCCAAACTTCTCTTTTAAATTAGTAAATAATAAAATTTTAATCATTGCACTCTTCCTCCGTCGGTTTTCCAGAAGGGTATTCAATTGTTCCTTGTTGATTACCAATCCATTCTTCGCCATCTTCCCAATGCTCTTTCTTCCAAATAGGGACAATTTCTTTAATTCTTTCAATTGCATAAGAATTCGCATCATATGCATCACGACGATGTGGTGTTGATACCGCAATAACAACAGCAATATCCGTAATTTCAAGCTTTCCGATACGATGTGTGATGACCATCTCTGCATCAGGCCAGCGTTCTTTCACTTCAGAAACAATCTCTTCTAATTTCTTCACTGCCATTGGTACATATGCTTCATAGACTAAATACATCGTTTTCTTACCTTTTGTAAATTCACGTACCGTACCAATAAAAGTTGTGATTGCTCCTGCTTCTCGTTTCGTTACTTTATCAATTAATTGCTGAACGTCAATCGGTTCAGTCGTTATTGCACAATTCATATGTCTTCATCCTTTTAATATAATTATTTCTTTCACAAAATTCACTTGTGAAATCATTTACAAATATGTATCCATTAATCAGTTTGAATGATTGTTTAACCCTTCTTTAATTCACTTTCTAGCTTCTGTGCTATTTTAAATTCTTCAGGTCGATTCATATTAAAAAACACGTTTTGTATATGATCATTCACTGACAACAGCTCATCTTCGGTCAAAATTCTCGTATGAACTTCATCGAAAATCCCTACCATACGAAGCATCTTCTCTTGTAAGTTCTTGCGAATAGGAGCTAAACAAGTTTTTCGATAAGCAGCAAATAAAGGATGATACTGATTATCTACACTTGGTAATACGGCATCATAATCATCTAGATGCTGTACTAAAAGCTTCATTACTTCAATATTAATAAATGGCATATCACAAGCAACTAAAAAACATTTATCATGCTTCGCCGCTTGCAGCCCCGCTTCAAGACCAGCTAGCGGACCGCTTTCTTTATACGTATCAGCCACTAAAGGAACATTCAAAAAGGCATATTGTTCATGATTATTTGTCACAACAATAACCTCATCAGCAACTTGCTTACAGCAATCTACGATATGCTCAATTGTCGTTTTATCAAAAATAGGTAATAATGCTTTATTTGTTCCCATCCTACTAGACTTGCCACCAGCTAAAATGATAGCTGTACATTCCATTTTGTCAACGCTCCTCTCCATTCGTAAAAAATATTCTCTTACTTATGCATTTTATCGTACTAAATACGAAAGTAACAAATTGAAAAACAAACCAATTACTTTACAAAGTCCTCGTTCGTCAAGTCTGTATTCACGCCAATAGCCGCTTTACTGCCTTCCCCAGCAGCAATTACGACTTGTGACGGAGTTGTAACATCTCCTGCTGCATAGATACCTTCTATATTTGTTCTACCTAATCCATCAGTATTCAAACCACCGTTTTTATCTATTTCACAACCTAAAGATTGTGCTATTGAAGTAGTTGAAACCCATTCAGGTGTAATAAATCCACCTTCTATTGGCACTTCCACCCCATCAGCAAATCTTATAGCCTTTACCATTCCTTCATTGCCCACTAATTGTTTCACTTTTTGTTCAAACAGCTGTATTTCTTTCCGTTCAAGTTCACTCTTTTCTTCTTCTGAAAGTGTATGGCTTCCATCCGTACAAACAATAAGATTTTTACTCCAATTATATATCAGTTTAATACTTTCAAATATAGCTTGATGATTCGAGATTATCGCAATCGCTTTCTCCTTCATCTCCCAGCCGTCACAATAGGGGCAACTATAAATACTGTTTCCGTAGAAAGTTTGAATACCTTCTATATTCGGCAATGCCTCTTTAACACCTGTTGCAAAGATAATTTTTCTAGCAGAATATAGTTCACCTTCTAATGTTTCAATCGAAAAATGATTATCTCCTTTTCTAATGGACGCAATTTTCATTCTCTGTAAGATGATGGACGGGTATTTGCTCAATTCAGTACGTGCAATCTTTTTCAACTCATTTGGTTTTACACCATCTCTTGTTAGAAATCCATGCGATTCTCTTGTAACAGCATTTCGGGGCTCATTATCATCAAAAAGAATAACATTTCTTCTCGCTCTTCCAAGAACTAACGAAGCACTCATCCCAGCAGGCCCGCCTCCAATGACAGCACAATCATAAAGCATATTTCTCAATCCTTTCTAAGCAAAGCAAAATAGTATTATTAGCTTTTCTCAAAAAAGAATTTAGATTCTACTAACTGTTGCTACAAAAAGAAAAACCCCTTCGATTTAACAATAGCAAAATTGCTAATCAAAGGGATTTTCATTATTCATTCTCTTTATCTTTTTTCCATCTACCGGCTTTCTTAACCGATTCTTTTAAAAGAATTTCAATTTGAGCATTCACACTTCTTAGCTCATCTTCTGCCCACTTCTCAAGTGCATCATATAGCTTAGGATCAATTCTAAGTGGATAAGCTTTTCTTTTAGCCATTGTATCAAGTCCTAGTGGATGCTTCCTGTATTAATAACAGGTTGTGTTCCTTTCTCAGAAACAATTGCAACCATTAAATTATTAACCATTTGCGCCTTTTTATCTTCATCCAATTCTACCACATCTTCCTCGGATAATTGCTCTATAGCGCTTTTTACTAAGCCGACAGCACCATCGACAATGACTTTACGTGCAGAAAGAACCGCCTGTGCTTGTTGTCTTTGTAACATAGCTGATGCAATTTCTGAAGAATAAGCAAGATGCATAATTCGCGCTTCAATGACATCAACACCAGCAACATTTAAACGATTTTGTAAATCCTGAGCTAAGTAATCAGCGATTTCATCACTATTTTTACGCAAAGACATTTCTGTATCTTTCTCAAAATGATCATATGCATACTGACTAGCAATATGACGGATACCTGTTTCACTTTGAATTTGAACAAATTCTTCATAATCTTCTACATCAAATACTGCCTTCGCACTATCAGCTACTTTATATACTACAACTGCGGCAATCTCAATTGGATTTCCTTCTAGATCATTTACTTTTAATTTTTCACTATTAAAGTTAATCACACGAAGAGACACACTTGCCTTTAAAGTTAACGGAATTGAAATCCATAATCCTTGCTCGCGAATAACACCTAAATACGTTCCAAAGAAAGTTAAAACCTTTGCTTCATTTGGCTGAACAATCGTTATACCTGAAAGAATTAATGCTGCAACTATAATCAAAATGACAGGTAAGATTAAGTCTGTTCCAACAAGATCATTTGCATTCGTATAAATCAAAAATCCTGCAACAGCTAAGAGCACTAACGAAACTAAAATTCCAACATAGCCATTAATTTTAAACGCTTTTCTTTCTTGCATGATCTATACCTCCTATATATCAATGTGATATCACTATTATATCATGTTGATATATTTTTTATAATAGGTATAAGCATATTTTTTCTTTTCGATAAAAAACTCTTTGTCCAATCCACGCAAAGAGTTTTTAACTATTATGTATGGTAGGAGTTGATTGGCTGACCCTAACCTCCCTATAAAAACGAATGCCAAGATCAGCATAGGAAAACCCACTCTCCAAGCAATAAATTTTTTCAACACAGAAACTTAAAGTTTCGATTATAGAAAAAGCTGTACTCCTTTTAAATCATCTAACAGGAGACTCGACATCAATGCCATACAAAAAGGCGAACCTCCCGTATGAAGACTCGCCCTTGTTCGTATAGTATATTCTCTACTTTCGAGAATCATAGCTTTGTGTAATTAATGTCCACCTAAATAAGCATTCTTAATCTCGTCACTAGCTGTTAACTCACTAGCATTTCCAGAAAGAACAATTCTCCCTGTTTCAACAACATAAGCTCGATTGGCAATAGAAAGAGCCATATTTGCGTTTTGTTCTACCAACAAAACGGTTGTACCGGCTTTATTGATTTCTTCAATAATGTTGAAGATTTGTTTAACTAGTAATGGAGCAAGCCCCATCGAAGGCTCATCTAGTAATAATAATTTCGGTTTAGCCATTAATGCACGTCCCATCGCAAGCATTTGTTGCTCACCACCAGAAAGGGTTCCCGAAAGCTGCTTTTGTCTTTCAAGTAAACGTGGAAATAATTCATAAACCTTTTTCATTTCCTGCTTAATACCTTCTTTGTCTTTGCGTAAAAAAGCGCCTAATTGCAGATTTTCTTCAACAGACATATTCGCGAAAACGCGTCGACCTTCAGGAACATGAGAGATTCCTAGTTTCACAATCGCTTGAGCTGCTTTTCCACCAATTGATTGACCTTCGTACAGTACTTCACCCTGCTTTGGTTTTAAAAGCCCTGATATAGTCTTAAGCAACGTACTTTTTCCTGCTCCATTCGCTCCGATTAATGTAACAATTTCCCCTTGATTGATTTCCATCGATACACCTTTAAGCGCTTGTATATTTCCATAATATACGTTGATGTCTTGTATCTTTAACATTATGATGAAACCTCCTCGCCTAAATACGCTTCTATTACCTTTGGATTATTACGAATCTCTTCTGGCTTACCTTCTGCTATTAATTGACCACGATCTAATACATAAATACGTTCACAAACTCCCATTACAAGCGGCATATCATGCTCGATTAATAATACAGTGAGGTCAAACTTCTCGCGAATAAAAGCAATTAGCTTCATCAGCTCTTGTGTTTCTTGCGGATTCATTCCAGCTGCTGGCTCGTCAAGAAGTAATAGCTTCGGATTAGCTGCTAGCGCACGGGCAATTTCCAAACGTCGTTGTTGCCCATAAGGCAAGTTCTTCGCTAATTCATCTTTATACAATTCCAAATTAAAGATTTTTAAGAATTCAATAGCCTTCTCTTCCATTTCCTGCTCACCCTTAAAGAAATTAGGCAAGCGAGTAATCGAACTAATGATGCCATGCTTCGCTAACGAATGGTAAGCGACTTTAACATTATCAATAACAGTCATATCCCCAAATAATCGTATATTTTGGAAAGTACGACTTATACCTAGCTGATTAATTTTATATGGAGGAACCTTTCTTAAATTGCGTTCATTTAAGGATACGCTTCCTTCCGTTGGTACATAAACACCTGTTAATAAGTTAAAGAAAGTGGTTTTCCCAGCACCATTCGGACCTATTAATCCAACTAATTCACCAGGATACAGATCCATATTTACACCTGAAACCGCTTTTAATCCACCAAATTGAATGCCAACTGTATCAACTTTAAGCAATGGTTTGGTTGTTGTCATGCTTATGTCCTCCTCCTTTACGCTTAAAGATGCTCGTAAATTCTTTCGTACCCATTAATCCTTGAGGACGATAAATCATCATCACCATTAGTACTAGACTGTAAATAATCATTCGAGTTTCTGGATAATCTTGCAGGAAAGTCGTTACTAAAGTCAGTAATATCGCCGCTAAAACTGAACCTGATAAGCTTCCTAATCCTCCAAGTACAACAAAAATCAAAATATCAAATGACTTCAAAAAGCCGAAATTCGTAGGTAAGATAATATAGTAGTTATGAGAATATAAAGCACCTGCAACACCTGCGAAGAATGCTCCAATTGCAAAAGCTACTACCTTATAATAAGTTGTATTAATCCCCATCGAATCCGCTGCAGTCTCATCTTCTCGCACTGAAATACAAGCACGACCATGCGTAGAGCTTGTAAAGTTTCTAATAACAAGAATCGTGATTAATACGGAAAAGAAAACCCAAGGCCAAGTAGTTAGATGAGAAACCGTCATCCCACTTGCTCCATTCACATAATCCATGTTTAAAAAGAATATTCTAACAATTTCCCCAAAGCCAAGTGTTGCAATAGCAAGATAATCCCCTTTTAAACGTAAGCTTGGAATACCGATAATCAAACCAGCTAAAGCTGCTACTATACCAGCAACAAGTATAGCTACCGGAAAAGGAAGTCCCATCTTCATCGTAATAATTGCCGAAACATACGCCCCAACAGATAAAAATCCTGCGTGACCAATCGAGAATTGCCCTGTAATACCAATAATTAAATGTAAACTTACAGCTAGAATAATATTAATACCGATAGACACTAACATATTCTCATAAAAGGAATTTAATGTTCCACCGTTAATCATGACTTGAATAACCACAAAAAGGATTAATGAAAGCAAGATTGAGAGCCAAAATCCTTTTGTTCGCTTTAATGACTTCATAACTTTGTCTCTCCCTTATACTTTTTCTTTTTTATTCTTCCCTAATAAACCTTGAGGTTTAAAAATCAAAATTAAAATTAGAACAACAAAAGCTACTCCATCACGCCATAAAGAGTACCCGACAGCACTTACTATCGATTCAATAACACCTAGTAATAATCCACCTACCATCGCTCCCGGAATAATTCCGATACCGCCTAGAACAGCAGCAACAAAAGCCTTTAATCCAGGTAAAACACCCATTAACGGCTCGATTTTTATATAATAAACACCAAATATTACACCCGCTGCCCCCGCTAAAGCAGAACCAATAGCAAACGTAGCTGATATTGTGTTATCTACATTAATTCCCATTAATCTTGCTGCATCTGCATCGTAAGAAACGGCACGCATCGCTCGCCCTATTTTCGTTTTTTGTACAGTAATTTGTAAAATAATCATTAATACAATGGAAACTAAAAAGATTAATAACGATTGACTATTAATTGAAACACCAAAGATATCAATATTAGTTGCTGGAAGTACATCAGCTGGGTACGCTTCTGTCTGCGCCCCACGAATATAAATAAAGCCATATTCTATAAACAATGACATACCGATTGCTGTAATTAAAGCCGCAATTCTTGTAGCATTACGGAGTGGCTTATATGCAATTCGCTCAATTAATACACCAAATATCGCACATACAGCCATTGATAGAATAAGTGCAGGTATAAAAGAAAGATCTAATATCGTAATAGAGTAAAAGCCGACAAATGCTCCGACCATGAATACATCACCGTGAGCAAAGTTAATCAGCTTAACAATTCCATATACCATCGTATAGCCGAGTGCAATGAGAGCATATATACTGCCGAGTGAAAGCCCATTAACGAGCTGTTGAATCATTTCCATGTTCTAGTCTCCTTGCTATCCCACATTATTAAACTTAAAATAGGAGGCAAACGTTGCCCCCTATTTGTTCTTAAAACTTATTGTGGTTCAATTTTAGTTTTAAATATTTGAGCTCCATCTTTATACTCAAGAATAGTAGCTGCTTTTACCGGATGATGTTTCTCATCTACAGTATAGTTACCAGATACTAAATCTAGATTTTTTGTTTTCTCTAAAGCGTCTTTAATCTTCACTGAATCAGTAGAACCAGCGCGCTCAATAGCATTCACTAATAAATATACTGTGTCATAGCCAAGTGCGTTAAATGCATCAGGTGATTTACCTTTATACTTGTCGCCAAATGCCTTCACGAATGTTTTAACTTTTTCATCACCATCACCAGAAGAATAATGGTTTGTAATATACGTATTATTCAATGCTTTCTTACCAGCAATATCAACTAGCTTTGGAGAATCCCAACCATCAGCACCCATTAATGGGACATTTAATCCGATTTCACGCGCTTGTTTAATGATTAAACCAACTTCTTCATAATAAGCAGGAATGAAAATAAAATCTGGCTTTTCTGCCTTCAATCTTGTTAAAGTTGCACGGAAGTCTGTATCCTTCGCAACAAATGCTTCAGATGGAATAACTGTTCCACCATTCTTTTTAAACTGCTCTGTAAATGCTGCAGCCAATCCTTTTGAATAATCACTTGAATTATCAATATAAACTGCTGCTTTTTTTACGTTAAGCTCCTTAGTAGCAAAGTTTGCCGCTACAATTCCTTGGAATGGATCAATAAAACTTGTTCTAAAGATAAATTCATTTAATTTTCCATCTTTATACGTGATATCTGGGCTTGTGCCGCTTGGTGAAATTACAGGAATTTTATTTTTTTGAGCAATTTCAATTTGTGCAGTTGTATCTCCGCTTGTTGCGGCACCAATAATTGCCTTTACTTTATCTTGAGAAATCAATTTCAATGCACCAGCTGTAGCTTCAGCTGCTTCTGATTTATTATCGACTTTAATTAATTTAATCTTCTTGCCATCAATACCTTCTTTGTTCACTTCATCAAGAGCAAGGTTTACACCTTCAAGAATAGATTGACCATAAGAAGCTACTCCACCTGAAAGCTCTAGGTTAGCTCCAATTAAAATTGTATCTCCACTATCTTCCTTTGAGCTTCCCTCACCGCTACTCTTGTCTGAACCACAACCAGCTAAGGCTCCGGCTACTAACGATAAAGATAGAAAAATCCCCGCTAGTTTTTTCTTTTTCATGATACCCCTCCAAAATGTTTGATTTGTCTAAATTTACAGACTTTTTTAAATATTACAAAATAACATTTATTAGGAATATATTACATTACAATTACATTTACGTCTATACATTATTTTTATTTTTTGATAGATTATATTATTTTTTCACATAAATGCTAGAATAGGTAGATTCCTACATAATCAATATTTTCATTCGCTAAAACGTTAATTCATTCACGAGTTAAATCGAATTATACTAATAGACAAAAGAACTATATCACTAGATTTAATAATACGGGATTTATTTTCAAATCTTTTTTCTAAAATAATAACCTGTATTGTTTCTAATAAAAAAGAGCAATCCAAATTTCTGGATTGCTCTTTTTTCTTCATGTCTTATAAAGTTACTTCGCTAATTCACGATCACTAACACAATCTTCTTCCACTAATATAATGAATCCGATTAAAGAAACTAAACCTAAAGCAAATGAACCGAATGTTTGAATCATACTTTCATTTACAAATGAATCAATACTATATTTAAATGCCACAATCATCAACAGGAACGTAACAACTTTACCAACTAATTTCATAATTACTCCCACCCCTTGGTTTTATTAAAAAAAGTTATAAAATTTATAAAATTTAATTACAAACCCATTATAATTCATTTTTGATAAAATGTGAATTTTTTTGTGACTGATTTGCATATATTTTTCGAACTTTTTTAAATTACTATTTAATATACTTGCAAAACATTGATTGTTCCGTTATTCACATTACAATTATTCAATATTCAAACTAGAAGGAGATACTCCTTTTCAAAAATCAAGAATTCGAATTTGAGCCGTTCATTTTCATCATTCACCATTCACAATTTTCGCGAAATCATTCATGGACGTTGTATACTTAATATAGATTCGTGGCAAAAGATAAAGTTCGTCTTTCTTGCCCGTCTTAGAATAAAGCTCAGAAATTGTTGTAATTCCATACATATAATACTTCTTCGTTTCATCTATTACTTTTTGATTGAAACTACCATACGGGTAAGCAAGCGCAATAACAGGCTTTCCTGTGATTTGCTGAATTTTCTCTTTAGACTCTTTCAGCTCATATTGCAAATCATCAATCTTCGTTAAATCCGGATGAGTAGCAGTATGTGATTGAATGGATGCCAATCCAGAATCAGCCATCATTTTTAAATCTGATTTTGATAGACGATTTGGTCGACCTATGAAATCTGAAATGACAAAAAAAGTACCTGTCGGCTTAAAATGATTATTTTGTAATTTTTTAAAAATAGTAATGGCATGTAGGTTATTTTTATATCCGTCATCAAATGTAATAAAAATAGGGTTCTCTACGTTACCAATATCATTCCATCTATCAAACGTTAATAATGTATAGCCATGATTTCGTAAATAAAGCATTTGTTTCTCAAAATTCTTAGGCGTTGCATATAACTCCTTCATTCCATGTCCGGTGAACTCATCGATAGAATGATAAATGAGAATAGGTACTTTTTGAACAGCAAACGCTTGCGTTGGTAGAATAAAAATAAGAAGACAAAAAATATATGTAGTAAGTCTCTTCATGAGAATCCCTCACTTTGAGTTTTTATTTAGCTTATTGTGTCACAAACAAAATGTTTTAATCGATATATTTTTTCTGCTTAAAAAGAGAGAGTGAGATAACTACTTTACATATGAATTGTCTTTTAAGGTTTCATTAAGCTAAATTGTTTATAATATACAAAATTCTTCCAGACACGATTTTATTATGAAGAATTTTAAATATAGAAGAAAGTGAGATACACATAATGCTTAAGCGTTTAGTAATGAATAGCCTGTACTTTGGTCTTTTAGCATTGACGGTTGGTGTAGGCATTATTTTTATGATGAATAATTTAGATACTAGCACTAGTCAGGATATACCATCCGAAAACACCGCTATCGTTCGTGAAGAAGAAGAAAGAACATCTATTGAAGTTCCTGAACAAATACATACTAATAACCAAGAGGAAAAAATCATAACCAAAAAACAATTAGATGTTCCACTTATTCAACAACTACCTGAACTCCCAAGAGGTTGTGAGGTTACTAGTTTAGCAATGATCCTCCAATACAATGGTGTTTCTGTTGATAAAATGGAACTCTCTGAAAAAATTACATATGTACCTTTTCAAAAAAATGGTTTATATGGCAATATGCATAACGGGTTCGTAGGAAATATGACGACGTTTGAAGAAAACGGATTAGGAGTTTATATAGATCCCATTATTCAATTAGCTGAATTATATGTAGACTCTAATAGAATTGTTAATCTAACGGGTGAATCAACAGACCAACTATATAAAGCAGTTAAGGAGGGTCACCCTGTTTGGGTGATTACAAACTCCTGGTTTTCTAAATTACCAGATGAAGAATTTCTAAATTGGACTACAGAAGAAGGTTCAATGAAAGTTACATATCGACAGCATAGCGTTGTTATCACAGATTATGATAATGAATTTGTTTATGTAAATGATCCATTGCAAGACAAAAAGAATGTTCCAATAAATAGAGGGGATTTCGAGGCTGCATGGGTTCAAATGAATAAACAAGCAATGTATATTACAAGCTAATGGTTTAGAAAATGACAACCAATTAAATAATAAAACATAAAAAGGCAGTCTCAAAAGCGATTTATAATCACTTTCAGAGCGCCTTTTTTTAGTGAATCCAATTAAGGGAAAATCATGTTGATTATAAATAGTTTTCCCCTATTAGAAACTTCTTTATAATAATCAATATGCTGAATTCAAAGTCAGAATAGTTGCTTCAACCATATGACAAACCAAACTTTATCTACCTATAAATTGGTTAAATCGTATTCGCATAGCCCTTTAAGCAAGGGAAACATTAAAACAGAAGGAGAGGAAAAAATGAATGCGTATCAAAAGAAAATAACAGCAGCTCTACTTATTGCTACTTTTCTTTCTGCAATAGAAGGAACCATTATCAGTACCGCAATGCCAGCTATTGTCCAGAAGCTAGGTGGTTTAGAGCTCATTAGTTGGGTTTTTGCTGTCTATTTATTAACTTCTGCCGTTACAACACCTATATTTGGAAAACTTGCTGATTTATTTGGCAGAAAAAAAGTATTCTTAATCGGAACATCCATATTTTTAGTAGGTTCCATGTTATGTGGACTTGCACAAGATATGGGACAACTAATCATCTTCCGTGCAATTCAAGGAATTGGCGCTGGAGCTGTCGTTCCAATCACTTTTACAATTATTGGAGATATTTTCACATTTGAACAGCGTGCAAAAGTGCAAGGGCTCTTTAGCTCTGTTTGGGGAATAGCGGGTATCTTCGGTCCATTAGTTGGCGGATTTTTTGTTGACTATATTAGTTGGCATTGGATATTCTTCTTCAATATTCCATTCGGCATTATATCAATTTGGTTAATTGCTAAAAACCTAAACGAAAAAATTGAAATAAAAGAACGGAAAATTGATTATGGTGGAGCTTTAACTTTCACAATAGGAACATCAGCCTTACTTTTTGTCTTGCTGACTGGCGGAAATGAAATCGCTTGGAATTCAACTATTATGTATATTTCGGTTGCAGTAGCCGTTCTGTTTTTAGCTATTTTTCTTTTTATTCAAGTACGTCATCCAGAGCCAATGCTACCAATCAAGATTTTCCAATATCGCGAAGTGTCAATTTCTAATCTCATTGCATTTTTGGCGAGTGTCATTCTAATTGGTATTACTGCCTATATTCCTTTATGGATACAAGGCGTTTTACAAAAAGGAGCAATGTTTTCCGGGATGATTTTGATGCCAATGTCAATCGGCTGGCCACTTGGGGCAACCATTGGAAGTCGCTTATTAATTCGCTTTGGTCCTAAAATCATATCGTTCTTTGGTATTCTTTTTCTTGCAATCGGTTCTTTTGCATTAGCTCTCATTACAATATCAACACCTAGCATACTTATTCTTTTTATTATCTTTATTTTAGGTCTTGGATTTGGATTATCTATGACAGTATTTACGATTATTGTTCAATCAGCTGTAAGCTGGAACCTTCGTGGTGTAGCCACTTCTTCCAATACGTTTTTCCGTACTTTAGGACAAACACTTGGAGTTGCTATACTAGGTACATTTTTAAATCAACAAATCAGTGGCTATACAAATGCAGGCGGTGATGTTCCACCAACCATCCTAGCTAATGGACTGCATGGAATATTCATCATACTCGCTGCTATCTCTTTACTATGTATCTTTATTGCTTTTTGGATTCCTAAGCACAATCCAAATGAAAACGAAGCACCTAGTTCACTTAAGCATTCAGAAGGAGAATAAGAAAAGCGCAAACGCCCGTTTAGCGATGTATAGATTAGAGCACTTCGACTGAGATAAAGTCAACACGAAGAGGCAGTAGCCTTTTTCGTGTTGACTTATCGTAGGGAGATGGGCGAAATCTACTAGTCGCTGGGCGCTTGCGCTAGACATCATTCAAAATTATATTCTTTCTTATCTTTCAAGAAAAATTGATTTTTATTTTACTCTTTTTTTTTAATATTATTAGGCTCTCCTGATAACGATCTTCACTCACTTTTAGGAGAGCTTTTTATATCTTTTTAAACCTAACGCACAAATTTTTTATTCTAGTTAAATAATCTATTCGTTATATACTTCTACTTCAAATCTCCTCTACTTAAACGGAGTCATAATATAATCTCAGAAAAATATTTTATTTTTTAATACATAACTTTTTCTCTAATCTATTCAAGTTATCAGTAGGATTTTTCTGATTTAAGGCCTTTTCTTATACTCTCTTTCAAAGTAAAAAATCATCAAATCATTTATTTGCCCATACATTTAAGTTATTTTAGAATAACTTTTCAAGACGCTTTTTCTCCAGTTATATAATTCATAAAAATCACCATATTCTAACTAAATAATACATATAATCCAAAAATTAAAACAAAAACACGATTGAAATGATTAAAACCTAGTGTTATACTTTTCCTAAATTTTAATAGTGTCCTTCGGGGTAGGGTGAAATTCCCAATCGACGGTGATGATATTAAATATCTAAGCCCGTGAGCCTTTTTAGGCAGGATTTGGTGCGATTCCAAAGCCGACAGTATAGTCTGGATGGGAGAAGGATGTATGCGATATGGCTAGCAGTACCTTTTTGTCAAAAAACGATTGACATTAGGTTTATTTCTTGACGCCATAAAATTTATATACTCCCATCAAACTCCTTAGGCTTAGCTATGGAGTTTTATTTATGTGGTTCAATCACATGAAGTTGTAGACAATTAAATATTTGTAGTCCTTCGGGGTAGGGTGAAATTCCCAATCGACGGTGATGATATTAAATATCTAAGCCCGTGAGCCTTTTTTAGGCAGGATTTGGTGTGATTCCAAAGCCGACAGTATAGTCTGGATGGGAGAAGGACGTATGTAACATGGTAACAAGACCTTTTTGTCGAAAAATTAATCGTCATAAGGCTTATTTCGCGATGCCATTAAAATCATACTCTCCCAAAACTCCTTAGGAAAACCCTATGGAGTTTTCTTTATGTAGTTAGAATACTTTACATGATTGGAGGGAAAGAAATGAATCTGGAGTTTTTTATGAAGTTTGCCTTAAACCTTGCATCAGTAGCTCAAGGCCAAACAGCTCCAAATCCAGTTGTAGGAGCTGTGATTGTGAAAGATGGTGAAATTGTAGGTTTTGGTTCACATTTAAAGCCTGGCGAGCCACATGCAGAAGTGCATGCCATCAATATGGCTGGCAGCAAAACAAAAGATAGCACTTTATTTGTTACGCTTGAACCTTGTAATCATTATGGGAAAACACCTCCTTGTACAGAAGCCATTATTGCCGCTGGAATCAAGGAAGTTGTAATAGCCTCGATTGATAAAAACCCTTTAGTAGCAGGTTCTGGTATAGAAAGGTTAAAAAGGGAAGGCATTCACGTTCAAACAGGTATTCTGAAAGAACATGCTGATCAATTAAACGAAGCATTTTTTCATTTTATGAAAACACGAAAACCATTCGTCACATTAAAGCAAGCCATAACTTTAGACGGAAAAACCGCTACCAAAACAGGTCATAGTCAATGGATTACAGGAGAACAAGCGCGACAGGATGTTCATAATGAACGAAGTAAGCACGATGCCATACTAGTTGGAATTGGAACTGTTCTAAAAGATAACCCAAGCCTAACAAATCGAAATGGCAAAACTAATAAACAGCCAATTCGTATCGTGTTAGATACTCATTTACGAACACCTAGCGATTGTAAAATCGTTACCGATGGTATATGCCCTACTTGGATAATTACAGGCTCACACGTTGAAGATTCACAGATTGCTAGATTCCAACAAAGAAATGTTGAAATCATAAAGCTCACTGAATCTACAATTCAAATTGAAGAAGTACTACATCTACTAGGAGAAAGAAACATCACTTCTCTTTATGTAGAAGGTGGACAAACAATCAATGCTAGCTTTTTGCAATCTAAAAATACCAATCAAATTATCACTTACATAGCACCAAAACTAGTTAGTGGCAGTGCTGCACCTAGTATGTTTGCTGACCTTGATATAACGAATATAAACGACGCTTACCCTCTTACTTTCAAAAAAGTAGAGAAAATAGGCGATGATTTAAAAATAACATCAACTTTGAATTGAGGTGAATTCATGTTTACTGGAATTGTTGAAGATATGGGTAAAGTCTCTGCTATGACGCAAGGACCAAATAGTATGCAATTAACGATTCAATCTAGCAAAATCGTAGAAGATGTACATCTTGGTGATAGCATTGCCGTAAACGGTGTATGCTTAACGGTTATTTCCTTCACGAAAGGGTCATTTACAGTGGACGTTATGCCGGAAACTGTTAAAGCCACAAGTATCCAATCAGTAAGAATCGGAAGCGTGGTCAACCTAGAAAGAGCGATGAGTGCAAATGGTCGATTTGGCGGACATTTTGTTTCAGGACATGTCGATGGAACAGGCATTATTCTCCGCAAGCAAAAAAGGGAAAATGCCGTTTACATTGATATTAGAATCGATGAAAGTATAAGCAAATATTGTATTCCAAAAGGCTCCATTGCAATTGACGGAATTAGTTTAACCATCTTTGGAATTGAAAAACAAAAATTAACAGTTTCATTGATTCCACATACGTATGAAAAAACCTTATTAGGACTAAAAAAAGAAAATGATGTAGTCAACATTGAAAATGATTTACTAGGTAAATATGTGATTCATCAAATGGAAAGAAATCATTCAACTACTACCATTTCGAAAGAGTTTTTACTTCAAAATGGATTTTAATGAAGGTGGTGCAAGTATACATGTTAAATACAATTGAAGAAGCTTTAGAAGATTTAAAGGCTGGAAAAATCGTTATCGTCATCGATGATGAAGACCGTGAAAATGAAGGGGATTTTCTCGCTTTAGCCGAGAAGGCTACCCCTGAAACTATTAATTTTATGGCAAAACATGGACGCGGCTTAATTTGTACGCCCATTACAGAAGAATTGGCCGACAAACTGGACCTCCATCCGATGGTGGCGAACAATACAGATAATCATCAAACTGCCTTTACTACAAGTATTGATCATAAAAACACGACAACTGGTATTAGTGCATTTGAACGTTCTGACACCATACTACAGTTACTCAATATTAACGCTAAAGCGCAAGATTTTCGTAGACCGGGGCATGTCTTCCCTCTGATTGCAAAAGAAAATGGCGTTCTTGCTCGCACTGGTCATACGGAAGCAGCTGTTGATTTAGCGATACTATGCGGTTCTTATCCTGCAGGTGTTATATGTGAAATTATGAATGAAGATGGAACAATGGCACGAACGCCAGAACTTATAAACATTGCACTAGATCATCAATTAAAAATGATTACTATTGCAGATTTAGTTCACTATCGCTATAACAACGAAAAAATCGTAAAGAAAGAAGCCTCTGTTCATTTACCGACAGATTATGGTTCTTTTCAACTTATTGGTTATTCAAATTTGCTTGATGATTCTGAGCATGTAGCCTTAGTGAAAGGTGACATTCAGACAGACGAGGCACCTCTTGTCAGAATTCATTCTGAATGTTTAACAGGCGATGTTTTTCATTCAAAGCGATGCGATTGTGGACCTCAGCTTAATCGTGCGTTAGAAATTCTTGAAGAAGAAGGCTCCGGTGTTATTCTTTACATGCGTCAAGAAGGTAGAGGAATTGGATTATTAAATAAACTACGTGCATACGAATTACAAGAGCAAGGCTATGATACGGTTGAAGCAAATGAGAAACTAGGCTTCCCTCCCGAATTACGAAATTATGCTCTTAGCGCACAAATTTTAAGAGACTTAGGCATTGAAAAGGTCCGATTACTAACAAACAATCCCGATAAAATCGATGGATTAACTAAATATGATATCGATGTAGTTGATCGTGTACCTATTCAAATATCCGCAGTAAAAGAAAATGAAAATTATTTAACAACAAAAAAAATAAAAATGGGACACCTATTGTCTTAAAAGGAGATTATTCTAATGGGTAAAGTATTCGAAGCACAATTAATCGGAACGGGTTTAAAAGTAGGTATTGTTGTAGGGAGATTTAATGAATTTATTACAAGTAAACTTCTTGGTGGTGCCATGGATGGTTTAAAACGCCATGGTGTTGATGAAGATAACATTGACGTAGCTTGGGTTCCAGGAGCATTTGAAATATCTTTCATAGCTAAACAAATGGCAGAAACGAACAAATATGATGCTATTATCGGATTAGGAACCGTGATTCGCGGTTCAACAACGCATTATGATTATGTATGCAATGAAGCAGCCAAAGGAATCGCTTCCGTTTCGTTAGAGACAGGTATACCCGTAATTTTCGGAGTGGTAACAACCGAAAACATCGAACAAGCCATTGAACGCGCAGGAACAAAATCAGGTAATAAAGGTTATGATACTGCTGTTTCCGCTATTGAAATGGCTAATTTAAAAGCAATGTTCCGTAAATAACATGAAATCGTATTTGGTCACGCTATAAGAACGTCCCAAAAACAAAAAACAACAAACACCCTACAAAACTAAACATTGGAGGGTGTTTGTTAATAAATTTCTATTGAACTTTTATACTTATATTCTTCGAAAGCCCTCGCAATTTCACTTGATGTGTTAGCGAAACCTTTATCTGCGAACATTTTAATAGCTGTTTCGACAATTTTTCTATTGCTTATCCGTCGTTTTTTTAGACAACTTCTTTTATGCAATAAATGTTCAGACGACATATTCTTTCAACCTTCTTCGTTGCTACATCTAAACTTATAACTTGCGATATTTTTTCAAAGCAAAGATATTTAATATTATGAAGACAATTGCAAAGAAGAGCAGTACGGCAATATCGCTACCTATCTCTCCTAATCCTTCACCTTTATACATAATACCTTTCATAGCATCCGCTGCATAGTAAATAGGCATAACCTTACCTATCATCACCATCCAGTCAGCCATACTATCTGTCGGGAAAATCCCAGCAAAGAATACTTGAGGTATGACGACAATCGGAATAAACTGCATCATTTGAAACTCTGACGATGCAAAAGTAGATAACAGAATTCCTAAAGATAAGGCGACGAATGCAACAATTAAATTTACGAGAATGACATTCCAAATCGAACCTACCATTACGATATCCAATACATTCACGGCGTATAATACAACAATAACTGTTTGAATAACGGCAAAGATTCCATATCCCACTAAATAGCCTGTAATAATTTCGTATCTTCTAATCGGTGTAGAAATTAATCGATCCAATGTTCCTGTCGTACGTTCCCGTAATAACCCAATTCCTGAAATAAGGAATACAAAAAAGAAAACAAAGAAAGAGATTAATATTGGACTTAGTACATCAAAGAACTCTGTATCTTTATCACCATATTCGTATTTCACATCAAAAGTAGGTTGTTGCGGCATTTTCACCAAATTACCTCCCATTATTTGCGCTTGGGCTTGAGAGGATATTACTTGCTTTACTTTCATTTGTAATGCTTTAGCAACGGATGGATCATCATTTTGCAAAATTAATGTCCATTTACCATCATTTATTTGCAGTAATCCATCTAGATTTTTCTCTACGACCATATTTTTAGAAACCGTCTCATACTCTTTAACATCAATACTTGCTTTCTCTAAACCTTTAATTACTTGTTCTTCAACATTATGAACACCTAATTTAGGGTCAACATCATTTCCATTAAACAGAAAATACATCAGTGTCAATATTAATAGCGGTGCAAAGAAAAGCAATGCAAGTGTCCGCTTGTCTCGTAACATTTGCATAGAAATTCGTTTAATCATCGCAATAATTCTCATGATTGTGCACTCCCTGCTTTTAGAAATACTTCTTCTAAACTATCAACGTGATATAAGTTTTTTAATTCTGTTGGCGTACCACCAGTAATTATTTTTCCATCCCGTACCATAGCCAGAGCATCACATTTCTCCGCTTCTTCCATTACATGAGTTGTTACAATAATGGTTTTTCCTTCTGCTTTCAAACGGAATAACTCTTCCCAAATCGACTTTCGCAATTCAGGATCTATACCAACTGTCGGTTCATCTAATATTAGTAATGAAGGATTTTGTAAAAGTGCAATCGCAAGTGATAAGCGGCGCTTCATCCCACCTGAGTAAGCAGATACTCGCTTATTTAATTCATCGGATAAATTAACAACCTCAGCAGCATAGGCAATTCGCTGTTTTTGCTCTTGTTTTTTCAATTTAAATAGGGAAGCAAAAAACTTTAAATTTTCCATTGCGGTTAAATCATTATACAAAGCATCGGACTGTGCCATATAACCGATGTCTTGCAGGACATCCAGATTAGGCATGTTATAATTTAGTACTGTAATCATTCCTGCATCAGGCTTATCCATACCAACTAGCATTTTCACTAGCGTCGTCTTCCCTGCACCAGAGGGTCCAATTAAACCGTAAATCTGGCCCTTCTCAATGGTAATGTTGACATCATTTAAAACCATTTTTTTACCGAAGCTTTTTGTAACTTGTTCGACCTGAATGGTTAATTCCATATTATCCCTCCTAAAAAGTGAGTGATTACTCACATCGATTGTAAAGTAGGTTTCAATTTACTGTCAATTTCATCCTTATGTATTAATACTTATTACTAATCCCCTATTTTCTACGATTAAAACAAAAAATCCGCCTATATTCATAGACGGATTAAATAATTTTTAAATAAATACTTACCAACGCATTGGTTTTAATAGTCTTAAACCGTTTAAGATAACAAGAATCGTACTTCCCTCATGCCCAATAACACCATATGGTAAGCTGATAAATTGTAAGAAATTTGAACAAATAAGTAAGACGATCACTGTTAATGAAAAAATGACATTTTGTTTAATGATTTTGTTCATTTTACGTGAAAGGTGAACAGCCTCCGCTATAAGAGCTAGATTATTCTTCATAAGAACAACGTCCGCTGTTTCAAGAGCCACATCTGTCCCTTCTCCCATCGCAATACCTATTGAAGCTGTTGCCAAAGCAGGTGCATCATTAATGCCATCACCAACCATAGCTACTGTGCCATATTTGGCTTTTAATTTCTTAATTTCATCTACCTTTGTTTCTGGTAAGCATTCCGCAACAAAGCCATCCACTTGACTTTCATCAGCTATAGCTTGAGCTGTTTCCTTTCCATCACCAGTTAACATAAATGTATGAACACCAACCGATTTCAGTTTCTCAATCGCATCAATTGTTTCCTGGCGTACTGTATCTTTTAATGTAATTAGACCAGCGACTCCTTTATCATCACAAGCAAAAACAATGGTTTTACCTTGAGCTGCTAATTGTTTAGCAATGCCGTTTTGAAATATATTCGCTGCTTCTGTTCCAACAAAATCAGCCTTACCTACTTTCCATTCGATACCTTCCAAAATGGCTTTAGCTCCAAATCCTGATATATCCTCAGATGATTCAGGTCTTATTATATTTAATGAACTATGCGCTGCCGCGTACTTAACAATTGATTGAGCTAGAGGATGATTCGAATACTTCTCCACCGACGCTATATGTTGAAGAAAAACTTCCTCTGTTAAATCCTCTCTAAATAGAACGTCCGTTACTTCTGGTTTGCCTTTTGTTAAAGTACCCGTTTTATCTAAAGCAATGGCTTTTAAATTCCCTAAGTTCTCTAAATGAACGCCACCTTTGAATAAAATCCCTCTACGTGCACCGTTAGATATAGCAGACAATGTAGCCGGCATAACCGATGCAGCTAGCGCACAAGGAGATGCTACAACTAATAACACCATCGCACGATAAATGGTTTCATTCCAGCTCCAATCTAGTACATAATGAGGCAAGAACATCATAATAGCAACAACGATTAAAACAACATTTACATAAGTGCCTTCGAACTTCTCGATAAAAAGTTGAGATGGTGATTTCTCACTTTGTGCTGATTGTACAAGTTGGATAATCTTCTGAAACAGTGTTTCTTCTTGTGCTTTCGTAATTTCAACAGTTATTGTTCCTCTTAAATTTACTGTTCCAGCAAAAACTTCATCATTTACATCTTTTGTAACAGGAATGGACTCACCTGTAATAGCCGCTTCATCAATATTTGTTGTACCTTGAATAATCATTCCATCTGAGGGTACACGTTCCCCAGCTTTAATTAAAATATGATCGCCAATCTTCAAATCCGAAACCGCTATAATTCTTTCTTCGCCTAAATGATTGATAAGCATAGCTTCTTCAGGCTGCAAATCCATTAAAGCAGAAATTTCTTTATGACTTTTATTCATCGTATACGTTTCAAGTGCACCGCTTAAAGAGAAAATAAAGATTAAAATAGCACCTTCCGTCCAATATCCAATAATAGCTGATCCTACAGCTGCTAAAATCATCAATATTTCCACGTTTAGCTTCTTATCTTCAATTGTTTCCGTAATACCTTCTTTTGCCTTCGCATATCCACCGATAATGAAAGCTAATAAGTAGGTAACAATGGATGTTGTTTCAAAATTATTTTTAGATAATAGCCATCCACTTAAAATTAATACACCACTCACTAAAGCAGCTATCAACTCAATATGTTCATGTAATTTATTCCAAATATTTAACTTCGACATGTCCGCTTGCCCCAATTAAAGCCCCTCCTTCAATATTATTTATCTCGTTCTACTAATAATTTCCGGTGAGTAAATTCTCCATCAATCAACGTTTAATCTTATCTTAAATTATCCATTCTCATTTAGAATCAAATTATTTCATAACAAAACAATAACAAATGAAAACAAAAGAGTCAATTTAATTGATAATATATAACTCTAATTGATAATGGATTATTAAAATTAAAAGATTTTAATACTAAGTAAGAATATAACATTTTATAATAATTATCATTTGATACATATTATTTTTTAATTTTAAATAAATATTAAATTGTTAGAATAAAAAAACAAGCCTATGGTATCTACCATAGACTTGTTTTTTCTTATCATTTCATAAAGTAACGAAATGACTAACTTTAGACGACGTTCCTTTGAATCAAGATATTTTGATTCAACAATTCTTTCTGTTGAATCCTACTTAAGAATAATAAAGAAAATTAGTTAATAGTTTTTTGCTCAGTAACAGTTACTTTACCACTATTAAAGTTCATGAAATAACCTAAGATTCCTCCCACTACAGCTGGAAGAGCCCATCCTAACCCTACTGAATAAAGTGGTAATGCAGAAAAAATATTATTAACAGCTTCAACTCCATAATCAGCGGCATTTAATCCATCAAAGAAACTCACAATAAACGTTAAAGCGAGACTCATAATATATACTGAAGATCTTCCTTGGAAGAATCGATGTAAAAAGGTTAAAACAATTAAGCAAATCGCTAGTGGGTAAATAGCTACCAATACAGGAACTGAAAAAGCAATCAATTTCTCTAATCCTACATTCGCAACAATAGTACTAAAAACAGAAAGCACAATCGCAAAAGTTGTATAGGATACGCTTGGAATTAATTTATTAAAGTACGCAGAACACGCTGTTACTAACCCTATACTTGTTGTTAAACAAGCTGCAATTACAATAACTCCCAAAATAATTCTTCCATATGAACCGAAGTAATGACTAGATGCTGCAGAAAGAATTGCTCCACCATTGTCTAATCCACCAACTTCATTAATACTTGCTGCACCTAGGTAAGCAAGACCAGCATATATAATAGCTAATAGACCAGCAGCAATCAGTGCTGATTTCAAAGTATTAGTCATGATTTGCTTCTTTGTTACTGCGCCTCTTTCTCTTACAGCATTAATTACGATAATACCAAATACAAATGCTGCTAAAGTATCCATTGTTAAATAACCTTCTTGGAAACCTTTAAAGAATGATGCGTCAGTATATTTCGTATTTGGGGCACCAAAACCGCCCATTGGATTAAAAATTGCCACTCCAATTAATACAGCAATTACAATTAATAGAATCGGTGTTAATACCTTACCAACAATATCTACAATTTTCCCTGGCTTCAATGAGAAGATGCAAGTAATCGCAAAGAAAATAATTGTGAAAATAATTAACGGCGTACTGCTTGTAGTATCTCCTAATAATGGCTTAATACCTACTTCATAAGAAACAGTACCTGTTCTTGGAATCGCAAAGAATGGTCCGATTGTCAAATATAACACAGTCGTGAAAACCAAACCAAATATTGGATGTACTCGACTAGCCATTGAATATAAATCTTCTTTTCCTGAGAAACCAATTGCTAGTACACCTAATAGAGGTAATCCCACTCCAGTTACAATAAATCCAAATGTTGCTGACCATACATTCGTTCCAGCCATTTGTCCCATTAATACTGGAAAAATTAAATTACCAGCTCCAAAAAATAATGCAAATAACATAAAACCAATTGCTACAGTTGATGTAAAATCACTCTTACGCTGCTTCAAAATGAGATCCTCCTAAATGATAATTTATTATTACGTTTACTACTTTAAACCTTATATTTTGAAATTTTTCAATGATATATTCGTATATTAACACAAAATACAGTTATTTAGAAATTTTCTGAATATTTATTGGTCTAAAATCACTTTGCTACGTAACCACTGTCTTAATTCTTTTGGAATATTCGCCTATTCGACTTAATATAATAATATATAATCAAAACATTTTCAACAATTTGAATTATATTAAAATAAAAAAGAGCAATCTTCACTTTTGATTACTCTTTTTTGTAGAATTCTACTATCCAAATTCATTGCAAGGAGTAGTATATCTAGCATCTAACTCCTTTTAACACCTCTATTTGAAACATAACTTACAAAACTTGAGCAATCGTAAATATGAACTGTATTTCTTCCTTTATTCTTTGAATGATACAATGCAGTGTCTGCCTGCTTATAAAGCTGATTAAAACTACTCTTTTCACTGATTGCTTTGGAAACACCTATACTTGCTGAAATCGTATGCAATCTGCCACTAGAATCCTCAAAACTTTTAAAAAACCTTCTTAAAATATCTTCTGCCTTTTTATAAATAAAATCCTCATCATATTGCATTGACATAAAGACCATGAATTCATCTCCGCCTATACGGCCGACAATATCATCCTTTCGAAATATCCATTTGAGCTCTTCAGCAAGCTGTTTTAATACTTCGTCACCCTTGGCATGTCCAAAATAATCGTTTACAGACTTAAAGTTATCTACATCAATAATAATTAAAACACCATTTTCCATTTTAAGTTTTTCAGAAACAAGGAATTCTGTTGTTACTTTATTATAGAGACCTGTTAAACCATCTTTTTCAGCCCTATTTTTAAGTAATAATTCTTCTCTTTTTTCATGATCTATATCCACGAAATAAGCAAAAATTAAAATATCATTTGTTTGGTCATCACAAATAGTATTAGTAATGACTTGAACCCAATAATATCCTTCTACTTTATCTAATAGGCGAAATTCAAGTTCATGTCTAACAATGCCTTGATGATATTCTAATATTAAATTATTGATCGACATCATACATAATGATGATAATTTTCTTGTTTTTTGATTTCTGCCTGTAGTTGTTGATTTTTTAATTTCACGCTAAGTAACGTGCTATTAGAAATACTATAAAAAATGATAATGTATATTCCGATTAATATCGTAATAAACTTCAATACTTGGTCTTGATATGCAAAAACGATAAACATATCATAAGCATACACTTGGGAGTTTATTAGCAAATAAATCGTACAAACCGTTAACCAGATTAATAAGAAAAAACTCTGATCATCACGGTTTATTACTAAACGAATCTTTTCAATCGGAATAACTCGCATTACTATTAAAGTCGCAACCATCAGAATGAAGAGTGAAATCATTAGAGTAAGCAAAAAACCTTCGTTATTTGCTAGTATGGTTGAAACAGAACAATTAAAAAGCCAAGCTGTTCCAGATAGTATTATAGTTCTAATTGCAATAATATGACTGATAAAGATTGTCACAATTAATAGTTTTCTACTCAACTTATTTTTATAAAAAAAGAAAAACTCAACTAACAGCACAATATAAAGAATGGTATAAGTGAATAAAGAACCACTTTTTTCAACATGAACTACAAACATCATTATGAAAAGATTAATAAGAGAAGTTCCCATTCTAGTTATCATTTTTCGTTCTTTCTGAAAAATTTTATCTAAGAAGAGAAAAATAATAGAATTATAAACAACAAATAAGCATAAAGTAAAAAGTTCTATACCTAAAAGTAAAACATTGCTGTTCATAAATTTTATAACCCGAGCTCTCGATACGGTAGCGGTTTAGAAAAGTAAAAACCTTGTGAAAATCGAATACCAAGAGCCTCTACCCTTTCTTGTATTTTTTTATTTTCTACAAACTCCGCAACAAGATTGGCATTCAATTGATTCCCTAAAAATACGATGTTTTCTAAAACCTTTTGATTAATCAGATTACAATCGATGTCTCTTATTATGCTTCCATCTACCTTAATTAAATCAGGCTCAATTTTTACAATCTCTATAAAATTCGAGTATCCACTTCCAAAATCATCTACAGCAATCTTCACTCCATACTGACGAACGACATCAATAAAGTTTCGAAGAACATCCATATCTCTAAATTCTTCATCCTCAAGAATTTCAAAAATAATATTACTAGCATCGCCTATTTGTTCCAATTCATGATAAATAAATTGACGGACTTCTTCCAGATTAATATCATCTGCCGAAAGATTAATTGATATAACGGACTTCTCCCCTGCAAATAAAGTTAACACTTTTTTAATCATTAATGTGCTTAATGTCGAGTATAAATGATATTTCTTAGCAATATCCATGAACTCAAAAGGATTATAAATCTTTCCATTTTCATCCTCTATACGCATTAATGCCTCGTATTTGTTAATCTCTTTCTTTTCATTGTCATAAACACCTTGAAAATAGGGAATCACTTTTTGCTTTTCAATCACTTGATTTAAAATCTGTATCATTTCCATTTCATGTTCAAGCTTTTGATTTGTATCCGTATTATCATCAAATATTAAAAAATTCGTTTGTGAATTTTGATAGTAACCTAAAATACCCAACCCTTTTTCTAATAAATCTTTTTGATTCAGTACTACTACAAAACGGTTAATCAATATCTCATCCTTTTCATCTAGTTTGATAAATTGGAATTGATCATACATTGATTTAATAATATCCATAAACTCCTGTTGATTAAGTTCAAAATTAGCAACCACATAAACAATACTATCATTATGAACATAATAAAAAAGTTTATCTCTCTTTTCTATATTTGAAGCAAATTCACTTACAAGTCTCAACGCTTTCTGTATGATTCGATAGTAACCTTGTCTTCCAAATCTAGACACGAGCAAACTACTACTTTCAATCTGTACCATACACATTTTATCAAAATGATAGATTAAGTCATCTTGTGCAAATTTAATCGTATTTTCCAATCCCATATTAACATCGACATATAATTGCTGCTTCATCATTTTTTGCTGTTGAATAAGCTGTTCTATCAATAATTCATTTTCCTTGCTCATAGCAGTACTTTGCTTTTGCCAAACAAAACTTAATAAGCGTTGATTATCATCTTTTATTTTATTTAAATCTTCAAACACACTAAAGTCAGGATTGATATAGATATCCTTTTCTGCCACTCCTACTAAACTACAGGAGCCATTCAGAAACTCATTTTTCCCATCAATGTATCCAATTTCCCCCATCATAAAGACACCACAAATTCCAGTGTTAGCAAACGGACTTAATTCCCATTGTGCGCAATTTCCAAGATAAAGCTTTCTAAAAAGACAAGAATAACAAAACAAGCTTTCAATTGGAGTATCTACGATATGATGGCAAATATCTAAACATTCTTGAACACATTTAGTCGGACTCGTATAACCGATACGAAACTTAGTTTGATTATTAATCTGTGAAAAATAGAGAGACATTTTTTTAGAAGCAGAATCATACTTAATAAAACGACTTGCCCCACCGTGCCCCTCTAAAACCATTGGGAAATGAACGATATCATCATTTTCAGCTATAAGCTGCCAATCTGAGTATTCCTTTAAATCCTTCATACCAAATTGCTCTCTGCACCAATCAACGGCTGGCTTATGATCAATTTCTATCAATAAAGCACCATCACAGTTATTCACTTCATAAACAGGGCTAATTGGTTCATGCGCTATATTGACTTCATTAAATACATATAGCTCTTCGTTACTAAGAGCCGCTGTAACAATACCATTCTCAATAATACCGTGTTCTGTGAAAACATATGCCGGTATATTGTTAGGTAAAATATCCCCAACAATGCCTCCAACCAATTTTGTCGTCTTGTTTAATTTATTAAATTCCTCTATACAGTTATGAATATCATAGTAATGATCACCACAGAGAAGATGCATCAATGGAACCGATACACCCTCAATGGTATCTGAAATCTCTTTTGCAACTTCTATTGCACTCTTTCCTAAAAAAGTATGTGTGTTTATGGATACTTTTGTTAAATCAAACTGTTCGACTATTATTAAGGTCTCGTCATCATACTGTTTTCCATGATAAATAATTCCACTTCCACTAGCACCAACAATATGCGCTTCTGGCAATACCTCCTTCATTTCTGATGCAATTTCAACAGCTTCATCCCCGGTACATATAGCAGTGTAAATTCTAACAAGACATTCCTCTTGTATATTGATATTTGTACCGCCCAATAATCGTTTAAATCCATCTTTACTTTTATAAAGAGTACTTAAAACTTTCATCATTTTTCTCCTTACGTAAAAATATGAATTTTCATTATACAAATATCACTATTCTCTATTTCCATATAACTCTATTATAAAATGAATACATCAATATACCCCCTCTAATTAATTCAACTTTATGAACTATCTAACATTTTATCCCCTATATAGAAAAAACGTAGGAATAGTAGAGTAAACATACATCATTTCTGCTTTAATCATATACTCTTCTTTTGCTTACTTCATTACTTCATTACTTCTTTATTACCCTCTCTAATCAAAAAAATGTCCGCTTTTGCTGACCACTTTATATAAAAGAAGCACTTTCCAAAACCAATTGGAAGTCCATACAGCAATGCTTTTATTCCATAAAACATGCTTTCGTAATTCATCATTTTATTAAATCCACCCGGAGTCATTCCCACAGATTTCAGTATTCAATCTTAAAATTAGTCTTATAAACTTTAAAAAATAAAGTTACTTGAAAAAATAAAGTGACTATGTTACATTATGAGCATAAAGAAAATATTTCAGACAGAATATAACACCAGGAGGAAACAATCATGGATAAATATGATGCTATTATTATTGGATTTGGTAAAGGCGGAAAAACACTTGCTGCTGATTTAGCTAATCGAAACTGGAAAGTAGCTGTAGTGGAACGCTCAGCTAAAATGTATGGTGGAACATGTATTAACATTGGATGTATTCCAACAAAATCATTAGTTCATCAATCAAAACAAGGTGAAATAAAACAACTAAATAATTTTGCTGACCAAAAAAATTATTACGAAACAGCAATTGAAAATAAAAACCAACTTATTTCATTTTTACGTCAAAAGAACTTTGACAATTTAGATAGCAAAGAGAATATTACTGTATTTACTGGAAAGGCATCTTTCCAATCTGCTCGTGAAGTAGTCGTACAAACTGAAACAGAATCAATCGTTTTATCAGCTGAAAAGATTTTTATCAATACTGGTGCAGAAACGATTATTCCTAATATTAAAGGATTAAAAGAAAGTAAATCTGTATACACAAGCACTTCTATTATGGAACTTAGCCAATTACCTAAACGATTAGCAATTATTGGTGGAGGCTATATCGGATTAGAATTTGCCTCAATGTACAGTGGATTTGGATCAGAGGTAACAGTTATTGAAGGTTCATCTACCTTTATTCCAAGAGAAGACCGAGATATTGCTGGCCTAGTGAAAGAAGCATTAGAGAAAAAACATATCACTATTAAAATGAGTGCCAAAGTTCAAGAAGTTAGAGAAGAGAATAACGAAACCATTATTTCATATAATGTTGATGGAGACACTTATGAATTAGCAGCGGATGCTATCCTTTTAGCAACTGGAAGAAAACCAAATGTTGACGGTTTAAACTTAGAAGCTGCCGGTGTTGAAATAGATGAAAGAGGCGCTATTAAAGTAGACAGCACTTTAAGAACATCCGTACCTCATATATGGGCAATTGGTGATGTAAAAGGCGGATTACAGTTCACTTATATTTCGCTCGACGATTATCGAATTATTAAAAATGACTTATTCGGGAATAAACAACGACAAGTAAATGATCGAACTACAGTACCTTATAGTGTTTTCATTGACCCACCTCTTTCAAATGTAGGTTTAGGTGAAGATGAAGCTCGAGAAAAAGGGTATGATATTAAAGTAGCAAAACTACCAGCGGCTGGTATTCCACGTGCTCGCTTAATTAATGAAACAACAGGCTTAATGAAGGCTATTGTCGATGCAAAAACAAATAAAATTCTTGGCTGTTCCCTGTTCTGTGCTGAATCAAGCGAAATCATTAATATTGTCGATATTGCAATGAAAACAGGACAAGATTATACTTTCCTAAGAGATCATATCTTTACACACCCTACTATGAGTGAGGCTTTAAACGATCTGTTCTCTCAAATTAAGTAAGTACTTGGAGAATGACTATATATGAAAAAACAATATAATTTAAACTGCAACATCGCTCAAACTTTAAATATCATCGGTGATAGATGGTCGCTGTTAATCTTACATGAACTGTTACTGGGCCGTACAACATTTAAAGAAATACAATCAGGTCTTGAAAGCATTCCAACTAATTTATTATCTGAACGATTAAAGCGATTAGAAAGTGATGGACTTATTGTAAGCTCATTATATCAATCACATCCACCACGATATGCATATAAGTTAACAGAAAGTGGAGAAGACCTTAAAGGTGTCTTTAATAGCTTCATTTTATGGGGAAGCAAGCATTTAGACCCTGCCTATAAGAAATTAATTCATAATGAGTGTGGGCATACAGTAGAAATTCAATACTTCTGTAGCCATTGTGGTAAGACCGTACATGAAGATGAATGCAGTAGTTGTGAATTCATTGTTAATAGTGATGACGAGTAATAATACTTAAATTCCGAAAGAAGCTATTTGGTTTTGCTATAACATACTATGAGAGCAAAAAGCATAAGAGGCGTGTCAAAAGTGATTAGAAATTACTTTTGACACGCCTCCTTCTTTTTCTTCATAAATTCTTAAGATATTTCCTACCTTTATCTTTAACTCTTTTTCGTACACTTGTTGTACCACATTGTAGATAGGGGAAATATATTATGAATTTACAAGCAATGAACCCTTCTGACTTTATAACAACACTTACTTTAACATATAAACAAATCGGACCTATTACGGCTATGTTACTTTGTTTCATGGAAGCTTTCCTTCCATTTTTACCACTTTCCGCTTTTGTCATGGCCAATTCTGCCGCATTTGGTCTTATTGAAGGGTTACTTCTATCATCTCTAGGCTCCATACTTGGTGCATGGGCAGTATATGGCATTTTTCGTTTTTTTGGAAATAGAAAATGTTTGCGGAAATATATTGAACATCGCACTGTTCAAACTTACATGAATCGCTTAGAACAACATAGCTTTATTATTATCGGTTTTCTCTGTATGCTACCTGTTTTTCCGAACTCTGTTATTACAACTGTTGCTGGCATTACAAAAATGAATTTCAAGAAATTTGCTTTCGCATCTGCATTTGGCATAACAGGTTTAAATACTATTTTCAGCCTAGTAGGTTCCGACTTACACGCATTCCTGCACTCTCCATTAAAGGTTCTTACAGTTATTGCGGTATTTTTTAGCATTCATTTAATTGGAACACAGATGAAGAATCGGATGCTTTCAAACAGTTAATAGAGAAAACCAGTAATCCTATACATTTGTGTAAGATTACTGGTTTATTAATCTTCTACGAAAATCTATATCTTAATATAAAGGCATTCTTTCATTTGTTTAGCTTTTTCCACTACCGATAAACCTTGCACCACATAGGTAAATAACTCATATCATGCAAAGAATGTGATTCCTACACATTACAATAAAAAAAGGTGGGTTCTCACCATGGTATCCAATGTAGACTATACTTCACCTTCTGCACAATTCTCATTTGATCTAAATAACAACACTTTATTCAAAAAAGACAATCAAAACTTCATTAATTTATTAGGAATTAACCAATTAAACACTCTAGAAAATGTCTCATTATTAGATATTTATTTAAGTAAGAATAATGTTGTCGAGCCACATTACCATCAAAATGCTGCAGAATTAGTATATTGTATTTCGGGAGCCGCTACTGTTTCTATACTCAATCCATATACAAAAAAGATTAAAAACTATCCTATTAAACCTGGTCAAGTAGCCAATGTTCCACAAGGCTGGTGGCATTATGAAGAAGCTACTGTTAATGACACACATTTACTAGCCATATTCGATGCACCAACACCTGAAGTTATACTCGGTTCAGACATTATAAAACTAACTCCTGCTAATATTATGGCGAAAACGTATTGTATGGATGAAAAAGAATGGAAGAAAGCAATCTCCCCTATAACACCTGGAACATATATCGGTCCTCCGAAAAACTGCACAAAACGTACAAAAACTACTTCAAACCAATATGCAGATCAATACATGAATTATTACAATACCCCTAGATATAACATTCCAACTTACTATTGGTATCCTTATCAACATGCATTACCTTATTATTACTAAACAGATTACTGTGTTAAGAGCCGACGATTTCCGTTGGCTTTTACTATTTATTTGACTTACAAATAAATAAACCATTTAAAATCTTTTTTGAATTAATTATCCATTTTTTAATAACAATTCCTCATTTGCAGTCGATTCAATATCTGAAACAATATGGGTAGATAAAGTAAATAGACAGCATCGCTGCTGTCTACGCCTAGAAAATTTATGTGATTATATATTCTTTTTTAATAAATTAAAAGCTGATAATCTGTTCAAAACAGAAACTAATAATACAGGAACATACATATAGACAATAATTCCTTTCAGATTAAAAAAGAAAATCATTAACATAACCGTTCCTACAATAGAAGCGATAAAACTAATACGCTTAGGTAAACGAATAAAGTATAGCGTAATAATTCCATTCATCATACCGAAAAGCAATAGCATGATGGAAATAATAAGAAAGGTATTAACCGATTGTAAGGAATCATTCATATTTGGAGATGAGCCAAACAAAAGAACAAATGCAAATGTTAGCGCACCAAATATCATATATATATTCCCCGTTCTTTTTCTTGAAAATATAAGAACAGCAGTGAAGATAAAAAAGACAACCGAAAAAAAGCTGATAATTCCCAAGTTACTCATCCTTCTTTATTAGAAAATCATCATACCAACAGCTAATATGGCTATAGAAGCTATAAAGATAGCTATAAGAACCTTCCAAACAAATTTTAACCAAGTAGAATATTCAACCTTCGCAATACTTAACCCACCCATTACTACGCCTGAAGTTGGCGTGAAAAGATTCACAAAGCCTGATCCAGCGCTAAAAACCATAATCATCACTTCAGGAGATAAACCTAAGCTTTTTGTTAAAGGAGCAAAAATCGGCATTGATACGGTTGCCAATCCTGATGATGAAGGAATTAAGAAAGACAAACCTATGTAGATTAAATAAGCCATGCCTACAAACGCAATTCCCGAAATTCCATTTAGTACATTCGATGCTTTATCTAAAATAAATAAATCTAATCCTGAATTCGACATGATAAAAGATATTCCTCGGGAAATTCCTAAAATTAATGCTACGCCTACCATATCAGCTGCACCAACAATAAATGAATCCACAAGATCTTTTTCACTCAGGCGGTATACCATACCCGTAACTATTCCCATAATCGCAAACCATGCAGCTAATTCAGGGAAAGACCATTGTCCAAGAGGAGAACCCGTCAGCATACCTGTATATTTAGCAAAGAACGTTACGCCAAAATCTTCCCAAGGAACAATTCCGAGAATCATAACGAGAAACGAAATACCAAATAGAACTAATACTAATTTTCTTCTTCCGGTAAATTCCATCGTTTCCTCATTGTTATTACCATATGATTCCTTTGCATTTTTCCATTCTGATTCTGTTAATAATGATTTCGAATTATCATTTTTCACCTTTTTGGCATAAGACATTACGAAGAAAATAGCTATCGCTAGCGTTACAAGCCATAACATCACACCGAGGATAATAATCGTTCCTTGATTAATTGCTACTCCTACTGACTTAGCTGATGCGGCTGCTACACCTGGTGCAAAAGGATTTACAGTTGAACCTAATGTTCCACATCCCGCTCCAAGCATAATGGTTGCTGCGGCAACGAGCGGATCAAATCCCACAGCTAGCATCGTAGCTGTTATTAAAGCATAAAAAGCTAAACTTTCCTCAGCCATACCATACGATGTTCCACCAAGGGAAAAAATAATCATCAAAATCGGTATTAATATTAGTTCTTTACCTTTCATTTTATTTACAATCGCAGCTACACCTGCATCAAGTGCTCCTGTTTTCGTAACAACACCTAGAAATCCACCAATTATAAGAATGAAGAAGGCAACATCAATGGCTCCCGCAAGAGATCCTTCATTTGCTACATTAATATAATGACCTTCTGCACCTTTTAAATAATCTAATGCTTGTGGAATCCCTTCATTTTGCATTTTTTCACTAATGTTTTCTTGTATCGTAGAATCTTTTATTCCAATCATTCCTGTAATAGGAGCCATTAGTACATCGCTAACTCTAGCAGGAATAACTTGAGGTACAAATTGAGTGACAAGCCCCACAATAATGGTCAACGCAAGAAGTACTGTATAAGCGGTTGGAAACTGAAATTTCTTCTTTTTCTTAGTTGTCATTCTGTCCACCTTCTCATCAATAATTTATATATCTACAAATGGATGACGCCAAGAGGTCGTCATCCATTTGTAAGTAATCAATTTACTTATGCTTCAATAATCGTACCTGTTACTCCTTGTAAAGCATCTTTCGCTCTCTCTAATGAGGTGATAATAGCTTTTCCTCCAGGAGTATTTCTTACAAAACTTAGACAAGCTTCAACTTTTGGTAACATCGAACCTGGAGCAAAATGACCTTCTTTTATATATTGCTCAGCTTCAGCTACCGTCATTTTAGCTAAATCTTTTTGATCTGGCTTATTGAAGTTGATAGCAACTCGATCGACAGCAGTTAAAATGATTAGCATTTCAGCATTTAGGTCTTGCGCCAATTTGGAGGACGACTTGTCCTTGTCAATTACAGCTGCTACACCTTCATAGTTGTTATCACGTTTAACTACTGGAATTCCTCCACCACCAACTGTTATAACAACATCATCTTGATCGATAAGTTGCTTAATAACATTTAGTTGGACAATATCTTTTGGTGCTGGTGACGGTACAACACGTCTAAATCCACGTCCTGCATCTTCAACAAATGAATAGTTTTTCTCTTTAGCTATCGCATCAGCTTCTTCTTTGCTATAGAACATGCCGATTGGTTTTGTTGGATTAGTAAATGCCTCATCATTAATATCCACAACTACTTCTGTAATAATACATGCAACTTCCTTATTAATATTACGATTCGATAATTCCTGTTTGATGGCTTGTTCAAGGTGATATCCAATATAACCTTGACTCATTGCACCACATTCAGGAAAAGGCATTGGAGGAGTGTTTGCACCATTTGTTGCTGCATACTCCATCGCAAGATTAATCATGCCGACTTGTGGTCCATTTCCATGACCAACAATAACTGTATTACCTTCTTCTACTAAATCGGCAATGGTTTTCGCTGTATGTTTCACTAATTCAAGTTGCTCTTCTGACGTATTTCCCAATGCATTTCCACCTAAAGCAATAACTAATCGTTTACCCATTCACTTAGTCTCCTTTATGAACCGATGGTTGCAACTATAATGGCCTTAATTGTATGCATTCTGTTTTCTGCTTCATCAAATACAACGGATTGTTTTGATTCAAATACCTCATCTGTAACTTCGATTTCTGAAATATTGAATTTCTCCCCGACCGTTTTACCAACCTCTGTTTTTAAATCATGGAAGGCTGGTAAGCAGTGCATGAAGATAGCTTCAGGGTTTGCGTTATCCATAACAGCTTTATTAACCTGATATGGTTTTAATAATTTCAGACGGCTATCCCATACTTCATCTGGCTCACCCATTGATACCCATACGTCTGTATAGATTACATCTGCGTTTTTCGTACCAGCCGAAACATCTTCCGTTAATGTAATCGTAGAACCGGATACTTTCGCAATTTCTTTACATGTTTCAACTAATTCATCATGAGGGAATAATTCCTTAGGCGCACACGCCGTAAAGTTTAGACCCATTTTCGCACAAGCAACCATTAATGAGTTACCCATGTTGTTTCTTGCATCTCCCATATAAACGAAGTTAACGCCTTTTAATCTTCCGAGTTTTTCTTCAATGGTTAATAGGTCAGCAATCATCTGCGTAGGGTGGAATTCATCCGTTAATCCGTTCCATACAGGAACACCGGAATAACGTGCTAAATCTTCCACAATTCCTTGTGAGAATCCACGATATTCAATACCATCGTACATTCTTCCTAAAACGCGTGCTGTATCAGCAATCGATTCCTTTTTCCCCATTTGTGAAGAACCTGCATCTAAGAATGTAACTCCCATTCCTAAGTCATAAGCAGCCACTTCAAACGAGCAACGTGTACGTGTCGATGTTTTCTCAAATAAAAGTACGATATTTTTTCCCTTAAGCGTGTCATGACAAATTCCTGCACGTTTTAAGTCCTTCAGATTTTTCGATAAATCAATTAAGTAACGAATTTCAGCAGGGCTAAAATCCAATAATTTTAAAAATGAACGACCTCTTAAGTTAACTCCCATTTGTAATACCTCCAATAAAATGTTCGAATCTAATCATTATTTTTCTTCTCTAAGAAGAGGCATCGACATACAACGTGGGCCACCTCTACCTCTTGAAAGCTCAGACGATGGAATAACATGAATCGTAATTCCATGTTGCTCTAACAGTTCATTCGTAATATAGTTTCGTGAATAAACAATGACATGCCCTGGTTTGATACATAGTGTATTTGAACCGTCATTCCATTGCTCACGCTCAGCCACGATATCGTCTCCACCACCACATGGAATTAAAACAATATCTTCTGTATGAAGATACGTAGAAAGAATTTTGTCTAGCTCCATATTTAACTTCTCAATTTTTAATTCATTAGAACCTTCTCCTTTTGTTAGTTCAAATACTTGAAGAGGTCCTTGAATATGTGGATGGATTGTAAATTTGTTATAATCCACTTGCGTAAATACAGTATCTAAATGCATATACGCACGAGATTTAGGAATATCAATCGCCAAAACCGTAGTAATTAAATTCCCCTCTGTCTTGAAGAAAAGCTGTCTCGCTAATTCTTCAATTGCTTCTGGAGTAGTTCTTTGTGAAATACCTACAGCAATGACTTCTGCTGAGAGATTTAAGATATCTCCACCTTCAATAGCATTATCAAAGTCACGATTGTATACTTTTTGCGTATCATTGTAATCGGGATGATATTTAAAAATATAATCCGCATATATCGTTTCTCGATTTCTTGTAACGGAATACATTTTATTTAAACTGATTTTATCTCCAATGACTGCAAATGGATCTCTGGTGAAGTATAGATTTGGCATAGGATCTGTTACGAAAGGATATTTTTGAACAAAGCCAGCTAAACTTACTTGTTTATCTGCTGGAAGATCTTTTCTTCTAATTCCTGCCATTGTTGTTCTAACTAGCTCTTTATTATCTTGTATTGCGTTTAAATACTCATATACTCTTTTGACTGTACCAGGATATTTAACACCCGCTTCAGCAATAAATTGGTATATAAACTCCTCTTTCACTTTTGAATCATGTAATACTTCAGCCGTTAGATCATCTAAGTAAACAACTTCAACACCATTTTCCTCTAATACCTTTGCCATGGCATCATGTTCACTTTGCGCTTTTTCCAGCCAAGGAATATCATCGAATAAAAGCCTTTCTAAGTATTCAGGAGTTAAATTTTCGATTTCTTTTCCAGGCCTGTGCAATAACACTTTTTTCAACGGCATTATTTCATTTCTTACTACTACTCCCATTGCAAATTCCTCCTTAACGACCTACCTTGTTTAGTCGTCTTGCTTATTATTTTTCATTTCAACAGTAATAGTCTTGGAAATTAAAGATAGGAATTTAAATTGACTGAAAAACCAATAGGCGATCAAAATACAAATCAATATCATTTCATACTAGTTCGTATGATTTATTTTACTTGTTGCACGAAAATAAAAAGTGTAATATTACACTAGATAATACATAAGTTTTGGAGGTTTAAAATGAACAAGGAGGATGTAATTCATATTGTTTCAAAAAAATTGAAACTAATTAGACATGAAAAAGGCTACACACAAGATAAAATGGCTGAAGTACTTGGTATTTCAAAGAAAACTTTAGTGCAAATTGAAAAAGAACGCACTCCCGCTACATGGACTTGTGTAATCGCTGTTTGTGCCTTATTTAAAGACTCTGATGTCATTCAATCTGCCTTAGGCGCAGAGCCATTAGAAGTGATCGAAACATTAGCACACGATAAAATTATTACCCCAAAGGAAAAAACTTTAGGAGGTAAGGTTTGGTGGAAGCAAATAAAGCAGGATAAATCCTTTGTATTGCAACAAAATGTAATTAGCCAACATTTTCGAATTATTGATGATGATAATTATCGTTGGTATAGTTCCTTTAATAAGGATGAAGCCTTTGCTTATTTTGAAGAGCTTGTTAAAAGACTTTATTAGTCATTCATTGATGGATACATAAAAATATAGTTACCAAACCTTTTTAATCGCTAACTATACTTCAAACTAAAAAGGACCTTTCCGTTAGAAAATGTAATTCTAACAGGAAGGTCCTCTTCTTCTTTAAAGAATACTCTTACGTATGAAGTTACTCAACATGATCTCCTAAGAAAGTGACAATATCAGGGAAAAATGAAATAACTACAATGAAGAGAATCATTATTACAGCATAAGGAATAACACCTTTTACAATTTCACTTATGGTATTAGAACGATCGATTCCTTTAAGAACGAATAGGTTCAATCCAACCGGTGGTGAAATTAAAGCTAATTCCATATTAATAACCATAACAATCGCAAACCAGATTGGGTCAAACCCTAATGAAACAATAATCGGATAAATGATTGGTAATGTAATAACCAATATCGAAATGGTCTCCAAAAACATTCCCAGTATTAATAGAACGATGTTGATTAAAATAAAGATAACCCAAGGCGATACATTACTTTCAGTTGCAAATTCCGTAATTGCTTGAGGAATTTGTAAGATTGTCATGATATAACCTAACAACATAGCTCCAACAATAATGAATAAAATCATTGCATTTGATTTAACAGTAGCTAAAATGATTTTTTTTACGTTCTCTAAAGTTAAATTTCGATAAACAAAAGCTGAAATAGCTAAACTTAAAACAACACCCACAGCTGCAGCTTCTGTTGGAGTAAAGATTCCACTATAAATTCCACCAATAATCAGAATTGGTAATAGGAGGCCCCAAATAGCAACTTTAACAGATTCCATTCGTTCTCCCCACGTAGCAGGTGTATCCTTAATATGTCTCGTTTGATAAGACGAAAAGATCATGAATAAAAGAGTCAATGCAATCCCTGGAACAATACCTGCCATAAAAAGCTTACCGATTGATTCACCCGTTACTGAGCCATAGATAATCATTGGAACACTTGGAGGAATTAGGATACCTAATGTTCCCCCTGCCGCAAGAAGCCCTAATACATATTTTTTATTATATCCTCGCTTTACCATTTCCGGTAATGCTACAGACCCAACGGTAATAGCTGTCGTGACACTTGAACCGGAAATAGCGGAAAAGATTGCACAGCAGAATAATGTTGCTATAGCTAGTCCACCTGGTAAATGCCGAAACCATCTGCTTGCCATTTCATATAAATCACGACCTACACCACTGACAACTAATATTTGACTCATAAGGACATACATTGGCAATGCAGTTAATGTAAAATCATCCAGTGATTTATATGAAATAATCGGAATCTGAGAAAATGATATAACTCCTCCATTAAAGAAATACATACCCGCAATGGCTAACAAACCTAATGCAAACGCAACTGGTACCCCAATGAGCAATAGCCCACCTAATGTGCCCATAAAAAATATATTCACAAATGCTCGCCTCCTTTATGGATTCCTCCGTCTACAATCTGAAGAATAAAAGCTAAACAAAGCAAGAATCCCCCAGCAGGAAGAAATAATTCAGGCAAGTACATAGGAATTCTCAATAATGACGCAGATGTAACACCTAATTCCATCGTTGTCATTGAATGATGAAAACCAAAATAAGTGAAAATAATACTAAATACTAAACCAAGTGCATTAGAAACGTAGGCAAGTACTGTCTTGAAGCGATCATTTACATTATTAATTAATAAATCTACAGTAATATGTGCGTATGCTCGTACAGCATAGGCACTTCCTAAAAAGCCACTACCAATAATGGCATAAATTGATAACTCAGTAGCCCAGATCGTTGGTTGATTAAAGAACGCCCTTGAGATTACCTCGTAAAATATCATAAAAGTTGTGAGGAGGATAAGTAGCCCAGCTAAATATGCTCCAATATTAATAAGTAAATCGGACATTCTATAAAGCAATTTCATACACTATACCCTCCTTACTGCTTATCAACCATTTCTAATAGTTCCTTCCCAGTATCACCTGCATTTTTAGTGAAAGCATCCCACGCTGGTTTTGCTGCAGCTTTCCATTGTGCAAGATCTTCTTGAGGTACTACATATACTTTCATTCCTTTTTTCTCTAACTCTTTTGCTGTACGCTCGTCTTCTTCTTTAGCTTGCTGACGAATCCAATCTTCTGTTTCTTTTGCTGTTTCCGTTAATAATGTTTGTGTTTTTTCTGGAAGGCCATCCCAATACTTTTGATTCACAGCCAAAATAAATTCTAAGTATGCATAATTATTGATTGTTAAATATTTTGCTACTTCATCATATTTACGTTGTAACATCGCTGTTGTACCTGATGTAGCACCATCTACTGTATTACGTTGAAGTGCCATATATACTTCTCCGCCTCCCATAAACACTGGTGAAGCCCCATAAGCTTTAATCATTTCAGATGGAATATCTCCAATACTACGGATTCTTAAACCTTTGAAATCTTCAGGCTTTTTTAAAGGTCTTTTGTTATTTGCGAATTGAGCGTATCCATAATCTGCAAATAATAACACTTTCGCTCCCTTTTCTTCCATTGCGCCTCGTAATTTATCACCGAATTCACCATTTAATGCTTTCCCTGCTGCATCATAATCTGAAAAAACATAAGGTACATCAAAAATCCCCATAGCAGGAACTGTACTTTCCCATAACGTAGAAGAGTTCACACCCATTTCTACACCACCAGATAAAATAGATTGATTCATATCTTTGTCACTAAGTAATTGACCTGCTGGATAAACTTGAACCTTTACTGCTCCATCTGACTTTTCCGTTACATCTTTAGCAAACTGTTCAATCCCCTTTGAAATATGGTGATCTTGAGGTAAGTTATAAGCTAAGCGAATAGTCGTTTTCTCATAACCATCTCCACTTGCACCTGCACCCTTACTTTCTTTTTCCGTTTTTGAGCTACAACCTACTAAAGCAATAACAATAATCATTATAAATCCAATTGTTTTCATGAAATTCTTCATCATGTACCCCTCCTTATTTTCTTTCTACGTGACGAATGCGCCCTAAAGGATTTTTAGTAGAAAGACTAGCTGCATAATCTGCGGCATCTAATAGTTTTGCAAAATCAATTCCTGTATCGATATTCATTCTATGAAACAAATAAACTAAGTCCTCTGTTGCTAGATTTCCCGCTGCCCCCGGTGCAAAAGGACATCCCCCTATCCCAGAAACAGCTGTTTCAAATATGCGAACACCCGCTTGATAAGATGCATAAGCATTCGCTAAACCTAGTCCTCTCGTGTCATGTAAATGGATAGCTATCGGTGTTTCACCAGCTATATCTAAAACTTTTTTCATTAACCGATGTACATGATCAGGTGTAGCAATACCAATTGTATCTGCAATACCAATCCTGTCTGCACCAGCCTGTTTTGCACGTTTAACAAGCTTCAATACTTGATCTTCAGACACATTATTTTCATAAGGACAACCAAAGCTAACCGCGATAGAAAAACACGTTTGAATACCATCTTTTCGAGCTTGCGCTACGAGTGACTGAAACTGCTCCATGTTTTCATCAATTGTTAACCCTATATTTTTCTGATTAAATGTTTCTGTCGCTGAACTCACCCAATTCACTTCAGAAAGTGAATGATTTCTCGCTCGTTCATATCCCTTTAAATTTGGAATTAAAGCAATGGATTGTAAGTCTTTCATGCCAGCAATTCCTACTAACACATCTGAAGCATCTGCCATTTGTGGAACCTTTTTCGGATGAACAAATGAAGTAGCCTCAACTGTTCGAATTCTTGCTGCATGTAGAAGCTTTACTAATGTTTCTTTTTCTTGAGTAGTCACTTGTTTAGGTTCATTCTGCAATCCATCTCGTGGGCTAACATCAATTATTCGAACTGCTCCCATCTAAATAACACCCTGTTCTTTAAGCTTTTTTAACTCTTCAGCAGAAAAGCCCATATATTCTTTAAAAACTTCCTCATTGTGTGCACCTAAGGCTGGACCAGTCCACTCAATATCTCCAGGTGTTTCTGATAGTTTCGGTACAATGCCAGGTACCAATGCTTTTTTACCATCCGGCAAAACTATTTCTCTCAGCATATCTCTGACCTTATACTGTTCATCCTTAACAATATCTTCAATGCCATAAATAGGGCCTACAGGAACAGATGCATTATCTAAAATTCGTTGCGCTTCTTCTAACGAATAGCGTTTCGTCCATCCTTCAATAACAGTATCAATAAATTCAGCATTATCTGCTCGTCCTTGGTTCGAAGAATATGTAGGATGATTCGCTAAATCTTCTCTTCCAATTACCGTCATTAAACGTTGGAAAATCTTATCCCCATTTCCTCCAATTACGATATGTTTTCCATCAGCACATTCATATGTATTAGACGGAGCAATCCCTGGTAAAGTTGATCCTGTTCTCTCTCTTTCTATTCCCATTAAGTCGTATTCAGGAAGAATTCCTTCCAATAAGCTAAAGACAGATTCATAAAGAGCTATATCGACCATTTGCCCTTTTCGATTCTCGTCTTGATCTCTTGCACGCAAAGCCATCAATGTACCAATGACAGCATACAGGCCAGCCACCATATCGCCAAGAGAAACCCCTGCTCGCACAGGAGGTAAATCAGGATAGCCTGTTAAATTTCGAAGTCCTCCCATCGCTTCTGCCACACTACCAAACCCTGGCTTCTCTCGATAAGGCCCTGTCTGACCATAACCGGAAATCCTTGTCATAATTATCGATGGATTTACTTTACGCAATTCTTCTAAACCCAGTCCCCATTTTTCCAATGTTCCTGGCTTAAAATTCTCAAGGACAACATCCACTTTTTCAGCTAACTGTTTAATGATTTTTTGTCCTTCTTCACTTCGCATATTAGCTGTAATACATTTCTTATTACGCGATTGAACATACCACCATACAGATGTGTCATTGTGCATGACTCTCCAATTCCGAAGCGGGTCTCCTTTCGATGGCTCTTCAACTTTAATAACTTCTGCTCCAAATTCCGAAAAAAGCTTTCCAGCGAATGGAGCTGCGACAAAGTTGCCTAACTCAAGAATTTTTACCCCTTCAAGTGGTTTTTTCTTTGTCATTTCCCATCCTCCAAGATTTTTCTATTAAGCTGCGAAAACAAATTGTAGTCGTTTTCGATATGAGTTTTCATTAAGTGCTTTGCTTCTTTAGCATCTTGTTTTTCAATTGATAAAAATATTTGTTGATGTTCCCTCGTCGCTGCTTCCGCATGATGAGGTGTTTCTTCAAGAAAAACTTTACGATAGAAACTAGTTATTCCTCGAAATTGCATTACCATAGATCTTAAAAAAGGATTATTACTAGCAGTGGCAATTGCTTCATGAAAATTTGCACTAGCATCATGAACTTTTTTGAAACTAGTATCTTCCGTAACTTTTCCCATCTGCATTAAATATTGTTTGATTGTTTCTAACTGCTTTGGACTACGCCTCAAAGCTGCATAATAAGCAACGACAGGCTCTAATTCGATACGACATTCATACAAAGATTGAAAATCCTTAATTGTTGGTTGAACAACTGTTACGCCTCCCGATGAATGAACGATTAATAAACCATCTTTTTCTAGCATCCGAATTGCTTCTCGAATAGGGCTACGGCTCACACTTAACTCATTTGAAATAGTAGTTTCAATTAATCTCTCACCTGGTTTTAGTTGTCCAAGCATAATTCTCTCTCTAAGAAACTCATACACTTGCGATTTTAATGTGCTTCCTTTTTTCACAGAGTGAATAATAGAAACCTCCTTTCTGTCGACAGTATACATAAAGTATTTTTAGAATAGTCAAAACATTATGTATAGTCAATTGTTTTTTGTTATTTTTATTCATTTTTAGATATTAAAAGAATTTTTAGGAATTATCCCCTTTCAGAAGAGAAATATATGTATTTAAATTCAGGACCAATGACATAATAGAAGCTCATTATATTGAGTTTTAAAAACTTGGAGTTAAAAGGGAGATTATCACAGATATTATATGACAATAATTAAAAACAAATCGACAAAAAAGGGAGAAAATAACTTTCTCCCTAAATTCATTAGCATACATATCAATATCTCTTACAGTTTCTTTAACGCTTTCGATTGACAGTTTTAGAAAATATCAAACAAAACGGGAGAACCAACCCCTTGCACATTCCTAACTTAGTCGCCAAATAAATCACAAGTTTTCATTTACTTGTCCAATTTCTTTAGCAGCTAAATCAATGTTGGCATCTTCCTCTATTCTTAATTTATCAATCGAATCTCCAGAATGCTTTAAATCATTTTTTACGAGCTCTTTTTCTTTATAGCCTTTGAAATTCTTATCCATATATACGAACTCCTTTTTTGAATACTTCACGTCTCATTTTTTACTGTTTGATTTATTATAGAGATTTATTCAAAAATCACGCTTTACTTGAGATAATCTTTTTTGTACGATTTTTCCTATCATTACTAATGCAATAATCAAAATAACAATGATGACTAGTTCCCAATGATTTGTTGAGATATTAGTTACTCTTACTCCTATAACGGATAAGATGAAAAATAATACAAGAATACCTAATGCTGAAGCTGGAGCAAACTTTCGAAAGCTCATCCGATTAATCCCAGCTAGCATAGAGACAATGGAATTAATAATGATTGGTACGAAACAGCATAATGCGATTAAGAAAAAACCTTTATTCTCTAGCCATTCAGTGTATTTTTTGACTTTCTCTTTTTGACGAAGACTAACGAAAAAAGGCAAATTGCCGAAGTAATAAAAAGTTGCGTATAAAGCCCAATTCCCAGCTAAAGATCCAATGTAAGATATTAAAATCCCTTTTGCAAATCCAAAAGCAATAGCGTTTAATATGACAAGACCGCACAAAGGAATGAACGGAAAAAAGGCCTCTATAAATATGATTAAAATAATCCTCAGCGGCCCTAAAGATTTATAAGTAGTAACAACGGTATCAAGATCTGTAATTGATGTGTGTAATACAAAATGTTCTATGTTCTTCACTCCCCATGGGATTGATGTAAATGGAATCATTTCTATGATACATTCCATTATTGTGTTATTTAATTGGAGTGGAAAATGACATTTATCATCTGTAATTTAATATTGGTTGTATTTAGTCAAAGAATGCATCGAATCTATTTCAACACTTCAAAGTAAATGACTACCAATCAAATAACCCAAATATGCAAGACCGATACCGAATCCATAAGTCATAATTGTATACAAAAGAAATATCCGATTACGCTTATTAATATACAATTGAGTCATTTCTAGCTTCAAAGTAGAAAACGTTGTAAAAGCTCCTAAAAAACCTGTTCCAAATAAAAGTAATATGATCGAATCAGCCTTAGCACCAGTAATGAATCCTAGAAAAAAAGCTCCGACTATATTTACAGTAAGCGTTCCTATCGGAAAAGCAGATTTGGATTTAGTATTTAGATGCATACTAATGGAATACCTAGCAATCGCTCCAAAAAAACCTCCTAATCCAACTATAAGTACATACAAGCCACTCACGATTTACGTACCTCCTCACCCACATCAAATCCAATTCTACTCATTACAAGTCCACCAACAATACTTATAAAAATATATAAAAAGCCTAAAAATATATCATTGTTTTTAAATAATTGCACTGTTTCTACACTTAAGGTTGAGAACGTTGTAAACGAACCTACAAATCCCGTTCCGATTGCGGTTGTAATAGCTTTAGACAGAGAAATCCTTCTAAATAATTTCGTAGTCAACCATGCCAATAAGAAACTACCAATCAAATTTATACATAATGTTGCATATGGAAATACGCTATCTGTAAATAAAAACACGCCAATTATATATCTTAAAATCGCGCCTAGTGCACCCGCCATACCTATGTACAAATAAACCATAAAACTAACCCCCATTTCTCTGAAATAAAAAGACTCCTGCCAGTAATAAACCAGCAGGAGTCATTAGCATTTAGCAGTTAAAGGTGAACTCCATCACCTATAAAATACGTTTCTACATGTATTATAAGTCATAAATTTCCCAAAGTGAATACTTACCAGTAATGTACTTTACTCAAATTCTTATATGTAGAAATCAAAACACATCTTACATAAAAAAAGTCGAAAGAGCAAAACTTATAGATAGAACCGAAAGGAGAGTTGATTATGGGTCGTGGTAAAAATTTCAACCATAAAGAGAAAGGACATCCTGGAGACTTTCCAAAACATAGCGTAGTTGAAGGGAAAAATAACGTTATATACGGAAAACCAATTGAAAATATTCTTCCAGAAGAGAATTTTAAAAATCGGCTAAAGGATTAGTTAAATGAATAATCGCTAATAGAAAAAGCAAGTGAAAGATTCCTCCTCCTTTCACTTGCTTACTGCATATCTTCTTATCCTTCTTCCGTTTCAGGAAAAACACTTAATATAAGTATCCACACTTACCTTGTACATACTGAAAGAATAATCATTTCTCCTCTTCTGTTCCTTCTACTTTAGCCATATCATTCAATCCCCAGTACAGCAACATATATAACAATTGACTAATACTATAATAAAGTCTCTTTTTTTAAGTATTCAACCACCCCTCCTATCTCCCATTATTTACCTGATTATTTTATAAAATGATCCTGTTTATAATGTAAGAACAACACCTGAAGGAGAAAAAAATGAAGAAAAAAATTGCAGTAAGTATGTTGAGTTTATCCATGGTTGCTGGAGCAGGAACAATTGTATCAGCTAATCAAGAAACATATACAACTAAAACACCTTGGATTACGGAGAAGTTCTTTTCTGTACCATCAGCTCCTACTCAAGAGGAATATCAATATCAGGATAATGTGGAATCGAATACTGAACAAGAGATATATTCTAAACACTACAACATGAAATCTCGCTCAAGCCACTCCTCTCAGAATATTTCATACAATAGTAACACTAAAGAATGCTGTCTTTAAATATTAAAAGGGCTCCCTAAAGCAATTTGAAATTTCTTTTAGGGTGCCTTTTATGAACTAGGAACTTACCTTCAAAGAATTAATCCACTAAAATGTACTTCAATATAGTGAAATGCTACAGTTAAGCTTAAGGGTTCAAGAAAGTAGGCTTGGAACTCGTTCAAACTTGTCAGATTAAAGGTATGATTAATCCGCTTCTTGCTGACCATGTTTACGGAAATCAGTCCATTTCCTATTCACCTTTAGGAATAAAAAAGCTAACCGCTGTACCCTCATTCAGAACACTCTGAATAATAAGTCCACTTCCATAAAGTTGTTTCAATCTTTTATCAGTGTTTAATAAACCAATTCCTTGCTGTTCATTTAGCGGATAAGTCAGAAGCTCTTGTAATTGGTTTTCTGTCATCCCAACTCCATTATCAACTATAGATATAAGAACTCCTTGTTGTTGGTGGTTAATACCTATACGTACTGTACCGCCGTTTGAACGTTTTAAAACTCCATGATTTATGGCATTCTCTACTATTGTTTGAATGGTAAGCGGTGGTACTTGGGCATCGAGTTTGTCATCTATATCCCACTCAACCTTCAATCGATCTCGAAAGCGCTCTTGCTGGATATAAATATAAGATTGTACTAAGTCGAGTTCATGCTGTAATGGAACTACCGGATTTAAATTTTGCATATCGAAGCTTGCTCTCAAGTAATTATCAAACTCCGTTAATAAATCTATCATTTTAGAAGGATTTACCTCACTTAGAGCCGCTATCGTATTGAATGTGTTGAATAAAAAGTGAGGCTGGATTTGAGCTTGTAACCAAGCTGCTTCCATTCGAACTCTCTCATTAATAGATAATTTTAATTGTGTTAAAGATCTAACTCGAGCTGTTAGTTCAAGTTTTTCAACTGGCTTCATAACATAGTCATTTGCCCCATAATAAAAGCCTGCCTGAATACCTTCGAAGTGACTACGTGCTGTTAACAATAAAATTGGTAGTTCAGATATTTTAAACCTTTCTCGAATCTTCTGAGTTAATTCATACCCAGACATATAAGGCATCATAACATCAGTAATTACTAAATCCCAATTTCCCTTATCTAATAATTCTAATGCTTCCTTGCCACTTGTACATGTGACAACATTAAATGTTTCTGCTTCTAAGATTGTTTCTAAAATTTGTAGATTAATAGAATCATCATCTACAACTAAAACTTTTAGAACATCTTCATTTAGCTTAGTTGGTTCCTTCACACGTTCAAGTTGCTCTTTAACGTCATCAAACATAACTATACTTTCTAATGGCAGTTGTTCTTCAGTTGGGATTGTTTGAAGAGTAAACATAAATATCGAACCTTTACCTAGAGTTGAACTTACTGATAAAACTCCCCCATGTAGTTTAACTAACTGATCACAAATACTTAGTCCTAGACCTATTCCCCCAGCAATTGATGTCATACTAGAGTCAGCTTGTTTATACGGTTCAAAAATAGATTCGATTGTTACTTCATCCATCCCAATACCTGTATCCTCTACCTTTATAAAGGCTTCTCCATCTCTTACATCACAAGAAATGATAATCTTCCCATAGTTGGTATATTTAACAGCATTGTGAACTAAATTAAATATAATTTGAAACAAACGATTTTCATCCGCTCTTACGATGAGAAATAATTCCGAATCATGAATAATAAACTTGATATCTTTACCTTCTGTCATAAAGCGTAACGTATCAAACACATTTAAAACAACCGATAACAAATTCACTTGTCCCATTTGTAATTTTATAGAACCATCTTTTAGTTTTGTTATATCAAGTAGGTCATTAAGAATAAGAGACATTCTTTGACTAACTCTCATAAGAAGCTGCAAATTCTGCTTATTCTCTGCATTTAATTGATTCTTCTCACTTTCATAAACAGTTTGAACTATGTTCATAATTCCATGAAGAGGGTTTCTTAATTCATGAGAAGTATTTGCAAGAAACTCCTCTCTTTTTTTATCAATAGCTTGCAATTCCGAAGCCAATTCATTATTCTTTTTTGAAGTATCAAAGAAACGTTTAAACCAATAGGTTGAAAATGTAATAACACCTATAATGATATCAAGTGGATAGTATGGAAAGTAATCAACAATGCCTATAACTCTCATTGCACCCCAAAGATAACTAGACGTTACACAAATGGTTGCCCAAAAATAAAAAAGAAATTCTTTCCTTGCAATGGAAACACCCTTAAATACATACCATAAGCCTAGCATTAAACCAAAATACAAAATAATTGCATAGCCAAACATAGACTCTTTCTTAAATGGGTCAACCAATATACATATAAGAAAAATAAAATATAGTATTTGATAGATGTTAGCTACTACCCTTACGTACGATTTTTCATCTATCTTCTTATCACGTAAACTCTTCACAAATTGTAATAAGAAGTAAACGCTACTCAAATAAGAAAAATAGTATAAAATCATCCACCATTTATAAGAAATACCTGGGAATAAATAAATTATGATTCTATCATCATCTATTAAAACACTTAAAGCTACACATATAAAAGCAATGAATAAATACAAAAATTCCTTCTTTCTAACAAAAAACAAAAAGATGATTAGTGTATATATTCCATGTAAAAGCAATACACTCACTGATAAAAACTGCATCGAAATGGATGTTAATTTTTCTTTTTGTATCGCTGAATATGTACCTAGTTCAACTGATTTTAGCATTGCTCCTAAATAAGGATAAACCTGATTTGACACATAGACTACAAGATCAATTTCTTTCTGATTATGTCCAACATGTACATTCATAGGGAGGTAATTGATGCTCTTCGCATCTGTTCCTTTTAATTCTGGTATATCTATTTTCTTACCGTTAACATAAACGATAGATGATGTACGCAAATCTTTGAAATAGATACTATAGTTCTCTGTATTTTGTGGATTTAACAATATACGAACACGGTATGTGCCGTATTGATATCGGGAAATATCTTTATCATTAGCATTATCAAGGAAATTTTCAGGCATAGATATCCTCGACGAATGTAGCTTTGATAGTGAAAGTTCCATATTAGTCGGATCAATCCATCCCCCCCAAAAAAACTCCCATTCCCCATCAAGTGAAATAGTTTCATTGTCTTTAATTGTTACTTCCCTCAAATCAAGAACTCCATTATTTACTTCAGGATAATCCGTTTTCTGATAGTAAATAATCCAGCACAATCGAAAACCAATAAACATAACGAAAGCTATTAAAACAATTATCAGGGTGTCTTTCTTTTTTACCATATTCATCTATTCCCTTGTTTTATTATCAGAATAATACGTCAATTTCAGATGAAGAGCCTCTTTATTCCAAAAGAGGCTACAGTCATTTTTCTTTTATCATATACCCAAAGTGCAAAACTTCACAAAATTAATCCTTATATGAAATGATAACAATGAAGTTTCTTTATTGTATTTCTTCAAATTCTTCAATCGTTGTCTTGAATTTAATTTGTGTTTCCTTAATTGCTACCTGTAAGTTTTCAGTAATATCAGTAACTCTCGCTACTTCATTTATTATATTTTCTACATTACTATTAACTTGATTAATAGAATCCGAAACATTTCCAGCTAATTTGCGCACTTCATCAGCCACCACTTTAAAGCCTCTACCATGCTCTCCAGCACGTGCTGCTTCAATAGCTGCATTTAAAGCTAACATATTAGTCTGAGTAGATATATTGCGTATTAATTTTGAGACTTCAATAATCAAATCCGTCTGTTCTTTCAACTTGTTAAGTGCTTCCATTTTTTCTTGAGAATTTAAAGCTACCAAATCTAGCAGTTCTACGGGCATTGATTTCAATTGTGCCATGATTTCCATTGTTTTATTTTCACGTCCTGTAATATCAGTGGCTATCTTAAGCACAGAGTCTACTTTCCCATCTCCAGTTAGAATTGGAATATAAGTAGCCTCAAGCCAGATTATATCCCCTCTTTTTCCAACTCTTTCAATCTTTTCTTGAAACTTTATTCCTCTACGTAAATTCTCCCATAATTCTTCATATGCTTTACTGTTTTTAAATTCTTCCGTACAAAACTGTCTATGAGACATTTTTTTCATTTGATTAGTTGTGTATCCTAGTGTTTGTGCGAAATTATCATTAACCCATATAACTTCCTTATCCAAATTGAATTCTATCATCGCTAGATTTGATTCAAGTGCAAATAAGACAGATTTCTCATCTAATACTTGTGTGCTTCTATTACCATTCGCAATAGTGTTCAATATTCGCTAACTCCTTTAACATGTTGAATGATTTACATTTAAATACTACGAATGGTCATCGGCCACTCTCTCTCAAATTATATAACATTTATATTCTTCTGAATATAATTCCATGATTTCTAGCATGAAGAATCTCTAGAATAATATTCAACTTGCACGCATTCGATGAATAAATTTTGATTATCATTAATATAGTTTTAAAAAATCAAAAAAGGAGCAATACTAATGAGCAAATATATTAGATGTGATATATGTAACAATAATGTGACATTTGAAGACACTACTTACATTAATAATGATCCTTTATGCCCTGAATGCAATGCTAAAGTAGGTTACATGATACAACCATATGAAGAAGACTAGATAATAAGAAAAGCGCAAGCACCCGTTTTGCGACGTATAGATTGGAGCACTCTTCTTTCGATAAAGGAAAAACCGAAATGTGGAGAACGCCCGTTTATCGGTGACAAGCATAAGGCAAGCTGGCTAGAAGGTCGCTTTTAACCTTCTGGACTGATTGACTTAGACCTCGAGCCGAAGGCGTTCGGAACTAGACAACACGAAGAGGCGGTAGACGATTCGATGTTGACCTATCGTAGAGAGAGGGGCGAAATCTACTAGTCGCTGGGCGCTGGAGCTAGACACAGCACAAATTTATATACATTCTTATCTTTTAAGAAAAGCCGGCACTGGTCTTTTTTGATTGCTGTCTATGTTCCTTGATTTACTCCCAATCGCAAAAGGCTATGCGGTAATAAAGATATGCGCTGTTCGTTTCTAAATCTAGAGGGCTAATGCTGGTCACTGAAGCTAAACAATCTTTATAAGCCAACCTGTTTTGAAAAAACCGCACTTGGTTTTCAAAACAGGTTGGCTTATTTTCTAGTATGGCAGGTGTAAAGTTAGAAGTTGGTTTATCAACCATAGTTGCTAATTTCCTTGCTACCCTGAACATTTCATCGGTTGCTATATTTTGGTAACGTGAATATGTAATATAATCCATGGCTAAATTATCAACATCAACTTTACCATTTCTATCTCATATCTATAATCTTCACCATACATGATTAAACAAGGATTCCTTTAATTTCTCGAACTAAATGTTTACAATTTTATACAAGAGGTATATAAAATAAGAGGGATATTTCAAATTTTTCAGTAAGGATAATTGAAATTATTGGGAGGAATTACAATGAAACTACAAAACAAAGTAGCTATTGTAACAGGTGCAGCATCAGGTATGGGAAAAGCAATTGCTGAACTATATGCTAAGCAAGGAGCAAAGGTTGTTGTTTCTGATTTAAACTTAGAAGGTGCTCAAGCCGTAGCTAGTACTATTAAAGGCTCAGGTGGTGAAGCATTTGCTATTCAAACAAATGTAGCTTCAGAAGAAGATCTTATTCATCTATTTAATGAAACACAATCTGTATTTGGTGGTCTCGATATTTTAGTAAACAACGCAGGTATTATGGATGGAATGGAACCAGTAGGTGAAGTTACAGATCAACGTTGGAATTTGATTTTTGCAGTAAATACAACTTCTGTTATGCACACTATGCGATTAGCAACAGATCTTTTCCTTAAACAAGGTCATGGTGTTATCGTAAATAATATTTCAGCTGGTGGCTTATATGGAGCACGTGCAGGTGCAGCATATACTGCATCGAAACACGCAGTTGTTGGCTTAACAAAAAATACAGCGTTTATGTATGCTAATAAAAACATTCGTTGTAACGGAATTGCTCCAGGAGCAGTAGCAACAAACATCTCTTCTTCAATGGGTAAAGTAAGTGAATACGGTGCTTCTCGTCAACAGTTAGGTTTGGCGATTAACCCAGGTATAGGTCAACCTGAAGAGATTGCAAAGTTAGCTTTATTCTTAGGATCTGATGACTCAAATTTCATTAATGGTCAGATCGTTACAATTGATGGTGGCTGGACAGCATATTAAGTTGAAATATCCTATTTCTATTTAATATATTAGGCAAGCGTATCAACATTCGGTATTGATAAAAACTACTTAAATTAGGTAGAAATATTCATAAAGAAAAAACAAGATTAAAGACGTAGAAAATGACCCAAATGCTAGTAATCAAACAGACGACAATAGTTAAATAAACATTGAAAAGCACTTCAACTAATAGTCTTATTGAAGTGCTTTTAGATATTTATCACTTAAATCTTAACGGCTTAATGAAATAAAATCATTCAATTTATCCAGTGATGTTATATTAGCATTGCATGCTTGACTGTCTTGGCAAATATAATTTCCTCTTTTAGTGAACGTACCTTGTACAGTTCCTTTTTTTTCAGTCATGAACATTCCTACCTCTTCAAGTTTATTACAAATCGTACAAATCCCCTTTTTATTTATAGGTTTAAAAGTCCCTTGTAGACCCATAAGCTTGTGATTGTAACGAGCAATAATATATCTTTTTTGTGAGCCTTTATCATCCCAGCTTAAGTATGATATATCTTTCCAATCCGTGTTTTCCAATGATGGTACCTTTAACTTCTTTACCTTAGGCATTAATTTTTTAATAGTTTGTTGTGTTACTTCTTCAAAAGGAATAACATAAGGCTTTAATTGTAATAAAAATTCTTCAGCATGGTCTTTATCTTTAATTTCAACGATTGGTTCTAGTAACTGTTTTTGCTCATTACTTATGTCAGTAAACAAGTTTAATACTCTTTCAATCGCTAAAGATTTCAATGCTTGTAGAACAGCTATATCATTTACAGACGAATGACCATTCACTAACGTCTGAGTTTGCTTCTTAATAAAGTTATATTGATCATTTCTAATAAAGGGCTCCATTTTTATCACTCCAATTCACATAGACATACCCTTAAATCACTCTTATTTCTATACTTTATATTATTTACGAATTATATACTATGGTTAAAATGATTTAGAAACAAACTCACCATAATTAAAAGCACTGACTATATCATCAGTGCTTGAATGCTCTTTATTTAGAGTACACAATTTTTTTTATTGTTTCTATAGAAAGATGGTATTCCTCAGCTAATTGATCTATTGTTATTCCGCTTTTAAACGCTTCTTTAATAGTAACATTTCTTTCATCAATCAACTTTCTTGAACCTGAACGAGTCCCCCATTTTTGGTGAGTGGTTTCAAGTTTAGGGATATATATTGTTTCACCATGTACATACTTTTGAATTTCTGATATTAGCTTTTCAGGTAAAATAGCTGTTGCTTTAACGTATGCCATTCTTCCAGCTCCTTATTCTTATTAGTATTAAAATAAGGTGCAAAGCCAACGTATCAGAAAAGCTAACTTGGGCGATTTTTAATAAAGTCTACCCCATGCAAAGTATCGCCTTCCCAATACTAGGCTTTGCATGAGACGCTGCAGAATCTGACAATGTAATCTTACTTGTCATTCCATCACCTCCCTAAGCATTGTATGTATTACTAAGATAGCTTCATTATAATAGAAATAATGCGCTTTTTTAACTGTAAGATATTCGAACACCCCATCTATACTTAATATAGATAAATTATGAGGAAAAGTTACATGCTCAGTAACAATTTTTATTTATTTCTTCATCCAAATTATTTGACGAAAATAAATAACAAACCTATACTTAGCTAGGTAACTAATTTATCATATGCAAAAAAGGAGATGATGATTATTGAAAAATAAACAGGACGTCATTCCATTACTGAACCAGGCTGCAAGGCAATTTTCTAAATCATTTAATGAAAAAATGGCACCTACTGGACTTTTCGTAGCTCAATGGGCTGTCATCCGTTTCCTTATGAATAACGGTCCTTCCACACAAATTGCAATGAGTTCATCTTTAAATATAGAAGCTCCATCAATGACACGAACAATTACTCGTATGGAGAAAGCTGGACTTATTATTCGAAAAGAAGGACAAGATCGTCGTGAAAAGATGATTCATTTAACGGACTTTGCAAAGGGGAAAATCTCAGAATGGGAGCAAGAAGTGAATCAGTTTGAAGAACCTCTGTTTGATCAACTTTCTCAGCAAGAAATAGAAGCAGCAGAAAAAGTACTTCGAACAATTATTTACAAATTGAAACAGCAAGATGAAACAGGGGGAACTATTTTTGAAGAAAGACAAACTTTGGACTAAAGACTTTATATTTGTTTCAGTGAATAGTTTTTTTATTTTCATGATTTTCTATTCATTGATGACTGCATTACCTTTTTACGTATTGGATGACCTTCATCAGCCACAGGAATCCGTAGGTTTAGTAGTATCCATTTTTCTGTTAGCATCTGTTCTTATTAGACCATTTGCAGGCAGTTGGCTCGATTCTATCGGCAGAAGAAAAATACTAATATTAGCTCTTACTATTTTTCTAATTTCGACTGGGTTATATTTATTATCGAACTCTTATGAATTCTTATTAATACTCCGTTTCTTACAAGGAATTGGTTTCGGTCTTGCAACAACAGCTACAGGCGCAATTGCCGCAGATGTTGTACCCGAAAGTAAAAGAGGACAAGGAATTGGCTATTATGGAATGTTTATGAGCATTGCAATGGTTATTGGACCTTATGTCGGTTTAACAATTATTCAACATTTTTCTTTCACTATTTTATTTATTTCATGTACTGTATTTGCTCTTATCTCTTTTACATTAGGTATATTAGGAAAATCAGATACTCAAAAACTAAAGTCAGTGAAACAAACAAATGCACCAAAAGCTTCTTATTCTTTGAAAGCGTTATTTGAAACAAGCGCTATTCCAATTGCTCTAGCTGGATCAATTTTCGCCTTCTCTTACAGTAGCATTTCTTCCTATGTTTCATTATTTGCTGCTGAACTTGGACTTGAAGCAATTGCAGGTGTATTCTTTATTATTTTTGGACTTACCATTGTCTTATCGAGACCGTTCACTGGTAAATGGTATGATTTATACGGAGCTAACAAAGTATTATATCCAGCTTTTATTTTATATATGGTTGGCATGATTTTACTAAGCTTTACACAAAATGGCCTTTTCTACTTAGTGACTGCAGCAATTATCGGGCTTGGATACGGAGTCATTGTCCCTAGCTTTCAAACGATTTCGGTACAATACGCTCCCGATCATCGTCGCGGTGCCGCGACTGCCACATACTTTTTCTTTTTCGATTCGGGATTTGGAATCGGAGCATATGTAAATGGACTAATTCAAGCTAAAACTAACTTTAACTTAATGTTTCTTATTGCAGGTATAATTGTAATTATATCCATGATTATTTACTACTTCCTTCATCATAAGAAACAACAGCATCTAAGCGAATACTTATCAGCTTCATAATATAGTCAAAAGGGTATTTGAAACATAATTTTCAAATGCTCTTTTTCCACTATCATTTTCGTATTAATTTGAATGTAATTTATAATCCAAAATGGAACCTCACTAATTCCAAATATAATTTTTCAATCTTTTTTCGAAATTTCATTATAAATATTTCATATTTACATATTATCTTTTCTTTTCGATGGGGAAATTTTTTTGCTTATTATAGTTTGAGAGCCAGTCATTTGATTGGCACTTTGTTCCTTTGTTTTTTATATCTTATTTTTGTGAAATAAAGGTAAAAAACTTTGACTGAAATAAAGTTTATTAAGAAGAGAGGCACTTTTCTAGCATTGTTTCTCTTCTTAATAATAATCGCCGTGCATATATCCAAATAAACGGACTGAATTGTACAGAAGAATAAATATTTCTTAACATAGAATGACAGTGAAAACATAGACCCTTACTTATTATGAATATAATCACTTCAATTTTGTATAAAAATACAAAAACCATACTGCATGATTTTGCTCATCCATCGCGATTCTTTTAAGCAGTTCTTTCGTATACACATTGCTTGTTTCATCAGAAATTCCTAAATAAAAATCAACTGTTTCCTGTTCATCTTTTAAAGCTAATTGTAATCCTTCTATATAATTTTCAGCACATTCTTCAGTCATTTTAGGTTGAGGCTGTACTCCAGTTAAGCTGTAATATAATTGTATAAATTGTTGAAGATGTTTCTTTTCATCACTTTGAATTTCAAGAATCTGTTTTCTCTCTTTTTCACTAGGAGCTATTTTTGCCAGACTTTCATAACACATAATAGCACTATATTCTCCATTAATGGCTTTTTCAATATCATTTATTAACTTATTAGTTTGCCTATTTAAATCTTCATAATTATATATGTGTGAATACATTTTATCCCCCCATATTTCAGTACATTATCCTATGAATTGGTCTGATACTAGGTGAGCATTTCTTTTATTAATATATATGCATTATACATAATTAAAAGCGACTCTATCTAAGAATCGCTTTACCATCATATATAGATTATTTAGTTAGAATTACACTGAAACTCTACTAAGCAAACACCATTTTTGACATTTGCTTTACCGTTAACTTCTTTAGCAAATTGATTAAAAAGTTCTTAAATGTTTTGAATTATGTAAATGGATTTGTTTTTAGAATTTATAAAACTAGATTTTCACAAATACAAATTCCGATTAGATATTCACCACAAATAAAAGCAAGTGAAATCCGTTTAATGTTCACTTGCTTTTATTTATATATATTATTCTTTTATTGTTTTTAATAAACGAAGCCCATTTAAAATAACAAGAATCGTACTTCCTTCATGCCCTATTACCCCAAGGGGTAAACTAATTGTTTGTAAAAAGTTAGAACAAATTAATAGCACTATTACACTTATAGAAAATATAACGTTTTGTTTAATAATCTTATTCATCTTTCGAGATAGAACAACAGCTTCGGCAATAAGAGATAAATTATTTTTCATCAATACAACATCAGCTGTTTCAAGTGCTACATCCGTACCTTCACCCATCGCGATACCAATTGAAGCTGTGGCTAATGCAGGCGCATCGTTAATTCCATCCCCAACCATTGCTACTGTGCCATACTTTTCTTTTAATTTTTTCAGTTCATCTACCTTTGTCTCAGGTAAACATTCTGCGACAAATCCATCTACGTGACTTTCACTTGCAATAGCCTGTGCTGTTGCTTTACCATCTCCTGTGAGCATAAAGGTATAAACACCAACAGACTTTAGTTTTTCTATTGCTTCTATGGTTTCTTGTCGAACAGTATCTTTTAACGTGATTAATCCCGCAATTCCTTTATGGTCACTGACAAAGACAATTGTTTTACCTTCGGCCGCCAATTTCTTTGCTATACCATTTTGAAAAGTAGCAGCTTCTTCCGCCCCAACAAAATCTGCCTTACCAACTTTCCATTCGACTCCCGCTATGATTGCTTTTGCTCCAAATCCTGAGATATCTTCTGATGTTTCAGGTTTTATAAATGAGATATTACTATTGTCTGAAGCATATTTTACAATCGATTGTGCCAATGGATGATTAGAATATTTTTCAACAGATGCTACGTACTGAAGAAAATTGTCTTTTGTAAAATCAGCTCTGAATAATACATCTGTCACTTCTGGCTTCCCTTTGGTCAAAGTTCCTGTTTTATCTACGGCAATAGCTTTTAAGTTACCTAAGCTTTCTAAGTGAACGCCACCCTTAAATAAAATACCTCTTTTGGCTCCATTTGAGATAGCTGAGAGTGTAGCTGGCATTACTGAAGCGGCTAATGCGCATGGAGATGCCACTACTAATAGAACCATTGCACGATAAATCGTTTCATTCCAACTCCAACCAAACATAAAGTGAGGTAAAAATAGCATTAATGCTACAACAATTAAGACAACATTTACATACGTACCTTCAAATTTTTCTATAAATAATTGAGAAGGAGATTTTTCACTTTGTGCTGACTGTACCAATTGAATAATCTTTTGAAATAATGTTTCTTCTTGTGGTTTCGTAATTTCAACCGTAATCGTTCCTCGTAGATTAACAGTACCAGCAAACACTTCATCATTTATTTTTTTACTAACGGGAATTGATTCACCCGTAATAGCTGCTTCATCAATATTAGTTGTACCATCAATAATGGAACCATCAGATGGTACTCGCTCACCTGCTTTAATTAAGATATGATCTCCTAATTTCAAATCAGCAACCGCAACTAGTGATTCATTTCCTTCCGAATCGATTAATAATGCCTCTTCAGGCTGCAAATCCATTAAAGCAGAGATTTCTTTATGACTCTTGTTCATTGTGTAAGTCTCAAGTGCACCACTTAAAGAGAAGATAAAGATTAGAATAGATCCTTCAGCCCAATAGCCAATAATAGCCGAGCCAATGGCAGCTAATATCATAAGAATTTCAACATTCAATCTTTTTGTTTCAATCGTATCCAATATACCTTCTTTTGCTTTAGCATATCCGCCAATAACAAAAGCTAATAAATAGGCAATAACCGAAAATGTCACCATGTCATTTTTAGATAAAATCCAACCAATTAAGATAAACAGACCGCTTGTTAATGCCGCAATTAATTCAATGTGTTCCCATGCTTTTTTCCATATAGATATTTGAGTTTTACTTTCTGAAGCCATTAGTATCCCCTTCTTTTCTTAGCTGTTATTTATATAAAAAATCGCATTTTTTATTTTGCTCTATCTTTAATTCAAGCATAACAACCTCATCATCAGAAGTCAATCTAATTGAGAAAATAAATAACTAATTGAGAACCATTGTTGTTTATAACAATAAAAAACTAATAACTGATAATAATTATTATTAATAATGGTTATCATTTGCAAATATGAGCTATTACAAGAATTAACTTATAATTGTTATATTAATTCAATCGAATAATCCAATTTTTTATACAGTTCTTTCAGAAATCCTTCAGATTAAGTTGTTAAAATAAGTATGATATTAGAGTTAATCACGAAAGTAATGGGTAAATGGTAATAGATTTCCCTACTCAATGAATTCATTATTGAGGCTAGTCTATCAAGCTATACCCACAATTAATATATTCTAAATATTTTATCTATAAGGAGTTGAAACAATGAAGATCTTATTAGCAGAGGATGACCAAAGACTTGGAAAGCTTATTATGTATAAACTGAAGAAAGAATACGATTCAGTCGATTGGGTGCAAGATGGAGAAGCCGCTTATGATTATGCGATAACCTCTCCATATGATGTACTTATTTTAGATTGGATGATGCCAAAAATGGATGGTATTTCAGTTAGTCAAAAACTTCGTCAATCTGGTTATCATGGTGGTATTTTAATGCTTACAGCTAAAGATGAAGTGCCAGATCGAATATATGGACTAGAAGCTGGTTGTGACGATTACTTAACCAAACCTTTTGAGTTCTCTGAATTAATGGCTCGACTGAGAGCTTTATCTAGAAGAAGTATACGAATGTATCAAGATTCAATTATTCAGATACAAGACTTACACATAAATCAATCAACACATGAGGTGATTGTTAATAACCAACTAATCGAATTAACCCCAAGGGAATATCAGCTATTACTTTTGTTAGCTAAAAATGCAAATTATATTCTTTCTAAGGATGTCATCATAGATGCTATATGGGGAATTGATCAATATATAACCACTAATACAATTGAAGCATTTATTGGCTCTTTACGTAAAAAATTGGATACTGATAACCCTAAAAAGTATATACAAACCATTCGTGGTGCGGGATACAAGTTGGTGAAATAAAATGTTGGATCATTTACATAAAAAACTCACTTTTATTTTTTCAGCTTGCTTTGTACTCATCATGCTTATTACGATTTTAGGACTATTTTTTCTCTTTCGTGGTTCTTTATATAATGTTGCCAAACAGGAGGTCCATGATGTTTTATCAACTGAAAATAAAGAATTTCTTGAGAATCCACTATACATTACAAAATATCACCTATCAGGAGAATATTTATTTTATTTCTTAACTCCTGAAAATAAATTGATTTCTAATAGTCATACTCAAAATAGAAACTTAGAAAAAACAATCAGAAAGATGGACCTGAAGTCCAACCCTACTATTATCACTCTTGCTGATATAAATGATGAAAAAAGTTACGCTCTTTCAAATAAGGTTCTCAGATATCAAGACAAAGATATAGGCACATTATTTGTTGCAAAAGATATTAGTCGAATTGAAGAACAAATTGAGCGCTGGTTTTATATGCTCATTTGTATCGTTATTATTCTTTTACTTGTTTCCATTTATGTCGGAAATATTCTAGCTAAACGTGCCATACTTCCAATTAAATTAAACATAGAAAAACAGCGTAAATTTACAGCAGATGCATCACATGAACTGCGGACACCTATATCCGTTATGTTATCGTCTGTTGAAATATTAGAAGAGCAACAAGACCTTTCCCCTTTCTCTCGAGAAATCGTGAAGGATTTGAAAGACGAGGTAAAAGAAACACATCAATTAATTGAAACATTATTATTGTTAACGAAATACGAATCGCATCAAATTAATTTTCAAAAAGAAAGCTATGATCTTCAATTACAAATTGAAAGTATTGGTGAAAGCTTTCAGCGTATAGCATCACCTAAAAAAATTACTGTGCATAAGAATGAGAAATCCATACAAGTAAACGCAGATCATATACAGATCAAACGATTAATTTCGATCTTCCTAGAAAATGCGATTAAGTACACAGGAGATGATGGTGAAATCCAGATTCTTATTGCTTCCTATGAAAAAGATATTGTCATACAAATAAAAGATAATGGTATTGGTATAGCTTCTAAACATCTTCCTCATATATTTGATCGTATGTATCAAGTTGATACTTCTAGAAATCAAGTAGGAGCAGGATTTGGTCTAGCAATTGCCATGCAAATTATTGATTATTATAAAGGAACAGTAGATGTAAAAAGTACGTTAGGAAAAGGGACAACATTCATTATTTCTCTACCCATTGGTGGCTAAAATTCAGTTTCCCTTCAGTTTTCTTTTATATGATAGTGATATCAAATAGAAGGAGACGATGAAAAATGCCAATACATCCATTACTTGTTCATTTCCCTATTGCGCTACTCATTATTGGAGCAGTAGTTGAAATTGTTAATGTTTTTCTAAAAAAAGAGACTCTCAATAAAATGGGGACAACATTAATCGTTATTGGATTCATATCAGGGATAGCTAATGTTCTTTCGGGTGATGGAGCAGAAGAATTTGCTTTTGCAAATTGGGGTAGAATGCTTCATGACCAGGTTGAACTACATTCTTTTTTCGCTGATTTGTCCATGATTATTTTTGGAATTCTAACTGCTATTAAATTATTATTTAAACACACATTTTTCAAATTTGAATTTCTTAAAAAACCAATTTTTAAAAGTGGATTAATTACTATCCTAATCGTAATTTTAAGTATTTCTGGAATAGCTTCAATGGCGGTTACTGGTCATCTAGGTGGGAAAATTGTCTACGAACACCAAGTGAATACCGACTAATAAATTGGACAGTATATGCTGTCCTTTTTACATTTGATTAAAAAATAAAACACTTGCTTGAAAATATATCGATTTCAAACAGGTGTTTTATAAAGCTATAAAGCTTAGTTTATACAACTTTATTTTGCGATTTAGAAAAACCATATTTTATCCCCTTGAGTCCTATTAACAGCAAGAAACTTACAGTTGTAAACATATAAACAAGTAACATTGGAGGTGTTAAAGAATCTGCACCGATAAAAAAGCCATGTATACTCATCATTATAAAAGTTGGTATTGTAAGCAAATGAACAGCCTTCCAAACCTTTTTAGATAGCTTTCTCATTAAATCAGAGGATATTAATACAATAAAAAGGCAAATGAACGCGATGGTTCCAAATCCTGATAAGGTCGTTTCATTTTTAGCTGTAAATGGAATCAACAATTCCGTAAACCCATACGGCATATAAGTGTCGATTAGCAATAATCCCCCATGTAACAAAGCAAACAGAAAGGCAAACCAACCACTGCTTTGATGCAACATGAATAACATAGCTCTTTTTTTCATAAAAACCTTTTCACTATATAAAATTCCTGCGCATGCACCAAACCAAAAAAGCATATAACTTACAATTCCTGCGGCTCGAATCATTTCCCATGTTCCAACTATATTAAAAATCATAATAGATTCATCCCTTCCACATACTCATGAATGGTCTTACTAATAGCGATTTTTCCATCCTCTCTAATAATAATCGCTGCTCTTTTTGGAAAATGTTTCGTAAGCCACTTTATCCCTTCTTCAAAAGGCATCATACACAGTACCTTTGCTAATACTTCTGCTTCTGAAACTGTTGGGGCTATTGCTGTAACTTGCACCACATTCGTTGTAATAGAATAACCTGTTTGTCCATTAATAATATGATGTCTATCTTTATCGCCTTGCTTCCACTTTCTATAAAGAGGACTAGACGTAGCCATATTCGCGTTCTTAACAAATAAAGAAATGATATCTAATTCTTCTTGAAGAGGATTACTCACTCCCACTATTTGAGAAGAATCGCCCCAAATAGCTACATCTCCGCCTGCATTAATAAAACCTTCTTCCATGCCTGCTCGTATAGCTAGTAATTTTGCTTGGTCTACACTCCATCCTTTTGCAATCCCGTTAATATCTAATTTTTCATTACTATGTTTAATAATCACATTTGATTGTGGAAGGAGTTCGATTCCTTTTTTATGAACAGTAAAAGGATTTAATTCACGAGCTTCTTTATACATATGTGGTTGAAAACTTATATCATAGCCAAGCTCTTCTATTCTACTTCCTATTAATGGATTAAAAAGATACTCTGTTCTTTCAGCATAAAATTGTGCCTCTTTGATTATGGAATATAACTCATCTGAAACAAAAATAGGAATACCTACTGGCTGATTATTAAAAGTTGATAGTTCACTACTATCCATAAAACGAGAAAAACGATGTTCAAAGCTATGAAAATAATTCGTTAAATTTTCTATCGTTTCACTTTTTGAATTCAAACCACCTAATCGAATGGTTGTATTCATACATTCAAATGTTTTAATAGTAGAAAGAGCATTCATATTTATGATCTCTCCGTACGATTATCTTGCTGTATTTGTCCTTGATAAGGATTCGTCGGCGTTACATATGTTGCTTGCTCATCTGTATTGTCCACATTCCAATTACCATCTTCCCAATCCAATCCAGCAATAGTTCGCTCTCGGTCGGCTTTCTCAGCTTCTTTCAAATTAGATAAATCAGTATTATCGGTATCAATCTTCCAAGTATCAGTTGCTACTTGAGCCTTTGCTTCACTATCTTGAACATTTTGATTATCTTGAAGAATAGAGGTTACTCCTGTGAAAGCGGTTATACTCCCTAAACCAACAGCCCATTTTACCCAGTTTTTTTTCATTATTCTGTCTCCTTTACACAGTCATTCATAACAATATTTATTAGTTAAGGGCAAAAATAAAACCTTTTTGAGAATCATACGTAATTGTATAACCTAATCCATTCGCTAACACACTTATAGGAGCATATAATTCATTATTATATGCAAGTGTTGGAACGGGCATTGGTGTCTTCAAACCATTTTCATACACCGCTCTTGATCCAAGCCTACATATTAATTGCTTTTGTTGATATACAACTTCAACGGCTTGAATATTTTCATAAATAGCTACATCAGCTCCTAACAATTCCGATGTTTCTTTAATAGGAATCATTACTTCACTTCTATACGGATAAGCAACAACTGTTATTGATTCATTACCATTTTGTATTTTCACCTTCATTGAATCTTTGATAGGCAATTGTTCCTGCGATACTCCGATCGCTGCTGAGCGTGACCATTTAGACCATGATTCCATAACTTCATTTGTTTGGTTTATCTGTTTATTTTTTTGATTCTGTATGCGTTCTTCATACTGTACATCATCATCCTCTTTATGTTTATCCCCATCATCTCCGTACTTATGCTCATTATGTTCTCTCTTCTCATCATCCTCTTTATGCTTATATCCATCATCTCTATACTTATACTCATTATGTTCTCTCTTCTCATCGTCACCATCAGCTCGCACAGATAAGTACGTAAAAGAAGTTGTCGCAAACACCAAAATCAGCAATAACAACAGTTTAAAAATGTTTTTCATAACACTCCTCCTTTTCCAACAGAATAGACAAGAAAGATTAAAATAAAATTAAAAGAATTCTATGTTTTCTAACCAAATTGAGAATGAATCCACTAACCTATATTGCTTTCTCTTATACTGCTATCGGGAAATTTCGCTTTGTATATTGAGGGTAGTTTAGTTTCATAAGATTATTGTGGGAATCAAGATTTTTAACGATAGTAACAATAGGCATAAACAAAGATAACGTCCACTTTATTTTATAATTTCAAGGCATATTCGATTGATTTTCTAAATATGAATAGAGCAAAAGTGTTATTTCGGGGAGGTTATAAAATGAACGGGGATGATACATCTCTGCATGCTGATACTGGTGTTACATCTGGATTGTTCGTTGAGCGCTCTTTAAATGAAATTCGTTTTTGGGCCAGGATTATGAAAGAACACTCTTTATTTCTTCGATTGGGTTTTAGAGCAGAAGATACTCAACTAATTCAAGACGCTAATCAATTTTATCGCTTATTTGAACACATCGAACAAACTGCGCATTCCTTTAACAATCAAACAGACCCCGAACAAATAAGAAGATTTAATTCAGAGGTACAACAAGCTGCAACAAATATTTTCGCATTTAAACGGAAAGTATTAGGACTAATTCTCGCTTGCAAATTGCCAGGGGCAAATAATTTTCCACTATTAGTTGACCATACAAGTAGGGAAGCTAATTATTTTAGAAAACGATTAATTGAATTAAATGAAGGAAAATTACAATCGCTTCCAGATGCCATTATTAAAGAAAATGTCTTCTTCCTAAGGATTATGGCAGACCATGCCAAATTTATTGGTCATCTCCTTGATCCGTCAGAAAGGAAACTAGTTGATGTTGCACGGAATTTCAGCAATGATTTTGATCAATTGCTGTATCAAGCAAGAGACTTAGAATCTATGAAGCCACAATCTCAAACAGTTCCACTATTAGATCAATTCCTTGATCAAAATCGGGTTTCGGTCGCATCTCTTAGGGACTTCAAGAAAACAGCCCGTGATCTAATTGAGCAATGTAAAATAAAGAGTATTATTCATCCTCTATTAGCAGACCATGTTTTCCGGGAAGCCGATAGGTTCCTTGAAATCATTGATATGTTTGACGCGCATCTTACAGGCGGTACCCGGTAACCTAGATAATAGAAAAGTTAAAGAATGTGTATGTTGGGTTAATAAAGCATGAGTGCTTGAATAAAAATCGAGTTGCGGCGGCAGCTCTTTTTTATTTTCATCAGAGTTAAACACCTTAAACGTTGTTTCATCCAGAGCGTTGTCATAAGGACTGGAGATATGAGATTATTTATATACTAATACAAAACAATAACTCAGAAGCAATTAGTTGGGAAGGAGTCCGATAATGACGAAAAAAGAGAACAACTGGGAGGACTTTTTGCGTGGAAGTGCTGTCGATAGATGTGCAGTGGAGGTACTTGCAAGAAATAATAGGAATCTGCGGGCATTTTCTATTTTAGGCATTATAATGATGTCTTTTGCAATCATATTCGGCTGGCTTATGCGAGATATTTTCACATTTAGCACTGAGTTCATTGTCATGTGGGTGTATTTTTTGGTCATGTATCTGTTCAACAGGTTTACCACAGGTAATATAAAACGTGTTACTACTGTCTTTTATCTTTGGATTATACCGATTATGATAATAGGAATTATTATGGGCACATTCGGAGATCCGAAAGAGCCTTCCATCACGATTATGGTATTCCTGTGTGTCCTACCAATGTTTATTTTGGATAAACCATGGAGAATCGTATTATTCATACTTATGAATTCGGTGGTATACACCATATGTTGTTATATGGCAAAGACAACAGAGTTATTCATGGCTGATATGATTGATTTAATACTATTTACTGTACTTGGGGTCGGTGTCAATTGTCTTATCCTTCAAGATAGAATCAACAATGTGGAATATGCTATGGAAATGCGACTTATAGCAGAAACAGATGCGCTGACGGAACTCAATAATCGAGGTGCGGGCGAGGAGAAAGTCAGACAGTTAATGAGACAAGGAAAAAGTGGAATGCTTTTACTGATTGATGTTGACAACTTCAAAGATGTCAATGACCGATATGGACACTTAAATGGTGACAATGTTCTAAAATCTGTTTCCCTTTGTTTGAGGCAGTCATTTCGTGACAACGATGTAGGTATTCGTTTTGGTGGAGACGAGTTTATGATATTTGCACAAAGCTTAGAAAATCAGGAGGACGGAAGAATATACATAGACCGTATCATACAGAAAATTCGTCGTTTATCCATTCCCGACATGCCAGAGTATCATTTTTCCGTCAGCATCGGTGCTGCATTTTTTCAGCATGAAACCCACAAAAGCTTCGAGACGATTTACCGTGAAGCAGATGAAGCCCTTTATCAGGCGAAGCGTAGTGGTAAGGATTCCTATTCTTTCTCACAGGACACCTAACAGTATAATATCACTGTTCTGATGATGGGACAGGTTATATTTTTTCTGTTTGTTATTCTTAATTTGATCATATTGCCCTTACCAAATGCACTTATCCTTAATCGGATAGGTGTATTTACACTATAAAAAAAAGAAACTGTTCGTAAAACCCGTCCGACATCTTTTGAACTCTCACTCAATATCCCTTGTGATGTATGGAAACCTCCGTTCACACGCATATTAACTAGTTAGTCACGCACAGCTTTCCACTCTTTATCAAAAGATCTTATAATCCTTCCCTTGCTTCTGGAACAAGTACATATCCTCGCTCATCACAAGATCCTTCGTCAAATAATTACGTAAGAAGGATATATCAGATTCTACTTCACGCACCTCAAACATCTGCTCTCGACCAGAGTTTGGTTTCCCACCACGACGGACCATTTCATCTGTTGGAATATACATGGAACACTTATGTTAATAACTGAACATAAATGTTCATTCAATGGTCTCGATTTTCTTTCCCAATGCTTTTTTAAAAAAATAATATGTTATGATTCATTTACTCAATGGATTAAACATTTAAACAAAGGAGTCATGCTTATGAAGAATACTGGAAATCTTGATTTATTAGCTCGAGAATTTGAAGACTGTCAAGAAGTGTTAATTGCAATTGGAGATCAAACAAGACAATCCATTATCATTGCATTACTAAGCGTTGGTTGTGAAGGAATGCGAGTAGGAGAAATTACAAAGAAAACACATCTCTCCCGACCAGCTGTTTCTCACCATATAAAGATTCTAAAAGAAGCCAAAGTAGTGAATCTTAATCGTCAAGGAACAATGAATTACTACTATTTAGATCCAACCAAAAGCACCATTCGTTTGCTGAAAAATTTAACAGAACATATTGAAGAATACATGACAAATCATTGGGATGCTCCAAAAGAATCTTCATAATAAATTTTTTATGATACCTATTGGAAAAGGAGATAGACAACAAATGAAAAATTCTACTTTAGGAAATCCACTAAAACTATCTGACAAAGTAACAATTAAAAATCGTTTTCATAAGTCAGCCATGAGTGAAACGTTAGGTACTAAACAGAATAATCCTACACCGTTATTAGTTACTTTGTATGAGGCATGGGCTAAAGGTGGTGCAGGTCTACTAGTGACTGGAAATGTGATGATTGATCGCAAAGCTCTAGGTGAACCAGGAAATGTTGTTATTGAGGATGAACGAGATTTAGATATGTTAAAGAAGTGGGCGCAAGCAGGTACACAAAATGAAACACAATTATGGTTACAGTTGAATCATCCTGGGAAACAATCACCAAAAAGTGTATCGAAAACACCCGTTGCCCCAAGTGCCATACCACTTTCTGGCCATGTATCAAATATATTTAATAAACCACGAGCTCTTACAGTAGAGGAAATTAAAGATCTTATTAAACGTTTTGGCAACGCAGCTAGAATTGCAAAAAAAGCAGGATTTACAGGTGTTCAGATCCATGGTGCTCACGGATATCTAGTTAGTCAATTCTTGTCACCTCACCATAACCAACGAAATGATGAATGGGGCGGGAGTTTAAATAACCGCATGAGATTTTTGTTAGAAACATATCATGAAATTCGACGTCAAGTGGGAGAAGAATTTCCTATCGGACTTAAGCTGAACTCTGCTGATTTTCAACGAGGAGGATTTACTGAAGAGGAATCTATGCAAGTATTAAAGAAAATGTCTGAAGTTGGGATAGACTTAATTGAAATATCGGGAGGTAATTATGAAAACCCCGTCATGATGGAAAGTAGTTCAAATAATCGTACCAAAACGAGAGAAGCGTATTTTTTAGAATATGCCGAAAAAGCGAGAAAAATAATATCTGTTCCTTTAGTTGTAACAGGAGGATTTCGTTCAGAGGAAGGTATGACGAACGCCATCAAAAGCAACGCAGTCGATATGGTTGGGATAGGAAAACCATTTGTATTAATGCCTGATCTGCCAAATCGTATTTTTGCAGGTACGTACCAAACAATGGAAATCAAACCTATTAGAACAGATGTTAAATGGTTAGATGCAAGAGTCGGCTCTATGTTAGATTTAGGTTGGTATGAACAGCAACTTGTCCGAATAGGGAAAGGAAAAAATCCTAAACCAAATTACTGCCCTTGGTTATCGTTAATCCAGAATATGGCTAATCATGGTTTAGAAGTGTTTAAAAAGAGAAGGGCTTAATAATATTTTTTCTAAGCAATGTTTTATTGAAATCATGAAATAGAAACAAACATGATTTGGAGGAATCAGAAATGCAAGCAATGGTTATTGATAAGTACGGGAAATTCCCAATGCGTTTGGCAGAAGTACCTATACCTGAAATAGAAGAACATGAAGTACTCGCAGAAATTCATGCTGCTAGTATTAATCCTGTTGATTATAAAATACGCGATGGGAAAGTGAAATTATTAGTTAAATATAAAATGCCTCTTATTCTTGGCAATGATTTTTCTGGTGTTATAGTCAAGGTTGGAGCCAAAGTGACTCGTTTTAAAGTCGGCGATGAAATATATGCACGTCCACGTAAGAGTAAAATCGGCACTTTTGCGGAATATATCGCCATTCATGAAAATGACATTGCCTTCAAACCGAAAAATTTGAGCTTTGAGGAAGCAGCCTCAATCCCACTAGTAGGATTAACCACCTATCAAGCTTTTCATGACATACTTCAATTACAAAAAGGACAAAAAATATTGATTCAAGCTGGGGCTGGTGGTGTTGGTACCTTCGCTATACAACTGGCTAAATTAATGGGTGCCACTGTCGCTACTACCGCTAGTGAAGCTGGTATGAATCTAGTAAAGTCTCTTGGTGCAGATGAAATAATCAATTACAAGACAGAGAGATTTGAAGATCGATTAAATAATTATGATGCCGTATTTGATACACTTGGGGGTAAGAACCTCGAAAAATCATTTGATGTTGTAAAAGAAGGAGGAAAAATTGTTTCTGTTTCAGGATTACCGAATGCTCGTTTTGGTAGAGAATACGGTTCCGGATTTTTAAAAACAATATTATTTTCAGCAGCAACTAAAAAAATTACTGCACTTGAAAAAAAACATAATGTTCAATATACGTTTCTGTTTATGAAGCCAAGTGGAAATCAATTACGTATTATTACAAACATGATTGAGTCAAATAAAATCAAACCCGTCATTGACCAAGTTTTTTCTTTTAAAGATGCTCAAAAGGCAATGGACTATTCGGAGTCAGGAAGAGCTAAAGGGAAAATAGTTTTGAAAATCAGATAATTTCTAAACAAACAATTATTTCCTTAACGTTGTAAATCTAAATTTGGATTCTACCACAAATATAAGTATGTTTAACTGTGCATTTAAACATGTATAAAGCAATTATAGATGATGCTATTAAACCCTGGTTCGTCGATTTCTGAATTAGACTCTTTGAACGAAGACATTAATCATCCTGCATTCAGCTTCGCAAATTCTAAAGATTCACTTGATGTTAAGTCCATTTCACGTGAGATACGTTGATGCCAGAAGGATGCCCAGCCATATTTCAGCTAAGGCGGTTATTTTAAAAGCTCAGAAAAACAAAGAAAACACCCCTAACTAAACTGGAGTGTTTTCCATTCCTTATTCATCTCTTAAATCCATCTTTAACATTTCTTTTAAAAGTGTAATAGGTCGCTATAAAGTAAACGACGTAAATGCCTAAGATTAGTAAAATTGATATACCAACATTCAACCGAAAAGCTTGATCGCCTATATACGAATTAATTTCTTGTCTATATAACTGTATATAGTTACTAATAAATAGGACATAGCCTATAATCGCTATTGAAATAGGTAATACAAAATAGATGGATATTTGTTTTAAGATGATTTTACTAATCTCTTTATGATCGATTCCTAATTTAGTTAATGTTTTAAATCTTGCTTTATGTTCAATAGAATCCGCTAATTGTTGTAAGGCAAGTACCGTTAAACTAATCATTAACAGTACCGTTCCTAAATAAATGCCTAATATTCTCATTGCTAGTGTAGCGTTTAATATTTCACTCACTTCGACTACTTTCATATTAGTATGAATTGGATAAAACCTCTCACCACTTTTGAGTTCTTCATCATACTTACTCAATAAATCATTATGTTTTAATTCAAACCATTTAGGTACAATCTGTTTTTCGAAATAACTAGCTTTTTCATAGCTGATTTCTTTAGTAGTATTCGCAAGAAAATCTGTACTTGCTATCGTTAATTCTTTACATATAGCATCAGGCAATACAATAAGTGCATCTGTAAAGTAATTATAGACTCCTTCACCAATTGATTCCTTAAAATATGGTTCAGAGCTAATAGTAAAATGTTGTCCATTTATCTTTAGTGTTGAATGTTCTTTTATGTATCGCTTTAATTCTGCTTCACTTGCCATTTTGGCCCATTGCATTGTAAATTCATTTTCTCCTAAGTCCACCTTGTCATAGCCAAGCATATCTCTTAGCTTATTAAAATCACTCAATCCAATTGCTAAAATCGGCATGCTACTTTTTTCTCTTTGGTAAAAATCTTCATCCTGTAAAAAATATTTTTCAACTTGACGATATTCATCTATGTTATAGCCTTCCTTATGTAGATATTCCGTTAAGTCGTTATAATCTATTTTCGGTATATCTTTTATATTTGAAGCAATAGCATATTCATTCGATATACTAATATCATACGGCGCTCGATAATCTAAATATCCCAAACTCCATTGTGAAAGAATGAGCGTTAATGTAAAGCTTAAAGATGCTCCTAAAAAGGTAATAGCAATAGTCGCCATTAGAATTGGTGCTGTTTTAATTTTTGAAACGATTGACCCTATTAAAAACAGATTTGTGTATTCATATTTAAAATGGAGCCATCGATTCTTTATAAAAATAATGATATATGCCAAGGAATAAAATAATGCATATGTCCCGATAATAAAACTTATTAAAGCAAACGGTATGTATACTCGGTCGCTGATTTCAATCATTCCTGAATGGTTGATTATACTAATAAGCTTGTACGTACAATAACCACAAACTCCATACATCATCACTGATGTCATAAAAGTAATGATATATACTTTACTACTTCGCTTAAATTGAAATTCTGTTTTCTTGTCAGCGTGTAACATATCAATCAGTTTCTTTTTATTCAATACTCTAATGTTAAAGATACCTATAATACAAAACATAGCAATAAAAAAGAGAAAGGTTATTACTACTGTATCCATATATAATCGAAAAGAAAAAACGATTTCTTGTTTAGCTGTTAAGAGTACTAGTGCTGTTACGACTTGTGAAAATAATGTTCCAATAAAAATCCCCAAAATAATCGAAACTATTCCAATCAATAATGTTTCAATAAAAAACATGAAAGCAACACTCTTTTGTTCCGTTCCTAATAAAATATACGTAGCAAATTCTCTCTGCCTTCTTCTCATCATGTATTGATTCACATATCCAATGAGAATAATTAGTAAAGCTGTAATTCCATACGTTGAGTATTTTAATATATTCTGTAACATCTCAAAATTATATGAACCTTCCGTTATGAATTTATAGCTCGAACTCGATAACGAAGTAAATGCATAAAAAAAACTAACACATAATGTAATCGTAATAAAATAAATCAAGTAATCCTTAATAGATCGTTTAGCATTTCCAATGGCTAATCTAGCGAACATCTCTTACGTCCCCTCCTAGCAATGCAACCACATCTAGTATTTGATTAAAAAATTGCTTACGAGAATTTTCTCCTTTTCGTAGCTCTGTAAAGATCTTGCCATCTTTAATAAAAAGAATTCGATCACAATAGCTAGCAGTGAATGAATCATGCGTAACCATTAATATAGTAGCACCTAACTCTTTGTTTAAATTTGACAGCATTTCGATTAACATTTGAGCAGACCTTGAGTCTAAGGCACCAGTTGGTTCATCTGCAAGAATCAGCTTCGGATTCGTAATTAAGGCTCTTGCACATGCACACCGTTGCTTTTGCCCACCCGATGCTTCGTATGGATACTTAGTTAGAATCTCATCAATTCCTAATGTATGTGCAACTTTCTTTACTTTTTCATCGATATCACCTTTTTTACAGCGGTTTATTGTTAAGGCTAAGGCAATATTTTCATGAATCGTCAATGTATCTAAAAGATTGAAATCCTGAAATATAAAACCTAGATTTTCTCTTCTAAACTTCGCTAAATCTTTTTGGCTAATTTCAGTTATATCTTTGTTATCAACATAAATATGCCCAGAACTAACTTCATCAATCGTTGCTATCATATTTAATAAAGTTGTCTTTCCTGAGCCAGAAGGACCCATAACGCCAATAAATTCTCCTTCAAACACATCAAAATTTATATCATCAATAACTTTTACCACATTTCCTTTGTTTCCATAATACTTTTCTACACTATCTATTTTTAATACTGTATCCATCACTATCACCTCGATTGTATTGTATATGATTTTAGCCAACTGAAATTCGATGTAACCTTACTTTAAAGTTACAATGTTGTCACTTAACTCTATGTAAATCACAAGCAAATAAAAAAACGTCGAAAAAACAAATTCGACGTCCCATTACTACATTTCTTATACTTTTGAAAAGGTTCCTTTTGGGAATGTAATTCTTACCCTAGTATATACTTGCTCTTCAGACTCAATCGTTAGTAGTAAGCTCAGTTTATCACATAGTTTTTTACATAAATATAATCCAATACCTGTCGCATTATTGTTTGTTCTTCCTTTATTACCTGTAAATCCTTTTTCAAAGACACGATTGATTTCACACTGAGGGATACCGATTCCATTATCCTCAACAATCAATTGAATGCCATTTCTTACATTCTCTGTATAGATTTTAACGATAGGATTTTTCTCTGTTCGATACTTTACTGAATTAACGATAATTTGATTCAAAATAAATTCGATCCATTTACTGTCACAATACACTGTTTGATGTAAATCAGCTAGTTCAATATCAATATTATTCAAGATGAACATCTGCTTATTTTGAATAATAACATTATTAACGGAATCTAATAATGAAATTTCCTTGATTAAATAATCCTTCTCTATTTCTTCGCTTCGAGCATAAAACAATGCTTGTTCCACATACCTGTTAATCTGTTCTAGCTCTTGTAAAACAACTCGGGATGTATTCGTTTTATTGTTTTCTTCTAATATTTTAATAGAAGCTATCGGTGTTTTTACTTCATGTACCCATTGCTCAATATATTCTTTATACTCTTTACGTTGACTTTTAATGTGATTGATTTCTTCACGCATAGACTTACTCGCTTTTTTCAACAACAAATAATATGGCACTGCATCTGCATAAGGTGGCATGTCTATTACTTCACTAATAAGATACTTCTTATCAAGCTGATCAGCCGCCTGTAAAATCGCTTCATAATATATTTTTCGCTTTCTGTATTCATAGGTAAAAAAGGTGATGAATATAAAAATCCATACAATTGCAATTACTTTCATGGTATCGAATGTATTACCCACACTAAACAAAAAGACCATCAGTGTAATAAAGCATATCCCATGTAAAAAAAGCACGTGTATTCTGTCCTTTATGTACTCTTTGAACCTCATATGACGTAGCCTTGTCCCCTTTTCGTTTTAATAAACTCCTTTACACCGAGCTCTTCAATTTTATTCCGTATTCTCGTAATATTTACTGTTAACGTATTATCATTTACAAATAAAGCACTATCCCATAAATGCTCCATAATATCCACCCTAGAAACAATTTTCCCTTGATGATTTAAAAGATAATGCAATATTTTCAATTCATTCTTGGTCAGTTCAACAACATTCCCATTATGCTCAACTGTACTTGATAAAATGTTCAACTTGATTCCATTATACTCAATCACATCCATAGCATTTTCACTTGGATACGCTCTCTTTAAAAGTGCATTAATTCTCGCTAATAAAATTTGTGTATTGTATGGCTTAGCTATAAAATCATCGCCACCCAACGTAATACTCATGAGCTCATCCATATTCGTATTGCGACTCGTCACAAAAACTATCGGTACTTTTGAAAAATCACGTATTTCTGTACATATTTTATATCCATCCTCAAATGGTAAATTAATATCTAACAATATCAAATGTGGATGTCTTTCCTTTACTAAACTAGGTATTTGATCAAATTCCATTGCCTTAATAACCGAATAACCATGCTGACTTAACATATAAGCAATCTCATTTTGTAGCTGCACATTATCTTCAACAATCATTATTTTAATCATATTTTTATTCCCAACATTTTATTTACTTCTCAATTATTCATTTTATCTTTATTAGGTTTACATATAAAGAAGCATCTTCTCCAAATGTTTCACATCTAACTCTATTTCTTCGTACCAATGTTTTAGATACAATGCAATGCATCATTCCGTATATAATCTCCATCATTTACCGTAATATATGGGAAATCTCTTATTTTTTCTAAAACCTCAACCCCATCCATTTTAGGATAGGAACAGCTATATCAACAGCAGTCCTTTTTATTTGTCATGGATAAGTCATCCGAGAGTAATATAAAGGACTGTTCTGTGTATGGATAGTTTTAAATATATGTCTTTTAAGCTTGGAACTTCCTTGCGACACTATTGAGTTTAGAACTAATAATTAAAATGATGGCGGAGTAACGGAGAATACAACCGTGACGTCTTCTTGACTTAAGTTTTCCCATTTGTGTTTCATAAAAGCAGGGATTTTAACGCTGTCCCCTTCTTCTAATTGGTAAATACTATCCCCTAAGTAAAGCTGGACTGTTCCATTCAATACGAAGGCAATTTCTTCTCCTTTGTGGCCGATGGGTTCGTTAGAAGATGCGACACCTTGGGGTATTTTCATTACGACAGTTTCTAATTCGCCGCTGAAGTCTGGTGAAAGCAATTCATAAGTTAAATTATCCACGATCATTTTGCGGCGCTTTTGTTTTTTGACAATCAAGTCTGAAGTTTCACGTTCTTCTAAAAAGAAATGAAAAATAGGTATGTCTAAAGCTCCCGCTAAAACTTTTAAAGTTTGTAAGGATGGATTGGCTAAGCCCCGTTCAATCTGACTTAACATCGAAGGGGTAATATCCGTTAAACGGGATAATTCGCGCAAACTATAACCTTTGTCTTTTCTAAACTTTTCTACTTTTTTTCCAACATCGAGAGATTCCATTTTGTAACTCCTGTTAAATTATATTTATTTTTGTTAAATCACACTTCACACCCAATAACAGCTATGCTATTATTACTTGTGTAATCATTCACATTTTTTCGGTGGTCTGCCTACATTTAAAATAATCATAGCTGATGACTTTATTTTTCACCAAAATGAAAGGGCCTTTAAGTGTTAAATTAGATTTACCACTATTATAACTAGTAGTGTAATAAATCAAAAGGCTTCCAAGGTGATTCTGCCAAAGATTGAGCTTGAATGAAAAATGCAGCTAGAGGAGTTAGAGAATTATGATAAAGATGGATAACTTTTTAGAACAATTACAGAACTATCAAGAAGTTTGCTGGAAAAATCCCAAATTAGGTCAAGCTGGTGAGAACCTGTTTGATTTAGAGGATATTCAAGACGCATCAGAGCGTTTGGAGCGTTTTGCGACATACATCGCCACTGTTTTTCCGGAAACACAAAAAACTAACGGCATCATCGAATCAGAATTAACGGAAATCCCCCACATGTTGGCAGCCATCGAAAAATTCGACCAAATCGAAACTAACGGCCGTTTGTATTTGAAACGGGACAGTGATTTGCCGATTTCTGGTTCCATCAAAGCTCGGGGCGGAATCTACGAAGTGTTGAAATTAGCGGAAACGATTGCTTTAGAATCTGGCAAACTAAAAGTAACTGATGATTACGCCAAATTAGCGGAGCCGGAATTTGTTGAGTTATTTTCACAATACGGTATTGCTGTAGGTTCCACAGGTAATCTAGGCTTGAGTATCGGGATCATGGGAGCGAAATTAGGTTTTCACACTACTGTCCACATGTCAGAAGACGCGAAACAATGGAAAAAAGATTTATTGCGTTCAAAAGGCGTAACCGTAGTGGAACATCAGGGAGATTTCAGCCTAGCAGTAGAGGCTGGACGTGCCGAAGCGGAAAAAGATCCAATGTGTCATTTTGTCGATGACGAAGCTTCTCGTGATTTATTTTTAGGCTATGCGGTGGCGGCATTCCGTTTGCAAAAACAATTTACTGCGCAAAAAATCGAAGTCTCAGAAGAAAATCCATTGTTTGTGTACCTTCCTTGCGGCGTTGGTGGTAGCCCTGGCGGTGTAGCCTTTGGTTTAAAAACTTTATTTGGCGACAACGTCCATATTATTTTCGTAGAGCCGACTCACTCTCCTTGTATGTTATTAGGCTTATACACGCAATTACATGATGACATTTCTGTAAACGATATCGGCATCGACGGAAAAACCGCTGCTGACGGATTAGCAGTTGGCCGCCCTTCTCGTTTAGTCGGCAAAGTGATCGAACCGTTAATGTATGCCGAAACAACATTCCAAGATGATCGTTTATATCAATACTTAGCGATGTTAGTGGATAGTGAAAAGATTTATGTGGAACCTTCCGCAGCGTCTGGATTTACTTCTCTTGCGGATTTGAATCGTCATTTAGCCGAAACAGAACCATTTATGAAAACGGGTACTCATATCGTCTGGGCAACTGGAGGAAATATGGTGCCAAAAGATGAAATGGCTACTTATTATCAAAAAGGTAAAGACCTTTTAGCGCAAGCTTAAGGTGAGGTAAAGATATGGTAGCTATCACGTTAGTTGTTAGTATTTTATTATTGATTTTTTTAAGTATCAAAATTAAATTGCATCCTTTTTTCGCTTTACTAAGTGTAGCATTAGTCTATGGTTTATTGTCTCGCTTAGATTTACTAGAGATCATGACCATTATCAAAGAAGCAATGGGTTCGGCGGTGGTAGATTTAGGCTTGATCGTATTGATTGGAACTGTGACCGGAGGCTTATTGGAAGCTAGCGGCGCCACAGATGTAATTGCCAAGAAAATCGTCAAGATCACTGGGCCAAAGTTATCGCCTATCGGTCTAGCCATCACTGGCTTTATCGTATCGATCCCGGTTTTTTGTTCTTCTACGTTTATTTTGCTAGCGCCTTTAGCAAAAAAAATCAGTAAAGAAGCCAAAGTCGATTTTATGGTAATGATTATCGCCTTAAGCTTAGGCTGTTTGGTTCCGACAACCTTTATGCCGCCAGCGCCAGGACCATTATCAGCCATAAATGTGCTGGAATTGGATATCGGGAAAGTAATGTTCGTGTCGTTGCTTTTTTTCATTCCATTATTAATTACCATCTACTTATGTGCCCGCTGGTTAGGAAAAAAATATCCTTATCCTAAAACGTTAAACGAAATTGACGCACAGGAAAATGCAAGTAAAATTCCATTTTGGGCTGCCATCGCACCGATTTTATTACCAGTACTATTGATTTTAACAAAAACTTTCTTGTTAGATCAGCTAACTACAGATTCAGTGCCGTACATGATTTTAGCTAGTTTAGGCACAACTGAAATCGCTTTAGCTGTGGGAATGCTGATAGCCTTAATCTTGTGTTGGAAAAAACAAAAAGATGCGACAATCTGGCAATTTGATGGGATTGTTGGTAATTCGTTACGAACAGGAGCACAAATTTTAATGATCATTTGCGCCGGTAGCGCGTTTGGCGCCATCTTGCAAGCGACGGAGCTTAAAGATGTCTTGGCTAAATTAATGGTGGGCTCTTCTTTAGGCTTATTAACACCTTTCTTGATCGGCGTTTTATTTAGAACTGCCATCGGCTCTATCACCGTTTCGTTATTGACTGCGACTTTGATCATCGCTCCAGTGATTCCTGCCATGGGCTACGATAGCACCTTGGGCACGATGCTGATCTTTCTGGCGTGCGCGTCTGGTTCCTTTATGGTCTTCCACGGAAACGACGATATGTTCTGGTCAGTGGTGACTGCCTCCGATCTTGAATCAAAATACGCCTACAAAGTTTTACCTATCACCAGCGTTATCGTTTCTCTCGTAGCTTTCACCATTGTAATGTTGTTATCTTTTGTTTTACTATAAACTAGAAATAAGTTAAAAAAATGCAAAGAATATACTTAATGAGAAAAAATTAAACCTGATCCGTCGATTTCTGAAATAGACTCTTTGAACGAAATCATTAATAACAAATAATCAATCTAAATAGATACAAAAGAGATGCAAAGGCAATATACGACCTTTGCTTCTCTTTTTGATAATCATATCATGTACTTTATTTATAATTGTCTTTTAAATAAACATAAATTATTACAAAATAAAGTCAAAATCCCAACAAACAGCTTAGCATATAGTGATCCTTATACAATATGAAATTACAAATACTTCTTATAAATCCCCTTACTATCATACGTATACAAAATTGGCTTTTCCTCCACCTTCGTCTCCAAATGAACCCTACGTCCCTCCCCAAAGCTGATAAATATAAGGAAGAACCTTCTCTAAATATTTAACATCTAACTCAATGCCTTCACACCAATGCTTTAAATACAACTCACCGTTTCGTAAATAGTCACCATCATTAACCGTAATGTACGGGAATCCACCATTTACTCGCATATTGACGAGCTGATCTCGCACACCTTTCCACTCTTTATCGACAATCTTATAATCTTTGCCTTGCTTCTGGAACAAATACATGTCTTCCCTCATCACAAGGTCTTTCGTTAAATAATTACGTATGAAGGAAATATCTGATTCGACTTCTCTCACTTCAAACATTTGCTCTCGACCTGAGTTTGGTTTCACACCACGACGGACCATTTCATCTGTTGGATTATTATAACGTTCTTCAATATCCTCAAAAATTTTCAAACCTAAGTAATACGGATTAATTCCTGTACGAGATGGCTGCACAACACCTGCGTTTAGCTTCGCAAATTCTAGAGACTCGCTTGATGTTAAGTCCATTTCTCTTAGAATTCGTTGATGCCAATAAGATGCCCAGCCTTCCTTCTCCTAAGGATCTTATGTAAAAGCCTGATATATCAATAATCAGGCTTTCAGAACATATCAAGATTCAATTAATTACTCCTCAAACCTACACTACTCTTTATTGAGCTATTGCATCTAATAGTTTAAGTGTAAAACCTCACAAACTTGCCGCAGTTTGTCTCCACAATCTCTATCCTATTTCATAATAAAGTTGTTTGTCGTCAAATTAAAAAAACATTTCACTCTTAAATTCCCTAACTTTTATTAATAAATTGTCCATATTCATTACGTACTTCTCTCAATACTTTTTAATAAAATTTCTATTTAAGTACAAAAATTTTATTAAGGAGAATGAATGAACAAGAAATACATCTTTTTACTACCTTTACTGTTAATAATTACACTTTCTTCAGATTCTTCTGCTACGTACAACAAAAACAAACAAATAAAGATTCTCGAACAATCTGCATTTCAAATAATTGAAAAACACTACCTATTAAATTTATTTAGTAATCCAAGGTTTAGTATTGATAATAGAACTATCTATATAGAATTAGACATAGATAGAAAAATTTCAAATATGGCTACCATTGAGCAATTTATGAATTTTAAAATGTTTACCCAAAAACTTCGTGTCATTCTTAATAATCATTCCAATAAAAAAGCTAATTTCCTAAGCAGAAAAGATGTAATTATTTACGGGAAATTTGATGAAAACACTTTTGTATATGATAGTATATTACCCAATAAAAATTTAATCTTATCCTATGAAAGCTACTTTTCAATAAATAAAAAAATCATTTTTTCATCTTCTGAGTTTAAACGAGTAACTAACCAACACATTTCAAATACTTCTATTGAAAAAGTTAATGGCTATGATGATATAGACGTACACCGATACGCTCGAAGACTATTTACTCTTATAACTAAGAATGGAAAGTATTATAATCCAGACCAAGATGATCCGTTAATTGTGGAAGCGACTTGCGATAAATTTAATTTAACTGCTGAGGAGCTTGCTGACATTGATAACAAATATTATTTATTTCCTACCTTTCCCTACTGAAGAGTAGGGTTTTATTTTTTATAATTAACCTTGTATTTTCTAGGAGTTTTTTTCTAAAACGCTAATTCCACTAAAATGCCCCGTTAGCTGCATAAGAAAAAGCTGTCTAAATGACAGCCCTGATCTTCTACGAATGCACCCGTTAGTTTAAGTAAGTTTATTCACAAGTAAACATTTATATTTAGCTAAGAAATATCAATGTTTGCTTCTCTAAATGCTTTTATATATAAATCATCTGACAATAGTATTTCACTACCAAACAATTGCTTTCTAATTATCTTAAAAAGTTCATTATTGATATTTGGAAAAGTGTTCTCAAAACCATCTCTTTTATCTAATAGCATTAAAAAATATATAATAACTTTATTAATATGAGGTAATTGTTCCTCTATATTCGACGAGTATTTCAAAAATTCTTCGATATACTTATCAAAATGATGACTCTTATTTATATCAAACTTTCCAGTACAAAAAGGAAATCCACACTCTAATTCCCATTCTTCTAGTAACCCAAAAAATGCTATAAGTGAACCTGCTCTATATCTTATATCATTATCATTAAAATGTTTATAAAAAGGATATAGAAGCTCTCCACACCAACCCAAGTCTATCATCCCAGAATCTTCTTTAATATATTCTTGTAATAAATCGTAAACTTCGTTAAATGACTTTTCCATTTTATCACCCCTTTCAACATTACAAGAATGATTTTTTTAATTCCACTAGCCTGCCCCGTTTGTAGCAACTAACGTAAATAAAAGAAAAGTATCTAGTTGCCGTACTTTCCTTCTTCATTTAATGCCCAATACTCATCGCAATTACAAACAACGACCACGCTGATACGGGTATCGATAATATTACGGACAAAGTATATATAACCTTCACGCTATTGTCTTTAGTATCTTTCTTAGTGGCAGAAACAGCTATAAGTATGTACATAACCACAAAGAAGAACCAACTCAAGTAAGTTGACCACTCCAATGCCTCAGGACTACCCAAACCTGTTTTATCAAACATAGGCATATAAGCAACGTCTTGAGCACCCACCCCTAAAAGTGAAGCTACGACAAACAATATACATACAAACGTTATTCGCCCCCCCCATAAACACCATCCCTTTTGCTTCATCTTCGTACATATTTTCATTTAAATTAATGCTCTTATCCCTTCACTCTACAGTGTAATATTACACTAATTATAGATTTTTACACAATTTCGTAAATACTCCTTATGTAACTAACCTGCTCCGTTTGTTGCATAAGAAAAAGAGCTGACAAAAATCAACTCTGAACCCAAGCTATTGCACCTGTTAGCGAAACAACCTAATTTCATTTAACACTAAAGTATGGTCCACACCATCCAGCTTCGTGTGTTTGTATGTAAGTCCAGTTAAATCCTTTATCTACAATATAAATATCTTGTTCATTTATGAGGTCATCAGTATTAAACATAGAGGCATTCTCAAGAAAAAGAGCATAATCCGAATGTTGATAAAACACATAACAATTATTCTTTGTCTGATTATTGAATGCGGCTTCAGCTTTTTCTTCCCCTAAACAATCCTTCTTCTCATAACTAAACAAGTGCCATAAATAGCCACCCGTATCAAATAGATAAATTCATTTCTTATCTTTATCACTTAAATGACTAGCAAAAATATTTCCCCATTGCTTTCGTAAATAAGGTCCCCATTTTGGAATTTCAGTTATCTTTATTTTTTTGGTTTTAAGTCTATCATATAGATCATTCATTTTTCATTCTCTCTCTTCCTAAATAAAGTTAAATTCGCCATAATATACGAAAGCCCTTCTTCAACTAAACTGCTCCGATAGTTGCATAAGAAAGGAGAAACTCATTTACTCTTTTGTTTCCTATCGAGTTCATTTAACACTCCTACTTTTCACACATTTTTATCAATTTTTTTTCATAAGCTGTTTTCCTGAGGAGGAAAAGAGGATTAAAATGAAAAGAAAAGTTATAATTTTTAGCATAAGTTTCTTAATCTTAACCACAATGTGTCTTTTACATATCGTTGAAAGCAGTGGAACTGTTAGTGATCTAAAAAAAGTTGCAAACGAGATTATACAATCTAATTCTTTAAACTATCTTATCGAAAATATTGACGTTCAATATAGCTATTCAACTATTGAAATTAACCTGGAGTTAAAAAATCAGTATGATGAACTAGAGACGATTAACCAGTTTGCTGTATTTGAGTACTTTCAAAGACAACTAAGACATTATCTACTCACTAGCGATAACCAAAATACTTTACATATTTCTGATTTAAAACTAATTGGAAACACAGATTCAAACAAATACCTTTTATCAAGTGAGATACCTAATAAAAAGTTAGTGCATTATAAGACTGAAAATTTATTTTATATAAATAATAAAAAATCCTATAATACTAGCACCCTAAATCATTTACTCTATAATTCTAGAAAAGATAAAGCTGAGCTTGAATTAGAAGTATTAAACTACGCGGATAATAAGTTTCGACTAATTACCTCCGCAGGACATGACTATACTCATAAAACCGATTCAAAAATTATATTGGATATGATTTCCCAAAAATTTGGTATAACACATGAAGAGTTCCATGATATTTATTTTCATTATTATCTCGGTATTAATTTCAATCCCTTTTTAGATGCTTCAAATCAATGAAGCATCTTATTCAACCTTATGTTTCCTAATTTAATCTACGTTTTGCGAATCTACTTCCAATCACAAGAACAAATTCTCTGTCAAAGCGTAAATTGTGATTGGCAACAATAAAGTTGTTTAATTTCTATATATTTAAAAGGTATTTGTACTTAAAAATCATTAATAAAGTTGTTTAATTCTTATTGAACTAAAGCACCTGATCGTATTATAAGGTTGACCAATGTTATTGGTTGACCTTTTAATTTAGGTTCTAGAATACTAATGGTAGCTGGGGTAGAACGACTGCACCTGTGGGAGTTAAGCCCGAAAACTAAACCGTTCACCCCCTACTTATAGAAACATGATTGAAGCTGGTTGGGACGTAGATCTCGTATAACAAGCGAAGCTATGACACTATAAGCAGCCATAGGGGTTACCAGTGATTTGATTAATAGGAGGAGATACACATGAATCCAGTCATTGGTCTGGATGTCTCAAAAGGAGAAAGTCAGGTTCAAGCATTCTTGGAGAAAAAGAAACCATATAAAAAGAGCTTTAAAGTAGCACATACACTAGAAGGATTACATGAACTCCACGTATTTATCAGAGAAATCGAAGAAGTATCAGGTTCACAACCACCCATTATGTTGGAGTCTACTGGGCATTATCATACGCCTGTTGTACAGTATTTCGAAAAAAGAGGTTACCTGTTAATCATTGTGAATCCACTCATTTCTTATAAAACGAAAAGCTCAAGTTTACGTAAAGTCAAAACCGATATAATCGATGCCCAACATCTCTGCGAGATGTATTATAAAGAAGATTTAGAGCCATATAAAAAGCGTGGTATTCAACTATTAAACTTACGTAATCTGACGAGACAACACGAAAATTTAACAGGTATGTTTGTACAATCTAAATTACAGTTTCAATCTGTGTTGGACCAAGTGTTTCCTGAATATGTAGGCGTATTTGGAGAATTATATTCGAATGTTTCTTTACTTACCTTATTAACCTACCCTACCTCAAAAGGCATTTTAGAAGCTGGCGAAGAAGCCGTATCCATAAAGATTCATGAACTGTGTAAAAGTCGTTCACAAAAGTGGGCTAGTAATCAAGCTTCTAAACTAATGAAAGCAGCTAGTCGAAATCCATTTCAACAGACTTTATATCATAGTCATTTGATTAGTTTAGAGATGCTTATAGGGATTCTTCTTGAATATAAAAAGCACCTATCTAAGCTTGAAGAAGAGATAGATGCTTTAGCAAAAAATATTGAAGAATATAAGATTACCCAATCCATTCCTGGTATCGGTGAAAAAATCGCAGCAACGATTATTTCTGAAATTGGAGAAATAGATCGGTTTAATCACCCTAAGAAGTTGGTTGCATTTGCAGGAATTGACCCTAGCATATTTGAATCTGGTACCTTTAAGGGAACTAAAAATCATATCACGAAAAGGGGTTCCAGCAGGCTTAGACATGCCCTATTTACAGCTGTCCGTTGTGCCATTCGAGATGCACGTAAAACCCGAACGACAAAAGAACTCATCCCTCGAAATAAGAGATTACGTGAGTTTTACGATAAGAAACGTGAAGAAGGCAAACCTTATCGAGTATCCATTATTGCCTGTGCTAACAAGCTTTTACATTGGATTTACGCTCTTTTGAAAAACAAAACAACATTCCAAGATGTTGCTTAAAATAATTTTTCACATATCTTCAAGGAACTTCCATATCGTTAGAGGAAGCTTATTTGTCATGCCCTACTTTTAGTATAGCACTCTAGAATCTCATTATTTAGCGAAATGTTTGACAAACTATTAGCTGGTTTTGTTTAAGCGTATTTATTCGCAAACTATCGAGTTATATATAGGGCAAGTCAGTTCAAGAGGGAATCCCATTCTTAAGAACGAATTCAATATTTGTTTCGATGAACCGTATCTTAAATAGGGGTAAGCATAAGCAAACAGTACAGAAAGGCCAGACCTCAAAGTGTATAGTTTTTCTAACCTACCTGAAGTTCATCTTTTGCAGCATACGGTACATAACCGCGGCCATCTCTGCTTGCGTTGCAGCCGCCTTCAGCCTTAAATTTTCGGAACCGTTACTTCATATACAGAGAGCTAACGTTTCTACGCTACCAATAGCTGCCATCCGTTCTTCTTAATATAGAGAAAGACCCTTGAGAGCGTTATAATGGAAAAATATTGATTTGACATTGATGAAGGTGGAGACTCCTCTATTTGGAGGAAAGACTAGACAGCCATTGCTTTGTTACCTGAGGAATTCCTTCAACTGCGCTCGGATAACGAAACTTAAAACCTGTATCTAGTAACTTATCATTTGAAAAATAAGTATGTGCAGTTGCATACTCCGTTAGAACAGGTCCAATAACCAGTCGACACAGCCATGCAGGGATTTTCACCGTTTTTCCAGTCACACGAAGTTCCTGTTCAATCATTTGTTTGAAGCTTTCTGATGTAATGGGATGGGAATCACAAAGAATGTATTTTTCACCTATACTGGCATGTTTCGTTAAATACAGGCAGGCTCTTGCGCAATCTTCCACATGAATGGGCGAAAACATCGGTTCTTTTCCCCATAAAGAATAAATGGGCTTCTTACGATACAGTGGCTCTATAAACAGTTGCACGGTCCAAGAATCCGCGCCATAAATTTGTGCAGGAAACACAGTTGTAATCGGCAACCCACTATTTTTATACTTGTCTAACTCATTTACAGAAGGCACTATATAAGGTCCCCATCCTTTAGGCTCACTGCGGTATGTTTCATCCTTAGGCATATCTGAACCGCTATCTCCTAAGTAGCTCGTACCTGCGACATAAATAATATTTTGAATAGCAGAGGGATTGATGTGATTGAGCAAGCGCACCGTCATGGCATAATGTCCATGGCTATATTCCAAAGCCACTTTTTTCGTAACCTTCTTACCCCAGGTTGGCGGTGCTGCCAAGTGAATGACGTACTGACACTCTTGAATAACCTTTTGCCACTCGCCATCCTCCAGCAGATCGCCAACGACTGCTGAAACTCCTTGTTCCACCAGCTGTCTCGCTTTTTCATCAGAACGAGTAAGTACGATAATTTCCATATTTTCCTTAAACGCTTCCTGAATTAGTGATTTTCCTATGTAGCCAGTACCGCCTGTAACGAATACTTTTTCCATGAATCTATGCTCCTTTTCTTAGGAGCCATTAGGTTGTGAATAAACGAAGGCCCCCTGCTAGATTTGCTTAGTACAGCTATTGACCTGCCCTGCTTCGAGAAATAATAAGTAATGTCATCATATGACGGATAAGGCTAAATGATGACATTGCTTTGGTGCAAATATTATTCTTTATAATATTAATCAAATCCTTCTTGAACTAACCTGCACCAATCGCATAACGAAAAAAAGGCTACTATAAAGCAGCCCTGAACTTAAGCTCTAGCACCCGATAGTCACCGTCATTGACTGTTATATACGGGAATCCACCATTCACACGCATATTCACAAGCTGATACCGAACATTTTTCCATTCTTTATTAACAATTTTATATCCTTACCTTGCTTCTGGAACAAGTACATATCTTCTCTCATCACAAGGTCTTTCGTTAAGTAATTACGTATGAAGGAGATATCTGATTCAATTTCACGTACTTCAAACATTTGAGCCCGACCTGAATTTGGTTTCACACCCCGACGAATCATTTCTTCTGTTGGGTTATTATAACGTTCTTCAATGTCCTCGAAGATTTTTAATGTTAAAGGATTAAGTTACTAACAAAATATTTTATTTATGCATCATTTATTATTGATTATTACAAAGGAACAGTAAATGTAAAAAGCTCGTTAGGAAAAGAGACAACATTTATTATTTCTCTACCCATTGGTGGCTAAAATTCAGTTTTCCTTCAGTTTTGTTTTATATGATAGTGATATCAAATAGAAGGAGACGATGAAAAATGCCACTACATCCATTACTTGTCCATTTCCCTATTGCGCTACTCATTATTGGAGCAGTAGTTGAAATCGTAAATGTTTTTCTAAAAAAAGAGACCCTTAATAAAATGGGAACAACATTAATCGTCATAGGTTTCATTTCTGGGATAGCTACTGTTCTTTCAGGGGATGGGGCAGAAGAATTTGCTTTTTCAAACTGGGGTAGAATTCTTCACGATCAGGTTGAATTACATTCCTTTTTCGCTGATTTGTCCATGATTATTTTTGGGGTTTTAACTGCTATTAAATTATTATTTAAACACACATTTTTTAAATTTGAATTTCTAAAAAAACCGATCTTCAAAAGTGGATTAATTACGATTCTAATCATCATTTTAAGTATTTCTGGAACGGCTTTAATGGCTATCACAGGTCATCTGGGTGGTAAAATTGTCTACGAACATCAAGTAAGTACCAATCAATAAAACTTATCATTTTCTGAACAAACTGAAATGATCCAACCTTTAGGTCGATAAATGATAAGCAAAGAATCACAAGTCACCATATTTTTTTGGAATCGTAAAGATTATGGCAACTACTGTGGAAGAAACAGCACAGACTTCCTTAATGATTAACTTGACTTAGAGAGAGAAATATAATTTTTGTGGGAAGCCCTTTAAAGAAAGGAGATTATATATGCGAAAAAACCAAAATAAAATGAAAATTTTACTTAACAAAGTACCACAAGTGACGATTTTCTTTTGGATCATCAAAGTTTTGTGTACAACTGTTGGCGAAACATTTGCTGATTATATCAATTTCAACATTGGACTTGGTTTAACACTTACTACCATTATTATGGGAGTTGCATTTTTTATTGCATTGTTTTTTCAATTTAAAGCAACCAAATATGTTCCAGCCATTTACTGGGTAACAGTTGTTCTTATAAGCGTATTTGGAACACTTGTAACGGATAATTTGACAGATAATATGGGCGTTCTACTTGAGGTTAGTACAGCTGTATTCTCGGTGTTACTAGGACTGACTTTTCTATTTTGGTATCTTAGTGAAAAAACTCTATCAATCCACTCGATTTTTACTAGAAAAAGAGAAGTTTTCTACTGGCTTACGGTCCTTTTCACCTTTGCACTTGGAACAGCGGTCGGCGATTTATATTCCGAACAACTTGGATTTGGTTATCTTAATACAGGATTAGGCGTTGCTATTATTATTGCTCTTGTGTTCTTAGCTTATAAATTTTTGAAACTTGACGGAATATTAGCTTTCTGGATTGCGTATATTTTAACTCGTCCACTTGGAGCGTCAATTGGAGATTACCTATCTCAATCAAAAGTAAATGGCGGATTAGGACTCGGAACAACCGTTACGAGTGTAATTTTTCTTATCGCTATTTTAGCAATCATCGTTTTCCTTACCGTTTCAAAAATTGATACAAATGCTAAAAGTGGTATAGCGGAAACAAACCAAAGTAAGGCAACTAAGAAACATGTGCTAACACAAACGATTGTTGTACTCATAATTTTCTTAGTTGTTGGTACAGGTGGTTATAAATGGCGCAGTAATAATATTGCATCACAAGGTGCCTCAGGGCAAACTACATTAGTGGGTCAATTAAATGATTTTATTAAAATTGAAAATGATATACTAAACGCTGTAAATAAAAATAACTTTGCTTCAGCAAAAAAAGGCTCTGATAATTTGGAACATCAGTGGGATACACAAGAACCTAAGCTTCGAAAAATTGATAGCACTACATGGACAAAAATTGATGGAACAATTGACTCTGTGCTAGCAGCAGTTCGTTCTTCAAAACCTGATATTAATAATAGTAAAACTGCACTTACTAATTCATTTAGTGTCTTAAAAGGTGCAAATAAATAATACTCTTAGGAATCGCCAATCGCGGTTCCTTTTTTAATGGAACCCTTACCTATTCGTATCAAGAATAGAAAATTGAGAATAATTCAAAGTAACTTATAAAATAAGCTTTATAAATATCTATAATGCAACCTATATAGACAACCACAAATAAAAAGCAGCGATATTATAAGACTTTATCGCTGCTTCTTATTTTAGGAAACCCGATTCCAGATAGATTTGACTGCTCTAATTCATTAATTGTCTTCTAAATATCAATCAGCATCTCTATAATCTAATAAGAAAAGATCGTTCTTCTCCATGTATTTAATCAAAAAAGCCAATAACAATATGAAATTACAAATACTTCTTATAAATCCCCTTACTATCATACGTATAAAGAATCGGCTTCTCCTCCACCTTTGTTTCCAAATGAACACCTCGACCCCAAAGCTGATAAATATAAGGAAGAACCTTCTCTAAATACTTCACATCTAATTCAATACCTTCATACCAATGCTTCAAGTACAGCTCACCGTTTCTCAAATAGTCGCCATCATTAACCGTAATATATGGGAACCCGCCATTCACTCGCATATTCACAAGCTGATCTCGGACACCTTTCCATTCTTTATCAACAATTTTATAGTCCTTGCCTTGTTTTTGGAACAAATACATATCTTCCCTCATCACAAGGTCTTTCGTTAAGTAATTACGTATGAAGGAAATATCTGATTCTACTTCTCTCACTTCAAACATTTGCTCTCGACCAGAGTTTGGTTTTACACCTCGACGAACCATTTCATCTGTTGGGTTATTAAAGCGCTCTTCAATATCTTCGAAGATTTTTAAGCCTAAGTAATACGGATTAATTCCTGTACGAGATGGCTGCACAACGCCTGCGTTTAATTTCGCAAATTCTAAAGACTCGCTTGATGTTAAGTCCATTTCGCGTAGGATGCGTTGATGCCAGAAGGATGCCCAACCTTCATTCATGATTTTCGTCTCTAGCTGAGGCCAGAAATATAGCATTTCTTCACGAATCATTGTAAGAATATCACGTTGCCAGTCTTCTAATTCTCGGCTATATTGTTGGATGAAAAGTAGTAAATCCTTTTGAGGTTGTGCCGGGAATTTTTTATATTTCTTTTTTGGTTGTTCTGGTTTTGTTTCTTTCTTTTCTAAATTCCATAAATCATCGTATGGAGAAGGTTTTTGTTTCACTTCTTCTTCTTCCTCTTCCATCTCAATCGTTGTTGCAGGGTGTAGGAGCGCTGGATCAATATGTTCCTCAATAGATAGGACTGCATCTAAGAAGATTTCTACTTCTCTCTTGCCATACTCAATTTCATATTGGCGAATGCGGTCAGCGGTTGCCGCCATGCTTTCAACCATGTCTCGATTTGTATTTTGAAAGCGAATATTATTTTTGAAGAAATCGCAATGGGCTAATACATGGGCTACAATTAACTTATTTTGAATGAGTGCATTCGAATCTAATAAAAAAGCATAACAAGGATTAGAATTAATAACTAATTCATAGATTTTACTTAGGCCAAAATCATATTGAAGTTTCATTTTGTGGAACTGCTTACCAAAGCTCCAATGGGAATAGCGAGTAGGCATACCATAAGCACCGAATGTATAAATAATTTCACTCGGGCAAATCTCATATCTCATTGGATAGAAATCTAAACCAAAACCAGTAGCAATCTCCGTTATTTCATCGATGGCTTTTTCTAAATCCTTTTGTTCATCTATTTTCACCTTACTCCCTCCTTTTCCTTCTTATCACATAGTATGAAAGGACACGTAGAAAATGACGTAACAATCAACGATAATAGGAAAGAAAAGAAAAATTTATTTATTCTTTTTCATAGAGCAAGTTTTAGGGAAAACTAAAAAGCTGTACAAAAAGTGATATTTCAATCAATTTTTGCACAGCTTTTATTTATTGATATGCCCGATAGTTTTCTTGGCTTTTTCTACTTAGCCCATTACATTCAATTCTAAATTTTTTAACATTTTTCTTTTGCTTCGCTAACTGAATGTAATTAATCAGCAGCATAGGTATGAAACCAATAGCGCTTCCTACTACATAAAGTAACAAATCATCTATGTCAAAAACACCAAATTTAAAGATGCCTTGAAATAATTCAAACGCCAAACCGATTGCTGCGGCAACTAATAAAACATACCGAGCTTTTAAAAAACGTTTTGAAAAAAGAGGTAGCATGGCTCCAAGAGGCGCAAATGCAATTATGTATACTCCTAATTTTTTTACTTTAGCTATTAATGGAATATCAACATAAAACAGATAGTCAATTGTTGTTTGAAAAGGAATGAAGTTAGCTGTATCCCATCCTTTTTCTATGTAACTTATACGAAAGTTTTGCAAATGCTCGATAGCTTCAGAGATAGGATAGTACTTAAATAGAATTATTTTTGTCAAGATGACCAAATATAGACTAAAGACCACAACTAAACCAAACTTTAATACACGCTTCAAGGGCTCACCTCTTTTACAAATCGTTTATTAATGTCATTTCTTATTTTGAATCATACAGTATATTTCTAAAGAATTTATAAGCGAAATTATTAATAATTTCTTAAGATTGTCTACTGTGTCTCTTAAACTTAAAATGCTTATACATAATATACGTAATTCAGAATTAAAAAGTTTCATATCCAAATAAAATTGGTTTTCTTTTGTACTACCATCCATGACAATAACAGCAGCTTAATTTGCTTCTACTTCAAATCTCAATACGGTTTTCAGTTTATCTCGTTGTACTTTACGAGGGTCAGAAATATAAATTTCGCGATGAGTTCGAGAAATTCTGCTTAAGTTATGCTGTTCACAATATTCATCCATTTTTGCAAAGCTTGCTGATTCATCATCATACGAGCCAATGTGTAACATTTGTACACATAGACCTTCATCAATACTGCTAAATGTAACTTGATCTAATAAAGGATGAGGTTTCTTCTTCTTCACCATCTCCACTACTTCTTTCGCTAATTCTTCCGTTACAAAATCAGGTTGGCGAATCATAATTGTAAAGATAAGTTTATCTTTCTCTAAAGTACTTATATCTCCCGCTTCCTCCATATCCCAAACACCCTCAAGAGGAAAGACCGTATATTCATAATACCCCTCTGGAATAATCCCTTTTTTCGGTAGCATTTTAAGTGTATAAGATAATGAATATAAGACACCAATCGCTTCTGAAAAAGCTTCATCATTAGGATTTCCCTTACCCTCTAACATGAAGAAACTAAACTTCGGTATCGTTACTTGCTCTGGTTTCTTCTTTGGTATGTATAAATCTTTAGCCGCTTTTCTCCATTCGTATTTCACTATTTCTCCTCCTTCTTAATTAAAATTGCTGAGTATTTATGGATATATATTTTTTATCCTTTCCCTCTTCTATCGCAATTCCAAACCTAGAATTCATGAGTGAGTACTCTTAGACATACAATGATAGAAAAAAGTAACATTGGAGGTTTACTATGCAAATTCATGTTGTGCAGCAAGGGCAAAGTATTTATAGTATTGCAAATGCCTTTAATACAACTCCAGATAGCATTATTACCGCTAACGAATTAAAAACACCAAATCAATTAGTTATTGGGCAAGCATTAGTTATCCCTATACAAGGAAGTTATTATTGGGTAATGCAAGGAGATAGTTTATGGACTATTGGAAGAAAGTTTGGCATGACACCACAAGCAATCGCTTCAGCAAATAATATTTCACTTAACACACCATTAATGGTCGGACAACGATTATATATTCCTCCTAGAAAAAAGAGCTATGCAGAATTCAACGGCTATGTAGAACCACGAGGTACTAGTGTGTCTCCGACTTTAGAACAAGGAGCACGAGATGCAGCTCCGTACTTAACCTACCTTGCTCCCTTCAGCTTTCAAGCAAAACGAGATGGTAGTTTAAAGGAACCTTTATTAAATGAATTTCCTAACATTGCGAAGGAAAACAATACTGTACTGATGATGGTCATTACAAACCAAGAAAATGATGCCTTTAGTGATGAACTTGGCCATATTTTATTAACGGATATGAATATTCAAAATAAATTCTTAAACAATATAGAAGAAACAGCTAAAAAATATGGATTTCGAGATATTCATTTTGATTTTGAACATCTTCGACCTGAAGACAGGGATGCTTATACAGCTTTTCTCCGTAAAGCTAAAGAACGTTTTTCCAAAAATGGCTGGTTCCTATCTATTGCTCTTGCCCCGAAAACAAGTGCTACACAAGTAGGTGTGTGGTATGAGGCGCATGACTATAAAGCGCAAGGAGCTGTTGTTGATTTCGTGGTTATTATGACTTATGAATGGGGTTATTCAGGTGGGCCGGCTCAGGCTGTTTCTCCAATTGGTCCAGTGCGTAATGTACTCAACTACGCCATTAGTGAAATACCTGCTCAAAAAATTATGATGGGGCAAAACTTATATGGCTATGATTGGACATTACCATTTAAACCAGGAACCACAGCAAAAGCCATTAGTCCCCAGCAAGCAATCGATATTGCAAGACAATTTCATGTCAATATTGAATATGACTACAAAGCACAGGCACCTTTTTTCAGATATCGAGATGAATCAGGTAATGAGCATGAGGTATGGTTCGAGGATGCACGATCCATTCAAGCCAAATTTAATTTACTGAAGGAACTCAACCTTCGAGGAATGAGCTATTGGAAATTAGGTCTAGCTTTCCCACAAAACTGGCTACTCCTTGATGATAATTTCAATGTAGTGAAAAAATAGATTCCTTAT
>NZ_HG428741.1:3475921-3477754 GCF_000380245.2 Bacillus massiliigorillae
AATGAGGCTGGGACAAAACTAGCTTCAAATAACGAAAAAAGTGAAATGGGTGCAATCCATTTCACTTTTTTCTATTTTTCTACACGGATTTTTATGTCCTTCTTGATGGTTTGCTGTGAACTTTCGTAAATTCACAGCCATTAATGTAAAGCCCATTTCGTTTTCAGCTTTTGATTTTCCTCGAACTGAAAATCGAGTGAAACGCAAATTAGCTTTCAAGAATCCAAAAACTGGTTCTACATCTGTTTTTCGTTGACGATATATAGAACTCGTTTCTTCTTCTGAAAGCTTCGCTCTCACATATTCTTTTTGTTGTTCCCATTTCTCATTGATCATTAATTTTCGATTGTTTCCTTCTTTCGCTTTCGTACATGATGAGCGAAATGGACACCCTAAACAGTCTTCGCATTCATACACTTTAAATTCTCGCTTAAAGTTATATTTATCCGTACGAACAGAACGATATCTAAAAGCTAAACGTTGTTGATTTGGACACGTGTACTGATCGGTTTCCACATCATAATGCCAATTCGCTGAATGGAACTGGTTTTGTTTGTGTTTTTTCTTTTGTTCTTTCATATACATGTTATAGGTAATCAAAGCTTCTCTTTGGCGATTCGACAGGATATCATCATAATTTTGTTCACTACCATAACCTGCATCGGCGACGATATAAGTTGGTAACTCAAAATAATATTGCTCGATTTCATCTAAGAATGGGATTAACGTACGCGTATCTGTTGGATTTGAAAATAGACTGTAAGCTAATGCATATTGACCTTCTGTTGCGACTTGTACATTGTAACCAGCTTTCAATTGTCCATTTTTCATATAGTCATCTTTCATGCGCATAAATGTTGCGTCAAGATCTGTCTTTGAATAGCTATTTCGTGTGCCTAAGATTTCAAAGTCTCTTTGATATTTCTGTTTTCTGGCGATGTAATCTAGTAATTGTTTTCGTGCTTGTTTAGGGATTTTTCGTTCACTTCTTAGCTTTTTTCGTTCTTCTACATCCGATGATTTTTCAATTTTTTGGTCATATTCAGAAACGACATTATCTACGCTTTGAACCATTTGTTTGAGTTCTTCCACGGTTAATTGTTCTGCACTTTCTCGTTCGATTTCAGGCATAATTTCTTTTTCTAGTAGCTCATTGTAAAGCTGGTTTGATTTTTCAATCAATCCGTTATGATAGTTCTCAGTGGATTTCTTCCAGACGAACGTAAATTTATTCGCATTCGCTTCAATCTTTGTTCCATCAATAAAAATGGCTTCTTGATCAATCAGTTTCTCTTCTACTAATACAGTGCGAAATTGGACAAAGCATTGACGGAGAAGTTCTTTTACTTCAGGTTGCACACGAAACCGATTAATCGTACGATAGCTAGGTTCATGCCCTTGCGTTAGCCACATCATACGAATACTATCTTTTAAAAGAGCTTCTATTTTACGCCCCGAAAAAACAGATTGCGAATAAGCACATAAGATAATTTTCAGCATCATACGTGGATGGTAGGCAGGACACCCTGTATTTCGGAGAAATGATTCGAATGCTTCTTGTGGAATACTTTCAACTAAATGATGAACGTGGAAGGCAATATCGTTATTTTGTAGTTTTACTTCTAAATCTAAAGGCAAAATGACTTGATTCATGTTATAATCTTTAAACATAAGGACCCTTCTTTCTGTTTGAAATTTTGGTATGTGGTGTACTTTAATTTTATCAGAAGTGGTCCTTATTTTATTGTAAAAACAATCAAAGCCCATGAAATTTTACTTATCGTAATATTTCATGGGCTTTTTCATTTCAGAGGGGTTTTGTCCCAGCCTCAT
>NZ_HG428741.1:3478013-3482118 GCF_000380245.2 Bacillus massiliigorillae
GGTCTCTTAATAGATTCTTTTTTCAATTCATATAATAACATCATTGGTACTTCTCTATTTCCAGCCCATTCTTTTCGCAAGCAAGATGCTGGTGGATTCGTTTCCTTTACTAGCTCACACATTTCAATCGTAAATGCTGGCTTACGGAAGGTTGTAATAAACCAATCTGTATAACCTCCTCCCACTGCATCTGCATTGGGGAGATCTAGCTCATATCCTGTTAAACGAGCGATTTTCTCTGCAAGCAAATAATCACGCTCAATATATTCTTTCTTTGTATGATAATACCAAAACACTTGCTGTCCCGATGTGTGATAAGACAATGAAAGCAAAGGCTTTTGTTGTACTGTAAAGTCCACTAATGCTTTTACCTCCGCAGCCTGAACAGGCTTTGTACCACGAAAGTGCTTATAAGAGGGCCAAGCAGGTATTTGGTTTAGTTCCTTCCATCCTGAAGGATATTGACGATTTAAATCCACTCCCTCACCATTTGCTTTCCACCTATCAAACGCTAAATGAAATTCATTCATACTAAGTAACTTCAATCCTTGAGATAGAGACAGCCCTTGTAGCCCTTTCTGTTGAATATCCACTCCATCGGGGTTTAGCATAGGTATGAAAATAAACGATATTTCATCAAAAATTCGTGTAGAATAGCCATTAATAGTAGTATCTTCATCATAAGCACTTACATACTCTTTCAAAAGCTTCATTAAAAATTGACTTGTAATCCATTCTCGACCATGATGTGCACCAATAAGAAATACAGACTGTGACCCTTTCCCAACTTTAATATAAGGAAGTTTTTTTCCCCATTCACTTTTCCCAAAATATCCAATTTGTATCTTATTCCCATAATTGTTTTGTAAGTTCAACACTTCTTCTTCCATTTGTTCATATGAATAATAAGAGGCATCTATCCTTGTAGGAAATGCATTCAAGAACAAAAACAACAAGCAAAAAGGTATAAATACTCTCATGAAGATGCTCCTAACATGTTGGTAATATGTTCTCTTGGTTGTCCAAGTTTTTCATAGCAAAGTTTTGATGATACGGTACAAAATAAAGTTAATCTCCTTACAAAGGAGGCAGATGCCATGAACAAAACAGATTATGATCGAGCACTCTATTATACGCATCGTTCTGAGTGGGATAATTTATTGATTCTGATGGTGAGAACAAAAGATCATTTTTTATCCAAAAAAATTGAACACTTCTTACATGCGTATCGTTTTGAACATGACTACACCACAATCCAACGAAATCTCTATACCCTACTTCGATATCTCGAACATGCAACATGCATGACCCAGCATGATGTACTTTATGAATCCTATTCATAGTTTCACGATTATTATTGGAAATATACTTATCTGATCTTTCGGAAATGTTTGGAATAGTAGAAAAGGCTAATGCAACGAAACAAAATAAATGGACGTAAAAAAGAGCAGAATTTTTTTCTAGCTCTTTTTTACTTTTGAATTGATAACAATAGACATTCTTTGCCATACCATACTATAATTTCTTATGACATACTTTGGAGGTGTGGACAAGTTTGAATAATAAACAAAAAGAAAACATATTATTTATAGCCTGGGCAGTATCGGTAATTGCAATGTTCGGAAGCTTATACTTTTCAGAGATAAAAAATTTTGAACCTTGTACTTTATGCTGGTATCAACGAATTGTGATGTATCCCTTTACCATACTATTAGGTATTGCAACAATCAAAAAAGACTTCCACATAACCCTGTACACAATGATTCTTTCTGGAATTGGTACACTTCTTTCAGCTTATCATTACAGCATTCAGAAAATCCCTTTCCTTGCTGATTCCGCTAATGCTTGTGGTCGTATTCCATGTACAGGACAGTATATTAATTGGGGTGGATTTATCACTATTCCGTTCCTAGCACTTACAGCATTTATTATTATTTTCATCTGTAGTTTTATGATTTGGAAAAATTCTAAGGAGGTCAATTAATGAAGAAAGTCATTATATTTTTAGCTATCATCGTTGTATTATTCGCAGGAATAGCTATCATGAACAATATGCAAAATAAAGAACAAGCTGCCAAGCAGCAAGAAGCCGACGAACAAGCAAATAATGAACTATCATCGGAGCAAAAAGCACTTGCTAAAAAATTGTATAACAAAGATTTACTAAAAAGTTCTACAATTGCACAATTAGAGGATAAAAATTATCAAAACATTATTACACCAAAGAATCTTGAGAAAAAATTAGACACCGAAAAACAAACTTTTGTATATTTCTTTAGTCCAGAATGTTCTCACTGCGTAGCAGCTACACCCAAATTAATGACAGCTGCTAAGGATAAAGGTATAAACGTTAACCAATACAATTTGAATGAATTTGAAGATGGCTGGGATCAATACAACATTGAAAGTACTCCTACATTAGTTGTTTATGAAGACGGTAAAGAAGTAGACAGAAAGCTAGGCGACGATTCAGAAGAAGCTTTCAATGAATACTTGGCACAACATAAAAAATAAACAAAAGCGCCGATAATGGCGCTTTTAACATATTATTTGGTTTTCTGCTTCTGCAAATGTAAAGACATATCCGTTAGCTGGAATTCTATTACGAAAACACTGTAAAGTAAACGGAAAAAACAAACCAAAATTATTTATAATTTGAGCATTACGATTAAACAAATCTTCATATTGCTGACACTCAACAGATTTGCTTACATAATCAATAATTGTTGCTACAGTTTGCAAAGCAGTCATTAATTGATATGCTTCTCTTAGTGTCCCATTATACTTATTACTATAGTTCGAAAATTGCAGCAACCCCATCTCGTTATACTTGTCGAGATCCTGACTAAGAATATAACTTGGAAGAATGGTTGATCTCAGGTTAAACAAGATTGTTTCTATTTCTTGCTCTTGTTCATCCGTTGAAGAGAAGACGATTTTCAATTATACCCCCACCTTTTTAATCACTTTGTTCGTATTATTTTTATAAAAAGCATCCCACAGTAAGAATAACATGAATTATCAGAAATTATATTGGGAATTACAACCAAATTTTGATTTTTTAGTGCAAAATTCAGATTTTTCAGCTATATTTTTACAATTATACAAGCAATTACATAAAGAGAGGTAGGACTATTCACCATGATACAAACAAAGAAAAAAGGATTATTTATAGAAATTATCATACCTGAGAAATGGGCAGATATGTCTATTGAAACGCTATTAAAAGACTACTGGAAGGTCCCTAAGAAGTTAATGCATGAGTGGCGTATGAGCAAAGATGTTTTAGTAAATGGTCTAGCAATTCCTTGGAATACTACGTTACCAAAAGACGCGAAGCTTCTATTACCTGTTTATAAAAGCAACCCTACGTCAATTGAAGCAACATATATGGATTTATCTGTGCTTTACGAAGATGACCATCTATTAATTATTAATAAACCAGCTGGACTAGAAACGCATCCATCGAAACCAAATCAAACAGATACTTTACTAAATGGGGTAGCTTACCATCTTCTACTAGAAGGACATGATGGCGAACTAAGACATATTCATCGTCTCGACCAAGATACAACAGGTGCTATTATATTTTCTAAACACGCACTAGCAGGTGCTATTCTCCAAAGGATGTTAGAAGAAAGACGCATAAAACGCTCATATAAAGCACTTGTACATGGGAAAGTACTTAAAAAGAAAGGTACTATTTCTGCAAGTATAGGAAGAGATCGTCATCACGCAACTCGTAGACGTGTCTCACCTTCAGGACAGCACGCAGTCACACATTATAAAGTTTTACAATATGATTCTAAAAAAGACTTAACACTAATTGAATGTTCGCTAGATACTGGTCGTACACATCAAATACGTGTTCATTTAAGCCATTTAGGACATCCACTTGCTGGAGACACATTGTATGGAGGAAAGCCTATTTTTCATCGCCAAGCATTGCATGCCTATCAAATTAAGCTTACGCATCCAATAACAGAAGAACCTTTAGTTATCCATGCACCATTCATTGATAACAAAAACGTATTTTCTGAGTGAAGGTTTCTAGATATCATATAAAAACAGAGGTTGCTCCACATATTGGGCAACCTCTTGTTTT
>NZ_HG428741.1:3482467-3490352 GCF_000380245.2 Bacillus massiliigorillae
TTGGGCAACCTCTTGTTTTTATATAATTATGAAGCTTTCCGCATACCTCTTAATACAAGACTTAAAAGGAATACAAAAATAACAGCACCAATAATAGCTGGAATTATTGCAAATCCTCCAATATCCGGTCCAAGGTTACCTAATACTAACCCGCCTAACCAAGCTCCGATAAATCCTACGACAATATTGCCAATAATACCGAATGGAACATCTTTACCAAGAATAGCTCCAGCAATCCAACCAATTATGCCACCAACAATTAATGTCCATAATAGGCTCAGCATTACATTACCTCCATTCCATTATGAAAAACGTAAAGTGAAAAGATAAATATGAAGAACTTCGTTAATATGGTTTCCACTATCATAAATAAAATACAAACTAACTTTCATTCACTTTCCATTCCAAAGCAACAGCACTTCTACATCAGAAAGATTATTACTGTTTCATTACATAATTAGGCTATACCATTCATTTTTCTTCTAAATTCATACATTTTATGTAAATTATGTGTTAATTTATTAATCATTCAAACTCTCTTTTGTTAAGTTTATGTAAATTTCTAATTTATCACTTTATTCTAAAAGAATTTATAAGTAAAATTACTACGGTGAGCTAGTTTTCTAAATATATAGAAACTAATAAACTTAACTTTACGAACTTGGATAGTGGGGGTATTAACAATATGGTTTTTAAGTCTAAACAGGATAAGTTTGCTACTCTTTTGTTTGGTATAGCAGAGAATTTAAAACAAGGTGCTGACTACTTCGCAGATTACAAGTTGCAAAATATTAGCGATTTAAAAGTTTTTACTGAGAAAATGAAAGAATTTGAACACCAAGGGGATAATTACGTTCACGACGTAATTCAAGAACTAAATAAAGCATTCATTACACCTATTGAACGTGAAGACATTCTTCACCTTGCTATGAGCATGGATGATGTGATTGATGGTTTAGAACATTGCGCGGCAATGTTTGAAATGTATTCCATTACATCTGCAGATGAATATATGTTGAAATTTGTTGATGCAATCCGTAATAGCACATACGAAATTGAAAAATCCGTAAAGCTTCTAGCTTCTAAAAAATTAATGAACATCCGTGATCATGCAATTAAAATTAAGGACTACGAGTCCATCTGTGATGGGATTCATCGTCAAAGCATTAAACACTTATTTGCTGTTGAAAAAGATCCAATTCGTATCATTCAATATAAAGAAATTTATGAAAGTCTTGAAGATATTGCAGACTGCTGTCAAACAGTTGCCAATACACTTGAAACAATCATTATGAAGAATGCATAAGGAGCTTAATTTACAATGGATACACTACTAGTCTTAACAGTTTTAATTGTAATTGGCGCATTAGCATTCGACTTTATCAATGGCTTCCACGATACAGCCAACGCGATTGCAACAGCTGTTTCAACAAAGGCTTTAACTCCGAGGCGAGCTATTATTTTAGCCGCAACGATGAACTTTGTAGGTGCTATGACATTTACAGGAGTTGCCAAAACAATTACAAAGGATATCGTTGACCCTTTTACGTTAGAAAATGGCTCACTCGTAATCCTTGCTGCTCTAATCGCAGGTATAGCCTGGAACTTAATCACATGGTATTACGGTATTCCTAGTTCTTCTTCCCACGCAATTATTGGAAGTATAGCTGGTGCTGCTATCGCAGCTGCTGGTATCGGCGCTTTACACTTAGAAGGCTTCTTAAAAATTCTTGAAGCTTTAATTCTATCGCCAATATTAGCATTTACTGTCGGCTTTATCGTATATAGCATTTTCAAGGTGGTATTCAAAAACAATAATCTTCCAAAAACAAATAAGCGTTTCCGATATATTCAAATTGCCACAGCGGCACTACAGTCTTACACTCACGGAACAAATGATGCCCAGAAAGCAATGGGGATTATAACAATGGCGTTAATAGCTAATGGATACACAGATTCAACAGATATACAGCTATGGGTACAAGTATCTTGTGCGCTTGCAATGGGGCTCGGAACATCAATTGGTGGTTGGAAAATCATCAAAACAGTTGGCGGCAAAATTATGAAAATCCGTCCTGTGAATGGTGTTGCTGCAGATTTAACTGGAGCGAGTGTCATCTTCGGTGCAACAGCAATAGGATTACCTGTAAGTACAACTCATGTTATTTCTTCTTCAATTCTTGGTGTAGGTTCAGCCCACCGTTTAAAAGGTGTTAAGTGGGGTACTGCACAACGTATGTTAATTACATGGGTTATTACTTTACCAATTTCAGCAACGATTGCTGCAATTGTTTACTATATTTTAAATTTCTTTTTCTAATTCAAAAAGGAGTTCTTGACTATGTGTCTAGAACTCCTTTTTGTTGATATTAGATTTCAAAGTTATATTCGATTTACTGCTCACTTATTCAGTCTAGCAATCATCTCCCCTATTCAATATGGGATAAAGCAGATTTCTCAAGCCCAAGAGACTGATTATTATGACATTAGCACGCAAATGTATTAAGATAATTACACCAGATATGCAAAGGGGGAATAAACATATGAATAATCCGCATCCAAACAGTATTTTCAAAGGCATCCACGGTGATTTAGTCGAATTTGCTGATAGAATTAGTCATGTTCTAGGTTGCCCCGTCACTATAGAAGATGCAAACCATAGGGTTCTAGCATATAGCATTCATGACGATCTAAGTGATCCTGTTCGTATATCAACCATTATGAATAGAAGGGTTCCTGAAAAAATCATAAATAACTTATGGAAAGAAGGGGTTATCCCCTCTCTCTTAAAAGATGATTCTCCCATTATTATCCCTTCTATGAGTGAATTGGGATTCGGGAAAAGAGCTGCGGTTTCCATTCGAAAAAATCAAGAAGTCATTGGCTTTATATGGGTTTTAGAAATAAATAAATCATTCACAGAAACGGATTTAAACTTTCTTAAACTTGCTGCTAAGGAAGGTAAAAATCAACTTCTTCAAGCATTAGCTAAGAAAAAACGTAATCAAGAAAGCCATCAAGAATTCCTTTGGCAATTATTAACCGGACATTTTGATACCGAAGATGACATAAAATCTGTCTGTGCTGAAAATGCAATTTCACTTCCTTCTATTTATAGCATCATTGTATTTACATTTCCGAGTACAATCGATGAAAGCATTGAACGTAATATTTCATATACAATCGGAACAACACAAAAAATTAAAGCACCACTATACACCATTGATCAAAGACGGTTAATCATTGTCGCAAGTCCAGCTAATCAAAATGATTTTACACAGTCTCTTACAGAGTTTATCGATTCGTTCCTTTCTCAAATGAAAGTTCGCTTTGAACTAACCAATATACACGGAGCCTGTGGTCCTATATACTCCACCTATATCCAAGCTAGTACTTGCTACCAAGAAGCTCGCTATACTTTATCTTTACAACAAGTATTCCCAAACAAAGAAAAGCAATTAACCAATTACGCAACACTCGGCATATATCAATATGTACAAACACTCTATCATAATAGAACGACAAACATATTTCAGCAAAATATAAAAGAACTATTTAAATATGATGAAAAGAATAGTACAAACCTTATTGAAACGCTACAAACCTATTTAGAACATGATGCGAACCCTTACGATACAGCGTCTAAACTTCATTTACATGTGAACACCATTCATTATCGATTGAAAAGGATTAGCAGTATAGCGAATATTAATGTAAAGGATCCACTCCAAAAAATGGCACTCTACTTAGAATTCCTTTTGCAACAATATGAAAATTACATAAAATCAAAAAAAAGTGACACTTTTTCATCCTGAAATCGTACATGTATCAATGAATCTAAGATTCTAAATGCAAAGGAATTGGTGATGATGGAGAATAAAGAATCGCTCGGGAAAGAACTACAAATAGTTAAACAATGGGAGAAGGATCAAAAGGGATTATGGTTTTGGGAACGCTTAAGCCGCCTTCCCTTTAAGTTATTGGACAAACTAACTCCTGCCTTCATCCAAAACAAAATGGGTGTATTACTCGATGAAATTGGCAGTTATATTCAAAATGGTGGTCAATATTTAACACAAGAAAAGACCTTACTGAAAAACATACAAAAATCAAACCCGTCTTTACCTATTGAGACGATAGATGATATTAAGAATGTACCAATACAACAAATGATAACAATGAGTGAAGGTTTAAAAAACGATAGAGCGAAAATAGCAACGGTTCAAGGAGCATCTACTGGATTCGGTGGAATTTTCACACTCGCAATCGACATCCCTGTTATCTTAGGATTATCTCTCAAAACATTACAAGAAATAGCCATCATTCATGGATATGATCCAAATGAAAAAGAAGAGCGTATTTTCATTATCAAATGTCTTCAATTTGCTTCAGCTGATATTGTTGGAAAAGAAGCTATTCTGAATGAACTCTCAACTAAACACACAAGAAATAACAAATCACAAGAAATGATTTCACAATTACAAGGTTGGCGTGAAGTAGTATACACATACCGTGATCAGTTCGGCTGGAAGAAGCTCTTCCAAATGGTTCCGGTTGCTGGAATGTTATTCGGTGCTTTTACAAATCGCTCCATGATTCAAGATATTAGCGATGCAGGCATGATGCTGTATCGAAAACGCAGAATTCTAGAAAAGCTCGAACAGGTTGAGTTACTAGAACATCCAGATAATTAAATACTATATTATTTCATCTAGGTGGTGTTTGTAGAAATCTACAAATACCACTTTTTACATTTTCCAAAATTCACAAATAAATTAAAGAAAATAGTGATTATACTTTTATTAAGAAATCTAAATATTATATTTCATGGAGGTTATAGAATCATGCGTATATGTGTACCAAAGGAATTAAAAAATAATGAAAATCGTGTGGCAATAACCCCAGCAGGCGTTATTGCTCTAGTAAAAAGCGGACATGAAGTTTGCGTAGAAAAAGGCGCTGGATTTGGAAGCGGTTTCACTAATGACGCATATTTAGCAGCTGGTGCAACTATCATCGAAGATGTAGCTGTATTATGGGAAAAAGCAAATATGATTTTAAAAGTAAAAGAACCGTTACCAAGTGAATATCAATATTTCCGACCAAACCTCATCCTTTTCACATACTTACATTTAGCGGCTGAACCATCGTTAACAAAAGCATTAAAAGATAATGGTGTGCTAGCTATCGCTTACGAAACTGTATCTCAAGGAGGTACATTACCATTACTAACACCTATGAGTGAAGTAGCAGGTAGAATGGCTTCACAAATCGGCGCTCAATTCCTTGAAAAAATGAATGGTGGTAAAGGTATTCTATTAAGTGGTGTTCCAGGTGTAAAACGTGGAAAAGTAACCATTATTGGCGGTGGAGTTGTTGGAACAAATGCTGCAAAAATAGCTATCGGCTTAGGAGCAGATGTAACAATAATTGACCTTAGTCCAGACCGTTTACGTCAATTAGATGATATTTTCGGTAATCAAATTACAACAGTGATCTCTTCACCATTTAATATAGCACAAGCAGTTGCAGAATCTGACCTTGTTATCGGTGCTGTTCTTATTCCAGGAGCAAAAGCTCCTAAGCTCGTAACAGAAGAAATGGTTAAGACGATGTCCCCAGGATCAGTAGTTATCGATGTAGCAGTTGACCAAGGTGGTATTTTCGAAACAGTTGATCATATCACAACTCACGATAACCCAACGTATGTAAAACATGGTGTTGTTCATTACGCTGTTGCTAACATGCCTGGTGCTGTTCCACAAACATCAACAATTGCATTAACAAATGTTACAATTCCTTATGCAATTCAGATTGCTAATAAAGGAGCTTTAACAGCTATTCTTGCTAATCCTGCACTAGCTAAAGGAGTTAATGTTGCGAATCACCAAATTACATTTGAAGCTGTCGCTAAAGACCTAGGTTACGAATATGTACCTGTAGAAGTAGCCATTCAGCAAAATGGAACTAATTCAACGGTAAATCAATAATAGAATAAAATATCAGAGGCGTCCTAAATGAGATTTCCAATCACTTTTAGAACGCCTCTTTTTACGCTTTTAAAATGCTTCATACTTGTTAACATCAAATATTAAAAAAATCCCCACGGACTAGCCCTGACTAATACCTTGTGAATTCAACCACTTCCCTCCTCCTTCCTGAATGATTATTTACATTCCCTTTTGTGCATTATAAAAAAGCAATTATTAAACGCAGCCTATATTACAGTATTTTTAATATATAAAATGAATAAATATACATAATTTTATTCATAATTAAGATTTTACTATTTTTTCTAAATTGTTTTATTGTTATAATAATCAGTATTATTACTTTGTGTAATTAAAGTGTCAAATTTTCCATTGGTATTATTATTCAATTGACTGAATAAAAAAATTGTCTTACAATAACAACATCTTAAATTTTATTTTAGTATAACTTTAACGCAATAAAATATTCAGGAGGCATTATAAATGGGTACAACTATGAATCCACAGAAAAATACAAGTAAACACCCACCAGGTTTATACTTGTTGTTCTTCACTGAAATGTGGGAACGTTTTAGTTACTATGGAATGAGAGGTATTCTTGTTCTTTATTTAACGAAAGAAATCGTAAGCGGTGGACTTGGAATGAACGCTACCATCGCAATGAGTATATACGGTTTCTATACAGGTGCCGTTTATATTACACCTCTAATCGGTGGATGGTTATCTGATATGTACCTAGGAAAACGATTGGCAATCACCATTGGTGGTATTACAATGGCAATTGGTAACTTCGTTATGTTCCTTGGTGACGCACAATGGTCAATGTACACAGGTTTATTACTATTAATTATTGGTAATGGTTTCTTCAAACCAAATATTTCTTCACTTGTTGGTGACTTATACGAAGAAAAAGATCCAAAACGTGATGCAGCATTCACGATTTTCTATATGGGTATTAACCTTGGAGCATTCTTCGCACCACTAATTATCGCAATGGTTACTGATAAAATCATGGGCGGCATGCAAGGAGATGTATTTGTTTACGGTTACAAATACGGATTCTTAATTTCTTCAATCGGTATGGTTATTGGACAAGTACTTTTCAATATACTTGGTAACAAATATTTAGGTGACCTTGGTAAAAAACCAAACGGTCGTGAAGTAATAGGCGATGTAGCCGCAAAAAACAAACCACTTACAAAAGTGGAAAAACAACGTACAGCTGCAATTCTAATCTTAGCCTGTTTCGTAGTATTCTTCTGGGCAGGATTTGAGCAAGCTGGTAGTTCATTAACTCTTTACACAGATAAGTTTGTTGATCGTACAATTTTCGGATTTGAGATTCCAACTCCATGGTTCCAATCTGTAAATCCTTTATTTATTATCTTATTAGCTCCACTTGTTTCAATCCTTTGGGTGAAATTAGGAAACTCTAAACGTGGAGATTTCAGTTCACCATTCAAAATGGGTATCGGTATGATTCTTCTAGGTCTTGGTTACATGATTCTTCTTGTAGCTGTTCTAGGAACTGGTAGTAACGAAGCTGAAATCGTGTCAAAAGCACATATCATTTTCATTGTATTAACTTACTTCTTCCATACACTTGGTGAATTATTCTTATCTCCAGTTGGATTATCAACAGTAAGTCGTATTGCTCCAGTAAAACTTGCTTCACTATTAATGGGTGTTTGGTTAGCAAGTTCAGGTGTTGCAAACATTTTAGCAGGTCAACTTGCATCTGTAACTCAATCTTTAGGATATTTTGAAGTATTTGCAGTCATTGGTGCAATGGCAATTGTACTAGGTTTAATCCTTCTTGCATTCTCTAAAAAGATTACAAAAATGATGCACGTAGACTGATATAAATAGAAAAAAGCTGACTCGAATTAACCGAG
>NZ_HG428741.1:3490872-3535993 GCF_000380245.2 Bacillus massiliigorillae
TTTTTCTATTTATATATTGTATAATTAATTCAATATTATAATAATTTTTCTTACAAACAGGAATCAATAACAAAGGGGATAATACGATGAAACGAAAGGATATGATTTTTCAAGCCATTCATGAGCATTTTGGATATAGCACATCTTTTACAACCATAGAACTCGCAGATAAACTTCAGATTAGCAGAGCGAATGTCAGCAACGATTTAAACGCATTAGTTAAAGAAAATAAACTAACTAAAACATCGACACGTCCAGTGCAATTCATTCTGAATCAATCCTATTCAAAACTCTCTGTACCTGCAGAACCAAGTCTTAAACAATTACATTACTTAGACTCTTACTATAAAGAAAATATCAGCCTACGACCAGCAATTGATCAAGCAAAATCCGCTGTTCTATATCCCCCTAATGGAATGCATACCTTAATACTGGGTGAAACCGGCGTCGGTAAATCATTATTTGCTTCTATCATGCATACCTTCGCAATAGAATCTGGAAGATTACAAAAAGATGCTCCTTTTATCGTGTTTAACTGTGCTGACTATGCCAACAATCCACAGTTATTACTTGGACAACTCTTTGGCGTAAAAAAAGGTGCTTACACAGGAGCAATAGAACAAAAAGGCTTAATTGAAAAAGCAAACGAAGGTATATTATTTCTTGATGAAATCCATCGTTTAACACCTGAAGGACAAGAAATGCTATTCACCTTTATTGATTACGGCTATTTTCGAAGATTAGGTGAAACCGAAAATGAGAAGACTTCAAACGTTCTCATCATTTGTGCAACAACTGAAAATCCCGAATCTTCACTCCTAAATACATTTAACCGTCGAATACCTATGATTATTCAACTACCAGCTTTACGTAACCGCACCTACGAAGAACGTTTTTCTCTTATTAAGCGCTTCTTCTTCGAAGAAAGTAAACGAATCGGTATCGATATTACAGTAAGCACCAATTCAATTCGTTCGTTTTTATTCTATCAATGCCCTAATAATATCGGACAACTGAAAACAGATATTCAACTTGCTTGTGCAAAAGCTTACGCCGAGTACATTACTGGAAAAAGAAACAATATTAAAATATATAGTACAGATTTACAATGGTATATTAAAGAAGGCTTGTTTATAGAGAAGAAAACAAAGCACTCTCTTACCTTCCATAATCATGAATATGTGTTTAACGTTAGTGAAGGTTTAGTCACTAATGAAACATCAACGTCCACTACAATCTATGACCAAATCGACTACAAGTATGAAGAATTAAAACAACGTGGAATAGAACATGCAGAACTAGCTGTTTTAATGGAAAATGATATTCATAACTATTTCACACACTACTTGAACAAAATGAACAAAAAAGTTTCTAAGGATAATCTACTTAAAATCGTATCAAAAGAAGTTATTAATGTAAGCGAGAAAATCATTTCTCTTGCTGAAACGACCCTACAACGAAACTTTGATGAGAAAATCACGACAGGTCTTTGCTTACACATCCAGACACTCCTCCAAAGAATACAAGCAAATAAACCAATCTTTCATCCAAATATTAACAGCATTCGTCAAACCTATAAGCAGCCATTTAATCTAGCAGTAGAATGTATCAAACTAATTGAAGATACATTTAAAGTTAACATACCGTTCGATGAGGTCGCCTTTATCACCATGTTTTTCGTAACCGACAGCGAAGAAAATGCTACTCCTCAACCAACAATTATTGTACTAGCTCACGGAAATGGCATCGCAAAAGAAATGGCTCTCGTTACAAATCATTTACTGAATAATGACTCTGTAACAGGTATCGATATGCCTTTACATGAATCACCAAAAGATTTTCTCGATCGAGTAAAAAATTTCATTCGATCGATTCATACACCTTCTGGCATTTTGTTATTAATTGATATGGGTTCACTTACCTTCATTGGAGAAATGATTGAGAAAGAATTTAACATTCCTGTACGAATCATTTCAATGGTAAGCACACCTCATGTGATTGAAGCCTCGCGTAAAGCACAAATTGGTTATTCATTAGAGGAGTTATATCAAGACGTCAAAAATTTAACACCCTTTTATGTACAAACAAAGAAAGAATCAGCAGCAGAAATCCATATGCTAAAGAGCGTCATTTTAACAGCCTGTTTAACAGGAGAAGGTAGTGCCGTAGCAATCAAAAGAATGCTAGAAAATTATTTACATTACAATAAAGACATGCTCGATATTATTCCAATAAGTATTTACGATAAAAAAGAAATGTACAACATGATTTCAAAAATCACTAAAGAACGCAATATTCTCTGTATCGTATGTAATTTTGATCTTGATGTACCGTTTGTAACCTTTCACTTGAAAGATATATTATCTATGAAAGCAACCAAATCCATACAAGAGCTCATTACAAATGAAGAAGTGTACACCAAGATGTCTCACATCCTTGATGAAACTCTACAAATTACAGATGGTAACCATTTAGTGAACAGCATTCGCAAGGCATTATTAGATTTGCAAAACAAAACGAATAAAGTTGTAAACTATGAAAGCATGACTGGTATCGTACTTCATATTAGCTGCATGGTTGACCGTTTAAGAAAGAATCAACCGCTTACCAGCTTTCACAATAAAGAGGAACATATTCATAACCACTATCGACTATATATTAAGACTAAAGAATGCTTACGAATTCTTGAAACAACTTATGAAATTTCCATACCAGATGATGAAATCTGTTATATTATGGACATCTTCTTAAAAAACGAAGAGGTAGTACCTAATTTATTACATGATTAAAAAGGCGTTGCAAAAAGTAAATGAACCATACTTTTTGCACGCCTTTTTTGTTTTTTACAAATAAAATTTTAGTAATTAAGGAGGGGTGTTCAACCAACAAGTTCACAACCAAGAGGTAACTTTGCTTTCATTAATATCTCAAGTTCCTTCAAGCGTGGAAAAAAGTACGATGTACCCTTTTGTAAATCAACATCTAAATAAGCAGGGTGACACATCACTTCTACCGTATGCCCCTCCTCTACTTTTGAAGGCAAGTTCAAAAAGTAATCTTCACTTACTCCTTCATTATAAAAATCGAATAATGCCACATCACTATACATTTTGATGCCTTCTATCGCATCTTTCCCATTTCTTCTAACAGGAACATTGTATTTTTGAGCAAGCTTACGAGTAACTTCTTGTAGTTTTGGATGCATATGAACGTGATGGTGGCTATCGAAATGATTAGGTTTTCTTCCAAATGAAAGGAAACGTTGAATTTGCGCTTCCCACTCTTTTTCTACTTCCTCTAATTTAAGATCAAAATTGTCCATTAACATCGATAAAGTTTTAAAGTTCCCGTTACTTTGAATAAGTGATTCTACTCCTTCTTTCCAGAGAGGAGCACCCGTAGTTAACACTAAATGAATACCGATGGCTAAATTCCGATAAGGATTTGCTAGTCGAAAGGCATGCTCTACTGCGTTCATATTCATCATCATCGTTGTAGAATTAACAAGACCATACTGATGAGCGTCAATAATACCGTAATTCAACCCTCGTGAATAACCAAAGTCATCAGCATTTACAATTACACGAATCATTCTAGCATCTCCCACCCTTAATTAAACTGTGGTAAATAAGCTTTGTGCGCTTCTAACATTTCATCCAGTATTTGCTTCGCTACTACATCGGAAGGTACGAGTGGATTAATCGTCATAGCAAGAAGCGCCGTACGATAATTACCTGTTACTGCCGCATCACAAGTTACTCGTTCGAAGGATTTGATTTGTTGTACAAGACCTCTTACTGCTACTGGTAAATCTCCTATCGCAATAGGCTTGGGACCATCTTTTGTAATAACGCAATTGATTTCAACCGCTGAATCATCTGGTAAACTCGCAATCGCTCCATTATTTCGAGTGTTAACAGGTTGGATATCGCCTTTATTATTGTAAATAGATGCTATTAGACTACAAGCCGCGTCACTATAATAAGCTCCACCTCTTTTTTCTAATTGAGGAGGTTTGATGTCTAAAGTAGGATCTTTATATAATTCAAACAGCTCCGCTTCTAATTTCTTAACCACTTCTCCACGACAGCCATTTTCTAATGCTTCTCGTTTTTCCTGCTCTAACATTTCTCTTGTTTTATAATAATAGCGATGATATGGACAAGGAATTGCCTGAAGGGCTTGAATAAATTCAGGTTCCCAATCTAATGCAGCAATATTTTGCATTGACATTTTGTTATCTTTACTCGTTACGCGATTAATAACTTTCTCCGTCACCTCTTCACCATCAACAAAGACGTGTAAGCCGAATACCATATGATTCAATCCCGCAAAATCAATGTGAACACGGTCCGCTTCTACATCTAACATTTCCGCAATTTGCATACGAATATGTATCGGAACATTACACAAACCTACTACTTTCTTAAAATTCGAATAACGTAAAACCGCTTCCGTCACCATCCCCGCTGGATTAGTAAAATTAACAAGCCATGCATTAGGGCATAATTCTTCAATATCTTTCACAATATCTAAAATCACCGGAATGGTTCGTAATGCTTTAAATAAGCCACCTGGGCCGTTCGTTTCTTGACCAATAACCTCATATTTCAAAGGAATTTTCTCATCCAATATTCGCGCTTCTATCTGTCCGATTCGCATTTGAGTTGTCACAAAGTCAGCATCAACTAATGCTTCACGGCGGTTTAATGATAGATGAACTGTAATTGGCATGTCAGCTTTTTCAATCATTCGCTTGGCGAGATTCCCTACGACTTCTAGCTTTTCTTTTCCTTCTTCAATGTCAACAAGCCATAGTTCGCTAATAGGAAATTCATGATATCGCTTAATAAATCCTTCTACTAACTCCGGTGTATAACTTGAACCTCCACCAATAGTCACAACCTTAACCATCATTCCACCTATCCTTTCGCATTATAATTCAATAGGAAAGAAGAGAATCTAGTTGAGATTCTCCTCTTCACCTGAGATCTAACTCTATTTATCTTCAGCCATCTTCTCATGTAAAAAAATAATTTCTTCTGCTAGTTCCTTCACAGTAATAGATGTCATTAAATGATCTTGTGCATGCACCATTAGAATAGAAACTTCATTTTTAATTCCTTTTGCTTCCGCTTGAATAAGTGTAGTCTGAGTACGATGGGCTTCATTTAATTCTTGTTTTGCAGCTTCAACCTTTTGCTTTGCTTCTTCAAACTTGCCTTGTCGTGCTAAAAACATAGCTTCCATGATATCACTTCGAGCATTGCCACTATGAAGAATAAGCTGAAAAGCAATCTGGTCGATTGATAAAGATGCTGTCATGATGTTTCCTCCTTTTTTCACTAGAAATTGCTACATAGAATGTGTAACATTTGCGTCATCTTTTACTTCATTCAATCGCTTTTGATCCATACGCTCTTGGATTAACACGAAAGGTAAATAAATAACAACAGATATTACGAGATTAATAGCAGCAAGAACTGCACCTGATACATGAGCTCCTGTTGCTAAATATCCCCCAAAGACTGGTGGCGTAACCCACGGAATGGTTGTTACTACTGGATAAACAAAGCCCCAATCTATAGCCAAATAAGAAATAACAGTTAATATAATTGGTGTTGCAATAAACGGAAATAGCCATATTGGATTTAGTACGATTGGCATCCCAAATAAAACAGGTTCATTAATTTGGAATATACCTGGTGGCATCCCGAGCGCAACCATTTGTTTTCGCTTCTTCGAGGCAATCCATAAAGCAATCAGTAAACCAATAGTTGCTCCAGAACCACCTAAGAAAACAAAAGCGTCGAAGAATTGTCCAGCCATAACAGCATACTGCTTTAAATCCGTTACCCCTTTTGCATATAAATCAATGTTATCATTACCTAACTTCGTAAATAATGGTGTCGTAATCCCACCAAGAATATTTGGCCCATGCAATCCTAAAGCCCAGAAAAGATGAATAAGAAGTGCTAGAACTAAAGCAAAAGGTAGTGAGTCTGCAGAATTTGTGAGTGGAGATATGAGCACTTTGTTTATCCAATCGTGGAAATATTGTCCATCCGATACCATACGGAATAATAAGCTCGCAAGCGCGAATAAAAAGATAGTAATCATTCCAGGAAACAATCTTGCAAATGATCTCGATACAGCAGGTGGCACACCTTCAGGAAGCTTCACAACTAAATACTTCACTTTGGCTAATCTTACAAAAACCTCCGTCGCAAGTAACGAAATTATAATACCAGTGAATAAGGCCGTAGAGTTAAAATAGGATAAACCAACAAAATCTCCTGACGTACCGGTTACATCTTTACTAGCGATTTTTAATGTAATAGTCGCTACACTAGGAGATATAACGAAGAAACATGATAATGAAACAAGCATTGCTTCAAACCCATCATCACCATACGATCTAGCAAGCTTATATGCTATGCCAACAACGGTAAAAATCGTCATAAAACCTAATGTTCCGAACCAAATGTCTCCACCAAGCTGACGATAATTTTCTCCAAACAACGATAGCATCATACGATCATATGGTTTAATCGCTTGCCCTAAATTATTGATAAGAACTGCAAATGCACCAACCATCGTGATTGCCAACATCCCGATAAGTGTATCTCTAACCGCTAACAAATGCCGTTGGTTTCCTAACTTAGTCGCACCAGGCAAAACATACTTTTCCAAAAACTTCATCATGGTCAGTCATCCCCTTTCTTCATCACCTTCTTTAACTTTTACGCTTTACTTCCTGCTAAGCTAAGAGCTTGATTTAATACTTTCTCACCATCCATCATGCCGTAATCCATCGGGTTTATCACTTCCACCTTTACTCCCACTGGTTCTGCAAGGGCTTTCATTTGATTTAATAGAAATCGGACTTGAGGTCCAAGCAATAAAACATCTGCTGTATGAATATGATCTCTCGCCGCATCTCCAGATACCGCCCAAATCTTTGCCGTAATTCCTTTATCAGCTGCTGCTTTTTCCATTTTCGTCACCAGCATACTTGTTGACATGCCAGCTGAACAAACTAATAGAATGTTCATATATATTTCCTCCTTTTTAATATTCATTTTCAGCACTTGTTCCTCGTTAATCTAGCTGACTTTTGCTGATATGTTTTTACACATAATTAATATGCAATTACCATGCCATCATATAAATACATTGGTAAAAAACGCACTTTTAACACAAACTATAAGGAACATTAATAAAGCGCTCCCAATTTTTTTGTTGTAGTGTTTTGTTATAATATTGTTAGTGTTTCGATAATAAAATTTAGTGTTTTATTTATGCTGAAGTAGGAGGTGTTAACTATGCAAAATAAACTTCATACGCTCTCACTTAGCGCATTACCAAAAAGCTTCTATGAACAGTCGACCTTACAATTAGCTCAAAATCTACTAGGATGCTTGCTTGTTAAAGAAAGTGACGATGGAATCACTTCAGGTTTCATCGTTGAAACAGAAGCCTATTTAGGTCCAAAAGATCGAGCGGCACATAGCTTTAATAACCGCCGAACAAAACGAACTGAAATTATGTATGCTAGTCCAGGCCATATCTATACATATCTCATGCATACACATTGCTTAGTCAATGTCGTATGCGCTCCTATTGATACACCAAACGCTATCTTAATTCGTGCCATTGAACCATTCACAGGTAAAGAACTAATGAAACAACGTAGAGGGCTTCAAGATATCAAGAAAACAACTAACGGCCCAGGAAAACTAACAAAAGCAATGAACATTACCATGGAAGATTACGGAAAAACATATTATTCTTCTTCATTATATATAGCGGAAGGCTTTAACCCCACAGAAATTTCTGTAGGGAAACGAATTGGCATTCAAAATTCTGGCGAAGCAGTCGATTATCCATATCGTTTTTGGGTAACCGGAAATGCATTTGTTTCAAGGTAAAAAAACAGTTGCTTTCTCTTTATTTGAACCGTCATCTGAATTTATGAGTGGTCGTTTCTTTTTTTGGGCCGTCATCGGATTTTATGAGCAGTCGTTTCTTTTTTTTGGACCGTCATCTGAATTTATGAGCGGTCATTTCTTTTTTTGGGCCATCACTATGTGTAGATAGTTTAACGCTAGAAAACCCTCAGTAACTTCTTAACTGGGGGTTTTTTATTATATAAAACAGTACAAACACTCTCCATTTTCTGAATGATAGTATTATCATATTAGATAAAATTTTGGTTACATGAAAAATAAATCGAACGAAAAAGTTATATCTTTCCAATATATAGTGAGAACAAGGAGGAGATTGCACAAGTGGGAGAACAAAGTAATAAAACAAAAATTGTAAAACATTCACATTCTGATTGTAATCGATCCTACGAAGAACTGTATGAAGCGACCATTCACGATGTATATAAAACCGTCTATTTCCTCATTGAAGATAAGACAGATGCAGACGATGTAATTCAAGATATTTACCTACAACTCTATAAATCGCTTAAAAAATATAACGACGACAAGCCATTTAAGCCTTGGTTAATGGGAATAGCCATGAAACATATCTCTGCTTATCGCCGCAAACGATGGATGCGACTTCGGATAGCCCATAAGGCAGAAACATATAAACCAAATACCTTTTTCGACTTCTCAGATGACCTTATAAATAAAATTTCAAACGAGCAATTACTTACTCTAGTAAATCAATTGCCCTTTAAGCTTAAGCAAGTTGTGATTCTTCATTATTTAAATGACCAGTCACAAGAAGATGTAGCTAATATTTTAAATATTCCAATCGGCACAGTGAAATCTAGAATTAATGCTGCACTCAAAAACTTACGGCAAAAGGAAAAAGTAAAACATCTTTTGAAAGAAAGCGGTGAAATTATATGAGTTTAGAAAACAAACTAAAACAAGCTCTTCAAGAGAAAGCACACGAGTTAAGACCTCCACTTCAGTTAAAGATGCAAGTATTAAATCCAAAGGCTAGAATACGAGCCAAAAGAAAAAAACGGTTATTAACTGGAGCATTTGTAACTATGTTACTCATTCCTACTGGTGGAGCACTTGCGTATCAGAGTTCACTTGCTGACGAATTATATGGTTCTTTTGAAAATATAAAAAAACATGTAGCTAGTTTTACAATGGAAAGCTTCCTAAAACTTAACGGAAAACTTGCGAATGCTAAAGGAGAATTAGGAGATGAAGAATATAAAGAATTTACTAATCATTTAAAAGTTTTCACAAGTTCAAAATTAGAATATGGAGACAAATACGGCAATATTGATTATGATCAAATTCCAGCGAAAAAAGCTAAAGAACTAAAACAAACTTTGATGATTTTACAACCTTTCTTTGATCGGTTAAATAATCAGCCCTCAACAAAAGACATTTTAACACCTACTGAATATGACCAATATATCTCTGCCCAGATGACATATGAAAAAATAAAAGTAAAAAGTGAAGTTAATCCAAATGAACGTCATGTTATAGAAGATATAAAAGAAAGTCTACGATTAGAATTTCTTAAAGCAGAAGCAATTATCGATGCTGTAAATGAGAAACAAAACCAATACTGATAATTACTTGTTCGCAGCCTACAATAAAAAGTAAAAAAAAAGCGTCCAAAAGTGATTTACCATCACTTTTGAGACACCTTTTTAATCATGCATTTAATACAGATAATATATCTGCCACTTTGTGCTCATCAAAACCGTTTGCCAGTGTATTTCCTTCTCTTACACCAGTACCAAAGTGATATTCTTCTGCTTTTAAGAACGAGTGAATATCTGCAATATTATCTCTTTGCAACCCTGCTCCAACTAAGATGCGCGGACCGTGCCATACATCAGTTAATGTCATAAGCTGCTGTAGCTTTTCTTTCCCCGCTTCCGCTGATTTAGCACCGCCTGAAGTCAATATTCGTCTAACATGATTTGCATATTGACATAGCACTTCTAAACCGTCTGCTTGTTGATGAAGTTCATCAAACGCACGATGGAACGTAATATCGAAATTTGGCACTACATTGATTACTTTTTCAAGTAAAGCTTGGTCAATTTCACCATTTTTTAAAGCTCCAAAGACAATACCTGTAACACCTATATCCTCAAAAGCTAATATGTCTTCACGCATGCTATTCCAATCACTTTCATCATACTCGAAAGAGAAACTATGCGGTCTAAGCATTACTTGTACAGGAATGGATACACTTTCAATAATACGTTTGGTTGTACCATAACTAGGAGTTAACCCACCCTCCGAAATAGCCGAAACAAGCTCCAAACGATTAACACCAATCTGCTCGGCAATGATAGCATCTTTTTCATTTTGTACAATACATTCTAAGATCATGATGTCACCTACTCTATTCTTATATCTGTTACTTCTATGATAACCAATTTCAAACATTAGATAATGTTTTTATACCCCATATTATAACAAACTACCTTAAACAAGAAGATTTTTTTGAAAAAACAAAAATAATTAAGAAAAACCGGCACCGGTCTTTTTTGATTAAAGTTATATTTCTTGTACTACTCCCAATCAAAAAAGAGCTATGCTCTGAAATAAGAAGAACTGTTCTTGAAAACCCTCCCTTGGTTTTCAAAACAGATTGGCTTATTTCAGAGCATAGCAGGTGTAAGGTTAGACACTAAGAAAAGCGCAAGCGCCCGTTTAGCGAAATCTACTAGTCGCTGGGCGCTGGAGCTAGACAATTAGAAAATCGGCACCGGTCCTTTTTGATTTAGATTTTGCTTCTCTTTTTAGCTTCCAATCAAAAAGGAGCCATGCGGCAGGCATATGACGAGCTGTTCTTGAAAACCCGCTTTTGATTTTCAAAGCAGAACGGCTTATGACCGAGCATGGCAGGTGTAAGGTTAGACACCGCACAAAATTATATACATTTTAAGTCTGCAGAAACTTTTTTAATGCTTCTTTATTTTTGTCAAAATCAATATCTAACACCTGTGTCCGATATTGATCATCTAACGTTGCATCTTCAAAAGAGTCAACAAGTGGTATACGCAATTTTTCAATATTGGAATTTCCACTAGTTAAGAAAGATGTCAATACCTTCAACATTCTTGTATTTTCAATATTTGTATCAATAAATGGTCGTACTGTACCTAGCATTTTTGGTAACTTTGCTACCCCTTGAATGCTAATCATTTCATTTGTAATGGTCTGTAGAACTTTTTGTTGTCGCACAACTCGTCCAAAATCACTTTGAGCGTCACCGCGAAATCTCGCATAGCCTAACAGCTCTTTACCATTTAATTTCTGTAAACCTGGTTCTAATGTGACATATATATTCTTAGACATTCTCTTTTCCACATTAATTTCGACACCATCTGGAAAAGCAGCATCTATTCCCTCCATGAAACCCCGAAAATCAATAATGGCATAATAATTAATATCGATATCAAAATTCTCTTTGATTGTTTCACGAAGTAAGTCAGGACCACCTATAGAATAAGCAGCATTTATTTTTTGTTTCTGTTCATGACCTGGTATTGCAATATAAATATCTCTCATCAAAGAAACAAGCTTTGCTTGCTTTGATTTCGTATCATATTGGGCAATCATAATTGTATCAGAATTACCACTTTCTGCACCACGAGAATCTCCACCAATTAATAAAACATTCATAGTGCCTTGAAAAGGGGCACCCTTAAACTTAATTTCTTTCTTATTCAACTCAGAGACCTTTTCTCCAACCTTATATCCACTATAATACTCCCATGCAAAATAAGAAGACGGTAAAACTATCAATAAAACTAGTACTGTAAAAATAAATAATACCCTTTTTCTCTGTTTTAATTTACGCTTCTTCACTCTGCTCATGAATAGTCTCCATTATCATAAATTGAATATTATGTTTTAAAACCCACATATATAACAAATATACCAAATATGACATTTTTAGACAATCAGTTATTTATCTCGCCATTAAGTAATGCAGTAGAGTCAGTCCAGACATCGTTTTCTGTCGAATTCATAACAACTGCTATTAAAGACATATCGTTACTTGTAGCTGATGAAACTAAACAATAACCAGCTTCGTCTGTAAATCCTGTTTTAATTCCATTCGCACCTTCATAATAAAAACCGCTTTCATGATCCAAGAGCTTATTTCTATTTTTATAAGTAACGCTTTGATCAGAATATTTTTCTTGACCGACAATATTACGAAACTCTTTATTTTCCATAGCAGCTTGAGCAATCATCGCCATATCATAAGCTGTTGTATAATGATTTTTGTCATGCAAGCCATGAGGATTTACGAAATGAGAATGTTTAGCTCCTACCTTTTCGGCTTTCTTATTCATTAAGTTTGCAAAATATGCAATGGCTTCACTCTCCGTTAAGCCCTTTTGTTCTTTGTTGGCAATATAAATAGCTATTGTTCTTGCTGCATCATTGCCAGACGGTAGCATTAAACCTGCTAACAATTGACGGAGAGTCACTTCTTGTCCTTGATACAAAAAAGCCGTACTTTCACCTTTTTGCTTCATATTTATTTCTTTTCCAACAGTAACAACATCCTCTAAGTTACCTCTTTCAATTGCAATAAGAGCTGTCAAAATCTTAGTTGTACTGGCTGGATACACTCTTTCTTGTTCATTTTTCGCAAATAGAGTTTCTCCTGTTTCACTATTTAACACTATCCCTGCTTTACCTACAATTCGTTGATTACTAGTTGCATCCACCCTTGGAATTGAACGCTCATCCTCGATTTTAGCCTCATATGATATTGTTTTCCATTTCGAATAAAATATTGTTTGAACATCAGGTATCATAAACACAATAATTACTAAAACAAGAAGAATTATTAATCGTTTACCTTTCATTTCGCTCAATCCTTCCCCTAGTTTGTATACACTAAGCATACAAATTCATTCTTAAGAGAAACGAAAATAAATCTTAAGATAATCTTAATTTAGAAGGGAAGACATAAAAAAACCGACAACCCTTTATAAGAATTATCGGTTTGAATACGATTATTAAGAAACTTCTAAGTGAAGATCTCCAGCTTTTGTTTTACCCATCATTTTTAATACGCGATGTAAAACTAACGTAATAATAGCTGGTAAAACCATACCTACACCAACGTAAATTAATAATACGTTTAAGCCTTGTGTTGTCCAAACACTAATTGGAGCAATTAATGAGCTTAGTCCCATTCCTCCTAGTTCAAAAGGAACTTGGAAATTAAATAGCATTGTCGCAATCGGTGCGCAAATAATAGCAGCCACAAATGTTGGAATGACATAATAAGGTTTTCGAATTAAGTTCGGGAATTGAACTTTTGGTGTAACAATTGCTTGTGCAAGAATACCACCCATATCATTATCTTTTCTAGACATTACTGTGAATCCAACGAATTGTACTGTACAGCCAATTAATGCTGCTGCACTAGAAACAGGGTCTAGCTGTAAAGCTACTGCAAGTGCTGCAGAAGACGCCGGTGTCATTAATAAAATACTCCAAACAAGTGCAATTACCATACTACCAAGTAAAGGATAACCAGAAACAGCTTCCGTAATTTGTCCACTTACCCAAGTTAAGAAAGGTGTTGTTACAGCTGCTACACCTACACCAGCAACACCACCGATGAATACTGCCGCTAACGGAATAGCCATAATATCAAGTTTTGTTTTACCAGTAAGCTTAATACCTACATAAGTTGCTACAACCGCTGCTATTACCGCACTAATTGGTTGACCTGTAATAATTGTAAATGCTCCTTCGGCGGTCTTATGAATAGCTGCTCCACCAACAACAGCACTGGACATTGCGCTAAAGATTACTAATGAGTTACCACCAAGTTGATAAGCAATCCCTGCACCAAGTGCTGGCGCTAATAATACTTTCGTTGCCCCACCGATTAGAATCAATGCTTCCCAGCCAAGATATCCCCCAATCGATTCAAACAGCATCCCAATTCCTAATGTAACTAATACCGCATTTGCGATTCCGGTAGAAGCTTTATAAAGTTGCTCCATGAAATGTTCTTTTCTGCTCATGTTGTGTTTCCCCCTAGTTCGTATAATAATCAGAAAATTTAAACATATAAGTTCAAATAAAAAACCCATCCTGCATTGGAAGGGCGCTTCCTCATTTACGCTTGAGCGCCTTGTAAAATAAAAACTACAAGTTGGACTCAAACAATCCCTTGAGAAATGGATGTTTCAGTCCGATCAGCATAATATGAGCAATATGTTATGAATGTTGTTATGCGTAAACTTCCCCATCCTAATTTCCCCTCTCGTTTGATTACTTAAGTTATAATAACACCAATTTTCTGATAATGCAAAATATTATTTCTATTCAGATAAAATAAAAACGCTTACATTTTTCATTCGAAAACCTTATATAATAAATAAAACCAAGAATTACAACATATAACAATTATATCAATATATAATATTACTTATATGGATGTAACTTCATAAAAATGATATTATTACCTAATTATCCCTAAACAAAAAAACGTCCAACTTCTTTAAGTGGACGTTTAACTCAAAATACTGTTTTCCATTAAACTGCTAGAGGAATCCTAATTATAAAAGTAGTCCCCTTCCCTTTTTCACTCTCAACATTAATGCTTCCTTCATGTCTCGAAATTATACTTTTGACAATATTCAATCCGAGACCTGTACTTTCTTTATCAGCCTTAATAGGTTCCGTACGATAAAAACGGTCATAAATGAGATGTAATTGACTAGAATCAATTCCAATACCACTATCTGAAACCTTCAAAAACGCTTGCTGAGTTGCATAATCAAGTCCAACACTTACTTCAACTGAGCCCCCAACTGGCGTATATTTAATACTATTACTTATGATGTTGAAATAAACTTGCTCCATACGTAATGGATCAATTAAAACTTCAGCATTTTGTTTTGGAACCTTATCCATATGAAGTTTATATTTAATATCTTCACTTTGCAAATTAGCATCATAATCAGTAAAGATTCTTTTCATATAATCATACCAATCTACTTTTTCTAAATGAAAATGAATTTGATTATTTTCAAGCATATTCAGTTGCCTTAAATCCCCTAATAGTTTCTCCATTAAACTACTTTTATTTAAAATTTCAACTAAATATTGTTTATTCGTGACTGGAATCACTTCTTCGAGCATTCCTTTGGAAATCATACCAATAGATGTAATCGGATTAGATAGATCATGACATATGTCTGAGATAATCTGACTTTTTTCATTTTGAAGGCTTCTCATCTCAACATTAGCTCTTTCTAATTCAACCGTTCGTTCTTTCACTTTTTCCTGTAATAATTGCTTCATTTCGACCGTTTCAGAATAAGAATTCAGGAACCTTTCCATGTTAAGAACACTATGAATTAGTAAAAATAGAAATATTCCGAGCCCATTTTGACTCACTTCTTCTATTACATGATAAATGACTAATTGATGTTGAAAACCAGTCAGTACAATTATTATCACACTAATGAAAACCCAGATTATTTGCTTCTGCTTTTCACGAAATTTTCGCCAAGTTACATATAATAGATAAATAAAATAACAAAAATAAAGCATAGAATTAAGTTGAAAAAGTTTGACTATAAAGTCGAAATTATTGAACATAGTCAAAACGGTAAGAACGCTAACACAAATGATTATAAACATAGTAAGTAAGCGATGAGCTTGCTTATGTAAAAAAGCACTTATGTAAATATGGAAAAAATATAAACTCATATAATTACATATATAAATAAGCTTCAGTAAAAGAAACCAGTCTCCATAAGGTATAATCATTAAAACCATTGAAATAATGATCGTCCAAATGTAAAAACTAAAGTACAATGGAACTTTATCGTCTGGTCTTTTAATATACAAATTTGATTGAAAAAAACTTACTGTAAATAGAATACCAATGAAGAATAAGCTCCAAACTATGAGTTCCAAATTTGATGATTGAACGAAAGAATATAATAAAACCTCTTTTCGCATATTCTCAACAAAATACGTAAGATTTGTAAATACCGTTAATAAAAAGATCCCTAATAAAATCCCCAGTATATATCCTATACTACTGAACTTCTTCATTCCCTCTCCTTTCCAAACAGTACAAAGAAGCTCAAAATATCACTCTGTTCTTTCATCCATAATAATATTGAACCTTGTATTAGTTTTAAATCATCAGAAATCTTACTTATTTTTACATTTATAACAACTTTAATTATACTAAAAATTCAATCTTATTACACCGATATAAGCCTTTATATCGAACCTAATATTAAAGAGGAATACAAACCTTTCTAGTTTGTATTCCTCTCTTTTAAATAACCACTAAAGACCAACGTTGTTTGTTATCACATTCTACTTATTTAAAAAGGAAATAATATTTTCCACTGCCCGTTCCCCTTGATCTATACAATCAGGTACTCCTAATCCTTCATAAGAACTACCAGAAAAGATTACACCAGATAAAGATTCATGCAAATCTTTTTTTAGTTGGTCAATTCTTTCTTTATGACCTACTGTATACTGAGGCATAGCTTTTTTCCATCTTGATATAATCGTAAATTTCGGTTGCTCTGTAATATTCATCGTTTTATTTAAATCTTTTAAAACAATTTGTTCAATTTCCTTATCCGATAAATCTACAACAGTACTATCAGTGGGTCTTCCTACATAACATCGAAGTAAAGCTTTTCCTTCAGGGCTGGAATGAGGCCATTTTTTATGAGTCCATGTGCAAGCAGTAATCGTATAATCACATTTTCTCGATACAACAAATCCCGTACCATTAATATCTTCTTTAATAGCACTTTGATTAAATGCCATCGCAACTGTTGCTACACTAGTAGAAGGGACCTCTTTAAAAGGTGCCATAAAAGGATAATCCGCTAAAATAGAAGCTGCTACTTGATGAGGTACTGATACAACGACTGCATCAGCCTCTATATACATGTGATTATTCAGCTTCAATTTATATTGATTATCTTCTTTTTGAAGTGATTCTACCTTCGTATTCTTTAAGATTGTTACTTCATCTAAAGCTAATTCGATTCGATCCACGAATGATTGTAATCCCGATTTAAACGTTAAAAACATCCCTTTACTCGGTTTAGAAGTCGCTTTTGTTTTAGGCTTAGATGGTTTAGTTTTCTTCATACCAAGTACGAGACTTCCATGCTTCTGTTCAACTTGATAAAACTGAGGAAATGTAGACATCAAGCTCATTTGATCAATATCGCCAGCATAGATTCCCGATAATAATGGCTCAATTAAGTTTTCTACTACTTCATCTCCTAATCGCCTTCTAAAGAAGGAACCTAAAGGTTGGTCTTGTTTTGCTTTTGACCTTGGTAATACAAAATCAGCAGCTGCTCTAAGTTTCCCAATTGGTGAAAACAATCCTGTTGTAATAAAAGGTGCTATTTCTGTTGGAATTCCCATGATTGCTCCACCAGGCATTGGATGTAATTTTTCTCTCGCTAACACATAGGATTTACCCGCTGTATTATTGACTAATTCATGGTCCATTCCAACTTCTTTCGCCAATCTGGATGCACTTGTTTTCCGTTCAAGAAAGCAATCTGGTCCTCCTTCAATAACAAAGCCATCTCTTACAGTTGTTTTGATTTTCCCACCTAATCTTGAACTCTCTTCAATTAATATAATATCTATAGGTAAAGATTTACTCTTCTTTTCTTTGAGTAAATAATAAGCTGTTGTTAACCCAGTAATGCCACCACCAATAATGACAACTTTCTTCCTGTTTCCCTCAACCATTTTATCGCCTTCTTTTTCTAAGATGTTGTAAATTCCAAAATGATCTTATACTTGATTAGGGATATAGTTACAATAAGGTTCTTCAGAAAGGAAGTTACCCGTTTCATAAAAAGCACGAGCACGACATCCTGAACAAACTTGTATATATTCGCATTGTCCACATTTCCCTTCAATTAACTCGGGATTGCGTAATTGCTGAAAAAGGGTAGAATCTTTCCAAATATCACTAAATTCTTGCTCTATTACAGACCCTGCCTTAAGAGGTAAATACCCACAAGGACGAACATCTCCTTTATGTGAGATAAAACATACACTAGTACCTGCTAAACATCCTTTTGTCACAGCCGCCATTCCATGTGATTGAACCGTTATTCTTTCTCCTTTTTCTTTTGCTTTTTGTCTCATAATTCGATAGTAATGAGGAGCACAAGTAGCACGAATTTCAAAATCTACTTCACGAGATCTTTCGTAAAACCATTCTAATACTTCCTCATATTTAGTAGAACTTAACATATTACTCTCAACAATTTGCACACCACATCCGACTGGTACAAGCATGAATAAGTGAAGTGCATCTACACCATATTGTTTACTCAAATCAATCATATCTTCTAAATAATCAACATTATGAGAAGTAATTGTCGTATTGAATTGAAGTTGAACACCTTGATTTTTTACATTTCTAGCACCTTGTAATGCTTTTTCAAAAGAACCGTCTAAGCCTCTAAATTGATCATGAATATTTGAAGAAGGTCCATCGAAACTAATAGCAACACGTTTTATTCCAGCTTCTTTTATTTTCTTTGCTATATCCTCTGTAATCAGTGTCCCATTAGATGCCATCGCAACCGACAATCCTTTTTGAGTAGCATATTCTGCAATTTCAAAAAAATCAGGTCGATACAATGGTTCTCCACCAGTTAGGATTAATAATGGGTTAGCAAAATCAGCTATTTCATCAATAACCTGAAAAGCTTTTTCTGTTGACATTTCATCTGGAGAACGTTCAGGTTGTGCTGTTGCACGACAATGTATACATTTCAAATTACACCCTTCCGTTAACTCCCAAAAAATTAAGCGTGGACCATTTTCAAAATTTGCAAAACGATGATGTTTCTTTGGCTGTTCAACTTTCATGTGCATAGAAGCAAACTCCTTTATGATTTAAATATTTTGGTAAAAAGATTTCAAAATCATTTCTAGCAAAATGATTCTAAGTTATATATAAATGTGATTTTCCTCACATTTATAAGCAATATAAGCGCTTTCTTTTTTGAATCCAATTGTAAATATTTAAAGCTCTCTATCTGCCAAAATAGACAAAAAATTTTATATTCTACTTGAAAGTATAACATACAGTCCTTATAGTCTTACTTCGTCATTTTTGAAGAAATATAGAATAAAAAAAGAAAAGAACTGACTCAAAAAGTCAGTTCTAACAAATCTTCTAAATTCAACTAAATAACTCCCTTTCAAGCATACATCGTATTACTATTCTCTTCTTTCTTAAAGAAGCTCTTCATCGCATGAAAAACATCAATTTTTTGCTTTAAGATATAATAGTAGAATTTCTCATCTTTAATGTTTTTGTAGGCGCTCATTAATGTAGAATGTCGGTTGTATTGATTAACCTCACCATAGCCAAACATATTACTAACCTTCATAATTTCTTCCACAAGCTTCACGCAGCGAGCGTTATCGGATGTTAAATTATCTCCATCTGAGAAATGGAAAGGATAAATATTGAATTTCTCTGGTTGATATTTTGCCTCGATGATTTCTAGTGCCTTACGGTATACAGATGAACAAATTGTTCCTCCACTTTCACCTTTGGTGAAGAAATCTTCTTCACTTACTACTTTTGCTTCTGTATGATGAGCAATGAATTCAATTTCAACTGTTTCATATTTTGTGCGTAAGAAGCGTGTCATCCAGAAGAAAAAGCTTCGAGCCATATACTTTTCCCATATACCCATTGATCCTGATGTATCCATCATAGCAAGAACTACTGCTCTTGAATCGGGCTTAACAATTTCATTCCATGTTTTGAACTTTAAGTCCTCTTGGTAAATAGGATGAAAACCTGGTTTTCCTGTAAGAGCGTTTCGTTTAAAAGCTGAAATCATTGTTTTCTTTTTATCGATATTGCCCATTAAGCCTGTTTTTCGTATGTCATTAAATTCGATATCTTCTACGGTGTTGTCTGCTTGTTCTTTTCGTTGCAAATTAGGTAATTCTAGTTGACTAAATAGAGCTTCCTCTACTTCTAATAGTGAAACCTCTGCTTCGTAGTAATCTTCACCCGCTTGATCGCCTGCTCCCTGTCCTTTCCCAGGTGCTTTTTGCGCACCTGAATTATCTCGTGCTACAACATCACCAACTTGACTATCACCATCACCTTGCCCTACATGTTTGTTTTTGTCATAGTTATAACGAATTTTAAATTCATCAAGTGATCGGATTGGGATCTTAATTACATCTGTTCCATTTGACATAATAATACTTTCTTCTGAAATTAAATCGGGTAAATTATTCTTGATGGCTTCTTGCACTTTCTCTTGATGGCGTTGTTGATCATCAAAACCTTTGCGATGGAGGGACCAATCTTCCTTAGAAATAACAGACTGATGATTACCTTCAGACGACATTGTTCTTCCCCTCCTATATATAAAAATTTGTTGTTAAACAGTATTTCTAGAATCATGAACGACAATTACATATAAAAAAATAATGTAAGTCCGATTAATCGACTTACATTATCCTATGCTATTATTTCATACAACTTGCAAACTATTTTAATAATTAGTTATTCGCCTAGCAAAAAGTTTTAAACTCCATAATCAAAGTCTGTATTCACTCTAATATTTAACGTTCCATCACTATGAATTGAAAGAATCTCTATTAATATATTTCCCCAAAACCGCTCTGTTAATTTATTGAAAATTTCATACGACTGTTCTTCATTATTCCGTTTTTTATGCTTCATATATAATGTTTTTTCGCCTTCAATATTCCTCGAATAAATCGACACAATCTTCCTTTCGCCAGGTCTAATGCGTTTCAGCCTCGGTTCTTCAATTACTAAACCATTGTAATAGAAAGTAAGATCTGTAATCGTTGCACCAGTTCGATTATCTACAAACACAGCAGGTAAAGTTTGAATACCTAGATAGCTCATATTCATTTCCCCTTTACAACATACTATTAGCTGAATATAATCTTGCTAGTCTTCATGACTCTTATGCAAATCATGAAATATTACCTTCAATATTAGTAAGAAAAAACACCCAAGTCCGGGTGCTTTAGAAAAAATGTATAACTTAGGTTCATTGAAAACTGCTTACTCCCTTACTTCTATATGAGCAGAAATTGAACTCCGTACAGAACTCGATTGGTTCAACATAGAAATGAGGAATCAGCCTGTTTAGCCTAAGGCAAGCATAAGATAGCTCTCAGTAGGAAATATGGTTTTCATTTCCCGAAGAGAGATAGCTTATGACCTCGAGGGCTGGCCGATGTAGCTAGACGATAATGCTCGGTAAGAGATAAATCCCCCACCGAGCAAACTTTCACTTTATTGCATTGGATCTGGTTCTAAACCTTTCCTTTGCAACTCTTGATTTGTATTCATATGCTCCATTTGCTGCCCAAGTGCTTTGACTTCCTCTAAATTCTTCGCCATGGAACTGTTTTCTGGCACATAATCTTTGTGAACCATTCTCTTTCTATCCATCATCAATCACTCCTTACAACAGTTTACATTTTTTACCCACCGCAAGAAAATTGTAAACTTATTCCTTATTTGTTTTTTTCTAAGAGGTTATTTAACGATTTAATAAGCTTCCTACGTAACGTAGTAATTCATTAGCTGATGTTGTGTTATAGCCATGCTCATTGACTAATCGAGCCACTACTTCATTTACCTTCTTCAACTGCTCTTCATTTGGTGTTTTCACAGATGTTGTAATTTTTACGACATCTTTCAAATCAGCAAATAGTTTCTTTTGAATAGCTTCTCGAAGACGATCATGTGAATTGTAATCGAAACGCTTCCCTTTACGAGCAAATGCTGAAATACGAATTAATATTTCTTCTCGGAATGCTTTTTTCGCATTTTCAGAAATACCGATTTGCTCTTCAATTGATCTCATTAGCTTCTCATCTGGTGTAATCTCTTCTCCTGTTAATGGATCGCGTAATTTGGATTTATTACAATAAGCTTCCACATTATCTAAATAATTATCCATTAATGTTTTCGCAGACTCTTCATATGAGTAAACAAAGGCTTTTTGTACTTCCTTCTTCGCAATACTATCGAACTCTTTCCGAGCTGCTGAAATGTAATTTAAGTATTTATCACGTAATTCTGTTGTAATAGATGGATGTTGATCAAGACCTTCTTTCAAGCTACGTAATACATCGAGTGCATTAATCGATGCTTCTTCTTTACGAATAATCGTAGAGGAGATCCGATTAATAACATAACGAGGATCAATACCTGACATGCCTTCATCTTGATATTCCTTCTTCAGTTCATCCACATCTGCCGTGTTATAGCCTTCAACATTTTCTCCATCGTATAGGCGCATCTTCTTCACTAAATCAATGTCGCCTTTCTTCGGCTCTTTCAAGCGTGTCAAAATACTAAACATCGCCGCTACTCGCAATGTATGTGGTGCAATATGCACATCTCGCACATCACTTTCACCAATCATTTTTTCATAAATTTTTTCTTCTTTACTTACTTGTAAATTATAAGGAACTGGCATTACGATAATACGAGAATGTAGTGCTTCATTTTTCTTATTCGAAATAAATGAACGATATTCTGTTTCATTCGTATGTGCAATTATCAGCTCATCAGCTGAAATTAAAGCAAATCTTCCTGCTTTGAAATTTCCTTCTTGTGTAAGGGAAAGTAAATGCCACAAGAACTTCTCATCACATTTCAGCATCTCTTGAAATTCCATAATCCCGCGATTCGCTTTATTTAACTCTCCATCAAATCGGTAGGCACGTGGGTCCGATTCTGAACCATATTCTGCAATCGTAGAAAAATCAATACTACCTGTTAAATCAGCAATATCTTGTGACTTAGGATCTGATGGACTGAATGTTCCTATACCAACGCGTTTGTCTTCTGATAAGAAAATGCGTTCAATCATTACGTCCTCAATGCGACCACCATATTCTTGTTCAAGTTTCATTACATTTAGTGGTGATAAATTTCCCTCAATGCGAATACCATACTCCTCGAAGAAGTCATCTCGTAAATGATGTGGGATAAGATGAAGAGGATCTTCATGCATAGGGCATGATTTAATGGCATAAATCGCACCGTGATCTTGATGTGAATATTGTTCTAATCCTCGTTTTAGAATACTAACAAGTGTTGACTTACCACCACTAACTGGTCCCATTAACAAAAGTATCCGTTTACGAACATCTAACCGTCTAGCAGCAGGATGAAAATACTCCTCTACCAATCTTTCTAAAGAATCTTCTAGACCAAACATTTGACTACTAAAGAAACTATAATTTCGTTTGCCATTAACCTCTTCAATACCAGCATCTTTAATCATGTTGTACACACGAGAATGGGCGGATTGCGCAATCCATGGACGCTCTTTCACAAGCGCTAAATAGTCTGCGAAGGTTCCTTCCCACTTCAACTTCTGTTCCTCTTCTCTATATCTTCCAATCTTTCTTAAAATGTCCATAAGGTACCTCCCCCTGTTTATTTCAGGAATGATACTTATACTCTATGCACAGAAACCCATAATGATGATAAAAGAGTACACGCCCGAACAAACTTCATAAAAGTATTCGTTCCAAAAAAAGCCATACATTCCCTTTAATCCCCATGAATTTTTCAGTATAATAGATTTATGCAATAATTGGATAATATGGTAATCGATAAGGAGGTTATTATTATGGGTACTGTTCTAATTCTGTTAGTAAGTGTTGCCTTTCTTTCTGCGATTTTCACTGCAGGATATAATGATAAGCCACATAAATCCAAATAATAAAAAAGGACAACCTTCATCTGAAGCTTGTCCTTTTTTAAAGTGTAAACATCATCCTAAAAGACAGGTGACAGTTTTTCTTTTTCAATGATGCAATTCTCCATGACACTCCGAAATTTCACTTAAAGCTCTTGCTGCATTATCCGAAAAAATTTCACGAACTGCTAAATCACCAAGTGAAATCATTCCTACTAGTTTAGTGCCATCCACCACAGGTAGCCGACGAATTTGCTCCTCAGCCATTAATTCTGCTACCTCATCAACACTCATATCAATAGATGCCTTTACTAGCTTTTCACTCATAATATCTGTTACTTTTGTAGAACCAGGTCGCTTACTTCCCACGCCACGAATAGCAATGTCACGATCTGTAATTACGCCAAGTATATGACCATCCTCACAAATAGGCACTACACCAATATTGTGCTCCTTCATTTTTAAAGCAACTTCATATACATTATCTAACGGTGTACAAAACTGAATATCTGTAGTCATCACATCTTTAACCGTTTGCATTTCACGACTCTCCTTTATTTCAGATAGTCCTATTTTTTTCTCGACCATTTTATTTATACATATAAATAAAAAGACGTCTCAAAAATAGTTTGCAAATTACTTTTGAGACGTCCTCATTTAATGTAAATGAATATAGTTTTGTTGTCTTAACGCTTCATATATTAAAATCGCTGCTGTATTAGATAAATTGAGTGAGCGAATATTATCATTCATTGGAATACGTAAACAACGCTCTAAATTATTTTGAATCACTTCTTCTGGTAAACCTTTTGTTTCACGACCAAAGATAAAATAATAATCCAGTTCCACATTACTATAGTCAAATGTCGTATACGGCTTCTTACCAAATTTCGTGATGTAGAAGTATTCTCCACCTTGTGTGCTTGTGAAGAAGTCATCTAAACTATCATGATACAAAATCTTTACATGCTCCCAGTAATCTAAGCCCGCTCTTTTTAACATTTTATCATCCGTTGAAAAACCTAAAGGACGAATTAAATGAAGAATGGTATCCGTTCCAGCGCACGTTCTAGCGATATTTCCTGTATTTGCAGGGATTTCTGGTTGAAATAGTACTACATGTATTGCCACCTTATGTTCACCTCTAATATCTTCCTTCAATACTCTTTACTGATTATACCATGTTTCTACTCATCGTCCACGATTGTGAAGAACCTATATTGCATCTCTGGCGTATAGGCAGTAGAATCTTCATACGACCAATAACGATGTCTACTATCCGTTGTATGAGCATTCACTAGTGGCATCCCATCCTCATCTTTCGCTGTGACAATCGTAAAATGATTATAACGACCATCCCCTTCAAAATCATAACAGATAACATCCCCTAACAATAATTGGTCAGGAGAATCTACTTCCTTAGCTCGAAGTCCTCTTGAAGAGTTCTGCATATATAAATTGAGTGCATGAGATACAGTCCAACTATAACTCCAATTCTTACCGCTATACCACCATCCCGTGGAACGATTCGTAACCCCACGCATTGGTGCATCACCCGCTTTTAAACATTGCGAAATAAAATTTGTACAATCATCGTTGAATCGCTGATATTGTGGATTAGTACCATTCCACCACGTATCAGCATATTGAACAGCTTTCAACCTATCATAATAAAAGGTTGCTCGAGTATCATCATCCTCATACGTAATAAATGATAATTCAAGCTTTGGAATACTCACTACTACTTCTTCATCGGAAATACATGTATCCTCCTTGAATCGAGCCACTCTCTGCTCGATTTCTTCCTCCATATAAAAGCAGTCTTTTTGCTTAATAAAATACTGAAAATGAACATTATAATGAACAATTGTCTCTTCTTTTTCTTGTTGTTTTGATTGAATTTTCCCTTTCGCTTTTACATTTTTAATTTCTGCATTACGCTTTTTCAAAAGAGCTTTTTTTAAAACAACTTTCTCACAATCCCGTGTTGTAGATTCATCTACATAGGCTAAACATCTATTTTGCAAATAGCTTTCCAGCTCCTTAATCACACTTCTCCACCGCCTCTCCCGTAAAATATATGAAGAAATGCTCAAAAAAATAAGCAATAGATATGATTATCTATTGCTTAAAGCTTTCTCTATTTCACCTAAAGCAGCTTCATCACTTTCTTTCGATTGAGCCATGATTAATGCTTCTCTTGCTATTTCTCCACCGATTTTCCCAACGGCCCATGCAGCCATGCCTCGCATATCTGCTCTTGGATCATTTCTCATCACATCTATTAAAGCATCCAAAGAAGAGGGTTCCTTGAAATGAGCAAGGGCGATAATAGCATTACGTTGAATTGGTTTTTTACCACGCCATGAACCTGACACATGACCAAACTTCTCCTTAAACTGACGATTACTCATAGTCAGAATTGGCGTTAATAACGGTTTTGCAATGTCTGGTTCCGGCTCCATATCTTCATGAAAATGTAAATCAATGCCACGATTTTTCGGACATATAGTTTGGCAACTATCACATCCATAAAGACGATTGCCGATTTTCTTTCGAAATTCATCTGGAATATATCCTTTTGTTTGCGTCAAGAAAGCAATACATCTTTGTGCATCAATTTGACCACCATTTACAAGTGCACCTGTCGGACATATATCTAAGCATTTCGTACACGTTCCACACTGATCCTCAATTGGTTCGTCAGGCTCTAGTGGTAAATTCGTAATCATTTCTCCTAAATAAACATATGAACCAAATTCCGGCGTAATAATGGCACAGTTTTTCGCACTCCAGCCAATACCTGCACGCTCCGCAACCGCTCTATCAACAAGCTCTCCTGTATCAACCATTGATTTTACTCGTGCCTCAGGATGACGGTCCATAATATATGTTTCTAGTAACTGTAGCTTTTGCTTCACAAGCACATGGTAATCAACACCCCAAGAAGCTCTACAGAAAATACCTCGACGCTCATCCTTTTTCCCTTGAATATGTTCCTTCATTTTCGAAGGATACGCTAAAGCAATAGCGATAATCGATTTCGGCTCTTGAAAAATTAAAGCTGGATTTGTGCGCTTATCCAAATCAGGCTCTTCAAAACCTGATTGATAATTCAACTCTTGTTGACGAATAAGACGATCCTTTAATTCCCTGAAAGGAGCAGCTGAAGTAAAACCAATTTTATCGATGCCTATTTCTTTACTGTACGAGATAATATCTTGTTTTAACTGATAATAGTCCAAGCTTTTTGCCTCCTTTCTTTGCTGTATGTTATGTTAAATATTAAACTAATATTAGGGAGCTGATCTTTTGGATATTTCAATACAACCCATTTTACATGAAAAAATCCCTGGATTTAAAGTAGCAGCTATTTCCTATCGCAATATTATTGTGGATGCTTCTCCTCAAATGTTAAAAGGAAGACTGCAATTATTCCAAGAATCCTTATTTTTTGAAACACAAGAAAAAGAAATAATGGATTTTGCCGGTTTGAAGGAATGGCGAGATACATTTAAGCTGGCTGGCACCGATGCTGCGCGATATCGTCATTCAGCAGAAGCATTATACAGACGAATTAAAAAGCAAAATTATTTACCTTCTATACACTCAGCAACCGACTTGAACAATTTCTTTTCATTACAATACGAATGTCCGATTGGTATTTATGATTGTGAGGCGGTTAAAGGTAATATCACATTAGCGATTGGAAATGAAAATGATGAATATGAAGGTATTAATGAAAGAATGAACTCTTTGAAGAATATGATACTAACAAAAGATGAAATTGGTCCATTCGGTAGCCCTTACGTCGATTCCAAGCGAACAATGGTAACACCCAATACAAAGAATGCTATTCAATTTATCTATTTACGACCATCTCTTTCACGTGAAGAGGCTGAACAATTAACACAATCATTAATGAACATGTTTATTAGCATTTGTGGTGGAGATGCCAGTTACAAAATCTATAGCTAACGATAGCTCAAACCCAGATTAGAGTTCTAATCTGGGTTTTCAAAATATTCTACCACTTGTAACAGAATAACCATAATTCACATGCTTCACACACATTTGATAAAGAAAAAAAAAGACATAAAAAAACGCAACACTTCGTTCTCTTATGTAACGAAACACTGCGTTAGTATCTATGTATGGAGCGGGTGAAGAGAATCGAACTCTCATCATCAGCTTGGAAGGCTGAGGTTTTACCACTAAACTACACCCGCATAAGCTATTAAATTTTGTCGAACTTTGTAATCAACAAAACTTATTATAGTAGCTATTTCATACTTTTTCAAGAGTATTTTAATAAAAATTTTATAATTTCTTCATATAAAAGACTCATTTTAGACACATTTTGACGAAACTTATATACTTCCTAAAACAACACCAAGAATAACAACCATCCAAGGAGGCAACTTCCAAATCGTTAAACAGACATATAAAATCAATACACGAGCAAAATCAAATCCTTCATTTACAGCGCTTGTCCAAACCGGGTCATATAACGCAGCTAATAGAATACCAACTACCGCCGCCTCTATACCCGTTAAAGCGCCTTGAAAAACGGAACGGTTACGTACTTCATTATAGAATGGTAGTGATCCTACAACTAATAAAAAAGCTGGCAAAAATATAGCTATAGTCGTTATTACAGAGCCACTAATTCCACTCATCATTGCTCCGATATAACTAGCAAATGTAAATAATGGTCCTGGTACCGCTTGCGCCATTCCATAACCAGCAAGAAATTCTTCCTTACTAAGCCAACCTGTCGTAACAACTTCATTCTCCAATAATGGTAAAACAACATGACCTCCTCCAAAAACAAGAGAACCCGAGCGATAAAATGTATCAAAAACATTTAACCAATGAAAATTAAAGAGGTTACTCATGATTGGCAACCCAATTAATAAAACAAAGAACACACTAAAGGCTATAAATCCTGTACGTTTACTAATTGGAATCGTATAAGAAGATTCTACTTCACTATTAGCACCACGATAAATATAAGCACCTATTATACCGGCAACTATAATTATTCCTACCTGCACAAATGGTCCAGTTACAAGTAATGTAATTATTGTCGCTATAACCATTATGACGATTTGGGACCGTTCTTTCGTTAGCTTCTGCGCCATCCCCAACACAGCATGTGCTACAACAGCAACTGCTACTAACTTCAATCCATGAATCCAACCCATTTCAGCAAATTCGTAGTGCTTATACAGTTGCGCAAAAATAACGAGTGCTAAAACGGAAGGCAATGTAAATCCTAAAAAAGATAAAAAGCCGCCTATTAATCCACCACGTAACAAACCAATTGCCATACCAACCTGACTACTTGCGGGACCAGGTAAAAACTGACACAATGCGATGATTTGTGTATATTCTTCGGATTTCAACCATTTTTTGCGATTCACATACTCCTCATTAAAATATCCTAAATGAGCCGTAGGGCCTCCAAATGACGTAACCCCTAGCTTCAGTGAAGTTAAGAGTATTTCAATATAATTTTTCATAGTACATCCCTTTCATCTTCCATTTTTTGAGCATTCATATCTTATCACGAAAATACCTTGAATCTATTTTATTGTTATAAAATTAATATAATCTTTACAGATTTCGTTTGCTTACATGATTCTTGTCGATAATTATAATAATATAGTTATATACGGATCACTTTAAGGAGGTAATCTCATGCATACTTACACTGTTTATTATGTAAACCCAAACAAAGATTTAGCTCTTGAAATTCTCGTTTATGAGGGAGAATATGAAGATTTTATTGAATTATTCATAAATATCATCTTGCCTACATATGGTTGCAACGGTATGGATATTATTCAAGAATCAGAAACTCAAATAAAAATTGTAGGATACAAGAAACGTGGAAAATCAAAATACTTCCTTGTTGAGAAAAAATAAGTCAATAAGAAAAGCGCAAGCGCCCGTTTGGCGACGTATAGATTGGAGCACTTCGACTGAGATAAAGGAAACACGAAGAGGCGATAGCCGATCCGATGTTGACTTATCGTAGGGAGATGGGCGAAATCTACTAGTCGCTGGGCGCTGGAGCTAGACACAGCACAAATTTATATACTTTCTTATCTGTTAAGAAAAACCGGCACCGGTCTTTTTGGATTGATGTTTATGCTCCTTGATTTACTCCAAATCAAAAAAGAGCTATGCGGTAGAAATAAGACGAGCTGTTCTTGAAAAACCTCACTTGGTTTTCAAAACAGGTTGGCTTATTTCAGAGCATAGCAGGTGTAAGGTTAGATACAATAAAAAAAGCTGAGTCCCAAGATCTTATGGGCTCAGCTTCTTCTTAATTGCTCTATTTTTTTTGTTGTGCTTTCAAAAATGCTACATCAGGTTCAATACCTAACCATTTTTGATAAATCTTTGTATACTCACCATTATCTAATAGTGTATTAAGCGCCTTGTCTAAGTCTTTCTTTAATTGTTTATCTCCCTTTTGAAGCATAAAGCCATAAAACTCTGGATCAAATGCTCCTTTATCCTCAATAACAACTAGTTTTTGTTTTGGATTATTTTTTGCATATTCCTCTACTACTGCATTATCAGCGACAACTGCATCTGCTCCACCTTTTGTAAGCTCCATAATAGCAAGAATATTGTTTTCAAATTTTTTAATATTTTTGTTGTCAGCACCATATAGTTTATCCATAATAATATTCGCTGTTGTTCCCATTTGTACGGCTACTTTTTTCCCTTTTAAATCAGCTGCACTTTTAATAGAACTACCTTGAGGAACTAATATTTTTTGAGAAGCATAGAAATATGGTGCAGTAAAATCATAAGATTGCTCACGCTTCTTATTAATAGTTATCGCTGATGCTCCAACTTGCGCACGTTTTTTATCAAGTTCTACAAATATTGGATCCCAGCCAACATGCTCAAGTTTAACGTCATAACCTGCTTCTTTACCCATAGCAGTAATTAATTCCATATCAAATCCAACAAGTTCACCTTTATCTTGAAATTCCATTGGAGAGTAATCTGCATTTGTAACTACACGTAATGTCTTCTTTTCTTGTCCGTCTTTATTTTCTTTTTCCCCGCTTGTTTTATCGCTCGTACCACATCCAGCTAAAACAATAAGAAATGAACATAATAATACCAAACTTACTGTAAATTTTTTCATTCAAGTACCCCTCTTTTTTTAACCGTATTTTCTGACTTAATAGAATTATATAATTATATTAATATTTATGCAACATATCGAATAAATATTTATTTTTTATTTTACATGAATGCCCTAATTAAATTGCTGCTCCAATTTAAGAGCAAGGTTAATATTGCGCAATGCTCATACGATTCCAAATCAATTTCTAATACTTCACAAATCTGACTTAAAACGATACTGTAATATACTCTGATGAGCGTATCAATCTCTAGCTGCATTACTCGCATTAAAGCTATTTTTACAATGTTATTGTAACGTCAGTTGGTTATCCCCTTCTTTATAGTGAATTAAATATTGCACAAAGATTTTTGATGTTTTAAAGCGATTCTTTGTGCAAATTGTATATTTAATCTTCAAAATTTCTTTAATATAATCAAACTACTTTATGCAACTTGAATTTTAAAAATACGAGGAGGGATTGCTTTGCTAGTTTTATCAGGTAAAGACTTCAAAGAACTTATGACTCCAAAAGAAATGAATGATGCCATTGAACAAGCTTTTATTGTCTATGAACAGAGGCGTTTTACTACACAAACGAGATCACAGCTCTCATTAAACGAGAACGCACTCCTTGTGATGCCTAGTGCCAACAATCATCATATCGTTACTAAAATCGTCAGCGTATTTCCTCATAATCAGTCATTACCAGTAACCCAAGGAATGATTATTATTACAGATGGAATCAACGGTGAGATGAAAGCAATCCTTGATGGCACCCTTTTAACTGGTATGCGAACAGGTGCTATTGGTGGAATCGCTGTTCGTCATTTAGCTCCATATCAAGCAACATCCTTAGGCTTAATCGGAACAGGAGAACAAGGGCTTCATCAGCTCATCAGCTGTTGCTCAGAAAGGACGATTCAGAATATTTACCTTTACAATCGTTCCCCTGAAAAAATACCAGCATTTATAAATCAATTGAAGAAATACCTTCCTCCTTCTATCTCGATTCATACTATGACAGATTCACAACAAGTCGTTGAAAAGTCCGACATTATCATTACTGCAACTGCTTCAACAACTCCAGTGCTACCGAATGTTCCAAATATCTATGAGAATAAGTTAATCATTGCAATCGGTTCCTTTCAGCCGCATATGAGAGAGCTTCCAGATACTTTACTTCAAGAAGCAGAGATTCTATACGTAGATACTATAGACGCCATTGAAGAATCAGGTGATATTATTGACCCCATTTCGAATGGTTGGATTTCAAAAGCAAATGTCGTTCCCTTCTCAAAAGTTATAACCCATTCCTACTCTAAAGAAAGCAATCATCATAAACCTATTATCTTTAAATCTACAGGACATGCAGTCTTTGATTTAATTGCAGCTGAAGCTATTTATCAAAAAGCCATTCAGCATCAAATTGGACATACCATTAATTTATAAATAGTAAATATAGAATGAAACGAAAGAGGGTTTATCTATGAATAGTATTATTATTGTTGAATTTATTCTTTATTGTTTATTCATGCTACTAGTTGGATACCTCTTCAGTCGCCGCGAAATCAGCCATTCTGGCTTCTTATTAGGTGGAAAACAATTGCCTGGTTGGGCACTAGCTTTCTCTGAAAGAGCTACCGGTGAATCAGCCTGGCTACTTCTAGGTTATACAGGCTTCGTTTTCACAACTGGATTATCTGCTATTTGGGTAGCCGTTGGCATTACAATTGGAATCGCCTTCGCATGGCTATTCTTAGCAAAACGATTCATGAATGCAGCAGATAAACACCAAGTATTAACCTTACCAGGTTACTTAGCCACAAGATTCCCTACCCATTCTAAAATCATTCTTTGGATGTCTACAATATTAATCGTGAGTTTTATGATGTTTTATTTTGGCGCTCAAATTGCAGGAGCCGGCAAAACATTATTCGCTGTATTTAATATTAATCCAACAGTCGGGGCACTATTAAGTCTTGTTATCATTATTGGACTTTCTTATTTTGGAGGGTTTATAGCCGTTGTTTGGACAGACATGGTTCAAAGCATCATGATGTTAATTACCCTTACTGTCCTTCCACTTATTGCTCTTTTTCATATCAATGCAGCAGACCTTTCTATTAGTGAAGCACTTGTATCAGCCGGCCCTCACATGGACTCTTGGACTGGAGGAATGGTTGGCGTTGCTCTAGGATTACTGCTCTTCAATAATTTCGCTTGGTTCTTTGGCTTTCTCGGTGGACAACCTCAACTTAGCGCCCGTTTCATGGCTTTAAAAAATGAAAAAGAAGTAAAAACAGCAAGTATTGTAGCCATTGTTTGGACAATATTAGCCTATGGTGGTGCTATTCTAATAGGTTTAACAGCGCTCACACTCTATCAAGGGCAAAATTTCGCAGATGTTGAAATGATACTTCCGTACATGGTGCTTGATTTGTTTCCACCTTGGATTGCTGGTCTTCTATTAGCTGGTATTGCTGCAGCCATTGTTTCAACAGCAGATTCTCAACTATTAGTTATTACCTCCTCGGTTAGTGAAGATATTTTCAATAGCAATCCAAAAAAAAATTAACAGAAAAACAACTTGTTCTCATTTCAAGAATTACTATTATAGTTGCTAGTTTATTAGGCCTACTTATTGCCTTAACATCAAAATCACTCGTCTACGTTGTTGTTAGCTGGGCCTGGGCAGGAGTTGGTTGTACACTTTCTCCAGCTATCATTCTAACGTTTTTTTGGAAGAAATATTCAGGCATTGGCGTAATCGCTACAATCATAACCGGTTTCTTAAGCACCGTCATATGGATTTCCACGCCTCTTGACAGCATCGTTTCATCCCGTTTTACTACCTTTTTTATCGCAGCCTTTTTCGGGATTGTCTTTAGCTTATTATTCCCTGAAAAACAAAGTGTTCAAGAACAAACAACACTTTCCAAGACTACGGTTCCACCTACTTTAGGATAAAGAGCATTATCATTAGTACAAACAAAAAAAGATGATTGTTGAATCATCTTTTTTGTTTGTACTGATACTACCATCCATTTTATTACGGGCATGGTAAATTGTTAGCGTGATATTTATTAATATCAAATCGAGTCAATAAACAACCTTGCTGTCCATACAACCAATTAATGTATGCCGCAGACAGATTCGTACAAATATCCATACTTTCATCGTACCGTACTAATGTGGATGTTGTATTCTTATCGTTCAGCCCTTTCATTGGACATTGTTCACATGGCTTACTTTCATTCCAAAATACTTTATAACACAAGTCATTTTTCTTTAACATTGGTACTATACTCTTTGTTTTTTCATTAAAGTAGAACACTTCATACGTATCAGGATTTATAGCATAAATAGCCGCATCAATATGATCTAGTATCGATTTTTGAAGCTGATACATCTCAGCTAGTTCTTTCTCGCTACGTTTTTTTAATAGAAACGTGGAGAGTATTTGAGAAATAACCGTTAACATATCAATTTCTTCTTTTGTCCATAGTCGTAGACCACTACATTCATCAAAACCTATAAAGCCTTTAAATCTCCCGTCCAGTTCCATAGAACATTGTATTAATGAACGAATATTTTGTGCATCTAATATTTCAAATAAATGTTTCGGCAATGTATGAATATCTTTACAATAAAAAACGCCATTTTCATTAAATAAGGATTTGTATGAAACTTCTTCACCAACTAACATTGTATAAGGAAAGTTTTGAATACTATGCATTACAGATTCTATTCCCTCATTACACCATTCAAACGTATTACTAACTGAGAGGTCATCCTCTGAATTTTCACAGACATAAACTCGGCTAACACCATAATACTTCCCGATAATTTCTGATATTAACGGAACTGCTACTTTCATATCTTTTGTCTCATATAATATTTTAAAAATATATTCTATTAAATTATCAGTAAAGGATTTCTGCGGTACTTCCTCTAAATTAGCTTGATCGAGAACACTTTTATACTTCTCAGCCTTTAATTCCTTGCTGAAAATACAATAGCTATCTTTACCTTGCTTCTTCGCTGCATATAGCGCATTATCAGCATTTTGAAAAAGCTCATTAAACGTTTTACCATCTCGTGGATAGATAGCCACGCCTATACTACCGGAAATTTTATATTTCTTATCATGCCCTGTAAATGAACGACGAAAAGTATCAATCAGACTCTCTGACTTTTTAATCACTAGCTTCTCTGATGGTATATTTTTTAGAAGCACAGCAAATTCATCTCCACCAATTCGTCCCACAATATCGTAATCACGAAATTGATGTTGAATGTTTATAGCTGTATCTTTCAATACGGCGTCTCCAAATAAATGCCCTAAATGATCATTCACACGTTTAAAGTCATCAATATCAATAATAAAAAGCGCATGATTTTTATGACATTCCTCACCTGTTAAACACTCTTCCATAAAGCTCTGTGTAGTGGTCTTATTATAAATGCCCGTTAACGGATCTCTCTGTGCTTTAAAAAGCAACTTTTGTAATGTTTGTTTCTGATCATTAATATCTGATACTGTTCCAAAAGCCTTATACACTTTACCGTCCTTATCAGATTGAGAAGAGATTTTCACTTTACACCAAAGATACTTATCAGGATATTTCTTAATTCTAAATTCACTTTGAGCATATGGAGCTCCATTTTGAATCGTCTTTAATAGCGTCACAAAAATAGATACATCCTCTGGATGAACATGCATTGAGGTTGGAATAGAAGAGCTAATTTCTTCTAAAATAGGCTCATAACCAAATTTCTCTACAAAATTTGGTGAAAACTTAAGATTATCTTCTATTATGTCCCATTCAAAAAAGACTTCATCTAAATGCTCTGTAATTTTCCGGTAACCATCTACCTTTACTTGCAATTCCTCTAATTCGACTTTAAAACTGGTTATATCAGTGATGATACTATATAACCACATATCACCATCAACGCCCATTATCTTTTTAACAATAGCATTAACCCATACTAATTTCCCATCTTGTCTTGCCAGGCGATATACAACCTCTTTATAGCTTTCTTTACCAGCACATAATTCATTTAAACTTCGTTCAACTCGCTTGCAATCATTCTCATAAATAACTTTAAAAAAGTCATTTTGATATACTTTAGTTATTTCATCTTGTGAACAACCTAATAATTGCACAAAACCTTCATTTACAAAATCAAATCTATATTGGCAATCATGAATATAACAACGATGGATGCCGATTGGCATCATTGCTAGTATTTCTTCCGAGTGATAATCATTCATATTATGCTGTGACATGCCTAATCCGTCCCATCTACGATAGTAAAATAATTATAAGTGTTTCCTTATTCCCTATTACTATTATTATAAAACGAAAAGAATCTACCAACTTCACTGATATTTAAGAACTTAATGAATTCTACTTATTCGCTATTTAAAATAAAAAGAGCCGTTCATAGTCAAAAATTATGACATATGAATCGGCTCCTCTAATCTCGATATCTATTGCACTTAAAAACATTTCGTATTTAAATTATTCGATTCACTATATTTTCGCTTAGAATAATTCACTAGCAGTTGATTACTAATAAAACGATTTGTTTGCTCAACAATCTCTTCTTTATCATAATCCATAGATGCCACATGATAAGAATTAGTTAAGGTGATCATCTTCTTCACTTTTGACCCAACCGTTTTCAAAATATAATCCGTGTTTTCAGAAGGTACTACATGGTCTTCTAAAGACTTAATAGCAAGAATTGGTGTTTGAATGGATGGTATGATTGCAGGTGTATTCTCCATAATTTTTTGAAGTTCATGAATTGCATGTAATGGCACTTTTGAATAAGTAATTTCATGAACTGTTTGGTCTTTAATATCCGGTTCACCTTCATCAATAAACCTTGGTTCGGTCACACCCTTAAATACCTCATAAGCTGGTAATGATAACGCAGCGTTTACCACAATAACTCCATTAATAGATGGATATTTATTAACTAGTCGTAAAGCTAACGCTCCCCCCATTGACTGACCAATAACAAAAATAGTTGAACATTTTTGTTGTAGTTTTTTATAACCTTCTTCAAGTGAAGCAAACCAATCTTCATGATTGCAGTTTTCTAAATCAAAATGATGTGTGCCATGACCCTTTAGCCTCGGTGCCATAACCGTATAGCCAAACTGTGCTAGTCTATCACCGAGATATTCCACGCTTTGTGGCGTTCCCATGAACCCATGAGATATAAGAACTCCAATATCATTTCCTTCAAAGTATAACTCTTCTGCCCCTTGTATAACCGAAAAATTCTCATTCATATTTTATAATCCCCTTTTATTGAAACTCGTATCAATGATAAGTCTTAAAATAGTTTTTATATAAATTCCATAACCTTACAGTATTTTATTTGATAAACATATAATATACCAATTATTCATATGTATCAAGTCGGAATTATAAAATTATATATTTTTAGTAATTGTAACTATCTAATTACTTTAAAACAAAAGCTGTCAGAATAACTCTGAACAGCTTTTATTTACCTATTATTAAGATAAATTTTTATTGCTATCTTTAATTTTTTGAAAATCATATCGGCTTAATATACAACATTGTTTACCATATTTCCAATTTATATAAGCTGCTGTAATATTGCTGCTTACATCCACTTTCTCAGAATCTAACACTAATGTTGAAATAGATTTTTCTGTATTCAATTCATACATTGGACATTGAAGACATGGTGTTTGTCTATCCCAAAATACTTTATAACATAAATCATTCAATTTCAAATTTGGCACCATTTCTTTTGTCTTATCATTGAAATAGAAAATCTCAAAGGTTTCTGGGTTAATTGCGTAAATCGCTGTATTTATGTGATCTAGGATAGACTTTTGAAATTCATAAGCACCTTCTAGCTCTTTTTCAGAACGCTTCTTCAATAAAAATGTGGCAAGTATATGTGAAATAACCGTTAACATATCAATTTCCTCTAAAGTCCATAGGCGTAACCCACTACATTCATCAAAACCTACAAAACCTTTGAATACACCTTCGCTATCCATAGCACATTGTAATACTGAGCAAATTTTTCGGGATTCAAATAACTCAGAAATATTCTTTGGAAGTGTTTTTATATCCTGACAGTAAAAAATACCCTTTTCATCAAATAGAGATTGATAGGATTGTTCTCCATCATAGAAAATAGAATAAGACAGATTTTGAAGGTGATCCTTCCCAGATTTAACTCCCTCATTGCACCATTCAAACGTATTACTGACAAAAAAATCATCCTCTGAGTTTTCAAAAACATATACTCTACTAACTCCATAATACTTACCGACAATTTCTAATATTAATGGGATAGCAACATTTATATCTTTCGTTTCATATAAAATATTAAAGATATATTCTTTTAGATTTTCCGTAAACGACATTTGAGATTGATCATCTACATTAACTTGATCAAGAACACTCTTATATTGCTCTGCTTTCAATTCCTGACTAAAGATACAAAAACAATCTTTTCCTTGTTTTTTCGCTGCATACAATGCATTATCAGCATTTTGAAAAAGCTCATTAAATGTTTTACCATCACGTGGATAAATCGCTACGCCAACACTTCCTGAGATTTTGTAATCTTTATTGCGTCCTGTAAATGAACGTCGAAAAACATCCATCAATAATTTAGATTTCTCAATAACTAAATCCTCTGATGGAATATCTTTAAGAAACACCATAAATTCATCTCCACCAATTCTTCCAACAATATCGGAATCACGGAAAAGGTGTTGAATATCATGAGCTGTATCCTTTAAAACAGCATCACCAAATAAATGACCTAACTGATCATTAACATGCTTAAAATTATCAATATCAATAATGAATAATGCATGATTCTTATGGTGATCGTCACCTGTTAAGCACTCTTCAATAAAGTTTTGCGTAGTTGCCTTATTGTAAATCCCTGTTAATGAATCTCTTTGTGCTTTAAATAATAGTTTTTGCATGGTCTGTTTCTGATCATCAATATCAGATATAGTACCGAATGCCTTAAATATATGACCATTTTCATCAAATTGAGAAGTAATTCTAATTTTGCACCAAATATATTTATCTGGATACTGTTTAATTCTTAATTCACATTGAACATCTGGAGCACCATTATAGATTGAATTAAAAGCTTCACTGAAGATTACTACGTCCTCAGGATGAATATGCATAGATGTTGGAACAGACAAACTAATCTTCTCAACAATCGGCTCATAGCCGAATTTCTCTACAAAATTGGATGAAAACTGAAGGGTATCTTGAATTAAATCCCATTCGAAAAGAATTTCATTCATATGTTCAGTTATTTTAAAATAACCCGCTTCTCTCAATTTAAGCTCATCTATTGATACTTTTAAAGAAGTAATATCAGTAATGATACAATTCAACCAAGCCACTTCATTAACATCCACTGTTTTATTACAAATAGCATGTACCCAAACTACCTTATCATCTTGCCTTGCAAGACGAAATTGTAATTCTACGCTATCGTCTTCTTTTTCATTTAATCCATTTAGATCTTTTTCTATATTGTTTCGATCATAATCATGAACAACTTGAAGTAAATCATTATAATATGTGCTTTCAAGCTCATCACTTGAACATCCTAAAAGATTAAGAAATCCTTTATTTACAAATTCAAACTTATATTGAGTATCTTGAATAAGACAGCGACAAATGCCCCCAGGCATTCTAGCTAATATATCTTCTGAACATTTACCATTCTTCTCATGTTGTAACATACGCTAAACCGCCTTACCCTATCATAGTATAACTTCCTATATCCTATTAACTTTAGTCTAAACTATGTTTCAGACTGAATTATGTCTTATATAGGAACAATTCTATTTCGTGCCTTTTTAACTAATTTGTAAGAAATTCAAATGTTTTTTTCTCATTACAGGTGGGTAAACATATAATATACCTATACTACCATTTAAAGGAGTGAGAATAATGAATGCTGTTGGTAATCATAATTCAACTAAACATAACTCTACAGACACTTTAATGGGTTCTATCATCTTCGCTATTTTAGCCGTTCTTGGGTTAGGAGGAACGATTACAAGTGCAATCCATATTTATGATTTATACGTAGCAGGCAATATGGAATGGCTTATTATTTGGTCCTTCTTTGGCGTATTTATGTTAGCTTGGTTTGCATATTTTACAAAAGAACTTTATCAGCTTGTAAAGGATAAATGGCATGTTAATCATTAATAAATACGTTAAAAAATCACATAGAAAGCTATAAGGTAAGTATGTTTTGATGAAGAGTTACATCATGACATACTTATTTTTATACAGCTAATTCAAAATCGAAATCCAAATTTCTCCTAAACCTTCACTTGCTCATCTTCTTCTTTTGTGATATTTTTGTATTATTCAATCAACTACATATTTAACACTAGGGGATCCCTTGATAAGGGCTGAGAATAGAGTAGTTTACTTGCAAACCCTCAAAACCTGAACAGGTTCGTACCTGCGTAGGGAAGTGCTCTATGTTTTTTTGTGCTTATTTTTGGACAAATCACACAACCACTTTCCTATTATTGGAAAGTGGTTTTTTTATATGCTAAGGAGCCAATCTTTATGAAACTAATTGCAGTTACAGATGATATCCATTCTATCCAAGAGCTAGCAACAAATATTTTACAAATCAAAAACACAGTAGATTTCGTCCATATTCGCGAGAAATCTAAAACAACTACGCAGCTGATTGAGCTACTGAACCTACTACATGAACAAGGTATGTCAAAAGAAAAAATAGTCATGAATGACAGACTAGATGTAGCTTTACTTATGGATATCCCCAATGTTCACTTACCCTCTCATGGGCTTCCTGTGAAAAAAGTGAGAGAAATGTTTCCACGATTAACAATTGGTCAATCCGTCCACACCGTCAAAGAAGCTCAACAAGCAGAAATCGATGGTGCTGATTATGTATTATATGGTCATTGCTATGAAACCAATAGTAAGAAAAACAAAGCACCGAATGGCATAGAAACAATTAGTCTCATAAAATCAAAACTTACAATTCCTATCTTTGCTATTGGTGGGATAACTCCAGAGCGAGTGAATGAATTACAGCATTTACATTCAGATGGAATAGCCATTATGTCAGGTATTTTCTCTGCTACTTCCCCATTTGCCTCTGCTGAACAATATTTTAGAAAATGTAAGGAGAATTACATTGAAAACAAACATTGAAGTAGCCGTTATTGGTGGAGGAATTATTGGATGTTCAATTGCTTATTATTTATCTCAAGCCAAAGTGGATGTTGTACTTTTTGAAGAACAACAGATTGCAAGCAAGACAACTAGTGCAGCTGCGGGCATGCTTGGTGCTCATTCAGAGCTTGATGAAGTACAAACTTTTTATTCCTTTGCTCTAAAAAGTCAACTTGCCTATCAATCATTACAGGATGAAATCAAAAATATTAGCGGAATCGATATCGAACGAAAACAAGGTGGCATATTTCAGCTCGTTTATTCCAATCAAGAAAAAGAAACACTTAGCTCCCTCCTTTCTCTTCCAACCGTGGAATGGTATGGAGCGGAGGATGTGAGTAATCATATACCATCTGTTTCTCCTAATATTATTGGAGCTGCCTATATTAAAGATGATGTAAATGTCTTGCCTACTTCCGTCTGCCGAGGCTTTGCTAAAAGTGCTCAAGTACTTGGAGCATCGATCTTGGATTATACGAAAGTACTAGATATTAAAAAAGAAAATAATGGCTATACCCTTTATACAACGAATGGCAAATTCCAAGCTCAATACGTTGTCATTGCTAATGGTGTCTGGAGCAGTACTTTCTTAAAAAAACTTGGACTGAATCATACGCTTATTCCAGTTAAAGGAGAATGTTTATCTGTTTCAAGTAACTCAGTTCCTTTAAAACATACACTTTTTCACAAACAAAGCTACATCGTTCCTAGAAATAATGGACAACTTGTCATCGGTGCAACAATGGTTAAAGATGATTGGAACATCCAACCAAGTATTGATGGAATTGAATCTGTCATTTCCAAAGCAAAATCTATGCTTCCTGAAGTGAGCGATATGAAAATCGAATCTTTTTGGGCTGGGCTTCGTCCTCAAACATTTGATGGTAAGCCATTTATCGGCCAACATCCGGAAGATTCCCATTTATTATTTGCTACTGGTCATTACAGAAATGGCATTCTCCTAGCACCAGCAACTGGACAAATGATTCGCAATCTCATCCTTCAACAGAAGGTTCCAGAAGATTGGATAGAGGCTTTCAAAATAAATCGAAAAAAGCATTCACTTGTTTAGGGGGTTGAAAATGTATATTAACTTAAATGGAAAAAAAGCAGAGTTACCGCAGGAAGTACGCACGATACAACATTTATTACATCATTATCAATTAGAAAACCGCATCGTTGTAGTCGAGCTTAATAAAGAAATTGTAGATAAAGAACAGTATGAATCTGTCATGCTAAATGAAAGAGATACTGTTGAAATAGTTCACTTTGTAGGAGGAGGATAATCATGTTACAAATCGCCCATCATTCATTTCAGTCACGATTATTACTTGGTACTGGCAAATACCCATCATTCGAAATTCAAAAAGAGGCAGTAGCCGTTTCAGGTTCTGAAATCTTAACTTTTGCCGTACGTCGAATGAATATTTTTGAAGCTAATCAGCCTAATTTTTTAGAGCAATTAGACTTAACGAAGTATAAGCTACTACCCAATACTGCAGGAGCTAAGACTGCTGAAGAAGCAGTACGAATTGCTAAATTAGCTAAAGCTTCTGGTTTATGTGACATGATTAAAGTAGAAGTAATTGGCTGCGATCGTTCCCTTCTACCAGATCCAGTAGAAACATTAAAAGCATCTGAAATGCTACTAGAAGAAGGATTTATTGTTTTACCCTATACTTCTGATGATGTTGTATTAGCTAAACGACTAGAACAACTTGGTGTACATGCCATTATGCCTGGTGCATCACCTATTGGATCAGGTAAAGGTATTATCAACCCTTTAAATCTACAATTCATTATTGAACAATCTTCCGTACCGGTCATCGTTGATGCTGGAGTTGGTTCACCAAAAGATGCTGCATTCGCCATGGAATTAGGAGCGGATGGTGTCCTACTTAACACAGCTGTTGCTGGTGCTAAAGATCCTGTAAAAATGGCTTTAGCAATGAAGCTCGCGATTGAGGCTGGACATTTAGGATATGAAGCCGGAAGAATACCAGAGAAGAATTATGGAGAAGCAAGTAGCCCAATAACTGGAATGGTGACATCTTGAATACTCGATACAAAAAACAGGAACTATTCGTAGGTAAAACAGGACAGCAGCTCGTACGACAAGCACATATCATTATAATCGGTGCTGGTGCACTTGGTTCAGCGAGTGCTGAGATGCTTGCTAGAGCAGGAATTGGAAAACTTACAATTGTTGATCGAGATTACGTAGAATGGAGTAATTTACAGCGTCAACAACTTTATACTGAGGATGATGCTACAAAGAAACTCCCAAAAGCGATAGCTGCTAAAAATCGATTACAAAAAATAAACAGTGAAATTACGATTGAAGCACTTATAATGGATGTCAATTCTCATAATATCGAACAATTAATTGCAAATACTTCACTCATCGTGGATGCAACAGATAATTTTGAAACTAGGTTAATTGTTAATGATGCTGCAGTTAAACTCCAAATACCATTTGTTTTTGGGGCATGTGTCGGTAGCTATGGGCTTCAATTTACAATTATTCCTGAAGTAACGCCTTGCTTACATTGTCTCATTGACCATGTATCTGATCAGCACATAACATGTGATACAGTTGGTATTATTAGCCCTGCTGTTCAAATAGTTGCTTCGTATCAAGTAACGCAAGCTTTACAACTGCTTACTGGAACTTATTTTGAACCTATCTTAAAGTCATTCGACATCTGGAAAGATGAGAGTTCCGCGATAAACATTAGTAGCTTAAGAAACAACAATTGCTTAACTTGTGGAATGGATAGGAATTATCCTTTTCTCTCCCTTCATCATGAAACTAAAACAGATATTTTATGTGGAAGAGATGCTGTACAAATTAGACCATCTACCAATCGGTCCATATCACTCAAAAACACATATGAGCGTATACAGCATATCGTAACTCATGTAATTATTAATTCATATCTACTTTCATGTACTATAGAAAATAATCGCATAGTACTATTTAAAGATGGACGTGCTATTATCCATGGCACTCATCAACCAGATGAAGCAAGGACTATTTATAATAAAATAGTCCAGCATAATTTATAATGTAAAGAAAAAAGCCATGATTTATGATTATTTCATCACTTTAGATTATGGCTTTTTATTCATCACAATAACATATAGGCATATTCATATATCTTATTTACGCAAAAAAAAGACTTTGTATTATTGAAATACAAAGTCTTTTAAATGATACCTGAGGTGGGACTTGAACCCACACGCCCGCGAAGGCATCGGATTTTGAGTCCGACGTGTCTGCCATTCCACCACTCAGGCAAATTTGGAGGCGGCAACCGGATTCGAACCGGTGGATAAAGGTTTTGCAGACCTTGGCCTTACCACTTGGCTATGCCGCCGATATATATAAATGGAGCGGAAGACGGGATTCGAACCCGCGACCCCAACCTTGGCAAGGTTGTATTCTACCACTGAACTACTTCCGCGCATAAGTGGCTGGGCTAGAAGGATTCGAACCTTCGCATGACGGAATCAAAATCCGTTGCCTTACCGCTTGGCTATAGCCCATCTATAAATAATATATGTTGTGAAACTTTTATTTATAACTGAAAAATGGGGCGACTGATGGGAATCGAACCCACGAGTGTCGGAACCACAATCCGATGCGTTAACCACTTCGCCACAATCGCCAAAATATGAAGTTGGCAGGGGCAGTAGGAATCGAACCCACACTGACGGTTTTGGAGACCGTAGTTCTACCTTTAAACTATGCCCCTATTACATTAAAAATGGTGGAGGGGGGCAGATTCGAACTGCCGAACCCTAAGGAGCGGATTTACAGTCCGCCGCGTTTAGCCACTTCGCTACCCCTCCACTATGTAAGAAAGAAAATATGCCGGCGAAAGGAGTCGAACCCTCGACCTACTGATTACAAGTCAGTTGCTCTACCAACTGAGCTACACCGGC